>NZ_CP115031.1:0-4696996 GCF_014596835.2 Citrobacter sp. C6_1 | reverse complement strand
GGCGGACTCCACTCGAACAAAAGTCGATAAATGACAAAGGCTGAAACATTCATGATTGTTGACGCACATCGACAAGACCCTATGCAAAGGGTGACGTGCGAATTGCTATCTGCAATTTTTACCCGATCAGGATCCATTAAAACGATCGGGACCGCGGATCATAGCGTAAACTGAGAAAGAGATCTTCTGTTTCTCACAGATTCTTCCCGATTTATCCACAGGATGATCCAGAATCGGCTAAGTGTAAACGATCCTGGAGAAGTGCTGCAGGTTTTCGCGCGCATATTGAAAAAATTAATGAGTAAAGATGCTTTACTGCTTAAACGATCTAATAAAGATCCCGAGCGATCCTTGCGCTTTATCCACCAGCCCGTATAATTCTTACCCCCAGCGAGTAACGGTCGCCTCACGGCGTCAACGCTGCCTGTTTTTTACGCGAAACCGTGCGGAAAAAAGCGGGAAATAAGGAAAGAGAATTGACTCCGGAGTGTACAATTATTACAATCCGGCCTCTTTAATCACCCACACTGTGGCGTAAGTCGTTCGAAACTCGTTCGGGTATACGCAAAAGTCAGTGAATTTATTCAAGTTTAGGTAGAAATCGCCATGAAACGCACTTTTCAACCGTCTGTACTGAAGCGCAACCGTTCTCACGGCTTCCGTGCTCGTATGGCTAATAAAAATGGTCGTCAGGTTCTGGCACGTCGTCGTGCTAAAGGCCGTTCTCGTCTGACCGTTTCTAAGTAATAAAAGCTAGCCCCTGAGTGGTTAAGCTCGCATTTCCCAGGGAGTTACGTTTGTTAACTCCCACTCATTTCACATTCGTCTTCCAGCAGCCACAACGGGCTGGCACGCCGCAAATCACCATCCTCGGCCGCCTGAATTCGCTGGGGCATCCCCGTATCGGTCTTACCGTCGCCAAGAAAAATGTTAAACGTGCGCATGAACGCAATCGGATTAAACGTCTGACACGTGAAAGCTTCCGTTTACGTCAGCACGAGCTTCCAGCAATGGATTTCGTGGTGGTGGCGAAAAAAGGGGTTGCTGACCTCGATAACCGTGCTCTCTCGGAAGCGTTGGAAAAATTATGGCGTCGCCATTGTCGCCTGGCTCGCGGGTCCTGATAGCCCTCATTCGGGTCTATCAACGCCTGATCAGTCCGCTGCTTGGGCCGCATTGCCGTTTCACTCCAACCTGTTCGAGCTACGGAATTGAGGCATTGCGCAGGTTTGGAGTGATAAAAGGCAGTTGGTTGACGATGAAACGCGTATTAAAATGCCACCCTTTACACCCTGGTGGTGACGATCCCGTCCCGCCCGGACCATTTGATACCAGAGAACACTAACGATGGATTCGCAACGCAATCTTTTAGTCATCGCTTTGCTGTTCGTGTCTTTCATGATCTGGCAAGCCTGGGAGCAGGATAAAAACCCGCAACCTCAGGCCCAACAGACCACGCAGACAACGACCACCGCAGCGGGTAGCGCCGCAGACCAGGGCGTACCGGCCAGTGGCCAGGGGAAACTGATTACGGTTAAAACTGACGTGCTTGATCTGACCATCAACACCCGTGGTGGTGATGTGGAACAGGCTTCACTGCCAGCTTACCCGAAAGAACTCGGTTCTACCGAACCGTTCCAGTTACTGGAAACCACGCCACAGTTCATCTATCAGGCACAGAGTGGCCTGACCGGTCGTGACGGCCCGGATAACCCGGCTAACGGCCCGCGTCCGCTGTACAACGTCGACCAAGACGCTTTTGTACTGGCTGACGGTCAGAATGAACTGCAGATCCCGATGACCTATACTGACGCCGCTGGCAACACGTTTACCAAAACGTTTATCCTTAAGCGTGGTGAGTATGCGGTAAGCGTTAACTACAGCGTGCAGAACGCCGGCGAGAAACCGCTGGAAGTCTCCACCTTTGGTCAGCTGAAGCAATCCATCAATCTGCCATCTCATCGCGATACCGGAAGCAGCAATTTTGCGCTGCACACCTTCCGTGGCGCGGCGTACTCCACGCCTGATGAGAAGTATGAGAAATACAAATTCGACACCATTGCTGAAAACGAAAACCTGAACGTCAACGCTAAAGACGGCTGGGTTGCAATGCTGCAACAGTATTTCGCTACGGCATGGGTTCCGCGTAACGACGGCACCAATAACTTCTATACCGCAAATCTGGGTAACGGCATTGCCGCTATCGGCTATAAATCACAGCCGGTATTGGTACAGCCTGGCCAGACTGGCGCGATGACCAGCACCCTGTGGGTCGGCCCAGAAATTCAGGATAAAATGGCGGCCGTTGCACCGCACCTGGATCTGACCGTGGATTACGGCTGGTTGTGGTTCATCTCTCAGCCGCTGTTCAAACTGCTGAAATGGATCCATAGCTTCCTGGGTAACTGGGGCTTCTCCATCATCGTTATCACCTTTATCGTTCGTGGCATCATGTACCCGCTGACCAAAGCGCAGTACACCTCCATGGCGAAGATGCGTATGCTGCAGCCGAAGATTCAGGCAATGCGTGAGCGTCTGGGCGATGACAAACAGCGTCAGAGCCAGGAAATGATGGCCCTGTACAAAGCTGAGAAGGTTAACCCGCTGGGCGGCTGCTTCCCGCTGATCATCCAGATGCCAATCTTCCTGGCGTTGTACTACATGCTGATGGGCTCCATTGAACTGCGTCATGCGCCGTTCGCGCTGTGGATCCATGACCTGTCTGCACAGGATCCGTACTACATCCTGCCGATCCTGATGGGCGTGACGATGTTCTTCATTCAGAAGATGTCTCCGACCACCGTGACCGACCCGATGCAGCAGAAGATCATGACCTTCATGCCGGTCATCTTCACCGTGTTCTTCCTGTGGTTCCCGTCAGGTCTGGTGCTGTACTATATCGTCAGCAACCTGGTAACCATTATTCAGCAGCAGCTGATTTACCGTGGTCTGGAGAAACGTGGCCTGCATAGCCGCGAGAAGAAAAACTCCTGATTCGGTGTAGGCCGGATTAGGCGAAGCCGCCATCCGGCACACGGAACATAACGTAAAGGGCGGTCATTAGACCGCCTTTTTTATTGCATTAAGAAGAGACAAACCATGAGCCATAACGACACCATCGTCGCTCAGGCCACCCCACCGGGACGTGGTGGCGTGGGTATCCTGCGTATCTCCGGCCTGAAGGCGAGCGAGGTCGCAGAAACCGTACTGGGGAAACTGCCAAAACCGCGTTATGCCGACTATCTGCCGTTTAAAGACGCGGATGGCAGCGCGCTGGATCAGGGGATTGCCCTGTGGTTCCCCGGCCCGAACTCCTTTACCGGTGAAGACGTTTTAGAGCTTCAGGGTCACGGCGGCCCGGTGATTCTTGATCTGCTGCTCAAACGTATTCTGACGATTCCCGGGCTGCGCATTGCCAGACCAGGTGAATTCTCCGAGCGCGCGTTTCTCAATGATAAGCTCGATCTGGCTCAGGCAGAGGCAATTGCCGACCTGATCGACGCCAGCTCAGAGCAAGCCGCTCGCTCGGCATTGAACTCGTTGCAGGGCGCATTTTCCGCACGGGTAAATCATCTTGTGGAAGCACTCACTCACCTGCGTATCTATGTGGAAGCGGCGATCGACTTCCCGGATGAAGAAATCGACTTCCTGTCTGACGGCAAGATTGAAGCCCAGCTCAATAGCGTGATGGCCGATCTTGATGCCGTGCGTGCCGAAGCGCGTCAGGGCAGCCTGCTGCGCGAAGGGATGAAGGTAGTCATTGCCGGTCGCCCTAACGCCGGGAAATCGAGCCTGCTGAACGCGCTGGCAGGCCGTGAGGCTGCTATTGTGACCGACATTGCGGGGACGACTCGCGACGTGCTGCGAGAGCATATTCATATCGACGGTATGCCGTTGCACATCATCGACACTGCCGGTCTGCGCGATGCCAGCGATGAAGTTGAACGCATTGGTATTGAACGCGCCTGGCAGGAAATTGAACAAGCCGACCGCGTACTGTTTATGGTTGATGGCACCACCACCGACGCCGTTGACCCGGCAGACATCTGGCCTGACTTTATTGCTCGTCTGCCAGCCAAATTGCCAATTACCGTGGTGCGTAACAAAGCGGATATCACGGGTGAAACGCTGGGTCTTAGCGAAGTAAATGGCCACTCACTGGTTCGCCTCTCCGCACGAACCGGTGAAGGTGTTGACGTACTGCGCAACCATCTCAAACAGAGCATGGGCTTTGAAACCAATATGGAAGGCGGCTTCCTGGCGCGTCGCCGTCATTTGCAGGCACTGGCTGAAGCGGCGGAGCATCTTCAGCAGGGCAAAGCGCAGCTATTAGGCGCATGGGCCGGAGAACTGCTGGCGGAGGAGCTGCGTCTGGCGCAGCAGAACCTCAGTGAGATCACCGGGGAATTTACCTCCGACGATCTGCTGGGTCGTATTTTCTCCAGTTTCTGTATTGGTAAATAGTTTTGCCGGATGGCGGCTATGCCTTATCCGGCCTACTCGACACGTAGGCTCGGTAAGCGTAGCGCCACCGGGCAACAGTGTTTTCCTCACAGGAAATCACTGTTGTCCAAATGGCAACTCGTGTAGTTAACTCTCTACCCGTATGCTTAGCGCCACATTTCTCATGAGGTCGCTATGACACGCTTTCTAATCTGCAGTTTTGCCCTGGTTCTTCTCTATCCCGCCGGTATTGATATGTATCTGGTGGGATTGCCCCGTATTGCTGCCGATTTACAAGCCAGCGAGGCTCAGTTGCATATCGCGTTTTCGGTCTACCTGGCAGGGATGGCGACAGCAATGTTGTTCGCCGGAAAAATTGCTGACCAGTCGGGTCGTAAACCGGTCGCCATTGTCGGGGCCCTCATTTTTATTGTCGCCTCGTCGCTGTGTTCGTTCGCCGAGAGCGGTACGCCGTTCCTGGTAGGCCGCTTTATTCAGGGCGTAGGCGCTGGCTGTTGCTATGTGGTGGCTTTCGCCATCCTGCGCGATACGCTCGACGATCGCCGCCGGGCGAAGGTTTTGTCGCTGTTGAACGGTATCACCTGCATCGTGCCGGTGCTGGCGCCGGTGATGGGGCACCTGATTATGCTCAAATACCCGTGGCAGAGCCTGTTCTACACGATGATGGGAATGGGTGTGGCTGTTTGCCTGCTGTCGGTGTTTGTCCTGCGAGAATCGCGCCCAGCGACGCTCTCGACCTCTACGCAGAGCGATCATCGCGCAGAGTCGCTGGTGAACCGTTTTTTCCTGAGCCGTCTGGCCATTACCACCCTCAGCGTGTCGGTGATCCTGACCTTCGTGAATACGTCTCCGGTGCTGCTGATGGAAGTGATGGGCTTCGACCGCGGCGAGTACGCCACTACCATGGCCATGACCGCAGGCATCAGTATGACGGTCTCTTTCTCTACACCATTCGCCCTGAGTATTTTTAAACCCCGCATCCTGATGCTGACTTCACAGGTTTTGTTCCTGGCTGCGGGCATCGTGTTAATCCTTGCCAGTACGCACGCGGTAACGTTGTTCGGGTTGACGTTAATCTGTGCCGGATTCTCGGTCGGTTTCGGCGTCGCCATGAGTCAGGCACTGGGGCCGTTCTCGCTGCGTGCGGGTGTGGCAAGCTCGGCGTTAGGCATAGCGCAGGTTTGCGGTTCATCGCTATGGATTTGGTTGGCTGCCATCCTCGGTCTCGACGCGCTGAATATGCTGATCGGGATTCTGATTGGCTGTAGCATAGTGAGTATCATGCTGATTATCACTGTTGCACCAAACCGGTCCACACCAACTCATGAAGAAATCCCTCAGCAGTCTCGATCTTAATTTACTGCTCTGCCTGCAGCTCCTGATGCAGGAGCGCAGCGTCACCAAAACCGCCAAACGGATGAACGTCACGCCGTCGGCGGTCAGCAAGTCGTTGTCGAAGCTGCGAACCTGGTTTGACGATCCGCTGTTTGTGAATACCCCGCTTGGGCTGACGCCAACGCCGCTGATGGTCAGCATGGAGCAGAACCTGGCGGAGTGGATGCAAATGGGCAATCAATTGCTCGATAAGCCACACCATGAAGCACCACGTGGGCTGAAGTTTGATTTAGTGGCTGAAACGCCGCTGGTGATGATCATGTTTAACGCGCTCTCCCAACAGATCTACCAGCGTTATCCACAAGCCTCGATCAAAGTGCGTAACTGGGATTACGATTCGCTGGACGCCATTATCCGTGGCGAGGTGGATATCGGCTTTACCGGACGTGAAAGTCACCCACGCTCGCGTGAATTGCTGAGTCTGCTACCGTTATCGATCGACCATGAAGTGCTGTTTTCCGATCTCCCCTGCGTCTGGCTGCGCGAAGATCATCCGGCGTTACGAGAAGAGTGGAGCCTGGAAACATTCCTGCACTATCCCCATATCAGCATTAGCTGGGAGCAGAGCGACACCTGGGCGCTGGACGATGTGCTTCAGGAGATGGGGCGTGCGCGTAACATCGCATTGTGTCTGCCGGGCTTTGAGCAGTCGCTGTTTATGGCCGCGCAGCCCGATCACGCATTGATAGCCACCGCCCCGGTCTATTGTCAGCGTTATAATCAACTCCACCAACTTCCGCTCGTGGCACGTCCAATGCCTTTTGATGCTGCGCAACTGGAAAAAATGCGCGTCCCATTCACCCTACTTTGGCATAAACGCAACAGCCACAATCCTAAGATCGTCTGGCTGAAAGAGACGATCAAGGCACTCTATCGCGAGATGTCATGAAGATCCTTTGCTATATTGTTGTTTTATTGACCTCCCTGGCGGTGGAAATGTAAATGTCGCGTAATGTATCCCGATTCCGTTTACTTTTTGGGCAGTAAAGCCTGCCTGGAAGCCGCGTAAATGTTACTCTGATAATAATCACGGACCATTAATCACGGAGCGAAAAATGGCGACACATTTTGCCAGAGGGATTCTAACGGAGGGACACCTGGTTTCAGTTCGTCTCCCGACTCCATGTCATTTTGAAGTAAGAAATCTACCCACTCACCGCCGAACACGCTTTCTGGCCTCCCGAAGCCTTCTCGCTGAACTGATGTTTATGCTTTACGGCACCAGCACATTGCCTGAGATTGTTACCGAGGCGAAAGGTAAGCCCGTTTTTCGCGATAAAAACCTGCCAGGCTTTTCGATTTCCTATGCCGGGAACATCGTTGGCGTCGCGCTTACCACAGAAGGTTCATGCGGCCTGGATATGGAGCTTCAGCGAGTGACCCGCGGGTTCCATACCCCGAATGCCACAGAAACCTACCGCTTTTCCAGTAACGAAAACCTGTGGATCAATAATCAAAACGACCCCAATGAAGCGCGTGCGCAGCTCATTACGTTACGCCAGAGCGTTCTCAAGCTCACTGGCGACGTGTGCAATGACGATCCACGTGAACTCCAGTTGTTACCGGGTGCGGGCCGTCTGAGATGTGCTCACGTTACGCAGATAGAAGCCATTTGCGATGCCGAAGATGTACTGGTGTGGTCGGTCGCGGTCACGCCAACCATTGAAAAACTCAAGGTTTGGGAGTTTGATGGTAAACAGGACTGGAAAAGCTTGCCTGATATCCAGACCCGCGCGAATGAGCCAACGGGTCGCCTGATCCGGTTTTCACAATTATCCGCAGCGAAGAGCCATACGCTTTGATTTAACCTTCATGATGAAACAGGAGTAACCATGTCTGAAACATTGAATGTTGTTACGTTACTGGGGAGCCTGCGCAAGGGTTCGTTTAATGGAATGGTTGCCCGTACGCTGCCAAAAATTGCCCCCGCGGGGATGGAAGTGAATGCGTTACCGTCGATTGGGGATATTCCTCTGTACGATGCCGACCTCCAGCAGGAAGAGGGTTTTCCGGCAAGTGTAGAAGCGCTGGCGGAACAAATCAGGAAGGCTGACGGCGTCGTTATCGTCACACCTGAATATAACTATTCTGTTCCGGGCGGACTGAAGAACGCCATCGACTGGCTGTCTCGCCTGCCCGATCAGCCATTATCCGGCAAACCGGTGCTGATCCAGACAAGCTCCATGGGTGCCATTGGCGGCGCGCGCTGCCAGTACCATCTGCGTCAAATCCTGGTGTTTCTCGACGCGATGGTAATGAACAAGCCAGAGTTTATGGGCGGCGTTATTCAGAATAAAGTGGACCCGCAGACCGGCGAAGTGATCGACCAAAGCACGCTGGACCATCTGACCGGCCAGCTGACTGCATTTGGCGACTACATTCAGCGCGTGAAAGCCTAAAAGAAAAAGCCCGCCAGCAACGATGCCTGGCGGGCCGTTGTCCAGACCGATATTTTAATGCGCGTCGATAAACACAATCTTCAGTACAAACAGCAGCGCGACAACAATGACGCACGGGCTGAGATCGCGGAAACGTCCGGTACCAATTTTCATCACGCAGTAGGAAATAAAGCCCAGCGCGATGCCTTCAGT
Source organism: Citrobacter sp. C6_1 (assembly GCF_014596835.2). Taxonomy (NCBI): domain Bacteria; kingdom Pseudomonadati; phylum Pseudomonadota; class Gammaproteobacteria; order Enterobacterales; family Enterobacteriaceae; genus Citrobacter; species Citrobacter sp. C6_1. The sequence continues at coordinate 4,688,546 of NZ_CP115031.1, read as the reverse complement.
GATGGAGAAGCTAAACGGCATCATCACAGCGGTAATAAACGCCGGAACAGCCTCAGTCAGATCATCCCACTTAACGCGCGACAGGCTTGATGTCATCAGGACACCAACGTAAATCAGCGCACCTGCGGCAGCATATCCCGGCACCATTCCCGCCAGCGGCGACAGGAAGATAACCAGCAGGAACAGCAGGCCAACGACGACTGCAGTCAGGCCTGTACGGCCACCAACCGACACCCCGGAAGAAGACTCAATATAGGCAGTAACAGAAGACGTACCTATAAACGCGCCGGTAACAGAGGACACACTATCCACATACAACGCCTGCTTCATGCGTGGGAACTTGCCCTTCGCGTCCGCCAGACCGGCTTTATCCGTGACGCCAATCAACGTACCGGAGGAGTCAAACAGGTTAACCAGCATGAACGAGAAAATCACGCCCGCAAGGCCAATGTTAAACGAACCGGCCAGGTCAACATGCCCGATAACCGACATCACGCTCGGCGGTGCGGAGACGATCCCATTGTAATGGACATCGCCCAGCATCCAGCCCAACAGCGTGGTCACAATGATGGAGATCAGCACTGCCGCGTGAATGTTGCGTGATGCCAGAATCGCGATGATAAAGAAGCCCAGAATACCCAGCAGCACGCTATGGGACGTCAGGTTACCAATGGAAACCAGCGTGTCTTTGTTCGCAACAATAACACCGGCATTTTTCAGCCCCATCATGCCGATGAACAGGCCGATACCACTGGTGATGCCCACGCGCAGACTGACCGGGATATTGGCAATCATCCAGTAACGTACGCGGAAAATGGTCAGCAGCAGCAGACCTATCGCGCCCCAGAAAATAGCGCCCATACCGATCTGCCATGACAGACCCATCGCGCCAACGACCACGAAGGCGAAGAACGCGTTCAGGCCCATAGCAGGCGCAAGTGCGACCGGCAGGTTAGCAAATAGCCCCATCAGGATGCTACCAAAGGCAGCAATAAGGCAGGTGGTAACAAAGACGGCGCTGGTATCCATGCCAGCCACGCCAAGAATTTGCGGGTTAACAAAAACGATATACACCATCGTCAGGAAGGTGGTTAAACCGGCGATCACTTCGGTCCGTGCCGTCGTGCCATGTTCGCGCAGTTTGAACACGCGTTCCAGCATCCCCTGGCCAGAAACCTGGGTTGTGTGTTGTTGGCTCATTATCAATTTCCGAACAAGGAGGGAAAATTCGTCGCTATCCTATACCAAAATGCGACAATAGGGTTGGGTTATGAGCAACTTTTTTCATTGATTTTGCTTATACGGCAACGATTGCGTCCCCCCATTATGCATTACGAAAACGTTAAACTTGTTAAAATGGAAATGACATGTCCCAGATAGAAGCCGTATTTTTTGACTGTGACGGTACCCTTGTCGACAGTGAAGTAATTTGTTCTCGCGCGTATGTCAGCATGTTCCAGGCGTTCGGCATTACGCTCGATCTTGAAGAGACGTTTAAACGCTTCAAGGGGGTAAAGCTCTACGAAATCATCGACATTATTAACGAAGAACACGGTGTCGAACTGGCAAAAGCCGAGCTAGAACCGGTTTACCGCGCTGAGGTCGCACGTCTGTTCGATACCGAGCTGGAAGTCATTGCTGGTGCGAACACGCTGCTGGACAGCATGGCTGTGCCAATGTGCGTGGTGTCTAACGGTCCGGTCAGCAAAATGCAGCATTCGCTGGGTAAGCTGGGCATGTTGCACCATTTTCCTGATTTACTGTTCAGCGGCTACGATATCCAACGCTGGAAGCCCGATCCGGCCCTGATGTTCCATGCGGCAAAAGCCATGGACGTTAACGTTGAGAACTGCATTCTGGTTGATGATTCCAGCGCAGGCGCGCAGGCGGGAATTGCCGCCGGGATGGAAGTGTTCTACTTCTGTGCCGATCCGCATAACAAACCGATCGAAAACCCAAAGGTCACGACCTTTACCGCTCTGGCGCAGTTACCGGAATTGTGGAAGGCGCGAGGTTGGGATATTACCCGGTAATTTTTTGTAGGCCCGGTAAGCTTGCGCCACCGGGCAATTGCCGGATGGCGCTAACGCTTATCCGGCCTACTTTCTACGTTTTTATCACTCTTTCGGGTCTTTGCCCGCCAGCAGTTTATCCAGCTCATCACCGCCCACGTGACGGAAGTCCTGCCCCTTCACGAAATAGAAGATGTATTCGCAGATATTCTGGCAGCGGTCACCGATACGCTCGATGGAACGTGCGCAGAACAGCGCGGTCAGTACGCTTGGAATGGTACGCGGGTCTTCCATCATGTAGGTCATCAGCTGACGCACGATGCCTTCATATTCCTGGTCAACTTTCTTATCTTCGCGATAAATACGTACCGCTTCGTCGAGATCCATACGCGCAAACGCGTCCAGCACGTCATGCAGCATTTGTACGGTGTGACGGCCCAGCGATTCCAGACTTACCAGCAGCGGCTGATGCTGTTGCGAGAACTTCTCCAGCGCAGTGCGGCAAATTTTGTCCGCCACGTCGCCAATACGTTCCAGCTCGGCGATAGTTTTGATAATCGCCATCACCAGACGCAGGTCGCTGGCGGTAGGTTGACGCTTGGCGATGATACGCACGCAGGCTTCGTCGATCGCCACTTCCATCATATTGACGTTCTTATCGCCTTCAATGACGCGCTTCGCCAGCTCACTGTCCTGATTGTGCATGGCGGTAATCGCATCAGAAAGCTGCTGCTCGACCATGCCACCCATGGTCATCACCTGGGTACGGATGCTTTCCAGCTCTGCGTTGAACTGGCCGGAAATATGTTTATTAAGATTAAGGTTATCCACAACAAGCTCCTGAATCAGCCGTAACGACCGGTGATGTAATCTTCAGTTTGTTTCTTCGCGGGCTTGGTGAACAGATCGTCCGTATTACTGAACTCAATCAACTCGCCCAGGTACATAAATGCCGTGTGATCGGAACAACGCGCAGCCTGCTGCATGTTGTGGGTAACGATAACAACGGTGTAATCTTCTTTCAGCTCAGTGATCAGCTCTTCAATACGCCCGGTAGAAATCGGGTCGAGCGCTGAACATGGCTCATCAAGCAGTAGCACTTCCGGGCGAATGGCGATACCACGCGCAATACACAAACGCTGCTGCTGACCACCGGAGAGAGAGTACCCACTCTGGTGTAATTTATCTTTGGTTTCGTTCCACAGTGCGGCCTTGGTCAATGCCCACTGTACACGCTCGTCCATATCGGCACGGGAAAGCTTCTCAAACAGACGCACGCCAAACGCGATATTGTCGTAGATAGACATTGGGAACGGCGTCGGCTTCTGGAACACCATGCCAACTTTGGCACGCAGCAGTGCGATATCCTGGGTGTTGGTGAGAATATTGTCACCATCCAGCAGGATTTCACCTTCCGCACGCTGCTCCGGGTACAGTTCAAACATTTTGTTGAAGGTACGCAGCAGCGTCGATTTACCACAGCCTGACGGCCCGATAAACGCCGTTACCTGGTTTTTCGCGATATCCAGGTTGATGTTCTTCAGGGCATGGAATTTTCCATAGTAGAAGTTCAAATCACGAACCTGAATTTTACCCGGGGCAGTATCAACCATACTCATCTCAATCTCTTCCTCATCATGCCTGATGACGCTTCGCTTATCAGGCCTACATATAGTTCAATCCGTAGGCCGGATAAGGCGTTTACACCGCCATCCGGCAAGGTATCAAAACTTAACCGTGTTTCTTCTTCGCGAAAATGACGCGCGCCAGAATGTTCAGCAGCAGTACGCACAGGGTAATAATCAGTACCCCGGCCCAGGCCAGTTGCTGCCATTCAGCAAATGGGCTCATCGCAAACTTAAAGATAGTAACCGGCAGGTTGGCGATTGGCTGCATCATGTCAGTGCTCCAGAACTGGTTGGAGAGCGACGTAAACAGCAGCGGAGCCGTTTCACCGGCGATACGGGCAATTGCCAGCAGAATACCGGTAATAATGCCCGACACAGACGCCTTCAGGGTGATCGCGGAAATCATCTTCCACTTTGGTGTACCCAACGCATAGGCGGCTTCTCGCAGGCTATCCGGCACCAGCTTGAGCATGTTCTCAGTGGTACGAATAACGATAGGTACCTGCAGCAGCGCCAGCGCAATCACACCCGCCCAGCCGGAGAAGTGTTCCATTTTTGCCACCACGATGGTGTAGACGAACAGACCGACCACAATCGATGGTGCAGACAGCAGGATATCGTTGATAAAGCGGATGACTTCAGCCAGCCATGACTTACGCCCATATTCCGCCAGGTAGATGCCCGCCATAATACCGAGCGGCGTACCAAAGATGGTCGCCCATAGAATCAACAGCCCACTCCCGGCGAGCGCGTTCGCCAGACCACCACCCGCGGTATTCGGCGGCGGGGTCATTTCGGTGAACAGTGCCAGTGACATACCGTCAATACCGCGGGTGATCGTGGACATCAGGATCCAGATCAGCCAGAACAGACCGAACGCCATCGTCGCCATCGAGAGCGTCAGCGCGATGCGGTTCTTCAGACGACGACGCGCCTGCATTTTACGGCGGGATTCCGCAAGCTGAGCGGTGTTTTGCATTTCCAGCGTAGCCATTAGCGTGCCCCCTCGTTTTTCGCAAGGCGCATAATCATGAACTTAGACGCAGCCAGTACGATGAAGGTGATCACAAACAGAATCAGACCCAGCTCCATCAACGCGGCAACGTGCAGCCCTGATTCCGCTTCAGCAAATTCATTCGCCAGCGCAGAGGTGATACTGTTGCCCGGCATATACAGCGATGCGCTGTCGAGTTGGTAGGTGTTACCGATGATAAAGGTCACCGCCATGGTTTCACCCAGCGCGCGACCCAGACCCAGCATTACGCCGCCAATGACACCATTTTTAGTGAACGGCAGAACGATACGCCAGATAACTTCCCAGGTAGTACAGCCAATACCGTAGGCTGACTCTTTCATCAGTACCGGAGTTTGTTCGAACACATCACGCATCACCGCCGCAATGTATGGGATGATCATGATGGCGAGGATCACGCCAGCCGCCAGAATACCGATACCAAATGCCGGGCCAGCAAACAGTGCGCCAACAAACGGAATGTTGGAAAGAATATTACCGACCGGCTCCTGGAAATACGTCGCAAACAGCGGGGCAAAGATAAACAGGCCCCACATGCCGTAAACGATACTCGGGATCGCCGCCAGCAGTTCAATAGCGATACCCAGCGGACGTCTCAGCCAGCCAGGAGCAAGTTCCGTCAGGAACAAAGCAATGCCAAAACTCACCGGAACGGCGATCAGCAGTGCGATAAATGAGGTAACCAGCGTACCGTAAATCGGAACCAATGCGCCGTAGATATCATTTGGCGCATCCCAGTCTTTGGTCCAAAGGAATGAGAAACCAAATTTCTGGATGCTTGGCCAGGAGGAGATGATCAGAGAGACAATAATGCCACCCAACATCAATAGCACAATCAGCGCTGCCAGTTTTACCAGCGCGCTGAATATCATGTCACCCTTTTTACCCGGTGGGTTAAAAGCAGGCTTGGTTGCAGCCATAAATCACTCTTTAAGTTAAACGCGTTTACGAAGTTGCCCATGCCGGATGGCGCTACGCTTATCCGGCCTACAAAGCGGGCCTACAGTCGAAACCGTAGGGCGGATAAGCGTAGCGCCATCCGCCAACTCGTTAAAGATATTCTATTAGTACAGCGCTTTACCGCTGCTGTCTTTCACGTTGGTCTTCCATGCAGCACGAACCTGCTCAACCACGCTGTCTGGCAGGCTGGCGTAATCCAGGTCGTTAGCCTGTTTGCCGCCATTTTTGTACGCCCAGTCAAAGAATTTCAGTACTTCAACGCCTTGCTCTGGTTTCTTCTGCTCTTTATGCACCAGGATGAAGGTGGTGGAAGTGATTGGCCACGCATTGTCACCTTTCTGGTTAGTCAGATCCTGAGCGAAGGTTTTGCTCCAGTCAGCGCCTTTCGCTGCATTAGCAAAGTTTTCTTCGGTCGGGCTTACCGGTTTGCCATCAGCAGAAACCAGTTTGGTGTATGCCAGGTTGTTCTGCTTAGCATAAGCGTACTCAACGTAGCCGATAGAGCCTGGCAGACGCTGTACGAACGCAGCGATACCGTCATTACCCTTACCGCCCAGACCGGTCGGCCAGTTCACAGTAGAGCCTGCGCCAATTTTAGATTTCCACTCTTCGTTCACTTTCGCCAGGTAGCTGGTGAAGACGAAGGAGGTACCGGAACCATCTGCACGACGCACAACGGCAATGTTCTGAGAAGGCAGCTTCAGACCCGGGTTCAGTTTGGTGATGGCTTCATCATCCCACTTCTTAATTTTGCCGAGGTAGATATCGCCCAGGGTTTTACCGTCAAGCACCAGCTCACCGGACTTCAGGCCAGGGATATTCACCGCCAGCACCACACCGCCGATCACTGTCGGGAACTGGAACAGACCTTCTTGCGCCAGTTTTTCGTCAGACAGCGGTGCATCAGAAGCGCCGAAATCAACGGTATTGGCCGTAATTTGTTTTACACCACCGGAGGAGCCGATACCCTGGTAGTTTACTTTGCTACCGGTTTCTTTCTGATAGGTATCAGCCCATTTGGCATACACTGGCGCAGGAAAAGTTGCACCAGCACCTGTCAGGCTCGCTGCAGCAAAGGCAGAGAACGCGCTCATAGATAAGGTCGCGGCGACAACAGTTGCGACAGTGGTACGCATAACTTTCATAATGTCTCCTGCACGGTTTTCGTAAATTGTTGTTTGAGTTGCTACTGTGAGCAAAATAGGACAAACAGGTGACAGTTAAATGTACGAAATATGACAGTTTTATGACAATGAAAAATAATGCGCGAAAAACAATTAAAAATTGTATAAAAACAGTAACTTAATCGATTATATAACAATTATATTTCGGCAAAATTTTCTTTTTATGACACTGAAAACAGTAGCTGAAGATGACGGTTTGTCACATAAAACAGGCGGGATAATTGATTAAAAACAGAACAGGTTTAAAAAAATGCCCCGCTTTGAGCAGGGCATTTTCAGTTCAGCGAGGTATCGCTTATTCCACGGTAACCGACTTCGCCAGGTTACGCGGCTGGTCCACGTCAGTACCTTTAATCAGCGCCACGTGATACGCCAGCAGTTGCAGCGGAACGGTATAGAAGATCGGTGCAATCACCTCTTCCACATGCGGCATCTCGATGATGTGCATATTTTCATTACTGATAAAACCTGCATCCTGATCAGCGAAGACATACAACTGGCCGCCACGAGCACGCACTTCTTCAATGTTGGATTTCAGTTTTTCCAGCAACTCGTTGTTCGGTGCAACCACGATAACCGGCATATCCGCGTCAATCAGCGCCAGCGGGCCGTGCTTCAGCTCACCAGCGGCATACGCTTCTGCGTGAATATAAGAAATCTCTTTCAGCTTCAGGGCGCCTTCCAGCGCAATGGGGTACTGATCGCCACGACCAAGGAACAGTGCATGGTGTTTGTCAGAGAAGTCTTCCGCCAGCGCGGCAATACGCTTGTCCTGTGACAGCATCTGCTCAATACGGCTCGGCAGCGCCTGTAACCCGTGAACAATCTCTTGTTCAATAGACGCATCCAGACCTTTCAGACGAGACAGCTTCGCCACCAGCATTAACAGAACAGTCAGTTGGGTGGTAAAGGCTTTCGTGGAGGCCACGCCGATTTCGGTCCCGGCATTGGTCATCATCGCCAGATCAGATTCACGCACCAGAGAAGAGCCCGGTACGTTACAGATTGCCAGTGACCCCAGATAGCCCAGCTCTTTAGATAAGCGCAGACCCGCCAGGGTATCTGCCGTTTCACCGGATTGGGACAGGGTAATCATCAGACTGTTACGACGCACGGCAGATTTGCGATAGCGGAATTCGGAAGCGATTTCGACATCACAAGGAATACCCGCCAGCGATTCAAACCAGTAGCGGGACACCATACCGGAGTTGTAAGACGTACCGCAGGCGATAATCTGGATATGCTCAACCTGAGACAGCAGTTCGTTGGCACGCGACCCCAGCTCGCTTAAATCCACTTCACCGTGGCTAATGCGCCCGGTCAGCGTATTTTTAATCGCGTTCGGCTGTTCGTAGATCTCTTTCTGCATGTAGTGGCGATAAATACCTTTTTCGCCCGCGTCATACTGCAGATTCGATTCGATATCCTGACGTTTCACTTCTGCGCCAGACTTGTCGAAAATAGAGACAGAACGACGAGTCACTTCCGCGATGTCACCCTCTTCCAGGAAGATGAAGCGACGGGTTACCGGCAGCAGCGCCAGCTGATCGGAAGCGATGAAGTTTTCGCCCATACCCAGACCAATCACCATCGGGCTACCAGAACGGGCCGCCAGCAGAGTTTCTGGGTTACGGGTATCCATGATCACTGTGCCGTAGGCACCGCGCAGCTGCGGAATAGTACGCAGCACGGCTTCACGCAGCGTTCCACCCTGTTCCAGTTCCCAGTGCACCAGGTGAGCAATCACTTCGGTGTCGGTTTCAGAAACAAAGGTATAGCCACGCGTTTTCAACAGCTCACGCAGTGGTTCATGGTTTTCAATGATGCCGTTATGCACCACAACAATGTGTTCAGAAACATGGGGATGCGCGTTCGCTTCTGAAGGTTCACCGTGTGTCGCCCAGCGGGTGTGAGCGATACCTGTACCACCATGCAACGGATGTTCTTCCGCAGCAGCAGTCAGCATCTGCACTTTACCCAGACGACGCAGACGGGTCATGTTACCTTCAGCATCAACAACAGCCAGACCGGCTGAGTCATAACCACGATATTCCAGACGACGTAAACCTTCGAGAAGGATTTCAGCTACATCACGCTGCGCGATAGCGCCAACAATTCCACACATATTTTTTGATTCCGAATTTAGGCATTGTGCCTGTCGTTGTCGCTGACCTGTTTCCCCTTCGTCTTTCACTCCGTAGCTACGTTGGCTACGCTTGCTCACTACGGTCACTTACTTTAGTAAGCTCCCGTAGATTCCCAAGCTTGCCGCCTTGCTACAGCGCGAAATACTTTGGGTAATACCCTTTCCGGGCGCCCCGAGCCTTGTAGAGAGTGGGGTTATTTTTATGGTACTGCTTGTTGAGCGGAGGATTATGTTATCCCCTCATCTCTTGTCTGCCTGATGGCGCTTACGCTTATCAGGCCTACAGAACGTCACCGCACGTAGGCCGCCATCCGGCAAAAATCACTTACTTCTTCTTCACCGGACGCTGCCAGCCCTGTTTATGGACCTGAGGTACACGGCTTAATACCAGTTCGTTATCAGCGATATTACGCGTCACTGTGGTTCCAGCGGCGATCGTCGCGCCTTTACCCACGGTGACAGGCGCCACCAGTTGAGTATCCGAACCCACAAACACATCATCACCAATAATGGTTTTAAATTTATTAGCGCCATCGTAATTGCAGGTGATCGTACCCGCGCCGATGTTCACGTTATCGCCAATTTCAGCATCGCCCAGATAGGTCAGATGACCGGCTTTAGAACCTTTACCCAGACGCGCTTTTTTCATTTCGACGAAGTTACCCACGTGTGCGCCTTCCAGCAGCTCAGCGCCTGGGCGCAGACGCGCAAAAGGCCCGATAGTACAGGCTGCTTCCAGATGGGCATCTTCCACCACGCTGTACGGGCTAAGCTCACAGCCATCGCCAATTACGCTATTTTTGATAACGCAGCCAGTACCAATCTTGACGCGATCGCCAAGGGTTACGTTGCCTTCAATGATAACGTTAGTATCAATTTCAACATCGCGCCCGTGAATGAGCGAACCGCGAAGATCAAAACGTGCCGGATCACGCAACATAACGCCTGCTAACAGCAGTTTCTCTGCTTGTTCGGACTGATAGACACGTTCAAGACGGGATAACTGAAGACGGTTATTCACCCCTTCGGTTTCGCTAATACGTGCCGGATGTACCGCAGCAATTTCACGACCTTCCTGGTACGCCATCGCAATGATATCGGTGATGTAATATTCACCCTGCACATTATTGTTGGTTAGTTTAGACAACCAGCGCTTCATATCAGCGCCATTGGCAATCAGGATGCCGGTGTTAATTTCCTGGATCTGGCGTTGTTCGTCGGTCGCATCTTTATGCTCAACGATGCCAGTAACTTTGCCGTTATCACGCGTAATGCGCCCATAGCCGGTTGGGTCGTCCAGTTTTACTGTTAATAAGCCAATACCACCCTGAGGTTTAGCATTGCGCAGGCGGCGTAACGTTTCGGTGGAGATTAACGGTACATCGCCATATAGCATTAAAATGTCTTCGTCATCACCAAAGAACGGTGCAGCCTGCTGCATAGCATGGCCGGTTCCCAACTGCTCTGCCTGCAGAACCCAGTTCAGATTGCCATCTTTTAGCGTCTGCTTGAGCAAATCACCACCGTGCCCGTAGACCAGGTGTACATGAGTTGCGCCTAATTCATTAGCGGCATCAATAACATGCTGCACCATCGCTTTTCCTGCGAGAGTGTGCAGCACTTTAGGAAGATCGGAATACATACGTGTACCTTTGCCTGCGGCAAGGATCACGACGCTCATAGCATTATTCAACATACACATCCTGACTGTCATTTGAGAACGAATTTATACCCTTTAACATTGAAAATACTACATTTTTTTCATCATGAAATGGGCCGAAGATAAAACGTTCAATAGGGGGGAATCCCTAACTATTAACTCACTATTTTCGACTATATCGGCGCCTTTTGTCTCCCAAAAACCAGGAGCATGCTCTTATTAAAGCCTTAGGTTAATGTTTTTGCTATTTTTTTGCCGCATGAATAAAGAGTTACACATGCAAAGTCCGATTTTATTTATGTGATTCAGTGAGAAACCGAAAATGCGTACGCGAAAATAAAAAGTTGAGGGAGAAGAGTAGGGGAAGGGGAGTTATAACAACAAGTGGCGCTGACTGATAAACCCTATCAAGCATCGCGCCACAGGACGGGCAGGTAAAGGCTAAAAGCTCATATTGCTGAACATGGCGATGATTTTATTGAGTAATTTCATGTTGGCGTCTCTTTTTATCTGAATTCATTATGTGATCTAAATCACATAAAAAGAGTCTACGCCGCATTTTTTAACCAATCAATATTTTTATGATCTAAATCACAAAACAGCTTTCACTTTAAATGTTCATGCAAAAAAACAAAAAAAAGCCAGCCTGGAAACCAGACTGGCTTTTGTGCTTTTCAAGCCGGTGTTACATCGCTTTTTTGGTCAACTCGATAACGCGCAGTTTCGCGATCGCTTTGGCCAGTTCCGCAGATGCCTGAGCGTAATCCACGTCACCATGAGAGCTCTTAATATGCTCTTCAGCCTTACGTTTCGCTTCCAGGGCTCTCGCTTCATCGAGATCCTGCCCGCGAATCGCGGTATCAGCCAGTACGGTCACGTTGCCAGGCTGCACTTCAAGAATGCCGCCAGACAGATAGATAAACTCTTCATGACCGAACTGTTTAACGATGCGGATCATACCAGGCTTAATGGCGGTGAGCAGCGGTGCGTGACCCGGGAAAATACCCAGTTCACCTTCACTACCCGTTACCTGGATTTTTTCGACCAGACCAGAGAACATTTGTTGCTCTGCACTGACGACGTCCAGGTGGTAAGTCATTGCCATATCACCCTCCGATTAAGGCGTTAAAGTTTTTTGGCTTTTTCTACGGCTTCGTCGATAGAACCAACCATGTAGAACGCCTGCTCTGGCAGGTGGTCGTATTCGCCTTCCATGATGCCTTTAAAGCCACGGATGGTGTCTTTCAGGGAAACGTATTTGCCCGGAGAACCGGTGAATACTTCCGCAACGAAGAACGGCTGGGACAGGAAGCGCTGGATCTTACGCGCACGAGCTACCACCAGTTTATCTTCTTCAGACAGTTCATCCATACCCAGGATGGCGATGATGTCTTTCAGTTCCTGATAACGCTGCAGCAGGGACTGTACGCCACGCGCAGTGTCATAGTGTTCCTGACCAACAACCAGCGGATCCAGCTGACGGCTGGTGGAGTCCAGCGGGTCAACGGCCGGGTAGATACCCAGGGATGCGATCTGACGGCTCAGTACCACGGTTGCATCTAAGTGAGCAAAGGTGGTGGCTGGGGATGGGTCAGTCAAGTCATCCGCAGGTACGTATACCGCCTGAACGGAGGTGATAGAACCGGTTTTGGTAGAGGTGATACGTTCCTGCAGAACACCCATCTCTTCCGCCAGGGTCGGCTGGTAGCCTACCGCTGATGGCATACGACCCAGCAGTGCGGATACTTCCGTTCCGGCCAGGGTGTAACGATAGATGTTATCGACGAACAGCAGTACGTCACGACCTTCGTCACGGAATTTCTCAGCCATGGTCAGACCGGTCAGCGCAACGCGCAGACGGTTTCCCGGCGGCTCGTTCATCTGGCCATAAACCAGGGATACTTTATCCAGAACGTTGGAGTCGGTCATTTCGTGGTAGAAGTCGTTACCCTCACGAGTACGTTCACCTACACCCGCAAACACAGAGTAACCGGAGTGCTCGATCGCGATGTTACGAATAAGCTCCATCATGTTTACGGTTTTACCTACACCCGCACCACCGAACAGACCAACTTTACCGCCCTTAGCGAACGGACACATCAGGTCGATAACTTTGATGCCGGTTTCCAGCAGTTCCTGAGAGCTGGACAGCTCTTCATAGGTAGGTGCTGCGCGGTGGATAGCCCAACGCTCTTCTTCACCGATATCGCCTTTCATGTCGATCGGGTGACCCAGAACGTTCATGATACGACCCAGAGTTGCTTTACCTACCGGGACTTCGATCGGGTGCTCGAGGTCTTTAACTTCCAGACCACGACGCAGACCGTCGGAAGAACCCATTGCGATGGTACGTACGATACCGCCGCCGAGCTGCTGCTGAACTTCCAGCACCAGGCTCTCTTTACCATTCATAACCTCAAGAGCATCGTACACGCGCGGTACGGCATCCTGAGGGAATTCGACGTCAACCACGGCGCCGATTACCTGGACAATTTTTCCAGTAGCCATCTTGAATCCTCTACGAATTAACCTGGTTATACCGCGGATGCACCACCGACGATTTCGGTGAGTTCCTGAGTAATGCTGGCCTGACGAGCTTTGTTGTATACCAACTGCAGCTCTTTAATCAGGCTGCCGCCATTGTCGGTCGCGGCTTTCATCGCCACCATACGTGCGGCCTGCTCGCTGGCCAGGTTTTCTACCACGCCCTGATAAACCTGAGATTCAACGTAACGACGCAGCAGGGTATCCAGCAGCGGTTTCGGGTCTGGTTCATACAGGTAATCCCAGGCTTTTTGTTTTAACTCTTCATCTTCTGAAGCCGGTAAAGGCAGCAGCTGAGTGAGAGTCGGAACCTGAGACATGGTGTTAATAAATTTGTTGCTGACAACGTACAGTCTGTCCAGACGACCTTCATCGTAGGCCTGCAGCATCACTTTAACCGGGCCGATCAGTTCGGACAGGGAAGGGTTATCCCCCATACCGGTTACCTGAGCAACCACGTTACCGCCTACGGAATTAAAGAAAGACACGCCCTTAGAGCCGATCATTGCGATGTCGCACTGAACGCCTTTATCGGACCATGTTTTCATATCCGCCAGCAGCTTTTTAAACAGGTTAATGTTCAAGCCACCGCACAGACCACGGTCGGTCGACACCACCAGGTAGCCCACGCGCTTAACGTCGCGTTCTTCCAGGTAAGGGTGCTTATATTCCAGATTACCATTCGCAAGGTGACCAATCACTTTGCGCATGGTCTCTGCATAAGGACGGCTGGCCGCCATGCGATCCTGCGATTTACGCATTTTGGAAGCGGCGACCATCTCCATCGCTTTAGTGATCTTCTGCGTGTTCTGGACGCTTGCGATCTTACTACGTATCTCTTTTGCGCCGGCCATGAGCTTCTCCTCAATGCCTTGCGGTCCGTCCTAAGACAGACCGCCAGACGTTACCAGGACTGGGTTGCTTTGAAGGAATCGAGGATAGCTTTCAGCTTGCCTTCGATTTCATCGTTATAGCCACCGGACTGGTTAATCTCTTGCATCAGCGGAGCGTGATCACGGTCAACGTAAGCCAGCAGAGCGGCTTCGAAGCTACCGATTTTCGCCAGTTCCACATCTTCGAGGTAACCGCGTTCAGCCGCAAACAGCACCACACCCTGCTGTGCAACAGACATTGGGGCATACTGTTTCTGCTTCAGCAGTTCCGTTACTTTCTGGCCGTGGCTCAGCTGCTTACGCGTAGCTTCGTCAAGGTCGGAAGCGAACTGAGAAAACGCTGCCAGTTCACGATACTGCGCCAGTGCGGTACGAATACCACCGGACAGTTTCTTGATGATCTTGGTCTGCGCTGCGCCACCTACACGAGATACGGAGATACCCGGGTTAACTGCCGGACGAATACCGGAGTTGAACAGGTTGGTTTCCAGGAAGATCTGACCATCGGTAATGGAAATTACGTTGGTCGGAACGAACGCAGAAACGTCACCCGCCTGGGTTTCGATAATCGGCAGAGCGGTCAGGGAGCCGGTTTTACCTTTAACTTCACCATTGGTGAATTTCTCAACGTATTCCGCGTTAACGCGGGATGCGCGTTCCAGCAGACGGGAGTGGAGGTAAAATACGTCGCCTGGGAATGCTTCACGTCCTGGTGGACGACGGAGCAGCAGGGAAACCTGACGGTAAGCAACAGCCTGTTTGGACAGGTCATCATAAACGATCAGTGCATCTTCACCGCGGTCACGGAAGTATTCGCCCATTGCGCAACCAGCATAAGGTGCCAGATATTGCAGTGCAGCAGATTCAGACGCGGTCGCCACAACAACGATGGTGTTGGACAGTGCGCCGTGTTCTTCCAGTTTACGAACCACGTTAGAAATGGTGGACGCTTTCTGGCCGATAGCCACGTACACACATTTGATGCCGGAATCACGCTGGTTGATGATGGCATCGATTGCCATCGCGGTTTTACCTGTCTGACGGTCACCGATGATCAGCTCACGCTGGCCACGACCGATTGGGATCATGGCATCAACAGATTTATAACCGGTCTGTACTGGCTGGTCGACGGACTGACGTTCGATTACGCCTGGTGCGATAACTTCGATTGGCGAGAAGCCATCGTTATCAACCGGACCTTTACCGTCAATAGGGGAACCCAGAGTGTTCACCACACGACCCAGCAGGCCACGGCCAACCGGAACTTCCAGAATACGCCCCGTACACTTAACCTTCATGCCTTCGGCGAGGTCAGCGTATGGACCCATCACAACTGCACCTACAGAGTCGCGCTCCAGGTTCAGTGCGATAGCGTAACGGTTACCCGGCAGAGAGATCATTTCCCCCTGCATACAGTCAGCAAGACCGTGGATGCGGATAACACCGTCACTTACAGAAACAATAGTACCTTCGTTGTGAGCTTCACTCACAACACTGAACTGAGCAATGCGCTGCTTGATCAGTTCGCTGATTTCGGTGGAATTCAGTTGCATGCTCCAGTCCCCTTAAGACTGCAAGACGTCTGCAAGGCGCTCAAGACGGCCGCGTACGCTGCCATCAATGACCATATCACCCGCACGGATGATTACGCCTGCCATTACAGACTTATCGATTTTGCAATTCAGCTTAACTTTGCGTGACAGACGTTTTTCCATCGCTGCACTAATCTTCGTAAGCTGTTCATCACTCAGTGCATTGGCAGAAGTGACTTCTACCTCAGAGATAGCCTCACTGGCTGCACGCAGGTGAATAAACTGCTCAAGAACATCCGGGAGCGCATTAAGACGGTTATTTTCAGCCATTACCTTAATCAGGTTTTGACCGCTTTCGTCCAACTGCTCACCGCAGATTGCGATAAACGACTCAGCGAGCGTTTCCGGCGCCAGCGCGCCAGAGAGAAGCTCTGCCATTTGTTCGTTCTTCGTCACCTCAGCGGCAAACGTCAGCATATCCTGCCAACGGTCAACGCTTTGGTGCTCAACGGCAAAGTCAAAAGCTGCTTTGGCGTAGGGGCGAGCTACCGTAATAAATTCAGACATCAGCCCCTCCCTCCTTACAGTTCAGCGACAAGTTTGTCCACGATGTCGCTGTTAGCAGCTTCATCCACGGAACGTTCGATGATCTTCTCGGCGCCAGCAACAGCCAGGACAGCAACTTGCTTACGCAGCTCTTCGCGAGCACGTTTACGCTCGGCGTCAATTTCCGCCTGCGCTTGTGCCACGATTTTAGTACGTTCCTGCTCTGCTTCAGTTTTAGCTTCGTCCAGGATCTGAGCGCGGCGTTTGTTTGCCTGCTCGATAATTACCTGAGCTTCCGCCTTCGCTTTTTTCAGCTGGTCAGTCGCGCTGGCCTTTGCAAGGTCAAGATCCTTATGTGCTCGTTCAGCAGAAGCAAGACCGTCAGCAATTTCTTTTTGACGTTTTTCGATGGCTGCCATTAATGGCGGCCATACGTACTTCATGCAGAACAGAACGAACAGGACAAACGCGATGGCCTGGCCGAGGATTGTTGCGTTAAGATTCACAGCACAATGCCTCTATCTAGTTAACGTTCTGATATTGCTCTTAATTCAAGCAACGCTTACTACGCGACAGCGAACATCACGTACAGACCCAGACCTACAGCGATCATCGGGATAGCATCCACCAGACCCATAACGATAAAGAACTGAGTACGCAGCAGAGGAATCAGATCAGGTTGACGCGCTGCGCCTTCCAGGAATTTACCCCCGAGGATGCCGATACCGATCGCAGCACCGATTGCCGCCAGACCCATCATCACAGCGGCAGCCATGTACAGCAGATCCATATTCAGGTTTTCCATGACAGTCTCCAGTTTGTTTCAGTTAAAACGTAGTAGTGTTGGTAAATTAATGCTCTTCAGACGCCATCGACAGATAGACAATCGTCAGAACCATGAAGATGAAGGCTTGCAGCGTGATAATCAGTATGTGGAAAATGGCCCACGGCACATTCAGAATCCACTGTGACCACCACGGCAACAGGCCAGCAATCAGAATGAAAATCAGCTCACCAGCGTACATGTTGCCGAACAGTCGCAGACCAAGAGAAACTGGTTTGGACAGCAGGCTTACCCCTTCAAGGATTAAGTTGACAGGAATGAACGCCCAGTGATTGAACGGCTGCAGCGTCAACTCTTTCGCGAAGCCGCCGATGCCTTTCATTTTGATGCTGTAGAACAGAATCAGGATAAACACGCCCAGCGCCATCGACAGGGTGATGTTTACGTCCGCAGACGGAACCACGCGCAGCGCCGGCAGACCCAGTATATGCTCAGCAATATACGGCAGCAGGTCGATTGGCAGTAAATCCATCAGGTTCATCAGGAAGACCCAAACGAAGATCGTCAGGGCAAGCGGTGCGATAACCTTGCTTTTGCCATGGTACATGTCTTTGACACTGCCATGAACAAAGCCGATTACCAGCTCAATCGCGGTCTGAAATTTCCCTGGTACGCCGCTGGTTGCCTTTTTAGCAACGCTACGGAACATAAGCAGGAACAACAGACCCAGCACCACCGAGAAGAACATGGAGTCAATATTGAGCGTCCAGAAGGTGGCTGGGGGGTTATGCGGATCTACCAGCGAGAAAGTACGCAGGTCCAACTGAAGGTTATTCAGATGGTGCCCTATGTATTCCTGCGGCGTCATATTTTCAGAAGCCATGATGCCTTTTACCCTTTGTTGTTAATTACAGCCGGTGCCAGTATCTGAACCACCAGCACCAAAACCCACGTAACGATCAGCGGTAAGAACACCGCCTTCAAAACCGCCAACGCCACCACAAGCAAAACCAGCATCGCTAACACCTTGAAGGCTTCGCCGAAAGCGAACGACCAGGCCACTCGACCCTTTGCTGGTGTATGTGCCTGGTGACGCCAGGCAAATATCATAAAAAACATATTAGGCAGTAACACTGCCAATCCCCCGCACAATGCGGAGATGCCCCAGAAAGGGTCTTTGAGGCTAAACAGCAATCCACTTGCTATTATCGCCAGAAGCTGTGTGAGCAAAAGCTTACGAGCAACGTTTCGACTCAAGAGCGACATAGACATCACGTTTTTACTCCTGCTCCCTTCGAGGTATGCCGCGTGTCGTATAAAACGTTCTTTATGGCTTAGAGTCAAGCATCAAAAAGCGGTCAAATTATACGGTGCGGCTTCGTGATTTCAAACAATAAGTAGCTAAAAAGTGAATAAATGTTTAAATATTTTTCTCCAGGCCACATTTATTACTTTTCGGCAAACTGTGAACGATCATGCAAAACTGCAAAAGCCGCGTAAACACTGGCTGCAAAGCGTGCACCAGATCACATATTAAGCATATTCGCCCCGGCACTATTTATTTACTTGGCAAATGATGCCATTTCAACTTTTTGATATTTAAGCCTAAAATTCGTTACTGTTTTAAAAATAGCGAATAACAACAAAAAAACCACCCATTGACATTTATAATAAAAAATTAACACAAGCGGTGATTCTTTGATTCTATTTTTAGCAGGCTGATATTTTCACAGTTGACTTGTTTCACTTTTAACAAAAAACGGTACGTTATAGTTATGATGCAAAACCGTAAGACATTAGTGAAATGTAACGACATTTAACCACACTATTCCCTATGACTTTTAACACCTGAAGAGCCGTTTTTTTTCTATTTTTTTTGATAAAAATTAAATTTTGTTTGGCTTAATAACCACCAAATGACGCTCACCATCCAGTTGTGGAACCCGTAATTTTACAACTGATTCTACGCTGAACGTCGCAGGCAATGTGGCGATCTCATCTTCCGGTAATTGCCCTTTTAAAGCATAAAAACGCCCGTTTTGACCAGGTAAATGGTGGCACCAGCTCAGCATGTCGTTAAGAGACGCGAAAGCACGACTTATCACGCCATCAAAAGGTGGCTCGGAAGGGAATTCTTCTACCCTGCTTTGCACTGGAGTGATGTTATCCAGTTTAAGTTCATGTTGTACCTGACGCAGAAAACGTACGCGTTTTCCCAGGCTATCCAGCAGTGTGAAATGCGCCGCAGGACGCACGATAGAAAGAGGAATTCCTGGTAAGCCCGGTCCAGTACCGACATCGATAAAACGCTCGCCCTTCAGGTACGGCGCGACGACAATGCTATCCAGAATATGGCGCACCAGCATTTCGTTGGGATCCCGCACCGACGTCAGGTTGTACGCTTTGTTCCATTTATGCAGCATATCGACATACGCAATCAGCTGATTTTTCTGGTGATCGGTAAGAGAAATACCGGCATCAGCCAGCAGACGAGAGAGTTTGTTGAGCACGGTCGTTACCTGTTTTAATTCTGCCGGATGACGGTTTCGCCCGATCCGGCCTACAGAAGATATTTGTAGGCCCGGTAAGCGTAGCGCCACCGGGCAATTTCCAACACATTAAGCGCTACGGCGCAGCATACCTTGTTTTTTCAACCAAACCAGCAGAATGGAGATGGCGGCTGGCGTGACACCAGAAATGCGCGATGCCTGGCCAATTGATACCGGTTTGTGATCGTTCAGCTTGGCAATAACTTCATTCGACAAACCGGAAACCTGACGATAATCCAGAGTCGCAGGCAGCAACGTATTCTCGTTACGCTGTTGTCTTTCGATTTCATCCTGCTGACGGGCGATATATCCTTCGTATTTCACCTGAATTTCAACCTGTTCCGCGGCCTGAGCATCATCAAGCGCAGGTGCGAACGCAGATAAAGAGGTCAACTGGGCATAGGTCATATCCGGGCGACGCAGCAAATCTTCACCGCTGGCTTCACGTGATAAAGGCGTAGCCAGGTGAGCATTCACTTCTGCTGCAGACTCCGCTAACGGGTTTACCCAGGTTGATTTCAGACGCTGGCGTTCTTGTTCGATGCGTTCCAGTTTTTCATTGAAGCGCGCCCAGCGTTCATCCCCCACCAGACCCAGTTCACGACCAATCTCGGTCAGACGGAGATCGGCGTTATCCTCGCGCAGCATCAAACGGTATTCTGCGCGCGAAGTAAACATGCGGTACGGTTCTTTGGTGCCCAGCGTACACAGGTCATCCACCAGCACACCAAGATAGGCCTGAGAACGCGCAGGTGCCCACCCCTCTTTGTCAGCGGACAAGCGTGCGGCGTTCAGACCCGCCAGCAAACCTTGCGCAGCGGCTTCTTCGTAACCGGTTGTACCGTTAATCTGACCAGCAAAGAACAGACCCTGAATGAACTTGCTTTCCAGAGTAGGTTTCAGGTCGCGCGGATCGAAGAAATCATACTCAATCGCATAGCCAGGGCGGACAATTTTGGCGTTTTCCATCCCCTGCATGGAGCGGACAATTTGCATCTGCACGTCAAACGGCAGGCTGGTGGAAATACCGTTCGGGTAAATTTCGTTAGACGTCAGTCCTTCTGGCTCCAGGAAGATCTGATGCTGGTTACGATCGGCAAAGCGCATCACTTTGTCTTCGATCGACGGGCAGTAACGTGGGCCGATACCTTCGATCACGCCAGCGTACATCGGGCTACGATCGAGGTTATTACGGATCACGTCATGGGTTTTCTCGTTAGTATGCGTGATGTAGCACGGCATCTGGCGTGGATGTTGAGAAACATCGCCAAGGAACGAAAAGACCGGCATTGGGTTATCGCTGTTTTGCTGACCAAGTACGCTGAAATCGATGGTACGCGCATCAATACGCGGCGGTGTGCCGGTTTTCAGACGGCTAACGCGCAGCGGCAGTTCACGCAAACGGCGTGACAGTGGGATAGACGGCGGATCGCCAGCACGGCCACCACTGTAGTTGTCCAGACCAATGTGAATTTTCCCATCGAGGAAGGTTCCTACGGTTAATACAACCGCTTTGGCACGGAACTTCAGACCCATCTGAGTCACTGCACCGACAACACGATCGTTTTCAACAATCAGATCTTCAACCGCTTGCTGGAAGATCATCAGATTCGGCTGGTTCTCCAACGCAGTACGTACAGCCTGACGATAGAGCACGCGATCCGCCTGAGCACGGGTGGCGCGAACTGCCGGGCCTTTGCTGGCGTTTAGTATTCTAAACTGGATACCGGCATGGTCAATTGCAGTTGCCATCAGGCCGCCAAGCGCATCCACTTCTTTTACCAGGTGTCCCTTCCCAATGCCGCCAATCGCCGGGTTGCAGCTCATCTGTCCCAGAGTGTCGATATTGTGTGTCAACAGCAGGGTCTGTTGACCCATTCGCGCCGCAGCCATTGCGGCCTCGGTGCCTGCATGACCCCCGCCAATGATGATGACGTCAAAAGGATCCTGATAAAACATGGTAATTGCCTCGCATAACGCGGTGTGAAAATGGATTGAAGCCCGGGCCGTGGATTCTACTCAACTTTAGTCGATGGAGAAAGACTTCGGATCCTGGGTATTAAAAAGAAGATCTTTTTATTTAGAGATCTGTTTTATTGTGATCTCTTATTAGGATCGCAACTATCTGTGGATAAGGGCGATCCTTTGAATAAGATCAACAGGTTGTTGAGGATCATTAGCTGTGAATGATCGGTGATCCTGGTCCGTATAAGCTGGGATCAGAATGAAGGGTTATACACAACTCAAAAACTGAACAACAGTTATTCTTTGGATAACTACCGGTTGATCCAAGCTTTTAACCAGAGTTATCCACATAAAAAAGTACGATCTTTACAAATCTCTGAGCAATGGATGCCAGGATCCCAACCAAATTTCAGCCGGATCTTCCGGAATTTCATGTTCCAGTACGTTGATCCTGAGCGTTTCACCGATCTGTTTCGCCCCGCAGGCCTTCAGTTCAGCTTCCAGCTTGTCAATCGCACCGCAGAACGTGTCATATTCGCGGCTTCCAATGCCGATGGCACCAAAGCGTACCTGCGAAAGATCCGGTTTCTGCTCGCGCAATGCGTCATATAAAGGTTGCAGGTTATCAGGAATGTCTCCCGCACCGTGCGTTGAGCTGATTACCAGCCAAACCCCGTGAGTTGGAACCTCGTCGAGCATCGGTCCATGCAGTATTTCGCTGGAAAAACCGGCGTCATCCAGCTTTTCTGCCAGATGTTCTGCTACATATTCCGCACTGCCAAGCGTGCTACCGCTGATAAGAGTGATATCTGCCATTGATCGCTACCTCGATGAAGAGGCAGCATTGTACGCTGTGAGCGAGTTGGGATCTACCTGTGGAAAACCAGGGGATTAAAAAAAGCGATCAGGGCTTGATGGTACGCATGATCGGGTTCTGCAACACGATCAAAGTTTCAGTGGACTGAATTTCATCAATTGTTTGGATCTTGTTGATAAGTACCTGTTGCAGGGCATCGATAGATTTACACATCACCTTAATAAAGATGCTGTAGTGCCCGGTGGTGTAATACGCCTCGGTCACTTCATCGAGACTTTCCAGTCTGGCCAGCGCTGACGGATAGTCTTTCGCACTTTTCAGGATAATGCCGATAAAGCAGCCGACGTCATAACCCAGTTGTTTTGGACTGACATCAATACGTGCGCCAGTAATAATCCCTGCCTGCTTCATCTTTTCTACACGAACGTGAATTGTCCCTGGACTGACGCCGAACTGTTTGGCTAATTCTGCGTAGGCGGTACGGGCATTTTCCATCAGGGCGTCAAGAATGCCGCGGTCCAGATTGTCGATCTGATAATTTTCCATAGGTTTTTCTTATGTAGATTGATGATTCACTCTATTTTAGACGTTAATTTTAACGAATCAAAATCGAAGTTGGCTTTTTGTTTGTTGATTATTGAATATTACCCTCATTCTGTTGCTTAATCATAGGCAACAGGACACAGGAGTACACATAATGAAAACCGCTTACATTGCCAAACAACGTCAAATTAGCTTCGTAAAATCTCATTTTTCTCGTCAGCTGGAAGAGCGTTTAGGTCTGATCGAAGTTCAGGCTCCGATCCTCAGCCGCGTAGGAGATGGCACGCAGGATAACTTGTCGGGCTGTGAAAAAGCGGTGCAGGTGAAGGTTAAAGCATTGCCAGACGCTCAGTTCGAAGTGGTTCATTCCCTGGCGAAGTGGAAGCGTCAAACGTTAGGACAACACGACTTTAGCGCAGGCGAAGGGCTATACACGCATATGAAGGCCCTGCGTCCCGATGAAGATCGCCTCTCCCCGCTGCACTCAGTATATGTTGACCAGTGGGACTGGGAGCGCGTGATGGGCGACGGCGAGCGTCAATTTTCCACTCTGAAAAGCACAGTAGAGGCTATCTGGGCGGGAATTAAGGCCACCGAAGCTGCGGTAAGCAAAGAATTTGGTCTGGCACCGTTCCTGCCGGAGCAGATCCACTTTGTGCATAGCCAGGAGCTGTTATCTCGCTACCCTGATCTTGATGCAAAAGGTCGTGAACGTGCAATCGCTAAAGAGCTGGGCGCGGTGTTCCTGGTCGGGATCGGCGGTAAACTCAGTGACGGTCACCGCCACGATGTTCGTGCGCCAGATTATGATGACTGGAGTTCAGCCTCCGAGCTGGGTCATGCCGGTTTGAACGGTGATATTCTGGTCTGGAACCCGGTACTGGAAGATGCGTTTGAACTGTCTTCTATGGGGATCCGCGTGGATGCCGATGCGCTGAAACACCAGCTTGCTCTGACCGGCGATGAAGATCGCCTGAGTCTGGAATGGCACCAGGCGCTGCTGCGCGGTGAAATGCCGCAGACGATTGGTGGAGGGATTGGACAGTCACGCCTGACGATGCTGCTGCTGCAGTTGCCGCACATTGGCCAGGTTCAGTGCGGTGTGTGGCCGGCTCAGGTACGTGAAAGCGTCGCATCTCTGCTGTAAAAATTAACGCCGCCAGCGTCTGAGCAGGCGGCTTCGCATCCCGGTATCAAAGCGCCAGATATGATCGAAAATGCGCATGATGCCGGGTTTGCCATGTGCGGACATCGCCACCGCATGGAAACGATGCTGGTGCACTCGTTGCAATTCCCCCACTTTGTTGACAACTTCATCAGGTAATCGCTGGGCGATAAAATCCGAAATCACCACCGCATCGGCATCAAACCATTCCCGACCTTGCATACGTTCAATAATGGCGCGAAAACAGCTGGCAATGTCTGTACCACCGCGAAAA
The DNA here is from genome assembly GCF_014596835.2 of Citrobacter sp. C6_1. Lineage (NCBI taxonomy): Bacteria > Pseudomonadati > Pseudomonadota > Gammaproteobacteria > Enterobacterales > Enterobacteriaceae > Citrobacter > Citrobacter sp. C6_1. The sequence goes on along the minus strand of NZ_CP115031.1, from coordinate 4,664,311 downwards.
CGCTGGCTTAAAAAACGGATTGCCTGCTCAATGCCTTCCGGACCGGATAGCTCATAGCGCACAACTTCTGTCGAAAATAACATGATGAAACAGCGACGGTTATCGGCGAGAGCCACGCGCATCAGTGCGAGGCAAAAGGCTTTCGCACACTGCTCATTAAATCCGCCCATCGATCCCGACGTATCGACGCAGACAATAAAGGGTCCGCGCGGCTGCTCGTCAAAATCCTGATGCACCACCGGTCGTTCCGTGACTTTCTCACGCCACGCTTCGCCGTGCAGGCGGTAAGTCAGCAGTTGTTTTTCCACCAGCCGACGGTAGAACTCGTATTCCAGTTCGGTAATGCCCAGCGTCGCCAGCTCCGGCGGTAGCAGGCGCAGGATATCGTCGCTTTGCTGGATGCCATCCACCTGCTCCGGGACGGTGGCCGGCTCGCGCACCAGGGTACGGAAGGTTTCCATTGGCGCATCTTTACGCGGCACGGATTTCGCCTCTCTGGAACGACCTAATTGCTCAGCCAGACGCTGGAGTTCAGGTTGTTGCGTCAGGAATTCGCCGTATTTCACCATCAGTTGATAATCACCGCGCTTGATTTGACCCGCGCTCATATCCCACAACCGACCCGCTGCGTTGTCATTTTCCGCCAGCACAGGTTCCAGTTGGCCACTGAGCGTCATCCGTTCCTGCACTTCACTGAGCAACTGTTCGCGTTCTTCTTCCAGTAGCTGCTGATTAAGCGTGGTGGTTTGAACCACCAGGCTCAGGCGCCAGCGCTGAAGAAAAAGCGTATGCAGGGCGGGCGTAAACGTGTTGTTGTCATCGACCAGTTGCTGCGCTTGTCCAGCCCATGGTGAGTGGAGTCGGTGCAGGAGCGCTAAGATTTGCGGTAGCTGGACGGTAAACTGCGGAGTGGAGAGGAGCTGACTTTGCTGATAGCACATGACCTCTTCTGTGAGCTCCGGCGGTACGTGGGTATCTTTGAGGCGGTTACGTAACGCTTCACGCCAGCGGGGGACATCGTCAGTAATCGCTTTTTTTAGCCGGGGAAATTTTTTGAAAAAGACCGCCATCTGCGGGGAAGCCAGCAGTGCGATGATCATCTCTTCAATCATCCCCTCTTCGCCGACCGCCAGCATGATATTTAGCGTATCAAGGGTCAGCATTGTTGTGCCTGTCGGATCTGTGTTCCGACGTCCTGAAGGCTGGCTTCAATGCGGCCTAACCAGTCACTATGAATAAACAGACATTTTTGCTGTTCACTAAATTCGCTGTGCTGCTGGTGCCATTCGTTGTCGAGCGCTTCAAGCTGCTGCTTTATCTCATTGGGCATGCTTTCTTCTGATGCACCGGGTAGTGCCAGTCGGGAACCTTGCAAACTGACGTCGCGTACGACCAGGTGCTGAGCGCTGTCGACTTCCATATTCAGCGTCTGGGCAAATCCGATACCGTTTAATTTTCCGCGGATCTCACCGCCTTTAGTCAGCCACTGCTCCAGAGCGCCGCGTTCAAAGGCAATATGGATAACCTCCATATCGTGCAGTTTTAGGGGTTTTTGCAGTAACAGCGTCAGTACGGAAGTGTTGGTTTCCGGCGGTAAATCATAGTGAGGACGGCGGCTGAACATTCCACCCTGACGAATTACCGTGAAGGCCGTTTTATCACTTTGCTGCTGCTGGAGCTGGATGCGGCGCTGCATTATGGCCCCAAGGCGAGTCAACATTGTCTGCTGCTGCCAGGCGTGCCCGGTCATCAATATTTCGATTTGTTGCTGCATCAGATTCAGGCTTTGTGCGTCATACCACAAGCAATCTTTCAGCAGAATAAGGTCGATAGGCGCAACGGCATCGCGCCCGCTAAAGAAGGCGCTGGCCTGGAGTAAGCGAATGGCTTTTTTCCAACGACGGTCAGATACGTAGGGGGCGTTCGGCAGCGCATCCAGTTGCTGGCGCAGAGTGAAAATCAATTCAAATACACGATCGGGAAGCGTGATTTTGCCAATGTCTTTTTGCCACTGGTAGTACTCTTCATCCGTCACTTGTAGCGTTGTTGGAACGGGGTTGTCACTTTCATCCTGTTGGCTTAACAGCATGGACCGGAAGTTGGCCTTGTCCTGTACTTTATCCAGCCACAGGCGAATCAGCATACGGTCGTATAATGCTTCCAGGCTGCTGTCCGCTTCAGGTAGTTCGTTGGAGGCCGCGACCAGCAGACGCATCGGGATTTTCTCCTCGTGTGCGCCGTTGCGGAAGTGGCGTTCGTTGATGGCGGTCAGCAGGGTGTTAAGAATCGCCGGGCCTGCTTTCCAGATTTCATCGAGAAAAACAATTTCGGCTTCAGGGAGATAGCCTGCTGTTAAGCGCTCATAGCGACCTTCGTCTTTAAGCGCCTGAATGGATAGTGGGCCAAAGACCTCTTCAGGTGTCGAGAAGCGCGTCATCAGATATTCGAAAGCACGGGCATTTTTAAAGGCAAACTTCAGTCGGCGAGCGATTAAGCTTTTCGCGATCCCTGGAGGGCCTAATAAGAAGACGCTCTCGCCGCTGAGCGCAGCCAGCAGACAAAGGCGAATGGCGTGACTACGTTCATAAAGTCCCTTTTCCAGCGCATTGCTCAGACGGGAAATTCTTTCCGCTAATAAATGTGGGTGAGCCATAATGAAGTGGCGTCCTTTCGCCAAATGTACCGCGTTAAACAGCGAGTATAGATGTTTAGCCCCTGGGCTGTAATAGACTGAAGGCGCGTTTATTTTTCTTTGAGCCAGATTAATCTGGTCTCATTTAGGGGTACGATTTTGCGATTAATCGTGCATACTGTGCGCCTTTTTGTGGGCCAAGGGACGACGCACACATTTCTTATATATACACCATATCAATCAAGCTGCACCAAGGTGGCAATGGAGTTTTCTCCTGGGATGGGGGGAATAACGAATGCAGCCCAGACGGAGTGGCGTGAAAGATGATGTGTATAAACGAAAGACGAGTCTATGAGCACTGATAATAAACAATCATTGTCTGCGATTACCCTTGCGGCCATTGGGGTTGTCTACGGTGATATTGGTACCAGCCCACTTTATACGCTTCGTGAATGTTTGTCCGGCCAGTTTGGTTTTGGCGTTGAACGTGATGCCGTATTTGGCTTTCTCTCGCTGATTTTCTGGCTGCTGATCTTTGTTGTCTCCATTAAATACCTGACGTTTGTCATGCGCGCGGATAACGCCGGAGAAGGTGGGATCCTGACGCTGATGTCATTGGCCGGGCGCAATACCTCGGCGCGAACGACCTCCATGCTGGTGATTATGGGGTTGATTGGCGGCAGCTTCTTCTATGGAGAAGTGGTGATAACGCCTGCCATTTCGGTGATGTCGGCGATTGAAGGTTTGGAGATTATTGCCCCGCAACTGGATACCTGGATTGTTCCGCTCTCGATAATCGTACTGACCCTGCTGTTTTTGATTCAAAAACACGGTACCGGCATGGTCGGTAAGCTGTTTGCGCCGATTATGCTGCTGTGGTTCCTGACGCTGGCGGTGTTAGGCGTGCGTAGCATAATCGGCAATCCGGAAGTACTGCAGGCGCTAAATCCGTATTGGGCGGTACATTTCTTCCTCGAATTCAAAACGTTGTCCTTTATTGCGCTGGGTGCGGTGGTGCTGTCGATTACCGGTGTTGAAGCGCTGTATGCGGATATGGGCCACTTTGGTAAGTTGCCCATTCGCCTGGCATGGTTCTCTGTGGTATTGCCTTCACTGGTACTGAACTATTTTGGTCAGGGGGCGCTACTGTTAAAGCATCCTGAAGCGATCAAAAACCCGTTCTTCCTGTTGGCGCCTGATTGGGCGTTGATCCCGCTGCTGATCCTCGCCGCTCTGGCGACGGTAATCGCTTCGCAGGCGGTTATCTCCGGCGTCTTCTCGCTGACGCGTCAGGCCGTGCGTTTGGGATATTTATCGCCAATGCGCATTATCCATACTTCGGAAATGGAGTCGGGCCAGATCTACATTCCTTTCGTTAACTGGATGCTCTATTTTGCGGTGGTTATCGTGATTGTGAGCTTTGAACACTCCAGTAATCTGGCCGCGGCGTACGGGATTGCGGTGACGGGAACGATGGTGCTGACCTCAATTTTGTCGACCACCGTGGCACGTAAAAACTGGCACTGGAATAAATACTTCGTCTTCCTGATTCTGGTGGCGTTCTTGTGTGTCGATATTCCGTTGTTCTCCGCGAACCTCGATAAACTGATTTCCGGTGGTTGGCTGCCTCTGACGCTGGGTCTGGTGATGTTCACCATCATGACCACCTGGAAAAGCGAGCGTTTCCGTCTGCTGCGTCGCATGCATGAGCATGGCAACTCTCTGGAGGCGATGATTGCCTCTCTGGAGAAATCCCCTCCGGTACGCGTGCCGGGAACGGCGGTGTATATGTCTCGTGCGTTGAACGTTATCCCGTTTGCGCTGCTGCATAATCTCAAACACAACAAAGTGTTGCATGAACGCGTTATTCTACTGACGCTGCGTACGGAAGATGCGCCCTATGTACACAATGTACGTAGAGTGCAGATTGAGCAATTGTCGCCTACCTTCTGGCGCGTGGTGGCCAGCTACGGTTGGCGTGAAACGCCAAACGTTGAAGAAGTATTCCACCGCTGCGGTCTGGAAGGCTTAAGCTGTCGGATGATGGAAACCTCCTTCTTTATGTCGCACGAGTCGTTGATTGTCGGCAAGCGGCCATGGTATCTGCGCCTGCGCGGTAAGTTGTATCTGCTGCTACAGCGCAATGCGCTGCGCGCGCCGGACCAGTTTGAAATCCCACCGAACCGGGTTATTGAACTCGGTACGCAGGTCGAGATTTAATGTTGTTAACGCCCTCTTTCATCGTGAAAGGGGGCGTTTTGTTTGACCCCTCTCAGTTTTCTTTTCATCTCATGATAATCCTTGCGAAACGTTTCGATGGTGATCACATTTTCGTAACGTCGCGGTGGTTTTCTGTCCACTCTTCGAACTACACTTATCTTCAGCGAAACGTTTCGCTAGTGGGGAAAGAAAATGAAGAAAGGCACGGTACTCAACTCTGAAATTTCATCGGTGATCTCCCGTCTGGGGCATACCGATACGCTGGTGGTGTGTGATGCAGGTTTACCCATCCCGAACAGCACAACGCGTATCGATATGGCATTAACCCAGGGCGTACCTTCTTTTATGCAGGTATTGGATGTGGTTACACGTGAAATGCAGGTCGAGGCGGCCATTCTCGCGTCGGAAATTAAACAACATAATCCGCAACTCCACGAAACGTTGCTCAGTCACATTGAGCAACTGCAACAACACCAGGGAAACACCATAGAAATTCGTTACACCACGCATGAACAATTCAAAAAACAAACCGCAGACAGTCAGGCGGTAATTCGCAGCGGAGAATGTTCTCCGTATGCGAATATCATTCTCTGTGCTGGCGTCACGTTCTGAGGCCATCATGAACGCATTACTGCAACTCAAAGGGATCGATAAAGCGTTCCCGGGCGTAAAAGCGCTATCCGGCGCCGCGCTGAATGTTTACCCAGGCCGCGTAATGGCGCTGGTGGGCGAAAACGGCGCGGGCAAATCCACCATGATGAAGGTGCTGACCGGAATCTACACCCGTGATGCCGGTTCCTTATTGTGGCTGGGTAAAGAGACCACCTTTAACGGCCCGAAATCCTCCCAGGAAGCCGGAATCGGTATCATCCACCAGGAGCTGAACCTGATCCCGCAACTCACTATTGCCGAGAACATTTTTCTCGGTCGCGAGTTTGTGAATCGCTTTGGCAAAATTGACTGGAAAAAGATGTACGCCGAAGCCGATCTGCTGCTCGCTAAACTCAATCTGCGCTTTAAAAGCGACAGGCTGGTCGGTGAGCTGTCGATTGGCGATCAGCAGATGGTCGAAATTGCCAAAGTGCTGAGCTTTGAATCGAAGGTCATCATTATGGATGAACCGACGGATGCCCTCACCGACACCGAAACCGAATCCCTGTTCCGCGTCATCCGCGAACTGAAATCCCAGGGTCGCGGCATTGTCTATATTTCTCACCGCATGAAAGAGATCTTCGAGATTTGCGATGACGTAACCGTCTTTCGCGACGGGCAGTTTATTGCCGAGCGTGAAGTCGCATCGCTTACCGAAGACTCGCTGATTGAAATGATGGTGGGACGTAAGCTGGAAGATCAGTACCCGCGTCTGGAAAAAGCGCCGGGTGATATTCGCCTGAAGGTCGATAATCTGTGCGGCCCTGGCGTAAACGATGTGTCATTCACGCTGCGTAAAGGCGAGATCCTTGGCGTATCGGGGCTGATGGGTGCCGGACGTACCGAGCTGATGAAAGTGTTGTACGGCGCATTGCCGCGCACCAGCGGTTACGTCACGCTTGATGGCCATGAAGTTGTCACCCGTTCGCCGCAGGATGGACTGGCTAATGGCATCGTCTATATTTCTGAAGACCGTAAACGCGATGGTTTAGTGCTCGGCATGTCGGTGAAAGAGAACATGTCACTGACCGCTCTGCGCTATTTCAGCCGTGCAGGCGGAAGCCTTAAACATAAAGATGAGCAGCAGGCGGTGGGTGATTTTATTCGCCTGTTCAATGTTAAAACGCCATCGATGGAACAGGCTATCGGCCTTCTTTCCGGTGGTAACCAGCAGAAAGTAGCGATTGCGCGCGGTCTGATGACCCGGCCAAAAGTGCTGATCCTCGATGAGCCGACGCGCGGCGTCGATGTTGGGGCGAAAAAAGAAATCTATCAGCTTATCAACCAGTTTAAGGCTGATGGGCTGAGTATCATTCTGGTCTCTTCTGAGATGCCAGAAGTATTGGGCATGAGCGATCGAATTATCGTTATGCATGAAGGGCATCTCGGCGGTGAATTCACTCGCGAGCAGGCCACTCAGGAAGTATTAATGGCTGCCGCTGTGGGCAAGCTCAATCGCGTGAATCAGGAGTAAAAAAGATGACTACCCAGGCTGTTTCTGGTCGCCGTTATTTCACTAAAGCATGGCTTCTGGAGCAAAAGTCGCTCATCGCTCTGTTAGTGCTGATCGCGATTGTTTCCACCATGAGCCCCAACTTTTTTACCGTTAATAACCTGTTCAACATTCTCCAGCAAACGTCGGTGAACGCCATCATGGCGGTCGGCATGACGCTGGTCATCCTGACGTCGGGTATCGACCTGTCCGTCGGTTCCTTACTGGCGCTGACCGGCGCGGTTGCGGCTTCGATTGTCGGGATTGAAGTCAATGCGCTGGTGGCTGTTGCTGCGGCTCTGGCGCTCGGCGCTGCCATTGGCGCGGTAACCGGGGTGATTGTCGCGAAAGGTCGCGTGCAGGCATTTATCGCGACGCTGGTGATGATGCTGCTGCTGCGCGGTGTGACCATGGTTTACACCAACGGTAGTCCGGTAAACACCGGGTTTACTGATAATGCCGATCTGTTTGGCTGGTTCGGGATTGGTCGTCCGTTAGGCGTCCCGACGCCGGTGTGGATCATGGGGATTGTCTTCCTCGCGGCGTGGTACATGCTGCACCACACGCGTTTGGGGCGTTATATCTATGCGCTGGGCGGTAACGAAGCGGCAACGCGTCTGTCCGGTATCAGCGTCAGTAAAATCAAAATTATCGTTTACTCACTGTGCGGTCTGTTGGCATCGCTGGCGGGCATCATTGAAGTCGCGCGCCTCTCCTCTGCGCAACCGACGGCAGGTACCGGCTATGAGCTGGATGCTATCGCCGCGGTGGTATTAGGCGGTACCAGCCTGGCGGGTGGTAAAGGGAGAATTGTTGGGACGCTGATCGGCGCATTGATTCTTGGTTTCCTCAATAATGGGTTGAATTTGTTAGGTGTATCCTCCTATTACCAGATGATCGTCAAAGCGGTGGTTATTTTGCTGGCGGTACTGGTAGACAACAAAAAGCAGTAACAACGATTACAGGACATCTTAAATATGAACATGAAAAAACTGGCTACCCTGGTTTCTGCTGTTGCGCTGAGCGCCACCGTGAGCGCGAATGCGATGGCGAAAGATACCATTGCGCTGGTGGTCTCCACCCTCAATAACCCGTTCTTTGTTTCTCTGAAGGATGGGGCGCAAAAAGAGGCGGATAAGCTGGGTTACAACCTGGTGATTCTGGACTCGCAGAACAACCCGGCGAAAGAGCTGGCTAACGTTCAGGACTTAACGGTTCGCGGGACCAAAATTCTGCTGATCAACCCGACTGACTCCGATGCCGTGGGTAACGCTGTGAAGATGGCTAACCAGGCGAAAATTCCGGTTATCACCCTTGATCGCGTAGCGTCTAAAGGCGAAGTGGTAAGCCATATTGCATCTGATAACGTGCTGGGCGGCAAAATTGCCGGTGATTACATCGCGAAGAAAGCAGGTGAAGGCGCGAAAGTTATCGAACTGCAGGGGATTGCCGGAACGTCCGCGGCGCGTGAGCGTGGCGAAGGTTTCCAGCAGGCCGTTGCGGCACACAAATTTAACGTACTGGCCAGCCAGCCGGCAGACTTCGACCGCACTAAAGGTTTGAACGTCATGCAGAACCTGCTGACAGCACATCCTGACGTGCAGGCCGTATTTGCTCAGAACGATGAAATGGCGCTGGGTGCGCTGCGCGCACTGCAAACCGCGGGTAAATCTGATGTGATGGTGGTTGGATTTGACGGCACACCTGATGGCGAAAAAGCAGTAAATGATGGCAAACTGGCTGCGACCATTGCTCAGTTGCCGGATCAGATTGGCGCGAAAGGCGTTGAGACTGCGGATAAAGTCCTGAAAGGCGAGAAGGTTCAGGCTAAATATCCGGTTGACCTGAAGCTGGTCATCAAGCAGTAATACCGATTCAGGCCGCTCGCGGCCTGATGGAGACATAAATACGCCATCGTTAGACCTGGTTCTGAAGATGAAAGCGTAAAAAGAAAAGCAGGGCACGCGCCACCCTAACCCGGTGGCGCACTTTGACTTGGAATACCTAACATGAAAACCGCAGGCAACCTCGTTGTTCTTGGCAGCATTAATGCCGATCACATCCTCAACCTTAACTCTTTCCCGACACCGGGTGAAACCGTAACCGGTAGTCAATATCAGGTGGCGTTTGGCGGTAAAGGCGCGAATCAGGCGGTTGCTGCAGGGCGTAGTGGCGCGAATATCGCGTTCATTGCCTGTACGGGTGATGACGATATTGGCGAAAGTGTTCGTAAACAGTTAGCCCGCGATAATATTGATATTGCCCCGATTAGCGTTATTTCGGGTGAATCGACCGGTGTGGCGCTGATTTTTGTGAATGCTGAAGGTGAGAACGTTATCGGTATACATGCCGGCGCGAATGCTGCTCTTTCTCCGGCTTTGGTAGAAGCACAGCGTGAGCGTATTGCGCAGGCGTCTGCGTTACTGATGCAATTAGAATCACCTATCGAAAGCGTGTTGGCTGCGGCAAAAATTGCCCATCAGAATAAGACCACGGTCGCCCTTAACCCAGCTCCGGCACGTGAACTTTCTGACGAGCTGCTGGCGCTGGTGGATATTATTACCCCGAATGAAACCGAGGCTGAAAAGCTGACGGGGATCCGGGTAGAAAATGATGAAGATGCGGCTAAAGCGGCGCAGGCGTTGCACGCGAAGGGTATTCGTACTGTACTGATTACCTTAGGGAGTCGCGGTGTGTGGGCCAGCGTAAACGGTGAAGGTCAGCGAGTACCGGGTTTTAAAGTTGACGCGGTTGATACCATCGCCGCCGGGGATACTTTTAACGGCGCGTTAATTACGGCGTTACTGGAAGAGACTCCGCTATCGGAAGCCATCCGTTTTGCACATGCTGCCGCGGCAATTGCGGTCACACGTAAAGGTGCACAACCTTCCGTTCCATGGCGTGAAGAAATCGAAGCGTTTTTAAGTCAACAGAGGTAACGCTTGGCTACAATGAAGGACGTTGCCCGCCTGGCGGGTGTTTCCACGTCGACGGTTTCTCACGTCATTAATAAAGATCGCTTTGTCAGTGAGGCGATCACTGACAAAGTTGATGCGGCGATCAAAGAGCTTAACTATGCGCCTTCCGCGTTGGCGCGTAGTCTCAAACTGAATCAGACCCGCACTATTGGCATGTTAATCACAGCCAGTACCAATCCATTTTACTCTGAGCTGGTTCGTGGTGTTGAACGTAGCTGCTTTGAGCGCGGTTACAGCCTGGTGTTGTGCAACACTGAAGGTGATGAGCAGCGTATGAACCGTAATCTGGAAACGTTGATGCAAAAGCGTGTAGACGGCTTGCTGCTGCTCTGCACGGAAACACATCAGCCTTCCAGAGAAATCATGCAGCGTTACCCTTCTATACCCACCGTTATGATGGACTGGTCGCCTTTTGATGGTGAAAGCGATCTTATTCAGGATAACTCCCTGCTAGGTGGGGATTTAGCCACCCAGCATCTGATCGAAAAAGGGTTTACGCGTATTGCCTGCATCACGGGCCCTCTGGATAAAACACCGGCGCGTCTGCGTCTGGAAGGGTATCGCGCGGCAATGAAGCGTGCAGGGCTGGCTATCCCGGACGGTTACGAGATCACCGGTGACTTCGAGTTTGGCGGTGGGTTTGAAGCTATGCAAACGTTGTTGTCGCATAAAGACCGCCCACAGGCTGTTTTTACCGGCAATGACGCGATGGCGGTCGGCGCGTATCAGGCTCTGTACCAGTCTGGATTGCGTATCCCGCAGGATATGGCGGTAGTCGGTTATGATGACATAGAACTGGCGCGCTATATGACGCCGCCGCTGACAACTATTCACCAACCGAAAGATGAGTTGGGTGAACTGGCCATTGATGTGTTAATCCACCGTATGGCGCAGCCCGCATTGCAGCAGCAGCGCTTGCAGCTTACTCCTGTTCTGATGGAGCGGGGGTCGGTTTAGGCTTATGCCGCTCTTTGATCAGATTGCGCCCATCTTTGGCCCTTAACAGCATAAACATCAGCGCCGATACGACGGTGATCGCGCCCATTGTAATAAAGGTATAGTGGAACTGCTCGACCGTATTGGTTCCTTCCATACCTTCGTAGATACGCAGAACCGCGGCACTAATGGCAACCCCTAAACTAATAGACAGCTGCTGCGTAACGGCTAAAACGCTGTTGCCGCTGCTGGCGTTCTCATCAGTCAAATCGGCCAGAGTAATGGTATTCATTGAGGTAAACTGAGTGGACATCGCCATACCTAAAATGAACAGTGGCAGAATTAGCATCCAGACCGGCATGGCTGGAGACTGCAAAGAGAACTGTGCAATCATCAGGCCGATGAATACTGTAATACCGACCAGCGTGGTCCGGTAGCCGAGTCGGCGCAATACCTGTGTCACCATTGATTTCGCGAGAATTGACCCCAGCGCTGTTGGAGCCATCATGCAACCGGCAATGAGTGCCGGGTATCCAAAGCCTACCTGCAGCATTAGCGGCATTAAGAACGGTACGCATCCCGTTCCCAGGCGAGTAGCAAGGTTTCCGGCGATGCCAACAGAAAAGGTTCGCGTTTTAAAGATAGGAAGCGCAATCAGCGGTGTCGGATGGCGACGCGCATGATGGATGTAGGCGAGCAGTAGCACAATGCTGGCGAGAATAATGCCAAGTGCGACCCAACTGGCAACAAGTTTCTCGCCAAACAACTCAACACCGCTGGAAAACAGTACCGGGCTTAGACCAAAGAGAAAGAAACCGGTCATATCGAAGCCGCGGCGTGGGGTGGTGAAGTTCGGCATATATTTGCGGGCATAGAAGATACCGGCTATGCCGATGGGAATATTAATCAGGAAGATCCAGTGCCAACTGGCCCACGTTACCAGCACGCCACCCAGTACCGGACCTAAAATCGGTCCAACAAGACCGGGCATGGTCACGAAATTAAGTACGGGGAGCAGTTCGCTGCGCGGGTAAGCACGCAATAATGCCAGACGGGCAACAGGCATCATCATTGCTCCACCGATACCCTGTATCACACGGAAAACCACCAGTTCACTTAATGAGCTGGAAAGTGCACAAGCCAGCGATCCCAACGTAAACAGGCTAACGGCAATCATAAATACGCGCCGGGTCCCGAATCTGTCAGCCAACCATCCACTCACCGGGATCAGCATAGCGACTGTCAGGGTATAGCTGATAATGGCTGATTGCATGGCAAGCGGGGAGCGGTTAAGACTATGTGCTATTGCTGGTAAGGCCGTGTTGAGGATAGTGGCATCTAATGCCTGCATAAAAAAGGCCATGGCGGCTATCCATGGCAACCCAGCCATACTGCGCGATTTCTTTTCTGACATAGATTATTTATCCGGGAGCTCGTTCGGTGCTATCAGTAATGCCTGACAGGCGGCAAAAGCGCGTTCGCCATCGCTATCTTCTATTGCATCGACAATGGACTGGTGCAAATCCAGCTTGACCACATCGTTATAGGTAATCGACGTAAAGTAGGTCTGATAAACGGAATGGAACAATGATGCGAAGGATATCAGGAATGGATTCGCGCTCATTTCATAAATGTGCTCATGCCAGGCAATATCAACTTCAATCCAACGTTCGCGTCTGAAGTTTCTTTTCAGCTCGACCATTTCTTCCATTAGTGTATTGAGATGAGCTTTCTGCTCTGCCGTACCAATCGTCGCCGCCAGTGAACAAGCTTGAGGTTCCAGGCTAATACGCATCACCAGAAAGTGTTTGATGACCTGTGGGAAATTATCTTCCGTCATCCACCAGGTGAGCAGCTCCTGATCGAGGAAGTTCCAGTTTGCCTGCGGCATAACGCGTGTACCAATACGTGGGCGCGGTAATACCATACCTTTAGCCGTTAATGTCTTAACTGCCTCCCTTACTGCAGTTCGGCTCACGCCAAACTGATCGCCCAACTCAATTTCACCTGGCAGGATAGCGCCGGGTGCGTATTCACCTTTTAATATTCTTTGAGCCAGCTTTTCTGCCAGAACATAGGAAAGATTCTTTTGGGCAGCTATCTGTTGGGCATTTAAAGGCATGAATGTTCTTCCTTACGCTTTTTCTTATTCATTAGTATGCCATCAGGGAGTGTGATTGCGGCTGCAAAAACGGCAAATTGCTTATTTTATGGCATGTTAATGGTGGTTTTGGTGAAAAAATACGCATTCGGAAAGTTATTTTAAATTTCCCCTTGTCAGCCTGAAATAACTCCCTATAATGCGCCTCCACTGACACGGAACAACGGCACGCAAGCCGCCGGGTCAGCGGGGTTCCACTGAGAACTCCGGCGAAGAAAGCGAAATTAAATGCTTGACTTCGTAGCGGGATGGCGTAATATCCACACCCCGCGCCGCTGAGGAAAAGCGAAGCGGCACTGCTCTTTAACAATTTATCAGACAATCTGTGTGGGCACTCGAAGATACGGATTCTTAACGTCGCAAGACGAAAAATGAATACCAAGTCTCTGAGTGAACACGTAATTCATTACGAAGTTTAATTCACGAGCATCAAACTTAAATTGAAGAGTTTGATCATGGCTCAGATTGAACGCTGGCGGCAGGCCTAACACATGCAAGTCGAACGGTAGCACAGAGGAGCTTGCTCCTTGGGTGACGAGTGGCGGACGGGTGAGTAATGTCTGGGAAACTGCCCGATGGAGGGGGATAACTACTGGAAACGGTAGCTAATACCGCATAACGTCGCAAGACCAAAGAGGGGGACCTTCGGGCCTCTTGCCATCGGATGTGCCCAGATGGGATTAGCTAGTAGGTGGGGTAACGGCTCACCTAGGCGACGATCCCTAGCTGGTCTGAGAGGATGACCAGCCACACTGGAACTGAGACACGGTCCAGACTCCTACGGGAGGCAGCAGTGGGGAATATTGCACAATGGGCGCAAGCCTGATGCAGCCATGCCGCGTGTATGAAGAAGGCCTTCGGGTTGTAAAGTACTTTCAGCGAGGAGGAAGGCGTTGTGGTTAATAACCGCAACGATTGACGTTACTCGCAGAAGAAGCACCGGCTAACTCCGTGCCAGCAGCCGCGGTAATACGGAGGGTGCAAGCGTTAATCGGAATTACTGGGCGTAAAGCGCACGCAGGCGGTCTGTCAAGTCGGATGTGAAATCCCCGGGCTCAACCTGGGAACTGCATCCGAAACTGGCAGGCTAGAGTCTTGTAGAGGGGGGTAGAATTCCAGGTGTAGCGGTGAAATGCGTAGAGATCTGGAGGAATACCGGTGGCGAAGGCGGCCCCCTGGACAAAGACTGACGCTCAGGTGCGAAAGCGTGGGGAGCAAACAGGATTAGATACCCTGGTAGTCCACGCCGTAAACGATGTCGACTTGGAGGTTGTGCCCTTGAGGCGTGGCTTCCGGAGCTAACGCGTTAAGTCGACCGCCTGGGGAGTACGGCCGCAAGGTTAAAACTCAAATGAATTGACGGGGGCCCGCACAAGCGGTGGAGCATGTGGTTTAATTCGATGCAACGCGAAGAACCTTACCTACTCTTGACATCCACGGAATTTAGCAGAGATGCTTTAGTGCCTTCGGGAACCGTGAGACAGGTGCTGCATGGCTGTCGTCAGCTCGTGTTGTGAAATGTTGGGTTAAGTCCCGCAACGAGCGCAACCCTTATCCTTTGTTGCCAGCGGTTCGGCCGGGAACTCAAAGGAGACTGCCAGTGATAAACTGGAGGAAGGTGGGGATGACGTCAAGTCATCATGGCCCTTACGAGTAGGGCTACACACGTGCTACAATGGCATATACAAAGAGAAGCGACCTCGCGAGAGCAAGCGGACCTCATAAAGTATGTCGTAGTCCGGATTGGAGTCTGCAACTCGACTCCATGAAGTCGGAATCGCTAGTAATCGTGGATCAGAATGCCACGGTGAATACGTTCCCGGGCCTTGTACACACCGCCCGTCACACCATGGGAGTGGGTTGCAAAAGAAGTAGGTAGCTTAACCTTCGGGAGGGCGCTTACCACTTTGTGATTCATGACTGGGGTGAAGTCGTAACAAGGTAACCGTAGGGGAACCTGCGGTTGGATCACCTCCTTACCTTAAAGAAGCGTTCTTTGTAGTGCTCACACAGATTGTCTGATGAAAAGTAAATAGCAAGGCGTCTTGCGATTGAGACTGACACGTCCCCTTCGTCTAGAGGCCCAGGACACCGCCCTTTCACGGCGGTAACAGGGGTTCGAATCCCCTAGGGGACGCCACTTGCTGGTATGTGTGAGTGAAAGTCGCCGACCCCAATATCTCAAAACTTACCTTCGGGTGACGTTTGAGATATTTGCTCTTTAAAAATCTGGATCAAGCTGAAAATTGAAACGACACACTGTTTCATTTCTCCGTAATAAGAAATGAAAAGCGGTGTGTTCGAGTCTCTCAAATTTTCGCAATCAGAAGTGAAACATCTTCGGGTTGTGAGGTTAAGCGACTAAGCGTACACGGTGGATGCCCTGGCAGTCAGAGGCGATGAAGGACGTGCTAATCTGCGATAAGCGTCGGTAAGGTGATATGAACCGTTATAACCGGCGATTTCCGAATGGGGAAACCCAGTGTGATTCGTCACACTATCATTACGTGAATACATAGCGTAATGAAGCGAACCGGGGGAACTGAAACATCTAAGTACCCCGAGGAAAAGAAATCAACCGAGATTCCCCCAGTAGCGGCGAGCGAACGGGGAGCAGCCCAGAGTCTGAATCAGCTTGTGTGTTAGTGGAACGGTCTGGAAAGTCCGACGGTACAGGGTGATAGTCCCGTACACCAAAATGCACAGGTTGTGAACTCGAAGAGTAGGGCGGGACACGTGGTATCCTGTCTGAATATGGGGGGACCATCCTCCAAGGCTAAATACTCCTGACTGACCGATAGTGAACCAGTACCGTGAGGGAAAGGCGAAAAGAACCCCGGCGAGGGGAGTGAAAAAGAACCTGAAACCGTGTACGTACAAGCAGTGGGAGCCTCTTAATGGGGTGACTGCGTACCTTTTGTATAATGGGTCAGCGACTTATATTCTGTAGCAAGGTTAACCGCATAGGGGAGCCGAAGGGAAACCGAGTCTTAACTGGGCGTTAAGTTGCAGGGTATAGACCCGAAACCCGGTGATCTAGCCATGGGCAGGTTGAAGGTTGGGTAACACTAACTGGAGGACCGAACCGACTAATGTTGAAAAATTAGCGGATGACTTGTGGCTGGGGGTGAAAGGCCAATCAAACCGGGAGATAGCTGGTTCTCCCCGAAAGCTATTTAGGTAGCGCCTCGTGAATTCATCTTCGGGGGTAGAGCACTGTTTCGGCTAGGGGGTCATCCCGACTTACCAACCCGATGCAAACTGCGAATACCGAAGAATGTTATCACGGGAGACACACGGCGGGTGCTAACGTCCGTCGTGAAGAGGGAAACAACCCAGACCGCCAGCTAAGGTCCCAAAGTCACAGTTAAGTGGGAAACGATGTGGGAAGGCACAGACAGCCAGGATGTTGGCTTAGAAGCAGCCATCATTTAAAGAAAGCGTAATAGCTCACTGGTCGAGTCGGCCTGCGCGGAAGATGTAACGGGGCTAAACTGTGCACCGAAGCTGCGGCAGCGACACTATGTGTTGTTGGGTAGGGGAGCGTTCTGTAAGCCGTTGAAGGTGTGTCGTGAGGCATGCTGGAGGTATCAGAAGTGCGAATGCTGACATAAGTAACGATAATGCGGGTGAAAAACCCGCACGCCGGAAGACCAAGGGTTCCTGTCCAACGTTAATCGGGGCAGGGTGAGTCGACCCCTAAGGCGAGGCCGAAAGGCGTAGTCGATGGGAAACAGGTTAATATTCCTGTACTTGGTGTTACTGCGAAGGGGGGACGGAGAAGGCTATGTTAGCCGGGCGACGGTTGTCCCGGTTTAAGCATGTAGGCGGAGGTTCCAGGTAAATCCGGTACCTTTTTAACGCTGAGGTGTGATGACGAGGCACTACGGTGCTGAAGTAACAAATGCCCTGCTTCCAGGAAAAGCCTCTAAGCATCAGGTAACACGAAATCGTACCCCAAACCGACACAGGTGGTCAGGTAGAGAATACCAAGGCGCTTGAGAGAACTCGGGTGAAGGAACTAGGCAAAATGGTGCCGTAACTTCGGGAGAAGGCACGCTGATATGTAGGTGAAGTGATTTACTCATGGAGCTGAAATCAGTCGAAGATACCAGCTGGCTGCAACTGTTTATTAAAAACACAGCACTGTGCAAACACGAAAGTGGACGTATACGGTGTGACGCCTGCCCGGTGCCGGAAGGTTAATTGATGGGGTTATCCGTAAGGAGAAGCTCTTGATCGAAGCCCCGGTAAACGGCGGCCGTAACTATAACGGTCCTAAGGTAGCGAAATTCCTTGTCGGGTAAGTTCCGACCTGCACGAATGGCGTAATGATGGCCAGGCTGTCTCCACCCGAGACTCAGTGAAATTGAACTCGCTGTGAAGATGCAGTGTACCCGCGGCAAGACGGAAAGACCCCGTGAACCTTTACTATAGCTTGACACTGAACACTGGTCCTTGATGTGTAGGATAGGTGGGAGGCTTTGAAGTGTGGACGCCAGTCTGCATGGAGCCAACCTTGAAATACCACCCTTTAATGGCTGGTGTTCTAACGTGGGCCCGTAATCCGGGTTGCGGACAGTGTCTGGTGGGTAGTTTGACTGGGGCGGTCTCCTCCTAAAGAGTAACGGAGGAGCACGAAGGTTAGCTAATCCTGGTCGGACATCAGGAGGTTAGTGCAAAGGCATAAGCTAGCTTGACTGCGAGAGTGACGGCTCGAGCAGGTGCGAAAGCAGGTCTTAGTGATCCGGTGGTTCTGAATGGAAGGGCCATCGCTCAACGGATAAAAGGTACTCCGGGGATAACAGGCTGATACCGCCCAAGAGTTCATATCGACGGCGGTGTTTGGCACCTCGATGTCGGCTCATCACATCCTGGGGCTGAAGTAGGTCCCAAGGGTATGGCTGTTCGCCATTTAAAGTGGTACGCGAGCTGGGTTTAGAACGTCGTGAGACAGTTCGGTCCCTATCTGCCGTGGGCGCTGGAGAATTGAGGGGGGCTGCTCCTAGTACGAGAGGACCGGAGTGGACGCATCACTGGTGTTCGGGTTGTCATGCCAATGGCATTGCCCGGTAGCTAAATGCGGAAGAGATAAGTGCTGAAAGCATCTAAGCACGAAACTTGCCCCGAGATGAGTTCTCCCTGAGACTGTAAGTCTCCTGAAGGAACGTTGAAGACGACGACGTTGATAGGTCGGGTGTGTAAGTGTAGCGATACATTGAGCTAACCGATACTAATGAACCGTGAGGCTTAACCTTACAACGCCGAAGATGTTTTGGCGGAATTGAGACGATTTTCAGCCTGATACAGATGACATCGACATGCCAGGGCGTGTTGATAAACAGAATTTGCCTGGCGGCTGTAGCGCGGTGGTCCCACCTGACCCCATGCCGAACTCAGAAGTGAAACGCCGTAGCGCCGATGGTAGTGTGGGGTCTCCCCATGCGAGAGTAGGGAACTGCCAGGCATCAAATTGCAGTAAACCGGGATGAAGAATCCGGGTAGTAACAAAGAAATTCGGTGGAGCGGTAGTTCAGTTGGTTAGAATACCTGCCTGTCACGCAGGGGGTCGCGGGTTCGAGTCCCGTCCGTTCCGCCACTTATTAGAGAATTAAGCCTGCTACTAAGCAGGCTTAATGATAAGAAAATTTAGGGGCGTAGCTCAGTTGGTAGAGCACCGGTCTCCAAAACCGGGTGTCGCGAGTTCGAGTCTCTCCGCCCCTGCCAGAAACAATCCTTAGCATTTTTGCTAAGGATTTTTTTTACCTGAACATTATGTTCGAGATCTTCCAGTTCATTGTTTCCCGGCATCCTTGCCAGCGTTTTTATTAATCTTCCAAAATATTTGTTTTCAGCAGATCGCGAATAAGTGCATGTTTGTCGCTATTTTGCAGCCAAACCGCATATAACGGACGTGAAAGAGTCGTACTGTCGGTAACTGTATGAAGATCGCTTTTGGTTCTGGCCCAGCTGACGGGAAGCCAACTAAATCCTTTAATTACAGAAAGTTGCTGTCTTGCCAGTTCTGCAGAACTGGTGGTAAGTACCGGCACTTCATCTCCGGCAATCAATCCCGCTTCGTGCTGCTGAAAATCCGGTCCCCATTCCAGGCGTAGGTAATTCAGTTCATCTTTGGTTTGCGAAGGGGTACTGCAATAAAGCGCCAGCGTGAAATATCCCAACAGTTGGCTGCTAAATTCGTCCATTTTTGGGGTTTCGGTCGTAATTAACAGATCCAGCTGTCGTTCATGGAGCTGCTTTACTAGCGACTGGCGTTGAGCGATTCGCGCTTCAAACTGCAGGCTGGATTGTGGCTCCTGAGATTGGTATAAACGCCGCAACCAGTCATTGAGCATGCATTCCCAAAGGGATGCACTGGCACCGATCGAAAATTCGTTGTGCCGTGAGGTATTTGCGACCTCCTTACGTGCTGCTTGCCACGTATTCATCAGCGTTTCTGCGTAAGGCAATAATTTTTCACCTGCAGCGGTCAAACGAATATTGTTTCTGTGTCGGGTGAACAGGTTCACACCCAGTTGATTTTCCAGTTGTCTGATCCGAAAACTCACTGCCGACTGGGTCAAGTAGAGCGCTTCAGCTGCCCGACCAAAGTGGCGTGTCCGGCTAACTTCCAGGAAAGTTTTTAACAATTCCGTATCCACAACGCGCTCCATAAAATTATTTGTCGTGATGATTTAAATCTTTTGTTTGACGCTCTGTCAAGCGTAACTAATACTCCGCGCCATAAATAGCTCGGCCAAAGAATTAGGAGCGTGCAGGATGGCGGAAAGCTTTACGACGACTAATCGATATTTCGACAATAAATATTACCCCCGCGGATTCTCCCGTCATGGTGATTTCACCATTAAAGAGGCACAACTGCTTGAGCGTCATGGCTATGCCTTCAACGAGCTGGATCTGGGTAAACGTGAGCCAGTAACTGAAGAAGAAAAATTGTTTGTTGCGGTATGCCGCGGTGAACGCGAACCGGTTACTGAAGCTGAGCGTGTGTGGTCCAAGTACATGACGCGGATTAAGCGTCCGAAACGTTTCCATACTCTGTCTGGCGGGAAACCTCAGGTAGAAGGTGCAGAAGATTACACCGAATCTGATGATTAATAAAAAAAGGGCGTAAGCCCTTTTTTTATGCCTGTAATTTCTGCAGGTGAATTAATAACCTGTCTATCGCCCGATAAGCAACGGCCTCCTGCAAGTGCTGGCGGGTGATATGGTCGCACTGTTCAATATCCGCAATGGTACGTGCGACTTTTATCAGGCGTAGCCAGGCGCGGATGGACAATCCAAGACGAGCTAACGTGTCCTCAAGCCAGTGCGCATCATCACTGCGAAGTATGCAAAATTTATGTATATCCTGACTGTCCAGATGCGCATTTAACTTATTTTGCCGCTGGTACTGACATTCCCGAGCTGCCAGAACGCGTTGTTTTACCGTAGCGCTGTCTTCTCCTTTCACCGCGTTCTGGCTGAGTATGCCGGGTGGTGGCAAGGGGATTTCGAGGGAGAGATCAAAGCGGTCAAGAAAAGGTCCTGATAGTCGATTAAGATAACGCAGTGTTTGTTCTGAACTGCAGCGGTTATGGTTCCCCTGATAATGGCCCGTTGGGCTAGGATTCATAGCAGCAATCAGTTGAAAACGTGCCGGGTAGGTTATTTTAGCCCGCGTGCGGGACAAATGGATCTGCCCGGACTCAATAGGCTCACGTAGTGCATCCAGCGTGCGTCGCTCAAACTCAGGTAATTCATCCAGAAATAATATACCGTTATGTGCCAGGGAGATCTCTCCCGGTGCGGGAATAGAACCACCCCCCACCATTGCGGTTAATGAAGCACTGTGATGCGGAGAACGAAAAGGGCGTTGCTTCCACTGTTTTTGTATCGTATCGGAATTGACCAGACTGAGGATCGCTGCACTTTCCAGCGCCTCATCGTTGCTAAGTGGAGGAAGCAGTCCTCTGAGGCGGCTGGCCAGCATGGTCTTGCCCGTACCAGGCGGGCCGATAAACAGGAGGTTGTGACCACCAGCGGCGGTAATCTCCAGCCCTCGTTTACCCTGTTCCTGACCGATAACATCACTGAGATCCTCTGGTGAAGGTTCGGCGGTAAAGTCTGCAGATTGCGGTTTGTCTAAATCATGCTTTCCTTCCAGGAATGCGCATACCGCCTGCAGGTGATCGGCAATCAGGCATCCTTCGCCGTGTAGTAGACCAACCTCTGCGGCATTCTCTTTAGCGACAATGATTCGCCGGCCTGCACGAATCGCTTCGGTTGCGCTTGATATAGCGCCTGGAACGCCGCGTAAAGCGCCTGTAAGCGCTAATTCGCCTACCAGCTCATAGGTATCGAGATTATGGGGTGTAAGCTGCTCAGAAGCGACCAGAAGCGCAACAGCGATAGGTAAATCATATCGACCCCCTTCTTTGGGGAGGTCAGCCGGAGCCAGGTTGATGGTTATCTTCCTGGCCGGGAATTCATACCCGCTATTAATAATTGCACTGCGTACCCGATCGCGCGCCTCTTTCACCGTCGTTTCAGGTAACCCCACCATGGTTAAACCAGGCAGACCATTGCTGATATGTACCTCGATGGTAATGGCTGGCGCATTCACGCCGAGTGCGGCGCGTGTGTGAACAATCGATAGTGACATAACCCCTCCTGAAGGGAACATTATGTCGCAATAGATACTGGCAGGATTCTGCATAATTGATGTTTTTAGATGCTTATTCCTGTGTTTTTGTGTAATCAGGAATTACTTGCTCCATGTCTGGAATCACGCTCGCAAATGTGTATGAGTGTGCCGAGGAAAGGGATCGCAGGTTGTGCTGATGCGCTGAAACGTGAAATATTTTCATTTTATATTTTTTGTATAAAAAACAACGGTATTTATCTAAACCGTTAACGGCGTCAGAAAAATGAAAACAAAAATATCTTGTGCTATTCGCAAATTCTATGGTAACTCTTTAGGCATTCCTTCGAACAAGATGCAAGAAAATACAAAAATGACAGCCCTTCTACGAGTGATTAGCCTGGTCGTGATTAGCGTGGTGGTGATTATTATCCCACCGTGCGGGGCTGCACTTGGACGAGGAAAGGCTTAGAAAACAAGCCTTAACGAACTAAGACCCCCGCACCGAAAGGTTCGGGGGTTTTTTTTGACCTTAAAAACAGACACGAGGAGCAGAAAGTGAACGGTAGCATAAAATTCTGTTTCTCAAGATTTACGGCGGGGATGTAACTATGAATGGGGCTCAGTGGGTGGTACATGCGTTGCGTGCACAAGGGGTTAAAACCGTTTTCGGTTATCCTGGTGGCGCAATTATGCCGGTTTACGATGCGTTGTATGACGGCGGCGTAGAACACCTGTTGTGCCGTCATGAGCAGGGGGCGGCGATGGCGGCTATTGGCTATGCCCGTTCTACAGGTAAAACCGGTGTATGTATTGCCACTTCCGGTCCGGGTGCTACCAACCTGATTACGGGTCTTGCTGATGCGCTGTTAGATTCCGTTCCTGTTGTGGCCATCACCGGCCAGGTTGCTGCACCATTCATCGGAACCGATGCGTTTCAGGAAGTAGACGTGCTTGGTATGTCGCTGTCCTGCACCAAACATAGCTTCCTGGTCCAGTCACTGGAGGAGTTGCCGCGCATTATGGCGGAAGCCTTCGCCGTGGCGAATTCTGGTCGTCCTGGTCCGGTTCTGGTGGATATCCCGAAAGATATCCAGTTAGCCAGCGGTACGCTGGAGCCTTATTTCACGACCGTAGAAGATGCGGCCGCATTCCCTCATGCTGACGTTGAGCAGGCGCGTAACATGCTGGCGCAGGCGCAAAAACCCATCCTGTACGTAGGTGGCGGCGTCGGTATGGCGCAGGCGGTTCCTGCCCTGCGTGAATTTATCGCGCTGACCCAATTACCGGTCGCTTGTACGCTGAAAGGTCTGGGCGCAGTTGACGCTGATTATCCGTATTATCTGGGAATGCTGGGGATGCACGGAACCAAGGCCGCGAATTTTGCGGTGCAGGAATGCGACTTACTGATCGCTGTCGGGGCGCGTTTTGATGACCGGGTAACTGGCAAGCTGAACACCTTCGCTCCGAACGCCAGCGTGATCCACATGGATATCGATCCGGCTGAGATGAACAAACTGCGTCAGGCGCACGTAGCGTTGCAGGGCGATTTGAATACGCTGTTACCGGCATTACAACAACCTCTGAACGTTGACGCCTGGCGTCAGCACAGTGCAGAACTGCGAGCAGAACATACCTGGCGCTACGATCATCCGGGTGAGGCCATCTATGCACCGTTGTTGTTAAAACAACTGTCGGACCGTAAACCAGCCGATAGCGTTGTTACGACGGATGTTGGCCAGCATCAGATGTGGTCTGCACAGCATATGACCTATACCCGCCCGGAAAATTTCATTACCTCGAGCGGCCTGGGTACGATGGGCTTTGGTTTACCTGCCGCGGTTGGCGCACAGGTTGCTCGCCCGAACGATACGGTAATCTGTATCTCCGGTGACGGTTCCTTCATGATGAATGTACAGGAACTCGGCACCGTAAAACGCAAGCAGTTGCCGCTGAAGATAGTTTTACTCGACAACCAGCGGTTAGGCATGGTGCGACAATGGCAGCAGCTGTTTTTCCAGGAACGTTATAGCGAAACCACCCTTACCGATAACCCCGATTTCCTCATGTTGGCCAGCGCCTTCGGCATACCTGGTCAGCACATCACCCGTAAAGACCAGGTTGAAGCGGCACTCGACACCATGCTGAACAGCGAGGGGCCATATCTGCTTCATGTCTCAATCGACGAACTTGAGAATGTCTGGCCTCTGGTGCCGCCTGGCGCCAGCAACTCAGAAATGCTGGAGAAATTATCATGATGCAACATCAGGTCGCCGTTGAGGCTCGTTTCAATCCGGAAACGTTAGAACGTGTTTTACGCGTGGTACGCCATCGTGGTTTTCAGGTGTGCTCCATGAATATGGAAGCCGCCAGCGATGCGCAGAATATAAATATCGAATTGACCGTTGCCAGCCTCCGGTCGGTCGACTTACTGTTTAGTCAGTTAAGTAAACTGGTAGACGTTGCACATGTTGCCATCTGCCAGAGTACAACCACATCACAACAAATCCGCGCCTGAGCGCAAAAGGAAGAAAAATGACGACGAAAAAAGCTGATTACATTTGGTCTAATGGCGAGATGATTCGTTGGGAAGACGCGAAGGTTCACGTGATGTCCCACGCACTGCATTACGGTACTTCCGTATTTGAAGGTATCCGTTGCTACGATTCTCACAAAGGCCCGGTGGTGTTCCGTCATCGCGAACATATGCAGCGTCTGCGTGATTCAGCCAAGATCTATCGTTTTCCGGTCTCTCAGAGCGTTGATGAGCTGATGGAAGCTTGCCGCGAGGTGATTCGTAAAAACAACCTGACCAGCGCCTATATCCGTCCGCTGGTGTTTGTTGGCGATGTGGGGATGGGCGTTAACCCGCCGGCGGGTTACACCACAGACGTGATTATCGCCGCGTTCCCGTGGGGGGCTTACCTTGGTGCTGAAGCGCTGGAACAGGGGATCGATGCGATGGTTTCTTCCTGGAACCGCGTTGCGCCAAACACTATCCCTACTGCGGCTAAAGCGGGTGGTAACTATCTGTCTTCGCTGCTGGTGGGTAGCGAAGCGCGTCGTCATGGTTATCAGGAAGGTATTGCGCTGGATGTGAATGGTTACATCTCCGAAGGCGCGGGCGAAAACCTGTTTGAAGTTAAAGACGGCATTCTGTTTACCCCGCCATTTACCTCTTCCGCGCTGCCAGGTATCACCCGTGACGCGATCATTAAGTTGGCGAAAGATCTCGATATCGAAGTGCGTGAGCAGGTGCTGTCCCGTGAATCGCTGTACCTGGCCGATGAAGTGTTCATGTCCGGCACCGCGGCGGAAATCACACCAGTACGCAGCGTCGATGGTATCCAGGTGGGCGAAGGCCGCTGCGGTCCGGTCACCAAACGCATCCAGCAGGCCTTCTTTGGCCTCTTCACCGGTGAAACAGAAGATAAATACGGTTGGTTGGATCAGGTTAACCAATAAACATAAATTTGGGGCGGCACGCACCGTCCCAATGATTAGACAGACGGGAGTATATACAGCATGCCTAAGTATCGTTCTGCCACCACCACCCATGGCCGTAATATGGCGGGTGCCCGCGCATTGTGGCGCGCCACCGGGATGACCGATGACGACTTCGGTAAACCGATTATCGCTGTGGTGAACTCTTTTACCCAGTTTGTGCCGGGCCATGTCCACCTGCGCGATCTCGGTAAGCTGGTTGCCGAACAAATCGAAGCCTCAGGCGGTGTGGCGAAAGAGTTCAACACCATTGCTGTGGATGATGGTATCGCCATGGGCCACGGGGGCATGCTGTATTCACTGCCGTCGCGCGAGCTGATCGCTGACTCTGTTGAGTACATGGTTAACGCCCACTGCGCCGATGCGATGGTCTGTATCTCTAACTGCGACAAAATCACCCCGGGGATGTTAATGGCCTCCCTGCGCCTGAACATTCCGGTGATCTTTGTTTCCGGCGGCCCGATGGAGGCCGGGAAAACCAAGCTCTCTGACCAAATTATCAAGCTCGATCTGGTTGATGCGATGATTCAGGGCGCCGATCCGAAAGTTTCCGACTCGCAGAGCGAGCAGGTTGAACGTTCTGCTTGCCCAACCTGCGGCTCATGCTCAGGGATGTTCACCGCGAACTCGATGAACTGTCTGACCGAAGCGCTTGGGTTGTCGCAGCCGGGTAATGGTTCTCTGCTGGCGACTCACGCTGATCGTAAAACGCTGTTCCTTAATGCGGGTAAACGCATCGTTGAGCTGACTAAACGCTACTATGAGCAGGATGATGCTTCTGCGCTGCCGCGCAACATTGCCAGCAAGGCGGCGTTTGAAAACGCCATGACCCTGGATATCGCCATGGGCGGCTCCACCAACACCGTTTTGCACCTGCTGGCGGCGGCGCAGGAAGCGGAAATTGACTTCACCATGAGTGATATCGATAAGCTGTCCCGCAAGGTTCCGCAGCTGTGTAAAGTGGCGCCAAGTACCCAGAAATACCATATGGAAGATGTACACCGCGCAGGCGGCGTGCTGGGGATTCTCGGCGAGCTGGACAGAGCTGGCCTGCTGAACCGCGACGCGAAAAACGTCCTCGGCCTCTCCCTGGCACAGACGCTGGAGCAGTACGATATCACCCTTACCCAGGACGAAGCGGTCAAGAAAATGTTCCGCGCTGGCCCGGCGGGCATCCGTACCACTCAGGCGTTCTCGCAGGACTGCCGCTGGGACACGCTGGATGACGATCGCGCCGAAGGCTGTATCCGTTCGCTGGAACACGCCTACAGCAAAGATGGCGGCTTAGCCGTGCTGTACGGTAACTTCGCGGAAAACGGCTGTATCGTGAAAACTGCGGGCGTGGATGACAGTATCCTGAAATTCACCGGCCCGGCAAAAGTGTATGAAAGTCAGGACGATGCGGTTGAGGCTATTCTTGGCGGCAAAGTGGTTGCCGGCGACGTGGTGGTGATTCGCTACGAAGGGCCGAAAGGCGGACCTGGGATGCAGGAAATGCTTTACCCAACCACCTTCCTGAAATCAATGGGTCTTGGCAAGGCCTGTGCGCTGATAACAGATGGCCGTTTCTCCGGCGGTACTTCGGGCCTCTCTATCGGCCACGTTTCACCGGAAGCGGCCAGCGGCGGTAATATCGCGATTATTGAAGATGGCGACATGATTGCTATTGATATCCCGAATCGTGGTATTCAACTGCAGTTGAGCGATGCGGAAATTGCTGCGCGTCGTGAAGCGCAGGAGGCTCGCGGTGACAAAGCCTGGACACCAAAAGATCGTCAGCGTCAGGTCTCCTTTGCCCTGCGCGCCTATGCCAGCCTGGCAACCAGCGCCGACAAAGGTGCGGTGCGCGATAAATCGAAACTGGGGGGTTAAGACGATGGCGGATTCACAACCCCTGTCCGGCACGCCGGAAGGTGCTGAATATCTCAGAGCGGTACTGCGTGCGCCGGTGTACGAAGCAGCGCAGGTCACGCCGCTACAAAAAATGGACAAGCTCTCTTCGCGCCTCGATAACGTAATTCTGGTGAAACGCGAAGACCGTCAACCCGTGCACAGCTTCAAGCTGCGCGGAGCCTATGCCATGATGGCGGGACTGACTGAAGCGCAGAAAGCGCATGGTGTGATCACTGCATCAGCAGGAAACCATGCCCAGGGCGTCGCTTTTTCCTCTGCGCGTTTAGGCGTGAAGGCGCTGATTGTCATGCCGACAGCTACCGCTGATATCAAAGTCGATGCCGTGCGCGGTTTCGGTGGCGAAGTATTGCTGCACGGGGCGAACTTTGATGAAGCCAAAGCCAAAGCAATTGAGCTGTCGCAACAGCAAGGCTTTACCTGGGTCCCGCCATTCGATCACCCGATGGTGATTGCCGGGCAAGGTACGCTGGCGCTGGAGTTACTGCAGCAGGATGCCCATCTTGACCGTGTTTTTGTACCGGTCGGTGGCGGTGGTCTGGCCGCCGGTGTCGCAGTGCTGATCAAACAGCTGATGCCACAAATCAAAGTGATTGCCGTTGAAGCTGAGGATTCTGCCTGCCTGAAAGCGGCGCTGGATGCCGGCCAACCGGTCGATCTTCCGCGCGTTGGCCTCTTTGCTGAAGGTGTGGCGGTGAAGCGTATCGGCGACGAAACTTTCCGTCTGTGCCAGGAATACCTCGACGACATCATTACCGTTGATAGCGATGCTATCTGTGCGGCGATGAAAGACCTGTTCGAAGACGTGCGTGCGGTGGCGGAACCTTCCGGGGCGCTGGCGCTGGCGGGGATGAAAAAGTACATCGCCCAGCACAATATTCGCGGTGAACGACTGGCACATGTGCTGTCCGGTGCGAACGTTAACTTCCATGGCCTGCGCTACGTGTCTGAACGCTGTGAATTGGGGGAACAGCGCGAAGCGCTGCTGGCGGTGACCATCCCGGAAGAGAAGGGCAGTTTCCTGAAATTCTGTCAGTTGCTGGGTGGGCGTTCAGTGACCGAGTTTAACTACCGCTTTGCCGATGCCAAAGATGCCTGCATTTTTGTCGGCGTACGCCTGAGTCGTGGTCTGGAAGAACGTAAAGAAATCCTCCAGTTGCTTAGCGACGGCGGCTACAGCGTCGTGGATCTGTCCGACGACGAAATGGCGAAGCTGCACGTGCGCTATATGGTTGGCGGCCGTCCGTCGAAACCCTTGCAGGAACGGCTGTTCAGCTTCGAATTCCCGGAATCGCCGGGGGCGCTGCTGAAGTTTCTGCATACACTGGGGACGCACTGGAATATTTCATTGTTCCACTATCGCAGTCATGGAACTGACTACGGCCGTGTACTGGCGGCGTTTGAGTTGGGTGAGCATGAACCTGATTTCGAAACGCGGCTGAACGAACTGGGCTATGACTGTCACGATGAAACACATAACCCGGCGTTTCGTTTTTTTCTCGCGGGGTGATGTTTGGGAAGCCTGATGGCACTGCGCCTATCAGGCCTACTCCCTGACTATCTGCCGGATAAGGCGCTTGCGCCGCCATTCGGCGGCTAGTGATTCGGCAATATCTTCCAGAAAGCATCAATAAGCGGCTCATGCAGCCGCTTTTTTTGTGCGCATACGCCCAGCTCGAACGGTGTTTTTTCGTCGCTACGTTCCAGAATCATCACGCGGTTACGTACCGGCTCCGGGCTGTTTTCCAGCACCACTTCTGGCAACAATGCTACGCCGCAGCCCAGTGCGACCATGGATACCATCGCCTCGTGACCGCCCACCGTGGCGTAAATCGACGGATTGCTGATTTTATTGCGCCGGAACCATAGCTCAATACGGCGGCGAACTGGCCCCTGGTCAGCCATGATAAAGGGTACCGTTGACCAGTCAGGGGCTTCTACAGAAATCTGATTGCGTACCGGGCAAGGCAGTGCTGGCGCTATCAATACCACAGCCAGATTCTCCAGCATGGAAAAGGCCACCGCGCCAGGCAGCGTTTCCGGCTTCCCGGCAATCGCCAGGTCGGCCTCGCCAGTGACTACTTTATCCATCGCATCGGCGGCATCACCGGTAGTGAGTTTGATTTCCACCGACGGGTGTTCGGCGCGGAAGCGGTCAAGGATCGGTGGTAAATGGCTGTAGGCGGCAGTCACTGAGCAGAAGATATGCAGTTCACCGGACAACGACGGTCCTTGCTGATCAATAGTATGGCGTAATTGCTGATACTGCAGCAGCGTCTGTTGGGCAAACACGCGCAGCTCCTCACCCGCTTCGGTGAGCGTGACCGTACGGTTATCTCGAACAAACAGCGGCTGGCCGAGGTCTTCTTCGAGACGCTGAATTTGCCGGGAAAGCGTGGACGGGCTGACGTGCATCGCCCGTGCGCTGCGGCCAAAATGGCGGCTTTCCGCCAGATGCAGGAACATTTTCAGATCGCGTAAATCCACAGACGAGCCTCCGGGTTTCTACGTTGCATAAATTGCAATGTGACGTTGTGAATATATCAATTTCCGCAATAAATTTCCTGTTGTAATGTGAGTCTAATCTCGCTGAAACGCGAACCGAATAATAAGCACCACAACACAACATCACGGAGTACACCACCATGGCTAACTACTTTAATACACTGAACCTGCGCCAGCAGCTGGCACAGCTGGGCAAATGTCGCTTTATGGGTCGCGACGAATTCGCCGATGGCGCAAGCTACCTTCAGGGTAAAAAAGTGGTCATCGTCGGCTGTGGCGCGCAGGGTCTGAACCAGGGCCTGAACATGCGTGACTCCGGTCTGGATATCTCTTATGCCCTGCGTAAAGAAGCGATCGCTGAGAAGCGTGCTTCCTGGCGCAAAGCGACCGAAAACGGCTTCAAAGTCGGTACCTATGAAGAGCTGATCCCGCAGGCTGACCTGGTGGTTAACCTGACGCCAGACAAACAGCACTCTGACGTGGTGCGTTCCGTACAGCCGCTGATGAAAGACGGCGCGGCGCTGGGCTATTCCCACGGCTTCAACATCGTCGAAGTGGGCGAGCAGATCCGTAAAGACATTACTGTAGTGATGGTGGCGCCGAAGTGTCCGGGCACCGAAGTGCGTGAAGAGTACAAACGTGGTTTCGGTGTTCCAACCCTGATCGCGGTGCACCCGGAAAACGATCCAAAAGGCGAAGGCATGGCCATCGCTAAAGCCTGGGCTGCGGCAACTGGCGGTCACCGCGCTGGCGTACTGGAATCCTCCTTCGTGGCAGAAGTGAAATCTGATCTGATGGGCGAGCAGACTATCCTGTGCGGTATGCTGCAGGCGGGCTCTCTGCTGTGCTTCGACAAGCTGGTGGAAGAAGGTACCGACCCGGCTTATGCAGAAAAACTGATTCAGTTCGGTTGGGAAACTATCACCGAAGCGCTGAAGCAGGGCGGCATCACCCTGATGATGGACCGTCTGTCTAACCCGGCGAAACTGCGCGCTTATGCGCTGTCCGAACAGCTGAAAGAGATTATGGCGCCGCTGTTCCAGAAGCACATGGACGATATCATCTCCGGTGAATTCTCTTCTGGCATGATGGCTGACTGGGCCAACGACGATAAGAAACTGCTGACCTGGCGTGAAGAGACCGGTAAAACCGCGTTCGAAACCGCCCCGCAGTTTGAAGGCAAAATCGGCGAGCAGGAGTACTTCGATAAAGGCGTTCTGATGATTGCGATGGTGAAAGCGGGCGTTGAGCTGGCGTTCGAAACCATGGTTGATTCCGGCATCATCGAAGAGTCTGCTTACTACGAATCATTGCACGAGCTGCCGCTGATTGCGAACACCATCGCCCGTAAGCGTCTGTACGAAATGAACGTGGTTATCTCCGATACCGCAGAATACGGTAACTACCTGTTCTCTTACGCATGCGTACCGCTGCTGAAAGAGTTTATGACTACCCTGCAGACCGGCGATCTGGGCAAAGCGATTGCCGAAGGTGCGGTAGATAATGCTCAACTGCGCGACGTGAACGAAGCTATTCGCGGCCACGCTATCGAGCAGGTTGGTAAGAAACTGCGTGGTTATATGACGGATATGAAACGTATTGCAGTTGCTGGCTAAATAGGATGTCGAGTGGCGCTTGCGCTTACCCGACCTACGCACAGCAGATGTAGGCCGGATAAGGCGTAGCCGCCATCCGGAAAAAAAGCCCGGCGCCTGAACGCTCCGGGCTTTTTATTAGTTACGGTACAGCACTTTAATGATGTGGTAACCGAACTGTGTGTGCAGCGGGCCAGTTGGCTCCAGCACCGGGCAAGAGAAGACGACTTTATCGAACGCCGGGACCATCTGGCCCTGGCGGAACTCGCCTAAATCACCGCCGCGTTTGCCTGATGGGCAGATGGAATGCTTTTTCGCCAGCTTACCGAAGTCGGCGCCGTTTTTAATCTGTTCCAGAAGATCCAGTGCCAGTTTCTCTTCTTTAACAAGGATATGCACTGCTGCTGCTGTTTTTGCCATGATCGTGCCTTGAGTGGGGTGGTTAAGGCTGGCTATACTACCACGCTGTTATTTTCCCCTCCCGACTTTCATGAGTGACCCTTTATGCGTTTGAATCCCGGACAACAACAAGCCGTCGAATTTGTCACCGGACCTTGCCTGGTGCTGGCGGGAGCGGGTTCCGGTAAGACGCGCGTTATTACCAATAAAATTGCGCAC
Organism: Citrobacter sp. C6_1; assembly: GCF_014596835.2. Lineage (NCBI taxonomy): Bacteria > Pseudomonadati > Pseudomonadota > Gammaproteobacteria > Enterobacterales > Enterobacteriaceae > Citrobacter > Citrobacter sp. C6_1. The sequence continues at coordinate 4,632,464 of NZ_CP115031.1, read as the reverse complement.
CTGATCCGCGTTTGTGGCTATCAGGCACGCCATATCGCGGCGGTGACTTTTACCAATAAGGCCGCGCGTGAAATGAAAGAGCGCGTGGCGCAGACGCTGGGTCGTAAAGAGGCGCGTGGATTGATGATCTCCACCTTCCACACTCTGGGGCTGGACGTCATCAAGCGCGAATATGCGGCGCTGGGGATGAAGTCGAATTTCTCGCTGTTTGACGATACCGACCAGGTGGCTCTGCTTAAAGAGCTGACCGAAGGGTTAATTGAGGACGATAAACTCATCCTTCAACAGCTGATCTCAACGATCTCCAACTGGAAAAACGATCTGATGACCCCGGCGCAGGCGGCGGCCAGCGCTAAAGGTGAGCGCGATCGTATTTTCGCGCACTGCTATGGTCTGTACGACGCGCATATGAAGGCGTGTAACGTTCTCGACTTTGACGATCTGATCCTGCTCCCCACGCTGCTGTTGCAGCGCAATGAAGAGGTACGTGAGCGCTGGCAAAACAAGATTCGCTACCTGCTGGTGGATGAATATCAGGATACCAACACCAGCCAGTACGAGTTGGTGAAGTTATTGGTGGGCAGCCGTGCACGCTTCACCGTTGTGGGTGATGACGATCAGTCGATTTACTCGTGGCGTGGTGCGCGTCCGCAAAACCTGGTGCTGTTGAGCAAAGATTTTCCGGCGCTGCAGGTGGTTAAGCTGGAGCAGAACTATCGTTCTTCCGGACGTATCCTGAAGGCCGCAAATATTCTCATTGCTAACAATCCGCACGTATTTGAAAAGCGGTTGTTCTCTGAGCTGGGCTACGGACCTGAGTTGAAAGTACTGAGCGCCAACAACGAAGAGCATGAAGCGGAACGTGTGACCGGGGAGTTGATTGCTCATCACTTTGTGAATAAGACGCAGTATAAGGACTATGCGATCCTGTATCGCGGCAACCACCAGTCACGGGTGTTCGAAAAATTCCTGATGCAGAACCGCATCCCGTACAAAATTTCCGGGGGGACATCGTTTTTCTCGCGTCCGGAAATCAAAGATCTGCTGGCCTACCTGCGTGTGCTGAGCAACCCGGATGACGACAGCGCGTTTCTGCGTATTGTTAATACACCGAAGCGTGAGATCGGTCCGGCGACCCTGCAAAAGTTGGGTGAGTGGGCCATGACGCGGAATAAAAGCCTGTTTACCGCCAGTTTTGATATGGGGCTTAGCCAGACGCTGACCGGCCGCGGTTATGATTCTCTAACCCGCTTTACGCACTGGCTGGGGGAAATCCAACGCCTGGCGGAGCGTGAGCCGGTTGCCGCCGTACGCGATTTGATCCACGGCATTGATTACGAATCCTGGCTGTATGAAACCTCGCCGAGCCCGAAAGCGGCAGAGATGCGTATGAAAAACGTCAACACGTTGTTCAGTTGGATGACGGAGATGCTGGAAGGCAGTGAGCTGGAAGAGCCGATGACCCTGACTCAGGTTGTTACCCGTTTTACCCTGCGCGACATGATGGAGCGCGGAGAAAGCGAAGAAGAGCTGGACCAGGTGCAGTTGATGACGTTACATGCCTCAAAAGGGCTGGAGTTCCCGTATGTGTTTATGGTGGGAATGGAAGAGGGCTTCTTACCTCATCAGAGCAGCATTGATGAAGACAACATTGATGAAGAGCGTCGTCTGGCCTATGTCGGCATTACCCGTGCACAGAAAGAGCTTATCTTCACGTTGTGCAAGGAGCGCCGTCAGTACGGGGAGCTGGTGCGCCCGGAGCCGAGCCGCTTCCTGCTTGAACTGCCACAGGATGATGTAATCTGGGAACAGGAGCGTAAAGTGGTGAGCGCTGAGGAGCGGATGCAAAAGGGGCAGGCCAGCATTGCGAATATCCGGGCTATGATGGCGAAAGCCAAAGAGAAGTAATATTTATTTGGTAGGCCGGATAAGCGTGAGCGCCATCCGGCAGCCAGCATCTAACGCACTTCCAGCGGCCAGTGGACATAGCTTTGCCACTGGATTTCCTGATCGATCAACTCGTTACCTAATGGATGATGTTCCAGCCAGCCTTCCGGCAACGTTAGCGTCAGATTTTCATCCTGAGCTTGCAGGATGATGCGCGGCACTAAATCGTCACGACGGCGTGCGGCGAAGATGATCGCCAGACGTAGTAAACGGCAAAGGTGCTCAGCGATACGCGGCGGCACGGCGTTTTGCTGGTGCAGCGAAGAGAGATCGACTGGGTTGGTCTGATTTAATAGCAGCGTGGCTAACAGTTTTTTTTGCGCGGGGGTAAAACCCGGAAGATCGAGATTACGCACCAGCCAGGCGGCATGCAGCGGTGCCTGCTTATATTCCACGCTCAGCCCTATTTCATGCAGCTGACAGGCACTTTGCAGCAGTTCACGGCTAATGGCCTCAAGATGCCACTCATCTTTCACCTGATCGAATAAATGTACAGCCAACTGTGCGACGCGGTTCGCCTGATCGGTGTCAACCATAAACCGACGCTGAATATTACGTAGCGTACGGCTGCGAATATCCTGATCGACTGGCAGGTGCAGCATACCGTAGACCAGACCTTCACGCAGTGCGCCGCCGGCCAGGGTCATGCACTGAATGTTCAGTTCGGTGAAAATGGCGAGCAGAATGGCCAATCCGCTGGGGAAAACCAGCGCACGTTCCAGCGTTAATCCTTCTATTTCCAGCTCTTCCAGACGACCGCAGTGAATAGCGCGCTGCTTAAGCTGCTGAAGTTTGGCTAGCGTAATGCGCTCGTCCATACCCTGCGCCATCATGATTTCCTGCAACGCCTGGACGGTACCGGAGGCACCGACGCAAACTTTCCAGCCATGAAAACGCAGTTTATCGGCGACGGGGCGCAGAACTTCACGAGCCGCTTTCTCGGCTTCGTCAAAGTTTTCCTGTGCCAGATTACGATCGGTGAAGTACCGTTCGAGCCAGGTAACGCAGCCCATTGACAGACTAAACAAGGAGGTGGTTTGTGCGCCGGAGCCGGTAACCAGCTCGGTACTGGCGCCGCCAATATCAACGACCAGGCGTTGATCGGCTCCGCCGGTCGTATGGGCAACACCCTGATAAATCAGACGCGCTTCTTCTTCACCACTGATGACCTGGACAGGGCAGCCGAGGATCTCTTGCGCTTTGGCGATAAAGACATCGGCGTTTACCGCGATGCGCAATGTTGCCGTGGCGACCACGCGGATTTGCGGTTGCGGGATATCCTGCAGGCGTTCAGCAAACAGGCGCAGGCATTGCCAGCCGCGTTCCATGGCTTCAGCGGAGAGAGCGTTGTCGTTGTTCAGGCCGGCAGCCAGACGCACCTTGCGTTTGATACGCGTGAGCGTCTGGATGCTTCCCGCCACCTCGCGTACGACCAGCATATGAAAACTATTCGAGCCGAGATCAATTGCCGCATACAGCGAAGTAGAATTCATACACTTCATCCTTCAGCCTGTATCTGTGTTGGCTGCGTTCTCTCACCCGAATCACTTACTAAAGTAAGCTCATCGGGATTCGTTTTCTTGCCGCCTTGATGCAGGCTGAATGATTTTGTGTATGGCATAACTTTTCTTAACCTGAACGACGACGATTACGCGGAGCACCACCGGTGCGACGCGGGCCATTGCCAGTGCGTGGGCGCGTTAAGCGTAACGGCTTCGGCAGATCGGTCATCAGCGCATCTGGGTTGTACTTACTAACCGGAATCGAGTGGCCAATATAGGTCTCGATAGCGGGTAAATTCAGCGCGTATTCTTCACAGGCCAGGCTGATCGAGTGACCGCTCGCGCCAGCACGACCGGTACGACCGATACGGTGGACGTAATCTTCACAGTCATCCGGCAGGTCATAGTTAAATACGTGCGTTACGGCTGGGATATGCAGACCGCGCGCGGCGACATCCGTCGCAACGAGAATGTCCAGATCGCCACGAGTGAACTCATCAAGGATACGCAGACGTTTTTTCTGCGCCACGTCACCGGTAAGCAGGCCTACGCGATGACCGTCAGCAGCAAGGCTGCCCCAGATATCTTCACAACGATGCTTAGTGTTCGCAAAGACGATGGCGCGATCTGGCCACTCTTCTTCAATCAGCGTTTGCAGCAAACGCATTTTCTCTTCGTTGGAAGGATAGAAGAGTTCTTCTTTAATACGATGACCTGTCTTCTGTTCCGGTTCGACTTCAACGTACTCGGCGTTATTCATCTGTTCGAACGCCAGTTCGCGAACGCGGTAAGAGAGGGTGGCAGAAAACAGCATGTTCAGGCGTTGAGTGGTTGGCGGCATACGGCGGAACAGCCAACGAATGTCTTTAATAAAGCCGAGATCGTACATACGATCGGCTTCATCCAGTACCACGACCTGAATCGCGCCCAGGTTGATATGGTTCTGTTTTGCGTAGTCAATGAGACGACCAGTAGTGCCGATAAGAATATCGACGCCGCTTTCCAGCACTTTCAGCTGTTTGTCATAGCCATCACCGCCATAAGCCAGGCCTAATTTCAGACCGGTGGTCTGTGCCAGCGGCTCGGCATCGGCGTGGATCTGCACGGCTAACTCACGCGTTGGCGCCATAATTAACGCACGCGGTTGGTTCACCTTGCGATCGGCAATCGCGGGATGAGAGAGAAGATAATGAAACGTTGACGTCAGGAACGCCATCGTTTTTCCGGTACCGGTTTGCGCCTGCCCTGCAACATCACGACCTGCCAGCGTTAGCGGCAGCGCGAGGGCCTGAATGGGCGTGCAGTTATGAAACCCTTTATTTTCAAGGGCTTCTATCACCTTTGGGTGCAGGGCGAAGTCGGAAAACTTCTGTTCTGTTAAATGTGTTTTGCTCATAGTGTGGTAGAATATCAGCTTACTATTGCTTTACGAAAGCGTATCCGGTGAAATAAAGTCAACCTTTAGTTGGTTAATACTGTACACAATTCATTCATGATGCGTCGAGATGGCAAGTGAATGGGTCCAAAGAAGCGTATTGAGTACGTGACCAGGACGCAGCGCACAGCCAACAAAAAGGCGCTTGAAGGATGATGTGTAAACACCAACACACCAGGCTTATTCCTGTGGAGTTATTATGAGCGATAAAATTATTCACCTGACTGACGACAGTTTTGACACGGATGTACTCAAAGCGGACGGAGCTATCCTCGTTGATTTCTGGGCAGAGTGGTGCGGTCCGTGCAAAATGATCGCTCCGATTCTGGATGAAATCGCTGACGAATATCAGGGCAAATTGACGGTTGCGAAACTGAACATTGACCAAAACCCAGGCACCGCGCCGAAGTATGGTATTCGTGGTATCCCGACCCTTCTGCTGTTTAAAAACGGTGAAGTTGCGGCGACTAAAGTCGGCGCGCTGTCCAAAGGTCAGTTGAAAGAGTTCCTCGACGCTAACTTAGCGTAAGGAAGTATCATGATCGGGCGGCCATACTTCGAAATGATTCGGATGACTGGACGCCCGACTTGAGTCGTGCTAAGTTAGTGTTGACTTCGTATTAAACATACCTTATTAAGTTTGAATCTAGCTTTATCCAATACTTCCCGTTGTTTCTCGTGCGAGAAGTAGACAGATTCAGGGCCTTGTCACTCAATCCGTCTTGTCGTTTCAGTTCTGCGTACTTTCCTGTGACCAGACAGCGAACAGACATGAGTCGATGGCCGTAAACAGGCATGGATGACCCTGCCATACCATTCACAACATTAAGTTCGAGATTTACCCCAAGTTTAAGAACTCACACCATTATGAATCTTACCGAATTAAAGAATACGCCGGTTTCTGAGCTGATCACTCTCGGCGAAAATATGGGCCTTGAAAACCTGGCTCGTATGCGCAAGCAGGACATTATTTTTGCCATCCTGAAGCAGCACGCAAAGAGTGGCGAAGATATCTTTGGTGACGGTGTGCTGGAGATATTGCAGGATGGATTTGGTTTCCTCCGCTCTGCAGACAGTTCCTACCTCGCCGGTCCTGATGACATCTACGTTTCTCCAAGCCAAATCCGCCGTTTCAACCTCCGCACTGGTGATACCATTTCTGGTAAGATTCGCCCGCCGAAAGAAGGTGAACGCTATTTTGCGCTGTTGAAAGTTAACGAAGTTAACTACGACAAACCGGAAAACGCCCGTAACAAAATCCTCTTCGAAAACTTAACGCCGCTGCACGCAAACTCCCGTCTGCGTATGGAGCGTGGTAATGGTTCTACCGAGGACTTAACGGCGCGCGTACTGGATCTGGCATCGCCGATCGGTCGTGGTCAACGTGGTCTGATTGTGGCACCGCCGAAAGCGGGTAAAACCATGCTGCTGCAGAACATTGCGCAGAGCATTGCCTACAACCACCCGGACTGTGTGCTGATGGTGTTGCTGATTGACGAACGTCCGGAAGAAGTGACCGAGATGCAGCGTCTGGTTAAAGGTGAAGTTGTGGCTTCTACCTTTGACGAACCCGCATCTCGCCACGTTCAGGTTGCGGAAATGGTAATCGAGAAGGCGAAACGTCTGGTTGAACACAAGAAAGACGTTATCATCCTGCTCGACTCCATCACGCGTCTGGCGCGTGCTTATAACACCGTGGTTCCGGCTTCCGGTAAAGTCCTGACCGGTGGTGTGGACGCTAACGCCCTGCACCGTCCGAAGCGTTTCTTCGGTGCGGCACGTAACGTGGAAGAGGGCGGCAGCCTGACCATCATCGCGACTGCGCTTATCGATACCGGCTCTAAAATGGATGAAGTTATCTACGAAGAGTTTAAAGGTACCGGCAACATGGAACTGCACCTCTCTCGTAAGATCGCTGAAAAACGCGTCTTCCCGGCTATCGACTACAATCGTTCCGGTACCCGTAAAGAAGAGCTGCTTACCACCCAGGAAGAGCTGCAGAAAATGTGGATCCTGCGCAAAATCATCCATCCGATGGGTGAAATTGATGCAATGGAGTTCCTCATTAACAAGCTGGCGATGACGAAGACCAATGATGACTTCTTCGATATGATGAAGCGCTCATAATTCAGGCATCATCCGAAAACGCCACGTTTTTACGTGGCGTTTTGCTTTTATGCCTGTAATCTTAACGACACGATAACAATAATACGGTATGACATACCGCCAGGTTGAAAAAGATTCGTAATTTGTATCTTGTGGTTGATAATTATACAGAACCATCGGATATGGAGACGGGTTTCCCTTCTGAATAAAGGTCTTCGTGGTTATACTTCTGCTATTAATTTTCTCTGAGAGCATGCATTGTGAATTTACTGACAGTAAGCACTGATCTCATCAGTATTTTTTTATTCACAACACTGTTTCTTTTCTTTGCGCGTAAGGTCGCAAAAAAGATTGGTTTAGTGGATAAACCCAACTTTCGCAAACGGCATCAAGGATTGATCCCGCTGGTTGGGGGGATTTCGGCTTACGCAGGTATTTGCTTTACGTTTGTGATTGCTGATTATTACATCCCGCATGCTTCTCTCTATCTGGCCTGTGCCGGCGTGCTGGTTTTGGTTGGCGCGCTGGACGATCGTTTTGATATCAGTGTAAAAATCCGCGCAACTATCCAGGCCGCGATCGGCATTATCATGATGTCGGTTGGCAAACTCTATCTTCTTAGCCTTGGGTATATTTTTGGCCCCTGGGAGATGATTCTTGGTCCGTTTGGCTATTTACTGACGCTGTTTGCCGTCTGGGCGGCAATTAATGCTTTCAATATGGTGGACGGTATTGACGGCCTGTTAGGTGGGCTGTCCAGCGTTTCATTTGCGGCGATGGGGTTTATCCTGTGGTTCGATGGGCAGACGAGTCTGGCCGTATGGTGTTTTGCGATGATCGCCGCCATTCTGCCTTATATTCTGCTGAACCTGGGCGTTCTTGGGCGCCGTTATAAAGTCTTCATGGGTGATGCCGGCAGTACGCTGATTGGTTTTACCATCATCTGGATCCTGCTGGAAACCACGCAGGGCAAAACACATCCTATAAGCCCAGTTACCGCACTGTGGATTATCGCCATCCCGTTAATGGATATGGTGGCGATCATGTACCGCCGTTTGCGTAAGGGCATGAGCCCGTTCTCAGCCGATCGCCAGCACATTCATCATTTGGTGATGCGGGCAGGGTTTACTTCCCGCCAGGCATTTGTTCTGATTACGCTGGCGGCGGCCGTGCTGGCATCGATCGGTGTGCTGGCTGAATATTTCCGTTTGGTTCCGGAATGGGCCATGCTGGTGCTGTTTTTAATGGCATTTGGCCTCTACGGATACTGTATCAAGCGTGCCTGGAAAGTGGCGAGATTTATCAAGCGAGTGAAGCGCAGACTGCGAAGAATTCGTGAAGGCAAACCAAACTTAACCAAGTGAATTGAGGATGCGATGACACAACCATTACCGGGGGAAGACGCCATGAGCGCTGAAAATGAACTGGATATCCGTGGGTTGTTTCGTACCTTATGGGCAGGGAAAGTGTGGATTGTCGGTATGGCGCTCGCATTTGCACTTATTGCTCTCGCCTATACTTTTTTCGCCCGTCAGGAGTGGAGCGCAACGGCTATTTCAGACAAGCCTACGGTGAATATGTTGGGGGGCTATTACTCTCAACAACAGTTCCTGCGCAACCTGGATATTAAGGCCAGCCTCGCATCAACGGACCAGCCGTCGGTGATGGATGAAGCCTATAAAGAATTTATCATGCAGCTTGCCTCTTGGGATACGCGTCGTGAATTCTGGCAGCAGACTGATTATTACAAGCAGCGTATGGTCGGAAACAGTAAAGCCGATGCCGCGCTGCTGGATGAACTGATCAATAACATTCAGTTTATGCCAGGTGATGCGTTGCGGAACACCAATGACAGCGTGAAGCTTATTGCGGAAACGGCGCCTGATGCCAACAATCTGCTGCGCCAGTACGTGGCCTTTGCCAGCCAGCGAGCAGCACGTCATCTGAACGATGAGCTGAAAGGCGCATGGGCTGCGCGGACGGTGCAAATGAAAGCGCAGGTCAAACGGCAGGAAGAGGTAGCAAAATCGATTTTCTCTCGCCGTGTTCATAACATTGAACAAGCGCTCAAAATTGCTGAGCAGCATAATATTTCGCGTACTTCTACCGATGTCCCTGCTGAAGAGTTGCCTGATTCTGAGTTGTTTTTACTCGGACGCCCTATGTTGCAGGCGCGACTCGAAAACCTGCAATCTGTTGGCCCAGATTTTGATATGGACTATTTTCAAAACAGAGCCATGCTGAACACGCTGAACGTAGGACCGACCCTGGATCCGCGTTTTCAGACCTATCGTTATTTGCGGACGCCGGAAGAACCGGTAAAACGTGATAGCCCACGTCGTGCTTTCCTGATGATTATGTGGGGCATCGTTGGGGCTCTGATCGGTGCTGGTGTCGCGTTAACCCGTCGCCGTTCGATTTAGCAATACCGTTGCAGTGAGGGGCTGGGCTCTCACTGCCAATCCGAAGAGAATCGATGTGAAAGTACTGACTGTATTTGGTACGCGACCGGAGGCCATTAAGATGGCTCCTCTGGTTCATGCGCTGGCTAAAGATCCTGATTTCGACGCGAAAGTTTGCGTCACTGCACAGCATCGGGAGATGCTCGATCAGGTATTGCACCTCTTTTCCATCGTACCTGACTACGATCTCAATATTATGCAGCCAGGTCAGGGACTGACAGAAATTACCTGCCGAATTCTGGAAGGATTAAAACCAATCCTCGCTGAGTTTAAACCTGATGTGGTGCTAGTCCACGGTGACACAACAACAACCCTTGCGACCAGTCTGGCCGCGTTTTATCAGCGTATTCCGGTGGGACATGTTGAGGCTGGGTTGCGAACTGGCGATCTCTATTCTCCCTGGCCGGAAGAGGCAAACCGTACACTGACCGGACGCCTGGCAATGTATCACTTTTCCCCAACTGAAAATTCACGCCAAAACCTGTTGCGTGAAACCATTCCGGATGGCCGTATTTTTGTCACGGGGAACACGGTTATTGATGCGTTGATCTGGGTTCGCGATCGTGTACTCGGAAATGAAGCGCTGCGCGCTGAACTGGCTGAGCGCTATCCTTTCCTGGATGCGGATAAGAAGATGATCCTGGTGACCGGTCATCGTCGGGAAAGCTTTGGTCGCGGCTTTGAGCAAATCTGCCATGCACTGGCGGAAATTGCCGCGGCTAATCAGAATGTACAGATTGTCTATCCGGTACACCTGAACCCCAACGTTAGCGAGCCGGTAAATCGAATCCTGGGTCATGTTGAAAACGTGATCCTGATTGAGCCACAGGACTATCTGCCATTCGTCTGGCTGATGAATCATGCCTGGCTTATCCTTACCGATTCCGGCGGGATTCAGGAGGAAGCCCCTTCTCTGGGCAAACCGGTGTTGGTGATGCGAGAAACAACGGAACGGCCAGAAGCCATTACCGCAGGCACAGTACGTCTGGTTGGGACTGACCCTCAGCGTATTGTGGCAGAAGTCACGCGCTTGCTGCATGACGAAAATGAATATCAGACCATGAGCCGCGCCCATAATCCGTATGGTGATGGGCAGGCGTGTGGCCGCATTTTACACGCGTTAAAAAATAATCGGATATCGCTATGAGTTTTACGACCATTTCTGTCATTGGGCTGGGTTATATCGGACTGCCGACGGCGGCCGCTTTTGCTTCCCGTCAAAAACATGTTATTGGCGTAGATGTAAATCAACATGCGGTGGATACCATTAACCGCGGTGAAATCCACATCGTTGAACCTGATTTGGGTGCTGTGGTGAAAACAGCAGTCGAAAATGGCTTTCTGCGTGCGGTTACAACACCTGTTGAAGCAGACGCTTATCTGATTGCTGTGCCGACCCCCTTCAAGGGGGAGCATGAACCCGATATGGTCTATGTTGAAGCCGCAGCGAAGTCGCTTGCGCCGGTGCTGAAAAAAGGGGCGTTGGTGATCCTTGAATCGACGTCACCCGTCGGGGCAACGGAACAGATGGCAGCATGGCTTGCAGAAATGCGCCCTGATCTGACTTTCCCGCAGCAGACGGGGGAACAGGCTGACGTAAATATTGCTTATTGTCCGGAGCGCGTGCTGCCAGGGCAGGTGATGGTTGAACTGATTAAAAATGACCGTGTGATTGGCGGAATGACCCCCGTTTGCTCTATGCGCGCCAGTGAACTGTACAACATCTTCCTCGAAGGTGAATGCGTGGTGACTAATGCCCGCACCGCAGAAATGTGCAAGTTGACCGAAAACAGCTTCCGCGATGTCAATATCGCCTTTGCTAATGAACTGTCGCTGATTTGCGCCGATCAGGGGATTAACGTCTGGGAACTGATCCGTCTGGCGAACCGTCACCCGCGGGTTAATATTTTGCAACCTGGACCTGGCGTTGGCGGACACTGTATCGCAGTCGACCCGTGGTTTATTGTGGCGCAGAACCCACAGCAGGCGAGATTGATCCGCACCGCACGTGAGGTAAATGACAGTAAGCCTCATTGGGTTGTCGATCGGGTAAAAGCCGCGGTAGCGGATTGTTTGACGGAGACTAATAAACGTGCCAGCGACGTAAAAATTGCCTGTTTTGGTCTGGCGTTCAAACCGAATATTGATGATTTACGTGAAAGCCCGGCAATGGGGGTGGCGCAAAGTATCGCACGCTGGCACAGCGGCGAGACGTTGGTGGTTGAACCGAATATCCATCAGTTGCCGAAAAAACTGGATGGCCTGTGTCAACTGGCGAAACTGGATGCTGCGTTGGCAAGTGCCGATGTGCTGGTGATGCTGGTTGACCATAATGAATTTAAAGCGATTAAAGGCGATGCGGTGCACCAGCAATACGTGGTTGATACCAAAGGAGTCTGGCGCTAATGAAACGAATTCTGGTTACCGGTGGTGCAGGATTTATTGGCTCAGCGGTTGTGCGTCACATCATTAATGAGACTCGGGATGCCGTGGTAGTGGTTGATAAGTTAACCTATGCCGGAAACCTGATGTCGCTGGCGCCGGTTGCACAGAATGCCCGTTTTGCCTTTGAACACGTGGATATCTGCGATCGCCTGGCGCTCGACAACGTGTTTCAACAGTATCAGCCGGATTGCGTGATGCACCTGGCGGCAGAAAGTCATGTCGATCGTTCTATTGATGGTCCCGCCGCATTTATTGAAACCAATATTGTCGGGACCTACACGTTGCTGGAAGCCGCTCGCGCATACTGGAATGTGTTAACCGATGATAAAAAGCAGGCGTTTCGTTTCCACCATATATCAACCGACGAAGTGTACGGCGATCTGCATTCTACGGATGATTTCTTTACCGAAACGACGCCGTATGCACCGAGTAGTCCTTATTCCGCGTCAAAGGCCAGCAGCGATCATCTGGTACGAGCCTGGTTGCGCACCTACGGGCTGCCAACGTTAATGACTAACTGCTCCAACAATTATGGGCCCTACCATTTCCCGGAAAAACTGATCCCGCTGATGATACTCAATGCACTGGCGGGAAAACCTCTGCCGGTGTACGGCAACGGACAGCAGATTCGTGACTGGCTGTATGTGGAAGATCATGCCCGGGCGCTCTATTGCGTCGCGACAACAGGTTCGGTTGGCGAGACCTATAATATTGGTGGTCATAACGAGCGTAAAAACCTGGACGTGGTCGAAACGATTTGCAGCTTGTTGGAAGAACTGGCGCCGCAAAAACCAAAAGGTGTTATGCGGTATCGTGAACTGATCACCTATGTTGAAGATCGCCCAGGCCATGATTTGCGCTATGCCATTGATGCGTCAAAAATTGCGCGTGAACTTGGCTGGGTGCCGCAGGAAACGTTTGAAAGTGGGATGCGTAAAACCGTGCAATGGTATCTGGCAAATGAGGCCTGGTGGAAACCCGTGCAGGATGGCAGCTACCAGGGTGAGCGTTTGGGCCTGAAGGGCTAACAGCCTGGTTTTGGCGCCCGGAGGAGGGATCATATGAAAGGTATCATTCTGGCTGGTGGCTCAGGTACTCGCCTGTACCCCATTACGCGCGGCGTATCGAAGCAGCTATTGCCTATTTACGATAAGCCCATGATCTATTACCCGCTATCGGTACTGATGCTGGCGGGAATTCGCGAGATCCTGATTATTACCACACCGGAAGATAAAGGGTATTTCCAGCGTTTGCTGGGAGATGGCTCTGAGTTCGGTATTGCATTGCACTATGCAGAGCAGCCCAGCCCGGATGGTTTAGCACAGGCGTTCATTATTGGTGAAACGTTCCTTAACGGCGAACCGTCATGTCTGGTACTTGGGGACAATATCTTCTTTGGTCAGGGATTTAGTCCAAAACTTCGCCATGTCGCCGCCCGCACGACAGGTGCGACGGTATTTGGCTATCAGGTAATGGATCCTGAGCGTTTCGGTGTGGTGGAGTTTGATGACAATTTTCGGGCAGTCTCGCTGGAAGAGAAGCCGAAAGAACCAAAATCAAACTGGGCGGTGACAGGACTCTATTTCTACGACAGTAAGGTAGTGGAATATGCAAAGCGCGTGAAACCTTCTGAGCGTGGGGAACTGGAAATTACCTCCATTAACCAGATGTACCTTGACGATGGCAATCTGACCGTTGAGCTGCTTGGCCGTGGTTTTGCCTGGCTGGATACCGGTACGCACGACAGTCTGATTGAAGCGAGCACTTTTGTGCAGACGGTAGAGAAACGTCAGGGCTTTAAAATCGCCTGCCTGGAAGAGATAGCATGGCGCAATGGTTGGCTGGATGATGAAGGTGTAAGACGTGCCGCCAGCTCTCTGGCTAAAACAGGCTACGGCCAATATTTGCTGGAGCTTCTCCGTGCCCGTCCGCGCCAGTATTGAGCCTCTGGATTGGGAAAATACGTTCTTTGGCGTGAATAGCGCCATCGTACGGTTTGACCCGCACGCACCGATCCTGACAGCAGAAGTTTTACAGCGCTGGGAACGGGTGCAGGCAAAAATACCTTCCGCTAATGTTCATGAATTAGATGCCCTGCAGCAGTTGGGCTTTTCACTGGTCGAAGGTGAGATGGACTTTGTTCTGCCGGTGGCGTGTGCCCGTGAAAATCCCGGTGCACAGGTGGCACAAGCTGCGGATATCCCGCTACTGCGTCGACTGGCAGGAGAGGCGTTCGCCCAAAGTCGTTTCCGCGCACCGTGGTATCCCGTGGAGGCCAGTGCGCGTTTTTATGCACAGTGGATAGAAAACGCCGTGCTGGGCACGTTCGATCATCAGTGCCTCATTTTTCGCACACAGACAGGTGGGATTCGCGGTTATGTCTCACTACGTGACGTCAATGATACTGATGCACGTATTGGCTTACTGGCTGGTCGTGGTGTGGGTGCCGAACTCATGCAAGCTGCGCTTTGCTGGGCACAGGCTCGCGGTAAAACAACATTGCGGGTGGCGACCCAGATGGGCAACACCGCCGCGCTTAAACGTTATATACAGAGCGGTGCAAATGTGGAAAGCACCGCGTACTGGTTATACAGGTGACAAAATGATTCCATTTAACGCACCGCCGGTGGTGGGAACCGAGCTTGAATACATGCAGTCAGCGATGAGCAGCGGCAAGCTGTGTGGCGATGGTAGTTTTACCCGCCGTTGCCAGCAATGGCTGGAGCAGCATTTTGGCAGTGAGAAAGTACTGCTGACGCCTTCCTGTACCGCATCACTGGAGATGGCGGCATTATTGCTGGACATCCAGCCCGGCGATGAAGTCATCATGCCCAGTTACACATTCGTTTCTACCGCGAACGCATTCGTGCTGCGTGGCGCAAAAATCGTCTTTGTCGATATCCACCCGGATACCATGAACATTGATGAAACGCTGATTGAAGCGGCGATTACCGAGAAAACCCGTGCTATTGTGCCGGTGCACTACGCCGGGGTTGCCTGTGAAATGGATACCATTATGGCGTTGGCGTCACAGTTCAACCTGTTCGTGGTGGAAGATGCTGCTCAGGGCGTCATGTCGACTTACAAAGGTCGTGCGCTGGGGACCATTGGTCACATCGGCTGCTTTAGCTTCCATGAAACCAAAAACTATACCGCAGGCGGTGAGGGCGGGGCGACGCTGATCAACGACCGTAAATTAGTTGAACGTGCAGAAATCATCCGTGAAAAGGGGACGAATCGCAGTCAATTTTTCCGCGGTCAGGTTGATAAATATACCTGGCGTGATATTGGCTCCAGTTATTTGATGTCCGATCTCCAGGCGGCCTATCTGTGGGCGCAACTGGAAGCGGCAGAGCGTATTAATCATCAGCGTCTGGTGCTGTGGCAGAATTATTATGATGCCCTCGAACCGCTGGCGCGTGCCGGGCGTATTGATTTACCCGTCATCCCGGAAGGTTGTGCGCAGAACGCCCATATGTTTTATATCAAGCTGCGTGATATTGACGATCGCACGGCGTTGATTAACTTCCTGAAAGAAGCCGAAATTATGGCGGTATTCCATTATATTCCGCTGCATGATTGTCCGGCTGGCGATAAATTTGGCGTGTTTTCCGGAGTCGATCGTTACACCACCAAAGAGAGTGAACGCCTGTTGCGTCTGCCGCTGTTTTACAACCTGTCGCCGGTTAACCAGCGCACAGTGATTACGACCTTACTCAACTACTTCTCCTGATATGTCGCTGGCTAAAGCGTCCTTGTGGACGGCTACCAGTACGCTGGTAAAAATTGGTGCGGGCTTGTTGGTGGTAAAACTGCTGGCGGTCTCTTTCGGCCCTGCGGGTGTGGGCCAGGCGGGAAACTTCCGTCAGATGGTCACCGTGCTTGGCGTGTTGGCGGGCGCTGGGATTTTCAACGGCGTCACGAAATACGTTGCGCAGCACCATGATGACCCGGCGCGGTTGCGTAAGGTGGTGGGGACATCATCCGCTATGGTGTTGGGATTCTCTACGCTGATGGCGGCGATTTTTTTGCTGGCAGCAGCGCCTATCAGTCAGGGATTGTTTGGTCATACGCATTTTCAGGGGCTGGTACGCCTGGTTGCGTTGGTACAGATGGGGATTGCCTGGGCAAACCTGTTGCTGGCGTTGATGAAAGGATTCCGTGATGCCGCAGGTAATGCGCTATCGCTGATTATTGGCAGCCTGGTCGGCGTCGTGGCCTACTACGGTTGCTATCGGTTGGGCGGATACGAAGGTGCTTTGCTGGGGCTGGCGCTGGTGCCAGCGCTGGTGGTGGTGCCCGCCATGCTTATGCTGATCAAGCGTGGAGCCCTCCCTGTGCAATACCTGAAACCTTCCTGGGATAACGGGCTGGCAGGGAAACTCAGCAAGTTTACGTTGATGGCGCTCATTACCTCTGTGACGCTGCCAGTGGCGTATGTGATGATGCGAAACCTATTGGCGGCGCAATACAGCTGGGATGACGTGGGGATTTGGCAGGGGGTGAGCAGTATCTCTGATGCGTACCTGCAATTTATTACCGCTTCATTCAGTGTGTATCTGCTGCCAACACTGTCTCGCCTGACTGAAAAGCGCGACATCACGCATGAAGTTATCAAATCGCTGAAATTTGTATTGCCGGCAGTTGCCGCCGCGAGTTTTACCGTCTGGCTGTTACGTGATTTTGCTATCTGGCTGCTTTTCTCCGCTAAATTCACCGCCATGCGTGATTTGTTTGCCTGGCAACTGGTGGGGGATGTACTGAAAGTGGGTGCCTACGTATTTGGCTATCTGGTGATCGCGAAGGCCTCGCTGCGGTTTTATATTCTGGCCGAAATTAGCCAGTTCATTTTGTTGACGGCATTTGCTCACTGGTTGATCCCCGTGCATGGTGCTCTGGGCGCGGCACAGGCCTATATGGCAACGTACATCGTCTATTTTTCTCTTTGTTGTGGCGTGTTTTTACTCTGGCGTAGGCGGGTATGACTGTACTGATTCACGTTCTGGGATCGGATATCCCTCACCATAACCAAACCGTGCTGCGGTTCTTCAACGACGCGTTGGCTGCAACAAGCGAGCACGCGCGCGTGTTTATGGTTGCCGGTCAGGATACGGGATTTAGCGAGAGCTGCCCGGCATTATCACTGAGTTTCTACGGCGGAAAGAAGGCGCTGGCAGAGGCCGTTATCGCCAAAGCTAAGACGGATCGCCAGCAGCGTTTCTTCTTTCATGGGCAGTTCAATACCAGCCTGTGGCTGGCATTGCTGAGCGGGGGGATTAAGCCTGAGCAGTTTTACTGGCATATTTGGGGTGCCGATCTGTATGAAGTCTCCAGTGGGCTGAAATTCCGTCTGTTTTACCCGATTCGCCGAATGGCACAAAACCGCGTGGGTTGTGTCTTTGCCACGCGAGGCGATCTGAGTTATTTCGCTGAGCTGCATCCACGTGTACGCGGGGAATTGCTCTATTTCCCGACGCGGATGGATCCCGCGCTCAATAACATGAGCAGTGAATGTCAGCGTAGTGGCAAGATGACGATCCTGGTCGGGAACTCTGGCGATCGCAGTAATGAGCATATTGCCGCGCTACGCGCTGTTCATCAGCAGTTTGGTGATACGGTGAACGTGATTGTGCCAATGGGTTACCCGGCAAATAATGCAGGCTATATTGAAGACGTGCGCCAGGCGGGTCTGGCGTTATTTAGCGCCGATAACCTGCAAATTCTCAGTGAAAAGCTGGAGTTTGATGCCTATCTGGCGCTACTGCGTCAGTGCGATCTGGGTTACTTTATTTTTGCCCGTCAACAGGGGATTGGTACATTGTGTCTGCTGATTCAGGCGGGGATCCCGTGCGTGCTCAATCGTGAAAACCCATTCTGGCAGGATATGGCAGAGCAAAACATCCCGGTTCTGTTTACGACAGATGTACTCAATGAAGGCATTGTACGCGAGGCGCAGCGCCAGCTGGCATCGGTTGATAAAAGTGCAATTACTTTCTTTAGCCCGAATTATCTGCAACCGTGGCATAACGCGCTGCGCATTGCCTCAGGAGAAACCGTATGAGTCTGATGCAATTCAGCGGTCTGCTGGTGGTGTGGCTGCTCTCAACTTTGTTTATCGCCACGCTGACCTGGTTTGAATTCCGACGCGTGCGGTTTAACTTCAATGTCTTCTTCTCATTGCTGTTTTTATTGACGTTTTTCTTTGGTTTTCCGTTGACCAGCGTGCTGGTCTTTCGCTTTGATGTGGCGGTGGCCCCGCCGGAAATTCTGCTGCAGGCGTTGCTGTCCGCTGCCTGTTTCTACGCAGTGTACTATGTGACCTATAAAACACGTCTGCGGAAACGGAGCCCGGAGAGAACGCGCAAACCGCTGTTTACCATCAATCGCGTTGAAGCACATTTGACCTGGATTATCCTGATGGCGATTGCGCTGGTGAGCGTGGGCATTTTCTTTATGCACAACGGTTTCCTGCTATTCAGGCTGCAATCCTATAGCCAGATTTTCTCCAGTGAAGTCTCCGGGGTGGCTCTGAAACGCTTCTTCTACTTCTTCATTCCGGCGATGCTGGTGGTCTACTTCCTGCGTCAGGACAGCAAAGCGTGGCTGTTCTTCCTGGTGAGTACCGTTGCATTTGGTTTGCTGACGTACATGATTGTTGGCGGAACCCGCGCCAATATTATTATCGCGTTTGCCATTTTCCTGTTTATCGGCATTATTCGCGGCTGGATTTCGCTGTGGATGCTGGCCGCGGCGGGTGTATTGGGTATTGTCGGGATGTTCTGGCTGGCGCTGAAACGCTACGGGATGAACGTCAGCGGCGATGAGGCGTTCTATACGTTCTTGTACCTGACGCGCGACACCTTCTCGCCGTGGGAGAATTTGGCGCTATTGCTGCAAAATTACCACAATATTGAGTTTCAGGGACTGGCGCCGATCGTCCGTGATTTCTACGTCTTTATACCGTCCTGGCTGTGGCCGGGCCGACCTGGCATTGTGCTCAATTCCGCAAACTATTTTACCTGGGAAGTGCTGAACAACCACTCGGGCCTGGCTATCTCCCCGACGCTGATTGGTTCGCTGGTGGTGATGGGAGGTGCCTTGTTTATACCGTTAGGTGCGATTGTGGTTGGCCTAATTATTAAATGGTTCGACTGGTTGTATGAATTAGGCAACCGGGAAACTAATCGCTATAAGTCGGCGATTTTGCACAGTTTCTGTTTCGGTGCCATTTTTAATATGATCGTTTTGGCACGTGAAGGGTTAGATTCGTTTGTCTCGCGAGTTGTCTTTTTCCTCGTGATTTTCGGTATCTGTCTGTTGGTGGCAAAATTGTTGTACTGGCTGTTTGATAGTGCGGGACTCATCCATAAACGAATAAAGTCGGTGCCCCGGACACAGGTTGAAGGATCGTAATGACAGATAACACAACTGCGCCGCTGTATTCACTGCGCGGATTAGAACTGATTGGCTGGCGCGATATGCAACATGCGCTGAATTACCTGTTTGCCGAGGGACGTCTCAGGCAGGGGACGCTGGTAGCAATTAACGCTGAAAAAATGCTGACAGCGGAGGATAACCCAGAGGTTCGGACGTTGATCGAGGCCGCTGAGTTTAAATATGCGGATGGGATCAGCGTGGTGCGTTCCGTGTGTAAAAAATTCCCGCAGGCGCAGGTATCACGTGTGGCGGGTGCCGATCTCTGGGAAGCGCTGATGGCACGCGCCGGGAAGGAAGGAACGCCCGTATTCCTGGTTGGCGGTAAGCCTGATGTTCTGACACAAACAGAGGCAAAACTGCGCGCACAATGGCACGTCAATATTGTTGGCAGTCAGGACGGCTATTTTACCGCCGATCAGCGTCAGGCGCTGTTTGAGCGTATTCATGCCAGCGGCGCGCAACTTGTTACCGTGGCGATGGGTTCGCCGAAACAAGAAATTTTTATGCGCGATTGTCGCCAGGTCCATCCGCATGCGCTGTATATGGGCGTGGGCGGCACCTACGATGTGTTTACCGGGCACGTAAAGCGCGCGCCCAAATTCTGGCAGAGCCTGGGATTGGAGTGGCTGTATCGCTTGCTGCTGCAACCGAGTCGTATCACCCGCCAACTTCGTTTATTACGTTATCTCCGCTGGCACTATACCGGCAATCTCTGACATCACCTCTGCGTTGTTCAGTAGCGCGTTATGCTAAACGTGCTACTTATTCACAACATAATCGCTGCTTTCTCGCACAATCTATTCATTTTTTGAATGCTTTAATTGCCATTTAGGCGATTTTAAGAAACCATTCGCAACAATCATTGCAGTGCCGTGGTGTTTTTGGCGCCAACCGTAAAGTGGTCGGTGCTGAATGGCCTGTTATGGCAAAAAAACGATGTCCCCATAACGATAACCGGTAATACCGGAAACAATGCAAACACAACAAGAGGATCTATGGCAGAGAATAAATCTGAGCTACAGCGTGGGCTGGAGGCTCGTCACATCGAATTAATTGCCCTTGGCGGCACCATTGGCGTCGGACTGTTTATGGGGGCTGCCAGTACCCTGAAATGGGCTGGACCGTCGGTTCTGCTGGCGTATATCGTCGCTGGGCTGTTCGTCTTCTTCATCATGCGCTCCATGGGGGAGATGTTGTTCCTGGAGCCGGTCACCGGCTCATTCGCCGTTTACGCTCACCGTTATATGAGCCCCTTCTTTGGCTATCTTACCGCATGGTCATATTGGTTTATGTGGATGGCGGTGGGGATCTCGGAGATTACCGCCATTGGGGTCTACGTGCAGTTTTGGTTCCCGGAAATGGCGCAATGGATACCCGCGTTGATTGCGGTGGGTCTGGTGGCGCTGGCAAACCTGGCAGCAGTTCGCTTGTATGGTGAAATCGAATTCTGGTTTGCCATGATTAAAGTGACCACCATCATTGTGATGATTGTCATTGGCGTAGGGGTGATTTTCTTCGGCTTTGGTAACGGTGGTCAGGCGATCGGCTTTGGCAATTTGACCGAGCATGGCGGCTTCTTCGCGGGTGGCTGGAAAGGGTTCCTGACAGCATTGTGTATTGTTGTTGCTTCCTATCAGGGCGTGGAGCTGATCGGCATCACGGCTGGTGAAGCGAAGAATCCACAGGTCACACTACGTAGCGCAGTGGGTAAGGTCCTGTGGCGTATCCTGATTTTCTACGTGGGCGCGATTTTTGTTATCGTCACTATCTTCCCGTGGAATGAGATTGGCAGCAACGGCAGCCCGTTCGTTCTCACTTTTGCCAGGATTGGTATTACAGCAGCCGCTGGGATTATCAACTTTGTGGTCCTGACGGCGGCGCTGTCTGGCTGTAACAGCGGGATGTACAGCTGCGGGCGCATGCTCTATGCGCTGGCAAAGAATCGCCAACTACCCGCCGCTGTTGGAAAAGTTTCTCGCCATGGCGTACCGGTTGCCGGTGTGGCCATTTCTATCGCGATCCTGCTGATTGGTTCGTGCCTGAACTACATCATTCCCAACCCGCAGCGCGTATTCGTTTATGTTTATAGCGCCAGCGTACTGCCGGGGATGGTGCCATGGTTTGTGATCCTGATAAGCCAGCTGCGTTTCCGTCAGGCCCATAAGGCGGCGATCGCCAGTCATCCTTTCCGCTCGATTTTGTTCCCGTGGGCGAATTATTTGACGATGGCGTTCCTGATTTGCGTATTAATTGGCATGTACTTTAATGAAGATACCCGAATGTCGCTGTTTGTTGGCATTGGCTTCTTACTGGCGGTGACGCTCATTTATAAGGTTTTTGGCCTGAATCGTCATGGCACAGCCCAAAAATTGCAGGAATAAGCGACAAAACGCACAAAGCGTGACCAAACGATAATTTATTTTAAAAAAGCACTAGACAGCAGACCGAGACCTCCGTAATATCCAGCCCCGCAACGGCGCTAAGCGCCCGTAGCTCAGCTGGATAGAGCGCTGCCCTCCGGAGGCAGAGGTCTCAGGTTCGAATCCTGTCGGGCGCACCATTTAGTAAGGTGCCGGAGCTGCGGTGGTTTTAATACCGCGTAAAAGATTTGCAGTGGTGGCTATAGCTCAGTTGGTAGAGCCCTGGATTGTGATTCCAGTTGTCGTGGGTTCGAATCCCATTAGCCACCCCATTAATTTAAAGTTGTGAAATGCGAAGGTGGCGGAATTGGTAGACGCGCTAGCTTCAGGTGTTAGTGTCCTTAGGATGTGGGGGTTCGAGTCCCCCCCCTCGCACCACGACTTAAAGAATTGAACTAAAAATTCAAAAAGCAGTAAAACGGCGAGTAGCGCAGCTTGGTAGCGCAACTGGTTTGGGACCAGTGGGTCGGAGGTTCGAATCCTCTCTCGCCGACCAATTTTGAACCCCGCTTCGGCGGGGTTTTTTGTTTTCTGTTCTTCACTTTTGTCCCTCTTCTCCCCCAAATGTCATGAAGTCCTAAAAAGCCGCAATCCCTGGTTTTTACAGTGCAATCACCGCATACGCTGTGTAATAATATGCGCGTAGATGCTCATTCCATCTCTTATGTTCGCCATCAGGCCTCATAAACACAGGAATGATGCAGAGCCGTTTACGGTGCTTATCGTCCACTGACAGATGTCGCTTTAGCTTCATCAAACACCATGGACATAACGTTGAGTGAAGCACCCATTTATGTTGTCATACAGACCTGTTTAACGCCTGCTCCTTACCGAGCGGGCGTTTTTTTATGCATATACACGCCATCCTTCAAGCTGCTTCATGAATGATTTGCATATAGGGAGTGGGCCCGGTAAGCAAAACGCCACCGGGCAAGAGGGAGTTACTGCGGAGGGTTGTTGTTCTGCAAGGTCAACATCAGGCCATCACGCCGCATTGTTGCCGCCTCTTCTGGCTGATGCAGCCTGTCCAGTGCGTCGGCAAGCCAGGCGTAGTCGTATGCATCCGGGCGTTGTTTAAGCGCGGCACGGAAGGCGAGCGTAGCTTCCTGCCATTCACCGTGCTTCATCAATGACTGACCAAGCGTACTCCACAGCAGTGGGCGGTCGCCCACCACTTTAATTTGCTGGCGCAGTACTTTTTCTATCTGTTCCGGGTTGTTGGTTTTCAGACGTGGGATCGGCAGCACCAGGCGGTCGTCATACTGACGTTTCAGACCATCGATGATGATTTGCTGTGCCGTATCGTGATCGTCACACTCAATCAGATGTTCTGCCATCGCCACCTGCAGGGCAACCTGATGACGAGTCTTACGGCTCTGGTTTTTCCACCATGCGCGTAACCCCTCGCTGCCCTGATCGGCGCGAACCTGATCCATCAGACCCACCCATGCCTGCTGTTCCAGCATCACACGGTGTTCTTCATCACCAACATGCGCTTTCGCCATTGATGGAATGATATCCAGCAAAGAACTCCACGCACCGGTGCGAATATAAGCCTGTTCAGCCAGGCGCAAGACTTCCGGATGACGTGGCGTCACTTCCAGCAGTTTGTCTACGCTGTGGCGTGCGGCATGGTTTTCATTACGCGCCAGTTGCAGGCGAACACGGGCGATTTCGACCGGGATCGTATCATTTCCGGCGAGTTCGGCTGCGCGTTCAAGGTGTTGATTAGCTCGGGCTTCATCACCACGCTGCTGAGCCGCTTCTGCCGCCAACAGGTAATTCACCACCGGCTGTTCTGCGTGATCGGCATTTTTTGACATCAGCTTTTCAACCTGCTGATAGTCGCCTTCTGCCAGTTTAAGCAGCGCCTGCTCGGTCTGCTTACGCGCACGACGGCGTTTACGCCCCACGAACCAGCCGCGGGTATGCGCACCAGTACGGAATATACGGCGCAGCAGCCACTCAATCGCAAAAAGAATGACCATCGCGACGATCAGAATGATCACCAGACCCGTCACGCTGGTTTCGATGTTGTAGTTATCCGTCTGGATCAGAACATAGCCCTGATGACCAGCAATCATCGGACCAACGACGATCCCGGCAATCAACAGCACAAAGAGCAATAATACTTTTAGCATCATTATTCTCCCTGCGGCGCGGTTGCCGGTACGTCTGCCTGAGGTACTGGTGCAGGTGCGGCTTCAGCCGGAGATGTGGACGGCTGGGCCAGCAAATTACGCACACGAGTCTGCATTAGCTTCTCAAGAATAACCTGGCTCTGCAGCGTTTCCGGTACGTCCATGCTGATGCTTTGCTGGCTCAGTTGATCGACCTCTTCAAGGAACGCTTTTGTCGCCGCATCGTCAGTATCGTAATAGGCGCGAACCCACGTGGAGACATTTTCCAGCGCCTGGCGGTATGTTTCTTCCTGATGGCGAGGTACGGCTTGCGCCGCCACTAGCAGGCGTGAACGGATGTTCTCACGTAAGTAAACATCCTGGTTTGGTGCCAGTAGCGGGACGGCGGTTTCATCACGACGGCGAATGGTGATAAAACTGTCCATAAAGTTCTGCCAGCTTTTTTGCAGATTGACGCGCCATTCGCTAATGGAGCTGGAAAGCTCGCTGCTGTCAGAATCCATCGGTGAATCATCGGTATCGTTATCAGCCAGACGCAGGTTATCAATTTGGTTAGCGAGCTGGTTTACCTTGAGGATAATGCCGTCATAGTCGACCTGAGTTACCGCAGAGAGGCTGGCGATATCGTCGGTAATCGCGCGACGAGCGGCAATTAAACTGGGGTCATTCATGTCAGCCAGGCTGGCATCGGCGCTTTTCAGCAACGCTGCGGCGGTGGTCACGTCCTGATCGCTCCATAATTTACGCCCCGCCAGTTTCACCAGAAAATCGGCCTGCGCCAGCAGCCAGGTTTTGGCATCGCTTCCGGAGATAGTGGCGATTTTTTGCTGAACCTCATCAAGCTGTTTGGCCAGCGCAGTCTGCTGGCGATTGGCTTCATCCAGCTGTGTTGCCTGCTGCTTAATAATTCCTTCCAGCTCGGTCTTTTGGGTTTCTTGCGCTTTTTGCAGCGCCATGAGCTGGTTTGCCAGCGCATCACTGGTTGCTGTCTGCGTAGTGGCCTGCTGTTTTCCCCAGCCATACAGCCCCACGCCTGCCGCCAGCGCAATAGCAATCGCCACAGCGCTCAGAATCAGCGCCGTGCTGTTTTTACTCTTTTTTTCAGTATTAACTGGCTGTGACGTGGTTTCCACGGCCTCCCTGGTCTCTTCAACCACGGCGGAGGATTTTTCTTGTTCCGTCATTATGGCATCCCATTATGAGAGTTATTGTAATGCGCGTAGTAGCGCATCGTTGTCGGCGTTATCAGCGACCTTAATATCTTGCCAGCCCAGTTCCCGGGCGAGGTGCGCCAGACGCTCACTGACGACCAGCAGCCGACAGCGTAGTAACCAGTGCTCACGATACCACTGTGGAATAAGCGTCCAGAGCTGTTGTAGCATCTCTCCGCTAGTGACGACCACCGTGGTTACGCCACGGGATTGCCAGCGCATCGCTTCTTCTGCACCATCGTAATATTTTGCACTGCGTTGATAACATTCACAAAAATCGACATCGGCTCCGCGTGCCGTCAGGGTTTCACCTATCAGCTCACGGCCACCGTTGCCGCGTAATATAAGCGCGCGTTTTCCCGCAATATTTTGTAATTCAGGTAATTGTAGCAAGACTTCGCTAATTTCCCGATCCAGAGGGTAGTGAATATTGAAGCCGCTGACAGTATGCAGCGCCAGCGCCGTTGTACGGCCAATGGCAAAATATCGCGGAAGGGATGGCCAGCTTTTCTCTTGCTGCTGAAGCTCGGCATCTGCAAAGGTAACGGCGTGCTGCGAGAGGGCGAAGACCAGATCGTTCTCCGTCAGCGCCGACAGTCGGGAAGCAAGTGTTGCCAGTTCCCGACCAGGTGAAAACTCGATGAGCGGAAAACTCCAGGCCACCTGCCCCAGTGTGCGCAGACGGCTCACTAACTCTTCCCCAGCGGGAGATGGGCGGGTGACCAGAATACTCATGCGGGGGCATCTCCGTTATAAACTTCAGCCAGAATGGCGCGAGCACCGTTTTCCAGCAGCTCTTCTGCCAGAGATATGCCCATTTGTTCAGCATCCTGCGCGGCGCCACGACGTTCTCCACATACCATCTGTGAACCGTCAGGCGCGCCAACCAGCGCCCGCAGCCAAATCTCACCGTTGATGAGTTCGGCATAACTGCCGATAGGCACCTGACATCCCCCTTCCAGGCGGGTGTTCATGGCACGTTCTGCTTTTACGCGCAGGGCTGTTTCTTCATGGTTGAGTGGCGCTAACAGTGCCTGAGTGCGCTGATCGTCGAGTCGACATTCGATCCCCACCGCGCCTTGTCCGACCGCAGGCAGAGACACTTCTGGTGCCAGTGCTGCGCGGATTCGCGACTCCAGTCCTAAGCGTTTTAATCCGGCGACGGCCAAAATAATGGCGTCGTAGTCGCCGTTGTCCAGTTTGCTCAGGCGAGTGCCTACGTTGCCGCGCAGTGAGCGGATGATGAGATCCGGGCGCTGTTTTGCCAATTGGCACTGGCGACGTAAGCTGGACGTTCCAACGATGCTACCTGCTGGCAGCTCATCCAGCGTGTTGTACTTATTGGAGACAAAAGCATCACGCGGATCTTCACGCTCGCAAATAGTAACCAGCCCAAGACCCTCAGGAAATTCGACCGGCACATCCTTCATGGAATGCACGGCGATGTCTGCGCGTTTTTCCAGCAGTGCGACTTCCAGCTCTTTAACAAACAACCCTTTCCCCCCGACCTTCGCCAGCGGGGTATCCAGAATCACGTCGCCACGGGTTACCATAGGAACCAGTTCCACGATCAGACCGGGGTGGTTTGCCATTAAGGCGTCTTTGACATAATGTGCCTGCCAGAGCGCAAGGGGGCTTTGGCGTGTGGCAATTCTCAAAACATTGTCTAACATGCTTGTTACCGTCATTATCAATCATTGACCATCCTAACATCCTTATCAAAGGGATGTCAGCGTTACGCTCAAACGTAAGTGAGAGGAAAAGGCGCTGCATCATCACTGGCAGTGATTAATGACGAGAAACCTCCCGACCGTATGAAGGAATTTACACGTAACGAACGGTGCTACACTTGTATGTAGCGCATCTTTCTTTACGGTCAATGAGCAAGGTGTTAAATTGATCACGTTTTAGACCATTTTTTCATCTGTAACTAATAAAAGTGCAGGGGAAAAAGGTAACGGTTATTTTTGACATACGGTTTATCCGGATTGATGAGCGAGGGTGGTGAGCGTTTGCACCGCCGCTATCGACACCATGATGGATGCAACATCAGGCGATACGTCTTGTACCTCTATATTGAGACTCTGAAACAGAGACTGGATGCCATAAATCAACTGCGTGTGGATCGCGCGCTTGCTGCCATGGGACCTGCTTTCCAGCAGGTATACAGTCTGCTGCCGACATTATTGCACTACCACCATCCGCTGATGCCGGGTTACCTCGATGGTAACGTTCCCAAAGGCATATGCCTTTACACGCCTGATGAAACCCAACGCCACTACCTGAACGAGCTGGAACTGTACCGCGGCATGTCGCCGCAGGACCCGCCGAAGGGCGAACTGCCGATCACTGGCGTTTACTCGATGGGCAGTACCTCTTCGGTAGGGCAAAGCTGTTCGTCTGACCTTGATATCTGGGTCTGCCATCAATCCTGGCTGGATAGCGAAGAGCGGCAGTTGCTGCAACGTAAATGCAGCCTGCTGGAAAGTTGGGCCGCTTCGCTGGGCGTGGAAGTCAGTTTCTTCCTGATTGATGAAAACCGTTTCCGTCACAATGAAAGCGGCAGTCTGGGGGGTGAAGACTGTGGCTCGACGCAGCATATCCTGTTGCTGGATGAATTCTATCGCACCGCTGTGCGCCTCGCGGGTAAACGTATTCTGTGGAATATGGTGCCGGGCGACGAAGAAGAGCACTACGACGATTACGTCATGACGCTCTACGCACAGGGGGTGTTAACGCCAAATGAATGGCTGGATCTCGGCGGACTCAGTTCGCTTTCCGCCGAAGAGTACTTTGGCGCCAGCCTCTGGCAGTTGTACAAGAGTATCGACTCCCCGTACAAAGCGGTGCTGAAAACGCTGTTGCTGGAAGCCTATTCCTGGGAATATCCCAACCCACGCCTGTTGGCGAAAGACATTAAACAGCGCCTGCACGACGGCGAGATCGTCTCTTTTGGTCTCGACCCTTACTGCATGATGCTGGAGCGCGTTACCGAATACCTCACGGCGATCGAAGACCCGACGCGTCTGGATTTAGTGCGTCGATGTTTCTACTTAAAAGTCTGTGAGAAACTGAGCCGTGAACGCGCCTGCGTGGGCTGGCGTCGTGAAGTATTAAGTCAATTAGTGACAGAGTGGGGCTGGGATGATGCCCGTCTGACCATGCTGGATAACCGCGCTAACTGGAAAATTGACCAGGTACGCGAAGCGCACAACGAACTGCTCGATGCGATGATGCAGAGCTATCGTAACCTGATCCGCTTTGCGCGGCGTAATAACCTCAGCGTCAGCGCCAGCCCGCAGGATATCGGCGTGCTGACCCGTAAGCTGTATGCCGCATTTGAAGCCTTGCCCGGCAAAGTGACGCTGGTGAACCCGCAGATCTCACCGGATCTCTCGGAACCGAATCTGACCTTTATCCATGTACCGCCGGGTCGTGCCAACCGTTCGGGTTGGTATCTCTACAACCGCGCGCCTAACATGGACTCGATCATCAGCCATCAGCCGCTGGAATATAACCGCTATCTCAACAAGCTGGTGGCGTGGGCCTGGTTCAATGGCCTGCTGACCTCGCGTACGCATTTGTTTATTAAGGGCAACGGCATTGTTGATTTGCCGAAGCTGCAGGAAATGGTCGCCGACGTGTCGCACCACTTCCCGCTGCGACTGCCTGCGCCAACGCCGAAAGCGCTCTATAGCCCATGCGAAATTCGCCATCTGGCGATTATCGTTAACCTCGAATATGACCCGACGGCGGCATTCCGCAATCAGGTGGTGCATTTTGATTTCCGTAAGCTGGATGTCTTCAGCTTTGGCGAAGAGCAAAATTGCCTGGTCGGTAGCGTAGACCTGCTGTATCGCAACTCGTGGAATGAAGTGCGAACCCTGCACTTCAACGGCGAGCAGGCGATGATTGAAGCGTTAAAAACGATTCTGGGCAAAATGCATCAGGATGCCGCGCCGCCGGATAGCGTTGAGGTCTTCTGCTATAGCCAGCATCTGCGCGGTTTAATTCGTACCCGCGTACAGCAACTGGTGTCTGAGTGCATCGAATTACGCCTGTCCAGTACGCGCCAGGAAACCGGACGCTTTAAAGCACTGCGTGTTTCCGGCCAGACGTGGGGACTGTTCTTCGAACGCCTGAATGTCTCGGTACAGAAGCTGGAAAACGCGATTGAATTCTATGGCGCGATTTCGCACAACAAACTGCACGGTCTTTCCGTCCAGGTTGAGACCAACCATGTGAAATTGCCGTCGGTGGTGGACGGTTTTGCCAGCGAAGGGATCATTCAGTTCTTTTTTGAAGAGACGGGTGATGAGCAGGGCTTTAACATCTACATTCTGGATGAGAGTAACCGTGTCGAGGTGTATCACCACTGTGAAGGCAGTAAAGAAGAGCTGGTGCGGGATGTCAGTCGCTTCTATTCATCGTCGCACGATCGCTTCACTTACGGCTCCAGTTTTATCAACTTTAACCTGCCGCAGTTTTATCAGATTGTGAAAACTGATGGGCGCGCGCAGGTGATCCCGTTCCGCACCCAGCCGATTAGCGCTGTTCCGCCCGTCAATCAGGACAACGACGCGCCGCAGTTGCAGCAGTATTTCTCTTAAGCATAGTGCCGGATGGCGGTGTAAACCCCTTATCCGGCCTACAAATGCGCGACATACCCAGGGCGGATAAGCGAAGCGCATCCGGCACTACAACTTAACGGAAGCTAACCTCTTCACCCGCTTGTTGCGTTGCCGCCTGTTCCAGCAGATCCCAGAACGTTTCGCCGCTACGATCGCAGATCCACTCGTCGCCTTTCAGATCAAAGTGGTAGCCGCCCTGTTTGGTCGCCAGCCACACCTGGTGCAGCGGCTCCTGACGGTTAATAATAATTTTGCTGCCGTTTTCGAAGCTGATGGTCAGCACGCCGCCGTTGATTTCACAATCGATATCGCTGTCGCCATCCCAGTCGTCCAGGCGCTCTTCAATGGTCATCCACAGGGTGTCGGCAAGGCGATGAAATTCACTGTCGTTCATTTTTTTATCCTGTTTTTCGTGATGGTCGCAGTATAACGCGGAATAAATCACGTTGCAGTTTTTAGCCAAACTCTTGCTTTTACGCCTTCTCCTGCGATGATAGAAAACAGAAAGCATGAACTTACAGGCAATCCATAATGAAAAACGTGTTTCAGGCACTCGCTGTACTTTTTACACTGTTCAGCCTGACGGGCTGTGGTCTGAAGGGACCTCTCTATTTCCCGCCAGCAGACAAAAACGCGCCGCCTCCGACGAAGAGCATTCAGTCACCAGCACAATCTACGACGCCGGATAAAAACGATCGTGGAATCAGTGATGGACCTTCTCAGGTGAATTACTGACGGTAAGTTTCTGTACCCGCGTGAACGGAGTGAATGATGCAATTCTCTAAAATGCATGGCCTTGGCAACGATTTTATGGTCGTCGACGCGGTAACGCAGAATGTCTTTTTCTCACCCGAGCTGATCCGCCGCCTGGCCGACAGACATCTGGGTGTTGGGTTCGATCAACTGCTGGTCGTCGAGCCGCCGTACGATCCGGAGCTGGATTTCCATTACCGCATTTTTAATGCTGATGGCAGTGAAGTGTCACAGTGTGGCAATGGCGCTCGTTGCTTTGCCCGCTTTGTGCGCCTGAAAGGGCTGACCAATAAGCGTGATATTCGTGTCAGTACTGCGAATGGCCGCATGGTATTAAGCGTAACGGATGATGAGCTGGTGCGGGTCAACATGGGGGAACCCAACTTTGAACCCTCGCAGGTTCCTTTCCGTGCCAATAAAGCAGAGAAGACCTATATTATGCGAGTGGCCGAGCAGACAGTATTGTGCGGCGTGGTTTCAATGGGTAATCCGCACTGCGTAATTCAGGTTGATGATGTTGATACAGCCACGGTAGAAACACTGGGGCCGGTTCTGGAAAGCCATGAACGCTTCCCTGAACGCGCTAATATTGGCTTTATGCAGGTGGTGAAGCGCGAGCATATCCGACTGCGCGTCTATGAGCGTGGTGCGGGTGAAACGCAGGCTTGTGGCAGCGGCGCGTGTGCGGCTGTCGCTGTCGGTATTCAGCAGGGCCTGCTGGCAGATGAAGTGAGGGTGGAATTACCGGGCGGCCGACTTGATATCGCCTGGAAAGGTCCGGGTCATCCGTTATATATGACTGGCCCGGCGGCACATGTCTACGACGGATTTATTCACTTATGAAGCAACCAGGGGAAGAACTACAGGAAACGCTCATGGAACTGGACGACCGGGCGGTCGTCGATTATCTGCAACGTAATCCTGAGTTTTTTATCCGTAATGCTCAAGCGGTTGAAGCGATGCGCGTCCCGCACCCGGTGCGGGGCACGGTCTCTTTAGTTGAATGGCATATGGCTCGGGCACGCAATCATATCAACGTGCTGGAAGAGAATATGGCGTTGTTGATGGAACAAGCGAATGCCAACGAAAGCCTGTTCTATCGACTGTTAAATCTGCAAGGACGACTGGTGTCCGCGAACAGTCTCGACGACATGCTGATGCGACTTCATCGCTGGGCGCGTGAGTTAGGGCTGGCGGGAGCGACGGTTCGTTTGTTCCCGGATCGCTGGCGACTTGGCGCGCCCTCAAAATTCACCCATCTGGCATTAAGCCGCCAGGCTTTCGAACCGCTGCGCATTCAGCGTCTTGGTCAGTCACAGCACTACCTTGGGCCACTCCACGGCCCGGAACTGTTGATCATGATGCCGGAAGCGAAAGCCATCGGCTCGGTGGCGATGTCGATGCTCGGGCAGGATGGATCCCTTGGCGTGATGTTGTTCAGCAGTCGTGACGTTAATCATTACCAGCAAGGGCAAGGAACACAGTTATTGCAGGAAATCTCGCTGATGTTGCCGGAGCTGTTGGAGCGCTGGATTGAACGCGTATGACCGACTCCCCCCTTTCTCAGGATGTGGCGCGCTTTCTGCGCTATCTGGGCGTTGAGCGCCAGCTTAGCCCGATCACATTGCTTAATTATCAGCGTCAGCTTGATGCCATTATCGCGTTAGCCGGTGAAACCGGTCTGAAAAGCTGGCAGCAGTGTGATGCGCTCATGGTTCGTAGTTTTGCCGTGCGCAGTCGCCGTAAAGGGTTGGGACCGGCGAGCCTGGCTTTGCGCCTGTCTGCGCTGCGCAGTTTCTTCGACTGGATGGTCAGTCAGGGCGAGCTGAACGCTAATCCGGCAAAAAGCGTTTCCGCACCCAAAGCACCGCGTCATCTGCCTAAAAATATCGATGTCGACGACGTTAATCGCCTGCTGGATATCGACCTCAACGATCCCCTCGCCGTGCGCGACCGCGCGATGCTGGAAGTGATGTACGGCGCAGGGCTACGTCTGTCTGAACTGGTTGGGCTGGATATTAAACATCTCGATCTCGACATCGGCGAAGTATGGGTGATGGGCAAGGGCAGTAAAGAGCGTCGCCTGCCGATTGGCCGCAATGCGGTGGCGTGGATTGAGCACTGGCTGGATCTGCGCGGACTGTTTGGCTGCGATGACGATGCGTTATTTCTGTCAAAACTGGGCAAACGTATCTCGGCGCGCAACGTGCAGAAACGCTTTGCGGAATGGGGTATCAAGCAGGGGCTGAACAGCCACGTTCATCCTCACAAATTGCGCCACTCCTTTGCGACGCATATGCTGGAGTCGAGCGGTGATCTGCGCGGGGTACAAGAGCTGTTGGGACACGCCAATCTCTCTACCACCCAAATCTATACCCATCTTGATTTTCAACACCTGGCTTCAGTGTACGATGCGGCGCATCCGCGCGCCAAACGGGGGAAATAATGCGTTTTTACCGGCCTTTGGGGCGCATTTCTGCGCTCACCTTTGACCTTGATGACACCCTTTACGATAACCGTCCCGTTATCACACGCACCGAGCAGGAAGCGCTCGCGTTTGTACAGAATTACCATCCGGCGCTGAGTTCGCTGCAAAATAGCGACCTCCAGCGCTTACGTCAGGCCGTTCGCGACGCCGAGCCGGAAATCTACCACGACGTTACCCAATGGCGTCACCGTGCTGTAGAGCGCGCTATGCTGGAGGCGGGGTTGTCAGCGGCAGAAGCCAGAATGGGAGCGAATGCGGCGATGATGAATTTCGCCAAATGGCGTAGCCGTATTGATGTCCCGCAGGCGACGCATGACACGCTGAAGGCGCTGGCCCGCAAATGGCCGCTGGTGGCGATTACCAACGGTAACGCGCAGCCGGAACTGTTTGGCCTGGGCGATTATTTTGAGTTTGTGCTGCGCGCCGGTCCCGACGGACGATCAAAACCGTTCAGCGACATGTACGCGCTGGCGGCGGAAAAACTGAACATGCCCGTTGGCGAGATTCTGCACGTGGGCGATGACCTGATGACAGACGTCGCGGGCGCCATCCGTTGTGGTATGCAGGCCTGCTGGATCAAACCGGAAAATGCCGACCTGATGCACACCGCAGATAGTCGTTTGCTGCCGCATATCGAAATTTCACAGTTGGCATCTCTGACCTCGCTGATATAATCACCAGCAGAACTCTGTATATATACCCAGCTTTTTGGCGGATGGCGCTACGCTTTTCCGCCTTACCTACTTTTACGCGGCGGTGCCAATGGACGTTTCTTACCTGCTCGATAGCCTCAATGACGAACAGCGCCAGGCTGTGGCCGCGCCACGCAGCAACATGTTGGTTCTGGCAGGCGCGGGGAGTGGTAAAACGCGCGTGCTGGTGCACCGTATCGCCTGGTTACTGACGGTAGAGAACAACTCGCCATACTCCATTATGGCAGTAACCTTTACCAACAAAGCGGCGGCGGAAATGCGCCACCGTATTGGTCAGATCATGGGAACCAGCCAGGGCGGTATGTGGGTGGGTACGTTCCACGGTCTGGCGCACCGTCTGTTGCGCGCGCACCATATGGATGCCAACCTGCCGCAGGATTTCCAGATCCTCGACAGCGAAGACCAGTTGCGTCTGCTCAAGCGCCTGATCAAAGCGATGAACCTGGATGAGAAGCAGTGGCCGCCGCGTCAGGCGATGTGGTTTATCAATAGTCAGAAAGACGAAGGGCTGCGCCCGCACCATCTGCAGAGCTATGGCAACCCGGTTGAGCAAACCTGGCAGAAAGTGTATCAGGCTTACCAGGAAGCGTGCGATCGCGCCGGGTTGGTGGATTTCGCCGAGCTGCTGCTGCGCGCCCATGAACTGTGGCTCAACAAACCGCATATTCTGCAGCACTATCGCGAACGCTTTACCAATATCCTGGTGGACGAATTCCAGGATACCAACAACATTCAATATGCCTGGATCCGCTTACTGGCGGGCGACACCGGCAAAGTGATGATCGTGGGTGATGACGACCAGTCGATCTACGGCTGGCGCGGGGCGCAGGTGGAAAACATCCAGCGCTTCCTCACAGATTTCCCGGGCGCAGAAACCATTCGCCTGGAGCAGAATTACCGCTCGACCAACAATATCCTCAGCGCGGCTAACGCCCTGATTGAGAACAACAACGGGCGTCTGGGTAAAAAGCTGTGGACCGATGGCGTCGACGGTGAACCGATTTCGCTGTACTGCGCATTCAATGAACTCGATGAAGCGCGCTTTGTCGTTAACCGCATCAAGACCTGGCAGGACAACGGCGGCGCGCTTGAACAATGCGCTATTCTGTACCGCAGCAACGCCCAGTCGCGCGTACTGGAGGAGGCGTTGTTACAAGCCAGCATGCCGTACCGTATTTATGGCGGGATGCGCTTCTTCGAACGCCAGGAAATCAAAGATGCGCTCTCCTACCTGCGCCTGATCGCTAACCGTAATGACGACGCGGCGTTTGAACGCGTGGTGAATACACCGACGCGCGGGATTGGCGATCGTACGCTGGATGTGGTGCGCCAGACCTCACGTGACCGCCAGCTAACGCTGTGGCAGGCCTGTCGTGAACTGTTGCAGGAAAAAGCCCTTGCGGGTCGTGCCGCCAGCGCCTTACAGCGTTTTATGGAACTGATTGATGCCCTGGCGCAGGAGACCGCCGATATGCCGCTGCACGTGCAGACTGACCGGGTGATTAAAGACTCCGGGCTGCGCATGATGTACGAGCAGGAAAAAGGCGAGAAGGGCCAGACGCGTATTGAAAACTTAGACGAACTGGTAACGGCAACGCGCCAGTTCAGCTACAACGAAGAAGACGAAGATTTAATGCCGCTGCAGGCGTTCCTGTCTCACGCCGCGCTGGAGGCGGGCGAAGGGCAGGCGGATACCTGGCAGGACGCGGTGCAACTGATGACCCTGCACTCGGCGAAAGGTCTGGAGTTCCCGCAGGTGTTTATCGTCGGCATGGAAGAAGGCATGTTCCCCAGCCAGATGTCGCTGGACGAAGGCGGACGTCTCGAAGAGGAACGCCGCCTGGCCTACGTCGGCGTAACCCGTGCGATGCAAAAACTGACGCTGACCTACGCCGAAACGCGTCGTCTGTACGGCAAAGAGGTTTACCATCGCCCGTCGCGATTTATTGGTGAACTGCCGGAGGCGTGTGTTGAAGAGGTACGTCTGCGCGCCACGGTCAGTCGTCCGGTGAGCCATCAGCGAATGGGCACGCCAATGGCGGAAAACGATACCGGCTACAAGCTTGGCCAGCGCGTGCGCCATGCCAAGTTTGGCGAGGGCACTATTGTCAATCTGGAAGGCAGCGGCGAGCACAGTCGTTTGCAGGTCGCGTTTCAGGGGCAGGGGATCAAATGGTTGGTGGCGGCTTACGCAAGACTGGAAACGGTGTGATCGCCTGATGTCGCTGCGCTTATCAGGCCTACTGACCGGGTAACATTGTGATTTGTAGGCCGGATAAGGCGAAGCCGCCATCCGGCTATCTGTCGGTTAATATTCTGAAATCATAGATAAATAATTCCCCTCTGCTAACCTTTCTGTATAAGGGGAAATTATTACTTTTTCGCCATCCGTTGCGTGTTGACGTCAAAATTTTGCTGGCGTAACATGCGCGCACGATTACGCTAAGAGGACATTCGCCTTGGACACACCCAGTAGATACTGGCTCATTATCCTGTCATCCAGGATCAACTCCTAAGGCTATCCCTTTTTGCTGATAGCCTTCGCGGTTGTCAGCGACCTTCTGTTTTTTCCCGTCGCGCTGAGTCAGGCTGTTTAATGGTCTGAAACCCAATTTGTTTCTGTGTGCCCTCCGAACTGTCCGATAATTTTTTGCATTGGGAGTCCCGGTCATGCTGAGCGCATTTCAACTGGAAAACAATCGTTTAACTCGCCTTGAGGCAGACGAGATCGAGCACCTGGCCAGTTCGGTTTGGGTCGATTTAGTCGAGCCGGATGACGAAGAACGAAACCGTGTGCAAAAGGACTTGGGCCAGAATCTGGCTACGCGCCCTGAACTGGAAGACATTGAAGCATCCGCGCGTTTTTTTGAAGACGAAGACGGTCTGCACATTCACTCCTTCTTCTTCTATGAAGACGCCGACGATCACGCGGGTAACTCAACCGTCGCATTTACTATTCGCGAAGGTCGCCTGTTTACCCTGCGCGAGCGCGAATTGCCGGCCTTTCGCCTGTATCGCATGCGTGCGCGTAACCAGGCGATGGTGGATGGCAACGCCTACGAGCTGTTGCTCGACCTGTTCGAAACCAAAATTGAACAGCTGGCGGATGAGATCGAAAACATCTACAGCGACCTGGAAAAACTCAGTCGTGTGATCATGGAAGGGCGTCAGGGCGATGAATATGACGAAGCGCTTTCGACGTTGGCGGAACTGGAAGATATCGGCTGGAAGGTACGCTTGTGTCTGATGGATACCCAGCGTGCGCTGAACTTCCTGGTGCGTAAAGCGCGGTTGCCGGGCAGCCAACTGGAGCAGGCGCGTGAAATCCTGCGCGATATCGAATCCCTGCTGCCGCACAACGAATCACTGTTCCAGAAGGTTAACTTCCTGATGCAGGCGGCGATGGGCTTTATCAACATTGAGCAGAACCGCATCATCAAGATCTTCTCAGTGGTTTCTGTGGTGTTCCTGCCGCCGACGCTGGTGGCTTCCAGCTATGGGATGAACTTTGAGTTCATGCCGGAACTGCACTGGAGCTTCGGTTATCCTGGGGCGATTGTCTTTATGATGCTCGCGGGTCTGGCGCCGTATCTGTACTTTAAGCGCAAGAACTGGTTGTAAGGGCTGTGACTTATCCGGCCTACGGTGATGTGCTTTTGTAGGCCGGATAAGCGAAGCGCCATCCGGCAATCCCCTAGCTCCGACGAACTCGTCGTTGCGTATAAATCGCATCCATCACGAAAATTGCCAGTGCGACCCAGATAAACGCGAAGGTCACCATCTTGTCCGCACCCGGTACTTCACCGTAGAACGTTACCGCCAGCAGGAACATCAGCGTAGGGCCAATGTACTGGAAGAAACCCAGCGTCGACAGACGCAGACGGGTTGCCGCACCGGTAAAGCACAGCAGCGGTATGGTGGTCACGACACCCGCAGCAATCAGCAGCAGATTGAGCGACATCGGGTTTTGCCCCATATGGCTGGTTGGGCTGTCCGCAATACCAAACAGATAGATGGCTGCAACGGGTAAAAGCCACAGGGTTTCGATCAGCATGCCGGTTTGTGCTTCGACCGCAATCTTCTTGCGCACCAGACCATAGAAAGCAAAGCTGAACGCCAGTCCCAGCGCGATGATTGGCAGCGATCCGAAGGTCCACAGCTGTACCAGCACGCCGCAGGCGGCTAATAGTACCGCCAGCCACTGCATGCGACGAAAGCGCTCACCGAGGAATAGCATTCCCAGCACAATATTCACCAGTGGGTTAATGAAATAGCCGAGGCTGGCTTCCAGCATATGGTGATTATTGACTGCCCAAATGAACAGCAGCCAGTTTCCGCCGATGAGCACCGCCGAGAGCGCCAGCAGGAAGATCTTCTTTGGCGTTTGGAGCAATGTTTTGACACCCGACCACTGGCGGCTGATGCTCATCAGTACCACCATGAAGAAAAATGACCAGATGACGCGGTGCGTCAGGATTTCATCCGCCGGGACATAGTAAATCAGCTTGAAGTAGGCAGGTGCGATACCCCAAATAAAATAAGCAGCAAGAGCGAGTAACACGCCCTGCCGCGTTTGTTTAGCATCCATCGGGAAAACTCATTGCAGAAATGTAACAGCAGTTTACCTTTTTTTGGCCGCTTACCCCACCATATAAGTGGCGGTTGCGCTGGCAATATAAAGCTGTTCTTCGTTATGCAGTTCCACGCGCGCAACGGCGACTTTATTACCCGCCCGCAGCAGGCTGCTGGTGGCGGTAAAGCGATTCCCTCTGCCTGGTCGCAGGTAATCAACGCGCAAATCGATGGTTCCCATGCGTGACATCCGCTGACGCAGTTCGTCTTCGCTGATCGTCTCATGGCGGGTCAGCGTACTGCCAACGCACACCAGTCCGGCGGCGACGTCCAGCGCCGAGGCGATCACGCCGCCATGCAAAATACTTTGCGCCCAGTTACCTACCATCATCGGTTGGTTATTAAAGGCTAATTGAGCAAATTCTTTCTCATAGCGTTCAAGCTCCAGTCCCAGCGCCCGGTTAAACGGCATATGATAGACAAACATTTCACCCACTAATTTCAGCGCTTGCTCAGCAGTAAGTACGGCAGACATACGATCCCTACATCTCAATGGTTAATGAAATGTTGATATTATGCTTATTATTTGTTGTTTTCTACTTTGGGACGGGATGATTAACGAGGAACTCGCTAAGTATGTATACCCGTCATACTTCAAGTTGCATGTGCGTTGGCAGCGCCTGCTCACCCCAGTCACTTACTTTAGTAAGCTCCTGGGGTTTACAGACTTGCCGCCTTCCTGCAATTTGAATTATTTAGGGTATAGAATACCTGCCAGATAATTATACAATTCATCAATATTTTGGTTCAGGAGAACAGTACCGATGCGGGCGATTCTGGGATGGTTACTACCAGCAGTCATGCTGCCGTTGACCGCGTATGCGCAGGAAGCGACAGTGAAAGAGATTCATGATGCTCCCGCGGTTCGCGGCAGTATTATCGCCAACATGCTGCAGGAGCATGACAATCCTTTCACGCTGTACCCCTATGACACTAACTATCTTATCTACACCAATACCAGCGACATGAACAAAGAGGCGATCAGCAGCTATAGCTGGTCCGAAAATGCGCGCAAAGATGAGGTTAAGTTTCAGCTAAGCCTGGCGTTTCCGCTTTGGCGCGGGATTTTAGGCCCGAACTCGGTGCTTGGTGGCTCCTATACCCAGAAATCCTGGTGGCAGCTTTCGAATAGCGAAGAGTCTTCCCCGTTTCGCGAAACCAATTATGAACCGCAATTGTTCCTCGGTTTCGCCACCGATTATCGCTTTGCCGGTTGGACGCTCCGCGATGTCGAAATGGGGTACAACCATGACTCCAACGGCCGTTCCGATCCCACCTCGCGCAGCTGGAACCGTCTGTACACTCGTCTGATGGCTGAAAATGGTAACTGGCTGGTGGAGGTTAAACCGTGGTACGTCATCGGCAGCACCGACGATAACCCCGACATCACCAAATATATGGGCTACTATCAGCTCAAACTGGGTTATCACCTCGGTGACGCCGTCTTAAGTGCGAAAGGTCAGTACAACTGGAATACCGGTTACGGCGGCGCTGAATTGGGTGTCAGTTACCCCATTACGAAGCATGTGCGTCTTTACACCCAGGTTTACAGCGGTTACGGCGAATCGCTGATTGACTATAACTTCAATCAGACCCGCGTTGGCGTGGGCGTGATGCTCAACGATATCTTCTGACAGGTATTGAGAGTATTTTAATCATTGCAGTTTCTCTCTCAGGCGCTGAAAATAGCGCCTGTTTTTATTTCAGGCTAATGGGGTTAATGTGGCGCAGGCGGAAGTGTTGAATCTGGATATGGGCGCTAAGCAGGTTTTGCAGGAAACCTTTGGCTACCAACAGTTTCGCCCTGGTCAGGAAGAAATCATTGATACCGTGCTCTCTGGTCGCGACTGCCTGGTCGTTATGCCGACCGGTGGCGGTAAATCCCTGTGCTATCAGATTCCCGCATTATTGCTCAACGGACTCACCGTTGTTGTCTCGCCGCTTATTTCCCTGATGAAAGATCAGGTCGACCAATTATTAGCAAACGGCGTTGCGGCAGCGTGTCTGAACTCTACCCAAAGCCGTGAACAGCAGCTTGAGGTGATGGCTGGCTGTCGCAGCGGGCAGATTCGCCTGTTGTACATTGCGCCTGAACGCCTGATGCTGGATAACTTTCTTGAAAATCTGGCGCACTGGAACCCGGTGCTGCTGGCGGTTGATGAAGCGCACTGTATTTCGCAGTGGGGGCATGATTTCCGCCCCGAATACGCTGCGCTGGGACAGTTACGTCAGCGTTTCCCAACCCTGCCGTTTGTGGCGCTGACCGCGACCGCGGACGAAACCACCCGGCTGGACATTGTGCGTCTGCTGGGGCTCAACGACCCGTTAATTCAGATCAGCAGCTTTGACCGCCCAAATATTCGCTACATGCTGATGGAGAAGTTTAAGCCGCTCGATCAGCTGATGCGCTATGTGCAAGAGCAGCGCGGTAAGTCCGGCATTATCTACTGTAACAGTCGCGCTAAAGTCGAGGACACCGCCGCGCGTCTGCAAAGCCGTGGCATCAGCGCCGGGGCTTATCATGCCGGGCTGGAAAATGCCGTACGCGCCGAGGTGCAGGAGAAATTCCAGCGCGATGATCTGCAAATCGTGGTGGCAACCGTGGCGTTCGGCATGGGGATCAACAAACCCAACGTGCGTTTCGTGGTGCATTTCGATATTCCGCGCAACATCGAGTCCTACTACCAGGAAACCGGCCGCGCCGGGCGTGACGGCCTGCCTGCGGAAGCGATGCTGTTTTACGATCCGGCAGATATGGCGTGGCTACGCCGTTGTCTCGAAGAAAAACCCGCTGGGCAACTACTGGATATCGAACGGCATAAGCTCAATGCGATGGGGGCGTTTGCCGAGGCGCAAACCTGTCGTCGCCTGGTGCTGCTGAATTATTTTGGCGAAGGGCGTCAGGAGCCGTGTGGTAACTGCGACATCTGCCTCGATCCGCCAAAACAGTACGACGGACTCATGGATGCGCGTAAAGCGCTGTCGACGATCTACCGCGTTAACCAACGTTTTGGTATGGGCTATGTCGTGGAGGTGCTGCGCGGAGCGAATAACCAACGTATTCGCGAACTGGCCCATGACAAGCTGCCGGTCTATGGCATTGGTCGCGAGCAAAGCCACGAACACTGGGTGAGCGTTATTCGCCAGCTTATTCACCTGGGCCTGGTGACGCAGAATATTGCTCATCACTCCGCGTTACAGTTAACCGAAGCCGCGCGTCCGGTGCTGCGCGGTGAAGTTCCACTACAGCTTGCCGTGCCGCGTATTGTGGCGCTGAAAC
Organism: Citrobacter sp. C6_1; assembly: GCF_014596835.2. Taxonomy (NCBI): domain Bacteria; kingdom Pseudomonadati; phylum Pseudomonadota; class Gammaproteobacteria; order Enterobacterales; family Enterobacteriaceae; genus Citrobacter; species Citrobacter sp. C6_1. The sequence goes on along the minus strand of NZ_CP115031.1, from coordinate 4,590,861 downwards.
CGCGCGCGATGCAGAAATCCTTCGGCGGCAACTACGATCGCAAACTGTTCGCCAAATTGCGTAAGCTGCGTAAAGCCATTGCCGATGAAGAAAATATCCCGCCGTATGTGGTGTTCAACGACGCCACGCTGATTGAAATGGCTGAACAGATGCCGGTTTCACCGAGCGAAATGCTGAGTGTCAACGGTGTGGGAATGCGTAAACTTGAGCGTTTTGGCAAAGAGTTTATGGCACTTATCCGCGCACATGTTGATGGTGACGACGAAGAGTAGTCAGCCAGGCAAAAAAGTGCCAGGATGGTGACTCACTGAACTATTCCCCCGCGAGTCATTTTTATGTTAACGCTATTTTTCACCGTTGCGTTGGTGCATATCGTTGCACTGATGAGTCCCGGTCCCGATTTTTTCTTTGTCTCTCAAACGGCCGTTAGCCGTTCGCGTAAAGAGGCGATGATGGGGGTACTGGGCATTACCTGCGGCGTCATGGTCTGGGCGGGCGTGGCGCTGCTCGGTTTACACCTGATCATCGAAAAAATGGCCTGGCTGCACACCATTATTATGGTCGGCGGTGGTCTGTACCTGTGCTGGATGGGGTATCAGATGCTGCGCGGTGCGTTTAAAAAACAGGACGTTGCGGCACCCGCACCGCAGGTTGAACTGGCGCAGAGCGGACGCAGCTTCTTGAAAGGTCTGCTGACCAATCTGGCGAACCCTAAAGCCATTATCTATTTTGGCTCAGTTTTCTCGTTATTTGTTGGCGACAGCGTGGGAACGGGCGCGCGTTGGGGGATTTTTGCCCTGATTATAGTGGAAACGCTGGCGTGGTTTACCGTGGTCGCCAGCCTGTTTGCGCTGCCGAAAATGCGTCGTGGCTATCAGCGCCTGGCGAAGTGGATTGACGGTTTTGCCGGGGCGCTGTTCGCGGGCTTCGGTATCCACCTGATTATTTCGCGCTAAGTTTGTTATCCGCCTGGGAGCTCCAGGCGGAGTATGGTTTATTGCGCAAGCTTTTGTAATTCGTCCTTCGACAGACCGGTCATTTCCATAATCGCGTCGGTATCAAGACCTCGCTTGAGCATTGCTTTTGCTACATCAGTGAGGGCTATGCGCCGCCCTTCTTCGCGACCTATCTGCTTTAGTTGATCCGCCATTGTCATCAATTTTTCTCCATGCTGCGGCACACGCTGTGCCAGCTGATACAATAATGTCTGAACATCTTGTGTATTCCCTGCTTGCACCATGTAGTTTACCAGTACGGTTGTACGGTTATTTGTTGTCCGCTCATCTTCTCCAGCATAAACAGGCGGGTAAGTTTATCCAGCAGCTGCGCCATGTCGCGCTGGCGAATGTGTTTTTGTACTAATGTCAGCGCCGCCATACTGCGATGCTGCATGATTTCATCATCTGGAATAACCGTCACATCCACCAACGGAAACGGTGTGCTGTAAAGTTGAAGGGCGGTTCCCGAATCCTCAAAGTGATCCAGCCAGTTCATTGAGCCTTGCCATGTTAAAAGAGCACAGGAATAACCAGCGGTAACGTGTCGTTTCCCGCCTCAAGATGACGTTGCATCGCTGCGGTAGCGTAGCGCATCAGGCGAAATGACATATGCTTGTCAGGTGAGCTTTGATGCTCGATTAGGCATGCCTTGCCGATGCCAGCAGGGCGCCTATCAGCATAAACAGTGAACCAAACACTTTGTTCAGCGCCTTCATTTGCTTTGGCCCTTTAATCCATCCTGCAATGCGCGTAGCCAGCGTCGCGTAACCGATCATCACAATGATATCGACCACGATGGTCGTAACGCCAAGCACCACGTACTGCATCAGCTGCGGTGCCTGCGGCAGGATGAACTGCGGGAACAGGGCGGCAAGAAAAACAATGCTTTTGGGGTTGGTCAGATTCACAAAGACCGCGCGTTTGAACAGGCGACTGCGCGATTGCGTATTCGCCATGGTGTTCAGATCGATAGCGCCCGCTGCCCGCCATTGTTGAATACCCAGCCAAATCAGATAGGCCGCTCCCGCCCACTTCAGCACCTCAAACGCGATCACCGAACGAGAAAATAGCGTTCCCAGCCCCACGCCAACCAAAACGATATGAATGCCCAGCCCGGTCTGTAAACCCGCAATCGACGCGCTGGCACCGCGATAACCATGGCTGATAGCGGTGGTCATGGTATTGATTGCGCCAGAGCCTGGGGACAGGCTCAAAATGATAGAGGTCAGCAGGTAGGCGAACCACCATTCAAAGGTCATGAGAAACTCCCGGATTGTCTATTTTTATGCCACAATACGCTACTGCCGTTAGGTTGTGTCAGCGACGGCGAAAAAAACGATTTTACTTGGTCAGCGAGGCTGGATACCCGATGTTTCAGCAGCAAAAAGACTGGGAAACAAGAGAAAACGCGTTTGCTGCTTTTTCCATGGGGCCACTGACAGATTTCTGGCGTCAGCGGGAAGAAGCGGAATTTACGGGTGTGGATGATATCCCCGTACATTTTGTTCGTTTTCATGCAGAAAAAAACGATCGCGTCATCGTCGTCTGTCCTGGACGCATTGAAAGTTACGTGAAATACGCTGAACTGGCGTATGACCTGTTTCATTCTGGTTTTGACGTACTCATTATCGACCACCGTGGCCAGGGGCGTTCCGGGCGTATGCTGTCAGATCCGCATCGTGGTCATGTCGATAACTTTAATGACTATGTCGACGATTTAACCGCCTTCTGGCAGCAGGAAGTGCTACCCGGTCCGTGGAGAAAACGCTATATACTGGCGCATTCTATGGGCGGAGCGATTGCCACATTGTTCCTGCAGCGCCACCCGAATCAGTGTGATGCCATCGCGCTTTGTGCGCCGATGTTTGGTATTGTGATGCGCTTTCCTGACTGGATGGTGCGCCACATTCTGGACTGGGCTGAAGGGCATCCACGGATCCGAGAAGGCTATGCGATGGGAACCGGGCGCTGGCGGGCGCTACCCTTCGGTATGAATGCGCTAACCCATAGTCGACAGCGCTATCGGCGCAATCTACGCTTCTATGCTGATGAGCCACGGCTACGCGTAGGCGGCCCGACCTACCATTGGGTGCGTGAAGGGATTCTGGCTGGCGAACAGGTTCTGGCTGGCGCGGGAGACGACGCGACGCCGACGCTGCTGATTCAGGCCGAAGAAGAGCGTGTAGTGGATAACCGCATGCACGATCGTTTTTGTGAACTCCGCGCCGCAGCGGGCCATCCTGTAGAAGGAGGTCAGCCGCTTGTCATAAAAGGCGCGTACCATGAGATCCTTTTTGAAAAGGACGCAATGCGCTCAGTCGCGCTTAACGCTATTGTCGAATTTTTCGACAAGCATAACTCATCCAGCGGAACCCGCTTTGCCTAGAGGTTGAATTTTCTTATGTATCAGGTTGTTGCGTCTGATTTAGACGGTACGCTGCTTTCCCCCGACCATACTCTGTCCCCATATGCTAAAGAGACGCTGAAATTACTGACTGCTCGTGGCGTTAACTTCGTGTTTGCGACTGGCCGTCATCATGTTGATGTGGGACAAATTCGCGATAACCTCGGCATTAAAACCTACATGATCACCTCCAATGGCGCGCGGGTGCATGATTCTGACGGAAACCTGGTGTTTTCGCATAACCTGGATCGCGACATTGCCAGCGACCTGTTTGGCGTAGTGAATGCAAACCCGGACATCGTGACCAACGTTTATCGCGATGATGAGTGGTTTATGAACCGCCATCGCCCCGACGAAATGCGCTTTTTCAAAGAAGCGGTGTTTAACTATTCTCTGTTTGAACCTGCGCTACTGGAGCCGGAGGGCGTCAGCAAAGTGTTCTTCACCACCGATTCTCACGAAAGGCTGCTGCCGCTGGAGCAGGCGATTAACGCCCGCTGGGGCGATCGCGTTAACGTCAGCTTCTCTACGCTTACCTGTCTGGAAGTCATGGCGGGCGGCGTGTCGAAAGGTCATGCGCTGGAAGCGGTGGCGAAAGCGATGGGCTACAGCCTGAAAGACTGCATCGCTTTTGGCGACGGGATGAACGATGCGGAAATGCTCTCCATGGCGGGCAAAGGCTGCATCATGGGCAATGCCCACCAGCGCCTGAAGGATCTGCACCCAGAACTGGAAGTCATTGGTCTTAATGCTGACGATGCCGTGCCGCACTACCTGCGCGATCTCTTTTTAAAGTGATTGTTCTTTAGTTGACCAGTTGTCAACTAAACTCTCCGCTACAATGGATGTTCCCTGTTCTAAGAGGCATCCATTGTGGCGCTACTCATCATTACCACTATTTTGTGGGCCTTTTCCTTCAGCCTGTTTGGCGAGTACCTTGCCGGTCATGTCGATAGCTATTTTGCGGTGCTGGTGCGCGTTGGACTCGCGTTGCTGGTGTTCCTGCCGTTTTTACGTACCCGCGGGCACAGCGTAAAAACGATCGCGCTGTATATGCTGGTGGGGGCCATGCAGCTTGGCATTATGTATATGCTGAGTTTTCACGCCTACCTGTATCTGACGGTTTCAGAACTGTTGCTTTTCACCGTGCTGACGCCGCTCTACATCACGCTGATTTATGACCTGATGAGCGGACGCCGTCTGCGCTGGAGCTACGCTTTCAGTGCGTTACTGGCGGTGATTGGCGCGGGGATTATTCGTTACGATCAGGTAACCAGCCACTTCTGGACTGGCCTGATACTGGTGCAGCTTTCTAATATTAGTTTTGCCATCGGTATGGTGGGCTATAAGCGTCTGATGGAAACCCGCCCAATGCCACAGCACAACGCTTTTGCCTGGTTTTACATGGGGGCCTTTCTGGTGGCTGTCGTGGCCTGGTTCATGCTGGGTAATGCGCAGAAAATGCCTGCAACCACGCTGCAGTGGGGAATTCTGGTCTTTCTTGGCGTGGCGGCGTCCGGCATTGGTTACTTTATGTGGAACTACGGTGCGACCCAGGTAGATGCAGGTACGTTGGGCATCATGAACAATATGCATGTGCCGGCCGGGCTGTTGGTCAACCTGGCTATCTGGCATCAACAGCCTCACTGGCCAAGCTTCATCATTGGCGCGGCTGTGATAGTGGCCTCACTGTGGGTACATCGAAAGTGGGTCGTTCCGCACTCCGCACAAACGGCAGATGATCGCAGGCGTGATTCCGCGCTGAGCGAATAAACGCTTCCGTGACTGGCTGTCGCTGCTCGCCATCACGCACGGCGGCGTACAGTCGGCTCCACAATCCATCGCCCAGGGTTTTGGTCACCACCAGGCCCTGGCGTTCAAAACTCTCCACCACCCAGTGTGGTAACGCGGCGATACCCATTCTGGCGGCAACCATTTGAATCAGCAGCAGGGTGTTATCCACGCTCTTCAGCGACGGGCTCACGCCCGCAGGCTGTAAGAAATGCCGCCAGACATCCAGTCGACTCCGTTGCACCGGGTAAATAAGCAGCGTCTCGCTGGCCAAATCTTCCGGCGCGATTTGCGTTTTGCTGGCCAACGGATGGTCAGGCGCCAGGACCAGGCGGACTTCAAAATCGAACATCGGCGAGTAGTGCAGTCCGCTGCGCGGCAGAATGTCGGAGGTTAACACCAGATCCAGCTCATCCTGCTGTAGCGCCGGTTGCGGATCGAACGTCACGCCGGATTTAAAGTCCATCTCCACCTGCGGCCAGTTGGCACGAAAATTCTCCAGCGCGGGCGTCAGCCATTGAATACAGCTGTGACATTCAATCGCGATACGCAGTCGGGTTTGCTGCGGTTCGTTGCAGGCCTGCAGCGCCCGACCAATTTGCGGCAATACCTGATTTGCCAGCTGCAGCAAAATTTCGCCCTGCGGCGTAAAGCGCAGCGGCTGGCTTTTACGGACAAAGAGTCGAAAGCCAAGGCGCTGCTCCAGATCGCTGAACTGGTGAGAAAGGGCGGATTGGGTCTGATGCAACGTCGCCGCAGCGGCTGCCAGCGAACCACTATTCCGCAACGCCTGGAGCGTTTTCAGATGTTTAATCTCGATCATGAAAGTCCTTCACTTCGGCATGAACAAATTGCGCTTGAGGAATATACAGTAACCGCCAATTATGGATGTGTAAACATCTGGACGGCTAAAATCCTTCGTCTTTTAAATTTATGGTGCGTTGGCTTCGTTTCCCCACCCCAGTCACTTACTTCAGTAAGCTCCTGGGGATGAGTAAACTTGCCGCCTTCCCTAAATTCAAAATCCATAGGATTTACATGTAATTAGAGGAAGAAAAATGACAATATTGAATCACACCCTCGGTTTCCCTCGCGTTGGCCTGCGTCGCGAGTTGAAGAAAGCGCAAGAAAGTTACTGGGCGGGAAATTCTTCCCGTGAAGATTTGCTGACCGTTGGCCGCGAGCTGCGTGCCCGCCATTGGGAGCAGCAGAAGCAGGCGGGTGTTGACCTGCTGCCGGTGGGCGATTTTGCCTGGTACGATCACGTGCTGACCACCAGCCTGCTGCTCGGCAACGTTCCGGCTCGTCATCAGAATAAAGACGGCTCGGTTGATATCGATACCTTATTCCGCATTGGCCGTGGCCGCGCACCGACCGGTGAGCCCGCGGCGGCGGCAGAAATGACCAAATGGTTTAACACCAACTATCACTACATGGTGCCGGAGTTCACCAAAGGTCAGCAGTTCAAACTGACCTGGACCCAGCTGCTGGATGAAGTAGACGAAGCGCTGGCGCTTGGCCATAAAGTGAAACCTGTGCTGCTGGGGCCGGTAACTTACCTGTGGCTAGGGAAAGTGAAGGGCGAACAGTTTGACCGCCTGAGTCTGTTGAACGACATTCTGCCGGTTTACCAGCAGGTGCTGGCGGAACTGGCAAAACGGGGTATTGAGTGGGTACAAATCGATGAACCTGCTCTGGTACTGGAGCTGCCGCAAGCGTGGCTGGATGCCTTTAAACCGGCTTATGACGCTCTGCAGGGCCAGGTGAAGCTGCTACTGACCACCTACTTCGAAGGCGTAACGCCAAACCTGGATACCATTACCGCGCTGCCGGTGCAGGGGCTGCACGTTGACTTCGTGCACGGTAAAGATGATGTCGCCGAGCTGCACAAACGTCTGCCTGCCGACTGGCTGCTGTCAGCGGGTCTGGTGAACGGACGCAACGTCTGGCGCGCCGACCTCAGCGAAAAACACGCGCAAATTAAAGATATCGTCGGGAAACGTGACCTGTGGGTGGCTTCTTCCTGCTCCCTGCTGCACAGCCCCATCGATCTCAGCGTGGAAACCCGCCTTGATGCAGAGGTGAAGAGCTGGTTTGCCTTCGCCCTGCAAAAATGCGGCGAGCTGGCGCTACTGCGTGATGCGTTGAACAGCGGCGATACCGCGGCGCTGATTGAATGGAGCGCACCGATTCAGGCGCGTCGCCACTCTACTCGTGTCCACAACGCCGCAGTGGAAAAACGTCTGGCGGCGATCACTGCCCAGGACAGCCAGCGTGCCAACGCTTATCCGGTTCGTGCCGAGGCACAGCGTGCCCGCTTTAATCTGCCGGCATGGCCGACCACGACTATCGGCTCATTCCCGCAAACCACGGAAATTCGCGGCCTGCGCCTGGACTTCAAAAAAGGCAACCTGGATGCCGGTAACTACCGCACCGGTATCGCGGAACATATCAAACAGGCGATCGTTGAACAGGAACGTCTGGGGCTCGACGTGCTGGTGCACGGTGAAGCCGAACGTAACGACATGGTGGAATACTTTGGTGAACATCTGGACGGGTTCGTCTTTACCCAGAACGGTTGGGTGCAGAGCTACGGTTCTCGCTGCGTGAAGCCACCGGTAGTCATTGGCGACGTCAGCCGCCCGGAAGCGATCACCGTGGAGTGGGCGAAGTATGCCCAGTCGCTGACCGACAAACCGGTAAAAGGTATGCTGACCGGTCCGGTGACCATTCTTTGCTGGTCATTCCCGCGTGAAGACGTGACGCGTGAAACCATCGCGAAGCAGATTGCGCTGGCGTTGCGTGATGAAGTTGCGGATCTGGAAGCGGCGGGGATCGGTATTATCCAGATTGATGAGCCGGCGCTGCGCGAAGGTCTGCCATTGCGTCGCAGCGACTGGGCGGCGTATCTGGAGTGGGGCGTGGAAGCCTTCCGCATTAACGCGGCGGTGGCGAAGGATGAAACCCAGATCCACACCCACATGTGTTACTGCGAGTTCAACGACATCATGGACTCCATTGCGGCGCTGGACGCGGACGTGATCACCATTGAAACCTCTCGTTCTGATATGGAGTTACTGGAGTCGTTTGAAGAGTTCGATTACCCGAACGAAATCGGGCCGGGCGTCTACGACATTCACTCGCCGAACGTCCCGAGCGTGGAGTGGATTGAAGCCCTGCTGAAGAAAGCCGAACAGCGTATTCCGGCAGAGCGTTTGTGGGTGAACCCGGATTGCGGCCTGAAAACGCGCGGCTGGCCGGAAACCCGTGCCGCGCTGGCAAACATGGTTAAAGCGGCGCAGAATCTGCGTCAGGCGTAAAAAAACGGAGGCTGATGCCTCCGTTTTGTTTATTGGTTTGCCTGGCGGGAATTATTTCTTCCCATCGTATTGCGCGAACCACTCCAGCATTCTCTGCCATCCATCCTTAGCGGACTCTTCGTGGTAACTTGGGCGATAATCGGCGTTAAACGCATGCCCGGCATCGGGATAGACCACGATTTCCGCTTTCGCATTGGCGGCGCGCAGCGCCTGACGCATTGTTTCAACGGTATCTTGTGGAATACTGATATCCTGGCCGCCATAAAGTCCCAGAACGGGGGCGTTAAGATCGGTCGCGATATCAACGGGATGTTTGGGGGAGTTCAGCGTTTTATCGCCCACCAGTTTGCCGTACCACGCCACCGCCGCTTTTAACTGCGGATTATGTGCGGCATACAGCCAGGTAATGCGTCCGCCCCAGCAAAATCCGGTGATCATCAGTTGGTGCGCATCTCCCCCGTTGCGGGAGGCCCAGCTGGCGACGTGATCCAAATCGGCCAGTACCTGAGAGTCAGGCACTTTGGCGACAAGGCCGCTGAGCAGCGTGGGGATGTCGGCAAAGTCATTGGGATCGCCTTCGCGAAAATAGAGTTCTGGTGCGATAGCCAGATACCCTTCCAGAGCCAGACGGCGGCAAACGTCACGAATGTGTTCATGAATGCCAAAAATCTCCTGCACGACAATAACCACGGGCAGCGGGCCATCGGTTTGCTTTGGTCGTGCGTGATACGCTGGCATATCATCGCCTTGTGAAGGTATGGACGTTACACCGGCGATAATCGCGTTATCCGGAGTGTGAACCGTGGTAGATGTCGGTGGAGATACAGCAGGTGCAAAGCCAGATTGTCGTGTTGTCATGGTATTCTCCGTACCCTTAAATATTCAGCCCAAAAGCGCATTGTTAACTATAGACACATGCAACGAACCACATTGCCTTAAACGGTCTATCTTTTGTGCAGGGCTTCCTTACATTGCATTGTTTATGTGATGTGTATCACTATTTCATGGTAATTGAATGCAATTGATTTACATCATAGTGATGACTGTCACGAAAATATGTTCATGCCTTCGGTAAAGTATGTTTTTGCTTCTTCTGACAAAACCGATTCACAGAGGAGTTTTTATGTCTAAGTCTGATGTTTTTCATCTCGGCCTCACTAAGAGCGATTTACAAGGGGCTACGCTTGCTATCGTCCCTGGCGACCCGGAGCGTGTGGAAAAGATCGCCGCGCTGATGGATAAGCCGGTTAAGCTGGCATCTCATCGCGAGTTCACTACCTGGCGTGCTGAGCTGGATGGTAAAGCCGTGATCGTTTGCTCTACCGGTATCGGCGGCCCGTCAACCTCTATTGCCGTAGAAGAACTGGCACAGCTGGGCATTCGTACCTTCCTGCGTATCGGTACGACTGGCGCTATCCAGCCGCATATCAACGTGGGTGATGTCCTGGTCACCACGGCGTCTGTCCGTCTGGATGGTGCAAGCCTGCACTTCGCGCCAATGGAGTTCCCGGCCGTTGCCGACTTCGAGTGCACCACTGCGCTGGTGGAAGCGGCGAAATCTATCGGCGCCACTACCCACGTTGGCGTTACCGCGTCTTCTGATACCTTCTACCCGGGCCAGGAGCGTTACGACACCTTCTCTGGTCGCGTAGTGAGCCGTTTCAAAGGCTCGATGGAAGAGTGGCAGTCGATGGGCGTTATGAACTACGAAATGGAATCTGCCACGCTGCTGACCATGTGCGCCAGCCAGGGTCTGCGTGCTGGTATGGTCGCGGGTGTTATCGTGAACCGTACTCAGCAAGAGATCCCGAATGCGGAAACGATGAAACAAACGGAAAGCCACGCGGTGAAAATCGTGGTGGAAGCTGCGCGTCGTTTACTGTAATTCTCCCTTCTTTGCTAAAAGGCCGACGCGTTCGGCCTTTTTATTTTGCGTAGTGCCTCGCAGGAAATTCCTTTTAAACTGGACGTTTATACAGCACAATTCTATTTTGTGCGGGTAAGTTGTTGCTGTAAGGGGGCGTTGTGGATATTTCAATTATGATGAGTGCCGTGCTGGCGTTAGCCGCAGGGCTGCTGGTTGGGTGGCTGGCAACAAAAGCGCACGCCGACAGGATCCGTGCCGACCTCATCGAAGAACGACGTGAACTGGATATCGCGCTAAGCGCCGCCCGGCAGCAACTCTCACAGGAGGCCCACTGGCGCGACGAATGCGAACTGCTGAATAACGAACTCCGCAGCCTGCAGAGTATCAATACCTCGCTGGAGGCCGATCTCCGGGAAGTCACCACTCGTCTGGAAGCAACGCAACAGCATGCGGAAGATAAAATTCGCCAGATGATCAACAGTGAACAGCGCTTGAGCGAACAGTTTGAGAATCTGGCGAACCGCATTTTCGAGCACAGTAACCGTCGGGTAGATGAGCAAAATCGCCAAAGCCTGAACAGCCTGCTGGCACCGCTTCGCGAACAACTGGACGGTTTTCGACGCCAGGTTCAGGACAGCTTTGGTAAAGAGGCACAGGAACGCCATACTCTGGCGCACGAAATTCGTAATCTCCAGCAACTGAACGCGCAGATGGCACAGGAAGCAGTAAACCTGACGCGTGCATTAAAAGGGGATAACAAAACGCAGGGTAACTGGGGCGAGGTGGTACTCACGCGGGTGCTTGAGGCTTCCGGTCTGCGTGAAGGTTATGAATACGAAACCCAGGTCAGCATCGAAAACGACGCCCGCTCGCGGATGCAGCCAGATGTTATTGTCCGATTACCGCAGGGCAAAGATGTGGTGATCGACGCGAAAATGACGCTGGTTGCCTATGAACGCTATTTTAACGCTGAAGATGAATTCACCCGCGAGAGCGCGTTGCAGGAGCATATCGCCTCGGTGCGAAACCATATTCGTCTGCTGGGTCGCAAAGACTATCAGCAGCTTCCTGGGTTACGTACGCTTGACTATGTGCTGATGTTTATCCCCGTTGAGCCTGCTTTTTTACTGGCGCTCGACAGGCAGCCTGAACTGATTACCGAAGCGCTTAGAAATAATATTATGCTGGTCAGTCCCACTACGCTGTTGGTGGCATTGCGTACGATTGCCAATCTGTGGCGCTACGAGCATCAGAGCCGTAATGCGCAACAAATTGCCGATCGGGCCAGCAAACTTTATGACAAGATGCGGTTGTTTGTGGATGATATGTCGGCAATAGGTCAAAGCCTGGATAAAGCCCAGGACAACTACCGACAGGCGATGAAAAAACTCTCTTCCGGTCGTGGAAACGTCCTGTCGCAGGCAGAAGCGTTTCGCAGTTTAGGGGTGGAAATTAAGCGCGAGATTAATCCTGAACTGGCTGAACAAGCCACGACCCAGGATGAAGAGTACCGTTTGCGCTCGGTCCCTGAGACGCAACAGGATGAGCCTTACCCCGATGATGAAGCGGTAAATCAGCAATCAAGCTAGTCCATTTGGGGTAGTTGAACCCGGCAGAAGGGTAGGGCAAATTGACCCAATCTGTTACACTTCTCGAACATTTTTTGAATGAGCAGGCACTGAGATGGTGGATAATTCACAAGAAACGACGCACTTTGGCTTTCAGACCGTCGCTAAAGAGCAGAAAGCTGACATGGTGGCTCACGTTTTTCATTCTGTGGCCTCTAAATATGACGTTATGAATGACTTAATGTCATTCGGCATTCATCGTTTGTGGAAGCGCTTCACCATTGACTGCAGTGGCGTGCGTCGCGGACAAACCGTTCTCGATTTGGCTGGCGGTACCGGCGATCTGACGGCGAAATTCTCTCGCATGGTAGGCGAAACCGGCAACGTTGTGCTGGCAGATATCAATGACTCAATGCTCAAAATGGGTCGCGAAAAGCTGCGCAATATCGGTGTAGTGGGGAACGTTGAGTACGTTCAGGCGAATGCGGAAGCGTTACCTTTCCCTGACAACACGTTTGACTGCATCACCATCTCTTTTGGTCTGCGCAACGTGACGGATAAAGACAAAGCATTACGCTCAATGTATCGCGTGTTGAAGCCGGGCGGGCGTTTACTGGTGCTGGAATTCTCCAAGCCGATTATCGAACCGTTGAGCAAAGCCTACGACGCGTACTCTTTCCACGTTCTGCCGCGAATTGGCTCCATGGTAGCAAGCGATGCAGACAGTTATCGCTATTTGGCGGAGTCCATCCGCATGCATCCCGATCAGGACACCTTAAAAGCAATGATGCAAGATGCCGGGTTCGAAAGCGTTGATTACTACAACCTGACGGCAGGTGTCGTTGCGCTGCATCGTGGCTACAAGTTCTGACAGGAGATTGGGGATGCCTTTAAAACCCTTAGTGACCGCAGGCGTTGAAAATCTGCTCAACACCTTTCTGTACCGTTCCCCTGCGCTCAAGTCAGCCAGAACGCGTTTACAGGGCCAAGTGCTACGTGTTGATCTCAAAGGATTTTCAACACCGTTAGTCCTGGTGTTTAGTGAGCGCCAGGTCGATGTGCTGGGGGCATGGGAAGGCGAAGCCGATTGCACCGTAATCACACATGCCAGCGTGTTACCGAAACTACGCGATCGGCAGCAACTCACCACGCTTATTCGCAGCGGTGAGCTGGAAGTCCAGGGCGATATTCAGGTCGTGCAGAACTTTGTGGCGTTGGCCGATCTGGCGGAGTTTGATCCCGCTGAACTGTTAGCGCCCTATACTGGCGATATCGTCGCGGAAGGAGTCAGTAAAGTGTTGCGTGGTGGAGCTAAGTTCCTGCGCCGCAACATTCAGCGCCAGCAGCGTTATGTTGCTGAAGCGATCACCGAAGAGTGGCGCATGGCTCCGGATCCGCTTGAGGTTGCATGGTTTGCAGAAGAAACGGCAGCCGTTGAGCGCGCGGTCGAATCTCTGGCTACACGGCTGGAAAAACTGGAGGCCAAATGACGCCAGGTGAAGTACGGCGCCTTTATTTCATCATTCGCACTTTTTTAAGCTACGGTCTTGATGAACTCATCCCTAAAATGCGTATCACGCTGCCGCTCCGGCTGTGGCGTTACTCGCTGTTCTGGATGCCCAACCGACACAAAGATAAGCCGCTGGGAGAAAGGCTGAGACTGGCTTTGCAGGAATTGGGGCCGGTGTGGATCAAATTTGGTCAAATGCTCTCAACCCGTCGTGATCTTTTCCCTCCGCATATTGCCGATCAGCTAGCGCTACTGCAGGATCGGGTTGCGCCATTCGATGGGCAACGCGCGAAAGAACAAATCGAAGAGGCGATGGGGGGGCTACCCGTCGAGGAATGGTTTGATGATTTTGAGATTACACCGCTGGCATCTGCGTCTATTGCTCAGGTTCACACCGCGCGGTTGAAATCGAATGGCAAAGAGGTGGTAATCAAAGTTATTCGTCCGGATATCTTGCCAGTAATCAAAGCCGATTTAAAACTGATCTATCGCCTTGCTCGTTGGGTTCCTCGCCTGCTGCCGGATGGTCGTCGTCTGCGGCCAACAGAAGTCGTCCGTGAATATGAAAAAACATTGATCGACGAGCTGAACCTGCTGCGTGAGTCGGCAAACGCCATTCAACTGCGACGCAATTTTGAAGACAGCCCAATGCTGTACATCCCGGAAGTGTACTCAGACTATTGCAGTCAGAACATGATGGTGATGGAGCGTATTTACGGTATCCCTGTTTCGGATGTTGCCACGCTTGAGAAGAACGGCACCAATATGAAACTGTTGGCCGAGCGTGGTGTTCAGGTCTTCTTTACTCAGGTATTCCGCGACAGCTTTTTCCATGCGGATATGCACCCTGGGAACATTTTCGTGAGTTATGAGCACCCTGAAAACCCGAAATACATTGGTATTGATTGTGGGATCGTGGGTTCCTTAAACAAAGAAGATAAGCGCTACCTGGCTGAAAACTTTATTGCGTTCTTTAACCGCGACTACCGCAAAGTAGCTGAACTGCACGTGGATTCTGGCTGGGTTCCGCCGGATACCAACGTTGAAGAGTTCGAATTCGCCATTCGTACCGTGTGCGAGCCGATCTTCGAAAAGCCGCTGGCAGAGATCTCCTTTGGTCACGTGCTGTTGAATCTGTTCAATACGGCACGTCGATTTAATATGGAAGTCCAGCCTCAACTGGTGTTGTTACAGAAGACGCTGTTGTACGTTGAGGGTGTTGGCCGACAGCTCTATCCTCAGTTAGATCTGTGGAAAACGGCCAAGCCTTTCCTTGAATCCTGGATTAAAGATCAGGTAGGTATTCCGGCGCTTGTCAGGGCATTTAAAGAAAAAGCACCATTCTGGGTCGAAAAAATGCCAGAAATACCTGAACTTGTGTATGACAGTTTGCGCCAGGGCAAATATTTACAGCACAGTGTTGATAAGATTGCGCGCGAGCTTCATGCGAATCACGTACGTCAGGGACAATCCCGTTATTTATTGGGTATTGGCGCAACGTTGCTGTTAAGTGGGACATTCCTGCTGGTAAGCCGCCCTGAGTGGGGGCTTATGCCGGGCTGGTTAATCGCGGGTGGTGTTATCGCCTGGCTGATCGGCTGGCGCAAAATGCGCTGATTTTTTCATCGCCCAAGGCAGGTCGTGTAACGTATACTACGGCCTTATTAATTCATCATCTATGACAGAGGAACATGTATGGGTGGTATCAGTATTTGGCAGTTGTTGATCATTGCCGTCATCGTTGTACTGCTATTTGGCACCAAGAAACTCGGCTCCATCGGTTCCGACCTTGGCGCGTCTATTAAAGGCTTCAAGAAAGCGATGGGTGATGATGAACCTAAGCAGGATAAAACCAGCCAGGACGCTGATTTTACCGCTAAATCCATCACCGATAAGCAGGGTGAAGTGAAGAAAGAAGACGCCAAAAGCCAAGATAAAGAGCAGGTATAATCCGTGTTTGATATCGGTTTTAGCGAACTGTTATTGGTGTTCGTTATCGGCCTCATCGTACTGGGGCCGCAACGATTGCCAGTGGCAGTAAAAACGGTCGCGGGCTGGGTCCGTGCGCTGCGCTCTCTTGCAACTACCGTGCAGAATGAACTGACCCAGGAGCTTAAGCTTCAGGAGTTTCAGGACAGCCTGAAGAAAGTAGAGAAAGCGAGCCTGACAAATTTGACGCCGGAGCTGAAAGCATCGATGGATGAGCTGCGCGAAGCGGCTGAGTCGATGAAGCGTTCTTACAGCGTGCACGATCCTGAGAAAGCGAGCGATGAAGCGCACACTATCCATAATCCGGTAGTGAAAGAAGCGGAAGCGCAGCGAGAAGGAGTTACCCCTGCAGCCGCTGAAAACCAGGCCAGTTCGCCGGAGCAAAAACCGGAATCCACGGCTGCTGACACGCCGGAGTTGAAGGAAACTGCTTCCGTTACGTCGATGGACGCGGAAAAGAAACCTGCTGCACCAGCTGTCGAATCCTCACCCTCGTCGAGTGATAAACCGTAAACATGTCTGTAGAAGATACTCAACCGCTCATCACGCATCTTATTGAGCTGCGTAAGCGACTCCTGAACTGCATTATTGCGGTTATGGTGATCTTTCTGGCGTTGGTTTATTTTGCCAACGACATTTACCATATGGTTGCAGCGCCGCTGATTAAACAGATGCCGCAGGGTGCAACGATGATCGCCACCGATGTGGCTTCACCGTTCTTTACCCCGATAAAGCTAACCTTTATGGTGTCGCTGATCCTGTCGGCACCGGTGATCCTGTACCAGGTATGGGCATTTATTGCGCCTGCTTTATATAAGCATGAACGCCGCCTTGTCGTGCCGCTGCTGGTCTCAAGTTCGCTGTTGTTCTATATCGGGATGGCATTCGCCTATTTTGTCGTCTTCCCGCTGGCGTTTGGCTTCCTTGCCAACACAGCTCCGCAAGGCGTGCAGGTTTCGACAGACATTGCCAGTTATCTCAGCTTTGTCATGGCACTGTTTATGGCGTTTGGCGTCTCTTTTGAGGTTCCTGTCGCCATTGTATTGCTGTGCTGGATGGGCATTACGACACCTGATGATTTACGTAAGAAACGCCCTTACGTAGTTGTCGGGGCATTTGTCGTGGGGATGTTACTGACTCCACCAGATGTCTTCTCGCAAACGCTGTTGGCTATACCGATGTACTGTCTGTTTGAAGTGGGTGTTTTCTTCTCTCGTTTTTATGTCGGTAAGCGACGTACGCGGGACGAAGACAACGAGGCAGAGAATGCGAAAGAAGCCGAAGCCACCGAGAAAACCGAAGAGTAAATTCAGCCGCCCGTAAGGGCGGTTGTCATATGGGAGGATGCATGTTTGATATTGGCGTTAATTTAACCAGTTCACAATTTGCGAAAGACCGGGATGAGGTCGTGGCGCGCGCCTTTGCTGCGGGCGTAAACGGTATGCTTCTGACCGGAACAAACCTGCATGAAAGCCAGCAGGCGCTAAAGTTGGCACAGCATTATCCGCATTGCTGGTCCACGGCTGGCGTGCACCCGCATGACAGCAGCCAATGGCAATCCTCAACGGAAGACGAGATTATCGCGCTGGCGAACCAGTCCGAAGTGGTCGCCATTGGTGAATGCGGCCTGGATTTTAATCGTAATTACTCCACTGCGCAGGAACAGGAACGGGCTTTTGAGGCGCAATTGCGTATTGCCGCCGAATTGCAGATGCCTGTTTTCATGCATTGTCGGGATGCCCACGAACGTTTTCTTACGCTGCTGGAACCCTGGCTGGACAGCCTCCCCGGCGCAGTGCTGCACTGTTTCACCGGTTCGCGCCGGGAGATGCAGGACTGCGTGGACCGAGGGCTTTATATCGGGATTACCGGATGGGTCTGCGATGAGCGTCGGGGGATGGAACTACGGGAGCTACTGCCTTTTATCCCGGTGGAAAGGCTGCTGATAGAAACAGACGCGCCCTATTTACTCCCACGCGATCTGGCCCCGAAGCCGACTTCCCGACGCAATGAACCTGCACACCTGCCGCATATTCTTGAGCGTATTGCGCACTGGCGCGGGGAAGATCCTCAGTGGCTATCAACGGCGATTGATGCCAACGTCAGAACGTTATTCGAAGTGACCTTCTGAGTCTGTTTATATTTTTCGAAAGCCGGTGTTTTTCACGCTCTGCTTAACCTCTTTATTCAACAGGTTAAGCAGGAGCATGGAACGTGCTTCGCCATCCGGTTCGGTGAAGATCGCTTTTAGCCCCTCAAACGCCCCTTCAGTAATAATTACGCTGTCCCCTGGCTGAGGAGTTTGCGGGTCAACAATTCCTTCTGGCTTGTAGATAGAAAGCTGGTGAATAACGGGAGAAGGAACTGTCGCAGGCGTCGCGCCAAAACGGACGAAATGGCTGACGCCACGTGTCGCATTGATAGTGGTGGTGTGGATCACTTCCGGATCGAACTCGACAAACATGTAATTAGGGAAAAGTGGCTCACTGACTGTGGTACGTTTACCACGCACCATTTTTTCCAGGGTGATCATTGGCGTCAAACAGTTTACTGCTTGTCTTTCCAGGTGTTCCTGGGCACGCTGAAGTTGCCCGCGTTTGCAGTACAGTAAATACCAGGCTTGCATAATAACTCTTATCCGCTTGTTCTGAGCGCAAGCATAGCAAAAGTCATTATACACTTCATCTTTCAAGCCTCATCGGTGTTGGTTGCCAGAGTTCACGCTAATTTAACAAAAATACAGCATCACAATGATGAACGCCGTATAATGACGCGCTTACACAGAGGCCATAATGGACGCCATGAAATATCACGACTTACGCGACTTCCTGACGCAGCTTGAACAGCAGGGCGAGCTCAAACGCATTACGCTTCCAGTGGATCCCCATCTGGAGATCACTGAAATTGCCGATCGCACTTTGCGTGCCGGTGGGCCTGCGCTGCTGTTTGAGAATCCAAAAGGCTATTCAATGCCGGTACTGTGCAATCTGTTTGGCACTCCGAAGCGTGTCGCCATGGGGATGGGGCAAGAAGATGTCTCAGCACTACGGGAAGTTGGTAAGCTGTTGGCGTTTTTGAAAGAGCCGGAGCCGCCGAAAGGATTCCGCGATCTGTTTGATAAGCTGCCGCAGTTCAAGCAGGTACTGAACATGCCGACCAAACGGCTACGCGGTGCGCCTTGTCAGCAAAAAATTTCTTCAGGTGATGACGTTGATTTAAACCGTATACCGATCATGACCTGCTGGCCGGAAGATGCTGCGCCGCTGATTACATGGGGACTCACCGTCACGCGTGGTCCGCATAAAGAGCGACAGAATCTGGGTATTTATCGCCAACAGCTGATTGGCAAAAACAAGCTCATTATGCGTTGGCTTTCACATCGTGGCGGCGCGCTGGATTATCAGGAGTGGTGCGCGGCACACCCTGGTGAGCGTTTCCCAGTCTCCGTTGCGTTAGGGGCAGACCCGGCGACCATTCTGGGCGCTGTGACCCCTGTACCTGATACATTATCAGAGTACGCCTTCGCCGGGCTGCTGCGTGGCACCAAGACCGAAGTCGTCAAATGCATCTCCAACGATCTCGAAGTACCCGCCAGCGCTGAAATTGTTCTGGAAGGCTATATCGAGCCGGGTGAACTGGCACCGGAAGGACCGTATGGCGATCATACGGGTTATTACAATGAAGTGGATAGCTTCCCAGTTTTCACCGTCACACACATCACCCAACGCGAAGATGCGATTTATCACTCCACCTACACCGGACGTCCACCAGATGAGCCAGCGGTGCTCGGTGTGGCGCTGAATGAGGTCTTTGTCCCTATTCTGCAAAAGCAGTTCCCGGAAATCGTCGATTTTTACCTACCTCCGGAAGGTTGTTCATATCGCCTGGCCGTGGTGACGATGAAAAAACAGTACGCGGGTCATGCCAAACGCGTCATGATGGGCGTTTGGTCGTTTTTGCGTCAGTTTATGTACACTAAATTTGTTATTGTCTGCGATGATGACGTCAACGCGCGTGACTGGAATGATGTGATTTGGGCAATTACTACCCGTATGGACCCGGCCCGGGATACGGTACTGGTAGAGAATACGCCGATTGATTACCTGGACTTTGCCTCGCCGGTATCCGGTCTTGGTTCAAAAATGGGGCTGGATGCCACAAATAAATGGCCGGGTGAAACCCAACGAGAGTGGGGACGCCCGATTAAAAAAGATCCTGAAGTGACTGCGCGTATTGACGCAATTTGGGATGAACTGGCCATCTTTAATGACGGCAAAAGCGCCTGAGGCGCGATCGTTTTGCCTATTGATCCGACAGAGAGAGCGCATGACAACCTTAAGCTGTAAAGTGACCTCGGTAGAAGCTATCACTGACACCGTATATCGCGTTCGTTTAGTGCCTGACGCGGCATTTTCCTTTCGTGCAGGTCAGTATTTAATGGTCGTGATGGATGAAAGGGATAAGCGTCCGTTTTCCATGGCATCAACGCCGGACGAGCAAGGATTCATTGAGCTGCACGTTGGCGCTTCTGAGCTAAATCTTTATGCCATGGCGGTGATGGATCGCATTCTGAAAGACCGGGAAATCAAGGTCGATATTCCGCATGGCGAAGCTTGGCTGCGTGATGAAGATGAGCGTCCGCTGATGCTGATCGCGGGCGGTACAGGGTTCTCTTACGTGCGTTCCATTCTGCTCACCGCGCTGGCGCGTAATCCCAACCGCGATATCACCATTTACTGGGGCGGGCGCGAAGAGAAGCATCTCTACGATCTCTCTGAGCTGGAAGCGTTGTCGGTGAATCACCCGAACCTGCGCGTTGAGCCGGTGGTAGAGCAGCCTGAAGACGGCTGGCGTGGTCGTACGGGAACCGTGTTAACGGCAGTATTGCAGGATTACGGTACTCTGGCGGAACACGATATCTACATCGCCGGGCGTTTCGAGATGGCTAAAATCGCGCGCGACCTGTTCTGCAATGAACGTCAGGCACGTGAAGATCGTCTGTTTGGTGACGCGTTCGCGTTTATTTAAGCGATGTGCGCCGGAACCCCGCCGGCGCATTGATAAATTCCCCACCTTCCACATGACGGTTGCTGTCTTGGCATCTTTGCATATCTCCTGACTTACAAAACCTCATTATTTTTAGTAAACAAAATCATTTCCTGTTTATATGCAAATATCACAGCATTTTGTGATACTTCACTATTTGTTTAGTAAACAAATCAGGCACTCTATGCAGCATCATAATTGCGAGATGCCAATGAGAGGAGAGGCCACCATGAGGCTCGGACTGGATATCGGCGGGACTAAAATTGAAGCGGTGGTAATTGATAACGCGGGTGAAATTGTTTTCCGCGAGCGATGTGCGACACCAAAGCAGAGTTACGGTGATTTTTTCCAGGCTGTGACCGGGATGATTGCTAAGGCGAGACAGGCCGTTAATCAGCCTTTCTCAATTGGCGTTGGGGTGCCCGGCGCGGTGGATAGCGAAGGTTTGATTAAGAATTCCAATATTCTGGTGCTGAATCAGCAGGCATTTTCACAAGATCTTGAGCGTGCATTAGGAATGCCTGTGCCCGTAACCAATGACGCCAACTGCTTTACCCTGTCGGAAGCGATGGACGGTAGCGGACACGGGCATAGCGTGGTATTTGGTGTGATCCTCGGTACCGGTTGCGGCGGTGGACTATGCATCGATAACCGGTTGATCTCCGGCCCTAACGCCTGTGCCGGAGAGTGGGGACATAATGCATTGCCGCGCTACCACGAATCTCGGGACGGGGCTGAAGTGACATGCTATTGCGGACAGGTGAACTGTATTGAGAGCTTTATTTCCGGCAGCGGCCTGGAGCGTCAGTATATGAATCACACCGCGCAACATGCAGGTGTGCCACATATTATGCAGCGTGTAGAATCGGGTGATACGGTAGCCTGCTTGGTATGGGAACGCTATTGTGATCAACTGGCACGTGCGTTGGCGGGTATTGTGAATACACTCGACCCTGATGTCATTGTGCTGGGAGGGGGGGTATCCAATATCACATTACTGTATTCGGGTTTGCAGGCACGCGTGGCACAGTACGTGTTTGGTAAACAGTGCCGTACACCGATCGTTCAGGCCCGACACGGCGACAGCAGCGGTGTCCGTGGCGCAGCCTGGCTGGGAGCACAAAAGGCTAGCGTAAATCAATGAGAGTGACATGACGAAACCTGTACGAATCAGAGATATTGCCGAAGCCTGCGGCGTTTCAGTTGGCGCTGTATCCCGCGCACTAAAAGGGCAGCCAGGGCTACGTGAAGATACCCGGTTGCGCATTATTTCTGTGGCGCAGCAGCAGGGTTATGATTTTTCTCGCCTGCGCGCAGACAAGATCAAACGCGTCCTGTTTTTACTGCATCGTCAGCACAATATCAGTCGGGCTTTACCGTTTTACTCGCAACTGCTGCTGGGTATCGATGATGCCTGCCGGGAGCAGGGTATTGCGCTGAGCTTTCTGTCTATCGGTCCGGGCGATGCAGTGAGTGAGCAGGTGATGCTGCACCAGCCTGATGCGCTGATCTGCGCCGGTTTTTTTGAACCTGAGTTGCTTGGGCTGCTGCAACAGATGAAATTGCCGTTGGTGCTGGTGGATCTCTGGGCGCCGGGGCTGCCCTGCGTGAATCCGGATAATACCCAGGGTGGCTATCTGGCTACGCAACATCTGATTACGCAAGGGCGCAGGCGTATCGCTTTTCTTGCCAGTTCGCTTGCGCACTACAGCATCCGTCAGCGGGAGAAGGGCTACCGTCAGGCATTGTATGAGGCCCGCTTGCTGATGCCGCCAGAGTACGACGCCGTTGCGCCGCCATTGCTGGATACTGAACAATCGTTGGTGGAAGCGGTTAATGAGCTGCTCAGGCTGCCGGAACCGCCTGATGCCATTTTTGCCTATAACGACGCGGCAGCGCTGGTTGTTCAGCGGGTGTGCGCGCAGCAGGGTATACGTATCCCGGAAGATCTTGCGCTGGTGGGGTTTGATGATATCGATGCTGCGGCCTGGTCACATCCGCCGCTGACTACGATTGCGGTTGATAAACAGCAACTGGGGCGTGAAGCGCTGCGTTTATTGCTGGAAGAGAAACAGGAAGAGAATCTGCTGTTGCCGGTGCAGTTAGTGGTACGTAGCAGTTCAGGGAAATAAAAAACCCGCCCCTGACAGGCGGGAAGAACGGCAACTAAACTTTCTCTCTTCGCCATTGGCACCATAACTGTGTTGGCTGCGCTCATTCACCCGAATCACTTACTACACGTAAGCTCATCGGGATGAATGAGGGACATCCGTGTCCCTCACTGAAAGCAGCCTTCGGTTGTTCAAATTCGTTCCTGACGAATTTGTCATTCACTTGCCGCCTTGTTCTGGCACCAATGGCTTTGAGATAACATTTCGTAGGCCGGGCAAGCGAAGCGCCCCCGGCATGCTTTGATTAAACTCGCTCAAATACCGTTGCGATGCCCTGACCTAACCCGATACACATCGTTGCCAGACCAAATTGCACGTCTTTGCGTTCCATCAGGTTGAGCAGGGTGGTACTGATACGCGCACCAGAGCATCCCAGTGGGTGACCCAGGGCGATCGCGCCGCCGTTGAGGTTGATCTTCTCGTCTATCTGCTCCATCAGTCCCAGATCTTTAATGCACGGCAGGATCTGAGCGGCAAAGGCTTCGTTCATTTCAAACAAGCCGATGTCGCTGGTGGAGAGTCCCGCTTTTTTCAGCGCCAGCTTTGAGGCCGGAACCGGACCGTAACCCATGATGGAAGGGTCGCAGCCGACAACAGCCATCGAACGAATACGGGCTCGCGGCGTCAGACCCAGCTCACGAGCACGGCTCTCACTCATCACCAGCATCGCCGCTGCGCCGTCGGAGAGCGCGGAGGAGGTACCCGCAGTGACCGTTCCGCTCACCGGATCGAACGCCGGGCGCAGGGTGGACAGCGCTTCAACGGTTGTCTCCGGGCGGATAACCTCATCGTAGTTAAACTGCTTCAGCACGCCGTCGGCATCATGGCCGCCGGTCGGGATGATTTCGTTTTTAAATGCGTCAGACTGTGTTGCAGCCCAGGCGCGAGCATGTGAACGTGCGGCGAAAGCATCCTGCATTTCACGGCTGATGCCGTGCATGCGGGAGAGCATTTCTGCGGTCAGACCCATCATCCCCGCCGCTTTTGCTACGTTGCGGCTCATGCCCGGATGGAAATCAACGCCGTGGCTCATTGGTACATGGCCCATATGCTCCACGCCGCCCACCAGGCACGCCTGAGCATCGCCGGTCATGATCATGCGCGCAGCGTCGTGCAACGCCTGCATCGAAGAGCCACACAGACGGTTCACGGTGACCGCCGGAACGGAGTGCGGGATTTCCGCCAGCAGCGCGGCGTTACGGGCAATGTTAAAACCCTGCTCCAGCGTTTGCTGCACACAGCCCCAGTAAATATCATCCAGCGCGGTTGGCTCCAGCGCGGGATTACGCGCCAGCAGGCTACGCATTAAATGTGCGGAGAGATCTTCTGCCCGCACGTTACGAAACGCCCCCCCTTTCGAACGGCCCATCGGGGTACGGATCGCATCAACAATTACAACCTGTTCCATTGTGACTCCTTAAGCCGTTTTCAGGCTGCCAACCGGGCGGGCAGGCTCAACCTGGGGATAATACGGTTCGTTATGGCGCGCTTTATCACGCAGGCCAGCCGGAACTTCATACAGCGGGCCAAGGTGCTGATACTGCTGAGCCATATCGAGATACTTCGCGCTGCCGAGCGTATCCAGCCAGCGGAACGCGCCGCCGTGGAACGGAGGGAAGCCCAGGCCATAAACCAGCGCCATATCGGCTTCTGCCGGACTGGCGATAATGCCTTCTTCCAGACAACGCACCACTTCGTTGACCATTGGGATCATCATGCGGGCGATAATTTCTTCATCGCTAAAGTCGCGTTTCGGCTGGCTGACTTCTGCCAGCAGATCATCAACGGTGGCATCCTCTTCTTTCTTCGGCTTGCCCTTGTTGTCTTCTTTATAACGCCAGAATCCAAGACCGTTTTTCTGTCCGAAACGGTTAGCATCAAACAGGGCGTCTATCGCGTCGCGATAATCTTTTTGCATACGCTGAGGGAAGCCTGCGGACATCACTGCCTGCGCGTGATGCGCGGTATCAATACCCACTACGTCCAGCAGATAAGCCGGACCCATTGGCCAGCCAAACTGTTTTTCCATGACTTTGTCGACTTTGCGGAAATCCGCTCCGTCGCGCAGCAACTGGCTGAAACCGGCAAAATAGGGGAACAGTACGCGGTTAACGAAGAAACCGGGGCAGTCGTTAACCACAATTGGCGTTTTGCCCATCTGACTTGCCCAGGCGACAACCCTGGCGATGGTTTCATCCGAGCTTTTCTCACCGCGAATGATCTCAACCAGCGGCATACGGTGCACCGGGTTAAAGAAGTGCATCCCACAGAAGTTTTCCGGGCGCTTGAGCACGCTGGCCAGTTCGTTGATTGGGATGGTGGAGGTATTCGATGCCAGTACCGCATCCGGGCGAACGTTGTCTTCAGTCTCCGCCAGCACCGCTTTTTTCACTTTCGGGTTTTCCACAACCGCTTCAACCACCACGTCCACACGCTCAAAACCGCTATAGTCGAGGGTTGGATGAATGGTGGAAATCACGCCCGCCATTTTCAGGCCGTCAATTTTGCCGCGCTCAAGCTGTTTGTTCAGTAGCTTGGCCGCTTCGGTCATGCCGAGCGTTAATGATTTGTCATTGATATCTTTCATCACAACCGGCACGCCTTTCCAGGCTGACTGGTACGCGATGCCGCCACCCATAATACCTGCGCCCAGCACTGCCGCTTGCTTTGGCGCATCAATATTTTTGGTGAGTTTTTTGGCTTTGGCTTTCACGAACTGATCGTTCAGGAAGATCCCAACCAACGCGCGAGCTTCACTGGTGTGCGCCAGTGGCACAAAGCTTTTATTTTCCAGATTCAGCGCTTCTTCACGACCAAAACGGGTCGCTGCTTCAATGGTTTTTACCGCGGTAATCGGCGCGGGATAGTGCTTACCTGCCGTCTGCGCCACCATACCTTTGGCGATGGTAAAGCTCATGGCTGCTTCAATTTTGCTGAGTTTCAACGGCTCCAGCTTCGGCTGACGTTTGGCTTTCCAGTCGAGATCGCCATTAATTGCCTGACGTAATACCGCAATCGCGCCATCAAGCAGTTTGTCTTGCTTCACCACGCCATCGACCAGGCCGATTTTTAGCGCCTGGTCAGCGCCAACATCTTTGCCCGCAGCAATAATTTCCAGAGCGCTGTCCGCGCCCAGCATACGTGGCATACGCACGGAGCCGCCAAAGCCCGGCATGATACCCAGCTTAGTTTCCGGCAGGCCGATGCGCAGGTCCGGCGTTGCCAGACGATAATCGGTTGCCAGGACACACTCGCAGCCGCCGCCCAGCGCGTAACCATTTACCGCAGAGAGAGTCGGAACAGGCAGATCTTCGAGGCGGTTAAAGACGCTGTTGGCAAAATGTAGCCACTGGCTCAACTGCTCTTCAGGCACGAGGAACAGTGAAAGGAATTCGGTGATATCGGCACCAACGATAAAGGCTGCTTTGTTAGAACGCAGCAGCAGCCCTTTTAAATTCGGTTGTTTTTCCAGCACGTCAAGCGCATTGCCCAGGCTGGCAACGGTGGCCGTGTCGAGTTTATTGACCGAACCAGGGGCATCGAACACCAGTTCGGCGATGCCATCTTCCAGCCAGTCGAGGTACAGGGTGTCGCCTTTGTAAAGCATGTCAGTCTCCTGAATCCGCAAGGTGATCTGGTCATACCAGATGAATCGAAGTGTGTATTTTGTGTTAAAAAAATGCAAATGAATGATTAAAGAAATGACGATTTGATCACGCTCGGCAGAAATCACGCACTCACAAGGCGATGTGCTAAGATGCGGAGACTTGAGGTCAAAAAAACAGAAGGATAGAAAATGGAATCACTGGCCGCACTCTATAAAAATCATATCGTTACCCTACAGGAACGGACGCGCGACGCGCTGGCGCGCTTCAAGCTGGATGCGTTACTTATTCACTCAGGCGAACTTGTTAACGTCTTTCTCGACGATCATCCGTACCCGTTTAAGGTCAATCCGCAATTCAAAGCCTGGGTGCCTGTCACGCAGGTTCCTAACTGCTGGTTGCTGGTGGATGGCGTAAACAAGCCGAAACTGTGGTTCTACCTGCCGGTCGATTACTGGCACAACGTTGAGCCGCTGCCGACCTCTTTCTGGACGGAAGAAATCGAGATCATCGCGCTGCCGAAAGCGGATGGTATCGGTAGCCAACTGCCTGCTGCTCGCAGCAATATCGGTTACATTGGCCCGGTTCCGGAACGTGCCCTGCAACTGGACATCGCGGCCAGCAACATCAACCCGAAAGGGGTGATTGACTACCTGCATTATTACCGTGCCTATAAAACGGACTACGAACTGGCCTGTATGCGCGAAGCGCAGAAAATGGCGGTAAATGGACACCGTGCAGCAGAAGAAGCGTTCCGTTCCGGAATGAGCGAGTTTGACATCAACCTCGCTTACCTGACTGCCACCGGTCACCGCGACACCGACGTGCCATACAGCAACATCGTGGCGCTTAACGAGCATGCTTCGGTTCTTCATTACACCAAGCTGGATCATCAGGCGCCGTCTGAAATCCGCAGCTTCCTGCTCGACGCTGGCGCGGAATACAACGGCTATGCGGCAGACCTGACGCGTACCTGGTCGGCGAAAAGCGACAACGACTATGCGCATCTGGTGAAAGACGTTAACGACGAAGAGCTGGCGCTGATTGCCACCATGAAAGCAGGTACCAGCTACGTGGATTACCACATTCAGTTCCATCAGCGCATCGCGAAGCTGCTGCGTAAGCATCAAATCATCACCGATATGAGTGAAGAGGCGATGGTAGAAAACGATCTTACCGGGCCGTTTATGCCACACGGCATTGGTCACCCGCTGGGCCTGCAGGTACATGATGTCGCTGGCTTTATGCAGGATGACAGTGGTACCCATCTGGCCGCGCCGTCGAAGTATCCTTACCTGCGTTGCACCCGCGTATTGCAACCGGGCATGGTTCTGACCATCGAACCGGGCATTTACTTCATTGAATCTCTGCTGGCGCCGTGGCGTGAAGGGCAGTTCAGCAAACACTTCAACTGGCAGAAAATTGAAGCCCTGAAACCGTTCGGCGGTATTCGTATTGAAGACAACGTGGTGGTCCACGAAAACAATATCGAAAACATGACGCGGGATTTGAAACTGGCGTAATGGACAGTTGGTTAATCCCTGCGGCGCCGGTTAGCGTCGTCGAAGAGATCAAAAAAAGCCGCTTCATTACGCTGCTCGCCCATACGGACGGCGTAGAAGCGGCAAAAGCGTTTGTTGAGTCAGTCAAAGCGGAACACCCGGACGCCCGCCACCATTGCGTGGCATGGGTGGCGGGTGCGCCCAATGACTCGCAGCAGCTGGGATTTTCAGACGATGGCGAACCGGCGGGTACGGCAGGTAAACCGATGCTCGCACAACTGATGGGGAGCGGTGTCGGTGAGATTACCGCTGTAGTCGTGCGCTACTACGGCGGTATCCTTCTCGGTACTGGAGGGTTGGTAAAAGCTTACGGCGGCGGTGTGAATCAGGCGTTGCGCCAGTTAACGACACAGCGCAAGACGCCATTAACCGAATATACTTTGCAGTGTGAGTACGGTCAGCTGGCAGGCATTGAAGCCTTGCTGGGGCAGTTTGACGGTAAAGTCGTTGCCAGTGATTACCAGGCTTTTGTTCGACTCAGGGTGGCGCTTCCTTTTGCCAAAGTGGATGAGTTTTCGGCAAAACTGGCGGATTTTAGTCGTGGTTCATTGCAATTGTTAGCGATTGAAGAATAATCCCCACCTCATTTTAAAGAACTAAGGAAGCGGCAGAGATGCATTTTCGCGCCATCACCCGAATCGTTGGACTACTGGTCATCTTATTCTCGGGGACAATGATTATCCCTGGACTGGTAGCGCTCATCTACCGTGACGGGGCAGGGCGTGCATTCACCCAAACTTTCTTCGTTGCTTTGGCGATCGGCTCCATGCTGTGGTGGCCAAACCGTAAAGAGAAGGGCGAGCTGAAATCGCGCGAAGGATTTCTGATTGTCGTTTTGTTCTGGACCGTTCTGGGCAGCGTGGGTGCGCTACCGTTCATCTTTGCGGAAAGCCCTAACCTGACGATAACCGACGCTTTTTTTGAATCCTTTTCCGGATTGACCACTACCGGTGCGACGACGCTGGTGGGGCTGGATTCATTGCCACACGCGATTCTCTTTTATCGCCAGATGCTGCAATGGTTCGGCGGGATGGGGATCATCGTGCTGGCGGTGGCTATCCTGCCTATTCTTGGCGTGGGTGGGATGCAGCTCTATCGGGCAGAAATGCCGGGGCCGCTGAAAGATAATAAGATGCGCCCGCGTATTGCCGAAACGGCGAAAACGCTGTGGCTTATCTATGTATTACTGACGGTGGCGTGCGCGCTGGCGCTATGGTTTGCCGGGATGCCCGCGTTTGACGCCATTGGGCACAGTTTTGCCACGATTGCCATCGGTGGTTTTTCCACACACGATGCCAGCGTGGGGTATTTTGACAGTCCTACCATCAACACCATTATCGCTATCTTCCTGCTGATCTCCGGTTGTAACTATGGTCTGCACTTCTCTTTATTAAGTGGGCGTAGTCTGAAGGTTTACTGGCGCGATCCGGAATTCCGCATGTTCATCGGCGTGCAGTTGACGCTGGTGGCTGTCTGTACGTTGGTGCTGTGGATACACAATACCTATGGCTCGGCGCTCACGACGATCAACCAGGCCTTTTTCCAGGTGGTATCGATGGCGACGAC
Organism: Citrobacter sp. C6_1; assembly: GCF_014596835.2. NCBI lineage: Bacteria > Pseudomonadati > Pseudomonadota > Gammaproteobacteria > Enterobacterales > Enterobacteriaceae > Citrobacter > Citrobacter sp. C6_1. The sequence goes on along the minus strand of NZ_CP115031.1, from coordinate 4,561,464 downwards.
TGCCGGATTTACCACGGACAGTATTGCCCGCTGGCCGCTGTTCCTGCCGGTGCTGTTGCTGTGTTCTGCGTTTATCGGCGGGTGTGCCGGGTCAACGGGCGGTGGTTTGAAGGTAATTCGTATCCTGTTACTGTTCAAACAGGGTAACCGCGAACTGAAGCGACTGGTTCACCCCAATGCGGTCTATAGCATTAAGTTGGGCAACCGAGCGTTGCCGGAACGAATCCTTGAAGCGGTATGGGGCTTCTTTTCTGCCTATGCGCTGGTCTTTATTATCAGTATGTTGGCAATTATTGCGACCGGTGTGGATGACTTCTCTGCGTTTGCCTCAGTGGTGGCGACGCTGAATAACCTCGGGCCTGGGCTGGGGGTTGTTGCCGACAATTTTGCCAGCATGAACCCGGTGGCGAAATGGATCCTGATTGCCAACATGTTGTTTGGTCGTCTGGAGGTCTTTACTCTGCTGGTGCTCTTTACCCCTACTTTCTGGCGTGAATAATGGAGTAACACGTGAAAACACTGATTCTTTTTTCTTCCCGGGACGGACAAACGCGCGAAATCGCTGAGTATCTGGCTTCTGAACTTAAAGAGCTGGGTGTCTGGGCAGATGTCATGAATTTGCATCGTACCGAAGAGCCTGAGTGGAAAAATTATGACAGCGTGGTGATTGGCGCATCAATTCGCTATGGCCATTACCATTCTGCATTTCAGGAATTTGTGAAAAAACATGCCACGCAGCTGAATACGATGCCGAGTGCGTTTTACTCTGTAAACCTGGTTGCCCGTAAACCGGAGAAACGTACGCCGCAAACCAACAGCTATGCGCGTAAGTTCCTGATGAGTTCGCCGTGGCGACCAGATCACAGTGCAGTCATTGCGGGTGCTTTGCTGTATCCCCGCTATCGCTGGTATGACCGCGTTATGATCCAACTGATAATGAAGATGTCAGGTGGTGAAACGGATACGAATAAAGAAGTGGTGTATACCGATTGGGAACAGGTTGCGAGATTCGCGCGGGAAATAGCCCAATTAACCAACAAAACGTCGTTAAAATAAACGTAAAGAATAAAAAATACGCACTCGGAAGATTATTTTAAATTTCCCCTTGTCAGCCTGAAATAACTCCCTATAATGCGCCTCCACTGACACGGAACAACGGCACGCAAGCCGCCGGGTCAGCGGGGTTCCACTGAGAACTCCGGCGAAGAAAGCGAAATTAAATGCTTGACTTCGTGGCGGGATGGCGTATTATGCACACCCCGCGCCGCTGAGAAAAAGCGAAGCGGCACTGCTCTTTAACAATTTATCAGACAATCTGTGTGGGCACTCGAAGATACGGATTCTTAACGTCGCAAGACGAAAAATGAATACCAAGTCTCTGAGTGAACACGTAATTCATTACGAAGTTTAATTCACGAGCATCAAACTTAAATTGAAGAGTTTGATCATGGCTCAGATTGAACGCTGGCGGCAGGCCTAACACATGCAAGTCGAACGGTAGCACAGAGGAGCTTGCTCCTTGGGTGACGAGTGGCGGACGGGTGAGTAATGTCTGGGAAACTGCCCGATGGAGGGGGATAACTACTGGAAACGGTAGCTAATACCGCATAACGTCGCAAGACCAAAGAGGGGGACCTTCGGGCCTCTTGCCATCGGATGTGCCCAGATGGGATTAGCTAGTAGGTGGGGTAACGGCTCACCTAGGCGACGATCCCTAGCTGGTCTGAGAGGATGACCAGCCACACTGGAACTGAGACACGGTCCAGACTCCTACGGGAGGCAGCAGTGGGGAATATTGCACAATGGGCGCAAGCCTGATGCAGCCATGCCGCGTGTATGAAGAAGGCCTTCGGGTTGTAAAGTACTTTCAGCGAGGAGGAAGGCGTTGTGGTTAATAACCGCAACGATTGACGTTACTCGCAGAAGAAGCACCGGCTAACTCCGTGCCAGCAGCCGCGGTAATACGGAGGGTGCAAGCGTTAATCGGAATTACTGGGCGTAAAGCGCACGCAGGCGGTCTGTCAAGTCGGATGTGAAATCCCCGGGCTCAACCTGGGAACTGCATCCGAAACTGGCAGGCTAGAGTCTTGTAGAGGGGGGTAGAATTCCAGGTGTAGCGGTGAAATGCGTAGAGATCTGGAGGAATACCGGTGGCGAAGGCGGCCCCCTGGACAAAGACTGACGCTCAGGTGCGAAAGCGTGGGGAGCAAACAGGATTAGATACCCTGGTAGTCCACGCCGTAAACGATGTCGACTTGGAGGTTGTGCCCTTGAGGCGTGGCTTCCGGAGCTAACGCGTTAAGTCGACCGCCTGGGGAGTACGGCCGCAAGGTTAAAACTCAAATGAATTGACGGGGGCCCGCACAAGCGGTGGAGCATGTGGTTTAATTCGATGCAACGCGAAGAACCTTACCTACTCTTGACATCCACGGAATTTAGCAGAGATGCTTTAGTGCCTTCGGGAACCGTGAGACAGGTGCTGCATGGCTGTCGTCAGCTCGTGTTGTGAAATGTTGGGTTAAGTCCCGCAACGAGCGCAACCCTTATCCTTTGTTGCCAGCGGTTCGGCCGGGAACTCAAAGGAGACTGCCAGTGATAAACTGGAGGAAGGTGGGGATGACGTCAAGTCATCATGGCCCTTACGAGTAGGGCTACACACGTGCTACAATGGCATATACAAAGAGAAGCGACCTCGCGAGAGCAAGCGGACCTCATAAAGTATGTCGTAGTCCGGATTGGAGTCTGCAACTCGACTCCATGAAGTCGGAATCGCTAGTAATCGTGGATCAGAATGCCACGGTGAATACGTTCCCGGGCCTTGTACACACCGCCCGTCACACCATGGGAGTGGGTTGCAAAAGAAGTAGGTAGCTTAACCTTCGGGAGGGCGCTTACCACTTTGTGATTCATGACTGGGGTGAAGTCGTAACAAGGTAACCGTAGGGGAACCTGCGGTTGGATCACCTCCTTACCTTAAAGAACCTGCCTTTGTAGTGCTCACACAGATTGTCTGATGAAAATTAGCAGTAAGAAAATCTCTGCAGGCTTGTAGCTCAGGTGGTTAGAGCGCACCCCTGATAAGGGTGAGGTCGGTGGTTCAAGTCCACTCAGGCCTACCAAATTCTTTCTGATACCGCGTTGTGAAACGACTCGCATACTTCAGTATGCTTCGCCGCTCCACGCCTTGTCTCAGCAAGAATTAAGGTGAATGAGATAACTACGATGGGGCTATAGCTCAGCTGGGAGAGCGCCTGCTTTGCACGCAGGAGGTCTGCGGTTCGATCCCGCATAGCTCCACCATCTTTACTGCAACAATACAAGAAAACTTCAGAGTGTACCTGAAAAGGTTCACTGCGAAGTTTTGCTCTTTAAAAATCTGGATCAAGCTGAAAATTGAAACGACACACTGTTTCATTTCTCCGTAATAAGAAATGAAAAGCGGTGTGTTCGAGTCTCTCAAATTTTTGCAATCAGAAGTGAAACATCTTCGGGTTGTGAGGTTAAGCGACTAAGCGTACACGGTGGATGCCCTGGCAGTCAGAGGCGATGAAGGACGTGCTAATCTGCGATAAGCGTCGGTAAGGTGATATGAACCGTTATAACCGGCGATTTCCGAATGGGGAAACCCAGTGTGTTTCGACACACTATCATTACGTGAATACATAGCGTAATGAAGCGAACCGGGGGAACTGAAACATCTAAGTACCCCGAGGAAAAGAAATCAACCGAGATTCCCCCAGTAGCGGCGAGCGAACGGGGAGCAGCCCAGAGTCTGAATCAGCTTGTGTGTTAGTGGAACGGTCTGGAAAGTCCGACGGTACAGGGTGATAGTCCCGTACACCAAAATGCACAGGTTGTGAACTCGAAGAGTAGGGCGGGACACGTGGTATCCTGTCTGAATATGGGGGGACCATCCTCCAAGGCTAAATACTCCTGACTGACCGATAGTGAACCAGTACCGTGAGGGAAAGGCGAAAAGAACCCCGGCGAGGGGAGTGAAAAAGAACCTGAAACCGTGTACGTACAAGCAGTGGGAGCCTCTTAATGGGGTGACTGCGTACCTTTTGTATAATGGGTCAGCGACTTATATTCTGTAGCAAGGTTAACCGCATAGGGGAGCCGAAGGGAAACCGAGTCTTAACTGGGCGTTAAGTTGCAGGGTATAGACCCGAAACCCGGTGATCTAGCCATGGGCAGGTTGAAGGTTGGGTAACACTAACTGGAGGACCGAACCGACTAATGTTGAAAAATTAGCGGATGACTTGTGGCTGGGGGTGAAAGGCCAATCAAACCGGGAGATAGCTGGTTCTCCCCGAAAGCTATTTAGGTAGCGCCTCGTGAATTCATCTTCGGGGGTAGAGCACTGTTTCGGCTAGGGGGTCATCCCGACTTACCAACCCGATGCAAACTGCGAATACCGAAGAATGTTATCACGGGAGACACACGGCGGGTGCTAACGTCCGTCGTGAAGAGGGAAACAACCCAGACCGCCAGCTAAGGTCCCAAAGTCACAGTTAAGTGGGAAACGATGTGGGAAGGCACAGACAGCCAGGATGTTGGCTTAGAAGCAGCCATCATTTAAAGAAAGCGTAATAGCTCACTGGTCGAGTCGGCCTGCGCGGAAGATGTAACGGGGCTAAACTGTGCACCGAAGCTGCGGCAGCGACACTATGTGTTGTTGGGTAGGGGAGCGTTCTGTAAGCCGTTGAAGGTGTGTCGTGAGGCATGCTGGAGGTATCAGAAGTGCGAATGCTGACATAAGTAACGATAATGCGGGTGAAAAACCCGCACGCCGGAAGACCAAGGGTTCCTGTCCAACGTTAATCGGGGCAGGGTGAGTCGACCCCTAAGGCGAGGCCGAAAGGCGTAGTCGATGGGAAACAGGTTAATATTCCTGTACTTGGTGTTACTGCGAAGGGGGGACGGAGAAGGCTATGTTAGCCGGGCGACGGTTGTCCCGGTTTAAGCATGTAGGCGGAGGTTCCAGGTAAATCCGGTACCTTTTTAACGCTGAGGTGTGATGACGAGGCACTACGGTGCTGAAGTAACAAATGCCCTGCTTCCAGGAAAAGCCTCTAAGCATCAGGTAACACGAAATCGTACCCCAAACCGACACAGGTGGTCAGGTAGAGAATACCAAGGCGCTTGAGAGAACTCGGGTGAAGGAACTAGGCAAAATGGTGCCGTAACTTCGGGAGAAGGCACGCTGATATGTAGGTGAAGTGATTTACTCATGGAGCTGAAATCAGTCGAAGATACCAGCTGGCTGCAACTGTTTATTAAAAACACAGCACTGTGCAAACACGAAAGTGGACGTATACGGTGTGACGCCTGCCCGGTGCCGGAAGGTTAATTGATGGGGTTATCCGTAAGGAGAAGCTCTTGATCGAAGCCCCGGTAAACGGCGGCCGTAACTATAACGGTCCTAAGGTAGCGAAATTCCTTGTCGGGTAAGTTCCGACCTGCACGAATGGCGTAATGATGGCCAGGCTGTCTCCACCCGAGACTCAGTGAAATTGAACTCGCTGTGAAGATGCAGTGTACCCGCGGCAAGACGGAAAGACCCCGTGAACCTTTACTATAGCTTGACACTGAACACTGGTCCTTGATGTGTAGGATAGGTGGGAGGCTTTGAAGTGTGGACGCCAGTCTGCATGGAGCCAACCTTGAAATACCACCCTTTAATGGCTGGTGTTCTAACGTGGGCCCGTAATCCGGGTTGCGGACAGTGTCTGGTGGGTAGTTTGACTGGGGCGGTCTCCTCCTAAAGAGTAACGGAGGAGCACGAAGGTTAGCTAATCCTGGTCGGACATCAGGAGGTTAGTGCAAAGGCATAAGCTAGCTTGACTGCGAGAGTGACGGCTCGAGCAGGTGCGAAAGCAGGTCTTAGTGATCCGGTGGTTCTGAATGGAAGGGCCATCGCTCAACGGATAAAAGGTACTCCGGGGATAACAGGCTGATACCGCCCAAGAGTTCATATCGACGGCGGTGTTTGGCACCTCGATGTCGGCTCATCACATCCTGGGGCTGAAGTAGGTCCCAAGGGTATGGCTGTTCGCCATTTAAAGTGGTACGCGAGCTGGGTTTAGAACGTCGTGAGACAGTTCGGTCCCTATCTGCCGTGGGCGCTGGAGAATTGAGGGGGGCTGCTCCTAGTACGAGAGGACCGGAGTGGACGCATCACTGGTGTTCGGGTTGTCATGCCAATGGCATTGCCCGGTAGCTAAATGCGGAAGAGATAAGTGCTGAAAGCATCTAAGCACGAAACTTGCCCCGAGATGAGTTCTCCCTGAGACTGTAAGTCTCCTGAAGGAACGTTGAAGACGACGACGTTGATAGGTCGGGTGTGTAAGTGTAGCGATACATTGAGCTAACCGATACTAATGAACCGTGAGGCTTAACCTTACAACGCCGAAGATGTTTTGGCGGAATTGAGACGATTTTCAGCCTGATTACAGATGACATCGACATGCCAGGGCGTGTTGATAAACAGAATTTGCCTGGCGGCTGTAGCGCGGTGGTCCCACCTGACCCCATGCCGAACTCAGAAGTGAAACGCCGTAGCGCCGATGGTAGTGTGGGGTCTCCCCATGCGAGAGTAGGGAACTGCCAGGCATTAATTAAAGTGAAGAAGCCCATCCTGACGGATGGGCTTCTTTGCGTCTGTGCGGGGTAAAAACCGCCGGATGCAGCGTCCCGCCTTATCCGGCCTGCGCCGGGCTGAACGTATTTTGTAGGCCTGATAAGCGCAGCGCATCAGGCTCATCACAACACCACAGTTACCATCTTATCCATTGCGTAACAAAATCAGCAAGTTGCTGTATATCGTTGATATCTAACAATGGCACATCCACCGCCAGCGGAACATCACTGGCAACTGCGATAACATATTCGTCTATCGCCAATTCCTCAGGACTGTGCCCGCAACCGTCGCGAAACAGCACGATCTTAGCGACAGGTTCATGCTTAAAGCCCTCAACCAACACCATATCCAACGTTGAAGCGTCCATCCGGCTTACCAGATACGCTAAATCCAGTTCTGGCTCTTCCGGTGTTTCTACCATTAACGCCCATCGTTGCTGGCTGGCGACTAGCGTTTGTGCAGCACCCGCTTTACGAAGCTCATAGCTATCTTTGCCGGGTTTATCGACATCCATATTGTGATGAGTATGCTTAATTAATCCGGGACGTATACCTCTGGCACGTAGCTCCGGAATCAATTTTTTGAGCAGAGTGGTTTTTCCCGTTCCGCTCCATGCTGCAATGGCGAGTAATGGGATCATGATTTTTCCTGCCATTTTGCGAGTTCTTCGGGGGTGTTCACGTTCACGAACGCATCTTTGTGATCGCTGAAATCGACGGCATGGCCGCCAGCCTGGCGCATAAAGACCATAACGCGTCTTTCACCGGACTGAAGATAATCCTGCAGTAAGGGCTGCATGGAGCGGTGCATCAGCGCAATGGTCGGATGATCTCTTTCACCATCATGCACCCAGACAACCGGTGCAGCTTTGCGCTGCTCTTTTAAACGAGCGACCAGATCGTGAGGAATATAGGGCATATCGCACGGGCAGAACAAAAACCATTCCCCCGTTTGTTGCAGGAATACCGACAGCATCCCGGCCAGTGGGCCAGGGAAATCGGCCAATGAATCAGGAATAACTTTCAGGCCGCTTTGCTGGTATATATCCCTGTGGCGATTGGCATTAACCACCACGGTTTCGACCTGCAAAGCGAGAATGTCGGCCACATGTCGCCAAAGAGGTTTACTGTCCAGCTCAAGCAGACCTTTGTCGGTTCCACCCATCCGTCTGGCCTTACCACCTGCCAGCACAACCCCTGTTATTGCACTATCCAGAATCACTGATATCGCCTCTTTTAATGTGGGATTGACCCTGCTAACGTATCCGTATTGAGCCTAAGGAGCACAACCATGAAATGTAAACGTCTGAATGAAGTTATTGAACTCCTCCAGCCGGCCTGGCAAAAGGAACCCGATCTTAACCTGATGCAATTTTTACAGAAACTGGCGCAAGAGTCAGGTTTTGACGGCGAACTGGCGGATTTAACTGATGACATTCTGATCTATCATCTGAAAATGCGTGACTCGGCGAAAGACGCTGTCATCCCTGGTATTCAGAAAGATTATGAAGAAGATTTTAAAACTGCACTACTCCGCGCACGTGGCGTAATTAAAGAGTAAAAGCTTGTAATCGCCGCCACCGAAAGCGCTGCGAAATGATATCCTGAATCATTCGTAGTATTTTCCGGATGATGGGATGAACGACAACGCTTTTAATTTCCAGACGCTACACCCGGATACCATCATGGATGCACTGTTTGAGCAGGGGATCCGGGTGGATTCCGGGCTTACCCCGCTTAACAGCTATGAAAACCGTGTCTATCAATTCCAGGACGAAGACCGTCGACGCTTTGTCGTTAAATTTTATCGCCCTGAACGTTGGTCTGTCGATCAGATCCAGGAAGAACACCAGTTTGCTCTGGAACTGGTGAGCGATGAAGTCCCGGTAGCTGCGCCTCTGGTTCTGAATGGTCAAACGCTGTTGAGCCATCAGGGTTTTCACTATGCGATCTTCCCCAGCGTAGGTGGTCGTCAGTTTGAAGCCGACAACATCGATCAGATGGAGGCCGTGGGTCGCTATCTGGGGCGTATGCATCAGACCGGCTGCAAGCGTACTTTTGCCTTTCGCCCAACGATTGGCCTTGAAGAATACCTGACTGAGCCGCGTAACGTTTTTGAACACGCACCGCTGATCCCATCAGGGCAAAAAGCGGCCTTCCTTAAGGCAACGGATGCGCTGATCGCGCTCGTTACCGATCGCTGGCATACGCGTTTTACTACGTTACGCCTGCACGGTGATTGTCATGCCGGTAATATTCTGTGGCGCGATGGCCCAATGTTTGTCGATTTAGATGATGCCCGCAACGGTCCGGCTATTCAGGATTTATGGATGCTCCTCAATGGCGATAAAGCTGAACAACGCATGCAGCTTGAAACCATTATCGAGGCTTATGAAGAGTTTAGTGAGTTCGACATCTCTGAAATCGGACTGATAGAACCTTTACGCGCTATGCGTTTAGTTTATTATCTTGCCTGGCTAATTCGACGTTGGGCTGACCCTGCGTTTCCAAAAAACTTCCCGTGGTTAACCGGGGAAGATTACTGGCACCGTCAGACCGCGACCTTTATTGAGCAGGCAAAAATTCTGCAAGAGCCCCCCTTACAATTAACGCCAATGTATTAATCGGAGAAACGTGAACATGAAAAAAATATGGCTGGCGCTGGCTGGTATGGTTTTAGCTTTTAGCGCATCTGCAGCACAGTTCCAGGATGGCAAACAATACATCACCCTGGAGAAGCCTGTTGCAGGTGAACCGCAAGTGTTGGAGTTTTTCTCCTTCTACTGCCCGCACTGCTACCAGTTTGAAGAAGTGCTTCACGTGTCTGATAACGTGAAGAAAAAGCTACCGGAAGGCACCAAGATGACCAAGTACCACGTCGAATTTCTGGGGCCTTTGGGGAAAGATCTGACGCAGGCATGGGCGGTTGCTATGGCGCTGGGCGTTGAAGATCAGGTCACTGTTCCGCTGTTTGAAGGGGTTCAGAAAACTCAGACCGTTCAATCTGTTGCAGATATCCGCAAAGTGTTTGTCGACGCAGGTATTAAAGGCGAAGACTACGATGCGGCATGGAACAGCTTCGTGGTGAAATCACTCGTGGCGCAGCAGGAAAAAGCGGCGGCTGATTTGCAGCTGCAGGGCGTTCCGGCGATGTTCGTGAATGGCAAATATCAGGTAAACCCGCAGGGTATGGATACCAGCAGCATGGATATCTTTGTACAGCAGTATGCGGATACCGTGAAGTATCTGGTCGGTCAGAAGTAAAAGAAAAGCCGGTCACTGACCGGCTTTTTTATTTGAGGCTTTAATCGCGTCGAGCAGCGCGTCTTTCTCACTCCACAGTGTGTTTAGCCATAGCTGAAACCGACGCTTGAATCCCTTATCGTTCACGTAATCACCGTGCAACTCTTCATGGATTGGCTCCAGATTCACCCGCACGACAATCCGCGTTAACTTACCGCTCAGCATATCGTAGAACGGTCGGCTGCTGTTTTCCGGATAGCATAACGTGACGTTCAACATTTTATCGAACTGTGACCCCAGGACATTCAAGGCCATCGCAATACCGGCTGCCTTGGGAGGAAGCAGGTTTTGATAGGGTGAACGGGTTTGCTCGCGTTTTTCTTTGGTAAACCGTGAACCTTCAACAAAATTCACAATGGTTGTCGGATGCGCGCGAAATTTCTCGCAGGAACGACGTGTAGTTTCGACATCTTTACCGCGCCGTTCCGGATGACGGAGCAAGTAGCCACGCGAATAGCGTTTCATAAACGGCATATCCAGCGCCCAGCAGGCCAGGCCAATAAAGGGTACCCAGGCTAACTGCTGCTTGAGGAAGTATTTATTCATCGGGATGTGCTTACGAAACAGAACGCAAAGCACAACGATATCGGCCCAGCTGTAATGGTTACAAATGAGCAGATACCAGTTTTTCTTGCTAAGACCTTCCAGCCCTTCGACATCCCACTTCAGTCGTGGATTGAGGTGCAGCAGTAGCGCCAGACCCTCACACCAGCAGTACATCATGAAATTACAGAACACGGAAACCTTGCGCCAGACGACAGGAATGGGCAAAAGGAGTTTTACAACCCCCGCAAGGATGATCGGCACAGAACAAAAAATCGTGACCAATATGGTCAATATGATACTCAGCAACAGCGTTATCGCAGCGAGTATTCTCGTCATAATTAAATTATTCAAAAGGTTAGCCATAGATAGTGCGCTAAATGGGGCGCAAGGGGCTGATTTTATCAGAAAACCAACCAAATGATGGATCTTCCCTGGATAGAAAAAACAGGAATATCTATCCACATCAGGATATAAGCTGTAAAAATGGAATAAAATGCTGTGTCTTTATCTAATGTTTTGAAATTTATATAAAAATATTATGAAGTGATAATTTTGTTGCTACATTTAAAGAGCTGAAAATTATTTATTCACAAAGTTATCCACATCCGTGTTTGCGGGCAACGCAGAAGATCTGCAAAAGTTTTTCGACAAATGCGGCGAAAAACTCATGTTTTCATCCCGTCTGTGGCATCCTTTACCCATAATCTGATAAACAGGCACGGACATTATGGTTCAGATCCCAGAAAACCCACTTATCCTTGTAGACGGTTCATCTTACCTGTATCGCGCATACCACGCGTTCCCGCCGCTGACGAACAGCGCAGGAGAGCCTACTGGTGCGATGTATGGCGTCCTCAACATGCTGCGTAGCTTGATTCTGCAATATCAGCCTACGCATGCGGCGGTGGTATTCGACGCTAAGGGTAAAACCTTCCGTGATGAATTATTCGAACACTACAAGTCGCACCGCCCGCCAATGCCGGACGATTTACGTGCGCAGATTGAACCTCTGCATGCGATGGTAAAAGCGATGGGGCTGCCATTGCTGGCGGTTTCAGGCGTGGAAGCGGACGATGTCATCGGTACGCTGGCACGTGAGGCAGAGAAGGTGGGGCGTCCGGTGCTGATTAGCACCGGCGATAAAGATATGGCTCAGCTGGTGACGCCGAACATCACCCTCATCAACACTATGACTAATACGATCCTCGGCCCGGATGAGGTCGTGAATAAGTACGGTGTTCCGCCTGAACTGATCATTGATTTCCTAGCGCTGATGGGTGACTCCTCAGATAATATTCCGGGCGTTCCTGGCGTGGGTGAAAAAACGGCTCAGGCGCTGCTGCAGGGGCTGGGCGGGCTGGATACTCTCTATGCTGAATCAGACAAAATTGCGGGGCTGACCTTCCGTGGTGCGAAAACCATGGCGGGCAAGCTTGAGCAGAACAAAGAGGTGGCGTACCTCTCGTATAAGCTGGCTACCATCAAAACGGATGTTGAGCTGGAGTTGACCTGCGAGCAGCTGGAAGTCCGTCAGCCGGCAGCAGAAGAACTGCTTGGCTTGTTTAAACAGTATGAATTTAAGCGTTGGGTTAGCGACGTTGAAGCCGGTAAATGGCTACAGGCGAAAGGAACAAAACCGGCGGCAAAACCGCAGGAAACCATCGTCGTCGATGAAACGCCTGCGCAACCAGCCACGGTTCTCTCGTACGATAATTACGTGACGATTCTGGACGAAGAAACGCTGGAAGCGTGGATTGCAAAGCTGAAAAAAGCCCCCGTCTTTGCTTTTGATACAGAAACTGACAGCCTGGATAACATCTCCGCGAATCTGGTTGGCCTCTCCTTTGCTATTGAACCAGGTATGGCTGCGTATGTTCCTGTCGCTCATGATTACCTGGATGCCCCCGATCAGATTTCTCGTGATCGTGCGCTGGCGTTACTGAAGCCACTGTTGGAAGATGAGAACGCGCATAAAGTTGGGCAGAACCTGAAGTACGATCGCGGTATCCTGGCAAACTATGGCATCGAGCTGCGTGGCATCACCTTTGATACCATGCTCGAATCCTACATTCTTAACAGCGTCGCTGGCCGACACGATATGGACAGCCTGTCGGGCCGCTGGCTGAAACATAAAACCATCACCTTTGAAGAGATTGCCGGGAAAGGTAAAAACCAGCTGACCTTTAACCAGATAGCACTGGAAGAGGCCGGGCGCTATGCCGCAGAGGATGCCGATGTTACGCTTCAGTTGCACCTGAAGATGTGGCCAGAACTGCAGAAGCACAAAGGACCGCTAAACGTTTTCGAAAATATTGATATGCCGCTGGTTCCGGTTCTGTCCCGCGTTGAGCGCAACGGTGTGAAAATCGATCCGGCTGTTCTGCACAAGCATTCAGAAGAGCTGACGCTGCGTTTGAGCGAGCTGGAGCAAAAAGCACACGAGATTGCCGGAGAAGCGTTTAACCTCTCTTCCACCAAGCAACTGCAAACCATCCTGTTTGAAAAGCAGGGTATTAAGCCGCTGAAGAAAACCCCTGGCGGCGCGCCATCAACGTCAGAAGAGGTGCTGGAAGAGTTAGCGCTGGATTATCCGTTGCCGAAAGTTATCCTGGAATATCGTGGGTTAGCAAAACTAAAGTCGACCTACACGGATAAGCTTCCGTTGATGATCAACCCAAAAACCGGGCGTGTGCATACCTCATATCACCAGGCTGTCACGGCGACCGGACGTTTGTCTTCAACCGATCCGAACCTGCAAAACATCCCGGTACGTAATGATGAAGGTCGTCGTATTCGTCAGGCGTTTATTGCGCCAGAAGACTACGTGATTGTCTCTGCGGACTACTCGCAGATCGAGCTGCGTATTATGGCGCATCTCTCGCGCGATAAAGGCCTGCTTACCGCGTTTGCCGAAGGAAAAGATATTCACCGTGCAACGGCGGCAGAAGTTTTTGGTTTACCGCTGGATTCAGTGACCAGCGAACAGCGTCGTAGCGCAAAAGCCATCAACTTCGGTCTGATCTATGGCATGAGTGCTTTCGGTCTGGCGCGCCAGTTGAATATTCCGCGTAAAGAAGCACAGAAGTACATGGATCTCTACTTCGAACGCTACCCAGGCGTGTTGGAATATATGGAACGCACCCGCGCGCAGGCGAAAGAGCAGGGTTATGTAGAAACGCTGGAAGGTCGCCGTCTCTATTTACCGGATATTAAATCCAGTAATGGTGCTCGTCGTGCAGGTGCAGAACGCGCGGCAATTAACGCCCCGATGCAGGGTACTGCCGCAGACATTATCAAGCGAGCGATGATTGCCGTGGACGGATGGCTGCAAACCGAGCAGCCGCGTGTGCGCATGATCATGCAGGTGCACGATGAACTGGTGTTCGAAGTGCACAAAGATGACCTTGAAAGCGTCTCGAAAAAGATCCATCAGCTGATGGAAAACGAGACCCAGATTGACGTGCCATTGCTGGTGGAAGTCGGTAGTGGCGAAAACTGGGATCAGGCGCACTAAGGGTTTACTGAATAACGGCTCTTTTTCGTAACTAAGCAACATAAGATAGAACTTTTTGTGATGTCCATTAGAATTCCCTATGTAAGGAATGAAAAAAAATTACAAAAAATGCTTTCTGAGCTGCTCAAAAAAGAGTAAAGTTATTCACGTAGGGTACAGAGGTAAGATGTTCTATCTTTCAGACCTTTTACTTCACGTAATCGGATTTGGCTGAATATTTTAGCCGCCCCAGTCAGTAATGACTGGGGCGTTTTTTATTGTGCGAAAGAAAAGTTTTGTACATGCTGTAGGCCGGATAAGACGCGCAGCGGCGCCATCCGGCAATACCGTGGGCTACTCCCCGTCCTGCATCTCTTCAACCGGTGCCAGCTCACTAAACCAGCTATCCAGCTTCTGACGCAGTTTGTCCACACCCAGCTTCTTCAATGATGAAAATGCTTCTACCTGCACATCACCGTTAAATGCCAGTACGGCTTCACGCACCATATTCAGCTGTGCTTTGCGGGCACCACTGGCCAGCTTATCTGCTTTAGTCAGTAGAACCAGAACCTGAACGTTGCTCTCAACAGCCCACAGGATCATCTGCTGGTCGAGATCTTTTAGCGGGTGACGAATATCCATTAATACCACCAGACCCTGCAGGCTCTGGCGTTTTTCCAGGTATTCGGCCAGTGCGCGCTGCCATTTACGTTTCATCTCTTCCGGCACTTCGGCATAGCCGTAACCTGGCAAATCGACCAGGCGTTTACCATCCACAACTTCAAACAGGTTGATGAGCTGAGTACGGCCTGGTGTTTTAGAGGTACGCGCCAGACTCTTTTGATTGGTCAGGGTATTTAGTGCACTGGATTTGCCTGCGTTGGAACGGCCAGCAAAAGCCACTTCAATTCCCGTATCAGAAGGTAAATGGCGAATATCAGGCGCACTCATCACAAAATGCGTCTGTTGATAATTCAAGTTAGTCAACGTGGTCGTCTCCATCAATCAAGGCTTTGCAGCGATTATACCTGAACACCAGCAAAAGGCTGGTTTTTCGACGAGTGGGATGTGTAAGTCAAAACCTCGCACTTTGTGAGACATTGCCGATAGTATCTATGCGAGAAAACAGAGTAGAAAATAATATTGATCATGTAAATCAGCATATTACGTTTGGGCTGAATTCTGAAAAGTTGAAATTGTTACCTGGCTTACTTGTGTGTTTATCTTAAGAAGGTAAAGTAGCATCCATAGCGAGGAAGCTGACAGGATAGACGACTCAGGATGAGGGTCAGGAGCGCCAGGAGGCGAAGACACAGGATTGTCAGGAAGACAAACGTCCGGAGACGTTAGTAAAAGGAAATGGAAACAACACGGAATGTTAGAGGCTAAGGGAAAAACAGGGTGTGTTGATAGCCAACAGGGATTGTAGAGCCCGTAAGGGTTGAGAGTCAGGAAAAAAGGCGACAGATTACTCTGTCGCCTTTTTTCTTTATTTCTGCTAGATTCCGGCGCAATTATATACTGAATAAAACAGCCAAAGACGAATCATGATGAAACCAACTTCTACACCACGCGGTAAAGGTCCTGCAAAAGCGCGTCGTAAAACACGCGAAGAAATTAACCAGGAAGCTCGCGACCGTAAGCGCCAGAAAAAACACCGTGGTCATGCGGCAGGTAGCCGTGCGTCCGGTAGCGAAGGCGCATCTGGTGGCGGAAACCAAAATAAGCAAAAAGATCCTCGTATTGGCAGCAAAACCCCCATTCCATTGGGCGTGACCGAAAAAGTCACCAAACAGCACAAACCGAAAAGTGAGAAACCTATGCTTTCACCACAGGCTGAGTTGGATTTACTGGAAACGGATGAGCGCCTGGATGCGCTGCTGGAGCGTCTTGAAGCCGGAGAAACCCTGAGCACAGAAGATCAGACCTGGGTTGATGCCAAACTGGATCGCATCGACGAGCTGATGCAAAAGTTAGGTCTTTCTTACGATGACGAGGAAGAAGAGGATGAGGAAGAAAAGCAGGAAGACATGATGCGCCTGCTGAAAGGTGGCAACTAACGGTTTTACACCGTGGGTCTTCCCGTCCTGCTTATAACCCTTCCGGTTATATGTTATCTGGTGTGGTTATTCGTTAAACTACAGCGGTTGTCGCGGCGACAGAAGTGGCTGCGCAACCGGCTTTGCACCCGCACTGGGGTTAAGCCGGTACGCCGTACCCGCCAGAGACGCCATCGGAAGGAGTGAGCATGTCTGAACAGCTAATAGACTGGGACCTGGCCCTGATCCAGAAATATAACTATTCCGGGCCACGATATACCTCGTACCCGACCGCGCTGGAGTTCTCTGAAGACTACGGTGCAGAAGCGTTTTTACACGCCGTGGCGCGTTATCCTGAGCGCCCACTTTCGTTATACGTTCACATCCCGTTCTGCCATAAACTGTGTTACTTCTGTGGCTGCAATAAGATTGTGACCCGTCAGCAGCATAAAGCCGATCAATACCTCGATGCCCTGGAACAAGAAATTATTCACCGCGCACCGTTGTTTTCTGGACGGCATGTCAGCCAGCTACACTGGGGTGGCGGCACGCCAACTTACTTAAATAAAGCGCAAATCAGCCGTTTGATGTCGCTGCTGCGTGGTAACTTCAACTTTAACGATGATGCCGAAATCTCGATCGAAGTTGATCCGCGCGAAATTGAGCTGGATGTGCTCGATCATTTACGCGCTGAAGGTTTTAACCGCCTGAGCATGGGGGTGCAGGACTTCAACAAAGAAGTTCAGCGCCTGGTGAACCGTGAGCAGGACGAGGAATTTATCTTTGCGCTACTTAACCATGCGCGTGAGATCGGTTTCACCTCAACAAATATTGATCTGATTTATGGCCTGCCAAAACAGACGCCGGAAAGCTTCGCCTTCACCCTGAAACGCGTGTCTGAGCTGAATCCAGACCGTCTGAGCGTCTTTAACTACGCGCATCTGCCAACGCTTTTCGCAGCCCAGCGCAAGATCAAAGATGCTGACCTGCCCAGCGCGCAGCAGAAGCTGGATATTCTGCAGGAGACCATCTCTTCACTGACCGACGCCGGCTATCAGTTCATTGGCATGGATCACTTTGCCCGCCCGGATGATGAACTGGCCATTGCTCAACGCAAAGGCGTGCTGCATCGTAATTTCCAGGGTTATACCACCCAGGGCGATACTGATTTACTGGGGATGGGCGTATCGGCCATTAGCATGATTGGCGACAACTACGCGCAGAACCAGAAAGAGCTGAAGCACTATTACCAGCAGGTCGACGAGCAAGGTAACGCACTGTGGCGCGGAATTACGCTGACCCGCGACGACTGCATTCGTCGGGATGTTATTAAGCTTTTGATCTGCAACTTCCGCCTCGACTATGCTGCCGTGGAACAGCAATGGGATCTGAACTTCGCTGACTATTTTGCTGAAGACCTGAAACTGCTGGCGCCACTGGCGAAAGATGGGCTGGTGGATGTGGATGAGAATGGGATTCAGGTTACACCGAAGGGGCGCCTGCTAATTCGTAATATTTGTATGTGCTTTGATGCATATCTGCGCCAGAAAGCACGCATGCAGCAGTTCTCCCGCGTCATTTAACCGGGTTGCCCGGTGGCGCTACGCTTACCGGGCCTACACGTCGCGATAATCTGTAGGCCGGATAAGCGTTAGCGCCATCCGGCGCACCTTCAGCTGAACAGCCCAACCAGCGCCGCACACAGCACTGCGGCAACCGCAGTTTGTGGCGTGTGGCTGTCGACTGAGCCGCTCGACAGCAGATTAATGATTGATTCCAGCATGATGACTTCCCCCCATTTGCCGGGCACGATCATACTTAACTCATCGGAACAGTAAAGCGCAAAATAGCAGCAATTTGCGCTCAATGATCAATCTTTACACAGTGATGAATCGTCACTCCATTCCGAGTTCTTTTAACTTGCGCGTCAAGGTATTACGCCCCCAGCCGAGCAAGCGCGCTGCTTCCTGTTTATGTCCCTGGGTATGACGTAGCGCGGTGGTCAACAGCGTGCGCTCCATTTCCGGTTGAGCCTCAGAAAGCAGGTTTTGATGACCGGAACGCAAGGCTCGGTCTGCCCACTGTGCCAACAGGGTTGCCCAGCTGTCCGGCTGCATGTGTGAAGGCGCATTGGGCACGCTGGCTTCAAACAGTTCGGCCGGTAAGTCCTGAATCAGTACTTCCTGGCCGGCGGCCATGACGGTTAACCAGCGACAGGTGTTCTCAAGCTGACGTACGTTACCCGGCCAGGCCAGACGCGTAAGCGCCGCTTCGGTTTCAGGGTGGAGTTGCTTGGCTTCCACACCCAACTCGCGGGCGGCTTCCTGCAGGAAATGACGTGCCAGACGGGGGATATCTTCCCTGCGCTCACGCAGCGGGGGCAAATGGACGCGAATTACGTTCAGACGGTGGAATAAATCCTCACGGAATTTGCCTTCCTGCACGCGCAGTTCCAGATTCTGGTGGGTGGCTGCGATAATTCGAACATCTACCTTTACGGGCGCGTATCCGCCAACGCGGTAAAACTGCCCATCGGCTAATACGCGCAACAAACGTGTCTGTACGTCCAGCGGCATATCGCCAATTTCATCAAGGAAGAGGGTGCCGCCATCAGCCTGTTCGAAACGCCCCTGACGAATGGTATTTGCCCCGGTAAACGCCCCTTTTTCGTGGCCAAATAGCTCAGACTCGATCAAATCTTTCGGAATAGCCGCCATGTTCAGCGCGATAAATGGCGCTTTGACGCGCGGGCTATGACGATGCAACGCATGGGCGACCAGCTCTTTACCGGTCCCGGACTCTCCGTTAATCAATACGCTGATTGACGATCGGGACAGTCGGCCAATTATGCGAAAGACGTCCTGCATTGCCGGCGCTTCGCCGATGATGTCGGTTGTTGGGCCATTGATCTGAACATTGCGCGGCTGCTGCTGTTCCTGATAATGGCTGATGGCACGTTCGACCAGCGCCACGGCTTCATCGATATCAAAAGGTTTGGGCAGATAATCAAACGCCCCTTGCTGGTAGGCGCTGACGGCAGCATCCAGATCGGAGTGTGCGGTCATTATGATGACCGGAAGCATCGGATGCCGCGCTTTGATCTGTTTTAACAGCGTCAGACCGTCCATGCCCGGCATGCGAATATCCGACAACAGTACGTCAGGCGTTTTGCTGGCCAGCGCATCCAGCACCTCTTTACCGCTTTCAAATGTGGTGCAGCTTAGTCCTGCCCCTGCGAGCGCACGTTCAAGCACCCAACGGATGGAACTATCGTCATCAACTACCCAGACTATTCCTCGTTGCATAAACGTCACCTTTATTTCCTGATAGGCAGGTAAACCGAGAACTCGGTATGACCCGGCCAGCTGGTAAATTCAATTTTGCCGGAATGTTGATCAATCAAATTACGGGCGATGGATAATCCAAGGCCGGTACCGCCTTCGCGACCGCTGACCATTGGGTAGAACAGCGTGTCCTGCAAATGCGAGGGAATACCCGGACCGTTATCCTCAACATCAATCCGTGCCGCCAGGCGATAACGTACGCCGTGCAGCGTGAGCTGAAACGCGGTGCGGGTACGCAGAATGATCTCTCCGCCTTCCGGCCCCAGCGCCTGTAGAGCATTACGCACGATATTCAGCAGAACTTGTTCTATCTGATCCGGATCGTGCAGCAGTTCTGGCAGGCTAGGGTCGTAATCACGAATCAGCGTGACGTTTTCCGGGAGCTCCATTGAGACCAGCGCCACCACACGCTCCGCCACCTTGTGAATACTTTCCGTGACGTGCATACCCGGCTGTTGTGGTCCCAGCAGGCGATCAACCAGATTACGCAGGCGGTCGGCCTGCTCAATAATGACTTTGGTATATTCAGTCAACGCCGGATCCGGAAGCGCTTTGCTGAGAAGTTGCGCCGCCCCGCGCAGGCCGCCCAACGGGTTTTTAATTTCGTGTGCCAGACCACGTACCAGATCGCGGGCGGCAATCTGCTGGGCGTGCTGGAGCTGCTCCTGACTCAGACGACGCTGGTTATCCATTGGCGCCATCTCCAGCAGGATAAGGCCATCAGGCAGCCTCTGAGCGGTCACTGAGAGGATATGTGAGTGGCTGTCTATCACCAGCGTCACTTCGTTATCCGTAAAGCCCTGGCCTGCTTCCAGGCTCTCTCGCATCAGTCCGATGTTTAAGGAGAAATAACTCAACAGATCGGGAAGCGGTGTACCAAACAGTTTGCGGGAGCTTTGGGCGAGCAGCTGTTGCGCAGCCGGGTTGGCGTAATGCACCGCCAGCTCATCGTCGACGAGTAAAATGCTGTTGATTAACGAATTAAGGATCTGCCCAGCATCGGGCAGCGTGCCGGTTGCCATTCAGCAGTCTCCTGAAAAGTATTGCACCAATTTAGTGCATTATAGCTTTTTACGCATAAAAAGCGCGAGAAAGCAGGTTGTTAGTGGAGAAAAAAGCCCATCCTGGGATGGGCTACAGATGACTGGCAAACGCAGGTGCCGGACGGTGGCTTTACCTTATCCGGCCTACAAGGTGATGTTACCGGTAGGCCTGATAAGCTTGCGCCATCAGGCATCCTATCATTCGCCATCGATCTCAAGCCTGCCTGAGCAGGCTAAAAGTTCCACGGCAACTCAAACGATTAAACGCTGTAGTACAGCTCAAACTCTACCGGGTGCGGAGTCATACGCACACGGTCATCTTCTTCGCGACGCAGCGCAATGTACGCATCGATCGCTTCATTGGTGAACACGCCGCCTGCGGTCAGGAACTCGCGATCCAGATCCAGTTCTTTCAGTGCTTCTTCCAGAGAACCCGCAACCTGTGGGATTTCTTTCGCTTCTTCCGGCGGCAGGTCATACAGGTTTTTGTCCATGGCTTCGCCCGGGTGGATCTTGTTCTTGATACCGTCAAGACCGGCCATCAGCAGTGCAGCGAAGCACAGATACGGGTTAGCAGCTGGGTCCGGGAAGCGCACTTCAATACGACGCGCTTTCGGGGAAGCAACAACCGGAATACGGATAGAAGCAGAACGGTTACGGGCAGAGTAAGCCAGCATAACCGGCGCTTCGTAGCCTGGGACCAGACGCTTGTAGGAGTTGGTGGTCGGGTTCGCCAGGGCGTTGATCGCTTTAGCGTGTTTGATTACGCCGCCGATGTAGAACAGCGCCTGCTCAGACAGACCCGCATATTTGTCGCCAGAGAACAGGTTTACGCCGTTCTTGGACAGGGACATGTGGCAGTGCATGCCGGAACCGTTATCGCCAAACATAGGTTTTGGCATAAAGGTCGCAGTTTTACCGAAACGGTGCGCAACGTTGTGAACCACATATTTGTAGATCTGAATTTCGTCCGCTTTTTTAGTCATGGTGTTAAAGCGGGTCGCGATTTCGTTCTGGCCAGCGGTCGCCACTTCATGGTGGTGCGCTTCAACAACCAGACCCATCTCTTCCATGATCAGACACATGGTAGAACGGATGTCCTGAGAAGAATCTACCGGAGGAACCGGGAAGTAACCGCCTTTCACACCAGGACGGTGACCTTTGTTACCACCTTCGTATTTGGTGGAGGAGTTCCATGCGCCTTCGATGTCATCGATAGCCACGTGGGAACCGGAAATAGACGCGCCGAAACGGATGTCGTCAAACAGGAAGAATTCTGGCTCTGGCCCGAACAGAACGGTGTCTGCGATGCCGGTGGAACGCAGATACTCTTCAGCGCGTTTTGCGATGGAGCGCGGGTCGCGGTCATAGCCCTGCAGCGTGCCGGGTTCCAGGATATCGCAACGGATGATCAGGGTTGACTCTTCAAAGAACGGGTCGATGAGTGCAGTCGACGCATCTGGCATCAGAACCATGTCTGATTCGTTAATGCCTTTCCAGCCACCGATTGAGGAGCCGTCAAACATTTTGCCTTCTTCAAAGAATTCGGCATTTACCTGGTGAGCAGGAATAGTGACGTGCTGTTCTTTACCTTTGGTATCGGTGAAGCGCAAATCAACAAACTTCACTTCGTGTTCATTCAGCATCGTCAAAACGTGTTCAGCGGACATACTTACTCTCCCGGATTGGTCGTGGTCGTCGTGGTAACGAAGTCTTCAATTCTGCAAAAATTGGCCGTGTCGCCGTAAAAAATATAAAGCGAAATCTGTGCCAACTTTTAAATTGCCCCTAAAAGGCGTTATCATGCGCACCATCGTGCAAAGGGGCTGCACCATGAAGGTTGTATTGCACCATTATAGTGCTTTAATGTGAACATTAAGCACCATATTGGTGCAAAGCATGTCAGATTACCCCTTTTAACGCTCCGTGAATGTGATCACAAAGAAACTCTGCAATACTTGTTTGCGGAGGATGTTTGTGATCCTGTTTTGTACTGCGATTAATCCGTGTACAATAACGCGCTATTTCTAAAATGCCTGAGGCAAAGTTGTGATCGAAAATTTGCGTAACATCGCCATCATCGCGCACGTAGACCATGGTAAAACGACCCTGGTAGACAAGCTGCTCCAACAATCCGGTACGTTCGATGCACGTGCTGAAACCCAAGAGCGCGTGATGGACTCCAACGATTTGGAGAAAGAGCGTGGGATTACCATCCTCGCTAAAAACACCGCTATCAAATGGAATGACTACCGTATCAACATCGTTGATACCCCGGGGCACGCCGACTTCGGTGGTGAAGTTGAACGTGTAATGTCCATGGTCGACTCCGTGCTGCTGGTGGTGGATGCAATGGACGGTCCGATGCCGCAGACGCGCTTCGTGACCAAAAAAGCCTTTGCCCATGGCCTGAAGCCAATTGTTGTTATCAACAAAGTTGACCGTCCTGGCGCGCGTCCTGACTGGGTTGTTGATCAGGTATTCGACCTGTTCGTTAACCTCGACGCTACCGACGAACAGCTGGACTTCCCGATCGTTTACGCTTCCGCGCTGAACGGTATCGCAGGTCTGGATCACGAAGATATGGCTGAAGACATGACTCCGCTGTATCAGACCATCGTTGATCGCGTACCGGCTCCGAACGTAGACCTTGATGGCCCGCTGCAGATGCAAATCTCCCAGCTGGACTACAACAACTACGTTGGCGTAATCGGCATCGGCCGCATTAAACGCGGTAAAGTTAAACCGAACCAGCAGATCACTATCATTGATAGCGAAGGCAAAACCCGTAACGGTAAAGTCGGTAAAGTCCTGACTCATCTGGGTCTGGAACGTATCGAGAGCGATATTGCCGAAGCAGGCGATATCATCGCGATCACCGGTCTGGGCGAACTGAACATCTCCGACACCATCTGCGACCCGCAGAACGTCGAAGCGCTGCCGGCTCTGTCCGTTGATGAACCGACCGTAACCATGTTCTTCTGCGTAAACACTTCTCCGTTCTGTGGTAAAGAAGGTAAATATGTTACCTCTCGTCAGATCCTTGATCGCCTGAACAAAGAGCTGGTGCACAACGTTGCGCTGCGCGTTGAAGAAACCGAAGATGCGGATGCGTTCCGTGTATCCGGTCGTGGTGAGCTGCACCTGTCTGTTCTGATTGAAAACATGCGTCGTGAAGGTTTCGAAATGGCGGTTTCCCGTCCGAAAGTTATCTTCCGCGAAATCGATGGCCGTAAACAAGAGCCGTTCGAAAACGTAACGCTGGACGTCGAAGAGCAGCATCAGGGTTCTGTCATGCAGGCTCTGGGTGAGCGTAAAGGCGACCTGAAAAACATGAATCCAGATGGCAAAGGCCGCGTACGTCTTGACTACGTGATCCCAAGCCGTGGCCTGATCGGCTTCCGTTCAGAATTCATGACCATGACTTCCGGTACCGGTCTGCTGTACTCCACCTTCAGCCACTACGACGATGTTCGTGCGGGTGATGTGGGTCAGCGTCAGAACGGCGTACTGATCTCCAACGGCCAGGGTAAAGCAGTTGCGTTCGCACTGTTCAGCCTGCAGGATCGCGGTAAGCTGTTCCTGGGTCACGGTGCTGAAGTTTACGAAGGCCAGATCATCGGTATTCACAGCCGCTCTAACGACCTGACGGTAAACTGCCTGACCGGTAAGAAACTGACCAACATGCGTGCGTCCGGTACTGACGAAGCAACGGTTCTGGTTCCGCCGGTTAAGATGACTCTGGAGCAGGCTCTGGAATTCATCGATGACGACGAACTGGTAGAAGTTACCCCAACCTCTATCCGTATCCGTAAGCGTCACCTGACTGAAAACGATCGTCGCCGTGCAATGCGTGGCGCGAAAGAAGAGTAATACGGACAATCCGTAGGCCGGGTAAGCGTAAGCACCACCCGGCAAGTAAAAGCCGCTGATGATCAGCGGCTTTTTTTATCATCAGTAGTATTAGAAGAAATACTTTGCCCCAACACGAATCTGGTTTTGTTCGCGATGATAAGGTTCAACATTGCGATCTAACCAGCGTAATTCCAGGTAGGGCAACCAGTGTTCATTGATCCGATACTTAAAGGTATTGGTAATTTCCCAGTGATGATCTTTTCCGTTGCTGCTATTGAAGTCATTGACGCGCATAAAATAGTGCGGTTCAAAGGTATAGGAAAATTTATCGGTAATGGCAAAGTTCCAGTAGTTACCTATTTCATAGGTATCATTATTATCCAGGTCACCGTTCTGGTCGGTTGAACTGTAGTTATTATGGTTATATCGGTTACGTACGGTAAGATTAAACCATGGGGTAAATTTATAGTTAACATCCAGATAAGCAGCACCACCGGAACCAGTACTCTTATCGTTTATTAGCCCGCCGGGCTGGATGGTTAATTTATCTGTCGGTTTAAATAACGGATACCAGCCTTCAATTTCGTTATAGCCGTGTTTTAACTCATCCTTGCGTTGCATAGTGTAGGTGTTGGTGAGCATGATGCCCGCGCCCATATCGGAGTTATAGCCGACGCGCATCATCACTTCTATCTGATCGGAAGCCAGATTATATGCTTCGCGGTTCTCGATATAGGCACCCGCAAAAACAGAAGTGGAAACAACAGAGGATAAGAGAATTATTGTATTTAATTTTTTCATGATAAATCCATTTTTTAAGCGTAGGGAGGCCGCCATCCATTAAGATGGAATAAGCGGCAATTATTTTTATACGTTTACAGCAGAGGTTTTCTTTTTATGGCTAATGCGTTCTGGTTGAATGTTATTTTTCTTCCGTTGGCTGATTTCCTCAATAATAAAAGCAAAACGGGCTTCGCTGAGTTTATAAAAGAAGCCCATCGTGATTGCCGCAATAATTGCCAGCCCACAGGGCCAGAGAAAAATAAGCTGACGCAAACCAAGCAGGGTTGCATCACTCTGGGCAATATTGGGGATATAACCGATTTGCGTCAGCATAATACCTGGCAGGAAACCGGCCAGCGCTGCGGAAATTTTGCGAGAAAAGGTATAACCCGTATATACCGAGCCTTCCGCACGGATCCCCGTCTTCCATTCGCCATAATCGACCGTATCCGGAACCAGCGCCCAGTTCAGGCTGTTAACAAAAGCGGTTCCGAAGAAGGCCATGCAGGAAAACGTTACGAATAAAAATGACGTACTGCCCCAGAAAAAGTTCAGCACATCGCCGATTGCCCATAACGCCAGACCGCCGAGGTAAACCTGTTTTTTACCGAAGCGTTTTACAGCTGTGGGCACCAGCAGTACCCCAAGCAGAATGCACCCCATGCTGAAAAACCCCATCCAGGAGAGCAGGTGGATATCGTTGAGCACGTACTGGGTGTAATACACCTGGATTGCCAGCTTAATGTTGAATGCCGCCAGCGTGCACAGGTTGGCAATACACAGCACCAGCAGCGGAGGGTTACGGAAAATGGCGCAAAACGACTTGAGAATACTGGGCTTATGATGGTCCGGTACGATTTCGATATAGCGTTCCTTCACACCGCTAAAGCACCACCACATGCTGAATAACCCGCAGACGGAGAAGATCAGTGCGGCAATCAGATAACCCAGCGAAGGCGAACTGACAAATAGCGCCTGAATTGGCATAAAGCCAACGGTACACAGTAACAGGCCTACGGTAGCGCCGCCCTGACGCCAGGCGGCGAGCTGAGCGCGCTCATGCGGATTTTTAGTAATTGCAGGCACCATCGCGCCGTAGGAGCAGTTCATCAGGCTATAGAACAGGCCGAACAGCATGAACAACACCGTCGCCAGCCCGGTTTTCACCGTCAGCGTAAAGCCTGTCGCTAAAAACTGCGCGCTGGCGACGACGGCGACAGGAAATGACGCATACAAAATAAAGGGTCTGAATTTCCCCTTTGCGCCAATATTACGCCTTGAGTCCAGCAATACACCGGTCAACATATCAGTGAAGGCGGTGAAGAACTTCGCCACCAAAAAGATAATCCCACCGTAATACGCCGGCATCCCTAGTTCATCGGTATAAAATTTAAGCAGATACAGCGTGCCGATACACAGCATCAAATTTGAGCCGAAGTCACCCACTCCGTAGGCGAATTTTTCACGCAGGCTCAGTTTTAGCGTTAGCGGATCATGAAAAGACATAATCGCTCCTCAATAGCGCCCCGTAGAGCGCTATTCATTATTATTATCAAACGGTTTGTTTACGCGCTTCTATCTCTTCAACGATGCGGACATACATCTTCTCGTTAAGGTTGTAGAAACAGCCCATAGCTACAATGGTGATCACCGCCAACGCGCAGGGATAAATAAAGATCAGCTGACGCAATCCTTCGACCGTACTGGCAGATTGCACCACGTTGGGGACATAGCCGATTTGCGTCAGCATCCAGCCAGGGAAGAATCCCGCCAGCGCTTGTGACACTTTACGGAAGAATGTAAATCCGGTGTACACCGTCCCTTCCGAACGCACGCCGGTACGCCATTCGCCATATTCCACCGTGTCGGAGACCAGCGCCCAGTTCAGGCTGTTGACGAATGCTGAGCCGAAGAACGCCAGACAGGAGAAGGCGACAAAGCTGACTGAGCCGCCACCAAAGAAGTAGTTCAGCAGATCACCCGCGACCCAGATCAGCAAACCGCCGATGTAGACCTTTTTCTTGCCGAAACGTCTGACCATTCCCGGCATTAAGAACACGCCGATGAAGATACAGCCCATGCTGAAAAAGCCCATCCACGAAAGGAGGATCGGGTCGTTCAGTACGTACTGGGTGTAATAGACCTGAATCGCCAACTTGACGTTAAACGCGCCAAGCGTGCAAAGGTTGGCCACGCACAGAATAAACAGTGGACGGTTACCCGCGATGGCGCGGAATGATTGTAATAATCCCGGTTTTTGCGTGGCATCAACGGGTTTCACTTCCACATAGCGTTCTTTTACCCCGGCATAGCACAGCCACATAAACAGCAGGCCGAACAGAGAGAACAAGGTGGCGGCGAAGATATAGCCCAACTGTGAGTTGCCTTCGATCAGGTTCATCACTGGCACAAAACCGACGGTGCACAGCAGCAGGCCAAGAGTGGCTCCGCCCTGTCGCCAGGCCGCCAGAGAGGCGCGTTCGTCCGGGTTTTTGGTGATCGCGGGGACCATCGCACCGTAAGAGCAGTTCATCATGCTGAAAAACAGTCCGTACAGCATAAACAGTATCGTCGCCATCACCGTTTTGCCGGTGACTTCAAATGGTGTACCGACAAAATTCGCAATCGCCAGCAGGGTTACCGGAAATGCGGCATACAGAACGAACGGGCGGAATTTACCTTTCGGACCGATTTTGCGTCGCGAGTCGAGCATAATCCCGGTGCCCATATCGGTAAACGCGGTAAAAAACTTGGCAATAAGGAAAATGATACCGCCGTAAGTTCCCGGTAAACCAAGGACATCGGTATAAAACTTGAGTAAATAGAGCGTGCCAATGTCCAGCAGGATATTGGAACCCAAATCACCCATCCCATAGGCGAGTTTTTCTTTGAACGGCAAGCGTAGGGTTGCCGGATTAGAGGAATTCTGACTCATTATTATTCTCCATGTGCCCGTGAGTTTCCCCACGGGCGAGCCGTATTAGATGTTGCGTAACGTGGCAAACAGTGACGCCCACTCACTCTTCGCGCGATAAAACACCGGAGGCTTGCCAATTGGCGCATCCACGGTGATGTCACCGCCCTGGTAAGTTTCCCCGGTCCAGATATTTACCCAGCTATCCTCCGGCAGATACAGGGTCCAGTCAGGCTTGCCTTGTTCGTGAACCGGCGCAACCAGCAGATCCTGTCCCAGCAGGTACTGATATTTCAGGGTGTAGGTGTGTGCATCGTCTTCGTAATGCAGGAACAGCGGGCGCATCACCGGCAGACCGGTAGCGCTGTTTTGCGCGACGGCCTGTTTCAGATACGGTTTCAGGGTGGTAAAGACGGTGGTCATGCGGGCAAAGTGGGCGATGGTTTCAGCATCACCATCAAACTGCCAGTTATCGCCAGGGCGGTTACCTTCGTGGGTGCGCATCATCGGCGTGAAGGCGCTGAAGTCGCACCAGCGCAGCAGCAGTTCTTTGCTGCGTTTCATGTCAAACAGGGTGGTGTAGCCGCCGATATCGCTGTGGTGCAGACCGTGGCCGGTCATCGCCAGAGACAGCGCCGCAGGAACGACGGAAGCCAGACCGTCGTCAAGGCTCCAGTCCACGTTCTGATCGCCTGCCCACATCATGGTGGAGTACTTCTGGCTACCGGTGTAACCCGCACGCATAAAGAACAGGATCTCGCTGAGTTTGCCGGTCTCCTGTAGCGCTTCGTAGTTACATTTCGCCCACAGTGCGGGCCAGGCGTTGTGCATGATCTCGGCGCTGACGCCGTTGTGCAGATACGTATCTGTCGGCAGGTATTCGCCAAAATCTGCCATCCAGCCGCCGCAGCCCAGTTCGATCATATTTTTCTTGATGACCTCTTTGAACCAGTCGTAGGCTTCCGGGTTGGTCAGATCGACCACACCGCCGTAAAACTCGCCAAACTCTACGAGGTAATCGCCGCCGGATGCATCTTTCGCCAGATAACCGTGTTTGGCCGCTTCGGCACAGAGATCTTTATCGCTGGCGATGTACGGGTTGATGTAGGAGAGGAACTGCACGCCCTCTTCTTTCCACTGCTTAATACGGCTATCCAACTGCGGATAATTGTCGCTGTTCCACTTCCAGTTCCACATCACGCGCTTGCCAAAGGAGGTCATGCGGATCCCGGACCAGTCCTGCGCCCAGATGCCATTTACCTTCACGCCAGCGTTACGCATGGTGTCCAGTTTGCTCTGGCAAACCTCAGTACCGCCCTGAATACCGAGCGTGACGCCATCGTAGATCCAGTCCGGCAGCTCCGGCTGACGACCCAGCAGCGCAGTCAGTTTTTCCAGCAAGGAGATGTAGGTATCAGCGCACTCAAAGCGCAGGGTGGTTTTGTCCTCCCACAGCGCCAGTTCGTGATACTCCGGCGCGCTGAAGTCGAAATTCATATAGCAACTGTTATCAACGTGGCAGTAGTACTTCTGCGTGCTGACGAAGGTCGGCTGTGGGAAGAAGGTCCAGTAGTAGTCGCCGCCGGCGTTCTCTTTACAGTCGGCTTGCCAGGTGACATAGCTGTTTTTGTTTCGGCCCACGCCCTGTTCGCTGGTCCACAGCGGGAACGGCTTCCCGCGTAAGTCGAAGTAAGAGAACTGTTCGCCGCAGCCGTAGATATGATCGTCCGCCCTTGCGGCCAGACGCAGCCAGATGCGGTTATGGCTGAGATCGCCGTTGTGCAGATCCAGCTTCAGACGACCCTGTTCATCGGTGGAAATATGCAGCGTGGCGTTGATGGTATCACCGCGGCTGAAATACACCCGCCAGCCGTCAGGCGACTCGCTGACCGTGGCGTCGGTCAGGGCAATTTTCTCATTGAGCTTGTCTTTAATACTGAAGTTGCCGCGAAACATATCGATATCGGCAACGCCCGCGCCGATCCACAGGCAGGGAGTTTCTGTACTGTGGCGTAAAATCAGGCGCTGGTGGTACGTTAGAGCAAATCCATCAGGTAATGATGTGAGTTCTAAGGCGGTTGACCGTTGTTGTAGCGAATTCATTATCGTCTCCGTAAAAATAGGGTAATTCGGTAATTTGTCGGAAATCTGTTATTCACTGCCGATTAAAAAATGCATCTGATGTTGTTCTCCGGGCGCGAGATGAATCAGGCTAATTCCGGAGTTAAAGGCGTCGGGCGGGCAGGTCATCGGTTCTACCGCCAGGCCGCGCCTTGCCAATTTTTCGCCGGTATACACTTGCAACCAGGGCTGGTGGCTGCGTAAAAAAGTGGACATGTTTTGCGATGGGCTGGTTATCCTGACTTCCCACTCAGCGCCAGGTGGCAAAGTCCTGAACGTATGATCGATAGCGATCTGCGCAATGCGTTGCGGCGTGGTGAAATATCGTTCATCGCATGCTCCTTCACTCGCCGGGAGCGTCAATTCACAGTCATCAATGGGTTGCAGATTGCAGGTCAAATAGGGATGTGCTCCCGCGCCATACGGCGCGATTTCGTCACCCACATTCTGTGTGCAAATAAAAACGTGCAGTCCACGGGTTGCCTCCAGTCGGTAAATCACCTCTGAAACCAGCGCGAAGGGATAACCATAAGAAGGCGGCAGAAAAATCGTCAGCGACACTTCCGATGCCGACTGCTGGTTAATCTGCCAGTCCCGCCAGGCCAGTAACCCATGAATAGCGGTATGTGAAACTGAGTCGTTAACGGCAAGCTGGTAATCCTTGCCGTTATAGTGATAGCTGCCATCTACAACGCGGTTTGGCCAGGGGATTAACACTTTCCCCAAATGTGCCAGCGGCATTTCTTCCGGTTTGTGGGGAATAACGATATGACGCCCACGGTGCGTCAATTCTGCTAGCCCAGCGCCAACCGTGACGATTTTCGCCTGGTAGTGTCCGGCCTGAAGATGAAGGGTTTTTCCACCGCTATGCATGGCAGCCCACCTTGTTACTTATTTAGCGTTGATATCCAGCAGACCGGCGGCAACAGCCGGAGCAAGACCCGGAGCCAGCGGCAGACGCGGGATCACCAGGCAGTGCAGCAGGTGATAAATGTCCTGCTTGCCGTCCCAGACTTTGGTGGTCACCTTGTTATCGGTGTCCAGCTCCTGCCACCATGAACCGGTCTCGTAATCCATCAGGTAAGTGATGCAGTAATCCCACCATTTCTGGTACCAGGCTTCGTACTGGCTGTCGCCTGTGAGGGTGTACAGGGCGTAGGCGGTGCCCATCGCTTCGACTATCGGCCAACGCACTCTTTCGCGAACGATCGGTGTGCCGTCCCAATCCACCGAATAGACAAAACCGTCTGCGCCGTCCGGTGCCCAGGCATCGCGGATAGTGGCGTGGAAAAGCCCTTTTGCATCTTCCAGCAGCCAGGCGGGTGGTGTTTCGAAGCGAGCTTCCAGCGCGGCATGCAGATGCAGCATCAGGCGGCCCCACTCGATCCAGTGACCCGGCGTGCCACCGTAGGCGCGAAAACGGTGAGCTGGGTTGTCCTTGTTGTAATCGCGGATTGGATTCCACTGTGAATCGAAGTGTTCATTGACGCGGTACTCCCCGCTACGGGCCACGTCGTGAATAATCACCGAAGCGATACGCAGTGCGCGATCGAGCCATTTACGGTCATGAGTCACGTCATACACGATCAGGAAAGCCTCGACCGCGTGCATGTTAGCGTTGCCGCCGCGATAATCTTCCGTCTGGCTGAAGGCTTCGTCCCAGGACTCCAGGCACATTTGCTCGTCTTCGCTCCAGAAGTACTTCTCAATCACCTCGATGGCGTCATCCAGCAATTTTCTGGCCTGTGGATGACCGGTAGTGACCGCGCTTGCCGCGCCAAGTAAGACGAAGAAATGTTGATAACCCTGCTTGGAGGCATCCATCACGCCTTCGTCATTGACGCAGGCGTACCAACCGCCGTAGCGTGTGTCACGTAGGGCACCGTTCAGCGCCTTAATGCCGTGGTCGACGAGTTGATATGCACCTGGGCGCCCCATGGAGGCGGCAACGGAATAGACGTGCAGCATGCGGGCGGTGATCCACAGATGTGTTCCCATATCCGTTCTGACCTGACCACTGTTTCCCAGCCAGCCAAATCCAGTAGGGACAGCCGCATTTTTACCAAAGTTAAAGATGCGGTCGGTTTCCTGTTCCAGCCAGCGGTTGTGGCTTAGGGTGTTAAACCATTTCATGCTTTGATCCTCTATTAGCGGCGGGTCATCATTTCGTCGACGATATCGCCCAGACGCTGCAACTTCGGTGCGGAAACATCACGCAGCATCAGTTCGGTATCCGGCAGACCCACAACGGATGACCAGACCGCACGTCCGGCCAGGAAGCCGGATGCGCCTGCGGTCATTGCTACGCTGACCGCGCGTGGGAACAGTTTTTCATCCACACCAGAGGAAAGAATGACCCACGGCATGTTGATGTTTTCATTCAGGCGCTGAGAGGCGCTAAGCAATTCCTGTTGGGTTCCTTTGCCGTACAGCGGCATTTCGACCTTGTAGAGATCGGCACCGCTGTCGCCCAGCTCTTTCGCGGCATCGATGATGGCCTGTTCACGGCAGAACTTATCGCCACGACGCGGTGGGCGAACCACCGGCTCGATGATGCTCAGCAGCCCATTGGAATGGCATAACTCATTGAATTCTTTCACCATGTCCAGACGCTGTTGGGCATCTTCATCGCTACGCCACAGCACCAGCAATTTGAGAGCCTTGGCACCATCTTGCTTCACCGCCTGCGGGTTGATTTTTTTATCAATCACTACGCTATCGACAGGAATACCGTTACCCGGAATAAACTCATCAGCGGCCACAATCATGGCGCAGTTTTTGGCGACCGCGTTTTGCTCTACAACCTGGCGGTAGCAGAACTGCTGATCCACCAGAATGGCGGAGGCATAAGGGGACAAGATCTTCGCCGCATTGACTTTGAAATCAGTCAGTACGCTGTCACTAACCGGAGATTTTGCGCCTGCTGCGGCAAACATTAAGCGCATAGCTTCGCGCTGATCGACTGCCAGCATGGCAAAACCGCCGGAAGCTCGGGTGATATCTTTCAGGGTGTACTTCGTCATTGTTCAGTCCTTACTTATCTGTGTGTTTATTTAGCCCGGCGGATGCGCGAACCTGTTCAAGAATGGCCGTCCAGTCTTCCCGGCCACGGCCAGCGGCGCGTGCCTGGTTATAGACTTCGCGGGAGGCGGCACCGAGCGGCATCGGTACGTGTAATTGGTTGGCAACGTCCAGAGCGATACCAAGATCCTTATGCGCTAAATCGATCATAAAGGCCGGGGAAAGATCGCCTTTCAGCACCTTGTTCGGCCATGAGGTAGTGAAGTGGCCTTTCCCGGCGGGAGTGCCGCTCATGACTTGCAAGGCCACATCGAAGGAGAGGCCGAGCGCTTCGCACAACACGGCGGCTTCAGCAGACAAGGTGTTTAACGCGATGCTCATGTAGTTGTTGATGAGCTTGACGCGAATGCCCATACCGGGGCCGCCTGCGTTGATCAATTCATTACCCATCGCCATCAGAACCGGTGTGGCGCGTTCTACCTGCTGTGCCGTTCCACCTGCCAGCAGCAACAGCGTTCCTGCGATAGCGTGATCGGAGGTACGTCCAACCGGGCAATCCATCATGTCGAAGCCTTTGGCACGCATATCGGCGATCAATTTGTCGGTTTGCAGTGGGTGAATAGTCGACATATCAATCACTAATGCCTGCGGGGAGAGGTTTTCGCAGATACCCTGCTCACCGAACAGTACGCTGCGCACCAGATCGCCGTTTGGCAGCATTGTGATGACAAATTCTGCCCCTTTTACTGCCTGAGCCGGGCTGCTGGCAGGTTGGGCTCCTTTTTCCACCAGGCGCTGAACGGCATCCGGGTTAACGTCAAAGACGCTGAGTTGATGACCCTGCTTCAGCAAGTTGCTCGCCATGGGTGAACCCATCTGACCTAATCCGATAAATGCTATAACTGCCATAACGTTCTCCTGAGACGTGGATGTCATTTTTTGTCATTTAAGGTCGTTTGTTTTTGTCTGTTTTTGATCGTATTTGTAATTTATGGTCAAAAAATTGACAGCCGTCACTTTTTAAACATTTTGTGAAATTAAAATGATCCCATCTTGAAATGCCTAAGGAATGACCATGATTCGTATTGCTTGTGTAGGTATTGCCGTGATGGATCGCATCTATTACGTGGAAGGTTTACCGACTGAAGGAGGTAAGTATGTGGCGAAGCGGTATACGGAAGTGGGCGGCGGGCCTGCTGCAACGGCCGCAGTGGCTGCAGCGAAGCTGGGCGCGCAAGTGGACTTTATTGGCCGTGTGGGCGATGACGACACCGGAAACAGCCTGCTGGCGGAGCTGGAATCCCTGGGGGTAAACACCCGCTACACCCGGCGCTACACGGGGGCAAAGTCTTCGCAATCGGCGATTATGGTGGATGCGCAAGGGGAGCGTATTATCGTTAACTACCCCAGCCCGGACTTACTGCATGACGCTGACTGGCTCAACGAGATCGATTTTTCCCAGTGGGATGTGGTTCTGGCGGATGTTCGCTGGCACGAAGGCGCCAGGCAGGCGTTCACGCTGGCGCGTCGGGCGGGAGTGATGACGGTACTGGATGGTGACGTCACGCCACAAGATATCAGTGAACTGGTGGCGTTAAGCGATCATGCTGCGTTCTCTGAACCGGGTCTGGCGCGTTTAACCGGGATAAATGATTCTGAAGCTGGACTTAAACAAGCAAAAACGCTCACAAATGGTCATGTTTATGTGACGCGTGGCAGTGAGGGCTGCGACTGGATAAAAAATAATGCGTTGCAGCATCAATCTGGATTTAAAGTCGACGTTGTGGATACTACGGGGGCCGGAGACGTTTTCCACGGTGCGCTCGCATTCAGCCTGGCGGGTGGTGATGCCCCGGAAGACGCGGTCAGGTTCGCCAGCGGGGTTGCTGCGCTAAAATGCACGCGTCCGGGAGGAAGGGCCGGAATCCCTGACTGTGATCAAACCCGATCTTTTCTGTCACTTTTTGTATAAAATGCCAGGGCAATGGTTTTTCGAGGAAATTTCATGAGCCTTACCGAACTGACCGGTAACCCGCGGCACGATCAGCTGTTGATGCTGATCAGCGAGCGCGGTTATATGAATATCGACGAGCTGGCCAGCCTGCTGGGCGTGTCCACGCAGACCGTGCGTCGTGATATTCGTAAACTCAGCGAGCAGGGATTAATTACGCGTCATCATGGTGGGGCGGGCAGGGCCTCCAGCGTGGTGAATACGGCGTTTGAGCAGCGTGAAGTCTCGTGGACGGAAGAGAAGAAAGCCATCGCGGAGGCGGTGGCTGACTACATCCCTGACGGTTCGACGGTGTTCATTACCATAGGCACCACCGTTGAGCAGGTTGCCCGCGCGCTGTTAAACCATAATCATTTGCGCATTATTACCAACAGCCTACGCGTGGCGCACATTCTGTATAACAACCCACGTTTTGAAGTTATGGTACCAGGTGGAACGTTACGCCCGCATAACAGCGGCATCATTGGCCCTTCTGCCTCGGCATTTGTGGCTGATTTTCGTGCCGACTACCTGGTTACCAGCGTTGGCGCGATCGAAAGTGATGGCGCGCTGCTGGAGTTTGATGTCAATGAAGCCAGCGTAGTGAAAACGATGATGTCCCATTCAAGACACATTCTGCTGGCAGCGGATCATACGAAATATACGGCTTCTGCCGCGGTAGAAATTGGTAACGTGTCTCAGGTGACTGCGCTGTTTACTGATGAATATCCAGGTCCGGCATTGCACAATTTACTCCAGTCACAGCAGGTTGAAATTGTACAGGTGAGTCCTTCACAGGATGATGCTCTGGCCGTGTAATTCTTCCCAATGATGGCCCGATAAGTTCGCAGCCATCACTCTCGCATAGTCAAACTTCTCCTTTCCCGCTACAGTTATTCATCCACGGCGAATAAGGAGAAGGGCATGCTCTATATCTTTGATTTGGGTAATGTGATTGTCGATATCGACTTCAACCGCGTGTTGGGCACATGGAGCGATCTGAGCCGTGTACCGTTGGCTTCGCTAAAGCAAAATTTCACTATGGGGGAGGCTTTTCACCAGCACGAGCGAGGCGAAATAACCGATGAAGCCTTTGCCGAGGCGCTATGTCATGAGATGGCGCTGCCGCTAAGTTACGAGCAGTTCTCTCACGGCTGGCAGGCCGTGTTTGTCGCCTTGCGCCCTGAGGTCACCGACATCATGCAGAAGCTGCGTGAGCAGGGGCATAGGGTGGTCGTCTTATCGAATACCAACCGCCTGCACACCACGTTTTGGCCGGACGAATACCCCGAGATCCGTCAGGCTGCTGACCATATTTACCTTTCCCAGGAACTGGGCATGCGTAAACCGGAAGCGCGAATTTACCAGCACGTCCTGCAGTCTGAAGGTTTTTCTGCGCACGATGCGGTCTTTTTTGACGATAACGCCGATAATATTGAAGGGGCTAACCGGTTAGGGATCACCAGTATCCAGGTCGTCGATAAAACGACCATTCCTGACTATTTCGCGACGTTGTTATGCTAAAAAATGTTCAGCAACAGGCCAGGCATCATACGCGTCCTGTACGAGACTGGCTGAAGCTACTATGGCAGCGGATTGATGAGGACAATATGACGACGCTGGCAGGGAATCTTGCCTACGTTTCATTGCTCTCATTAGTGCCGCTTATTGCCGTCGTATTTGCGCTTTTCGCCGCATTTCCGATGTTTTCCGACGTCAGTGTCCAGTTACGTCATTTTATTTTCGCAAACTTTATCCCGGCGACGGGGGACGTCATCCAGCGTTATATCGAACAGTTTGTCGCCAACTCGAACAAAATGACGGCCGTCGGGGCATGTGGGTTGATTGTCACAGCATTATTGCTGATGTATTCCATTGATAACGCTATGAATACTATCTGGCGCAGCAAGCGCACTCGTCCCAAAGTGTACTCTTTCGCCGTCTACTGGATGATTTTAACGCTGGGGCCGCTGCTGGCGGGAGCCAGTCTGGCAATCAGTTCTTATCTGTTGTCATTGCGCTGGGCCAGCGATCTCAACACGGTGATTGATAACATCCTGCGTATTTTCCCGCTGGTGCTTTCCTGGCTCTCGTTCTGGCTCCTCTACAGCATTGTACCGACTACGCGCGTCCCTAATCGTGATGCGGTGATTGGCGCCTTTGTGGCCGCTGTGTTGTTCGAAGCCGGAAAGAAAGGATTTGCGCTCTACATCACCATGTTCCCGTCGTATCAGCTCATTTACGGTGTCCTGGCGGTGATCCCCATTTTATTTGTCTGGGTATACTGGACGTGGTGTATCGTCTTGCTAGGCGCGGAAATAACTGTCACTCTCGGGGAATACCGCAAACTTAAACAAGCCGCAAAACAAGAAGAAGCAGAGCAACCATGATTGCATTAATTCAGCGCGTAACCCGTGCCAGCGTCACCGTGGAGGGCGAGGTGACGGGTGAAATTGGCCCAGGACTTTTGGTCTTGTTAGGTGTCGAAAGGGATGATGACGAACAGAAAGCGAACCGCCTGTGCGAGCGCGTACTCGGTTATCGAATCTTTAGCGATGCCGAAGGCAAAATGAACCTCAACGTGCAGCAGTCAGGCGGCAGCGTGCTGGTGGTTTCACAGTTTACGCTGGCGGCAGATACCGAACGCGGCATGCGTCCGGGGTTTTCGAAAGGCGCAGCGCCCGAGCGAGCAGAAGCGCTGTATGAATACTTTGTTGAGCGTTGCCGCCAACAGGAAATGAATACGCAAACCGGTCGATTCGCTGCGGATATGCAGGTTTCACTGGTTAATGATGGCCCCGTGACGTTTTGGTTACAAGTATGAACCAGCTACCGGTATGGCCGCGGACAACAAGAGAGAATACGACGATGTATCACCTTCGAGTACCGCAAACAGAAGAAGAATTGGAGCGCTACTACCAGTTTCGCTGGGAGATGCTGCGTAAGCCATTGCATCAGCCAAAAGGCTCCGAACGAGATGCATGGGACGCGATGGCGCATCACCAGATGGTGGTGGACGAAGAGGGGAATCTGGTTGCGGTAGGGCGTCTGTATATCAATGCGGATAACGAAGCTTCCATACGCTTTATGGCAGTAGACCCTTCCGTGCAAGAGAAAGGGTTGGGCACGCTGATGGCGATGACTCTGGAGTCTGTGGCGCGTCAGGAAGGGGTCAAACGCGTAACCTGTAGCGCCCGTGAAGATGCGGTCGAATTTTTCGCCAAGCTCGGGTTTGTGAGCCAGGGAGAAATCACCACGCCGCAAACCACGCCGGTGCGCCACTTTTTGATGATTAAGCCCATTGCGACGCTGGACGATATTCTCCATCGCGGGGACTGGTGCGGACAGCTACAACAAGCCTGGTACGAACATATTCCATTGAGTGAGAAAATGGGCGTGCGCATTCAGCAGTACACCGGGCAGAAATTTATTACCACGATGCCCGAGACGGGCAATCAGAATCCGCACCATACCCTGTTTGCCGGTAGCCTGTTTTCACTGGCGACGCTAACGGGCTGGGGACTTATCTGGCTGATGCTGCGCGAGCGTCATCTGGGAGGAACGATCATTCTCGCCGACGCGCATATCCGCTACAGCAGGCCGATCACCGGGAAACCAACTGCTATTGCCGATCTGGGTTCGCTGAGCGGCGACCTCGACCGTCTGGCAAGAGGCCGCAAGGCGCGTGTGCAGATGCAGGTCGGGGTGTTTGGCGATGACACACCGGGCGTCGTGTTTGAAGGTACTTACATTGTGCTACCCGCAAAACCGTTTGGCGCATATGAAGAGGGCGGTAACGAGGAAGAGTAGGGGGATACCCTCTACTCGATAAATGCATCTGCCGGAAGTTTAAAGCGTTCTGCAAGTGCTTTAATATGGCTTACAGTCAGTGCTCTACGGCCATTTAGGATGTTGCTGACGTTCGATTTAGAACCAAGTTCGTTGGCGAGGTCGGTGGCTTTTAATCCGTACTGATCCATGAGCGTACGCAATACGGAAACGCCAGAGGGGATTTGTTTCAGGTGTTGATTGAGCGCTCTGAATTCTGGTGCATGTTTTTCGTATTCACTGATTCGGGCACTAAGTAATTCAAATAGTGGGTTTTCAAGATCGTCGTGGTCAACCAGAAACTCTACTAGCGCTAGTGCCCTTCGATACTCCGTTTCATTGCGTTCTTCCCCCAAAAGAGGGATCGTTTTTACAGCACAACTGAAGGTGTCAACGATCTTTTTTGCGCTGGCTGCGTCCATATGACGATGAGATCTCATTCTTTATGGCCCCGATAATATTCTGTCAGTTTGTCATATTCGGCGTGGAGAACGATATGCTTCACAAATACCTTATGTAACCTGAAATCTATGTAGGCAATGAGTCTCAGGTTGTTACCAGAAACATCAATTACCCACCATTTATTCCTGTACTTAAAATTATCAAGAGAAGGAATATACTGTTTCATCTCTTCAGGGTGATGGAATGTTTTTTTCTCCAAAACATGCAGCAACTCAGAGAGAGCAAGCCCATGGTTTGGATACATGAGCATACCCTCATTGAATGGTTTTCGGCTGATGACATGCACGATGTAGTTCCATTACATAGTTTTCAACCTGAAAACAATCTAACGCAATGCCATCATATTTTCAAGTTGAAAACAACATTGAATATTAAGAAATTATCTCCGCTGATGGGCTTTTAACACGCCAGGCCACGTCGCGCATTGCGTTTCGCGCTGTCTGGCTTACGCCTCCTAACTGAAAAAATCCGTGGATAACGCCGGGATAGCGCTGACAGGTGCAGTCCACACCTTGCTTCTGGAGCTGGTGAAACAGGGCCTCTCCTTCATCGCACAGTGGGTCAAATTCAGCGGTAATGATGTGCGTGGGCGGCAAGCCGTTGAAGTCTTCACGCCAGAGTGGGCTGACTTCTGGATGCAATGGATCGGTGTTCGGCATATACATCTCGTAGCCCGAAAGCAGTGTATCGCGAGTGATAATGTAATCCCGTCCATTATGGTCATAGCTCGCAAAGCTGGCAGTTGCGTCCAGCATCGGGTAGATCAGCATAAGCTGTGCAGGTTGCCATTGCCTGGCCGCTTTCAGGCGTAGTGCCGTGACCAGCGCCAGGTGCCCGCCCGCGCTGTCGCCAGCAAGGGTTATGCGCTCGCGATCGACTCCCAGTTTCTGGGCATATTTCCAGATGATATTGGCCCCGGTTTCAGCGTCGTTATGTGCTGCCGGGAAAGTATGCTCTGGCGCAAGGCGGTACTGTACTGCAATGACCCGACAGCCGCTGAACCAGGCGAGCTGCCTTAGTTGGTTATCATGCGTAGCAAACCCACCGCTGACAAAACATCCGCCATGATAATAAATGACGCAGGGCAGCGTTCCCGCAGAGTTAAGAGGCGAAACAACGCGAAACGTCATGGTATCGAGTTCAATATCTTCAACCTGTACGCGGGTTTCAGTTTCTCCGGCCAGCGCCGTACTGGCAATATAGCCAGCTCTCCGGTCATCAATATTCTGTTCGCGGGAAGAAGGGCGTCCCGCCGCGATAAATGCCTCAACTAACTGCGCAATCCCGCTTTCCAGTGCCATTTTTAAATACTCTTATCTGTATGGATATACAGGTTTATAACCTGGATACTCACAAATGAAAATGGGAAAAATAGGGATGGGTATGATTCTGGAAAGCGGCTCGCAAAAGTAAAAATCGTTCACGTGAAAGCTATTTTCCCGCTTTTCCCAGGTGTATGTTGTGTGGAAATTAATCGCTGATGATATACTGGAGGTATATGTGAGTATGATGGCTGGGATGGATATGGGCAGAATTTTACTCGATTTATCAGACGAAGTGATTAAACGTCTTGATGACCTCAAGGTGCAGCGTAACCTGCCGCGAGCTGAACTCTTGCGGGAGGCCGTTGAGCAGTATCTGGAAAGGCAGGAACAGGCTGAAACGACTATTTCCAGCGCTCTCGGACTCTGGAAAGGTTGTGAAGAAGATGGCGTTGAGTACCAACGCAAACTTCGTGAGGAATGGTAATGGTCAAAGGATCCGCGCTTTTTGATACCAACATCCTCATCGACCTGTTTAGTGGACGGAGTGAAGCAAAGCAAGCGATAGAAACATGGCCGCCGCAGAATGCGATCAGCCTTATCACCTGGATGGAAGTGATGGTTGGGGCAAAGAAATACCATCAGGAATCCTGCACACGCGTTGCGTTGAGCGCTTTTAACGTGATCGGTGTTTCACAGGATATTGCTGAACGAAGCGTGAGTATCAGGCAGGAATATGGGATGAAATTGCCGGATGCCATTATTCTGGCAACAGCACAGATTCATCGTCTTACGCTGGTTACGCGAAATACTAAGGATTTTGCAGGCCTATCCGGTGTGGTCACACCGTATACATTATAACCCGGGCGACCTACGCCGCCCGGTAGTGTGAAGACCTTACTCCCCTTCACCCGGGAACAGGAACGGGTTGATGGAACTGCGGGCAAAGCCCTCCTGCTCCATGTGCGCGTCCAGCATCAGTGAAGCGAGATCGTCGGCCACGGCTTCGACTTTCGGGTCTTTTTCCTGATAGAGAATCTTCAGGTAAGTCCCACAGTCGCCGCAGCTTTCAGCTTTGATCGCCGACTGTTCGTTATCCAGTGACCAGTAGTTCAAGTCACGGCTCTGCTCACAGTTGCTGCACTTCACGCGCACCACGTGCCACTCGGTTTCGCACAGGTTGCAGTGCAGATAACGCAGACCCTGAGTGGTACCGATTTGCACCATGCTGGAGACCGGCATTGAACCACACACCGGGCAGTACTGACGCTGTTCACCGTATTCCGCACGGGCTTTGCCGGGGATCAGGCTTGCCATTTGTGCCCAGTAGAGCGACAGAGCGGCCCAGATGAACGGTGCTTTATCGCTGCTGACGGAGGCAAAGTCAGAGGCAAACAGCGCGCTGGCCATCAGCTCCAGCTCTTGCTCTGAGGCTTTTTCCAGATTCTCGATCACCGCTAACGCGGGGCCGCTCATCTCCGGTTTCAGCTCAGCAATTAACGATTGCAGCAGTTTTTGCCAGTGCTTATCGCGCGGCAGGACGTGGATATCCAGCGGCGGTTTGCCCTGATCGTTTGCTTCTTTGATGCGCGCGGTCAGATCCATCTGCAGCGGATGGTCGTACAGCACCACTTCCTGCGCGTGGGCGATCAGCGCGGCAAAGCGCAGGTAATCGCCCAGCGGGTTGTTTTCGGCCAGCTCGCGCAGACGTTCAGCGCGGCGGTTATACAAATTTTTGAGTCTGGGGAATAATAACGGCGGAATCATATCCGCCGTGCGTTTCTCGCTCTTCTCCAGCTCATCTTGCGGGATTATGCGAATACTCATTCAGTTTTCTTTTCCGTTGTCTTTCGGACTTCACGGTACCAGCGCGGGTGATGTTTCTTCGCCCATGAACTGGTAACCCATCCTTCCACCATCGCGGTAATGGTGCCTTTCACCCAAAGGGCGGCGTAAATGTGCACCATGATAACCACAATTAACGCTACTGCGGCAAATGAATGCAGCATTAACGCGAATCGGATCACCGGGATTGAGAAAGCAGGCGCAAAATATGGACGCCAGATGACCACTCCGCTCACCAGCAACAGGACCAGGAAGATAATCGCCGCCCAGAATACGCATTTCTGGCCGAAGTTATAACGTCCCGTGTCACCTACTTCCTCGTTGACGACAATCTTACGAATATTCTTCGCCCAAAAGATATCATCCCGATTGATTAGATTGTGGTGCCAGTAACGGAAAAACATGATGATAAACGAGGCAAACATGACAACGCCGACAAACGGGTGCACAATTCGCGCCAGTTGCGGCGTGCCCATGATGTGCATCAGCCAGTTAAAA
Source organism: Citrobacter sp. C6_1 (assembly GCF_014596835.2). Classification (NCBI taxonomy): domain Bacteria; kingdom Pseudomonadati; phylum Pseudomonadota; class Gammaproteobacteria; order Enterobacterales; family Enterobacteriaceae; genus Citrobacter; species Citrobacter sp. C6_1. The sequence continues at coordinate 4,518,475 of NZ_CP115031.1, read as the reverse complement.
GACGGGAAGAGAAAGCCCATCCCGCTCACTGCCGCCAGAATGAAGCAGAAGGCGGTTACCCAGTGGTTGATGCGTTCCGGCGCCGTGTAGCGCACGATGGTGTCACGTCGTTTCATTTGCGCACCTCGTCTTTTTCTTCATGCAGGTTGTCTTCTTCCTCTTCCGCGCGGTTCGGGCCTACACCGACGTAGTGGAAGATACTGGCCGCAAATGTCGCTGCAAAGCCGACGGCTGCGAGAGGTTTCCAGATGCCTTTCCAGAATTTCACGGTGGCGCTGATTTCCGGGTTCTCCGGCAGGCCGTGATACAGATTCGGCTTGTCAGCATGGTGCAATACGTACATGACGTGCGTACCGCCAACGCCTGCCGGATCGTACAGACCCGCGTTTTCGTAACCACGCGTTTTCAGCTCCACCACACGCTCGCCTGCCAGCGTTTTCATCGACTCTTTGGTGCCGAAATGAATGGCGCCTGTTGGGCAGGTCTTCACGCAGGCCGGTTCTTGCCCGACCACAACACGGTCAACGCACAGCGTACATTTGTAGACGCGGTTGTCTTCCGGGTTGAGGCGCGGCACATCGAACGGACAGCCTGCGATACAGTAGCCACAGCCGATACACTGCTCGGACTGGAAGTCGACGATACCGTTGGCATACTGAATGATTGCGCCTTCAGCCGGACACGCCTTCAGACAGCCCGGATCGGCACAGTGCATACAGCCATCCTTGCGGATAAGCCACTCCAGTTTGTCGTTCTGTTCCACTTCTGAGAAGCGCATTACCGTCCAGGATTTAGCGGTCAAATCAGCCGGGTTGTCGTACACCCCAACGTTGTTGCCCACTTCATCACGGATGTCGTTCCATTCCGAACAGGCCACCTGACACGCTTTACAGCCAATACAGGTGGTGACGTCGATAAGCTTCGCCACCTCTTCCTGGTGATCCCGCGCCTGAGGCGCGGGGGTGAAACTGTTGGTCGCAGAACGGCGGATAATATCTTGAGTTTGATAAGCCATAATTCGTCTCCGTTTACCCTTCATCTTTCAGTTTGCAGGTTCGTTGGTTTCCTTCGGCATTCCAGTCACGTAGTTTTCTACGCTCCCGGAATGCCTGGCGTCACCGCCTGCCTGCAATCTGAAATCTATTGGGTATCCACCTTTTCCACGTTCACGAGGAAGGACTTAAATTCCGGCGTCTGCGTGTTCGCATCACCGACGAATGGCGTTAACGTGTTAGCGATAAAGCCTTTTTTCGCCACACCTTCGTAGCCCCAGTGAATCGGAATACCGATGGTGTCGATATCCTGACCGTTGGCCTTCAGCGTGCGAATACGTTTAGTCACCACTGCTTTGGCTTTAATGTAGCCGCGGTTAGAGGAGACTTTGACGGTATCGCCATGAGAGATACCGAGCTTATTCGCCAGCTTCTCGCCAATTTCCACAAACTGTTCCGGCTGTGCGATGGCATTGAGCAGTGCATGTTTGGTCCAGTAGTGGAAGTGCTCGGTCAGACGATAGGTCGTACCGACGTACGGGAATTTATCCGCTTTACCCAGCGCTTGTGCGTCACCTTTGAAGATACGCGCGGCAGGGTTAGAGATAACGTTCGGGTGCAGCGGGTTAGTCCCCAGCGGTGTTTCAAACGGCTCGTAGTGTTCCGGGAACGGACCTTCCGCCATCTTATCGATAGCAAACAGACGTCCCATCCCTTCCGGCTGCATGATGAACGGCCCAACGTTACTGCCTGGTGCGGCGGCGCTGTAGTCCGGAATATCCATCCCGCTCCATTTCGCCCCATCCCATTTCAGGATCTGACGTTTTGGATCCCACGGATTCCCCTGCGGGTCAGCAGACGCGCGGTTATACAGAATGCGTCGGTTGAGCGGCCACGCCCATGCCCAGCCCAGCGTATTGCCAAGACCTGACGGGTCGGCGTTATCGCGACGTGCCATCTGGTTGCCTTCCGGCGTCCAGCTCCCGGCAAAAATCCAGCAGCCACTGGAAGTGGTGCCGTCGTCTCGCAGTTGGGCGAACGAGCTAAGCTGTTGGCCTTTCTTGACGATGACTGCACCTGTTGCCGGGTCGGTAATGTCGGCCAGCGCTTTACCGTTGCTCTCCATCGCCACTTCTTCCGAAGCCGGTTCGTGTGGTGTGGAGTAGTTCCAGGTCATGCTCAGCACCTGTTCCGGGTTCGCGCCACCCTGCTCGGCATACATCTTGCGCATGCGCAGGAAGATACCGGCGAGGATTTCACCATCGGTAACGGCAATCCCCGGGGCGTCCGCGCCTTTCCAGTGCCACTGCAACCAGCGACCGGAGTTGACGATAGAACCGTTCTCTTCGGCGAAGCAGGTGGACGGCAGACGGAATACTTCGGTCTGGATTTTCGACGGGTCAACATCGTTCGACTCACCGTGGTTCTGCCAGAAGGTAGACGTCTCGGTGTTGAGTGGGTCGATGGTGACCAGGAATTTCAGTTTGGACAGTGAAGCCACGACCTTGTTTTTATTCGGGAATGACGCGACCGGGTTAAAGCCCTGGCAGATATAGCCATTCACTTTGCCCTGGTTCATCATCTCGAAGTACTGCAGCACGTCGTACCCTTTGTCCCACTTCGGCAGCAAGTCGAAGCCCCAGCTGTTTTCCGCTGTCGCTTTATCGCCAAAGAAGGCTTTCATCATCGAAACGAAGAATTTCGGGTAGTTACCCCAGTAGTTCACCTGACCTTCCAGCAACGGTTTTGGCGTGTTGGCGGCAAGGTAGGTTTGCAGGTCAGTCTGTTTTTCGCTCGGCAGCGTCATATAGCCCGGCAGGCTTTGTGACAGCAGGCCTAAGTCGGTCAGCCCCTGAATGTTGGAGTGACCGCGCAGGGCGTTAACGCCGCCGCCAGCCATCCCCATGTTGCCAAGCAGCAACTGGATCATCGCCATGGTACGGATGTTCTGCGCACCCACGGAGTGCTGCGTCCAGCCGAGCGCATACAGGAACGACGCGGTTTTGTCTTTGACGCTGGTTTCTGCGATGTATTCGCACACTTTCAGGAAATCAGCCTTCGGCGTACCGCAGATGTTTTCTACGACATCCGGCGTGTAGCGGGAAACGTGCTGTTTCAGCAGGTTCCACACACAGCGCGGGTGTTGCAGGGTGACATCGCGTTTAGCGAAGCCTTTTTCATCCAGTTCGTAGTTCCAGCTGGTTTTGTCATACTTGCGTTTGTCCGCGTCGTAGCCAGTGAACAGGCCATCTTCGAAACCGTAATCCTCACGCACGATCAGGCTGGCGTTGGTATAGGCTTCAGTGTATTCGCGGTTGAATTTTTCGTTGTTCAGCAGGTACAGCAAGACGCCTGACAAGAAGGCAATGTCAGTACCGGAACGAATCGGCGCATAGAAATCAGCCACCGCTGCGGTTCGCGTAAAGCGCGGATCGATCACAATCAGCTTCGCACCGTTGTGAATTTTGGCTTCCATCGCCCAGCGGAACCCGACCGGGTGAGCTTCAGCGGCGTTACCGCCCATCACCACAATGAGGTTGGCGTTTTTAATGTCGACCCAGTGGTTGGTCATCGCACCGCGACCAAATGTTGGAGCAAGACTTGCTACCGTTGGTCCGTGTCAGACGCGTGCCTGGTTGTCGACCGCGAGCATACCCAGCGCGCGGGAGAATTTTTGCGTTAAATAGCCGGTTTCGTTACTGGACGCGGAAGCACACAGCATCCCGGTGGAAAGCCAGCGGTTAACGGTTACGCCTTCGGCGTTTTGTGCAACGTAGTTTGCGTCGCGGTCTTCTTTCATCAGCTTAGCGATGCGGTCAAATGCCTCATCCCAGCTAATCTGTTGCCACTTATCAGAGCCTGGTGCGCGGTATTCCGGGAATTTCAGACGGCTTTCTGAGTGGATGAAGTCCACTAGTCCTGCCCCTTTCGGGCACAGCGCGCCACGGTTCACCGGGTGATCCGGGTCCCCTTCGATATGGAAGATGGATGCTTTGGCGTTTTTTGCGCCGTCACCGAGACTGTACATTAACAGTCCACAGCCAACGGAACAGTAAGTGCAGGTATTACGGGTTTCGCGGGTACGCAGCAGTTTATATTGCCGTGTTTCCGCGAGCGCTACGCCGGGTGCAAAACCCAGCGCCGCTGCCGTGGTGCCTGCCATACCGCCAGCGCAGATCTTAAAGAACTGCCTTCTGCTGACCTGCATGGTTCGCTCCTTGTTTCGACATTGTCACGTTCCCTTCGCTTTTCCGTTACTCGAGCGCGAGGGAAGTGGTTGTTTTTTTCTTTGCGGACGGGACCGCAAAGGTCCAGAATTGGGTGAATTTCCCTCCGTCCAGGAGGGGTTTGTAAAGAATACCACAATGTTGGTATGTGTGTTCCAATATGGTTAAAAGAAAGTGAATAAGATTATTCGAGAAAACATCAAAAATGTGACGGCTTTGACAGGATCGCGCCAGCTGACCCTCTGGAAACGCGAGGATTTGCAACATCCTCAGCCGGATGTCGTCGCTGAAGAAGTACCGGTTGCGTTGGTTTACAACGGGATTTCGCACGTGGTGATGATGGCGTCACCGAAAGATCTTGAGCACTTTGCGATGGGCTTTTCACTTTCTGAAGGCATTATTGAGCGCCCGCAGGATATCTACGCAATGGAAGTGGTTCCTTCCTGTAACGGATTAGAAGTGCAGGTTGAGCTGTCCAGCCGTCGTTTTATGGGGTTGAAGGAGCGACGTCGTGCGCTGGCCGGTCGTACCGGTTGTGGCGTTTGCGGCGTTGAACAACTCAATGACATTGGCAAGCCAGTCCAGCCGCTGCCGTTTACCCAGACATTCGATCTGGCACATATTGATAACGCCTTAAGGCATCTCCCTGATTTCCAGCCCGTGGGGCAACTGACAGGCTGCACGCACGCGGCGGCCTGGGTACAGCCGTCAGGCCATCTGGTAGGGGGTCATGAAGATGTTGGGCGTCATGTTGCGCTGGATAAACTGTTGGGTCGACGTGCAATCGAAGGGGAAACCTGGCAACAGGGCGCGGTGTTAGTTTCCAGCCGAGCCAGCTACGAGATGGTGCAAAAGTCGGCGATGTGTGGCGTGGAGATTTTGTTTGCTGTGTCTGCCGCGACAACACTGGCGGTAGAAGTTGCCGAACGTTGCAACCTGACGCTGGTGGGCTTTTGTAAACCGGGCAGGGCGACGATTTATACACACCCCGAGCGTCTGATAGCTGAATAAAAATATTCAATTAATTTGAATAAGACTGGCAAATCCTTCCGCTTTTAGTTGTGTGATGTGAGGGCTATTATTTATCACATCAAGGCACGGTGCCTTACTCAAACAACTAAGTTAAAGGGTTTATATCATGAAAAGCATCAAAACTTTTGTCGCAGTTATCGCTCTGGCTACTTCTTTCGGTTCTTTCGCTGCTCAGACAGTTACCGCAACCGGTTCTACGCTGGAAAGCGCCGAAGCAAAAATTGCCGCTCAGGCTGAACGCGCAGGAGCCAGCGATTACAAAATTACTCAGGCATACACTGGCAACCGCGTGCATATGACCGCAGAGCTGCTGAAATAAGATACCTTAGTACTGTCGAAAGAGCGCCCTTGAGGCGCTTTTTTCGTTTCCGGCATTTACTGCCTGAGCAATGCCAGAAACGTGTCATAGCTTTTCAATCCCGCAATAGTTTCTGACGGATGGCTGCTCAATACGCTGGATAAAAAACTAAAGATTTTTAGTTCATGCCTGACTTCGGCGGCGGCACAGGTGATGAGTACATGGCTGACCGGTTCGTTATTCACCTGAAGAGGGTGCGCGAGAGTGACAAAGAAACCACGAAAGCGACGCCCCTGTTCGCTCCAGCAATGAGGGATCGCCAGGCGATTCACTATCAGGTTTTCGCCTTCATGTTCTCGGGCGCAAATGCGCAGCGCTTCGTCCTCGCTGATGTGGCTCTGTGCCACAAGCTGCCCGCAGATCCGACCAATGATGCTCTGCCAGCTTTCGTCCTTCTTATTGGCGTAATGGAAGCTACCCTGCTGTAAAAAGAATCGCTCGGGCTGCTGGCGGATAAAGGCTGTCGCGAGGAAGTGTTTGATCTGTTCGGTACCTGCAGCGGTGATAATGTTCTTGATGGTTAATGTATTTTTTATTGAGTCATCGAGTAAGTAATGGCTATTGTTGATGATTAACAATGGGGCAACTTCTTCACTGATGGCGCTGATTTCACTTGTATTTCGCGCAATGATCACCCGACAATTCAGCACATCTCGCTCAATGGCCTGTTGGTTGATGGTGGCGATAGCATTCTGGTCGGATAACAAAATGACGGGCTGCCGCTCGTTTTGATGTCGTTCCAGCGCGCAGGCGAAGTAAAGCCCGATGAGGTCGCTATCAAACAGGGGGATATCCAGTTTTTCACGCAGCAGGGCAATAAAACGCAGACTCAAATCGAAAGCAGCCGGCCAGGTAGACCTCAGGTTATGCATACTGCTCTGGCGATGTTCCGGTACCCAAACCGGGGCAGAGATGCATCTCAGCAAGTGGCCGGTAATATTATCAACCAGTTGGGTATCGATAACGTTCAACACAGCGATGCCGGGAACGCTTTTTAACAAACAGGTCACCGCATCGGCCGAGATGGTCATTGCCTGCCGTTGTCTGATTTCCAGAAGACCGTTCAGTGTTCTGAAGGCGTTCTCGCCCAGGTAAACACCACCTTGTTCCACCACATTTTTCAATGATGCATACCGACATTCCGGCCATGAGCCGGAGAGCTGATTACGCAGGGCGTAGACTGCCAGCACCAGGCTTGCCAGGTATTCTCCCGAAATGAGCGGGAATTCATTCAGTTTTGCACATGCGGCATTAAGCCTGTCAATGTTGTCTCGGGTCATACCCGGCAGTGGAATCAGGAGAGGATCTTTTTTGAGCAGATTTGCCAGCAGGATAATGCGCTTTTCTTCCGGTTCATCAATGAAATGACCGACGCCCGGGCGGCTGGCCAGGCAAAAGGCACGCTCATAGCGCTGCTTCAAACGTAGGAGGCGGTCGGCCACCCAGGTTTCGGGCAAATTAAGCGCTGAGGCCAGCTGTACCCGGGGTGTGAAGGTATTGATTAACAGAAACGCCAGCAACCGATCATCATTATCATGACGTTGCAGAAGCTGGAAAAAACTGCGCCTGTCGACGATATCCAGTTGATAGCCCGCGTTGCCGCCAGGCTGAATACGGGCCTTACCACTGAGGGTAAAGTTGAGGTAATCAATATCACGCAGGATGGTTCTGCCTGAAACGCCAGTTTGTCGCGCTAGCTCGCCCAACGGACACGGCTGTTGTTCAAGAATATCCACAATTTTTAACTGGCGTTCCGATAACATATACACTTCCTCCTTCAAGCTGCTTCTGCGTTGGCTGCATTCACTCACCCTGGTCACGTACTATTTGTACGTTCCCAGGGATTCATTCATTTGCCGCCTTGATGCAACTCGAATGAGTTTGTGTATTGTTCACCTGGCGAAAGTCGGTGAAGGATTTCACTTTCTCTGCCGTCAGCGAGGTCAACAGCTCACGCACCAGCGTAAACAGCGCGTCGTAATCTGCTGCGGAAATCATGCCGCTGTTGGCGTGGAGATAGCGAGTCGGCAGACAGAGCGCCGCCACCGGGCGACCACCACCCATCACGTTATAGCGCCCACCGTCCGTCGCCCCGGTTTTCATGGTACAGAACTGCAAAGGCGCATCGCTCTTTTTGGCACACTCTTTTAACGCGGCGACCAGTTGCTGATTGGGAAAATATCGCTTATCGAACAGCATCAGGCCAGGGCCATCGCCCAGCTTCAAGGGGTATTTAATATTGTCGATTCCTGGTACGTCGCCCGCCACCGCCGTATCCAGCACGATCACCACGTCGGGCTTGATATGCTCCGCTGAAGTTTGTGCCCCGCGCAACCCTACTTCTTCTTCCACGCTGCCCACGCCGTACAGGGTAATTTCAGGGTTATCGAGGGTTTGTAGAAGCTCTGCCATCAGGGCGCAGCCGACGCGGTTATCCAGCGCTTTACCGACGATCTTATCTTCGCCCCAGCGAGCGAAGTTGGCTTCCGGGCTACTGAAGTCACCGATCGCAATCCCGCGTTTTTCCACCTCTTCACGGCTGCTCGCGCCAATATCAATAAACATCTCGTCAAAGGTCAGCGGCTGCTGTCTCTGCTTTTCCGTTAAGGCGTGCGGAGCGACGGAGCCGATGATGCCAGGGATTTTAACGCCTTTACGGGTACGAATGGTGACCCGGTGGTTCAGCATCGACTGACTCCACCAACCGCCAATGGTGGTGAAGCGCAAAAAGCCGCTATTGTCGATATGTGTAATCATAAAGCCCACTTCATCCATGTGCCCAACGATGGCAACCTTCGGCCCACGGTTTCCTTTGCGGGCGACAAAGCTGCCGAGGCCGTCGAAGGTGATTTCATCGACGCTGGGATCCAGCGCATTAATGAGAAGTGCGCGAACGTCCTGCTCATCACCGCTGACGGCGCTGGCTTCACATAACTGCTGAAGTAACTCAATGTTCATGGGCAAGCTCCTGCTGCGCGGCTTTTGCTTTACGTCTCAGCCACAATCCTTTCAGAATGATAATTAACGAAATGTTCAGCGCCAGGCCGATAGCCAGCACCAGGTAAAATGAGCCCACTGGAGACATCAGGCCGATCAGCGGATCAAAGATACCTAAACCTGGCGCGAGGCGTTTGATTCCAAAGGCGATGACCAGCATACCGGTAATACCGCCGGAGAGCGTATTGGCGGTAATCATCGGTAGCGGCGCAGCCAATGCGTAAGGGATCGCCGGTTCGGTGGCGACGGTTGCACCCACCACAATCGTGCTACTGGCGGCGGCTTTCTCCTGTTGGGTAAACAGTTTTGGTGCGATATAGGTGGCAATGCCCGCCGCGACGGGCGGCATCAGGGCTACCACCCCGACGATGGCGTACCAGTCATAGATATGCTTTTCCAGCAGCGAGAAGCAGAAGAACCAGGCGGTTTTGTTGATTGGCCCGCCCATATCAAACGCCAGCATCGCGCCAACGAGGAAAGCCGCGCCCATTTTCATTGATGGCGGAATAGTGTTCAGGAAGTGCAGCAGGCCGCCCATGATGTCAGACATTACCGGGCCGATGACGTAGTAAGTCAGTACGCCAAACACCAGTAGGGTGATGAACGGGATCAACATGGAACCCAGCAGCGGCTGCAGCGCTTTGCCGAGCTTAACTTTGCGAAACCACAGCACGAAGTAACCGATCGCCAGCCCCAGCACTACCGCACCGAGAAACCCCGCCCCGGACTGGGTACCGAGCAGGCCTTTATCATTTGCCAGATAACAGACCAGAAATGCGGGAGCGAAAGCCGGCTTATCGGCAATCGACCATGCGATATACGCGCCCATAATTGGGATCATAAAGGTAAAACCCAGATAGCCTACCGATTCGACAATCCAGGTAAACGACGGTGCGCCTTTCGACATATCGATGTAGGGCAAACCGAACTGAACGAGCATATTGGCGATGGCGACCAGAATACCCCCGCCGATAACAAACGGCAGCGCGGCGGAAACGCCCGCCATCAGGTGACTCATCACGCTGCCCTGCTGAACCTCCTGTTTACCCAGCCTCACGCTGCTGTCGGCGGCAAACAGCTGCGAATGCGTCGGCAACTGGGTGAAAATCTGGTCGATATTTTTCAGCGCCTGGGAAATGGCAATCTCATAGACTTTTTTCCCGGCGAAACGCGCGCGATCCTCACCGCTTAATCCACGACCCGTCGCCAGAATAACGTAATCGGCGGCGGCAATATCTTCGGTTGTCAGGCGGTTTTCGACGCCGCTTGAACCCTGAGTTTCAACGTTAATGGTGTGGCCGAGTGCGCGCGCTTTTTGTTCCAGCGCTTCCGCCACCATATAAGTGTGAGCGATACCTGCCGGACAGTTGGTGATCGCCACTAAACGTAAGGATGACTCCATAGCCGCTTCCTTATGAGGTTAAGGTCTGATTGAGCAGGGCGAGCACCTGGCTGGCGTCGCCCTGTTTCAGCTGGTTGATAAAATCGTCGTGGATGATTTTGCGGCACAGGGTGCCGATAATTTTGACCTGATCATCTTCGCCGGTTTGCGGTACGCCGAGGCAGATCCAGCAGTTAACGTCTTCGCCGTCGCTGGCTTTCCAGTCCACGTTTTCTGATTTACGCGCGAACAAGACGAAAGGCTGCCTAACGCAGGGGCTTTTACCGTGAGGGACGGCGATGCCGGATCCAAAGCCAGTAGAGTGCAGCTTTTCGCGCAGCAATAGGGTTTGTAGGAAGGCGCTGCGATCGGAGACATAACCATTCTGAAACGCCATATCCGCCAGTTGCTTGAGGATGGCATAAACGCTATTCCCCTGAATATTCAGGTCAATACAGTTAGCTGTAAGGGCTGTCATGGTGGGATTCCGTTAAAAACTGTTTGATGTGATTTTAACGATGAGATGGCGAAGAGATGAGCAGCAATATGTCTGCGGGGCGTGACAATTTTAGGCAGAGTTAGCGCCTGGTTTTGTGGAGTAAAACACACAACGCCACAGGCGATTACCCTGACGAATATTTTGCCAGGGTAATGCTATTTTTAGTGCATACCAGCCATTCTTAACAACGCAGTCACCACTGCGGCGGCAACGATCACCACAATCAGCGGCAGCTTACGCCAGGCGAGAAACACCGCAAAACCCACACCGAGTACGCGCGCCATGCCGGCAAAGTGTTCGCCTTCATAAAAGGTGGTTGCCAGCGCGACGGAGAACAGTAACACCGTTGCAGCATCAGAAAGCAACGCCTGTGAACGTTCAGAAAAGGCTAAACGGCCTCCCAGTTTTGCTCCCCCTAAGCGCATTAAATATGTACCCAAAGACAATACGGCGATACCGACGATAAACAGCGTCATGTTACCCATTATTTTTTCCTCGCCAGTAAGCCAAACAGTGAGAGCAGTACCGGCAAGCCTACCGGTGCGAAAGGTACGGACGCGAGTGACAATGCGGCCCCGCTACAGGCACGGATGAGCGTGGTGCGGTTTTTAAAGGCCGGAACCACTAAGGCCAACAAAATGGCAGGGAAAACGGCATCCAGCCCAATGGTTTCAGGTGCAGGGAGCAGCTTGCCGACACCGGCACCGATCAGTGTGCCAATCGGCCAGAAAATGGCGACGCCCAGGCCGCATAACCAGTAGGCGGCTTTACGTTGTTCCGGTGTTTTTTGCGACAGGCCGAACACCACGCTTTCATCGTTCATGATATGGCAGCCGAGAAAGCCAGCGGCGCGAGTGCCGACCAGATCGCGTACCGTCACGCCAAACGGTACATGTCGGGCATTCACCAGTAACCCGGCCGCCGCTGCCGCCAACGGATTTCCGCCGCTGGCGATAATACCGATAAACATAAATTCAGAAGCCCCGGCCAGCACTGTAATCGAGAGTACAAAGGGCACCCAAATCGGGAAGCCGTAAGCCATTGCCAGCGAACCGTAGGACATGCCTACCACGCCGACGGCCAGGCACACTAAAAATATCGCTTTAATCGTGTCGCCTTTGAGGCTGGAAAAATAATGTTTCATACTGTTTTAGCCATATCGAACGAATTTCCATTATAATGAACGGAACAGGTTTGCTTTACAAGTCGAACGATTCGTTCGATATAAAAAACAAAGAGTCAAATATGACCCAACCCATCAGTATGATTGCGAAAAGTCTGGTGCGCGAACGTCAGCGTACCGGTTTGTCGTTGGCGGAGATTGCGCGCCGCGCAGGGATTGCAAAATCTACGCTTTCGCAGTTGGAAGCCGGTAATGGAAATCCTAGCCTGGAAACGCTGTGGTCACTGTGTGTGGCGCTGGATATCCCCTTTGCCCGATTACTGGAACCGCAGGAGCAAAAAACGCAGGTGATTCGCCGTGGCGAAGGGACAAAAGTGGTGGCGGAACAGGCCCATTATCAGGCGATTTTATTGGCAGCTTGCCCACCGGGCGCGCGGCGGGATATCTATTTGCTGCTGACGCAACCCGGTGCGGACCGTATTTCACAGCCACATCCACCGGGATCGGTGGAGCATATTATTGTGACGCAGGGTAAGGCGATGGTGGGATTGACGGAAGCGCCGGAGGAGTTAGGCGAGGGCGACTATATTTGTTACCCCGCTGACCAGGCGCATATCTTTAAAGCACTGGAGCCGGACACCCAGGCGATTCTGGTTTCTGAACAAAATTGAAACTGCCGGATGGCGCTATCGCTTATCCGACCTGGAAAAAATAGAACCGTAGGCCCGGTAAGCTTGCGCCACCGGGCACACGACTTACGGCAAATAAAACACTTCTTTTAGCTCTGCGCTGACCGGGCTGTTGTCCGGGTTTGCCGGCATTACATCGCGCATATGCTTCCACCAACGCTGGCAAACCTCAGTCTCGGCGACAGCATTCCAGCGCGCTTCGGACTCGATCTCAACGGTGGCGAACAGCAGATTGCGCTCCTCGTCGAGATAAATCGCATAGTGATGTGCGCCGTGGGCTTTCAGCACCGCTGCCAGTTCTGGCCAGATGGGATTGTGCCGACGTTGATACTCAACGTGCGCATCGGCATTCACCTGCATTATAAAGGCCTTGCGGATCATAACGCCTCCAGATACAGCTCGCGGACCTCGTCGCGGCTGGCGGTGCGCGGGTTGCACGGCGCACACGGATCGGCCAACGCGTTATCCAGCCAGCCCTCAATATCCTCTTTCGTCACGCCAAGTGAACTAAAGCCCGCAGGAATACCGACACGCTTGCTGAGTGCACGAATCGCGTTGATGGCCTCCATGCTGGCCGCTTCATCGCTCATACCGTGCGTATCGACGCCCATTGCCTGCGCCACGCGGGCAAAGCGTGCCACGGCGTTGGGGCGATTAAAGTTTTCGATTACCGGCAGCAGGATGGCGTTGCAGACGCCGTGCGGCAGGTTGTGCGTTGCGCCCGGCTGGTGTGCCAGCGCATGCACCAGACCCAGGCCAGCGCTATTGAATGCCATACCCGCCAGATACTGACCAAACGCCATTTGCTCACGGGCGTCGAGGTTATGACCCTCATCGACCGCTTTCGGTAGCCATAGGTTGATCAGACGAATCGCTTCTAACGCGTTGGCATCGGTCAATGGATGTGCGCCGACGGAGACATAGGCTTCAATGGCGTGGGTCAGGGCGTCCATGCCGGTTGCAGCGGTGACGGAAGCCGGGATGTCCAGCATGACGCTGGCGTCATCCACGGCGATATCCGGGATGATATTCGGGTCGATGATCACCTCTTTAACCTTGCGGGCTGAGTCGATAATGACCGCATTACTGGTCATCTCTGCTGCCGTTCCGGCGGTGGTATTGATGGCGACCAGCGGTACGCCCGCATTTTTCACTTTTCCCACGCCGGAGTAAGCAGTGGAAGGGCCTGGGTTGGCGGTCAGGATCTTCACCGCTTTGGCGGTATCGATCGGGCTGCCGCCGCCGAAAGCGATGATGTAATCACACTCTGCGTCCTGGTACGCCGCAAAGCCTTTCTGCACCAGCGCTTCCGTCGGGTTTGGAAACACCTCATCAAACAGGTGGTAAGACATCTGATGTTCATCCAGCGCGGCAAACAGGCTATCCAACAGGCCCAGCTTTACCAGTTGACCATCGGTGACGATCAGCGCTTTGCCCCATTGCTTATTCGCCACGAGGTTCACCATATCGGCAATCGCGCCGGCGCCATGCAGGCTAATTTTTGGCAGTGCCAACATAAAGCTCATCATTATTCTCCTTAAAAAAATTCCCTGGTGCCCGATGGCGCTACGCTTATCGGGCCTACGGTGAAATGCGCACCGTCATGTAGGCCGGATAAGGCGAAGCCGCATCCGACGTTGAGTGGGGAGGTATCAGTACAGCTCTATGGCGCTTGCCAGCGGCGTCACGCCGAAGCGTTTGCCAAGTGCTACCAGCTCTTCACGCGTAATGGTCTGCTTCATACCGCCCATCGAGTAAATCTTGACCAGAACCTCAGCGGATTTCTCTGCGGTATCGATCAAACCGAACGCTTCGTCGAGGGTGGGGCCACTGCCGAACACGCCGTGGAATGGCCACAGTACCAGCGAATGTTTCTGCATTTCTTCTGCGGTGGCCTGACCGATTTCATCCGTACCAGGCACCATCCACGGCAGAATACCGACGCCATCCGGGAACACCACCAGACACTCGGTGCTGCCTTCCCACAGCTTACGGGTCATCAGCGCGGTATTGTTTTCCAGTACGTAGGTCAGGGCGATCAGGTTGGTGGCATGGCAGTGCATGATCACGCGGTCTTTGCCATTGGTGGCTTTAATGCGCTCGCAGTGGGAAAGGAAGTGCGCGGGCAGTTCGGAGGTCGGCACGGCTTCATGGGTCAGCCCCCACAGAATGTGGTAACCCGCGCCATCGCTGTCGATTTTCACCACGCCCAAATTGGCTGCCGGATCGAGCTGGACGTTGCGGAAAAATTTCCCCGAACCGGTGACGATAAACGGCGTATTCGCCAGCAGCGGCATCGGCTGGCTCAGCGCGATATAGCGCGGTTTTTCGTGGAAATCGGCGCTAAATGGCGCAATATCTGCCTCATCCAGGCGCAGTGTCAGGTTGCCGCCGTTGCGTTCGTCCCAGCCTTTCAGCCAGGCATCGGAAGTGGCTTTAATCATCCCCTGGACGAACCAGGAAGTGGTCATGTTTTGCATGTTCGGTGTTCCCATTTATTGCCCGAACGTTATCGGGTCTTACGTAGGCCGGATAAGCGAAACGCCATCCGGCAATCGTGTTTTATTCATTGCCGGATGGCGACGCGGGGCGTTTTATCCGGCCTACAGGTCAGGCGATGCGGTTAGCTACGTTTGCTCAAAATCTCTTTTTCATAAGTGCGCACGCTGTCCAGCCACTGGCTGCCCGCTGGCGTGTCGTGACGCTGGCAATACATCTCCCAGACGGCCTGCCAC
The DNA here is from genome assembly GCF_014596835.2 of Citrobacter sp. C6_1. Lineage (NCBI taxonomy): Bacteria > Pseudomonadati > Pseudomonadota > Gammaproteobacteria > Enterobacterales > Enterobacteriaceae > Citrobacter > Citrobacter sp. C6_1. The sequence goes on along the minus strand of NZ_CP115031.1, from coordinate 4,503,442 downwards.
GGCAGCGATTTTTGCTCTTCCAGCAGAGCCAGACGTGCGGTGTAGTCGCCGCTGGCTTCGAGCTGACGCAATTGCCCGGTCGGTTCTAACAGCGCGCGCAGCAGGGCTTTTTTCATATTGCGGGTGCCGATCACCCACGCGGCGATGCGGTTAATGGAGGCGTCGAAGAAGTCGAGGCCGATGTGTACGCGGTCAAACAGGTTGTGGCGCACGATCTCGCTGGCAATCGCCTGTGTTTCATCATCCAGCAGCACCACGTGATCGCTGTCCCAACGCACCGGACGGCTGACGTGCAGCAGCAGGCGCGGCACGTACAGCATGGCGGCGGAGATTTTGTCGGAGATCACTTCTGTTGGGTGGAAGTGACCTGCATCCAGGCACAGCGCGGTCTGGCGGCTGGTGGCGTAACCCATATAGAATTCGTTGGAGCCGACGGTATAGCTTTCTGCGCCAATACCAAACAGTTTGCTCTCGACGGCATCGATGTGGTGCGCCGGGTCGAATTTCTCGCTGATCACTTCGTCCAGCGCGTCCAGCAGGCGTTGGCGCGGTGCTAAACGATCAACAGTGATGTCTTTCATGCCATCCGGGATCCAGATGTTCATCACTGATGGCGTACCCAACTGCTCGCCAAAATACGCCGAGACGCGACGGCTGGCTTTGCAGTGGTCAATCCAGAACTGGCGAATGGTGTCATCGGCGTGGGCCAGCGTGAAACCGTCGGCGCTCAGCGGGTGTGAGAAGCAGGATGGGTTGAAATCCAGTCCTAACTGGTTCGCTTTCGCCCACTCCACCCAGTTTTTAAAGTGTTCAGGTTTGATTTGGTCGCGGGCAACTGGCGTATCAGACTCCAGATAGATCGCATGCAAATTCAGACGTTTTGGACCCGGGATCAGGCTCAGCGCCTGCTCCAGATCGTCCCGCAGTTCGCTGGCGTTACGCGCTTTGCCCGGATAGTTGCCGGTAGCCTGAATACCACCCGTGAGCGAACCTTCCGGGTTTTCGAATCCGGCGACGTCGTCGCCCTGCCAGCAGTGCATGGAGACCGGCAGACGATCGAGCTGGCGCAAGGCTGCCTCGACATCAATACCTACCGCGGCGAAACGCAGTTTTGCCAGTTCCCAGGCTTGTTCAAGTTGAGTGGTCATGCGCAAAGCTCCTTTGTCTGTCGTAATGGTTGAAACTGCGCTTTGTGGCGGGCAATTTCACTTTCAGGATTGGGAATGAAGGTGGTCAGGTCGTAGTTAGCGCGTACCACCTGACGGAAATCATCGACGTTGTTAAGCTCGTCCAGCGTCATCAACTGGACGCCAATATTGCCGAGCGTGGAGGCCTCAATAGGCCCGGATATGACACGAATACCGCAGGCATCCGCGCAAAGTTGGTTGAGTAATGCGTTCTGGCACCCACCACCCACGATGTGCAGTTGGTGAAATACTTCGCCGCGAAGCTCAGCCAGTTCCTGCAGGATATCGGCGTACAGCAATGCCAGGCTGTCGAAGATACAGCGCGCCAGTTCGGCGTTTTGCTGGGGAACGGGCTGGCCTGATTCACGACAGGCCGCCTGAATTTCCGCACTCATATCGTCGGGATTAATAAAGCGATCGTCGTTGGGGTTTATCAGGAACTGACAGGCCGGCAGCGCTTGCGTTTGGGCGATAAGCGCTGGCAGGTCGGTTATCTGTCGCTCTTTTAAAACGCGCTGAAGTAGCCACAGCCCCATGATGTTTTTCAGCACGCGGTAGCGCCCTTCCGCGCCCCCTTCGTTGGTGATGTTCGCCGCCAGCGCCGCATCGTTGGTATACGGTGTTCTGCTTTCGAAGCCCATCAGCGACCAGGTACCGGAAGAGAGATAGGCACTATTTTTATCGGCCAGCGGAGAAGCAATGACCGCGCTGGCCGTGTCGTGACTGGCGACGGCAACCACCGGAATTTGATTTTTCTGCGGGCAAATCCAGTGGCCAATTACGTTCCCCGGATGCGTGGGGCGGCCAAACCACGTTGTGTCGGCACCGCTCCAGGCCAGCAGGGTTTCGTCCCAGTCGTCGGTGTTGATATTGACTAACTGGGTGGTGGTGGCGTTGGTATATTCCCAGTTCATTTCTCCGGTCAGGCGATAGCTGAAGTAATCTGGGATCAGCAGGGCATGCGCCACCTGGGGGAGCAGTTCCGGTTGCTGCTCGACCAGCGCGCGGAGCTGATACAGGGTATTAAAGGGTAGAAACTGAATGCCGCTACGGCGATAGATTTCACTTTTACCTGGCTGCGTCATGGCTCGTGACATAATGCCGTTCGTGCGGCTATCGCGATAAGAGACTGGCAACCCAACACGCTGACCGTTTTTACCGATCAGGACATAATCCACACCCCAGGTATCAATGCCGATGCTGTCGATCCGAATGCCTTGATCGCAGACTTTCTGCAGACCGAGGCGAATGTCGTTTTCCAGGCTGTCGATGTCCCAGGTGTCAAAACCGTCTGTTTTTTGCAGGCAGTTAACAAAGCGGTGGATTTCACGCAGTGTCAGGGTACGGTGTTCACTGTCGTAACGCGCCAACATTACGCGTCCACTGGATGCACCGAGATCAACAGCGACACAATGGCGAAGAGTCATAGCGAGGTCCTTCTGAGTTTCATTGCACTCAGTCTAAGAACCCGTGAAATGGCGTACCTTCTTGTTAGTGACAGCGACAATACGCGGCTGGCAGCATGGCAAAGGTGAACGTGATAGCGTTCACAGTTTCTACTAATAGGGACGATTTCACCTGATGTGACCCCTTCCGCAATTCCCGATCTTTCCTGCTATTTCTTGAAGAATTGACCGTGTTTACGCACTTTGGCGTCAAAAATTTAAGGTGAGGGTGATAACCCTTAATTACTATTCAGCCATGTCCATTTGATCGGGGGGGATGTCATCATGACCGTATTGCATTGCGTGGATTTTTTTCCGACAGGTAAAGCGCCCGTGGCGATTGAGCCCCGGCTTCCTCAGCCTGCTTTTCCAGAGCATCATCATGATTTTCATGAAATTGTAGTGGTTGAACATGGTACGGGAATTCATGTGTTCAATGGACAGCCTTATACCATTGGCGGGGGAACGGTGTGTTTTGTCCGCGATCATGACAGACACTTATATGAACATACTGACAACCTGTGTCTGACCAATATTCTGTATCGTTCCCCGGATGCATTTCAGTTTTTGGCCGGGCTGAATCAGTTGTTACCCCAGGAGTTGAATGGGCAATATCTGTCACACTGGCGGGTGAATCAGAGCGTGTTGCAGCAGGTTCGGCATCTGGTGGGGCAAATGGAAAATCTTGGAGAGGCAATGGATACGCCAACAGCGGCAAACCGTGAGATCTTGTTCATGCAGTTGTTGGTGCTGTTGCGTAAAAGCAGCCTGATGGAAGCGGCAACAGATAATGATGCGCGGCTGAACCAACTACTGGCATGGCTGGAGGACAATTTTGCCGATGAAGTGTGCTGGGAAGCCATAGCCGAGCAGTTTTCGCTCTCTTTACGTACTTTGCACCGCCAGCTTAAACAACAGACCGGGCTGACGCCACAGCGCTATCTCAACCGCCTACGGCTTATCAAAGCCCGCCATTTGCTACGTCACAGTGATGACAGCGTGACGGACATCGCTTATCGCTGCGGGTTTGGTGACAGTAACCATTTTTCGACGCTGTTTCGCCGGGAGTTTAACTGGTCGCCGCGCGATATCCGACAGGGACGCGATGTCATTACTGGAAGCAGCCTCCAGTAACGCGAAAGCTATCAACGTTTTTTACCGCCGAATCTCAGATAATCTTGTTCCTTAACGCCGGATGGCGGCTACGCCTTATCCGGCCTACAGATTACGTGACACGTAGCCGCTATCCGGCAGGGAATATTGTGATGGCGAATCAGCTAATCCTTTTGAAATCAGACTTTTTTGCGCATGAGCAGCAGGCTGTCGCCGTGGCCGATCGTTATCCGCAGGATGTCTTCGCTGAGCATACTCACGAGTTTTGCGAGCTGGTGCTGGTCTGGCGCGGCAATGGCCTGCATGTTCTCAACGATCGCCCGTACCGGATAACCCGTGGCGATCTGTTTTATATCCGTGCCGAAGACAAACACTCCTACACCTCAGTTAACGATCTCGTCCTGCAAAATATCATTTACTGCCCGGAACGGCTGACGCTGAATGTCGGCTGGGAAAGCGCGATCCCAGGATTTAACGGCTCGCCGCGACAGCCCCACTGGCGGCTTGGTAGCGCGGGTATGTCCCAGGCCCGGCAGATAATTAGTCAGCTTGAGCATGAGAGTAATCAGCGTGACCCGCTGGCTTTTGAAATGGCCGAGTTGCTGTTTGGGCAACTGGTGACTCATTTCAAACGGCACCGCTATGCCACGGATACGCTTCCATCGACATCAAGTGAAACGTTGTTGGATAAGCTGATTACCGCGTTGGCCGGGAGTCATGAACATGCCTTTGCGCTGGATAAATTCTGTGAGCAGGAACAGTGCAGTGAGCGAGTTTTGCGTCAGCAGTTTCGCAGCCAGACCGGGATGACCATCAACCAGTATCTCCGCCAGGTACGGGTTTGCCATGCTCAGTATCTGCTCAAACACAGTAGGCTGATGATCAGTGAAATTTCTATGCGCTGCGGCTTTGAAGACAGTAATTACTTTTCGGTGGTATTCACGCGAGAAACCGGGATGACGCCGAGCCAGTGGCGTCATCTCAGCAGCCCGCATGATTAACTGGCCATCCCCAGACCAACAATATTTGCCGCGAGAATAATGACCACGCAGCCGAGGCTCAGTACGCTGATCGGACGGCGGCCCGCGTTTTTCCACTCTTTCAGCACCAGACCAACAATACCGCCACACAGGACATAGAAGCTCATGTGCAGCATCCAACTGACATAATCATACTGCGCCGGAATGCGAGCGTGGCCCCAGGCGTAGAAGAAAAATTGCAGATACCACATCAGGCCACCGAGCGCGGACAGTAGCACGTTGGTAATGATCAGCGGTTTGGCTAACGAGAAGTCGGCTTTTATCGAAAGATCTTTCACTTTTGCCAGACGAATAAAACAGAAGCCCAGGTTGACTAACGCGCCGCCGCCCATGATGACGACATAGCTTGGTAGCGCGACATACAGCGGATCAACGCCCAGCGCGGCGGCGGCATCGTGCATGGGTTTCGCCGCGTTCATCGCAAAGGACATCCCGGCAGAGAAAATGCCGCACATTACCGCCAGCACCAGCCCCTTCTTCAGGTTGAACTCTTCTGCTTTGATGCCCATTTTACGTTCTTTCAACTGTCCTGCGCGGGTCACAATGCCCACGCCGATCAGCGCGACCAATACGCCCAGTAGCGTCATGCGCCCGCCATCGGTGTTGATCAGCACATCAAAGTTACCGTTGATGATAGGGGTCATCAGCGTGCCGACAATCAGGGTAATACCAATCGCAATACCAATCCCCATCGACATGCCGAGATAGCGCATGGTCAGGCCATAGTTGATATTACCGATCCCCCACATCGCGCCAAACAGGAATACCGGTGCCAGCGTGGAGAGGCTGAAAGAACTGAAGTAGGCCCAGAAGTTGGGAAGCAACATGGCGCTGATGGTCCATGGCAGGATAAGCCAGGAGACGATCCCGCCAACCGACCACATCGTTTCCCATGACCAATGTTTGACTTGTTTGAACGGGGCATAGAAACAGGCTGCACTGGCTGCACCTATCAAATGCCAAAGAATACCCATCGTAATCGCGTTACTCATGACTGAATCCTCGTTATTTTTTATCGTCGGTCATAACCCCTCCGACACAACGAGTTTAAAAATTACGCAGATTATTAACCTTTTGACGATTGCCGCCTTTGTCCTCTTGTTGGCAATCATCACGTTAACTGGGTGATTTGGCTCACATCTTCAGCAATGGTGATGAATAATTAAAACCATGTAAAAAGTACGGCATTGATAATCATTTTCAATATCATTTAATTAACTATAATGACCCAACTGCTTACGCGGCGTTAACACTGGCCGCCCGACAATACTGGAGATGATTATGAGTTATACACTGCCATCCCTGCCGTACGCTTATGATGCCCTTGAACCGCACTTCGATAAGCAGACGATGGAAATCCACCACACCAAACACCACCAGGCTTACGTAAATAACGCTAATGCTGCGCTGGAAAGCCTGCCTGAATTCGCGAGCCTGTCCGCTGAAGAACTGATCACCAAACTGGATCAGCTGCCTGCGGATAAGAAAACCGTTCTGCGTAACAACGCGGGCGGTCACGCTAACCACAGCCTGTTCTGGAAAGGCCTGAAAACCGGTACCACGTTGCAGGGCGACCTGAAAGCGGCTATCGAACGTGACTTCGGTTCTGTTGACAACTTCAAAGCTGAATTTGAAAAAGCAGCAGCAACTCGTTTCGGTTCCGGCTGGGCGTGGCTGGTGCTGAAAGGTGACAAACTGGCTGTTGTTTCCACTGCTAACCAGGATTCCCCGCTGATGGGTGAAGCAATCTCTGGCGCTTCCGGCTTCCCGATCGTGGGTCTGGACGTTTGGGAACACGCTTACTACCTGAAATTCCAGAACCGTCGCCCGGACTACATCAAGGCGTTCTGGGACGTAGTGAACTGGGACGAAGCTGCTGCACGTTTCGCTGCAAAAAAATAAGTTCGACGCGTTAACTAAGCCCCTGCAAGCGATGCTTGTGGGGGTTTTTTTGTGATCAAAATCAATATAAAAACAATGATCCATTTAAATTGAAACAAGGTTTTATTATGTGGGTGAGATCACTTTTATAGTCTCTACGAATGTCTATCTTCTTTTCATCAAGACGGGCGCATCTCAAAAGCAAGATGCAGTCGCCCATAAAAATTGCCCCATTTTTATGTCTACAGGTGATGGAAATGCAGATCAAACGTACGATAGAGAAAATCCCAGGCGGTATGATGCTGGTGCCGCTGTTTCTGGGCGCGTTGTGTCACACCTTTTCCCCCGGCGCCGGGAAATACTTCGGCTCATTTACCAACGGTATGATCACCGGTACGGTGCCGATTCTGGCAGTCTGGTTCTTTTGCATGGGAGCGTCGATTAAGCTGAGCGCTACCGGAACCGTACTGCGTAAATCCGGCACGTTAGTGATAACTAAGATCCTGGTGGCGTGGGTGGTTGCGGCGATTGCATCGCGCATTCTGCCTGAACATGGCGTGGAAGTCGGGTTCTTCGCCGGGTTGTCTACGCTGGCGCTGGTGGCGGCCATGGATATGACTAACGGCGGGCTGTATGCCTCGATTATGCAGCAGTACGGCACCAAAGAAGAGGCCGGGGCGTTTGTCCTGATGTCGCTGGAGTCAGGTCCGCTGATGACCATGGTGATTCTGGGAACTGCCGGGATCGCGTCGTTTGAACCGCACGTATTTGTTGGTGCAGTATTGCCGTTCCTGATTGGCTTTGCGCTGGGGAATCTGGACCCTGAACTGCGGGAATTCTTCAGTAAGGCCGTGCAGACGCTGATCCCTTTCTTCGCCTTCGCATTAGGTAACACCATTGATTTGAGCGTGATTGCACAGACCGGCGTACTGGGTATTCTGCTGGGCGTGGCGGTGATTATCATCACCGGTATCCCGCTGATTATTGCCGATAAACTGATTGGCGGCGGCGATGGTACGGCAGGAATTGCAGCTTCCAGCTCTGCGGGGGCGGCGGTCGCCACACCGGTGCTGATTGCGGAAATGGTTCCGGCGTTTAAACCCATGGCACCGGCGGCAACCTCTCTGGTGGCGACGTCAGTGATTGTAACCTCCATCCTCGTGCCGATTATCACGTCCATCTGGTCGAAAAGAGTCAAAGCCAGAGCGGCGGCAATCGATATGCGCAACGCGGTGAAGTAACGTGATTAAGCCGGATGGTTTGTACCATCCGGCTTAACCGTTTTAACCCTTGATTACAAACACCTCATCAATTGTTCGACACTCACTTTCATTCAGCTCCCCGCCTGCATTACGCGAAACCCCGGTGCAATAGCCAAACTTACGCGATACCACGGTTTTGATGGTGGTGACGAAATCCTCACCGATGGCGTAGATGGACATGTAGGTGCCAATCTGGTCCTGAATATCGCGAAGTGCAGCCAGATCCCCCTGCTTAAATGCTTCTCGTGCGCTGACAAACAGCGCCGGCATGACGTTGTTTAATCCTGAAATAATCCCCGCGCCACCTGCCAGCAGGTTAGGAATATAGTATTCGTCATAACCCGACAGCACCGCAAAATCTTCGCGCACGGCACGTGTGGTCTGGATCATGCTGCGGGTGTGGGACTGGCAGTCCACGGTATCTTTAATGCCAGCAAAGTTCGGGAATTCAGCTGCCAGCGTGGCAACCAGTTCAGGCGTTAAATCACAACCGGTTCGCGCCGGGAAGTTATAGGCAAACCATTTGCCGCTGAGTTTCTGCCCCAATTGACGGAAGTAGCTCAGGAGCTGTTTCGCCGTTTGCCCGTAATAGTAAGGTGGTAGGATCATCACGGCATCGTAACCGGCGCGATACGCTTCCTGTGCCATCAACAGCACATCGTTCTGGCAAGTGGATGAGACGTTGGCGACCATCTTCAGCGAGCTCATGGCACGGGCTTCACGGATCAGCAACAGCCTTTCTTCGAGCGTAAAGGAGGCAAATTCCCCGATGCTGCCCATCAGCAAAATTACGTCGATTTTGGCCTCGGTAAGGCGTTTGAGATGCTGGCTCAGACCGTTAAGATCGATCTTGCCGTCATTGTCCATTGGCGTAATGGAAGGACACCAGACGCCAGCAAATTGCGATTGACCAGTCACGTTGTCGACTCCTTAATTGAAATGATGTTTCAAAACCAGCTTACATTGATAGCATGTGTCCCTAAGTTTCATGTGAACCGTGCTCTCATTTTGAGCGACTGGGGTAAAATAAATATGGTGTAATGGGAGAAATTTATCGGGAGAGGGAACAGATGCGATATCCGGTCGATGTTTTTACAGGCAAGATTCGGGACTACACGGGAAGCCGTCCCAGCGCGATTGCTAAAGTTCAGGTTGATGGCGAGCTGATGCTGACCGATCTGGGGCTCACGGGTGATGAACAGGCGGAGACTAAAATTCACGGCGGGCCGGATCGTGCGTTGTGCCACTATCCGCGTGAACACTATCAGCACTGGATACAAGAATTCCCCGAACAGGCGGAGTTATTTGTCGCCCCCGCCTTTGGGGAGAACCTCTCAACGCTTGGGCTGACAGAAGAGAATGTCTATATTGGCGATATTTTCCAGTGGGGCGAGGCGTTGATTCAGGTCACGCAGCCGCGCTCGCCGTGCTTTAAGCTAAATTTCCATTTTGGCATCAGCGATATGGCCAGCCAGATGCAGGATGCGGGCAAGACGGGTTGGCTGTGCAGCGTCATTGCTCCCGGGCTGGTATCGGCGGACGCGCCGTTGATCCTGGCGTCACGCGTGAGCGATGTCAGTGTGCAGGAGGCGATTGCCATTGCCTGGCATATGCCGTTTGATGACGACCAGTATCACCGTTTGCTGTCGGCTGCGGGGCTATCGAAAAGCTGGACCAGAACGATGCAGAAGCGCCGTTTAAGCGGCAAAATCGAGGACAATTCCCGCCGTTTGTGGGGGAAATAATTCTTCCAGTCCGTGGAGGCCGGATGAGGCATTTACGCCGCCATCCGGCACCACAGAGAGACTCAGGAACGCTTATACAGCGGCAACCAAATTACCAGCCGTAAACCACCCAGCGGGCTGTCTTCGGCCTTCACCCAGCCGCGATGCTGCTGGATTGCGGTTTCCACAATAGCCAGACCCAGACCCGTTCCGCCAGACTCGCGATCGCGGGCCTCATCGGTACGATAGAACGGACGGAAAATCTGTTCTCTGTCTTCAGGGCTAACTCCTGGGCCGTCGTCGTCCACGGTGATGGTAATCCCGTCGATATCCACCGAGAAGCCCACTTCGATCTTCGTATGTGAATAGCGCAGGGCATTGCGCACAATGTTTTCCAATGCGCTTTCCAGTGCGTTCGGGTTGCCATACAGCGGCCACGGACCCGGCGGGAAATTCACTGTCAGCGATTTACCCATCTGCTCGGCTTCAAAGGCGGCGTTATCCAGTACTTCGCCCCACAGCTGATTGGCTTTCACCGTTTCACTGACCAGCGCGTTCTTCTGCTGATTACGCGACATCACCAGCAGGTCGTTGATCATGCTGTCCAGCCGATGTGCTTCAGTTTCAATCCGCTCCAGCTCTTTGCTCTCACCGCTACGACGGCGCAGCAGCGCAGTCCCCAGTTGCAAACGTGTGAGTGGCGTTCTCAACTCGTGAGAGATGTCCGACAGCAGGCGTTGCTGCGTGGTCATCATGCGTTCCAGCGCGGTCACCATCTGGTTAAAACTGGCACCTGCTGCCAGAAATTCCTGCGGGCCGGCTTCCAGTTCCGGATGCTGACGCAGGTTACCCTGTGCCACCTCATCTGCCGCATTTTTCAACTTACGCGCCGGTTTCGCCAGGCTCCATGCCAGCCAAAGCAGCAGCGGCGAGCTGACGAGCATGGTGACGATCAGTAACAACAGCGGTCGGTCGAACAGCAGGTTGATAAAGTCAGATTGTGAGCTGCTGGCAGGTCGAATGAGATACAGCTGGTAGTTATCTTCACCGTCTCTGACGGAGAAGGGCCCGACCATCTCAACGCGACCATATTTTTTCTTTTGCGGATGGTCGGCGTTATCGGCCTGACCAATAAAGTTACGAATGATCTGCATTTCGTTGCGTTCTGCACCGATCACACGTCCTTCTGTAGTAACAAGCAATAACCGCTGCCCTGGCGGCGCCCACTTGTCTATTGCCCGAAACAAGCGACGCCACCACATCAAATCGTTGGGTGGATCGTTCGCCAGTTCAGCTTCAACGTGTTGCTCAATCATCAACCCCTGGCGCTGCTCGCTGTCCAGTAGCTCGGTCATCTGGCGTGAGTCGAGCTTGGGTAACATCAGCACCAACATCAACACCAGTGCCAGCGTCAACCAGAAGATGGCAAAGATGCGTGCGGTTAAGCTCCCTATCATGAAGCGGAGACCATCAGGTAGCCGCGACCACGCAGAGTTTTAAACCACGGGTGTCCGTCTTTACGCTCTGGCAGCTTACGACGCAGGTTCGAGATATGCATGTCGATCGCGCGGTCAAACGGCGTCAGGCGTTTGCCCAGCACTTCCTGACTCAGGTGTTCACGAGAAACGACCTGGCCGAGATGCTGTGCCAGTAAATAAAGCAGGGTGAATTCGGTGCCGGTTAACTCCAGGGTTTGCCCATCAAAACTGGCTTCCTGGCGACCCGGATTCAGGCTTAACGCATCCACTTCCAGCGTCGGTGAACCGTTGTCGCTGTTCTGCTGTTGTTCACTCCAGTGCGAGCGACGCAGAATAGCGCGGATGCGCGCGACCAGTTCACGGTCGTTAAAGGGTTTGGGCAAATAGTCGTCCGCGCCCAGCTCAAGGCCGAGTACGCGATCCAATTCGCTGCCGCGAGCGGTCAGCATGATTACGGGCGTCTGGTGTGTCTGACGAAGCGCTTTCAGTGTATCGATGCCGTTTTTTTTCGGCATCATGACGTCGAGCAAAAGTAAATCGATGCTGTCATCCAGAAGCTCAAGTGCCTGCTCCCCATCATGGGCAACCAGCACATCGAAACCTTCCATTTCGAGCAACTCCTTTAACAGGGAAGTCAGCTCTCGGTCATCATCAACTAACAGGATTTTATTCATTGTTTACGTACCTCCGAGGCAGAAATTACGTCATCAGGCGTCGCTAATCTATGACTTTACGTTGTTTTACACCCCCTGACGCATGTTTGCAGCCCGAATCGTAAACTGTCTCTCGTTGAATCGCGACAGAAAAGATTTTGGGAGCAAGTGATGGGCAAAGTTACCGCTGCCGTCATGGCCTCAACGCTGGCACTTAGTACTTTAAGCCATGCAGCTGAAGTCGTCACAGGCGATCACTGGCACCTCGGTGAAGGCTCATCGCAGCGCAGCGTACAGAGCCACATGTTTGACGGTATCAGTTTAACCGAACATCAACGTCAACAGATGCGAGATTTAATGCAGCAGGCAAGACACGAACAGCCTCCTGTTAATGTTAGCGAAATGGAGACAATGCATCGTCTTGTCACCGCAGAGAAATTTGATGAAAGCGCTGTGCGCGCTCAGGCAGAAAAAATGGCACAAGAACAGGTTGCCCGCCAGGTTGAAATAGCCAGGGTCCGCAACCAGATGTATCGCCTGTTAACGCCCGAGCAGCAAGCGGTTTTAAATGAGAAACATGAACAACGAATGGAGCAACTGCGCGACGTAGCGCACTGGAAACAAAGCTCATCGTTAAATTTATTGAGTAGTAGCAACTCACGTTCCCAGTAGTAACCCTGTTTTCCTTGCCATAGACACCATCCCTGTCTTCCCCCACATGATGTGGGGGTTTTTTTTGCCCCAAATTTGTCACTCGGTAATTGCCTGACTGTTTTACTTCATCCGTTATACTAGCGGCATATCCTGGCAGGAGTGTTTATGAATCAAACCTATGGGCGGCTGGTTAGCCGGGCGGCAATCGCGGCTACCGTGATGGCATCGCTGTTACTTTTGATCAAAATTTTTGCGTGGTGGTACACCGGATCGGTCAGTATTCTGGCTGCACTGGTGGATTCTCTGGTGGACATCGCGGCGTCGTTAACCAACCTGTTGGTGGTGCGCTATTCGTTGCAACCGGCCGATGATGAACATACGTTCGGACACGGAAAAGCGGAATCACTGGCGGCGCTGGCGCAAAGCATGTTTATTTCCGGTTCGGCGTTGTTTTTATTCCTGACCGGGATTCAGCATCTCATCCAGCCGACGCCGATGAAAGATCCTGGCGTTGGGGTGGTGGTCACCATCATTGCGTTAGTGTGTACAATTATTCTGGTCACGTTTCAGCGCTGGGTGGTTAAACGTACGCAAAGTCAGGCTGTACGGGCAGATATGCTTCATTATCAGTCTGATGTTATGATGAACGGTGCGATTCTCGTGGCGCTTGGACTGGCCTGGTATGGTTGGCATCGTGCGGATGCCTTGTTTGCGCTCGGGATTGGCATCTATATTTTATATAGTGCATTACGCATGGGGTATGAGGCAGTGCAATCCTTGTTGGATCGCGCTTTACCCGATGAAGAACGTCAGGAAATTATTGATATAGTGACGTCATGGCCAGGGGTCAGCGGCGCTCACGATCTTCGCACGCGGCAGTCAGGGCCGACCCGCTTTATTCAGATTCATTTGGAAATGGAAGATAATCTGCCGCTCGTTCAGGCGCATATAGTGGCTGAACAGGTTGAGCAGGCAATTTTACGACGTTTCCCGGGATCGGATGTGATTATTCACCAGGATCCCTGTTCAGTCGTACCCAAGGAAGGCAAGATGTTTGAGCTTTCATAATTCATTGTAAAAAAGTGAGCCGGGCCAGCATGTTGTGTATAAATTACCACCATTTGGCCTGACCTGAATCAATTCAGCAGGAAGTGATTGTTATACTATCTGCATATTCGTTGGATCGTTTCGATATGCGGAATCGACTTCCGGCAGCAGATTTCATTTTGCATTCCAAAGTTCAGAGGTAGTCATGATTAAGAAAATCGGTGTGTTGACAAGCGGCGGTGATGCGCCGGGCATGAACGCAGCAATCCGTGGTGTTGTACGTGCAGCGTTAACGGAAGGACTGGAAGTCATGGGGATCCATGATGGCTACCTGGGTTTGTATGAAGACCGTATGGTTCAGCTTGATCGCTACAGCGTGTCCGACATGATCAACCGTGGTGGTACTTTCCTCGGTTCTGCTCGCTTCCCGGAATTCCGCGACGAAAACGTGCGTGCAGTGGCTATCGAAAATCTGAAGAAACGTGGCATCGACGCATTAGTTGTTATCGGTGGTGACGGTTCTTACATGGGTGCAAAACGCCTGACTGAAATGGGCTTCCCGTGCATCGGTTTGCCGGGCACTATCGACAACGATATTAAAGGTACTGACTACACCATCGGTTACTTCACCGCATTGGGTACCGTCGTCGAAGCGATTGACCGTCTGCGTGATACTTCTTCTTCTCACCAGCGTATCTCCATCGTTGAAGTGATGGGTCGCTACTGCGGCGACCTGACTCTGGCTGCAGCAATTGCCGGTGGCTGTGAATTTGTTGTGGTTCCGGAAGTTGAATTTAGCCGTGACGATCTGGTTGCTGAAATCAAAGCCGGCATTGCAAAAGGTAAAAAACACGCCATCGTCGCGATCACTGAGCACATGTGTGACGTTGATGAACTGGCACATTACATTGAGAAAGAAACGGGCCGTGAAACGCGTTCTACCGTGCTGGGTCACATTCAGCGTGGTGGTTCCCCGGTTCCTTACGATCGTATCCTGGCATCCCGTATGGGCGCCTATGCCATTGAACTTCTGCTGGAAGGTCACGGCGGTCGCTGTGTAGGTATTCAGAACGAGCAGCTGGTTCACCACGACATCATCGACGCTATCGAAAACATGAAGCGTCCGTTCAAAGGTGACTGGCTGGACTGCGCGAAAAAACTGTACTGATTGTTTTTTGTTGCCCGGTGGCGTTTCGCTTACCGGGCCTACAAGAGTACACGCTGTAGGCCGGATAAGGCGTAAGCCGTCATCCGGCACAACCTTTCTTATTTATTCCCCCAGGTTATAGCAAATCTTTTTTTATTCTTTAATGTTTGGATCTCTTTCTGGCACGCTTTGCTCATCACAACATCACATAAGAGAGCTGGGCGATGAACAAATGGGGCGTAGGGTTAACATTATTGCTGGCATCGACCAGCGTTCTGGCAAAGGATATACAGCTACTTAACGTATCGTACGATCCAACACGTGAGCTGTACGAGCAGTACAATAAAGCCTTCAGTGCGCACTGGAAGCAGGAAACAGGCGATAACGTCGTGATCCGTCAGTCGCACGGCGGTTCGGGTAAGCAAGCAACCTCTGTCATCAACGGTATTGAGGCCGATGTCGTGACGCTGGCGCTGGCTTACGATGTGGACGCCATTGCAGAACGTGGCCGTATCGATAAAAACTGGATTAAGCGCCTGCCGGATAACTCCGCGCCTTACACCTCCACCATCGTGTTCCTGGTTCGCAAAGGCAACCCAAAGCAAATTCATGACTGGAACGATCTGATCAAACCAGGCGTGTCGGTCATTACGCCAAACCCGAAAAGCTCAGGCGGCGCACGCTGGAACTATCTGGCAGCATGGGGCTACGCTCTGCACCACAATAACAACGATCAGGCCAAAGCGCAGGACTTCGTCAAAGCACTGTTTAAAAACGTTGAAGTACTGGATTCCGGTGCGCGGGGCTCAACTAATACGTTTGTTGAACGAGGGATTGGCGATGTGCTGATTGCCTGGGAAAACGAAGCATTGCTGGCAACGAATGAGTTGGGCAAAGATAAATTCGAGATAGTCACCCCAAGTGAGTCTATCCTCGCCGAGCCGACCGTTTCCGTGGTCGACAAAGTGGTGGAAAAGAAAGATACCAAAGCGGTGGCAGAAGCTTATCTGAAGTATCTCTATTCCCCGGAAGGTCAGGAAATTGCGGCGAAAAACTACTATCGCCCGCGTGATGCTGACGTCGCGAAGAAATACGAAAGCGCATTTCCGAAGCTGAAGCTGTTCACCATCGACGAAGAGTTTGGCGGCTGGACAAAAGCGCAGAAAGAACACTTTTCTAACGGCGGTACGTTCGACCAGATCAGCAAACGCTAAATAAGTTCTGTGATTTACCGACCCGGTGGCATAGCGCGACCGGGTTTTTTTATTTGTCATCGTTTTGCGTTACTCTTGCCCTTCAATGGGATACAGGAAACGCGTAATGAAAAAAGCAGGCTATCTTTTACTGGCGGTGATTGTGGTCGCCGCCGCTGCAGGCGTTGGGTACTGGAAATTTAGCGGTAACCCGGACGCGTTACGCCAGATAGTCCTTGAGCAATGCCTGCCACATCAATTGCAGCAGCACGATCCCGCGCCGTGTACTGAAGTTAAACCCGATGCCGGATATGTGGTGTTTAAAGACCGTAACGGCCCTTTGCAATATTTGTTGATGCCCACTTACCGCATCAACGGTACGGAAAGCCCACTGCTGTTGAAATCAGGCACGCCGAACTTTTTCTGGCTGGCCTGGCAGGCGCGTAGCTTTATGAGCCAAAAATACGGCCATGAAATCCCTGACAAAGCGGTCTCTCTGACCATTAACTCGCGCAGCGGGCGTACACAAAATCATTTGCATATTCATATCTCCTGTCTGCGAACCGATGTCAGACAACAACTGGATGACAATCTGGCGGAAATCAGCACTCGCTGGTTGCCATTGCCCGGCGGACTGCGAGGTCATGAATATCTGGCGCGTCGCGTCACGGAAAATGAACTGGCGCAACGTAGCCCGTTTATGATGCTGGCAGAAGAGGTGCCGGATGCGCGTGATCATATGGGCCGCTACGCCCTGGCAATGGTGCGTCAGAGCGATGAATCCTTTGTTTTGCTGGCGACCCAGCGCAATCTGCTGGCGTTCAATCTCGCCTCCGCTGAGGAAATTCAGGATCATCAATGTGATATTCTGCGTTAACCCCACCTAATCTGGCGTTTACTCCGCATGCCTGTCCCCGTATTCTTGTTGAAAAAAACAACAGGAGACAGGCATGTCGCTCTGGCTTACACACCCTCTGTTTATCCCCTCTTTGGTGGTTGGCATCACCATTCTGCTCTGGGCTACGTCGCTGCTGCCGGAGTTTATCACGGCGCTGCTGTTCTTTGCCGTGGCGATGGTGGCCAAAATCGCGCCACCGGATGTGATCTTTGGCGGCTTTGCGTCCTCCGCATTCTGGTTGGTGTTTAGCGGCTTTGTGCTGGGTATCGCGATTCGTAAAACGGGGCTGGCGGACAGGGCGGCGAGGGCGCTGTCATCACGGTTGACCGACTCCTGGCCGTTAATGGTGGCGAGTGTGGTGCTGTTGAGTTACGCGCTGGCGTTTGTCATGCCGTCCAACATGGGGCGTATTGCGTTGCTGATGCCGATTGTCGCAGCGATGGCGAAACGGGCTGGAATTAACGATGGTACGCGCGCCTGGTATGGTCTGGCACTGGCCGTTGGGTTTGGGACATTCCAGCTTTCTGCGACGATTTTACCCGCAAACGTACCGAATCTGGTGATGAGCGGCGCTGCGGAAGGCTCTTACGGCATCCACCTCAATTATCTTCCCTATTTGCTGCTGCATACGCCGGTTCTGGGTTGGCTTAAAGGCGCGGTTCTCATCGTGCTTATCTGCTGGCTGTTCCCTGGCAAGCCCCATGCGCCGCGCGATCTCACGCCGTCGGAACCGATGAGTGGAGATGAAAAACGTCTGGCCTGGATGTTAGCGGTGGTGTTGCTTCTTTGGGTAAGCGAAAGCTGGCACGGCATTGGCCCCGCGTGGACTGGGCTGGCGGCGGCAGTTATCACATTGCTCCCACGGGTTGGCTTTATCAATGGCGACGAGTTTTCCACTGGGGTCAACATTCGTACCTGTATTTATGTGGCGGGTATTCTGGGGCTGGCGATCACCGTCACGCAGACCGGTATCGGTAGCGCGGTAGGCGAGGCGCTGTTACAGGTGATGCCGCTGGATGCGGACAAACCGTTTACCAGCTTCCTTGCATTGACCGGCATTACCACGGCGCTTAATTTTATTATGACGGCGAACGGCGTTCCGGCGCTGTATACCACGTTGGCGCAAAGCTTTGCCGATGCGACGGGATTCCCGCTGCTGTCGGTGATTATGATTCAGGTACTGGGCTATTCCACTCCGCTATTGCCGTATCAGGCTTCACCGATCGTGGTGGCGATGGCGCTTGGGAAAGTACCTGCAAGGGCGGGAATGCTGCTGTGTATCACGCTGGCGGCGGCAACGTATCTGATACTGCTGCCGCTGGATTATGTGTGGTTTAGCGTGTTGGGGAAATTATAGTTGTATCGGAATGTTAATTTTTTGTTTTGTGAGTGGGTGAATTGTATTATGCGCACCGATATCGGTTAATACCTGAGCGCATAATTGCGTGCTGGAAACTCAAGGATTGATTCATGGACAGATTGACCCCCATCCGCTGTTGGCCTGCCATCATCTCGATTGTTATTACGCTGACCATCTGGTTTGTTATCCCATGTCCAGCAGATGTTACCCCCGAAGCGTGGCATCTGCTGGCGTTATTTATCGGTACTATCGCGGCAATTATTGGTAAAGCCATGCCTATCGGCGCGATTGCGATTGTGGCAATTATGCTGGTAGCCATGACTGGCGTAACGCATCCCGGTAAACCCACCGCGGCGCTGAGCGATGCGTTAAGTGGTTTTTCTAACCAGCTAATCTGGCTGATTGGTTTATCCATTATGCTGTCGCAAAGTCTGTTAAAGACCGGCCTGGGCGCGCGTATTGGCTATGGGTTTATTGCTTTGTTTGGCAAAAGAACGTTGGGTATCGCCTGGGCGCTAACGCTGGCAGAAACGCTGATCGCACCCGTTACGCCAAGCAATACCGCGCGTGGTGGCGGCATTATTCACCCGGTAATGCGGGCGATTGCGGAAAGTCTGGGCTCTCAACCCGGTGACAAGGAGAACGGCGCTACAGGTCGTTATCTGGCTCTGGTGAACTACAACATTAACCCGATCAGCTCGGCAATGTTCATCACCGCGACCGCACCTAATCCGTTAATCGTCAGTTTTTTGACAAAGGGGACGGATGGCGTGCTGAACATGACCTGGGGAATGTGGGCGATTGCGGCGCTTCTTCCTGCCGTTGTCTCACTGGTCGTGATGCCTATTGTCATCTGGTGGCTCTATCCGCCAGCTATCACGCGCACGCCAAATGCGCCGCAGTTTGCGCGGCAAAAACTGGATGCGCTGGGTCCACTTTCTTTGGCAGAGAAAATCACCCTGGGGGTGTTCATTTTGCTGCTCTGTCTATGGGCGGGTGTTCCAGCAATGCTGATGGGCAGTGCCTGGAGCGTAAACCCCACTAGCGCCGCGTTAATTGGATTGTCGATTCTATTGATGGCGGGTGTATTGAGCTGGGATGACATTCTTAAATGCCGCGGGGCATGGGATACGATAGTCTGGTTTGCCGCACTGGTTATGATGGCGGATTTCCTGAGCAAACTGGGTCTGGTGGGGTGGCTGGCGACGAGTGTTGGTAGTGCAATTGACCATCTCGGCGTGCACTGGAGTATCGCCACGCTGCTGTTGATCCTGCTTTATGTCTATTCACACTACTTTTTCGCCAGTACCACTGCACATATCACGGCCATGTTCGCGGCTTTCTTTGCTGCCGGATTAGGCCTCGGTGCCCCACCGGCGCTGCTCGGTCTGATGCTGGGCTTCTCCTCCTCGTTGATGATGTCGCTCACGCACTATGGCACGGGTACTGCGCCGATCATCTTTGGTTCGGGCTATGTCACGCTGGCGGAGTGGTGGAGAACGGGACTGGTGATGAGTGTGGTCAACCTGACCATTTGGGGTGTGACCGGCGCCTTCTGGTGGCACTGGTTGGGATACTGGTAGTTAATACAGCGGGAGGAGTGCTCCTCCCGCCTTAACAACTTAGGCCTGTTTAGCGGCTTCAGCGGCTTTAACGATCACTGCGAAAGCGTCTGCTTTCAGAGATGCACCGCCAACCAGCGCGCCGTCGATGTCCGGCTGAGCGAACAGTTCAGCAGCGTTTGCTGCGTTTACGGAACCGCCGTACTGGATGATAACCTGTTCAGCGATTTTCGCATCAGCTTTAGCAATGTGGTCACGGATGAATTTGTGGACTGCCTGAGCCTGAGCAGGCGTTGCAGATTTACCGGTACCGATAGCCCATACAGGTTCGTAAGCGATAACCACGCCTTCGAATGCTGCTGCGCCCTGAGTTTTCAGCACGGCGTCAATCTGGCGTGCGCAAACTTCTTCAGTTTTGCCTGCTTCGTTTTCCGCTTCGGTTTCACCGATGCACAGAACCGGGGTCAGACCTTGCTCTTTCAGCACAGCGAATTTCTTCGCGATCAGCTCGTCAGACTCTTTGTGGTAAGTACGACGCTCAGAGTGACCGATAATGATGTACTGCGCGCCGATATCTTTCAGCATTTCAGCAGAAGTTTCACCGGTGAATGCGCCAGACAGGTTCAGGTCAACGTTCTGCGCGCCCAGAATGATGTGGCTACCGGCAGCGGCGTGTTTCGCCAGGTCGATATACATTTCCGGTGGAGCGATTGCTACTGCACAGCCAGCAACGCCAGCCAGTTCTTTACGCAGATTAGCAACCAGTTCGTTTACCATGTGGCGGCTGCCGTTCAGTTTCCAGTTACCCATCACTAAAGGATGTCGCATTTCATTTCTCCACGCTTGTCAGCGAATTAAGGAATATGGCCGCCCGTCAGGGCAGCATGGTCTGTGAAACAGTATAGAGATTCATCCCCTGAAAGGCTTTGCTTTTTGTCATCAATTCGCTTTCTCAAGACTTTCTGATAGTGCCAGCTTAATCGGTTCAACAGCGAAGGTCAGCCCTTTTTCACCGTTATCTGCGATGACATAGCGGATTGCGCCTTCGGTTTCGGCGTAATAGTGCTTACCTTTGCCGGCAGCGAGTAATTTTTGCAGCTTTTTCTGGCTTTGCTCTTTCGTCAGTAGCGGCGCGACGGTGCGAATGACGGCGGTCATGTATTCCAGCGCTTTCGCTTTGGCCGCCTTTTGTTCTGGCCCCTGAATCGGCAGCCAGGTTATCTGCATACTTTTGATTTTTAAGGTGCCGCGCTCAAGGGCGGAGGACGCATACAGGTTTTCATTAATTTTACTGGCGGCACGGGTGAGATTTGCCCGATCGCGGCTGCTGTCGATGGCACGGAACTCATTCAGAATAAGCTTCGGATTCTGCGTATTAAAGTTTTCGCGAAACTGGCTAATCGACAGGTCAAAGGTCGGCGCCCCTGCCAGTAAATAGGGGGCCGTGGTTGCCGTCGATGGCTCTTCCGCCCGTGCCGCAGTACTGGCGGTTAAGGCTGAAAACAATAATAAAAACAGTGTCAATCCTTGCTTCATCAATCGTACCTTTCATTCTCTCTGCTCACGATTAAAACGGTAACCGTCAGGCTTGTCAAAAGGGTAAACTGTTCTGGAAGGTAATAATAAAGGAATCTACATGACCATACAGCAGTGGTTATTCTCATTTAAAGGGCGTCTTGGACGCCGTGATTTCTGGATTTGGATAGGCCTGTGGATTGTCGGGATGCTGGTTTTGTTTTCGCTGGCGAGTAAACAATTGCTCGATATCCAGACGGCGGCATTTTGTCTGGTCTGTCTACTGTGGCCGACGGCTGCAGTCACAGTAAAACGTCTGCATGATCGGGGTCGCTCCGGCGCGTGGGCGTTCCTGATGATTCTTGCATGGATGCTGCTGGCCGGAAACTGGGCAGTATTGCCTGGTGTCTGGCAATGGGCGGTAGGCCGCTTTGTACCGACGTTGATTCTGGTTGGCATGCTTATCGATCTGGGCGCCTTTGTCGGCACCCAGGATGCAAATAAATACGGGAAGGACACGCAGGACGTAAAATACAGAGCTGACTCGTAGGCCGGATAAGGCGCGTCAGCGTCGCCATCCGGCAAAATGCCCGGGACGCTTACCGGGCAGTGAAATGTGCTTACCAGTAATGCTCAGCGGTCATATGGCCCGGTCGACGGCGCAGATGTTTGGTCATCTGCCGGGTTTCTTTCAGCAACTGCTGCGTGTCGCGTACCATTTGCGGGTTACCACAGAGCATCACATGACTGGTTGCTGTATCCATGGGTAGCCCAACTGCCGTTTCCAGCGCGCCGCTTTCAATCAACGCCGGAACTCGCCCGGTTAATGAACCTGCGGCGGTTTCACGGCTGACAACCGTCTGGATGCGTAATTTACCTTCGTAACGCTTTTCAAGCGCCTGCATCAACGGCAGATAGCTTAAATCGGCGGCATAACGTGCGGCATGGACCAGCACCAGATTTTTAAAACGGTCCAGATCTTTGCCCAACTGCAGAATCGATAAATATGGGCCGATAGCCGTGCCGGTTGCCAGCATCCACAGTGTGTCGCAATCGGGGACTTCATCCAGCACGAAGAAACCGGCTGCTTCGCTCACTACCTGTACTTCGTCGCCAGGCTTCAGTGCGGCCAGACGGGGGCTGAGTTTTCCGTCAGGAACCGTCACCAGATAGAACTCTAAATCGGGGTTATCAGGCGCATTCACGTAGGAATAGGCTCGCTGGACGCGCTCGCCGTCGATTTCGAGGCCGAGCTTGGTAAACTGACCTGCCGTGAAGGGAAGAACCGGAGCTCGCACGGTCAAACTAAATAAGGCATCGGTCCAGTTCTGTACCTTAGTGACTTTGCCTGTTACCCAATCTGCCATGGTTTTCTCCTGTCTGCTGTGATTGCCTTATCTTCGTTCGTTGCACAAAAGATTTCCAGCCCAGATGGGCTGGAAGGCTCTATTGATCAAATCAATTACAGGATATGCGTCTGTACATCCGGATCTTTGCGATCGAGGTAGTGGATGGACTGAATACGACGGATCGTACGTGATTTCCCACGGATCAGCAGCGTTTCGGTGGTGGCGATATTACCTTTGCGGCTAATGCCTTCCAGCAGATCGCCTTTGGTGATCCCGGTTGCGGAGAAAATAACGTTGTCGCTGCGGGCCATTTCATCCAGACGCAGCGCTTTACCTGCCTCAATACCCATCGCGGCGCAGCGAGCCAGCTCCTGTTCGCCGATACGACGGTTCTCTTCGCTGTCGCCTTTGACGTCATGGCGAGCCAGCAGGCGGCCTTGCATGTCGCCATCCAGCGCGCGGATAACGGCGGCAGAGACGACACCTTCCGGTGCGCCACCAATGCCATACAGCACGTCAACTTCGCTGTCGGGCATGCAGGTCAGAATAGACGCGGCCACGTCGCCGTCGGGAATCGCGAAGACGCGAACGCCCAGCGCCTGCATTTCGGCGATGGTTTCATCGTGGCGTGGTTTCGCCAGAATGGTGACGGTCAGTTCGCCGAGCGGTTTGTTGAGCGCGCTGGCGACATTACGCAGGTTGGCTTCCAGCGACAGGTTCAGGTCGATTGAACCTTTGGCGCCAGGGCCGACAATCAGCTTTTCCATGTACATATCCGGCGCGTTCAGGAAGCAACCCTTGTCGCCGACAGCCAGTACCGCCAGCGCGTTGGCCTGGCCCATGGCCGTCATGCGTGTGCCTTCGATGGGATCGACGGCGATGTCGACCGCATCGCCGAGACCGGTTCCGACTTTCTCGCCGATGAACAGCATCGGCGCTTCGTCGATCTCACCTTCGCCAATCACGATGGTGCCGTCGATGTTGACCTGGTTGAGCATAATACGCATGGCGTTCACCGCCGCGCCGTCAGCGGTATTTTTATCGCCGCGGCCCAGCCATTTATAGCCAGCCAGCGCGGCCGCTTCGGTCACGCGTGAAAATTCAATGGCAAGTTCTCGTCTCATTGCAAACTCGTAGCTGAAAGGAATGGCGCGAAGTGTAGCACAGGGGAGTGAGGGAATAATTGATATGCTCGGGGGTTACTTCTGCACAGATAACTTACCGGGCGGCGACGTTGCCTTATCCGGCCTACACAAGCATGTAGGCCGGATAAGACGCCTTAGCGTCGCCATCCGGCAATGACGTATTACTCCTCGTGATCTTCCCACGCCAGCGCGCGTTTGACCGCTTTTTTCCAGCCGCTGTAACGGAAGTTACGCTCGGTGGTTTCGATGCCTGGGCGGAACTCACGCTCAATGACCGCTTTTTCCTGCAGCTCATCCAGATTCTGCCAGAAGCCTACTGCCAGGCCAGCCAGGTACGCGGCACCCAATGCGGTGACTTCGCGGACTTCCGGACGCTCTACACGTGTGCCGAGAATGTCTGACTGGAACTGCATCAGGAAGTTGTTGGCTACCGCACCGCCATCCACGCGCAGCGCGTGTAAACGAATACCGGAGTCCGCCTGCATTGCTTCCAGCACGTCACGCGTCTGATAAGCGATAGACTCAAGCGTTGCGCGGATGATGTGGTTGGAGTTTACGCCACGGGTCAGGCCGAAGATGGCGCCACGTGCATACGGGTCCCAGTATGGAGCACCCAAACCGGTGAACGCCGGAACAACATATACGCCGTTGGTGTCCTTCACTTTGGTGGCGAAATACTCTGAGTCGAATGCATCGCTGATGAGTTTCATCTCATCACGTAGCCACTGGATGGACGCACCCGCCATGAACACAGCACCTTCCAGCGCGTAGTTCACTTCCCCGGTCGGGCCACAAGCGATAGTGGTCAGCAGTCCATTTTCTGACTTAACGGCTTTCTCGCCGGTATTCATCAGCATGAAGCAGCCAGTACCGTAGGTGTTCTTCGCCATCCCTTCTTTCACGCACAGCTGGCCGAATAGTGCAGCCTGCTGGTCACCCGCGATACCGGAGATAGGAATACGTGTGCCGCCTTTACCGCCAATGTTGGTCTGGCCGTAGACTTCAGAAGAACGGCGAACTTCCGGCAGCATGGCACGCGGAATATCCAGCGCATCCAGCATCGTGTCATCCCAGTCCAGGGAGTGGATGTTGAACAGCATGGTACGCGAGGCGTTGGTGTAATCCGTGACGTGTACGCGTCCCTGAGTCATTTTCCAGATAAGCCAGGTGTCCACGGTACCAAACAGCAGTTCGCCGCGACGAGCTCGCTCACGCGAGCCTTCAACGTGGTCGAGGATCCACTTCACTTTGGTGCCAGAGAAGTACGGGTCAATGACCAGGCCGGTGTTGTTACGGATGTACTCTTCCATGCCATCGCGCTTGAGCTTTTCGCAGATATCCGCGGTACGACGGCACTGCCACACAATGGCGTTATAGATTGGTTTTCCGGTCTCACGCTCCCAGACGATGGTGGTTTCACGCTGGTTGGTTATACCGATTGCTGCAATTTCATCGGAACTGATATCGGCTTTCGCCAGAACTTCAACCAGCGTAGAGCTTTGGGTCGCCCAAATTTCCATTGGGTCGTGTTCTACCCAACCTGCTTTCGGGTAGATTTGCTCGAATTCGCGCTGTGAAACGGCAACGATATTCGCATCGTGGTCCATTACGACCGCGCGGGAGCTGGTGGTGCCCTGGTCGAGCGCAACGATATATTTTTTTTCAGTCATAATTTTTGTCCCGTAGTCACATTACAGCGAAGCTTTTTGTTGAGTGTTGGCCGCCGCATCTTTTTCTTCAATCGCGCAGACATCGCACGGTAAATGGCGACCAATCAGTTTGCGATATGCCCATGCGCCCAAAATCGCGCCGGTAATTGGGCCAAACACCGGAACCAGGAAGTAAGGGATATCACGACCACCCGTGAAGGCAATCTCGCCCCATCCTGCCATCCAGGCGAAGAGTTTCGGTCCGAAGTCACGTGCCGGGTTCATCGCAAAACCTGTCAGCGGACCCATGGAAGCACCAATAACGGCAATCAACAAGCCGATCAGCAGTGGTGCCAGCGGACCACGCGGTACACCGTTACCATCGTCGGTCAGAGCCAGAATCAGCCCCATTAGAATAGCGGTAATGACCATTTCAACCGCGAAGGCCTGCACAAAATTGATATGCGGGTTCGGATAGGTGGAGAAAGTACCTGCCAGACCCAGGCTCTCGGTACTGCCGCGCACGATATGGTTAGTTTGTTCAAAATCGAGGAAAAGATTGTAATAAAGCCCGTAAACCAGTGCCGCTGCGCAAAAGGCGCCGGCAATTTGCGAAATAATAAAAGGGACAACTTTGCGTTTATCAAAACAGGCGAACAGCCAGAGTGCGATAGTTACCGCGGGATTCAGGTGTGCGCCAGAAACGCCTGCTGTCAGATAGATAGCCATGGCTACCCCCAGACCCCAGATGATACTGATTTCCCACTGACCAAAAGTAGCACCAGCCACTTTGAGTGCAGCGACACAACCCACACCGAAGAAAATCAACAACCCGGTACCGAGGAATTCAGCAATGCACTGGCCTTTCAAGGTTGATGTTTGACTCATAATCGGATCCTGAAGAGTTTAATGTTTATTGTATGCGAGAAGGTCACTGACATCCCCGGAGCCGGTAGGCACACTGTTAATTTATCGTTAACGCTCAAAAACGAGAAATATCGAAATTAAAATGTGTGTACTCCATCAACAAAATGAGCGTTTTCGCGCCATTGCGCGGTATTTGTTATACAAAAATAGTGTGAGCTGAATCATTTCACCGATCATCCTGTTAACACTTAAGAGTTATGACGGTTGTGTCACCAGGACAAAGATTAAAAGTGTTGCAAACCGCAATCTGCGCGGGATGCCGCTGGACAGGGATGGCGCGGCTTCATACAATCGGTGTTAAGTAGTGTGCGCTCGTTTTTATTAAGGCGTCGCCGGTTATCGGGACGAGGATTTTTATCCATCAACGCCTTGCAATTCAGGAGAGGTATGACGATGTCATTAGAAGTGTTTGAGAAACTGGAAGCAAAAGTACAGCAGGCGATTGATACCATCACGCTGTTGCAGATGGAAATCGAAGAGCTGAAAGAAAAGAACAACTCACTGTCGCAGGAAGTTCAGTCTGCACAGCAGCAGCGTGAAGAGCTGGAGCGTGAGAACAACAGCCTGAAAGAACAGCAGAACGGCTGGCAGGATCGTCTGCATGCCCTGCTGGGTCGTATGGAAGAAGTCTAATTACGCTTCATCTTTCGTGCCGTAGCTGCGTTGGCTGCGCTCAGTTACCCCAGTCACGTAGTTTACTACGCTCCTGGGGATACCTTCGTTTGCCGCCTTGCTACAACACGAAATCTCTTGCGTAATCGTTCCTGTGTAGGCCGGATAAGGCGTAAGCCGTCATCCGGCAATACAAACGTTTTACCGCAACACAACGTTAATTTCAGGCATTCAAACCCCCATCTACGTCCAGACCGGTGCCGGAAATCTGCCCAGCCTCTGGGCTTGCCAGAAACGTCACCGCCGCTGCAACATCCTCCGGTGTTCCGTAATGCCCTGTCGCAATAAGCTGTCGTTGGGATTCTGCCTGCTCGCCATCTGCCGGGTTCATATCACTGTCCGTTGGACCGGGATGGACAAGATTAACGGTAATACCCCGTGGGCCGAGATCACGAGCCAGGCCACGGGTTAGCGAGTTGAGCGCTGATTTAGTCATCGCGTAGACGGCAATCCCCGGCTGGGCGACGCGGTTGGCAAGACAACTGCCAATATTGATGATTCGCCCACCTTCAGGGAGATGCGGCAGCGCGGCCTGTATGGCAACTACCACGCCACGGATGTTCACGTTAATCAATGCGTCGATGTCCTCCAGTGACAGCGACTCCAGCGGGCCGCCGCGTGCGATTCCTGCGTTGTTGACCAGAATATCCAGTCCTCCGAGTGACTGTACCGTGCGGTTTACGGCGTTCTGAATCGCCTGAGCGTCTGCACTGTTTGCCTGAATGGCCTCACCATGGCGGCCAAGTGCTGTAATTTCATCGGTAACGGCCTGGGCTTTCTCCGCAGATTTTTCATAGGTTATAACAACATCAGCACCGGCTTTCGCCAGCGACAGTGCAATGGCGCGCCCTAATCCACGACTGGCTCCGGTGACCAGCGCTTTTTTACCTGTCAGATCGATATGCATGATGACCTCGTGATGAGAGTGATGAGATTCATCATTAGGTATAGAGAGAGTTTTTTCTTCGTCAATGCGCAGGATGGGGGAATCGGAAGGGGAAAATGGCAAAAGAGGCTCTGGAGATTTTTAGAAGCGAAAAAAAGCCAGTCAGTTGTTTAACCGACTGGCATCACACCGAATTGCGGTGTTTTCTTTACTCGATATCGAGCGGGTCTTCGGAGAGGATTATCCCGGTGTTGTCGGCGTACAGGTGGTCGCCAGAGAAGAACGTTACGCCGCCAAAGTTGACGCGCACATCGCTTTCCCCAATACCCTCCCCTGCGGCACCGACCGGAATTGCGGCAATCGCCTGAATGCCGATATCCAGTTCTTCCAGATCGTCTACCTGACGGACTGAGCCGTAGATGACCAGACCTTCCCATTCATTCTGTACGGCCAGTCGAGCCAGTTCGGCATCGACCAGCGCACGACGGACAGAACCGCCGCCATCGACCAGCAGAATGCGACCACGGCCGTTTTGTTCGAGCAGATCGTACAGCAACCCGTTGTCCTCGAAACATTTTACCGTGATGATTTGCCCGCCAAACGACGACCGTCCTCCAAAGTTAGAGAACAGTGGTTCCACGACGTTGACATCTTCCTGATAGATGTCACAAAGCTCGGATGTATCGTATTTCATAGGCTCAACGTTCAGTTGCTGCGAGAATTTTTAGTATATCGCGCTATGTGTACTGTTGGCAAAATCATCAATTGTTAATTGATATTTGTCAGTTAAAGAGACCACTGACTTAAGAAAATTCCAACAACAAACAGCAGGTTAGTCAACAGTGCCGCTTTTACGGTGCGTTCCAGCATTGGGCGCATTGCCGTCGGATCCATTTCACGCATCACGTAGCGTGCCTGTTTAATCAGCAGTGGTGCGGCGAGGATAAAGAGCCATCCCCATAAACTTTGCAGCGAGAACAGGTTAAACAGCGCCAGGCAGACCAGCGTGCCCATCAGCAGACAGGCGTGGTAGCGGCGGGCATTGACAGCGCCTAAACGCACGACCAGCGTGTTCTTGCCGTTCTCTCTGTCGCTGTTGATATCGCGCAGGTTGTTAACGTTGAGTACGGCAGTTGCCAGCAGGCCGCAGGCGGTAGCAGGCAGAATGAGCGCCGGAATCAACGTATGCGCCTGCAGATACCAGCTTCCCATCACGCTCAGCCAGCCGAAGAACACCAGTACAGAAATATCACCCAGACCGATATACCCGTATGGACGATTACCGACGGTATAGGTGATAGCGGCGATAATCGACAGGCCGCCGAGAATCAGGAAGCCGACAAAATCCGCCAGCGTGTGACATGCCACCGCCACCAGCGCCAGACCGGACAGGCAGATTAAGACCACGGTGACAATCAGCGCACGCTTCATCTCTTGCTGGGTAATAACGCCTTTTTGCATACCGCGCAGCGGTCCAATACGGTCGGGTTTGTCGCTGCCTTTAACGGCATCGCCATAGTCGTTCGCGAGATTGGACAGGATTTGCAGCAGTCCTGCGGTAATCAGTGCCAGCAGAGCGACCAGCGGATCAAAGAACCCTTGCCACCATGCTAATGCCGTACCGACGATGATCGCCGCGAAGGCGAGCGGTAAGGTCTTAGGTCGTAAACTTTCCAGCCAGGCTTGCGAGCGGCTAATTTGTTGTTGTTCAGTCATATTTAGCGCCAATAAAAATGGGGCTTTATCAGCCCCATCAACAGTGATGAAAATGCATTGAACGCGATTATAGGATAAAACGGCTCAGATCTTCATCTGCGACCAGCGCATCCAGATGTTTGCTCACATATTCGGCATCAATTGTGATGCTTTGGCCGTTCAAATCGCTCGCATCATAGGAAATATCTTCCATCAGACGCTCAAGCACGGTATGCAGACGACGCGCACCGATGTTTTCGGTGGTTTCGTTGACCTGCCAGGCCGCTTCGGCAATGCGTTTAATGCCCGACTCGGTGAAGTTAATGTCCACACCTTCTGTCGCCATCAGCGCTTTGTACTGCACGGTGATGGAGGCATTCGGTTCGGTAAGGATACGCTCAAAATCGCTGGTGGTCAGCGCCTGAAGTTCCACACGAATCGGCAGACGACCCTGCAGTTCCGGGATCAGGTCAGACGGTTTCGCCACCTGGAATGCGCCGGAGGCGATAAACAGGATGTGATCGGTTTTCACCATACCATGCTTGGTAGAGACGGTGCAGCCTTCAACCAGCGGCAGCAGGTCGCGCTGTACGCCCTCACGGGAAACATCCGGGCCGGAGGACTCGCCACGCTTACAGATTTTGTCGATTTCGTCGATAAACACGATCCCGTGCTGCTCAACGGCGTCGATAGCTTCCTGTTTCAGCTCTTCCGGATTGACCAGTTTGGCCGCTTCTTCTTCAATCAGCAGCTTCATCGCATCTTTGATTTTCAGCTTACGCGGTTTTTGCTTCTGGCCACCCAGATTCTGGAACATAGACTGCAACTGGCTGGTCATCTCTTCCATGCCCGGAGGCGCCATAATTTCTACGCCCATCGGTGCGGCAGCAAGATCGATTTCAATCTCTTTATCGTCCAACTGGCCTTCACGCAGTTTTTTACGAAATGCCTGACGCGCTGCTGAAGGTTCCTGAGGCTGCTCTGACTGTCCCCAGTTATTTTTGGCTGGCGGGATCAGTACATCGAGAATACGCTCTTCGGCCATTTCTTCTGCGCGGAAGCGGTTTTTCTCGATCGCCTGAACGCGAACCATTTTGATGGCGGCATCGGTCAGATCGCGGATGATCGAGTCAACTTCTTTACCTACATAGCCGACTTCGGTGAATTTGGTTGCTTCAACTTTGATGAACGGCGCGTTGGCCAGTTTTGCCAGGCGACGGGCGATTTCGGTTTTACCGACGCCGGTCGGGCCAATCATCAGAATGTTTTTCGGCGTGACTTCATGGCGCAGCTCTTCGTTGAGCTGCATGCGGCGCCAGCGGTTACGCAGGGCAATCGCCACGGAACGCTTAGCGTTATCCTGGCCGATGATGTGCTTGTTCAGTTCGCTGACAATTTCGCGTGGGGTCATTTCAGACATGGGGGATCCTTACGCTTTGGAGTTCAATTCTTCGATGGTATGGAAGTGGTTGGTATAAATGCAGATATCCCCTGCAATATCCAACGCTTTCTCAGCAATTTCGCGTGCGCCAAGCTCGGTGTTTTCCAGCAGAGCGCGTGCTGCAGCCTGGGCGTAGGGACCGCCGGAGCCGATGGCAATCAGATCGTTTTCTGGCTGAATGACGTCACCGTTACCGGTGATGATGAGCGATGCCGTTTCATCTGCAACGGCCAGCAACGCTTCGAGTTTGCGCAGCATACGGTCGGTACGCCAGTCTTTAGCCAGCTCAACGGCGGCCTTAACCAGGTGACCCTGGTGCATTTCCAGTTTGCGTTCAAACAGTTCAAACAGCGTGAATGCATCCGCAGTACCGCCCGCAAAGCCCGCAATGACTTTGTCGTTGTACAGACGGCGGACTTTTTTCACGTTGCCTTTCATTACGGTGTTACCCAGTGTGGCCTGACCATCACCGGCGATTACCACATGGCCGTTACGGCGTACGCTTACTATTGTTGTCACGAGCAGACCCCTTGGTTACAAATGCAGAATACAGGCCCCGCACAGGTGTACGGGGCGTAATGCAAGTATAGATGGGGGATATTTTGGGGGTTTCAACCCCCAGTGGCGAGTCGAATGCAGTTTGTGTGGCCGGCAACTTTCAGGCGGCTGATGGTGTTGTCGGCATTTTCCTTGCCTTTCACCGGGCCAATCACCACGCGATTCCAGCCGTTGTTGGTGGTAATGCGGGAGTTGAAGCCCTCAAAGGCCAGTTGAGCACGCACGGTTTCTGCCTGCTCTGCCCCTTTGAATGACCCGCACTGCACCATCCAGCGGCGTTCATCTTTTTTCTCCGCCGTTTGTTTTGGCGGCTGCGTTTCATTCGTTATTGGCGCGGCTGGCTGCGTTTTCGGCTGAGCGGCGGTGGTATGCGCAGGCGTCTGCAGCAGATCCTGGTACGGCTGTTGGGCCGCCGGTTTTGGCTGTGCTTTCGGCTGTTGTTGTACCGGAGCTGCTTGCGCCGTACGCGTTTGCTGCTGCTGGTAAGGCTGTTCCGCTACCCGTGGTTGCGTGCGCGGTCGCTGCGCCTGCTGCTGCGCGTTGTTCCACTGTTGTTGTTGCACCTGACGCTGACGCTGCAGCGTTTGCTGGCGCTGTTCAGGCGTTTGTTCGTTCCACGGTACTTCGTTGAGCTGTGTCGGCTGTTGACGCATATCAGCCTGCATTTGCGCCAGCAACTGGCGCTGCTCATTGGTCAACTGATCGGCGTTAAGCACTTCGCCACCCGCAGAGGGTTCGGTTGGCGCACGTACGCCAGGCTGACGGCTTTCCAGCTCTTTGATGTAGCGCCAGCGTTCTTCCGGTTTTGGTGGGATGCCATTGCCGGTGACTTTCTGGTTTTGCAGCGTCTCGGACTCTTCTTTTTTGTGATGCGTAATGAAGTACAGACCACCGATAAAGGTCACGAGTACGGCTGCAGCAATAGCGACCATCGCGGGGGATACCGCTGGCGTACTGCGTTGCTTTTTCCGTGATGTGCTCTTTTTGCGCCGCGAAGGTGCCGGTTGGCCGCGACGTACATAATCTCGTTGTGCCACTATCGTTTCGCTGTATTTATTCGTTCGTCAGCCCGCCATGTTACTTAAGCGACGGGCCTTTGACCAGACAGGGGAGTCCGAAAGCACTTTACTTTACGTCAGTGCCCGGGTAGTACCCCGAATAATTAGCTCGCAGTCCAGTAAACGTGAGCCACTGCTGACGCTCTGTCCTTGTAATTGATCGAGCAGTAACAGCATAGCTTCACGTCCGATATCGAAACGCGGTTGTGCGACGGTTGTCAGGGGTGGATCACAAAATTCCGTCAGTGAAATATTATCGAAGCCAATGATAGATAAATCATCCGGTACTTTTAAGCCCTGACGTTTGGCGTAAGAGAGCGCGCCAAGCGCCATCACATCGCTGTGACAAAAGACCGCGGTCGGCGGCTGCGGCAGCTCAAGCAGCTGTTTTAACGCGTTAGCACCCGCTTCATAGGTGAAATCACCGCGCGCGATGAAGTGTGGATCGACGGTAATTCCACTGCGGCGTAGTGCCTGAACATAGCCTTGCAGGCGGTAGTGGCACAGCGGCATATCCTCTGGACCGGCAATACAACCAATGCGCTTATGCCCCAGTTCCAGCAGATAATTCATCGCGTTAAAGGCTGCAGTGAGGTTATCAATGTGCACGGTGGGCAGTTCCAGCTCTGGCGCAAATTCGTTGGACATGACCATCGGCGGCAAGTTGCGTTGCTCTTCCACGCTGGCATCAAACGGCAGGCGTGAGCTGAGCAGCACCATGCCATCGATCTGCTTGGTGATTATGAGGTTGAGGAAGGTCTTTTCCTGCTGGTTCTGGTGCGCGCAATCGCCGATAAGCACCAGATATCCTTGCTCTGCGGCGGTCACTTCTATGCCGCGAATCACTTCGCTAAAAAAGGGATCGCAGATATCCGGTACAATCACCAGAATGGTACGTGACTCATTACGCTTAACATTGCGTCCCATTGATTGGGGTAAATATCCCACTTCCAGGGCTGCCTGCTCAACCTTGTTACGGGTTGACTGTGAGACTTTGTCCGGGTTCATTAATGCGCGGGATACGGTTGCCGTTGAGACTTTCGCCTTCAGAGCAACATCTTTCATCGTAGCGGCGGCAACCTGCTTATTCGGTTTCACTCTTTCTCCTCGCCAGAGAGCTGCTGGCACAGACTCGTCCTTGAATAGCCTTCATCTGAAACATTTTTATCAGATAGTTAATGGAAACGGTTACAGAATTTTCATAAAAAGTGTGATGGATCTTTAATTTTACGATCCGTCTCGCATCGTGAGGGATTATCCCTCGATGGGATCGACATCCAGCACCCATTTAACCTTACGTGCATCGGGTAACGTATTGATCAGCGCCAACGTGCCGCTGACGATATGCTGCAGGCGAATTCGCGACGGATGCTGTAACAAAATTTGCCAGCGATAGCGACCGCCGCGCTTAGGTGCCAGAGCGGGAACCGGGCCAAGCACCCACAGTTTGTCATCGGCCAGCGGACTGGCCTGAATCAGATTTCGTAACTGCTGTAAGAACATTGGCGCATGCTGATTGTTATGATCTTCTGCCCGCACGATCACGTGACTGGTCCACGGTGGTAACTGCAGCGTTTGCCGCTCGGCCAGCGCCTGTTCGGCAAATGCGTCATAACCTTTATACAGCAAGGTTTGCAGTAGCGGATGTTCAGGATGGTGCGTTTGCAGAACCACTTCGCCTTGTTTCCCGGCGCGCCCAGCTCGTCCGGAAACCTGGGTATAAAGTTGGGCGAAACGTTCAGCCGAACGGAAATCGGCAGAGAATAGCGCTCCGTCAACGTCCAGAAGCGCCACCAGGGTAACGTCCGGAAAGTGGTGGCCTTTAGCCAGCATTTGCGTGCCGATCAGAATGCGAGCGCCGCCGCGATGCACTTCTGCCAGGTGCTGCTCCAGCGAGCCCTTACGGCTGGTGGTGTCGCGATCGATGCGTGAGATTGGCACGCCGGGGAAAAAAGGTGCCAGAGTTTGCTCAAGCTGTTCGGTGCCGAGTCCTACCGGCACCATATGCGTTGAGCCGCAGGAGGGGCACTGGCGCGGTATCGGGCGCTGGCTGTCGCAGTGGTGGCAGCGCAGATGATGCTGCGCCTGATGTAGCGTGTAGTAGTGATCGCAGCGTGGGCATTCGGCAATCCAGCCACAGTCGTGACACAGCAGCGCAGGCGCAAAACCCCGACGATTAAGAAACAAAATTACCTGGTTATCTGCTTGCAGATGTTGACGCATGCGGGTGATCAGCGCCGGAGCCAGTCCGGCCTGCACCTGCTGACCCTTGAGATCCAGCACGTGCTGAGTGGCAGGGCGTGCGTTTCCGGCGCGGCGCGTCAGGCGCAGCATGCGGTATTTGTTCTGTCGCACGTTGCACAACGTTTCCAGTGCGGGAGTGGCTGAACCGAGAATAATCGGGATCTGTTCGCTGTGGGCGCGGTAAACCGCCAGATCGCGGGCATGGTAGCGCCAACCTTCCTGCTGTTTATAAGAACTGTCGTGCTCTTCGTCGATGACGATCACGCCGAGGTTTTTAAACGGCGTAAACAGCGAGGAGCGCGTACCGATAACTATCGCCGCTTCGCCATTTTTTGCTTTCAGCCATGCCGAAAGACGTTCGCTGTCATTCAATCCGGAGTGCAGGACTTCGACCGGCGCATTAAAGCGTTCACGAAAACGGGCAATGGTTTGTGGCGTCAGGCCAATCTCCGGCACCATTACCAGTGCCTGCTTGCCCTGGGCAAGGACATTTTCCAGTACGCTTAGATAGACCTCTGTTTTACCCGACCCCGTCACGCCGGCTAATAGCCAGGCGCTAAAGCTGTCCGACGCGCTATGAATCGCGCCAACAGCGGTGGCTTGCTCGGTATTCAGTCGAAGACGCTCACCGGAAACGGCGTAGTGCGTACGCCAGTCGCTGAAACCTGGCGTTTCACTCGCCAGGGAGCACAGACCTTTTTTCCGCAACGCCTGTAATGCGGCGTCATTAAATTCCAGCTCTGCCACCTGGTCGCGCCATATTTTTCCCTGGCGTAGCGCAGCCAGCGCCTGCTGCTGCTTGGGAGAACGCTTCAGGCTGTTGAGGTCAATAACCAGGCCTTCTTCAGTGGCAAACCAGTACCACATGGGCGCGTTAGTCGCCGGGCGTCCCTGGCGCAGCAGAATTGGCAGGGCATGAAACAGTACGTCACCGATAGGATGATGATAATAATCCGCCGCCCACAACAGCAGACGCCAGACGGAGGTCGAGTAGACCGGTTCGCTGTCCAGCACTTCGAGAACGGCTTTCAATTCGCTCCGCGGTAGTTCACTGTGCTCGCTGACGGAAAGGACGATACCGACACGCTCCTGCTGCTTGCCAAAGGGCACGCGTACGCGACACCCGGCTTTGGCGCTCATACCTTCCGGCAGGAGATAGTCAAAGGTACGAGGTAGCGGAACGGGTAAGGCAACATGCGCGACGGGCATTGAATCATCCTGACTTGAAATCTGGCGGGTTAGTATACACATTAGTGAAGGACAGAATGCGGATCAGTTTGCATGAGCAGGTTAATTTCTGTATGATTCGCCGCCTTTGATACAAATTTGTATCACTGACCTATACTATTAACATCGCGTGGTGTCTGGCGTTAGGGCTGGAAGAGCGACGCGGCCTTAAACCGAGGTTTTCCCATGAAAAAAGATATTCACCCGAAATACGAAGAAATTACTGCAAACTGCTCTTGCGGTAACGTCATTAAAATCCGCTCTACTGTCGGTCACGATCTGAACCTCGACGTGTGCAGCAAGTGCCACCCGTTCTATACTGGCAAGCAGCGTGATGTTGCTACCGGTGGCCGTGTTGATCGCTTCAACAAGCGTTTCAGCATCCCAGGCAGCAAATAAGTTTCAGCTGCCAGAAAAAAGCGCCTTATGGCGCTTTTTTTGTATCTGTATTTGATAATACAATTTATGTTTATATTTATGTGTTGAATAATATTTCGTTTTTAATAAATGAAATGGCGTTTTATTTTTAAAATAAAATATTCACACTAGTGATCTTCGTCATTTTTATCTTCTGTTCTTTGCCACTCATGCCAATTCCTGGCAAAATCTCAAAGGTTTATCCCCTCTTTCTAAAATACACTTTCGCGGAAATATAAAATTATTCTTACGACTCTATTGCTTTCCTGTTTATAGCCCGGAATGTGATGGTGAATTTTCTTTATTTAGTGTGAAAAGGGATTGTCATGAAATTTAAATCTACCTTGTTACTTATTCCATTATTATCTGCGGCCGCGCAGGCGGGTTATGTTGATTACCGCCATGAATATTATGATGACGGGCGAAATTACGATCGTGTTTATATGTCTCATCGTCTTGCTACAGGTTTTGGTGTAGCGGTAGAGGCCATTTCACGTTCTGAAGATACGCAATCGAACGATGCGTGGAATAATATGGAAAGTAACGGTAACGAGTATACGGCAAGTTACCAGTTTACCTGGCGGGATCTCATCTGGCAGCCAGGTATTGCGATCGAAACGGGCGATAACATCACGATTTATAAACCTTATATCCGCGTGCAGTACAACATCAATGACAGCTGGTGGACTGCGTTCCGCTATCGTCAGGAGTACATGCGAAGAAACACTGACGGCAAGGATGACCGCATGGTCTATCGTCCGGAAGCATGGCTCGGTTATAACATTAATGACTGGATGTTTGAGCTAAACGGTATTTATAAAATTGCCGATAGCGAAGATTTATATAACAACCGAAAAGATGATTACGAATATAACTTCCGCGTGGCGTATAAACTAGGATCCTGGGTTCCATTTGTTGAGGTTGGCAACGTTTCCTCTGGTTATAACACAACAACGACAGACGATCGCCAGACCCGTTATCGTGTCGGTCTTGGTTATAACTTCTAATCGGTAATAGTTTTCATATCGACCGATTACGTCGATAAGCATAGTTTGTGTGAATAATATGTCTAAGGAGTTGACATCATGTCTAATGATGGAACTATTATCGGAAATAATGAAACCACTGCCGTCAGACCTTTCGGATTTAGAGATAAAATTGGTTATTTGTGTGGTGACCTGGGAACCTGTTTTATTCTTGGCTTAGTAAATAGTTTTTTAATGATTTATTACACTAACGTCCTCGGCATTTCAGGGGTTATTGTCGGCTCACTCTATTTTGTGACTAAACTCTTTGATGCGTTTGTCGATGTTGGTGTAGGGCGCTTATGCGATACCTCTAAACTGACGATACATGGGCGATTTAACCCCTGGGTGCGCCGCATGAAGTATCCATTCTGTATCATCGCGGTGGTCCTGTTTCTGCCGTTTGTGAATGATTTTTCTTATACGGCGAAAATTATCTACATTTGCTGCTCCTATTTTGTGTACGGTTCACTGTTATCGACAGTCAGCATTCCGTATGGCGCCATGTCTGCGGCGATTAGCTCGAACCCGGAAGACCGGGTGTCGCTGTCAACCTGGCGCAGCGTGGGTTCCGCTATCGGCGGCGGAGCAACCGGCTTTTTTATCCCGATTCTGATGTACACCACCCTGGTGGACGGAAGTCAGGTGATTTCCGGGCAGCATTTCTTCTGGATCGCCATCGGCTGTGCGGTGTTGGGTTTTATCTTTTTAACATTGACCTGCCAGTTAACGACGGAGCGTGTGCGCGTAGAGAAAAAAGAGAGCATGCCTGTTTCAGTGCTGTTGAAAGGGCTACTACGCAATAAGGCGCTGATTGTTTTAGTGGTTGTGGATCTGTTGATCGTGATTAATCAGGGGTTGTCTGGTACCAACATGACTTACCTGTTTAATGACTATTTCCATAACAAAGAGGCCATGTCCGTTGCCTTGCTCTTCACCTTTGGGTCTCTGGTTTTGCTGGCGCCATCGGCATCCTGGCTCACGAAGCGGTTTGGTAAAAAAGAGGCCAGCGTCGGCGCATTGCTCTTTGCGGTGGCGATGTATCTGATTATGTACTTCATCCATATTACCGACGCGAAAGTCTATTTGGTTTGCCTGTTCCTGGCGACGCTGGGGGCTGGGTTATTCAACCTGATGATCTGGGCGTTTATGACCGATGTTTGTGATTATCATCAGTATGTCACCGGCGATCGTGAGGATGGTACGGTTTACGGCGTGAACTTCTTTGCCCGCAAGGTGGGTCAGGCGTGTGCAGGGGCGGTTGGTGGATTTATGCTGGCCATCATTGGTTATCAATCTTCGTCAACGGGCGGCGCTGTGCAAACCAGCATCGTGCAGGAAAACATCTATACGATGGCGAATCTTTTACCGGCGTTATGCCTGTTTTTGGCCGCGATTATTCTGATTTATTTCTATCCCTTGAACCGTAAAGAGACGCTCAAAATGGAAGAGACATTGAATAAACTTAATGGTATCAGTAAGTAACATAGTGAGAAGCGGCGGGAGTAATCCCGCCTTTTCTCATCTGTTCTAACAATCAGTATTCCCACGTTTCCGGGTTGATACCCAGTTCACGCATGATTACCTTTGCTTCTTCCGGGATTTCATCACTGCGCTCTTTACGCAGGTCTTCATCGTTGGGTAATGGTTGCCCGGTAAAAGCATGCAGAAACGCTTCACACAGCAGTTCACTGTTGGTGGCGTGACGCAGGTTGTTAACCTGACGACGCGTGCGTTCATCGGTAAGGATTTTTAACACCTTCAGAGGAATGGAAACCGTAATTTTTTTGACTTGCTCACTCTTCTTACCGTGCTCAGCGTATGGGCTGATATATTCGCCGCTCCATTCAGCCATGAGATACCTAATCCTCTTTGTCATTAATATTGAGGCCAGAACCTGAGCCCGGACCATAATTGCGCGTAGTTTATCGTAGTGGCGCGGCCCTGACACGAAGTTAGCCGACGCAAATGTACGCTAATGCATATAATTTTAACGGCTATTTCCTGTTTGCTCAATCTATACGCAAAGAAGTTTAGATGTCCAGATGTATTGACGGCTATTGTAACAATGATTACTCTGGTGTCTGACTTTTCACCGACTCAGCCAGGATCTCCTCAATATGACGCGTAAACAGGCCACCATTGCAGTGCGTAGCGGATTAAATGACGACGAGCAGTACGGTTGCGTTGTCCCACCGATTCACCTCTCCAGTACCTATAATTTCACCGGTTTTAATGAGCCGCGCGCGCATGACTATTCACGCCGCGGCAACCCGACGCGTGATGTGGTTCAGCGTGCGTTGGCGGAGCTGGAGGGAGGCGCTGGTGCAGTGCTGACCAATACCGGCATGTCGGCGATTCATCTGGTGACCACGGTATTCCTCAAGCCTGGCGATCTGCTGGTCGCACCGCACGACTGTTACGGTGGGAGCTATCGTCTGTTTGACAGTCTGGCAAAACGTGGCTGCTATCGCGTGCTGTTTGTCGATCAGGGTGATGATCAGGCGCTGAAAGCGGCGTTGGCGGAAAAACCAAAGCTGGTACTGGTCGAAAGTCCAAGCAACCCGCTGCTGCGCGTGGTAGATATTGCAAAAATCTGCCAACTGGCGCGTGAGGCTGGTGCGGTGAGCGTTGTCGACAACACTTTTTTAAGCCCTGCACTGCAAAATCCACTGGCATTGGGCGCCGATCTGGTGTTGCATTCATGCACGAAATATTTAAACGGTCACTCGGATGTGGTGGCTGGCGTGGTGATAGCGAAAGATCCGGAGACGGTCACTGAGTTGGCATGGTGGGCGAATAATATTGGCGTTACCGGCGGCGCATTTGATAGTTATCTGCTGTTGCGTGGCCTGCGTACTCTGTCGCCGCGTATGGAAGTGGCACAACGTAATGCTCAGGCTATTGTGGACTACCTGCAAACCCAGCCGCTGGTGAAGAAACTGTATCATCCGTCACTGCCGGATAATCAGGGGCATGAGATTGCCGCGCGTCAGCAAAAAGGGTTCGGCGCGATGTTGAGTTTTGAACTGGATGGCGACGAGCAAACATTGCGTCGCTTCCTGAGCGGGTTGTCATTGTTTACGTTGGCGGAATCATTAGGGGGCGTTGAAAGTCTGATCTCCCACGCCGCGACCATGACACACGCGGGTATGGCGCCAGAAGCGCGTGCTGCTGCCGGAATTTCGGAAACGTTGTTGCGTATCTCCACCGGTATTGAAGATGGCGAAGATTTAATTGCCGACCTGGAAAATGGCTTCCGGGCTGCAAACAAGGGGTAAACATGAGTGTGATTGCGCAGGCAGGGGCGAAGGGTCGTCAACTGCACAAATTTGGTGGTAGTAGCCTGGCAGACGTGAAATGTTATTTGCGTGTCGCAGGTATTATGGCGGAGTACTCGCAGCCTGACGATATGATGGTTGTTTCCGCCGCGGGCAGTACCACTAACCAGTTGATTAGCTGGCTTAAGTTAAGCCAGACCGATCGTCTTTCTGCGCATCAGGTTCAGCAGGCATTACGCCGTTATCAAAGTGAGCTGATTAGCGGCCTGTTACCACCAGACGTGGCTGATGGGCTGATCGGTGCGTTTATTCACGATCTGGAGCGTCTGGCCGGATTGCTCGACAGCGGTGTGAACGATGCCGTCTATGCCGAAGTGGTGGGACATGGCGAGGTGTGGTCGGCGCGTTTGATGTCTGCTGTCCTTAACCAACAGGGGCTGGAATCGGCCTGGCTGGATGCGCGAGAGTTTTTACGTGCTGAACGCGGTGCCCAGCCGCAGGTGGATGAAGGTCTGTCTTATCCGTTGCTGCAACAACTGCTGGCTCAGCATCCGGGTAAACGCCTGGTGGTTACCGGGTTTATCAGTCGTAGCAATGCGGGTGAAACGGTGCTGCTGGGGCGTAACGGCTCTGACTATTCAGCGACGCAGGTTGGCGCGCTGGCGGGCGTTTCCCGCGTGACTATCTGGAGCGATGTCGCTGGGGTTTATAGTGCGGACCCGCGTAAAGTCAAAGATGCCTGTTTGCTACCGCTGCTGCGTCTTGATGAAGCCAGCGAGCTGGCGCGTCTGGCGGCTCCGGTTCTGCATGCTCGCACCTTACAGCCGGTTTCGGGTAGCGATATCGACCTCCAGCTGCGCTGCAGCTACACGCCGGATCAGGGGTCAACGCGGATTGAGCGTGTACTGGCTTCTGGTACCGGAGCGCGCATTGTGACCAGCCATGACGACGTCTGTCTGATTGAGTTTCAGGTTCCCGCCGGCCAGGACTTTAAGCTGGCTTACAAAGATATCGACCAGATTTTAAAACGCACGCAGGTGCGTCCGCTGGCGGTTGGTGTGCATCCGGACCGTCAGTTGCTGCAATTTTGCTATACCTCCGAAGTTGCTGATGGCGCACTGAAAATTCTTGATGAAGCCGGTTTGCCGGGCGAGCTCCGTCTGCGCCAGGGGCTGGCGCTGGTGGCGATGGTTGGGGCAGGCGTAACGCGCAATCCGCTGCATTGCCACCGTTTCTGGCAGCAGTTAAAAGGCCAGCCCGTCGAGTTTACCTGGCAGTCGGAAGAGGGTATCAGCCTGGTCGCGGTACTGCGTACCGGCCCGACCGAAAGCCTGATTCAGGGTTTGCATCAGTCTATTTTCCGTGCAGAAAAACGTATCGGTCTGGTGCTGTTCGGCAAGGGGAATATTGGTTCACGCTGGCTGGAACTGTTTGCCCGCGAACAAACAACGCTTTCCGCGCGTACCGGGTTTGAATTCGTGCTGGCAGGCGTGGTGGATAGCCGCCGCAGCCTGCTGAACTATGAAGGGCTGGATGCCAGCCGTGCTCTGGCTTTCTTCGACGACGAAGCGGTAGAGCAGGATGAAGAGGCGCTATTCCTGTGGATGCGCGCCCACCCGTATGATGATTTAGTGGTACTGGATGTGACGGCCAGTGAACAATTGGCCGATCAGTATCTGGACTTCGCCAGCCATGGTTTCCATGTCATTAGCGCCAATAAACTGGCGGGGGCGAGTACCAGCGATAAGTATCGCCAAATTCATGATGCTTTCGAAAAAACCGGTCGCCACTGGCTGTATAACGCCACCGTGGGTGCAGGTTTGCCGATCAACCATACTGTGCGCGATCTGATTGATAGTGGTGATACGATTCTGTCGATCAGCGGGATCTTCTCCGGCACGTTATCCTGGCTGTTTCTGCAATTTGATGGCACGGTTCCGTTCACCGAACTGGTGGATCAGGCCTGGCAGCAAGGGCTAACTGAACCAGACCCGCGCGTCGATCTTTCTGGTAAAGATGTGATGCGTAAGCTGGTGATCCTGGCGCGTGAAGCAGGTTACGATATTGAGCCGGACCAGGTTCGCGTTGAGTCACTGGTGCCTGCGCACTGTGAAGAAGGCTCCATTGACCATTTCTTTGAAAATGGTGATGAGTTGAACGAACAGATGGTGCAACGTCTGGAAGCTGCACGTGAAATGGGGCTGGTGTTGCGCTACGTGGCGCGTTTTGACGCCAATGGTAAAGCGCGTGTGGGTGTTGAAGCGGTCCGCGCTGAACACCCGCTGGCAGCGCTGTTGCCGTGCGATAACGTGTTCGCCATTGAAAGCCGTTGGTATCGCGATAACCCGCTGGTGATCCGTGGGCCGGGCGCAGGTCGTGATGTAACCGCCGGTGCTATCCAGTCCGACATCAACCGTCTGGCGCAGTTGTTGTAGTTTTTTTGCCGGATAAAATGCGTAAGCATTACTATCCGGCATCATTACCGTTTATCAATGAGGGCGTTGTATTTACAGCGTCCTTATCGTCTGAAACACAGAATGGGCAGAGTAACGTGGGCTTTGCTGAAATTCCGTCTGTTGCTGCAACCCGTTGAGAAAATGATGACTTGCCGCCAGGGTTATTAACGCTCCTTTTTCAACCTGACCCCCTGTTAACAAACACACCATTTTACGCGTGTCGCCTTGTTGCCAAATTTGCCACTGGTTTTGCCACCATCCCTGATAACTTTTGCCCAGTAACTGCCAGGGTCTGGTGTGTTGATCGTCACTGATTTCTTCATCCACAAACCAAAGCGAGGCGTGATGTTCGCGAAATTGTTCCCCATTAAACAACGGGGGATAGCTGCCGCATGCCCGGCAATGCAGTGCGGCATAACCCAGCAGATACTCAGGCCAGCAGATAATCCGCTGGCCTGTTGTTTTAGCCTTTGTGGGAGGCAAACACCTCTTTTGCGGCGAACACACCGTTGAGTGCCGCGGGGAAGCCAGCATATACGGCCATCTGCATAATCACTTCAACGATCTCATCCTGCGTTAAACCCACGTGTAATGCCGCACCAATATGTACTTTCAGTTGCGGTGTGGCGTTACCCAGCGCAGTTAATGCCGCGACGGTAGCTATTTCTCTACTGCGTAAATCCAGCCCCGGTCTTGAATAGATGTCGCCAAAAGGAAATTCAATCAGGTATTGGGCGAAGTCTGGCGCAATGTCCTGCAGACTTTCGATGACCGCATCGCCCCCTTTGCCATCCACTTTTTGCAACATCTCCTGACCGGTAATAAAGCGTTCTGAAAGCATCATTTCTTCCTCTATCGTGTGGTCTGTGGCGTGAGGATAGAGCGCGCAGAATGATTGGGATAATACCGTTTCCGTGATACTTTTTTGGTATGACAATATCGCCCCTGCACTCTCTGGATATCCGTCTGCTGCGCTACTTCACCGTAGTGGCCGAAGAGAACAACATGAGCCGTGCGGCGCAACGTCTTTTTATGTCGCAGCCGCCGCTAAGCCGCCATATTCGCCAGCTTGAAGAACGTCTGGGGGTGACGCTTTTTGTCCGTCATACCCGTGGGCTGACATTGACGGAAGAGGGTCAGCATGTATTAGAAATGGTGCGCCCACTGCTGGCGCTACAGGACAAGACCTATATTGCATTGAGCCAGCTAGCGCAGATGGAGGTGCAACCTCTGCGTTTAGGATTAAGCACGGCGTTTGAACAGGGTGTTTTTGTGGCGCTTGAATCAATGCTAAATGCTCGTGTAAAAATGCTGCGTGTCATGCGTCACGGCTCACCTGAACTTGTTCGTCAGGTAAGGCGAGGCAAACTGGATGCGGCGTTGGTGGCTTTGCCTATTGAGGCATCTGGGCTTACCGTCATCCCTTTAGCCTGGCAAGAGCCGATAATTGCTGCATTACCCTCCTTTTGGTCAGAGGCTTGTACGACCTCTCTTTCCTTATCGGCACTTAACCACCGACCGTTGTTCTGGTTCCAGCGGGAACGTAACCCGGCTTTCTTTGACTATACCCGGCAGATTTTCCACCGCGCTGGTTACTCTCCTTCCTGTCTTGAAGAACCACTGGAGCATGATGTGTTGCTTGCGCGGATTGCCCAGGGCGATGGTTTAAGTTTGCTCCCGGCTTCATTTGCCGCTATCCAGCGCCAGGGCGTGGTATTCCATCCACTGAGCGATGCTGAGCTGTGTATCCGTGCCGGGTTCGTG
Source organism: Citrobacter sp. C6_1 (assembly GCF_014596835.2). Lineage (NCBI taxonomy): Bacteria > Pseudomonadati > Pseudomonadota > Gammaproteobacteria > Enterobacterales > Enterobacteriaceae > Citrobacter > Citrobacter sp. C6_1. Next base: position 4,458,489 of record NZ_CP115031.1, on the reverse strand, counting down.
ATGTTGCCTGAAAATGAGAGCCGGTTGCAGTGGGTGCAAGAACTCATGATGCAATCCCTCACCATTTCAAGCTGATGTGAATTTTTTTCACGTTGGCTGAGTATTCCTCACCTTTATCGATGATTTTTGTGTTGACGCCAGCGTGCTTTTCCGTCATTTTTACATCTAGACGTCTAAACGTATAGCAGTTCACAATACAACATATAACGACAAAAGATTGATGAGGTAAGGTATGAGCTTTTTTCACGCCAACCAGCGGGAAGCCCTGAATCAGAGCCTGGCGGAAGTTGCCGGTCAGATTAACGTTTCGTTTGAGTTTTTCCCGCCGCGCACCAGTGAAATGGAACAAACCCTGTGGAACTCCATCGATCGTCTGAGCAGCCTGAAGCCGAAGTTTGTTTCCGTGACCTACGGGGCAAATTCGGGTGAGCGCGACCGTACGCACAGCATTATTAAAGGTATTAAGGATCGCACGGGTCTTGAAGCAGCGCCGCACCTGACCTGCATTGATGCGACCCGTGATGAGCTGCGTACCATTGCTCAGGACTACTGGAACAACGGTATTCGTCATATTGTTGCCCTGCGTGGTGACCTGCCGCCGGGAAGCGGTAAACCGGATATGTATGCTTCTGACCTGGTGACGCTGCTGAAAGACGTTGCAGACTTTGATATCTCTGTTGCCGCTTATCCGGAAGTTCATCCGGAAGCGAAGAGTGCTCAGGCTGATTTGCTGAACCTGAAGCGTAAGGTTGATGCCGGTGCAAACCGGGCGATCACCCAGTTCTTCTTTGATGTGGAAAGCTACCTGCGTTTTCGCGACCGTTGCGTATCAGCAGGCATCGATGTGGAAATTATTCCGGGTATCCTGCCGGTCTCTAACTTTAAGCAGGCGAAGAAATTTGCCGATATGACCAATGTTCGTATCCCTTCCTGGATGTCGACAATGTTTGATGGTCTGGATGATGATGCCGAAACCCGCAAGCTGGTAGGGGCGAATATCGCCATGGACATGGTGAAGATCCTCAGTCGCGAAGGGGTGAAAGATTTTCACTTCTATACGCTCAACCGCGCTGAGATGAGCTACGCTATTTGTCACACACTGGGTGTAAGACCGAATTAAACAGATGCCCCAGCCCTCTACGGAGGGCTTTTTATTGATCATTTTGATCTACATCTCTGTAACGTAAAATATAAAAGGAATTAGCTATCGAATCTGTGGGTTATTTCGACTATATCTTATCTCTGGTGGTGTATATCGTAGTCAGAACACTGTAAAGGGAGCATATAGATGAGCATGTCCGACGATAGCCATAACGCATCAACTGCCGGTAAGTGTCCTTTTCATCAGGGCAGTCACGATCAGAGCGCGGGAGCAGGAACGAACAACAGCGACTGGTGGCCTAATCAACTCCGTGTAGATTTGCTGAACCAACATTCCAACCGTTCGAACCCGCTGGGCGAGGACTTCAACTACCGCAAAGAATTTAGCAAACTCGACTATTCTGCCCTGAAAGGGGATCTCAGAGCCCTTCTGTCCGAATCTCAACCGTGGTGGCCCGCTGACTGGGGAACCTATGCTGGATTGTTTATCCGCATGGCATGGCACGGTGCAGGGACTTATCGCTCCATCGATGGACGCGGCGGCGCGGGTCGCGGACAGCAGCGTTTTGCACCACTGAACTCCTGGCCGGACAACGTTAGCCTTGATAAGGCGCGTCGTCTGCTGTGGCCAATCAAGCAGAAATATGGTCAGAAAATTTCCTGGGCCGATCTGTTTATCCTCGCGGGTAACGTGGCGCTGGAAAACTCAGGCTTCCGTACCTTCGGTTTTGGCGCAGGGCGTGAAGATGTCTGGGAACCGGATCTGGACGTAAACTGGGGTGATGAGAAAGCCTGGCTGACTCACCGCCATCCTGAAGAGTTGGCAAAAGCCCCGCTTGGCGCAACCGAAATGGGTCTTATCTATGTGAACCCAGAAGGTCCTGATCACAGTGGTGAACCGCTTTCTGCGGCAGCGGCTATTCGTGCGACCTTCGGTAATATGGGGATGAACGACGAAGAAACTGTTGCGCTGATTGGTGGTGGTCATACGTTGGGCAAAACCCACGGAGCAGCACCTGCATCCCATGTTGGTCCTGATCCTGAATCTGCACCAATTGAAGCGCAGGGCCTGGGCTGGGCCAGCAGCTACGGCAGCGGCTCGGGTGCAGATGCCATCACTTCTGGTCTGGAAGTTGTCTGGACGCAGACTCCGACCCAGTGGAGCAACTATTTCTTCGAGAACCTGTTCAAATATGAGTGGGTGCAAACTCGCAGCCCGGCAGGCGCTATTCAGTTTGAAGCGGTTGACGCACCGGAGATTATCCCCGATCCGTTTGATCCGTCGAAAAAACGCAAGCCAACAATGCTGGTCACCGACCTGACCTTGCGCTTTGATCCTGAGTTCGAGAAGATCTCTCGTCGTTTCCTTAACGATCCGCAGGCGTTCAACGAAGCCTTTGCTCGTGCGTGGTTTAAACTGACGCACCGTGATATGGGGCCGAAAGCGCGTTACATCGGGCCGGAAGTACCGCAAGAAGATCTGATTTGGCAGGATCCACTGCCGCATGCGTTCTTCAACCCAAGTGAAGAAGACATTCTTAACCTGAAGGCGACCATTGCAGCTTCCGGGCTTTCTGTCAGTGAGCTGGTATCGGTGGCGTGGGCTTCCGCATCGACTTTCCGTGGCGGTGACAAACGTGGTGGCGCTAACGGTGCTCGCCTGGCGCTGGCACCACAACGCGGCTGGGATGTGAATGCGACTGCGGCACGTGTTCTGCCTGTGCTGGAAGGTATTTATAAATCTGCTCATACCGCCTCGTTGGCCGACATTATCGTGCTGGCCGGTGTGGTCGGTGTCGAGAAAGCGGCAAGCGCGGCGGGTGTTAACATCACTGTGCCTTTTGTTCCGGGCCGCGTAGACGCGCGTCAGGACCAAACCGATATCGAGATGTTTGAGCTGCTGGAGCCTATTGCAGATGGTTTCCGTAACTATCGTGCCCGTCCTGACGTGTCGACCACCGAGTCGTTACTGATCGATAAAGCGCAGCAGTTAACCCTGACAGCACCGGAAATGACCGTGCTGGTAGGCGGGATGCGCGTACTGGGTGCCAACTTTGATGGTAGCCAGCATGGCGTCTTTACCGATCGTCCTGGCGTGCTCAGCAATGACTTCTTCGTCAACCTGCTGGATATGCGTAACGAATGGAAAGCGACTGACGAATCGAAAGAGGTATTTGAAGGTCGTGACCGTCTGAACGGTGAAGTGAAATACACCGCAACTCGCGCCGACCTGGTGTTTGGCTCTAACTCGGTACTGCGTGCGCTGGCAGAAGTTTATGCCTGCAGCGATGCCCACGAGAAGTTCGTGAAGGACTTTGTCGCGGCATGGGTGAAAGTGATGAACCTGGACCGTTTCGATCTGCTGTAATAGAAAATGCCGGATGTCGCTTGCGCGGGTCCGGCATCGTAGGAATAAAAAAATCCCCGCATTTGCGGGGATTTTCTATTTGCAGGTTATTCCCACTCTTGCAGGTAACGTTGACCGTACTGGTCAGCCACCAGCAGGGCGGCATACACCTGGTCCGGCGTTGCGCCGCCCGGCATGTTGTGGATGGTTTCGCCTTCGGCACAAGCCGCTTCTGCCACAATGCGCATTTTCGCCTGAATATCCTGTTTGATGTCCAGTTGCGCCAGGGTAATCGGCAAACCAACGGAATGGCACAGCGCCGCAACGGTTTCGATTTCGTCTACCGGCGCATTTTCCAGCACCAGTTGCGTCAGCGTGCCAAAAGCCACTTTTTCGCCGTGGTAATAGTGATGCGCATCCGGGATTGCGGTCAGACCATTATGAATGGCGTGAGCCGCTGCCAGGCCGCCGCTTTCAAAACCGACGCCGCTCAGATAGGTGTTGGCTTCAATCACGCGCTCCAGTGCTGGTGTAACCACGTGCTGCTCTGCAGCCAGCATCGCTTTTTCACCTTCTTCGATCAGCGTATTAAAGCACAGCTCTGCCAGCGCCAGCGCCGCCTGAGTACACTGACCACCCGCCATGGTGGTGGCGCCGCTGCGTGAGCAGGCTCGTGCTTCAAACCAGGTTGCCAGCGCATCGCCGATACCTGCTGCCAGCAGCCGCGCAGGCGCACCCGCGACAATTTTGGTATCAACAATGACCCTGTCCGGGTTGTTCGGCAGCAGCAGATAGCGGTCGAATTCACCCGCATCGGTGTAAATAACGGACAGCGCGCTACATGGCGCATCGGTAGATGCGATGGTTGGCGCAATGGCAACCGGTACACCCATAAAGTGCGCCAGCGCTTTGGCGGTATCCAGCGTTTTACCGCCGCCAATACCGAGTACTGCCCCGCATTGCGCTTTTTCCGCCACGCCATGCAGGCGGTCGATTTCGTTTTGTGAACATTCACCACCAAACGGTGCAATCTCCAGCGCCAGTCCGGCATCCTGGAAGCTTTTTTCCAGCGCAGATTGTGCAAATCCTAAGACAAACTTGTCCCCAACGACCAGCCAGCGTTCTGCCAGTGGTTTGAGATAGCTGCCAAGACGGGTAATAACATCAGCACCCTGGATGTACTTACCAGGTGATTGAATAATGCGATCCATACTTTATTTCCCTCACAGGTTGATGTGACCAAATGCGTTGTTCCAGTCCTGCTCAAACTTCTCTATTGCTGACTCTACCGCAGGGGTATTGAGCATTTGTTGCGCTACGTCTAATGGCAGGGTGATTGCGGCACATCCTGCCAGTAAGCAATCCAGCGCCTGGCGCGGTGTCTTAAAACTGGCTGCCAGCACCATGCTGTCTGGCGCATGCAGTTCCAGCAATGTTTGCAGTTCTTGTACTGTGCGGATACCGTCACCACCCTGAGCATCAATGCGGTTAACGTAAGGCGCGATGTATTTAGCCCCAGCCAGTGCGGCCAGCAGACCCTGAGAAGCACTGTATACCGCGGTGCCCAGTGTGGTGATACCCTCTTTTTTCAGCATTTTGATCGCGGCCAGACCTTCAGCCGTGACGGGAATCTTCACCACCAGGCCGGGTACGGCGTTGCTCAGGCGTCTGGCTTCTTCCACCATGCCTTGTGCATCCCGGCTCATGGTCTGGGCAAATAAAATGCCCTCTTCACCAATGGCGTTTTGCAGGCGCGGCAGCACATCCCAGATGGATTCTTTGCTTGCCGCTATAATGCTTGGGTTGGTGGTGACGCCTGTGACAGGGAAAATGCGGGCCAGACGTTCAACTTCTGCGACGTTGGCGGTATCCAGGTACAGTTCCATATAAAACACCCTCTTAATTTCTCGTTAGCAGCCCGTTACCGGGATACTTTGCTGTGCTCAGGATAAGAGTGTTTCGGTATACTTCGCTATCTGACAAATCTGTCAAAAGCTGGACAAATGTAATATATCGGTGAAAGTGGGAGATACTTCACATGTTCTTGGTTGGCCAGTTTAATCTGATGGCGGAGGATGCGTGTTTCTTTTTGATATTACAAAAGTCCAGTAAATATGTTTTTTGTCCTTTGTGGGTTTTGTCGCGACTTCACCTTAATGTGGGAACGTCTCTTTTTCCGTTAACTGGCTGTGATATTGCCGACGATACTCAGATGGTGAACGTTCGGTATTTTTGCGAAACAGGCGACAGAAGTAGTTGCTGTCGACGAACCCGCAGGCGTGTGCAACTTCTTTAATTTTCAGATCGTAGCCCTTCAATAGCGTTTTCGCTTGTTCAAGTCGGGTGTGGTTGAGATATTCGTTAAAACCAATGGCTCCGGTTTTCTGAAACAGATGCGAAAGGTAATTCGGTGAGATGTAAAAAGCCTGGGCGACGGATTCGCGGGTCAACGGAGAGGCGTAGCGTTCGTCAATGTAGTCGCGAATGGCGCCGAAAAGTGCCTGGCTACGCGATGCCGTCTGGATTTGACTACCGAGCAGGTCACGGCAATGGCTGAACAGGCTGGCAATAATTAATTTCGCGGTTTGCTGCTCCTGGGGCTGCATTTGTATTTCATTGAGTGCCTGTAGCATGAAGGAGCCGATACGCGGTCCGCGGCGTGCCACATGTTGATTGGCGAGATGTTGAAACTGGCGGCCATCCCATTGCATAACGCTAAAGATTAACTGCTGCTTAGCGAACAGAATCGTCAGCATGGTGACGGGCGTTTGCCATTGCGGAAGATTCCAGCCTCCTGCCGGGACGTACAGAACGTCTCCGGGAACAAGTATGTTCCCGATACCCGTATCCGAAAGTTGCCCCTCCAGCACGATTTCCAGTCGCGGAAAATCTGCCTTGTACGCCAGTTCTGGCGTTGCGGCATTGCTGCTGGCGAAGTAAACCTGATGCAGCGGTAAGGGACCGTTAATCAGGCGGGAAAGTAGGTGGCTGATGTTGTGATACATGTGAATCCCTGACAGATCGTGGACAGGGAAACAGTAACCGTCATCATAAAAAAAGGCCACTCTTAAAGAGTGGCCTGAGAGGGCGTTACTGATTCCCGATTTGATCGCCGTAAGGCAAGGAGTCGTAATCAATCAGGGCGTTTTTCTTGTACGGATTACCAATCCAGCGGGTCGTCTCTTTGAACTCCGGGCTGGTAATAGAACGGGTCGGATCGAAACCGTCGTACGTAAAGCCGGCTAAATCTGACCAGGTATGGATAAGTTCAGAACTGCTGTACTTGCGATTAACATCCTGCGAGAAGTCGCGTGGGTGCGCAGCCTGCCATTTTTCAGACGTCCACAGCAGGAACGGTACCGTATACATATGGCGCGTTGGGCTGTCTTCGTTACGGCCCTGCGTTTTATGTGGCGGCGTGTCATACACTTCTTCACCATGGTCAGAGAAGTAGAGCAGGAAGCCGTTTGGATCAGTTGCTTTGTAGTCTTTGATCAGGCTGGCAATGATATGGTCGTTATAGACGTTGGCATTGTCATAATCGTTATATGACTCCAGTTCATCACTGCTCAGACCTGCAGGTACGTTCTCGGTATTACCGTCAAACTTACCCTGGCCTTCCGGATAGCGGAATTTGTATTTAATGTGTGTACCCAGCAAGTGAACGATGATGAACTTTTTCGGTGCCGGGTCGGCCATGACTTCTTTAAACGGTGCCAGCACATTGCTGTCGTATTCACGCGCACTTTGGGTACGCTGCTGGTTCATATAGAACTGCTTGTCTGTCTGCCGGGAAAATACGGTCAGCATGGTGTTACGGGCGGTCATTGTTTGCTGGTTGGTGATCCAGAAAGTTTTATAACCCGCCTGTTTCATCATATTCATCAACGACGGCTGCGTCAGATATAAATCCGGGTTCTTCTCGTTTGCGAAGGTCAGCGCCTGTTGCAGGATTTCAATCGTGTACGGACGTGAGGTCACGACATTATTGAACACGGTGAAATTTGGATCGGATTTATGCAGCGCATCCAGTTCCGGCGTGGTTTCACGTGGGTAGCCGTACAGGCTCATGCGGCCACGTTGCGTTGACTCGCCAATCACCAGCACCAGCGTACGCGGAGCATCACCTGAATTGTCTTTAAAGTTAGCCAGTGGCGGCAATGCGTTGTTCTCATTCAGCAGGCTATTTAATGCGGTCAATTGTTGACGGTATTGATAATAACCCGAGATGAACTGCCATGGCGCGGCAGGCTCCATGCGCGATGCAAGGCCGCCCAACGTTTTCTCAAAAGGCTTATGCTTGATAAACGTATTGACGGTCATTGGGTGCAGAATTAAACCGTACAACAGTGCAAATGACACCAAATAACGCCATGGCGACGGAATATGAACCGGGCGTAAACGCGTCCACAGCAGGATTGCGATTGCTGTATAGGCCAGTGCGATAAGTACGATCTTGAGACTGAAATATTGGCTCAGATATTCGCGGGCTTCGTTAGCGTTGGTTTCAAACATGACGAACAGAACGCTTTGTGAGAATTCTTGTCCGTAAATAACATAATAACTCAGCGCGGCCAATGAAGCAGCCCAGAGTGCCACACCAATAACGGCGGCGATAATGCGAATACGGTTCGGGAATAAGAATACCGGAATCAACCACAATGAGCTGAACAGTATTGAGTCGCGTAATCCGTTAGTTCCGCTATAGCCAGTACAATAAATAATGGCCTGGAGTAAGGTAGAGAAGAACCAAAAATAGAGGAGTGCCCAACCCAGGGCTTTCCAGCTAAATTTGGGTTTAGACTGGAGTTGTAAGGATTGCATAGTGTGAGCCTGTCTTTAATCGTAGCGCCAACGTTAGCGGCTAAACCTTAAGAGGATCTGAAGCAATGCGAGTCGAAAATCGCGTTCTGCTAACAAATATCCATTGGATGTATAAAATGCAGACAGGAATATATTAAAAATGAGATGGTTATGACAGCAGTATTTTATGTCACCCTCGCGCAATAGCACGAGGGTGACAGGCATAAAATTAGCCGGTGTTACGCATACCGGCAGCAACGCCAGCAATTGTCACCATCAGCGCCTGTTCGACGCGTGGGTCTGGTGCATGACCTTGCTCTTCTGCCAGGCGCGAACGATATAATAATTCGGCCTGTAAGACGTTCAGTGGGTCAGTATAAATATTTCTTAACTGAATAGACTCGGCAATCCACGGTAGGTCGGCCATCAAATGTGAGTCATTGGCGATTGCCAACACCACATTGATATCGGCTTCCAGACGTTGACGCAGTTCTTCACCCAATGGCCAAAGCTCTTTTTTGACCAGGCGCTGATCGTAGTACTCCGCCAGCCACAGGTCAGCTTTTGAGAATACCATCTCCAGCATGCCAAGACGCGTGGAGAAGAATGGCCAGTCACGGCACATTGCTTCAAGTTCGCTTTGCTTACCGTCTTCAACCACTTTTTGCAGTGCCGTACCCGCACCCAGCCAGGCCGGAAGCATCAGGCGGTTCTGCGTCCAGGCGAAGATCCACGGAATAGCACGCAGAGACTCTACGCCACCGGTCGGGCGACGTTTTGCCGGACGTGAGCCGAGCGGTAACTTGCCCAGTTCCTGCTCAGGTGTTGCGGAACGGAAGTAAGGTACAAAGTCTTTGTTTTCACGAACATATCCACGATAGAGATCGCAGGAGATATCTGAAAGCTCATCCATGATATGACGCCAGCCATCTTTTGGCTCCGGCGGCGGTAACAGGTTAGCCTCCAGAATTGCGGCAGTGTACAGCGACAAGCTGCTGATGGTGACTTCCGGCAGGCCGTATTTGAAGCGGATCATCTCGCCTTGTTCTGTCACGCGCAGGCCGCCTTTAAGGCTACCTGGTGGTTGAGAGAGCAGTGCCGCATGGGCAGGCGCGCCGCCGCGACCAATGGAGCCGCCGCGACCGTGGAACAGCGTCAGTTCGATATCCGCTTTTTCGCAGGTTTTGATCAGCGCGTCCTGTGCCTGGTATTGCGCCCAGGAGGCCGCCATCACGCCCGCATCTTTTGCGGAGTCAGAGTAGCCAATCATGACCATCTGTTTGCCCTGAATAAAGCCGCGGTACCAGTCGATATTCAGTAGCTGGGACATGACGTCATCGGCGTTGTTCAGGTCGTCCAGCGTTTCAAACAGCGGTGCGACCGGCATAGCAAAACCGATACCAGCTTCTTTCAGTAACAAGTGTACGGCCAGCACATCTGACGGGGTTTTCGCCATCGAGATAACATAGGCGGCAATGGAGCCGTAAGGGGCTTCGGCAATGACCTGGCAGGTATCCAGCACTTCGCGGGTGTCGTTGCTCGGTTCCCAGTGACGCGGCAGCAGCGGACGCTTGGAATTCAGCTCACGGATCAGGAACGCTTGTTTATCCGCTTCTGACCAGTTTTCGTAGTCGCCAATGCCCAGATACCGGGTCAATTCGCCCAGAGCCTCGGTATGACGGGTGCTTTCCTGACGAATATCAATGCGTACCAGCGGTACGCCAAAACATTTCACGCGCCTAAGGGTGTCGAGCAACTCGCCATTGGCGATGATGCCCATACCACAGGCCTGCAGAGACTGGTAACACGCGTACAGCGGCTCCCAAAGCTGTTCGTTTTGGGTTAGCAGGCCAGTAGGCTTTGGCAGTTTTTCGCCTTTCAGACGGGCTTCCAGCCAGGCCTGGGTTGCCATCAGACGTGAACGCAGCGTTTTCATCAGATAACGGTAAGGTTCCGCTGCGCCTTCTTCGCCCACCAATGCCAGCAGCTCCGGTGTGGCATCTACCATCGACAGTTCAGAAATCAAAAACTGGATGTCTTTCAGGAACAGGTCGGTGGCTTTCCAACGGCTAAGCAGCAGCACATGGCGGGTGATATCGGCGGTGACATTCGGGTTTCCATCACGGTCGCCGCCCATCCAGGAGGTAAAACGCACCGGAACAAAATCAACAGGTAGCTTATAGCCCAGATGTTCTTCCAGCTGTTCATTTAGCTCGCGAAGGTAGTTAGGTACGCCTTCCCACAGGCTGTTTTCAACCACTGCGAAGCCCCATTTGGCCTCATCAACCGGGCTTGGTCGTAGTTTACGGATTTCATCCGTATGCCAGGACTGAGCAATCAACTGACGCAGACGACGCATCAGCTGATTGCGTTCGTAATCAACGATATCTTTGTTATCAAGCTGTTTGAGGCATGCGTTTACTTCACCCATTTTATGAATCAAGGTGCGGCGGGTGATTTCGGTTGGGTGCGCGGTCAGTACCAGCTCCAGAGACAGCGATTCCACGGCTTTCTTGATGGTGGTTTCATCGAGGTTGGGCTGGTCTTTCAGTTTACGCAAAGTGCGAGCAATCACTTCCGGGTTGCTGGCAGCTTCGCCTTTTGGCGAAATGCTGTGGTACTGCTCGGCGGTGTTGGCCAGGTTCAGAAACTGGCTAAACGCGCGGGCAACCGGCAGCAGCTCGTCGTTAGACAGGTTTTGCAGCGTGGTGAGCAATTCCTGGCGGTTGATTTCATTGCCAGCGCGGGATGACTTGGACAACTTACGGATTGTTTCTACGCGGTCGAGAATGTTCTCTCCCAGCGCGTCCTTGATGGTCTCTCCCAGCACTTTGCCGAGCATACTGACATTACTACGCAACGCGGAATATTGTTCGTTCATATTTACCCAGACACCCCATCTTGAAATTATTAGCCCTGTATTTTTCGGGCTTAACTTTTTAGCCGTCTTTTATAAAGCCACGTAAAACTCGTGGCGTCAATTGCTGCGAAATCGGTTCAGCAAACGAAAAAATGGCGGCAATTTACGTTATTTAATTCACATCGAACCAAATAAGCGTTGCTTATGGAAATGTTAATAAATTGCCTCGCTTACCACTAAAGGGTTAGCGAGGCGATAAACGGTTAATGCCAGCAGAAGTGATGCACAACCTGGGTGATTAATTCGCGGGTTGGCTTAATAAAGCGTGTTTCCAGATATTCATCCGGCTGATGTGCCTGATTAATAGAGCCGGGACCCAACACCAGCGTTGGGCAAAGCGTCTGGATAAAGGGCGCTTCGGTGCAGTAGTTCACCACTTCAGTCTGTGCGCCCAGTAGTTTCTCAACCACCTCGACCAGCTGATGGTCCGGCGGACACTCATAGCCAGGAATGGGCGGATGCAGTTCCGATACCGTCAGGCGACCCGGCCAACGTTCACTGACCGGGGCCAGCGCATCGTTGAGTAGCCCATTCAGATCGTTAAGCGTCATGCCGGGTAGTGGACGAATATCCATATGCAGTTCGCAGCAGGCGCAGATACGGTTAGCAGCATCGCCGCCATGAATATGGCCCAGATTTAACGTGGGGTACGGCACGGTAAAGGCGTCATGGTGATAGCGTTCTTTCAGGTCATCGCGCAGCTTCATGATATGGCCAATGGCATCATGCATCAGTTCAATCGCATTCACGCCGCGCGCCGGATCGCTTGAGTGACCCGACTGACCCAAAATTCGAATCGCATTAGAGATATGGCCTTTGTGCGCGCGAACGGGCTGCAGAGATGTCGGTTCGCCAATGATCGCGCAGTCCGGGCGGAGCGAAGTCGTTTCAGAAAAGTAACGTGCGCCGGCCATACTGGTCTCTTCATCAGCGGTGGCCAGAATGTAGAGTGGCTTTTTCAGTTTCGTTACATCTACACCGCGCAGTGCATCGAGAATAAAGGCAAAAAAGCCTTTCATATCCGCTGTACCCAGACCGTAGAGCTTATTGTCATGCTCGGTGAGGGTGAAGGGGTCGCGCGTCCAGCGTCCATCGTCAAAAGGTACGGTATCGGTATGGCCTGCCAACAACAGGCCGCCGGCACCATGCCCGACACTCGCCAGCATATTGAATTTATTGCGCGTACCAGGAACTGACTGAACCTCAACATTGAAGCCTAAATCTTTAAACCAGTTCGCCAGCAGAGTGATTAAACCTGCATTGCTTTGATCGAGCGCTTCTTCGGTTGCGCTAATCGACGGTGTGGCAATCAGAGCGCGGTAAATCTCGATAAATGGCGGTAAATTGTTTTTCATTGTTGACACACCTCGGGTCATGATAGTATCAATATTCATGCAGTATTTGTGAATAAAAATACATCAACGTTGAGCGTAATAAAACCCACCAAGTGTAAGGTGAGGTGATAAAGGCTTATACCTGGCAACCGAATCTAAGAAGGTGAGCAGCCCCGATGTTGAATACGCTGATTGTGGGCGCCAGTGGCTACGCTGGCGCAGAGCTTGTGACCTATGTAAATCGCCATCCTGATATGACCATAACCGCTTTGACCGTCTCAGCGCAAAGCAATGATGCAGGAAAATTAATCTCCGATTTACATCCGCAGCTAAAAGGCATTGTCGATTTGCCGTTACAGCCAATGTCCGATATCAGCGAGTTTAGCGCAGGGGTGGACGTTGTGTTCCTCGCGACGGCTCACGAGGTCAGTCATGATCTGGCACCGCAGTTTCTGCGTGCCGGGTGTGTGGTGTTTGACCTCTCGGGCGCGTTTCGCGTAAACGACGGCGCGTTCTATGAAAAATATTACGGCTTTACCCATCAGCATCCTGACCTGCTGGAGCAGGCAGTGTACGGCCTGGCGGAGTGGAGCGCAGACAGTCTGAAAGACGCGAATTTGATTGCTGTTCCGGGTTGTTACCCGACGGCGGCACAATTGTCGCTGAAACCACTGATTGATGCCGGGCTGCTGGATCTCAGTCAGTGGCCGGTGATTAACGCCACCAGTGGGGTGAGCGGTGCGGGCCGTAAGGCCGCTATTTCGAACAGCTTTTGTGAAGTGAGCCTGCAACCGTATGGCGTGTTTACTCATCGCCATCAGCCGGAAATCGCGACTCACCTGGGTACGGAGGTGATCTTCACCCCGCATTTGGGCAATTTCCCGCGTGGGATCCTGGAAACCATTACCTGCCGTTTGCAAGCGGGCGTGACTCATGCGCAGGTGGCTCAGACGTTGCAACAGGCGTATGGCGATAAACCACTGGTACGTTTGTATGATAAAGGTGTTCCGGCGCTGAAGAACGTGGTTGGCTTACCGTTCTGTGATATCGGGTTCGCCGTACAGGGCGAGCACCTGATTGTGGTAGCGACTGAAGATAACTTATTGAAGGGCGCGGCGGCACAGGCGATGCAGTGCGCAAATATCCGTTTCGGCTTTGCTGAGACGCAGTCTCTTATTTAAGGGTGCAATGATGAATCCATTAATTATCAAGCTGGGCGGCGTTTTACTGGATAGCGAAGAGGCGCTGGAGCGTCTGTTTACCGCGCTGGTAAATTATCGCGAGTCGCATCAGCGTCCGCTGGTCATTGTCCACGGTGGTGGCTGTGTCGTCGACGAGCTGATGAAACAACTCAATCTGCCGGTGAAAAAGAAAAATGGTCTGCGTGTTACGCCAGCCGATCAAATCGACATCATCACGGGGGCACTGGCGGGAACCGCGAATAAAACTTTACTGGCCTGGGCGAAGAAACATCAAATTGCCTCTGTGGGTCTGTATCTTGGTGATGGCGACAGTGTAAAAGTGACGCCACTCGATAAAGAGTTGGGTCATGTTGGACTGGCGCAGCCGGGTTCGCCTAAGCTGATTAACACGCTGCTGGAAGGGGGGTTTCTGCCTGTAGTGAGTTCCATTGGCGTTACTGAAGATGGGCTGTTGATGAACGTCAATGCCGATCAGGCGGCGACGGCGCTGGCGGCAACGCTGGGTGCTGATCTGATCCTGCTCTCTGATGTGAGTGGTATTCTGGATGGTAAAGGCCAGCGTATTGCCGAAATGACCGCGACGAAAGCGGAACAGTTGATTGAGCAGGGCATTATTACCGATGGCATGATCGTGAAGGTCAATGCGGCGCTGGATGCTGCGCGTACGCTGGGGCGCCCGGTAGATATCGCTTCCTGGCGTCATGCTGAGCAACTCCCGGCGCTGTTTAACGGCACGCCGATTGGTACGCGGATTTTAGCGTAAAATTTTATTGAATGACTGTAGGCCGGGTAAGCGCAGCGCCACCCGGCGGAACTAATGAATAAAGGAACGATGTTATGGCACTTTGGGGTGGGCGTTTTACACAGGCAGCAGATCAGCGGTTCAAACAGTTCAACGACTCGTTACGTTTTGACTACCGCCTGGCAGAGCAGGATATTGTCGGCTCTGTGGCCTGGTCCAAAGCGCTGGTAACCGTCGGCGTACTGACTGCTGATGAACAACTACAGTTGGAAGAAGCGCTGAACACTCTGCTGGAAGAGGTTCGCGCAAATCCGCAGCAGATCCTGCAAAGTGATGCGGAAGATATTCACAGCTGGGTGGAAGGCAAGCTGATTGATAAAGTCGGGCAGTTAGGTAAAAAACTGCACACCGGGCGTAGCCGTAATGACCAGGTCGCCACTGATCTTAAACTGTGGTGCAAAGACACGGTCATGGAACTGCTGTCTGCGAATCGTCAGTTGCAAAGCGCGTTAGTCGACACCGCGCAAAATAATCAGGATGCGGTTATGCCGGGTTACACGCACTTGCAGCGTGCACAGCCGGTGACGTTTGCTCACTGGTGTCTGGCTTATGTCGAAATGCTGGCGCGTGATGAGAGCCGTCTGCAGGATGCGCTTAAGCGTCTGGACGTTAGTCCGTTAGGCTGCGGCGCGCTGGCGGGTACGGCGTATGAAATCGATCGTGAGCGACTGGCAGGCTGGCTGGGCTTTGCCTCGGCGACCCGCAACAGTCTGGACAGCGTTTCTGATCGTGACCATGTACTGGAGTTGCTCTCTGATGCCTCTATCGGCATGGTGCATCTGTCGCGTTTTGCTGAAGATCTGATTTTCTTTAACACCGGTGAAGCGGGCTTTGTTGAGTTATCCGATCGTGTGACCTCAGGTTCATCTCTGATGCCACAGAAGAAAAACCCGGATGCATTAGAGCTGATCCGTGGCAAATGTGGACGCGTACAAGGTGCGCTGACCGGCATGATGATGACACTGAAAGGTCTGCCGCTGGCGTACAACAAAGACATGCAGGAAGACAAAGAAGGCCTGTTCGATGCACTCGATACCTGGATGGACTGTTTACACATGGCCGCGCTGGTACTGGATGGCATTCAGGTGAAACGTCCGCGTTGTCAGGAAGCGGCGCAGCAGGGTTATGCCAACGCCACTGAATTGGCGGATTATCTGGTTGCCAAAGGTGTTCCGTTCCGCGAAGCACACCATATCGTAGGTGAAACGGTGGTTGAGGCGATTCGTCAGGGTAAACCGCTGGAAGCATTGTCGCTGGCCGACTTGCAAAAGTTCAGCGCGGTGATTGGCGATGACGTCTATCCGATTCTCTCGCTGCAGTCGTGCCTCGATAAGCGCGCGGCGAAAGGTGGTGTTTCACCGCAGCAGGTTGCGCAGGCGATCGATTACGCTAAGGCGCGTCTCGCATAACCTTTGTTGTTGTAGGCCTGATAAGCGTAGCGCCATCAGACAAAAAGTTATCAGAGCCTGGCATTACGCCGGGCTTTTTTACGCAAAAAAAAGCGGACCAGAGGTCCGCAAAAGTTCACGTTGGCTTTAGTTATTTCGAGTATGAGAACGGACAGGCGCTTCAAGGGTTAAAGGGTACCGTTCCGTTTCTGTGGTGCATTATTAAACAGAAAGCTTGATAGGGATAATCGTTCGTTGCTATTCTACCTATCGCCATGAACTATCGTGGCGATGGAGGATGAATAATGAATATTCGTGATCTTGAATACCTGGTGGCGCTAGCCGAGCATCGTCACTTCCGGCGAGCGGCGGATTCCTGCCACGTCAGCCAGCCAACGCTTAGCGGGCAAATCCGCAAACTGGAAGATGAGCTTGGCGTTATGCTGCTGGAGCGTACGAGTCGTAAAGTGCTGTTCACTCAGGCAGGTTTACTGCTGGTGGATCAGGCGCGTACTGTGCTGCGCGAGGTCAAAGTGCTCAAGGAAATGGCAAGCCAACAAGGCGAGACAATGTCAGGCCCGCTGCACATTGGTTTGATCCCAACGGTGGGACCATACCTGTTGCCGCATATTATCCCTATGTTGCACCAGACCTTCCCGAAACTGGAAATGTACCTGCATGAAGCGCAGACACATCAGCTGCTGGCGCAACTGGATAGCGGTAAGCTCGACTGCGTCATTCTGGCGCTGGTGAAAGAGAGTGAGGCGTTCATCGAAGTACCGCTATTTGATGAGCCTATGCTGCTGGCGATCTATGAAGATCATCCGTGGGCAAACCGTGACTGTGTACCGATGTCCGATTTGGCGGGTGAAAAACTGCTGATGCTGGAAGATGGCCACTGCCTGCGCGATCAGGCAATGGGTTTCTGCTTTGAAGCGGGTGCTGATGAAGATACCCATTTTCGGGCAACCAGTCTGGAAACGCTGCGCAACATGGTGGCGGCAGGCAGCGGTATTACTTTACTGCCTGCGCTGGCTGTGCCGCCGGAGCGTAAGCGTGATGGTGTGGTCTATCTGCCGTGCATTAAGCCTGAACCACGCCGGACGATTGGCCTGGTGTATCGCCCTGGCTCGCCGCTGCGCAGCCGTTATGAACAGCTGGCAGAGGCCATCCGGGGATCAATGGATGGCCATTTCGACAGTGCGTTAAAACAGGCGGTTTAAGCCATTTAGCGCCGCTACCCGATAGGCTTCCGCCATGGTTGGGTAGTTAAAGGTGGTGTTAACGAAGTACTCGATGGTGTTACCACCACCTTTTTGCTCCATGATCGCCTGACCGATATGAATAATTTCGGCTGCGCGTTCCCCAAAGCAGTGGATCCCCAAAATCTCTTTGGTCTCGCGATGGAACAAAATCTTCAGCGTTCCGACACTCATGCCGACGATTTGCGCCCGCGCCAGGTGTTTAAACTGGGCACGGCCAACCTCGTATGGAACTTTCATTGCCGTGAGCTGCTGTTCGGTTTTACCAACGGAGCTGATTTCTGGAATGGTATAAATCCCGGTCGGGATATCTTCAATCAGATGCGCGGTGGCTTCGCCTTTGACCAACGCCTGGGCGGCAATGCGTCCCTGGTCGTAGGCCGCCGATGCCAGGCTCGGATAACCGATCACATCGCCAACGGCATAGACGTGCGACAGCGCCGTCTGGTACATGCTGTTGACCTTCAACTGCCCGCGACTGTCCGTTTTCAGACCAATATTTTCCAGTGCCAGCGAATCGGTATTACCGGTGCGACCATTGGCGTACAGCAGACAGTCTGCTTTCAGCTTTTTACCGGATTTCAGGTGCATGATGACGCCGTCATCACAGCCTTCAATCCGCTCATACTCTTCATTGTGGCGAATGACCACGCCGCTGTTCCAGAAGTGGTATGAGAGCGAATCGGACATCTCTTGATCGAGGAATGCCAGCAGACGATCGCGGGTGTTGATTAAATCAACTTTTACGTCCATTCCACGGAAGATCGACGCATATTCACAGCCAATCACGCCTGCGCCATAAATCAGAACATGGCGAGGTTCGTGATGCAGGCTGAGGATAGAATCGCTGTCGTAAACCCGTGGGTGCGAAAAATCGACGTCAGTTGGGTGATAAGGGCGTGAGCCACAGGCAATAACAAACTTATCCGCAGTCAGCGTTTCCACCGTGCCGTCGTGGCATTCCAGGGCGATCGTGTGTTCATCAACAAAACGGGCATTGCCCTGCAAAATTTCGCAGTGGTTACGCTCGTAAAACCCTTGCCGCATGCGCGTTTGCTGATTAATGACGTTATCAGCGTGGTTGAGAATATCGGCGAAAGAAGAACGAAGGAGTCGGGAGTGGTCGCTGTAAAGTGGGTTCTGATTGAATTCAATGATACGGCTGACGGCGTGGCGGAGGGCTTTCGACGGGATGGTGCCCCAATGGGTACAGCCTCCGCCGACGTTATGATAGCGCTCAATAACCGCGACGCGCGCTCCTTGCTTAACCAGACCCATCGCAGCGCCTTCGCCGCCGGGACCGGAACCTATTACTATTGCATCGTAATCGTAGGAATGTGACATGGTCAGGCTTACCTGTTCTTATACATAAAAGCAACAGAATAGTAACATCGTTGTTGAGATAACCCAATTATCGTTGTGCTTTTTTGCGAAGTCGAAGCACAAACTGCGCGTAAACAATCATTCACAAAGCCATGCCAACCGCCTAATCTCTGGTATAGTGCCAGCAAGGTATGTGGAAGGATTCAGACATCGTGATGGGCGTTAGAGCGCAACAAAAAGAGAAAACCCGGCGTTCGCTGGTAGAAGCCGCATTTAGTCAACTCAGCGCTGAGCGTAGTTTTGCCAGCCTCAGTCTACGCGAAGTCGCTCGTGAAGCGGGCATTGCGCCAACCTCGTTTTATCGCCATTTCCGCGATGTGGATGAACTCGGCCTGACGATGGTGGACGAGAGTGGTCTGATGCTGCGCCAGTTGATGCGCCAGGCGCGTCAGCGCATCGCTAAAGGCGGGAGTGTGATCCGCACCTCGGTCTCAACATTTATGGAGTTCATCGGCAACAATCCCAACGCCTTCCGTTTATTATTGCGCGAGCGTTCTGGGACTTCCGCAGCGTTTCGTGCAGCGGTCGCACGTGAAATTCAGCACTTCATTGCGGAACTTGCGGACTATCTGGAACTCGAAAACCATATGCCTCGTGCGTTTACTGAAGCGCAAGCTGAAGCCATGGTAACCATTGTGTTCAGCGCCGGGGCAGAAGCACTGGATGTTGGCGCCGAACAGCGTCGACAGCTGGAAGAGCGGCTGGTATTGCAATTGCGCATGATCGCCAAAGGCGCATTTTACTGGTACCGCCGTGAACAAGAGAAGATGACGCACCACTCCGAGTAACGAGAAGGACGAGCAATGAAACAGTCAGGTCAAGATAAAGGTACGCTGCTGCTGGCGCTGGTTGCTGGCTTATCGATCAATGGCACATTTGCGGCGCTGTTTAGCTCCATTGTGCCATTCTCAGTATTCCCGATTATTTCGCTGGTGCTGACGGTTTATTGTCTGCATCAACGCTATCAGAACCGCACCATGCCTGTGGGGCTGCCGGGCCTGGCTGCCGCCTGTTTTATTCTCGGTGTTCTGTTGTACAGCACCGTGGTTCGCGCTGAATACCCGGATATTGGCTCTAACTTCTTCCCGGCGGTACTGTCGGTGATTCTGGTGTTCTGGATCGGTTTTAAAGTGCGTAATCGTAAGCAGGAAATAGCGGAGTAACAGTTGTAGCTGTAGGCCGGATAAGGCAAAGCCGTCATCCGGCAATCTGAACCGGTAGTGCTTATCCGGCCTACGTGCAGTCTTACTTCTTCGTTAACAGTACTCCGCACTCCATATGGTGCGTATATGGGAACTGATCGAATAGCGCCAGACGTGAAACATTGTGCGTCTGGCTTAACGTTTCCAGGTTCTTACACAATGTCTCCGGGTTGCAGGAGATATACAGAATCCGCGGATACGCCTGCACCATTTTCTCCGTTTCGCTGTCCAGCCCGCTCCGCGGTGGGTCAACGAAAATGGTCTCGCACTGGTAACTCTTCAGATCAATCCCCTGCAACCGGTTGAATTCGCGAACACCGTTCATTGCCTGCGTAAACTCTTCGGCTGCCATACGGATAATTTGTACATTATCAATATGGTTAGCTGCGATGTTGTACTGGGCTGCAGCAACGGACGGCTTGGCGATTTCGGTGGCCAGTACGCGGTTGAAGTTTTGCGCCAGCGCTAATGAAAAGTTACCATTACCGCAGTACAGCTCCAGCAGATCGCCCTTTGAACCTTTGGTGACATCAATCGCCCATTCCAGCATCTGAATGTTCATCGCAGCATTCGGTTGCGTGAAACTGTTCTCAACCTGGCGGTAGATAATCTCTTTGCCCGCGACCGGTAAACGTTCGTCGATATAATCTTGATCCAACTCGATTTTAGTTTTGGTCGCCCGGCCGATCAGGTGCACATTCAGGTTTTGCGCCCGCAGCGCATCCCGCAGCGCTTCGGCTTCCCGGCGCCACTCATTATCCAGTTTTTTATGGTATAGCATGGATATCACCGCCTGATCGCTCAGGGTGGTGAGGTAATCAATCTGGAACAGTTTGTGACGCAGGACGTGATTGTTGCGTACACCTTCAATCATTGCTGTCATCAGCGTATTGATAAGCTCGCTGGCTGCCGGAAAGCTGTCGACGCGAATACGGTTCTTCGTTTGGCTGTCGAACATGATGTGGTACAGGTCATCCCCGTCATGCCACAGACGGAACTCGGCACGCATACGGTAATGGCTAACCGGTGAGCGGAACACTTCCGGAGCCTTTGTAAAAAATGGCGTCATTAAGTTCTGCAGACGCACCACTTTTTCAGCTAGCTGTGCGTCGTACTGTTCTGTCGGAAGGTGTTCGGGGGTCATGATGCGTCCTGAAAAATAAAAGTACGCGGGGATTGTAGGGATTGCTCATCAGATGTCCAGTTATTGATGATTTCCGATATTGTGATATCCGGTCTGGACACCAGGTTGTAACAAACTGTAGCATCCGTTTTCCGGTCCTGTGAGTTAAAAGGGAATCCAGTGTGAATCTGGAGCTGACGCGCAGCGGTAAGGAAAGGTGAAATGAGAGCGTAAAGCAGACACTGCCTGTGGGTGGGAAGTCTTCATTTCTTTTTATTCGGTATCCTGAATAACCTTCCAAGCCCGAAGACCTGCCGGCTAACGTCGCATCTGGTTTTCACTATCGCGTACTATCGGTGGACCTGCGGCATCCTTCTTATATTGTGGATGCTTTACAATGATTAAAAAATCGTTGCTGTTGACGGCGCTTTCCGTCGCGGCATCTTCTGGTTGGGCGCAGGATGCTAGCCCAGATACTCTCGTCGTTACTGCTAACCGTTTTCAGCAGCCCCTAAGTGCAGTACTTGCACCCATCACCGTCGTTACACGTCAGGACATTGATCGCTGGCAATCTACCTCGGTAAACGATGTACTGCGTCGTTTGCCTGGTGTTGATATTGCACAAAGCGGTGGTATGGGACAGAACTCGTCTATTTTTATTCGTGGCACTAACGCCAGCCATGTTCTGGTGTTGATAGACGGTGTGCGTCTTAATTTAGCGGGGGTGAGCGGCTCGGCCGATCTTAGCCAGTTCCCGGTATCGCTGGTGCAACGTATTGAGTATATCCGCGGGCCGCGTTCCGCTATATATGGTTCGGATGCGATTGGTGGCGTGGTGAATATCATTACTACGCGCGAAAAACCAGGGACGGAACTGACTGCCGGCGTGGGAAGAAATGGGTATCAAAATTACGATATCGCAACCCAACAACAGCTTGGCGAAAATACGCGTGTCACGTTGATGGGCGATTATGCCTACACCAAAGGCTTCGATGTTGTGGCCTACGGTAGCACTGGTGCACAGGCTCAACCGGATAAAGACGGTTTCTTAAGCAAGACGCTGTATGGCGCACTGGAGCACAACTTCTCCGAGACATGGAGCGGGTTCGTTCGTGGTTATGGTTATGATAACCGCACAGATTATGACTCGTATTATTCTCCTGGCTCGGCGCTACTTGATACCCGGCAGCTTTATAGCCAGAGCTGGGACGCTGGGTTACGTTTTAATGGCGAGCTTATTCAGTCACAACTGGTTTCGAGCTACAGCCACAGTAAAGACTACAACTATGATCCGAACTATGGCCGCTATGATTCCTCGGCCACGCTGGATGAGATGAAGCAATATAATGTTCAGTGGTCAAACAGCATAGTTGTTGGCCACGGTAACATTGGTGCAGGCGTGGACTGGCAAAAGCAAACTACGGAGCCAGGCACTGGGTATGTTACGGACGGTTACGACCAACGTAATACTGGCCTCTATTTGACGGGATTGCAGCAGCTTGGTGACTTCACCTTCGAAGGTGCGGCACGTAGTGATGATAACTCCGAGTTTGGTCGTCATGGTACATGGCAAACCAGCGCTGGATGGGAGTTTATCGAAGGCTATCGTTTCATTGCCTCCTATGGCACATCTTACAAAGCGCCAAATCTGGGGCAGTTGCATGGCTATTACGGCAATGCAAACCTTGATCCCGAGGAGAGTAAGCAGTGGGAAGGGGCGTTTGAAGGGTTAACATCAGGTGTTAACTGGCGCGTGTCAGGGTATCGCAACGATATCGATGACATGATCGACTACAACACCCACACTCAGAAGTACTACAACGAAGGCAAAGTGCGTATTAAAGGTATCGAAGCGACTGCAAACTTCGACACCGGGCCGTTGGCGCATACGCTTAGCTACGACTACGTAGATTCGCGTAATGCGATTACCAACGAGCCACTGG
Source organism: Citrobacter sp. C6_1 (assembly GCF_014596835.2). Classification (NCBI taxonomy): domain Bacteria; kingdom Pseudomonadati; phylum Pseudomonadota; class Gammaproteobacteria; order Enterobacterales; family Enterobacteriaceae; genus Citrobacter; species Citrobacter sp. C6_1. The sequence goes on along the minus strand of NZ_CP115031.1, from coordinate 4,435,679 downwards.
CTCGTCGTTCTAAACAGCAGGTGAAATACCAACTCGACTGGCAGGTCTATGATTTTGACTGGGGCCTGACATATCAATATCTGGGGACGCGATACGATACGGACTACGTTACTTATCAACCGGTAAAAATGGGCGGTGTGAGTTTGTGGGATCTGGCTGTGTCATATCCGATCACCTCACAGCTGACAGTTCGTGGTAAAATCGCCAACCTGTTCGATAAAGATTACGAGACAGTTTATGGCTACCCAACTGCAGGACGGGAATACACCTTGTCTGGCAGCTACACCTTCTGATTCACGTCCCACCGTGCTGGTGTTTGATTCCGGCGTCGGTGGGTTGTCGGTCTACAATGAGATCCGGAATCTTCTGCCGGATCTCCACTATATATATGCTTTCGATAACGTCGCCTTTCCTTATGGTGAGAAAAGCGAAGAGTTTATCGTTGAGCGTGTCGTTGAGATTGTGACTGCAGTTCAGCAACGCTATCCCCTCGCGCTTGCGGTTATCGCATGCAATACCGCCAGCACGGTGTCACTCCCGGCATTACGTGAAAAGTTCGCTTTTCCGGTTGTCGGTGTGGTGCCTGCGATTAAACCCGCGGCGCGGCTCACGGCGAATGGTATTGTAGGGCTACTGGCGACGCGCGCGACGGTGAAACGCTCGTACACACACGAATTGATTGCGCGCTTTGCTAACGAGTGTCAGATAGCGATGTTGGGATCCGCTGAGTTGGTGGAGCTGGCAGAAGCGAAGCTGCACGGAGAACCCGTCTCGCTGGAAGATCTGCGCCGTATTCTGCGCCCGTGGTTGCGGATGTCGGAGCCACCGGACACGGTCGTACTCGGATGTACGCATTTCCCTCTATTACAGGAGGAGCTATTACAAGTCCTCCCGGAAGGGACGCGACTGGTGGATTCTGGTGCCGCGATTGCGCGTCGAACGGCCTGGTTATTAGAACATGAAGCGCCAGATGCAAAATCGGCCGATGAGAATGTGGCATTCTGCATGGCAATGACAACAGAGGCCGAACAGTTATTGCCAGTGTTGCAGCGCTATGGCTTCAAAACGCTCGAAAAACTGGCGATTTAGTCTTTTTTGGTGAAAAAGTATGCACTCGGAAAATTATTTTAAATTTCCCCTTGTCAGCCTGAAATAACTCCCTATAATGCGCCTCCACTGACACGGAACAACGGCACGCAAGCCGCCGGGTCAGCGGGGTTCCACTGAGAACTCCGGCGAAGAAAGCGAAATTAAATGCTTGACTTCGTGGCGGGATGGCGTATTATGCACACCCCGCGCCGCTGAGAAAAGCGAAGCGGCACTGCTCTTTAACAATTTATCAGACAATCTGTGTGGGCACTCGAAGATACGGATTCTTAACGTCGCAAGACGAAAAATGAATACCAAGTCTCTGAGTGAACACGTAATTCATTACGAAGTTTAATTCACGAGCATCAAACTTAAATTGAAGAGTTTGATCATGGCTCAGATTGAACGCTGGCGGCAGGCCTAACACATGCAAGTCGAACGGTAGCACAGAGGAGCTTGCTCCTTGGGTGACGAGTGGCGGACGGGTGAGTAATGTCTGGGAAACTGCCCGATGGAGGGGGATAACTACTGGAAACGGTAGCTAATACCGCATAACGTCGCAAGACCAAAGAGGGGGACCTTCGGGCCTCTTGCCATCGGATGTGCCCAGATGGGATTAGCTAGTAGGTGGGGTAACGGCTCACCTAGGCGACGATCCCTAGCTGGTCTGAGAGGATGACCAGCCACACTGGAACTGAGACACGGTCCAGACTCCTACGGGAGGCAGCAGTGGGGAATATTGCACAATGGGCGCAAGCCTGATGCAGCCATGCCGCGTGTATGAAGAAGGCCTTCGGGTTGTAAAGTACTTTCAGCGAGGAGGAAGGCGTTGTGGTTAATAACCGCAACGATTGACGTTACTCGCAGAAGAAGCACCGGCTAACTCCGTGCCAGCAGCCGCGGTAATACGGAGGGTGCAAGCGTTAATCGGAATTACTGGGCGTAAAGCGCACGCAGGCGGTCTGTCAAGTCGGATGTGAAATCCCCGGGCTCAACCTGGGAACTGCATCCGAAACTGGCAGGCTAGAGTCTTGTAGAGGGGGGTAGAATTCCAGGTGTAGCGGTGAAATGCGTAGAGATCTGGAGGAATACCGGTGGCGAAGGCGGCCCCCTGGACAAAGACTGACGCTCAGGTGCGAAAGCGTGGGGAGCAAACAGGATTAGATACCCTGGTAGTCCACGCCGTAAACGATGTCGACTTGGAGGTTGTGCCCTTGAGGCGTGGCTTCCGGAGCTAACGCGTTAAGTCGACCGCCTGGGGAGTACGGCCGCAAGGTTAAAACTCAAATGAATTGACGGGGGCCCGCACAAGCGGTGGAGCATGTGGTTTAATTCGATGCAACGCGAAGAACCTTACCTACTCTTGACATCCACGGAATTTAGCAGAGATGCTTTAGTGCCTTCGGGAACCGTGAGACAGGTGCTGCATGGCTGTCGTCAGCTCGTGTTGTGAAATGTTGGGTTAAGTCCCGCAACGAGCGCAACCCTTATCCTTTGTTGCCAGCGGTTCGGCCGGGAACTCAAAGGAGACTGCCAGTGATAAACTGGAGGAAGGTGGGGATGACGTCAAGTCATCATGGCCCTTACGAGTAGGGCTACACACGTGCTACAATGGCATATACAAAGAGAAGCGACCTCGCGAGAGCAAGCGGACCTCATAAAGTATGTCGTAGTCCGGATTGGAGTCTGCAACTCGACTCCATGAAGTCGGAATCGCTAGTAATCGTGGATCAGAATGCCACGGTGAATACGTTCCCGGGCCTTGTACACACCGCCCGTCACACCATGGGAGTGGGTTGCAAAAGAAGTAGGTAGCTTAACCTTCGGGAGGGCGCTTACCACTTTGTGATTCATGACTGGGGTGAAGTCGTAACAAGGTAACCGTAGGGGAACCTGCGGTTGGATCACCTCCTTACCTTAAAGAAGCGTTCTTTGTAGTGCTCACACAGATTGTCTGATGAAAATTAGCAGTAAGAAAATCTCTGCAGGCTTGTAGCTCAGGTGGTTAGAGCGCACCCCTGATAAGGGTGAGGTCGGTGGTTCAAGTCCACTCAGGCCTACCAAATTCTTTCTGATACCGCGTTGTGAAACGACTCGCATACTTCAGTATGCTTCGCCGCTCCACGCCTTGTCTCAGCAAGAATTAAGGTGAATGAGATAACTACGATGGGGCTATAGCTCAGCTGGGAGAGCGCCTGCTTTGCACGCAGGAGGTCTGCGGTTCGATCCCGCATAGCTCCACCATCTTTACTGCAACAATACAAGAAAACTTCAGAGTGTACCTGAAAAGGTTCACTGCGAAGTTTTGCTCTTTAAAAATCTGGATCAAGCTGAAAATTGAAACGACACACTGTTTCATTTCTCCGTAATAAGAAATGAAAAGCGGTGTGTTCGAGTCTCTCAAATTTTTGCAAGTCGATGATGAATCGAAAGAAACATCTTCGGGTTGTGAGGTTAAGCGACTAAGCGTACACGGTGGATGCCCTGGCAGTCAGAGGCGATGAAGGACGTGCTAATCTGCGATAAGCGTCGGTAAGGTGATATGAACCGTTATAACCGGCGATTTCCGAATGGGGAAACCCAGTGTGATTCGTCACACTATCATTACGTGAATACATAGCGTAATGAAGCGAACCGGGGGAACTGAAACATCTAAGTACCCCGAGGAAAAGAAATCAACCGAGATTCCCCCAGTAGCGGCGAGCGAACGGGGAGCAGCCCAGAGTCTGAATCAGCTTGTGTGTTAGTGGAACGGTCTGGAAAGTCCGACGGTACAGGGTGATAGTCCCGTACACCAAAATGCACAGGTTGTGAACTCGAAGAGTAGGGCGGGACACGTGGTATCCTGTCTGAATATGGGGGGACCATCCTCCAAGGCTAAATACTCCTGACTGACCGATAGTGAACCAGTACCGTGAGGGAAAGGCGAAAAGAACCCCGGCGAGGGGAGTGAAAAAGAACCTGAAACCGTGTACGTACAAGCAGTGGGAGCCTCTTAATGGGGTGACTGCGTACCTTTTGTATAATGGGTCAGCGACTTATATTCTGTAGCAAGGTTAACCGCATAGGGGAGCCGAAGGGAAACCGAGTCTTAACTGGGCGTTAAGTTGCAGGGTATAGACCCGAAACCCGGTGATCTAGCCATGGGCAGGTTGAAGGTTGGGTAACACTAACTGGAGGACCGAACCGACTAATGTTGAAAAATTAGCGGATGACTTGTGGCTGGGGGTGAAAGGCCAATCAAACCGGGAGATAGCTGGTTCTCCCCGAAAGCTATTTAGGTAGCGCCTCGTGAATTCATCTTCGGGGGTAGAGCACTGTTTCGGCTAGGGGGTCATCCCGACTTACCAACCCGATGCAAACTGCGAATACCGAAGAATGTTATCACGGGAGACACACGGCGGGTGCTAACGTCCGTCGTGAAGAGGGAAACAACCCAGACCGCCAGCTAAGGTCCCAAAGTCACAGTTAAGTGGGAAACGATGTGGGAAGGCACAGACAGCCAGGATGTTGGCTTAGAAGCAGCCATCATTTAAAGAAAGCGTAATAGCTCACTGGTCGAGTCGGCCTGCGCGGAAGATGTAACGGGGCTAAACTGTGCACCGAAGCTGCGGCAGCGACACTATGTGTTGTTGGGTAGGGGAGCGTTCTGTAAGCCGTTGAAGGTGTGTCGTGAGGCATGCTGGAGGTATCAGAAGTGCGAATGCTGACATAAGTAACGATAATGCGGGTGAAAAACCCGCACGCCGGAAGACCAAGGGTTCCTGTCCAACGTTAATCGGGGCAGGGTGAGTCGACCCCTAAGGCGAGGCCGAAAGGCGTAGTCGATGGGAAACAGGTTAATATTCCTGTACTTGGTGTTACTGCGAAGGGGGGACGGAGAAGGCTATGTTAGCCGGGCGACGGTTGTCCCGGTTTAAGCATGTAGGCGGAGGTTCCAGGTAAATCCGGTACCTTTTTAACGCTGAGGTGTGATGACGAGGCACTACGGTGCTGAAGTAACAAATGCCCTGCTTCCAGGAAAAGCCTCTAAGCATCAGGTAACACGAAATCGTACCCCAAACCGACACAGGTGGTCAGGTAGAGAATACCAAGGCGCTTGAGAGAACTCGGGTGAAGGAACTAGGCAAAATGGTGCCGTAACTTCGGGAGAAGGCACGCTGATATGTAGGTGAAGTGATTTACTCATGGAGCTGAAATCAGTCGAAGATACCAGCTGGCTGCAACTGTTTATTAAAAACACAGCACTGTGCAAACACGAAAGTGGACGTATACGGTGTGACGCCTGCCCGGTGCCGGAAGGTTAATTGATGGGGTTATCCGTAAGGAGAAGCTCTTGATCGAAGCCCCGGTAAACGGCGGCCGTAACTATAACGGTCCTAAGGTAGCGAAATTCCTTGTCGGGTAAGTTCCGACCTGCACGAATGGCGTAATGATGGCCAGGCTGTCTCCACCCGAGACTCAGTGAAATTGAACTCGCTGTGAAGATGCAGTGTACCCGCGGCAAGACGGAAAGACCCCGTGAACCTTTACTATAGCTTGACACTGAACACTGGTCCTTGATGTGTAGGATAGGTGGGAGGCTTTGAAGTGTGGACGCCAGTCTGCATGGAGCCAACCTTGAAATACCACCCTTTAATGGCTGGTGTTCTAACGTGGGCCCGTAATCCGGGTTGCGGACAGTGTCTGGTGGGTAGTTTGACTGGGGCGGTCTCCTCCTAAAGAGTAACGGAGGAGCACGAAGGTTAGCTAATCCTGGTCGGACATCAGGAGGTTAGTGCAAAGGCATAAGCTAGCTTGACTGCGAGAGTGACGGCTCGAGCAGGTGCGAAAGCAGGTCTTAGTGATCCGGTGGTTCTGAATGGAAGGGCCATCGCTCAACGGATAAAAGGTACTCCGGGGATAACAGGCTGATACCGCCCAAGAGTTCATATCGACGGCGGTGTTTGGCACCTCGATGTCGGCTCATCACATCCTGGGGCTGAAGTAGGTCCCAAGGGTATGGCTGTTCGCCATTTAAAGTGGTACGCGAGCTGGGTTTAGAACGTCGTGAGACAGTTCGGTCCCTATCTGCCGTGGGCGCTGGAGAATTGAGGGGGGCTGCTCCTAGTACGAGAGGACCGGAGTGGACGCATCACTGGTGTTCGGGTTGTCATGCCAATGGCATTGCCCGGTAGCTAAATGCGGAAGAGATAAGTGCTGAAAGCATCTAAGCACGAAACTTGCCCCGAGATGAGTTCTCCCTGAGACTGTAAGTCTCCTGAAGGAACGTTGAAGACGACGACGTTGATAGGTCGGGTGTGTAAGTGTAGCGATACATTGAGCTAACCGATACTAATGAACCGTGAGGCTTAACCTTACAACGCCGAAGATGTTTTGGCGGAATTGAGACGATTTTCAGCCTGATTACAGATGACATCGACATGCCAGGGCGTGTTGATAAACAGAATTTGCCTGGCGGCTGTAGCGCGGTGGTCCCACCTGACCCCATGCCGAACTCAGAAGTGAAACGCCGTAGCGCCGATGGTAGTGTGGGGTCTCCCCATGCGAGAGTAGGGAACTGCCAGGCATTAATTAAAGTGAAGAAGCCCATCCTGCCGGATGGGCTTTTTTGCGTCTGTGCGAAAATGCCGGATGCGGCGCAGCGTGTGCCATCGGGTGCAAAGCAACCCCACGCTTCCATAAAACAAGCCATCCTGTGGCATATGCGGTAAACTAAGCGCGATTTTGCATCAGGAAAGCGTCTATGAATCACTCCCTTAAAGCCTGGAACACCTTCGGCATTGACCAGTCTGCCAACGAGATTGTTTGTGCTGAAAATGAGCAACAACTATTGAGCGCCTGGCAAGCTGCCAATGTATTAAACCATCCGGTACTGATTCTGGGTGAGGGGAGTAACGTCCTGTTTCTTGATACCTTCCATGGCACGGTGATCGTCAACCGTATCAAAGGTATAGAGGTTACAGAGAAGCCTGACGCGTGGTATCTACACGTTGGGGCTGGTGAGAACTGGCATCATCTGGTACAGCATACATTGCAGCTTGGCATGCCTGGACTGGAAAATCTGGCGCTTATTCCCGGCTGTGTTGGCTCATCGCCAATCCAGAACATTGGTGCTTATGGTGTAGAGCTGCAGCGCGTCTGCGAATACGTAGACTGCGTAGAGCTTTCGACCGGCAAACATCTGCGTGTTAACGCCACAGAATGTCGATTTGGTTACCGTGACAGCATCTTCAAGCATGAGTACCAGGATCGTTTCGCGATTGTAGCCGTTGGTCTGCGCTTGCCTAAACAGTGGCAGCCCGTTTTGACTTACGGCGACCTGACGCGTCTGGATCCTGCAACCGTGACACCTCAGCAGGTTTTTGACTCTGTTTGCCATATGCGCACCACAAAATTGCCCGACCCAAAAGTACAGGGCAACGCGGGGAGCTTCTTTAAAAATCCGGTTGTCAGCGCTGATATTGCACAGGAACTTCTGGCTAAATTTCCGACTGCGCCTCATTACCCGCAGGCTGACGGCTCTGTAAAACTGGCTGCTGGCTGGCTCATCGATCAATGCCAGCTTAAAGGCATGCGTATTGGTGGCGCAGCAGTACATCAACAACAAGCACTGGTACTGATCAATGCGGGTAATGCGACGAGCCAGGATGTCGTGCAACTTGCACATCATGTACGACATAAAGTGGGTGAGAAGTTTAATGTCTGGCTTGAGCCAGAGGTTAGATTCATGGGCCCGCAGGGTGAAGTGAATGCTGTGGAGATCATCGCATGAAGGATAATACCGTCCCCCTGACGCTCATCTCATTATTGGCTGATGGCGAATTCCATTCAGGTGAGCAACTCGGTGAAAAACTGGGAATGAGTCGTGCAGCGATCAACAAACACATCCAGACGCTACGCGACTGGGGCGTTGATGTATTTACTATTCCAGGTAAAGGCTACAGCTTACCAGAGCCCATCCAGCTCTTAGACTCATCCGTTATTTATTCTCAGCTGGGCGGCGGGAACATCACTGTTCTACCCGTAATCGATTCAACCAACCAGTATCTGCTGGATCGAATTGGTCAACTGGAGTCAGGAGATGCCTGCGTCGCCGAATATCAGCAGGCCGGGCGTGGTCGCCGTGGACGTAAATGGTTCTCTCCCTTTGGCGCTAACCTGTATCTCTCTATGTTCTGGCGCCTGGAGCAGGGCCCGGCAGCGGCGATTGGCCTGAGCCTGGTGATTGGTATTGTCATGGCCGAGGTATTACGCGATCTGGGTGCGGATAAAGTACGTGTTAAATGGCCGAACGATCTCTATTTGCTCGACCGTAAGCTGGCAGGGATCCTGGTAGAACTCACCGGTAAGACGGGTGATGCCGCGCAGATTGTTATTGGTGCAGGTATTAACATGTCCATGCGTCGAGTTGAAGAGAATGTGGTTAATCAAGGCTGGATTAATCTACAGGAAGCAGGGATTAACATTGACCGCAATACTCTGGCAGCACGGCTGATCCGCGAGCTTCGTGCTGCACTGATACTATTTGAGCAAGAGGGGTTAGTGCCTTATTTATCACGCTGGAAGGCACTTGATAACTTTATCAATCGCCCGGTTAAACTCATTATTGGTGATAAAGAAATATTTGGCATATCACGAGGAATAGATGCGCAAGGTGCATTACTGCTTGAGCAGAATGGTGAGATAAAGCCATGGATGGGTGGGGAAATATCGCTTAGAAGCGCTGAATAATAAGAAGAAGGGGAGCATTGGCTCCCCTTTTTTTATTTTCTTAACCTGACTTGTTCAACGGCATGATTGGCACTCTTGGTCATAATCAAGCTGGCCCGCTCACGCGTTGGTAGTATGTTCTGCTTTAAATTCAACCAATTAATCTCTTTCCAGAGCGACATTGCAGTATTGATTGCCTCATCTTCGGACAATTTAGCATAGTTATGGAAATAAGAGTCTGGGTTGGTGAATGCCCCTTCGCGGAATTTCAGGAAACGGTTGATATACCATGTTTGCAGTAATTCCTCTGGCGCATCAACGTAAATAGAAAAATCGACAAAGTCAGAAACAAATACATGATGCGGGTCGTGGGGGTAGTCCATTCCGCTTTGTAATACATTGAGCCCCTCGAGAATCAATATATCCGGCTGGGCAACCGTTTTGTCACCATCAGGGATTACATCATAGATAAGATGAGAATAGACCGGTGCCGTAACGTTGGGGACGCCAGACTTCAGATCGGAAACGAATTTAACCAGACGGTGCATATCATAGGACTGAGGAAAGCCTTTCTTCTTCATGAGTCCACGTTCTTTCAACACCTGGTTAGGATGAAGAAAACCATCTGTTGTAATCAGCTCAACCTTACGATGCTCGGGCCAACGACTCAGTAACGCCTGCAACACGCGCGCAGTCGTACTTTTACCGACAGCGACGCTGCCAGCAATGCTAATGATATAAGGAATACGCTCGCCGTTGGTGCCTAAAAATTGCTCCAGCACAGCCTGACGCCGCAGGTTCGAACTGATGTAAAAATTTAGCAAACGCGATAGAGGCAAATAAATCTCAGCAACTTCTTCCAGCGATAAGTCTTCGTTAATGCCTTTCAGACGAGCAATCTCTTCCTCGGTCAGGGTCATCGGCACTGAATCACGAAGCGCAGCCCACTGGTTGCGATCAAACTGTAGGTAAGGCGACGTTAACGCTTGCTCTTTTATACTCATACGCATGGTCTGGCTGTCATTGCTATATCAGGTCAGTGATAAAAAACGAAATCATCCCCGGCACGCAATGGCACGCACATTTCAGTTAATTTGGACAATGGGCAGGAGGGTAACACCAGATGAGGGGGAATAATAAGAAAAAATCGTCCCCTGAAAAGCATTGTGACGAGTATTCCAGATGTATAAAGATGTGCTTTCTCTCTGTCTGGACGTGAATAACGGAGCAAAACCCTCTCCGGTTATAACGCCCAACGTTGGAAATTTGTGCAATTCAGATAAGAAATAGATTATTTATCGGACGTATAGTGCAAAATGTGAGCGGAAGAACATTTTATGCAATTTTTTAGTTGCATGAGCACGCAGGTATCCATAAAATGCGCGCTACTTGATGCCGACTTAGCTCAGTAGGTAGAGCAACTGACTTGTAATCAGTAGGTCACCAGTTCGATTCCGGTAGTCGGCACCATCAAGTCCGGTGGGGTTCCCGAGCGGCCAAAGGGAGCAGACTGTAAATCTGCCGTCACAGACTTCGAAGGTTCGAATCCTTCCCCCACCACCACTTTCTGGCAGCGTTATCGCCGCCTGAGTTGGTTAAAAAATTTAATCAGCTCGAACATAAAAGAGAGAAATCTCTTTTTTGTTACAGAAAGAACTGGGTAGCCGAGTTTCAGGATGCGGGCATCGTATAATGGCTATTACCTCAGCCTTCCAAGCTGATGATGCGGGTTCGATTCCCGCTGCCCGCTCCAGACGTGCTGATATGGCTCAGTTGGTAGAGCGCACCCTTGGTAAGGGTGAGGTCCCCAGTTCGACTCTGGGTATCAGCACCACTTCACTTCTCCTTCCCGTTTCTCTCTGTTTACTTTTAAAAGCATTCAACAGCTCAGGTATATTGCCTGGTTGATGTGGTGATATCACCGATTTATCCGTGTCTTAGAGGGACAATCGATGTCTAAAGAAAAATTTGAACGTACTAAACCGCACGTTAACGTCGGTACTATCGGCCACGTTGACCATGGTAAAACAACGCTGACCGCTGCAATCACTACCGTTCTGGCTAAAACCTACGGCGGTGCTGCTCGCGCATTCGACCAGATCGATAACGCGCCGGAAGAAAAAGCACGTGGTATCACCATCAACACTTCTCACGTTGAATATGACACCCCGACTCGCCACTACGCGCACGTAGACTGCCCGGGCCACGCCGACTATGTTAAAAACATGATCACCGGTGCTGCGCAGATGGACGGCGCGATCCTGGTTGTTGCTGCGACTGACGGCCCGATGCCGCAGACTCGTGAGCACATCCTGCTGGGTCGTCAGGTAGGCGTTCCGTACATCATCGTGTTCCTGAACAAATGCGACATGGTTGATGACGAAGAGCTGCTGGAACTGGTAGAAATGGAAGTTCGTGAACTTCTGTCTCAGTACGATTTCCCGGGCGATGACACGCCGATCGTTCGTGGTTCTGCTCTGAAAGCGCTGGAAGGCGAAGCAGAGTGGGAAGCGAAAATCATCGAACTGGCTGGCTTCCTGGATTCTTACATCCCGGAACCAGAACGTGCTATCGATAAGCCGTTCCTGCTGCCAATCGAAGACGTATTCTCCATCTCCGGTCGTGGTACCGTTGTTACCGGTCGTGTAGAACGCGGTATCATCAAAGTTGGTGAAGAAGTTGAAATCGTTGGTATCAAAGAGACTGCCAAGTCTACCTGTACTGGCGTTGAAATGTTCCGCAAACTGCTGGACGAAGGCCGTGCTGGTGAGAACGTTGGTGTTCTGCTGCGTGGTATCAAACGTGAAGAAATCGAACGTGGTCAGGTACTGGCGAAGCCGGGCTCTATCAAGCCGCACACCAAGTTCGAATCTGAAGTGTACATTCTGTCCAAAGACGAAGGCGGCCGTCATACTCCGTTCTTCAAAGGCTACCGTCCGCAGTTCTACTTCCGTACTACTGACGTGACTGGTACCATCGAACTGCCGGAAGGCGTAGAGATGGTAATGCCGGGCGACAACATCAAAATGGTTGTTACCCTGATCCACCCGATCGCGATGGATGACGGTCTGCGTTTCGCAATCCGTGAAGGCGGTCGTACCGTTGGCGCGGGCGTTGTTGCCAAAGTAATGAGCTAATTGCCGATAACATTTGACGCAATGCGCAATAAAAGGGCATCATTTGATGCCCTTTTTGCACGCTTTCACACCAGAACCTGGCTCATCAGTGATTTTTTTTGTCATAATCATTGCTGAGACAGGCTCTGAAGAGGGCGTTTAGTCCGAAACGCACCAGAGCATTTCGGTTTGGATCGCCTCGCTTACGCGGGGTGAAAATGTTTGTAGAATACTTCTGACAGGTTGGTTTATGAGTGCGAATACCGAAGCTCAAGGAAGCGGGCGCGGCCTGGAAGCGATGAAGTGGGTTGTTGTCGCTGTATTGCTGCTTGTAGCTATCGTTGGCAACTACCTCTATCGTGACATGATGCTGCCGCTGCGTGCGCTGGCCGTAGTGATTCTGATTGCCGCAGCGGGTGGTGTCGCGCTGTTGACTACAAAAGGTAAAGCGACCGTTGCTTTTGCCCGTGAAGCGAGAACCGAAGTCCGTAAGGTCATTTGGCCAACTCGCCAGGAAACGCTGCACACCACGCTGATCGTTGCTGCGGTCACTGCGGTAATGTCACTGATCCTGTGGGGACTGGATGGTATTCTGGTTCGCCTGGTATCCTTTATCACTGGCCTGAGGTTCTAAGATGTCTGAAGCCCCTAAAAAGCGCTGGTACGTCGTTCAGGCGTTTTCCGGTTTTGAAGGCCGCGTAGCGACCTCGCTGCGTGAGTATATCAAGTTACAAAATATGGAAGAGCTGTTTGGTGAAGTCATGGTGCCGACCGAAGAAGTGGTCGAAATCCGTGGCGGCCAGCGTCGCAAGAGCGAGCGTAAATTCTTCCCGGGCTATGTACTGGTCCAGATGGTAATGAATGATGCAAGCTGGCACCTGGTGCGCAGCGTGCCGCGTGTGATGGGCTTTATCGGCGGTACATCTGACCGTCCGGCACCTATCAGCGACAAAGAAGTTGATGCGATCATGAACCGCCTGCAGCAGGTTGGTGATAAGCCACGTCCGAAAACGATGTTTGAGCCAGGTGAAATGGTTCGTGTTAGCGACGGTCCGTTCGCTGACTTTAACGGTGTGGTTGAAGAAGTGGACTACGAGAAGTCTCGTCTGAAAGTTTCCGTATCTATCTTCGGTCGTGCGACTCCGGTTGAACTGGACTTCGCTCAGGTTGAAAAAGCCTAATACGCCGATCAAAAAAGCGACGATTTAATCGTTGCACAAGGCGCGAGATTGGAATACAATTTCGCGCCTTTTGTTTTTATGGATTCTATCCGTAAAACGAATTTAATCACGGGGAGCCTCCTTGAGGCGCTATAACCCAATCAGAGGAATTTAGAATGGCTAAGAAAGTCCAAGCCTATGTCAAGCTGCAGGTTGCAGCTGGTATGGCTAACCCGAGTCCGCCGGTAGGTCCAGCACTGGGTCAACAAGGCGTGAACATCATGGAATTCTGCAAAGCGTTCAACGCTAAGACTGATTCCATGGAAAAAGGTCTGCCGATCCCGGTTGTTATCACCGTTTACGCTGACCGTTCTTTCACTTTCGTTACCAAAACGCCTCCGGCAGCAGTTCTGCTGAAGAAAGCGGCTGGTATCAAGTCTGGTTCCGGCAAGCCGAACAAAGACAAAGTGGGTAAAATTTCCCGCGCTCAGCTGCAGGAAATCGCGCAGACCAAAGCTGCCGACATGACTGGTTCCGACATTGAAGCGATGACTCGCTCCATTGAAGGTACTGCACGTTCCATGGGCCTGGTAGTGGAGGACTAAGAAATGGCTAAACTGACCAAGCGCATGTCCGTGATCCGTGACAAAGTTGATGCTACTAAACAGTACGACATCAACGAAGCTATCGCTCTGCTGAAAGAGCTGGCCACTGCTAAATTCGTAGAAAGCGTGGACGTTGCCGTTAACCTCGGCATCGATGCACGTAAATCTGACCAGAACGTACGTGGTGCAACTGTACTGCCGCACGGTACTGGCCGTTCCGTTCGCGTAGCCGTATTTACCCAGGGCGCAAACGCTGAAGCTGCTAAAGCTGCAGGCGCTGAGCTGGTAGGTATGGAAGATCTGGCTGACCAGATCAAAAAAGGCGAAATGAACTTTGACGTTGTTATTGCTTCCCCGGATGCAATGCGCGTTGTTGGCCAGCTGGGTCAGGTTCTGGGTCCGCGCGGCCTGATGCCAAACCCGAAAGTTGGTACTGTAACCCCTAACGTTGCTGAAGCTGTTAAGAACGCTAAAGCAGGTCAGGTTCGTTACCGTAACGACAAAAACGGCATCATTCACACTACCATCGGTAAAGTGGATTTTGACGCTGACAAACTGAAAGAAAACCTGGAAGCTCTGCTGGTTGCGCTGAAAAAAGCTAAACCGACTCAGGCAAAAGGCGTGTACATCAAGAAAGTTAGCATCTCCACCACCATGGGTGCTGGTGTTGCCGTTGATCAGTCCGGTCTGACTGCGACTGTGGCGAACTAATATTCGCCTTTACGTGGGAGGTGATTTTGTCTACAATCTTACCCCCACGTTTCTGCTAATTGCAGACGTATATCCGAGATATTCAGGCTGTGGCAAGGCGACAACTGAGTGAATCGCCAGGAGCATAGTTAACTATGTGACTGGTGTGAACGAAGACAGTCAACGCCGGCACAGGTTGAATAGCGACAGATAGACAAGATTTGTTCGTTGGAGCCTGGCCTATCCAGGCCTCCGTCGAAGACCGCAGGTGTTTCGTCAGAAACTTAATGCCCTGCGTAGACGGTGACAGAACGCTAAGATTATTTCTGATACTCTGGCTTGTTTCTGCTCACCGTATTTAGACGCTCTCTCCGTTGGGAGGAGTGAAGTGAGTTCCGGAACATGAGTTCCGGCAAACATCCAGGAGCAAAGCTAATGGCTTTAAATCTTCAAGACAAACAAGCGATTGTTGCTGAAGTCAGCGAAGTAGCCAAAGGCGCGCTGTCTGCAGTAGTTGCGGATTCCCGTGGCGTAACTGTAGATAAAATGACTGAACTGCGTAAAGCAGGTCGTGAAGCTGGCGTATACATGCGTGTTGTTCGTAACACCCTGCTGCGCCGCGTCGTTGAAGGTACTCAGTTCGAGTGCCTGAAAGACACGTTTGTTGGTCCGACCCTGATTGCATACTCTATGGAACACCCGGGCGCTGCTGCTCGTCTGTTCAAAGAGTTCGCGAAAGCGAATGCAAAATTTGAGGTCAAAGCCGCAGCCTTTGAAGGTGAGTTGATCACGGCATCGAACATCGATCGCCTGGCAACCCTGCCGACCTACGAAGAAGCAATTGCACGCCTGATGGCAACCATGAAAGAAGCTTCGGCTGGCAAACTGGTTCGTACTCTGGCTGCTGTACGCGATGCGAAAGAAGCTGCTTAATCGCAGTTATCTTTCTCAAGCATCTGCTTACGTATAAACTTATTCTGATTTTCAGGAACAATTTAAATGTCTATCACTAAAGATCAAATCATTGAAGCAGTATCCGCTATGTCCGTAATGGACGTTGTAGAACTGATTTCTGCAATGGAAGAAAAATTCGGTGTTTCCGCTGCTGCTGCTGTAGCTGTAGCTGCTGGTCCGGCTGAAGCTGCTGAAGAAAAAACTGAATTCGACGTAATTCTGAAAGCTGCTGGCGCTAACAAAGTTGCTGTTATCAAAGCAGTACGTGGCGCAACTGGCCTGGGTCTGAAAGAAGCTAAAGACCTGGTAGAATCTGCACCGGCTGCGCTGAAAGAAGGCGTGAGCAAAGATGACGCAGAAGCACTGAAAAAATCTCTGGAAGAAGCTGGCGCTGAAGTTGAAGTTAAATAAGCCAACTTTTCTGGTTGCAGCCTAAGAAATTAGGCTGATGGCTGGTGACTTTTTAGTCACCAGCCTTTTTGCGCTGTAAGGCGCCAGTAGCATTTCACACTGTTTGACTACTGCTGTGCCTTTCAATGCTTGTTTCTATCGACGCCTTAATATACTGCGACAGAGCATCAGTTCTGTGTAAATCGCAATGAAATGGTTTAAGCGTGATAGCAACAGGCATTGCGGAAAGTATTCGATTTTCCGGTCAACAAAATAGTGTTGCACAAACTGTCCCTTCGTCGGACAGATGGGTCGACTTGTCAGCGAGCTGAGGAACCCTAATGGTTTACTCCTATACCGAGAAAAAACGTATTCGTAAGGATTTTGGTAAACGTCCACAAGTACTGGACATACCTTATCTCCTTTCTATCCAGCTTGACTCGTTTCAGAAGTTCATCGAGCAAGATCCTGAAGGGCAGTATGGTCTGGAAGCAGCTTTCCGTTCCGTTTTCCCGATTCAGAGCTATAGCGGTAATTCCGAGCTGCAATACGTCAGCTACCGCCTTGGCGAACCGGTGTTTGACGTTCAGGAATGTCAGATCCGTGGCGTGACCTATTCCGCACCGCTGCGCGTAAAACTGCGTCTGGTGATCTACGAGCGCGAAGCGCCGGAAGGCACCGTAAAAGACATTAAAGAACAAGAAGTCTACATGGGCGAAATTCCGCTCATGACTGACAACGGTACCTTTGTTATCAACGGTACTGAGCGTGTTATCGTTTCTCAGCTGCACCGTAGTCCAGGCGTCTTCTTTGACTCCGACAAAGGTAAAACCCACTCTTCGGGTAAAGTGCTGTATAACGCGCGCATCATTCCTTACCGTGGTTCCTGGCTGGACTTCGAATTCGATCCGAAGGACAACCTGTTCGTACGTATTGACCGTCGCCGTAAACTGCCTGCGACCATTATTCTGCGTGCGCTGAACTACACCACTGAGCAGATCCTTGACCTGTTCTTTGAGAAAGTTGTTTTCGAAATTCGTGACAACAAGCTGCAGATGGAACTGGTGCCGGAACGCCTGCGTGGTGAAACCGCCTCCTTTGACATCGAAGCTAACGGCAAAGTCTACGTCGAAAAAGGCCGTCGCATCACTGCGCGCCACATTCGCCAGCTGGAAAAAGACGATATCAAACATATCGAAGTTCCGGTTGAATACATTGCTGGTAAAGTTGCGGCTAAAGACTACGTTGACGAATCTACTGGCGAGCTGATCTGCGCAGCTAACATGGAGCTGAGCCTGGATCTGCTGGCTAAGCTGAGCCAGTCTGGCCACAAACGTATCGAAACGCTGTTCACTAACGATCTGGACCACGGTCCGTACATTTCTGAAACTGTACGCGTCGACCCAACCAACGATCGTCTGAGCGCGCTGGTAGAAATCTACCGCATGATGCGCCCTGGTGAGCCGCCGACTCGTGAAGCTGCTGAAAGCCTGTTTGAGAACCTGTTCTTCTCCGAAGACCGCTATGACCTGTCTGCGGTTGGTCGTATGAAGTTCAACCGTTCTCTGCTGCGCGACGAAATCGAAGGTTCCGGTATCCTGAGCAAAGACGACATCATCGAAGTGATGAAGAAGCTCATCGATATCCGTAACGGTAAAGGCGAAGTCGATGATATCGACCACCTCGGCAACCGTCGTATCCGTTCCGTAGGCGAAATGGCGGAAAACCAATTCCGCGTTGGCCTGGTACGTGTTGAGCGTGCGGTGAAAGAGCGTCTGTCTCTGGGCGATCTGGATACCCTGATGCCTCAGGACATGATCAACGCCAAGCCGATTTCCGCAGCAGTGAAAGAGTTCTTTGGTTCCAGCCAGCTGTCTCAGTTTATGGACCAGAACAACCCGCTGTCTGAGATTACGCACAAACGTCGTATCTCTGCACTCGGCCCAGGCGGTCTGACCCGTGAGCGTGCAGGCTTCGAAGTTCGAGACGTACACCCGACTCACTACGGTCGCGTATGTCCAATCGAAACGCCTGAAGGTCCGAACATCGGTCTGATCAACTCCCTGTCCGTGTATGCACAGACTAACGAATACGGCTTCCTCGAGACGCCGTACCGTAAAGTGACCGACGGTGTTGTAACTGACGAAATCCACTACCTGTCTGCTATCGAAGAAGGCAACTACGTTATCGCTCAGGCGAACTCCAACCTGGATGACGAAGGCCACTTTGTAGAAGATTTGGTTACCTGCCGTAGTAAAGGCGAATCCAGCTTGTTCAGCCGCGACCAGGTTGACTACATGGACGTATCCACCCAGCAGGTGGTATCCGTCGGTGCGTCCCTGATCCCGTTCCTGGAACACGATGACGCCAACCGTGCATTGATGGGTGCGAACATGCAACGTCAGGCGGTTCCGACTCTGCGCGCTGATAAGCCGCTGGTTGGTACCGGTATGGAACGTGCTGTTGCCGTTGACTCCGGTGTTACTGCAGTTGCTAAACGTGGTGGTACCGTTCAGTACGTGGATGCTTCCCGTATCGTTATCAAAGTTAACGAAGACGAGATGTACCCGGGCGAAGCAGGTATCGACATTTATAACCTGACTAAATACACCCGTTCTAACCAGAACACCTGTATCAACCAGATGCCTTGCGTATCTCTGGGCGAGCCGGTTGAACGTGGTGATGTGCTGGCAGACGGTCCGTCCACCGACCTCGGTGAACTGGCGCTAGGTCAGAACATGCGCGTGGCATTCATGCCATGGAACGGTTACAACTTCGAAGACTCCATCCTCGTATCCGAGCGTGTTGTCCAGGAAGACCGTTTCACCACCATCCACATTCAGGAACTGGCATGTGTGTCCCGTGACACCAAGCTGGGGCCGGAAGAGATCACCGCTGACATCCCGAACGTGGGTGAAGCTGCGCTCTCCAAACTGGATGAATCCGGTATCGTTTACATTGGTGCAGAAGTCACCGGTGGCGACATTCTGGTTGGTAAGGTAACACCGAAAGGTGAAACCCAGCTGACGCCAGAAGAGAAGCTGCTGCGTGCGATCTTCGGTGAGAAAGCGTCTGACGTTAAAGACTCTTCTCTGCGCGTGCCAAATGGTGTTTCCGGTACGATTATCGACGTTCAGGTCTTTACTCGCGATGGCGTAGAAAAAGACAAACGAGCGCTGGAAATCGAAGAGATGCAGCTGAAGCAGGCGAAAAAAGACCTGTCTGAAGAACTGCAGATCCTCGAAGCTGGCCTGTTCAGCCGTATCTACGCTGTGCTGGTTTCCGGTGGTGTTGAAGCTGAGAAGCTCGACAAACTGCCGCGCGACCGCTGGTTAGAACTCGGCCTGACCGACGAAGAAAAACAGAATCAGCTGGAACAACTGGCTGAGCAGTACGACGAACTGAAACACGAATTCGAGAAAAAACTCGAAGCGAAACGCCGTAAAATCACTCAGGGCGACGATCTGGCACCGGGCGTGCTGAAGATTGTTAAGGTTTATCTGGCGGTTAAACGTCGGATCCAGCCTGGTGATAAGATGGCAGGTCGTCACGGTAACAAGGGTGTAATCTCTAAGATCAACCCGATCGAAGATATGCCACACGATGCTAACGGTACGCCGGTAGATATCGTACTGAACCCGCTGGGCGTACCATCGCGTATGAACATCGGTCAGATCCTTGAAACCCACCTGGGTATGGCTGCAAAAGGTATCGGCGATAAGATCAACGCCATGCTGAAACAGCAGCAAGAAGTCGCGAAACTGCGCGAATTCATCCAGCGTGCTTACGATCTGGGTTCAGATGTTCGTCAGAAAGTTGACCTGAATACCTTCAGCGATGAAGAAGTTCTGCGTCTGGCTGAAAACCTGAAAAAAGGTATGCCGATCGCAACGCCGGTATTCGACGGTGCGAAAGAGTCTGAAATCAAGGAACTGTTACAGCTGGGTGGCCTGCCGACTTCCGGTCAGATCACACTGTTCGACGGTCGTACCGGTGAGCAGTTCGAGCGCCAGGTTACCGTTGGCTACATGTACATGCTGAAACTGAACCACCTGGTTGATGACAAAATGCATGCGCGTTCTACCGGTTCTTACAGCCTGGTTACTCAGCAGCCGCTGGGTGGTAAGGCGCAGTTCGGTGGTCAGCGCTTCGGGGAGATGGAAGTGTGGGCGCTGGAAGCATATGGCGCAGCATACACCCTGCAGGAAATGCTCACCGTTAAGTCTGATGACGTGAACGGTCGTACTAAGATGTATAAAAACATCGTGGACGGCAACCATCAGATGGAACCAGGCATGCCGGAATCCTTCAACGTACTGTTGAAAGAGATTCGTTCGCTGGGTATCAACATCGAGCTGGAAGACGAGTAACTCTCGATCAAACAGGTCACTGGTGCTGGCGTAACAGCCAGCGCCAGATTGTGCTAACTCCGACGGGAGCAAATCCGTGAAAGATTTATTAAAGTTTCTGAAAGCGCAGACTAAAACCGAAGAGTTTGATGCGATCAAAATTGCTCTGGCCTCGCCAGACATGATCCGTTCATGGTCTTTCGGTGAAGTTAAGAAGCCGGAAACCATCAACTACCGTACGTTCAAACCTGAACGTGACGGCCTTTTCTGCGCCCGTATCTTTGGGCCGGTAAAAGACTACGAGTGCCTGTGCGGTAAGTACAAGCGCCTGAAACACCGTGGTGTGATCTGTGAGAAGTGCGGCGTTGAAGTGACCCAGACTAAAGTACGCCGTGAGCGTATGGGCCACATCGAGCTGGCGTCTCCGACTGCGCACATCTGGTTCCTGAAATCTCTGCCGTCCCGTATCGGTTTGCTGCTTGATATGCCGCTGCGTGATATCGAACGCGTACTGTACTTCGAATCATATGTTGTTATCGAAGGCGGTATGACCAACCTGGAACGTCAACAGATCCTGACTGAAGAGCAGTATCTGGACGCGCTGGAAGAGTTCGGTGACGAATTCGACGCGAAGATGGGTGCGGAAGCAATCCAGGCCCTGCTGAAGAGCATGGATCTGGAGCAAGAGTGTGAAACTCTGCGCGAAGAGCTGAACGAAACCAACTCTGAAACCAAGCGTAAAAAGCTGACCAAGCGTATCAAACTGCTGGAAGCCTTCGTACAGTCTGGCAACAAGCCAGAGTGGATGATCCTGACCGTTCTGCCGGTTCTGCCGCCAGATTTGCGTCCGCTGGTTCCGCTGGATGGTGGTCGTTTCGCAACCTCAGATCTGAACGATCTGTATCGTCGCGTGATCAACCGTAACAACCGTCTGAAACGTCTGCTGGATCTGGCTGCGCCGGATATCATCGTACGCAACGAAAAACGTATGCTGCAGGAAGCGGTTGACGCCCTGCTGGATAACGGTCGTCGCGGTCGTGCGATCACCGGTTCTAACAAACGTCCTCTGAAATCTTTGGCTGATATGATCAAAGGTAAACAGGGTCGTTTCCGTCAGAACCTGCTCGGTAAGCGTGTTGACTACTCCGGTCGTTCTGTAATCACCGTAGGTCCATACCTGCGTCTGCATCAGTGCGGTCTGCCGAAGAAAATGGCACTGGAACTGTTCAAACCGTTCATCTACGGCAAACTGGAACTGCGTGGCCTCGCCACCACCATCAAAGCCGCGAAGAAAATGGTTGAGCGTGAAGAAGCTGTCGTTTGGGATATCCTGGACGAAGTTATCCGCGAACACCCGGTACTGCTGAACCGTGCACCAACCCTGCACCGTCTGGGTATCCAGGCATTTGAACCGGTACTGATCGAAGGTAAAGCTATCCAGCTGCACCCGCTGGTTTGTGCGGCATATAACGCCGACTTCGATGGTGACCAGATGGCTGTTCACGTACCGCTGACGCTGGAAGCCCAGCTCGAAGCGCGTGCGCTGATGATGTCTACCAACAACATCCTGTCTCCGGCGAACGGCGAACCTATCATCGTTCCGTCTCAGGACGTTGTATTGGGTCTGTACTACATGACCCGTGACTGTGTTAACGCCAAAGGCGAAGGCATGGTGCTGACTGGCCCGAAAGAAGCTGAGCGTATCTATCGCGCAGGTCTGGCCTCTCTGCATGCGCGCGTTAAAGTGCGTATCACCGAATACGAAAAAGATGAAAACGGCGAATTCGTTGCGAAAACCAGCCTGAAAGACACGACCGTTGGCCGTGCCATTCTGTGGATGATCGTACCGAAAGGTCTGCCTTTCTCCATCGTCAACCAGGCGCTGGGCAAGAAAGCTATCTCCAAAATGCTGAACACCTGTTACCGCATTCTGGGCCTGAAGCCGACCGTTATTTTTGCTGACCAGACGATGTACACTGGCTTTGCTTATGCAGCACGTTCAGGTGCATCTGTTGGTATTGATGACATGGTCATCCCAGAGAAGAAACACGAGATCATCTCTGAAGCGGAAGCTGAAGTTGCTGAGATCCAGGAGCAGTTCCAGTCTGGTCTGGTAACCGCGGGCGAACGCTATAACAAAGTTATCGATATCTGGGCTGCGGCGAACGATCGTGTATCCAAAGCGATGATGGATAACCTGCAAACCGAAACTGTTATTAACCGTGACGGCGTAGAAGAGCAGCAGGTTTCCTTCAACAGCATCTACATGATGGCCGACTCCGGTGCGCGTGGTTCTGCAGCACAGATTCGTCAGCTGGCTGGTATGCGTGGTCTGATGGCGAAGCCAGATGGCTCCATCATCGAAACGCCAATCACCGCGAACTTCCGTGAAGGTCTGAACGTACTCCAGTACTTCATCTCTACTCACGGTGCGCGTAAAGGTCTGGCGGATACCGCACTGAAAACAGCGAACTCCGGTTATCTGACTCGTCGTCTGGTTGACGTTGCGCAGGACCTGGTGGTTACTGAAGACGATTGCGGCACGCTGGAAGGCATCACCATGACCCCGGTTATCGAGGGTGGTGACGTTAAAGAGCCGCTGCGCGATCGCGTTCTGGGTCGTGTGACTGCTGAAGACGTTCTGAAGCCGGGTACGGCGGATATTCTGGTTCCACGCAACACGCTGCTGCACGAACAGTGGTGTGACCTGCTGGAAGAGAACTCCGTTGACTCCGTCAAAGTCCGTTCCGTTGTATCCTGTGACACCGACTTTGGTGTATGTGCGCACTGCTATGGTCGTGACCTGGCGCGTGGCCACATCATCAACAAAGGTGAAGCAATCGGCGTTATCGCGGCACAGTCCATCGGTGAACCGGGTACACAGCTGACGATGCGTACGTTCCACATCGGTGGTGCGGCATCTCGTGCGGCTGCTGAATCCAGCATCCAGGTGAAAAACAAAGGTAGCATCCGTCTGAGCAATGCGAAGTCGGTTGTGAACTCCAGCGGTAAACTGGTTATCACCTCACGTAACACCGAACTGAAACTGATCGACGAATTCGGCCGTACCAAAGAAAGCTATAAAGTGCCTTACGGCTCCGTTATGGCGAAGGGTGATGGCGAACAGGTTGCTGGCGGCGAAACCGTAGCGAACTGGGATCCGCACACCATGCCGGTTATCACCGAAGTGAGTGGTTTCGTCCGCTTCACTGACATGATCGACGGCCAGACCATTACTCGTCAGACCGACGAGCTGACCGGTCTGTCTTCTCTGGTGGTTCTGGATTCTGCAGAGCGTACTGCGGGTGGTAAAGACCTGCGTCCGGCACTGAAAATTGTTGATGCTCAGGGCAACGACGTTCTGATCCCAGGCACCGATATGCCGGCTCAGTACTTCCTGCCGGGTAAAGCGATTGTTCAGTTGGAAGATGGCGTACAGATCAGCTCTGGTGACACTCTGGCGCGTGTTCCGCAGGAATCCGGCGGTACCAAGGATATCACCGGTGGTCTGCCGCGCGTTGCGGACCTGTTCGAAGCACGTCGTCCGAAAGAGCCGGCTATCCTGGCAGAAATCAGCGGCATCATTTCCTTCGGTAAAGAAACTAAAGGGAAACGTCGTCTGGTTATCACCCCGGTAGACGGTAGCGAACCGTACGAAGAGATGATTCCGAAATGGCGTCAGCTCAACGTGTTCGAAGGTGAACGTGTAGAACGTGGTGACGTGGTTTCCGACGGTCCGGAAGCGCCGCACGACATCCTGCGTCTGCGTGGTGTACATGCTGTAACTCGTTACATCGTTAACGAAGTTCAGGACGTATACCGTCTGCAGGGTGTTAAGATTAACGATAAACACATCGAAGTTATCGTTCGTCAGATGCTGCGTAAAGCCACCATCGAAAATGCGGGTAGCTCCGACTTCCTCGAAGGCGAGCAGGTTGAATACTCTCGCGTCAAGATCGCTAACCGCGAGCTGGAAGCGAACGGCAAAGTGGGTGCAACATTCTCCCGCGATCTGCTGGGTATCACCAAAGCGTCTCTGGCAACCGAGTCCTTCATCTCTGCAGCATCGTTCCAGGAAACCACGCGTGTCCTGACCGAAGCCGCTGTTGCGGGTAAACGTGATGAACTGCGCGGTCTGAAAGAGAACGTCATCGTGGGTCGTCTGATCCCGGCAGGTACCGGTTACGCGTACCACCAGGATCGTATGCGCCGTCGCGCAGCGGGTGAACTGCCAGCTGCACCGCAGGTCACTGCTGAAGATGCGTCTGCCAGCCTGGCAGAACTGTTGAACGCAGGTCTGGGCGGTTCTGACAACGATTAATCGTTGCTGACCCTAATAAAAAACCCGCTTCGGCGGGTTTTTTTATGTCTGTTAACTGGCAGGCGGTAACCGCCGATAAAGCTCAATCATATCGCCCGCCAGATCCTGAATCACCATCGCGTTCATCAAATGGTCCTGCGAATGGACGGTGATGAGATTGACCGGTAGCTTGCCGGTACCTTCGTCGATACCGATCAGTTGGGTCTGGATCTTATGCGCTTGTTTAACGTACTCGCGTGATTCCGTCATCGCTTGTTCTGCACCGGTGAAATCACCTTTACGCGCCAGTTGTAGCGCCGTCAGAGCCTGGCTGCGGGCAGCACCCGCATTCACGAGTAATTCCATGATGATTGTTTCTAACTCTTCCATGCCGTTACTCCAGCAGTTTCAGTGCTTTATCCAGTACGGCATCACCTTTCATCATGCCGTAATCCATCATATCGATCACCGCGACCTTTTTACCTAACGGGTCAGCAAGCGCCTGCAGCTTGGCCTGCTCATACTTAACCTGTGGACCGAGCAACACGATATCCGCAGTGGCGATATTCTCTGCAAACTCAGCTACCGGGACCGCTTTGATAGTGACGTCGACCCCTTTTTTCTGGGCGGCATCTTTCATCCTTTGCACCAGCATGCTGGTGGACATTCCGGCGGCACAGCATAAAACGATGTTTTTCATAAGCAGTCTCGATCAACGGGTATTTATTGATAATTATCTCGTGCGGGCAACAGCAACAACCGCTTTGCGACGATTGTGTGTCTGGCATCACAAAGAAATGCCATTTTTTCTGAAACCGGTTACAAAAGGTGCTCAGACCGGTCTGGTCTGACCCAAAAAGCAGTTTTTCCCATAGTGTTCAGGCGTAGATATTAATAATTACTGTCAATAAAGACATGTTATTAAAAACAGTATTGACACTGTTTTTTAAACCCGTATGTTAATACTTAACAGCGGAGAAATAGTCATTTGCTGTTAAATTAGTAAGCGTTAGTAGAGTTTGATAGGGGGTTGCGATAAGGGCCACGAAATATTCTGTTGTATGGGATAGTCGATGCTGAAGCTATTATCTTTGCACATCGACAATGTTTTCAGGCTCTGTAGTTGATTTATCTAATCGCAAAGTAGTGAAAAAAGTGCGACGATGTAAGGCCATGATTTAATAGTTAATGTTGGCAGGTTGCTTTCATGAGAGCTTGCAAGGGAAGTAAGGCCACGCATCAAAGAGTATATGTCGCAAGGGGAAGTGTACTTGTTTAGGTCGCCATTCTTGAGTTTTATTATCAAGCTGGCTGGGTTTATTTAACGATAAATAGAGGAAAGTGTTAGTCAGTATCAGCATCCAATATTATCTGTGATAAACGTGTACATTTAAAATGTAGTATCAACAGCAGTACAAAATTGTTAAGTCTAGTAATGTTAAATCTGAAGTTTGTAGTAACTTAAAGCCCTGGCTGCAACGGTCAGGGCTTTTATTATTTATATATCAATAAGCTACCTTTTCGCGCAACCGCCCCGGCTCAACATTTCACCTGTTGATGGATATTAAATAAATTAATGCTTGCATAATGATTAGAAGCAAGTCTACTATAATGGCATCGGTTTGGAACACAGACCTTATGTAAGCAGTTTTAGTAAAGCAGTTCTCAGTTCAAGCGTTATCCTCAGATACTCTTCTTCATGAGCCTCCTCCCTAAGTGCCCCATAAGTTAATTTCTGCAAAACAGGCCATCTTCGCTGCATAAGCGGCTCAAAAACATGAAAGGAAGTATCTATGTCTAACAAAATGACTGGTTTAGTAAAATGGTTTAACTCTGATAAAGGCTTCGGCTTTATCACTCCTCAGGACGGTAGCAAGGATGTGTTTGTGCATTTCTCCGCTATCCAGAGTAACGATTTTAAAACGTTAGACGAAGGTCAAAAAGTGGAGTTCTCTGTTGAGAACGGCGCTAAAGGCCCGTCTGCTGTTAATGTTATCGCGCTGTAATTGCCGATAATCTCACGAACGCTTACGATAGCGATGAAGGCCAGAGCCTGAGCAGTTAAGTGCCAGTGAAGAAAAACCCGCGAAAGCGGGTTTTTTTGTTTATGCAATAGCGTTGGACTTAGGGCATCTGTGCCGCGCGTCCCAGATAGCTGTCCCAGTCTTTCCACACGGGCTGCAATCCCTGCGCCATCAGTGCTTCAGCCACGGTTTCCGGGCGACGATCGTCGTGCGGAGAGAACTGTTCCAGTTCAGGATGGTTATCGGCATAACCGCCGGGCTGGGTTTTTGAGAAGGCGCTGACGTTGTTAATCGCCAGTGGGATCACATGGTCACGAAACCATGGCGATTCGCGAGTGGAGAGCGACAGCTCAATGTCCGGCGACAGCAAGCGAAATGCACAAATGGTTTGCACCAGCTGGCGTTCATCCATGATTGACGAGGGCTCAACGCCTCCGGTGCATGGGCGCAGACGCGGGAAGGAGATGGAGTAACGGCTCTGCCAGTAATGCTGCTGCATCCACAACAGATGTTCAGCCACCATATAGCAATCAACCCGCCAACTGTCGGACAAACCAATCAACGCGCCAAGACCGATTTTGTCGATCCCTGCGCGGCCCAGCCTGTCCGGCGTGTCCAGCCGCCAGAAGAAATCCTGCTTTTTCCCCTTCAGATGGTGGCGGGCGTAAATCGCTTCATGATAGCTCTCCTGATACACCATCACGCCATCCAGCCCCAGCGTTTTCAGCTCGGCGTATTCCTCGGTCGCCAGCGGCTGAACTTCCATTTGTAGCGAAGCGAACTGGCGGCGAATAGCCGGCAGATGGCGGCGAAAATAGTCCATCCCGACTTTTGCCTGATGTTCACCGGTGACCAGCAGCAGATGCTCAAAACCCAGCTCACGGATAGCGGTACACTCCCGTTGTATTTCATCTTCGTCCAGCGTTTTGCGTTTGATACGGTTGCTCATCGAGAAGCCGCAATAGGTGCAGTCGTTGGCGCAGAGATTCGAGAGATACAGCGGAACGTAAAAGCTGACGGTGTTGCCAAAACGCTGACGGGTAAGCTTCTGCGCCCGCTGTGCCAGCGGCTCCAGATAGGCGGCGGCAGCAGGGGAGAGCAAGGCCATCAAGTCATCTCGGCTCAGTTGTGAAGCGTTGAGGGCATGTTCCACATCAGCGGCGGTTTTCCCGTTGATGCGCAGGCGGATGTCGTCCCAGTCAAGCTGTCGCCATCGGTCGGTGAAAGTTTTCATGCGAAAGCCTCCAGGAATCCGGTTAACGGGCTGGTGGCCTGCGCGAGCGAACTTTTGCTGCCGGGCACGGCCTGGCGCGCCAGCAAACCTGCTTCAACCGCCAGGCGGAAGGCGGTTGCCATCATCACCGGATCGTCAGCCACGGCAATGGCTGTGTTGACCAGCACCGCATCGGCGCCCATTTCCAGCGCCTGCGTCGCGTGACTGGGCACACCGATACCTGCATCGATCACCACCGGCACGGTCGCTTGCTGGATAATAATCTCCAGCATCGCTTTGGTTTCCAGCCCCTGATTAGAACCGATGGGTGCGCCGAGAGGCATCACCGCTGCGCAGCCTACTTCTTCCAGTCGCTTGCACAGTACCGGATCCGCGCCGCAGTAAGGCAGCACCACAAAGCCCTGTTTCACCAGCGCTTCGGCGGCTTTTAGCGTTTCAATCGGATCTGGCAATAGCCAGCGGGCATCCGGGTGGATTTCTAATTTCAGCCAGTGGGTACCCAGCGCTTCACGCGCCAGTTGGGCGGCGAAAATAGCCTCTTCAGCGGTTTTCGCTCCGGAGGTGTTAGGCAGCAGCGTCACGCCCGCGTTGATAAGCGGGGTCAGAATGGCATCGTTATGCTGGCGCAAATCGACCCGCTTCATCGCCAGCGTCACCAGCTGACTGCCGGAGGCGCGAATCGCTTCGACCATCAGCTGCGACGAAGCAAATTTTCCGGTACCGGTGAACAGATGTGAATCAAACGTTTTGTCGGCAATACGTAACATATCAACCCCCTGCAATAACCTGAAAAAGCAGGATCTGGTCGCCTTCCTGCACGATTTGCTGCTGCCACTGCTCGCGCGGCAGGATCTGCTGATTGAGCGCCAGCGCCGCGCCCGGTTTAAGCTGATTAAGCTCGGTGAGCAGCCCGCTGACGGTTTGCCCCTCGGCGCACTGCATCGGCGCATCATTGAACTGAATCTGCATGTTGCCCTCCGCATACCGGGCAGCCATTGGCCCGACGCAGCGCCAGGCTGCGCCACTGACTGGTTTTACCGTCAAACAGGCGTAACTCGCCGCTGGGCGTCGCAATGCCGCTAAGCAGTTTGATGGCTTCCAGCGCCTGCAAGGTGCCCATTACGCCGACAACCGGGCCGACGATGCCGGCGGTACGGCAGTTGCGTTCGGGTTCGACATCATCCGGCCACAGGCAGCGGTAACAACCTTGCTCCCACGGGGGCGTGAGTACCATCAACTGGCCGCCGAAACCCACGGCGCTGGCGGTAACCAAAGGCGTATTCAGCGCCACACAGGCGGCGTTAATTTCCTGACGCGTGGCCATGTTGTCGGTACAGTCAAGCACCACATCGGCACGCGCGACCGCGTGCCGGAGCGCATCGCCTGTCAGCCGCTGCTCAAGGACGACCAGCTCGCTGTCCGGGTTAAGACGTGCCAGATGGCGTTCCGCCGCCTGCGCTTTCGGGCGGGCAATGTCGTCGGTGGTGAACAATATTTGCCGCTGCAGATTGCTCAGATGAACGTCGTCATCGTCCGCCAGCGTCAGCGTGCCGACGCCCGCTCCCGCCAGATACAGCGCGGCAGGCGAGCCTAATCCGCCCAGGCCGACAATCAGCACATGGCCGTCGAGCAGCTTTTGCTGGCCCTCAATAGCGATATCGCCAAGCAGGATCTGCCGGCTGTAACGCATAAAGTCGCGGTCATTCATCACCGACTCCTGCTATATCGAGCAACTGCGCCGTGGCCGCCTGCCAGTCGGCTGCCTGGGTGATAGCGCTGACCACGGCAATGCTGCCGACGCCGGTTGCCAGCACCGCGGGCGCACGTTCCAGACTGATGCCGCCGATGGCGACGGTCGGGTAATTGGCCAGTCGTTCAATATGACTTGCCAGCTGTGTCAGCCCCTGCGGGGCGGAAGGCATCTGCTTGGTTTGCGTGGGGAAAACGTGGCCGAGTGCGATGTAAGAAGGCTTAGCCGCCAACGCGACGTCGATCTCCATATCATCGTGGGTGGAAACCCCCAGGCGTAAGCTCGCCGCCTGAATCGCTTTCAGGTCGGTGGTTTCAAGGTCTTCCTGGCCCAGATGCACGCCGTAGGCGTTATGTTTGATTGCCAGCCGCCAGTAGTCGTTGATAAACAGGCGGGCGTCATAGCGACGCCCCAGCGCGATGGCGGCGATAACGTCGGCTTCCACCTCTTCATCGCGTTTATCTTTGATACGCAACTGGATCGTGCGCACGCCCGCTGCCAGCAGGCGTTCAATCCATTGCACGTTGTCCACTACCGGGTAAAGCCCGAGGCGGAACGGCACGGTCGGGAAATCAGGCTGGTACATTATGCCTCCTCTTTTTTGAGGTAGATTTCACCGCCTTTGGCGCGGAAGTTCTCCGACATATCTGCCATCCCCACTTCAATCGTCTGTGCAGCGGCGTAGTCGCGAACCTCCTGGCTGATTTTCATTGAGCAGAACTTCGGCCCGCACATCGAGCAGAAGTGGGCAACTTTGCCGGACTCCTGCGGCAGGGTTTCATCGTGATAGGCACGGGCGGTGAACGGGTCGAGCGCCAGATTAAACTGGTCTTCCCAGCGGAATTCGAAGCGCGCTTTCGACATCGCGTTGTCGCGGATCTGCGCGCCCGGATGGCCTTTGGCTAAATCTGCGGCGTGAGCGGCAATCTTGTAGGTAATCAGCCCCTGCTTCACATCTTCTTTGTTCGGCAGGCCAAGGTGCTCTTTCGGCGTGACGTAGCACAGCATCGCGCAGCCAAACCAGCCGATCATTGCCGCGCCAATGCCGGAGGTGAAGTGGTCATAGCCCGGCGCGATATCTGTCGTCAACGGCCCTAAGGTGTAGAACGGCGCCTCGTGGCAGTGCTCCAGCTCTTCGGTCATGTTGCGCTGGATCATATGCATCGGCACATGTCCCGGGCCTTCAATCATCACCTGCACGTCGTATTCCCAGGCGATTTTGGTCAGCTCGCCCAGCGTATGCAGTTCGGAGAACTGCGCTTCGTCGTTGGCATCCTGAATCGAACCAGGGCGCAGACCATCGCCAAGAGAGAGTGAAACGTCGTAGGCGGCGCAGATTTCGCAAATCTCACGGAAATGTTCAAACAGGAAGTTCTCTTTGTGATGCGAGAGGCACCATTTCGCCATGATCGAACCGCCGCGCGAGACAATACCGGTCAGGCGTTTAGCGGTCATTGGCACGTAGCGCAGCAGCACGCCGGCATGGATGGTGAAGTAGTCGACGCCCTGTTCGGCCTGTTCCAGCAACGTATCGCGGAACGCTTCCCAGGTGAGATCTTCGGCGATCCCATTGACCTTCTCCAGCGCCTGGTAGATCGGTACGGTACCGATCGGCACCGGGCTGTTACGCAGGATCCACTCGCGGGTTTCGTGGATATAGCGGCCGGTGGAGAGATCCATCACCGTGTCTGCGCCCCAGCGCGTTGACCATACCAGTTTTTCGACCTCTTCTTCGATAGAGGAGGTGACCGCCGAGTTACCGATGTTGGCATTCACCTTCACCAGGAAGTTGCGGCCGATGATCATCGGCTCGGATTCCGGGTGGTTGATGTTAGCAGGAATAATCGCCCGGCCCGCGGCCACTTCATCACGCACGAATTCCGGCGTAATGTTTTCCGGCAGGCGCGCGCCAAAGTTCATCCCCGGATGCTGGTGGCGCAGCACTTCACTACGAATACGCTCGCGGCCCATGTTTTCTCGGATGGCGATAAACTCCATCTCCGGGGTTACGATCCCCTGGCGGGCGTAGTGCAGTTGGGTCACGCGCTTACCAGATTTGGCGCGCTTAGGCGTCAGCAGGCCGCTAAAACGCAGCTCGTCCAGGCCATCGTCGGCCAGGCGCTCTTTGGTATAAGCGGAGCTGCGGTCGTCTAATTCTTCGCTGTCGTTACGCGCAGCAATCCACGGCTGGCGCAGTTTCGCCAGACCCTGCTGGACGTTAATCGCTACGTCAGGATCGCCATACGGCCCGGAGGTGTCGTATACCGGAACGGCTTCGTTCTCTTCGAACTGCGGGTTGTCTTTGCTACCGCCAATCAGCGTTGGGCTGAGCTGAATTTCGCGCATCGGAATGCGGATATCCGGCTGCGAACCGGTAATATAAATGCGTTTTGAGTTAGGGAAGGCGGTCCCTTCCAGGGTATCGATAAAGTGTTGGGCTTGAGCGCGCTGTTCGCGGCGTGATGGTTTAGTAGTGGCAGACATAGCTCATTCCAAATAAAAGTCAGGATATGGCTTGTCAGACGACGGATGAAGCAAGAGATAAGCTCGCCCGGGGGCGATGCTATTGCAGATTGACTCTTGTTCCCTTCGCAGGTTTTAACCTGATCAGGTTCCGCGGATCCCGAATTAACGGTCTCAGCCTTTTCCACTCATGCTGTTGTGGAAAATAAGCACTCCGACAAGAAGTAACCTCTGTCTTAGAGGTAATGAATGTAAACTACGCGTTAATGCGACAAATCTCAAGCAGGACGTTTGAGAGTGCCACTCTCGTGCATCGCATCAAATACCAGCATGATCAGCTTATCTTCGAGCACGAATCGGGCCTCCAGCGCCTCGCCGATATCTGATAAAGCCTGTTGAAATTCAAGGAAGTTATCATGATCAATGGCGGTCTCCAGACTGGTGTCATAGTAGTCCATGATCAGTTGTGTGTTGGCTTCCAGTAGCGGCCAAATTTTTGTGGCTTTTAAAAGCTGCCCGTTCCCTTCCAATTTATGGAGAATACGTTCATAAATACTGAAGTGTCCGGTGGAGAGGTAATCGACCAGGCTCTGACAAAAATCATCCAGCGCTTTTTCATTGAGCCGCATGTACGATTCTTTGCCAGGCTTAATGCCAACCAGATTGTAGTAAGCCACGAGCAGGTGCTTACGTACATGTAGCCAGCGATCAACCAGTTTATTACTTCCTCCGACGTGCTCCGTCAGGCTTTCCAGCTGGTTTAGCATGATTGACTCCGCAAGATGGTGTTTAGGAACTGCTCACCCATAAATGTAAAAATAATGTAAACAACATGCCTGTGAAGCAAAGGTTGCGCAAGAGATATGGATCGTATAATTGAAAAATTAGATAGCGGCTGGTGGATTGTCAGCCATGAGCAAAAGTTATGGTTGCCTCATGGCGAACTGCCTCACGGCGACGCAGCACGTTTTGATTTGATCGGGCAGCGCGCACTTCCTATCGGCGAATGGGAAGGGGAGACGGTCTGGCTGGTGCAGCAGCAACGTCGACACGATATGGGGTCAGTGCGCCAGGTCATTGACCAGGATGTTGGCCTGTTTCAACTGGCCGGACGCGGCGTACAGCTGGCCGAGTTTTACCGCTCGCATAAATTCTGCGGCTACTGCGGGCACACGATGTACCCAAGTAAAACGGAATGGGCGATGCTGTGCAGCCACTGCCGGGAACGCTACTACCCGCAAATTGCCCCCTGCATTATCGTTGCTATTCGTCGTGATGATTCCATTCTGCTGGCCCAGCACGTTCGCCATCGCAATGGCGTGCATACCGTGCTGGCGGGTTTTGTCGAAGTGGGCGAGACACTCGAGCAGGCGGTGGCACGTGAAGTCATGGAAGAGAGCGGCATTAAGGTGAAAAACCTGCGCTATGTCACTTCTCAGCCGTGGCCGTTCCCACAGTCTTTGATGACCGCATTTATGGCAGAGTATGATAGCGGGGAGATTGTTATCGACCCGAAAGAACTGCTGGAAGCGAACTGGTATCGCTACGACGATTTACCGCTGCTTCCCCCGCCAGGCACCGTCGCGCGTCGATTAATTGAAGACACTGTGGCAATGTGTCGGGCTGAGTACGAGTAAAGAACGAGTGATGATACACTGATGGACTGACGCAATAAGGAACTGCAAAAATGACCGAACTGAAGAACGATCGTTATCTGCGTGCGCTGCTGCGCCAGCCCGTTGATGTCACTCCGGTATGGATGATGCGCCAGGCGGGCCGCTATCTACCGGAATATAAAGCCACGCGCGCCGAGGCGGGCGATTTTATGGCATTGTGCAAAAATGCCGAGCTGGCCTGCGAAGTCACGCTGCAGCCGCTGCGTCGTTATAAGCTTGATGCCGCGATCCTCTTCTCGGATATCCTGACGATTCCCGATGCGATGGGACTCGGGCTGTATTTTGAAGCCGGAGAAGGCCCACGCTTTACCTCGCCGATTGTCAGCAAGGCTGACGTCGACAAACTGCCGATCCCGGACCCGGAAGATGGGCTGGGTTACGTGATGAATGCGGTGCGCACGATTCGCCGTGAACTGAAAGGTGAGGTGCCGCTGATCGGTTTCTCCGGTAGCCCGTGGACGCTGGCGACCTATATGGTCGAAGGTGGTAGCAGCAAGGCCTTCACCGTGATTAAAAAGATGATGTACGCCGATCCACAAGCGCTGCATCTGCTGTTGGATAAGCTGGCGAAGAGCGTCACGCTGTACCTGAACGCGCAGATCAAAGCGGGCGCGCAGTCAGTGATGATTTTCGACACCTGGGGCGGCGTGTTGACCGGTCGTGACTATCAGCAGTTCTCCCTGTACTACATGCACAAAATCGTCGATGGCCTGCTGCGCGAGAACGACGGTCGTCGTGTACCGGTGACGCTGTTCACCAAAGGCGGCGGCCAGTGGCTGGAAGCGATGGCAGAAACCGGCTGTGATGCGTTAGGCCTCGACTGGACCACTGACATTGCCGACGCGCGTCGTCGTGTGGGTCATAAAGTGGCGCTGCAGGGCAATATGGATCCGTCCATGCTGTATGCGCCGCCAGCCCGTATCGAAGAAGAGGTTGCGACGATTCTGGCCGGATTTGGTCAGGGTGAAGGTCATGTCTTTAACCTGGGCCATGGCATTCATCAGGACGTACCGCCAGAACATGCGGGCGTCTTTGTCGAGGCGGTACATCGCCTGTCGTCGCAGTACCACCGCTAATGGATCTCGCGTCGCTGCGCGCGCAGCAGCTTGAACTGGCCTCTTCAGTGATCCGCGAGGATCGCCTGCAGAACGATCCGCCGGATCTGATCGGCGGAGCGGACGTGGGGTTTGAGCAGGGCGGCGAAGTGACGCGGGCCGCGATGGTTCTGCTGAAATACCCTACGCTGGAACTGGTTGAATACAAGGTGGCGCGAATCGCCACCACCATGCCTTACATTCCAGGCTTTCTCTCCTTTCGTGAAACACCCGCGTTGATGGCCGCCTGGCAGCAGCTCTCGCACAAGCCTGATCTGCTGTTCGTTGACGGTCACGGTATCTCTCACCCGCGCCGCCTGGGCGTAGCCAGCCATTTTGGTCTGCTGGTGGATGTCCCGACGATTGGCGTGGCGAAAAAACGGTTGTGCGGCAAGTTTGATCCGCTCGCTGCCGAACCCGGAGCGTTAGCGCCGTTGCTGGATAAAGGCGAACAGCTGGCGTGGGTCTGGCGCAGCAAAGCACGCTGTAACCCGTTGTTTATCTCTACGGGTCATCGCGTGAGCCTGGACCGCTCATTGGCATGGGTACAACGCTGTATGAACGGCTATCGTCTGCCGGAACCAACGCGCTGGGCAGATGCGGTGGCATCTGAACGCCCGGCTTTTACGCGGCTTGCAGCCAAAACGCCCCATATCGGGTAAACTGCGGCTAATTTCCGTATTTGAGAGCTCATCATGTTACAAAACCCGATTCACTTGCGTCTGGAGAAGCTGGAAAGCTGGCAGCACGTTACGTTTATGGCCTGCCTGTGCGAACGCATGTATCCCAACTACGCGATGTTCTGCAAGCAAACTGAATTTGGCGATGGGCAGATTTATCGTCGAATCCTGGATTTGATTTGGGAAGCGCTGACGGTTAAAGATGCCAAAATCAATTTCGACAGCCAACTGGAAAAGTTTGAAGAGGCTATCCCGTCGGCAGATGATTACGATTTGTACGGTGTTTATCCTGCGATTGATGCCTGCGTGGCATTAAGCGAACTGATGCATTCACGTCTGAGTGGCGAAACGCTGGAACACGCGATTGAAGTCAGTAAGGCTTCAATTACCACAGTAGCGATGCTGGAAATGACCCAGGCCGGTCGCGAAATGACCGATGAAGAGCTAAAAGAAAACCCTGCTGTTGAGCAAGAATGGGATATTCAGTGGGAAATATTCCGACTTTTGGCTGACTGTGAAGAACGCGATATTGAGCTGATAAAAGGGCTGCGAGCAGACCTGCGCGAGGCTGGCGAGAGCAATATTGGTATAAATTTTCAGCAATGACACAACAAAACGTGATTTAACGCCTGATTTGTCGTGCCTGAAGGCTTCCCATCCGCCCCCCGTCTGGTCTACATTTGGGGGGCGAAAAAAAGTGGCTATCGGTGCGTGTATGCAGGAGAGTGCTTTTCTGGCATTTCCGTCGCACTCGATGCTTAGCAAGCGATAAACACATTGTAAGGATAACTTATGAACAAGACTCAACTGATTGATGTAATTGCAGACAAAGCAGAACTGTCTAAAACACAGGCTAAAGCTGCTCTGGAATCCACTCTGGCTGCTATTACTGAGTCTCTGAAAGAAGGCGATGCTGTACAACTGGTTGGTTTCGGTACCTTCAAAGTGAACCACCGTGCTGAGCGCACTGGCCGTAACCCGCAGACCGGTAAAGAAATCAAAATCGCCGCAGCTAACGTACCGGCATTTGTTTCTGGTAAAGCACTGAAAGACGCGGTTAAGTAATTCGCGTGGCAGTGAACAGTTTTAACGAAGGGGCGGTTTCGCCCCTTTTGTCCATCTGGCGTCATACGCTCTGGCTTTCAGGTGTGCTGTTGCTGTCGGCCTGTAGTCGTCATTCCGAACTTCCTCCGTTCACGGCCAGCGGTTATGTTGGCGAGCAGGGGGCGGTACGCGTCTGGCGTAAAGATTCCAGCGACGATGTTCACTTGCTCTCGGTATTTAGTCCGTGGCGTAAAGGCGATACCACCACCAGTGAATACCGCTGGCAGGGTGATACGCTCACTTTGATAGAACTCAACACTTACAGTAAACCGCCGGAACATGTCCGTATACGCTTCGATGACCGGGGCGAACTGAGTTTCATGCAGCGTGAAGTCGACGGTCTTAAGCAGCAGCTTTCCAGCGATCAAATCGCGCTTTACCGCTATCGCGCCGATCAAATCCGCCAGACCAGCGATGCGTTGCGTCAGGGACGGGTGATATTGCGTCAGGGACGCTGGCATGCGAATCACACGGTCACGACCTGTGAGGGTGAAACGCTGAAGCCCGATCTGGAATCGTGGGCGATAAACCATATTGAGCGCCGCCAGAGCCATTCATCCGTAGAGGTGAGCGTGGCATGGCTGGAAGCGCCCGAAGGGTCGCAGCTACTGCTGGTCGCTAATGAAGATTTTTGTCACTGGCAGCCTACAGCCAAAACCTTCTGATAATCTGCCATCAGGCAATACTGTTACCAGTGACCCATTCCCATATGGCCACCACCGCCGCATCCGCCGTAACCCATTCCGGCTCCGCGAGGTACGCCCGCCTGCGCCATTGCGACATCGCGCTTAACGCGCTGCTCATCCAGCGACTGATTCAACGACTCCATCTCTTTTGCTACCGCATTAATCTTTGCAGTATCTGGCGAACTGGCTGTTAGCAACGCATTGTATTCGTAGCGTTTAGATGTCAGTTGTTGCCGTAAGGCGCTGGTCTGCGCGTAGTAATCATCATAGATTTTCTGCGCGACCGCCTGTTGTTCGCTGGTCATAGGCGCACCGCCCCGCTGCTGCATACCATCACCATACCCCCAGTGATGTTGTGCCAGCGCCGGGGTGGAACCCAGAGCAATCAGCGAGAGTACAATCAGCGCCAGTTTATTATTCCGTTTCATCATTCGTTCTCCTGTTGGTTATCTTACATTCCTTGTTGCATCTTCCGTGCCAGACCGGAGATCTCCGTTCTACGGGCATCACGCGTGGTTTGCCTGGTGCAAAGCGAGTAAAAATGACTCGCCCGGGCGTAACCAGCGGGTCATTTTTACCCGGTACTTTCAGCGGTTTGTGTCTGAGGGCAGGGTTATCCGGGGTAAAAAATGGCATGATTTCTGCTGTATACCTGAAACGACGAAAGGAAACGGTGGGAAAGGGAGAGCATATGCGTCTGTATAAAGACACGGCGGCAAAGTGGTTGAGCCGACTCTTGCTGGCGGCAATCCTGATTTTAGTTGGCTGGTTTTCGATTATGACTATCCGGGACTATGGGCGGGAAAGCGGTGCTGCACGGCAAACGCTACTGGAAAAAGGCAGCGTGCTGATCCGTGCTCTGGAGTCTGGTACGCGCGTAGGTATGGGGATGCGCATGCATCATGCTCAACAGCAGACGCTGCTGGAACAAATGGCCGTACAACCCGGCGTGCTATGGTTTGCCGTTGTTGATGAGCATGGCGTCATTATCACTCACAGCAATTCCGCGATGGTCGGGAAAACGCTCTATTCACCGGATGTCCTGCGGCAGCTTAATCCCGGAGAACAAGAAAGCTGGCGAAATATTGATATTCCAGTGGGGAACGGTGAAAACACGCCGGCTCTGGAAATTTATCGCCAGTTTCAGCCGACGTATGGTCCAGGACGTCATGGCATGGCGCGTTGCGCCAGCGATGACGGACGGCTTAACATCCCTGCACAAACCATATTTATCGCCTTTGATGCCAGCGTACTGGCAGCGACTCAGGCCAGAGAGTGGCGTAACACCCTGATTGTCCTGTCCGCGCTGGCAGCCGTGTTGCTGGCCACCGTGCTGACCTTTTTCTGGTATCAGCGCTATCAGCGTTCGTACAAAGAACTGCAGGATGCGATGAAGCGTAAAGAAAAACTGATGGCGCTTGGGCATCTGGCGGCAGGGGTTGCACATGAAATTCGTAACCCGCTGTCTTCTATCAAAGGTCTGGCAAAGTATTTTGCCGAACGTACTCCGGCAGGAGGCGAGTCGCACGAGCTGGCGCAGGTCATGGCGAAAGAGGCGGACCGCTTAAATCGGGTGGTGAGTGAACTCCTTGAACTGGTGAAACCCGCGCACCTTGCGCTCCAGAAAGTGGATCTCAATGAGGTCATCACTCACTCATTGCATCTGGTAAGCCAGGATGCTCAAAGTCGGGAGATTCAGTTACGGTTTACGATAAATTCTGCACTACCAACCATTCAGGCCGATCCTGACCGGCTAACGCAGGTCCTGTTGAATCTGTATCTGAATGCCATTCATGCGATTGGCCGCCAGGGCACGATTACGGTTGAAGCGAGTGAATGCAGCGCCGAACGCGTTAAAATTGTGGTGGCCGATAGCGGAAAGGGAATTGCAGCGGAACAGCTGGAGGCCATTTTTACGCCTTACTTTACGACCAAAGCTGACGGAACCGGCCTCGGGCTGGCGGTTGTGCAGAACATAGTCGAACAGCACGGTGGTACCATTCAGGTGGCAAGCGTTGAGGGCAAAGGCGCGGTCTTTACTCTCTGGCTGCCGACCAAAGCGAAACAACAGGACTAACAAGGATGACGCGCGGAAAAATCACTATTCTGGTGGTGGATGACGATATTAGCCACTGCACCATTTTACAGGCGCTGCTGCGCGGCTGGGGTTATGAGGTCGCGCTGGCCTATAGCGGGCGCGCGGCTCTGGAACAGGTGCGCGAACGTGTATTTGATTTAGTGCTGTGCGATGTGCGCATGGCAGAGATGGACGGTATCGCTACGCTGAAAGAGATTAAAGCGCTGAATCCGGCGATTCCGGTATTGATCATGACGGCGTTCTCCAGCGTGGAGACCGCCATTGAGGCGCTGAAAACAGGGGCGCTGGACTACTTAATCAAACCGCTGGACTTTGACCGGCTGCAGGAGACGCTGGAGAAGGCGCTCGCGCACAGGCGGGAAACGGGTGCTGAATTGCCGTCAGCGTCGGCGGCGCAGTTTGGCATGATTGGTCGCAGTCCGGCGATGCAGCAGTTGCTCAGTGAAATTGCGATGGTTGCGCCCTCGGACGCCACGGTGCTCATCCACGGAGACTCCGGGACGGGCAAAGAGCTGGTGGCCCGTGCGCTACATGCCAGCAGCGCACGCAGCGATAAGCCGCTGGTAACACTGAACTGCGCGGCACTCAATGAATCTTTGCTGGAATCCGAGCTGTTCGGTCACGAGAAAGGGGCGTTTACCGGGGCGGATAAACGCCGGGAAGGTCGCTTTGTGGAAGCTGATGGCGGCACGCTGTTTCTTGATGAAATTGGCGATATTTCACCGTTGATGCAGGTGCGTCTGCTGCGAGCTATCCAGGAGCGAGAAGTACAGCGGGTTGGCAGCAACCAGACTATTGCGGTTGATGTCCGGCTGATCGCCGCCACGCACCGGGATCTGGCGGAGGAAGTCAGTGCCGGGCGCTTTCGCCAGGATCTCTACTATCGCCTGAACGTCGTCACCATTGAAATGCCAGCATTGCGCCAGCGTCGGGAAGATATTCCGCTGCTGGCCGAACATTTTCTCCAGCGTTTTGCCGCGCGTAACCGAAAAGCGGTGAAAGGCTTTACTCCGCAGGCGATGGATCTCCTGATCCATTACGACTGGCCGGG
Organism: Citrobacter sp. C6_1; assembly: GCF_014596835.2. Taxonomy (NCBI): domain Bacteria; kingdom Pseudomonadati; phylum Pseudomonadota; class Gammaproteobacteria; order Enterobacterales; family Enterobacteriaceae; genus Citrobacter; species Citrobacter sp. C6_1. The sequence continues at coordinate 4,395,453 of NZ_CP115031.1, read as the reverse complement.
CAATATTCGTGAGCTGGAAAATGCGATTGAGCGCTCGGTGGTGCTGCTAACGGGGGAATATATTGCTGAACGTGAACTGCCAATGGCGATTGCTGCGACGCCGATAAAAACGGAATACAGTGGCGAGATCCAACCGCTGGTGGATGTCGAAAAAGAGGTGATTCTGGCGGCGCTGGAAAAAACGGGCGGCAATAAAACCGAAGCCGCCCGTCAGTTAGGTATTACGCGCAAAACGCTGCTGGCTAAGCTCAGCCGTTAGTTTTGCTCACGTTCGATGGCGCGCCAGCCGATGTCGTTACGGCTGAAGCTGCCGTCCCAATGGATGTCGGTCATCAGGGCGTAGGCGCGTTTCTGCGCGTCTGCCACGGTGTGACCCAGTGCGGTAGCGCACAGAACGCGGCCGCCGTTGGTCAGCACGCGATCGTCAGCAGACAGTTTGGTGCCCGCGTGGAACACCTTACCGTCAGCGACGTCTTCCAGCGGCAGACCGTGGATCTCATCGCCAGTATTGTAATTGCCCGGATAACCGCCGGCGGCAATGACCACACCCAGCGAGGCGCGTTCGTCCCACTCGGAGGTTTTCTCATCCAGCTTGCCGTCGCAGGCGGCGAGGCAAAGATCCACCAGATCCGATTTCATGCGCAGCATTATCGGCTGGGTTTCCGGATCGCCGAAGCGGCAGTTGAACTCGATAACCTTCGGGTTGCCCTGCTTGTCGATCATCAGACCCGCGTAGAGGAAACCGGTGTAGGTGTTACCTTCCGCCGCCATGCCTTTTACGGTTGGCCAGATGATGCGTTCCATGGTGCGCTGGTGTACTTCGTCAGTCACTACCGGAGCAGGGGAGTAGGCCCCCATCCCGCCGGTGTTCGGCCCAGTATCACCATTGCCGACGCGTTTGTGGTCCTGACTGGTGGCCATCGGCAGCACGTGCTCGCCGTCGACCATCACGATGAAGCTGGCTTCTTCACCGTCGAGGAACTCTTCGATAACGATACGATGGCCCGCGTCGCCAAACGCGTTACCGGCCAGCATGTCATGCACGGCGGCTTCGGCTTCTTCAAGCGTCATCGCCACGATAACGCCTTTACCGGCAGCCAGACCGTCGGCTTTAATAACGATCGGCGCGCCTTTCTCGCGTAAGTAAGCCAGTGCAGGCTCAACTTCGGTGAAGTTCTGATATTCCGCCGTCGGAATCTGGTGACGGGCGAGAAAATCTTTGGTGAAGGCTTTGGAGCCTTCCAACTGCGCGGCGCCTTCGGTTGGCCCGAAGATCTTCAGGCCAGCGGCGCGGAACGCATCGACCACGCCAATCACCAGCGGCGCTTCCGGGCCAACGATGGTCAGATCGATCTTCTCGTTCTGGGCAAAGCTCAGCAGCGCAGGAATGTCGGTCACGCTGATGGCCACGTTTTGTAACGCAGGCTCCAGTGCGGTTCCGGCATTACCCGGTGCGACAAAGACGGTGGAAACCAGCGGAGACTGCGCCGCTTTCCAGGCCAGGGCGTGCTCGCGCCCGCCGTTGCCAATCACTAATACTTTCATCGTCTGCTCCGTGAATTAATGGCGGAAGTGGCGCATGTCGGTGAATACCATCGCGATACCGTGTTCATCGGCAGCGGCAATCACTTCGTCATCGCGGATAGAACCACCAGGCTGGATAACGCAGGTCACGCCCGCGGCAGCAGCGGCATCAATCCCATCGCGGAACGGGAAGAAAGCGTCGGACGCCATAGAGGATCCTTTCACTTCCAGGCCTTCGTCGGCGGCCTTAATCCCGGCAATTTTGGCGGAGTACACGCGGCTCATCTGGCCTGCGCCTATGCCGATAGTCATGTTCTCTTTGGCGTAAACAATGGCGTTGGATTTCACGAATTTAGCCACTTTCCAACAGAACAGCGCATCACGCAGCTCTTGCCCGGTCGGTTGGCGTTTGGTTACCACGCGCAGTTCAGCTTCGCTCACCATACCGAGGTCACGGTCCTGAACCAGCAGGCCGCCGTTCACGCGCTTGAAGTCCAGGCCCGGAACGCGCTGCGCCCATTGGCCGCAGACCAGCACGCGAACGTTCTGCTTGGCTGCGGTAATTTTCAGTGCTTCTGCTGTGGCGGATGGCGCGATGATCACTTCCACGAACTGGCGGGAGATAATCGCCTGCGCGGTTTCAGCATCCAGCTCGCGGTTGAAAGCGATGATGCCGCCGAATGCGGAGGTCGGGTCGGTTTTGTAGGCGCGATCGTAAGCGTCAAGAATAGAGGTACTTACCGCCACGCCGCATGGGTTCGCGTGCTTAACGATCACGCAGGCCGGTTCGTTGAACTCTTTCACACACTCCAGTGCGGCATCGGTATCAGCGATGTTGTTATAGGAGAGCGCTTTGCCCTGTACCTGCGTTGCGGTGGCAACGGAAGCCTCTTTAACATTCTCTTCTATATAGAAGGCAGCCTGCTGGTGGCTGTTCTCGCCGTAGCGCATATCTTGCTTCTTAATGAAGTTCAGGTTCAGGGTGCGCGGGAAGCGGCCAGCGGCTTCTTTGCTTTCACCATGATAGGCCGGAACCATGCTGCCGAAGTAGTTGGCAATCATGCTGTCGTAAGCGGCGGTGTGTTCGAAGGCTTTGATGGCGAGATCGAAACGGGTGGCGAGGGTCAGAGAACCATCGTTGGCATCCATCTCTTTAATAATGGCGTCGTAGTCGCTGCTCTTCACAACGATAGCCACATCTTTATGGTTCTTGGCAGCGGAGCGCACCATGGTCGGGCCGCCGATATCAATGTTCTCCACCGCATCTTCCAGCGAGCAGCCTTCGCGGGCGACGGTCTGGGCGAATGGATACAGGTTAACAACCACCATATCGATAGGCGCGATACCATGTTGTTCCATTATTCCGTCATCCTGACCGCGACGGCCCAAAATGCCGCCGTGGACTTTTGGATGCAGGGTCTTCACGCGTCCATCCATCATTTCCGGGAAACCGGTGTAATCGGAAACTTCGGTCACTGGCAGACCTTTCTCTGCTAACAGGCGGGCAGTGCCACCTGTTGAAAGCAGCTCCACACCACGTGCGGAAAGTGCCTGAGCGAATTCGATGATACCGGCCTTGTCAGAAACACTGAGCAGAGCGCGGCGGACTGGACGACGTTGTTGCATGGTAAATCCCCTGGATTTGACTATTACAGAGAGCGTTAGGTGAATTCTTGCGTAAAAACTTAACTAACGCCCCTTACGGGGCATCCTTGTTGTGCGGTGGCATTGTAACGAAAACGTTTGCGCAACGCTCGCGAATTTTTCTCTTTCCCTCAATTCCATTATTTCATCTCTATATGATGAGGGATAAAACCAGGTGGCTCGCGAAAGAGATCCTTATTTTTGTGGATAACTCTGTGCGTAAATGGGTATAAGGCGGTGTTTTGCTGTGGAATGCAGCAGTCAGTCATTTTTCTGTCATTTAAGGGTTGCGGGCTGAGGGAAACTCCCTATAATGCGCCTCCATCGACACGGCGGATGTGAATCACTTCACACAAACAGCCGGTCCGGTTGAAGAGAAAAACCTGAAAATGAGGGTTGACTCTGAAAGAGGAAAGCGTAATATACGCCACCTCGCGACAGAGCGCTAAAGCGCGTCGCAACTGCTCTTTAACAATTTATCAGACAATCTGTGTGGGCACTCGAAGATACGGATTCTTAACGTCGCAAGACGAAAAATGAATACCAAGTCTCTGAGTGAACACGTAATTCATTACGAAGTTTAATTCACGAGCATCAAACTTAAATTGAAGAGTTTGATCATGGCTCAGATTGAACGCTGGCGGCAGGCCTAACACATGCAAGTCGAACGGTAGCACAGAGGAGCTTGCTCCTTGGGTGACGAGTGGCGGACGGGTGAGTAATGTCTGGGAAACTGCCCGATGGAGGGGGATAACTACTGGAAACGGTAGCTAATACCGCATAACGTCGCAAGACCAAAGAGGGGGACCTTCGGGCCTCTTGCCATCGGATGTGCCCAGATGGGATTAGCTAGTAGGTGGGGTAACGGCTCACCTAGGCGACGATCCCTAGCTGGTCTGAGAGGATGACCAGCCACACTGGAACTGAGACACGGTCCAGACTCCTACGGGAGGCAGCAGTGGGGAATATTGCACAATGGGCGCAAGCCTGATGCAGCCATGCCGCGTGTATGAAGAAGGCCTTCGGGTTGTAAAGTACTTTCAGCGAGGAGGAAGGCGTTGTGGTTAATAACCGCAACGATTGACGTTACTCGCAGAAGAAGCACCGGCTAACTCCGTGCCAGCAGCCGCGGTAATACGGAGGGTGCAAGCGTTAATCGGAATTACTGGGCGTAAAGCGCACGCAGGCGGTCTGTCAAGTCGGATGTGAAATCCCCGGGCTCAACCTGGGAACTGCATCCGAAACTGGCAGGCTAGAGTCTTGTAGAGGGGGGTAGAATTCCAGGTGTAGCGGTGAAATGCGTAGAGATCTGGAGGAATACCGGTGGCGAAGGCGGCCCCCTGGACAAAGACTGACGCTCAGGTGCGAAAGCGTGGGGAGCAAACAGGATTAGATACCCTGGTAGTCCACGCCGTAAACGATGTCGACTTGGAGGTTGTGCCCTTGAGGCGTGGCTTCCGGAGCTAACGCGTTAAGTCGACCGCCTGGGGAGTACGGCCGCAAGGTTAAAACTCAAATGAATTGACGGGGGCCCGCACAAGCGGTGGAGCATGTGGTTTAATTCGATGCAACGCGAAGAACCTTACCTACTCTTGACATCCACGGAATTTAGCAGAGATGCTTTAGTGCCTTCGGGAACCGTGAGACAGGTGCTGCATGGCTGTCGTCAGCTCGTGTTGTGAAATGTTGGGTTAAGTCCCGCAACGAGCGCAACCCTTATCCTTTGTTGCCAGCGGTTCGGCCGGGAACTCAAAGGAGACTGCCAGTGATAAACTGGAGGAAGGTGGGGATGACGTCAAGTCATCATGGCCCTTACGAGTAGGGCTACACACGTGCTACAATGGCATATACAAAGAGAAGCGACCTCGCGAGAGCAAGCGGACCTCATAAAGTATGTCGTAGTCCGGATTGGAGTCTGCAACTCGACTCCATGAAGTCGGAATCGCTAGTAATCGTGGATCAGAATGCCACGGTGAATACGTTCCCGGGCCTTGTACACACCGCCCGTCACACCATGGGAGTGGGTTGCAAAAGAAGTAGGTAGCTTAACCTTCGGGAGGGCGCTTACCACTTTGTGATTCATGACTGGGGTGAAGTCGTAACAAGGTAACCGTAGGGGAACCTGCGGTTGGATCACCTCCTTACCTTAAAGAAGCGTTCTTTGTAGTGCTCACACAGATTGTCTGATGAATGATGAACTTCTGAATGTACTTTCGAGTGCATTAAGAAGTTTTGCTCTTTAAAAATCTGGATCAAGCTGAAAATTGAAACGACACACTGTTTCATTTCTCCGTAATAAGAAATGAAAAGCGGTGTGTTCGAGTCTCTCAAATTTTTGCAAGTCGATGATGAATCGAAAGAAACATCTTCGGGTTGTGAGGTTAAGCGACTAAGCGTACACGGTGGATGCCCTGGCAGTCAGAGGCGATGAAGGACGTGCTAATCTGCGATAAGCGTCGGTAAGGTGATATGAACCGTTATAACCGGCGATTTCCGAATGGGGAAACCCAGTGTGATTCGTCACACTATCATTACGTGAATACATAGCGTAATGAAGCGAACCGGGGGAACTGAAACATCTAAGTACCCCGAGGAAAAGAAATCAACCGAGATTCCCCCAGTAGCGGCGAGCGAACGGGGAGCAGCCCAGAGTCTGAATCAGCTTGTGTGTTAGTGGAACGGTCTGGAAAGTCCGACGGTACAGGGTGATAGTCCCGTACACCAAAATGCACAGGTTGTGAACTCGAAGAGTAGGGCGGGACACGTGGTATCCTGTCTGAATATGGGGGGACCATCCTCCAAGGCTAAATACTCCTGACTGACCGATAGTGAACCAGTACCGTGAGGGAAAGGCGAAAAGAACCCCGGCGAGGGGAGTGAAAAAGAACCTGAAACCGTGTACGTACAAGCAGTGGGAGCCTCTTAATGGGGTGACTGCGTACCTTTTGTATAATGGGTCAGCGACTTATATTCTGTAGCAAGGTTAACCGCATAGGGGAGCCGAAGGGAAACCGAGTCTTAACTGGGCGTTAAGTTGCAGGGTATAGACCCGAAACCCGGTGATCTAGCCATGGGCAGGTTGAAGGTTGGGTAACACTAACTGGAGGACCGAACCGACTAATGTTGAAAAATTAGCGGATGACTTGTGGCTGGGGGTGAAAGGCCAATCAAACCGGGAGATAGCTGGTTCTCCCCGAAAGCTATTTAGGTAGCGCCTCGTGAATTCATCTTCGGGGGTAGAGCACTGTTTCGGCTAGGGGGTCATCCCGACTTACCAACCCGATGCAAACTGCGAATACCGAAGAATGTTATCACGGGAGACACACGGCGGGTGCTAACGTCCGTCGTGAAGAGGGAAACAACCCAGACCGCCAGCTAAGGTCCCAAAGTCACAGTTAAGTGGGAAACGATGTGGGAAGGCACAGACAGCCAGGATGTTGGCTTAGAAGCAGCCATCATTTAAAGAAAGCGTAATAGCTCACTGGTCGAGTCGGCCTGCGCGGAAGATGTAACGGGGCTAAACTGTGCACCGAAGCTGCGGCAGCGACACTATGTGTTGTTGGGTAGGGGAGCGTTCTGTAAGCCGTTGAAGGTGTGTCGTGAGGCATGCTGGAGGTATCAGAAGTGCGAATGCTGACATAAGTAACGATAATGCGGGTGAAAAACCCGCACGCCGGAAGACCAAGGGTTCCTGTCCAACGTTAATCGGGGCAGGGTGAGTCGACCCCTAAGGCGAGGCCGAAAGGCGTAGTCGATGGGAAACAGGTTAATATTCCTGTACTTGGTGTTACTGCGAAGGGGGGACGGAGAAGGCTATGTTAGCCGGGCGACGGTTGTCCCGGTTTAAGCATGTAGGCGGAGGTTCCAGGTAAATCCGGTACCTTTTTAACGCTGAGGTGTGATGACGAGGCACTACGGTGCTGAAGTAACAAATGCCCTGCTTCCAGGAAAAGCCTCTAAGCATCAGGTAACACGAAATCGTACCCCAAACCGACACAGGTGGTCAGGTAGAGAATACCAAGGCGCTTGAGAGAACTCGGGTGAAGGAACTAGGCAAAATGGTGCCGTAACTTCGGGAGAAGGCACGCTGATATGTAGGTGAAGTGATTTACTCATGGAGCTGAAATCAGTCGAAGATACCAGCTGGCTGCAACTGTTTATTAAAAACACAGCACTGTGCAAACACGAAAGTGGACGTATACGGTGTGACGCCTGCCCGGTGCCGGAAGGTTAATTGATGGGGTTATCCGTAAGGAGAAGCTCTTGATCGAAGCCCCGGTAAACGGCGGCCGTAACTATAACGGTCCTAAGGTAGCGAAATTCCTTGTCGGGTAAGTTCCGACCTGCACGAATGGCGTAATGATGGCCAGGCTGTCTCCACCCGAGACTCAGTGAAATTGAACTCGCTGTGAAGATGCAGTGTACCCGCGGCAAGACGGAAAGACCCCGTGAACCTTTACTATAGCTTGACACTGAACACTGGTCCTTGATGTGTAGGATAGGTGGGAGGCTTTGAAGTGTGGACGCCAGTCTGCATGGAGCCAACCTTGAAATACCACCCTTTAATGGCTGGTGTTCTAACGTGGGCCCGTAATCCGGGTTGCGGACAGTGTCTGGTGGGTAGTTTGACTGGGGCGGTCTCCTCCTAAAGAGTAACGGAGGAGCACGAAGGTTAGCTAATCCTGGTCGGACATCAGGAGGTTAGTGCAAAGGCATAAGCTAGCTTGACTGCGAGAGTGACGGCTCGAGCAGGTGCGAAAGCAGGTCTTAGTGATCCGGTGGTTCTGAATGGAAGGGCCATCGCTCAACGGATAAAAGGTACTCCGGGGATAACAGGCTGATACCGCCCAAGAGTTCATATCGACGGCGGTGTTTGGCACCTCGATGTCGGCTCATCACATCCTGGGGCTGAAGTAGGTCCCAAGGGTATGGCTGTTCGCCATTTAAAGTGGTACGCGAGCTGGGTTTAGAACGTCGTGAGACAGTTCGGTCCCTATCTGCCGTGGGCGCTGGAGAATTGAGGGGGGCTGCTCCTAGTACGAGAGGACCGGAGTGGACGCATCACTGGTGTTCGGGTTGTCATGCCAATGGCATTGCCCGGTAGCTAAATGCGGAAGAGATAAGTGCTGAAAGCATCTAAGCACGAAACTTGCCCCGAGATGAGTTCTCCCTGAGACTGTAAGTCTCCTGAAGGAACGTTGAAGACGACGACGTTGATAGGTCGGGTGTGTAAGTGTAGCGATACATTGAGCTAACCGATACTAATGAACCGTGAGGCTTAACCTTACAACGCCGAAGATGTTTTGGCGGAATTGAGACGATTTTCAGCCTGATTACAGATGACATCGACATGCCAGGGCGTGTTGATAAACAGAATTTGCCTGGCGGCTGTAGCGCGGTGGTCCCACCTGACCCCATGCCGAACTCAGAAGTGAAACGCCGTAGCGCCGATGGTAGTGTGGGGTCTCCCCATGCGAGAGTAGGGAACTGCCAGGCATTAATTAAAGTGAAGAAGCCCATCCTGACGGATGGGCTTTTTTGCGTCTGTGCGGCGTGCAGCAGTTATCCGGAAGTACGGCTACCCGTGTACGAGGCTGAGTAACGGATACGGTCGTCCGAGATCGTCTACTTCCGTGCGTCCCGTCACTTTAAAGCCCATTTTCTTATAAAACCCCACCGCTTGATCATTTTGTTCGTTAACGTCAGTTGTCAGTGTCGATGTTAACGATAAAGCATGTTCAATCAGCAGTTTACCGACACCGCTACCGCGCATATCCGGATCAACAAACAGAGCATCTATATGCTTATCGGTCAGGAGCATAAAGGCGACTGGCTCATCCTTTTCCGTTACTGCAACCCATAGTGGAGCTTCTGGTAAAAATGAACGTACCAGCTCTTCCAGCTCAATTCGGTAATCCGGTGAGAGGAAATGGTGCGTCGCATCGACTGAACGACACCAGATAGAAACTAACTTCTCGCCTTCGTCCCGGCGTGAACGACGAATGGTCAGGGCCATAGCATTCTCCTTTTATGTTTACTGCACTATTCTACAGCAAGGAACCGTGAAACTTTCTCAACTTGAACATGCAGGCTCGACATTCGCATGATTCCTGGGTATCTTCAGCTGTCTGGATGTCTAAACGTTTAAACGTATGTAGTGAGGTTATCAGGTTATGCCAATTCGCGTGCAGGACGAGCTACCCGCCGTCAGTTTCTTACGTGAGGAAAACGTCTTTGTGATGACGACATCCCGCGCTTCCGGTCAGGAAATTCGACCACTGAAGGTGCTCATCCTCAACCTGATGCCCAAGAAGATTGAAACGGAAAACCAGTTCCTGCGCTTACTGTCTAACTCACCACTACAGGTAGATGTTCAGCTATTGCGCATCGATGCTCGCGAGTCACGCAATACCCCTACGGAGCATCTGAATAACTTTTACTGTAATTTCGAAGATATCAGCGATCAGAACTTTGACGGACTGATCGTGACCGGCGCGCCGTTGGGTCTGGTTGAATTTAATGACGTGGCTTACTGGCCGCAGATTCAACAAGTGCTTGAATGGGCGAAAGATCACGTTACCTCAACGCTATTTGTTTGTTGGGCGGTGCAGGCTGCGCTGAATATCCTGTACGGAATTCCTAAGCAAACCCGTACGGACAAACTCTCAGGCGTCTATGAGCACCATATTCTGCATCCTCATGCGCTGCTGACGCGTGGATTCGATGATGCGTTCTTGGCTCCGCATTCGCGCTATGCCGATTTTCCTGCTGCGCTTATTCGCGACTACACCGATCTCGAGATTTTTGCCGAGACAGAAGAGGGAGATGCCTACCTGTTTGCCAGCAAAGATAAACGTATTGCCTTTGTGACGGGCCATCCGGAATATGACGCCCATACGCTCGGCAGTGAGTATTTTCGTGACGTCGAAGCGGGCCTGACGCCGGAAGTACCCTATAACTACTTCCCGAAAGATGACCCGCAAAACAAACCGCGGGCAACCTGGCGCAGCCACGGCAATCTGTTGTTTACTAACTGGCTCAACTATTACGTCTACCAGATCACGCCATATGATCTGCGTCACATGAATCCAACGCTGGATTAATCTTCTGTAGCAGACGATCCTTAAGCGTTTCAGCATGTTGAATCAGGCACCTTCGGGTGCCTTTTTTATTTCCGAAACGCACCTCATCATGTAATTAAATTTTATTTATATTGTTATCAGTGAGTTAACTGATATTTAAATTAAAAATGGAAATTGTTTTTGATTTTGAAATTTAAATGAGTAGTCTTAGTTGTGCTGAACGAAAACCGCACAACGATCCTTCGTTCGCATTGGGGATGTGTTTGGATCAATGACGAGGAACTACGCAATGAATCAACAGGCAACGACAACCGATGAACTGGTCTTCATCAGGCCGCGTGGCGAACAGGAACAGCAGATTCTGACCGCTGAAGCGGTAGAGTTTCTGACCGAGCTGGTGACAAGATTTACGCCAAAACGCAATAAACTTCTGGCTGCACGTATCCAACAGCAGCAGGATATTGATGACGGTAAGTTGCCTGACTTTATTTCGGAAACAGCTTCCATTCGTGAAGGTAACTGGAAAATTCGCGGTATTCCTGATGATTTACTGGATCGCCGCGTAGAGATAACCGGGCCTGTTGAGCGCAAGATGGTCATCAACGCGCTGAACGCGAACGTCAAAGTCTTTATGGCTGATTTTGAAGATTCGCTGGCTCCTGGGTGGAGCAAAGTAATCGACGGGCAGATCAACCTGCGCGATGCGGTCAATGGCACCATTAGTTACACCAACGAAGCCGGTAAAATTTATCAGCTCAAACCCAATCCAGCCCTGTTGGTGTGTCGCGTTCGCGGCCTGCATCTGCCGGAAAAACATGTCACCTGGCGTGGTGAACCCATCCCGGGCAGCCTGTTCGATTTTGCCCTCTATTTCTTCCACAACTACAAAGCGTTACTGGCAAAAGGCAGCGGCCCTTATTTCTATCTGCCAAAAACGCAAGCCTGGCAAGAAGCAGCATGGTGGAGCGAAGTGTTCAGCTATGCGGAGGATCGCTTTAATCTGCCGCGTGGCACCATTAAAGCGACTCTGCTGATTGAAACGCTGCCGGCCGTTTTCCAGATGGACGAAATTCTGCACGCGCTGCGTGACCATATTGTCGGCCTGAACTGCGGTCGCTGGGACTACATTTTCAGCTATATCAAAACGCTGAAGAACCACCCGGATCGCGTGTTGCCAGACCGTCAGGTGGTGACGATGGATAAGCCATTCCTCAGCGCCTATTCGCGCCTGCTGATTAAAACCTGCCATAAACGCGGCGCGTTCGCGATGGGCGGCATGGCGGCGTTCATTCCCAGCAAAGATGCGGAACGTAACAACCAGGTGCTGACCAAAGTCAAAGCGGACAAAGCGCTGGAAGCCAATAACGGTCATGACGGCACTTGGATTGCTCATCCGGGACTGGCAGATACCGCAATGGCGGTGTTCAACGACGTACTCGGTGAAAACAAAAATCAGCTGTTCGTGACCCGTGAAGAAGATGCGCCGATTACCGCAGAACAACTGCTGGCGCCTTGTGAAGGTGAACGTACTGAAGAAGGCATGCGCGCCAACATCCGTGTGGCGGTGCAGTACATCGAAGCGTGGATCTCCGGCAACGGCTGCGTACCGATTTACGGTCTGATGGAAGATGCGGCCACCGCCGAAATCTCCCGTACCTCCATCTGGCAGTGGATCCACCACCAGAAAACGCTCAGCAATGGCAAACCGGTGACCAAGCCGCTGTTCCGCCAGATGCTGGCTGAAGAGATGCTGGTGATTCAGGACGAGCTGGGCGAACACCGCTACAGCAGCGGGCGTTTTGACGATGCCGCGCGCCTGATGGAGCAAATCACCACATCAGATGACTTAATCGACTTCCTCACCCTGCCAGGTTACCGCCTGCTTGCGTAATCCACCACAAAACAATATGGAGCATCTGCACATGAAAACCCGTACCCAACAAATCGAAGAATTACAGAAAGAATGGACACAACCGCGCTGGGAAGGCATTACCCGCCCATATAGCGCGGAGGAAGTGGTGAAATTACGTGGCTCGGTCAACCCGGAATGCACGCTGGCGCAGCTTGGCGCAGCGAAAATGTGGCGTTTGCTGCACGGTGAATCGAAGAAAGGCTATATCAACAGCCTCGGCGCGCTGACCGGCGGCCAGGCGCTGCAGCAGGCGAAAGCCGGTATTGAAGCGGTCTACCTTTCAGGCTGGCAGGTGGCGGCAGATGCCAACCTGGCCTCCAGCATGTACCCGGACCAATCGCTGTATCCGGCGAACTCCGTCCCGGCAGTGGTGGATCGGATCAACAACACATTCCGTCGCGCCGATCAGATCCAATGGTCAACAGGTATTGAACCGAACGATCCGCGCTATGTGGATTACTTCCTGCCGATCGTTGCTGATGCCGAAGCCGGTTTTGGCGGCGTACTGAACGCGTTTGAACTGATGAAATCGATGATTGAGGCTGGTGCAGCGGCCGTTCACTTCGAAGATCAGCTCGCATCGGTAAAAAAATGTGGTCACATGGGCGGCAAAGTTCTGGTGCCGACTCAGGAAGCTATCCAGAAACTGGTGGCCGCCCGTCTGGCAGCCGACGTCATGGGTGTTCCGACGCTGGTTATTGCGCGTACTGATGCTGACGCAGCCGATCTGATAACGTCTGACTGCGACCCATACGACAGCGAGTTCATCACCGGCGAACGTACCAGCGAAGGGTTCTACCGTACGCATGCGGGTATTGAGCAGGCGATCAGCCGTGGTCTGGCCTATGCACCTTATGCGGATCTGGTGTGGTGTGAAACCTCCACGCCGGATCTCGAACTGGCGAAGCGCTTTGCCGATGCGATTCACGCGAAATTCCCCGGCAAACTGCTGGCCTACAACTGTTCGCCGTCGTTTAACTGGCAGAAAAATCTGGACGATAAAACCATCGCCAGCTTCCAGCAGCAGCTGTCTGACATGGGCTACAAATACCAGTTTATTACCCTGGCGGGTATTCACAGTATGTGGTTCAACATGTTCGACCTCGCACGCTCCTATGCGCAGGGTGAAGGCATGCGCCACTATGTTGAGAAGGTTCAGCAGCCAGAATTTGCGGCGGCTAAAGACGGTTACACCTTTGTATCCCATCAGCAGGAAGTGGGCACTGGTTACTTCGATAAAGTGACGACCATTATTCAGGGTGGCGCGTCATCCGTTACCGCGCTGACCGGGTCGACCGAAGAATCGCAGTTCTGATCACTGCCCGGTGGCGCTGCGCTTACCGGGCCTACGAAGGGATGTAGGCCGGATAAGCGAACGCGCCATCCGGCATGACGTTATGCCGGATGGGAGAAATCAATGACGCGTGGCCTGGAATTACTGATTGCTCAAACCATCCTGCAAGGCTTTGACGCGCAGTATGGTCGATTTCTGGAAGTTACCTCTGGTGCGCAACAGCGTTTTGAACATGCCGACTGGCATGCTGTTCAACAGGCGATGAAAAGTCGTATCCACCTTTACGATCATCATGTGGGTCTGGTGGTGGAACAACTGCGTTGTATTACTGACGGTAAAAGCACTGATGCGGATTTTTTACTTCGCGTGAAAGAGCATTACACCCGGCTCTTGCCGGATTACCCACGCTTCGAGATTGCGGAGAGTTTTTTTAACTCCGTTTACTGCCGATTATTTGACCACCGCTCGCTGACTCCCGAGCGGCTGTTTATTTTCAGCTCTCAACCAGAGCGCCGTTTCCGCACGATCCCACGCCCGCTGGCGAAAGACTTTTTTCCCGATACCGGCTGGGAGTGGCTGCTAACTCGCGTCCTTAGCGATCTGCCCTTGCGTCTGCCGTGGCAGAACAAACATCGGGATATCCACTACATCATTGAGCACCTGACCGAAACCCTCGGTGCGGATGTGTTGCAGGGCTGCCATTTACAGGTGGCGAACGAGCTGTTTTATCGCAATAAGGCCGCCTGGCTGGTCGGGAAGCTGATTACCCCTTCCGGGACGCTGCCGTTTTTACTGCCAATTCACCGGACAGACGAAGGCGAGCTGTTTGTCGATACCTGCCTGACCACGACGGCGGAGGCGAGCATTGTTTTTGGCTTTGCTCGTTCCTATTTCATGGTGTATGCACCGTTGCCCGCGGCACTGGTGGAGTGGTTGCGCGAGATCCTGCCCGGTAAAACCACCGCTGAATTGTATATGGCGATTGGCTGCCAGAAGCACGCCAAAACCGAAAGCTACCGTGAATATCTGCTCTATCTTGCCCATTGCGATGAGCAATTTATCGAAGCGCCGGGGATTCGCGGCATGGTGATGCTGGTGTTTACTCTACCGGGCTTTGATCGGGTGTTTAAAGTTATCAAAGACAAATTTGCGCCGCAAAAAGAGATGTCTGCCGCCCACGTCCGCGCCTGTTATCAACTGGTTAAAGAGCATGATCGCGTTGGGCGGATGGCTGACACCCAGGAGTTCGAGAACTTTGTGCTGGATAAACGGCAAATCGATCCGGCACTGATGGCGCTGTTATTGCAGGAAGCCCCGGAAAAAATTACCGATCTCGGCGATCAGATTGTCATTCGCCATCTGTATATTGAACGGCGGATGGTGCCGCTGAATATCTGGCTGGAGCAGGTCGAAGGCCAGCAACTGCGCGATGCCATTGAAGAGTACGGCAACGCGATCCGTCAGCTGGCCGCCGCCAATATTTTCCCAGGCGATATGCTGTTTAAGAACTTCGGCGTGACCCGTCACGGGCGCGTGGTGTTCTATGACTACGACGAAATTTGCTATATGACGGAGGTGAATTTCCGCCATATCCCGCCTCCGCGTTATCCGGAAGATGAGATGAGCGCCGAGCCGTGGTACAGCGTATCGCCAGGGGATGTCTTCCCGGAAGAGTTTCGCCACTGGCTGTGTGCTGACCCGCGTATTGGTCCGCTATTTGAAGAGATGCACGCTGACTTGTTCAACGCCGACTACTGGCGGGGTTTGCAAACGCGGATCCGGGAAGGGCACGTGGAAGATGTCTACGCCTACCGTCGTCGGCAACGGTTCAGCGTGCGTTATGAAACCGACCGTAGGCCGGATAAGGCGCTTGCGCCGCCATCCGGAAATGTGCGCCGATCTGCCTGATGGCGCTACGCTTATCAGGCCTACCGAAAATGCCCCCTTTGGGGCATTTTGTTTATTTAATGCCGCCATACGCCAGCGTCACTTCTTTCGCCGCTTTGATCGCCATGGCGCCAAACTCGGTCACGCGATCGTCGGTAATGCGCGAAATCGGGCCGGAGATGGAAATGGCGGCGAACGGCTGGCGGTGCTCGTCATAGATGCACGACGCCACGCAACGCAGGCCCAGCGCATGTTCCTCATCATCAAAGGAATAGCCGCGCTTACGTGTCTGGGCGAGATCCTCTTTCAGATGCACCGGTGACACCAGCGTGGCGTGAGTGTAGGCGTGCAGACCTTTACGGTGCAGCAACCCAGTCACCTGTTCTTCGCTCAGCTGGGATAAAAACGCTTTGCCCGCCCCGGAGGCGTGCATCGGCAGTTTGCCGCCGATGGGCGCGGACATGCGCATCAGTTGGGTGCACTGCACCTGGTCGATAATAATCGCCTGATGGTCGCTTTGATCCAGCACGGCGAGGTTTACCGTTTCACCGGAATCTTCCATTAGCTTGCGCAGAATCGGGTGGACAATCGCCAGCAGATTACGGCTTTGCAAAAAGCTGCTGCCGACGATAAACGCATGCGCGCCCACGGCCCAATGCCCTAATTCACCCACCTGACGAACAAATCCCTGCTGCTGCATGGTGGTCAACAATCGGTGAGTCGTGGAGTTTGGCAGGCCGGCCTGCTGCGCCAGCTCGGTCAGCGCCACGCTTCCGTTGGATTCCGCAATCCACTCGAGCAGCTTCAGGCCACGCGTCAGGGACTGAACCTGCCCGGT
This sequence comes from Citrobacter sp. C6_1, assembly GCF_014596835.2. Classification (NCBI taxonomy): domain Bacteria; kingdom Pseudomonadati; phylum Pseudomonadota; class Gammaproteobacteria; order Enterobacterales; family Enterobacteriaceae; genus Citrobacter; species Citrobacter sp. C6_1. The sequence goes on along the minus strand of NZ_CP115031.1, from coordinate 4,379,272 downwards.
TGCGGGCGCAGTGGTAGCGGCGGGTTTTCTACCGCGTTTCGCGGGAACGGGGGCAACCATGGCAGACTCCTTTTCTGTATCGTGGAAATCATTTTCGTTTTATTCAAATATAATGCAAGAATTCCTGTACTGATCGGATGAGTGAAGCTGAACATGTCTCATGTTGGCCGTTGTTCTCTTTTCCGCCTCTCAGGTTTGTGCCAGTATGGCCTGTTGAGTTTTTTTCGGTCTGGTTGAGCGTTGTCGGGAGCGAGTGTGAGCAGCAAAGTAGAACAATTACGTCAGCAGTTAAATGAACGTATTCTGGTGCTGGACGGCGGTATGGGCACCATGATCCAGGGATATCGTCTGAGCGAAGAGGATTTCCGCGGCGAACGCTTTGCCGAATGGCCGTGCGATCTGAAAGGCAACAACGACCTGTTGGTGCTCAGCAAACCGGAGGTGATCGCCGCGATTCACAACGCCTACTTCGAGGCGGGCGCGGACATCATCGAAACCAACACCTTTAACTCCACGACTATCGCCATGGCGGATTACCAGATGGAATCCCTGTCGGCGGAAATCAACTTTGCGGCAGCCAAACTGGCGCGCGCGGCGGCAGACGAATGGACGGCGCGCACGCCGAACAAACCGCGCTATGTCGCGGGCGTGCTTGGCCCAACTAACCGTACGGCATCTATCTCGCCCGACGTCAACGACCCGGCTTACCGTAATATTACCTTTGATCAGCTGGTGGCCGCCTACCGGGAATCCACCAAAGCGCTGGTGGAAGGCGGCAGTGACCTGATCCTGATTGAAACCGTTTTCGATACCCTCAACGCCAAAGCCGCTATTTTCGCGGTTAAAACTGAATTCGAAGCGCTGGGCGTTGAGCTGCCGATTATGCTCTCCGGCACCATCACCGACGCTTCCGGGCGTACGCTCTCCGGCCAGACCACCGAAGCATTCTACAACTCCCTGCGCCACGCCGATGCGCTGACTTTTGGTCTGAACTGCGCCTTAGGGCCGGATGAACTGCGCCAGTACGTGCAGGAACTGTCGCGCATTGCCGAATGCTACGTGACCGCGCACCCGAATGCTGGGCTGCCGAACGCCTTTGGTGAGTACGATCTCGATGCCGACACCATGGCGGTGCAAATCCGCGAATGGGCCGAGGCGGGTTTCCTGAATATTGTTGGCGGCTGCTGCGGCACCACGCCGGAACATATCGCTGCGATGAGCCGTGCGGTTGACGGGCTGCCGCCGCGCCGGCTGCCGGAAATCCCGGTGGCCTGCCGCCTGTCTGGCCTCGAACCGCTGAACATCGGCGATGACAGCCTGTTTGTAAACGTCGGCGAACGGACCAACGTTACCGGTTCGGCGAAGTTTAAGCGTCTGATCAAAGAAGAGAAATACAGCGAGGCGCTGGACGTCGCCCGCCAGCAGGTAGAAAGCGGTGCACAGATTATCGATATCAACATGGATGAGGGGATGCTCGACGCCGAAGCGGCGATGGTGCGTTTCCTCAACCTGATTGCCGGTGAACCGGATATCGCCCGGGTGCCGATTATGATCGACTCATCAAAATGGGACGTTATCGAAAAAGGGCTGAAGTGCATTCAGGGCAAAGGCATCGTTAACTCCATCTCGATGAAAGAGGGGGTTGAGACCTTTATTCATCACGCGAAGCTGCTGCGTCGCTACGGTGCCGCGGTGGTGGTGATGGCCTTTGACGAGCAGGGCCAGGCTGACACCCGCGCGCGCAAAATTGAGATCTGCCGTCGCGCCTACAAAATTTTGACCGAAGACGTCGGTTTCCCGCCGGAAGACATTATCTTCGACCCGAACATCTTTGCGGTGGCGACCGGCATTGAGGAACACAACAACTATGCGCAGGACTTTATCGGTGCCTGTGAAGACATCAAACGCGAACTGCCGCACGCGCTGATCTCCGGTGGTGTCTCCAACGTGTCGTTCTCGTTCCGTGGTAACGACCCGGTTCGTGAAGCCATTCACGCGGTATTCCTCTACTATGCTATTCGCAACGGCATGGATATGGGGATCGTCAACGCCGGACAACTGGCAATCTATGACGACCTGCCCACCGAGCTGCGCGATGCCGTTGAAGATGTGATCCTCAACCGCCGTGACGATGGCACCGAACGACTGCTGGAGCTGGCCGAGAAGTATCGCGGCAGTAAAACCGACGACACGGCGAATGCCCAGATGGCGGAGTGGCGCAGTTGGGACGTGAAAAAGCGCCTCGAATACTCGCTGGTGAAAGGCATAACCGAGTTTATTGAGCTGGATACCGAAGAAGCTCGCCAGCAGGCCGCGCGCCCGATCGAGGTTATTGAAGGACCGCTGATGGACGGCATGAACGTGGTTGGCGACCTGTTCGGCGAGGGCAAAATGTTCCTGCCGCAGGTGGTGAAATCCGCCCGCGTGATGAAGCAGGCGGTGGCGTACCTTGAACCGTACATTGAGGCCAGCAAAGAGAAAGGTTCCAGCAACGGCAAAATGGTCATCGCGACCGTGAAGGGCGATGTGCACGATATCGGTAAAAATATCGTCGGCGTGGTGCTGCAATGTAACAACTACGAAATCGTCGACCTTGGCGTGATGGTGCCTGCGGAGAAAATCCTCAGAACCGCGCGTGAAGTGAATGCCGATCTGATTGGCCTTTCCGGGCTTATCACCCCGTCGCTGGACGAAATGGTCAACGTGGCGAAAGAGATGGAGCGTCAGGGCTTCACTATTCCGCTGCTGATTGGCGGCGCGACCACCTCGAAAGCGCACACGGCGGTAAAAATCGAGCAGAACTATAGCGGCCCGACGGTGTACGTGCAGAACGCCTCGCGTACCGTGGGTGTCGTGGCCGCGCTGCTCTCTGACACCCAGCGCGATGATTTTGTCGCCCGTACACGTAAAGAGTACGAAACCGTGCGTATCCAGCACGCGCGTAAAAAACCGCGTACCCCGCCGGTAACGCTGGCAGCCGCGCGTGAAAACGATCTGGCGTTTGACTGGGAAAACTACACGCCGCCGGTGGCGCACCGCCTCGGCGTACAGCCAGTCGAAGCCAGCATCGAAACGCTGCGTAACTACATCGACTGGACGCCGTTCTTTATGACCTGGTCGCTGGCGGGAAAATATCCGCGCATCCTCGAGGATGAAGTGGTGGGGGAAGAGGCGAAGCGCCTGTTCAAAGACGCCAACGACATGCTCGATAAACTCAGCGCAGAGAAGACCCTGAATCCGCGCGGTGTGGTGGGTTTATTCCCGGCCAACCGCGTGGGTGATGACATCGAGATTTACCGTGACGAGACGCGGACGCACGTCATCAACGTGAGCCATCACCTGCGTCAGCAGACGGAAAAAGTCGGTTTCGCCAACTACTGCTTGTCTGACTTTGTCGCGCCGAAACTGAGCGGCAAAGCTGATTACATTGGGGCTTTCGCAGTTACCGGTGGTCTGGAGGAAGATGCGCTGGCGGACGCCTTCGAAGCCCAGCATGACGACTACAACAAGATTATGGTGAAAGCGATCGCCGACCGTCTGGCGGAAGCATTCGCGGAATATCTGCACGAGCGCGTGCGTAAAGTCTACTGGGGTTATGCGGCAAACGAGAACCTCAGTAATGAAGAGCTAATTCGCGAGAACTACCAGGGGATTCGTCCGGCGCCGGGTTATCCGGCGTGCCCGGAACATACCGAAAAAGCCACCATCTGGGAACTGCTGGATGTGGAGACGCACACCGGAATGAAGCTCACCGAATCCTTCGCGATGTGGCCAGGTGCGTCGGTCTCCGGCTGGTATTTCAGTCATCCGGACAGCAAATACTACGCCGTGGCGCAAATTCAGCGCGATCAGGTTGAAGATTACGCCTTCCGTAAAGGGATGAGCGTAGCGGAGGTTGAGCGCTGGTTAGCGCCGAATCTCGGCTACGATGCCGATTGATTCACAAAACTGTCATCTTTCTTTACAACAAACAGGGCGCTCAATGAGTGCCCTGTCTCTTTATTACGTTTAAACCCTTATACTGAAAGAAGGTTCGCGAGCGCTGTTTGCCGGATGGCGGCGTAAACGCCTTATCCGGCCTACAAGGGACATTCTGTAGGCCTGATAAGCGCAGCGCCATCAGGCACGCTATCCGCGCCGAGCCCAGGAACATATAACGATAAGGAGTACCTGATTCCGTGTTAACTCTGTTACACCTGCTTTCTGCCGTCGCGATGCTGGTTTGGGGTACGCATATTGTGCGTACGGGTGTGATGCGCGTCTTCGGCGCTCGTTTACGCACCGTACTCAGCCGTAGTGTTGAAAAGAAGCCGCTCGCCTTTTGCGCAGGGATCGGCGTTACTGCTCTGGTGCAAAGCAGCAACGCGACCACTATGCTGGTGACCTCGTTCGTCGCGCAGGATCTGGTGGCGCTCACCCCTGCGCTGGTGATTGTGCTCGGCGCCGACGTGGGGACCGCGCTGATGGCGCGTATCCTGACCTTCGATCTCTCCTGGCTGTCACCCTTGCTGATTTTTATCGGCGTCATTTTCTTTCTTGGGCGCAAGCAGTCTCGTGCCGGACAGCTGGGCCGGGTAGGCATTGGTCTGGGGTTGATTTTGCTGGCGCTGGAGCTGATTGTGCAGGCGGTAACGCCGATCACTCAGGCTAACGGCGTACAGGTTATTTTCGCCTCGCTCACCGGCGATATCATGCTGGATGCGCTGATCGGCGCCATGTTTGCGATTATCAGTTACTCCAGCCTGGCGGCGGTACTGTTGACGGCAACGCTGACCGCCGCAGGCATTATCTCGTTCCCGGTAGCGTTATGTCTGGTGATTGGCGCTAACCTCGGCTCTGGCCTGTTGGCGATGCTCAACAACAGTGCTGCGAATGCCGCTGCCCGTCGTGTGGCGCTCGGCAGTCTGCTGTTTAAGCTGGTGGGCAGCCTGATTATCCTGCCGTTTGTTCATCCGTTGGCGAATTTGATGGATGAGTTACCGCTGCCGAAATCTGAACTGGTTATCTACTTCCACGTCTTCTACAACCTGGTGCGCTGCGTGGCGATGGTGCCGTTCGCCGAACCGATGGCGCGTTTTTGTAAACGCATCATCCGCGATGAGCCGGAGCTGGATGCGCATCTGAAGCCCAAACACTTGGACGTCAGTGCGCTGGATACGCCGACGCTCGCGCTGGCGAATGCCGCCCGTGAAGCCCTGCGTATTGGCGACGCCATGGAACAGATGATGGAAGGGCTGAAGAAGGTGATGCACGGCGAGCCGCGCGAAGAGAAAGAGTTGCGCAGGATGGCGGATGACATCAACGTGCTGTACACGGCGATTAAGCTCTATTTGGCGCGGATGCCAAAGGATGAACTGGCGGAAGAGGAGTCACGCCGTTGGGCGGAGATCATCGAAATGTCGCTCAACCTCGAACAGGCTTCCGATATCGTCGAGCGCATGGGGAGTGAGATTGCCGATAAGTCGCTGGCCGCCCGTCGGGCATTCTCTGTCGAAGGGCTGAAAGAGCTGGATGCGCTTTACGATCAGCTGCTCAGCAATCTGCAGCTGGCGATGTCGGTGTTCTTCTCCGGCGATGTGACCAGCGCCCGTCGTCTACGCCGCAGCAAGCATCGCTTCCGTATTCTCAACCGTCGTTATTCGCACGCGCACGTTGACCGACTGCATCAGCAGAACGTGCAAAGCATCGAGACCAGTTCCCTGCATCTGGCGCTGTTGGGCGATATGCAGCGTCTGAACTCGCTGTTTTGCTCCGTGGCCTACAGCGTGCTGGAACAGCCGGATGAAGACGATGAGCGGGATGATTATTGAGTGAGGTGAAGCGGTAGGCCGGATAAGGCATTTATGCCGCCATCCGGCAATGTGCGCTGAACTGCCTGATGGCGCTGCGCTTATCAGGCCTACAGTTGTAGCCCGGATAACGCGAAGCCGCCATCCGGCATCAGACAACAAATCAACTAAAAGCAGTGGCCTGCTTCAACAGCAACCGCCTCTTCACCCGCTTTAAAGATATACGTGGTGTTCGGGCCGCCGAGCACGGACTTACCGTGACTCACCTTGATCCAGTTACCTTCCGGCAAGCCAATCACCGTCAGCTCTGGCGCAACCACCAGCAGTTCGCGGATACGCTGTTCACGCGTTTCGCCTTTGTGGCCTTCCGGCAGCGCGTTGGTGAAATGTGGGTTAATCTGCAGCGGGAACAGACCCAGCGCATCAAAACCTTTGGGATCGACAATCGGCATGTCGTTGGTAGTGCGGATGGTCTGGCAGGCGAGGTTGGAACCCGCGCTCCAGCCGATATACAGCGCACCGCGTTTGACGACATCCACAATCGGCGTCAGCAGCCCGCGCTCGCGGCTCTCTTTCAGCAACTGGAAGGTGTTACCCCCGCCGACAATCACCAGCTCTGCGTTTGCAATGGCTGGCAATTGGATCGGCAACGGTATGAATACCGGTAACGTTAACGCCCATTGGCGCAAAGATGGCTGCCGTTTTCGCCGTGTACTCATCCCAGGTTTGCGTCACGCCGGCGAACGGAATAAACACCGCCGTACGGCGATCATTCAGTTGCTCTGCGATCAGCGGAAGCGCATGTTCCATCCAGCCTTTGCCCGGCAGCGTCGAGTTACTCAATAAAAGCAGTTCCATCATTTCTCCATGTAATCAGAAAATTACAAACCGCAGTCATGTTACCACCGTCAGTATAACGCCTCACTGATATGGCTCACGATGTTGGAAGTGAGGTTCTGGAAAGCGGCTCGCAGACTGGCGTTTTAATTCGGCTGAAAACGAGATTGTTGATTTATTCTTCAGGCGGGTGATGGTGTTTTATACCTATATGGATATAATTAAGGGGGAGGGATGACGAAACCACTTTACTGGGTTGGGCATGCCAGGAAAGATCTGCAGGGGATGCCGGAACATGTTCGGGATACGTTTGGGTTTGCTCTTTGGCTTGCGCAGCAGGGTAAACAGCATTCGCAGACTAAATCATTAAAAGGATTTGGTGGCGCGGGGGTTCTGGAAGTCGTTGAGGATCATCACGGCAACGCCTGGCGGGCGGTTTACACCATCCAGTTGAAAAATGCGGTTTATGTTCTCCATGTTTTTCAGAAGAAATCCGTTTCCGGGAAGGCAACCCCGAAACCTGAAATTGACCTGATTTATCAGCGGCTCAAGGCTGCACAGCGCCATGCGCAGGAGAGTGGATATGTCACATGAAGTGGAAGCCAGTAGCGGTAATGTTTACGCCGATTTAGGCGCGTATGACGCAGAACAGATGCAGTTGAAAGCGCAACTGGCAATGGTGATTGGTGAGATTTTGCAACGCAAAGGGTTAACGCAGCAGCAGGCTGCGCAGCTACTGGGAATGACGCAGCCTAAACTTTCCAACCTGCTACGTGGTCAGTTTCGTGGTATCAGTGAAGCAAAGATGCTCGAATGTCTGGTGAAACTGGGCCGCGATGTGGAGATTGTGGTAGGAAAAGAGGGTAATGTGCAGGGCACGCTGAAAGTAAGCTTTGGCTGATTTCCCCATTCAAGCTTTAACGGTCAATCCAATACCCAGCGCCTTTATCACTGCCAGCGTGGTTTTCAGCGTCGGGTTTGTGCCAAAAGCGGACGCCTACGCCCTAACTAAGCTATTGTGTAATATACGGTACACAATAGCGAAAATTCTAAGCTTGGGAATATGGAAATCAACAAAGAAAAATTGTCAGGTTTACTTAACTACTTCGAGTCTCGCAAGAAATACGCTGCAACTCGAATATCTAGTTTATCCAGTCAGAATGAGATCTGTTTCGCTTTGTCAGGATTGACGTTTCGAAACGGGCCTTATGTTTTCCAAGACGTAGGTGAATTAAGGGAGGTACTTCATCCACCAGGAGAGATAGAGTTAGCCAAAGCGCTTAAGAGCAAGTCGCTACTCAGCGCTGTTGCTCGTCATATGCCCGCAGTTACGCATGAGCTTGCGTTGCAAAGCAGTGAGTCGAAATTTTCTCAATCAGACCTGACTATCGGATGGTGGATCATATCCGCGATCCGATGCCGCACACTCACCGATATACTTGTTCCTGCAGTAGCAAGTGCATCTTGGGATGTATTCCCTGCTCTTCAAGCCAACTCGTGTGAAGTCCAACTTCTTGAGGACGTGCCGGCAGTTCGGAGAATAAGCCCAAGTGTAGAGATATCACTAGAGTCTCTCGACTGGGTTCAAGAGAATCTCAAGCGTTGGATAGATCTGCTAGAGCAACCAGCATTCCGGCTCGCTATTGATTCTTTAACAACTCACAACCAACACGCGAATTTGAGAATGGCTGCTGCTGCTTTATGGGCAGGATTTGAAGCGCTCTTTGGAATCAATTCAGAGCTTCGTTTTCGTCTTGCTCTTATGGCCGCAGCATATCTTGAGGAGCGAGGGCCTGATCGTTTAGCCACCTATCGTAGGGTTAAGAAGCTGTATGACTACCGTTCGAAGGCAGTGCATGGGGGAGCTACGTCAGATAACTTTTTAGTTGAGCATATAATTGAGGTACGAGTGCTTTTATCCCGATTAGTGTGTCGCATGACAGAGATCGGAAAAATGCCCACAACCGACGATTACGAGGAACGGCTTCTAACTTAAGGCTTTTTCTAAGGTAACTTGGAAAAACGCTTGTTTTATCTATACACAGTAAGCCTAACTTCAGTTAACCCGCAAAAATGAGGGTTAACTGATCAACCTCCAAGATTAGGTACAATGAAGTGGTCAACAAAAACTGGCCACCGCAAGAAAACACGTCTATGTCAGTATTTATTCCGAACTTCCGCTGTTCGCTCTAAACAGACCTTCAGAAAAGCGATATAAACTACTGCCTGTTACACTTCAATTCCTTTCTGCTTCAGCTCTTTCCTGATAATGCGCTTAATCCATGCGGATATTGAAGCGTCACCATCCATTGAAAGCGCTTTATGAATCCCTGCTTCCAGTTCCGGCTCGACACGTAACGCGATTTGTTTGTTGCCTTTCTTTTTGAATTCTACCGTTGACATGTGTCTGACACCTGATTTACATTGGTAATCGTAAGACAAGTGTAAGTCAATTCTCTTACAGAAACAACGAAGCCCGGCAGTGCGCGAACACATACCGAGCTTCTAACCACAACATTATACGAGGTAATGCTATGGCTGATGCTAATAGTACCACTAACGCCTGTTTTGCGTCTTCTTCTCCCATTCCACAGGCCGATCTGCTTTATTCTCCACTCGCCGAGGCGTTTCGCCATCTTGATTGTCGCCATCTCACCACCGAAGAAAATCTGGCGCTATCGTTTGGCTGTGAAGAGGCGCTGGCAGGGTTGTACCAGACGCTGAATTTTATGGGCGAAAGCCTGCTGACAATGGCGGGTGAAGGTCAGGAACATTTTGCGTATGAGAGCATATGCCAGTTAGGACACAGTCTGGTAAACATCAGCCAGTTGATTCCCGCGCTGGCGCATTTGGAAGCGAAAGCTGACCAGCAATTGTTTGTCAGCGACTCCCTAAACTAATCTGGAAAGCGCCTCGCAGACTTCTTCTTCGGGGCGTGACAGACCTGTGCAACCATCTTAGTGTGACATGATGATTTGCTGGTCGGGGAATAGGAAATGCTCGCTTATTACGCTAACCTTAGGTATGTCATGCGCACTGCTATGGGGGTTATCATGCGCACTATGTCGAAGGTAAAAAAATCAGTTAATGTCTCTCTGGCTCCAGAGATCCTGGAAGAGGCGCGCAAGCTTAAAATCAATCTGTCAGCGGTTTTAACCGAAGCCCTAATCGAAAAATTTCGTGAGAACAAACGCGATGAATGGCTGCGGGATAATAAAAAATCTATAGCAGCATTAAATCAATGGGTGGAAGAAAACGGTTCGTTCAGTGATTTTCAAAGGACATTCTGATGGAGCAGTATTGCGCTTATGAGAATACAGGAAGTGGAAAAAGCATTTATCCGTTTTTAATTAGCTTACAGCATCCGGTAGCCGCTGTTTTGCAGCATGTACTGGTCGCACCCGTTATCGCGCTAAGCCAGTTTCCCAACGAAGTCCCGCCAGCTAAAATTTGCCCGATTGTTAGCATTGGTGGGCAAGCCTATGTGGTGATGACGTACATGATGACAGGCATACCTGTGAAGAATGTGGGTAACTTTGTGGGAGATCTGACCGCAAACAGGGCAGAACTTCGAGATGCGATTGATTTTCTGATTAATGGTTATTAGAGCGCCCATCCCCGGCGCTCTGTTCCTGCTCTCTTACCCCGCCCGCGCAAATTCTGCGGCTTCGGCAATCAGCGCGTCATCCGGGCGCACGCCGGTGTACATGGCGAATTGCTCCACCGCCTGTAAGGCAATGACCTCTGCGCCGCTGATGGTTTTTTTACCCAGCTTCTGCGCCAGCTTAATCACCGGTGTTTCCGGCGGTAGGGCGACCACGTCAAACACCACGTTGGCGGCAGCAACCATCGCTTCGCTGTAGGCCAGTGCATCACTCTCTTTACCGCCCGCCATGCCGACGGGCGTCACGTTGACCAGAATATCGCAGGCAATTCCATCCGGCTGCGGCTGCCACTGGAAACCGTACTGTTTTGCCAGCGCAGGGCCGCTTTCTCGATTACGGGCGGCAATAATCACATCACGAAAACCGGCATCGCGAAACGCGGCGATGACCGCTTTGCCCATTCCACCGCTACCGCGGATCATGACGCGTGCGCGGTTATCAAGCTGGTGGCTGGTAATCAGGCTTTTTACCGCAATATAGTCGGTGTTAAATCCCGTCAGCGTGCCGCTGTCATTGACGATGGTGTTGACGGAATCAATCACTTTTGCGGAAGGGGCGATGGCATCCAGAAACGGCATACAGCTCTCTTTAAACGGCATTGAGACCGCGCAACCGCGGATACCCAGCGCGCGAACGCCTTTAACTGCGGCCTCAATATCCTGCGTGGTAAAGGCTTTGTAGATAAAATTTAACCCTAACTTTGCATACAGATAATTGTGAAAACGCGTGCCAAAGTTGCCGGGGCGACCGGCAAGCGACATGCACAGCTGAGTGTCGCGGTTAATCATGTTAAATCTCCCCGGCATGAGACAATACGTACTGTTCGGCTTCCTGCGACCAAATCCCTTGATGTTGTTCCAGGATGTCACGTAAGGCTGGATCGTCAATCTGGGTGAGTGCGGTTAACGGAAAGGCCTTGCCGGTGTAGACCAGTTTTTTCCCGCCACCGACTTTTGGCAGTTCCAGCGTGGTTTCACCTGCCGCATTCAGCCCCAGAATGTGCGTCACTACTTTTGCCGCCTGGACTTTCTGCTCTTCAATAAGTTTAACCGCCATGCGCATATCGTCGGTATTACCGCCAGATGTCCCCACGTAATGAGTGAAGGCGTAGTGCACGTCGTAGAAATTAATTGGCGCGCTGAACTGTTTATCCTGCGGACCGGCAAAGAAGTTCATGCAGCCATCGGCTGCCAGCAGGGAAGAGGCCAGCGTGACCAGTTGCTCGTTCGGCACAAACACAAAGATATCGTCGAACCCGTGACCGCCGCTCAGCGCCATCAACGTGTCATACGCCGCATCCTCGGCGTGGAGATAGTGGATCAACGTTTGTGGTTCTGATGGGTAGTGCTTGCGGGCGTAGCTCAGCTTATCGTTGTTGGTGTCAGTCACCACCAACAACGCCGGGTTTACCGGACCATGCAGCGCGTAGTCGATCGCCAGCAGCCCCATCGGCCCGGTGCCACCGAGGATCAGCGTTCGTCCCTGCGGACGAATACCCATCTTATGGTTATAAGTGCCTTCCTGCAGGTGATAGTTGGCGTTGAATGCGCCAATTACACAAGAAAGCGGTTCTACCAGTGAACCCTCAAAGTACGTTTCGCCTTCGTAGGCCAACAGGCAGTCTTGTTCCATGACTTCATCAGGAATAATGACGTGGGTGGCTTCACCGCCTACCCACGGGAAGGAGTATCCCGGACAGTCCGGGCGATCCGGCAGTTGCAGGTTGGCCTGGATGACATAGCGCTGGCCGGGCTGAAACTTATGCTGCCATTTTTTTCCCACGGCAATAATATCGCCACAGAATTCGTGGCCGATGATAATCGGGTTGGTGGCCACATCGTCCGGTACTTTTTTATGGTTCTCACCCTGATTCGCTTCTTTCCAGGAAGAGAGGCACAGGCTGTCCGTCACGACGGAAGCCAGAATTTCGTCATCCTGCATTTCAGGAAGGTCGAAGGTTTCCAGGCGCAGATCACGTTTACCATAAAGGCGTAAAGCTGTTGTTTTCATTGTTCCACCTCAGTTTTGACAGGAGCCCCGACTTCTCATCGGGGCGAAAAATCAGGACAGAAAGCCCAGTGCGTTACCGATAATCCCCAGGCCAAACAGGGCGAAAATCAGCCATACCGGATTAATTTTCTTGTTAAGCAGACGCACCATCAGCAGCGTCAGACCCAGCGCCAGCAGGCCGGGGCAGAGCTGGTCGAGAATGTTCTGCACGGTCATGGTGACGGTGGTACCGTCTGCGCCAGGCGTTTGCGATACCACCAGCGGCACGTTGATGCTGGTCCATTTGGTGACCAGTACTCCCATCACAAACAGGCCGAGAATCGATGCTCCCTCAGTCAGCTTTTGCAGCAGATTGCCACCCATGTCGCTGACGATGTTGACGCCTTTACGAAAGCCAAGCTGTAAGCCGTACCACTTCATCGCCAGGCGTACTGCGTTGAAAATAAAGAAGAATAATAATGGGCCGAGAATGTTGCCGGAGAGCGCTAAAGAGGCGCCAAGCGCGGCGGTAATCGGGCGCAGCGTACCCCATACCAGCGGATCGCCAACACCGGCCAGCGGGCCCATCAGGCCGACTTTGATGCCGTTGATCGCGCCATCGTCAATTTCCGCACCGTTGGCGCGTGCTTCCTCCATTGCGGCGGTGACGCCAATCACCGGACCGCAAACGGCAGGGGTGGTATTGAAGAACACCAGGTGACGTTTGAGTGCGGCAACCTGATCCTCTTTCAGTGGATACAAGCGCTTGATGGCGGGGATCATGTCGTAGCAAAAGCCCAGCCCATGAATGCGCTCGAAGTTGAATGACGCCTGTTGCAGGTTGGAGCGAACAAACATGCTAAACAGGTCGGATTTGGTCAGTTTTTTCTGTTCCATGATGGGCTCCGTTAGTCGTCAAGCTGGTCGAGGGCTTGAGAAGAGGCGGCTTGCGCCTGTGGTTCAGCCTTACGCCACTGTGGGTTCAACTGGATGTAGACCAGCGCGATAATCACGCCCACGCCGCCAAAGGCCAGCAGACTTAAATCGAGGTAACCCCCGGCGATAAATCCGAGGAAGAAGAAGGGCATCAGGTACTTCACGCCCATCATGCGCAGCACCATGGCGTAACCGACCACCACGATAAATCCTCCGGCAATCTGCAGCCCGCGGGTGACGAATTCCGGAATGGCATTCAGCATGTTGCTGACCATGTCCGCGCTGACAAACAGCGAGACAATCAGCGCCGGAATGGCGACGCGCAGCGCCTGTACGCCCAGAGCGGAAACGTGCAGCAAATCGATGGTGCGAAAGCGGGCATCTTCGGCGGCTTTATCCGCCGCGTGCTGGAACACCACGGTGATGGTACGGGCGAATACCGTCAGTACCTGGCCTGCTGCCGCGACTGGCAGAGCGATGGCGATACCGGTGGCGATACTCTGTTGCCCGACAATCACCAGAATGGCGGAGATAATACTGGCGAGTGCCGAATCGGGAGACTGTGCAGCGCCAACGTTCATCCAGCCAAGTGCGATTAACTCCAGCGTACCGCCGAGCATAATCCCGGTTTTTAAATCACCGAGGATCAGGCCGATAACGGTACAGGCGATGAGCGGGCGGTGGGTCTGGAACTCATCCAGCACGCTGCCCATTCCGGCAATACAGGAAAATAGAAATATGGCGATAATTTGTAGGGTACTTATTTCCATAATATGTCACCTTGTGAATGTGATCATCCCTGCCTGTTACAGCATAAATACACAGGCGTTTTTATTTATTCAGCGAGCGATTGTTCTTTTATTTTTTCAAGAATATTAATTGATGGGTCTGATGCGACGACGCGTAAATCCAGCGAAACGCCTAATTTAGCTAACTCATGAAAAGCATGAATATCGTCGTCATCTAATGAGACCGCTTTGGTTAATTGTTTTTTACCGGGTCGCCAGGCCATGCCGCCAATATTTAACGTGGCAATTTTTACCCCTTGTTTTACCATTGCCAGGGCATCTTGCGGACGGGTAAAAAGATAAAAAACGGTTTCGTCCTGATATTGCGGATTATGGTAAACCGCGACTGCCTTTTCGATATTCACGACGTTGACCTTCATCCCCGGCGGGGCGGCCTGGCGTAATAATGTTCGGCGAACTTCATCGTTATATACCTCATCATTGCAGATAATAATCCGCTGGGCATTTGCCACTTTCGACCAGACGGTAGTGACCTGACCGTGGATCAAGCGGTCATCAATACGTGCAAGGGTAATGTTCATCAGAAATCCTCTTCGGTCGTTGCCAGATGTTGCCAGACGACACAGGTTTGTTGAGCAATGGTCGTCAGGTGTTTGCACAGTTCATCCACATTCATACTGCTTTGGTTATCGACCAGCTCCAGTGCCAAAGGCAGAGACAACCCGCTAATAACGCGTATGGCGGGGTTTTGCATTGCCAGCGTTGCGGCGGCGTTCCATGGACTGCCGCACTGTAGATCGACGGCAATCAGCCACTCACCATCGTAGTTGGCGCTCACTAACTTTTTCAACTTTTCTGCAATGTCGTTGGCGTTCTCTCCCGGGACAAATGCCACCGCTTCGACGTTGGCCTCGCCGTAGACCATCTGTACCGATTCCAGCATGGCGCAGGCCAGTTTGCCGTGGGCGCAGAAGATTGCATTGACCATAAAACCTCCTTAGCCGCGCGTTTTACCGCCCGCAATGTTAGTGGTTACTCCGGTAATATAACTGGCGCGTTCTGACAGAAGATAACAAACAAAATCAGCGACTTCATTTAATCGACCAGCCCGACCAATCGGGATCGCGTTTTTGGTGTAACCCTCACGCAACTGTTCGACGGTGATGTTGCGGGTCCAGGCCAGCGCTTCTTCATACTCGGGAGTGCGCAGACCGGTTTTTTCCAGGATGCCAGGCGCAATGCCAACCACACGAATCCCGTGTTTACCCAGCTCTTTTGACCAGGAACGGGTGAAGCTATTCAGTGCGGCCTTGGTGGCTGCATAGCAACTTTGCCCCTCAGAGCCTTCCAGCCCGCTTTCTGAAGAGACATTCACAATCACGCCGTTACGCTGTTTTACCATTTGGCGTGCCGCTGCTTGCGACATTAAGAACACACCTTTCTGGTTGATATTGACCATTTTTTCAAAAGCGGCTTCATTGAGTTCAAATTGCCCGGCGGGGGCTTTTTCATCGACCAGCAGGCGCGGGAAATTAACGCCTGCGTTATTCACCAAACCATCAATACGTCCATAGCGGTGGATAATTTCGGTAACGGTATGATTAACTTCTTTGACGCTGGAAATATCTGTCGGCCAGAAATGATATCCACTATGGCCTTCATATTGACCTTCACCACCATGAATATCCGCCATTTGCACATTCGCGCCCTGTGCTAATAACTCTTCAACAATCGCTAGCCCAATACCGGATGCGCCGCCGGTAACAATAATGACTTTATCCTGCAGATTTAACCACGTTTGCATAATTAACTCCCAATTTCAGATAAGGGGCTCCCACATAAAATAAATTATGTCAGGACCCATTCGAATATATTTACTTCAACAATAATTCAGCAGTATGGCTGTTGGTAACTAAACCGTTAATATAATTTCCACGTAATGCACCAAGTATTCCACTCAGTTTTTCTTCCCCCATGGCAATGCCGATGGAGTAACGCGCCTGCTTTAATTTATTGGTTTCGATGGAGAGTGTTTTTTCACTCATACCGGTCTCTACCGTCACGCCGTTGATATCATAAAAGCGTGAGCAAATATCTCCGGCTACCTGACGGGCATGCAGGTCATCACTCTCTTCGCTGCCGTAAAAGGCGTGCCAGTTGGCGCCATCTCTTATCGCCGGAGAGCCAATCCCGACCAGCGCGACGTCCAGAGTATCCCAATAGGCGGAAATCGATTTGAAATGTTGGGACTGCATAATGCCATTGCGAATGAGCGGGTTCTCCAGCAGCGCCGGAAAATCGGCCAGATGCGATTCCCCCTTGAGCTTTGCCGCTGCGCCGTAGGTCAGCGTATTGACGTGGTAGCGGCTTTCAAGCTTGCCGGACGGCCCGCCAATAATCGGCACGCAAATAAGCTGACGTGACTGGCTGGCGGGGGATAATCCTTCAACAAGTCCCCGTACCGCACGCCCCCATGAAAACCCAATAATGTCGCCGGGTTCCAGTAAGCGCTCCAGTAACTGCGCCCCGTGTACGCCCATCATATTAAGCTGTTCATCTTCCTGTTCGCTGTCGCAGGAGACGACGACCGCCTCTTTCAGGCCAAATTTTTGTTTTAGCTGCTGTTCCAGCCACAGGTTTTCGTTGTAGTCGTAATTAATGGCAATGGTGACGATACCCTGCTCGCGGCCACGCTTTAGCAAGCGACTGATGGTGGTACGATAAATCCCCAGCTCGCGAGCGATTTGCGCTTGTGTCATATCCTGTTCGTAATACAGCTGCGCTATTTTTACGATCAGGCGGATATCATCGCTGTTTTCCATCGCCATTTTTGAACTCCTGCACATTTGTGCAAATCACGAAATTGCCTTCTTGATCTGATATAACCCCATTCTTTCCGCAGCTCAAAGCTATTTTCACTTATTTCAACGCCCTGATCTGGCTGATTGTGCTGCACATTTGATGTGACGATTGTGCGATGTCGGCACAGATGTGCTTGTTGCGCTAATGTATTGATTCTGCTTCGTTTCGCCCAACAAAATTGCAGTTATGGATCACCCACACTTTTGTGTCTAAAGGTGTGACGGATCACAAATAGCCCTCGGGCATTCGCGCACGATTATTTTTATCGCCCGCAAGGTAAGGTATATTTCGCTTTTAATACACAAAAGCATTCAAGTTGTATCAAGGCGGCAAGGGAACGAATTCCTGGGAGCATAGATAACTATGTGACCAGGGTGAGTGAGGGCAGCCAACGCAGAGACGGCTTGAAGGATGAAGTGTATACAGGAGAAATTATGCTGCCCGACTCATCCATCCGATTAAATAAATACATCAGTGAAAGCGGAATCTGCTCGCGCCGCGAGGCGGATCGCTTTATCGAACAAGGGAATGTCTTCCTGAATGGCAAACGCGCCACCATTGGCGATCAGGTGATGCCTGGCGACGTCGTGAAAGTGAATGGTCGGTTGATTGAGCCGCGTGAAGCGGAGGATTTGGTTTTTATCGCGCTGAACAAGCCGGTAGGGATTGTCAGCACCACCGAAGACAGCGAACGCGACAACATTGTGGATTTCGTTAATCACAGCAAGCGCGTGTTTCCCATTGGCCGTCTGGATAAAGATTCCCAGGGGCTGATCTTTCTCACCAACCACGGCGATCTGGTGAATAAGATCCTGCGTGCCGGTAACGATCACGAAAAAGAGTATCTGGTGACGGTCGATAAGCCCGTAACCGACGACTTTATTCGTGGGTTGGGAGCCGGTGTGCCAATCCTCGGCACTGTTACCAAGAAATGCAAGGTCAGGAAAGAAGCGCCGTTTGTATTTCGTATCACTCTGGTCCAGGGACTGAACCGTCAGATCCGTCGGATGTGCGAACATTTTGGCTATGAAGTGGTGAAACTTGAACGTACGCGGATCATGAATATCGGTTTGTCCGGGCTGCCGCTGGGTGAATGGCGCGACCTGACGGATGACGAACTGATCGAACTGTTTAAGCTGATTGAGAATTCTTCTTCAGAAGCTAAACCGAAGGCGAAAGCGAAGCCAAAAGCCGCCACCGCAGGCATCAAGCGCCCGGTAGTGAAAATCGAAAAATCGGCGGAGAAAGAGAAATCGCGCCCGGCGGCAAACGGCAAGCGTTTTACCTCGCCGGGGCGTAAGAAGAAAGGACGTTAACGTCTGCCGCGCGTTGGCGTATTCGCCGACCAGGAGAATGACGCCTCTGAATCCGGTTTATAAGCCTGCTTTTTCTTCAACTGGCGGGCTTTTTTAGCTTCGGCTTCGCGCACGGCCATCAGCTTATCGATGTACTCTTTCTTGATGCTGTTGGTCTCAGCGTTGGTCAGCAGTCGACCATGCGCAATGCGCGCGCGGTCGAGCAGCGTTTTCAGTTCACGCTGTTCGCGCTCGGTCATCTCTTTTTGGGTAATGCGGGGGAGTGCCATACGGGTGCCCTCTGTTAGCCGATATTCTCAGTGTACGGTAATCCTGGCCAGCCTGATAGCGCTCAATAGGCAATACGCAATTTTCCGCCAAAGTCCTGCTGGGTATAACCCGTTGTTTTGAATCCTTTATCTGTGATGATGCTATCGATTTCTTTTAACGTGGCGATACACATCACCCCATCCTGACCAAATTTGGTATGGTCGGCGAGAATTACCGCTTTTTTGCTCATGGCAATCATGGACTTCGCCACGTACGCTTCATCAAAACTTTTTACCAGCACTCCATGCTGAGGCGAAATCCCACCTGCGCCAATGAAGCAGATATCGGCGTGAATGGCGTTAATTTGCTGACAAACCGAGACACCGAGATTGGCGCGAAAATGGTAGTCATATTCGCCACCTAAGACGTAAACGCGGGCCTGAAGATTATGCTCTTTAATTTTATCCGCAATTAACGCTGAGTTGGTAATAACAGAATAAGCGAGTGGGGGTAATAGTTCAGCAAGAATTAAGTTAGTCGTACAGGAGTCAATAAACAATGTGTCGCGTTCGCTAACCATCGTGGCGGCAATTTTACCAATTGCCATTTTTTCATCGCGGTGTATATCTATACGGGCGCCAAACTCATCTTCCTGAACGACCTGTTTTTTGACAGCCCCTCCATGGATTTTGGTAATTTGTCCTTCGGACTCCAGTATCGAGAGGTCACGGCGAATGGTCTCTGATGTAACTTTTAGCGTTTCCGATAATTTGATGACTGTGACTTCACCGAACTTATTTAATTCATCAAGAATATGTTTTCTTCTTTTAATCGGGTTCATTATTTTCCGCCAATGTCGTGCTTTGGCGCATGGTAACTGGATGCGCAAAGCAACGCAACCACTCCAGCGCACGGACAATACCTTCATCATCATTAGAGGTCGTCACATAGGTGGCGTGTTGTTTTACTGCATCAGGCGCATTGCCCATGGCGATACCGATGTTAGCAGTGGTAAACATACTGATATCGTTCTGCTGATCGCCAATCGCTGTAACCTGTTCGGTCGCTATATTTAGCTGCTGCCTTAACATGTTTATAGCATAGCCTTTGTTTATTTCAGTACGTTGGATGTCAATATAATTTCCCCCGGTGATTGTCGCCATATAACCACAGGGCAATTCATTATTCATTGCCGTACATAATGAATTTATTTTTGATTGTTCTGCCACTAATGTGATTTTATAAACATCATGCTGATTAAAAATATATTCAGGCGTTGCCGAAATAAAGGGTAGTTCAAATAAGTTGGCCTCATAAGTCGTCCATGGTGCCACGAGTCGGTCATCACGATGATAAATAGCATCGGCGCTAAAAAAATGATGGGGGTAGCAGGAAAGAGAAATAGATCGGTCAATCTCCTGGAGGTCCATGCAAGAGAGTGCCGCAGTATGAATAATATGCTGCGACGCAATCTCCAGAATTTGCCCACCATTAAAACCGGCGCACCAGGCAAACAATTTATCTACCTGTTGCTGTTGTAACAGGCGCACCATGGAGGAGACCGGCCTGGCGGAACAGGCTGCCAGCAGACCGCCACGCTGGCGGAACTCAACCAGCGCCTGACGCGTGCGCGGGCTGATTGTTTTCTGCGATGTCAGTAACGTTCCATCCAGATCGGTCACCAGCAACATATCTCTTTCCTCTGAGTTTACTGAGCAATAAACGGTGTGACGGCCTCTTTGGCGGCGTTGCAGACCATATTGTCGATTGCCGTACCGACGACCAGAATATTGACTCCGGTATCTTTAAACGCTTTGGCGTTGGCGAGGTTAATACCGCCTTCTGCCAGCGTCGGCACATCAACCGCGCCAACCAGCGCTCGCAGCCTGTCTTTAATGGCCTGTGGAATGTCGCCTGCTGCTACGCCTTCATAGCTCATACCGGTCATCAGGCCGATCATATCGACGCCAATTTCCTGCATCCGCTTCGCCACGGTGGAAACCTCTTCCGGCGTACGCGCAGGAATACCGAAAGTATGTAGATCGTCCGGGTGACCAATATAGGCGTCAACGGTCAGACCATATTGATGGGCGAGATTAACGATATCCTGTAGATCGTCCCAGTCGGATTTATGCGTGTGTAAACCATCGGCTCCGGCACGGGCAATCTCCAGAATCTCAGTGTCACTGAGCGGCACGGGCAAGGTTTCGGTAAAACCCCCCGCAATACCCACGGTAATGAAAATATCGTCAGGAACCACGTTACGCACGCCGTGTACCGCTTCAGCCATTTGGCTGTTGGTGATTTCATGGCGGATCTGCTCTGCTGCATGCATATTGCTCACGCCTTTGTGTCCACGCGCCAGCGCCAGTGCCGGGTGGTTTGGTTCCAGCAGCTTAACGCCTGCCTCACACACCGCTTTCGCCAGACGCGCATCGTCGCCAGTGATCCCGGTACTGAGGATGGTTTGTCCGCCGTGGAGTGCAATGGCGTCTTTCACTTTCTGTAACGCTTTGGCGCGTTTTTTATTCATATCGCCTTTAAACATGGTGTACCTCTGGTGTTGGTGCATTAATTAACGGGCTGACGCTGCGGGTTCGCTCTGTACGACAGCCTTAAAACGGTTAGCAATAATGGTGGTAATACAGGTCATCGCCATTATTGTGATCATCACAATGGCCATCTGAAGCGCATTGCTGGACAAGAACGGCGAGGCAAAAGCGGGAACATAGGCCACGCCTTTAACGTTAAAGAAGCCCAGCATCATGCCGCCCATTCCGGCCCAGAAAATGGCGGAGCCAAAGACAATTTTGTTGGCGAACATGAAGGGGTAGGCAGATTCCACGAAGGTTCCGAAACCCAGGTTTATAAGCAGCCCCGGTGTGGCGACGGCGGCTTCACTTTTTTCACGAGGGGCGATAACGTTGGCAAGGTTAATCCCTGCGGCAACCATCACCAGACCCACCATATCGACTGCGCCGAGGAAGCTGACGCCGGATTTTTCCATCTCCAGCAGAACCAGCGGCAGGATGACCGCGTGATAGACACCACCCAGGATGGCTGGCCAGATAACCAGCCCCGCCAGCAGTCCGGCAAGAACAGGACTGAAAGCCAGGGTGCTTTCGATAGCCAGTTTGATGTAATTACCTGCTGACAACGCCAGCGGACTCAACAGATAGTGCATGATCAACCCGGCGGCAAGACCTGAAATCCCACCGGCGACGATGTTGACGGTGGTCATCGGAAAGCGCCAGTTCAGGCATAATTCAAACAGCCAACGAACGAAAATCCCGGCCATCAAACCGCCGATTATCCCGCCGATCAGACCCCCCTCGACGGACAGCACCCCGGCGACGACCCCGGCAACGATTGAGACTTCATCCAGCTCAGAAATCTGTTTTGCCGCCAGCACGGCAACCAATACCGGCAGGCCTTTCAGCAGGATTTCAAAAATATCGTTAAGTTTTTCCAGACCCGGGATGTGGCTCAGGGCGAGAACAATCGCCATCGCGATAAAGCCAGGCAGCGCAGGGATCATAATGCTGCGAATGTTAAAGCGTTTGAGCAGGCTCTTTCCGGAGCCACCCTGGGAGGGTGAAGCGCTACCCAACTGCGGCTTGTACTTAACGCCCCAGTGTTTACACAGAGACGCCACGAAGGAGACTGCGCGGGTGCGGCTGGTGGTGCCGGTCGTACCCGAGGTTGCGACGACATTTGCCCCTTTTGCCGCCACCAGCGCCATTGACGTTCCCCCGGTGCCAACGATCGGTGTTTTCATCTCAACAGCTGCGGTGAAGACTTCGTGGTTCGCTTTTCCCGGATCGGCGCTCATCACGACGATCCCGTCGATCGCGCCGCTACGGATCATCTCAGCAATCTGGCGATCGCTTTCGACCACCGAAGCGTTCACCTCTGAGAGTTTGCCCTGAAATATCCGTTGTGGTTTTTGTTGGTTTTCTGTGGTTAATGCATACACGGATGCCGGTGTGTGGGGTTTGGCAACATCCATCGAGGCTTCCGCCGCGATAAACTGCACGGCGGCAACTTCCACACCTGCGGCTTCGCACTGCTGATAGATTTCCTGGAGTAACTTCTCTGGCTCTGCGCCACCCAGGTTGTAGAGGTTGCCTCCACTGCTTCCAATAATCGCAATTTTTTTCATAGCGGCCTCAAAGATAGGGTAAAGGGGTTATCTGTGTTGTAGTGAAGTCATAATTCCAACTAAAACAAAACAAATCAACATTAAATGATCGAGATAAATTATCATTTGCATGTGGTTTGTTTATTAATTAGTTGAAATAAAAAGAATAAATTAAGATTTTGTTTTGTGTTGGTATTTGTTGTTTTGTGATGGGGTTCAAAGGAATATTTAAATAAATGGAGGGTGACCCTCCATTTATACGCGATCAGTTTTGTTTTATAGCGCTTCGCTTTTCAGTAATCGCCTTCCCGGACCAGTAACCCGCAAGCAGCGAACCTGAAAGGTTGTGCCAGACGGAGAACAACGCGCCGGGCAGGGCAGCGAGCGGACCGAAGTAGATTTTGCCCAGCGCAGCGGCGAGGCCGGAGTTCTGCATGCCGACTTCAATCGCCAGTGTGCGGCAGGTGGATTCATCAAAGCCGAACAGTTTCCCGCCCCAGTAGCCGCCAAGCAGACCAATGGTGTTATGCAGAATAACGGCGATAATCACCACAAAGCCGACCGACGCAATGTGCGACGCAGAACCTGCCACAACAGCGCTGATAATCGCCAGAATGCACACCATAGAAAACGCGGGCAGATACGCTTCTACGGTTTTTACGACGCGTGGGAACAGATGATGAATGACCAGGCCCAAAGCGATCGGAATAACTACGATCTGCAGAATGCTCAGCAGCATACCCATCACATCTACCTGGATATGCGCGTCGACGTAAAGACGGGTGAGCAGCGGCGTGGCGACAACACCGACCAGGGTTGAAACCGATGAAATCGTCACGGAGAGCGCCACATCGCCTTTCGCCAGGTAGATCATTACGTTAGATGCCGTTCCGCTGGCGACGCTACCGACCAGCACCATACCTGCGGACAATTCCGGCGGCATATTAAAAGCCAGCGCCAAAATCCATGCGGCGAGCGGCATCACCAGATAGTGCAGGAAGATACCCGCCGCAACCGGGGCTGGGCGTGAGAGTACGCGTTTAAAATCATCCACCTTCAGGTGTACGCCCATGCCGAACATAATCAGCATCAGTAACGACGGCACAAATGGCCCAACAGGCGTAAAGGTGGAGGGCGTGTAATACGCAATAACAGAGAGCAGCAGCGCCCATAACGGGAACAGCCGCGTGAGAGTAGCGAGCATGTTGTATTCCTTGCGATTTAAAGATGTTGTGTTGTTATAAAAAAGCCGGGATCGAGCCCGGCTATAGTTATTGTTTATCGCGTGATGGAATATTATTCAAACAAATTATGTTCATGTTGCGCTGCGGAGATTTTCCCAACTTAGTCCAAAGCGGGCCAAATACTTGCGCAGGCGGTCCGCATCGTTAGGATTGGCTTTTTTCTGCCGTGAGACGGCGAACAGTTCGCGTCCGGCTTCCGACAGCGACGCACAACGGCGGCACACTTCCAGCACCGTTTCCAGTTGGCGGCGATCGAACAGGTCAATGTCCATATTCAGTTCAGGCTGCGGATTTGCTATCTGCCAACTCTCCTTTAGCAGCGCAATCTCTTCTTCGACAAGGGATAAGGTAATGCGACCTTGTTCGGCAAGTGTCGCCATGCGCGCGATGGATGAGCTGAGTTCGCGAAAATTGCCGCGCCATCGCGCCTGTGGGGAGCAGGCAAACGCCAGATAGGCAGTGCGAGCCTCTTTATCGAAACGGATTTGCGTCTGCTTGTTGCTGGAAAAACGTTGCAGCTCATACTCGACGTTCGGGGCGATATCTTCCCGCCGCTGCGCGAGACCGGGCAGGGCGAAGCACCACATGTTGATCCGCGCGTAGAGATCTTCGCGAAAACGGCCCTCAGCGACCCATTGCCGCATGTCGCGATGGGTGCCGGCAATCAGCTGAAAATCGCTGTGTACTTCTTTGTCCGACCCAAACGGGAAAAAGGTTTTTTCTTCAATCGCTTTGAGTAACATGGCCTGCTCGTCCAGCCCCAGCTCGGCGATCTCATCGAGAAACAGCACGCCGCCATCCGCTTCTCGCAGCAATCCGCTACGCGCCGTGAGCGCGCCGGTAAACGCCCCCTTCACATGACCAAACAGCGTGGACATCGCATTGTCACCGCGCAGGGTCGCGCAGTTAACCGCCACCAGTTTTCCCGCCACCAGGTGCCGCGACTGGCGTAGCTGAAAAATACGTTTCGCGAGGAAGGATTTGCCCGCGCCGGTAGGGCCGGTGAGCAGGATCGGGTCGGTCGAACGCAGAGCCACCCGCTCAATGCGATCGATCAGTTTATTGAAGGTGGCGTTGCGCGTATCAATCCCGGCTTTCAGAAAGGATACCGACTGCTGCTGTTCGCGCTGAAAACGGCTGGTGAGCGTGGCATAGCGGCTTAAATCGAGATCGATAACCGAGCAGACGCCCGCGGCGACGGCCTCATCTGATGAACCGCGTGGCGCCGGGCTGGTTTGCAGCAGGCTGGCGGGCAGGTAGCGCGCTTCCGTCAGCAAAAACCAGCAGATTTGTGCCACGTGAGTCCCGGTGGTGATGTGCACCAGATACTCTTCGTTTTCCGTATCAAATTCATAATGCGTGGCAAAGTCGAGGAAGGCGGCGTAGACCTCTTCAAAGTCCCACGGATCGTTAATGGTGACGGCATGCGGGCGGACTTTGGTGCGCGGCGAAAGCAGCGCGACGTCTTCAATCAACCGTTGCGCCATGCTCTCATCGCGTGGCTGGTGGAGGAGTTCCAGCCTGTCGACAGGGAAATCGGGTTGTTGGCATAGACCAACCGTGGGTCGCCACTTCTTAAACCGATTGGCCCGCTTGCCGCGCTTATCGAGCACCGTTCCCAGTACGCCAATCACTACCCGTCGCTTCTGCATGGTTTATCCAAAAAGATAAATAAGAGAATAAAAGATAAAAAATTTAACCCAACGAGACAACCGCCATTATTGGTGTAAATAATTAAAATCATGAGAATCAATTAATTAAAAATTATTCATGCCGCTTTTAATTCCTGGCACGCTTCTGGCAATAACACTTGCGTCAATCACGCTGAAAGCGCAGGGGGTTAAACCCCGCCGGCACGTCAGGAACGGCACAGGCTGTTTTCAGGGCGCGTTCCGTCAGCCGATGACCACCAAACGGGTTCGATTCCCGATTCATTCTCCCAATGAAACTGGTTGTTAATCATAGAAATAAAACGGAGCAATGCGCAGTTAGCACGCTCCAGAACAGGCTGCCGGTAAAGATGCCGTGCGGCAGGCAAAAGGGAATTCCCCTGCCGCTTCGCCCCTGCACCCGCGCCTGGCTCACAATAAGGAATAAAAAATGATGAAGAAAATCACTATTCGTAAAGGCCAGCTTGGCCTGTTATCCCGACAGGGTGACTACTATCAGGTGCTGAATGCAGGTGAACACCGTTTACCGTGGTTTAACACACCTGACGTTCTGGTGGTAAATACCGATGGCAGTGAAATACCTGAGACGCTGGCGGAGTATTTACGTCGCTTTCAGCCCGAGTGGGTGGAGCGTTTCTGCCTGGTCGCGGATACGACGGATACCGAAGCCGTGGCGTTGTATGTCAATGGCGTTTTGCAGGAGATCCTGCCACCGGCAACGCGTCGTCTGTACTGGAGAGCCGACGAAGCGTTAACGCTGGTACGTATGGATACGCGCGAGGTTCAGGTGCCAACGGACGTCATGAATGCAGTGTTACAGCCCCGTCGCAGCGGTGCGGTAAAAGGTCGCGAAGCAATCTTAACGGTGCAGGTTCCGGCGTGGCACGTCGGTGTACTGAAAATTGATGGCGAAACTCAGGCGCTGTTGCCGCCGGGGTTAACAGCATACTGGAAGGTAAACCATCTGATTGAAGCGGAAGTTGTGGATACCCGTTTGCAGGTGCTGGAGGTTGGCGGCCAGGAGATCCTGACCAAAGATAAGGTCAACCTGCGTTTAAACCTGGCGGCGAACTGGCGTTATAGCGATGTGTTGCTGGCATTTGGTCAACTGACTAAACCGCTGGATCACCTTTACCGTGAATTGCAGTTTGCGCTGCGTGAAGCGGTGGGAACACGCACGCTGGACGAACTGCTGGAAGATAAGCAGGTGATCGATGAAGTGGTGAGCGCGCAGGTGAAAACCCGCATGACGCCGTTTGGTATCGAGGTGGCTTCGTTGGGGGTGAAGGATATTGTCCTGCCCGGCGATATGAAGGCTATTTTGTCGCAACTGGTTGAAGCGGAAAAATCCGCCCAGGCCAACGTGATCCGACGTCGTGAAGAGACTGCCGCCACGCGATCGCTGTTGAATACTGCAAAAGTGATGGAAAACAACCCGGTAGCGCTGCGCTTAAAAGAACTGGAAACCCTCGAAAGAGTCGCGGAACGGATCGATAAAATCTCGGTATTCGGTGGCCTGGACCAGGTGTTGCACGGTCTTGTGAACATAAAAGGATAAGAATAATGAGCGACAACACAGTGGACGGCGCAATGCGCGAACGGGTAGTGCGCCAGCTAAAAGAGGTTGAGCGGCGCTATGGCGTCAGGGTGCTGTATGCCTGTGAGTCCGGTAGCCGTGGCTGGGGATTTGCCTCGCCGGACAGCGATTACGACGTGCGATTTCTCTATGTTCATCCCCCTGAATGGTATCTGCGGGTCGAAGCGCCACGTGATGTTATCGAGCTGCCGATAGATGATGAGCTGGACGTGTGCGGCTGGGAATGGCGCAAGGCGCTGAGGTTACTTAAAGGCGCAAACCCGACGCTTATTGAGTGGCTGGATTCGCCGGTGGTCTATCAGCAGGATGACGCGACCGTGTCGGCGCTGAAAGCGTTGGTGCCTGAATGGTTTTCACCGCTGCGTGCTCGCTGGCACTACTACTCGATGGCGCGGAAAAACTTCCGTGGTTATTTGCAGGGTGACGACGTGCGATTGAAGAAGTACTTCTACGTTCTGCGACCCCTGTTGGCGGTGCGTTGGGTGGAAGCGGGCAAGGGCGTACCGCCGATGCGTTTTGCCGAGCTGCTGGCGGGAAGTGAACTGGATGCACCATTGCGTCATGAAATCGACGAATTGCTGGCGCGCAAACAGCGATCAGGTGAGGCGGAGTATGGTCCGCGTCGTCCATTGTTACATACGTTTATCCGCGCCGAACTGGAGAGAGGAGAAATCCCGCCAACCTTACCAGACAGCCGGGAAGGGGATGTGAGGGAACTGGACAGACTGTTATATGGCACGGTGATGCGGTGAAAATGCCCGATGGTGCAAGAGCCATCGGGCGTTGACGTCGATTCATTCAAACAAATTATGGTGCAGCTTCTGTACCACCAGCTCGGCTTCACTACCGGGCACCAGGAAGCACAGGTTATGGCTGGACGCGCCGTAGCAAATCATCCGAATGTTGAACGGCTCCAGTACGCCGAACACCTCTTTACCCACGCCGCAGGCTTTGGACAGGTCGTTACCAATCAATGCCACCAGCGCCAGGCCTTCTTCCACTTCAACCCGGCACAGGGCCGACAGCTCCATCAGCAGAGACTGCGTGAGCAGTGTATCGCCGGTGGAAGTTGAACCAGTGGTATCCAGCGTCAGCGCCACGCTGACTTCGGATGTGGTAATTAAATCGACCGAGATATTGTGGCGTGCCAGGATGCCGAACACTTCCGCCAAAAAGCCGCGAGAGTGCAGCATATTCAGGCTATGCAGCGTCAGCAGCGTCTGCTTACGGCGCAAGGCCAGCGCCCGGAACAGCGGTGGATTCGCGGTTTTATTGCACACCAGCGTGCCGCCTGCTTTTGGATCCTTGCTCGAGCCCACAAACACCGGGATATCGCTACGTACGGCAGGCAACAGGGTTGCCGGGTGCAGCACTTTCGCGCCAAAGGTCGCCATTTCCGCGGCCTCTTCAAAAGCGATTTCATCAATACGCTGCGCAGCCGGAACGACACGTGGATCGGTCGTGTAAATGCCGGGAACATCGGTCCAGATATCGACGCGCGTTGCGTGCAGGGCTTCTGCCAGTAAGGCGGCGGTATAATCGCTGCCGCCGCGTCCCAGCGTGGTGGTGCGGCCTTTGCTTTCGCTGCCGATAAAGCCCTGAGTAATGACCAGACCTTCGTTCAACCGTGGGGCAAGCTGAATGGTTGCCAGTTCGGCCAGCGCCGCAACGTCGGGCTCTGCGCGGCCAAAACGATCGTTGGTGCGCATCACTTTACGCACGTCAAACCACTGCGCTTGCACGTTGCGCTCACGCAGGATCTCGACGAATAACAGGGTAGACATCAGTTCCCCGTGGCTGACCAGTTCGTCGGTTAGTGCGGTTGAGGTCGCCAGTGACGCCGCTTCTGCCAGCGTGGTGATGTTCTCCAGCAGACGTTCAATCTCTTCACGGATGACGTTCGGATAACGCAGGCGTTCCAGAATATTGAACTGAATTTGACGAATGGCGTCGAGTTTTTCGAAGCGCTCGGTTGGCTCCAGACCTTCTGCCAGCGCGACCAGCAGGTTAGTAATACCCGCCGAAGCGGACAGCACCACTAAACGTACGTTAGCATCAGAAAGCACGACATCAGCACTGCGATTCATGGCATCAAAATCTGCCACGCTGGTACCGCCAAATTTGGAGACAACTACATCAGTCATAACTACCTCGTGTCAGGGAATGAATAGAGCGACCATGGCACAAAGGCAGAACGGAAACCGGTGCAGGCGCAAATGCAAATACCGTATTTATAAATAAAATGTGTAGCCTGTACTGTCAACGCTGGGATTATGCGGATTTTTCATGCTGTGTTAGCGCTGAGTAACAGTACTTATAACAGCTATACTTTTTAGCTACGTTTGGCGGATGCCCTGGCAATGGCATTAAAACAATCACACTTTTCTGTGGCTGGCGTTACAATCGATCTCAGTCACAATTCTCAAAATCAGAAGAGTATTGCTAATGAAAAACATCAATCCAACGCAGACCTCAGCCTGGCAGGCACTACAAAAACACTTTGAAGAGATGAAAGACGTTACTATCGCGGATCTGTTCGCGAAAGATAGCGATCGTTTCACTAAGTTTTCCGCGACATTTGACGATCTGATGCTGGTGGATTTCTCCAAAAACCGCATCACTGAAGAGACACTGGCTAAACTGCAGGATCTGGCAAAAGAAACCGATTTGGCGGGTGCCATCAAATCCATGTTCTCCGGTGAGAAAATCAACCGTACTGAAGACCGTGCCGTGCTGCACGTGGCGCTGCGTAACCGTAGCAATACGCCGATCATCGTTGACGGCAAAGATGTGATGCCGGAAGTGAATGCGGTGCTGGAAAAGATGAAATCCTTCTCTGAAGCGATTATCTCCGGCAGTTGGAAAGGCTATACCGGCAAGGCCATTACTGATGTCGTGAACATCGGTATTGGCGGCTCTGACCTCGGCCCGTTCATGGTGACCGAAGCGCTGCGTCCGTACAAAAATCACCTGAATATGCACTTTGTGTCTAACGTCGATGGTACGCACATTGCCGAAGTGCTGAAAAAAGTGAATCCGGAAACCACGCTGTTCCTGGTCGCGTCTAAAACCTTCACCACCCAGGAAACTATGACCAACGCCCACAGCGCGCGCGACTGGTTCCTGGCGACCGCTGGCGACAACAAGCACGTAGCCAAACACTTCGCAGCGCTCTCTACTAACGGTAAAGCGGTTGGCGAGTTCGGTATTGATACTGCCAATATGTTCGAGTTTTGGGACTGGGTTGGCGGTCGTTACTCCCTGTGGTCTGCAATTGGTCTGTCCATCATCCTGTCCGTGGGCTTCGACAACTTTGTTGAGCTGCTCTCTGGTGCGCACGCAATGGACAAACACTTCTCCACCACCCCAGCGGAGAAAAACCTGCCGGTGCTGCTGGCGCTGATCGGTATCTGGTACAACAACTTCTTCGGTGCTGAAACCGAAGCGATTTTGCCGTACGACCAGTATATGCATCGTTTCGCGGCCTATTTCCAGCAGGGCAACATGGAATCCAACGGTAAATACGTTGACCGTAACGGCAACGCCGTGGATTACCAGACTGGCCCAATCATCTGGGGTGAGCCGGGCACTAACGGTCAGCATGCGTTCTACCAGCTGATTCACCAGGGGACTAAAATGGTTCCGTGCGATTTCATCGCCCCGGCCATCACCCACAACCCGTTGTCGGATCACCATCCGAAACTGCTGTCTAACTTCTTCGCGCAGACCGAGGCGCTGGCATTCGGCAAGTCTCGTGAAGTGGTTGAGCAGGAATATCGCGACCAGGGTAAAGATCCGGCAACCCTGGACCACGTTGTGCCGTTCAAAGTGTTTGAAGGTAATCGTCCAACTAACTCTATCCTGCTGCGCGAAATCACGCCGTTCAGCCTGGGTGCGTTGATTGCGCTGTACGAGCACAAAATCTTCACTCAGGGCGCGATCCTGAACATCTTCACCTTTGACCAGTGGGGCGTTGAGCTGGGTAAACAACTGGCGAACCGTATTCTGCCAGAGCTGAAAGATGGTTCCGAAGTGAGCAGCCACGATAGTTCTACCAACGGTTTGATTAACCGTTATAAGTCCTGGCGTGCCTGATGGCGCTACGCTTATCAGGCCTACAGGACACTCTTGTAGGCCGGATAAGGCGTTTAGCCGCCATCCGGCATTAATGAAATAAAAAAGCCGATATTAATATCGGCTTTTTTATAAGAATGCTCCAGGATATCTGCGTCTTTGCTTCATTTCTTAATTGAGCTTAATCCTAAAATAATTCATTCAACGTTGTCCTGTCTCTGATGTTTTCAGATTTACCGGATATTGCATTTTTTATTTATATATTTTAACTGATTGATTATTTTAATTTTATTATCAAATTCTAATTATTTTCTCTCTTGTTATCTAATTATCCTAAATTCCCCTGTGGCGTAATTTGCACACTTTGGCTTGTGTATACTCGATCTCGCCCGAAATTCTTTTGGGTAAATCTCCATTCATGCAATGAAGGGAATTTGTGATGAAAAAAGTTGTGTATGGCCTGTGGGCTATATCTGCGCTTGCGGCGACGTCTGTCTATGCCGCCCCCGTTCAGGTGGGGGAGGCTGCAGGGTCGGCTGCCGCGTCGGTTTCGGCGGGAAGTTCCTCCGCGACCAGCGTGAGCACCGTAAGTTCTGCGGTGGGGGTTGCCCTGGCGGCAACCGGTGGCGGTGATGGTTCTAATACCGGAACCACCACCACGACAACCACCAGTACCCAGTAATAAAGGTACGTTTAATTCTAACCACACTTCGGTGTGGTTATTTTGGAATTGCCAAAAGTCTGTGGGATTTGTAGGCCGGGTAAGCGTCGCGCCACCCGGCAATAATGCGGAGAAACGTCGTGAAGCGACCAGCGCTCATAATGGTTTGCCTGCTACTACAGGCGTGCTCAGCCACCACCGAAGGGTTGGGGCATTCGCTGTGGGATAGCGTATTTGGTACTCCCGGCGTACAGATGACGGATGATGAAATCCAAAATATGCCTTACGCCAGCCAGTATATGCAGCTCAACGGCGGTCCCCAGCTGTTTGTGGTACTCGCGTTCGCGGAAAACGGACAGCAGAAATGGGTGACTCAGGATCGGGCCATTCTTGTCACGCAGCATGGGCGCATTGTGAAAACACAGCTCGACGGAGACAACCTCATCGAGGTGAATAATCTGGCTGCCGACCCGCTTAGTAAGCCCAATCAGATAGTCGATGGCGCAACGTGGTCTCGCACGATGAGCTGGACCGAGCATCAGCAGGTACGCTATGCCACCGCCCGCTCGGTTTTCACATGGGATGGTGCTGACACCATCAAGGTCGGCAGCGATGAAACGCCGGTACGGATCCTCGATGAAGACGTCACCACCGATCAAACGCGCTGGCATAACCGCTACTGGGTAGACAGTGACGGCATGATTCGCCGGTCAGAACAGTATCTTGGCGCAGGTTTCTTCCCGGTGAAAACCACGCTGATTAAGGCGGCAAAACCATGATGAAACAAATGATTACCGCGCTGACATTCAGCCTGTGCACGGCATCTGTTTTTGCTGCGGGCAGTGTAAAAGTGATCACGACAGGCAGCACCGAAGCAAAAACGTTGACCGGCGCGGAGCATTTGGTCGATCTGGTGGGTCAACCGAAGCTGGCGAATAGCTGGTGGCCAGGTGCGGTGATTGGCGAAGAGCAGGCAACGGCTGAGGCACAACGTCAACAGCAGGCATTACTGGCGCGCCTGGCGGCGCTGAGCGCTGAAGAAAGTGGTAACGATGCCGCGGCTATCAACGCGTTACGCCAGCAAATTCAGGCGCTGAAGGTGACCGGCAGACAGACGATTAATCTTGACCCGGATGTGGTGCGTGTCAGCGAGCGAGGCAACCCGCCATTGCAGGGCAATTACACGCTGTGGGTTGGGCCGCAGCCCACGGATATCACGCTGCTGGGTTTGCTAAGCCACCCGGGTAAGCAGCCGTTTATACCCGGACGTGATGTTGCCAGCTATCTCGATGGGCAGCGTCGGCTCAGCGGCGCGGATCGTAGCTACGCCTGGATTGTCTATCCCGACGGACGCACACAAAAAGTAGCGGTCGCCTACTGGAACAAACGTCACATTGAGCCGATGCCCGGCAGCATCATTTTTGTCGGGCTGTCGGACTCTGTCTGGAGCAGCACCCCGGATGAAATCAATGCCGACATTCTTCGCACCCTGACCCAGCGGATACCCGAATAATGAGAAAAACTTATCTGCTCAGCCTGTTGGCGCTGGGTATCAGCGCGGTCTGTCACGGTGAAACTTATCCTGCGCCGATTGGTCCTTCCCAGTCTGATTTTGGCGGCGTAGGGCTGCTGCAAACCCCAACCGCACGTATGGCCCGTGAAGGCGAAATGAGCCTCAACTACCGCGATAACGATCAGTACCGCTACTACTCCGCGTCGGTGCAACTGTTCCCGTGGCTGGAAACGACCCTGCGCTATACCGATGTGCGCACCAAAAAATACAGCAGCGTGGAGTCGTTTTCAGGCGATCAGACATACAAGGATAAGGCGTTCGACCTGAAGCTGCGATTGTGGGAAGAGAGCTACTGGATGCCGCAGGTGGCGGTGGGCGCGCGCGATATTGGCGGAACGGGCCTGTTCGATGCGGAGTATATTGTGGCGAACAAAGCCTGGGGACCGTTTGATTTCTCACTCGGTCTCGGTTGGGGATACCTCGGGACCAGCGGCAACGTCAGCAATCCGTTTTGCTCATACAGTGATAAATTCTGTCATCGCGATAACAGTTACAAGCAGGCGGGTTCCATTGACGGCAGCCAGATGTTCCACGGCCCGGCGTCGCTGTTTGGCGGCGTGGAATATCAGACACCCTGGCAGCCGCTGCGTCTGAAACTGGAGTATGAGGGTAATAATTACCAGCAGGATTTTGCGGGCAAGCTGGATCAGAAGAGCAAGTTTAACGTCGGCGCTATTTATCGCGTCACCGATTGGGCCGACGTTAACCTCAGCTATGAGCGCGGCAACACCTTTATGTTTGGGGTCACGCTGCGGACTAACTTTAACGATCTGCGACCACACTATAACGACAACGCCCGCCCGAAATATCAGCCACAGCCGCAGGATGCCATCCTGCAACATTCGGTGGTGGCGAATCAGCTAACGCTGCTGAAATACAATGCAGGGCTGGCGGATCCTAAAATCCAGGTGCAGGGCGATACGCTGTATGTGACCGGCGAACAGGTGAAATACCGTGATTCGCGTGAAGGGATCGAACGTGCGAACCGGATCGTGATGAACGATCTTCCCGACGGGATCCGCACGATCCGTATTACGGAAAATCGCCTTAACTTGCCGCAGGTGACGACCGAAACAGAAGTTTCCAGCCTCAAGCGCCATCTGGAAGGCGAGCCGTTGGGCCATGAGACTCAACTGGCGCAAAAACGCGTGGAGCCGGTGGTGCCGAAAACCACCGAGCAGGGCTGGTATATCGACAAATCACGTTTCGATTTTCACATCGATCCGGTACTTAACCAGTCGGTGGGCGGCCCGGAAAATTTCTATATGTATCAACTGGGCGTGATGGGCACGGCGGATCTGTGGGTTACCGATCATCTGCTGACTACCGGTAGCCTGTTTGCCAATCTCGCCAATAACTACGACAAGTTTAACTACACTAACCCACCGCAGGATTCGCATTTGCCACGCGTGCGTACCCATGTGCGTGAGTATGTACAGAACGACGTCTACGTGAATAACCTGCAGGCCAATTACTTCCAGTCTCTCGGTAACGGATTCTACGGACAGGTTTACGGCGGTTATCTGGAAACCATGTACGGTGGGGCGGGCGCGGAAATATTGTACCGTCCATTGGACAGCAACTGGGCGTTTGGCGTTGACGCCAACTACGTGAAACAGCGTGACTGGCGTAGCGCGCAGGACATGATGAAATTCACCGACTACAGCGTGAAGACCGGGCATTTGACCGCGTACTGGAATCCTTCGTTTGCCCAGGATGTTCTGGTGAAAGCCAGCGTGGGGCAATATCTGGCGGGGGACAAGGGCGGCACACTGGAAATTGCGAAACGCTTCGATAGCGGCGTGGTTGTTGGCGGTTATGCGACCATCACGAATGCATCGCCGGACGAGTACGGAGAGGGGGATTTCACCAAAGGGGTGTACGTTTCCGTGCCGCTGGATCTTTTCTCCTCTGGTCCAACCCGCAGTCGTGCGGCGATAGGCTGGACACCGTTAACGCGTGATGGTGGTCAGCAGCTTGGGCGTAAGTTTGGTTTGTACGATATGACCAGCGACCGGAGCGAGAACTTCCGTTAATGTGAAGGTTGATCGCCCGGTGGAGCTACGCTTACCGGGCCTACGGTAGGTCGGATAAGGCAAAACCGGCATCCGGCAAGAACCGTTGTGCGAACAAAATATAAACAAAAATGTAGATCTCTGTCACATTTTTGCGTTATACAGGAACCTCGCCACTGAGTAAGAGGTGCTGTTATGACGTCGCTATCTCGTCCCCGCGTGGAGTTTATCTCCACCATCTTGCAGACCGTGCTGAATCTGGGGCTGCTGAGTCTGGGCCTGATCCTGGTCGTATTCCTCGGGAAAGAAACGCTGCATCTGGCAGATGTGCTGTTCGCGCCGGAACAAACCAGCAAATATGAGCTGGTGGAAGGGCTGGTGGTTTACTTCCTGTACTTTGAATTTATCGCGCTGATTGTGAAGTACTTTCAGTCAGGGTTTCACTTTCCGCTGCGCTACTTTGTCTATATCGGGATCACGGCGATTGTGCGGTTGATCATTGTCGATCATAAAGCACCCATGGATGTGTTGATCTATTCCGCGGCGATCCTGCTGCTGGTGATCACCCTGTGGCTGTGTAATTCCAAACGGCTGAAGCGAGAGTAAAAAAACAACACGCCGCAATCGGGCTGCGGCGTGTTGCTGCTCAGGGTTACTGCGCAGAGGCAGGCTTCGCTTTCTCTGCTGCGGGCTCCCACAGTTCTTCAAGTTCTTCCAGCGTTTTGCCCTTGGTTTCCGGTACGAACTTCCACATGAATAGCGCCGCCAGGATGCCCATACAACCGTAGATCCAGTAGGAGAAACCGTTGTGGAAATGGGAAACCAGCCAGGAGTTTTTGTCCATCATCGGGAAGGTCCAGGAGACGAAGTAGTTCGCCAGCCACTGGGCCGCAACCGCAATGGCGAGCGCTTTACCGCGAATCGCATTGGGGAAGATTTCTGCCAGCAACACCCAACAAACCGGTCCCCAGGACATGGCGAATGCCGCAACGTAAAATAGCATCGACAGCAGCGCCACCAGGCCGGAAGCCTGCGTGTAAAACGCGGTACCGAGGCTGAACATCCCAATTGCCATGCCGAGTGCGCCAATGATCTGCAGCGGTTTGCGACCAAATTTGTCTACCGTCATGATAGCCAGCACGGTGAAGCTCAGGTTGATTACGCCGACAATGATGGTCTGCAATAGCGCCACATCGGTACTGGCTCCAAGCGTTTTGAAGACTTCTGGTGCGTAGTACAGCACGACATTGATGCCGACAAATTGCTGGAAGATAGATAACATCACGCCAATAACGATCACGCCTGCACCAAACATCAACAGACGCCCACCGGTTTTGCGACCATGCTCGAGTGACTGATTAATCTCCTGCATGGCCTGAGTGGCGAGTGTGCTACCCATAATCTTGCGCAGAATACTTTCTGCCTGTTCATGTCTGCCGCGCGCCATCAGCCAACGTGGGCTTTCTGGTACGGTATACAGCAGCAGTAAAAACAGTAGGGCGGGGATACTTTCGGAGGCGAACATATATCGCCAGCCATCGGTATTCAGCCAGTTGGCATCGCCAGAACGGGCAATAAAATAGTTAACGCAGTACACCAGCAACTGGCCAAAAATAATCGCGAATTGGTTAAAGGAAACCAGTTTTCCACGAATATGTGCCGGAGCCAGCTCAGCAATATACATAGGTGAAAGCATGGAAGCTAAACCTACGCCAATACCACCGATGATGCGATAAATAACGAATTCGGGGACGTACCCTGCTAAATAAACAGGCACAGCATTATCGGGGTTAATGGTGGTAAAACCTAATTCTGGCCATGCGGATCCGATGCCGGAAATAAAAAATAACAGCGCAGCGATTTTCAGCGAATCCCGGCGACCAAAGCGGTTACTGCAATAGCCGCCCAGCGCACCGCCGATGATGCAGCCAATCAGCGCACTGGCAACACAGAAACCCAACAGCGAGTTAGCGGCGGATTCACTTAAGTGTTGTGGCGCGACAAATACGGTATTTAAGGATTCTACCGTTCCGGATATGACAGCAGTGTCGTAACCGAATAATAGTCCTCCTAAAGTTGCAACTAATGTAATCGAAAAAATATAACTGGAATTATATTGAGTGTTCATTCAGACCTGCCTTAGAGGGTACAGCTCTTTTGATCAGTGCCGTGATGGTGAATTTAACAGGCAGGGAAGACAATTATCATTTTTTACATTGCAATTACGTTTTGTCTTTTCTGTGATCTTAATTCCGTTTAATTGGTTTATTTTCAGGTGAAAAATAGAATTGCAGTGATGGGGAGCACGAAAGGAAATAATCGTAAACGTAATGCAAAATAACATAAAAAATGGCGCTCCGTAGAGCGCCGAATAACAGTCACAGGTTGGGATAACATAAGTTGAGGGTTGCAGTGGCATTGCCCGTTGCCGGGCGTTTACTTCGGTAAAACTTAACCTTTCACACCACCCGCCGTCAGGCCGTTGACCA
Organism: Citrobacter sp. C6_1; assembly: GCF_014596835.2. Taxonomy (NCBI): domain Bacteria; kingdom Pseudomonadati; phylum Pseudomonadota; class Gammaproteobacteria; order Enterobacterales; family Enterobacteriaceae; genus Citrobacter; species Citrobacter sp. C6_1. Next base: position 4,341,416 of record NZ_CP115031.1, on the reverse strand, counting down.
GCCAGCGCTGCGCCAGCAGGAATACCAGCGTGATCGGAATAGCTGAAAGTACAGCTGCGGCGGCAAAGTCGCCCCACAAATAGTTCTGTGGATTGAGGTACTGCTGCATACCTACCGCAAGGGTGTAGCTGTTCACATCACGCAGCAGCAGTGACGCGACCGGGACTTCGGTAATAGCGGCAATGAACGACAGAATAAACACCACCGCCAGAATCGGAACGGAAAGTGGCAGCAGCACCAGGCGGAAGGCCTGCCACGGGGTCGCGCCGTCCAGCGAGGCCGCTTCTTCCAGCGAACCGTCGATGGTTTCGAAATAGCCTTTAATCGTCCACACATGCAGCGCAATACCGCCAAGATAGGCGAAGATCACGCCACCGTGAGTGTTCAGACCAATAAACGGAATGTACTGGCCCAGGCGGTCAAACAAGGCATATAACGCGACCAGAGACAGCACCGCTGGGAACATCTGGAAAATCAGCATCCCTTTAAGCAGGGTTGCTTTGCCGGGGAAGCGCATACGGGCAAAGGCGTAAGCACAGGTGGTGGAAAGCGTCACAATACCGATCGCGGTAATGGTGGCCACTTTCACTGAGTTCCACAGCCACAGCAGTACCGGGAACGGCGGCGGCGTCACACGGCCATCTGCGTGCTCAACGCTAAAGCCCAGCGCCAGTTTCCAGTGTTCCCAGGAGATGTTTTCCGGGATCAGGCTACCGGTGGCGAAGTTACCTTCGCGCAGCGAGATAGCGATAACCATCAGCAGCGGGAACATGATCGCTGCGATGAAAATCAGCAACAGCAGGTGCGTTGTTAAGAGACGCAGTTTCTGAGATTTGGGTTGTACCATAGCCATGTTCGTTGTCTCCCTTAATCAAACTTCATTCGTGTGGCTTTCAGGTTAACAATCGCCAGCGCACCCACCAGCAGGAAGATCAGCGTGGCAATCGCTGCTGCCAGACCGAAGTCCTGACCGCCGCCGCCTTCGAAAGCGATACGGTAGGTGTAGCTCACAAGCAGGTCGGTATAGCCTGCAGGCGTGGTGGTGCCAAGACGGTCCGGGCCACCGTTGGTCAACAGTTGAATCAGCACGAAGTTGTTAAAGTTAAAGGCGAAGCTGGCAATCATCAGCGGCGTCAGCGGCTTAATCAGCAGCGGTAGCGTAATCTTAAAGAAGTTCTGGAACGGGCCTGCGCCGTCCATTGCCGAGGCTTCATACAGGTCGTCAGGAATCGCTTTCAGCAGACCCATGCACAGGATCATCATGTACGGATAGCCCAGCCAGGTATTGACGATAATAATCATTGAACGCGCGGTGGTGGGGTCGCTGAACCAGGCCGGTTTGATACCGAACAGTGCGCTCAGCATCATGTTGATTTCACCAAAACTCTGGTTGAACAGCCCTTTGAAAATCAGAATCGAGATAAACGACGGCACGGCATACGGCAGAATCAGCAGCACACGGTAAACCGCTTTGCCTTTGAGAGACTCCCACTGTACGAGACAAGCCAGCACCATCCCGACGGCCACGGTGAGGATCACGGTCAGAACGGAGAAGACCACCGTCCAGACAAAGATGGCGAAAAACGGTTTCTGGATACCTTCGTCGGTAAACACGCGGGTGAAGTTATCCCAGCCGATGGTCACGGTATAGCCAGGGCTTAACTTTTCTGTACCCCAACTCCCGTCGGCATTAATCGCCTGGTAATAACCAATGTCGCTGTTTGGACGGTATTTTACGCCGCTCTGGTTGTTGGTGAGCGTGCCGTCGTCAGCGAGAGTATAGAGCGGTTGCGTGCCGGAGAACTGGCGCAACGAGCTCATGATCACTTTGCTTTCATCCGGCAGGATGGCGGTCAGTTGGTTCAGCGCCTGGCGATTCTGCGTGATGATACGCAGCGTTCCACGTTCGCCCGCTGGCAAGGCATCCGTTTCTTTTAGTTGCAGTTTTTGTTCTCCGCCAAATTTAAAGGCGTCGGAAACATAATTCTTGCCGGTTTCACCGTCGGTGAGAGCCAGTTGCCACTCCGTACCCGCCGGATACAGACCAAAGTTGTAGGTTTTACCTGCCTGATAAGAACGATCCATCAGGACTTCCTGAGCACGTTCAAAGGTCAGTTGGTTGGTGCTGCTGTAGTTGGTAAAGGCAATCGCGATGGTGCAAACCAATGGAAACAGAACAAACAGCCCCATACCGGCGACGCCAGGATAAACATAACGCCAGGCATAGGTTTTACGGTTAGCGAAAATATACAGGCCAGCAGAGCTTAAAATCAGCGTCATGATGGCAAACAGGTACTCCCCCTGAGCGTACATCAAAACAACAAGGTAACCGACCAGCAGCCCAAGCAGACCCATCACTGACCATTTCAGTGTGTCGCTTTGCCACCAGTGTTTCTTTTTAATGACATCCATGGGGTTCAATCCTCAACAACAATGAAAACCTGTTGGTCAGCGTGCCTGATGGCGCTGCGCTTATCAGGCCTACGGTAAGTTGTAGGCCGGATAAGGCATTGATGCCGCCATCCGGCACGTGCGCTACAGCACTACTTGGTGATACGACCTTGTGCATCTTTCAGTGCGGCATCGACGGTCTGACGACCGCTGGCTGCGTTGATCACTGCGGTACGAACGGCGTACCAGAATGCTGACATCTGCGGTATGTTCGGCATGATTTCGCCTTTCTGGGCGTTATCCATGGTGGCAGCGATGCGTGGATCTTTTGCTAATTGATCCTGGAAGGATTTCAGCGCAACGGCACCCAGCGGTTTGTCCTTGTTTACTTCATCCAGACCCTGATCGGTCAGCAGGTAGTTTTCGAGGAACTCTTTCGCCAGTTCTTTGTTCGGGCTGGCGGCGTTAATACCGGCGCTCAGCACGCCAACAAACGGTTTAGACGCTTTACCTTTGAAGGTTGGCAGCAGCGTTACGCCGTAGTTGATTTTGCTCTTGTCGATGTTCGACCATGCCCACGGGCCATTAATGGTCATCGCGGTATCGCCTTTGTTAAAGGCCGCTTCAGCGATGGAATAGTCGGTATCCGCGTTCATGTGTTTGTTCTTGATCAGATCAACCAGGAAGGTCAGACCGGCTTTCGCGCCAGCGTTATCCACGCCGACGTCTTTCACATCGTACTTGCCGTTTTCAAACTTGAATGCGTAACCACCGTCGGCAGCAATCAGCGGCCAGGTGAAGTACGGTTCTTGCAGGTTGAACATCAGTGCAGATTTGCCTTTTGCCTTCAGCTCTTTATCCAACGCCGGGATTTCTTCCCAGGTTTTTGGCGGGTTCGGAACGAGGTCTTTGTTATAAATCAACGACAGCGCTTCAACCGCGATTGGGTAGGCAATCAGCTTGCCGTTATAGCGTACGGCATCCCAGGTGAACGGATAGAGTTTGTCCTGGAACGCTTTGTCCGGGGTGATTTCGGCCAGCAGGCCAGACTGTGCGTAACCACCAAAACGGTCATGCGCCCAGAAGATAATGTCCGGGCCATCACCGGTCGCGGCAACCTGCGGGAATTTTTCTTCCAGCTTGTCAGGGTGCTCAATGGTAACTTTGATACCCGTGTCTTTCTCGAATTTTTTGCCCACTTCAGCGAGGCCGTTGTAGCCTTTATCGCCGTTAATCCAGATAACCAGCTTACCTTCTTCAATCTTGGCGAGAGCCGAGGCGGAGAACATCATCGTCGTCAATGCGGACAATGCGAGGATGCGTGCGCCAGTTTTGATTTTCATAGTTCCCATCCTGTTTGGTGATTTTGCAGAGGTGGCTTAACGGTGACTAGTTTCTTTATACGACAACCTCTTTCCATCCTCCTTACCCCTACGCCCCACCCGTTCTTTATGTGATCTGTGTTACATAAATGTGAGTAATGCGTACTGGCGCACATAAAAACCCACTGATTTTTGCAAGCGACATCACGAAATTCCTCCACGGCGTACAGCCAGGGTCTCAGACGCTGCTCTCTCATCCTCCCGCCTCCTCCCCCATAAAAAAGCTGGGGGGTGGAGGATTCACGCCGTTAAGGGATAACGCATAGTCAATCCATCAATGAATGTTGCTGTCGATGACAGGTTGTAACGAAGGGAGAAGGGCATGGCGAGCGTACAGCTGCGAAATGTAACGAAAGCCTGGGGTGACGTGGTGGTATCGAAAGATATCAATCTCGACATTCACGAAGGGGAATTCGTGGTGTTTGTCGGACCGTCAGGCTGTGGTAAGTCAACCTTGCTGCGTATGATCGCCGGACTTGAAACCATCACCAGTGGTGATTTGTTCATCGGGGAGACCCGGATGAATGACATTCCACCTGCCGAACGTGGCGTGGGGATGGTCTTCCAGTCCTATGCGCTGTATCCCCATTTGTCCGTCGCCGAAAACATGTCATTCGGCCTCAAACTCGCTGGCGCGAAAAAAGAGGTGATGAATCAGCGTGTTAATCAGGTCGCGGAAGTGCTGCAACTGGCCCATCTGCTGGAGCGCAAACCCAAAGCGCTCTCTGGTGGACAACGTCAGCGTGTGGCGATTGGCCGTACGTTGGTTGCAGAGCCGCGTGTCTTTCTGTTGGACGAACCGCTGTCAAACCTCGATGCTGCACTGCGCGTCCAGATGCGCATTGAAATCTCCCGCCTGCATAAGCGTCTTGGCCGCACGATGATTTACGTCACCCACGATCAGGTCGAAGCGATGACCCTGGCCGACAAAATTGTGGTGCTGGATGCCGGCCGCGTCGCGCAGGTCGGTAAACCCCTGGAGCTGTACCACTACCCGGCTGACCGCTTTGTTGCCGGGTTTATTGGTTCGCCAAAGATGAACTTCCTGCCGGTGAAAGTGACGGCAACGGCGATCGATCAGGTTCAGGTTGAGCTACCTAACCGCCAGCAAATATGGCTACCAGTGGAAAGCCGTGCGGTGCAGGTCGGTGCCAATATGTCTTTAGGTATTCGCCCGGAACATCTGCTGCCCAGCGATATTGCTGATGTCACCCTCGAAGGTGAAGTACAGGTAGTCGAGCAGTTGGGTCACGAAACACAAATCCATATCCAGATCCCCGCCATCCGTCAGAACCTGGTTTACCGCCAGAACGACGTGGTGTTGGTAGAAGAGGGTGCCACATTCGCTATCGGCCTGCCGCCAGAGCGTTGCCATCTGTTCCGTGAGGATGGCACTGCATGTCGTCGGTTGCACCAGGAGCCGGGCGTTTAAGGTATCCCATTAAAAAAAAGCGCAAAACCGTCAAGGTGAAGCGTTTAAAGAAAAGCAATGATCTCAGGAGATAGAACGATGATTACTCTGCGCAAGCTCCCTCTGGCGGTTGCTGTGGCGGCAGGCATTATGTCTGTTCAGGCAATGGCTGTCGATTTCCATGGTTATGCTCGTTCCGGTATCGGCTGGACAGGTAGTGGCGGCGAACAACAATGTTTCCAGGCAACCGGTGCCCAAAGTAAATACCGTCTCGGTAACGAATGTGAAACCTATGCCGAAATTAAGCTGGGCCAGGAAGTGTGGAAAGAAGGCGATAAGAGCTTCTACTTCGACACTAACGTTGCCTATTCCGTCGCACAGCAGAATGACTGGGAAGGGACTGACCCGGCCTTCCGTGAAGCCAACGTGCAGGGTAAAAACCTGATTGAATGGCTGCCAGGCTCCACTATCTGGGCCGGTAAGCGCTTCTATCAGCGTCATGACGTTCACATGATCGACTTCTACTACTGGGATATTTCAGGTCCTGGTGCTGGTATTGAAAACATCGATCTGGGCTTCGGTAAACTGTCTCTGGCCGCGAGCCGTTCACAGGAAGCGGGTGGTTCATACGCTTTCAGTAGCCAGAATATCTATGATCGTACCAAAGACACCGCCAACGACGTATTTGACGTTCGTTTAGCGCAGTTGGCAACTAACCCGGATGGGATGTTGGAACTGGGCGTTGACTATGGCCGTGCGAATACCACCGATGATTACCACCTGGCAGACGGCGCATCTAAAGACGGCTGGATGTTCACCGCTGAACATACCCAGAGCATGCTGAAGGGCTACAACAAGTTTGTTGTTCAGTACGCGACAGATTCTATGACCACTCAGGGTAAAGGTCTGAACCAAGGGTCTTACGGTTCATCCTCCATCACCGTTACTAACCCAGACGGTAGTAAAACGAATTACGCCAATAACGTTATTAATAACAACGGTAGCCTGTTCCGCGTACTTGACCACGGTGCAATCTCCCTGGGCGACAAATGGGATCTGATGTACGTCGGTATGTACCAGAACCTCGATATGGATAACGACCTGGGGACCGAATGGTACACCGTCGGTATTCGTCCGATGTACAAATGGACACCGATCATGAGCACCCTGCTGGAAGTCGGTTACGACAACGTCAAATCTCAGCAGACCAGCGATCGCAACAGCCAATACAAAATCACCCTGGCGCAACAGTGGCAGGCGGGTGACAGCATCTGGTCCCGCCCGGCAATTCGTGTCTTTGCAACCTATGCCAAATGGGATGAAGAGTGGGGCTACGTTAAAAATGGTAACGACGTAACCAAATACGCCGCTGCAACGAACTCTGGTATCAGCACAACCAGCCGTGGCGACAGCGATGAGTGGTCCTTCGGTGCCCAGATGGAAATCTGGTGGTAATTCAGCACTAACCTGACGTAAAGACCGAAAGAGGGGCGCCAGCCCCTCTTGATTACGGTTTAGCGCGCTATTGCCTGGCCACCGCTGAACCCATGCTATCTGAGGTGATAACAATGAAAATGAAGAAAAGTCTCGTTGCCCTTTGTTTATCTGCAGGGTTATTTGCCAGCGCGCCTGGCATCAGCCTGGCCGATGTAAATATTGTTCCGCAGAACACCACCGCGGCTCCAACTATCCCCACTGCTGCGCTACAACAGTTAACCTGGACGCCGGTTGATCAATCCAAAACCCAGGCGACACAGCTAGCGACAGCGGGTCAGCGTCTGGATGTTGCTGGTATTACTGGCCCAGTTGCTGCGTACAGCGTACCCGCAAATATTGGTGAGTTAACCCTGACGCTGACCAGTGAAGTCAACAAACAAACCAGTGTATTTGCGCCAAACGTCTTAATTCTTGACCAAAACATGACGCCATCTGCGTTCTTCCCCAGCAGCTATTTCACCTACCAGGAGCCCGGCGTGATGAGTGCCGATCGTTTGGAAGGGGTAATGCGTCTGACGCCAGCGCTGGGCCAGCAAAAACTTTATGTTCTGGTCTTTACCACAGATAAAGATCTCCAGCAGACCACGACCCTGCTTGACCCGGCAAAAGCCTATGCCAAGGGTGTAGGCAACGCTGTTCCGGATATTCCTGACCCGATCGCCCGTCATACCACCGACGGTCTGCTGAAACTGAAAGTCAAAACCAGCTCCTCCTCCAGCGTGCTGGTCGGGCCGCTGTTTGGCTCATCCGGCCCTGGCCCTGTCACGGTGGGTAATACCGCAGCGCCTGCGGTGGCCTATGCGGCTCCGGCTGCCGCGGTAGCCGCACCGGCACCGCAACCAGTGAAGAAAAGCGAGCCGATGTTAAATGACACGGAAAGTTATTTTAACCAGGGCATTAAGGATGCCGTGGCGAAAGGCGATGTCGATAAAGCGCTGAAGCTGCTTGATGAAGCTGAACGTCTGGGATCCAAATCTGCCCGTTCCACCTTTATCAGCAGTGTAAAAGGCAAGGGGTAACCATCTCCCCACATTGTTGATTTTGCAACAACTGGTGCGTCTCCTGGCGCACCTTTTTTTATCCTTCGATGCTACTTGTTACACTTATGTTGCCCTACCGATCACTTAATCGTGTTTGCTCACCCCGCAAAGCCTTTTCTGCGATACAATGCCTTCAGGTTATGAATCGGAGAGTAAGGCATGCCACACCCCGCGTTAACGCAACTGCGTGCTCTGCGTTATTTTGATGCGATCCCGTCGCTTGACCCCCAATTGCTCGACTGGTTGTTACTGGAAGATTCCATGACCAAACGTTTTGAGCAGCAGGGAAAACAGGTCACCGTAACATTGATACGAGAAGGATTCGTTGGGCAAAATGAGGTCACTGAAGAGTTGACGTTGCTGCCGGCAGAATCCCGCTATTGGTTGCGGGAAATCCTGTTATGCGCGGATGGTGAGCCGTGGCTTGCCGGTCGGACTGTCGTGCCGGAATCCACCTTGTGCGGCCCCGAACTGGCTTTACAAAATTTGGGGAAAACCCCGCTCGGGCGCTATTTGTTTACATCATCGACATTGACCCGCGATTTTATTGAGATTGGCCGCGATGCAGCGTTGTGGGGACGTCGTTCCCGCCTGCGGCTGAGCGGTAAGCCGCTGATGCTTACCGAGCTTTTTTTGCCTGCATCGCCGTTGTACTGAGAGGAAGATAAAGATGGAGTGGAGTCTGACGCAGAATAAGCTGCTGGCGTTTCACCGCTTGATGCGTACGGATAAGCCAATCGGTGCCTTACTACTGCTCTGGCCTACGCTGTGGGCGCTGTGGGTAGCGACCCCCGGCGTACCGCAATTGTGGATACTGGCGGTGTTTGTCGCCGGTGTGTGGCTGATGCGCGCTGCCGGATGCGTGGTGAATGATTATGCCGACAGGAAATTTGACGGACACGTCAAACGGACCGCAAACCGGCCGCTACCGAGCGGTGCAGTCACGGAGAAAGAGGCCCGAACACTGTTTGTTGTGCTGGTGTTGCTCGCCTTCCTGTTGGTTCTGACTCTTAACACGATGACGATTTTGTTGTCCGTTGCCGCGTTAGCACTGGCGTGGGTTTATCCCTTCATGAAACGCTATACGCACCTGCCGCAGGTGGTGCTGGGGGCGGCGTTTGGCTGGTCTATTCCCATGGCGTTTGCCGCCGTGAGTGAGTCTGTACCACTGAGCTGTTGGCTGATGTTCCTCGCCAACATTCTCTGGGCGGTGGCCTATGACACCCAGTATGCGATGGTCGATCGTGATGACGATCTGAAGATTGGCATTAAATCGACCGCCATTCTGTTTGGTCAGAACGACAAGCTGATTATTGGCATTCTGCAGGTTGGTGTGCTGGCGCTGATGGCGATGGTGGGCTGGTTAAACGGGTTGGGGCTGGGCTATTACTGGTCACTGCTGGTGGCGGGCGCGCTGTTTGTGTATCAGCAGAAACTGATTGTCGATCGTGAACGGGATGCCTGCTTTAAAGCGTTTATGAACAATAACTATGTGGGGCTGGTGCTGTTCTTAGGGCTGGCGATGAGCTACTGGCACCTTTGAGTTTGGCTTAGCCTGCACAATAAAAACCGGTCATTTCGACCGGTTTTTTTATGCTTACTCGCCCTGCGTTGCGCTTTCGATGGTCAGACGCACATCGGATGTGACCAGCTCGGCCAGCATCTGATAGATCTTCATCGTTTCTTCCGGTTCGGCATCACCGGTATCGCTGATGTAGCCCTCGTCACGCAGCGTCAGCACCAGGGAGCTGAACACAGCTTTATCGAAGAACTCAGGCGCGTTGATACCGTGCAGCACGGAAAGACGTTGTGCCACGGTGCGGCTCTCTTTCTCCAGGGTACTGCGGTTGATGGACGGGTTCGCACTCAGCAGCCAGAAGGTAATGGCATAGCGCTGTAGCGTTTCACGCGCGCCCGCAGCCAACAGCTGCAGCGTGCGAGAATGAACCGGGTTGATATGCAGCTCATCGTTCTGCAGGGTTATCAGACCCTGACGCTGCATTTCGTTGGCCAGCTCGTCAATTACCCCGGCAAGCTCATCACGCTCCCAACGCAGGAACAGCTCTGCTTTCAGCATCGGGTACAGCGCTTCAATATGCTGCTGCAATGCGGCGCGTGAAATCCGGCGGTGCTGAGTCACAATCGCGGCCATCAACGAAGGCAGAACCAGCATGTGCGCAATGTTGTTGCGGTAGTAGGTCATCAGTACCGCCTGCTCGCGCGGCAGAATAATGATGTCACCGATCGTGTCTTTCTCAACCTCAAACTTGTTCATCTGCAAGGCGTGGTCGATAAGTTCACTGGCGCTTTGTGTCGGCACTGTCGTATCCGAAGCATACGGCACATTGCGCAACAGGCTCAGGTAGCAATCGAGCTGTTCGGTTAGCTGCTCGCGCGTCAGAGAACGCTGACGGGAAGCCAGTAACGCGGTACAACACAGGTTCATGGCGTTGGCCGCGCCCGCGTTGTTAATGCGTACCATCAGGTCGGCAGCAATGTTATTCACTGTCGGCGTCAGCCAGGCCGGGCGAATAGACTCGATAGGATCGATAGATTCGCGCCACTCCGGCACATGCTGATTCAGGTAGGTCATCAATGGCATAGGTTCGCCAAAGTTAACGTAGCCCTGACCCAGATTACGTAGCTTGCTCAAACCGCGCAGCATTTGCGGCAGGCTCTCTTTCTCTTTGGTCGCGCCACGCAGCTCTTTTGCGTAAGTTCCCACTTCCATCACATGCTCGTAGCCGATGTAGATAGGCACCAGTGTAATGGGACGCGTACCGCCGCGCAGCATCGCCTGGATGGTCATCGACAGCGTGCCGGTTTTCGGGTCAAGCAGACGGCCGGTACGTGAGCGGCCACCTTCGACAAAGTATTCAACCGAGTAACCACGGCTGAACAACTCGCCCAGGTATTCGCGGAATACGGTGGAATAGAGCTTATTGCCTTTAAACGTACGACGAATAAAGAATGCGCCCAGACGGCGGAAAATCGGACCTGCCGGCCAGAAATTCAGGTTGATCCCTGCCGCGATATGCGGTGGAACCAGCCCCTGATGGTACAGAACATACGACAGCAGCATGTAGTCCATATGACTGCGGTGGCACGGCACATAGACGATTTCATGTCCGTCGTGCGCCAGTTGGCGTACGCGCTCGGCATTGTGAACGTTAATTCCCTGGTACAGCCGGTTCCAGGTAAAGCCCAGGATACGGTCCGTCAGGCGGATCATCTCATAGGAGAAATTCGCGGCAATCTCTTCCATCAATGCGATAGCGTTTTGCTGCGCCTTTTCATGGGAGATTTTTTTGCTACGTGCTTCATCTTCCACCGCGCGTGCGATGGCTTTTGAGGCCAGCAGTTTATTAAACAGATCCTGGCGGGCAGGAAGGCGAGGGCCAACCGCCGCTAAGCGCTGGCGGGCAAAGTGCATACGCGCCACGCGTGCCAGTTTCTGCGCGATAGTTTTATCTGTGCCGTGTTCGTCTGCCATGCGGCGCAGGGAGACCGAAGGCGAGAAGCGGACAAAACTGTCGCGACCCAGCCAGGACACCGCAAAGAATTTCTGTACACCGTTCAGCATACGCAGCGGCGGATTGACCTCGCCTTTCTCGCGCCCTGGAGCACGCCCAAACATCACCGACACCGGCACCATCTGTACATCCAGATCGGGGTTGCTGCGATGCAGATCGAGATAGTTATGGAACAGCTTGATGGACTCTTCTTTTGGCGTGTAATAGGTGAATACACGCGGGCCGCCGTGTATAAACACGTAGCGCGGCAGCAAAGTCCCATCTATCTCCAGCGGTTCCAGGGGGTCAGGGAGGTCGTGCACCAGACATTGGGCACGCAGCGTCAGCAAGTCTGCTTTTGAGTTGTACGGTAAGACGTACATAATGGGACGAGAGGTATCGAGTCCCAATTCCGGGGCGGGTTCCGCCGGGATAGACTTGCTTTTTACCAGGATGCTTAATGGTAAATTCAGTAATTTGTAGTAAATTCGTGGCCAGCCGGACATAAACGATGTAAAGCCTCTGGTTAATAATGCAAATGCGCTGCAAGGATATCAGAAAGTTTAGTGAATTTCTGTGGTATCCCGTCATACTTCGCGCAGCTTTGCTTATGCCCTGAAATAAACAGGGTAACGATACAATAATACTCACGCTAATTATGTAAAAAGGTTCTTTTGATGGCCAATAATACCACTGGATTTACTCGGATTATCAAAGCAGCAGGCTATTCCTGGCAAGGTTTCCGCGCCGCATGGATCAATGAGGCGGCATTCCGTCAGGAAAGCGTTGCCGTACTGTTGGGGGTAGCCATCGCCTGCTGGCTGGACGTTGACGCGATTACCCGCGTACTGCTGATTGGTTCGGTGATGCTGGTGATGATCGTTGAAATTCTGAATAGCGCCATTGAGGCGGTCGTCGACCGAATTGGTTCGGAGTATCACGAGCTTTCTGGCCGGGCGAAAGATATGGGATCGGCTGCAGTATTGCTTTCTATTTTTGTCGCTCTGATCACCTGGGGCATCCTGTTGTGGTCGCATTTGCGATAAAGGTTCCACAACTTCATAAATCTCCTGTTTTTTGTGCAGTTTGCGGTTCCAAATTCGCCTTTAGCTGTATATACTCACAGCATAACTGTATATACACCCAGGGGGCGGAATGAAAGCGTTAACGGCCAGGCAGCAAGAGGTGTTTGATCTCATTAGAGATCACATCAGCCAGACAGGTATGCCACCGACGCGTGCGGAGATCGCGCAGCGTTTGGGGTTCCGTTCCCCAAACGCGGCTGAAGAACACCTGAAAGCACTGGCGCGTAAAGGTGTACTGGAAATCGTTTCTGGCGCATCGCGTGGTATTCGCCTGCTGCAGGAAGAAGAGGAAGGTTTACCGCTTGTTGGTCGTGTCGCGGCCGGTGAGCCACTTCTGGCACAGCAGCACATCGAAGGCCATTACCAGGTTGACCCATCACTGTTCAAACCGAACGCCGATTTTCTGCTGCGCGTCAGCGGTATGTCGATGAAAGATATCGGGATTATGGATGGCGATTTACTGGCTGTGCATAAAACGCAGGACGTGCGTAACGGCCAGGTTGTTGTTGCCCGTATTGATGATGAAGTCACTGTTAAGCGCCTGAAAAAGCAGGGCAACAAGGTTGAACTTCTGCCGGAAAACAGTGAATTTAAACCTATCGTTGTCGATCTGCGCGAGCAAAACTTCACCATTGAAGGGTTGGCGGTAGGCGTGATTCGTAACGGTGAATGGCTGTAATCATGTATTAATACTGTGGCGCATTCTGCGCCACAGTTAGTTTTCACTTCTTTTCATCAGGCTTTCCTGTATGCCTTTCTTTACCTCCTCTGATAAAGCACTTTGGCACCTTGCCTTACCGATGATTTTCTCCAACATCACTGTTCCACTGCTGGGACTGGTGGATACGGCGGTGATTGGTCATCTGGATAGCCCGGTCTACCTTGGTGGCGTTGCCGTTGGCGCAACAGCGACCAGTTTTCTCTTTATGCTGCTGCTTTTTTTGCGTATGAGTACCACTGGTCTGACAGCCCAGGCGTTCGGTGCGAAAAATCCGCAGGCACTGGCGCGCGCGCTGGTTCAGCCGCTGATGCTGGCGCTGGGAGCGGGGCTGCTTATCGCACTGTTTCGCGCACCGGTTATCAGCCTGGCGTTGCATATCGTGGGAGGTAGCGAAGCGGTGCTGGAGCAGGCCCGAAGGTTCCTGGAAATCCGCTGGTTAAGCGCGCCCGCCTCACTGGCCAATCTGGTGTTGCTCGGCTGGTTGCTTGGCGTTCAATATGCGCGTGCGCCGGTTATCCTGCTGATTGTCGGCAATGTGCTTAACATCATGCTCGATTTGTGGCTGGTGATGGGCCTGCATATGAACGTACAGGGCGCGGCGCTGGCGACGGTGATTGCCGAATATGCCACTTTGCTGATCGGTCTGATGATGGTACGTAAGGTCCTGCATATGCGCGGAATTTCGCTGGCAATGCTGAAGCAGGCGTGGCGTGGCAACTTCCGCCGTTTACTGGCGCTTAACCGTGACATCATGCTGCGCTCGCTGTTGTTGCAGCTCTGTTTTGGTGCGATTACGGTGCTGGGGGCGCGTCTCGGGGGCGATATTATTGCAGTCAACGCCGTTCTGATGATTCTGTTGACGTTCACCGCCTATGCGCTGGACGGATTTGCCTATGCCGTGGAAGCCCATTCTGGTCAGGCTTATGGCGCGCGGGATGGCAGTCAACTGCTGGACGTCTGGCGGGCGGCGTGTCGGCAGTCGGGAATTGTGGCGATCCTTTTTTCGCTGGTCTATGCCCTGTTCGGCGAGCACATCATTGTATCGTTGACTTCCCTGCCACAGATTCAGCAGTTAGCCGATCGTTACCTCATCTGGCAGGTGGTGTTACCGCTGGTGGGGGTGTGGTGTTATCTGCTGGACGGGATGTTTATTGGCGCGACGCGGGCTGCAGAAATGCGCAACAGTATGGCCGTTGCCGCAGTGGGATTCACCTTAACGCTCCTGACTTTGCCGTGGCTCGGAAATCATGGTTTGTGGCTGGCGTTAACCGTTTTTCTCGCGCTGCGCGGGCTATCGCTGGCCTTTATCTGGCGGCGTCACTGGCGTAATGGTACCTGGTTTGCCTGAAAGGAATGGTTAAAAATTCCGAATAGTAAATAAAGCTCAGAATCACTGACTACACTTATTCTCACGTCCAGAGAAAACAGCATGTGTCTGGACATGGCACTCGCGCTATTCACAACCTAACGATGAGGACTTGATGATGAATAAAGACGAAGTCAGCGGTAACTGGAAACAGTTCAAAGGTAAAGTGAAAGAGCAATGGGGCAAACTGACCGATGATGATATGACGGTCATTGAAGGTAAACGCGACCAGCTGGTAGGTAAAGTCCAGGAACGATACGGGTACGCGAAAGATCAGGCGGAGAAAGAAGTTAAAGATTGGGAAAAACGCAACGATTACCGCTGGTAATTAACCCCTCCCTCCTGAGAGTACAAGGACGTACGCTCTTTTATTTACCGCCCGACTTTCTTTTTCACCTGAATTGTATGGTCATGCTGGCATTCGCCAGGATGGCGGCATGATTCAACTTCCACACATGCCTGACACAGGCCGTGGGCTTCAATCACATTATGGCGCAGAGCAAATCCCATTTTAGCTGCCAGCGTATGCATAATATCTTCCACGCCTTCCGCACACTCTTCTTTTACCACGCCACAGCGGTCACAAATAAACATTGCCGAGCTATGGGTTGGCTGATCGAACAGATGGCAAAGGACATAGCTGTTGGTGGATTCCACCTTATGCACAAACCCTTGTTCCAGCAGAAAATCGAGCGCACGATACACGGTAGGGGGTTTGGCCTGCGGCTCGGTTTCCCGCAGCAGATCAAGCAGGTCATAGGCGCTGATCGCACCTTCCTGCAGGCTCATCAGGCGCAGCACTTCGAGGCGTTGTGGCGTTAGCCGCACGTTACGTTGCACACAGAGTTTTTCAGCTTGAGCCAATAACTCCTGCGTGGTGGTTTTGTCCATTTGGCGCCTCGATTTGCGTGGAAGGTTAATCCCTTACTTTATCATGTTCTGCTTAAAACGCCGAGATCCACCGCTGTGTGCTATACCTGACGCATCGCAACACTGGAAAATTAACATGAAAAGACCCGATTGTATTCGCCACTGGCGTGAAGTTGAGGGGCCTGATGACTCCACCTATCCAGGCAGCGATGAGCTTTTTTCTATTGGCGCGCCGCTGGCCCGCAGGTTGGGGTTAGGGCGATTAGGCATTCATCACGAACGCCTGCCGCCGGGTCGTCGTACTTCTTATCCACACGCTGAAAGTGATGAAGAAGAGTTCATCTACGTGCTGGAAGGCTACCCGGAAGCCTGGATCAATGGTTACTTATGGAAGCTGGAACCCGGCGACAGCGTTGGTTTCCCGGCAGGAACCGGTGTGTGTCACACCTTTATCAATAACACCAGTGAAGAGGTACGTCTGCTGGTCGTCGGTGAGGCGAACAAAAAATACAATCGCATTTATTATCCGCTTAATCCGGTTTATGCCGCCACGCGCGAGGATCGCTGGGTTGACCATCCTCCACAGTTTTTTGGTCCACACGACGGAAAACCCGGGCGGGAATGACGATCCACGCGGACGAAGGGCGCTATCCACGATGATGTGGCTCACTATCGTAACGGTCTATGCTATAGTAGCGCCCCTTTTTTAACCGGATGCTTGAATATTCGCCATGCTGCCTGAATCTCAGTCTACCGCTTTTCCCGCTCATCGTTTTTCTATCGCGCCGATGCTCGACTGGACGGACAGACACTGCCGCTACTTTTTGCGCTTACTGTCCAGCCAGACGCTGCTCTATACGGAGATGGTGACCACCGGGGCAATTATTCATGGCAAAGGCGATTACCTGGCGTATAGCGAAGAAGAGCATCCGGTCGCATTGCAACTGGGCGGGAGCGATCCTGCCGCGCTGGCCCAGTGCGCAAAGCTGGCTGAAGCACGAGGTTATGACGAGATTAACCTCAACGTCGGCTGCCCTTCCGATCGCGTACAAAACGGGATGTTTGGCGCTTGCCTGATGGGGAATGCGCAACTGGTCGCTGATTGCGTGAAGGCGATGCGCGATGTGGTGTCGATTCCGGTGACGGTCAAAACGCGCATCGGTATCGATGATCAGGACAGCTACGAATTCCTGTGTGACTTCATCAATACGGTCTCCGGTAAAGGTGAATGTGAGATGTTTATCATCCACGCCCGCAAGGCCTGGCTGTCCGGGCTAAGCCCGAAGGAAAACCGTGAGATCCCGCCGCTGGATTATGACCGTGTTTATCAGTTGAAGCGTGATTTCCCGCAGCTGACGATGTCGATTAACGGTGGAATTAAATCACTGGAAGAAGCAAAAACGCATCTGCAACATATGGATGGCGTGATGGTGGGGCGTGAAGCTTATCAAAACCCAGGAATTCTGGCGTCCGTTGACCGCGAGATTTTTGCAGCTACCACCGAAGATACCGATCCGGTTACCGTGGTGCGCGCCATGTACCCGTACATTGAGCGTGAACTGAGTAAGGGAACCTATTTGGGACATGTGACGCGCCATATGTTGGGGCTGTTTCAGGGGATCCCTGGGGCTCGTCAGTGGCGTCGCTATCTGAGCGAAAATGCGCATAAAGCCGGGGCAGATATTAACGTACTGGAGCACGCGCTGAAGCTGGTGGCAGACAAGCGTTAAGTTCTCACCAAAAGTTAGTTAATTTCACCACGCCCTGCGTTTTGTCGCGGGGCGTTTTCTTTATAAATCAATGCATTAATTTTGGCATGTTTCTTGTAATGCAATGGAGAGAATTTCATTTCGGGAGAGAGCCATGCTGGAACTACTTTTTGTGATTGGGTTTTTTATCATGCTGATGGTCACCGGCGTATCTTTGCTGGGGGTGTTGGCCGCATTGGTGGTTGCCACTGTGGTGATGTTTTTGGGCGGACTCTTTGCCTTGATGATAAAACTTTTACCCTGGCTGCTGCTGGCCGTTGCCGTGGTGTGGATTATCAAGGCGATAAAAGCGCCAAAAGTCCCACAGTATCAGCGCAATAACCGTCGATTTTACTAAGGTATTGAGCGGTGCGTCACAACCTGCAACATTGCCTTTAGAACCAAATAGGAATTGATTATCAAATCTGTCACTATTGCGCGGTTAACGAATTCATCGAGCTGTACCCTACATACAGCCGAACTAAAAAAAGAAAGGGCTTCCTACGGGAAGCCCTAATTCTTTACTTCCCCGTCATAATTCAAACCGCAGGTGTGTTGGCTGCTTTCATTCACCCCAGTCACTTACTCCAGTAAGCTCCTGGGGATTCATTCAATTGCCGCCTTCCTGCTGCTTGAATTATTTAGGGGAAGTCGGAGCATTACGGGATCAGCAAACTGGACCCCTGCGTGGCCCGGCTTTCCAGTGCTTCATGGGCCCGTTGCGCGTCACTTAACGCAAATTTCTGACCCGGCGCGACATCCACTTTGATCACCCCACTGGCAATCAGCGAGAACAGCTCATTGCTGGCTTCGGTTAATTCATGGTGGTTGGTGATGTAACCCTGGAGCGAAGGGCGAGTTACGTACAGCGAACCTTTCTGGTTCAGAATGCCTAAGTTAACGCCGGTCACCGGTCCGGAAGCGTTACCAAAGCTGACCATCAGCCCCCGGCGCTGTAAACAATCCAACGAGGCTTCCCAGGTATCTTTCCCTACCGAGTCATACACCACCCGCACTTTTTTACCGCCGGTTACCTCTTTCACTCGTTCAACTATGCTTTCTTCACGATAGTTAATAACCTGCCATGCGCCGGCCTGCCGCGCAATTTGCGCTTTTTGCGCACTGCCGACGGTACCAATCAGCTTCGCACCCAATGCTTTTGCCCACTGGCAGGCAATCATCCCGACGCCGCCCGCAGCCGCATGGAATAAAAACGGCTCGTCGGGCTGGATTTCATAGGTTTTACGCAGCAGATAAAAAACGGTTAACCCTTTCAGAAATGAGGCTGCTGCCTGCTCAAAAGAGATGGCATTAGGCAGAATGGCGGCTTTATCGGCCGGAACGTTATGTACTGAGCTGTAAGCGCCAAGCGCAGACTGGGCGTAAACCACGCGATCGCCAGCTTTAATGTGCGCCACTTTGCTCCCCACTTTGCTGACGACGCCTGCGGCTTCGGTTCCCAGACCGCTGGGCAGAGAAGGCGGTGGATAAAGACCACTGCGGATGTAAGTGTCGATATAGTTGATACCAATCGCTTTATTCTCGACCTGGATTTCGTTTTCCGCCGGATCTGCAGGCGTAAACTCGACGACCTGAAGCACTTCAGGACCACCATGCTTGTGAAATTCAATACGCGTTGCCATGCTTCCTCCAAAAGAAATGTGGTAATCTTTCGACCCAATCATTATCTCGGTAACTCCATTCACTATGGCAGGAAATAAACCCTTCAACAAACAACAGACTGATGCTCGTGAGCGCGATCCCCAGGTCGCCGGGCTGAAAGTACCGCCGCACTCGATTGAAGCGGAACAGTCGGTGTTGGGCGGTTTAATGCTGGATAACGAACGCTGGGACGATGTGGCCGAGCGCGTGGTGGCGGAAGATTTTTATACCCGACCGCACCGGCACATCTTCACGGAAATGCATCGACTGCAGGAGATGGGAAAACCTATCGACCTGATCACGCTCGCAGAATCGCTGGAGGTTCAGGGACAACTGGACAGCGTCGGCGGCTTTGCTTACCTGGCTGAGTTATCTAAAAATACGCCAAGTGCGGCGAACATTAGTGCTTATGCGGATATCGTCCGCGAACGTGCCGTTGTTCGTGACATGATTTCGGTTGCGCACGAAATTGCGGAAGCCGGGTTTGATCCGCAAGGCCGTTCCAGTGAAGATCTACTGGACCTCGCGGAATCACGCGTTTTTAAAATCGCTGAAAGCCGCGCCAACAAAGACGAAGGCCCGAAAAACATCACCGATGTGCTCGACGTCACCGTCGCGCGTATCGAGCAGTTGTTCCAGCAGCCGCACGACGGCGTCACCGGGGTAAACACCGGTTATGATGACCTCAACAAAAAGACGGCGGGTTTGCAGCCGTCAGACTTGATTATCGTCGCCGCGCGTCCGTCGATGGGTAAGACGACATTTGCAATGAACCTCGTCGAAAATGCGGCGATGTTGCAGGATAAGCCGGTTCTTATCTTTAGTCTTGAAATGCCCTCAGAACAGATCATGATGCGTACCCTGGCCTCGCTGTCACGCGTAGACCAAACCAAAATCCGTACCGGTCAACTGGATGATGAAGATTGGGCGCGAATTTCCGGAACAATGGGTATTTTGCTGGAGAAACGAAACATCTATATTGATGATTCTTCCGGCCTGACGCCAACGGAGGTGCGCTCGCGTGCTCGTCGTATCGCTCGTGAACACGGCGGTATCGGCCTGATCATGATCGACTACCTGCAGCTGATGCGCGTGCCGTCGCTCTCCGATAACCGTACGCTGGAAATTGCTGAAATTTCCCGCTCGCTGAAGGCGTTAGCAAAAGAACTGCATGTGCCGGTGGTAGCGCTGTCGCAGCTTAACCGCTCACTGGAACAACGCGCCGACAAGCGCCCGGTTAACTCGGATCTGCGTGAATCCGGCTCCATCGAACAGGATGCCGACTTAATCATGTTTATCTATCGTGATGAGGTTTATCACGAAAACAGCGATTTAAAAGGTATTGCCGAAATTATTATTGGTAAGCAGCGTAACGGCCCAATCGGCACGGTGCGCCTGACGTTTAACGGCCAGTGGTCGCGATTCGACAATTATGCGGGCCCACAATACGACGACGAATAAATCTCCGTCATCCTTCATGCTGCAGATGCGTTGACTACGCCCGTTCACCCCGGTCACTTAGTTTACTAAGCTCCCGGTGATTCTCAGGCTTGTCGCCTTGCTGCAACACGAATGATTTAGGAGATTCTTTTATTAAGGAATACAAATGCAAGCGGCAACTGTAGTTATTAACCGCCGCGCTCTGCGACACAACCTGCAACGTCTGCGTGAACTGGCTCCTGCCAGCAAACTGGTTGCGGTCGTGAAAGCGAACGCTTACGGCCATGGTCTGTTAGAGACCGCGCGAACGCTCCCCGATGCGGACGCTTTTGGTGTCGCTCGTCTTGAAGAAGCCCTGCGGTTGCGAGCGGGAGGGATCACGCAGCCCATCCTGCTGCTGGAGGGATTTTTTGATGCCGCCGATCTGCCGACGATCTCCGCGCAGCGTCTGCATACTGCCGTCCACAACCAGGAGCAGCTTGAAGCCCTGGAAGCCGCAGAACTGGCTGAACCGGTCACCGTCTGGATGAAGCTCGACACGGGAATGCACCGCCTGGGCGTGCGCCCTGAGCAGGCCGAAGCGTTTTATCAGCGCTTAACGCAATGTGAAAACGTGCGCCAGCCGGTCAATATCGTTAGCCACTTTGCCCGCGCAGACGAACCTGAATGCGGTGCGACGGAAAAACAGCTCGATATCTTCAACAGCTTTTGCGAGGGCAAACCGGGGCAGCGTTCAATTGCCGCGTCGGGTGGTATTTTGCTGTGGCCTCAGTCCCACTTCGACTGGGCGCGTCCGGGGCTGATTCTGTACGGCGTATCGCCGCTGGAAAACCACTCTATCGGCGCCGATTTTGGCTGCCAGCCGGTGATGTCGCTGACCTCCAGCCTGATTGCGGTGCGTGAGCACAAAGCGGGCGAACCGGTTGGCTATGGTGGAACCTGGCAGAGCGAGCGCGATACGCGTCTCGGCGTAGTAGCGATGGGCTACGGCGACGGTTATCCGCGCGCAGCGCCGTCTGGGACGCCGGTGCTGGTTAATGGCCGTGAAGTGCCGATCGTCGGTCGCGTCGCGATGGATATGATCTGCGTCGATTTAGGCCCCGAGGCGCAGGACAAAGCGGGCGATTCGGTGATCCTGTGGGGTGAAGGCCTGCCCGTTGAACGCATTGCTGAAATGACGAAAGTAAGTGCTTACGAACTTATTACGCGCCTGACGTCGCGCGTGGCGATGAAGTATATCGATTAAGCGCATAATGTGCCGGATAAGGCGGTTACCCCGCCCTCCGGCAATATTCCTCTCAACATCCTCTCGATCTTCTCCTGCTTCCGGTTTATTGTGTTCTAATCCTCTGTCTGTAAACCTGGAGAACCACACGTGTTTCAAAAAGTTGACGCCTACGCTGGCGACCCGATTTTATCGCTTATGGAGCGGTTCAAAGAAGATTCACGTAGCGACAAAGTGAACCTCAGCATTGGCCTGTATTACAACGAAGATGGGATTATTCCTCAGCTTAAAGCGGTGGCGGAAGCGGAAGCCCGACTCAATGCCAAACCGCATGGCGCTTCGCTGTATCTGCCGATGGAAGGTCTGAACGCTTATCGCCATACTATTGCGCCGTTGCTGTTTGGCGCAGATCATCTGGTTCTCCAGCAGCAGCGCGTGGCAACGATTCAGACGCTGGGGGGGTCTGGTGCGTTAAAAGTGGGCGCAGACTTCCTGAAGCGCTATTTCCCTGATTCTGGCGTGTGGGTCAGCGATCCGACGTGGGAAAACCATATCGCGATTTTTGAAGGCGCTGGATTCGACGTAAGTACTTACCCCTGGTATGACAACACGACCAACGGTGTGCGTTTCAACGACCTGCTGGCAGCGCTGAATATCTTACCCGCGCGTAGCATCGTGCTGCTGCATCCGTGCTGTCATAATCCGACGGGGGCGGATTTAACTCCCGCACAGTGGGATGGCGTCATTGAGATCCTGAAGGCACGTGATCTGATCCCGTTCCTGGATATTGCTTACCAGGGCTTCGGCGGTGGAATGGAAGAGGATGCCTACGCCATCCGCGCCATTGCCAGCGCCGGATTGCCTGCTCTGGTCAGCAACTCATTCTCGAAGATCTTCTCCTTATACGGTGAGCGCGTCGGTGGGCTGTCAGTGGTGTGTGAAGATGCCGATGCTGCCAGCCGCGTTCTGGGACAGCTAAAAGCGACAGTGCGCCGGAACTACTCCAGTCCGCCAAACTTTGGTGCGCAGGTGGTTGCCGCGGTGTTGGGTGATGACGCGCTGAAAGCCAGCTGGCTGGCGGAAGTCGAAGAGATGCGTACCCGTATTCTGGCGATGCGTCAGGAGCTGGTTAACGTATTGAATGCGGAGATCCCCGGTCGTAACTTTGATTACCTGCTGCAACAGCGCGGTATGTTCAGCTATACCGGACTCAGCGCCGCTCAGGTCGATCGCCTGCGCGATGAGTTCGGGGTGTACCTGATTGCCAGTGGTCGTATGTGCGTGGCCGGGTTGAATCACGGTAACGTGCAGCGAGTGGCAAAGGCATTTGCCGCCGTCATGTAATCGGCTTTGTGTGTGCCGGATGGCGGCGTAAACGCCTTATCCGGCCTACAAGGGTACATGGATTTTCGTTTGTAGGCCTGATAAGCGCAGCGCCATCAGGCACACTTTCCTGTGTGATCATGCTCCTTTTCCTGGACAAAACCAGAGAAAATCCTTCCTTTCCCTTCCCCCAAGGGGTAAGGTCAGATAGTTTTTTGACCAGTTGTTAAATAAAAAATGATAACTAACTGACTACTTAGGGAAAAATATGCGCAAGATTACTTTGGCACTGAGTGCCGTTTGTTTATTGTTCACGTTGAATCAGCCCGCTCAGGCGTTAGTTTCCTCTCCTTCTCAGCTCAATCCCGGTACTAACGTTGCAAAACTCGCTGAGCAGGCTCCCATTCATTGGGTCTCTGTTGCTCAAATTGAAAATAGTCTGACGGGCCGCCCGCCGATGGCCGTTGGCTTTGATATCGATGATACGGTTCTCTTTTCCAGCCCGGGCTTCTGGCGCGGTAAAAAAACGTACTCTCCGGACAGTGAGGATTACCTGAAGAATCCGGCCTTCTGGGAAAAAATGAACAACGGCTGGGATGAATTCAGCATTCCGAAAGAAGTGGCGCGGCAGCTGATTGATATGCACGTGCGTCGTGGAGACAGTATCTTTTTCGTGACCGGACGCAGCCCGACGAAGACCGAAACGGTCTCTAAAACGCTGGCCGATAACTTTCACATCCCGGCCGGCAATATGAATCCAGTCATTTTTGCCGGTGATAAACCCGGTCAAAACACCAAAACACAGTGGCTACAGGATAAAAGCATCCGCATGTTCTACGGCGACTCCGACAATGACATCACCGCCGCCCGTGACGTAGGAATCCGCGGTATCCGTATTTTACGCGCCTCTAACTCTACCTATAAGCCGCTGCCACAGGCAGGAGGGTTTGGTGAAGAGGTGATCGTAAATTCAGAGTACTGAGGTCACTGAATGCGGATTGGTGGTTTTTTAAACAAATTTACGTTACCGGCTTTTACCTTTTGCGGACTTGCTGCACACTGAATAAATGATGTTCTTATTAGGCGATTTGCTGGTAAGGGGAATAAAAATGACGAATTCGGAGTTGCTGCAATACTGCATGGCAAAAACAGGCGCGGAGCAGAGCGTGCACAGTGACTGGAAAGCCACACAAATCAAAGTCGAAGATGTGCTCTTTGCGATGGTCAAAGAGGTTGAAGGTCGCCCGGCGGTCTCTCTGAAAACCAGCCCCGAACTGGCAGAATTGCTGCGTCAGCAACATAAAGACGTGCGACCCAGTCGCCATCTCAATAAAGCGCACTGGAGCACGGTGTATCTTGACGGCTCGCTGCCAGGTTCACAGATTTATTATCTGGTGGACGCGTCTTACCAGCAGGCCATCAACACCTTGCCGGAAGATAAACGCAGGTTGCTGGCGCAGCCCTGAACGGTCTTGTAGGCCTGATAAGCGTAGCGCCATCAGGCACAACCGTTGCCTGATGCGGCGCAAGCGCCTTATCAGGCCTACAAGCTTTACGCCTGTTCTGTGGGCCTGATAAGTGTTGCGTAATTACAACAGTGGTTTGAGGAAACGCGCCGTGTGTGAGGCTTCACATTCAGCGACCGTCTCCGGCGTGCCGGAGACCAGAATTTCCCCGCCGCCGCTACCACCTTCCGGACCGAGATCGACAATCCAGTCTGCGGTTTTAATCACGTCCAGATTGTGCTCAATCACCACGATGGTGTTGCCCTGATCCCGAAGCTGATGCAGCACGTCCAGCAGTTGCTGAATATCGGCAAAATGCAGACCCGTGGTCGGCTCATCGAGAATATACAGCGTCTGTCCGGTACCGCGTTTGGACAACTCACGCGCCAGCTTCACGCGCTGTGCCTCACCGCCGGAGAGGGTTGTTGCGGACTGCCCCAGGCGGATGTACGTCAGACCAACGTCCATCAGCGTTTGCAGCTTACGCGCCAGCGCCGGAACGGCATCGAAGAACTCACGGGCTTCTTCAATCGTCATATCCAGCACTTCGTGGATAGTCTTGCCTTTGTACTTAATCTCCAGCGTTTCGCGGTTATAGCGCTTACCTTTGCACTGATCGCACGGCACGTAGATATCTGGCAGGAAGTGCATTTCGACTTTGATCACGCCATCGCCCTGACAGGCTTCACAGCGTCCACCACGGACGTTAAAGCTGAAACGGCCCGGGGTGTAACCGCGTGCACGTGACTCCGGCACGCCGGCAAACAGTTCGCGCACAGGCGTAAATACCCCGGTGTAGGTTGCCGGGTTAGAACGCGGCGTACGACCAATCGGGCTTTGGTCAATGTCGATGACTTTATCGAAATGTTCCAGACCCTGGATATCCCGGTATGGCGCGGGCTCTGCCAGCGTGGCGCCGTTAAGCTGGGTTTGGGCAATCGGGAACAAGGTGTCGTTAATCAGCGTCGACTTCCCGGAACCGGACACGCCGGTAATACAGGTAAACAGACCCACCGGCAGCGTCAGGGTAACATCTTTCAGGTTGTTGCCGCGTGCGCCAGTCAGCTTCAGCACTTTTTCCGGGTCAGCCGCTACGCGCTGTTTCGGTACTTCAATCTTGCGCTTACCGCTCATGTACTGGCCGGTTAACGATTCCGGTACGGCCATGATGTCTTCCAGCGTTCCTTCAGCAACCACCTGGCCGCCGTGAACGCCTGCACCTGGGCCAATGTCGATAACGTGGTCGGCGGCGCGAATGGCATCCTCATCGTGCTCAACCACAATCACGGTGTTACCCAGATTGCGCAGATGGATAAGCGTACCCAGCAGACGTTCGTTATCGCGCTGATGCAGACCGATAGACGGTTCATCCAGCACGTACATCACACCGACCAGACCGGCGCCAATCTGGCTTGCCAGACGAATACGTTGTGCTTCGCCACCGGAGAGCGTTTCCGCTGAACGGGACAGCGTCAGATAGTTGAGGCCTACGTTGACCAGGAACTTCAGACGATCGCCGATCTCTTTGAGGATTTTCTCAGCAATCTTCGCCCGTTGACCGGCAAGTTTCAGGTTGTTGAAGAAATCCATTGCATGACCGATGCTCATGTCGGAAATCGCTGGCAGTGGCGTATTCTCGACAAACACGTGACGAGCTTCCCGGCGTAGACGGGTTCCGTCACAGCTGGCGCAAGGTCGGTTGCTGATAAACTTGGCTAATTCTTCGCGTACCGCACTGGATTCCGTCTCTTTATAACGGCGCTCCATATTGTGCAGCACACCTTCAAACGGGTGACGACGCACGGACGTATCGCCGCGATCGTTCATGTATTTGAATTCGATATTCTCTTTGCCGGAACCGTATAGCACCACTTTGTGAACCGCAGGATTCAGGCTGGCCCACGGGGCTTCGACGTCGAACTTATAGTGTTCTGCCAGCGACTTAAGCATCTGGAAGTAATAAAAGTTACGGCGATCCCAGCCGCGGATGGCGCCACCGGCCAGCGACAGTTCCGGGTTTTGAATCACCCGGTCAGGATCGAAATACTGTTGTACGCCAAGACCATCGCAGGTTGGACACGCGCCGGCGGGGTTGTTGAACGAGAACAGTCGGGGTTCCAGCTCGCGCATGCTATAGCCACAAATCGGGCAGGCGAAGTTGGCGGAGAACAGCAGCTCTTCTGCTTTCGGGTCATCCATATCAGCGACCACTGCCGTACCACCGGAAAGCTCCAGTGCGGTTTCAAACGATTCGGCCAGTCGCTGGGTGAGATCGTCACGTACCTTGAAGCGGTCAATCACCACTTCGATAGTGTGTTTCTTTTGCAGCTCAAGTTTAGGCGGGTCGGAAAGGTCGCACACTTCGCCATCAATACGCGCGCGGATATAGCCCTGGCCTGCCAGGTTTTCCAGCGTTTTGGTGTGCTCACCTTTACGTTCTTTAATTACCGGTGCCAGCAGCATCAGGCGCTTGCCTTCCGGCTGGGACAGCACGTTATCTACCATCTGGCTGACAGTTTGCGCCGCCAGTGGCACGTCGTGATCCGGGCAGCGTGGCTCGCCAACGCGGGCATACAGCAGGCGCAGATAATCGTGAATTTCGGTAATTGTCCCAACCGTGGATCGCGGGTTATGCGACGTCGATTTCTGCTCGATTGAGATGGCAGGAGAGAGCCCCTCAATGTGGTCGACGTCCGGTTTTTCCATCAGCGACAGAAACTGACGTGCGTACGCGGAAAGGGATTCAACGTAACGACGCTGCCCTTCGGCATACAAGGTGTCGAAAGCGAGCGAAGATTTGCCTGAGCCCGAAAGCCCGGTGACGACAATCAGCTTGTCGCGCGGGATGACGAGGTTGATGTTTTTGAGATTATGGGTGCGGGCGCCCCGAACTTCGATCTTATCCATTCATCTTTCCCGGATTAAACGCTTTTTTGCCTGGCTGCATGGTGCTACCGGCGATCACAAACGGTTAATTATGACACAACCTAACCTGAATGGATATACAGTATTGGAATGCAAAACACAGGTGTCTGTGCAACAATGTCTGGCTGAGGTTGTTTACTGGAATCAACTTCGCAACGTAGTAAAAGCGCTATTGGAAATGCTACAATCCCGCGCTTACACTTATTCAGTAACGTTTTTCAGGAGACACGATCATGGCCAGCAGAGGCGTAAACAAGGTGATTCTCGTCGGTAATCTGGGCCAGGACCCGGAAGTACGCTATATGCCGAATGGTGGCGCAGTTGCCAACATTACGCTGGCTACTTCCGAATCCTGGCGTGATAAAGCGACCGGCGAAATGAAAGAGCAGACTGAGTGGCACCGTGTTGTGCTGTTCGGCAAATTGGCGGAAGTTGCCAGCGAATATCTGCGTAAAGGTTCTCAGGTCTATATTGAAGGCCAACTGCGTACCCGCAAATGGACCGATCAATCCGGCGTAGAAAAATACACCACTGAAGTCGTTGTTAACGTTGGCGGCACCATGCAAATGCTGGGGGGTCGTCAGGGCGGCGGCGCGCCAGCAAGTGGTGGTCAGCAGCAGGGTGGTTGGGGTCAGCCTCAGCAGCCGCAGGGCGGCAACCAGTTCAGCGGTGGCGCACAGTCTCGTCCGCAGCAGTCCGCTCCGGCAGCGCCGTCTAACGAACCGCCGATGGACTTCGACGACGATATTCCGTTCTAAGATAGCTGAACGCATTAACGTTCGTACTGATGAAAACCTCGTTGCGACGGGGTTTTTTTACATCTCTTATTCAGAATTAATTATTCGGTATTTTCTGGTTTATCATCGCAGCTTTATCATTCATTTTATACGAACTGATTCACGTTAATATTCGGTAATATTTATTGGTGGTTACGGGGAATAAAAATTAATGTAGGTATTACCGAACAATAACAGTAAATGTTACGATAATAACTAATGAATATATGTCGCATGTTTAATTTTTTCTGCTTGAGATAGTTCTCCTGAGAGTAATATTCAATTAATTTAATGGAAAAATTGTATTTTACTGCATGGTAAATATTGACAAATTAATACATGGCTTTAAATAATGCTTTTAGCTTATCGATTCTTCATTGATGAAAATTCATTTATTATTTGCTGCTTTTTATTGGTGGGGTATTAATAAGTGATTTGATAAACTATTTGTTATGGAGCTTACTATGTATCAAAGGAAGATAAACCCTAAAACAATAATACCCTTTGCACTATCATTTACCGCAGCACAGTTGGTTTGCGCTGGATTTGCGAGTGCAAAAAACTATGAACTGAATTATATAGATGTTAATGGTGGTCAGGAAGGGATCATCATTCGGGATACGATTGCTGATGATAAAAACTATGACATCACGGTAAATATTGATAACCCTGTGCGAGGTGAAGGTAATGGCCTTGAGGTGAAGATTGGCAGTATCACCAAAGACCAGGCGGGAGAGTATCAAATTGGTAATTACAACGTTAATATTAGCGGAACTACGCAACAGGAACACCGCGCCGGGCTGGCCTTTTTTGGCTTATCCGCCGAAGGTCAGGACACCAACGTCAAAGTTGATAACTTTAGTCTGAAAAATACTTTCTTAATTGGCTCTAAATATACCCATAACAATACTGCGTTGTATGCGGGAAGCGGTGCGGATATCACTGTAAACGGCAATGTGTATGTTCGTTCAGAGGTTGAACACACCAACGATGGGGAAGATGCCACGCTGGCAAATAATGGAATCTATGCACGTGGAGTAGGTTCAACTATTACGGCAAACGGTGGTAATATTTACATTAATACTTACGCCAGTAATTTCAGAGAACTGCTGGAAAACAACAGCGGTTATCCTGATGGTTCATCAAAAAGTGATGCGGTTAGTGCTAAAGATGGTGGTGTCGTTAATATTAATCAGTCAGGTGAGTACAAGGTCAATTTGTTGGGAAATATCGACTTTGGCGATAAAATATATGCTCATGCCAGCCAGATGAATATTACGCTCAATGGTGCAGAATCATTTTGGCATGGGCATGAAGCGAATGTTCTGGACATCGACAGTAATACATGGGCGGGAGATTTGAATCTGACGCTGATGAATAATGCCCACTGGATCCCGGATGGTAAAGACGCTCAGATCAGTGCTATCACCTTGCAAGATGGCGGGACGATAAACCTGCATGGTTTTAACCTGCATACCAATCAGAGCATCAACGAAACTGTGAAGATTCACGATCTGAAAGGCAACAACGGTATTTTCCTGATTGATGTAAATACAAATAAAACAGATGAGCAGCGGCGTAATGGTAGCGACTTTATCGAAGTCGTTAAGAGTAGCACGGGGGGAACTCATGCCATTGAGGCGTTAAATATTAATAAGCTCAGCAATCTGCAAGAAGATATCTGGGTTGCTGATGCCGCCAGCAATGTGACGTTCGAAGCGTACGATAAAATCGATATCACTAACGAGTATGTATATGACTATAAACCGCTACTGCGCTCTGATATTCGGGAAGGCGATCCGGCAAGCCAGTATGGCACAAACTGGTATATCACGGGGATTTCAACGAAAGCCAGTGCGGGTAGCAACACCGCGATTGCCAATGCCGGGTTAAACTACGCGGCGGCCACCGCCCGTCTCGAAATCGACAGCCTGAATAAGCGTTTAGGGGAATTACGCCAGAACCAACAGCAAAATGGTCTGTGGATACGCTATAAAGGCGGCGAAATGGAAAGCGATAATGGCAGCTACTTCAAAAACCTGTATAGCTTCTGGCAACTTGGTTATGACAATAAAGTAGAGGGTGAACAATCAGTCTGGACGCGAGGCATTGCGGCGCATTACATGAGAGGTAACGCTGACTTTGCTTATGGCACGGGCGATAACAAGAGCTACGGTGGTTCACTTTATGCTGCATGGAACCGTCCGGAGAAACAGGACTACCTGGATCTGGTGCTGAAATATAGCCGCCATGAGAGTGATTTTAACTACCGAAATGTGTATGGCAATATGGGGGGGGCGGATAGCAGCACGTGGTCAATTAGCGCCAGCGCAGAATACGGTCGTGAGTTTAGTCTGGGAGAATCCTCTTTCATCGAACCGCAAGCGCAGCTCGTGTATACCCGATTGGATGAAGCTCGTTATACCACCAGCAGCGGGTTACGGGTTCGTCAGAATGATATCGACAGCGTGATTGGTCGTGTCGGATTGCGGGGGGGTTATCGATTTGAAGAACGCCCGGACAGCGATATTTATGTGAAGCTGGATCTGCTGCATGAGTTTGCCGGCGATCGTGATGTCACTGTGTGGGGTAAAGACGCGTCCATGACGGTCCGCGAGGGAGGAAGTGACTCGTGGATAAACTACGGTATTGGAACCAATATCCATCTTACTCAGAACAATAATTCCCGACTGTACGTTGACCTGGAAAGATCGGCTGGAGGCGACATTGATATGAACTGGCAGGTGAACGCAGGGTTCCGGATGGAGTGGTAAGCGGTTACCGGAACGTCAGTAAAATCGTTATCGCTTAAAACCGTGTCCGACCGGGTATACTCTGGTCGGACACACTGTTGTGATCAGTTCAACACCATCGGCCAGTCTGGCGGAGTATGGCTCATCACGTCGAGCATCACAGATTCGATGTTATTCCAGATAGTGGATACATCTACCAGGGTGATACCGAGTAATCCGGTTGCAAACCAGCAGGCAAAAACAAGCCCTAAACCGCTGCTGATAACGGCCAGCCCAATATAGTCTGATTTACGAAAACGAATATTGAGCGTACTGGCTAAAAACATCAGTACTGCGCTGAGCAGTTGCCACCGCAGAAGAACCACGCCAGTTGTTATTGTTGCCATGAAAAGCGTCCTCAGAAAGTCTTGATGCCCAGGACAGCGCGGGGTTGTTCACAGAGGGTGTGCTACTCTGGCTATCGACGGGCAATAACATGAATGAAACAATGTTTCTGTTACATTATTTCTGTGAACTATATCACAACTGCTCGTTTGTTCACCAGTATCTGACGTTATTTTTGCCGGTCTTAATCCATGGCAAGTGTGTGGTTATTTTGATTCATAAACGAATAATAAATTATGCGTTATGTAAGATGCATTCATGTTACTTGTTTTCTTTATCCGAAATTAATCGTTAAAAAAGTTAATGTGTTTTATACGTGCAGCCAGTATAACGCGTGTAAAACATTACTCTTTCTTGATAATGATGTTGCAAAATAAGCGTAACTTTAAGTTTGCCTTACGGGAAAATAATATCATCATCCACTATTATCAGACTTTTACATAGAGACGTCTGTTGATAATGTTGATAGATTCATGCAACTTAACCAACTGGTGTTTATAGCATCCTGCCTTGATGGGTACTGGCATATACGAAACAGGGAAATAGGGCTGACATGAATCTCAGTGCGCAAAGCAAGATGCTGAAGCTCCTCGGCACGCTCACGGTGGTATTGCTCCCCGTGGTGCTGGCGCTATGGTTTGCTCATATCCGGGCGATGTCTGAAACCCGCACTCAACTCCACTCATTTGCTCAACTGGTGTTAAATAAAACGGAACTGGTGATCCAGCAAGCTGATTTAGCGCGTGATATGGCTCAGCTGTATCAGGGCAAGATGTGTACCCCTGCCCATCAGAAAAGCATGCTGAATATTATTCGTGGGCGTTTATATATCAGCGAGCTAATTTATGCGCAAGCTGATCATTTTTTGTGCTCTACGTCGATGACGCCGTCAGTTCCCTATATTATGCCAACCGCTGACTATAAACGTACGCCGGATGTTTCGATCTATTACTATCGCGATACGCCTTTTTTCTCTGGCTACAACATGACGTATATGCAAAGAGGAAACTACGTCGTTGTCATTAACCCATTATCTTACAGCGAAGTCATGTCAGATGACCCTGGCCTATTGTGGGGCGTCTATGACACGATAACGGATACTTTCTTCTCCGCCAGCAATCAGGCGCATGTTAAGCAATTTCTGCCGCTGGTGCGCGGTAAAGCCTCTACCTTCCAACTGGACGATCGGTTCTATACCATCGTTCGTTCTGAGAAGCGCCCGATCGCGATTATTGTTTCGACGACCCGCGATCGCGTCCATCAAAATTTCTATCACGAAGCCGCACTCACGATCCCCTTTGGGGTGATCTGCAGCATTCTGATGCTGTTGATGTGGTGGCGTACGCGCCAGCAGTACCATTCCCCTCGTCGTTTGTTAAGGCGTGCACTGGAAAAACGCCAGCTACGTCTGCATTACCAGCCGATCATCGATATCAAGAATGGTAAATGTGTGGGAGCCGAGGCGCTGATGCGTTGGCCTGGTTGCAAAGGTGAGGTCATGAGCCCGACGGAATTTATTCCGCTGGCTGAAAAAGAAGGCATGATTGAAAGGATCACGGATTACGTGGTCGAAGAAGTGTTCAATGATTTAGGGTATTTTCTTTCTGCGCATCCCCAGATTTATATCTCAATTAACCTCTCTGCTTCTGATTTCCATTCATCCCGACTGATTGCTTTGATCGCTGAGAAAACGCGTGATTACTCAGTCGCTGCCCAGCAAA
Organism: Citrobacter sp. C6_1; assembly: GCF_014596835.2. Taxonomy (NCBI): domain Bacteria; kingdom Pseudomonadati; phylum Pseudomonadota; class Gammaproteobacteria; order Enterobacterales; family Enterobacteriaceae; genus Citrobacter; species Citrobacter sp. C6_1. Next base: position 4,308,679 of record NZ_CP115031.1, on the reverse strand, counting down.
TTAAAGTCGAAGTGACGGAGCGTGGATTTATTGATGTGCATAAAATGACCCCGGTAATCCAGGCATTCCGTCAGGCCGGTTATGAAGTGGCATTTGATGATTTTGGGACGGGATATTCCAATCTGCACAATCTGGCGGCACTGAACGTGGATATCCTGAAGATTGATAAATCTTTTATTAGTACGCTGGCGACCAACAGTACCAGCCACCTGATTGCCGAACATATCATCGAGATGGCGCAAAGCTTACATCTGAAGACAATTGCTGAAGGGGTGGAAACGGCAGATCAAATGGAATGGCTGCTTGAACGTGGCGTTCAGTATTGTCAGGGGTGGTATTTTGCGAAAGCGTTACCGCCGCAGGAGTTTATGCACTGGCTACAGAGCCCGCCCGCCATACTGACGCAGAGCGGGCAATAATCCTACAGGCGATGACGGTAGTCGCTGGGAGTACGATCAAACTCGCGGCGGAACACGCGTGAGAATGTTTGTTGCGACACATAGCCGAGATCCATCGCAATATCGAAAATAGGTCGTTCGGTCGTCCGTAGTTCCACGGCGGCTAACAAAAGTCGGCGCTGACGGATATAGTCACCCAACGTCTGACGCATCACCGTGCGGAACATCCTCTGTAAATACCACTTCGAGTAACCTGATTTTTTCGCCACCGCCTCAATGTTCAGCGGTTGATCGATATGTTCATCAATCCATTCAATAAGGGTCTGAATTATCTGCTGATGGGACATAGGGCTGCCTCTTTCTCAGTATTCGATTCGTCGTTTTGTCTGTGGGCGAGTATAATTCCTCAAGTTAACTTGAGGTAAAGCGATTTATGGAAAAGAAATTACCCCGGATAAAAGCGCTACTCACGCCAGGTGAAGTCGCAAAACGTAGCGGTGTCGCGGTATCAACTCTGCACTTCTATGAAAGCAAAGGGTTAATCAGCAGCATGCGCAACAGCGGCAATCAGCGGCGATACAAACGTGATGTGTTGCGTTATGTTGCGATTATCAAGATTGCCCAGCGTATCGGTATACCATTGGCGACGATTGGCGACGCGCTAGGGGTATTACCCGAAGGACATTCGCTCAGCGCCAAAGAGTGGAAACAGCTCTCGTCGCAATGGCGTGAAGAACTGGACCGGCGTATTCATACCCTGGTGGCGTTGCGTGATGAACTGGATGGATGCATTGGTTGCGGTTGTTTGTCGCGTAGTGATTGCCCGTTGCGTAACCCAGGCGACCAGCTTGGCGAGCAGGGGACCGGGGCGCGCCTGCTGGAAGATGATTGATGGGTTTAAATACGGATATAAAACTAAAGCGCCACAGAGGGCGCTTTAGTTTGGTTCCGGTCTTTGTCTTTCACTCTATCCCGCTGGTTCACGGGAGGGTTTCCCCCGACATCAACACCCCTCAGTCGAGCACATTAGGGGAGGTTCCGGCTTGTGTTGATAAGGTAAGTGTATGCCACCCCCGTCTATTTGCCAGTCGATTGATGGTTTTTTAGCCGAAAAATTTTCCGCATCTTCATCCATTTTTTTGCGCGAGTTAACGTGAAAGATTACCGTCGGGGTTGTAATAACTGCGCGAAATTTGTTGCCAGATTGCGCATTGACGATAACGTTTGCGCATCGACTGGCTATTTATTGTGCGTTATAAGAAGAAATGAGTAAAAAGCGGCAAAGTTCAGTTGAAAACCAGTACATGATCGCTAGATAATCGTTTGCTTTTTTTTACCACCCGTTTTTATGCGCAGAGCTAAACGTTTGCTTTTTTGCGACACCCCTACTGACGCAAACCTGGCACAGGGAGAAAACGTTAAGCAGGCAGTGGATTGTCCAGCACGCATAATGACGAAAAATAAACTCTCAGGGGATGTTTTCTATGTCTACGCCTTCAGCGCGTACCGGCGGTTCACTCGACGCCTGGTTTAAAATTTCGCACCGTGGCAGTACCGTTCGACAGGAAGTCGTTGCCGGATTAACGACGTTTCTGGCGATGGTCTACTCTGTTATCGTGGTTCCAGGTATGCTGGGTAAAGCCGGTTTCCCGCCAGCCGCTGTATTTGTGGCAACCTGCCTGGTAGCCGGTGTCGGCTCTATTGTGATGGGGCTGTGGGCAAACCTGCCGCTGGCGATTGGTTGCGCCATTTCGTTGACGGCGTTTACCGCATTCAGCCTGGTGCTGGGGCAGCATATTAGCGTGCCTGTTGCGTTGGGCGCGGTGTTCCTGATGGGGGTTCTGTTTACCATCATTTCCGCGACAGGTATTCGTAGCTGGATCCTGCGCAATCTGCCACAGGGCGTTGCGCATGGTACAGGTATTGGTATCGGCCTGTTCCTGCTGCTGATTGCGGCAAACGGTGTTGGTCTGGTGATTAAGAACCCGCTGGATGGCCTGCCGGTTGCGCTGGGTGACTTCGACACCTTCCCGGTCATTATGTCGCTGATTGGTCTGGCGGTGATTATCGGCCTCGAAAAACTGAAAGTACCGGGTGGCATCCTGCTGACCATTATTGGTATTTCTGTCGTTGGTCTGATTTTCGATCCTGCCGTGCATTTCTCCGGTATTTTTGCCATGCCGTCTCTGAGCGACGAAAACGGCAACTCGCTGATCGGCAGCCTGGATATTATGGGCGCACTGAATCCTGTCGTTCTGCCGAGCGTGCTGGCGCTGGTCATGACCGCCGTCTTCGATGCGACCGGAACCATCCGTGCCGTAGCCGGACAGGCGAATCTGCTGGATAAAGACGGTCAGATTATCGATGGCGGCAAAGCGCTGACCACCGACTCCCTGAGCAGCGTGTTCTCTGGTCTGGTAGGGGCAGCTCCGGCGGCGGTTTACATTGAATCTGCAGCGGGTACCGCGGCAGGGGGGAAAACCGGTCTGACGGCGATCACCGTTGGTGTTCTGTTCCTGCTGATCCTGTTCCTTTCTCCGCTCTCTTACCTTGTTCCTGCTTACGCAACGGCACCGGCGCTGATGTATGTTGGTTTGCTGATGCTGAGCAACGTGGCGAAAATCGACTTTACCGACTTCGTCGACGCGATGGCAGGACTGATTACCGCCGTCTTTATCGTGCTGACCTGTAATATCGTGACCGGTATTATGATCGGTTTTGCCACTCTGGTTATTGGCCGTATTGTTTCCGGCGAATGGCGAAAGCTGAATATCGGCACGGTGGTGATTGCCGTGGCGCTGGTTGCCTTCTACGCGGGCGGCTGGGCTATCTGATTCTTATTCGATAAAGATCCTCAAAACGGGTGGCTTTTGCCGCCCGTTTTTATTTTCAGAACACACTCGTTGTCTTTTGCGTTACTCTCGAGTAGATAGAATTGAGGCACGACGCCTCTCACCACTAATCATAAGAAACATCGCAAACAGGGAACGCATGGAAATCTTTTTTACCATACTCATCATGACCCTTGTGGTCTCGCTATCGGGGGTATTTACTCGCGTATTGCCCTTCCAACTCCCTTTACCCCTTATGCAGATCGCCATCGGCGCGTTGCTGGCGTGGCCGACGTTTGGTTTGCATGTGGAATTTGACCCTGAACTGTTTTTGGTTCTGTTCATCCCGCCGTTGCTGTTTGCCGATGGCTGGAAGACGCCAACGCGGGAGTTTCTGGAGCACGGACGAGAGATCTTCGGTCTGGCTCTGGCGCTCGTACTGGTTACGGTGGTCGGCATTGGTTTTATGATTTATTGGCTGGTCCCGGGGATTCCGCTGATCCCCGCTTTTGCGCTGGCCGCCGTGTTATCGCCAACCGATGCCGTTGCCCTTTCTGGCATTGTAGGTGAGGGGCGCATACCGAAGAAAATCATGGGCATCCTGCAGGGCGAAGCGTTGATGAACGATGCGTCTGGCCTGGTATCGCTGAAATTTGCCGTGGCCGTGGCAATGGGAACGATGGTGTTTACCGTTGGTGGTGCGACGGTTGAGTTCTTTAAGGTAGCGATTGGCGGCATCCTGGCGGGTTTTGTCGTCAGCTGGTTGTATGGCCGCTCTCTGCGCTTTCTTAGCCGCTGGGGCGGCGATGAGCCGGCAACGCAAATTGTTCTGCTGTTCCTGCTGCCGTTTGCTTCTTACCTGATTGCCGAACACATTGGTGTTTCCGGGATCCTCGCGGCGGTCGCAGCCGGGATGACGATAACCCGTTCAGGCGTAATGCGTCGTGCGCCATTGGCGATGCGCTTACGTGCTAACAGCACCTGGGCGATGCTGGAGTTCGTCTTTAACGGCATGGTCTTCCTGCTGTTAGGGCTGCAATTACCGGGGATTCTGGAGTCTTCTCTGGTGGCGGCAGAAGCCGATCCGAACGTTGAAACCTGGATGCTGTTTACCGATATCGTGCTGATTTATGTGGCGCTGATGCTGGTGCGTTTTGGCTGGTTGTGGACGATGAAAAAATTCAGTCTGCGCTTCCTGAAGAAAAAGCCGATGGAGTTTGGCTCCTGGACAACGCGTGAAATCCTGATCGCCTCCTTTGCGGGGGTTCGCGGGGCGATTACGCTTGCCGGTGTGCTCTCCATCCCGCTGCTGTTGCCGGATGGTAGCGGTTTCCCGGCGCGCTACGAGTTAGTATTCCTTGCCGCGGGCGTGATCCTGTTCTCGCTGTTTGTCGGTGTAGTGATGCTACCGATTCTGCTGCAACACCTGGAAGTGGCAGATCACTCGCAGCAACTGAAAGAAGAGCGGATAGCCCGCGCTGCGACGGCAGAAGTCGCGATTGTTGCTATCCAGAAAATGGAAGAGCGCCTGGCGGCGGACAGCGAAGAGAATATTGATAATCAACTGTTGACCGAGGTGAGCTCTCGTGTAATCGGTAACCTGCGCCGTCGCGTCGATGGACGTAACGATGTGGAAAGCTCATTACAGGAAGAGAACCTCGAGCGACGTTTCCGCCTGGCGGCACTGCGTTCAGAACGTGCAGAGCTTTATCACCTGCGCGCCACGCGCGAAATCAGCAATGAAACGCTGCAAAAACTGTTACACGATCTGGACTTGCTGGAAGCGTTGCTGATCGAGAACCAATAAACGGTTGTGCCGGATGCGCTACGCTTATCAGGCCTACGGAATCGAATTGTAGGCCGGATAAGGCGTTTACGCCGCATCCGGCACTTACGATTCTTGCGTTAACCAAAACCCTTCGCAGCATGTCAGCCACGCCTGGGCGCTGTGCGACAGATACACGCCTTCGCGCCAAATCATACCCAGTTGCCAGCGTAAATCACTCTCCAGCGGGATCCAGCGCAGGGTTTGCTTATCCAGGCGCTGGCAAATCGGCTCCGGTAAAATGGCGATACCGACGCCGGCTTGCACCATGGCCGCCAGAAAATCCCACTGCCCGCTGCGTACCGCGATGCGCGGCTTGACGTTGTGTTGGCTAAACAGCTCAAGCAATTGGCGGCTCAACGCGAAATCTTCGTTGTAGATCAGTAGCGGATGTTCCGCCAGCGCCTCGGGGGAAATGGATTCGCAGGTTGTCCACTGGCCCGAGCGGGGGACCAGCACGCAGAGCGGATGGCTGAAAAGCGGCAAGGTTGCCAGTCCACTCTCTTCTTCGACCGGAAGGGCCGTCATTGCGACATCTAAATCACCGCTCATGACTGCCTGTTGGACGGTTAAGCCACCAAACTCCGATATTTTAAGCTCAACGCCGGGATAACGCTGGCGAAACAGGCTGATGGGACCTGCCATCAACATACCGACCATTGGCGGGATACCGAGGCGCAATAGCCCTTTGTTCAGATGATTAATGTCGCTAAGTTCGGCTTCAAGCTGGCGAAACTCGGCCAAAATCGCCAGACCGCGCTCAAAAACAACCTGTCCGGTATCGGTCAGCAACAGCCGCCGTCCGTCGCGGATTAACAGCGTGCAGTTCAGCTCGTCTTCAAGGTTCTTCAACATTTTGCTGATGGTGGGTTGGGTGACAAAAAGCTTCTCCGCTGCGCGGGTAAAGCTCTGCTGACGCACCACTTCAACAAAATATCGCAGCGTTCTGATATCCATGATTATTCCTTAAGACTATGCCTGCAATGAGTTTAATTCATTTCAGTCCTGGACGGGGGCTCTCTATACTGGCGCTCTCTATTTTTTAAGGACATACCCTCATGGCTGTGGCGATAAGCCGCGTGACGCCTGCTGTTATTCATCGACTCCAGATCCCCGTTCAGGTTCTGTTGTACGCAGGTCTCTTTGTATTTGCTCAATATCTTGTCTCCTGGCTGCATCTGCCGCTTCCTGCCAACCTGGTCGGGATGGTGCTGATGCTGGCGTTGATTGTTTGCCGGGTTATCCCGCTGAACTGGATTCGCGCAGGTGCCCGCTGGTTACTGGCTGAAATGCTGCTGTTTTTTGTTCCGGCGGTGGTGGCCGTCGTCAACTATACGCAGCTGTTGTTGGTCGATGGCTGGCGCATATTCGCGGTAATTGCGCTAAGTACGCTGATGGTGCTCGGCGCCACGGCGTGGGTGGTCGATAAAGTGTATCGCTATGAAATGAGCAGGTTAAACCGTGAGTAATTTCCAGCTAAGCGTGCTGTGTCTGGTGATTACGCTGGGCATCTACTTTGCCAACAAGCGTCTGTATCGCCGTTTTCGCAAATTGCCGCTGATGCCGCTGGTTCTCACGCCAGCGTTACTGGTGCTGATGCTGGTGTTCGGGCATATCTCCTGGCAAAACTATATTGGTGAATCGCACTGGCTGTTGTGGCTGCTAGGCCCGGCAACCATTGCGTTTGCCGTTCCGGTCTATGACAACCTTGCGGTGATTAAGCGTCACTGGATGTCGCTGACGGCGGGCGTGGTGACGGCAACGCTGGTAGCCGTCACCAGTTCCGTGTGGCTGGCGCGTCTGTTTATGTTACCTGATGAGATCCAACGCAGTCTGGCGGTACGCTCCGTCACCACGCCGTTTGCGCTGGCGGCGGCAGAGCCGTTGGGCGGGCAGCCGGATCTGGTGGCGTTGTTCGTGGTGGTGACCGGCGTATTCGGCATGGCGGTCGGCGATGTTCTGTTTTTGCGCCTTTCCATTCGTGAAGGGATGGCGAAAGGTGCAGGGTTTGGCGCTGCATCGCACGGGGCAGGCACGGCGCGTTCTTATGAGCTCGGTCAGCAGGAGGGTGTGGTTGCCAGTCTGGTGATGATGCTTTCTGGCGTGGTGATGGTATTGGTTGCGCCGCTGGTCGCGAGAGTGATGTTTTGAGAAAGGATGCAATCCTCCGGCCCGAAGGCCGGAGGAGCAGGACGATTAGTGCGCGCGACCTTGTTCTACGCCGTACCCGGTCTGGGAACGGATGAACTGAGCACGGAACTGCTCGCGTTCGCGGTTACCTTCTTCTGAGTTATCGGTAGCAGAGAAGAACCAGATCCCGAGGAACGCAACGCTTATCGAGAACAGCGCCGGATATTCATACGGGAAAATGGCTTTTTCGTTACCGAGGATCTGGACCCAAATGGTTGGACCAAGAACCATCAGCACCACCGCCGTCAGCAGACCTAACCAGCCGCCCAACATCGCGCCACGGGTGGTCAGTTTTGACCAGTACATAGAGAGCAGGATGATCGGGAAGTTGCAGCTGGCCGCGATGGCGAACGCCAGACCCACCATGAAGGCGATGTTCTGATTTTCGAACAGCACGCCGAGCACGATGGCAATCACACCCAATATCAGTACGGTAATTTTCGAGACGCGCAGTTCTTCACGTTCGGTTGCGCCTTTACGGAACACGTTAGCGTACAGATCGTGCGACACTGCCGATGCGCCCGCCAGCGTCAGACCGGCAACCACCGCCAGAATGGTGGCAAAGGCTACTGCTGAGATGAAGCCGAGGAACAGGTTACCGCCCACCGCGTTAGCCAGATGCACTGCCGCCATGTTGTTACCGCCGATCAGCGCGCCCGCGGCGTCTTTGTACACCGGATTAGCCCCTACCAGCATGATCGCGCCAAAGCCGATAATAAAGGTCAGGATGTAGAAATAACCCATAAAACCGGTGGCATAGAACACGCTCTTACGCGCTTCGCGAGCATCGCTGACCGTGAAGAAGCGCATCAGAATATGCGGCAAACCTGCCGTACCGAACATCAATCCAAGACCTAACGATAGAGCTGAGATCGGATCTTTTACCAGACCGCCCGGGCTCATAATCGCGGAGCCTTTCGGGTGTACCGCCATTGCTTCAGTGAACAGATTGTTGAAGCTGAAGCCGACGTGCTTCATGACCATGAAAGCCATAAAGCTGGCGCCGAACAGCAGCAGTACCGCTTTGATGATTTGCACCCAGGTGGTTGCCAGCATGCCGCCGAACAGCACGTACATCATCATCAGTACGCCAACCAGCACCACGGCGATGTGATAGTTCAGACCAAACAGCAGTTCAATCAGCTTACCTGCACCGACCATCTGGGCGATCAGATACAGCGCGACCACCACCAGCGATCCGCAGGCCGACAGAATACGGATGGGACCCTGCTTCAGGCGATAAGAGGCCACGTCGGCAAAGGTGTAGCGACCGAGATTACGCAGACGTTCAGCAATCAGGAACAGAATGATCGGCCAGCCGACGAGGAAGCCGAGCGAGTAAATCAGCCCGTCATACCCGGAAGTAAATACCAGCGCGGAAATCCCGAGGAACGATGCCGCCGACATATAGTCGCCCGCAATCGCCAGCCCGTTCTGGAAACCGGTGATGTTACCGCCGGCGGTGTAGTAGTCATTACGCGAACGTACGCGCTTAGACGCCCAGTAGGTAATACCGAGCGTAAAGATGACGAAAATCAGGAACATAACAATCGCCTGCCAGTTGGTTGGCTGGCGTTGAACTGCACCACTAATAGCATCCGCCGCGTTTGCGGCGAAGGGCAGCGTGGCGGCAAGCGCCGTCAGGACTCTCTTCATGATGCTTTAACCTCGTGCAGAACCGCATTGTTCAGGCGATCGAATTCGCCGTTGGCCCGCCAGATATAGATCCCGGTCAGGATGAAGGAAATGAGGATCACACCGACCCCAATCGGAATACCCCGGGTGACGCTGGTTCCCGCGTGTAGCGGTGTACCCAGCCAGCCAGGCGCAAAGGCAATCAGTAAAATAAAGCTGATATAAACTGCCAGCATGATGATGGACAGAATGGTGGCAAACCGTTGCCGTTTTTCAACTAATTCCCTGAAACGCGCACTGTCTTCTATCCGCTGATAAATTTGGTCATTCATCACAGAGTTCTCCAGAGGTCCCCCTTCGTCTTTCGCGCAGCAGGCACGACCTGTCTGCTGTCGCAGTCCGGCAACACGAAATCCTTTGGGGAGGTTTTTATATTTCCTTCCCGGTCAGGGGAGGGGTAGGGATAGGATTTGTAAGCCCGATAAGCAGCGCGCCATCGGGCATTTCACGGTTATGATTATGATGGCATCGCGATGGCCTGCTTTTCTTCGAGCAGTTTCTCTACCACGCCAGGATCGGCGAGGGTTGAGGTATCGCCCAGATTGCTGGTATCGCCGGCCGCGATTTTACGCAGAATGCGGCGCATAATTTTGCCGGAGCGGGTTTTCGGCAGTGAGTCGGTCCAGTGCAGCACGTCCGGGGTTGCCAGCGGGCCAATTTCTTTACGTACCCAGTTGCGAACTTCGGCGTACAGCTCAGGTGACGGCTCTTCGCCGTGATTCAGCGTAACGTAGGCGTAAATGGCCTGGCCTTTAATACTATGTGGAATGCCGACCACGGCGGCTTCGGCAATCTTCGGATGTGACACCAGCGCCGATTCGATTTCAGCCGTTCCCAGACGGTGGCCGGAGACGTTCAGCACATCGTCCACACGACCGGTTATCCAGTAATAACCATCTTCATCACGGCGTGCGCCGTCGCCGCTGAAGTACATGTTCTTGAAGGTAGAGAAGTAGGTTTGCTCAAAGCGTTCGTGATCGCCAAACAGCGTTCTCGCCTGACCCGGCCAGGAGTCGGTGATCACCAGGTTGCCTTCGGTCGCGCCTTCCAGCGGATTGCCTTCGTTATCGACAATCGCAGGCTGTACGCCAAAGAATGGACGGGTGGCGGAACCGGCTTTCAGCTCGGTAGCGCCCGGCAGTGGGGTGATCATAAATCCCCCGGTTTCGGTCTGCCACCAGGTATCAACGACCGGACATTTTTCGTTGCCAATCTTCTTCCAGTACCACTCCCATGCTTCCGGGTTAATCGGCTCGCCAACGGAACCGAGGATACGCAGCGAGGAGCGGTCAGTCCCTTCAATAGCCTTATCGCCTTCGGCCATCAGGGCGCGGATGGCAGTCGGCGCGGTATACAGAATATTGACCTGGTGCTTGTCCACAACCTGCGACATACGCGCCGGGGTTGGCCAGTTTGGCACGCCTTCGAACATCAGCGTGGTGGCGCCGCAGGCCAGCGGACCGTACAGCAGGTAGCTGTGCCCGGTTACCCAACCCACGTCAGCGGTACACCAATAAATATCGCCCTGATGGTAGTCAAACACGTACTTAAAGGTCGTTGCCGCGTAAACCAGATATCCACCCGTGGTGTGCAGCACGCCTTTTGGCTTACCGGTTGAACCAGAGGTATACAGGATAAACAGCGGATCTTCCGCGTTCATTTCTGCTGGTTGATGTTCCGGGCTGGCTTTCTCGATAAGATCGGACCACCACAGGTCACGACCTTCCTGCCATTCCGTTTTTCCACCGGTACGTTTGAGGACGACCACATGTTCCACGGTCTTCACGTTCGGGTTTTTCAGCGCATCATCAACGTTCTTTTTCAGCGGGATACTGCGTCCGGCACGTACGCCTTCATCGGCGGTGATCACCAGACGTGAATTGGAATCGATAATACGTCCGGCAACGGCTTCCGGTGAGAAACCACCGAAGATGACCGAATGCACCGCGCCAATACGGGCGCAAGCCAGCATGGCGACCGCAGCTTCCGGGACCATTGGCATATAAATAGCTACGACATCGCCTTTTTTAATCCCCAAATCAAGCAGGGTATTAGCAAAACGGCAGACATCGCGATGCAGTTCGCGATAGGTAATGTTTTTACTCTGGGTTGCATCATCGCCTTCCCAGATAATGGCGGTGCGATCGCCATTTTCCCGTAGGTGGCGATCAAGGCAGTTTGCGGCCAGATTCAGCGTGCCGTCTTCGTACCATTTAATAGATACGTTGCCAGGGGCAAAAGAGGTGTTCTTTACCTGGCTGTACGGCGTGATCCAATCAAGAATTTTTCCCTGCTCGCCCCAAAATGTGTCGGGATCGGTAATGGACTGTTGGTATTTCGCTTCGTACTGCTCCGGGTTTATCAGGCAACGGTCCGCAATATTTGCGGGAATAGCGTGTTTGTGTATTTGGCTCATGGCTTTTGTTCTCCTTGTAGGATGTTAATAATATGTCGCACAAACGTTAAATGTAGGGGCTTTGAGAGTTTTGTTTAGTATTTGGGCGACAGATCACGCAATAACCGAATTGTGCAAATTAGCGACAAACTGAATTTTGAAGAAAACTAGCAAAAATTGATTAAACCTCGCGATAACATGCGGTTATATAGAGAGTTTTGAAAAGGTGATCTGTGTCGGGTATAGACAAAAGAGTGAGGGGTTCGAGGGGGTGAATAACTCTAAAGTGGTATTTTACATACACTTACAATTGATTAAAAACAACATTTCTTGTGGGGTTTCTTGTTACAAATAGGGTGGAGCAATGTCATGACAGTATTGTGTGGTTGCTGTTATGGAAAACAATAAAAGAACCGCCATTGCAGATAATGGCGACATCTGGATGAGACCCCTATGGCAAGGACAAAATCACGCGTACGCCGTTTCTTCAGCCTGATATTACCGTTTTTATTTATTACTGCCGTTCATGCTGAGCAAACCTCTGTACCCGCAAAGACCGTCACCGTTGAAGCGAAGAATGAAATCTTCGCCCCTCAGCATCCCGATCAATATCTCTCCTGGAAAGCCACGTCTGAGCAATCAGCCCGTGAAGATGCACTGGCAGAAGATCCGCGTCTGGTGATCCTGTGGGCGGGATATCCCTTCTCGCGCGATTACAACAAACCGCGCGGGCACGCGTATGCAGTGACCGATGTTCGTGAAACCTTACGTACCGGCGCACCCAAAACGGCAGAAGATGGTCCGTTGCCGATGGCCTGCTGGAGCTGTAAAAGCCCGGATGTGGCGCGTCTGATCCAGAAAGACGGTGAAGATGGCTACTTCCACGGTAAATGGGCGCGTGGCGGCCCTGAAATTGTTAACAACCTTGGCTGCGGCGATTGCCATAACACCGCGTCACCAGACTTTGCCAAAGGCAAGCCAGAACTGACGCTGTCGCGCCCTTATGCAGAACGCGCGATGGAAACTATCGGCAAACCGTTTGAGAAAGCCGGTCGCTTTGATCAGCAATCCATGGTCTGCGGCCAGTGCCACGTGGAGTACTACTTCGACGGTAAAAACAAAGCCGTTAAGTTCCCGTGGGACGACGGTATGAAAGTCGAGAATATGGAGAAATATTACGATGCTATCGCGTTCTCCGACTGGACCAACTCTCTGTCTAAAACCCCAATGCTGAAAGCGCAGCACCCGGAGTATGAAACCTGGAGCGCAGGCATTCACGGTAAGAACAACGTGACCTGTATCGATTGTCACATGCCGAAAGTGCAGAACGCAGAAGGCAAAATCTACACTGACCATAAGATTGGTAACCCGTTCGACAACTTCCCACAGACTTGCGCCAACTGCCACACCCAGGACAAAGCGTCTCTGCAAAAAGTGGTCGCCGAGCGTAAACAAGCGATTCATGACCTGAAAATCAAGGTTGAAGATCAGCTGGTACATGCCCACTTCGAAGCGAAAGCCGCATGGGATGCGGGCGCAACGGAAGCCGAAATGAAGCCGATTCTGGAAGACATTCGCCACGCGCAATGGCGCTGGGATCTGTCGATTGCTTCTCACGGTATCCATATGCACGCCCCGGAAGAAGGTCTGCGGATGCTGGGTAGTGCGATGGATAAAGCCGCTGATGCGCGTACCAAACTGGTCCGTCTGCTGGCGACCAAAGGCATCACGCATGAAATCCCGTTACCGGATATTTCTACCAAAGAGAAAGCCCAGGCGGCGATTGGTCTGAACATGCAGCAAATCAACGCTGAGAAGCAGGACTTCATCAAAACGGTGGTTCCGCAGTGGGAAGATCAGGCGCGTAAAAACGGTCTGTTAAGCCAATAACCCCATTTCGCCCCGCAAGGGGCGGATAACTCAACGGAGTGAATATGAGCGTATTACGTTCGTTATTAACTGCTGGGGTGCTGGCGTCAGGCTTGTTATGGAGCCTGAGCGGAATTACTGCCACGCCAACGCCGCAGGAGTCGGATCAACGCTGGACGGTTACCCAACAGCGTAATCCGGATGCCGCCTGTCTGGACTGTCACAAGCCGGATACCGAAGGCATGCATGGTAAGCATGCGGAAGCCATCAACCCGAATAACAAACTGCCTGTCACCTGCACCAATTGTCACGGCCAGCCGTCACCGAACCACCGCGAAGGGGTGAAAGATGTGATGCGCTTTAATGAGCCGATGTACAACGTGGAGCAGCAGAACAGTGTCTGTATGTCCTGTCACCTGCCTGAGCAGTTGCAAAAAGCGTTCTGGCCGCACGATGTCCACGTAACCAAAGTGGCGTGCGCCAGCTGTCACTCACTGCATCCGAAGCAAGACACGATGCAGACGCTAAGCGATAAAGGACGGATCAAGATTTGCGTCGATTGCCACAGCGATCAACGTAACAATCCGAACTTTAACCCAGCGTCGGTTCCGTTGCTTAAGGAGCATCCATGAGTTGCTCTCGTCGCCAGTTTATCACCGGCGTCGGCGCGCTGGTGGCAGTGAGCGGGACGGCGGGGCGCGTTGTGGCGAAGACGCTGAACATCAACGGTGTGCGTTACGGTATGGTTCATGATGAGTCTTTATGCATTGGCTGTACGGCCTGTATGGATGCTTGTCGGGAAGTTAACAACGTGCCGGAAGGCGTATCGCGTCTGACGATTATTCGCAGCGAGCCGCAAGGGACATTTCCTGATGTGAAGTATCGCTTCTTCCGTCACTCGTGCCAGCATTGTGACCATGCTCCCTGCGTTGACGTCTGCCCGACGGGGGCATCGTATCGCGATGCCGCCAACGGCATTGTGGATGTAAACCCGGATCTGTGCGTTGGCTGCCAGTATTGCATCGCCGCGTGTCCTTATCGTGTACGCTTTATCCATCCGGTGAGCAAAACGGCGGATAAATGCGATTTCTGCCGGAAAACCAACCTGAAAGCGGGCAAACAGCCTGCCTGCGTTGAGTCATGTCCGACGAAGGCGCTGACGTTTGGTAATCTGGATGATCCCAACAGCGATATCTCCCGCTTGTTGCAGCAGAAAACCACCTACCGTTACAAGCTGGCGTTGGGCACAAAACCGAAGGTCTACCGCGTTCCCTTTAAATTTGGGGAGGTGAGCCAATGACATCCGCTTCTGCATTTCATTTCGAATCACTGGTATGGGACTGGCCCATTGCCATCTATCTGTTCCTGATTGGTATTTCTGCCGGACTGGTCACGCTGGCAATTCTGCTACGTCGTTTCCATCCGGAGGCGGGCGGTTCAGACAGCACGCTGCTGCGCACCACGCTGGTGTTAGGGCCGGGGGCGATTATCTTCGGTTTGCTGATTCTGGTGTTCCACCTGACGCGTCCATGGACCTTCTGGAAACTGATGTTCCACTACAGCTTCACGTCGGTGATGTCGATGGGGGTCATGCTGTTCCAGTTGTACATGGTAGTGTTGGTGCTGTGGCTGGCAAAAATCTTTGAAAAAGAGGTGATTGCCCTGCAACAGCGCTTCGTGCCGCGACTGACGATAGTGTCAAAACTCCTGACGCTAATCACGCCGTTCCATCGCGCATTGGAGACGCTGATGCTGGTGCTGGCAGTCCTGCTCGGGGCGTATACCGGGTTCCTGCTGTCGGCGCTGAAATCCTACCCGTTCCTGAATAACCCGATCCTGCCGGTGCTGTTCCTGTTCTCCGGGATCTCTTCCGGTGCGGCGGTGGCGCTGATCACCATGGCGTTACGTCATCGTAGCAATCCGCACAGTACGGAAGCGCACTTTGTGCATCGCATGGAAGTCCCGGTGGTATGGCTGGAGATCTTCCTGCTGGCGGCGTTTTTCGTCGGTCTGGCGCTGGGCGATGACGGCAAAATGCGCGCGCTGGCGGCGGCACTGGGCGGCGGATTCTGGACCTGGTGGTTCTGGCTGGGCGTTGCCGGGCTTGGGCTGATACTGCCGATGCTGCTAAAACCCTGGGCCAACCGCAGTTCGACGTTTCATGGCGTGCTGGCAGTGTGCGGCGCCAGCCTGACCGGCGTACTGCTGCTGCGCTTTTTTATTCTCTATGCGGGTCAGCTAACCGTTGCGTAAGGTGATATCTGGACGTTCTCCTTCCTGAAGCCGGTTTTCTGGCACTGTTATTAAGCCTCGGGGTCAACGTGTTGACCCCGCTTGCCGTGTTGGTGGGTGTCCGCCAGCGCTGGCAGGGCGTGATGCGCCTGGCAAGCGTGGGCGTGTGGATGCAATTTGCCCTGCTGCTGCTGGCCTTTGCCATTCTGGTATTCTGCTTTCTGACCAGCGACTTTTCGGTGGTCTACGTTGCTCAGCACAGCTACAGTCTGCTGCCGTGGGGATTAAAACTGGCGGCAGTATGGGGCGGTCATGAAGGATCGCTGCTGCTGTGGGTGCTGTTTCTTTCCGGCTGGAGCGCGCTGTTCGCTTTTCGCTATCGGCGTGATTCCGACGCGCTGTTTCCGCTGACGCTCAGCGTCCTTTCAATGATAACGGCCCTGCTGCTGCTGTTTGTGGTGGTATGGTCCGATCCGTTTGTGCGCATCTTCCCGCCAGCCATTGAAGGGCGTGACCTTAATCCGATGCTGCAACATCTCGGGTTAATCCTCCATCCGCCGCTGTTGTACCTGGGTTACGGGGGGTTAATGGTGGCGGCAGGCGTGGCGCTGGCCTCGCTGCTGCGCGGTGACTTTAACGCACAAAGCGCCTGGGTGTGCTGGCGCTGGGCTTTACCCGGCTGGTGTGCGTTGACGCTGGGCATTATCCTTGGTTCCTGGTGGGCGTACTGCGAGCTGGGTTGGGGCGGCTGGTGGTTCTGGGATCCGGTAGAAAACGCTTCCTTATTACCCTGGCTTTCCGCCAGCGCGCTGCTGCATAGCTTGTACATCACGCGCCAGCGCGGGATCTTCCGTCACTGGTCGCTGCTGCTGGCGATCGTCACGCTGATTTTATCGCTGCTGGGGACGTTGATTGTGCGTTCCGGCATTCTCGTTTCGGTACATGCCTTCGCGCTGGATAACGTCCGCGCCGCGCCGCTGTTTGCGCTGTTTACCGTGTTGAGCCTGGCGTCGCTCGGGCTGTATGCCTGGCGCGGGCAGAATATCCGTCAACGTGCGCGTTTTGGCGGCTGGTCGCGCGAGATGCTGATTCTGGTTGCGCTACTGCTTTTTTGCGCGGTGCTGCTGATTGTGCTGATTGGCACGCTCTACCCGATGATTTACGGGCTGTTCGGCTGGGGGCGGCTTTCCGTGGGCGCACCGTACTTTAACCGCGCTACGCTGCCCTTTGGCCTACTGATGCTGCTGGTTATTGTGCTGGCAATGGTCAGAAGCCGCAAAGTGTCTTTCCGCATCCAACTTCCGGCACTGCTGGCGCATGCCGGAGTGCTGGTGTTTGCGGCGGGGATCGTCTTTTCCAGCGGTAGCCGTCAGGAGATAAGCCTGAACCTGAGCCCTGGGCAGCAGGTGGAACTGGCAGGCTACGTTTTCCGTTTTGAGCGTCTGGACCTGGAAGCAAAAGGTAACTACACCAGTGAAAAAGCGCAGATCACACTGTGGCAGGATGAGAAACGCATTGGCAGCCTGCAGCCAGAAAGGCGCTTCTATGCCGCGCGCCGTCAACAGATGATGGAGCCGGGGATCCGCTGGAATCTGTTACATGACTGGTACGCGGTGATGGGCGAAAAAACCGGAGCGGACCGTTATGCCATGCGCTTGTACGTGCAGACCGGCGTGCGCTGGATTTGGGGGGGAGGACTGCTGATGGTATTTGGCGCGCTGCTCAGCGGCTGGCGGGGAAGGAAGCGTGATGCGTAAATCAATCACAGCGTTGCCGGATGGCGGTGTAAATGCCTTATCCGGCCTACAAGGTGCGCAAACCGTAGGCCGGATAAGCGCAGCGCCATCCGGCAGAAAGTTTTTACTCTTAACGATCGTCTTGTTTTTCATCACGTTCTCTACGCATGCCCAGGTTGTGGATACATGGACGTTTGCCAACCCGCAACAGCAGGAGAAAGCGCTGTCTATTGCCAGCCAGCTGCGGTGTCCACAGTGCCAAAACCAAAACTTACTGGAATCCAATGCGCCAGTGGCGGTCAGTATGCGTCATCAGGTTTACAGCATGGTTGAAGAGGGGAAAAACGAAGCAGAGATCACCGCCTGGATGACCGCGCGTTACGGTGATTTTGTGCGTTATAACCCCCCACTGAATGAGCAAACACTGCTGCTATGGGCGCTACCGTGCGTGTTATTGCTACTGGTGGGCGTGGCGATTTGGCGAGTGAGAGCGCGCCAGCGTACCGAGGAGGATGAGCGATGAGTCAGTCTGAACGCGGCGTGGTACCGTTTCGTCCGATGCCGGTGAAACGGCTGGTTGCCGCGGTTGCGATGATGGTGATTGCCTGCATCGGCGGTTATCTGTTAACACCAAAATGGCAGGCTGTCCGTCAGGAGCAAGCACGACTGGCCGACCCATTACACGCGTTCTCTGATGAAAATATTCAGGAAAAACAGCTGCTGTCTTTGCAGTCGCAGATTCGTACCACTCCACAGGACGGTGTGTTATGGGCGCAACTAGGGGAATATTATCTTTGGCAAAACGCGTATCACAATGCACTGCTGGCCTATGAGCAGGCGTTGCGTTTTCGGGGGGAAAACGCCGAAATCTATTCGGCGTTGGCGACGGTATTGTATTACCAGGCCGGGCAGCATATGACACCGCAAACGCGCGAAATGATCGATAAATCCCTGGCGCTGGACGGTAACGAAGTCACCGCGCTGATGCTGTTGGCTTCCGATGCGTTTATGCAGGCTGATTACGTACAGGCGATTTCAGTGTGGCAAAAAGTAATGGATTTAAACTCGCCGAGGGTGAATCGTGCGCAGTTGATCGACTCCATTAATATGGCGAAATTGTTGCAGAATCGGCAAAAATAAATTTGTTTTTTTTGTGATTTGCATCATTTTGCCTGTTTAAAAAACAGGCAGTTGAACAAGTGGGCAAAAAAAACTCATGGAAGAACTTCTTCATTTTTTATCAAATAAAAATTCTTTTATAACAAAAAGTTATTCATGATTACCGATATAAACTCGTGTTTTTATGCATAATTTCAGCTAAACCCCCTGTTCTGAAAGGCTTGCGCGAGATAGCGTGCAAATGATAATGATAATAAGCGTTAAAAAACTCTATAAACGAACGCAACACAAATCATACCCTTTCAGTATGTACTGTTCTCGCATTTTTATATGCGGAATAGCGCTCCATCGAGGAAGTCCGTTGTTATGAAAAATTTGAAAGTCAGCCTGGCATGGCAGATCCTCATCGCCATGGTGCTGGGCATTTTGCTGGGGAGTTACCTGCATTACCATAGTGACAGCCGCGAATGGCTGGTGTTAAACCTGTTACAACCGGCGGGTGATATCTTTATCCACCTGATTAAAATGATCGTCGTGCCCATTGTGATTTCCACGCTGGTTGTCGGTATCGCCGGGGTGGGGGATGCAAAACAGCTGGGCCGTATTGGCGCCAAAACCATTATCTATTTCGAAGTGATCACCACCGTGGCGATTATCCTCGGTATTACGCTGGCGAACGTATTCCAGCCAGGTACCGGCGTTGATATGTCGCAACTGGCAACCGTGGATATTTCGAAATATCAAAGCACAACGGCAGAGGTGCAGAGTCATGCACATGGCCTGATGGGCACAATTTTGTCACTGGTGCCGACCAACATCGTTGCGTCGATGGCGAAAGGTGACATGCTGCCGATTATCTTCTTCTCGGTGTTGTTCGGTTTAGGTCTGTCGTCCCTGCCTGCCACGCACCGTGAACCGCTGGTTACCGTGTTCCGCTCTATTTCAGAAACCATGTTTAAAGTGA
This sequence comes from Citrobacter sp. C6_1, assembly GCF_014596835.2. Lineage (NCBI taxonomy): Bacteria > Pseudomonadati > Pseudomonadota > Gammaproteobacteria > Enterobacterales > Enterobacteriaceae > Citrobacter > Citrobacter sp. C6_1. Next base: position 4,289,425 of record NZ_CP115031.1, on the reverse strand, counting down.
CCCACATGGTTATGCGCTACGCGCCGGTCGGTGTCTTTGCGCTGATCGCCGTCACGGTCGCGAACTTTGGTTTCGCCTCCTTGTGGCCGCTGGCGAAGCTGGTGCTGTTGGTGCATTTTGCCATCCTGTTCTTTGCACTGGTGGTGCTGGGTATCGTGGCGCGTGTCTGTGGTCTGAGTATCTGGATCTTAATCCGTATCCTGAAAGATGAGCTGATTCTGGCGTATTCAACCGCCAGTTCTGAGAGCGTACTGCCGCGTATTATTGAGAAAATGGAAGCCTACGGCGCACCGGCATCAATCACCAGCTTTGTGGTACCGACCGGTTACTCATTCAACCTGGATGGTTCAACGCTGTACCAGAGTATTGCGGCTATCTTTATTGCCCAGTTGTACGGTATTGACCTGTCATTGTGGCAGGAAATCGTGCTGGTACTGACGCTGATGGTAACCTCGAAAGGGATTGCGGGCGTGCCAGGCGTCTCCTTCGTCGTACTGCTGGCTACGCTTGGCAGCGTCGGGATCCCGCTGGAAGGTCTGGCGTTTATCGCCGGTGTTGACCGTATCCTCGACATGGCGCGTACTGCGCTGAACGTGGTGGGTAACGCGCTGGCGGTACTGGTAATCGCCAAGTGGGAACACAAGTTTGACCGCAAGAAAGCGCTGGCTTATGAGCGCGACGTGCTGGGCAAATTTGATAAGACCGCCAATCAGTAATTAATGAAAGATTGCCGGATGGCGCTACGCTTATCCGGCCTACGGGAAGCTGTGATCTGTAGGCCGGATAAGGCGCTAGCGCCGCCATCCGGCACTACAAACCATTACCCGTTTGTTAACTTATCAAACTCTTCACAGCCGGTATCGAACCCTTCTGTACAGCTCAGATTCAGCCAGTGCAGCGCCTTCTGTTTATTCTTTTCAATAAAACCCTGCTCACCGTTTAAGAACATCATCCCAGCCCAGTATTCGGAATACCCGGTGCGAGAAATGGCCGAGCTGCGCTTGAAATACCATGTGGCCTTTTCATCGTCGGCAGGAATACCCACGCCATTGGCGTAGATCAGTCCGAGCAGCATTTGCGCATCGACAGTGGAGTCGTTTTCCAGATTTTCCGAGGCGTTTTGCAGCAATCTAATCGCTTTGGGGTAATCTGTGCGTCCAGCCTGCGTGTTCACCAGAATTCTCGCCAGCGTAATTTCCCCCGCCTTACTGCCTGCCTCGGTCGCTTTTTCGGCCAGCGTTTTGGCTTGTGGATAATCCAGACTGACCGGGTTGGTTATCTTAATTTGCGCCAGTAAGGCCCAGGCATCCGCATCACCGTTGTCGGCTGCTTTTTGCGCCCAGTACTCGGCTTTGCTCAAATCGCCTGAACTAAACCAGGTATCGGCGAGAAAGTATTGTGCGCGTCGGTCTCCTGCCTCAGCGGCCTGTAAGTACTGGCTTCCTGGCTCAGTATCACTGGCATGGGCAAAGAATGTCATCAAGAACATCAATGCAATGAGTTGTTTCATTTTGAGTTTTATTTAGGGTACGGAATGAACAGTATAAAGAGATCGTATGGATAAAAAAACAGCCTCCGGGCGGAGGCTGTTGCAGAACAGGTACGAAAATGGACTAACCCATCGCGCTTTCGCGCAGGCTGGCTTTCAGCTTGGTGTACTCATCAATCACATACTGTTCGGCGGCGCGCTGATCGGCAATGCGTTCAACGTTAACGGCACAGTACTTGTACTCCGGCGTTTTGGTAATCGGGCTTAAGTTCTCGGTTACCAGTTCATTACATGCGCCAATCCACCACTGGTAGGTCATGTAAATTGCGCCTTTGTTTGGACGATCGCTGACTGCCGCACGGGTAATGACCCGACCTTTACGCGAGTTCACCCACACCAGCTCTTCATCCTGGATACCCAGGCGTTCTGCGTCGGCGGTGTTGATCTGGGCATAGCCCGGTTCATCCGCCAGCGCGGCCAACGCCGCACAGTTACCGGTCATCGAACGGCAAGAGTAGTGGCCGACTTCACGCACCGTAGACAGTACCATTGGGTACTCTGGGGTGAGTTTGTCGATTGGCGCTACCCAGTCGCAGGTGAAGAACTGCGCCAGGCCGTTCGGGGTGTCGAACTTCTCTTTGAAAAGGTAAGACGTACCCTGGTCGGCTTCTGAGGTGTCGCGGCAAGGCCATTGGATATAACCCAGTTCACCCATCTTCTCGTAAGTGGCACCGTAGAAATCCGGGCACAGATGACGCAACTCGTCCCAGATTTCCTGGGTGTTGTTGTAGTGCATCGGATAGCCCATACGGGTGGCGATTTCACTGATAATCTGCCAGTCCGTTTTCAGATCCCACTTCGGCTCAACGGCTTTAAAGAAGCGCTGGAAGCCACGGTCAGCCGCGGAGAAGACGCCTTCATGCTCGCCCCATGACGTAGACGGTAAAATAACGTCTGCGGCAGCGGCGGTTTTGGTCATGAAGATATCCTGCACGATGACCAGTTCCAGATCCTCAAAGCCTTTGCGCACTGCGGAGAGTTCAGCGTCGGTCTGTAATGGATCTTCACCCATAATGTAGGCCGCACGAACTTCGCCATGGGCCGCACGGTGCGGCAGCTCGCTGATGCGATAGCCGGTATGTGCAGGCAGGCTTTCCACGCCCCAGGCTTTGGCGAATTTCTCGCGGTTAGCCGGATCTTTCACGTACTGATAGCCCGGATAGGTATCCGGCAGCGCGCCCATATCACATGCGCCCTGAACGTTGTTCTGGCCACGAACCGGGTTAACACCGACGCTTGGCTTACCGAGGTTACCGGTCAGCATTGCGAGGCTGGTCAGTGAACGCACGGTTTCCACGCCCTGATAAAACTGGGTAACACCCATGCCCCACAGGATGGCCGCGCTTTTCGCCGAAGCATACATACGTGCAGCCTGACGGATATCCTGCGCGCTAACGCCAGTAATATCTTCGACGGACTCCGGCGTGTAGCCTTCGACAATTTTGCTGTACTCTTCGAAGCCTTCCGTACGCGAGGCGACGAACGCCTGGTCGTACAGTTTTTCTTCGATGATGACGTGACCCATAGCGTTAAGCAGCGCGATATTCGAGCCGTTTTTCAACGCGATGTGCATGTCGGCAATACGCGCGGTTTCAATTTTGCGCGGATCGCAGACGATGATTTTCGCCCCGTTACGTTTAGCGTTAATCACGTGATTCGCCACGATAGGGTGGGAATCCGCCGGGTTATACCCGAAGATGAACACTAAATCTGTGTTATCAATTTCATTGATAGCATTACTCATTGCGCCGTTACCGACCGATTGGTGCAGACCTGCAACCGATGGGCCGTGTCAGACGCGAGCGCAGCAGTCGACGTTATTGGTACCAATAACGGCGCGCGCGAATTTTTGCATTACATAGTTGGTTTCGTTACCCGTACCGCGAGATGAACCGGTCGTCTGAATGGCGTCCGGGCCATACTTCGCTTTGATGGCGCTCAGACGAGTGGCGACGTAATCAAGCGCTTCATCCCAGGAAACGGATTCCAGTTTGCCGCCACGCTGGCGACGGATCATGGGGGTTTTCAGGCGAGGGGTCAGGATCTGGGTATCATTGATAAAATCCCAGCCATAGTAGCCCTTCAGACACAGGGTACCCTGGTTGGTTTTCCCCTGCGCCGCTTCAGCCCGGACGATTTTGCCGTTATCGACCACCAGGTTGATTTTGCAACCTGATGCGCAATATGGGCAAACCGTGACGACTTTTTTCATCGGTCTCGCTCCAGTTAATCAAATCGCGCATACGCGCTTGTCGTTTTCGTTATGCATCTTTTATGCCATGTTTTATCAGGGGCATCAGCCGATAATACGGGTGAAATTTGCGCAAAACCCTGACGAAAAACAGGCTGTCGTCATATTTGACGTGACGAATCTCCAGTACGTGACGCCCCGGCAGTGTGACCGAGGTTATGTTTCCCACACGTGCTTGTGCCTTATCGCTGTCACTCTGTGCAGAATCAATCACACTCATTTAAGTTGGCCAGAAATGGGGAGGAACGATGAAGCCAGCCATACTGGTTGTGGATGATGACGAGGCAATCTGCACACTGCTCCAGGATGTGCTGAGTGAACACGTCTTTGCGGTGACCGCCTGTCACACCGGGCAGGATGCGCTGCGCTGCATTGATGCTCAGCCGGATATCGCGCTGGTATTGCTGGACATGATGTTGCCCGATATTAATGGCCTGATGGTGCTGCAGCAGGTGCAAAAAATAAGGCCGGGATTGCCAGTGGTGATGCTGACAGGGTTAGGTAGTGAATCGGATGTGGTTGTGGGGCTGGAAATGGGCGCTGACGATTACATCGGTAAACCGTTCAATGCCCGGGTGCTGGTGGCGCGGGTAAAAGCCGTGCTCAGACGTGTCGGTGTGTTAACACCCGAAAGCAGCGGCCCACAAACTACGGGGTTATCCTTTAATGGCTGGCATCTGGACACCGCAGGTTGTCAGTTACGTAATCCTCAGCAATTGAAGGTGGATCTGACGCAGGGTGAATACAGTCTCCTGTTGGCGCTGGCGCAAAATGCCCGTCGGGTACTCAGCCGTGAGCAATTGCTGGAGTTGACGCGCAGCGACAGCGTTGAGGTGTTTGACCGCACCATTGATGTGTTAATCATGCGCTTGCGGCGAAAAATAGAGATTAACCCGCACCAACCGATGTTGATCAAAACCCTGCGCGGGCTGGGCTATGTATTCGCCGCCGACGTGCAGCATCACGATAAGGCGGCGTGATCGTGTGCAGTTGCCGGATGCGGCGTAAACGCCTTATCCGGCCTACAAAAGCGATAACGACCTCGTAGGCCTGATAAGCGCAGCGCATCAGGCGTCAGCCATTGCGGCCTTTAACTCTGCCAGCGTTTTCGCGCCGTCTATCGCATTGGCGCACAACAAACTGGCTCGCGCACAGGCGTGTGCCAGCCTGATACTGTCCGCCAGCGACCAGCACTCGTGGCAGCCATACAAAAATCCGGCGCAAAACGCATCTCCTGCCCCGACGCTGCCGACGATCTCCTCCTGCGCCAGATATTGTGACGGGACCCAGGCGCCAGCCTGATCCGGACTTTCCCCCCATGCGCCTTCCGGACAGTGGATCACCACCCGCTGGCGCACACCCGCATCCAGCAGTTCACGGGCGGCGGTAGCGATGTGCGGGATATGCAACTCGCCGTTGGGCTGGCGGATCTCCAGCCCGCTGAATTCCCCGGCTTCCAGTTCATTGATCACCAGATAGTCGAGATGGCGCAGCGCGGGCATCACCAGCGGCTGGTAGCGTGGATCGCCTTTACGTGAAACCAGATCCAGCGACGTTTCAAAGCCATTTTCACGCATTTGTGCCAGTAGTCGTGCGCTTCGCGTGCCGTACTCTTCATCTGGCATGTCCAGGCTGTCGAGCAGCAGCAGATAGCCCAGATGGAAGATTTTCATCGAAGTATCCAGTTGCTCAAAAGCGGGCAGATCCAGCAGCCGATTAGCGCCGGGCGAATGAAAAAATGTGCGCTGACCGCTCGGGTCGGTCATCACCTGCGACATTGATGTAGGGGCTGATGTTGTGCGCTGAACATGCTGGCGATTAACGTGATACTGTTCCAGCATCGCCATGATGTAATCGCCATCGCTGTCCTTGCCAATTAAGCCCACCGCCTGCAGCGGCAGTCCGGTGTGCATTTTCGCCAGCGTTAGCAGCACGTTCAGCGGCGCACCGCCGGTGGCGCGTTCGCTACGGGTGATCTCCGCCAGCCAGCCACGCTCCGGCCACTGCACAATCTGATGTACATGATCGACCAGCATGTTGCCTGCGGCGATAATGCCTTTACGTTCCATCAGATTTGCCCCGCGCTGCCAAAAATACGCATCTGTTCTGAAACGGTATCGGTAATGGCCTCTTCAATGCCGAGCAGCAGTTCGGCGAATTCGTCGTACAGCGGCTGACGATTCGCCATCCGCGCCTCCACTGCCGACAGCGCCGCCTGCGACATGCCGGTATAGAAGTTGATTTTGTGAATGCCAAGCTCGATTGCCCGACGGAAATCGTCGTCGCTGATCCCGGAACCGCCGTGAAGTACCAGCGGGATCGCCGCCTGCTGGCGAATGGCGTCCAGACGCGGGAAGTCAAGTTTGGGTTCGCCTTTATATTTGCCGTGCGCATTGCCAATGGCGACAGCCAGCGCGTCAATCCCGGTTCTGTCGACGAAATCACGCGCCATCATCGGGTCGGTAAATAGCGACTCGTCGGCATGACCGTACAGCGCGCCGCCTTCATCGCCACCGACTGCGCCCAACTCAGCTTCCACCGACACGCCGACGGCGTGGCACATCTTCACCACTTCGCGGGTTTGACGGATATTTTCTTCATACTCCAGCGTGGATCCATCGAACATCACTGAACTGAAACCTAAGCGTAGCGCCCGCACCACCGACTCAAAGTGCAGGCCGTGATCAAGGTTCAGCACCACTGGAATGTCATGCCGCGCAGCTTCGAACTTGACTGCTTCGACCAGAGAATCCAGCGAGATATATTTAAAATGCACTTCGGCGATATTGATGATAAACGGCGAACGTTCCTGCTTTGCCGCGGCAAATAGCGCACGCAGAAAGTGTGAGTCCAGAACGTTAAATGCCCCTAAGGCATAGCGGTGCTCGCGGGCATGGGCAAGCCCATCGGCGAGAGAGATCAACGGCATAATGCGCTCCTTGGTTAGCGGAACAGGCGATATTCGTTGCACAGCACTAGCAGCGCCGGTTCGTCTTCTTCAATGTCGTTGTAGCGGGAAATCGGTTGCAGAAAATGGTTGTCGTGGTCGTCGTCATTAACAGAAGAGACCTCGCCAACCAGTACGTCGCCAAAACCTTTTTCCGCCCAGAAGCTGTGATACAGGCCCGGCGGCAGGCAGATGCTCTCACCCGGTGTCAGGCGTAGTTGGCTGCCCGCGGCATGGGTTTGTCGGCAGCCATCAATGACCACATTAACGTCGCTGTCCTCCGTTTGTTCCCTGATACCGGCGTTCCACAGTTCGACAATCAGATTGCCGCCACCGCGATTGATGATGTCTTCACGCTTGCGCCAGTGAAAATGCATCGGCGTAACCTGGGCATCGCGAACATGCATGATTTTCTCGGCGTAGCATTTCTCGTATGGCATACCTTTTGGCGAGCCGTTGCGCAGGGTGAATAGCGTTAAGCCCTGAGCGGCGAAATTGTTGCCGCCAAATGCGGTGACATCCCAACCCAATTTGAGGTCAAAGACTTCGCTCCAGGCGGAAGCATCAAGTTTTCGCCATTGTGTAGGTGGGAAACTGGCGAAAGGGGGAAGGTGCACGTCGTGCAGGGAAAAAAACTGGCGTGTGTGGCCAAGGATTTCGTTTATTGCGGAGCGTTTCATTGATTCTCCTGTGGCTGATAAGATGACCTTTATGCGGCCCTCTCTCAAAGGGAGAGGGAGAAAATCAAAAGCTTTCCCATGGATCAAATGGGATACCATCCGGTTACCTCTCCCTCACAGCAGAACAGGGAATAGTTATATTTTATTGTGTTTTTTTAAGAGAGGATGTGATTCATTCAATAAAATAATAAATAAACAGGATTTTTCTATAAATGTTATTGTAAATCATTGAGTTAATGTGTTCGCTTTTTTAGTCGCATCTCAGTTTTCTGGAACTATTTGGATATGAATGCTGGATTGTTGCCTCGCGGTGAAAAAACGAATGCGGCGTTTTATAAATCTTTTTGTTAAAAAATCAATTTCATTGAATCTAAAATCGCACCAGTTAACCGTTTATTTATATGTCAGGGTTATATTACATGTTTAATTAATGATAATTAACTCACTTTCCAGATTTGTTTTTAGTAAAAAATATCCCTTTTTTATTATTATTGATATGCTGACTGGACTTTATTTCTTATGTGTTACTTTCTTTTGGTAAGGGATGCGATAATGAAAAAAGGTTCAGGATTCTATAATCTGGAAGGTATAATTTCAGAGGGGAGTATAAATAAGTATTTATTCTCCGTAAGGGGCGAGGGTAAGTTAGGGTTGCTTGATGTTGAAACAATTGAAGGTCATGAAAATTTAAGTAAACCATACAGTTATAAAATTACATTCACATCAAAAATAAGAAGTATCCCTCCTGATTCACTTCTAAGTATTGAAGGCTCGCTGAAAATCAGAGCACCTAATCATAACTGGAATAAATATATTCAGGGTTCTGAAATGTGGCTATATGAACGACAAATTGAAGGCGTCATTACGTCATTTTCGCTTATTAGCACATCAGCGGATGAATCACTGTACGAAATCAGGCTGGAGCATAAGCTTGCATTACTCTCTCGATGCAAGCGATCGGCTATTTACCTGAACATAAATGTGCCGAATTTGGTCACGCAGCTCCTCAAAGAACATGCTTTTGCCGATTATGAAATCGACTTTGATAATCTTGTTTGTATGTATCCCAACCGGGAAATGATCGTCCAGTGGGAGGAATCAGATTTAGCGTTTATCAGCCGCATCCTGTCAGAAGTTGGGATCTGGTTCAGAATTGAAAATCATCATGCCGTTCCGCACATTATGGTGCTTATCTTCAGTGATTCACAAAGCCGGTATATCTTCGATCAAAAGATTATGCATGCATCTCATGCGGGTCTGACAGCAAATGATTATTCGATCGATAAGCTGGTATCCAAGCACAACGTTGTTTCCGCAGCCGTTAAAGTAAAGAACTTTGACTACCGGCTTGCCAATTCGCTAATACTCAATGCTGATGCCGAGGAAGCTGAACAGACGTCGACGACGTATGGAATGGATTATCGTTATGCGGATATTCATCACCAGCCGGGATCGAAATTTGCGGAGGAACAACCGGGCGAATCGAGCTGGTTCTACGCCAAACTGCATCACGAAATTATTCTTAATAATCAGTCCGTTTTAAGCGGCGTGACCACCAGTCCGTCGATCGTGCCTGGTATGGTGCTTAACATCGACGGTACCATTCCGCAGGCGTTCACTTCGGGCTTTGTGGTAACGGCAATGCGAGTGACGGGCAGGCGTGATGCAGCCCTGCAATCCCAACTGTTCGGTATTCCTTACAATGAGCGCGTTTGCTTTCGACCGCAGCCATTACCCCGGCCACGTATCGCGGGTACGGTTCCGGCTACTGTTTCATCCCGAATAGACAATGACCAATATGCCCACATCGATCTGCAGGGTCGCTATTGGGTGAAGTTTGATTTTGACCTCGACCAGCACAGGCAAGGCTATGAAAGTATGCCCGTCCGTCTGGCGCGAGTTTATGCCGGCGATACTTACGGTCATCACTTCCCGCTCATTCAGGGAGCGGAAGTCGCCATTGCGTTTGAAGGTGGCGATCCGGAAAGACCTTTCATTGCCCATGCCCTGCATCATGCGCCAAAGCCGGACCCCGTCACCAGCCGCAACAATACCCGCAACGTCATCCGCACTGCGGGTCTTAATAAGCTGCGGATGGAAGACCGGCGCGGACAGGAACACGTCAAGTTAAGTACCGAGTACGCTAAAACCCAGCTGAACATGGGCCATCTTGTTGATGCGGGTGGTAAGCCGCGCGGTGAAGGCGCAGAACTGCGCACCGATGACCGGGCTGTTTTGAGAGCCGCAAAGGGAATATTGCTGACGACAGAGGCGCAGCCAAAAGCCCAGGGCCAGCAGCTCGACATGAACGCAGTCGTTCAACAGCTACAGGCAGCCCTTGTGCTGGCAACTTCTCTTCAGCAAAGCGCCCTGACGGCGCAAGCGTTAAACGTTGAAATGGAGCAACAGCAGCAGCTTAACGCCGCGCTTGAACAGCTCACTCGCTCGGGGCTGGTGGCCTATGCCGATCACGGTATGGCTCTGCTCACACCGGAAACCATGGCGCTGTCGGCAAACAAAGATCTGTCGCTGAACGCGGCCAACAACGGCAGTTTTAACGTTTTTAAGAAACTCTCCATGGCAGTCGGGCAGGGGTTATCGCTTTTCAGCAGAGCGATCGGGATCAAAATTATCGCCGCAAAAGATGATATTTCCGTCCAGGCACAGCGCGGGGAAATGGGCCTGCTTTCCGATCAGCATTTTCATATTCAGAGTATGAACGGCAACGTAACCATCAGCGCCAAAAAGAATATTCAGTTGCTGTGTGGAGGCGGCGGTATTCGAATAAATGAAGATGGCTCAGTAAAAATATTCTCTCCCACGAAAGTGCAGCTCAAAGGCACCACGCTTGACTGGAGCGGGCCGGAATCCGTTAAAGATAAATCCCCTGTTTTTCAGGAAGACCAGTTTCACCGCCGTATTAAATTACATGGTTATGGAAATACGGACGATGTTCTGAAAAAGACAAAATTCAGACTGACTAAGGCCTCTGGTGAAATCATTGAAGGTGTTACCGACGATGAAGGCATGACGCCGTTACTGGATATGACGGAAATGGATGAAATGAAAATGGAGATTTTGCCAAATGAGTAACAGTCCCTTTAATCCGCGAGTCGTGGCGACAGGTGTACAAGGCGTGCCTAAATCCACCGGCGGAAAAATGGCCGTCTGCGAAGTGGCGGTTAAAAACCCTATGCCCTGTATTGTGATCCTTGTTCATGGCGTCAACGATGTGGGCGAGGCGTATCAAAATCAGGAGCAGGGGATTATTGCCGGCCTGAATGAACGTATGGGCCGCACGGATATGTATCCGCATGAATGGCATCAGTACAAAATGGATATGGGGGATGGCGAGCAGCAGCAGGTGAAAATGCCCGGGCGCAGTCCGGTGATCCCATTTTACTGGGGATATAAACCTGTTGACCATGCAACGTATATTGACGATCAGCGGCGTTACCGCGATGAGCGGGCTAAATCAGGAGACGCCGCAAAACTGCCTTATAACGCCTACCAGGAAGATGACAACGCAACGCTGGCAAAGTTAGGACACATTCCTCAAACCACGTTGAAATTTCAGAATGATAATTTCGGCAACGTGCTGGACGATGTGTACGCCAAAGGCGGGGGGACCTTTGCCAATGCGACAACCACTATTCCGGATATGCTAGGCCCTGGCTCCGGCGGCCCTGCGAACGCTGCGGCAGGATTTGCTTCATTTCATCTGAATGCCGGGGATTTTACGCATCCTATTTATGATAACCCGCACCGAATTTATCAGTTTTTTGCCGCGCAGCGGCTGGCCGATTTAATTCTGATGATTCGAAATAATAAACCTACTGAAAACGATCCCATTAATATTATTGCGCACTCCCAGGGAACGATTATTACCATGCTCGCCAATATGCTGGTCAAAGCAGCAGGTGCCGATCCTGCCGATTGTGTGATCCTCAACCATTCTCCCTACGCCCTGGAAAAAACGGCTGCTGAAGGTATGACGCCCGGACATCACCAGACGGATCGCGCCCGCCAGCAGACGTTTAAAAATTTCTGTCATTTGATGGCGACAAACGCCAGATATGGCAAGGGGGAATATCACACGCAGGCCGAGATTGATGAATTAGAAGGCGCAATTTGTCTGAGTAAAACCAATTCACAGTGGCGCAAGAATAAACTTTATACGCGTAATAACTTTGGCAAGGTATATAACTATTTTTGCCCTAATGACAGTGTGGTTTCATTGCTTAACGTGCAGGGTTTGGGCTGGCGGGGAGTTCCCCACGACATTGCCAGCGGCATAGACAATCTTCGCCAGCGGGTTTTCTGCGAAAATGGTCCGGAAATAGGCGGCAGCCCACTGAGCGTGCCTTTTGAAATGCCGGCGTTAGAAAAGGATTGTTTTGAACAGGATACGCTGGCGACCAGACAATATACGTTTTCGGATGTTGTTGTGAATGGTGAGCAGCTCCCCGTCACCTTCAGACATCAGTTACAGGGCGCAGGAAGTCAGTATAAATATTCGATAGTACCGGGTTCACCCGATCAGGACATCTCATTTTCGGCAAAAGCCACGGTTATTGCGCGCACTGAGACAGATTTCAAAAATCTCAGCGGCGCAGGTTTCGATTATTTACAGCCGGGGCAGGAATTAACGCCCGCAGAACTCGCGATGTTCGCCAAAAAATATGCTAAGCCTTATACCAAAGGCGTTGTCCTGGGCGGGGGATACAATAAGACCGTGCAGCTTATTTATGAAAAAACGCCGGATGAGCTGCAAAAAGAATGGCTGCAATCAGAGAAGGTTGGCTACAGCCAGCATTCCTCTATTGTTATGTCGAAAGATGCCCCCGCGAAAGCGATGGCCTTCGATCTGGCGGTGGGGATATGCGGGGCATTTGATCACGAAAATGGTGAGTTCTGGGTAAAACTGCTGCGCCGTGGGGACTGGCGTATGAAGCTTAATGGTCTGCCAAGGACTGTTGATTATTATAATACTGGAAAGTTAAGCAAAGACCGTACGAAAGATTTCATGAACAGGCCGGATGATATTTTACCAAAGGGTCAATTTGGTGTGGTTAACGAATATTGTCATTCAACAACGGTTCAACCTGCCAGACATAATGAAATATACAATACCGAGACTCCCAATCTGCAATGGGATATGCCCAAACCGCTTAACGTTTAAGGATGAATTATGAATAAGGGATGTGCGTTAAAAATAATAATCGGAGCAGTCTTGCTATGCGCTATGGCTGCCTGTACAAAAAAAATACCCACACAGGTCATTTATCGCTATGATGATAACCGATATCTGGAACTAAAGGGCTTCGATTGCGAGGGGGCACTTTGGTATCATGATACCAGGAGGAATATACATAAAGAATTAGTAAATGGCGTTTATTCAACGTATCAGATCTTTTCCGGTGTATATATTCACCCATCAGATGAGTATATTCTGATACCACGATGGGAGCCAGATGCTTACAAGATATCTAAAGATTACGGACAAACGTGGCAGGTAGCAGACTATATGGCCTCTTCCCGGGCGCTGGAAAGAAACTCCGATGGGGTTATGCGTGACTATCCGGAAGGAAAAGAAATAAAAAGAGTGGTGGTGGTCAATAACCAGGCGTTTATTACCACCTCGAAAAATCATTTGTATATGAGTTCATACCCTTTTGACGACCCGCGTTTAAAGCCGGGTGGTCCGGGTATCGATTATCAATACTTCGATGATACCGACTATCTCTCTATATATACAGACGGAAAGAAGAAATCTAAAGGAAAATATTATTATGGTCATACCCGTCCTGAATCTCCAGGTGCTGCCTGGGGAACAGTGGTGTTTATGAAAGCATCCCTGGCCCATTTAACGGAGGGATATAAGGCCAACTATCAAAACCTGCCGGACAAAGAACCAGAAGTGGTGGGCTATAAGGGCTGGACCCGGATGTACTGCGATATGGATGCAGGGAAATAATCTGCAATGGGATATGCCCAAACCGCTTAACGTTTAAGGATAAATCATGAAACAAGGAAATACGGTAAGAATAATTGTTGGAGTGATTTCACTATGTATTATCTCTGCCTGTATAAAAAAAATACCCTCGCAGGTAATTTATCGGTTTGATGATAATCGCTACCTGGAGTTGATCGGTTATGATTGTGAAGGATATGTTGTTTACCATGACATAAAAAGAAAGGTCCACAAATCAATTTATGGCAATCCAATCTATAGAGTGTTCTCGGGTGAGTTTATCCATCCCTCAGAACAGTACGTTCTTGTGCCTGAATGGGAACCTGGGGCATATAAAATATCTAAAGACTACGGACAAACATGGCAGGTAGCAAACTATATGGCTTCTTCCCGGTCGCAGGAGAGAAACTCCGATGGGGTTATGCGTGACTATCCTGAAGGAAAAGAAATAAAAAGAGTGGTGGTGGTCAATAACCAGGCGTTTATTACCACGGCGCAGAATCATTTGTATATGAGTTCATACCCATTTGACGACCCGCGTTTAAAGCCGGGTGGTCCGGGTATAGATTATAAATACTTTGATGATACGTATTATCTCTACAGGCCAGGCAAGCATAAATCCAGTGGCGAGTATGTGGACGGTCATACCAGTCCTGAGTTTCCAGGTGCTGCCTGGGGAACGGTGGTATTTATGAAAGCATCCTTAGCCCATTTAACGGAAGGCTATAAGGCCAACTATCAAAATCTGCCGGACAAAGAACCGGAGGTGGTGGGCTATAAGGGCTGGACCCGGATGTACTGCGATATGGATGTAGGGAAATAATCTGCAATGGGATATGCCTAAACCACTTAACGTTTAAGGATGAATTATGAAAAAGGGAAGTGCGTTAAAAATAATAATCGGAGCCATTTCGCTATGCGCTATCGCTGCCTGTACAAAAAAAACACCCTCACAGGTCATTTATCGCTATGATGATAACCGATATCTGGAACTAAAGGGCTTCGATTGCGAAGGGGCACTCTGGTATCATGATACCAGGAGGAATATACATAAAGAATTAGTAAATGGCGTTTATTCAACGTATCAGATCTTTTCCGGTGTATATATTCACCCATCAGATAAGTATATTCTGATACCGCGATGGGAACCTGGGGCATATAAAATATCTAAAGACTACGGGCAAACATGGCAGGTAGCATCTTATTTGTCTCCCTTCCAGGGGCAGGAGATAAATTCAGATGGGAATATGGTCGACAGACCGGAAGGAAAAGAAATAAAAAGAGTGGTGGTGGTCAATAACCAGGCGTTTATTACCACCTCGAAAAATCATTTGTATATGAGTTCATACCCTTTTGACGACCCGCGTTTAAAGCCGGGTGGTCCGGGTATAGATTATAAATACTTTGATGATACGTATTATCTCTACAGGCCAGGCAAGCATAAATCCAGTGGTGAGTATGTGAATGCCCACATCAGACCTGAATCTCCAGGATATGCGTGGGGTATGGTTATTTTTATGAAAAAAGGACTGGACAATCTTGTTGAGTCAGAAAAAGCAAATTACCAAAACCTGCCGGACAAAGAACCGGAGGTGGTGGGCTATAAGGGCTGGACCCGAATGCACTGTGACCTGAATGCGGGAAAATAATCTGCAATGGGATATGCCAGTGCCGCTTAACGTTTAAGGATGAAATGAAAATGGAGATTTTGCCAAATGAGTAACAGTCCCTTTAATCCGCGAGTGGTGGTGACGGGAGTGCAAGGCGTACCTAAATCCACCGGTGGAAAAATGGCCGTCTGCGAAGTGGCGGTTAAAAACCCCATGCCCTGTATTGTGATCCTTGTTCATGGCGTCAACGATGTTGGCGAGGCGTATCAAAATCAGGAGCAGGGGATCATTGCCGGCCTGAATGAACGTATGGGCCGCACGGATATGTATCCGCATGAATGGCATCAGTACAAAATGGATATGGGGGATGGCGAGCAGCAGCAGGTGAAAATGCCCGGGCGCAGCCCGGTGATCCCATTTTACTGGGGATATAAACCTGTTGACCATGCAACGTATATTGACGATCAGCGGCGTTACCGCGATGAGCGGGCTAAATCAGGAGACGCCGCAAAACTGCCTTATAACGCCTACCAGGAAGATGACAACGCAACGCTGGCAAAGTTAGGACACATTCCTCAAACCACGTTGAAATTTCAGAATGATAATTTCGGCAACGTGCTGGACGATGTGTACGCCAAAGGCGGGGGGACCTTTGCCAATGCGACAACCACTATTCCGGATATGCTAGGCCCTGGCTCCGGCGGCCCTGCGAACGCTGCGGCAGGATTTGCTTCATTTCATCTGAATGCCGGGGATTTTACGCATCCTATTTATGATAACCCGCACCGAATTTATCAGTTTTTTGCCGCGCAGCGGCTGGCCGATTTAATTCTGATGATTCGAAATAATAAACCTACTGAAAACGATCCCATTAATATCATTGCGCACTCCCAGGGAACGATTATTACCATGCTCGCCAATATGCTGGTCAAAGCAGCAGGTGCCGATCCCGCCGATTGTGTGATCCTCAACCATTCTCCCTACGCCCTGGAAAAAACGGCTGCTGAAGGGATGACGCCCGGACATCACCAGACGGATCGCGCCCGCCAGCAGACGTTTAAAAATTTCTGTCATTTGATGGCGACAAACGCCAGATATGGCAAGGGGGAATATCACACGCAAGCCGAGATTGATGAATTAGAAGGCGCAATTTGTCTGAGTAAAACCAATTCACAGTGGCGCAAGAATAAACTTTATACCCGTAATAACTTTGGCAAGGTATATAACTATTTTTGCCCTAATGACAGCGTGGTTTCATTACTTAACGTGCAGGGTTTGGGCTGGCGGGGAGTCCCTCATGACATTGCCAGCGGCATAGACAATCTGCGCCAGCGGGTTTTCTGCGAAAATGGTCCGGAAATAGGCGGCAGCCCACTGAGCGTGCCTTTTGAAATGCCGGCGTTAGAAAAGGATTGTTTTGATCAGGATACGCTGGCGACCAGACAATATACGTTTGCGGATGTGGTTGTGAATGGTGAGCAGCTC
This sequence comes from Citrobacter sp. C6_1, assembly GCF_014596835.2. NCBI lineage: Bacteria > Pseudomonadati > Pseudomonadota > Gammaproteobacteria > Enterobacterales > Enterobacteriaceae > Citrobacter > Citrobacter sp. C6_1. Next base: position 4,272,929 of record NZ_CP115031.1, on the reverse strand, counting down.
CCCGTCACCTTCAGACACCAGTTACAGGGCGCGGGAAGTCAGTATAAATATTCGATAGCGCCGGGTTCACCCGATCAGGACATCTCATTTTCGGCAAAAGCCACGGTTATTGCGCGCACTGAGACAGATTTCAAAAATCTCAGCGGCGCAGGTTTCGATTATTTACAGCCGGGCCAGGAATTAACGCCCGCAGAACTCACGATGTTCGCCAAAAAATATGCTAAGCCTTACACCAAAGGCGTTGTCCTGGGCGGGGGATACAATAAGAGCGTGAAGCTAATCTATGAAAAAACGCCGGATGAGCTGGAAAAAGAATGGATGAAATCAGAGCAGGTTGGTTACAGCCAGCATTCCTCTATTGTTATGTCGAAAGATGCCCCCGCGAAAGCGATGGCCTTCGATCTGGCGGTGGGGATATGCGGGGCATTTGATTACCGCTGCGGAGAATTCTGGACCGAGCTACTCCTGCGCGGAGACTGGCGTATGAAGCGTAATGGTTTCAAGGATACAGTTAATTATTATAACTCGGGGGTATTGAATAAAGCAGATACAAAAGAACATATGAATAGACCGGATGATATTTTACCGACAGGAGAGTTTGGCGTGGTTAACGAATATTGTCATTCAACAACGGTTCAACCTGCCAGACACAATGAAATATACAATACCGAGACTCCAAATCTGCAATGGGATATGCCTAAGCCGCTTAACGTTTAAGGATAAATTATGAAACTGGGAAATACGGTAGGAATAATAATCGGCGCAGTTTTACTATGCGCTATCACTGCCTGTACAAAAAAAACACCATCACAGGTAATTTACCGGTTTGATGATAATCGCTACCTGGAGTTGATCGGTTATGATTGTGAAGGATATGTTGTTTACCATGACATAAAAAGAAAGGTCCACAAATCAATTTATGGCAATCCAATCTATAGGGTTTTCTCGGGTGAGTTTATCCATCCCTCAGAACAGTACATACTTGTGCCTGAGTGGGAGCCAGGGGCATATAAAATATCTAAAGATTACGGACAAACGTGGCAGGTCGCAAAATATATGGCTCCTTTCCCGGCGCTGGAGAGAAACTCAGACGGTGTTATGCGTGACAGACCTGAAGGAAGGGAAATAAAAAGGGTGGTGGTAGTCAATAACCAGGCGTTTATTACCACGGCGCAGAATCATTTGTATATGAGTTCATACCCATTTGACGACCCGCGTTTAAAGCCGGGGGGTCCGGGTATAGATTATCAATACTTTGATGATACGTATTATCTCTACAGACCAGGCAAGCATAAGTCCAGTGGCGAGTATGTGAATGCCCACATCAGACCTGAATCTCCAGGATATGCGTGGGGTATGGTTATTTTTATGAAAAAAGGACTGGACAATCTTGTTGAGTCAGAAAAAGCAAATTACCAAAACCTGCCGGACAAAGAACCGGAGGTGGTGGGCTATAAGGGCTGGACCCGGATGCGCTGTGACATGGATGCAGGGAAATAATATGAAAGGTGTAATCAGACTAAATGACCCGCTGGAAAACGGTGGGTATGTGAACAAAGCTTCTGGTAGCAAGTTTATGGGAATTCCTGTCGCTTTAATGGGGGATACTGTTTTTTGTATTGCGCATAAAGGGACCTTTCCCATACTTGATTTTGAACCAACCTGGACAATGGACGGTAGAGGCGTTGTTGTGGATGGGTGTAGGGCTGCATGCGGTTGTGCAATAAAAACCACACTGCCAACGGCGGGGACAAGCAAATGAATAAATGGAAGAGACCAAACAAGAATCCGTATCCAGAACCAGAAAAATTCCCGCTTAATATTGTGCTGATCATTAGCTGTGCTATATTTCTGTTTTTTATAACGTACAATATATTCAGCTGGTTGCAGGTCAAGAAGGTCCCTGATGATCTGATATGGAATGCAATAGGTATCCCGTCGCTAATAGTGTTAGCAATCTGGTGTGTGGTGGTAATCACTTACGGTGTTATATCTTTTCCATGTTACTATGCGAGTTATCTTGAGCAGTATGGTATGAATAGGTGGAAAAACTGGGCAATACGGGCATTGCCTCTTTTAGACTATTCATCCATTCTCCCGGTGCCTGAACTGGCATTAAAAATTCAGAAACTAGAGGGTGAAGCGCCAGCAGGTTCTGCAACGCCGTTACGAATTGATATTGAAGTTGACTCAATGGATGACACCAGAATTGATAAAGTGCTAAGGCAGTTGATAGCGCCCCTCAAAGATTCTCTTGTCAGGGATTATCGGCCTTTTAATACCTGGATGTATGTTAAGGGAGCGGATGACACTATCGGCAATAGTTTCAAGGCGGTACTGGCAAGTCTGGGCATCCCCAACGATAAGGTCGGAAAAATTAATATTCTTTACGAATGTCCTGATTATTTTTTAATAAATGATTGGGTTGATTTAAATATGTCTGAGAATAGCCTTGTTATTGCAGTTGAATTGCATGGTGAAAATAATTATGATTTTTTTGAAAGTGCTAATGCTTTTATTTTTACCAATGAGAAATTGCTTGAAGATAAAGACACACCTTTATATTTATTACGCATGATGGACAGTACCCCTTACTATCTTGATGAAATCGTAAGTACATATCTTTCTGCACAGCAAGTGGATGTGAGTAAGATTAAAAAACTATGGTTCAACTCACTGGATAAGCAGTCAAAATTCGTATTGTTTAGTGGAATAGAAAACGCAAAAACGAGTATTCTGGCCGATAGTCGATATGAACTGGAGGCCGTCACCGGGCAAAGCACAAAGGTTCAGCGCTGGGTTGTATTAGCGTTGGCTGCGGATGCTGCAAAATATGGTCAAGGCCATCAGTTATTCGCCAGTACATCTGCAGATACTATTCAATCCGGCATAATAGCTGCTAAATATCCAGGATCTTGTCCGGCACTTGATAAGCTGGATTTCGATGATTATTGGAGAATAATAAAATTGTGCGCAATTATTTTATGGTGTATGGGATTTGTAAGTCTCGTACCACTGGAACTGTTCCAAAGTCACCCCTGGTATACGTTTACACCTTTAGTTATTGGTATTCCGGTTATTTACACGACGGTTATGATTTTTTCTTTTATACTGAGTCATAATATCGAGGAAGAAATGGATATTTATTACTCTCAGTATTTATGAGATAAGCGCCCTGACGGGCGCTCTTGGTTCTTTGACTCTCTGACTCTCTTTGTGGCAGGAGAGCATCAGTCAGTTCAGGATTTATTTAACCGTCCAACCCTTATAGCTGCCGACGTTGTTTTTATCGATCATCGTCACTGGGATCAGCACGGGCTCTTTCGGGGCGGGTTTCCCCTGCAATATGTCATAACCGATTTCGACCGCTTTGGCAGCCATCACCTGCGGATCTTGTGCTGGCGTCGCCACAAATAGTGAGTTTTCGCGCTTCAGGGCCTCTTCACCGTCCGGGCTGCCGTCTACGCCAACAATAAAGAATTCGCTACGCTGCGCCTGTTTTGCCGCCAGATCGGCACCGATCGCAGTCGGATCGTTAATCGCAAATACGCCGTCGATCTTCGGATTCGCCGCCAGTAGTGCGGTCATGATCTCCAGCCCGCCTTCGCGGCTGCCTTTGGCGTTTTGGTTATGCGACAGTACCTTGATGTCCGGGTGGCGTTTGAACTCGGTCTGACAGCCTTCCACGCGGTTCTGGACGGCGGAAACCGGCGGCCCGTTGATGATGACGACGTTGCCTTTGCCTTTCAGGCGGTCGGTGATGTATTTACAGGCCATTTCACCCGCCTGGGTGTTATCGGAGGTAATGGTCGCGTCAGCGCCTTCCGCCGCCACGTCAACAGCAACCACCACAATCCCTGCGTCTTTCGCGCGTTTTACCGCCGGACCGATGCCTTTGGAATCCGCTGCGTTAAGGATAATCATGTCGACTTTGGCGGCAATAAAGTTGTCGATTTGCGATACCTGCTGGCCCAGGTCGTAGCCGCTGGACACCAGCGTCACTTTAACACCATCGCCCGCCAGTTTGCGCGCTTCCAGCTCCGCACCTTTGGTTATTTGTACGAAGAACGGGTTGGCCAGATCGCCCACCGTGACGCCGATCGATTTCAGTTCTTTTGCCTGCACAAACGGAGCGCTAGCAAGCAGTGCGCCAGCACAGAGCGCGGTCACTAATGGCTTCAATCTCATGCTGTATTCCTCACTCGTAGGGTATTGTTGTTATAAGCCTGATGGCGCTACGCTTATCAGGCCTACGGATGGGTAGGCCGGATAAGGCGATTGCGCCGCCATCCGGCAATCCTGTCTATGCACTTTGATGGTGTCGGGTACGGTATTTGTCGATCAGCACCGCTATGATGATCACCGCCCCTTTGATCACCAGTTGCCAGAAATAGGAGACGCCCATTAGCGTCATGCCGTTATTCAGCGTGGCGATAATCAGCGCCCCCACCAGCGTGCCGGTGATGGTGCCTATCCCGCCGACAAAGCTGGTGCCGCCGAGGATCACCGCCGCGATGGCGTCCAGCTCATAACCCATGCCTAAGTTGCCGTTGGCGCTGTACAGCCGCGAGGCGCTCATCACTCCACCAAGACCCGAGAGCAAACCGCTCATGCCATAGACGAACAGCAGCACCAGCCATACTTTGATACCGGTTAAACGTGCTGCCTGCATATTGCCGCCAACCGCGTAGATATGGACGCCCAGCGTGGTGCGCCTAAGAATGAACCAGCACACCACCACCACCGCCAGTGCAATCACTACCAGCCACGGTACCGGGCCGAGATAGTTGTTGCCGATCCACTCAAAGCTGATGTTGGAGTTGATAACCGTAGTGCCATCCGCCAGTAGATAAGCCGCGCCACGTAACGCGGTATAAGTCCCAAGCGTGACGATAAACGGCGGTAGTCCGGCAAAAGCGACCAGCGCCCCGTTAAACAACCCCAGTACCATGCCGAGCATCAGCGCCGCCGGAATCGACAGCATGGCAAACTCAGGAATAAGAGAAACGACCATGGCCGCAACGGCAGTGGTGCCGAGAATGGAGCCAACCGAAAGGTCGATGCCGCCGGTTAAAATAATGAAAGTCATGCCAGCCGCCAGCACGATATTGATCGACGCCTGGCGGGTAATATTCAGCAGGTTGCTCTCAGTAAAAAAGTTTGGCGCGATAAAGCCAAACACCGCCACAATCAGGATCAGAATGGGTAAGATGCCGACCGTTTGCATCAGATCGCTCATCAGCATTTTTTTCGCGGAGGCGGATTTCGCCACCTGCTGGGGAGTGGTTGGATTATTCATGGGGCACCGCCTGATGGTGGGAGTCGTTCACGCCGGTTGCCAGCGTCATAATGTTTTCCTGGGTAATACTTTTCCCGTCCAGCTCGCCGGCAATACTGCCTTCGCGCATGACATACACGCGATCGCTCATCCCGACCACTTCCGGCAGTTCGCTGGAGATCATCAGGATCGCCACGCCTTTGCGCGCCATATCGTTCATGATCCGGTAGATCTCGCTTTTGGCGCCGACGTCCACGCCGCGCGTGGGTTCATCGAGGATCAAAATGCGGGGGCCGATCGCCACCCAACGCGAGATCAGCAATTTCTGTTGATTACCGCCGGACAGCCCACCCGCCCGTACCTGAGCATGCGGCACGCGGATGTTGAGTAATTGAATCGCATCATCGGAAATCGCCTGCGCCTTTTTGCGATCGAGCATGCCCCAGGTGGCGTCGCGCTCCAGCGTCGCCATGGTGATGTTCTCCGCTGCCGCCAGTTCTAAAAATAACCCCTGTTCTTTGCGGTTCTCGGTCAGAAAACCAATGCCGTGGTCAATCGCCTCGCGTGGGGAGTGGATCACCACCGGTTCACCGTCGATTTCAATCATGCCGCCGATGGCTTTACGTACGCCAAAAATCAGCTGCGCCAGTTCAGAACGTCCGGCGCCCACCAGACCCGCAAGGCCGACAATCTCCCCGGAGCGCACCAGCAAGCTGCACGGTTGCACTTTGTTGCCATCAGTCAGGTGATGAACATTGAGGCGCGCTTTACCCAAAGGAATATCGCGCTCTTTGTTGAACAGATCGCTCAACGGACGGCCCACCATCATGCGCACCAGTTCCGAAGCATTAAGCTTGTCGCGGGTCAGGCTACCGACATACTGCCCATCGCGCAGGACGCTGACGCGATCCGAGAGTTCATACACTTCCGCCATGCGGTGGCTGATGTAGATAATCGCCATCCCCTCATCGCGCAGGCGCATGATCAGTTCAAACAGGCGGTGGGTTTCACGTGAGGAGAGGGCGGCGGTGGGTTCATCCATAACCAGAATGCGGCTGTTACGGTGCAAGGCGCGGGCGATTTCCACCTGCTGCTGCTCGGCGATGGTCAACGTCATTACCCGGTCGCTGGCCTTAAACTGGGCGCCGAGTCGGTCGATAACCTTCTGCGACTGCATCACCATCTCTTTGCGCTGAACCAGACCACCACGCGACAGTTCGCTGCCAAGAAAGATATTTTCCGCCACCGTCAGGTTTGGCGCGAGCTGCATCTCCTGATAAATCAGCGTGATGCCCGCGCTGAGCGCATCTTTTGGCCCACGAATGTGGAACGGCTGACCGTCAATCAGGATCTCGCCGCTGGTGGCGGTATAGGCACCGGCGAGGATCTTCATCAGGGTGCTTTTTCCTGCGCCATTTTCGCCCATCAGGGCATGGATCTCACCCGGCCAGACCGTTAAATCGACCCCTTTCAGCGCGTAAAATTTGCCAAACGCTTTGGCAATGTTGCGCATCTCCAGAACCGGTGTCCTGCTCATGGCGGATCTCCTGTGGGGTGGCCGATATCAGCAGTCCATCACAGGAATGTAAATGCAAAATGTCAGAAGCCGTTCATATTTGTCATATTGCGATTTTTCTTCACGGAGCGTGATATGCCGCAACCGGGACGTCACTTTTTCGCCAGTGCGCGTGGACGATTACTGTTCTTTAATCTGCTGGTGGTGGCGGTCACGCTGATGGTGAGTGGTGTGGCGGTGCTGGGGTTTAAGCATGCCAGCCAGATCCAGGAGCAGGTGCAGCAGCAAACCGTTGACGACATGACCGGCAGCATGAACCTGGCGCGCGATACGGCAAACGTCGCGACGGCGGCGGTGCGGCTGTCGCAGGTGGTGGGGGCGCTGGAATACAAAGGTGAAGCGGAGCGGCTGCAGGAGACGCAGCGGTCGCTGAAGCAGTCGCTGGAACAACTGGCCGCTGCGCCGCTGGCGCAGCAGGAGCCGGTGCTGGTTGAGCGTATTATTCAACGCAGCAATGAGCTGCAAAGCAGTGTGGAAGGTATGTTGCAGCGCGGACAGCGGCGGCATCTGGAGCGCAACGCGCTACTCAGTTCGCTGTACCAGAATCAAAGCTACTTACGCCATCTGCAAAAGTTGACTGACGCACAGGATGACGCGCAGCTGGATCAGATGGATCGTTTAATTATCGCCGCTATTGAAACACCTACACCGCGATCGGTGGTCAAACAACTGGACGAGGTGATGCTCGCGCTGCCTCTGCAAGCCAGTAACCTGCTGATTAGCCGTATTCTCAATGATTTCAATCAGGAACTGCATAAGCTGGAGCCGCTTTCTGCCGCACTGGAACAAAGCGATCTGGCGATCAACTGGTATATGTTCCACATCAAAGCGTTGGTGGCGATCCTCAACAGCGATATCAACCAGTATGTCTCGCAGGTGGCGATAATCTCCGAACAGCGGGTGGCGCAAAGTCATCGGGAACTGCAATCCGGCGCGTTGTTTATTTTGGCGTTTGCGCTACTGGCGGTGGTGATCACCGGTTTTGCCGGGTGGTATATCTACCGCAATCTCGGTTCTAACCTGACGGCCATTTCGCGGGCGATGAGCCGGCTGGCGCACGGTGAATCAGACGTCAGCGTCCCGGCTCTGCAACGGCGCGATGAGCTGGGCGAGCTGGCGCGTGCTTTTAGCGTCTTTGCCCGTAATACGGCGTCGTTGGAGCACACCACCCGGCTGCTGAAAGAAAAAACCACGCAGATGGAAATCGACCGCACCGAGCGTCAGGGGCTGGAGGAAGCGCTGTTGCACAGCCAAAAGCTGAAGGCGGTAGGACAGCTGACGGGCGGATTAGCGCATGATTTCAATAACCTGCTGGCGGTGATTATCGGCAGCCTGGATTTGGTGGATCCTAATTCTCCCGACGCGCCACGGATCAATCGGGCGCTGAAAGCCGCCGAGCGCGGGGCGCTGCTGACCCAGCGGCTGCTGGCTTTCTCGCGCAAACAGTCTTTGCATCCACATGCCGTGGAGCTGAAAACATTGCTGGAAAACCTGGGCGAACTGATGCGCCATTCGCTCCCGTCCACGCTGACGCTGGAAATTGAAGCCCAGTCTCCGGCCTGGCCGGCGTGGATTGACGTCAGCCAACTGGAAAACGCCATTATCAATCTGGTGATGAATGCCCGTGATGCCATGGACGGGCAGGCGGGTACGATAAAAATCCGTACATGGAATCAACGGGTTACGCGCAGCGATGGGCGCAAGCAGGATATGGTGATGCTGGAGGTAGCCGACCAGGGAAGTGGGATGTCGCAGGAAGTGAAAGCTCAGGTCTTCGAACCGTTCTTCACCACCAAACAGACCGGCAGCGGCAGCGGTCTGGGATTGTCGATGGTGTACGGTTTTGTGCGCCAGTCCGGTGGTCGAGTGGAAATTGAGAGCGCGCCGGGGCAGGGAACCACGGTCCGGTTACAGCTTCCCCGTGCCGTTGTGTCGGTTCAGATTCAGGCACAACCGATAGCGGAACATGCGGCGAACAGCAGTGAAAAGCTGGTACTGGTGCTCGAAGATGAGGCCGACGTGCGCCAGACGCTGTGTGAGCAGTTGCATCTGCTGGGTTATCTGACGCTGGAGGCCGCCAACGGCGAGCAGGCGCTGCATATGCTGGCGGCTTCAGCAGAGATTGATATTCTTGTCAGTGACTTAATGTTGCCAGACGGATTGAGTGGCGCGGATGTGGTCAATCATGCCCTGAAGCATTATCCCCAGCTGAATATTCTGCTGATTAGCGGCCAGGATTTACGTCCGGCGCATAATCCGGCGCTGCCGGATGTGGCGCTGCTGCGTAAACCTTTTACCCGAGGAGAGCTGGCGCAGGCGCTGCGGCATTCGTGTAATTGAGATTCCTCCGCTACCCGCGCGAATACGCTTTGATTACCGTGGGGTGAGTTTCTTGATGAGGCGGGTTTGATGCAACGCTCCCTGACATTCTTTCTTTTCAGTCTGCTAATGGTGACCACTGTTTCGGCGCAGGCCGATATTATCGATGACGCCATCGGCAATATTCAGCAGGCGATTAACGACGCATACAAACCCGATAACGGGCGGGATTACGACAACGCCCGCGACAGTGGCTGGCAGCGCCAGATGAGTGACGATCGGCGCAGGCAGTATGATGACCGGCGACGTCAGTTTGAAGACCGGCGTCGACAACTGGATGAGCGTCAGCGCCAGCTCGATCGGGAACGGCGTCAGTTAGAAGATGAAGAGCGCAGAATGGAAGAAGATTACGACCGTTAGCGCAATCTTTCGCTGGCAAGGTTATAGACTTCACTGCGCTCGCGTTTACCGACGGCAACGACAGCGATGACCAGAGTGTCGTCAATAACTTGATAAACAAGACGAAACCCTGATGTTCGTAGTTTGATTTTGTAGCAATCCTTTATTCCCCTGAGCTTTGCTGAGGGGACATGCGGGTTTTCACAGCATTTCTTTAGTTTTTTGGCAAACTGCTGCTGAATGGCTGTATCAAGTTTTTGCCATTCTTTCAGCGCATCTTCCCTGAACTTTACCGTATAACTCATAAAAAGCTGTCCAGATCCACATCCACCAGGGGTTGTTGGCTACGTTCATGGACTAATTTAACCAGTTGCTGATCGTCCAGTGCATCAAGCATTTTTTCGTAAAGCTCCGCTGGCACGCAATAAAAGGCGGGCTGGTTACGGTTCAGGATTGCGACCGGAAACCCATCTCCTGCGCTCACAGTCGCCATCGGGTTCTTTTTCAGCTCACTCACGCTCGCGGTGGTATCGCTTAAAATAATATGCGGCATAATCGCTCCTGAAGACCATTTAACTGGTCTTAATATAGGATTTAAGAGACCTGTTAACAAGTCTTATTGTCCGGGAAATTACTCCAGCATAATCTCCATTCCGTCATATCCTGCCTCAAACCCTGCGGGTAGCGGGTTATCCATCATCCACAGGTCGAACTGGTGGCTGATATGGGTCAGGATCACCCGTGGGCAACGGATAACCTCGTTCAAGGCGATAACGGTATGCAGATCGCAGTGATTGCGCGGTGGCTCGCTGCGCGGGGCATGGCTGCAGTCGATGATAATCACTTGAGGTTGGTTATTGTGGAGAAACTTCAGCGTTTTGTCGGGCAGTCCGGCAGTATCAGAGAGCCATGCCACGCGGCTGTGCGCGGTCTCCAGTAGATAGCCGAACGTCAGCTTAGAATGGTTGAGTGGTAAAGGAGTCACCTGCAACCCCTGCAAATCGAACACCTCAAACGGCGCGACGGTCTGGCTAAAATCGAGAATACCGGGGTGCTTAAACAGATCGTCGCAGCCCAGTTCATCCGGTGGGCCGTACACCGGGATCGTTTTTCCCACCCCCCAGCGCAGCGGAAACAGTCCCTGTACATGATCCATATGATAGTGAGTGAGCAGGAACTGCTGGAAACTGCCTACCGGCCAGTCGTCCATCAGATGGGGGATCCCTGCGTCCAGCAGCGTCACCGCATTATTGAATTTGACCACGCCACTGCAGGGGCGTCGGCGGTATTGCGCCTGTAAACGTGCTCGTTGGCAGGCGGCACAGTTGCAGCCAAAAGCCGGTACCAACTGTGCGCCGCCGGTTCCTGTAAGCGTAATGGTCAGACTCATCGCATCCCCCTACAACGGCTTGGTAAAGCGAAAATGGCTCTGCGTATAACCTTCGCGGCGGTAAAAACGATGCGCATCAAGGCGCTGCGTGCTGGTGGAAAGTTCGGTCATTTCCGCGCCCGCTTCGCGCGCGGTGGCTTCGGCCCAGGCCAGCAACTGGTGGCCTACCTTTAACCCCCGCGCCTGTGGCATCACTACCAGTTCCTGAATCTCACCAATCCAGTTAGCGTGGTGCAGATGAAACTGCAAATGCAGACCGATCAATCCGATGACCTGTCCGTCGAGCAGCGCCAGCTGGTAGTGCATATTGGCATCTTGCAGATTAGCGGCGTAACCAGCGCTAAAAGCCTGCAGGTCAAATTGACCCTGCTTCAACTCGCAGATGAGCGCATAAACCGCATCGGTATCGTACAGCGTGGCGCGGCGTAATTCACAGACAGACATGTTTCTTCTCCTTGCGTCCCATCAGTGCGAGCAGTGTATCGACAGACTGTAGCAAACTACCATCGTTATTCAGGACGTGGCAGTCATACGGCGCATAGCGCGCTGCGCGTTCAAGGCGGGCGGCGATTTCCGTTTCGCTCTCCCGTCCGCGTGACTGCAGGCGTTGGCGTAAAATTGCCGGAGAAACCTGTAAGCAGATAGGCATTAAAGCCGTGCCATAGCGTGATTGCGCCTGCGGCAGATGGGCGCGTGAACCGTTGACCACCACATCAAAACCAGCATGCAGCCAGAGGTCAATCTCCACGCCGACGCCGTAGTACAGACCGTTGGCATGCCAGCTCAGCGCCAGCAGGTTCTGCCCGGCGCGGGTAAAAAACTCTGGTTCACTTAGCGCAATATGATTTTCATTCCCGGCATTGGCCGCCCGGGTGATGTAGCGATGCGCCACCAGCAGTTGCGCCGGTTCCTGCTGGCGCAATTCTGCCAGCAGACTGTCCTTACCGGAGCCGGACGGCCCCATCAGCCAGATCAGTTTACCCATAGTCAGAATACCCTTTTGCCCTGACGCCAGACGTGGTCGATATGGATGTTTCCGCCTTTGCGGTGTGCCAGCACCAGATCCGCGCGTTTTCCTTCGGCAACCACGCCACGGTCGTCAAGATTCAACGCCCGCGCCGGATTGCGGGTCACCAGACGAATGGCCTGTGGCAGCGTAAAGTGGTTGGCGTCGTCATCTGCCACACGAAATGCTGCATCGAGCAGGCTGGCGGGGTAGTAATCAGAAGAGAGGATATCCAGCAGCCCCAGTTCGGCCAGCTTATGGGCTGCTACGTTGCCGGAGTGCGAACCGCCTCGCACGATATTTGGCGCGCCCATTAGCACGTTCATGCCATGCCGGCGTGAGGCTTCGGCGGCTTCGAAAGTCGTGGGAAATTCGGCGATCACGCTGCCAAGTTGATGCGATTCAAGGACATGATCGTGGGTGGCGTCATCGTGGCTCGCCAGTGCAATCTGCCGTTCGCGACACATCTGGGCAATGGCCGTGCGGTTAGGCTGCGACCAACGCGCAGCCAGCGCTAACTGTTCTTCTTCGTAGCGGGACATTTGTTCGTCGGTGAGTGAATACTTGCCCTGATAATACTCGCGGTACTTCTCACGATTGGCGAACTGACGCTGACCCGGCGAGTGATCCATCAATGACACCAGCGTCACCGGTTCACGACCAACCAGCTTTTCAAACAGCGGCAGGGTGGTGTGATGCGGTAGCTCACAGCGCAAGTGCAGGCGGTGTTCGGCACGGTTGACCCCGCGCTTTTGCGTCTCTTCCACCGCATTGATCATTTTTTCCAGGTTTTCCAGACGGTCGCCACCGTCGCGCACATCGCCAATCGCCACTGCGTCCAGCACGGTGGTAATACCGCTGGCAACCATTAACGCATCGTGGCTGCTCATCGCCGAGTGGGCGGGCCAGTCTACTTTTGGGCGTGGGGTAAAGAACTTGTCGAGGTTATCGGTGTGCAGTTCAATAAGCCCAGGCAGCAGCCAGCCACCTTCACCGTCCAGCGCTTCAGGCAAGCTGCTCTGGCTTTCGGCAAAAGTGCGGATCGTTCCGCCTTCAATTTCCAGCGATCCTTGCACCACGTCATCTTCCAGCACCAGCTTTACATTGTTGATAATCATGCTGTTGTTCCCATCAGGTGCAGGCGATCCGCTACGCGGTCGCGCACGGTTTGATCGTGAAAAATGCCGACAATTGCCGCGCCGCGGGCTTTCGCTTCTTCAATCAATGCGACGACGGCGGCGCTGTTTTTGGCGTCCAGCGAGGCAGTGGGCTCATCGAGCAGCAGAATGGGGTAATCGACGATGAATCCGCGGGCGATGTTGACGCGTTGCTGTTCGCCGCCGGAAAAGGTTGATGGCGCGAGATGCCATAAGCGCTCAGGAACATTCAGGCGGGTGAGCAGGCTCGCGGCTTTGGCTGCACATTCCTCACGAGATACGCCCAGATCCAGCAGCGGTTGCATCACCACATCCAGCGCGGAAATCCGTGGGATCACGCGCAGAAACTGGCTTACCCAGCCGATGGTTGAACGGCGAACTTCCAGCACTTTGCGCGCCGGGGCCTGCACCAGATCCACCCATTCATCGCTGTGGCGAATGTGGATATGTCCTTCATCCGGCAGGTAGTTGGCGTACAGCGAGCGTAGCAGCGTCGATTTACCGCTGCCGGAATGACCGTGCAGCACCACGCATTCGCCATTTTTCACTTCCAGCGTGGCGTTTTGCAGCACCGGCAGACGCACGCCGTTTTGCTGATGCAGGACAAAAGTTTTACTGACGTTTTCAACGCGAATCATTTTTGCCTCGAGATTTTTTGCCGGATGGCTGCTGCGCCTTATCCGGCCTACAAAAGTGCGATCCAGGTAGGCCCGATAAGCGCAGAGCCATCGGGCACAACAAAAAAATCAGTTCTGCAGTACGGACGACACCAGCAACTGGGTGTACGGATGGTGCGGGTCGTCGAGCACGCGGTCGGTTAACCCACTTTCCACCACCTGACCCTGTTTCATCACCAGCAAACGGTCTGCCAGCAGACGCGCCACGCCCAGATCGTGGGTGACAATCACCACCGCCAGATCCAGTTCCACCACCAGGCCGCGCAGCAGGTCCAGCAGCTTGGCTTGTACGGAAACGTCCAGCCCACCGGTGGGTTCGTCCATAAATACCAGTTTGGGATGGGTAACGAGGTTGCGGGCAATCTGTAAACGTTGCTGCATACCGCCGGAAAAGGTGGTCGGCAGGTCATCGATACGCGAGGCGGTGATCTCCACCGCCTCCAGCCAGCGCTGTGCGGTGGCGCGGATATCGCCGTAATGACGCGCGCCGGTGGCCATCAGGCGTTCGCCGATGTTGCCGCCGGCGGAGACCTGACGGCGCAGACCGTCCATCGGGTGTTGATGCACCACGCCCCATTCGGTGCGCAGCAGGCGACGACGGTCGGCTTCGCTCATGCCGTACAGCGAACGGTTCTGATACAAAATGTCGCCAGACTGCGGCGTCAGCCGTGATGAGATCGATTTCAACAGCGTGGTTTTACCGGAGCCGGACTCGCCGACGATACCCAGCACTTCGCCTGGCCACAGGCCAAAAGAGACATCGCTGAAGCCTTTGCCCGGCGCGTAGAGATGGGTCAGGTTGTTGACTGAAAGCAGCGGTTGCGTCATTGGCTGAGGGCCTCGCTCTGTTGGCGGCAGTAGTCGGTGTCGGAGCAGACAAACATGCGTTTGCCGGTGTCATCGAGCACCACTTCATCGAGATAGCTGTGGGTTGAGCCACAAATGGCACAGGGCTCATCCCAGCTCTGCACAGTAAACGGGTGATCGTCGAAATCGAGGCTTTCCACGCGGGTGTAAGGTGGCACGGCATAGATGCGCTTTTCGCGGCCTGCGCCAAACAGTTGCAGGGCCGGCATCATGTCCATCTTCGGGTTGTCGAATTTCGGGATGGGCGACGGATCCATGACGTAGCGGTCATTGACCTTCACCGGATAGGCATAAGTGGTGGCGATATGGCCGAAGCGGGCGATATCTTCATACAGTTTCACCTGCATGATGCCGTACTCTTCCAGCGCGTGCATGGTGCGGGTTTCCGTTTCACGCGGTTCGATAAAGCGCAGCGGCTCGGGGATCGGTACCTGGAAGATAATGATTTGATCTTCCACCAGCGGCGTCTCCGGGATGCGATGGCGGGTCTGGATCAGCGTGGCGTCTTCCGTACGCTCGGTGGTATTGACCCCGGTTACGCGTTTGAAGAAGTTGCGAATCGACACGGCGTTAGTGGTGTCATCCGCGCCCTGGTCAATCACCTTCAGTACGTCCGGCTCGCCAATCACGCTGGCAGTGAGCTGAATGCCGCCCGTCCCCCAACCGTAGGGCATCGGCATTTCTCGTCCGCCAAATGGTACCTGGTAACCGGGGATCGCCACCGCTTTCAGAATTGCGCGGCGGATCATGCGTTTGGTCTGCTCATCAAGATAGGCAAAGTTGTAGCCGGAGAGGTTAGTGGTCACGGGTGGCCTCCTGTTGCAGGCGTTTGAGCAGTTCCAGTTCGGCCTGGAAATCGACGTAATGGGGAAGTTTGAGGTGCGAAACAAAACCCGCCGCCTCGACGTTATCCGCATGCGCCAGCACGAACTCTTCGTCCTGCGCCGGTCCGGTGACCGTTTCATCGTATTCGGCTGCCTGTAGGGCGCGGTCCACCAGCGCCATCGCCATTGCTTTGCGCTCGCTCATGCCAAACACCAGCCCGTAGCCGCGGGTAAAATGGGGGGATTCATTTTCTGGCGCGACAAAACCGTTGACCATTTCGCATTCAGTCATCAACAGTTCGCCGATGTTCACCGCAAATCCCAGCTCTTCCGGGACGGTTTCCAGTGCCGCATAGCCGCTGCGGATTTCGGCGGCAAACGGATGATTGCGCCCGTAGCCGCGCTGGGTGGAGTAGGCCAGCGCCAGCAGATATCCCTCGTCGCCGCGCATCAACTGCTGCAGGCGCGAAGCGCGTGAACAGGGGTAAACCGGCGGCGTGCGGGTGATGTCATCGGGTTGAGCGCCGTCGTCCTCTTCGTGCTTTGCCAGTCCCTGATTCGTCAGCAGGGAAAAGACGTGCGGGGAGGCATCTTGTTCGCTCTCAGCGCTGCGCAGCGGCGGCGTTTCACCGTTCGCCAGCAGGGTAAAATCCAGCAGACGATGGGTGTAGTCGTAGGTTGGACCCAACAACTGCCCACCGGGAATATCCTTATAGACAGCGGAAATACGCCGTTCGAGGCGCATTTCTGCGCTGTTAACCGGTTCGCTGACAGCGACCTTTGCCAGCGTAGTGCGGTAAGCGCGGAGCAAAAAGATGGCCTCGACGTTATCGCCGCTGGCCTGTTTGAGCGCCAGTGCCGCCAGTTCGCGATCGGCGATGCCGCCTTCGGTCATCACCCGGTCGACGGCCAGGTTCATCTGCTGTTCGATTTGTGCCACGCTCAGTTCAGCAATGGTCTCATCGCCCCGGCGTCGGTTTTCCTGCAGTGCATGGGCGTTGGCTATCGCCTTTTCGCCCCCTTTGACGGCGACGTACATCAGCACACCTCCACATGAGTGGTTCGCGGGATGGCCAGCAGGCGTTCGCCACAGGTAAGGATCAGATCGACTCCCAGCGGGAACGGGTGCGGACGTTCGGTGATCTCGTGGATCAGGCATTCCGGCAGCTGTGGCGCGATCATGCGTTCTTCGGCGATACCCGCCCCGGTCAGACGCAGCATGCGTCCACCGCTTAAGCCTGCAACCTGCACAATCAGCGTGGCGCTGGTTTCTGGTGCGACGGCGGAACCGGCAGAGAGGGCGTTTAGCTGTTCGCTGCTGATACGTTCGTCGGCGACGGCAAAGGCAGCCAACTGGGGCTGATCCACCAGCGGCGCGCTGGTGTGAAAACGCAGGTTCTGCCGGGAGATATCGTTATCCATCGACGGCGCCAGCCAGACCGGCGTGTCGCCGTCGGCCAGGGTCAGCAGCACGCTGGTGGTTGCCAGACCCAGTGGCTGCCAGCCGTGTTTCAGCTGATGCAGGGCGACGATGACGCCCGGTTCACTCATGGCCTTCAGCAGACGACGAAAGCTCTGCTGAGCATCCTGAACGGGTAAATTAAAAGCGGCTAGAAGTGCCGTAGATCGTGTCATGCGTTATCTCCGCGTACCAGCGTGAAGAAGTCGACCCGGCTGGCGTTGACTTCGGCACGGCGGGCGCTAATCAGCGCCTCGCGTTCCGCTTCCAGCGGGGCAATTAAGGTTTCCATTAGGTTCTGGAAATGCGTTTGTTCCTGCAGCAATGCGTCAATGACCGCACACTGCTCGGCGTGTTGTTTATTGCGACCCAGCAGGTAGCTGTAGCCCAGCGTCCCGCTTTTCAGGCGAATAACCGCGCGGGTAAGCGTGGTGTCGCCAGCAAAGAAGCGATTACCGGTGCCGCCCATACGGGCCTGGATCTGCATCAGTCCGCTTTCCGGCGCGCGGATGAGTTCATAGTCCGGCGTCAGTTTGAGCGCGTTGATGCGGGCGTTCAGATCTTCGGCATGGCTGTAAGCCAGCGCGCGCATCCAACGCTGGCGAGTGGCGGTATCGAAATGCATTCAGTGCTCCATGGTGAATTCGATCATGTCGGCGCGGGTCAGGCTGACGGAATATTCCGCCGCCTGTTCTTCGCCTTCACGGTGGTTCAGAGTGCGCACGCACAGCAACGGCGCCATGTTGGGGATTTCCAGCACCTTGCTCTCTTTGGCCTGAGCGCGGCGGGCGCTGATGCGCGTCTGCGTACGCAGGAGCGTCAGACCGGATTGTTCGCGCAGGTAGTCGTGCAGTGAGCCGCTGTTAAAGCCCTGCAGCAGCGGCCACAGCGTGAGGTCGGAAAAATAGTGGTCGATCTGACACAGTGCGATGCCGTTTACCCGGCGCAGGGTGCGCAGGTGAATCACGTTATCGCCCTCGTTAATGCTGAGCGCATCGGCAATGTGGCTGGAGGCCGGACGCAGCACCGCCAGCAGTTTTTCACTGGTGGGGTGGCTGCCCTGGTCCAGCAGGTTCTGACTAAAGCGTGCCTGGGCATTAAGCGGGTAATCGAACGGGCGCATCAGCACCAGCACGCCGACTCCCTGGCGACGCTGAACCCAGCCGCGCTCAACCAGTTGGTCAATGGCGCGGCGCAGGGTGTGGCGGTTAACATCAAAACGCGCGGCCAGTTGATGCTC
Organism: Citrobacter sp. C6_1; assembly: GCF_014596835.2. NCBI lineage: Bacteria > Pseudomonadati > Pseudomonadota > Gammaproteobacteria > Enterobacterales > Enterobacteriaceae > Citrobacter > Citrobacter sp. C6_1. The sequence continues at coordinate 4,254,737 of NZ_CP115031.1, read as the reverse complement.
GGCGGGCAGATAGTCACCGCAGCGATAATGTTGACGAAGCTCCTGCTCAAGTCTCGCGGCAATTTCCTGATAACGCGTTGGATAACTGGTCGGATGTGTAGACAAGTGCATAGCAATCAATGCCTCGCTAATCAGATAAAGTGCTTACGCAAACGCTGGGAAAGGAAATCCAGCAGGCTGACGGTGACGATGATTAACACCATCAGGGCGCAGGTTTGCTGGAACTGAAAGCCGCGAATCGCCTCCCATAAGGTCACGCCAATGCCGCCTGCGCCGACCATACCGACTACCGTGGCGGAACGAACGTTGGATTCAAAGCGATACAGCGAGTAGGAGATAAGCAGCGGCATGACCTGTGGCAGAACGCCGTACAGAATCTCTTCAATTTTGTTGGCTCCGGTGGCGCGAATACCTTCTACCGGACCGGGTTCAATGGCTTCTACCGCTTCGGAAAGCAGCTTGGAGAGCACCCCGGTGGTATGGATAAACAGCGCCATGACCCCGGCGAACGGACCCAAACCAACGGCGACCACGAACAGCATGGCGAAGACCATTTCGTTGATGGCGCGACAGGCATCCATCAGGCGACGCATCGGCTGGTAAATCCACCACGGCACGAGGTTGTCGGCGCACATCAGGCCGAAGGGAATCGACAGCACCACGGCGAGGGCAGTGCCCCAGACGGCGATTTGCAGGGTGACGGCCATTTCACCGAGATAGTCCTGCCACTGGCTGAAATCCGGCGGGAAGAAGTCGGCAGCGAAGGTTGCCATATTGCCGGAATCCTCGATCAGCGTGAGCGGGGCCATTTCGGCACCTTTCCACGAGACCACCAGCACGGCGAGAAGAATGGCCCAGCTCAGTAGTGAGAACCAGCTACGCTTGGGCGGGGCAACGGTGATGGTTTGCATATTTGGCTCCGTGCATCGGTTATTGCCGGATGGCGGCGCAGGTGCCTTATCCGGCCTACAAAACATCGTAGGCCCGGTAAGCGAAGCGCCACCGGGCATCAGGGTTATTGCACCGCTTTGCTGACGCTGGTCATGGCGCCCAGGGCGGCGGTCAGACGGTCCAGGTCGTCGAGCTGTGCTTTCAGCGCCGAGGTTTTGCTGGTTTTCTCTTCCTCGTTCAGCCCTTTGTTGTCCTTCACGCCCTGCATCTCTTTAAACAGCGCCAGTTGGCGAATCGGCACCAGTTGTAAGTCGCTGGAGGCACGGAACGGCGCCCATCCCAGGCGTTCCAGTACGGTTTTCTGTTCCGGCGTTTTGCCGTAATTCATGAAGAAGTCGTACACCTTGTCCTTGGTGGCTTCAGAGAGGTTCTTACGCCAGACGATCGGATCGCCCGGGATCAGCGGTGACTTCCAGATAACCTTCAACTCTTTCAGCTTGTCCGGTGCGGAGGTTTTCAGCTTGTCGAGGTTTTCGGTGTTGTTGGTAGCCACATCCACCTGTTTGTTGGCGACGGCCAGGGCGTTAGTTTCGTGCCCGGCGTTAACGGTGCGTTTGAAGTCGCTGGCGGAGATGTTGTTTTTGGCGAAGACGTAGTAACCGGGGACGAGGTAGCCAGAGGTGGAGTTGGGATCGCCGTTGCCGAAGGTCAGATCCTTACGTTTGGCGATCAGATCGTTCAGGTTGTTGATCGGACTGTCTTTGTTAACGATCAACACGCTCCAGTAACCCGGGGATCCGTCGGCGGCCACGGTCTGGGCAAACACTTGTCCGTTGGCGCGATCCACCGCTTCCATTGCTGAGAGGTTGCCGTACCAAGCGATATCGACTTTGTTAAAGCGCATGCCCTGGATGATCCCGGCGTAGTCCGGGGCGAAGAAGGCGTTTACTTTCACGCCCAGCGATTTTTCCATGTCCTTCAGGAACGGTTCCCACTGCGGCTTCAGGTTTTGCTGTGATTCGGTCGAAATAATGCCAAAGTTCAGCGCTTTTTCTTGCTCTTCGGCATGGGCCGGGGTGAGCAGTGTGCTGAGACTAAACATGCTGGTGAAAGCCAGCGCGGCAACTGTCTTATAGCTCATGTCGTTTCCTTAATTAGTCATTGTTCCAGGCTATTTCACTTGCCAGCCTGAATCCGGGCAGTGCTCAAAATCCTCACGTACTGCGTGTACGCTCCGGTTTTTCCGCGCTGTCCGTCTCCAGCCTGGCTGCGCCAATAACGCCTGGTTTTTAGAACTATGCAGCCTGCGCGTTCTGTTCGACGCGGTTCATGCTGCGGTAGAGATGGTCAAAACGGTCGTTGTCAAAATGCTGGCTGCTGCCATCAAAGAAGACGTTGCCCTGGCGCAGCGCGACAATGCGTTCGCAGTAGCGCAGGGCGTAATCCACCTGATGCAGCGTGACGACCACGGTGATGCCGTCGGTCTGGTTGATGTCGCGCAGGGTGTCCATCACGATGCGCGCGGATTCGGGATCCAGTGAGGCAATCGGCTCATCGGCAAGGATCACTTTGGCCTGCTGCATCAGCGCGCGGGCAATCGCGACGCGCTGCTGTTGTCCGCCCGAAAGCGTGGAAACGCGTTGGTATGCAAAGTGCGCCATGCCGACGCGGGTTAACGCCTGCAATGCACGCTGTTTCTGCTCAGCGGTAAACCAGCTAAAACAGGTACGCCAGAACGGCGTACTGCCGAGTGCGCCAATCAGGACGTTCTCCAGCACCGTCAGGCGGTTCACCAAATTGAACTGTTGGAAGATGTAGCCGGTGTGGGCGCGGCTTTTGCGGATATCGCGCGCCAGGCGGCCTTCATGTTGAACGGTGCGACCCAGCAGTTCGACATGGCTACCAGGTGATTTATCACCGACGATCAAACCGCTTAAATGACGTAAAAGGGTGGATTTGCCGGAGCCGGACGGCCCAAGCAGAGCCACCATCTCACCGGCACAGATATTCAGATCAACCGCATTAAGCGCCTGATGTTGATTGAAGGATTTGGAGAGTTTCTCGACGCGAATAACCGTTTGCATGCTGCGGCCTCCCTAAAAAAGTGGCCCCATCGTGGCGGATTAATGTGACGTTTTCGTTAAAGGAAGGTTACTTAGTGATGAAGAGTTGAGCGATATTTGATGACAGTACGGGAGGGCTTGCCTCCCGTTGGATTACTCGGATAGCGGCTGCTGCTGTTTGACGACGTTGATCATCCACGGCACGCCATACTGGTCGCTTACTTTACCGAAACCGTGGGCCCAGAAGGTTTCCTGCCAGTCCATTTCGATTTTTCCGTTTGCTGCCAGGTTATCAAACCAGCGTTTACCTTCGTCGACGTTTTGCGTGTCGAGCACCAGCGTAAAGCCAGAGTAGTGGGCATTTCCATCGGGGGCGCTATCACTCATCATGATGTCGCTGCCTGCAACGCGCAGGTTGGCGTGGGCGATGGCGGTATCGGGGAATTTCATTCCGGAAGGGCAACCTTCTTCGCTGTCCTGCGCCGATTTGGGCATTTCACCGAAGTTGATTTTGTAGAGCAGTTCGGCACCTAACGCCTGTTGATAATAGGCGATGGCGTCAGCGCAGTTGCCTGCAAAGGAGATGTAGGGACTTAACGGCATGATCTTTACCTCAGGTAAAAGAAACCAGTTAAGTGTAGATGCCGTGTGCAAAAATAAACCAGGCGGGAAGTATGGGCTTCCCGCCTGACAAATGAACTGGTGTAGGCCTGATAAGCGCAGCGCCATCAGGCAGGTTAAATCAGTTCTTTTTCACAAACTCAGATTTCAGCTTCATTGGGCCAAAGCCATCAATTTTGCAATCGATGTTGTGGTCGCCTTCAACCAGACGAATGTTTTTTACTTTGGTTCCGATCTTCAGCATGGAAGAGCTACCTTTTACCTTCAGATCTTTTACTACGGTAACGCTGTCGCCATCGGCGAGCAGGTTGCCGTTAGCATCTTTAACGATCAGTTCGTCGCTGTCCTGAGCGGGTTCAGCGTCGTTCCATTCGTGAGCGCATTCCGGGCAGATGAACATGCCGTTATCTTCGTAAGTGTATTCGGAGTTGCATTGTGGGCAGTGTGGTAATGACATGTGGATTTCCTCAAAAGTCAGCAGGGGCAAAAGCGCCCAAAATTGGCAGATTGCCGAAAAAGGCCGCAATTATACATAAAATCCCTGCTTTTGTCGGGGCTACAGGCCAATTATGCCCAACTATCTGTTGTAGCGTCAGGTTGCTTTCACGTCTATGAAAACCAGAAGGAATATTTTTTAAGGGAAATTGCTACGTTTAGTTATTTAAGATAAGGTGAGGCGAAACACCCGATATTCATAGGTAGCATGGCTTACAGACTAGCTAAGTCATTGTGAGTGAATACTTTGCGATCCCCTTAAATTTGGTAGGGGAATTAAGCTGGCATTTTTTAAAACTGAACTACTCTGTTTATCTTTCTTACTTAACATAGTAAGTGAGAGGCATCAGGCCAGCAGTCATACGATAAATTTTATTTTAATAATATCAGCTGGTTGTTTTAATTTTAATTATTTCCACACGTAATTATAAAAGCCGAAGATCTATAAATAAAACGATTTGGCTAAATAAAAGTAATGCTATTTGCGTTAAGGAAAGATTTTCCATGTACACACAGACAATTTATGAATTAAGTCAGGAAGCTGAACGCTTACTGATGCTCTCTCTTGAACATCTCAGGCAATTGCAGAAATTGCCAATGACCTCGGCGAATGATGTCATGCTGAAAAAAGGAGAGCATAGCGGACAGGTTGTTCAGCCCCTGCATTTCAGCGCGCGTGGCATGGATGTCCAGCAGGCAACGCTTAACAATGAACTGCGAAAGATTACCCGTCTGGAAATGGTTCTGGCGATCGTCGGTACGATGAAGGCGGGAAAGTCGACAACGATTAACGCGATTGTCGGAACTGAGGTTTTACCTAATCGTAATCGACCGATGACGGCGTTACCAACCCTTATCCGCCATACACCGGGACAGAAAGAGCCGGTGCTGCATTTTTTGCATGTCGCGCCAATTGACGCCTTAATGAAAATATTACAGCAGCGCGTGCGGGGATGCGATCGTCAGCGTCTGGCTCAGACGCTGGAAATAGATAAGGATATGAATGCCCTGCTCCAACATATTGAAAACGGCGTGGCATTTGAACGGTATTACCTTGGCGCACAGCCTATTTTCTATTTTCTCAAGAGCCTGAACGATCTGGTGCGTTTATCTAAAGCGCTGGAGGTGGAGTTTCCGTTTGCCGCCTATGCTGCCATTGAGCATATTCCGGTTATTGAGGTTGAGTTCGTGCATCTGGCCGGGCTGGCAAGTTATCCGGGACAATTGACGCTGCTGGATACTCCCGGGCCGAATGAGGCCGGGCAGCCACACTTACAGCAAATGCTCAATGAACAGCTGGCGCGGGCTTCCGCGGTACTGGCGGTGATGGATTATACCCAACTGAAGTCGATTTCGGATGAGGAAGTCCGTCAGGCCATTATGGCGGTTGGCAAGTCAGTACCGCTGTATGCACTGGTTAACAAATTCGATCAGAAAGACCGCAACAGCGATGATGAAGAGCAGGTGCGGGCGTTAATTTCCGGCACGTTGATGAAAGGCGGTATTACGCCTGAACGTATTTATCCGGTCTCCTCAATGTGGGGATATCTGGCCAACAGGGCACGTCATGAACTCGTGAATAATGGGCGCTTGCCGGATCATCAGGAGCAGCGCTGGGTCCAGGACTTTGCCGAAGCGGCACTCGGCAGGCGCTGGCGTACCACCGATCTTGATGATAAAGAACATATTCGTCATGCCGCCGATCTGCTTTGGGAAGACTCACTGTTTGAACAACCGATTCAGAAAGTGATCCATGCAGCCTACGCCAATGCCTCACTGTATGCGCTCCGCTCGGCATCGCACAAGCTATTGAACTATTCGCAAAGCGCACACGAGTATCTGGAGTTTCGCGCCCACGGCTTAACCGTAGCCTATGAGCAGTTACAGATGAACATCGCGCATATTGAAGATGACATGCAACAGTTGCAGAGAAGCCAGGCGCGGGTGGGCGACGAGGTCAGTCACGAAGTTGAGCTGGCGCTGGAGGCTGCTGCCGGCTATCTCAATCAGCAGCAGACCGAGATTCTGTACAGTATCAACTCGTTCTTTGTGAAAGAAAACGTGCTGATGATGTCACAACATGGCATGGGCGCTGCCATTACGACGGCGGAAATGGCCGGTGATATGCTGGTGTTGCATGACGAGGGGCAAGCGAAAATTGTGTTAGATAAAATTCGCTCCTCCTGTGAGGTTGTCCTGCTGGCGGCGCAGGAGAGTATCAGCCGGGACCTGGCGCTGCGTTTTGAGGCGCTTGAATCGACGTTATCCCGGGCGCTGAATGACGCTATGCGGCCTATTGAGCAGCGGGTGAAAGACGATCTGAACCATGCCGGATTTCGGGCGCGGATCCGTTTTCCAGCCTTTCATGCGGCGATGTTTAATTTCAATACCCGTCAGTTGTTTAACGAGGCTATTGAACAGGATATCCCTGCTGATAATGCCCCGTCCACCGGCGGTGTTGTGCGTGATACGTTCTCACGTTGGCTGAATCAACCCAACTGGGGATGGAATGATTACGTCGAAACAAAAACGCGTTACCTCATTGATATGGGCGCGTTGCACAAGAATCTTGTCCATTACGTCACTCAGTTTTGCCAACAAATTCGTAAAGCTTTAGTTGCTCAGGTCGATATTTCCGTTACGGCAGGCATGGCCACGTTTTTTGCTGATTTTTCACTGTGTCTGACGCAATTGCAGGCGAGCCTGCGCGAGAGTCTGACCCTGCGCCAGCAAAATGAATCGGCGGTGAATGCAATGAATGAACAATTGCAGCATCGTATTACGACGGCGGCATGGATTTATGAAGATTCCCGCTTGCTGCGTGACGATATCCACACCCTTTTTGCAACCGAGCATACATGACTAACGTGTTACTGGAAGGCCCAGGGCGGACGCTGGAGTGCGTCTACCCGAAGTTTATGGTCGATCTGGTTCAGGGAGATGAAACCAAACGTTCCGGCGGTTTTCTGCAGCAGCAGCAGCGGTTGCGTGCGCGCCTGACGCAGGAAGTGTTATCCCAGACGCAGCTGCGGGCGTGGGTGATGGCGGGGGTATCCAGCGAACACCTGGTGATGCGGCTTAAGCTGGTGGAAAAGCTGGCGGGCACTATCGATCCTGGCCATCTGGCGTTGGTACGTATTGCCGAGCGACTGGTGCTCTTACAACAAACTGAGCAGCCACGCGGACAATCAACTCCCGGCGTGATGCAGCAATTAATTTCACTGGCTGACGTGTTTGCCCAACGTAGCGCATATAAAGAGAAAGCGCTGACGCAACGTGGGCTGACCGTGCAGGCAGGCGAACACAGTGAACAGATTTTTACTCGCTGGCGGGCTGGCGCGTATGACGGCTGGTCATTACCCGGACGCTGCTTTGTGGCGCTGGAGGAACTGCGCTGGGGCGCCTTTGGTGATGCCTGTCGGCTGGCGAATGCCGATGTTGTGTCGATGCTAAAAGACAATTTACGCACGATGGCTGCCCAGACACTGGCACATAGCGTGAATGCGGCACCTACTACGCGCCATTATTATCATCAATGGCTGAGTTCACCTGCAGTTGGGGGGGCGAGCGAACATAACGATCTGCTGAGTTGGCTGGGTGACTGGTGCGATGCACAGCGCCATCCGGTGAGCTGGTCGGTGACGCAGCGTTGGCAGAATGTGGCGTTGGGGATGCCGAGACTGTGTTCGGCGAAGCGGCTGGTTGATGCGATGGTTGAGGAGATTTTCGCACCGCCCCAGCTCATCAGTTGAGCAGAGGCGGTGAGTGAGGCAAAGGCAGGCTTAGTGGTGCAGTGAGTCTGCCTGGGTCGCCGTCGTCTCGTTGGCGACCTGATTTTTATTAAAACGTTTGGCATACAACGCGGTGATAATCGGCACCAGAATGGCGGTGACAATCACGCTGGCAGCGACCAGAGCAGTTGCCGAAGCAGCAACCGGTTCAAATGCCGGGTTAATCTGGGCGATAATCACCGGGTTTGCCACCGCAGCGCCTGCGGCAGAAGAGGCGGCTACGCCCGCCGTACCGTTTCCGCCACCAATGACGCGGTCAGCAATAATCAGCGGGATACCGGTGATGATGATAACCGCGACACCCAGCAGAATGCCCAGCAGACCGGTATCAACGATAACACTCAGGTTAATCGTGTTGCCCAGCGCGAAACCGAAGAACGGAATCAGCACCGGTGTCGCTTTGCTAAAGAAGGCACGCAGGTCGTGATCCAGGTTACCCAACGCAAAACCAATCAGGAACGGTAATACCGCACCGACAAAATGGTGTGGCTCGAAAGAGGCCAGACCGGCAGAGCCCAGAATGACCATGGTCATTAACGGACCGGATTCCAGAGACATCAACACAAATGCGCCAGACTCTTCTTTCGTACCGTACTGGTTCATCAGGCTGGCATACAAACCCCCGTTGGTCATGTCCATTGCTGAGACAATTGCCAGTACGGAAAGACCGGCAAAGAACCCGGTTTGAATGCCTGTATCAGGAATAAATGAAGCGGCAATCATTGCCACTACCCATGCCACGGCTATTTTGGTTAATACCAGCGTGCCGGATTTGCGTAATACCGTACCGGTTGCTCGCAAATCAATTGATGCACCGATACAAAAAAACCATACCGCCAGAATCGGAACTGTTCCGCTGATCATACCTTTGGTAAATGAACCGAAATACGCGCCCGTATCGGGAGCTAACGTATTTAACACTGCGCCTAATAACAGAGGAATCAACATCATTCCGCCGGGGATGCGTTCAATCGTGGCTTTAATTTTCATAAACGTCCTCATGTCTTGTCGCAGGTTATAAACGCGCAAGAAAGTAAAAATTATTTAAATTCAAAAGGTTACTTTTGAGTTTTAACAGAGAAAACGGCTATCTCTTTGTTTTATAAAATCTAACGCGGCATACGTTGAGCGTGTTGCTGCTCCCAGGGATATTGCGTCTGGAATTAGTTTGCATTCACAGGAACGTTGATTCAATCAAAATAAAACGATGTTTTAGTTATCTTCATCACATATTCTGAGCAAAGATCATTACAGGTTCCGATTATTAAAAGACCTGTGATCTTTTTGTGAAAGGATTAGGTGATTTTTTTGCTAGCAGAATAATAGTGACTGCTGTGATTGTTGATGGTGCCAGGCGATTTATTCTTGTATTTAATTGTCAGTAAATCGCAAGCATTACATGTAAAAAAGCTGACTAAAAGCGACCTGATTTACGCAGGTTGACGAAATGAAAAACTATGTGTGAAGTTGATCACACATTTAAACACTGTTAGGGTAAAGAGGTCATTAACCGCCCAATCAGGCGTCAACAGGTTCGGTTGTACTGCTCATTTTCAGTCAGTGTAAGTAAACCTGCTACGCTTGTTACAGGGATTGCGTCTGTGCAATCCCCGCTCGGCGATAACCTTAGCGCATATGGCGTTGGGAGACTCGATCTGTAGCGCGACAGGGCTAAGTCTATGAGGACTGGTATGCTAAAAAGGAAAAAAATAAAGCCAATTACGCTTCGCGACGTCACCATTATTGATGACGGAAAACTGCGAAAAGCCATTACCGCCGCGTCACTTGGTAATGCAATGGAGTGGTTTGATTTTGGTGTTTATGGGTTTGTTGCTTACGCATTAGGTAAAGTGTTCTTCCCGGGGGCTGACCCCAGCGTGCAGATGGTTGCTGCGCTCGCTACCTTCTCCGTTCCCTTTCTGATTCGACCGCTTGGCGGGTTGTTCTTCGGTATGCTCGGCGATAAATACGGTCGCCAAAAGATCCTGGCTATCACGATTGTGATTATGTCGATCAGTACCTTCTGTATTGGGTTGATCCCTTCGTATGCGTCTATTGGTATCTGGGCACCGATCCTGCTGTTGCTGTGTAAGATGGCACAGGGCTTTTCGGTCGGCGGGGAGTATACCGGCGCGTCGATTTTTGTCGCAGAGTATTCCCCGGACCGTAAGCGCGGATTTATGGGCAGTTGGCTGGACTTCGGTTCGATTGCCGGGTTTGTGCTGGGTGCGGGCGTGGTGGTTCTGATCTCAACTGTCGTCGGCGAAGATAACTTCCTTGAGTGGGGCTGGCGTATTCCGTTCTTCCTGGCGCTACCGTTAGGGCTGATTGGCCTGTACCTGCGTCATGCGCTGGAAGAGACGCCGGCGTTCCAGCAGCACGTAGATAAACTGGAGCAGGGCGATCGTCAGGGGCTGCAGGAAGGACCGAAGATTTCGTTTAAAGAAATTGCGACTAAACACTGGCGTAGCCTGCTGGCGTGCATCGGTCTGGTGATTGCGACCAACGTCACCTACTACATGCTGCTCACCTATATGCCGAGCTACCTGTCGCATAACCTGCACTACTCTGAAGATCACGGTGTGCTGATTATTATCGCCATTATGATTGGTATGCTGTTTGTGCAGCCGATTATGGGGCTGCTGAGTGACCGCTTCGGACGCCGTCCGTTTGTGATTATGGGCAGCATTGCGCTGTTTGTGCTGGCCATTCCGGCATTTATCCTGATTAACAGTAACGTCATCGGCCTGATTTTCGCCGGGTTGCTGATGCTGGCGGTGATCCTTAACTGCTTCACCGGGGTGATGGCGTCAACGTTACCCGCGATGTTCCCGACACATATTCGCTACAGTGCGCTGGCCGCCGCGTTTAATATCTCGGTACTGGTTGCAGGCCTGACGCCGACGCTGGCCGCATGGCTGGTGGAAAGCTCGCAGAACCTGATGATGCCTGCTTACTATCTGATGGTGATTGCGGTAGTGGGTTTAATTACCGGCGTGACCATGAAAGAAACCGCCAATCAGCCGCTGAAAGGGGCGACACCTGCGGCTTCGGATATTCAGGAAGCGAAAGAGATCCTTGGTGAGCACTACGACAATATTGAGCAGAAAATCGAAGACATCGATCAGGAAATTGCCGAGCTACAGGTTAAGCGTACGCGCCTGGTGCAGCAGCATCCGCGTATTGATGAGTAATCGTGTCATTGCCTGATGGCGCGAGCTTTTAGGCCTACGGGTAGCATTGTGCTTTGTAGGCCGGATAAGGCGTCAGCAGCCATCCGGCGCGTGGCCTTAAGGTTGGCTTAATATCCTTCAGGCAAACTCTCCTCCATAGTATCGGAGGAGAGTGTCATGAAAACCCGTATTTATGAAAGTTTGACCACCGTTTGCAGCGTACTGATTGTGAGCAGCTTTTTGTATGTGTGGGTGAGCTCTTACTGATCTTTCTCCAGCACCACCCAGGCGCGAGTGCCACTGGCTCCTGGGCGGTTTTGCAAAAAGAACTGCCCGTGATGTAACTGGGTAATTCGACTGACAATGCTCAGCCCCAGCCCAATCCCGCCAAAACGGCTATCCATACGCACAAATGCTTTGCTCAGTTCCCCACATTTACTTTCATCAATGCCTGGCCCTTCATCCTCAACTGCCAGAATTGCATTTTGTTCCACGTTAAGGTTAATCGTAATGTTGGTACCTTCCGGGCTGTAACGGTGGGCGTTTTCTACCAGATTTCGCAACAGCATCCGCAATAGAGTGGCGTCGCCGCGTACGATGACATCCTCTGTGCTTGCCGGCAGGAGCAACGTTTGTTGCCGCTGATCCAGCATGGCGCTGAGCTCATCGTATGAGGGCAGTATGACGTCCTCCAGCAGTTTGACATGCTGGTAATTTCCGGCCGAAAACGACTGACCCACACGGGCGAGTTGCAACAGCTGCGACACGCTGTCCATCATTTGGTCGAGACGGGTGATGAGCGGCGTAACGTCAACATTGTGGGTTTTTGACAGCAATTCCAGATGCAGACGAACGCCGGATAGTGGCGTTCGTAGCTCATGGGCAACGTCGGCAGTAAACAGCCGCTCGTTGTCGATAGTGGTTGTTAGCCGCGTAACCAACTGATTGAGCGCCGTCACTACCGCCTGTATCTCAATGGTGGAGCTACGGATATTAATGGGAGCCAGATTATCCGCTGTGCGAGTTTCTAACTCCTGTTGGAGATCGGCAAGAGGACGGGTAATTCGTCGCACTGCCTGGTAGCAAATCAGCAGCGCCAGGCTGACCATAAAAATGCCGGGGACGATCAGGCTGGCGATAGCCTCACGGATCTCGTGCATGATATGGCGATCGTTGTTACGGTTTTCGCGTAACGCCTGTTCGAACAGCTGTATTTGCTCGGTGCTTTCATGCCACAACCAGAAGGTGCTAATCAGCTGGAAGACCAGCAGAATCAGGCCGATCGTCAGCATTAAACGCTGGCGAAGCGGGAGCGGTTGCTTTAGAAAACGCATCAAATTCACTTAGCTTTCCTCAGTAGCGGTCAGCATGTAGCCAAAACCTCGAACCGTGCGAATGCGTGATTTTCCCACTTTATCGCGCAGGTTATGGATGTGGACTTCCAGCGTATTGGTCGACGGCTCGTTATCCCAGCTGTAGATGTCGTTATACAGAATCTCCCGGTGTACCGGGCTCCCCGCTTTGAGCATCAGCCGCGACAATAGCGCGTACTCTTTTGGCGTTAAGACAATTTCTTGTCCATCCATCCACACCTGGCGGCGGCCGATATTCAATGTCAGGTTGCCAATGATAATCTCACTTTCACCCTGATTGTTATGCCGACGTAACAGCGCCCGAATGCGAGCATGCAGTTCTTCCAGCGCGAACGGTTTGACCAGATAGTCATCAGCGCCGACATCCAGCCCGGTGATGCGGTCTTTCACGGTGTCGCGGGCGGTCAGGATGAGTACCGGTACGGTGTATTTTTTCTGCCTGATGCGGGTCAGAAAATGCAGGCCATCCTCATCCGGTAAACCTAAATCCAGAACGACAAGACTGTAATGCCCCGTTTCCAGGCAATGCTCGGCGGCACGGGCCGTTGACACGCCATCGCAGGCGTAGCCCTCCGTTTGTGCGGCAAGTATCAGCCCCTGTAGTAACAGTGTATCGTCTTCAACAATCAGAATTTTCATTCGGTTAGCCTCCCTTGCATGGGTGCAGAATATCATCTGCTGACTGGTAATACTTGGTTTGTACGCCCGTTAATCCCAGCAGGGTTGAGAACAGATTATCCTGTGAGAAATCTTCTGAGCTGGCCCGTTTCTGCAAACATGTTTGAGAAATCTGGTAGCGTTGCTGATAATCTTCGGAGAGCCACAACAGCATCGGTACATGTTTTTGTGTGTCTGGCGCAATCGAATACGGTAGACCGTGCAAGTAGACGCCGTTTTCTCCTAAGGATTCACCGTGATCGGAAAGATAAACCAGGCTGGTGGTGAAATTGTCCTGATGCTCTTTCAGTATATTGATCGCTTTATCAACAATATAGTCAATGTACAGGATGGTATTGTCGTAGGTATTCACCAGTTGCTGCTGCGAACAGGTTTGAATTTCGTTGGTATCGCAGGTTGGGGTAAATTTCTTAAACTGTGGCGGATAACGGTTGTAATAGGTTGGGCCATGGCTGCCGATGGTGTGCAGCACGATCACGCCGTCGCCCTTCAGGTTATTAATGTACTCTTCCAGCCCGTGGAACAGGACTTCATCGTAGCATTCACCGTTAATACACTGTCCTGGTAAGTTCAGCGCAGTCATATCCTGATGCGGTACGCGGTCACAGGCACCTTTACAGCCGCCGTCGTTATCATTCCACAGAACGTTAATTCCCGCCCGCTGGATGATATCGAGTACGCCTTCCTGGTGGTGAGCCAGCTCTTCGTCGTAGTGCGCTCGTGGCATGTCGGAGAACATGCAGGGAACGGAAACGGCTGTCGCCGTACCGCAGGACGTTGTACGCGGGAAATAAACGACATCATCTTTTTCCAGCAACGGATTGGTCTGACGTGAATAACCTGACAGAGAGAAGTTGTCGCCGCGTGACGTTTCACCGAGCACCACAATAGTGAGGTTCTTACGTTTTCCTTTCACCATTTCTGGATTACGGTGCGCATCTTCGCCAATACACACCAGCGGCAGGTTGGCCAGCCTCTGGTGTGAATACCAGGATGACGTTGCCACGATGCTGTTGGACGGGCTGAGGGACTTAACCAGCTCTTTGTTATTACGAAACAGCGATGCGTAATCTTTATAGAAGAAGGCGGCGACCAGCACGATAAGCAGTGCCGATATCAGGATATTCGCAGCGCGGTACAACACGCTGCGCAGCGCAGGCGTAATAGGTTTGATTCTTACCCAGCAGGCAACGATGGCGGCCAGAATGCCGCTCAGTCCCAGCGTCAGGAGCATTTGCGGCGTCATGAGGGCGAAGGTTTCAGCCGGTGTGGTATCCATCATGTTGGCGATCATCGAGCGGTCAATGATGATGCCGTAGGTCATAATGAAATACTGGGCGGACGCCCCGACCAAAATGAAAATGCACGCGACCAGGCGGTTAAGCCACAGGAAAGAGGCCAGCGTGAGCACGATATTCATGACGCTGAATGCGACAACCGGCATCGATAAGAACACCAGGATGTTGCGCAGGGAATCCAGCGGAAGGTCTTGCAGTACCTGTTTGTAGAACGCGATGTTCAGGAAGGTCGCAAGATAAAATGAGATCAGCAATAGCCAGCTGATTTGCCCGAGAGTCGGTCTTTTAAACAGGAGCTTTAACATTAAGGGGGTTCCATCGACTAAGTGGAGCGGATCCTCTCAAAGTAAAATTAAGCCAACATTAAGTTCTTAATGTTAGCAGGTACTGGTGGGGGGATGCGTAGGCCCGATGCGCTTATGTCATCGGGCAACGACGCTTACAGGCATTAATTATTGTTGGTCGGGGCATCCAGAGGATACGGGTTTTTATGGATCCGGTTGTAGTTGAGCGCATATAGTGCGGTGATTACCATCAACATCACGAACGACCACATCACTTCTTTGGCGCCAGAACCCACCACTGCCCAGATGCAGTAGACAAATGCCACGAAGGTCACCAGTAAGTACATCGGACGCGCTTTACCAAAGTGACCGTGACCCAGCAGCAGCAATGCCGCGCAGGTGTACAGATATGGCACCAGGGTGAAGATAACGGAGACCGAAGAGACCAGACCAAATTCTTTTGCGGCGTTTGGCGACATACTGCTGAACTGGAAGAGGGTCATCAGGATCCCGACGATGATTAGCCCGGCAACCGGTGTTCCCGCTTTGTTGACGCGGGCGAAAATCGGTGGGAACAGGCCGTCATCGGCTGCCGCTTTGGCAGTTTGTCCGGCAAGTAGCGTCCAACCGCCCAGAGAACCGAGGCACCCGGCAGCGGCACAGAAGGAGACAATTGCCCCGGCGGTGTCGCCCAGTGCCATTCGTGCAGCATCACCAAACGGTGAGGCTGACACCCGCAGTGCAGCGTTAGGGATCATACCCATAATCGCCGTGGTAGAGAGAACGTAGCAGACGGCGGCAATCAATACCCCGCCAATGGTGGCGATAGGGACGTTACGTTTCGGATTTTTAACCACACCGGCGGCGACGGAGGCGCTTTCAACCCCAATGAACGACCATAAGGTTACGTTTAAGGTGCTTTGGATGGCGCCGAAGGTATTCATGCCGCTGACGTTCCAGGCCGCCATATAGGTTTCACCGCGGAACCAGAACCAGCCGAAGACGGCAATACCAACAATGGGCACCAGCGCCAGTACTGTCGCAATGGCCTGCACGCGAGTGATCATTTTTGGACCGACAATATTCAGCAAGACGAAGACCCACAGTACCACGACACAGGTGAGCGTCAGAACCAACGGATCTTTTAAGATAGGGAAGAAGTAGCTCAGGTAACCCACGCCAATAACGACCATGGCGATGTTACCAATCCAGCAGGCCAACCAGTACAGCACGTTGGTCTGGTAGCCTAAAAAGGGACCGAAGCAGCGGCGCGCATAAGCGTAAGAACCACCGGGACTGGAGTCTAAGGACGACATTTTGGCGTACACCATCGACAGTGCCAGAGCACCGATAATAGTGACCAACCATCCGTAGATTGCAATCCCGCCAGTTGACGCCAGGTTTGTGGGTAGCAGGAATACACCGGAACCCATAATATTCCCCGACACCATAAGGGTGACGGGGATTAAGCCCACTTTGTGAGCATCAGCATCCGTCGACATATTTTTTAACTCCTGATAAGGATAAATGACGTCACATCATACCTCTTCAGAAGACTATTTTATGATGGTGGAACCGGGGTATCGCCAATGCTGATATTATTATGGCTCATCGCTAAATGATCAAAAATCAGGCAGCGGAGAGTTCCCGATGTTGACTGATATAATGCAGCGGCGTCATTCCATAGAACTCTTTGAATACGGAGATAAAGTATGAAGTACTGTTATATCCGCACAGCTGAGATACCTGTGAAATGTTTTTCCCGTCCATCATTAATTGATTAACGGCATAACGCATACGACACGTGGTTATTATTTGACTGTAACTTGTATTTTCATTTTTGAGCTTTTTCTTTAACAAACTGGGACTCAGACATAAGCAACTGGCGACCATGCTTAAATTCCAGTCTTTATGGATATCGCTCTCAATGATGTGGTAAACGCTGTCGCTGATGCGATTGCGTAACATATGCATAAGTAGGGAGATAAACTTTTTGCTGTCGAGAAAACGCGATAATACGGTGAACAGTAGCGAACGGGTACGCTCATTTTCGCCTTCGTTTTGCGTTTCCATCACGCTGTGTTGAGCGGCAACCCGAAAGACATCCGGCGTCAGGCAGACGGCGGTCATCACCGGATTGGCGCTACGTTGCCAGAGAGGGAACTGTGAAAGATCTTTATTTAAAAATCGTAGATAGTCTTTAATGACATCGCGACTGATATGTACGACCAGTGCGTTATTAAGTGAAGAGAAGTCGATAATATTATTATCACACGCCACCAGAGCCATGTGGTTAGCTTTTAAACTGATGGCTTCTTTACCGTTAATCCTTAACCAAACATCTTTCTCCGTTAATACAACAACACAAGCTTCTTTGCTGCAAAGCCTCATACCCAAACTCCCGGAATATGAACATCAAATACCGTAACTCAGCACCTGCTGAGTAATCGCGGTTAAAAAATTGTATGATGAATCAAAACAAGCGATAAAATAGCGTGATTTTTAGTAATTACAATATCTGTAGGGATTCTTGGCATGTACATAATTTTTTACGCAAGTGGCAACGTACTATTTGCGTATAAAAAAAGCGCGGGGTGGTCCCGCGCAAAAGGTATGACAATGTTATTGTTTTGCAGCAATACTCAGGAATTACTCAACCATCACACGTCAACCTTATAAAAAATAGACTATCTAAAAAGCGACATTAGGCTTTCACGCACATGACGTGATACACACCGTCAATAATTTCCGTTCCTTCGGTTTCATGTTCAAAGCCAGGGAAATGATGATCCCAGGATTGCAACGAACGTAGATAACTAATCTGCGGGCTGTTGGCATCGCCAAAGTTTTCCCCGGACAGCAGCATTGGAATTCCCGGTGGGTAAGGAATGACGGAGTTGGCTGCGATACGGCCCGGCAGATTTTCAATAGCCACCATCTCAACGTTATCGCTGACTATTGCGTTATAAGCTTCACGCGGGGTCATTTCAGCAACAGGCAGGCCGGAGTAGGCTGCATTGAGTCGGCTACCTGGGTTATTTTCTTTCAGCCAGGCGAACATGGTGTCGCCCAGATCGTGAATACCCATGTTTGCGTAAGAGTCAGGATATTCCTCTACCAGTTCAGGCATCACCTGTGAGAGCGGGGTATTGGCATCGTAGTGGTGTTTGAAAGAGCACAGTGTGTTTATCAGCGTGCCCCATTTACCACGGGTGATCCCCATTGAGAACAAGAACATAATCTGGAAATCGGTGGTACGGGTCGGTACGATGCCGTGGCGGCCAAGCCAGGCGGTAACCAGCGCAGCCGGAACACCGGTCTGTTCCAGTTCACCATCATCACCCATACCAGGCGCCAGAATACTGACTTTAATAGGGTCCAGCATGCTCCAGTTATCTGGCAGGTCTTTAAAGCCATGCCAGGATTCACCGGGACGCATTACCCAGCAGTTCTGGTCGGTCGTCAGGAGTTGGGTTGGCGCATCGGCAAAGTCATAGGTTTTTCCGGTCTGCGGATCGGTAACCACCTCTTTGTTCCACGGTTTGAAGAACCAGTCGCCCTCAGCCGTGAATTCTTTGTACAGCCGTGCCATCGCCTGACGGAAATCGACGGCTTCATCGATCACCTCCTGGGTGAGCGACAGGCCACTGTTACCGTCCATCATGGAAACTGCCACGTCGTTTGATGCACAGATGGCATACAGCGGAGACGTGGTGGCGTGCATCATGTACGCCTGGTTAAAGCGGGAGAAATTCACCGCGCCACGGCCTTCTCGGACGTGAATGTAAGATGCCTGAGAGAGCGCATTCAGCAACTTATGGGTCGAGTGGGTGGCAAAAACGGTTGGGCCGCTATGGTCGCCAGGTGCACCACGCATAGCGTAGTGATCGGCATAAATCGGGTTGAAACGCGCATAGCCGTACCAGGCTTCATCGAAATGAATGCGATCGCTGGTCTGGGCTAGCAGGTCTTGCGCCTCTTTTGCGTTGTAGCAGACGCCGTCATAGGTACAGTTGGTTACAACGCTATATGACGGTTTCTGTCCGGTTTTGTCTTTTGTCAGCGGGCTTTCGCTGATTTTTCTCTGCAATGTTTCGGGCTGCATTTCCTGCGGGTAGATAGGCCCGATAATACCGTAGCGGTTGCGGCTTGGTACCATGTACACCGGTTTTGCCCCGGTAAGAATGAGCCCTTGTTCAATGGATTTATGGCAGTTACGATCCAGCACCACCACATCGTTGTCAGTCATGCATGCCTGCATGATGGTGCGGTTAGAGCCAGAAGTACCGACCACCACGGACCATGAACGGTCAGCGCCGAAGACACGTGCGGCATATTTTTCGCTTTCACCAAACGCGCCAGTATGGTCAAGCAGTGAACCCAGTGACGCGCGTTCAATACCCATGTCGCTACGGAATAGGTTTTCACCGTAGTAGTCATGGTAGAAACGACCGGCCGGTGTTTTAGTAAATCCCACGCCGCCCTGGTGACCAGGGGCGGCCCAGGAATATTCGTGAATGTCACTGTATTTCATCAGCGCGCTGAACAGCGGTGGTAACAGCTGTTGGCGGTAACGGGTCATCGCAGCAACGGCGCGCCCGGCGATAAAGTCAGCGGTATCTTCAAGAATCCAGGCGAATTCATCGACAAGCTCCAGCAGATCGCGATCCAGCGATGCGGTGGCTTTTTCCCGATCGCCCAGCAGGAAAACGGGGACGTTTTGCTGGCGTTCGTGGAGCTTGCCGATCAATTGCCTGACATTCAGGTGTTCATCTTGTTGTTCCATTTGATAGCTGAACATCAGGCAATCAATGGCTTCATTTGCCGCGAGGATGGCATAACCATCGTCGAATGAAGTGGACTTAATGACGGTAACATTTTGGCGACTTAAGGCATCAGCCAGACGCTCGACAGCGCTACCAACCCAGGTGTCCTGATGCAGAAACTCACTTTCAACAATTAATACTTTCATCATCTTTTACCCGGTAGTGGAGAGGTTGCAATTTATGGATTGCAGACACACCGTATGAATGTGACGCAGGCAAGTATTATCCTGACGAATTGGGCTGTAAAGTGGCTGAGAAATGAGCGTGTTTTGTTTTTATTCCTTTATAAACAAATAATTAATATTCATCGACGGCAGTTTTTCAGCACTGTTTATCGACAGGGGAATTATTTTTTTGGCTGATACTGATATTGCCGAATGGGAAGTGCTGTCAGTGGGCATATGTTTGCGCCATCCGGCGCTTATCCGGTCATCGATTGTCGATGTTGCTGGCTCAGTTTTCGCCCGAACGAAAAGGCGAACTGAGTTTTTGGGAGTGCTCGGTGCAGAAGCCGGACGTTTTTCTTGCGTCCTCATGACACCATTGCGTCATCACCCCACGTTCTGGAGAGTCATGATGTCTGCACCCAAAATTACTTTTATCGGCGCGGGATCTGGATATTGATCCTGCTTCGTTGCGTTATTGTTGCGCCGGGATCAACCATATGGCGTTTTATCTGCAACTGGAGCGTAAAACGGCTGATGGGATCTATGTCGATCTCTATCCGGAACTGCTGGCAGCTTATGCAACGGGCCAGGTCCCGAAACCGAATATCCACGGCAATACTCGCTGCCAGAACATTGTGCGTTATGAAATGTTCAAAAAATTGGGTATTTCGTCACCGAGTCGTCGGAACACTTTGCTGAATACACGCCGTGGTTTATCAAACCGGGTCGTGAAGATCTCATTGACGCGCACGGTGAGTGGCTGCCGGCCTGGTTGCATCAGTAAGGTTCCTCTTGCGTCTGCCGGATGAACGTTATCGACATCCGGCAGTATGTATATTTAGTTGGCGCTTACCATCCCGTAGCGACGCAGCTGTGCACAGTGAACTCGCGCCAGTACAAGCACTGTCGTTAGCGCGCCGAGCAGGGCGCAGAACATATCCGATTGAGTATCCCATGGATCGCCCTGCGTACCCAGGAAGTCATCCGCGCCTTGCCCCATCGCCAGTGCCGCCCACCATTCAATGAGCTCATAGGTGGCGCTGATTGCCAGTGCTACGCAGCAGACTAAAAACGCTAACATCTTGCGGCCGCGGACAATATTGCCGCGGACTAAAATCTCTCTTGCCGTCAGCGCTGGCACCAGTCCCTGGAAAAAATGACCCAGTTTGTCATAGGGGTTGCGACTGAGATCCAACCACGTCTGCACTTCAAAACCAATGGGGACTTTGGCATAGGTATACATGCCGCCAACCATCAAAATGATGGCATGAAAGAAGATAAGCGTGTAGAGCATGGGTGTCAGCGGGTAACGCTTCATGGTGGCGAGCAGCAATGGCACAACAATAATGACCGGCGTCACTTCCATCAGCCAGGTCAATTTCTCGGTGGCACAAAAGCCGGTGTAGATAAGGATCAGCGCCAGCACTATAGCGCCAGTGTTCAGGATTACAGGATTCAGTGTGCGGAGCATGGCGAATTCACAAGTAATGGAAAATATTACTATTCACTGTGAACGGCAAAAATTCAACGCCAGTTAATGGGGGGATAAAGTTGGCCCGGGGGGATCACCGGGCTGGCCCCAAAATTTGGTGTCAGTCCAGTGCCGGGCCGAATAGGTTACTTCGCGCAGTTAGCGCATTGTTTACTGACGATTTGCTGGAAGAAATCGTTGCCTTTGTCATCGACCAGGATGAAAGCTGGGAAATCTTCTACTTCGATTTTCCAGATAGCTTCCATTCCCAGCTCCGGGTATTCCACGCATTCCAGATGCTTAATGCTCTGCTGCGCCAGTACCGCTGCCGGACCACCGATGCTACCTAAGTAGAAGCCGCCGTGTTTATGGCAGGCGTCGGTCACTTGCTGGCTGCGGTTACCTTTCGCCAACATGATCATGCTGCCGCCATGGGACTGCAGCAGGTCAACATAGGAGTCCATACGACCCGCAGTGGTTGGACCCAAAGAACCGGACGGGTAACCTGCCGGCGTTTTCGCCGGGCCTGCGTAGTAGATCGGATGATCTTTCACGTACTGCGGCAGACCTTCGCCGGACTCGATACGTTCTTTCAGCTTCGCGTGGGCGATGTCGCGACCCACAATGATTGTACCGCTCAGCGACAGACGGGTGGATACCGGGTACTGAGAAAGCTGGGCAAGGATCTCTTTCATCGGACGGTTAAGGTCGACTTTAACCACTTCGCCTTCGCCGGCCTGGCGCAGAGATTCCGGGATGTACTGGCCTGGGTTATGTTCCAGTTTTTCAATCCAGATACCTTCGCGGTTAATCTTGGCCTTAATATTACGGTCTGCGGAGCAGGAAACGCCCATGCCTACCGGGCAGGATGCGCCGTGGCGAGGCAGTCGAATCACGCGGATGTCGTGAGCGAAATATTTCCCGCCAAACTGGGCGCCAAGGCCGAGTTTCTGGGCTTCTTCCAACAGTTCCTGTTCCAGTTGCAGATCGCGGAATGCCTGACCGTGAGCGTTACCTTCAGTCGGCAGCGCATCATAGTAGTGTGTGCTGGCCAGTTTCACCGTTTTGAGGGTGCTTTCTGCTGACGTACCACCAATCACAAATGCGATATGGTACGGCGGGCAAGCTGCAGTCCCCAGCGTACGCATTTTCTCAACCAGGAAGTTTTTCAGTTTGCCGGGAGTCAGTAGTGCTTTGGTTTCCTGATACAGGTAGGTTTTGTTGGCAGAACCGCCGCCTTTTGCCACGCACAGGAATTTATATTCGTCGCCGTCCACGCTGTACAGGTCGATTTGCGCAGGCAGGTTAGTGCCGGTATTCACTTCTTTGTACATATCCAGCGCCGCGTTTTGCGAGTAGCGCAGGTTATCTTCAATATAGGTATTAAATACGCCTCTGGAGAGCGCCGCTTCGTCACCGCCGCCGGTCCAGACACGTTGACCTTTTTTACCCATGATAATGGCCGTGCCGGTATCCTGACAGGTTGGCAATACGCCTTTGGCGGCAATCTCGGAGTTTCTCAGGAATTGCAGCGCAACGTACTTATCGTTTTCGCTGGCTTCAGGATCATGGAGTATGGAGGCGACTTGCTGTTGGTGTTCAGGGCGGAGCATGAAGGAGGCATCGTGGAAGGCTTGCTGGGCCAGTAGCGTAAGTGCTTCAGGCGCTACTTTCAGGATTGACTCGCCTTCAAACTCGCCGACGCTGACGTGATCGGATGTCAGCAGGTAGTACTCAGTTTTGTCTTCCCCCAGTGGGAAAGCCGCCTGGTAAGTGAATTCAACATTTGACATTTGCTTCCAGCCTTTTCATTTTTCTCAGGAATTTTAAAATTCTCTGTGTCTTAACGGTGGCGTGCCGCACCATAGCGGACGGCACGCGAAGTGTGCTTACAGGAAACCGTACATTGCGGCGAAGACCCAACCAAAGACACAGGATACGCTTACGCCGATCAAACCAGGCAGAATGAAGCTGTGGTTGATAACGAAACGGCCAATGTGGGTGGTACCTGAACGGTCAAACTGAATAGCAGCCAGATCGCTCGGGTAGGTCGGCAGAATGTAGTAACCGTAACATGCCGGAGCAGAAGCAACGATGTACGCTGGATCAACCCCGATAGCCAGTGCGACCGGGACGATAGCGGCCAGCGCTGCAGCCTGAGAGTTTACAAACTTGGAGACCAACAGCAGGATAACCGCATAGGCCCACGGATATTCTTTCACCATCTCGCCCAGTACGCCCTGAATTTCAGACATATGCGCACCGAACATGGTTTCCGCCATCCAGGCAATACCGTACACCGCAACAATCGCGATCATACCTGAACGGAAGACTTCATTTTTTGAGATAGATGCGGGATTCGTTTTGGTTAAGATGATAATCAATGCGCCAGTCAGCAGCATGAACATCTGGATAACCAGTACCATTGACAGCGGTTTGCCGCCAAAAGAAGGGCGCAGTTCAGATACCGCACCGAGCACGGCAACAACGGCGATGGCAGCGAGGAAGATCCACATTGCCAGCCAGTTACTTTTCGGCAGTTTTTTGTCTAACAGTGTTGCCGTGTCGCCATACACATAGTGATGGTTTTCAGGTACGGAAATAAACTTCTGAAACTCTTCGTCTTTATCCAGATCTTTACCACGGAACCAGCTGAAAATACCGATAGCCAGGATACCCAGCAGGGTAGATGGAATGGTGATGCCGAGCAGGTCGAGGAATTCGAGGTGCTTGCCTTCAAATGTCACGTTACCCAGCATCGCAACCAGAGAGACAACGGCGACGGAAACCGGACTGGCGATAATCCCCATCTGTGCACCGATAGAACTCGCCGCCATTGGGCGTTCCGGGCGAATATTGTTCTTAATGGCGACGTCATAAATGATCGGCAGAATGGTGTACACCACGTGGCCGGTACCGCACAGGATAGTCAGGGTACAGGTAACAAATGGTGCTACGATAGAAACGTATTTTGGGTTACGACGCAGCAGCTTTTCAGCAATTTGCAGCATAACGTCAAGACCGCCGGAGGCTTGCAAGGTTGCAGAAGCGGCCACCACGGCAATAATAACCAGCATTACATCAACAGGGGGTTTACCCGGCTGGAGATGGAACACGAAAACCAGAATAACCAGGCCGATACCGCCTAACAAACCCAGCGCGATACCGCCCTTTCTGGCACCATAAAACAAACATATTAATATTATGAGAAGTTGTATACTAAATAACATTTTATTTACCCTCGCGAAAAACCCAGTCAATTTTTGAAAAATGGATCTGTAGCACATTCTTTTTTGCCGGAATAAGCATCAAAAAATGGTCAGTATTCGATATGTCCGTATTTGCGATTAATGTTTAAATATCTGGCTAGAATGTATTTATAACTTTTTGGAAATATTTAACTTTTTTCTATGGCATTGATCAGAGGAGAGAATCCTCAGGCGATGGGAGGTTGGGCTGGTTATGAAGCGCTGCGGCTGACGCTGTAGTTTGGCTGGCTTACACCGGTTTTCCGGAGGCTGACCGTCGGTTCTACATTGTCCGCTATTACGTGAAACACCGATATACCAGGTGAGTGTGTTCTTTATGTGATCGCGGTCACGCCATGTCATGTGGTAATGAATCTGGCGTACGGATACGTTTATTTGCTCACAAAAATGTACGGTGTCCATAGTACGTAGCATGGTCTCCATTGCTACCAGTCTAGATTTTTATGTCTGATGAAATTCAGACTAATCCTTTAGGAGTAAAAATACACACTCTGTGGGTTAGTTAATACTTAATTAACTTTTGTTAGCGATTTTGAAATTAAAAACAGTGTGATGTTTATCAATAACAAAATAATAAATTTAACATGTTTGATACAAATATATTTGATCTAACGCAAATTCACTATTTATCTGTTTTAGTGGGATAAAAAGGGATTTTTCATTATTTTAATAATTGTTACTTTTATATAACGAATAATCCCCGGGGGAGCGTTTTATTGGCAGTATTGTTTAAGTAATGAGTAATGCTCAGCCTGAACGCGGTAGCGGTAAACCGGCCGGCCAGTAACACCATAATGGATACTGGTAAATAAGATATGACAATTGACGAGCCAGATAAGGTATTTACGGCATGAGACCCGGGAGATATTGACCTCGTTCGCCAGTTCATCCGTGGAGAACTCCTGGTCCTGGTGCTCATCAATCCACTGGCACAGCGTACGTAACGTTTGTGGTGTCAGCCCCTTGGGTAAGCGCCGCGTTTCCTGCTCGCTGGAAGAGCTACCATGAATCAGTTGGTCAAGCTCTGACTGTTCATAGTACTGGTGCTTCTCCATATCCGTTTTCTTCTGCAGCCAGTTGGTTAAGGCCTCTTCGAAGCGTGAGGCCTGAAACGGTTTGATCAGATAATCAACGACACCGTAGTGGAGTGAGTCTTTAATTGTTGTCGCATCGGCGGCGGAGGAGATGACGATGACATCACATTTACAGCCTTCGCTGTGCAGAATGGGTAACAGGTCCAGACCGTTTTCTTTCTGCATATAAATATCCAGTAGAATCAGGTCAATATGATGTTCGCCATGAAAGATGATCTCTTTGGCTTTTTCGAGAGTAGAGGCCGTTCCGCAGCAATGAAAACCAGACAGCTGCGCGACATAACGGCGGTTTAACTCCGCAACCATTGCATCGTCATCGACAATTAAGACATTGATCATCTGCTGGCCCTCTCACCATTCCACGGTAACTGTACAAAAAATTGGGTGAAGACCCCAGGTTCGGATTCGACGGAAATATTGCCGCCAACGTTTTCAACCTGCTGTTTCACAAGTGCTAAACCGACGCCTCGTTCGGTTCCTTTTGACGAGACGCCCTTCTCAAAGATGTGGTCAATGCGTTCGGGGGCGATCCCCGGACCATCGTCATTCACTTCGCAATGCAACCAGCCGTGTCGATAATGCAAGGATACGCTGATCTCGCCCCCAGATTCTTGACCTAGCGCCTCCAGGGCGTTTTCAATTAAATTGCCCAGCACGGTGATCAACACCGCCACCTGATCTTCATTACTGTTTTCCGGCAACTGGCTTTCATTACTAATGATCAGACTATGACCTAAATCAGATGTGCGATTAATCTTACTGAGTAAAAAGCCCGCGATCACCGGTGATTTTATTTTGCCTAACAGTGAGCCAATCTCTTCCTGATAATTGTTGGCCGTCTTAATGATATAATTTTCCAACTGCTTATAACTTTTCAGGTGCAATAATCCCAGAATCACGTGTAACTTGTTCATGAATTCGTGGGATCGTTCACGAAGTGCATCGGCATAGTTGACCATACCGTCCAGACGCTGCATCAGTTTTCGGACTTCAGTCTTGTCTCTGAAGGTTGAAATAGCCCCGATGATTTTGCCATTGCTGAGTACTGGAACGGTGTTGATTAAAAGCAGCCGGTCCTTCACCATGATCTCCTCATCACGGCGTGGCGTTCCATCACGTAGCACCTGCGAAAGATCAACTACCTGAGACCATGCATGGCTGAGTGTGGATAGCTGGGCATCATCCTGTGACTTACGGTAATCCAATAGCTCCTGGGCGGCCTGGTTTATTAGCGTGACCTCACCACTATCATCAACGGCAATGACCCCCTCCTTTATAGAGTGCAGCATTGCCTGGCGCTGTTCGAACAGATTGGAAATTTCATAAGGCTCCAGACCAAACAGAATGCGTTTGAGAACCTTCACCAATACCCAGGTACCTAATAACCCAACCAGAACGCCAAATAAGATGGACCAAAAGATACTGCCGCGGCTGTTATTGATCTGCTCGGTGACCCTGCTTAACTCGAGACCAATCGACACAACCCCAATCTGCTGGTGATGTTCGTTATAAATGGGGGTGAAAACGCGTAGCGCTTTAGCCAGAAAGCCGCGATTAATGGCAACGTTCTCTTTGCCCTGTAACGCCAACAGGATGTCGTCGCCTTTAAACGGTTGGCCGATACGTTGTGCTTCAGGGTGCGAATAACGAATGCTTTTCATATCCGTGACAACGATGAATAAAAAATCGTTGCGCTTATTTACCGCTTGAGCAATTGCCTGGATACCACTGTCCTCAGGCTTTTTTTTGAGCCCCTCGCGGATTTCAGGAGAGTTTGCCAACGTTCGCGCGACCGCAAGCGCTTTGTCTGCTAATGCATCACGTGTCGTGTTGCTGATTTGCGAGAAGTAAATCAAATGAACGACGAGCAGCACAGAGAAGAGAACCGCGCTGACCATGAGGATCACGGTTGTGCCGAGTTTCATCGGGCGTTTGCGTATCGTAGTTCGTTGCAGAGGGTGTCTCATCGCAGTCCTGGAATCACTGTTTGTGCGGGTATTATTGCCCGATGAGGTACGTAATTCAAAGGTAGTAGGGATTATGGAGCTTAAGTTGTCAGCCCTTCTTCTTTATATAGCGTAGAGTGAATTTCTTTCTATATAGAGGTTTTCATACCGGTTCTCTCCTTTTTCAGGGACGCTGACAGATAATTTGCTTACGATTGTGGATAACTCTGTGCGTAAATGGGTATAAGGCGGTGTTTTGCTGTGGAATGCAGCAGTCAGTCATTTTTCTGTCATTTAAGGGTTGCGGGCTGAGGGAAACTCCCTATAATGCGCCTCCATCGACACGGCGGATGTGAATCACTTCACACAAACAGCCGGTCCGGTTGAAGAGAAAAATCCTGAAATTCAGGGTTGACTCTGAAAGAGGAAAGCGTAATATACGCCACCTCGCGACAGAGCGCTAAAGCGCGTCGCAACTGCTCTTTAACAATTTATCAGACAATCTGTGTGGGCACTCGAAGATACGGATTCTTAACGTCGCAAGACGAAAAATGAATACCAAGTCTCTGAGTGAACACGTAATTCATTACGAAGTTTAATTCACGAGCATCAAACTTAAATTGAAGAGTTTGATCATGGCTCAGATTGAACGCTGGCGGCAGGCCTAACACATGCAAGTCGAACGGTAGCACAGAGGAGCTTGCTCCTTGGGTGACGAGTGGCGGACGGGTGAGTAATGTCTGGGAAACTGCCCGATGGAGGGGGATAACTACTGGAAACGGTAGCTAATACCGCATAACGTCGCAAGACCAAAGAGGGGGACCTTCGGGCCTCTTGCCATCGGATGTGCCCAGATGGGATTAGCTAGTAGGTGGGGTAACGGCTCACCTAGGCGACGATCCCTAGCTGGTCTGAGAGGATGACCAGCCACACTGGAACTGAGACACGGTCCAGACTCCTACGGGAGGCAGCAGTGGGGAATATTGCACAATGGGCGCAAGCCTGATGCAGCCATGCCGCGTGTATGAAGAAGGCCTTCGGGTTGTAAAGTACTTTCAGCGAGGAGGAAGGCGTTGTGGTTAATAACCGCAACGATTGACGTTACTCGCAGAAGAAGCACCGGCTAACTCCGTGCCAGCAGCCGCGGTAATACGGAGGGTGCAAGCGTTAATCGGAATTACTGGGCGTAAAGCGCACGCAGGCGGTCTGTCAAGTCGGATGTGAAATCCCCGGGCTCAACCTGGGAACTGCATCCGAAACTGGCAGGCTAGAGTCTTGTAGAGGGGGGTAGAATTCCAGGTGTAGCGGTGAAATGCGTAGAGATCTGGAGGAATACCGGTGGCGAAGGCGGCCCCCTGGACAAAGACTGACGCTCAGGTGCGAAAGCGTGGGGAGCAAACAGGATTAGATACCCTGGTAGTCCACGCCGTAAACGATGTCGACTTGGAGGTTGTGCCCTTGAGGCGTGGCTTCCGGAGCTAACGCGTTAAGTCGACCGCCTGGGGAGTACGGCCGCAAGGTTAAAACTCAAATGAATTGACGGGGGCCCGCACAAGCGGTGGAGCATGTGGTTTAATTCGATGCAACGCGAAGAACCTTACCTACTCTTGACATCCACGGAATTTAGCAGAGATGCTTTAGTGCCTTCGGGAACCGTGAGACAGGTGCTGCATGGCTGTCGTCAGCTCGTGTTGTGAAATGTTGGGTTAAGTCCCGCAACGAGCGCAACCCTTATCCTTTGTTGCCAGCGGTTCGGCCGGGAACTCAAAGGAGACTGCCAGTGATAAACTGGAGGAAGGTGGGGATGACGTCAAGTCATCATGGCCCTTACGAGTAGGGCTACACACGTGCTACAATGGCATATACAAAGAGAAGCGACCTCGCGAGAGCAAGCGGACCTCATAAAGTATGTCGTAGTCCGGATTGGAGTCTGCAACTCGACTCCATGAAGTCGGAATCGCTAGTAATCGTGGATCAGAATGCCACGGTGAATACGTTCCCGGGCCTTGTACACACCGCCCGTCACACCATGGGAGTGGGTTGCAAAAGAAGTAGGTAGCTTAACCTTCGGGAGGGCGCTTACCACTTTGTGATTCATGACTGGGGTGAAGTCGTAACAAGGTAACCGTAGGGGAACCTGCGGTTGGATCACCTCCTTACCTTAAAGAAACGTTCTTTGTAGTGCTCACACAGATTGTCTGATGAAAAGTAAATAGCAAGGCGTCTTGCGATTGAGACTGACACGTCCCCTTCGTCTAGAGGCCCAGGACACCGCCCTTTCACGGCGGTAACAGGGGTTCGAATCCCCTAGGGGACGCCACTTGCTGGTATGTGTGAGTGAAAGTCGCCGACCCCAATATCTCAAAACTTACCTTCGGGTGACGTTTGAGATATTTGCTCTTTAAAAATCTGGATCAAGCTGAAAATTGAAACGACACACTGTTTCATTTCTCCGTAATAAGAAATGAAAAGCGGTGTGTTCGAGTCTCTCAAATTTTCGCAATCAGAAGTGAAACATCTTCGGGTTGTGAGGTTAAGCGACTAAGCGTACACGGTGGATGCCCTGGCAGTCAGAGGCGATGAAGGACGTGCTAATCTGCGATAAGCGTCGGTAAGGTGATATGAACCGTTATAACCGGCGATTTCCGAATGGGGAAACCCAGTGTGATTCGTCACACTATCATTACGTGAATACATAGCGTAATGAAGCGAACCGGGGGAACTGAAACATCTAAGTACCCCGAGGAAAAGAAATCAACCGAGATTCCCCCAGTAGCGGCGAGCGAACGGGGAGCAGCCCAGAGTCTGAATCAGCTTGTGTGTTAGTGGAACGGTCTGGAAAGTCCGACGGTACAGGGTGATAGTCCCGTACACCAAAATGCACAGGTTGTGAACTCGAAGAGTAGGGCGGGACACGTGGTATCCTGTCTGAATATGGGGGGACCATCCTCCAAGGCTAAATACTCCTGACTGACCGATAGTGAACCAGTACCGTGAGGGAAAGGCGAAAAGAACCCCGGCGAGGGGAGTGAAAAAGAACCTGAAACCGTGTACGTACAAGCAGTGGGAGCCTCTTAATGGGGTGACTGCGTACCTTTTGTATAATGGGTCAGCGACTTATATTCTGTAGCAAGGTTAACCGCATAGGGGAGCCGAAGGGAAACCGAGTCTTAACTGGGCGTTAAGTTGCAGGGTATAGACCCGAAACCCGGTGATCTAGCCATGGGCAGGTTGAAGGTTGGGTAACACTAACTGGAGGACCGAACCGACTAATGTTGAAAAATTAGCGGATGACTTGTGGCTGGGGGTGAAAGGCCAATCAAACCGGGAGATAGCTGGTTCTCCCCGAAAGCTATTTAGGTAGCGCCTCGTGAATTCATCTTCGGGGGTAGAGCACTGTTTCGGCTAGGGGGTCATCCCGACTTACCAACCCGATGCAAACTGCGAATACCGAAGAATGTTATCACGGGAGACACACGGCGGGTGCTAACGTCCGTCGTGAAGAGGGAAACAACCCAGACCGCCAGCTAAGGTCCCAAAGTCACAGTTAAGTGGGAAACGATGTGGGAAGGCACAGACAGCCAGGATGTTGGCTTAGAAGCAGCCATCATTTAAAGAAAGCGTAATAGCTCACTGGTCGAGTCGGCCTGCGCGGAAGATGTAACGGGGCTAAACTGTGCACCGAAGCTGCGGCAGCGACACTATGTGTTGTTGGGTAGGGGAGCGTTCTGTAAGCCGTTGAAGGTGTGTCGTGAGGCATGCTGGAGGTATCAGAAGTGCGAATGCTGACATAAGTAACGATAATGCGGGTGAAAAACCCGCACGCCGGAAGACCAAGGGTTCCTGTCCAACGTTAATCGGGGCAGGGTGAGTCGACCCCTAAGGCGAGGCCGAAAGGCGTAGTCGATGGGAAACAGGTTAATATTCCTGTACTTGGTGTTACTGCGAAGGGGGGACGGAGAAGGCTATGTTAGCCGGGCGACGGTTGTCCCGGTTTAAGCATGTAGGCGGAGGTTCCAGGTAAATCCGGTACCTTTTTAACGCTGAGGTGTGATGACGAGGCACTACGGTGCTGAAGTAACAAATGCCCTGCTTCCAGGAAAAGCCTCTAAGCATCAGGTAACACGAAATCGTACCCCAAACCGACACAGGTGGTCAGGTAGAGAATACCAAGGCGCTTGAGAGAACTCGGGTGAAGGAACTAGGCAAAATGGTGCCGTAACTTCGGGAGAAGGCACGCTGATATGTAGGTGAAGTGATTTACTCATGGAGCTGAAATCAGTCGAAGATACCAGCTGGCTGCAACTGTTTATTAAAAACACAGCACTGTGCAAACACGAAAGTGGACGTATACGGTGTGACGCCTGCCCGGTGCCGGAAGGTTAATTGATGGGGTTATCCGTAAGGAGAAGCTCTTGATCGAAGCCCCGGTAAACGGCGGCCGTAACTATAACGGTCCTAAGGTAGCGAAATTCCTTGTCGGGTAAGTTCCGACCTGCACGAATGGCGTAATGATGGCCAGGCTGTCTCCACCCGAGACTCAGTGAAATTGAACTCGCTGTGAAGATGCAGTGTACCCGCGGCAAGACGGAAAGACCCCGTGAACCTTTACTATAGCTTGACACTGAACACTGGTCCTTGATGTGTAGGATAGGTGGGAGGCTTTGAAGTGTGGACGCCAGTCTGCATGGAGCCAACCTTGAAATACCACCCTTTAATGGCTGGTGTTCTAACGTGGGCCCGTAATCCGGGTTGCGGACAGTGTCTGGTGGGTAGTTTGACTGGGGCGGTCTCCTCCTAAAGAGTAACGGAGGAGCACGAAGGTTAGCTAATCCTGGTCGGACATCAGGAGGTTAGTGCAAAGGCATAAGCTAGCTTGACTGCGAGAGTGACGGCTCGAGCAGGTGCGAAAGCAGGTCTTAGTGATCCGGTGGTTCTGAATGGAAGGGCCATCGCTCAACGGATAAAAGGTACTCCGGGGATAACAGGCTGATACCGCCCAAGAGTTCATATCGACGGCGGTGTTTGGCACCTCGATGTCGGCTCATCACATCCTGGGGCTGAAGTAGGTCCCAAGGGTATGGCTGTTCGCCATTTAAAGTGGTACGCGAGCTGGGTTTAGAACGTCGTGAGACAGTTCGGTCCCTATCTGCCGTGGGCGCTGGAGAATTGAGGGGGGCTGCTCCTAGTACGAGAGGACCGGAGTGGACGCATCACTGGTGTTCGGGTTGTCATGCCAATGGCATTGCCCGGTAGCTAAATGCGGAAGAGATAAGTGCTGAAAGCATCTAAGCACGAAACTTGCCCCGAGATGAGTTCTCCCTGAGACTGTAAGTCTCCTGAAGGAACGTTGAAGACGACGACGTTGATAGGTCGGGTGTGTAAGTGTAGCGATACATTGAGCTAACCGATACTAATGAACCGTGAGGCTTAACCTTACAACGCCGAAGATGTTTTGGCGGAATTGAGACGATTTTCAGCCTGATTACAGATGACATCGACATGCCAGGGCGTGTTGATAAACAGAATTTGCCTGGCGGCTGTAGCGCGGTGGTCCCACCTGACCCCATGCCGAACTCAGAAGTGAAACGCCGTAGCGCCGATGGTAGTGTGGGGTCTCCCCATGCGAGAGTAGGGAACTGCCAGGCATTAATTAAAGTGAAGAAGCCCATCCTGCCGGATGGGCTTTTTTGCGTCTGTGCGGGGTAAAAACCGCCGGATGCAGCGTCCCGCCTTATCCGGCCTGCGCCGGGCTGAACGTATTTTGTAGGCCTGATAAGCGCAGCGCATCAGGCTCATCACAACACCACAGTTACCATCTTATCCATTGCGTAACAAAATCAGCAAGTTGCTGTATATCGTTGATATCTAACAATGGCACATCCACCGCCAGCGGAACATCACTGGCAACTGCGATAACATATTCGTCTATCAGAAGCTATAAAAGCAAAAAACCAGCTATAGGCTGGGTTCTGTAAATTTTTGTGCCGGACTCGGAATCATATCCACAATTAACACGCTGTTTGTTATTAGTTTTGTCGGTATTTCTCGTAAACAGCGCCCCCACGAAGGGGAAAGTGACTCAGGTAACACGAGAGTAGTTGTGATTTTCAATAATCATCAGCCACATCAATCAGAGCTGGGAACGCTCTCACCAACAGCCGTCAAAAAAACAATGAAAAATACCAATAAGAAATATATATGCAAATAAATAATTCAAAATGCACATGCAATAAATATTGTTTATATTAATTTAGTTTTAAAATATATAATTTGTTGATTTTTTATAATTAAAATATATTTATATTTTCTTAAAAATTACCATCGCACTTTTTATTGATAGCAAACAAAACCAACTTGATGCAAAGTCTTATGGATTAATATTATCGTATTAATCAATATATTAATATCAAATAGGGATTGTTTATGTTATCCAAAAAACGAGTATTAGCTATATGTATGGCTACGAGCCTTACCGCGCTGATCTGCAGTAATGCACAGGCTGTCGATAGTGGCACCATCACCTTTAATGGACTTATCCTTGCTGACAGTTGTGCCATTGATGTCAACGATTCAGGTAGCAGTACCGCAACCGTTAAAATGCCAGGAACTTACATCACAGATTATACCGGGCCGGACACCGTCGGTGCGGAACAGTCTTTTACGATCAAAGTGTCTGGTTGCGATATTCTGGCAAACCAGATTGCGTTGAATTTCGCTGGCACCACTGATGTCCGAGGCGCGGCAAACGAAGTACTGCAAACAACCGGTACCGCAGCCAACGTTGGTATCCGTCTTGCTGACACTACCGGTGGTCGTTCTACTGCCGATGGTAAAATTGTGTTCAATACTGCCAACGCTTTCTGGCAGGACAACAACAATAAGCTGGCAACACCAACCGAAAACGTATTTAACTACACCGCACAAACGGTACAGGTCGGGGACGATGCACCAACAACCGGGACCTACGCCGCAACCGCAACATTTAAAGTCGCTTATCAGTAACCCGTAAATAAATGGCGGTGCTATACCGCCATTTATTTTGCTTAAGAGAAAAATAATATGAAATATCTTTCTGCTGCTGTCTGCGCCATGGCATTTTTTTCTGTTGCTTCTTTCTGCCACGCAGGTGTTATTTTCGGCGGAACAAGGATTATATACCCGGCAGATAAAAATGAAGTTCAGTTGCCTATCAAGAATAAGGATGATGATACCCGCCATCTGGTTCAGTCCTGGGTATCGCAACCGGACGGTACGAAAGCGCCTTTTATCGTTACGCCGCCGCTTTTAAAGCTCAACGAAAAACAAGAAACGATTCTTCATATTGTTTATACCGGCCCTAAAGAGTTGACTAACGATCGGGAAAAGCTGTTTACGCTGAATATCAAAACCGTCGCTAACGTACCGGAACAATTGCAAGATAAAAGCCGTCTGCAAATTGCCATTCATTCACAGGTCAAATTATTTTTCCGTCCACAAACCTTTACCCAGCGCGACGCGGATACGGCATGGGAGAAAGTCACCTTTAGCCGTGAGGGCAATATGCTCCGGGTCAAAAATCCGACACCGTTTTTTATCTCGTTTACTTCGCTAACCGTCGGCGGCAAAAAGACGATGCCGATTGATAAAACACTGACTCCGGCACAGGCGTTGATGGTTTCCCCGCTTTCGAACATGACGATGGTCATCCCGACGGGAGCCACTGGTTCCGTGAAATGGAGCGCTATCAACGATTATGGCGGCACTACAACAGAAAAAATGCAGCCGCTTTAAATGAATGGAACGTCAGGAGGTGTATATGTGCGTAACCAGAGATAGCAATTCATGTTATTTATCATTGATGCTGTCTACGCTAACGTTATCATTGATGGCTGTCATACCCGCCGCAGATGCCCGTGATGAATTCGATATCAACGCATTAGGATTTGGTACGCCGCTGGAAAACAGCGCCACATTGCAAAACTTTATCGATAATAACGCCTTGCTGCCCGGCAGTTGGCTAACGTCCGTTTACTTCGGTGAAGATCTTATCGATAAACGCGTCATTACCTATACCATTAGCGCCGACAAGAAACGTCTTGAACCACAGTTGAGCGTGGCGGATTTGCGTCGCTATGGCGTCAGAACCGATGCGGTCACTGGATTAAAATCGCTCCCGGATGATGCGATAGTCGGCAATATTGCCGACTATATTGATAAAGCCAGTTATTTTATTGACACCGGTTATCAAACGCTGAGCCTGCGCGTTCCCCAACTTTACCTCGACCAATCTGTCCGAAATGGCATCTCCCCGGAACTGTGGGATGATGGCGTTCCGGCAACCTGGCTGAGCTACGATTACCATGGCGGCACGCAGCACACCAGCTATTACGGCGATGATACCTCACACTTTATGAATCTGACCTCCGGGGCCAATTTCGGTCCCTGGCGGCTGTACAATAACAGCACCTGGAGCAATAGCAGCGGTTGGGACTCTATTAACACCTGGCTGCAGCGTGCGATCAAATCATGGCAAAGCCAGCTTTACATGGGACAGACCTGGAGCGACGGCGAACTGTTCGATAGCGTCTCTTTTACCGGCGTGAAGCTGGAGACCGATACCGATATGCTGCCCTACAACCTGCAGGGTTTCGCCCCAACGATCTCTGGTATCGCCAACAGCGACGCCCGCGTCACAGTCAAGCAAAACGGCTATGTCATTTATCAAACCTGGGTTTCCGCCGGGCCTTTTGAATTAAAAGATATCAGCCAGGTAACGTCCGGTGGCGATCTGGAGATCACGGTCCGCGAAGCAGACGGCAGCGAGCGCAGCTGGATACAGTCCAGCAGTTCGGTACCGATGATGCTGCGTCAGGGGGCATACAGGTTCAGTTTTTCCGGCGGTCAATATCGCGATAATAATGGCGGCGATGCCGAAGAACCCGGTTTTGTGCAGGGTACCGTTATCTACGGCTTACCCTATGGTTTTACAATTTACGGTGGACAGCTAGCCTCAAATATCTATCTCGCCAGCTTGCTGGGGATGGGTATCGATCTGCATCAGTTCGGCTCCGTCTCCTTTGACGTAACTGGCGCACGTTCCGAAACTCACAAAAACGACAACAGTACGGAACAGGGATTGTCATGGCGCGCACAGTACGCCAAAAGCTTTGAACCCACCAATACCACCGTCTCGTTGGCCAGCTACCGTTACTCGACTTCCAGCTTCTATACCTTCCAGGAAACGCTGGATCAGCGAGCAAACTACACCGAGGATGAGGATGATATATACAGCTACCGGCGGATGTATAACCGCCGCAGCCGTTGGCAGATTAATATCAACCAGTCATTAGTGCAGTGGGGGTCTCTCTATATCAACGCCTCACAGCAGGATTACTGGGATCTCGATGGTCATGAGCGCACCTTTTCGCTGGGCTACAGCAATTCGCTGGGGCAAGCCACCTATTCGCTCAACTACAGCCAGACATCAACACCCGGTAGCGAGACCGACAAGCAGGTGGCATTTACGCTATCCGTACCGCTGGATGCCTGGATGCCAAACGCTTACGCCAGCTATAGCATCAATCAGAGCCGACACGGGCCAACTAACCACCAGGCGGGGATTAACGGCACGCTGCTGGAAGGCAATAACTTAAGCTATTCCGTGACGCAGAGCTACCAGGATGAGCCGTCTCTGTACAGCGGCAGCAGCTCGCTTAGCTATCGCGGAGCCTGGGGAGAACTCGGTGGCGGTTACAACTACAGCGACAACAACAGTCGCCAGTATAACTGGAGCGCCCGCGGCAGCGTCGTGGCGCACCCTCACGGAGTCACCCTCGGGCAACCGCTGTACGGGGCGTTGGCCATTGTGCATACCGAGGGTGCCAGCGGCATCCAGGTACTGAATGGGAGCGGCATCACTACCGACATGTTCGGCAACGCTATCGTACCGTCGCTGCGAAACTACCGCAATAATCGTATTTCACTAAACAGCGGAACGGCGGAAAACGTCGATATTACCCGCGCGGTGGTACAGGTCGTTCCCACCGATGGCGCCGTCCTCATGGCGACATTTGATACTAAAGTTGGTACACGCGTGCTGGCGACGCTACGGCATCGTGGCAAGCCAGTGCCGTTTGGTGCCATCGTGACCCAGACGAACGATACCGCATCGGAAGGCAGTATCGTCGGCGATGCGGGTGAGGTGTATCTCTCAGGCATTAACGACAAGGCAACGCTGAAAGCACAGTGGGGAGCCGGGGACGATGCGTCCTGCATCGCACAGCTTTCCATACCCGAAGAGAGCAACACCATCGTGCAAACCGCCCTGGCCTGTGAATAAGCAAGGAGAAAATGATGATACGTAACACTCTACACCGTGCAGCGTCCCCTCTCGCTCTGCTTACGCTGCTGCTGCCCCTGAGCATGGTCCAACAAGCCTGGGCTGCGCCCTGTACAGTCAAGACCCATTCGCCAGATCAGACCTTAAACGTTAGCAAAACGAGCCTCATTGGTGAAGATTCCACGGGTTCCGACCGGGCGCCTTTTACTGCCGATAACTTTTACGCGAGCGGCAGCTACGAGTGTCCCGAGGCTCAGAATTCCTATCGGACAACAATGGCCAGCACAACCGCACGGGAACGCACTGAGGAGCCAGGGACGTACTGGTTAGACGACCAGAATACGTTCTATATTAGAGTGCTATGGGTTCTGCCTAACGGTGAGAGGTATCCTGCCGACAAGGGTGACAGCGACAGCGGTATAAAGCATTTCCGTGAGTACCCTGCAGGCAGCAGCGCCGGCCCTAACCTTGAAACGCAAATATACACTGCCAAACCCGTCGTCCCTGGTAGCACATATAGTATTAATAAGATGATTAAGGTGGTTTACCAGATCATGGACCCTCAAGGTGATGGAAAAACCTGGATAAACATGGGCTACAACACCATTAATATTGGTGAGATCAAAGTTCAGGGATGGTCATGTGATCCGGATTTGGATCAGCCGACGCAAGATCTCGGTTCAGCCATCATTGATTTTAGTATGGAGACCATGAATCAGGGCGGGGAGGAGTACTACAATTATACAGATCAAAGTGCGACGTCTGGTAATGTGGGAAATTTGCCGCTGTTGCTCGTAGGCGTAAAGAATTGCAGCTTCGGCTCCCCCGACACAAGCCGCGGCCCGAGTGGTCAAAACTATGAGCCCATAGCCTACTGGGATATATATGCGGATGCAGCTCATGTTTCGCCAGCAGATCCCTCTCTGCTCCTTCCTAACAGCAACAGCACCACCAAAGGATTAGGATTCCGGTTTAGTAAGGGGGGTTATTCCACGATGATCAATTTATTGCAACAGGAACCTACTGACCGTGTTTCTGATTATGTGCTCAGATTTAGAGGGGCACAGAGTGGCTCTGGGGTATATTTCGGTTTACAGCCCTACATCGCCCCCCTCGGCAACGGCGAGACGCCACAGCCAGGAATACTGAACGGAACGCTCTTTTTCAAGGTTGTATATTACTGATTTTCATGACCCAGGATGACGTGCCCGCGCCAGGCGATTTACCGGTATTTTTATCACTGTGGTGTCAATATCGCCGATTAATGTCAAGGAGCTATGATGTTAAAAAATAAAACCTTATTTAGGCTAATAGCCGGTGTGCTGATCACCCTTTTTAGCCTGGCGGCGCAAGCCTCCGATACCTTCAAGCAAGATTTTACAGTCCGCATCTACGAGGAGAGTTGCAGTCTTAACGTCAATGGCAGCGGCAGTAACCAGGGTACCGTCGCAATGGCACTCTCCTCCACCTCAGATTACACCGGCCTGTGGTCAGGGGGCGCAGATACAGACTTTTATATCCAGATTAAGGGCTGTGACCCAAGCTTAAACGCATACAAACTTAACTTCTTCAATGGCTGGTACCATGGCAGTGCGTACCCAGACCCAGGTTTAAGTATGCCCGTATGCAGGACCGCACTACCACAATGTTATTTAGTGTTGCAATCCACCAATCCAGGTATCGGAATTGCGTTCTTTTACGTCTCGTCTGATAGCGAGGTGGCGAAGTGCAACGATGCTCAGAAAGTAGGATGGATGGAGGCCGATAACGAGGGCACAAGTTGCCCGCAGACGATTGACGACGCAGCCATGCTCCACTACCGTGTTAAAGCCGTTCAGGTTACCGATGACAAGCCGCAGCCCGGCCCGTACCAGGCTACGGTTATGTTTACTGTACATTACATGTAAGCATTACTGGCAACCATACTGCGATCGCAAAGGCCGGTATTGCTGATTGGAATACTATGGCCCGGTCAGGGCACCAAATTTAGAGAAACCTGCTTTCGGGCAGGTTTTTGCTTTTCCCGGTAAGGCTTCCAATGGGTTGAATAGTCATGAATAATCTGGGGTTTTAGGGTGCTTCTGTGGCCACTATCACCGTTCATTGTCCTCGCTGTCAGTCAGCTCTGGATTATCGTCATGGTCAGAACCCTAAAGGTATTGACCGCTTTCGATGTCGCGAATGCCATCGGGGATTTCTGCTCACTTATTCTTCTGAGGCAAGAAAAGAAAGCCCGGCGTTAAAGAGCACATTACCGATGGCTTTCAACGGTATAGGCGTTCGGGATACCGCAGGAGTGCTGCAAATCGGCATCAATACCGTTATCCACACTTTAAAAAACTCTCGCCGAAACGAATAACGTCTTCGCCCGTCACATCATGCTGATGTGGCTCTCATCTGCGAACCTGATGAGCAATAGGGTTTTGTGGGCAGCAAAGCCCGACAACACTGGCTCTGGTACGCATATAACACCAAAACAGAACGCGTGTTAACTATACGCCAGAACAGAAAGCGATTACCCAGGACAGATATAAGCAAGGTGGTTCCCCGCATGATATCGCCCGAAGTGTCTGAGTCTATACAAATAAAATCAGGTAAATGCAGAAGGGGACCTGACCAGATTCACCTGCTTCGTATATATGAAAGGAGG
The DNA here is from genome assembly GCF_014596835.2 of Citrobacter sp. C6_1. Taxonomy (NCBI): domain Bacteria; kingdom Pseudomonadati; phylum Pseudomonadota; class Gammaproteobacteria; order Enterobacterales; family Enterobacteriaceae; genus Citrobacter; species Citrobacter sp. C6_1. The sequence goes on along the minus strand of NZ_CP115031.1, from coordinate 4,214,326 downwards.
TGATGGAGTGTGTTTCTTAAGACCGGATGCAAACTGTCATGATGAATTTACCAAAATGTATACATGACGGGGTTAATGCTCATTGTTACTTTGTAGGTCACTGTGTAAAGCCACAGTGACCGGAGGCGACTGAAGAGAAATACTCATGCTGGATGGCAGAAGCACGGTAATGACATCAACTGTCAAAGCGACCAGAAATCTACCGGAACCCCAGAAAGCAAAAAACCAGCCGTTAAGCTGGTTTCTTTAAATAGTGGTGCCCGGACTCGGGAACATTCAGTAACTTACCAATTTGATTTTAATGATAAATTCTTCTGCTACTTATTGTCAAGACCCTGCGTGTGACCCGTATTTTTGCTTTTAAATCATAATAATGGATTAGTAATCAAGAAAGGCGTTCAGTTTGAACCTTTGGTACGATTCCCTTTTTAAGATCGTAAAGGCTTTTACATTCCTGTCTCCTGACCTAATTGTGAAATAACCCAATGTTTAAAAAGGATTTTGGGTGTACTATTCAAAGGTTATTTTATGTTCAGGGAGGTATCATGCCACAACTGCTTCGTATCATTCTTATACACACTCACCTGCCTGGCATTGTTGAAATTCAACTGGATCAACATACCAATATTTGTGGAACAAATGCTTCCGGAAAAACGACGCTTCAGCGCCTTGTTCCTGTTTTCTACGGCGAACAGCCCAATAAAGTCGTACCAAGAACGCGGAAGAAGTTCGACGAGTTTTATCTCCCCTGTAGCAATAGCTATATCATTTATGAATACCAGCGAGAAACGGGTGACAATTGCCTGGTTGTTTTGACGGGTAAAGGTGAGGGAGGTGTTGAATATCGTTTTGTTAGCGCGTCTTATCATCCAGACTTTTTCCTTCGCTATACGGAAGATGGCGCGAAAGGGCTGAGTTATAACGAATGGTCTGCCCAGATGCGCAGCCGGGAAGACGTCTCAGTTTCAGCCAAAATAGGTTCAACGACGGAGTACCGCAGCATCATTCAGAATGATGTCGCGTCGTTACGTGGTAATTCGACGGAGACGATGAGGCTTCGCCGTTTGGCGGCATCGTTTAGTCTGGTGAGTGGTAACTATAGGCTCAGACATATTGAGAAATTAGTGAGCGCTGTTCATGCCGGTGAAGGCAAAATGGAAACACTCAAAACCATGCTGGCGGCGATTTTTGCCGATGATGGCGTTACTCTCCCTCAAACCAAAGTAAAAAGCGGCTTTGCGCGGGAATGGATCCAAAAAATGCGCCAGTCGCTGCGTTACGATAAATTGCAGCAGGAGTTTGAACTCTTACAGCGCCTGGGGCTGAAACTGGATGATACGGAGGCGCAGTTAGCTGCGCTCCACCCTCTGTTAAGAAATGATGAACAAATCCAGAAGCAGAAACGCGCGGATGCAGAGCAGTTGCTTCACCAGCGTCGAGGGGAGCTCGTTCAATTAGAGGATAGCTTTAATCAACAGAGTCGCGAACTGAACGATCAATTAAGTAAAACGCAAAGTGAATTAAAAACGGTTCAGGCATGGCTGGATCATGTTCAGGAAGAGAACGATCGTTATGAACGTAAAGATATCCGCCTTTTGCAGACGCACGTGGATGAATTGCCCCAGTGGCGAGAGGCGCTTTTAGCGCAAAGTGAGCAATACCGGCTTATGCAGGATAAAATTGGTGAACTTTCCCAAGAATTTGAACAGCACAAAACAAAACTAAAAGACAGTTTTTACCGTCAGGACCGGCTGACTCAGCAAAAAATTCAGGATTGCCAGCGGGAAAAAGAGGCGGTCAGGGATAAATTTGACAGCCAGAAAGAGATACTTCGGCAGCGCTTCGAAGAGCGAAAACAACAGCAGGAAAACCACTACGGTGAACAACTGGAGAAGATTTCATGCGATCGAACGGCTGTTAGCACTGAGCTTAAACATTCCCAGTTAACCGCTGAAGAGCAAGAAGAGCGCCAGATTGCAGAGTTGCGTATTGAGCAGGCCCAGGAGTGTTTGTTGCAACTGGGCGATCAACGACAAAATGCGCAGACAAAGCTATCCGAGGCCCGTAAACAGCAGGATAGCGCAGAAAATCAATTGCACGACGCCCGTGCTGGCCTGCATCAGGCTGAGGAACAATTGCTGCAACTGCATCGCCAGTTGGATCCTGAACAGGGGACATTACGCCACTTCTTGCGTTCATGTTACGAGGGCTGGGAGCAGAATTTGGGCAAGGTTCTGAATGAAAACCTGCTGGAACGTAAAGACTTGCAGCCTGAACTAAGGGAGCTGTCGGAATCACTGTACGGCCTGCAACTGGAATTAAGCGTGCTGGATATGCCCGATTTTGCGCAGGATGAAGCTTCAATTCGATACAGTCTTGATAAGGCAGAGCAAATCAGGACACATGCTGAAGAAGCCAAGAAAACGGCAGAAGCCAGCTTTCAGGAGCACCACCAGAACGTCAGGCAACTGCAATCGCAAGCGGACGTGTGTGAAAGACAATATCAACGTCAAAATCAGGAGGTCGGCTATGCCAGGGATGCCCGTACTCGTTTAATCGCAGAGCATGGGGCGCTGGAGCAAGAACGTCGGCAGGAAAAACGCGCCCGCTTAAGCGCATTAGAAAAAGCGCATATCGAATTAACGCAGCAGAAAGAACAAGATCTCCGTGCGTTAACGGACGAGCACAATGCGCAAACGTTGCAATGGAGTGTCGATCTTCAAAGTGAACAGCAGCAAATTGATGAGAAGGTGGAAGAACTGTCCCGGCAGATAAACAAAAAATATGCCGATATGGAAGAACAGATAAGAATATTCCAGCAGGCTCTGGACGATGATTTAGCGAAGAAGGGAATTGATCCCCACAAAGTTAAAATATTGCGGGAGCGCATTGAAACGCTAAAAAAAGATATTCAGGCTGTTGAAGAACGTCGGGATGAGCTGGCCGAATGGCAGCGTTTTATCAAACTTGACTGGGAACAGTTGCGCCCTGAGAAACAGACGCAGGAAGGTGAACTCTCTCAGCAGAAGCGTGAGCTGTTGCAGTCAGAACTTCAGTTAAAAGCAGAGTATCATAATAAAAAAGGCAGGCTTAATGATGAGAGAAAACACTATGATACGCTGATGCGTCAGGCCGGTGAGCTTGTTGGCCAGTTAAAGGTATTACTGGACCGATTATTGCCTCTGCCGCTGTCCGAAATTGTACCGTCTTATATTGATTCCGCCGCTGATATTAATGAACGGATGTCGCGTACCGGCGATATGCTGGAGCAACACGCCAGTGTGACTCGTATGCTGGAGAGCAAACTGAATGAGTTTAAGTCACGCTTTAATCAGGATGCAGACCCTACTTTCCTTGAATTATTGGACTCTGAGATTGGTAAATTACCCGATCCTTCAAGGTCCCGGCAGCAATTGCCAATACTTGAGAAACTACTCCAGCTTCTTAAAGATAAACAGCAGCAATTGCTGGAGATGGGGGAAAATATCGGTGGCGATCTGAAAAAATTCTTTGATGTTTTCAGTGATATCAATCGCCGGATTTCGCAACAAAGTCGACGCTTAAGCGATGCGGTTACCGACGATTTGCAACTGGAAGGCATCAATAAATCAGAGGTTCGCATTTTATCAACTATCGACCAATTACGATTCTGGAAACCATTAAAGCGCTTTGCTCAAAGCTATAATGACTGGCGCTCGTCTGGTCAGCAACTCCCTTCCGAAAGCTATTTGAATGCCCTTATGGATGTGGTTGAACTGCTTCATGCCGATGAGCGTTTCACTATGGAATCGTTATTAAATCTCGAACTTCACCTTAATGAAGGTGGGGAAGATATTGTTATCAAAAACGATCGCCAACTGCTGGAAGCGTCAAGCCACGGTATGGCCTATCTGATCTTGTGCAAATATCTTTTGGCGTTCACTCGTTTGTTAAGAGGCAAATCAGACGCCGTTATTCACTGGCCGATTGATGAAATCGGCACGCTGGCCTACCACAATGTTGAGAAATTATTTATTGCCTGTAGCCATAATAATATTGTGATTGTAGGCGCTTTTCCGAATGCGGAATCGGATGTGTTAATGCTGTTTAAACACCGTTATTTGCTTGATGCCGATCAGCTTGAGCCGACTCAGCGCAGGTTGAAAAGGATCCAGCCGAAAGTGAGCCGCTTGGCAGCCCGACTGGCGCAGATGGAACAGGGGGCAGTGTAATGCTGGAACACGGACCTTTAATCAAAAGGCTGCTGACAGGGGAATTTATTTGCCGTATCAACGACCCGGATGCTTATCGTCATTTACAGGATGAGATTACCCGGCAAGCGATGGACAACTATTTACGCCCTCTTAACTACAGAATAGTCAGTAATGAAACGCAAACCGTCTATTATGCGGGCTTTTGTGAGATGAATCGCGATACCCGCAGCCAGCTTATGAATCAGTTTAAGGACATCATCTCTTCTCTGTTGCCTCTGCTTGAGTGGTTACAACTCATACAGGAGACGCAAGGGCGGGAGAGTACGCTGACAGCAGGCGACTATATCAGGTTGTCGGAAATCATGACGCGTGTAGAGGATAATCAGAGCCTGCAACAGCGTCTGAATCAGCTTTCCAGCGATCGTTTTTTCAATTGTCGAAGTGATTCCATTGATCTTCAGCTCAAACAAATTTTCCGGCGTTTGAAAGAGCACGGCTATGTCAGACAACCCAACGCCGAGCAGCAGATATTTATTGCCACGGGGAAAGTTGATTATTTGATTGACGTGATCCGCTTTATCCGTGATGAAGAGCATTTACCGGTTGAAGACACGCCGCCTGTTCAGCAGGAGCTTCTGTAATGGCGCAGGAGATTTCTCCGATATCCAGTGTGTTTAAAAACGGCGCTGACCGGTTGGCATTGTTGGGAAAACACCATCATGCCTTAATGAAGGGCTATGTCGATGGGTTTATTGATGAAACGGCTTTTAGCGACCAGACATTAAAAAAGCTGATTGCAGCGCGTATTGTATGGCGTCCTGATGAGCAACAGCCACTGATGCTACGCCCGCTGGTGAGCGAACTCATCGCCAGTATGGTTGCTGATGAGAGCCGACGGCAGATTAATGCGGATGTGGCAGAAAAACTGGAACAAATTCGCAATAAAGTGCAGGCCTGGCGCGATGCTTATTATAAAGGTGATTACAGTATTGCTGAACGGCAAATGCAGAGGTTGACTGAACTCGTTCACGATCTCAGCGGGCAGTTTGAAGAGGCCATCGACAGCCTCTGGCACCGTCTGAATAATGATTTCGGTTTCGTCAGCAGTCTGAATGAAAAAATTAATGAGAATGCGCGGGCGCAGAACCAGGTTCGTCGGTTGCTTGATGGACTGGCCCTGATCGTTTTCCATGAATTGATAGAGTTTGCTGAAAATAATAGCTCACTACGTAAATTATTAGTGAGCCAGTTACAGTTGCGTGTCAGCCTTCACCATAGTTCATTACTGGCTGTTCAGCAGCGTCTGGTGGATCTGATGGCTAAATTTCGCCAACAGCAGTCGCGCACATTATTAGTGGCGAATATGGCTGCTTTTTTGCGTCAGCATCCACAGTATCAACCCGCCAGCTACCCGGAACGCCGGGAAGTGCCGGATATATTCAATATTGCGACGTCACTTTCACTGCAAGCCTCCATTTCGCTCGACAGACCCGTGGATAGACAGATGATGGCGGAGATGTTGCTCGCTTTGCCTCGGGCATCGGGTATGCCTCCGCCTGCACCAAAAAGAGCGGGCTCAGTAATACCTCCCATTGATGAGGAGGTCGCTGCTCGTCAGGTTGCGCTTAAAATGGACGTTGAGGATTTCTATGTTTTCGCTGCCGGGCAATCCGGGCCGGTGAGCGCGCTGCATTATCTGACGGAAAATCATCTGAACTGGGACAGTGAGATATGGCTTTACCAAGTTATTACGGAATATCAATCATTGCCGTTAGCGGATAAGCCGCGTTTCTGGCGGCGTTGTGATGAGCGTCAGGCCAGCCCGGTAAACGATCTACGTATTATATCGGATGTGAGTATTGGCGTGAGGGTAAAATGACTGAATCAGAATCGTTATCGTATAATGCGCTCGTCTGGCTGAAAAAACTTGATCATCGCCTGAAAGCGAAAAATTGCGAGAAGAAAAATACCGACGGTAAAATCGTGATTCAGATTTTGCGTTGGTGTACTGCGCTGGATTTGATCCCGGCTAACAGTTTGTTGCTGCCTGAGTTCCTTTTTACCGCGGCGTTATTGAATAAGATTTCAGATACCCAGCAACGTCTTAAACAAGCAAACTTTCGTGACGATCTGAGTACTAAAAGTCGTATTGAGAGTGCGCAGTTAAGCGATCAGGAGATTAAAACGGCGGGAATTCGACCACAGCAGCATCGGGTACTGCTCCGTCTTAATAAGCCTTTAGTCAATGCGTTAGGGATGACTGTTGAGGTTGTTGATACGGATTGGCGTAATATTACGCTGACGCAGTTTGATGTCCTTATCGTGGTGGAGAATCAGGATTGTTTCTACCATTTGGCGATTTTTGATTATTCACAATGTGATTTCCACTCTCCCCTGATTATTTACCGTGGCGATCGGACATATAGCAAGGGGACTGTTGCATTGAAGCGTTGCTGGTTGGAAACCGGGAAAACAGCGATCTATTTTGGCGATTTTGACCCGAAGGGGGTCAGTATTGCGATGAATGAAGGTTATCATTCTATGTTATTACCTTCGCCAGCCGTAGTGATAAAAAAATCCTCTTCAGCGATGTTTCCTGATGCGCAGTTAAAGTTCTTACCTGGGTTATTGAGAGATGAGGTTCATTGCTATTTTCGTGACTATCTGTTGGTTTTGGAAAAACACCAGGCGCTGAGGCAGCAAAAAATGCAGGGGGAAATTTTGAAAATGGTTATGTTGAAAGCATCAGATTAAAATATTTTGTTGCTGGTCGTGTATTTTTATCTGATGAGCCGGTCATTATCCTACAAATGCTCCCGCAACCACTCCGCCACGCGCTCAACATCAAAAGCGCGTAACCCATACTCCTGCGTCAGTAACGCCTCCGGTAAATATTCATCATATTTTTCGAGGCACTTTTCAGCGATGCTTTCGGCAAGACGGGATTCGGAAGGTAGCCCTTCCTGAAGTGCGCTGGATAACGCCTGTTTAACTTCCGAGATCGTAGTTTTTTCCACTTCAACCACACCGGCAAATGAGCCCGCCTTGAAACCGCGCTGGATAAGTAATGCCGACAGCGTATTTACGGTTTGATCGCCAAGCCAGGGAAGAATGTAGACATGCTGCCCCTGCTGAATAAAACATTCCGAAGCCAGATTATTGTTGCGAAAACAGTGCAGCCCTTCATCAAACAGGTTTCTTGCCGTGGTATCGGCAAAATCGGCCTTGCGATCGCCAACGGTGATACGGTAGTCGCCTTCCCGATAAATGGTGAGCATTTCCTGGCGGACGACATCATGAATGGACATCCCTTGTCCGCCAAATAACGGCGGCTGCCCCCCCTTTGTCGCCTCGACATAGATGACTTTTTTATCACTATCGATATCGGTTACCTTCCAGCGTCGACCGCCGAAAATAATGTGTTGGTCAGGCATTAGTGGGGAATTGACGGGGATAGAGCCCAATGTTTTGCTCCCCGCCACAATACGAAACTCTTCCGGCGTGCTGAATACGGCGTAGAAGGTGTATTGATTCACCTGACGTTCGCCCTCGACGCCCAGAACCAGTTCACCGCTTGATAGCTGGGTCAGAAACTGGTGCTCCCCCATATGCTTCAACAACGTTTTGAAGTCATCAATGCTGACTTTCTGGAACGGTCCTTGTTGACATAGCTGTGACCAGACTTGATCGGCACGTACGCCTCCCCACTGCGCCACGATCGCCAGGATCTGATGGAACAGGGTGGAATAGTGCATCTGTCGGGTATCGGCGGGCTCAAACCATTTGCTGCCGATAAGTAAGCGGATCATGGCCAGCGACTGAACGAGCTGGAGCCTGAGTTGGTCAACAATGCCTGATGTTGGGGTCAGTTCATGTTCGGCAATCAGCATTCTCAATACGGCAGGCGAGTCGCGTCGGCCAGAACGACCCATACGCTGACGCAGGCTGGCTACGGAATGAGGCGCAGTAACCTGCACCACGGAGCTGACTTTGCCGATGTCGATGCCAAGTTCCAGCGTCATCGTACAGATGGCGGTGGTAGGTAAGTTGCCTTGCTGAAGGCGTTTTTCCAGCGTTTCACGCAGATCTCTGGACAGCGATCCGTGATGTGGGAAGAATTCGTTGGGAACGATGCTCGCTTCACTCAGATCGCCTAGCGTAGCAGCAATGCTTTCGGTCCGTTTGCGGCTGTTCGCGAAAACCAGATGGGAATCACCGCGACAGAGGCGAAAGATATCATGGCAGATTTGCGTCTCTGCCGATGGAGGCGGTTGCTGGCCCGAGGTGGTCAGAGGTTCCAGATAGCCTTTCACCTGCACTTTTAGCGTGGCGTGAGTCTGACTGTCAGTAATAATGTCGCAGGGCAGACGTTGATTGGGCCGCAGAGATAACGGTACTCGCTCCAGTTCCCCCAGCGTTGCGCTGAGTGCGACTCGGGGGACGGGATTGTCGATTCTTCCCAGCAGGTGATCGACTCGATTTAACAGCGAAAGAAGCTGCATACCCCGCTCAGACCCGATGAAGGCATGGAATTCATCAATGGCGATATATGCCAGCGGCGCGAAAGCCTGCTTTAACCATCCCGCATTGCGGATCAGCATCGCTTCCAGTGATTCCGGGGTGATAAGCAAAATACCGGCAGGGTTTTTCTTCGCCTTTAGCTTTTTGCTCTGCGCAACATCGCCATGCCAGGGCGTGACCGGCATTTCCAGCGCATCGCCGAGGCTTTCCAGCCGTCGATACTGATCGTTAATCAGGGCCTTAAGTGGGCTAATGTATAAAATGCCAAAACCGCCCTGAATATCCGCAATGGCAGAACAGGCGGGCAGGAAAAATGCTTCCGTTTTACCCGCGGCAGTCGCGGCGCTGATCAGGACATCCCGATCGCCCGCTAATATCGGTGGAACGGCTTTTTTTTGCAGTTCCCGAAGGTCGGACCATCCCTGCCGGTATATCCACTTCTGTATGCGTGGATCCAGCCGCTGGTATTCGTTCGTCATAATCTGAAATCAGCCAGACCGTCCTCATCGGCGTCTTCTGCCGACGTGATTTCATCCATATCACTGGGTTTTTCTTCCGCGATCGCGACACCGGCGATCAACTGTGACCACTGAATGGACGGGTTTTGTTCCAGCACGGCCAGCATATCCAGAAAGGCTTTAATGGTGTTTCGCGGCGTACGGAAATAGGCATCGCCAATAGTATTGCTACAGTGGCGTAAAAATGCCGTCAGCGCATCATCAGGAACCAGATAGTTATCCGCATCGCCGCCGGAATAAACGTGACGCAGGTTTTTTAACAGAATATAGAGCTCTTCCGGCGTCAGGCTGGCTAAATGCAGGGAAGGGGACGAGTAATCAATTACCCCGGCCCGCTGAGCGAAGCTGTTTTCCGCCAGTCGGGACTGGAGCGCTTCGTAGCTGTATAACCCTTTGCGCGGATCGAACAGGAACTCTGGCGTACCGCCGAGTAAAAAACCAATATATTCGGCTGTCCCTTGTAGGCAGTCATTCAGAATACGCAGTATTTGTTCATAGTTAGCCACCCGCGCCTGCGTATTGCTCAGTTTGTACAAGTTGACCATTTCATCCAGATTGACCAGCAGCCCGGCGTATCCGGCCTGACGAACAAACAGGCTCATCAGCTTTAACGAGTCGTAGAAAGAGGCATCAGAAATAATGGTGCGTACACCCAGATCGATACGCGCGTCGGTTTTCGTGGTGTATTCACCTCTCAACCAGCGGATTGCATTTGATTTCAATGTCTCATTATCCTGCTCGTGGCCCTGCCAGTAACATTCAATGACTTTGGCAAAATCGTAGCCGCCGACCATATCGGATAAGGCGGTGAGCTTCTGGTGAATAATTGCCGGAACAGACACATTTGTACTTTCCGCTTCTTTTCTGGCTTCCGTAATAAAGCGCTCAACCACGCTTAATAACGCGTTTCCATCCGGTTTATTGCGGGTGGACAGATTTTTCATTAACTCGGAATAGAGGTTACGCGCTTGTCCACCCGTCGCGTGGATGCGCCTGTCCGGGGATAGATCGGCACTGATGGTCACCAGTTTTTTCTCTAACGCAATTGAGCGCACAACGCTTAAAAAGAATGTCTTACCGGAACCGTATTCCCCGATAATCAGCCGGAATCCTGCGCCGCCATCAGCGATACGCTCAATATCCTGATACAGCGCTTTTATTTCGTTGACCCGGCCAACCTGAATATGCTGAATGCCAATTTTAGGCGTAACGCCTGACTTCAGTGACTGAATGATGGCGTCTCTTTCTCTGAGACGAATACGAATGACAGACATAAATTATCCTTTGAGTTCTTGTGCAATTTCCAGGTCAACGTAAATATCATCGTCATCATCAAGCACCGGGGCGTCAACCTGTTCGAAAGACCAGTCATTAATTGCTTCAATCGCGCCGCTTAGCATCAAATTAAATTGCTGGCATAGCTCAGCGACGTCGTTTCGCGCCCAGCGCTCTTTTTCCAGCAAACGTTGGTAAAGTTGATGATGTGCTTCATCAAGACCTGCGCCAGCGTGTGGCGGGATCTCCGCTGGGGATTCGTCTGCGGGTTCATCTTCGGTGAAGATGGTGTTCAGTAACTGGCGTACGTCCGTGGTATCAGACTCATGACGTGCAAGGATCCGTTCATCAAGAGAAAACGCACCGCTCGTCGCTGATGGGGGTTGTAACGTAGCTGTCGGCGTTGTTTCTGTGGTTGACAGACGGTGGATATCGCTGGTGACGGTACTGCTGTCCAGGCCGAGGCTGGTGTAGATTTTTTCCAGTTGCTTAATTTCAGCCGGATCGATTTTTCCATCTGCGCAGGCGACGCTGATAATCACGTTGCCAATAGTGGATTTATCTTTACCGCTGAGTTGCTCTATTTTACCCTTCAGACCGGCCTGATTGGCAGGCGTATTGAGCCGCCAGATGAGGTAAGCGTGCAGCGAGCGTTTTTCGGTTGGCGACAAGGCATCGTTATGATTAATTATTCTCTCCAGTGCGGCCTGTTCCGCAACATCCACGCGCTTGTCCATTTGTGCAATCATGGCGCCCAGTCGAAGCGCCACGGAGACTGACGTAAATTCTGCTGACGGTACGTAGAATTCCGCATGCCTTTCAGAGAATAAAACAACGTGTCCTTCTGGTTCTGGTCGAACAAGGTGATAGCGCATATCCGGCGCAATGCCATAGCCTGCTCGCCGGGCAAAATTTTGCATCAGCTCGGCTTCTTTCTTATTTATCTTATCTGGAACAGGCATACCCAGTCTGGTCCAGAAATCAGCCACTGTCGCCAGCCCTGAATGTTCGCGGATTTTCTCATCGGCCCAGCACTTAAATTCAGCAAACAGACGTTCTGCATCTTCAGTCAGAATTTCATCGGGAAGAAGCATAATGGCGGCGACATCGCTTTTTGACGCCTCTTTTTTACCGAGATAGCGACTGTAGGCATCGAGCGCGTTGGTACAGGATTCCGCAATCTGTATCAGTTTTTGTACAGGTGCTCTTAATATGCTGGGATCGGGGAGCTCAGGATGCTTGATGTTAATCCCCCTGAGCGAGCTACTTGCCGGGGAATAACTCAGTTTCAGCATGGTCTTGTTAGGTTTGACTACCATGCCTTCACCAAACTTATTGACGTAGCGTCGTTTAAACAGGGTGGAAAACTCTTCTGCACAACGTCTCGCCGGAGTTCGTAGCGTATATTCGGTATAATATTTTATCCATGCCAGTGCCAGATCGGCGGAAACGGGCTCTCCCTGCGCAACCGTCGTGGCCAGGCGAAACTGAAATAGCAATGAACTGCCTGATGCAAAGCATTCGCTTTCATCCTCTATTTGGATGGCATCAGGCCGGAGAAGCGACATAGTTTCTATTAACTGCGTCGAATAGCGACAGAAGGATCTGTTCGCCTGAAATACTGTTCTCAGGCGTGATACCTCTTCAAATAATGATTTGAACTCATCGTCAGAAATTGATTCCCGTGTACCATCGACTAATATGCGGCGCTCAAGACCGTAAAAATAGATAAAAACATAACCGATGGGGCAGGTTGCATCGCTGCGATCGCTTGCCAGCCAGTCAATATAAGCGCCACGGCAACGAGGAGAGAGAGTGGCAAAGGTGGGCCAATATCCCAGAGACTCATCATAATAATGGCGTGAAATGGGCTCGATGGGGAAAGCGTCGTTAACCAGAGAAGCATCGGAACCATCGTTATAAAGATGGCCATATTCTCCGGATGAATGGGTTTTCAACCGCCCGCCGAAATAAAAATGACCGTGATTAATGACGACGTTTTGAATGGCGATGCTTTCTCCCGGTTTGACCCATCGCGCTGGCGTGGTGTTGCGCCGGGTGGCGCTCTCTTGTGACGGCTGGCGGCTGGTGCTGTATTCAACCGCCAGTCCATTAACAAAGCTAAAAGTTGCCAGTTCGTCATCTTCGGAAGCCTGAGAATGCATATTTGTCACGCTGCTGTCTGACTTATTAAGAGATGCCTGTCGGGATGAATGATTTATTTTGGTGATGATTTTGTTATTTATATTGGGGGGCAGCGACTTTTTCTTTTTGGAAAACAGAAGCCAGATAACCGCCAACATAATAACAAATATCCAGAAGCTCATTCTGTGCCCTTAATCGCTGATAACGCTTCCCGGCATTGTTCTACGATCGGCAAAGGCGGTAAGCATAAAACTGGAAGAGAGATCGCAAAATAATACCGCGACTGGGCTGAAGTACAAGCATAAATCCCTGGTATTTAAAAGGCTTATGCCATATGGCGGAGGGGTAATTAAACGAAATAGTTTATATCTATGAGATGCACATAAAACGATTGATTTCATCTTGCGCATGACGAAGGCGCTCAGCAATGTCAGCAAATCCGTCAGGTTCACGGAAGAACATTCCCCCTTCCACCGCCGTTTTATGATCCCCTGCGATCGCGGCGAACCGTTCAGCGTCATCAGGCAACAGTTGCAAGTTTCCGACAATCACCTGAGTAAAATCCACACCCGGCACAGACCAGCGACGTTGCTTCATCTCGACCACATTACGCATGGCTTCCAGCGTTTCATAGGGGTTGGCGAAATGATGACGCAGCAGACAATCCACATCATACCAGTGGCGTGCCAGTCGGGCCGGATTTGGCGCTTTGGTTTGCGTACAAAACTGGTGTAGCGCCGTCAGCTTTTCCCAAAGAATATAACCGGTGTTATAAGCATTTACGATCGCAACAGGTAGCTGAAGTGCATCTAATCCAGCAATCCCGGACAGATAGCTCACAACAGGTATTTGATCGGTTGGCTTACCACGATTTCGTCCACCAAATTCCAGCAGAATATGATCGCGCTGATAGGCCATACTGTCTTCTTTCACCCGAGGGAAATAAATATCGATTTTTTCGCCACCGCTGTCAGGTTCCATTTTTGCTTCAAGGCCCGGAATTTTATAAGCCTGAAAGCGTTGGTTTAACCGTTCTGCCAGCGTACTTGTCCATGCGATTAAACGCTCTTGTTGCTGTTCTCTGAACCGGCGATTCTGGCTATTATTCTGCGTGCTTTGCTCCCACGCCTGCTGTTCTTCCTCTTCTGAATGGCCTGCCAGATCGGCCCAGTGAACAGAAAGATCGATATCTTCAGAAAAACGTTCAATCACGTTCCAGCATTTGCTTAACGCCGTTCCACCTTTAAACGCGACAGAGAGGTCGCCCAGCAGATCCTCATTAAAAAGCAGCCGAAGGATCTCCGTTACCCAGAGATCCTTTTCCAGAAAGCTGGCTCCCAGCCCGGAGGGATGCTGTTGTGCTGCATAAGAAAGGATTTCCTGAAGCTCGCTGCGGTACGGTGCGCTCCGGTAATAATCGAAAATGTTCATCAGAGCGCCTTTTGCAACGTCATCAGATGCGAGCGCCACGCATGAAGCGCAGGTTCATTCATTAACTTTCCGGCAATTTGCCGCGCTTTGGCGGACGGGACGCTCAGCCGGTGAAAGGCATTCTTCAGGATTTCCGGCGGGGTATGCTCCTGATCCAGACTCAGTAAACCACGCATCAGTTCCCCTTCAGGTCGGTTCAGCCAACGCAACCGGCTTGCTGATTTATGCTGGATCCGTACCTGCTCATTACCGACGCGGAACTCTCGCGTCGGGCCATTTGACCAGTAGATGCGTTTAACCGGTGCCTGCGTTTGCAGCCCCAGCCGGTAAGCGGCTTCCAGCCCCTGAAGGGTGATTTTGTAACCGCGCTCCTTTGCCCATGCTGCGGCAACATCATTGGCGCTGGCAACCACGTTAACAGAGGGAAGATTCTTCAACGGTTTTGGCCGGGAGTAGAAACCGCGTTCAACCCGAACCAGCAGACCTTCTTTGACCAGACGACTCATTGCCTGTTGTACAGACGCGCGGCTTCCCAGCGAATAAAATCCGCTGATGGAAAAGGGGACGCCACGCTTCATGCGGTGAACCCGCTGACGGGCCAGAGCGGCAACAGACATTGATTCTCCTGTACTGACATTCTGTTTTAGTGTGAATTTATTTTAGACCATATTTATAAGGGTATACAAACATATTAATGTCAGTAGAAATATATATACATTGATAGAATTAATAACAGGGTCTCTATGAAAAGTGACCCTGTTAATTTCTGTATCAGACTTCAGCGCTTAGTGGTTCTGCATTGCGTCTGAATCTGGGATCGTCTTGTTTTCGATACCGAGGGGGGCATGATGCCCCGGAGAATCCCCTGCTCACGCAGGCAGCCTGTACCGCGTACAGTCTGAAACTCCCTACACCTCAACAACCTGCCACCCCGGCGTGAAGGTATCGTTCTGGCGCAGCCACAAAGCATACGCTGGGGCCAGATTGTGTTTTTTAACAGCGGCAAGGGGTAGCTATGGGTAAATTAGGCGGTGAAATGAAGGCGCTGGCGAAAAAGGTCGGTGGCAGTTTTAAAACGGTGGATGACCGCATTCATATTGTGCAGCGGTTCAGCCGCCATTTACGCTCGCTGAATATCCAGATCCAGCGGGTGGAGCAGATCAAGGTTCGCCATATTGAATGCTACATTCAGGCGCGGCTGGCGCAGAAGATCGGTAAACGAACGCTGCAAAATGAAATGGCCGCGCTGCGTGGCGTGCTGCAACAGGCGGGACGTAAGCAGGTGGCAGAACATGAGCGGCTGACCAATAAAGCATTAGGGCTGGCTGGTGCATCCCGCAACGGCACCAACCGGGCTATCACGCCGGAACATTACCAGCAGGTGCTGGCTTCCGCTCGCGACAAAGACGCAGGGCTGGCGGCAACGCTGGAGCTGGCAAGGCTGATGGGGCTGCGTTCGCAGGAGGCGGTACAGTGCTGCCAGTCACTAAAAGCGTGGAAACAGGCACTGGAGCGCGGCGAAACCCGACTAACGGTGGTGTTTGGCACCAAGGGCCATCGTCCGCGTGGAACCGTTATTCAGGATGCTGGCGCAATGAAAAAAGTGCTGGATAGCGCCCTGGCTGTTGCAGAAGAACGTAACGGCAGACTGATCGACAGGCCCAACCTCCAGAAAGCCATGAGTTACTGGCGAGGGGAGCTTGCCGAAGCCGGATTGACGGGAACGTATACCCCGCACTCATTGCGCTATGCCTGGACGCAGGATGCGATTAGTCACTATCTGGCGCAGGGATTCAGCGATAAGGAAGCACTGGCGCTGACGGCGATGGATTTGGGCCACGGCGATGGGCGCGGACGGTATGTGGCGCAGGTCTACGGGCGGCGGGAAGAGGAATAACTTCCTGTTCTGGTGCAATCATGAAAAGCAAAAGGCCGAAGGGTAAAGGAACTTTAAGGGTAACAGCGCCAGATCGGAAAAGGCCAAAGGGCTTAAAGGGTTTGAACTGGCGCAGCTAACCGGGTTTCAGCACTGGTGCAAATAAAAAAGCAGATCCGCGAAGATCTGCTTTCCGGCGTGGTTCATTAACGGGGTCAGGCTACCTGAACCTGCCTGTCATAGCGATACGGCGCAACAAACTTCTGCCGACAGGCGTCGAGCCAGTCCGACCACCACTGCATCATCTGCGTGCGCTCGTCGAGGTGCTCCGCTTTGTGAATATACGCGGCGCGAACGTTGTTGCGCTCCTGATGGCTCATTTGCCGCTCCACGGCGTCTTTCGACCAGCGACCGGACTCGATCAGCGCGCTACAGGCCATGGTGCGGAAACCGTGGCCGCAGACGTCCACTTTCGTGTCATAGCCCATCACCCGCAGCGCCTTGTTGATGGTGTTTTCACTCATTGGCTTACGCGGATCGTGATCGCCGGGAAACAGCAGTTCACTGCTGCCGGACAGCAATTTTAGCTGTTTTAGCACCGCAACCGCCTGTTTTGACAGCGGCACCAGATGCTGCATTTTCATCTTTGCGCCACGCTCTGAATAACGCACATCCGGGATAGGCTCACGCTCGGCGGGAATGATCCACATTGCGCCATCCAGATCGATCTCCGCCCAGCGGGCAAAACGTAACTCACTGGAGCGGATAAAGATCAGCAGGTTAAGCTGTACCGCCAGCCGGGTTAACAGTCTGCCGGAATAGCTTTCCAGCTTCTCCAGTAACTCCGGGATCTTCTCCAGCGGCAGGGCGGGGTAGTGGTTTTTCGGCGGCGGCGCGATGGCACCCGTCAGATCATTGGCCGGGTTGCTGGCGATCAGGCTCTCCTGAACCGCGTAGCGCATGATCGCCGTGGTACGTTGTTGAATGCGTGCGGCGGTTTCAAGATTACCCTTTCTCTCAGCCACCCGCAGCGGGATCAGCAGATCGGCAGTTTTCAAATCGGCGACAGGGAATTTGCCAATGAGCGGGAAAACATGCAACTCCAGCGAGCGCAGGACTTTGGCCGCGTGGGCTTCATTCCAGCGGATATTTCCCGTTAACCATTTGCGGGCAACATCTTCAAAGGTATTGCCGCTTTTCTTCGCCTGCTTCTCCTGCTGCTTCTTCACTCCCGGATCGTCGCCTGCGCTGAGTAAAGCGCGTGCTTCTTCACGCAGCTTACGCGCATTCGCCAGCGTCACGGTCGGGTAAGCGCCAAACGCCAGCTTCTTCTCCTTGCCGCCGAAGCGGTACTTGAGTTGCCAGAGCTTAGAGCCGTTAGGTTTAATCAGCAGGTACAGGCCCTGCGCGTCGCTGAGTTTGTAAGGTTTGTCGATGGGCTTGGCGTTACGGATGGCGGTATCGGTGAGTGGCATTGCGGGGGCTCCAGAGTTTATCGAACCAACAGGCCCCCAATTAAGCCCCCAAAAACTCTGGATGTCAAAAAATCTGGCAGTATCTATTGATACTCCAGACTCTTTGTAACTTACTGATTTTTTAACGTTTCAGGACGTATAGAGACGCCATGAAACTAAATAGTGGTGCCCGGACTCGGAATCGAACCAAGGACACGGGGATTTTCAATCCCCTGCTCTACCGACTGAGCTATCCGGGCAACGGGGCGCATTAAACCGTATTCACGCATGCCAGTCAATCAAATTTCTGGAAAAGCTGCTCAACCGCTTAATATTACGGCAATCTGTGTGTTTTTGCCTGACGTTTGCACAAACTTTCCTGATAATCCAGGTGGAAGGGGGGATGGTAAGACAAGGTGAATAACAGGGTATTTCGCACCACCGTGAAGATGGTGCGGTTTTAGCCGTGCGCAGGAAAGGAATGCTCGTTTAGGTCAGCGCCCCGCCCATACGACACTGAGCAAAACGCAGGATATCCTCGGCCAGACGATGTGCTGTTTCTACATCAGCATGGCTGCGATTAACCAGCATACGACTCAGGCAGCCCTCCAGCACCAGTTCCATCTGTTTGGCGACCATTGCCGGGTCATCAACTTCCAGCGTCGTCAGCAACTCATGGGTGAAGTCATGCGCCGCCTTTTTTTGCTGATCGGCCAACTGATGGACAGGATGGCCTGGATCGGGGTAAAACGTGCAGGCAGCGATAAACAGGCAACCGGGATAGCGATTATTGCTCACGCATTCGGACAGCGCGTTGTAGCGCGCCAGTAATTTCTGTTCAGCACTCAGGGTATCATCCAGCAAAAGCTGACGCCGCCAGATATCTACCCGCTGGCTGAGGTAACGTAACGCATCGTACAGAATGGCCTCTTTATCGGGCCAAAAGCGTTGTAGTTCATCAAGAGGATAATTGATACGTTCGGCCACCATTTCCAGCGTGGTATTGGCTATCCCTTGAACCTCAAGTAATTTCAGGGCTTCTCCCAGGACATCTTCACGTTGCACGGTATTCTCCTCCGTATTTCCTGTTGCAAGTGTCGCTCACGGTTGGCGATCGCGCAAATGTGCGCTGAAGGCTGCGGCATCCATAAAGCCCGTTACCCGAGCCTCCGGGTGCTCTTTCCCCTCAGCGTCAAAGAACAAAATAGTCGGCAAACCTAAAACCTGTAAATGCTTCAGCAGAGCAACATCCTGGGCATTGTTTGCCGTCACATCCGCCTGCAAAAGCACTGTGTCGCCGAGCACTTGCTGAACCTGCGGGTTGCTGAACGTATACTTCTCAAACTCTTTGCAGGCCACGCACCAGTCGGCATACAGATCCAACATAACGGGCTTGCCTTTAGCTTGTGCCAGCGCCTGATTTAGCGCATCTACCGATGCTACCGGCGTAAAGTTAAGATGCGTCTGGTTTTGAGCATGCGGCGCACCGAACGCCCAGTCCTGCAATGGTCGTACGCTGACCAGCGCGGCGGCTAACAGAATGATCTGCACGATACGCATCCAGCCTTGTTTTGCCTGCAGACTGGTGATGAACGCCCAGGCAAAGAATGCTACGCCAAGCAGTGACCACAGGCGAATGCCCCACTCATCACCGATAATCCGCTCGAGTAAAAAGACGGGAAGCGCAAGGATGACGAAACCAAAAGCGGTCTTGACGTGTTCCATCCATGGGCCACTTTTCGGCAGCAGACGGTTACCAAATACGGTAATCAGCATCAGGGGTAATCCCATCCCCAATGCGTACAGATACAGCGTACCGCCTCCCAGCCACATATTCCCGCTCTGAGCGATATACAGCAAAATCGCGCTCAGTGGTGCCGTGGTGCAAGGGGAACAGATCAGTCCAGCAATCGCCCCCATTGTAAATACGCTGCCCGGAGAACCGCCCTGCTGGCGGTTACTCATCAATGTCAGACGCGTTTGCAGTGAGGAAGGGAGTTGTAATGTGAACAAGCCGAACATCGACAGAGCCAGCAGCGTAAAGACAATGGCAAGCCCAATCAATACATAGGGATGCTGTAGCGCGGCCTGAAACTGTAGCCCGGCAGCCGCAACGACCAGGCCCAGAGCAGTGTAGGTGAGCGCCATTCCCTGGACGTAGATAAAGGTCAGCAGCAGAGCCCGCCCGGTTGATAAGCGCTGCTTGCCGCCGAGTACGATGCCGGAAATCAGTGGATACATCGGCAGTACACAGGGGGTAAAGGCAATGCCAATCCCGATCAGCAATGCCCACAGTGCGGAAAAGGGGAGTTGGGCGGCTGGCTGTGATTGTTCTTCCGGGGCGACTGTATCAGGTGTTGGTGTAGGCATCGCATCTGTATGAGCCATGACTTCACTGAGTGGAACGGTTTTGGTTTCCGGCGGATAGCAAAATCCGGCGTTGGCACAGCCCTGGTACGTGACCGTTAATGTGGCGCCAGATTTTGCCTGATTGACCGTGACCGGGATGGTCAACTGTTTACGGTAAATCTCACTTTTGCCGTAAAACTCATCTTCATGCCAGACACCCGGCGGAAGTTTTACCTCAGCGATATCGGCCTGAGATGGCGTAATGCTTATCTGTTTGCGATACAGATAGTAGCCGTCTTTTACCTGCCATGAGAGGTTCAGGTCATGTTGGTTTTGCTGAAAATCAAAAATAAATGCCCGGTCGGCAGGGACAAACTGCGAGCGGCCAGGCGAATCAAATAATCCGGCAAAAGTGGATGTGCTGCATAGCAGCAGGATCAGCGTAAGGATGCGTTGAGCCATGAGCGGTAATCAAAGTCTCCGTGAGTGACGGGTAAAACCAGAAGTTCAGGGGTTTGATACGGATGATGAGACTTCAGGCAATCGAGAAGCGCTTGCTGGTGTGTGACGGTAGTTTTTAAAATCATCTGGACTTCATATTCCTGCTCCAGCTTACCCTCCCAATAATAGAGAGATGTTGCACCGGGCAGCAGCGTCACGCAGGCGGCCAGTTTTTCTGCCAGTACTTTTGCAGCCAGATCCTGGGCTGTTGCTTCATCCGGGGCGGTACAGAGCACCACAACGGTATCGGGGATGGAGATATCCTGACTCTTAACATCAAGCATAAACACCTCGAAAGAACAGAGTAACCAGCTAAAGAGTGGTCACTATACAACGGACGAGGGAAGGATGTTAGCTAAAGCAGGGTGATGAAGAGGAGGAACTGCAGGGCGCGAAGGCACCCTGCAGTAAAGTCTTACAGCATGAAGCTACCCAGCAAGAAGCCGAAGCAGACAGCCAGAACCACACCCAGAGTACCCGGGATGAAGAACGGATGGTTAAAGACGAATTTACCGATACGGGTAGTACCGGTGTCATCCATCTGAACCGCAGCAACCAGAGTTGGGTAGGTAGGCAGAATGAACAGACCAGAAACCGCAGCGAAAGACGCTACAGCGGTCAGTGGAGAAACGTTCAGTGCCAGAGCCATCGGCATCAGTGCTTTAGCCGTTGCAGCCTGAGAATACAGCAGAGCAGAAGCAAAGAAGAAGATGACGGCCAGCAGCCACGGATGACCCTGAATTACGCTACCTGCAGTATCTTTGATCCAGTCAATGTTGTGAGATACGAAGGTATCACCCAGCCATGCAACACCCAGGATACAAATACAGGCGCTCATACCGGCTTTGAAGGTGCTGGAGTTCAGGATGGAGTCAGTTTCAACGCGGCAGACGATCGTTGTCAGCGTCGCGACGCTTAGCATGATGATCAGGATTGCGTTGGTGGTGTTCATCAGCGGTTTAGCGACCAGGCCAAGGCTTGGGCTGTTGATGATGGCGTATACAACTACGCAAACCACGCCCAGCAGGAACAGCCAAACGGAGGTTTTCGCACCGGCTTTGATTTCAACTTGTCTTTCACCGCGCAGTTCAACCAGGCCTTCTTCCAGACGCTTACGATAAATCGGGTCGTCAGACAGTTTGGAGTTGAACAGTGCAGTGATCAGGAAAGACATCACCAGAACGGCCAGCAGGGTGGACGGAATGACCACGGACAGCAGGTGAATGTAGCTGATGCCATGACCTTCCATGACGGAAGACATGTAAACTACGGCCGCAGAGATAGGTGATGCGGTAATCGCAATCTGTGCAGAAACCACGGCAGTAGAGAGCGGACGGCAAGGTTTGATCCCTTGCTCCTTCGCGACTTCAGCGATAACTGGCAGCGTTGCCAGAGAGATGTTGCCGGTACCCGCGAAGATAGTCAGGAAATAGGTCACGATCGGTGCAAGGATCGTGATGTATTTCGGGTTCTTACGCAGCAGTTTTTCAGTTTGATGGACCAGATAGTCCAGACCACCTGCAATCTGCATGGCAGAGATAGCAGCGATAACCGCCATGATAATGGAAATAACATCGAACGGAATATTACCCGGTTTTACGCCAATAGCGGCGAGAACCAGAACACCCAGCCCACCTGCAAATCCAATACCGATACCCCCAAGTCTGGCACCTAAAAAGATTGCCAGCAAAACGATGATAAGTTCTAAAACTATCATATTAGCCTTCCTTGTTGTTTAACAAGTTGATATTAAATTGTTGTTTTTAAGTAACTTGGTGCAAGAAAAAAGGCACGTCATCATGACGTGCCCTCTCTGGTACTACCCTACACGATTACTGTTCGCTTTCATCAGTATAACGTTTTGCTTTATAAGCCGGGTGCATCAGGTTCTGTGCAGAGAAGATATCGTCCAGTTCTGCCTCGGTCAACAGACCGCGCTCCAGGACAACTTCACGCACGCTCTTACCGGTTTCGGCACAAATTTTACCGACGATATCGCCGTTGTGGTGACCGATGAACGGGTTGAGGTAGGTGACGATACCGATGGAGTTATAAACGAATGCTTCACACACTTCTTTGTTAGCAGTGATACCGCTAACGCATTTTTCCAGCAGGTTGTAGCAAGCGTTGCTCAGGATGTGGATAGATTCGAACATTGCCTGGCCGATAACAGGTTCCATTACGTTCAGCTGCAGCTGACCTGCTTCAGATGCCATGGTAACAGTGACGTCGTTACCGATGACTTTAAAGCACACCTGGTTTACAACTTCTGGAACAACCGGGTTCACTTTTGCTGGCATGATGGAAGAGCCCGCCTGCAGTTCCGGCAGGTTGATCTCATTCAGGCCGGCACGTGGGCCAGAGGAGAGCAAACGCAGGTCGTTACAGATTTTGGACATTTTCACAGCCAGACGTTTCAGTGCACTGTGCACCATAACGTATGCGCCGCAGTCGGAGGTGGCTTCAATCAGGTCTTCTGCCGGAACGCAGGCGAAACCGGTCACTTCAGCCAGTTTTTGCACTGCCAGCGGAGAGTACTCTTTCGGTGTGTTCAGACCCGTACCGATTGCAGTTGCGCCGAGGTTAACTTCCAGCAGCAGCTCAGCGGTACGACCAATGTTTTTCACTTCTTCTTTCAACAGTACGCTGAAAGCACGGAATTCCTGGCCGAGGGTCATCGGTACAGCATCCTGCAGCTGGGTACGACCCATTTTCAGGATGTCCTGGAATTCAACTGCTTTTTGCTCGAAGCCTTCACGCAGCTGGTTCAGAGCATCAATCAGTTTGATGATGGATGCGTAAACAGCGATACGGAAACCGGTCGGGTAAGCGTCGTTGGTAGACTGACATTTGTTGACGTGGTCGTTCGGGTTCAGGTACTGATATTCACCTTTCTGGTGACCCATCAGTTCCAGACCGATATTGGCCAGCACTTCGTTGGTGTTCATGTTGACGGAGGTACCCGCACCACCCTGGTAAACATCTACCGGGAATTGATCCATGCATTTTCCGTTATTCAGGACTTCATCACACGCCGCGATGATGGCATTTGCCACACTCTTAGGAATAGTTTGCAGCTCTTTGTTGGCCAGTGCCGCTGCCTTTTTAACCATTACCATGCCGCGAACAAATTCAGGAATGTCACTGATTTTGTTGTTGCTAATGTAGAAGTTTTCAATCGCTCTCAGAGTGTGAACACCATAGTAAGCGTCCGCTGGAACTTCCCTGGTACCCAACAAGTCTTCTTCGATACGAATGTTGTTTAACATGTGAACCTTCTTTTTCAAGCTGCCAATGATTTGACTAAACACACAGGATATATGTGATTTCGATTGTTTCTCGACCGACGATTATCCCCTGCATCGGTCTGATACCCGAGATCATATGCTGGTTCAGGATTTCTACCGTAATCTGGATCACTTAAAGCGTGGAATTTACCCCTTATTTATTATTCTGTGAAATAGATCACCCCTTTAGGATTAACACCAAATATTAGTGTACAAGTAGCTTGAAATTTTGCTAATCACCACAATATTAGAGTGATGCAAGTCACACAATTTTCGAACAGTTGTTGGTGAAAACGACTGTTTTCAACAGGAGAGCCCTTTGCGCTGGATACCATTACTTGCCATTTTTCTCTATGTTTACATAGAGATATCTATTTTTATCCAGGTCGCCCATGTGCTGGGTGTCCTGATGACCCTGATTTTGGTTATTTTTACCTCGGTTATCGGTATGTCTCTGGTTCGTAACCAAGGGTTTAAGAACTTTTTACTGATGCAACAGAAAATGGTAGCAGGTGAAAGTCCGGCTGCAGAAATGATCAAGAGCGTGTCGCTGATTATCGCCGGCTTGCTGTTGGTGTTACCTGGTTTCTTCACCGATTTCCTCGGTCTTCTTCTTTTATTACCCCCGGTGCAGAAACATTTGACCATGAAGTTACTGCCGCATTTGCGTTTTTCTCGTATGCCAGGTGGTGGATTTAGTGCCGGAACCGGTGGCGGTGAGACTTTTGATGGTGAATTTCAGCGCAAGGATGACAAGCGCGACAGCATCGAACATAAAGACGATCGTCGGGATTAAGCCTCAGTATGTAGGCCGGATAAGCGTTAGCGCCATCCGGCAAAAGTGTTTATAGGCCGGATGATGGCGTCAACGTTGCCTTATCCGGCCTGCGGGGTAAAAACAGCCACAGCCCCATCAGCATAATCAACGCATACAGACTCTTCCAGCCGACCATCGCCAGCAGCAGTAGGCACAGCAGCCCCCCCACTGTAGCCAGTACGCGATAGTGCCCTTTTAGCAATCGACACCCTGCCAGCATGCATAGCAGATAAATCATAATAAAGATGCCGTTAGCGTAGACAATTAACGCATCGAGATTGATTTGTAGCATATAGATGCACAAGGTACTGACGACGCAGCAACCCAATACCGCGTTTAGCGCATTGGCCGGAAGATGGCGAGGGGACAGGCGAGCCAGATAGCTCTCAGGTTTATATTGTGCTTGCGACCACACCAGACGGGCGAAACTTTGGATATAAATGTTCAGGCTGGCAAAGCAGGCCAGATAACCAATGATGCAGGCAACCCACAGGGCGTGAACGCCAAACAGTTGGACGACGATTTCAGGCAGCGATGCCGCCGCTGCCATCTGTTCACCATAGGCATCAAAATGTAGCACAACGACGGTACATGCCCAGTACACGGAACCGGCCAGTAGCAGGCCAATCATCAGGGCGCGCGGGAAATCCCGTTCTGGATTTTTGAATTCAGAGGCCAGGTGTGCGAATGCTTCAAGGCCAACAAAGCACCAGAACATCACCGACAGCGCGGCAAAAAGCCCGGGAAACTCAATCTTGTCGATGGCAGGAAAGGGGATCTCACTCGGTTTCAACTCGCCAGCCCACCAGATGGCGACAATCAGCGCGACGATCAGTCCGGCAATTACCGTTTGCAGGTTTGCGCTGGAGCTGGCACCCCGCGAACCGATGTACCAGACCAATACCAGCGTGCCGAGCTCTGCCAACAGAAGCTGCCAACCATGCCAGCCAAACATCGCCTGGCCAAATCCGGCGGCAATATGTAATGCCGCTGGTAACCCCACTGGGATCACCGACAAAAATAACCATCCGGTGACGCGCTCAAGCCGTGATCCAAAGGCCATGCCGACAAAATGCGCCACGCCGCCTGCGCTGGGAAAATGGCGACCGAGTACGGCAAAGACAATCGCCACCGGAAAGACTAAAACGATCAGCACTGGCCATGCCCACAGGCTGTTGTTGCCAGCAACCAGCGCGGCCAGTGCAGGGACGGCAAAAACGCCTGTACCTAACAATGATGTCGACAACAGGCCAACGCCTTGAGCCAGTCCCAGCTCTTGTTTTAGTCCGCTCATAAGTTGTTATCCGGTTATGCCCATGTACCGGGCTACAGCGCAGATTTTCGATGGTATCACAATCGGATTTGCTTATGACGACGTGGCTGAAATCGTTATGAAATGTGAGGCGTGTCGGTGTTTTGACGGGATTTTCTGCTGATAAAAATTTTTTTTCGCTTGCCCCCTTGAAGGCACAAAAGCCCATCCCCATCTCTCTGGTCACTAGCCGGGATACCGTTTACGGGCCGGCGTCACCCATAACTGATAAAGACTTTCTCAAAGGAGAGCTATCAATGAGTATTCGTCCGTTACATGATCGTGTGATCGTCAAACGTAAAGAAGTTGAATCCAAATCTGCTGGTGGCATCGTACTGACCGGTTCCGCTGCAGGTAAATCAACTCGTGGCGAAATCATCGCTGTCGGTAAGGGTCGCATCCTGGACAACGGTTCTGTACAGCCGCTGGACGTGAAAGTCGGCGATATTGTCATTTTCAACGATGGCTACGGTGTTAAATCTGAGAAGATCGACAATGAAGAAGTGTTGATCATGTCCGAAAGCGACATCCTGGCAATCGTTGAAGCCTAATCCGCGAACGACACTGAACATACGAATTTAAGGGAAAGAGAAAATGGCAGCTAAAGACGTAAAATTCGGTAACGACGCTCGTGTGAAAATGCTGCGCGGCGTGAATGTACTGGCAGATGCAGTGAAAGTTACCCTCGGTCCAAAAGGCCGTAACGTAGTTCTGGATAAATCTTTCGGTGCACCGACCATCACTAAAGATGGTGTTTCCGTCGCACGTGAAATCGAACTGGAAGACAAGTTCGAAAACATGGGTGCGCAGATGGTGAAAGAAGTTGCCTCTAAAGCGAACGACGCTGCAGGCGACGGTACCACCACCGCAACCGTACTGGCCCAGTCCATCATCACTGAAGGCCTGAAAGCTGTTGCTGCGGGCATGAACCCGATGGATCTGAAACGTGGTATCGACAAAGCTGTCGCTGCTGCAGTTGAAGAACTGAAAGCACTGTCCGTACCGTGCTCCGACTCTAAAGCTATTGCTCAGGTTGGTACCATCTCCGCTAACTCCGACGAAACTGTAGGTAAACTGATCGCTGAAGCGATGGACAAAGTCGGTAAAGAAGGCGTGATCACCGTTGAAGACGGTACAGGTCTGCAGGACGAACTGGACGTGGTTGAAGGTATGCAGTTTGACCGCGGTTACCTGTCTCCTTACTTCATCAACAAGCCGGAAACTGGCGCAGTAGAACTGGAAACGCCGTTCATCCTGCTGGCTGATAAGAAAATCTCCAACATCCGCGAAATGCTGCCGGTTCTGGAAGCCGTTGCTAAAGCAGGCAAACCGCTGCTGATCATCGCTGAAGATGTTGAAGGCGAAGCGCTGGCTACTCTGGTTGTTAACACCATGCGTGGCATCGTTAAAGTGGCTGCAGTTAAAGCACCTGGCTTCGGCGACCGTCGCAAAGCAATGCTGCAGGATATCGCAACCCTGACTGGCGGTACCGTCATCTCTGAAGAGATCGGTATGGAGCTGGAAAAAGCAACTCTGGAAGATCTGGGCCAGGCGAAACGCGTTGTTATCAACAAAGACACCACCACCATCATCGATGGCGTGGGTGAAGAAGCGGCAATCCAGGGTCGTGTGACTCAGATTCGTCAGCAGATCGAAGAAGCAACTTCTGATTACGACCGTGAAAAACTGCAGGAGCGCGTAGCGAAACTGGCTGGCGGTGTTGCGGTGATCAAAGTCGGTGCTGCAACCGAAGTTGAAATGAAAGAGAAGAAAGCCCGCGTTGAAGATGCCCTGCACGCGACCCGTGCTGCGGTAGAAGAAGGCGTGGTTGCTGGTGGTGGTGTTGCGCTGATTCGCGTAGCGTCTAAAATTGCCGGCCTGAAAGGTCAGAACGAAGACCAGAACGTAGGTATCAAAGTTGCGCTGCGCGCAATGGAATCCCCACTGCGTCAAATCGTACTGAACTGCGGCGAAGAGCCGTCTGTTGTTGCTAACACCGTGAAAGCCGGTGACGGTAACTACGGTTACAACGCTGCAACTGAAGAATACGGCAACATGATCGACATGGGTATCCTGGATCCGACCAAAGTAACCCGCTCTGCTCTGCAGTACGCGGCTTCTGTTGCGGGCCTGATGATCACCACCGAGTGCATGGTTACCGACCTGCCGAAAGGCGATGCACCTGACTTAGGTGCTGCTGGTGGTATGGGCGGCATGGGCGGTATGGGCGGCATGATGTAATCATGTTGTTCTGAACCTCTCAGAATTGAGAAACCCTCGGGCAGAAATGTCCGGGGGTTTTTCTTTTGGTCATCTTTTTAGTATATGATTCAGCTATGGACATAAGGTCCAGCTCATTGATTATGGGGAATAACATGCACGTGAAATATTTAGCAGGGATCGTTGGTGCCGCGCTACTGATGGCGGGTTGTAGCTCCAGCAACGAACTGAGTTCAGCCGGACAAAGCGTTCGCTTTGTTGAAGATAAGCCAGGTGCTGAGTGTCAGTTGATCGGCACTGCGACCGGTAAACAGAGCAACTGGCTTTCTGGCCAGCATGGCGAAGAGGGCGGCTCTATGCGTGGCGCGGCGAATGATCTGCGTAACCAGGCCGCTGCAATGGGCGGTAACGTGATTTATGGCGTCAGCAGCCCATCCCAGGGAATGCTGTCCAGCTTTGTACCGACTGCCAGCGAGATGAATGGCCAGGTTTATAAGTGCCCTAACTGATTACACTTCATCCTTCAACCAGCCCCTTTGTTGGCTGCGCTGTGAAACCCCAGTCACATAGTTATCTATGCTCCTGGGGATTTTCTTCGCTTGCCGCCGCGATGCAGATTGAATGATTTTGTGTAATAAAGTGGCCTGGACAGGCTCATGCAATCGTAGGCCTGATAAGCGCAGCGCCATCAGGCATTCTGAGTCTTATGCGCAGACTGAACGCGTAAATGATGCAGCGCGCGCAGGCACTGATCCTGATTGAGCTTTTGCGTCTTATCACCCGTCAACGTTCTGACAAACACCTGGCACGGTACACCGGCAAGTTTTTTCAGCCGTGGGCTGAAATCGAGCAGACGGCGAGTAATGGCTTCGGCCTCTTTGCTGCCGGAAAGAGCGCGAGTTTTTACTACCGAACCACAGTACTGGGCTTTTCCTTTATCATCCGTATAGCGGTAAATAATCGCCAGATAATGATTAAACAGGTTATGTTTCCATTCGGGTTGTGTATAAGAATCGTATTCCAGATTGTCGTTTTGCTGGCAATCCACATCGTACAGCGGCAGAAAATCCAGCAGCGATGTAATTCGTAGCGCTAAATCCCGCATGCCAGCATTATTTATTGTATGAATAATTGCATGCGCCAACACCTGAATCTGTAATTCATTAATCAGTAATTCATCTGTTTTCCCGTCATGCAGCGTCAGAGAAAATGCTAAGTTCTCCCCTTTATCATCCACTAACGTCAGTGAATTTATGCGACGGTTAATATCCGCATTCTTTAACTCATCTTCCTGAATTAAGGGAATATTTTCGTGCATCTTTTTGCTGGCTTTCTCGCATTCTTTCTCATATTGCACACGCTCGTCTTCGCTTAGTTGATGTTTGGCGTATAGCTTGCTTTCCAGAGCAATAAACAAGTCTCTTAGCCCAAGCGGAGAAAGAAAAAACAGCGACTCTTTATTTCTTGGTTCTTTTATCTTTAATGCCAAAGCAACAAATTCATTCTTCTGACGAATAACGCCGGTATTAATACCTTTAATACTGATAGCCATCAAAGGTTCTCCCTAACCATATATTTATTGATGTTCTGCATTTGAAACTTTTGATAAAATTTACGAATGAATGATTTTACAGCGCTAATTAAAATAGCACAGATTAAAAGTGTGGCTCCACTTGTTGGAATTTAAATGATAAGTAATCGTGTCGAGTGTCCGAAATCGGACACTCAATAATGACTATTGTTGGCGTAACTGCAAATCCAACGGCGTTTTACTGGGCTCACCGCCAATTTCGCGCGCCAGTTTTGGGACCATATAGCCTGAAATCAGCGTCAGCAGCTCTCGCATGATTTTCCGCGCCTCATCGTCACTCACCATAAAGTGAGCGGCTCCTTGCACTTTATCCAAAACATGCAGGTAATAGGGCATTACGCCCGCATCAAACAGTGCATTGCTCAGGTTTGCCAGCGTTTGTGCGTTGTCGTTCACGCCACGCAGCAGGACGCTTTGATTAAGCAATGTGACACCCACTTTACGCAAGCTGGCCATTGCCTGACGAAATGTCTCATCAATTTCGTTCGCGTGGTTAATGTGATTCACCAACAGAATTTGCAGGGAAGATCGCGCAAAACGATCGACTAACCCTTCGGTAATACGAGCTGGGATCACAATTGGCAAGCGGCTGTGAATTCGCAGACGCTTAATATGTGAAATGGCCTCCAGTTGCGTGAGTAACCAGTCAAGCTCGTGGTCCTTAGCCATGAGGGGATCGCCACCGGAGAAAATAATCTCATCCAGCTCAGGGTGCGCGGCGATGTAATCTAACGCCACCTGCCAGTTACGTTTATTCCCCTGGTTCTCGGCATACGGGAAGTGGCGACGGAAGCAATAGCGGCAGTTTACCGCACATCCGCCTTTTACCAGCAGCAACGCCCGGTTGCGATATTTGTGCAGCAATCCAGGAACGACGCTGTGCTGCTCTTCCAGTGGATCGGTAGAGAATCCGGGGGCGGCAACGAATTCATCCTGCGAGGTAAGCACCTGACGCAGTAGCGGATCGTTGGGGTTGCCTTTCTCCATGCGTGCGATAAACGATCGTGGCACGCGAAGGGCAAAAAGACGTTTTGCCTCACGACCAGCGAGCAAATTTTCATCAGCGTCTATATTCAAAAGACGTAATAGTTCATCCGGATCGGTGAGAACATCGGCAAGTTGTACTAACCAATCTTCTCTGGATGGGGTGTTTAGGGTTACAATATGCGCCATTTTGTGGCTTAGCTACCAGTTAACAATTTCAGAGGGCCTTATGGCGACTTACTATAGCAACGATTTTCGTGCCGGTCTTAAAATCATGATGGATGGCGAACCTTATGCGGTTGAAGCCAGTGAATTCGTTAAACCGGGTAAAGGCCAGGCATTTGCACGCGTTAAGCTGCGCCGCCTGCTGACCGGTACTCGTGTAGAGAAAACCTTCAAATCCACCGACTCCGCAGAAGGCGCAGACGTTGTCGATATGAACCTGACTTACCTGTACAACGACGGTGAGTTCTACCATTTCATGAACAACTCCACTTTCGAACAGCTGGCTGCTGACGCGAAAGCGGTAGGTGATAGCGCTAAATGGCTGCTGGATCAGGCTGAGTGCATCGTGACCCTGTGGAACGGTCAGCCAATCTCCGTGACCCCGCCTAACTTCGTTGAGCTGGAAATCATTGAAACTGACCCAGGTCTGAAAGGTGACACTGCAGGTACTGGTGGTAAACCAGCGACGCTGTCCACCGGTGCAGTGGTTAAAGTTCCGCTGTTCGTACAGATCGGCGAAGTCATCAAAGTGGATACCCGCTCTGGCGAATACGTATCCCGCGTGAAGTAATATTCTTCATCTTTCAGGCTGCATCAGGCGGCCTGAAAGATTTTGCGTATTTCTAAGATGTTGGTGCAGATTGCTGCGCCATACTTTTCCAGGGCAGGAATGATGAAACGTCTTCTCGGTCTTGTAATGCTTATCCTTTTCACCAGCACCCTCCTGGCGGGCTGTAATACGGCGCGCGGCTTCGGTGAAGATATCAAACATCTCGGTAATTCAATTTCTCACGCTGCCAGCTAGTCCCCTCATATTGTCTTAAAAATGGTCGTTTATCCGTCACCCCCCCGGATCTTGTCTATTATTAAGTAGCTATACACAAACAATATTGGCTAGAAAAGGAAGGCGTTATGGTTAAGAAGACAATTGCTGCGATCTTTTCTGTGTTGGTACTTTCTTCCGTATTAACGGCGTGTAATACGACGCGAGGCGTAGGTCAGGATATTTCTGAGGGCGGTAGTGCCATTTCTGGTGCAGCGACAAAGGCTCAGCAATAACTATGAACGGTACGACGCACCGTCGTACCGTTAATTCATCTTCTCAGGTAGAGAGAGAAACGGTGAAAAGCGATTCCCCAGGTGCAGCTTCATACGGATATTTCGCTTATAGGTGTATACCGTCTTACCATGAATGCAGAGCGCGGCGGCTATTGCATTGTTATCAACGCCATCCATCCACAACGACAGTACCTTCTCTTCCTGTGGTGTAAGCAGCGGTGTGGCATTTTTAGGTGTATCCAATACGGGGCGGATCTGTAGTGCATTCTGGATCGTGCGCGAAAGATCATGCAACGCGATGTGTTTGGACAATGTCGAGTGAACGGCAGAGTGAAGGGGATCGATGGGGTTATGCGATCGGTCGCCTGATTGTAGTAAAATCAGCGGGATGGCGCCGCAGCTCATAAAAAATGGTGCGATGGGGGGGCTGGAGTGAATATCGCTGAGAAAACTACATAAATCTGCGATTACCAGATGAGGCTTCCACTGCAAAATATGCTCTTTAGCCAACATCAGATTATTAATCCCTGACACCAGAAATGAAGAGTTGAACATACCAGAATGATTAAGCAAGGCCTCTATCCCTGTGCGGGTAAAGTGGCACCGGTCAATCACTAAAATTTTAAGCATAAACCTTTCGCATTCAGAAGAGGATCAAATGGCTTTCTGAGTTCAGAAAGCTCTTCATCATAGAGAAGTCCAATGTGAGCCAAATGCGGGAACTACGCCTCTAATTGGGCTTAATTCTTGCTTTAAGTAAGCAATGAATAAAAAGGTTGAAATTCATTTTCTCCCGGGCAAAAATGCCATTTCATACATCCGCTTTGCAGGACGACCTGCAAACGCATCTTTCACCCGGGGACGGCCCCATCGTGTACTGGAGCCTGTTATGTCCTGGATCGTTTTACTTATCGCGGGCCTGCTTGAAGTTGTCTGGGCGATTGGTCTGAAATATACCCACGGTTTTACCCGTTTAACGCCAAGTATTATCACCATTGCGGCGATGATCGTCAGTATCGCTATGCTTTCCTGGGCGATGAGAACGCTACCGGTTGGTACGGCTTATGCCGTCTGGACCGGGATTGGCGCGGTAGGGGCAGCCATTACCGGCATTCTGCTATTGGGCGAATCAGCCAGTCCGGCGCGTCTGCTCAGCCTGGGGTTGATTGTTGCCGGCATTATTGGCCTGAAGCTCAGCAGCCACTAAGCGCCGGGTTGTTTTACCCAAATCAACTTGTTCACTTCAAACCCCTCCCGGGTCGCGACTGCCAGCATCTGCTGTTTCATCTCATCTGAAATCGTTGGGGTACGAGAGAGGATCCACAGATAGTCGCGATCCGGGCCGCAGACCAGCGCGTGACGATATTCCCTATCGAGCGCAATCACGTTATACCCGCCATAGAAAGGGCCGAAGAACGAGACCTTGAGCGCAGCGCGGTTTGGATCGCCGGTGAAATAGGCTTTACCCTCGGTTTTCTGCCACATTTCCCTGTCTGGGTTATAGCCCTTGTTGATCACATTGATGCCGCCGTCGTCGCGCAAGCTGTAGGTTGCGGTCACTTTTTCCAGTCCACGCTCGAATCGATGGTCGAAACGTGCAATTTCATACCAGGTGCCCAGATAGCGTTTGGCATCAAAGTTATTCACCACGGTAACGCCTTTCGGCGGTGTAGGGGAACTGCAAGCAACAACCAGAAATGCAGCCGTAACTGCAGCAACGACGGGCAGAATGCGCATAGTGTTTTCCTTGCTGTTTTTTGTTAAGTGTAGATGACAGCAGGAAAAAAAGATCAAGAATGGAGGCCCGATTTACCGGACCTCTTTGTCAGTTATTGCAACTTTTCCAGGATGCGCCAGGCGGCCTCTACGCGAGCCGGGTTAGGGTAGCTTTTGTTTGCCAGCATCACGATGCCAAGATTTTTTTCTGGCACGAAGGCAACGTAACTGCCAAATCCGCCAGTAGACCCTGTTTTATGCACCCATGAGGCTTTCACGACTGGGGCTGGCGGATTTACCTCAACGGCGGGCAGCGCTGCCAGCGCCACTTTGCTGTCGCTACCGCTGATTATCGAGTCGGCTTTCACTGGCCAGTTCAGCATCTCCCAGCCCAGTCCCTGATACATATCGCCAATACGCCAGTAACGTGACTGCGCAAGCTCAATGCCCTGCTGGAGTGTTTTCTCCTTAACCTGGTTGGCGTCCATGTTGGCCTGAACCCAACGGGTCATATCGATGATGCTGGATTTCACGCCATAGGCTTCGGCATCAAGTTGGCCGGGGAAAACATGCACTGGCTTTCCTTCATGATAGCCCCAGGCATAATCTTTTTGTTCTCTCTGTGGAACCGTAATCCAGGTGTGTGTGAGTTTTAATGGTTGCAGGACGCGTCTGGTCAGTGCCTCTTCATAGCTCATCCCTGAAGGTTTCGCCGCCAGTGCGCCAAACAGACCAATGCTGGAGTTAGCATAGAGACGTTTAGCGCCCGGAGCCCACTGAGGTTGCCAGTTTTGATAAAAGTGCAGCAATGCGGTTTTATCCGTCACCTCGTCGGGGATCTGAAGCGGCAGGCCACCTGCCGTGTATGTGGCTAAGTGCAGCAGACTAATGTTCTGCCACTGTTTGCCTGTGAGTTCCGGCCAGTACAGAGTGACCGGATCGCTGAGTTTGATTTCGCCGCGGGCGATCGCATCGCCGCCCAGCACGCCATTGAAGGTCTTACTGACTGAACCGAGTTCGAACAGTGTGTTCTGTGTGATCGGACGATTATTGGTGATATCAGCTTTACCCCAGGTAAAGTAATACGGTTTTCCCTGGTAGATAACGGCCACGGCCATACCCGGAATAGCCTGTTCCTTCATCAGCGGTGTGATGGTGCGGTTAACGATATCGGCAATGTGTTGTTCTGTCTTAGGGGCGGCAAACGTGGAGAAAGGGGCGGCCAGCAGTAGCGCGCAGCATAACGATTTTTTCATCATGAAATCATTTCCGTAATAAAAAGCGAAAGGGTGTCCGGGCCCATCAGACGCGACCAGTTTGTTTGATTTGTACCGTGTTGACAAACGGTTAAATTTAGCAGCAGATATAAGTTTTTCTAACGGGTTAGATGATGACGCGTAGCTATATCCCACTTAATTCTCTACGGGCTTTTGAAGCGGCCGCCAGGCATCTCAGCTTTACCCGCGCAGCAATTGAGCTGAATGTAACGCATTCTGCCATCAGCCAGCATGTGAAAGCGTTGGAGCAGCAGTTGAATTGTCAGCTCTTTATTCGCGTTTCACGAGGCCTGATGCTCACGACAGAAGGTGAGAGTCTGTTACCTGTACTTAATGATTCTTTCGATCGTATGGCGGCGATGTTAGACCGCTTTGCCGGTAACCAGGCTCAGGAAAAACTGAAAATTGGTGTGGTGGGCACTTTTGCGGTGGGGTGCCTTTTCCCACTTCTGCACGATTTTAAACGGAGTTATCCGCATATCGATTTACAGCTTTCCACGCATAATAACCGTGTTGATCCTGCTGCAGAGGGGCTGGATTATACCATTCGCTATGGTGGTGGAGCCTGGCACGATACCGATGCGCAATATTTATGTAGCGCGCTGATGTCTCCACTGTGTTCGCCAATATTGGCTTCGCAGATTCAAACGCCTGCGGACATCCTGAAATTTCCATTATTGCGATCGTATCGGCGGGATGAATGGGCGCTTTGGATGCAGGCGGCCGGAGAGGCGCCTCCGTCACCGACGCACAACGTGATGGTGTTTGATTCGTCCGTCACCATGCTGGAAGCCGCTCAGGCGGGGATCGGTGTGGCAATTGCGCCAGTCAGAATGTTCACGCATTTACTCAGTAGTGAACGTATCGTACAACCGTTTTTAACGCAGATTGATTTGGGAAGTTACTGGATTACGCGATTGCAATCCCGTCCGGAGACGCCTGCGATGCGTGAGTTTTCCCGCTGGTTGATCGGCGTTGTGCACAAATAAAAAGGCCCGCCAGTGGCGGGCCCAATAGGTAACAGCTGCGATTAGATAGTCAGAATGCCAATCGCTGTTACAACGGTCAGGATAGCAGCCAGGCCGTAGAATACCCATTTGCCAGCAGGCACGTGGATTTTCAGGTCATGCATCGCGTGGTGCATACGGTGTAAACCACACCACAGCGGCAGAACGATCATCAGGAACAGAAACGCACGTCCGATGAAGCTCTGAGCGAATGCCAGTACGCGTTCATAGCTGAAAGCATCAGGAACAAAGCCCAGCGGCAGCATAATGCCTACCAGCAGGATCATTACCGGCGCAATGATTGCGCTCCACATACCGCCTGCACCAAACAGGCCCCAGAATACGGGTTCGTCAGAGCGTTTTGGATTTGGATTAATCATTCCGGACTCCTTACCAGAACAGGGCAACAAACAGTATGACTACTGTAGCAACCACAGTGACTGCCCAGAGACCTTTGATGATCGGCTCTGGCCCCATTTTTTCGTCTTTTACGATGATGTTGGCGGCTTTCGGCGCCAGCTCAAACCAGGTTTTGGTATGCAGCAGCGCTGCTGCCAGGGCGATAATGTTAAGGATTACCACCACCGGGTTTTGCAAAAAGGCGACAAAGCCCATCCAGGACTCTGCACCATGCTTGAGTGCAAACAGGCCGATAATCAGTTCAATGCTGAACCAGACTGCCGGGACTGCCGTGCCTTCACGCAGCATGTAAAAACGATAAAATGGCAGCTTTTTCCACCAGGTGGACGTCATTGGCCGCACATAGGCTTTACGTTTAGTCGTCATCGTGCACTCCTTAGCGTGGTTTCAGGGTAGCGATAAGAAAGTCTTTTGAACTTTCAACTTTACCCTGCTGAATGGCCGCAGCCGGATCGACGTGTTTCGGGCAGACTTCGGAGCAGTAGCCCACGAAAGTACAGGTCCAGACGCCGTTCGGGCTGTTCAACTGAGCCATACGCTCCTTCTTACCGTGGTCGCGGCTATCTTCGTTGTAACGATGCGCCAGCGTAATCGCAGCCGGTCCAATGAACTCAGGGTTCAGGCCGAACTGTGGGCACGCGGCGTAGCACAGACCACAGTTGATGCAACCGGAGAACTGATGATACTTCGCCATTTGCGCCGGAGTCTGGGTGTTTGGACCCTGATCCGGTGTACGCGGGTTACCGATGATGTACGGTTTGATCGCTTCCAGGCTTTCGATAAAGTGCGTCATGTCGACGACCAGATCGCGCTCAATCGGGAAGTTGCCCAGCGCTTCAACTTTCATACCGTTGGTGTAATCACGCAGGAAGGTTTTGCACGCCAGTTTTGGCACGTTGTTGACCATCATGCCGCAGGAGCCGCAGATCGCCATACGGCAGGACCAGCGGTAGCTCAGATCCGGTGCCAGGTTATCCTTGATGTAGCCCAGCGCATCCAGCAGTGACGTGGTTTCATCATAAGGAACTTCGTAGAAAGCACTGTGCGGCGCGGTATCGGTTTCCGGGTTATAGCGCACCACCTCAACTTTCAGGTTTTTCATCTCAGCCATTCGCCTTCTCCTTCTTATCGGCTGCTTCCGCTTCGCCACCGTAAACACGTTTAGCCGGTGGCAGAGTGGTGATTTTCACGTCGCTGTATTCCAGGCGAGTCGTGCCGTCAGCATCGCGGAAGGCGAGGGTGTGTTTGAGGAAGTTCACGTCGTCACGCTCGGTGCAGCCTTCATCCAGACGCTGGTGCGCGCCGCGGGATTCTTTACGTGCCAGAGCGGAGTGCGCCATACATTCAGCAACGTTCAGACCGTGACCCAGTTCGATGGTGTACAGCAGGTCGGTGTTGAAGACGCTGGAAGTATCAGTGATACGTACGCGCTTGAAGCGCTCCTGCAGTTCCGCCAGCTTATCAACGGTTTTCTGCATCAGTTCCGGCGTACGGTAGATACCGCAACCTTCTTCCATGGAAATGCCCATTTCGTCACGGATCTTAGACCAGTTTTCGTTACCTTGCTGGTTAACCAGGTCTTTCAGACGTTTTTCAACGCCAGCAACCTGTGCATCCAGAGCGGCACTGTTTGCAGCGCCAGCCGTTGCAGCGCGTTCCGCAGCTTGTTCACCGGCCATACGACCGAAGACCACCAGTTCCGCCAGGGAGTTAGAACCCAGACGGTTAGCGCCATGCAGACCAACAGAGGAACATTCGCCGACAGCGAAAAGACCTTTAATGCGGGTTTCACAGTGCTGATCGGTTTCGATACCGCCCATGGTGTAGTGCGCGGTCGGACGTACCGGGATCGGTTCTTTAACCGGATCGACACCCACGTAGGCTTTCGCCAGTTCGCAGATGAACGGTAAACGTTCGAGCAGTTTTTTCTCGCCGAGGTGACGCAGGTCGAGGTGAACCACATCGCCACGCGGAGTGGAAATGGTGTTGCCTTTGCGCCATTCGTGCCAGAAAGCCTGAGAAACTTTGTCGCGCGGACCGAGTTCCATATATTTGTTTTTCGGCTCGCCCAGCGGAGTTTCTGGGCCCATGCCGTAGTCTTGCAGATAACGATAGCCGTTTTTGTTGACCAGAATACCGCCTTCACCGCGGCAGCCTTCAGTCATCAGGATACCGGAACCAGGCAGACCAGTTGGGTGATACTGAACGAATTCCATATCACGCAGCGGAACGCCGTGGCTCAGCGCCATGCCCATACCGTCGCCGGTTACGATGCCGCCGTTGGTGTTGTAACGGTAAACACGACCCGCGCCGCCCGTTGCCATCACGACTGCGTTTGCACGGATTTGGACCAGGGTGCCTTCCATCATGTTCATGGCGACCAGGCCGCGAGCATGACCGTCGTCCACCAGGATATCCAGAACGAAGTGTTCATCAAAGCGCTGAATTTGCGAGAACTGCAATGAAGTTTGGAACAGCGTATGCAGCATGTGGAAGCCGGTTTTATCCGCGGCAAACCAGGTACGCTCGATTTTCATGCCGCCGAAGCGACGTACGTTGACGCTACCGTCTTCACGGCGGCTCCATGGGCAGCCCCATTGTTCCAGTTGCGTCATTTCAGTTGGGCAGTGGTGGACAAAGTAATCCACGACATCCTGCTCACACAGCCAGTCTCCGCCTGCTACCGTATCGTGAAAATGGTAGTCAAAGCTGTCATGATCCTGCGCGACAGCAGCAGAGCCGCCTTCGGCAGCAACGGTATGGCTGCGCATTGGGTACACTTTTGAGATCAGTGCGATTTTAGCGTTGGGATTTGCTTGTGCGGCAGCAATTGCAGCACGTAATCCCGCGCCACCGGCGCCTATAATGGCAAGATCGGCTTGAAAGGTTTGCACGACATTCCTCCAGATTGTTGTTATTTCATCCCCGTCCGAATTCAGATGCTTAATCGGCTTCAAACAGGTTATGAACGCGTTTCCACTGCTCCTTTATAGGTACAATAGTATAGTCTTAGGGATGTGAGGGAAATTTGACGTGTTCGATTTTTTTAGCGTATCAGAGGGCTGAATTATCATTGAATTTGATTAATTTAATTACTAAACCACCCATTGTTACTTTTTTTACCCGCCAGCCAGTGTTTATTATTCCCGCGTGAAATTTGTCTCGCTAGCGCGATACGAGTAGACTTCGTGCCCTTGTCTGAAATCGGAGAAACAACCATGAGCGAAACGGCAACCTGGCAGCCGAGCGCGTCCATCCCCAATCTGTTAAAACGTGCAGCAATTATAGCGGAGATTCGTCGCTTTTTTGCCGATCGTGGAGTGCTTGAGGTTGAGACACCTTGCATGAGTCAGGCGACGGTAACGGACATCCACCTGTTCCCGTTCGAAACGCGTTTCGTTGGCCCTGGTCATTCCCAGGGGATGAACCTCTATTTAATGACCAGCCCGGAATACCATATGAAGCGCCTGCTGGTCGCAGGATGTGGCCCGGTGTATCAGCTATGTCGCAGCTTCCGTAATGAAGAGATGGGGCGTCATCATAATCCTGAGTTCACCATGCTTGAGTGGTATCGCCCACACTACGACATGTATCGCCTGATGAATGAAGTGGATGATTTGCTGCAGCAAGTGCTGGACTGTTCACCTGCCGAAAGCCTTTCTTACCAGCAAGCTTTCCAGCGTCATCTGGAGATTGACCCGCTGTCTGCGGATAAAACCCAACTGCGGGAAGTGGCGGCGAAGCTGGATCTCAGCAATATCGCCGATACCGAAGAAGACCGGGATACCTTGCTGCAACTGCTGTTTACAATGGGCGTTGAGCCGCATATTGGCAAAGACAAACCAACGTTTGTGTACCATTTCCCGGCCAGTCAGGCGTCACTGGCACAAATCAGTACCGAAGATCATCGGGTCGCTGAGCGATTTGAGGTTTATTACAAAGGTATTGAGCTGGCGAATGGTTTCCATGAGTTGACCGACGCGCGCGAGCAGCAGCAACGGTTCGAGCAGGATAACCGCAAACGTGCTGCACGTGGTTTGCCGCAGCAGCCTATCGACACCAACCTGCTTGAAGCGTTAAAGGTAGGGATGCCGGATTGTTCTGGCGTGGCGCTGGGCGTTGACCGTCTGGTGATGCTGGCGCTGGGCGCAGAGAGCCTGGCTGAGGTTATCGCATTTACTGTCGATCGCGCGTAACCCACTCTTCTTCAATGCAAAGTGGCGGTAAAATCGCCACTTTGTAGCATATTTTTTCATTTTCCCTCTAATGGCCACAATTTAATCCTGGATATTTGATATCGTTCAGGTATCAATTCTGTGTTGATTTTTCTATCGCTGAACTCTGTAAAGAGAGCAGTGCCAATCGGTGAGCGGCGTTGGTTAAACGCTTGCCAGAGTAAGGGATGGTTTAATGACCCAAACAATAAAAAAGATGAGCCTGATTGGTCTCATCCTCATGATATTTACGTCAGTTTTTGGATTTGCCAATAGTCCTTCGGCTTTCTATTTAATGGGATACAGTGCTATTCCATGGTATGTATTTTCTGCATTGTTATTCTTTATTCCATTCGCGTTAATGATGGCAGAAATGGGGTCCGCCTATCGGAAAGAAGAGGGCGGAATCTATTCGTGGATGAATAATAGCGTTGAACCTCGCTATGCCTTTATCGGCACCTTTATGTGGTTCTCTTCCTATGTTATCTGGATGGTCAGTACTGCCGCGAAAGTCTGGGTACCTTTTTCAACCTTCCTGTTTGGCGCTGACATGACGCAGCACTGGCGTATCGTGGGGCTTGAGCCTACGCAGGTCGTCGGACTGCTCGCCGTTGGCTGGATGATTCTGGTGACCTGCGTGGCCTCCCGAGGTATTAATAAGATTGCCCGTATTACGGCAGTAGGCGGAATTGCCGTAATGTGTCTTAATTTAGTTCTGTTGTTAGTGAGTGTCGCTATTTTGTTATTAACTGGTGGCCACTTTGCTCAGGATATTAATTTTATCTCCTCGCCTAATCCGGGGTATCAGTCTGGTCTGGCCATGCTGTCATTTGTGGTATTTGCCATTTTTGCTTATGGTGGAATTGAAGCCGTTGGTGGACTGGTCGATAAAACGGAAAAACCCGAAAAGAACTTTGCAAAAGGCATTGTCTTTGCCGCTATCGTCATTTCAGTTGGTTATTCGCTGGCTATATTTTTGTGGGGTGTTAGCACCAACTGGCAGCAGGTATTAAGTAATGGCTCGGTTAACCTTGGTAATATTACTTATATCCTGATGAAAAGCCTTGGGATGACATTGGGTAATGCGCTGCACCTTTCCCCTGAAACGGCGATGACAATTGGGGTATGGTTCGCGCGAATTACCGGACTTTCTATGTTCCTCGCCTATACCGGCGCTTTCTTCACGCTCAGCTACTCGCCGTTGAAAGCGATTATTCAGGGTACGCCGAAGGCATTGTGGCCCGCGCCGATGACCAAACTGAATGCGGTGGGGATGCCGACGACCGCAATGTGGTTGCAGTGTCTGCTGGTAAGCCTGTTTATCCTGCTGGTTTCGTTTGGCGGCGATACGGCGTCAGCGTTCTATAACAAACTGACCCTGATGGCGAACGTTTCGATGACGCTGCCGTATCTGTTCCTTGCGTTGGCGTTTCCGTTCTTTAAAGCCCGCACGGGTCTGGAAAGATCATTTGTGGTCTTTAAAACCCGAGCGGCGACGCTACTGGCAACAGGTGTGGTGGTGCTGGTGGTGACGTTTGCCAACGTATTCACCATCATCCAGCCGGTGATTGAAGCCGGGGACTGGAACAGCGCATTGTGGATGACCGGTGGCCCGATCTTCTTCTCGCTGCTGGCGATGACGATTTATCAGAACTACAGCCGCCGCGTTAACCGTCAGCCGGTTCTGGTGACAGAGTAAATTGGGCCGTTGTAGGCCGGATAAGGCAATGCCGCCATCCGGCAATCAGCATCGAATTGCCTGATGGCGTTACGCTTATCAGGCCTACAAGACCCACACCGTAGCTTGGCGTCACTGCGTTCGAGCTACTCAGGTATTACAAACTTCCCGCCGGGCGACGGCCTTTTCCTGCAGAACTTAATGTTCTCCCTGTTTGCTTACCGCCGAGGCTCTCCAGACGCATCTGGAACGGTGGGAATGGCATATCAATACCATGCTCGCGGAAGCCTGCCAGAATCAGCTGGTGGATTTCATGGCGCAGCGGCATACGGTGCCCCATCTCCGCAGCATAGATACGCAGTTCGAAGATTTGAATCCCCTGCTGCAGGTCAACCAGGAAGACTTCCGGGGCAGGTGTGTCGATCACCAGTGAACAGCGGTGTGCGGCAGTAAGCAGGATCTGCGTCACCTCCTCGCTGTTCGCCTCCGACGGCGCCGGGATGGTTAACACCACGCGGGTGACCGAATCGGACAACGACCAGTTGATAAACTGCTCGGTGATAAAGGCTTTGTTGGGCACAATGATCTCTTTGCGGTCCCAGTCGCTGATGGTCGTGGCGCGGGTATTAATTTTCGTCACGCTACCGGTGAGATCGCGAATGGTCACCGTGTCGCCAATACGGATTGGTTTTTCAAACAGGATGATCAGACCGGAAATAAAGTTGGCGAAGATCTCCTGCAAGCCAAAACCCAGCCCCACACCGAGAGCGGCTACCAGCCACTGCAATTTCGACCATTCGATACCGATCATCGAGAAGCCAACCAGACCGCCAATCAGCATTAGCAGGTACTTGGTGATGGTGGTGATGGCGTAACCGGTGCCGGGGGTTAAATCCAGGTGCTGCAGCAACGCCAGTTCCAGCAATGCGGGCAGGTTTCGCACCAACTGCGTGGTGATGATAAACACCAGAATCGCAATTAACACTGCACCCAGTGTAATGGGCTCTAAACTTTCCACGCCCTGCACCGTGGAGGTGACATCCCACAGTGAGATATTTTCCAGAAAGCCGAAAGCGGAATGAATTTCTGACCACAGCACGATAACCGAAAGCAGGGCGATGAGCATCAGGATAGAACGCACCAGGCGCAGCGATTGTGCGCTGATCGCATCCAAATCTACTTCGCTTTCATCAACATCAATTGTGCCTTCAAGGCTGGTGGAATGCGGAGGTTCTTCTTCACCTCGCGCGCGTTGCGCCAGCATTTCGGCGCGTCGATGCTTGGCACGATCGAAGGCCAGACGGCGCCGTTGGATTAGCATCCAACGGCGGATGACGTGATAGACCACCAGTAACAAGAACCAAATTGCTACCGACGTCTCCAGGCGCGCCAACAGGGCTTGCGATGTTGCCAGGTAGCCCACAGCTGCCGCGAGAATAGCAATCAGCGGTGCACCCATCAGCATATTCCACAGCATGCTGTTGACCATGTTGTCGCCATTGCCTTCTTTGTCGAGATACAGCGGTATGCCGGCGCGTTTCAGGCTCAGGGTCACGATCGCCAGCGCTCCGCAAATCAGGATAAAGCACAGGCGCCCCAATGAGGCGGAGAATTCCCGGTCATTGAGGTTATCAAACATAATCACCGCCATGATCAGCGGGACAATCAGCCCGATACTCATCAGGTAATAGTGCATGGCCTTCGCGACACGGTTACGCGGCCAGCCAAAGTGGGCAATGAACAGACCGTTGGGACGCGCAAAGGTGGCGCAAATCATTACCGCCCATAGCATAGGCACCGTGGCGGTAACGCCATCGCCGATAGCAACAGCCAGCGGGTAAGGCCAGGCTTCCTGCAACCCGTAACCGAGCGTTGCCCACAGCACCGGCAGCGGTGAGGCGACGAGTATCGACCAGAATACCGTGCGTATCGTCAGCCAGAAGTGGTCCTGGGTTACTTTACCAACACGCGCTGACGAGCGTTCCAGAAAGCGGGTAAAGTGTTTACGTGAAGAAAGGCTAAACCCAACCAGCACCAGTGCACCGAACAGTGGTAGCAGCGTTTCCTTGCTGGTCAGCATCATGATAGTGGCTTTGCCAAGCTGATTAAATGTATCGAGTGAGATCAGACGGCGCAGGTCCTGAACAATGTCGACGGGCCAGGAGAGCGAGATGGGGCTGACGTCTGATGTCCAGAACAGATAACGGTGCGTCGCCTCGTTGACCTCCTTCAGGGCGTCTTCCAGTTGGCTATTGGAGACTTTTAGCTTAGTGAGCTCGAGGATCAGCGTATCGCCACCCTGTAGCAGAGAGTTCAGTAGTTCACGCTGAGTGCGTAACTGGGCGTTGAGAATGCTGCTCTGCTCAGCGGTTAGCGGTTGTCCGTCGGCCTGGTGAATTTGACGTAATTGCGGCTGCTTGTTGAGGAGGTCTTCATAGCGCATACGGTGTACGCGCAGCTGCGCCATTTCGGTATCTAACTGCTGGGGTTTGGGCATTTCTGGCAGGCGAGAAACTTGTGCACGCAGTGCTTCCCCCAGCATATTCGAGACGCCAAGCCATTGTGACTGTTCCCGCAGCGTATTCAGCGCCTGACGTACCTGCAACGTTTGGCTGGTGGCCTGACGCTGCTGGGAGGCGACCAGATCCATACGTTGCGCCTGCTGATTGAGCGCCTGAGACAGCTCACGGTTAACTTTAAACTGGTCAATGATGCCTTCCGGCAATCCTGCGCTGTTTTCTGCCAACAGTTCCGTGCTCTCCAGCGCACGTTCGGCTTCACGCTGGCGCTGGCTGTTGAGTTGGTTGCGTAATGCTTGCAGATAAGCGTCGAGTTGTTGGCTCTGCTTTTCTGCCAGTTCGGAGCGCATTCGCGCCAGTTC
This sequence comes from Citrobacter sp. C6_1, assembly GCF_014596835.2. NCBI lineage: Bacteria > Pseudomonadati > Pseudomonadota > Gammaproteobacteria > Enterobacterales > Enterobacteriaceae > Citrobacter > Citrobacter sp. C6_1. The sequence goes on along the minus strand of NZ_CP115031.1, from coordinate 4,169,375 downwards.
CTGGCGGTTATTGGCGGAAAGCTGCGCCAGTTCCAGTTCATCGACCTGGGCTTTAAGCCTGGCGGATTCCGCCTGCATCGCCTGATTGAGCGCTGAGTTACTGTTAGCTGTACCCAGGCGTCGCTCAATATCATTTAACTGGCGGCGGGCATCGGTTTGTTGCTGAGGAAGCTGGCTTAACGAGTCGGCGATTTCCCGGGCGCGATCCTGCTCCTGTTGAGCCTGGCGGCTTTTATCCAGTAACTGACTGCTGACCTGAAGGATCTCCTGGTTTAATGCATCCGTCGTGAGACCTGTTGGTACGCTACGCGGTTCGTCGCGCAGGTTGTTTAGCTGTGCGCGTAACGTGGCGGACAGCTTGGGGAAGTTATCGATAACCTGCTGATATTGTTCAGCACGCTCAAGGGAGCCTTTCCGCTCCTCAAGGGCATTCAGCGCGGACTGGAGCGCCTCAACGGTTTCTGGCTGAGCGGGTTTCGCCGCTTTTGCCTGCTCCAGTTCCTGGGTGAGTTGTTTGGCATCGGGGGCCGTCGCAGCGTACGCCCCCAGGCTGAGGCACCAGGCCATCAGAAAAGTGATAATCAGGCGCACTGCAGCGATCCCTATGGTTAACTTTCGTCTTTTTTGTCGTCAACCAGCGGGCTGACGTCGTGTTCTGCTTCGATTTCTTCTTTCGGCAATGGCGCGGGTTCTGCCTCTGGCGTCACAAAGGTCTCGGTAGAGATGGCCATTGGCTGGCCAATTTTGGTTACCGACAGATCCTGCAACTGTGCAACCAGGTTAACTTTGCCTGGCGCGAACAGGTTGATGACGGTGGAACCGAGTTTAAAGCGGCCCATTTCCTGACCTTTCAGCAGCGCCACAGAGTCTTCGCTTTCGCCTTCCGGCCATGTCCAGCGTTTGATCACGCCTTCACGCGGTGGGGTAATGGTGCCAGCCCATACGGTTTCAATGCTGCCGACGATGGTCGCGCCGACCAGAATCTGCACCATCGGGCCAAATTCGGTATCAAACAGGCAAATAACACGTTCGTTGCGGGCAAACAGGTTCGGCACATTCTGCGCGGTCAGGATGTTCACAGAGAAGAGATCGCCTGGCACGTACATCATTTCACGCAGGATACCGTTACACGGCATATGTACACGGTGGTAATCGCGTGGAGACAAGTAAGTGGTTACAAACGTCCCGTTACGGAATTTATCCGCCATCTGGTAGTTGCCTGCCAGCAGCGCTTCAAGGGTGTAGCTATGCCCTTTAGCCTGCAGCAGTTTGTCTTCTTCGATACTGCCTAACTGGTTAATTACGCCGTCAGCGGGCATGACCAGTATGTTTGGATCGGTATTGATCGGGCGTGCATCTTCGCGCAGTGGGCGAACAAAGAAGTCGTTAAAGGTACGATAGCTGGCGGTGTCCGGCTTTTGCGCCTCTTTCATATCGACCTTGTAATATTTCACGAACAGATCGATAACCAGTTTAGTCAGCCATCCTGCTCGTTTGCTTGCACCCCAACCCGCCAGGCGAGTGAGCCATAGTTTCGGCAGAATGTATTGTAGCGAAAGCTTAAATGAGTTTAACAAGGTAGCCTCCAGGCCATAATTTGTTCCCGATCCGACATATGAGCCGGATCCTGAAAAAAAGGGGGACGATTCTAGCGATGCTTAGCTTAGTTGTCAGTTGTCTGTATCAGAAAAGTTTTTACGCGTTTTTACCTGCGCCATGCTTTCCAGGATGCGGTGATAATTTTCAAACCGAATCTCAGCAATTTTCCCTTCCTCGACAGCTTCACGAATTGCACAGCCCGGATCTGCATCATGTTTACAGTCGCGGTACTTGCAATGACCTAAATAGTCATGAAATTCGACAAAGCCATCAGTGATTTGTTCCGGCTCCAGATGCCACAGCCCAAACTCACGTACACCAGGGGAGTCGATGACATCGCCGCCGTGAGGGAAGTGGTACAGGCGAGACGCTGTGGTGGTGTGCTGCCCAAGACCAGAGTTGTCGGAGACATCATTGGTCAGGATCTCTTCCTGCAGGCCGAGAAGGTTATTGAGCAGGCTGGATTTTCCTACGCCTGACTGACCGGCAAAAATGCTGATGCGATCGGTCAACGCTGCTTCAAGCGGTTTCAGACCGTCTTTGGTGCGGCTGGAGACCATCAACACGCGATAACCAATGTTGCGATAGATGTCCATCTGTTCGTTAACAAAGGCCATACCTTCGTCATCCAGCAGATCGATCTTATTCAGTACGATAATCGGTTCAACGTGCAAGGTTTCGCAAGCTACCAGATAGCGGTCGATAATATTCAGTGACAGCTCAGGTAAGATGGCTGAGACAATTACGATTTGATCAATGTTGGCCGCAATGGGTTTCACCCCGTCGTAAAAGTCCGGGCGAGTGAGTACTGAGGTACGCTCATGTACCGCCTCAACGATCCCTTTGACATTCACGCCTTCAGCCGCCGCTTTACCCGGACGCCAGACTACACGATCGCCGGTAACCAGCGAACGAATGGTACGGCGGATGTTGCAACGGTGAATTTCCCCGTCAGCAGATTCTACGTCGGCATGCATGCCAAAACGGCTGATAACGATGCCTTCAGCAGTCTCGCCGAACAGGTTGTCGTCGTAGTCGGGCTTCTCCGCGGACGTTTTAAGACGACGCTGGTGATTGGCGTTCACGCGGCGCTGTTGGCCTTTGGAGAGTTTATTCTTACTCAATCGGACTGGCTCCTGGTCGCCCATAATGGGCAAAACATTTATGATACACGCAATTTTAGATGAATATAGTCACACTGAATGTGACGCTGAAGGGTGGAAAATAGCATGAGTGCCAATGAAAACAACCTGATTTGGATCGATCTGGAGATGACAGGTCTGGATCCCGAGCGCGATCGCATTATTGAGATCGCTACGCTAGTGACTGATGCCAACCTGAATATCCTGGCTGAAGGACCGACAATTGCGGTGCATCAGTCTGATGAGCAACTGGCGTTAATGGATGACTGGAACGTACGTACGCATACCGGAAGTGGGCTGGTGGAACGCGTAAAAGCGAGCACCATGGGCGATCGTGAAGCCGAACTGGCGACGCTGGCCTTTTTAAAAGAGTGGGTTCCGGAAGGAAAATCACCTATCTGCGGCAACAGCATCGGTCAGGATCGTCGTTTCCTGTTTAAATATATGCCGGAGCTGGAGGCGTATTTCCATTATCGCTATCTGGACGTCAGCACGCTTAAAGAGTTGGCCCGTCGCTGGAAACCAGAGATCCTTGATGGCTTCAAGAAACAAGGAACGCACCAGGCGATGGACGATATTCGTGAATCGGTTGCCGAGCTTGCTTACTATCGCGAACATTTCATTAAGCTTTGATTTTGTGGATTGCCGGGTGGCGGCTACGCCTTACCCGGCCTACGAATATCGCTCCTGTGAGCTTGCACTGAGGCAGAATTGTCGCTAAATTAGACGACTTGCCGATAAATTCAGCACTTAAACAGAAAAATGAGAAAATCGCTTTTCGGGGGGTTGCAGCTAAACGGATTTCTCGTATAATGCGCCTCCCGTAACGACAGAGAATTACGCGTTACGGCAGCAACAAAAGCAGTACAGATTTGCGGGAATAGCTCAGTTGGTAGAGCACGACCTTGCCAAGGTCGGGGTCGCGAGTTCGAGTCTCGTTTCCCGCTCCAAAATTTGAAAATGCTTGTAAAGCACAGACCACCAATCGCAGGATTTCGAATTGCGACAAGGCGGCAACTGAATGAGTCCTTAGGAGCTTACTGAAGTAAGTGACTCAGGCGAATGAAGGCGGCCAACGCAGTAGCGGTTCGAAAGACGAAGATTATGCGGGAATAGCTCAGTTGGTAGAGCACGACCTTGCCAAGGTCGGGGTCGCGAGTTCGAGTCTCGTTTCCCGCTCCAAAATTTGAAAGTGCTTATAAGCACAGACCACCAATCGCAGGATTTCGAATTGCGACAAGGCGGCAACTGAATGATTCCTTAGGAGCTTACTGAAGTAAGTGACTCAGGCGAATGAAGGCGGCCAAAGCAGTAGCGGTTCGAAAGACGAAGATTATGCGGGAATAGCTCAGTTGGTAGAGCACGACCTTGCCAAGGTCGGGGTCGCGAGTTCGAGTCTCGTTTCCCGCTCCAAATTCTTACCTCAATAAAAATATCCACAACGAATAATCGCGTTGGGGACGTTTTTTTTCGTCATTGACATACTCTTGTAAACAGACTTATCCACAGGTTCGGGTATTATCCCTGGAATACAAAAAACTTCGCTGGGTGAATAGTATCATTTTAACTATTTGAAATTATTGAATTAATTATCATTTCAAATTGTTAATGCGATCACTTGACGATCTTTTCCCTCTTGAATATCAATGTGTTTTTATTTTTATACACAAGCTGTGGATGACTTACGCGTCGCGCGGCAGCCCCTTTTCAATGACCCTGACCAAACGTTGTTTCTTCGGTAACTGCACCTCAACTACGCAGGCATTTCGCTTCTCAATTTGCTGAGCAACCGCCCAGTCTATGTGTTCGTCGAGAAGTGGGTGCTCACCTCTGCGACTTTCCAGCGCGTGAATAACCGCTTCATCCCATGGGGCATTACCCAACGCAACGGCGATATTTCGCAGCCAGCGCAGGTGGCCAATACGGCGAATGGCAGAACCTTCCGTGACTTTTAAAAACCACGCCTCGCTCCAGCTAAACAGTGCTATTAACTCTGGAGCATGAAGCTGCTTACGGGGGGAGAAGTCATCCTCTGTCGTCAACTGCGAATAGCGGTTCCACGGACAAATGAGCTGACAATCATCGCAGCCGTAAATTCGATTCCCCAGCAGAGGACGAAATTCTTCTGGGATCGCGCCTTCCAGTTCGATAGTGAGATACGAAATACAGCGGCGTGCATCTACCGTGTAGGGTTCCACGATGGCTCCGGTGGGGCAGATGGTCATACAGGCAACACACTTCCCGCAGCCTTCTTCGACTGGCTTATCGACCGGCAGGGGCAAGTCGATCAGTAATTCCCCGAGGAAGAAAAATGATCCCGCTTCGCGATTGAGGATAAGTGAGTGCTTACCTGTCCAGCCAAGCCCGGCTTTTTCCGCCAAAGGACGCTCAAGAATGGGCGCGGAATCGACAAAAGGTCTAAAATTCAGCGAAACGCAGTGCTGTTGAATCCTCTCTCCCAGCTTTTTTAAGCGGTTACGCAGCAGCTTATGGTAGTCGCGCCCAAGCGCGTAACGGCTGACGTAACCGAGTGAGGGGTTTTTCAACGTACTGGCAAAGGCTGCATTAGCAGGAAGATAGTTCATACGTACGCTGATGACGCGTAGCGTACCGGGTAATAATTCGTGAGGTCGGGCGCGCATCATGCCGTGACGGGCCATCCAGTCCATCTCGCCGTGGTATTGTTTATCCAGCCAGGCCTGCAGTTTGGGCTCCGCTTCGCTGAGGTCAGTATCGGCAATACCGACCTGCTGAAAGCCAAGCTCCAGCCCCCACTGCTTAATATTTTGCGCTAACTGATTGAGATCGAGGGGCTCTGACATGACGGACCATACAATGAAGAAAAACCTCGCAAGTATACCACACTCCATCTGGCACGCCGATGACATCAGGCGGATGGAGCAAGAGGCGGCAGACAGTTTAGGGCTGACGTTGTACGAGCTGATGCAACGGGCGGGAGAGGCGGTGTTTCAGGTCACCCGCGAACGCTATCCGAATGCCCAACACTGGCTGGTGCTATGCGGTCATGGCAACAACGGCGGTGATGGTTACGTGGTGGCAAGGCTTGCCAAAGCGCAGGGGCTTGACGTTACGTTGCTGGCGCACGAGAGTGATAAACCGCTGCCCGAGGACGCACTGCAGGCGCGTGATGCCTGGCTTAATGCGGGGGGCGTCATTCACTCTACAGACATCGTCTGGCCTGGTCGTGTGGATGTCATTATCGACGCGTTATTGGGGACCGGTTTAAAACAGGCACCGCGCGAACCTCTCCAGACGCTGATTGAGCATGCCAATGCCCATCCTGCCCCCATCGTCGCCGTAGATATTCCTTCTGGTTTGCTGGCACAAACAGGAGCGACGCCGGGGGCAGTCATCAACGCTGCGCACACCGTTACCTTTATTGCGCTCAAGCCAGGCCTGCTCACCGGTAAAGCTCGCGATGTCACCGGACGTCTGCATGTTAACGCACTCGGGCTGGACGACTGGCTGGCGGGGCAGAACGCGCCGCTGCAACGTTTTGATGCTCAACAGCTTGCGCACTGGCTAACGCCGCGTCGACCTACCTCGCACAAAGGCTCCCATGGTCGGTTGGTGATTATTGGCGGTGACCACGGCACGGCGGGTGCCATTCGTATGGCCGGTGAAGCGGCGCTGCGTGCGGGGGCTGGGTTGGTCAAAGTACTGACGCGCAGTGAAAATATCGCCCCCATTTTGACTGCCCGACCGGAACTCATGGTCGATACGCTAACGCCGAAGACGCTGGAAGAGAGCCTGGCATGGGCGGATGTTGTAGTGATAGGACCAGGGCTTGGTCAGCAGGAGTGGGGCAAAAAAGCACTGCAAAAGGTCGAGAATTTTCGCAAACCGATGCTCTGGGATGCCGATGCGCTGAACCTGCTGGCAATCAATCCCGATAAACGTCACAATCGCGTGATCACGCCGCATCCTGGTGAAGCCGCGCGGCTGCTGGGCTGTTCCATTGCAGAAATTGAAGACGATCGCTTACTTTGTGCGCAACGTCTGGTAAAACGGTACGGAGGCGTGGTAGTGCTGAAAGGCGCGGGTACGGTTGTTGCTGCTGAACAAACTGAGATGGGTATTATTGATACCGGCAATGCCGGGATGGCCAGCGGCGGAATGGGTGATGTGCTTTCCGGTATTATTGGCGCATTGCTCGGACAGAAGCTTACCCCGTATGATGCAGCCTGTGCGGGATGTGTTGCGCATGGTGCGGCAGCGGATGTGCTGGCGGCGCGTTTTGGTACGCGCGGCATGCTGGCGACAGATCTCTTTACCACGCTACAGCGTATTGTTAACCCTGATGTGATTGACGTTTATCATGATGAATCGAGTAATTCCACTACCTGATGAACAGGCGACTTTAGACCTGGGACTGCGGGTAGCTAAAGCCTGTGACGGCGCGACGGTAATTTATTTGTACGGCGACCTGGGGGCGGGTAAAACCACTTTCAGCCGGGGATTCCTGCAGGCGTTAGGCCACAAAGGTAATGTAAAAAGCCCCACCTACACGCTGGTTGAACCTTATTCGCTCGATAATTTGATGGTATATCACTTCGATCTGTACCGACTTGCGGACCCGGAGGAGCTGGAATTTATGGGGATCCGCGATTATTTTGCCAATGATGCCATCTGCCTGGTGGAGTGGCCGCAACAAGGTAAAGGTGTACTGCCAGACCCGGACGTCGAAATACACATTGAATATCAGGCGCAAGGTCGGGAGGCGCGCGTAAGCGCAGTCTCCTCATCGGGTGAATTATTGCTGGCGCGTTTAGCCGAATAACCTTAAGGGTGGCGGGATGATTTATCGCATCAGAAACTGGCTGATGGCAACCCTGGTCCTGCTGTGCGCGCAGGCAGGAGCCGCCAGCCTCTCCGATCTTCAGGTTTCCAATGGCGATCAACAGGCGCGGATCACGCTGAGCTTTATTGGCGATCCTGAATACGCCGTGACCCAGGACGGGAAACGCACCGTCGCGCTGGATATTAAACAAACCGGAGTGATTCAGGGATTACCGCTGCTGTTTAGCGGCAATAATCTGGTGAAATCTATCCGCTCCGGCACGCCAAAAGATGCGCAGTCTCTGCGCCTGGTGGTGGATTTAACCGAGAACGGCAAGGCCGAAGCCGTTAAACGCCAGAACGGCGGTAATTATACCGTTGTGTTTACCATCAAAGCGGATGCGCCACCGCCGCCGCCTCCACCTCCAGTGGTTGCTAAGCGCGTTGAAACGCCGGTTGTCGCCCCGCGTCCTGCCGTGCCTGCGCGTAACCCGTTTAAAGCAGAGAACGATCGCACTACGATCGTTACCAACAGTAATACCTCCACACGACCTGCGGCGCGCGCCAGCTCCGGCAGCGGTGAAAAAGTGGTTATTGCCATTGATGCAGGACACGGCGGGCAGGATCCGGGGGCGATTGGCCCTGGCGGCACGCGTGAGAAAAACGTCACGATTGCCGTGGCGCGCAAACTGCGCAGTTTGCTCAATGATGACCCGATGTTTAAAGGCGTACTCACCCGTGATGGCGATTACTTTATCTCGGTGATGGGGCGTTCAGACGTCGCGCGTAAACAAAACGCCAATTTCCTGGTCTCTATCCATGCGGATGCCGCGCCAAACCGGGATGCCACCGGCGCTTCCGTCTGGGTACTGTCCAACCGTCGGGCGAACAGTGAGATGGCCGGCTGGCTGGAACAGCACGAGAAGCAATCAGAGCTGTTGGGCGGCGCAGGCGATGTGCTGGCAAACAGCCAGTCCGATCCTTATCTCAGCCAGGCCGTGCTGGATCTGCAGTTCGGCCATTCGCAACGTGTCGGGTATGATGTGGCGACCAGCATGATCGGCCAGTTAGAACGTATTGGCTCGATGCATAAACGCCGCCCGGAACACGCCAGCCTTGGCGTATTACGCTCGCCGGATATCCCGTCAGTGCTGGTCGAAACCGGTTTTATCAGCAACAACAGCGAAGAGCGTCTGTTGGCGAGTGATGATTATCAGCAGCAACTGGCCGAGGCGATTTACAAAGGATTGCGTAACTATTTCCAGGCGCACCCAATGCAAACCGGGCCGCAGGGCGCACCGGCGCAAACCGCCAGTGCGGTATCGCCTGGTAACACGTTAACAAATTAAGGATTAGCCATGCCGATTCAGGTTCTACCGCCACAGCTGGCGAACCAGATTGCCGCAGGCGAGGTGGTAGAACGGCCTGCGTCAGTGGTGAAAGAGCTGGTGGAAAACAGCATTGATGCCGGTGCGACGCGCATTGATATTGATATCGAGCGCGGCGGCGCCAAGCTTATCCGTATTCGTGACAACGGCTGCGGGATTAAAAAAGACGAGCTGGCGTTAGCGCTGGCCCGCCATGCCACCAGTAAAATTGCCTCGCTTGACGATCTCGAGGCCATCGTGAGCCTCGGATTTCGCGGCGAAGCGCTGGCCAGCATCAGCTCCGTTTCTCGTTTAACCCTGACGTCGCGTACACAAGAGCAGCCCGAAGCCTGGCAAGCCTATGCTGAAGGGCGCGACATGGATGTGACGGTCAAACCTGCTGCACATCCGGTGGGAACCACGCTGGAGGTGTTAGATCTGTTCTACAACACCCCGGCGCGGCGCAAGTTTATGCGCACCGAAAAAACCGAATTTACTCATATTGATGAGGTTATTCGCCGCATTGCGCTGGCACGTTTTGATGTGACGATTAATTTGTCACACAACGGCAAAATGGTGCGCCAGTACCGTGCCGTAGCGGCGGATGGACAAAAAGAGCGCCGACTGGGCGCGATATGCGGCACGCCGTTTCTGGAACATGCGCTGGCGATTGAATGGCAGCATGGCGATTTAACGCTGCGCGGCTGGGTGGCCGATCCGAACCACACAACGGCAGCGCTGGCGGAAATTCAGTACTGCTATGTGAATGGCCGGATGATGCGCGATCGGTTGATCAACCATGCTATTCGTCAGGCCTGTGAAGATAAGCTGGGCGCCGATCAGCAGCCCGCTTTTGTTCTGTATCTGGAAATCGACCCGCATCAGGTGGATGTAAACGTGCATCCAGCCAAACATGAGGTACGTTTTCACCAGTCTCGTCTGGTGCATGATTTTATTTATCAGGGCGTGTTAAGCGTCCTACAACAGCAGTTGGAAACCTCGCTGCCGTTGGTTGATGACGAAGAGCTCGCCCCAAGACATATCCCGGAAAATCGCGTAGCGGCAGGGCGTAACCATTTTGCCGAACCTGCGCCAGCGCGTGAACCTGCTACTCCCCGTTATTCTGCCTCTTCCGGCAGCGGAAGTGGTCGCCAGGGGCAGGCAAGCGTCAGTTGGCCGCATGCCCAGCCTGGATATCAAAAGCAGCAGGGCGAAATTTATCAGCGCCTGCTGCAGACACCGGCTCCGATGCACAAACCGCCGGTCGCTGAAACACCGACAGCACCTCTTACCGGCAACAGTCAGGGGTTTGGAAGGGTGCTGACTATCGTAGGGACCGACTGTGCATTACTGGAAAGCGAGGGCCAGATTCGGTTGCTGGCATTACCAGTGGCGGAACGGTGGTTGCGGCAGGCGCAGCTTACGCCCGGGCAGACCCCTGTTTGCGCTCAGCCATTGCTGATCCCGTTACGTTTAAAAGTCAACGCCGATGAAAAAGCGGCGCTGCAAAAAGGACAGAGCCAACTGGCTGAGCTGGGCATTGAATTTCAACTGGATGCGCAGCATGTGACCATCCGGGCGGTGCCTTTACCCTTACGCCAACAAAATTTACAAATCTTGATTCCTGAACTGATAGGCTACCTGGCGCAGCAAACCGTATTCGAAGCGGGCAACATTGCGCAGTGGATTGCTCGTAACCTGATGAGCGAGCATCCGCAGTGGAGCATGGCCCAGGCGATTACGCTGTTGGCGGATGTTGAGCGGCTCTGCCCACAACTCGTGAAGGCACCGCCGGGTGGTCTGTTACAACTTGTTGATTTACATTCGGTAATGAACGCCCTGAAACATGAGTGATACCTGTAAGGCGAGCCTGCCAAAGGCAATTTTTTTGATGGGGCCGACGGCCTCCGGTAAAACGGCATTAGCAATTGAATTGCGTAAAGTTTTGCCCGTAGAGTTGATAAGCGTTGATTCCGCCCTTATTTACAAGGGGATGGATATCGGCACCGCGAAGCCTGATGCTGATGAATTGAAGGCCGCACCACACCGATTGCTGGATATTCGTGATCCGGCGCAAGTGTATTCTGCTGCGGATTTTCGTCGCGATGCGCTAGCCGAGATGGCCGATATCACCGCAGCGGGGCGTATCCCGCTGTTAGTGGGTGGCACGATGTTATATTTCAAAGCGTTGCTTGAAGGGTTGTCACCGTTACCGTCGGCAGATCCGGAGGTCAGAGCCAGAATCGAGCAGCAGGCGGCAGAGCTTGGATGGGACGCGTTACACCGACAGCTTCAGGAGATTGACCCGGTAGCTGCAGCGCGGATTCATCCAAATGATCCGCAAAGACTTTCCCGGGCACTGGAAGTTTTTTTCATTTCGGGTAAAACTTTAACGGAGCTGACGCAAACGTCAGGAGATGCTTTGCCGTATCAGGTGCACCAGTTTGCGATCGCTCCGGCGAACCGTGAATTGCTCCATCAGCGAATTGAGCAGCGTTTTCATCAGATGTTAGCTTCAGGTTTTGAAGCAGAAGTCCGGGCGCTTTTTGCCCGAGGAGATTTGCATACGGATTTGCCTTCCATTCGTTGTGTCGGGTATCGCCAGATGTGGTCATACATTGAAGGCGAAATTTCACACGATGAAATGGTTTATAGAGGTGTTTGCGCCACGAGGCAGTTAGCGAAGCGGCAGATAACCTGGTTGCGTGGTTGGGAAGGGGTGCACTGGCTTGACAGTGAAAAGCCTGACCAGGCGCGAAACGAAGTATTACAGGTTGTTGGTGCTATCGCGAACTGAATGTGTACAATTGAAACGTATCGTGCGCAATTTTTCAGAACCATAAGGTTCAATACGCAAAGTCATTCAAGTTGCATCAAGGCAGCAAGAGAGTGAATCCCCAGGAGCTTACTCAAGTAAGTGACAGGGGGGAACGAACGTCGCTAACGTAGAGGCAACCTGAAGGATGAAGCGTATTAAGTACAAATAAGCATATAAGGAAAAGAGAGAATGGCTAAGGGGCAATCTTTACAAGATCCGTTCCTGAACGCACTGCGTCGGGAACGTGTTCCAGTTTCTATTTATTTGGTGAATGGTATTAAGCTGCAAGGTCAAATCGAGTCTTTTGATCAGTTCGTGATCCTGTTGAAAAACACGGTCAGCCAGATGGTTTATAAGCACGCGATTTCTACGGTTGTCCCGTCTCGCCCGGTTTCTCATCACAGTAACAATGCCACCGGCGGCACTGGCAGCAACTACCATCACGGTAGCAACGCGCAAGGTTCATCTGCGCAACAGGACAGCGAAGAAACCGAATAAGGTTGTCAGCTGTTTTACACACGGGGAGCCAGCGATCCTGCGTTCCCCGTTGATACATATTAAGGGGTTGACGCTTGTTTGACCGTTATGATGCCGGTGAGCAGGCGGTACTGGTACACATCTATTTTTCGCAAGACAAAGATATGGAAGACCTCCAGGAGTTTGAATCTCTGGTTTCTTCCGCCGGTGTCGAAGCAATGCAGGTGATTACCGGGAGCCGTAAAGCACCGCACCCGAAGTATTTTGTTGGTGAAGGTAAGGCAATCGAAATTGCCGAAGCCGTAAAAGCGACTGGCGCTGCGGTGGTGATTTTTGATCATGCTCTAAGCCCCGCCCAGGAACGTAACCTGGAACAGTTGTGCCAGTGTCTTGTTATCGACAGGACTGGTCTTATTTTAGATATTTTCGCCCAGCGTGCGCGCACCCATGAGGGTAAGTTGCAGGTTGAGCTGGCGCAGTTGCGCCATATGGCTACACGCCTGGTCCGTGGCTGGACTCACCTTGAAAGGCAAAAAGGCGGGATTGGTTTGCGTGGTCCGGGTGAAACCCAGCTCGAAACCGACCGTCGTTTGCTGCGTAATCGCATTTTGCAAATACAGTCGCGCCTGGAAAAAGTTGAAAAGCAACGTGAGCAGGGGCGGCAGTCGCGCAAGAAAGCGGATGTCCCAACCGTATCACTGGTGGGGTATACCAACGCCGGAAAATCCACCCTGTTCAACCAGATAACCGAAGCCCAGGTCTACGCAGCGGATCAACTGTTCGCGACCCTGGATCCGACGCTTCGTCGAATAGACGTTGCGGATGTCGGTGAAACCGTGCTGGCGGATACCGTAGGGTTTATCCGTCATTTGCCGCACGACCTGGTGGCGGCGTTTAAGGCCACTTTGCAGGAGACTCGTCAGGCGACCTTGCTGTTGCACGTTATTGATGCGGCAGATTTTCGTGTGCAGGAAAACATTGAGGCCGTCGACACGGTACTCGAAGAGATCGATGCGCATGAGATCCCGACTCTGCTGGTGATGAATAAGATCGATATGCTGGATGATTTTGAGCCGCGTATCGACAGAGATGAAGAGAATAAACCGATTCGCGTTTGGGTTTCAGCGCAAACGGGAATAGGTATACCACAGCTTTTTCAGGCTTTGACTGAGCGACTTTCCGGTGAGGTGGCGCAACATACGTTGCGTTTGCCGCCGCAGGAAGGGCGACTGAGAAGCCGGTTTTACCAACTTCAGGCAATAGAGAAAGAGTGGATGGAGGAAGACGGTAGCGTAGGTCTGCAAGTACGTATGCCGATCGTAGACTGGCGTCGCCTCTGTAAACAAGAACCGGCACTGGAAGACTATGTTGTCTGACCTGACGGATATGGCCTGAAGATTTTTTCGCCTCTATTCCTCGTGGATTTTATGCGGCAGAAAGGCGGCAAGTCCTGGAATCTCCAGGCGCATAGTCAACTATGTGACTGGGGTTGAAAGACGTAGCCAACGCATCTGCAGCGCAAAAAACGCAGGTATAGCATCGCATAACAAATATGGAGCACAAAAATGGCGTGGAATCAGCCCGGTAATAACGGACAAGACCGCGACCCCTGGGGAAGCAGCAAACCTGGCGGCAACCCTGAGGGAAATGGAAACAAAGGTGGTCGCGAACAGGGACCTCCCGATCTGGATGATATCTTCCGCAAACTGAGTAAAAAGCTCGGTGGTCTGGGTGGCGGTAAAGGCACGGGTTCTGGCGGCGGTAGTTCATCGCAAGGCCCGCGTCCGCAACTGGGCGGCCGAGTCTTTACTATCGCAGCGGCAGCTATCGTCATTATCTGGGCGGCCAGCGGTTTCTACACCATTAAAGAAGCGGAACGTGGCGTGGTGACACGCTTCGGTAAATTCAGCCATCTGGTTGAGCCGGGTCTGAACTGGAAACCGACCTTTATCGACGAGGTGACTCCGGTCAACGTTGAAGCCGTGCGTGAACTTGCCGCATCCGGCGTGATGTTGACATCAGATGAAAACGTCGTGCGCGTTGAAATGAACGTGCAGTACCGCGTGACCGATCCGCAGCGTTACCTGTTTAGCGTAACCAGCGCGGATGACAGTCTGCGTCAGGCAACCGACAGCGCCCTGCGTGGGGTTATCGGTAAATACACTATGGACCGTATCCTGACCGAAGGGCGTACCGTTATTCGTAGCGATACCCAGCGTGAACTGGAAGAAACCATTCGTCCGTACAACATGGGTATCACCCTGCTGGACGTCAACTTCCAGGCAGCACGTCCGCCGGAAGAGGTAAAAGCGGCGTTTGATGATGCTATCGCAGCGCGTGAAAACGAGCAGCAGTACATCCGTGAAGCAGAAGCGTACACCAACGAAGTGCAGCCACGTGCAAACGGTCAGGCGCAGCGTATTCTGGAAGAAGCGCGTGCGTATAAGACCCAGACCATCCTGGAAGCTCAGGGTGAAGTGGCTCGTTTCGCAAAAATTCTGCCGGAATATAAAGCCGCACCGCAAATTACTCGCGAGCGTCTGTATATCGAAACCATGGAAAAAGTGCTGAGCCATACCCGTAAAGTCCTGGTTAACGATAAGGGCAGTAATCTGATGGTTCTGCCGTTGGATCAGATGCTGAAAGGCGGTAATGCGCCAGCAGCTAAGACTGACAGCAGTTCAAATCTGCTGCGTCTGCCACCGGCAACGTCTTCCGGCACTGGAGCAAGCAACACCTCGTCCACCAGTCAGGGCGATATTATGGACCAACGCCGCGCGAATGCGCAGCGTAACGACTACCAGCGTCAGGGGGAATAACGATGCGTAAGTCAGTTATTGCGATTATCATCATCGTTCTGGTAGTTCTGTTCATGTCTGTCTTTGTGGTCAAAGAAGGCGAACGCGGTATTACTCTGCGCTTTGGTAAAGTTCTGCGTGACGATGACAACAAGCCGCTGGTCGTTGCACCAGGCCTGCACTTCAAGATTCCGTTTATTGAATCCGTGAAGATGCTGGATGCGCGTATTCAGACCATGGATAACCAGGCCGATCGCTTTGTTACCAAAGAGAAGAAAGACCTGATCGTTGACTCCTACATCAAGTGGCGCATCAGTGACTTTAGCCGCTACTACCTGGCAACGGGCGGTGGCGATGTTTCTCAGGCAGAAGTCCTGCTGAAACGTAAGTTCTCTGACCGTCTGCGTTCTGAAATTGGTCGTCTGGACGTGAAAGACATCGTTACCGATTCCCGCGGTCGTCTGACCCTGGAAGTTCGTGACGCGCTGAACTCCGGTTCTGCCGGCACGGAAGATGAAGTCGCGACGCCGGCGGCGGACAGCGCGATTGCCGAAGCGGCTGAACGTGTGCAGGCTGAAACGAACGGTAAAGTCCCGGTCATCAACCCGAACAGTATGGCGGCACTGGGTATCGAAGTGGTCGATGTGCGTATCAAGCAAATCAACCTGCCAGCTGAAGTATCCGAAGCTATTTACAACCGTATGCGCGCTGAGCGTGAAGCGGTAGCGCGTCGCCATCGTTCACAGGGTCAGGAAGAAGCGGAAAAACTGCGTGCAACGGCGGACTATGAAGTCACCAAAACGCTGGCAGAATCTGAGCGCCAGGGCCGCATTATGCGCGGCGAAGGTGATGCAGAAGCCGCTAAATTGTTTGCCGACGCGTTCAGTCAGGATCCTGACTTCTACGCCTTCATCCGTAGCCTGCGCGCTTACGAGAAGAGCTTCGAAGGAAACCAGGATGTCATGGTCATGAGCCCGGACAGCGATTTCTTCCGTTACATGAAGACGCCGAATAGCGCAACACGCTAAAATAGCTCCAGCGGTTTTAGACCAGCAAAACCACCGGCATCCCCAGGGATGCGGTGGTTTTCTTTTTAGATAAGGACGGCAGATGAACTCAACAATTTTGCTGGCGCTCGCGCTGGTTTTGGTGCTGGAAGGCTTGGGTCCTATGCTGTATCCCCGCGCCTGGAAGAAAATGATCTCGGCGATGGCACAACTTCCTGAAAATATTTTGCGTCGTTTTGGTGGGGGTCTTGTGGTCGCGGGCGTGGTCGTCTACTACATGTTGAGGAAAACGATTGGCTGATCAATAAGTAGACTAATTTGCGGATTTTTGGATGCAAAAAGTGCTGTATATCTGAAAAAGCGGTGGTAGAATCCATTTTTAAGCAAACGGTGATTTTGAAAAATGGGTAACAACGTCGTCGTACTGGGCACCCAATGGGGTGACGAAGGTAAAGGGAAGATCGTCGATCTTCTGACTGAACGGGCTAAATATGTTGTGCGCTACCAGGGCGGTCACAACGCAGGCCATACTCTCGTAATCAACGGTGAAAAAACCGTCCTCCATCTTATTCCATCAGGTATTCTTCGCGAGAATGTAACCAGCATCATCGGTAACGGTGTTGTGCTGTCTCCGTCCGCGCTGATGAAAGAGATGAAAGGGCTGGAAGATCGTGGTATCCCGGTTCGTGAGCGCCTGCTGCTGTCTGAAGCGTGTCCGCTGATCCTTGATTATCATGTGGCGTTGGATAACGCTCGTGAGAAAGCGCGTGGCGAGAAAGCGATCGGTACTACCGGTCGTGGTATCGGTCCGGCTTATGAAGACAAAGTGGCACGTCGCGGTCTGCGCGTTGGCGATCTGTTTGATAAAGCAACCTTCGCTGAAAAACTGAAAGAAGTGATGGAATATCACAACTTCCAGCTGGTGAATTTCTATAAAGTTGAAGCAGTTGACTACCAGAAAGTGCTGGATGACGTGATGGCGATTGCCGACATCCTGACGTCTATGGTTGTTGATGTTTCCGATCTGCTGGACCAGGCGCGTAAGCGTGGCGATTTCGTCATGTTTGAAGGTGCGCAGGGTACGCTGCTGGATATCGACCACGGTACCTATCCGTACGTAACGTCTTCCAACACCACTGCAGGTGGCGTGGCGACCGGCTCCGGCCTGGGCCCGCGTTATGTGGACTATGTTCTGGGTATCATCAAAGCTTACTCCACCCGTGTCGGCGCGGGTCCGTTCCCGACTGAGCTGTTTGATGACGTTGGCGAGTTCCTGTGCAAACAAGGTAACGAGTATGGCGCGACCACCGGTCGTCGTCGTCGCACCGGTTGGCTGGATTCCGTTGCTGTGCGTCGCGCAGTACAGATTAACTCCCTGTCTGGCTTCTGCCTGACCAAACTGGACGTACTGGACGGTTTGAAAGAGGTTAAAATCTGTGTTGCTTACCGTATGCCGGATGGCCGTGAAGTCACGACGACTCCGCTGGCAGCAGACGACTGGAAAGGTATTGAGCCGATTTACGAAACCATGCCGGGCTGGTCTGAATCCACCTTCGGCGTGAAGGAACGTAGCGGTCTGCCGCAGGCAGCACTGAACTACATCAAGCGTATTGAAGAACTGACCGGTGTGCCAATTGATATTATCTCAACTGGTCCAGACCGTACTGAAACCATGATCCTGCGCGACCCGTTCGACGCATAATTCTGGTTATAGCGTGGCGTCGAATGGCGCTGCGCTTGCACTATCTTAGGCCGGATGGAGCGCTTTGCAGCAGAATCCGGCTTAAAATCACATAAGTTCCTCGCTTTTTTCCTTCCTGAATTGAAATAAATTAGCGACCTGGCTGGTGGCTGGTTTATCATCAATATAATTAATACCACCAGGTTTATCCGTTTTATCCCTTTTCCTGAGGTTGATGTGCAGTTAACAAGTTTCACCGATTACGGATTACGTGCGCTAATCTACATGGCGTCACTTCCCGAAGGACGTATGACCAGTATTTCTGAGGTGACAGAAGTCTACGGCGTGTCCCGTAATCATATGGTCAAAATAATCAATCAACTTAGCCGGGCGGGCTTTGTTACTGCTATTCGTGGAAAAAATGGCGGTATCCGCCTGGGCAAACCGGCTAAGGCTATTGGTATTGGTGATGTGGTTCGCGAGCTGGAACCTCTATCGTTGGTCAATTGTAGCAGCGAGTTTTGCCACATTACCCCAGCCTGTCGACTCAAACAGGCGCTTTCTAAAGCAGTGCAAAGTTTTCTCACGGAACTGGACAACTACACACTTGCTGATTTGGTTGAAGAAAATCAACCGCTTTATAAATTATTGCTGGTGGAGTAATGAAGTCCAAAGTAATTCGCGTCGCATCGCGGCGGCAACTGAGCGACTCCTCAGGAGCTTACAAAAGTAAGTGACTAAGGGGAGCAAAGGCAGCCAACAAAAAGGCGTCGTGAAAGACGAAGGAATTCCATCAGAGCTGACAATGGAGGAACCTCGATGTCACAAGATCCTTTCCAGGAACGCGAAGCAGAAAAATACGCGAATCCTATCCCGAGCCGGGAATTTATCCTCGAACATTTAACTAAACGTGAAAAACCGGCCAACCGCGATGAGCTGGCCGCTGAACTCAACATTGAAGGTGAAGAGCAGCAAGAAGCGCTGCGTCGCCGCCTGCGCGCCATGGAGCGTGACGGACAACTGGTCTTCACCCGCCGTCAGTGCTATGCGCTGCCGGAACGTCTTGACCTGCTGAAAGGTACCGTTATTGGCCACCGTGATGGCTACGGCTTTCTGCGCGTTGAAGGTCGCAAAGATGACCTGTATCTGTCCAGCGAGCAAATGAAAACCTGCATTCATGGCGATCAGGTGCTGGCACAACCGCTGGGCGCGGACCGTAAAGGTCGTCGCGAGGCGCGTATTGTGCGCGTACTGGTGCCAAAAACCAGCCAGATTGTCGGTCGCTACTTCACCGACGCTGGCGTTGGGTTTGTTGTCCCTGACGATAGCCGTCTGAGCTTCGATATCCTGATCCCGCCGGAAGAGGTGATGGGGGCTCGTATGGGCTTTGTGGTGGTGGTTGAACTGACCCAGCGCCCGACCCGCCGTACCAAAGCTGTGGGTAAAATTGTTGAAGTGTTGGGCGATAATATGGGTACCAGCATGGCCGTTGATATGGCTCTGCGTACTCATGAAATTCCCTATATCTGGCCGCAGGCAGTAGAGAAACAGGTCGCCGGCCTGAAAGAAGAAGTACCGGAAGAAGCGAAAGTCGGGCGTGTTGATTTGCGCGATTTGCCGCTGGTTACTATCGATGGTGAAGATGCGCGTGATTTCGATGATGCCGTCTATTGCGAGAAGAAACGTGGCGGCGGCTGGCGTTTATGGGTGGCGATTGCTGACGTAAGCTATTACGTTCGCCCACCGACCCCGCTGGACCAGGAAGCCCGCAGCCGTGGCACATCCGTCTACTTCCCGTCGCAGGTTGTTCCGATGCTGCCGGAAGTGCTGTCTAACGGATTGTGTTCGCTCAACCCGCAGGTGGACAGGTTGTGTATGGTCTGCGAAATGACCATTTCGTCGAAAGGCCGTTTAACCGGCTTTAAATTCTACGAAGCGGTCATGAGTTCCCATGCTCGTCTGACTTACACCAAGGTCTGGCACATGCTGCAGGGCGACCAGGAACTGCGTGAGCAGTACGCGCCGTTGGTGAAACATATTGAAGAGCTGCATAACCTCTACAAAGTGCTGGATAAAGCGCGTGAAGAGCGTGGCGGTATCTCGTTTGAAAGTGAAGAGGCGAAGTTTATCTTCAATGCTGAACGCCGTATTGAGCGTATTGAGCAGACGCAGCGTAACGACGCGCACAAACTGATTGAAGAATGCATGATCATGGCGAACATCTCAGCGGCGCGATTCGTTGAGAAAGCCAAGGAACCTGCGCTGTTCCGTATTCACGATAAGCCAACGACCGAAGCGATTAACTCTTTCCGCTCGGTACTGGCTGAGCTGGGGCTGGAGCTGCCGGGTGGCAACAAACCGGAGCCACGTGATTACGCGGAACTGCTGGAGTCGATTGCTGACCGACCTGACGCAGAAATGCTGCAAACCATGCTGCTGCGTTCGATGAAGCAGGCGATTTACGATCCGGAAAACCGTGGTCACTTTGGTCTGGCGCTGCAATCTTATGCGCACTTTACCTCGCCGATTCGTCGTTACCCGGACCTCTCGTTGCACCGTGCAATCAAATATCTGCTGGCGCAGGAGCAGGGTCATAAAGGTAACACCACGGAAACGGGTGGCTACCATTATTCGATGGAAGAGATGCTGCAACTGGGCCAGCACTGTTCAATGGCCGAGCGCCGTGCAGACGAAGCCACGCGGGATGTTTCTGACTGGCTGAAGTGTGACTTTATGCTGGATCAGGTCGGTAATGTCTTTAAGGGCGTGATTGCCAGCGTGACGGGTTTTGGCTTCTTTGTTCGTCTTGATGAGCTGTTTATCGACGGTCTGGTGCATGTCTCCTCGCTGGATAACGACTACTATCGTTTTGACCAGGTAGGTCAGCGCCTGACGGGTGAATCCAGCGGTCAAATGTATCGCCTGGGCGATCGGGTGGAAGTTCGCGTGGAAGCGGTCAATATGGACGAGCGCAAAATCGACTTTAGTCTGATTTCCAGCGAACGTGCGCCGCGCAATGAAGGTAAAACCGCGCGCGAAAAAGCGAAAAAGGGCGATGCGGGTAAAAACACCGGTAAACGCCGTCAGATGGGCAAAAAGGTGAATTTCGAGCCGGACAGCGCTTTCCGCGGCGAGAAGAAAGGCAGAGCCAAACCTCAGACAGATAAGAAAGCGGCTGAGAAGAAAGGCGATAAAAAAGCGAAAAAGCCATCGGCAAAAACGCTTAAAATCGCTGCCGCCACCAAAGCTAAACGCGCGGCGAAAAAGAAAGTCACGGAATAAGCCATAAACCGTAAGCCGGGTGGTCAGCGTGCCGCCCGGCGTTACACCTAAACTATTAACGAGTACATTCATGAGTGAAATGATTTACGGCATCCATGCGGTGCAGGCTCTGTTGGAGCGTGCGCCTGAGCGCTTTCAGGACGTCTTTATTCTCAAAGGTCGTGAAGATAAACGTCTGCTGCCGCTGATCCATGCACTGGAAGCACAGGGTGTTGTCATCCAGTTAGCTAACCGCCAGTTCCTGGATGAGAAAAGTGAGGGTGCGGTTCATCAGGGGATTATTGCGCGAGTGAAGCCGGGTCGTCAGTATCAGGAAAACGATCTTCCGGATCTGATTGCTACGCTCGATCAGCCGTTCTTTTTGATCCTCGATGGCGTTACCGATCCGCATAACCTGGGCGCATGCCTGCGTAGTGCAGACGCTGCCGGTGTGCATGCGGTTATCGTGCCGAAAGATCGTTCTGCACAATTGAATGCGACGGCGAAAAAAGTCGCCTGTGGCGCGGCAGAAAGCGTACCGCTGATCCGCGTGACCAACCTGGCGCGCACCATGCGTATGTTGCAGGAAGAGAACATCTGGATCGTTGGTACCGCAGGCGAAGCTGACCATACGTTGTATCAGAGCAAAATGACCGGACGTCTGGCGCTGGTAATGGGCGCAGAGGGCGAAGGTATGCGCCGCCTGACCCGTGAACACTGTGACGAACTCATCAGCATCCCGATGGCCGGGAGCGTTTCGTCGCTGAACGTCTCTGTCGCGACGGGAATTTGCCTGTTTGAAGCTGTTCGTCAGCGCGGGTAATTGATTCCCCCTTCTCTTAAGCCATCCTTCGGGATGGCTTTTTTGTGACCTTTATCCCAGGCACCCTCTTCTCTGACTGGCCATACTTAAGGCGACGGCCATTGACGGAGGGAGACACAATGCACTGGCAAACGCATACCGTTTTTAACCAACCTGTACCGCTCAATAACAGCAACTTATACCTGTCCGATGGCGCACTGTGTGAAGCCGTTACTCGCGAAGGCGCGGGCTGGGACAGCGATCTTCTCGCCAGTATTGGCCAGCAATTAGGGGCCGCGGAATCGCTTGAGCTGGGTCGCCTGGCTAATGCCTTTCCCCCCGAATTATTGCGTTACGATCCGCAGGGGCAGCGACTGGATGATGTGCGGTTTCATCCCGCCTGGCATTTGCTGATGCAGGGATTGTGCGCCAACCGCGTGCATAACCTGGCCTGGGAAGAAGAGGCCAGGCAGGGCACGTTTGTTGCCCGGGCGGCACGTTTTATGCTGCATGCGCAGGTGGAGGCGGGCACGTTGTGCCCGATAACCATGACCTTTGCCGCCACGCCGCTGTTACTGCAGATGCTACCTTCACAATTTCATGACTGGTTTACCCCTCTGCGCAGCGATCGCTATGACTCACATTTACTGCCTGGTGGACAAAAGCGTGGTGTGCTGATTGGTATGGGGATGACGGAGAAGCAAGGTGGCTCAGATGTGTTGAGCAATACCACTCAGGCTGAGCGTCTTGCAGATGGCTCATATCGCCTGGTGGGACATAAATGGTTTTTCTCCGTGCCGCAAAGCGATGCCCATTTGGTGCTGGCGCAGACAAAGGGGGGATTATCCTGCTTTTTTGTACCGCGATTTTTACCTGATGGTCGGCGCAACGCCATCCGCCTTGAACGTCTGAAAGATAAGCTCGGTAATCGTTCTAATGCCAGTTGTGAGGTCGAGTTTCAGGATGCCATTGGCTGGTTGCTGGGCGAGGAAGGGGAAGGTATTCGCCACATCCTGAAAATGGGGGGTATGACGCGTTTCGACTGTGCAATTGGTAGCCACAGCATGATGCGACGTGCCTTTTCCGTGGCGATTTACCATGCGCACCAGCGACAGGTTTTTGGCAAGGCATTGATTGAACAGCCGATGATGCGTCAGGTATTAAGTCGAATGGCGCTCCAGCTGGAAGGTCAGACGGCGTTATTGTTCCGACTGGCGCGGGCCTGGGACCGTCGTGCTGATGCCAAAGAAGCGCTGTGGGCCAGGTTGTTCACGCCAGCAGCGAAATTCTCCGTTTGTAAGGCCGGTATGCCGTTTGTTGCAGAGGCGATGGAAGTGCTGGGTGGGGTGGGATATTGCGAAGAAAGTGAGTTGCCTCGTTTGTACCGTGAAATGCCGGTGAACAGTATCTGGGAGGGTTCCGGTAACATTATGTGCCTTGATGTATTGCGGGTACTGACAAAACAACCCGGCATCTACGATATGCTCAGCGAAGCCTTTGCGGAGGTAAAGGGGCAAGATCGGCATTACGATCGGATGGTACGTCAGCTACAGCAGCGTTTACGTAAACCCAGCGAGGAGTTGGGGCGGGAGATTACGCAGCAACTGTTCCTGCTCGGCTGCGGGGCGCAGATGTTACGCTATGCCTCTCCGCCAGTGGCGCAGGCCTGGTGTCAAATGATGCTCGATACGCGGGGTGGACTACGATTGTCTGAACCGGTGCAGAGTGATTTGTTGCTGCGGGCGACGGGAGGAATACGGTAATACCATGCCAGATGGCGATGCCGTCGCGTCGTATCCTGCCTACGTTCAATACAGGCAGGATACGTTTACGCCATCCGGCAATCTGTTATGCATAAAGTATGGCCTGTACGCGCCAGTTATCGGGCTGCTGTTCTTCATACATCTGAATAATCCGGTACCATGAGGCACCTTGTTCATCCGCTTTTAACGCCACAACGCGTTCTACGTCCTGCGGGTTTCCTGTAATGTTACTGACCGATATCAGGCCAATTTCGTTCAGGCCTGTTACGCAGTCAGCACTGGCGAATTCGGCAGACTGCGCCGTTGTACCTACCAGTCCGGCAGAAAGCAGCAGTGAGGATAAGGCAAGTGATTGTTTCATCGTCAGCTCCATTATTCGTACCCCTACACATGGCAGGGCATTCCATCGCGATAATAAACCTCAAGCTCCCTGCTGTTGGTTTATTGTGCACAGGTAAACGCATAGGGGCGCAAAGCAATGTAAAGCTGACTAAATGTCAAGCCAATGTTATTTACGATACAAAATAGCTTGTGAATACCATTGGCCTGTCACGATGGTCTCATCAACTAATAAGACAACGTAATAATCAGCTTTAGCCGCGACGGCTTTGGCACGGATCTCTGCCAGCGCATCATCTGGAGAGCCTCTTACCAGCGCATTGACTGTCCCTATTCGCTGCAACCCGTTGCTCTGGTCACGGCGGATCTCTTGCGGGTGGTCGGCTACGGGCGGTGCAGGTTGTGGTGTACCCTGTAGCACGCTACAGGCGCTTAAAAACGTCACCAGCAACAAAGAGGCAAACCGACGCATAACTCTATCTCGTTTCCTGATAGCCATAGTGTAGTGCCTTATTAAATTCCCTTTAGGGGAATGTTCCCGAATTGTTATCTCTCACGCGATTTTCGAATGAAAATGTTGCGAAAGCGTAACCCAGTTCTCAACATTATGAATCATTGCCGAACACATTCGCTTGCGTTAAGTATTGCGGGATGGCATACCAGAAAGAAAGAGGCGACAAATGATCGAAATTGAAACACGACAGTTGGCGGGTATCCCTGTCCTGCACGCCGTTCCGGCTGGCAAACGCGAATGTTCACTCCCTTGTATTATCTTCTATCACGGGTTTACTTCTTCAAGCGTGGTCTACAGCTATTTTGCCGTTGCTCTGGCTCAGGCCGGATTTCGCGTCGTCATGCCAGATGCGCCCGACCATGGTGCCCGCTTTGACGGTAATGCTCAGGAGCGAATGTTCCGCTTCTGGCAGATTTTGCAGCAAAACATGCAGGAGTTTACGACGTTACGTGCGGCGCTGGTGGCAGAAAATTGGCTATCAGATGAACGTCTTGCCGTCGGCGGTGCCTCAATGGGGGCAATGACGACTCTGGGCATTATGGCACGCCATCCTGACGTAAAATGTGCAGCGAGCCTGATGGGGTCGGGTTATTTTACCCGGCTGGCGCAGACGCTTTTTCCCCCTGTAGTGGTTCATACGCCAGAACAGCAGGCGGAGTTCGATGCCGTTATTGCACCACTCGCCGAATGGGACGTTACGCATCAACTGCAATGCCTGGCCGACAGGCCGTTGCTGCTGTGGCATGGTCAGGATGACGATGTGGTTCCGGCTGTGGAAACTTTTCGTTTGCAGCAGGCATTAATTCAGGCAGGTCTGGATAACCATCTGACCTGCCTGTGGGAAGCGGGCGTACGCCATCGCATCACGCCAGAAGCGCTGGCTGCGACGGTAACGTTTTTCCGCCAGCACCTTTAAACGCGCATAATGCTTACGCCCTGAGCCTCAAGCTGTTGCAGAATCTCAGGGTTCGCGTTTTTACCGGTAATCAGCATATCGATTTGATCGGCGCGGCTGAACAGCATCCCCGCGCGTTCACCGACCTTACTGCTATCGACCAGCACCACCAGTTTGCCTACTACATTAAGCATCTTCTGCTCGGCCATCGCGGTCAGCATATCGGTTTTATACAGCCCGTCCGCAGTCAATCCTTTACCGCTGGTAAACATCCAGTGTCCGGCATACAGGCTATTTTCACTGCCTTGCGGGCTAAGCGTGATGGATTGGCTTTTGTTGTATTGCCCACCCATGATGATCACGCTGTCATGCTCCTGGTCGATCAGAAAATTCGCCAGCGGCAGGTAGTTGGTGATGATCTGCACCGGCTTGCCGCACATTTCTCGACCCAGCAGGAACGCTGTTGATCCGCAGTTGATCACCACGCTTTCACCTGCATTCACTAACTGGGATGCCGCTTTGGCAATACGGACTTTTTCATCGTGGTTCTGCGCCTGGTGCAGATTCATTGGCGTCCAGCGCGGACGCTGCTGGGTAATGGCTTCTGCGCCGTTGCGGACTTTCTTGAGTTTGCCGCTTTCGTCGAGTTTGTTGATGTCCCTACGTGCCGTTGCGGGTGAAATTCCCAGACGCTCAATCACGTTCTCAACGGTAACAAAGCCCAACTGCGCCAGCATATCCAGCAATATTTGATGTCTTTGTGCTTCAGTCATGAGCTATTCCGATACAAATTGATTTGAAAAGATGATATTTGAAATAGCCTGGAAATACTAAAGTAAAAGGGAAAAAATGCCGGTATTACCCGGCATTTTGAGTTGATCACAGAAAGGATTTAAACGGTAAATCCGGTTCAATGGTGAAGCAGTCATCAAAGCCGCGCGGATAGTGATATTCAAAGTTATCTTTGTCCAGCGGCCAGGTGAACTTGCCGCCTACCTGCCAGATGAATGGCTTAAAACCATACTTCAGCCGATCTTTTTTCATCTCCCACAGGACGCGGATCTCCTGAGGGTCGGCCTGAAAATTTGACCAGATATCATGATGGAAAGGGATCACTACTTTTGTATTCAGCGCTTCCGCCATACGCAGCATGTCGGCGCTGGTCATTTTGTCCGTAATCCCACGCGGATTCTCACCGTAGGAGCCGAGCGCGACGTCGATCTGATGCTCGTTGCCATGTTTTGCGTAGTAGTTGGAGTAGTGGGAGTCACCGCTGTGGTACAGCGTGCCGCCCGGAGTCTTGAACAGATAGTTGACTGCGCGTACATCCATGCCATCTGGCAGCACGCCAGCGGCTTTCTGATCGGCGGGCAGGGTGATTAACGCAGTACGATCGAACGCGTCAAGCGCATGAATTTCAATATCTTTTATTTTAACAACATCACCCGGTTTTACCACGATACAGCGTTCTTTTGGCACACCCCAACCGATCCACAGATCCACGCAGGTTTGTGGTCCGATAAACGGCACGTCGTCGGCGCAGTTCTGCATGACGGCTGCCGCAACATTCACATCGATGTGATCGTTATGATCGTGCGTCGCCAGTACCGCATCGATCTGTCGAATGGCAAACGGATCAAGAACAAACGGCGTGGTGCGCAGGTTCGGCTGCAGTTTTTTCACCCCAGCCATACGTTGCATTTGGTGGCCGGTTTTCATCAGCGGGTTACCGTGACTCTGTTTACCCGTGCCGCACCAGAAATCGACGCAGACGTTAGTCCCGCCCTCCGACTTCAGCCAAATTCCGGTACAACCCAGCCACCACATAGCGAAAGTGCCAGGTGCGACCTGTTCCTGTTCGATCTCTTCATTCAGCCAGCTTCCCCACTCCGGGAATGTACTCAGGATCCATGATTCACGCGTGATGCTTTTCACTTTACTCATCGCATTTACCTTCATGTTTGTTCAAATTGAATCAATGTGTGATTTGTTTTGATTAATTCTGACATTATTTTTTCATATTAGCAATGGGGGATTTTTGAGCTTTGTGCGGATGACAGAAAAGGCAATGTAATGATTTTAGGTGGTGTTACGCTATATTTCTTTTTGTAATTTATTGATTTAATTGATATTAAATGTTGTTCATAGCATTGGATAATTACCCACTCTTCAAATGTGGTAATTATTTGCGTACTTCATCACATTTAATCAAATTTAATCTTGTTGTGATTACTTTTGAAAATTACAGTGAGTGCACAACATCCTGGCGTGTGGAAAGCCCGGCAACTTCGTCTACTGGAGATCGTTATGGAGATCCTCTACAACATCTTTACCGTCTTTTTTAATCAGGTTATGACCAACGCCCCGCTGTTGCTGGGTATTGTGACCTGTCTTGGCTATATCCTGTTGCGTAAAAGTGTCAGCGTTATCATTAAAGGCACGATCAAAACGATTATCGGTTTTATGCTGCTGCAGGCGGGGTCTGGCATTCTCACCAGCACGTTTAAACCGGTAGTGGCGAAGATGTCCGAGGTTTACGGTATCAACGGTGCGATTTCCGATACCTATGCCTCCATGATGGCAACCATCGAACGTATGGGGGATGCCTATAGCTGGGTAGGGTACGCGGTACTGTTGGCGCTGGCGCTGAACATTTGCTACGTACTGCTACGGCGGATTACCGGTATTCGCACCATCATGCTGACCGGGCACATCATGTTCCAGCAGGCGGGCCTGATCGCCGTCTCTTTCTACATCTTTGGCTATTCCATGTGGACGACCATCATCTGCACTGCGGTGCTGGTGTCGCTCTACTGGGGCATTACCTCCAACATGATGTACAAGCCGACCCAGGAAGTGACCGACGGTTGTGGTTTTTCCATCGGTCACCAGCAGCAGTTCGCCTCGTGGATTGCCTACAAAGTCGCGCCTTACTTGGGTAAGAAAGAGGAGAGCGTGGAAGATCTCAAGCTGCCAGGCTGGCTGAATATCTTCCATGACAACATCGTTTCAACCGCGATTGTGATGACCATTTTCTTCGGCGCTATTCTGCTCTCTTTTGGTATTGATGTCGTTCAGGCGATGGCAGGTAAAACCCACTGGACGGTCTATATCCTGCAGACTGGTTTTTCGTTCGCCGTCGCTATTTTCATCATCACCCAGGGCGTACGTATGTTCGTTGCTGAACTTTCAGAAGCGTTCAACGGTATCTCTCAACGTCTGATTCCGGGCGCGGTACTGGCTATCGACTGCGCGGCGATTTATAGCTTTGCTCCTAACGCAGTGGTCTGGGGCTTTATGTGGGGCACCATCGGCCAACTGATTGCGGTGGGCATCCTTGTGGGCTGCGGCTCCTCCATCCTGATTATCCCAGGCTTTATCCCGATGTTCTTCTCGAACGCCACTATCGGCGTATTTGCTAACCACTTTGGCGGCTGGCGCGCGGCGCTCAAGATTTGCCTGGTGATGGGGATGATCGAAATCTTTGGCTGCGTCTGGGCGGTGAAGCTTACCGGTATGAGCGCCTGGATGGGCATGGCGGACTGGTCAATTCTGGCGCCGCCGATGATGCAGGGTTTCGCCTCCATCGGCATCGTGTTTATGGCCGTCATTATTCTGATTGCACTGGCTTATATGTTTTTCGCAGGACGCACGTTGCGCGCTGAGGAAGACGCAGAAAAACAACTGGCAGAACACTCTGCTTAATAAGGAGTTCCGATTATGACCGTACGTATTCTGGCTGTATGTGGCAATGGGCAGGGCAGTTCCATGATCATGAAAATGAAGGTGGATCAGTTTTTAACCCAGTCAAATATCGACCATACGGTAAACAGCTGTGCCGTGGGTGAATACAAAAGTGAACTGAGCGGCGCAGATATCATCATCGCCTCTACCCATATTGCCGGCGAGATTACCGTATCTGGCAATAAATATGTTGTCGGCGTACGCAACATGCTGTCTCCCGCCGATTTTGGACCAAAACTGCTGGAAGTGATCAAAGCGCATTTCCCACAGGATGTGAAGTAAGGACGCGCCATGAAATTACGTGATTCGCTGGCAAACAATAATTCCATCCTTTTACAGGCTGACGCCAGCACCTGGCAGGAAGCGGTAAAGCTTGGCGTGGATCTGCTGGTTAAGGCTGATGTGGTCGAGCCACGCTACTACCAGGCCATCCTCGACGGAGTAGAACAGTTTGGCCCGTACTTTGTGATTGCGCCTGGCCTTGCTATGCCGCATGGACGTCCGGAGGAAGGGGTCAAGAAAACCGGTTTTGCGCTGGTAACGCTGAAAACACCGCTGGTGTTTAACCACGAAGATAACGACCCGGTCGATATCCTGATAACGATGGCGGCAGTTGATGCCAACACGCATCAGGAAGTCGGCATCATGCAGATCGTGAATCTGTTTGACGACGAAGCCAATTTTGACCGTTTACGTGCCTGCCGCACCGCGCAGGAAGTGCTGGATTTAATTGATAACGCCACTGCGGCGGCTGTTTAAAGGAACAATAAAATGTCATTACCTATGTTGCAGGTTGCGCTGGATAACCAATCAATGGCTTCTGCGTATGAAACGACGCGGCTGATTGCCGAAGAGGTGGATATTATTGAGGTCGGCACCATCCTTTGTGTTGCTGAAGGTGTGCGTGCTGTTCGCGATCTGAAGGCGCTCTATCCACATAAAATAGTGCTGGCGGACGCCAAAATTGCCGACGCGGGTAAAATCCTCTCCCGCATGTGTTTCGAAGCTAACGCTGACTGGATTACTGTCATCTGCTGTGCTGATATCAACACCACTAAGGGTGCGCTGGAGGTGGCGAAAGAATTTAACGGTGACGTACAGATTGAACTGACCGGCTACTGGACCTGGGAGCAGGCGCAGGAGTGGCGTGACGCAGGTATTGGGCAAGTTGTCTATCACCGCAGTCGTGATGCGCAGGCGGCAGGTGTGGCGTGGGGAGAGGCAGATATCAGCGCGATCAAGCGTCTGGCTGATATGGGCTTTAAAGTTACCGTTACCGGCGGTCTGGCGCTGGAGGATTTGCCGCTGTTCAAAGGGATCCCGATTCACGTCTTTATCGCTGGTCGCAGCATTCGCGACGCCGCTTCTCCGGTTGAGGCCGCACGTCAGTTCAAACGTTCCATCGCCCAGTTGTGGGGATAAGGAGCGGCTATGCTGTCGAAACAGGTTCCGCTCGGTATTTATGAAAAAGCACTCCCCGGCGGGGAGTGCTGGCTGGAACGCTTGCAACTGGCGAAGGAACTGGGCTTTGACTTTGTCGAAATGTCGGTTGATGAAACCGACACGCGCTTGTCGCGGCTTGACTGGAGTCGCGAGCAGCGACTGGCACTGGTGGCGGCTATCGCCGAAACCGGTGTGCGTGTCCCCTCTATGTGCCTGAGCGCCCACCGTCGTTTCCCGTTGGGTAGCGAAGATGATGCTGTTCGTGCCCTGGGGCTCGAGATTATGCGTAAAGCCATCCAGTTTGCGCAGGATATCGGTATTCGCGTTATTCAACTGGCGGGTTACGACGTCTATTACCAGCAGGCTAATAACGAAACGCGTCGTCGGTTTCGCGATGGGCTAAAAGAGAGCGTGGAGATGGCGAGCCGTGCGCAGGTGACGCTGGCGATGGAAATCATGGATTATCCGCTGATGAATTCGATCAGCAAGGCGCTGGGTTACGCCCACTATCTCAACAATCCGTGGTTCCAGCTGTATCCCGATATTGGCAATTTGTCGGCATGGGATAACGACGTGCAGATGGAGCTGCAGGCTGGGGTGGGTCATATCGTCGCGGTACACGTGAAGGATACCAAACCTGGCGTATTCAAAAATGTGCCGTTTGGTGAAGGGGTCGTTGATTTCGAACGTTGTTTTGCGACGCTCAAGCAGAGTGGGTATTGCGGACCATATCTGATTGAAATGTGGAGTGAAACGGCGGACGACCCGGCGTGTGAAGTCGCGAAAGCGCGCGATTGGGTGAAAGCGCGTATGGCCAGCGCAGGACTGGTGGAGGCGGTGTAATGCAAAAACTTAAACAGCAGGTTTTTGAGGCCAACATGGATCTGCCGCGCTACGGGCTGGTGACATTTACCTGGGGCAACGTCAGCGCCATCGATCGTGAACGTGCGCTGGTAGTGATCAAGCCCAGTGGTATCGCCTACGAGCACATGACCGTTGATGATATGGTCGTGGTCGATATGTCAGGAAAAGTGATAGAAGGCGGCTTTCGTCCTTCTTCCGATACCGCCACCCACCTGGCGCTCTACCAGCGTTATCCGTCGCTGGGCGGAGTCGTGCATACGCACTCTACTCATGCCACGGCCTGGGCGCAGGCAGGGCTGGCGATCCCAGCGCTCGGCACGACGCATGCGGACTACTTCTTTGGCGATATTCCCTGTACCCGGGCTTTAACTGAAGCTGAAGTTCAGGATGAGTATGAGCTGAATACCGGCAGGGTGATTGTTGAAACGCTGGGGGAGGTCGAACCTTTACATACGCCTGGCGTAGTCGTGTACCAGCATGGCCCCTTTGCCTGGGGTAAAGATGCTCACGATGCGGTACACAACGCGGTGGTGATGGAAGAGGTGGCAAAAATGGCATGGATCGCGCGTGGCATTAATCCGGCTCTCAGCGCTATTGACGGTTATCTGATGAATAAGCACTTCATGCGTAAGCACGGCCCAAATGCCTATTACGGCCAGAAGTAACGGCTAAGCCCTGGAGCCAAATCATTCAGGGGATGTTATCGATCTGGCTTCGGGGCTTTTTTGCAAAAAAAGCCCCCGATAAGGGGGCAAATCAAACTGTGGCAATGTTCTCGTTGGTTGTTTCTGGTGCTAGCGATAAATATCTGCACTGGCGTGCATATTTCCGTTACTACCGGGTTCCCTGGTGAGGATCACGTGATAGTAGGTTGCGCCTTGCGCATCGGTCTCTTCATTCAGGGCCTGAGTGGCTTCACTTTCAGTGGCGAAGTTATGATTTATGTAAATAACGCCTAAGCTCTGCACATCATCCATATTCCTGGCCTGATGATTGTCAATTTTGATGGCTGCCGTTGCATTTGCACTGAGCAAAAGTACAGCCAGAAGGGTCAAAACACGGGCTCGCATAGGTACCTCCTCGACTGCGGTCTCTGGTTAGCTCTCTCCTGTGAGTGATTAGCTTCTGATGTAATTTTAACCGCTCCCGGCGCAGTCGATAGCGACCATTTCTGATGCAGTTGTTCAAAAAATTACCGCAAAGCCATCTTTTCTTTAATTAACAATCAGCTGATACCTTCCGCTGCGGTTAAAAATACCTGCCTTACGCGCATAAGCTCTTACCAAATCGTCAATTTAATCGGGTGAGTACGCCGTTTATAGTGAGCCGAATAATTAATATAACTTTATGATAATAAGGCAAAAACTTATGGATACTTCATTCATGGATTTCAGCTACTTTGTGATTATGTTTATGGTCGCGCTGGTGGCAGGCTTTATTAATGTGGTGTCGGGCGGCGGTGGTTTTCTCTCTATTGGCGCTCTCTTAATTTCTGGTTTACCCCCTGCCAATGCGCTGGCAACCAATAAAATTCAGGCGTTGGGCAGCTCGCTGACCTCCGGAATTTACTTTTTACGCCGGGGACATATTAATGTGCAGGAACACAAATATGTCTTTTTATCTGCCTTTATCGGTTCTGCGCTGGGCACGACGCTTATCCAGTTTATTGAACCGGACGTGTTGAAGAAACTGCTGCCGATCCTGATAATCGCGGTAGCCATCTACTTTATTTCTGCGCCTAATCTTAGCGAACCGAAAAGAAAGCAGCAGATATCCCTGTTTCTCTTCTCGTTGATCTGCGGGGGAGGTATTGGGTTTTATGATGGTTTTCTCGGTGCCGGGGCCGGCTCCTTTTATACGCTCTGCTACATCCTGCTGTGGGGATACAGCATCGATAAGGCGCAAATTCACTCGAATTTTATCAACCTGGCGTCGAACATTGCCTCGATTCTGTTCTTCATTTTCGGCGGTAAAATGATCTGGTCGCTGGGGCTGGTGATGTTTGCCGGTCAGTCCCTTGGCGCACGTCTTGGCGCGACGGTGGTACTGACGCGCGGCAAGAAAGTTATCCGGCCGATGATTGTCGTTGTCTCCATTTGCATCAGCGTCAAAATGCTGCTGGATATGCATTAATGGCGGCACGATAAATAATCGTACAAGCACCTTGAGTTTAGCGGCTGACCCCAGTATTATGACGCGTCATTTTTCAGCCGACCTTTAACACGTTCCTTGCCTCCATGGGCCTCGGCTGACCCAGACAGGAGGCTGAATAATCCGTAAGGAGCAATTCGATGCGTCATTACGAAATCGTTTTTATGGTCCATCCTGACCAGAGCGAACAGGTTCCGGGTATGATCGAACGCTACACTGCTGCCATCACTGGTGCAGAAGGCACGATCCACCGTCTGGAAGACTGGGGCCGCCGTCAGCTGGCTTACCCGATCAACAAACTGCACAAAGCTCACTACGTTCTGATGAACGTTGAAGCGCCGCAGGAAGTGATCGATGAGCTGGAAACTACCTTCCGCTTCAACGATGCCGTTATCCGCAGCATGGTTATGCGTACTAAACACGCTGTTACCGAAGCATCTCCGATGGTTAAAGCGAAAGACGAGCGTCGTGAACGTCGCGATGATTTCGCTAACGAAACCGCAGATGATGCTGAAGCTGGGGATTCTGAAGAGTAATTTCTGATGACCAACCGTCTGGCGCTGTCCGGCACCGTGTGCAGGGCTCCCCTTCGAAAGGTCAGTCCATCAGGAATTCCTCATTGCCAGTTCGTGCTTGAGCATCGTTCTGTGCAGGAGGAAGCCGGGTTTCACCGGCAGGCATGGTGCCAAATGCCCGTTATTATTAGCGGACACGAAAACCAGGCCATTACTCACAGTATAACGGTCGGTAGCGCAGTGACCGTTCAGGGGTTCATCTCTTGCCACAAGGCAAAGAACGGCCTGAGCAAAATGGTTCTGCATGCCGAGCAGATTGAATTGATAGATTCTGGAGACTAGCCATATGGCACGTTATTTCCGTCGTCGCAAGTTCTGCCGTTTCACCGCGGAAGGCGTTCAAGAGATCGACTATAAAGATATCGCTACGCTGAAAAACTACATCACCGAAAGCGGTAAGATTGTCCCAAGCCGTATCACCGGTACCCGTGCAAAATACCAGCGTCAGCTGGCTCGCGCTATCAAACGCGCTCGCTACCTGTCCCTGCTGCCGTACACTGATCGTCATCAGTAATCGGTCACGGTCCATTAATACGACTTTGAGAGGATAAGGTAATGCAAGTTATTCTGCTTGATAAAGTAGCAAACCTGGGTAGCCTGGGTGATCAGGTTAACGTTAAAGCGGGCTATGCTCGTAACTTCCTGGTACCACAGGGTAAAGCTGTTCCTGCTACCAAGAAAAACGTTGAATTTTTCGAAGCGCGTCGCGCTGAACTGGAAGCCAAACTGGCTGACGTTCTGGCCGCTGCTGAAGCTCGTGCTGAGAAAATCAATGCACTGGAAACCGTTACCATCGCGTCTAAAGCAGGCGACGAAGGTAAACTGTTCGGTTCCATCGGTACTCGCGACATCGCTGACGCTGTAACTGCAGCTGGCGTTGAAGTTGCTAAGAGCGAAGTTCGTCTGCCGAACGGCGTTCTGCGTACCACTGGCGAGCACGAAGTGAGCTTCCAGGTTCACAGCGAAGTGTTTGCTAAGCTGACTGTAAACGTAGTTGCAGAATAAGTTTTTATTCTGATGACCGCGTAAAAGCGCCGGCCCTGTGCCGGCGTTTTGCTTTTCTACCCTTCTGTTTTTCGCTCTGGCTATTCTTTGTCCTTTTCGGGATAATCATAAAAATAAAACATTATTTCAAAGTGGTGATGGAATGGAACCAACGCACCAACCTCTTTTCGCGCGTAAAAATGTTGTCTACCTGGGCGCAGCCTTCTGTTGCCTGTTGTGGGGGAGTGCTTATCCAGCGATAAAAAGCGGATATGAGATCTTCCAGATTGCCACGGATGACATTCCGTCAAAAATTGTCTTTGCCGGCTATCGCTTCCTGTTTGCGGGATTATTGCTGTTGCTGCTGGCGATGGTGCAACGTAAACCGATTGGCAGGTTAAGCCCGCGCCAGTTTGGCCAGCTTACGCTGCTTGGGCTGACGCAAACCTCGCTACAATACATTTTCTTTTATATCGGTCTGGCATTCACGACGGGTGTAAAGGGGTCAATCATGAACGCTACCGGTACATTCTTTAGCGTGCTGTTGGCCCATTTTATCTATCAAAACGACAAACTAAGCTACAACAAAGCGCTGGGCTGTATCCTGGGATTTACCGGGGTAATGGTGGTGAACTTTAGCAGCGGGATGGATTTTAGCTTCAGCTTGTTAGGGGACGGTTCAGTGGTGATGGCCGCCTTTATCCTTTCTGCCGCCACGTTATACGGTAAACGCATTTCTCAGACGGTAGACCCGACGGTAATGACGGGGTATCAACTGGGCGGTGGGGGTCTGGCGCTGGTTATCGGCGGCTACGCTTTTGGTGGTACGCTGACCGTACACGGCGCGTCTTCGGTGGCGATTCTGGGTTACCTGACGTTGCTTTCATCGGTGGCCTTCGCTTTGTGGAGCATTTTGCTCAAGTACAACCGCGTGGGCATGATCGCGCCGTTTAACTTCCTGATCCCGGTTTCAGGGGCGGTGCTGTCGTCAATTTTCCTCGGTGAGAACATTCTCGAATGGAAATATGCGCTGGCGCTGGTACTGGTCTGTTCGGGGATTTGGTGGGTGAATAAGGTGAAGCACTAACGCTTCACCTTGATGCCTGATGGCGCCGCTTAACGTGCGCGAATAAAGCTGCCGTTGGGCTGGCGGGTAAACAGGACCTGCTGGCCATTACTGGTATCGATGGTTAACCCAGTCACCACGCCATTGGCATTCTGCCTGATCTGCACCATCTGACCGTCTTTCAGGTTGCTCAGCGGTTTTCCTGCGCCTTCAACCTGCGCCATTGCATACACATCGGTTGGCGGGAGGTTATGGTCACGGAAGACCTGGGCCAGCGTTTTGCCCGAGTCTACGCGATAAGAGCGCCACTGTTGTTCAATTCCGCTATTTTGTTGGAAAGGTTGCGTCTGTGGCTGAGATTGCTGAGCCTGCGGCTGCGCGTCTGGTTCTCCTTCCTGGATCGGTTCCGGTGCAACGGGAGCCACCTGGCCGGGATCGTTTTGCGGTGCGACCAACTGTGCCTGAAGCTGCGCTTCAGTTGGCGGCTGGGACTGCGACTGCAAATCCAGCGGTGCATTACGCGTGACCACCGGGGCATCAGTGGTGTCACTGGAAGGAAGCAGGAAACCTAGCACCAGCACGATAGCAGCAATAATAATGCCGCGTCGGTGCATAGGCGGTAGCGGGTCCATAATGCGAAAATTGTCCGGTGCATGCCAGATTTTCGCCAGGGTTGGTTTTAATTCAAAGCGCCCGGGCATGGCTTTCCTCCTGCTCCGCGTCTCGTTCCTCTGTCATAGAGTATAGATCGCTAACTCTATGATACTTGTTCAGGTACCCGCTTTCGTGACATTGATGCGGACAATAGCATTGTTTCTTTTTCCTCGCGATTTGTCATCTGTTCCCGAGACAAAGTTTTACCGGATGCGGCATGGCTGATATGCTGCCCGCTACTTTACATCCGATGAAAGGAAATATGATGGCTACCCCGACTTTTGACACTATCGAAGCGCAAGCAAGCTACGGCATTGGTTTGCAGGTAGGACAGCAGCTGAGCGAATCCGGTCTGGAAGGGCTGTTGCCTGAAGCGCTGGTAGCGGGTATCGCTGATGCGCTGGAAGGTAAACACCCGGCAGTGCCTGTTGATGTTGTGCACCGTGCGCTGCGTGAAATTCACGAACGTGCTGATGCAGTACGTCGCGAGCGTTTCCAGGCTATGGCGGCTGATGGCGTCAAATATCTGGAAGAAAACCGTGAGAAAGAAGGTGTGAACAGCACTGAATCCGGTCTGCAGTTCCGTGTGTTGACTCAGGGTGAAGGTTCTATCCCGGCACGTACCGACCACGTACGCGTGCATTATACCGGTAAACTGATCGACGGTACCGTGTTTGACAGCTCCATTGCACGTGGCGAACCGGCTGAATTCCCGGTTAACGGTGTGATCCCTGGCTGGATTGAAGCACTGACCCTGATGCCGGTAGGTTCCAAATGGGAACTGACTATTCCTCAGGAACTGGCTTACGGTGAGCGTGGCGCTGGCGCGTCCATTCCTCCGTTCAGCACGCTGGTATTTGAAGTTGAGCTGCTTGAAATCCTGTAAGCAGTAACTTCTGTTCCCCCCGAGACTGGGGGGAGCAAAAAAATAGCGTGAAAAGCTATAGTTACGTCGATGTCGATATTTTATCTTGCAAATGATGTTATTGCGTGTATTTTTGTGAACTGATTCTCGCTATCAGAGTGATATGACACTCACTTTAAACATAAAATTAACATTATATCTAAATCTTAGTATTCATCCCGCCGATTCTTACCTAATATCGATGAGTCCTGCCAACAGGATCGTCGTATCATAGACACACTAAAGGCCGTAGAGCCTGAACAACACAGACAGGTACAGGAAGAAAAAACATGGTAGATCAGGTAAAAGTCGACGCCGTTGAAGAGTCGTCGTCTGAACAGTCGCTACGGCGCAATCTCACAAACCGTCATATTCAACTTATTGCCATTGGTGGCGCTATTGGTACCGGCCTGTTTATGGGCTCAGGGAAAACCATCAGCCTCGCCGGGCCGTCGATCATTTTTGTCTATATGATCATCGGTTTTATGCTGTTTTTCGTGATGCGGGCAATGGGAGAATTGCTGCTCTCGAATCTCGAATACAAATCCTTTAGTGATTTCGCCTCCGACCTGCTCGGGCCATGGGCCGGGTATTTTACCGGCTGGACCTATTGGTTCTGCTGGGTGGTTACCGGGATGGCAGACGTCGTTGCGATTACGGCGTATGCGCAATTCTGGTTCCCCGGACTGTCAGACTGGGTGGCCTCGCTGGCGGTGATCATTCTGTTGCTGGCTCTTAACCTCGCCACGGTGAAAATGTTTGGTGAGATGGAGTTCTGGTTTGCGATGATTAAAATCGTCGCCATTGTCGGCCTGATTGTCGTCGGTCTGGTGATGGTGCTGACGCACTTCCAGTCGCCAACCGGCGTTCAGGCCTCGTTCACGCATCTGTGGAATGACGGTGGCTGGTT
Organism: Citrobacter sp. C6_1; assembly: GCF_014596835.2. Taxonomy (NCBI): domain Bacteria; kingdom Pseudomonadati; phylum Pseudomonadota; class Gammaproteobacteria; order Enterobacterales; family Enterobacteriaceae; genus Citrobacter; species Citrobacter sp. C6_1. The sequence continues at coordinate 4,130,817 of NZ_CP115031.1, read as the reverse complement.
CCCGAAAGGTCTGAGTGGCTTCTTTGCGGGCTTCCAGATAGCGGTTTTCGCGTTTGTCGGTATTGAGCTGGTGGGGACGACGGCTGCAGAAACTAAAGATCCGGAAAAGTCTCTGCCGCGTGCTATTAACTCGATTCCAATCCGTATCATCATGTTCTACGTTTTCGCGCTGATCGTGATTATGTCCGTGACGCCGTGGAGTTCGGTGGTTCCAACCAAGAGCCCATTCGTTGAACTGTTTGTGCTGGTCGGTCTGCCAGCGGCGGCGAGCCTGATTAACTTTGTGGTGCTGACATCAGCGGCCTCTTCCGCAAACAGCGGCGTGTTCTCTACCAGCCGTATGCTGTTTGGCCTGGCACAGGAAGGCGTTGCGCCTAAAGCGTTTGCCAAGCTGTCTAAACGTGCGGTGCCGGCAAAGGGCTTGACCTTCTCCTGTATCTGCCTGCTGGGCGGTGTGGTGATGCTCTACGTGAATCCGAGCGTAATTGGCGCGTTCACCATGATCACCACCGTGTCGGCGATTCTGTTCATGTTCGTCTGGACCATCATTCTTTGCTCGTACCTGGTGTACCGCAAACAGCGTCCGCACCTGCATGAAAAATCAATCTACAAGATGCCGTTAGGCAAGCTAATGTGCTGGGTATGTATGGCGTTCTTCGTCTTCGTATTGGTGCTGCTGACGCTGGAAGAGGATACCCGTCAGGCGTTGATGGTGACGCCGCTGTGGTTCATCGCGCTGGGTCTGGGTTGGTTGTTTATCGGTAAGAAACGTATGGCGGGTATGCGTTAAGCATGTTGCCGGGTGGCCCTGACGCTTACCCGGCCTACGTTCGAGGACGTTGTAGGCCCGGTAAGCGCTAGCGCCACCGGGCTTTTTTATTCACCTGCGAGGGCACGCGGGAACAACACATTATTTTCCAGACTGATGTGTTCCATCAGATCGTCGATCATCTCGTTAATGCCGTTATACATGGCTTTCCAGGTGGTGCAGGCTTCTGGCGGCGGCGTCACGTTGTGGGTGATGTGTTTGATCACTTCCACCAGTTCACCCGCATCGTCGTGTTCGCTTTCCATCACGCTGATTGGTCCCATCGCCTGACGCCCCATGCCCTGTTTGATCATCGGGAACAGGATCTGCTCTTCTTTCATCATGTGGCTGGACAGCTCTTCATGCAGCATGGTCAGGTTTTTCGCCAGACCGCGCGGTACGTTCGGTTTGTCTGCGTGAACGCGTTCAACTTTAGTGGCCTGCAGGATCAGCTCCGGCAGCTGTTCACGGTGTCGGTCGTGATAACGTACGATGATATGGTCAATGATTTCTGCCAGCGCCACGGTACGCCAGTCTTTTTCCAGCGGCTGCTCAGCGAGTTTTGACAGTTCGGCTTCGATGGCCTCGACATCCAGCTCTTTACGTGCGGCAGCGCGTGCCAGCGTTTGCTTACCGCCGCAGCAGTAATCCATATCGTATTTACGAAACAGTGCCGACGCACGAGGAATAGAGAGCGCCAGTTCACCTAAAGGTTGATCGCGATAAGACATAGCCGTTACCTCATTCTCAATAATATAAGGTGCATTTTAAATGCAACTTATAAGGAAGGATATAACCCTTTCGGGGCAGAGGATTTTGTGATGATTGTCACGAAAATTTCTTATCTCGTTAAGGTGCTGAATCTTATTGGAAAGGAGAGGAGCGGCGAAAAAAGCCGCGAGACAGGATTAAATAAGCGCACGCTGCTGCCGATAGTTAGACCTCAGACAATACCTGCATATAATAAAAGGCTACAGATGTTCAAACGAATCAAAGTGATAACCTTACTTATCACCGTGTTACTCGCCCTGGGCGCAATGCAGCTCATCTCCGCGGGCGTGTTTATTGGCGCGCTTAACAACGATAAGCAGAACTTTAACGTTTCTCAACTTTCCAGCCAGAACGTGGCCGAGTTTACCGATGCGTGGATTAGCCTGAACCAGGCGCGCGTTACGCTCAATCGGGGCATGCTGCGTCTGCAGGGCACGATGGCCAGCGATATTAACGGCGGTCAGTTGAAGGAACTGGTGAACACGGCGAATCGCCTGCTGGCAGACGCAAAAGAGCATTACGATAAATACTACGCGTTGCCGGAAACGCCGGGTCTGGATGAAAGTCTGGCAGACCGACTGGAAGAACAGTACGGTATCTATTCTACTGCGCTTGCAAAAATGAACGCGCTGCTGGCTGAAGGCAAGCTGGAAGAGATGTTCAAACAGAATGCCGAACAAAAGCAGACGGCCATGCAAGAGGTTTATCAGGAATGGCGTACCGCGCAAACCGCGCTGGCAAATGAGGGCGTTCGGGATAACGAAAATGACTACCAGAAAATTATCTGGTTGTTATCCGCCATACTGTTGATTGTGTTGACCGTCATTATCGTTAGTTGGATTGCCATGCAGCGTGTCCTGCTGAAACCACTCCATGAGGTGATGGGGCATATTCGGCATATCGCTTCAGGTGATCTGACCCACACTATTACCGCTGATGGCCGTAACGAAATGGCGCTATTGGCCCAGAACGTCCGTGATATGCAGCAGGCGCTGGCGAACACGGTCAGCGTAGTGCGTGACGGTGCAGATACTATCTATACCGGTGCGGGTGAAATTGCCGCTGGCAGTAACGATCTCTCTTCACGCACTGAGCAGCAGGCTGCTTCTCTGGAAGAGACTGCTGCCAGTATGGAACAACTCACGGCCACCGTAAAACAGAATGCGGATAATGCGCGACAGGCGACCAGCCTGGCAAAAAATGCCTCGCAGACGGCGCAGAAAGGTGGAGCCGTGGTCGACGGCGTGGTGCGTACCATGGATGAAATCGCTACCAGTTCCAGCAAAATTGCGCAAATTACCACTGTTATCGACGGCATTGCTTTCCAGACCAACATCCTGGCGCTGAACGCGGCGGTAGAAGCGGCGCGCGCGGGCGAACAGGGGCGCGGCTTTGCTGTCGTTGCAGGTGAAGTGCGCACGCTGGCGCAGCGTAGCGCTCAGGCGGCGAAAGAGATTAAGGCGCTGATTGATGACTCAGGGAATCGGGTCAATGCCGGTACGGCGCTGGTGCATGAAGCGGGTGAGACGATGGCGGAAATTGTCAGTGCCGTCACCCAGGTTACCGATATTATGGGCGAAATTGCGTCAGCCTCTGATGAACAGAGCCGGGGTATCGATCAGGTCGGTCAGGCGGTGGCTGAGATGGACCGCGTCACGCAGCAAAACGCCTCGCTGGTGGAGGAATCTGCTTCCGCCGCTGCAGCGCTCGAAGAGCAGGCTGCACGGTTGAACCAGACGGTGGCAGTGTTTAAAGTGTCGCGCCGGATGGCGGCGTAAACGCCTTATCCGGCCTACATGAGATCGTATAGTCCTTGTAGGCCTGATAAGCGCAGCGCCATCAGGCATCCCCCGAAACCGGCACTACCGCCGGTTTTTGCGGTTTTGACCGCACCGCAATCACCACGCCTATTATCAGCAGCGCAATACCGCTTACCGTCAGCAGCGGCGGAAATTCCTTGCGCAGAATAAAGGTGTACAGCAGTCCCGCCAGCGTTTCAAAGACGATCAGCGGGCCGAGGATCACCGTCGGCAGCTTCTGACTGGCGACGTTCCAGCACAGTGCGCCAACCCACGAACATAAGACCGCAATGGCTATCATCAGGCCGATAAACACGCCCGGACGTGGGCCGAAGGGCAGCGCGAAGTCCGGCGTTTGCCCGTTCAGCCACAGGCAGGCGGCAATATAACCGAGCAGGGATACAGGCAGCGTCACCAGTGCCTGGGCCGTCGCCCACATCATTGGGTGCTTATCCGGATTCTCGCGTAGCCAGCGGGCATTACGCAGCGCATACCACGCCCAACACACCACCGAAATCAGCGCCAGCGCGATGCCAGAGCCATACCTCCAGCCGCTAAAATCAGGCAACCCCTGACTCAGCTCAGAGATATTCACGCATAGCAGACCCATGCCGATCAGTACCAGCGCAGGAGCCAGGTGCCACCACGATAATTTGCCGTCACGTTGGCTATAAAGCAGGTTGGCGAAGACTGGGATCACGACCGGTAATGTGCCGATGATCATGGTTGAAACGGGTGCGCCGGTACGCTGAATGGCGCTGGCCAGACAAACGTAATAAATCAGGTTGCCCATCAGGGTTAACGCCAGAGCGGTTACCCAGTCTTTGTACGTCAACTGACGCAGTCGTCCGCGACCCAGCCAGGCCAACGGGAGTGCGATCAGCCCCAACGCCAGATAACGCCCCATCGACTGTAATACCGCTGGGTATTCCGGCACGATCAAGGGGCCGACAAAAATTAATCCCCACATCAGCCCGGCCAGCAGGGCATACAACACACCGCTAATCATTTTTGACATCCACATCATTAAACATAGCGCTGAGTGTAGGCAGGGAAAACATCACTGTATTGTATGAGATTGCGCATTAGCGCGAATAAACCTGCTTCTGATAGCGTACCGGCGTAATGCCGTAGCGATGGGTAAAGGCGCGGGTGAGGTGCGATTGGTCGGTCAGTCCGGTGGCGGCGGCCACATCTGCGGCAGGCATACCGTAGGTAAGAAAACCTTTGGCTCGCCACAGACGGATCGCCATCAGCATCTGGTGCGGCGTGACGTGAAAATGCAATTTGAACTGGCGCTGGAAATGCCAGGGACTGAGTGACGCCACGCGAGCCAGTTCATCGAGGGTCACAGGGTGCATGTAGTTATCGTGCAGGTATTCACGCACGCGTTCGAAGCGATGTGCCCCCTCCGGTAATACCGGTGCATGGCGAGCCAGCGGCTGGAATGTGTCGATCAGATCGAGTAATAATCCTTTTTGTGCCAGCGGATCCTCCGTGTTCCACAGGCCATGGATCAGCGAGCAGATCTGACGCGAACGCAGCGGATCGTGACGGGTAACGTCATGGAACCACCAGTGACGAACCCCGGTGACCTCCTCCAGAAGATCGGGTTCAAGGTAGATCATCCGGTAGCGCCAGCCGTCGGCGGTTTCGGCTTCGCCGGTGTGCAGCTCATCGGGATTCATGGTGACGACGGAATGGGCAGGCGCTACGTATTGCGTGCCGCGATAGCGAAAACGTTCGGCTCCGGCTTCTATCGCGCCGATACCAAACGCTTCATGGGTGTGTGGCTCAAAGGCGTAACGCGAGATATGCGCATGATACAGCTCAACGCCGGGCACCTGCGCCAGATGGCGAAAGCGGGCGCTGTCTTTCTCATCAATAAACTGCTCAGGTACACCTTGCACGTTTTTTCTCCCCACGCATCATCCTGTCATTATCAGAGAGGATGCGTGGGGATGCCACCACAATTAACTAATTTTTAACACTTACACGATGCCTTTGACGCTGTCAGCCAACGATGTGGTCGGGCGACCAATCAGTTTGCTCAACGTATGGCTGTCATCGAACAGACCGCCTTTGGACGCGCCAACGTCTGAGTCAGCCAGCATATCCGCCAGCCCGGCAGGCAGACCAAAACCCTTCAGCGCGGCGGCAAAATCGGCTTCACTCAGGTTCTGATACACCACTTTTTTACCGCTCTGTTTTGCCAGTTCGGTAGCCAGTTGGCTCAGCGTCCAGCCGTCATCGCCCGCCAGCTCATAGATTTTACCGGCATGACCGTCTTCGCTGATAACGCGCGCGGCGGCAGCGGCATAGTCGGCGCGGGTCGCCGAGGCGATTTTGCCTTCTCCTGCAGCCCCAATAAACACGCCGTGTTCCAGTGCGGCTGGCGCACTCGCCAGATAGTTTTCGGTGTACCAGCCGTTACGCAGCAGCGCGTACGCGATACCGGATTCAGCCAGCATCTTCTCGGTTGCCACATGCTCATCAGCCAACCCCAGCGGGGAGGTGTCGGCATGTAGCAGGCTGGTGTAGGCGATAAATTTCACGTGAGCGGCTTTCGCTGCGTTAATCACGTTGCGATGCTGCGGGGCACGTTGTCCCACTTCGCTCGACGAGATCAGCAGTAGCTTGTCGATATTCTGTAGGGCAGTTGTAAAGGCGGCTTCATCGCTGTAATCCGCCTGACGAACGGTAATCCCCTGCTGGCTAAGCGCCGTCGCTTTCGCAGGGTTACGCACAATGGCCACAATCTGGCTGGCAGGAACGGTTTTCAGCAGAGTTTCAATAACGTGTTGGCCCAGTTGGCCGGTGGCGCCGGTAATCGCGATCATGGGGTGACTCCTTGGTATTGGTCTTGTGTTTAATCACGCTAACACCTAAACTAACTTTTAGTAAGTACGCACAAAAAGGTAAGTATGAAAATGGCCACACCAACGCTTTCTCAGCAGTTACGCGATGGTAATTTGTTCGCCGAGCAGTGCCCCTCCCGCGAGGTGTTAAAACACGTCACCAGTCGCTGGGGGGTGTTGATTCTGGTGGCGCTGCGCGACGGTACGCACCGTTTTAGCGATCTGCGCCGTAAGATGGGCGGCGTCAGTGAAAAGATGCTGGCGCAATCCCTGCAGGCGCTGGAGCAGGATGGGTTTATCAACCGGGTATCGTATCCGGTCGTACCGCCGCATGTGGAGTATAGCCTGACGTCGTTGGGTGAGCAGGTGAGCGATAAAGTCGCCGCACTGGCGGACTGGATTGAACTAAATTTGCAGCAGGTTTTGGCGCAGCGGGAAGAGCGGGCGGCGTAAAGTATTGCCGGATGGCGGCTAACGCCTTATCCGGCCTACAGATTACTTCGACGCGTAGGCCGGATAAGACGCTATTGCGTCGCATCCGGCACGAAAATTACTTACTTAAATCCAACTGGTAAATGGCAAAACCAATGTCATCGGTCGCGACTTTTTTCAGTGGATATTGCCCTTTCTCTTTGATAAATGCGGCGGCCTTCTCGGTTGGCGATGTTTCAAAGCGAATATCCAGTTTTGTATCGCTGTGAATCGGCGCCAGACGCCAGTTGTTATCTGCTGCCGGATGTATTTCACCGGCGCGCTTCGTTTCGGCACCTATCCATGCCGCCAGCACCGAGCGGTTTTCATCCGGTGATGCAAACGCGATGTGACTGTCGCCAGTTCCGGCAAACTTACCGCCGTAGGCACGATAGTTATTCGTCGCGACGAGGAAGGTGGCATTTGGATCGACAGGCTTGCCGTTGAAGGTCAGATTTTTAATACGCTCTGCTTGCGGGTTGATAGTCTGGCATTCACCGTCATAGCGGGCGGGTTGCGACACATCAATCTGGTAATTCACGCCGTCAATCACGTCGAAGTTATAGGTACGGAAGCCGTCCCAGTTAATCAACGACTGTGGTTTGCTGCTGTGGATATCAATCTGATTGAACTGCCCGGCGGAACATTCCAGCCACTCTTTCACCTCTTTACCGCTGGCTTTTACGACCACCAGGGTGTTGGGATAGAGATATAAATCGGCGGCGTTACGGAAGGTGAGCTGACCTTTTTCGACTTCGACAAAGCTGGCTGGATCGTTCTTGCGTCCACCGACCTTAAACGGCGCAGCTGCGGAAAGTACCGGCAGTTTCGCCAGGTCCGGATCGCCCTGAATAAAGTGTTCCACATAGGCTTTCTGCGCGTTGTTCACCACCTGTACGGTCGGGTCATCCTGTACCAGCGCCAGATAGCTGTACATATTGTCGGCGGATTTACCGATCGGTTTGCTGACAAACTCACGCGTGGCGTCGTGATCGGCTTTCAGGATCTCAACGATTTTTTTGTCTTCTGCTGCCAGTGATTTTTTCGCTGCCGCGTCATAGATCGGGCGCGCCTCGGCTTTCGCCTGGGTGACCTGCCATTTACCGCTGTCGTTATTCAGCACCAAATCGACTACGCCGAGGTGATCGCCCCACATGCCTGGCATTACCGCCGGAACGCCATTGAGCGTGCCTTTCGCGATATCAGCCCCTTTGATGTTGGCAAAGTCTTTACCGGGGAAAACGGCGTGAGCGTGACCAAACATAATCGCATCCACGCCCGGGACTTCGCTGAGGTAGTAAACGGAGTTCTCCGCCATTGTCTGGTATGGGTCGGCTGAAAGCCCGGAGTGAGCAACTACCACCACCACATCCGCGCCTTTGGCTCGCATTTCCGGCACGTATTTACGTGCGGTTTCGGTGATGTCGTTCACCGTCACTTTACCGCTGAGGTTGGCTTTATCCCAGGTCATGATCTGCGGTGGCACAAAACCGATATAGCCTATCTTCAGCGTCTGCTTGTTCCCTTGCTGGTCGACAACTTCAGTGTCTTTGATCAGGTAAGGCGTAAACAGCGGATTTTTGGTCTTAACGTCGATGATATTGGCGTTAACGTAAGGGAACTTCGCTCCGGCTAGTGCGTTGTGCAGATACTCAAGACCGTAGTTGAATTCATGGTTGCCGAGGTTACCCACCGCGTAATCCAGTGTGTTTAGCGCCTTATAGACCGGGTGAGTTTCGCCCGCTTTCAGCCCCTTGGCCGCCATGTAATCTCCGAGCGGACTGCCCTGAATCAAATCGCCGTTATCAACCAGCACGCTGTTTTTGACTTCACCACGCGCAGCGTTGATAAGACTCGCCGTACGCACCAGGCCAAATTTTTCAGTCGGTGTATCTTTGTAATAATCGAAATCCATCATATTGCTATGCAAATCAGTGGTTTCCATTATCCGTAGATCGACGGTCGCGGCATTCACGCTGGCTGCAATCAGCGTGGCCAGAAGCGTTGCACTAAACTTAATCATCAGGGGCATCCTTTTAAGATCTAAGCCACAAAAGAGAATGTATATAAATCTTCTTGCTTACAGAACTGTGAATCATGACATGAATATAGCGTTTAAAACCGCAGACGCTATCACAGTTGGCGGATCCCCTGACGATCGGGTATAAGTAAAACAACGAGTTAACACCACGAAAGAAACGAGGTGGAGAATGTTAGAACATGTATGCCAGCTTGCACGGAATGCGGGCGATGCCATTATGCAGGTCTACGATGGACTCAAACCGATGGAGATTACCAGCAAGCAGGACGATTCTCCGGTCACGGCGGCGGATATCGCCGCGCACAAGGTGATCCTCGAAGGATTACTGGCGCTGACGCCGGATATTCCCGTTCTGTCTGAAGAAGCGCCTCCTGGCTGGGATGTTCGCCAGCACTGGCAGCGGTACTGGCTGGTAGACCCGCTGGATGGGACCAAAGAGTTCATTAAGCGTAACGGTGAATTTACCGTTAATATTGCGCTGATCGAAAAGGGAAAGCCGGTGCTGGGCGTGGTGTATGCCCCAGTGATGAAAGTGATGTACAGCGCGGAACATGGCAAAGCGTGGAAAGAAGAGTGCGGCGTGCGCAAACAAATCCAGGTTCGTGACGCGCGTCCACCGCTGGTGGTGATTAGCCGCTCGCATGCCGACAATGAGTTAAAAGAGTATCTGCAACAGTTGGGCGAGCACCAGACCACCTCGATTGGTTCCTCGCTGAAGTTTTGCCTGGTGGCGGAAGGGCACGCACAGCTGTATCCGCGTTTTGGGCCCACAAACGTGTGGGACACCGCAGCTGGCCACGCGGTCGCAGCCGCAGCCGGGGCACACGTTCACGACTGGCAGGGAAAACCTCTGGATTACACCCCGCGTGAATCGTTCCTTAACCCCGGCTTCCGCGTCTCTATTTACTGAGCAGTTTGTGCAGCAGGGCAATCACCTGCTGCACCTCATCCTGCGTTAACGCGCCATCTTTTGCCCACTGTACGCGTCCGTCTTTGTCGAGAACGACGATAGCGGAGCTCTCTTCATCCAGTTGCCAGGCCTTACGCGCAATGCCATCGCTGTCGACAATAAATTGTGACCACGGGTAGAGCTTCTTATTGCTCTCCAGACTGCTGCGCACAAACATACCGGAGCCTGGGATGGCGTCATCGGTGTTGACGATTGTGGTGGTCTGGTATTTGTCGTGCGGCAGATTGGCCGCTTTGATGGCCTCGATCAACGTAGCATTTTTCTCTTTGGCGGAGGTGCGTCCGGCGATGTGTTGCACAATGCGGACTTTCCCTGGCAGTTGTGCGCTATTCCAGTTTTTGTAGCTAAACTTATCGTTATCGAGGATCAGTTCGCCGCGATCGGCAATACCCACCGGCGGTACGCGCTGGTTGGTTTCAAATTTATGCGCGGAGGCAATCATCGGCAGCAGCAGGCACGACAGCGCCAGCAGTTTTTGTAAGGTCATGGGTTTTCCTTCTTTCTTTATTTTGCAGGTGATCCGACCACTTGGGCCTGGAATTTAATCATATGTGCGAATTATGCTTTTTCCCGCAAGCGCGATGCCAGTTTGCGGACGGGCGCACAAATCCTGTGAAAAATGAAGGCTTATACTGAAGATAGCGAAGCGTTGAAAAGATAATTCTGAATAATTGTAACCTGAAGGTAAATAAACTTATACACGCTGGAAACATCGTTCAGATAGTCTATAGTCATAAGGCATTAAAATTTGCGCCTGAGGATTGTCGGACCGATTGTGGTACCGCAAAGGCGTAACGCTCAGCAGGAGATACAATGAAAATTTTCCAACGATACAACCCGCTGCAGGTGGCGAAGTACGTGAAGATCCTGTTTCGTGGACGGTTATATATCAAGGATGTAGGCGCTTTTGAGTTTGATAAGGGTAAGATTCTTATCCCAAAAGTGAAGGACAAACTGCATTTTTCTGTTATGTCCGAAGTTAACCGTCAGGTTTTGCGTCTGCAGACTGAGATGGCTTAACCAAAGTGCTATGCAGTAGTTAAAAAAACGGCTCCTGATGGGAGCCGTTGATGTTTCTGTAGGCGTTAAGACGCCTTGGTCTCTTCTTTTGCATCCGGCAGCTTTGGTACCAGAACGGTAGGTTTACTGTCCAGGCGCGTCACCAGCAGCTGATCGATCTTGTAGTTATCGATATCCACCACTTCAAATTTGTAGCCAGAATACTTCACCGAGTCGGTGCGTTTCGGGATTTTACGCAGCATGAACATCATGAAACCGCCGATGGTTTCATAGTTGCCGGACTGCGGAAACTCGTCGATATCCAGCACACGCATCACGTCATCAATCGGCGTACCGCCGTCAACTAACCATGAGTTCTCATCACGCGCGACGATCTGTTCTTCCAGCCCCTGGCCGACTAAGTCACCCATCAGCGTCGTCATTACGTCATTAAGCGTAATAATCCCCACCACCAGTGCATACTCGTTCATGATGACGGCAAAATCTTCGCCTGCGGTTTTGAAGCTTTCCAGCGCTTCTGAGAGCGTCAGCGTATCCGGAACAATCAGCGTATTGCGGATCTGCACGCCGCTGTTCAGCGCCATGCTTTGATTTGCCAGTACGCGGTTGAGGAGATCCTTTGAATCAACATAGCCAATGATGTGGTCGATATCTTCATTACAGACCAGAAACTTGGAATGCGGATGTTCCGCCACTTTGTTCTTCAGGCTCTGTTCGTCTTCGTGCAGATCAAACCAGATAACGTTTTCGCGCGAGGTCATTGAAGACGGCACGGTTCGGGATTCCAGTTCAAATACGTTTTCGATTAGCTCATGTTCCTGCTTGCGCAGAACCCCTGCCAATGCGCCGGCTTCGACTACGGCGTAAATATCGTCCGAAGTGATGTCATCTTTACGCACCATCGGGATCTTAAACAGACGGAAAATGTTATTTGCCAGACCATTAAAGAACCATACCAGCGGGCGGAACACGAGCAGACAGAAGCGCATCGGGTTGATGATACGCAAAGCCACAGCTTCTGGCGCAATCATACCGATGCGTTTCGGGGTTAAATCCGCGAACAGGATGAACAGGCCAGTCACCAGGGAGAACGACAGAATAAAGCTTAACTGTTCGGACAGCTCTGGGGCGAAGTATTTCGAGAACAGACCGTTAAATGCCGGTGAAAACGCTGCGTCACCGACGATACCGCCAAGAATAGCAACCGCATTAAGACCAATTTGCACAACGGTAAAGAACATGCCGGGGTTTTCCTGCATCTTCAAAACACGTTGTGCGTTTACGTTGCCTTCATCGGCAAGCAGTTTAAGTTTGATTTTGCGTGATGCAGCAAGCGAGATCTCGGATATCGAGAAAAACGCACTCACGGCGATCAGGCAGAGAATGACTAAAATACTGTTTAACATATCTTATCCGACCGTTAAGGCCAGATCCTCGGAAGGGATAAATTGATAAATTCGTGTGAAATACACATTGAAAACCGGTCCGAAGGGAGTGGACCGGCAATTTCAGGAGCTAGTATAGCGTAAGGTACTGTAAAGCCGCCAGAGGGGGGCGCTTATCCTTGTGGCGGCAGACAAACGCCAATCCCGCCAATGCCACAGTACCCATAAGGGTTTTTGTGCAGATATTGTTGGTGATCGTCCTCGGCATAGTAGAACGGGGTAGCAGTATTAATTTCTGTGGTGATGTGGCGGTCATCGCCCGCGGCGGTCATTGCCGCCTGAAAACGCTCCAGGCTGGCGTGCGCGGCGCTCTTCTGCTCCGGCGTGAGCGGATAAATTGCCGAACGATACTGCGTGCCCTGGTCGTTCCCCTGACGCATACCCTGCGCCGGGTCATGATTTTCCCAGAACACCTGCAGCAGTTGTTCGTAGCTGATAACATGCGGGTCATAGACGATGCGTACCGCTTCGGCATGGCCAGTATCACCAGAACACACTTCCCGATAGGTTGGGTTAGGGGTATAGCCACCGGTGTATCCAGCTGCTGTGCTGTATACCCCTGGTAGTGACCAGAATAAGCGCTCCACGCCCCAGAAACATCCCATGGCGAAGAGGGCTATCTCCATGCCGTCGGGCACGTTGGTCATCGAATGCTGATTAACCGCATGCAACGTTGCTACCGGCATCGGGGTGTTGCGTCCAGGTAGCGCATCTGCTTGAGTAACAAGATGCTTTCTATCAAATAAACTCATGGCCGTTCTCCCGAAATCAGTCATTTGGGTTAAGGTTGTAACGAGACGCGTCTTTGCCCACAATAAATAGCGTGAATGCGTCTAGAGTTAAACATAAGAAATATTTGGGTTGTCGTCTGTTTTTCAACTCTTATTGTTGATTTTTTGTTAAGCCGAGGAACGGCATAGTATTTTTTTCCAGGGGTGGGAAAAAAGGATATTCAGGAGAAAATGTGCCACATATCCGTCAGTTATGTTGGGTGGGATTACTGTGCTTAAGTGGCTCCGCCGCCGCTGCGAATGTTCGCTTACAGGTCGAAGGATTATCTGGACCGCTGGAGAAAAACGTTCGTGCGCAGCTGTCCACGATTCAGAGTGACGAAGTCACTCCAGACCGACGCTTTCGTGCGCGCGTTGATGATGCCATCCGCGAAGGGCTAAAAGCGCTGGGCTACTTTGAGCCAACCATTGATTTTGAACTGCGTCCGCCACCGGCGAAAGGACGCCAGGTGCTGATTGCCAAAGTGACCCCCGGTGAGCCGGTGCTGATTGGCGGTACCGAAGTGATTCTGCGCGGTGGCGCACGTACGGATAAAGATTACCTGGATCTGCTGAAAACACGCCCTGCAATCGGCACAGTGCTGAATCAGGGCGACTATGACAATTTCAAAAAGTCACTCACCAGCGTGGCGCTGCGTAAAGGCTATTTCGACAGTGAATTTAATAAAAGCCAGCTCGGGATAGCGCTTGAGCGCCGCCAGGCATTCTGGGATATCGATTACAACAGCGGAGAGCGCTACCGCTTTGGCCATGTCACTTTTGAAGGTTCGCAAATTCGCGATGAATACCTGCAAAACCTGGTGCCGTTCAAAGAAGGCAAAGAGTACGAATCGAAAGATCTGGCGGAGCTAAACCGTCGCCTTTCGGCAACCGGATGGTTTAATTCCGTGGTGGTGGCGCCTGAATTTGATAAAGCCCGAGAAACCAAAGTACTGCCGCTAAAAGGCGTGGTCTCGCCGCGCACCGAAAATACCATCGAAACCGGGGCCGGCTACTCTACTGACGTGGGACCGCGGTTGAAAACCTCGTGGAAAAAGCCGTGGATGAACTCCTGGGGCCATAGCCTGACCACCAGTGCCAGTATTTCTGCGCCAGAGCAGGTCCTTGATTTCAGCTATAAAATGCCGCTGTTAAAGAACCCGCTGGAGCAGTATTACCTGGTGCAAGGCGGCTTTAAACGTACCGATTTAAACGACACCGAACAGGACTCCACCACGCTCGCGGTCTCCCGCTACTGGGACCTCTCCAGCGGCTGGCAGCGTGCGATTAACCTGCGCTGGAGCCTCGACCACTTTACCCAGGGTAACGTCACTAATACCACCATGCTGCTCTATCCGGGTGTGATGATCAGCCGGACGCGCTCGCGCGGCGGCCTGATGCCTGTCTGGGGTGATTCCCAACGCTATTCCATTGACTATTCGAATACTGCGTGGGGTTCAGACGTTGATTTCTCCGTCTTCCAGGCGCAGAACGTCTGGATCCGTACATTGTACGATAAGCACCGTTTTGTGATGCGCGGTAACCTCGGCTGGATTGAAACCGGTGACTTCGACAAAGTCCCGCCGGATCTGCGTTTCTTCGCCGGGGGCGACCGCAGTATCCGCGGTTACAAATACAAATCTATTTCGCCTGAAGGCAGTGACGGTAAGCTGAAAGGGGCCTCGAAGCTGGCGACGGGCTCGCTGGAATACCAGTACAACGTGACCGGTAAATGGTGGGGCGCGATGTTTGTCGATAGCGGTGAAGCGGTCAGCGATATCCGCAAAAGCGATTTCAAAACCGGTGCAGGGGTCGGTGTACGCTGGCAGTCGCCAGTGGGGCCTATCAAGCTCGACTTTGCCGTCCCTGTCGGCGACAAAGATGAACATGGTTTACAGTTTTACATCGGTCTGGGGCCTGAATTATGAGTTTATGGAAGAAGATAAGCCTCGGGGTACTGGTTTTTATCCTGCTGTTGTTAGGTACCGTCGCGTTCCTGGTGGGGACAACCTCTGGTCTGCATCTGGTCTTCAAGGCAGCTAATCGCTGGGTGCCTGGGCTGGAGATTGGTCAGGTTACCGGCGGCTGGCGGGATTTATCGCTCAAAAATATTCGTTATGACCAGCCCGGCGTGGCAGTAAATGCTGGCGAAGTACATCTGGCCGTGGGGCTTAATTGTCTGTGGAACAGCAGTCTGTGCGTCAACGATCTGTCGCTGAAAAATATCAACGTAGCGATCGACAGCAAAAAAATGCCGCCATCAGCGCCGGTGGAGGAAGAAGACAGCGGTCCGCTTAACCTTTCCACGCCATACCCAATCACGCTTTCACGCGTGGCGCTTAACAACATCAATATCAAAATCGATGACACCACGGTTTCCGTGCTGGATTTCACTTCCGGCCTCAACTGGCAGGAAAAAACACTGACCCTGAAGCCAACGTCATTGCAGGGGCTACTGATTGCTCTGCCTAAAGTGGCGGACGTGGCGCAGGAAGAGGTCGTCGAACCAAAAATTCAAAATCCGCAGCCGGACGAAAAGCCGCTCGGTGAAACGCTAAAAGATCTGTTCTCAAAGCCGGTGCTGCCGGAAATGACCGATGTGCATCTGCCGCTCAATCTCAATATTGAAGAATTTCGCGGCGAGCAGCTGCGCGTGACCGGGGATACGGATCTCACGGTACATAACCTGCTGCTGAAAGTGAGCAGCATTGACGGCAACATGAAGCTGGACGCGCTGGATATCGACTCGAATCAGGGGGCGGTAAAAGCCAGCGGCACGGTGCAACTCACCGACACATGGCCGGTCGATATTACGTTAAACAGCACACTCAACATCGACCCGTTAAAAGGCGAAAAGCTGAAGCTGAAGGTCGGCGGCGCGCTGCGTGACCAACTGGAAGTCGGCGTAAATCTGTCCGGTCCGGTGGATTTGGACCTGCGGGCGCAAACGCGTCTGGCGGAAGCCGGGTTGCCGCTCAATCTGGAAGTGATGAGTAAGCAGATTTACTGGCCGTTCACCGGCGACAAGCAGTTCCAGGCCGATGATATCAAGCTCAAGCTGACCGGCAAAATGACCGACTACACGTTGTCGATGCGTACCGCCGTGAAGGGGCAGGATATTCCTCCGGCCACCATTACGCTGGATGCCAAAGGTAACGAACAGCAGATCAATCTCGGCAAACTGAGCGTTGCGGCGCTGGAAGGGAAAACCGAGCTGAAAGCGCTGGTGGACTGGCAGCAGGCGGTCAGTTGGCGTGGGGAGCTCACGCTGGATGGCATCAACACCGCGAAAGCAATCCCTGACTGGCCGTCAAAACTGAATGGCCTGGTGAAAACGCGCGGTAGTCTGTACGGTGGAAGCTGGCAGATGGAGGTTCCGGAGCTGAAGCTGACCGGCAACGTGAAGCAGAATAAGGTCAATGTGAACGGTTCGCTGAAAGGTAACAGTTACCTGCAGTGGACGATCCCGGGCCTGCATCTGGAACTGGGGCGCAACAGCGCGGATGTGAAAGGGGAACTGGGGGTCAAAGACCTCAATCTCGACGCGACGATTGATGCCCCGAATCTGGATAACGCGCTGCCTGGACTGGGCGGTACGGCGAAAGGGCTGGTAAAAGTTCGCGGTACGGTCGACGCGCCGCAACTGCTGGCGGATATCACCGCCCGTGGTCTGCGTTGGCAGGAACTTTCCGTGGCTCAGGTGCGCGTCGAGGGCGACGTGAAATCAGCTGAGCAAATCGCCGGTAGCCTCAACGTGCGTGTAGAGCGGATTGTGCAACCTGACGTGAATATCGGCCTCGTGACGCTCAACGCCAAAGGCAGCGAACAGCAGCATGAGCTGCAACTGCGCATTCAGGGGGAGCCGGTTTCCGGGCAACTGGATCTGGCAGGCAGCTTCGATCGCAAAGAACAGCGCTGGAAAGGGACGCTGAGCAATACGCGCTTCCAGACGCCGGTTGGTCCATGGTCGTTGAACCGTGCGATTGCGCTGGATTACCGTAATCAGGAACAGAAAATCAGCATTGGGCCACACTGCTGGAATAACCCGAATGCGGAACTGTGCGTGCCGCAAACCATTGATGCCGGTGCAGAAGGGCGCGCGGTGGTGAACCTGAATCGCTTCGATCTGGCAATGCTGAAACCGTTTATGCCGGATACAACCCAGGCCAGCGGCGTATTCAGTGGCAAAGCGGATGTGAGCTGGGACACCACCAAAGAGGGGCTGCCGCAGGGACAGGTCACGCTAAGTGGGCGTAACGTGAAGGTCACCCAGAGCGTAAACGATGCCGCGTTACCGGTGGCGTTTGAGACGCTGAACCTGACCGCTGACCTGCACAACAACCGTGCTGAACTGGGATGGCTGATTCGCCTGACCAACAACGGACAGTTTGACGGACAGGTGCAGGTAACAGACCCGCAAGGACGCCGTAATCTGGGCGGTAACGTCAATATTCGCAACTTCAATCTGGCGATGGTGAACCCTATCTTCTCCAGAGGTGAAAAAGCCGCAGGAATGATCAACGCCAATCTGCGTCTGGGCGGTGATGTGCAAAGTCCACAATTGCTTGGACAACTGCAGCTTAGCGGTCTGGATATCGACGGCAACTTTATGCCGTTTGACATGCAGCCCAGCCAGTTAGCCGTTAACTTCACCGGAACACGTTCCACGCTGGCGGGCGTAGTGCGCACGCAGCAGGGAGAAATTAACCTGAGCGGCGATGCCGACTGGAGTCAGATCGACAACTGGCGGGCGCGTGTTGCAGCCAAAGGCAGTCGCGTGCGTATCACCGTGCCGCCGATGGTTCGTCTGGATGTCTCGCCGGATGTGGTCTTCGAAGCCACGCCGAACCTGTTTACTCTTGATGGCAACGTGGATGTGCCGTGGGCACGTATTGTAGTGCACGACCTGCCGGAAAGTGCGGTGGGGGTGTCCAGCGACATGGTGATGCTCAACGACAATCTGCAGCCAGAGAAGCCGCAAAGCGCCGGTATTCCGATCAACAGCAACCTGAACATTCATGTAGGCAACAACGTACGTATCGATGCCTTTGGTCTGAAAGCGCGTCTGACGGGCGATCTGAAAGTTGCACAGGATAAGCAGGGGCTGGGGTTGAACGGCCAGATCAACATCCCGAGCGGGCGTTTCCATGCCTATGGTCAGGATTTGATTGTGCGTAAGGGCGAGCTGTTGTTCTCCGGCCCGCCGGATCAGCCGTTGCTCAACATCGAAGCGATTCGTAACCCGGATGCCACCGAAGACGACGTGATCGCCGGTGTTCGCGTCACCGGCAGCGCCGATGAACCGAAAGCGGAGATCTTCTCTGACCCGGCAATGTCACAGCAAATGGCCCTCTCTTATCTGTTACGTGGGCAAGGGCTGGACAGCGAGCAGAGCGACAGCGCGGCGATGACATCAATGCTTATTGGCCTGGGGGTTGCACAAAGTGGTCAGGTTGTGGGTAAAATCGGGGAGACATTTGGCGTAAGCAATCTGGCACTGGACACGCAAGGGGTGGGTGACTCCTCTCAGGTGGTTGTCAGCGGATACGTACTGCCAGGTCTGCAGGTGAAATATGGTGTGGGTATATTTGACTCTTTAGCGACACTCACGCTACGTTATCGTCTGATGCCTAAGCTATATCTGGAAGCCGTGTCTGGCGTAGATCAGGCACTTGATTTGCTCTATCAGTTCGAGTTTTAGCAATGCGAATATTTGTCTACGGCAGTTTACGAACCAAACAAGGCAACAGCCACTGGATGACCAATGCCCTGTTGCTGGGAAATTTCAGTATCGATAATTACCAGTTGTATAGCCTGGGCCACTATCCAGGCGCGGTTCCGGGGAACGGAACGGTACACGGGGAAGTTTATCGTATTGACAACGCCACGCTGGCAGAGCTTGACGCTCTGCGTACGCGAGGTGGCGAATATGCACGCCAGTTAATTCAGACGCCGTACGGAAGTGCATGGATGTACGTGTACCAACGTCCGGTTGATGGCTTAACGCTGATTGAAAGCGGTAACTGGTTAGACAGAGACCAGTACTGATATATCACTTACGAGAATAAAACAACGCCACCCGAGGGTGGCGTTGTTTTATTCCGGATTTAAAACTCCACGCGCGCGCCGAGGTTATAGCGGCGACCTTCCACCTGCGCGGATTCATTCCATGCAGTTGTCAGTTTCGGATCCTCATCCAGCACGTTGTAGACCCCTGCCATCAACTGCGTGTGCTTATTGAGCTGATAACGTACGCCCACATCAACCATTGTGTAGTCATCGTACTTGTAGTTATTACCGCTGTTGCGGTTACTGCTGCGATAGTTCACCGTACTCCACACGTCGAGACTCTGTGTCGCCGCCCAGGTCAGCGACAGATTCGCCATATGACGCGGGTAGTCGTTCAGCGCGTAGCCTTTGTTGACGCCGCTTTTCTGCTCGCTGTGGTTCCAGGTGTAGTTAGCGTTGGCTTTGATGTCGGCGCTAATTTGCCAGTCGGCATTCAGCTCAATGCCGTATACGTCTGCCTCACTGACGTTAAAGTATTTACTGACGGAATCTGCTTTGTAGCCATTCACCGAGCACTGGTTTGTCGCCGTGGTTTCACAAATAGTTTGTTCAGCGATTTTGTCTTTGAACTGGGTATAGAAGACCGTGCTATCCAGAGCCAGCACATCGCCCGTCCAGTAGAGACCCAGCTCAGAGTTAACGCTTTTCTCTGGTTTCAGGTCGTCATTACCTACCGTCAGGAATGGATAAGGCACGGTTGAGCCGTAAGGGGTGACGAAGTTGCTGGAGGTCGCGCGTAGCTCCGGTTTTTTATATCCTGCCGAAATACCGCCCTTTAGCGCCCAGGCATCGCTGAAGGCCCAGTTGCCGTACATTTTTGGCGTAATATGCGTACCAAAGTTATCGTCCTGATCCATACGCGCCGAAGTAGTCAGGATGAAATCGTCAATACTCCAGCCATCTTCAGCAAACAGCGCCCAGCCGTTGCGGCTGATTTTGGTTACCGGCTCTGAGCCGGGCAGCGTTTTGTTAGCCACATCAAAGCGGTCATTTAACTCTTCGCGGGTAAAATTCGCCCCGATGGTCAGTTTATGGTTGTCGAGCGTGAAGGTGGTTTGCGAATTAGCGACGTAGTTCTCCATCTGCACATACTGCGGGGACTGGCCGTCATAAACGTATTTTGAGCGGCCCTTTTCGTAGTTGATGTAGTTGGTCGTCGCGATGGTGTCATCAGCATACCAGCCGGTATGCGTCAGAGTGGCGGCGTTACGATCGAACAGCCATGACCATGGCGCACCGCGTTTCTGGGTACGGTTTTTCTCCTGCTCGCCGGTGACCACGTTGAGATCGAACAGGTTATTGTCGCTGGCGGCCAGACCCAGCGTCATATCAACGGATTTACGGTTGTGTTTGCCGAAATAGTTATTGCGATCGTCATCGCGACGGTCGAGCCAGTCGGCCGCGACGCTAAGGCCCAGCACATCAGGCACAATCGGCCCCATGGTAAACAGATTCATCTGGCTGGTATTACCCAAATACTGGTGTTCCTGAAGCCAGGTATTCGCCGCAATCGCTGTCGTCCAGTCTTTCGCACCGTACGGTTTTTTGGTTATAACGTTGACCACACCGCCGATGGCATCTGAGCCGTACAGCGAGGACATTGGCCCGCGGATAACTTCAATACGCTCAATGGCCTCCATTGGCGGTAAGAAGTTGGCTTCAGTACCGATATCATGGCCGTAGGGGCGCGATTCACCGGTATTTTGTTTGACGCTGTTGACCATAAAAGCGGTATAGGACGGGTCCATACCGCGGATCATAATGCTACCCGCGTTCATGCCGCTGCTGTTGGTGACCGAGACGCCAGGCAGGTTTTTAATCGCTTCACCGATATTACGATCCGGCTGAATATCCAGCGTTTTACGATCGATAACCGAAATAGTGGCCGGTGCTTCGCGTTTTTGTTGCGAGAACCCGGATGCGGTGATCACCATTTCATCTTCACTATTGCGTGAGGTTTCGGTGAGTTCTTCTGCCTGAGTGGGGAAAATAACACCGCCTGAGAATGCGACGATCCCCGTCAGCGTAATAAGTTGACGCGTTTTCATAATATAAGACACCTGAAAAGTAAAAAATAAAAGCATCACCTTGCAACCCGGAAAAGCTGCAAGGTGTAAGAAGCGTTTTTAATTATTAATATTTAGAGAGATCGACTTTCAGCACGTAGTCGGGCTTCACACCGGTCATTTTTTCCGACTGCTTTACACTGATATACAAGGTGTTAGCATCTGCCGAAAGCGCCAGACTGTTAGGTAACGCCTGGGTTTCGATGCTTTGTTTTACCTGATAGGTTTTGCTGTCCACGATGCTGATACGTTTTGCATTACGGTGGGTGATATACACTTCCTGGCGTTTTTCGTTATATAGCACTGCCAAAGAGTTAATGACCTTAATTGGCGCAATAACCTTGCCAGTATTAATATCGACAACCAGAACATCAGCTAGATCGGGATCTGTCAGAAACGCACGATTATTTTTTGCATCAAGCGCAATATTCAGGAAAAAATGTTTCTTAGCGGGTTCAATGGTAAAACGGTTAATAATTTTATGGCTGGTGGTATCCAGCGTAATCAGTTCATTCCGGCCATTCACGACATACAGGCGATCTTTATCAGCATCAATGGCCATACCGGTCGGGTACTGACCCATGTTTTCAAGGGTGGCAATTTTTTCACGTTTTTGCGTATCCACGACCCAGACAATGCCTTTTTCAGCCACGCCAGAGACATACAGGCGGTGATGCTGTTTATCGAACACCATTTCACGGGTATGGACAATGTCTTTCGGGTTGCTGGCTTCGCTCAGTTGCAGTATCGCCAACTCGTTACCGCTGCGGGTATCGATGAGCGTGACTGAACCTTCCAGCGTGTTACCGACATACAGCACCTGATTTTCTTCATCCAGGGCAGTGGCAAAGGCACGACGGCTGGTCTTGATGACTTCGGTGGTGGTGAGTTTTTCCAGATCGAGTTTGTAGATAAGCCCGCTGGTTTTGTCTTTATCAAATGACGGAGACGAGGCGGCATAGAGCGTGTTCTGCTGACTATCAACCGCCAGTTCATACACGCCGTTACCGACATCGTGGGTCAGAAAATCTTTTTCAGGTAGCGTCTGCGCCACGCCGGACAGGCTGGTAAATAACAGCGTCGTGACGAGTGCTACGCCGGAATAGTGTTTCAGGGACTTCACAGTGTGGAGGTTCATTGACTTTTATTCACATTTATTTACGTGTTGCGAATGATAATGAGATCTAATCTCATTCGCAAATAAGATGAATAAAATGTGACTACCCAATCTGGTAGGTCAAAAAGAAAGCAGCGGGCTACCGGGAAAATAAAGGGAGGGAAAGTACAGGCATAAAAAAACCCTTACTAACCAGAGGCTGGTGTTCAGGGTTTTCAGCGCCGGCGAAATTATTTCTTCGCGCGCTCGAAGGAAGCAACGATTTCAGCTTTAGCGGCTTCAGCGTTGTCCCAACCGTCAACTTTCACCCATTTGCCCGCTTCGAGGTCTTTATAGTGCTCGAAGAAGTGAGTGATCTGCGCTTTCAGCAGGTCCGGCAGGTCGTTCACATCTTTGATGTGATCGTATTCTTTGCTCAGTTTGGTGTGCGGTACGGCAACCAGTTTCGCATCTTCACCGGATTCGTCGGTCATTTTCAGCACGCCAACCGGGCGGCAGCGGATCACTGAACCTGGCTCCAGCGGATACGGAGTCGGTACCAGAACGTCTACCGGATCGCCATCCAGAGACAGGGTGTGGTTGATGTAACCGTAGTTGCACGGATAGAACATCGCGGTGGACATGAAGCGGTCAACGAACAGGGCGCCGCTCTCTTTGTCAACTTCGTATTTGATCGGATCTGCGTTGGCAGGGATCTCGATAACAACGTAGATATCTTCCGGCAGATCTTTACCGGCAGGGACGTTGAGTAAGCTCATGTCTGTTTCCTTTAAATAAGCTATGGCAAACAAGTGGCGGGTATTATAGCCAACTCGCGCTGAATGTCTCCGCTTGTTTTCGATTTCCCTCCTCAGAATTTGGCCTTTTCCTCCTGCGTTAATGACAGAAAAATCCATATCTTCAGCCGCATTTTTCATAGTGAGATGAAAGCGATTACAAAGTTGTGATTAACGTTTTATTTACTTTTTTGAAGTGTGATGTAACGCAATCCGTTACATGCTCAATTGTCTATAGTTTTTTCGCGACGGTTTATTAACCAACAATAATCACCCTACGAGGACGCACTTATGTGGAAGCGCTTACTTTTAGTCACAGCAGTTTCGGCAGCCATGTCGTCTATGGCAATGGCAGCCCCTTTAACCGTAGGATTTTCGCAGGTTGGCTCTGAATCCGGCTGGCGCGCCGCAGAAACCAACGTTGCGAAAAGCGAGGCCGAAAAGCGGGGTATTACGCTGAAAATCGCTGATGGCCAGCAAAAGCAGGAAAACCAGATTAAAGCAGTCCGCTCATTCGTGGCGCAGGGCGTTGATGCCATCTTTATTGCGCCAGTCGTGGCAACAGGTTGGGAGCCGGTATTAAAAGAAGCAAAAGATGCCGACATTCCCGTCTTTTTGCTCGATCGTTCCATCGATGTAAAAGACAAATCTCTCTATATGACTACCGTCACTGCTGACAACGTGCTGGAAGGTAAATTGATTGGCGACTGGCTGATCAAAGAAGTGAACGGCAAGCCGTGTAACGTCGTTGAGCTGCAAGGGACCGTCGGGGCCAGCGTGGCGATCGATCGTAAAAAAGGTTTTGCTGAAGCCATCGCTAATGCACCTAACATCAAAATTATCCGCTCACAGTCCGGTGACTTCACCCGCAGTAAAGGGAAAGAAGTGATGGAGAGCTTTATCAAAGCGGAAAACAACGGCAAGAACATCTGCATGGTTTACGCCCACAACGATGACATGGTGATCGGTGCGATTCAGGCGATCAAAGAAGCGGGTCTGAAACCCGGCAAAGATATTCTCACCGGTTCCATCGACGGCGTACCGGATATCTACAAAGCGATGATTGACGGTGAAGCCAACGCCAGCGTCGAGCTGACGCCGAATATGGCAGGTCCGGCCTTCGACGCACTGGAGAAATTCAAAAAAGACGGCACGATGCCTGAGAAGTTGACCATTACCAAATCGATCCTCTATTTGCCAGATACGGCGAAAGAAGAGTTAGAGAAGAAGAAAAACATGGGCTACTAGCTTTGTTGTCGGTCTTCCGTAGGCCGGATAAGGCGTTACGCCGCCATCCGGCATTTATTGCCAGATGGCGCTGCGCTTATCAGGCCTACGAGACACCGTGATTTCGTACCGGAGGAATGCCATGACCACCGACCAACATCAGGAAATCCTCCGCACCGAAGGATTAAGTAAATTCTTTCCCGGCGTAAAAGCACTGGATAACGTGGATTTCAGTTTGCGTCGTGGCGAGATTATGGCGCTACTGGGGGAAAACGGAGCCGGTAAATCGACGCTAATCAAAGCGCTGACCGGCGTTTATCATGCCGATCGCGGCACTATCTGGCTCGAAGGCCAGCCGATCTCCCCGAAAAATACCGCACATGCCCAGCAACTGGGAATTGGCACCGTGTATCAGGAAGTGAACCTGCTGCCCAATATGTCGGTCGCGGATAACCTGTTTATTGGCCGTGAACCACGGCGTTTTGGCCTGCTACAGCGTAAGCAGATGGAAAAACGTGCCACGGAGCTGATGGCGTCATACGGTTTTTCCCTTGATGTACGCGAGCCGCTGAACCGCTTTTCCGTGGCGATGCAACAAATTGTCGCGATTTGCCGGGCAATAGATCTCTCCGCGAAAGTGCTGATCCTCGACGAACCCACCGCCAGCCTCGATACCCAGGAAGTTGAAATGCTGTTCGGTCTGATGCGCCATCTGCGCGATCGTGGCGTCAGTCTGATCTTCGTCACCCATTTCCTCGATCAGGTTTATCAGGTCAGCGATCGTATCACTGTCCTGCGTAACGGCGGCTTCGTTGGCTGTCGCGAAACCCGCGAGCTGCCACAGATCGAACTGGTAAAAATGATGCTGGGCCGTGAACTGGATACCCATGCGCTACAGCGTGCGGGGCGCACATTGCTGAGCGATAAGCCGGTGGCGGCCTTTAGCGGCTTTGGCAAGAAAGGCACCATCGCGCCGTTTGATTTGCAGGTTCGTCCCGGCGAGATCGTCGGGCTGGCGGGGCTGCTGGGATCCGGGCGAACAGAAACGGCAGAAGTGATCTTCGGTATTAAACCCGCCGACAGCGGCAGTGCGCTGATCAAAGGTAAACCGCAGACCTTGCGATCCCCACATCAGGCTTCGTGCATGGGGATCGGCTTTTGTCCGGAGGATCGTAAAACGGATGGCATCATCGCCGCGGCTTCGGTGCGGGAAAATATCATTCTGGCGTTGCAGGCACAGCGCGGCTGGCTGCGGCCCATTGCGCGGAAGGAACAAAACGAGATTGCCGAGCGTTTTATCCGCCAGCTCGGAATTCGTACCCCCAACGCTGAGCAGCCGATTGAGTTTCTCTCCGGCGGCAATCAGCAAAAAGTATTGCTCTCGCGCTGGTTGCTGACCAAACCACAGTTCCTGATCCTCGATGAACCCACGCGCGGGATCGACGTCGGTGCACATGCCGAGATCATCCGCCTGATCGAAACGCTGTGCGCGGATGGCCTGGCGCTGCTGGTGATTTCATCCGAACTGGAAGAGTTAGTGGGCTATGCCGATCGGGTCATTATTATGCGCGATCGTAAACAGGTAGCCGAGATCCCACTGGCTGAACTGTCCGTACCGGCGATCATGAACGCCATTGCGGCCTAAGGAGACTATGGTGATGCCTCAATCTCTCCCTCAATCCAACACCGCGAAACGACGGTTCCGTTGGCCAAAAGGTATGCCGCAACTGGTGGCGCTACTTCTGGTGCTGCTGGTCGACAGCCTGGTGGCTCCGCACTTCTACCAGGTGATTTTGCAGGATGGTCGCCTGTTCGGCAGCCCGATTGATATTCTCAACCGCGCCGCCCCCGTGGCGCTGTTGGCGATTGGTATGACGCTGGTGATCGCCACTGGCGGCATTGATCTTTCCGTTGGCGCGGTGATGGCGATTGCCGGTGCGACTACTGCGGCGATGACGGTGGCCGGGCACAGTCTGCCGGTGGTGCTGCTTGCTGCCTTAGGCTCCGGAATACTGGCCGGGCTGTGGAACGGGATTCTGGTGGCAATCCTCAAGATCCAGCCGTTTGTTGCGACCCTTATCCTGATGGTGGCCGGGCGCGGAGTGGCGCAGCTTATCACTTCCGGGCAGATCGTCACCTTCAACTCGCCCGAGCTGTCGTGGTTTGGCAGCGGCTCGCTCTTACTGTTCCCCACGCCGGTGATCATCGCGCTGCTGACGCTGGTCGCCTTTTGGCTGCTAACGCGTAAAACGGCGCTGGGCATGTTTATTGAAGCGGTGGGCATTAACATTCGTGCGGCGAAAAACGCCGGGGTGAATACCCGCATCATTGTGATGCTTACTTATGTGCTGAGCGGCCTGTGTGCGGCTATCGCCGGTATTATCGTCACGGCGGATATCCGTGGGGCAGATGCCAATAACGCCGGATTGTGGCTGGAACTGGATGCCATCCTGGCGGTAGTCATCGGTGGCGGCTCGCTGATGGGCGGGCGCTTTAACCTGCTGCTGTCGGTGATCGGCGCATTGATTATTCAGGGGATGAACACCGGGATTTTACTGTCGGGATTCCAGCCGGAACTGAACCAGGTGGTCAAAGCTGTGGTGGTGTTGTGTGTGCTGGTCGTGCAGTCACAACGCTTTATCAGCCTGATAAAAGGAGTGCGTGGTCATGATAAAACGTAATTTACCGCTAATGATTACCCTCGGCGTGTTTGTGCTGGGGTATCTCTACTGCCTGACCCAGTTTCCGGCTTTTGCTTCAACCCGGGTAATCTGCAATATCCTGACTGATAACGCTTTTTTAGGGATTATTGCCGTGGGCATGACTTTCGTCATTCTCTCCGGGGGGATCGACCTTTCCGTCGGCTCGGTGATCGCTTTTACCGGCGTATTTCTGGCGAAAGCGATAGGCTACTGGGGGATTTCCCCGCTGCTGGCGTTTCCCCTGATTTTGCTGATGGGCTGCGCGTTTGGCGCGTTTATGGGGTTACTGATTGATGCACTGAAGATCCCGGCATTCATTATTACGCTGGCGGGAATGTTTTTCCTGCGCGGCGTCAGCTATCTGGTCTCTGAAGAGTCGATCCCAATTAACCATCCGATTTATGACACGCTCTCAAGTCTGGCATGGAAAATTCCTGGCGGCGGTCGCCTGAGCGCGATGGGGTTGTTAATGCTGGGCGTGGTGGTGATTGGCATCTTCCTTGCGCACCGTACGCGCTTTGGTAATCAGGTTTACGCCATTGGCGGCAACGCCACGTCGGCCAACCTGATGGGCATTTCAACCCGTAGCACGACCATTCGTATCTATATGCTGTCTACCGGGCTTGCTACGCTGGCCGGCATTGTGTTTTCCATTTACACCCAGGCGGGTTACGCGCTGGCGGGCGTTGGCGTCGAGCTGGATGCGATTGCTTCGGTTGTTATCGGCGGAACGCTACTGAGCGGCGGGGTCGGTACGGTGTTAGGCACCTTGTTTGGCGTCGCCATTCAGGGATTAATTCAAACCTACATTAATTTTGACGGCACATTAAGTTCCTGGTGGACGAAGATTGCGATTGGTATTTTATTGTTTATTTTTATAGCGTTACAACGCGGTTTGACGGTGCTATGGGAAAATCGTCAAAGCTCGCCAGTAACCCGAGTGGGTACGACAGCAACATCAAAGTAACATCATGATTTTCAATAAAATGTTTAAATACCTAAACTTTTTCCGGTTGTAGTCGATAGGTTCTGTACAGGTCTGTTTTAACCCTACAACCGGAAATATAACAATGCCAAAATCCCTTTCAATTCGATCAAGTTTGTTGGTGTTATTGTCGCTGCTGACGTTCCTTCTGTTACTGACCGGAGGGATGGGGCTATATGCCTCTACTCGTATTATTACTTCATTGATTTACAACACTATTATGAGTGGGGCGATGTTGGCTGCTATCGCGCTGCTGGCCGTGATTTGGTTTATGCTGCGAAATAAGTTTCTCAAGCCGCTGGATAGCATAGTGGAGCAACTGGAACGCCTGGCGACGGGGGATTTGTCGCCGGTTTCGGCGCCGTCGGCCAGCGCCGAATTCAACCGCCTGAACGCTGCAATGGATGAAATGCGCCATGCGCTGGGCGACTCGGTACAACGCGTACGCGATGCCAGTTCGCAAATTGATATTGGTAGCCGTGAGCTGACGGCCGGAAATCAGCATCTGGCGCAACGCACTGAATCGACAGCCACGTCGCTGGAGCAGACCGCCGCCAGCATGGAAGAACTCACGGCGACCGTGAAACAAAATGCGCAGAACGCGGAACAAGCGCATCAGTTGGCAAAATCGGTGTCGGATACTGCCGATCGAGGTAGCGAGATGGTGTGCTATGTGATCGAGAAAATGCGCGATATTTCCGGCAGTTCCAGCCGAATTGCCGACATCCTTAGCGTAATCGATGGTATTGCTTTCCAGACCAACATCCTGGCGCTTAATGCCTCCGTTGAAGCGGCGCGTGCCGGTGAACAAGGGCGGGGCTTTGCGGTTGTCGCAGGTGAAGTTCGAAATCTGGCCAGCCGCAGCGCTGAAGCGGCCAAAGAGATCCGCACGTTAATCAGCGATTCGCACACGCACGTGGGTGAAGGCAGCGAGCTGGCGCAGCAGGCGGGTGAAACCATGGATGAGATTGCGACTGAGGTCATGCGTATGACCAAACTGATGCGTGAAATTGCCAGTGCGTCCCAGGAACAAAGTCGCGGCATTGAGCAGGTGAATATTGCGGTGATTCAGATGGATGAAACGGCGCAGCAAAATGCGGCGCTGGTACAGCAGTCGTCAGCGGCTACCCGCTTGCTGGAAGAGCAGTCACATGCGCTGCTTGAAGCAATGGCGGCGTTTAAGCTACAGACAGCGTAACCGCGCGTAGGCCGGATAAAGGCGTTTACGCCACCATCCGGCAATATCACCGCATTGTGCCGGATGGCTCTTCGCTTATCCGGCCTACACTGTGCTTGTAAGCCGGATGTTGCGCTTACGCGTCCGGGAACTCGCGGATAAAGCGTTCTACATCTTCAACCATATGGTCGTTACCCACGAAGAAGGAGCGGCGCTGGTGCAGGCTTTCCGGGATGATATCCAGAATACGATTTTTACCGTCGCTCGCCTTGCCGCCCGCTTGCTCGGCCAGCAGGGCCATTGGGTTGCATTCATACAGCAGACGCAGTTTCCCTTCCGGGTGGCTGGCGGTGCTTGGGTACAGGTAGATCCCGCCTTTCAGCAGATTGCGATGGAAGTCCGCAACCAGAGAGCCAATGTAGCGCGAGGTGTACGGTCGCTGGGTTGATTTATCTTCTTCCTGGCAGAATTTAATGTACTTCTTCACGCCGTTCGGGAATTTGATGTAGTTACCTTCGTTAATGGAGTACGTGCTGCCTTTCGCCGGGAAGCGCATACGTTCCTGGCTGAGGCAGAATACGCCCAGAGAAGGATCGTAGGTGAAGGCGTGCACGCCACAGCCGGTGGTGTACACCAGCATGGTGGAAGAACCATAAACCACGTAACCCGCAGCAACCTGCTTGTTGCCCGGTTGCAGGAAATCCTCTTCCGTGACCGGAGTACCGACGGGGGTTACGCGGCGGTAAATAGAGAAAATCGTACCGACAGAGACGTTAACATCGATGTTGGATGAGCCATCCAGCGGATCCATTAGCACAACGTATTTAGCGTGTTCACAGCCTTCAAAGACGACGATTTCATCTTCTTCTTCCGAGGCAATGCCCGCCACAATGTCGCGCGCCTTCAGTGCAGCTTTCAGTTTTTCGTTCGCGAACAGATCGAGTTTTTGCTGAACCTCTCCCTGCACGTTCTCAGCACCGCTGGCACCCAGGATATCGACCAGACCGGCCTTGTTGATATCGCGGTGGATGATCTTGGCGCCCAGCTTTATTGCCGACAACAAAGCAGTGAGTTCACCGGTAGCATGAGAAAACTCGTGCTGCTTTTCGACAATAAATTCACCTAACGTTTTCATAACCCTTTCCCTGCAATTTATGTGGAGTAAAGCGACCGCAACAATATTAACAAATATTTCCATTGTTGCGCTCAGGTGAATCGCGCCAGCAAACTACGGAATATCCTGAAATGCGTTTCTCAGTTGCCAGACATGTGCGTAAAATGGCTCCCAGATTAAAAAAGGATAGTGACGTATGCGCATTCATATTTTGGGAATTTGTGGCACTTTCATGGGCGGTCTGGCGATGCTGGCGCGCTCGCTCGGTCATGAAGTAACGGGTTCGGACGCCAATGTGTATCCGCCGATGAGTACTTTGCTTGAGAGGCAAGGCATTGATTTAATTCAGGGGTACGATGCCAGCCAGCTCGACCCGCAGCCGGACTTAGTGATCATCGGCAATGCCATGAGCCGTGGTAATCCGTGCGTGGAAGCGGTGCTGGAGAAGAACATTCCGTACATGTCCGGCCCACAGTGGCTGCATGACTTTGTGCTGCGCGATCGCTGGGTGCTGGCGGTAGCGGGGACGCACGGCAAAACCACCACGGCGGGAATGGCGACCTGGATCCTCGAAGCCTGCGGCTATAAGCCTGGCTTTGTGATCGGCGGCGTACCGGGTAACTTCGAGGTTTCTGCGCGTCTGGGCGAAAGCGACTTCTTCGTGATTGAAGCGGATGAGTACGACTGTGCGTTCTTCGACAAGCGTTCCAAATTCGTGCATTACTGTCCGCGTACCCTGATCCTCAACAACCTTGAGTTCGATCACGCGGACATCTTTGACGATCTGAAAGCGATCCAGAAACAGTTCCACCACCTGGTGCGTATCGTGCCGGGCCAGGGACGCATCATCTACCCGGAAAACGACATTAATCTGAAACAGACGATGGCGATGGGCTGCTGGAGCGAACAAGAGCTGGTGGGCGAACAAGGCCACTGGCAGGCGAAAAAGTTGACCACCGATGCCTCAGAGTGGGAAGTGTGGCTGGACGGTGAAAAAGTCGGTGAGGTGAAGTGGGGCCTGGTCGGCGAGCACAACATGCATAACGGTCTGATGGCGATTGCGGCCGCGCGCCATGTGGGCGTCGTGCCTGCGGATGCAGCCAATGCGCTCGGTTCATTCATTAACGCCCGTCGTCGTCTTGAGCTGCGTGGTGAAGCCAATGGCGTGACGGTGTATGACGATTTTGCCCATCATCCGACGGCCATTCTGGCGACGCTTGCGGCGTTGCGCGGAAAAGTGGGCGGTACGGCACGCATCATCGCGGTGCTGGAACCCCGCTCGAACACCATGAAAATGGGACTGTGTAAAGACGATCTCGCGCCATCATTAGGCCGCGCGGACGAAGTGTTCCTGCTGCAACCCCCGCATATTCCGTGGCAGGTAGCAGAAGTTGCTGAAGCCTGCGTTCAGCCGGCTCACTGGAGTGGTGATGTGGATGCGCTGGCTGATATGGTAGTGAAAACCGCGCAGCCAGGCGATCACATTCTGGTGATGAGCAACGGCGGATTTGGTGGTATTCATCAAAAACTGCTGGATGGTTTGGCGAAGAAAGCTCAGCAGGAGTAATTCACCTGGTTTTGCGCTGAGCGGGTTGCCCCTGGCCCTGTGGGGATAGGGGGACTTGTTTGAAATGGCCTACTTAATTTGGATACAGTCAGAAGTTTCTGTCTTTCCATCTCGGTGGTGTTAACCCACCGTTGTTTTTATGTGGCCTAAGACGGTTGTAATATCCGCTCAGATACTGCATCACATCTTTCTCTGCTCCGCTTCTGTTTCAGTAGCTGTAGTGGCCGAGTAATATTGGCCACAGTTTTACAGACAAAAAGGATGGTTAGAGACCAGGTGGCAAATCTACAACCCATAGCGATTTTTGAATGTAAAATGCCCGATGAGTTTCATCGGGCATTATCAGGCTGAAAAGTGTCAATTTCTACCAGGATTAGTAACCTAAATAGTTAAACACAATTGATTAGAAACCAAAACTCAAGCCAACCGCAACACCAGTATTGTGTTGGGTATCAAGAGAGGCCTTCGCAGAAAGAGTGGCATTCTTACCAACATTATAATACGCACCAGCAGCCATGGATTGTTCACCACCAAATGTAGCTGCGCCCATACCGAAGTTGAAATCATAGCCAAATTTTTGTGGAATTGCAGTCATCGCCATTGCGCCAGCAATACCTGCTTTTGCTTGTTTATCGTTATCATCAATTTTGTTATCCAGGTTATTTACTCGGCCATCAAGTTGGGAGAACTTGTTATCGGTATAATTGTTTGCCTGGGTGAGCGAATTATCGACATACGCTTTACCATCTGCGCGATTTTTGGCTGAAGTTGTATCGGTGTAAGCATAAGAAGTGCTGATTGCATCTGCTTTTGCGACATCAGTATAACTATTTGCCGTCGCAATCGCTTCGTTTTTAGCCGTTGCAGTGGTGGTGTCAGTATAGCTGTTGGCAGTGCTGATAGCGTCCTGCTTAGCGACATCAGTATAACTATTTGCCGTCGCAATTGCTTCGTTTTTAGCCGTTGCGGTGGTGGTATCAGTATAGCTGTTGGCGGTGTTGATAGCGTCCTGCTTAGCGGTATCAGTATAGCTGTTGGCGGTGTCGATAGCGTCCTGCTTAGCGGTATCAGTATAGCTGTTGGCGGTGTCGATAGCGTTCTGTGTAGCGGTATCAGTATATGATTTACTGTCAGCAGTGCTGTTTGCGATATCTTGAGATAAACCAGTTGCAACATCGTCTACGTGATTGCTCAAATCACTAATAGAACTGGTGTTAGCGGCGATATCTGCAGTGTTGGCCGTGGTACGGGTATCAAGGTCTGCGATGTCCGAGGCGTTATCGGCAATAGCGCTGGTGTTGGCTGCTATGTCTGTAGTGTTGGTTGCAATTGCCGCGGTGTTGTCTGTCGTACGGGTATCAAGGTCTGCGATGTCCGAGGCGTTATCAGCAATAGCGCTGGTATTGGCTGCTATGTCTGTAGTGTTGGCTGCAGTTGCCGCAGTGTTGGCTGCTACTTCCCCTTCCAGGGTTTGAGTGGCAGCTGTCACTGCATCATCAACATATTTCTCGGTTGCATTATCGTCAGGCCCAGCAAAAACAACACTCGGTAATAATGCGCATGAAATAACAATAGTAAGCGCGCTACGTTTAAAATTCATAAGTGATAATCTCCGTATATATTATTGTAAAATAACAAGGGCAATATTGATTTATTCCTAATGAGATGAGGTTGCTCTAATACTATAAATCCTTGTTATGTGTAATAAGGTTTCTGCATCTAACGTCACGCGGATTATAAAATTATCATTTGTTAGTTCAATTTTATTATTTATTATGGATGTGATTTTTTTGTTTTTTTTTGTATTTAAAAACAATGGGTAATATCTTTTTTTTAAGGATTTTCTTGTTGTTTTTTTGGGATTTATGCCCGAAAACTGGATGTGGATATATAAAATAAAGATAATTATTGTTTTGATGAATTTATTTCTTGTGTGAATTTTTTATGTGTCACATATTAGTGGTGTATTTATTGTTGGCTGTATAATAAGTTGGTTTGAATATGAATGTTATATGTATATATTTGTCTTGATATATACAATTAGAGGGGGAAGTATGTGAGGTGACTTGATCTATATTAAAGGCTCTGGTATAAAGTTGGACTGCACCCCAATAGTTGGACGCTCCAGTTCTTTATGGCAAATCCAAAATATTCCCTCGGAACCAGATAGTCTGTAGTCAGACGCTACCTCTCCGGTATTGATGGTGTTACCTAAAAAACAACAATTATTCTCCTGAATTTCGGAAAGCTGTTGACTGAGCTTCACTCTGTGAAGAACTTACGATGCGCGAATCAGCGGCACGATTTCACATCTCAAATGAAAGTGTTGTCCCGTACTGGGTTAATGTGTACAAATTCTAAGACCAGAAAGGACTTCTGAGTATAAAACGCGGCTGGGGCAAACCAATGTCAAAACAATCAATAAAATCCCCACTTACCGATGCGGGACTGGAAAAGCTCTATCCCGAAGAATTACGGGCTGAACTCCGTTATTTGCAATATCCATTACTACACCTACGAGCGGATGAGTTTTAAAATACAAGGCCTGAGCCCGGTAGAATACCGAACTCAGGCCCTGAAAGCCGCTGTCCCATTTTATGAGTGCAGAGTATAACCCTGAGCCTTTTGTTAGGCTTCGTTTTCCGCCAGTTCACGCAGATACTGGAAGATCTGACGTGCTGATTTCGGCGGCTTGTTGCCTTCTTTCTCTTTCTTCGCGTTACGAACCAGAGAGCGAAGCTGCTGGCGATCGGCGGTTGGCCACAGGTTCAGCACCTCTTCTACAGCATCATCACCTTCGACGATCAGGCGATCGCGCAGTTGCTCAAGTTTGTGAAACAGTACAACCTGTTGGTTGTGACGGTTTTTCAGCTTGTCCAGCGCCTGACGGATAGGATCAACATCGCGCTGGCGCAACATTTTGCCAATCAGCTGCAGCTGACGGCGGCGACCTTCCATCTTAATCCGCTGGGCCAGCTCAATCGCGGCACGTAAATCCGCATCGAGCGGGATTTTATCCAGCGCGTTTTTCCCCAGTTCGACCAGTTCCACACCCAGGCGTTTTAACTCCTCGGCGTCACGTTTAATTTCACTTTTACTGACCCAGATAATTTCATCGTCTTCGTCTTCGATGTCATCACCGGGAACGTCGTCGAGCCAGTCTTCGGGCTGCTTAGTCATGTCAGGCTCCTTAAAAAAAGAGGCTAATGTTACCAGTTAAGATGCGCACTGAAAAACGGTTCTCTGTTAGACTTCAGAGAAACTCTCTCTACATTATGGCATTTGCGATGAAAGTAATCTCACAAGTTGAAGCGCAGCGTAAGATTCTGGAAGAAGCAGTCTCGACGGCACTGGAATTAGCGTCAGGTAAGTCGGATGGCGCGGAAGTCGCTGTGAGCAAGACCACGGGTATTAGCGTCAGCACCCGTTATGGTGAAGTGGAGAACGTCGAATTCAATAGCGATGGCGCGTTGGGGATTACGGTTTACCACCAGAACCGTAAGGGCAGCGCATCGTCCACCGATTTAAGTCCGCAGGCGATTGCCCGTACCGTGCAGGCCGCGCTGGATATCGCCCGTTACACTTCACCGGATCCGTGCGCAGGCGTGGCGGATAAAGACCTGCTGGCCTTTGATGCGCCCGATCTGGATCTGTTCCACCCAGCTGAAGTCTCCCCTGACGAAGCTATCGAACTGGCGGCGCGCGCTGAACAGGCAGCGTTGCAGGCGGACAAACGCATCACCAATACCGAAGGCGGCAGCTTTAACAGCCACTATGGCATCAAAGTGTTTGGTAACAGCCACGGCATGCTGCAGGGCTACTGCTCCACACGACATTCCCTTTCCAGCTGCGTGATCGCGGAAGAAAATGGCGATATGGAACGCGATTACGCTTACACCATTGGCCGTGCGATGGGTGATCTGCAAACGCCGGAATGGGTGGGGGCCGACTGTGCGCGCCGCACGTTATCGCGCCTGTCGCCGCGTAAGCTCTCCACCATGAAAGCACCGGTGATTTTTGCCAACGAAGTGGCGACCGGACTCTTCGGACACCTGGTCGGCGCGATTGCCGGTGGTTCGGTGTACCGCAAATCGACCTTCCTGCTGGATTCGCTGGGCAAACAAATTCTGCCGGAATGGCTGACCATTGAAGAGCATCCGCACCTGCTGAAGGGACTGGCGTCGTCGCCATTCGACAGTGAAGGGGTACGGACTGAGCGCCGCGACATCATTAAAGACGGCGTGCTGACTCAATGGCTGTTAACCAACTATTCCGCACGTAAGCTGGGGCTGAAGAGCACCGGGCATGCGGGCGGGATCCACAACTGGCGAATTCCGGGACAGGGTCTAAGCTTCGAGCAGTTGCTCAAAGAGATGGGCACAGGCCTGGTGGTGACTGAGCTGATGGGGCAGGGCGTGAGCGGTATTACCGGAGATTACTCGCGCGGCGCGGCGGGCTTCTGGGTTGAAAATGGCGAAATTCAGTACCCGGTGAGCGAAATTACCATCGCCGGTAACTTAAAAGATATGTGGCGAAATATCGTCACCGTCGGTAATGATATTGAAACCCGCAGCAATATACAGTGTGGTTCGGTACTGTTGCCGGAGATGAAGATCGCCGGGCAGTAATACTCGTTAAGGCGTTAATTTTTAATAATAAAAAAGGAAGTGAGCAATGCGTAAACACCTGTTAGCGATCGTCGCGGCTTCAACGCTGGTTCTTGGTTCTTCTGCGTTTGCAGCCGATCTTGAAGACGACATGGGGATCCTCAACGACAACCTGAAGATCGTTGAAAAAACGGATAACGCGACCGAGCTAAAAGATGCGTTAACCAAAATGCGTACAGCTGCGCTGGATGCACAAAAGGGAACGCCACCGAAGCTGGAAAGCAAATCCCCTGATAGCCCGGAGATGAAAGATTTTCGTCACGGTTTTGACACGCTGATCGGTCAGATTGATGGCGCGCTTAAGCTGGCGAATGAAGGTAAAGTCTCAGAGGCGAAAGCCGCAGCGGAAGAGCTGAAAACAACCCGCAACGCTTACCACAAGAAGTACCGCTAATGTGTTGTATCCGGCCTGTGTAGTCCGCAGGTCGGATAAACCGTCATCGCGTCGCTATCCGGCAACACCATTCCCCATAAGTAAACGCTATATCCATCACATTTTTTCATTTTTATCACCCACGCATTGTTCGTTCTGCCCTCCACTTTCCTTGTTCCTCATGCGATCTCAATCACATTATTCCAGCGATAAATCGTGAACCCGACCCGTTTTGCGGCACAGATCACTGTCGCTGCGTCCCTTTCCACTTCGAAGTGGAAAACAACTCGCTACAAACTTTTAACCTCCACCGCTACTTTACCCTCAGAGCCATTAGTGGGGTAAGACGAGTGAATAACGGAGCTGTAATGAATGACATGGGGGAATCGGTGGAACTGGCCGACCGCATGCTGGCGCAGGTGTATGCCTTGCTGCGTGAACGCCACATTATTCCCAACGCAGTACAAGAACAGATGCTGACGTCGCATGTTCGCGCCATGGCGCACCGCTCGGTAACGGGTGAACCCTTACCTGAAGTCGATGCCAGCTTGTTTGATGAAATTTCTGCCGAATCAATGGCGCTTGCCCGCGACGTCGTCGCCGAGTTTGGCAATCTTCCTGAGGAAGAGGCCTGGCTGCTGTCGGTGCACTTCGAAGTCGCGAAAGACAACCTTTAAGGAGCAAAAGATGGAACAGATTACCGTAGTGATTGGCGATCGTCTGGGTAAAGGCCAGAAAGTGGCGGCAGGCGTTGAGAAAGCGGGTGGCCGTGCGGTTGTGGTACCGGGCGTTGCCGCTGATATGAAGCTGGGTGATGTGATGAAAGCGGAAAACGCCACCTTTGGTATCTCGTTTTGCGGCAGCGGCGGGGCGGGGGCGATTACCGCGCAGACCAAATACGGCTACAAGGCGAAATACGGCATGCGCTCGGTTGATGAAGGCGTAACGGCCATCAACGAAGGTTGCAACGTGCTGGGGTTCGGCTTTATGGACAAAGAAGAGCTCGGCGAGCGCCTGGTACAGGCGTGGCAAAAGAAACACGGCGCTTAAGTATGAAAGAGCAATTCACCACCACGGTGAGAGTCACTGGCAAGGGCGAGGCTAAAGCGCGCGCCTTTGCCGATGCCCTGAACCACGTTCAGGCTGCGGTGATGAAAGCATCGTCGCATATCTTACTGCGTATTGAGCCACAGGATGTGCAGGTTGTTCAAGCACGTGAAACGGTGCGCAAAGAGGCGTTTTTATTCCTCTTTTTGCGCCGGGAAAGACGCACCTTCAGCGTGGAGCTGGATGTGACCGTCAACGTGACTGCCATCAATCTCGACAAGGTGGATTTCGTTACGCAACGCTGATTCTTTATTAAAAGGCATAAATATGTTCCTGATAATATTAATAAAATCGCTCATCATTGGTGGCCTGGTTGGCGTCGGTGTCGGCGCTGGGGCTGCACGCATGTTTCATGCGCCTACCACTCAAGGGATGGGCGCGTTTCGTACTCTGGGAGAACTGAATTCCTGCGAAGGGGATCCGGCTTCTCACTTCTCGTTCGGCCTGGGCTTCTTCTTTAACGCCTGGGCTTCTTCCGTTGCGGCGGGGGCGTTCACGCAGGATGTCGACCATCGCATCATCCCCAACTGGGGCGCCGCCGCGCTGATGGTTAAAAACCGCAACGTCGGTGAAACGTTGCACGATCCCAAGCGCATGGCGATTGCCTGTGGTGTTATCGGGATGATTGTCGTGACCTTCCTTAACCTCACCGCATCATCCGTACCGGAAGCGCTGCAAGTTACCGCCGTTAAGGTGCTGGTTCCTGCAGCCAACCTGCTGGTCAACACGGTAATGCCGGTGATCTTCTGGCTGGCGGCGATCGATGCCGGTAAGAAATCAGGCTTCTGGGCCACCGTCTTTGGCGGCGCGGCGCAACTGATTATGGGTAACGCTGTCCCGGGTCTGGTCCTTGGTATTCTGATCGGTAAAGGCGTGGAAGAGAGCGGCTGGAACCACGTTACCAAAGTCATGATGGTGGCTATCGTCGCGCTGTTTGTCCTGAGCGGCTTCTTCCGCGGCTTCGACATGAAGATGATCGAATCCTTCCATCTGACCGTGCCGAACTGGTTGGAACTGATCCACAACTCACTCAGCGGCAAATAACGGAGGCCATCATGGAACAAAATAAAGGTTTTTGGTTTGCCGACTGGTCGTTCCCGATCTTCGTTGGCCTGCTCTCTTCCGGCGTTTTTGCCGGAACGCACATGTACTACCTGTACGGTATCGGCGCATTTAACGAAGTGGCTTTTGTGGCGATGCTAAAGGCGGGAATGGACACCGGCTCTTACGGGGCGGTGGCGGCATTTGGCGCAAGCTTCCTGTTTGCCCGCATTATTGAAGGTTCGCTGGTGGGGATTCTGGATATCGGCGGCGCGATTCAGACCGGAGTCGGATTAGGTGTTCCGGCGCTGCTGCTGGGTGCGGGCATTATCTTCCCGGTTGCCAACTTCGCCGCCTCTTTGGTCACCGGCCTGGTGATTGGCCTGGCGATTGGCTACATCATCATTCTGGCGCGTAAGTTCACCATCAATCAGAGCGATTCAACCTACGGGGCGGACGTCATGATGGGGGCCGGTAACGCCTCTGGCCGCTTCCTCGGGCCATTGATTATCCTCAGCGCGATGACGGCTTCTATCCCTATCGGCATCGGTTCACTGGCGGGCGCGCTGCTGTTTTACCTGTGGCAAAAACCGATCACCGGCGGGGCGATCCTCGGCGCGATGATCCTCGGTTCCATCTTCCCGATTGCCATTAGCTAACTGTTGATTTGTAGGCCGGATAAGGCTGTTACGCCGCCATCCGGCAAAGGAGAGAGCGATGTTTGATTTACTCCTGCGCGGTGCGCGCCTCGTTGACGATACGGTGAGCGATATTGCGCTGAAAGACGGCAAAATTGCGGCATTAGGCAACGTTGATGGTTCAGCGCTGAAAACTATTGAGCTCGGCGGCGAGTGCTACGTCAGTGCAGGCTGGATTGATTCCCACGTTCACTGTTATCCCAAATCCCCGATTTATCACGACCAACCGGACAGCGTCGGTATTGCGACCGGCGTTACCACCGTCGTGGATGCGGGCAGTACCGGGGCGGATGATATCGACGATTTTTACACCCTGACCCGGGAAGCGGCGACGGAAGTGTATGCGCTGCTGAATATCTCCCGCGTTGGGCTTATCGCCCAAAATGAGCTGGCTAACATGGCCAACATTGACGCTGATGCGGTGCGGCAGGCGGTGAAACGCCACCCTGATTTTATCGTCGGCCTGAAGGCGCGCATGAGCAGTAGCGTGGTAGGTGTTAACGGCATCACCCCGCTGGATCGTGCCAAAGAGATGCAAAAAGAGAACGGCGACCTGCCGCTGATGGTGCACATTGGCAACAACCCGCCGAATCTCGATGAGATCGCCGAACGCCTGAGTGCGGGCGACATTATTACCCACTGCTACAACGGTAAGCCGAACCGTATTCTGACGCCGCAAGGCGAGCTGCGCACATCTGTCACGCGGGCGCTGCAACGCGGCGTGCGTTTGGACGTTGGTCACGGTACTGCCAGCCTGAGCTTTGCGGTAGCAAAACGCGCTATCGGTCTTGGCATTTTGCCGCACACCATCAGCTCCGATATTTATTGCCGCAACCGTATCAGCGGTCCGGTGTTCTCCCTGGCGAATGTGATGTCGAAATTTCTCGCCATGGGGATGTCGCTCCCACAGGTCATTGAGTGCGTGACCGCTAATGCCGCTGACGGCCTGCGTCTGAAACAGAAAGGGCGATTGCAGCCTGGTCTGGATGCCGATTTGACCCTCTTTACGCTTAAGCGCCAGCCAACCGTGCTGGTAGATGCTGAAAACGACAGCCTGCAGGCTGAACAACTGCTGGTGCCGCTTGCCGCAATACGTGCGGGCAAGGGCTATATGACCGAACAAGGGAGCGCGGAACATGCCTTCGATTTTTGAGAAATACAATTTAAAACAGGTAATTAACACATCAGGCCGCATGACGGCGCTAGGCGTTTCCACGCCGCGACCAGAAGTGGTTGAGGTCGCGATGGCGGGGATGAATCAGTACTTTGAAATGAAAGATCTGGTCAATAAAACCGGCGACTACATCGCGAAATTGCTGGACGTGGAAGGGGCTACCGTCGTCTCCTGCGCGTCGGCGGGAATCGCCCAGTCGGTGGCGGCAGTGCTGGTGAAAGACAGCGACTGGCTGCTGGAGAACCTCCACGTTACGCCCATTGAGAATAACGAAATCGTGCTGCCCAGAGGCCACAACGTCAACTTTGGCGCACCGGTTGGCACCATGGTGGCGCTCGGTGGCGGCAAGCTGGTGGAAGCGGGCTATGCCAACGAATGTTCCGCGGCACAGTTGGCGGCGGCCATTACACCGCGTACGGCGGCGATTCTGTATATCAAATCTCACCACTGCGTACAGAAAAGCATGCTCAGCGTGGAGCAGGCCGCGGTGGTGGCGCGCACGCATAACTTGCCGCTGATTGTGGACGCTGCGGCGGAAGAAGATTTGCAGTGCTACTACCGCCTTGGTGCGGACCTGGTTATTTACAGCGGCGCAAAGGCGATTGAAGGGCCAACCAGTGGACTGGTGATTGGCAAAACCCAGTACGTTGAGTGGGTGAAACGCCAGACGGCGGGGATCGGCCGGGCGATGAAGGTGGGCAAAGAGGGGATTCTTGGCCTGACCTGCGCTATCGAACTGTATCTGAACGCCCAGAAAGAGAGCGGCGCGGAGATGGTCGAGAAAATGACGCCGTTCATTAATGCGTTGAACCAGCTGCACGGCGTGAGCGCCCGCGTGGTGTGGGACAGCGCAGGGCGCGACATCGCCCGTACGGAAATTAAGTTTGACGAAGCGGTAACCGGGATCGCCACGGGCGAACTGGTTGAAGCCCTGAAACACGGCGAGTACGCGATTTACTTCCGTGGGTACAAAGCCAACGAAGGCATTATCGAAGCCGATGTGCGCAGCGTGGATCGCGCGCAGCTGGAAATTGTGGCCCGTCGAATTGGTGAAGTGATTTCGCAGGAGAAAAACGCATGAAACTGACCCCTAACTTTTATCGCGACCGCGTCTGCCTGAACGTGCTGGCTGGCTCCAAAGAAAATGCGCGGGATATTTACGCGGCGGCGGAAGGACACGTGCTGGTCGGCGTGTTGTCAAAAAATTACCCGGATGTCGCAAGCGCGGTCGCGGATATGCGTGAATACGCGGCGCTTATCGACAATGCGCTCTCCGTGGGGTTGGGGGCGGGCGATCCAAACCAGTCGGCGATGGTCAGTGAAATTTCCCGTCAGGTACAACCGCAGCATGTTAATCAGGTCTTTACCGGTGTGGCGACCAGTCGCGCGCTGTTGGGCCAGCAGGAGACGGTGGTCAACGGTCTGGTCTCGCCAACCGGCACGCCGGGCAGGGTGAAAATCTCCACCGGGCCTTTGAGCAGCCAGACGCCGGACGGCATTGTGCCGGTAGAAACCGCGATTGCGCTGCTCAAAGATATGGGCGGTAGCTCGATTAAATACTTCCCGATGGGCGGCCTGAAATGCCGTGACGAGTACATCGCCGTCGCGCAGGCCTGTGCCCGGCATGACTTCTGGTTGGAGCCTACCGGGGGTATCGATCTGGATAATTTCACTGAAATCCTGCAGATCGCCCTGGATGCCGGAGTGCGCAAAATCATTCCTCACATCTATAGTTCGATTATTGATAAGGTGAGTGGTAACACCCGCCCGGACGACGTGCGCCAGCTGATGGCGATGACCCGGGCCTGCGTAGGCTAACTGACAGATGAGGAGACTGACGTGCGATTCCCCAACCAACGTTTAGCGCAGCTGTTTGGCATGCTGCAAAACGAAGCGCTTCCACAGGACGAGCTGGCGCAGCGGTTGTCGGTTTCCACACGCACCGTACGGGCGGATATCACTGCGCTAAACGCGCTGCTTACTCAGTACGGCGCGCAGTTTGTTCTCAGCCGGGGCAGCGGTTACCAGCTTAAAATTGACGACCCGGTAAGTTATCACTCTCTGCAAACGCAGCAGCCTGAAACGTTGCTGCGCATCCCGCGAACCAGCCAGGAGCGGGTACACTGGCTGGTGGTCCGTTTTCTGACGTCGGCCTTTTCACTGAAGCTTGAAGATTTAGCTGATGAATGGTTTATCAGTCGTGCGACGCTGCAAAACGATATGGCCGAAGTTCGTGAACACCTGCAACGTTATCGTCTGACGCTGGAAACGCGCCCCCGTCACGGCATGAAGCTGTTTGGCAGCGAGATGGCGATCCGCGCCTGTTTGACCGATCTGCTGTGGGCGCTGGCGCAGCAGGATCCGCAGCACCCGTTAGTGATGCAGGAGGCGCTGAATGCCGGGATCTCTGAGCAACTACAGCCTGTTCTGCAGGATATTTTTGCCCGTTTCCATATTCGTCTGACCGATGAAGGCGAGCTGTTTTTACGCTTGTACTGCGCGGTGGCGGTACGGCGGATTAGCGAAGGGTATCCATTGCCGGAGTTTGCCGCAGAAGAAACTGAACAGGCGGTGTGCCAGGCGGCAAGAGAGATTGCGGGGATTTTGCACCAACTGGCAGACAAGCCGCTTTCCGTGTATGAAGAAAACTGGCTTCAGGTACACATTGCCGCCCGTCAGGTACAGGAGATTGCGCCCAGCGCCATCAATGCCGATGATGACGAAGCGCTGGTCAATTACATCCTGCGCTTTATCAACACTCAGTACAACTACAACCTGTTGAATGACAAACAGTTGCATGCCGATCTGCTGACACATATTAAGACGATGATCACCCGCGTGCGCTACCAGATAATGATCCCCAATCCGTTGCTGGAAAATATTAAACAGCACTACCCGATGGCATGGGATATGACGCTGGCCGCCGTCTCGGGTTGGGGGAAATATACGCCGTATATCATCAGTGAAAATGAGATCGGCTTTCTGGTCCTGCATATTGGCGTTGGGTTAGAGCGTAGTTACAACATCGGTTACCAGAGGCAGCCGAAAGTTCTGCTGGTATGCGATGCCGGAAATGCGATGGCGCGGATGATTGAAGCGGTGCTGGCGCGTAAGTATCCGCAGATAGAAATCGTCGATACCGTCACGCTGCGTGACTACGAACAGCGGGAAAGCATTAGCGAAGATTTTGTTATCT
Source organism: Citrobacter sp. C6_1 (assembly GCF_014596835.2). NCBI lineage: Bacteria > Pseudomonadati > Pseudomonadota > Gammaproteobacteria > Enterobacterales > Enterobacteriaceae > Citrobacter > Citrobacter sp. C6_1. The sequence goes on along the minus strand of NZ_CP115031.1, from coordinate 4,086,808 downwards.
CTACCGCGCGGATCGGTGAAAAAGATAAGCCTGTAGTGATGATTGCGCCGTTCCCGACCGATTATCAACTGGAGCAAATTGGCAAACTGGTGCTGGTGGACAGAACCCGCCCGTGGATGCTGAACAAGTTTTTCGATGCCGCCCACTTTCGCGTGATCGACGGCACCATGGATCAGCAGACGCTGTTCAAAACGTTATGTTATCAGTTACAGGATGAAGGTTTTGTCGACGCGGAGTTTCTTGATTCAGTGGTTGAACGTGAGGCCATTGTCAGCACCATGCTGGGCGACGGCATCGCGCTGCCGCACGCCCTCGGTCTGCTGGCGAAGAAAACGGTGGTCTACACCATCCTCGCCCCGCAGGGTATTGCATGGGGCGATGAAACGGCACACGTGATTTTCTTGCTCGCCATTAGCAAAAGCGAATACGAAGAAGCGATGGCGATCTACGATATTTTCGTCACCTTCCTGCGCGAGCGCGCGATGACGCGGCTCTGCGCATGCCAGAATTTCAGTGAGTTCAAAACCGTCGCCATGGAGTGTGTGAGCCGTTTTTGAGAGGCGGAAAACAGAATATTAACCGCCTGGAGATCAACGCAAATGATGCACAACCTGGTTGCTGCTGCCGCGCCAGATTAGCGCCGGGTCTTTGAGATCCTGCACGTATTTGCCATCGACCAGCACGTTGATGAGATCGACCACCTGCATTTGTGCAGCGTTGAGTTCATCGAGCTTGTAGCCGGTCCACACCCAGATATCTTTGCCGGGGCACTCAGCGCGAACGCGCTGCACCAGTTTCAGGATATCCGGCACGTTTTGCTGATGCAGCGGATCGCCGCCGGAGAGCGAGATCCCCTGGCGCTTGATTCGCGTATCGTTTAGATCGGCAATGATCTTATCTTCCATCTCTTTGCTAAACGGCTGGCCGGAATTGAGCCGCCAGGTGCTTTTGTTATAGCAGCCGGGGCATTCATGCACGCACCCGGACACAAACAGCGTGCAGCGGGTGCCGGGGCCGTTAACGATGTCGACGGGATAGTATTGGTGAAAGTTCATAGCTTGTAACCATGCCGGGTGGCGCTGCGCTTACCCGGCCTACAATAAGAGTGCGGTCCGTAGGCCCGGTAAGCGCAGCGCCACCGGGCATTAACGTGGCAGCGGATTAACCTATCTGCCCATTACCTAAATGCTTAACGCGGCGCTTCACTTCTTCCTGCTTACCGGCGTTAAACGGACGGGCGTCCGGGCTGCCTAAATAACCGCAGACGCGGCGGGTGACCGACACGCGCGCGGCGTCGTGGTTACCACATTTCGGGCAGGTGAAGCCTTTGCTGGTGCATTCGAACTCACCGGTAAAGCCGCACTCGTAGCATTCATCGATTGGCGTGTTGGTCCCGTAATACGGCACGTGCTGGTAGCTGTAATCCCAGACGTCTTCCAGCGCTTTCAGGTTGTGCTGAATATTCGGGTATTCGCCGTAGCAAATGAAGCCTCCGCTTGCCAGCGGCGGGTACGGTGCTTCGAAATCGATCTTGTCGTACGGGTTAACCTTTTTCTCCACGTCGAGGTGGAAGCTGTTGGTGTAGTAACCTTTATCGGTCACTCCTGGCACCACGCCAAATTCGGCGGTATCGAGACGGCAGAAACGGTCGCACAGGTTTTCGCTCGGCGTGCTGTACAGGCTGAAACCGTAGCCGGTCTCGTCTTTCCACTGATCAACAGCCTGACGCAGACGTTCGACAATGGCGATACCTTTGGCGCGCAGCTCTTCGCTGTCATACAGGTGCTTATCACCAAATAGCGCGTTGATGGTCTCGTGAATGCCGATGTAACCCAGCGAGATAGACGCGCGGCCATTTTTAAAGATTTCAGACACATCATCGTCCGCTTTCAGACGCACGCCGCAGGCACCTTCCATATACAGGATTGGCGCAACGCGGGCTTTCACACCTTCCAGACGTGCGATACGGGTCATCAGCGCTTTACGTGCCAGAATCAGACGGTCGTCGAGCAGTTTCCAGAAGGTGGCTTCGTCACCATGGGCTTCCAGCGCGATACGCGGCAGGTTGAGGCTGATAACGCCGAGGTTGTTACGCCCGTCGTGAATCTGTTCGCCGTTCTCGTTTTCCCAGACGCCGAGGAAGCTACGGCAGCCCATTGGGGTTTTGAACGAACCGGTGACTTTCACTACCTGATCGTAGTTCAGGATATCCGGGTACATACGCTTGCTTGCGCATTCCAGCGCCAGCTGTTTGATGTCGTAGTTTGGATCGCCAAACTTGTGGTTCAGGCCGTCGCGAATGGCGAAAACCAGTTTCGGGAAGACGGCTGTTTTACGGTTTTTACCCAGTCCCGCGATGCGGTTACGCAGAATGGATTGCTGGATCAAACGTGATTCCCAGCTGGTCCCCAGGCCAAAACCAAAGGTGACGAATGGCGTCTGACCATTAGCGGTATGCAGGGTATTCACTTCATACTCAAGGGACTGGAATGCGTCGTAGCACTCTTTCTCGGTACGGGAATGCGCATAACCGTCAGCATCCGGGATCTGCCACTCTTCAGCGGTTTTACGGTGTTTATTAAAGCTCTCGGTCACGAATGGCGCGAGGACTTCATCAATACGGTTGATCGTGGTGCCGCCATAAATGTGGCTGGCAACCTGCGCGATAATTTGCGCGGTGACGGCGGTTGCGGTCGAGATGGATTTTGGCGGCTCAATCTCCGCGTTACCCATCTTAAAGCCCTGCGTCAGCATGCCTTTCAGGTCGATCAGCATGCAGTTGAACATTGGGAAGAACGGCGAGTAATCGAGGTCGTGATAGTGAATATCACCACGCTCGTGCGCCTGAACCACATCACGCGGCAGCAGGTGCTGACGTGCATAGTGTTTGGCAACGATACCAGCCAGCAGGTCACGCTGGGTCGGGATTACTTTGCTGTCTTTGTTGGCATTTTCATTCAGCAGAGCAGAGTTGGTTTGCTCAACCAGACCACGAATTTCCTGGTTCAGACGGCCACGTTTTTCACGCTGGATATCACGGTCGTGGCGATATTCGATGTACGCACGGGCGAGTTGTTTGTACGGACCAGACATCAGTTGGTTTTCTACCGCGGTCTGGATCTCGTTGATATCGACCTGGCTGCGCTCATTCATCTGACTGCTAACGACTTCTGCGACGGTGGCACAGTAATCTGCGTCATCGACTCCCGCTGCTTTAGCTGCACGCAGAATGGCTTCTTTGATGCGCTCTGATTTAAACGGCACTTTACAGCCATCTCGTTTCATCACATGCGGTGTCATGATCACTCCATATTTATAAGAACAGGTTATCCACAGAGGTTGGGGAAGCGGCCATGGGTTTATTCATCTATCAGGCCAATGACTTCCCGCAATCCTGACCCACTTTATCCACAATTCCACCGCTAACCGGGGAAATGTCGTTGTAGCAATTGTAGTCGATTAATACAACATATTGGGTCGGCGTGCATTTTAAGTTCTATATGTAGTGATTTGCATCAAGGATGTTTACGATTTATTTGATGTAGCGCAAAGTAAAAATCGGAGCGTACAGATGACGGGCAGTACAGCGATTGTAAATTGTGGGCAGAAAAATCTGATTGATTATTCAACAAAAACAGTAGGGTAAATGCTGTGTCAGCACTGAAGCCCGGCAACGCTACACCTGCCGGGCCTGACGCCAATTGCAAGCTACTTTTGTACCCACCAGACGGCTTCGAAAGGACGTAGCGTCATGTCTGCAGGTTGGCTGGCGACCTCGGCATAGTTGTGCATCAGCACCTGCCAGTTTCCCCCGGTATGGTGCGGCTGCCAGCTCTGGAAGGTATCGCTCAGATTGGCAATGACCAGCAGCCGCTGCCCTTGCCACTCGCGTTGGTAACACCACAGATGCGGGCTGTCCGGTAACAAATCCTGATAGTCGCCCCAGGTAATAACCGGCTCCCTTTTGCGCAGTGCGATCAGTCGCTGATAAGCATAGAACACCGAGTCGGCATCGCTCAGCGCTGCCGCCACGTTGATCTCCGCCGCGTTGTCACACAGATTGATCCATGGCTCGCCCTCGGTAAAGCCCGCGTGTTGGCTGGCATCCCACTGCATCGGCGTGCGGCTGTTATCGCGGGATTTACTGGCGAGGATCGCCAGCAATTCGTTGGCATCTCGCCCCTGACCGTTCAGTTCGGCAAACATATTATGGCTTTCCACATCGCGATAATCGGTAATCTGGCTGAAGTGCGGGTTGGTCATGCCGATCTCTTCACCCTGGTAGATATAGGGCGTGCCCTGCATACCGTGCAGCACCATCGCCAGCATTTTAGCGGCTGGAACGCGGTATTTACCTTCATCGCCAAAACGCGACACGATGCGCGGCTGGTCGTGGTTACACCAGAACAACGCGTTCCAGGCCTGATTATGCATGCCCTGCTGCCAGTGGCGGAACAGGGTTTTCAGCGCCACATAATCCGGTTTGGCTAATGTCCACTTCTCACCGTTGGGGTAATCCACTTTCAGGTGGTGAAAGTTAAAGGTCATCGACAGTTCGCTGCCATCGAGCGCGGCGTACTGCTGGCAGTTTTCCAGCGTGGTGGAAGACATCTCGCCGACCGTCATCAGGCCGCGTGGCGTGAAGACGTCGCGGTTCATCTCGCGCAAAAATTCATGTGCGCGCGGGCCGTCGGTATAAAAACGCCGCCCATCGCCGTCGGGATCGTTCGGGAAGTCCTGATCTTTAGAGATCAGATTCACCACGTCGAGACGCAGACCGTCCACGCCGCGATCGGCCCAGAACTCGCACACTTTTTTCAGCTCGGCGCGGACCGCCGGGTTCTCCCAGTTCAGGTCTGCCTGCTCCGGAGCGAAGAGGTGCAGATAGTACTGCTCGCTTGCGGCGTGCCAGCCCCAGGCGCTACCGCCAAATTTGGAGCGCCAGTTGTTCGGCGTGCTGTCTGGTGTGCCGTCGCGCCAGAGATAAAACTGACGATACGGACTGTCTTTATCCAGCGCCTCACGAAACCACGCGTGCTGGGTTGAGGTGTGATTAAACACCATATCGAGAATAATACGGATACCGCGCGCTTTTGCCTGCGCGACCAGTTCGTCAAAATCTTCCAGCGTACCGTAGGTCGGATCGACAGACAGGTAATCCGCGACGTCGTAGCCGTTATCAACCTGTGGCGAAATATAGAACGGCGTCAGCCAGATAGCATCGACGCCCAGCTTTTGCAGATAGTCGAGACGCTGCGTCACGCCGCGTAAATCGCCGGTGCCGCTGCCGGTGGTGTCCTGAAAACTCTTGGGGTAAACCTGATAGATAACGCCGTTTTGCCACCAGTGTGGAATAGTCATGGTTGTTTCCTGGAAATACGCTGGGGCGCAACTGCGCCCCGAAGAAAAGTTAGATGATTTGTAATGTGCCCAGACGATATTTTCTCTGGTAAACAAATGAGGTCAGTACCATTGGGATAACAATCGCAATAGCCATCGCCATACCAAAGACCTGCCAGTAGGTCGGCTGGATGGAGAGGATGCCCGGTAAACCGCCGACGCCGATCCCGTTCGCCAACACACCGTTCAGGCCGCACAGCAGCCCGGCGAGACCGGAACCGATCATCGCGCACAGCATCGGGAAACGGTATTTCAGGTTGATCCCGTACATTGCCGGTTCAGTGACCCCGAGATACGCGGAGATGGCGGCAGGGACTGAGATTTCACGTTCGTTGTGTTTGCGACTGGAGATAATAATGCCCACCACCGCAGAGGCCTGAGCGATATTCGACAGCGCGATCAGCGGCCATACCGGCGTGCCGCCCATGCTCTGGATCATCTGCATGTCGATGGCCAGCGTAGTCTGATGCACGCCGGTGATCACCAGTGGGGCGTACAGGAAGCCGAACAACGCCGCGCCGATCGGGGCAAAACTGCCGGTCAGCAGATGACGAACCGCAAACGCGACGCCGTCGCCGATCATGCGACCAAACGGACCGATGAAGGCGTGTGCGAGGAACACCGCAAGGATCAGCGAGCACACCGGGACGATCACCAGATACAGATAATCCGGCACGATGCGTTTCATCCGCGTTTCAATAAAGCCGAGCGCCAGTCCCGCCAGCAGCGCCGGAATAACCTGTGCCTGGTAGCCCACTTTCTCGATACTGAACAGGCCGAAGTTCCACACTTCCGGCACCTGCTGACCGAGCAAATAGGCGTTCATCAGTTGCGGTGAAACCAGGGTTACGCCCAGCACAATACCGAGGATCGGCGTACCGCCCATTTTTTTCACCGCCGACCAGCAGATCCCGACCGGCAGATAGAAGAAGATCGCTTCGCCAATCAGCCACAGGAAGTCGTAAAGGGTTTTCAGCGAAGGATGCATCTGTGCCAGCGTCTGGCCGTTGCTCATCGGCAGATCGCCGATCACGTTACGGAAACCTAAGATTAAGCCGCCGCTAATCAGCGCGGGCAGCAGCGGGAAGAAGATCTCCGCAAAATGAGAAATCAGCTGTTCATGCCATTTCATATTCTGCCGCGCCGCTTTTTTCGCCTGCTCTTTGTCGGCGCTGGCTTGTCCAGTCGTCGCCAGCAGCGCTTTGTAGTAATCGCCCACCTCGGTGCCAATCACCACCTGAAATTGCCCGGCGTTGGTGAAGCAGCCTTTGACCATCGGCAACTGTTCGATCTCTTTCGGCCTGGCGTTCGCAGGCTGATTCAGCACAAAACGCAGGCGAGTAATGCAGTGACTCACTGTGGCGATATTGTCGCGCCCGCCTACCAGCTCAATCAGCCGGTCGATGTCTGCTTGTTTTATTTTGCTCATGATGACGTGTGTTCCCCGTAGGCCGGATAAGACGCGTTAGGTCGCCATCCGGCAACTCTCGCGTTGTTGGCGCCAGAGTATATCGTCGATAAAAATTTAAAAATGGGAACGTTCCCGAAACGCAGCGAAGATCACAAATTAACGCTCAGAAAGCAATCAGGAGAGGCTGGAGGGAATAACGATTTGTCGTGGTTCGCTGCGGCCGTTGATCTGCTCGATCAGCTGTGAGGCCGCTTGTCGCCCGGCTTCGGCGTATCCTGGGTCGACGGTGATAATTTCCGGATGGAGGAATTTCATCAGCGGCGTGCTGCCCACGCTCGCCAACTGCAGGTTCTCAATTCGCTGCTCCTGCAGGTATTTGCTGACCCCAAGGGCGAGGGTGTCCGTCGCGCAGACTAATGCGGTGGTTTCCGGGGTGATGACACTGGCGGCCTGCTCATAGCCCTGCTTCATGGCCAGACCCGGCAGCGCGGCAACCGGATGCAGTTTGTGTTTCTTACAGAATGCCAGATAAGCTTCATGGCGGCGCTTGCCGGTGGTCACATCGCTATGGGGAACGCCAAGAAAACTGATCTGGCGGTGTTCACGATCGTACAGACGCTGCATCAGGGTATGAATAGCGCCTTCGTCGTCATAACAGACGGAGGCAAAGCCTTTGGCATCTCTTGCCAGCAGCACCAGAGAGTCCTGCCAGGAGGTGAGCATGGTTTCCGTTACGCCGGTAAAACCAAACAGCACCACGCCATCAATGTTGCGACGTTTGAGCATTCCCAGATGCTCCTCTACCAGCTCGGGCGAAAACTGGCTTTCCATCATGATCGGGTCGTAACCCTGCTCATAAAAGGCGGGAAGCATGGTTTGCACGGCGAGATTTTCCGAAAGCGAGTCCAGACGCGTAACGATAATCGCCACCACCTTGTCGCTTTGTCCGCGCATGGCGCGCGCGGAGCGGGAAGGGGAAAAACCGTGCTGATTCATCACGGCTTCAACGCGTTCGCGGGTGCGTTCGCTCACGCCGCTTTCGTTGTTAAGGACGCGGGAAACGGTTGATTTTCCCACGCCGCTTAAGCGGGCGATGTCTTTAATTGTCAGCCGGTTTTGCATCCTGTTTTCCCGTGTTGCGTGCGAAGTTATGCCAAATAGAGAATAACTTTACTCACGCGCAGTGCAATGGGCAAAGTCTGGTATACGTTTGGTTTAGTTTCCATGGTTTATCATACCGCCATAATTGTCACAAACCTTATGGTTTTCTGCGTATAATCCGCAGCGCAAATCATTCACTTACCGGAGGCTATATGGATCCCGATCCCACCCCTCTCCCGAAATGGAGAAACAACCTTTTCCGGTAAGCCTGTCTTTCACTGTCTTACCGGAACTGTAAGACAGTGACGTTCTGACGCCCCTGTTACGATTTTGAGATTGCCATCAGGCAAGGCTTTGCCACGCCTGAAGGATTTACTGCGCCTGTTGATACTGGTGCAGGGGGACTGCCTATGTTCAAAAATATGACTCGCCAGCTGTTTGCACGGCTGAACCGCCATTTACCGCATCGTCTGGTGCATCGCGATCCGCTACCCAATGCGCAGACCGTCGCCAGCACGCCGATCCCGCCTTCACTGAGCGAACATTGCCTGAAAATGGCGCTGATGGACGAAGAGGCGCTGTGGAAAACGTTCGGCGCGCACCCGGAAGGGTTGAACGCCGCAGAAGTGGAGAGCGCCCGCGAAAAGCATGGCGAAAACCAATTGCCGACGCAAAAGCCGTCGCCATGGTGGGTACATCTGTGGGTCTGCTACCGCAACCCGTTTAATATTCTGCTGACCATCCTCGGTGCGATTTCCTATGCCACCGAGGATCTGTTTGCCGCGGGCGTCATCGCGCTGATGGTCGCTATCTCCACGTTGCTGAATTTTGTGCAGGAGGCGCGTTCCACCAAAGCGGCGGATGCGTTGAAAGCAATGGTCAGCAACACCGCTACGGTGCTGCGCGTCATCAACGAGAAAGGAGAGAACGGCTGGGTTGAGCTGCCAATCGACCAGTTGGTTCCTGGCGATATTATCAAACTGGCGGCAGGGGATATGATCCCAGCCGATCTGCGCGTGGTGCAGGCGCGAGACCTGTTTGTGGCTCAGGCTTCACTGACCGGCGAATCGCTGCCGGTGGAGAAAGTCGCGACCAGCCGCGACCCGCAGCAAAACAACCCGCTGGAGTGCGATACCCTGTGCTTTATGGGCACCAACGTGGTGAGCGGCACGGCGCAGGCCATCGTGATTGCGACCGGAGCTAATACCTGGTTCGGGCAATTGGCGGGCCGCGTCAGTGAGCAGGAAAGCGAGCAGAATGCCTTCCAGAAAGGGATCAGCCGCGTCAGTATGCTGCTGATCCGCTTTATGCTGGTGATGGCGCCGATTGTGCTGATCATCAACGGTTATACCAAAGGTGACTGGTGGGAAGCGGCGCTGTTTGCGCTGTCTGTGGCGGTGGGACTGACCCCGGAAATGCTGCCGATGATCGTCACCTCAACGCTGGCGCGCGGGGCGGTGAAGCTGTCAAAACAAAAGGTCATCGTCAAACACCTCGACGCCATCCAGAACTTTGGCGCGATGGATATTCTGTGTACCGATAAAACCGGTACCCTGACTCAGGATAAAATTGTGCTGGAGAATCATACCGATATCTCCGGCAAGCCCAGCGAACATGTCCTGTATTCCGCGTGGCTGAACAGTCATTACCAGACCGGGTTGAAAAACCTGTTGGATACTGCGGTTCTCGAAGGTGTGGATGAAGAATCTGCCCGCCGGCTCTCTACCCGCTGGCAAAAAATCGATGAGATCCCGTTTGATTTCGAACGCCGCCGCATGTCGGTGGTGGTCGCTGAAGAAACCGATGTGCATCAACTGGTATGTAAAGGGGCGTTGCAGGAGATACTCAGTGTCTGTACCCAGGTGCGGCATAACGGTGAGATTGTCCCGTTAGATGACAACATGCTGCGTCGGGTGAAACGCGTTACCGATACGCTGAACCGCCAGGGGCTGCGCGTGGTGGCGGTGGCAACCAAATACCTGCCCGCGCGTGAAGGGGACTATCAACGTATTGATGAGTCAGACTTGATCCTCGAAGGCTATATCGCGTTCCTCGATCCGCCGAAAGAAACGACCGCCCCGGCGCTCAAAGCGCTGAAGGCCAGCGGTATAACGGTGAAAATTCTCACCGGCGATAGTGAGTTGGTGGCGGCGAAAGTGTGTCATGAAGTGGGGCTGGATGCGGGCGATGTGGTTATCGGCAGCAGTATTGAAGGGTTAAGCGACGATGAGCTGGCAAAACTGGCTCAGCGCACCACGCTGTTTGCCCGCCTGACGCCAATGCACAAAGAGCGCATTGTGACCCTGCTCAAGCGTGAAGGTCACGTAGTAGGCTTTATGGGCGATGGTATCAACGACGCCCCGGCGCTGCGCGCGGCGGACATTGGTATCTCCGTTGATGGTGCGGTTGATATTGCGCGTGAAGCGGCGGATATCATCCTGTTGGAAAAGAGCCTGATGGTGCTGGAAGAAGGGGTGATCGAAGGACGCCGTACTTTTTCTAACATGCTGAAGTACATTAAAATGACGGCCAGTTCTAACTTCGGTAACGTATTTAGCGTGCTGGTGGCGAGCGCATTTCTGCCGTTCCTGCCGATGTTGCCGCTGCACTTACTGATTCAGAACCTGCTGTACGATGTATCCCAGGTGGCGATTCCGTTTGATAACGTTGACGAAGAGCAGATCAAAAAGCCGCAGCGCTGGAATCCCGCCGAGTTGGGCCGCTTTATGATCTTCTTTGGACCGATCAGTTCGATCTTCGACATTCTGACATTTTGCCTGATGTGGTTCGTTTTCCATGCCAATACGCCAGAACATCAGACGTTGTTCCAGTCGGGCTGGTTCGTGGTCGGTCTGCTGTCGCAAACGCTGATTGTGCATATGATCCGTACCCGTCGCGTGCCGTTCATCCAGAGCCGCGCCGCATGGCCGCTGATGCTGATGACGCTGGTCGTGATGGTGGTGGGTATTGCGTTACCGTTCTCGCCGCTGGCCAGCTATCTGCAATTGCAGGCGCTGCCGCTGAGCTACTTCCCGTGGCTGATTGCGATTCTGGCAGGCTACATGACATTAACCCAGCTAGTGAAAGGTTTTTATAGCCGCCGCTACGGCTGGCAGTAATTGTTGCTATTTTGACCGACTGTCGTTGTGTTGATCGGATAGATCGCTTGCTGCGCCATCCGGTAAAGGAAATGTGGTTTTTGTAGTAAAAAACGCCTGATGATGCACATATCAGGCGTTTTTCGATAGCGGATTTCCAATCGTCATGTGTCTTTGTTAATGACACCATGAAAATCCTTCCCAGGAAACGAATCGCATTTTTGTACCCGGGAAAGCGTTAATCAAACCAGCTTTTGGTTTTGTTCTCTTCAGCTTTACCCGCGCTTTTCATCAGATCGCGCCCGCCTTCAGATATATTCCGGTTAGCGTCAGCTTCTGACTGCACTACATCGGTTTCAGCTGCTTTCTGTTTCAGCTCCTGATCGATGTACTCGTTTTCTCTTTTTACCCTGGCTTCTTCTCTCGCTAAAGCAAGTTTTTGTTTCTGAATTTCAAGACTACGCAATTCATCTTCATAGCCTTGATCGCGCTTTTTATCCTTGCTGGCTTCGGCATCCAGTTTATCCTGGCGAGCTTGCCGTTCGGCTGCTGCCGCAGCGGCTTTTTTATTTGCCGCTGCCGCCGCGTTGGCGCGTCGTTGTTTTTCTTTTTGAATCTCTCTGTCACGCTCCGCGGCCCAGTCATCGTACTGTTTCTTTTCTTCTTTTTTGCCTTGCTCTTCAGCTTGGGCAACTGCAGAAAGTTGATCCTGCAATGAGGAAGCAACAGAATTTGCGCTGATTACTGACAGAAAGGCACAGAGAAAAATTCGTTTCATAACGTCTCCTGATTTTTATTTTTTCTCAGGACATTTTGCGTTTGGCTGAATACGGGTTTCGTTATAGGTAGTAGAAATCACTACAGCCAGACCTGTTGTAAACTGGCATTCTTTGCCAACCTGAGTAGAGGTATAGACTTTTGTGCCTTCCTTGTAGGTTAATGACACACCCTCAACCAGCGTTTTATCGTTGACCATTGAGCCAGCGGCTGCACCTGCCGCAGCGCCAGTTGCTGCGCCTGCAGTGGTATTCAGATTGCTGCGAGAACCCACATTATGGCCAATAACGCCACCTGCTACCGCGCCAAGTACTGCGCCAGTCGCCTGCGCGGCACGTTTATTCTTGCTATTATCTACGGCAACTTTGGCAGGTAAGACAGAGATAATATTAACGGTTTTAGTTTCTTGCTTTGAGTTTAACTGATCCGTTTGATATACATCAGCCGCATGGTCATCGGCATTAGACTGGCAACCCGCCAAAGCAAAAGAAGAGAGGATGAACATCGGTAAAAGCGCTTTTTTAAAATTCATTACCATTCCTTGTTAAGTTAATTATAAAAGCAAGGCATTCTAAATCGAATTTAGAAAAAAAGTAAACCTACAAAGTTTTTATAGGAATATATAAAATAATGGGTCTGGTTTATAATTTCCCGTCTACATTAGGAAAAGAACATAAATGTAATGCGTGCATTCATATTGGAATTATAAAAAACCATCAACTGATTAGTAAATTATATTATTATGTCGATATTATAATGATGATGTTATTTATTAACGTGGGTTGATATATTTTTTGATTGTGATTTGGTGATTTAATTATCACTGTTAATTATAATTGGCGATGGCTCGGCGTACTTAGAAAAAAGCTGATCATCATTGATGACCAGCATTTATTGGATGGGTTCTTCCTTTATTGTCGCTAAAAACTAGCGACGAACGGCGATCGCTTCAATCTCGATTTTTACGTCTTTCGGCAGACGGGCCACTTCCACGCAAGAGCGTGCCGGGAAAGTCGCGTTATGCTCGGTGAAGAATGCTTCGTAGGTGGCGTTGACGGTAGCGAAATCGTTCAGGTCTTTAACGAAGACGGTCGTTTTTACGATATCGCCCACTTTCAGGCCTGCGGCTTCAACGATAGCTTTTACGTTTTCCAGCGACTGACGTGCCTGAGCGGATACGTCTTCCGCTACGGCACCGGTTTTCGGATCGACCGGAATCTGACCGGAAGTGATTACCATGCTACCCAGGTCAACGCCCTGAACGTATGGGCCGATTGCTGCTGGTGCATTTTCCGTCGCGATAGTCTTGCTCATGATTTCTCCTGAATTACAGCGGTAATAGAATGTTCCCGCTCATTATAGGGAGCCGGGATCTCATAACCAACCCCAATTAGTTGGCCAGCACCACATAATGCGAAAACTCTTTTTCACAGTATTTGCATTTGAGTGCGATGTCATCAGCGCGTTTTTTCACTGCAAAACTGGAAGAAACCGGCTCAGCATGACTGATGCAGTTGCTGTTCGGGCAAACCAGCACGTTATCGATACGCTCAGGCAGGCTCGGACGTGATTTACCCACCACGTCGTAATCGTCAATGCGGTTTACCGTTGCCTGCGGGGCGTACAGGGAGAGCTGGTTTACCTGCTCGTCGGTCAGGAACGTGTTTTCGATTTTAATCAGATCCTTACGGCCCATCTCGCCAGACGGCAGGTTCAGACCGATGGTGATACGTTGGTCGGTTTCCGTCAGTTTGAACAGCGTCAGCAGCTTAAAACCAACCTGTGCGGGAATGTGGTCAATCACGGTGCCACGTTTGATGGCTTCAACCTGCAGTTTGTTATCGTGTGTCATCTCTTTTTCTCCCTTACAGTGCCAGTTCGCTATTCAGTACCAGTGCCAGTAACGCCTGGCGGGCGAAGATGCCGTTGCCAGCCTGCTGGAAATACCAGGCGTGCGGCGTCTTATCGACGTCGGTGGTGATTTCATCGATGCGCGGCAGCGGATGCAGCACCTTCATGTTTGCTCTGGCACCGTTCAAATCGCTGGCGCGCAGGACAAACTGTGCTTTCACGTTGGCGTATTCGGACGGGTCCAGACGCTCTTTTTGTACGCGGGTCATGTAGAGGATATCGACCTCCGCCATCACCTCTTCGATAGTGCCGTGCAGGCTCCAGGCGATACCTTTTTCGTTCAACATATCCAGAATGTATTGCGGCATGGCCAGTGCGTCCGGGGCGATGAAGTAGAAACGGTTACCTTCGAACTTCGCCAGCGCCTGGGTCAGGGAGTGGACGGTACGGCCATATTTCAGGTCACCCACCATGGCGATGTGCAGATTGTCCAGGCGACCCTGCGTTTCCTGAATGGTAAACAGGTCCAGCAGCGTTTGGGTGGGATGTTGGTTGGAGCCGTCGCCGGCGTTCAGTACCGGAACGTTACCGGAGAACTCTGTAGCCAGACGTGCGGCGCCTTCCTGCGGATGACGCATGACGATGGCGTCGACATAGGTACTGATGACGGAAATGGTGTCGGCCAGCGTTTCGCCTTTTTTGCCAAGCGACGTGTTGCTGCTGTCAGAGAAACCTACCACGCTGGCGCCCAGGCGGTGCATGGAGGTTTCGAAGGATAAACGGGTGCGGGTTGACGCCTCAAAGAAGCAGCTGGCGATGACCTTATGCTTTAACAGCTCCGGCTGCGGGTTGGCTTTTAATTTCGCCGCCGTCGCGAGGACCAGATTGAGGTCATCGCGGCTGAGGTCGTTTATGGAAATGATGTGTTTTTGATAGAGCGGGTTAGCCATGTTTATCTCCTGACGCCTGGGCAAAAAAAAAAGCCCCTCAATTGAGGGGCTCGGAATGGATGATCAACGGAAAGCAAAACGGCAGGCCAGCGTCCTTTTTCAGACGCGGTAAGACAAAATGTCGTACACACTGAACCATACATCCTCCCGGCAAATTGTCCGCGATTATACTCAGCTCCGTTATGGGATCAAGCGGAAAATGCACAATTTATTCACCGCAAACGGTTCTTATGAATTTTAATTCATTTTAAATAGATAGTTAATCTGCTTGTGCACCAGCCCCGTGCGCTGCACAACTCGCGGCGCAACCCAGACAATACTGCTGCCAGCGATGACACCCAGAATCTCTGGTAACGCGTGGTAATCGAGGATTCTGGCAACGGCACGGCCATAACCTGCCGCCGTGTGGATGAGGATAAATTCGCTATTGTGCTCCACGCTGACCACCATTTCAGCAATCGATCGGGCAGCATCAGGAGCGGGGCGCGACTGCGGATTTACAGAATAAATTTTTTGCCCTTTTGTATTTCTTATTTTTATAGCCCCGAGCAGTTTCAGCAGACGGGATACCGTTGACTGGCTAATTCCGGTAAAACCATGGTGTTGGAGATCGCGGCGAAGCGCTTCCTGGGACAGGTAGCTTTTTTCGCTAATCAGGCGCTGACAAATCGCCAATTGTTTCTGCTCTTTGGTCGAGTAATCATCGAATTCCTTCATAAATACACCCTAAGTTTATCATTTGTATCAATGTGATGGCGAAATTCACCACATTTGCTATATCAATAACGGCTCAAACGGGCGGTTGTGCAGAAAAACGAGAGCACGCTCAAAAAAGCCGTCGGGATCCGACGGCCAAAACGGCTACAGCATCGCGCCGATACTCAGGACGACCATGTTCAGCACCGTCAGAATCAGCAGCAGCGGGGCGACCCATTTCAGGTAGCGCACATAAGGAACGCGAGCGATGGCCAACCCGCCCATCACGACGGCTGAAGTGGGGGTGATCAGATTCACAATGCCGGAAGCGGATTGGTACGCGGTGACGACCAGATCCCTTTGCACATGGGCGAAGTCGGCCAGCGGGGCCATAATGGGCATCGTCAGCACCGCCAGACCAGACGAGGAAGGGACCAGGAAGGAGAGCAATACTTCCAGCCAGTAGGTCACATTGATGAAAATGGTGGTGGAAAGACCGGAGACTAAATTTTCGGCGCTGTGCAAAATGGTGTGGGTAATCATGCCGTTGTCCATCACCACCACGATACCGCGCGCAATGCCGATAATCAGCGCCACGCCGAGCAGATCCCGCGCACCGTCAATGAAGGTACTGGTGAAGGCTTCTTCACTCATGCGGGCGATCACACCGACGATAATCGCGGAAGCCAGAAAGACTGCGGATATTTCTGCCATCCACCATCCGAGTACCGCGACGCCATAAATCATTACCGCAAAGGCGGCAGCGAATATCAGCAGGATCCACTTACGCGTGGCCGTGAATTCAAGATTGGCATTGCCGCGATTGCCGAGAAAATGCGCGCGGTTTTCCTCCATTTTATCCGCCACAATCGACAACTCCGGGTGATTGCGGACTTTGCGCGCATAACGCATGACCCACACCACGCAGATAACATAGCCGATGACCAGCAGCAGAATGCGCATCAGCATTCCCTGGGTGAAGGGGATCCCGGCGGCGTTTGCGGCGATAACCGTCGCGAAAGGGTTGATTGTCGAACCGAGCGTGCCGATGCCTGCGCCGAGTAGCACGGTCGCAGCAGCAACCAGTGGATCAAAGCGCGCGGCCATCATGACCGGAACTAATAAGGTGTAGAAAGGGAGTGATTCTTCCGCCATGCCGTAAATCGTGCCTCCGGCGGCGAAAAGCCCCATCAGGATGGGGATCATCCACTCTTCTTTGCCGTTCAGCCTGACCGTCACGCGTTCGATGCCTGCGTCGATGGCGCCCGTTTTGTTTACCACGCCGAGAAAACCACCGATGATCAGGACAAACAGCGCGACATCAATTGCACCTGCGGTGTAGGTTTCGTGGTTATAAAGCCCGTCAATCGGTGCCAGCAGAACAGCGGTTATGCCTTGTGGATGCGCCTCTGTCGGGGCATAAGTACCGGCAACCGGCACTTCTTTGCCGAGGGTAGCATTCATCGCCATCTGGTATTTCCCTGCCGGGACAATCCAGGTCATAACGGCGACGAGCGCAATGAGAATAAACAGGATGGTATACGCGCTGGGAAATTTGAATTTGCCCATGATGTTCTCCGGATAGCTTGGGCATATGCCGCCAGGCGACAGATGCCCGCTGGGGTTAGTCGCCGAGTGTCGCTACCATGACCGCTTTGATGGTATGCATCCGGTTTTCCGCTTCGTCGAAGACGATGGAATGCGCTGACTCGAATACCTCTTCCGTGACTTCAAGCCCTTTCAGGCCATAAGCCGCTTCAATTTCACGGCCCACTTTGGTGTGTTCGTTATGGAAGGCAGGCAGTGCATAAATTTCACGTTAGGATTGCCGGTCGCATTGATGACCTGCTGGTTAATCTGGTAGGGCGTCATCAGGCTGACGCGTTCTGCCCAGGCTTCTTTTGGTTCGCCCATCGAAACCCAGACATCGGTGTAGAGGAAATCGACGTCGTATACCCCTTCTGCAACATCGTCCGTGAGCGTAATGCGTGCGCCCGTTACGCTGGCGATTTCGCGGCATTCGGCAACCAGCGCCTCGTCCGGCCAGAAGGATTTCGGTGCGACCAGACGAATATCCATCCCCATTTTCGCCGCGCCGACCATCAGCGAATTACCCATGTTGTTGCGGGCGTCACCGAGGTAAGCGAAACTCAGTTCGGGTAAGGTTTTACCCGGAGCGTGTTCCAGCATGGTCATCAGATCCGCGAGGATCTGTGTAGGATGGAATTCATTCGTCAGCCCGTTCCAGACCGGGACGCCAGCAAATTTACCTAACTCTTCAACGATCTCCTGGCCGTAGCCGCGGTATTCGATGCCGTCATACATGCGACCCAACACGCGGGCGGTATCTTTCATCGACTCTTTATGACCGATCTGCGAGCCACTTGGGCCGAGGTAGGTCACCTGTGCGCCCTGATCGAAAGCACCGACTTCAAACGCGCAGCGGGTGCGAGTGGAGGTTTTTTCGAAGATCAGTGCGATGTTTTTACCGACCAGCGTTTGCCTTTCGCGCCCGGCTTTTTTTGCCGTTTTTAACTCGATAGCCAGATCGATCAGGTACTGGATTTCCGCCGGGGTGTAGTCCAGCAGTTTGAGAAAATTGCGATTTTTCAGGTTAACAGTCATGAAAATGTCCTTATGTAGGCCGGATAAGGCGGCGCAACCGCCATCCGGCAAAAAAAGCCCTAAGCGTGAGCGTCGGTGGTTTCGGGACGAATTAGCGTGCCTTTGTCGCCGGCGAGAATGGCCGAACCGTCGGCCAGTGAACCGATGCCAGCAATCCCACGACAGTGAGAGACGAATTCCGCGCAGGCGGTGACTTTGGGGCCCATTGAACCGGCGTCGAATTGCATTTCACCGAGCAGTTCCGGGGTGACCTGGGCCAGCGGGCGCTGGGTAGGTTTGCCCCAGTCGAGGTACACGGCGTCAGCATCGGTGAGGATCAGCAACGCATCGGCATGGAGTTGGCGGGCGAGCAGGGCGGCGGAGAGATCCTTGTCGATCACCGCTTCAATACCGTGGAAGCCATCGGCTTTTTCCACCACCGGTACGCCGCCTCCGCCGTTGCAAATCACCAGATGATCGCGGGCGATCAATGTGCGAATAGCGTCACTTTCAACGATACGTTTGGGTTGTGGAGAGGGCACAACGCGACGGAACGCTTTGCCATCGGCTTTGAAAATCCAGCCCTTTTCCGCGTGAAGCGTTTTAGCCTGAGCGTCGTCGTAAATCGGTCCGATATATTTGGTCGGATTGCTGAAGGCTGGATCGTGGGCATCGACTTCAACCTGAGTCAGCAGGACGCTAATTTCACGTTGTGGCAGCTGGTTTTTCAGCGCTTGTTGCAGCATATAGCCAATCATCCCCTGACTTTCCGCGCCGAGAATGTCGAGCGGATAGGGGGTAACGCTGGCATACGCACTGTTTTGCAACGCCAAAAGTCCAACCTGCGGGCCATTGCCGTGCACCAGAATCACGCGCCATTGCTGTGTGAGCTGAGCGATAGTCTTTGCCGCCAGCTCAATGTTCTTGCGCTGGATGTCAGCTTCCAGCGGTTCACCGCGTTTGAGCAGCGCATTGCCGCCCAACGCCACAACCAGAGTAGGTTTGTTTTCCATAACGTCTCCTTAAATACCGTCGCGTTCCAGTGGGCAGCTCATGCAGCGCGCGCCGCCGCGTCCGCGTCCCAGTTCGTCACCAGGAATGGGTAAAACGGTGATACCGGCTTTGTCGTATTTTTCGTTGGTCCAGATGTTGCGCTCGTAACCCACCACCACGCCGGGGCGCAGCGTCAGGACGTTGTTGGCGTCGTTCCACTGTTCGCGTTCAGCTTCGAAGGCGTCGCCCCCGGTGGTGATCAGCGTGATTTGGTCGAGGCCCAGCGCTTTTTCGAGGGCGTGTACCAGCGTACTTTCCTGGGTGCGTTTCAGGCCGCCGCGCCCGTCTGGCGTCAGGGTCCAGCACTGGACATCCGGGCGTACCACTTCCGGGTAGACGGAGAAGGTATCGATATCAATGTGGGTCATGACGGTATCGAGGTGCATACAGGAACGATGCTTCGGCAGTTCAACCGCGATGACACGTTCAGCCTGGCGATGCTTAAACAGGGACTGGGCAAGGAACTCAATGCCCTGCGGCGTGGTGCGTTCCGACATACCGATGAGTACCGCGCCGCGACCAATCACCAGCACATCGCCACCTTCTAATGTGGCGTGGTCGTAATTAATATTTTCATCGCCGAAGTATTTAATAAATTCACCATCGGCAAATTGTGGATGCCAACGGTAAATTGCTCGCAGGTTATTGGTTTCCCGCTGGCGTGCGGTTTTTGCCATCGGGTTAATGGATACGCCGTTATATATCCAGCAGGAGGTGTCGCGAGTAAATAAGTGGTTTGGCAATGGCTTCATAATAAAGTCATTAATATCGTGAGTATCGACCACCATATTTTTGATGGAAGCAGGAATTTCCCCGTAGGTTAGCCCGCCGCTTAAATGCCGGGCGAGCTCCCGGTGCTGCATATCTGCAAGCCATGCGCGAATATCGGTAGCGAAAGCGGGGCCAAGGCGATAATCAGAGATTTGTGTCTCCAGTAACCAGTCTTTGGCATCTTGGACATCTAAGGTTTGTGTCAATAAATCAGTGAGTAACAGAACCTCAATCCCTTGCTGACGTAACGTGTTGGCGAAAATGTCATGTTCTTCTCCTGCACGTTCTACCGAAAGAACATCATCAAAAAGCAGTTCCTGGCAATTTGATGGCGTCAGCCTTTTTAAGCTGAGATTAGGGCGATGTAGCATTACGCTACGTAATTGACCGATTTCAGACCCGACATAATGCTTTTCCATCATTATTCCTTTAATACTATTTTAAAAAATAAAGAGGATGTGCCTGCAAATAATATTTATTGCAGTCATGACTTTTCAGCTGATTTCGGAATCTATATTTAGATCTTATTTGATGAGGAAACGTGATTTATTTCACAGTCAGGTCGATATTTGACTTTTGATGTTTAATTTATGATATGGCTCGGAGAATTAATAAAATAAAAACATGAATAATTGAATTACTACGCGGGAATATGTCTTGTTATTTATCGGTGTTAATTTTATGTACACTTTTAGTGTGCTACAATATAAGTAATGCATTGATTTATTTGTGCTTTTTTCTGTGTTGTGAATTATTATGCGAATATATGATTTTATTATTTGCGCGGTAAAGTTTATTTCAAAATAAATATGACGATGAAGAAGGATAGCGAAGGAGAGGCGAACTGTGATCGATAGCTTGTTTTTCTAATAAAACTTTTAATAACAGTATGTTACTGATCAGGTTGAAAAAGGGTAGCCGAAAGTTATGCAAAGTTTATGCATAACCTGTTGCTGAGAGTTAGCAATTATTTAACACCATCAGCGATAAACATGCGTTGACGCAAAATATCGGCAAATAGCAGTAGTATGGCAGGTGGTTTTTTCGTATAACTATAAAAATGAAACGTTGTTTTAATTAAGAGGTTTGAGATGATTGTTGGCAATATTCACAACCTGGATGCCTGGCTGCCGGAAGAGCTGCGTCAGGCGATTGAACACATCAAAGCGCACGTGACGGATGCGACGGAAAAAGGTAAGCACGACATTGACGGCGATCGCCTGTTTTATCTGATTGCCGAAGATATGACGGAGCCGTTTGCCCAGCGTCGCGCCGAGTATCACGTCCGTTATCTGGATATCCAGATCCTGCTCAAAGGTCAGGAAGGCATGACTTTTAGCACGCAGCCTGCGGGCGCACCGGAAACCGACTGGCTGGCGGATAAAGACATCGCCTTTTTGCCGGAAGGGGCTGAAGAGAAAACGGTGGTGCTTAACGAGGGGGACTTCGTGGTGTTCTATCCGGGCGAAGTGCATAAACCGCTGTGCGCGGTCGGCGCTCCGGCGCTGGTACGTAAAGCCGTGGTGAAAATGCTGGTGGCATAAGTGTATTTGCCGGAGGCGGCTTCGCCTTGCCCGGCCTACGGGAGCGCGGTTGTAGGCCGGATAAGATGCTTAGCATCGCCATCCGGCATTCTTTTCATCCATGCCCTCACTTCGCCAGCGTCGCCACCATCACCGCTTTTATGGTGTGCATCCGGTTCTCCGCTTGATCAAACACGATGCTGGCGGGGGATTCAAAGACCTCATCGGTCACTTCCATCCCGCCGTGCAAACCATACTCTTGTGCCATTTGTTTACCCAGCGCGGTCTGATCGTCATGAAACGCTGGCAGGCAGTGCAGGAATTTCACCTGCGGATTACCGGTCAACGCCATCATCGCGCTATTAACCTGATATTTACGCAGCAGCGCAATACGCTCGGCCCACTTCTCTTTCGCTTCGCCCATCGATACCCAGACGTCGGTATAGATAAAGTCCGCACCTTTCACGCCCGCGGCGACATCTTCGGTCAGCGTAATATTGCCGCCGTTTTTCTGCGCTTGCGCTTTGCACTCCGCAACCAGGCTTTCCTCTGGCCAGCAGGCCTGCGGCGCAACCAGGCGCAGATCCAGCCCGGTTAACGCGGCGGCTTCCAGCATGGAGTTACCCATATTGTTACGTGCATCGCCTGCATAAACCAGCGTCATTTCATTGAACACTTTACCCGGCAGGTGTTCCTGCATTGTGAGCAAATCTGCCAGCAACTGGGTGGGGTGAAACTCGTTAGTTAATCCGTTCCATACCGGAACCCCGGCGTATTCCGCCAGCGTCTCGACAATTTCCTGGCCGTGGCCCCGATACTGAATACCGTCGTACATACGACCGAGCACGCGGGCGGTGTCTTTGATCGACTCTTTATGACCAATCTGGCTGCCGCTTGGCCCGAGATACGTGACGCGCGCGCCCTGATCGTATGCGGCAACTTCGAAAGAGCAACGGGTGCGGGTTGAGTCTTTTTCGAAGATGAGCGCGATGTTTTTACCGGTGAGTTGAGCGACCTCTGTGCCGTTTTTTTTATCCGCCTTCAACTGCGCGGCGAGCTGGAGCAGTGACGTGAGTTCAGCAGAGGTGAAATCGAGCAATTTCAAAAAGTGCTTCTGATAAAACGTAGACATGGTTCCCTCACATGGCTTAAGCCATTTATTGAATTAAAATTCAATTTATATGGATGTTTATTCATTTGCAACCTTGTTTAACAAATCTTTCCTGGAAAGGTGGAGGCAATGTCAGCGGTATGTGACAATAAGAGTATCGGCAGGACATTATGAGGAACGAGCTATGGCAAACCCGGAACTACTGGAAGAACAGCGTGAAGAAACGCGCTTGATTATTGAAGAGTTACTCGAAGATGGTAGCGATCCAGACGCGCTGTACACCATCGAACATCACCTTTCCGCGGATGACTTTGAAACCCTGGAAAAAGCGGCAGTAGAAGCCTTCAAACTGGGTTATGAAGTGACCGAGCCTGAAGAGCTGGAAGTGGAAGAAGGCGACACGGTTATTTGCTGTGACATTCTCAGCGAATGCGCCCTGAATGCCGAACTGATCGACGCTCAGGTTGAACAGCTGATGAATCTGGCTGAAAAATTTGAAGTGGAATACGACGGGTGGGGTACCTATTTCGAAGACCCTAACGGCGAAGAAGGTGAAGACGGCGACGATGAAGACTTCGTCGACGAAGATGATGACGGCGTGCGTCACTAAGTCATCTGCTGACCTACGGTGGCATCTGCTGCCGTAGGCCAAGGACAACGTATGGATTACCTGCAAATACTCTCCCCGATCCACAGCTTCCTGCACTGTAAAACGCCCCAGGCCTGGCTTGATAAAGCGCGAGACCCGGCGAATCTCCCTCTGTTACTGACCGATCACCTTGTCTGCGAACTGAAAGCGGCGCAAACGGCTATGCTGCTGGTGCGTAAATATGTCGCCGATAAACAGGGAGCGCAGGCGCTGCTGGACTGGCTGAAACCCTATGAGGCGTATGCTTTCAGAGAAGGGGATGAACCGGACTTTATCGCGCTGAATAAACAGATTAGCAAAAGCGTAATGCCGCAAACCGACGATCCGTGGGGGCGCAAGCTTATCGACAGCATGGTGTTGCTGATCAAAGAAGAACTTCACCACTTCTGGCAGGTGCGTGAGGCGATGATGAGTCGCAACATTCCCTATATTAAGATTACCGCCAGCCGTTACGCCAAAGGCATGCTCAAAGAGGTGCGCACCCACGAGCCGCTGACATTAATCGATAAACTGATTTGCGGGGCTTACATTGAGGCGCGTTCCTGTGAACGGTTCGCCGCGCTGGCACCGTATCTGGATGACGATCTGCAGGCATTTTATCTGTCACTGCTGCGTTCTGAGGCGCGGCACTATCAGGATTATCTGGCGTTGGCGCAGCAGGTTTCTGCTGACGATATCAGTAGCCGGGTGCGGTTCTTTGGCGAAGTAGAAGCCGCGCTGATTACTTCTCCCGACGATGAATTCCGTTTTCACAGCGGCGTGCCCGCTTAGCCTCCCTCTCTGACGCGCGGCAGACATTGCCGTGCGGTTTAACCCCCCTGTCCCCGTTAGCAAAATCTGGTGGCTGGCAATCGCTCGCTGCTGCCGTAATAATCAAAATACACGAAGGGGAAATATATCCCCGCAATAGCAACTGTTTGGCATAAGGATGGTTAATGAACTGGACACACGTATTGTTGGCGGGTTATATCGGGGCGGTGATTGCTATCGTCGTGGGAATGTTTCGCAAAAAAGGCTGGCTGGGCAAGCTCTCCGGCGTGGTGGTCTTTGTGGTGGCGATTATCGCGTGGAATCTGTTTGATGTGCACTACCTGATCCCACGCGAAAGCCCGGATTATGGTCTGACTGATGCGCAGAAATTTGAAAACGCGATGCTGTCCATGCCCGTTTATCAGGTGCTTAAGGAGCAGGAGCCAGCGCTGTGGCAGAACATCCTCACCCAGGCAACGCAGCTGAAAGAGGCGGGGAAAAGCGAGCAACAGATTATCGACGCTATTCAGCCGCAGATCCTGCAGGTACAGATGGCACGTTTGCAGCAGGCGCCTGATGCCAACGTGATCGAGTATATGAAGATTAATCTCGAACAGATTGCTGCGGTGGCAAAAGTGGGCAATGACGAATGTTTTCGCTTTTTGTTCCCGGCGGTGAAAGGCGGGATTAACCCGGTGCGTATTATTCCGCGCGAGCTCATGAACCGTCGTATGGCCAGCGATATGAGTATGATGCACGCGGCCTATGGCCCGAACAAACATACGGTTACGGCGGAAGAAAAACAGTTGGCGCTTCAGGATCTGCAATCCATCAGTCCGGGGCTGGTACAGCGCTTTGGACCGGATATCCAAATCATGGCCGATCCGAGTAAAGGCGTAGGCAAAGAGAAAGTCGTCTGTGAAATGGTGCAAGATTTATGGTCACAGGTGCTGAAACTGCCAACCGCGCGCGCGGCCGGCGTTATTCGACTAATGCTCTCAGCCGAGATGCAGTAACGCGGCTAAAGCCCCTCGGCGTAAGGTCAGAGGGGCTTTAACATCCGCACTTCACAATCTACGTGCCCGGTACAGCCCAGCGCTTCGCTGATGTGCTCAAAGCCTAAATGCTCATACAAGCGGATTGCCTCAGTCAGAAACGCCGTGGTTTCCAGATAGCACTGCTTAAAACCTTGCTCACGGGCATGTTCAAGCGCCATCAGCGCCAGTTTTTTCGCCAGCCCCTGACCGCGCGCGCTCGACAGGAAGTACATCTTTTGCAGCTCGCAAATGTCTGGTTCACTACATCCTAACGGTGCCACGCCACCGCCGCCCACGACTTCACCGTTTTGCTCAACCACCCAGTAGGCCGCGCCCGGCTGGCTGTAAACCTGGAACAATTCATCCAGATTAGGGTCGGCAACGGTGTAGCCTTTATCGGCGGTCAGGCCGTATTCAGCGGAAACTTTGCGGATAACGCGGGCAATTGCGGCGTTATCATCGGCAGAAATTCGGCGCAGCGTTGCCGCGACGGAGGTAATGGCACTCATAGCGAACTCATGACATAAAAGTGAGACATATGCAGTTAATACCACTGCGGTGAGGGGAAGCGCAAGCGAGGATAATTCAATAAAAAGCCTCTGAGCATATGCGTCAGAGGCTTTTATCGTCTGTGGTATCGGATGCGCTACGCTTATCCGACCTACGTTGACGGTGCCTGTAGGCCGGATAAGCGCAAGCGCCATCCGGCAAACGGCTTTACAGCGCGGCGATGACCGCCTGCTGCTCAATCAGCTTCGCTTTCGCTTCCGCATAGCCGTCCAGCTTCTCACGTTCTTTGGCGATCACCGCTTCCGGGGCGCGAGCAACGAAACCTTCGTTGGAGAGCTTGCCTTCGATACGGGCAATCTCACCTTCGATTTTCGCCACTTCTTTCGCCAGACGCGCCAGTTCATCTTCTTTGTTGATGAGACCCGCCATCGGGATCAGCAGCTCGGCGCCGTCGATGATTTTGGTTACGGAAACCGGACCTTTATCATCGGCTGGCAGCACGGTGATGCTTTCCAAACGCGCCAGGTTCAGCAGGAAGCTCTTGTTGTCGTTTACACGACGCATCGCATCCGCGCTGCAACCACGCAGCAGCAGCTCCAGCGGTTTGCCTGGGGCAATGTTCATTTCCGCGCGGATATTACGTACGGCAACGATCGCCTGCTTCAGCCATTCGGTATCGGCCAGCGCCGCTTCGTCTACCTGCGCCGCGTTATATTCCGGGAACGGCTGCAGCATGATGGTATCTGCGGTGTTGCCACAAATCACTTTCACGCGCTGCCAGATGGTTTCGGTGATGAACGGAATGATCGGATGCGCCAGGCGCAGCAGACCTTCCAGCACGGTCACCAGCGTATTGCGGGTGCCGCGCAGTTCAGCATCAGTTCCTCCGGTCATCACCGGCTTGGTCAGCTCCAGATACCAGTCGCAGAACTGGTTCCAGGTGAACTCGTACAGGATGCCCGCGGCGATATCGAAGCGGAAGTTATCCAGCGCTTCGCGGTACGCTTTGATGGTCTGATTGAATTCAGCGAGGATCCAGCGATCTGCCAGAGACAGGGTCATTTCGCCGCCGTTGAAGCCGCAGTCCTGATCTTCGGTGTTCATCAGCACAAAGCGGCTGGCGTTCCACAGCTTGTTACAGAAGTTACGATAACCTTCCAGACGCTTCATATCCCAGTTGATGTCGCGACCGGTAGAAGCCAGCGCCGCCAGGGTGAAACGCAGGGCGTCGGTACCGTGCGGTTCGATGCCGTTCGGGAACTGCTTCTCGGTACGTTTGGCAATCTTCTCAGCCAACTGCGGTTGCATCATGTTGCCGGTACGTTTTTCCAGCAGCTCCGGCAGCGAGATACCGTCGACCATATCCAGCGGGTCAATCACGTTGCCCTTGGATTTGGACATCTTCTGGCCTTCGTCGTCACGGATCAGACCGGTCATGTAGACGGTATGGAACGGAACCTGCGGCTTGCCGTTTTCATCTTTGATGAAGTGCATGGTCATCATGATCATGCGGGCAATCCAGAAGAAGATGATATCGAAGCCGGAAACCATCACGCTGGTTGGGTGGAACTGACGCAGCGCATCGGTGTTTTCCGGCCAGCCGAGGGTAGAGAAGGTCCACAGCGCGGAGGAGAACCAGGTATCCAGAACGTCTTCGTCCTGACGAAGCTGAACGTCAGCGCCGAGGTTGTTTTCCTGACGCACTTCGTCTTCGGTACGGCCAACGTAGACGTTGCCCGCTTCGTCGTACCATGCCGGGATACGGTGACCCCACCACAGTTGACGGGAAATACACCAGTCCTGAATATCGCGCATCCAGGAGAAGTACATGTTTTCGTACTGTTTCGGTACGAACTGAATGTCGCCGTTTTCAACCGCTTCAACCGCCGGTTTTGCCAGCACGTCGGCACGGACGTACCACTGGTCGGTCAGCATTGGCTCGATAACCACGCCGCCACGGTCGCCGTAAGGCACGGTCAGGTCGTGCGGTTTAATTTCTTCCAGCAGGCCGAGCGCATCAACGGCGGCAACCACCGCTTTACGCGCGGCAAAGCGTTCCAGCTTCTGGAATTCAGCCGGGATTTCATTGGAGTAGACGTCGGACTCTTCGCCTTTGGTATCGTACACTTCCGCGGTTTCGCGGATGTCGCCGTCAAAGGTCAGAATGTTGATCATCGGCAAGCCGTGACGTTTCCCGACTTCATAGTCGTTAAAGTCGTGCGCCGGGGTGATCTTCACGCAGCCGGTGCCTTTTTCCATATCGGCGTGTTCATCACCGACAATCGGAATACGGCGGTTGACCAGCGGCAGGACAACGTATTTGCCAATCAGGTCTTTATAACGCGGATCTTCCGGGTTGACCGCCACGCCGGTATCGCCCAACAGGGTTTCCGGACGAGTGGTCGCCACCACCAGGTAATCTTTACCGTCTGCGGTTTTCGCGCCGTCGGCCAGCGGATAACGGATGTGCCACATGGAGCCTTTAGACTCGCGGTTTTCCACTTCCAGGTCAGAGATGGCGGTGCGCAGTTTCGGGTCCCAGTTTACCAGGCGCTTGCCACGGTAAATCAGGTCTTCTTTATACAGGCGAACGAAGACTTCTTTCACGGCATTGGAAAGACCTTCGTCCATGGTGAAACGTTCGCGCTCCCAGTCAACGGAGTTGCCGAGACGGCGCATCTGACGGGTAATGGTGCCGCCGGATTCCGCTTTCCACTGCCAGATTTTATCGATAAACGCTTCGCGACCGTAGTCGTGACGGGTTTTACCTTCTTCAGCGGCAATCTTACGCTCAACCACCATTTGGGTGGCGATACCCGCGTGGTCGGTACCCGCCTGCCACAGGGTGTTTTTACCCTGCATGCGCTGGTAGCGAATCATGGTATCCATGATGGTTTGCTGGAAAGCATGACCCATATGCAAACTGCCGGTGACGTTCGGCGGCGGGATCATGATGCAGAAGGACTCTTTGCTTTCATCGCCGTTAGGTTTGAAATAGCCCTGCTTTTCCCAGTGCTCGTAAAGCGGCTGTTCGATATCTTGTGGGTTGTATGTCTTTTCCATTATTTCCAGGTTGCCGTATTCAGGTTAAAACCAGCCACGCGGTAAGCTTTGTAGCGATCGCGTGCCGATTGTTTCAAAGAATCTTCGTAAGGAACGAAGTCTATCACTTCTGTGAAAGCGGTGGCAAAATCTGCAAAGCCAACGCGCAAACTGATGAGCAGGTCGCGCGGGCTGCTGTTGCGTTTTTCCGGCCAGGCAATCTCTACCGGGGCGCCGCCTCTGGGGCCTTCACCCGCCAGATTATGTGGAACAAAGCTTTCTGCTGGTCTTGCCCACAGGGCTTCATCCAGTCGAAGAGCCTGCTTTTCGTTTTCACAGGCGATCAGCACGCGCTTGCCAGCCCGCCAACGTTCTGCGGCAATTTCACACACCAGTTGTTCAACGGCGCTTAAGCCATCTTGTTGCGTGTCATTGTCCAGAAGATAGAACGTTGCGTTTCTCATATATGGGGCTTCTTGTGATGAATTTAAATGCAGAGCCCGGCGAGCCGGGCCTGCAATTTATTGCCGTATGTAGGCCGGATAAGGCGTTTACGCCGCCATCCGGCGATTGTGCGTCAACGCCTGATGGCGCTGCGCTTATCAGGCCTACATGTTGCAGGCTCGATAGCGTATTACTCTTCGCCGTTAAACCCGGCGCGATTGAGCAGGAACTGCGACAGCAGTGCCACCGGACGGCCGGTAGCGCCTTTGGCTTTCCCGGAACGCCATGCGGTACCGGCGATGTCGAGGTGCGCCCAGTTGTATTTACGGGTAAAGCGCGACAGGAAGCAGCCTGCGGTAATGGCTCCGCCAGGGCGCCCGCCAATGTTTGCCATATCCGCAAAGTTGGACTCCAGCTGTTCCTGGAACTCATCACCCAACGGCAGACGCCATGCGCGATCGCCAGCCTGCTCGGACGCGCCGATCAGCTCATGCGCCAGCGGGTTATGGTTCGACATCAGGCCGGTGATGTGATGGCCCAGTGCAATCACGCACGCGCCGGTCAGGGTCGCGACATCAATCACCGCTTCCGGCTCAAAGCGCTCGACGTAGGTTAACACGTCGCACAGCACCAGACGGCCTTCGGCGTCGGTATTGAGCACTTCAACGGTCTGCCCGGACATGGTGGTCAGCACATCGCCTGGGCGATACGCGCGGCCACCCGGCATGTTTTCGCAGCCCGCCAGTACGCCGACGACATTGATGGGCAGTTGAAGCTCGGCCACCATGCGCATCACGCCGTACACTGCCGCCGCACCGCACATGTCGTACTTCATCTCATCCATGCCTTCGGCTGGTTTGATGGAGATACCGCCGGAGTCGAAGGTTAACCCTTTACCGACCAGCACAATCGGACGCGCGTCTTCGGACGGATTGCCTTTGTACTCGATGACCGACATCAGCGACTCATTTTGCGAACCGTGGCCGACGGCGAGGTAAGAGTGCATACCCAGCTCTTTCATCTGCTGTTCGCCGATCACGCGGGTCACAACATTCTTGCTGTAGCTGTCTGCCAGTTGACGCGCCTGGGAAGCCAGATAGGCGGCGTTACAAATATTTGGCGGCATGTTGCCGAGATCTTTCGCTGCTTTAATACCGGCGGCGATCGCCAGACCGTGCTGGATAGCACGCTCGCCGCTGGTCAGTTCACGGCGGGTAGGTACGTTGAAGACCATTTTACGCAGCGGGCGACGCGGCTCGCTTTTGTTGGTCTTCAACTGGTCAAAGCTGTACAGCGTTTCCTGGGCCGTCTCAACGGCCTGACGCACTTTCCAGTAGTTATTGCGCCCTTTGACGTGCAGCTCAGTCAGGAAGCAGACGGCTTCCATTGAGCCAGTATCATTCAGCGTATTGATGGTTTTCTGAATGACCTGCTTGTACTGGCGCTCATCAAGTTCACGCTCTTTGCCACAACCAATGAGGAGAATTCGCTCAGACAGAACGTTAGGAACATGGTGCAGCAACAGGGTTTGCCCCGGTTTGCCTTCCAGTTCGCCACGACGCAGCAGTGCGCTGATGTACCCGTCGCTGATCTTGTCGAGCTGCTCTGCAATCGGAGAGAGGCGGCGTGGTTCAAAGACACCCACGACGATGCACGCACTCCGCTGTTTCTCCGGGCTACCGCTTTTTACACTGAACTCCATGCACTACGCTCCTGAATCTTAAAGACAACAGCGGTGGCTACGGATAGAATTGCAAGCTTTCGTAACTCATACCCGCTGTTGCGGTGACTTCGTGTTAATCTTAACGTTATTACGGCATTGGCACGTCAGAACAATTTCTGAGAGGTGGATCCGTTGAGTATAATGATCTTAGCGACGATTTCGACGACTCAAGAGAATAAATGACGTTTAAGCCATGAAACAAGCTAAATTCCGGCAAAAGACGGGTTTTTACGGGCGTATTTAAAGTGATAATCATAAGATATCTGGTTCGGGAAACGCTCAAAAGCCAACTTGCGATCCTATTCATCCTGCTTTTGATCTTCTTTTGTCAAAAGTTAGTCAGGATCCTGGGTGCGGCTGTTGACGGTGATATCCCGGCGAATCTGGTGCTCTCGCTGCTGGGGCTGGGCGTGCCAGAAATGGCGCAACTAATCTTGCCCTTAAGCCTGTTCCTTGGGCTGCTGATGACGCTGGGCAAACTGTATACCGAAAGTGAAATTACGGTCATGCATGCCTGTGGGCTGAGCAAGGCTGTGCTTGTTAAAGCGGCGATGGTGTTGGCGTTGTTTACCAGTATTATTGCGGCGGTCAACGTGATGTGGGCCGGGCCATGGTCCTCCCGGCATCAGGACGAAGTGCTGGCGGAAGCGAAAGCGAACCCCGGCATGGCGGCGCTCGCTCAGGGGCAATTCCAGCAGGCAACGAACGGCAGTTCGGTGTTGTTTATCGAAAGTGTTGACGGTAGCAGCTTCAAAGATGTGTTCCTCGCACAAATCCGCCCGAAAGGCAACGCCCGTCCTTCGGTGGTGGTGGCTGATTCCGGACATCTGACTCAGTTGCGTGACGGCTCTCAGGTCGTGACGCTGAACCAGGGGACGCGCTTTGAAGGGACCGCGCTGCTGCGCGATTTCCGCATTACCGATTTCCAGGACTACCAGGCGATTATCGGTCATCAGGCGGTGGCGCTGGACCCCAACGATACCGACCAGATGACCATGCGTACGCTGTGGACGACCGACACCGATCGCGCCCGCGCGGAGCTGACCTGGCGTATCACGTTAGTATTCACCGTATTTATGATGGCGCTGATGGTTGTGCCGCTGAGCGTGGTAAACCCGCGTCAGGGGCGCGTACTGTCCATGCTGCCAGCCATGCTGCTTTATTTGCTGTTCTTCCTGGTGCAGACGTCGCTGAAGTCGAACGGTGGCAAAGGTAAGCTGGATCCGGTGTTCTGGATGTGGGTGGTAAACCTGGCTTATCTGGCGCTGGCGATTGTGCTTAACCTCTGGGATACGGTGCCGATGCGCCGCTTGCGTGCCCGTTTTATGCGTAAAGGAGCGGTATAATGCAGCCTTTTGGTGTACTTGACCGCTATATCGGTAAAACCATTTTCACCACCATCATGATGACGTTGTTCATGCTGGTGTCGCTCTCCGGGATCATCAAGTTTGTCGACCAGCTGAAAAAAGCCGGGCAGGGGAGCTACGACGCGATGGGCGCCGGGCTGTATACCCTGCTCAGCGCGCCGAAAGATATCCAAATCTTCTTCCCGATGGCGGCGCTGCTGGGTGCTTTGTTGGGGCTGGGCATGTTGGCCCAGCGCAGTGAACTGGTGGTGATGCAAGCTTCCGGCTTTACCCGTATGCAGGTAGCGTTGTCGGTGATGAAAACCGCGATTCCGCTGGTGCTGCTGACGATGGCCATCGGCGAATGGGTGGCACCGCAGGGTGAACAGATGGCGCGTAATTACCGTGCGCAGCAGATGTACGGCGGTTCGCTGCTCTCTACCCAGCAAGGGCTGTGGGCGAAAGACGGTGACAGCTTTGTTTACATCGAGCGGGTGAAAGGCGACGCTGAGCTAGGTGGAATCAGCATCTACGCCTTTAACGACAAGCGTCGTTTGCAGTCCGTTCGCTATGCCGCCAGCGCGACGTTTGACCCGGAGCAGAAGGTCTGGCGTTTGTCGCAGGTGGATGAGTCCAACCTGACCGACCCGAAACAAATCACCGGTTCGCAGACCGTGAGCGGCACCTGGAAAACCAACCTTACGCCCGACAAGCTCGGCGTCGTGGCGTTGGATCCTGACGCGCTGTCGATTAGTGGTCTGCATAATTACGTGAAGTACCTGAAGTCGAGCGGACAGGACGCCGGACGCTACCAGCTCAATATGTGGAGCAAAGTGTTCCAGCCGCTGTCAGTGGCGGTCATGATGCTGATGGCGCTGTCGTTTATCTTTGGTCCGCTGCGTAGCGTGCCGATGGGCGTGCGTGTGGTGACGGGGATTAGCTTCGGTTTTGTGTTCTATGTGCTGGACCAAATCTTTGGCCCGCTGACGCTGGTGTATGGTATTCCGCCGATTATCGGCGCGCTGCTGCCAAGCGCCAGCTTCTTCCTGATAAGTCTGTGGCTGATGCTGCGTAAGTCGTAATCACAGTCATCGTAGGCCTGATAGCGCTGCGCTTATCAGGCCTGCCCATGACCCGTAGGCCGGATAAGGCGTTCACGCCGCCATCCGGCAACGTAACGCGGGTGCTAGCGTTTTCTCCCGCCCATCAAGCTTCCCAACATTCCGCGGATTATCTGATTAGTGACCTGTCTCGCCGCGCTTTTCGCCACGCTCT
Source organism: Citrobacter sp. C6_1 (assembly GCF_014596835.2). NCBI lineage: Bacteria > Pseudomonadati > Pseudomonadota > Gammaproteobacteria > Enterobacterales > Enterobacteriaceae > Citrobacter > Citrobacter sp. C6_1. The sequence continues at coordinate 4,053,686 of NZ_CP115031.1, read as the reverse complement.
GTACCACGCCATCGCGCTTGCCGCCGCGCGGCCCTGTGCTGCCAAACAAAATATCCTTCAACCCACCGAGAATACCGTCGTCAACCTCGACCGCTTTACCGTTGGCGGGAGGCGTATTTTGCTGCCCGGTGCTGGTCTGAACGCCTTGCTGTAAGCGCTCATAGGCGGACTCACGATCTACCTCTTCCTCATATTTTCCGTACAGCGAAGAGTGATTAATCAGCCCGTTGCGCTCATCGTCCGTCACCGATCCCATGCGGGAGCAGGGCGCAATCACCATTGCCCGCTCCACCACCGACGGGCTGCCTTTGGCATCCAGAAATGAAACCAGTGCTTCGCCGGTGCCCAGCTCCTGAATGGCTTTCTCGGTATCAAACGCCGGGTTGGCGCGCATGGTTTGCGCCGCGCTTTTCACTGCTTTCTGATCTTTCGGCGTGAACGCGCGCAGGGCGTGCTGCACGCGGTTACCCAACTGGCCAAGCACGTTGTCCGGAATATCCGACGGATTTTGCGAGACGAACCACACGCCGACCCCTTTCGAGCGGATCAGGCGGATCACCTGTTCGATTTTATCCAGCAGCACCTGCGGGGCGTCGTTGAACAGCAGATGCGCTTCATCAAAGAAGAACACCAGTTTTGGCTTCTCCAGATCGCCCGCTTCCGGCAGCTGTTCATACAGTTCGGAGAGCATCCACAGCAGGCTGGCGGCGTACAGTTTGGGCATCTGATAGAGCTTCTCGGCGCTGAGGATGTTGATCATCCCTTTGCCGCTGGCGTCGGTACGCATCCAGTCTTTGATATCCAGCATCGGTTCGCCAAAGAAGTGCGCTGCGCCCTGCTGCTCCAGCGACAGCAGCCCGCGCTGGATAGCCCCGACCGAAGCGCTGCTGATATTGCCGTACTGATTCTGGAAGGATTTAGCGTTATCGCCGATGTACTGAGTTATGGCCCGCAGGTCTTTGAAATCGAGCAGCAGCAGGCCCTGGTCATCGGCAATGCGGAAGATAATATCCAGCACGCCGGACTGAACGTCGTTGAGATTCAACAGACGAGCCAGCAGCAGCGGCCCGAGGTCAGATACCGTGGCTCGCACCGGGTGACCCTTTTCGCCAAAGATATCCCACACCGTGACCGGATTAGCATGTGGTTGCCAGTCGGTAATACCGATGTTTTTCAGGCGGGCGAGCAGCTTTTCAGAGGCCTGTCCTTCCTCGGCTACGCCGGTTAAGTCACCTTTCACATCGGCCATAAATACCGGCACGCCAATCCCGGACAGCGATTCGGCAAGCTTTTGTAACGTGACGGTTTTACCGGTCCCGGTCGCGCCGGTAATCAGCCCGTGGCGGTTGGCCATGCCTGGCAGTAAAAACAGTTCAGTGTCCGGCGTGCGGGCAATTAGCAGGGGTGCGCTCATTGAGATTTCCTCCATTTATCCTGCCTGGAGTATAGGCAATGTCCATCAAAGAGAGTATGCGATGGCGAGAGAAAATGACTTAAAGCGTATTGCCGTGATAAATCTGATACCCGAGATCGACGGTGTTGTGGTTATGGTCGTTGTTCTTGATTTTGCTCAGCAACATCTGCGCCGCCATACGGCCAATGTCAAAACGCGGGGTGATCACGCTGGCGAGACTTGGGATCATCTGCCGGCCCATTTCCAGCCCGTGAAAACCGGCAATTGAGATCTGTTCCGGAACGGCCAGCTCGCGCTCGCGGCACAGCAGCAGCGCGCCCATCGCAATATCGTCGTTAGTGCAAAACACGCCGTCTAAATCCGGATGCGCAGCCAGCGCGTCCCGCATCATCTGGGTGCCGAGATGAATGGACGAAATAGCGCGCGGATTGACGCGCAGCGGCACCAGACCACGACGCGTCATGGCATCGCAGTAGCCGCGATAGCGTTGTTCATCGCGAACGTCGTCTTTCGAACCGAGATAAAGGATTTTGCGCCGCTGGCGTTTATCCAGCATGGTGCTGACCATATCAAACGCCGCCTGACGGTTATCGAAACCTACTTCCATGTCCAGACGGTCGCCCTGAATATCCATCAGCTCGACCACCGGAATGTTGGCTGAACGCAGAAATTTAACCGTGCGCAGGGTGTGATATTTCTCGGAAAGGATAATGCCGTCGATGTTGTACGACAGCAGGTTGATCACCGACTCTTCCTCGGATTCCCGGTCATAATTGTAGTTGGCGATCAGCGTCTGATAGTTATGGTCCGAGGTGACTGACTCGATACCGGCCAGAATGTCAGCGAACAGCTGGTTTTGAAACGAGGGGATCAGCACGCCGAGCGTGTAGCTTTGCGCGTTAAGCAGCATCGCGGGCGCGCGGTTGGGGATGTAATTAATTTCCTCCATAATCTGCGCGATGCGTTCACCGGTTTCCTTTGCGACCTTTTTCGGCGAGCGAATGTAGCGACTCACCGTCATTTTGGTCACGCCCGCCAGTGTGGCGATGTCTTGCAAAGAAATTCTGTGGTTCCTCATTTTCTCTCCAGTGCCGGGGAGCGCAGACCTGTGCTCCCCGGTAATACCGTCTTAATGCAGGATGGCGTTCAGCGCCAGAACCCCCAACAGCCCCATAATGGAAATCAGCGTTTCCATTACCGTCCATGTGCGCAACGTTTCGCCCACGCTGAGATTAAAATAGCCTTTAAACAGCCAGAATCCCGGATCGTTAACGTGGGACGCAATCACGCTGCCCGCGCCGGTAGCCAGCACCATCAGCGCCGGGTCAGCATGGGTGACGTTGATAATCGGCAGCACCACGCCTGCGGTGGTGATCGCCGCCACGGTGGCTGAACCGAGCGCGATGCGCAGCAAGGCGGCAACCGTCCAGCACATCAGCAACGGAGAAAGCGACGTGCCGGTCATCAGGTGCGAAATATATTGCCCCACGCCGCTGTCGACCAGAACCTGCTTAAACGCGCCGCCCCCGGCGATGATAAACACAATCATCGCAATTGCGCCGATAGAGTCGCCAATGATATCCATAATTTGCTCGATCGTACGTCCGTTACGTCGACCAAGGGTAAAAATGGCGAGTACGATAGCGATAAACAACGCGACCGCAGGGTTGCCGATAAACTCAAAGAACACCCGCACGCTGTTGGTTTTCGGCAGCGTAATTTCGCACACGGCGGCGACCGCCATCAGTATGACCGGGATTACCGCCGCAAAGATACTGTTCCAGAACGATGGCATCTCTTCTTCGGTGAACAGATGCGGGTTGAACAACCCTTCCGGCGGTGCTTTCTCAAAGCGGGTCAGCAGCTTAGAAAACAGCGGCCCGGCAACAATCACCGTCGGGATAGTAATAATAAATCCGTACAGCAGGGTGGTACCGAGATTGGCCTCGAAAATGGTAGCAATCGCGGTCGGCCCCGGGTGAGGCGGCAGAAAACAGTGGGTCACGGACAGCGCGGCGACCATCGGTACGCCGACATACAGCAGCGGCAGGCCGGACGAGGCCACCACCGTAAACACCAGCGGCAGCAGCAGAACAAAGCCGACTTCAAAAAACATCGCCAGACCGACCACCAGACCGGTGATCACCAGCGCCCACTGCACGCGTTTTTTACCGAACGTGCCAATCAGCGTGGTGGCGATGCGCTGGGCCGCACCGGTATCGGAAATCAGTTTGCCGAGCATTGCGCCGAAGCCGAGGATCATCGCCAGCCCGCCGAGCGTGCCACCGATCCCGTTTTGTATTGAGTGCAGAACGGCCTGTGCATCCATCCCTTCGGCAAAACCAACGACCGCCGCCACCAGGACCAGAGCAATAAAGCCGTTAACTTTAAAGCCAATCATCAGGACCAGGAGCAGCGCGACGCCTGCCGCAATTATTATTAATGGCATAATCGTTTCTCTTATATCCCCGTCATCCTGCAACTCGAATGATTTAGGGTGTCTGTGCCAAAAAGGCAGCGCCTGGGCGCTGCGTGATGTTGCGTTGTGTGGTATCAGACGGCGACCAGCATGCCGCCATCGACAAACAACAGGTGCCCGTTTACAAAATCGGATGCTTTAGAAGAGAGGAATACCGCCGCGCCGATCAGCTCCTGCGGATCGCCCCAGCGCGCGGCTGGCGTACGTTTGCAAAGCCAGGAGGTGAAGGCTTCATCCTCGACCAGCGCTTTGGTCATCTCGGTTTTGAAGTAGCCCGGTGCGATCCCGTTGACCTGGATATTGTGGCGCGCCAGCTCAACGCACATTCCGCGGGTAAGCATTTTTACCGCGCCTTTCGAGGCGGCGTACGGCGTGATGGTATCGCGGCCCAGTTCGCTCTGCATGGAGCAGATGTTGATGACCTTCCCGGCCTGACGTTCCACCATGCGACGCGTTACCGCCTGCGAGACCAGGAATACCGCCGTCTGGTTCACGGCAATCACATCGTTCCAGTCCTGCTCCGGGAACTCGGTAAACGGATGGCGGCGCTGGATCCCGGCGTTATTCACCAGCACATCGATCGGGCCAATGTCTTTTTCGATATGGTCGATGGCGGCGTCAATGTCTTGTTTATGCGTAACATTGAACGGCGCGGCCACGGCGCGGATCCCTTCCTGCTGCAATTTGGCGACGGCGGCCTCCGCACGCTCCGGCGTAATGTCATTAACGATAATCTGTGCGCCATATTTACCCAGCCCGGTCGCCAGTAAATAACCAATACCCTGGGCTGAACCGGTGATCAGAATGTTTTTGCCGTCCAGTGAAAAAAGATCGTTCATCATGTTATTCCTTATTTTATGTCTTCGAAAACGAGCTGGACTTTCGCCGCCTGGGTTTTATCCCCGGCGAATATCAGCGCCTGTTCAAGCTCGGTAAACGGATATTCAGCGCTGAGTAACGGCAGCGGATCGATAACGTTATTCGCCAGCCACGACACCGCGGTGTTGAACTCGGTGGTAAAGCGGAACGAGCCTTTGAGCGCGATCTCTTTGCCGATCAGCATCATCATCGGGAAGTCCGGCACCGCGCCGCCCATGCCGACCTGCACCATCACGCCTTTCGCGCGGGTCACTTCCAGACAGGTGGTGATTGAGGACGGATGACCAGAGACTTCAAAGCTGACGTCGAAGTAGCCTTTCTCTTTTTTCCACGCGTCGAGCGAGTCCTGCTGCGGGTTAATCAGCGTATCGGCACCCATCTGTTGCGCCAGCGAGAGCGAGCGCGGGCTGATATCCGCACAGACGATTTCTGCCGCGCCGAGCGTTTTTACCGCGCTGACAATCAGACAGCCGATAGGCCCGACGCCGGAGATAAACACGCGCTTGCCCTGCAGGTCGCCCGCTTCATGCGCGGCGTGGATCGCGACCGCCAACGGTTCGGCAAAGGCCATGACTTTTTCATCGGCCTCTTGAGGGTAGGGGATGCACTGCGCAGTATCGACAGTTTTAAACTGAGTAAAGCCGCCGTCGACGTGGGGAAAATACATGGCGCTGCCAAAAAAGCGCATTTCCGTGCACTGGTTTTCTTCATGCTGCAGACAGTATTTACAGTGGCCGCAGGGCTTCGACGGATTAATCGCCACCGACTGACCTTCATGTAATTCTGTTGAATCGCTGTGCACTACTTTACCAATAACTTCATGGCCTAAAATCATCGGCGCTTTAACGGTAAAATTACCGACTTTGCCTTCCTGATAATAATGTAAATCGGAACCACAAATTCCCCCGCGGGTAATTTGTACCAACGTTCCTTTATTATTCCATTCTATATTTTGGTCGGTAATGGCAACAGTTTTCTTACCCGCGACAACGCAGGATTGGGTTTTGACTTGCATAAATTCCTCACTGGTCAGGTAGTAACCTCGGCAGCATTTAAACGGTTTTAATTGTTATTATTTGTGATACAGATCACGCTGAGAAATTGTTACACTACAATGTTACGCATAACGTGATGCGCCCTGTAAATCTGCTCAGTCGCGGCAAAAAAAGGTGAGTTCTGCAATGTGGAAGGCGTAGTATCGCGCCATAGAATATGAATCTGGAGTTTTTTCAATGGCTGGGGAAAGTTATATTTTGATGGGCGTTTCGGGTAGCGGTAAATCTTTAATTGGCAGTAAAATTGCCGCTGTATTATCGGCTAAATTCATTGATGGCGACGATCTCCATCCCGCTAAAAATATTGATAAAATGTCTGAAGGTATTCCATTAACCGATGAAGACCGACTGCCGTGGCTGGCGCGATTAAATGACGCGTCATACAGTTTATTTAAAAAGAATGAGACCGGATTTATTGTCTGCTCGTCATTAAAAAAACAGTATCGCGATATATTGCGTCAGGGTAGCCCGAATGTGCATTTTCTGTGGCTGGACGGCGACTACGAGACCATTCTGGCACGCATGCAGCGTCGGGCAGGCCATTTTATGCCGGTGGGACTACTCAAAAGTCAGTTCGACGCGCTGGAATGTCCGCAGGACGATGAGAAAGATATTGCCCGCATCGACGTGAACCATGATATTGAGCATGTGACGGAACAGTGCCGCCAGGCGGTGCTCGCGTTTCGTAACGGGCAATAAGCCCAGCCCCTTGCGGGACTGAGCCCGGCATCAGAAGTCGGCTTTCAGCACCACGCGGTAGCGGGCCTTGCCATCACGCACGTGCTGGATTGCTTCGTTTATTTGCGACATCGGGTACAGCTCGGTGGTAGGCGACACCTTGCTGCGCCCGGCAAACTTCATCAGCTTGCGCAGCTCGAATGGCGTCCCGGTCGCCGAACCGGAGATGCTGCGATCCCCGGCAATTAAGGTAAATGCCGGTACCGGCAGCGGCTTCAGCACTGCGCCGACGGTATGGAAGTTACCGCCGTAGGCCAACGCTTCAAAATAGGGCTGCCAGTCGAGATCGACGTTAACCGTGTTAATGATGAGATCGAACTGGCCCGCCAGCGCTTTTAGCGCATCCGGATCGCGGCTGTTGACCACCTTATCCGCTCCCATCGCCAGCACCTCCTGTTCTTTCGCCGGGTTGGAACTGAATGCGGTCACTTCACAACCCATCGCGTGTAACAGCTTAATGGCGATATGTCCCAGGCCGCCGATACCGATCACCCCGACGCGGCTGGTGGCGGTGATATGGTGCATCAGCAGCGGTTTGAACACGGTGATACCGCCGCACAGCAAGGGGCCAGCTGCCGCCAGATCGATACTCTCCGGCAGCGGGGTCACCCACTGCCAGTCGGCTCGCAGCTTCTCGGCAAAGCCGCCGCGATTGAGAATAGTGGGAACGGAGCCTTCCAGGCAGTTAATCTGATTGCCGCTGATACAGGCGTCGCAATGCCCGCAACTGCGCGCCGTCCAGCCAATGCCGACGCGCTGACCAACCTTCAGACCCTTATCCTGCGCCGCGCTGCCGAGCGCTGCCACGCGACCAATCACCTCATGCCCGGCAACCAGCGGATACTGAGAGAATCCCCATTCGTTGTCGATCATCGACAAATCGGAATGGCAGATACCGCAGTAATCGACCTGGACTTCGACATCTTCCGGCTTAAGCTCGCCCGCATCATATTCATAGAGTTCGAGCTCGCTGCCCGCCGCTTTTGCGGCGTAGCTTTTTATCATCGACATCGTGTTTCCCTCAGTGTGGTGTTGAACTGGAAGTGTAGAGCATGGGGAAACGGGATGCTTCGCAGAAGGGGGGATTAAGGTGGTTGTTGCGGGGGATAAACTGTGATGGTGATTGCACGTGTGCAATGTAATGCTGAAATTTTCAACACTTAGCAGGCCAGACACACGCTGGCGCTTGCATGGCGGCGCACGACAGGTATAATCCACAACGTTTTCCGCATCCCTTCCGTGCCGGAGTGGCGAAATCGGTAGACGCAGTTGATTCAAAATCAACCGTAGAAATACGTGCCGGTTCGAGTCCGGCCTTCGGCACCATTAGTACTTCCAAGGCCATCCGAGAAAGTTCAATTATTCCTTAAAAATCAATGCTTGCAGCGATTTCTACGTCCTGAGTCGTCCGAGGTTGTCCGTTGAAATCCGGATGTCATTGGGGGCATCTTAACTTCGATTAGAAATGTGCCCCCAAATGAAGCTCAACGCCAGACAAGTCGAGACTGCAAAGCCAAAAGACAAAAGCTACAAAATGGCCGATGGCGGCGGTTTGTATCTCGAGGTTTCGGCCAAGGGGTCTAAATACTGGCGCATGAAATACCGACGCCCCTCTGACAAAAAAGAGGATCGCCTCGCTTTTGGTGTTTGGCCTACAGTGACTCTTGCTCAGGCAAGAGCAAAGCGCGACGAAGCTAAAAAGCTGTTAGTTCAGGGCATTGACCCAAAAGCCGAACAGAAAGAAGCTCAGGCCGAGAATTCGGGAGCATATACGTTCGAAATCATTGCTCGTGAATGGCATGCAAGTAACAAGCGCTGGAGTGAAGACCACCGAGCCCGAAGTCTGCGGGCATGGTTTTAGGACGATGGCGCGTGGCGCGCTCGGTGAGGCAGGGTTATGCGGGATACTTACACAAATACCTAAATAAAAAAAGAAGCTGGTCACTTTAAGTGACCAGCATTAATCTGGGTATGATTATCCTTTATTTATTTTATTTAAAAGATGTACAACAGATTTGCCAACAGCAAATGACAGATTCACAGGAACAGCGTTTCCTATCTGCTTATATTTCGCTGACATCGAGCCCTCAAACACCCAGTCGTCGGGGAAAGTCTGTATTCTGGCATATTCACGGACCGTTAATGGTCTTGTTTCATCAGGGTGGCAACGCTCTGTTTGTTTCTGTGCAGGGGCACATGTTAATGTTAAGCTTGGTTCATCCCAAGACAAGCGACGAGCCATACCGGTTTTCCCTCCGCCTAAGTAAAAACTTTTAAGCATATATTCTTTCTGAATATCTTCTGGAAGGTCTCTCCAGTAGCCACCGGGAGGAACCATGTTTAGAATCTCTGCTTTTCTTTTTGGGTATTTTTGTCCTTCAGATTCTGGAACATCGCTATCGTACAACTCACCCTTTTTTAAAGCATCTTTAAGAGTTAATACTTTATTATAAGAAGAAGGCCACTCATAATCGACGCCATCAGCAAGATCATTCCTTAGAGCTACTATAATCAAACGCTCGCGTTTTTGTGGCACTTTGTAGAATATAGCCTTAAGTACCCTAGGCTCAAATAAAGTGTAACCCAAATCAGTGATAATGTTTTTTATTGTTTCTAATGTACGCCCATCATCATGATTTAGTAATCCTCGAACGTTCTCTGCTAAAAGAACCTTCGGATTGATTTCTTTAACTGCTCTAGCGAACTCGAAGAATAGAGTACCACGAGTATCTTCAAAACCAAGTTTTTTTCCTGCGTACGAAAATGCTTGGCAAGGGAAACCACCAGCCAATACATCAACAGTATCTCTATAATGGGTGAAGTCTAACTGGCTAACATCGCCTTCTACTACATTCCATTCAGGTCTATTTTTTCTTAATGTCTTACAGGCATGGGAATCAATTTCATTCAATAGAACAGATTTTAAACCTGCTTTCTCTAAACCTAAAGCCATTCCCCCTGCACCAGCAAATAATTCTAATACAGTGTAAACGTTATTGCTGGTTTTAGGATCATCAGACCATTGACTTTTAAACAAAAACTGAGCTTGTTCAAAACTTTTAAGCTGTTCTTTTCTATAGAATCGGTAGTTATTCTCATCATTTCGTTGGGAAACTAATTTTCCAGCAGTGTCCCAACGCCTTAAAGTCTCTTTTGACACACCCAAAATGTCTGCAACTTCTGAAAGTGAAAATTCTTCCTTTAACATACTTAGTAACCATGTCAACATTAGTCATGGTTACTACTGTATGGTTTTACATGGGCTTTGTCAAACGTTGATCATGGTTATTAGCCATAAGCGAGACTAAAATACTTAATAAAACTTTCTTTATCAGGGATAGAGAAGTCTTTATGTCCAAGACGCTCATTCAAAACATACTCAATTGCATACGGAAGAGCACTATAGAGTTCTTCCAGAGCATTCGGTCTTCCAGTGACAAGTTCATAGAAGCTCGCGCCATCAATGATTCGGATGTTAGGATTCGAAGGACATTGAGTACCGCTACCTTTATTGGAGGGAGTAAAAGGGATGTCAAATCTGACAGGCTTACGAGGAATTATATTAACAAAGTAAGCGCAGTAATCCTTAAATCGGCTATGTTTCGGCGAAACAAGCTCATCTAAGCCTTTATATTTATCGGCTAAGTCCCCGCCAGTAACCGTTGAGTATTTATTTTTCACCTCAGCAATAATTTTTCTCTCTTCGTTAAGAAGATCAACGATGCCACCAATCCCCATATCCTGCCATCCACTCACGTGGCCGAGGATTTTTTGATGAAAGGTACCGACATGATTTTGGATGGTCTTCTGACGTTGTCGCGCAAGTTCGGAATTTCGCCACTCTTCATGGGATGAAAATCCCGGCGCCTCAAAAAGTGCACCAAAAGGATCTATCACATTGCTGTTAAAAGTTTTCTCAGCGGCGTCTTTTTTCTTTTTAGCTTTAGTTAATAAGGTTTCAACTTCATTAAAAAGATCTTCATCACTGATGTATGCAAGTAAAACCATGTTTTTTTCTCCAACATTTTATAATCCAATAACTTAATAATATTTTGAAACTATTTAAGTTAATTAACCCCGTGCCGGTTCGAGTCCGGCCTTCGCACTCACCCTCTAAACACCTCCTTCCTGTGCCACTCCACAAACCCATCTTTTGGATAATTCTCTCGCATCATCGGCAGCGCTATCGATTTACCGTCGAAATCCCAGAACAGCCTGCCCACCATGCCGCTGCCATTCACTGCGGGTGACACCTGAATTCGCATACTCTCATCCAGCCCAATCGAACCTTTATCAAAGGCTTTATGGTGGATTGCACACAACGCCAGGCCGTTTGAAATCTCACACGGGCCGCCGTGCTGTTTCCATTTGATATGGGCGGCTTCCAGGGCGACTGAGGTGCTGTCGTGGCGCATATTGAAGCCACAAATGGCGCATTCATAGTTATACGCACGCAGAACCTGCTGGCGGAACAACGGGTCTCGCTGTTTACGGATTTGCAGGATATCAAATCCCAGTTCATCCGCGATCTCTTCCTGGATGCTTTCGGTGAAGTGCGCCTCGAGGATTTGCTGGGCCAGGGCGTTGATGAGGCTCTTGCTCTTTTTCAGCAGGGCAAAATGCTGTTCATCAAAACCTCCGGCAACGTTGTGCGTTACCAGTTCCCCGGCAGGGGGCTGTTTGCTGCTACCGGATGTTGAACAGTGCTCGGCGTTTTGTAGCTCCCAGAACCCATCTCCCTGTAAGCGCCAGAAAGGCATATCCGGGCGGTATTGCGCGCGCTGTGGTCCAAATCGCTCCAGCAGACTATGCAATGGGTCGCGAACTTCCGAACCGTAGTCAAACAGGCGACCGTGACCCTGCTGATAACCTGCCAGCACATGAAGCAGCAGCAGGGGCTTGTGCGGCGCACGCTGCTCGCCTTTACGCCAGATGGTGATGTTGGCAATCGCCTGTTGCAGGGTTTTACTGGAAGTCATTGATTTCGTTATCAGGTAAATAATTGCGATGATGCTCGCAAAATATCACCTGATCAAGAGGAGTGAGGCCGATACACTATCGACGTCACTTTATCGCTTGCCGTTATTTCTGAAAGCCTTTAGTTAAAGGAACCAGCCCCATGAATGAACTACCTGACACGCTGCCGCGCGAGTACATCATCAAGGCCATTCACGCCTATGACTCGGGCTTCTCGCATCGTTTCAAAGAGGCTCGGCTTTACGAGCTGGAATTTCAGGGGCGTCGCTATCCGTCAAAAGCCATTGCCGGAATTGCGGCGACGCTTTTGACGGGCAAAGCGTTTACCCCTCAGGATTTCTCCGGCGGTATCAGTTCGAAATGCGTCAGATTATTGACTGAGCAAGGTTTTCATATTGTTCAGGATAAAAAGTGCGCTGCGGCGGTGAGCGACACGATCTTTCCTGAAGAACTCGAAGCGCAAACTGAATATATAGAAGGAGCAGCGACTCAGGTGACCGTGAATCGCTATGAGCGCGACCGCAACGCCCGACAGGCAGCTCTTCGCCATCACGGTTGTCAGTGCAAAGTCTGTGGCATCGATATGTCAAAGGTCTACGGTAAGATTGCCGAAGGGTTTATCCATGTTCATCACCTAGTACCCTTATCGGCAATTAAAGAAGACTACCGCCTTGATCCCATCAATGACCTGATCCCCGTATGTCCAAATTGTCATGCTATGCTGCATCGGCGCATACCGCTATATACCCCAGAAGAACTGAAAAATATGCTGTGCTAAACGCTCAAAAAGGCGCCCGCAGGCGCCTCAATGACAATCACAATTACAATCTCACCCCTTCAACGCTTTCCCCGCAATCACCCCGATAAACTCCAGTACCTGCTTTTGCTTACGCGCGGAGAGCTTTTCCACGGCGCGCAGGGATTTCATCAGTTCTGACTCTTCGGGTTCGGCGGCGCGGGCGGTTAATACGATGCAGCCTTGCATCACCCGCACATCAACGTCGGTGCCGGTGTCGAATCCGGCGGCTTTCAGCCACTGGCCCTTCATCACAATGGACGGAAACCGGACGTACTTCACCGGAATACGGCTGTAATCAGGATAACGGCTCGCATAACCCACCTTCAGGCGACGGTTATCTGCGGCGTGGACTTCTGGATCAAATGAAACTGCAATACAATGCGTATCAGTCATGGCTGCTATTCTCTATTAATAGTTGCTGTGATTAGCGACGCGGAGGTGTTGGTAGCACCTTCGCATCGCGCTAAAAAAACCCCTGTAAATGACCCCAGTGTCCTGGGGGAAGTCCAGATGTAAATAAGATGAAATAAGCGCGAATAGCACGCTTTCGGAATAAATAGAAAACTCCGCCATCCCAATAAATCCGGTATTATTCACCGTATAAATTCATTCCCATCCAGTCCGCCAAACACCTGCCATTTCCAGAAAATAACGCTCCTCTGCGTCAGGCCAAAAATGCGATCTCACTCACTGAAGCAAATAGCAAACTATGAAACTTCATTGTTTTGTACACTTTGGTTTACACTTTTGGTGATGTGAATCACAAATATAAGCCCGTGAAGTGATCCGACTCTCACAAAATGGCGTGTACTCATTCACGAATACATTATGAGAACAGCCTGGAAAGTTATGTTTTCAGTATTTCCACTCTCCGCAGACACACTACGACGAATGGCAAATCGAAACGCAAAAAAAAACTTGTTGAATATTAACGGGTAAAAAAATGACGTGTGATTTGCATCACCCACATTTACAGCTTTTTAAATTATTGCCAGTAATTAATGTTGACCGGGCTATTTCCATAATCAATCAAATCTTGCATAGTGCCTCCACATTATTTCTCCCCCTGACTCAGGAGGCGAATAGTTATATTTCATCAGGATTTGTTGATGAACCAGGTATGATTCACTTCACATTAATACGTACATGACCACTGTTACTGGAGAAACAAAATGAATTATCCGGCAGAACCCTTCCGTATTAAAAGCGTTGAAACTGTATCTATGATCCCGCGTGATGAACGTCTCAAGAAAATGCAGGAAGCGGGTTACAATACTTTCCTGTTAAATTCGAAAGATATTTATATTGACCTGCTGACAGACAGTGGCACTAACGCAATGAGCGACAAGCAGTGGGCCGGAATGATGATGGGTGATGAAGCTTACGCGGGTAGCGAAAACTTCTATCATCTGGAAAGAACCGTACAGGAACTGTTTGGCTTTAAACATATTGTTCCTACTCACCAGGGGCGCGGCGCAGAAAACCTGTTATCGCAACTGGCTATTAAACCGGGGCAATATGTTGCCGGGAATATGTATTTCACCACCACCCGTTATCATCAGGAAAAGAATGGCGCGGTGTTTGTCGATATCGTTCGTGACGAAGCACACGATGCCGGTCTGAATATTGCTTTTAAAGGTGATATCGATCTTAAAAAATTACAAAAGCTGATTGATGAAAAAGGCGCAGAGAATATTGCGTATATCTGCCTGGCAGTCACGGTTAACCTCGCAGGTGGGCAGCCGGTCTCGATGGCCAACATGCGTGCAGTACGTGAACTGACGGAAGCGCACGGCATTAAAGTGTTCTACGACGCTACCCGCTGCGTAGAAAACGCCTACTTTATCAAAGAGCAAGAGCAGGGCTTTGAGAACAAGAGCATCGCCGAGATCGTGCATGAGATGTTCAGCTACGCCGACGGTTGTACCATGAGTGGTAAAAAAGACTGTCTGGTGAACATCGGCGGCTTCCTGTGCATGAACGATGACGAAATGTTCTCTTCTGCCAAAGAGTTAGTCGTGGTGTACGAAGGTATGCCATCCTACGGCGGCCTGGCCGGACGTGATATGGAAGCGATGGCGATTGGCCTGCGCGAAGCCATGCAGTATGAGTACATTGAGCACCGCGTGAAGCAAGTTCGCTACCTGGGCGACAAACTGAAGGCCGCTGGCGTGCCGATTGTTGAACCGGTAGGTGGTCACGCGGTATTCCTCGATGCGCGTCGCTTCTGCGAGCATCTGACCCAGGACGAGTTCCCGGCGCAAAGTCTGGCGGCGAGCATCTATGTGGAAACTGGCGTGCGCAGTATGGAACGCGGAATTATCTCTGCGGGCCGTAATAACGTGACCGGTGAACACCACCGACCGAAACTGGAAACCGTGCGTCTGACTATTCCACGCCGCGTTTATACCTACGCGCATATGGATGTTGTGGCTGACGGTATTATTAAACTTTACCAGCACAAAGAAGATATTCGCGGGCTGAAGTTTATTTACGAGCCGAAGCAGTTGCGTTTCTTTACTGCACGCTTTGATTACATCTAAACAATCATTATGGCCCCATCTCAGGATGGGGCTTTTTTGTATTCCTTTTCTATGAACAGGAAGCCTTTGCGGTGCTCGTTACCGTGACATAACTAAAAAAAAGTAAACCCTGACTCCGACATTTTTATTATCCGCATGATGTACAAATGACAGCTGTAATTATAACGAATAGTCTACAGGAACATTTATCATGGATATTAATGCCATTGAGCGACAGAGTAGTACCCCCGGACTGATTAGCGGAACCATGCTGGTTATCGCAACCGTCGTGGGCGGCGGAATGTTTTCCCTGCCGATTGCGATGGCCGGTGTATGGTTTCCCGGTGCCTCTGTTATTCTTCTGTTTATCGCCATCATGATGTTATTAACCGGTCTGATGCTGGTCGAAGTTAACCTGCATTATGGCGCCGGTGCCAGTTTTAATACCTTTACTCAGGATTTATTAGGCCGAAAGTGGAATATCGTGGTCGGTATCGCTTTTGGTTTTGTGCTGTATATTCTGACCTATGCCTATATCTCCGGTTCGTCGGCGGTAATGGCACAAACGGTATTCAAATATAGCGGCGTGCGCTTTCCGGCGAATATCTCGGTGGTGATCGTCAGTATGCTGGTTGGGGCGATTGCCTGGTACAGCTCCCTGCTGGTTGGACGCATCACTACCGTACTGATTATCGGTAAGTTTGTGGCGTTCTTTGCCACGTTCTCCGGGCTGATTGGCCATATCGAAGTGGCAAAACTCATCGACAGCGTGGCGGTGGCGTTGCCCAATTCGCAGTATCTGCCGTATATCCTGATGACGCTGCCGTTCTGTATTATCTCGTTTGGTTTTCACGGTAACGTGCCGAGCCTGGTCAAACTGTATGGCACAAGCGGAGTCTCGAATATTACGCGTTCGATTATCATCGGTACGCTGTTTGCTCTGCTGCTGTATATTTTCTGGCTGGGCGTGACGATGGGTAACATCAGCCGTTCCTCATTCCCGCCGATTATCGCCAAAGGCGGCAATATCGACGTCTTTGTCGAGGCCATCAGCGGGCTGTTCACCAGCCGGTATATGGATCTGATCCTGACCTTCTTCGGCAACTTCGCGGTAGCCAGTTCCCTGCTGGCGGCGACGCTTGGCCTGTTCGATTACATCGCCGACCTGTTTCACTTCCCGGACGACGGCATGGGCCGCCTGAAAACCGCGCTGGTGACCTACTTCCCGCCAGCCGCCGTGTGCTTCTTCTTCCCGAATGGGTTTGTGCATGCGATTGGCTACGCCGGTCTGGCCTTTACCATCTGGAGCGTGATCCTGCCGCCGTTCCTGGTGAAAGCCGCGCGGAAACGTTTTCCGACCAGCAACTATACCGCGCCCTGTAATAACACCGTGCTCAATCTGGTGATCGTCTGCGGGGCGGTTGTCTATCTGACGGTTGTTCTGGACGTATTTGGTCTGCTGCCGACGTTTCGTTAGACGGAGTCAAAATGAAAAACGTGTTGTCTGTTCAGTCGTCGGTTGTTTATGGCTATGCCGGAAATAAAGCCGCTGTGTTGCCGATGCAGCTCTCGGGGATCGATGTCTGGCCGTTTTACACCGTACAGTTTTCCAACCACACCCAATATGGGATGTGGCAGGGCATGGCGATGCCGCACGGCGAGCTGAGCGCGATCATCAGAGGGCTGGATGACCTGCAAAAGCTGGCGCAATGCGATGCCGTATTGTCCGGGTATCTTGGAGATAAACGCCATTGTGAAGAGGTGAAGCACGCGGTCACCACCATTCGTCAGCGTAATCCGCAGGCGCTCTATTTTTGCGATCCGGTAATGGGCGACCCGCAAAAAGGCTGCATTGTCGCGCAGGGCGTGGAGTCATTTTTTGTCGATGACGCCATTCAACTGGCCGACATGATGGGACCGAATCTCTATGAGCTGGGCGTGCTGACGGGCAGACAACTGCGTAGTTTTGACGAGGTGGTGGAAGCGGCGCGGCAGCTGGTGTCGTGGGGCGTAAAGAAGGTGCTGGTGAAGCATCTCGGCGACTGTTCGCGGGACAAACAGGCGTTTGAAATGCTGCTGGTGACGCCGGAACAGACGTTACACATTGCCCGGCCGCTGTATACCTTTGCCAAAATGCCGGTCGGCGTTGGGGATCTGATTTGCAGCGTGATGCTGGCCTCACTGCTCAATGGTTACGAGGACAAGCAGGCACTGGAGCGGACCACCAGTGTTGTTGACGCGGTAATGCGGCTGACGAAAGAGCATGATTCGTATGAACTGCGGCTGATAGACGCGCGCCACCAGATTATGGACCCACAGGTTCGCTATCAGGCAACGGTGATCTGACGCCGCAAGGGGGCTCTGTGTTTCTGACATTGCTGAGGTTTCAGCATCCGCTGGTCTACCGTTTTGCGTGGCTTCGTATTTGGGTTGTGATGTTAAGAGCGTGCGGACTGCGTAAGAGAAAGGGGTGAACATTTTACGCTGCTGCCGGATGCGGCTAGCGCCTTATCCGGCCTACAAATGAGCGTGAAACGCAGGCCTACAAATGAGTGCGAAACGTAGGCCTGATAAGCGAAGCGCCATCAGGCATAAGTGCCCAGTATTACACGCGGAAGTAGCGTGGTGGAATCAACGCGGAAAAGGCGTCGAACTTCTTCACCATCTTTTTCCAGAACAACATAACAACAATCCTCGATTTGAAACATCGGCGCTATTTTAGTCAGCGCCGACAAATCGTAAAGTCTGTCGCCTCGTTCCGTTCCCGGGGAGGTGTAAACCTTTTTGGTCACCGCGTCGTCAAATACGGTTGCCGCAAATTTGACGGGGTTGACAATGGTTTACGCCATAAACCAGTAATAAAAGAGGCCAACCTTTAAGCCGAGGATCACGATGTAGGCACAGCAGTATTTCATGGTGCCAGACATAATCTGGTTGGCCTGACCGTCCATTTTAGTGGCTGAAACCGCAATGGCGATACTCTGCGGCGAAATCATTTTTCCGCCCGTTGCGCCAGAAGTGTTGGCCGCCGCCAGCCAGTTGGGATCGATATGCAGTTTGCTGGCGGCAATGGTTTGCAGTTTTCCGAACAAAATGTTCGAGTTGGTATCGCTGCCGGTAACGAACGTGCCCAGCGCGCCAATCACCGGGGCGAGGAAGACGTACGAGCTGCCGGTCAGATCGACAATCGACTGCGCCAGCGTGGAGATAATCCCGCTGAGATCCATCACCGTGGCCAGCGCGACGATCGCCATAATTGCGACGATAGAGTTTTTAAGCTGGAAAATGGTTTTGATAAACACTTCCAGCATCCCGCGTGCGGACGCTCCCTGAATAAAACCACCGATAATGGTCGCAAAGATGATCAGCATCCCCGGCGTGGTCACCCATTCAACCTTCAGCGCCAGCGTTTTGCCGTCGGCAAGCGTGAAATGCAGCACCGAGGCCAGTTGCGAGGCTGCGCCTTTTATCGTCGGGAACAGCGGCGAACACATCAGGATAAAGACAAAAATGAACAGATAGATAGAACCCACGCGGAACAACACTTTTGCCGAACGCGGCGTGGTTTCGCGGTTATGGCTGACTTCAATGCGCCACTCGGGATCGGTTTTCCCTTTGCGCAGGCGGCTGACCATCGCCACGGCAAACAGGCTGACCAGGCTACCGGCAAAGGCGGGTAATTCAGCACCGAGATGAATAGCGACAAAATACTGCGGAACCAGCGTGGTAATACCGCAAATCAACGTGATCAGAAATACGCCGCGAATGGCTTTCAGGCCACCGCCAATAATGCAGATAATCACAAATGGCAGCAGAATATTAAACAGCGCAAGCTGCAGAATAATGGTTCCGCCCAGGGTATAAACCGGCAGGTTAACCTGTTCCGCCAGAATTGAAACCGGGATCCCGACTGCGCCGAATGCGGTAGGAACGGTATTTGCCACCAGAGAGGCTATCGCCGCCTTCAGCGGGTTGAAACCCAGTGCGATAAGAATACCGATCGGAATGGCGACCGCTGTACCATAACCCGCCGCGGCTTCAAGAAATCCACCGAAACACCATGAAATCAGCAGCACCTGAATACGCTTATCTTCGCTAATGCTGGCGAGAATATCGCGCAGAATATCCAGCGCTTTGGTCGCCTGCATGACGTTATAACTGAAGATAGCGCCAAGGATCACAATCACAATCGGCCATAATCCCTTCAGTGCGCCATAGCCTATCGCGGCTTTTAGATTCTGTACGGGCATCTCCCAGAACACAGCCGACAGCGCCGCGGTGAATACTAAAGAGATCAGCACGGAATAATGGATAGGCATTTTCAATTTCAATATTAAAAATACCATCAGTAGTAACGGAGAGAGTGCCAGGGCAAACATAAAATATTCGTTCATTGCTATTCCTGATTGGTTTATTAAACCTGATTTATATTTATGGTGGGAAGGCTATATTGCCGGGTAAATAAAAGATGCAAACTGAATCGCTTCAGTGAATAAAGTAATTATGATTAATGGTTTTGTAACTATTGTAATCTTTTAATTAAAGATCAATGCCAGGTAAATATACTTAAGAGCAGGCTAAGTACCTATAAATAGTTATTTAATAAACTTTTTATTAATGGTAGTGACAGGAATGGTTATCACCTGAAACTATTTTTGATCGACTCATGACGCGGTGGTTTTCAATATAAAAATGTGAGCGAGGCCGAAAGAAATAAACCAGGGTATTGCATGTACGAGTTGATTGGAGGATTATTTGATTTTGTCATACAAATGAAAATACAGGCATTTAGGATGGTCCTGATATAAGAAGCGGAAATCGGCCATCTCAGGAGCATGATCCAACAAACACCATGAACCCAGACATCGGCAAAACCAGCAAACAGAAGACTGGGCGTGATATAGCGGTATCAAGCGCAATAAACAGAAATGAAGCAATGGAGTAGTTATTGTGAATGTAAATTTCTTTGTTACCTGTATTGGTGACGCCCTGAAATCACGGATGGCAAGAGACTCCGTATTGCTGCTGGAAAAACTGGGCTGTCACGTTAATTTCCCCGAGAAGCAAGGGTGTTGCGGTCAGCCAGCCATCAACAGCGGTTACATCAAAGAGGCGATCCCCGGAATGAAAAACCTGATCGCCGCCCTGGAAGACAACGACGATCCGATTATCTCCCCGGCAGGCTCCTGCACCTACGCGGTAAAAAGCTACCCGACGTATCTGGCGGATGAGCCTGAATGGGCGCTGCGCGCCGAGAAGGTTGCCGGACGCATGCAGGATCTCACCTCTTTTATCGTCAACAAACTGGGCGTGGTGGATGTCGGCGCCAGCCTGCAGGGCCGCGCGGTATATCATCCTTCCTGTAGCCTGACCCGCAAGCTGGGAGTGAAGGAAGAGCCGCTGACGCTGCTGAAAAACGTGCGCGGGCTGGAACTGATGACGTTTGCCGATCAGGACACCTGCTGCGGCTTTGGCGGGACGTTCTCGGTCAAGATGGCCGAGATATCTGGTGAGATGGTGAAAGAGAAAGTCTTACATCTGATGGATGCGAAGCCGGAGTTTTTGATCGGCGCTGACGTCAGCTGCCTGTTGAACATTGGCGGCCGACTGCAACGCGAAGGCCAGCCGGTCAAAGTGATGCATATTGCTGAAGTGCTGATGAGCCGCTGAGGGGAAAGAGATGTCGATAAAAACCAGCGATGTAGAGTTTAAACTGCGCATTCGTCAGCAGATCGAAGATCCGATCATGCGCAAAGCCGTGGCCAACGCGCAGGAGCGTATAGGTGCGAATCGGCAGAAAATGGTTGATGAGCTAGGCCACTGGGAAGACTGGCGCGATCGTGCCAGTCAGATCCGCGATCACGTTCTGAGCAACCTCGATGCTTACCTGTATCAACTCTCCGAGAAAGTGACGCAAAACGGCGGCCACGTTTATTTCGCAAAGACCAAAGAAGACGCTACCCGCTACATTTTGCAGGTCGCGCAGCGTAAAAATGCGAAGAAGGTGGTGAAGTCCAAGTCGATGGTGACCGAAGAAATCGGCGTCAACCATGTGCTGCAGGATGCCGGAATTCAGGTGATCGAAACCGATCTCGGCGAATATATCCTGCAGCTGGATCAGGATCCGCCTTCGCACGTTGTGGTCCCGGCGATTCATAAAGATCGCTATCAGATCCGCCGCGTGCTGCACGAGCGTCTGGGTTACGACGGCCCGGAAACCCCGGAGGCGATGACCTTATTCATCCGCCAGAAGATCCGCGAGGATTTCCTCAGTGCCGAAATCGGTATTACCGGCTGTAACTTCGCGGTGGCGGAAACCGGCTCTGTATGCCTGGTGACCAACGAAGGCAATGCGCGGATGTGCACCACGCTGCCGAAAACGCACATTGCGGTGATGGGCATGGAACGTATCGCGCCGACCTTTGCCGATGTGGATGTGCTGATCACCATGCTGGCGCGCAGCGCCGTGGGCGCGCGTCTGACGGGCTACAACACCTGGCTGACCGGCCCACGCGAGGCGGATAACGTCGACGGACCGGAAGAGTTCCACCTGGTGATTGTCGATAATGGCCGCTCGCAAGTGCTGGGTTCGGCGTTTCGCGATGTGCTGCGCTGCATCCGCTGCGGGGCCTGTATGAACACCTGCCCGGCGTACCGTCACATTGGCGGACACGGCTATGGTTCTATCTACCCCGGCCCTATCGGCGCGGTGATCTCTCCGCTGCTCGGCGGCTATAAAGATTTTAAAGATCTGCCATACGCCTGTTCATTATGCACGGCCTGCGACAGCGTTTGTCCGGTTAAGATCCCGCTGTCAAAACTAATCCTGCGGCATCGTCGGGTGATGGCCGAGGAGGGCATTACCCCGAAAGCCGAGCGGCGAGCGATAAAAATGTTCGCGTATGCCAATAGTCATCCGGGGCTGTGGAAAGTCGGGATGATGGCGGGCGCACATGCGGCGAGCTGGTTTATCAACGGCGGCAAAACCCCGCTCAAGGTTTGCGCGATTGGCGACTGGATGGAGGCGCGCGATCTTCCTGATGCCGACGGCGAGAGCTTCCGCAGCTGGTTTAAGAAACATCAGGCGCAGGAGAAAAAGAATGGATAACCGTACCGCGTTTTTAAACACCATCGCCCAGGCGCTGGGGCGCCCGCTGCGTTTTGAGCCGCAAGCGGATGCCGCGCCGGTGAACAACTATGCCAACGAGCGCCTGACCGAGCTTAGCCCGCAGCAGCGCTGCGATGCGTTTATCCAGTTTGCCAGCGAGGTGATGCTGGCCCGCTGCGAACTGACCCGCGAGGAACAGGCCGCAGAAGCCGCGCAACGCCTGTGCGAAGAGTTGGGGCAGCCGGTGGTCATCAGCGGCGACGGTCGGCTGGTGGAACTGGGCATCACCGAACGTCTGCAGCAGGAATGTAACGCCGTGGTCTGGGACCCGGCGCGAGGCAGCGAAAATATTACCCAGGCCGAGCAGGCGAAAGTGGGCGTGGTGTATGCCGAGTATGGCCTGACCGAGTCCGGCGGTGTGGTGCTGTTTTCCGCGCCGGAACGCGGGCGTTCAATCAGCCTGCTGCCGGAGTCCTCGATTTTCGTGCTGCGCAAAAGCACTATCCTGCCGCGCGTGGCGCAACTGGCAGAAAAACTGCATCAGAAGGCGCAGGCCGGTGAGCGTATGCCATCGTGCATTAACATCATCAGTGGACCCAGCTCGACGGCGGATATTGAGCTTATTAAGGTGGTTGGGGTGCATGGCCCGGTGAAGGCGGTGTATCTGATTATTGAGGATTGTTGAGGCAGGATGGAAAACCGCTCTGGCGCTGCGGGCCAGAGCGGTATCGACGTTATGCAATCATGCTGATGATCAATACGATAATCAGGCCAACCACGGAGTTCACCAGCTCCAGCAGACCCCAGGTTTTCAGCGTATCCTTCACCGACAGATCAAAGTAGCCTTTGAACAGCCAGAACGAGGCATCGTTGATATGGGTCAGGGTGTTGGAGCCCGCCGCCGTTGCCAGTACCAGTAACGCCGGATCGACGCCCACCAGTTGACCGGTTGCCGGGTCGAGGATGGCGGCGCTGATAATCCCTGCCGCCGTCATGGCGGAGACCACGCCCTGTCCGGTTGCCAGACGAATAAGCACGGTTATCAACCACGCCATGATGTACGGAGAGATATTGCCGTGTGACATCAGCATGCCGATGGTATCGCCAATGCCGGTATCAATAATGGTCTGCTTCAGCACGCCACCTGCGCCGATGATCAGGATCACCATGGCGATGCTTTTCACCGCATTTTCAAAGGCGTTCATCACCCACTGCATGTCGTGACCACGCGCGGTACCAAACAGCACGAAGGCGACAACCATGGCGATAAACATCGCAATCGGCGATGAGCCTAAGAAGTTGACCACTTCCCACGCCTGCGTCCCTTTCACCAGCCAGATGTTGGCGATGGTGGTGGAGATCATGATGATTGCCGGGATCAGCGGCACCAGAATAGACACGCCGAAGGAGGGCAGATTGTTCTGGTCAACCGGTACGTCGGCCTTCATGAATGACGGTGTAGGGCGATCGAGGTTGCCGAGGAACTTCGGCAGGATAAGCCCGGCGCAGATCACGCTCGGAATGGTCACCAGAATACCGTAGATGTAGACCATGCCCATGTCTGCGCCGTAAGCGTTAACCAGCGCAACCGGACCCGGCTGTGGTGGGAACAGCGAGTGAGCGGTGGTGGCGGCGGCAACGGCAGGGATCGCCAGCTTGAGGAACGGGATCTTCGCCTCCGCGGCAATGACGATCACCAGCGGCGCCAGCATAATAAATGCCACTTCATAGAACATCGCCAGGCCGAAGATCAGACCAATAATGATCACTGACAGTTGCACATAGCGCAGGCCGAGTCGCGCCAGCAGCGTATGGGCAATCTGGTGCGCCGCCCCGGAATCAACCATCAGCTTACCGATGACCGCCCCGAATACCACGATAATCGCCAGCTCACCCAGCGTGCTGCCAAAACCGGATTTCATGGTGTGCAGCAGCTCCATTAAATCCATACCCGCCAGCATGCCGACCGAGAGCGCCGCCAGCAGCAGGGCGACCATCGAGTTTATTTTGAATCTTAGATTGAGCACCAGCATCAGACCGATGCCGAATACGACCCACAGAATATTGAGAACGTGCATATAACGTCTACCTTTATTGGTTGAACCATTATGATTTTGGTTGAGATGTTACATGTATTGGTTAACCATTGATGCGATGAATGTCACATTGCGTTACATGTTTACAGTCTTACCGGGCTGCATGGCCGTAAAATGGCGATCTCATCAGCATAAATCGTGATGTGGTTAACCAATTTTGAGTCTTAGGTTGACATGTCATACCAAAAGGAGGAATTTATGTGCCATATCGTCGAGTCCATAACGTAACGAGGAATAAAACATGGAACAGACATGGCGCTGGTATGGTCCTAACGATCCGGTCACCTTAGCGGATGTACGTCAGGCGGGTGCCACAGGCGTTGTCACCGCCTTACACCATATCCCGAACGGGGAAGTGTGGACGGTTGATGAGATCCTAAAACGCAAAGCCATTATTGAGCAGGCTGGCCTGGTCTGGTCGGTCGTCGAAAGCGTGCCGATCCACGAAGACATTAAAACCCGTTCCGGCAACTATCTGCGGTGGATCGCCAACTACCAGCAAAGCCTGCGTAACCTGGCTCAGTGCGGTATTCGTACCGTGTGCTACAACTTCATGCCGGTTCTCGACTGGACCCGTACCGACCTGGAATACGTCCTGCCGGACGGCTCCAAAGCGCTGCGTTTTGACCAGATCGAGTTTGCCGCCTTTGAGCTGCATATCCTCCAGCGTCCGGGCGCGGAAGCGGATTACACCGCCGAAGAGATTGCTCAGGCGAATGAACGCTTCGCTACCATGAGCGATGAAGACAAAGTACGTCTGACCCGCAACATCATCGCCGGTCTGCCGGGCGCGGAAGAGGGCTACACCCTCGACCAGTTCCGCCAGCATCTGGCGCGCTATAAAGATATCGATAAAGCCGCGCTGCGTGAGAATTTCGCCGTCTTCCTGAAGGCGATTATTCCGGTGGCGGAAGAAGCTGGCGTACGTATGGCGGTACACCCGGACGATCCGCCGCGCCCGATCCTTGGCCTGCCGCGCATTGTTTCCACCGTGGAAGATATGCAGTGGATGGTCGATACGGTCAACAGCATGGCGAACGGTTTCACCATGTGTACCGGCTCCTACGGCGTTCGGGCGGATAACGATCTGGTCGACATGATCAAACAATTTGGCCCCCGCATTTACTTCACCCATCTGCGCTCCACGCTGCGTGAAGATAACCCGAAAACCTTCCATGAGGCGGCGCATCTGAATGGCGATGTCGACATGTACGAAGTGGTGAAAGCGATCGTTGAAGAAGAGCAACGCCGTAAGGCCGAGGGTAAAGAGGATCTGATCCCGATGCGTCCGGACCATGGCCACCAGATGCTGGACGATCTGAAAAAGAAAACCAACCCAGGCTACTCCGCGATTGGTCGCCTGAAAGGGCTGGCGGAAGTGCGCGGCGTTGAGATGGCTATCCAGCGCGCTTTCTTCAGCCGCTAAAGCGAGTTGCCGGCCACCTGTCTGGCCGGCGTTTTTCTTTTCTCATCCGTTGGCCTTTCAACGGGTTCTGGAGTTCACGATGACAACGACAATTGCCAATAGCGACCTGCCGGTTGCGCGCCCTGCATGGGACCGCTCGCGCCTGCAATCCCGCATTGTTCACCTGGGATGTGGCGCTTTTCACCGCGCGCATCAGGCGCTGTACACCCATCATTTGCTGGAAACCACCGACAGCGACTGGGGGATCTGTGAAGTTAACCTGATGCCGGGTAACGACTGCGTACTGATTGAAAATCTGCGCAAGCAGCAACTGCTGTATACCGTGGCGGAAAAAGGCGCGGACAACACCGTGCTGAAAGTGATCGGCTCAATGAAAGAAGCGCTGCACCCGGATCTTGACGGCTGTGACGGTATTTTACAGGCGATGGCGCGCCCGCAGACGGCAATTGTTTCGCTGACGGTCACCGAAAAAGGCTACTGCACCGATGCGGCCAGCGGTCAGTTAGATCTCAATAACCCGCTGATTAAACACGATCTGGCGAACCCGACCGCGCCGAAATCGGCGATTGGTTACATCGTACAAGCGCTGTACCTGCGCCGTGAGCAGGGGCTGGCGGCCTTTACCGTGATGTCCTGCGATAACGTGCGTGAAAATGGGCATGTGGCGAAAGTCGCAGTTCTGGGGCTGGCGCAGGCGCGCGACCCGCAGCTGGCGCAGTGGATTGAAGCTAATGCGACTTTCCCGTGCACTATGGTCGACCGCATTGTTCCGGCGGCGACGCCGGAAACGTTGCAGGAGATTGCCGACCAGTTGGGTGTTTACGATCCGTGTGCTATCGCCTGTGAACCGTTCCGTCAGTGGGTAATTGAAGACAATTTTGTCAACGGTCGTCCTGACTGGGACAAGGTTGGCGCCCAGTTCGTGGCCGACGTGGTGCCGTTTGAAATGATGAAACTGCGCATGCTCAACGGCAGCCACTCTTTCCTTGCGTATCTGGGCTATCTCGGCGGCTATGAAACCATCGCCGATACCATGACCAATCCGGCGTACCGCAAAGCAGCGTTTGCGCTGATGATGCAGGAGCAGGCGCCGACGCTCTCGATGCCGGAAGGCACCGATCTCAACGCCTACGCGACGCTGCTAATCGAGCGTTTCAGCAACCCGTCTCTGCGCCACCGTACCTGGCAGATTGCGATGGACGGCAGCCAGAAACTGCCGCAGCGCCTGCTGGATCCGGTGCGTCTGCACCTGCAAAATGCCAGCAGTTGGCGTCACCTGGCGCTGGGCGTGGCGGGCTGGATGCGCTACACCCACGGTGTGGATGAGCAGGGGCAGGCCATTGATGTTGTCGACCCAATGCTGGCTGAATTCCAGTGCATTAACCAACAGTACCAGGGAGCCGAGCGTGTGACGGCGCTGCTGGGGCTGTCTGGCATTTTTGGTCATGATCTGGCGGAAAACACCGACTTTGTGGAGACCATTATTGCGGCGTATCAACAGCTATGTGAACACGGCGCACGTGAGTGCGTTGCGGCATTAAGCGCTGACGCATAACCTCCGAACTATGACGGGTCAATCAAAATAGTGGTTTGGTTGACCCGTTTTCTGTTTTTGGCTTCCCGCAAATGCTATAGTTCAGGCGAAAAAACGTTATTTGTAGGCCTGATAAGCCGCGTCAGCGTCGCCATCAGGCAATGGCGCAGATGCCGGATGGCAGTGCTCGCGCCTTATCCGGCCTACGGATCTGAATTGACGCATCTGACGGACGTAACACGATGAAATCGAACACTTCTCAGCAAAGACCCTACCAGGAAGTGGGTGCCATGATCCGCGATCTGATTGTTCAGACGCCGTACCAGCCCGGTGAACGCTTGCCGCCAGAGCGTGAAATTGCCGAGATGCTCAATGTCACTCGCACGGTGGTTCGCGAAGCGTTAATCATGCTGGAAATTAAAGGCCTGGTGGACGTGCGCCGCGGCGCCGGGATCTACGTGCTCGACAATGCGGATGCGCAGACTATCGACAGTACGGATGCAAATCATTGCAATGATGCAGGTCCGTTTGAGCTGCTGCAGGCGCGACAACTGCTGGAAAGCAATATTGCCGAATTTGCCGCGCTGCAGGCTACCCGCGAAGATATCGTCAAAATGCGCCAGGCGTTGCAACTGGAAGAGCGGGAGCTGGCTTCCAGCGAGCCGAACGGTTCTGAAAGCGGCGACATGCAGTTCCATCTCGCCATCGCCGAAGCCACGCATAACAGCATGCTGGTGGAGCTGTTTCGCCAGTCATGGCAGTGGCGTGAGAACAACCCGATGTGGATCCAGCTCCATAGCCACCTCGACGATACCCATTACCGCAAAGAGTGGATGGGCGACCATAAACAGATCCTCGCGGCATTAATCAAAAAAGATGCTCGCGCGGCCAAGTTGGCCATGTGGCAGCATCTGGAAAACGTCAAACAGCGCTTGCTGGAGTTTTCAAATGTTGATGATATTGATTTTGATGGTTATCTGTTTGATTCCTGGCCGCTGGATAAAGTTAACGCCTGATTTTCCTTCCTTTTATACGCGGGCTATTGCGGCCCGCACCGCACTTTTCCGCATCCTTATTCATTGTCCAACCCGGCCGCTAGTCACGTTTTCAACGACACGTAAAAAATTGTTTCCATCGCCTCGGATGCCATGTTGATAACAAAAACAGAAGCAATAGTACTGGCCAGTAAAATAATAATGATCTGTATTTGGGCTACCTCCGGGAACTTTTCGGAAGCCCACTGCCACAAGAAAACGGTTGTTAGCATAAATAAAATAAACAATCCTGCTGCACCAGGTAGACCAAAGTTTTTATAATCGCCCACCGTACTAATTAAACCAACCAGAATAATCAACCCAGGTATGAATTTTTAACCTCGACATGTACTCTTCCCGGAAGTGTTGTTGCAATGTAATTAATATGTCCATTTTTACGCATGTGCTATCAGCAAAAATATATACGTAAAAGTGAATTTCAAAATTTTTAGAGAAGTGTTCGACCGTTATTTACAGGTTATTAAATGCTGACATTTAATTGCAGAACAAGCTGATGAAGATATACTTATGGCGTTAGCAAAGTGATGGTCTTTACAGACTATAAGCTGTTGTTTAAACCCTGGATAATTCGAGTATATATCAGCGTTTCGCGCTAATCAGGCGTGTTCAGGAGGCGGGGAACGCGGCTATACAGCGCCAGTCTCCGTTTTCCTGGCGGTAGATAGATTCGGTATGACCTGGGATCACCCATTCTTCTTCCATGCCAGTAGCACAGTCGATGTAGATACAGAGTCCACAGCCACCGCGTAGCTCGCGGGGAATATCCGCCACCCGAAAGCAGACCCCTGCGGCCTGCAGCGTCTTGCGCATTTTGATGACACCGACGGTGGAATGAAACAAGAACAGCGTTTCCTTCACTGACGTTTCCCCTGACGCTGGCCTATCAACGCCGCTCCGATTGCACCGGCAAACTGTGCGTCGGGATGCGTGTGTACGGGAATGCCTACATGGTCTTCAAGCATACGGGCAAAGGCGTGGCAGTGGCTGACTCCGCCGGTAAATAGCAGCGGCGCCTGGGCTGAAAGCCGCCCGATGAAGTTCGCGCTGCGTCTGGCCATCGCGTTGATCACGCCAGCCAGAATCGCCTCTGGCGCGATGCCCGCAGAGCGCAGGCTAATGACTTCTGACTCGGCAAATACTGTACACATGCTGGTGATAGCATGTGGTTCGACGCCAGCAGTAATCGTATCCAACTGCTCTACGCTGGCTCCGAGGGTGCGTGAGATGACGTCCAGAAACCGCCCGGTTCCGGCAGCGCACTTGTCATTCATTAAGAAATCGCTGAGATTGCCATCGTCATCCAACTGGATGACTTTACTGTCCTGGCCACCGATATCAATGACTGTGCGGGTGCCGGGAGCCAGCAATCGCGCACCAAGTCCGTGGCAGGAAATTTCAGTGACCTGTTTGTCGGCATAATCGACGAGCTGCCGCCCGTATCCGGTGAGAGTTAAAAATGGTCTGTTCTCCAGCCCGTCCTGCAACGTTTCCCATGCCTGCGCGATTGCGTCTGCGGGGCGAAAAGGCGTTGGGCAAAGGAAGCGGCGTCTGATGACGTTACCTTCCAGCAAAACGCCTTTTGTCGCCGTGGATCCAGAATCAATCCCTATTGAGTATGTCATCCGCGTTCCTCACAACATTTCAATGAATGCGGCGACGCGGGTACTGAGCTGGCCGATATCTGCGCTGGAATAGTCGGTTTCAATCGCGATATAAGGAATGTTGTGCTGTTGGCGTACGTGACGCTTAATAGCGAGCGATTCAACGGCGTAGGTGTGGCAAGCCTGCAAAATGACATCGACGACGCCGTCAGCCTGGTACTCTTCAACCATTTGACTGAGCATTTTCAGTCGTTGATCGTTAGGAGAAATACAGGAGCAGCCGATGGCGAGGTATTTATCAGTCAGCGCGTCGTAGACATCGCCGGTTTCCGCCACGCATTGTTCGGTGGCCTTTGCGCCGGTGCAGTTTTCATAACCCACGACCCAACCACCGTTTTCTTCAATGGCACGAACGACTTTCTCTGCCGCGCCGCCAATGGGGCAGCCGGTTATCAGGATGCGCGGACGTGACGCCAGACGTTTTCCTGCCTGCCATTCCAGATGTACGCGCTCGGCCATGCTATTAAGCTCGTCGATCAACGCTTCTTTATCAAAGCGGAAGGTGGCGCCGTAGACGACTTTCAGAATGTCACTGCCGCTAAGTGCGGGTGGGTTAAGTTGACCAACGCGGTAGAAATTCGCCAGCGCCCGACGTTCCTGGTTTTTGAGAATAACGGCTTCACGCAGCGCAGCTTCGGTAATGGCTGTGCCAAAACGGGCTTCGATGGCCTGCTGTAGACGCCGGATCTCGGCTTTCCATAGTGCACGGGAAGCTGCATCGCTGGCGCTGTTGGGCAGTTGCATTACATGTACCGCTTTAAATTCGGCCATGTACTCGTACATTTTCTTTTTACCATCGCAGGTGGTTTCGCCCACCACCAGGTCTGAGAAATAGAAGTAGGGGCATTTGTCGGTTTTGCCAAACCCGTAGCTGCTTTTTATTAGCGGACACAGGTTCCGCGGCAGATCTTTTTCGGCCTCTTCAATGGTTTCATCAGAGGTTGAGCATAGGGAAACGACGACCGCGCCCGCCGCCATCGCAATCTCCTGCGGCATAAAGGTGCAATAGGTCCCAACGAGCGGAATACCTTGCTCTTTAAGATCCATTACGGTGAGAAAACCTTTCTGACGGGCGTCGGAGAATTGATTGAAAATAGCGGGTAAATCGGTGATTAGCGACATGATTTTCCTACTCCGTAACACGGGAGACAGTAAAAAGACGCCGCATTATAACCCTGTAATATGTCAGGTTATATTGATGTGCAACAATTGCGCGTTTACAGGTTACGGCTGTAGACCCGCGAGGCTTCTCCCCACGGATGATAGCCCTGCCCGTTGAAGTAAAACCCTGCTTTCTCGTATAAACCTTCCAGGTCAGTACACAGATGGAGCTGCGTAAAACCCAGCTGTCTGGCCTGCTGTGCAATATGTTCGATCAGGCGAAACGCCAAACCGTGACCACGATAGCTAGGGTCGATATAGAGCGCGCATAGCCACGGCCACAGTTCACCACGACTGATAAAATCATTGGTGATCAATCCGGCGCAGCCAACAATGCTGTCGCCATCCTGCAACCAATACCACTGCGGTAGCGGGTTCTTTGCGCCAATGCAACGATGCAGCGCATCCTCGTAAACCTTCATTGAATCTTCTGAGGCCCATTGTTGTTGAAAGTAAGCGGTGACTTCGTGCTGCTTTTCCGGCGTCTCGCGCAGGGAAAAAATGCGGATGTTCATCGTCATTGAATTTTTCTCCTTAAAAATTCGCCAGCGTCAGCAGGGACGGAATTTGCGACAACAGATATAACACCAGCCCGATTGAACCGCCAACCAACGTGCCGTTGACGCGAATAAACTGCAAATCTTTACCGATGTTTAACTCAATTTGCTGCGACATATCGCGTGCATCCCAACTTTTCACCGTGTCGCTAATATGGCGCGTCAGGAAGCTGGCGAACTCTGGCGCTACCTTATGCGCGGCCTGCTCCAGATGCCCATTCAGTGAGGCACGCAGGGCGCTGTCGGCTACCAGCGTTTCGCCGAACCACTGCCCGGCGCTGGCGATGCGCTGCTTCACGCGGGAATCGTCGGCGTTAATGTCAGTTTTTACCCACTGGCGTAGATCCGACCACAGTTCGCCGAGATAACAGTTAAAGGCTTCGTCTCCCTTCAGATAGCTTTTGAGGCTCTCTGCCCGCACGGCCATTTCCGGATCATGTTTGAGCCTCTCGATAAGCTTAAACGTGGCGCGATCGAACGCGTGGCGGATCTGATGCGCCCGATCGCGGCTGATGTCATCCAGTAAGGCGTTAACGGCATCAGACACCAGCTCGGCGCTGTGCTCGCCCAGCCATTCGGTTGGCAGGATCTTCGCTTTCAGCGGATGTTCGGTTTCCAGCCAGTGCACTACTTGTCTGGCGATAAACGCTCGTGAGCTGTCGCGCTGTAGCAGGGCGATCAGTTGGGCGATCAGCGTATCGAGCAGCACCTGATGGCGATTGTTTTTGGTCATGCTTTCCAGCATCAGCGCGCTGGTTCCGGAGAGATCGACCTTGTCTATAGCCTTGTGCACAGCGCGTTTGATCAGCCGCTGAATACGGGCGTCGTCGGTCAGCTCGAGAAAACCACTCATGATCTGCAGCAGATGCTGGCCGATGCGCTGGGCGTTTTCCGGCTGGCTGAACCAGTTACCGATCAACAGCGCCGGTTCATGGCGACGGATCAGGGCTATCAGCGACTGGGTATCGAGAAACTTTTCCTGCACAAACTGACCAAGATTTTCGCCGATTCGGTCTTTATTACGTGGGATAATCGCTGTATGGCGCGAGATAAACGGGATCGGCACCCGGCGAAAAAGCGCCACCACGGCAAACCAGTCCGCCAACGCGCCGACCATCGCCGCTTCGGCAATCGCTTTGATCCCGAGTACCCAGAAGTTGGGCGGCAAAAACAGCGTGATGACGAACGTCGCGGCAGCGATCAGCAGCAGAGAGAGCGCCAGCCGCTTGGCGCGTTTGAGTTCAGCAATTTTATTCATAGGCTTAAGGATAGAGCCAGACGGGGGGATCGCGCAAAAAATGTGGTGCGCCTCCCATTTTCAGGTGGGCTGGGTTTACTCCGGGATCCAGTTATCCCACGCCGGTAAGGGACCAAGTTCTGCGACCAGAAAATCGATAAACGATCGCACCTTCGGATTGCTGTACTTGCTGGGAAAGTACAGCGCATACAGGGCATGAGTTTCACAGGTGATGGTGCCGTCGAGCATCAGCGGCGTGATCTCCTCTTTTTGAATATGATCGCCAATCAAATAAGTGGGCAAATATGCCACCCCCTGATCTTCTAACACCGACTTCAACAGTACCAGACTGCTGTTGGCCTGGATCGGCATATGTAGTTTCAACTGATGCAGTCGATCCTGTTCATCTGCCACCTTCAGTACCGGCGTGAGGCCCGGGTAAACCAGGCAATCATGATCTACCAGATCGCTGCGACGCTGGGGCATGCCTTTTTTGGCGAGGTAGCCGGGTGAGGCACAGTACGCCCAGCGAACGGGCACCAGCTTGCGCATCGCATAGTTTTGCGGCGGCGCGGTGGAAATCCGCAGGGCAATGTCGAAATCCGTTTCGTTCAGATTAACGAAGTTATCGTTGAGATCGATATACAGATTCACATCCGGGAACTGGGAGCGATATTTATCCACCAGGTTCACCAGCCGGGAATAACCAAACGCAATGGAGCAGGTTATACGTAATTCACCCTGCGGGTTATGGTAATAACCGGAGGTAGTGTTCAGCGTTTCATCGAATTCTTTCAACAGCTTGTTGGCGCGATTAAAGAGATATTGCCCGGCATCGGTCAGGGTAATACTGCGGGTGGTGCGTTTAATTAATGTTGTGCCTAACGTATCTTCCATCGCCGCCAGGCTTTTACTGACCGCAGACGGCGAGACGTTGAGCTGCGCCGCGGCTTCTGACAATCCCCCGCAGTCGACAATTTTAGTAAAAAACTCCAGATGCTTGAGTGAAATCGGCGTACTCATAATTTCCTTAAATTCACAAGTGATTTGCAAAAACGGTACGAATAAGCCGTTACATTCGACTTTTAAACATGCAACTATTGAATCACAGGAAACAACTTGCTGGCAAAATGAAAAAATAACAACTTAGGTGAGTTACGTCACAAAATAAAAGGAGGCGAAACGGAAACTCATCACATTGTGAATTTAATCTCATTAATTATTATTCTAAAGGTACCGATTATGTGGCCACGACTCGAACCCTACAGATCGTCGATTATTTTATTAGTTGCTCTGGTGATTGGCGGCTTATTAGGTATTTATGCCCCATCGTTTGCAGGTAAACTTCAGCCAATAGGTCAGATTTTTCTAAACCTGTTATTCATGATTATTGTGCCGCTGGTGGGGATCAGCGTCATGTCTTCCATCGCCAGTATGACCGACCTGAAAAGGCTGGGCCGCATTATGGCGATTATCTTCATTGTTTCGATCGCGATGGCCTTTATTCCAGCTGCCGGGATTGTGGCACTGGCGCTATGGTATAACCCGGCGCAGGGCGTCACTATCGATCTCTCGCAGTCGGTGCAGGCGGGCAGCGGCAAGATGGATTTTGTCAGCATGATCACTACCAGCGATTTTATCGGGCTGTTCTCTAAGTCCAATATTCTGGCCCTGATCGTGATGGCTATTATTGCCGGTGTGGCGATTGGGCAATCGGATCAGGCGGGTAAACGCATTGCGTCGCTGCTGGAAGATGCCAATACCGTAATCATGAAGATCGTCTCGATCATTATGAAGGTGGCGCCGGTTGGTTTGGGCTGCTATTTCGCGGCCACCATGGCCAGCCAGGACTCTGCACTACTGTTAACCTTTGCCCGCGCCATCGGCCTGTTTATGGTCGCCACGCTGGTCTACTTCGTTTTTGGCTCGATTCTCTATTCGTATATTGGCGGTGGCATTCCGGCGGTCAGAGCCTTCTGGCGTAATGCGATTGAACCTTCAGCCACCGCGCTGGGGACCTGCTCTTCACTGGGGACGCTCCCGGTGACGCTGCGTGCCGGTAAGGCGATGGGGATTAACCCGGAAATCGTTGATGTGTCCATTCCGCTGTTGGTTAACCTGAACAAAGGCGGCGTGGCGATGATTGCCGCGCTGAAAATTGTCTTTATCTATTCCGTGCTCGGCATGGAGTTCACCACCGAAACCTTCTTCCTGACGATGCTGATTGCGGTGCTCTCCGCCATTATCGTCGGCGGCGTGCCGGGCGGGGCGTTCCTTGGCGAGATCTTTATCGTGACTACGCTCGGTCTGCCGATGGAAGCGATCCCGATGTTGGTGGTGCTGGGCACGATTACCGATGCGCCAGCCACGTTGATTAACGTAATCCATGATTTGAATGCGGCACAGATTGTCGAACGGTTTGCAGGAAAAAAGCAGACCAACGCTGAGCTGAACTCTACTGCCGCCGTTGTATAGATTAAGAAACAGGAGATGTTATGAAAGACGCAATGAAGCTTGAGACACAATTAGTGGTTGCGGGTCGCGACAAACGTTACACCCAGGGCGCGGTGAATCCGGTTATCCAACGCGCCTCTTCGCTGGTGTTTGATACCGTGAAGGACAAGAAATTTGCCACCGCCAATCGTGCGAACGGCGAACTGTTTTACGGTCGTCGCGGGACTTACACCCACTTTGCTTTCCAGAAGGCCATGAGTGAGCTGGAAGGCGGCGCGGGCTGCGCGCTGTACCCGTGCGGCGCGGCGGCGGTCACTAATGCGATTCTGGCGTTCGTCCAAAGCGGCGATCATATTCTGATGACGGGTGCGGCCTACGAGCCAACCCAGGATTTTTGCAATAAGATCCTGAGTAAATTTAATGTGGAAACAACGTATTACGATCCGCTGATTGGCGCGGGTATCGTCGATCTTCTGCGTCCGGAAACGAAGGTTGTATTCCTTGAGTCACCAAGTTCTATCACCATGGAAGTGCAGGACGTGCCGGGAATGGTGAAGGCTATCCGCGCGGTGAACCCGGAGATTGTCATTATGATCGATAACACCTGGGCGGCGGGCGTGCTGTTCAAAGCGCTGGATTATGGCGTGGATATTTCCGTTCAGGCGGGAACGAAGTACACCATCGGTCATTCGGACGGCATGCTGGGCACGGCGGTGTCTAACGCCCGTTGTTGGGATCGTCTGCGTGAGAACTCTTATCTGATGGGGCAAACGCTGGATGCCGATACGGCCTACAACGGTAGCCGCGGGCTGCGTACGCTGGCGGTACGTCTGAAGCAGCATCAGGAGAGCAGTATCCATATTGCTCGCTGGCTGTCGGCCAGACCGGAGGTGGCGCGGGTAAATCACCCGGCATTAGCGGAATGCCCGGGGCACGAGTATTTTCAGCGTGACTTTTCCGGAAGCTCGGGTCTGTTCTCGTTTGTGCTGAAAAAGAGACTCACCGACGAGCAGATGGCGAATTTCCTCGATAATTTCTCGCTGTTCCATATGGCCTATTCGTGGGGCGGATTTGAGTCGCTCATTCTGGCGAATCAGCCGGAGGAACTGAACAGCATTCGCCCGGCCGGGAATGTCGATTTCAGCGGCACGCTGGTCAGGGTGCATATTGGCCTTGAGGATATTGGCGACCTGATTGCCGATCTCGAAGCGGGATTTGCACGCATCGCATAACGTAATGTGATTAATGCCGGATGACGTTGATGAACGTTTATCCGGCAAGTTTTAACGCAGATCCTCATCAATATCAGTTTTCACCTCATACAAATAGTCAAAATACATCACAAAAAATCAAATTAGATCATTTTTTGTCAAAGGTAATCTTTATCACAATTTTTATCCTCTCTCACGGGTAGCATAAACGCGGATTTTCAGTGTTACTTTCATATGTAAGGGATGATGAATTTATGAAGTTGAATGAGCTGTTCACAAGAACCCCACCGGATCGTCGTCACTATGGTGTCGCCGTCTTAATTGGCATCGTTTCAGGCGTACTTTCTGCATTTGTTAAGTGGGGAGCCGAAGTTCCCCTTCCGCCCAGAACGTTTTCTTTGGGGCGAAATGAGTTTAATCCGCCGTATCTTTTTCTCAGAGACTATTTAGGTATCGACCCCACGCAAACGGTCTATACCTTTTCTGAACATGTGATTAATCCTGTTATGGTCACACACATCATATTTTCATTAGTGTTTGCAGTGGGATATTGCGTCATCGCTGAAATTTTTCCGAAAGTTAAACTTTGGCAGGGGATCATGGCTGGTTTGATTGTGACGGTGGCGGTTCATGGTGTATTCATTCCTGCATTGCATCTCTCTCCGCCATTAACTCAGCTCCCCTTCGATGAATACGTTTCTGAAATTGTGGGACATATTTTTTGGTTTTGGGTGATTGAAATGATTCGTCGCGACCTGCGTAATCGGATAACACATGAACCTGATGCTGAAATCCCGTTACATTCCGCCAGGTGACTAAAAGCAGATGTGCTGTTTTGGATTGCCCCCGAACGTTAAACACGCATTTGGGGGGCTGTTCATAAAGATTTAGCTCTCAGTGGCTAACGTCGTTGCCTCATGCTGGCGCACCCGTTTGAGCAAGGCTGCCAGCGTGAACACGACAGCGATCCCCGCCGCAACCGCCAGCAGATGAAAAGAAATCCGGCCGCCGTTAAACCACAGCCAGCGCCCTACTTCGACAGAAACGGCCATCACCGTCAGGATCACCATGTTCAGTGATGCGGAGACCGTACCTTTCGGCAAATTGTTGGAAAACAGCGTAAAACGAAACAACGTTGGGAAGATCATTCCAATGCCAAACGCATACAGGCTGGTTCCCAGCACCGACCACAGCCAGATGTGCGGCCACAGCAAATTACCAGCGATCAGCACCGCTAACCCACTCAGTTGAACAGGTGCAGCCCGCCAGATAAAGCGCGGTCGGGTCGGATCTTTCACAAAACGTACGACGACCATGTTGGCGACGATCACGGCGCCAAACACCGGCGCCTGCGCCCAGGCAAACTGCGATGTAGTCATGCCGCCCGCATCAATCAGGATCACCGGTGAGACCGCCACCCAGCTCATCATCGGGATATAGCTTAGCGATAGCGTGGCTGCGCCAAACAGGAATACCCGGTTGCGGAAAACGTCGCGGAAATCGCGCAGTACGCTGCACGCGCTGAACGGCACTGCGCCGCGCTGGACGGTTTCCGGCATGGCTAACGCTAATCCAATCAGGGCGATAAGC
Organism: Citrobacter sp. C6_1; assembly: GCF_014596835.2. Lineage (NCBI taxonomy): Bacteria > Pseudomonadati > Pseudomonadota > Gammaproteobacteria > Enterobacterales > Enterobacteriaceae > Citrobacter > Citrobacter sp. C6_1. The sequence continues at coordinate 4,015,733 of NZ_CP115031.1, read as the reverse complement.
CCCATGGCGGCAATGATGGCAAACAGGATCTTCCAGTGGACAAAGTGCATCAGCGCGGCCCCGGAGAGCGGGCCGATAACCGGCGCAACCAGCACAATGGAGGTGATTATCGCCATCAGCTTAATGGCCTTCGTTTGCCCAAACGCCTCCTGTACCGTGACATAACCCACAGTGGCGATAAAGCAGATGCTGGTGCCCTGCACGAAACGCGCAACCAGAAATTGCGTCATCGAAGTGGTGAACAGCGTGGCCGCGCAGGCGAGCGTAAAGATTAACGCCCCCGCGATCAGCACCGGTCGGCGGCCAATCCGGTCGGAAAGCGGGCCTAACAGCCACTGCAGCGCCATGCCGCCTGCCAGATACAGACTGACTGCAGCGGGAGCCAGGCTGACATCGGCGTTGAAATCGCGCACGACATTAATGATGCCGGGCTGGATCAGATCCGTCGACAGATAGGCGGCGAAGTCGTACAGAATCAGCGCGATGGGGAAAAATAGCGTCGTGGCGCGTTGGGAGAAAAACGCGAAAATCCGTTGCATAAAACAGCTCCTTGTCGGGAGAAAACCCTCAACGGGAATAGCGAAATTCAATACCGTCTTTGAGACGTCAGGCCGATGGCAGAAAACAGCAGACTGCAAATGTACTGAATTTCATGTAATCAAAAACGCTGCCCGCGCGAGGCGCAAACAGGAGAAACGTTTTCAGACTCGGGTCAGAAAACGTAACGATTACAGGTAACAATCAGCACATCGCACCTCGGGAAGAATTGGTTGAATGGATAATAGCCACCCAAAGTGTAATGCGGATTGGATATTAATTAAACGAGTTTAGCGGGTTAGTGTGTAGAAATTAAAGGGAGTTAACGCGGGAATGTACATTGAAGCCGCGTTTCTGCGTGATGTCTTCCAGACAAATGCAGACGTTGCAACGGGACGTTTTTATCTCTGATAACGCTTCGCAAAGAGAGGATATCGCAGGTGAGAGTGTGATTTTCTGACGCTAAAGTTATGGCATCTTATTTCCAGGTGACGGGCCGCCATGAATACAGCAGCGACTTCCACACCGCATGATGCGGTCTTTAAAACATTTTTACGTCATCCTGAGACTGCCCGGGATTTTCTACAAATACATCTTCCCGCTTCGCTGCGCGAACTTTGCAATTTTCAAACCCTGAAACTTGAGCCTGACAGTTTTATTGAAGAGGATTTACATGCGTATTACTCCGATGTGCTGTGGTCGGTGAAAACGACTGAAGGGGATGGATATATTTATGTGGTGATTGAACACCAAAGTACACCGGATGCGCATATGGCATTCAGATTGATGCGCTATGCGATAGCGGCTATGCAGAAACATTTAGATGCCGGGCATCAGCAATTGCCACTGGTGGTGCCGATGCTTTTTTATCATGGTGCTAAAAGCCCGTATCCCTGGTCATTGTGCTGGCTGGACGAGTTTGCTAACCCGAAGCTGGCTCGTCAGTTGTATGCTGCCGCGTTTCCGCTGGTAGATATTACCGTTATTCCGGATGACGAAATTGTGCAGCATCGACGCATGGCGCTGCTGGAGTTAATCCAAAAACATATCCGTCAGCGCGACCTTATGGGACTGGTAGAGCAAATTGTTTCCCTGTTGGTTACTGGACTGACTAATGACAGCCAGCTAAAGACGCTGTTTAATTATATTTTGCGAACCGGCGATGCGCCCCGCTTCAATGCGTTTATCAGGGAGATTGCCGAACGTTCACCGCAGCATAAGGAGCATTTGATGACGATCGCAGACAGATTACATGAGGCAGGTTTTCAAAAAGGATGGCTCAAAGGTCAGCAGAAAGGCAAACAGGAAGGCAAACAGGAAGGCAAACAGGAAGGGCTGATAGAGGGGCAACGAACTGAGGCGCTCCGTATTGCCTGCACCATGCTGGCAGACGGTATTGATATCAGCACGGTACAAAAAATTACCCGACTTTCCGCTGAGGATATCCTGGGGTTAAGCCACCAGGCAGAGGTTTAGCCGGGTGTAGCGATTTACTCCATCGCCACCTTCACTGCTTCACCGAGTTTTTGCATCACTTCCTGATGCTTCTCGTTTGGCGGTAACGCACAGTTAATACGCACGCAGTTGCGATACTTTCCGGATGCGGAGAACAGCGAGCCAGGCGCGACCTGGATTTTCAGGCGACAGAGCTGTTTAGCCACGCAGACCATATCGACCTGCTGCGGCAATTCCACCCACAGCATAAAGCCGCCTTTTGGTCGGGTGACGCAGATCCCGCAGGGGAAGTACTCCCGTACCCAGCAGGTGTAGATCTCCATATTGCGCTGATAAATCTGGCGCATGCGTCGGATATGACGATGGTAATGCCCCTCGCGCACGAAGGTGGCGGCCGCCAGTTGCGTGGCAGGAACGTTGGTGCCAATGACGGCGTATTTCATATGCAGCAGTTTGTCATAATAGCGACCGGGAATGACCCAACCGACGCGCAAACCTGGTGCTACGGATTTGGTAAACGAACTGCACAGCATAACCCGACCGTCACTGTCCCAGGAGTGAATGGTGCGTGGGCGCGGGTACTCCGTTGCCAGTTCGCCATACACATCATCTTCAAAAATCACGATATCGTGGCGTTGGGCGAGGGCGAGTACCGCCCGCTTCCGCGCATCCGGCATAATAAATCCGAGCGGGTTGTTGCAGTTGGGAACCAGCAGCACGCCTTTGATCGGCCATTGATCCAGTGCCAGTTCCAGTGCTTCAATGCTGATCCCGGTATCCGGATCGGTCGGGATCTCAATGACTTTGATCCCTAAGCCGCGCAGCAGCTGCATTGTGCCGTAGTAGGCGGGGGATTCAACGGCAACAATGTCTCCAGGCTGGCAGACCGTCAGCAGCGCCAGCGACATTCCGCTCTGGCTGCCGCTGGTGATGACAATATCATCCGCATTGACGACAGAGCCGCTGTCCAGCATCAGGCGCGCAATCTGGTGACGCAGCTCACGGCACCCGGAGATTTCATCGTAGCCCAAAATTGCCTTGAGATTATGCTGCGCCACGCGGCTTAACTCGCGCCACAGTGGCTTCAGGCTGGGTTGATTAATATCGGGCACGCCGCTGCTGAAAGGTGTGATGGATTTGTCCGCGTTGCCTTTCAGCATATCCAGCACCTGATCCCACTGGGTTATCTCCACTGGACGCTGTACCGGGCGCGACATCAGCGGCACGGGCGGCTTTGCTTTTTGCGGCGCGACAAAATAACCGGAACGTGGCTGGGGGGTGATCAGCTGTCGCTGTTCCAGCGTCTGATAGGCCTGCTGTACGGTGCTGATGCTGACCCCGTGCTCCTGACTCAGGCTGCGTACCGAAGGCAGTTTTTCGCCATGGCGATACAGCCCTTGCTCAATGCGTTCGGCCAGCAGATTGGCCAGATGTTGGTAACGCGTCATGCTGTATCCCTCATGGGTACCATACAGATTAAAAAACCAGTACAGATTGGCGTGAAAAAAGCGATGCAGAGCTCTTTTTAACCAATCTGTATGTTAAAGAAAAGTACTTTGTGAGTCTGTATTGTACCTGGCCAAATCCGTGAAGATAAAGTCTCTGGCAAGACGGGGAGGCAAGGTATGGAATTTCACGAGAACCACGCAAAACAGCCGTTTGTTGGGTTTGTGCAGATCTGGCAGGTGATAAAACGGTGGCAACTTCGGGCGCAAACGCGACGTGTATTGCAACAGATGAGCGATGAACGGCTGCGGGACGTCGGGTTGCGACGTGATCAGGTGGAGTGATTTTTTTTTCACCAACAAAGGCCGGGGACTACTGCCCCGGCCTCTTTTATATTCGCGGTATTTATCAATTTATGCTTCTGGTTAGTCCGTTTCTTGATACTTACCCTGATAAGTATTATTTTCTTCTCAGCGATGAGGGGAAGGAAACATGACTGAAGATGAACGGTTTGCCCGCCGCCCGATGGGGATGCGCATGGCAATGGTGGTGCGCCAGTGGCGGGCCATTATTGACGCAGCCATTACTGATACTGGCCTGACGCAGTCAAGCTGGACGGTACTGATGCAACTGTATCAACTGGGAGACAACGTCTCGGTCAGTGAACTGGCGGAGGTGCAGGGTATTGAACTGCCGCCGCTGATGCGTACCCTCTCACAGCTGGAAAAGCACGGCTATCTGCTGCGTTCCACATCGCCTTATGACAAACGCATTCGCCTGCTCACGCTGACCGCGCAAGGCCGCTTAAGGCTGGAAGAACTCAACCGGGTGATAGAGACATACCAACATCGCGTCACGTGTACTATCCCAGAAGCGGAGCTTGCCGCCTTCAGCGCAACCTTAAATCAACTCGCCTGCAATTTGCGGACAATCCGCGAAGAAGACAATCAACACTAAAAAACTATGATGACCCCAGAACAAAAATTTGCCCGTTGGGTAAGGGTGAGTATTGCCGCTTTCCTGGTCATATTCGCCTGGTTTATCGTTGCCGATATCTGGATCCCGCTGACGCCGGACTCCACGGTGATGCGCGTGGTAACGCCGGTTTCCTCACGCGTATCCGGCTACGTCTCGCAGGTGCATGTACACAATAACAGTCCGGTGAAGAAGGGCGATTTGCTGTACGAACTGGATCCGACGCCGTTTATCAATAAGGTCGAGGCCGCGCAAATCGCCCTTGAGCAGGCGAAGCTGAGCAACCAACAGCTGGATGCGCAGATCGCTTCTGCGCGCGCCAACCTGCGCACCGCGCAATTCAACGCCCGGAACGACAAGACCACCTTTGACCGCTATCAGCGCCTGAGCGCCATGCAGAACGTGTCGCAAGCCGATCTCGACAAGGTGCGCACCACCTGGCAAACCAGCGAGCAGTCGGTGTCGGCGCTTAATGCCAGTATTCAGAACCTGCTGCTCCAACGCGGCGAGCGCGATGAAAACCGCAACGTGACGTTGCAAAAATACCGTAATGCGCTGGAAGAGGCGCAACTGAACCTCGGCTGGAGCAAAGTCTATGCACAGACCGACGGCACGGTGAGCAACCTCCAGCTTAGCCCCGGACTTTACGCCACTGCCGCCACGCCATTGCTGGCGTTGGTCAGCCACCAGACCGACATTGTGGCTGACTTTCGCGAGAAAAGCCTGCGCCACACCCGGGTGGATACCGATGCCGCCGTGGTGTTCGACGCCATGCCGGGCAAAGTTTTCTCTGCCCGCGTCACCAGCTGCGATGCTGGCATTTTGGCAGGACAGGAGCTGGTTAATGGCCAGCTGTCGCAACCGGAACAGTCCACCCGCTGGGTGCGCGATGCCCAGCGTATGCGTATTCACGTCGCGCTGAACGAACCGCTCGACACGCCGTTGCCGACCGGGGCGCGCGCCACGGTACAGCTGTACAACAGCGAGGGGATGTTCGCCCGCACTTTTGCCGGGGCGCAGATCCACCTTGTCAGCTGGCTGCACTATGTCTATTAACACCCTGGCCCACGTTTTTACGCCGCACGGGAATATTGTCTACACCGCCAATGATTTTCGCCAGACCCTGCGTATTGCCGTTGCCGGAACGATAGCGCTGAGTATCTCGACCTTCTACAACGTGCAATACGGCGTGTTCTTTGTGGTTTATCCGCTGATGCTGCTGTCGCTGGTGCCGGTATTCAACCGTCATGTGGCAAAACAGTTTGTGTTCAGCGCGGCGGTGAACTGCGTCGAAATGGTGCTGATTGTCGGCTATCTCTCACAGTGGCCGCTGATTATAACGCTGGTGGTATTTGGCCTGTACGTGATGCGTTTTCGTTTGATGAGCAAAGGACCGCTGTTTCTGTTCGGCTCAATGGGCGTGGTGTGCCAGAGCACGATGCTCAATTTTATGAGCTATCCCACCACCAACTGGCATACGCTGATGTTCTCCAATATGGAAGCCTGCGTCATGGCGGTGGCGCTGAGCGCGCTGCTGCATTATCTGATCCCAGATGCGGATCCCCGCCATCCGCCGCCGCGTATTGAGAAAGATGCCGCCCGGGTTCGCCACGAGTCGCTGCTTTCCGGTTCGGTGGCGACAATGATTTTTGTGGTCTTTCAGGTTTGTGACCTGAGCGATTCGCTGTCGGCGCTGATGGCGGGCATTTTGATCCTGTTTCCGATGCATTATCGCGGCGCGGTGTTGAGTTCTGTCTGGCGCGTGGTCGGCGTGGTACTGGCTTGTCTGTACATTCTGCTGGTGCAGCTGCTTATTTATGATTTCAGCAACCATATGCTGCTGATGATGCCGCTGATTGGCCTCGGGCTGGCGTTCAGCGCCCGCCTGCACGTAATGGAAAAAGTCGGCGCGGGCGTGGGTTTTGCCAGTATCACCACCATCGGCATTATGTTTGGCCAGAACCTGCACCCGGATCAGGATCTGGTGTTCAGCGATCTCTACCGCATCACCTCCGTTACCGTCGCGCTGGTAGCTACGCTCACCATGGTATTTCTGGTGCACCGGATATTGAACTGCTTTGCGGCGACACGATTTGTGATCACCGAGTGAGTGGAAGGTGAGTGCCGGATGGCGGCTGCGCCTTATCCGGCCTACGGGAAGCAGAATTTCCAGGCCCGGTAAGTGTAGCGCCACCGGACATCTGCGAGGTTATTTCTGCTGCGGTTCTCCGCTAAAATAACCGCGGCTGTCAAATTAGTGGAACACCTGCGGCATCAGGCCGGGATGCCAAACCGGTTACCACCAGTGAACGGTGGGTTGTAACGCAGCAGGGAGTGTTGAAATAGGATTCACCCCTCTCCGTTGTAGGGAGAGGGGAATGTTTACGGATTCCTGGCGTGGCTCCGTTAGAAAGCCTTCGCGCTATTTTCGTAGGTGTTGAGAAGATGGTCGCGCAAGCTCCCTGTTCCGTGCATTGTCACCAAAAGATTCTGGCGCGCGCGGGTAAATCCGACATACAGACGCTTGATGTCGTCACTCAGATCTTCCTCATCCCTTTCCTTTGCGGCATCCATAATAGCCACTGAGTGAAATTCAAGCCCCTTACTGCTTGGTAAAGGCATTACACAAAGGAAATCATTTTGCGGCGACCAGTGCTTTTTGTCATCGCTGGTCACAATCATTTGGTAGGGGATGCTACGCGCCGCGAGACGTGGCCCCAGCATCCCCGAAATGCTGTATGTTGAAGGGCACAGTATGGCGATCTCTGACCATGCAATACCTTGTTGTCGCTGCTTTGTCACCCAATCGAGCACGTGAGTAATCTCCTCGTCCTGATTATCAAAGCTGGCCAGTGCCGGATAAGTGCCGGACAAGCCTCCGGCATCGGGTTGCTGGTACTTGAGCGCCTCTTCAATGTGATTATTGAGATAATTAAAGGCAATGTTGCTGGCAAAATGGAGTATTTGCCGGGTATTACGATAGTTGGTATTCAGGATCGTAGTACGGCCGAGGGCCTTAATATTGACACTAGAGAGTGTGAAGTCGAGGGCTTTCTTTTTCTGGTAGATAGACTGGGCGTCATCGTAGAGGAAAAGAAGGGAGTTATCTTTGTTGTCTGGCATACGTGCGAGTATTCTCAGCCACTCCGGTTTGAAATCGTGTCCCTCGTCTATTAGGACTGCGCTGTATTGCTCCGGTTTTATAATCCCCTCTTCAAATGCCACCGTCAGCGCATTTTCCATCAGCTCAATAAAGTTTTTGCTTTTCGGCGGAAGACAATGATGTGCATTTAGCTGTTGATAACACCAGGCATGAAAATGGATGACTTCGACGGGAAGTCTTAAAGTGTGCTGCTCAAGCTGTGATTTGAGTTTTTTGGCCAGCGTGATGTTGTAGCAAATCACCAGGATCGGCTTGGTGTTTTCAATATTGTTGGCAAGCTCAATACAACGGTGGTGCAAAATGAGCGTTTTACCGGATCCTGCCACGCCATGAATAACGCGGTGCCCTGCACCCATGCTTCTGGCGAGTTGTTCCTGGTTCCTGTCCATCATGCAAACCACATCGGGGGTGTGGAACGTAAAATTGTCCAGATCAACATGCGTAACGGATGCGTTAATGCGTACATCGGGATATAGATGCCATCGGATACGGTCGAGTTGCTGTGGTGTTGTATGATGAGTGAAGTTATGTCTGAGAAGGGATTCGAGCCGGGCAGAGATTTGTTCCCTGGTCATAAACTCGCTGAGCTCGTCTTTGCAAATAACCTGACTGGCTGGGAATAGTTCATTTATCGCTTCGGGTGGAAAACTCTTTTCTAGCTGTGCTCGGGTGATATTGCTTAAATAAACACCAAATCCATACGGCATAATAAAGCTGCCTTCATAATCTCCTTGTTGCTGACGGAGCAGCGGATCTTTTTTTAGGCTATCGATAGTGTGAAAGGTATATTGACGAACCTGTTCGAGTGGATTCTTGAACGGTTGAATGCCGTCTTTAGTTTCATAATGAATATGTAATTTGTTGGCGGATTTAATTTTTGTAATAAACCAGTCTTTCACTTCTATAAATAACAAACCTTTTTCGGGGGTTAGAATTACAAAATCCGGATGCTCTTGCTTGTCTCCCATTCGGGTGTCATACCAGCAGGTACACTGTTCGCTGAGTCCCCCCTCAAGAAGTCTTGCCAGTCTTTTTTCGCCGGCAGTAATTTTCTCGCTACAACTGCTTATTGTGGGAATAATGATTGCCATGTTACACCTACCAATTCATGAAAATTATATAAATATGTTAAATTAATATTCTGAGGGATATTAATAAAAACATGAATTCATCATGGTTAATGACATTAACAGACAATATTACAAACAGAAAGCGTGATGCGAGATATTTGCTTCAGAGATATTTGCTCCCTTTCACAAATAAAAGGGAGCGGCTGTTTACTTCTTCAACCCCGCAAACGCTGCTCGGATCTCGTCTTCCGGCAGGTTAATGCCGATAAACACCAGCAGGCTGTGCGGTTGTTCGTCGCCCCACGGGCGGTCCCAGTCGGCGCTGTACAGGCGCTGGACGCCCTGGAACAGCAGGCGGTTCGGTTCGCCTTCAATCCACAGCATGCCTTTATAGCGCAGCAGCTTCTCGGCGGATTCCAGCAGCAGGTTTTCCATCACCCTGGACACGTCGCTGATATTGACCGGGTAATCCAGCTCGACGACGATCGAGGAGATATCGTTTTGCTTGTCGGCGATAAAGTGGAAGCGCGGTTTGGCGCTGACCACGTTTTCTTCCAGCATAAAACCGTTGGTGTCGAACAGCAGCGAGAGATCGATATCGCCATGCGTGACGGTATACACCGGGGCGCGGGCGTTGATGCGCGCCAGGCGCTCACGCAGTTTTTCGCTTTCACCGGCTACGTCGGTTTTGGTCAGCAGAATACGGTCGGCATAGCCTACCTGCGACTGGGCGATGGTGAACTGGTTCATCTGTTCGTCGGCATGCACCGCGTCAACCAGCGCAATTACGCCGTCCAGCAGGTAGCGTTCGCAAATTACTTCATGGGAGAAAAAGGTCTGAATAATCGGGCCAGGATCGGCCATGCCGGTGCATTCGATCACCAGACGATCAAAATTGATGGCGCCTTTGTCGAGGTTGTCGAGCAGATCGAGCAGCGCGTCTTCCAGCTCACTGGAGCGGGTACAGCAGATGCAGCCGTTGGTCAGGGTTTTGATCTGCGTGGCACGGTCGCCAATCAGCTGATCGTCTACCGAGACTTCGCCGAATTCGTTTTCGATAACGGCAATCTTGAAACCGTGCTGCTCGTTGAGAATATGGCGCAGCAGGGTGGTTTTTCCCGCGCCAAGAAAACCGGTGAGTAGGGTAACTGCAATCGGGGTCATTCACTTCTCCTTCTAACAGCAACTGCTTCCGCCGCTACCGTAGCGGGCTTCCTGGCGCTCGCGGAAGAATTCTTCGTAGGTCATGTACGGCTTATCGGGATGGTTGGTCTTCATGTGCTCGACGTAGTTGTCGTAGTCCGGAATGCCAATCAGCATCTTCGCCGCCTGACCGAGATATTTTTTTGCCTGACCTAAAGTACCAAACATTCTGCCGTCCTGTTAATGAATAAAGCCGGATGGCGGCTTGCGCCTTATCCGGCCTACATACTGCACATTTTGTAGGCCGGATAAGCGCAGCGTCATCCGGCAATTACGGCTTAATGATGTGAAGAGGTTTTCACGCCACCTTCTGGCACCGGTACATACGGTGTCTCTTTATCAGAGCGACCGTTGATGGTGCGGGCTTTCTGCCAGGTACGGAACCCGTAGAAAATGATGCTGTACACCACCACCAGGAACAGAATACTTAAGCCTGCGTTGGTGTAGTTGTTGATGACAATATGGTTCATATTGGCAATCTGCTGTGCGGTCAGTTCGCCGCCGTTAGCAATCTTCTCTTTGTACTGATTCGCCATGAAGAAGAAGCCTTCCATCTGCTGGTTGGTGCTGAACAGTTTCAGACCCAGCGCCCAGGTGGTACAGATCAGCAGCCATACTGCCGGAATCACGGTCACCCAGATGTATTTGGTACGCTGCATTTTAACCAGTACCACGGTGCCCAGAACCAGCGCCACAGCCGCCAGCATCTGGTTAGAGATACCGAACAGCGGCCACAGGCTCTTCACGCCGCCCAGCGGGTCAACCACGCCTTGATACAGCAGGTAGCCCCACAGGCCTACGCAGCCCGCAGTACCGACGACACCGGCAACCAGGGAGTCGGTTTTCTTCAGGAACGGGACGAAGTTACCCAGTAAATCCTGCAGCATAAAGCGGCCAGAACGGGTACCCGCATCCAGTGCGGTCAGGATGAACAGTGCTTCGAACAGAATACCGAAGTGGTACCAGAAGCCCATGTCCGCCATCGGCAGGACTTTGTGGAACACGTGGGCGATACCGACAGCCAGCGTTGGTGCGCCACCTGCGCGGTTCAGAACGGACGGTTCACCGATGTCTTTCGCGGTTTGCAGGATCTGCTCAGGCGAAATCACGAAGCCCCAGGAACTGACGGTTGCCGCCGCGTGTGCGGTGACGTCTTTCAGTTGCGCCATAATCAGCGGCGCGTTCTCTCCACCCATTTCATGCAGGTTCGGCATGGTGATGCCAAGGCCCGCAGGCGGGGTGTTCATTGCGAAGTACAGACCCGGTTCGATGATGGACGCAGCAACCAGCGCCATAATCGCCACGAAGGATTCCATCAGCATCGCGCCATAACCAATGAAACGCGCGTCGGTTTCACAGGCCAGCAGCTTCGGTGTAGTACCGGAGGCGATCAGCGCGTGGAAGCCAGATACCGCACCACAGGCGATGGTAATGAACAGGAACGGGAACAGAGCGCCTTTCCACAGCGGGCCAGTACCATCAACGTACTGGGTCATCGCCGGCATTTTCAGTTCCGGGTTGAGGATAACAATCCCCACCGCCAGACCAACGATAACGCCGATTTTCAGGAAGGTCGCCAGATAGTCGCGCGGGGCGAGGATCAGCCATACCGGCAGCAGCGCAGAGATAAACGCGTAACCGATCAGGGTGAAGGTAATGGTGGTGTCTTTAAAGGTCAGCGCCGGGCCCCAGTACGGGTCGTGCGCAATCACGCCACCGAAGTAGATAGAAGCAACCAGCAGCACAATACCAATCACCGACACTTCGCCCACGCGTCCTGGGCGCAGGAATCGCATGTAGATCCCCATGAACAGCGCGATAGGTACGGTTGAGCAGACGGTGAACACACCCCATGGGCTTTCAGCCAGTGCTTTCACCACGATCAGTGCCAGCACCGCGAGGATAATGATCATGATTAAGAAGCAGCCGAACAGCGCAATGGTTCCCGGCACCGGGCCCATCTCTTCTTTGATCATCTCACCCAGAGATGCGCCGTTACGGCGAGAAGAGATAAACAGCACCATGAAGTCCTGCACCGCACCGGCCAGCACCACGCCGGCCAGCAGCCACAGCGTGCCGGGCAGGTAGCCCATCTGCGCAGCCAGTACTGGCCCAACCAGCGGACCTGCACCGGCGATAGCAGCAAAGTGGTGACCAAACAATACGTTACGGTTGGTTGGGACGTAGTTCAGACCATCATTGTTGATGACCGCTGGCGTGGCACGCGTTGGGTCAAGTTTCATCACCTTTTGAGCGATGTAGAGACTGTAGTAACGATAGGCCACCAGATAAACGGAGACAGAGGCGACCACGATCCACAGGGCGCTGATGTGTTCACCCCGACGTAATGCCACTACCGAGAGGCAGAATGCACCGATGATTCCGAGAATGACCCAGGGTATGTGCTTGAATATCTTTTTCGTATCCATAGTAAAACCTAATAATTGGCCGAGGCCGCTGGGGGGTTGATTGTGTGTTTGAGGAGATAAGTTGACTGCTATGTTGGGAGGATCTTGCCAGAGAGTTACGCGCGTAAAGTAAGGTAAATAAGTGAGTGGTTGTATGTCAGCTTAAGCGGTTCCAAGTGTCAGTGAGCGGTTCCAGGTGCCGGTGAGTGGGGATAATTATGTGATTGAGATCACTGATAAACGCCTTTAGATCCTTGGTTGATTGCGGGGATCGACGAATCGTCGATGCTGAGATCGATTCAGTTAGCACGAATTCCATAAAGTTTTCCCTTTCCAGGCCGAAAATTCTGACATCTGTCTAGCGGAAAGAGAAAACATGTTAAAACGAATGAAGATTGTTACCAGCTTACTGCTGGTATTGGCGCTATTTGGCGTTTTACAACTGGCCTCGGGCGGGTTGTTCTTTAACTCACTGAAGAATGACAAAGAGAACTTTACCGTTCTGCAAACCATTCGCCAGCAACAGTCTGCGCTGAATGGAACCTGGGTTGAACTGCTGCAAACGCGTAATACCCTTAACCGGGCGGGTATTCGTTACATGATGGATCAGAGCAATATCGGCAGCGGCGCGACCGTTGCTGAGCTGATGCAGGTAGCGAGCAATGCGCTGAAACTGACGGAAAAAAACTGGGCGATTTACGAGTCGCTGCCACGCGATCCGCGTCAAAGCGAAGCCGCATTCCAGGAGATCAACCGCACCTATGACATCTACCACGGCGCGCTGGCGGAACTGATCCAGTTGCTGGGTGACGGGAAGATCAACGCGTTCTTTGATCAACCGACTCAAAGCTATCAGGATGGTTTTGAGAAAGCCTATGTCAACTACATGCAGCAAAACGATCGCCTGTATGACATCGCGGTGGCCGATAACAACAGTTCTTACAGCCAGGCGATGTGGGTGCTGGTGATTGTGCTGATTACCGTACTGGCAGCGATTATTGCGGTCTGGTTTGGTATCAAACTGACCCTTATCTCTCCAATGAACCGTCTGATTGACAGCATTCGTCATATCGCCAGCGGCGATCTGGTGAAGCGTATTGAGGTGGAAGGTTCCAACGAGATTGGGCAACTGGCAGAAAGCCTGCGTCACATGCAGGGTGAACTGATGAACACCGTGGGTGATGTGCGTAATGGTGCTAACGCTATCTATAGCGGTGCCAGCGAGATTGCGATGGGCAATAACGATCTCTCCTCGCGTACCGAACAGCAAGCGGCCTCTCTGGAAGAAACCGCGGCCAGCATGGAACAGCTGACGGCGACCGTGAAGCAGAACGCCGAAAACGCCCGTCAGGCCAGCCATCTGGCGCTGAGTGCCTCAGAAACGGCGCAGAAAGGCGGAAAAGTGGTGGATAATGTGGTGCAAACCATGCGTGATATCGCTTCCAGTTCGCAGAAAATTGCCGATATTATCAGCGTGATCGACGGCATTGCCTTCCAGACTAACATTCTGGCGCTCAACGCCGCGGTAGAAGCCGCGCGTGCGGGTGAACAGGGTCGTGGTTTTGCGGTGGTGGCGGGTGAAGTTCGTAACCTGGCCCAGCGTAGTGCGCAGGCCGCGCGCGAGATCAAGAGCCTGATTGAAGACTCGGTCAGCCGCGTGGACGTCGGTTCAACGCTGGTTGAAAGCGCCGGTGAAACCATGGATGAGATCGTCAATGCGGTGACCCGCGTGACCGATATTATGGGTGAAATCGCCTCCGCTTCTGACGAGCAGAGCCGCGGGATCGACCAGGTGGGTCTGGCAGTCGCCGAGATGGATCGCGTGACGCAGCAGAACGCCTCGCTGGTGGAAGAATCCGCTGCTGCCGCTGCGGCGTTGGAAGAACAGGCCAGCCGTCTGACTCAGGCTGTTGCGGTGTTCCGTATTCAGCATGAGCAACAACGTGCTCGTGATGTTGCGACCGCAAAACCCGCTTCAGCAACCGTACAACCACGTAAAGCCGCGGCAACGGATGCCGGTGATAACTGGGAAACGTTCTAAGCCTGTGCTGCCGGATGGCGCTGTCGCTTATCTGGCCTACGGGAATGTTACGTAGGTCAGATAAGGCATCACCGACATCGGGCAATCAACGTAACATCAGGCGCATGGCGCAGCGTGACTCATACGCCAGCCCGTGCGCCGCTTCTTCTTCTCTTTTCTGGCGCAGTGGTGTAGAAAGCGCCTCATCAGTCAGCATCTCAAACCCCAGACCGGCATAGAAGGGCGCGTTCCATGGCACATCGCGAAAGGTGGTCAGCGTGAGTGATGCATACCCTTTTTCCCGCGCCTGTTCAGCGACGTAGCGAATCAACCCCCGACCAATCCCTTTCCCCTGCCAGTCCAGATGCAGAGAAACTTCAGCAATAAACAGCGATGATGCAATCGGTTCTGCCAGCAAAAAGCCAACGGGCGAGTTATCTGCCAGTGCCAGCCAGCTCATCTCGCTGTCAACATAGTGCTGATGTTGGGAGAGCGTAACGGTGTGACCATCGGCGAGCCATGCCAGCGAAGGAATGTGCAGGAAGCGCTGACCTGCGGAGCGTTCGATGCCCGGCAGGATAGGGGTATTGACCTGGGTTGTGGAGCGGAAAGTGATTTTCATGGAGGCAGTATAGCGGGGTTTCACGCAGGTCCGGTAATGTACGATTACCGGACCCTTACAGAGCATCACTCCTGACGTGGGTCGCTGATTGGCTGACGAACCAGGAAGATATAGGCGAGTGCGCCTACCATGGTGACGCAACCGCAGATGATCAGCGCCAGGCGGAAAGAGTTGGTGGTATCAACAATAAATCCGGTGACGATCGGCGCGAATGATGCGCAGATAAAACTGGCAAAGTTCTGAATACTGCCCACAGAGGCGGTCATACGTGAAGCCACTGCAACGTGGATCAGACCCCAGCAGGACGTTCCGGCGAAGTGGATGCAGAACAGCGCCATACCGATCAGGAGTACCGCAGCCATTGATGTTGTTGCCTGTGGCACGACAAACGTGAAGGCTGCAGAGCAGAACATCCCGGCGATAATACAAATTTTACGGCTCTTAATCGGCGCCATACCGCGTTTCACCAACCCGTCGGTGACAAAACCGTTGATCAGCATGCCTGCTGCGCCAAACAGGAACGGGATGGCGGCCATTAATCCGGTGCTTTTTAAATCCAGGTTGTAGGAGGTTTGCAGGTAGCCCGGCAGCCAGGCCAGATATAACCATGCGGTGTAGTTGATGCCGCTAAAGCCCAGCATCATGCCCCACATGGTACGGTTGCGGAACAGGCTGCGCCATTCGGCAAAGCTCAAAGGATCGCGACGCGCATTGACACTGCCGGCGTTCAGATACGCCTGTTCGGTAGCGCTCAGCGCAATCTGTTCGCGGTTGCGGTACAGCATATACCAGCCGATAGCGAGGAAAATACCCAGCACGCCGATAGTAATAAACATCCAGCGCCAGCCCATGACCAGCATCATGGCAGCCAGGATCGGCGGGCTAATGGCCACACCGATGGTGGACGCTGCGTTGAATAACCCCATCGGGCGGCCGCGCTCTTTGATGTTAAACCAGTCGTTGATGACCTTTACGCCACAAGGGTTCATTGGCGCTTCGCCGATCCCCATCCCGATACGTACCAGTACAAACTGGGTGAAGCTGTGCACCATGCCAGACATCGCCTGGAACAGCGACCAGAAGAACATCCCCAGTCCCAGCATGATGCGCGGACCTTTACGATCCAGCAGCGGGCCGCAGGGAAGTTGTGCAATACCGTAAGCGAGAGAAAAAACCGACAGCAGTACGCCGATTTGTGTGGCGCTGAGTCCCAGTTCTTCGCGAATGGTTAAGTTAGCGACCGACAGTGAACTGCGGTCGAGGTAATTAATCACCGCAGCCAAAAATAATAAAATCATTGCTGTGGTCTGAATGCGCTTTATTCGACTACTGCGTTGCACCATGCCTTCTGGCGGAACATTAATATCCGCAGATGACGAGGTGCCAAACGAAGAACTCGGGTCGAGGGTAATATTATTTTTTTCCACGCCGGACTCCTGAACCTCAATAATTTATTTTTACACAGCGGCAGGCTGTGCTGTATTGAAAAAGTACCGGTGATAAATCAACTTTTTTCATCACCGCTCACGAAAGTTTTTAATGCAGTCGACTTAGCGTGAGCATAGGCAAGAGGTATTTTTCCGGCGTTTTTATTTTTATAAAATCGTGCTCCCGGTAATGGTTTGCTGTTTTTAATCTGTTCTTAATAAACATTATGGCGACGTTGGGTGATGGAGCGAATCATCGATTGTTTGGCTGAATTCAAATGGTTACACAGCGCCAGGGTGGCATCCAGGTCACTGCGGCAAATCAGCGCGCTGAGGATGGTCATATGTTCATCAATAGCAATGATGTTGCGCTGCTTAAGGTCGCTTTCATCCCATTGATAGTGGAAGTGGAAAATTACAGAAATAATCTCAAGTGATTGATTAAAAAATATATTATCGGCTGCGGAAAGCAGTAAAGCATGAAATTCACGGTCCAGCTGCGAAAACATGCGAAAGCTACTGCCGATGCTGTCACGCAGTATCCGGTGGCGCTCCAGCAGCGTTTTGGCCTGCAGCCAGCGAGGATCATCGTCAGGCAGGTTGAGGAAATGCTGCAGAGAGTGAGTCTCCAGCATTTCTCGTAGTTCGAACAACTGCTCGGCGTAGGCCTGATCGAACTGCTTCATGCTCCACTGACCGCGCTTTTCATTTTTAATCAGATTGTAACGCTCGAATTTTAAAAGATATTCCCGTACCACGACCGGGCTGACGCCCGCAGCTCTGGCCAGTTGCAGTTCAGAGAAGCTTTCACCCGCACGCAGCTGGCGCTGGTTAATCATGGTGAAAAAGGCTTGCTCAAAAATTCGATTTTGCTCAGCCATGGACGCCGTGGTACACGAAAAACCATCATCATGGTTTGGTTTGCGTACGATAACGTAGTGACTACCGACCTGCGTCAGTACGCCGCATTCACCTAAGTGGCTCAGCATATGGCGCACGGTGGTGCGGCTGATGTTGTACATTTCTGCCAGCGCGCTTTGCGAAGGCAGCGGGGAAGGGATATGACCCCGCGCCATATCATCAATTATCTGGTTAATCACATTGTGGCGTAAGTTCTGCGAACGGCTCATGGCTTCTCCTTTTTGCCTATTAAAACCCGATTTAAAACATTTTTATGCGTTGAGATTCACAGATTATGTTTCCGCTTTCTCCAGCGTTTTTATTTTCGTTGATATCTGAGGCAACAAAAAAACAGGAGAGCAGAATCATGTCTACGATGAATACGTTGATTTGCCAGGAACCTAAAAAATTAGTCTGGAAAGAACGCGAAATACCTATTCCGGGTGAGGGAGAAGCATTAATTAAAATTAAATCCGTAGGGATTTGTGGAACTGATATCCATGCCTGGGGCGGCAATCAACCTTTTTTCAGCTATCCACGTGTGCTAGGCCATGAAATATGTGGTGAAATTGTCGGGCTGGGGAAAAATATACAAGACCTGAAAAATGGTCAGCAGGTAGCCGTTATTCCTTACGTGGCCTGCCTACAGTGTCCGGCGTGCCAGAGCGGACGTACTAACTGCTGCGAGAAGATTTCGGTGATTGGTGTGCACCAGGATGGTGGCTTTAGCGAGTACTTATCCGTTCCGGTGACGAATCTACTGGATGCACAGGGGATTGACCCGCATGCCGCGGCATTGATCGAACCTTATGCCATCAGCGCCCATGCGGTGCGTCGGGCGGCGGTGGTACCTGGCGAGCATGTTCTTGTTGTCGGTGCCGGCCCGATTGGGCTCGGTGCCGCGGCGATAGCCAAAGCGGACGGTGCACAGGTGGTTGTCGCGGATACCAGCCTGGCACGCAGAGAGCATGTGGTTTCCCGATTAGGGCTCCCGGTTATCGATCCGTCCGCTGAAGATTTTGACGCGCAACTGCGTGACCAGTTTGGCGGTTCGCTGGCGCAAAAAGTCATTGATGCTACGGGGAATCAGCACGCGATGAACAACACGGTGAATTTGATTCGCCACGGCGGCAGCATCGTTTTTGTCGGGCTGTTCAAAGGTGATTTACAGTTCTCCGATCCGGAGTTCCACAAGAAAGAAACCACCATGATGGGCAGTCGCAACGCCACGCCGGAAGATTTTGCCAAAGTCGGGCGTCTGATGTCGGAAGGCAAACTGACGGCTGACATGATGCTCACGCACCGCTATGCGTTTGACACTCTGGCAGAAATATACGAGCGGGATGTGATTAACAACCGTGAACTGATTAAAGGCGTGATCACGTTCTGAGAGGGTAATGCGATGAACACATTGAATCGACTTGATTTTCCGGGGGCCAGCTACCCAACGCGCGTGATCCAGTTTGGAGAAGGTAACTTTCTGCGGGCGTTTGTCGACTGGCAACTGGATATCCTCAACGAGCATACCGATCTGAACGCGGGCGTGACCATCGTTCGGCCAATTAATACCGATTTTCCGCCGTCGCTGAATACCCAGGACGGGCTGTATACCACGCTGATTCGTGGCCTGAACGAACAAGGTGATGCCGTGAGCGAAGCGCGGCTGATCCGCTCGGTCAATAACGAGATCAATCCGTATCAGGACTTCGCCGCGTATCTGGCGCTGGCGCACAATGCGGATATCCGTTTTGTATTTTCGAATACCACCGAAGCCGGAATAAGCTATCACCCGGCAGACTGCGTGGATGATACGCCACCGGTGAGCTTTCCGGCCAAACTGACGCGCCTGCTGCTCGAACGCTTTAATCACTTTGAGGGCGCGGCAGATAAGGGCTGGGTGATTATCCCGTGCGAGCTTATCGACTATAACGGTGAGGCGCTTAAAGCTCTGGTGTTGCAATATGCGCAGGCCTGGCAGCTTCCTCCGGCGTTTGCCGATTGGGTGGAAACAGCCAATACCTTCTGTTCCACGCTGGTCGACCGCATTGTGACCGGCTACCCACGTGAGGAAGCCGCTACGCTGGAGGAAACGCTGGGCTATCACGATGCGTTTCTCGATACTGCGGAGCATTTTTATCTGTTTGTGATTCAGGGGCCGCAGTGGCTGGCAGAGGAACTGAAGTTAACGCAGTGCCCGCTGAACATCCGCGTGGTGAGCGATATCAAGCCATACAAAGAGCGCAAGGTGGCCATTCTTAACGGCGCACATACGGCGCTGGTGCCGGTGGCCTGGCTGTGCGGGCTGGAAACCGTCGGCGAGGCGATGCAGGATGCCGATGTCCGCCACTTTGTCGAGCGGGCGATTGGCGAGGAAATTATCCCGGTGCTGGATCTTCCGGCTGATGAGCTACGTGAATTTGCTGGCGCCGTGAGCGGGCGTTTTCAGAATCCCTACATTCGTCACCAGTTGCTTTCCATTGCGCTTAACGGGATGACCAAATTCCGCACCCGAATTTTGCCGCAACTGCTGGCGGGTGAGCAAAATGGGCGCTGGCCCGTACGGTTAACGTTTGCCCTTGCTGCATTGTTGGCATTTTATCGCGGGGAACGCGCGGGCGAACGCTACCCACTACAGGATGATGAGCAGTGGATAAGCCTGTATGCCAGTCTGTGGCCGCGAGTCGGCAGCGATCTGACGCTGCGTGAACTGGTGGACACTGCGCTCGGCGATGCGGCGCACTGGGGAGACGATTTGACGTTGCTGCCCGGGCTTGCCGGGCAGGTAACGGCCAACCTGGAGATGATTCTGGTGCAGGGTATGCGTCAGGCGGTGAAAAGTCTGGAATAAGGTTGCCATGCAGCGCCCGGTGTGGTGTTGGGCGCTGTTTTTTTTATCCCTGAGCAGCCACTACTTTGATTTCAACCATCCCGATCCCCAGCTTACGCGGCGAGTGGCCGAGAATATTGCCCTCGTTGGTGGCAACCGGATCGGGTGGGACAATCACCAGCGTATCGGCGTCCGTCGGATTATCAAAATGCAAGGTGGTGGTGGTGACATCATGGCCTAACACCAGCATCTGTTCCTCGTTGCCAACGCGCACGGGAATAGGGCGATTTGCGTTGTCGCCGAAGGCTTTCGCGGTGATGACCAGATCGAATTTCTTCGGCAGCGGGGCCTTGTATTCGATGGTTACCTCTTTGCTGAGCTGCGCATTGGACCAGCGTCCCCAGGATTCAGGGCGTGAAATTCCGCTAAACTGTTTCACCTCTTCCGGTGCGCCCGCCACGTTGAAGACGAAGCTGTCGGCTTTGTAGCGAATGTTGTTATCGACAATTTTCAGCGAATCGATGTTTCCTTTGTAGCGCTCCATGTCGATCACCGTGTCTTTAAATACGGTTTTACTTTTCCAGTTGGCTTTATCGACAAGCTGCACGATCTGCTGCCCGCCCAGTTGCCCCTGTGAAACGCACCAGTCGGTAGAAAGCGCCAACTCCGGCGCCCACAGCTGCGCCATTTTGTAACAGCGGTCTATCCAGACAAAGTTGTCACGCGGGGCAAAATCAGCCAGCTGGAAGCGCAGCGGGGCTGAATATTCACTTTCCGGCAGCGGTTCGACGCGTTGATCCGACACTCGGAGCAGCAGCGGCAGACGGAAATGGCTGCCGGAGAAAGCGATCATCTCTTTGTCCCGATCGATGGTGAATGCTTTCATCTCTTTCGGGAAATTCCATAAACGGATGATGTTGGGCTTCCACGCCAGCATTTTCTCTTTTATGTTCAGGAACACTTCCGATACGGATTCGCTGGACAAGCTGCTGCGTCCAAGGCCGATAAAGTTATCGCCGCCCAGAATATCCAGTACAGTAGCACCGTTATCCATGGTATTACGTTTCACCGCCAGCGTCTCCTGCTGGGGCTGATCGCCGCGTAGTACGAAGAACAGGTTGTTACGATCTTGCTTGTTGAGATACTTCCATGCGGTGTTGTTCATTGCCAGATGATCGGAAGAGACGACGATCACGGTATCTTTAAACCACGGTGAGGCTTTAATTTTATGAATAAACTCGGCGATATTTTCCTGGCTGCAGCTGACCGCGCTGAACGACTGGTTGGTTTTACCGTCAATATCATAACGCTTACGGTTACAACTGCGTGAGATGAAACCGTCCGGGTGGTGAGTATCCACGGTCAGGGTAAACAGTGAAAAACGCTGCCCTGAACGTGACAGTTCTTCGAATTTTTTCCATGCTTCATCCAGTACGGTGTCATCATAAAAGCCCCAGTCGTTGCGATAAGCAGGGTCTGCAACGACGCCCTTTAACTCTTCAGCGCCGTACAGATAATCAAATCCGTGAGATTTCAGGAATACATCTTTCCCGGCAAAGCGCAGGTTGGCACCCTGCACAAAATAGTTCTGATAACCGGAGTTCTTCAGGATATCGCCCAGACAGATGTTGTTGGGGAAGAAGCTGGAAACCGATGCTGAGGCGTTGCCTTCAAATGGCGCAAACAGCGGAATGCCACACTGTGAGGCGACCATGCCGGCGATGGTGTAATCTGTACCCGGCAGCTGCATGGTGTTGCTGAAATCCAGACCTTCGTTTTGCAACGCGCCGAGTTCCGGGGTCAGATCCGGGAAGGCGTCGTTGTTAAAATAAGTACGCTCCAGACTTTCACCGTAGATATAAACCAGATTCAGCTTCGGATTGGGGATCGTTTTTGATGGCTCTTTGTAATAGGCCGCAAAATCGGGATCGCCATCGCGTGACTGGGATTTGACCAGCTCAGTTATCTGGTGGAACGCCGGGCTGGCATCAACGGAAGCCAGCGCCAGCAGCAGGGCCAGTAGACTGTAACCGACATGATGCGGATGATGGCGACGGCGACGCAGTATCCAACCCAGCGTGACAAAAACGGTCGTCAGCGCCAGAGCTATCCCGACGCCTGGCAGAACATATTTGCCAAGACCCGCGCCGGTCAGGCTGTTGGTCAGCGTGTAGAGCACCGCGTCGTTGATGCCATCGCCGGTGAAATAGTCGCTGGCATACAGCGTGATGTTTAAGACAATAAAGATCCCCAGCACCGTTAACGTGGCGGCGAACCACCAGGTGTTGCGACCCGCTTTCCAGGCATAAATCAGTACCGAAGCGAGAAACAGAGTAATGGAGAGCAATTCTGACAACGGTCTATCCTCAGTAACACCGGGCAATTGCCTGGCAGGCTAATCATTTCTGGACAGTACAATGTAATAGCGTTGTTATATTGCTGCAATTGTAGTGACATTTAATTACGTTGTTATTCAGAATTGGTTTAGATATACGGGGTTTTGCGGGCAATTACTCCGCATTTGGTAGGTAAATATCTTCGTGGGATTGATTGCTGCCGCGCCGATGGTGAAATGGTCGGGCGCGGCATTTGTTGCATCAGGAAATGAAGTTTATTCCCTGTTTTAATACCAGATCGCAGGCCTTGGTTTTGACCTTCTCGGCCAGCGGGGTGCTGCCAATGTTGCTCAGGTTAAGCTGCTGACCATCTTTGGTATTGAGCATTCCCTGAATACCATCCAGATAGTTGGTATCTTTTTTCTGTTCAGCCGTGCTCAGACCCAGTTTATCCAGCACCTGGTTTTTGACGTTTTGCGCGTCAGTGACCGAAGCCAGTTTCTGTTTTGCACAGTATTCCAGAATCCCTGCTGCGTTATTCATGCTGCTGGACGTCAGAGACTGATTGCTGCCGTTCAGCAGGCTGGTCAGGGAAGAAATTGAGGCGCTGCCCTGCGAGGTGGAACTTTGTTTGCTCAGTTCGCTGGCCGCGCTGGAGAGCGAATCTTGCCAGGACGCGGCAAATACGCTGGTGGAGATGAGCGTGCTGGCGACAACCGCGCAGCACAGCAGACGTTTGGTAGTTTTCATCATTATGTGTAACTCGTGTTATGCATTTTCAGCGCAGTATAGCGCTGGCTGCCTTAGGAGTGTTCCCAATACGCTAATACTCTTTGCCGGTGATCCGACTCCGGTAGCTTTCCCAGTTAAAGATCACCCACAGACTGTTGCCCAGACGCATACGGTCCATCACCCGCTCGCCGAGCAGTTTGTTCATTTCATCCATATTGCTGTTCGTTAACATGCCGGTTGGACGTTTAGACGACGATCGACGATCGACGATCTGGTTGATGATCACTTTCTCGTAGCGGGATTCTGTTTGCATGCCGATCTCGTCGATCACCAGAAGATCCACATTGCTGAGATCGTTGAGCAGTTGCTCTTCACTGGTCTCACGATTGCTGAATGTCTCTTTCATCGCCGACATGATATCGGCCACGGTAATAATCAATACCGACTTGCCGCGCAGTAGCAGTTCGTTGCAGATGGCGGCGGCAAGATGGTTTTTACCTGTGCCGGGTTTGCCAGAGAAGATAAAACTGGCGATGTTGCCGTCAAACTCTTCAACATACTGGCGGGCTTTGCTCAGGGCGTTCATCTGACCTTCGCACTCGACGCGATAGTTCTCGAACGAGCAGTTCTGGTGTAGTGGACGGATACCGGAACGGTTGAAGGTTCTTTGCATTTTCATGGCCCGATTTTCACGCGCCAATGCAGCGGCACGAATTTCACCTTGCTCCTTTTGCCACGCCAGCAGCTCCTCGCTTGTTTTGAAGGCTGGCTCAACATTGGGCGGCATCATTTTTTGCAAACGTTTCATCAGGTCGCCAACGTTTTTCATCGTTATCCCCTAAAACCTGGTGGAATATGGCTGTCAGGTTCGCTGACACTGTTAACATCGCGCTTGGGCATCCCGCCATTGCTGGCCCGGCCTATTTGTATGCTGCGTGCCAGTTTTTGCTGCCACTGGATATGGTGAAAGACTTTGCCTTCGGCTTGCCAGTAGGCAACAAATGAAGCCAGTTCTTCAGCGGTGACGGGCTCTCTTAGCGCCACTCCCCATAACGCCGCCTGACGCTGGAAGTCAGCATCTGGCTGCCAGTCAGCGTACATCGCAAATTTACCCATTGGCACGGCAACCGGTGCCGCTTGCGGCTCTTCATAGAATTGGGCATCTAAGGTTACATCGCTTCCCGGGCGTGACAGCTTCTCTTCAAGCGCCAGCAACTCTGCCAGCCGTGCTGGGGTTACTGCGTAAAAAGCAGGCGCATTATTGGCAAAAACAGCCACTGCGCCAGCCGTCGACTTCGCCAGCACCGCGTTGTGATCGTGTAATAAGGCGTCAATACTGATGACGTCCGGAGTCAAAATTTTGCAGGACATAATGTTTCTCAATACTGAACAACAACCGAGAAGGGACTGCTTTTATAGTAACACAGAGAAAGAGGAGAGCAGCAGATGAGGGAAGGTTCCCCCATCTGCGAAGGGGTAAACAGGTTCACTCGTTACACGCGCGGACGTTTGCGATACAGCCATAATCCTGGCACGGAAAGCCCAATTGAGAGTGCGCCCACAATCGATGATGCTTTCAGGAAGTTGGTCAGCAGGGTGATCATCAGCGCTTCGCTATAGCCGAAATGACCGATCTTTACGGCGGATATCATGGCAGTGTAGGCGGAGATCCCAGGAAACATAGGGATCACTGCCGCAACGGTGAAGACTTTCGGGTGTGCCAGATACCAGCGCGACCACTGGATCCCAATGCAGCCGACCAGCAGCGAGGCCATAAAGGTGGACCATTCGATGTTGAGTCCAGCGGTCATCATAACCATTCGGGAACCGTGTCCCAGGGCACCCAACAACGCACACCAGGGAAGCGCCCGATGTGGCACATTAAAAACCATGGCAAATCCTACTGCCGGAATGGCAGAAAGGAGCATGTCCTGTATGAGTGCAAAAATAAAATCGATTACGCCCATCCGCGAAGCCCCCATAAGGTCATAGACATCACCACGCCAATGCAGGTTGCCAGCGTAAGCAGACTGGCAATCGCCCAGCGAGCGAGGCCGGTGTTAATGTGCCCTTTAAACATATCCGCAACCGAATTGATTAACGGAAAACCGGGGACCAATAACAGCACGCTGGCGGCCATGGCTACGGTAGGCGTGTGATTAAACGTCGGTAGCGTAAGCAGCAGGCCGGATATGGTGGTCGCGACAAAAGCGGTAATACAAAAGTTGATTTGTGGATGCAAATGCCGGGACGCCAGAATCT
Organism: Citrobacter sp. C6_1; assembly: GCF_014596835.2. NCBI lineage: Bacteria > Pseudomonadati > Pseudomonadota > Gammaproteobacteria > Enterobacterales > Enterobacteriaceae > Citrobacter > Citrobacter sp. C6_1. Next base: position 3,990,350 of record NZ_CP115031.1, on the reverse strand, counting down.
GGCGGATATACATGGCGATCATGCTGGCGAAAAAGGTGATCATCGCGCCATCCCAGCCGCCGTTATTGAGTTTACAAAAGCAGGCGCAGGACAATCCTACCATGAAAGCAACCAGCCATCTGGGATAGCGCAGCGGTTTGATTTGGTTAAACCGTTTCTCTACCCCTTTTTCATCCAGCAGATTATGCTCTGCCAAAATAACGATGTGTTGCACTTCCGTCACAACATGCATGTTGATGCCACGATCCTGATTTTTTCGGGTCGATGTCAGGCATTGTCCGTCTTTGATCGTCGTCAGGACGATGGCATTGGATGATATGGCACTTTCTACACTGTCCATCCCAAGCGCCAGACCCAGGCGGGTGGCGAGTTCATCGACCAACGCGCTTTCTGCGCCATGTTGCAGTAAAAAAAGTCCGCATTGTATACATAACCGTGTAACCGTTCTTTGTGACGACTGCTCTGTTTGCATAGCTCGCTCTGACTAAAAGATGCTCTCTTAATGAATAATATCTTCTTTTTATCATGAAGCGTGAGTCCGTTGGCTCTGGCTAAGATCAATCTTTGTGTTGAAAAAAGAAACAGGTCACTTGGTGGTTGTAGGAAATCGTATCGTGGGAGCCCCTCTTGAATCAGGGCTAAATTTTTCGAGATGAACAGTAATTACGTAAGGAATGCTAATAATTTAATGTAGTTATTTTAATTGTACAATGAATGTACATGTGCGTGATTATGACATGATAGATTTATAGTGTGATGCTATTGGGAACGTAGCATCGCCATTTTCTATTTAGAATAAGGATAAATAATTCATCCTGTCTATTGTTTAACGCATGCCTATTTATTAATTATTTTATTTGATTGTAGGTGATACTTGCGCGCACAAGATTTAAGACATGTGAATATGGAGGAGTTATGTTGCCAGGACGCTGCAAGAACGCAATTATTATTAGTAAATTACCTATCATACAAATTGGGCTTAAAGGGGTAATGCAAGCGCATTTCTCCGATTACAAACTGACCTACTGCCGCGCCGTAGAAGAACTGACATTGATGCAACTGCGACGTTCAGATCTGGTTATCGCTGATTTAACCGGAGACTGCAGCCATCCGCGTGCGATCTGCGAACAATATTATTCTTTGTTACCTCAATACCGTGATATTCACTGGGTCTTTCTCGTTTCTCGAAATTATTATCCTGTGGCCGTTGAGCTGCTGATGTGCCCAATCAGTACGCTGCTATCTGATGCCGAACCGATCGATAGTTTAGTAAATGTTATTGATGCAGGGAATGTTTATGCCGACAGAATTAGCCCGGTATTGCTCTCTCCGGTAATAGCACCAGAAAGACAGAATCATAGCGTACACTCAATTATTCTGACGCTATCTGAACGGAAAGTGCTACGGCTTCTGGGAAAGGGCTGGGGGATTAATCAGATTGCCACATTACTTAAAAAAAGTAATAAGACAATCAGCGCTCAAAAAAATAGTGCGATGCGTCGTCTGTCAATACACAGCAATGCGGAGATGTATGCCTGGATAAATAGTTCTCAAGGAGCACGAGAATTGAATCTACCTTCAGTTTATGGAGCGACCACGGAATGGAAGACAGAAGTATCAAAAGAAATGTCGCACTGGTAGAAAAGTGTGTAATGAGCAGTGTGGGTATTTATAATTTATTTAATGCCAGACCGAACAACCAATACCAACTTCATCTCTTTTCAGGACTGCCAGCCTTAAGCCAGGCTATGTCACAGACGTCATTTTCCGCGGTTATTTTTTCACTTTCCGCGAAAAGAACCGATCGCCGCACCGGATTGGCTTACATGACGGAGCTGGCGGTGAAACACCCTCGCATCAAGCGGGTGGTCATTGCCGATGATGATGGCGAGGCGCGGCTAATTGGCTCGCTGTCACCGTCACCACTGGATGCCGTGATTAGCAAAGCATCCACGCTGAGTGTGTTACAGGAAGAATTATTTGCAGTGCTGGATTGCGCCAGAGGGGAAACAGAAGACACGAAGAAACTCTGGTATATCAATCAATGCCGTATGCTTAGCCCAACCGAGCGCGAAATTCTGCGCTATATGTCGAATGGTTATTCGATGCTGCAGATCGCGATTGAGCTTGAGCGAAACATTAAAACGATTCGCGCGCATAAATTTAATGTGATGTCCAAACTGGGCGTTAGTTCCGATGCCGGATTACTGGATGCTGCCGATATCCTGCTACATGTACGCTCTGCAGAACCGTCATCTTTTCGTCGTACTGCCCCGTTATGGCGTGCTTGAAAAGATGCGTATCGGCGTAGTCATTGGTATGGAAAGGTAAATCGATCACTGGCACACATCAACCCAGGTTGCCGCAGTCAGTTCTGCAATTCTCTCTGGCGCAATGCGAACTGCGCTGTGAGTGGCTCCAGCCGCAGGGAGCACTTCAGTATAGTGTTTCAACGAGACATCACAGTACACCGATATAGGTGTCTCCAACCCGAAAGGACATACGCCTCCTACGGGATGACCTGTTGCGTTGATCACTTCATCGCTACTCAGCATGCGTGCTTTGGCGCCAAACGTATTTTTCAGTTTTTTATTATCGAGGCGAGCATCGCCTCTGGCGACGACCAGGATAATGTCGTTTTTCACCTTTAGTGACAGCGTTTTTGCTATCTGCCCTGGTTCGACGTTATGGGCCCTGGCTGCCAGATCGACGGTGGCGGTGCTTTGATCTAATTCGATGATTTCAATATCTGGCGCATGTTGTGCTAAAAACTGCCGTACTGATTGTAAACTCATTCTTCTCTCCCTCTCGCTTATCCGCAGTCCTGCATAGCAGAAAACCGCCTGGCGTAATTTGTCATAGGGGCAGCGTTACTGTAAATATTTTATTGTAACAACACAGCAACATTGGCAGTTTTTCGATCACCTTCACAATCAAAGAAACCGGTTACAGTAACCGGTTGCAGAATGCTGAAATGGCGATTAATACTGATGTTGTCACTTCCTCTGTATCACATAATAAGAGCCATCTATGAAACTTAACTCAAAAAGCGGTAAGGCTGGTTTTTCTCCCGGCACGGTTGTGAATAGTTGGAATGGGTTTTACGTGGTGGTGTTGATACCAGCACGGTTGCAGGGTTTCGCACAACGGGAGAACAGCTATGTCTACTAACCATGCTGTATTTAATGCGATTTTCCGCTTTGTTGAAAATTACGTCAGCCCCGTGGCCGGGCGTATTTCTTCACAGCGTCATGTCATGGCAATTCGTGATGGTTTTATCTCGGCGATGCCTTTTATGATTGTAGGCTCGTTTCTGCTGGTTTTTGCCTACCCGCCTTTTTCTCCGGATACCACCTGGGGATTCGCCCGTACGTGGCTGGATCTGGCAAAACAGTTCGAAGGCCAGATACTCACACCGTTTGATATGACGATGGGGATCATGTCGGTCTACATCTGTGCCGCCATTGCTTATAACCTGGGTAAACACTATGTGAAGTCGCATCAGGTGGATCCATTTATGTGCGCGATGCTTTCCATCATGGCGTTTTTGCTGATTGCCGCACCGAAAACCAAAGGTACGATGCCGGTTGATAGCCTGGGAGGGACGGGGATCTTCACCGCCATCCTCGTGGCGATTTATTGCGTTGAAATGATGCGTTTCCTGAAGGCGCACAACATCGGGATCCGCTTACCTGATCAAGTGCCGCCAATGATCAAAAACTCCTTCGATCTGCTGATCCCGGTGCTGGTGGTGGTGCTGACGCTGTACCCGCTGAGCCTGGTCATACAGTCCCAGTTTGACATGCTAATCCCGCAGGCCATCATGGCCATCTTTAAACCACTGGTGTCCGCTGCGGATTCTCTGCCGGCGATACTGTTGGCAGTACTGATCGGCCATCTGCTGTGGTTTGCCGGTATTCACGGTGCGGCGATTGTGTCGGGAATGCTGCAAATGTTCTGGCTGACCAACCTCGGCATGAACCAGTCGGCGCTGGCGCAGGGCGCGCCTTTGCCGCATATCTTTATGGAAGCATTCTGGACGTTCTTCATCGTCGTGGGGGGATCGGGGGCGACGATGGGGCTGGTGATTTGCTACCTGCGTAGCCGCTCGGCCCATCTACGATCGATTGGGCGTTTGAGCGTGGTCCCCAGCATTTTCAACATTAACGAGCCGGTGATTTTCGGTACGCCGATTGTCATGAATCCGGTGTTCTTTATTCCCTTCCTGCTGGCCCCAATGGTGAACGCGGTGCTGGCCTGGGCTGCGATGAAACTGGATCTAATTGGGCGGGTGATTTCAGTGGTTCCCTGGACCGCACCGGCACCCGTTGGCGCCGCATGGGCGTTAGGTTGGGATTATCGCGCGGCGATCCTGGTGGTTCTGCTGGCGCTGGTGTCGGCTGTTATCTACTTCCCGTTCTTTAAGGTTTACGAAAAGCAGCTATTAGCGCAGGAAAACGAAGAAGCACAGCGTATAGAAGAGGAAAATCAGCAGGTTGCATAAAGTGTTGGCGGGGGGTTACGACTCCTCGCTTACTTCAGCGTGCAGTCGCCGCATTGCTGAACATCGGGCAGACGATAGCGCTGGCAGCAGGTTCTGCGTACTAACAGTCCCTCGCGTGGAACAACGGTACGCCACAGAGGGTTATCCTGGCCGCAGGAGAGTTGTTTTTCAAAAAAGCAGGTCTGGCGCAGCGTGTTCAGCAATTCTTCACCTAACAGCGGCTTCATTTCCGTTAAGTACCAGTGAATTAAGTACCCCGTGTTGCTCCAGATAAGCTTCGCGTTGATCTCGCCTGTCGCTTCCAGCGCCTGCACAACCGGCGTCAGAGCTGAGAGAATCAGTGTTTCCATACGTTGTTGAGGAGACAGGGCTGTGGCCTGCTGATCCTGATGCACGTCGATCCAGAAGCAGGCTGCGCGACCCGTTTCGTGGAATTCTACGTGCATGTGTTCAGGAGAGACGTCGATGGCCTCTTTTTGCGTCAGTAGGGCCACCATCAGCGGAGGCATCATCAGACCGATATACCACTGCGCCCAGAGAGAAATCAGCGGCTTATTTTCGCGTGGCAGCGTGGGCTGATTGCGATAAATATGGTCTGAATAAACAGCCAGCAATGAACTTAGTGTCGTCGGTTGCGTCCATTCATGCAACGTCATTGCACCAGGCACAGGCGTTTCGTCCAGACGAATGAAGTCCAGCAGGTGTTCACGGGTTTTGGCTATCGTTGCACGCACGGAAGCCGCCAGCGAGGGCATCTTTGCAGGGAGATGACTACGCCAGATGACATCTTCAACGATCGGTGCGGAACGATAGGCCATGTTGATATAAGGATGTTAATCTAAATGATAATGATTGCTAATCCTATAAGCGAGGGCAAACGATGGCAAGATCTTTGTTGCAATACCGGGCAGTTCTGCACGGAAAACTCAGGAAGAGGTGTAGTTTATCCGCAGCTCATCGCTGACCAGGGTGTTGTTTCGACCCATATTCTTGGCCTCATAAAGCGCTTTGTCTGCCCTGGTAATAGCGGAGTCAATATCCTGTTCCACTAAAGGCGCAATACCGATGCTGACCGTCACATTGGTTGCTACGCTCTCATTAAACATATGAGGAATCTTAAGGTCGTATACTTTCTGGCGGATGCGCTCGGCTGCGGCCTGCGCCTGTTGTGGATCGACGGCGGTCAGTAACACCATAAATTCTTCGCCACCAAAACGTGCGACCACATCCCGGGAGCGTACGGAATCACGAATCGCGGCAGAAACGCGAATCAGCGCCTGATCGCCCATCATGTGTCCGTAATGGTCGTTATAGGCTTTGAAATGATCGATATCCAGCAATAAGACGTAATGCTTCGCGTTGCTCAGTGCCAGTAACGTATCGAGCCGGTGTTGCAGCCCTCGACGGTTATACAGCCCCGTCAGCGGATCGAGCATACTGAGGCCGTTCAGGGTTTCCCGTTCTTCCAGCAGTTTGTACATCAGCTGTTGGGCGAAGCCGTCGTAGCGCTTTTGGATCACGTGTTGAATGGCAATACCGGCCATGGGCAGCGCCATAAAATAGAAAATTCGCAGACCATGCTCGCTACCGTTAAGCCATAAACAGACGACGACTGAGGGTAACGAATGTAGCGTAAAGGCGATGATATTGTTGGCAAAAGCGATAGAGCCAATAAACAGCACGCTGAGAAGTGCAATTAACAGAAAATAATAATCATTATTACCCAGTGTTGTGAATTTCAACACAATATGAGCTGCCCACAACAAGCCGAAAATGATTGAAATAAAAGGAAGATTAATTCTTTTATTCGCATATTTTCCATGCCATACAAACAGCAATGTACTGGCGGCCAGGATGAGTAACGCCGGGACAGATACGGATTTGACGGCAAAAAGTGGGAAAACAAGCGTAAACAGCGCGGAGACTGCATTGAGAAGCAGAAACAGACGTAAAGAGAGTTGATATTTCTTAGTGCGCAGAGTTCGCCAGGATTGTACTGTCATAGGTAAATATTATTATTTATCTGCAATATACGAAGGTGTGTTTGTAAGGAAAAATGATGAGCGAAAAATCATTCGTTCTGGTCATTATTGTTTTTTGATGAAAAGCTAACCGGCGAGCAATTTATCACCTTAAACTATTTATGTCATCAATCGTTAAGTAAAACTCATATAATTGATAGTGCCTCACGGCTGACAAATGAGAAAATTTATCATATGATATTGGTTATCATTATCAATGTCATAGGTGGTACCATGTTGCAACGTACGCTGGGCAGTGGATGGGGAGTTCTGCTGCCGGGAATACTTATTGCCGGGCTGGCATTTACTGACCTGTCACTCGACGCATGGAAGGCGATGATTGTATTAGGATTACTACTGACTTCACTCATGTTATACCACAAGCGTTTACGGCACTTTGTTTTATTACCTTCATGCGCGGCGCTGATCGGCGGCATTGTTCTGGTGATGATGAACTGGAATCAGGGATGAGCAAAACAGGGAAGAAAATCGAGAGGGAAATAAGATAATTGGTGCGAGGGGGGGGACTCGAACCCCCACATCCTAAGGACACTAACACCTGAAGCTAGCGCGTCTACCAATTCCGCCACCTTCGCACAGTCATCTTATTTTTTGATATCGCCTCGTTGGTGCGAGGGGGGGGACTCGAACCCCCACATCCTAAGGACACTAACACCTGAAGCTAGCGCGTCTACCAATTCCGCCACCTTCGCCCAGTGCGAGCAATATCAACGTGGATTATGGTGCGAGGGGGGGGACTTGAACCCCCACGTCCGAAAGGACACTAACACCTGAAGCTAGCGCGTCTACCAATTCCGCCACCTTCGCATACCATCGACACTCAAAAAGTATCGTTACCACGGAGGCGCATTCTAGTTGTTTTCAACTTTTCGTCAATAGTTAATTGTACAGGCCGGGCCGATTGATGCAAAAACGGCCATGTGAATGGCCGTTCACTGCGAGACAATTACGCTTTTTTCGCCTGACGCGTCATGACGGTGCGATAGACCTTGAAGCGCCCGGTCTGCGCGATAACTTCGTGGAAGCCAAACACTTCATCCAGTACTTTCGGATAAGGCAGGAAGGCGTTGGCTACAATACGCAGTTCGCCACCGCTGTTAAGGTGACGCACTGCGCCGCGAATCAGCGTTTGCGCGGCATCCAGGCTAGTCTGCATGCCATCGTGGAACGGCGGGTTGGAGATGATCATATCAAAGCGACCCGTCACGTCAGAAAAGACGTTACTGGCGATGACGTCACCTTCAATACCGTTGGCGGCAAGCGTTGCGCGGCTGGCTTCAACAGCGGCTGCGCTAACATCGCACAGGGTTAAGCGCACTTTTGGCGAGTGGCTGGCAAGCGCGACGGAGAGAACCCCTGCGCCACAACCGACATCCAGAACTTTGCCTTTGGTGTGCGGCGTCAGCGTAGAGAGCAGCAGTTGGCTACCAACATCCAGGCCGTCACGGCTGAATACGCCCGGCAGCGTTTTGATGGTCAGATTGTCGGTCTGGTATTCGTCCCAGTATTTTTCAGCATCAAAAACCGGCTGCTTTTCCAGACGACCGTGGTACAGGCCACAGCGGCGTGCGCTGTCGACTTTGTTCAGCGGTGCGTATTCGGCCAGCATCTGCTCTGCGCTACGTACGCCGCTGCGGTTCTCACCAACAACAAAAATATCGGTACCCACCGGCAACAGCGAAAGAAGGTTCATCAACTGGAACTGGGCTTCAGGTTTATTCTTCGGCCAGTAGTAAATCAGCGTATCGCTATCGCCGACGTCATCGGCTTGAGCGACGAGGCTGAAGCGGACGTTGTCGCCCATCTGGCGGTTAAGCACCTGCCAGTGGTGAAGTTGCTGAGTGTGCGCACGGCTGGCGGCGCTTTCAAAATGGGCAGGCAGGTCATCCTGCAAATCACCGGCAAACAGAATACGGCTTTGTTCGAAATCATCACTGTGGCGCAGCAAGACTTCACTTGCCGGGGTAAAAGCAGACATGGAGTGCTCCTTAAATTGTACAGCGGGGGATTATAGTTGTTTGATGGCACGGATTCGACAAATTTGCTATATTTGCGCCCCTGATTACAGGAGCGTTTCGCTATGACATCCCGACGAGACTGGCAGTTACAGCAACTGGGCATTACGCAGTGGTCGTTGCGTCGTCCTGGCGCACTGCAGGGCGAAATCGCGATTTCCATTCCTGCGCATGTCCGTTTGGTGATGGTTGCTGCACAGTTACCCGCGCTAACCGAACCATTGATGAGCGATATTTTACGCGCATTAACCGTCAGCCCGGATCAGGTTTTACAACTGACGCCTGACCGTGTCGCCATGCTGCCGCAGGGCAGCCGCTGTAATAGCTGGCGGCTGGGAACCGAAGAGCCGCTGCTGCTGGAGGGCGCTCAGGTCGCGAGTCCTGCGTTTAATGAATTACGGGAAAACCCCGCGGCCCGCGCCGCGTTATGGCAACAAATCTGCGCATATGAACACGATTTCTTCCCTCGAACCGACTGATTTACCTGCAGCATTTCAGATTGAAAAACGCGCCCACGCTTTCCCGTGGAGTGAAAAAACCTTTGCCAGCAACCAGGGCGATCGTTACCTCAATTTTCAGTTGAGGGTTGATGACGTGATGGCGGCCTTTGCGATTACGCAGGTCGTGCTGGATGAAGCTACGCTGTTCAATATTGCCGTCGATCCTGACTTTCAGCGCCGGGGCCTGGGGCGTGAGCTGTTGGAGTATTTGATCGATGAGCTGGAAAAACGTGGAATTTTGACGCTGTGGCTTGAGGTTCGCGCCTCGAATGCTGCGGCAATCGCATTGTATGAAAGCCTTGGCTTTAACGAGGCGACGATTCGGCGCAATTACTATCCGACAGCCGATGGTCACGAAGATGCCATCATAATGGCATTGCCAATCAGTATGTAAGACAAGGTGTAATGATGATGAAGTGGGACTGGATTTTCTTTGATGCCGACGAAACGCTGTTTACGTTTGACTCGTTTACTGGCTTACAGCGGATGTTTCTCGACTATAGCATTACCTTTACCGCTGAAGATTTTCAGGACTACCAGGCCGTGAATAAACCGCTGTGGGTGGATTATCAAAACGGTGCGATTACCTCATTACAGCTGCAGCACGCCCGTTTCCAGAGCTGGGCTGAGCGCCTGAAGGTCGAGCCAGGTCAGCTAAACGATGCATTTATTAATGCAATGGCGGAGATCTGCTCGCCGTTGCCAGGGGCGGTTTCGCTGCTCAATGCGATTCGTGATAAAGCGAAAATCGGCATTATTACTAACGGCTTCACGGCGTTGCAGCAAATCCGCCTTGAACGGACGGGACTGCGCGATTATTTCGATCTGCTGGTGATTTCTGAGCAGGTTGGCGTGGCAAAACCTGACTCCCGCATTTTTGACCATGCGCTGGAGCAGGCGGGCAATCCTGACCGTTCCCGCGTGCTGATGGTGGGCGACACCGCAGAGTCCGATATCCTTGGCGGCATTAACGCCGGGCTCTCCACCTGCTGGCTCAATACGCATCATCGCGAGCAGCCTGCGGGCATTCAGCCGACCTGGACGGTCACGTCATTAAGCGAACTGGAGCAGCTCCTGTGTAAACACTGATTGCCTCCCCCCCGTTGATGGGTAAAATAGCCGCAATTTTTCGTATTCAACTTGCACGGCCCGTTGCCGTGTTTACCTAAGAAGATTTGACTATGACGTTGTCTCCTTATTTGCAAGAGGTGGCCAAACGCCGCACTTTTGCCATTATTTCTCACCCGGATGCCGGTAAAACGACAATTACTGAAAAGGTTTTGTTATTCGGACAGGCGATTCAGACCGCCGGCACGGTAAAAGGCCGTGGCTCCAGCCAGCATGCGAAGTCTGACTGGATGGAAATGGAAAAGCAGCGTGGGATCTCCATTACCACCTCCGTGATGCAGTTCCCGTATCATGACTGCCTGGTGAACCTGCTGGACACCCCGGGGCACGAAGACTTCTCCGAAGATACCTATCGTACCCTGACGGCGGTGGACTGCTGTCTGATGGTCATTGATGCCGCGAAAGGCGTTGAGGACAGAACCCGTAAGCTGATGGAAGTTACCCGTCTGCGCGATACGCCGATCCTGACCTTTATGAACAAACTCGACCGTGACATCCGCGACCCGATGGAGCTGCTGGATGAAGTCGAGAACGAACTGAAAATCGGCTGTGCGCCGATCACCTGGCCGATTGGCTGCGGGAAGTTGTTCAAGGGCGTCTATCACCTTTATAAAGACGAAACTTACCTGTATCAGACAGGTAAAGGCCACACCATTCAGGAAGTCCGCATTGTTAAAGGTTTGAACAACCCGGAACTTGATACTGCCGTGGGTGAAGACCTGGCGCAGCAGCTGCGCGACGAGCTGGAACTGGTGCAGGGCGCGTCCAATGAGTTCGACCATGAGCTGTTCCTCGCGGGCGAAATCACTCCGGTCTTCTTTGGTACTGCGCTGGGTAACTTCGGCGTTGATCATATGCTGGATGGCTTAGTGGAGTGGGCGCCTGCGCCGATGCCGCGTAAAACCGACACCCGCGTTGTGGAAGCCTCTGAAGAGAAGTTCACCGGATTCGTGTTTAAAATTCAGGCCAACATGGACCCGAAACACCGTGACCGCGTGGCGTTCATGCGTGTGGTGTCCGGCAAGTATGAGAAAGGCATGAAAATGCGCCAGGTGCGCATTGGTAAAGACGTGGTGATCTCCGATGCGCTGACCTTTATGGCCGGTGACCGTTCTCATGTGGAAGAAGCGTATCCTGGCGATATTCTTGGTTTGCATAACCACGGCACGATCCAGATCGGCGATACCTTTACTCAGGGTGAAATGATGAAGTTCACCGGTATTCCGAACTTTGCACCGGAACTGTTCCGCCGTATCCGTCTGAAAGATCCGTTGAAGCAGAAGCAGTTGCTGAAAGGGCTGGTTCAGCTGTCAGAAGAGGGCGCAGTGCAGGTCTTCCGTCCGATTGCCAACAACGATCTGATTGTAGGTGCCGTCGGTGTGCTGCAGTTCGACGTGGTGGTTTCTCGTCTGAAGAGCGAATACAACGTCGAAGCGATCTACGAGTCGGTCAACGTGGCGACTGCGCGCTGGGTAGAGTGTTCTGACGTGAAAAAATTCGAAGAATTTAAGCGTAAAAACGAAATTCAGCTGGCGCTGGATGGCGGCGATAACCTTACCTACATCGCGCCGACCATGGTTAACCTGAATCTCACCCAGGAACGTTACCCTGACGTTCAGTTCCGCAAAACGCGCGAGCACTAATCGACCTCTCAGGGCACGGTACTCACCGCGCCCTGCAACTTTTCCTGTCTTTTAAATTCCTTGCGGAATGTTCTTAAATCCCCTGGGTTTTGTTTGTTTTTTAATCAACCCAGGCAACAGCCGCGAAATCGTGAACTATATTTAACAATGTGATGACATAAATATCGGCTTTTAATGCTCTTCATTAAGCATTTTGCAGACCCTTTAGCTGATATTTATTTCAGTCACGAAATTAGTTGCTGGTTCTGACCGCTAAGCGGCAGAACATCGCTATAAGCACAACAAACAGGAATACATCGATGACAATGACAGGACTCAAGATTTCTAAAACGCTACTGGCCGTGATGCTGACTTCCGCTGTCGCAACGGGTTCTGCTTATGCAGAAAACGCCACAATGGATAAAGCGCAATCCGGGCTCGAAAGTGCGGGGCAGAAAGTCGATAGCTCTATGAACAAAGTCGGTAATTTCATGGATGACAGCACCATCACCGCGAAAGTGAAAGCCGCGCTGGTGGACCACGATAGCATTAAGAGCACCGATATTTCCGTCAAAACCGATCAGAAGGTGGTGACGCTAAGCGGGTTTGTTGAAAGCCAGGCACAAGCCGAAGAGGCGGTGAAAGTGGCGAAAGGCGTTGAAGGTGTGACCTCCGTTAGCGACAAACTGCACGTGCGTGACAGCAAAAACACCTCCGTAAAAGGCTATGCGGGCGATACGGCAATCACCAGTGAGGTAAAAGCCAAACTGCTGGCCGATGATATTGTCCCTTCCCGCAAAGTGAAGGTTGAAACCACCGATGGCGTGGTACAGCTTTCAGGAACTGTTGAATCACAGGCTCAAAGCGATCGCGCTGAGAGCATCGCCAAAGCAATTGATGGCGTGAAAAGCGTCAAAAACGACCTCAAAACTCAGTAATTCGACTTAATTCGTCCTCCTGACGTTTGTCGGGAGGCGTATTGTGCACCACACTAAAAATATCGCCGATGAGCTGCCTGAGCGCTCATATCAAGCGGTCGACATTAACTATGGTAAAGGAGAAGCATATGTTTCGATGGGGCATCATATTTCTGGTTATCGCGTTAATTGCCGCCGCTCTGGGATTTGGTGGACTGGCGGGTACCGCAGCAGGTGCTGCAAAAATTGTTTTTGTGGTAGGGATCATTCTGTTTCTGGTCAGCCTGTTTACCGGTCGTAAACGACCCTAGCATGCAACTGCAAAGAAAACCGTAAAGATAACTTGCTACTAAGCCAGTCCACCGGACTGGCTTTTACGGTTTTAGCGCCAGGCAATTTGCGTTACCTTGTTGCTCTATTACAAAAAACAGGAAGGCAGAGGTGGGGCAGAGAATACCCGTCACGCTCGGTAATATAGCGCCGTTATCGTTACGTCCATTTCAACCAGGCAGTATGGCGCTGGTATGCGAAGGTGGAGGGCAGCGGGGGATCTTTACTGCCGGCGTACTGGATGAGTTCATGCGCGCTCAGTTCAATCCTTTCGATCTCTTCTACGGGACATCTGCTGGCGCGCAAAATCTGTCGGCCTATCTCTGTAACCAACCCGGCTACGGGCGCAAAGTGATCATGCGCTACACCACCCGACGTGAGTTTTTTGACCCGGTACGCTTTGTGCGCGGGGGGAACTTAATCGACCTCGACTGGCTGGTGGATTCGACCTCGTCCCAAATGCCGCTGGCAATGGATAACGCCGAACGCCTGTTTGCCGCAGGGAAAACGTTTTATATGTGCGCCTGTCGGGGTGATGACTACACGCCAGGCTATTTTTCGCCGAACCGGCACAATTGGCTGGATCTCATTCGCGCATCCAGTGCGATTCCCGGGTTCTATCGCGCTGGGGTTGCGCTGGATGGGGTGAATTACCTGGATGGGGGAGTCAGTGACGCCATACCCGTTCAGGAGGCGGCGAAGCAAGGGGCGAAAACGCTGGTGGTGATCCGCACCGTGCCTTCGCAAATGTACTACACCCCACAATGGTTCAAACGTATGGAGCGTTGGCTGGGGGAGAGCAGTCTGCAGCCGCTGGTGAATCTGGTTCAACATCATGAAGCCAGCTACCGCGCTATTCAGCGCTTTATCGAAAAACCGCCGGGCAAGCTGCGTATTTTTGAGATCTACCCACCAAAGCCACTCCATAGTATGGCACTGGGGAGTCGCATTCCGGCATTGCGTGAAGACTACAAAACCGGACGCCTGTGTGGGCGCTATTTTTTGGCAACGATTGGTAAACTGCTGGCGAAAAACGCGCCACTGCCTCGTCAGGCGCCGAAGATTGTGGTGCCCAGCCCGGTGGTGGTTCCACCTGCCCCCGTTGCCAACGATGCCCATGCGTCCGTTGCGAGCAGCGCGCCCCAGGCCAACGATACGACGTTTAATAATGAGGATCTGGCGTGAGTCTCCGGTTTATCGATACGCATTGTCATTTTGATTTTCCCCCCTTTACCGGCGATGAGCCAGCCAGTCTTCAGCGTGCGGCTGACGTCGGTGTGCACCATATTATTGTTCCGGCAACGCAGGCGATGAACTTTTCACGCGTATTGGCGTTAGCGGAAAGTTATCCTTCGTTGTATGCCGCGCTGGGCCTGCATCCCATTGTTATTGAAGATCACGATGATGACGGTCTGGACAGGTTGCAACAGGAATTGGAGCAACGACCGCAGAAGCTGGTGGCGGTCGGTGAGATCGGGCTGGATCTCTGGCGTGACGATCCGCAGTTTGATAAGCAGGAAAGGGTGCTGGAAGCACAGCTTAAGCTGGCGAAGCGGTACGATCTTCCGGTGATCCTGCATTCGCGACGCACGCATGACAAGCTGGCGATGTACCTTAAACGCCATGCTTTGCCACGAACAGGCGTGGTGCATGGATTTTCCGGGAGTTTTCAGCAGGCTGAGCGCTTTGTGCAACTGGGCTACAAAATTGGCGTGGGTGGCACCATTACCTATCCCCGCGCCAGTAAAACCCGCGAAGTGATGGCGCGATTGCCGCTGGAGTCGCTGTTGCTGGAAACCGACGCGCCGGATATGCCGCTCAACGGCTTTCAGGGACAGCCCAACCGTCCTGAACAGGTCGTCAGAGTATTTGACGCCTTATGCGAGCTGCGCCCTGAACCTGCGGAGGTGATAGCCGAGGCGCTATACCGCAATACAAGGGCGTTGTTTAATGTGTGATTGTTGAGTGCCGGATGCGATGCAAAAGCGTCTTATCCGGTCTACGGGTCGAAGGCATGGGTAGGCCAGATAAGGCATAGCCGCCATCCGGCATTTCACAGATACAAAGCCGGGAAAATCAAATTATCCACCCCGCGCTCGCGCAATCTTTGTGCCAGGTGCTCCACATCCTCCGGCGTGGCGCTCGGCCAGTCTTTTGCTTCGCCGTAAACCCCGTGCGCATGAAAGGCATTTAGCCGCACCGGCACGTCACCTGAACGCTTGATAAACGCCGCCAGCGCATCGATGTGCTGGAGATAATCCACCTGACCAGGAATTATCAGCAGGCGCAGTTCCGCCAGTTTCCCTTGTGCGGATAAAAAGGTAATGCTTTGTTTAATCAGCGTGTTATCGCGGCCTGTCAACTGACGATGGCATGCGCTATCCCAGGCTTTTAAGTCGAGCATCACGCCGTCGCACACCGGTAGCAGCTTCTGCCAGCCGGTTTCGCTCAGCATGCCATTGCTGTCGACCATACAGGTCAGGTGTTGCAACTGCGGATCGGTTTTGATCGCACTAAACAGCGCCACAATAAATGGTAACTGGGTCGTCGCTTCGCCGCCGCTGACCGTAATTCCCTCAATAAACAGTGCTGCTTTGCGAATAGGCTGCAGTACTTCATCAATGCTCATGGTCTGCGCCATCGGCGTAGCCTGCTGTGGGCACATGTGCAGGCAGGTGTCACATTGCTGGCACTCCTCGGACTGCCACCACACTTTTCCCGCACTCAGGCTGAGCGCCTCATGCGGGCAATGCAGGACACACTCCCCGCAATCGTTGCAGCGTCCCATCGTCCACGGGTTGTGGCAATTTTTACAGCGCAGATTGCACCCCTGCAGAAACAGAGCCAGGCGACTGCCCGGCCCGTCGACGCAGGAGAAAGGGATAATCTTACTTACCGAAGCGCATCTGCTGTTCATGGCTAATCACACGAGGTTGTCGTTCCAGAATGCGCGTATTGCGCGCGGCTTCTTCGCCCAGCCAGGTGGTGTTGGTGCGAGAACCTGCGGCACGATATTTTTCCAGATCCGACAGACGCACCATATAACCGGTGACGCGAACCAGATCGTTGCCGCTGACGTTGGCGGTAAATTCACGCATCCCGGCTTTAAACGCCCCCAGGCACAATTGCACCAGCGCCTGAGGATTACGTTTGATGGTTTCGTCCAGCGTGAGAATGTCGCTGATACCGGCGTGATAATACGCGTGATGCGGCGCAACGGTCTGCAGGTGGGTGATCGGGTCCGGTTCATCACCATAAGGCAGGCGAGCGCCCGGCGTGGTGCCGATGTCAGAACTGATCCCCGACTGTGCATGCAGCATCGCGCGCTGCTTCCAGCCATATTTCACCGGCGTGCTTTCTACAAATTCCGCCAGTTGGGCGCTAATGCGATAGCCGAGCTGATTGGCAAACTCATCTTTGCCGTAGCGTGCGTTGCGTCCTGCTTGCTCACACAGCAGGTTTACGGCTTCTGCCAGGCCGTACATGCCAAACATAGGCACAAAACGTTCGGGATCGATCAACCCTTCCTGCACCAGGAAGCTATTCTCAAAGAAATGTGATTTCTCGTAGAGGAATTCACATCGTGAATCAATGATGGCGATTTGCTGTTGGCAGTAATGCGGTAGGGTGCGCGTAAAGAAGTCATCGACAGAGGTGCTGCGCTCTGCGATGGCTTTCAGATTGAGCCTGACCAGCGTACTTCCACCGCCCGCAAGTGGCAGTGAGTTGTAACAACTGACGACGCCGTAGTGGCCTTTTGTGAAAATTTTATCATT
The DNA here is from genome assembly GCF_014596835.2 of Citrobacter sp. C6_1. NCBI lineage: Bacteria > Pseudomonadati > Pseudomonadota > Gammaproteobacteria > Enterobacterales > Enterobacteriaceae > Citrobacter > Citrobacter sp. C6_1. Next base: position 3,973,516 of record NZ_CP115031.1, on the reverse strand, counting down.
TTCAGGGCCGTTAGAAATGTGCGGTTTACTGCATTCGCAAATATTTTGCGCGACGTTGAGCAGCAGATCGTCAGGTGTGATTTGCGGGTCATAAATGAATGTCAGATTGGGCGAAACCTGCTTTAACTCTGCATCTGCACGTAAAATTGCACGGGTAACTGGAGTATCGGCGGGGCCGATATTGGCATGCATAAACGCGTCTGGCAGCGTTCTGTCGAGATAACGCCAGAAACGTTTTATTCGAATATCGATCTCATTTTGTGTTAGAATTCTAACATACGGTTGCAGTAGAGCATCGAGCTGACCGAGATAGACCGGCATCGACGTCACTGACGGAACGTGATGGTACAGGATGGTGAGTAAGGATAATGCGTCATCGAGATCCTTTGCGCCTTCCAGTTCCAGCCATGATGAACCGTTGGCCAGAAAACGCGCGTAATCGGGTAATACGTAGCGCGGTTTGAACGGAGCATGACCTTCGTACATATCGCAGATCACCGCGTCATCCAGCGCCTGGCGTGCCTCAGCAGGAAGTTGCGGGTAAGGCAGCGCGTTTTCAGCCTCCAGCGCCAGAAAGTGGCGTTTCTGCTCAGGGCTGAGCACCGGGCTGGTCACGATTTGTTGGCAACGCTGTTGCAGCGCGAGTTCGCTTGAAGTGGGCATCGTTGATTCCTTTTTGTCCCGAAGGTGTAACGCCATTGTAGAAAGCAACGCAGTGCCAACCTTTGATCCGGATGCGCCTGATGCCACCGGATGCCACCAGTAAAGGTCATTTATTTGAAGTAGATCTCATTAGAGTAATGCAAATCTGTATGTGGTTTTCATTAACTGTGATGTATATCGAAGTGTAATAGCGAGCGGATGTTAGAATACTAACAAACTCGCGAGGTGAAATTTTATACGGCGATGCCGTTGGAGAATGTTATGACCGATTTAACAGCAAGCAGCCTGCGTGCACTGAAACTGATGGACCTGACCACCCTGAATGACGACGACACCAATGAAAAAGTGATCGCGCTGTGTCATCAGGCGAAGACTCCGGTTGGCAACACTGCCGCAATCTGTATCTATCCGCGTTTCATCCCTATTGCGCGTAAGACTCTGAAAGAGCAGGGTACGCCGGACATCCGCATTGCAACCGTCACCAACTTCCCGCATGGTAATGACGACATCGAGATTGCGCTGGCGGAAACCCGCGCGGCGATTGCCTACGGTGCCGACGAAGTTGACGTGGTGTTCCCGTACCGTGCGCTGATCGCCGGTAATGAACAGGTTGGTTTCGATCTGGTTAAAGCGTGTAAAGACGCGTGTGCGGCGGCAAATGTGCTGCTTAAAGTGATCATCGAAACCGGTGAGCTGAAAGAAGAGCAGCTTATTCGTAAAGCGTCTGAAATCTCCATCAAAGCCGGTGCTGATTTCATCAAAACGTCTACCGGTAAAGTGCCGGTCAATGCGACGCCGGAAAGCGCACGCATCATGATGGAAGTGATCCGCGACATGGGTGTTTCTAAAACTGTAGGTTTCAAACCGGCTGGCGGCGTGCGTACTGCAGAAGATGCACAGCAGTTCCTGGCGATTGCCGATGAACTGTTTGGCGCTGACTGGGCTGATTCTCGTCACTACCGTTTTGGCGCATCCAGCCTGCTGGCTAGCTTGCTGAAAGCGCTGGGTCACGGCGACGGTAAGAGCGCAAGCAGCTACTAAGCCCGTAGGCCGGATAAGGCGCAGCCGCCATCCGGCATCAATACGACTGCCGGGTGGCGCGTTGCTTACCCGGCTTACAACGGCCTTCTACTCTTTTCCCCTGGGGGTTACCGTGTTTCTCGCACAAGAAATTATTCGTAAAAAACGTGATGGTCATGCGCTGAGCGATGAAGAGATTCGTTTCTTTATCAATGGGATCCGTGACAACACCATCTCTGAAGGGCAAATCGCCGCCCTGGCGATGACCATTTTCTTCCACGATATGACAATGCCTGAGCGTGTTTCACTGACCATGGCAATGCGTGATTCAGGAACCGTGCTGGACTGGAAAAAACTGCAGTTGAACGGTCCGATTGTGGATAAACACTCTACCGGTGGCGTGGGTGACGTGACGTCACTGATGTTAGGCCCGATGGTTGCAGCCTGCGGTGGCTTTATTCCGATGATTTCCGGGCGTGGCCTGGGACATACCGGCGGCACGCTGGATAAACTGGAAGCGATCCCGGGATTTGACATCTTCCCGGACGACGCCCGTTTCCGTGAAATTATTAAAGACGTGGGTGTGGCGATTATTGGGCAAACCAGCTCGCTCGCACCGGCGGATAAACGTTTTTATGCCACCCGCGATATTACCGCGACGGTGGATTCCATCCCGCTGATTACGGGTTCCATTCTGGCGAAAAAGCTGGCGGAAGGGCTGGATGCGCTGGTGATGGATGTGAAAGTCGGCAGCGGCGCCTTTATGCCGACCTACGAGCTCTCTGAAGCCCTTGCCGAAGCGATAGTTGGCGTGGCGAACGGCGCGGGTGTACGTACCACCGCGCTGTTAACCGATATGAACCAGGTGCTGGCTTCCAGCGCGGGTAACGCGGTCGAAGTCCGCGAAGCTGTGCAGTTCCTGACCGGTGAATACCGCAACCCACGTCTGTTAGACGTCACCATGGCGCTGTGCGTGGAAATGCTGATCTCCGGCAAGCTGGCGAAAGATGACGCCGAAGCCCGTGCGAAATTGCAGGCGGTGCTGGATAACGGCAAAGCGGCAGAGATTTTTGGTCGCATGGTTGCGGCGCAGAAAGGCCCGACCGATTTCGTCGAGAATTATGCGAAGTACCTGCCGACGGCAATGCTCAGCAAAGCGGTATATGCTGATACCGAAGGCTTTGTCAGCGCGATGGATACCCGTGCGCTGGGAATGGCGGTTGTTTCCATGGGCGGCGGTCGTCGTCAGGCATCGGACACCATTGATTACAGCGTTGGCTTTAGCGATATGGCGCGTCTGGGCGACAGCGTAGACGGACAGCGCCCACTGGCGGTGATCCACGCCAAAGACGAAGCCAGCTGGCAGGACGCGGCGAAAGCGGTCAAAGCGGCAATTAGCCTTGACGATAAAGCGCCAGAAATTACACCGACAGTCTATCGTCGTATTACCGAATAACTGTATACTGATCTGATCGCTTTTTTGCGGCGCAGATGTATGGAGAACAAGATGAAACGTGCATTTATTATGGTGCTGGACTCCTTTGGTATTGGTGCGACTGAAGATGCGGATCGCTTTGGCGACGTAGGTTCAGACACTATGGGACACATTGCAGAAGCCTGTGCGAAAGGTGAAGCTGACAATGGTCGCAAAGGTCCACTGAATCTGCCTAACCTGACCCGTCTGGGCCTGGTGAAAGCTCACGAAGGTTCTACTGGTAAAATTGCTGCTGGCATGGACGGCAACGCGGAAGTGATTGGTGCCTACGCATGGGCGCATGAACTTTCTTCCGGGAAAGACACGCCGTCTGGCCACTGGGAAATCGCGGGTGTTCCGGTTCTGTTTGACTGGGGATATTTCTCCGATCACGAAAACAGCTTCCCGCAAGAACTGCTGGATAAACTGGTAAAACGTGCCAACCTGCCGGGCTACCTCGGCAACTGCCACTCTTCCGGTACCGTGATCCTGGATCAGTTGGGTGAAGAGCATATGAAAACCGGCAAGCCGATTTTCTATACCTCCGCTGACTCCGTGTTCCAGATTGCCTGCCACGAAGAGACTTTTGGCCTGGATAAACTCTACGAGCTGTGCGAAATCGCCCGTGAAGAGCTGACCGAAGGTGGTTATAACATCGGTCGTGTTATCGCCCGTCCGTTTATCGGTGATAAAGCCGGTAACTTCCAGCGTACCGGTAACCGTCACGACCTGGCCGTTGAGCCGCCAGCACCGACCGTGCTGCAGAAACTGGTCGACGAGAAAGATGGCCACGTAGTTTCCGTTGGTAAAATCGCGGATATCTATGCGAACTGCGGCATCACCAAAAAAGTGAAAGCCACCGGTCTGGACGCGCTGTTTGACGCCACCATCAAAGAGATGAAAGAAGCGGGTGATAAGACCATCGTCTTTACTAACTTCGTTGATTTCGACTCTTCCTGGGGCCACCGTCGCGATATCGCTGGTTATGCCGCCGGTCTGGAGCTGTTCGACCGCCGTCTGCCTGAGCTGATGGAGCTGGTGGGTGAAGATGACATTCTGATCCTGACCGCTGACCACGGCTGCGACCCAAGCTGGACCGGCACTGACCACACCCGTGAACACATTCCGGTACTGGTTTACGGCCCGAAAGTGAAACCAGGTTCTTTAGGCCACCGTGAAACCTTCGCGGATATCGGCCAGACGCTGGCGAGCTACTTTGGTACGTCGCCGATGGACTACGGTAAAAACATGCTCTGATGCAATTGCCCGGTGGCGCTTCGCTTACCGGGCCTACGGTTTTGTAGGCCGGGTAAGGCGCAGCCGCCACCCGGCAAAAACAACAATATAAAAGGAACTGAAGATGGCAACTCCACATATTAATGCAGAAATGGGTGATTTCGCTGACGTCGTATTGATGCCGGGCGACCCGCTGCGTGCGAAGCATATTGCTGAAACTTTCCTCGAAGATGTCCGTGAAGTGAACAACGTTCGCGGCATGTTAGGTTTCACCGGTACCTACAAAGGCCGTAAGATCTCCGTGATGGGCCACGGTATGGGTATCCCGTCTTGCTCCATCTACACCAAAGAGTTGATCACCGATTTCGGCGTGAAGAAAATCATTCGCGTAGGCTCCTGTGGCGCCGTGCGTATGGACGTCAAACTGCGTGACGTGGTTATCGGCATGGGTGCCTGCACCGATTCCAAAGTTAACCGTATCCGCTTTAAAGATCATGATTTCGCGGCTATCGCTGACTTCGACATGGTGCGTAACGCCGTTGATGCGGCAAAAGCACTGGGCGTAGACGCGCGCGTGGGTAACCTGTTCTCCGCTGACCTGTTCTACTCTCCGGACGGCGAAATGTTCGACGTCATGGAAAAATACGGCGTGCTGGGCGTGGAAATGGAAGCGGCGGGCATCTATGGCGTTGCGGCTGAATTTGGTGCGAAAGCGCTGGCCATCTGCACCGTGTCCGACCATATCCGTACTCACGAACAGACCACTGCCGCTGAACGTCAGACGACCTTCAACGACATGATCAAAATCGCACTGGAATCCGTTCTGCTGGGCGATAAAGAGTAAGTGTTGTGTTGCCCGGTGGCGCTGCGCTTACCGGGCCTACAGCAGTATGTAGGCCGGATAAGGCGCAGCTGCCATCCGGCAATTTTTCGCACTAACTGCGAGCCTCCTTCCTGAATTATCCTCTTCGTATTGCCATTGACTATTAACCCGTTATGTTCGAGCTTTGTTTAAGGAATAAACAAAATGTCGAACTATCGTCGTTATTACATCAACGGTGGAACCTGGTTTTTCACCGTGAATCTGAAAAACCGGAAAAGCGATTTGCTTGTCCGCCAGATTACGGAATTACGCTCTGCTATTCGCCGAGTGCAAGAGACAAAGCCTTTTCAGATAGATGCGTTTGTCGTGTTACCTGAGCATTTGCATTGCATATGGACGCTTCCTGAGCACGATTGTGACTTCTCGTCCCGTTGGCGAGAGCTTAAAAAATTTTTTACCAAATCGATAATGTGCCATGAGATGTGGCAACCTCGCTTCTGGGAACACGCAATTCGTGATGACGAAGATTATCGTCGCCATAAAGATTACATCTACATCAATCCAGTGAAACATGGCTGGGTGACACGTGTGCAGGATTGGCCGCTTTCGACGTTTCATCGCGATGTTCGGGAAGGGATTTACCCCATTGATTGGGCGGGGGAAATGAGCGATTTTGAGGCCGGGGAGCGTCGGTAATGCCCGGTGGCGCTGCGCTTACCGGGTCTACGGGAATGCCGCTATTAATGCCTGATGGCGCTTCGCTTATCAGGCCTACGGGAGCGGTCTTGTAGGCCGGATAAGGCGCAGCCGCCATCCGGCAATTCGCCACCAATCGCTTAACGCACGGCCTTCGTTACCCACGCTGCCAGCTCACGCAACTCGCTTTCCTGATCCGGATATTCCGCAACCAACGCTTCACAAGTCTGCTGTAAAACATCGGCACGATACTGGCAACCCTGTAGCCGCTCTGCCAGTACTTCCAGCGGCGCGGGATTGAGGCTATCGGTGTAGACCTGGGTGCGGGTAATCACGCCTTTTTCAACGTCGAAATGCAGCTCAACGCCGCCCCAGGTGAAACGCTCGTCCAACAGGTGCGAGAAGGCCGGCGCCTGACCAAAATTCCACTCCCAACTGCTCTGGCGGGCAAAGGTTTCGGCAAAGTTCGGCAGATCCGGCGCTTTGTCCGGGGAGATAATCTCGGCTTCTACGCGTTCGCCGTAGTGGGCGAAAAAGGCTTCCGTAATGGCCTGACAGACCTGTTGATGAGTGATGCCCGGTAACAGCTCGGTCAAATTCGCCACGCGCGAGCGAACCGAGGTGATGCCTTTAGCGGCAAGTTTCTTTTTATCGGGATTGAGATAGTTTGCCAGGCGGCTGAGATCGGCATTCAGCAATAGCGTACCGTGGTGGAATCCGCGATCTTTCGTTTCGCGATAGGCAGAACCAGAGACTTTACGATCGCCGTCCGGCGTTTTCACCACCAGATCGTTACGCCCGGAGGCATCAGCCTCTACGCCCAGCGTATTCAGCGCATTGAGGACTATTGCCGTGGAGATGGTTTTGTCGTATTCCGGTTTACCGGCCATAAAGGTAAAGCAGGTATTACCTAAGTCATGGAACACCGCGCCGCCGCCGCTGCTGCGACGGGCGAGCCGCACGTTGTCCTCTTCCATTCGGCGGGTATTACACTCTTTCCACGGGTTTTGCGCCCGGCCAATCACCACCGTATCGGCGTTACGCCACAAGAACAGGACGCGCTGCGTGGCGGGCATCTGGCGGAAAATGCACTCTTCAACGGCCAGGTTAAACCAGGGATCGTGAGAGTCAGAGATAAGCAGGCGTAGTGTGGTCATGGTCGATTTCCTTTCTTTGAATTACTCTTTTTTCTCGTTGTCTTCTTCCTGCACCGGTTTGTTGGCGGTCAGCAGGAAAGGGGATTGCTGCCAGCGGGTACGCTTGCCTTGCAATAATGTACGTGTGAGGACTACACCAATAGCCAGTGACAGAAGCAGCATCAGGCGTAAGATGTTGGTGGTGTTATCCACCTGCTTGGCTTCAGTGGCAAGCGTGTGGGTATCGAGTGTCAGTCGCAGATAGCCGAGCGGGCCGTTTTTGCCGTTGATTGGCTCGACAATTTGCTGGTTAAAATAGCCCCCGGCTTTTTTGCCGTCGAGTGCCAGCCGGTCACGGACATCGACACTCTCACCAGTGCGGGTAATCAGATCGCCCTGCTCATCGTACACGCCCGCATCCAGAATACGGCTACTCTCCGTCAACTGTGTGAGCACCGTTTTAATGCGCTTTTCATCCGGCGTTTCGGTACGCATCAGCGGGGCGACGTTTAACGCAACCTGGCGAGCCAGCGTGCGGGCCAGCTCTTCGAGCTGCGGATTACGCTGCTGCTGGTGGCTTTGACTGAACCAGGATGCGCCCTGCATCAGCGCGACGAGCAGCGCAAGGCAGGACAATACAATCACTGCACGATGAAGTCGGAATTTCAGTTTTGTGCGAGCCATATTCCACCTGCTGAAAATTTGAGACTTAATGTTGCCAGAAGCGCTGGTTACAGGGTAGCCTCATGCGTTATTTTCCCCTGATGATTCCGACCCGAACGATTTTACAGGAGCTTTAATGCCTAACATTACCTGGTGCGATCTACCTGAAGATGTCTCTCTGTGGCCAGGTCTGCCCCTCTCTTTAAGCGGTGATGAAGTCATGCCGCTGGATTACCACGCGGGCCGCAGTGGCTGGCTGCTGTACGGTCGTGGGCTGGATAAACAACGTTTAACGCAATACCAGAGCAAACTGGGCGCGGCGATGGTGATCGTGGCGGCGTGGTGCGTTGAGGATTATCAGGTGATTCGTCTGGCGGGCTCGTTAACGCCGCGTGCGGCAAAACTGGCGCATGATGCCAGACTGGATGTTGCCCCGTTGGGTAAAATTCCGCATTTGCGCACGCCGGGTTTGCTGGTGATGGACATGGATTCAACGGCTATCCAGATCGAATGCATTGATGAAATTGCCAAACTGGCCGGGACCGGTGAAATGGTTGCCGAAGTCACCGAACGTGCGATGCGCGGCGAGCTGGATTTTACCGCCAGCCTGCGCAGCCGCGTAGCGACGCTGAAGGGGGCTGATGCCAACATTCTGCACCAGGTGCGCGAAACATTGCCGCTGATGCCAGGCCTGACTCAGCTGGTGTTAAAACTGGAAACGCTCGGCTGGAAAGTGGCTATCGCTTCTGGCGGGTTTACTTTCTTTGCCGATTATCTGCGTAACAAGCTGCGCCTGACGGCAGCTGTAGCGAATGAGCTGGAGATCATGGACGGTAAATTCACCGGCAACGTGATCGGCGATATCGTCGATGCGCAGTACAAAGCCAGTACTCTGACCCGCCTGGCGCAAGAGTATGAAATCCCGATGGCGCAGACGGTAGCGATCGGCGATGGCGCCAACGATCTGCCGATGATCAAAACGGCCGGGCTGGGCATTGCGTATCATGCGAAACCGAAAGTGAATGAAAAGACGGAGATTACTATCCGTCACGCTGACCTGATGGGCGTGTTCTGCATTCTCTCCGGCAGCATGAACCAGAAATAATGAGGTAAAACGTGGCAAAAGCTCCTAAACGCGCCTTTGTTTGTAATGAATGTGGGGCCGATTACCCGCGCTGGCAGGGGCAATGCAGCGCCTGTCAGGCCTGGAACACCATAACCGAGGTGCGCCTTGCCGCGTCGCCAACGGTGGCGCGCAACGAGCGACTCAGCGGTTATGCCGGAAATGCGGGCGTCGCAAAAGTGCAGAAGCTCTCTGACATCAGCCTTGAGGAACTGCCGCGTTTTTCCACCGGATTTAAAGAGTTCGACCGCGTGCTGGGCGGTGGTGTGGTACCCGGCAGCGCCATACTGATTGGCGGTAACCCCGGCGCGGGTAAATCAACGCTGCTGTTGCAAACGCTGTGCAGGCTCGCCGAGCAGATGAAAACCCTGTACGTCACCGGCGAAGAGTCGCTGCAACAGGTGGCGATGCGCGCGCATCGACTTGGCCTGCCGACGGCGAACCTGAACATGCTGTCTGAAACCAGTATCGAACAAATTTGCCTGATTGCGGAAGAAGAACAGCCGAAGCTGATGGTGATCGACTCCATTCAGGTGATGCATATGGCGGACATTCAGTCTTCGCCGGGCAGCGTGGCGCAGGTGCGTGAAACCGCGGCTTACCTGACGCGCTTTGCCAAAACGCGCGGCGTAGCGATTGTGATGGTCGGCCACGTTACCAAAGACGGCTCGTTGGCCGGGCCGAAGGTGCTGGAGCACTGTATTGACTGCTCGGTGTTGCTCGACGGTGACGCCGATTCCCGATTTCGCACTCTGCGTAGCCATAAAAACCGCTTTGGCGCGGTGAATGAGCTGGGCGTCTTCGCTATGACCGAACAGGGGCTACGCGAAGTCAGCAACCCGTCTGCAATCTTCTTAAGCCGTGGTGATGAAGTCACTTCCGGTAGTTCGGTGATGGTGGTCTGGGAAGGTACGCGCCCGCTGCTGGTAGAGATTCAGGCGCTGGTCGACCACTCAATGATGGCGAACCCACGTCGCGTGGCGGTCGGTCTGGAACAAAACCGTCTGGCGATTCTGCTGGCAGTGTTACATCGCCATGGCGGTTTGCAGATGGCGGATCAGGACGTGTTCGTCAATGTGGTGGGTGGCGTAAAAGTCACTGAAACCAGCGCCGACCTGGCGTTGCTGCTGGCGATGGTTTCCAGCTTACGCGACAGACCGCTACCGCAGGATCTGGTGGTCTTTGGTGAAGTGGGGCTGGCGGGAGAAATCCGCCCAGTGCCCAGCGGTCAGGAGCGTATTTCGGAAGCGGCGAAGCACGGCTTTCGCCGGGCGATTGTTCCTGCCGCCAACGTACCGAAAAAAGTGCCGGAAGGGATGCAGGTCTTTGGCGTTAAGAAGCTTGCTGATGCGTTAAGCGTGTTTGATGACTTATAATTCTCTGTATGCACTGATGTTGTATAATTTCCCGGATGGCGACGCAATGCGTCTTATCCGGCCTACGGATTGATGTTGTAGGCCTGATAAGCGCAGCGCCATCAGGCATTGTTACATGTTTTTTCAGCAGGAGGCTCTTGTGTCATTTGATTATCTGAAAACCGCCATTAAGCAAAAGGGCTGTACCCTGCAACAGGTGGCGGATGCCAGTGGCATGACCAAGGGATATCTAAGCCAACTGCTGAATGCCAAAATTAAAAGCCCCAGCGCGCAAAAGCTGGAGGCGTTGCACCGTTTTCTCGGACTGGAGTTTCCGCGCCAGCAGAAAAATATCGGTGTGGTATTCGGTAAGTTTTATCCGCTGCATACCGGCCATATCTATCTTATCCAGCGCGCTTGTAGCCAGGTAGATGAACTGCATATCATTATGGGCTATGACGACACGCGCGATAGAAGCCTGTTTGAAGACAGCGCTATGTCACAACAACCCACGGTTCCCGATCGTCTGCGTTGGCTGTTGCAGACCTTCAAATATCAGAAAAACATCCGTATCCATGCCTTCAATGAGGAAGGCATGGAGCCTTATCCGCACGGTTGGGATGTGTGGAGCAACGGCATCAAAACGTTTATGCAGGAGAAAGGGATCCAGCCAAACTGGATCTACACCTCTGAAGAATCTGATGCTCCGCAATATCTTGAACATCTGGGCATTGAAACGGTACTGGTTGATCCCAAACGGACGTTTATGAGCATCAGCGGCGGGCAAATCCGTGAGAACCCGTTTCGCTACTGGGAATATATCCCGACTGAAGTGAAGCCGTTTTTCGTGCGCACCGTGGCGATCCTCGGCGGGGAGTCGAGCGGTAAATCGACGCTGGTGAATAAGCTCGCCAATATCTTCAACACCACCAGTGCGTGGGAATATGGGCGTGATTACGTCTTTTCCCATTTGGGTGGTGATGAGATGGCGTTACAATATTCCGACTACGATAAAATCGCTCTGGGACAAGCGCAATACATTGATTTTGCAGTTAAGTATGCAAATAAAGTGGCGTTCATCGACACCGATTTCGTGACCACTCAGGCTTTCTGCAAAAAATATGAAGGGCGTGAACACCCGTTTGTGCAGGCGTTGATTGATGAGTATCGCTTTGACCTGGTGATCCTGCTGGAAAACAACACCCCGTGGGTGGCAGATGGCTTGCGCAGCCTTGGCAGCTCAGTTGACAGAAAAGCGTTTCAGACGCTGCTGGTCGAGATGCTGCAGGAGAACAATATCAATTTTGTGCACGTTCAGGACCCGGACTACGATGGTCGCTTCCTGCGCTGCGTGGAGTTGGTGAAAGAGTTGATGGGCGAACAGAGATAGTTTAAATGCCGGATGGCGCTGCGATTATCCGGCCTACAAGTCGCACTAACCTCGTAGGCCAGATAAAGCATCACGCCACCATCCGGCGCTTAGCGCTAATTACTTAGAAATACGCTTGTACTTGATACGCTTCGGCTCCAGCGCATCCGCACCCAGCGTGCGTTTCTTGTACTCTTCGTATTCGGTAAAGTTACCTTCGAAGAATTCCACCTTACCTTCATCCTGATAATCCAGGATGTGGGTCGCGATACGGTCAAGGAACCAACGGTCGTGCGAGATAACCATCGCGCAGCCCGGGAACTCCAGCAGGGCGTTTTCCAGCGCGCGCAGGGTTTCGATATCCAGGTCGTTGGTCGGTTCATCGAGCAGCAGCATGTTGCCGCCAACCTGCAGCAGCTTCGCCAGGTGCAGACGACCACGCTCACCGCCGGACAGTTCGCCGACGCGTTTGCCCTGATCCACACCTTTGAAGTTAAAGCGGCCTACGTAGGCGCGGCTTGGCATTTCGGTGTTGCCGATACGCATGATATCCAGCCCGCCGGACACTTCTTCCCACACGGTTTTGCTGTTGTCCATGGCATCACGGAACTGGTCAACAGACGCCAGCTTCACGGTTTCACCCAGCTCAATGGTGCCGCTATCAGGCTGTTCCTGACCGGACATCATGCGGAACAGGGTGGATTTACCTGCACCGTTCGGGCCGATGATACCGACAATTGCCCCTTTTGGTACTGAGAAGCTCAAATCGTCAATCAGTACGCGATCGCCGTAGGATTTACGTAGATTGGTCACTTCAACGACTTTATCACCCAGACGAGGTCCTGGCGGAATAAACAGTTCGTTGGTTTCGTTACGTTTCTGGTATTCAGTATTGTTGAGTTCTTCAAAGCGTGCCAGACGGGCTTTGCCCTTAGACTGACGGCCTTTCGCGCCCTGACGAACCCACTCCAGCTCTTTCTCAATGGATTTACGACGAGCGGCTTCCTGAGAGGCTTCCTGAGCCAGACGCTGATCTTTCTGCTCCAGCCAGGAGGAGTAATTGCCTTCCCACGGAATGCCTTCGCCGCGGTCAAGTTCCAGGATCCAGCCGGCAACGTTGTCGAGGAAGTAACGGTCGTGGGTAATCGCCACCACGGTGCCTTCAAAGTCATGCAGGAAGCGTTCCAGCCACGCGACGGATTCGGCATCCAGGTGGTTAGTCGGTTCGTCGAGCAGCAGCATGTCTGGTTTTTCCAGCAGCAGGCGGCACAGCGCGACGCGGCGGCGTTCACCACCGGAAAGATTTTCAATTTTGGCATCCCAGTCCGGCAGACGCAGAGCGTCAGCGGCACGCTCAAGCTGCACGTTCAGGTTATGACCGTCGTGCGCCTGAATGATCTCTTCAAACTTGCCCTGTTGCGCGGCCAGCTTATCGAAGTCAGCGTCCGGTTCGGCGTACTTGGCGTACACTTCATCCAGGCCTTTCAGCGCGTTAACCACTTCGGCAACCGCTTCTTCAACGGATTCGCGAACGGTATGTTCCGGGTTCAGTTTCGGTTCCTGCGGCAGGTAACCGATTTTAATGCCAGGCTGTGGGCGAGCTTCCCCTTCGATATCGGTATCAATACCAGCCATGATGCGCAGCAGGGTAGATTTACCCGCACCGTTCAGACCGAGTACACCGATTTTGGCGCCAGGGAAGAAGCTCAGTGAGATGTTTTTAAGAATATGACGTTTCGGCGGAACGACTTTGCCGACACGATGCATGGTATAAACGAATTGAGCCACGTGGACTTCGCCTCTTTTATAGTGATGAGTAGAGTTTTCAAAGGCGAAGTGTAGCCTTTTTCATTGCTCAATCCCAGCCAGCAGATCTCACTCGCAACAAAAGTAAAAAAGTGTCCGTGACGTGGCGCATTCTGCAATGTCTGGTTAGCATGAATGAATTAAGCGGCACGATGCTGCACAGACGTAAACGACAAGAGGAAGAGCTTGTGGACAAAGCCAAACAATTTACCTGGCGCCTGCTGGCTGCCAGCGTATGTCTGCTGACGGTCAGTCAAGTAGCGCGAGCGGATTCCCTGGATGAGCAGCGCAATCGCTATGCGCAAATTAAGCAGGCCTGGGATAACCGGCAGATGGATGTCGTCGAGCAGATGATGCCTGGCCTGAAGAACTACCCTCTGTATCCGTATCTGGAATATCGCCAGATTACTGACGATCTGATGAATCAGCCCACCATTACCGTCACCAATTTTGTGCGCGCCAACCCGACGCTGCCGCCCGCGCGTACTTTGCAATCGCGTTTCGTGAATGAACTGGCGCGCCGCGAAGACTGGCGTGGGCTGCTGGCGTTCAGTCCGGAAAAACCGGGCACCACCGAAGCGCAATGTAACTATTACTTCGCGAAATGGAGTACCGGACAAACTGAAGAAGCCTGGCAGGGGGCGAAAGAACTGTGGCTGAGCGGAAAAAGTCAGCCGAACGCCTGTGACAAATTATTCGGCGTATGGCGGGCTTCAGGCACCCAGGATCCGCTGGCGTATCTGGAGCGTATTCGTCTGGCGATGAAAGCCGGGAATACCGGGCTGGTCACGGCGTTGGCCGGACAGATGCCCGCAGAATATCAAACCATCGCTTCAGCGATCATCGCGCTGGCCAACGATCCGAATTCGGTAATGACCTTTGCGCGGACAACCGGAGCAACAGATTTTACGCGCCAGATGGCGGCGGTGGCTTTTGCCAGCGTGGCGCGTCAGGATGCGGAAAACGCCCGCCTGATGATCCCCTCGCTGGTGCAGGCGCAGCAGCTGAATGACGAGCAAACCCAGGAGCTGCGCGATATTGTTGCCTGGCGCCTGATGGGTAATGATGTGACCGACGAGCAGGCCAAATGGCGCGATGATGCCATTATGCGCTCGAATTCCACAACGCTTGTGGAGCGGCGTGTGCGCATGGCGCTGGGAACCGGCGATCGCCGTGGCCTGAATACCTGGCTGGCGCGTCTGCCAATGGAAGCCAAAGAAAAAGATGAGTGGCGCTACTGGCAAGCGGATCTGCTGCTGGAGCGCGGACGCGATGCGGAAGCCAAAGAGATCCTGCACCAACTCATGCAGCAGCGCGGTTTCTATCCGATGGTGGCGGCACAGCGTCTGGGCGAAGAGTACGCGCTGAAAGTGGATAAAGCGCCGGACAACGTTGACTCTGCGCTAACTCAGGGACCGGAAATGGCACGCGTACGCGAGCTGATGTACTGGAACCTGGACAATACCGCGCGCAGTGAATGGGCGAATCTGGTTACCAGCCGCACGAAGTCCGAGCAGGCTCAACTGGCGCGTTACGCGTTCAACAATCACTGGTGGGATCTGAGCGTACAGGCCACGATCGCCGGTAAGTTGTGGGATCATCTGGAAGAGCGTTTCCCGCTGGCCTACAAGGATCTGTTTACCCGCTACACCCGCGGCAAGGATATTCCCCCAAGCTATGCGATGGCGATCGCACGTCAGGAAAGCGCCTGGAACCCGAAGGTGAAATCACCGGTCGGTGCCAGCGGGTTGATGCAGATTATGCCGGGCACGGCGACGCATACGGTGAAAATGTTCTCCATCCCGGGTTACAGCAGCCCGAGCCAGCTACTGGATCCTGATACCAACATCAACATTGGTACCAGCTATTTACAGTATGTGTATCAGCAATTTGGCAATAACCGCATTTTTGCCTCGGCAGCCTATAACGCCGGACCGGGGCGCGTTCGCACCTGGCTTGGCAATAGCGCGGGCCGTATTGATGCCGTCGCGTTTGTCGAGAGCATTCCGTTCTCAGAAACGCGGGGCTACGTGAAGAACGTACTGGCTTACGATGCGTACTATCGCTATTTCCTCGGTGATAAACCGGAATTGATGAGCGACGCAGAATGGCAACGTCGTTACTGATCGTGTCGGTTGTGTTATGCTATTGTACTCGTTAAAGAGTACAAAGGGGGAAGCAAGCACGCTTCCCCCCGCAACGATGGCGATAACTTATGACTCAGCAATCACCCTATTCAGCAGAGATGGCAGAACAGCGTCACCAGGAGTGGTTACGTTTTGTCGATCTGCTTAAACACGCCTATGAACAAGACTTACACCTGCCGCTGCTCAACTTGATGTTAACGCCGGATGAGCGCGAAGCGTTGGGCACGCGCGTGCGGATCATAGAAGAGCTGCTGCGCGGCGAGATGAGCCAGCGCGAGCTGAAAAATGAGCTTGGGGCGGGGATTGCCACCATTACGCGGGGTTCAAACAGCCTCAAATCCGCACCGGTGGATCTGCGTCATTGGCTGGAGCAGGTGTTGCTCGGGAAAAATTGATCCGCCGGATGTGGCTTTGCCTTATCCGGCCTACGATTGAACATCCGGCACAATGCTATAAATACACCGCGTTATGAAACGGACTGAGCGCCAGAATCACCGCCTGGTGGTAGACGCTTGAGCGCGTCAGCTTGCCCGCGGTAAAGACACCGATTGCGCCCTCTTTACGGCCGATCTCGTCAATGCCCGTGTACTGCGACATTACCGGGCCGAGCGCTTCACCCAGGCGTACTCTGTCGAGAATGACAGCAGGCAATGGCAACGTGGCTGAACGGGCTTCACCGCGCTGGACGCCGTTATCAATCACCACCCAACTGAAGGTGGCGTCATCGTCGATTCCCGCTTCAATCGCGACCCAGAAATCAGCCTGCGGGTGCAGACGACGCGCGTTATCAACGCGATTTCGTGCGCCAGTGCGCGTTTCCTGGCTTCCGAAAGGCTGTTCCGGCACGCCACTCTCGACGGCGACGGGTTCAATATGGCAGGATCCTTCCCCGAAAATCTCTTCAAATGCCCGCAGAATTGCCTGAATTTTGGCAGGATTGGTGGTCGCAGAGATAACCTTGTGCATAATTAAGCTCAGTTTGAAAATTCATCGCATCGCAGTATAACGGAAAAAAAGCATGTTACAGGTATACCTTGTTCGCCATGGCGAAACGCAGTGGAACGCCGAGCGACGTATTCAAGGCCAGTCAGACAGCCCACTGACCGCTAAAGGTGAGCAGCAAGCCATGCAGGTGGGTGAACGCGCCCGCTCATTTGGTATTACGCATGTCATCAGTAGCGATTTAGGTCGTACACGACGCACCGCAGAAATCATCGCCCAGGCCTGCGGCTGTGATATCACCTATGACTCTCGTTTGCGCGAACTGAATATGGGCGTGCTGGAGCAACGCCATATCGATACGTTGACGCCGGAGGAAGAGGGCTGGCGTCGCCAGTTGGTGAACGGTACGGTGGATGGTCGTATTCCTGAAGGGGAATCGATGCAGGAACTGAGCGATCGCGTTAACGCGGCGCTGGCATCCTGTCTGGAACTGCCGCCGGGGAGTCGTCCGCTGCTGGTCAGTCATGGTATCGCGCTGGGTTGCCTGGTGAGTACGATTCTGGGATTACCGGCATGGGCTGAACGTCGCCTGCGTCTGCGCAACTGTTCTATTTCTCGCGTCGATTATCAGGAAAGTTTGTGGCTGGCGCCGGGATGGGTAGTTGAAACGGCAGGGGACATCTCTCATCTGGACGCCCCTGCGTTGGATGAACTGCAGCGTTAGCGGCGAATCGGAATCAGGAATTCGCAGCGCAGGTTGATCGGGCGATCTCCCGCTTTGGCATCTTCTGCCGGGTAGTATCGCTCGATATCCTGCCCTTTACGGCGCGTCAGGTTCAGCATTGGCATGCATGTGCCGTAAACCGTCAGGATAAACTCCTGCACGCCCGTCCCCAGACCCTCATAGGTAAACATCACATATTCGCCGCCCTGTAACAGGATGGGTTGCGCCGACTGCACGTATCCGTTGGCCTGCTCTGGTGTGAGCGCGGTGGTATAAAACACTTCCTGTTCGTCATCTTTCTCAATGCTGGGGCGCGTTTCATTGAGTCCGTACAGAACCTGCGGGATCGCAGGAGCATGAGCAAGGAAGTCGCGCCAGAACTGGATCCGCATTTCATGACGGAAATCTGAAATCTGCTCAAGCGAGCAGGAATAACTCTGCGTGGTACCCAGCAGTGGTGTATCTTCCAGCGTTACGAATTCATGCGCTGGCATGGCAAATTCCCCGAGGCGCATCGGCGGGCGAATACCGAAAGCGCTCCAGTCCGGTGAACGACGATACAGCGCAGGCGTCTGAGAAAACTGTTTCTTGAACGCGCGGGTAAAGGTTTGTTGAGAGTCAAAGCGATACTGCAGGGCGATGTCCAGTATTGGACGCGCAGTCAGGCGTAGCGCCACTGCGGACTTCGATAAACGACGGGCGCGGATATAGGCGCCAATAGCATGGCCCGTCACGTCCTTGAACATTCTCTGCAGATGCCACTTGGAATAGCCTGCTTTTGCCGCCACATTGTCAAGCGACAAAGGCTGATCCAGATGGCCTTCCAGCCAGATTAAGAGGTCGCGAATAATGCCAGCCTGATCCATAAAATATCCTCATCCTTTCAACAACGAGTACCTGACGTCAGGTATGAGGATAATAGCATTTTTTGCTGTTTTAGCATTCAGTGTTTTTTTTGCTCATAAATGCTTTTTTCGAACATACGAAAGCGTGATTATTGTAATCCTGTGATCTGTATACGTTTTATCTTAGAATGTCGAATAATTGCACAGAGTAACTTTTAAAAATGGTAACAATATGAAATATAAGAGCTTAATCATTTCCTCAATTCTGCTGATGATGGCGCAGGTTGCCCATGCGGAGCAGATTGGATCTGTCGATACCGTGTTCAAAATGTTTGGACCGGATCATAAAATTGTGGTCGAGGCATTTGATGATCCTGATGTCACCAATGTGACCTGCTACGTGAGTCGGGCGAAGACCGGCGGCATCAAAGGTGGGCTGGGGCTGGCGGAAGATACCTCCGATGCCGCCATTTCCTGTCAGCAGGTGGGGCCAGTAGAACTGAGCGACAGAATCAAGAACGGCAAAGCGCAGGGCGAAGTGGTCTTTAAGAAACGGACATCGCTGGTGTTTAAATCTTTACAGGTCGTGCGTTTTTACGATGCGAAACGCAACACGCTGGCCTATCTGGCCTATTCCGATAAGGTGGTTGATGGATCGCCCAAAAATGCTATCAGCGCGGTACCCATCATGCCGTGGCAGCGATAACAGGTAGGCAAAATGCAACAGGCGCTGATTTGGTTGGTTGAGGACGAGCAGGGGATTGCGGATACGCTTATCTACATGCTGCAGCAGGAAGGTTTTAGCGTCGAAGCGTTTGAGCGCGGGTTACCCGTGTTGGAAAAATCTCGCCAGCGATGCCCTGATGCGATCGTTCTGGATGTCGGGCTGCCGGATATCAGTGGTTTTGAACTGTGTCGACGCTTGCTGGAACGCCACCCGGCATTACCGATCCTCTTTCTGACCGCACGCAGCGATGAGGTGGATCGCCTGCTGGGACTGGAAATTGGCGCGGATGACTATGTTGCCAAGCCTTTCTCGCCGCGCGAGGTGTGCGCCCGCGTGCGTACGCTGCTGCGGCGGGTGCAAAAATTCTCCGCGCCTTCATCAACGACGCGCTGTGGGGATTTCGAACTTAATGAGCTGGCCGCGCAGATTACCTGGTTCGGTACGTCGTTAAACCTGACGCGCTATGAATTTCTGTTGCTGAAAACGCTGCTGATGTCGCCGGGGCGCATTTACTCTCGCCAGCAGTTGATGGATTCGGTCTGGGCCGATGCGCAGGACACCTTTGACAGAACGGTTGATACCCACATCAAAACGCTGCGCGCCAAGCTGCGGGCGATCAATCCTGAGCTTTCCCCCATCAATACGCATCGCGGTATGGGATATAGCCTGAGGAGCGTCTGATGCGCATTGGCATGCGTTTGCTGCTCGGCTATTTTCTGATTGTTGCCGTCGCTGCCTGGTTCGTTCTGTCGATCTTTGTGCAGGAAATTAAGCCAGGCGTCCGTCGAGCGACTGAAGGCACATTGATTGATACCGCCACGCTGCTGGCTGCGCTGGCGCGTGATGACTTACTCTCTGACACCCCCGCCAACGGCAAGCTGGCGCAGGCCTTTTCGCAACTGAATAACCGCCCATTCCGCGCCAATATCAGCGGCATTAACAAAGTCCGTAATGAATACCATGTCTACATGACGGACGCGCAGGGCAAGGTGGTGTTTGATTCCGCTAATAAAGCCGTTGGCGAAGATTATTCCCGTTGGAACGACGTATGGTTAACGTTACGCGGGCAATACGGCGCTCGTAGCACGCCGCAAACCCCGGACGATCCGGAAAGTTCGGTGATGTACGTTGCCGCGCCGATCGTGGACGGCGGGCGTATTATCGGGGTGCTGAGCGTCGGTAAGCCGAATGCAGCGATGGCGCCGGTAATTAAACGCAGTGAACGGCGGATGCTGTGGGCCAGCGCCGTATTGCTGGGCATCGCCTTAGTGATTGGCGTCGGGATGGTATGGTGGATAAATCGCTCGATTGCCCGGCTGGCACGTTATGCCGACTCCGTTACCGAGAATCGCCCCGTCCCATTGCCCGATTTAGGCAGCAGCGAGCTGCGTAAACTGGCGCAGGCGCTGGAAAGTATGCGTCTGAAGCTGGAGGGCAAGAATTATATTGAGCAATATGTGTATGCGTTAACGCATGAACTGAAAAGCCCGTTGGCGGCCATTCGCGGTGCAGCTGAAATTTTGCGCGAAGGGCCTCCGCCTGACGTAGTGGCACGTTTCACCGAGAATATTTTGACGCAGAATGCCCGCATGCAGGCGCTGGTCGAAACTCTGCTACGCCAGGCGCGACTGGAGAATCGACAGGACATTACGTTGACGCCCGTGGCGGTAGATGCACTTTTTACCCAGCTTAACGAGGCGCGTAGCGTGCAACTGGTCGCAAAAAACATCACGCTTACCATTGTACCTTCATCGCTGACGGTTGCCGCCGATGCCGCACTGTTGGAGCAAGCGTTGGGTAATCTACTGGATAACGCCATCGATTTTACGCCGGAGAACGGGGCAATTGTATTGAGCGCGCATCCGCAGGAGGACCGCGTCACAATTCAGGTCAGTGATAACGGCAGTGGCATACCTGACTTTGCGTTGCCGCGCATTTTTGATCGCTTCTATTCGCTGCCCCGCGAGAATGGGCATAAGAGTAGTGGGCTGGGGCTGGCGTTTGTCAGTGAGGTTGCGCGATTGCATCGAGGTGACGTGACGTTATGTAACCGACCAGAAGGCGGGGCGCAGGCCTCGTTTACACTTCACCGTTACTTCACATAACTTCAAATTCCCCGCACATAGCTGTTTTACCTTGCTGATATTGCAAAGGAGAACGCTATGTTTAAATCCCCCCTGTTTTGGAAAATCGTCACCTTAGGTGGCGCTATGCTGCTGCTGTTAATTCCACTGACGATGGTCAGGCAGATTATTGTTGAGAGGTCGGACTATCGTAGTGAGGTAGAAGATGCTATCCGACAGAGCACCAGCGGACCGCAAAAGGTGGTAGGCCCGCTGATTGCCGTCCCGGTGACGGAACTGTATACCGAGCTGGAAGGTGACAAACAGATCCCGCGAAAGCGGAGCTACATCCACTTCTGGTTGCCGGAATCGCTGGTTGTTGAGGGTAACCAGAACGTTGAAGCGCGTAAGATAGGTATTTATGAAGGACAGGTCTGGCACAACGATTTATCGGTGAAGGCCGAGTTTAATGCTGAACGGTTGAGCGATTTAAACCATCCCAATGTCAGCGTCGGCAAACCGTTTATTGTGGTTGGCGTGGGCGATGCGCGCGGGATTGGCGTGGTAAATACGCCACAGGTCAATGGAACGTCGTTGGCGGTTGAGCCGGGGACGGGGCTGGATGGACGTGCTCAGGGGATCCACATTCCGCTACCGGATGCCGGCTGGGCGGAAAAAAATCTCAGCGTCGTGTTGTCGCTTAATCTGAGTGGAACCGGTGATTTTTCTGTCGTCCCGGTTGGTCGTAATAGCGAAATGACTGTAACCAGCAACTGGCCACATCCTAATTTCCTCGGTGATTTTCTTCCGGCTAAGCGTGAAGTCAGTGAATCTGGGTTTAAGGCGCAATGGCAAAGTAGCTGGTTCGCGAATAATCTGGGAGAACGCTTCGGCGATGAGAAGATTGGATGGCTGGGGATGCCCGCATTTAGCGTCGCTGTGGCTACGCCTGCGGATCAGTATCAACTGACAGATCGGGCGACAAAGTATGCCATTTTATTGATTACACTGACTTTCATGTCTTTCTTTGTGCTCGAGAGTATGACCAGCCTGCGTCTGCACCCGATGCAATATCTGTTGGTGGGATTATCACTGGTGATGTTCTATTTGTTGTTATTGGCGCTGTCGGAGCATGTGGGTTTTACTGCCGCGTGGATTGTCGCCAGCCTGGTTGGCGCGCTGATGAACGGCGTGTATTTACAGGCGATACTACAGGGATGGCGTAACAGTCTGTTTTTTACCGCAGCATTGCTGGGATTGGATGGCGTGATGTGGGTGCTGCTGCGTTCACAGGACAGCGCGTTACTGCTGGGAACGGGTGTGCTGTTACTGGCGCTTTGTGGGGTCATGTTCCTAACGCGTCATCTTGACTGGCACGCGCTTGCACAGCCAAAGCCCAAAAAGGAGAACGCAACTGAGGATGATGAATTACGGTTGTGGAAATAGGGGCGTAGTGAAATGAAAAACGGCGCATAAGGCGCCGTTTTTATACCAGTCAGGATGACATTAATCCTGCAGGTCGCCGCAGAAACGGTAACCTTCACCGTGAATGGTAGCGATGATTTCTGGTGTATCCGGCGTGGATTCGAAGTGCTTACGAATACGGCGGATTGTTACGTCAACGGTACGGTCATGCGGCTTCAGTTCGCGACCGGTCATTTTTTTCAGCAGTTCTGCGCGAGACTGGATCTTGCCCGGATTCTCGCAGAAGTGAAGCATGGCACGGAATTCGCTACGTGGCAGTTTATACTGCTCGCCGTCAGGGCCAATCAGAGAGCGGCTATTGATGTCCAGCTCCCAGCCATTGAACTTGTAGCTTTCGACGCTACGACGCTCTTCGCTCACTGTGCCCAGATTCATTGTACGGGACAGCAGGTTACGAGCACGGATAGTCAGTTCGCGTGGGTTAAACGGCTTGGTGATGTAATCGTCAGCGCCGATTTCGAGGCCGAGAATTTTATCGACTTCGTTATCACGGCCCGTCAGGAACATCAGTGCAACGTTAGCTTGTTCGCGAAGTTCGCGCGCTAACAGCAGGCCATTTTTACCTGGCAGATTGATATCCATAATCACAAGGTTGATGTCATATTCAGAGAGGATCTGATGCATTTCCGCGCCATCTGTCGCCTCGAATACATCATAGCCTTCCGCTTCGAAAATGCTTTTCAACGTGTTACGTGTTACTAACTCGTCTTCAACGATAAGAATGTGCGGGGTCTGCATGTTTGCTACCTAAATTGCCAACTAAATCGAAACAGGAAGTACAAAAGTCCCTGACCTGCCTGATGCATGTCGTAAATTAACATGATCGGCGTAACATGACTAAAGTACGTAATTGCGTTCTTGATGCACTTTCCATCAACGTCAACAACATCATTAGCTTGGTCGTGGGCACTTTCCCTCTGGACCCGACAGTGTCAAAAACGGCTGTCATCCTAACCATTTTAACAGCAACATAACAGGCTAAGACGTACCGGACACCCAATAAAACTACGCTTCGTTGACATATATCAAGTTCAATTGTAGCACGTTAACAGTTTGATGAAATCAACGTATCTAAATGGTAGCTTTCATCACAAAATTGCAATATTACAACTAGTTGCACGCGCTAATTAATAAATGTAATGAATCCAATCTATGAGAACCATTCTAAATCAAATTATCATGGATAAACAGAAGGATATGCAACTTCTGTTAACATAAAAAGCAATAGTACATGCAGGAAATAGTTTAGCATTTTTTACTGAATGTGAAATGCTTTTTCAGTGATTTCTGTTAAAAATATGTAAATTCGCGCTGCGTAATATGTTGATGCACATCACATAATTATCTACAGGCCGGTTAAAAAGAGTATCAAAATGCGTTTAACAATTATTCTGGTTGCTCCAGCCAGAGCCGAAAATATTGGCGCGGCAGCTCGTGCTATGAAAACCATGGGATTCACGCAATTGCGGATCGTTGATAGCGAGGCTCATCTGGCGCCTGCGACGCGATGGGTGGCACATGGTTCAGGTGATATTATTGATAATATTAACGTTTTTCCAACGTTAGCCGATGCGTTGCACGACGTTGATTTTACCATTGCCACCACGGCGCGTAGTCGCGCGAAGTTCCATTATTACGCCACTCCGGTCGAGCTGGTTCCCCTGTTGCAGGAAAAATCAACGTGGATGGATCACGCCGCGTTGGTGTTCGGTCGTGAAGATTCAGGCCTGACAAACGAAGAGTTGGCGCTAGCGGATGTGCTAACCGGCGTGCCGATGGTGGCTGACTATCCTTCACTCAATTTGGGTCAGGCGGTGATGGTGTATTGCTATCAATTAGCAGGTTTAATACAACAACCGGCAAAAAACATTGAGGTGACGGATGAGCTTCAGCTGCAGGCGTTACGTGCCCGGGTTTTGCAATTATTAGCCACGTTGAACGTTTCTGACGACATTAAGTTGACGGACTGGCTGCAACAGCGAATGGGTCTGTTAGGACAGCGAGACACGGCAATGTTGCACCGTTTTTTACATGATATAGAAAAAAACATAACAAAATAAAGTGTTGGTCTGTTTTTGTTGTGTGGTGTTTTATTCTGGTTTCAAGTGGGCGGGACACGCTGTATTGGTTGAAAGTAAAAGGGCAAGCAGTCGCTCGTGAACAAGTTTCGGAATGTGATCAATTTAAAAATTTATTGACTTAGGTCAGCAGATACTTTAACCCTAAAAGAATACAAGACAGGTCATAAATAATTACAGAGCACACAACATCATGAAACGCATCAGCATCACTATTACCACAACCATCACCATTACCACAGGTAACGGTGCGGGCTGACGCGTACAGGAAACACAAGAAAAAGCCCGCACCTAAACAGTGCGGGCTTTTTTTTCGACCAAAGGCAATGAGGTAAACCATGCGAGTGTTGAAGTTCGGCGGTACATCAGTGGCAAATGCAGAACGCTTTCTGCGGGTAGCCGATATTCTGGAAAGCAATGCCAGGCAGGGGCAGGTCGCGACGGTTCTTTCTGCCCCCGCAAAAATTACCAACCATCTGGTGGCGATGATTGAGAAGACCATCGGTGGTCAGGATGCTTTAGCCAATATCAGCGACGCCGAACGTATTTTCTCTGAGCTGTTGGCGGGTTTGTCCGCCGCGCAGCCGGGTTTTCCGCTGGCTCCGCTCAAAGCCTTTGTTGAACAAGAATTCGCCCAGATTAAACATGTCCTGCATGGCATCAGCCTGCTGGGACAGTGCCCGGACAGCATTAACGCTGCGCTTATTTGCCGTGGCGAAAAAATGTCGATCGCTATCATGGCAGGCCTGTTGGAAGCACGCGGTCATCACGTTACCGTTATTGATCCGGTCGAGAAATTGCTGGCGGTAGGCCATTACCTCGAATCTACCGTTGATATCGCCGAATCTACGCGCCGCATTGCCGCCAGTCGTATTCCAGCAGATCATATGATTTTGATGGCAGGCTTTACTGCCGGGAATGAAAAAGGTGAGTTGGTGGTGTTGGGGCGCAATGGCTCTGACTACTCTGCCGCTGTGCTGGCTGCCTGTTTACGCGCGGACTGTTGTGAGATCTGGACCGATGTCGACGGCGTATATACCTGCGATCCGCGCCAGGTACCCGATGCCCGACTGCTGAAGTCGATGTCTTATCAGGAAGCGATGGAGCTTTCTTACTTCGGCGCCAAAGTTCTGCATCCGCGCACCATTACCCCAATTGCCCAGTTCCAGATCCCGTGTCTGATTAAAAATACCGGCAATCCACAAGCGCCTGGCACGTTGATTGGCGCCAGCAGTGATGAAGACGATTTGCCGGTAAAAGGTATTTCTAACCTCAATAACATGGCGATGTTTAGCGTCTCCGGCCCTGGAATGAAAGGCATGGTAGGCATGGCGGCGCGCGTTTTTGCCGCGATGTCGCGTGCGGGCATCTCGGTGGTGCTGATCACGCAGTCTTCTTCTGAATACAGCATCAGCTTCTGCGTTCCGCAGGGCGACTGCGCGCGTGCGCAACGCGCGATGCAGGATGAATTCTATCTCGAACTGAAAGAAGGCCTGCTGGAGCCGCTGGCGGTGACTGAGCGTCTGGCGATCATCTCGGTTGTGGGTGATGGCATGCGCACGCTGCGCGGCATCTCGGCGAAATTCTTTGCCGCGCTGGCCCGCGCCAACATCAATATCGTGGCCATCGCGCAAGGCTCGTCTGAGCGTTCTATTTCGGTGGTGGTGAATAACGACGATGCCACCACTGGCGTACGCGTAACCCATCAGATGCTGTTCAACACCGACCAGGTGATTGAAGTGTTTGTCATTGGCGTAGGCGGGGTGGGTTCAGCACTGCTTGAGCAGCTCAAGCGCCAGCAAAGCTGGTTGAAGGGCAAACATATCGATCTGCGCGTGTGCGGTGTGGCGAACTCGAAGGCCTTGCTGACCAACGTCCATGGTTTGAATCTGGAAAACTGGCAGGCGGAACTGGAAAGCGCGAAAGAGCCATTCAACCTTGGGCGCTTAATTCGCCTGGTGAAAGAATATCATCTGCTTAATCCGGTGATCGTCGACTGTACGTCAAGCCAGGCGGTGGCGGATCAATATGCTGATTTTCTGCGCGAAGGCTTCCATGTGGTTACGCCGAACAAAAAGGCCAACACCTCGTCGATGGATTACTACCATCAGTTGCGTTTTGCCGCCGCGAAGTCCCGGCGTAAATTCCTCTACGACACCAACGTGGGCGCGGGCTTGCCGGTAATTGAAAACCTGCAAAACCTGCTTAGTGCGGGTGATGAACTACAGCGTTTCTCCGGTATTCTTTCCGGCTCGCTGTCGTTTATTTTCGGCAAGCTGGATGAAGGCATGAGCTTCTCGCAAGCCACCACCCTGGCGCGTGAGATGGGCTATACCGAACCCGATCCGCGTGACGATCTTTCCGGCATGGATGTGGCACGTAAGCTGCTGATCCTCGCCCGTGAGACCGGTCGTGAGCTGGAGCTTTCAGACGTGGTCATTGAGCCAGTTCTGCCAAAAGAGTTTGATGATTCCGGTGATGTATCCGCGTTTATGGCGAAATTGCCGCAGCTGGATGACGTCTTTGCCGCGCGCGTGGCGAAAGCTCGTGATGAGGGAAAAGTATTGCGCTATGTTGGCAATATTGAAGAAGACGGCGTCTGTCGCGTGAAAATAGAGGCAGTAGACGGCAACGATCCGCTGTTCAAAGTGAAAAACGGTGAAAATGCGCTGGCGTTCTACAGCCATTACTATCAGCCATTACCGCTGGTGCTGCGCGGATACGGTGCGGGTAATGATGTCACCGCGGCAGGTGTATTTGCCGATCTTCTTCGCACCCTTTCATGGAAGTTAGGAGTCTGACATGGTGAGAGTTTATGCCCCGGCTTCCAGTGCCAATATGAGCGTCGGGTTTGATGTGCTCGGGGCGGCGGTAACCCCGGTAGACGGTTCGCTGTTGGGAGATGTGGTGTCCGTCGAGGCGGCAGACCAGTTCAGCCTGAACAACCTTGGGCGCTTTGCGAATAAGCTTCCGTCAGCGCCGCGGGAAAATATCGTCTACCAGTGCTGGGAGCGTTTTTGTCAGGAGCTGGGTAAAAGCGTTCCGGTGGCAATGACGCTGGAAAAAAATATGCCGATTGGTTCCGGGTTAGGCTCCAGCGCCTGTTCCGTTGTGGCCGCACTGGTGGCGATGAACGAATATTGCGGTAAACCGCTCAACGATACGCGACTGTTGGCGATTATGGGTGAACTGGAAGGGCGTATCTCCGGCAGTATTCACTACGATAATGTCGCCCCGTGCTTTTTGGGCGGCATGCAGTTAATGATCGAAGAAAACGGCATTATCAGCCAGCAGGTGCCAGGCTTTGATGAGTGGCTGTGGGTACTGGCGTATCCGGGGATTAAAGTGTCGACGGCAGAAGCGCGGGCGATTTTACCTGCGCAATATCGTCGTCAGGACTGTATTGCCCACGGGCGGCATCTGGCTGGGTTTATCCACGCCTGCTATTCCCGTCAGCCGGGGCTTGCCGCGAAGCTGATGAAAGATGTTATTGCTGAGCCGTACCGTACCCGCTTGCTGCCTGGCTTTAGTCAGGCGCGTCAGGCGGTAGCGGAAATCGGCGCGCTGGCCAGCGGCATTTCCGGATCAGGGCCGACGCTGTTCGCCTTATGCGATAAGCCGGATACGGCACAGCGCGTAGCAGACTGGCTGGGTAAAAATTACCTACAAAATCAGGAAGGCTTTGTTCATATTTGCCGGCTGGACACGGCGGGCGCACGGGTACTGGGATAATCAATGAAACTCTATAATCTGAAAGATCACAACGAACAGGTCAGCTTTGCGCAGGCCGTCACGCAAGGGCTTGGCAAGAATCAGGGATTGTTTTTTCCGCACGATCTGCCGGAATTTAGTCTGACAGAAGTGGATGAGATGCTGAACCAGGACTTCGTTAGCCGCAGCGCTAAGATCCTTTCCGCATTTATTGGCACGGAGATCCCACAAGAGATCCTGGAAGAGCGTGTGCGTGCGGCGTTTACCTTCCCGGCACCTGTCGCTCAGGTCGAAGGTGATGTCGGCTGTCTGGAGCTGTTCCATGGTCCGACACTGGCGTTTAAAGATTTTGGCGGGCGCTTTATGGCGCAAATGCTGACGCATATCAGCGGCGACAAACCGGTGACTATCCTGACTGCGACATCCGGAGACACCGGGGCAGCAGTTGCACATGCTTTTTATGGCCTGAAAAATGTGCGTGTGGTGATCCTCTACCCAAATGGCAAGATCAGTCCATTACAAGAAAAACTGTTTTGTACGCTGGGTGGCAATATTCAAACCGTTGCGATTGATGGTGACTTTGATGCCTGCCAGGCTCTGGTGAAACAGGCGTTTGATGATGAAGAGCTGAAGATGGCTCTGGGGCTGAATTCGGCTAACTCAATCAACATCAGCCGTCTGCTGGCGCAAATCTGTTACTACTTCGAGGCCGTGGCTCAACTGCCGCAGGAAGCGCGTAACCAACTGGTTATTTCTGTTCCCAGCGGTAACTTTGGCGACCTGACAGCCGGTCTGCTGGCGAAATCACTGGGCTTGCCGGTGAAGCGCTTTATTGCGGCAACTAACGTTAACGATACGGTTCCGCGCTTTCTTGCCGAAGGCGAGTGGGCGCCGAAAGCGACCCAGGCAACGTTGTCGAATGCGATGGATGTCAGCCAGCCAAACAACTGGCCGCGAGTGGAGGAACTGTTCCGCCGTAAAATATGGCGTCTGAATGAGCTGGGTTACGCCGCCGTTGACGATGCCACGACGCAGGACACGATACGTGAGCTGCATGAGTTAGGCTACACCTCTGAACCGCATGCTGCGGTGGCATATCGTGTACTGCGTGACCAGTTGAACCCGGGCGAATATGGCCTGTTCCTTGGCACCGCACATCCGGCGAAATTTAAAGAAAGCGTTGAACAGATTCTGAATGTCACGCTGGATCTACCAAAAGAGCTGGCGGAACGTGCAGACTTACCGCTGCTCTCTCATCATTTGCCTGCTGATTTTGCGCAACTGCGTAAGCTGATGATGACCCGCAGTTAACGGTGGTGCCCGCTGGCGCTTTGCTTAGCGGGCCTACAAAACCTGTAGGCCGGATAAGGCGTTAGCCGCCATCCGGCATGTACACTACTGCTCGTGACGCTTGAACACCAGTTCACCTTTCCGTGATGCCTCTTCATCAAAGAAATAGCCTTCGCTGTTAAAAGCGGTCAACTGTTCTGGCTGTGTTAAGCGGTTTTCAATGATGTAGCGACTCATCAGGCCGCGCGCTTTCTTGGCATAGAAGCTGATGACTTTGAACTTGCCGTTCTTCTCGTCAAGGAAGACAGGCTTAATCAGCTCGGCATTGAGCTTTTTCGGCTTCACGGATTTAAAATACTCATCCGAAGCGAGATTAATCACCACGCTGTCGCCTTGCGCTTCCAGCGCTTCGTTAAGTTTATCGGTGATGGTATCTCCCCAGAACTGGTAGAGATCTTTACCCTTCGCATTGGCCAGACGAATGCCCATCTCCAGACGGTAGGGTTGCATCAAATCCAGCGGGCGCAGAACACCATACAGCCCGGACAGCATGCGTAAGTGCTGCTGAGCAAAATCGAAATCCGCCTCGCTGAAGGTTTCAGCCTGCAGTCCGGTATACACGTCGCCCTTGAATGCCAGAATAGCCTGGCGCGCATTTTCCGGGGTGAAGTCAGGCTGCCAGTCATGGAAACGGGTCGCGTTGAGATCCGCCAGCTTATCGCTAATTCCCATCAGCTTGCCGATCTGCGGCGCAGAGAGCTGACGCGCCACGTGGATTAACTGCTGGGAGTGGTCCAGCAGTTCAGGCTGCGTATGGCGTGTGGTAGCCAGCGGACTTTGGTAGTCGAGCGTTTTTGCAGGTGAAATCAGAATCAGCATATCCAGTCCTTGCAGGAAATTTACTGCGACTTTAGCAAAAAAAACGACAGAATTGATCGATGGTTGCGATTGCCGCGCTATCCGCGCGGCGTTTCATCCCAGCTTTCGGGCGCAAGCTGTTGTCTGATATCAGGATAACGACGCGGATCAAATTCCGGTCTTACGCCAAGTTTACGCTGGCGCAGATAGTCGCTGGCGATGGTATGGACAACCGGAGAAAGCAGCAGAATCGCTGTCAGGTTAGTGATGGCCATACAAGCCATAATGATATCGGCCAACTGCCAGACCAGCGGGAAGCTGACTAACGTTCCGCCGATAACGGTGCTAACGGTGGCGATGCGCAACAGCCAGATGACGCGCATATTGTCCAGTTTCAGGAAGACGAGATTGTTTTCCGCATAGATGTAGTTGGCGACGATCGAGCTAAAGGCAAACAGAATCACAATAAAAGCCACAAATCCGGCTCCCCATTCTCCCGT
The DNA here is from genome assembly GCF_014596835.2 of Citrobacter sp. C6_1. NCBI lineage: Bacteria > Pseudomonadati > Pseudomonadota > Gammaproteobacteria > Enterobacterales > Enterobacteriaceae > Citrobacter > Citrobacter sp. C6_1. Next base: position 3,942,782 of record NZ_CP115031.1, on the reverse strand, counting down.
CAGCGTTACCATTGCTTTCTGGAGTAACTGGATGCCTTCCATGGGCACATAGCTGGCGCCACTGCCTGCCAGCAGAATAATCATCGCGCTGGCCGTACAGACAACGAGAGTGTCGCCTAATACCCCAATCATTTGCACAATGCCTTGTGCCGCCGGATGCGGTGGCCAGGAGGCGGCTGCAGCTGCTGCGTTAGGGGTTGAGCCCATCCCCGCTTCATTAGAGAACATACCGCGTTGAAAACCGCTGGCAATGGCCTGACTCAGCGTATACCCGGCCGCACCCGCTGCGGCTTCTTGCCAGCCAAAGGCGCTTTTTATAATGATGACGATAATGTCGGGAAGCTGCCCGATATGCCACAGACTGATGATGATGCTACATCCAACCCACAGCAGTGCCATCATCGGCACAAACCATTGCATCAGACGGGCAACACCTTTAATACCGCCAATGATCACCAGGAATGACAGTATCGCCAAAGTGATGCCGGAAGTGAGGGGAGGGATGTCGAACGCAAATGCCAATGCGCGGGAGACAGAGTTTGCCTGTACGCTGTTAAAAATCAGGCCGTATGCGATAAGCAAAAAGAGGGCAAAAAGGACGCCCATCCAGCGCATGCCCAACCCACGTGCCATATACCACGCAGGGCCACCGCGGAACTGTCCTTTGCTATCGCGTTCTTTATACAGTTGCGCGAGTGAGCACTCGGCGAATGACGTTGCCATACCAATGACCGCTGAAACCCACATCCAGAAAACGGCTCCAGGGCCGCCAGCGGCGATCGCCAGGGCAACACCGGCGAGGTTTCCGCTACCGATACGCGCGGCAAGACTGGTACACAATGCCTGAAACGAGGTTAAGCCACCCGGCTGCGGACTAATGCTGTTTTTAAGACTTTTGCCAAAATGGCGAATGTAGCGGAACTGCACGAACCCGGTACGCCAGGTGAACCAACATCCTGCGCCAAGCAGGAGGTAGATCATCACCGATCCCCAGAGTATTTCATTAATAAATGAGAAAAAATCAGGCATTAACATCCCTCTTGTTGATGCCGGTACGCGCTAATATTCCCATGTAAGCGCTACCAATTATCGAACAGTATATACCTTGTCAGGAGATTGATTGCGGGAGTTTACCATAACAATGGGGATAACCCTTAATTGCGCATCAGGGGCTTTAAGATGCGTAATCGGGAATGAGCAGTGAGTTGGACAATCCCGGCGGTTGCGCTGAGAGTGCGTCGTGCTATCATCAGGGAAGATCGGTTACATCCCCCTAACAAGCTGTTTAAAGAGAATCGCTATCATGACGGACAAATTGACCTCCCTTCGTCAGTTCACCACAGTAGTGGCCGACACCGGAGACATCGCGGCAATGAAGCTGTATCAGCCTCAGGATGCCACAACTAACCCTTCTCTCATTCTTAACGCAGCGCAGATCCCGGAATACCGCAAGCTGATCGATGATGCTGTGGCATGGGCTAAGCAGCAGAGCAACGACCGCGCACAACAGGTCGTCGACGCGACTGACAAACTGGCAGTCAATATCGGTCTGGAGATCCTGAAACTGGTCCCGGGTCGTATCTCTACTGAAGTTGATGCTCGCCTGTCCTACGACACCGACGCGTCTATCGCGAAAGCAAAACGCCTGATCAAACTGTACAACGATGCTGGCATCAGCAACGATCGCATTCTGATTAAACTGGCTTCAACCTGGCAGGGTATCCGTGCCGCTGAGCAGCTGGAAAAAGAAGGCATCAACTGTAACCTGACTCTGCTGTTCTCCTTCGCGCAGGCGCGTGCATGTGCTGAAGCTGGCGTATACCTGATTTCTCCGTTCGTTGGCCGTATTCTTGACTGGTACAAAGCCAATACTGACAAGAAAGAGTACGCACCGGCAGAAGATCCGGGTGTGGTTTCCGTAACGGAAATTTACGAGTACTACAAACAGCACGGTTACGAAACCGTAGTCATGGGCGCGAGCTTCCGTAACATCGGCGAAATTATTGAGCTGGCAGGGTGCGATCGTCTGACGATTGCTCCGGCACTGCTGAAAGAGCTGGCGGAAAGCGAAGGCGCTATCGAACGTAAACTGTCCTTCTCCGGTGAAGTGAAAGCGCGTCCTGCACGCATCACCGAAGCTGAGTTCCTGTGGCAGCACAACCAGGATCCGATGGCTGTAGACAAACTGGCGGACGGTATCCGTAAGTTTGCTGTAGACCAGGGTAAACTGGAAAAAATGATCGGTGATCTGCTGTAATCATTAGAGCGTGGCCCTGATAGGGGTCACGCTACCTCTTCTGAAACCTGTCTGTCCTTCCTTTCGCAGTGTATCATTCTGTTTAACGAGACTGTTTAAACGGAATAATCATGAATACTTTACGCATTGGCCTGGTGTCCATTTCTGACCGTGCTTCCAGCGGCGTTTACCAGGATAAAGGTATCCCGGCCCTGGAAGAGTGGCTGGCGTCTGCCCTTACCACCCCCTTTGAACTGCAAACGCGGTTGATCCCGGATGAACAGGCGATCATCGAACAGACCTTATGCGAACTGGTGGATGAAATGAGCTGCCATCTGGTGCTGACAACCGGCGGAACGGGTCCGGCACGTCGCGACGTGACACCCGATGCTACGCTTGCCGTCGCTGACCGTCAGATGCCGGGCTTTGGCGAACAGATGCGCCAGATAAGTCTGCACTTTGTGCCAACAGCGCTCCTCTCTCGTCAGGTCGGCGTGATTCGTAAACAGGCGCTGATCCTGAACCTGCCAGGGCAGCCGAAATCGATCAAAGAAACGCTGGAAGGCGTAAAAGATGCTGACGGTAAGGTTATCGTGCCGGGCATTTTTGCAAGTGTACCGTATTGTATACAGCTATTGGATGGGCCGTATGTCGAAACCGCACCGGCTGTCGTAGCATCTTTTCGTCCGAAAAGCGCAATACGCGATACAAACGCCTGAAAGTAGCCCGATCGTGGCATAAGTGCCAATGACAGTGGAGTATTGAATTGTTTACGATATAGTAATTTTTGCTTTACATATATCGACAGACAGATTCAATAACTCCACTGACTGATGGTTTGCTATGTCACAACACACTCGACCGCTGAATCGCCAGGATTATAAAACCCTTACGCTTGCTGCCCTCGGTGGGGCGCTTGAGTTTTATGATTTCATTATCTTTGTCTTCTTTGCCGCTGTTGTTGGCGAGCTCTTCTTCCCCGCTGACATACCGGAATGGCTACGTCAGGTGCAAACCTTCGGTATTTTTGCCGCGGGCTATCTGGCGCGTCCGCTGGGCGGCATTATCATGGCGCACTTTGGCGATCTGGTCGGGCGCAAGAAAATGTTCACCCTGAGCATTTTACTGATGGCGATACCGACACTGGCAATTGGTTTGCTACCCACTTACGCCTCAATGGGGATCGTCGCGCCGTTGCTATTACTGCTGATGCGTATTTTGCAAGGCGCAGCCATTGGGGGCGAAGTGCCGGGCGCGTGGGTGTTCGTGGCGGAACATGTACCGGAGCGTCGCATCGGCATCGCCTGCGGAACGCTGACCGCCGGGCTAACGGTGGGAATTCTGCTGGGGTCGGTAGTCGCGACGTTGGTGAACACCAGCTTTACGCAGCAGGCGGTGCATGACTATGGTTGGCGTATCCCTTTCCTGTTGGGGGGCGCGTTTGGGCTGGTGGCAATGTATCTGCGCCGCTGGCTGCAGGAGACGCCCATTTTTCTTGAAATGCAGCAGCGTAAAGCCCTGGCGCAAGAGCTGCCGGTGAAGTCGGTGGTGAGCAAACATAAAAAAGCGGTGGTGGTGTCAATGCTACTGACCTGGCTGCTCTCAGCCGGGATTGTGGTGGTGATCCTGATGTCCCCCGTTTGGCTGCAAAAACAGTATGGTTTTGCCCCAGCGCTGACGTTACAGGCGAACAGCGTCGCCACCATTATGCTGTGCGTCGGTTGCTTGCTGGCTGGGTTTATTGTCGACCGGGTCGGTGCCAGCAAAACCTTTATTGTCGGCAGCCTGTTGCTGGCCTGTTCGAGCTGGTTTTTCTATCACCTGACCGGCAGCCATCCTCAGCACTTGTTCCTGTTATACGGGCTGGTGGGGTTATGCGTTGGCGTGGTCGGCGCAGTGCCTTACGTGATGGTGCGGGCGTTTCCGGCGGAAGTCCGTTTTACCGGTATCTCCTTTTCCTATAACGTCTCGTATGCCATTTTCGGTGGTTTGACACCAATCGCAGTAACGGTGTTGATGAGTGTGTCGCCAATGGCTCCGGCCTGGTACGTACTGGCGCTTTCGCTGGTAGGATTAGGGCTGGGGATTTGGCTGCGTCAGGATATTTATCATCGCGATTCGAACGTACAGGCAGCGTTACAGCGTCTGTAAGGATTATCCCCCCTTGCGGGGGGATAAAGGCAGATTAGTGCGCTTCACCAATCGGCAGGATGGTGCGGCCAAACTGTTCGTTCAGCACTTCACCCATCGCCAGGTAAATGGCGCTTGCGCCACACACTAAGCCAACCCAACCCGCTACGTGAATGATTGCTTCGTTACCTGCAATGTTGCCAACGGCCAGCAGGGCGAACAGCACGGTCAGGCTCAGGAATACGAACTGCAGCATGCGCGCGGCTTTCAGCGTACCGAAGAACATGAACAGAGTGAACACGCCCCACAGACCCAGGTAAGCGCCCAGGAACTGACCATTTGTTGCATCTGCCAGGCCCATTTTCGGCATCAGCAGGATCGCAACCAGCGTCAGCCAGAACGAACCGTAGGAGGTAAAGGCGGTTAAACCGAAGGTGTTGCCTTTTTTATATTCCAGCAGACCGGCAAAAATTTGCGCGATACCGCCGTAGAAAATGCCCATCGCCAGAATAATAACATCTAAAGCGAAGAAACCCGCGTTGTGCAGGTTAAGCAGAATGGTGGTCATGCCAAAGCCCATCAGGCCCAGCGGTGCCGGATTAGCCAACTTAGTGTTGCCCATAATTCCTCAAAATCATCATTGATTGAATGGTGAAATAGTTTCCCCGAATAACGATCGCTGTCTTCGGGGCGCGGCATAATAATCAGGGGAGAGGGCACTGTCTATGATCTAACGAAGGGAAAATGAATTATTTTCCCTGTGATGGTCATCACGCTTGTGTGTGGTTGAGCATTCTGCGCAGGCAGGCAATGTGGAGTACAGCCGGGATCGTCACCCGATAGGCGCTGCCGCTTACCGCTTTAACCCCGTTTAAGGCCGCACCTACCGGGCCGCCAAGTCCGGCCCCGCGCAGTAACCCGTGCCCGATTACGCTGACGGCGGCGTGGGTTCGCAGAATTTTGGTTAACTGGCCGGAGAGCAGGTGAGAAACACCTTTTGCCAGGTGACGATCCTTCAATAATAACGGTAGCAGTTCTTCCAGTTCATAAACTTTTGCATCGACCGCCTGCAGAAATTCTTGCTTGTGCTCTGCATCCATTTTCTGCCAGGCGTTGCGTAGAAAGTGCTCCAGCAGAGACTGTTCAATTTCGAACGTGGACATCTCTTTATCAGCTTTAAGCTTCAGACGCTTCGAAACGTCCAGCAAAATTGCTCGATATAATTTTCCATGTCCACGGAGTTTATTGGCAATGCTGTCGCCCCCATAATGCTGCAGTTCGCCAGCGATCAGTTGCCAGTTGCGGCGGTGCTGTTCCGGATGTCCTTCCATCGATTTAAATAAATCGTTGTGGTTGAGAACGCTCGACAGACGGGCTTTCCCCTTTTCATTATGTGTAAGCAGGCGGGTAATATTGGCGAGCTGTTCCTCACTGCAATGCTGAAGAAAGTCGAGATCGTCGTCATTCAAATAGGTGACATTCATGTTTCTATGGCTTCTGAATAAAAGTATACGGAATTAGTCGTCGCCGATGATTTTCAGCGTCGCCATATCAGAAGAGTTCACCGTATGGCCGGAGAAGGTAATTTTTTTCACGCAGCGCTTATTGTCGTTGTCGCTATTGATGTTGATCCAACTGGTCGTTTGCCCTTCTTTGATGGACGAAGGCACGTTCAGACTCTGGTTGGACATGCGGGCAGCCTTGAAATAAACCGATGCACCACTGAGCTGTAAATCACCATGATCGGCCGTAAGTTGAATGCGTTTCACCACGCGGCAAACGGGAAGTTTCAGCGTCAGATCGTTGGTTTCATTACGGGGCATGGCGATCACGCCGAGGAGTTTATGATCGTTCGCTTGTGCGGCGCCGCTTAGCAGCAGGCCCATAAGCAGGCTGGCGGAAAGGGTTAATACGGATTTCATGGAATTTCTCTTTGACGGCTGTAAAAGTGTGTCGTTTCAGACCATCTTACCGCTGTCAGAATCACGATTCATGCTTGTAATCTTTTCTTTTTATTACAATTTTATCGTGAATGATTTTGTCAATTTAATTGGTTTTATGAATTAATTTTAATTGGCGACTATTCATTTTTTTCGGCTTTTTGCCTTTTTTCTACGATTTTATCGCCACGACGCTAAAAAAAATTTTCATGCCCCCCTTGATGACGTGGGTTACGACCCCATCTTGTAAGCAACCGCAGTGGTGAGTCTGAAAAAAAACGATTCAGGGTAGTTGAAACCGCACGTTTCGCCCTTATTACAGATTCACAACCACATGATGACCGAATTTTTAGTGGAGACGTTTAGATGGGTAAAATTATTGGTATCGACCTGGGTACTACCAACTCTTGTGTAGCGATTATGGATGGCACTACTGCACGTGTGCTGGAGAACGCCGAGGGCGATCGCACCACGCCTTCTATCATTGCTTATACCCAGGATGGTGAAACTCTGGTTGGTCAGCCGGCTAAACGTCAGGCAGTGACAAACCCGCAAAACACCCTGTTTGCGATTAAACGCCTGATTGGCCGCCGCTTCCAGGACGAAGAAGTACAGCGTGATGAAGCCATCATGCCGTACAAAATCATCGGTGCTGACAACGGTGATGCATGGATTGACGTAAAAGGTCAGAAACTGGCACCGCCGCAGATTTCTGCTGAAGTGCTGAAAAAAATGAAGAAAACGGCTGAAGATTACCTGGGTGAGCCGGTAACTGAAGCAGTTATCACCGTACCTGCATACTTTAACGATGCTCAGCGTCAGGCAACCAAAGACGCCGGTCGTATCGCAGGTCTGGAAGTAAAACGTATCATTAACGAACCAACCGCAGCTGCGCTGGCTTACGGTCTGGATAAAGAAGTTGGCAACCGTACTATCGCGGTGTATGACCTCGGTGGTGGTACTTTCGATATCTCTATTATCGAAATCGACGAAGTTGACGGCGAAAAAACCTTCGAAGTTCTGGCAACCAACGGTGATACCCACCTGGGTGGTGAAGACTTCGATAGCCGTATGATCAACTACCTGGTTGACGAGTTTAAGAAAGATCAGGGTATCGACCTGCGTAATGACCCGCTGGCGATGCAGCGCCTGAAAGAAGCCGCTGAGAAAGCGAAGATCGAACTGTCTTCCGCTCAGCAGACCGACGTGAACCTGCCGTACATCACTGCAGACGCGACTGGTCCGAAACATATGAACATCAAAGTGACCCGTGCAAAACTGGAAAGCCTGGTTGAAGACCTGGTTAACCGTTCTATCGAGCCGCTGAAAGTTGCTCTGCAGGATGCTGGCCTGTCCGTATCTGATATCAACGACGTTATCCTCGTTGGTGGTCAGACGCGTATGCCGATGGTGCAGAAGAAAGTCGCTGAGTTCTTCGGTAAAGAACCGCGTAAAGACGTTAACCCGGACGAAGCCGTAGCAATCGGTGCTGCTGTTCAGGGTGGTGTATTGACCGGTGATGTTAAAGACGTGCTGCTGCTGGACGTTACCCCGCTGTCTCTGGGTATCGAAACCATGGGTGGCGTAATGACTCCGCTGATCGCGAAGAACACCACCATCCCGACCAAGCACAGCCAGGTGTTCTCTACCGCTGAAGACAACCAGTCTGCGGTAACCATCCATGTGCTGCAGGGTGAACGTAAACGTGCTGCTGATAACAAAGATCTGGGTCAGTTCAACCTGGATGGTATCAGCCCGGCTCCGCGCGGTATGCCGCAGATCGAAGTTACTTTTGACATCGATGCCGACGGTATTCTGCACGTTTCCGCGAAAGACAAAAACAGCGGTAAAGAGCAGAAGATCACCATCAAGGCTTCTTCTGGTCTGAACGAGGAAGAAATTCAGAAAATGGTTCGCGAAGCAGAAGCGAACGCAGAATCGGACCGTAAGTTTGAAGAGCTGGTTCAGACCCGCAACCAGGGTGACCATCTGCTGCACAGCACTCGTAAGCAGGTTGAAGAAGCAGGCGACAAACTGCCGGCTGACGACAAAGCTGCCATCGAGTCTGCACTGACCGCGCTGGAAACGTCTCTGAAAGGCGAAGACAAAGCGGATATCGAAGCGAAAATGCAGGCACTGGCACAGGTTTCCCAGAAACTGATGGAAATCGCTCAGCAGCAGCACGCACAGCAGCAGGCTGGTGCAGCAGGCGCTGATGCTTCTGCAAATAACGCGAAAGATGACGACGTTGTCGACGCTGAGTTTGAAGAAGTGAAAGACAAAAAATAATCGCCCTGATGCAGGGTAGTTAATCGGCACGGGCGTAGAGGTTTCCTCTTCGCCCGTGCTCGTATGTTAAGGGGCTTAAAAAAACCAATGGCAAAGCAAGACTATTACGAGATTTTAGGCGTTTCCAAATCAGCGGAAGAGCGTGAAATCAAGAAGGCCTACAAGCGCCTGGCCATGAAATATCACCCGGACCGCAATCAGGGTGATAAAGAGGCCGAAGCCAAGTTTAAAGAGATCAAAGAAGCGTACGAGATCCTGACCGATGCACAAAAACGTGCGGCTTACGATCAGTACGGCCATGCAGCCTTTGAGCAAGGCGGTATGGGCGGCGGCGGCGGTTTTGGCGGCGGGGCTGACTTCAGCGATATCTTTGGTGACGTGTTTGGTGATATCTTTGGCGGCGGTCGTGGTCGTCAGCGCGCCTCACGTGGAGCTGATTTACGTTACAACATGGATCTCACTCTGGAAGAAGCCGTGCGTGGCGTCACCAAAGAGATCCGTATTCCTACGCTGGAAGAGTGTGACGTCTGCCACGGTAGCGGCGCGAAGGCGGGCACTCAGCCGCAGACTTGTCCAACCTGTCACGGTTCCGGTCAGGTGCAGATGCGCCAGGGCTTCTTTGCCGTACAGCAGACCTGTCCACACTGTCAGGGCCGCGGTACGCTGATCAAAGACCCATGCAACAAATGCCACGGGCATGGCCGCGTTGAGAAGAGCAAAACGCTGTCCGTTAAAATCCCGGCAGGGGTTGATACCGGCGACCGTATCCGTTTGTCTGGTGAAGGCGAAGCCGGTGAACATGGCGCGCCAGCAGGTGATTTGTATGTGCAGGTGCAGGTTAAACAGCACCCAATCTTCGAGCGTGAAGGCAATAACCTGTACTGTGAAGTGCCGATTAACTTTGCAATGGCAGCCCTGGGTGGCGAGATTGAAGTCCCGACGCTGGATGGCCGTGTGAAGTTAAAAATTCCGGGTGAAACGCAAACGGGCAAACTATTCCGCATGCGTGGCAAGGGCGTTAAATCTGTTCGCGGCGGCGCACAGGGCGACCTGCTGTGCCGTGTGGTTGTTGAAACCCCGGTGGGCCTCAACGACAAGCAGAAACAGTTGCTGAAAGATCTGCAGGATAGCTTTGGTGGCCCGACGGGTGAACAAAACAGCCCACGTTCCAAAAGCTTCTTCGATGGCGTGAAGAAATTCTTTGACGATTTGACGCGCTAAAATAAAAGTAGAGAAAAGGCCATTTCAGCGATGAGATGGCCTTTTTGTTACCAGGCAGACGGATATCCAGACCCTTATTGGCATCGGAAATATTATCTTACCTTATTGGGATAGTATGATGTGTGGAGTAGTGCTACGGTTTTAGAACTAACATCTTTTTTAGTTATTCACCGCCGCATACCTGGGCATACCTGGTTGATGTGATTGTTTTAACATCAATAAATAATCACGATCCACCTAATTTAAAAGGCAACTACAGTTATATTTCTGGCGAAATAATTACTTATCTCCTCTCAAACAACATATTCTGACACTCTTCCAGTAATAACGATCTACCTTCCTTGATGTGAGATTTACATCACTATCCTGTCATTATATTCCATTATTATTTTTCACCGCAGCAATACAATATTTATTGATGGATTAATTATAATTGTGGGGAATACATTCAATGCCTCGGATAAAAAATGGACTATTAACTTGTCTTATACTTACAGTGCCCTCTCTTTTTAGCCATGCAGCACAAGCTCTGGAGTATAAAAATTCTTTTGGATCGATTAATGCCGGTTATGCCGACTGGAATAGCGGATTTGTCAATGTACATCGTGGCGAGGTTTGGAAAGCAACAGCTGATTTTGGTGTCAATTTCCGAGAAGCCGAGTTTTACTCATTTATTGAAAGTAATGTTTTAAATCATGCTGTTGCCGGTCGAAATCATACAGTGTCGGCGATAACCCATGTGCGTCTTTTTGATTCTGATTATACCTTCTTTGGCAAGATTTATGGCCAGTGGGATAACGCATGGGGCGACGATCTGGATATGTTTTATGGGCTGGGTTATCTCGGCTGGAGCGGAGATTGGGGGTTTTTAAAACCTTATATAGGTTTGCATAATCAATCTGGCGATTATGTCTCGCAACGATACGGACAAACCAGCGGCTGGAATGGCTACGTTATTGGCTGGACTGCGGCTTACAACTTTACCTTATTTGGCGAGAAATTTGTTTTATCTGACTGGAATGAAATTGAGCTTGATAGGAATGATGCTTATGCGGAGCAGCAATTTGGCCGGAGTGGATTAAATGGCGGTTTAACACTGGCGTGGAAATTTTATCCACGATGGAAAGCTACGATGACGTATCGTTATTTTGAAAACAAATTGGGTTATGACGGTTACGGGGATCAGATGATTTATATGATTGGGTATTCATTTTAAATAAAACCAAAGGATCGGAAATGAAAAAAACAGTCGTGGCGAGTTTGGTTGGACTGGCATTATGTGCCGGGAGCACATTACAAACAACATATGCAGCTTCAGCAAAACAGCCTAATTTAGTGATTATTATGGCTGATGATTTGGGTTATGGCGATCTCGCGACTTATGGCCATCAAATCGTCAAAACGCCTAATATCGACAAGCTGGCGCAGGAAGGGGTGAAATTTACCGACTACTATGCTCCCGCGCCGCTGTGCTCTCCTTCTCGTGCTGGTTTATTAACGGGACGTATGCCATTCCGTACAGGGATCCGTTCCTGGATCCCTGAAGGCAAAGATGTCGCGTTGGGACGGAATGAACTGACGATTGCCAACCTGTTAAAGCAACAGGGGTATGACACGGCGATGATGGGGAAATTGCACCTGAATGCCGGGGGCGATCGCACCGATCAACCGCAGGCGAAGGACATGGGGTTTGACTACACCCTGGTAAACCCGGCGGGATTCGTCACGGATGCTACGCTTGGTAACGCAAAAGAACGTCCCCGCTATGGCATGGTGCATCCTACTGGCTGGATTCGTAATGGACAGCATATTGGTCGTGCGGACACCATGAGCGGCGAGCTTGTCAGTTCTGAAGTCGTCAACTGGCTGGATAACAAGAAAGACGACAAACCGTTCTTCTTATATGTCGCGTTCACGGAAGTTCACAGCCCGCTGGCCTCGCCGAAAAAGTACCTCGATATGTATTCGCAATATATGAGCGCTTACCAGAAACAGCATCCGGATCTGTTTTATGGCGACTGGGCGGATAAGCCGTGGCGAGGAACGGGTGAATACTACGCGAACATCAGCTATATGGATGCTCAGGTCGGTAAAGTAATGGATAAGATCAGGGCAATGGGGGAAGAAGATAACACCATTGTCATTTTCACCAGTGATAACGGCCCAGTGACACGCGAGGCTCGCAAAGTGTATGAACTGAACATGGCGGGTGAAACGGATGGGCTTCGCGGTCGTAAAGATAACCTTTGGGAAGGCGGTATCCGTGTTCCGGCAATCATCAAGTACGGTAAACATATTCCGCAGGGGATGGTAACGGATACGCCAGTTTATGGTCTTGACTGGGTGCCGACGTTAGCAAACATGATGAATTTTAAACTGCCAACAGATCGTACCTACGATGGGCAGTCTCTGGTTCCATTACTGGAACAGAAAACGTTAGCACGTCAGAAGCCACTCATCTTTGGCATTGATATGCCGTTCCAGGATGATCCTACTGACGAATGGGCGATCCGTGATGGTGACTGGAAGATGATTATCGATCGTGAAAATAAACCCAAATACCTCTACAACCTGAAAAAAGATCGCTTTGAAACTCTTAATCAGATTGGGAAACAACCTGAAATCGAGAAACAACTGTATGGCAAGTTCCTGAAATACAAACAGGATATTGACAACGATTCGCTGATGAAAGCTCGCGGTGACAAGCCAACGCCAGTCACCTGGGGCTAATTGAATAATTACAAGAAACATAAGGTATGCCACTTAGGGCTATGCCCGCCTGGTTCAGCGCTTTTGTGTTGAGCCAGGTTCTTTTGTTTATGGAACTATCGCGATGCAAACAAAAAGTTGTCAGGTCATGATTAAACCGACAGGCTCGGTATGTAATCTGGACTGTAAATACTGTTTTTATCTGGAAAAGGAGATGCTTTATCCGGATAGAAAAGCGAATTACAGAATGTCAGATGACATGCTCGAGTTATTCATCAAACAGCATATTGCCGCGCAGGATGTGAATGACGTGATTTTTGCGTGGCAGGGGGGAGAACCTACGCTGATGGGGCTGGTATTTTATCGGCGAGCGCTAGCATTGCAGCAGCGTTATTCTGGCGGTAAAACGATTATAAATACCTTCCAGACTAACGGCATATTGATTGACGACGAATGGGCTATTTTTTTTAAGCAGCATGCCTTCCTGGTGGGCGTTTCTATTGATGGTGATGCCGCGTTACATGATGAATGGCGGGTTACTCGTTCGGGTAAACCGACGCATGGGAAAGTTGAACAGGCCGTTAAATGCCTGGTACGCCACGGTGTAGAATTTAATACGCTGACGGTGGTGAATCGCACGAATATGCTTCACCCGGTGCGGGTCTATAACTATCTGAAAAGCATTGGCAGCCGCTATATGCAATTTATTCCGCTCATCGAAAGAAGCGCTGAAGAGGGCTATGTTGGTCTGGCACATCCTGAAGGCGGACAAACAAGAATGATGCCGTGGTCGGTTGCTTCATTGCAATTTGGCCATTTTCTCAACGCTATTTTTGATGTCTGGGTCCGTAACGATATTGGTGATATCGGCATACAAATGTTTGAGCAGACGCTCGCGGCGTGGTGTGGGTTACCGCCACAGGTATGCGTGTTTGCGCCAACCTGCGGTAGCGTATTCGCAATGGAAATGAACGGTGATGTGTATAACTGCGATCACTTTGTGTATCCACAATATAAGTTGGGGAACATTCAAGATTCGACGCTGCGCGCGATGAACAATAGCGAAAAAAACCGGCAGTTTGGCGAGGATAAGCGACGCACAATGGCACAAGAGTGTGACGCCTGCTCATGGCAGTTCGCCTGTTATGGCGGTTGTCCTAAGCACCGTTTTTTGCCGTCAATATCAGGTAAAAGAAATCACAACTATTTGTGCGCGGGATATAAGGCGTTTTTCTCTCATACCGCAATGACCATGAGTGCCATGAAAACACTCTACGAAAATGGTTTTTCACCTGTAGAGATAAAATCAGTATTTGCTTGAACTTATCGTATTCGCAGGGAGTGAATATGTTTTCTTGGATTAATGTCGATAGTTGTAAAACGCTCGGTTGCAAAAATATGGGTATGTTGAACAGCCCGGATTACCAAAACCAAGGGAAAAATATACTATGCCGGGCCTGCGGTTTTCTCTTCCCCATTATTTCGGAACGGTCGCTCAACCGTTTTTGTCAGTCGGTCAATCAGGCATGGAAAGGGCTGATAAAATCCTGCCCTCATTGCGGGGGGATTTCACTCAAAAAGTACGGTTTTTCTGCGCAAGGAGAACCGCGTATTTACTGTCAGCGTTGTCATAAAACATTTATTTCTCCTGTCAGGCAGAAAACAGATGCACGTCAGGATTATCTCGCTACGCTGATTCAGGAAGGTGCGACGCTTTCGGATATTCGCAGCGCGCTCGTGCTGGATAGCACCGGGTTGAATCGGGAGTTACAGAAACTCTCTCGCAGCGCAAATCTGGCAGAACGCGAATTTACTTTTCCTACATTTGATATCGCCATGAGCACGCGCGCTTTTCGGATCAAATTTAACGGTGGTGATAGTTTTCTGTATGTGTTGGTCACTGCAGAAGAGAATACTGGTCGAATTGTTGCCGTGACCACAAATTACTCAGCTCATCCCGTAGAAGCTGAGTATCAGTATTATTCTAACTATGAAGAACGCCTTCCCCCCGGTACGTTGGTGCATATTGTGCAACGTAAAGAAGTGATAACGATGCGGCGGGAGACGCTTTTTGATGTGGATTACGGCCCCGCAATATTGCACAAAAATGATCCGGGGATGTTAGTTAAACCCGTTTTACCAGCTTATCGCCATTTCGAGTTGGTTAAAATGCTCACGGATGAACGCTCTCTCAATATTCAGCATTACCTCGATCAGGAATGCTTTATCCTGGGAGGATGCATGATGGCGAATATACAGCATGTTCAGCAAGGGCGTTGCCATATTGCTTTTGTGAGAGAACGCGGAGAATCAGCACCGCAAAAAGATATTCCGCCAAGGTTGTTTCTGGGGGGCGGCATCCGTAATAACGTTTGGCGAACATTCTCCACGCGTGACTACGCGCTGGCAGTATGCAACTTAACGGAGAACCGAAAAACGAGTATGCAGCGCAGCGCCACGCTTGTGAGTGCGACCCGCTTTATCCATTTTATCGATACACATCCTTTTCTGGCACACCTCAACCGTATGTCTCCGGCAAATGTGACGGCAACACTGAACCATCTAAGATACGCGTTTAATGCGAGGCATCACTCAGATGCAGACTAACTAATACTGTGTTCTCTCATTAGATAATGCTCGGAAAAACCGATTCATACATCATAAATAATCTAATTTTAACGAGCTTTTTGGGGGTGTAAGATAGTAATTACGAAGTATTCACCCAATAGAGAGAATAAAAGTGAAACATCTGCATCGTTTTTTTAGTAGCGACGCCTCGGGAGGCATCATTCTGATCATCGCTGCCGTGGTCGCTATGCTGATGGCAAATATCGGGGTTACCAGTGGATGGTACCACGACTTTCTGGAAACACCTGTCCAACTGCGGGTTGGCGCGCTTGAGATCAACAAAAATATGCTGCTGTGGATCAACGACGCGTTGATGGCGGTGTTTTTCCTGTTGATTGGTCTGGAAGTGAAGCGTGAGTTAATGCAGGGGTCGCTTGCCAGCCTACGTCAGGCGGCGTTTCCGATCATTGCCGCTATCGGGGGCATGATTGTCCCGGCGTTGCTGTATCTGGCATTCAACTATGCCGACCCTATCACTCGTGAAGGATGGGCAATTCCGGCAGCAACGGATATCGCTTTTGCGCTCGGTGTGCTGGCACTGTTGGGTAGTCGCGTTCCGCTGGCACTGAAAATCTTCCTGATGGCGCTGGCGATTATCGACGATCTCGGCGCGATTGTGATCATCGCACTGTTCTATACCAGCGATCTTTCCCTGCTTTCATTGGGGGTTGCCGCGTTCGCAATTCTCATTCTGGCGGTGTTGAATCTGTGCGGTGTCAGACGTACCGGTATTTATATTCTGGTTGGCGTCGTGCTATGGACGGCAGTGCTGAAGTCCGGCGTACATGCCACACTGGCGGGCGTGATCGTTGGTTTCTTCATCCCGCTGAAGGAAAAGCATGGTCGCTCTTCGGCGAAACGTCTGGAGCACGTCCTGCATCCGTGGGTGGCTTATCTGATTCTGCCACTGTTTGCCTTTGCTAACGCAGGTGTTTCGCTGCAGGGCGTTACGCTGGATGGATTGACCTCGATTCTGCCGCTGGGAATTATCGCTGGCCTGCTCATCGGTAAGCCGCTGGGGATTAGCCTGTTCTGCTGGCTGGCGCTCCGCCTGAAGCTGGCACAGTTGCCAGAAGGCACGAATTTCCAACAGATCATGGCGGTGGGTATTCTGTGCGGTATTGGCTTTACGATGTCGATTTTCATCGCCAGCCTGGCGTTTGGCAGCGTTGATCCAGAGCTGATTAACTGGGCAAAACTGGGGATCCTGATCGGTTCTTTACTGTCGGCAGTGATCGGTTATTGCTGGTTACGCACTCGATTGAACGTGTCAGCCTGATCGGCTGACGCTTTGGTGACAATTTTCAGGGAGAGAGTATGTCTCATATCAATTACAACCACCTGTATTACTTCTGGCATGTGTATAAGGAAGGTTCGGTGGTGGGGGCTGCCGAAGCGCTTTATCTGACGCCGCAGACCATTACCGGGCAGATCAAAGCGCTTGAGGAACGCTTACAAGGGAAGTTGTTTAAGCGTAAGGGGCGAGGGCTGGAACCCAGTGAGTTAGGCGAATTAGTTTTCCGTTATGCGGATAAAATGTTCACCTTAAGCCAGGAGATGCTGGATATCGTGAACTATCGCAAAGAGTCTAATTTGCTGTTTGATGTCGGCGTGGCGGATGCATTATCGAAGCAACTGGTTAGCAGCGTGCTGGATGCTGCGGTGGTTGAGAACGAGCAAATCCACCTGCGCTGTTTTGAGTCAACGCACGAGATGCTGCTGGAGCAGCTCAGCCAGCATAAGCTGGATATGATTATCTCCGATTGCCCGATCGACTCAACGCAGCAGGAAGGGCTATTCTCGGTGAAAATTGGCGAGTGTTGTGTGAGTTTCTGGTGCACCAATCCGCTGCCTGAGAAGCCGTTTCCGGCCTGTCTGGAAGAACGTCGATTGCTGATCCCCGGTCGTCGTTCGATGCTTGGACGTAAGCTGTTGAACTGGATTAACTCACAAGGACTGAACGTTGAAATCCTTGGCGAGTTTGATGACGCCGCGCTGATGAAAGCGTTTGGCGCAACGCATAACGCTATATTCGTTGCCCCTACACTGTATTCACACAATTTCTATGCTGATGATTCTATTGTTGAAATTGGACGCGTTGAGAATGTGATGGAGGAGTATCACGCCAT
This sequence comes from Citrobacter sp. C6_1, assembly GCF_014596835.2. Taxonomy (NCBI): domain Bacteria; kingdom Pseudomonadati; phylum Pseudomonadota; class Gammaproteobacteria; order Enterobacterales; family Enterobacteriaceae; genus Citrobacter; species Citrobacter sp. C6_1. The sequence goes on along the minus strand of NZ_CP115031.1, from coordinate 3,925,500 downwards.
ATTCGCGGAGAGGATGATCCAGCATCCGGCGGTGCAGCGTATTTGCAATGCGGACTATTCCGCACTCTTTACGCCAGTGAGCAAATAAGCAGACATAAAAAAACCCGCTTACGCGGGTTTTTTCACAAAGCGACAACAAGCAGGCGATTAAGCCAGTTTGTTGATCTGTGCAGTCAGGTTTGCTTTATGACGTGCAGCTTTGTTTTTGTGGATCAGACCTTTAGCAGCCTGACGGTCCACGATTGGTTGCATTTCGTTAAATGCTTTCAGTGCAGTAGCTTTGTCGCCAGCTTCGATAGCTGCGTATACTTTCTTGATGAAAGTACGCATCATAGAGCGACGGCTAGCGTTGTGCTTGCGGGCCTTTTCAGACTGAACGGCGCGCTTCTTAGCTGATTTGATATTAGCCAAGGTCCAACTCCCAAATGTGTTCTATATGGACAATTCAAAGGCCGAGGAATATGCCCTTTTAGCCTTCTTTTGTCAATGGATTTGTGCAAATAAGCGCCGTTTAAATTCCAGCACTCGTTGCGTAGTGATGGCGCAGGATTCTACCAGCTTGCGTGGCGTGAATACAGCTTTTCCACGAGAAAAATTGCATTGGTGTGCCCGTGAAGGGCGTCAATTTGTTTCATAACAATGAAAACCATCCTCTTTCTGTTTCGTAGAAACAATCGCCGGTTAACGTTGACCGCGGTACAGGGTATACTTTCACGATTTTCACTGTTTTGAGCCAGACATGAAGCTGATACGAGGCATACATAATCTCAGTCAGGCCCCGCATGGGTGTGTGCTGACTATTGGTAATTTCGACGGCGTGCACCGTGGCCACCGTGCGTTGCTGCAGGGGTTGCGGGAAGAAGGGCGCAAACGCAATTTACCGGTAATGGTGATGATTTTTGAGCCGCAGCCGCTGGAGCTGTTTGCGACGGACAAGTCGCCTGCGCGCCTTACACGCCTGCGGGAAAAACTGCGTTATCTGGCGGAATGCGGCGTGGATTACGTACTGTGCGTGCGTTTTGACCGACGTTTTGCCGCATTAACGGCGCAGACTTTTATCAGCGAGCTGCTGGTTAAGCGCCTTGGTGTACAATTTCTTGCCGTTGGCGATGATTTCCGCTTTGGCGCTAGCCGTGCGGGTGATTTCTTGTTATTACAGGAAGCGGGCGCAGAGTATGGTTTTGATATCACCAGCACCCAAACCTTCTGTGAGGGCGGAGTGCGTATCAGCAGCACTGCGGTACGTCAGGCGCTGGCAGACGATAACCTGCAACTGGCCGAAAGCCTGCTTGGGCATCCTTTTACTATCTCAGGACGCGTAGTTCATGGTGACGAGTTAGGGCGCACTATCGGTTTTCCGACGGCAAACTTACCGCTGCGTCGCCAGGTGTCTCCAGTGAAAGGGGTTTATGCGGTTGAAGTGATGGGACTGGGTGATAAACCTTTCCCCGGCGTCGCCAACATCGGCACCCGTCCGACGGTAGCAGGCGTACGCCAACAGTTGGAAGTCCATCTGTTGGACGTTGTAATGGACCTGTATGGTCGCCATATAGATGTAGTGCTGCGTAAAAAAATACGCAGCGAACAGCGATTTGCCTCGCTGGATGAACTAAAAGCGCAGATTGCGCGTGATGAGTTGACTGCCCGCGAATTTTTTGGGCTAACAAAACCGGCTTAATGCCTATACGAGTTTTAAATACGGAACCGAGAATCTGATGAGTGACTATAAATCAACCCTGAATTTGCCGGAAACAGGGTTCCCGATGCGCGGCGATCTCGCCAAGCGTGAACCGGGAATGCTGGCGCGTTGGACTGATGATGACCTGTACGGCATCATTCGTGCGGCCAAAAAAGGCAAAAAAACCTTCATTCTGCATGATGGCCCTCCTTATGCGAATGGCAGCATTCATATTGGTCACTCGGTTAACAAGATTCTGAAAGACATTATCGTGAAGTCCAAAGGACTCACGGGCTATGACTCGCCGTACGTTCCGGGCTGGGACTGCCACGGTCTGCCGATCGAGCTGAAAGTAGAGCAGGAATACGGCAAGCCGGGCGAGAAGTTCACCGCTGCTGAGTTCCGCGCCAAGTGCCGTGAATACGCTGCTACGCAGGTTGACGGTCAGCGTAAAGACTTTATCCGTCTTGGCGTACTGGGCGACTGGTCGCATCCGTACCTGACCATGGACTTCAAAACCGAAGCCAATATCATTCGCGCGCTGGGTAAAATCATTGGCAACGGCCATCTGCATAAAGGCGCGAAGCCGGTGCACTGGTGCGTTGACTGCCGTTCCGCGCTGGCGGAAGCGGAAGTTGAGTATTATGACAAAACCTCCCCGTCCATCGACGTGGCGTTCCACGCTGCCGATCAGGATGCGGTGAAAGCGAAGTTTGGCGTTTCTGACGTCAACGGCCCGATCTCTCTGGTTATCTGGACCACTACCCCGTGGACGTTACCGGCGAACCGCGCAATCTCTCTGGCACCTGATTTTGACTATGCGCTGGTGCAGATTGACGGCCAGGCTGTGATTCTGGCGAAAGATCTGGTTGAAAGCGTCATGCAGCGTATTGGCGCGGCTGAATACACCATTCTCGGCACAGTGAAAGGCGCTGAGCTGGAACTGCTGCGCTTTACCCATCCGTTTATGGGCTTTGACGTGCCGGCTATCCTTGGCGATCACGTTACGCTGGACGCGGGTACCGGTGCGGTCCATACCGCTGGCGGTCACGGTCCGGATGACTACGTCATCAGCCAGAAATACGGTCTGGAAATCGCTAACCCGGTTGGCCCGGACGGCGCATACCTGGCGGGTACCTATCCGGATCTGGACGGTGTGAACGTCTTTAAAGCCAACGACAAAATCGTTGCGCTGCTGAGCGAAAAAGGCGCGCTGCTGCACGTTGAGAAGATGCAGCACAGCTACCCATGCTGCTGGCGTCACAAGTCACCGATCATCTTCCGTGCGACCCCGCAGTGGTTCGTCAGCATGGATCAGAAAGGCCTGCGCGCGCAGTCGCTGAAAGAGATCAAAGGCGTACAGTGGATCCCGGACTGGGGTCAGGCGCGTATTGAGTCGATGGTTGCCAATCGTCCTGACTGGTGTATCTCCCGTCAGCGTACGTGGGGTGTGCCGATGTCTCTGTTTGTCCATAAAGACACCGAAGAGCTGCATCCGCGCGCTATCGAACTGATGGAAGAAGTTGCCAAACGGGTTGAAGTTGACGGCATCCAGGCGTGGTGGGATCTCGATCCGAAAGATATTCTCGGCGACGAAGCTGACCAGTATGTCAAAGTCCCGGATACGCTGGACGTGTGGTTCGACTCTGGTTCAACTCACTCATCCGTCGTAGACGTGCGCCCAGAGTTTGCAGGGCATGCGGCAGATATGTATCTGGAAGGTTCCGACCAGCACCGTGGCTGGTTCATGTCTTCTCTGATGATCTCCACCGCCATGAAAGGCAAAGCGCCATACCGTCAGGTACTGACTCACGGTTTCACCGTGGATGGTCAGGGCCGTAAGATGTCCAAGTCTATCGGTAACACCGTTTCTCCGCAGGACGTGATGAACAAACTGGGCGCGGATATTTTGCGTCTGTGGGTTGCTTCTACCGACTATACTGGCGAAATGGCCGTTTCTGACGAAATCCTGAAACGTGCTGCCGACAGCTATCGTCGTATCCGTAACACCGCGCGCTTCCTGCTGGCGAACCTGAACGGGTTCGATCCGGTTAAAGACATGGTGAAACCGGAAGAGATGGTGGTGCTGGACAGGTGGGCGGTAGGTTGTGCGCAAGCGGCGCAGGACGAAATCCTGAAAGCCTATGAAGCCTATGACTTCCACGAAGTGGTACAGCGCCTGATGCGCTTCTGCTCCGTAGAAATGGGTTCGTTCTACCTCGACATCATCAAAGACCGTCAGTACACCGCGAAAGCGGAAAGCCGGGCGCGTCGTAGCTGCCAGACTGCGCTGTTCCATATTGCAGAAGCGCTGGTTCGTTGGATGGCGCCGATCATGTCCTTCACCGCCGATGAAATCTGGGGCTACCTGCCGGGCGATCGTGAGAAGTACGTCTTTACCGGTGAATGGTACGAAGGTCTGTTTGGCTTAGGTGAAACCGAAGCGATGAACGATGCCTACTGGGACGAGCTGCTGAAAGTGCGCGGCGAAGTGAACAAGGTTATCGAGCAGGCGCGTGCGGATAAGAAAGTCGGCGGTTCTCTGGAAGCGGCAGTGACCCTGTACGCTGAACCTGAGCTGGCGGCGAAACTGACCGCGCTGGGTGAAGAGTTGCGTTTTGTACTGCTGACCTCTGGTGCGACGGTTGCGGATTATGCGGCTGCTCCTGCTGATGCTCAGCAGAGCGAACTGCTCAAAGGTCTGAAAATCGTACTGAGCAAAGCCGAAGGTGAGAAATGCCCGCGCTGCTGGCATTACACTACCGACGTCGGCCAGGTGGCGGAACATGCAGATATCTGCGGACGCTGTGTCAGCAACATCGCCGGTGATGGCGAACAACGTAAGTTTGCCTGATGAGTAAGCCTCTTTGTTCAACAGGACTACGCTGGCTGTGGCTGGTGGTAGTCGTGCTGATTATCGATTTAGGCAGCAAATACCTGATCCTCCAGAACTTTGCTCTGGGGGATACGGTGTCGCTGTTTCCGTCGCTTAATCTGCACTACGCGCGTAACTATGGTGCGGCGTTTAGCTTCTTAGCTGACAGCGGCGGCTGGCAACGTTGGTTCTTTGCCGGTATCGCCATCGGTATTTGCGTCATCCTGATGGTGATGATGTATCGCTCGAAGGCGACGCAGAAGCTGAACAACATCGCATATGCGTTAATCATTGGCGGTGCGCTGGGTAACCTGTTCGATCGCCTGTGGCACGGCTTCGTGGTTGATATGATTGACTTTTACGTCGGCGACTGGCATTTCGCGACCTTCAATCTGGCCGATACAGCTATCTGTATCGGGGCGGCATTGATTGTGCTGGAAGGCTTCCTGCCGTCGAAAGAGAAAAAAGCCGCATAAAAAAATGCCGGATGGCGCTATGCTAATCCGGCCTACAATTTACTGCGATCCTTGTAGGCCCGGTAAGCGTAACGCCACCGGGCACACAGGTGGCAGCAATTTTAAAGAGCAACCTGCATGTCTAAATCAGTACAGAGTAACAGTGCGGTGCTGGTGCACTTCACCCTTAAGCTCGACGATGGCTCCACCGCAGAGTCAACCCGCAATAACGGCAAGCCTGCGCTGTTTCGCCTGGGCGACGGTTCTCTGTCTGAAGGACTGGAGCAACACCTGCTGGGGCTAAAAGAAGGCGATAAAACCACCTTTGCTCTGGAGCCGGATGCCGCCTTTGGCGTATCAAGTCCAGACTTAATTCAGTATTTCTCGCGTCGGGAATTTATGGACGCGGGCGAGCCAGAAATTGGCGCAATCATGCTCTTTACCGCAATGGACGGCAGTGAGATGCCAGGTGTTATCCGCGAAATCAACGGTGACTCGATCACGGTTGATTTCAATCATCCACTGGCTGGGCATACCGTTCATTTTGATATTGAAGTGCTGGAAGTCGAACCGGCACTGGAGGCGTAAAATGCAGATCCTGTTGGCCAACCCGCGCGGTTTTTGCGCTGGCGTAGACCGCGCTATCAGCATTGTCGAAAACGCGCTGGCTATTTACGGCGCGCCGATTTATGTCCGTCATGAAGTGGTGCATAACCGCTATGTGGTGGATAGCCTGCGTGAGCGCGGGGCTATTTTTATTGAGCAAATCAGCGAAGTGCCGGATGGCGCGATCCTGATCTTCTCTGCCCACGGCGTGTCTCAGGCGGTGCGTAACGAAGCCAAAGGCCGCGACCTCACGGTTTTTGATGCAACCTGTCCGCTGGTGACCAAAGTACATATGGAAGTCGCCCGCGCCAGCCGTCGTGGCGAAGAGTCGATTTTGATTGGTCACGCCGGTCACCCGGAAGTCGAAGGCACGATGGGCCAGTACAGCAACCCGCAAGGGGGAATGTACCTGGTTGAATCACCGGAAGATGTGCTGAAACTGAATGTGAAAAATGAAGGCAAATTATCCTTCATGACGCAGACCACGCTCTCCGTTGATGACACCTCTGACGTCATTGACGCGCTGCGCCAACGCTTCCCGAAAATCGTCGGGCCGCGCAAAGACGATATCTGTTATGCCACCACCAACCGTCAGGAAGCGGTTCGCGCGCTGGCGGAACAGGCCGATGTGGTGCTGGTGGTCGGCTCGAAAAACTCCTCTAACTCCAACCGTCTGGCTGAACTGGCCCAGCGAATGGGGAAAGCCGCGTATCTGATTGATGATGCGACTGATATCCAGGAAGCGTGGGTGAAAGCCGCGAAATGCGTGGGCGTGACTGCCGGAGCCTCGGCGCCGGATATCCTGGTGCAAAACGTGATTGCTCGCCTGCAGGAGTTGGGCGGTGGAGAGGCTATCCCGCTGGAAGGCCGCGAAGAAAACATTGTTTTTGAAGTGCCGAAAGAGCTGCGTGTGGATGTTCGTGAAGTAGAGTAAGTCTTTCAGGTTACGATTATGCGAAGATGCCAGACCTAACGTCTGGCATTTTTTTATGGAGAAACCATGCGCTTACCGATCATTCTTGATACCGATCCCGGCATTGATGATGCTGCCGCTATTGCCGCCGCGCTGTTTGCCCCTGAGCTGGATCTGCAACTGATGACCACTGTCGCAGGCAATGTGTCGGTGGAAAAAACCACCCGTAATGCGTTGCAACTGCTGCACTTCTGGAATGTGGATATCCCGCTGGCGCAGGGGGCATCAATGCCGTTGGTGCGGCCGCTGCGCGATGCTGCTTCCGTACACGGTGAGTCCGGTATGGAAGGATATGATTTTGTCGAGCACGACCGCCAGGCGATGGCAAAACCCGCATTCCAGGCCATTCGCGATGCGCTGATGCATGCCTCACAGCCCGTGACGCTGGTGGCAATTGGCCCGCTGACAAATATTGCGTTGCTGCTGACCCATTATCCTGAATGCGTATTTAACATTAAGCGCCTGGTAATTATGGGCGGTTCTGCCGGGCGCGGGAACTTCACGCCAAACGCCGAGTTTAATATTGCTATCGACCCGGAAGCGGCAGCGAAAGTCTTCCAGAGTGGGCTGGAGATCGTAATGTGCGGCCTGGACGTGACCAACCAGGCTATGCTCGCCCCGGACTACCTGGCGACGTTGCCTCAGCTTAACCAGACGGGAAAAATGCTGCACGCGCTGTTTAGCCATTACCGTAGCGGCAGTATGAATACGGGGCTGCGCATGCACGACCTGTGCGCTATTGCCTGGCTGGTGCGCCCGGATCTCTTTACGCTCAAGCCCTGTTTTGTCGCCGTTGAAACGCAGGGGGAATATACCTCTGGCACAACGGTAGTAGATATCGAAGGGCGGCTGGGGCAACCTGCTAATGTCCAGGTGGCACTGGGGCTGGATGTCGAGGGTTTCCAGCAGTGGGTGGCGCACGTTCTGGCGCTGGCCCCCTGATTTCCACGCTATATAACAATATGACGCTGCTTATTCCGTGGCGTCATGCCTTTTACTGATATCTTTCCCTGTTTATCATTAAATTCTAATTATCGATGTTTTCGGCTGGCGGCGCAGTGATACGCTGGTTAATCTGAAAACGATTTACGTAAAATTAACAAAAGAGAATAGCTATGCATGATGCACAAATCCGCGTTGCCATCGCGGGAGCCGGAGGACGCATGGGGCGTCAGTTGATTCAGGCCACGCTGGGTATGGAAGGCGTACAGCTTGGCGCGGCGCTGGAGCGCGAAGGCTCTTCCTTACTGGGCAGCGATGCCGGAGAGTTAGCCGGAGCCGGGAAAACGGGCGTTACGGTACAAAGTAGCCTTGAAGCGGTGAAAGATGATTTCGATGTTTTCATCGATTTTACCCGCCCGGAAGGCACGCTGGCGCATCTGGCGTTTTGCCGCCAGCACGGCAAAGGCATGGTGATTGGTACTACCGGCTTTGATGACGCGGGTAAACAGGCTATTCACGATGCCGCACAGGATATTGGCATCGTCTTCGCCGCGAACTTTAGCGTGGGCGTCAACGTCATGCTTAAGCTGCTGGAGAAAGCCGCGAAAGTGATGGGTGACTATACCGACATTGAAATTATTGAAGCGCACCACCGCCATAAAGTGGATGCGCCGTCAGGCACTGCGCTGGCGATGGGCGAAGCGATCGCCGGGGCGCTGGATAAAGATCTGAAAGACTGCGCGGTCTATTCCCGTGAGGGTTACACCGGCGAGCGCGTACCGGGCACGATCGGTTTTGCTACGGTGCGTGCGGGAGATATTGTTGGGGAACATACCGCGATGTTTGCTGATATTGGTGAGCGCATCGAGATTACGCATAAAGCCTCCAGCCGTATGACATTCGCTAACGGTGCAGTAAGATCGGCAGTTTGGCTTAAATCTAAGTCAAATGGCCTTTTTGATATGCGAGATGTGCTTGATTTACGCAATTTATAATGTTTACTACCCTTCGTGATGTGGTTATTGTAGTCGTAATTATTTGATTACATAGGGCAATATTTTATTGCCCTTTATTTTATCAATTTCAAGTCGATTTTTTATTGGGTTTTCTATTTTTATATGATTTCATATCATTTTGTGTTGGTGAAATGTGAATTTTGACCATTTGGTCTACTTTTTATCTCTTTCTCATGAGATTTAATACTCTTCCTGCTCCGCAAGCGTTTTCCACTCTAAGTTAGTTGATCTTTTTGATGCCTGGTGGCGGGTTAATTCGTCAGTGGCGCAAAATAATAATAAAAATTGTCCTTTTGGGTAGACTTTTACGTGGGCTATCTCTAGAATGCCGCCGTTTGCCAGAAATCCATAGGTAAGCAAATTTGCATTGATTCATGATGTGTTAATGAATTAATATGCAAATAAAGTGAGTGAATATTCTCTGGAGGGTGTTTTGATTAAGTCAGCGCTATTGGTTCTGGAAGACGGAACCCAGTTTCACGGTCGGGCCATAGGGGCAACAGGTTCGGCGGTTGGGGAAGTCGTTTTCAATACTTCAATGACCGGTTATCAAGAAATCCTCACTGATCCTTCCTATTCCCGCCAAATCGTCACTCTTACTTATCCTCATATCGGTAATGTCGGCACCAATGAAGCCGATGCAGAATCTTCTCAGGTACATGCGCAAGGTCTGGTCATCCGCGACCTGCCGCTGATTGCCAGTAACTTCCGCGATACCGAAGACCTCTCTTCTTACCTCAAGCGCCATAACATTGTGGCGATTGCCGATATTGATACCCGTAAGCTGACGCGTTTGCTGCGTGAAAAGGGCGCACAAAACGGCTGCATCATCGCGGGCGATAACCCGGATGCCGCGCTGGCGCTGGAAAAAGCGAAAGCTTTCCCTGGCCTGAATGGTATGGATCTGGCGAAAGAAGTCACCACCGCGGAGCCGTATAGCTGGACGCAAGGTAGCTGGACGTTGGCCGGTGACCTGCCGGAAGCCAAATCTGCCGATGAACTGCCGTTCCACGTTGTGGCCTACGATTTCGGCGCTAAACGTAACATTCTGCGTATGTTAGCGGACCGCGGCTGCCGCCTGACGGTGGTTCCAGCGAAAACCGCAGCAGAAGACGTTCTGAAGATGAATCCGGACGGTATCTTCCTGTCCAACGGCCCTGGCGACCCGGCGCCGTGCGACTACGCGATTACCGCGATTCAGAAATTCCTCGAAACCGATATTCCGATATTTGGTATCTGCCTTGGCCATCAGCTGCTGGCGCTGGCGAGCGGTGCGAAGACCATTAAGATGAAGTTTGGCCATCACGGCGGTAACCATCCGGTAAAAGATATCGACAACAACACGGTGATGATTACCGCGCAGAACCACGGTTTTGCGGTAGATGAAGCCTCCATGCCGGCCAATCTGCGCGTGACCCACAAGTCGCTGTTCGACGGCACCCTGCAGGGGATTCATCGTACTGACAAACCGGCGTTCAGCTTCCAGGGTCACCCTGAAGCGAGTCCGGGTCCGCACGACGCTGCACCGCTGTTCGACCACTTTATCGAGTTAATTGAGCAATACCGTCAGTCCGCGAAATAATCAGGAGTAAAAGAGCCATGCCAAAACGTACAGACATAAAAAGTATCCTGATTCTGGGCGCGGGTCCGATTGTTATCGGCCAGGCGTGTGAGTTTGACTATTCCGGTGCGCAGGCGTGTAAAGCCCTGCGTGAAGAGGGTTACCGCGTTATTCTGGTGAACTCTAACCCGGCAACCATCATGACCGACCCGGAAATGGCCGATGCCACCTACATCGAGCCGATTCACTGGGAAGTGGTACGCAAAATCATTGAGAAAGAGCGCCCGGATGCGGTGCTGCCAACCATGGGCGGCCAGACGGCGCTGAACTGTGCGCTGGAGCTGGAACGCCAGGGCGTACTGGCTGAGTTCGGCGTGACCATGATTGGCGCGACGGCGGATGCCATTGATAAAGCGGAAGACCGTCGTCGCTTCGACATCGCGATGAAGAAGATTGGTCTCGACACCGCGCGTTCAGGCATCGCTCACACCATGGAAGAAGCGCTGGCGGTTGCCGCTGACGTTGGCTTCCCGTGCATTATCCGCCCTAGCTTCACCATGGGCGGCACCGGCGGCGGTATCGCTTACAACCGTGAAGAGTTCGAAGAAATCTGCGAACGCGGTCTGGATCTTTCCCCAACCAACGAACTGCTGATTGATGAATCGCTGATTGGCTGGAAAGAGTACGAGATGGAAGTGGTGCGTGATAAAAACGACAACTGCATCATCGTCTGCTCCATCGAAAACTTCGACGCGATGGGCATCCATACCGGTGACTCCATCACCGTAGCACCTGCCCAGACGCTGACCGACAAAGAATATCAAATCATGCGTAACGCCTCGATGGCGGTACTGCGTGAAATCGGCGTGGAAACCGGCGGTTCTAACGTCCAGTTTGCGGTAAACCCGAAAAACGGTCGCCTGATTGTTATCGAGATGAACCCGCGTGTCTCCCGCTCCTCTGCGCTGGCGTCCAAAGCTACCGGCTTCCCGATTGCTAAAGTTGCCGCCAAGCTGGCGGTAGGTTATACCCTCGACGAGCTGATGAACGATATCACCGGTGGCCGCACTCCGGCTTCGTTTGAGCCGTCCATCGACTACGTTGTGACCAAAATTCCACGCTTCAACTTCGAGAAGTTCGCCGGTGCTAACGACCGTCTGACCACGCAGATGAAATCTGTCGGTGAAGTGATGGCGATTGGCCGCACCCAGCAGGAATCTCTGCAGAAAGCGCTGCGCGGTCTGGAAGTCGGCGCGACTGGCTTTGACCCGAAAGTAAGCCTGGACGACCCTGAAGCGCTGACCAAAATTCGCCGGGAGCTGAAAGATGCGGGCGCTGAGCGTATCTGGTATATCGCCGATGCCTTCCGCGCGGGTCTGTCCGTCGACGGCGTGTTCAACCTGACCAACATCGACCGCTGGTTCCTGGTGCAAATTGAAGAGCTGGTGCGCCTGGAAGAAAAAGTAGCCGACCTTGGCATCAACGGCCTCGACGCTGACTTCCTGCGCATGCTGAAGCGTAAAGGTTTCGCCGATGCGCGTCTGGCGAAACTGGCCGGCGTTCGCGAAGCGGAAATCCGCAAGCTGCGTGACCAGTACAACCTGCACCCGGTCTACAAGCGCGTGGATACCTGCGCGGCAGAATTTGCCACCGACACCGCTTACATGTACTCCACTTATGAAGAGGAGTGTGAAGCGAATCCGTCCGTCGACCGCGATAAAATCATGGTGCTGGGCGGCGGTCCAAACCGTATCGGCCAGGGTATAGAGTTTGACTACTGCTGCGTACACGCCTCGCTGGCGCTGCGCGAAGACGGTTATGAAACCATCATGGTCAACTGTAACCCGGAAACCGTTTCTACCGACTACGACACCTCCGACCGTCTGTACTTCGAGCCGGTAACGCTGGAAGACGTGCTGGAAATCGTGCGCATCGAGAAGCCGAAAGGCGTTATCGTGCAGTACGGCGGCCAGACTCCGCTGAAGCTGGCGCGTGCGCTGGAAGCAGCAGGCGTGCCGGTAATCGGTACCAGCCCGGATGCAATCGACCGTGCGGAAGACCGTGAGCGCTTCCAGCACGCGGTTGACCGTCTGAAGCTGAAACAACCGGCGAACGCCACCGTAACGGCCATTGAACAGGCTGTTGAAAAGGCAAAAGAGATTGGTTACCCGCTGGTGGTACGTCCGTCCTACGTTCTCGGCGGTCGCGCGATGGAAATCGTCTATGATGAAGCCGACCTGCGTCGCTACTTCCAGACGGCTGTCAGCGTTTCTAACGATGCGCCAGTGCTGCTGGATCGTTTCCTTGATGATGCGGTTGAAGTGGACGTCGATGCTATCTGCGACGGCGAAATGGTGCTGATTGGCGGCATCATGGAGCACATCGAACAGGCGGGCGTACACTCAGGTGACTCCGCATGTTCTCTGCCTGCGTACACGCTGAGCCAGGAAATTCAGGATGTAATGCGCCAGCAGGTGCAGAAACTGGCCTTCGAACTGCAGGTTCGCGGTCTGATGAACGTCCAGTTTGCCGTGAAGAATAACGAAGTTTACCTGATTGAAGTGAACCCGCGTGCGGCACGTACCGTTCCATTCGTCTCCAAAGCAACGGGTGTACCATTGGCGAAAGTCGCGGCGCGCGTAATGGTCGGAAAAACGCTGGCACAGCAGGGCGTCACCAAAGAAGTTATCCCGCCGTACTACTCGGTAAAAGAAGTGGTGCTGCCGTTCAATAAGTTCCCGGGCGTTGACCCGCTGTTAGGGCCAGAAATGCGCTCTACCGGGGAAGTGATGGGCGTGGGCCGTACCTTCGCGGAAGCGTTCGCCAAGGCACAGCTGGGTAGCAGCTCCACCATGAAAAAACAGGGTCGTGCATTGCTCTCCGTTCGTGAAGGCGATAAAGAGCGCGTGGTTGACTTGGCGGCGAAGCTGCTGAAGTTTGGTTTCGAGCTGGATGCAACGCACGGCACGGCGATTGTGCTGGGCGAAGCGGGTATCAATCCACGTCTGGTGAACAAGGTGCATGAAGGGCGTCCGCATATTCAGGACCGTATCAAGAATGGCGAGTACACTTACATCATCAACACCACCGAAGGTCGTCAGGCGATTGAAGACTCTAAGCTGATTCGCCGCAGCGCACTGCAGTATAAAGTGCATTATGACACTACCCTGAACGGCGGTTTCGCGACGGCGATGGCGCTGAATGCCGATGCCACTGAGAAGGTGACCTCGGTGCAGGAAATGCACGCGCAGATCAAAAAGTCATAAACAAAGAGTCCGGTGATAATTGCGTTAACCGGACCTGCAATATAATCTTGAAAGGGTTTCTGTAAAGAAACCCTTTTTTTATCTCTGGTAAGGTCATTCCTGGCCAAATGCAGTTTCATAACCACATTTTCAATGTAATAAGCACGATATTGCTCACACTAATCAACATTCAAGTCGCATACTATCTTTTATATCCACAATTTTAATATGGCTTAGTTTTTATTAATTTGGACAGGCCGTAGCCAGATTTTTAATTTGTGAAATGGTGTGCTTATGTGTGAAAAATATGTTGAAAGACCGCTCTATTTGTTAATTGCTGACTGGATGATGGCTGAAGATCGTTGGATCACCGCAAAGGAGATTTCCCGCCATTTTGATATTGAACACTGCAAAGCAATTAATACGCTCTCTTATATTCTGTCGGAAGTGGGAGAAATTGTTTGTGAAGTTAAGATGATCCCTAACCAGATAGCAGGCCGGGGCTGCCAGTGCCAGCGTCTGGTAAAAGTCATCAGTATTGATTCTCACCTCTACAACCGATTGAGCCACAATTTGCAGGAAAAAAAGGTGAGTGTGGCGAAAACACCGCGACTGTCTGCCGTTCCCCCAACAGAGCTCAACCGTGAGCAGAAATGGCAGATGATGCTCTCCAAGAGTATGCGTCGCTAATTGTCAGTTGCCTGATGGCGGCATAAACGGTGGTTGACGCGTAGGCCGGATAAGCGTGAGCGCATCCGGCATAGATTACTGGGCCGATTTCGGTTTCACATCTGTCGTGCCTTGCAGGCGCGGCCGGTTTTCTTCGACCTGCGTTAATGGCTGTGTTTCGCGTAAATCTGCCCGGCAGCGGATCGCAAGATCCTGATACTCTTTGGTGTTCAGCCGTTTCCAGTGCAACTCCTGGTCCGTGACTTCGCGCAGTACGCGAGCAGGTGAACCGACCAGCAGTTGCCTTGCCTCCCCCTGAAACCCGGCTTTGACAAAGCTCATGGCGGCGACAATGCTCTCTTCGCCAATTACCGCGCCGTCCATAATCACGCTGTTCATGCCGACTAGGGCGTCCCTGCCCACCACGCAACCGTGCAGGATTGCGCCATGACCGATGTGCCCATTCTCATGCACGATAGTGTCGGTGTCGCAATAACCGTGCATGATGCAGCCATCCTGCACGTTAGAACCCGCCTCCAGAATCAGGCGACCATAGTCACCGCGCAGTGAGGCATGTGGGCCGACGTAGACGCCAGCCCCCACGATCACATCACCAATCAACACGGCGCTGGGATGAACATACGCCTCTGGATGCACTACCGGGATCAGGCCTTCAAAGGCGTAATAGCTCATGGTTGTTCCTCGATTTTTTTTGCCGGATGGCGGCGTAAACACCTTATCCGGCCTACGGTTGTGCATGTGTTGTAGGCCGGATAAGTGAAGCGCCATCCGGCATAGTCACATTAACGACCTTTCCACACCGGATCGCGTTTTTCGGCAAATGCCAGCGGTCCTTCGAGCGCATCTTCCGAGTGCAGCACTGACGGATAGTGCTTCAGCACACCGCTGCGGATGTAACGGTAGCCTTCTTCCACCGGCATTTCGCTGGTTGCACGATAAATCTCTTTCAGCGCGGCGATTGCCAGCGGGGCGCTATTCACCAGCTGCTGCGCCAGTTCGCGCGCGCTGTCCATCAGTTCGTTCTGGCTGACGACGCGGTTCACAATCCCCCAGCGCAGCGCTTCTTCGGCGCTCATTCGTCTGCCTGTCATCACCATTTCGTTGACGATAGCCGGTGGCAGCAGTTTAGGCAGACGCAGTACGCCGCCGCTGTCAGGCACGATCCCCAGTTTGGCTTCTGGTAACGCGAAGCTGGCATTTTCCGCACAGACGATAAAATCCGCTGCCAGCGCCAGCTCAAAACCACCGCCAAACGCATAGCCGTTGACCGCGGCGATAACCGGCTTATCGAGGTCGAAAATTTCGGTTAAACCGGCGAAACCGCCTGGGCCAAAGTCGGCATCCGGCGCTTCACCTTCGGCCGCCGCTTTTAAGTCCCAGCCCGCAGAAAAGAATTTCTCACCGCCGCCGGTGATAATCGCGACGCGTAATTCCGGGTCATCACGAAAATGAAGAAATGCTTCCCCCATGGCAAAACTGGTTTTTGCGTCAATGGCATTGGCTTTAGGTCGGTCGAGGGTAATTTCCAGGATCGGGCCATTACGGGTCAGATGTAATGATTCACTCATAGTTCATCTCCAGATAAATAGATTTCCCGACAGGAGGAATTCCAGCCGGAAGGGTTATTTCAGATTTTTTTTGATTATTTTTCCTGAACAATTGCGCGGCAGATCGGTTCTTATCTCCATAAACGAGGGAACCTTGAATTTCGCCATATTGTTTTCGCAGAAACTGAAGAACTCAGCTTCGCTTAATGTTTCACCTTCATTAAGGACGATAAAAGCTTTAATGGCTTCATCACGGATCGAATCTTTAATACCGACAACCACAATGTCCTGAATTTTCGGATGCGCAGAAATAATATTTTCCAGCTCGACGCAGGAGACATTTTCCCCGCCGCGTTTAATCATGTTGCAGCGCCTGTCGACGAAATAAAAAAAACCGTCCGCATCCTGGTAACCCGAATCTCCGGTATGTAACCAACCCTCAGGTTCCAGTGCTTTGGCGGTAGCCTCCGGCTGGGCATAGTACTCTTTGAAGATGGTTTTGCCCGGCACGCCTTTAATGCAGATTTCGCCAATTTCTCCGGCGGGCAGGGGACGGTTGTGATCGTCACGGATTTCGGCTTCATAGCTAAAACCCACGCGACCAATAGAGGGCCAGCGCCGTTTGTCTCCAGGGCGATCGCCAATAATGCCGACGATGGTTTCGGTCATACCGTAGGAGGTCAGCAGCCTGACGCCAAAACGTTCGGTAAAGGCGTCTTTTTCCTGCTCGGATAAATTGAGATAGAACATCACTTCGCGCAGGTGATGCTGTCTGTCCGTTGGTGCTGGGGGTTGAACCATCAGCGTTCGGATCATCATCGGAATGCATTCGGTGACCGTCGCCTGGTATCTACGTACCTGATCCCAAAACGCCCTGGCGCTGTATTTTTCCAACAGCACAAAGGTGCTGCCTGCGGAGAATGCCGCCATGGCTGCCGTACACTGACAGTCGATATGAAAAGCGGGCATCACCGTCATGTAGACGTCGTCATCGCGCAGGGCGATTTGCCAGGAAGTGTAGTAGCCGGCAAATCGCAGGTTGTAGTGGGTAATCACCACCCCTTTAGGCCGTGAGGTGGTGCCAGAGGTAAACAGAATTTCCGCCGTATCGTCCGTGGATAATGCGGGCGTGTAGCACAGCGTGGCGGACTGGCGGGATTGCAGTTGGGTAAAGTGGCTCACGCCGTCGTCAACCGGAAGCTGTTCGCCAATCAGACAGATATGATTAAGCGGTGTGGTATTTTCCAGCCGTATCTGGCGGTACATAGGATAAAACTGGGCGCTGGTGACCAGCAGGCTTACCTGGCTGTTTTGCAGGATCCAGGCGCTTTCTTCACCCAGCAAACGGGCATTAATTGGTACCATGATGGCGCCAATTTTTGCCAGCCCAAACCAGCAAAAGATGAATTCCGGACAGTTATCCAGATGCAACGCGACCTTGTCGCCTTTGCGGATCCCTAAGCAATGGAAAAGGTTCGCCGTGCGGTTAATCTCTTCATTGAGCGAGGCATAGCTAAACTGCCGAACGTTTCCTTCGCAGGATTCGAAAATTAACGCCGTTTTATCTCCGTACACCCCGGCCAGGTCGTCCCACATCAGACGTAAGTTTTGTCCGCCAACGATATCCATATTGCTTTATCCACTGAAATCAGGCGTGAGCGCTAACCCATTCGCGGGTCAGCGCGTCGCGTTTATTCCTCAACTCTGGCCAGGCCTTTGCCGACCAGCTCATTTATGTCTGCTTCGCTATATCCAATGTTTTTCAGAATGGCGGCGGTATCCATGCCGTGTGACGGCATGCCACGCCAGATTTTCCCCGGGTTGTTTTTAAATTTCGGCATGATATTCGGTCCTTTGCAGGTGCGACCGTCCATCGTTTGCCACTGAGTAATAGACTCACGGGCAACGTACTGCGGGTTGCCTTCCAGTTCCGGAATGGTCAGCACCTTCGCGCAGGCGATATTTAGCTCAGCAAAGCGCGCCTGGACTTCGGCGATGGTGTGCGTTGCAAGCCACGCGTCCAGTTTCTCTTCCACGAGCGGGCCGTAAGGGCATTCCACGCGATGGATAAGCTGGGTGCCTTCCGGGACTTCCGGTGTGCCAAGAATGTGGGCGAGGCCAATATCGTTGAAGCACTCGTTGATTTGCGTGATGCCGACCAGCTCCATGACGATATAGCCATCGGCGCATTTATACAGGCCGCAGCCAGCGTAATACGGGTCTTTGCCTTTGGTCATGCGTGGGCAAATTTCGCCGCCGTTAAAGTAATCCATCATGAAGTACTGACCCATGCGCAGCATGACTTCGTACATGGCGATATCAATGCTTTCACCTTTGCCCGTTTCGCGTACTTTGTGCAGGGCAGCCAGCGCCGCTGTCGTTGCGGTCATCCCTGAGAAGTAGTCGGCGGTGTACGGGAAGGCAGGCATTGGCTGATCAACGTCGCCGTTTTGGATCAGATAGCCGCTGAACGCTTGTGCGATAGTGTTATACGCCGGAAGATTGGTGTACTCCTCGGTACCAAACTGGCCGAAGCCGGAAAGGTGGGCGATAACCAGTTTTGGGTTATGTTGCCACAGCACTTCATCGGTAATACCGCGACGGGCAAAGGCCGGGCCTTTACTGGCTTCAATGAAGATATCGGTGGTTTCCATGAGCTTCAGAAACGCTTCCCGACCTTCATCTTTGAAAATATTGAGTGACAGGGCGTGCAGGTTACGACGTGAGAGCTGCGGATAGTTAGGCTGTACGCGGATGGTATCGGCCCACGCCACGTTTTCAATCCATATAACCTCAGCACCCCATTCAGCGAACATCTGCCCGGCGAACGGACCGGCAATCTCGATCCCTGAAAAGACAACGCGTACCCCGGCAAGTGGGCCAAAGGTTGGCATTGGTAAGTGATCCATAATTTTGCTCCTGGCATTTTTTTGCGGTATGTAGGCCGGATAAGCACAGCGCCATCCGGCATAATTGCCTGATGGCGACGCGAGCGTCTTATCAGGCCTACAAGGGGTCGATTAACGGTATTGCTTGAGCACCGCACGACCCAACGTCAGGATCTGCATTTCGTCAGAACCACCGGAAACGCGGTCAACGCGCAGGTCACGCCAGAAGCGCGTGATGCGATGGTTACCCGCGATTCCCACGCCACCCAGCACCTGCATGGCGGTATCTACCACTTCAAATGCCGCGTTGGCGCAGAAGTATTTGCACATGGCCGCATCGCCCGAGGTAATGGTGCCGTTATCCGCTTTCCATGCAGCTTCCAGTAGCATGTTTTTCATGGAGTTCAGTTTGATCGCCATATGCGCAAACTTCTCCTGAATCAGCTGGAAACGGCCGATAGCTTCGCCAAACTGCACGCGCTGATTGGCGTAGCGCGCGGCGTCTTCAAACGCGCACATTGCCGTACCGTAGTTGGTCAGTGCAACGAGGAAGCGTTCATGGTCAAACTCTTCTTTCACGCGGTTGAAACCATTACCTTCCCGACCGAACATGTCTTTCTCGTCCAGCTCAACGTCGTCAAAGGTGATTTCACAGCAGCTATCCATACGCAGACCGAGTTTCTCCAGTTTGTTGACCTTGATACCCGCTTTGCTCATGTCAACGAACCACTCGGTATAAACAGGTTTATCCGGCGATGCGCCATCTCTCGCCATCACCACGATGTACGGGGTATAGGCGCTACTGGTGATAAAGCACTTACTGCCATTAAGATAAACCTTACCATTTTTACGTGTATAAGTGGTTTTCAGGCTGCCAACATCCGATCCCGCTCCCGGCTCGGTGATTGCAGAGTTCCACATCTGCTTACCGGTTCCCTGGAACGCCATGATTTTATCGATTTGTTCCTGAGTCCCTTCACGCAGGAAGGTGTTAAAACCCCCCGGTAACTGGTACAGCACATAGGTTGGCGCGCCGAGGCGGCCGAGTTCCATCCAGACGGCGGCCACGGTGACAAATCCCGCTTCCAGTCCACCGTGTTCTTCCGGAATCAACAGGCTATCGATGCCCATATCCGCCAGCGCTTTCACAAAACGCTCAGGGTAGACGCTGTCGCGATCGCACTCGGCAAAATAAGCTTCCCAGTTCTCACTGGCCATCAGTTCACGAATACCGGCGACAAACAGCTCCTGCTCGTCATTTAAGTTGAAATCCATCTTTCAGCCTCTTGATCAATTGAGTTAATGAGAATTACTTGTCTTTCCAGTGCACTTTGGCGTCTTTAATAAAGGACAGCGTCACCATGATGTTGACGAAGAACAACGGGCATCCTCCGGCGATAATCGCCGTCTGGATGGGCTTCAGCCCGCCCAGCGCCAGCAGAACGATGCCGATGACGCCGACCAGAACGGACCAACCGATACGCACCAACAACGGAGGTTCTTCACCATCACGGACTTCGCGACAGGTGGACATCGCCAGGGTGTAAGAGCAGGCGTTAATCAGCGTGACGGTGGCAATAAAGCAAAGGATGAAGAAGCCCCACATGGTGGCGGTGCTAAATGGCAAGGCGGCCCAGGTTTCGATAATGGCGCGCGCCACACCGTGCTGTTCAATCAGCTGTGGGATGTTGAGAATGTTTTTATCCATCAGCAGCAGGGTATTGCTGCCAAGGACTGTCCACAGGATCCAGGTGGAGGCGGTCAGGCCCAGCACCATCCCGAAGCACAGTTCACGTACGGTACGACCACGAGAAATACGCGCCAGGAAGATGCTCATCTGGATGGCGTAAATGACCCACCATGCCCAGTAGAAAACAGTCCAGCCCTGCGGGAAGCCGCCTTTGCCGATGGCATCGGTATAGAACAGCATACGCGGCAGATACATCAGCAGCATGCCGACCGAGTCGGTGAAGTAGTTCATGATGAAGCTGGCGCCGCTGACGATAAACACCCAGCCCAGCATCAGGAAGCTCAGGTAGCTACGCACGTCGCTGGCGATCCTGACCCCTTTTTGCAGGCCACAAGCCACGCAAATGGCGTTCAGAATGATCCAGCAGGTAATGATGATGGCATCTAATTGCAGCGTATGCGGAATACCGAACAGCCATTGCATACACTCGGTTACCAGCGGCGTCGCCAGACCGAGGCTGGTACCCATTGCAAAAATCAGCGCCACCAGGTAGAAGTTATCAACGATGGTGCCGAACAGCCCTTTCGCATGCTTTTCGCCCACTAACGGTACCAGCGTGGAACTGGGACGGATGACGTCCATCTTGCGCACAAAGAAGAAGTAGGCGAAGGCAACGGAGAGGAAGCTATAGGTTGCCCACGGCAACGGCCCCCAGTGGAACAGGCTGTACGCCAGGCCTATTTCTTTCGCACCTGTAGAGTTAGGGGCGAGAGCAAAGGGGGGAGTAGAGATATAGTAGTAGATCTCGATGGAACCCCAGAACAGCACTGCGGCGGATGTACAGGAAGCGAACATCATAAAGATCCAGCTGGCGGTACTAAACTCCGGTTTTTCGTCGCCTAATTTCTTTTTGGCATATGGGCCAAAAACCAGCCAGAACCAGCCAAAAAGCATGACGACCATATACCATTCGAATGCCCAACCCCAGACATTGGTGACATAACTGAATACCGCATTAATAACGACGTTAGCGGCATCAAGATCTCTTACTGTTAGCCAGCAAAGTATTCCAACTATTATTAATGGCGGAAAAAAAACCTTCGGTTCAATTCCCGACTTTCTCTTTTCATTTTTCATGAGTGAATTCCAGTGTGAAAACGAAATTTATTTAGCGAGCCCGTGCATGATCTTTTGTTTATTTGTTATTAATGATTTGTTGATAACTTTTAACCTCTGGGAACGCCTCAGTGAGTAACTCATAATGAGTATTCATTTCGGGCGATTCTGTTACCTGTGTCACACTTTTCTACGCTGGTTAATTCGCTTGGATATTCTGTATTTTTTGTTACTTATCAATATGTTGTTTGTGGTTTTTTAACTTTTTTAAATGACTGACGTTCAATATTGTTGAACCCGCAGACAATATTGAAAATTTTCATATTTGACGTAATTCTTTCAATATTGGTGAGGTACGTAACACTATTGAAAGTTACGAATTTCAATGTGTGACATTTTCAATATTGGTGATTAAGGTTTTATTTCCGAATTAAAGAGCGTGATATCTGTATTTAACACCGCCGATATAAATACGTTTCCTTCATGATTTCTGGAGATGCAATGAAGATAATTACTTGCTACAAATGCGTACCTGATGAACAGGATATTGCGATTAATAATGCTGATGGTTCGCTCGATTTCAGCAAAGCGGATGGCAAAATCAGCCAGTACGACCTGAATGCGATCGAAGCGGCTTGTCAGTTAAAACAACAGGCAGGCGAGGCCCAGGTTGTGGCCATGAGCGTCGGCGGCAAAGCGCTGACCAATGCAAAAGGGCGCAAAGATGTGCTTTCCCGTGGCCCTGATGAACTGATTGTTGTCATTGACGATCAATTTGAACAGGCGCTGCCGCAACAAACTGCCACTGCGCTGGCTGCCGCCGCGCAAAAAGCCGGTTTCGATCTGATTATCTGTGGTGACGGTTCTTCCGATCTCTATGCGCAGCAGGTTGGTCTGCTGGTGGGCGAAGCGCTGAACGTTCCCACGATTAATGGCGTGAGTAAAATCCTCTCTCTTACCGATAGCACGCTGACGGTAGAGCGTGAACTGGAAGATGAAGTCGAAACACTGAGCATCCCGCTGCCAGCGGTGATCGCGGTCTCAACGGATATCAACACCCCACAAATCCCTTCCATGAAAGCCATTCTTGGCGCGGCGAAAAAACCGGTTCAGGTTTGGTCGCCTGCAGACATTGGGCTGAACAGCGTGCAGGCGTATTCCGCACAGCAGGTTGCTGCGCCGAAACAGCGCGAGCGTCAGCGCGTTGTGATTGAAGGTGACGGTGAAGAACAGATTGCCGCGTTTGTCGAGAATCTTCGCAAAATCATTTAATTATCAGGGGATGTTATGAACAAGTTTTCCAGTGTCTGGGTATTCAGCGATACCCCTTCTCGTCTGCCGGAACTGATGAGTGGTGCGCAGGCTTTAGGTGAAAAAGTTAACACATTCGTACTGAGTGACGCTGATAGCGCGATGGCATTCCAGCTAGGTGCGGATCATGCCTGGTTGCTCAGCGGTAAGCCAGAAGATCGCATGATGGAGGATTACGCTGGGGTAATGGCTGAGACGATTCTTCAGCACAGTGAGGGCGGCGCAGTGCTGCTGCCGAACACGCGTCGGGGCAAGCTGTTGGCGGCAAAACTGGGTTTTCGTTTGTCAGCGGCAGTCTCAAATGACGCCAGCGCAGTCGCCGTGCAGGATGGAAAAGCGGCGGTCAAACATATGGTTTACGGCGGCCTGGCGATAGGGGCAGAAACCATCGCTTCGCCGTTTGCCGTGGTAACGCTCAGCAGCGGAACGTTTGACGCGCAGCAACCGGATAGCACCCGCAGCGGCGAAATGCATACCGTGCAATGGCAGGCTCCGGCCATTGCCGTAACGCGTACGGCAACTCAGGCGCGTCAGAGCAACAGCGTTGATCTCGATAAAGCCCGTCTGGTGGTCAGCGTGGGACGCGGTATCGGCAGCAAAGAAAATATCTCGCTGGCCGAAGCGCTGTGCCAGACGATTGGCGCTGAGCTGGCCTGTTCCCGTCCGGTGGCGGAAAACGAGAAGTGGATGGAGCACGAACGCTACGTCGGTATCTCCAACCTGATGCTCAAGCCTGAACTGTATCTGGCGGTGGGGATCTCCGGGCAGATCCAACATATGGTCGGCGCCAACGGCGCACAGACGATTTTCGCCATTAACAAAGATAAAAATGCGCCGATTTTCCAGTATGCGGATTACGGCATCGTTGGTGATGCGCTGAAGATCCTGCCTGCGCTGACGGCGGCCTTAGCGCGTTAAACCATTCGGGCAGGATGCGAAGGTGTCCTGCCGCTGACAGGAGTACATATGTCCGAAGATATCTTTGATGCCATCATCGTGGGTGCAGGTCTGGCTGGTTCGGTTGCGGCGCTGGTGCTGGCTCGGGAAGGCGCACAGGTGCTGGTTATCGAGCGCGGCAATTCTGCTGGCGCGAAGAATGTCACCGGTGGGCGCATGTATGCGCATAGCCTGGAGCGCATTATCCCAGGTTTTGCAGAGCAAGCCCCGATTGAACGCGTGATTACCCACGAAAAACTCGCCTTTATGACCGACAAAGGGGCGATGACCATCGACTATTGCAATGGTGAAGAGGCCGCATTGTCGCAGGTTTCTTATTCCGTCTTACGCAGCAAATTTGACGCCTGGCTGATGGAACAGGCCGAAGAGGCGGGAGCTCAGCTCATCACCGGTATTCGCGTGGATAACGTTGTGCAGCGCGAGGGTAAAGTCGTGGGCGTGGAAGCCGATGGCGATATTCTGGAAGCCAAAGTCGTGATCCTTGCTGATGGCGTAAATTCTCTGTTGGCGGAAAAGCTGGGCATGGCAAAGCGCGTCGAGGCATCACATGTTGCCGTCGGTGTAAAAGAGCTGATCGAATTGCCAAAATCAGTGATTGAAGATCGTTTCCAGTTACAGGGGAACGAAGGCGCAGCCTGTTTGTTTGCCGGATCGCCAACCGATGGATTGATGGGCGGTGGCTTTCTCTATACGAATGAAACAACCCTTTCTCTGGGGCTGGTCTGCGGCCTTCATCATCTGAAAGACGCGAAAAAATCGGTCCCGCAAATGCTGGAAGATTTCAAACAGCATCCGGCGGTTGCCCCGCTGATCGCCGGTGGCAAGCTGGTGGAATATGCCGCGCACGTCGTACCGGAAGCCGGTATCAACATGCAGCCAGAACTGGTGGGTGATGGCGTACTGATTGCTGGTGACGCAGCCGGAATGTGTATGAACCTCGGCTTTACCATTCGCGGTATGGATCTCGCCATTTCCGCAGGCGAAGCGGCGGCGAAAACGGTGCTTTCAGCCATGAAGCGCGACGACTTTAGCAAGCAGTCACTGGGTGAATACCGTCAGCATCTGGACGATGGCCCGATGCGCGATATGCGTATGTACCAGAAGCTGCCTGCTTTTCTTGATAACCCGCGCATGTTTACCGCCTATCCCGAAATGGCGGTCAGTATCGCGCGCGACCTGTTCACCGTGGATGGTTCCGCCCCAGTGCCAATGCGTAAAAAAATCCTGCGCCATGTGAAGAAAGTGGGCTTCATCAACCTGATGAAAGATGGCCTGAAAGGAGTGACCGTATTATGACATCTCCCGTCAATGTGGACGTCAAACTGGGCGTCAATAAGTTCAATGTCGATGAAGACAGCCCACATATCATTCTCAAAACCGATCCTGATAAACAGGCGCTGGAGGTGCTGATTAAGGCCTGCCCGGCTGGACTGTATAAAAAGCAGGACGACGGCAGCGTACGTTTTGATTACGCCGGGTGCCTGGAGTGTGGGACGTGTCGAATTCTTGGACTCGATACGGCGCTGGAGAAATGGGAATACCCGCGTGGGACGTTTGGCGTAGAGTTCCGCTACGGCTAATAAGTACCAGGTTGTGCACCCGTAGGCCGGATAAGATGCGGTAGCGTCGCCATCCGGCAATCATGTGGCGCCAATGCCGGATGGCGGCGTAAATGCCTTATCCGGCCTACAGATGACGCTTTGCCCGTGTTGAAACAGGAAGTCGCTATGCAGCAGCCCAGGAACTTTGATGACATCAAATTTACCTCTATTCACCGCCGGATAATGCTGTGGGGCAGCGGTGGGCCATTCCTGGATGGGTATGTGCTGGT
The DNA here is from genome assembly GCF_014596835.2 of Citrobacter sp. C6_1. Taxonomy (NCBI): domain Bacteria; kingdom Pseudomonadati; phylum Pseudomonadota; class Gammaproteobacteria; order Enterobacterales; family Enterobacteriaceae; genus Citrobacter; species Citrobacter sp. C6_1. The sequence goes on along the minus strand of NZ_CP115031.1, from coordinate 3,900,119 downwards.
GATGATTGGCGTGGCGCTGGAACAGCTCACGCCAGCGTTGAAACTGGATGCCGAGTGGATTGGTCTGCTGGGGGCCGGTACGCTCGCCGGTCTGTTTGTCGGGACGTCGCTGTTTGGCTACATTTCTGATAAGGTCGGACGCCGCAAAATGTTTATCATCGATATTATCGCCATTGGCGTGATATCGGCGGCAACCATGTTTGTCTCCTCGCCCGTTGAGTTGTTAGTGATGCGGGTGCTAATCGGGGTGGTGATCGGCGCTGATTACCCGATCGCGACCTCGATGATTACCGAGTTCTCCAATACCCGTCAGCGCGCTTTCTCCATCGGTTTTATCGCCGCGATGTGGTATGTCGGTGCCACCTGTGCCGATTTGGTCGGCTACTGGTTGTATGATGTTGAGGGCGGGTGGCGTTGGATGCTCGGCAGCGCGGTGATCCCCTGCATTTTGATCCTGATTGGGCGTTTCGATCTTCCTGAATCGCCACGCTGGCTGTTGCGAAAAGGTCGGGTGAAAGAGTGCGAGGAGATGATGATCAAACTGTTTGGCGAACCGGTGGTGTTCGACGAAGAAGCGCCGCAGGAAACGCGCTTTCTCCAGTTGTTTAATCGCCGACACTTCCCGTTTGTCCTGTTTGTTGCCGCCATCTGGACCTGCCAGGTGATTCCGATGTTTGCCATTTACACCTTTGGTCCGCAGATTGTTGGCTTGCTGGGCCTTGGTGTTGGAAAAAGCGCCGCATTGGGCAATGTGGTAATCAGCCTGTGCTTTATGCTGGGATGTATTCCTCCCATGTTCTGGCTCAATAGCGCGGGCCGTCGACCGCTGTTGATTGGCAGCTTTATTATGATGACGCTGGCGCTGGCCGTGCTGGGGCTAATCCCTGATATGGGTGCATGGCTGGTGGTGTTGGCGTTTGCCGTGTACGCGTTTTTCTCAGGGGGCCCCGGAAATCTGCAGTGGCTATACCCTAACGAACTGTTCCCCACCGATATTCGTGCCTCTGCCGTCGGGGTGATTATGTCGTTAAGCCGTATCGGCACCATTGTTTCAACCTGGGCGCTGCCGGTATTCATCACCAAATACGGTATCAGCAATGTCATGCTGATGGGCGCGGGAATTTCGCTGGTTGGCCTGCTCGTTTCCATCGCTTTCGCCCCGGAAACGCGAGGTCTGACGTTGGCGCAAACCAGCCAAATGACGATTCGTAGTAAGCCGGTGGTCAGGGCAGGCTATTAGGAGTGTTCTGTATTTTCCCTGCAACTCAGTCAGTTAGACTACAGTTAACCGGGTATATCACTGAAAATGACTGAAAAGCAGGGAGAACACCATGCAAAAACATATCCTGATCACCTCTATTTTTACCGCCGCAGCACTGTTTACGGTAGCCGGTTGCTCCTCAAACCAGGCGGTCAAAACCACCGATGGTAAAACCATCGTCACCGACGGCAAACCGCAGGTTGATGACGATACCGGCCTGGTGTCATACAAAAATGCCGAAACCGGTAAGACGGAACAGATTAACCGCGATCAGGTTAAGGATATGAGCGAGCTGGACAACTAACTCAGATTTTTCCATTTATCTACTCAATAATATTGGCTGTTAGCCTGTGGATTAAGTGACTAAACTCACTGTTATTACAATAATGCAGTGACACAGGCTAATCATGATTCTCATCATTTATGCGCATCCCTATCCGCAGCATTCGCATGCGAATAAGCGGATGCTTGAACAGGCAAGGACGCTGGAGGGGGTGGAGGTTCGTTCGCTCTATGAACTCTATCCCGATTTCAATATCGATATCGCCGCAGAACAGGACGCGCTGTCACGTGCTAGTCTGATTATCTGGCAACATCCCATGCAATGGTACAGCACTCCTCCGTTACTCAAATTGTGGATGGATAAGGTCCTCTCCCACGGCTGGGCGTATGGTCACGGCGGTACCGCGCTGCATGGCAAACACCTGATGTGGGCAGTAACCACCGGCGGCGGCGAAAACCACTTTGATATCGGCTCCCATCCTGGTTTTGACGTGCTTTCCCAACCTTTGCAGGCCACGGCATTATATTGCGGTCTCAAATGGCTGCCGCCGTTTGCGATGCACTGTACGTTTATCTGTGATGACGAAACGCTGCAGGCGCAGGCGCGCCACTATAAACAACGTCTGATGGAATGGCAGGAGGAACACCATGGATAGCCATACGCTGATACAGGCGCTGATTTATCTCGGATCGGCGGCGCTGATTGTCCCCATCGCCGTGCGGCTGGGGCTAGGGTCGGTACTGGGGTATCTCATCGCCGGGTGCATCATTGGTCCGTGGGGCTTAAGACTGGTGACGGATGCCGAATCAATTCTGCATTTTGCGGAGATCGGCGTGGTGCTGATGCTGTTTGTCATCGGCCTGGAGCTGGATCCGCAACGTTTGTGGAAACTGCGGGCTTCGGTGTTCGGCGGCGGCGCGCTACAGATGGTAGTTTGCGGCGGTTTGATTGGTTTGTTCTGTATGTTCCTCGGCCTGCGCTGGCAGGTGGCGGAGCTGATTGGCATGACGCTGGCGCTTTCCTCGACGGCCATCGCGATGCAGGCGATGAATGAACGCAACCTGATGGTGTCGCAACTGGGGCGTAGCGCATTTGCCGTACTGCTGTTCCAGGATATCGCAGCCATTCCTCTGGTGGCAATGATCCCCTTACTTGCAGCGAGCGGTGCATCGACCACGCTGGGGGCATTTGCATTGTCTGCTCTTAAGGTAGCGGGCGCGCTGGTGCTGGTGGTGCTGTTAGGGCGTTATGTCACCCGTCCTGCCTTGCGTTTTGTTGCGCGCTCTGGCCTGCGGGAAGTGTTCAGCGCCGTCGCGCTGTTCCTCGTTTTCGGTTTTGGTCTGCTCCTGGAAGAGGTTGGCCTGTCGATGGCGATGGGGGCGTTTCTGGCTGGCGTGCTGCTGGCGAGCTCAGAGTATCGCCACGCGCTGGAAAGCGATATTGAGCCGTTTAAAGGGCTGCTGCTGGGGCTGTTTTTCATCGGCGTGGGGATGTCTATCGACTTCGGTACGCTGATTGATAATCCTTTGCGCATTATCATTCTGCTGGTTGGTTTCCTGGTGATTAAAACCGTCATGCTGTGGCTGATAGCGAAACCGTTGCAGGTGCCGAACAAGCAGCGCCGCTGGTTTGCCGTATTGTTAGGGCAGGGCAGTGAGTTTGCCTTTGTGGTGTTTGGCGCGGCGCAAATGGCAAATGTGCTCGATCCTGACTGGGCGAAAGCGCTGACGCTGGCGGTCGCGCTGTCGATGGCGGCGACACCGATTTTACTGGTTGTCCTGACGCGTCTGGAAAAATCGGCTACCGGTGAAGAACGTGAAGCGGATGAAATTGATGAAGAACAACCGCGGGTAATCATCGCTGGATTTGGGCGATTTGGCCAGATAACCGGTCGTCTGTTGTTGTCGAGTGGGGTCAAAATGGTGGTTCTTGATCATGACCCGGACCATATCGAAACGCTGCGTAAATTCGGGATGAAGGTTTTCTATGGCGATGCGACCCGGATGGATCTGCTGGAATCTGCGGGAGCAGCCAAAGCGGAAGTGATCATTAATGCCATCGACGATCCGCAAACCAGCCTGCAACTGACCGAGATGGTGAAAGATCACTTCCCGCATTTGCAAATTATTGCCCGTGCGCGCGATGTGGATCACTACATCCGTCTGCGCCAGGCCGGGGTGGACATGCCGGAACGTGAAACCTTTGAAGGCGCATTAAAAACCGGGCGACTGGCGTTGGAAAGTCTAGGGCTTGGGCGCTATGAGGCACGTGAGCGGGCGGACGTATTCCGCCGATTCAATACCATGATGGTAGAGGAGATGGTGAAAGGGGAAAATGACGCGATTTCCCGTGCAGCGGTTTATAAGCGCACCAGTGCAATGCTGAGTGAAATTATTGCCGAAGATCGTCAGCACTTATCATTGATTCAACGCCATGGCTGGCAAGGCACGGATGAAGGTAAACATACGGGCGACGTCGCCGATGAGCCGGAAGTGAAACCGTCAGCATAGGGTAAAAAATGTGATGTTCTGCAAACTTTACTGCTAATTGGCTGTTTTTGAACTACTGTAATGCTGGGAGTCCACTCAGAAGTCGCGGACTCACCAGCAGAACAGAAAATTTTCCTGCACATCTTCCTTTGGCTAGTCGACGAAAGATTGCGCTTTCCGTATAGTGGCGACAATTTTTTTGTATCCGGGAAATATTCAATGATCAGTCTGATTGCGGCGTTAGCGGTAGATCGCGTCATCGGTATGGAAAACGCCATGCCGTGGAACCTCCCTGCCGATCTCGCCTGGTTTAAACGTAATACCTTAAACAAGCCGGTTGTCATGGGACGCCACACCTGGGAATCCATCGGGCGACCGTTACCTGGGCGTAAAAATATCGTCATCAGCAGCAAGCCTGGCACTGACGATCGTGTGCAGTGGGTGAAGTCTGTTGATGAAGCCATTGCGGCCTGCGGCGATGAACCAGAGATTATGGTGATTGGCGGTGGGCGCGTGTATGAGCAGTTCCTGCCAAAAGCGCAGAAGCTGTATCTGACGCATATCGATGCTGAAGTCGAAGGGGATACCCATTTCCCGGACTACGAACCGGATGACTGGGAGTCAGTGTTCAGTGAATTCCACGATGCCGACGCGCAAAACTCCCACAGCTATTGCTTCGAGATTCTGGAACGTCGTTAATACTGTAAGTGCCGGATGGCGGCAAAACGCCTTATCCGGCCTACTCTTGTACCCGATGTAGGCCTGATAAGCGTAGCGCCATCAGGCATAAATCTATCAGGCGTTGACCGCTTCGCCGGGATCCATATTCAAATGGCGATTTGATGGCTGCACAAAGTAGCGTTTGTCTTCCCAGCGCAGACAGGTGAGATCGCCTCCCCAGCAACACCCCGTATCCAGCGCGTAAATACCTTCTGGCGTGCCTTTGCCCTCCAGCGATGCCCAGTGCCCGAATGCAATGCTATAGGCGTCACTGACGGGGCCAGGAATGGCAAACCACGGCTTCAGCGGGGCTGGCGCGTCTTCTGGCGACTCTTTGCTGTACATATCCAGTTGACCGTTGGGGAAGCAGTAACGCATGCGTGTAAAGGCGTTGGTAATAAAACGCAGGCGCGCTAGCCCGGTCAGCTCCGGGGTCCAGTTGTTTGGCATGTCACCGTACATTGCATCGAGGAAAAACGGATACGAGTCGCTCGACAACACGGCTTCAACATCGCGTGCACAGTCTTTCGCGGTCTGCAAATCCCATTGAGGGGTAATGCCAGCGTGCGCCATGACCAGTTTTTTCTCTTCGTCTACCTGCAGCAACGGCTGACGACGAAGCCAGTTGATTAATTCGTCAGCATCCGGCGCTTCGAGCAGCGATGTGACTCTGTCTTTTGGTTTATTACGACTGATGCCGGCAAACACGGCCAGCAGGTGTAAATCGTGATTACCCAATACCAGGCGCACGCTGTCGCCCAGCGATTTAACGTAGCGTAAAACGTCTAACGAACCCGGCCCACGCGCGACCAGATCGCCGGTGAGCCATAAGGTGTCTTGTGCGGGATTAAAGTCTACCTGGTGCAGCAAGGCTACCAGTTCATCGTAACAACCGTGAACGTCGCCAATGAGGTATGTTGCCATAGCTATTGTTTTAATGAATGAGTGTTGGAACGGCGAGTCGGAACACGGGAATGTCGATGGTAAAGGCGATCCCTTGTTCATCGATCATTTCGTAATGACCCTGCATGGTGCCCAGCGGCGTTTCAATAACGGCGCCGCTGGTGTACTGGTACTCTTCGCCAGGTTCGATGTGTGGCTGAACGCCAACCACACCTTCACCCTGAACTTCGGTTTCGCGCCCATGACCATTGGTTATCAACCAATAACGTCCCAACAGCTGCACTGGCGCTCGCCCCAAATTGCGGATAGTCACGGTATAAGCAAAAACGTAACGTTCATCATCAGGTGAGGATTGCGCCTCAATGTAGACGCTTTGTACCTGAATGCACACTCGGGGCGAATTGATCATGTTTAACTCTCCTTCGATGGCGCGTTTTCCGACAGATAGTTAGCCATCCGGCAGTATTGCGCGACAGAGATATTTTCCGCTCGCATTGCCGGGTCAATGCCCAACTCTGTGAGTACTTCAACGCTGAACAGATTACCGAGGCTGTTACGTACCGTTTTACGACGCTGATTAAACGCTTCAGTGGTAATACGGCTCAGCACACGAACATCTTTAACCGGGTACGGCATTGTCGCGTGAGGGACCAGACGCACAACCGCAGAATCGACTTTAGGCGCGGGCGTAAATGCCGATGGCGGCACTTCAAGTACCGGAATCACATTGCAGTAATATTGCGCCATGACGCTTAATCGACCATACGCTTTACTGTTTGGCCCTGCAACCAGACGATTGACCACCTCTTTTTGCAACATGAAATGCATGTCGGCAATGGCATCAGTATAGGTAAAAAGATGGAACATCAGCGGCGTGGAGATGTTGTACGGCAGGTTGCCGAACACACGCAGCGGCTGCCCCATTGTTTGGGCAAGTTCGCCGAAGTTCATGGTCATGGCATCTTGCTGATAAATCGTCAGCTTCGGCCCTAAAAACGGGTGCGTTTGCAGGCGCGCGGCGAGATCGCGATCCAGCTCAATGACCGTGAGCTTGTCCAGGCGTTCGCCTACTGGCTCGGTTAACGCAGCCAGGCCCGGGCCGATTTCGACCATAGCCTGACCTTTCTGCGGGTTGATAGCAGAGACAATACTTTCGATCACAAACTGATCGTTGAGGAAGTTTTGCCCGAAACGTTTACGGGCTAAGTGGCCCTGATGGACTCGATTATTCATTGGTATTAACAATCATTTTGATGGCGAGATTAAGCGCCGTAATAAAACTGCCGACATCTGCTTGCCCACGTCCCGCAAGTTCAAGCGCGGTACCGTGATCGACGGATGTGCGAATAAAGGGCAGGCCCAGCGTGATATTCACCCCGCGACCAAATCCCTGGTATTTTAGCACGGGGAGGCCCTGATCGTGGTACATTGCCAGCACGGCATCCGCGTGGTCGAGATATTTGGGCTGAAACAGCGTATCTGCGGGCAGCGGGCCATTTAATTTCATCCCCTGCGCACGCAGTTCATCGAGAACCGGGATAATGGTGTCTATCTCTTCCATTCCCATATGGCCGCCTTCACCGGCATGCGGGTTAAGGCCGCACACCAGAATATGCGGATCGTTCAGGCCAAACTTAGTGCGCAAATCATGATGCAGAATGCCGATCACTTCCCGCAATAATGCCGGGGTAATGGCGTCAGCAACGGCTTTAAGCGGCAGATGTGTGGTCGCCAGGGCAACACGCAGCTCTTCCGTTGCCAGCATCATCACGACTTTCTTCGCCTGTGAACGCTCCTCAAAAAACTCGGTATGCCCGGTAAACGGCACGCCAGCGTCATTGATGACGCCCTTGTGAACGGGGCCGGTTATCAGCGCTGCAAATTCGCCCTGTAGACAACCATCGCAGGCGCGAGCCAGCGTGTCGACTACATATTGCCCATTCTCTACCGCCAGTTGGCCCGCGACGACAGGGGCGCGCAGCGCAACCGGCAATAGCGTCAGCGTACCGGCTGATTGCGGTCGGGCTGGGGTATCTGGAGTATAGGGGAGAAGTGAAAGCGGTAAACCGAGCAGGGTTGCCCGGTCACGGAGTAGCGCGGCATCAGCACAAACAACGAGTTCTACCGGCCACTCGCGCTGTGCTAGCTGGACCACAAGATCCGGACCAATCCCGGCGGGTTCGCCGGGAGTGATCACAACACGTTGAGTTCGAGTCATTAGTTGCTCAAAATTTTAACGTACGCACTGGCGCGCTGTTCCTGCATCCAGGTCGCTGCTTCTTCTGAGAATTTACGGTTCATCAGCATGCGATAAGCTCTGTCTTTCTGTGCCGCGTCAGTTTTATCAACGTTACGCGTATCCAGCAGCTCGATCAGATGCCAGCCGAAAGAGGAGTGCACCGGGGCGCTCATCTGGCCTTTATGAAGTTTGGTCAGCGCATCGCGGAAAGCAGGATCGAAAATATCGGCTGCAGCCCAACCCAGGTCACCGCCCTGGTTTGCTGAACCCGGATCCTGAGAAAACTCTTTAGCGGCTGCTGCAAAGGTCGTTTTACCGCTCTTAATATCAGCTGCAATTTGTTCCAGTTTCAGACGAGCCTGCTGATCGGTCATGATCGGCGACGGTTTCAGCAGAATATGGCGGGCGTGAACTTCAGTCACGGAGACGCTCTGGCTCTGGCCACGCATATCGTTGACTTTCAAAATATGGAAGCCGACACCTGAACGAATCGGGCCAATAATATCGCCTTTTTTCGCGGTGCTTAACGCCTGAGCAAAGATACCTGGCAGTTCCTGAATACGTCCCCAGCCCATCTGGCCGCCTTTCAGCGCCTGCTGGTCAGCAGAATAAGTGATGGCCAGCTTGCCAAAATCGCTACCGTTACGCGCTTCGTCAACCACAGAACGTGCCTGGCTTTCCGCTTCGTTTACCTGATCGGAAGTTGGGTTTTCCGGCAGTGGGATCAGAATGTGGCTCAGGTTCAGCTCAGTGCTGGCATCATTTTGGTTGCCAACTTGCTGCGCAAGGGCATCAACTTCCTGTGGCAGGATCGTGACGCGACGGCGAACTTCATTATTACGCACTTCAGAGATGGTCATCTCTTTACGGATCTGGTTGCGATAGGTCGAATAACTCAGACCATCCTGAGCCAGACGGCTGCGCATTTGATCCAGCGTCATATTGTTCTGCTTGGCAATGTTGGCAATAGCCTGATCCAACTGCTCATCAGAGATTTTTACGCCCATCTTCTGACCCATCTGCAGAACGATTTGATCCATGATCAAACGTTCCAGGATCTGATGACGAAGCGTGGCATCGTCCGGTAATTGCTGACCTGCCTGACCCGCGTTCAGTTTTACTGACTGCATTAAGCCATCGACGTCGCTTTCCAGAACGACGCCGTTATTGACGACGGCTGCGACTTTATCGACTACCTGTGGGGCAGCGAAACTGGTATTCGCGACCATGGCGATACCGAGAAGCAGCGTTTTCCAGTTCTTCATACTTTTTCCATTATCAATTAACCGCAATGCGGATTACGTTTTATACCCTTCGTCTTTCAAGCCGCATTTTTGTTGGCTGCTGAGTTACTCGTCTCATCCATGAGACTCGCCCTTATGGGCCGTCGCTGTGCGACGTTCAAATCTGTTCCTGACAGATTTGTCACTCACCCCAGTCACTTACTTATGTAAGCTCCTGGGGATTCTCTCAGTTGCCGCCTCAATGCAGCTCGAAATCCATTGGGTATCAATTAATCAGATCATAAAGAGCTTTGATACGGCAAAATGTTCGAACGCAGCATCTGGTTGGTGCCAAGGCCATAGTTGGAGCTCAGGCCACGCAGTTCGATATTAAAGCCGATCGAGTTGTCATATACCGCGTGTTTCTGGGTGTCATCCCAACCATTCAGCTTACGTTCGTAGCCGACGCGAATGGCATAACAGCAGGAGTTGTACTGCAAGCCCAGCATGGAATCCGCCACTTTGTTCACATTGGTATCGAAGTAGTAAGCTCCGACGATTGACCAACGCTCAGCGATCGGCACGCTCGCCACTGCACCCACCTGAGAAATCCCGTTTTTATACTGATCTGCTGTAGAGTAATACGACGGCAGTGTCGCCTGGATATATTCCGGGCTGGCATAGCGGTAGTTCAACTGCAGCATACGGTTTTCGTCGCGGCGGTACTCGATGCTGCTGCTGCTGGTGGCGACACTGTCCAGACGCGTGTCGTACTGGATCCCACCGCGTAAACCCCAACGATCGGAGATGCGCCAGTAGGTATCACCTGCCCATACCAATGAACCGGTTTTGTCGTCATTCTCCCATTTTATGTTGTCATCGCCAGTGCGAGACTCGGTGAAATAGTAGATTTGACCCACAGAAATATTAAAACGTTCAACGGCCGCGTCATCATAAACGCGAGATGTGACACCTGTCGTTACCTGGTTAGCGGAGGCAATACGATCCAGACCGCCATAGGTACGGTCACGGAACAGGCCACTGTAGTCAGCTTGCAGCAGGGAAGAGTCATAGTTATAGATATGACTTTGGTTGCGATATGGCACATACAAATACTGCGCACGCGGCTCCAGCGTCTGGGTATAGCCTGGCGCCAGCATTTCCATGTCACGTTCGAATACCAACTTACCGTCGACTTTGAACTGCGGCATGACGCGGTTAGCGGAGTCGTCGAGCTTATTTACGTTACCCGGATTGTTGTTGTACCAGTCCAGATTGGTCTGTTGGTAGTGCGTCGCCATCAGCTTCGCTTCAGTGTTGATACTTCCCCACTGATTGGATAGCGGCAGATTGATGGTCGGCTCAAGGTGAACACGCGTCGCTTCCGGCATGTCGTCATTGGTATTGACGAAATGCACCGCCTGTCCATAAATACGGGTATCAAATGGACCAACGTCATTCTGATAGTAGTTAACGTCTAACTGCGGCTGCGCAGAGTAGCTGTTACTGTTTGTGGCATCGAAGACCTGGAACTGCTTGGTCGATACCGTGGCGTCAAAGTTCTGCACCGCGTAGCCGACGCTGAATTTTTGCGTGGCGTAGCCGTCGGTACTTGAGCCGTATTTATTATCGAAATCATTAAAGTAGCTGGTGTCGCTGACCTTGGTGTAGTCGACATTGAAACGCCACACCTGGTCCATGACCCCAGCGTGCTGCCAGTAGAACAGCCAGCGACGGGAATTGTCATCTTTCGGATGTTCGTCGTCGTAGACCCGGTCGGAATTCAGATAATCGAGTTCCATCAGACCTGTGCCCGCCTGGGTCAGGTAACGGAATTCGTTCTCCCACATAATGCCGCCACGGCGATGCATATAATGCGGCGTAATGGTGGCGTCCATGTTGGGCGCGATATTCCAGTAATACGGCAGGTAGAACTCAAAATAGTTCTTGGTGGAGTATTTTGCGTTCGGGATCAAGAAACCGGAACGGCGCTTATCGCCGACAGGGAGTTGTAAATAGGGGCTGTAAAACACAGGAACTGGGCCCAGCTTAAAACGGGCGTTCCAGATTTCAGCGACCTGTTCTTCACGGTCATGGATCACTTCGCTACCGACGACGCTCCAGGTATTGGAACCCGGAAGACAGGAGGTAAAACTGCCGTTTTCCAGAATGGTATAGCGATTCTCACCGCGCTGTTTCATCAGGTCTGCTTTCCCGCGCCCCTGGCGTCCCACCATCTGGTAGTCACCTTCCCAGACGTTGGTGTCTTTCGTATTCAGGTTTGCCCAACCCTTTGGTCCCTTCAGAATGACCTGGTTGTCATCATAATGGACGTTGCCCAGCGCATCGACGGTACGAACGGGAGCGGGTTGACCTTCGGCCTGCTTTTGATGAAGCTGCACTTCATCGGCTTGTAGGCGGCTGTTACCCTGCGCAATATCCACGTTGCCGGTAAACACGGCGTCATCAGGGTAGTTCCCTTTCGCGTGATCGGCATTGATGGTGACGGGTAATTCATTGGTCTCGCCCTGCACCAGAGGACGGTTATAGCTTGGCACGCCCAACATGCACTGTGAGGCGAGATCGGCTGCCAGACCCTGTTGGCTATAAAGGGCGCTGGCAATCATGGTGGCCAGAAGAGTGGGAATACGTTTTTTCATACGTTGTATTTATTGTTCCATCATCAGTAGCGTCGCGCGTGACAAACGGTCACAGCCTAACTTATCTCATCTTCACTGCGCTAGTGTTAATCCTGCCGATTAAGGCTCCGTGGTGTTAGGCACGGCATTGAATGACAGGTATGATAATGCAAATTATAGGCGATGTCCCACAATTGACCGCAGCCGTAAAACGGTAAAAGCACCTTATATTGTGGGACATAGCCTGGCCAAGAGCATAAAGATTTGGGGAATGTATGCAGTATTGGGGAAAGATTATTGGTGTGGCCGTGGCCTTAATGATGGGCGGCGGCTTCTGGGGAGTGGTGTTAGGCCTGTTAGTTGGCCATATGTTCGACAAAGCCCGCATGCGCAAAATGGCGTGGTTCGCCAACCAACGAGAGCGTCAGGCGCTGTTTTTTGCCACCACTTTTGAGGTGATGGGGCATTTGACCAAATCCAAAGGACGCGTCACGGAAGCCGATATTCATATCGCCAGCCAGCTGATGGACCGGATGAATTTACACGGCGACTCGCGTACAGCCGCGCAACACGCGTTCCGGGTGGGAAAATCGGATAATTACCCATTACGTGAAAAGATGCGTCAGTTTCGCAGCGTCTGCTTTGGGCGATTCGATCTGATCCGCATGTTCCTGGAGATTCAGATTCAGGCGGCATTTGCCGATGGATCGTTGCACCCTAACGAGCGTGAAGTGCTGTATGTGATTGCTGAAGAATTGGGGATCTCACGAACCCAATTTGATCAGTTCCTGCGTATGATGCAGGGCGGCGCGCAGTTTGGCGGTGGATATCAGCAGCAGTCCGGCGGCGGTGGCTGGCAGCAGGCGCAACGTGGCCCGACGCTGGAAGACGCCTGCAATGTGCTGGGTGTGAAAGCGACCGATGATGCGACCACCATTAAGCGCGCCTATCGTAAGCTGATGAGCGAGCACCATCCGGACAAACTGGTTGCGAAAGGCCTGCCGCCAGAAATGATGGAAATGGCGAAGCAAAAAGCGCAGGAAATTCAAAAAGCCTACGAGCTAATTAAAGAACAGAAAGGCTTTAAATAATCGTTATGCCGGATGCGGCTAGCGCCTTATCCGGCCTACGGTAATGAATGTAGGCCGGGCAAGCGAAGCGCCCCCGGCATAAATTGGCTCAGAATTTAAAAATCCGCCGGGACTTTAAACGTCATACTGTTGCCGTATTCGGGATGGGTGATGGTTAACATCTCTGCATGCAGCAGCAGTCTCGGTGCCATTGCCAGCGCCTCCGGTGGCGCATAGAAGCGGTCACCCAGAATTGGATGCCCTAACGCCAGCATATGCACGCGTAGCTGATGGGAACGTCCAGTAATGGGTTTGAGCACCACCCGGGCGGTATTATCCGCGGCAAACTCCACGACTTCGTATTCTGTTTGCGCTGATTTTCCGGTTTCATAACACACTTTCTGCTTTGGCCGATTCGGCCAGTCGCAAATCAGTGGTAAATCTACCAGCCCTTCAGCGGGGGACGGATGTCCCCACACGCGCGCGACATACTGTTTCTTCGGTTCGCGTTCGCGAAACTGGCGTTTTAGCTCGCGCTCTGCCGCTTTCGTTAGTGCCACTACAATCACGCCGCTGGTGGCCATATCCAGACGATGGACAGATTCAGCCTGCGGATAGTCGCGCTGAATACGCGTCATCACGCTGTCTTTGTGTTCATCCAGACGACCCGGCACGGACAACAAGCCGCTCGGCTTGTTGACCACCATAATATGCTCATCCTGATACAGGATAACCAGCCAGGGTTCCTGCGGCGGATTGTAGTTTTCCATCCCCATGTATGGCTCCGTTACTGATGCGTCACGACGATCAGGCGCAGGGCATCCAGACGCCATCCCGCCTGATCCAGGCTTTCCATCACCTGCTGACGGTTGCTTTCAATTGCGCTGAGTTCGTCATCACGGATGTTCGGGTTAACGGCGCGCAGCGCTTCCAGACGGGAGAGTTCCGCCGTCAGTTTTTCGTCCGCTTCTTTACGCGCCGCGTCGATCAGCGCGCGAGCCGATTTTTCCACCTGCGCTTCACCGAGTTGCAGAATGGCATGAACGTCCTGCTGCACGGCGTTGACCAGTTTACTGCCGGTGTGGCGGTTAACGGCGCTGAGCTGACGGTTAAAGGTTTCGAATTCAACCTGTGCGGCAAGGTTATTGCCGTTTTTATCCAGCAGCATACGTACCGGCGTTGGCGGCAGGAAGCGGTTTAACTGCAGCTGTTTCGGTGCCTGCGCTTCAACCACATACACCAGCTCAACCAGCAGAGTGCCGACCGGCAATGCTTTGTTTTTCAACAACGAAATGGTGCTACTGCCGGTATCGCCGGAGAGGATGAGATCCAGACCATTACGGATCAGCGGATGCTCCCAGGTAATAAACTGCGCGTCTTCACGCGACAGGGCGACATCACGTTCGAACGTGATGGTGCAGCCATCTTCCGGCAATCCAGGGAAATCTGGCACCAGCATATGATCGGACGGCGTCAGCACGATCAAATTGTCACCACGGTCATCCTGATTAATACCAACGATATCAAACAGGTTCATGGCGAAGGCGATCAGGCTGGTATCGTCGTCCTGCTCTTCAATGCTCTCAGCCAGTGCCAGCGCTTTTTCACCGCCGTTAGAGTGGATCTCCAGCAGACGATCGCGACCTTGCTCCAGTTGCGCTTTCAATGCGTCATGTTGTTCGCGGCAGGTTTTGATCAGATCATCAAAGCCATCGGTATTTTCTGGCTCCGCCAGGTAGCCGATCAGGTTGTTATATACCGTGTCATAGATGGTACGTCCGGTCGGGCAGGTGTGTTCGAACGCATCCAGACCTTCGTGGTACCAACGCACCAGTACGGATTGCGCGGTTTTTTCCAGGTACGGAACGTGAATCTGAATATCATGCGCCTGACCGATACGGTCCAGACGACCAATACGCTGTTCCAGCAGGTCCGGGTTGAACGGCAGGTCAAACATCACCAGATTACTGGCGAACTGGAAGTTACGTCCCTCGGAGCCGATTTCGGAGCACAGCATTACCTGCGCGCCGCTATCTTCTTCGCTAAACCAGGCCGCAGCGCGGTCACGTTCAATGATCGACATCCCTTCATGGAACACGGCGGCGCGGATACCTTCACGCTCGCGCAGCACCTGCTCCAGTTGCAGCGCGGTGGTGGCTTTTGCACAGATAACCAGTACTTTTTGCGAGCGATGGCTGGTCAGGTAGCCCATCAGCCATTCCACGCGCGGATCAAAGTTCCACCAGGTGCCGGTGTCGCCTTCGAATTCCTGATAAATCTGTTCCGGGTAGAGCATGTCGCGCGCCCGGTCTTCTGCACTCTTACGCGCGCCCATAATGCCGGAGACTTTAATCGCCGTCTGGTATTGGGTTGGCAGCGGCAGCTTGATGGTATGCAGTTCGCGTTTCGGGAAGCCTTTCACGCCGTTACGGGTGTTACGGAACAGCACGCGGCTGGTGCCGTGTCTGTCCATCAGCATTGAAACCAGCTCCTGACGCGCGCTCTGGGCGTCTTCGCTGTCGCTGTTTGCCGCCTGCAATAACGGTTCAATGTCCTGTTCGCCAATCATGTCGCCTAACATGTTCAGCTCATTGTTGCTCAGCTTGTTGCCTGCCAGCAGCATAGCGACGGCATCGGCGACCGGACGGTAATTTTTCTGTTCTTCAACAAACTGGGCGAAATCGTGGAAACGGCTGGGGTCCAGCAGGCGCAGGCGCGCAAAGTGGCTTTCCAGGCCTAGCTGTTCCGGCGTTGCGGTCAGCAGCAGGATGCCCGGTACGCGTTCTGCCAGTTGTTCAACGGCCATATATTCACGGCTGGGCGCGTCTTCGCTCCACACCAGGTGATGGGCTTCATCGACAATCAGCAGATCCCATTCGGCGTCACACAGATGCTCCAGGCGCTGTTTACTGCGACGGGCAAAGTCCAGCGAACAGATAACCAACTGTTCGGTTTCAAACGGGTTGTAGGCATCGTGCTGCGCTTCTGCATAACGCTCATCATCAAACAGCGCAAAGCGCAGGTTGAAACGACGCAGCATTTCGACCAGCCACTGGTGCTGTAACGTCTCCGGGACGATAATCAGCACGCGCTCTGCGGCGCCTGACAGCAGCTGTTGATGCAGGATCATCCCGGCTTCAATGGTTTTACCTAAACCTACTTCGTCAGCCAGCAATACGCGAGGAGCATGACGACGGCCGACGTCGTGGGCGATGTTGAGCTGGTGGGGGATCAGGCTGGTACGTTGACCACGCAAACCACTCCACGGCATACGGTACTGTTCGCTCTGAAATTTACGCGCACGATAGCGCAGCGCAAAGCGATCCATACGGTCAATCTGGCCGGCAAACAGGCGATCCTGTGGTTTGCTGAATACCAGCTTGCTGTCGAGCAGAACTTCACGCAGCGTTACACCGGTTTCTTCGGTATCAAGGCGGGTTCCGATATAGGCAAGCAGGCCGTTTTCTTCTTTTACTTCATCGACATGCAGTTGCCAGCCTTCATGGCTTGTTATCGTATCACCAGGATTGAACATCACGCGGGTCACGGGGGAATCACTGCGCGCATACAGACGGTTTTCGCCCGTCGAAGAGAAAAGTAATGTGACGGTTCGCGCATCCATGGCGACAACGGTACCAAGTCCCAATTCGCTTTCTGTATCGCTGATCCAGCGTTGACCAAGTGTAAAAGGCATATATGTTCGGCTCTATATCTTTAGTTGCAGGCAATACTCACCCTCTGCCAGAGTAAAGTGGCAGCAAGTGTATTGGGGTCCAGGAATGGAAAGGGCGCTATGGTACTGGATGGCGACGGTTTCGTCACGCGTCAAAATAACCCCAGTTGCCCTGTGAGTAGTGTAGCAAAGTTATCATCGATAAAGGGAAGTATTCCCTCGGCTACGGGCTGGATCTGCCGGGTCAAATAGTGCTCGTAGTCAAGGGCTGAAAGCTGATAATCCACGGGTTCTGGACCATTTATCGTCCAGACATATTTAATGGTGCCGCGATTCTGATACTGCGGCGGACGTCCCAGCTTTACATTTTGCTCATCGGCGAGGCGCGCGGCGCGCACGTGTGGCGGCACATTGCGCTGGTATTCGCTTAACGGGCGACGCAGGCGTTTGCGATACACCAGTTGGTCGTCCAGTTCACCCGCCATCAGACGGTCGATAGTCTCGCGAACAAACTCCTGGTAAGGCTCGTTGCGAAAAATTCGCAGGTACAGCGCCTGCTGAAACTGCTGAGCCAGCGGCGTCCAGTCAGTTCGTACCGTTTCCAGGCCCTTAAA
The DNA here is from genome assembly GCF_014596835.2 of Citrobacter sp. C6_1. Classification (NCBI taxonomy): domain Bacteria; kingdom Pseudomonadati; phylum Pseudomonadota; class Gammaproteobacteria; order Enterobacterales; family Enterobacteriaceae; genus Citrobacter; species Citrobacter sp. C6_1. The sequence goes on along the minus strand of NZ_CP115031.1, from coordinate 3,883,005 downwards.
TACCATGCGCTGCTCTGTACCTTCCTGAATCATCCCGGCGTAACGCTTTTTGCTGCCGGTATCAGCGCCGCGTATGGTCGGCATCAGAAAGCGACAAAAGTGGGTTTCAAACTCCAGCTCCAGCGCACTGGTCAGTTTTTGTTGTTTCAGCGACTGCGCCCACCAGTCGTTGACGTAGCTCACCAGTTCCCGCCCAATCCGGGCCGCATCGGCTTCCGAATGCGCTTTTTTAAGCCAGACAAAAGTGGAGTCGGTATCGCCATAGATGACGTCGTAACCCTGAGCTTCAATCAGCGCTTTGGTCTGACGCATGATCGCGTGGCCACGCATGGTGATGGACGAAGCCAGCCTCGGGTCGAAAAAGCGGCAGGCGGTGGTTCCCAGCACGCCGTAAAACGCATTCATGATGATTTTCAGCGCCTGCGAGAGCGGTTTATTGCCGTGGCGTTTTGCTTCTTCGCGCCCATGCCAGATCCGGGTCACGATTTCCGGCAGGCAGTGCTTTTCACGAGAGAACCAGGCGTCAAGGAACCCTTCGGTACTGTGCTCCTTATCCGGATGCGCCATCCCTTCGATAAGCCCCACTGGATCGATCAAGAAAGTACGAATAATTGACGGGTACAGGCTTTTGTAATCCAGCACCAGCACGGAGTCGTACAGACCCGGGCGTGAGTCCATCACGTAGCCGCCGGGGCTGGCGTGGGCAGGGATTTCACCCAGATTCGGTGCCACATAGCCCGCCCGATGCATGCGCGGCAGGTAGAGATGACCAAAGGCGGCGACCGAACCGCCGTGCCTGTCGACCGGCAGGCCGTTAACCGTTGAACGCTCCAGCAGAAACGGCATGATCTCGGTTTTATGAAAAATGCGGGTGACCAGTTCACAGTCTTTGAGATTGTAGGTGGCAAGCGCGGGCTTATCGTGGGCAAACCGGCGATCGATTTCGTCCATTCTGTCCCATGGGTTATCGATCGACTTCCCTTCACCCAGTAGCTCCTGCGACACCGTTTCCAGCGAAAATGACGAGAAATTCCAGAATGCGGATTTGAGCGCCTCAATGCCGTCAATAATCAGACGACCTTTAGCCTGCGCGAAGAAGACGCCATTTTTGAAGCCATGCTCGCGCCACTCCAGCTCGCTGTTATCCCGACCAAAAAGCAGGGGAATACGGTAGCGTTCGGCGTGCTTTTGCAGGACGCGTAAATCGAACTGCACGACGTTCCAGCCGATAATGACATCAGGATCGTGACGGGCAACCCAGTCGTTGAGCTTTTCCAGTAGCAGCGGACGGCTTGCGACGTACTCAAGTTCAAAATCCAGCGCCGAGGCATTACCGTTTTCCGGGCCGAGCATGTAGACAATTCGCTGCCCGCAGCCTTCAAGGCCGATGCAGTAGAGTTCGCCGTGGCGCGTGGTTTCGATATCCAGCGAGACCCATTTCAACGGTGGTCGGTAGTCCGGGTTCGGCTTCAGGCGGGCATTAATCAGTGTGTTGTTTTGAGGAGTACCTTCGACCCAAACCGGGGAGGTAATAAAACGTTCCATCAGATAACGTTCTGGTGGACGCACATCGGCCTCGTAAACCGTTACACCATTTTCGCGCAGCAGTTTTTCCAGCCTCATAAGCTGGCGATGTGAGTGGCAATACAGGCCAGAAACGGGCTGACGGTGAAAGTCTTGCAGCTGAAGCGGCTCCAGGCGATAGCCTTTTTCGGTGCGTAATAATGTGGTGACGCGGGGGATCTGACTGGTGGGGATAAAAGCGACCGACTCCTGCGGTGCAAGCGTGACCTGCAATGGCCCGCTGTCCGTTGCCAGCCAGAATGAAACCTCTGTCCCCTGCGGGGTATCCCGCCAGTGTCGGGTTAGAATAAAGCCTGCCTGCGCCACGCTGTGTATCCATTAAAAAACCAGGCATTATTATAGCCTGGTTCTGATAGATTGGCTGTGATTTTATACAGTTGTTATGTGTCAGCAGGGACTACTGCCCGTAGTAGGCTTTTGCGCCGTGTTTGCGCAGGTAGTGTTTATCCAGCAGGGTTTGCTGCATATCCGGCAATTGCGGCGCAAGCTGGCGGCAGAAGATCCCCATATAGGCCACTTCTTCCAGCACGATGGCGTTGTGTACGGCATCTTCAGCATTTTTTCCCCAGGCAAACGGACCGTGAGAGTGCACCAGCACGCCTGGCATCTGCGAAGCGTCAATGCCTTGTTTCTCAAAGGCTTCGACGATCACATTCCCGGTTTCCCATTCATATTCGCCGTTGATTTCTTCCTCGGTCATTTTCCGTGTGCAGGGAATCGTGCCGTAGAAATAGTCCGCATGAGTGGTTCCCGTGGCCGGAATAGACTGACCTGCCTGCGCCCAGATGGTTGCGTGACGGGAATGGGTGTGAACAATGCCGCCAATGGTCGGGAATGCCTGGTACAGCAGACGGTGCGTTGGGGTATCAGAAGAGGGTTTTTTCTGGCCTTCCACCACTTCGCCTGTTGCAATACTGACAACGACCATATCGTCGGCAGTCATTACGCTGTAATCGACACCGGATGGTTTAATCACAAATACGCCGCGTTCGCGATCGACGGCGCTAACGTTGCCCCAGGTCAGGGTGACCAGGTTGTGCTTAGGCAACGCCAGATTGGCTTCCAGCACCTGACGTTTAAGATCTTCTAGCATGTTAACTCCTGAATGCCGGATGGCGCTTCGCTTATCCGGCCTACGGTGATTTGTAGGCCCGGTAAACGCAGTGCCACCGGGCAATCCGTACTTTAGCGTTTAAAACCGTAATACACGTCATTCCAGCGCAGTGCGTCTTTAAAGGCTGGCAGGCGGGTATCGTTGTCGATCACGGCGATCTCGATATCGTGCATTTCAGCGAACTGGCGCATATCGTTCAGATCCAGCGCGTGGCTGAAGACGGTGTGATGTGCGCCGCCGGCGAGGATCCAGGCTTCAGATGCGGTTGGCAGATCCGGCTGGGCTTTCCACAGTGCGTTTGCCACCGGCAGTTTCGGCAGGGAGTGCGGCGTTTGTACCGTGTCGATACAGTTAACCAGCAGGCGAAAACGATCGCCGAGATCGATCAGGCTGGCAACCACGGCCGGGCCGGTTTTGGTGTTGAAGATCAGACGGGCAGGATCGTCTTTACCGCCAATGCCGAGGTGCTGTACGTCGAGGATCGGTTTCTCTTCCACCGCGATAGACGGGCACACTTCCAACATGTGCGAACCGAGTACCAGATCGTTGCCTTTCTCGAAGTGGTAGGTGTAATCCTCCATAAATGAGGTGCCGCCCTGCAGACCGGTTGACATCACCTTCATGATGCGAAGCAGAGCGGCGGTTTTCCAGTCGCCTTCGCCCGCAAAGCCGTAGCCTTGCTGCATCAGACGCTGTACGGCCAGACCCGGAAGCTGTTTCAGACCGTGTAAATCTTCAAATGTGGTGGTGAAGGCGTGGAATCCGCCCTGTTCCAGGAAGCGCTTCATCCCCAGTTCAATACGGGCCGCTTCCAGGACGTTCTGACGTTTTTCACCGTGGACTTGCGTTGCCGCCGTCATGGTATAGGTGCTTTCATACTCATCGATGAGCGCGTTGATTTCGCCGTCGCTAATTGCGTTCACGACCTGTACCAGATCGCCCACGGCCCAGGTGTTTACCGAGAAGCCGAATTTGATCTGCGCGGCAACTTTATCGCCATCGGTGACCGCAACTTCGCGCATGTTGTCGCCAAAACGGCAGACTTTCAGATGGCGAGTGTCCTGTTTGGACACGGCCTGGCGCATCCAGGAGCCGATGCGTTCGTGTGCCTGTTTGTCCTGCCAGTGACCGGTGACCACGGCGTGCTGCTGACGCATACGTGCGCCGATAAAGCCGAACTCACGGCCGCCGTGCGCGGTTTGGTTCAGGTTCATAAAGTCCATATCAATGCTGTCCCACGGCAGGGCGGCGTTGAACTGGGTGTGGAACTGAAGTAGCGGTTTATTAAGGATAGTCAGGCCGTTGATCCACATTTTCGCCGGCGAGAAGGTGTGCAGCCACACCACCATACCTGCGCATTTGTCGTCGTAGTTGGCGTCGCGACAGATGTTGGTTATTTCATCCGGACGCGTACCCAGCGGTTTTAACACCAGTTTGCAGGGCAGTTTAGCTTCGGTATTCAGTGCGTTAACGACGTGCTCCGCATGTTGGGTTACCTGACGCAGGGTTTCAGGGCCATACAGATGCTGGCTACCAATCACAAACCACACTTCATAGTTATCAAAAATCGTCATTGTCGTGTCCTTAATGTGTCAGGGTTGCCAGGTCTACCGGGGCTTGTTGCGCCGGAGTGGCAGTCGGAAGGTATTGTTGTTCAGCGCTAATCGCCCACTGCTGGTAGCGGCGGTAAAGCTGTTCAAAACGTTGAGCCTGTTCTGGACGAGGTTGCAGCGTGTTTTCCACGGCACTCGCCATTTTTTGCTGAGCGGCCGGGATATCGGCGTGTACTTTCGCGGCAACGGCGGCGAAGATAGCCGCGCCAAGTGCGCAGCACTGGTCGGAAGCGACAATCTGTAGCGGACGGTTTAGCACGTCACAGCAGGCCTGCATGATGACCGGGTTTTTACGGGCGATACCGCCTAACGCCATCACGTTATTAACCGCAATGCCTTGATCGGTGAAGCATTCCTGAATGGCACGTGCGCCAAAGGCCGTGGCGGCAATCAGCCCACCGAACAGCGCTGGTGCGTCGGTGGCCAGATTGAGATCGGTAATCACCCCTTTCAAACGCTGGTTGGCATTGGGCGTACGGCGACCGTTAAACCAGTCGAGCACCACCGGCAGGTGATCCAGCGACGGATTTTTCGCCCAGGCTTCGGTGAGCGCTGGCAGCAGTTGTTTTTGGCTGGCTTTAATCTGGGTCTTCAGCTCCGGATGCTGCGCGGCAAGCTGCTCCAGCGGCCAGCTCAACACGCGGCTAAACCAGGCATAGATATCGCCGAATGCGGACTGCCCCGCCTCAAGGCCAATAAAATCAGGCACTACGCTGCCATCAACCTGGCCGCATATGCCTTTCACCGCGCGTTCGCCGACGCTGTGTTTGTCGGCAATCAGAATGTCGCAGGTCGACGTGCCGATGACTTTTACCAGCGTATTGGGTTGTGCGCCCGCGCCGACCGCACCCATATGGCAGTCAAAAGCGCCGCCTGCAATCACCACGCTTTCCGGTAGCCCCAGACGCTGCGCCCACTCGGCGCACAGGGTGCCAACCGGCAGGTCGGCGGTGAAGGTATCGGTAAACATTGGGTATGGCAGATGGTGGTTAAGGATGGGGTCGAGCTCATCAAAGAAACTGGCTGGCGGTAGGCCGCCCCAGCTTTCATGCCACAGGGATTTGTGTCCGGCGCTGCAACGTCCGCGGCGAATATCCTGTGGACGTACGGTATTGGAGAGCAGGGCCGGAACCCAGTCGCACAGCTCAATCCATGAAACCGCAGCCTCTGCGACCGCGTCATCCTGGCGGGTTACATGTAGGATTTTGGCCCAGAACCATTCGCTGGAATAAATACCGCCGATATAGCGGGAGTAATCGATCTTGCCCGGTGCGTGGCACAGACGGGTAATTTCTTCAGCTTCTTCGACTGAGGTGTGATCTTTCCACAGGACAAACATTGCATTCGGGTTTTCAGCGAACTCCGGACGCAGCGCCAGTACGTTGCCCTCGGCATCGATAGGTGCCGGGGTTGAGCCGGTACTGTCAACGCCAATCCCGACCACTTCCGCGCGCTGTTCAGCGCTCAGTTCGGCCAGCACGGTTTTCAGCGCCGCTTCCATGGATTCAATGTAGTCGCGCGGATGATGGCGAAACTGGTTGTTTGGGCCATCGCAATACTGCCCTTCCTGCCAACGTGGATACCACTCAACGCTGGTGGCGATCTCTTCGCCGGTGGCACATTCCACCGCCAAAGCGCGTACTGAATCACTACCAAAATCGAGGCCAATTGCAATCGCCATCGTCTTACTCCATCCAAAAATACGGGTATGGATAAACAGTAGTGAGTAGCGATAAAAACCGTCAGGCAGGATCCGCTAATCTTATGGATTAAAATGCTGTGGCATCACAAAGTGTGACGCTGTGCAAATAATCAATGTGGACATTTCTGCCGTAGTTATAGACACTTTTGTTAGCCGATTTTGACGTTGGCGTAGTACATGTTTTTTACAAAGAGCTTTTCACAAGCGGGGTTGATGGTCCATTATCGCAAACAAAGCGGCCCGCAGCGGCGACGGCGATGATGTCTGACGTAATATGGACAAATTGTTTCTTGGCAGAACCTAGGGAGTATTGAAATTATGGCTGAAACGCAAAACGATCCCCTGCTACCAGGCTATTCGTTTAACGCGCACTTGGTGGCCGGATTAACCCCCATTGAGGCGAACGGATACCTGGATTTTTTTATCGACCGGCCGCTGGGGATGAAGGGCTATATCCTCAATCTCACCATCCGTGGCGAGGGGGTTATCAATAACCAGGGCAAGCAGTTTGTCTGTCGTCCTGGGGATATTTTGCTGTTTCCGCCCGGAGAAATTCACCACTACGGACGCCATCCTGATGCCAGCGAATGGTACCACCAGTGGGTCTACTTCCGGCCGCGCGCCTACTGGCAGGAGTGGCTGGCCTGGCCGGCAATCTTTGCCCAGACTGGCTTTTTCCGCCCGGACGAAGCGCACCAGCCGCATTTTAACGAACTGTTTGGACAGATCATTCATGCCGGGCAGGGAGAAGGGCGCTATTCCGAACTGTTGGCGATAAACCTGCTGGAGCAATTATTGCTCAGACGTATGGACGCGATTAACGAATCGCTGCATCCGCCGATGGATAACCGCGTGCGCGATGCCTGCCAGTACATCAGCGATCACCTGGCGGACAGTAATTTTGATATTGCCAGCGTCGCACAACACGTCTGCCTGTCGCCTTCCCGTTTGTCGCATCTGTTCCGTCAGCAGTTGGGCATCAGCGTATTAAGCTGGCGTGAGGATCAGCGTATCAGCCAGGCCAAGTTACTGCTGAGCACCACACGTATGCCTATTGCCACGGTGGGTCGCAATGTTGGCTTTGACGACCAACTCTATTTCTCCCGCGTTTTCAAAAAATGCACTGGTGCCAGTCCGAGCGAGTTTCGCGCTGGATGTGAATAAAAAGTGAATGATGTGTCCTGAAAGTTGTCATAACTCGCAATCTATTCAGACAATTGATGGCTTGACGAAGTTGAGAAGGGTTAGCAGAATCCCTGCTTCGTAAATCTGACGGACACATTATGCAAGCATTGCTGGAACACTTTATTCTCCAGTCCGCCATGTACTCTTTGATAGCTGTGCTTCTGGTGGCTTTTTTAGAGTCTCTGGCGCTGGTTGGCCTGATTCTACCTGGCACCGTGATGATGGCGGGGTTGGGGGCGCTTATTGGCAGCGGTGAACTGAATTTCTGGCATGCCTGGCTTGCGGGCATCATTGGTTGCTTGTTGGGGGACTGGATCTCTTTCTGGCTGGGCTGGCGCTTTAAAAAGCCGTTGCACCGTTGGTCGTTTATGAAAAAGAACAAGGCGTTGCTGGATAAAACCGAGCACGCGTTGCATCAGCACAGCATGTTTACCATCCTGGTGGGGCGCTTTGTTGGCCCGACGCGGCCTTTGGTGCCGATGGTGGCGGGTATGCTGGATCTGCCCGTCGCCAAGTTCATCGTTCCCAATATCATCGGCTGTGTGTTGTGGCCGCCGTTCTATTTTCTGCCAGGGATCCTGGCGGGGGCGGCAATCGATATTCCTGCTGATATGCAGAGTGGGGATTTCAAATGGTTGCTGCTGGCCACGGCGCTACTGCTGTGGGTAGGCGGTTGGTTTTGCTGGCGGTTGTGGCGCAGCGGCAAAGCGGCTGCCGATCGCTTAACCGCGTATTTCCCCCGTAGCCGTTTGTTGTATCTGGCGCCGTTGACGCTCGGCATTGGCGTGGTTGCGCTGGTGGCGTTGCTGCGACATCCACTGATGCCGGTGTATATCGATATTCTGCGCAAAGTGGTGGGTTACTGACGATTCCTTTGCCGGATGGCGGCTTCGCCTTATCCGGCCTACAAAATGTGCGACCTGTAGGCCGGATAAGGCGTTTACGCCGTCATCCGGCAATGCATTATGCTTTAATGCCCAATAGCGCCGAGGCGCTGGCCTGGCCGCTTAATAACGCATCCGTTTTGCCCTGCCAGGCGATGCGTCCATCGGCGACCACAATCGAACGAGTCGCAATGCGCGCCGCATCTTCAACGCTGTGCGAAACCATCAGCAATGTAAGCTGCTTATCGCGACAGACTCCGGCCACCAGCGTTAACATCTCCTGGCGCAGCGCAGGGTCAAGCGCAGAGAACGGTTCATCAAGCAGCAAAATGGGTTGTTCGCGCACCAGGCAACGCGCCAGCGCCACGCGTTGTCGCTGCCCGCCGGAAAGCTCTCCTGGGAGTCGCTCCAGCAGTGAGTCAATTCCCATTTGCCGGGCGATGTGGTGCATTTTCTCCCGCTGCGATGCGTTCAGCTTCAATCCCGGATTCAGGCCCAGGCCGATGTTTTGCTGCACGTTCAGATGGCTGAACAGGTTGTTTTCCTGAAACAGCATCGAAACCGGGCGACGAGAGGGCGGTGTGGTGGTGTGATCTTCGCCTGCAATCATCATTGTGCCGCTTGCAGGCGTGAGAAAGCCTGCTATCAGATTCAACAGCGTACTTTTCCCGGCGCCGCTTGGCCCGAGTATCGCTACCTGCTCACCGCGCGCGACCGACAACGTAAAGCGCATGGGCAAATGGTGATAAAGCCATGTGATATCAATCAGTTTTAACATTTCGACCCGGCAATTTCTCAATAACGGTAAACAGCGTAAAGCACAGGATCAGCAGCAATAACGCCGTAACCGCGCCATCATGACTGCGATAAGAGCCAATCTGCTGATATAAATAAAACGGCAGGGTGCGGAAATCTTCATTGCCGAACAGGGCGACTACGCCAAAATCGCCAATCGACAGAACACAGGCAAAGGCCATCGCCTGCGCCAGTGGGCGCTTCAGGGCGCGCAGTTCAACCACTTTCAGGCGCGACCATCCCTCGATTCCTAACGACTGGCACAACATACTGTAACGCGCGGTCACGTCACGCATTGGGTTTTCCAGCACCTTCAACGCGTAGGGGATCGCCATTAGCGCATTGGTAAAAATGACAATGCCGTCAGCGGACTCGGGGAGTCCAACGGTATTATTGAGCAGCAGAAAGAAGCCGGTTGCCAGCACGATACCCGGCATGGCGAGGATCATCATGCCGCTAAGCTCCAGCATTTGCCCTGCCAGCGCCTGTTGGCGGGCACGCAGTTCACGACTACTCCAGAGCAGCATCATGGTGAGTATGACGCACAACGCCCCTGCCGCCAGCGCAATGCGCAGCGAGGTTCCCAGCGCCTGCCACAGTACGGGTTGCCTAAGAACGTCCAGCATATGGTGGTTAAATCCATCGACAATCACCGCCAACAGCGGCGGCAGCAGTAGCAGTAAAGCCAGACTAATCAGCAGTGCGTCTGCCAGACGGCTGTGTAGACGATCGTCGGGATCCCGCCAGCCCTGAACCAGCGTGATGCCGGGGGCGATGGCCCGGCTCAGGCGTTGGCTGAGCAGCACCAGTGCCAGACAACAAATCATCTGGATCAACGCCAGCATGGCGGCGCGGGCGGGATCGTAATCAAAGTTCAGCGCCTGATAAATCGCCAGCTCGATGGTGGTGGCCTGCGGCCCGCCGCCCAGCGACAAAACGGTGGCGAAGCTGGCGAAACAGAGCATAAAGATGAGTGCTGCGACGGGCAGGATTTGCCGGCGCAGCCACGGCCATTCCACAAAGCGGAAGAAATGCCAGCCGCGCAGACCCAACTGAGCGGCTAACTGTCGCTGTTCACCGGGAATATTCTCCAGCGACTGCAACAGCAGGCGGCTGGCCATCGGCAGATTGAAAAAGACGTGCGCCAGCAGAATGCCCTGCAAACCGTACGGCGAAAAGGTCCATTCCAGCCCGAAGGCATGCCAGAGTGAGGCCAGCCAGCCCTGACGACCGTAGACACTAAGAATACCGAAGACCGCGACCAGCACCGGCAGGATTAACGTCATTGCGCACAGACGCAGCAGCGCCAGACGTCCGGGAAAACGACGACGATAGAGCGCTCTGGCAAGGAAAATCGCCGGGACAACCGACAGCACAGCGGATAGAAAAGCCTGCCAGAATGAAAAGCGCACCACGTGCCACAGGTAGTCATCTTGCCACAGCGAGAGCCACTCTCCCTGCGGGGCGTTAAACCACAGCGCCAGAAACGCGGCCAGGGCCACGGCGACCATCAGCGTGGCGGCGGTAAGCCCTGGAACCAGCCAGCCGGGGATTAACGGCTGACGGCGCGTTGCCATTCGCTAATCCATGCCTGACGTTGAGCCGCAACCTGCTGCGGCGTAAATTCCAGCGCGGTGGCTGGCTTAGTCAGTTGCTCGAATCCTGACGGCAGGGCGACCTGCGTCACCGGATACATCCAGTTGCCGGTCGGAATCGCATTCTGGAATGCCGGAGACACCATGAACTTCAGGAATTTCTCGGCCAGTTCCGGCTGCTTGCTGGCCGCGGTTCGCGCGGCGACTTCCACCTGCAAATAGTGGCCTTCGCTAAAATTAGCGGCGGCGTAGTTGTCTTTTTTCTCGGCGATGATGTGATAGGCCGGAGAGGTGGTGTAGCTGAGCACCAGATCGCTTTCACCTTTCAGGAACAGGCCGTAGGCTTCACTCCAGCCCTTGGTGACGGTGACGGTTTTTGCCGCCAGTTTCTGCCAGGCCTCTGGCGCTTTATCGCCATAGACTTTTTGCATCCACAGCAGCAGTCCCAGACCTGGCGTGCTGGTACGTGGATCCTGATAAATGACGCGCCATTTCTGGTCGCTTTCTACCAGTTCCTTCAGGCTCTTCGGCGGGTTTTTCAGCTTGTTTTTATCATAAACGAAGGCGAAATAACCGTAATCAAATGGGACAAAGGTGTCGTTTTTCCAGCCGCCTGGCACGTTAACGGCGTCACTTGCCACACCGCTTTTGGCGAACAGGTTAGTTTGCGTGGCGGCTTCCAGAAGATTGTTGTCCAGCCCCAGCACGACGTCGGCTTTGCTGTTCTTTCCTTCCATGCGCAGGCGGTTAAGCAGCGAAACGCCATCTTCCAGCGCGACCAGTTTCAATTCACAGTTGCAGTCAGCTTCAAACGCGTTTTTGATTGTCGGACTCGGACCCCAGTCAGCGGCGAACGAGTCGTAGGTATAGACTGTCAGTACAGGTTTGGCGAAGGCAGGTGCTGCGCACAGCAGTAAAAGCGGAAGACATTTTTTAAACACTTTGCACCTCATAAAGTAAAACTCTAAATAATTCGAGTTGCAGGAAGGCGGCGACGCAGCGCATCCCCGGGAGCGTACTGGTAGTACGTGACTGGGGTGAGCGAGGAAAGCCAACGCATCTGCAGCTTGAAGTATGACGAGTTAGGTGGCAAAGGACTTGAGGAGCAGGCTCAAATCCCTTCGCCGGCATTATCCGGATCAGGTTCGACGGGTATCTCTCAGCCCATACGCGTCATCCTTCAAGCTGCCTCTGCGTTGCCTGCGTTCGTTCACCCCAGTCACATAGTTATCTATGCTCCTGAGGATTCACTCGCTTGCCGCCTTGATGCATCATGAATGATTTAGCGTATATTTGTTTTCTGGCACCCCGTTGAGAACGGCGTTAGTGTAATGATTTTGTTGCCGGGCAGCAATCAAGAGCAAGGCTCTACGGATCCGGTGGTGCAAACCACGCCGATTTAAAATCAAACCAGCCGAGGGTATTCATGCGCAACCCGCGCATACTGCGCTGCCCCTGAATAATCAACCAGTGGTGGATTAACGGCACAATGGCCTTTGTGGTGAGCAGCTGTTGGCACCATGCCGCCAGGCTCATTTCACCGGTTCGCCAGCGGGCGGCATCGTTTTCCCAGTCCTGCGAAATACAGTTTTGCAGCAGCGGAACCTCGCACAAATGGGCGAACAGCGAGAAGTCCAGCGGTAGGGTAAAGTTAGCGCTGTTGAGCCAGATATCGCTGACGATTTCTCCCGCATGCCATTGATCGTAGTCGATCTCCTGAATATTCAGTTGCACCTGATGCTGCGCCAGCAATGTTTTCATGATCTGCGCGATAATTCGGTGTTCGATATGATCGCGATAGTAAGTGAGAGTCAGCGTTTCCAGTCCGGCTGGTTTTTCACCATGGCCGGGTTTGGCATGGTGCCAGCGGGGGAGTAAACCATAGGCGGGGAACCACAGTCGCTGATACTGTTCGTCGGCGTGGCAAATTAAATGGGTTGGCGAGAGTACGCGGCTAGCCCACTCGCGAACCTCCTGATTAGCGCCGCGGTGGGTGCGCGTATCAAACAGCAGGTAGTAGCAACCTTCTTCGAGGCGGCTCTCGATCGCCTTTTCATCCTCGGTGGGACCTTTTAGCGTCAACCCGCCGCCCGGCTCTTCGCCGATGTCAGGTAACACCCAGACGTTCACTTCGTCGATCAGCGCCCGGTAACCAAAGTAATCATCAAATGCGTGAATTTTCAGCTGGTTATTGGTATTTCTCATCACCGCATAGGGGCCAGTGCCAATCGGGTGGCTGGAGAAGTTATTCAGCGTTTCCCATTCTCGCGGCAGGATCATCGCCGGGACTTGCCCTAACAGCCAGGGTAGCCAGCGGTCAGGCTGGGCAAGGTGGATATCCAGCGTCCAGGCGGTGGGAGAGACGATTTGTGTAATGTGTGAGTACAGCGGCAGTGTGTTAATGCGCCTCAGTGAGGCGATGACATCCTCCATTTCCAGCTCGCGTCCATGGTGGAAATGGATCCCCGGGCGCAGGAAGAATCGCCAGTGTAAAGGTGATATCTGCTGCCAGTGATGGGCAATGTCCGCTTCCAGTTCCCCATTTTCCTCATTTACACGAATTAAGGCGCTGAAGATTTGCCGGGCGATATGGGTTTCGGAACGGCGTAATGCCGTACCGGGCAGCAGGTTGTGCATGGGACGATAATAGAGAACGCGCATGATGTGCCGCCCCTGGCGAAAACTGCGGCCGAGGTGGGAAACCAGCATCTGCCGTACGGCCGTTTTGTCACCGACCAGTTGCACCAGTTGATCGATGCGATCCTGTTCCAGCAGGTCTTCTGCCCGCTGCTGCTGGAGCGCCAGCCCGGTGTAGAGGAATGTCAGGCGTGAGCGTTTACCGCGCCCAACCTCGGCTTCCCACGTTAACCAACCGCGCTCCTGCATGGTATTAAGCAGGGTTCGCATATGGCGGCGCGAGCAGTTGAGCAGCTCCGCCAGCTCGTTCAGCGTGGTGTCTTGCGTTTTGCCGTCACAGCATTGCCACAGACGGATGAACTGTTGTTGCAAACGACCAGAAGACATAAAAGGGGAACTCCTGCGAAAAACTCAGCAATTTTATTATCCCTATATTAAGCCAATAATAGATTCCGATGAAGCGATGAGACAACGAAGGGGTCATCTATGCGTCAGTTCTATATGAAGTACTTTACCGCGACAGAGAAATCGTCCTGGTTGGCTTGCCTGAGCGCACCGCAGCGCTTAAAGATGCTCGAAGAACTGATGCAGTGGGAGGTGACAGCCTGACCTCTGAATTACGCATTGCAGACATCATGTGTGACTGAGTATTGGTACAGGCTGTATCCTGCCATTATCCCTGAGCATCGCTGGTGGCTATTTTTTCACATGGCAAGGCGCGAACAGTGAAATTTGGTGAACCAAATAAGGTGTGAGCAACGCAGCAATGTGAAAAAATGGTCCCAGCCCTCCGGGACGCGTGTAAAAAACGCATTCTCTGCGTTGTCAGGCTTGGGGATAGATTTCTATACCCTGCGCCCTCCGCCTTGATAATGCGTTTTTTACTCAGCGTCGATGCCAGGTATAATGGCAGGATACAGCCTAAATTCGCCGCGCCAGCAGGTATTATCTGCTGGCTTTTTTCGTTTCAGCTGCGCTTAAAAGGAAAGATATGCTCTGGATAATGACCATGGGACGGCGCCTCAACGGTGTTTACGCGGCATTTATGCTGGTCGCTTTTATGATGGGCGTGGCAGGGGCGTTGCAGGCACCCACGCTGAGCCTGTTCCTGAGCCGTGAAGTCGGGGCGCAGCCATTTTGGGTTGGGCTGTTTTACACCGTCAATGCGATTGCCGGGATCGTCGTCAGCCTTGGCCTTGCGAAACGATCCGACAGCCAGGGCGATCGGCGCAAGCTGATCATGTTTTGCTGCCTGATGGCGATTGGCAACGCGCTGCTGTTTGCCTTCAATCGCCACTATCTCACGTTGATCACCTGCGGTGTGCTGCTGGCCTCGCTGGCGAATACCGCGATGCCGCAGTTGTTTGCGCTGGCGCGGGAATATGCGGATAACTCCGCGCGTGAAGTGGTGATGTTTAGTTCGGTGATGCGTGCGCAGCTTTCGCTGGCCTGGGTGATCGGACCGCCGCTGGCCTTCATGCTGGCGCTGAATTACGGCTTCACGGCGATGTTTTCCATTGCCGCAGGGATTTTTGCCATTAGCCTGGTGCTGATTGCGCTGATACTGCCGTCTGTCGCGCGGGTGGAGCAGCCTGTAGATGTGCCGCTCGAACACACTGGCGGTTGGCAGGACAAAAATGTGCGCATGCTGTTTATTGCCTCCACGCTGATGTGGGCCTGCAATACCATGTACATCATCGATATGCCGCTGTGGATAAGCCTTGAACTGGGTTTGCCGGACAAGCTGGCAGGGATCCTGATGGGGACGGCTGCCGGGCTGGAAATTCCGGCGATGATTCTGGCGGGCTACTACGTGAAGCACTTTGGTAAACGACGAATGATGATTACCGCCGTGGCGGCCGGCGTGCTGTTTTACCTTGGTCTTATTTTCTTTCACAGCCATACGGCGTTGCTTATTTTGCAGCTGTTTAACGCCGTATTCATCGGTATTGTCGCTGGGATAGGGATGCTGTGGTTTCAGGATCTGATGCCGGGACGCGCGGGTTCAGCAACCACATTATTCACCAACAGTATTTCGACCGGCGTCATTCTGGCGGGGGTGATTCAGGGCGCTGTTGCGCAAAGTTACGGACATTTTGCCGTTTATTGGGTGATTGCGGCGATTTCAGTGGTCACGCTGATGATGACCGGGTGGGTGAAGGACGTGTAATACGTACCGGGAATTTCCCGGCGTTGCAGCGCTCGTCCTGGCTACGCCGGATGGCGGCGTAAACGCCTTATCCGGCCTACAACTGGAGTGCGTTTGTAGGCCGGATAAGCGTAGCGCATCCGGCATAACAAGGACTAGCGCATAAACGCCGGCTGCTTGTCTTCGTACTCGGTAATAGCCGCTTCATGCTGTAGCGTCAGCCCGATGCTGTCGAGACCATTCAGCATGCAGTGACGGCGGAAGTCGTCGATTTTAAAGCTGTAAGACTTATCTCCCGCTTTCACCACCTGCGCTTCCAGATCCACTTCAAATTTAATCCCCGGATTGGCTTTCACCTGCGCAAACAGTTCATCCACCTGCGCATCGCTCAGGGTGACCGGCAGCAGTTGGTTATTGAAGCTGTTACCGTAGAAGATGTCGGCGAAGCTTGGGGCGATCACTACTTTAAAGCCGTAATCGGTCAGCGCCCACGGCGCATGTTCGCGAGAAGAGCCGCAGCCAAAGTTTTCCCGCGCGAGCAGAATTGACGCACCTTTATATTCCGGGAAGTTCAGCACGAACTCAGGATTAGGCTGTTGACCTTTTTCGTCCAGAAAACGCCAGTCGTTGAACAGATGAGCGCCAAAACCGGTACGCGTAACCTTCTGCAAAAACTGTTTGGGAATAATTGCGTCGGTATCAACGTTGGCGGCATCCAGTGGGACAACCAGGCCGGTATGCTGGGTAAATTTCTCTGCCATGGTAGTTTCCTTATTTGATGCTGCGAATGTCGGCAAAATGACCGGTGACGGCGGCAGCGGCGGCCATGGCCGGGCTGACTAAATGCGTACGCCCACCGCGGCCCTGACGGCCTTCAAAGTTGCGGTTGCTGGTGGAGGCACAGCGCTCGCCCGGGTTCAGGCGGTCATTGTTCATCGCCAGACACATCGAACAACCCGGTAAACGCCATTCAAACCCAGCTTCGATGAAGATCTTGTCCAGACCTTCCGCTTCCGCCTGCGCTTTCACCGGACCAGAACCCGGCACCACCAGCGCCTGTACGCCCGGCGCGACTTTGCGCCCTTTGGCGATTTCTGCCGCGGCGCGTAAATCTTCAATACGCGAGTTGGTGCAGGAACCGATGAACACTTTATCGATAGCGACTTCTGTTAACGGAATACCCGGTTTCAGCCCCATGTACGCCAGCGCTTTTTCTGCTGAAGCGCGTTCTACCGGATCGGCAAATGATGCCGGGTCGGGGATATTATCGTTCACCGAGATGACCTGACCCGGATTCGTTCCCCATGTTACCTGCGGTGCAATCTCTTCTGCCTGCAGAGTAACGACGGTATCAAACGTTGCGCCATCGTCGGTTTTCAGCGTTTTCCAGTACTCTACCGCGCGGGCAAAATCATCGCCTTTCGGTGCGTGCAAACGGCCCTGCACATAGTTAAAGGTGGTTTCATCCGGTGCAACCAGGCCCGCCTTGGCACCCATTTCAATGGCCATATTGCACAACGTCATACGGCCTTCCATGCTCAGTGCGCGAATGGCTTCGCCGCAAAACTCAACCACATGCCCGGTGCCGCCTGCGCTACCAGTTTTACCGATAACGGCCAGCACGATATCTTTGGCGGTAATGCCCGGAGCGGCTATACCATTGACTTCAATCTTCATGGTTTTGGCGCGCCCTTGTTTCAGGGTCTGCGTTGCCAGCACGTGTTCAACTTCAGAGGTGCCAATACCAAAGGCCAACGCGCCGAACGCGCCGTGGGTAGCGGTGTGGGAGTCGCCGCAGACGATGGTCATGCCCGGTAAGGTTACGCCTTGCTCAGGCCCCATCACGTGGACGATACCCTGATACGGGTGGTTCAGGTCGTACAGTTCGACGCCAAATTCATTGCAGTTTTTGATCAATTCCTGCATCTGAATACGCGCCATTTCGCCCGAGGCATTAATGTCTTTCGTTTGCGTCGAAACGTTGTGGTCCATCGTGGCAAAAGTTTTACCCGGCTGGCGAACCTGGCGGCCATGCGCGCGCAGCCCATCAAACGCCTGCGGAGAGGTCACTTCATGCACCAGATGTCTGTCGATATACAACAGCGGGGTTTCGTTTTGCGCCTCAAAGACGACGTGCGCATTAAACAATTTTTCGTATAACGTCCTGGCCATGATTACACCCCTTCTGCGACGTAGCGAGCAATGATATCGCCCATTTCATCGGTACTGACTGCGGCAGCGCCACGGGCTAAATCACCGGTGCGAATACCTTCTTCTAATGCGCGGTTGATGGCGCTCTCAATGGCGGTTGCCGCATCATTGGCATCCAGGCTGTAGCGCAGCAGCAGCGCCAGCGACAGGATCTGGGCGATAGGGTTGGCAATATTCTTCCCTGCGATATCGGGTGCAGAACCGCCAGCTGGCTCGTACAGGCCAAAACCCTGCTCATTCAGGCTGGCAGACGGCAACATACCCATTGAGCCCGTGATCATGGCGCACTCATCAGACAGAATGTCACCAAACAGGTTGGAACACAGCAGTACGTCGAACTGAGACGGGTCTTTGATTAATTGCATTGTCGCGTTGTCGATATACATATGCGTCAGTTCAACGTCCGGGTACTCGTTGGCGATTTCATTGACGATTTCACGCCACAAGATGGACGTTTGCAGTACGTTGGCTTTATCAATCGACGTGACTTTACGGCGACGCTGGCGAGCGGATTCAAACGCGATACGCGCAATGCGTTCAATCTCGAAGCGATGATAAACCTCGGTATCAAACGCTTTTTCATGTTGTCCGCTGCCTTCGCGGCCTTTTGGCTGACCGAAGTAGATCCCGCCGGTCAGTTCGCGAACGCACAGGATGTCGAAACCGTTGGCGGCAATATCTGCGCGCAGAGGACAGAAGGCTTCCAGTCCCTGATACAGCTTAGCCGGACGCAGGTTACTGAATAATTTGAAGTGCTTACGCAATGGCAACAGCGCACCGCGTTCAGGTTGCTGGTTAGGCGGCAGATGTTCCCATTTTGGGCCGCCAACGGATCCAAACAGAATGGCGTCGGCTTGCTCACAGCCTTCAACCGTCGCCGGTGGCAGCGGCTGACCGTGGTTATCGATAGCGGCTCCGCCCACGTCATAGTGGCTGGTGGTAATGCGCATGCCAAAACGGTTGCGAATTGCGTCCAGTACTTTCAATGCTTGCGCCATCACTTCCGGGCCAATACCGTCACCCGGCAAAACAGCAATATGATAATTCTTCGACATCACACGGTTTCCTTGTTGTTCTCGTTGTTCTGAGCTTTGCGTTGCAATTCTTTTTCGACTTCTTCAGCGCGCCAGATGTTGTTCAGCACATGGACCATCGCTTTGGCGGAAGACTCGACGATATCCGTTGCCAGACCGACGCCGTGGAAGCGGCGACCGTTATAGTTGGCGACGATATCCACCTGACCCAGCGCATCTTTACCGTGGCCTTTGGCGGTCAGGCTATATTTGACCAGTTCGATGTTGTATTCGGTGACACGGTTGATGGCCTGATAAATGGCATCGACCGGGCCGTTACCGTTAGCCGCTTCGGCTTTGACTTTTTCGCCACAGGCCAGCTTGACGGAGGCGGTGGCAATATCATTAGAACCAGACTGCACGCTGAAGTAGTCCAGACGGAAGTGCTCTGGCTCTTCCTGCTGTTTGTTAATAAAGGCCAGCGCTTCCAGGTCGTAATCAAATACCTGACCTTTTTTATCCGCCAGCTTCAGGAACGCGTCGTACAGGTTGTCCAGGTTGTATTCATTTTCTTTATATCCCATCTCGTCCATACGGTGTTTTACCGCAGCGCGTCCGGAACGGGAGGTCAGGTTCAACTGTACCTGGTTCAGGCCGATGGATTCAGGCGTCATGATTTCGTAGTTTTCACGATTTTTCAGCACACCGTCCTGATGGATACCGGAAGAGTGGGCAAACGCACCGCTACCAACAATCGCTTTGTTGGCCGGGATAGGCATGTTGCAGATTTGGCTGACTAATTGACTGGTACGCCAGATTTCCTGGTGATTAATGCGGGTCTGTACGTTCAAAATATCTTTGCGTACTTTGATCGCCATGATCACTTCTTCCAGTGAGCAGTTACCGGCGCGTTCGCCGATACCGTTCATTGCGCCTTCCACCTGGCGAGCACCGGCGTGAACGGCCGCCAGCGCGTTGCCAACGCCTAAACCTAAATCATCATGGGTGTGCACGGAGATGATGGCTTTATCGATATTCGGTACGCGCTCATACAGGCCAGAAATGATTCCACCAAACTCAAATGGCATGGTGTAACCGACGGTATCCGGGATATTGATGGTTTTGGCACCGGCGTTAATAGCGGCTTCTACCACGCGGGCCAGATCGGCGATAGGAGTACGCCCCGCATCTTCACATGAGAACTCCACGTCATCCGTATAATTACGCGCACGCTTAACCATGTAGATTGCGCGTTCGATCACTTCATCCAGCGTGCTGCGTAATTTCGTCGCGATATGCATCGGCGAGGTGGCGATAAACGTATGAATACGGAAAGCCTCAGCGACCTTCAGCGATTCTGCGGCAACGTCGATATCTTTTTCTACGCAGCGGGCTAAGGCACACACGCGGCTGTTCTTAACCTGACGAGCGATGGTTTGTACGGACTCAAAGTCACCCGGTGAAGAAACAGGAAAACCCACTTCCATCACGTCAACGCCCATACGCTCGAGAGCCAGAGCTATCTGCAGTTTTTCTTTCACACTCAGGCTTGCCTGTAACGCCTGTTCACCGTCGCGTAAGGTGGTATCGAAAATAATGACTTGCTGGCTCATGGTTTAGGTCCTTGGTGTTTAGGGCGCCTTGCTTCGAGCATAAAAAAACCCGCGCAATGGCGCGGGTTTTTGTCTTAACTGGAGCTGACTTATTGCTGAATGTCGTCCACCAGTCTACCGCGCAATGACAATGCGTTTAGTAGTAGTAGACCGTTAAAACGAGCAATGTAAGTCATCAATCAAGCTCCAGGCGAATGCGATATGCTTTTAGTGGTACTGGATATGAAGATTGATGTCAACCCCATCCCTCATAAATGCCTCCACTCGGCGGAAAAAATCTCCTGAACTTTGAGCGAATTGTGCTGAATTTTTATGGTTGTATAAAATAAATCAGCGTGTGGATTACATACTTTTCACGATTTGACATATTTGAGCATATTTGTTTTCAGCCATTGTAACGGCATATTGAAGAGATAACTTGTGGATGAATTTTCTATCTTTATGATTTATTGGTTTTTATATTGATTTTGAATGGGTTTGAGGTGCCGTGGGAAAAATGATTGATAAATAAATGTTAAGCATCGCGGTGTTAATGATATAAACATTTAATTAAATCTTAAATATACATTCACTTCGTGCATGATTGTGTATTTGTCATGGTTATGGTTATATTGTTTTCGACATTTAAACGTATGAATCATCGTGCAGTGACCTCTGCCACACTGCGCTCGCATTGGTTTTTGTTCATTCAGGCATGGGCCTTTATGTTTTCCTAATTTTAATGCTTTCCCTTTTTCTTATTTTATATGCATGGTAAATCATATTAACGGAGGTTATTTCTGAGCTCCGTCTGGGAAAAGGGAGTTTTGAGTGACAGTGGAGTTAAATATGCCAGAAGCAAAAATAATAGATAAATCTAATCTTTTAGAGATGGGGAAACCGCAGTTGCGCATGGTTGACCTTAATTTATTAACCGTTTTTGATGCGGTGATGCAAGAACAGAATATTACTCGCGCAGCGCATTCTCTGGGTATGTCGCAGCCTGCAGTCAGCAACGCAGTCGCGCGTCTGAAAGTTATGTTTAATGATGAGCTCTTTGTGCGCTATGGCCGAGGCATCCAGCCCACTGCACGGGCTTTTCAGCTATTTGGCTCTATTCGTCAGGCGCTGCAATTGGTGCAGAATGAACTGCCAGGGTCCGGTTTTGAACCCGCCAGCAGCTCACGTGTATTTAATCTCTGCGTCTGTAGCCCATTGGATAATATCCTCACGTCATTGATTTACAATCGCGTTGAGCAAGTGGCACCTAATATTCATGTTGTATTTAAATCATCGCTCAACCAAAATACAGAACATCAATTACGGTATCAGGAAACAGAATTTGTTATTAGCTATGAAGAATTCCGCCGTCCTGAATTCACCAGCATTCCGTTATTCAATGATGAGATGGTGTTAGTCGCAAGTAAAAAACACCCGCGCATTAGCGGTCCATTACTCGAGAGTGATGTCTATAATGAACAGCATGCGGTAGTTTCTCTCGATCGCTTTGCGTCATTCAGCCAACCCTGGTATGACACTCAGGATAAACAAGCCTGCGTTGCTTATCAGGGAATGGCATTAATCAGTGTACTGAATATTGTATCTCAAACTCATTTGGTTTCTATTGCGCCACGCTGGTTAGCTGAAGAGTTCTCCGAGGCTTTAGAACTGCAAATATTACCGCTACCGTTAAAACTGAATAGCCGGACTTGTTATCTTTCCTGGCATGAAGCAGCAGGTCGGGATAAAGGACATCAATGGATGGAAGAGCTGTTAGTCTCCATCTGTAAGCAGTGACCTATGGCAGAGTAAATCCGATGATGCGTCTGGTTTATTCTGCTTTTTTATTTTTATTTGAAATTTTATGCTGAAATCTGCTTTTGGTTTTTGCCTGGGAGGGTGAAAAAATAGAGTAATCGCTGTAAGTACTCATTTTTAAGAGATTATTTGTCATTTCATTTGCTTATGCTGGTTTAATTCTCCGTTTATTCGATTCTTTCCTCCGTTTTATTCTTATCCGCTGTTACACCACCACTTCGGTGTCAATTGCCATGCCTTATCGTCAGCGGTTAATGTGTTGTTAAACCGTTATTCATTATAAGAGTGGAGGCAAGCCATGGAGATGTTGTCTGGAGCCGAGATGGTCGTCCGATCGCTCATCGATCAGGGTGTGAAGCAGGTATTCGGGTATCCCGGGGGCGCAGTCCTCGATATTTATGATGCTTTGCATACGGTCGGAGGTATTGATCATGTGCTGGTCCGCCATGAGCAGGCAGCGGTCCATATGGCCGATGGTCTGGCACGCGCGACGGGGGAAGTGGGCGTTGTGTTGGTCACCTCAGGGCCGGGAGCAACCAATGCGATCACCGGTATCGCAACGGCGTACATGGACTCCATCCCGCTGGTGATACTCTCCGGGCAGGTGGCTACCTCTCTGATTGGCTACGATGCCTTTCAGGAGTGCGATATGGTGGGGATTTCTCGTCCGGTGGTGAAACACAGCTTTTTGGTTAAACAAACGGAAGACATCCCGCAGGTGCTGAAAAAAGCCTTCTGGCTGGCGGCAAGCGGTCGTCCGGGACCGGTGGTAGTGGATTTGCCGAAAGATATTCTGAATCCGGCGAAGAAACTGCCTTATAGCTGGCCAGAGTCGGTGAGCATGCGTTCGTATAATCCGACGACGACCGGGCACAAAGGACAGATAAAACGTGCGCTGCAGACGCTGGTAGCAGCGAAAAAACCGGTTGTGTACGTGGGGGGCGGGGCGGTGAATGCTGCCTGCCACGAACAACTGAGGCAGATTGCTGAAGCACTAAATCTACCGGTTGTCTCCTCGCTGATGGGCTTAGGTGCGTTCCCGGCAACGCATCGCCAGGCGCTGGGCATGTTGGGTATGCACGGTACCTATGAAGCGAATATGACTATGCATCATTCGGATGTGATATTTGCGGTCGGCGTGCGCTTCGACGATCGCACGACCAATAATCTGGCAAAATATTGCCCGAATGCGACCGTGTTACATATCGATATCGATCCCACCTCTATTTCAAAAACCGTTACTGCGGATATTCCAATCGTGGGTGATGCTCTCCTGGTGCTTGAGCAGATGCTGGAGCTGCTGCCGCATGAAAAATCACAGCAGCCGCTGGATGATAACCGTGACTGGTGGCAACAAATTGAACACTGGCGCGCCCGTCAGTGCCTGAAATACGACACGCAAAGCGACAGTATTAAACCGCAGGCGGTGATCGAAACCATCTGGCGCCTGACGAAAGGGGATGCGTATGTAACCTCTGACGTTGGTCAGCATCAGATGTTTGCCGCACTGTACTACCCGTTTGATAAACCGCGTCGCTGGATCAACTCAGGTGGCCTCGGCACCATGGGATTCGGTTTACCCGCAGCGTTAGGGGTGAAGATGGCACTGCCGAATGAAACAGTAGTCTGCGTCACCGGGGATGGCAGCATTCAGATGAATATCCA
Organism: Citrobacter sp. C6_1; assembly: GCF_014596835.2. Classification (NCBI taxonomy): domain Bacteria; kingdom Pseudomonadati; phylum Pseudomonadota; class Gammaproteobacteria; order Enterobacterales; family Enterobacteriaceae; genus Citrobacter; species Citrobacter sp. C6_1. Next base: position 3,859,448 of record NZ_CP115031.1, on the reverse strand, counting down.
GGAGCTGTCGACGGCGCTGCAATATGAGCTGCCGGTGCTGGTACTCAACCTTAACAACCGCTATCTCGGCATGGTCAAACAGTGGCAGGACATGATCTATTCCGGGCGTCATTCGCAGTCTTATATGCAGTCGCTACCCGATTTTGTCCGTCTTGCTGAAGCATATGGGCATATTGGTATCCAGATAAATCATCCGGATGAGCTGGAAAGCAAGCTGGGGGAAGCACTGGAACATGTGCGCAACCACCGGCTGGTGTTTGTTGATGTCACCGTCGATGGCAGTGAGCATGTCTACCCGATGCAAATTCGAGGGGGCGGTATGGATGAGATGTGGTTAAGCAAAACGGAGAGGACCTGATTATGCGCCGGATATTATCAGTATTGCTGGAAAACGAGTCGGGTGCATTATCGCGTGTGATTGGCCTCTTCGCCCAGCGTGGTTACAACATTGAAAGCCTGACCGTCGCGCCGACAGACGACCCGACCTTGTCGCGGATGACGATTCAAACCGTGGGCGATGAAAAGGTCCTGGAGCAAATTGAAAAGCAGCTTCACAAACTGGTGGACGTTCTGCGCGTCAGCGAACTGGGGCAGGGCGCCCACGTTGAACGAGAGATCATGCTGGTGAAGATCCAGGCCAGTGGCTATGGCCGGGAGGAGGTGAAACGTAACACGGAAATTTTCCGTGGGCAGATCATCGATGTCACGCCGTCTATCTACACTGTGCAGTTGGCGGGAACCAGTGACAAACTGGACGCCTTCCTGGCCACACTGCGTGAAGTCGCTAAAATTGTGGAAGTTGCCCGTTCCGGCGTGGTGGGGCTTTCCCGCGGCGATAAAATCATGCGCTAATCATGATCGGCTTCTGAATTCGCAAGCCCAACGACACTGGTTGGGCTTTTTTTTGCGAAATCAGCGGTAACCAGAGACAAAAGCGGTTGCCGGAGTCATTATTCTGCGCTTAGATGTTAATAAATTTAACCCATGCCATCTCAAAGGTTATGGTTTGTACATTTTACGCAAGGGGCAATTGTGAAACTGGATGAAATCGCTCGGTTGGCCGGCGTTTCGCGAACGACTGCAAGCTACGTTATTAACGGTAAAGCAAAGCAATATCGCGTAAGCGACAAAACGGTTGAAAAAGTCATGGCGGTGGTGCGTGAGCATAATTACCACCCGAATGCCGTGGCGGCCGGGCTCCGTGCTGGACGCACACGTTCTATCGGGTTGGTGATCCCGGACCTGGAGAATACGAGTTATACCCGCATTGCAAACTACCTGGAACGTCAGGCGCGTCAGCGTGGGTATCAACTGCTGATTGCCTGCTCTGAAGATCAGCCGGATAACGAAATGCGCTGCATTGAGCATCTTTTACAACGCCAGGTTGACGCCATTATCGTGTCGACCTCCTTGCCGCCTGAACATCCGTTCTATCAGCGTTGGGCGAACAGCTCATTCCCGATTGTGGCGCTGGATCGCGCGCTGGATCGCGAACACTTCACCAGTGTTGTCGGCGCAGACCAGGATGATGCGGAAATGTTGGCGGAGGAACTGCGTAAATTCCCGGCTGAAACCGTGCTCTATCTGGGGGCTCTCCCTGAATTATCCGTCAGTTTCCTGCGCGAACAGGGTTTCCGTACCGCGTGGAAAGACGATCCGCGTGACGTGCACTTCCTGTATGCCAACAGCTATGAGCGGGAGGCAGCAGCGCAGCTGTTTGATAAATGGCTGGAAACACATCCGATGCCTCAGGCACTGTTTACCACGTCGTTTGCCCTGCTGCAGGGGGTGATGGATGTGACTCTGCGTCGCGATGGTCAGTTACCGTCTGATTTAGCGATTGCGACGTTTGGCGACCACGAACTGCTCGACTTCCTGCAGTGCCCGGTACTGGCGGTGGCGCAGCGTCATCGTGATGTGGCTGAACGTGTGCTGGAGATCGTCCTTGCAAGCCTTGATGAACCGCGTAAACCAAAACCAGGATTAACGCGCATTCGGCGTAATCTGTACCGTCGCGGCATCCTTAGCCGTAACTAAGTGGTTGCTATTGATGGCATTGGAGAGAATGCTTCGATGCCATCAAATATCTTACTGTCAGAAATAACCTTATTATATTTAAGAATATTCTTTAGAATTATCTGAATTTCATTCTTTAATTATCCTAATTTAAAAATGCAACTATCCTTTTTTGGGTTATTGATACGTAACGACGCGTTACGTTTGTATTATTTTGTTACATGCTTGTGTGGATTTGCCGAATTAACAAACACTTTGCCGCCGAATTGCGGCAATCCCTCTCCTTCCTTGGCCGTACGGGTCGTACAGACCGATGAACTGGTACTGTTATCTCGCCGCATATTGTCCTAAAATGCCGCTCGCGTCGCAAACTGACACTTTATATTTTCTTCTGATGATATTCAGTTGTTTTAAACAATGATGAGTTGTTGGATTTTTTTCTTACAAATATTCATGACGTTAATTTGCTTCGTTTGCTGTACGGAATTTGCTCAACGCAGATATTAGCCGTAAACAATGGGTTTTTTGCTCCGCTAAGCGCCGTGACTTGCTTGACAAGGTTTTCCTCCGCTCCGTAAACTCCTTTAAGTGGGAATTTGTGGGATAAAGTGGTAATCGGGGGTGAGACTGGCATGTTCCGGGGAGCAACGTTAGTTAATCTCGACAGTAAAGGGCGCTTATCCGTGCCTACCCGTTATCGGGATCAACTGCTCGAGAGCGCTACCGGTCAAATGGTTTGTACCATTGACATCCATCACCCGTGCCTGCTGCTGTACCCCCTGCCTGAATGGGAAATTATCGAACAGAAGTTATCGCGTCTGTCGAGCATGAATCCAGTTGAGCGTCGCGTACAGCGCCTGTTGTTGGGTCATGCCAGCGAATGTCAGATGGATAGCGCTGGTCGCTTATTGATAGCGCCCATTCTGCGGCAACACGCAGGGTTAACGAAAGAAGTGATGCTGGTTGGGCAGTTCAATAAGTTTGAACTGTGGGATGAAACGACCTGGTATCAACAGGTCAAGGAAGATATCGACGCTGAACAGTCTGTTACCGGCGCGCTGTCGGAACGATTGCAGGATTTGTCTCTATAAAATGATGGAAAACTATAAACATACAACGGTGTTGCTGGATGAAGCCGTAAACGGCCTGAATATTCGTCCAGACGGCATCTACATTGACGGGACATTTGGTCGCGGCGGTCATTCACGTCTGATCCTCTCGCAGCTTGGCGAAGAAGGACGTTTACTGGCTATCGATCGCGATCCGCAGGCTATTGCCGTAGCACAGACGATTACCGATCCCCGTTTTTCCATCGTCCATGGACCTTTTTCTGCGCTGGCTGACTATGTCGCCGAGCGCGGACTGACCGGTAAGATCGACGGGATTCTTCTCGATCTTGGGGTCTCTTCTCCGCAGCTTGATGACGCTGAGCGCGGATTCTCATTTATGCGTGACGGTCCGTTAGATATGCGTATGGACCCAACACGCGGTCAGTCGGCGGCCGAATGGCTGCAAACTGCCGATGAAGCAGACATTGCCTGGGTGATTAAAACCTTTGGCGAAGAGCGCTTCGGCAAACGCATTGCACGCGCCATTGTAGAGCGCAATCGTATCGAACCGATGACCCGCACCAAAGAGCTTGCGGAAGTGATTGCGGCGGCAATGCCGGTGAAAGACAAATTCAAACATCCCGCGACCCGTACCTTCCAGGCGGTGCGCATTTGGGTGAACAGTGAACTGGAGGAGATAGAGCAGGCGCTAAAAAGCTCGCTCAGCGTGCTGGCACCAGGTGGTCGCCTTTCGATAATCAGTTTCCATTCGCTTGAAGATCGCATTGTGAAACGCTTTATGCGCGAACAAAGCCGTGGTCCTCAGGTTCCGGCTGGAATACCGATGACCGAAGCGCAGATCAAAAAACTGGGCGGTCGTGAGTTGAGAGCACTAGGCAAGTTAATGCCGGGCGAAGAAGAGGTTGCTGAAAATCCTCGTGCCCGTAGTTCAGTTCTGCGTATTGCAGAGAGGACGAACGCATGATCAGCAGAGTGACAGAAGCCCTCAGCAAAGTTAAGGGATCGATAGGAAGCAACGAGCGCCATGCTTTGCCTGGTGTGATCGGTGACGATCTTTTGCGGTTTGGGAAGCTGCCACTCTGCCTGTTCATTTGCATTATTTTGACGGCGGTTACCGTCGTGACAACCGCACACCATACGCGGTTACTGACCGCGCAGCGTGAGCAGCTGGTTCTGGAGCGAGATGCGCTGGATATCGAATGGCGCAACTTGATCCTTGAGGAGAACGCGCTCGGCGACCATAGCCGTGTTGAACGGATCGCAACGGAAAAGCTGCAAATGCAGCATGTTGATCCCTCACAAGAAAACATCGTAGTACAAAAATAAGGATAAACGCGACGCATGAAAGCAGCGGCAAAAACGCACAAACCAAAACGCCAGGAAGAACAAGCCAACTTTATCAGTTGGCGTTTTGCGTTACTGTGCGGCTGTATTTTGCTGGCACTGGGTTTTCTGCTGGGGCGCGTTGCCTGGCTGCAAATCATCGCGCCGGACATGCTGGTACGTCAGGGCGACATGCGCTCTCTGCGTGTCCAGGAAGTGTCCACCTCGCGCGGGATGATTACCGACCGCTCTGGTCGTCCACTGGCGGTGAGCGTTCCGGTGAAGGCGATTTGGGCCGACCCAAAAGAGGTGCATGACGCAGGCGGCGTGAGCGTTGGCGAGCGCTGGAGAGCGCTGTCGACGGCGCTGAACCTCCCGCTTGATCAACTGGCTTCCCGCATTAACGCCAATCCGAAAGGGCGCTTTATCTATCTGGCGCGTCAGGTAAACCCTGATATGGCAGACTACATCAAAAAACTGAAGCTGCCAGGGATTCACCTGCGTGAAGAGTCCCGCCGTTACTATCCTTCCGGAGAAGTGACTGCTCACCTCATTGGTTTTACCAACGTCGACAGCCAGGGGATTGAAGGCGTTGAGAAGAGCTTCGACAAATGGCTCACCGGACAGCCGGGTGAACGTATTGTGCGTAAAGACCGCTATGGTCGCGTCATTGAAGATATCTCCTCTACCGATAGCCAGGCGGCGCACAACCTCGCGCTGAGTATCGATGAGCGTTTACAGGCGCTGGTCTACCGTGAACTGAATAACGCCGTGGCGTTCAACAAGGCGGAGTCAGGCAGTGCGGTGCTGGTGGATGTGAACACCGGTGAAGTGCTGGCAATGGCGAACAGCCCGTCTTACAACCCGAACAATCTCACCGGTACGCCGAAAGATGCGATGCGTAACCGTACCATTACCGACGTGTTTGAGCCGGGTTCTACCGTCAAACCGATGGTGGTGATGACCGCGCTGCAGCGTGGCGTGGTACGTGAAAATACCGTGCTTAACACCATTCCTTACCGAATTAATGGCCACGAAATTAAAGACGTGGCGCGTTATAGCGAATTGACCCTTACCGGGGTTTTGCAGAAGTCGAGTAACGTCGGTGTTTCCAAGCTGGCGTTAGCGATGCCGTCCTCAGCGTTAGTAGATACTTACTCACGTTTTGGGCTGGGAAAAGCGACCAATTTGGGGTTGGTCGGAGAACGCAGTGGCTTATATCCTCAAAAACAACGGTGGTCTGACATAGAGAGGGCCACCTTCTCTTTCGGCTACGGGCTAATGGTAACGCCGTTACAGTTAGCGCGAGTCTACGCAACGATCGGCAGTTATGGCGTTTATCGCCCGCTGTCGATTACCAAAGTTGATCCTCCTGTTCCGGGCGAACGTATCTTCCCGGAGGCGACCGTACGCACCGTGGTGCACATGATGGAAAGCGTGGCGCTGCCGGGCGGCGGTGGCGTGAAGGCGGCGATTAAAGGCTATCGCATCGCGATTAAAACCGGTACGGCGAAAAAAGTAGGGCCGGACGGCCGCTACATCAATAAATACATTGCTTATACCGCAGGCGTTGCTCCTGCGAGTCAGCCGCGCTTCGCGCTGGTTGTTGTTATCAACGATCCGCAGGCGGGTAAATATTACGGTGGCGCCGTTTCCGCGCCGGTCTTTGGTGCCATCATGGGCGGCGTTTTGCGCACCATGAACATCGAGCCGGATGCGCTGACAACGGGCGATAAAAATGAATTTGTGAATAATCAAGGCGAGGCAACAGGTGGCAGATCGTAATTTGCGCGACCTTCTTGCTCCATGGGTGCCGGGTGCACCGGAGCGAGCACTGCGAGAGATGACACTCGACAGCCGTGTGGCTGCATCGGGCGATCTCTTTATAGCAGTAGTGGGTCATCAGGCGGACGGGCGTCGATATATCCCGCAGGCGATAGCGCAAGGTGTGGCTGCCATTATTGCAGAGGCAAAAGATGAGGCCGCTGACGGTGAAATCCGTGAAATGCACGGCGTTCCGGTCATCTATCTCAGCCAGCTTAACGAGCGTTTATCTGCACTGGCAGGCCGCTTTTACCACGAGCCATCTGAAAATATGCGTCTGGTCGGTGTGACCGGAACGAACGGTAAAACCACCACTACCCAACTGCTGGCACAGTGGAGCCAACTGCTTGGCGAAACCAGTGCGGTAATGGGCACGGTAGGTAATGGCCTGCTGGGTAAAGTGATCCCGACGGAAAATACCACTGGGTCAGCCGTTGACGTTCAGCATGTGCTGGCGGGTCTGGTTGAACAGGGCGCGACCTTTGGCGCGATGGAAGTTTCATCGCATGGTTTGGTTCAGCACCGCGTGGCGGCGCTGAAATTTGCGGCCTCAGTATTTACCAACTTAAGCCGTGACCATCTCGATTATCACGGCGATATGGAACACTACGAAGCCGCGAAGTGGTTGCTGTATTCCACGCACCACTGTGGGCAGGCTATCGTCAATGCGGATGACGAAGTGGGTCGCCGCTGGCTGGCGAAGCTGCCGGATGCGGTAGCTGTCTCGATGGAAGACCATATCAATCCCAACTGCCACGGTCGTTGGCTGAAAGCCGTTGAAGTGAACTATCACGATAGCGGCGCAACGATTCGCTTTGCCTCTACCTGGGGAGAAGGTGAAATTGAAAGCCGCCTGATGGGTGCGTTTAACGTCAGCAATTTGCTGCTGGCGCTGGCCACTCTGCTGGCGTTGGGGTATCCGTTAGCCGATTTACTGAAAACGGCGGCACGACTGCAGCCAGTCTGCGGGCGCATGGAAGTGTTCAGCGCGCCGGGCAAAACCACCGTGGTGGTTGATTACGCCCATACGCCAGATGCGCTGGAAAAAGCACTGCAGGCGGCGCGTTTGCACTGTACTGGCAAACTGTGGTGCGTCTTTGGCTGCGGCGGCGATCGCGACAAAGGCAAACGTCCATTGATGGGCGCAATTGCCGAGCAGTTTGCCGATGTTGTCGTGGTGACCGATGACAACCCGCGTACTGAAGAGCCGCGCGCCATTATTAACGACATTCTGGCGGGTATGCTGGATGCCGGGCAGGCAAAAGTAATGGAAGGCCGTGCTGAAGCGGTCACTAGCGCCATCATGCAAGCGAAAGAAAATGACGTGGTGCTGGTCGCTGGCAAAGGTCATGAAGACTACCAGATTGTCGGCGCACACCGTCTCGACTACTCCGACCGCGTGACGGCAGCACGTCTGCTGGGAGTTATCGCATGATTAGCGTAACGCTCAGCCAACTGGCGGAAATCCTCCGTGGCGAACTGAAAGGGGTCGATCTGACCCTTGATGCGGTGACAACCGATACGCGTAAAGTGACGCCAGGCTGCCTGTTTGTGGCGCTGAAAGGCGAACGCTTTGATGCCCATGATTTTGCCGACAAGGCGCAAGAGAGCGGGGCGGGTGCGCTGTTGGTCAGCCGTCCTTTGGACACCGACCTGCCGCAGCTGATTGTTAACGATACGCGTCTGGCGTTTGGTGAACTGGCGGCGTGGGTTCGCGCTCAGGTTCCGGCTCGTGTGGTGGCGCTTACCGGCTCTTCCGGTAAAACGTCCGTTAAAGAGATGACGGCCTCCATTCTGAGCAAGTGTGGCAACACGTTATATACCGCGGGCAACCTGAATAACGACATCGGCGTACCGATGACGCTGCTGCGCTTAAACAACGATTACGACTATGCCGTTATTGAACTTGGCGCCAATCACCAGGGTGAAATCGCCTGGACCGTTGGGTTGACGCGTCCGGAAGCGGCGCTGGTGAACAACCTGGCCGCTGCGCATCTGGAAGGCTTCGGCTCTCTGGCGGGCGTGGCGAAGGCAAAAGGTGAGATTTTTACCGGCCTGTCAGCGAACGGTATCGCCATTATGAATGCCGACAACAACGACTGGCTGAACTGGCAGAGCATTATTGGCGATCGCAAAGTCTGGCGTTTTTCGCCGAATGCGGCTAACAGCGACTTTTCGGCGGCCAACGTACATGTGACCTCACACGGCACGGAGTTTTCGTTGCAAACGCCAACCGGAAGCATTGATGTTCTGCTACCGCTACCGGGTCGCCATAACATTGCTAACGCCCTGGCGGCGGCTGCACTCGCGATGGCGGTAGGCGCGACGCACGAAGCAGTGAAAGCGGGTCTGAAGGATTTGCAAGCGGTCCCGGGGCGTCTGTTCCCGATTCAACTGGCAGAAAACCAGTTGCTGCTGGACGACTCCTATAACGCTAACGTCGGATCAATGACCGCAGCGGTACAGGTGCTGTCCGAAATGCCCGGCTACCGCGTGTTGGTGGTTGGCGATATGGCAGAGCTTGGCGCGGAAAGCGAAGCATGTCACGTGCAGGTGGGTATCGCCGCGAAGGCGGCGGGTATCGACTGTGTGCTGAGTACAGGGAAACTGAGTCAGGCAATTAGCCATGCCAGCGGCGTTGGTGAGCATTTTGCGGATAAAACCGCGCTGACCGCACATCTTAAAGCGCTGATTGCAGAACATCAGATCATGACGATTTTAGTGAAGGGTTCACGTAGTGCCGCCATGGAAGAGGTAGTACGCGCATTACAGGAGAATGGGACATGTTAGTTTGGCTGGCCGAACATTTGGTCAAATATTATTCCGGCTTTAACGTCTTTTCCTATCTGACGTTTCGCGCCATCGTCAGCCTGCTGACCGCGCTGTTCATCTCTTTGTGGATGGGCCCGCGTATGATTGCCCGCTTGCAAAAAATGTCATTTGGTCAGGTCGTGCGTAACGACGGCCCAGAATCACACTTTAGTAAACGTGGTACGCCGACCATGGGCGGCATCATGATCCTCACCGCGATTGTTATCTCCGTGCTGCTGTGGGCCTACCCATCCAACCCGTACGTGTGGTGCGTGCTGGTGGTGCTGATTGGCTACGGCATTATCGGTTTTGTCGATGACTACCGCAAAGTGGTGCGTAAAGACACCAAAGGCCTGATAGCGCGCTGGAAATATTTCTGGATGTCGGTCATTGCATTAGGGGTCGCGTTTGCGCTGTATCTGGCAGGAAAAGACACCCCGGCAACTGAACTGGTGGTGCCGTTCTTTAAAGATGTCATGCCGCAACTGGGGCTGTTCTACATCCTGCTGGCGTACTTCGTCATTGTCGGTACCGGGAATGCGGTAAACCTTACCGACGGCCTGGATGGCCTGGCCATTATGCCGACCGTGTTTGTGGCCGCCGGTTTTGCGCTGGTGGCATGGGCGACCGGTAATATGAACTTTGCTAACTATCTGCACATTCCTTATTTACGCCATGCAGGCGAACTGGTGATCGTCTGTACGGCGATTGTCGGCGCGGGATTAGGTTTCCTGTGGTTTAACACCTATCCGGCGCAGGTCTTTATGGGTGACGTCGGTTCACTGGCGCTGGGTGGCGCGCTGGGCATTATTGCCGTACTGCTGCGTCAGGAGTTCCTGCTGGTGATTATGGGCGGTGTCTTCGTGGTGGAAACCCTGTCGGTCATTCTGCAGGTTGGCTCCTTTAAGCTGCGCGGACAGCGCATCTTCCGTATGGCGCCGATTCACCATCACTATGAATTGAAGGGCTGGCCGGAACCGCGCGTGATTGTGCGCTTCTGGATTATTTCGCTGATGCTGGTGCTGATTGGCCTGGCAACGCTGAAGGTACGTTAATCATGGCTGATTACCAGGGTAAAAAAGTCGTCATTATCGGTCTGGGGTTGACCGGACTGTCCTGCGTGGATTTCTTCCTGGCGCGTGGCGTGACGCCGCGCGTAATGGATACCCGTGCGACGCCGCCTGGCCTGGATAAATTACCGGAAGCGGTTGAGCGTCATGTTGGCAGTCTGAATGATGACTGGCTGCTGGCCGCTGATTTAATCGTCGCCAGCCCCGGTATTGCCCTGGCGCACCCTTCGTTGAGCGCTGCTGCTGATGCAGGGATTGAAATTGTTGGCGACATTGAGCTGTTCTGCCGCGAAGCGCAGGCGCCGATCGTCGCGATCACCGGTTCAAACGGTAAAAGTACCGTTACGACGCTGGTTGGCGAAATGGCGAAAGCGGCCGGAGTAAACGTCGGTGTTGGCGGTAATATCGGTCTGCCGGCGCTGATGCTGCTGGATGACGAACGTGAGCTGTATGTTCTGGAGCTGTCCAGCTTCCAACTGGAGACAACCTCCAGCTTACGGGCTGTCGCGGCCACCATTTTGAACGTCACTGAAGATCATATGGACCGTTATCCGTTTGGACTGCAGCAGTACCGTGCAGCCAAACTGCGCGTCTATGAGAACGCGAAAGTATGCGTGGTCAATGCGGATGATGCGCTGACTATGCCGGTTCGTGGTGCAGATGAGCGTTGCGTGAGCTTTGGCGTCAATATGGGGGACTATCACCTTAATCGTCAGCAGGGCGAAACCTGGCTGCGGGTGAAAGGGGAAAAAGTCCTCAACGTGAAAGAGATGACGCTTTCCGGTCAGCATAACTATACCAACGCCCTGGCTGCGCTGGCGCTGGCGGATGCCGCAGGTTTACCACGGGCGTCGAGCCTGAAAGCGCTGACCACCTTTACCGGCCTGGCGCACCGTTTCCAGTTGGTACTGAATCATAACGGCGTGCGTTGGATCAATGATTCAAAAGCGACCAACGTCGGCAGCACTGAAGCCGCGCTGAATGGCCTGCACGTTGACGGCACGCTGCACCTGCTGCTGGGCGGCGACGGAAAATCCGCTGACTTTATGCCGCTGCAACGTTACCTGACCGGCAACAACATTCGTCTGTACTGCTTTGGCCGCGATGGCGCACAGCTTGCCGCTCTGCGACCTGAGATTGCGGAACAAACTGAAACCATGGAACAGGCGATGCGTCTGCTTGCGCCGCGCGTGAAGCCGGGCGATATGGTGCTGCTGTCGCCAGCCTGCGCCAGCCTCGATCAGTTCAAGAACTTTGAGCAACGTGGCGACGTCTTTACCCACCTGGCGAAGGAGTTGGGTTGATGCGCTTATCTCTCCCTCGTCTGAGACTGCCGCGCTTACCGGGACTGGGTGTCCTGGCGTGGATCTTTGCGGCGCTTAAAGGCTGGGTGATGGCTTCGCGTGATAAAGACGCCGACAGCCTGATCATGTATGACCGCATGCTGCTGTGGCTGACCTTTGGTCTGGCGGCGATCGGCTTCGTGATGGTGACATCAGCATCGATGCCCGTAGGACAACGCCTGGCGGGCGATCCTTTCCTGTTTGCTAAGCGTGACGCGTTGTACATCTTCCTCGCGTTTTGTCTGGCGATGGTCACGCTGCGTCTGCCGATGGAGTTCTGGCAAAAGTACAGTACGACGATGCTGATAGCCTCAATCATCATGCTGCTGATCGTGCTGGTTGTAGGCAGCTCGGTTAACGGGGCGTCGCGCTGGATTGCGTTGGGGCCGCTGCGTATTCAGCCTGCGGAGTTTACCAAGCTGTCGTTGTTCTGTTACCTCGCCAACTACCTCGTGCGTAAGGTGGATGAGGTGCGTAACAACCTGCGCGGTTTCTTAAAACCGATGGGCGTGATCCTGGTGCTGGCTATTTTACTGCTGGCGCAGCCCGATCTGGGTACGGTGGTGGTGCTGTTTGTCACGACCCTGGCGATGCTGTTTCTGGCGGGCGCGAAACTGTGGCAGTTCATCGCCATCATCGGCATGGGGATTTCGGCGGTCGTACTGCTGATCCTTGCCGAGCCGTATCGTATCCGCCGCGTAACTTCCTTCTGGAACCCATGGGAAGATCCGTTTGGCAGCGGTTACCAACTGACGCAATCCCTGATGGCCTTTGGTCGCGGTGAGGTTTGGGGACAGGGCTTAGGTAATTCAGTACAAAAACTGGAGTATTTACCTGAAGCGCACACCGACTTCATCTTCGCCATCATTGGGGAGGAGCTGGGTTATATCGGTGTGGTATTGGCACTTTTAATGGTATTCTTCGTCGCTTTTCGCGCGATGTCGATCGGTCGTAAGGCGCTGGAAATTGACCACCGTTTTTCAGGTTTCTTAGCCTGCTCCATCGGGATTTGGTTTAGCTTCCAGGCGCTGGTAAACGTCGGCGCGGCGGCAGGTATGCTGCCAACCAAAGGTCTGACGCTGCCGCTGATCAGTTATGGTGGTTCCAGTTTGTTGATCATGTCGACGGCCATCATGTTTTTGTTACGTATTGATTATGAAACGCGTCTGGAAAAAGCCCAAGCGTTTACACGAGGTGCACGATGAGTGGTCAACCGAAGCGGTTAATGGTGATGGCGGGCGGTACCGGTGGACATGTCTTCCCGGGGCTGGCGGTCGCGCATCATTTAATGGCCCAGGGCTGGCAGGTTCGTTGGCTGGGCACCGCCGATCGTATGGAAGCGGACTTAGTGCCGAAACACGGCATTGACATTGATTTTATTCGTATCTCCGGTTTGCGTGGCAAAGGCGTTAACGCACTGCTGGCTGCACCTGTACGTATTTTTAATGCCTGGCGTCAGGCGCGCGCCATCATGAAGCAGTTTAAGCCTGATGTGGTGCTGGGTATGGGCGGCTACGTGTCCGGCCCTGGCGGTCTGGCGGCCTGGTCATTAGGCATTCCGGTGGTTCTGCATGAGCAGAACGGCATTGCGGGATTAACCAACAAGTGGCTGGCGAAAATTGCAACGAAGGTAATGCAGGCTTTTCCTGGCGCTTTCCCGAATGCGGACGTGGTGGGGAATCCAGTGCGAACTGATGTCCTTGCATTGCCGTTACCCGAAGAACGTCTGGCTGGGCGTGAAGGTCCGGTTCGCGTGCTGGTCGTCGGGGGATCTCAGGGTGCACGCGTATTGAACCAGACGATGCCGCAGGTTGCCGCAAAGCTTGGCGATGCGGTGACTATCTGGCATCAGAGCGGCAAAGGCGCGCAGCAAACCGTTGAGCAGGCTTATGCCGACGCGGGACAACCGCAGCACAAGGTCACTGAGTTTATCGATGATATGGCAGCCGCCTACGCGTGGGCAGATGTCGTAGTGTGTCGCTCAGGCGCGCTGACAGTGAGCGAAATTGCCGCCGCAGGTTTGCCGGCGCTGTTTGTGCCGTTCCAGCACAAAGACAGACAGCAGTATTGGAATGCGCTGCCGCTGGAGAAAGTGGGCGCTGCCAAAATTCTTGAGCAGCCGCAGTTTACTGTGGATGCCGTCGCTAACACCCTTGCCGGGTGGTCGCGAGAAACCTTATTAACCATGGCAGAACGTGCGCGCGCCGCATCCATACCGGATGCCACAGAGCGAGTTGCAACTGAAGTGAGCCGGGCTGCCCGGGCGTAATTGTGGTGATGCCTTTTGCATCGCATGAACTAAGAAGTTAATGGCTAAAGAATGAATACACAACAACTGGCAAAACTGCGTTCCATCGTGCCCGAAATGCGTCGCGTTCGGCACATCCACTTTGTCGGCATCGGTGGTGCTGGTATGGGCGGTATTGCCGAAGTTTTGGCCAATGAAGGTTATCAGATCAGCGGTTCTGACCTGGCGCCGAATCCGGTTACGCAGCAGTTGACGAATCTGGGCGCCACGATTTTCTTTAATCATCGCCCGGAAAACGTGCGTGATGCGAGCGTGGTGGTGGTGTCCAGCGCTATTTCTGCGGATAACCCGGAAATTGTTGCGGCCCATGAAGCGCGTATTCCGGTGATCCGTCGTGCTGAAATGTTGGCTGAATTAATGCGTTTTCGTCACGGTATCGCCATTGCCGGGACCCACGGTAAAACCACAACCACCGCGATGGTCTCCAGCATTTACGCGGAAGCGGGACTGGATCCGACCTTTGTCAACGGCGGACTGGTGAAGGCGGCAGGCGTACATGCGCGCTTAGGCCATAGCCGTTATTTGATTGCGGAAGCCGATGAGAGCGATGCGTCGTTCCTGCATTTGCAGCCGATGGTGGCGATTGTCACCAACATCGAAGCTGACCATATGGATACCTACCATGGCGACTTCGAAAATTTAAAGCAGACGTTTATTAATTTCCTGCATAACTTGCCGTTTTATGGTCGTGCGGTGATGTGCGTTGACGATCCGGTGATCCGCGAGCTGTTACCGCGCGTCGGGCGTCAAACCACAACCTATGGTTTCAGCGACGATGCCGATGTGCGCGTTGAAGATTACCAGCAGATTGGTCCACAAGGGCACTTCACGCTGCTGCGTCAGGGGATGGCCGATTTACGTGTGACGTTGAACGCGCCTGGCCGTCACAATGCCTTGAACGCGGCGGCTGCCGTGGCAGTGGCAACGGAAGAGGGTATTGAAGACGATGCGATCCTGCGCGCGCTGGAAAGTTTCCAGGGCACCGGACGCCGTTTTGACTTCCTCGGCGAATTCCCGCTTGAGCCAGTCAACGGTAAAACCGGGACGGCGATGCTGGTCGATGACTATGGCCATCACCCAACGGAAGTCGATGCCACGATCAAAGCCGCGCGCGCGGGCTGGCCGGACAAAAATCTGGTAATGCTGTTCCAGCCGCATCGGTTCACGCGTACGCGCGATCTGTACGACGACTTTGCCAACGTGCTGACTCAGGTCGATGCGCTGTTGATGTTGGATGTGTATGCCGCGGGCGAAGCCGCGATTCCGGGGGCAGACAGCCGCTCGCTGTGCCGTACCATTCGTGGTCGCGGTAAGATCGATCCTATTCTGGTGTCCGATCCGGCCCAGGTAGCGGAAATGCTGGCGCCGGTATTAACCGGCAACGATCTGATTTTGGTGCAAGGTGCTGGAAATATCGGCAAAATCGCGCGTTCCTTAGCTGAAATCAAACTGAAGCCGCAAAACCCGGAGGAAGAACAACATGGCTGATAAAATCGCGGTCCTGTTAGGGGGCACCTCCGCAGAACGAGAAGTGTCGCTGAATTCTGGCGCGGCTGTGCTGGCAGGGTTACGTGAAGGTGGTGTCGATGCCCATCCGGTTGATCCGAAAGAGGTTGATGTCACTCTTCTGAAATCAATGGGTTTTCAGAAGGTGTTTATTGCGCTGCACGGTCGTGGCGGGGAAGATGGCACGTTGCAGGGCATGCTGGAGCAAATTGGCCTGCCGTATACCGGCAGCGGCGTTATGGCATCGGCTATCTCAATGGACAAACTGCGCAGCAAGCTGCTGTGGCAGGGCGCAGGTTTACCCGTTGCGCCATGGGTTGCATTGACCCGCACTGAGTTCGAAAAAGGTCTTAGCAATGAATCGGTTACAAAAATTTCTGCGTTAGGCTTGCCGTTGATTGTGAAACCAAGCCGTGAAGGCTCCAGCGTAGGGATGTCAAAAGTTGAAGAAGAAAATGCTTTGCAGGGTGCATTAGCATTGGCTTTTCAGCATGATGAAGAAGTACTGATCGAAAAATGGCTCAGTGGGCCAGAATTCACAGTTGCGATACTCGGCGAAGAAATTTTACCGTCAATACGTATCCAACCCGCGGGAACCTTCTATGATTATGAGGCGAAGTATCTCTCTGATGAGACACAATATTTCTGCCCTGCAGGTCTGGAAGCCGAACAAGAGGCCCGTTTGCAGGAATTAGTCCTGAAAGCATGGACTGTATTGGGCTGTAAAGGTTGGGGCCGTATTGACGTCATGCTGGACAGCGATGACCAGTTTTATCTGCTGGAAGCCAATACCTCTCCGGGTATGACCAGCCACAGCCTGGTGCCGATGGCGGCGCGTCAGGCGGGCCTGAGCTTCTCGCAGTTGGTGGTACGAATTCTGGCGTTGGCGGACTGATATGTCGCAGGCTGCGCTGAACACGCGAAACGGTGATGAAGAAGAAGTCAATTCCTCACGCCGCAATAATGGAACGCGTCTTGCAGGAATACTGTTTCTGCTGACAGTGCTGTGCACCGTGTTTGTTAGCGGCTGGGTCGTGTTGGGATGGATGGAAGATGCGCAGCGTTTGCCATTGTCAAAACTGGTGTTAACCGGCGAACGGCATTATACGCGCAATGACGATATCCGGCAGTCCATCCTGGCGCTGGGCGCTCCGGGAACCTTTATGACTCAGGATGTGAACATCATCCAGAGCCAGATTGAACGTCTCCCCTGGATCAAACAGGCGAGCGTCAGAAAGCAATGGCCTGATGAATTGAAGATTCATCTGGTTGAATATGTGCCGATAGCGCGTTGGAATGACCAACATATGGTGGATGCCGAAGGAAATACGTTCAGCGTCCCAACCGGTCGGGCCAATAAGCAGGTATTACCTATGTTGTACGGGCCAGAAGGCAGCGCGAGTGAAGTGTTGCAAGGGTTCCGTGATATGGGGCAGGTGCTGGCTAAGGATAGATTCACCCTGAAGGAAGCGGCGATGACCGCTCGTCGTTCCTGGCAGTTGACGCTGAATAACGATATTAAGCTCAATCTGGGCAGGGGCGATACGATAAAACGTTTGGCTCGCTTTGTGGAACTCTACCCGGTTTTACAGCAGCAGGCGCAAACCGATGGCAAACGGATTAGCTACGTTGATTTGCGTTATGACTCAGGAGCGGCAGTAGGCTGGGTTCCCTTGCCTCCTGAGGAATCTAATCAGCAACAGAATCAGGCACAGGCAGAACAACAATGATCAAGGCGACGGACAGAAAACTGGTAGTTGGACTGGAGATTGGCACCGCGAAGGTAGCCGCTTTAGTAGGGGAAGTTCTGCCCGACGGTATGGTCAATATCATTGGCGTGGGCAGTTGCCCATCGCGAGGTATGGATAAAGGCGGGGTGAACGACCTGGAGTCAGTGGTGAAATGCGTACAGCGCGCCATTGACCAGGCTGAACTGATGGCAGATTGCCAGATTTCCTCAGTGTATCTGGCGCTTTCCGGTAAACATATTAGCTGTCAGAATGAAATTGGTATGGTGCCCATTTCCGAAGAGGAAGTGACCCTGGAAGATGTGGAAAATGTTGTGCATACGGCAAAATCCGTGCGGGTGCGCGATGAACATCGTGTACTGCACGTTATTCCACAGGAATACGCCATTGACTACCAGGAAGGCATTAAAAATCCGGTCGGTCTTTCCGGCGTGCGTATGCAGGCAAAAGTACATCTGATTACCTGTCACAACGACATGGCGAAGAACATCGTCAAAGCCGTTGAACGCTGTGGCCTGAAAGTTGACCAACTGATATTTGCCGGGTTGGCAGCCAGTTATTCCGTGTTAACGGAAGACGAACGTGAGCTGGGTGTCTGCGTGGTCGATATTGGTGGTGGTACAATGGACATCGCCGTTTATACTGGCGGGGCGTTGCGCCATACCAAAGTAATCCCTTATGCAGGGAATGTGGTCACCAGCGATATCGCGTATGCCTTTGGTACGCCGCCGAGCGATGCGGAAGCCATTAAAGTTCGTCATGGTTGTGCGCTGGGTTCTATCGTTGGCAAAGATGAGAGCGTTGAAGTGCCAAGCGTCGGTGGTCGTCCGCCCCGCAGTCTGCAACGTCAGACTCTGGCTGAGGTCATTGAGCCGCGTTATACCGAGCTGCTTAACCTGGTCAACGAAGAAATTTTGCAATTACAGGAACAGCTTCGCCAGCAAGGTGTGAAACATCATCTGGCGGCGGGGATTGTGTTAACCGGTGGTGCTGCGCAAATTGAAGGTCTTGCGGCCTGCGCTCAGCGCGTGTTCCATACCCAGGTACGTATTGGCGCGCCGCTGAATATTACCGGTCTGACAGATTATGCCCAAGAGCCGTATTATTCAACGGCAGTGGGGCTGCTTCACTACGGGAAAGAATCCCATTTAAGTGGTGAAGCTGAAGTTGAAAAACGTGTAACGGCATCAGTTGGCTCGTGGATTAAACGACTCAATAGCTGGCTGAGAAAAGAGTTTTAATTTTTAAAGAGACCGACGCACATTAACGGTCTCAGGCGACAGGCACAACGGAGAGAGAAACTATGTTTGAACCTATGGAACTGACCAATGACGCGGTGATTAAAGTCATCGGCGTCGGCGGCGGCGGCGGTAATGCCGTTGAACACATGGTGCGTGAGCGCATCGAAGGTGTTGAATTCTTCGCGGTGAATACCGACGCTCAGGCGTTGCGTAAAACGGCGGTTGGACAGACCATTCAGATTGGTAGCGGCATCACCAAAGGTCTGGGCGCGGGTGCGAACCCGGAAGTCGGCCGTAATGCGGCAGACGAAGATCGTGAAGCTCTGCGTGCAGCGCTTGACGGGGCAGACATGGTGTTTATCGCAGCAGGCATGGGCGGCGGTACCGGTACCGGTGCAGCGCCAGTGGTTGCTGAAGTAGCAAAAGATTTAGGTATCCTGACCGTTGCTGTCGTGACCAAACCTTTCAACTTTGAAGGCAAGAAGCGTATGGCATTCGCGGAGCAGGGTATCACCGAGCTGTCCAAACACGTGGACTCTCTGATCACTATCCCGAACGACAAACTGCTGAAAGTGCTGGGTCGCGGTATCTCCCTGCTGGATGCGTTTGGCGCAGCGAATGACGTGCTGAAAGGCGCAGTCCAGGGTATCGCTGAATTGATTACCCGTCCGGGCCTGATGAACGTCGACTTTGCCGACGTGCGCACCGTGATGTCCGAAATGGGCTACGCGATGATGGGTTCTGGTGTGGCGAGCGGTGAAGACCGTGCAGAAGAAGCGGCTGAAATGGCTATCTCTTCTCCGCTGCTGGAAGACATCGATCTGTCCGGCGCACGCGGCGTGCTGGTCAACATTACTGCGGGCTTCGACCTGCGTCTGGATGAGTTTGAAACCGTGGGTAACACCATCCGTGCCTTTGCATCGGATAACGCGACCGTGGTAATCGGTACCTCTCTGGACCCGGATATGAACGACGAACTGCGCGTAACCGTTGTTGCGACTGGAATTGGTATGGACAAGCGTCCTGAAATCACTCTGGTAACCAACAAGCAGGTACAGCAGCCGGTCATGGATCGTTACCAGCAGCACGGTATGGCGCCGTTGACGCAAGAACAGAAGCCGGTAGCGAAAGTGGTTAACGACAATACGCCGCAAACCACTAAAGAGCCGGATTATCTGGATATCCCTGCATTCCTGCGTAAGCAAGCTGATTAAGAATTAGCTGGAATTTGGGAATCTGCGCTCTTTGTGCTAAACTGGCCCGCCGAATGTATAGTACACTTCGGTTGGATAGTTAATTTGGCGAGATTATACGATGATCAAACAAAGGACACTTAAACGTATCGTTCAGGCGACTGGCGTCGGTTTACATACCGGCAAAAAAGTCACGCTGACGCTACGCCCTGCGCCGGCCAACACCGGGGTCATCTATCGTCGCACCGACTTGAATCCTCCGGTAGATTTCCCGGCCGATGCCAAATCTGTGCGTGATACCATGCTCTGTACGTGTCTGGTCAATGAGCATGATGTGCGGATTTCAACCGTAGAGCACCTGAATGCTGCTCTGGCGGGCTTAGGTATCGATAACATTGTTATTGAAGTTAACGCCCCGGAAATCCCGATCATGGATGGTAGTGCTGCTCCATTCGTCTACCTGCTGCTTGACGCAGGTATTGAAGAACTGAACAGTGCGAAGAAATTTGTCCGCATCAAAGAGACCGTTCGCGTCGAAGATGGCGACAAGTGGGCTGAATTCAAGCCGTTTAATGGTTTCTCGTTGGATTTTACCATCGACTTTAACCATCCGGCGATTGATGCCAGCACGCAGCGCTATGCGATGAACTTCTCTGCTGATGCGTTCATGCGCCAGATCAGCCGTGCGCGTACTTTCGGCTTCATGCGTGATATCGAGTATCTGCAGTCCCGTGGCCTGGCCCTGGGCGGCAGCTTCGATTGTGCCATCGTTGTTGACGATTATCGCGTACTGAACGAAGACGGCCTGCGTTTTGAAGATGAATTCGTTCGTCACAAAATGCTCGACGCGATTGGTGACTTGTTCATGTGTGGTCACAACATTATTGGTGCATTCACCGCGTATAAGTCCGGTCATGCATTGAATAACAAACTGTTGCAGGCGGTCCTGGCAAAACAGGAAGCCTGGGAATATGTGACCTTCCAGGACGACGCAGAACTGCCGCTGGCGTTCAAAGCGCCTTCGACTGTACTGGCATAATAACTATACACAAAATCATTCAAGTTGCATCAAGGCGGCAACTGAGCGAATCCTCAGGAACGTACGACCAGTACGTGACTGGGGTGAGAGAAGGCAGCCAACAAAGAGGCAGCTTGAAGGATGAAGTGTATATCTGTCGTATAAATTCGACTGGTCAATCTGGCACTCTCTCCGGCCAGGTGAGCCAGTCGTTTTTTTTATCCTCCGATAGCTCACCGTCTTTTTCGATGCGACTTTTTTCCCGCTGTCAGATTAAAATACAGCGCGATCGCTGCTTTCTTAAGCATATTTAACCACGGCTTGCTGTCATTACTGCTGTGGAGTGCGCGCTTTAATGATAAGATTTGTGCGCAAAAATCGTTTTGAATTTATAACCCCAAATGCAGGGTAGATCAGGTGGCACTAACGTGAGTGGAATACTGACGCGCTGGCGACAGTTAGGCAGACGGTACTTCTGGCCGCATCTCTTATTAGGGATGGTCGCGGCAAGTTTTGGCCTGCCCGCGATCGGTAATGCCGCTGAACCGAATACGCCCGCGAAAGCGACCGCCAGCAACCACGATCAATCCGCTAAGGTTAACTTTAGCCAGCTTGCTTTGCTGGAAGCCACTAACCGTCGCCCGAATTTTACTGTCGATTACTGGCATCAACATGCCATTCGTACGGTTATCCGCCATCTTTCTTTTGCCATGGCGCCTCAGGCGTTGCCCGTTGCCGATGAGCCATTGCCAATCCAGGCGCACCATCTTGCGTTACTGAATACGCTCAGCGCGATGCTGACGCAGGAAGGCAGACCACCGGCGACTGTAAGTCGCGTGACATACGCCCATTTCACTTCTCAGGCCGCGTTTAGCGTTCCGGTCTGGATCAGCCAGCTGCAGGGTATCCGCGCTGGTCCTCAACGCCTCAGCTAAAAAAGAACCTTCCAACTTATAATTTTTGACTCCGCATCGCGGGGCGTTTGAGATTTTATTATGCTAATCAAATTATTAACCAAAGTATTCGGTAGCCGTAACGAGCGTACGCTGCGTCGTATGCGCAAAGTGGTCAACGTCATTAACGCGATGGAACCGGAGATGGAAAAACTCTCCGATGATGAGCTGAAAGCGAAGACTGCTGAATTCCGCGCGCGTCTGGAAAAAGGTGCCAGCGTTGAAAGCCTGATCCCGGAAGCATTTGCGGTAGTCCGTGAAGCCAGTAAGCGTGTGTTCGGTATGCGTCACTTTGACGTGCAGCTGCTGGGCGGTATGGTGCTTAACGATCGCTGCATCGCGGAAATGCGTACCGGTGAAGGTAAAACCCTGACCGCAACGTTGCCGGCCTACCTGAACGCATTAAGCGGGAAGGGCGTACACGTGGTGACCGTGAACGACTACCTGGCTCAGCGTGACGCCGAAAATAACCGCCCACTGTTTGAGTTCCTCGGTATGACCGTAGGGATCAACATGTCAGGTCTGCCGGCACCGGCCAAGCGTGAAGCCTACAATGCCGATATTACCTACGGAACCAACAACGAATACGGTTTTGACTACCTGCGCGACAACATGGCGTTTAGTCCGGAAGAGCGCGTTCAGCGTAAACTGCATTATGCGTTGGTGGATGAGGTCGACTCCATCCTGATCGATGAAGCACGTACGCCGCTGATCATTTCCGGCCCGGCTGAAGATAGCTCGGAAATGTACAAGAAAGTGAACAAAATTATTCCAAACCTGATCCGTCAGGAGAAGGAAGATTCTGACTCGTTCCAGGGCGAAGGCCACTTCTCTGTCGATGAGAAATCGCGTCAGGTTAACCTTACCGAACGTGGTCTGGTTCTGATTGAAGAACTGCTGGTGAAAGAAGGCATTATGGATGAAGGCGAGTCGTTGTACTCTCCGGGCAACATCATGCTGATGCATCACGTGACTGCCGCACTGCGCGCACATGTGCTGTTCACCCGCGATGTCGACTACATTGTGAAAGACGGCGAAGTTATCATCGTCGACGAACACACCGGACGTACCATGCAGGGGCGTCGCTGGTCTGACGGTCTGCACCAGGCTGTTGAAGCCAAAGAAGGCGTAGAAATTCAGAACGAAAACCAGACGCTGGCTTCTATCACCTTCCAGAACTACTTCCGCTTGTACGAAAAACTGGCCGGTATGACCGGTACAGCAGATACCGAAGCGTTCGAATTCAGCTCTATCTACAAACTGGATACCGTAGTTGTGCCGACCAACCGTCCGATGATCCGTAAGGATTTGCCGGATCTGGTGTACATGACCGAAGCGGAAAAAATTCAGGCCATTATCGAAGATATTAAAGAGCGTACCGCAAATGGCCAGCCGGTGCTGGTGGGTACTATCTCCATTGAAAAATCTGAAGTGGTCTCTAACGAACTGACCAAAGCCGGTATCAAGCATAACGTGCTGAACGCCAAGTTCCACGCTAACGAAGCGGCAATCGTCGCACAGGCGGGCTATCCGTCAGCCGTGACCATTGCCACTAACATGGCAGGTCGAGGTACGGATATCGTGCTGGGTGGTAGCTGGCAGGCAGAAGTCGCCGAGCTGGAAAATCCGACAGAAGAACAAATCGCACAGATTAAAGCTGACTGGCAGGTGCGTCACGACGCGGTGTTGGCCTCCGGTGGTTTGCACATCATTGGTACCGAACGTCATGAATCTCGCCGTATCGATAACCAGCTGCGTGGTCGTTCTGGCCGTCAGGGGGATGCGGGTTCTTCTCGTTTCTACCTGTCGATGGAAGATGCGCTGATGCGTATTTTTGCCTCCGACCGCGTGTCTGGCATGATGCGTAAACTGGGCATGAAGCCGGGTGAAGCGATTGAACACCCGTGGGTAACTAAAGCGATTGCTAACGCGCAGCGTAAAGTGGAAAGCCGCAACTTCGACATTCGTAAGCAATTGCTGGAATATGATGATGTCGCCAACGACCAGCGTCGCGCAATCTACACCCAGCGTAACGAGCTGCTGGATGTGTCCGACGTTAGCGAGACCATCAACAGCATCCGTGAAGATGTCTTCAAAGCAACGATTGATGCCTATATTCCGCCGCAGTCGCTGGAAGAAATGTGGGATATCCCGGGTCTGCAGGAACGTTTGAAAAACGATTTCGACCTCGAGATGCCGATTTCAGAGTGGCTGGATAAAGAGCCTGAACTGCATGAAGAGACGCTGCGCGAACGTATTCTGGCCAACGCTGTAGAAGTCTATCAGCGTAAAGAGGAAGTTGTGGGCGCGGAGATGATGCGTCACTTCGAAAAAGGTGTGATGCTGCAAACGCTCGACTCCCTGTGGAAAGAGCACCTTGCGGCGATGGACTACCTGCGTCAGGGTATCCACCTGCGTGGTTATGCGCAAAAAGATCCGAAGCAGGAATATAAACGCGAATCCTTCTCCATGTTTGCCTCTATGCTGGAGTCACTGAAATATGAAGTGATCAGCACCCTGAGCAAAGTTCAGGTGCGTATGCCTGAAGAAGTCGAAGCAATGGAGCAGCAGCGTCGCGAAGATGCTGAGCGTTTAGCGCAGATGCAGCAACTGAGCCATAAAGGTGATGATTCTGCTGTCGCAGAAGAGCTGGCGGCACAGACCGGCGATCGTAAAGTGGGACGTAACGATCCGTGCCCTTGCGGTTCAGGTAAAAAATACAAACAGTGCCATGGCCGTCTGAGCTAAGAAAGTAACTTACTGAAAAGGCGCAGAATTCTGCGCCTTTTTTATGGACGATAAATATGAAAGTACTGCAAATCTCTGTGGGAATTATTCGTAATCCGCAACATGAAATTTTTATCACCCAGCGTGCGGCTGATGCCCACATGGCAAATAAGCTGGAGTTCCCCGGCGGAAAAATAGAAGCGGACGAAACGCCGGAACAGGCGCTGGTTCGCGAGCTACAGGAAGAAGTTGGGATTACGCCGACTCAAAGCTCATTGTTCGAAACGCTGGAGTATCAGTTTCCGGACAGGCATATCACGCTGTGGTTCTGGCTGGTTGAAAGCTGGGAAGGTGAGCCATGGGGAAAAGAGGGGCAGCCGGCGCAGTGGATTGCGCAGAGTGCACTGAATGTAGACGATTTCCCGCCAGCCAATGAACCGGTGATCAAAAAGCTGATTGCTGGCTAATGACGTTCGTAGGCCTGATAAGCGTAGCGACATCAGGCGAAACAGCATAAAAATGCCGGATGCGGCGTAGCCTTATCCGGCCTACCGTTTTTGTAGAATTACTTCTGCTCTTCGCTCCAGTCGTCGCTTTCCGACAAGTCGCCTGAGCTTGGGATACGTTTCTCTTCTGCGGCCCACTCACCGAGATCGATTAACTGGCAGCGCTTGCTGCAGAATGGGCGAAACGGACTGACTTCTGCCCACACGACAGCTTTACCGCAGGTTGGGCAGTTTACGATAGTTTGTTCAGACATCTTAACTCCTTAACAGCACGCCAGATCGAAATCGAGGCGCTCAGGCACCTGACCGTTCTCGCTATCCAGTGGCATAAAGCGAATGGCAAAGCGGCTCTTATGACCCGAGATTTGCGGATAAAGCTGCGAAGCGAGCGGCAACTGTAAACGCAGTAGGTCTGCATCATCGCCGTTGTCCTGGTAAAAACCATTCAGGCTGGTTTGCTTACGAAACGGTGCAGAGTTACGGATTAAATCCAACACCAGAGACAATGCCTGGTTGAGAGGATTCAGGCTGGCAAGCCAGGTTTCAACCTGCGCGTCGCGATGCGATTGTGGTAAATGTAACCAGATATGCAGGGTCGGCAGATCGAAACTGCAGCACCCGCCAGGAATGCTTAAACGCTGACGCACGAGGCCAATCAGACGATCTTCGCGCAGGGTTTGTCCGATGCGCGGGGCAGCAATCAGAATGCTGCCCGCACTTTTTAACTGCTGACGTAAAGAGTCGATTCTGCTTTGATCGACGCCGGGAACTTCAACCCAGGCCTGAAGTTTTCGCTGCTGTCTTTCCAGCTCTTTGAGGAGTTCAGTACGGACTTCGCCACGTTCAAATACATCCAGTAAATCTCCTACATTGCGGAAAAAATGCAGTGCGCCTGCGTGATCCACAATGGGCAAATTAATGGAGAGTTGCTGGATCAGAAACTCAATGCGCAGCCATGTACGCATCTTCTCATTGAGAGGGTGTTCAAAAAGGACCTGGGTGTGCATTACGGTTTTTCCTGTGAGACAAACTGCGACGCGAATTGCAAATAGAGCGCGTGCAGGCGGGCGACATCCGAGACGATAGCATCCGGTGTGTCATTATTATCAATAACATCATCTGCCACGGCAAGGCGCGCTTCACGTGTTGCCTGGGCAGCAAGAATATGTTCCACATGCTCACGCGTGACGTCATCACGCTGCATAGTGCGTCTGAGCTGTGTTTCGGGGGTAACATCTACCACGAGTACGCGATCGGCTTTTTTATACAGCGCGTTTTCCACCAACAAGGGGACGACCCATAACAGATAAGGAGAGGTCGCTTGCTGAAACTGACGCTGTGTTTCCTGCTGAATAAGTGGGTGGAGCAAGGCATTTAGCCATTTTTTCTCATCAGGATCGGAAAAAATGCGTTCGCGTAAAATTCGCCGCTGTAACGAGCCATCCGCAGCAATAACGTCGGAACCAAAATGTTCTGCAATTGCCTGTAGGGCAGGCATGCCGCGTTCGACCACCTGGCGCGCAATGATATCCGCATCAATCACGTTTATTCCGAGGTCAGCGAATGCATTTGCAACGGTACTTTTACCACTGCCAATGCCGCCGGTTAAGGCTACCGTATACCTCATAGATGCAGATCCTGGAGTTTTGGTTTGATTATCAAACAGTTAAAAATTAAGCATGCGAAGGCGAAGCTGATGCAGGATTAACCTACTAATCGCCAGGTAAATTTATGGGATTGTAGCGTAAAAAAAGAGAATTTCGCAGTCTTGCGCGGCATTGATTAGTGCGTATGATAGCGTCACTGGAGTTGTGAGTTTCGATTTTTCGCCATTAACCCCAGGAATCCGCACATGCGTATCGAAGAAGATCTGAAGTTAGGTTTCAAAGACGTTCTTATCCGCCCTAAGCGTTCTACTCTCAAAAGCCGTTCCGATGTTGAACTGGAACGTCAATTCACCTTTAAACATTCAGGTCAGACCTGGTCAGGCGTGCCGATTATCGCCGCGAACATGGACACCGTTGGGACGTTTGCCATGGCAACGGCGCTTGCCTCCTTCGACATCCTGACCGCTGTGCATAAACACTATTCTGTTGAAGACTGGGCCGCTTTCATTGCGGACTCCTCTGCCGATGTACTGAAACACGTGATGGTTTCAACCGGGACGTCGGACACTGATTTCGAAAAAACCAAACAGATTCTGGCACTGAATCCAGCGCTGAACTTTATCTGCATTGATGTGGCAAATGGCTATTCAGAGCACTTTGTTCAGTTTGTGTCGAAAGCACGTGCGGCCTGGCCGACAAAAACGATCTGTGCTGGCAACGTGGTCACCGGCGAGATGTGTGAAGAACTGGTGCTTTCCGGTGCTGATATTGTCAAAGTGGGCATTGGCCCAGGTTCTGTATGTACCACCCGCGTAAAAACCGGCGTTGGCTATCCGCAGCTTTCTGCCGTCATTGAATGTGCTGATGCAGCGCACGGCCTGGGTGGCATGATTGTCAGCGACGGTGGCTGCACAATGCCGGGTGATGTGGCAAAAGCGTTTGGCGGTGGTGCGGACTTCGTGATGCTCGGCGGTATGCTGGCCGGCCATGAAGAAAGCGGCGGTAAAATCGTTGAAGAGAACGGTGAGAAATTCATGCTGTTCTACGGTATGAGCTCTGAGTCTGCTATGACGCGCCATGTTGGTGGTGTTGCTCAGTATCGTGCCGCTGAAGGTAAAACCGTTAAGCTGCCGCTGCGTGGCCCGGTTGATAACACCGCTCGTGATATCCTTGGCGGCCTGCGTTCTGCCTGTACTTATGTCGGTGCATCCCGTCTGAAAGAGCTGACCAAACGGACAACCTTTATTCGCGTACAGGAACAAGAAAACCGCGTTTTCAATAGCCTGTAAGAACAGATCGTACTGTTAAACGCCTGATGGCGCACAGCTTATCAGGCCTACGCTCATGCTCAGTGTAGGCCTGATAAGGCGTTTATGCCGCCGTCCGACATTTAAATTTATCCCACACCACTCATTGCATCTCCCAGATGAAAAATCGGTAAATACATTGCCACAACCAGCGTACCGATAATCAACCCCGTAATGACAAGCAAGGCTGGCTCAAGTAATGACGCCAAATTTTCGGCCTGAGACAGTGTGTACTCGCTGTGATGTCGGGCGAGGTTTTGCAACATCGCATCCAGAGAGCCGGAAACTTCACCGGTTCTCACCAGTTGCAAGCAAAGTGGACTAAATTCACCGCTATTTTTAAGCGCCAGCCATACCGGCTTCCCGGCACTGATATCGTGATGCACCTGTGCCAAACGTTGTGACCAATAAGGGCAGTTAAGGGTTTCGGTGACACTTTCCAGACCTTGCAGAAAGGGAATGCCCGCGTTTTGTGTTAATGCCAGTACGGTGAAGATCTGTGTGAGTTTTTGTCCCCTGACCATCGGCCCGATGATGGGGAAGTGCAGCAGTATTTTCTGGCGCAGAATAAGCCAGTAGGGTTTCTGCTTTATCAACCCGTATGTTGTTCCCAGCACCAGGCAGAGCAACCCTGCCAGCCATCCCCATCGACTGCTGTAGTGTGCCGCGACCATAATCCACTGAGTGAGCGCCGGTAGCGGAGTGTTGAACGTGCGATAGATAGCGGCAAATTCAGGTAACACAAAATGCAGCATCGCCAGCACGACCATTATCGCCATGGCAAGAATGATAATGGGATAGCGTAGTGCTTTTTTTACTTTATCCGCCAGTTGCTGTTGGTTTTTTTGCTGACGGGCAAGTTCAAAGCAGCAGTCGTCCAGTTTGCCCGTTAGTTCTCCGGTACGGATCATTGCCTGGTACAGTGGGGGAAATACGTGTTGCCACCGCGAAAGCGAGGCTGACAGCGCAATGCCTTGTTCCATGTCATAAGCCAGCGTGCGCAGTAATGCTTGCCACTGGTTGCTGGGATGCTGTTCAGCGAGCAGAGTTAACCCAGCGGAAAGCGTCAATCCCGCTTTAAGCAATGTCGCCAACTGGCGTATGGCTTCGGCACTGTTTGCTCTGCTCCAGTGCGAGGTTTTAATGCGCATCCGGTTAATGCGAACCGGTGTAATTTGCTGTTG
Source organism: Citrobacter sp. C6_1 (assembly GCF_014596835.2). Classification (NCBI taxonomy): domain Bacteria; kingdom Pseudomonadati; phylum Pseudomonadota; class Gammaproteobacteria; order Enterobacterales; family Enterobacteriaceae; genus Citrobacter; species Citrobacter sp. C6_1. Next base: position 3,830,693 of record NZ_CP115031.1, on the reverse strand, counting down.
TTCGAGCACAAACAGGAGCGATGGTCGGGTATCAGCCCACAGCATCCCTGCTACAGGCTGGCCTTCGTGGGTTATGCCTTGCCAGCGCCAGAGGTGTTTAGTTGGCATGGGGCGTGCCCAGTACGCGGATCAGTTCTTCAAATGTCGTTAACCCTTGTTCCACAGCCTGACAGCCATACTCGAAAAGAGTACTCATGCCCGCTTGCTGAGCATCTGATTCCACAACGTCTGCCGATGAGCCATCGGCAATACGTTGCCGCAACGCAGGCGTAATGGGCAGAACTTCAAACAGCGCGGTTCGACCATAAAAACCGTGATAGCAGTGTTGGCAACCGGGTGCCTGCCAACGTGGTAGTGGCGTGGGCCAAAGTGTTGCCGGGAGTGTTATGGGAGTATCAAGTCGTCGCCGACAATGTGGGCATAATTTTCTGACTAATCGCTGCGCAACAATTAATGTCAGCGCGGAGGCAATCATCCAGCGTGCCACCCCCATTTGCTGCAGGCGCACCAGCGTTTCAGTGGTCGAATTGGTATGCAGCGTCGAAAGAACCAAATGACCGGTTTGTGCGGCTTTTAGGGCAATCTCAGCTGTTTCGCCGTCGCGGATTTCGCCTACCATAATAATGTCGGGATCCTGGCGCAGTAGTGCACGTAATACACCCTGAAAATTAAGCCCGGCGCGGGGATGAATTTGAGTCTGGTTAAGACCGCCGATCGGGATCTCTACCGGATCTTCCACGCTGCAAAGATTCACCTGCGGGGTGTTTCGGGTTTGTAGCGCACTGTACAGGGTAACCGTTTTGCCGCTCCCGGTCGGCCCGGTGACCAGAATCAAACCCTGTGGCTGCTGTAATGCTTGTGAAAACGCAGCCAGCTGTGCCTCATGCATGCCCAGTGCGTTGACTTCCAGCGTTTGATTAACCTGATGAAGCAGGCGTAGCACTACTTTTTCACCCCATCGGCAAGGCAGCGTGGCGATGCGAAACGAAATGGGGTCACCTGAAATCTCCACGGTAAATTGCCCATCTTGCGGGAGTCGGTGCTCGGCAATATCCAGACTGCCTAATACCTTTAATCTTGCAGTGAGAGCAATGCCCATCTCGGTTGTGACTTCCGGTAAAACATGCAGTACGCCATCCACACGTATCCTGACCCGGTAGTGATTCTCCGCAGGTTCAATATGAATATCAGAAGCCCGTTGTGCCAGAGCGGATTGGAACGTCTGATGCAGCAAGTCTGCGGCGCTGGCGCTGCTTTTAGTGACCACTGCCGGGAGCATTTTGCGTGGCGTATGCGTGTGGCCTTCCATTTGCTGGTGCGTCCAGCAAACAATGTCGATGCGTCGGGTAGTCGCAAAATGCAGTGCGTCCAGCAGCTCGTGGGATGGGGCATCCACGACGGCGATGTGCACCACTTCATTATCTGCATCCAGTAATATGGCCTGATAACGCTGGCACAGCGCCGTAAGTTGGGTGGTATTCATCTCTTTTCCTTAGTTGGCATCAAAGCGAAAAACGTCTTCGCAAGCCTGTTGCAGCGCGCTGTCATTCTGGATAGCGCAGTTGCGATTCCAGCCCGTTATGCCGTTGGCGTTGTCCCAACCTGGCGTCATGGTGATGCTTAGCCCATTCAGACTTTCCTGCCCAGTGAGGCTGACAACGCCTTTTTCCACGCTCATGGCGGAGAGATAGCGGGTGGTGGTCGCAGAGGGGATGCCATTTGTTCCGGCATCACAGGTTTCTGTTCCGCCGTGCTCCAGCGCGCAGAGTTCGACGGCAGTACGGTAGGGGACAAAGGTTTGTAGCATGTCTGTCAGCGCAGCTTTGCGTAGATAGTTTTGATAAGCCGGAATGCCGATGGCGCTAAGAATGGCAATAATGCCAATGACCACCATGAGTTCGATAAGCGTGAAGCCTCGTTGTTTGTCCATTGTTGATTTGCTCCTTGAGTTAGCTGGCGCTACTTTGGCAAATCGAAGGGATTTTAGGCGAGGGGCAAAAAATAGAACGAGAAGGCCGGTTCAGATGAATGTTACGAAATTACAGAATCAGACAACGTATTTGCGAAGACGCTCGAATAAACTGCCGATCGGCGGCGTATACGGCTGGGGCTGTAGGCCCGATACGCGAAGCGCCACCGGGCAGAACAATCAGCGATTAGCGAAAACGCATCGAGAGGTCGAGTGCGCGGACATGTTTGGTCAGTGCGCCCACAGAGATGAAATCCACGCCGGTTTCCGCGAATTCGCGCAGCGTTTCATAGGTGACGTTACCTGATACTTCCAGACGCGCCTGGCCGTTGGTACGTTTGACCGCTTCGCGCATTTGGTCGGTTTCGAAATTGTCGAGCATGATGATGTCCGCCCCGGCTTTCAGCGCATCGTCCAGTTCATCCAGACTTTCCACTTCTACCTCAACCGGCACGTCCGGGTGCAGCCAGAAGGCTTTTTCCACGGCCTGTTTCACCGAACCGGAAGCAATAATGTGGTTCTCTTTAATCAGGAAGGCGTCAGAAAGACCTAAACGATGATTCGCACCGCCGCCGCAGAGCACCGCGTATTTCAGCGCCGTACGCAGCCCAGGCAGAGTTTTACGCGTATCCAGCAGTTGGGTTTTTGTCCCGGTCAGCAGGTCGACGTATTTACGCACTTCACTGGCAACGCCAGACAGAGTTTGCACAAAGTTGAGTGCGGTACGTTCGCCGGTCAGCAACACGCGGGAAGGGCCGTCCAGTTCAAACAGCGGCTGATTAGCCTTAATGCTGTCGCCATCTTCAACATGCCAGGTGACGCTGACATCATCGCCAGCAAGCTGAATAAAGACCTCTTCCACCCAGCGTTTCCCACAAAAAACACCCTCTTCGCGGGTGATTACGGTAGCGTGGGAGCGCATGTCTTCGGGTAAAAGCTGTGCGGTGATATCGTTATTGGCATCAACTTCTCCGCCTAAATCTTCGCGCAGCGCCTGGGCAACCGCGGTAGGGATATCGAGATTTATGCGTTCCAACAGCGCGTCACGTCGGTAGTCAGGGTTATAGCGGCGAGGCGGCATGATAAAACTCCAAATTGCTAACGAATCATAAGGTAGAAACATGCTACCCTGAACCTGATATGAGCACCACCAATAAGGAGATTCTGCATGTTGTTAGACGAGGGCTGGCTGGCAGAGGCGCGACGCGTTCCCTCTCCTCATTACGATTGCCGCCCGGATGACGAAAACCCTTCTCTGCTGGTGGTGCACAATATCAGCCTGCCACCCGGTGAATTTGGCGGCCCATGGATAGACGCGTTATTTACTGGAACAATTGATCCCAACGCCCATCCTTTTTTTGCACAAATTGCCCATTTGCGCGTTTCTGCCCATTGTCTGATCCGCCGTGACGGTGAGGTCGTGCAATATGTTCCCTTTGACAAACGTGCCTGGCATGCAGGCGTCTCCTGCTATCAGGGGCGTGAACGCTGTAATGATTTTTCAATTGGTATTGAGCTTGAAGGTACGGATACGCTGGCTTATACCGATGCGCAGTACCAGAAACTGGCTGCCGTGACAAACACCCTGATTACGCGTTATCCGGCGATTGCCAGTAACATGACTGGGCATTGCAATATTGCGCCCGAACGGAAGACCGATCCTGGGCCATCTTTTGACTGGGCAAGGTTTCGCGCCCTGGTCACCCCCTCGTCACACAAGGAGATGACATGACGCTGTTTACAACATTACTGGTGCTGATTGTTGAGCGCTTGTTTAAGCTGGGCGAGCACTGGCAGCTTGATCACCGGATTGAGGCTTTTTTTCGGCGGGTTAAGCATTTCTCTATGGCGCGAACATTAGGAATGACCATTATTGCGATGGCTGTGACATTCCTGCTGCTGCGTGCGCTGCATGGGCTGTTATTTAATGTTCCGCTGTTGGTGGTGTGGATTTTAGTTGGTTTGCTGTGCATCGGCGCTGGCAAGGTGCGCCTGCATTATCATGCCTACCTGAATGCGGCTTCACGTAATGATGTGCACGCCCGTGAGGCGATGGCCAGCGAATTGACGCTGATTCATGGCGTGCCGCCGGACTGCGATGAACGAGAGTTTCTGCGGGAGCTACAAAATGCGCTGTTATGGAACAACTTTCGCTTTTACCTGGCGCCGTTATTCTGGCTGATTGTCGGTGGTCCGTGGGGACCGGTGACGCTGGTGGGGTATGCTTTTTTACGTGCCTGGCAGTCCTGGCTGGCGCGCTATCAGACGCCGCACCAGCGTCTGCAATCGGGTATCGATGCGATCCTGCATGTGCTGGACTGGATCCCGGTGCGCCTGGCGGGCGTGGTCTATGCGCTGTTAGGACACGGCGAGAAAGCGCTGCCAGCCTGGTTTGCATCGCTGGCGGATATGCATACTTCGCAGTATCAGGTGTTGACGCGTCTGGCGCAGTTCTCGCTGGCGCGCGAGCCGCATACTGATAAGGTCGAAACGCCAAAAGCTGCCGTTGCAATGGCGAAGAAAACCTCGTTTGTGGTGGTGGTGGTCATTGCGCTGCTGACAATTTATGGCACGCTGATCTAGCGATTGTTGCCGGATGGCGGTGTAGCCGCCTTATCCGGCCTGGCGCATATGTAGACCGGATAACGGTGCAATGACTCAATACGTATCCGCTGGCGGGACGCCAAAATCAGGCATGCCGTTTTCGTCCCAGCGCACGAGCTTCAAACGAGTATGGCGGTTTGGGTCGTACAGCGGATCGCCCTCGATTTCAGTGTAATTTCTCGCGTGGTACACCAGCACATCTTCACCTTTCGGCGTTAGCGTGTGGTGCTATACGGTGCTGGAACATCCCCAGTTTGTCGAGCGCCTGAGTGTGCGTGGCCGTAAAGTAGATGTACCACTTACCGGCAATAGCGTGGATCTCGGGGCCCAGATGAGCTGATTCACTAGGCTTTCCTTACGGTTTCAGTTGTTTTTATCTTGTGGTATTCATTCAGTTCACGGTAGTTGTCGCGGCGTTTTTCCAGGTCTGATTGGATTTTCTGCATAAATTCACGGTCAACTTTTAGCAGACGAACCACGCCTGCGGTAATCAGATAACCGACGCCCGGAATAATAGTGAACAACAGCATAATGCCGTTAATCGCGGAGTCACTTTGCGCTTTAGCACCTGCGTCGTAACCGTACCAGGAGAGCAGGAAGCCCACCATCGCGCCGACAATCGCCAGCCCCAGCTTCAGGAAAAACAGGTTGCCAGAGAAGCTGATCCCGGTGATGCGTTGCAGGATAACGCCGCTGATATGGACGAAACAGTTGTGAGAGGGAAAATGTGAGGCAGGTAACAACCCCCACCAGGTGCAGGTGGGGGAGGGACAATTAATGTGCTTTAACCGCGCCGGCGGTTTTCTGCTTGCACACGTAACCAATGCCAAGAATAGCAATCCATACCGGGATTAAGTACACCGAGATCGCCATGCCCGGCGTCATCAGCATAATCACCAGTACTGCGGCCATGAAAATCAGGCACACCCAGTTACCCAGCGGATAGAGCAGAGCCGGGAAGCGGGTGGTAACGCCCTGCTGCTGTTTGGCTTTGCGAAACTTCATGTGCGCCAGGCTGATCATTGCCCAGTTGATCACCAGGGCGGAAACCACCAGCGCCATCAGTAGACCAAAAGCGGATTCCGGCGCCAGATAGTTAATCAGCACGCACAGAGCCGTCACCAGCGCGGAAACCAGAATGGTGTTCACCGGTACGCCGCGTTTGTCGACGTTCATCAGCGCTTTTGGCGCGTTACCCTGTTGTGCCAGACCGAACAGCATGCGGCTGTTGCAATATACGCAGCTGTTATAGACAGAAAGCGCGGCGGTCAGCACCACGACGTTCAGCGCGTTGGCAACAAACGTATCACCCAGTTCATGGAAAATAAGGACAAACGGGCTGGTATCCGCCGTGACGCGTGTCCACGGCATCAGGGAAAGCAGAACCGCCAGCGAACCCACATAGAAAATCAGGATACGGTAGATAACCTGGTTGGTGGCTTTGGGAATGCTTTGCTCCGGGTTATCGGCTTCTGCTGCGGTGATCCCGACCAGCTCCAGCCCACCGAAAGAGAACATAATAATCGCCATCATCATCACCAGACCGGTGAAGCCGTGCGGCAGGAAGCCCCCCTGACTCCACAGGTTGCTAACGCTGGCCTGCGGGCCGCCGTTGCCGCTGAACAGCAGCCAGCCGCCGAAGATGATCATTGCGACTACGGCAATGACTTTAATAATGGCAAACCAGAACTCCATCTCACCAAACACTTTTACGTTGGTCAGGTTGATGGCGTTGATCAGTACGAAGAAGGCAGCCGCAGAGACCCAGGTTGGGATCTCCGGGTACCAGAACTGGATATATTTGCCGACGGCGGTTAGCTCAGCCATGGCAACCAGAACGTACAGCACCCAGTAGTTCCAGCCAGAGGCGAAACCCGCGAAACTGCCCCAGTATTTATAAGCAAAGTGGCTAAAGGAGCCTGCTACCGGCTCTTCAACCACCATTTCACCTAACTGACGCATAATCAAAAAGGCGATAAAGCCGGCAATAGAGTAACCCAGAATAATACCCGGTCCTGCAGACTGGATAACGGATGCGCTACCAAGGAATAACCCGGTACCAATCGCGCCACCCAGCGCGATTAGCTGTATATGGCGGTTCTTAAGACCGCGCTTGAGCTGATCGCCATGCTGTTGACTTTCCATCATTAAACCTCGTGTGTGGTTTTACTCTTCATCTTTCGAGTACTTATTTTTTGAACTACGCAGCAATGCGTGTGTAAGTTTGCAATTCCGTCTGTTGTATTAATTTGTTTACAGATGCTTTAGATAAAATGTTGCCTTAATACTTTTGTCTTGATCAGAATAATGATATGCGAGCGCGAATGCACCTGCTTTATGCGGGGGGACTGACGAGTTGAATAAAAAGAAACCATTTGTAAATGCGAGTTTATCTACCACAAAATTTCCATTTTGAATTTTTATTCATTATTTGTGGTTTAATAATCGATAAATAAGCAGGTGAATCGGTTCAGATGCGATAACTTTTCGTTTCAATTCCGTTAAAACTACCCCGTGGTGGGTAAATTTAACATTTGTGCATAGTTACATGTTTGAAACGTTATTTCTGTAATGTTGTTAAAATATGCCCCCTTTACTGATTTCAATCAAAACCTGTATGGACAGAAGGTGAATACTTTGTTACTTTAGCGTCAAGAACATGAAATTGGTAAGACCAATTGACTCCGGGCAAATGGCTTAAGACAGGAAATCATGGCCTACAGCAAAATCCGCCAACCAAAACTCTCCGATGTGATTGAGCAGCAGCTGGAGTTTTTAATTCTTGAGGGGACACTTCGCCCCGGAGAAAAACTCCCACCGGAACGCGAGCTGGCAAAACAGTTCGACGTCTCCCGCCCCTCCTTACGCGAGGCGATCCAACGCCTTGAAGCGAAGGGGTTACTGCTTCGTCGTCAGGGCGGTGGCACTTTTGTTCAGAGTAGCCTGTGGCAGAGCTTTAGCGACCCACTGGTAGAGCTGCTCTCCGACCATCCTGAATCCCAGTTTGACCTGCTTGAGACGCGCCATGCGCTGGAAGGTATTGCAGCCTATTACGCTGCACTACGCAGCACGGATGAAGACAAAACGCGTATCCGTGAACTCCACCATGCGATCGAACTGGCTCAACAGTCCGGCGATCTTGACGGCGAATCTGATGCGGTACTGCAGTATCAAATTGCTGTCACCGAAGCGGCACATAATGTGGTGCTGCTCCATTTGCTAAGGTGTATGGAGCCGATGCTGGCCCAGAATGTTCGGCAAAACTTCGAATTGCTGTATGCGCGTCGCGAGATGCTGCCGCTGGTAAGCAGTCACCGTACCCGTATCTTTGAAGCAATTATCGCCGGGAAGCCGGAGGAGGCGCGTGAAGCGTCGCACCGTCACCTGGCCTTTATCGAAGAGATTCTGCTGGACAGAAGCCGTGAGGAAAGTCGTCGTGAACGCGCCTTACGCCGCCTGGAGCAACGAAAGAATTAGTGATTTTTCTGGCGGAACGTTAACCAGAAGATGTTGTAAATCAAGCGCCAATTAAAGTGCGCGGCAACTAAACGCAGAACCTGTCTTATTGCGCTTTTGGTTGTTCAAAATAATTCGGGTTGTATCGCGGCGGCAAGCGCGCGAGTCGCCAGGAGCATAGTGAACTATGTGACTGGTGCGAGGAAGCGCAGCCAACAAAGAGATAACCTGAAGTATGAAGAACAAAGAACGCAATGGGACAGGTTCCAGATAACTCAACGTATTAGATAGATAAGGAATACCCCCATGTCAGAACGTTTCCCAAATGACGTGGATCCGATCGAAACTCGCGACTGGCTACAGGCGATCGAATCGGTCATCCGTGAAGAAGGTGTTGAGCGTGCTCAGTATCTGATCGACCAACTGCTTTCAGAAGCTCGCAAAGGCGGCGTGAAAGTAGCGGCAGGTGCAGGGGCCAGCAATTATGTAAACACTATTGCCGTTGAAGATGAACCGGAATACCCGGGCAATCTGGAGCTGGAACGTCGTATTCGTTCTGCTATCCGCTGGAACGCCATCATGACCGTACTGCGCGCGTCTAAAAAGGACCTCGAGCTGGGTGGCCACATGGCATCCTTCCAGTCCTCCGCAACGGTATATGATGTTTGTTTCAACCACTTCTTCCGTGCACGCAATGAGCAGGATGGCGGCGACCTGATTTACTTCCAGGGCCACATCTCTCCGGGCATCTACGCACGCGCATTCCTGGAAGGTCGTCTGACCGAAGAGCAGATGAACAACTTCCGTCAGGAAGTTCATGGCAAAGGCCTGTCTTCCTACCCGCACCCGAAACTGATGCCTGAATTCTGGCAGTTCCCGACCGTATCTATGGGTCTGGGTCCAATCGGTGCTATCTACCAGGCTAAATTCCTGAAGTATCTGGAACACCGTGGCCTGAAAGATACCTCTAAACAAACCGTTTACGCCTTCCTGGGCGACGGTGAGATGGATGAGCCAGAATCTAAGGGTGCTATCACCATCGCGACCCGTGAAAAACTGGACAACCTGGTCTTTGTTATCAACTGTAACCTGCAGCGTCTTGACGGCCCGGTAACCGGTAACGGCAAGATTGTTAACGAACTGGAAGGCATCTTCGCGGGCGCTGGCTGGAACGTTATCAAAGTCATGTGGGGCGGTCGTTGGGATGAGCTGCTGCGTAAAGACACCAGCGGTAAACTGATCCAACTGATGAACGAAACCGTTGACGGCGACTACCAGACCTTCAAATCCAAAGATGGCGCATACGTACGTGAGCACTTCTTCGGTAAATACCCGGAAACCGCAGCGCTGGTTGCTGACTGGACTGACGAGCAGATTTGGGCTCTGAACCGCGGTGGTCACGATCCGAAGAAAGTCTACGCTGCACTGAAAAAAGCGCAGGAAACCAAAGGCAAAGCAACTGTAATCCTCGCCCATACCATCAAAGGTTACGGCATGGGTGACACCGCCGAAGGTAAAAACATCGCTCACCAGGTTAAGAAAATGAACATGGACGGCGTGCGTTACATCCGCGACCGTTTCAACGTTCCTGTGACCGATGAGCAGGTTGAAAACCTGTCTTACATCACCTTCCCGGAAGGTTCAGAAGAGCACACCTATCTGCACGCTCAGCGTCAGAAGCTGCACGGCTACCTGCCTGCTCGTCAGCCGAACTTCACTGAGAAGCTGGAACTGCCGGCTCTGGAAGACTTCGGTGCGCTGCTGGAAGAGCAGAACAAAGAAATCTCCACCACTATCGCCTTCGTTCGTGCTCTGAACGTGATGCTGAAGAACAAGTCGATCAAAGATCGTCTGGTGCCGATTATCGCTGATGAAGCGCGTACTTTCGGTATGGAAGGTCTGTTCCGTCAGATCGGTATTTACAGCCCGAACGGCCAGCAGTACACCCCGCAGGACCGTGAGCAGGTTGCTTACTACAAAGAAGACGAGAAAGGTCAGATCCTGCAGGAAGGTATCAACGAGCTGGGTGCTGGCGCATCCTGGTTGGCTGCTGCGACTTCTTACAGCACCAACGATCTGCCGATGATCCCGTTCTACATCTACTACTCCATGTTCGGGTTCCAGCGTATCGGTGACCTGTGCTGGCAGGCTGGCGACCAACAGGCTCGCGGCTTCCTGATCGGTGGTACTTCCGGTCGTACGACGCTGAACGGCGAAGGTCTGCAGCACGAAGATGGTCACAGCCATATTCAGTCTCTGACTATCCCGAACTGTATCTCTTACGATCCGTCCTACGCGTATGAAGTTGCGGTCATCATGCACGATGGTCTGGAGCGTATGTACGGTGAGAAACAAGAGAACGTTTACTACTACATCACCACGCTGAACGAAAACTACCACATGCCGGCAATGCCAGCAGGTGCCGAGGAAGGTATCCGTAAAGGTATCTACAAACTCGAAACCCTCGAAGGTAAGAAAGGTAAAGTTCAGCTGCTGGGCTCCGGTTCTATCCTGCGTCACGTCCGTGAAGCAGCACAGATCCTGGCGAACGACTACGGCGTAGGTTCTGACGTTTACAGCGTAACCTCCTTCACTGAACTGGCGCGTGATGGCCAGGATTGTGAGCGCTGGAACATGCTGCACCCGATGGAAACGCCTCGCGTTCCGTACATCGCTCAGGTGATGAACGACGCGCCGGCAGTGGCATCTACTGACTATATGAAACTGTTTGCCGAACAGGTTCGTACTTATGTACCGGCTGATGATTATCGCGTACTGGGTACTGACGGTTTCGGTCGCTCTGACAGCCGTGAAAACCTGCGTCACCACTTCGAAGTTGATGCTTCATACGTGGTTGTAGCGGCCCTGGGCGAACTGGCTAAACGTGGCGAAATCGATAAGAAAGTGGTTGCAGATGCAATCATCAAATTCAACATCGATGCAGATAAAGTTAACCCGCGTCTGGCGTAAGAGGTAAAAGAATAATGGCTATCGAAATCAATGTACCGGACATCGGGGCTGATGAAGTTGAAATCACCGAGATCCTGGTCAAAGTGGGCGACAAAGTTGAAGCTGAACAGTCGCTGATCACCGTAGAAGGCGACAAAGCCTCTATGGAAGTTCCGTCTCCTCAGGCTGGTATCGTTAAAGAGATCAAAGTCTCTGTTGGCGACAAAACTGAGACCGGCAAACTGATCATGATTTTCGATTCCGCCGACGGTGCAGCAGCAGCTGCACCTGCTCCGGCAGAAGAGAAGAAAGAAGCCGCTCCGGCAGCAGCACCTGCTGCGGCAGCGGCGAAAGAAGTCCACGTACCGGACATCGGCGGCGACGAAGTTGAAGTTACCGAAGTCATGGTTAAAGTGGGCGACACCGTAGCGGCTGAACAGTCTCTGATCACCGTCGAAGGCGACAAGGCTTCCATGGAAGTTCCAGCGCCGTTCGCGGGCGTGGTGAAAGAGATCAAAATCAACACCGGCGACAAAGTGTCTACCGGTTCCCTGATTATGGTCTTCGAAGTGGCGGGCGCAGCGCCTGCTGCAGCACCGGCTCAGACTGCCGCTCCGGCAGCAGCGGCGGCTCCGGCTGCTTCCGGCTCGAAAGAAGTTAACGTACCGGATATCGGCGGTGACGAAGTTGAAGTTACCGAAGTGATGGTGAAAGTGGGCGATAAAATTGCCGCTGAGCAGTCACTGATCACCGTTGAAGGCGATAAAGCGTCAATGGAAGTTCCGGCACCGTTCGCGGGCACCGTGAAAGAAATCAAAATCAGCACCGGCGACAAAGTGAAAACCGGTTCTCTGATTATGGTCTTCGAAGTCGAAGGCGCAGCACCGGCTGCCGCTCCTGCGCAAGCAGCTGCTCCGGCTCCGGCCGCAGCACCAGCGTCTGCGCAAGCCGCAGCTCCGGCCGCGAAAGCGGAAGGCAAATCTGAGTTTGCTGAGAACGACGCTTACGTTCATGCAACGCCGCTGATTCGTCGCCTGGCGCGCGAATTCGGTGTGAACCTGGCGAAAGTGAAAGGTTCTGGCCGTAAAGGTCGTATCCTGCGTGAAGACGTTCAGGCTTACGTGAAAGACGCTATCAAGCGTGCTGAAGCGGCTCCGGCTGCAGCAGCAGGCGGCGGTATCCCGGGCATGCTGCCTTGGCCGAAAGTGGACTTCAGCAAGTTTGGTGAAATTGAAGAAGTGGAACTGGGTCGTATCCAGAAAATCTCGGGTGCTAACCTGAGCCGTAACTGGGTGATGATCCCGCACGTTACGCACTTCGATAAGACCGATATCACCGATCTGGAAGCGTTCCGTAAACAGCAGAACGCCGAAGCTGAAAAACGTAAACTGGACGTGAAATTCACCCCAGTAGTCTTCATCATGAAAGCCGTTGCCGCTGCTCTGGAACAGATGCCGCGCTTCAACAGCTCCCTGTCTGAAGACGGTCAGCGCCTGACCCTGAAGAAATACATCAACATTGGTGTGGCGGTAGATACGCCGAATGGTCTGGTTGTTCCGGTCTTCAAAGACGTGAACAAGAAGAGCATTACCGAGCTGTCTCGTGAACTGACCGTGATCTCCAAGAAAGCGCGTGATGGCAAGTTGACCGCTGGCGAAATGCAGGGCGGTTGCTTCACCATCTCCAGCATCGGTGGCCTGGGTACTACCCACTTCGCGCCGATTGTGAACGCGCCGGAAGTGGCTATCCTCGGTGTCTCCAAGTCCTCTATGGAGCCAGTGTGGAACGGTAAAGAGTTTATGCCGCGTCTGATGATGCCGATTTCGCTCTCCTTCGACCACCGTGTAATTGACGGTGCGGATGGTGCGCGCTTTATCACCATCATTAACAACATGCTGTCTGACATTCGCCGCCTGGTGATGTAAGCGAAAAAGCCGGCCCGACGGCCGGCTTTTTTCTGGTAATCTCATGAAGTCAGTGAGGTTATTGTGCGAAAGACAAATCGGTTGCCGTTTGTTGTTTCAAAATTGTTAACAATTTTGTAAAATACGGGCGGATAGAACGACCCGGTGGACGACGGGTATAAATTAAGAGGTCATGATGAGCACTGAAATCAAAACTCAGGTCGTGGTACTTGGGGCAGGCCCTGCAGGTTACTCTGCTGCCTTCCGTTGCGCAGATTTAGGTCTGGAGACCGTCATCGTAGAACGTTACAGCACCCTCGGTGGTGTTTGTCTGAACGTCGGCTGTATCCCTTCTAAAGCGCTGCTGCACGTAGCAAAAGTTATCGAAGAAGCCAAAGCGCTGGCTGAGCACGGTATCGTTTTTGGCGAGCCGAAAACTGATATCGACAAGATTCGTACCTGGAAAGAAAAAGTTATCACTCAACTGACCGGCGGTCTGGCGGGTATGGCCAAAGGCCGTAAAGTGAAAGTGGTTAACGGTCTGGGTAAATTCACCGGGGCGAACACCCTGGAAGTTGAAGGCGAAAACGGCAAAACCGTGATCAACTTCGACAACGCGATCATCGCGGCGGGTTCCCGTCCGATCGAACTGCCATTCATTCCGCATGAAGATCCGCGCGTGTGGGATTCCACTGATGCGCTGGAGCTGAAAACCGTTCCTAAACGCCTGCTGGTTATGGGCGGCGGTATCATCGGTCTGGAAATGGGTACCGTGTACCATGCGCTGGGTTCAGAGATCGACGTGGTTGAAATGTTCGACCAGGTTATCCCGGCTGCCGATAAAGACGTGGTTAAAGTCTTCACCAAGCGCATCAGCAAGAAATTCAACCTGATGCTGGAAACCAAAGTGACCGCCGTTGAAGCGAAAGAAGACGGCATTTACGTTTCCATGGAAGGCAAAAAAGCGCCTGCTGAAGCACAGCGTTATGATGCCGTACTGGTTGCTATCGGTCGTGTACCGAACGGTAAAAACCTCGACGCGGGCAAAGCTGGCGTTGAAGTTGATGACCGTGGTTTCATCCGCGTTGACAAACAGCTGCGCACCAACGTGCCGCACATCTTTGCTATCGGCGATATCGTCGGTCAGCCGATGCTGGCGCACAAAGGTGTTCACGAAGGTCACGTTGCCGCTGAAGTTATTGCCGGTAAGAAACACTACTTCGATCCGAAAGTTATCCCATCCATCGCGTACACTGAACCAGAAGTGGCATGGGTTGGTCTGACCGAGAAAGAAGCGAAAGAAAAAGGCATTAGCTACGAAACCGCCACCTTCCCGTGGGCTGCTTCTGGCCGTGCTATCGCTTCCGACTGCGCAGACGGTATGACCAAACTGATTTTCGACAAAGAATCTCACCGTGTTATCGGTGGTGCGATTGTCGGTACCAACGGCGGCGAGCTGCTGGGCGAAATCGGTCTGGCGATCGAAATGGGTTGTGACGCTGAAGACATCGCGCTGACCATCCACGCGCACCCGACTCTGCACGAGTCCGTGGGCCTGGCGGCAGAAGTGTTCGAAGGTAGCATCACCGACCTGCCAAACCCGAAAGCGAAGAAGAAGTAATCTTCCCGCTTTTGTGAAACGCCTCTTCGGAGGCGTTTTTTTGTCTAAAGCTTCACCGCAATTTCCCCGGTAATCTCTTTATGATGCGACAACCAACGCGTTGGCCGTTCAGGGCGCTACGGGATGCCAGGTTTTTTCAGGGCTGTACTCAGTCATCGCCTGCGCTTTCTGTTGCGATGCTTCGCCAAGGTTGGCCTGATAAACATTGTCATCGCCGCTAATCATAAAGCTCATCACTCCGGTGTGACCGTAGCTAATCGGCCATGCAATCATGGCAAAACCACTGGCTTTGTCCGGCAGTATGCGGAAACGATAACCGTGATAGCCCGTGCCGGGTTCTTGTGGGCTGAAGGCGGGTCCCAGAGGGCTTGGCGCTTCGCCTGGTGCGACCGGCCAGTAAAGCCCATCTTTTTTACCTTCGCTACTGACAATTTTTTGCGCATACGATTTGTTCAGCGCGTAATAGCTTTGCTGCGCGTCAACGTAGGCGTGCAGTGCTTCGATGGCTGAAAGCTCGTTGCGACCGATCGTTCGGGTGAGGATCTCCTCCTGGGCTTCGGTCATATCGAACGCCCAGCCTTTGCTGGTTTTCACCATCGGTATAGGCAACTGCCAGTCATCTTGCCCTACGTTGAGATGCGCCATGTTGTCCTGCAGCACAATGTGATGGCTCACCTTCCAGTCGCGATTAAAGCGTGCCACTGCTTCCGGATCGGCCCCTTCTGGTGGCAAAAAATGTCGCCAGTTTTCACCCAATAGCGCCGTGAGCTGCTTTTCATTTTGCTGCGCCACCGCAGCGGCAAATGCACTGGCCGCGTCTTCGGGAGAGGTGAACGCCTGTTGCGCATAGCTCACCAGCGGCAAGGAGAGCAACAGGGCGCTTAACATAATTTTTTTCATCATCGGCTCCGGTTAACGACGGCGAAATTCGTGGTGCTCAGAAAAATTTTCACGTGCCGCAGCGCGCTGTCCGCTGTTGAGGTTGCCCGCGCGACGGCTTTCCTGCCCACGCAGTTGCTGGGACTGCCACGACGGTGAGCGACTGTCATTCCCGCTGAAGACGTTTGAAGGCGTATTCTGACGGGAGACCAGACGTTGTTGCGAGTTGGATGATTCAACGCGCTGGCGAGCGGTTTCCCTTTGCTGCTGTGAAACCGGATGCTGCTGAGCTTTTGACTTCAGTTCAGAGCGGTGCTGCTGTTGCGTAGTTGATTTATTCAGCGTCTTCTGTGCTGCTTCACGACGGCTGTTGTTTGGTGTTTCGTCATAGCCACGATAGTTGTTGCGCTGGGCAATTTGATTTAGCTGTGAAGAGGCGGCTTTGCGTTGAGCATCCCGCGATGTCTGACCCGACAGGTTTGCCGGGGAGGTCTGGCTACGCTGTTGGAACTGCGTCATTGCGGCCTGACGCTGGCTGTCTCGTGTGGCAGTGGTGGTCGGTGTATGTTGAGTGGCGCTTAATCCCCCGCTAACGTTGGTCTGATGAAAACGTTGTGCGACCGCGTCGTTCTGGTAAGGCACGCCGTTACGGTACGCAGAGTTGTGCTGCCAGGCAATGTTTTGTCCTTTCAGATTTTGTCCGGAGATATGGTTGAAATTGTTAACATCAATATTGATGTTATCTCCGTTGTGCTGGTAGCCATTACCGCCGTGAGGGCCGTCATGGTCATGATAGTCATCATCATGGTGATGGTCGTCGTCATCCCAGTCGATGTTACTGAACAACGCATAGGTTGTCGCAACGCCCAGGCTATAGCCGAAGCCTTTGACGAAGCTATCGGCAAACTGCTCGCCCGGAGGGGGCGGCAGATAGACAGGGGGGTAGGCGGTATTAGGCCAACTGCCGTAAACAACGGTTGGATTGTAGTTCGGCACATATACCACCTGTGGATCGGTCGGCTCAATTTTGATAACCGTCGAGGTGGGCGCGCTGCTGGTCACTTTCGTCGTTGATGATGACGGCGTCTGAACCACGGTTGTTTTCTGGGTGTTCGTGACCGTTTGCTGCGGTGTGGATTTTAGCGAACCTGTTTGCTGAGCCAGCAAACGCAGGCGCTGTACGGCATCCATCACGTCCTGTGGCTGTGCCAGAAACGCATTCCCCAGGTTTTGTACCCAGTCAGGATTTTCGCCCATCAGGGCCATCAGTTGCGGAAATGCCACCAGCGACTTCACGCTGGGGTCCCATGACTGGCCGGACACTGCCTGAATGGCGGCGTCACCTTGCAGTGTCGGATTATCACGAGACCACTGAACCGCCTGCACCACGTTCGATGGATACGTTGAGGCCATCAGCACCTGAGACAGTAACGGGTCAGGGTAGAGCGCAACAGGGGCAACCCACTGATCGAGTTGAGCAGTGGTATACGTTGTTGGCGCAACCGGGGCTACTGCGGGAGCCGCCGCAACGGGTGGTTGAGGCGCTGCTGCCGGGGCCGGCTGAGAGGGGGCTTCTGGTGTGCGGCTGTTTACAAACAGCACGCCCGCACCGAAAAATAACCCTGCACTGCACGCCAGAGCAATGATATGGGGCTTAAAGGGCAACGTCATTTTATCTCTCCCGACTCATTAAGAATCGTCATAGTCATTATGCCTGCCGCCAGTGGGTGCAGTGTTCCGTGAGTATAAAGAGGCAATAGTTTAATTTTTGACGAATCTTGGGATCGTTAACGCAAGTTTATTACCAGGGAGCTAAATAATGTGACTAAACATTGCGGGCGAAATTATCATTCCCCTTCTGCCATTGCGAAGGGCATTAGACCATCCTTAACGATTCAGCCAATTTTTTATGTTGCTTTTTTGTAAACAGATTAACACCCAACGAAAATCCTGTTATTGTGCCTTTTGCGGTACCGGGCATTTACCCTACTAACTGCTGTCTCACAGGAGCGTGAAGAGAATCGCCCATCTACAAAAGCGCCGCATTATGACAATGAGAGCGAGGAGATATCGTCGTGCTAGAAGAATACCGTAAGCACGTAGCTGAGCGTGCTGCCCAGGGGATTGTGCCGAAACCCTTAGACGCAACCCAAATGGCTGCACTTGTCGAGCTGCTGAAGACCCCGCCTGTGGGCGAAGAAGAATTCCTGTTAGACCTGTTGATTAACCGCGTTCCCCCTGGTGTAGATGAAGCCGCTTACGTTAAAGCCGGTTTTCTCGCCGCTGTCGCTAAAGGTGACACTACCTCTCCGCTGATCACGCCAGAAAAAGCCATCGAACTGCTGGGTACCATGCAGGGCGGTTATAACATTCATCCGCTGATTGATGCGCTGGACGATGCAAAACTGGCGCCGATTGCCGCTAAAGCGCTCTCTTCAACGCTGCTGATGTTTGATAACTTCTACGATGTAGAAGAAAAAGCCAAAGCGGGCAATGAATATGCTAAGCAGGTGATGCAGTCCTGGGCTGATGCTGAATGGTTCCTCAACCGTCCGGCTCTGGCTGAAAAAATCACCGTTACCGTCTTTAAAGTGACGGGTGAAACCAACACTGATGACCTGTCTCCGGCTCCGGACGCGTGGTCCCGCCCGGATATCCCGCTGCACGCGCTGGCGATGCTGAAAAACGCCCGCGAAGGTATCGAACCGGATCAGCCGGGCGTGGTAGGCCCAATCAAACAGATCGAAGAACTGCAGAAAAAAGGTTACCCGCTGGCCTATGTGGGTGACGTTGTTGGTACCGGATCTTCGCGTAAATCTGCGACCAACTCCGTGCTGTGGTTTATGGGTGATGATATCCCTCATGTACCGAACAAGCGCGGCGGCGGTTTGTGTCTGGGCGGCAAAATTGCACCCATTTTCTTCAACACTATGGAAGATGCGGGCGCGCTGCCAATTGAAGTGGACGTAAGCAACCTGAACATGGGCGACGTGATTGACGTTTACCCGTTCAAAGGCGAAGTGCGTAACCACGAAACCAACGAACTGCTGGCTACCTTCGAACTGAAAACCGATGTGCTGGTTGACGAAGTACGCGCCGGTGGCCGTATTCCGCTGATTATCGGTCGTGGCCTGACCACCAAAGCGCGTGAAGCGCTGGGTCTGCCGCACAGTGATGTATTCCGTCAGGCGAAAGATGTAGCGGAAAGCAGCCGTGGCTTCTCTCTGGCACAGAAAATGGTTGGCCGCGCCTGTGGCGTAACCGGCGTCCGTCCGGGGGCCTACTGCGAACCGAAGATGACTTCCGTCGGCTCTCAGGATACCACTGGCCCAATGACCCGCGATGAACTGAAAGACCTGGCGTGCCTGGGCTTCTCTTCTGACCTGGTGATGCAGTCGTTCTGTCATACCGCTGCGTATCCGAAACCCGTTGACGTGACTACCCACCATACCCTGCCTGACTTCATCATGAACCGTGGCGGCGTGTCGCTGCGTCCGGGCGATGGCGTAATCCACTCCTGGCTGAACCGTATGCTGCTGCCGGATACCGTAGGTACCGGTGGTGACTCCCATACTCGTTTCCCGATCGGTATCTCTTTCCCGGCGGGTTCTGGTCTGGTGGCGTTTGCGGCTGCGACTGGCGTGATGCCGCTGGATATGCCGGAATCTGTTCTGGTGCGTTTCAAAGGCAAAATGCAGCCAGGTATCACCCTGCGTGACCTGGTTCATGCCATCCCGCTGTATGCGATCAAACAAGGTCTGCTGACCGTTGAGAAGAAAGGTAAGAAAAACATCTTCTCTGGCCGCATTCTGGAAATTGAAGGTCTGCCGGATCTGAAAGTTGAGCAAGCATTCGAACTGACCGATGCCTCCGCTGAACGTTCCGCTGCCGGTTGTACCATCAAGCTGAACAAAGAGCCGATCGTTGAGTACCTCAGCTCTAACATCGTTCTGCTGAAATGGATGATCGCTGAAGGTTACGGCGATCGCCGTACGCTGGAGCGTCGCATTCAGGGTATGGAAAAATGGCTGGCAGACCCGCAACTGCTGGAAGCCGATGCTGACGCCGAATACGCGGCAGTGATCGACATCGATCTGGCGGATATCAAAGAGCCGATCCTGTGTGCGCCGAACGATCCGGACGACGCGCGTCTGCTGTCTGACGTGCAGGGCGAGAAGATCGACGAAGTGTTCATCGGTTCCTGCATGACAAACATTGGTCACTTCCGTGCCGCGGGTAAACTGCTGGATGCGCACAAAGGCCAGTTGCCGACGCGTCTGTGGGTTGCCCCACCAACGCGTATGGATGCGGCACAGCTCACCGAAGAAGGCTATTACAGCGTCTTTGGTAAGAGCGGGGCGCGTATCGAGATCCCGGGCTGTTCACTGTGCATGGGTAACCAGGCGCGTGTGGCAGACGGTGCGACAGTCGTTTCTACCTCGACCCGTAACTTCCCGAACCGTTTAGGCACGGGAGCGAACGTCTACCTGGCTTCTGCAGAGCTGGCGGCGGTTGCTGCGCTGATCGGTAAACTGCCGACGGCGGAAGAGTATCAGACCTATGTGGCGCAGGTAGATAAAACGGCCGTGGATACTTACCGGTATCTGAACTTTGACCAGCTCTCTCAGTACACCGAGAAAGCAGACAGCGTGATTTTCCAGACTGCGGTTTAATTCGCGACCACATTTAGCGTAAAAACGCATCAATGCCCGAAGAAGCTGACTTCTCCGGGCATTTTTATTTCCATTCCTTATACCCGCTACACTTTTTTTCTGCCGCGCTGCTGCGATAATTACAGCAAGGTGCAATGCGGTATTGGCGCATTGCCGGGAGCAGAGGAAGACATTATGGATTACGAATTTCTGCGCGATGTTACCGGGCGGGTTTTAGTGCGTATGTCCATGGGCCATGAAGTCGTGGGGCACTGGTTTAATGAAGAAGTGAAAGATAACCTGGCCTTGCTCGATGAAGTGGAACAGGCGGCGCGTGCGGTAAAAGGCAGTGAACGTTCCTGGCAGCGAGCGGGGCATGAATACACGCTCTGGCTGGATGGCGAAGAGGTGATGGTTCGCGCCAATCAACTGGAGTTCACGGGCGATGAAATGGAAGAAGGAATGAATTACTACGACGAAGAGAGCTTTTCACTTTGCGGCGTAGAGGATTTTCTTCAGGTTGTGGTGGCTTATCGTGAATTTGTGCAACAACGTTAATTCGCACCCACCTCTGCCGGGGGCGCTGCGTTTACCCGGCCAGGTACAATGATGTCATTCCCAGTTCGTAGGCCCGATAAGCGTAGCGCCATCGGGCACGGTGCCTTATTTGACGTAAGCCAACAGGCTTAAGGAGTCGCGCGCCAGCGCTTTGCATTTTTTCGCGACCGGAATGCCAATGCCGCTCAAATCGCGATAGCTGTCTTCACCGAGTGCTTTCATATCGAAGGTATCGTAATTACTGAGATCCCACTGGTTTTGCTGGGCAAAAAAGACCAGTGCGCGACGGATCTGCCCGTTGGGCAAATTCTGGTAGCCACAGTCATTTTTCAGAAAAACAAAAACTGCCGTTAAATCGGCCATATCTTCGGCTTCGGATTCACTCAGCGCGTAGCTGTTTGCACATACGGCCATCAGGCTGCCGAACAAAACTGTTCTGAAAAACGTCTTCATTGGTTCTACCACTGCATCACGGAAATTAAACGTTAGCATACTGCGAGCGAAGCGACGACCTTTATTATCAGCCGTTCACTTGACCTTCCCGTAAGGGGAAGGCTTATGCTTAAAAGATAGCCTGCTTAAGCTGCTGAATATAAGGAAATGAATATGCAACGTCGTGACTTTTTAAAGTACTCCGTGGCGCTGGGTGTCGCCTCAGCATTACCTTTGTGGAGCCTCACCGTATTTGCCGCTGACCGTCCTGCGTTACCCATTCCAGACCTGTTAACTGCGGATGCTTCGAATCGCATACAGCTGATTGTGAAAGCCGGGCAGTCGACGTTTGCGGGGAAAACTGCCACCACCTGGGGATATAACGGCAATCTGCTCGGACCGGCGGTCAAACTGAATAAAGGTCAGGCGGTGAGCGTGGATATCCATAATCAGCTGGCCGAAGAGACGACGCTGCACTGGCATGGGCTGGAAATCCCTGGGGAAGTCGATGGCGGGCCGCAAGGTGTTATTCCGGCGGGCGGGAAGCGCTCAGTGGCCTTTACTCCTGCGCAAAGGGCAGCAACCTGTTGGTTCCATCCGCATCAACACGGGAAAACCGGACGTCAGGTTGCGATGGGCCTGGCCGGGCTGGTGCTGATTGAAGATGAAGAGATTCGCAAGCTACTGCTGCCTAAGCAGTGGGGTATCGACGATGTGCCGGTGATTATTCAGGACAAACAGTTTTCCGCTGACGGACAAATTAATTATCAGTTAGATATGATGACCGCCGCCGTCGGTTGGTTTGGCGATACGCTGCTAACCAATGGGGCGATTTATCCTCAGCATGCGGCGCCGCGCGGCTGGCTGCGCCTGCGTCTGCTAAATGGGTGTAATGCCCGCTCACTGAATATCGCGGCCAGTGACAATCGCCCGCTGTACGTCATTGCCAGCGATGGCGGTTTGTTGGCGGAGCCGGTAAAAGTGACCGAGCTTCCTATGCTGATGGGCGAACGATTCGAAGTGCTGGTGGATGTGAGCGACGGTAACGCTTTCGATCTGGTCACATTGCCTGTCAGTCAGATGGGCATGGCGGTGGCGCCGTTTGATAAGCCGCATCCGGTAATGCGCGTTCAGCCGCTGCTGATTACCGCCTCCGGCACGCTGCCGGATACGCTGACATCTATGCCGGCGCTGCCGTCGCTTGATGGGCTGACGGTACGCAAACTGCAGCTGTCTATGGATCCGATGCTCGACATGATGGGCATGCAAATGCTGATGAAGAAATACGGTGGGCAGGCCATGGCAGGGATGGATCATGGGAAGATGATGGGCCATATGAATAACGACAATATGAGCCACGGGAACATGGATCATGGCAATATGAACCATGGTGAGATGGGGAATATGCAGCATGGCGGCATGGGCAACATGAAGCAGGATGGCACATTCGATTTCCATAATGCCAACCGGATTAACGGGCAGGCGTTTGATATGAATAAACCGATGTTTGCCGCGGCGAAAGGTCAGCACGAACGCTGGGTGATTTCCGGCCAGGGCGACATGATGCTGCACCCGTTCCACATTCACGGCACGCAGTTCCGCATTCTGTCTGAAAATGGCAAAGCGCCTGCTGCACACCGTACGGGATGGAAAGACACTGTGCGGGTAGAGGGCGACGTCAGCGAGGTACTGGTGAAGTTTGACCACGATGCGCCGAAAGAACATGCCTATATGGCGCACTGCCATCTGCTGGAGCACGAAGACACTGGCATGATGCTCGGTTTTACGGTTTAAACAACGACGTCTCAGCGCTTGCCCGGCCTGCAGGATATTTCTTGTCGGCCAGGTAAGGCACATCCCCTGCATATTCTGCCATTGAACATAAAGTAATCGCCTTTGGGGCCGATAATCATCATGTACCCAATGTGAGTTCAATGGATGAAAAACGTGATTAAAAATATTCGTGTTATTACCGGTATCCTGCTGGTTCTCGCCATTTTCTGTTTACTGCAGGCCGTTACGGGAAGCCTGTTTTATTCTGCGGTAAACAATGACAGGCATAATTTCCAGAACTCAGGCACCCTCAACGCTCAGCAAGAAAATCTGAGTGACAGCGTCAATACGTTGATTAAAACCCGTGTTACGGTGACGCGCGTCGCCATCCGCTTTTTAAAAAATCAGCGCGATCCCGCCTCGTTGGCCGCGATCAACACGCTGCTCAATACCGCCAGTGATTCAATGAAGAAGGCCGAAGGCTATTTCGCCCAGTATCAGGGATTACCACAGGTTACAGGGCAGGATCCGCAGATCGCCAGTGAAATGGAAAAGCAGTATCGCCAGATGCACGAAGTGATGAAATTATCGATTGAGTATCTGCGAGCGAATAACTATCAGGCTTATGGCGATCTTGATGCTCAAAAAGCGCAGGATGAGATGGAAGCGAGCTATGATCACTGGCGAAACGAGAATAATGCGCTGCTGCAGCACGCTGCTGCGGAAAATCAGCTCAGTTTTTCCCGTATGCAGTGGACACTGGGAGGCATCGTTCTGGTTGTGCTGATCGTTCTGGGCATGATCTGGAGCGGGTTGCAACACATCCTGCTTAAACCGCTGGCGCAGATTATGGAGCATATTCGCGTCATTACCGGTGGAGACTTAACCCATAAGCTCAATGTTGAAGGTCGCAACGAAATGGGCCGACTGGCGATGGGGTTGGAAGAGATGCAACAGTCGCTGATTTCGACAGTCACTGCCGTACGCAATAGCTCGGAGTCAATTCATACCGGAGCCGCTGAAATATCCTCGGGCAACAACGACCTTTCTTCGCGCACCGAGCAGCAGGCGGCCTCGCTTGAGGAAACTGCCGCCAGCATGGAGCAGTTGACTGCGACAGTGAAGCAGAATACGGACAATGCGAAACAGGCAACCCAATTGGCGAAAAACGCCTCTGATACTGCCGCTCGCGGTGGTCGTGTTGTTGATACCGTTGTTCATACGATGAGTGAAATAGCGGACAGTTCGCAGCAAATCGCGCAGATCACGAACGTTATCGACAGTATTGCATTCCAGACCAACATTCTGGCGCTGAACGCCGCGGTAGAAGCGGCCAGAGCCGGAGAGCAGGGGCGCGGTTTTGCGGTTGTGGCAGGTGAAGTCCGGACTCTGGCAAGCCGTAGTGCCCAGGCAGCAAAAGAGATCAAAGCGCTGATTGATAATTCAACCCACTGTGTAGGCATGGGATCGCAGCAGGTTTCGGATGCCGGTAAAACCATGGCAGAAATTGTCGCGGCGGTGACCCGTGTGACCGATATCATGGGCGAAATTGCGTCTGCTTCTGAAGAGCAGAGTCGGGGGATTGAACAGGTTAGCCTCGCGGTTTCGCAGATGGACAGCGTTACCCAGCAAAACGCCGCGCTGGTGGAGGAGTCTGCGGCGGCGGCGGCCTCTCTGGAGCAACAGGCCGAGCAGT
The DNA here is from genome assembly GCF_014596835.2 of Citrobacter sp. C6_1. Lineage (NCBI taxonomy): Bacteria > Pseudomonadati > Pseudomonadota > Gammaproteobacteria > Enterobacterales > Enterobacteriaceae > Citrobacter > Citrobacter sp. C6_1. Next base: position 3,806,200 of record NZ_CP115031.1, on the reverse strand, counting down.
TGCGGCAGGCCGTTGCGGTATTTCGTATTACCCGCGAGAAGGCGGTGAGTGGGGCTCGAAAACCACCGCAGGACGCTCCACGCAAGGAGCGCGTTGTCTCTACTACCCAGGATCAACATTGGGAAACGTTCTGACCTGAAAAAGTCCGATTTTGCTCACGCTAAAAGCCGGGTTCGTTGCCCGGCTTTCGCGTATTCAGAGCGCGTTAAAATGCGTGCGCAGGTTCTCTGAGTAACTATCAGAGGAATGCGGTCTCTTTGCTGGTATACTTCACCCACTGAATTGTTTGTATGCTGTCGCAAGTTTTGTGGTTAGTGCGAGCCACCGTCTCTTCGGCGGTGTATCAAGGTAAGCGCTTTCTTTCGATTTGCATGATGTGTTAACTGATAAAAATCAGTGAGTTATTTCTTTTATGAAACATACTGTAGAAGTCATGATCCCGGAAGCGGAGATCAAAGCGCGTATTGCCGAACTGGGACGTCAGATTAACGAGCGTTACAAGGACAGCGGCAGTGATATGGTGCTGGTAGGCCTGTTACGCGGTTCATTTATGTTTATGGCTGACCTGTGCCGTGAAGTGCATGTCTCCCACGAAGTCGATTTCATGACCGCCTCCAGCTACGGCAGCGGAATGTCCACCACGCGTGATGTTAAAATCCTCAAAGACCTGGATGAAGACATTCGTGGCAAAGACGTGCTGATTGTTGAAGACATCATCGACTCCGGCAACACGCTGTCAAAAGTGCGTGAAATCCTGAGCCTGCGTGAACCTAAATCTCTGGCGATTTGTACGTTGTTGGATAAACCTTCTCGCCGTGAAGTGAATGTACCGGTCGAGTTTATCGGTTTCTCCATTCCAGATGAGTTCGTTGTTGGCTACGGCATTGACTATGCACAACGTTATCGCCATCTGCCGTATGTTGGCAAAGTGGTGTTGCTGGACGAGTAATGGGCTGGAGCGCCTGATGGCGCTTCGCTTATCAGGCCTGTGGCGCTGATTTGTAGGCCGGGTAAGGCGTAACCGCCACCCGGCAATATCGCCTTACTTATGGTTACTGTGTTTCTGGCTGAGGTTCGACAACCCCTGTCGGTAGCGTTGTTCCAGTGTTTCGCGGCTGGTAGCCGTGACGTCCAGATCGCGCAGCAGACCATCATGAATACCGTAAGCCCATCCGTGAATCGTCACTTTCTGACCGCGTTTCCAGGCTGAACGCATGATTGTCGAATGGCCCAGGTTATAGACCTGCTCCATGACATTCAGTTCGCACAGGGTGTCCATGCGACGTTCCTGCGGCATTTCGCCCAGCAGTGAGCTGTGTTTAAACCAGATATCGCGGATATGCAGCAACCAGTTATCAATCAGCCCCTGTTCTTTATTTTCAATAGCCGCCTGGACGCCACCGCAACCATAGTGACCACAAATAATAATATGTTCCACTTCCAGCACATCCACCGCATACTGAACCACTGAGAGACAGTTCAGGTCGGTGTGAATAACCAGATTAGCAACATTACGGTGAACAAACAGTTCACCCGGTTCAAGACCGGTTAAACGTTCAGCGGGAACGCGGCTATCAGAACATCCAATCCATAGAAAACGCGGATTTTGTGCGTGTGTCAGCGTTTCAAAAAATCCGGGATCCTCTTCTATCAGCATCTTTGACCATAGTGCATTGTTGCTGATGAGTGTATCTATGTCTTTCATGGAGTTGTACAACCCGAAGCCAGATAAATTCGATGGGCTAATATAGGGTAACTCCAGCATTATTTAAACTATATATAAAATGTCAGAACGTAAGGTAAGTAAAAAACCATGACCATTGCTCTGGAACTTCAACAACTTAAAAAAAACTATCCCGGTGGCGTTCAGGCGCTACGTGGCATAGATTTGCAAGTCGAAGCGGGTGATTTCTATGCGTTGCTAGGTCCCAATGGCGCGGGGAAGTCCACCACCATCGGTATTATCAGCTCGCTGGTGAATAAAACCTCCGGGCGGGTGAGCGTCTTCGGGTTCGATCTTGATAAAGATACGGTTAACGCCAAGCGTCAGCTTGGGCTGGTGCCACAGGAGTTCAACTTTAACCCGTTTGAAACCGTGCAGCAGATCGTGGTGAATCAGGCGGGATATTACGGCGTTGAGCATAAAGAGGCGGTTAAACGCAGTGAAATTTATCTAAAACAGCTCGACCTGTGGGAAAAACGCAACGAGCGTGCTCGTATGCTTTCCGGCGGGATGAAGCGCCGCCTGATGATTGCTCGCGCGCTGATGCATGAGCCAAAGTTGCTTATCCTCGATGAACCTACTGCCGGTGTTGATATTGAATTACGCCGCTCAATGTGGGGCTTTTTGAAGGATTTAAACGATAAAGGTACGACGATTATTCTTACCACCCACTACCTCGAAGAAGCGGAAATGCTGTGCCGTAATATCGGCATTATTCAGCACGGTGAGCTGGTAGAAAATACCTCGATGAAGAATCTGCTCTCCAAGCTCAAATCTGAGACGTTTATTCTCGATCTGGCGGCGAAAAGTCCGCTACCTAAGCTGGAGGGCTATCAATACCGTCTGGTTGATACCTCAACGCTGGAAGTTGAAGTTCTGCGCGAGCAGGGGGTGAACAGTGTGTTCTCGCAGCTGAGCGCTCAGGGTATTCAGGTATTGAGTATGCGGAACAAGGCGAACCGGCTGGAAGAGCTGTTTGTTTCTCTGGTTCATGAAAAACAAGGAGATCGCGCATGATGCAGCTTTACTGGGTCGCGCTGAAAAGCATCTGGGCGAAAGAGATCCACCGCTTTATGCGTATCTGGGTGCAAACCCTGGTGCCTCCCGTCATCACCATGACGCTCTATTTTATTATCTTTGGTAATTTGATCGGCTCACGGATCGGTGAAATGCATGGCTTTAGCTACATGCAGTTTATCGTGCCGGGGCTGATTATGATGGCGGTGATCACCAACTCGTACGCTAACGTGGCGTCGTCATTCTTCAGCGCCAAGTTTCAACGTAATATTGAAGAGCTGCTGGTCGCCCCGGTGCCAACGCACGTGATCATCGCCGGTTTTGTCGGCGGCGGCGTGGCGCGTGGCTTGTGCGTCGGGATCCTGGTCACGGCTATCTCACTGTTCTTCGTGCCGTTCCAGGTGCACTCCTGGGTCTTCGTGGCGCTGACGCTGGCGTTAACGGCGGTGCTGTTTTCGTTGGCCGGTTTGTTGAATGCAGTCTTCGCCAAGACCTTTGACGATATCAGTCTGATCCCAACCTTCGTGCTGACGCCTCTGACCTATCTGGGTGGCGTTTTCTATTCGTTAACGCTGCTGCCGCCGTTCTGGCAGGGACTGTCGCATCTGAACCCGATTGTCTACATGATTAGCGGTTTCCGCTACGGTTTCCTGGGTATTCACGATGTTCCTCTGGTCACCACGTTTGGCGTGCTGGTGGTGTTTATCGCTGCGTTCTATTTGCTGTGCTGGTATCTGATTCAGCGCGGGCGCGGACTGCGCAGCTAACCCCTTTTCCTCTCCCCGAACGGGAGAGGAAACTTTTGATGTTTATCACCCTTACATATTTATCACCCTGATAAACTACTTGCCTGCTAAGGAGGTAGGCGATGCTAGGTTGGGTAATTACCTGTCATGACGATAAGGCACAGGATATGCTGCATCGTCTGGAAAAAAAGCACGGTCCTTTGGTCCAGTGTCAGGCGGTGAGTTTTTGGCGAGGTCTCAGCTCAAACATGCTAAGTCGCATGATGTGCCATGCCCTGCATGCCACAGACTCAGGCGAGGGCGTGATATTCCTGACCGATATGGCCGGGGCTGCGCCTTACCGCGTGGCTTCGTTAATGAGCCATAAACATCCCCAGTGTGAAGTCATTTCCGGTATCAGCTATCCATTACTTGAGCGAATGATTTCGTCGCGGGAATCAATGAGCAGTTCTGCGTTTCGCGATTGCATCGTTGCGCTTGGCGGGCCTGAAGTCTCCAGTCTCTGGCATCAGCAACAAAAAAATCCCCCCTTCGTGTTGAAGCATGATTTGTATGAGTATTAATCATTGGTATTGATGGCGCTTTTGCTACAATAGCCGAGGTTTCTCGCCTCGGTTATCTCATATGGTGATGCGCGTTCTGTTGGTTCTGTTACTCCTGTTCTCCGGTAGCGTTGCTGCGGCGTTGCCTGCTCGTTATATGCAAACCACCGAAGCGGCTGCCGTGTGGGCACTGATTGGCAATAAGATGGTGACGGTCGGGAATATTCGCGCCGGGCAGATCCTCGCCGTTGAGCCCATTGCGGCAGATTATTACGAATTTCCCTTTGGCTTTGGCACTGGATTTATTGATAAGGGGCATCTGGAGCCCGTCCAGGGGCGGCAGAAAGTCGAAGATGGTTTAGGCGACCTCAACAAGCCGCTCAGCAACCAAAGACTGCTAACCTGGAAAGATACGCCGGTTTATAACGCTCCGGATGTCGGTAGCGCCCCGTTTGGCGTGTTGGCGGATAATCTGCGTTATCCCATCATTAGTAAGCTCAAAGACCGACTTAATCAGACCTGGTTTCAGATCCGCATTGGTGGCAGGCTGGCCTATATCAGTGCGCTGGATGCGCAGGAAGACCACGGTATTCCCGTGTTGACCTACCACCATATTCTGCGTGATGAAGAGAATACCCGTTTTCGCCACACCTCCACGACGACCTCAGTGCGTGCGTTCAGTAACCAGATGGCCTGGCTTCAGGATCGCGGCTACACCACGTTGACGATGTATCAACTGGAAGGCTACGTGCAGAATAAAATGAACCTCCCGGCGCGGGCGGTGGTGCTGACCTTTGATGATGGTCTGAAGTCGGTGAGTCGTTATGCTTACCCCATTTTGAAGCAGCACGGCATGAAGGCCACGGCGTTTATCATCTCCTCACGTATCAAGCGCCACCCGCAGAAGTGGGATCCGAAATCGCTGCAGTTTATGAGCCTCTCTGAACTGAATGAGATCCGGGACGTGTTCGACTTCCAGTCGCATACCCATTTTTTACATCGGGTTGATGCGAATCGCCGGCCGATCCTGCTAAGTCGCAGCTATCATAATATTCTTTTCGATTTTGCCCGCTCGCGTCGGGCGTTGTCTCAGTTTAACCCTCACGTCCTGTATCTTTCGTATCCGTTTGGCGGTTATAACGCCACGGCGGTAAAAGCGGCAGGCGACGCGGGATTCCACATGGCAGTTACCACGGTGAGAGGGAAGGTTAAGCCGGGAGATAATCCGTTCTTATTGAAACGACTCTATATTTTAAGAACGGATTCACTGGAAACGATGTCGCGGCTGATCAGCAACCAGCCGCAGGGGTAGGGCTATCAGGCAACCTGTACCGGAATGGCTTTAGCGGTACGCTTCATTTCGTTGTCGCCTTCAAAGTAAGCCACTTTCGGGCGCCATGTACGGGCTTCTTCATCAGACATAGTGACAAAGCTGGCGATAATCACAATGTCGCCAACCTCAGCACAATGCGCTGCCGCACCGTTCACCGAGATGATTTTGGAGCCGCGTTCAGCCGCAATCGCATAGGTTGAGAAACGTTTTCCGTTGGTCACGTTCCAGATATCAATAGCTTCATTTTCCAGAATACCGGAGGCATCAAGGAAATCCTGGTCGATGGCGCAGGAGCCTTCATAGTGCAGGTCTGCCTGCGTGACTTTTACACGGTGGAGCTTGCCTTGCAGCATGGTGCGAATCATAACTTCTATACCCTGTCGTTTATCTTGGCTAAGCAGGTGCTACTGACCTGCTTTGAGAATTTTCAGGCAGTATTGCCTGATTTTTAACCCCTGTCTACTGGGCTAATGTAACGCTTTGATTATCGATCAGACGAGCCTGACCCAGCCAGGCGGCAACCAGAATCACTGCGCGTTTACTGCTTTCAGTCAGTTCAAGCAGCGTGTCGGCGTCGCGGATCTGAATGTCGTCGGCGCGGAAGCCTTTTTCATTCAGCTCGTGCTCAGCAATGGCGATAATCTCTTCCAGATCGCGTTCCCCAGCCTGTAATTTTTCGCCAATGCGGCTCATCACTTTGTACAAGCCAGGGGCGACTTTACGCTGCTCTGTCGTGAGATAGCCGTTACGTGAGCTTAGGGCTAAGCCGTCTTTGGCGCGAATAATCGGTACGCCGACGATCTCAATGTCATAACCCATATCCGCAACCATTTTGCGGATCAGCGCCAGTTGCTGGAAATCTTTCTCACCAAAGCAGGCGATATCTGGCTGGATCAGGTTAAACAGCTTGCTGACGATAGTGGAAACACCACGGAAGTGACCCGGACGGCTGGCGCCTTCCAGCATGGTAGACAGTCCCGGAACATCTACATAGGTATGACCTTCCGTGCCCTGCGGGTAGATTTCTTTCTCTGACGGTGCAAAGACGACATCGACTTTACGCTTGTTCAGTTTTTCGCAATCTTCCTGCAGGGTGCGCGGATAGCGCGCCAGGTCTTCCACACGGTCAAACTGCATCGGATTAACGAAAATACTGACGATCACCACATCAGCCTGAGCCTTTGCTTCATCAACCAGCTTCATATGGCCGTCGTGCAGGTTGCCCATTGTCGGAACCAGCGCGACGCGTTTGCCTTCCTGACGCAGACGACGAATGTGCTGGCGCAGCAGCGGCAGAGTTTCAATAATTAACACAACAAGACTCCTTAGATACGATGCCTGATGGTGCTTCGCTTATCAGGCCTACGCGTGAAGTTGTAGGCCGGATAAGGCGCGTAGCGTCGCCATCCGGCGTAATGGCGTGCTGGCAGATAAATTAATGGAAACTGTGTTCTTCACCCGGATAGACGCCGGATTCAACCTCAGCAATATACTGCCGTACTGCGGCGCGCATGTCGCCCGCTTCAGCGAGGAAATTTTTGGCAAATTTAGGGATATGGCCGCCGGTAATGCCAAAGGCATCATGCATGACGAGGATTTGTCCATCAGTGACGTTACCTGCGCCAATACCGATAACCGGAATCGACAACGCATCGGTGACGCGCTTCGCCAGCTCAACCGGAACGCATTCCAGTACCAGCAACTGAGCGCCAGCGGCTTCCAGCGCCAGCGCATCTTCCAGCAGAACGTCGCCGGCATTGCCGCGACCCTGAATTTTATAGCCGCCAAAGATATTTACCGATTGCGGCGTCAATCCCAGGTGGCCGCAAACTGGGACGGCACGTTCGGTGAGCATTTTCACCGTATCAACCAGCCACGCACCGCCTTCGATCTTGACCATATTGGCACCCGCGCGCATCACAATCGCCGCGTTTGCAAAGGTTTGTTCTGGCGTAGCGTAGGCCATAAACGGGAGATCGGAAAGTAGCAGGCAGTTGGGGGCGCCGCGACGCACTGCGCGGGTGTGGTAGGCGATATCTTCAACGGTGACGGGGAGGGTAGAATCATGGCCCTGAACGGTCATGCCCAGCGAGTCGCCAACCAGCATCACATTGATGCCTTCATCGGCAAATAACTTAGCGAAGCTGTAGTCGTAGGCCGTAATCGTCGCGAAGCGTTTCTTCTCTTGCTTGTATTTTTGCAGCAATGAGATTGTTGTCGGTTTCATAACATTTCCTGATGGTAAAAGTCATATTTAACGGCATTCTAGCAGTCACATTCAGGGGGGCAATTGATTTAAGCAATCGTTTGGCGCGAAAGCTGTAAACGCTAAAGGAGAATAATTATTTTACCAGTGTGCAGGTTTTGCTGCACCGAGCTGGGAGAGGCGTTGATGCAGGCTGGTTCCGTCCGGGAAGATCAGTTCAGGCGCGATTTCAAAAAGTGGCCACAGCATAAAGCCGCGGTTCTTCATGTCGTAGTGCGGCACGGTCAGACGTTCGGTGTTAATCACTTCATCACCAAACAGCATAATATCAAGGTCCAGCGTGCGTGGCCCCCAACGTTCAGCTTTACGTACGCGTCCCTGCTGCAGCTCAATGCGTTGGGTATGATTGAGCAATTCTTCGGGCGCGAGTGCGGTTTCCAGCGCCACTGCGGCGTTCAGGTAGTCTGGCTGATCCTGTGGGCCTAACGGCGGGGTACGGTAAAACGAGGAAACGGCGACGATGCGGCTATCGGGAATGTCGCCGATCGCTTGCACGGCAGCATTAACCTGCTCCAGAGGTGAGGCTAAATTGCTGCCGAGCGCAATATAAGCGAGGGTCACGCGGAACCCTCGCGACGTGGCGCACGTTTGCGCGGACGACGATGGCGGCGGCGTTCCGGTTCTTCGTCGAGTTCGTTCAGCATGCCTTTTTGCTCAGGCGGCGCCGACACCTGGAATTCGCCCCACCACTGCGCCAGACGCTGCAGCTCGGCGTTATTTTCCACTTCGGCACGCAGGGCCAACAAGTCGTAGGCAGCGCGGAATTTTGGATGCTCCATCAGCTTCCAGGCGCGCTTACCCTGACGACGGGACATGCGTAATTGAAGCTGCCAGATATCACGGGTGAGCGACGTCAGGCGTTTTGGGATAGCCAGTGAACGACAGGCTTCATCCAGCACGTCGTTCATTGCCAGCGCGAAGGCGTCGTAATAGGCCAGACCGCTTTCCTGGGCAATTTTTTGCGCGGTTTCCAGTAGCGGATACCAGAACATGGCGGCGAACAAGAACGCCGGGTTAACGCGCATATCATTATTGATGCGGTTATCGGTGTTCTTCAATACCTGGGCAATGATGCGTTCCATCGGGCTGTCACCGTCTTCGGTGAAATAGCGCGTAATGGTTGGGAACAGCGGCTGGAACAGGCTGTACTCACGCAGTTTTTTATAGGTTTCATACCCATAGCCCGCCTGTAACAGTTTGAGCGCTTCTTCAAACAGGCGTGCGGGGGGAATATCATTAAGCAGCGTTGCCAGACGTGGGATCGGCTCTGCGGTTTCCGGGCTGATACGCATGTCGAGCTTGGCGGCAAAGCGCACGGCACGCAGCATACGTACAGGATCTTCGCGGTAGCGCGTTTCCGGATTACCGATCAGGCGGATGACGCCATCTTCGAGATCCTGCATACCACCGACGTAATCACGCACGGTGAAATCGGCCACGCTGTAATACAGGCTGTTAATCGTGAAGTCGCGACGCTGAGCATCTTCTTCGATGGAGCCGAAGATGTTGTCGCGCAGCAGCATACCGTTTTGCCCGCGCTGTGACGTTGTGCGATCGGACTCACTGCCTTCATGGTGTCCACGAAAGGTCGCAACTTCGATAATTTCCGGGCCAAACATGACATGGGCCAGACGGAATCGGCGCCCAACCAGGCGACAGTTACGAAACAGTTTTCGCACCTGATCTGGCGTTGCATTGGTGGTGACATCAAAATCTTTCGGCTTTTTGCCCAGCAAAAGATCGCGTACGCCACCGCCTACCAGCCATGCCTCGTATCCGGCTTTATTGAGCCTGTACATTACCTTCAGGGCATTTTCACTGATATCTTTGCGGGAGATAGAGTGCTGCTCACGCGGGATTACCGTCATATGCGGACGGGCGACGGCAAGCTCGGCCTCGCGCTCCTCACGGCTTAGCACCTTGCGGCAAAAATTAGCGACTCGGGTAAAAATAGTGCACCTCGGTAGTGTCAAACTTCAGTCAGAACAAGTGTTGCTGTGTAAAAATCGCGGCTAATCATAGCTCAGCATGAGTCATTTGAGAATGCCGGATTTACATTCACTGAACCCGGCACAGTCGTAAGCGTCCAATTTTGCACCGCAGTTTGCAGTAATTCTTCCACACTCAGCGCTTGCCACGGTATTACAGTGTTCTGACCGAGGAAGCGCAACGCGTTGATGAGAACCGGGCGTGGATCGCCTTGCGGCAGGGCAGGCGCATGATTCTGCTTAGAAAGTTTAGCGCCTTGCTCGTTGAGCGCCAACGGCAGATGAATATAGTCCGGTACTTGCCAGCCGAACTGCTGATACAACGAAATTTGGCGTACAGTCGGTTCGATGAGATCCGCGCCGCGTACAATCTCAGTTACCCCCTGGAAATGGTCATCAACCACCACCGCAAGGTTATAAGCAAACAGTCCGTCGCGTCGGTGGATAATAAAGTCTTCCCGTGCAAGCTCTGGGTCGGTGTGAATATTGCCGCGCAACAGGTCGTTAAAGTGTAAAACGGGATGCTGCTGCTTGATGCGTACCGCTGCATTTTCCGGCCCGTGGCGTAACGCACGGCAATGACCGTCGTAAATCCCGCCAATACTCTGAATACGGGCGCGTGTACAGGTACAGTAGTAGCTTAAATCTTGTTGTTGTAACCAGGCCAGTGCCTCACGGTAGGCGTCATGGCGTTGCGACTGCCACATGATTTCGCCATCCCAGTGCAGCCCGTAATGTTCCAGCTGACGCAGAATCGTCTCTGCAGCACCGGGAACTTCACGAGGGGGATCGATATCTTCAATGCGTACCCGCCAGATTCCGCGCTGTGCACGGGCCTGCAGATAACTGCCGAGGGCGGCTACCAGGGAACCAAAATGCAGTTCACCAGAAGGTGAAGGGGCAAAACGGCCAATATAGGGTTTGTCTGTCATGTCGATGGATAATATAAAAGAATAAGGCGGGAGAAACTCCCGCCCAGGTACTGTCGGATGAGCGTAATGCTACCCGGCATGCAACAGTCTACGGGATTAACCCGCCATCTGTTTTTCGCGAATTTCTGCCAGCGTTTTGCAGTCGATGCATAGATCGGCTGTTGGACGGGCTTCCAGACGACGAATACCAATTTCTACGCCGCATGATTCGCAGTAGCCGAAATCTTCGTCTTCTACTTTCTTCAGCGTCTTCTCGATCTTTTTGATCAGTTTGCGCTCACGGTCACGGTTACGCAGCTCAAGGCTGAATTCTTCTTCCTGCGCGGCACGGTCAACCGGATCAGGGAAGTTAGCCGCTTCGTCCTGCATATGAGTCACAGTGCGATCGACTTCATCCCTGAGTTGATTACGCCATGCTTCAAGAATACGCCTGAAGTGCGACAGCTGGGCTTCGTTCATATACTCTTCGCCCGGTTTCTCCTGGTACGGCTCCACCCCAGCGATGGCGAGAATACTCAGGGACGATGTTTTACGGTTTTGCCCTTCTTGCATGTTGCTTCTCCTTAACACGCACTATCGATCCCCATGTTCGGGGGAAAAATCAGGTCGCTATAAATAGCAGATGCTTTTCCGGATAGCAATTATCTATACGTAACACTTGACAACCCTGTGAGGAAAAGCGTATTTGCGCACGCGGCCAGAATACTAATTAACCCGTTGTTTACACCATTACAAGGCAATGGGCAACGGCTCTTTAAGAGTCATACTATGGGCAGAAAGTTCCGCTTTATAAACCAGAATTTCGACCCCCTTTAGCTGTGCTTCGACTAATAACTGCGCATATTTTGCATCGATATGACGCGCGGGTGAAAACCGTGTAATGGCTGAATGTAGTACCGCGAAAAATATGACGGCACGTTTACCTTCAGCCGCTACGCTCATCAATTCCCGAAGATGTTTCTGCCCTCGTTCAGTTATGGCATCGGGAAAATAACCATACTCTTTTTCCGCCAACGTGACTGATTTTACTTCAATATAGCAGTCAGTCCGGGAATCTGCCTGTAACAAAAAATCAATACGGCTGCCTTCTGCGCCGTATTTTACTTCACTTTTCAACACGCTGTAGCCAGAAAGCTCCGCAATGAGCTCATTCTGAATAGCCTCTTTCGTTAAGCGATTGGCCCATAGCGTGTTAACACAAATAAATGCATCGGATGCGGTTTGCGTTAATTCCCAGGTATGTGGATATTTCCGCTTAATATTTTCTGATGTTGAATACCAGACGGTATCCCCAGGGGTTGCGCATCCGGTCATCGCGCCGGTATTTGGGCAGTGTAGCGTCAAGGTTGTGCCATCAGGTGTGATCACATCCGCTAAAAAACGTTTATAGCGCTGAATTAGCGTAGCGCGTTGTAAAGGGGGAGAAAATTGCATGAATAATACCCTTGATTATTTGCTCAGCACCCAGCGTTGCAAGATTGAATAGCGAGTGCGTCCTCGCTCAAATGACGAGGCATAAAGCGCAAACTCCGTAACCGGAAATGACCAGCAAAAACCGGGGGGCGGGATGGCGACTGCATGGCTGGCATCGCGCAAGAGCGTGATATGCGGGTGAAAGGGCTGTGGGTTTTGGTAGCATCCGTTGCGTGCGGCCTGTGCTCGCAGCATATTGGCCAGTTGCAATAACCCGCGTGGCGGCTGGCGCATTCCCAACCATATGACCCGCGAACGCAGCCATTGCCCGGCATCATCCAGTTTGAGCGTAAAACCTGGCTGGCGAATGCGTCCAGCCAGTTGTGATAGCGCCTTCTGTTTCTCGGCACTCACATCCCCTAAAAAAGCCAGCGTCAGGTGCAGATTGTCTGCGGCGACCGGGCGGCCCGCTTCCGGTGGAAATTGTGCGGCTCGCCAGTGGATGAGCTGCTCCCGAACCTCAGCAGGCAATTCAATGGCAAAGAACAGCCGTTTTGGCTCAGACATGATGGATACTCGGTTATGAATTAACGCGATGCTACAATGCAGCGCGAAGAATGTTAACCCTCTGGAGTCATTTGTGACGTCGTTGCCCGTTGCCGCCATAGTGCCTGAACTGCTTACTGCCCTTGATGCTTCACCGCAGGTCCTGCTGACCGCGCCGACCGGTGCCGGGAAATCGACCTGGCTGCCGCTACAGCTTCTGGCGCATCAGGGGATATCGGGGCGCATTATCCTGCTGGAGCCGCGTCGCCTGGCGGCTCGCAATGTGGCACAACGACTGGCGGAGTCGCTGAACGAAAAGCCCGGCGAAACCGTGGGCTATCGCATGCGTGCGCAAAGCTGCGTGGGGCCGCAAACCCGGCTTGAAGTGGTGACGGAGGGCGTCCTGACGCGCATGATCCAGCGCGATCCTGAACTGGCGGGCGTTGGGCTGGTGATCCTCGACGAATTTCACGAGCGCAGCCTGCAGGCCGACCTGGCACTGGCGCTGCTGTTGGACGTACAGCAAGGCCTGCGGGACGATTTAAAGCTGCTGATTATGTCAGCCACACTGGACAACGGGCGTTTGCAGCAGCTGTTGCCTGAAGCGCCTACCCTTGTTTCCGAAGGACGCGCGTTTCCTGTTGAACGGCGCTACCAGCCGTTGGCGGCGCATCTGCGTTTTGATGAAGCGGTGGCGATAGCGACGGTGGAACTCCTGCGCCACGAAAGCGGGTCGCTGCTACTGTTTTTACCGGGCGTAGGGGAAATCCTGCGCGTGCAGGAACAGCTGGCGTCGCGTGTGGGCGGCGATGTTGTGTTATGTCCGTTATACGGCGCGTTGACGTTGGCTGAGCAGCGTCAGGCGATTTTGCCTGCGCCGCAAGGTAAGCGCAAAGTGGTGCTGGCGACCAATATTGCCGAAACCAGCTTAACGATTGAAGGGATCCGGTTGGTGGTGGACTGCGCCCAGGAGCGCGTGGCGCGTTATGATGCACGCACCGGTTTGACGCGACTGATTACCCAACGTATCAGCCAGGCCTCAATGACCCAGCGTGCCGGACGCGCCGGGCGTCTGGAGCCAGGTATCTGCCTACATTTGCTTGCTAAAGAGCAGGCGGAAAGAGCGGCGACACAGGGAGAGCCTGAGATATTACAGAGCGATCTGTCCGGGCTGCTGATGGAGCTGCTGCAATGGGGATGCACCGATCCCGCACAGTTGAACTGGCTGGATACGCCACCCGCTATCAACCTGCAGGCGGCAACGCGTTTGTTACAGATGCTGGGCGCGCTGGAGGGCGACAGACTCAGCGCCACGGGGCAGAAAATGGCGGCGTTGGGTAACGAACCCCGTTTAGCGGCTATGCTGGTTAGCACCAACAATGACGATGAAGCGGCATCGGCGGCAAAACTGGCAGCAATTCTGGAAGAGCCGCCGCGCGGGGGCAGCACCGATTTGGCTGTCGCGTTTTCACGAAATCAGCCCGCCTGGCAGCAGCGCAGCCAGCAATTGCTGAAACGGCTTAACGTTCGCAGCAGGCAGCCCGATAGCGCGCTGCTCCCCTCGTTGCTGGCGCAGGCGTTTGCCGATCGGATCGCGCGTCGACGTGGACAAGAAGGACGCTATCAACTGGCCAACGGCATGGGCGCGATGCTGGATGCCGATGACGCCCTGGGACGCCATGAGTGGCTGATAGCGCCGCTGTTACTGCAAGGCAGCGCGTCACCGGATGCGCGTATTTTGTTAGCGTTGCCGTTGGATATTGAAGCGTTGATGCAGACGTGTCCTGAACTGCTGCAACAGTCCGACACCATCGAATGGGATGAAGCCCAGGGAACGTTAAAAGCACTGCGCCGCACGCGGATAGGCCAGTTGACGCTAAAAGTGCAGCCACTGGCCAGGCTCTCGGAAGATGAGTTGCATCAGGCGATGCTGAATGGTATTCGCGATAAAGGGTTAAGTGTGCTCAACTGGACGCCGGAGGCCGAGCAGTTTCGGCTGCGTTTGCAGTGTGCGGCAAACTGGTTACCTGAGTACGACTGGCCTGCGGTAGATGAGGATTCTCTGCTGGCGACGCTGGAGACCTGGCTGCTGCCGCACATGAGCGGTGTGCACTCTTTACGTGCGCTCAAAGCAGTAAATGTGGGCCAGGCATTGCGCGGTTTGCTGGACTGGTCGATGCTGCAACGTCTGGATAGTGAGCTTCCTGCGCATTACACTGTGCCGACGGGAAGCCGGATAGCCATTCGCTATCACGAGGATAACCCTCCGGTATTGGCCGTTCGGATGCAGGAAATGTTTGGCGAAGCGAAGACCCCAACCATCGCCGGGGGGCGTGTGCCGTTGGTGCTGGAACTGCTGTCTCCGGCCCAGCGACCGCTGCAGGTAACGAGCGATCTGAGCGCATTCTGGAAAGGATCGTACCGTGAGGTACAAAAAGAGATGAAAGGGCGTTATCCCAAGCACGTCTGGCCGGACGATCCGGCGAATACCGCGCCAACGCGGCGCACCAAAAAGTATTCATAGCTGTATGCGTGGTTGCCTAATGGCGCTGCGCTTATCAGGGCGAACGTAGGCCGGATAAGGCGTTTTACGCCGCCATCCGGCATAAATACAGCTGAAAATTGAGAGATTTCTTCTTCTGTCGCCTGACGGAAGAACAGAGAATCGGGCCTTTGCGCCTGAATGTTGCGGAGAAAAAGCATGGCGGGGAATGACCGCGAGCCAATTGGACGTAAAGGGAAACCCTCACGTCCGGTGAAACAAAAGGTGAGCCGTCGTCAACTCAGAGATGATGAGTATGACGATGATTATGATGATGACTATGAGGATGAAGAACCGATGCCGCGTAAGGGTAAAGGCAAAGGGCGTAAGCCTCGTGGTAAGCGCGGCTGGTTCTGGCTGCTGGTAAAACTGTCGATCGTCTTTTTGGTGCTGATCGCGATATATGGCGTGTATCTGGACCAAAAAATCCGTAGCCGTATCGACGGTAAAGTCTGGCAACTGCCTGCGGCAGTATATGGCCGCATGGTTAACCTTGAGCCAGAAATGCCGATCGGCAAGAACGAGATGGTGAAACTGCTGGAGGCGACACAGTACCGTCAGGTAACGAAAATGACGCGCCCGGGCGAATTCACCGTGCAGGCGAAAAGCATTGAGATGATTCGTCGTCCGTTTGACTTCCCGGACAGTAAAGAAGGGCAGGTGCGCGCGCGTCTGACCTTTGACGGCGATCATCTGGACACCATCGAGAATATGGATAACAACCGCCAGTTCGGTTTCTTCCGTCTCGATCCACGCCTGATTACCATGCTCTCTTCCCCTAACGGTGAGCAGCGCCTGTTCGTTCCACGCAGCGGCTTCCCGGATTTGCTGGTTGATACGCTGCTGGCAACCGAAGACCGTCACTTCTATGAGCATGATGGCGTCAGCCTCTACTCGATTGGTCGTGCGGTGCTGGCTAACCTGACGGCCGGTCGCACGGTGCAGGGGGCGAGTACGCTGACTCAGCAACTGGTGAAAAACCTGTTCCTCTCCAGTGAACGTTCCTACTGGCGTAAGGCCAACGAAGCCTATATGGCGCTGTTGATGGACGCGCGTTACAGCAAAGACCGCATTCTTGAGCTGTACATGAACGAAGTCTATCTCGGTCAAAGCGGCGATAATGAAATTCGCGGCTTCCCGCTGGCGAGCCTGTATTATTTTGGTCGTCCGGTAGAGGAGTTGAGTCTTGACCAGCAGGCGCTGCTGGTGGGAATGGTGAAAGGCGCGTCAATCTACAACCCATGGCGTAATCCGAAGCTGGCGCTGGAGCGTCGTAATCTGGTGCTGCGCCTGCTGCAACAGCAGCAGATTATCGATCAGGATCTGTATGACATGCTGAGTGCGCGCCCGTTAGGCGTGCAGCCGCGTGGCGGGGTGATTTCACCACAGCCAGCGTTTATGCAGATGGTACGCCAGGAGCTACAGGCGAAGCTGGGCGATAAGGTCAAAGATCTCTCCGGTGTGAAAATTTTCACCACCTTTGATTCCGTGGCGCAGGACGCCGCAGAAAAAGCGGCGGTGGAAGGCATTCCTGTGCTGAAGAAACAGCGCAAGCTGAGCGACCTGGAAACCGCGATTGTGGTCGTTGACCGCTTTAGCGGCGAGGTTCGTGCTATGGTCGGCGGCGCAGAGCCGCAGTTTGCGGGCTATAACCGTGCGATGCAGGCGCGTCGTTCGATTGGTTCTCTGGCAAAACCGGCAACCTATCTGACGGCGCTGAGCCAGCCGAAGCTGTATCGCCTGAATACCTGGATTGCCGATGCGCCGATTGCGCTGCGCCAGCCGAACGGCCAGGTGTGGTCACCGCAGAACGATGACCGTCGCTATAGCGAAAGCGGTAAAGTGATGCTGGTGGATGCATTAACGCGTTCAATGAACGTCCCGACCGTCAATCTGGGGATGGCGCTGGGTCTGCCCGCGGTTACCGAGACCTGGACGAAACTGGGCGCCCCGAAAGATCAGCTCAATCCGGTTCCGGCGATGCTGCTGGGGGCGTTGAACCTGACGCCAATTGAAGTGGCGCAGGCGTTCCAGACCATCGCCAGCGGGGGTAATCGTGCGCCATTATCAGCACTGCGTTCGGTGATTGCTGAAGATGGGACCGTGCTGTATCAAAGCTTCCCGCAGGCAGAGCGCGCAGTGCCTGCTCAAGCGGCATATATGACGTTGTGGACCATGCAACAGGTGGTTCAACGCGGTACGGGTCGCCAGCTTGGCGCGAAGTATCCGGGGCTGCATCTGGCAGGGAAAACCGGGACCACCAACAACAATGTGGATACCTGGTTTGCCGGGATCGACGGCAGCCAGGTGACGATTACCTGGGTAGGCCGCGATAACAACCAGCCAACCAAGTTGTACGGTGCCAGCGGCGCAATGTCGATTTATCAGCGTTATCTGGCTAACCAGACGCCAACACCTCTGGTGCTGACGCCACCGGAGGATGTGGTGGATATGGGCGTAGACTACGACGGTAACTTTGTGTGTAGCGGCGGTATGCGCACGCTGCCGGTATGGACCACCGATCCGGATTCGTTGTGTCAGCAAGGTGAGATGCAGCAGCAATCGGGTAATCCGTTCGATCAATCTTCTCAACAGCCGCAGCAGCAACAGCCTCAACAGCAGCAGCCAGCCCAGCAGGAGAAGAAAGACAGCAATGGTGTAGCAGGTTGGATCAAAGATATGTTTGGTAGTAACTGATATCTGATTTAGCTGTTCTCCCCCGCATCAGCGCTGTGTTAATCACCGCTGGTGTGGGGGAGGCTCCATCCTGCCGTTATTACACATCCCTTTCTGGTCATTTCCCTTTTGAACTCTGATTACGTCTGCTCATAAAATTATTATATTATTTTTTTGTATGTATTTGTTGTTGGTTAATTTCACTCGGTTTTTTTGTCGGTTTTTTATTTATTTTTATTTATCAATTGCATATTTAATTCTTGATTATTTTCTTTGTGAATGCTTCGATGTTAACTTAATTCAGAATTAAGAAAATATCATTTTTACGCTATTTAATATGAAAAACAAGATGTTAAACCTGTTTTTTTATAGTTTTTATAAATTCATAGGTTAGCTTTTACATATCGTGGCGCGTAGAATTAATGACGCAAGGGAATGCTTTTAATTGAATGAGTTGATAACGATATATTATATATCTGCTGTTGTATGTTACATACAGGTCTACAGCGCATCTCCAGCCCATCTCTATTTCCCTGTTAACTTTTCTTTGTTAATTTTTGTCGACATATGTAAGGAATGCGTTATGTGCAAAAAAATTCTCACCTCGTTGTTTGTCAGCAGCATACTGGCTGGCACCGCAGTTCCTGCGTTAGCTGTTGATACCGGAACCATAACGTTCAATGGGAAGATTCTTCCCGATAGTTGCAAAGTGGATGTAAACGGTACGGCGACAAACGGTACTGTGACGTTTAACAACCTTTCTCAAACTGCGTTTGGCGAAGATAAAAAAGTCGGCGACACGCAATCTTTTGCGATTACGCTGACAGAATGTGATGCTGCGGTTGCCAACCTCAATATCAAATTTGATGGGACGCGTATTGCCGGATACGACGATGAAGTCTTGCAGGCGACAGGGACTGCGCAGAACCTCGGGGTACGTATGCTTCCTGAAGGGAGCAGCAACTACGTGAAATTTGATGGCTCAGATCCTGAAGCGGCACTGAATAAGACTAACGGTGAGAGCGTGGTTTTTAATTATAAAGCTGAGGTTATCCAGGTTGGTAGCACTTTACCAACTACCGGTGATTATACCGCACAAGCGACCTATACTCTGCTTTATCGTTAATCATCATAAACCTGGCCCAGGCAGGGCCAGTATTTCAATGGAATGGAAAGATGAAACGACTTTTCACAGCATTAATACTTATATTAACCTCGGGATTAAATTCGGTTCAAGCTGGCGTAGTAGTGGGTGGCACACGAATTATATATCCGGCTAACCAGTCTGAAGTACAGATTGCTTTAAAAAATAAAGATAATGATAAACGTTATCTGGTGCAGAGCTGGGTCAGTAATATTGATGACAGCAAAGCGCCATTTATTATGACACCGCCAATTTACAAATTGGACGAAAACCGCCAGACGCTGCTACACGTGGTTTATACCGGAAATAAATCGGCGCTGCCTCAGGATCGTGAGTCATTATTTATGGCGAACATCAAATCTGTTGCAGCGATCCCAGAAGAATTGCATGACAAGAACACGCTGCAATTTGCAATTAAGACCAGGTTAAAGCTGTTCTACCGCCCGGTTTCGCTAAAAGAAAGCGAAGCGCAAACAGCCTGGCAATCGTTGCAATTTAACCGCAATCAAAACCAGTTAGTAGTAAAAAACCCAACGCCCTTCTACATCACCTTTGGACAGTTGACGGTTGCGGGGAAAGTGGTTAAGGCTGCATCGGAGCAACATTCCCCCTCGGCATTAACCATGATGGTCGCTCCATTTGGTGAGCAGCGTTTTCCGCTGCCATCTGCAGTAAAAGGGGACGTTATCTGGACCGCTATTAATGATTTTGGCTCCGAAACCGAACAGCGTAAACAGTCGCTGTAAATCAGCTATTGATGAGTTGTGTGGGATATTTATGCCTTCGCATCGTGTTGCCCGACTTTTTGCTCTCAATACGCTGACATTCGCGATATTGACTGCGAGTGGTTCCGTTTGTGCTGATGATTATTTCAATCTCAGTGTACTTGAAACGGGAACCCCACTTGAGAATACCGGGGCGCTTGAAGCTTTTTTACAGCATAATGGTTTATCCCCCGGACGTTATTTAACGTCGATTGTTTGGGATCAGGATCGCATTGATAAACGAAATTTAAATTACCTCCTTTCAAAAGATAAGAGCAAACTGATTCCGCAATTTACCAAAGCGGAGCTGCGCGAACTGGGCGTTAAAGTTGATACGGTTCCGGCATTAAATAATGTTAACGAAGATACGTTGCTGGGTGATATTAGCGAATATATCTCGGATGGACGCTATGACTTCAGTCCGGAAACACAGGTGCTGCAATTACGTATTCCGCAGATCTACCGCGACCGCAAAATTTCGGGCGAAAGCAATCCCACTTTCTGGGATGACGGCATTCCGGCTCTGTGGACCAGTTACTATATTTCGGGATCGCACCAACAATCCAGAGGTCAAAATAATGCTTCGAACTGGGCAAGTTTGAATTCAGGGATGAATATCGGCCCCTGGCGTTTGCGTAACACCAGCAATTGGGGGAATGACAATGGTTGGCAATCTATTAATACGACGCTTGGACGCGATGTCAAAGCATTGCGTAGCCAGCTTCAGATAGGGCAAACCTACACTAACGGCGAACTGTTCGATAGCGTGCAGATGACGGGCGTTAAGCTGGAGACAGATACCAGTATGCAGCCCAGTGGATTACAGGGCTTTGCCCCGGTCGTTCGTGGGATTGCTAATAGCGATGCCAAAGTCACCATTAAGCAAAACGGTTACACCATCTACCAGACCAACGTCTCGCCTGGCCCGTTTGAAATTCGTGATTTAACGCAGGTGACGGCAGGAGCGGATCTGGAAGTCACCGTGACGGAGGCCGACGGTACAGAGCGCAGCTTTATTCAGGCCAGCTCCTCGGTGCCGATTATGCAACGTGAAGGCGCGCTGAAGTACAGCCTGGCGGCTGGGAAATATCGCGATGTTGATAACGGCGAGGAGCCGGAATTCAGCCAGGCTACGGCAATTTATGGCTTACCTTTCGGAATTACCGCTTACGGCGGTCTGCAGGGCGCGTCGATATATCGCGCCGGACTGGCCGGCATCGGAGCCGATTTACGCGATTTTGGTTCGCTGTCGATGGATCTGACGGCGGCGAGAACCGCGTTTGACGACGAACGCGCGGATGCGAATGGCCAGTCGTGGCGCGCGCAGTACGCAAAAGATTTTCCGTTAACCAATACCACGGTCACGCTGGCCAGCTATCGTTATTCCACCTCCGGGTTTTATACCTTTCAGGAGGCGCTCGATCAGCGTAATAACAGCTACGACGATGACAGCATCTATAGCTATCGCGATAGCTATAACCGTCGCAGCCGCCTGCAACTTAATCTTTCTCAGTCGTTACAGAGCTGGGGATCGGTATACGCCAACGCTTATCAGCAAGATTACTGGGGCATGGATGGTCATGAACGCAGCGTCAGTCTGGGTTACAGTCGCAGTTGGCAGGGCATTAACTGGTCGCTGAATTACAGCATGACAAAAACGCCATCAACCACTAACGATCAGCTGTTTTCTGTTTCAATTAACATCCCTCTTTCGCGGTGGCTGGCGAACGCCTGGGGAACATATAACCTGACGAGTTCCAAAAATGGTAATAGCTCGCATCAGGTCGGTGTCAGCGGAACGCTGCTGGAAAATAACAATTTAAATTACAACCTCCAGCAAACCTACACCGATAACGATGTCGGTTATGGTGCCTATCTCTCTTCCCGGTATCGGACATCGGCTGGCGAGTTCAGCACCAATTACAGTTATCAAAAGGACAGTAAGCAGTGGGGCTATAGCGCGCAGGGTTCCGTTGTCGCACATTCGCAGGGAATCACGCTTGGTCAATCCATACAGGATGCCTTTGCCATTGTGCACATTACCAATGGCGATAATGTAAAAATACAAAATTCTTTGGGGGTTTACACCGATTATTGGGGCAATGCCATTGTGCCGACTTTAACCAATTATCGCCGTAATACTATTACTGTGAATACCCAGGGACGTGACGATATTGATATTAAGGATGCTTCTCTGGATACGACCCCGACAAAAGGGGCTGTCGTGAAAGTTGACTTCACGGCGCGTTCAGGCAAGCGTGCATTACTTACCTTAAAACATGGTCAGAGCGTAGTTCCTTTTGGCGCGGTGTTGAGTATGGACGGTACGACATCGATCGTAGGCGACGACGGTGAAGTGTATGTCACGGGGCTAAAAGGAACACAGCGCATTGAGGCGCAATGGGGAAATACCGCACAAACGAAATGCACGGGTAGCGTAAGCGTGCCTGAGAACGCGGGTGCGGGAATTTTCACTGCTACGGTTAATTGCCAATAACTGAAGATGACTTATAAATATGGAATTTGTCAGATATGAGTAAAAGGAATCAAAATATTTTCAGGGCTATTTTGATCATATTGATTTTAGCGGGAGCGGCAGCTCCTGTTTATGCCACCACATGTACCGGAACCCTCCCGGAAAATAGCGCACTGATCTTTCAACTTCCGGCAAGCATAACGGTGGAGCCTGATACACCAGTTGGTACGATTATTTATGAGGGAAGCATTGAGAGCGGTCAAATTGATATGAATTGCCGGAATAGTGGCAACAAATACAAAGGCTACGTGATGTTAACGGATGCCGATGCCCGCAATGAAGTGCTGGAAGGCGTTTATCAGACTGGCGTGCCAGGTATAGGTATCCGTATGGCGGAAGCGGAAGAACGAATGTCTACCTTTACCTCTGATGATATCGTCACTCCCATGCATTTTTATAGCTATGGTTCGAGCGGATCGAGCACTATTCATACGAAGTACCATGCGTCAATGCAGTTGGTTGTGACGGGCGACGTTGAGGATGGTTATCTTGATACCTCCAGGCTGACGGCAGAAGAGAAGTGGGGTAATGATGTGATTGCTCAGATAGTGGTATCTCCCACCAGTATTCATATCCAGACCAATACCTGTAATCTGGAAGATAAAAATATCTACGTGCCGCTGAAGACGATTAATGTCGATAACTTTGACAGTCAATTTTCAGAAGTACTTACTGACAATAGTTTTAAAATCGAGATTGCTGATTGTCGGGCAGGTACGCAAATCGACTATCAGTTCGACAGTGCTGGTTCAACAGGCGTTACGGATGGCAATATTTTGGCTATCACCAATGGAGACAGCTCTGCCAGCGGTGTCGGTATCCAGATTCTGGACGCGAACAATAATGTGCTGAGTTTTGATCAAACCTATACCGCTGTGAGCAGCACCAGCGCTAACGAAGTGGCAGAAATTCCGCTGAAGGCACGCTATGCCAAAACTGGCAATGTCAAAGCCGGGAAAGTGGACGCCGTAGCTACTTTTGAAGTTTTTTACCGCTAATTTCTTGTGGCCCGTTTCGGCGGGTCGCCAGCGTTCTAACATTCCAGCCTAATTTATTAACCCTTTCTTTTCATCTGGTTATTTCTTAACCCCTTAGTTTTAGTAGGGGTGCGTATCGCTTGCTATCTCGCCAGTGTTTCGAATATTATGCTGCCGTTATAATAATAATTCTCGTTTACGTTATCATTCACTTTCATCAGAGATATACCAATGGCGCGTCTTAAAACTGCTCAGCCAAACTCCTCACTGCGCAAAATTGCAGTCGTGGTAGCCACAGCGGTTAGCGGCATGTCTGTGTATGCACAGGCGGCGGTTCAACCGAAAGAAGAAACAATCACCGTAACCGCAGCACCTGCCGCACAAGAAAGCGCATGGGGGCCTTCGCCGACGATTGCCGCGAAGCGTTCCGCCACCGCCACCAAGACTGATACGCCTATCGAAAAGACCCCGCAGTCTGTTTCGGTTGTGACGCGTGAAGAGATGCAGATCCATCAGTCTCGTTCCGTAAAGGAAGCACTGGGTTATACCCCGGGCGTTGTGGTCAGTAACCGTGGTGCTTCGAATACCTACGATTTTGTCAGCATCCGTGGTTTTACCTCTGTCGGTTTAAGCCAGAACAACTATCTGGATGGTCTGAAACTACAAGGAAACTTCTATAACGACGCGGTTATCGATCCTTACATGCTGGAGCGTGTTGAGTTGATGCGTGGACCAACTTCCGTGTTGTACGGTAAGAGTAACCCTGGTGGGATTATTTCGATGGTTAGTAAACGTCCAACCACCGAGCCGCTAAAAGAAGTTCAGTTCAAAATGGGAACAGATAATCTGTTCCAGACTGGGTTTGATTTTAGTGACGCATTAGATGATAACGGTGAATTCTCTTACCGTTTAACCGGGCTGGCTCGTTCCAAAAATGAGCAACAGCAGGGTTCTGAATCACAGCGTTATACCGTTGCTCCGTCCTTCTCATGGCGTCCTGACGACAAGACCAACTTTACATTCCTCTCCTATTTCCAAAATGAACCCGAAACGGGTTACTACGGTTGGTTGCCGAAGGAGGGTACGGTTGAACCGCTACCTAACGGCAAGCGTCTGCCGACAGATTTTAATGAAGGTGCTTCAAATAATACTTATTCCCGCAATCAGAAAATGGTGGGATACAGCTTTGAACACGGCTTTAATGACACTTTCACCGTCCGGCAGAATTTACGTTTTGCTGAAATGAAAACGTCGCAGCAGAGCGTGTACGGCACGGGTATCTGTACAACAAATACGTTTAATGCGCCTTGCCAGGCAATTCCGGTCGATCAGCGCGATCACTATCTTGGCCGTGGCACTGTTGTCGATGATGAACGTTTGCAGAACTTCAGTGTTGATACCCAGCTACAGAGCAATTTCGCGACGGGAACGGTGGAGCATACGTTGCTGACTGGTATTGACTTCATGCGTATGCGTAATGATATCAATGCTAAATTTGGTACAGCTCCTGTTCTGGATCTTTATAACCCACAGACTCTGGATGATTTTGCTTTCGACTCTACCGAGCCTTATCAGATGAACGAAACCAAACAAACCGGTATCTATATCCAGGATCAGGCGGAATGGGATAAGTGGGTCTTTACGCTGGGTGGTCGTTATGACTGGTCACAGCAAGCAACGACAATTCGCCAGAATTCAACCACGCCGCAAGCGGGTTATATTGAGCGTAACGATCATCAGTTCACATGGCGTGGCGGTGTAAACTACCTGTTTGATAATGGTATTTCTCCGTACGTTAGCTATAGCCAGTCATTTGAACCAAACGCATTCGATCTCTACAGCACTCCACGCATGGCTTTTGCGCCATCTAAGGGTGAACAATATGAAGCAGGTGTAAAATATGTGCCGAAAGATCTGCCGGTGGTGATTACGGCTGCGGCATATCATTTGACGAAGACGAATACGCTGACAACCGATCCGACCAACTCGAATCTGCAAGTTCCGTCAGGCGAAGTACGTTCTCAGGGCTTTGAATTTGAAGCTAAAGCGGCCTTGAATGCCAATATCAATGTGACAGCTTCATATACTTACACTGATGCGGAGTATACCAAGGATACCAATCTCAAAGGGAACAACGTAGAACAAGTTCCTGAACATATGGCATCACTCTGGGGCGATTATACCTTTAACGAAGGCGTTCTGTCGGGACTGACACTGGGAACCGGTGGACGTTTTATCGGTTCTAGCTATGGCGATCCTGCAAACACCTTTAAAGTGGGAAGTGCTGCTGTAATGGATGCGGTTGTTAAATACGATTTAGCGCGTTTTGGTATGGCTGGCTCTAGTGTTGCCGTCAACGTTACCAATCTGCTGGACCGTGAATACGTTTCTAGTTGCTTCCAAACCTATGGCTGCTTCTGGGGCGCGGAACGTCAGGTCGTTGCAACAGCAACCTTCCGTTTCTAATTTCTCTTTGGGCACGCTTTGCGTGCCCGATTTACAAGTTGGCCGCTATGCAGGAAAACAGATCCCATCCCGACACGACGTTTGCGTTGAAGAATGTCTCCTTCCGTGTGCCTGGCCGCACGCTTTTGCATCCTCTCTCGTTAACCTTTCCCGTGGGTAAAGTGACGGGGCTTATCGGCCACAACGGCTCCGGTAAATCCACCTTATTGAAAATGCTGGGGCGCCATCAGCCGCCGTCAGAAGGTGAAATCCTGCTTGATGAGCAGCCGCTGGAGAGCTGGGGCAGCAAAGCGTTTGCCCGTAAGGTTGCCTATTTACCCCAGCAGTTACCGCAGGCCGAAGGGATGACGGTACGTGAGCTGGTAGCGATTGGTCGTTATCCCTGGCATGGCGCGCTGGGACGTTTTGGCGTGGCCGACAGAGAGAAAGTGGAAGAGGCAATTACGCTTGTTGGGCTCAAACCGCTGGCGCATCGCCTGGTGGATAGCTTGTCTGGCGGCGAGCGTCAACGTGCGTGGATTGCCATGCTGGTGGCGCAGGACAGCCGTTGCCTGCTGCTTGACGAACCGACCTCGGCGCTGGATATTGCGCATCAGGTTGACGTGCTGGCGCTGGTGCATCGCTTGAGCCAACAGCGTGGGTTGACGGTGATCGCCGTACTGCATGATATCAATATGGCGGCCCGCTACTGTGATTACCTGGTCGCGCTGCGCGGCGGTGAAATGATTGCCCAGGGAACCCCCGCGGAACTGATGCGTAGTGAAACCCTGGAACTGATTTACGGTATCCCGATGGGCATTTTGCCGCATCCGGCCGGTGCCGCACCCGTGAGTTTTGTCTATTAATGATTGGATTACCTCATCTTTCCCGTCGACGGCTGCTAACGGCAATGGCGTTGTCGCCACTACTGTGGCAAATGAATACAGCCCGTGCGGCGGCGGTTGATCCACAGCGTATAGTGGCGCTGGAATGGCTTCCGGTTGAGCTGCTGCTGGCGTTGGGTGTTGCACCTTACGGCGTCGCGGATGTTCCAAACTACAAACTGTGGGTCAACGAACCCGCGCTGCCGGACTCCGTCATCGATGTCGGATTACGAACTGAACCTAATCTCGAACTGCTGACCGAAATGAAACCCTCATTTATGGTCTGGTCGGCAGGTTACGGTCCTGCACCTGAGAAGCTTGCACGTATTGCGCCGGGTCGTGGCTTTAACTTCAGTGATGGCAAAAAGCCGTTGGCGGTTGCGCGTCAGTCGTTGCAAGAACTGGCGCAGTTGCTGAATCTGCAGACCGCTGCCGAACGTCATCTGGCGCAGTACGAACACGTGATTGCCAGCCTGAAACCGCGCTTTGTTCAGCGAGGCTCGCGGCCATTACTGCTGATAACTTTGCTCGATCCTCGCCATATGCTGGTGTTTGGGCCTAACTGCTTGTTTCAGGAGGTGCTGGATGAGTACGGGATCCGCAACGCCTGGCAGGGTGAAACCAACTTTTGGGGCAGCACCGCGGTAGGGATTGATCGGCTTGCCGCCTACAAAGATGTCGATGTGCTGTGCTTCGATCACGGTAACGACAAGGATATGCAAACGCTGATGTCTACACCGTTGTGGCAGGCGATGCCGTTTGTCCGCAGCGGACGTTTTCAGCGCGTCCCTGCCGTCTGGTTCTATGGCGCCACGCTATCGGCTATGCACTTCGCGCGCATTCTTGATAATGCGCTGGGGGGCAAAGCGTGAGTAAAAGAATTGCACTATTCCCGACCCTGCTGCTGGCGGTTCTGTTTGTGGCTGCCTGCTGGTTGACCTGGTTTAACTTTTCCGCTGCTCTACCGCGTAGCCAGTGGCAACAGGCTATCTGGTCACCGAATATTGATCTCATTGAGCAGATGGTTTTCCACTACAGTCTGCTGCCGAGGCTGGCGATTTCACTACTGGTTGGCGCCGGGCTGGGGCTGGTCGGCGTCTTGTTTCAGCAGGTGCTGCGTAACCCGCTGGCAGAGCCAACCACGCTGGGCGTCGCGACCGGTGCGCAACTTGGCATCACGGTGACTACGCTGTGGGTTATTCCCGGTGCGCTTACCACGCAGTTTGCGGCGCTGGCAGGGGCTTGTATTGTTGGGGCGCTGGTGTTTGGCGTCGCCTGGGGCAAGCGTCTTTCTCCGGTGACGTTAATCCTTGCCGGGCTGGTGGTCAGCCTGTACTGCGGGGCGATTAACCAGTTGATGGTTATCTTCCATCACGATCAACTGCAAACCATGTTTTTATGGAGCAGCGGCACGCTAACGCAAACCGACTGGAGCGGGGTGCAAAGACTGTGGCCGCAACTGGTGGGGGGCGTGATGTTGACGCTGCTGCTATTACGCCCAATGACGCTGATGGGACTGGATGACGGCGTGGCGCGTAATCTCGGACTGGCGCTGTCATTGTCGCGTCTGGCGGCCTTGTCATTGGCGATTGTTCTCAGCGCCTTGCTGGTTAACGCCGTCGGGATTATCGGCTTTATTGGCCTGTTTGCGCCGCTGCTGGCGAAAATGCTCGGCGCGCGGCGTTTGCTGGCGCGTCTGCTGCTGGCCCCGCTCATTGGCGCGCTGATCCTCTGGCTCTCCGATCAAATTATTTTGTGGCTCACTCGCGTCTGGATGGAAGTCTCCACGGGATCGGTGACGGCGCTGATTGGCGCACCGCTACTGCTGTGGTTGCTGCCGCGTCTGAAGAGCATAAGTACGCCGGATATGAATGCCAGCAACCGTGTCGCCGCTGAGCGCCAGCACGTGCTGATGTTCGCGCTGGCTGGGGGCGCAATATTGTTGCTGACGGTTGTGGTCGCGCTGTCGTTGGGCCGTGATGCTCACGGCTGGAGCTGGGCCAGTGGCACAATGCTGGATGAACTGATGCCCTGGCGCTGGCCGCGTATCCTGGCTGCACTGGTGGCTGGCGTAATGCTGGCTGTGGCGGGTTGTATTATTCAGCGTTTGACCGGTAATCCGATGGCCAGCCCGGAAGTGTTGGGCATTAGTTCCGGCGCGGCCTTCGGTGTCGTGCTCATGTTGTTTCTGGTCCCCGGCAATGCCTTTGGCTGGCTGTTGCCCGCCGGGAGCCTCGGGGCAGCGGTCACCTTACTTATTATTATGATTGCCGCCGGGCGAGGTGGTTTTTCGCCGCACAGGATGCTGTTGGCGGGGATGGCGCTCAGTACGGCATTTACTATGCTGCTGATGATGCTGCAAGCCAGCGGCGATCCTCGCATGGCGGGCATTCTGACCTGGATGTCCGGCTCGACTTATAACGCCTCCAACGAACAGGTTTTACGTACCGGCATTGTAATGATTATTCTGCTGGCGATAACGCCGTTGTGTCGCCGCTGGCTGACGATTCTACCGTTAGGAGGGGACACTGCACGGGCTGTCGGTATGGCATTAACGCCGTCGCGTGTTGGCTTACTGATGTTGGCTGCGGGTCTGACCGCTACGGCGACCATGACAATCGGTCCGTTGAGCTTTGTCGGGCTGATGGCTCCGCATATTGCTCGTATGATGGGCTTTCGCCGGGCGATGCCGCATATGCTGATTTCGGCGCTGGCGGGAGGCGTGTTGCTGGTCTTTGCTGACTGGTGCGGGCGAATGGTGCTGTTTCCGTATCAGATCCCGGCGGGATTACTGTCGACGTTTATTGGCGCGCCGTATTTTATCTATCTGCTGAGAAAGCAGAGTCGCTGAGGCTGACCCCTTTCATGTAGGCCGGATAAGACGCTTTGCGTCGCCATCCGGCAATAAAAAAGCCGGGTGGCGGCGCTTCGCCTTACCCGGCCTACATTTCTGCCCGTTCTCTTTTTTACAATTTCGCAAACACCCGGCGTGCGGCGTCGATGGTGTTATTGATATCTTCTTCGCTGTGCGCGACAGACATAAAGCCTGCTTCAAAGGCGGACGGCGCCAGGTAAACGCCTTCATCCAGCATCATGTGGAAGAAACGCTTGAAGCGCTCAACATCGCACGCCATCACGTCCTGATAGCAGGTTACGGTTTCTGCGTCAGTGAAGAAAATCCCGAACATCCCGCCGACATGGTTAACCACCAATGGAATATTTGCTTCCTGAGCGGCTTCCAGCAGGCCTTCTGCCAGGCGCGTGGTCAGTTCGTTCAACGTCTCATGAATCCCCGGCTGGGCGACTTCATTCAGACAGGCGAATCCTGCCGCCATCGCAATTGGATTACCGGACAGCGTACCCGCCTGGTAAACCGGCCCGGTTGGGGCCAGGGCATCCATCACATCACGACGGCCGCCAAATGCGCCAACAGGCATGCCGCCACCGATAATTTTACCCAGGCAGGTCAGGTCCGGTACAACGCCGTAATAATCCTGCGCACCCGCCAGTGCGACGCGGAAACCGGTCATCACTTCATCGATGATCAGTAGTGCGCCAAACTCATCACACAGCGCACGCAGGCCCGGCAGGAATTCCGGCAGTGGCGGGATGCAGTTCATGTTGCCGGCAACCGGTTCAACGATAATACAGGCGATTTCCTGCGGATACTGTTCGAATGCCGCACGTACTGAGGCAAGATCGTTATAGGTGCAGGTCAGGGTATGTTTCGCGAAATCTGCCGGAACCCCTGGGGAGTTAGGCTGACCCAGCGTTAACGCGCCGGAACCGGCTTTGACCAGCAGGCAGTCAGCATGGCCGTGGTAGCAACCTTCAAATTTGATGATCTTATCGCGTCCGGTGAAACCACGCGCCAGACGGATCGCGCTCATTGTGGCTTCGGTACCGGAGTTCACCATACGTACCATATCCATGGTTGGCACTAACTCAGTGACCAGCGCCGCCATTTTTACTTCCATTTCGGTCGGCGCGCCGAAGCTTAAACCGCGCTCTGCCGCTTCAATCACGGCATTGCGAATTGCCGGGTGGTTATGACCCAGCACCATCGGCCCCCAGGAGCCGACATAATCGATATAGGCTTTACCATCGACATCATACAGATATGCGCCGTCCGCTTTTTCAATAAACAGCGGAGTACCACCCACGCCAGTAAAGGCACGAACGGGGGAGTTAACGCCGCCGGGGATAAGTTCGCGTGCTGCGCTGTAGAGGTTTTCAGACTTACTCATGGATGGGGTCCTGGTTCGTAGAAAAAGTAAATGCCCGCTATTCTAGTTATTCAGAGAAGGTTATGAAAGTTTTGCGTATTTGAAACAATACGATTTGCAGGGGATTTTCACGAAACGTGCGAGTAGAATGCCGTTTCCGTATTTGTATTACCAATTAATGATTATCTGATGAAAACAGACACCCCTTCTTTTGAAGCACAACAAATTGTGCGTTTACGGCGCAGGGATCAGATCCGTCGACTCCTTGAGCGTGACAAAACGCCGTTGGCGATCCTCTTTATGGCCGCCGTGGTGGGGACAGTGACGGGGTTAGTGGGTGTGGCGTTTGAGAAAGCCGTGACCTGGGTGCAAAATCTGCGTATTGGCACGCTGGCACAGGTTGCTGACCACGCCGTCCTGGTATGGCCTTTGGCGTTTATTCTTTCTGCACTGCTGGCGATGGTGGGGTATTTTCTGGTGCGTAAATTTGCCCCGGAAGCCGGTGGTTCGGGGATACCTGAGATTGAAGGCGCATTGGAAGAGCTCCGCCCAGTGCGCTGGTGGCGTGTGCTGCCGGTAAAATTTATCGGCGGTATGGGAACGCTGGGCGCCGGAATGGTGCTTGGCCGGGAAGGGCCAACGGTGCAAATTGGTGGCAATATCGGGCGCATGGTGCTGGATATTTTCCGCATGCGTAGCGCCGAAGCGCGGCACACCTTACTGGCAACCGGTGCGGCTGCGGGGCTGTCGGCTGCGTTTAATGCGCCTTTGGCCGGCATTCTGTTCATTATTGAAGAGATGCGACCACAGTTTCGTTATAACCTCGTGTCGATCAAAGCCGTATTTACTGGCGTGATTATGTCGAGCATTGTGTTTCGTATTTTCAACGGCGAGGCTCCGATTATTGAGGTCGGGAAACTCTCCAATGCGCCGGTTAATACACTGTGGTTGTACCTCATCCTTGGGATTATTTTTGGTTGCGTCGGGCCGTTGTTCAATACCATGGTGTTGCGTACCCAGGATATGTTTCAACGCTTTCACGGTGGTGAAATTAAAAAATGGGTGCTGATGGGCGGTGTGATCGGCGGCCTGTGCGGGATCCTCGGTTTGATTCAACCTGAAGCGGCAGGCGGTGGATTTAACCTGATCCCGATTGCCGCTGCGGGCAATTTCAGCGTGGGCCTGCTGCTGTTTATCTTTATCGCCAGGGTCCTCACCACGCTGCTGTGCTTCTCATCCGGCGCGCCTGGTGGGATATTTGCCCCGATGCTGGCGTTAGGCACATTGCTGGGAACTGCATTTGGCATGGCTGCAGCAGCCTCGTTTCCGCAGTATCATCTGGAGGCGGGGACGTTTGCTATTGCCGGGATGGGGGCATTGCTGGCCGCTTCAGTGCGTGCGCCGTTAACGGGCATTGTGCTGGTGCTGGAAATGACGGATAACTATCAGCTCATTTTGCCAATGATTATTACCTGTCTTGGCGCAACACTATTAGCCCAGTTTATGGGTGGAAAACCGCTATACTCGACTATCCTTGCCCGCACACTGGCTAAACAGGAAGCAGAGCAGGCGGCAAAAAGCCAGAGTACCGCCACGGGCGAGAATACTTGAACGAAATACCAGGGTATTAGATAATGGCCTCAACCATTGGGTTATAATTTGCCCAATTGCCAATGTCGTTTGGAGCAAAATATGAGTGATGACGTAGCGCTGCCACTGCAATTTACTGAAGCAGCAGCCAATAAAGTAAAAAGCCTGATCGCAGATGAAGATAACCCAAATCTGAAATTACGCGTGTATATCACCGGCGGTGGTTGCAGCGGTTTCCAGTACGGTTTTACCTTTGATGATCAGGTAAACGATGGTGATATGACCATTGAGAAGCAGGGTGTTGGTCTGGTGGTTGATCCGATGAGCCTGCAGTATCTGGTAGGCGGTGCGGTTGATTACACTGAAGGTCTGGAAGGTTCTCGCTTTGTTGTGACTAACCCGAACGCCAAAAGCACCTGCGGGTGTGGTTCCTCTTTCAGCATCTGATTGCTGTCTGTAATACCGATGGTCTGACGGTGTAGGCCCGGTAAGCGTAGTGCCACCGGGCAATATGCCGGATGGCGGCGTAAACGCCTTATCCGGCCTACATGTTCTGCATCGTCACATCAACGCCCGTTATCATCCAGCGCAAACGTCGGCAATTTCAAATGCCAACGAATGGCGGCAAGCCGAATCAGCAGGGTAACGACCATCCCCATCATACTGGCGTTTTCCAGCGACACATTAAAGGTATAAAACGCGGTGGCGTGGACGATGCCGCCAATGATGCATGCGGTAGCGTAGATTTCGGTACGTAAGATCATCGGCACTTCACGCGCTAACACGTCGCGAATAATTCCGCCGCCGACGCCGGTAATGACCCCCATACAAATTGCCACCAGGGGGCCGGTTCCGGCGAGAAACGCTTTATTCACGCCAATACCCACGAACACCGCCAGGCCGACGGCATCCAGCACCGGAAGGATCCATTTCGGTAAGCGTCTTGGCTGACGCACCAGCACGATCGTCAACATACTGGTGATCATCGCCACTACCAGGTCGGTGGGATCTTTAACCCAGAATACGGGGCCATGATCCAGCGCCATATCTCGGATCGTACCGCCACCGACGGCGGTTACCACGCCCAGGACCAGAACGCCGAAGGGATCCATACGCAGTTTTCCGGCAAGCAATACGCCAGAGATAGCAAATACCGCGGTACCGACAATATCCAGCCAATAGACGAGCATCTTTACATCCTCACAACAAACCTGGTGGGGGCAGGCGCTAATTTACTTGTGAAAGCGCATTACAGAGTTGTTTTGCGGCGAGGATAATACGCGGGCTCGCGCGTTCAAACCAGTCACTATCAAGAGTAATAACCGGAATTTTTAGCTGATTTCCCCAGTATTGCTCAATTTTAAG
This sequence comes from Citrobacter sp. C6_1, assembly GCF_014596835.2. Classification (NCBI taxonomy): domain Bacteria; kingdom Pseudomonadati; phylum Pseudomonadota; class Gammaproteobacteria; order Enterobacterales; family Enterobacteriaceae; genus Citrobacter; species Citrobacter sp. C6_1. The sequence goes on along the minus strand of NZ_CP115031.1, from coordinate 3,772,545 downwards.
AATTTCGCCTGAACCGCCGGTAGCAACAATTGCCTGAGGGGCGCGCGCCAGAACCTGTTCGCGGCTGACCTGCGGCCATGGAACCCGGCTGCCGGAAAAGATGTTTTCTCCACCACATACCTCAAGAACCTGGTTTTGAATGGAACCTTTTCCACTGGTAAACAGAGGATTTGCGCCAAACTGGAGAAACACACGTTTTTTTGGTTTGTTGGCATACTGAGATTTTAGTAAAGCATACTCATCAAGCAAGGTTTGCGCTGCTTGCTTTGCCTGTTCAGGCTTGGGACTCCATGGCGCAAGTTGACGCAATGCCTCAGCGACCTGCTCGATGGTGACGGCATCGACCCAGATGACCTTAATTCCCAGGGCGGTCAGTTGATTAACCTGCCGCTCAGCATTCCCTCCACGCCAGGCAATAACCAAATCGGGTTTGAGCGCCACAATACGTTCCAGATTCATGCCTTGCCAGGTTGAGACCTCTTCAATATTTTTGGCCTCTGGCGGGTAGTTTGAATAGCTGCTGACGCCAACGGGGGTAATACCGGCGGCGAAGGCCAGTTCAGTGTTGGCTGGGGAAAGCGAAATAACGCGCGGCGCGGCGTAAAGCCACGCCGGAAGTATGAAAAGCAGGGCGACCAGCGCCCTGGAGATGTATTTAGCCATGTGCCAGTTTCTGTACCAGCGTTTCAACCATCAGGCTTGACTGTTTCGCAGCAACGACCAGGAACTCGTCAAAGCTGAGATGGGACTGCTGATCGGCGACGTCAGAGATAGCGCGAACGACAACAAACGGCACGTTAAAGTTGTGACACACGTGCGCAATTGCGGTTGCTTCCATCTCAACGGCAATTGCCCGCGGGAAGTTATGCTGAATTTTTGCCAGGCCAACGGAACCGTTAATGAAGGCATCGCCGCTGACGATCAGTCCACGGACCGCGTTCAAATTGAGTTCGGCAATGCAGGATTCCGCCGCCGCAATCAGTGCCGGGTCGGCTTTAAAACCGGCCGGGCAGCCCGGTAACTGACCAAATTCATAGCCGAATGCGGTGACGTCAGCATCGTGATAGCGAGCTTCGTCAGAAACCACGATATCACCCACTTTCAGCGTAGAAGCCAGGCCACCCGCTGAACCGGTATTGATGATGGCATCTGGCTTGCAGTGTTCAAGCAGCAGCGTTGCGCCCAGCGCCGCAGCCACTTTACCGATGCCTGATTTCAGTAGCGCAACCTCAGTACCGTTCAGTTGGCCTGTGTAAATTTCACAACCGCCAAGAGCGATTGTCTGACGGTTTTCGATTTTGTCACGCAGCAGCGTAACTTCTTCTTCCATTGCACCAATGATGCCGATTTTCATAGATTTACTCGCGATAAGCCAGATTTGAGGGCATAGTCTATCATGCGCTTAAGGGGTAGCGCATTTCTCAGGCGGGAGAGGACATGGCACAGATCGATTTCCGAAAAAAAATAAACTGGCATCGTCGTTACCGTTCGCCGCAGGGCGTGAAATCTGAATATGAGATCCTGCGCATTTTCGAAAGCGACCGTGGACGCATTATCAATTCTCCGGCTATTCGCCGACTGCAGCAAAAAACCCAGGTCTTTCCGTTGGAGCGTAACGCGGCGGTGCGTACGCGCCTGACGCACTCGATGGAAGTTCAGCAGGTAGGACGTTATATCGCCAAAGAGATCCTCAGCCGACTGAAAGAGCAAAAGCTGTTGGAGCAGTACGGCCTGGATGAATTGACCGGTCCCTTTGAAAGCATCGTCGAAATGTCCTGCCTGATGCATGACATCGGCAATCCGCCGTTTGGTCATTTTGGCGAGGCAGCAATTAATGACTGGTTTCGCCAGCGACTCTATCCGGCTGATGCTGAAAGTCAGCCGTTAAGCGACGATCGCTGCCTGGTGTCTGCGTTATGCTTGCGTGAAGGTGAAGAGTCGCTCAATGATATTCGCCGCAAGGTACGTCAGGACCTGTGCCATTTTGAGGGCAATGCGCAGGGCATTCGGCTGGTGCATACCCTGATGCGCATGAACCTGACCTGGTCGCAGGTGGGGGGAATTTTAAAATATACGCGCCCGGCATGGTGGCGTGGAGGTACGCCGGCGACGCATAGCTATTTAATGAAGAAACCAGGATATTACCTTTCCGAGGAACCGTATATTGAGCGGTTACGTAAAGAATTATCCTTAGCACCTTACAGTCGCTTTCCGTTAACCTGGATTATGGAAGCAGCGGACGATATCTCTTATTGTGTGGCTGATCTGGAGGATGCTGTTGAGAAAAGAATCTTCAGCGTCGAGCAGCTTTACCACCATCTGTATGAGGCGTGGGGACATCATGAAAAAGGTTCCCTGTTTAGCCTGGTTGTTGAGAACGCCTGGGAAAAATCTCGCTCAAATACATTAAGCCGCAGTACAGAAGATCAGTTCTTTATGTATTTACGCGTTAACACGCTGAATAAGCTGGTACCGTACGCCGCTCAGCGTTTTATTGATAATGTGCCACAAATTTTTGAGGGGAGTTTTAATCACGCTTTATTAGAAGATGCCAGTAGCTTCAGCCAGTTGCTGGGTGTCTATAAAAATGTGGCGGTAAAACATGTATTTAGCCATCCAGATGTGGAGCAATTGGAATTGCAAGGCTATCGGGTTATCAGTGGGCTTATGGAAATCTACCAACCACTGTTAAAAATGTCATTATCCGACTTTAGCGGGCTGGTTGAACACGAAAGATTAAAACAGTTTCCTATCGAATCACGATTATTTCAGAAGTTGTCTACCCGCCATCGTCTTGCTTATGTTGAGGCGGTCAGTAAAATATTGCCAGGTAGTGCCGAGTTCCCGGTCATGGAATATTATTACCGCTGTCGTTTAATTCAGGATTATATCAGCGGGATGACTGACTTGTATGCCTGGGATGAATATAGACGGCTGATGGCGGTAGAACAATAAATACTCATTTGTAAAGGCGGACAATAAAATTTTACTTTTTCCTTAAACTTCATTCTGGAACTTAGCGCTATAAAACGACTCTGAGGTATACAGCAATTTTGCGTGACCTGTTAATCGAGAACGAAACACATGAAAAAAACCACATTAGCAATGAGTGCACTGGCTCTGAGTTTAGGTTTGGCGTTGTCCCCCCTGTCTGCAACGGCGGCTGAGACAGCGTCTTCAGCGACAACAGCCCAACAGATGCCAAGCCTGGCCCCGATGCTCGAAAAAGTGATGCCATCGGTGGTGAGTATTAATGTCGAGGGGAGCACGACGGTCAATACGCCGCGTATGCCGCGTAATTTCCAGCAGTTCTTCGGTGATAACTCTCCGTTCTGCCAGGACGGTTCTCCGTTCCAGAGCTCCCCGTTCTGCCAGGGCGGTGCTCCGGGCGCTGACAACGGCGGCGGACAGCAGCAGAAATTTATGGCGCTGGGGTCTGGCGTCATCATTGATGCCGCGAAAGGGTATGTTGTGACCAACAACCATGTGGTCGATAATGCCACGGTGATCAAGGTTCAACTGAGCGATGGGCGTAAGTTTGACGCGAAGATCGTCGGAAAAGATCCGCGCTCTGATATCGCGCTGATCCAAATTCAGGATCCGAAAAACCTGACGGCAATTAAGCTGGCAGATTCTGATGCGCTGCGCGTGGGTGATTACACTGTAGCGATTGGCAACCCGTTTGGCCTCGGTGAAACGGTGACATCAGGTATCGTTTCTGCACTGGGGCGTAGTGGCCTGAATGCCGAAAACTACGAGAACTTTATCCAGACGGATGCGGCGATCAACCGCGGTAACTCTGGTGGTGCGCTGGTTAACCTGAATGGTGAGTTGATCGGGATTAACACCGCGATCCTCGCACCGGATGGTGGCAACATCGGGATCGGTTTTGCTATCCCAAGCAACATGGTGAAAAACCTGACTTCGCAGATGGTTGAGTTCGGCCAGGTTAAACGCGGTGAGCTGGGTATTATGGGGACTGAGCTGAGCTCTGAGCTGGCGAAAGCGATGAAAGTGGATGCCCAGCGCGGGGCATTCGTCAGCCAGGTGATGCCGAACTCTTCTGCAGCGAAAGCCGGTATCAAAGCTGGTGACGTGATTACATCACTGAACGGTAAACCAATCAGCAGCTTCGCAGCCCTGCGTGCGCAGGTTGGCACCATGCCAGTGGGGAGTAAAATTAACCTTGGCCTGCTGCGCGACGGTAAGCCGGTAACGGTGAACCTGGAACTGCAGCAGAGCAGCCAGACTCAGGTTGATTCCAGCTCTATCTTCAAAGGCATTGAAGGTGCGGATATGAGCAACAAAGGCCAGGATAAAGGTGTCGTGGTAAGTGATGTGAAACCGAATTCGCCGGCGGCACAGATTGGCCTGAAGAAAGGGGATGTCATCATCGGTGCTAACCAGCAACCAGTGAAAAACATCGCCGAACTGCGCAAAATTCTCGACAGTAAACCGGCTGTACTGGCGCTGAACATTCAGCGTGGCGACAGCTCCATCTATCTGTTGATGCAGTAATCTCCCTCAACCCCTTCCTGTAAAGGAAGGGGTTCTTTTTGTGATACCTCCCACAACTCCATATTTCTTCCTTCTGCTTTGTGCATTTGCACAATGTCGCCGCTTATTATCTTCCCTATGCTTGAGCTCTGCTCACAGGAGGGGTTTATGGCTGGCTGGCATCTCGATACCAAAATGGCGCAGGATATCGTGGCGCGCACGATGCGCATCATTGATACCAATATCAACGTAATGGATGCCCGTGGGCGGATCATTGGCAGTGGCGATCGCGAACGTATTGGTGAATTGCACGAAGGTGCGCTGCTGGTGCTCTCACAAGGCCGGGTGGTGGACATTGACGATGCAGTGGCAAGGCATTTGCACGGCGTGCGTCAGGGGATAAACCTGCCGTTGCGTCTTGAAGGCGAAATCGTTGGTGTTATCGGGCTTACCGGTGAACCGGAACATCTGCGTAAATACGGCGAGCTGGTGTGTATGACCGCCGAAATGATGCTGGAGCAGTCGCGTTTGATGCATCTGCTCGCTCAGGACAGTCGTCTGCGCGAAGAACTGGTGATGAACCTGATTCAGGCTGAAGAGAACACCCCGGCGCTGGTGGAATGGGCGCAGCGGCTAGGTATAGATCTGAACCAGCCGCGCGTGGTAGCGGTGGTGGAGGTCGACAGCGGTCAGCTTGGTGTAGACAGCGCCATGGCTGAACTACAGCAATTACAAAATGCGTTGACGACACCAGAACGAAATAACCTGATTGCGATTGTTTCACTGACTGAGATGGTGGTTCTGAAACCCGCACTGAATCAGTTTGGCCGCTGGGATGCAGAAGATCATCGCAAGCGTGTTGAACAGCTGATCGCCCGTATGAAAGAGAACGGACAGCTACGCTTTCGCGTATCGCTGGGCAACTATTTTACCGGACCCGGCAGTATTGCCCGTTCGTATCGTACGGCGCGCACCACCATGATGGTCGGTAAGCAACGGATGCCGGAAAGCCGCAGCTATTTTTACCAGGATTTAATGTTGCCAGTGCTGTTAGACAGCTTGCGTGGTGGCTGGCAGGCTAATGAGCTGGCGCGTCCGTTGGTACGGCTGAAAGCAATGGATAACAACGGCTTACTGCGTCGGACATTAGCGGCCTGGTTTCGGCATAACGTTCAGCCGCTGGCGACCTCAAAAGCGTTGTTTATCCATCGTAATACGCTGGAATATCGCCTGAACCGAATTTCAGAGCTGACCGGGCTGGATTTGGGGAATTTTGACGATCGACTGTTGTTGTATGTCGCGTTACAGCTGGATGAGCAGCATTGATTCATTGCCTGATGGCGCTACGCTTATCCGGCCTACGAGGACATACCTGTAGGCCGGATAAGGCGTAATACGCTGCCATCCGGCAACAAACTGCTTATTTACGCGTTAGTTTTTCCAGATCGGCTTCAATTTCGCTGATCTTATTGGTCACGACGCTTTCCAGATGACGTAAATCATCGAGGATCTTGCGTTTAAGATCGACTTCACTGCGATCGCGCTGGCAGATCTGATCCAGCTCGTCGATCACATAGCGCAGATTTGGACTGATCTCCTGCACTTCTTTGTAGCCCTGACCGATGCCATCGGCGACTACTGTTTTACGTTGGCGGGGATATTTGAACTTCACGCTCTTGGCAAAAAACTCGCCTTTATCCTTCTGGAAATAGATTTTCAGGATATCGTTGTTGGCTTCTTGCCGCAGACTGTAACGATCGATCTCTTCAGGATTAGTAATGCCCAGACTTTTCAGATTGTCATACATAGCGGTACCCTTAAGCTCACCATAACCATTGAATAATTAACGAAAAGCCTTGTTTATGCCACTCGCAGATGTAAAAAAAGCGGGCTAAGCCCGCTTTTTCAAATTGCTGTTAGTCGATGGTACGTAACAGTTCGTTGATACCCACTTTGCCACGCGTTTTGGCATCGACTTTCTTCACAATCACCGCGCAGTACAGGCTGTATTTGCCATCTTTCGATGGCAGGTTGCCGGAGACAACCACAGAGCCCGCCGGAACGCGGCCATAATGCACTTCGCCGGTTTCGCGATCGTAAATACGGGTGCTCTGACCGATATACACGCCCATCGAGATAACAGAGCCTTCCTCGACAATCACGCCTTCCACAACTTCAGAACGTGCGCCGATGAAGCAGTTATCTTCGATGATGGTCGGGTTTGCCTGTAATGGCTCCAGTACGCCACCGATGCCGACGCCGCCGGACAGGTGAACATTCTTACCGATTTGCGCACAAGAACCTACGGTCGCCCAGGTATCAACCATCGTACCTTCATCGACATACGCACCAATGTTAACGTAAGACGGCATCAGCACGGTGTTACGCGCGATAAATGCGCCCTGACGCACGGCCGCAGGCGGAACCACGCGGAAGCCTTCTTTCTGGAAGCGTGCTTCATCGTAGTCGGCGAATTTCATCGGCACTTTATCGAAGTAGCGGCTTTCCGCACCCTCGATAACCTGATTATCGTTAATACGGAAAGAGAGCAGGACCGCTTTTTTCAGCCACTGATGGGTGATCCACTGGCCGTCAATCTTTTCTGCGACACGCAGTGCACCGGAATCCAGTAAAGAAATAACCTGATTAACCGCTTCACGGGTTACGGTATCCACATTTGCCGGAGTAATGTCGGCACGACGCTCAAAAGCGGACTCAATAACGTTCTGTAACTGCTGCATTGTTAAACTCTTTCCATAATAAATAAAAACATTACCCTTTATCGTTTGGATTGAGGGCCTCTGTCAACCGTTGATGTACTTCCTGCTGCAGCTCATTATTAAGAGCACGCCGGTCGGCGGTGGCGATTATGAATAAATCTTCTACTCGCTCGCCAATAGTTGTAATTCGGGCGCCATGCAGCGAAATTCCCAGATCGGCAAAAATCTGCCCGACCCGCGCCAGCAGTCCAGGCTGGTCGAGGGCGATAAGCTCAAGGAATGATTTTCGGTCGGTATGGGTCGGCAGGAAAGTGACCTCGGTATCGACGGTAAAGTGGCGCAATTTTGCCGGTTGGCGACGTGGTTGCGGCGGCTGCCAGCTCCGCTGCGTGATCGCCTGTTCCAGTCCAAAACGGATCGCTTCGTGTCGGTCTGACGACAGCGGACTGCCGTCCGGCTCCAGAACGATGAACGTATCCATCGCCATGCCATCACGGGTGGTGAAAATTTGTGCATCGTGAACGCTAAGATTACGCCTGTCCAGTTCGGCGCAGACGGCGGCGAACAGGTAAGGACGGTCCGGGCTCCAGATGAAAATCTCCGTTCCGCCGCGCGTGGCCTGCGGGCTGAGTAAAATTAGCGGTTTACTGAGATCGTGTTGCAGCAGATGACGCGCATGCCAGGCCAGTTGATTTGGGCTGTGGCGCACGAAATAGTTGGCGCGGCAGCGTGACCAGATATGGTGCAGCGCTTCTTCGTCAATGTTGTCCATTCGCAGTAGCGCCAGCGCCTGAAGCTGATGATGGCGCACGCGTTCGCGCATATCCGGCGTGTTTTGCATCCCACGACGTAGCTGTTTTTCCGTCGCAAAGTACAGCTCGCGCAGCAGACTTTGCTTCCAGCTATTCCACAGCGTTTCGTTAGTCGCGCAAATATCCGCGACGGTCAGGCACACTAAAAAGCGCAGACGATGTTCCGTTTGCACTTCTTCAGCGAATTGCTTAATCACCTCCGGATCCTGAATATCACGGCGCTGAGCGGTCACCGACATCAGCAGATGCTGGCGCACCAGCCACATGACCAGATTCGTTTCGCGGGAGTTGAGTCCGTGTAATTCGGCGAACTTGAGTACGTCCTGAGCCCCCAGAATAGAGTGATCGCCGCCACGTCCTTTGGCGATATCGTGGAACAGCGCCGCAATCAGAATGAGTTCCGGTTGACGCAAGCGCGGCCACAGATCCACACACAGCGGATGGCGCTGGCGAGTCTCTTCCCTGGCAAAACTTTCCAGTTTCAGCATTACGCGGATAGTGTGCTCATCCACGGTATAAGCATGAAACAGATCAAACTGCATTTGACCGACAATATGTGACCACTGCGGCATATAGGCCCATAACACGCTATGGCGATGCATTGGCAACAGGCCGCGACTCACTGCGCCCGGATGGCGCAACATGCTGAGAAATAGCGAGCGCGCTTCCGGAATGTAGCACAGCGGTTGAGTTAAATGACGGCGGGCATGACGCAAATGACGCAGTGTGGTGGAGTAAATTCCGGTGATCGCGCTATTGCGTACCATGATGTAAAACATCCGCAAAATGGCCTCGGGCTCGCGGATAAACAGGTCGTCATTGCGCAGGTCAATCAATGTGCCACGCAGTTGAAAGTCGTCATCAATTGGGCGCGGTTTTTCATCAGCCGGCATGGCGAGGATCGCCTCGTCAAACAGCTGGAGCAGCATATGGTTCAGTTCACTCACTCGTCGCGTGACCCGGAAATAGTCTTTCATCATCCGCTCGATCGGCTCATTGCCTTCACCGCCATAATTGAGGCGTTGAGCCACGCTGAGCTGCCGATCAAACAGCAGACGATTATCGTATCGGTTCACGATCAGATGCAATGCGAAGCGGATCCGCCACAGAATATGCAAACATTCATTCAATTCGGCGCGTTCTGCCAGCGTCAGGAAGCCGAAGCCGACCATCTCATCCAGCGACGTGGCACCAAAATGACGGCGGGCGACCCATTGCAGAGTATGAATATCGCGCAGGCCGCCGGGACTGCTTTTGATATCCGGCTCCAGGTTGTAGCTGGTGCCGTGATAGCGCTGGTGGCGTTGATTCTGTTCTTCTACTTTGGCAGCGTAAAATTTATCGGACGGCCAGAAACCTTCGCTAAAAATATGCTTTTGCAGCTCAAGGAACAGCGCGACATCGCCAATCAGCAGTCGTGTTTCAATCAGGTTGGTGGCGACGGTTAAATCCGATAGCCCCTCCAGCAGACACTCTTCCAGCGTCCGCACGCTGTGTCCTACCTCCAGCCGCACATCCCACAATAGCGTTAATAACTCGCCGACTTTCTCCGCCTGCGCGTCAGGCAGTTTTTTACGACTCAGGATCAGCAGGTCAATATCGGAAAGGGGATGCAGTTCACCACGCCCGTAGCCGCCAACGGCAACCAGCGCCAGATCGGCAATCTGACCGAAACCGGCTTCAATCCACAGGCGCTGCAGCAACTGGTCAATAAATTCGGTGCGGGCTTCGATTAACTGTTCAGCGGAAATTCCGCTGTCAAAAGCTTCCCCCAGCCAGTGCTGGAAATTATCGATATGGGCTTTAACGCCGGTACAGTTGAGGTCGTGCTGTGGCCATGTCCCTGGGTTTTGCGGTTGGCCAGGCAGGGTGGGGAGGGCAGTATTTGCGTGCTGTTCAGGAAGAGTATTCATTATGCGCCACCCATTAAAAAGCCGGATGGCAGCGCGAGCGCCTTATCCGGCCTACGAAGTAGTGCAAATTGTAGGCCTGATAAGATGCTAACGCATCGCCATCAGGCAAAACATTATTCGCCGTGTGTGATGATCGCCGGGATGGTGTCATCCTTGCGTAACGTCAGAATTTCACAGCCGTTTTCCGTTACCACAATAGTATGCTCGTACTGAGCAGACAAGCTGCGGTCTTTGGTTTTCACCGTCCAGCCGTCCTTCATGGTGCGGATACGGTAATCGCCGGCGTTCAGCATCGGTTCTACGGTGAAGGTCATGCCCGGCTGCAGTACCACACCGCCGTCGTCCGCATCGTAGTGCAGAACCTGAGGTTCTTCATGGAAGCCGCGACCGATACCGTGGCCGCAGTATTCACGAACCACAGAAAAGCCTTCGCCTTCTGCGTATTTCTGAATTGCAGCTCCCAGGGTACGCAGGCGAATACCCGGTTTTACCATCCGCAGCGCCAGATACAGGCTTTCCTGCGTGACGCGGCACAGACGCTCGCCAAGAATGGTTGGTTTCCCGACGATGAACATTTTCGACGTGTCGCCATGGTACTCGTCTTTAATTACGGTGACGTCGATGTTGACGATGTCGCCGTCTTTCAGGTGCTTAGCGTCATCCGGGATCCCGTGGCACACCACTTCATTAATAGAGATGCACACGGATTTCGGATAACCGTGATAACCCAGGCACGCGGAAATCGCCTGCTGTTCATTCACGATGTAGTCGTTACAGATGCGATCCAGCTCGCCGGTGCTGACGCCCGGTTTAACAAACGGTGCGATCATTTCCAGTACATCGGCGGCCAGACGGCCAGCGACGCGCATTTTTTCGATTTCTTCAGGAGTCTTAATTGAGATAGCCATGAATTCTGTCCATCAGTGCCGATTATTTCGACAATAATTGTGTAAGTGTCGTCAATGGTATCAGTCTGGGGTATACCCTGCCAAATTGAGAATCATTCTGAACTTCGCCTTTCGTGCCACAGGTGCGTTGGCTGTATTTTTTCACTCCAGTCACTTACTACATGTAAGCTCCTGGAGATTCAAAAATTTGCCGCCTTCCTGTAACACGAAATTCATCGTTCATTCAGCACACAGTACCAACAATTATTGGTGTCGACGGCGTATTTGTGGTATAAAGCGCGCCGGACTTCCGTTCTATTCGCAGACTACACACGATGGACGGGAGCGACAAATCTCACTTTGTGTAACAACACACACGTATCGACACATATTCCGGGGTGCCCTTAAGGGTCGGTAATATGGGATGCGTGGAGGCTTAACCCCAACTTTTATATATAGAGGTTTTTATCATGGCAACTGTTTCCATGCGCGACATGCTCAAGGCTGGTGTTCACTTCGGTCACCAGACCCGTTACTGGAACCCGAAAATGAAGCCGTTCATCTTCGGTGCGCGTAACAAAGTTCACATCATCAACCTTGAGAAAACTGTACCGATGTTCAACGAAGCTCTGGCTGAACTGAACAAGATCTCTGCTCGTAAAGGTAAAATCCTTTTCGTTGGTACTAAACGCGCTGCAAGCGAAGCGGTGAAAGACGCTGCTAACAGCTGCGATCAGTTCTTCGTGAACCATCGCTGGTTGGGCGGTATGCTGACTAACTGGAAAACCGTTCGTCAGTCCATCAAACGTCTGAAAGATCTGGAAACTCAGTCTCAGGACGGTACTTTCGAAAAGCTGACCAAGAAAGAAGCGCTGATGCGCACCCGTGAGCTTGAGAAACTGGAAAACAGCCTGGGCGGTATCAAAGACATGGGCGGCCTGCCGGACGCTCTGTTCGTAATCGATGCTGACCACGAGCACATTGCTATCAAAGAAGCAAACAACCTGGGTATCCCGGTATTTGCTATCGTTGATACCAACTCTGATCCGGACGGTGTTGACTTCGTTATCCCGGGTAACGACGACGCAATCCGTGCTGTGACCCTGTACCTGGGCGCTGTAGCTACTACCGTTCGTGAAGGCCGTTCTCAGGATCTGGCTTCCCAGGCGGAAGAAAGCTTCGTAGAAGCTGAATAATAAGGCACGCTCGTTAGAGCCCTTATAGACCAGGTAGTATCATGTTTGGTTAGGGGCCCTTCAGGCCCCTTTTTCACTTTTAAATCTGTGCGGTTTCATGCCGGGCAGATCAAATCTTCCGAGGATTTTAGAATGGCTGAAATTACCGCATCCCTGGTAAAAGAGCTGCGTGAGCGTACTGGCGCAGGCATGATGGATTGCAAAAAAGCACTGACTGAAGCTAATGGCGACATCGAGCTGGCAATCGAAAACATGCGTAAGTCCGGTGCTATCAAAGCAGCGAAAAAAGCAGGCAACGTTGCTGCTGACGGCGTAATCAAAACCAAAATCGACGGCAATATCGCTTTCATTCTGGAAGTTAACTGCCAGACTGACTTCGTTGCTAAAGATGCTGGTTTCCAGGCATTTGCTGACAAAGTACTGGACGCTGCCGTTGCTGGCAAAATCACTGATGTTGAAGTTCTGAAAGCGCAGTTTGAAGAAGAACGTGTTGCTCTGGTTGCTAAAATCGGTGAGAACATCAACATCCGTCGCGTTGCTTCCCTGGAAGGCGAAGTACTGGGTAGCTACCAGCACGGTGCGCGTATCGGTGTTCTGGTTGCTGCAACTGGCGCTGATGAAGAACTGGTTAAACAGCTGGCAATGCACATTGCTGCAAGCAAACCAGAATTCGTTAAGCCGGAAGACGTTTCTGCTGAAGTAGTAGAAAAAGAATACCAGGTTCAGCTGGACATCGCGATGCAGTCTGGTAAGCCGAAAGAAATCGCAGAGAAAATGGTTGAAGGCCGCATGAAGAAATTCACCGGCGAAGTTTCTCTGACTGGTCAGCCTTTCGTTATGGAACCGAGCAAATCTGTTGCTCAGCTGCTGAAAGAGCACAACGCTGACGTAACGGGTTTCATCCGCTTCGAAGTGGGTGAAGGCATCGAGAAAGTTGAGACTGACTTTGCAGCAGAAGTTGCTGCGATGTCCAAGCAGTCTTAATTTTAAAAGGAGCCGCCTGAGGGCGGCTTCTTTTTGCGCCCGACTTGTAAATTCAGCTAAGCGCTATAGTGGCAGGGCTGAAAAGCGACATACAATGTTGCTGGAATTAACTCATCTCATTCGTTGACAGTCTCAGGAAAGAAACATGGCTACCAATGCAAAACCCGTCTACAAACGTATTCTGCTTAAGTTAAGTGGCGAAGCTCTGCAAGGTTCAGAAGGCTTCGGTATTGATGCAAGCATACTTGACCGTATGGCTCAGGAAATCAAAGAGCTGGTCGAGCTGGGAATCCAGGTTGGCGTAGTGATCGGTGGTGGTAACCTGTTCCGTGGTGCTGGTCTGGCGAAAGCAGGGATGAACCGCGTCGTGGGCGACCACATGGGCATGTTAGCCACCGTAATGAACGGTCTGGCGATGCGCGATGCGCTTCACCGCGCCTATGTGAACGCTCGCCTGATGTCCGCAATTCCTCTGAACGGCGTGTGTGATAACTACAGCTGGGCAGAAGCAATTAGCCTGCTGCGCAACAACCGCGTGGTTATTTTGTCTGCGGGTACCGGCAACCCATTCTTTACCACCGATTCTGCAGCCTGCCTGCGTGGTATTGAAATCGAAGCGGATGTGGTTCTGAAAGCCACTAAAGTTGATGGTGTGTTTACCGCCGATCCGGCTAAAGATCCAACAGCAACCATGTACGAACAGTTGACCTATGCTGAAGTTCTGGATAAAGAGCTGAAAGTGATGGATCTGGCTGCGTTCACGCTGGCTCGTGACCACAAATTACCGATTCGTGTCTTTAACATGAACAAACCGGGTGCGCTGCGCCGCGTTGTGATGGGTGAAAAAGAAGGCACGTTAATCACGGAATAATTCCCGTTGCGGCTAAATGCAGGTAATATTCCGCTTTAATGTCGCGGGATACGTCCCTCAAAATTAATCAAGACTATACTTGTCACATCTTGCGTGGTGGGTATGGTCTGACTGAAACAAGCTTTCAAGGATTCGTAACGTGATCAACGATATCAGAAAAGATGCTGAAGTACGCATGGACAAATGCGTCGAAGCATTCAAAAATCAAATCAGCAAAATTCGCACCGGTCGTGCTTCTCCCAGCCTGCTGGATGGCATTATCGTAGAATATTACGGCACGCCGACTCCGCTGCGCCAGCTGGCAAGCGTAACGGTTGAAGATTCCCGTACCCTGAAAATCAACGTGTTTGACCGTTCTATGGGACCAGCCGTTGAGAAAGCGATTATGGCTTCCGACCTCGGTTTGAACCCAAGCTCAGCGGGTTCTGACATCCGCGTACCACTGCCACCGCTGACCGAAGAGCGTCGTAAAGATCTGACCAAGATCGTACGTGGTGAAGCTGAAGGCGCGCGTGTTGCGGTGCGTAACGTACGCCGTGATGCCAACGACAAAGTGAAAGCGCTGCTGAAAGATAAAGAGATCAGCGAAGATGACGATCGCCGTTCTCAGGACGACGTACAGAAACTGACCGATTCTGCAATCAAGAAAGTTGATGCGGCGCTGGCAGAGAAAGAAGCGGAACTGATGCAGTTCTGATTCGCCTGTACGCTAAAAACGCCGCTTAGAAGGCCTGAGAAGGCTGGATGGCGGCGTTTTGCTTTTTTATCCTGTCTCAATTCTTCTGGATGTCTCATGAAGCAATTAACCATCCTGGGCTCAACCGGCTCTATTGGTTGCAGTACGCTCGATGTAGTACGCCATAACCCGGATAAATTTCGTGTTGCTGCGTTGGTAGCGGGTAAAAATGTCGCCCGTATGGTGGAGCAATGTCTTGAGTTTTCCCCCCGCTACGCGGTGATGGATGACGATAAAAGTGCAGCGCTGGTGAAATCCGCATTGCGGGATCATGGAAGTCGCACCGAGGTTATGTGCGGGCAGCAGGCAGCCTGTGATATGGCCGCGCTGGATGATGTCGATCAGGTCATGGCGGCGATAGTCGGCGCGGCAGGTTTGTTGCCAACGCTTGCGGCAATCCGCGCGGGCAAAAACATTTTGCTGGCGAATAAAGAGTCTCTGGTAACCTGCGGGCGTCTGTTTATGGACGACGTGAAACGGCATAAAGCGCAGCTTTTGCCGGTAGATAGCGAACATAACGCGATTTTTCAGAGTTTACCGCAACCTATCCAACACAATCTGGGATACGCTGACCTTGAGCAAAACGGCGTTGTGTCCGTTCTGCTTACCGGGTCTGGTGGCCCTTTCCGTGAAACGCCATTGCCCGATCTGGCTCTAATGACTCCCGATCAGGCATGCCGTCATCCGAATTGGTCGATGGGACGAAAAATCTCCGTCGATTCCGCCACCATGATGAATAAAGGTCTGGAATACATTGAAGCGCGTTGGTTGTTTAATGCCAGTGCAAGCCAGATGGAAGTGCTGATCCATCCACAGTCGGTTATTCACTCTATGGTCCGTTATCAGGATGGTAGCGTCCTGGCCCAGTTGGGTGAGCCTGATATGCGCACGCCTATCGCCCATACGATGGCATGGCCGGAACGTGTGAGCTCTGGCGTTAAGCCTGTCGATTTTTGCCAACTCAGTGCGTTGACGTTTTCCGCACCGGATTATCAGCGTTATCCGTGCCTGAAACTGGCGATGGACGCGTTTGAGCAAGGACAGGCTGCGACAACTGCGCTGAATGCCGCAAATGAGATTACCGTTGCCGCATTTTTGGCGCAGCAGATTCGATTTACGGATATCGCCGATCTTAATTTGTCCGTACTGGATAGGATGGATTTGCAGGAACCGCAGAGCGTTGACGATGTGCTGAGGGTCGATGCCATCGCCAGAGACGTCGCGACAAAACAAGTGACACGACTCTCAAGCTGATGATAATCCCTCTGTGAGGGATCGTGCTATTTGTTAGCGTTGGGCTTCAGTGATATAGTCTGCGCCACCT
This sequence comes from Citrobacter sp. C6_1, assembly GCF_014596835.2. NCBI lineage: Bacteria > Pseudomonadati > Pseudomonadota > Gammaproteobacteria > Enterobacterales > Enterobacteriaceae > Citrobacter > Citrobacter sp. C6_1. Next base: position 3,756,605 of record NZ_CP115031.1, on the reverse strand, counting down.
GATCGCAGGTATTTGCTTTTTTTCGATCGGGTAAGCCGTGGTTTGACACGGCTTTTTTGTGGATAGGCTTCAGTATTCCTGAGTACCGTATAATCCTTTCAGGGACTAAAAACGCGTTATGTTGTCTGCAACTAAACCATTAAGCGAGAACTTGCCAGCACATGGTTGTCGCCATGTCGCAATTATTATGGATGGCAATGGCCGCTGGGCGAAAAAGCAAGGGAAGATCCGCGCCTTCGGGCATAAGGCCGGAGCAAAATCCGTCCGCCGGGCTGTCTCTTTTGCTGCCAATAACGGTATTGATGCGTTAACGCTGTATGCCTTTAGCAGTGAGAACTGGAACCGACCAGCGCAGGAAGTCAGTGCGTTAATGGAGTTGTTTGTGTGGGCACTTGATAGCGAAGTGAAAAACCTGCACCGCCATAACGTGCGCCTGCGTATTATTGGGGATATCAGTCGATTTAACACACGTTTGCAAGAACGGATTCGCAAGTCGGAAGCGCTTACCGCCCAGAATACTGGGTTAACGCTGAATATTGCCGCGAATTACGGTGGACGGTGGGATATTGTCCAGGGCGTCAGGCAACTGGCACAACAGGTGCAGGAAGGTCTGTTGCGTCCAGAGCAAATTGATGAAGAGATGCTTGGTCAGCAAGTGTGTATGCATGAGCTGGCTCCTGTGGATTTAGTGATAAGGACTGGGGGAGAGCATCGAATTAGTAATTTTTTGTTGTGGCAAATTGCCTATGCCGAACTTTACTTTACGGATGTTCTCTGGCCCGATTTCGATGAACAAGACTTTGAAGGTGCGCTACATGCCTTTGCTAATCGTGAGCGTCGTTTCGGCGGCACCGAGCCCGGTGATGAAAAAGCCTGATGGGGGTCGCTTTTGCTGAAGTATCGCCTGATTTCTGCTTTTGTTTTAATACCCGTTGTCATCGCGGCGTTGTTTTTGTTGCCGCCGGTGGGGTTCGCCATTGTTACGCTGGTCGTTTGTATGCTGGCCGCCTGGGAATGGGGACAGTTAAGTGGTTTTGCCACTCGTACACAGCGAGTTTGGTTGGCGGTTTTGTGCGGGCTATTGCTGGCACTGATGCTATTTTTGCTGCCTGAGTATCATCATAATATTCACCAACCGCTGGTTGAAGTGTCGCTTTGGGCGTCGCTGGGCTGGTGGGCCGTGGCGCTATTACTGGTGCTGTTTTACCCCGGTTCAGCCTCGGTCTGGCGTAATTCCAAAACATTACGCATAATTTTCGGCGTGTTAACCATTGTTCCTTTCTTTTGGGGAATGCTGGCGCTGCGTGCCTGGCACTATGATGAGAATCATTATAGTGGCGCGCTATGGCTGCTGTATGTCATGATCCTCGTCTGGGGAGCGGATTCCGGTGCATATATGTTTGGTAAGTTGTTTGGCAAACATAAGCTGGCGCCGAAGGTTTCTCCGGGTAAAACCTGGCAGGGTTTTATTGGCGGACTCGCCACTGCGGCTGTGATCTCATGGGGTTACGGCATGTGGGCGAATCTTGAAGTTGCGCCTGTCACCTTGCTCATTTGCTCCATCGTTGCAGCCCTGGCCTCCGTGCTGGGTGACCTGACCGAGAGTATGTTTAAGCGTGAAGCAGGTATTAAGGACAGTGGTCACTTAATCCCAGGACACGGTGGCATTCTGGATCGTATTGACAGCCTGACGGCTGCGGTGCCGGTCTTTGCTTGCCTGTTGTTACTGGTATTCAGGACGCTCTAACGGATGGTCTTATGCTGAGTATTCTCTGGAATCTGGCTGCATTCATCGTTGCACTTGGTGTACTTATCACCGTGCATGAATTTGGTCATTTCTGGGTTGCACGGCGCTGCGGAGTCCGCGTCGAGCGCTTTTCCATTGGCTTTGGAAAAGCGCTTTGGCGCCGTACCGATAAACAGGGTACGGAATACGTTATCGCCTTAATTCCCCTCGGCGGTTATGTCAAAATGCTGGATGAGCGCGCTGAACCCGTTGTACCAGAGCTGCGCCATTACGCTTTCAACAATAAAACAGTTGGGCAGCGCGCGGCCATTATCGCTGCAGGCCCGATTGCAAATTTCCTCTTCGCTATTTTTGCCTACTGGTTGGTCTTTATCATCGGTGTCCCTGGCGTTCGTCCGGTTGTTGGTGAAATAACACCCAACTCGATTGCTGCCCAAGCGCAAATTCAGCCAGGCACGGAACTAAAAGCGGTTGATGGTATCGAAACCCCTGATTGGGATACCGTTCGATTGCAGTTGGTAGCCAAAATTGGTGATGAGCAGACTATCCTCAGCGTGGCGCCGTTTGGTAGTAACCAGCGACAAGATAAAACGCTGGATTTGCGCCAATGGGCATTTGAGCCAGATAAAGAGGATCCCGTTACGAGTTTGGGAATTCGTCCACGTGGCCCGCAGATTGAACCTGTGCTGTCAGAAGTGCAGGTTAACTCCGCGGCAAGTAAGGCGGGTTTGCAAGCTGGCGACAGGATCGTTAAAGTCAATGGTCAGCCGTTAACGCAATGGATGACGTTTGTGACGTTGGTGCGCGATAATCCGGATAAGCCGTTAGCACTAGATATTGAAAGACAAGGAAGTTCCTTGTCTTTAACGTTAACCCCAGATTCAAAAGAGGTTAACGGGAAGGCAGAAGGTTTTGCGGGCGTGGTGCCTAAAGTTATTCCTCTGCCTGATGAGTATAAGACTGTACGCCAGTATGGGCCATTCAGCGCCATCCTCGAAGCCTCGGATAAAACGTGGCAGTTGATGAAGCTAACGGTCAGTATGCTGGGAAAATTGATTACCGGTGATGTAAAACTGAACAACCTCAGTGGGCCGATTTCTATTGCCCAGGGGGCTGGGATGTCAGCGGAGTTCGGGGTGATTTATTACCTGATGTTCCTTGCGCTTATCAGCGTGAACTTAGGGATAATCAACCTGTTTCCGTTGCCCGTTCTTGACGGGGGGCATCTGCTGTTCCTGGCGATTGAAAAGCTGAAGGGCGGTCCGGTATCCGAGCGGGTTCAAGACTTTAGTTATCGCATTGGCTCTATCTTGCTGGTGTTGTTAATGGGGCTTGCACTTTTCAATGATTTCTCTCGGTTGTAAGAGAGTGTTAGGAAGAACGCATAATAACGATGGCGATGAAAAAGTTGCTCATAGCGTCGCTGCTGTTTAGCAGCGCCACCGTATACGGTGCTGAAGGGTTCGTCGTGAAGGACATTCATTTCGAAGGCCTACAGCGAGTCGCCGTTGGTGCGGCTCTCCTCAGTATGCCGGTGCGTACAGGCGACACGGTTAATGATGAAGATATCAGTAATACCATTCGTGCTCTGTTCGCCACCGGTAACTTTGAGGATGTCCGCGTCCTGCGCGATGGTGATACCCTTCTGGTTCAGGTAAAAGAACGTCCGACGATTGCCAGCATTACTTTCTCCGGTAACAAATCGGTGAAAGATGACATGCTGAAGCAAAACCTCGAGGCGTCTGGCGTACGTGTTGGCGAGTCTCTGGATCGCACAACGCTTGCCGATATCGAAAAAGGCCTGGAAGATTTCTACTATAGCGTCGGTAAATACAGCGCCAGTGTGAAAGCGGTGGTAACGCCGTTGCCGCGTAACCGCGTTGACCTCAAACTGGTCTTCCAGGAAGGCGTTTCGGCGAAGATCCAACAGATCAATATCGTCGGCAACCATGCCTTCACAACCGACGAGCTTATCTCTCACTTCCAACTGCGCGATGAAGTACCGTGGTGGAACGTGGTGGGCGATCGTAAATACCAGAAACAGAAACTGGCAGGCGACCTTGAAACCCTGCGCAGTTACTATCTGGATCGCGGTTATGCTCGCTTCAATATCGATTCCACGCAGGTTAGCCTGACGCCGGATAAAAAAGGTATCTACATCACCGTTAACATCACAGAAGGCGATCAGTACAAGCTTTCTGGGGTTCAGGTGAGTGGTAACCTGGCTGGACACTCTGCCGAAATTGAGACCCTGACGAAAATCGAACCGGGTGAACTCTATAACGGCACTAAAGTGACCAAAATGGAAGATGATATCAAGAAGCTACTGGGACGCTATGGTTATGCCTACCCGCGTGTACAGTCGCAGCCTGAAATCAACGATGCTGACAAAACCGTTAAATTGCGTGTAAACGTGGATGCGGGTAACCGTTTCTATGTGCGTAAGATCCGTTTTGAAGGTAACGACACCTCGAAAGATTCCGTGCTGCGTCGCGAAATGCGTCAGATGGAAGGCGCCTGGTTGGGCAGCGATCTGGTTGACCAGGGTAAAGAGCGTCTGAACCGCCTGGGTTACTTTGAAACTGTCGATACCGATACTCAACGTGTTCCGGGCAGTCCTGATCAGGTTGATGTGGTTTATAAGGTGAAAGAGCGCAACACCGGTAGCTTTAACTTCGGTGTGGGTTACGGCACTGAAAGTGGCGTGAGCTTCCAGGCGGGCGTTCAGCAGGATAACTGGTTAGGTACCGGTTATTCCGTCGGGATTAGCGGCACCAAAAACGACTATCAGACCTATACTGAGCTGTCTGTCACCAACCCGTACTTCACCGTCGATGGTGTGAGTCTCGGTGGTCGTGTCTTCTATAACGACTTCCAGGCAGATGATGCAGATCTGTCCGACTATACCAACAAAAGCTATGGTACGGACGTAACGCTGGGCTTCCCGGTCAACGAATACAACACGTTGCGTGCAGGCCTGGGTTATGTACATAACAAACTGTCCAACATGCAGCCGCAGATTGCGATGGATCGTTATCTTGAATCCATGGGTGAAGACAATACCAACAGCTTTGCCGCGGATGATTTCACCTTCAACTACGGTTGGACCTACAACAAGCTGGACCGTGGGTATTTCCCTACGGAAGGTACGCGTGTCAACCTGAATGGTAAAGTGACCATCCCGGGTTCTGATAACGAATACTATAAAGCGACGTTGGATACGGCGACCTATGTGCCGATCGATGACGATCACAAATGGGTGGTTCTGGGACGCACCAAGCTGGGTTATGGTGATGGCATTGGCAGCAAAGAGATGCCGTTCTATGAGAACTTCTACGCGGGTGGTTCCAGCACTGTACGTGGCTTCCAGTCAAACACCATTGGTCCAAAAGCAGTCTATTTGCCAGGTGCTAAATCGGATTCCAATTCGAGTAACTATGAAGAGTGCTCGAGAACTGACAATAAACCTTGTCAATCAGACGATGCAGTCGGCGGTAACGCCATGGCTGTAGCGAGCCTGGAATTCATCACACCTACGCCGTTTATCAGCGATAAATATGCTAACTCGGTCCGTACTTCCTTCTTCTGGGATATGGGTACCGTGTGGGATACGAACTGGCAGAATACCGCTGACACCCGTGCAGTTGGCGTGCCAGACTACAGCGATCCGAATAATATCCGTATGTCTGCGGGTATCGCGTTACAATGGATGTCCCCATTGGGGCCGTTGGTTTTCTCCTACGCCCAACCGTTCAAGAAGTACGATGGAGACAAAGCGGAACAGTTCCAGTTTAACATTGGTAAAACCTGGTAATTGTTCTTCGCAAAGGAATGTAGTGGTAGTGTAGCGCTGACTTTAGGCGATCTTGCATGGGATCGCCTGGCCACGCAAAGAACTGCACCTTCGTGTGCAAATGGGATGGTAAGGAGTTAATTGTGAAAAAGTGGTTATTAGCTGCAGGTCTCGGTTTAGCGATGGCAACGTCCGCACAGGCTGCTGACAAAATTGCAATCGTCAACATGGGTAGCCTGTTCCAACAGGTTGCACAGAAGACGGGCGTTTCTACTACGCTGGAAAATGAGTTCAAAGGCCGCGCCAGCGAACTGCAGCGTATGGAATCCGACCTGCAATCTAAAATGCAGCGTCTGCAATCAATGAAAGCAGGCAGCGACCGTACCAAGCTGGAAAAAGACGTAATGGCGCAGCGCCAGACTTTCTCTCAGAAAGCGCAGGCTTTCGAGCAGGATCGTCAACGTCGTTCTAACGAAGAACGCGGCAAGCTGGTTAATCGTATCCAGACAGCTGTGAAATCTGTTGCAAGCAGCCAGAGCATCGATCTGGTTGTTGACGCGAACACCGTTGCATACAACAGCAGCGATGTAAAAGACATCACCGCTGACGTACTGAAACAGGTTAAATAAGTAATGCCTTCAATTCGACTGGCTGATTTAGCAGAGCAGTTGGATGCAGAATTACACGGTGATGGCGATATCGTCATCACCGGCGTAGCGTCCATGCAATCTGCGCAAACTGGCAATATCACGTTCATGGTGAATCCAAAGTACCGTGAGCATCTGAGTGCATGCCAGGCTTCTGCCGTTGTGATGACGCAGGACTCCCTTCCGTTTGCTAAGAGTGCTGTGCTGGTAGTGAAGAATCCCTACCTGACCTATGCACGAATGGCGCAAATTTTAGATACCACGCCTCAGCCTGCGCAAAACATTGCACCCAGTGCAGTGATCGATGCGACGGCGAAGTTGGGTAACAATGTTTCTGTGGGCGCGAATGCGGTCATTGAGTCTGGCGTAGAACTGGGCGATAACGTGGTTATCGGCGCAGGCTGCTTCGTTGGAAAAAACACAAAAATCGGCGCAGGTTCACGCTTGTGGGCGAATGTGACGATTTACCACGACATTCAGATCGGTGAAAATTGCCTGATCCAGTCCAGCACTGTTGTCGGATCCGATGGATTTGGTTACGCGAACGATCGCGGGAACTGGGTGAAGATCCCTCAATTGGGTCGCGTGATTATTGGCGATCGTGTTGAGATTGGCGCATGTACCACCATTGACCGTGGTGCGCTGGACGATACGGTGATCGGTAATGGTGTTATCATTGATAACCAGTGCCAGATTGCGCATAACGTTGTGATTGGCGACAATACGGCTGTAGCCGGTGGCGTCATTATGGCGGGTAGCCTGAAGATTGGCCGTTACTGCATGATTGGCGGCGCCAGCGTGATTAATGGGCATATGGAAATATGCGACAAAGTCACGGTAACTGGCATGGGTATGGTGATGCGTCCTATCACTGAACCGGGCGTCTACTCCTCAGGCATTCCGCTACAACCCAACAAGGTATGGCGTAAAACAGCTGCACTGGTGATGAATATTGATGATATGAGCAAGCGTCTCAAAGCGATTGAGCGCAAGGTTAATCAACAAGACTAAAACATCGTTTTACGCATGTCTGACTTTACGGCCTGTCACATTCCTGGGATTGCGGCAGGCCGTGTTATTATTGCCTTTTAGTATATTTAGACAGGAAGAGTATTTTGACTACTAACACTCATACTCTGCATATTGAAGAGATTTTAGAACTTCTGCCGCACCGTTTTCCGTTTTTACTGGTAGACCGCGTGCTGGATTTTGAAGAAGGTCGTTTTCTGCGCGCAGTGAAAAATGTATCCGTTAACGAGCCTTTCTTTCAGGGCCACTTCCCGGGTAAACCGATTTTTCCTGGCGTGTTGATTCTGGAAGCGATGGCGCAGGCCACGGGTATTCTGGCGTTTAAAAGCGTAGGAAAACTGGAACCGGGCGAACTGTATTATTTCGCCGGTATTGATGAAGCACGCTTTAAGCGTCCCGTCGTGCCTGGCGATCAGATGATCATGGAAGTGACTTTCGAGAAAACGCGCCGCGGCCTGACCCGTTTCAAAGGGGTTGCGCTGGTCGACGGTAAAGTTGTGTGCGAAGCAACGATGATGTGTGCCCGTAGCCGGGAGGCCTGATACGTGATTGATAAATCCGCCTTTATTCACCCAACAGCCATTGTCGAAGACGGCGCCAGCATTGGCGCGAATGCTCACATTGGCCCATTTTGTATTGTTGGACCCCATGTTGAAATTGGTGAGGGTACCGTACTGAAGTCTCACGTTGTCGTGAATGGCCATACAAAAATTGGTCGCGATAACGAGATTTATCAGTTTGCCTCCATTGGCGAAGTAAACCAGGATTTGAAGTATGCTGGTGAACCGACCCGTGTGGAAATTGGCGATCGCAACCGCATTCGCGAAAGCGTCACCATTCATCGTGGCACAGTGCAAGGCGGTGGGTTGACGAAGGTGGGCAGCGATAACTTACTGATGATTAACGCACACGTTGCGCATGATTGTACGGTAGGTAACCGCTGCATTCTGGCGAATAACGCGACACTTGCCGGACATGTTTCACTTGATGATTTTGTTATCATCGGCGGCATGACCGCAGTGCATCAGTTCTGCATTATTGGTGCACACGTGATGGTGGGTGGCTGCTCTGGCGTAGCCCAGGACGTCCCGCCATACGTTATCGCCCAGGGCAACCACGCGACGCCATTTGGCGTTAACATCGAAGGTCTGAAACGCCGCGGATTCACCCGTGAAGCCATTACTGCGATCCGCAACGCCTATAAAGCGCTGTACCGCAGCGGTAAAACGCTTGAGGAAGTGAAACCGGAAATCGCCGAACTGGCGAAGCAGTACCCCGATGTTCAGGCTTTTAGTGACTTCTTTGAACGCTCAACGCGTGGTCTGATTCGTTAATGACTGAGCAGCGTCCTTTAACGATTGCCCTTGTCGCCGGAGAAACCTCCGGCGATATTCTTGGTGCCGGTTTAATTCGTGCACTCAAGGCTCGTGTTCCCAATGCGCGGTTTGTTGGCGTTGCGGGTCCATTGATGCAGGCGGAAGGCTGTGAAGCCTGGTACGAAATGGAAGAACTGGCAGTAATGGGCATTGTAGAAGTGCTCGGGCGCCTGCGCCGTTTACTGCATATCCGTGCCGATCTCACTCGCCGATTCACCGACCTTAAGCCGGATGTTTTCGTCGGAATTGATGCACCTGATTTCAATATTACCCTGGAAGGTAACCTGAAATCGCAGGGTATTAAAACCATTCATTATGTCAGCCCCTCTGTATGGGCGTGGCGACAGAAACGCGTTTTCAAAATAGGCAGATCCACCAATATGGTGCTGGCCTTTCTGCCTTTCGAAAAAGCGTTTTATGACAAATTTAACGTCCCGTGTCGCTTTATCGGTCACACCATGGCGGACGCCATGCCGCTGGATCCGGATAAAAACGCGGCGCGTGATGTGTTAGGCATTCCTCATGATGCTCACTGTCTGGCGCTTTTGCCTGGGAGTCGTGGTGCAGAAGTGGAGATGCTCAGCGCCGATTTTCTGAAAACGGCGCAGCTATTACGTCAGCATTATCCGGATCTTGAAGTCGTCGTGCCGTTGGTCAATGCCAAACGTCGCGAGCAGTTTGAGCGTATCAAAGCTGAAGTTGCACCCGATCTTTCCGTACATCTGCTCAACGGAATGGGACGTGAAGCAATGGTCGCCAGTGATGCTGCGCTGTTGGCCTCTGGCACGGCTGCGCTGGAATGTATGCTGGCGAAATGCCCAATGGTTGTCGGCTATCGTATGAAACCTTTCACTTTCTGGTTGGCAAAACGTCTGGTGAAGACCGATTACGTATCGCTGCCTAACCTGCTGGCAGGAAGAGAACTCGTCAAAGAGCTGTTGCAGGATGAATGTGAGCCGCAGGCGCTGGCGCAGGCGTTGCTGCCTCTGTTGGCGAACGGTAAAACCAGTCATGCGATGCACGACACGTTCCGGGAATTGCACCAGCAGATCCGTTGCAATGCGGATGAGCAGGCGGCAGATGCAGTTCTGGAGTTAGCACAATGATTGAATTTGTTTATCCACATACGCATTTGGTGGCGGGTGTGGATGAAGTAGGACGTGGTCCATTGGTTGGCGCGGTAGTGACTGCCGCCGTTATTCTTGACCCGGCACGTCCGATAGTGGGTCTTAATGACTCCAAAAAATTGTCGGAAAAGCGTCGACTGGCGCTTTTTGATGAAATCAAAGATAAAGCGTTAAGCTGGAGCCTGGGGCGTGCGGAACCGCATGAAATCGATGAACTGAACATTCTGCACGCCACGATGCTGGCAATGCAGCGTGCGGTTGCAGGTTTGCATATTGCGCCGGAATACGTCCTGATCGATGGAAACCGCTGCCCGACATTGCCGGTACCGTCGATGGCGGTGGTAAAAGGTGACAGCCGCGTTGCGGAAATCAGCGCAGCGTCCATCTTGGCGAAAGTGACGCGCGATGCTGAAATGGCCGAGCTGGATAAGGTTTTTCCGCAGTATGGGTTTGCCCAGCACAAAGGTTATCCAACCGCTTTTCATCTGGCTGCGCTCGCTGAGCATGGTGCAATTGAGCACCATCGTCGCAGTTTTGCTCCTGTCAAACGCGCACTGGGACTCACGTCCTGATTCTTGTGTTAAAGGAATCTGAAGATGTCTGAACCTCGTTTCGTCCACCTGCGGGTGCACAGCGACTACTCCATGATCGATGGGCTGGCGAAAACCGGGCCGCTGGTGAAAAAGGCGGCCGCGTTGGGTATGCCTGCGCTGGCGATCACCGATTTTACCAACCTGTGTGGTCTGGTGAAGTTTTACGGAGCGGGTCATGGCGCAGGTATTAAGCCGATTGTTGGCGCAGATTTTCATGTCCGTAACGAACTGTTGGGCGATGAACTCACGCAGCTCACCGTGCTGGCCGCAAACAATACCGGCTATCAGAATCTGACGTTGTTGATATCGAAAGCCTATCAGCGTGGCTATGGCGCAGAAGGGCCGGTGATCGACAGAGACTGGCTGGTTGAGCTAAAAGAAGGGTTAATCTTGCTTTCCGGCGGCCGGATGGGTGACGTCGGACGCAGTCTGTTGCGTGGGAACAGCGCACTGGTCGACGAGTGCGTGGCGTTTTATGAAGAGCATTTCCCTGATTGCTACTTCCTTGAGCTGATCCGTACCGGTCGACAGGATGAAGAAAATTACCTGCATGCTGCAGTAGCGCTGGCCGAAACACGCGGCCTGCCGGTGGTCGCGACCAACGATGTTCGCTTCCTTGAAACCGGTGATTTTGACGCGCATGAAATCCGCGTAGCAATCCACGACGGATTCACCCTTGATGATCCAAAACGCCCGCGTAACTATTCGCCGCAGCAGTATATGCGCAGCGAAGAGGAGATGTGCGAGCTGTTCTCCGATATCCCGGAGGCGCTGGAAAACACCGTCGAGATTGCCAAACGTTGCAACGTGACGGTGCGCCTGGGCGAATACTTCCTGCCGCAGTTCCCGACCGGCGACATGACCACCGAGGATTTCCTCGTCGCGAAATCGCGTGAAGGCCTGGAAGAACGCCTGGAATTTTTGTTCCCCGATCCTGAAGTCCGTGCGCAGAAGCGCCCGCCTTATGATGAGCGTCTGGAAGTTGAACTTAAAGTTATCAACCAGATGGGCTTCCCGGGCTACTTCCTGATCGTAATGGAATTTATCCAGTGGTCGAAAGATAACGGTGTACCGGTAGGCCCAGGCCGTGGCTCCGGTGCGGGATCGCTGGTGGCCTACGCGTTAAAAATTACCGACCTTGACCCGCTGGAATTTGACCTGCTGTTCGAACGTTTCCTGAACCCGGAACGCGTCTCAATGCCCGATTTCGACGTTGACTTCTGTATGGAGAAACGCGACCAGGTCATTGAACACGTCGCGGAAATGTATGGGCGCGATGCGGTTTCGCAGATTATTACCTTCGGTACCATGGCGGCGAAAGCGGTTATCCGCGATGTGGGTCGAGTACTGGGTCACCCGTATGGTTTCGTTGACCGTATTTCGAAACTGGTGCCGCCCGACCCGGGCATGACGCTGGCCAAAGCCTTTGAAGCCGAACCTCAACTGCCGGAAATCTATGAGGCAGATGAAGAGGTTAGAGCGCTTATTGATATGGCGCGCAAGCTGGAAGGCGTCACGCGTAACGCGGGTAAACACGCCGGTGGTGTGGTTATCGCTCCGACCAAAATTACTGATTTTGCACCGCTGTACTGTGATGAGCAGGGACTGCACCCGGTTACCCAGTTTGATAAGAACGACGTGGAATACGCCGGCCTGGTGAAGTTCGACTTCCTCGGTCTGCGCACGCTCACCATCATCAACTGGGCGCTGGAGATGATCAACGCGCGGCGTGAGAAGAACGGCGAACCGCCGCTGGATATCGCCGCGATTCCGCTGGACGATAAGAAAAGTTTTGACATGCTGCAACGCTCGGAGACAACAGCCGTCTTCCAGCTTGAATCCCGCGGTATGAAAGATCTTATCAAGCGACTGCAGCCCGACTGCTTCGAAGATATGATAGCCCTGGTGGCACTGTTCCGCCCCGGTCCGCTACAGTCGGGGATGGTAGACAACTTCATTGACCGTAAGCACGGGCGTGAAGAGATTTCCTATCCGGATGTACAATGGCAGCATGAGTGTCTGAAACCGGTACTGGAGCCGACCTACGGCATTATCCTGTATCAGGAACAGGTCATGCAGATTGCCCAGGAGCTGTCTGGGTATACCCTTGGCGGCGCGGATATGCTGCGTCGTGCGATGGGTAAGAAAAAACCGGAAGAGATGGCCAAGCAGCGCGGCACCTTTGAAGAAGGGGCGAAGAAGCGTGGTGTAGACGGCGAGCTGGCGATGAAAATCTTTGACCTGGTGGAAAAATTCGCCGGTTATGGATTTAACAAATCGCACTCCGCCGCCTATGCGTTGGTCTCTTACCAGACGCTGTGGCTGAAGGCGCATTACCCTGCTGAGTTTATGGCGGCGGTGATGACGGCCGATATGGATAACACCGAGAAAGTGGTGGGATTGGTGGATGAATGCTGGCGTATGGGGCTGAAAATCCTGCCGCCAGATATCAACTCCGGATTGTACCATTTTCACGTTAATGATGATGGCGAGATTGTCTACGGTATCGGCGCGATAAAAGGCGTGGGTGAGGGGCCAATTGAAGCTATCATTGAGGCGCGTAATAAAGGCGGTTACTTCCGCGAACTGTTTGATCTCTGTGCCCGCACGGATATCAAAAAACTCAACCGCCGGGTGCTGGAAAAGCTGATTATGTCCGGGGCGTTTGACCGCCTGGGGCCGCATCGCGCAGCACTGATGAACTCACTGAACGATGCGCTTAAAGCCGCCGATCAACATGCGAAAGCGGAAGCTATCGGTCAGGCTGATATGTTTGGCGTACTGGCGGAAGAGCCGGAACAAATTGAGCAATCCTATGCCAGCTGCCAGCCGTGGCCGGAGCAGGTGGTACTGGACGGCGAGCGTGAAACGTTAGGGCTTTACCTGACGGGACACCCTATCAACCAGTATTTAAAAGAAATTGAGCGCTATGTCGGAGGCTACAGGCTGAAAGACATGCATCCGACAGAACGTGGTAAAGTTACCACGGCTGCGGGGCTCGTCATTGCTGCGCGGGTAATGGTCACCAAGCGCGGCAATCGTATCGGCATCTGTACACTGGATGACCGTTCCGGGCGTCTGGAAGTGATGTTATTTACCGATGCCCTGGATAAATACCAGCAATTGCTGGAAAAAGACCGCATACTTATCGTCAGCGGACAGGTCAGCTTTGATGACTTCAGCGGTGGGCTTAAAATGATGGCCCGTGAAGTCATGGATATTGACGAAGCCCGGGAAAAATATGCTCGCGGGCTTGCTATCTCGCTGACGGACAGGCAAATTGATGACCAGCTTTTAAACCGACTCCGTCAGTCTCTGGAACCCCACCGCTCGGGGACAATTCCAGTACATCTCTACTATCAGAGGGCGGATGCACGAGCACGATTGCGTTTTGGCGCAACGTGGCGTGTCTCTCCGAGCGATCGTTTGTTAAACGATCTCCGTGGCCTTATTGGTTCGGAGCAGGTGGAACTGGAGTTTGACTAATACAGGAATACTATGAGTCTGAATTTCCTTGATTTTGAACAGCCGATTGCAGAGCTGGAAGCAAAAATCGATTCTCTGACTGCGGTTAGCCGTCAGGATGAGAAACTGGATATTAACATCGATGAAGAAGTGCATCGTCTGCGTGAAAAAAGCGTAGAACTGACGCGTAAAATCTTCGCCGATCTTGGCGCATGGCAGGTAGCCCAGCTGGCTCGCCATCCACAGCGTCCATACACCCTGGATTATGTCCGCCTGGCGTTTGATGAATTTGATGAGCTGGCGGGCGATCGTGCCTATGCGGATGACAAGGCTATTGTCGGCGGCATCGCGCGTCTGGATGGCCGTCCGGTGATGATCATCGGTCATCAGAAAGGCCGTGAGACCAAAGAGAAAATTCGTCGTAACTTCGGCATGCCAGCGCCGGAAGGCTATCGCAAAGCGCTGCGTCTGATGGAAATGGCTGAACGTTTCAATATGCCGATCATTACCTTCATCGACACTCCTGGAGCATATCCGGGCGTGGGCGCGGAAGAGCGTGGACAGTCTGAAGCGATTGCGCGCAACCTGCGTGAAATGTCACGTCTGAGCGTGCCGGTTATCTGTACCGTTATCGGTGAAGGTGGCTCCGGTGGCGCACTGGCGATCGGTGTGGGGGATAAAGTGAATATGCTGCAATACAGCACTTATTCCGTTATCTCCCCGGAAGGTTGTGCTTCTATTCTGTGGAAAAGTGCAGACAAAGCCCCGCTGGCTGCAGAAGCGATGGGGATTATCGCACCGCGTCTGAAAGAACTGAAACTTATCGACTCTATCATCCCGGAGCCGCTGGGGGGGGCACACCGCAACCCGGAAGTGATGGCTGCATCACTGAAAGCACAGCTGTTGGCCGATCTTGCCGATCTTGACGTGTTAAGCAAAGATGATTTGAAAAACCGTCGTTATCAGCGTCTGATGAGCTACGGTTACGCGTAAACTGCATTTATTCTGAAAAGGGCCACAACGTTGTGGCCCTTTTTTTTACCTGTGGTTTGACCAGGCTATGCTTAACTAAGGTTTTTCCAGGAGGAACGCATGAATATCATTGCCATCATGGGACCGCATGGCGTCTTTTACAAAGATGAGCCCATCAAGGAACTTGAACGTGCGCTGCAGCAGCAGGGATTTCAGATTATCTGGCCGCAGAATAGCGTCGACCTGCTGAAGTTTATCGAGCATAACCCGCGAATTTGCGGCGTCATTTTTGACTGGGATGAATACAGTCTGGATTTGTGTAGCGACATCAATCAGCTTAACGAATACCTCCCACTTTATGCCTTTATTAATACCCATTCGACGATGGATGTCAGCGCACACGATCTGCGCATGGCGCTGTGGTTCTTTGAGTACGCATTGGGTCAGTCTGACGATATTGCTACGCGTATTCGCCAGTACACCAATGAATATCTCGACAACATTACGCCACCCTTTACCAAAGCGCTGTTTACCTATGTAAAGGAAGGAAAGTATACCTTCTGCACGCCCGGACACATGGCGGGAACGGCGTATCAGAAAAGTCCGGTCGGCTGCCTGTTCTATGATTTCTTTGGCGGCAATACGCTTAAGGCTGATGTCTCCATTTCGGTGACTGAGCTGGGATCGCTGCTCGACCATACCGGTCCGCATCTGGAAGCGGAGGAGTACATTGCGCGCACGTTTGGCGCCGAGCAGAGCTATATGGTGACCAACGGCACCTCGACGTCGAACAAGATTGTCGGCATGTATGCCGCACCTTCGGGAAGTACGCTACTGATTGACCGCAACTGCCATAAGTCGCTGGCGCATTTGCTGATGATGAGCGATGTCGTGCCCGTATGGCTAAAGCCGACGCGCAATGCGCTGGGGATCCTCGGCGGTATACCCCGTCGGGAATTCACTCGCGAAAGCATCGAACGCAAGGTAGAAGAGATCCCTCAGGCGCAATGGCCGATGCATGCGGTAATTACTAACTCAACTTACGACGGCTTGCTCTACAACACTAACTGGATCAAGCAAACTCTGGATGTGCCCTCTATCCATTTTGATTCGGCCTGGGTGCCGTATACCCATTTTCATCCGATCTATCAGGGGAAAAGCGGGATGAGCGGCGAGCGGGTGCCGGGGAAAGTGATTTTTGAAACCCAGTCCACCCACAAGATGCTGGCGGCGTTGTCACAAGCTTCGCTGATCCACATTAAGGGCGACTACGATGAAGAGACGTTCAACGAAGCCTTTATGATGCACACCTCCACGTCGCCGAGCTACCCGATAGTGGCGTCGATAGAAACGGCGGCGGCAATGCTACGCGGGAATTCAGGCAAGCGCCTGATCAATCGTTCGGTTGAGAGGGCGCTGCATTTCCGTAAAGAAGTCCAGCGGCTGCGTGAAGAATCTGACGGCTGGTTCTTTGATATTTGGCAACCGGAAAAGGTAGATGAAGCAGAGTGCTGGCCAGTAGCGCCTGGTGAAGACTGGCACGGATTTGTCGATGCTGACGCCGACCACATGTTCCTCGACCCGGTGAAGGTCACGATTCTGACGCCGGGAATGGATGAACAGGGAAATATGAGCGAAGAGGGGATCCCCGCTGCGCTGGTGGCGAAATTCCTTGATGAACGCGGTGTCGTCGTGGAGAAAACAGGCCCGTATAATCTGTTGTTCCTGTTCAGTATTGGTATTGATAAAACCCGGGCGATGGGGCTGCTGCGCGGCCTGACGGAATTTAAACGTTCATACGACCTGAATTTACGCGTGAAAAATATGCTGCCGGATCTGTATGCTGAGGATCCCGATTTTTATCGCACTATGCGCATTCAGGATCTGGCTCAGGGAATCCATCAATTGATCCGCCAGCACGATCTCTCCGGGCTGATGCTGCGGGCATTCGACACGTTGCCGGAAATGAAAATGACGCCTCATCAGGCCTGGCAGCGGCAAATTAAAGGTGACGTCGAGACAGTCACTCTTGATCAACTGGTGGGGCGCGTTTCCGCCAATATGATCCTGCCTTATCCTCCAGGTGTCCCGCTGCTGATGCCCGGAGAAATGATCACAGAAAAAAGCCGGTCAGTACTCGATTTCCTGCTGATGCTGTGCTCGGTGGGGCAGCGCTACCCTGGATTTGAAACTGACATTCATGGGGCTAAGTTGGGTGAGGACGGCGTGTATCGTGTGAGAGTCCTAAAAATGGCATAACGACTTGCCGGAACCCGTTGCGCACGAGTAACGTGCTGAGAGTAAAATTAAAGAGGCGAAGAACATGCTGGGGTTAAAACAGGTTCACCATATTGCCATTATTGCGACGGACTACAGGGCCAGTAAGGCATTTTACTGCGATGTATTAGGCTTCACGTTAATGAGTGAAGCCTACCGGGAAGAGCGTGATTCCTGGAAAGGCGACTTGGCATTGAACGGTCAGTATGTGATTGAGCTTTTTTCTTTTCCATTTCCGCCGTGCCGCCCGAGCCGACCGGAAGCCTGTGGTTTACGCCATCTGGCGTTCAGCGTCGAGGATGTGGAGAAGTCGATTGCTTATCTGGAGGCCCATCATGTGAAATGCGAGCCGGTACGCATCGATCCGTTTACCAGCAAACGTTTTACGTTTTTTAACGATCCAGACGGATTACCGCTTGAACTGTACGAGCTGTAAGGCTTGTCATTGTGGCGTTAGCCCGGTAACGTGCCGGGCAATGCCATTGTAAGCAACCATCATGACGACACTCACGCTGAACACTTCACTTCTGAACACTAACGCGATCCTCGTTGCCTTTAGCGGCGGCCTCGACTCTACCGTACTACTGCATCAGTTGGTGCTGTGGCGAGCGCAGCATCCTGATGTCACCCTACGCGCAATCCATATTCATCACGGATTAAGCCCGCACGCAGACAGTTGGGTACAGCACTGTGAGTCGGTATGTGCGCAGTGGCAGGTGCCGCTGGTGGTTGAACGGGTCCATCTTGAGGATGATGGCCTGGGCATCGAAGCGCAGGCGCGACGCGCGCGCTATCAGGCATTTGCGCAGATCTTACTCCCGGGCGAGGTGCTGATGACCGCCCAGCATCTCGATGACCAGTGTGAAACATTCCTGCTGGCGCTTAAGCGCGGCAGTGGTCCCGCCGGACTATCCGCCATGGGAGAAAGCTCACCGTTTGCCGGAACTCAATTGATTCGACCGTTGCTGGCGCAAACGCGAGAAGCGCTTGAAGCATGGGCGCGACAGCATGAATTATGCTGGATAGAAGATGAAAGCAATCAGGATGATACCTACGATCGCAATTTTCTCAGATTGCGCGTTACCCCATTACTCCAACAGCGCTGGCCGCACTTCGCACAAGCCACTGCTCGCAGCGCCGCGCTGTGCGCTGAGCAGGAGAGCTTACTGGATGAATTGCTGGCCAGCGATTTAGCCAGGTGCGTCACATCCCATGACACACTGTTGCTGGCGCCGTTAATGGTGATGAGCAACGTGCGGCGTGCCGCTCTGCTTCGCCGTTGGCTGGCGGGATTAAATGCGCCGATGCCTTCCCGTGATGCGTTAGAACGTATCTGGCAGGAAGTCGCGTTGGCACGTGAAGACGCATCGCCCTGTTTTCGCCTCGGTGAGTATGACGTCCGTCGTTATCAGTCACAGCTGTGGTGGGTGAAGTCGGTTGGCGGTCAAAGTGAAACCGTCATTCCGTGGCAATTCTGGAAAACGCCGTTGGCGCTGCCAGTTGGGTTAGGCTCGGTGCAGCTCATCCCTGCTGGTGAATTGCGTATGCCACAAGCGGATGAAGCCGTCAGCATTCGTTTTAAAGCGCCTGGGTTATTGCATATTGTCGGGCGCAACGGTGGGCGTAAGCTTAAAAAAATCTGGCAGGAGCAGGGGATTCCTCCCTGGCGGCGAGATACGACGCCATTACTGTTTTACGGTGACACGCTGATTGCGGCAGCAGGGGTTTTCGTGACACATGAAGGGCTGGCAAAAGGTGAAGAAGGGGTGAGTCTGGTGTGGCGTGCCTGATGGCGCGGCGCTTATCAGGCCTACGTATCGTATGGAAAGTAGGCCGGATAAGGTGCAAGAAAGGTTAAGATTCGCTGACCACCACGGTACCGATTTGTGGGTGACTGAAACTGGCAATTTTGTCGAGGCGAAGCTCACGGGTTTCACCCGAGACATCGGCGACCAGATATTCCACATTTTTGCGGGAAACCAGGTCATTTGCTTTTGCCTGTAGAACTTCGCCATCTTTGAGCGTCAGCGTCAGTAACAAATGGTGCTGGCAGGCGAGTTCAAGATTGTCGTAATCATCACAGTTGATGGGTTGATACGTTTCATTCATTGACATAATCGCTCACCAGTAAGTTCGCGGCAGCATAGGCCGCCTTTTCCCTGACCGACTCTGAAAGGGCGCTGTCTGCCGCCACTTCATTAAGTACCTTCAATACGCAACCCAGCGCATCCGGGACATACCCTAAGTCTCCGCTGGCGATTTCCGCGTACCGCTTGCGTATTAACTCACAATATTTTTCCACATGCCCTCCTGTCAGCACTCTGACTTAACCGTGGATGCAAGTCTAAGCCTACGAAGATAAACTCTGTTTAGCAAGGTGACTATACCATACTCATTCAAGCAATATCAGCGCCTTGATAGACGGTACACACGTTAGTCGTTAGCAGCCTTTTGCCGCCGTTTTCGCTACAATGTGCGCCTGATTCGAAAGGAGTTCTCTCATGGCGCTTAAAGCGACAATTTATAAAGCCGTTGTCAACGTCGCGGATCTTGACCGCAACCAGTTTCTTGACGCGGCCTTGACGCTGGCGCGTCACCCTTCAGAAACCCAGGAACGCATGATGCTGCGTCTGCTGGCCTGGATTAAATATGCCGATGAACGGCTGCAGTTCACGCGTGGTTTAAGCGCTGAAGACGAACCCGAAGCATGGTTGCGCAACGACCATCTGGGTATCGATCTTTGGATTGAACTGGGCCTACCGGATGAGCGCCGTATTAAGAAAGCCTGCACCCAGTCCGGTGAGGTAGCCCTGTTTGCTTACAACAGTCGAGCTGCCCAGATCTGGTGGCAGCAAAACCAGAGCAAGTGTGCGCAGTTTAAAAATCTTACCGTGTGGTATCTGGATGATGAACAACTGGCACAACTGAGTGACTTTGCCGGTCGTACAATGGCACTACAGGCGACTATTCAGGATGGCGCTATCTGGCTGTCCGATTCTCAGAATAATCTGGAAATTCACCTGACCGCGTGGCAGCCGCGTTCATGATCGTTATCTCCCGAAATGTCTCTATCCCAGATAACGAGCTGGAAATCACGGCGATTCGGGCACAGGGCGCGGGCGGTCAGCACGTTAATAAGACCTCGACGGCTATCCATTTGCGCTTTGACATTCGGGCCTCTGGGCTGCCAGAGTATTATAAGGAACGCCTGTTGGCTGCCAGTCATCATCTGATCAGCGGCGATGGTGTCATTATTATTAAGGCGCAGGAATACCGTAGCCAGGAGTTGAACCGGGAAGCGGCAATCTCCCGACTGGAGGCGGTGATAAAAGAATTAACCGCGGTGCAAAAAAGCCGGCAGGCAACTCGCCCTACGCGCGCCTCGAAAGAGCGCAGGTTGTCATCGAAGGCGCAAAAATCCACAGTGAAGGCACTGCGCGGGAAAGTTCGTCGAACGCAAGACTGACGAGCGGGAATAAAAATTTATAAGGAATTCATAGTGAAAACAGCAATATTGTCCGTAGTCGCTGCATGCACGCTCTTTTCCTTGATCGGCTGTAACAATCGCACTGAGGTCGACGCATTACAGCCAACGCGGGCGGCAGAATTAAAACCGATGCAGCAAAGTTGGCGTGGCATTTTGCCTTGCGCGGACTGCGAAGGGATTGAAACGTCGCTGTTCCTGGAAAAAGACGGCACATGGGTGATGAACGAACGCTACCAGGGCGTACGGGATGAGCCATCCTCCTTTGCGTCTTATGGGAAATGGGCGCGTACTGCCGACAAGCTGGTGCTGACGGATAGTAAAGGTGAAAAATCGTACTACCGGGCAAAAGGCGAGGCGCTGGAAATGCTCGATCGTGAAGGCAATCCGATTGAGTCGCAGTTCAACTACACCCTTCAGCCGGTTTCCGCCAGCTTACCGGTAACGCCAATGCCGATGCGGGGGATGTACTTCTATATGGCTGACGCGGCAATCTTTACCGACTGCGCAACCGGTCAACGGATGCCGGTAGCGAATAACGCTCAGCTTGAACGTGACTATTTAGCCGCGCGCACGGAAAACGGGCAATCTGTATTGCTGACGCTGGAAGCGCATTTCACAATGGAGGCGAACCCGGACACCGGCGAGAAAGTGAAAACGCTGATGGCGGATAAAGAGGCGAAATTTATCCCCGGTAAAGGATGTAATTAATTGATGTAAAAAAGGCCCTGATCGTCAGGGCCTTTTACCGGAATTAGCCTTTAATGGCTTTGACCAGATAGTCGACAATGTCGCCGGTTTTAATCAGCTGTTTCTCGCCGTTACGACGGTATTTGTATTCAATATCATCGTTATCGAGGTTACGGTCGCCGAGCACGATAGTGTGCGGAACACCGATCAGCTCCATATCGGCAAACATCACGCCTGGACGCTCTTTACGATCGTCCATCAGCACTTCGATACCCTGTGCACGCAGTTCTGCGTACAGCTTCTCAGCCAGTTCCTGCACACGGTAGGATTTGTGCATGTTCATTGGCAGAATAGCGACCTGGAACGGTGCGATGGCGTCTGGCCATACAATGCCGCGATCGTCAAAGTTCTGCTCAATAGCGGCAGCAACCACGCGAGTCACCCCGATGCCGTAGCAGCCCATGGTCAGAATCTGATTACGGCCATCTTCACCCTGAACAGCAGCTTTCATCGCTTCAGAATACTTGGTACCCAACTGGAAGATGTGGCCCACTTCGATACCACGTTTAATCAGCAGTGTGCCTTTGCCATCCGGACTTGGGTCGCCTGCGACCACGTTACGGATATCTGCCACTTCCGGAGTTGCAACATCACGATCCCAGTTAATACCGAAATAGTGTTTACCATCGATGTTGGCACCAGCAGCGAAATCGCTCATTACTGCAACGGTACGATCGATAACCACGGGAATCGGCATGTTCACCGGACCAAGAGAACCCGGACCTGCTTTCACGACGGCACGGATTTCTTCTTCAGTAGCAAAAGTCAGCGGGCTGGCAACCTGCGGCAGTTTTTCTGCTTTGACTTCGTTCAGTTCGTGATCGCCGCGAACCAGCAGAGCAACCAGCGGGTAGCTGCTGCCTTCAACCGCTTTCACCAGCAGGGTTTTAACGGTTTTTTCGATCGGCAGATTAAACTGTTCAACCAGTTCCGCGATAGTTTTCGCATTCGGTGTGTCAACCAGCGTCATTTCCTGAGTGGCGGCTGCGCGGGGTTCTTTCGGCGCAACGGCTTCAGCAAATTCGATGTTGGCAGCAAAATCGGAACTGTCGGAGAATACAACGTCATCTTCGCCGCTCTGTGCCAGTACCTGGAATTCATGAGAAGCGCTACCGCCGATAGAGCCGGTATCAGCCTGTACTGCACGGAAATCCAGACCCATACGGCTGAAGATTTTGCTGTATGCGGCATACATGGCGTCGTAGGTTTCCTGCAGAGATTCCTGAGAGGTGTGGAAAGAATAGGCATCTTTCATCAGGAATTCGCGGGAACGCATCACGCCGAAGCGTGGGCGAACTTCGTCACGGAATTTCGTCTGGATCTGATAGAAGTTCAGCGGCAGCTGTTTGTAAGAGCTTAACTCATTACGGATCAGGTCGGTGATGACTTCTTCATGCGTTGGGCCGAGTACGAATGAACGATCGCCACGGTCTGCGATACGCAGCAGTTCCGGGCCGTACTGTTCCCAACGACCGCTCTCTTCCCACAGTTCAGAAGGCTGAACGACCGGCATCAACACCTCGATCGCACCGGCGTTGTTCATTTCTTCACGCACGATGTTTTCGACTTTTTTCAGGACGCGCACGCCGGTCGGCAGCCAGGTGTATAACCCGGAGGCCAGCTTGCGGATCATCCCGGCGCGCAGCATCAGCTGGTGGCTGATGACTTCGGCGTCGGCAGGTGTCTCCTTCAGAGTGGAGAGCAGATATTGGCTAGTACGCATGTTGTTACGGTTCCAGTTGAACGATCGAACAGGCTGGATGCCAGCCTGACACAAAAAAAGTGGTTTAGTTTACCAGCGAGAAAGGGATGTCAAAAGAGAAGGGCACGAAATTAGCGGGGTTCAAGCGCAAAGACTTCAAAACCTTCTTCTGTTACGCGCCAGCGCACGTTGAAATCGTGTAGCCAGACGGCATACGTTTTGCCTGTCTCTTCACCCTTACGATACGCAGGACGTGGGTCCTGCGCCAGTACTTCGCCGATAAATGTTTTCAGCAATGGATAACGTTTTTCCAGCGTCAGAAGCTGTTGTTCAACCTCTGTAGTGAAACTTACCGCCATTTCAGCAACCGGCGCATGCTGCGCGTAGCTGGCAGTGGCGTCAGGCAGTGCTTCTGCAAATGGCAGATAAGGTTTGATGTCGACCACTGGCGTTCCGTCGACCAGGTCCAGGCTACCCAGTTTCAGAATGACGCTCTCTTTGTGGCAGACAATTTCTTTTAACGCAACCAGCGACATGCCGATAGGATTAGGACGGAAGGTCGAGCGCGTGGCAAAGACGCCCATTCTGGCGTTACCGCCAAGACGGGGAGGGCGCACGGTTGGACGCCATCCACCTTCCATTGTCTGGTGAAAAACAAAAATCACCCACAAATGGCTGAATGCTTCCAGGCCGCGAACAGCATCGGCCTGGTTATAGGGCGCGAGCAAATGCAGTTCGCCGTTGGCGCTTTTCACCAGACCCGGCTGGCGTGGCACAGCGAACTTTTCTTTATAAGGAGAGCGGATAACGCCTATTTGCTCGAACTGAAAATGACTCATTTAGACGAAATGTTCAGGGCAGAACCGATGCAAACTGCCTGACGATAGCAGCCCGGTGTCCCGCTGGTAACTTCGCAGCTGTGCAGCAATACCGCATTGGCTTTCATTTTGGATGCGTTTATCTGCATGCGTTTGCGTGCGGTTGGGATACTCGGAGGTGAATCCTGGTTTGATGCCTGGCAGGACTCTCCGCTCACTTCGCCAAGATCGCGGAATGGTTTACCGACCAGATCTTCTGCATTGGTGATAATTCTGACCGGCGTCGCGCGCGGTGCTTTTGGTTTTTCCGGCTCCGCTTTTGGCGGGGTAGCGGTGCTTTGAACGGGTTCAACAGGGGATCTGCTTAACATAGAACAGCCGCTCAGCATGAGTGCTACTAAACAGATCGGTAAAGCACGCATAATATTTCCTCAATGAATGATCTAAACGTCAGATATTGAATCAGGTGCTTGCATAAATGACAAGACGGGCAAGCGCCCGTCCTGATGATATTACAGATTGTGAAAACAGCCTAAAATTACCAGCCTTTAACAGCACCGCCGTTGAAGACTTTGTTTGCCGCTTCGTAAACTTCGTCTGACTGGTATGCTTCAACGAATTTCTTCACGTTCTCAGCGTCTTTATTGTCTTCACGCGTCACGATCAGGTTTACGTATGGGGAATCTTTATCTTCAACAAAGATACCGTCTTTTGCCGGAGTCAGGCCGATCTGGCTGGCATAGGTGGTGTTGATGACTGCCAGCGCGATTTGCGCGTCATCCAGTGAGCGTGGCAACTGCGGCGCTTCCAGTTCAACCAGCTTCAGGTTTTTCGGGTTTTCAATCACGTCCAGCGCGGTCGGCAGCAGGCCAACGCCATCTTTCAGTTTAATCAAACCGACTTTCTGCAGCAGCAGCAGGGAACGGCCGAGGTTAGTCGGGTCGTTTGGAATCGCGACCTGTGAACCGTCCTGCAGTTCATCCAGTGATTTGATTTTTTTGGAATAGCCCGCAATCGGGTAAACAAAGGTATTACCTACGGCAACCAGTTTGTAACCACGATCTTTGATCTGCTGATCCAGGTACGGTTTGTGCTGGAAGGCGTTAGCATCGATATCTCCTTTGCTCAGCGCTTCATTGGGCAGGACATAATCGTTGAACGTTACCAATTCAACATCCAGACCGTATTTTTCTTTAGCCACTTTCTGGGCGACCTCAGCAACCTGCTGCTCTGCGCCAACAATAACGCCCACTTTGATGTGGTTAGGATCTTTTTCATCCTGGCCACAACCCACAAGTGCCAGAGAACCGATCAGGGCTCCAACTGCCGCAAAGGTTTTGAATTTGAACGCCATGCTTATTTCCTTTTCTTAATGAGTTTTTAGTGTTGTGTGTAACGTTATTTGTGCGTGACTGCCCGGACGATGCGATCGCCGGATAACTGAATTAAATAAACCAGAACGACGAGCAATACCAGCACTGTATTCATTACGGTAGCGTTATACCCAATGTAACCATACTGATAGCCAATCTGGCCAAGACCACCGGCACCGACAGCACCGCCCATCGCCGAGTAACCAACCAGCGTGATGAGGGTGATGGTGGCCGCATTGACCAGTCCTGGCAGCGCTTCTGGCAGTAATACCTTACGAACAATCTGCAGCGGCGTAGCGCCCATTGCACGCGAGGCTTCAATCAGCCCGGTCGGGATTTCCAGCAGGGCGTTTTCCACCATACGAGCAATAAATGGCGCGGCGCCGACGGTCAGCGGGACGATAGCGGCCTGCAGCCCGATAGAGGTGCCAACAATCATGCGGGTGAATGGAATCATCCACACCAGCAAAATAATGAACGGGATGGAACGGAAAATGTTAACCAGCGCAGAAAGCGTGCGGTACAACTTTGCGTTCTCAATGATTTGTCCTGGACGCGTCACATACAGCAGTACGCCAACGGGCAGGCCAATCACAAAGCCAAAAAAGCCGGACACAAAGGTCATTGCCAGCGTTTCCCATACGCCGCGAACCAGCAGCCAAATCATCGGCTCAGACATAACCCAGTACCTCTACTTTTACGTGGTGTTCCTGCAACCAGCTAATGGCTGCTTGTGTATCTTCTTGTGTACCGTGCATTTCAGTCAGCATGATGCCGAACTTCACGCCGCCGGCGTAATCCATCTGTGCGCTGATAATGTTGTTATTCACGTTAAAGCGACGGGCCGTCTCAGAGAGTAGCGGTGCATCGACCGAATGACCGGTGAATTCCATACGCAACATCGGCACGCTGTCGGCTTGCGGCTCTGCTTTTAAACGTTCCTGATAATCTTCCGGAATATCCAGGTGCAGCGTGGACTGGATAAACTTCTGCGCCAGTGGGGTTTTGGGGTGTGAGAACACTTCGCTGACGGTGTCCTGCTCAATCAGTTCACCATTACTGATGACCGCCACGCAGTCACAAATGCGTTTTACAACGTCCATCTCATGGGTAATCAGCAGAATGGTGAGTCCCAGGCGACGGTTAATGTCTTTCAACAATTCCAGAATCGAGCGGGTTGTTGCTGGGTCAAGGGCGCTGGTGGCTTCATCGCACAGCAGTACTTTGGGATTGCTTGCCAGAGCACGGGCGATCGCCACACGCTGTTTTTGTCCACCGGAAAGGTTGGCCGGGTAGCTGTCGTGCTTGTCGCCAAGACCGACTAAATCCAGCAGCTCTGTTACACGGCGTTTAATCTCTTCTTTTGGTGTGTTATCCAGTTCCAGCGGCAGCGCAACGTTGCCAAACACGGTGCGGGAAGAGAGCAGGTTAAAGTGTTGGAAAATCATGCCGATTTGACGGCGAGCTTTGGTCAGCTCTGACTCGGAAAGCGTCGTGAGTTCCTGACCGCCGACCTGGACGCTGCCTTCGGTTGGGCGTTCAAGTAAGTTTACGCAGCGGATGAGCGTACTTTTACCTGCACCGGAGGCGCCAATGACGCCATAAATCTGCCCGGCAGGAACGTGCAGGCTGACATTATTAAGCGCCTGAATGGTGCGAGTCCCCTGCTGGAACACTTTGGTGATATTCGAAAGTTTAATCATTGGTTATTTATTATCGTAATTAAGTTAGCCGTGGCATTTTCGTCTGTCTGGGACGGTCGAAGTCGTCAACAAGATGGATGTTAAGGCATCCAGACGTCTAAATCAATCTAGCTTTGCACGATGAGCACTTTCTTGCCCGCCGAAACATGCGATACTAGAGCCACATGCCTTATTCAGGAGCTATAAAAGGTGGCAAAGACTGTACCCGCAATTTTTCTCGACCGTGACGGCACTATTAATGTGGACCACGGTTACGTCCATGAGATCGACGAGTTCGAATTTATCGACGGCGTCATTGATGCTATGCGTGAACTTAAAAAGATGGGTTATGCGCTGATTGTCGTGACGAACCAGTCTGGTATTGCCCGTGGCAAATTTACCGAGGCACAATTCGAAACGTTGACTGAATGGATGGATTGGTCATTGGCCGATCGCGATGTTGATCTGGATGGTATCTATTATTGTCCTCATCATCCGCAGGGCACAGTCGAAGAGTACCGCCAGGTCTGCGACTGCCGTAAACCGCATCCGGGCATGTTGATCTCCGCCCGAGACTTTCTGCACATCGATATGGCTGCTTCTTATATGGTGGGCGACAAAATAGAAGATATGCAGGCGGCGACAGCTGCAAATGTAGGAACGAAGGTATTAGTGCGCACAGGCAAGCCAGTCACTCCGGAAGCAGAAAATGCGGCAGATTTAGTGCTAAATAGTCTGGCGGACCTGCCAATGGCGATAAAAAAGAAGCAAAAGTAAGCGTTATGGATAAAAGGTGAGCGGTTGAAACAAAAATGCATTTTTCCGCTTGTCTTCCTGAGTCGACTCCCTATAATGCGCCTCCATCGACACGGCGGATGTGAATCACTTCACACAAACAGCCGGTCCGGTTGAAGAGAAAAATCCTGAAATTCAGGGTTGACTCTGAAAGAGGAAAGCGTAATATACGCCACCTCGCGACAGAGCGCTAAAGCGCGTCGCAACTGCTCTTTAACAATTTATCAGACAATCTGTGTGGGCACTCGAAGATACGGATTCTTAACGTCGCAAGACGAAAAATGAATACCAAGTCTCTGAGTGAACACGTAATTCATTACGAAGTTTAATTCACGAGCATCAAACTTAAATTGAAGAGTTTGATCATGGCTCAGATTGAACGCTGGCGGCAGGCCTAACACATGCAAGTCGAACGGTAGCACAGAGGAGCTTGCTCCTTGGGTGACGAGTGGCGGACGGGTGAGTAATGTCTGGGAAACTGCCCGATGGAGGGGGATAACTACTGGAAACGGTAGCTAATACCGCATAACGTCGCAAGACCAAAGAGGGGGACCTTCGGGCCTCTTGCCATCGGATGTGCCCAGATGGGATTAGCTAGTAGGTGGGGTAACGGCTCACCTAGGCGACGATCCCTAGCTGGTCTGAGAGGATGACCAGCCACACTGGAACTGAGACACGGTCCAGACTCCTACGGGAGGCAGCAGTGGGGAATATTGCACAATGGGCGCAAGCCTGATGCAGCCATGCCGCGTGTATGAAGAAGGCCTTCGGGTTGTAAAGTACTTTCAGCGAGGAGGAAGGCGTTGTGGTTAATAACCGCAACGATTGACGTTACTCGCAGAAGAAGCACCGGCTAACTCCGTGCCAGCAGCCGCGGTAATACGGAGGGTGCAAGCGTTAATCGGAATTACTGGGCGTAAAGCGCACGCAGGCGGTCTGTCAAGTCGGATGTGAAATCCCCGGGCTCAACCTGGGAACTGCATCCGAAACTGGCAGGCTAGAGTCTTGTAGAGGGGGGTAGAATTCCAGGTGTAGCGGTGAAATGCGTAGAGATCTGGAGGAATACCGGTGGCGAAGGCGGCCCCCTGGACAAAGACTGACGCTCAGGTGCGAAAGCGTGGGGAGCAAACAGGATTAGATACCCTGGTAGTCCACGCCGTAAACGATGTCGACTTGGAGGTTGTGCCCTTGAGGCGTGGCTTCCGGAGCTAACGCGTTAAGTCGACCGCCTGGGGAGTACGGCCGCAAGGTTAAAACTCAAATGAATTGACGGGGGCCCGCACAAGCGGTGGAGCATGTGGTTTAATTCGATGCAACGCGAAGAACCTTACCTACTCTTGACATCCACGGAATTTAGCAGAGATGCTTTAGTGCCTTCGGGAACCGTGAGACAGGTGCTGCATGGCTGTCGTCAGCTCGTGTTGTGAAATGTTGGGTTAAGTCCCGCAACGAGCGCAACCCTTATCCTTTGTTGCCAGCGGTTCGGCCGGGAACTCAAAGGAGACTGCCAGTGATAAACTGGAGGAAGGTGGGGATGACGTCAAGTCATCATGGCCCTTACGAGTAGGGCTACACACGTGCTACAATGGCATATACAAAGAGAAGCGACCTCGCGAGAGCAAGCGGACCTCATAAAGTATGTCGTAGTCCGGATTGGAGTCTGCAACTCGACTCCATGAAGTCGGAATCGCTAGTAATCGTGGATCAGAATGCCACGGTGAATACGTTCCCGGGCCTTGTACACACCGCCCGTCACACCATGGGAGTGGGTTGCAAAAGAAGTAGGTAGCTTAACCTTCGGGAGGGCGCTTACCACTTTGTGATTCATGACTGGGGTGAAGTCGTAACAAGGTAACCGTAGGGGAACCTGCGGTTGGATCACCTCCTTACCTTAAAGAAACGTTCTTTGTAGTGCTCACACAGATTGTCTGATGAAAAGTAAATAGCAAGGCGTCTTGCGATTGAGACTGACACGTCCCCTTCGTCTAGAGGCCCAGGACACCGCCCTTTCACGGCGGTAACAGGGGTTCGAATCCCCTAGGGGACGCCACTTGCTGGTTTGTGTGAGTGAAAGTCGCCGACCCCAATATCTCAAAACTTACCTTCGGGTGACGTTTGAGATATTTGCTCTTTAAAAATCTGGATCAAGCTGAAAATTGAAACGACACACTGTTTCATTTCTCCGTAATAAGAAATGAAAAGCGGTGTGTTCGAGTCTCTCAAATTTTCGCAATCAGAAGTGAAACATCTTCGGGTTGTGAGGTTAAGCGACTAAGCGTACACGGTGGATGCCCTGGCAGTCAGAGGCGATGAAGGACGTGCTAATCTGCGATAAGCGTCGGTAAGGTGATATGAACCGTTATAACCGGCGATTTCCGAATGGGGAAACCCAGTGTGATTCGTCACACTATCATTACGTGAATACATAGCGTAATGAAGCGAACCGGGGGAACTGAAACATCTAAGTACCCCGAGGAAAAGAAATCAACCGAGATTCCCCCAGTAGCGGCGAGCGAACGGGGAGCAGCCCAGAGTCTGAATCAGCTTGTGTGTTAGTGGAACGGTCTGGAAAGTCCGACGGTACAGGGTGATAGTCCCGTACACCAAAATGCACAGGTTGTGAACTCGAAGAGTAGGGCGGGACACGTGGTATCCTGTCTGAATATGGGGGGACCATCCTCCAAGGCTAAATACTCCTGACTGACCGATAGTGAACCAGTACCGTGAGGGAAAGGCGAAAAGAACCCCGGCGAGGGGAGTGAAAAAGAACCTGAAACCGTGTACGTA
The DNA here is from genome assembly GCF_014596835.2 of Citrobacter sp. C6_1. Taxonomy (NCBI): domain Bacteria; kingdom Pseudomonadati; phylum Pseudomonadota; class Gammaproteobacteria; order Enterobacterales; family Enterobacteriaceae; genus Citrobacter; species Citrobacter sp. C6_1. The sequence continues at coordinate 3,726,188 of NZ_CP115031.1, read as the reverse complement.
CAAGCAGTGGGAGCCTCTTAATGGGGTGACTGCGTACCTTTTGTATAATGGGTCAGCGACTTATATTCTGTAGCAAGGTTAACCGCATAGGGGAGCCGAAGGGAAACCGAGTCTTAACTGGGCGTTAAGTTGCAGGGTATAGACCCGAAACCCGGTGATCTAGCCATGGGCAGGTTGAAGGTTGGGTAACACTAACTGGAGGACCGAACCGACTAATGTTGAAAAATTAGCGGATGACTTGTGGCTGGGGGTGAAAGGCCAATCAAACCGGGAGATAGCTGGTTCTCCCCGAAAGCTATTTAGGTAGCGCCTCGTGAATTCATCTTCGGGGGTAGAGCACTGTTTCGGCTAGGGGGTCATCCCGACTTACCAACCCGATGCAAACTGCGAATACCGAAGAATGTTATCACGGGAGACACACGGCGGGTGCTAACGTCCGTCGTGAAGAGGGAAACAACCCAGACCGCCAGCTAAGGTCCCAAAGTCACAGTTAAGTGGGAAACGATGTGGGAAGGCACAGACAGCCAGGATGTTGGCTTAGAAGCAGCCATCATTTAAAGAAAGCGTAATAGCTCACTGGTCGAGTCGGCCTGCGCGGAAGATGTAACGGGGCTAAACTGTGCACCGAAGCTGCGGCAGCGACACTATGTGTTGTTGGGTAGGGGAGCGTTCTGTAAGCCGTTGAAGGTGTGTCGTGAGGCATGCTGGAGGTATCAGAAGTGCGAATGCTGACATAAGTAACGATAATGCGGGTGAAAAACCCGCACGCCGGAAGACCAAGGGTTCCTGTCCAACGTTAATCGGGGCAGGGTGAGTCGACCCCTAAGGCGAGGCCGAAAGGCGTAGTCGATGGGAAACAGGTTAATATTCCTGTACTTGGTGTTACTGCGAAGGGGGGACGGAGAAGGCTATGTTAGCCGGGCGACGGTTGTCCCGGTTTAAGCATGTAGGCGGAGGTTCCAGGTAAATCCGGTACCTTTTTAACGCTGAGGTGTGATGACGAGGCACTACGGTGCTGAAGTAACAAATGCCCTGCTTCCAGGAAAAGCCTCTAAGCATCAGGTAACACGAAATCGTACCCCAAACCGACACAGGTGGTCAGGTAGAGAATACCAAGGCGCTTGAGAGAACTCGGGTGAAGGAACTAGGCAAAATGGTGCCGTAACTTCGGGAGAAGGCACGCTGATATGTAGGTGAAGTGATTTACTCATGGAGCTGAAATCAGTCGAAGATACCAGCTGGCTGCAACTGTTTATTAAAAACACAGCACTGTGCAAACACGAAAGTGGACGTATACGGTGTGACGCCTGCCCGGTGCCGGAAGGTTAATTGATGGGGTTATCCGTAAGGAGAAGCTCTTGATCGAAGCCCCGGTAAACGGCGGCCGTAACTATAACGGTCCTAAGGTAGCGAAATTCCTTGTCGGGTAAGTTCCGACCTGCACGAATGGCGTAATGATGGCCAGGCTGTCTCCACCCGAGACTCAGTGAAATTGAACTCGCTGTGAAGATGCAGTGTACCCGCGGCAAGACGGAAAGACCCCGTGAACCTTTACTATAGCTTGACACTGAACACTGGTCCTTGATGTGTAGGATAGGTGGGAGGCTTTGAAGTGTGGACGCCAGTCTGCATGGAGCCAACCTTGAAATACCACCCTTTAATGGCTGGTGTTCTAACGTGGGCCCGTAATCCGGGTTGCGGACAGTGTCTGGTGGGTAGTTTGACTGGGGCGGTCTCCTCCTAAAGAGTAACGGAGGAGCACGAAGGTTAGCTAATCCTGGTCGGACATCAGGAGGTTAGTGCAAAGGCATAAGCTAGCTTGACTGCGAGAGTGACGGCTCGAGCAGGTGCGAAAGCAGGTCTTAGTGATCCGGTGGTTCTGAATGGAAGGGCCATCGCTCAACGGATAAAAGGTACTCCGGGGATAACAGGCTGATACCGCCCAAGAGTTCATATCGACGGCGGTGTTTGGCACCTCGATGTCGGCTCATCACATCCTGGGGCTGAAGTAGGTCCCAAGGGTATGGCTGTTCGCCATTTAAAGTGGTACGCGAGCTGGGTTTAGAACGTCGTGAGACAGTTCGGTCCCTATCTGCCGTGGGCGCTGGAGAATTGAGGGGGGCTGCTCCTAGTACGAGAGGACCGGAGTGGACGCATCACTGGTGTTCGGGTTGTCATGCCAATGGCATTGCCCGGTAGCTAAATGCGGAAGAGATAAGTGCTGAAAGCATCTAAGCACGAAACTTGCCCCGAGATGAGTTCTCCCTGAGACTGTAAGTCTCCTGAAGGAACGTTGAAGACGACGACGTTGATAGGTCGGGTGTGTAAGCGTAGCGATACGTTGAGCTAACCGATACTAATGAACCGTGAGGCTTAACCTTACAACGCCGAAGATGTTTTGGCGGAATTGAGACGATTTTCAGCCTGATTACAGATGACATCGACATGCCAGGGCGTGTTGATAAACAGAATTTGCCTGGTGGCTGTAGCGCGGTGGTCCCACCTGACCCCATGCCGAACTCAGAAGTGAAACGCCGTAGCGCCGATGGTAGTGTGGGGTCTCCCCATGCGAGAGTAGGGAACTGCCAGGCATCAAATTGCAGTAAACCGGGATGAAGAATCCGGGTAGTAACAAAGAAATTCGGTGGAGCGGTAGTTCAGTTGGTTAGAATACCTGCCTGTCACGCAGGGGGTCGCGGGTTCGAGTCCCGTCCGTTCCGCCACTTATTAAGAGCCCTGAGCATTTGCTCAGGGCTTTTTCTTTGCCTGTAACTCTATTATTGCTAAATTCGCAAAAATCCTCTGCATTTTTCGCTCTTTTTCTATAAAGAGCAGAAGGTCATAATCCCCTCAATTAACAAACATAGTGATTAAAAAGAGGAATTCTATGGCTATCCCTGCATTCGGTTTGGGCACTTTCCGCCTGAAAGACGACGTGGTTATCGCTTCTGTTAAAACAGCTCTTGAGCTGGGTTACCGCGCAGTTGACACTGCTCAAATCTATGATAATGAAGCGGCTGTTGGCCTGGCGATTGCCGAAAGCGGCGTACCGCGTAATGAGTTGTACATCACCACCAAGATCTGGATTGAAAATCTTGGCAAAGACAAGCTGATCCCAAGCCTGAAAGATAGCCTGAAAAAACTGCGCACAGATTATGTTGATCTGACGCTGATCCACTGGCCATCACCAAATGATGCCGTCTCTGTTGAAGAGTTTATGCATGCATTGCTCGAAGCTAAAGAGCAAGGGCTGACTCGTGAAATTGGTATCTCTAATTTCACTATCCCATTGATGGAAAAAGCTATTGCTGCTGTGGGGGCAGAGAATATTGCGACTAACCAGATTGAGTTATCTCCGTATCTGCAAAGCCGTAAGGTTGTTGACTGGGCGAAAGAGCACGATATCCACATCACCTCATACATGACGCTGGCTTACGGTAAGGCGCTGAAAGATGAAGTGATTGCTCGCATTGCGACTAAACATAACGCGACGCCGGCCCAGGTGATTCTGGCATGGGCGATGGGGGAAGGTTACTCTGTGATCCCTTCTTCTACCAAACGTGAAAACCTGGCAAGCAACCTGCTGGCACTGGAACTGCACCTTGATGCGGAAGATAAAGCGGCAATCGCTGCTCTGGATTGCAACGACCGCCTGGTTAGCCCGGAAGGTCTGGCGCCTGAGTGGGATTAATCACCTGACCCTCTGTGCCTTTAACCCTCTTTTACAGCTCCTTCGGGAGCTGTTCTTATATATTCGCTTAAAAAATCGATGAATGCCCGAATACGGGTACTGACGGCACGATCGCTATAATACACCGCGCTGAAAGGCATCTCGACTGGCAGCCGTTTATCCGCCATCAATTCGACCAGCTTACCCTGAGCGATCTCCTTATCAATCATATAATCTGAAAGACAAGCAATACCGTTGCCGTTCAGGCAAAGCTGCTTCAGCGTTTCGCCACTGTTCGAAGACAGGCCGCACTCAACCTCATGTAATTGTCCGTCACTACAGGCAATGGGCCATGTATTGAGCGAAATGGGTTCAGAAAACCCCAGACACAGGTGCCGCTTTAACTCTTCAACAATCTCTGGCTTACCGAAGCGGGCAATATAGTCCGGTGAAGCAATAATCTTGCGGTAGCTGGTAAAGAGTGGACGTGCGCGCAGACTTGAGTCAGTCAAAGCACCGGCACGTATCGCAACATCCACTTTTCGTTCAATAAGATTGATAAATGTCTCTGAGGAAACCAGCGACAACGTCATCTCGGGATAGCGTTCACGGAAAGGTTTGATCAATGGCATCAGGAAATGCAACATCACCGGTGTTGCGGCATCGATACGCAGCAAACCGCGCGGCGTATTACGTGACTCCATGATTTCTGTTTCCGCTGCAGCCATATCCTGCAGTATCTGTTGTACACGCCTGAAGTAGCGTTCACCTTCTTCTGTCAGACTGAGCTGCCGGGTCGTGCGATTAAGCAGACTCACGCCCAGTTTCATCTCCAGCTTTTTTACTGCCCGACTGACTGCGGAATTGGCCTGTCCAAGCTGCTCTGCGGCCCGGCTAAAGCTACCGCTTTCCACGACCGCGACAAAAATTGCCAGTTCTTCGGAGGTTGCTTTCATTTTTGCACCTGAAGCAAAATTATATTGAGATTTTGAATATTTTTGTTATTAAAACATCCCGGCATACTGCCTGTCATCCGATTACTGATGATATGGAGCTATTTATGCCTCTCGCTTTATTTGCACTAACAATAAGTGCCTTCGCTATTGGCACGACTGAATTTGTGATTGTCGGCCTGGTGCCGACCATTGCTGAACAGCTGGCGATCTCTTTACCTTCTGCCGGGATGCTGGTTTCAATCTATGCGTTGGGTGTGGCGATTGGCGCACCGGTACTGACCGCTCTGACCGGACGCCTGCCACGTAAGCAACTATTGGTTGCGCTGATGGTGCTGTTTACGGCCGGTAACTTGCTGGCATGGCAGGCACCTGGTTATACGACATTAATTGTCGCCCGCCTGCTGACAGGCCTGGCACACGGTGTCTTCTTCTCAATTGGTTCTACGATTGCGACGAGCCTGGTGCCAAAAGAGAAAGCCGCTTCTGCCATCGCCATCATGTTTGGTGGTTTAACGGTTGCACTGGTAACAGGGGTGCCTCTGGGGACGTTTATCGGTCAGCACTTTGGCTGGCGCGAGACTTTCCTTGCTGTATCTCTGTTGGGTGTGATTGCGCTGATTAGTAGCCAACTGCTGATCCCGGCCAACATTCCCGGTCGAGCGGCCGCCAGCATTCGCGACCAGGTGAAAGTGCTGACTCATCCTCGTCTGTTGCTGATTTACGCGGTTACGGCATTGGGTTACGGCGGCGTGTTCACGGCATTTACCTTCCTGGCGCCGATGATGCAGGATCTGGCTGGCTTCTCGCCGGCAGCGGTAAGCTGGATCTTACTGGGCTATGGCGTATCGGTCGCTATCGGCAATATCTGGGGAGGTAAGCTGGCGGATAAATATGGTGCTGTCCCGGCGCTGAAATTTATCTTCGCGGCGCTGTTTGTCCTGCTGATGGTCTTTCAACTGACGGCCTCCACGCAATACGCTGCGTTAGTGACGATTCTGGTGATGGGGATCTTCGCCTTCGGCAACGTACCGGGGTTGCAGGTCTACGTGGTACAGAAAGCGGAACAATTTACCCCCAATGCGGTGGATGTGGCATCAGGTCTGAATATTGCTGCGTTTAATATTGGCATTGCGCTTGGTTCTGTAATTGGCGGACAAACGGTAGAGCATTATGGTTTAGCACAGACTCCGTGGATTGGCGCGCTGATTGTTCTGGTCGCTTTTTTACTGATGGGTATCAGCGGCCGCCTGGATAAGCCGGCGCAGGTAGTATTGGGATAAATCATTGATGTAAGTACCCACTTACAAAACAAACTGCAATTGTTCGTTGAAAGTGAGTGCTAAAGTCCCTATAACAGAAGAACCAGTCCGGCTGCGGGCTGGTTGACGTTATAGAGGTTTGAAAGTCTAAAGTGCGAAAAAACACCTATGCCATGCGCTATGTTGCCGGACAGCCCGTTGAGCGGATTTTACCGCCTGGGTCATTTGCGCATATCGGCCAGGCATTACCTGCAGGCGTGCCGTTAAGCAGTGAAGATCGCATTCGCGTGCTGGTATGGAATATTTTTAAACAGCAGCGAGCAGAATGGCAGTCGGTGCTGAAGAATTTTGGCAAAGACGCGCATCTGGTGTTATTGCAGGAAGCACAAACCACGCCTGAACTGGTGCAGTTTGCGACCGCTAACTATCTTGCCGCCGATCAGGTTCCCGCTTTTGTGCTGCCTCAGCATCCCTCTGGCGTCATGACGCTTTCTGCTGCGCATCCGGTCTACTGCTGTCCATTGCGCGAGCGTGAGCCGATTTTACGCCTGGCGAAATCGGCGCTGGTGACGGTGTACCCGTTGCCTGACACTCGGCTATTAATGGTGGTGAATATCCACGCGGTTAACTTTAGCCTTGGCGTTGATGTCTATAGTAAGCAGTTACTTCCTATCGGGGATCAAATCGCCCATCACAGCGGCCCGGTGATTATGGCTGGTGATTTCAATGCCTGGAGTCGTCGACGGATGAATGCGCTGTACCGCTTTGCGCGTGAAATGTCGCTGCGCCAGGTGCGCTTTACCGACGATCAACGCCGCCGCGCGTTTGGTCGTCCTCTCGATTTTGTGTTCTATCGTGGTCTGAACGTGAGTGAGGCCTCTGTGCTGGTCACTCGCGCCTCCGATCACAATCCACTACTCGTTGAATTCAGTCCCGGCAAGCCTGAGCAATAACGGTGTGTCAGGTCTGCCGTAGGGCAGGCCTGTGATGGTTGCCCTTCATATTTCACAACAACCGAAGGACAACACAATGACAACACGCTCCCACCATGACAACGTCGAAAAGCAGTTTGGCTCTCAGGCTAATGCCTATTTAACCAGCACCGTACATGCTACGGGTCGTGATTTACAACGACTGGCGGAAAGGCTGTCTGCTTTTCCACAGGCACGGGTATTGGATATGGGATGTGGAGCGGGGCACGCCAGCTTTGTGGCTGCGCAACACGTCAAGCAGGTGGTGGCCTATGATTTATCGTCACAGATGCTTGAAGTGGTCTCTAAAGCGGCAAAAGACAGAGGTCTGGAAAATATCGCCACACGGCAGGGTTATGCTGAGAGCCTGCCATTTGAAGATGACGTCTTTGATGTGGTGATTAGCCGCTATTCTGCGCACCACTGGCATGATGTCGGCCGTGCGCTGCGGGAAGTGAACCGCGTTCTGAAGCCCGGCGGCGTGCTGATTGTGATGGATGTGATGTCGCCAGGGCATCCGGTCCGTGATATCTGGTTGCAAACTGTCGAGGCATTACGTGATACCTCGCACGTTCGCAACTATTCCAGCGGAGAGTGGTTGTCGTTAATCAATGATGCCAATCTGATTGTCGATGCTTTATTAACCGATCGCCTGCCGCTGGAGTTCAGTTCGTGGGTGGCGAGGATGCGCACGCCTGCAGTGTTGAGCGACGCGATTCGTGTTTACCAACAAAGTGCTTCTGTTGAAGTGAAAACCTACTTTGCGTTGCAGGAAGATGGCTCGTTTACCAGCGACACGATCATGGTTGAGGCGCATAAAGCGGGATAAATAAAAAAGGCACTGGGGGGAAACCAGTGCCTTCATTTCTACAATGCTATCAGGAGTCCGGCATGCCGTTGTTTTTCACAAACAACGTTAGCTGATCGCCTGGCTGCAGATTGTCCGTATCGTTGTTCCAGCGCATCACATCCTTGATGTTAACCCCGTGACGCTTGGCAATGCTCGACAGAGAGTCACCTTTACGCACACGATAGGTGATGCTATCGCTGTTGTTAGCCAGTCGCTGTGCACTGGTGCCAGCACCCACCGTCAGGCTTTGGCCCACTTTCAGGGATGATCCACGCAGATTATTCCACTGCTGCAGATCCTTCGTGCTCACGCCAAGACGTGCAGCGACGCCAGAAAGCGTATCGCCAGAGCGAACTTTGTAGCTACGGCTGTTCAGCGGCGTATTATCCGCAACCAGCGTTGACTGTACGGCTGCAATTTCGCCTGAAGCCAGAGACTCACGCAGCTTCTCTGCATGCTTCTTTGGCACCATCACATATTGCGGGCCGCTGGCACCCAACGTGGAGCCTTTCACGCCTGCATTGAAGGTCTTCAGCTTGCTGACGGAAATACCCGCCATATCGGCAACCTGAGCCATTTCAACGGGACTGCTCAAGCGAACACGTGCCAACGCACGGCTTTCGTCTGTGGTTGGCAGACGCACGCCATAGCGTTTGCTGTTTTTGAGTATATCGCTCAATGCCAGCATTTTAGGCACATATAGCTTTGTTTCCTGAGGCAATGGTAACGACCAGAAGTCAGTGGGTTTACCACGGGCTTTGTTCGTTTTAATCGCCTTCATGACACGACCTTCACCGCTATTATAAGCAGCTACGGTCAGCAGCCAGTCGCCATCAAACATCTTGTTCAGACGCTGCATCATGTCCAGTGCGGCGGTGGTGGAAGCCACAACGTCGCGACGTGCATCATAATTGCGGGTCTGTTTTAAACCATAATTGCGCCCCGTGCTCGGAATGATCTGCCAAATACCTGCGGCATTGGCGCCAGACGTTGCGTGAGGATCAAAAGCGCTCTCCACTATGGGTAGTAGTACCAGTTCCATTGGCATGTTACGTTTCTTAACCTGCCCGGCTATCCAGTACATATACGGCTCTGCCCGTAAAGTTACATCGTGGAGATAGCTCTTATTACGTAAATACTTCTGTTTCTGTTCGCGAATCCGGTTGTTTTCCGGAATTCCCATCTTTAGCTCGTCACCAATGAAAGCCCACAAATCTTGATCAGCTGCGATAGATGTTCCATCGTCCATCCATCGCGCCTGACTTGTAAACTTTCCTGCTTCCCCTTGACCAGCTGCAGAAAGGCTCTGTGCGTGTTGTTGGACGTTACCAGTATTCTGGCACCCAACAAGCAGGACAGAGGCGAGTAATATCGCTTTTGCCTTCATGTGTGTGTCAATAGTTGCTTAAAAGACGACCGATCATAACGGCGAAGTTTTCAAAAGGCAACCCGGAATTGTCAGAACGTATCTTTCTTTGACCTTAACCAGGCAAAACGCTCTTCAGGTTGTTGCAATATTGTTTCTTTGTTTATTTCATTAATTAAATCAATATCTTCCGTTCTTAAAAAAAGATTATTTCGTCGTTCATTTTTCAGAATTACGGGTAGTGTTATTTGTTTTTTTGCCCGTAACTCATTAACTTTACGATAATATTCATTAATAAACGAATCGTGCGGCAGAATGCTTAAGGCAAACTTCATGTTTGCTAATGTGTACTCATGGGCGCAGCAGATCAATGTATCATCAGGAAGCGCACTTAATTTATTAAGTGATTGATACATCTGTGAAGCTGTACCTTCAAATAGTCTGCCACAGCCGCCTGAAAAGAGCGTATCGCCACAAAATAGATAAGGTTGGCTAAAGTAACAGAGATGTCCTAAAGTGTGACCCGGCGTAGCAATTACCTTAAATTCATGCCCTAAAACGAGTGCAATATCGCCATCTTTGACTATATGGGTCGTTCCCTTATCTTGCGTTTCAGCCGGTCCGTAAACCACTAATTGTGGGAAATGTTGCAAAAGTTCTTTCACACCGCCTACGTGATCCTGATGGTGATGAGTCAGGAGAATGGCCTCCGGCACCCAGTGATGTTCTGCAATGGCTTTCAAAACGGGAGCGGCTTCGCCCGGGTCCACAATCAGACAATGTTTGTCATTATTCGACAGGACCCAGATGTAATTGTCCTGAAATGCGGGAATACTGTTAAGATTCATAAATTACCTCTCAATGCGTAGCGGAAGGTTGTGATGAAACCGGCAAGGCTCCCTCAAACTGTCATAGCACCCGTTAGCTGGGATGATTTACCCTGGGGCGAATACTATCGTGAGGCGCTGGAACATCAGCTTAATCCGTGGTTCGCAAAAATGTACGGTTTTCATCTGCTTAAGATTGGTAATTTAAGCGCAGAAATCGATTCTGAAGCGTGCGCGGTTTCTCATCAGGTAAATGTTTCTTTGCAAGGTTCGCCCATGCAGGTCACAGCCGATCCTTTACACCTTCCTTTTGCCGATAAATCCGTGGATGTTTGCCTGTTAGCGCATACACTACCGTGGTGCGCCGATCCGCATCGCTTATTGCGTGAAGCCGACCGGGTACTGATTGATGATGGCTGGTTAATACTGAGCGGGTTTAACCCGGTTAGCCTGATGGGGTTGCGTAAACTGGTGCCCGTGTTGCGTAAAGCCTCGCCCTACAACAGCCGGATGTTTACGCTCATGCGGCAATTGGACTGGCTTTCATTGCTGAATTTTGAAGTGCTGCATTACAGTCGTTTTCACGTCCTGCCCTGGAATAAGAAGGGCGGAAAAATGTTAAGCGCCCATATCCCTGCGCTGGGATGTTTGCAGCTGGTGGTTGCGCGTAAGCGAACCATTCCGCTTACGCTCAACCCGATGAAACAAAATAAAAGTAAGGCACGCATCCGCCAGGCTGTTGGGGCCACCCGACAATACCGCAAGCCAGACGCTTAAGACTCTGCCTGATACCCAACATCATCCTGGGTGGGACTCATTGCCGCAGCACGAGCAAGCTCATCGCAGCGTTCGTTTTCCGGATGGCCCGCATGCCCTTTCACCCATTCCCATTTGATTTGGTGCGGTCCCAGCGCGGCATCCAGACGTTTCCACAGATCGACGTTCTTCACCGGCTTTTTATCTGCGGTTTTCCAGCCGCGTTTTTTCCAGTTGTGGATCCACTGTGTAATGCCCTGGCGCACGTACTGGCTGTCGGTGCTGAGTACCACTTCACATGGCTCTTTAAGTGCTTCCAGCGCGACGATTGCCGCCATCAGCTCCATACGGTTATTGGTGGTGAGGTTGTATCCTTCGGCAAAGGTTTTTTCGCGCCCGCGATAGCGTAAAATAGCCCCATAACCGCCAGGACCTGGGTTTCCCAGGCAAGAACCATCGGTGAAAATTTCTACCTGTTTAAGCATCTCTGGTAGACTTCCTGTTTTAGCAAATCGAAATCAAACGATAAGTCTGACATAAATGACCGCTACGAGCACTGGAATTACACGACAGATAGTCCTTGATACCGAAACCACCGGTATGAACCAGATTGGTGCCCACTACGAAGGCCATAAGATTATTGAGATCGGTGCGGTTGAAGTGGTAAACCGCCGTTTGACCGGAAATAACTTCCACGTCTACCTGAAGCCGGATCGGCTGGTGGACCCGGAAGCATTTGGCGTACACGGAATTGCCGATGAATTCCTGCTGGATAAACCCACGTTCGCCGATGTCGCCGATGAGTTTCTCGACTATATCCGTGGTGCGGAGCTGGTCATCCATAACGCATCGTTTGATATCGGCTTTATGGATTATGAGTTCGCTAAGCTCCACCGCGATATCCCGAAAACCAACACCTTTTGTAAAGTGACCGATAGTCTGGCGCTGGCAAGGAAAATGTTTCCTGGCAAGCGTAACAGTCTTGATGCGCTATGTTCGCGTTATGAGATAGACAACAGCAAGCGTACCTTGCACGGCGCATTGCTCGATGCCCAGATTCTGGCCGACGTTTATCTGATGATGACCGGTGGGCAGACCACCATGGCGTTCTCTATGGAAGGTGATAGCCAGCAGCAGAATGATACGGGGATCCAGCGCATTGTGCGTCAGTCCAGTAAATTACGCGTTGTTTTCGCTACTGATGAAGAGCTGGCAGCCCATGAGTCGCGCCTTGACCTGGTACAGAAGAAGGGCGGAAGTTGCCTCTGGCGGGCCTAGTTCTGGTATTTACAGTACAGAAATGGTCATTCGGGTGATTTTTGCAGCAAACGATTAAAAAACGTGAGAAAAAGCGTTGACGAGGCGCGAGGCAATCCGTAATATTCGCTTCGTTCCCAAGCGGAACACAACGCGGAGTGGTAGTTCAGTTGGTTAGAATACCTGCCTGTCACGCAGGGGGTCGCGGGTTCGAGTCCCGTCCATTCCGCCACTATTCAGAAAGCCTGAATCAGAAATGATTCAGGCTTTCGTCGTTTTTACTGCCCAAAAAATAAAAGCCTGCAACCATATGTTATTGCAGGCCTTGCTGTTACTCGCTCAGCGTCTGTGCGATATCTTTTTGCACCTGCTGGCGTTGTTCTGGGGTCAGCACTTTGTTCAGGTCAAAATAGTATTTCACGCGGTAATAACGCGCCTGCTGTTCGATGTTGCTGAACGCCGAAAGCTGTTTTTTGACGGCTGATTCATCCCATTTCCCGGACTTAATGACGTCAATCAACGCGCCGTCTTTAACATCCTTCACCGAAATCTGCCCGACATTGGTTTCAAGCTGCTGGTGTAGTTTTTTAATCTGCGCAACCTGGTCAGTGCTCAGCTTAAGATGTTGTACTATCGGATCCTGGGCAGGAGCCGGAACATTAGATGTGGTTGCTGCAAGCGTGCTAAAAGAAGCGCCAGCCACGGTAACTGCCAGCAAAGTCATGCGTACGAAGTTTTTCATTATTGAAATCCTGATAAGGGAATTATCGACATTGTCTGCCACTCGCGGGTTACGAGTGATTATCCCTTGCAGGATACGTTGCCCGATGCATGTCGCCACGCGAATTTGTTTTGCGGTTGGTTACGGAGTGAAACAATCCCGCCGTGGATACATGGTCCGTAGCGGGAGGGTAGGTGATAGTTATAGCGTGAACGGGTCGGCATCCTGCCAGGCAGGAAATTTCTCGCGATACTCGCGCAGCGCCGAGAGTGACAGTTCTGCGTCAATGCGTGTGGCCTGATGCGGCTCGGCGGTGGCAATAATCTCACCCTGCGGATTAATCACCCGGCTGTCACCGCGATAATGATGTCCGTTACCATCGGTTCCCACACGGTTACATCCTGCTACATACGCCTGATTTTCAATTGCCCGTGCGGTGAGCAGAATCTGCCAGTGCAGCGAGCGCGGCGCTGGCCAGTTGGCAACATACAAGGCGAGGTCGTAGTCGTTACGGTTACGTGACCACACCGGAAAACGCAGGTCATAACAGACCAATGGCAGAATGCGCCAGCCGCGCCATTCAAATATCACCCGCGCGTCACCGGCCTGATAATGCTGATGCTCATCCGCCATACGGAACAGATGGCGTTTGTCATAGAGATGCACGGTACCTTCGGGTTCAACCAGCAAAAAACGATTCACCGGCCCCCGTTCAGACTGTATCGCCGCGCTACCTGCTATCAGGGCATTCGTCTGCCGCGCTTTGCTACGCATCCAGCTTACAATCTCCTCTTGCGGCAACGATTTGTTTGCCGCTTCCATCGCAAATCCGCTGGTAAACATCTCGGGCAACACAATGACATCACGCCCGTTGACGGTTTCCAGTTGGCGGTCAAAATGGCGCAGGTTAGCCGGGCCATCCATCCAGCTCAGCGGTTGTTGCAGCAGCGTAATTTTCAAACCAGGCACGATCGAGGCTCCTCGTTTAACAACATTTTGACACTGTAGCATGAGCTTTAACGAAAATGTGGCAATAAAAAGCCCCGCATTAAGCGGGGCTAAACGTTGTGCGTGTGTCGTTATGCGGCTTCGACTTTACGCACCTTCTCTGGCAGCTTTACCGGCTGAGTCGCCAGCTCCTCGGGTTCAAAGTCATCCACGTTGATGCTGCGCAGACGACTCGCCTCGGCTTTCACCAGAATTGCGGCTTCGTCTTTATCAATCAGCCCTTTAGCCAACGCATTGTGCGCCAGTTCATCCAGACGGGTAAACGGTAGATTTTTACCTAACTCTTTGCAGATCCGCTGGTGGATAGGGTCGGCTGCAATCACATCCAGCAGAGCCTCTTCCAGCAAACCAACCGGGTTATGCTCGCTCGGCGTCAGGTATTGACCGCGACCAAGGCGAGAACGGGTGGCGCTCGGAACCTGTAAAATCTTCGCAACCTTATGATCCAATTTGTCAGACGGTGCATGGTAGTGGCGACCGGTAGGGAAGATAACCACATTCAGCAAGCCCGCGACCAGACGGTTCGGGAAGTTTTTCAGCAGGTCGTCCATCGCCTGTTCTGCTTTGTACAACGCATCCTGAACGCCCCAGTGAACCAACGGCAGGTCTGCTTCATTACGGCCTTCATCGTCATAACGCTTCAGCACCGCAGAGGCCAGATACAGCTGACTTAACACATCGCCCAGACGCGCGGAGATACGTTCACGGCGCTTCAGGCTACCGCCCAGCACGGCCATGGACACATCTGAAAGCAGGGCCAGGTTGGCGCTCAAACGGTTCAGGTGCTGGTAGTAACGTTTGGTCGCATCGCCGGTTGGTGTGCTGCTGGTTAAGCCACGCGTCAGGCCAAGCCAGAAGCTGCGCACCTTGTTACTGCCGACGTGACCGATGTGTTTGAACAGCAGCTTGTCGAACGCATTCACATCGTTACTCTGTGCCGCAGCCATCTCTTCCAGAACATACGGATGGCAGCGAATCGCACCCTGACCGAAGATCATCATGCTACGGGTCAGAATGTTGGCACCTTCAACGGTAATAGCGATTGGCGCACCTTGATAAGCACGGGCAAGGAAGTTGCTTTCGCCAAGCATAATGCCTTTACCGCCAGTGATATCCATTGCATCGATGATTGACTGTTGCCCACGGTGGGTACAGTGGTACTTCACGATGGCCGACAACACTGCTGGTTTTTCACCCAGCATAATACCGTAGGTAATCAGCGACGCCGCAGCGTCCATCACGTAGGCGTTACCCGCAATACGTGCCAGCGGCTCTTCAATACCTTCCATCTTACCGATAGAGATTTTGAACTGGCGACGAATGTGCGCATACGCGCCGGTAGCCATCGCGACCGATTTCACACCGCCCGTCGAGTTAGACGGCAGGGTAATACCGCGTCCCACGGACAGACATTCCACCAGCATACGCCAGCCCTGACCGGCCATTTTGGGGCCACCGATGATGTAATCAATCGGTACGAAGACATCTTTACCCAGCGTTGGACCGTTCTGGAACGGTACGTTCAGCGGGAAGTGACGACGTCCAATTTGTACGCCCGGCGTTGAGGTTGGGATCAGCGCACAGGTAATGCCAAGATCTTCTTCGCCACCCAGCAGTTTTTCCGGGTCGGAGAGTTTAAATGCCAGACCCAGTACAGTAGCGATAGGAGCCAGCGTGATATAGCGTTTGTTCCAGGTCAGGCGCATACCCAGCACCTGCTGCCCCTGCCAGTCGCCCATACAAACCACGCCGGTATCAGGGATCGCGCCCGCGTCGGAACCCGCTTCCGGGCTGGTCAGGGCAAAGCATGGGATCTCCTGACCACGTGCCAGACGTGGCAGGTAATGATTCTTCTGCTCTTCGGTGCCGTAATGCTGCAACAGTTCGCCAGGACCTAATGAGTTAGGTACGCCAACGGTGATCGCCAGGATCCCGGAAACGCCGGAGAGTTTCTGCAGAACGCGAGCCTGAGCATAGGCGGAGAATTCCAGCCCGCCGTACTCTTTCTTAATGATCATCGCGAAGAAGCGGTGTTCTTTCAGATATTCCCACAGCTCCGGCGGGAGATCCGCGAGTTCGTGGGTTATCTGGAAGTCGTTCGCCATGCGGCAGGCTTCTTCCACCGGGCCATCAATAAAGGCTTGTTCTTCAGCAGTCAGATGCGGCTGAGGATAGTTATGCAGTTTTTTCCAGTCTGGCTTGCCCTGGAACAGGTCGCCTTCCCACCAGGTTGTACCGGCATCAATCGCTTCTTTCTCGGTGCGCGACATCGGCGGCATGACCTTACGGAAACCGCGGAATACCGGCGCAGAGATCATGGATTTGCGCATCGGCGTAAAGTTAAACGGTACGAGGATAATGGCCAGAGGAACCAGCAGCCAGACTGACCATAGGCCAGCCACGCCAAGCGCAGCCGTCCAGGCGAGCAAAATTAAGCTGCTGAGGAATAAGCTCACGCGGTGATAAAACAGAACGCTGAGCAGAACAACCGTAGCGATAATACTCAAAATCATCATAACGAAAAGCTCCCTTGCTTGTAGGAGGTCTGACCACTTGTGATGATATGGTTGTAGTGGATGTGAATTCTTTTAGCAATATGTTTACAAAATAATTACAACAAAGTTCACATTGTTGCCGTTTTAACCGGCACAAAAAATCAAAAGCGACAGCCATTCCTGTGGCTTGTACTTCT
The DNA here is from genome assembly GCF_014596835.2 of Citrobacter sp. C6_1. NCBI lineage: Bacteria > Pseudomonadati > Pseudomonadota > Gammaproteobacteria > Enterobacterales > Enterobacteriaceae > Citrobacter > Citrobacter sp. C6_1. The sequence continues at coordinate 3,709,855 of NZ_CP115031.1, read as the reverse complement.
CGCTGGTAGCGCTATCCGGTACACTGCATCTTGTCATTTACATTCATGCTGAAGGATATCCTCATGTACCAGGATCTTATTCGTAACGAACTGAGCGAAGCGGCGGAAACGCTGGCTAATTTTCTTAAAGATGACGCCAATATTCACGCCATTCAGCGCGCGGCGGTCCTGTTGGCAGACAGCTTTAAAGCCGGCGGTAAGGTACTTTCTTGCGGTAACGGCGGTTCTCATTGCGACGCGATGCACTTCGCCGAAGAGCTGACCGGACGCTATCGCGAAAACCGCCCTGGCTACCCGGCGATCGCTATCTCTGACGTCAGCCATATCTCCTGCGTCAGCAACGATTTCGGTTACGATTATGTGTTCTCCCGTTATGTGGAAGCTGTGGGTCGTGAGGGCGATGTCCTGTTAGGCATCTCCACTTCGGGTAACTCCGGTAACGTGATTAAAGCGATTGCTGCGGCGCGTGAGAAGGGAATGAAAGTCATCACCCTGACCGGCAAAGATGGCGGTAAAATGGCAGGCAGCGCGGATATCGAAATTCGCGTGCCGCACTTTGGCTACGCTGACCGTATTCAGGAAATTCATATCAAAGTTATCCATATCCTGATCCAGTTGATCGAAAAAGAGATGGTTAAACCATAAGAAGACGATTGCCGGATGGTGGCTGAAGCCTTATCCGGCCTACATGAGCGCCACGTAGGCCTGATAAGCGCAGCGCCATCAGGCAGTTCACGGTTTTAAGGTAGGTGATGTATGTGCGAACTGCTCGGGATGAGCGCCAATGTGCCAACCGATATCTGCTTTAGCTTCACCGGGCTGGTTCAGCGCGGCGGAGGCACTGGTCCACACAAAGACGGCTGGGGTATTACGTTTTATGAAGGTAAGGGCTGCCGTACGTTTAAAGATCCGCAACCCAGCTTTAATTCGCCTATCGCTAAACTGGTACAAGACTATCCCATTAAATCCTGTTCTGTGATTGCCCATATTCGTCAGGCGAATCGCGGTGAAGTGGCACTGGAAAATACCCATCCATTTACGCGTGAGCTGTGGGGACGTAACTGGACGTACGCCCATAACGGCCAGCTCAGCGGCTATAAATCGCTGGAAACCGGTAATTTTCGTCCGGTCGGGGAAACCGACAGTGAAAAAGCGTTTTGCTGGCTGCTGCATAAGCTGACCGAGCGTTATCCACGCACGCCTGGCAATATGACGGCAGTATTTAAATATATCGCGATGCTGGCAGGAGAACTGCGGGAGAAGGGCGTCTTCAACATGCTGCTGTCTGACGGGCGTTATGTGATGGCCTTCTGTTCGACCAACCTGTTTTGGATCACGCGGCGTGCGCCATTTGGCGTAGCGACGTTGCTGGATCAGGATGTGGAAATCGATTTTAGCTCAGAGACCACACCCAATGATGTGGTCACCGTGATTGCCACGCAGCCGTTAACCGGCAATGAAACCTGGCAAAAGATTATGCCAGGCGAGTGGGCATTATTTTGTCTCGGGGAGCGCGTAGTTTGATGCCAGCTGCGGCTGAACCACTTCGTGACTCAACGGTTTGCTGATAACGTAACGGCCATCGACGACGGAAACAGTCGGTGGCTTACGCGTTTGTTCGAAGTAATCGTATCCCGGTTTTAGCTGTGACCAGAACTCTTTGTAATACGAGAATTTATGACGCTGCATGTTGGCGTCGGTCATACGGAACGGATAAATGCTGACCTGCACACTGGACTGCCCGAACACCAGCGCGCCGGTGACAAACTGGAAAATCTCATCAATGCCGTTATCGGTCATCGCGTAGCAGCCGACGGAAACGCAGGCACCGTGAATCATCAGGTATTTACCTTCATAACCGTGTGCGCGGTCGTAGGCGTTAGGGAAACCAATGTTAATCGCTTTGTAAAAGCGGCTATCTGGTTTCAGCTGTCCGCGTTGTACGCTGTAAAATCCTTCCGGACTTTTGAAATCACCCTGACGCTGTTTCGGGCCTAAGCCGCCGGAATAATTGCAGATCTTATAGCTGTCGAGCAATTGATACTGTTCGCCCATCTTAACGTACAGATCCAACGTTCGCTCTTCTTTGAAGATCTGGATATAGACAGGGGAGCCCATTAATTGCTGCTTATATTCTTTGCTGACAGGCGTGGTCGGGCTGCTGCTGCTCAGCAAACCGGCAAATGAAACGCACGGCAATAAAAGCATCGCAAGAAAAAATGCGATTTTACGCATACTGCTTATTCCTTGATAAAACGATTACACACGCCAGGACGGCAAAAAGAGTCCCCAAATCGGATAAATCTGGATCTGGAGCGCTCACATTATCACCCAGAAAGTTTTTCGCAAGTCTCTCGTGCTGCGTTTACACTTTAGATTTTCTTTATACGGAAAATTGTGGTTAAAGTCTGTCAGACTCCGGCGTATTTTGCGGGTGAGCGTATTTCATTTAGTCTTATGAGTGCAGAATTCCTAATGTATTGAATTTAAAAAATTAATAATTTAATAATCGAATATTAAAATGGAATACCCGGCAATAGCGATAGACTGCGGCGAACGTGTTTGATTAGGTATTTTTGTTTTCATGTCTTTTGTCTCTGCACCCCGACGCTTTTTTCCGGGTCTGCTGTCTTTGTGTGTTGTGTTGTCATCACCGTCTGTCGCCAAAGTTCAGCCCCTCTTATCTGACGCCCATTTAAGCTATGCGGCGCAAATGCGCATGCGTAATCGTGCCCGGCTGCTGAAGCAATACCACGCGCAGGTAAAAAAGCAGGCAAGTTATGTGGTGGTAGGTAATGCGCAAAGTAAAAGCGCGCTGCGCCAGCAGAACAGGACGCTGATTAAACAGCACCCGGAGTGGTTCCCTGGGCCGCTGAAAGCGAGCAACCATCGCTGGCAGGAGCTGGCTGAGAATGACCATTTTCTCAGCAGCGACCATCTACACAACATGACCGAAGTGGCAATCCACCGTCTTGAGCAGCAGTTAGGTAAACCTTATTTGTGGGGCGGGACCCGTCCGGATCAAGGCTTTGACTGCAGCGGGCTGATTTTTTATGCCTACAACAAAATTCTGGCGGCAAAATTGCCGCGTACGGCGAATGAAATGTATCACTACCGGCGGGCGACGATTGTCGCCAATCGTGACCTTCGTCGTGGTGATTTATTGTTCTTTCATATTCACAGCCGGGATATTGCCGATCATATGGGCGTCTACCTGGGACAGGGTCAATTTATTGAATCACCGCGTACGGGAGAAACGATTCGGGTGAGTAATTTATCCGATGACTTCTGGCAGGATCATTATCTCGGCGCCCGTCGTATTCTGACGGAAAATACCATTCTGTAATCAACAAGGCGGCGCGCATGGCACCGCCTTGCCACGGGTTAACTCAGCGCCCCCATGATTTTTAATTCCAGCTCATCCGGAACTTCGTTATAAGACAGTACCTGCAAACCCGGTGCAAACAGGCGGGCATAACGCGCGAGCAGAGGACGAAGCTGCGGTGCAACCAACAGCACCGGCTCTTTACCCGCCGCTTTCATCTGTTCTTTAATCTGCGGCATAGTGGTCTGGAACTGATTGAGCATATTCGGATCGACCGGTACGCTATCGAGCACCACTTTGCCGCTTTGTTGAGCCTGATTCACCACATTAGCCAGCAGATTCTCCAGCTCATTATTCAGCGTGTATACCGCCAGCTCATCTTTGCGCACAAACGGGTGGGTTATGCTGCGACGAAGCGCCAGACGCACATCGGCCGTTAACAGAATATGATCTTTGGTGACGGCGCTACTGGCGACCAGGACAGTGGCAATGGTGACAATATCGCGCAACGGCACGCCTTCAACCAGCAGTGCCCGGTAAACCTTCAATAGCTGGCTGTAATTCAGCGCCGCGCTCAGATCTTCCGCCAGGCGAGGCGCCATTGAAGAGAGGCGGTTATGTAGCTGCGTAATATCATCGTAGTTAAACAGGTCGGGAATATAGCTGCGAATGACCTTATTCACATGCGTCGCAATAACGCTGGCGCTATCAATAACCTGATATCCCATATTTAACGCTTTGGCTTTTTGCGCCGGGACAATCCACGTGACCGGCATACCGTAGGCCGGATCGTGACCTAAAACACCATCGATCTCGCCGTAAGTTTCACTGGAGGGCAGCGCCATCAGCTTATCTGAGGGAATATCGGCCTCATCAGCCTTGATCCCATTGATAAAAATGGCGTACTGGGTCGGTTTTAGACGGAAGTTTTCACGGATGCGAATTTCCGGCAGCAGTACGCCGTTGGTGTCTGAGATAACCTGCCGCACGCCGCGAATACGTTGGGTAAGCGGATTTCCTTTGGATTTGTCCACCAATGCCACCAGCTTGTAGCCGAGGCTCCGGCTGATCGGCTCAATTAAGGGGATGGTTTCCCAACTGACCTGTTGCTCGGCGGTTTCAACGATAGTTTTGGTCAGCGTCTCAAGATTTTTTTCTTCGGTCTCCGCCACCTTCGGGCGCTTGCTCATACGCCAGGCGGTAAACCCCAGCAGGGCGCTGAATACCAGGAACGGGAAATGCGGCATTCCCGGCACCACCGCCAGGACAAACATGATGCTGGTGGCGGTATAAAGTACGGAGGGGCTTGCCAGCAATTGGCTACGAACGTCGGTGGCGATATCGCCGCTGTCGCTCACGCGAGTAACGATAATCGCAGCTGCCGTCGACAGTAGCAGAGACGGGATCTGAGCGACCAGACCGTCACCGATGGTCATCAGGACGTATTGCTGGAAGGCGGCTTCAGCGCTTAAATCGTATTTAAAGATCCCGATGCAGACCCCGCCGATCAGGTTGATCGCCAGAATCATCATCCCGGCGATGGCATCACCGCGCACGAACTTCGACGCGCCATCCATTGCGCCATAGAAATCCGCTTCGCCCGCCACATCTTTACGTCGGGCCTGCGCCTGGGCCTGATTGATCAGCCCCGCGTTCAGATCGGCGTCGATCGCCATCTGCTTGCCGGGCATGGCGTCCAGCGTAAAGCGGGCCGAAACTTCGGAGATACGCTCGGCACCCTTTGTAACCACGATAAAGTTGATTGTGAACAGCGTCAGTAAGGCCGATCGTGAAAACATCGTCGCGGCGCTGCATGGACAGTCTATTTTTAACGGTGGCGGCATGGCGCCGTTAAACAAGCTCGGCAAACAGCCGATAGCGCCGGGCGCACAGAAGAAAAACGTCACGCGCAACAAGCTGGATAAAACTGTTACCCCGCAAGAGACGGCGAAGATCACAGAAGATACCGCCAAAAAAGCGCTGGATGTGAATGAAAAAGCGGTGCTGCTGAAGCAAAAATCAGCGCGTGAATTGGGCGAGCTGGCGACCGATATTAACGTCATCGCCCGCAATGCGCATATGGAAACCAACCTCGAGATGGAGATTGTTCCTCAGGGGCTGCGCGTACTGATTAAAGATGACCAGAACCGGAATATGTTTGAACGCGGCAGCGCCAAAATTATGCCGTTCTTTAAATCGCTGCTGGTTGCGCTAGCCCCCGTGTTTGACTCGCTGGATAACAAGATCATCATCACCGGACATACGGATGCGATGAGCTATAAGAGCAATATTTACAACAACTGGAACCTCTCCGGCGACCGTGCTTTGTCGGCGCGACGCGTGCTGGAAGATGCTGGCATGCCGCAGGATAAAGTCATGCAGGTGAGCGCCATGGCGGACCAAATGCTGCTGGATGCGAAAAATCCGGAAAGCGCAGGCAACCGGCGTATTGAGATCATGGTATTGACGCAAAGTGCTTCCGATACCCTGTATCAATATTTTGGTCAGCACGGCGAGAAGGTGGTTCAGCCGCTGGTTGATAAGCTGGACAAGCAAAAGCAGGTGACTTCTTTACGTCAACCCTCTGCTCCCGTCACGCATTAATTCTGTTCTCCGTCCCCCACGCAACGTGGGGGCAAATTATCCCTCAGGAAGGCGATATGATAGATGTAACCCATATTATTCCATTGGATATTCATACTGATAACGTCACTGATGTGGCTTGTCAGGGGGCGCATTTCGACCAGGTTTCAGGTATCTGGTACGCCGAACCTCATGAGTTAAATGAGGCGCTGCGCGAGCATGTTTACGCGACAGAAAATTTTAATATTGTGGCCCCTTATTACCTGGTTATTACGTCGAAAATGCAATGCTGGAATTGCCATCAGACTACGCATATTCATGGTGTGATGTTTACCCGGTTTATTAAACAAAATCAGGATGATAAAAGATGGAAGTCCGTGCAGCGCAATACGTTTTTGTTCCACATCAACGCGCTGCCGGAAGAGATAAAAAAGAACATCAAAGCCAGCAATTATTATGTGGATAAAAGTAAAACGACCGGGCTACGTTACTGGATGAATCACTGTGAAATATGTGGTGAACGTCTGGGTGACTACGAGCTATTCTGTGTCGAAGATGATGCGTTTCGTCTGATGACGATTGAAAAACTTTTGCGGGCAAATGTGCGCAAAGTGAATAAGTTGTTTGTCAGTACGGCAGGAAATCCCGCAGACCACGCGCCAAAAGACATTGTGCGTTATTTGTGTGATGCACGCTTTGTGATGAACGGACCTGCAGTGACGTAGCAGAAGTACAGACTTCTCATACTGTAAAAATACTGTATACTTAAACAGTGTTGTGAGAGGTGAGTCATGCGCAAAATCATACATGTCGATATGGACTGCTTTTTCGCGGCGGTGGAGATGCGCGATAATCCCGCCCTGCGTGACATTCCCATTGCTATCGGCGGCAGCCGTGAACGCCGGGGGGTCATCAGCACGGCCAATTACCCGGCGCGTAAATTTGGCGTGCGCAGCGCGATGCCAACGGGAATGGCGTTAAAACTGTGCCCGCATCTCACCTTATTACCCGGTCGTTACGAGGCTTATAAAGAAGCCTCACGCCAGATTCAGGCGATCTTCTCCCGCTATACCTCGCTGATTGAACCGCTTTCGCTGGATGAAGCCTATCTGGATGTCACCGACAGCATTCACTGCCACGGCTCCGCGACGCTGATCGCCCAGGAGATCCGCCAGACGATTTTTAACGAACTACAGTTAACCGCTTCCGCCGGGATTGCGCCGGTTAAATTTCTGGCAAAAATCGCCTCCGATCTTAATAAGCCCAATGGGCAATATGTGATTACGCCCGATGATGTGCCGGAATTTATCAGAACGTTACCGTTGGGGAAAATTCCCGGCGTCGGCAAAGTCTCCGCCGCTAAGCTGGAATCGATGGGATTGCGTACCTGCGAAGATGTTCAAAAATACGATCTGGCTACACTGCTCAAACGTTTTGGTAAGTTTGGCCGCGTGTTGTGGGAGCGCAGTCAGGGGATTGACGATCGGGATGTCAATAACGACAGGCTGCGCAAATCCGTCGGCGTCGAGCGGACGCTGGCGGAAGATATTCATCAGTGGTCAGAGTGTGAAGCGATTATTGAGCGGCTCTATCCCGAACTGGAACGGCGTCTGGCAAAGGTAAAGCCGGATCTGCTGATCGCCCGCCAGGGGATAAAACTCAAGTTTAATGATTTTCAGCAGACCACGCAGGAGCACGTCTGGCCGCGCTTAAATAAAGACGACTTAATTGCGACGGCACACAAAACCTGGGAAGCACGTCGGGGAGGGCGAGGCGTGAGGCTGGTGGGGTTACACGTCACGCTGCTCGATCCACAAATAGAAAGGCAGCTGTTATTGGGGCTTTAACGTTGATGTATTGCCGGATGGTGGCGTTAAACGCTTTGTCCGGCCTACAAATCTGCTTGTAGGCCGGATAAGCACTGCGCCATCCGGCAGTTAGCGCAGACTTACTTCGCCGGAATAGACTTCAGCAGTTCAGTCAGAAGCCGCCAGTAGTGACCGACGCTTTCGATATGAACCTGCTCATCCGGGGAGTGCGGACCAGTGATGGTTGGCCCGATGGAAACCATGTCCATTTCCGGATACGGTTTTTTGAACAGGCCACATTCCAGACCAGCATGAATGATCTGAATGTTCGGCGTTTTATTGAACAGACGCTGATAGGTTTCACGCACCAGGTGCATAACCGGAGAGTTTGCATCCGGCTGCCAGCCTGGATACGCGCCTTTGGCTTCGGTTTTGGCGCCAGCCAGTTTACCCAGTGAATCCAGCATGCTCACCACGTAGTCTTTACCGCTGTCGATCAGCGAACGAACCAGACAGTGGATCTGAACATTATCGTCAGTCATGGTTACCACACCGACGTTCAGCGAGGTTTCTACCACGCCTTTGGCGACGTCGGAGTTGCGGATCACACCGTTAGGGGTGGCGTTCAGCAGACGCACAAAGCTGTCGCGAGACTGCGCGGTTAGCGCGGCTTTGTCGTTAGTTACGGCATCCAGCAGCAGAGCCAGGTTTTTCTCTTTGGCTTCCAGCTCGTTTTTCAGGATCTCCTGGTAGGTGCTGACCAGCGCTTTTAACGCATCAACTTTATCTGCAGCCACGGCGAGGGTGGCAAAGGCTTCACGCGGAATTGCATTGCGCAGCGTACCGCCGTTGAAATCAACCAGACGCAGATCCAGCTCTTCAGCGTGACCTGCCAGGAAGCGTACCAGCAGCTTGTTGGCGTTACCGAGACCCACGTGAATTTCGCCGCCGGAGTGACCACCTTTCAGACCTTTTAACGTCAGCTTAAAGCTCTGGAAGCCAGCCGGGATTGCTTCACGGGACAGCGGCAGGTTAGCGGTAAAGTCGATCCCGCCTGCGCAACCCATATAGATCTCACCTTCTTCTTCTGAGTCGGTGTTGATCAGAATATCCGCCTGCAGCCAGTTCGCCTGCAGACCAAATGCGCCATCCATACCTGCTTCTTCGGTCATGGTCAGCAGAACTTCCAGCGGACCGTGTACCACATTGTCATCAGCCAGAACGGCCAGCGCGGATGCCATACCGATACCGTTATCCGCACCCAGCGTGGTGCCACGGGCTTTTACCCATTCGCCATCAATATAAGGCTGGATAGGATCTTTGGTGAAGTCGTGCACGGTGTCGTTGTTTTTCTGCGGAACCATATCCAGGTGCGCTTGCAGAACGACCGGCTTGCGGTTTTCCATGCCTGCGGTAGCGGGTTTGCGAATCAGGATATTACCGACTTGATCGCGCTCGACGTGGAAACCTTTTTCCTGGGCCCAGCTCAGAATGTGTTCAGCGAGCTGCTCTTCATGGTAGGACGGATGAGGAATAGAACAGATTTTAGCAAAAATATCCCACAGCGGTTGCGGGGATAATTGAGACAGTTCAGACACGTTGAGTCTCCTTGGCGATGTCCTGCAAAACTTGCTTGCAGGCCACAGGGTTAGCAGAATTAAAAACACCACAAGTCAGGCTTGCGCGATGCGATTGAGAATACCACTTTCTCCGCCGACGGCTAGCATAAAGCATGCAAAAAGAGGCGCGGATTCCGCGAAACACTGGTTTTTAGTGCGTCAGATCTCTATAATCTCGCGCAACCTGGTTCACCCTCAATTTATTAATTAGCCGTAGATAAACAGGCTGGGACACTTCACATGAGCGAAAAATACGTCGTCACCTGGGACATGTTGCAAGTCCATGCACGTAAACTGGCAAGCCGCCTGATGCCTTCTGAACAATGGAAAGGCATTATTGCCGTTAGCCGTGGTGGTCTGGTGCCGGGCGCATTGCTGGCGCGTGAATTGGGTATTCGCCATGTCGATACCGTATGCATCTCCAGCTACGATCACGACAACCAGCGCGAACTGAAAGTGCTGAAGCGTGCCGAAGGCGACGGTGAAGGTTTTATCGTCATCGATGACCTGGTTGATACCGGTGGTACCGCCGTTGCGATCCGCGAAATGTATCCTAAAGCGCATTTCGTCACGATCTTCGCTAAACCGGCTGGTCGCCCGCTGGTGAATGATTATATTGTTGATATTCCGCAGGATACCTGGATTGAGCAGCCGTGGGATATGGGCGTGGTATTCGTTCCGCCGATCTCTGGTCGCTAATCTAAAAAGTTTTCAACGCCCGCACTGTCGGGCGTTGTTCTTTTTGTGCGGTGTCAGGTTACACTATGCCTTAGTGAGTACTCATGGAGGCCGTAATCATGTCGCAGGCTAACCTCAGCGAAGTTCTGTTTAAACCCCGCTTCAAACATCCTGAAACGTCAACGCTGGTTCGTCGTTTTAACCACGGCGCGCAGCCGTCTGTGCAGTCCGCTCTGGATGGCAAAACAATCCCGCACTGGTATCGCATGGTGAATCGCCTGATGTGGATCTGGCGTGGGGTCGATCCGCGCGAAATCCTCGAAGTGCAGGCCCGCATCGTGATGAGCGAAGCCGAGCGTACGGATAAAGAACTCTACGACACGGTCATCGGCTATCGCGGCGGGAACTGGATCTACGAGTGGGCGAAGCAGGCGATGGACTGGCAACAGAAAGCATCTATGGAAGAGGATCCACAGGTGAGCGGACGCCACTGGCTGCATGCTTCCACGTTGTACAACATTGCTGCTTACCCCCACTTAAAAGGTGATGAGCTGGCAGAGCAGGCTCAGGCTCTGGCTAATCGCGCTTATGAAGAGGCTGCACAGCGTCTGCCGGGTACGCTGCGTGAGATGGAATTTGCCATTACCGGCGGCGCGCCAATCACTGGCTTCCTGCACATGCCAAAAGGCGACGGCCCGTTCCCGACGGTGCTGATGTGCGGTGGTCTCGACTCCATGCAAACGGATTATTACAGTCTGTATGAGCGCTACTTTGCCCCGCGCGGTATCGCCATGCTGACGCTGGATATGCCGTCGGTCGGGTTCTCGTCAAAATGGAAACTGACCCAGGATTCCAGCCTGCTGCACCAGCACGTATTAAAAGCGCTGCCTAACGTTCCCTGGGTAGATCACACCCGCGTGGCAGCCTTCGGTTTTCGTTTTGGCGCTAACGTCGCAGTACGCCTGGCGTATCTGGAATCATCGCGTCTGAAGGCGGTGGCCTGTCTGGGACCGGTGGTTCATGCGCTGCTTAGCGACCCACAGCGACAGGCAAGCGTTCCGGAAATGTATCTTGACGTTCTGGCCAGTCGTCTGGGGATGCACGACGCCTCCGATGAAGCGCTGCGCGTTGAGCTTAATCGCTATTCATTAAAAGTGCAGGGGCTGCTGGGCAGACGTTGTCCGACGCCAATGTTGTCGGGATACTGGAAAAACGATCCGTTTAGCCCGGAAGAGGAATCACGATTAATCACATCTTCATCTTCTGACGGTAAGCTGCTGGAGATTCCATTCAACCCGGTGTATCGCAATTTTGACAAAGGGCTGCAGGAAATAACCGGTTGGATCAATCAGAGATTGTGTTAAAAGTTTGCTAAATTTTATCGATTTGGTAAAACAGGTGCTTCACCTAAGGAGATCGTAATGACGTTACCGAGTGGGCATCCGAAAAGCAGATTGATCAAAAAATTCACCGCGCTTGGCCCTTACATCCGCGAAGGGCAGTGCGAAGATAATCGATTCTTTTTCGATTGTCTGGCTGTTTGCGTCAACGTGAAACCGGCACCAGAGAAACGTGAATTTTGGGGCTGGTGGATGGAACTGGAGGCGCAGGAAAAACGCTTTACGTACAGCTACCAGTTTGGTTTGTTCGATAAAGACGGCAACTGGACTGCCGTGCCGATTAAAGAGACTGAAGTGGTAGAGCGACTGGAATACACCTTACGTGAGTTTCATGAAAAGTTGCGTGGGTTGTTAACGACGCTGAATCTGGCGCTGGAGCCTGCCGATGATTTTAAGGATGAACCGGTTAAATTAACGGCATAACGAACAGCAAAATGCCGGATGGCGGCGCAACCCCATCCGGCATTTTTTATGTTACATCAGAACTGATAAACCATACCGACGGCCACGATATCATCATCGTTGATGCCCAGTTTATTATCGCTATCCAGTTGGTTGATTTTATAATCAACAAACGCAGACATATTTTTGTTGAAATAGTACGTTGCGCCCACGTCGATATAATTCACCAGATCCTCATTACCAACGCCTTCAATATCTTTACCTTTCGACAGCACATAACCCAGTGACGGACGCAGACCAAAGTCAAATTGGTACTGAACAACCGCTTCGAAGTTCTGCGTTTTATTGGCAAAGCCGCCGGAAACAGGCGTCATATTGCGTGTTTCGGAGTACATGGTCGCAATATAGATATCGTTAGCATCATATTTTAAGCCGGTTGCCCAGGCTTCTGCTTTATCGCCAGTACCCCGGTTTTGCAGGTTCTGCTGATTGGTACGGTCGGAGTTGGTATACGCACCACTGATGGCGAAATCGCTACCGCCAAAGTCATACGTCACGGAGGTACCAAAACCGTCTCCGTTCTGCTTTTTCACATCGCGGTCCTGGTTTTTACCCTGATATTGCAGGGTAAGATCCAGACCATCGACGACGCCGAAGAAGTCGGTATTACGGTAGGTCGCCAGGCCGCTGGCGCGTTTGGTCATAAAGTTATCGGTTTGCGCTGAGGAGTCGCCGCCGAATTCCGGGAACATATCGGTCCACGCTTCCACATCGTACAGCGCACCCAGGTTACGACCATAATCAAATGAGCCAAGATTTTTTAATTTCAGACCAGCAAAAGCCAGACGCGTTTTTTGCTGGTTGGAGTCACTTTCGGCTTTATTACCGGCAAACTCCGCTTCCCAACGGCCATATCCCGTCAGTTCATCGTTAATTTGCGTTTCGCCTTTAAAACCTAAACGGATATAGCTCTGGTCGCCGTCTTTGCTGTCATAATCCGTCATGTAATGCATAGCTTTTACTTTGCCATACAGATCCAGTTTATTGCCGTTCTTGTTATACACTTCCGCTGCCTGTACGGATGCCGACGCAACAATTCCCATCACCGCTAATGCCAGAGTGCTCTTTTTCATTTTCATTCCCGATTAAAAAGTACGCGCTAATATTTACTGGGTGTGATCCCCGTTAAAAGACAGGAAGGTTTTTAACGTCTGGCAATGAACGTTTTATGACAAAGTAAGAGTAATTTTAAAAAAAGATGTTTTTTTGTTTCTGTAATAAAGGCGTCAAAATCTGCCGCTACGCTTGCTGATCCTGCGCAATAAAATTTCATGCTTTGTGCGCTGGTTGTTGGCAACCGGGGCCAGTCCTGCTAAAACGTTCGTTTGATATCATTTTCCCCAATTTTGAATGGCAGAGAATCATGAGTGACAGCCAGACGCTGGTGGTAAAACTTGGCACCAGTGTGTTAACGGGCGGATCGCGCCGCCTGAACCGCGCCCACATCGTAGAACTGGTTCGCCAGTGCGCGCAGCTCCATGCCGCAGGGCATCGTATTGTTATCGTTACTTCGGGTGCGATTGCTGCCGGACGTGAGCATCTTGGTTACCCTGAGCTCCCGGCAACGATAGCCTCGAAACAGCTGTTGGCGGCGGTAGGGCAGAGCCGATTGATTCAACTGTGGGAACAGCTGTTCTCGATATACGGTATTCATATTGGGCAGATGCTGCTCACGCGTGCGGATATGGAAGACAGAGAGCGCTTCCTCAACGCCCGCGATACGCTACGCGCGCTGCTCGATAACAACATCGTTCCGGTCATTAATGAGAATGATGCGGTGGCGACCGCCGAAATTAAAGTCGGTGATAACGACAACCTGTCGGCGCTGGCAGCGATTCTGGCCGGGGCCGATAAGCTGCTGCTGCTGACCGATCAGCAGGGACTGTTCACCGCCGATCCGCGCACCAATCCGCAGGCGGAGCTGATCAAAGATGTGCACGGTATTGATGATGCGCTGCGCGCCATTGCCGGAGACAGTGTCTCTGGCCTGGGTACTGGCGGCATGGGGACTAAACTGCAGGCCGCCGATGTCGCGTGCCGTGCCGGGATCGACACCATTATTGCCGCAGGTAGCAAGCCGGGCGTGATTGGCGACGTGATGGAGGGCGTTTCCGTTGGGACGCGTTTTCATGCTCAGGCTTCTCCGCTGGAGAACCGTAAACGCTGGATCTTTGGCGCGCCGCCTGCCGGGGAAATTACCGTCGATGAGGGCGCAACAGGAGCGATTCTGGAACGCGGCAGCTCATTGCTGCCAAAAGGTATTAAAAGCGTGACAGGCAACTTCTCTCGTGGTGAAGTGATCCGCATCTGCAATCTGGAAGGGCGCGATATTGCCCACGGTGTCACTCGCTATAACAGCGACGCGCTGCGCCGTATTGCCGGACACCACTCACAGCAGATTGATACCATCCTGGGCTATGAATATGGCCCGGTTGCTGTCCATCGCGATGACATGATTACCCGTTAAGGAACAGGCATATGCTGGAAAAAATGGGCATTGCTGCCAAAGCCGCGTCATACAAGTTGGCGCTGCTCTCCAGTCGCGAAAAAAATCGCGTACTGGAAACAATCGCTGATGAGCTGGAAGCTCAAACCGAAAGCATTCTCAGCGCAAACGTACAAGATGTTGAGCAGGCGCGAGTCAATGGCCTGAGCGATGCGATGCTCGATCGCCTGGCCCTGACGCCGGCGCGTCTGAAAGCGATTGCTGACGATGTGCGCCAGGTGTGTCATCTCGCCGACCCGGTCGGGCAGGTGATTGACGGCGGGCTGCTGGACAGCGGTCTGCGTCTGGAGCGTCGTCGCGTCCCACTGGGCGTGATTGGCGTGATTTATGAAGCGCGTCCAAACGTCACCGTTGATGTGGCTTCCCTGTGCCTGAAAACCGGCAATGCGGCGATCCTGCGCGGGGGAAAAGAGACGTGCCGGACGAATGCCGCGACCGTAGCGGTGATCCAAAAGGCGCTGGAAGCCTGCGGTTTACCGGCCGCCGCCGTGCAGTCGATAGACAACCCGGATCGCGCGCTGGTCGCTGAAATGCTGCGGATGGATAAGTACATCGATATGCTGATCCCTCGCGGTGGCGCGGGTCTGCACAAGCTGTGTCGTGAGCAGTCGACCATTCCGGTTATCACCGGTGGTATTGGCGTATGTCATATCTATGTAGATGACACGGCAGAGATCGCCCCGGCACTGAAGATTATCGTCAATGCCAAAACCCAGCGTCCGAGCACGTGTAATACTGTCGAGACACTGTTGGTGAATCAGAGTATAGCTGAGCGCTTCCTGCCTGCTCTAAGCCAGCAAATGGCAGAAAGCGGCGTGACGCTTCATGCAGATGATGCTGCGCTGGCCGCATTGCAGGCCGGACCGGCAAACGTCATGGCGGTAAAAGCGGAACAGTATGACGATGAGTTTTTATCGTTGGATCTGAACGTGAAGATTGTCGCCGATCTGGATGACGCCATTGCCCATATTCGTGAGCATGGTACTCAGCATTCCGATGCGATTCTGACGCGTACGCTGCGCAACGCCGACCGTTTTGTGAATGAAGTCGATTCTTCCGCTGTGTACGTAAACGCCTCTACCCGTTTTACCGATGGCGGTCAGTTTGGACTCGGTGCGGAAGTCGCCGTGAGCACGCAAAAATTACACGCTCGTGGCCCAATGGGGCTGGAAGCACTGACCACTTACAAGTGGATTGGCTTTGGTGACGACACGATTCGTGCGTAATTGAAACCGGGTGATGCAAAAATAGGCGTTTGATTCACAAGGCCATTGACGCATCGCCCGGTTAGTTTTAACCTTCTACCCCGTGTTCGCATTCGTGGACATGTCCTTATCAGGGCCGATATAGCTCAGTTGGTAGAGCAGCGCATTCGTAATGCGAAGGTCGTAGGTTCGACTCCTATTATCGGCACCATCTCAACTTCCCTAAACGTCCGTATTAGTCCGTAAACGATCTGATTTATAACGTTTTTTATTCTTTTAAGTCCATAGTAGTCCGTAATCATCCAGTAGAATCCGGTACTGAATGTGTATAGGATTGTGTATATGTTCCTGTTCGGTCTTGGATTCCTATACACATGCCTTTAAACGATATGCAGATTCGCCGCGCTAAGCCTGAAGCTAAAGCCTATACACTTGGAGATGGGCAAGGGCTTTCATTGCTTATAGAACCTAATGGAAGCAAGAGCTGGCGGTTCCGTTATCGTTTTGCCGGTAAACCCAAAATGATCTCGCTTGGTGTTTATCCAACAATCACACTCGCTGATGCGCGTTCTCGACGTGACGATGCCCGTAAACTGGTCGCGGAAGGAAAGAATCCGAGTGAGGTTAGAAAAGAGCAGAAGATTGCTTTGCAAACGGAATCCGAAAGCGCGTTTGAAAAGATAGCCACAGAGTGGCATCAGATGAAGTCCGCCAAATGGTCGGTAGGATATGCGTCAGATATCATGGAAGCGTTTCAGAACGATATTTTTCCTTACGTGGGTACGAGACCTGTCGGCGAAATCAAACCGCTAGAACTGCTTAATGTGCTGCGTAAAATTGAAAAGCGTGGTGCATTAGAAAAAATGCGCAAAGTTCGGCAGCGATGCTCAGAAGTTTTCCGCTATGCCATTGCTACAGGAAGGGCTGAATTTAATCCTGCAGCGGATCTCTCCAGTGCTCTTGAAGTACATCAATCCAATCATTTCCCGTTCTTAAAGGCTGATGAGATACCTGATTTTCTGTGTGCTTTAGACAGTTACACAGGTAATCGGCTTGTCCAGATTGCTACGAAGTTACTGATGATTACGGGTGTAAGAACCATCGAATTACGGGCTGCATTATGGTCGGAATTTGATCTGGATAACGCTATTTGGGAAATTTCTGCTGAAAGGATGAAAATGCGCAGGCCACATCTTGTGCCATTGTCTACTCAGGCGTTAGATTTACTAAATGAACTCAAGATCATGACAGGGAATTATCG
The DNA here is from genome assembly GCF_014596835.2 of Citrobacter sp. C6_1. NCBI lineage: Bacteria > Pseudomonadati > Pseudomonadota > Gammaproteobacteria > Enterobacterales > Enterobacteriaceae > Citrobacter > Citrobacter sp. C6_1. The sequence continues at coordinate 3,693,008 of NZ_CP115031.1, read as the reverse complement.
TTATGTTTTTCCGGGACGGAACGATCCGAATAAGCCTATGAGTGAAGCAAGCATAAATCAGCTTATCAAACGTATTGGATACGGTGGGAAGTTAACAGGCCATGGTTTCAGGCATACATTGTCTACAATTTTGCATGAGCGTGGCTATGAAAGTATATGGATTGAAATGCAACTAGCCCATGTGGATAAAAACAATATCAGAGGTACTTACAATCATGCTCAATATATATTAAATAGAAGAACCATGCTTTCATGGTATAGTGAATTTATTTTTAAAAGTGGTGACTTATGAAATTTCAAATTGAACAAGTGACTAGCGATGGTCGTGTGTTTACATTAAGTAAAAGTAATGTAAGTGAAGAAAATACATATACAATTATCACGGGTAAAAACTCAAGTGGTAAGAGTCGTCTACTTAGTAAGGTAGTTAATTCTTTTATTTTTTCTAAAGATGACAGTGCTCTCTTAGCCTCAGGTTCCATTACTAGTCCGAAGAAAGTTATTGCAGTTTCAACTGGGCGGTTTGATAAATTTCCTTTATATGTGCATGCTGCAAAAAATCTCAACTTTAAGAATAATTATTTTTATTATGGTTTAAAAACAACTAGCAATTCGCCACATGCTATTCTGACTAAAGGTATAGCCTCAATTTTTTATGGCATGAGTATTAATCATGGTATATTAAAAAGATTAGGTAGACTATTCTCATATTTAGGGTTCGCTCCGATGATGGATATTAGTTTCTCTTTAAATGTCAATCTCGGTAAGTTAAAAAGCGGCAACTATGTGGAATTCTATAACGATTACGTAGAAAGAAACAGGTTTAAGGATCCTTTGTTTATTGAAAAGCTTAATAATTATAAGGAAAAGAATAATTTAACTCATCTTGAAGATTTTATATCAGATGTTTCTAAATACATCGATTATACCCAATATCACTATCTTGGTAAAAATTTTTATTTTAAGCTCAACTTATATTCAGAAGGAGGTATGTTTGAATCTGAGATTGAAAATTTATTGGTTCTTATTGATTTAAATATTCTGCAAGTTAAAGATATTAGAGTTTATGGGAAAGCAGAAAAAAATAAAATCAGTCTTTTCCAATCTAGTTCTGGTCAGCAATGTATGATTTTGATGATGATGGGAATAGCGAGTTCTATTTCAAATGGCTCTCTGATTTGCATTGATGAGCCAGAAATAAGCCTTCACCCTAAATGGCAATTGGAATTTATAGATTTATTGCAAAATACATTTTCTGACTATGTTGGTTGTCATTTTTTGATTGCGACACACTCTCCGCAAATTGTCTCCGGTTTAAAATCTGATAACGGATACATTCTCTCTCTTGAGAATGATGAGCTCACTTCTTCTGTCGATAATTCATTTAGATCAGCCGATTATCAGTTAGCGGAAGTATTCGATGCTCCAGGGTATAGAAATGAATATATAACGAAGCTAGCAATCAACTTATTTTCAAAAGTTAAAAAGAATAAATCTTTTGACGTAGAAGATACTGTTTTGTTAGAAAGGTTAAAGAGTTTTAAGGAAAATATAGCATCAGAGGATCCTGTCTACGAGTTGATTAAAGTATTGGAGGAGGTTTTCGATTATTATGGCTGATATTGAAAACCTTTATGTTTTTACAAGTGATGACCTTCTGGCTATTGATGAGGTCAAGCGAGGTAATTATACGCATTTGTCTTGGGGGGATGGTTTACTATCTAACCTTAGAGCAAGAATTAGGGATTTTTATCGTGGTGAACAACGTGGTACGTGTGCATTTTGTAAAAATGATATTTCATTACGTTCTGCTTTAAACTGTACTGTTGAACATATAATACCAAAATCTTTAAAGATAGATTTTATGTTCACTCCTAAAAATCTATGTGTAATATGTGCTGATTGTAATGAGATTAAACGAGCTCAGGAAGTGATTAATGAAGTTCCTGATGTAACTAGAAACAGTTCTCGGCGCGTAAGATACCCAACGACTGGCACTGTTTTTAAAATAGTACACCCTCATTTTGATTCATGGGATGAACATATTATTAGGTTTGGTAGGGCATATATTGATAAATCAATGAAAGGTTCAAATACGATAACTATATGTAAGCTGAATAGATTTTTCCATGAGTTTGAAGTTGGTGATGAATATATAACCGAAACTGATTTGACAGGATTAATGGAAGAGTATCTCAGCACTCAAAGTATTATTAGGCGGGCTGAGCTTTTGTTGCAAATAAAAGCAGCTTTGCGATAGTTTATTGTCACGCCTCTCAGTTGAAAAAGGACATGTTTTCTATTTTTTGGTGTGAGGCGTTTATTAATATTTTAAGAGGCTAGTACAGTGCAGAGTGTGCAATGATTCGAGGATCTCGGAATAACTCGGTTAACAGGTTGCCATTGTTTTTGATTCTGGAATTATTTCACGCGTGGACAGGATGTTAGATTATTTTATTTGGTTTTTTAAATTAAATATCCCATTTGTATTCTGTTTTTTTTGCGATGGAATAATAAATAAATCATATTTTATAGTGCTTAGATATAAAAGATGTTGAGTCTAAAGTTAGTAAGATATCACATTCTGTATGCGCAGCTTAATTACTGAATATCATACCGATTATGAACCACGTTCAGATGTTAGTATTTTACTGAAAGTTTACGGTCTATCTCTATGTAAGTGGCTTCTGGAAAGATTCGAACAGCATAAATTAAAAATAATTAATCACTATCTTTGGCACGCAATGCTCTCCCCGCCACGCCTGCCCGCTTCCTGGGGCGCTTTTAATGCAGGTGCGTGACCTGATGCAGGTGCAGGACTGCACCTCTTTGCGTCACAATCCGGCGCAGCCGCTACAGCTCACCTCGGTGATTTACCTCATGACAGCCCGGCTTGACGGCGTGGTCGACCGCTGCAATCAGCGCTGGCTGACCGGGGAGGGCAACGTATGAAAAAGCCATTAACGCCCGTCTTACGCGCCGCGCTCTATCGCCGGGCGGTCGCCTGTGCCTGGCTGACCCTGTGCGACGTGGATTTCACCCCGCCGGTGGAGGGGGAAACGCTGGAGACGCACGCGCCGAATTTCTGGCGCTGGCTCGACCGCGCCGCCGGTTCGCGTGCCGATAAACGTGACGTGATACTCGCCGCGCTGTTTATGGTGCTGGCGAACCGTTACGACTGGCAGCTCTTCCTCGAAGTGACCGGTCCGGGCGGAAGCGGGAAAAGCATTCTGGCCGAAATAGCGACGATGCTCGCCGGGGAAGATAACGCCACGTCGGCCACCATCGAAACGCTGGAATCCCCCCGCGAACGCGCGGCGCTGATTGGCTTCTCGCTGATACGTCTGCCTGACCAGGAGAAATGGAGCGGTGACGGGGCTGGACTCAAGGCCATTACCGGCGGGGATGCGGTCTCCGTTGACCCGAAATACCGCGATGCATACTCCACCCATATTCCGGCGGTGATACTGGCCGTAAACAACAATCCGATGCGCTTCACCGACCGCAGCGGCGGGGTGTCCCGTCGCCGGGTGATAATGCATTTCCCGGAACAGATTGCCCCGGAAGAACGTGACCCGAAGCTGAAAGATAAAATTGCCCGGGAGCTGGCCGTCATCGTGCGCCAGCTTATGCAGACGTTCAGCGACCCGATGACCGCGCGTACACTGCTCCAGTCGCAGCAGAATTCCGATGAGGCGCTCAGCATCAAGCGCGATGCTGACCCGACATTCGATTTTTGTGGCTATCTGGAGGCACTGCCCGAGCCTGACGGTATGTACATGGGGAATGCGAATATCATCCCGCGACAGCCGCGCCTGTACCTGTATCACGCCTATCTGGTCTACATGGAGGCGCACGGCTACAAGAACACACTCAGCCTGACCATGTTCGGCAAAGGGCTGTCATCGATGCTGAAAGAGTACGGGCTGAATTACGCCAGGCGGCGAACAAATCAGGGTATGCAGACGAATCTTGCGCTCAGGGAAGAAAGCAACGCCGACTGGCTTCCCCGGTGCGACGAAACCACAGAGAAATAATCATTACAGACCGGCAATGCCGGTCTGTTTCTACCCGAAAGTCAACGAACTTGAAGAGTAAAATGCCAATTCCCTATACACAACTCAAATTCAAATTTAGCTGAATGATTTTAGTAAGTTATGTGATTTTTATATGAGTGAGTTATTTAATAACATTCTCATATATCGGGATTACGATACTGCTTTTAATAGTTTTCGCGGTTCTGAGACAATTTTATTCTCCGCTTTGCCGTGGAAAGTAGTCATACCGACCATGGTCTTACCATCGTTGTAGACTGTAAAAACATTAGTACCAGTATCAAAACCAACTCCTTGCGCATCTTCAAAAATCATGGTCACCTGATTGCCGCTGATTGAACCATAATAATGGAATTTTCTTTGTGAATGTTGACCATCACGCGTCTTGGTCCTAACACTAGTGCCTCGTAGACGGCAGCCTTGCTGTTTTAATTCGAGCTTGCCTACAGTTTCAATCCCGCCACTGCGTTCTTCGGTTAAATCCCATACTCCTTCAATGCGAATGCCTTTGTAAAGGCATCGATCATTTATGTTTGGCCATAACCATTTTGCTACAAAAGTAATCAGACCTGTTGCGATGAGGCTCCCCACAGCCCCTATAACAATATCCATCATATTGTATTGATATTCCTATTAAAAATGGAAAAAGTGTTTAAGTTTAAAATGTAAACACTATGCAGGATGCACATAATTTTAACATTATCTCATGTTGTAGGATCGACTATTTGAAGTCGTAAGAGTTAAGCCGATAATCTTCCTGATTGAGATGTATCCATAAATTAAATCGATTCAAGCTAGAGTGGGGGAGGTAGGAAATCAGTAACAGTGAACAGTAAAGTGTTCACTGTTCACGGACTGTTCATCATGTATCATATTGAAAATAAACACAAATAATGGCGAGTGAACAGTGTGAACAGTTTTCCGTAAAAAAAGTTTTTTTCGTAGTTTTAAGTTGTGCGAAAAATGAACGCATCCGCCAATGTGTATAGGTGTGTGTATAGTTTTATTCTTCGATATTGGTTTTTTCAATAAAATCAATTGCTTGATTATTCTTGTTGGCTCCTATTATCGCTTTTTCTATGTCTCCGGACTGATTTTTCCCATTTCCTGTACCAGGCTCAGGTCGTTTGATGTCATCAGCACGATGAGCAGCATCATCATCCCATTGTACTCAAATATATCTTCTGTATTACCGCTATCCTCCTTCCAGAAAAAGGAGCAGCGACAGCCGCTCCCTTCTGGCATCAGGATTTTGGGAACACCCAAACATGTTTTTCGGGTAACGCCAGGTGGCAGTGCTGAGGATCGCGAACTTCGTTGCCATAGGCGCGGATGACAAAATCATCAGCCACGGTGCGGAACAGGTACTCCCAGCGGTCACCGAGATACATGCTGGTGAGCAACGGGAGAGCCAACTGGTTTTCGCCTGGCCCGTCGGCCAGCACCACTCGTTCAACGCGGATCACCGCGGTGCCCTCATAGCCAACCTGAACGCCGTCGCCCGCCTGACCCCACAGAACCCAGTCGCGTCCTTCAATACGTGCTTTGCCGTCGCGCACGTCAGTGACTTTGCCATGCAGACGGTTGTTGCTGCCCATAAACTCAGCGGTGAACAGCGTTTTTGGGGAACCATACATCTCTTGCGGCGTACCCTGCTGTTCAATTTTGCCGTTGTTGAGCAACAAAATGCGGTCAGAAATCGACATCGCTTCTCCCTGGTCATGCGTCACCATCAGCGCGGACAACCCGAGATTAATAATCAGCTCACGCAGGAATACGCGCGCTTCTTCCCGCAGTTTTGCATCAAGGTTGGATAATGGCTCATCGAGCAGGATCACGGGTGGGTTATAAACCAGCGCCCGGCCAATCGCTACACGCTGTTGCTGGCCGCCAGAAAGTTGATGCGGATGGCGCTTACCCAGATGTCCCAGGCCCAGTTGATCCAACACACCCTGTACCCGTTGGTTGATCTCTGCGGTGGAGACTTTGCGCAACTTCAGCGGGTAAGCCACATTCTCAAATACGGTTTTATGCGGCCACAAGGCATAGGACTGGAACACCAGCCCCAGATTACGCTCTTCGGCTGGGATTTCGCTGCGCGGGGTGCCGTCGTAGACCTTGTTGTTGCCGATGGTAATTGACCCTTGTGTCGGTTTTTCCAGCCCGGCCACCGCGCGCAGGAGGGTGGTTTTACCGCTACCGGACGGTCCCAGTAACGAAACCACTTCGCCCCGTTTGAGGTCCATGGTCACGCCCTTTAGCACCGGGTTATCACCGTAGGTTAAGTGCAGGTTCTCGACCGATAATTCAATCATGTAATTTCACTCCAAAACGTAGGGCAATACCCAGGCCCACCACCACCAACAAAATATTGATAAACGAGAGTGCGGCGACGATGTCGATAGCACCTGCCGCCCACAGAGATACCAGCATCGAACCGATGGTTTCCGTGCCTGGCGACAGCAGATAGACGCCCGTTGAATACTCACGCTCAAAGATCAGGAACATCAGCAGCCATGAGCCAATCAGCCCATAACGCGAAAGCGGAATGGTAACGTGGCGGGTAATCTGCCCACGCGTCGCACCGGTGCTGCGTGCCGCTTCCTCCAGCTCTGGCCCCACTTGCAGCAACGTTGAGGAGATGAGGCGCAGGCCGTAGGCCATCCATACCACCGTATACGCCAGCCAGACGCTGAAAATGGTGCTACGCAGCGAGCGCAGCCAGACAATCAGCGTGTCTCGCAACCACTGCGACCACGGCATGCCGGATAACCAGCCGGATTTCAGCGCGTTATCGAGCCACATCGGTAAGAACAGAAACACCCACAAAAACGCCAGACCCGCGAGCAGGCCCGGCACCGCACGGGGCACCAGCACGCTGTAGTCTAGAAAACGCGTGGTGTTATCCGGCTTGCGGTGCATCGCGATACCGATAAACAGATAGCAACCTACCGCCAGTGCGCCGCCTATTACGCCAATCGCCATGGAGTTGACGATGGCCCGCAACAGGTTCGGCTGTTCCCAGATGGTACGGAAGGTGCTAAGCGACAGCTCATCCCACAGCGACACACCCACACCCCAGTTGGAGATAAACGCACGCAGCACCACACCCATCAACGGTACGCCAATGGTAATGGTCAGCCAAAACGCGACCACACCACCCGCTATCCAGCGCCATTTACCCAGCGGTAACGCGCGGGCCTGCGAGGCTTTACCCTTCATGGTGACGAAGCGGTTAGCGGTACGCATCAGGCGACGCTGTAGCATGACCAGTGGGATGGTCAGGCAGATCAGCACCACGGCAACGGCCGCCATCAGGTGATACGACGGCGTACCCAGTTTATTGGTCAACTGATAGAGGTAGGTTGCCAGCACCATGTTGCCTTCCGGATCGCCCAGTACCAGCATCAGACCAAAGACTTCCAGACCGAGGAAAAACAGCAGCACCACGGCGTACAGAATAGACGGGCGAACCATCGGCAGGCTGACCGAGGTCATCACCTGCAGCGGGGAAGCGCCGGAGATACGCGCGGCTTCCTCCACGTCTGAGCTCACGCTGCGCAGCGCTGATGAGATATACAGATAAGCGTGCGGTACGTGTGTCAGGCCTGCAATGACCACGATGCTCGACATGTCGTAGATATTCCACGGCACGAAGCCAATCAGCGACTGCGCCCACAGCGACAGGAAGCCCACCGGGCCTGCGGCCACCACATAGCCAAAACCCAGCACCATCGGTGAAACAAAAATAGGCACCAGGATCAGCGGCTCAATCAGACGTCTACCCGGTAAGTCGGTACGTACCATCAGGAAGGCCAGTATGCCGCCCAGAGGAATGGCGATAATGACCAGACCGAATGCGAGAATAAAGCCGCTTTTCAGCGCTTTATAGAAGTCAGGGTCGGTAAAAATAAAGCCAAAGGATTCAAGGCTCCAGTCCTTTGCCGGCGAGAAGAACGGCGCGGACAAAAAGCTCTGTATCACGATGAACGACAATGGCGTGTAGATAACCAGCGCGGTTAACAGCACGACGATGCCGCGCGGCAAGCTTTGCCACTTTCTGCGTAATGCATTCATAAGCGAGATCCGGTAACACGAATTCAGGAAACGAGCACCAGGCGCACCAGTGAACCGTGCACCTGGTTCTGGCTCTTATTTGGCCGCGGCTTCACGCCATTGTTTGATGTAGTCCAGACGTTTCTTCGGTTGCAGGTATTCAAGTAATGACTCATCAACCGGGATCGGCTTCAGCGCGCTACCCAGCATTTTGGTCATACCGTCGATGTCATTTTTACCTTCGATATCGTTACGGATAGAGGGAATATCGGCCTGGTTGGCGAGGATGTTTTGCCCTTTTTCAGACAGCACATAGTCCAGCCACAATTTGGCAGCATTGCCATGTTCTGCCTGCTGGCTGATGAAAGAAACTCGTGACAGCACCAGGGTGTAGTCCTTCGGATAGGAAATACCCAGTGACGGGTCGTTTTTGGCACGCGCTTCGGCGTAAGAGCCGAGGATATTATAACCAATCAGGTTTTCACCCGATGAAACCCTCTCCATCATCGTACCGGTGGACGATTGCACGGCTAACCCGCCTTTCGCCACGTCGGCCAATGTTTTGAAGTAGTTCGGATCGGCCTTGTAATCCAGCACCGATAGCATGAAGCCAACCCCGGATTTTTCGATATCGTAGGTGGTGACTTTGCTTTTGAATTTATCCACCTGGCCTGCAATCAGCTTTGCCAGCGCGGCGTGAGAATCCGGAACCTCGTTCGCCGGGATGAGGCGCTTGTTGTAAATAAACACCACCGGCTCGTAGGTGGTGCCGTACGCTTTGTTGTGCCAGACAGCCCATTTCGGTAGCTGGTTCTGCTCTGCTGAAACATACTCCATGGCATAGTCGGTCGCGAGCTTCATCGCGGTATCCATAGAGGAGCTCCAGATGACGTCACCGCTGCCGCCGCCAGCAGCCTGTTCGCTGATATAACGGTTATACAGCTCGGTGCTGTTCATATCGTTATATTCAACTTTGATGCCCGGATAGGTGGCTTCAAAGCCCTGAATCAGCGGCCCCGCCGCTTTGGTATCCGTTGTGGAGTAAACCACGACTTTGCCTTCTTTGGTGGCGGCATCAACCACCTTTTGGTAGTCAGCCGGATACCCCTGCGGTAGCGCGGACAGGGCAGAAAACGACATGAAAACAGCAGCAGAGATCAGAGAGATGCGGAATGTGTTTGTCATTATTATTAACCTTCTAGTTACACTTTGGGAACTAAAAGTCAACATAGCGGATGAGAGGGGAGAGACAAGAGGGGGAAGAGAGCCGGCTGGTGGAAATGTGATTGCTGGCGTTGTTTCGGTAATTAACACCATAGAAACCGTGAGCGCAGGGATTTGAGAGAACGGAATGCTCACCGCTGTAGGCCGGATAAGCGAAGCGCCATCCGGCACTATACGGAACGCAGCCGGATGGCGCTTCGCTTATCCGGCCTACGGAGTTGTCAATCAGCCCCCTTCCGGTACAACCGCCTTGGATGCCCAATATTCCCATACTGAATCTCAATCACAACAAACCCAATCTCCACGCAATACTCCAGATAGCGGCGACCCGTAGTTTTACTGATCCCTGCGTCTTCCACCACCTGTTCGACTGACCAACTGGTGTCAGGATGTTCGCTGAAAATACGCTTCACCCGCTCAAGCGTTGCAGGTTCAATGCCCTTTGTTGATGGCTGGGTTGATGCCTCACCCGCGGGTAAATTGAACAGTTTATCCAGTGCATGTTGGTCAACAACCTTCACCTGCCGCAGAGTGTGTACCAGCAACATAAAGCGCTCCAGCGAGGCCCGCAGACGGTGGGAAAATACGGGTTTTAGCAGGTAGTCAAACGCGCCGCTGCGCATAGCATGGCTGCAGGTTTGCATATCGCTGGCGGCGGTGATGAATATCACCGAGCATTCAAACTGTTTGAGCAGTGGGCTATCAATAAGCTCAACGCCCTGACCGTCCGGCAAATAGTTGTCCAGCAGCAGCAGACGTGGCTGATGGAGGAGGAGCAGTTCGCGGGCCTGTTCCAGCGATCCCGCGATTCCCACGATGCGCAGATGGAAGTTTTGCTCAATAAACTCCCGATGCAACTGTGCGAGATGCGGCTCATCTTCAACAATAACAACCTCAAGAGGGCGGATATCAGTCATGGGAAGATCCTGTTGAAAGAGAAATCTGGAACGGGATGAAAACCGAAAATACGGTACCCTGTGGGATGTTATTGCTTATTTCGATGCTGCCACCTGCCCGACGAACGTAGCCCACGACCAGGTACAGGCCAATACCATGTTCTGAACCGGTGAGTTCACTGCTGTCAGTGGGTTTACTGGTAAAGCCTTGCTCAAAAATATGCGGCTTCATGGCCTCATCAACGCCACAGCCCCGGTCAGCCACTTCAATCACCAGTTCGTGGTTGCGATCCGATATATACACTTCCACCGGCGCGGTACGTGCTGGCGTTTTCAGCGTGGCATCGACAGCGTTGTCCACCAGATTACCAATGACTGACATCAGCTCCGTTTCGCTCAGTCCTTCCGGCAGGCGCGAGAGCTGGCAGGCGGGATCGAAAACCAGCTCAACGCCTTTCTCGCGGGCACCGACATATTTCCCCAGCAGCAGGCCGCACAGCGCCGGAGAGACAAACTGCCTGGAGAGGAAATCCAGCACCTGCTGGGCCCCCTCTGACTGTACCTGGATATAACGCAGCGCATCGTCATAGCGCTGCATTTGCAGCAGACCGACGAGCGTCGCCGTCCAGTTGAGCTGCTCGTGGCGCATGATGCGCAGGTTATCGGCATAGCGGGTCACCTGGCTGAGTTGGCTGCTGAGCGTATTGATATCGTTCTTATCGCGGAAGCTGAATACCCAACCGCTTTGGGTGCCCGGCTCGACTTCAATAGCCACGCGGTTGACGATGGTTTCCCGTTGATTCAGGACGGTAATATGATCGTGATGGCGGCTGTCATAAGCGGTATTGCCTGGCGCGAAAAACGACGGTGGCAGTTGAATCACCTCATCCAGCGGCTTGCCGAGCAGCGCTTGTTCACTCTGGCGAATATTGAGCATCTCCCTGGCGGCGCGGTTGATGAGTATTAGCCGCTTATCGGCATTCACCGCAAACACACCTTCGTACATGGCCTCCAGTAACGCCTTTTGCTGTAGCACCAACTGGGCGATATCTTTGGGTTCCAGGCCGAACATCTGTTTTTTCAGCGTGCGGGTCAGTAACCAGGAAAAAATAAACAGCAGCAGCAGCAGGGCAAAGCCGTACATTCCGGTGCGCCACAGCAGTCGGGCGTTGATATTGGCGATGTAGGAGGTGAGGTAACCGACGGAGACAATGCCGATTACCTGATGATGGCTATCGAAAATAGGTGCCTTACTGCGTAACGAGACACCGATCCCGCCCTTACGCACTGTGATAATGGTTTTGCCCTTCAGTACATCAGCATTGTCGCCGCCGATCATCGGCAGGTTAAGGCGCTCCGGGGATTCTGAGTGGTAAAGATGCTGTTCACGCGCATCACCAATCACAATATAGCTGGCGTCGCTTTCGGCACGCAGCGGCTGAATCAGTTGTGCGATACCGGGAATATCCCGCTGCTGTACTTTTTCTGCCAGACCGGGAATCAGGGCAATTTCGCTGGCCTGTACGCGCGCGCGTTGGCCCAAATCGTGGTGCAACTGACGGTCGATAAAGTGAAACAGCAATACGCCAAGCAGCGCCAGCAGAAGGCAGGAAAAAGCCACCAGTGAGAGGAACAGCTTTACCTGAAAGGACAATCTGAGTTTCATGTAGTCCGCAGCGGCCAGAGCAGAAAGGGTCATCTGAAAAGCCTATCATGCGAAAATACGAACCGTAATCGAGGGACGACAGAGTTGTGAACTGCCTACATTCTCCGCAAATTTCTGAGGCAATAAACGGTATGTCGACGATGCGATCCAACGACTGTATCCATTGAAAATGCGCATCGTTGACGGTGATTTTTTTGGCGCTTCCGGTCTATGACTCTGGGTGTCCGTCGATCGCGGCCTTCAGATCGCGATACTCTTCGCATTGGGTGCCGCAGATATTCTTAATGGTTGCCAGCTCCGCTTTCGCCAGGTCGGGGCGGCCTTTAACCATCCATGCTTCCCCAAGATATTCGCGCACTCTCGCATAGTGCGGATCAAGGGCAATCGATCGTTGGTAGTAACTTATCCCTTCATCCGTACGCCCTAGCTTGCGTGTCGCGTAGCCTCGATAGTTCCAGGCTTCACGCGTATTGGGCTGCTGTAAGGTATCGAGTAAATTGATGGCATCCTGATAATGGCCGGTTTTCGCCAGGTGATACGCATACTGCGTTTTATCCTGATCGTCGATCATGCTGCTTTTTTCTGGCAAACATTTTTGGGTTTTGTTGTCGTAAACCTGACCCTTCGGGCATGTTGGTGTGGTGGTATCGTCATTTCCCATGGCGCTGGCTGCAGCGGAGTAGAGCAGCCCGCCTGAGATCAGGCAAATCAACGGCAGTATTTTCGTCCTGGCGTGCATCTTCATGGTCCTGTCCTCTCGGTATGAGTGAAGGTTCTTGCATGCTGTAAACCGCGCAGACCATGCTTTATTCATTATCGATGCCTATAAATTGACCTGCCGTTTATTTTTAATACACCGCTTTATTAGCAAAGAAGGAGGGGCCGCTAACGAGGCTGTTGCGGCGCGCCAAATTTTCCGTACCACGGGAAATGGGGGAGCTTCTCTGATCCCCGCACTGGCACTAAATGCCATCCAGGTGGCAGTAAGAGGTGTATCTTCAGGCAGCCCCTGCGTTGGCTGCGCTCACTCACCCCAGTCACCTACTGGTGTACGCTCCTGGGGATTCGTTGCATCGCCGCCTTCCTGTAACTCGAATTATTTAGGGTATAGAAGATAAATAATATGGCTTTTTTTATTTATTCAATAATAAATAAAAAAAGCCACCTGAATTCCAGGTGAAATATAACACAGAGATTATATGTTGCAATTAGCGATATTAAATATGACAGGTAAAACTTGCCGGTATTAGAATTTCGCAACAATATATTTATAGATAATTTATATTTATCAAATGCACTTTGCGTTATCTAACTCATAAAAGACCCTTCTGACGGGTCTCTGTGTAGACTGTGATCCAGCCGATTGTTCTGCGGTATTTATTAATGTCCCGAGTCGTGTGAACTATAGTAAAGATGGCCGTTATTTCTCATTATTAATAACCGTGAGTGGGGGATGTGCATGAAGAAGATTCTGATGCTGGTCGGGGATTATGTCGAAGATTATGAAACGATGGTGCCTTTCCAGGCTCTGCAAATGCTCGGTCATCGGGTTGATGCCGTCTGTCCGGATAAAAAACAAGGTGACTATGTTCAGACCGCCATTCACGATTTTGATGGGGCGCAGACCTACAGTGAGAAACCAGGGCATCGCTTCACCTTGAATGCGAATTTCTCTGATGCGCGCGAGGCGGATTATGACGCCTTGTTGATCCCTGGCGGGCGGGCGCCGGAGTATTTACGTCTGAATCCGGATGTCATTCAACTGGTACAAGACTTTAACTCTGCGGGTAAACCTATCGCCGCTGTGTGTCATGGCCCGCAACTGCTGGCGGCAGCCGGAGTGTTAGAAAACCGGACCTGCAGCGCGTATCCAGCGTGTGCGCCAGAAGTTCGGTTAAGCGGTGGGCATTATGCCGATATCGGGATTGATCAGGCGCACGTCGACGGCAATCTGATTACCGCGCCGGCATGGCCTGCTCATCCTGCCTGGTTGGCTAAATTTGTTGAAGTATTAATGAAGTAACGGGTACTGGCTTTGCAGGTCGGTATAACCTATCCGGCTATACCGACTGCAAAAAATTATCGTTGCAACGGATTTGATCAACTTTTTGGTTCTGAGCTTTTTAAACACCTCAAGCGTGCAGTCGCAGAGCAGCAATCCTTCACGGCTATAACATTCAACGGATGTGACGCGGCCAGCGCTGTCGTGGACGTGATCATCATGTGCAAAACGTGCAAACACACTGCGGTGTCCGCATTCGATTTCAGCGCATTGATAACCAGTCCGGCCTGATAAGGTCGGCAAACTGATTATCTGATGATGACATTCTCCAGCATCAAAGCCTCGGATTGAGTTGAAAGGTATTTACATGGTGAATGATAACCGGCAGTCCCTAGAGGGGAGCCCTTATGACGCTAATTTGTGATCTGTAACCGCAGTGCGGCCACATTATAGATAGTGCCAAACACCGCTACCGCCAGTAGGAACAGGGATGAGATAAAAACGCTGTATCTGACAAACCGCATGGGCATCCAGCGTTTGAAAATCACGATATAAAACGACAGAACGGCAACGTCAAAAATGATCCATACCAGCGTGAGTATCAGCATGCTGGTGGCGAAATTATGTGTAATGGTGATGAACTGTGGAAAGAATGAAACGAAGAACAGAATATCTTTCGGGTTTGACACGCCAATCAGAAAACCGTTGATAAATCCCCCATGAGACGGCTGGCGAGAGTCTTCGCTGGCGGCTTGATTTCTTGCCCACAGGCTGCAAAACGCGCTATAGCCGATATACAGCGATCCGGCGAGACACAGCACACACAGCAGCAGTGGAGAGAGTGATACCACTCCCGCCAGCATCAGCGCAGCAAGCGCAAGTAGTAGCAATGAAGCACCGTTAGTTCCGCATAGCGTCATAAAGGCCTGGCGATAGCCGTACTGTGCCGCCGTCGCGGTAATCAGCGCCACAACAGGGCCTGGTGTTAGTAATAGTGTTAGCACCGAGAGGCTGTATACAGCCAGTAAAGCGAGATTCATATCTGATGATCCTGACGTTATTTTTCATCAGTATTCCGCTTGCGTGTCACATTGAAAAACGAATAAAACTGCGCTCTACTGTGAGTAAAACTCAACATAGAAGCCGATGATGACGCTACCCCCTCTGTATGCCCTGAGAGCTTTTGAAGCTGCTGCCCGTCTGGGATCATTTAGTAAAGCGGCTATTCAACTGAACGTCACGCCTGGTGCGGTAAGCCGTCATATCCGCACACTGGAAGCCTGGTTTGGCTGCGAACTGTTTGTTCGTAGCGGCCCCCGAATTGAGATAACGCCTTCAGGACAGGGGTTAGCGCAACAACTGACGGCCGGGTTTCAGAGTTTAGAACACGCCTGCCATGCTTTTCGTAGCCGCAGTCATGCGCTGCGGTTGAAAGCCCCCTCAACGTTGACCATGCGCTGGCTGCTGGATGTGCTACGTCATTTCCGGGAAGCCCATCCAACGCCGGTGATTGAAATCTCCAGCGTGTGGATGGACACCGATTCCGTCGCATTCAGCCGCGAACCGTATGACTGCGCAATCCTGTTGGGGAATGGTTATTTTGGCGAGGATACGGACAGCCGTTTGCTGTTTCAGGAGTGGCTTATCCCGGTATGCGCACCTGCGTTGCAGGCTCAGGCGCAAGGTGATATCGCCGTCTGTGAATTGATTCATCCTTCTGCCGATCGCCGCGACTGGCGTCGTTGGCTGCAGCGTACCGGGGCATTTCCTGCGTTGAACCTGGCACGTGGCAAAGTGTTCGATACCCTGGAACAGGGGAGTCTTGCGGCAATGAGCGGGCATGGGATCGCGGTCGCCGATCTGCTATTAAGCCTGACGGCTATTCAGACCGGGATGCTGGCGTTACCGTTTAAACAGGCCGTCGCGACAGGAGAAGGCTATTACCTCGTCTGGCCAAAAGCGTCAACCCGGCTTCGAAATATTGAGTTGCTGTATCGCTGGTTAAAAGAAGCTGCACCTGAGGCTGACATGGCAGAACTGCTCTGGCTGGAATAACCCGCCGAATACCATATTGATAACAATTCTCATTATTATTGTTGTGCTGTGCGGGTAATGGTAATGTTGCCACCCATCGTACGTTGCAAATTCCATTTCTTGTGCAGAAGACAGCATGAACAACACCACCGCCCAGAATGCATCCGGACGTTCTACCCGCACCTTCTCCGTCAGTGAGTTTAGGGACTTTGGTGAGCGCTACGGGATCGATTACCGTTTTCCATTGCTGACACAAAAACCGGGTCTTCCGTGTTCCAGTGCCGTTTTGCAAGGGGAAGTAGAGGAGATGATGCTCCCTTGCGGGATGTGCGTCACACACTCTGATGTACAGGTGTTGCAACCGTATGAAACCACCTCCCGGCACAGTAGCCCCTTGTATATGCTGGTGGTGCTGGAAGGTTGCGTGATACTGACGCTCAACGGGCAGGAACATGTGGTACGTTCCGGCATGGCGTTTAGTTCGCGTCTGAGTGAACGCCAGGCGATGAGCGCCCGTCACCCTGCAGACTGCAAGCTACGGACGCTATCACTCGGGTTGTATCCTGACGGGGCATGGCGCACAGGATTACTTGAATCCCTTATGCGTGAGTGGGAAAACTGCCAGACGCCAACGCTTATTTGGCAGGTGCCGGGTTTTTTACTCAGCGGATTACAATATGCGCAGCAGAGCTCGCTTAGCCATGTTTCCCGCCAGTTGATGCTGGAAGGACTGATTCTACAATTATTTGGTCACGGTCTCAGCGTTTGTCAGGTAGAGAGCGGTAAATGTCTCGCTGCCAGTGGCGAGCAGCAACGGCTGGAAAGGGTGCGTCGTCTGTTGGAGCAAACCCCTGAAAATGACTACACGCTTAACGAGCTGGCGCAGCGCGCAGCAATGAGCCCCAGCAGTTTGCGCAGTAAATTTCGCATGGCCTATGGTTGCTCGGTGTTTGACTACCTGCGCGACCGCCGCCTGGAACGCGCGCGTGGCTATTTACTGGAAGGGTATAGCGTACAGCAAGCCGCATGGATGTCTGGCTACCAGCACGCCACAAACTTTTCCACAGCCTTTCGTCGTCGCTATGGCTTCCCGCCTGGTGATGTTCTCAAACTTTGCTAATCCATTTTCCCGTTTTATGCGCGTGGCAGATTAATAATTTGGCGTTGCGCATACGCAACCTGGCATTCGGCATAGCGACTCCTGATACAAAAATGGCAATAATTCTCATTTACAATTAGACATGCCTTGGGAGATGTTCATGTTCGCAAAGACTCGGTTGGCGCTGCTGGTAGGATGGGTGACCGGTAGCGTAGCTTTTCCTCTGCTGGCGCAGGAAACAACAAAAAACGATACGGTGGTTGTCACTTCGCAAATGCAGAGTGGGGCGACCAAGCTTGCCACACCGGATATCGAAACGCCGCAGTCGGTATCGATCGTTACCCGTGAACAGTTTGAAGAGCAGGGCGCAACCAGCGTGCGGCAGGCTGTTAGCTACACACCTGGGGTGTACAGCAATCAGATTGGTGCCTCCAACCGCTTTGACTACATTGTGCTGCGCGGTTTCTCCGATGGTAGTCTGGACAACGTCTATCTCGATGGTCTGAAGATGATGGGCGACACTAACTCACACAGTTCGCTGGTGGTCGATCCGTGGTTCCTTGAAGATATCGAAGTGGTGCGCGGCCCGGCTTCTGTACTGTATGGCCGTTCCTCTCCGGGCGGTATTGTGGCGCTGACATCACGTAAACCGTCGTTTGATGCGGGCGGAGAAGTGAAGCTGTTTGCTGGCAACAACAATCAGCGCGGCGCCGCGTTTGATGTCACCGGGGCGCTGGACGATAACGACCGCGTGGCGGCGCGCCTGAGTGGCATGACGCGCTATGCTGATTCGCAGTTCGGCCCGTTGAAAGAAGAGCGCTACGCGTTGATGCCGAGCCTCACCTGGCGCATCACTGACCAGACGCGTCTGGATCTGATGGCCTATCTGCACCGTGACCCCGAAGGCGGTAGCCACTCCGGTCTGCCATATGACGGTACCGTGGTTCCACATTACGGGCAAAAGATCTCCAACACCTTTTATGAAGGTGAGGATGATTACGATAAGTACGATCGCCGCGAAAATATGGTGGGCTACAACATTGAGCACCTGTTTGATAACGGCTGGTCGGTGCGGCAAAAACTGCGCTACCTGCATACCGATGTGGAGTTGAACCAGGTGTATGCGTCGGGCTGGCTGAATAAAACCGAGCTTAATCGCGGCTACTCCGGCTCTGATGAAAAAATGTCGGCGATTACGCTGGATAACCAGCTCGACGGCAGCTTTGATACCTGGCAGGTTAACCACCGTCTGCTGGTGGGGATCGACTATCAGGATCGCAGTAACAATACCACCGGCTACTACGGGGCGTTCCCGCCGATTGACGCCTTTAACCCAGTGTACGGCACAAAGCCTGACTACATCGACATGTATGCGCGTGAAAAGCACAAGCTGCGCCAGACGGGTTACTATTTGCAGGATCAGATGTCATGGGATCGCTGGCGTATTACGCTCGGTGGTCGCTACGATCAGGTCAGCGTCTCTAACATTGATAAGCAAAACGATACCCGCAGCGATCTGGATAAAAACAACTTCAGCACCCGCGCCGCGCTGCTTTATTTGTTTGATAACGGCTTTGCGCCGTACGTGAGTTATTCCACCGCCTTTACACCAACCAGCTTTGCCGATGAGAACGGTAATTTGCTGGATCCAATGAAAGGCAAGCAGTGGGAAGCCGGCCTGAAATATGAACCTGAAGGGTTGAATAGCCAGTTTAGCGCGTCGCTATTCCGTATTAATCAGACCAACATTGCCACCAAAGAAGAGCCGACCGATCCGTATCGCTCGATTGGGGAAATTGAGTCTGAAGGGGTAGAACTGGAGGCGATTAGCCAACTGACGGATAGTTTCCGTCTGCAGGCGGCGTATACCTATACCGACATTCGCTATAAGAAAAGCAGCCCGGAAGAGCAGGGCAAGCGTGCCGTTTATGCGCCGCGCAATCAGGCCAGTACCTGGTTAAGCTACGATGTAAAAAGCGGCCCGCTGGATGGCCTGACGCTGGGTTCAGGTGTGCGTTACGTCAACGGTATTACCAGCGATCGCCAGAATACTCACACCCTGCCATCGTATACGCTGGTGGATCTGGCGATTGGCTACGACTTAACGAATATTGGTATTAAAGGTTTGAGCACGCAATTGAACGTCAACAATCTGACCGATAAACGCTATGTAGCGGCCTGCAACTCGCTTTCTTATTGTTACTTTGGCGCAGAACGCAGCATTGTTGGTAGCGTGTCGTGGAAATTCTGATGCTTAAGCCGGATGCGGCGCTGGCACCTTATCCGGCATACGGCAGCGTGCAAATTGTAGGCCTGATAAGCGCAGCGCATCAGGCATAGTGGATTGCGGCTATTTAGTAAAACCGTTTTGCATACAAATCTGCGCGCTGGTTCTCAGGGTGAAGGCTAACTTGTCAGGATACTGGCGGTAATAGTTATGTTCTTCTTCCAGCCCTTTTGCCTGCGCCAGACGTACCGTTTCCAACGAACAGGTTCGGTAGATCAAATCTTTATTCATATTGCTCTGCTTCTCGCGCTGTTTATCTGCGGACAGCGCCAGCCAGCTCTCGGACAGCGAGTAATCGTAGACCACCCGATTCCCTTTCGCCTGCACGTTCTCAATGGTAATGAATTCGTCGATCTTCAGTCTTGGCTGACCACGCATTTTTTTCTTATCTTCTGCGGCGGCATATTGCGCCAGCGCATTAATATCCATCCCGGCTATTTTCTGCTTATAGATATCGACCCAGGCGGCGGGTTGCTGATAATGCTGAGCATAAGCATTTCTTAATTCTCCGTCACTCATTGAACAGCCAGCTAAAAATAAAGGTAATAGCAGCGTCAGTTTTGTTTTAGTCATGATGTTATCCCATTCATTATTGTGGTCCCCAGTCGCCCATAACAAAATAAAAGTCATCGAATTACAGGTGATCTTTAGGGTTGTATAAACGGGGCGATGACAGCACAAGTGCAATTATCTTAAAATGGCGGAATAAGCGGGAAACCCTGCCAGAATTGGCAGGGGTAATGGATGAAGAGGATCAGAATTCCATTTTCACCGTGAACTGCACTTCTCGTGGATCGCCAATCTGATTACCCAGATTATTGGTGGCAATGGATGAGGTGTAATAGGTCTTATCAAACAGGTTTTTCACATTGAGCTGCAATGTGACCGGATACTGCAGCTTCATTTTATAAGCGGCAAAGGCATCGGCGACAAAATAGCCCGGCAGATAATAGTCTGCGCCATTGGTTGCGGAACGGCGACTCACCCCATGACCCCCACCGCCAATCGTCAGAGTATTGCCCATAAAAGCATTCTGAATATCGTAGGTGAGGAATAATGAGCCGGTATGCTTCGGTACATTAGGCAGCGGCTTACCTTTGTAATCAGGATCTTCCGTCACTTTCGCGGCGGTATAACCGTAGCTGGCGATGATATTGGTGTTGGTGGTCAACGAACCGGCGACATCCACTTCCACACCTTGTGAACGCACGCGACCCGCCGTTTTCGCCACGGTTTCGCCATTGATCATTTCGTTGTACAGCACATTGCGTTTATCAATATCAAACAGGGCAATATTGGCTGTGATACCGTCAAAGATATCGAATTTTGCCCCCACTTCATAAGCCGTTGAGGTTTCAGGTGGCAATTCGCCAATATAACTGGCGATAGAATATTGCGGCATGAAGGATCGCGACACGTTACCGAACAGCGATACCGACGGCGTCAGTTTGTACACCATACCGAATTTGGGCACCCACTGTTGGTCGGTACTGTCGGTGTTGACGTTGAACGGACGGCCTTTGCCAGCGTATTCGGTGTAGTACTGATAACGCATCCCGGCGACGGCGATCCATTTATCGGTCAGGTACAGCGCGTCCTGCACATACGCAGAATAGCTCTCTTGTTGAATGGTCTGATCGCTATCAGCAGCAGAAACGTTAGTACATTTACCCAACGTACCGTAGACAGGATTATAAATATTGAACCCTTTTACGTTCTTGCAGCGGATCATGTCGGTGCGTAGCAGATCGTAGTTCTCATAAGAGACGCCGGTGAGGATCTCGTTATAAAAGCCAGCGATATCGACGTTGCCCTGTAAATCGGCACGTGTGGCGTGCATGCGCTGGGTGGAGCCTTGAGTGGCATCAACACGGCGGGTCAGATTTCCGCTTGCAGAATCATAAGCCATCACGCGAGCCTGGTTATCGCTGTATTTATCCTGGCTAAAGCTGTAGTCGAATTTCGCTGTCCATTCGCTGTTGAAACGGTATTCGGCATTCAGCTGCGCCAGATCCGATTCGCCATCGGTGATATTAAACGGCTCATCAAAACGGGTTTTGCGATCCACATTCACCGCGTGTTTGGTGTTGAGATCGAAAATGGTGCCGCGATCGAACGGGGCTTTATAGTCGCGATGTGAATAGAGCACGTTGACGGTGGCCTTGTCGCCAAACCAGGTCAGGGACGGAGAGATGAAGCTGCTCTGATTGGTGCCGAAGTTACGCCAGTAATCCTCATGCTGATATTCGCCAATCAGGCGATAGGCTAACTGCGTGCCTTCAATCGGCCCGGTCACGTCAAACTGCCCTGTGCCGCCGCCAAAGCTGCTGGAGGTTGCTGAAATCGACCCGCCAAACTGCGTTTCCGGACGTTTGGTGACGACATTAATCAGGCCGCCGGGATCGAGAATCCCATACAGGGTTGAGGCCGGGCCTTTCAGCACTTCCACGCGTGAGGTGGCGGCGTTAAAGCTGCGCGGCAATACGGTTTTCAGACCATTGGTCATCACCGAGCCGTCACGGTTTGCGCCGAAGCCACGGCGGACAAACGCATCCTGTGTGCCACCTAATGTGTTGGTTTGCACGACGTTACTGACGTTATACAGCGCTTCGTCCAGCGTCGTGACATGCTGATCTTCCAGAACTTTATCGCTGACAGTGTTCACCACCTGCGGGATATCCAACAATGGCATGGATGTCAGCGTCGCGGTGGACGAGCTCAGCGGTTGATAACCCGATGTTACGGCCTGATCGGCAGACGACGCATCTGCCCGAACGGTGATGGTATCTTCCCCTTTAGGCGGAGTCGTCTCTTTCTCCGCTGCAAATACCGTAGGTGTTGTTGTCATGCCCAGAAAGAGAGCAGAGCACAATGCCCGCCCTTTCATCCCCGAAAAGTAAGTCGTTAACTTAGCCATTATTTTATTTATTCCGCAAAAGACCCTGCCAAAAATGGGCAGGGAAACAGGTTGATTCAATTCATTGCCCGGCTTGCCAGCCCTGCATTTATCCATCTGTAAGCCAGCGTTACTGGCGTCAGGTGTGTAATTGAGAATCATTCAATCATGGGTGTTTGTAGTAGTAAACGTAAAAATGAAAAAGAAACTACAAGCGATTCGACGCAATTTAACCGTCGTTTTTTTAAGGGTATTTAATTTTCAATATATTGAAAAAGAATGATTTTCATTGGTTTTTCAGCGTTTTTTATTTGTGCTTTAGTTGTTGGCGACAGGTGATGTAACTACAGGGTGTAATTGCTTGACTACTACAGTGCAAGCCAGCAAGATCACAAAGAGAATGAGTTTTATTTTTATTTAGAGAGTTACGCATGCAGGCTTTGCCATGCGGCGGCGCAGGAGTGAACATGCCACAGCATGTGGAAAATATCGCCCACAGAACGGGCATTGAACTACAACAGCTTTCTGCGGGTTATCGCCATAACACCATTGTCCACGATATCTGTCTCACTATTCCGCAAGGCAAAATGACGGTACTGGTGGGGGCGAACGGCTCGGGTAAATCAACGTTGTTAAGCACTATCGCCCGTATGTTGAAACCGCACGGCGGCAGCGTATTGCTGGATGGCAAAGCCATTCATCAACAGCCCACCAAAGCGGTTTCACGCCAGCTCGGCATCCTGCCGCAATCCCCATTGGTGCCCGAAGGGCTTACCGTTTTTGAACTGGTATCGCGTGGGCGTTTTCCCTGGCAGAACATGCTTTCGCAATGGACGGACGATGACGAACGCGCCGTGGAGCAGGCACTCCAGTTAACCGGAACTGCTGATTTTGCGCATTTGCCGGTAGAGAGCCTTTCCGGTGGGCAACGTCAGCGCTGCTGGATTGCGATGGCGCTGGCACAGCAAACGCCGGTCATCTTGTTGGATGAGCCGACTACGTTTCTCGATCTGCGCTATCAGGTGGAGATCCTCGAACTGTTGCATTCACTGACTCGCCATCATGGCCGTACTGTGGTTGTGGTCCTGCATGACCTGAATTTTGCCGTGAATTACGGGGACATGCTGGTGTTCCTCAAACAGGGGACGTTGCAGGGCGTCGTGCATGATGGCGAAAACTGCACGCCCGAGTTGATTAAGCACGTGTTTGACGTCGACGTGCAGATGTCGGTGAATCCTCTCACCGGCAAACCGTTCTTTATGCCGTTCCGCGCGCCGGGCGGGCAAGAGCAATGACGGTCATGGCAAGCACACTGGCTCGTCGCCGTGGCCGGATTATGCTGGCGTTCCCCGTGTTAACGTTGCTGTTGTGTGTTCTGGCAGTGGTGCATCTGGGTGTGGGCGCACGCACTATCAGCCCGCAGACCGTCGTGCAGGCGCTGTTCCACTTTGACGCGAAAAATTTTGACCACCGGATTATTGTCTCCTTACGTCTGCTGCGCATGACGGCGGCGATGCTGGTCGGCGCGGCATTAGGTGTTGCGGGGGTGCTGTTGCAGGCGTTGATTCGTAATCCGCTGGGAGAGCCGCATATTTTGGGGCTGAATGCCGGTGCGGCGTTTGTCGTTGTGTTGTGCACCGCGCTTGGCGTGACGGGGGTAAGCCAGCCATTGCTGGCGGCAGGCGGTGCTGCGGCACTCTTTTCGTTGGTGATGGCGCTTGCATCTGCCGGGCGCGGTGGCTTAACGCCGCTGAAGGTCACGCTGTGCGGCGTGGCGCTGTCGGCCATGGTGTCATCGCTTACTGCGGCCATCCTGATTCTGGATGAACAAACCCTGTTGGCAATGCGCACCTGGCTGGTAGGTGATCTCGCGGGTCTGCGTTGGGAAAGTGTCAAAAGTGCCGTTCCCCCGTCGCTTGCCGGTATGGTGCTGGCGCTCGCTATCGCGCCGGGCCTGAATATTCTGGCTCTCGGCGACCGTATGGCCTGTGGGTTAGGGGTGAATATTCTGCGCATACGCTTGCTGGCGATGATCGCCATTGCGCTGTTGTGCGGTGCGGCAGTTTCTGTCGTGGGGCCGCTGGGATTTATCGGCCTGTTAGTGCCTAATGTTACCCGCCGTCTGGTAACAGAAGATATTCGTCAGATGCTACCTACGTCGGCATTGCTGGGTGCGGTGCTGCTGCTGCTGGCGGATATTGCCGCCCGCACGGTGCTGGCTCCGCAGGAGCTGGCTACAGGGATTATGACCGCCCTGGTGGGCGCACCGGCGTTTATTTTCATTGCGTCGAGGTTTTTGAAATGAACGATATGCTGCAACGTGCAGGGCTTCGTGCATGGCGGGTGGGTGGATTTTCTCGTGTCATTCGTCCCAAAACCGTGCTGTACAGCCTCAGCCTGACGGTGCTGGCAATCGCATTACTGCTGTTTGGCGTGATGCAGGGGTCGCTCCCGGTTCCGGCTTCCGCTATCGGACGGGCGGTGTTTGACCCTCAGGCGTTGACGGCTCAGCAACAGTATGTCGTTTGGGATGTACGACTGCCGCGACTGCTGATGGCGCTTCTGTGCGGGGCGATGCTCGGATTGGCCGGGGCGGCGATGCAATCTATCACCCGCAACGGGTTGGCCGATCCCGGGCTTATCGGTGTCAAAGAAGGGAGTTGCGTGGTGGTGCTGGCCCTGGTGCTGCTTTTCCCGTCCGCAAGTCTGGTTTGGCGGCCCCTGGCGGGAATGGCCGGCGGCGCACTGGTCGCTGCACTGGTGATGCTGCTGGCCCGTGATTTCTCCCGGCCTCGCTTCGTGTTGATAGGCATTGGCGTGTCGTGGTTCTTTGCCGCGGGAATGGGCGTATTTATGACCACCGCCGATGTCCGTGACGTACAGACTGCTCTGGTCTGGCTGGCGGGGAGCCTTCATGCCGCCACCTGGCCACTGCTGCTGGTGGCACTGGTCTGGACGTTGCCTGCGGCCATCATCTTATTTGCCACGGCGCGCGCTTCGGATGTGGCGTTGCTTGGCAATGCGACGGCAACGGGGCTGGGGGTACGTTTATCCCGACTGGCGTTGTTGCGTTTTCTCGCGCCGGTTGTACTCACCGCTGCCAGTGTTGCCTGCGTGGGCAGCCTTGGTTTTGTCGGGTTGATGGCGCCACACATGGCACGATTCTGGCTGCGTGGCGGACAAACAGCGCTGCTGTGGGGAAGTGCGTTGATCGGTGCATTGCTGGTGCTGGTCACCGATACCGTGGGGCGTCTGGCGTTCGCACCACTGCAAATCCCCGCCGGGATCGTCATTGCCCTGGCCGGTGGACCGTTCTTTTTGCTGTTGCTCTGGCGTCGCCGGGATCGTTTGTAATTGTTAAGAGGGTATATGCGTTTAATCTTTTCATTGCTGCTGCTGGTCGGCTGCACCGTCCAGGCGGCGGTGCCTGTTCAGTCATTTACTGACGATCTCGGGCGAGTGGTGACCGTGCCGCGGCATCCGCAGCGCATTGTGTCATTGCACGATCTCGACATCACTATTCCGCTGATCGAACTGGGCGTGCCTCCGGTGGCCAGTCACGGCCGAACGCGTCCTGACGGTAGCCATTTTTTACGCTCCGGCGTGCTGCTGACCGGCGTGGATTTTGATAATTCGAACATGACGTATATCGGTACGGCAGACATTGATATTGAAGCCATTGTGGCGGCGAAACCGGATTTAATTATCACCGAACCCAGCCGTAACACGCCGATTGAGCAACTGGAAAAAATAGCGCCAACGGTCAGCATCGATCATCTTGATGGCGGTGCGCCGGAAATCTACCGCAAGCTGGCGCAGCTTACCGGTACGCAGAACCGGCTGGCATTGCTGGAACGGCGCTACCGTGAAGAAATAGCCCAGCTCAAGCGGACGGTTGATACGCAGCACATCTCTGTGGCGGTAATACAGGCCAATCAGGGCAAAATCAATGCGTTGCACACCTATCATTCCCTGGGGCGAGTTTTACGCGATGCCGGTTTCACTTTCCCGAAGCTTATCGACAGTATTCCGCCGGGGGGACGCATTGATGTCAGTGCGGAACGTCTGCCTGAACTGGATGCCGATTTTGTCTTCGCGACCTGGCGTGGCGATACCGGCGGTAAACCGCAGGATGAAATCGCGGCGATGGACGCGGTGATGCCTGGCTGGTGTGAGTTCCTGACCGCCTGCCAGCGCGGACATTACGTTTTACTCTCCCGTGAAGAGGCGATATCTAATTCCTATGCCTCGCTCAGTCTGATGGTGGCGCAGGTGCAAACGCACATCGCCGGACGATGGCTACCGGAGGCTAAATAACCATGCTGACGGCGAAAAAAGCCAAAAACCGTATTGATGTCTATGGTGACCGTTTTCGCGCCCGGGCGCATTTGCTCTCGCCACGTATGCAGGCCGTGGCGCGTTATATCAACGAAAACCGCGAAGTGGTGCTGGAGTTTACGGCGATAGAAATCGCTGCCGCCACGCAAACTTCTGACGCGACGGTGGTCAGGGCAATTCAGGCGCTGGGGTTTGCCGGGTTGCGCGATTTAAAGCAGACCATTGAACACTGGTTTGGCCCTGGCGTGACCTCAGAAGAGAAGATGACCACCACGGTCAATACGCTCTCTTGCGATGTTAACTCCAGTATTGATTTTGTCTTGCAGGGGCATCAGCGTACCTGTGAAGCGCTTTCTACACCGCAAAACCGCTATGCAATTGCCCAGGCGGTGGCATTACTGGTAGAAGCCCGTCAGGTGGGAATTTTTGGTATTGGCGCATCCGGCGTATTGGCGGATTATACCGCTCGTCTGCTCAGCCGTATTGGCCTGCCTGCGGTAGCATTTAATCGCACCGGGATTAACCTCGCGGAGCAACTGATCGCATTGCAGCGTGGAGATGTGCTGATCATGATGGCGCAGAAATCTCCGCACCGGGAAGGGCTGACGACCATTCGCGAGGCCAGGCGGTTGGGTGTCCCGGTTATTTTACTGACGAACGCGCTGGACTCCCGTTTTAGTAAAGAAGCAGATGTGGTGATTAACGTGCCGCGCGGCGGCGAGAATGGGAAAATGCCGCTCCACGGTACGGTGCTGGTGTGTCTGGAAATGATTGTGCTGTCTGTCGCTTCTACTGCGCCGCAGCGTTCAATTAAATCCGTGAAGCGGATTAACGAACTGTATCGGGGCATTGGTAAATCCGGGGCGAAGAAATAAACCGGTGATATCCGCTGTGTAGGCCGGGTAGGGTGTCGTCGCCACCCGGCATAAATGCAGACAGATCAAACCATTAATGGCCGATCATTCTGGCCTTCGGGATCAACTGGAAATACATATGATCCGGCACCGGCGTCTGCCAGACGTTGGCGTACACCGCATAACCTATGGCGGCAAACAGAATACCGAGCAGCAGTAGCGTCATTGTCCACCCTGATAACCTACCTTGTCGCCACCATGGTTTAGGCGCTGCGCTGTGCCCTGATTGTGCGCCAGGCGGTGTTTTCAGCGACATGGTCAGCGTCGAGGCTACCGGACATGATTCCACACAGGTCATACATCCTGTGCACTCAACGGTGCGTACCTGAATTAAGCGATCGACCGGAATATTCGACGGGCAGTTCTTTGCGCATTTGCCGCAATCGATGCAACTGTCGGCATTACGGCGGATCTTAAACGGCGAAAGCAAAGAGAACAGGCCAAGCAGTGCGCCATAAGGGCACAGATAACGGCACCACGCATTGCGAATAAACAGGCTCATGATGCTGATAACCGCCACCACGATGAGCGTCGTCGTGCCGATATTACGAAAGAAATCGAGCATCTTAACGTCGATAATCATGCCGTAGGCTGACATCAGAAAATACTGAATCCCCTGTGCTGGCATCGACAGGGCGATATACAGAAAGAAGCTCAGCAGGAGATATTTCAGGCCCAGCAAGGGGAGATCCAGCCAGCGCGGCAGGGTGAAGTTGCGACCCACTATTTTTTTGCCCAGATTACCTATCAGCTCAGACAGCGTACCCACCGGGCACAACCACGAGCAGAACGCTTTTTTTAACAGCAGACTCATCAGGATAAAGGCAACAAGCAGCAGCATGGAAGCAGCGTGAATGGGGGGAAGAAAGCCGGTTTCCAGTGTGTATCTGATATTCATCAGACCGGCAATGGGAAGCCATCCCTCAATACCGCCGGGCCTTGGGATATAAACGCTGGTACCGGCTGTTTCGAAATAGCGAACCCAATACCAGAACGTCACGCCAATATAGATATTGATAGCCAGCAGGAGAAACTGGGTGGCTTTTCTCCAGCTACTGGCATTGCGCCAGTCATTCCACGGCAGTTTCCCTCCGACGGTACCAGGGCGGCGCTGCCAGCGCGTTTTCTTTTTCCCGTTCATGATCTTTTATTATCCCTCATATTTCCCCCTGCATTCAAGAAGACTCATCACCGGGATATGCTACCGCTATAAATATATAGTGTATTTGATTTGCATCTTATTAATCGGCTGCCATTTTTATCACGCTAATGGGCATGTATAAAAATAACAGCACGATATTTATCACAGGTCAGATAAATACCCTGAACGGGGTATTTATTTATCTGTGAGGGACGACAGTCATTCCCGGTACGTTTCTACGCGGTTACGGCCATGGCTTTTTGCCAGATAGAGCGCGCGATCGGCTTTATCAACCAGTTGTTTGTAGTCGGGGTGATAGTCATATTCGGCAACGCCGATACTGACGGTAATAGAGAAGGATTCAGTCATGGAAGCGGCGATACGTAGCTCGGCAATTTTCTTGCGCAGTGTTTCCAGAATAATCGAGGCCTGCGATTCGTCTGATTCGACCAGCAGGATCATAAACTCTTCACCACCATAGCGGAATACGTAATCGCTACTGCGGATGTGCTCATAAATAACGGCCGCGACGTTTTTCAGCGTCATATCGCCAGTATTATGTCCGTAGCTGTCGTTGATCTGCTTAAAATAATCAATGTCCAGCATTGCCAGGGTAAAGGGTTTTCGTGAATGTAACGCCAGCGAGATTTCACGGCGCATAATAGTTGGGATAAAGCGGCGATTAAGCAGCTGGGTCAGCGAATCTTTGCCATTTTCCTGTTTGACCAGCGCTTCAAACATTGAGGCGAGGAGAAAATGGATTTTGGCCGAGAGCTGTCGGACATCCTGCAATAAGCTCATCCGTTCGGTTTCGCCAGGCTGCTGCTGATTCGAGAGTGCCTGTGTCAGACGGTTATCGATTTCAGCGATCACGGATTCCATTTCTGCCAGCAGATTACCGCTGCCAAGAATGTGTTTTCCTTTATGGGAGAACCACATACCAAAATCTGAGTCCGCCAGGAATACCAGATCGCCGGACGGTAATCCGGTCGCAATGTTGTAGATAAACTGATTTTCCCAATCGGTAAACGAACGGATTTGCCGTTCGCGCTCGACGTTGACGTCGTCGTAAATGGTCTGCAGGCGATACTGCTCCTGCGTGTGCAGCGAGTTTTGATAGCTCGGAGAGTAGGAAACGGTCATGGCCTCCAGCGCAGTGTCCATCGCCAGACTGCTGAAACAGATAGCATCGGTCAACAGGCTGACAGAGTAGTCTGCCTTACTTTTCAGCAACTGATACAGCTCTTCTTTTAGCTTACGCGCACCGCGGTTAACCAGATCGATAGGCAGGCCGATACGGGCGTGTACCACACCAATTTCACGCTGTTTTGCCAGCAAGCGCGGGAGGTCTCCATATGCGCTGCCGAGCACGCTGCGCAACCAGTCAAACATACTGCCGCTCAGTCGCGTACTGACCTGCTCCGTATTCAGAAACAACGCGCTCTCCGCATGAGAGAGCATGTAGTCATAAAAAACGGTCACTAAATGGCGGATCTCATCGTCGCTTAACCCTGTGAGGATCGTATGAACGTCAGGGGATGTCTGGCGTATTAGCGCCCGCCATTCTGTAAGGAGTAATGTGTCATTTACGGGATCAACCTGTTCCATCTCACAGCCACTCAAAATGTGATTGAAAAATTCAGGCGGTATTACGGACAATTACGTCACGATGGTCAAGTGAAACTCTCTTTACGCATTAACGATGGCAAATACCTTCATAAATCAGCCTTAAGGCGAAGACGCCGATAATGGCGCCAATTACCCGGCTGGCAATGCGCTGAATGCGACCATATGCACGACGCACCGCAGGAAGAGAAAACGCCTGACTGAGAAAAATACGCCAGATCACAGAAGAAAGCACAATGCCTGCCCATGCCATCAGCCTGGCCCAGGTCGGGGTTTCTGCGCTTAAGGTGACCGAGAAAATACTAATAAAAAACAGTACGGTTTGCGGATTGGATAAATCCGTTAACAGCCCGCGACGAAAGAATACATACCAGGGGGCGGAGATCGGCTGCTGTAACGTGGGCATTTGCGGTGTCGCCTGATGGCGTATGCTATTCCAGGCAAACCACAGTAAGTAGACACCGCCGACGATTTTTATCAGTGAGAATATCTCTTCACATTGGGTGATAAGCGTCGCCATACCAAACAGGCCAAGCCCGGAGTAGAACGCATCGCCCAGTGCCACGCCCAGACCGGTCATCACCCCCGCGCGTCGCCCTGACGCCAGGCTGGTTTGCACCACCACAAACAGGTTCGCGCCGGGGTTAAAAAAGGTTAAAACAAACAGGCTGACGGTGAGCACGACGGCGTGTAGCGGTTCCATAGGCAACCATTCCTCAAATATTCATAAAGTTAACACTATAATTTCAGCGAGCTGGTTGTTCTGAGGATCAACTCACACTGGCTATTGAAACTTTGAACCGGTTGCTGCGCTGATACTCGATGGGCGGTTTTTTCTGTGCCGCAAAATTTCTATATATTTATGCCGAGTGTGGATTTTTTATCCAGGCTGGACTAGTTATTAATCATCCTTGAATCGCGTTATCTCATGTTCAGGGATCGATGATGGCGTCATAACAAAACCTGGAGCTGGTCTATGAAAACTGGAATTAAAGTACTTATTGGTGCATTAGCTTTTGTCGTGACCAACGTATATGCAGCGGAATTTATGACAAAACTTGAGTTTGAAAAGGTTGAGTCGCAGTACACAAAAATCGGTGATATCTCAACGAGTAATGAAGTTTCTGTCGCAGATGCCAAAGAAGAGCTGCTGAAGAAAGCCGAAGAGAAAGGCGCCGATGTTGTGGTATTAACGTCCGGTCAAACGGATAATAAAATCCATGGCACCGCCAATATCTACAAGAAAAAATAATACGCTGCATTGAAAGATAAAGTACCCGCCCGCCTCTGTACTGGCGGGTTATTCTTTTAACCTGCGCCAAAACGTGGTTCGGCTGATACCGAGATATCGTGCCGCCGCTGTTTTATCACCGTTGAATTGTGCCAGTACCTGTTGTGGCGTCAGTGATAATGATATCTGGGGTATTTCGGCGACAATCGCCAGCTCTGGCAATAATTGCTGCAAGAAATGGACGTTAAGTTCTGGTTGTGGCTCGACGCTTAAAAATAATGCCAGACGCTCCATCATATTGCGCAGCTCACGAATATTCCCCGGCCAGTTGTAATTCAGCAGCATATGTTGGCTGAGCCCTAGTCCTTTACGCACAGGCTCAGAAAATGGCACATCCAATTCCGCCAGTGACTGTTTTAAAAAGCCTTCCGCCAGCGGTAAAATATCGGGTAGCCGTTCGCGTAGCGGGGGGAGTTTGAGGCGCAGAATGCTCAGGCGATAAAACAGATCGCGACGAAACTCGCCTTGTTTCATCTCTTGCTCCAGGTTGCAGTGCGTGGCGCTAATCACCCGTACCTCTACCGGAATGGGTTGATGTCCGCCTACCCGGGTGACCTCTTTTTCTTCCAGTACGCGCAGCAACCGGGTTTGTAGCGGCAACGGCATTTCACCTATCTCATCAAGAAACAGTGTCCCGCCGTGGGCGATTTCAAACAGACCCGCGCGTCCACCCCGCCGTGAGCCGGTAAAAGCACCATCCTCATAGCCGAACAACTCCGCTTCCAGTAAGGATTCGGTGATCGCCCCGCAGTTGACGGCAACAAACGGCGGTGAGGGTTTACCGCGTCGATTCTCCTGACGGGTGAAATATTCACGATGAATGGCCTGTGCCGCCAGCTCTTTCCCCGTACCCGTTTCGCCCTGAATCAGCACCGGCGCACGCGAACGGGCGTAGAGCATTATGGTGTGCCGCACCTGTTCCATCTGAGCAGAGTGACCGCGCATATCTCCCAGTGCATAGCGGGTGCGCAGCGTATCGCCAGAAGCGTATTGACCGTTTCGCCGCAGCGTCAGGCGCGTCATATCCAGCGCATCGACAAAGGCCTGGCGCACGGTAGCCGCTGAATAGATAAAGATGCCGGTCATACCCGCTTCTTCTGCCAGGTCGGTAATCAGCCCCGCGCCGACTACCGCTTGTGTACCGCTGGCCTTCAGTTCGTTGATTTGCCCACGAGCATCTTCTTCAGTGATATAGCTGCGCTGTTCAAGCTGCAAATTGAAGGTCTTTTGAAAGGCGAGAAGCGCAGGGATAGTTTCCTGGTAGGTAATGACGCCAATCGACGAGGTGAGCTTTCCTGCTTTTGCCAGCGCCTGGAGCACGTCAAATCCGCTGGGTTTAATCAGGATCACCGGGATCGATAAACGGCTTTTCAGATACGCCCCGTTAGAACCCGCCGCAATGATCGCATCGCAACGCTCGGTAGCCAGTTTCTTGCGGATATAGGTGACCGCTTTTTCAAAACCCAACTGAATAGGGGTGATGGTCGCCAGATGGTCGAACTCCAGGCTGATGTCGCGAAACAGTTCGAACAGGCGGGTGACCGAAACCGTCCAGATAACCGGTTTGTCGTCGTTCACCCGCGGCGGAAGATGCGTATCAGCCATAACCAACCCAAAAAGTAAGGAACCGAGTATTAGGGTTTAGTTGTGTTTCATAAATGTTGCAATGAAACGTTAAGGCCAGTTTCATGAAACGATAGCTGACACGCTTTTGTACAATAAAGATACAGCAATTGATTTTAATGTATTGTTTTTGAAGGTGAATGTATAAAATGATTAAAAATTAAGGTCTTTGGCATACCCCTTGCTTTAAGTAAATCAACTAATGATAACAAGTTGATAACAAGAGGACGGGATATGTCTCTACACTCCCCAGGGCTGGCGTTTCGCGCCGCGCTCAGCAAAGAAAATCCATTACAAATCGTTGGCGCCATCAACGCCAATCACGCTCTGCTGGCCCAACGCGCCGGGTATCAGGCGATTTACCTCTCCGGCGGCGGCGTCGCTGCGGGGTCTCTGGGTCTGCCGGATCTTGGTATTTCTACCCTTGATGATGTGCTGACCGATATTCGTCGCATTACTGATGTTTGCCCGCTGCCGCTGCTGGTGGATGCAGATATCGGGTTTGGATCGTCAGCGTTCAACGTGGCGCGTACCGTGAAGTCGATTTCCAAAGCTGGGGCTGCCGCGCTGCATATTGAAGATCAGATCGGCGCCAAGCGCTGCGGTCATCGTCCGAACAAAGCGATCGTCTCTAAAGAAGAGATGGTCGACAGGATCCGCGCCGCGGTGGATGCACGTCCCGATCCTAATTTCGTCATCATGGCGCGAACCGACGCGTTGGCGGTGGAAGGGTTAGAGGCTGCCATCGATCGCGCCCAGGCGTATGTCGAAGCAGGCGCGGACATGCTGTTTCCGGAAGCCATCACCGAGCTTGCGATGTACCGCCAGTTTGCCGACGCGGTGCAGGTGCCGATCCTCGCCAACATTACCGAATTTGGCGCTACGCCGCTGTTCACCACCGATGAATTGCGCAGTGCGAACGTCGCGATGGCGCTGTATCCGTTGTCGGCCTTTCGCGCCATGAACCGTGCTGCGGAAAAAGTTTACAACGTGCTGCGCCAGGAAGGCACGCAAAAGAGTGTGATCGACATTATGCAGACGCGCAACGAACTGTACGAAAGCATCAATTACTACCAGTTCGAAGAGAAACTCGACGCGCTGTACACCAAAAAGTAGGCCGGATAAACGTAGTGCCATCCAGCATTGCCTGATGGCGGCTGCGCCTTATCAGGCCTACTCGCACACCCTCAGCACCCTACACATTACAATAATGACGAGGACAACATGAGCGACACAACGATCCTGCAAAATAGTACCCATGTCATTAAACCTAAAAAATCGGTTGCGCTGTCCGGCGTTGCCGCCGGAAATACCGCGCTGTGTACCGTCGGTAAAAGCGGTAACGATTTACACTATCGTGGCTACGATATTCTCGACCTGGCGCAGCAGTGCGAATTTGAAGAAGTCGCGCATCTGCTGATCCACGGGAAATTACCTACCCGCGATGAACTCACCGCCTATAAAAGCAAACTCAAAGCGCTGCGCGGACTGCCCGCTAACGTGCGCACTGTGCTGGAAGCGCTGCCTGCCGCCTCGCATCCGATGGACGTGATGCGCACCGGCGTCTCCGCGCTGGGCTGTACGCTGCCGGAAAAAGAAGGTCATACCGTCTCTGGTGCGCGCGATATTGCCGACAAGCTACTGGCGTCGCTCAGTTCGATCCTTCTGTACTGGTATCACTACAGCCATAACGGCGAGCGTATTCAGCCGGAAACTGACGATGATTCCATTGGCGGTCACTTCCTGCATCTGCTGCATGGCGACAAGCCGTCGCGAAGCTGGGAAAAAGCGATGCATATTTCGCTGGTGTTGTACGCCGAACACGAATTTAACGCCTCCACCTTTACCAGCCGCGTGATTGCCGGGACCGGCTCCGATATGTATTCCGCGATTATCGGCGCGATTGGCGCACTGCGTGGACCGAAACACGGCGGGGCGAATGAAGTGTCGCTGGAGATCCAACAGCGCTACGAAACGCCGGACGAAGCCGAAGCGGATATTCGTAAACGCGTGGAAAACAAAGAAGTGGTGATTGGTTTTGGTCATCCGGTTTACACCATCGCCGACCCGCGCCATCAGGTGATCAAGCGCGTGGCGAAACAGCTTTCTCAGGAAGGTGGTTCGCTGAAAATGTACAACATCGCCGACCGTCTGGAAGACGTAATGTGGGAAACGAAAAAGATGTTCCCCAACCTCGACTGGTTCTCGGCGGTCTCTTACAACATGATGGGCGTTCCGACCGAAATGTTCACCCCGCTGTTTGTCATCGCCCGCGTTACCGGCTGGGCGGCGCATATCATCGAACAGCGTCAGGACAACAAAATTATCCGTCCTTCCGCCAACTATACCGGCCCGGAAGATCGCGAATTTGTCCCGATTGAAAAACGTTGCTAATTCAAAAACCTCTAAAGATAAAAAACAGGAAATGTACCCTATGTCCGCACATATTTCGAACGTCCGCCCGGAATTTGACCGTGAAATCGTTGATATTGTTGATTACGTCATGAACTACGAGATCACCTCGAAGGTGGCGTATGACACCGCGCATTATTGCCTGCTTGATACCTTAGGCTGCGGCCTGGAAGCGCTGGAATATCCGGCCTGTAAAAAACTGCTGGGGCCGGTCGTCCCAGGTACAGTGGTACCGAACGGCGTGCGCGTACCTGGCACCCAGTTCCAGCTTGACCCGGTGCAGGCGGCGTTTAACATCGGTGCGATGATCCGCTGGCTGGACTTTAACGATACCTGGCTTGCCGCTGAGTGGGGTCATCCTTCCGATAACCTCGGCGGTATTCTGGCGACAGCTGACTGGTTGTCACGCAATGCGGTGGCGGCGGGAAAAGCACCGTTAACCATGAAAAAAGTGCTGACCGGCATGATTAAAGCCCACGAAATTCAGGGCTGTATCGCGCTGGAAAACTCCTTTAACCGCGTTGGACTCGATCACGTCCTGCTGGTGAAAGTCGCCTCGACCGCCGTTGTTGCCGAAATGCTCGGATTGACCCGCGATGAGATCCTCAATGCGGTGTCGCTGGCGTGGGTCGACGGACAGTCGCTGCGCACCTATCGCCATGCCCCGAATACCGGCACGCGTAAATCCTGGGCAGCAGGCGATGCGACCTCGCGCGCGGTACGTCTGGCATTGATGGCGAAAACCGGTGAGATGGGGTATCCATCCGCGTTGACGGCGAAAACCTGGGGCTTTTACGACGTCTCCTTCAAAGGCGAATCGTTCCGCTTCCAGCGCCCGTACGGCTCATACGTGATGGAAAACGTGCTGTTTAAAATCTCCTTCCCGGCAGAGTTCCACTCACAAACAGCGGTTGAAGCGGCGATGACGCTGTATGAACAACTGCAGGCGGCGGGTAAAACGGCGGCGGATATCGAAAAAGTCACCATTCGTACGCACGAAGCCTGTATCCGCATCATCGATAAAAAAGGCCCGCTGAATAACCCAGCGGACAGGGATCACTGCATTCAGTACATGGTGGCTATCCCACTGCTGTTCGGACGCTTAACTGCGGCTGATTACGAAGACGGCGTGGCGCAGGACAAGCGCATCGATGCCCTGCGCGAGAAGATCAACTGCTTCGAAGATCCGGCCTTTACCGCCGATTACCACGATCCGGAAAAACGCGCCATCGCCAACGCCATCACCCTGGAGTTCACCGACGGTTCACGCTTTGAAGAAGTGGTGGTGGAATATCCTATCGGCCACGCGCGTCGTCGTACTGACGGCATGCCGAAACTGGTCGAAAAATTCAAAATCAACCTGGCGCGTCAGTTCCCGACCCGTCAGCAGCAGCGCATCCTGGATATCTCCCTGGACAGAACTCGCCTGGAGCAGATGCCGGTCAATGAGTATATGGATCTCTTCATTATTTAAACCAGCGTGCAGCAAGGCGTAAGTTCAACAGGAGAGCATTATGTCTTATAGCGATTTTTATCAGCGTTCGATTACGCAACCGGAGTCGTTCTGGGCCGAGCAGGCCCAGCGTATTGACTGGCAGCAGTCGTTTGCTCAGGTACTGGATCATCGTCATCCGCCGTTTGCTCGTTGGTTTTGTGGCGGGACGACTAATCTGTGCCATAACGCCATCGACCGTTGGCTGGAGAAACAGCCCGAGGCGCTGGCGCTGATTGCGGTGTCATCCGAAACCGAAGAAGAACGCACGTTTACCTTTCGTCAGTTGTATGACGAGGTAAACGTCGCGGCGGCAATGCTGTTGTCGCTGGGCGTACAGCGCGGCGATCGGGTGCTGGTGTATATGCCGATGATCGCCGAGGCGCACATTACGCTGCTGGCCTGCGCGCGCATTGGGGCGATCCATTCGGTGGTGTTCGGCGGCTTCGCATCGCACAGCGTGGCGGCGCGCATCGACGACGCCAGACCGGTGGTTATCGTCTCGGCGGATGCCGGGGCGCGCGGGGGCAAGATCGTGGCGTATAAAAAGCTGCTCGATGATGCGATCGAGCAGGCGCAGCACCAGCCGCGTCATGTGGTGCTGGTCGATCGTGGTCTGGCGAAAATGGCGCGGGTCGAGGGGCGTGACCTCGACTTTGCCGCCCTGCGCCAACAGCATCTCGGCGCGCGGGTGCCGGTGGTCTGGCTGGAATCGAATGAAACCTCCTGCATTCTCTATACCTCCGGAACAACCGGTAAACCGAAAGGCGTGCAGCGTGATGTGGGCGGCTATGCGGTAGCGCTGGCAACCTCAATGGACACCATTTTTGGTGGTAAAGCGGGCGGCGTGTTCTTCTGCGCGTCGGATATTGGCTGGGTGGTGGGACATTCCTATATCGTGTATGCCCCGCTGCTGGCGGGGATGGCGACGGTGGTGTACGAAGGGTTGCCAACGTATCCGGACTGCGGCGTATGGTGGAAAATTGTTGAGAAGTATCAGGTCAGCCGGATGTTCTCGGCCCCGACCGCCATCCGCGTGCTGAAGAAATTTCCGACCGCGCAAATCCGCAATCACGATCTCTCCTCGCTGGAGGTGCTGTATCTGGCCGGCGAGCCGCTGGATGAACCGACCGCCAGTTGGGTAACCCAAACGCTGGGTGTTCCGGTTATCGACAACTACTGGCAGACCGAATCTGGCTGGCCGATTATGGCGATTGCCCGCGGGCTGGACGACCGACCGTCGCGCCTGGGCAGTCCTGGCGTGCCGATGTACGGCTACAACGTGCAACTCCTCAATGAAGTGACTGGCGCACCTTGTGCGGCAAATGAGAAGGGCATGCTGGTGATTGAAGGGCCGCTGCCGCCGGGCTGTATTCAGACCATCTGGGGCGATGACGAACGCTTTGTGAATACCTACTGGTCGCTGTTCTCCCGTCAGGTGTACGCCACTTTTGACTGGGGCATTCGTGACGACGACGGTTACTACTTCATTCTGGGGCGTACAGATGACGTGATCAATGTCGCCGGACACCGGCTGGGCACGCGCGAGATAGAAGAGAGTATCTCCAGCTATCCGAACGTTGCTGAGGTAGCGGTAGTGGGGGTGAAAGATGCGCTAAAAGGGCAGGTGGCCGTCGCGTTTGTCATTCCAAAGCAGAGTGACAGTCTGGAAGACCGCGACATTGCGCATTCTGAAGAGAAGGCGATTATGGCGCTGGTGGACAGCCAGATTGGTAACTTTGGCCGTCCGGCACATGTCTGGTTTGTGTCACAACTGCCGAAAACACGCTCCGGAAAAATGCTCAGGCGTACGATCCAGGCGATCTGCGAAGGCCGCGATCCTGGCGATCTGACCACCATTGACGATCCGACATCGTTACAGCAAATCCGCCAGGCGATCGAGGAGTAGGGCGTTGCCGGATGGCGGCTTCGCCTTATCCGGCCTACGAAACCGCGCACCGTAGGCTGGATAAGCCGCGAAGCGGCGCTATCCGGCAAAAGCAACGTGGTTAGCGCCAACTCAACTGATAATGATAGCGCCCTGCGCTCAACTGAAATTCCGGCGACACTGAAGGGCTCCACGAATCATCCCCGCCGACGCCCATATGGAAACCGTCAATGTTGAGCCATGTTCCGGCTTCAGGCTGCAGCAGATGGCGATGGCTGGTTTCCATCAGTTGCTTCTGGCTGTAACGGCTGATGTTGAACTGGAAGTCACCACGCCACAGATGCTCCCCGTAGCGTAATTCGCGTGTCCCGCAGCGCAGGCCGTTTTCACTCGGGAAGACGTACGGCGTATACATCTCATCCAGCGTCAGATCCCAACGATCAAAACAGGCAGCGCTCAGGCGATCCGGGTAGTTCTCATGCGGCCCAAGGCCTAACCAGTTCACCCGTTCAGCCACCTGTGCCAACTGGCAGCTCAGACCGATACGCGCCGGGTGCGGCGTTCCACTGGCCACATCGATATCCACTGTAATCTGCATCTCGCCGTGGCCGTCGAGATGGTACGACTTACGGCTGACAAACAGTGTTTCGCCCTGATACTGCCAGGCATGCGCGGTGGTGATAAGGATGCTGTCTGACAGCGCTTCGGCCTCGCATTGCAATAGCCATGGCTCAGCATGGTAATGGCCTGCGGCCTTCCAGCGTTCGACCCAGGCATTAGGATCGATGCGGGTTACTTCGCTGATGCCGATGTCGTTATCCAGCGGCGCGCGGGTAAATTGATCGATTAACGGTGCTAACAGCTGTGCTTTTTCGGCCAGCCAGTATTGCGTCAGTAAGCCTGTACGGCGGCAGAATTCCCAGCGTTTATCACTGACGATTACCGTAAACGTGTCATCGCGGGTCGTCAGCTGTGGCGCTGTGCTGGCGCGAGGTTTAAGCGCCAGACTGAGTTTCTCTTCCAGCTTCCACTGCTGCCAGGCACTGATATGCCCGGCGTCTGACCACGCAGTAGCCTGGGGTTGTTCCACGCGAACCGTCAGCCACAGCTGACCTGCGGTTTCTGGCATCGGGACATCTGGCAGGGTAATCACCTGGCGACCCTGTGGAGCGATATCCAGAACGATTTCTCCGGCGGCCAGCGGGTTGCCGTCCTGGGCAATAGACCAGTGCAGAACTTCGTTATCGCTGCGGCGGAACAGATATTCGCTGGTCACTTCAATCTGGCGTTCAGCGCCCGGCAGTAACGTGAACTGGAAAAACTGCTGTTCATGTTTGGCCTCGTATAACGCCGGGTGTGGGGTACGATCGGCGAACACCAGTCCGTTCATGCAAAACTGACGATCGTTAGGCGTGTCGCCAAAATCCCCGCCGTAGGCGGACCACGGATTACCGTTGTCGTCATATTTAATGAGCGACTGATCGACCCAGTCCCAGACGAATCCTCCTTGCAGACGCGGATACTGGCGGAATGCCTGCCAGTATTTGGCATAGCCGCCGAGGCTGTTACCCATCGCGTGAGCATATTCGCAGAGGATCAACGGGCGCTGCTCGCCGGGCATCGACAGCCACTTTTTAATCGACCATTTGGGGACGGCGGGGAAGGGCTGATCCTGATCGACGCGGGCGTACATCGGGCAAATAATGTCGGTGGCTACGGTATCCGCACCGCCGCCTTCGTACTGCACCGGGCGAGAGGGATCTTCCGATTTCAGCCAACGATACAGCGCGTCGTGGTTCGCGCCGTGACCGGATTCATTGCCCAACGACCAGATGATGATACTTGGGTGATTGCGGTCACGCTGTACCATGCGCGTGACGCGCTGGCTCATGGCGGGAAGCCATGTTGGGTCATCGCTCAGGCGATTCATGGGCACCATACCGTGGGTTTCGATATTGGCCTCATCCACCACATACAGGCCGTAACGATCGCACAGGGTGTACCATCGCGGGTGGTTTGGGTAATGCGAACAACGTACGGCGTTGAAGTTATTCTGCTTCATCAGGATGATGTCTTGCACCATCGTCGCCTCATCCATCACCTGACCGTTGAGCGGATGGTGCTCATGGCGGTTGGTACCGCGAATCAACAGCGGCTTACCATTGAGTAACAGCAGTCCGTTTTCAATGCAAACCTGACGAAAGCCGACGTCACAGGCCTCGGCTTCAATCAGCGTACCGTCAGCGGTATGTAGCTGCACAACGGCGCGGTACAGATTAGGCGTTTCGGCACTCCACAACGCCGGGTGTTCAACGTTGAGGCGCAGCGTAGTGCGTTCGTGATAAGCGCCGCGTTCATCAACAATCTCGCTGCCGAGTGGGGAAGTCGTTTCGGCTGTGAGCGTTTCTCCCTCCCACAATTGCAGGGCTACGCGTAAATCTTCGCTCGCGTTGCCCCCCACTCTGACTTCCACTGCCAGCGTGGCGTGGCTGAAGTCGCTGTTAAAACGGGTATTAATGCGCAGGTCGCGAATTTGCGTTGTGGGTTTATGCAGCAAAGAAACGTCGCGAAAGATGCCGCTCATGCGCCACATATCCTGATCTTCCAGATAGCTGCCATCGCTCCAGCGCAGCACCATGACGGCCAGGCGGTTTACGCCGTGCAGCAGATAATCGCTAAGATCGAATTCAGACGGCAGGCGGCTGTCCTGACCGTAGCCGACCCAACGACCGTTGCACCACAGATGAAACGCGGAGTTCACGCCGTCAAAAATAATGCGCGTCTGACCCTCATCTAACCATGCATCTTCGACACTAAATGTGAGCGAGTAACATCCTGTGGGGTTCTGCGTCGGAACAGAGGGCGGATTGACCGGGAACGGATAGGTGATATTGGAGTAGATTGGCGCATCATAACCGCTCATCTGCCAGTTAGACGGCACGCAGAGGGCAACGGCCTGCGGTAAATCATGCTCAAGCCAGCTTTCTGGCACTGCCTCTGGTGCGACAAACCAGGCGAACTGCCACTCGCCGTTTAACGAAATTCGTTGGGGTGAGGGTCGGTTGTTACGGGCATCATCCACGCAGCGCCAGCTACAAAACGGCGGATGTGCCTCCAGACGGTTTATCTGTGTGACGCCGGGGTTTTCCCAGTCACGGAGCGTCAGTACGGCGGCGAGTGAGTCCGAGCTCAGAGTCATAGCGGTATCTCATGTTTGTTATTCGCTCACAATTTAATAAACATAAGGCGTGCGGTGAGACGCTGTAAAGCCGGGCGGGTTTAATGGGTGAACTGACTCACAGTAATTAGCGTTTACCGGATGGCAGCAGAGATACCTGACGTGCCAGTTGCATCAACGACTCCGCCAGCACCTGAGGCGTGACGGTTTGTGTGGCAGGCGGCAGTACGGTTTTCCGTTCGACCAGCGTGACCGGCAGCAGCAGATTGCCGGGGGCGGACATACCCTGCGTAAGCTGCAACAGCCAGTCAACGCTGGTCTGTCCGAGAGCGGGGAAATCCTGCCTGATGGTGGTCAGCGGCGGGATGTAGCAGGCGCTGTCTTCGGTGTCGTCGTAGCCGATCACGGAGATGTCCGCTGCAACTCGCAGCCCAGACTCGCTGATTGCCCGCATTGCGCCCAGCGCCATTTGATCGTTGGCGACCAGCATAGCGCTTGGAATGATTCCGTCGTTAAGCATGTGCATGGTTTGATGAAAGCCGGACATGGCGCTCCAGTCACCTTCACGTTCTGCAATGGGACGTAGCTGGTAGTGAGCCAGATATTTATGCCACCCCGCATGGCGAAGCCTTGCCGAAACCGAAGTGTGCGGCCCGCTCAGCAGGGCGATCCGCTGATGTCCATGCTGTACAAGATGTTCAACGCCGAGGCGTGCGCCGTCATCATGGGAGAAAACGACGCTATTAATTGGCGCCTGGTCAGAGACATCGAGAAAAATTACCGGCACCGTACCGCAGGCGGCGGCCACGGCAATGGCATCTTCTTCATCCAGCGGATAGTTGATGATAAGCCCGGTTACGCGTTGAGAAAGCAGGTTGTGTACCGCGGCTTTACACGCCTCAACGCCACTGCGCTCAACCATGGCGATCACCACGCTGGCGCCTGACTGGTCGGCGCGGGATTTTATGGCGGCAACGATTTGCGAGGGGGCGTGCAGGGCAAGGTTTGCCGTCACGACGCCAATCAGCGGCGTCTGTTTGCCTGCCAGTTGCTGCGCGACGCGGTTAGGAATGTAATTGAGCTCCGCCATCGCGGCCTCAACTTTTTGTCGGGTTTTTGTGGAAACGTGGCTGGCCTGATTTACGACGCGTGAGACGGTCTGGTAAGAGACGCCTGCATGGTCTGCGACATCGTATAGCGTTACCGGTTTCACGTTTATCACCCCTGTCATGACGTTATCTGCGCGCTATGATGCCACAGCGGGACGGTTTTGGGGGATTTACGCATAGGTTCTGCGAGGCGCATTCCAGGGTTGCGGATCGTGTGCTGGAGGATTTATCGTCGTTAAGCTTAACGGAATAAAAAGTGAGGACATCGTGAGCGACTCTGCGGCAAATAATATTCTGTCCATCTACCGACGCCATGCTGAGGCTTTTTCCCGCCAGCGTTCGCGCGCGCTGTTTGAAAAAAACTGGCTGGATAAGTTCATCGCGGTGATGGGCGGGCAGGGCCATATTGTGGATATTGGCTGCGGAAACGGTCAGCCGATTGCGGGTTATTTTATCCAGCAAGGTTTTCAACTGACGGGGGTTGATGGTTCCCCGGAAATGCTGGCGCGGGCGCGGCACTCTTTTCCCGCACAGCGCTGGCTGGAGCAGGATATGCGCGAGCTGGCCCTTAACGAGACATTCGACGGTCTGATCGCCTGGGACAGTTTTTTCCATTTAACCCAGTTGGACCAGCAAAAGATGTTCCCCATTTTTGACCGGCTCAGTCATCCCGGCAGCGCGCTGATGTTTACCAGCGGCACGGACAACGGCATCGCTATGGGACAATTTGAGGGCGAGCCGCTGTTTCATGCCAGCCTCGCGCCTGATGAGTACCACGCATTGCTGTCGGCGCACGACTTTACGGTGATTGAGAGGGTGATGGAAGATCCGCACTGTACCGGGCACACCATCTGGCTGGCGCAAAAAAGAGGTTAATCGCCGCGAAAAGTTTTACGCCATTCAGCCGGGCTGACGCCGAAGCGGGATTTAAAATGCTGCCGCCAGGTGACGGGCGACTGAAAACCAACTTGTTCGGCGATGCGTTCAACGGGTAACTGACTGGACTCCAGCATGATCTGGCTGCGGCGCAGGCGCTCGGTAATCAGCCATTCGGCCACGCTCGACCCGGTGGCCTTCATAAAATGACGGGTGAGAGTGCGACGACTCATCATCACCCACTGCGCCAGAACGTCGAGATTATGCGGTTCGTGGAGATGTTGGCGCAAATAGTCGAGCAGGGCGTTGATGCGTTGATCCTGGGTATTTTTCGCTACAGGTTGTTCGATAAACTGCGCCTGACCGCCCTCACGATGCGGTGGCACAATCATCCGTCGGGCAATCTGATTCGCCACCGTGCTGCCAAAACGCTGACGGATGACATACAGACAGCAATCCAGCGCGGCGGCGGTACCTGCTGAGG
Organism: Citrobacter sp. C6_1; assembly: GCF_014596835.2. Classification (NCBI taxonomy): domain Bacteria; kingdom Pseudomonadati; phylum Pseudomonadota; class Gammaproteobacteria; order Enterobacterales; family Enterobacteriaceae; genus Citrobacter; species Citrobacter sp. C6_1. Next base: position 3,648,421 of record NZ_CP115031.1, on the reverse strand, counting down.
TAATAATGCCGTCGTCATCCACGTACAGTGCGTTGATATCCAACTGGGCCGCCGGAAAGCGCGCCTGAAAATCCTGCTCGAACTCCCAGTGCGTAGCCGCCCGTTTACCATCCAGTAACCCCGCATAGCCGAGGACAAACGCGCCCAGACACAGCCCGACAATCTGCGCGCCGTTTTGTCGCGCGCGGTTGAGCGCATCAAGCAGGCTTTGTGGCGGACGATGCGCGGTGGTGCCCCAGTAAGGGATCACCACGATGTCGGCAGCCTCCAGAGCGTCATAGCCGTGGGTTGCGGTAACGGAGAAACCATCCTGCGAAGAGATGATGCCCGGTTTTTCCCCGCACATCTGCACCTCAAAGCGCTTTTTCGCCGCCATTTTGTCACTGAAAATGATGCACGGCACCGAGAAGTGAAACGGGCTGAAATCTTCCACGGCAACAATGGCGACGTTAAGCGGCTGCATACTATTCCTTTGTAGAAATTAAAATGTCAGGGTTTCACCATCTTCCGGCACGTTGACATATTGCACAATCTGGTTGTCGCGGGCGTACTCTTTCAGTGTCGCGCGGGTCAACAGACAATGGTTAATCGCCTCCATATGGGTCGCCACAATTTGTGCTTCGGGTAAGGTGAAGTGGGTTTTCAGCACATCTTCCGCGCCCATGATAATTGGGCCAAAACCGATGACGTGGGCAAAACCCGCGTTCAGAACCACCACGCCTGGCTGGAAGGTATGCATGTTGGCTTCCACCTCGTCGCGCCAGACGGTGTCCCCGACCAGATACAGCGTTTTTTCCGCCGGATGCATAAAGATAACGCCACAGGCATCACCCAGGCGCTCTGCCATTTGTGGAATGGCATAGGCGCGATCTGAGCCGTGCTGGCCGCCGGTTTTACGTAGAGTGATAGCGCCGACCACGGTATTTTGCGTCAGCACGGTGAGTTGTGTGAAACCCTGCTCCCGCAGTACGTGTGCATCATGGTCATTTTGCACATAGATTGGTTTGTCTTTCGGCACGATGCGCGCCGCAGCTTCATCCCAGTGGTCTTCATGCAGATGGGTGACGATCAGCGCATCGACATTAAGCAGGGTATCAATGTCGATGGGCAGATCGACGGTTGGGTTGCGAATTTCGGCACGTGCTGTTCCGGCAAAACCCGGATATGCGCCTTTCGCGGCCAGCATAGGATCGACCAGAAAAGTCATTCCACCAAAGGTGATGTGCTGCGTAGCGTTACGGATTTGCGTGATGTTCATGGTGTGCGCTCTGCGTGTTGGGTCAGTGGTGTCATCGTAGAGTGTTATCCAGAAGATGAATGTGGGCAAATGGGCGACTAACGATGGGATTGGGCCAATCGCATCCAGCCTGCAGAGAACGTTATTTATTGCGTTTAATCACTGTCTCATTATCTAAATTAATAAACGTCTACTTTCCTTTTTTCTGCATTATTTAATCTGCAGCTATTATACCGAACTGAATAAAGAAACAGTCATTTTAATTCAGGAGGATTAATTAAATGCGAAGTGGCTCCAGACAATATTGTTGATATATGCAACACATTACAGCCAGGAAACAGATCGCGAACCATGAAATAACAATGCTATCATTCGCCCCAGACGCGGCAGGCAACTGCTGGCACAGGCATTTACCCCGGAGCACCTGATGAACAACGACATTCCGCTAAAATATTATGATATCGCTGATGAGTACGCGACCGAGGCTGCAAAGCCGGTGAGCGATGCCGAACGCGATGCGCTGGCGCACTACTTCCAGCAGTTGATCACCCGTTTGATGAACAACGAAGAGATCAGCGAAGACGCGCAGCAGGAGATGGCAACTGTGGCCGGCGTCGACGCACAGCGTATTGATGATATCGCGGAGTTCCTCAATCGCTGGGGTAACGAGTAGCCAAAGACGGGGCCTGTGTTTTACACTGCGCGCAAATTGAGTAGGTATACTCTACGAGTATTCGGTTTAATCAGGCGGAAACAGCAATGAACGGAACAATCACAACGTGGTTTAAAGATAAAGGCTTTGGATTTATCAAAGATGAAAACGGCGACAACCGCTATTTTCATGTGATTAAGGTTGCTAATCCTGAGCTGATCAAGAAAGACGCGGCGGTGACTTTTGAACCCACCACCAACAACAAAGGCCTGTCTGCCTATGCGGTGAAAGTCATACCCGACAGCAAGTACATCTATATCGCAGGCGAGCGCCTGAAGCTCACGGCAATCAAGTCTTACCTGGTGTACAGCGAAGACGTGCCGGTTGAAACCCGTATCGACAAAGAGAACGCGGTACTGTCTGTCGGCGTGCTGATGAACAGCATCCGACCGAAATCAGACGTGAAGCCTGGCGAAATGCGCACACTGAAAAAGCTGGCGATCACTACCTTCCAGGGCACGACGCTGATCTTCTCGGAAGATGAAATCGACATCGACGAGACGGTGAAGCTGCTGAAAGTCTGACGTCCTTCAGAGTGAATGAATGCCGAAACGCTGCTCTTTTCAAAAGCAGGGTTTCGGTTTTTTTTGCATTCAGTCAGATCGGGTAGGTATGTGGGCACATAAGCTGCTTTGTGTCAGAAGCAGATGTGAACGTTTTATATAAAAAGTGAAAGTGGTACTTTGCCGGGATTATTACTTTTGATTCTCTTGTCTTATCTATTATTGCTGCAGCGCCAGTGTTAAAAATAAAAATAGAAAAATCAGCAGAAAGTTATGTAGTAACTTATCCATAATGTTAATTATTGATGAAATTAAAGTAACACTCCGTAAAGTTTGGATTTTTTTATTTTTCATAGACGAGAATTTACATATGGTGATATAATATGGCGGGGAAAACAGGCAACTTATTAACCTGCCCGTTATGTAAATAAATTTTCGAGGAGACTATTCCAGTGGGACGTAAATGGGCCAATATTGTTGGTAAAAAAACGGCTAAAGACGGTGCAACGTCTAAAGTTTATTCCAAATTCGGTGTGGAAATTTATGCTGCGGCTAAACAAGGTGAACCAGACCCGGAATTAAACACAGCTTTAAAATTCGTTATTGAACGTGCGAAACAAGCCCAGGTTCCAAAGCACGTTATTGATAAAGCTATTGATAAAGCCAAAGGTGGCAGCGACGAAACGTTCATGCAAGGGCGTTATGAAGGCTTTGGTCCAAGTGGTTCCATGATTATCGCTGAAACCCTGACTTCAAACGTTAACCGCACGATTGCTAATATTCGCTCAATCTTCAATAAAAAAGGCGGGAATATCGGGGCGGCAGGTTCTGTCAGCTACATGTTTGACAATACTGGTGTGATCGTATTTAAAGGCACTGACCCTGACCATATTTTTGAAATTTTGCTTGAAGCTGAAGTTGATGTTCGTGATGTCACCGAAGAAGAAGGCAATATCATTATTTATACTGAGTCTACAGACCTTCATAAAGGAATTGCAGCCCTCAAAGCCGCTGGGATTACTGAATTCTCAACCACAGAATTAGAAATGATAGCTCAATCAGAAGTTGAACTTTCACCAGAAGATTTAGAAATCTTTGAAGGACTTGTTGATGCCCTTGAAGATGATGATGATGTTCAAAAAGTATATCATAACGTTGCAAATCTCTAATTATAAAATAAATAAATCTGTCATTATGGCAGATTTTATAAATTGTAAGCTTGTTATAATCAACATGTCTGATAAGATGTGTTGATTATAACAAATAGATAAAAACACTATTGCTAAAAGAAACGCATCAATTGAAATTTCTGGCCTAAACTATCTGATAATAAATGGCAAAGGAGCTCCTGTAAGTTCAGGTCTTCAATACTGAAGCGTATTATCTTGAGTAAGGACAGTGCTGATATGAATATTATTGAAAGTGGTATTCGTGACGTAAAACAAGGTAAGAATGTCACAATAGTCATGCCTGTGAATCTTTATGAATGCGACCTGGGCCATGATGTGTTTGTCGGACCATTTGTTGAGATACAAAAGGGATGCGTCATAGGCGATAGAACTAAAGTGCAGTCCCATACTTTCATCTGTGAGAACGTTACCTTAGGCGAGGACTGCTTTATAGGGCATGGCGTGACCTTTGCTAACGATCTTTTCAAGAGCGGAAGTCCTGACGCTTCTGCAAAAAGCTGGATTAATATTGTATTAGGTAACGCAGTATCGGTGGGCAGTGGCGCCACAATTTTAACAACGGAAATTTGCAGTGGTGCGGTGATTGGTGCCGGTAGTGTGGTAATAAAACCCGTACTGATAAAAGGCGTGTATGCTGGCAATCCGGCCAGACTTTTGCGAAAGTTTTAAGTATTACCCTTGCCATTGCGAACCCAAATTTATGTTCTTCCCAGACCGTTCATGTCGACTCCTCTTGTTTGCAGGCATGGCGACTATTCTTGCTGCTCACGCCATATAAAGAAACGTCTGCTGCATCAGACGTTGCGTTCCTCCGAATGGTGCCGTAGGTCATGACTCATTTCCTGTAGTTCATTAATTAGTCGTGCTAAATGGAATCCATCGCACACGGAGTGATGTACCTGAACGGCGAGAGGTAACACCACTTTCCCATCTTGTTCATAGTATTTCCCAAGAGTGAACATGGGGGCAAAAAAGTTCTGCATGTTCGCAATGTTGATATTAAAACTGGTAAAACTGACCCAAGGGATAGCCGATACGAAAAATATATTTTCCGGAGACTCCCCCTTCGGCCAATAAGAAAGATTATGACAATAGCGTGCAACGTCTTCTGAATAAGTGTTTTGGAAGTGATGAATATTGCCATCGTAGCGGCTCCATAATGATGAAAAAGTCTCAGTTTCATTATGGAAAATGGTATAGCTTGGATGAATTTCATTCCATATGACAAGCTCATTGTTCTTTATGGCCATACGGAATTCAGTATGCTTGTTGACAACTTTAGCAAGGAGGAAAATCATAGTAGGGTAAAATTTCCAGCCAATCTCTTTTATATGTTTTAGTACTGCGGTAATGTCTAACAGAACAGTTTGGTTAATTGTACTTTGAGCAAAAGACTGAAATACCTCAAAATGCTCTCTCCTTGGCCAACGAGACAAGTCAACAGTCGTATATTCTGGAGTCGTTTTTTTCACTTTTTATCCTTTGATTTGCAATCAAATATCATATTTTGGCCTAAGTCTTTCTATGACGTAATCAAGTTGCATGTCCCGAAGCATGTTACCAGCGAACGCATTTTTTAGAGAGTAGCGTATCCTTATACAGGAGGAAAGATTAAAGCCTCTTCACAAGAGACTTTGAGCCCCTGGATTTACGATGTCATTCATCAATATGTAACGTGCTTCTTTGCGCGTGTATTGATCGATTAACGGCACAAGTCGTCTGAAATGCTCACTCGCACAATGTTCATCGAGCGCCGCGTGGTTTGGCCATTCTTCGATGAAAATAAAATGGCCCGGATCTTTTTCATCAATATAGAGGTCATAAGCAATGCAGCGCGGTTCTTTCCTGGTGGCCGATATTAGCTCACGATACAACGGGAGAACGGTTTCAATATACTCAGGTTTGATGAAATCCTCGGCAATGACCTTTAACATGCAGCCTCCTGGCAAAAAATGAATGCACACTCTGCGATGAAGATATCATTAAAGCAAGATGACACCGCGTGATATCGGCTGATGAGTGAGTCATCCCAACTATCAATCAGATGATGCGCATAACTGTGATCCACCTCACCTCCCGGCAACCAAAATCTCCTGTGACTCGACGCCGTCCTCTATCTGTTTTGCCACCTTTTGTAAGGCTGGAAGATGTTTTTCCGCAGCCTGTTCGATGGTCATCGCGCTGGCCATATACACCAGGTTCAGGCAGCCGATCACCCGCTGTTCACTGCGAATGGGGACGGCGATGGAGGCGATTTTTTCCTCCTGATCCCAGCCGCGATAGTTCTGGCCAAAGCCGTCTTTCCGCGCGCGGGTCAGGATGGCATTGAGCTTCAGTGGCTCGCGCGCCAACTGGAATTCTTCTCCGGGTCGTGAGGCCAGCATTTCAATCAGTTCCTGACGTTCATTCTCCGGGCTAAATGCCAGCCAGGTCAGGCCGGAGGCGGTTTTCAGCAGCGGCAATCGACGCCCGACCATCGCCCGGTGAAACGATAAGCGGCTGAAGCGGTGGGTGGTTTCACGCACCACCATGGCGTCCACATCCAGCGTGGAAACGTCGGTCGGCCAGATCACCTCGCGCAGCAAATCTCCCAGCAGCGGGGCAGCCAGCGCAGAAATCCACTGCTCGTCACGAAATCCCTCACTGAGCTGGCGGACTTTAATGGTTAAACGAAAGCTGTCATCGGACAGGCTGCGTCGGACGTAACCTTCATCCTGCAACGTTTCCAGCAGTCGCCTGACCGTAGTGCGGTGCAGGCCGCTCAGTTCAGCCAGCAGGCCAACGCTGGCTCCGCCATCGAGCCGGTTTAACATATTTAATAACATTAATCCGCGCGTTAATCCGCGTACGGTTTTGTATTCGGTACCGTCGTCATTTTTCATATTTATTGACAAATCTACAGGTAAAACAACGTTGTGCACTTAGTGCACATCCAGGCATGTTTTGATTGTAGCGCAAAAACTCATTCCTATACTGACCGCACAATAAAAAATTATTTACATCTTTTTAACAAAACGAATTGCGCCTCGCCAGGGTCTGCAATTGCGTTTTGTCCGAGTAGTGAGGTTCTGAAATGACAACGATAAACCCGGATATCCAACCCGCTGTACAGCACACTGTACAGGTAGCGATTGCCGGAGCCGGTCCGGTTGGGCTGATGATGGCCAACTATCTGGGCCAGATGGGCATTGAGGTACTGGTGGTGGAGAAACTCGACAAACTGATCGACTATCCCCGTGCCATCGGCATTGACGATGAAGCGCTGCGCACCATGCAGTCCGTCGGTCTGGTCGAAAACGTGCTACCGCATACCACGCCATGGCACGCGATGCGCTTTCTTACGCCGAAAGGCCGCTGCTTTGCCGATATCCAGCCGATGACCGACGAATTTGGCTGGTCGCGGCGCAACGCGTTTATTCAGCCACAGGTGGACGCGGTGATGCTGGAAGGGCTGTCGCGTTTTCCCAACGTGCGCTGCCTGTTTTCCCGCGAACTGGAAGCCTTCAGCCAACAGAACGGTGAAGTAACGCTGAATCTGAAAGCCCCGGACGGCCCACGCGAAACGGTGAAAGCCCAGTGGCTGGTGGCCTGCGACGGCGGCGGTAGCAACGTCAGACGGTCGCTGAATGTGCCATTTGAAGGAAAAACCGCGCCAAATCAGTGGATTGTGGTGGATATCGCCAACGATCCGCTCAGCACGCCGCATGTGTATCTGTGCTGCGATCCGGTGCGTCCGTATGTCTCCGCCGCGCTGCCGCACGCGGTGCGCCGCTTTGAATTTATGGTGATGCCGGGAGAAACCGAAGCGCAGCTCAGCGAGCCGCAAAATATGCGCCAGCTGTTGAGCAAAGTATTGCCGAACCCGGATAACGTTGAGCTGATCCGCCAGCGTGTGTATACCCATAACGCCCGCCTGGCCGAACGTTTTCGCATTGACCGTGTGCTGCTGGCCGGCGACGCGGCGCACATTATGCCGGTCTGGCAGGGGCAGGGGTACAACAGCGGCATGCGCGATGCTTTCAATCTGGCGTGGAAACTGGCGCTGGTAATTAACGGCAAAGCCGGAGATGCGCTGCTGGATACCTACCAGCAGGAACGCCGCGACCACGCCAAAGCGATGATCGATCTCTCCGTGACCGCAGGCAACGTACTGGCACCGCCGAAACGCTGGCACGGCGCGGTGCGCGACGGAGTCTCCTGGTTGTTGAACTACCTTCCACCGGTCAAACGCTACTTCCTTGAAATGCGTTTTAAACCGATGCCGCAATACCACTCCGGGGCGCTGGTGCGTGAGGGCGACGCGAAAACTTCTCCGGTCGGCAAGATGTTTATCCAGCCGAAGGTGACGCTGGAAACCGGCGACGTGACGCTGCTCGATAACGTTATTGGGCCGAATTTCGCGGTGATTAGCTGGGGTTGTAACCCGCGGTGGGGCATGAGCGAGGCGCAGATCCAACAGTGGCAGGCGTTGGGCACGCGGTTTATCCAGGTGGTACCGGATACGCAGATTGCCACTGCTCAGGATAACCATGACGGCGTTATCCGCATTGGCGATACGCAAAACCGCCTGCGCACGTGGTTTGCCCGGCACAACGCTTCGCTGGTGGTGATGCGCCCGGACCGCTTCGTAGCCGCCATCGCTATTCCGCAAACTCTGGGCAGCACCCTGAATAAACTGGCATCGGTGATGACCCTCACCCGCGCCAATGCCGCTGTTCCCATTGAAAAGGTCGCCTGATATGCACGCTTATCTTCACTGTCTCTCCCACTCGCCGCTGGTGGGTTACGTCGACCCGGCGCAGACCGTGCTCGACGAGGTTAACGGTGTGATCGCCAGCGCCCGGGCGCGCATTGCGGCGTTTGACCCTGAACTGGTGGTGCTGTTTGCCCCCGATCACTACAACGGTTTTTTCTACGACGTGATGCCGCCGTTCTGTTTAGGCGTGGGAGCCACGGCGATCGGTGATTTCGGCAGTGCGGCGGGGGAACTGCCGGTGCCGACGGATCTCGCTGAAGCCTGCGCCCACGCGGTGATGAAAAGCGGTATCGATCTCGCCGTGTCCTACAACATGCAGGTCGATCATGGTTTCGCCCAGCCGCTGGAGTTTTTACTCGGCGGTCTGGATAAGGTTCCGGTGCTGCCGGTGTTTATTAACGGTGTCGCCACGCCGCTGCCGGGCTTTCAGCGTACCCGCATGCTCGGTGAAGCGATTGGCCGTTTCGCCAGCTCGCTGAATAAGCGCGTACTGTTTTTAGGCTCCGGCGGACTGTCGCATCAGCCGCCGGTACCAGAGCTGGCAAAGGCTGACGCGCATATGCGTGACCGTCTGCTCGGCAGCGGTAAACAGCTGCCCGAAAACGAGCGCGAGCTGCGCCAGCAGCGGGTGATCAGCGCCGCCGAGAAGTTCGTGGCCGATCAAAACACGCTGCACCCGCTGAACCCTGTCTGGGATAACCGCTTTATGACCCTGCTTGAGCAGGGGCGCTTGCAGGAGCTGGACGCGATCAGTAACGAAGAGTTGTCTGCGATGGCGGGCAAATCAACGCACGAAGTGAAAACCTGGGTTGCCGCCTTTGCCGCCATTTCTGCCTTTGGCAACTGGCGCAGCGAAGGCCGTTATTACCGCCCGATCCCAGAGTGGATCGCCGGATTCGGCTCCCTGAGCGCTACCACACAGAACTGAAACAGAACTGAACATGCAGGAGAAAACCATGACTTACCAACCGCAAACCGAAGCCGCGACCAGTCGTTTCCTGGAGGTACAAGAAGCTGGTGAAACGCTACGCGTGCATATCAATGACTGTGGGCAGGGCGAAGAAACCGTTGTGCTGCTGCATGGCTCCGGTCCAGGCGCGACCGGCTGGGCGAACTTCAGCCGCAATATTGATCCGCTGGTGCAGGCCGGATACCGGGTGATCCTGCTGGATTGTCCTGGCTGGGGAAAAAGCGATGGGATCGTTAACCGCAGTTCACGATCGGATCTCAACGCCCGCATCCTGAAAAGCGTGGTCGATCAGTTGGATATTCAGAAAGTCCACCTGCTGGGCAACTCGATGGGCGGCCACAGTTCCGTGGCATTCACCCTGAGCTGGCCGGAGCGCGTGGGCAAGCTGGTGCTGATGGGCGGCGGGACGGGCGGTATGAGCCTGTTTACGCCGATGCCGACCGAAGGAATCAAGCGCCTGAATCAGCTGTACCGCGAGCCAACCATCGAGAACCTGAAGCTGATGATGGAGATCTTTGTCTTTGATACTAGCGATCTCACCGAGGCGCTGTTTGAAGCGCGTCTGAACAATATGCTGTCGCGTCGCGATCACCTGGAAAACTTTGTGAAAAGCCTCGAAGCCAACCCGAAACAGTTCCCGGATTTCAGCCCGCGCCTGGGGGAAATTAAAGCCCAAACTCTGATTGTCTGGGGACGCAATGACCGCTTCGTGCCGATGGATGCTGGTCTGCGCCTGCTCTCCGGAATTGCCGGTTCTGAGCTGCATATCTACCGCGACTGCGGGCACTGGGCGCAGTGGGAGCATGCGGATGCCTTTAACCAGCTGGTGCTGAACTTCCTCGCACGCCCTTAAGGAACGGACATGACGAATCATAATCTTGAGCAGCTGGCCGCCGATTTACGTCAGGCTGAAGAAAAAGGGGAAGCTATCGCCCCACTGCGTGAATTGATTGGTGTGGATAACGCCGAAGCGGCCTACGCCATTCAACGCATCAACGTGCAGTATGAAGTGGCGCGCGGGCGTCGCGTGGTCGGGCGCAAAGTAGGGCTGACACACCCGAAAGTGCAGCAGCAGCTTGGCGTCGATCAGCCGGACTTCGGTACGCTGTTTGCCGACATGTGCTACGGCGATAACGACACCATTGCGTTTGAGCGCGTGCTGCAACCGCGTATTGAAGCGGAAATCGCGCTGGTGCTGAACCGCGATCTGCCCAATGCCGACACTACTTTTGACGAGCTGTATAACGCCATCGAGTGGGTGCTGCCCGCGCTGGAAGTGGTCGGCAGCCGTATCCGTGACTGGTCAATCAAGTTTGTTGATACCGTGGCGGATAACGCCTCCTGCGGGGTGTATGTGGTCGGCGGCCCGGCACAGCGTCCGGCAGGATTAGATCTGAAAAGCTGCGCGATGAAAATGACGCGCAACAACGAAGAGGTTTCCAGCGGACGCGGCAGCGAATGCCTGGGACATCCGATCAACGCCGCCGTCTGGCTGGCGCGCAAAATGGCCAGCCTCGGCGAGCCGCTGCGTGCCGGAGATATCATTCTCACCGGCGCGTTAGGCCCGATGGTGGCGGTGAATGCGGGCGATCGTTTCGAGGCCCATATCGACGGTATTGGTTCAGTTGCCGCCACTTTTTCAGCGGCGGTTACAAAAGGAAGTCAGTCATGAGTAAGCGTAAAGTCGCCATTATCGGCTCCGGCAACATCGGTACCGATTTGATGATAAAAATTCTGCGTCACGGGAAGCATCTGGAAATGGCGGTGATGGTCGGTATCGATCCAGAATCTGATGGTCTGGCGCGTGCCCGACGCATGGGCGTTGCCACCACCCATGAAGGGGTGACAGGGCTTATCGCCATGCCGGAATTCGCCGACATCGACATTGTTTTTGATGCCACCAGCGCAGGCGCACATGTGAAGAACGACGCCGCGCTGCGCGCCGTTAAACCAGCGATCCGCCTGATCGACCTGACGCCCGCGGCAATCGGCCCGTACTGCGTGCCTGTGGTGAATCTGGAGGCCAACGTTGATCAGCAGAACGTTAATATGGTGACCTGCGGCGGGCAGGCGACTATCCCAATGGTGGCGGCAGTTTCTCGCGTGGCAAAAGTGCATTACGCCGAAATTATCGCCTCGATAGCCAGTAAATCTGCGGGTCCAGGCACGCGCGCTAATATCGATGAGTTTACCGAAACCACCTCGAAGGCGATTGAAGTGGTTGGCGGCGCGGCAAAAGGTAAAGCGATTATCGTCCTTAATCCAGCCGAGCCGCCGCTGATGATGCGCGACACGGTGTATGTGCTGAGCGAAGCGGCCTCTGAGGTTGAAGTTGAAGCATCGATTAATGAGATGGTGGCGGCGGTGCAGGCGTACGTGCCGGGCTATCGTCTGAAACAGCGTGTCCAGTTTGAAGTTATCCCGCAGGATAAACCGGTCAATCTGCCGGGCATCGGCCAGTTCTCCGGGCTGAAAACCGCGGTGTATCTGGAAGTGGAAGGCGCGGCGCACTATCTGCCAGCCTACGCGGGCAATCTCGATATTATGACCTCCAGTGCGCTGGCGACCGCTGAGAAGATGGCGCAGTCACTCACTCGTCAGGCAGGAGAAGCAGCATGAACGGTAAAAAACTCTATATCTCTGACGTGACCCTGCGCGACGGTATGCACGCCATTCGTCATCAATATTCGCTGGAAAACGTGCGCCAGATTGCCAAAGCGCTGGACGACGCACGGGTCGATTCCATTGAGGTGGCGCACGGCGACGGTCTGCAGGGTTCCAGTTTTAACTACGGCTTTGGCGCGCACAGCGACCTGGAGTGGATTGAAGCGGCGGCGGACGTGGTCAAGCACGCTAAGATCGCCACGCTGCTGTTGCCGGGCATCGGCACGATTCACGACCTGAAAAATGCATATCAGGCTGGGGCGCGCGTCGTACGCGTGGCGACCCACTGCACCGAAGCGGACGTGTCGGCCCAGCATATTCAGTATGCGCGTGAACTGGGCATGGACACCGTCGGCTTTCTGATGATGAGTCATATGACCACGCCGGAAAACCTCGCACAGCAGGCGAAACTGATGGAAAACTACGGTGCGACCTGTATCTATGTGGTCGATTCAGGCGGGGCGATGAACATGTCTGATATCCGTGACCGCTTCCGCGCCCTGAAAGCGGTGCTGAAACCGGAAACAGAAACCGGGATGCACGCCCACCACAACCTGAGCCTTGGCGTGGCGAACTCGATTGCTGCGGTAGAAGAGGGTTGTGATCGTATCGATGCCAGCCTGGCCGGTATGGGCGCAGGCGCAGGCAACGCGCCGCTGGAGGTGTTTATCGCCGCGGCGGATAAGCTTGGCTGGCAGCACGGCACCGATCTGTATGCGCTGATGGACGCTGCCGACGATCTGGTGCGTCCGCTGCAGGACCGCCCGGTGCGGGTGGACCGCGAAACGCTGGCGCTGGGCTATGCCGGGGTGTACTCGAGCTTCCTGCGCCACTGCGAAGTGGCAGCGGCGCGTTATGGCCTGAGCGCGGTAGATATTCTGGTTGAACTGGGCAAACGCCGAATGGTCGGCGGCCAGGAAGATATGATCGTCGACGTGGCGCTGGATCTGCGCAACAGCAAATAAAAATGATTACGCGGCTGGCAACGTATCAGCCGCGATTCACCTGCATCGTGACCTCTGAGGTACATCTTATGACTACCCGTACCCCCGCATCCTCATCCCGCCTGACGTTGACCGTCGGGCTGTGTTTTTTAGTCGCCCTGATGGAAGGGCTGGATTTACAGGCCGCCGGGATCGCTGCCGTCGGTATCGCCCACGCGTTTACATTGGATAAAATGCAGATGGGCTGGATCTTCAGCGCGGGCATTCTTGGGCTGCTGCCCGGCGCGCTGGTGGGCGGCATGCTGGCCGATCGCTATGGCCGCAAACGCATTCTGATTGCCTCCGTGGCGCTGTTCGGTCTGTTCTCGCTGGCAACAGCGGTTTCCTGGGATTTCTCGTCGCTGGTGTTTGCCCGTCTGATGACCGGCGTCGGGCTGGGCGCGGCATTGCCGAACCTGATCGCGCTGACCTCCGAGGCGGCGGGCCTACGTTTTCGCGGTACGGCGGTGAGCCTGATGTACTGCGGCGTACCGATTGGCGCGGCGTTAGCGGCGGCGCTCGGGTTTAGCGGTCTGGCCTCCGCCTGGCAAACGGTGTTCTGGGTTGGCGGGGTGATCCCGCTGCTGCTGGTACCGCTGTTGATGCGCTGGTTGCCGGAATCGCAGGTTTACGCCCAACAAACGCAGGTGGCTGCCGCGCCGCTGCGCGCTCTGTTTGCGCCAACCACCGCGACAGCCACGCTGCTGCTATGGCTGTGCTATTTCTTCACTCTGCTGGTGGTGTATATGCTGATCAACTGGCTGCCGATGCTACTGGTCGGGCAGGGCTTTCAGCCCTCGCAGGCGGCGGGGGTGATGTTTGCCCTGCAAATTGGCGCGGCCAGCGGGACATTAATCCTCGGGGCGTTGATGGACAAACTGCGTCCGGTAGTCATGTCGCTGCTGATCTACACCGGGATGCTGGCATCATTGCTGGCGCTGGGCGCGGTATCGTCATTGAGCGGCATGTTGATGGCCGGATTTGTGGCGGGGATGTTCGCCACCGGCGGGCAAAGCGTGCTGTATGCGCTGGCGCCGCTGTTTTACAGCACACAGATCCGCGCCACCGGCGTGGGCACCGCCGTCGCGGTTGGGCGTCTGGGCGCGATGAGCGGTCCCTTGTTGGCAGGGAAAATGTTAGCGCTTGGCACCGGAACAGTGGGGGTGATGGCAGCTTCAGCGCCGGGTATTTTAGTGGCGGGCCTGGCGGTATTTATTCTGATGAACCGCAAATCGCAGATGCCGATCCCGGCCAGCGGTGCTTAAGCGCTCATTCGCTAGTATGAGTGGGGAAGATACGGTTCCCACTTCCGGGTGAACGCCAGTCGGTGAGGACGTTGCCAGAGTTTAGATAAAGCCTGGCAACGGAGGCGTTATGAGCTGGCGGCCCTTTTTGTATTTGATTATTAATCCCCACCCGGTATTAAGTGCCCGGCGCGGACATCTGCGCCTGGTGCAGGGTTGACTTTGCATTCTGTTAACAAACGCGGTATAACAAACCTTCTTTGGATGTTTAGATGTCCATACGTTCAGAAGGTTATATGCAAACAACACAACAAAATGCGCCACTGAAGCGCACAATGAAAACACGTCATCTGATTATGCTCTCCTTGGGCGGCGTGATTGGCACAGGGTTATTCTTCAATACCGGGTACATCATCTCCACCACCGGGGCGGCGGGAACGCTGCTGGCCTATCTGATTGGCGCGCTGGTAGTCTGGCTGGTCATGCAGTGTCTGGGCGAGCTTTCGGTAGCGATGCCGGAGACCGGGGCGTTTCACGTCTATGCTGCGCGTTATCTCGGCCCCGCAACGGGATATACCGTGGCCTGGCTCTACTGGCTGACCTGGACTGTGGCGCTGGGGTCGAGTTTTACCGCCGCCGGATTCTGTATGCAGTACTGGTTTCCCCAGGTGCCGGTATGGGTCTGGTGCGTGGTGTTCTGCGCGATTATTTTTGGCCTGAATGTTATCTCCACACGCTTTTTTGCCGAAGGGGAGTTCTGGTTCTCGCTGGTAAAAGTGGTCACTATCATCGCTTTTATTATCCTCGGCGGAGCGGCTATTTTTGGTTTCATCCCGATGCAGGATGGTTCGCCCGCGCCGGGGCTGAGTAATATCACGGCGGAAGGCTGGTTCCCACACGGTGGTTTACCGATCCTGATGACGATGGTGGCGGTGAATTTTGCTTTTTCGGGAACCGAGCTTATCGGTATTGCCGCCGGAGAAACAGAAAACCCGCGCAAGGTCATTCCGGTAGCGATTCGTACCACCATCGCGCGACTGATTATTTTCTTTATCGGCACAGTGTTTGTGCTGGCGGCGCTGATCCCGATGCAGCAGGCGGGCGTGGAGAAAAGCCCGTTTGTGCTGGTGTTTGAGAAGGTGGGGATTCCGTATGCCGCCGATATTTTTAACTTCGTGATCCTGACGGCTATTCTTTCCGCGGCGAACTCCGGGCTGTATGCCTCCGGGCGCATGCTGTGGTCGCTGTCGAATGAACGCACGCTGCCAGCCTGTTTTTCCCGAGTGACGAAAAACGGCGTGCCGCTGACGGCGCTGTCGGTCAGTATGCTCGGCGGTGTGCTGGCACTGTTTTCCAGCGTGGTGGCCCCGGACACGGTATTTGTCGCGCTGTCGGCAATCTCCGGGTTCGCGGTGGTGGCGGTGTGGCTGAGCATTTGCGCTTCGCACTTCGTCTTTCGCCGCCGTCATCTGCAGCAGGGTAAGGCATTGAGTGAATTGCATTATCGCGCGCCGTGGTATCCGTTGGTGCCGGTACTGGGATTTGTGCTGTGCCTGGTGGCTTGCGTCGGGCTGGCATTCGATCCAGCGCAGAGAATTGCGCTGTGGTGCGGGGTACCGTTTGTGGCAGTGTGTTATGGTGCTTATTTCCTTACTCAATCGCGTAAAGCCAAACAGGAGCCCGAACATGTCGCAGAATAATCCGTTAAGCGCCATCCTCGAAAAACAGGATTTCCTGCTGCTCGATGGTGCGATGGCGACGGAGCTGGAAGCGCGTGGCTGTAACTTAGCCGATAGCCTGTGGTCAGCCAAAGTGCTGGTCGAAAATCCGGAGCTCATCCGCGAAGTCCATCTCGATTACTACCGGGCGGGGGCGCAGTGTGCGATCACCGCCAGCTATCAGGCGACACCGGCGGGGTTTGCCGCCCGTGGCCTGGATGAAGCGCAGTCGAAAGCGCTGATTGGTAAAAGCGTGGAGCTGGCGCGTAAAGCCCGTGAAGCGTATCTGGCAGAGAACCCCCAGGCGGGCACGCTGCTGGTAGCAGGATCGGTCGGGCCTTACGGCGCGTATCTGGCGGATGGTTCTGAATACCGTGGTGATTACCAACGTAGCGCTGAAGAGTTTCAGGCGTTTCACCGCCCGCGCGTGGAAGCCTTGCTGGATGCCGGGGCCGATCTTCTGGCCTGTGAAACCCTGCCAAATTTTGCCGAAATTAGCGCGCTGGCTGAGTTATTGACCGCATATCCGCGTGCGCGGGCGTGGTTCTCATTTACTCTGCGCGACAGCGAGCACCTGAGCGACGGTACGCCGCTGCGTGACGTGGTTGCGTTGCTGGCGGATTATCCGCAGGTGGTGGCGTTAGGCATTAACTGCATTGCGCTGGAAAACACCACCGCCGCGTTGCAGCATTTACACAGCTTAACGGCGCTGCCGCTGGTGGTGTATCCGAACTCGGGTGAGCACTATGACTCAGTGACCAAGACCTGGCACCATCACGGCAAAGCATGCGCCACGCTGGCGGGATATTTACCCCAGTGGCTGGCGGCGGGCGCGAAGCTGATTGGCGGCTGCTGTCGGACGACGCCGCAGGATATTGCCGAACTGAACGCGCAGCGCTGAGAATCATGCCGGGTGGCGGCTCCGCCTTACCCGGCCTACAAATTGCACAAACAGTAGGCCGGGTAAGCGCAGCGCCACCCGGCACAACTTATGCAACATCCGCCAGCACAAACATCCCGTACGGGTGGATTTCGAGGTAATACTGCTCGCCGACGTCCGGCTGTAAACGCGTAGCGTTGACCTGCAATAAGATCTCCTGCCCGTGCCATTCCACCGTGACTTCATACTGGGGGCCCATATAGGCCACGTGGCGGATCACGCAGCGCTG
The DNA here is from genome assembly GCF_014596835.2 of Citrobacter sp. C6_1. Lineage (NCBI taxonomy): Bacteria > Pseudomonadati > Pseudomonadota > Gammaproteobacteria > Enterobacterales > Enterobacteriaceae > Citrobacter > Citrobacter sp. C6_1. The sequence continues at coordinate 3,631,275 of NZ_CP115031.1, read as the reverse complement.
ACTCTCTTCGCCGCGATCGCTGAGCGTGATCGCTTCCGGGCGCACGCCGACCATGCCTTCGCCTTGCGTATCAAAGTGCAGCGGGCGCGGCAGGTGGTAGCCGTAGATATCAACGTATTGGTCACTGAAGGTGGCCGGGAACAGGTTGGCGTCACCCATAAAACTTGCCATAAAGCGCGAGGCGGGCTGGCGGTAAAGATCCTGCGGTGAACCGATCTGCATGATGTGTCCCTTGTTCATCACCAGCACGGTATCGGAAACCGCAAAGGCTTCGCTCTGATCGTGGGTGACGTACAGCGAGGTGATATCAAACTGCTTTTGCAGTTCGCGGATCTTGTCGCGCATGCTGCGACGCAGGTTGGCGTCGAGGTTACTCAACGGCTCATCAAACAGCAGCACTTTCGGCTTGAGGATCAACGCGCGGGCCAGAGCTACGCGCTGCTGCTGACCGCCGGAGATCTGATCAACATAGCGCTCTTCGAATCCTTCCAGATCGACCATCGCCAGTGCCTCTTTGACACGGGCTTTCACCTCAGCGCGGGACACGCCGAGCATCTTCAGGCCATAACCAACGTTCTCTCCCAGCGACATATGCGGGAACAGGGCATAGGACTGAAACACCATACAGATATCACGCTGCTGAATTGAGCGATGGGTGACGTCTTCGCCATCAATGAAAATCTGCCCTTCGCTCGGTTTTTCCAGCCCGGCGACCAGGCGCAAAATGGTGGTTTTACCACAACCGGACGGGCCGAGCAGCGTGACCATTTGTCCCTGTGGAATGGTGAGATTGATATTGTCGATTACCGTATTGCTGCCGAATCGTTTGGTGACGTTGCGCAGTTCAACGAAATTTTTCTGAGTCATAGTGCGCTCCATTACGCCTGGTTTTTGGCTTTTGAACGGGAGGTTCGTGATTCACCGATCAGCCAGTCAAAGATGAAAATAATCGCCAGCATCACCACGATCAGAATAGAACCGTAGGCAATCGCCACGCCATATTCGCCGTCTTCCACGCGGTTAAGGATGTAGGCCGTGGCTACGCGGGTATCCGGCGTGACGAGGAACACAATGGCGCTGACGGTGGTAATGGCACGGACAAAGCTGTAGATCAGCGCTGAGAGGATTGCCGGGCGCAGCAGCGGTAGCAGGATGTGCGTAATGGTGCGCAGCGAACCGGCGCGCAGGCTGAGTGAGGCTTCATCCAGTGATTTATCGATCTGGCCGAGTCCCGCAATACCCGCGCGAATGCCGACCGGGACGTTACGCATTACCATCGAGATAATGACAATCGCCGCCGTGCCAGTGAGGTACACCGGGGCGCTGTTAAAGGCCAGAATATATGACACACCCGCGACGGTGCCCGGAACGGCAAAGCACAGCATAGTGGTGAACTCGATGGTCTTCTTACCTTTGAACTGCTGACGCACCACAATCCAGGCGATCAGCAGGCCGAAGATGGCGGTGATCGGCGCGGCAATCCCGGCGTAGAGCAGGGTGTCGAGCAGTGAAGGCCACGCGCCGTCGCTCATCCCCTGGCCGAACAGTTTGGTAAAGTTCGCCAGCGTCAGGGTGTAGTCCACGCCCCAGTTAACGGTGAAACTGCCGTAGAAAATGCTGCCGTACAACAGGGCGTTAAAGGCAATCCACACCGCCAGCAGCGCGACCACGCTCCATACCAGCGTCACAGGTAACGGCTGCACGTCGCCCCGGTAGGATTTACCGGAAACGGTGACGTATGAGCGTTTACCAATCCACATATATTGCACGCAGAACACCAGCAGCGAGAACAGCAGCAGGAAGGCACCCAGCGTACTGGCGGCCTGGTAGTCGAGCTGCGAACCGGTGATGTAGAAGTAGATTTGCGTTGCCAGCACGTCGAAGTTACCGCCGAGCACCAGCGGGTTACTGAAGTCGGCCAGCGATTGCACCACCACAATCAAAAAGGCGTTCGCCAGCGCGGGTTTCAGCAGCGGGACAAACACGCCGTTAAAGGTCTGCCAGCGGCTGGCACGCAGGGTGTACGACGCTTCTTCCAGCGACGGATGAATGGTTTTGATTGCTCCGTCGAGGATCATAAACGCCATCGGAGTGAAGGCCAGCACCTGTGCCAGCCAGATGCCGGTAAAACCGTACAGCCAGTTGGTGTTGGTTAAGCCAAACCATTCGACCATAAATTCGGTGATGTAGCCGGAGCGTCCCATCATCAGCGTGACGCCTAAACCCACGACAAACGGCGGGGTGACGATCGGCAGAATCGAGAAAATTCGTCCAATAATAGCGCTGCGTCTGGCGATACGGGTGGTATAGATAGCCAGTACCAGACCAAAGAAGGTACAGCCGACGCCGACGGCAATCGACAGCATAATCGAGTTGAGGATCACCTGAATGATATGTGCCTGCGACAGCACATTCATAAACGCCAGCGGGGCAAATTCCCCGGCGTCGTTGGTGAACATCGGAATAAAAATAGCGATACTCGGCCAGACGATAAAAATACCGATCAAGGCGACAATCGCGGTGAGCGAGCCGATGACGAAACGGTCGCCGCCCAGCCATTCCAGACGGGTGAGCGCCAGGGTCATGATCGCGCCAAGTGCCACAAACAACACTATGGTGGCATAGCCTAAGCCGCGCCCCTCAAGAGTCGCGCTGGCGACGATAAACGCCATACAGAAAAAAGCCCAGCCCGCATCAAGATAATGGCGGCCGCGCTGTTCGCGCCTGGCCTCATGGAACGGACGCACCAGCAGCAGGCTCGGCAGCAGATACCATAACCAACTGATATTGAACTGTGACCAGCCGTAGGCGGCGAGTATTTCCTCGCCAGTCGACTCCAGCAGACCGTAGTCCAGGCTCCAGCTTGGCAACAGGGCAAACGCCAGCCAGCCAAGCAAAACCCAAAGGAATATCGCATCCCGTTTTTTCACAGGATGGAGTGCAAGTGTGTGTGACATTAGTTTTCCGGTGTTGTGTGTAGGCCCGGTAAGCGTGAGCGCCACCGGGCATTAACCGCAAAATGTGGGCTTATTTACCCATCTTCACTTCGCTAACCCACTTATTGATAAGCTGCTTACGGACTTCGGTCGAACCGTATTTATCCATGTCGTAGTTGATAAGCTTCAGGTCGTCGAGCTTCAGCGAGTTTGGTGAGGTTTCGGCGGTGGTGTTGGTCAGGATCTGATAAGACTTGCCTTTTTTCCACGCCAGCTCCTGAGCATCTTTTGACAGCACCCAGTCAACGAACAGTTTGGCGTTATCGAGGTTGCGCGCGCCTTTCAGAATGCTAACGCCGCCGATCTCATAGCCAGTACCTTCGCACGGTGAAATTAGCTCCAGCGGGGCGCCCTGTTCTTTTTCCAGCGAGTAGTCGTGCAGGAAGCCAATGCCAATCGCCGTTTCGCCACGGGCGGCGTTACGCGCTGGGGCAATGCCTGATTTAGTGTATTGAGAGACGTTGGCATTGAGCTGTTTCAGGTAATCAAAGGCCTGATCTTCACCCCACAGTTGAGCAAAAGTCGCCAGCGCGGTATAGGCGGTACCGGAGCTTTGCGGGTCAGCAATCTGGATTTCACCTTTGTATTCCGGTTTGGTCAGATCCTTCCAGCATTTTGGCACCGACAGGTTTTTCTCTTTCAGACGCTGAGTATTGACGCCAAAGCCCAGGATACCGACATAAACCGCGGAGGATAGGTTGCCTTTTACTTTTGCCGGATCGCGGAATTTCTCCATGATCTGCTCGAGATTCGGTGATTTATACGGTTGCAGCAGACCCATTTCGCCCGCCTGAGATTGCGGGTCCAGCGTACCGCCGTACCACACATCCGCCTGTGGGTTTTTCTTCTCGGCATCTACTTTCGCCAGCGTACTGCCCGAGCCGTTGCGAATGAATGAGGTTTTCACATCATATTTGTCGCCGAAGGCTTTGGTTTCGGTTTCACACATCTCGTTCGTGGCGCTGCAATAGACCACCAGACGACCTTGTGCTTGTGCCGTACTGCTGAAGGCCGCCAGCGCCAGAGTAGAGGCAATCAGGGTAGAGGTAAGCGTCAGTTTCATTGTTTTATCCTTTGACTGAGAGAAGGGGTAATGCCCGCAATGAGCAACGGCATCAGCAATAAACCCATAAAGACAGCGGCAACCGAGAGCAAACTGAACATTCCCGACCAGCCGTAATGTTCTATGACCAGCGACAGCGGCCAACCCGCCAGCGCGGCCCCCAGATAGGCGAACAGCCCGAGAAAACCGGTAATTGAACCTGCTGCCGCTTTGTGTCCGCACTCCACTGCCGCGAGGCCAATCAGCATCTGTGGGCCAAACACAAAAAAGCCCACCGTAAAGAAACAGACAGCCAGTAGCGCGTAGTGGTGCACCGGCGCCAGCCACAGCGCGGCGACGGAGACCATCAACCCCAGCGTGAACAGCAAAATCATCGGCGCACGCTGACCGCTGAACAGCAGATCCGATCCCCAGCCGGCAAACAGCGCCCCCAGCAAACCGCCAACTTCAAACAGCATCACCGTGGCATTGGCGCTGAGCAGATTCACGCCGTGGCTTTCCGTCAGCCAGATGTTGCCCCAGTCGTTGAGGGCGATGCGGATCAAATAGACCAATACATACGACACGCCGAGCAGCCAGATCATCGGGTTTTTCAGCATGGTGGTACGTAACATTTGCCACAGCCCCATCGGCGGGCTTTGCTGCTCCTGGCGCAGCTCCAGCGGGTCATGCCGCCATTCCCCGACCGTAGGTAATCCCTCTTCCCGGGGCGTGCCTTTCAGTTGCAGGGTGAGCCAGATACCTAACGCCATGCTGATAATCCCTGGTGCCAGCATCGCCGCCTGCCAGCCCCACCAGTGGGCGGCAAAGGCGCTAATCAGCGGGATAATTGCCCCACCGATGTTGATCGACATATTCCAGCAGCCCCACCAGAATCCGCGTTCGTTACGCGAATACCAGTGGGTCAGCAGGCGGGCGCAGGGCGGCCAGCCCCAGCCCTGAAAAAATCCGTTGAGCGTCCAGACCGCCAGCAGTAGCGTCAGCGATTCACCAAACGCGAACAGCACATTTAAAATGCCGGTGGCGAACAGGCCAATGCCCATAAACGCGCGCTGTCCGTGGCTGTCGTGCCATAGCCCGGCGGTGAATTTCGACAAACCATAGGTCAGGTAAAACAGCGATCCCAACAGACCTATATCACTTTTATCCAGTCCCAGATCCATTTGCAGTGCCGGGAGCACGTAGTTAACGCTTTTGCGCGTCAGGTAAAACGCCGCGTACCCGATGACCATGTACATCAGCAGCTGTGGACGCAGCGTCCGGTATTGTTGGTTGATGTCGGTACGCATAGCCGTCTCCGTTTGTGCTGACTATAGGAAAGTGAAATCGAAAGGGGATGAGAGAAAGTCCAGAGTGGCTAAGACTTTTTCCTGGTTAGCGGCTGATTTGTTGCAAATTTGTGGGCAGGTTAACAATTACCCGCGTGCCGCCGTTTGATTCGAGCGTCAGCTCGCCGCCGAGCGCGCTGACCCGCTCACGCATCCCCTGGATACCAAAACCGGGAATTTTTTCAGGAAGAATGCCGACACCGTTGTCCGTGACTTCCAGCAACAGGCAGTGATCCCGTTGGCGCAGCGCAATCGACACCTCGCTGGCATTGGCATGTTTACAGATGTTATTGAGCAATTCCTGCAACAGACGGTACAGCGTAAAGCGCACCGTTTCATTTTCTGGCGTATTTGCCAGTCGGTAATCAAACTGGCAGTGAATATCCCGTTCGGCAAAGGCAAATTCATTGACCAGATGGTGCAGCGCATCTTTAAAAGACAACTCGTCAAGCGCGGGCGGGCGTAGCTGGCGCAGTAACTGACGGGTCGAGTGGTGGATACGCCGGGCAAGATCGTTGATCTGGTTTGCCGCGTCGAGCGTTTGCTCAGAACCCTGCGAACGTTTAACCAGTTGAGACTGAATTTGAATGGCGGTAATGTTCTGGCCAATTTCATCATGCAGTTCCCGCGCCAGGCTTTTGCGCGTGTTTTCTTCCGTGCGGATCAACTGTTCGGTCAGCGCGCGTCGCGCCGCCAGTTCAGTTTCCAGACGCTGGCGATAATGATGCAGATTTTGCGCCAGATGCTGCTGGCGGCTGATGGCGATCCCCAGCCCGATGCCGAGCAGCGCCTGGGTGGCGAGGAAAATCTCCAGCTCCACTAAGTTGCTGAACCCGACGCCGATTTGCCGGGCGATGGTGATCATCATACTGCCGAGCAATCCGGACAACACGCCGCCCTGCCAGCCAAATTTCCACGCCATCACCACGTTCGGTAAGAACACGACAATCAGCAACAGGCGCTCAATCTCCGGCGACAGCACCATCTGGGTGCCGATGCCAATAATAAAAAACAGACTGCACCAGATGATAAGTGAAGTGCGCAGCGGGGGATTGGTGGTATCCAGCCCGAGCAGATGATAGCGGTGCTGCTGGCGCAAAAATTCATAGATCAGATAGACAAACGGCGTCAGCAGCACGCCGCCGGTAAACGATGCCAGCCCAATCAACATCGCCGGGCTTTGGATAAACGGTGAAAGCAGGGCGGTATTGAGCAATGAAGTGATCGTCACCGCGGCCAGCAGCAAGGTGAGCCGCTGCCAGTAGAGCGGGAAGCGATGCCAGTATGACTGACCGATACTGGCCGGTATCAGGCTTATCAGCGGTGCGGCCAGCAGAAGATAACCGTTGAGTAACTGTTCGTTGTGCAGCCAGAACAACATCAACACCGGCGGCAATACCAGCGCGGGCCAGTAGCGGCGAGACAGCAGGATCAATAGCGCGAGATACACGCCATGCGGCAGAAATAATGCCGCCTGCTGACCATTGTGGGTCAGGTAAAAACCTAACGTCCACAGCATTAGCCAGCCCGATCCCCAGGCCAGCAGAATAAACAGAGAAATAACCCAATGACGAAGGTTACGCGACATTAATGCCCCGTCAGCAACTGGTGGTCGAGGGCAAAATGCACCAGATCGATGGTGCTGTGGCATTGCAGTTTGCCCAATACGTTCGCGCGATGAACGTGCACCGTTTTATGACTGAGGTCGAGCTTGAAGGCGATCTCTTTCACGCTGTCGCCTTTGACCAACAGCTCAAACACTTCGCGCTCGCGTGGGGTCAGTACTTCCAGTACCTGCGCGGGCTGTTCGCCGCCGCGTAACGCCCGCAGCGCATCGGCACACAGGTAATGCCCGCCCATACCGACCGATCGTACTGCCTGCACCAACTCTTCCGGTCCACAGCGTTTGGTCAGGTAGCCACTGGCCCCGGCATCCAGCGCGCTTTGTACAAACGTCGGCGCGTCATAAATACTGAGAATAATGGCGCGAAAGCCGGGTTTTTGCGCCCGCAGCCGTTTTAGCAGACTCAGACCATTTTCATCCGGCATGGCGATATCCATGACGGCGACATTGACGTCCTCGCGCAGTAATGCCGGCCAGGCCTCTGCCGCACTGCTGTACTGGCCGATAACGGCGAGATCCTCTTCGAGACCGAGTAATTGCGCAAAACCGGAACGCACCACCACATGGTCGTCCACCAGCACAACATGAATCATGATATTGCTCTCTTGCCTGACAAGAATATCTATGATGCCTGCCAGCGCCACGCTGGCAATCATCCAGACGCAGTTATGTTACGGATGTAACAAAATTGTAATAATTTTCCGGGTGTGGTAGGCCGGATAAGGCGCTTGCGCCGCCATCCGGCAACAGTGCCTGATGGCGCTGCGCTTATCAGGCCTACGAATGTCATCTGTAATGAGCGAAATCGCTAACTATTGCCGCTTTTTTTCTAAAAACGCTTTGTTCTTAGCCAGAATTTTTAATTCCTTTATCAAATTGTGCCGCAACGAAATACTGCCTCCATAACAAGACAGGGGAGCAAACAATCATGGTTATTTCATCGCGTAACGCACTTCTCGGTGCACTGGCATTCATCGCATTTCAGGCGCAGGCGGTGAACGTCACCGTCGCTTATCAGACCTCCGCCGAACCCGCCAAAGTGGCGCAGGCGGATAACACTTTTGCAAAGGAGAGCGGTGCTAACGTTGACTGGCGCAAATTCGACAGCGGGGCGAGCATCGTGCGTGCGCTGGCTTCCGGCGACGTGCAGATTGGCAATCTCGGCTCCAGCCCGCTGGCGGTCGCTGCCAGTCAGCAGGTACCGATTGAGGTTTTCCTGCTGGCGTCAAAACTGGGTAGCTCTGAAGCGCTGGTCGTGAAGAAAAATATCAGTAAGCCGCAAGATTTAGTGGGTAAACGCATTGCGGTGCCGTTTATTTCCACCACCCATTACAGCCTGCTGGCGGCGTTAAAACACTGGGGGATTAAACCCGGTCAGGTGGAGATTGTGAACCTGCAACCGCCGGCGATCATTGCCGCATGGCAGCGCGGGGATATTGACGGCGCGTACGTCTGGGCTCCTGCGGTCAATGCACTGGAAAAAGACGGCAAGGTGTTAACCGACTCATCGCAGGTTGGCGAGTGGGGCGCACCGACGCTGGACGTGTGGGTGGTACGCAAAGATTTTGCCGAGAAGCATCCTGATGTGGTGAAAGCCTTTGCCAAAAGCGCTATCGATGCGCAGCAACCTTATATCGCTAATCCCGATGAGTGGCTGAAGCAGCCGGAGAATATCAGCAAATTGTCGCGTTTAAGCGGCGTGCCGGAAGCGGATGTGCCGGGACTGGTGAAAGGTAACACTTACCTGACGCCGCAACAGCAGACTGCCGAACTGACCGGATCGGTGAACAAAGCCATTATCGACACCGCGCAGTTCCTCAAAGAGCAGGGCAAAGTCCCCGCTGTCGCGACGGATTACAGCCAGTACGTTACCGATCGCTTCGTGCAATAAAAGGAGGCGCTGATGCTGCAAATCTCTCACCTCGCAGCCAGCTACGGTGGAAAACCGGTGCTGGATGATATCAACCTGACGCTCGATAGCGGTGAGCTGCTGGTGGTTCTCGGACCTTCCGGTTGCGGGAAAACCACATTGTTAAATCTGATTGCCGGATTTGTGCCGTATCAGCATGGCAGCATCACGCTGGCGGGTAAAAGGGTTGACGGTCCGGGGGCAGATCGCGGGGTCGTGTTCCAGAACGAAGGTCTGCTGCCCTGGCGTAACGTGCAGGATAATGTGGCCTTTGGTCTGCAACTGGCAGGGGTAGAGAAAGTGCAGCGTCAGCGTATCGCCCAGGAGATGTTGCAGAAAGTCGGGCTGGAGGACGCGGGCAAACGCTTTATCTGGCAGCTTTCCGGTGGACAGCGGCAGCGCGTCGGCATTGCGCGGGCGCTGGCGGCCAATCCACAGTTGTTGTTGTTGGATGAACCTTTTGGCGCGCTCGACGCCTTTACTCGTGAGCAGATGCAAACCCTGCTGCTGAAGCTGTGGCATGAGACCGGCAAACAGGTGCTGTTGATTACGCACGATATTGAAGAAGCGGTGTTTATGGCGACAGAGCTGGTATTGCTGTCGCCAGGCCCTGGTCGGGTGATGGAGCGTCTGCCGCTTAATTTTGCCCGGCGCTTTGTGGCCGGGGAAGCGAGCCGCAGCATTAAGTCCGATCCGCAGTTTATTGCCATGCGCGAATACGTGCTAAGTCGTGTCTTTGCGCAACGGGAGGCGTTTTCATGAGCGTAGTTATTAATGATAAACCGCGACAGCGCACGCTGAACTGGCGCTGGCCGTTTTCACGTCAGATAACGTTAAGCCTTGGTACGCTGGTCGTCATTCTGGCGGTGTGGTGGACGGTGGCAGCGCTGCAATTAATCAGCCCGCTGTTTTTGCCAGCGCCCGGTCAGGTACTGCAAAAGTTGATCACCATCGCTGGGCCACAAGGATTTATGGATGCCACGTTATGGCAGCATCTGGCAGCGAGCCTGGCGCGAATTGTCATCGCCCTGCTGGCGGCGGTGCTGCTGGGCGTTCCGGTTGGGATCGCGATGGGGCTGAGTCCGACGATGCGCGGCATTCTCGATCCGATCATTGAATTGTACCGTCCGGTTCCGCCGCTGGCCTATTTACCGCTGATGGTGATCTGGTTTGGTATTGGTGAAACCTCCAAGATCTTATTGATCTACCTGGCGATTTTCGCGCCTGTTGCGATGTCGGCGCTGGCCGGTGTCCGCAGTGCGCAGCAGGTGAGAGTACGCGCCGCACAATCACTCGGGGCCAGCCGTGCGCAGGTGTTGTGGTTTGTTATTTTACCCGGTGCATTGCCTGAAATTCTGACCGGGCTGCGCATCGGGCTGGGTGTCGGCTGGTCAACGCTGGTGGCCGCGGAGTTGATTGCCGCCACGCGAGGCTTAGGATTTATGGTCCAGTCCGCCGGTGAATTTCTGGCAACGGATGTGGTGCTGGCGGGGATCGCGGTGATTGCCGTTATCGCCTTTATTTTAGAACTGGGTCTGCGCGCGCTTCAGCGTCGTCTGACGCCCTGGCATGGAGAAGTACAATGAGTGAACGTCTGAGCATTACCCCGCTGGGGCCGTATATTGGCGCACAAATTTCCGGTGCGGACCTGACGCGTCCGCTAAGCGATAACCAGTTTGAGCAGCTTTATCATGCGGTGCTGCGCCATCAGGTGGTGTTCCTGCGTGAGCAGGTGATTACGCCGCAGCAGCAGAGAGCGCTGGCGCTACGTTTTGGCGATCTTCATATTCATCCGGTCTACCCGCACGCCGAGGACGTGGAGGAGATTATCGTGCTGGATACTCACAACGATAATCCGCCGGATAACGATAACTGGCACACCGATGTGACCTTTATCGACACGCCGCCAGCCGGGGCAATTCTGGCAGCAAAAACGCTGCCTTCGACCGGTGGCGATACGCTGTGGACCAGTGGAATTGCCGCTTATGAGGCGCTCTCTGAGCCGTTTCGTCAGTTGCTGAGCGGCCTGCGGGCAGAGCATGATTTCCGCAAATCGTTCCAGGAGTACAAATACCGTAAGACGGAAGAAGATCACCAACGCTGGCTGGACGCGGTGGCCAAACATCCCCCGTTACTGCATCCGGTGGTGCGCACGCATCCGGTAAGCGGTAAACAGGCGCTGTTTGTGAACGAGGGATTTACCACGCGGATTGTGGATGTCACGGAGAAAGAGAGCGAAGCGCTACTCGGGTTCCTGTTTGCGCATGTCACTAAACCAGAGTTTCAGGTGCGCTGGCGCTGGCAGCCTGACGATGTGGCGATTTGGGATAACCGCGTGACGCAGCATTACGCCAATGCGGATTATCTGCCGCAGCGGCGCATTATGCATCGGGCCACGATTTTAGGGGATAAGCCGTTCTATCGTGCGTCGTGAGTTCCTGACAGGTGCCGATTGTAGGCCGGATAAGCGTAGCGCCATCCGGCATCGTGCCGGATGGCAGCGTAAACGCCTTATCCGGCCTACAAACCTAAATGCGGTCCGATATACCGCTGGTAGCGATTTGCCTTCAGATACGTTAAATCTACCAGTACCAGGCCATCCACGCAGTTGTTAAAGTCCGGGTCGCTGCCAAAGTCGATAAACTGTACGCCACCTGGCTCACACACTTCGGAATATTGCTTGTAGAGTGGTGGAATCCCACAACCAAGGTTGCCGAGCAGCGACTTCAGCCGCGTCAGGTCTTCACTGTAATTTTCCCCGCCAAACTGCGCCAGTGCGTCGGGTAATGAGGCCGGGTACGGTCGGCGTGACTCCGCCAGCGGATGCGTTGCCGGAAACCACAGGCGATAAAAGGCAACCAGCAAATCGCGGGCCGAAGGCGGTAGCCCACCAGAAATAGAGACCGGGCCAAACAGGTAGCGATAGTGTGGATGGCGCGCCAGATACGCGCCGATACCGGACCACAGATAGTCCAGTCCGCGGCGTCCCCAGTAGCGTGGCTGAATAAAGCTGCGCCCCAACTCAATGCCGTGCTGGAGGATATCGTCCATCCGTTCGTCGTAATGAAACAGGCTATAGCTGTAAATGCCGTCCAGCCCGCGCTTTTCCATCTGTAGGGCGGTTGGCATAAAGCGGTAGGCACCGACGATCTCCAAATCGTCTTCATCCCACAGGATCAGATGCAGGTAGTCATCGTCGTAACTGTCGATGTCGCGGCGTTTGCCGCTACCTTCACCTACCGCGCGGAAGGCGATTTCCCGCAGGCGGCCCAGCTCACGTAGCAACGGAACCTCTTCCTGGCCATTACGCTGCCATAGATAGATAACCTTACCGTCTGCTGTACGCCCCAGGCACTCGGCCTGGTGTAGCTCGCGCTTGAGCAGGGCCCGGGGTTCCGGGCGAGCGATCGCGCTTTCGGTTTTAAAGACGCCCGGCCGTCCTTTTCCCAGTAGCTGAACGTGTCGGTAGCACTTGTCTGTCATTTCTCGCGGCGTAGTTTGTGGGTTACACCATGTCGTCCACGCAATTTGCTCGCCAATGGTCACCGGCAGGTTGCTGTTCCGGCGGCGAAACATTTGCTGCATTAACAACAGCATCGGCAGGTTTTGCGATACCAGTGCGCTGGCATAAAACAGCGTACTGTTGCGTGCCTCAATCCACGCAGGTAAGAGCGGTGCGCGGTATTTGGCGGCGAGCTTAATAAAGCCGGAGTGCCATTTTTTATCGTGAATGCCGCGCCGGGTTATGCGCGAAACTTCACCGGCCGGGAAGAAGATCAGCACACCGCCGTTTTGCAACTGTCGCTCCATCAGCTGTAGCGCTGCTTTAGCGGTGCGGCCATTGATATTATCCACCGGAATAAACAGCGAACTGAGCGGTTCGAGATGAGTGAGCATGCGGTTGGTGACGACTTTAACATCGCGGCGAACGCGAGAAACGGCGTACAGCAGGGCCAGGCCGTCGAGTGTGCCGGTAGGGTGGTTGGCGATGATAACCAGCGGCCCTTGTTCGGGAATTTGTTCCAGACTACGGACCGGAATTTGACAGTGAATGTTGAGATGCTCCAGCACCTGTTCAACGGTATCTAACCCTTTCAGATGGCGGTGACGAGCGGCAAACTGTTGGAATTCCTCTTCATGTAACAGTTTTCTCAGCACTTTTTTTTGCCACGGGGCGGGCCTCGCCTCTGGCCACAGGTCGTCGATGACATTGTCGAGACTAAACATAGCGGCTCCTCCTCTGTCCTTTTGTGACAGTAGAAGGGCGATGTGTCGGTTAGATGGCGGTTTGGTGACGTTTTATGATAAAACGCCCCGCAGTGCGGGGCGTTGAAAGGAATTAACGCAGGATTTTTTTCTCAGCCAGATCGAGTGCGAAGTAGCTGAAAATCAGATCCGCGCCAGCGCGCTTGATCGAGCCTAAGCTTTCCAGCACCACTTTCTCTTCATCTATAGCACCCGCCATCGCCGCGAATTTGATCATCGCGTATTCACCGCTGACTTGATAAGCGCCAATCGGCAGCTCGGTGCGCTCGCGGATATCGCGCAGAATATCGAGGTATGCGCCAGCCGGTTTGACCATCAGGCAGTCTGCGCCCTGGGCTTCATCCAGCAGCGATTCGCGGATCGCTTCCCGACGGTTCATCGGGTTCATCTGATAGGTTTTACGATCGCCTTTCAGCGCAGTGCCTGCGGCTTCACGGAACGGGCCGTAGAAAGAAGAGGCAAATTTCGTGGAGTAGGACATGATCGCCGTATCGGTGAAGCCCGCAGCGTCCAGCGCCTGGCGAATCGCCTGCACCTGGCCGTCCATCGCGGCGGAAGGCGCGATGAAGTCAGCACCCGCAGCGGCGGCAACCACCGCCTGCTTGCCAAGATTGGCCAGGGTTAAATCGTTATCAACGCCGTGCTCGCATAATACGCCGCAGTGACCGTGCGAAGTGTATTCACAGAAGCAGGTGTCGGACATGACGATCATTTCAGGTACGGTCTGCTTACAGATACGCGACATGCGCGCCACCAGACCGTCTTCTCTCCATGCATCGCTGCCGGTGTCATCGGTGTGGTGGGAAATACCGAAGGTCATGACTGAGCGGATGCCTGCATTAGCAATGCGTTCAATTTCGCGTGCCAGATGCTTCTCCGGAATGCGCATCACGCCTGGCATGGCCTCGATAGCTTTGTAATCGTCGAGTTCTTCTTCAACAAAGATCGGCAACACCAGGTCATTTAAGCTCAGTGTTGTCTCTTCAAACATAGCGCGCAGCGCAGGTGATTTGCGCAGGCGGCGAGGGCGTTGGATTAGGTCTGTCATGGTATGCCTGATGTTTGTGAAATCGAAGGCCGTAGTATACCCGAACCTGAGGGCGGGTGGTTTACGAAAGTTGGCTTTATATTTGGATTTCCCGTGGCGAAAGGCTGAATCATTAGAGCAATTTATTCACATGCATGACAATTTATTTATATTCATTATTTTGTTTATTTTTGTTTTTATTATTTTAAATGTTGATGTGTTTATTTGGCACGTAACGTAACTCTCGCCTATTTATTTTTTATTTGTTTAAGTATTGGGTGGATCATTTGATAATTATATGTGTTAGATATCATATGTTCTATATATTACTGAAAGTGTTTGTATTTTTGTTTTCTCGTTAAGGCTGGGGTAATTCATGATTTTGTCCGGTTTCGGACGGTGCGCAAAGAATAATTGAACCTTTTAGTTGTGAAACTGCATAATCGACCCTGCGAAACATAAAATGTTTTCTTTGCATTGATAATTGATGGATCAACTATATTACGTCCCTGAGGAGGGATGACAAATGCACATCTGGAAAAAGAAACTTGTAGTCTCACAATTAGCATTAGCCTGCACTTTGGCAATCACTTCTCAGGCGAATGCTTCAACCGATATTTCTGGAACCACGTACAACACGTTCTCCCACTATAATGATGATAGTCATACTGATAATTGGTATTACGGTGGTTATGTAGGCTGGTACAATGATGACACCGATAGTATTTATAACGGTGATATTTATCCGGTAATCAATAACGCCACTGTCAACGGTGTTATGTCTATTTCTAAATATTATCTGGATGATGAACTATCTAATAACAACAGCCTGACGATTAAAAATAGTACTATTCACGGTATGGTGATATCCGAGTGTTTGGCCACGGATTGTACTAACTATAGGAGTACCGACTACGACTACGATCGCCTGTCGATGAGCGTCATCAACTCAACGATTGATGACAACTACGAACATTATACCTACAACGGTACCTATAACGATGCGGCTGATACGCACGTTGTCGACGTTTATAACCTGGGTACGGCTATCACGCTGGATCAAGAAGTTGATCTGTCTATCTCCAACAACTCTCACGTTGCGGGTATTACGCTGACTCAGGGTTATGAGTGGGAAGACATTGACGATAACACCGTCAGCACCGGCGTAAACAGCGGCGAAGTGTTTAACAACACCCTTTCTGTCAGCGATTCTACTGTAACCTCTGGTTCATGGTCTGATGAAGGAACCTCCGGCTGGTTTGGCAATACCAGCAATGCAAGCGACTACAGCGGCTCTTATACCGCTGACGATATTGCATTAGCGGTTATTGCACATCTAGGTGCTGACAACGCGATGCAGACGACTGCCACGTTGAGCAACTCCACGCTGATGGGCGACGTGGTGTTCTCCAGCAACTTCGATGAGAACTTCTTCCCGAACGGCGCTGATACTTACCGCGATACCGATGCCGACCTGGATACCAACGGTTGGGATGGTACTGACCGTCTGGATCTTACCCTCAACAACGGTAGTAAGTGGGTGGGCGCGGCGATGTCCGTCCATCAGGTGGACGTTGATGGCGACGGTGTTTATGACAGCTACGATGCGGGCACTGAATACACCTCTACGTTGATCGACATCGCGGCTAACAACCTGTGGCCAGTTTCAACCTATGGTATCGATAGCGACACAACTTCTTATGACGAAAATGGCCATGTGGTGGGCAACGCCGTCTACCAGAGCGGTCTGTTCAACGTTACGCTGAATGGCGCTTCACAGTGGGATACCACCAAAACGTCTCTGATCGACACTCTGGGCATCAACAGCGGTTCGGTTGTCAACGTAGGTGATTCTACCCTGATTTCTGACACCATCTCTCTGACCGGTGCTTCTGCCCTGAACATCAACGAAGATGGTCATGTTGCGACCGATACGCTGTCTATCGACAACAGTTCTGTAACGATTGCTGACGACGTATCTGCTGGCTGGAGCGTGGGTAGTGCTGCACTGTATGCCAACACCATCAACGTTACCAACAACGGTGTTCTGGATGTGGGTAACAGCACAGGTGATGCACTGCAGGTTGATACGCTGAACCTGACCAGCTATACCGACGCTTACAACCATGTTAATGCGGGTGTTTTCGACATCAACAGCACCAACTATGTGTTGAATGCTGACTTGACCAACGATCGTACTAACGACAAAACTCAGGCTAACTACGGTTACGGCGTGATCGCAATGAACTCTGATGGTCACTTGACTATCAATGGTAACGGCGATTCTGACACCTCCTACGATCAGTCTGAAGTTGATAACTATGGTGACCACGTAGCGGCAGCAACCGGTAACTATAAAGTGCGTATCGATAACGCGACCGGCGCTGGTTCTGTTGCTGATTACAAAGGTAACGAGCTGATCTACGTTAACGACACCAACAGCACCGCAACCTTCTCAGCAGCGAACAAAGCTGACCTCGGCGCTTACACCTATCAGGCGCAGCAGCAGGGTAACACCGTTGTTCTGCAGCAGATGGAGCTGACCGACTACGCAAATATGGCTCTGAGCATCCCGTCTGCTAACACCAATATCTGGAACCTGGAACAAGACACCGTCGGTACTCGTCTGACTAACGCGCGTCATGGTCTGGTTGATAACGGTGGCGCATGGGTTAGCTACTTCGGTGGTAGCTTCGATGCGGATAACGGCACCATCAACTACGATCAGGATGTTAACGGCATCATGGTCGGTGTTGATTCCAAAATTGATGGTAACAACGCCAAGTGGATTGTCGGTGCAGCAGCAGGCTTCGCGAAAGGTGATATGAGCGACCGTACCGGTCAGGTGGATCAGGACAGCCAGACTGCCTATATCTACTCTTCTGCTCGCTTTGACAACAACATCTTTGTTGACGGTAACTTAAGCTACTCCCACTTCAACAACGATCTTTCTGCCAACATGAGCAACGGTCAATATGTTGATGGCAGCACTTCTGCTGATGCCTGGGGCTTTGGTCTGAAACTGGGTTACGACCTGAAACTGGGTGATGCTGGTTACGTGGCGCCTTATGGTAGCGTATCCGGTCTGTTCCAGTCTGGTGATGACTATAAACTGAGCAACGACATGAAAGTTGACGGTCAGTCTTATGACAGCATGCGTTATGAACTCGGTGTAGATGCAGGTTATACCTTCGCCTACAGCGAAGATCAGGCGCTGACCCCGTACTTCAAACTGGCCTACGTTTACGATGACTCTAACAATGATTCTAACGTAAACGGTGACTCCATCGACAACGGCGTAGAAGGTTCTGCGGTACGTGTTGGACTGGGGACTCAGTTCAGCTTTACCAAAAACTTCAGTGCCTACACCGATGCTAACTACCTCGGTGGTGGCGATGTAGATCAAGACTGGTCTGCGAATGCTGGTGTTAAATATACCTGGTAATAAATTTCTCATTGAGAAAAAGATAATTTAATCCAGAAAAATGCCCGTCACGGATTTGACGGGCATTTATTGCAAGGAGTGCGCACATGCTATCTACAAATAAACCTCTTTTGGAATTTTGTAAGCTTGATAAATGTTTGTCAAAATATGGTAAACATTTTAAATATGATAACAAAAAACAAATTATATATTCCAGTGATATAAATGGCGACGATACCTTTATTATTTTAAGCGGTGTTGTTTCCCTGCGTAGAGGGGAAAGCGTGCTGGTCGGGATTGTACAGGCACCTTTTATTATGGGCCTTTCGGATGGCGTAATGAAAACAGATGTACCATACAGATTAATAACCGAAAGTAATTGTACGGGATATCATCTTCCTGCCTCACAAACGATTAATATCATTGAACAATGCCAGCTTTGGCGCGAAGCTTTTTGCTGGTTAGCATGGCAAAACTGCATGCTTGAAATGCGCGACTTGCAGTTGATTGGCAATAACTCCTACGATCAGAACCGTGCGACGCTGATATCCATGACGGAATGGGACGACGTTCTGCGTTCGCGTATCGGCGTCATGAACTATATTCACCAACGCACGCGAATTTCACGCTCAGTTGTTGCTGAGGTTCTCGCGGCTTTGCGTAAAGGTGGTTACATTGAAATGAATAAAGGCAAACTGGTGAACATTAACCGTTTGCCTTTTGAGTATTGAATCAGGAGGCGGGAATAACCTGCGGTTTGTTGCCGCTCAGTTCGCTCACCAGATTGTTGATCCCGTCGCTCATATTGGTAAAGCGGGTCAGCGGGGAGCGGGTCACCACGACAAAGGCCCCGACGTTTTGCTGTGGGATCATCGCCATATAAGTAATGAAGCCACCGCCGCCACCGGTTTTTTGAATAATTCCTGGACGCCCATTCTTCGGCGCCATATAGACCCAGCCCAAACCAAGCGCATCGGCCTTGCCCGGCACATCCATCCCTATCACTTTGGTTAACTGCGTACGCTGATAAATCAGCGTCTGCATCCGGTCGGCCTGCTGGCTACGATGGTAAAAATCAGAAGAGAGATACTGCTGCATCCAGCGCATCATATCGCCTGGCGTTGAATAGACGCCGCCGCTGCCCATCGCCGCCAGCGTATTGTTACACGGGCTGGCGCCTTTTTCCGCGACCATCAGACGTCGGCATTGATCGGGGGATGGGGTAAAGGTGGTGTCTTTCATCCCCAACGGACGGGTAATTTTTTCTTCAAACAGCTGTGGATAAGGCTTACCAGAGGCAGTTCCCAGCGCATCGGCCAGCAGGTCAAACGCCAGGTTCGAATAGGAAGCCTGCGAGCCCGGTGCGGCTTTTAGCGTGGCGGTAGAGAGATAGCTCCAGCGCTGTTCGCGAGTCGGCCAGACAAAGACCGGGCGTTTTGCCGCGCCGCCAGGCTGCTCGCGTGGCAGCGCGCTGGTATGCGTCGCCAGATTCACCAGCGTAATCGGCGTGCCCTGATAAGTCGGCACGCGTGCGCCTGGTGGTGCATATTTACTCAATGGATCGTTGAGTTTAACTGTGCCCTGATCGAGCAATTTCACTAACATTTCGCTGGTCATTAATTTGGTCAACGACGCGATGCGAATGACGGAATCCAACTGCGGGTGAACATTATTGCCGGGGCGCGTTTCACCAAAGCTACGAAACACGCGCTGATTACCATCAATCACCACAAGCGCCATCCCCGTAGCACCACTGCCGTAGAAAATATGATCGGCATACCGGTCGACGATGTCAGAGGCAAAGACGGGATCGGTTATAGGCTGTGCCGCCTGGACTGATGTCAATGACGCCGCACACAGCGCGGCAGAAAAAAGCAGACTACGTTTCAACGGTGGTGTCCATGAGTTAGAGGAAATAAAAGATGACGTGCGTATGCGTATTTATACTACTCGTTGGCATATTGCAAAGCGCTTATCAGCCAATGATAGTGGGAAAAACGTAACGATGAGTAAACGTGGGCTTTTCCCGGAGAGTGGATGTTCGCTTTTGTGATCTCACGCTGTAATAATCTGAACATGCCGGAACGCTGTCGGTGTGAAAACCGCAGAAACAATTCTACAAAACCAGATAGCGAACTAAGTGCGTCGGTTCTGGTCACAATTGTCGGTTTCAGCTTGTGTTTATTGGGCGTAAGCCGTCTTGCCGCGGTAAACCACCGTGGCAAATGCACAGCAGTCGTCATAACGATAAGAAGTTAGCAGGAGAGCACTATGTTTAAGTCTTTTTTCCCAAAGCCGGGACCGTTCTTTATTTCGGCATTTATTTGGGCACTGGTCGCTGTTGTATTTTGGCAGGCTGGTGGGGGAGCCTGGGTTGCACAGATTACCGGCGCATCGGGGGATGTACCGATTAGCGCGGCGCGATTCTGGTCACTGGATTATCTGATTTTTTATGCGTACTACATTCTGTGCGTTGGCGTGTTTGCGCTGTTCTGGTTTATCTACAGTCCGCACCGCTGGCAGTACTGGTCGATACTCGGTACCTCGCTGATTATCTTCGTTACCTGGTTTCTGGTTGAAGTCGGCGTCGCTGTCAACGCCTGGTATGCCCCGTTCTACGACCTGATTCAAACCGCACTCAGCACGCCGCATAAGGTGAAGATTGAGCAGTTCTATCAGGAAGTGGGGATCTTTCTCGGGATTGCGCTGATAGCCGTCGTCATTGGCGTGATGAACAACTTCTTTGTCAGCCATTACGTCTTCCGTTGGCGTACCGCGATGAACGAACATTATATGGCGCACTGGCAGCATCTGCGTCATATCGAAGGTGCGGCGCAACGTGTGCAGGAAGACACTATGCGTTTCGCTTCCACGCTGGAAGACATGGGCGTAAGTTTTATTAACGCGATTATGACGCTGATTGCCTTCCTGCCGGTACTGGTTACGCTTTCTGCGCATGTCCCGGATCTGCCGATTGTTGGACATATTCCTTACGGTCTGGTGATTGCCGCGATTGTCTGGTCGTTGATGGGGACCGGGCTGCTGGCCGTGGTGGGGATCAAACTGCCTGGGCTGGAGTTCAAAAATCAGCGGGTGGAAGCGGCGTACCGTAAAGAGCTGGTGTACGGTGAAGATGATGGTAATCGCGCGACGCCGCCCACGGTTCGCGAGCTGTTCCACGCGGTACGTCAAAACTACTTTCGCCTCTATTTTCACTATATGTACTTCAATATCGCCCGTATTCTTTACCTACAGGTTGATAACGTTTTCGGCTTGTTCCTGCTGTTTCCATCGATTGTTGCCGGTACGATTACGCTCGGTCTGATGACGCAAATCACCAACGTGTTTGGTCAGGTACGTGGCTCGTTCCAGTATCTGATTAACTCCTGGACAACGTTAGTGGAACTGATGTCTATTTATAAGCGTCTGCGCAGCTTTGAACGAGAGCTTGATGGTCAGGATATTCAGGAAGTTACCCATACGCTGAGTTAATAATAAGGAGATGTTATGTCGACGGTTTCCCGTCTTTACCCCTTGTCTGGTCTTGCTGCACTGGTGCTGGTGGGATGTAGTAGCCAACCCGCGCAGCCGCTAAAAAAGGGGGAGAAAGCCGTCGATGTGGCGAGCGTGGTGCGGCAAAAAATGCCCGCCAGCGTGAAAGACCGGGACGCGTGGGCGCAGGATTTGGCGAAAACGTTTGCCAGCCAGAAGCTGGTGCCGACGGTTGAAAACATCTGTTCGGTGCTGGCGGTCGCGCAGCAGGAGTCCAACTATCAGGCCGATCCGGTTGTCCCGAATTTAAGCAAAATAGCCTGGAAAGAGATTGACCGCCGCGCCGAGCGTATGCATATCCCAGTATTTTTGGTGCATACCGCGCTGAAGATTAACTCGCCAACGGGGAAAAGCTACAGCGAGCGTCTGGATTCTGTGAAGACGGAAAAGCAGCTTAGCGCCATTTTTGATGATTTTATCAACATGGTACCGATGGGGCAGACGTTATTTAGTTCGCTTAATCCGGTGCATACCGGGGGGCCGATGCAGGTCAGCATCGCCTTTGCCGAGCAGCATACTTCCGGGTATCCGTGGCAAATGGAAGGAACCGTGCGCCAGGAAGTCTTTACCCTGCGCGGCGGACTGTGGTTCGGCACGTATCACTTGCTGAATTACCCGGCGAACTATAGCGCGCCCATCTTCCGTTTCGCGGATTTTAATGCGGGATGGTACGCCAGCCGTAATGCGGCGTTTCAGAATGCCGTCAGCAAAGCCAGTGGTGTGAAGCTGGCGCTGGATGGGGATTTGATTCTCTATAACAGCAAAGAACCGGGTAAAACGGAGCTGGCGGTACGCAAGCTTGCCGGGAAGCTGGGGATGAGTGAGAGCGATATCCATCGTCAGTTGCAAAAAGGCGACAGCCTGGCCTTCGAGGAGACTGCGCTGTACGAGAAGATGTATAAGCTGGCGGAAGCGAAGGCAGGAAAAGCGTTACCACGGGAAGTGCTGCCAGGTATTCAACTGGAAAGCCCGAAGATTACGCGTAATTTGACCACGGCATGGTTTGCCAAACGCGTGGACGATCGTCGGGCGAAGTGTATGGGTCAGTCATCGTTGTGATGACGATGGTGCCAGCGCACCGCCGCCGCGATGACGCCAAGGATAAGGCAGCCAGTGAGGAAGGGAATCAGTCCAAACAGGGTGCCGACGCCTAAGCCAATTTCAACGCGTGGGCGCCCGGTCTCGTGCATCTGTAGCTGCATCAGTTCTTCATAGATACCGGGCGCATGGGCTAACAGATTTAAAATCTGAGCCCCGGCCCAGAAGCAAAACAGCACAAAAACGGCATACGCAATGTTGCCGGGCAGAGAGGAGGTATCTCGATGCTTGCCCTTAAACAGGGATTTTGAGAGCGTAAAATCAGCCATAGGGACCTCCAAGAAATATCCTGCGTTGTCGATGCCATACCAGTAACTGACAGTGAGTCTGACAGGTGATCGGGATTGTCAATATCAGAATGATGGTAATTTCAGGTAGAGATTATTCCTGGATTTTGATTTTTTGTTGAGCGTCACAAATGTGTAACCTTAAGTTAAATTGATTCACATTTCAGAATTTCCGCACAGGACACAGACGCCCGCAGTGAAATGTGCGAGGATGCTGTTCAACGATGTACTTCCACCGGAGCTGTTATGAACCTGCCTGTAAAAATTCGTCGCGACTGGCACTATTACGCGTTTGCCATTGGGCTGATCTTTATTCTGAATGGCGTGGTGGGATTATTGGGTTTTGAAGCGAAAGGATGGCAAACCTATGCGGTGGGGCTGGTTACGTGGGTGATTAGCTTTTGGCTCGCGGGACTTATTATTCGCCGCCGTGCCGATGAGGATGAAGATGTCAAGGATGCCCAATAGTTATCGGGCATCCTGTCTGCTTTTACATGCTGGTTTTCAGCGCGCTATCGGCAGCGTGGCGCTCCAGCGCCAGCTCGATCAGACGTGTGATCAGATCGGTATAGCCTAAGCCGCTGGCCTGCCACAGTTTGGGATACATACTGATGTTGGTAAAGCCCGGTAGCGTGTTGATCTCGTTGATCACCACGTCATTCTCTGCGGTCAGGAACACATCCACTCGCGCCATCCCGGCGCAACCCAGGGTCTGGTAAGCCTGAATAGCGATTTCACGGATCTTGTCGTTAATTTCTGAGGCGATCGCCGCCGGAACCACGACTTTGGCACCGTTATCGTCAATATATTTGGTATCGTACGCGTAGAAATCGCTGTTCAGGACGATCTCGCCACAGGTGCTGGCCTGCGGGTGATCGTTACCCAGTACCGCACATTCGATCTCGCGGCCTTTGATCCCTTGTTCCACCACCACTTTATGATCGAACTCAAACGCCAGTGCAACAGCCTGGTTGTATTGCGCTTCGCTGGTGACTTTGCTGACGCCAACGGATGATCCCTGGTTGGCTGGCTTCACAAACAGCGGCAGACCCAGACGCGATTCGACCTCAGCAAAGCTGATGGCATTGCGATTGGCGCGGGTGAGCGTAATAAATGGCGCGATGTTTAATCCGGCATCGCGCAGCAGACGTTTGGTGATATCTTTATCCATGCAGGCCGCAGAGCCCAGTACATCAGAACCGACGAACGGTAAATTTGCCACGCGCAGCATGCCTTGCAGTGAACCATCTTCACCCAGCGTGCCGTGCACGATAGGGAAAATAACATCGACCGTTGGCAGCGGCTGACCGTTTTGTGCATCGATCAGCTGCTGTTCTTGTTTACCCGGTACCTGCGCCAGGCTGGTGGCGGAAGGGCGCAACGCAATGCGTGCCGGATCGTCAGAGTTGAGCAGATAGTTGCTGGCATCGCTCACGTGCCACTGCCCTTGTTTATCAATACCTAACAGCACAACGTCAAAGCGAGTCTTGTCGATGGCATCGACAATATTTTTTGCCGATTGCAATGACACTTCATGTTCCGCTGATTTACCACCAAATACGATTCCTACTCGCAACTTTGCCATCTTAAAAACCCATTCCTTGAATGCAAAGCACATACATTACCACGACAAAACGCAGGATTCCTCGGCTTCTGGCAGATTGTTTTGGTGGATTCCCCGGGAATGAATACGCACAAACCCATAGGGCATGTTAGCAGCATAATTCCCTGTATCTAATAGGGGGTTGATGTGATGGATATCACAAATATGATGAGCGGGGAGATAAAATACTAAACTGTGAAACATCGCACCTCTGAACCCTCGTTTGAAGGCGTAATTTGTTAAGCTGCTCGCAGTTTTCAGCTATTTACCGTTATGAGTCCTTATGGAATCCTGGAGAGTTAACCTTATTTCCGTGTGGTTCGGTTGCTTTTTCACCGGACTTGCAATCAGCCAAATCCTGCCTTTTCTGCCGCTCTATATCTCCCAACTGGGAGTCACCTCGCACGAAGCGCTCTCAATGTGGTCCGGGTTAACGTTTAGCGTCACGTTTCTTATTTCTGCCATTGTTTCACCGATGTGGGGCAGTTTAGCTGACCGTAAAGGGCGTAAGCTGATGCTGTTACGGGCCTCGCTGGGGATGGCAATTGCCATTTTGCTGCAGGCATTTGCCACTAACGTCTGGCAGCTTTTTCTGCTGCGCGGGGTGATGGGGTTAACGTCGGGATACATTCCCAATGCGATGGCGTTGGTGGCGTCGCAAGTCCCGCGAGAACGCAGTGGTTGGGCGTTGAGCACGCTCTCAACGGCGCAAATTAGTGGGGTGATTGGCGGGCCGCTGATGGGCGGTTTTATTGCCGACCATGTTGGCTTACGTGCGGTATTTTGTATTACCGCCGCACTGTTGGTAGTGAGTTTTATGGTCACACTGTTCTTAATTAAAGAGGGTGTCCGACCGACGATTAAAAAAAGCGAGCGTTTAAGCGGGAAAGCTGTTTTTGCTTCGTTACCGTATCCCGCGCTGGTCATTAGTCTGTTTTTTACCACCATGGTGATTCAACTGTGTAACGGCTCAATTGGCCCCATTCTGGCGCTGTTTATCAAATCGATGGTGCCAGATAGCGCAAATATTGCCTTTCTCAGCGGCCTGATTGCCTCGGTTCCCGGCATATCCGCTTTGATTTCAGCGCCACGTCTTGGAAAGTTGGGCGACAGAATTGGTACTGAACGGATCCTGATGGCAACGCTCATCTTCGCCGTGGTGCTGTTTTTCGCTATGTCATGGGTTACCACTCCGCTGCAGTTAGGGATACTACGTTTTCTGCTCGGCTTTGCCGATGGTGCAATGCTGCCTGCGGTGCAAACGCTATTAGTGAAATACTCCAGCGAGCAAATTACCGGGCGCATCTTTGGGTATAACCAGTCGTTTATGTATCTTGGAAACGTCGCTGGACCCTTGATGGGGGCAACCGTATCGGCCATGGCGGGTTTCCGCTGGGTCTTTATCGCTACCGCGAGCATTGTGCTTATTAATATCTGGCAACTGGCTATCGCGTTGCGACGCCGGCGTCTCGCTCGCTGAATGGCGGATTAACAACGCGGGTTGCCAGCGTTGTTAATCCATAATTGAAGATTATATATCTGGGTGACTATTAATCTCCTTACCCTTTTATATTGAATTATTCTGCAGAAAGCGTCATTCCCCCTTATTTTGTGTTGTGATTGTTTTCGCAAAATGTTTTATTTCTGCAATAAATACAACTTTCATCCTCTAGGAAGTTGTGAGTCTTAGTGATAACGTGGCCTTTATTTAGTTAAGGGAATACGAAAATGAAAAATCTCATCACTGAGTTGTTACTTAAGCTCGCCCAAAAAGAAGAAGAGTCGCAAGACCTGGCCGCGCAAGTCGCAACGTTAGAGCGGGTCATCATGGAAATGCTGCGCAACATGGCAACAAATGAGCAGCAAACACTGATTCGTCAAATAGAAGACGCGCTGGCAGGGGTAAGTCAAATGCCCGCATTTCTGACGACCATGCACAGTGCTGGCGAGAACGTATCTAAAACGTGTTGAGATATCTGCAGATACTTATCGACGAATTATCATAAAAGTGTCACATCAAATACTTATAGTCGCTTTGTTTTAATTTTACCGTATTTGTACATGGAGAAAATAAAGTGAAACAAAGCGCACTCGCTATTGCCCTGTTACCCTTGCTGTTTACCCCGGTTATTCATGCAGAAACATCTACCGTAGCGGCTATGGATAATCGTGCCGCACAGGGAGATATCACCACACCGGGTGGCGCGCGTCGATTAACGACTGATCAAACGGCAGCACTACGAGATTCTTTGAACGATAAACCGGCCAAGAATATTATTTTATTGATCGGTGATGGTATGGGGGACTCGGAAATTACCGCTGCGCGAAATTATGCAGAAGGCGCGGGTGGTTTTTTTAAAGGTATTGATGCGTTACCCCTGACCGGACAATACACGCACTACGCGTTGGATAAAAAAACGGGTAAACCTGACTATGTGACCGATTCCGCAGCCTCTGCGACGGCATGGACGACCGGTGTTAAAACATATAACGGTGCGCTGGGCGTTGATATTCACGAAAAAGATCACGCCACTATTCTGGAAATGGCCAAAGCTGCCGGTCTGGCGACAGGCAACGTATCCACTGCTGAATTGCAGGATGCCACCCCCGCGGCGCTGGTTGCGCATGTGACGTCGCGTAAATGTTACGGTCCGAGCGTCACCACTGAGAAATGCCCGACGAATGCGCTGGAAAAAGGCGGTAAAGGGTCAATCACCGAACAATTATTGAATGCCCGTGCTGACGTTACGCTGGGCGGCGGGGCAAAAACCTTTGCTGAGACCGCTGCTGCGGGCGAGTGGCAGGGTAAAACGCTGCGTGAACAGGCTCAGGCCCGTGGTTATCAGATGGTCAGTGATACCGCGACGCTGGCAGCCATTACCGAAGCGAATCAGGATAAACCGCTGTTAGGTTTGTTCTCTGATGGCAACATGCCGGTACGCTGGGAAGGGCCAAAAGCGTCTTACCACGGTAACCTTGATAAGCCAGTCGTGACCTGTACGCCCAATCCAAAACGTAACGACACGGTGCCAACGCTTGCACAGATGACGGATAAAGCGATTGAGCTATTAAGTAAGAATGAAAAAGGCTTTTTCCTGCAGGTAGAAGGCGCGTCTATCGATAAGCAGGATCACGCCGCAAACCCGTGCGGTCAGATTGGTGAAACGGTCGATCTGGATGAAGCTGTACAGCGCGCGCTGGCCTTCGCGAAGAAAGACGGCAACACGCTGGTCGTCGTGACCGCTGACCACGCGCATGCCAGCCAGATTGTTGCACCAGACACCAAAGCCCCTGGCCTGACTCAGGCGCTGAATACCAAAGATGGCGCGGTGATGGTTATCAGCTATGGTAACTCGGAAGAGGAATCACAGGAGCATACCGGCAGCCAGCTGCGTATTGCCGCCTATGGCCCGCATGCGGCGAATGTGGTAGGCCTGACCGATCAGACCGACCTGTTTTACACCATGAAAGCGGCGTTAGGGCTGAAGTAACCTGCTATTTGGTCACTTAATTTTAATAATGAGGTGGCTATTTCTGCGTCAGCAACCAGACTTACTACACGTCATCCTTCAAGCAGCCAACATCGAGGTCGCTTGAAAGGTGACGTGTAGAGTGAATACTCACAACAGGATGGTGCTATGAAAATAACATTACTCGTTACCCTATTATTTGGCCTGGTTTTCTTAACTACCGTCGGCGCTGCCGAGAAGACGTTAACCCCGCAACAACAACGTATGACCACCTGCAACCAGCAGGCGACGGCGCAGACCTTAAAAGGGGATGCCCGGAAGACATATATGAGTGATTGCTTGAAAAACAGTCAGTCTGCGCCTGATGAAAAGAGTCTGACGCCGCAGCAGCAGAAAATGCGCGAATGTAACGTTCAGGCAACAGAGCAGTCGCTGAAAGGCGACGATCGTAAAAAATTTATGAGCGCTTGCCTGAAAAAAGCTGCGTAATACATACGGGTGAGCGGATAAAATCGCTCACCCGAAATATCATACTTCCGCCGCCAGACCCCTTTCTATAATTTGGGAAATTTGTTTCAGAATATTCCCAAATACGATGAATGATGAAAACTTTTATCAAAAGAAGGCCGTACCGAATGAAGCATTTTTATCGCTTCATCAAAACGACCACCAACGTTCCGGTCTGCGATTTGCCCGACGGATAAGACTGCCTCGCGCAGTCGGGCTGGGGGGAATGTTTTTCCCCATCGCGTCGGTATTAGTCTCGCAACCCATAACCGGAGGTTGGTGGCTATTACTGGTGGGATGGGCGTTTGTCTGGCCGCACCTTGCGTGGCAGTTGGCGAGTAAAGCGGAAGATCCGCTATACAGTGAATTTACGAATATTAAAGCCGATGCGATCCTCGCTGGCATGTGGGTGGGGATCATGGGGGCAAACCTGCTGCCATCCACGGCGCTGCTGATGATTATCTGCATCAACCTGATGGGCGCAGGTGGGGTGCGATTATTCATCGCTGGCGTTGTGTTGATGGTGGTTTCATGTCTGGTGACGCTACAGTTAACGGATATTCCGGTCGTGTTTAGCAGTACGCAACTGAGCGTGCTGTTGTCGCTGCCGGTACTGGTGATTTATCCGCTGCTGTTTGCCTGGGTTAGCTACCAGACGGTGATCAAATTGGCGGAGCATAAACGCCGCCTGCAGGTCATGAGTACGCGGGATGGAATGACCGGGGTTTATAATCGGCGCCATTGGGAGCTATTGCTGCGCAATGAATTTGATAATTGCCGTCGCCAGCAACGTGATGCCACGTTGCTTATTATCGATATCGACCATTTTAAGAGCATCAATGATACCTGGGGTCATGACGTAGGGGATCAGGCGATTGTTGCGCTGACGCGTCAGTTGCAAATGACGCTGCGCGGCAGTGATGTGATTGGGCGTTTTGGTGGCGATGAGTTTGCGGTAATTATGTGCGGTACACCTGCAGCCAGTGCAATCGCAGCGATGTCGCGCGTCCATGAACGACTTAGCCAGTTACGCTTGTCCTGCGCTCCGCAAGTTGCCCTGCGGATTAGCGTCGGTGTTGCTCCGCTGACTTCTGAAACAGAGCACTATCGGGAGTGGTTGAAGTCAGCGGATATGGCGCTTTACAAAGCAAAGAATGCCGGACGTAACCGTACTGAAGCGGCGGCCTGACGTCCGACCTGCACTCAGGATTTGCTGAGTTTCTCTGATTGTTCCATGCACTTAACCATCGCTTCGATAACTGACGAACGGAAGCCGCGCTCTTCGAGGACGCGCACTGCCTCAATGGTGGTTCCGCCAGGCGAGCACACCATATCTTTCAGTTCTCCAGGATGTTTACCCGTTTCCAGTACCATCTTCGCCGATCCCATGACCGCCTGTGCCGCGAATTTATATGCTTGCGCGCGTGGCATGCCGCCCTTAACGGCGGCATCGGCCATGGCTTCGATAAACATAAACACATAGGCCGGGGCTGAACCGCTGACGCCAACGACCGGGTGAATCATCGATTCTGCGATGACTTCGGCTTCGCCAAAGCAGCGGAAAATATTCAACACATCAGCAGTATCTTCCGGTGTTACCAGCGCATTTGGGGTGACGGACGTCATTCCTGCATTGACCAGTGACGGCGTGTTAGGCATTGCGCGGATAATTTTACGGTCATGACCCAGTGCGCGGGCGAGTTGATCGAGGGTGACGCCCGCCGCAATGGATACCACCAGGGAATCTTTGTTCAGACTGGAGGTGATTTCACTCAGCACCTTAATCATGATGCCTGGCTTCACGGCGCCAAAGACAATATCTGCGATCTGCGCGACTTCTTGCGCAGACTGCGCCGCATTTATGCCGTACTGATCGTGCAGCGCTGCGACTTTATCGGGAGAGGGGGTATAGACCCAGATTTGTCCGGGGAGTACCTGGCCGCTGGCGATCAGGCCGCCAAGAATCGCTTTACCCATATTTCCGCAGCCGATAAAACCAATTTTCTTGTCCATCTTGTCACTCCCTATGCGTGATATTCATTGTTTTATACCCATCATCCTTCAAGTCACTTGAATTATTTAGGGTAAATCTGGGAAAGCTAAGCTTAGCGCGGAATGAAGGCGTTCAGAAGGAGAAACAGCGCTTTGCCTGAAAGTAAAAGCACGAGACAATGTGCAATTGCACATGTGTCTGGAGGTGTTATGACGATTTGGGTGGATGCGGATGCGTGTCCGAATGTGATTAAAGAAATTTTATATCGGGCCTCCGAGCGGATGCAGATGCCGCTCATTTTGGTCGCCAATCAGAGTTTGCGCGTTCCGCCTTCTCGTTTTATCCGCACTTTACGTGTTCCGGCCGGGTTTGATGTCGCCGATAACGAAATTGTGCGCCAGTGCAGCGCTGGAGACCTGGTTGTCACGGCGGATATCCCGCTGGCCTCTGAAGTCATTGAAAAAGGCGCTGCGGCACTCAACCCGCGCGGTGAGCGCTATACCGAGGCGACGATCCGTGAACGTCTGACGATGCGTGATTTTATGGATACGCTGCGTGCCAGCGGGATCCAGACCGGGGGGCCTGACAGCCTTTCGCCGCGTGACAGGCAACATTTTGCGGCTGAACTGGACAAGTGGTGGCTGGAAGTTCAACGTGGAAAATAATAATTGTAATTTATTTTTTACACTTTCTTCGTTGTGAATTCTTGTTATAGTAGGGTTTAATCGATTTTATCGCCTTATTGGAATATATTCTTTACACTTTGGCGATGTACTAGTTTGATGGTATGATTATAACTTTAACAGCATCAGATCCCGCTTACCTGCGGTTCTCTGGGGAACTTCTGTGATGACACAACCGCTTTATCTTGTTGGCCCCCGGGGGTGTGGTAAGACGACAACCGGTATGGCGCTGGCGAAAGCCATCGACTTTCAGTTCGTTGATACCGATCGTTGGTTGCAATCACACCTGCAGATGACGGTGGCTGAAATTGTTGAAAGAGAAGGATGGGAAGGTTTTCGCGCCCAGGAAACGACCGCCTTGCAGGCCGTTACGGCCCCCTCAACAGTCGTGGCGACCGGCGGCGGTATTATTCTTACTGAATATAATCGTCACTACATGCGTAGTCACGGCATGGTCATCTATTTAAACGCACCAGTATCGGTACTGGTAAACCGCCTGGAAGTGGCGCCTGAAGAAGGATTGCGCCCGACGTTGACCGGCAAGCCATTAACCGAAGAAGTGCAGGAAGTTCTTGAACAGCGCGATACGCTGTATCGTGAAGCGGCGCATTATATTGTTGATGCGACGAATGAACCTTCGCAGGTTGTGGCTGATATTCTTGTGATACTGTCGCAAGCCCGGTCACGGCTACAGGGCGGAGCTTATTGTTAAGGGTTTCCCGATATAGACCGATCTTTCCACTCAATCCTGGGCGCGCAGACATATTATCTGTCCTCTGCCGGAGCGTGCCTGTATCACAATTTTTGCACCTCCTGCTATAGCGCGGAAAGTGAAAATTAAACGATAACAATATAGTACTGGAATGATTTGGAATCTTTACACTATGCATCGCCGATCTGCTGCTACGCTTTTGAGCATTTGTAGCGCAGGTCAGTACCCGGCATTTGTCCGGGGATTCACGGCAAAGTAAGAAGACGGTGGAACAACAAATGAGTACGTCGTTGGCTATCCTCACGATTGGTGTTGTGCCGATGTGTGAGGTGTTACCGCTCCTGACGGAATATATCGATGAACAACACATAACTCACCACAGCCTGCTGGGACAGATGCGGCGAGAAGAGGTGATGGCCGAGTATGCGGTCTCGCCCGGTGACGAGTCGTTATTGACGCTGCTGAGCGACCATCAACTGGCTCATGTCTCGCGCCAGAAAGTCGAACGCGATTTGCAAAGTATTGTTGAAGTGCTGGATAACCAGGGTTTTGACGTTATTTTGCTGATGAGTACGGCCTCAATTACCCGCCTGACGGCCCGCAATAGTATCCTGCTGGAGCCTTTACGCATTATTCCTCCCCTGGTGGCCTCAATTGTGGAAGGGCATCAGGTTGGGGTGATTGTGCCGGTCGCCGAATTGCTCCTGACCCAGGAACAAAAATGGCAGGTGCTACAGACGCCCCCCGTCTATGCCGTGGCAAACCCGATTCACGGTTCTGAACAACAGCTGATTGATGCCGGAAAAGATCTGCTTGAGCAGGGCGCTGATGTTCTCATGCTGGATTGTTTGGGTTTTAACCAACGCCATCGTGATTTACTGCAAAAGTCGCTGGATGTCCCGGTTCTTCTGTCTAACGTACTGATTGCCCGACTGGCATCCGAGTTGCTCGCTTAATTTTGCGTGACAGGTACAACGTCAGGCCCCTATATTGGTTATCAACTTAATCACGAGATAGGGCCAGTTGTATGCTTCAAAGTAATGAATACTTTTCCGGCAAAGTAAAATCGATTGGTTTTACCAGCAGCAGTACTGGCCGCGCCAGCGTTGGCGTTATGGCGGAAGGTGAATACACCTTTGGTACAGCGGCACCTGAAGAGATGACGGTGGTAAGCGGTGCGTTAAATGTGTTACTGCCGGGGGAAACTGAGTGGAAAGTATATGCCGCAGGAGACGTGTTTAACGTACCGGGCAACAGTGAGTTTCATCTGCAGGTAGCAGAGCCAACATCCTATCTTTGCCGCTATCTGTAATTGTTTATTGCCTGATAGTACTCACTTATCTGGCCTACAATATGCGTAGGCCAGATAAGTCGCAAGGGGTGACATCTGGCAATACGAAGTCACTCAGCGTTGTGCTTCGCCGCCTAATCCTTCCACCAGGCTTTTAATCAACGCGGCCAGTTCACCCGTCATCAGGATGAAATCGGCATCAAAACGTTGAGCGTAGTCTTCACGGTCGATGTCTTCATTTTGATCGCGCAGTTCATCGCTGAACTTCAGACGCTTAATGGAACCGTCGTCACACATAACGAACTGAATACGCTGCTGCCAGTCGAGCGCCAGCTTGGTGACCAGTTTGCCTGCTTCGATGTGTACGGCAATTTCATCGCAAACCAGATCCTGTTTCTTCGCGCGGATCACGCCGCCGTCTTCCAGCATCGCTTTCAGTTCGGCTTCATCCAGTAACTGGAAACCTTGCGCCGTTGTGCCGGAGCGAACCCATTCGGTCAGCGTTAGCTCAATAGGGTTTTCCATCGTCAGCGGAACGACCGGCAGTGAACCGAGGCTCTTACGCAGCAGCGCCAGCGTATCTTCCGCTTTCTTCGCGCTTGCACAGTCGACCATGATCAGGTCATTGACGGTGTCGATCCACATCATTGTCTGGCTGAAGCGGCTAAAAGCGCGCGGCAGCAATGAGTGCAACACTTCATCTTTCAGCGAGTCTTTTTCGGTCTTCTTGAGTTTGCGACCTTGCTCAGCTTCCAGTTTGATTATTTTGGCTTCCAGCGCCTGTTTGATAACCGGCGACGGCAGAATTTTTTCTTCTTTGCGGGCGCAGATAATAATTTGGCCATTGGCGGTATGCGTTAATGCATCGCTGTGCGATCCCATCGGCGGAACCCAGCCCATTTTTGCCATATCCTGGCTACCGCAAGGGGTGAACGTCATTGATGCCAGCTGTTTTTCCATCTCTTCGGCACGCAAAGAAACATCGCGGCTAAGACGGTAAACCATTAAATTTTTGAACCACAGCATGATAATTTCCACGGCCTTGTCGTTAAATCCAGCGGGCATGATAGCGAATTGTCGCTATGCTTGCATTGTTAATCGGGAAGAGGAGTAAACCGTGCGTATAGGTATCGATTTAGGCGGTACGAAAACGGAAGTTATCGCGCTTGGCGATGCGGGTGAACAGCTTTTTCGCCATCGCCTGCCGACGCCGCGTGATGATTATCGACAAACCATAGAAACCATCGCCGCGCTGGTGGAGATGGCGGAAAAAGCCACCGGGCAGACGGGAACCGTAGGGATGGGCATTCCCGGTTCAATTTCGCCCTACACCGGAGTGGTGAAGAATGCCAACTCGACCTGGCTTAACGGGCAGCCTTTTGACAAAGACTTAAGTGCGCGTCTGAACCGCGAAGTCCGCCTGGCAAACGATGCTAACTGCCTGGCTGTGTCTGAAGCGGTCGATGGCGCAGCGGCGGGGGCGCAGACCGTGTTTGCGGTAATTATTGGTACCGGCTGTGGTTCCGGCGTGGCGCTAAATGGCCGGGTGCATACCGGTGGGAATGGCACGGCGGGCGAGTGGGGGCATAATCCGCTGCCGTGGATGGATGATGATGAGCTGCGTTATCGGCAGGAAGTACCCTGTTATTGCGGTAAACAAGGCTGTATTGAAACCTTTATCTCAGGGACCGGTTTTGCCACTGATTATCATCGCCTGAGCGGGAACCCGCTAAAAGGCAGTGAAATTATCCGTCTGGTAAACGAACAGGATGCGCTGGCGGAACAGGCGCTGAGCCGATATGAATTACGCCTGGCGAAATCATTAGCGCATGTGGTGAATATTCTCGACCCGGATGTCATTGTGCTGGGCGGCGGAATGAGCAATGTCGACAGGCTGTACCAAAACGTTCCGTCACTGATTAAGCAGTTTGTTTTTGGCGGTGAGTGTGAAACGCCTCTGCGCAAGGCGTTACACGGTGACTCCAGTGGCGTGCGCGGCGCAGCCTGGCTGTGGCCGCAGGTATAAACGTTTACGTCGCGGGTGCAACCTGTTGTTGCACGCCGCGCTTCAGGCGACCATAGATCAGCAGTGATGACATCGCGGAAAAAGACAGTAGAGCCGCAGGGATCGTGACGTAGTTGTAGGCAAAGCCCAGCGTCAACATTAAGCCGCCGAAGTAAGCGCCAATTGCGCTACCCAGATTAAAGGCCATTTGCCCACCGGCCGCTCCCAGCAGTTCACCGCCCTTCGCGTTTTGTAGCAGTAAAATTTGCAGCGGTGCTGATAGCGCAAATAGACCCGCACAGCAAATAAAGGCGAACGTCAGCGAGGCGGCTTTGATGCCGCCGAATGCAAACAGCAGCAGCAGAGCCAGTACAATCACAAAATCGGTTACTACCGCAATGCGTAGCGGTGTGTAGCGACCAGACAGTCGACCGCTCAGCAGGTTGCCTAACACCATTCCCAGCCCAACCAGCATCATGATGAAAGTCATTAGCGTTGCGGAGAAACCAGAGATGTACATCATGTAGGGTTTTACGTAGCTGAACCAGGCAAAAACACCGGCGTTCCCAAACATGGTGGCGGAGAAAATGAGCCACGGTGCGGGACTTTTCAGAAAGTGAAATTGCTCGCGTAGCCTGCCTTTTGCTTCATCACGGAGGTTGGGTACCCAAAAGATAACCGACAGAATAACGGCGATGTTAAACACGGCAATCAGCAGAAACGTGTAGCGCCAGCTAAATGTCTGACTCAGCCAGGTGCCAACAGGAATGCCAATCAGATTGGCGACGGTCATGCCGGAAATCATGCCTGCTACCGCGGCGGTAACTTTACCAGGGCGCGCCAGCTTTGACAGGATAATCGCGCCGACGCCAAAAAATGCCCCGTGTGGAAATCCGGAGACTAGCCGGCCTACCGCCAGCATAAAATAGCTGGAAGAGAGGGTGAAGATGGCGTTACCGACGACACAGAGTGCGACCAGAAACAGCAGAATATGCTTGAGCGAAAAACGATTGGAAAACACGGCAATAATGGGTGCGCCGATGACAACGCCAAAGGCGTAAAACGAAATCATATGGCCAGCATCGGGGATGGAAATGCCCACGTCACGCGCCAGTTCGGTTAATACGCCCATAATGCCAAACTCGGCCATGCCCAGCCCAAACGTCCCGAGGGCTAAAGAGAAAATGACTTTTTTCATACTACCTGCCAACAATAAAGACGCAGGATGTGCGCCACTGCGTCGAATGCTCGCCGCCAATAAAGGGATAGCTTGCGGATAAGAAAAAGAGATTGCCATTTCATATCCGTCCTTGTGTATTCACGATCGTGCTATGTATTATGCCGGATGGTGCTTACGCTTATCCGGCCTGTGAAACCGCACCCATGGGGCGATTACTCCACCGCAAATATCTTGTCGAGTTTGCTGTAGCCTAATCCATTGATTTTTTTAACCTTGATCTGCACCGGAATACGTTCTTTCATCGCTTCGACGTGGCTTATCACGCCAATGGTCTTGCCTGTGGCGTTCAGGGCATCCAGCGCGTCGAGGGCGGTATCCAGCGTTTCGCTATCCAGCGTGCCGAAGCCTTCATCGAGGAACAGGGAGTCAATGCGTGTTTTGTGACTGACCAGGTCGGACAACGCCAGCGCCAGCGCCAGGCTCACGAGGAAGCTCTCGCCGCCGGATAGCGTGCGGGTATCACGCACGGCATCGGCCTGCCAGGTATCCACCACTTCGAGTTCCAGCGCCTCACTGGCCTTGCGTTGCAACAGATAGCGGCCATGCAGACGGGTTAGCTGGTTGTTGGCAAGCCAGACCAGATTATCCAGCGTTAGCCCTTGGGCAAACTTGCGGAATTTATCCCCCTCTTTTGAGCCGATCAGGGCATTCAGATAGCCCCAGTCTTCGACCTGCTGTGCGACTTTTTCAATCTCCAGCATCAGTGTCTGCTGCTGCTGGCGGTTGTCTGCATCCTGTTTGAGCTGCTGGCGAATTTCGCCCTGGCGCGTGGTGTTATCCCGCAGTTGTTGCGTGAGATGTGCCAGTGCATCGCGAAGATATTCCACGGTGAGTGTGAGATCCGCGCCGGCAGGCGGTTGCTGCTGATGCGTTGCCAGCGCCTGCTGAGCCTGGTTAAGTAGCGTTTGCACCTGTTGTAGCTGGCCTTCCAGCGACTGCTTAAGCTGCTCAAGATGGTTAAATGCCTCTTCATCCAGCAGGGCGGCAAGGAAGGCGTCGCGATCGTCAAAAACACTGGCCTGCAATGCGGCATCAAACTGCGCCTGAATCTCTGCTGCGCGTTGTGCTTCCTGGGCTTCCTGCTGTTGCAACGATTGCCACTGGCCCTGTAATGAGAGGCAGTCATCGTGCACCTGCCGCCAGTTTTCCAGCACCAGATCCTCAGCGCTTTCAGAAAGCGCATCGGTTTCTGGCAGCGTTTCCAGCAGCGGCGCAAGCTGGGCAATCCGGGCCTGTAATGCGGTCAGTTCGTTCTGGCGCTGTTGCCACATTTGCGTTTCGTTCGCCCGTTCGCTCAGCCATGAGGCGACGTCACCCTCAGCCGGAAGGGCCAGACCATGGCGGGCCAGTTCGGCGGTTAGCGTCGCCTGACGCTGGGCAATATGCTGCTGGAGCTGAGTAATCTGTTCCGTATGCGCGGTGATTTGCGCCTGCAAGGTATGACGCAGGCTCAAGTGGTGAAGCTGTTGCTCGTGCTCTTCCTGAGCTGCAAGCCACGGGGCGATATCATCCTGCGGTTGCAACGTTATGTTCAGGCTGGCAGTCAGCGTCTGCCACTCTTGAGTAAGTGCTTGCTCCTCCTGAGAAAGCGTCTGTACCTCGCGTTCATCACGCAGTAGCTGTTGGGTTATCGCGTCGAGCTGTCCGCGTAGCGTTGACCCCTCATCGGCCAGCGTTTTGACCTCTTTTTCTAATGCTTCACGCCGCGCCTGATTGACGCTGAGTTCGAGTGTTTGATAGTGCTCAATGGCCGGGTGCGTCGTGGAGCCACAAAGCGGACAAGGCTGTCCGGATTGCAATAAAGCACGCTGGCTTTCCAGATCTTTAATCCGTGCTTCCTGCTCGCAGAGCGTTTTTACATCGGTCAGATGCTGATTTTTATCTTTATAACGCTGACGTTTTTCTGCCAGGGCCGCGTTGCGTTGCGCTTGCTCCTGCTGCCGCTGCTGTATTGTGGCGCGTAGCTGTACCAGCTGTTTTTGTTTCGGCGCAATTTGTCCATGCAGATTGCTCAGTTGCTGGCGGAATAGACGCAACTGTGAGTGCTGCGCCAGCGCTACCGTGACTTCTTGCGCGCTAAATGACAGCGAGGGAAGCGGCAGTGCATCCAGCTTGCGTACGTCGCTGTCGCGGAGTTTTTGCCACTGACGTAGCTGGTCGTTAGCGTCAGATTGCTGTGCCAATAGCGCTTTCCATCCCGCCAGTTCGCTGCTCCATAAGCGGAAACGGTCATGTTCGTTCAGCCAGTCGGTTAGCGTCTGCTGTTCGGTGAGCAGAGTCGCCGACTGTATTTGTGCCCGCTGACGGATGCGCCCACGCAGCGCTAAGCTGCTTTGTAAGCGAACATTTACTTCCTGAATATTCTGTCGTGTTCGGCTGAGCGTGGCGGATTGTTCCTGAATTCGCTCCCAGTACGGACGCAATGCTCTGGCGGGATGTGCCAGGCTGAGTGTCGCCAGCTGCGGTTGTGCTTTATCTTGCGCCTCTTTTGCGGTCTGTAATGCTTGCTGGTGGCGGCTTACTTCTGCCTGCAGCTCATTTTGTCGGATGAGCCAATTAAGATGCTGTTGCTGGATTTGCTGACGGGTAAGATGCTGTTTTTCTTCGTCAGTAAGTACCTGCAAACTTTCTGTCAGGGACTGTACCTGCTCTGGTGCTAACAGCGCCACGCCGCTGGCCTGGGCCTGCAGTTTTTCCAGCTCCGTGCGCGCTGCTTTGTGCTTTTCAAACACCATGGCGGAGATTTGGCCGTAAATCTCTGTGCCGGTCAGCTCTTCCAGCAGTTCGGCGCGCTCTTTCGGTTTGGCATTGAGAAATGCGGCAAACTGCCCCTGAGACAGCAGCATCGAGCGGGTAAAACGGCCGTAATCCAGCCCGGTAAGCTCGGCGGTCATTTCCAGCTTGTCTTTAACTTTATCGGCGAGAATTTTGCCATCGGCGCAACGAGCCAGTTCGACACGCGGAACCTGCAGATTGCCCTCAGGCTGATTGCGCGCGCGGTTCTGGCTCCAGAATGCGCGATAGGCTTCGCCTCTGACTTCGAATTCAACTTCGGCCAGACATTCCGCCGTATCGCGGGTCATCAGGTCGTTTTGCGACTGCGATACGGTATTGAGTCGTGGTGTTTCGTGGTACAACGCGAGGCAAATGGCGTCCAGCAGGGTGGTTTTCCCGGCACCGGTTGGACCGGTGATGGCGAACAGCCCGTTGCTGGCAAAAGGCTCTGCCGTGAAATCAACTTTCCATTCCCCTTTCAGGGAGTTGAGGTTTTTCAGGCGCAGACTGAGAATTTTCATGCTTCAGCCTCCCCGGCAAGCGTCTGTACGGTTGCGCTAAACAGCTGATTAAGCCGCTCACGCTGTGGTTCTTCAAGTTCTTCCAGCGCCAGGCGGCGGTCAAAAACCTCCGCCACGCTCAGTTCGCTTAATGTTTCACGACGTTCATTGACCATGATGCGCTCGCGCTGTTCCCGACTGCGGCGCACCAGTAACACCTCTACCGGTAAATCTTCGGTCAAGGCCTGGATTTTACGCTGCATATCATGCAGATAGTCATCGGTGGTAATTTCAATATCCAGCCACACCGGCGGATCTTGCTGTACGTTGCGCCACTGCTCAAGCTGGGCGGTAATGGCGGCGAGATCGCCTTTCAGTACCGCAAGCGGCTGGGTGACCGGTACGGTGAGATTCTCAACGGCGCTCAGCTTACCGTTTTCAAAGCTCACCAGGTGGACGCATTTGCTTTTGCCGCACTCGTCAAAACTAAGCGCAATCGGCGAGCCGCAATAGCGAATATGTTCTGTACCGCCGATGATCTGCGCCCGGTGAATATGTCCCAGCGCAATGTAATCCGCCGGTGGGAAATTTTGTGCCGGAAAAGCATCCAGCGTCCCAATATAAATATCACGTACGGCGTCACTTTTACTGGCACCGACGGTGGTCAGATGCCCTGTCGCAATAATCGGCAGATTCTGGTCGCCACGCAGCGCGCTGGCGTCCTGATATTGCTGTTGGTAATAGTCGGTGATTGCACCTAATAAATGCT
This sequence comes from Citrobacter sp. C6_1, assembly GCF_014596835.2. NCBI lineage: Bacteria > Pseudomonadati > Pseudomonadota > Gammaproteobacteria > Enterobacterales > Enterobacteriaceae > Citrobacter > Citrobacter sp. C6_1. Next base: position 3,591,153 of record NZ_CP115031.1, on the reverse strand, counting down.
GCTGCTTTTCGTGACCGGTTAGCCCCGCCTGACTGGTAATGATGTCACGTGGACGTAAAAAAGGAACCGGACAAAGGATCGCGCCCGGCGTGCCGTCGCGTTGAGGTAGCACTTGCGGCGCGTGGCCCGCGCTGGCCACGACCGTGGTGTTGAGAAACGCCAGAATATCGCGGGACTCATTGAGCGTGGCGACGGAGTCGTGGTTGCCTGCCAGCACCACCAGATGACAGCCGGTTTGCTGCAGATTAACGACAAAACGGTTATACAGCTCACGGGCATAGCTTGGCGGTGAGCCGGTATCAAAAATATCGCCTGCCACAATAATGGCATCCACCTGATGGGATTGTGCCGTTTCCAGCAGCCAGTCGAGAAAGGCCTGGTGTTCAGCGGCGCGGCTCTTGCTGTAGAAATTTTGGCCCAGATGCCAGTCAGACGTGTGGAGGATGCGCATAAGAGTTCCATGACAAAAAAACGATGGCGGAGATTATAACCTTGCAAGGGCGGTAATATCTTGTTTCCGGGCTGTCATAATTCGCCTGGCTGCGTTAAACCTGGACTATCTTTTCATAAATCTGTCATAAAAGTGACGCATAATGCCACGGTATTGATGGCAAACGATTTAATTATAAACAGGGCAAATCATGGCGAGACGTATTCTGGTCGTAGAAGATGAAGCTCCAATTCGTGAAATGGTCTGCTTCGTGCTCGAGCAAAACGGTTTTCAACCCGTAGAAGCCGAAGACTATGACAGTGCTGTGAACCAACTTAATGAACCCTGGCCGGATCTCGTCCTGCTTGACTGGATGCTTCCCGGCGGCTCGGGTCTACAGTTTATTAAACACCTCAAGCGGGAAGCGATGACGCGGGATATCCCCGTGATGATGCTGACGGCGAGAGGTGAAGAGGAAGACCGCGTCCGGGGTCTGGAAACCGGTGCGGATGATTATATTACCAAGCCGTTTTCTCCCAAGGAGCTGGTGGCGCGTATTAAAGCGGTTCTGCGTCGTATTTCACCGATGGCGGTGGAAGAGGTTATTGAGATGCAGGGGCTAAGCCTTGATCCGACCTCGCATCGCGTGATGACCGGAGAGGATCCGCTGGATATGGGGCCGACCGAATTCAAACTGTTGCACTTCTTTATGGCCCACCCTGAGCGCGTCTACAGCCGTGAACAACTCCTCAATCATGTCTGGGGAACCAATGTCTACGTGGAAGACCGGACAGTGGATGTGCATATTCGCCGGTTGCGTAAAGCGCTGGAGCATAGCGGACACGATCGTATGGTGCAGACGGTACGCGGGACGGGATATCGCTTTTCGACCCGCTTCTGACTGCAAGTAATAAGAGCCTGAGGGATTAGGCTGTAAATGGAGTAAGACGTTTGCTTGAACGATTGTCATGGAAAAGGCTGGTACTGGAGCTGATCCTCTGCTGCATACCGGCTTTTATCCTTAGCGCTTTTTTTGGTTATCTACCCTGGTTTTTACTGGCGTCGGTAACGGGCCTGCTTATCTGGCATTTCTGGAACTTATTGCGTTTGTCCTGGTGGCTGTGGGTCGACAGGAGTATGACGCCTCCACCGGGTCGTGGTAGTTGGGAGCCACTGCTCTACGGCCTGCATCAAATGCAGTTGCGTAACAAAAAGCGCCGTCGCGAATTGGGTAACCTCATTAAACGCTTTCGCAGCGGGGCGGAATCGCTACCCGACGCAGTGGTGCTAACCACCGAAGAAGGCGGTATTTTCTGGTGTAACGGACTGGCACAGCAGGTTTTAGGGTTACGCTGGCCGGATGATAGCGGGCAAAATATTCTTAACTTGCTGCGTTACCCGGAGTTCACACAATATCTGAAAACACGCGACTTTAGTCGGCCAATTAATCTGGTACTCAACACCGGACGGCATCTGGAAATTCGCGTAATGCCCTACACCGATAAGCAACTGCTAATGGTGGCGCGCGACGTTACCCAGATGCACCAACTGGAAGGTTCACGACGTAACTTTTTCGCCAACGCCAGCCATGAGCTACGTACCCCGCTGACGGTGTTGCAGGGCTACCTGGAAATGATGCAGGAACATCCGCTGGAAGGGACGACGCGCGAAAAAGCGCTGCATACCATGCGTGAACAAACGTACCGTATGGAAGGGTTAGTGAAGCAGTTGCTGACACTGTCGAAAATTGAAGCCGCACCGGCGATGATGCTCAATGAAAAGGTGGATGTGCCGATGATGCTGCGCGTGGTCGAGCACGAAGCGCAAACGCTGAGCCAGCACAAACATACGTTTACTTTTGATGTTGATAACAGCCTGAACGTGCGGGGGAACGAGGAGCAGTTGCGTAGCGCTATCTCGAATCTCGTCTATAACGCGGTGAATCATACGCCTGCGGGAACACACATTACCGTACGCTGGCGACATGTGGCCTCGGGGGCGGAATTTTGTGTGGAAGACAACGGTCCAGGCATTGCCGCCGAGCATATTCCACGCCTGACCGAGCGTTTTTATCGTGTAGATAAAGCACGATCCCGACAAACGGGGGGGAGCGGATTAGGTCTGGCGATTGTGAAGCATGCTCTGCATCATCACGACAGCCGTTTGAATATCGACAGCGAACCAGGCAAAGGGACTCGTTTTAGTTTTGTGCTCGCGGAACGTTTAATTGCCAAAAACAGCGGTTAAAACGTATTCGTAAGCTTATCTTTCCAAAAGCCAGCGTAAGTTGGCTTTTTTTGTTGCAGTCAATAAAGAGTTCCTGAATTTTACGACGTTTGATTGTTTTTTGTTCGCATGATTACCCATGTCTTTTTCCAGGGAATGGTGTTTTGTGCTAGCTCAATTTTTCATATCGCTATATTGTTCTGGTTTTTAGATCCCACCTTGCTTTAAAACGTTATAAGCGTTTAAATTGCGCTCCAGGTGCTGTCATACCGACTGCATTTACGCGGTAAATCGAAAAACTATTCTTCGCCGCGCCAGGCAGGGAGAATTTCCCGCTGGAATTGCTTAAAAATGCCGCTGTATCATCCCGCAGGGAAAGGCAGAAAATTAAACGTTTTCAACACCACATCCACAGGCAGTAAGACTTTATGACCCATCAGTTAAAATCGCGCGATATTATCGCTCTGGGATTTATGACATTTGCACTGTTCGTTGGTGCAGGTAACATTATTTTCCCCCCAATGGTTGGTTTGCAGGCAGGCGAGCACGTCTGGACTGCAGCCTTTGGCTTCCTGATTACCGCCGTGGGCCTGCCGGTACTTACCGTGGTCGCACTGGCGAAAGTGGGCGGCGGCGTGGACAGCCTGAGCACGCCTATCGGTAAAGTTGCCGGTCTGCTGCTGGCTACCGTCTGCTATCTGGCCGTTGGGCCGTTATTTGCTACCCCGCGTACCGCGACGGTCTCTTTCGAAGTCGGGATTGCACCGCTGACCGGTGATTCTGCGCTGCCGCTGTTCATCTACAGCGTGGTGTACTTCGCGATTGTGATTCTGGTGTCACTGTATCCCGGCAAACTGCTGGATACTGTGGGCAACTTCCTTGCTCCATTGAAAATTCTGGCGCTGGTTGTGCTTTCCGTGGCGGCGATTGTTTGGCCAGCGGGCCCGATCAGCAATGCAATGGAAGCCTATCAAAATGCGGCATTCTCGAATGGCTTTGTGAACGGCTATCTGACGATGGATACGCTGGGCGCGATGGTATTTGGTATTGTTATTGTTAACGCCGCCCGCTCGCGTGGTGTTACTGAAGCGCGTCTGCTGACCCGTTACACCGTCTGGGCTGGCCTGATGGCGGGCGTGGGGTTAACGCTGCTGTACCTTGCGCTGTTCCGCCTGGGTTCAGACAGTGCGACGCTGGTCGATCAATCTGCTAACGGTGCGGCAATTCTGCATGCGTATGTTCAGCACACCTTCGGTGGTGCAGGCAGCTTCCTGCTGGCGGCGTTGATTTTCATCGCCTGTCTGGTGACTGCGGTTGGCCTGACCTGTGCGTGCGCTGAATTCTTCGCGCAGTATGTTCCGCTGTCTTATCGTACGCTGGTGTTTATCCTTGGCGGTTTCTCGATGGTGGTCTCTAACCTGGGCCTGAGCCATCTGATTCAGATCTCTATTCCGGTGCTGACGGCTATCTATCCGCCATGTATCGCACTGGTTGTATTAAGCTTTACCCGCTCATGGTGGCATAATTCTTCCCGCGTCATTGCACCTGCGATGTTTATCAGCCTGATTTTTGGTATCCTTGATGGCATTAAAGCTTCTGCAATTGGTGATGTCTTACCAGCCTGGACCCAGCGTTTACCGCTGGCAGAACAAGGGCTGGCGTGGTTGATGCCAACAGTCGTGATGGTGGTCCTGGCCGTTATCTGGGATCGCGCAGCGGGTCGACAAGTGACCTCCAGCGCACACTAATATCACTGACAATAAGTTTTAACCACGGGGCTATTAATATGGCCCCGTGGTTTTTTTATTGTGTTAACAGGTTAGGAATCGATGGAAAGTAATAACAAGCTAAAGCGTGGGCTGAGCACCCGGCACATCCGCTTTATGGCATTAGGTTCAGCAATTGGTACCGGGCTGTTCTACGGTTCAGCCGATGCCATCAAAATGGCGGGGCCGAGCGTGTTGCTGGCCTATATTATCGGTGGCGTCGCGGCGTACATTATTATGCGTGCGTTGGGCGAAATGTCAGTCCATAACCCCGCAGCCAGCTCTTTCTCGCGCTATGCGCAGGAAAACCTCGGACCATTGGCTGGTTACATTACCGGCTGGACCTACTGTTTTGAAATCCTGATTGTCGCCATTGCCGACGTGACAGCCTTCGGTATTTACATGGGCGTCTGGTTCCCGGCCGTACCGCACTGGATTTGGGTACTCAGCGTAGTGCTGATTATCTGCGCTATCAACCTGATGAGCGTGAAGGTGTTTGGCGAGCTGGAGTTCTGGTTCTCATTCTTCAAAGTCGCCACCATTATCATCATGATTGTCGCCGGTTTTGGCATCATTATTTGGGGGATTGGCAACGGCGGGCAGCCTACCGGGATCCATAACCTGTGGAGCAACGGCGGTTTCTTCAGCAACGGCTGGCTCGGCATGGTGATGTCGCTACAAATGGTGATGTTCGCCTACGGCGGGATTGAGATCATCGGTATTACCGCAGGTGAAGCCAAAGATCCGGAAAAATCTATTCCGCGCGCCATCAATTCCGTACCGATGCGCATCCTCGTGTTTTACGTGGGGACGCTGTTCGTCATTATGTCGATTTACCCGTGGAATCAGGTCGGTACCGACGGTAGCCCGTTTGTCCTGACGTTCCAGCATATGGGCATTACCTTTGCAGCAGGTATCCTCAACTTTGTCGTCCTGACTGCGTCGCTGTCGGCCATCAACTCTGACGTCTTCGGCGTGGGGCGTATGCTGCACGGTATGGCGGAGCAGGGCAGCGCCCCGAAAATGTTCGCCAAAACGTCACGTCGTGGCGTGCCGTGGGTAACAGTGATGGTGATGACCATCGCGCTGCTGTTTGCGGTGTATCTTAACTACATCATGCCGGAAAATGTCTTCCTGGTGATTGCCTCTCTGGCAACCTTCGCCACGGTTTGGGTGTGGATAATGATCCTGCTGTCGCAGATTGCCTTCCGTCGTCGCCTGCCGCCGGAAGAGGTCAAAGCGCTGAAATTTAAAGTGCCGGGTGGGGTGGCGACAACAGTTATTGGCCTGATTTTCCTGGTCTTTATCATCGCGCTCATCGGCTACCATCCGGATACCCGCATTTCGCTGTACGTCGGCTTTGCGTGGATTGTTCTGCTGCTGGTTGGCTGGGTTTTCAAGTGCCGCCGTGAGCGCCAACTGGCTGAAGTGCAGTAATATTTTTGCCGGGTAGTCATGTTGGTTCGTAGTTGAATTTGGCAATTGTTCTTTATTTTTAAAAACGAAGTTGATTACTCAGCTTCGTTTTTTTATTTGTATAAAAACGGTGAATGCTTTTTGTTTAAAAATAAAGAATAATAATTATTTTCTTTGTTTGTTATCAAATTATTATGAGCGCTTTTTGAAAGTTTGATGAAGCCTTTTATGTTATTCTTTCTATGGTTTTTTATATGCTTTCTTGTAAGGCATAACTATTATTAATGAGATTAAATGAGGCTCTTTATGGGTGGAATAACTAATGCAGCAGACCGTTCTACAACGAGTAAAACTTGTAATAACCCTGGGGTTAAGGTTGATAATACATGTAAGGTTTCTGTCCTTAACTCTGCAACTAACAAATTAGTTGGGGTGGCAAATATTGGTAAAATACCCACAAATGTTAGTAGTTCAATATCGCAAGGATCACAACCATTACTACAGTCTGGTATAAAGAAGGCCAGTATAGAGATTTTTGTGCAGAATCCTCCACAGCTGCCACCCCGTAACTCTGTGCTCAAGCAGGCTTCGGTGCAGAATCCTCCACAGCTGCCACCCCGTAACTCTGTGCTCAAGCAGGCTTCGGTGCAGAATCCTCCACAGCTGCCACCCCGTAACTCTGTGCTCAAGCAGGCTTCGGTGCAGAATCCTCCACAGCTGCCACCCCGTAACTCTGTGCTCAAGCAGGCTTCGGTGCAGAATCCTCCACAGCTGCCACCCCGTAACTCTGTGCACACGCAGGCTTCGGTGCAGAATACCCCACAGCCTGCATCCCCTGGAGCAGAAGACACGTGGAAGCCGGAGTTAAAACGTGAAGTTCTTCTACAGCCAGAAACAAAGGTAACGAGTAATCCAAAGAGTCATGTATCGAAAAATGCAACTATTCAAGCGGAGAATGTTGCTAAGGTAAAAAACGACGTTGTAAAGAAAAAAAATGATGTTCCAGAAAAAAAACCACTTAAGAATAAAATTCTTCATTTTTTTCATATTCACCGCAGCAAGAATGCCCTGCTAAATGTGGAACAGAGAAAAGCGTTAGCTTATGAAAATAGAGACTCAATTAATAATGGTGTTAGGAATATTCTTGCTCTCGATAAGCCTAAAGATAATGGCTCAACACGTCTTGAAGAATTTGGGGTTTTTAGGGAGGCGCATAGCGGAGCCAATAACACTAAAAGATATTTTCAACAAACCATAAAAAAAATGGATGATAAAGGTAATAAAGATCTGCTTGGTAATCGTGACGATGTAGTTGCTTTCTTTAATATATTCAAATATGCCATCAATCAGGCATACAGTGAAATGAAAAGTGGTCAAAACAAGGAGGCTGCCGAGGGGGCTTTCAAAGAAATGCTGTCATTGCTCGATTCAATGAAACAGCATTTTGCTCATGTTGGTAAAAGTGGCTATAACTTTGATAATGTAGCTCGAGTTATGTTCATGGATATACCTGATGTGCTTACCCATCTAAATTTGTCAATGCCTACTGTCACTTTGCCTGAATAGGCAATAAGTATTCATTTTTTACCGGGTAGCTTTGCGTTACCCGGTAATTTTCTCCTCCCCCGCGCTCCTCCCCCAATAAACGTTAAGATGATGAGTGATCCTGCTCGTCGCTATGGCAAGGTGACGTCATTATCATCAAAGGGGATACGTGATGTTGAACGCCTGGCACCTTCCGGTTGCCCCATTTGTGAAGCAAAACAAAGATCAACTGACGATTACGTTATGGCTGGCAGGGGAAAATCCTCCTCAGCGCGTGACGCTACGCGCGGAAAACGATAACGAAGAAATTTCTCTGTGCATGCACAAACAGCGTAGCCAACCGCACCCTGGTGTCACCGCGTGGCGCGCGGCGATCGATCTTACCAGCGGGCAGCCCCGCCGACGCTATAGCTTTAAATTACTGTGGCTCGATCGCCAGTTGTGGTTCACCCCGCAGGGATTCAACCGCTTTCCGCCTGCGCGTCTGGAGCAGTTTGCTGTTGATGTACCGGATAACGGTCCGCAGTGGGTTGCCGATCAGATTTTTTATCAGATTTTCCCGGATCGCTTTGCCCGCAGCCAGTCGCGTGAAGCGGCTCAGGATAACGTCTATTACCACCACGCGGCCGGACACGACATCGTGCGGCGCGAGTGGGACGAGCCGCTTACGGCTCAGGCCGGTGGTTCGACGTTTTATGGCGGAGATTTGGACGGCATCAGCGAGAAACTGCCGTATCTGAAGGCGTTAGGGGTAACGGCGCTGTACCTGAATCCGGTGTTTACCGCGCCGAGCGTACATAAATACGATACTGAAGATTATCGCCATGTTGATCCGCAGTTTGGCGGCGACAGGGCGCTGCTACGCCTGCGTCACAACACGAAACAGCAGGGGATGCGGCTGATTCTCGACGGTGTCTTTAACCATAGCGGCGATTCGCACGCCTGGTTTGACCGACATAATCGCGGGACGGACGGAGCATGCCATAATCCGGATTCCCCCTGGCGCGACTGGTACCATTTCTCTGATGATGGGGTTGCGCTGGACTGGTTGGGGTACTCAAGCCTACCCAAACTGGACTTTTCCTCTGAAAGCCTGGTGAATGAAATTTATCGTGGCGAAGACAGTATTGTTCGCCACTGGCTAAAAGCGCCATGGAGTATGGACGGCTGGCGTCTGGATGTGGTGCATATGCTGGGCGAGGCCGGTGGTGCACGTAATAACTTGCAGCATGTCGCCGGAATTACACAGGCGGCGAAAGAAACCCAGCCAGAGGCGTATGTGGTGGGCGAGCATTTTGGCGACGCACGCCAGTGGTTGCAGGCCGACGCGGAAGATGCCGCCATGAACTATCGCGGTTTTACTTTCCCCCTCTGGGGATTCCTCGCCAATACCGATATTTCATACGACCCACAATATATTGACGCTCAGACCTGTATGGCGTGGATGGATAACTACCGCGCGGGGTTGTCGCATCAGCAGCAGTTGCGCATGTTTAATCAGCTCGACAGCCACGATACTGCTCGCTTTAAGTCTCTGCTTGGCAAAGACGTTGCACGGTTACCGCTGGCGGTGGTGTGGCTGTTTACCTGGCCTGGCGTACCCTGTATTTACTACGGTGACGAAGTGGGGCTGGACGGGAATAACGATCCGTTTTGCCGCAAGACGTTCCCGTGGCAAAAGGAAAAGCAGGATAGCGCGCTGCTGGCGTTATACCAACGACTGGCAAAATTACGTCACCAGAGCCCGGCGCTCCGCCACGGTGGATGTCAGGTGATTTACGCCGAGGATAACGTGGTGGTGTTTGTACGCGTGCTAAACCGCCAGCGCGTGTTGGTGGCGATTAACCGCGGTCACGCTTGTGAAGTCGTGCTGCCAGCCTCACCATTGCTCAATGTCAGTCAATGGCGGCACAAAGAGGGCAAAGGCCAACTCGTCGATGATATCCTGGCGCTGCCCGTAATATCGGCTTCAGTCTGGATGAGTCATTGATACAAGCGCGAAATTGCCTCACTGGCCAGCAGCGCGTCTCGCCACCAGCGCTGCGCCAGTCCTTCGCTACTATTGCGCCATGCCATATAGGCGACGTCTTTTTGACGAAATGAGATAACCGTCTTTTCCACCAGTTCACCGCTGGCAATCCATGGGCTGGCAATGTGGCGGGGGAGAAATCCGCAGCCCATTCCCGCCCGCAGCAGCACCACCTTACTGTGGAAATCATCGACGCGAATTTGAGCCTGTTCATCCATCAGGTTGGTCTGTAATGGGTGGCAAAAGCGAGCGCTGTCGCTGATAACAATCGCCCGGTGCAGGCACAATTGCTCGTTCGTCAGACCATCGGGTGCCGCAGCCAGCGGATGCTCAGGTGCCACGACAAAGACATTGTCCAGCGTGCCGAGCATTTTGTAGGACCAGGCGGCGGATGTGGGCGGTTCATTAATTGCGCCGAGGATAATATCCGCTCCATTATGGGTCAGTTCTTCCCATGAACCTGCCAGCGTATGGTGGGTGAAGTTGAGACGGGTTTGTTTATTAAGTGCATGAAATTCATCAATAATGGGTAGCAGTGCGGCAAAGGGAAAAGAATCATCGAGCGCTATTGCCAGCTCCTTTTCCCAGCCGGAACTTAGCTGTATTGCCTGCTTTTCGAGATCTTTTGCCGCACTCAGCAGTAGACGCCCCTTTTCCAGCATCATCCGTCCGGTGTCGGTGAATTTTGCCCGGTGTCCGGAACGGTCAAGCAATTCGATGTTCAGATCGCTTTCCAGCTTCTGAATCATATAGCTGAGTGCCGCAGGGGTTTTAAACAGCGATTCGGCCGCCGCAGCAAATGACCCCTGTTTGTCGAGTGCATCGAGGATCAGCAGAACATCCAGATTGAGGCGCATAAGCAGAAAATATCCTGAAAATTAAACCTCTCTGTTTTACCGAATGGAGAAAAACAATGCCAGTGAATAAATTAGATGAGTCATGCGCATTTTTTTGATGTTGTTTAGGATATATCGCGACACAGAACTAATAGTTTCACAGGACGGTAAGTTTTCTTTAATAACTCGTTAGAAATTTCCCGCTATACTCAACAAGCTTTCTGATTCAGGATCCTGTTGCTGACGGCAGATACAGACCGTTGCCTTTTAACTTATTGATTAAGAAGGTGTGCTATGTCTATTCGGGAACTGATTGACCCTCAAAACTCCACGCTAATTTTTATTGACCATCAGCCGCAAATGTCATTTGGTGTGGCGAATATTGATCGCCAGACATTGAAAAATAATACCGTTGCATTAGCCAAAGCCGGGAAAATATTCAATGTTCCAGTAATTTATACTTCAGTGGAAACGAAAAGTTTTAGCGGATATATCTGGCCGGAATTGTTAGCTGTTCACCCTGATGTGAAACCGATTGAACGTACGTCTATGAACTCCTGGGAAGATGCAGCCTTTGTTAAGGCGGTAGAAGCGACCGGGCGTAAAAAACTGATTATTTCCGCGTTGTGGACTGAAGTCTGCCTGACCTTCCCGGCGCTGATGGCGCTGGAAGCGGGCTACGAAGTGTATGTGGTAACAGACACTTCAGGCGGCACGTCGGTGGATGCCCATGAACGTTCCATCGATCGCATGGTGCAGGCGGGTGCCGTACCTGTGACCTGGCAACAGGTTCTTCTTGAGTACCAGCGCGACTGGTCCCGCAAAGAAACCTACGACGCCGTCATGGATTTGGTGCGTGAACACAGCGGTGCTTACGGTATGGGTGTGGATTACGCGTATACCATGGTGCATGGCGCGCCGGAACGTAAAGCCTGAATACACGCCATCTTTCATGTTGCCTCTTTGTTGGCTTAGTTTGCGTACCCTGGTCACTGACTTATGTAAGTGACCGGGGCTACACAATCTTGCCGCCTCGATGTTTCATGAATAATTGTGTATTGCTTTCATGGCTTAAGCAGGTCAATTTCCCTTTAGCAAGGAACCTTTCATGGCGCAGAACAAACATGTGACGTTGGTAATTACTCACACCCTGCGGCCTGACCAGGCGCAGCGTTATGAGCAGTGGTTGGGGAAAATCATGCCGCTGGCCGCCGAGTTTCCCGGGCATCTTGGGGCGAATGTCATTCGACCCACAGATGGACAAAACCTGTGGAACATCATCATTCGCTTCGACACCCTTGAGCATCTGTATAACTGGACTCAATCCGATACGCGCCGGGAGCTGGTTGAGGAAATTGCGCCGCTGCTGGCCGAAGGCGATAAAACAGAAGTGCGCACCGAAGCGGCCTTCTGGTTTACGCCGCCAGCCCCCCATGTACGTCAGCCCAAACGTTGGAAGCAGTTTTTGATAACGCTGCTGGTGATTTTCCCCAGTACCAACCTGGTACCGTGGCTGACCGGTATTCTGCTGCCTTCAATGAAAGGCTCGTTACTCCTGCATCTGATTAATGATGCCTGTGTGGTTGCGTTGGTGGTCTGGTTGTGGATGCCCATCGTAACCCGTCTGTTTGCCGGATGGCTGAAAAAAGCCTGACCGGTTTCTCAGGAGATTGTTATGTCTCAAACTGCCACACTGATTCTGACTCACGGAAAAATTCATACTCTCGAAAAGCAAAGCCCACAGGTAGAGGCGGTGGCGATCGCCAACGGGAAGATTCTGGCGACCGGTAGCCATGATCGGATCATGAGCTTTGCCACCGAAGGGACGCAGGTTGTCGATCTGCAGGGGCATACGGTGATCCCCGGTCTGAACGATTCACACCTGCACCTGATTCGCGGCGGCCTGAATTACAATCTGGAATTACGTTGGGAAGGCGTACCGTCACTGGCGGACGCGCTACGTATGCTCAAAGAGCAGGCGGACAGAACGCCGTCGCCGCAATGGGTACGCGTAGTGGGCGGTTGGAGCGAATTCCAGTTTGCCGAACGGCGCATGCCAACCCTCGAAGAACTCAATGAAGCCGCCCCGGATACTCCGGTTTTTGTTCTGCATCTCTATGACAGAGCGCTGCTGAACCGCGCCGCGCTGAAAGCCGTTGGCTACACCAAAGCCACACCGGATCCGGCGGGGGGAGAGATTGTGCGTGACGGCAATGGTAATCCAACCGGAATGTTGATAGCCAAACCGAATGCCATGATCCTCTATTCGACGCTGGCGAAAGGGCCAAAACTGCCGTTAGAGATGCAGGTTAACTCGACCCGCCAGTTTATGCGTGAGCTGAACCGCCTCGGGCTGACCAGTGCCATCGATGCCGGCGGCGGCTTCCAGAACTATCCGGAAGATTACGAGATCATCGAGCAACTGCACGCGAACCAGCAGATGACGGTGCGTATTGCCTACAATCTGTTTACCCAGCGTCCGAAGCAGGAAGTGGAAGATTTTGAGCGCTGGACGGATGTGCTCAAACCCGGGCAGGGAACCGATTTCTATCGTGCTAATGGGGCAGGGGAAATGCTGGTCTTCTCGGCGGCTGACTTCGAAGATTTCCTGCAGCCACGTCCGGATTTACCGGAAGGGATGGAAGAGGAACTGGAGCGTGTGGTTCGTCACCTCGTGGAGCACCGCTGGCCGTTCCGCCTGCATGCCACCTACGATGAATCCATCAGCCGTATGCTGGACGTGTTTGAGAAGGTGAACCGTGACATCCCGTTCAATGGCCTGCACTGGTTCTTCGATCACGCCGAAACGATTACTGAACGCAACATCGAGCGGGTAAAAGCGCTGGGCGGTGGCATTGCGGTTCAGCACCGAATGGCGTTCCAGGGCGAATATTTTGTCGATCGCTATGGCAAAGAGGCGGTTAAACATACGCCGCCGGTGGCGAAAATGCTGGCGGCTGATGTGCCGGTTGGTCTGGGTACCGATGCTACGCGCGTGGCCAGCTACAACCCGTGGACCGCGCTCTACTGGCTGGTTTCGGGCCGTACCGTTGGCGGAATGGCGATGTATGATGATAACAACCGCTTGCCGCGCGACGTGGCGCTGGAACTGTGGACGGCTGGCAGTGCCTGGTTCTCCAGCGAGCAGGGTAAGAAAGGGCGTATTGAAAAGGATCAACTGGCAGATCTGGTGGTGCTGTCAAAAGACTATTTCAGCGTGGCGGAAGAAGAGATCAAAGGCATTGAGTCAGTGATGACCATTGTCGATGGCAAAGTGGTTTATGCGGCCGGACATTTCTCCCCGCTGGCCCCTCCAGCGATTCCGGTTGTCCCTGACTGGTCGCCGGTGGTGAAGGTACCGGGACATTATCGCTCAGCGCCGCCGGTTGCGGCGAAGGCTGGAGCAATGGTGCAGATGCATCAGTGCTGCGGAAGCTGTGGTGTACATGGCCATCAGCATGATATTGCGCGTAAATCAGGGATACCGGTATCAGATGATCGGGCCTTCTGGGGGGCGCTCGGTTGTTCCTGCTTCGCGTTTTAAGGGACGGGTCAGCGCCAATGAAAAAGGCCGCTTTTGCGGCCTTTTTTCGATTCATGCCAATTACAGGCTGGAAACGTTTTCGGTCAGGTATTTTGCCACGCCGTCCGGAGACGCGTTCATACCTTCTTTACCTTTTTCCCACTGTGCCGGGCAAACGTCGCCGTGCTCTTCGTGGAACTGCAGCGCGTCAACCATGCGCAGCATTTCGTCGATGTTACGACCCAGCGGCAGATCGTTAACCACCTGGTGGCGAACAACGCCGTTAGCGTCGATCAGGAAAGAACCGCGCAGAGCAACGCCGGCTTCCGGGTGCTCGATGCCGTAGGCTTTCTGGATTTCGCGTTTGATGTCAGCAACCATTGCGTATTTCACTGCACCGATGCCGCCTTTGTCGACAGGGGTGTTACGCCATGCGTTGTGGACAAATTCAGAGTCGAAGGAAACGCCAACAACTTCAACGCCGCGTTTCTGGAATTCTTCATAACGTTTGTCGAATGCGATCAGTTCAGACGGGCAAACGAAGGTGAAGTCCATCGGCCAGAAGAACAAAACGGTAGTTTTACCGTTGGTATGCTGTTTGAAGTTGAAGTTTTCAACGATCTCACCGCTACCCAGTACCGCAGCTGCTGTGAAGTCCGGAGCCTGACGAGTTACCAGTACCATATAAATTCTCCTGCAAAGTTAAGGGGTTTTTGGAACGCAACGCGGGCCAGTATAGAGAGTGTTCGGGAATAAGACAAAGAGGCGCTGGCAATCAATGAGACAGGTTTTGTCTATCAATCTTTTGCCGGATGACGGCTACTGCTTATCCGGCGCGTCATGCGGGCGACAATCAAAGGGTCTTACGCCGTGCCAGATCCATCATCTGTGGGTAAAACTGCCAGAAGCGTTCTTCTAAGGCATCGTAATGGGTGTCCAGGTCGTACCATGAATCGCGCAGGGCATCGAGCCGCGGGCGACGGCTGGCCATGCCATTGAGCACATCCTGGATAAAATCCATGTCGCGATAGCGCTCGAGCCATTTCTCTGACCACATATAATTGTTCAGATTGATAAAGCGCGGCGGTGATTCTGGCAGAATAGTGGCAACCTGGGTGTGCGCATAGCGCACAAAGTCCGTCAGCGGGAAATCGGGAGAGATTTCTGACCAGTGGCGCGACAAAAAATGATCCCACATGACGTCCAGCGTAATTGGCGCGACGCGACGCGTTTCGCTACGAAACCACTCCTTGGCTTCACGCACCTGTGGCAGGTTATCGGTCATCACGTCAATTCGACGATGCATGAAAATGCCTTCCACCACGTCAGGCGAGTAGTGCGTTTGGGGATTACCCCGGACAAAATCGGCCAGCAGATTGCCGGAAAGCGAGCTGTCGGCAAGGTGAGCGAGATGCAAATGTGCAAGAAAATTCATAGTTAAACGTTTATCCAGAGGGGTAAAGGTTGCAGGGAGAACGCCCCGGCACTAGACTACCCGCCTCTTATTTTAGTCTGAGTCAGTGTCATGCGCGTTACCGATTTCACCTTTGAATTACCCGAATCCCTGATTGCTCACTATCCGCAAGCTGAGCGCAGCAGTTGCCGCTTGCTGTCACTGGATGGGCCGACGGGCGCGCTGACGCATGGTACTTTCACTGATTTGCTCGATAAGCTCAACCCTGGAGATCTGCTGGTCTTTAATAACACCCGCGTGATCCCGGCTCGTCTGTTTGGCCGTAAAGCCAGCGGCGGCAAGATTGAAGTGCTGGTCGAGCGTATGCTGGATGACAAGCGTATTCTGGCGCATATTCGTGCGTCGAAAGCGCCGAAGCCGGGCGCCGAGCTGCTGCTGGGCGACGACGAAAGTATTAAAGCAACGATGGTCGCCCGCCATGACGCGCTGTTTGAAGTTGAGTTTAACGACGAACGCAGTGTGCTGGATATCCTCAACGCCATCGGCCATATGCCGCTGCCGCCGTATATCGACCGTCCGGATGAAGACGCTGACCGCGAACTGTACCAGACGGTGTATAGCGAAAAACCGGGCGCCGTCGCCGCGCCAACCGCGGGTCTGCACTTTGACGATCCGCTGCTGGCTAAACTGCGCGATAAAGGCATTGAGATGGCGTTCGTCACGCTACACGTCGGCGCGGGTACTTTCCAGCCGGTGCGCGTAGACACCATCGAAGATCACATCATGCACTCCGAGTATGCGGAAGTGCCGCAGGATGTGGTTGATGCTGTGCTGGCGGCAAAAGCGCGCGGTAACCGCGTTATTGCCGTGGGCACCACCTCCGTGCGTTCACTGGAAAGCGCAGCGCAGGCTGCCAAAAACGACCTTATTGAACCGTTCTTCGGCGATACGCAGATCTTCATCTATCCAGGCTATCAATACAAAGTGATAGACGCGTTGGTGACCAACTTCCATCTGCCGGAATCGACGCTGATTATGCTGGTTTCCGCCTTTGCTGGTTATAAAAACACCATGCACGCCTATCATGAAGCGGTAAAAGCGGAATATCGCTTTTTTAGTTACGGTGATGCCATGTTTATCACGTACAATCCGCAAGCTATTTCTGAGCGACCGTGAGAAGGCTATCTCACTTGCCATTTTGATGTCGGGCAGTGCTCGCCATCCTCACGTACTGCGTGTACGCTCCGGTGGCTGTGCGCTGGCCGCCCCCAAACTGGCTGCGCCGATTGCGCCTTCGCCAGTAGGTTAATATATTTTTACTCCGTGGAGTGATTCCGTGGGGAAAGTTTAATCATCAGACTGTCTCTCTGATGCAGGAGAAAAAATGAAATTTGAACTGGATACCACAGACGGTCGCGCCCGCCGCGGCCGCCTGGTTTTTGATCGTGGCGTAGTGGAAACGCCTGCCTTTATGCCGGTCGGTACTTACGGCACTGTTAAGGGTATGACGCCGGAAGAAGTTGAAGCGACCGGCGCACAGATCATCCTCGGCAACACTTTCCACCTGTGGCTGCGCCCGGGTCAGGAAATCATGAAGCTGCACGGCGATCTGCACGATTTCATGCAGTGGAAAGGGCCGATCCTCACCGATTCCGGCGGCTTCCAGGTGTTCAGCCTGGGCGACATCCGTAAGATCACCGAGCAGGGCGTGCATTTCCGTAACCCGATCAACGGCGATCCGATTTTCCTCGATCCTGAGAAGTCGATGGAGATTCAATATGATCTCGGTTCCGATATCGTGATGATCTTCGACGAATGTACACCGTATCCGGCTGACTGGGACTATGCTAAACGCTCGATGGAGATGTCTTTGCGTTGGGCGAAGCGCAGTCGCGACCGTTTTGATAGCCTCGGCAACAAAAATGCGCTTTTTGGCATCATTCAGGGCAGCGTTTACGAAGATTTACGTGATATCTCCGTCAAAGGTCTGGTAGATATCGGCTTTGATGGCTACGCTGTCGGCGGTTTGGCTGTTGGTGAGCCGAAGGAAGATATGCACCGCATTCTGGAGCATGTTTGCCCGCAGATCCCGGCAGATAAACCGCGTTACCTGATGGGCGTCGGCAAACCAGAAGATCTGGTTGAAGGCGTGCGTCGTGGTATCGATATGTTTGACTGCGTGATGCCAACGCGAAATGCCCGTAATGGTCATTTGTTTGTGACTGACGGCGTGGTAAAAATTCGTAACGCGAAACATAAAAGCGACACCAGTCCGCTCGATGCTGAGTGTGATTGCTACACCTGTCGCAATTATTCGCGCGCTTACTTGCATCATCTTGACCGTTGCAACGAAATATTGGGTGCGCGACTCAACACGATTCATAACCTTCGTTACTACCAACGTTTGATGGCGGGTTTACGCAAGGCTATTGAAGAGGGTAAATTAGAGAGCTTCGTGACCGATTTTTACCAACGTCAGGGTAGACCAGTTCCACCTGTGAACGTTGATTAATTTTAATAATGAGGGAATTTGAATGAGCTTTTTTATTTCTGATGCGGTAGCGGCAACAGGTGCTCCGGCGCAGGGCAGCCCGATGTCTCTGATTCTGATGCTGGTGGTGTTTGGTCTGATTTTCTACTTCATGATCCTGCGTCCGCAGCAAAAGCGTACCAAAGAACACAAAAACCTGATGAACTCCATTGCGAAAGGCGATGAAGTGCTGACCAATGGCGGTCTGGTGGGTCGCGTGACCAAAGTAGCTGAATCCGGCTACATCGCTATCGCGCTGAACGACACCACTGAAGTGGTTATTAAACGTGATTTCGTAGCTGCCGTTCTGCCGAAAGGCACCATGAAGGCGCTGTAATTTATTGTTTTCCCAAAGGGAACTGCCGTGTTAAACCGTTATCCTTTGTGGAAGTACATTATGCTGGTCGTCGTTATTGTCGTCGGCCTGCTTTACGCACTTCCCAACCTGTATGGTGAGGATCCGGCTGTTCAAATCACTGGCGTGCGCGGTGCCGCCGCCAGTGAGCAAACGCTGATCCAGGTCCAGAAAACGTTACAAGAAGATAAAATCACACCTAAGTCTGTGGCTCTGGAAGAGGGTGCTATTCTCGCGCGATTCGACTCCACTGATACCCAACTGCGCGCACGTGAAGTGTTAATGGGCGTATTGGGCGATCAATATGTCGTGGCGCTTAACCTTGCTCCGGCAACCCCGCGCTGGCTGGCAGCCATTCACGCAGAACCGATGAAACTCGGTCTTGACCTGCGTGGCGGCGTTCACTTCCTGATGGAAGTGGATATGGACACCGCGTTGAGTAAGTTGCAGGAACAAAATATTGATAGCCTGCGCAGCGATCTGCGTGAAAAAGGCATTCCTTATACTACCGTTCGCAAAGAAGATAACTACGGTCTGAGCATCACCTTCCGTGATAGCAGCGCCCGTGATGAAGCTATCTCTTACTTGAGCAAACGTCACCAGGATCTGGTTATTTCCAGCCAGGGCAGCAATGCACTGCGTGCGGTGATGACCGATGCGCGCCTGAGCGAAGCCCGTGAGTACGCGGTACAGCAGAACATCAACATTCTGCGTAACCGTGTTAACCAACTGGGGGTTGCTGAGCCGGTTGTACAACGTCAGGGTGCTGACCGCATTGTGGTCGAACTGCCGGGTATTCAGGATACCGCGCGGGCGAAAGAAATTCTGGGCGCGACCGCGACGCTGGAATTCCGTCTGGTAAATACCAACGTTGACCAGTCTGCTGCGGCATCCGGACGTGTTCCGGGTGATTCGGAAGTGAAACAATCCCGTGAAGGCCAGCCGGTTGTGCTGTACAAACGCGTGATCCTGACCGGTGACCATATCACCGATTCCACTTCCAGCCAGGACGAATACAATCAGCCGCAGGTTAACATCTCGCTGGATAGTGCGGGTGGTAACATCATGTCCAACTTCACCAAGGACAACATCGGTAAGCCGATGGCGACCCTGTTCGTGGAGTACAAAGACAGCGGTAAGAAAGATGCCAACGGTCGCGCCGTGCTGGTGAAACAGGAAGAGGTGATTAACATCGCCAACATCCAGTCTCGTCTGGGCAACAGCTTCCGTATTACCGGTATCAACAACCCGAATGAAGCGCGTCAGCTTTCTCTGCTATTACGTGCCGGTGCGTTGATTGCGCCGATTCAGATTGTGGAAGAACGTACCATCGGCCCAACCCTGGGTATGCAGAACATTAAACAGGGTCTGGAAGCGTGTCTGGCCGGTCTGCTGGTGTCTATCCTGTTCATGATCTTCTTCTATAAGAAGTTCGGTCTGATCGCGACCAGTGCGCTGATTGCTAACCTGGTACTGATTGTCGGTATTATGTCGCTGCTGCCAGGCGCTACGCTGAGTATGCCGGGGATTGCGGGGATCGTCTTAACCCTTGCCGTCGCGGTCGATGCGAACGTACTGATCAACGAACGTATCAAAGAAGAGTTGAGTAACGGGCGTTCGGTGCAGCAGGCCATCAATGAAGGTTATGCGGGCGCATTTAGCTCCATCTTTGATGCGAACATTACGACGCTGATCAAGGTCATTATCCTGTACGCAGTTGGCACTGGGGCAATTAAAGGGTTCGCGATTACTACCGGTATTGGTGTGGCGACGTCGATGTTTACCGCGATTGTCGGTACACGTGCCATCGTAAACCTGTTGTATGGCGGCAAGCGCGTCAAAAAGCTGTCAATCTGAGGAGTGCGAAGTGGCACAGGAATATACTGTTGAACAATTGAACCACGGCCGTAAAGTCTGGGACTTTATGCGCTGGGACTACTGGGCTTTCGGCATTTCAGGTTTCCTGCTGATTGCGGCCATCGTGGTGATGGGCGTACGCGGGTTTAACTGGGGGCTCGATTTCACCGGTGGTACGGTTATTGAAATCACGCTGGAAAAACCGGCCGATATGGACGTGATGCGCGATGCGCTGGAGAAAGCGGGCTTTGTTGATCCGCTTCTGCAGAACTTCGGCAGCAGCCACGACATTATGGTGCGTATGCCGCCAACTGAAGGCGCAGACGGCGGTCAGGTGCTGGGCAGCAAAGTGTTGAGTGTGATTAACGAATCCACCAACCAAAATGCGGCGGTGAAGCGAATTGAATTCGTGGGGCCGAGCGTGGGTGCAGATCTGGCGCAAACCGGTGCGATGGCGCTGATGGCGGCGCTGATCTCCATCCTGGTGTACGTTGGTTTCCGCTTTGAGTGGCGACTGGCGGCAGGGGTGGTTATTGCTCTGGCGCACGACGTGGTCATTACGCTTGGGATCCTGTCGTTGTTCCATATCGAGATTGACCTGACTATCGTCGCATCACTGATGTCGGTAATCGGTTACTCGCTGAACGACAGTATCGTTGTATCTGACCGTATTCGTGAAAACTTCCGCAAAATTCGTCGCGGTACGCCTTACGAAATCTTTAACGTGTCATTGACTCAGACGCTGCACCGTACGTTGATTACGTCCGGTACGACGTTGATGGTTATTCTGATGCTGTTCCTGTTCGGTGGTCCGGTACTGGAAGGCTTCTCGCTGACGATGCTGATCGGTGTTTCCATCGGTACCGCATCCTCTATCTACGTGGCATCGGCGCTGGCGCTGAAGCTGGGTATGAAGCGTGAGCACATGCTGCAGCAGAAGGTTGAGAAAGAAGGGGCGGATCAACCGTCGATTCTGCCTTAACCCATCAAGAGTGGAAATACTGGAATCCCGATCGCAAGGTCGGGATTTTTTTTGCCTGTGAATTAGCGACAGGCAATTATCTTTTCCTGTCGCCATACTACTGACAGTATGCTGTCAGTAGCCCTGTCTTATAGTCCTTCTGAGATTACCCACACAGGCAGGAGGAAGTATGAATAACGTAATTAACTGGTTTGAAATCCCCGTGGCACAAATGGATCGCGCCATCGCTTTTTATGAGCCAGTGATGCAGGTTTCGTTGCGTCGGGAGAATATGGACTGCGCCGAGCTTGCCGTATTCCCGTATCAGGATCCCGCCCCCGGCGGGGCGCTGGCTAAATTTGACGGTATTACGCCTTCAGCGCAGGGCGCTATTATTTACCTGCATACGGACGATTTGGCTGCAACGCTTGAACGTGTCGCCACCGCTGGCGGCCAGTGCGTGTTTGGCCCGCTTGAACTGGGGCAAGATATTGGCACGATTGCGCTGTTTACTGACAGCGAAGGCAATCGCGTTGGTTTACATCAACCCGCGTAATTTTTTCAGGACTGAGGATTAATATGACCAGACGCGCCGACCGCTTGTTTCAGATTGTACAAATCCTGCGTGGCAGGCGAGTGACAACGGCGGCGCTGCTGGCAGAACGTCTGGAGGTTTCTGAACGGACGATTTATCGCGATATCCGCGATCTCTCTTTATCCGGCGTGCCCATTGAAGGCGAAGTGGGTAGTGGATACCGCCTAATGGCAGGGTTTGATCTGCCGCCGTTAATGTTAACGCAACACGAATCAGAAGCGTTGATGGTGGCTATTCGGCTGCTGAAAACATGGGGCGGGGATTCACTCTCACAGGCGCTGGAGTCCGCGCAGGAAAAAGTGCTGGCGATATTGCCGTCAGAGAGTCGGCGCAGAGCCGAGCAAACGCGGATTTTCGCACCTGATTTTGGTAATCAGCCGCATTCACGCAGTGCGTTCGATCTCATTCATCGCGCGGTTTCGGCGCAGCAGGCTCTGGAGCTGCATTATCGCGATGAGGCCGGGAACCTCTCGTGGCGCGACGTTCAGCCGCTGGGATTATTTTTCTGGGGGGAGCACTGGCTGCTCGTTGCCTGGTGTGAAAAACGTGATGATTATCGCTGCTTTCGCGTTGATCGTTGTCTGAAGATCACTCTGCTCAACAGGCATTTTCGCGAATCAGCGGATCGATCGCTAAGTGACTTTTTACGTAAAGTTCGCTGTGAAGACCAGCCATAAAAAAGCCAGCGGTTAAGCTGGCTTGTCTGCGGTAGATTGGCTGGATTAGAAGTTGTAACCCACAACCAGGTAACCACCCCAACCGGTAGATTTCGCGCTGAAATCGCCTTCGCCCCAGTTCAGAGTGTCGCCACCTTTCCATTGACCGCCGTTGTGGAAGTAACGCGCCACGACGGAGTAGTGCCAGTGATCGTAGTTCAGCGCCAGAACGTGGCTGGATGCAATAGAGTTGCTGGTACGGTTCGGATCGTCACCCAAATCTGAGCCCCAGTCGAAGTTGGTGAAGCCGATGTAGGTCAACTGGCCGCCCCATACCTGGGTGATCGGCACAAAGTATTTCACTTTGAAACGGTAGCCATCCCACTCGTTTTCGTTGGATGCGCCATAGTTCTGCCACTGGTATTTAGCATACACGTTCAGAGACAGCCCCATTGGCAGACCGGTATCGATATCGGTACCCAGACCCATATACCAGGTGCTCTGGCGGTTGGCTTTGTTATCACCCATATCGTAGATGTAGTTGTTGGCGAAATACCACTCTTTGAACGGACCAAAGCTCAGGTCAGCGCCGGTCAGCTTGTCGATGGAGAAACGCGGTTCGATTTCCATAAACAGCGGAGAACCGTCAGACCAGATGCCTTTATCGTTGCCGTTACCCCAGTCGAAGGTTTTAGGAATATCGATGTAGCCATAGAAGTCAAACCAGTCTTTTTTGGCAAACGCTTCATATTCCAGATACACGTCGTTGTTCAGTTTCGGAGAGAAACGGGTGTGATAGCTACCCACCACGTTAACGCTCTGGTGCCACCAGTCGGACAGATATTGCGGTTTGTCATTTTCTGCTGCGTTGGCAGTAAAAGACGAGGAGAGCGCCAGAACTGCACCGGCTGCAAGTAATGTTTTTTTCATATGTATGCCACTGTTTGAAATCCCTTTCGGGAGTGAAAAATGCGCAATTTGCGTTTCTAAATATTTCGTAATTCTTCGGAGCCTATTATAAAAATCATTGTTCACAAAAATATGTCTTGTTTCACAGTTCTATCATTTACGTAATCGATTGCGTTCACGTTTGCGTACTTTAGGCGGCGAATTGTACTGGCTCTCATGAATGTTGCCAAGTTTTACCGGAAATATCGCTTATGTCAGGGGAGTAACAAAATGGGGCGGGTTGGTGTTGCAGAACGCACAAAAACGTTCCGCAAAAAGTTTATTGACTAACAGGCTGGATGTCGTGGATGCGAACAAAACCTAACTGGTCAGGAGACAGCCCGTTTAACTGCAACGGAATGTCTACATCGCTGGGGGCAAGGATACTCGCCGGGGCGTTTATCAACTGATTCTGTACATTCACTTCCTGATAGTTGTCCGTGGTGCCCTGAATTTGTCCGTACTCTACAGTACCGCTAAAGGCAGGAAGCGGGGTATTCGATTCCCCCTGAATACGCAG
This sequence comes from Citrobacter sp. C6_1, assembly GCF_014596835.2. NCBI lineage: Bacteria > Pseudomonadati > Pseudomonadota > Gammaproteobacteria > Enterobacterales > Enterobacteriaceae > Citrobacter > Citrobacter sp. C6_1. The sequence continues at coordinate 3,567,546 of NZ_CP115031.1, read as the reverse complement.
TGTCAGGCGTGTTCCTGTCGCATTTGGCGCAATATTCACCAGAGACATACGCAACGTGCCGATCTGACTATCCAGCCGGGCAGGCGTTTTTGAACCGGGTAGCAGATAGACGCCGCTGGTTGATTTTGCGTTCAACATATTTTGTTGGGTAATTTTTACCGTTTCCTGATTGAGCTGCGTCATCTCTTTATTCAACGTGCTAACGCTTTGATGCATTTGGCGTACTTCGCTTTGCTGTGCGCAGGCGCTAAGGCTAAAGAGACTTCCCACCAGGAGAATTCTTAGGTAACGTCTTGTCATTGTGATTACTTCCTTTATTGTCGCGATAGCATAATGGTAGTGCGCACTGAGCGCGAAGGCATCGATCCTTTGTCTCAAAAGCGTTGCGCCTTTGTTGTCACGCCAGTTCAGGGTAAAATAGATTCCGCTCAACCACTGAGGTACAGGACGCCGTATGCATTGCCCATTCTGTTTCGCCGTAGACACTAAGGTAATTGACTCTCGTCTTGTCGGCGAGGGCTCTTCAGTACGCCGCCGTCGGCAGTGTCTGGTCTGTAACGAACGTTTCACCACTTTTGAAGTGGCTGAACTTGTCATGCCGCGCGTTGTGAAAAGCAACGATGTGCGTGAACCTTTTAATGAAGATAAGCTGCGCAGCGGCATGCTCAGAGCGCTTGAGAAACGCCCGGTTAGCTCTGATGACGTCGAAATGGCGTTGAACCATATCAAATCACAACTGCGTGCGACTGGCGAGCGTGAGGTGCCGAGCAAGATGATTGGCAACCTGGTTATGGAGCAGTTGAAAAAACTCGATAAAGTCGCCTACATCCGCTTTGCCTCGGTGTACCGGAGTTTCGAAGATATCAAAGAATTTGGCGAAGAGATTGCTCGCCTACAGGACTAAGCCATGCAGGATGAATTGTACATGGCGCGCGCGCTGAAGCTTGCTGCGCGCGGACGTTTTACCACTCACCCCAATCCCAACGTGGGCTGCGTGATTGTTAAAGATGGGGAGATCGTCGGTGAAGGGTATCATCACCGCGCGGGCGAGCCACATGCCGAAGTCCATGCCCTGCGGATGGCGGGAGAAAAAGCGCAAGGGGCAACCGCCTATGTCACGCTTGAACCTTGTAGCCACCATGGCCGTACGCCGCCGTGCTGCGATGCGCTGATTGCTGCAGGCGTGTCACGTGTGGTTGCCGCGATGCAGGATCCTAATCCGCAGGTAGCAGGCCGTGGGCTCTATCGTTTGCAGCAGGCGGGCATTGACGTCAGCCACGGGCTGATGATGAGCGAGGTTGAACAGCTTAATAAAGGCTTCCTTAAGCGTATGCGTACGGGATTCCCCTACGTGCAGCTTAAGCTTGGCGCGTCGCTTGATGGCCGTACGGCGATGGCCAGCGGTGAAAGCCAGTGGATTACCTCACCACAGGCGCGCTGCGATGTGCAACGCTTGCGCGCGCAAAGCCATGCCATTTTAACCAGCAGTGCTACGGTTTTAGCCGACGACCCTCAGCTTACCGTGCGTTGGTCGGAGCTTGGAGAGTCTACCCAGGCCAGTTACCCGCAGGAAAATCTGCGTCAGCCGATCCGCATTGTTCTTGATAGCCAGAATCAGGTCACGCCGGAGCACCGTATTGTGCAACAGCCAGGAGAAACCTGGATTGTCCGGACTAAAGACGACCCTCGCAGCTGGCCGGAAACGGTGCGTAGCCTGAAGGTGCCGGAACATAACGGGCATCTGGATCTGGTGGTGCTGATGATGCAACTGGGCAAGCAGCAAATTAACAGTATTTGGGTTGAGGCTGGTCCAACGCTTGCTGGCGCGTTATTGCAGGCCGGCGTGGTGGATGAGCTAATCGTCTATGTTGCACCTAAACTGTTAGGCAGCGATGCGCGAGGATTATGTGTGCTTCCAGGCCTTGAGAAACTGGTTGACGCCCCCCATTTCAAATTCAATGAGATACGCCAGGTGGGCCCGGACGTTTGCCTGCATTTAACGACTGCGTGAGGCTTTCTGATTTAGAGGAAGCAGCGCACAGAATATTATGATAAAATCCGCCCCCCTTACGGGGCTATAAATCGAACCCGAAGGAAGAATATGAACATTATTGAAGCTAACGTTGCTACCCCGGACGCTCGCGTCGCCATCACCATTGCGCGTTTCAACAACTTTATCAATGACAGCCTGCTGGAAGGTGCGATCGACGCCCTGAAACGTATTGGTCAGGTTAAAGATGAAAACATTACCGTTGTTTGGGTTCCAGGTGCCTATGAGCTGCCGCTGGCGGCTGACGCTCTGGCGAAAACCGGTAAATACGACGCGGTGATTGCGCTCGGTACGGTGATCCGTGGCGGTACCGCGCACTTCGAATATGTGGCTGGCGGTGCAAGCAATGGCCTGGCGCATGTCGCTCAGGACAGCGGCATTCCGGTAGCCTTCGGTGTTCTGACCACCGAAAGTATTGAACAAGCCATCGAACGTGCTGGCACTAAAGCCGGCAACAAAGGCGCAGAAGCTGCACTGACTGCGCTTGAAATGATTAATGTATTGAAAGCCATCAAGGCCTGATTTTTGTAAGGGGAAATCCGTGAAACCTGCTGCTCGTCGCCGCGCCCGTGAGTGTGCCGTCCAGGCGCTCTACTCCTGGCAGTTGTCCCAGAACGACATCGCTGATGTTGAATACCAGTTCCTGGCGGAACAGGACGTAAAAGATGTCGACGTTCTGTATTTCCGTGAACTGCTGTCCGGGGTGGCGACTAACAGCGCGTACCTGGATGGACTGATGAAGCCTTACCTGTCTCGCCTGTTGGAAGAGCTGGGTCAGGTAGAAAAAGCCGTGCTGCGTATTGCGCTGTTTGAACTGTCTAAACGTAGCGATGTGCCGTACAAAGTGGCCATTAACGAAGCGATTGAACTGGCGAAAACCTTCGGCGCTGAAGATAGCCACAAATTCGTCAACGGCGTATTGGATAAAGCAGCACCTGTGATTCGCCCCAACAAAAAGTGATCCCGAGGCCGGCTGGAGGGTGGAACCTGTTTCCACTGTCCCCGGCTTTTTCTTTTTTCCTGCTGAGGCATAACGTATGGCATGTGGCGAGTTTTCCCTGATTGCCCGTTATTTTGACCGCGTAAGAAGCTCTCGTCTTGATGTCGAAACCGGTATTGGCGACGATTGCGCACTTCTGAACATCCCTGAAAAACAGACGCTGGCGATCAGCACCGATACGCTGGTGGCTGGCAACCACTTCCTCCCCGATATCGATCCCACTGACCTTGCCTGGAAAGCGCTGGCGGTGAACTTGAGCGATCTGGCGGCGATGGGGGCCGATCCGGCATGGCTGACGCTGGCAATCACATTGCCTGACGTCGATGAAGCCTGGCTTGAAGCTTTCAGTGATGGCCTGTTTGAACTGCTGAATTACTATGATATGCAGCTGATTGGCGGTGACACCACGCGTGGGCCGCTGTCGATGACGTTGGGTATTCATGGCTACGTCCCGGTTGGACGGGCTTTAAAACGCTCTGGGGCGAAACCGGGAGACTGGATTTACGTTACCGGCACGCCTGGTGACAGTGCGGCGGGGCTGGCGATTTTACAGAATCGGTTGCAGGTTGGAGATGCACAAGACGCCGACTATCTGCTCAAGCGACACCTGCGTCCCACGCCGCGAATATTACAAGGGCAAGCTCTGCGCGACCTGGCCAGTGCGGCTATCGATATTTCCGACGGCCTGATCTCCGATCTCGGGCACATTATTAATGCCAGCGGCTGCGGCGCGCGGGTTAACGTTGATGCGCTGCCTTACTCTTCGGCATTTGCCCAACACGTGGAATCGGAACAGGCGCTGCGCTGGGCGCTCTCGGGTGGTGAAGATTATGAGTTATGCTTTACCGTACCGGAAATTAACCGTGGCGCGCTGGACGTCGCGCTGGGGAATCTCGGCGCATCGTTTACCTGTATCGGGCAGATGAGCGCGGATGTGGAAGGCATTCATTTTACGCGTGATGGAAAGCCCGTTACGTTTGACTGGAAAGGATATGACCATTTTGCCGCGCCTTAAAAAAGATGTCGCAAAAAGCCGTTTGAGCATGCGCAATCCGTGGCATCTGCTGGCTACCGGGTTTGGCAGTGGATTGAGCCCGATTGTACCGGGCACCATGGGATCGCTGGCGGCGATCCCATTTTGGTATTTAATGACGTTTCTGCCGTGGCAGCTGTATTCGCTGGTGGTCATGTTGTCTATCTGTATTGGCGTTTATCTGTGCCATCAAACGGCGAAAGATATGGGCGTGCACGATCACGGCAGCATTGTCTGGGACGAGTTTGTCGGGATGTGGATAACCCTGATGGCGCTACCAACCAACGACTGGCAGTGGGTTGCCGCGGGTTTTGTGATTTTCCGTATTCTGGATATGTGGAAGCCGTGGCCGATCCGCTGGTTTGATCGCAACGTGCATGGCGGTACGGGGATCATGATCGATGATATTGTGGCCGGGATACTCTCGGCCGGAATTTTGTATTTTATCGGTCATCACTGGCCGGTAGGGATCATTTAACGGGTTTGCCGGATGGCGGCGTAAATGCCTTATCCGGCCTACAAACGGCCCGATAAGCGTCGCGCCATCGGGCAATCAGTGCCGGATGCGCTATGCTTATCGGGCCTGCAATTAGCCATCGCCAATACTTATTTAAATCCCACCACCGGATGCTGTTTGTACGGCGTTTCCAGCTCGGCAATGTGCTCTGGTTTCAGCGTTAAATCAACCGCATTAAGCAACTCATCCAGTTGTTCCTCACGCGACGTACCGATAATCGGCGCGGCGACGCCTGGTTTGCTTAACAGCCAGGCCAGCGCGACCTGTGCACGCGTTACGCCTAGTTCCTCACTGATACCGGTCAGCCGTGCGGCAATTTGCGCGTCGTTTTCATCACTTTCTTTGTACAAGTTTTTGCCGACTTCATCGGAAACCAGACGTGCAGTGGTTTCTCCCCACGGGCGCGTCAGGCGACCACGTGCCAGCGGACTCCATGGGATCACCGCGACGCCTTCCTGATAGCAAAGCGGCAGCATTTCGCGTTCTTCTTCGCGGTAGATCAGATTGTAGTGATCCTGCATGCTAACGAACTGCGCCCAGCCGTGTTGTTTCTGTAAGGCCAGTGCCTGAGCAAATTGCGAAGCGTGCATGGATGAGGCGCCGATATAGCGCGCTTTACCGGCTTTAACGACGTCATTCAGCGCTTCCAGCGTTTCTTCGATCGGCGTGTTGTAATCCCAGCGGTGAATTTGCAGGATGTCGACATAGTCCATACCCAGACGTTTAAGGCTGTCGTCGATCGAGCGCAGGATTTGTGCGCGGGATAATCCTTCCGCTAAGTCATCAACCTGATGAAAAACCTTGGTAGCGACCACGACATCTTCACGGCGGGCGAAATCACGCAGCGCGCGGCCGACAATCTCTTCGCTGCTGCCAGCGGAGTAGCTGTTGGCGGTATCAAAAAAGTTAATACCGCCCTCAAGGGCATGTTTGATTATCGGACGGCTGCTTTCTTCAGGTAGCGTCCAGGCGTGATTGCCGCGATGGGGTTCGCCAAACGTCATGCAACCCAGGCAAAGACGGGAGACCCGAAGGTCTGTTTTTCCTAAGGTATTGTATTTCATCAATCCACTCCTGCTATGTTTAGCTCGTGATGAGTTAAGCATAGCAGGAGCGGAGAGGGGATTATGCCAGCCAGGCCTTGATTTTGGCCTCAATGCCGGCTGCATTCAGGCCCAGTTCGGCGCGCGCTTCGTCCTGGGTTCCCTGGGGAATGAAGAAGTCAGGCAGACCGATGTTCAGTACCGGAACCGGCTTACGATGCGCCATCAGCACTTCGTTTACACCGCTACCTGCGCCGCCCATAATGGCGTTTTCTTCAATCGTCACCAGCACGTCGTGCTGTGCTGCCATTTCCAGGATTAGTGCCTCATCCAGCGGTTTCACGAAGCGCATATCGACCAGCGTGGCGTTCAGCGATTCCGCGACCTGAGCCGCTTCCGGCATCAGGGTGCCAAAGTTAAGAATCGCCAGTTTCTCACCGTGACGCTTGACGATACCTTTACCGATAGGCAATTGCTCCAGCGGCGTCAGCTCAACACCTACGGCAGTACCGCGTGGATAACGTACCACCGTTGGGCCGTTGTTATAGTGATAGCCGGTAAACAACATTTGGCGACATTCGTTCTCATCGCTCGGGGTCATAATGACCATTTCCGGGATGCAGCGCAGGAAGGAGAGATCGAACGCACCCTGGTGGGTTTGCCCATCGGCACCCACGATTCCTGCTCTGTCAACGGCGAACAGTACCGGCAGTTTCTGAATGGCGACATCGTGCAGCACCTGATCGTAGGCGCGTTGCAGGAACGTGGAATAGATAGCGACGATGGGTTTATAACCACCAATCGCCAGGCCTGCAGCAAAGGTCACTGCATGCTGCTCGGCAATAGCCACGTCGAAGTAGCGATCCGGGAATTTACGGGAAAACTCCACCATACCGGAGCCTTCGCGCATCGCCGGGGTGATTGCCATCAGCTTATTGTCTTTCGCCGCGGTTTCACACAGCCAGTCACCGAAGATTTTTGAATAGCTCGGCAGGCCGCCGCTGCTTTTCGGCAGACATCCGCTGGATGGATCGAATTTTGGTACCGCGTGGAAGGTAATCGGATCTTTTTCCGCCGGCTCGTAACCACGACCTTTTTTGGTCATGATGTGCAGGAACTGTGGACCTTTCAGATCGCGCATGTTCTTCAGCGTGGTGATAAGACCCAGCACGTCGTGACCGTCTACCGGGCCGATATAGTTAAAGCCCAGCTCTTCAAACAGCGTACCCGGCACAACCATGCCTTTGATGTGTTCTTCGGTACGTTTGAGCAGCTCTTTAATCGGCGGCACGCCGGAGAAGACTTTCTTCCCGCCTTCGCGCAGCGAGGAGTAGAGTTTGCCAGAGAGCAGCTGTGCCAGATGATTGTTCAGCGCGCCGACGTTCTCTGAAATCGACATTTCGTTGTCGTTGAGGATAACCAGCATGTCGGGCCTAATATCGCCCGCGTGGTTCATCGCTTCAAACGCCATCCCTGCGGTGATGGCACCATCACCAATCACACATACGGTACGGCGCTCTTTGCCTTCTTTCTCGGCGGCCACCGCAATACCAATACCCGCGCTGATGGAGGTTGAAGAGTGCCCAACGCTCAGGACGTCATACTCGCTCTCACCGCGCCACGGGAACGGATGCAAACCGCCTTTCTGACGAATGGTGCCGATTTTATCGCGGCGGCCGGTCAGGATTTTGTGCGGATAAGCCTGATGTCCCACATCCCAGATTAACTGGTCGAACGGGGTATTGTAGACATAGTGCAGCGCGACGGTGAGTTCCACCGTGCCCAGACCAGAGGCGAAGTGCCCGCTGGAACGGCTCACGCTGTCGAGTAAATAGCGGCGCAGTTCGTCGCAAAGCTTAGGCAGGCTCTCTTTTGGCAGCAGGCGTAACTCCTGGGTGGAGTCGACCAACGCCAGGGTCGGGTATTTGGCTATATCAAAACTCATCGCAAGCTCATTGGATATGTTGGTTTATTTATCACGCTGGATTATGTAGTCCGCTAGCGCTTCCAGTGCCGAGGTATCGAGAGATTGTGCGACCAGCAAACTTAACGACCGGCGGGCATCCTCAATTAAATCCCGGGCTTTATTCCGGGCTTGCTCAAGACCCAGAAGTGCAGGATAGGTACTTTTGCCAAGCTGCTGGTCGGCACCCTGACGTTTACCCAATGTTGCAGTATCGCCTACCACATCCAGTATGTCATCCTGAACCTGGAAGGCCAGACCGATACTTTCGGCGTATTTGTCGAGTATTGCCAGGCATTCTCGCCCTTTATCACCTGCGCTTAACGCACCCAGACGAACGGCGGCGCGAATCAATGCCCCGGTTTTGTGGCGGTGAATACGCTCCAGCGCATCCAGCTCAACCTGATGCCCTTCAGCTGCCAGATCCAACGCCTGGCCGCCGCACATACCGGCGATACCGCTGGCCTGAGCCAGTTCAGAGATCATCGCGATGCGGTCACGGTCGGTGACTTCCGGCATCGGGGCGTCGCTGATGATAGAGAATGCCAGCGTTTGCAGCGCATCACCTGCCAGAATCGCATTCGCCTCGCCAAACTTGACGTGGCAGGTCGGCAGACCGCGACGCAGATCATCGTCGTCCATCGCGGGTAAATCGTCGTGCATCAGTGAATAGGCATGGATGCACTCAACCGCGGCGGCGGGGGCATCAAGCGTACTCAGGCTCACGCCAAACATCTGACCGGTCGCATACACCAAAAACGGGCGCAGACGTTTGCCGCCTAATAATGCGCCATATTGCATGGTTTCGACCACGGGAGTGTTCTGAAAGGGCAATGGCGCGATAAAACGGCTCAGTGCCTGGTTAGCCTGCTCAACGCAAGCCTGTAGCTGCTGCGTAAAATCCATTTACTCATTATCCGGTGTAAAAGGCGTGAGGGCGGCGTCTTCAGTTTCTGACAGCAGGATTTGCACGCGCTGTTCAGCCTGTTGCAATTTGACTTGTCCCTGACGTGCCAGCTGTACGCCACGTTCGAATTCGTTCAGCGCCTCTTCCAGCGGCAAATCGCCGCTTTCCAGACGGGTGACAATCTGTTCCAGCTCGCTCAGCGCTGTTTCAAAACTGGCGGGCGCTTCATTTTTCTTCGGCATAATGAATGTCTGACTCTCTGTATTGACAGCACAAGACTATGGTAACGGACTCGCACTGATAAGCAAATAACGCGCAATGGTAAGGCGATGTGCACAGGATGACCATGATGGTGGTATACTTGCGCGCCTGGATGCAGCCGCAGGGTGTGGGCTGCTGTATTTTTTCCCATTACAAGTCATTCAGACTTGCCAAAGAACCATTGCCGCCATGAAGTTTATCATTAAATTGTTCCCAGAAATCACCATCAAAAGCCAATCTGTGCGTTTGCGCTTTATAAAAATTCTGACAGGGAACATTCGTAACGTTTTAAAGCACTATGATGAAGACCTTGCCGTTGTCCGTCACTGGGATCACGTTGAGGTTCGCGCCAAAGATGAAAGCCAGCGCCTGGACATTCGCGACGCGCTGACCCGAATCCCGGGTATTCACCATATTCTCGAAGTAGAAGACGTGCCGTTTACCGATATGCACGATATTTTCGAGAAAGCGCTGGTGCAATACCGCGATCAACTGGAAGGAAAAACCTTCTGTGTGCGCGTCAAGCGCCGTGGCAAGCATGAGTTTAGCTCCATTGAGGTGGAACGTTATGTGGGCGGTGGACTGAACCAGCATATTGAATCCGCGCGCGTGAAGCTGACGAAGCCGGACGTGACGGTTAATCTTGAAATCGAAAACGACCGCCTGCTGCTGGTTAAAGGCCGCTATGAAGGTATCGGCGGTTTCCCAATTGGGACGCAGGAAGACGTACTGTCGCTGATCTCCGGTGGTTTCGACTCCGGCGTGTCCAGCTACATGCTGATGCGTCGTGGCTGCCGCGTGCACTATTGCTTCTTCAACCTTGGCGGCGCTGCGCATGAAATCGGCGTTCGCCAGGTGGCGCATTATCTGTGGAACCGCTTTGGTAGCTCACATCGCGTACGCTTTGTTGCTATCAACTTTGAGCCGGTAGTCGGTGAGATCCTGGAGAAAGTCGACGACGGCCAGATGGGCGTGGTCCTCAAACGCATGATGGTACGCGCGGCGTCGAAAGTGGCTGAGCGCTACGGCGTTCAGGCGCTGGTAACCGGTGAAGCGCTGGGCCAGGTCTCCAGCCAGACGCTGACCAACCTGCGCCTGATCGATAACGTTTCAGACACCCTGATCCTGCGCCCGCTGATCTCCCATGATAAAGAGCACATTATCAATCTGGCGCGTGAAATTGGTACCGAGGACTTTGCTCGTACCATGCCGGAATACTGCGGCGTGATTTCAAAAAGCCCGACGGTGAAAGCAATTAAGGCGAAGATTGAGGCCGAAGAAGAAAACTTCGATTTCTCGATCCTCGATAAAGTGGTTGAAGAAGCGAACAATATCGATATTCGTGATATCGCCCAGCAGACGCAGCAGACTGTGGTGGAAGTGGAAACCGTGAGCGGCTTCGGCCCGAACGATGTGATTCTGGATATCCGCTCTGTGGATGAACAGGATGACAAACCGCTGAAGGTTGACGGTGTGGACGTCGTTTCTCTGCCGTTCTACAAGTTGAGCACCAAATTCGGCGATTTGGACCAGAGCAAAACCTGGCTGCTGTGGTGTGAACGCGGGGTGATGAGCCGTCTGCAGGCGCTTTATCTGCGCGAGCAGGGCTTTGAAAACGTGAAGGTGTATCGCCCGTAATCGTAGTTTGCCCCGGCTTTCTGTGCCGGGGCAGCACTAATTTTGTGGCTGGAGCGTGGCGACGCTGTTAATCAGTTGATTGGCAATCTGCGGGATGGCTTCGGCGCTGAAAAATCCCATTGTAACCGCAATAGCAATGAGCTCGCCTTTATTGTTCTGAAGCGGACAAGCTATAGATTGCGCCCCTGGGATCCCCTGTGTGGGGTTGTACCGCACGGCATAGCCCTGAGCTATTACCTGTTCAATCAATTTTGTCTGAGCGTTATTCTGCGCCTGGTAACTGGAATAACTCATAAAGATCTGGCCTGCAGCGCTGGCATGCAGCGGGACTGGTGTATTGGGCAGAAAATCAATATCGACGTTACGGAAACTACGGTTGTAGTGTTTGAGTACTAACCCTTTGTCAGAGGCAGCAACAACGCCGGTCGAATGATTAAAGGTATCGCGAAACGTAATCAATACCGCATTGAGTTCACTTATTGTGTCGCGTCTCGTCGCGTGACTTCCTGCCAGTTGTAGCGCGGTTGTCCCCATGCAATAAAGACCCTTTTCGTTTTGGCATAGCATGCCGGTTCGGCATAGTGAGACCAGATACTTGTGTAAACGGCTTTTCGACAGATCACATCCTGCGGCGATATCAATTGCTCTTGCCTGACCATTCTGGCTGGCGACAAACGTCAAAATGCTAACGGCGATATCAACCGAATTTACCCCTTGCGATGTTTCAGCCATATTCGTTCTCTTTTTTAGATATCTCGTGATTATACCATTGAGTCAGAAACCATTACTGCCTTCGCGATTCAAAAAGATGGCTACCTCTAAGTGATTAGATCTTGATATGCCTCAAGTTGATTATTGGTGAACGATGATTCACTAATGGTGAACTCTTGTGGAGGCAAGATCATGGATGCTTTGAGCAATATACGTTTAAAAAGAAGAACTCTGTTAAAAGGGTTCGGTGTAGTGGGGCTAGCGGCATTAGGGCCAACTTTTCTGGGGTTACGTCAGGCCAATGGTGATCCTTTGCCCCGGTTTCGTCTTAAGCAATCGGATTACCAGACATTTCGTTCGACTTGTGCAATGGAATGTTTGCACTGCAACCTGACGGCCTATGTCTGGAAAAATCGCTTAATGAAAATTGAAGCGACGAAAGGCTTTAACGTGAAGTGTTGTTTACGGGGAATTAGCCGCACGAAATGGGTCTACCACCCGTTACGTTTGACGCAACCCTTGCTGCGTACAGGGGAAAAAGGTGAGGGAAAATTTAAGCCGATATCCTGGAATGCTGCGCTGGATCTTATTGAAAAGAAAATCAGGGAAACAATCGCGACTGATGGCAATAAAGGCCTATTACTCACCGCCGCTTCAGGGAATATGGACTCTATCAAAAATGATATGGGTAAAGCTTTTTTTGATTATCTTGGCGGGTCGACAAAGCATGTCGGCTCGTTATGTTGCGCTGCCGTCACTGCTGCGATGATGCCCATGGTGGGGTTACGGTATGCTGATACTCGCGACACCATACAGGAAAGTCGTTATATCCTTTGCTGGGGTAATAACCCGGCCGTCACGATGCATGCTTACTTCAAGGAATATTCATGCGCGCAACGTAACGGGGCGCGAATGGTGGTCATCGATCCGCGATTTAACGAAACTGCAGCAAAAGCGGATGAGTGGGTGCCTATCGTGCCGGGGACGGATATCGCACTGGCGTTGGGGATGATCAACATTATTATGCAAGAAAAACGCTATGACGCGGATTTTCTGCGGGCACGTACCGGTGCGGTTTATCTGGTTGATGGACACCAGAAATTGATGCGAGCCGATCCGCAGGATACAGACAGCTATCTGGTGTTTGATACCCTGACACAAAGCGTGAAGCGACATGATGCGCCAGGCGTCGTGCCTGCGTTGCTGAATGATGAACTGCCCGACGGGAGCGATTTCTCTACCGTACTGGATAACGTTTGGGCGCAGGCGAAGCCCTGGACAGCGCAGAAAGTAGAGGAAGAAACAGATGTGCCAGCGCAAACTGTGTTACGACTGGCGCGAGACTATGCTTCTACGCAACCTGCGATGATTGTTCAGAATATGTCTGGTGCGCAGAGAACCGAGTTTGGTACTTACGTAGCAGCCAGCCAATTTTATCTGGCGTTGATAACCGGCAATATCGGCAAGCCTGGTGCCGGGGTCTGTGATGCGGGTGGGGTCAGGCAAATGGCGAATTTTTCACCCATCATCCCCCCGGCCCCCAATGCAGCCAAAATTCCATCAATCCCCATTTCCAAAATTGGGGACTGGATTGTTCACGAAAAACCACACTCGATTAAATTCTGGTGGAATATGACGCTGGGCGCGATGACACAGTTGCCGAATACAAACCAGGTCAGAGAAGCCTTTAAAAAAGTACCGTTTGTGGTGGTTGCGGACAACCTGATGAGTTCGTCTGCACTGTATGCCGATCTGGTACTTCCCGTGACAACTATTTTTGAAGATGTCAGTTTAATGGCGGGGGTACGCAGCCATTATGTACAACTCATGGAGAAAGCGGTAGAGCCTCCGGGAGAAGCTAAACCGGATTACTGGATTTTTGCACGTCTGGCCGAGCGTTTTGGGTTTGGCGAAGTCTTTAACCAGCCCATTGAGCATTACATCGATACTTGTCTCAAAGGTTCAGGTATCAACCGTGAGATGCTGAAGAAAGGGCCGGTATGTCCCGTTGAAGAGGATTGGATCCCCTTTAAGGATGGGAAGTTTCGTACCTCAACCGGAAAGGCACATTTTTATATTGAGGAATGGGCCAAAAAGGACTTCTTGCCGGTGGTGACCTGGAAACAGGTGAAAGAGTCGGTGAAAGGTTCGCCTGAACTGGCAAGCAAGTATCCGTTAATGGCGGTACAGCGCAAACTGGCACGTAGCGTACATTCGAGCCACGGTATGAATGAATGGATCCTAGAAATTCAACGCAATCGTCCGAATGTGATGATTCATCCCGAAGATGCCCGTAATCGTCAGATCCAAGCCGGAGAGTGGGTTGTTGTTTTCAATCATCGTGGAGAGCACAGGGCAATTGCTGATGTTACGACGCATATAAAACGGGGGGTTGTGAGCCTGGATAACGGTTGGTGGGAGCAACAGGGTGGGAGTAGCAGCCATGTCACCAACGATCAGGTCGAGCTGCTGGGTAATGGACACTGTTGTAACAGCACGCTGGTTGACGTTAGAAGGGAGGCATAACCATGGCTAAACAGTATGGATTTCTTATCGATATGCAGAACTGCTATGGCTGTAAGACCTGCAGTATGGCCTGTAAATCGGAAAATATGACGCCGCTTGGCGTGCTATGGCGCCGGGTACGTGAGCGTTGTACCGATGAGCCCAATACTCAAGCATTTATCAGTATGTCATGCAATCACTGCGACGATCCTCAGTGTATGAAAGTGTGCCCTGCCGGAACCTATACCAAACGGGCTGACGGTATTGTTGTCCAGGACCATGACCGTTGTATTGGTTGCCGAATGTGTATTATGGCCTGCCCCTGGAGTGCGCCAGTTTATGATGCGCAAGAGGGGAAAACCAGTAAATGTAATCTGTGTGCAGAACGACTGGATGAAGGGTTGCAACCACGCTGTGTGGAATCTTGTCCTGCGAGTGTATTACGGTTTGGTGATATAGACGAACTTCGCAAAGAACATACAACACAGTGGACGGTACTGGAGAAGCGTTACAATCTGCCAGATCACAATATTAGTAAGCCCAATATTGTGATTATTGCGCCACGGGACTGAGGAGAGAGAAATGGAACACTATGAATTGCCATTGGTCTTTTTTACGGTCTTCGCTCAATGGGGGATTGGCGGTGTTCTGGCACTAACATTGTGTCAGAATTTTGGCACGCTGAAATTCAATGCTGAACAATATCGTCGGCTGGCGTTGTTATTTTGGGTCATCACTGTGCTGGGTTCTTTGGCATCCCTTGTACACTTGGGAACACCTACTGGCGCATACCGTTCAATAGCTGGGTTGGGAATATCCTGGTTGAGCCGGGAAGTGGTGGCATTTATCGTATTGAATGCCGTAATATTTTGTTGGCTAGTGCTATGCTGGCTCAAGCCTGGGCACCCGGGAGTGAATCTTCTGGGGGGCGTAACGGCGCTTGTTGGCCTGGTGTCAATTTTTGTGACGTCTCAGGTCTATTACCAAATGGCACTACACCCGCTTTGGCATACTCTAGCCACGCCGCTTGGCTTTCTGGCAACGGCGGTGTTGCTTGGTTTTATGAGCGTGGCGGTGGCGTGCGGTTATTGGTATAAATCCTCTTCAAAGGTATGCAATGCGGGGATTATAATTGGAATCGTGTTGTCCACGAGTGGGTTGTGGTTCCGCTATCATATCCCTGGCGCTGATGCGTCAAGCCCTCTGCTTTGGTGGCAGTTATTTGCCAGTATTTGCGTTGCTATATGGGGAATATCGCGCCTGAACTATGGTACACAGAGCTGGGCGTGGGTGGCGTTAATTGCGACGGGAGAGTTGGCGGGAAGAATGCTGTTTTACAGTAATGTCATGAGCGGGGCGCCCTGGTTCTAAATCTTTTGCCGGATGGCAGCAACCATCCGGCAAGCTCACTTACTCGTAGTAGTTATAAATTCCCGCAGCCATCACCAGTTGTGACGCCACCTCGTGGGCTTTTTCGCGACTCACCAGCAGATCAATAATCTTTAAACCGAAATCGATTGAGGTTCCCGGTCCCTGGCTGGTTAACAGGTTAACGCGCGGATCCCACACGACGCGTTTGTCCTGCCACTGGTCAGCGGGGATCTTGTCTTTCAGCGCCGGGAAGCCCGTCATATTTCCGATGGGGAAAATATCGTGTGGGACGAGGACGGTGGCGGCAGCGGCGCAAATTGCTGCGACAATGCGCCCGGAGCGATGAAACTGTTTCACGGTTTCGACCAGCAGAGGGCTGTCGCGAAAACACTCGGCGCCTTTAATGCCACCAGGCAGTACGATAATGTCAAAATCGCCGTCGGCAACGTCGACTAATGGCGCATCCGCCAGTAGTTTTACTCCCCGTGAGCACACTATAGTCAGGTCGCCATCGCTGGCGACGCTGGCGGTTGTGACCTTAATTCCGCCGCGAGCCAGCAGATCGATAGTAGTCACCGCTTCGGTTTCTTCACTACCAGGGGCGAGACATACCAGTGCTTGAGCGCTCATACTCACTTTCCTTTCTTTTAACCATTTCAAACAGGCGGGCGTTTTCCGGGACGGCGATGCCGTGCGCGCGTGCGCGTTTTAACAAATAACCGGTAATGTAGTCGATCTCGGTATGACGCATGGCGCGAATGTCCTGCAGCATAGATGAGATATTTTCCGCCGTACTGTCAATCACTTGCTCGACATAATAGCGTAAATCATCCGCTGATGTGTGGTGGCCTTCGCGTTCGATGACCGCTGCCACTTCCTCGCAGATGAGCGCTATTTTTTCAGGATGATGGCGTAACTCACCGTTTGGGCAATCCCATAATGCGGTCAGCGGGTTAATGACGCAGTTGACGGCCAGCTTGCGCCATAGCTCGGTGCGAATAGTGTTGTGCCAGGCGACGTCCGGCAGCACCTCTTGCAGGGTTTCAGCCAGATAGCTGAAATCGCCGTCTTGCTCACGCGCCGGCCCAATACGCGTTGTTCCCTGAGCGACATGAATGATGACGTTCCCGTCACGGCGTGCTGCGTGGGTGGTGGTTCCCATCAGCAAGGGTTGCTTAATGTTATGTAACTCTTCAATCGTCCCCATGCCGTTGTGAATTAACAGAATGGGCGTGGTTTCGGGCAGAATTGCGGCCAGGCCTTTTACCGCATCAGAAACCTGCCAGGCTTTCAGGGTGACCAGCAGCAGGTCGCTTTTTGCCAAAAAGTCGGGGTCGTTTGCCGTCAGGGATTCATTAAAAACTGACCCATCCGTGTCGATCAGGTTTACGCTGCAGTAGGGTTGCGGTACGCGCAGCCACCCTTGCACCTCATGTCCATGTTTGCACAGCGCTGTAAGCCATAGCTGTCCTAACGCTCCACATCCCAGTACGGTAATTTTCATTCTTCCTCCTCACCTGCAACAGCACCAGGTGTTAATCCATATCGACCGCACCCCATTATTGTTCGCAGATGTCACTACCACGTACAATGAAAGGATACAGCCTAGTATAGCGCTGTCTGTTGAGTAACTTTGCAGGTATTATGCTTCGCATCAAAAATGAAGGGAGAGGAAAAGATGCCATCTTTCGATATTGTCTCTGAAGTTGATCTTCAGGAAGCCCGTAACGCGGTGGATAACGCCAGCCGTGAAGTCGAGTCACGCTTTGATTTTCGTGGCGTTGAAGCCACTTTTGAGCTGAATGAGTCAAATAAGACGATTAAGGTGCTGAGCGAGTCTGATTTTCAGGTTAATCAGCTGCTGGATATTTTGCGTGCCAAGCTGCTGAAACGCGGTATTGAAGGCACCTCGCTGGACGTACCAGAAACTTTCGTGCACAGCGGTAAAACCTGGTTTGTTGAAGCTAAGCTGAAGCAGGGCATTGAAAGTGCGGTGCAAAAGAAAATCGTTAAGCTGATCAAAGACAGCAAGCTGAAGGTGCAGGCGCAGATTCAGGGTGAAGAAATTCGTGTGACCGGTAAGGCGCGTGACGATCTGCAATCCGTCATGGCGTTGGTTCGCGGTGGTGATCTCGGCCAGCCGTTCCAGTTTAAAAACTTCCGCGATTAAGTCGTAATGCCTGAGCCGGCCTACAGGTCGCACACGCTATTTGTAGGCCGGATAAGACGATAGTCGCCATCCGGCAATCTTCACGCCTGGCTTATGGCCTGCTCAACCTCAAATCGATTGGTGACTTTGCTGTCGATTTTCACGTAGGCCGAATGCTCCTTCGCCACAATTAACACTTCGCTTATCCCTTCTTTCGCCAGCAGACGCTGCTTCAACGTGTCATCCGCGGCAATCTCTGGTGGGATTTCCACGCGCAGGCTGCTGACGTACGGCGGTTCTTTCATTGTGCTTGCCACCAGTAACCAAATGGCTGCCAGCAGCGCGCCAGCCAGGAATACGGCCTGACCATCAAACATTTCGACCACCCAACCACCGAGTGAACCGCCAATCGCCACGCCAAGAAACTGGCTGGTGGAGTAAACGCCCATCGCCGTGCCTTTATAACCTGCAGGTGATTCTTTGCTGATAAGCGAGGGGAGAAGGGCTTCCATCAGGTTAAAGGCGAGGAAGAAAATCTGCACGCCCGCAATCAGACCCCAGAAACGAATGTTAGCGCTCCACAATACAATCTCTGCAATAAGGATCAGTAACACGCAGGCGAGGAATACGCGTTTCATCTTGCGCTTCACTTCGGCGTAAATGATGAACGGCACCACGGAAACAAAGGACAGCAGCATCGTCACCAGATAAATTTTCCAGTGTTCTGCGGCGGGGAAACCGGCTTTCGCCAGTTGTCCTGGTAACGCGACGAAAGTGGACATCAGCAAAATGTGCAGGCACATGATGCCAAAATTAAGCTTCAGCAGTTTGGGCTCCGCCAGCACTTTGCTGAAACTATCTTTTACCATCCCCGACTCGCGATTCAGCACATGGCTGGTGCTATTGGGAACGACCCAAATGGTCAGCACGATACCGGTGGTGGCAAGGGCGGCAATCATCCAGAACAGCGCGTGGAGCCCCAGCGCATGGGTAACGATTGGCCCCAGCACCATCGCAATGGCAAAGGTGATACCAAAGCTGACGCCGATAAACGCCATCGCTTTGGTGCGGTTTTGCTCGCGGGTTAAGTCGGAAAGCAGCGCCATCACGGCGGCGGCAATCGCGCCAGAGCCTTGTAGGGCGCGGCCAAGAATTATTCCCCAGATTGAATCGGAGAGCGCGGCAATCACGCTGCCGAGAACGAATACCGCCAGTCCGCCGACAATAAGCGGCTTACGGCCAATGCGGTCAGAAAGCAGACCAAAGGGGATCTGGAAGACGGCCTGTGCCAGGCCGTAAATGCCGATGGCAAGGCCTATCAGCGCTTCACTGGCGCCCTGTAGCGCCATACCGTACGTGGTCAGAACCGGCAGAACCATAAACATGCCAAGCATGCGCAACGAGAATACGGTCCCTAAACCCCAGGTGGCGCGCAACTCACCGGGCGTCATTTTGTAATCGTTCATTCCCACCTCTGTATTAATTTCGCGCCTAGTGTAAAGCGGGGAAGGAGTGCGGTAAACCTCTACGATATGTGGAATTGTGTTGTGGGAAAATTGCAATAATTACACATGTAACTAATTTACTTGCGATAATTTCAGGTGTAGTCTTTTTGTGGTTATTTCTAATGGAAAGAGGGAAAAGGAAAATGGTATTTCGCGATAAATATAACCAATTGCTTCCTATTGATGACTGTTTCCGATGGATATCATTCTAATGAGTATTCAAGACGATGTGTTAACGCTTTTCAGGGAAGAAATACCTGGGTATTTGGATGAAAACTGGAAAGAGGTTCCTTTAGAACTCGATTCAGATTTGTTTGAGGCCCCCGGTGATGACTTATACGACGCATTACGAAAGTACAGGAAGATGTTTAATATTGATTTATCGGAGGTAAATTGGGCTTGTTATTATCCTTGGGAAAACACGCCTCTTCTGACTCGGTGGTTCAAGGCTAACCGAGAAGAAGTGGAAGCAACGCGCATACCGTTAACCGTAAGGATGTTTGCTGAGTCGGCTGAAGCGGGGAAATGGCTGTTTGAGGTCTGGGATGATAAACAAAAAGACGAGACCTAATGCTCTCCAAACTGCATAGTAATAAAAAAGGGTGCCGAAGCACCCTTTTCGTATCAGCAGATTTTACCAGACGTAAGTCAGCAGGTTCTGCGAGTTTGGCACCATAAAGTCGACGGACATCATCACGGAAAGCGCGGTAATGGCGATGATGGAGAAACCGAACAGCTTGCGCGCCCAGACTTTGTCATCTTCCACTTTATAACCGCGCAGCGCCATGCCCAACCACCAGACGCTCACCGCCGCAGCAACAATCAGGTATTTATAACCTGCATAGCCGCCCAGGGTTAGCATCAGCGTGGCGATAGCAAATGCGATGATGTACAGCGTGATATGGTTTTTCGCGACTGAAATGCCTTTCACCACCGGCAGTACTGGGATGTTGGCAGCCTGATAATCCTTAAAGCGGAAAATCGCTATCGCGTAAGAGTGCGGCATCTGCCACAGGCTGAAAATAGCCAGCAGAATCAGCGCACCGCTATCGAACTCACCGGTTACGGCGCAGTAGCCAATCACCGGTGGTGCTGCGCCGGAGAGTGAGCCAATCAGCGTGCCATAAACGGAATGGCGCTTCATGTACAGGCTATAGACGCCCACATAGACCACGAAGCCCATTACCCCCAGCCAGCAGGCCAGAGGGTTCGCGCCAAACCACAGCAGCATAAAGCCAGCAATACCCAGCAGGGTGGCGTATACCAGTGAGACCGCAGGGGAAATCAGACCTTTAACCAGCACGCGGTTTTTGGTCCTCTCCATCTTCCTGTCGATATCCCTGTCGATGTAGTTGTTAAATACACAACCCGACGCCACAACCAGTGACACCCCAACCAGCGTGTAGATAAACAGGGGATAATCAATGCTGCCTTTCGAGGCCAGCAGGAACCCCCCAATCACCGAGATCAGGTTGCCAAAGATGATGCCTGGTTTCGTTACTTGCAGGTATTGCTTAAACATCATAATCGCCGCTCTTAGTGCATCATCATGTTGTAGTTAAGGTTCCACATAATCCAGATGGAGCCCACAACCAGGATGGCGATGATTAGCACAGTAAAGACAAAGGCCGTCATGTTCCAACCTTCATCAGATTTGCTATTCATGTGCAGGAAGCACACCAGGTGCACCAGAATCTGTACCACTGCCATTGCCAGAATAGTTCCCAGAATGACGGCCGGAGAGGCAGAACCTGTCATCACCATCCAGAACGGAATGACCGTCAGGATGATCGACAGGATAAAACCTGTCATGTAGGTTTTTACGCTGCCATGGGATGCGCCGCCGCTCTCGTTAGCATGACTCATTACATCGCCCCCATCAGATAAACAACAGTGAACACACAGATCCATACCACATCCAGGAAGTGCCAGAACAGGCTCAGGCACATGATGCGGGTACGGTTAGTACTGGTCAGGCCGCGACGAGCCACCTGCACCATCAGCACCGCCATCCAGATAAGACCGGAGGTGACGTGCAGACCGTGCGTGCCGACCAGCGCGAAGAACGCAGACAGGAAGCCGCTGCGATCCGGGCCCATACCGTTAACAATCAGGTGATGGAATTCATAGAGTTCCATCCCGATGAATCCGGCACCGAACAAGAAGGTCAACGCCAGCCAGGAAATAACCTGGCTCTTGTTGTTCTTGTACATAGCGATAGCCGCCATGCCGTAAGTAATGGAGCTGAATAACAGCAGGAATGTTTCAACCAGAACGAACGGCAGTTCAAAAATGTCCTTACCTGTTGGGCCACCTGCGGTGCCGTTCACCAGAACGGCATAGGTTGCAAACAGAATAGAGAACAGAATGCAGTCGCTCATCAGGTAGATCCAAAATCCGAAGATCTTGGTCTGGCCTGCATCGTGGTGCCCGTGTTCGTGCGCGTGGGCAGTCGCGTGCGTTAAAGTATCAGTTGCCATTTTTCAGCCCTGCCTTAGTAATCTCATCGAAATGCTGGTTTTCCAGTTTTTCGACTTCCGGGACCGGCACGTAGTAATCCACGTCTTCATCAAAGCTTTTCACAATCCAGCTGATGATCATGCCTGCGAAGCTTGCAATCGCCAGCCACCAGATATGCCAGATCATGGCGAAACCAAACAGTGTCGCGAAGGCGGTAATGACGATACCGGCACCGCTGTTCTTCGGCATATGAATTTCTTCATAGTGCGCAGGCTGCTTGTACGCTTCACCTTTTTCTTTCATTTCCCAGAAGGCATCACGCTCGTGAACGTGCGGCACAACGGCAAAGTTATAGAACGGAGGCGGGGAAGAGGTTGCCCACTCCAGCGTACGGCCACCCCATGGGTCACCGGTCAGGTCACGGTTCTGCTCGCGCTCGCGAATAGAAACGTAAATCTGAATCAGCTGGCACAGGATACCCAGTGCAATCAGTGCAGCACCGCAGGCGGCAACGACCAGCATTGGATGGAACTGAGGGTCAATCTGCTGGCTGAGACGACGGGTCATCCCCATGAAGCCCAGCACGTACAGCGGCATAAATGCCACGAAGAAGCCGATGATCCAGAACCAGAATGCGCGTTTACCCCAGGTTTCGTTCAGCGTGAAGCCAAACGCCTTTGGCCACCAGTAGGTCATACCTGCGAAGCAGCCAAATACGACGCCGCCGATGATAACGTTATGGAAGTGCGCAATCAGGAACAGACTATTGTGCAGTACGAAGTCCGCACCCGGCACCGCCAGCAGTACGCCGGTCATACCGCCGACTGAGAAGGTCACGATAAAGCCAATCGTCCACAGCATCGCTGAGTGGAATACGATACGGCCCTGATACATGGTGAACAGCCAGTTGAAGATCTTCACCCCGGTCGGGATGGCGATAATCATGGTGGTAATACCGAAGAAGGCGTTTACGTTAGCGCCTGCACCCATGGTGAAGAAGTGGTGCAGCCAAACAACGAACGACAGAACGGTGATACACACGGTTGCCCACACCAGCGAGGTGTAACCAAACAGGCGTTTACGCGAGAAGGTTGCAGCGATTTCGGAGAATACCCCGAAGACCGGCAGAACCAGAATGTACACTTCCGGATGGCCCCAGGCCCAAATCAGGTTGATGTACATCATCATGTTGCCGCCCATATCGTTGGTAAAGAAATGGGTGCCCAGATAGCGATCCAGGGTCAGCAACGCGACGGTGACAGTCAGGATTGGGAAAGAAGCGATAATCAGGATGTTCGCACACAGAGACGCCCAACTGAATACCGGCATCTTGAACATGGTCATACCTGGCGCACGCATCTTAATGATGGTCACAAAGAAGTTGATACCGGTCAGCGTTGTACCAATACCGGACAACTGGACTGCCCATATCCAATAATCGACCCCGACGCTTGGACTGTACTCTATTCCCGAGAGCGGCGGATACGCCAGCCAACCGGTCTGAGCAAATTCACCTACGCCCAGAGACAGGTTAACCAGGATTACGCCGACAACGGTGAACCAGAAGCTCAGGTTGTTCAGGAATGGGAACGCAACGTCACGTGCGCCGATCTGCAGCGGAACCACCAGGTTCATCAGACCGATAACAAATGGCATTGCCACGAAGAAGATCATGATCACGCCGTGAGCCGTGAAGATCTGGTCGTAGTGGTGAGGAGGCAGGAAGCCCGCTTCACCTGCAGAAGCCAGCGCTTGCTGACTACGCATCATGATGGCGTCGGCAAAGCCACGAATCAACATGACGATTGCGACGATGACATACATGATGCCAAGGCGTTTGTGGTCAACCGAAGTCAGCCACTCTTTCCACAGGTAGGTCCACTTACCGAAGTAAGTGATTAGGCCCAGTAAGGCCGCACCACCGATGATAATGGCAGCGATCGTAACCATGACAATGGGTTCATGGAACGGCACTGCATCCAGCGTCAATTTTCCGAACATCGTATTCTTCCTCGGCCCCTTAGTGAGCGGATTCCGCGTGGCTCATGTCCATGCCTTCCATGCCTTCGTGTGCGTTGTGCTCACCTTCGGGTTGGGTCATGTCCATGCTCTTACCGTGAGCCATAAATTTGTTAATAACGTCTTTAAACAAATCGGGTTTCACGTTGGAGAAGTATTCCACCTGGTTGTATTCGCTTGGCACAGCCACTTTCTCGAACGCAGCCATGTCGCTCATGGTGTTCGTGGACTGTTTAGCTTTAGCAACCCATTGGTCGAATTCGGCGCGGTCCTTTGTTGCGATAGCCTTGAACTTCATGCCGGAGAAGCCTGGTCCGCTATAGCTTGCGGAGATACCATCATAAGTACCGACTTCGTTGGCGATCAGATGCAGTCGAGTCTGCATACCGGCCATGGCATAAATCTGGCTACCCAGACGCGGGATAAAGAAGGAGTTCATCACGGAGTTGGATGTCACTTTGAACTCAACCGGAGTATTCGCCGGGAAGGCGATTTCATTCACGGTAGCGATACCCTGTTCCGGATAGATGAAGAACCATTTCCAGTCCATGGAAACCACTTCGATGGTAATGGGCTTCTCGTCATGCGCCAGCGGTTTGCTTGGCTCAAGAGCGTGAGTGGTTTTCCAGGTCAGTACGGCAAGGAAAATGATGATTAAGATCGGCACCGTCCAGACCACAGCTTCCACTTTATTGGAGTGTGACCAGTTCGGGCTGTACTTCGCATCTTTATTGCTTGCACGATACTTCCAGGCAAAACCAACAGCCATCAAGATGGCAGGAATAACGACAATCAACATCAGGCCAAATGCCGTCAGTATCAGTGAACGTTGTTCCAGTCCAATCTGTCCTTTAGGGTCAAGCAGCGCAGAATTACAGCCACTGAGTAACGCAGTGCCTGCAATTAATGACAACCATCCCAAACTTTTATTGTATTTCCTGAGTCTCATTTAACGACCTCAATTCCACGGGACCGGGTGGCGTTTAAAGTGTGAGGGCATTTTACGGGAAGGTTACATTACTGTAAACATCCTTGGATCTGTGTTACTGGGTTCTGCCGTGCATGTCACATATGTTGCAATATATGTCGCTTTGGCTTTAAGAACCTGTTGCGACATCACGTTATAACGAAAGCAGGCAGACGGGGGACAGGCTGAGGGCAATTGGTATAACCAATACTAAAATAAAACAATTGTTTAACAATTGATTATCAATAAAAAGACAAATGATGAACAAAAAATAAATCTGATTCGGCTGAATCGAGTAAGGAAAATAGAATTTATAAAAGGAGTCAATAATTTCCAAATTCTATGGCGCACAAAACAACAAATATTATTTTCATTAACTGCTGTTTATTTGGCCGTTATAATTACGCAAGGTGATTACAACGGCCAAATTAATGTGAAAAATTACATCAGACGTGTTTTTCGTAGTGCAAGATAGTCCAGTAACCCACCAAATACGACGCCACAGATGACGACCGCGACTGAGACTTCAAGCAGCCCCGCCAGGAAAGAGAAGTTGGTGTAATCCAGCGCGTTCATGGTGAGCAGCAACAGCCAAACAGCCAGCAAACAGCAGCCCGCTACTAGCGTCATCAAAGCCAGATTGTATGCCCCACGGAACTCTGTGCGTGGAATAAAACTCTCATTTTGCCAGCTATGTTCCAGCGTCTGGCGGCAAACCAGCAGCAGCAGGAGTCCAGGGATCGCGGCAAACACGGAAAACAGATAAAACGTTGGCCATCCGTGCGCTTCGACGAACCAACCTGCCACTGGGCCCACATAGACGCGACCAACAGCCGAAAGGGCAGAGAGCAGGGCAAACTGGGTTGCGGAGAACGATTTATTACACAGCGTCATTAATAAGGCGACAAACGCCGCCGTGCCCATCCCGCCACACAGGTTTTCAAAGAAGACGGCGGCCGCCATACTGAACATGTGTTTGTCAGTGATGGACAGTAGCCAGTAACCTGCATTTGACGCCCCCTGTAGGATGCCGAATATCAGCAATGCGCGGAACAGCGAAAGGCGCTGCATTAGGATCCCGCCATAGAGTGCGCCAACGATGGTTGCCAGCAGCCCCAGCGTTTTATTCACCACGCCGACTTCACCCGCATCAAATCCGACGCCGCGGATCAAAAAGGTGGTGGTCAGGCTCATAGCGAAGGCATCACCGAGCTTATACAGCACAATGAGCAGCAAAATCAGCCAGGCGTTGTTACGACCAAAAAAGTCACGCAGCGGCGCAGCAACCGCTTGTTCCAATGTTTTAGGCACTGGAATGGTGTCAGTGGGTTCGGGCGCTAACAGGGTGGCGATAATGCAGGGAATCAGTAGCGCGGCCATCAGCCAGTACATACCTTGCCAGCCGAGCCAGCGGTCGGCCATCCACAGTGCCAGCCCGCCGGAAACCAGCATCCCTAAACGATAGCCCAGCACGCTGATTGCTGCACCGGTACCGCGTTCTTCTGCCGGTAAAACGTCTGTTTTCCAGGCGTCAAAAACAATATCCTGCGACGCCGAACAAAATGCGATCACCACTGCGAGTGCCGCCATCCAGCGTAACTGCGTTCCAGGTTCCAGAAAACCCATCGCGGCGATGGATATAAGAAGCAATACCTGGGTAGTCAACAGCCAACCGCGACGACGACCTAAAAACGGTGGGGTATAGCGGTCCATTACCGGGGACCAGAGAAACTTAAATACGTAGGCCTGGCCGACCAGAGAAAAGAAACCGATAGTTTTCAGATCGATATTTTCGACCGTCATCCACGCCTGAAGCGTACCGGAGGTCAGGGCGAGCGGTAAACCGGAAGCAAAACCTAACATCAGCAGAATCGCTGATTTTGGTTGCTGAAAAATACGTAAATAGTGATTGGACATGGGCATTAAAAGCTGACCCGGCGAAATGCCGGGTCAGGGGGCTTAAATTAGCGAGCGTTCTGTTTGATGAAATCGTGAACGCTGGTGTCCTGGGACATATCAGCGATGGTGTCGGTCAAGACGCTGTTAACGGCATCAGCAATATTTTTGTTAGAGGCCTGGAATGCGCCTTCAACAGAGTAGCTTGCACGGTAGTTTTTGGTCATCTTGTTACCGTTGGCAGCCGTTGCAATAATGGCGATGTCTGCTTTGGTGGCGATGTTATAGCGCACGCTACCCTGAGACACGTCAGCGTAAAGCTGGCTTACGATGATTTGCAGGTTAACTGCACCGTTTGGACCCACCATATAACCGCGTGCAGTCATCTGTTTTTCCAGCACTTCTTGCAGCAGGAAGCGCAGATCGCGGGACGCGGTCAGAGTAACCAGTTGATTGTCGCGGGTGACTTTTGCCAGTGCCTGATCCTGACGCTGGTCGGCACCGTTGATGCTGACAGTCACGCCCATCAGACTCGGATCCTGCTGTGGCAGGGTAATTTTCGGCGATACGTTGATGGTAGTGGGCGGAGTTGCGCAGCCAGCCAACATAAACAGAGCGACTAAAGGAAAGAGGATTTTTTTAAACATGCCAGGGCTCTCAGCGAATCTAAATTGTATGGTTAGAGAAAATTCCCGCCATCATAACATCGCCAACGATGAGGGGAAGTGGGTAACGCATGTAAATTCATCATGTTGTTCGTTTTATGATTTTGTAGAGACCATAAACGGACTTTTTGCAATAAATCGAAGTGAGGATTCAGTAAACTTCATTCGTTTGGGTGAGAAAATCAGACAAGCGCTAATTATTTGTTGCTAAGGTGTAATGAAAACGGTAAAAGCGGCTAGTATTTAAAGGGATGGGTGACATCTCAGCGTTGTCGGAGGAAAAATTTCATGATGATTCGTGAGCAAATAGAAGAAAAATTAAGGGCAGCGTTCCAACCCGTGTTCCTCGAAGTTGTGGATGAAAGCTATCGTCACAATGTCCCGGCAGGTTCTGAAAGCCACTTTAAGGTTGTGCTGGTCAGCGATCGCTTTACAGGTGAACGTTTTCTTAATCGTCATCGGATGATTTACAGCACGTTAACGGCGGAGCTTTCCACAACCGTTCATGCCCTTGCCCTGCATACCTACACTATTAAGGAGTGGGAAGCATTGCAGGATACGATTTTTGCATCGCCTCCGTGTCGTGGGGCGGGAAGCATCGCGTAAAAACGGATTTGCAACAACCGACGCTTTTCCAGTATGTTGCTACAGAATATGTGAAAACGGCCTACGGGCCGTTTTGTTTTGTCTGAATTCTGGGTGTGTCGTACAGTATTCAGACAAAAATTAGCCGGGAATTGTGAAAAAAGCCGCAGCAACGCGCGATAACCGTTCTCGACTCATAAAAGTGATGCCGCTATAATGCGCGTCTTATTTTTCGGAATGTCTTCGGGATGATTCTGACGACAGGGAATGTGATTGATTATGAGAACATCCCAGTTCCGCGAAGCCAACAACCTGTGCTTGCGGAGAAGAGTTGACCGAGCACTGTGATTTTTTGAGGTAACAAGATGCAAGTTTCAGTTGAAACCACTCAAGGCCTTGGCCGCCGTGTAACGATTACTATCGCTGCTGACAGCATCGAGACCGCTGTGAAAAGCGAGCTGGTCAACGTAGCGAAGAAAGTGCGTATTGACGGTTTCCGCAAAGGAAAAGTACCGATGAATGTTGTTGCTCAGCGTTATGGCGCGTCTGTTCGCCAGGACGTTCTGGGCGACCTGATGAGCCGCAACTTCGTTGACGCGATCATCAAAGAAAAAATCAATCCGGCTGGCGCACCGAACTACGTTCCGGGCGAATACAAACTGGGTGAAGATTTTACTTACGCGGTAGAGTTCGAAGTTTACCCGGAAGTTGAGCTGACTGGCCTGGAAGCAATCGAAGTTGAAAAACCGGTTGTTGAAGTTACTGACGCTGACGTTGACGTGATGCTGGACACCCTGCGTAAGCAGCAGGCGACCTGGAAAGACAAAGACGGCGCTGCTGATGCAGAAGACCGTGTAACCATCGACTTCACCGGCTCTGTAGACGGCGAAGAGTTCGAAGGCGGCAAAGCGTCTGACTTCGTACTGGCGATGGGCCAGGGTCGTATGATCCCGGGCTTTGAAGAAGGCGTTAAAGGCCACAAAGCTGGCGAAGAGTTCACCATCGACGTGACCTTCCCGGAAGAGTACCACGCTGAAAACCTGAAAGGTAAAGCCGCTAAATTCGTTATCAACCTGAAGAAAGTTGAAGAACGTGAACTGCCGGAACTGACCGAAGAATTCATCAAACGTTTCGGCGTTGAAGATGGTTCCGTAGCAGGCCTGCGCGCTGAAGTGCGTAAAAACATGGAGCGTGAGCTGAAAGGTGCTGTACGTAACCGTGTTAAGTCTCAGGCGATCGAAGGTCTGGTTAAAGCCAACGACATCGACGTTCCTGCTGCACTGATCGACAGCGAAATCGACGTTCTGCGTCGTCAGGCTGCACAGCGTTTCGGTGGCAACGAGAAGCAAGCTCTGGAACTGCCGCGTGAACTGTTCGAAGAACAGGCTAAGCGTCGCGTAGTTGTGGGTCTGCTGCTGGGCGAAGTGATTCGTACCAACGAACTGAAAGCTGACGAAGATCGCGTAAAAGGCCTGATCGAAGAAATGGCTTCTGCTTACGAAGATCCGAAAGAAGTTGTTGAGTTCTACAGCAAAAACAAAGAGCTGATGGACAACATGCGTAACGTCGCTCTGGAAGAGCAGGCTGTTGAAGCCGTTCTGGCGAAAGCGAAAGTGACTGAAAAAGCCACTTCCTTCAACGAACTGATGAACCAGCAGGCGTAATTCGTCGCTTTTTTAGCACGAATTTCATACGCAAGCCCGTCACCTTTTGGTGGCGGGTTTTTTTTTGTCACGCATTTTGCATGGGAAGGGTGCGAAAACAGCGTTTCAGTGTTAGCGTTACAACAAAAGATTGTTATGCTTGAATTATGGCGATGTCGTACCCATTACTGAGGGACTAGCTGATAATCCGTCCATAAGGTTACAATCAGCACAGCAGGTTTTTTCAAATTTTATCCAGGAGACGGAAATGTCATACAGCGGCGAACGAGATAACTTTGCACCCCATATGGCGCTGGTGCCGATGGTCATTGAACAGACCTCACGTGGTGAGCGCTCTTTTGATATCTATTCTCGTCTACTTAAGGAACGCGTCATTTTTCTGACCGGCCAGGTCGAAGACCATATGGCTAACCTGATCGTGGCGCAGATGCTGTTCCTGGAAGCAGAAAACCCGGAAAAAGATATCTACCTGTATATTAACTCCCCTGGTGGTGTGATTACTGCAGGGATGTCTATCTATGACACCATGCAGTTTATTAAGCCGGACGTCAGCACCATTTGTATGGGCCAGGCGGCCTCAATGGGCGCGTTCCTGCTGACTGCCGGGGCGAAAGGTAAACGTTTTTGCCTGCCTAACTCTCGCGTCATGATCCACCAGCCTCTGGGCGGCTACCAGGGTCAGGCAACGGATATTGAAATTCATGCCCGTGAAATCCTGAAGGTAAAAGGGCGCATGAACGAACTTATGGCGCATCATACGGGTCAATCTCTTGAGCAGATTGAACGTGATACCGAGCGCGATCGCTTCCTCTCCGCTTCTGAAGCGGTGGAGTACGGTCTGGTCGACTCGATTTTGACCCATCGTAATTAATGCCCAGGGCGCAGGTGTGCCGCTATAATTACCTGGAGCGGCACAACGCTGACTAGCGTCTTGCGCCTGAGAATGGCATTTGCGTCGTCGTGTGCGGCACAAAGAACAAAGAAGAGGTTTTGACCCATGACAGATAAACGCAAAGATGGCTCGGGCAAATTGTTGTACTGCTCTTTTTGCGGCAAAAGCCAGCATGAAGTGCGTAAGCTGATTGCCGGACCATCCGTGTATATCTGCGACGAATGTGTTGATTTATGTAACGACATCATTCGCGAAGAGATTAAGGAAGTAGCACCGCACCGTGAACGCAGTGCGCTGCCGACGCCACATGAAATTCGCAACCACCTGGACGATTACGTTATTGGCCAGGAACAGGCGAAGAAAGTGCTGGCGGTCGCGGTATACAACCATTACAAACGTCTGCGCAACGGCGACACCAGCAATGGCGTCGAGTTGGGTAAAAGTAACATCCTGCTGATTGGCCCGACGGGTTCTGGTAAAACGCTGTTGGCTGAAACGCTGGCGCGTCTGCTGGACGTTCCGTTCACCATGGCCGATGCCACCACCCTGACCGAAGCCGGTTATGTGGGTGAAGATGTTGAAAATATTATTCAGAAGCTGCTGCAGAAGTGCGATTACGACGTGCAGAAAGCGCAGCGCGGTATTGTCTATATCGATGAGATCGACAAGATTTCGCGTAAATCAGACAATCCGTCTATTACGCGTGACGTTTCCGGTGAAGGCGTACAGCAGGCGCTGTTGAAACTGATCGAAGGTACGGTTGCCGCCGTTCCGCCGCAGGGGGGTCGTAAACATCCTCAGCAGGAATTCCTGCAGGTTGATACCTCCAAGATCCTGTTTATCTGCGGTGGGGCATTTGCCGGTCTGGATAAAGTCATTGCTAACCGTGTTGAAACCGGCTCCGGCATTGGTTTTGGCGCAACGGTAAAAGCGCAGTCTGACAAAGCCAGCGAAGGTGAACTGCTGTCGCAGGTAGAACCGGAAGATCTGATTAAATTTGGTCTGATCCCTGAGTTCATCGGTCGTCTGCCGGTTGTGGCAACCCTGAGCGAACTGAGCGAAGAAGCGCTGATTCAGATCCTGAAAGAGCCGAAAAATGCCCTGACCAAGCAGTATCAGGCGCTGTTCAATCTTGAAGGTGTGGATCTGGAATTCCGCGAGGAAGCGCTGGATGCTATCGCCAGGAAAGCGATGATTCGTAAAACCGGTGCGCGTGGTTTGCGTTCTATCGTCGAAGCCGCGCTGCTCGACACCATGTACGATCTTCCTTCTATGGAAGACGTTGAAAAAGTGGTGATCGACGAGTCGGTGATTGGCGGTCAGAGCAAGCCGTTGCTGATTTACGGTAAGCCGGAAGCACAGCAGGCATCTGGCGAATAATTCATCAATTCATACAGACGTTTAACCAAAAAGGGGGGATTTTATCTCCCCTTTTATTTTTCCGTAAACATGGCGTTGAATGTGTGGGAAACATCCCCATATACTGACATACATGTTAAAGGTGGTGTGGAGCACAGTCGTACCACCTGATTACCTGGCGGAAACTAAACTAAGAGAGAGCTCTATGAATCCTGAGCGTTCTGAACGCATTGAAATCCCCGTATTGCCGTTGCGCGATGTGGTGGTTTATCCGCACATGGTCATACCCTTATTTGTAGGGCGGGAAAAATCTATCCGTTGTCTGGAAGCGGCTATGGACCATGATAAAAAAATCATGCTGGTCGCGCAGAAAGAAGCGTCAACGGATGAGCCGGGTGTAAACGATCTTTTCACCGTCGGGACCGTGGCCTCTATTTTGCAGATGCTGAAACTGCCTGACGGCACCGTAAAAGTGCTGGTCGAGGGGTTACAGCGCGCGCGTATTTCAGCGCTGTCTGACAACGGCGAGCATTTCTCTGCGAAAGCGGAGTACCTTGATTCGCCTGCTATTGATGAGCGCGAACAGGAAGTGCTGGTGCGTACCGCTATCAGCCAGTTCGAAGGCTATATCAAGCTGAATAAGAAAATCCCACCAGAAGTGCTGACGTCGCTGAACAGCATTGACGATCCTGCACGTCTGGCGGACACCATCGCAGCGCACATGCCGCTGAAGCTGGCTGACAAACAGTCCGTGCTGGAGATGCCCGACGTTAACGAACGTCTGGAATATCTGATGGCAATGATGGAATCTGAAATCGATCTGCTGCAGGTTGAGAAACGCATTCGCAACCGCGTGAAAAAGCAGATGGAGAAGTCCCAGCGTGAGTACTATCTGAACGAGCAGATGAAAGCGATTCAGAAAGAGCTCGGCGAGATGGACGATGCACCGGATGAAAACGAAGCGCTGAAGCGTAAGATCGACGCGGCGAAGATGCCGAAAGAGGCAAAAGAGAAAGCGGAAGCAGAGCTGCAGAAGCTGAAAATGATGTCTCCGATGTCGGCGGAAGCGACGGTGGTGCGTGGCTACATCGACTGGATGGTACAGGTTCCGTGGAATGCGCGTAGCAAGGTCAAAAAAGACCTGCGTCAGGCGCAGGAAATCCTCGATACCGACCATTATGGTCTGGAGCGCGTGAAAGACCGTATTCTTGAGTATCTTGCGGTCCAGAGCCGTGTGAACAAAATCAAGGGACCGATCCTGTGTCTGGTTGGACCGCCGGGGGTGGGTAAAACCTCTCTGGGTCAGTCCATCGCGAAAGCGACAGGGCGTAAATACATCCGTATGGCGCTTGGCGGCGTGCGTGATGAGGCTGAAATTCGTGGTCACCGCCGGACCTATATCGGTTCGATGCCGGGCAAACTGATCCAGAAAATGGCTAAAGTGGGCGTTAAAAACCCGCTGTTCCTGCTTGATGAGATCGACAAAATGTCTTCTGACATGCGTGGCGATCCGGCATCAGCACTGCTTGAGGTATTGGATCCAGAGCAGAACGTGGCGTTCAGCGATCACTACCTGGAAGTGGACTACGACCTCAGCGACGTCATGTTCGTTGCGACGTCGAACTCCATGAACATTCCGGCACCGTTGCTGGATCGTATGGAAGTGATTCGTCTGTCTGGCTATACCGAAGACGAGAAGCTGAACATTGCGAAACGTCATCTGTTGCCAAAACAGATTGAGCGTAATGCGCTGAAAAAAGGCGAACTGACGGTTGATGATAGCGCCATTGTGGGCATCATTCGTTACTACACCCGTGAAGCGGGCGTGCGTAGTCTGGAGCGCGAAATCTCCAAACTGTGCCGCAAAGCAGTTAAGCAATTGTTGCTCGATAAATCACTGAAACACATCGAGATCAATGGCGATAACCTGCACGACTACCTGGGCGTACAGCGCTTTGACTATGGCCGTGCGGATAACGAAAACCGCGTGGGTCAGGTGACCGGTCTGGCGTGGACGGAAGTGGGCGGCGATCTGCTGACCATTGAAACCGCCTGTGTGCCAGGTAAAGGCAAGCTGACTTACACCGGATCGCTCGGCGAAGTGATGCAGGAATCCATTCAGGCAGCACTGACCGTGGTGCGTGCGCGTGCGGAAAAACTGGGTATTAATCCGGACTTTTACGAAAAACGCGACATCCACGTTCACGTACCTGAAGGGGCAACGCCGAAAGATGGTCCAAGTGCGGGTATAGCGATGTGTACCGCGCTGGTTTCTTGTCTGACCGGTAACCCGGTTCGTGCCGATGTGGCGATGACTGGCGAGATCACCCTGCGTGGTCAGGTTCTGCCTATTGGTGGTTTGAAAGAGAAACTGCTGGCGGCGCACCGCGGCGGCATTAAAACGGTCTTAATTCCAGACGAAAACAAACGTGACCTGGAAGAGATTCCGGACAACGTCATTGCCGATCTTAATATTCACCCGGTGAAACGTATTGAGGAAGTTCTGACTCTTGCGTTACAAAATGAACCCTCTGGAATGCAGGTTGTGACGGCAAAATAGTGACCTCGCGCAAAGAGCATTAATAAAAACAGGGCTGGCAGGCCATTTCGGGCTTGCCAGCCTTTTTTTGTATAGCTAATTTAGATAACGGATTAGGCTTGCCATCATTATCGGGTGTTGTAAGGGCATGGCAGGCCTGATATAACTGCTGCGCGGTCGCACTTTGAAGGATTCTGGTGCGATATATATTATAAAGAGGAAGAGAAGAGTGAATAAATCTCAACTGATCGACAAAATTGCTGCAGGGGCTGATATCTCTAAAGCTGCGGCTGGACGTGCGTTAGATGCAATTATTGCTTCTGTTACCGAATCCCTGAAAGAAGGTGATGACGTAGCACTGGTAGGTTTTGGTACTTTTGCCGTTAAAGAGCGTGCTGCCCGTACTGGTCGCAACCCGCAAACAGGTAAAGAGAT
This sequence comes from Citrobacter sp. C6_1, assembly GCF_014596835.2. Classification (NCBI taxonomy): domain Bacteria; kingdom Pseudomonadati; phylum Pseudomonadota; class Gammaproteobacteria; order Enterobacterales; family Enterobacteriaceae; genus Citrobacter; species Citrobacter sp. C6_1. The sequence goes on along the minus strand of NZ_CP115031.1, from coordinate 3,533,412 downwards.
CACCATCGCCGCGGCTAAAGTACCGGGCTTCCGTGCAGGTAAAGCACTGAAAGACGCGGTAAACTAAGTGATTTCCCCTTTGGGGATGTGACTAAGTACAAGGGCGCATCAACCGATGTGCCTTTTTTATTTCCGATTCCGGTACTTTCTATGCGTTGTGGGCTGACAATTGCCCCTGTTTCTTGTCACAATAGGCCTTTGTGCGCAGCGTTCAGGAAACGCTATGCTGCGTGAAGCATATATACTCAAAATCCTTGCCGCCGTTGTTGTGTCAACGCGCAGGCGGCCTGAAGGGTAACGCGTATAGTCATCTACAGCGGAGTGTGGTTACACCATGATGGACAGCTTACGCACGGCTGCTAACAGTCTCGTGCTCAAGATTATTTTCGGTATCATTATCGTGTCGTTCATTTTGACCGGCGTGAGTGGTTACCTGATTGGCGGGGGCAATAACTACGCCGCCAAAGTGAATGGCCAGGAGATCAGCCGCGGGCAGTTCGAGAATGCGTTCAACAGCGAACGTAACCGCATGCAGCAACAGCTGGGCGATCAATATTCTGAGCTGGCGGCGAACGAAGGTTATATGAAAACGCTGCGTCAGCAGGTGCTGAATCGTCTTGTGGACGAAGCGCTGCTGGATCAGTACTCCCGTGAGCTTAAGCTCAACATTAGCGACGATCAGATTAAGCAGGCTATTTTCGCCACGCCGGCTTTCCAGGTTGACGGTAAATTTGATAACAACCGCTATAACGCGATTGTTAATCAGATGGGCATGACTGCCGATCAGTACGCGCAGGCATTGCGTAACCAGCTCACCACGCAACAGTTGATCAACGGCGTTGCCGGGACCGACTTCATGCTGAAGGGTGAAACGGACGAACTGGCTGCACTGGTTGCACAGCAACGTATCGTGCGTGAAGCGACGATTGATGTTAATGCTCTTGCCGCGAAGCAGTCGGTTACCGACGAAGAAGTGGCTAGTTACTACGAGCAGAATAAAAATCGCTTTATGACGCCGGAACAGTTCCGTGTGAGCTATATCAAGCTGGACGCTGCAGCAATGCAGGAAACCGCCAGCGATGCTGATATTCAGTCTTATTATGACCAGCATCAGGATCAGTTCACTCAGCCGCAGCGTAATCGCTACAGCATCATCCAGACCAAAACGGAAGATGAAGCAAAAGCGGTGCTTGATGCGCTGAACAAAGGCGGTGATTTTGCGACTCTGGCGAAAGAAAAATCTGCTGATATCATCTCTGCCCGTAACGGCGGTGATATGGGTTGGCTGGAAGACTCCACCACCCCAGATGAACTGAAAAATGCCGGTCTGAAAGAAAAAGGCCAGCTGTCAGGTGTGATTAAGTCTTCCGTTGGTTTCCTCGTGGCGCGTCTTGACGACGTACAGCCTGCGCAGGTTAAACCGCTGAGCGAAGCTCGTGACGACATTGCGGCGAAAGTGAAGCAGGAAAAAGCGCTGGATGCCTACTATGCGTTGCAGCAGAAAGTCAGCGATGCCGCCAGCAACGATAACGAATCTCTGGCGGGTGCGGAGCAGGCAGCAGGGATGAAAGCGGTTGAAACGGGCTGGTTTAGCCGTGACAGCCTGCCGGAAGAACTGAATTTCAAACCAGTCGCTGACATCATTTTCAATGGTGGTCTGGTTGGCGAAAACGGTACGCCGGGCAGTAACTCCGATATCATCACCGTGGATGGCGATCGCGCGTTTGTGCTGCGTATTAGCGAACACAAAGCCGAAGCCGTGAAGCCACTGGCTGAAGTGAAAGAGCAGGTAACTGCGCTCGTTAAGCACAATAAAGCAGAGCAGCAGGCGAAGCTTGATGCCGATAAACTGCTGGCGGATCTGAAAGCCGGTAAAGGCGATGAAGCGCTGAAAGCTGCGGGGCTGCGCTTTGGCGAGGCAAAAACGCTGAGCCGCACGGGCCAGGATCCGTTGAGTCAGGCGGCCTTTGGCCTGAGCCTGCCTGCGAAAGACAAACCGAGCTACGGTGTTGCGAACGATATGCAGGGTAACGTTGTACTGCTGGCGCTGGACGAAGTAAAAGCAGGCTCTATGCCAGAAGCACAGAAAAAAGCGATGGTTCAGGGGATTACTCAGAACAACGCGCAGATTGTCTTCGAAGCGCTGATGAGCAACCTGCGTAAAGCCGCAAAAATTAAAATCGGTGATGCGCTGGAACAGCAGCAATAACCGAGGCAGTTCGCAAAAAATTGCAAAAAGTTGTATCTACCAAAGGCCGCTTTCGCGGCCTTTTCCATTTCTGATATTTGCCATTTGTCTGCCGTTCATCCCCCCGCTATCGTGATTCCACTGTTAACAAACAAGGAGAAAACAGTATGAAACATGGAATCAAAGCCCTGCTTATCACTCTTTCATTGACCTGCGCCGGCATGGCCCAAACTGCGTTGGCGGCTGAGCCTGTCGCCAAAAGCCAGGCGACACAAACCAAAGCGGAAAACTCAGGGGCGGCACAAAGCAAAGCCACACTGCCCGCTAAAGCAAGCGACGATGAAGGCACCAGGGTAAGCATCAACAGCGCTTCTGCGGAGGATTTAGCGCGAGTCATGAATGGCGTAGGTCTGAAGAAAGCGCAGGCGATTGTCAGCTATCGTGAGGAGTACGGGCCATTTAAAACAGTCGATGATTTAAAGCAGGTGCCGGGGATGGGCAGCTCGCTGGTGGAACGTAACCTGGCAGTTTTAACACTTTAATAACTTGCACAGCGCTGAAAATTTGCCAGACTAGAGAGGTCATACCAGTTATGACCTCTCTACCCTAAAGTATGTTCTTATAAAAACAACGTAAGGTTTCTGCGCTATGCAAACACAAATCAAAGTTCGTGGTTTTCATCTTGATGTCTATCAGCACGTTAACAATGCCCGCTATCTTGAGTTTCTGGAAGAAGCCCGCTGGGATGGTCTGGAAAACAGTGACAGTTTTCAATGGATGACTGCACACCATATCGCGTTTGTGGTTGTTAACATCAATATCAACTACCGCCGTCCTGCCGTGCTGAGCGACCTGCTGACCATTACCAGCCAGGTGCAACAGCTAAATGGCAAAAGCGGGGTGTTAAACCAGACAATTACCCTGGAGCCGGAAGGGCAGGTAGTGGCCGACGCGTTGATTACCTTCGTCTGTATTGATTTGAAAACGCAAAAAGCGCTGCCGCTGGAAGGGGAGTTACGCGAAAAACTGGAGCAGATGGTGCAGTAGCTCAACGTTGCCTGATGGCGCTTCGCTTATCAGGACTACGGGCGATATTGTGTACGATGAATGCTGTCGGTAGGCCGGATAAGGCGTTTACGCCGCCATCCGGCACTATTCGCACTATTATTTCAGGTCGGTTTTCTGCTTCATTGCCGCCATCACTGCCGGTTTATCCGCCAGATAATGGTTCAGGCCGTTGGCACGCAGATTACACGCCGCACAGTGACCGCAACCGTCACCTTTGATGCCGTTATAGCAAGTTAGTGTTTCTTCGCGTACAAGGTCAAGCTTACCCCAGTAGTCGGCCAGCGCCCAGGTTTCGGCTTTATCGATCCACATCAGCGGGGTTTCAAAGCGGATATCTTTCGCCATCCCCAGGCTCACAGCATGGTTCAGCGCTTTGACGAACTCATCGCGACAGTCCGGGTATCCAGAGAAATCCGTTTCGCACACGCCGGTAATGACCGCTTCTGCCTGCACCTGATATGCGTAAATCGCCGCCAGCGTTAAAAACAGAATATTGCGTCCTGGCACAAAGGTATTGGGTATGCCGTTCGCATCCGGTTCGTAATCAGGTACCGGAATGTTATCGCGGGTCAGGCTGCTGACGGCCAGTTCGCTGAGCACTGTGACATCAAGTACCTTGTGCGCGCGTGCGCCGAGTTTTAAGGCCAGGTCACGTGCGACATCAATCTCAGCGCGATGGCGCTGACCATAATCGAAGGTTACGCAGTGTACTTCATCATATTGATGCAGTGCTTGCGCCAGACAAGTCGTGGAGTCCTGTCCCCCACTGAATACAACAACGGCACGTTTCATGGCTTTTCCTGACAAATAACGAAACCCTTATGGTAGCGCCTGGGCGTGTCGCCGACCAGCTTCTTCACGCCAACGGGGGCGGTAGCCAGGCTTCGGTGAACTCAAACCAGCCGCGAGGGTTCAGGCGTACGCCGTTCACGCCCGGCGGCGCGCTGATGCGATAGTGATAATTGAACAGCGGCGTCAGGGTTGCGTCATGCATCAGCGTGGCGAAAACTTGTTGTAAAGCCGCATGACGATCGTCTTCATCGGCCTGGATTTGCAGGGCATCCAGGGTGGTTTGCAGATGAGTAAATGCTGGTGCGCTCAATACGTGTGACCAGAGTTGATCGCAGCGCAGCCACTGTTCGAGGGTATATTCAGGTGCTTCGCCAATTAATCTGTCGCCCATCATCAGGTCGGCTTGAGCTAAAGGATGATTGCCATCCCAGTTTTTAGCATTATGAAAAATAAGGGTTAATTCACAGCCAAGTAGCGCCAGAGCCTGGCGAAGCTGATCAGCCATAGCGTGCAGTTCTACCGGCAGGTGATAAGCCAGCGTCAGTTTTTTCGGTAGCGCTACTTCGTCCAGTTCATCCCATTGTGGGATCGTCCATCCTGGCAGCAGCGCATTGCTTGGCGTGATCAGATTTTCATCCACCTCAAGCGTTTGTAGCAGGGAAGAACGGTGAATGATATTGACCAGCCGACGGGCTTGCTGCGTATTCAGGCGTGCGCTTTTTCTGAGCGTGAGATAACAAAAACCGAGGCTAATCCCGCTGCTCACCTGGCTTAGCATGGGAAGTTCCTCTGGTTTACCTATCGCAATTTGTACCGGATGGCGACAGCTGGTGCCCAAATCCTGGGAGAAAAGCTGCGGGGTTATCCAGTATTCAATGGCTTTCAATAGCGGGTGACTCAGGTGGTAGTGATCGTGACTCTCGATGCGCACCAGCTCAGGGGTAAACAGCGTCAACCGGAACGGGCCAGTACCCACAAACGGGTGTTCAGGATGCGCCAGGTGACTGCTGTAGCTTGCCAGACGATGCGCCAGCCAGAAGTCGGGGCGATGCAGAATAAAGGTCAGGCACTGGGGATGCGTCACTTCAATGCGCTTTACGCTGATAAACAGCTTATTTAATGCGGGTAGCGCTAACAGCTTCAGCAACTGTTGATGTAGCTGCGTGCTGCTGACCGCATCGCCGTTATGCCAGTACAGGGTGGAACGAATATAGAAATCCCAGCGCAGACCGTCGGTGGAGATATTCCAGTGGTGGGCCAAATCACCGCAAGGGTGTTGCGTGTGACTGTCAAAACGTGTCAGACCAGAGAAAATTTGTCCGGCGAGGTGTTGTTCCGCGCGACCGGGCAGGAATCCAGGATGCAAAGGGTCAAGCTGGCGATAATAGGGGATACGCAGGGTTGGCGTGTCGTTTTGCCATTGACCGCCCATAAACGGCTGTAGCAGGGTTCTTAATTCTCCCGGTGCCAGCTGAGCCAGCTCCAGCACGCTGAGCTGTTCACCCTTTTGTAGCGCCTGTTCCATCATGGTGTTGCGCAGGGAATCCGGCGTCACCAAAAAGCGTAACAGCCCGCGTTTCCCGCGCCCCGACCGGGCATGCCATTCCAGCCAGCCAGCATCCTGCGCTTGCTTTAGCAGGGTGCGCACGTGGCGCTCGCTGCAAAAGCAGCGTTCAGCCAGTTCCCCGACGGTCACCGACTGCGGTTCGCCGTGCGAGGGTTGCCACAGGCGTTGGTACTGGTTCAGACGATTAAGCAGACGCATTGATACTTTATCCTTCTGGATGCCCGTTAACGGTTTTTGCGCAGATAAACCCGGAACAATTCATTTTATCTATTCACTATTACTTCCGTATATCTCAGGTGATACTGAATCACAAGTTAACCGCGTCACAGTGTGGAGAAAGAAATGGCCCGTCTGGCTGCATTTGATATGGATGGCACCCTTTTGATGCCGAATCACCATTTAGGTGACGAAACGCTTTCAACGCTGGCGCGCCTGCGTGAACGCGATATCACCCTGACATTTGCCACCGGCCGCCATGTGCTGGAAATGCGCCACATTTTGGGCTCTATCTCGCTGGACGCCTTTTTGATCACCGGTAACGGGACGCGAATTCACTCGCTGGAAGGCGATGTATTGCATCGTCAGGATCTGGATCCCTCAGTCGCCGATATCGTATTGCACCAGCGGTGGGAAACGCAGGCCAGCATGCATGTCTTTAATGACAACGGCTGGTTCACCGGGCAAGAGATTCCGTCACTGTTGCAGGCGCATGTGTACAGCGGATTTCGTTACCAGATTGTGGATGTGAAGCGTATTCCTGCCCATCAGGTCACGAAAATCTGCTTCTGTGGCGATCATGACGATTTGGTTCGCCTGCGCATTCAGTTGAATGACGCGCTGGGCGAACAGGCGAATCTCTGTTTTTCTGCGATTGATTGCCTCGAAGTACTGCCGCTGGGCTGTAATAAAGGCTCTGCGCTGGCGGTACTGAGCGAGCACTTGGGTTATTCCATGGCTGACTGCATGGCGTTTGGCGATGCCATGAACGATCGCGAAATGTTAGGCAGCGTTGGGCGCGGCCTGATTATGGGTAACGCAATGCCGCAACTGATGGCTGAACTGCCGCATTTATCGGTGATTGGGCATTGCCGTAATCAGGCGGTGTCACACTTTTTGACGCATTGGCTGGACAATCCACATCTACCTTATTCCCCCGAATGAGAGATCCCTTCCAGCAAGCCAGACTTCACGTCTGGCTTTTTTTTGTCTGATCAGTGTGTATTCAGCAACAGGGATAGTTCCGCTTTCCACGGCGTTAAATCACCGATGTGCGCGTCAACCCACTGCGGGTTGTAGTAGGTTTCCAGGTAGCGTTCGCCGCTGTCGCACAGCAGCGTCACCAGCGACCCCGTTTCTCCGGCGTCGCGCATACGGGCGGCAAGTTGTAACGCTCCCCACATGTTGGTTCCGGTTGAGGCGCCCACTTTACGGCCTAGCTGCGTCTCCAGCCAGTGTGCGGTGGCAACGCTTGCGGCATCCGGAACGCGCAACATTTCATCGACCACATCAGGAATGAAAGAAGGCTCTACGCGTGGACGGCCAATGCCTTCAATTTTGCTGCCGACCGGACTGCGTAACGACGCATCGCGATCCTGCCAGTAAGGCAGAAAGACCGAGTTCTCTGGGTCTACCACCATCAGACGACTGTCGTAGCCCTGACAGCGAATATAGCGACCAATGGTTGCGGAGGTACCACCGGTTCCTGCGCTCATCACGATATGGCGAGGCACGGGATTGGGCTCGCACTGCATCTGGCGGAAGATACTGTCGGCAATATTGTTGTTACCACGCCAGTCAGTAGCGCGTTCAGCATAGGTGAACTGGTCCATATAATGCCCGTTCAGTTCACGTGCCAGCTGTTCAGAAGCCGCATAGATTTCGCAGGCGCTTTCCACGAAGTGGCAGCGACCGCCATAAAATTCAATCTGTTCAACTTTACGTTTCGCCGTACAGGAAGGCATGACGGCAATAAACGGCAGTCCAAGCAGGCGGGCGAAATAGGCTTCAGAAACCGCCGTTGAACCCGATGACGATTCAATAATCGTGGTGCCTTCTTTGATCCAGCCATTACACAGTCCGTACAGAAACAATGAACGTGCCAGGCGATGTTTCAGGCTACCGGTTGGATGCGTGCTCTCATCTTTCAAATAGAGCTGAATACCCGGAAACGCCGGAAGCGACAGGCGAATAAGATGCGTATCGGCAGAACGCTGGTAATCCGCATTAATTTCATTGATGGCGTTTTTAACCCAGGAGCTATTCATCATTAATAGATATCCGTTTGTCATTTTGTGCCCAGAATAGCGAAAAGCACGGAAAAAATTGTTGCCATTTAGCCTTTAAAATAGAATGTAAGGAGAAAATTCTTCTCTGTGGAGTGGATATGTTAGACAAAATTGACCGTAAGCTGCTTGGCCTACTGCAACAAGACTGCACCCTTTCTTTGCAGGCGTTAGCCGATGCCGTTAATCTGACGACCACCCCCTGCTGGAAACGGCTCAAGCGGCTTGAGGATGACGGCATTCTGCTGGGCAAGGTTGCTCTGCTGGATCCGGAAAAATTGGGGCTGGGTTTAACCGCGTTTGTGCTGATTAAAACCCAGCATCACAGCAGCGAGTGGTACTGCCGCTTTGTCACCGAAGTGACAGGGATGCCGGAGGTGTTGGGTTTCTGGCGAATGGCTGGGGAGTACGACTACCTGATGCGGGTACAGGTTGCTGATATGAAACGCTATGATGATTTCTATAAGCGTCTGGTGAATAGCGTACCGGGCCTGTCTGATGTTACCTCCAGTTTTGCGATGGAACAGATTAAATACACGACTGCTCTACCTATTGAATAACTCTCCCGGTGGTTATTGCCGGAAATCTTGTCAGGACATAACGCGTGCGATTATTTGCTCAATTAAGCTGGTACTTCCGCCGGGAGTGGCGTCGCTACCTCGGGGCGGTGGCCTTGCTTATCATCATCGCTATTCTTCAGCTTATCCCGCCAAAAGTGGTCGGTATCATCGTGGACGGTGTGACGACACAGCGTTTCACCACCGAGCGGCTGCTGATGTGGGTCGGCACGATTGCCCTGATTGCGGTGGTGGTCTATTTGTTGCGCTATGTCTGGCGCGTACTGTTGTTTGGCGCATCCTACCAACTGGCAGTTGAACTACGCGAAGACTATTACCGCCAGTTGAGCCGTCAGCATCCCGAATTTTATCTGCGTCATCGCACAGGTGATCTGATGGCGCGTGCAACTAACGATGTTGATCGGGTGGTGTTTGCGGCTGGCGAAGGTGTATTGACGCTGGTGGATTCACTGGTCATGGGATGCGCGGTGTTGATCGTGATGTCTACGCAAATCAGTTGGGAGCTGACGCTGATCGCGCTACTGCCGATGCCGGTGATGGCGATAATGATCAAACGTTACGGCGATCGACTTCATAACCGCTTTAAGGTTGCGCAAGCAGCGTTCTCCAGCCTTAACGATCGTACTCAGGAAAGCCTGACCAGTATCCGTATGATTAAGGCTTTTGGTCTGGAAGACCGACAGTCGGCGCTATTTGCCGCAGATGCTAAAGATACCGGCAAGAAAAACTTGCGGGTCGCCCGCATTGACGCCCGTTTTGATCCCACGATTTATATCGCCATTGGTATGGCTAACCTGCTGGCTATCGCCGGGGGAAGCTGGATGGTGGTTCATGGTTCTCTGACCCTTGGTCAGTTAACCAGCTTTATGATGTATCTCGGGCTGATGATTTGGCCGATGCTGGCGCTGGCATGGATGTTTAACATCGTCGAGCGCGGCAGCGCCGCCTACAGCCGTATTCGCGCGATGCTGGCTGAAGCTCCCGTAGTGGATGATGGGACAGAACCCGTACCAGAAGGACGTGGTGAGTTAGCGGTGGCCATTCGCGAATTTCGCTACCCGCAAACGGCTCATCCGGTGCTGGAGAATGTGAATTTCCAGCTCAAACCCGGGCAAATGCTGGGCATTTGTGGCCCTACTGGGGCAGGGAAAAGTACCGTACTATCGCTGCTCCAGCGCCACTTCGATATCACTCATGGGGATGTGCGTTTTCATGATATTCCGTTAACGCGCTTGCAGCTGGATAGCTGGCGTAGCCGCCTGGCAGTGGTCAGCCAGACACCTTTCTTGTTTTCGGATACCGTCGCCAACAACATAGCGCTTGGACGCCCACAGGCCACACAGGAAGAGATCGAACATGTGGCGCGCCTCGCCAGCGTGCATGAGGATATTTTACGTCTTCCTCAGGGCTATGACACCGAAGTGGGTGAACGCGGCGTGATGCTGTCCGGTGGACAAAAACAGCGTATTTCTATCGCTCGTGCGCTGCTGCTGAATGCTGAAATCCTGATTCTTGACGATGCGCTGTCGGCGGTAGATGGTCGTACCGAGCATCAGATCCTGCATAACCTGCGTCAGTGGGGCGAAGGCAGAACCGTGATTATCAGCGCCCACCGTTTATCGGCTTTGACGGAAGCCAATGAAATTATCGTGATGCAGCACGGACATATTGCTCAGCGTGGCGAACACGATGCGCTGGTGCAGCAACCTGGCTGGTATCGTGATATGTACCGCTATCAGCAACTGGAAGCGGCATTGTCTGATGCGCCAGAAATAAACGAGGAGGCGGCTAATGCGTAGTTTTGGGCAACTATGGCCGACCCTGAAAAGGCTGCTGGCGTACGGCTCGCCGTGGCGAAAACAGCTGTCTATTGCTGTTGTCATGCTGTGGGTGGCGGCAGCGGCGGAAGTCAGCGGTCCGCTGCTGATTAGCTATTTTATCGATAACATGGTGGCGAAGAACAATCTGCCGCTGGCAATGGTCGCCGGGCTGGTGGCGGCATATGTCGGTCTGCAACTGTTGGCGGCGGGCCTGCATTACGCGCAGTCATTACTCTTTAACCAGGCTGCGGTTGGCGTAGTACAACAGTTACGCACCGACGTAATGGATGCCGCGCTGCGTCAGCCGCTCAGTGCTTTTGATACGCAACCTGTCGGGCAGCTTATTTCCCGGGTGACCAATGACACTGAAGTGATCCGCGATCTGTACGTGACGGTGGTTGCGACGGTACTGCGCAGTGCAGCCTTAATCGGCGCCATGCTGGTGGCGATGTTCAGCCTTGAGTGGCGGATGGCGCTGGTGGCGATGGCCATTTTCCCGGCGGTGCTGGTGGTGATGGTCATTTATCAGCGCTACAGCACCCCGATTGTGCGCCGGGTTCGCGCCTATCTGGCGGATATTAATGATGGCTTTAACGAAGTTATCAACGGCATGAGCGTTATCCAACAGTTCCGCCAGCAGGCGCGCTTTGGTGAGCGAATGGGCGAAGCCAGCCGTTCTCACTATATGGCGCGTATGCAGACTCTGCGCCTGGATGGATTTCTGCTGCGTCCGCTGCTGAGCCTGTTCTCGGCGCTGATCCTCTGCGGTTTGCTGATGTTGTTTAGCTTTACTTCTGGCAGCGCCATCGAGGTTGGCGTGCTGTACGCGTTTATCAGCTATCTTGGCCGTTTGAACGAGCCGTTGATTGAGTTGACGACTCAGCAATCGATGTTGCAGCAGGCAGTTGTCGCCGGTGAGCGAGTGTTCGAGCTGATGGACGGACCACGTCAGCGCTATGGTGACGATGATCGACCGCTGAAGAGCGGGGACATTGAGGTAGATTACGTTTCATTTGCCTATCGTGACGACAATCTGGTGCTGCAAAATATCAGCCTGTCCGTGCCATCGCGCAGTTTTGTGGCTTTGGTCGGACACACCGGTAGCGGCAAGAGTACGCTCGCCAGCCTGCTGATGGGGTACTACCCGCTGACGCAGGGTGAAATCCGTCTTGATGGACGGCCGTTGTCTTCACTGAGCCACGGTGCGTTGCGTCAGGGCATCGCGATGGTGCAGCAGGATCCGGTGGTGATGGCGGATACCTTCCTGGCAAACGTGACACTGGGTCGTGATATCTCCGAAGAACGGGTGTGGCGGGCGCTGGAGACGGTGCAACTGGCGGAACTGGCGCGCGGGCTGAGTGACGGTATTCATACCCGACTGGGCGAGCAGGGCAATAATTTATCCGTCGGGCAGAAACAGCTGCTGGCGCTGGCGCGTGTGCTGGTTGAAACGCCGCAGGTGCTGATTTTGGACGAAGCGACGGCCAGCATTGACTCCGGTACTGAACAAGCTATTCAGCAGGCGTTGGCAGCGGTGCGTGAGCACACCACGCTGGTGGTGATTGCGCATCGGTTATCCACTATTGTCGATGCTGACACCATTCTGGTACTGCACCGGGGGCAGGCTGTTGAACGCGGCACGCACCAGCAACTGCTTGCCGCACAGGGCCGCTACTGGCAAATGTATCAACTGCAACTGGCAGGCGAAGAGCTGGCGGCCAGCGCACATGAGGATTCAATTATCGCCTGATGGCGCTGTGCTTATCAGGCCTACGGTCAACGAGGTTTCGTAGGCCAGAGAAAGCGGTTTTGCCGCCATCCTGCAATCAACAATCTGGTGCAAAAATGTAACGCACTATGCACCGTTATAGTGCGTTTTTTCTTTTTCTATCCTCGCCGTACCCCGTGCGGCTAAATCATCCCGCGTTTTCCATTCCTGGCACACCCCTTGCATAGTTCAGCATGTGTATCTGCAGCCACTACTGAATTCTGACTGGAGGGGATCTATGAAGCTGGTTACCGTGGTAATCAAACCGTTCAAACTGGAAGACGTCCGTGAAGCATTGTCGTCTATTGGTATTCAGGGGCTGACCGTCACCGAAGTGAAGGGGTTTGGCCGACAAAAAGGTCATGCCGAGTTGTACCGGGGAGCTGAATACAGCGTCAACTTCCTACCCAAAGTGAAGATTGATGTGGCAATTGCTGATGACCAACTGGATGGCGTAATTGATGTCATCAGTAAGGCTGCCTACACCGGAAAAATTGGCGACGGCAAAATCTTCGTCGCCGAGCTACAACGCGTGATTCGTATTCGTACCGGCGAAGCCGACGAAGCCGCACTGTAACGTCTGGCACACAGTGATAGGAAACCAAAAAATGAAGATAGCAACGATGAAAACGGGTATTGCATCATTGGCGCTGCTGCCGGGACTGGCGATGGCGGCACCAGCGGTCGCGGATAAAGCCGATAACGCTTTTATGATGATCTGTACCGCGCTGGTGCTGTTTATGACCATCCCTGGCATTGCGCTGTTCTACGGCGGTTTAATTCGCGGTAAGAACGTGTTGTCGATGCTGACCCAGGTTACGGTGACATTTGCCCTGGTTTGTATTTTATGGGTGGTTTATGGCTACTCACTTGCCTTTGGCGAGGGGAATAATTTCTTCGGCAACTTCAACTGGGTATTGCTGAAGAATATCGCGCTGACGGCGGTCACGGGGAGCTTCTACCAGTACATTCACGTTGCTTTTCAGGGCTCGTTCGCCTGCATCACCGTGGGACTCATCGTCGGGGCACTGGCTGAACGTATTCGCTTCTCTGCGGTGCTGATTTTTGTGGTGGTGTGGTTAACGCTATCCTATATCCCTATTGCCCATATGGTCTGGGGCGGCGGCTTGCTGGCTTCCCATGGCGCACTGGATTTTGCAGGCGGCACGGTAGTACATATCAACGCCGCGATTGCCGGCCTGGTGGGTGCGTATCTGATTGGCAAACGCGTCGGTTTTGGTAAAGAAGCCTTTAAACCGCACAATCTGCCGATGGTCTTCACCGGTACCGCTATCCTTTACATTGGTTGGTTTGGCTTTAACGCTGGTTCTGCGGGTATGGCGAATGAAATCGCTGCACTGGCCTTCGTCAATACCGTGGTTGCTACTGCGGCCGCTATTCTCGGCTGGATCTTCGGCGAATGGGCGCTGCGTGGCAAACCGTCTCTGCTGGGCGCGTGTTCTGGCGCCATTGCCGGTCTGGTAGGCGTGACACCTGCCTGTGGCTATATCGGTGTCGGCGGTGCGCTGATTATCGGTGTCGTTGCGGGACTGGCTGGCCTGTGGGGCGTAACCATGCTGAAACGTTTTCTGCGCGTGGACGATCCGTGTGACGTGTTTGGCGTTCACGGCGTGTGCGGTATTGTCGGCTGTATCCTGACCGGCGTTTTCGCTGCCAGCTCTCTGGGTGGCGTGGGCTTTGCCGAGGGTGTGACCATGGGGCATCAGTTGCTGGTGCAACTGGAAAGCGTGGCGATCACCATTGTCTGGTCCGGTGTCGTGGCATTTATCGGCTATAAGCTGGCGGACATGACGGTAGGCCTGCGCGTACCGGAAGAGCAGGAGCGCGAAGGGTTGGATGTGAACAGCCACGGCGAGAACGCTTACAACGCCTGATGTTTCAATCCGCCGGATGGCGCTAAACGCTTATCCGGCCTACGACGATGTAGTCTGTAGGCCGGATAAGACATCAATTGCGATTACGCATGACTCCTTCCTGCACGGTAGAGGCGACCAGCACGCCGTCCTGGGTATAAAACTCCCCGCGAACAAAGCCCCGGGCACCGGAGGCCGAAGTACTCTCGACGTTATACAGCAGCCACTCATTGATATTGAACGGACGGTGGAACCACATGGAATGGTCAATGGTGGCGATCTGAATCCCTTTTTCCAGAAAACCAATGCCATACGGTTGTAAAGCAACAGGCAGGAAGTTCAGATCAGAGGCGTAACCAAGCAGATACTGATGAACACGCAGATCGTCCTGCAGCGTGCCGTTAGCACGGATCCACACCTGGCGAGTCGGGTTGGCAACGTGACCTTTTAACGGATTATGAAATTCCACTGGACGGACTTCCAGCGGGCGGTCGTTGATAAATTTTTCTTTCAACAGCGGCGGCAGCAGGTGAGCGACCGAACGGGCAATTTCCGTTTCTGATTTTAGCTCTTCAGGACCAGGTGCTGCCGGCATCTCTTTTTGATGCTCAAACCCATCTTCTGGTGCCTGGAAAGAGGCGGTCATATAAAAAATGGGTTTGCCATTCTGGATCGCGGCAACGCGGCGGGCGCTGAAGCTGTTACCATCGCGCAGCACCTCGACATCATAGATGATGGGCTTTTGGCTATCGCCCGGACGTAAAAAATAGCTGTGGAAGGAGTGCACCAGACGCTCTTCCGGCACGGTCTCTTTCGCGGCGTACAGCGCCTGACCGACAACCTGACCCCCAAAAACCTGACGTAACCCTAAGTCTTCACTTTGGCCCCGAAAGAGTCCTTCTTCAATTTTTTCCAGATTTAACAATGCCAGCAAATTTTTCAGTGCCAGACTCATACGTGCTCTCCAGGTAATAGCCTTCTCGCAGCGAGGTAGGCAGAGTATAACGCAATTTTGAAAGTGGTCCGATGGGTGCAATTGTCTGAATTACAGGCCTATTACAAGCAGAAATTGCTAATTTGTGCCACACTTAGTCATGTTATGTTTTTGTTAACCACTCTTCTGGCGAGGAAAGTTCTCGCTGGTGCATAGATGAGAAGGAGAATTTAATGAAACTCGTGCACATGGTAAGTGGTTTAGCGGTTGCGGTTGCTCTGGCGGCCTGTGCTGGTAAAAGTGCGGATATTCAAACACCTGCACCAAGTCCTAATACGTCAATTGCTGACACACAGTCAAAAATTCAACAGCCGAATGTGTCTGGTACGGTGTGGATCCGCCAGAAAGTTGCCTTACCGCCGGATGCCGTGCTGACCGTCACACTGTCAGATGCATCGCTTGCCGATGCACCGTCAAAAGTGCTGTCGCAAAAAGTTGTGCGTACCGAGGGTAAACAAGCGCCATTCAGCTTCGTGCTCCCGTTTAACCCGGCAGATATTCAGCCGAACGCCCGTATTCTGCTGAGTGCGGCGATTACGGTGAATGATAAACTGGTCTTTATTACTGATACCGTGCAGACGGTCATTAATCAGGGGGGGACAAAAGCTGACCTGACGCTGGTCCCTGTACAGCAAACGGCCGTTCCAGTACAGGCGAACGGTGGTGCCGCGACAACGGTACCGTCAACGTCACCCACGCAGGTGAATCCGTCTTCCGCAGTTCCTGCCCCGACACAGTACTAAGGGCATTCTAACCCTCTCCATCCGGAGGGGGTTAGTACACCCAGCGATAGCGCTGTAAATCGATTTGTCCACTCCCTGAAACCACAATACCTTCCGCCAGCAACGCCTGACGCTGTCGTTGCAGGTCTGGCCCCGTCAGCGAAATGGTACCATGGCGATTGACCACTCGATGCCAGGGTAGAGTGCTGCCTTCGGGTAGTCGCTTGAGTACACCGCCCACCTGACGTGCAGCGCGCGGTGAGCCAGCAAGCCTGGCGACATCGCCATAGGTGGTGACGAATCCTTCGGGGATTGAGGCAACGATTTGCCAGACGCGTTGAGGGAAAGAGTCTTGTATATCCATCGTTTATTCCTGCGCTAATCCTCCAGCATAATCCCGAATGACGAGGTAGTGAAGCTTCATTGCACAAGAAAACAGCATCCGATGCGTGATGGGTTGCAATTACAGGGTGCAGAAGTGATAATGCGCCTGCGCGTTGGTTAACAACGCTCTCAATGGGGGCTCTGTTGGTTCTCCCGCAACGCTACTCTGTTCACCAGGTCAGGTCCGGAAGGAAGCAGCCAGGGCAGATGACGTGTGTGCCGGGATGTAGCTGGCAGGGCCCCCACCCAATTCTGCCGTCCGGCAATCTCAGTTCTTCTCATCTTCTTTTCTTTGTCATCGTATTGTCATTTTATTGTCATCAAATGCTGTCAATGTGTTTCAGGGATGTTATTTGATGCTTTTGCCGCTGCCATCGCGCTGTAACGACATGGTCTTACATCCGGTGTGTTTTGGCTGACCACAAGGATTTTCTACGATGTCGACCGCAGTATTGAATGTCAAAATTGATGAGGCGCTAAAAGAAAAGCTGCGTCATTACGCTGAAGTGAATAATGAGAACCTAAGTATCTCGACGGAAAAATTGCTGCTTATCGCGTTTTCCGCCATTGAAGAGGCGGGAGTCTCCGCTGAGGATATTGATAGCCAGCATACGGAAGAATCCGTGGTTGAAGCACTGACTCCTAAAGAAATCAAAGCGCTGCGCAGATTACTGAAGAAGAAAAAATGAAACAACAACCGCTCTCAACCGCCTGTAATTATGGCGAAGCCTGTGAATTGCTACGTTCCGGTTATGTTAAACATGTTCGTTTGAGCTGGAATGTCGGCAGCGATGAGTTCTTTCGTATCGCTTCTGACTGGTGCGATGCCGGGGCGAAAATTAAGAAAGACGGCGAGAATTTTGTGATTTCCCTGAAGGGGTTCCCGGTTCCTCCTCAGCGGTAATATTGCCGGGACATCCTCGTCCATCACGCTATTCAAGGACGAGTCCTTTGACTCGTCGCTTAGATTATTTTGCGCATTTTCCCGTGACTTGCCTGTAAACGTAGGTTGTCCCAAATGGGTTGCAACGTCCGGAAAGCCGAGCGCATTGTGTCATCGGGCAGTGCGAAGGGCATACGCAAAAAGCGATCGAATGCGCCATCCAGGCCAAAACGCGTCCCGGTACCCATCTGAATACCTGCACTTTCGGCGCGGGTGGCAAACAACGTCGCCAGCGTATCGGGTAATTCAACCCAGAAAGAGAGCCCCCCCTGCGGTTGAGTAAACTGCCAATCCGGGAAATGTGTCTTCATCAGGTCATGGCACAGATCGCGCCGGGTGGTGAGCAATTGCCGTCTGTTGGGAAGAAAATCGGCCGCATTGTCCAGCAACCAACCCGTGGCAAGCTGTTCAAGTACTGGTGATCCTAAATCAAATGTGTCGCGAGTCTGTACCAGCGCAGCGATGGTACGCGACGAGGCCCGAATCCAGCCCAGACGTAACCCGCCCCAAAAACTTTTCCCCGCCGATCCCAGTAGGATTACCGGCGCATCGCGATTGAATGCAGCAAGTGGAGGCGGAGGCGGGGCGTCATACCACAGGTTTACCATGGTCTCATCGACCACCAGCGTGGTACGGGTTCTTTCCGCAATGTCCGCCACGACCTGGCGAGTTGCGGCGTCCATACAGCGCCCGGTCGGGTTGTGAAAGTCCGGCATCAGATAGGCCATTCTCGGGGCTGTTTGCGCGAGGGTGGCAACCAGACCCGCTGTATCCCAACCGTGCTCAGGCAGCGAAACGCCGACGGGGCGACATGACGCCCCTTGTATTGCTGCAATCGCCAGCGGATACGTGGGGTGATCGACCACTACGCGATCGCCGGGGCCGGTGAGTAAGCGCAGGATCAGCGCCAGGCCACTGACTGCGCCGTTCACCACCATAATCTCATCGGGCTGCGTTGGGAGCCCGCGCTCGCAATAATGCCGGGCGATGGATTCACGCAAAACCGCCAGTCCCTGCGGCAGATACCCGGAGCTTAGCAAATGCTGCGGCATCGCAAACAGCGCTTGTTGGTAAGCCTGGTGAATTTCGGGACCGGCACTCAGCGCCGCCGTGGACAAATCCAGCGCTGTGCCGGTACTGGTTCGCGTCGGCACATGACGAATGTGTTCCGGCAGGATCACCCGTGAGCCGCTCCCATGACGGCTTTCCAGATATCCCTCCTCACGCAGTTGCGCCATGGCGCTGGCGACGGTGGTTCGGCTCACTTGCAGAACGGCAGCGAGCTCGCGTTCACCGGGTAAGCGACTATCCAACGCCAGTCGACCATCCAGGATCAGCAGGCGCAGTGCCTCTGCCAACTGTCGCCAGATAGGTGTACGCGAGGGGGTCTCCTGCCAGTGCCCAAGCAGGCGCTGCAAAGATTGACTTCCGTAACGGCGAGATGACATAGCAGTCCACTTTTTGAAAACTGGACATTAATCATAGTGCCAATTGCGGTGAAGATGAAAGCCATCTGAAAGCAGGAGGGAAAGAACATGCTGTGTCGTTTACTTCAGCTGTTTATTGGGCTGACGCTGTACGGTGTGTCGACGGCGATGTTTGTACGTGCAGATTTAGGGGCTGACCCATGGAACGTATTTCACCTGGGCGTGGCAAATCTATTATCGATGAATATCGGCCTGGTGATCATCGCCGTGGGGGGACTGGTTCTGCTGGCATGGATACCACTGCGCCAGCGCCCCGGATTTGGCACTCTCAGCAATGTCATTATGATTGGTTTGGCGGCAGATGCCGCGCTGGCGGTGATCCCTGGATTTGAATCGCTACTGACGCGCAGTGGACTGCTGGTTGCGGCGGTGATCCTGAACGCGTTAGCCACCAGTCTGTACATTGGCGCCGGTTTTGGTGCGGGCCCACGTGACGGCTTGATGACCGGCATTCATGCGCGTACCGGCTGGCCAGTACGACGAATTCGCACCGCAATTGAAGTGTCAGTGCTGCTGATCGGCTGGCTGCTGGGGGGAACCGTCGGGGTTGGGACGGTGCTGTATGCGCTGGCTATCGGGCCGCTCATTCAGATTTGCCTGCCGTGGTTTCGCCATCAGCCGCAGTCGCGTATCCGCCCCAGGAATGCGCCTGGGGCACAATCGTCTGCTGGCGACTAAACCTAACCTCGACTGACGCGGCCGGAATCGGCTTGCCGCGCAGTACACTTCGGAGGTTTATCTGATGAAGTATGTTGATGGTTTTGTTGTTGCCGTTCCTGCCGAAAACAAGGAGGCATATATCGCGATGGCGGCAAAGGCTGCGCCGCTTTTCAAGGAATTCGGTGCACTGCGCGTTGTGGAGTGTTGGGCTGATGATGTTCCCGACGGTAAGTTGACCGATTTTCGTCTGGCGGTAAAAGCGCAGGATCATGAAGAAGTGGTATTCAGCTGGATTGAATACCCTTCCAAAGAAGTCCGCGATGCGGCGAACCAGAAGATGATGTCCGATCCCCGTATGAAGGAGTTTGGTGAATCTATGCCATTTGATGGCAAGCGAATGATCTACGGTGGATTCTCGCCCATTATGGAAGAGTGACGTGACTGGCTGTGCGGCGTGCCGCCAGCCATCTCAATACACGCCGGCGTCAGGCTAAAGTCGTTTTTCCGCCCACAGAATAAATTCCGCCTTTGGCAGTGCTTTGCTGTACAGCCAGCCCTGACCATACTGTACGCCATGTTGACGTAGCCAGCTTTCCTGATTCTCGGTCTCGATGCCTTCTGCCACCATTTCCAGCTTCAGCGTTTTGGCTATCTCGATAATATGTGGCGTGACGTTATTGTATTCCAGCGCATCAACAAACGATTTGTCTATCTTCAGGACGTCGACATCCAGATCCTGCAAATAGCTCAGGCTGGAATAGCCTGTACCAAAATCATCAATATAAATAGGGTGGCCAGCCTGGCGGTATTTGGCGATAAACGGTGCACTGTTTTTCGGGTCAGCAAATTCACGCTCAGTCAGTTCCAGGGCAATTTGTGCGGGTTTTAGTTGCCAGTGGTTAACCATGCGACTTAGCAGCGCCGGAAGCGTTTCGGACTTCAAATCGGCCGACTCAAGGTTGAGTGATATATGCTGTTGAGGGTGTTGATGTAGCCATTTCCCTAGATCCTCGAAGACGTTTTCAATAATCAAACGTGTGAGTGGTTCTGTCAGGCCAGTTTCTTCGGCCAGGGGGATAAAAATATCGGGTGAGAGATAGCTACCGTCAGCTTGTCGCCAGCGGGCCAGTGCTTCTGCACCCACAACCTTTCCTGTTTTGAGCGAAATAATGGGCTGGTAATGGACCTTGATAGCCCGGTTTTGAATGGCGTCTTGCAATTGGTGATGGGGGGACTGCAAGCGGCGCAAAATACGCAGAATAAAGAGGGCGGTGAGCAGGCCAATAATGAGCCCTGCCGGGAGCCAGATCAACGCCTGTCGGTGCCAGAATTTTTGCAAAGGTAATGCCGACGCCCAGCTTACGATAGTGATGCCCAGCTCGGGGAAAGGGCGAGAATTATAAATACTGCCCTCTTTTTGAAAATGGCTGATAGAACGGTCTTTTTGCAGATGATGTAACACGTCTAAAGGGAGATCTGCACTACTGGCCACCACGACGTTGCTTACTGTACCCACAATGGCGACTTCGATTGGCCATGAACCAAATGGGATGACATCAATGAACGATCCCGGATCGATCATCACGACATAATGTTCGCTGCCGAGCGCCGCC
Organism: Citrobacter sp. C6_1; assembly: GCF_014596835.2. Lineage (NCBI taxonomy): Bacteria > Pseudomonadati > Pseudomonadota > Gammaproteobacteria > Enterobacterales > Enterobacteriaceae > Citrobacter > Citrobacter sp. C6_1. The sequence goes on along the minus strand of NZ_CP115031.1, from coordinate 3,512,672 downwards.
ATAAAACGCTGTATTCCGAGGTCGTTTTGCGAAGTTAGCCAGGCGCGATAGCCATCGGGCGTGACTTTCATTGCCGGAGGAAATGCGACTGCCTGGCTTCTTTTTTCTAGGGATGAGCATTGCGGAACGTTATCTTTAAGGTACAGCACTTCCTGAATATTACGGTAACTGTATGACAAACGGCGCATTTCCAGCAAATGTTCGTCGCTGCATGGCACGCCCTGAAAGGTCTCGATACTGCGTAAGGCTTTTTTAGCTTGTTCGCCAACGCGTTCTGTACGCAATGCGACGCGTGTGGAGAACATATCGAGTTCATCGATAAATTTCGTTTCAACCTGACGATGCGCCAGCCACAGGCTTAAACCTACGGGGGCGAGGATGGAAAGAAACAGTACCCCTGTCACCAGGCTTATCAGATGTCGTGTTGTCACAGTGATATCCTTATTTACACAGCATAGGGAAAGTATATCTGAAAGCCGAAAAAGCTATTCGATTGGCATCATATATTTACGGCCACTAATCATCCCGTTTAATAACCCACAACGTAAATCGGGTTGTGATTCGTACAAGAGTGGTGTATTTTGTTGGGTATGTTATAACGTAACAAATTGAGGTTGCCATGAAACCGGATATCCACCCTTTTTATCGCCCGGTAGTGTTTCACGATACTAGCGCCAATGAATACTTTAAGGTCGGTTCGACGATCAAAACCGAACGCGAGATTGAGTTCGAGGGGCAAATGTACCCGTACGTAACGCTTGATATCTCGTCTAAGTCACATCCGTACTACACCGGTAAACAGAAAACCTTCGATAACGAAGGCAGCGCGGCTCGTTTCCAGAAACGTTTCGGCCACTTCATTGGCACTAAGCGAGGTTAAGATGCAGGTACTCAATTCACTTCGCAGCGCAAAGCAGCGGCACCCTGACTGCCAGATAGTCAAACGCAAAGGGCGTTTGTACGTTATCTGCAAAACGAATCCGCGTTTTAAAGCGGTACAGGGTCGTAAAAAAAGACGTTAGTCACTTTGCCAGCATTACAGGGACTGAAGTGCGTTCCCCTCGGGGGACGCACTTTTTTTGTGTGTGACAGGGCGTGATTACTGACTGGCCTGCGCGCGGGTTAGTGTGAAGACATCATAAAATGACAGTTCGCCTTTCCGCGTTATCATTTTTTGCAGTTGGGCCTTATGCTCACTGTCGACTTGGGGAGAGTGCAGGATAGTGTCGATGAGCGAAGGTGGCACAAAGCGCGTGTTGTACCATTCACCGTTATAGCAGACTCTGAAATCCAGTACGTCAATGTCTTCAAAGCGGTAACGTGGCGCAACGTCAAAAAAGAAAAAGGCGTTGAGTAAGGCGAACAGTACAACCAACAGCCATACCGAATCGACCAGCGTTTCTGATTGCAGCATAACCGCCAGCGTGGCAAAAAACGCAACATACATGCCGATAAATAGCCCAGGATGTTTACGAATAAAGCTGATGCTAAAGCGCGGTTTGTTGTCGCGCTTTTCACGAATATTTAGGTCGTCGATGGTTTCGGTAAGCAGGCGTTGTATTTCTGTCATCTCTTGCCTTCGTGAAGTCTGCAATAGTCAGGAGGGATCAGCCTATTTTAAAAGGGGATACCGTCTGAGAAAAGTAACAGATTAACCACAATTTAGCATAACAGTTACATATCAGATCACAGTGTTTTGATGATCCGTGCCGGATTGCCTCCGACGACGGTGTTTGCCGGAACGCTTTTAGTCACCACCGCCCCTGACGCCACAACCACGTTGTCGCCCAGTGTTACACCCGGATTTATTACTGCGCGACCACCGATCCAGACATTATTCCCGATGGTTACAGGTTTCCCTAGTTCAACCCCGCTGTTGCGTTCGTTAGCGTCCAGTGGATGAGTTGCCGTATAGATATGGACTCCCGGTGCCAACATACAGTTATCACCGATGTGGATTGGGCAGACATCAAGCATGACGCAGTCGAAGTTGGCGTAAAACGCTTTGCCGAGATAAATGTTATACCCGTAGTCGCAACGAAAAGAGGGCTCAATGTAAGCGCCTTCGCTTTGCCCCAACAGATCGCGCAAGATAGCCTGACGTTCACTCTGCGCATCGGGTGCGGTGGCATTGTATCGGTGGATGAGTTGGCGTGCGCGGAGACGGTCGTTGCGCAACGTTTCATCTGCCGGGCGATACAATTCGCCGGCGATCATCTTTTTCTTATCTTCACTCATTACGAACTTTCCCGTTTGCTGATAGGCCGTCACAGTACAGTAAAACGCAATGCAGGAAAGGGGAACGTTCCCGTTTTCTCACTGTGATCGTAATCACGTGATTTGAATTAAATAATGGTTGTTGGTACGGGAAATGGTCAGTCAGACAAACAAATGTTTCGCGATACCTGACTTAACCTCATGAGCAATTAACGAATAAATTTCCAAACAGATGTTGGGATCTTGTCGTAGAGCTTATTCATTGTCAATTCAGCAAGACGATGATCGGCGGCTGAGTAAAATACAGCCAGTTCATTGTCAGACAATTCATATTTATTTTTCTCAATAACACGTTCAAGCGTGTCAATTGTTTGACAGCGTCGCAGGCGCATCAAATAATCTGTTTTAGTTAATGGTTTATCGGACATAACTCTTACCTATGATTGTAATAATTTTTAACAAGACAAACTGACAGGATTAGCCCTGGTGGCATTGACAAAACAGCGAAACAGTCGATTACCTGACTTCCGCCATTTCTGCAGATCCTGCGTATTAATACCATAACTACTGAACAACATAAAAGTGTCATCCAGGTATTCATCAATCTGCGCGATCAGCTTATTGTCCTCATTGTACTTAATTTTATAATTAAGTGCGAAGGTTGCAATATGCTCTATCAGTTCATTGAGCTGCAAGCTGGTTGCGGAGGTAGGGTCATTTACCCAACCATGGTTGCTTTGTTCAAGGTTTGCAAGACAGTCATGATACAGGGTTTCGCAGAGAAATTTAAGCTGCGCGATATCATGTCTTTTCGGTGAGTATTCATCCATAACGCATCCCCTTCTTAGTGGTTTAGACTAACCGAACACCTTTCGGGATGGATACAACAAACGACCTGGAACTTGCCCGCGACTCCTGATGATTTAACTATAATCTACTCTAAAAAAGATTTCATCGTCATATCACGAAAAATTACAATTATGTAAAATTATGATGCAGTCCATTTTTACATTTTAACAGATAAATGCCGGTATTCGAAATGGAACAACTTCTTTATTCCCGGCCAATCATCACGTTATCTTGTTTAGGTTTAGCAACGAAAGGCGACAACCGACTCCGTGAACGAAAACTAGGAATAGTCTTAATATTTATTTAAGTAAATAATGGTTAGTGACGTTTTTTAAGAATGGCCTTTAAACTCACAAGGATTATATCGCTTATTTAAACAAGAGAAAATAAACGAAATCGCAATAAGCGTTTTTTATGATTTTTTTCCAGAAAAAAGGCCGCTTGCGCGGCCTTATCTTTAGGAATGTATCAATGATGCTCAACTGAGTGGCTATGTTCAACATCTTCGTTCTTGCGGCTAAAGCGGCGGCGGACCACCACAAAGAACACCGGAACAAAGAAGATAGCCAATACGGTTGCGGTGACCATCCCGCCCATTACGCCAGTACCGACGGCGTTCTGTGCGCCACTACCTGCGCCGGAGCTGATAACCAGCGGCATTACGCCGAGGATAAAGGCTAACGATGTCATCAGAATCGGACGTAAACGCATACGAACTGCATCCAACGTCGCTTCTACCAGGCCTTTACCTTCTTTATCCATCAAGTCTTTGGCGAATTCGACGATCAATATCGCGTTCTTCGCCGACAACCCAATGGTTGTGAGCAGGCCCACCTGGAAGTAAACGTCGTTGGTCAAACCACGGAACGTTGCCGCCAGCAGCGCACCGATAACCCCCAGCGGAACGACCAGCATAACGGAGAACGGAATTGACCAGCTCTCGTACAATGCCGCCAGACACAGGAAGACGACGATCAGTGAAATCGCATACAGGGCAGGTGCCTGGTTACCGGACAGCCGTTCCTGGTAGGACATGCCCGTCCAGTCATAGCCGATACCGGATGGCAGTTTGCTGGCCAGTTGCTCCATCATTGCCATCGCTTCACCGGTACTTTTACCCGGTGCGGCCTGGCCCAGGATTTCCATGGAAGGCAGACCGTTATAGCGTTCCAGACGCGGTGAACCATATTCCCAACGCGAGGAAGAGAATGCAGAGAACGGCACCATTTGTCCATCGCTACCACGGACATACCAGTTTCCAATATCTTCCGGCAACATACGGTATTTGGCTTCAGACATGACGTAAACTTTCTTCACACGACCACGGTCGATGAAGTCGTTCACGTAGCTTCCGCCCCATGCAGCGCCCAGCGTTGTATTAATGTCGCTAATGGAAACACCCAGAGCCTGCGCTTTTTCCTGATCGATATCGATCTTGAATTGCGGAGTATCTTCCAGACCGTTAGGACGTACGCCGACTAACAGGTCAGGATGCTTCGCGACTTCACCAAACAGCTGGTTACGCGCCTGGGTCAGCTTCTCATGACCTAAACCTGCCTGGTCAATCAGCTGGAAGTCGAAACCGGTAGCAGTACCCAATTCCACAATGGCCGGCAGGTTAAAGGCAAAGACCATGGCGTCTTTAATCTGCGAGAATGCACCCATCGCACGTTGAGTAATGGCCTCAACTTTGTTCTCTTCGCCCGGGCGTTCACTCCAGTCTTTCAGAGAGACGAATGCGATACCGGTGTTCTGACCACGACCCGCAAAACCGAAACCGTTAACGGCAAACACCGATTCAACGTTCGCTTTTTCTTTAGTCAGGTAGTAATCCGTCATTTCATCCAGCACCTTCTGGGTACGCTCTTGCGTTGCACCCGCTGGCAACTGAGCCATTGACAGGAATACCCCCTGGTCTTCATCCGGCAGGAACGAACTTGGCAGACGAACGAACAGATAAGCCATGCCGACGACGATGATCAGATACAGCGCCAGGTAGCGACCGGTGCTGCGCAGAATACCGCCTACGCTATCGGTATAGTGATGCGTGCTCTTATCGAACATGCGGTTGAACCAACCGAAGAAGCCCGTTTTGCCTTCACCGTGATCGCCTTTAGCAATCGGTTTAAGCATTGTTGCACACAGGGCAGGGGTCAGAATCAACGCCACCAGTACAGACAACGCCATTGCGGAAACAATGGTGATGGAGAACTGACGGTAAATCGCACCGGTAGAACCCCCGAAGAACGCCATCGGGATAAATACCGCTGACAGCACCATCGCGATACCCACCAGTGCGCCCTGAATCTGGCCCATTGATTTACGCGTTGCTTCCTTCGGCGGTAGCCCTTCCTCAGCCATTACACGTTCAACGTTCTCGACCACAACGATGGCGTCATCCACCAACAGGCCGATGGCGAGCACCATCCCGAACATCGTCAACGTGTTTATCGAGAAGCCGAAAATCGCCAGGACGGCAAACGTACCCAATAGCACCACTGGCACGGCGATAGTCGGAATCAACGTCGCGCGGAAGTTCTGCAGGAACAGATACATGACCAGGAATACGAGGATGATTGCTTCCGCCAGCGTTTTCACTACTTCGTGAATAGAGATTTTCACGAATGGCGTAGTGTCATACGGGTATACGATCTTCAGACCTGACGGGAAGAACGGTTCCATCTTCTTCAGTTCTTCGCGGATAGCATTCGCGGTGTCGAGGGCGTTAGCGCCTGTCGCCAGCTTGATACCCAGACCGGATGCCGGTTTACCGTTGAACTTCGCAATGATGTCGTAGTTCTCACCGCCCAGTTCCACTTTCGCCACGTCACGCAGACGAACCTGGGAACCATCCTGATTCACTTTCAGCAGAATTTTGCCGAACTCATCAGCAGAGGTCAGACGGGTTTGCGCGATGATCGATGCGTTAAGCTGCTGACCTTTCACCGGCGGTGTACCACCTAACTGACCGGCTGCAACCTGGGCGTTCTGCGCTTTGATAGCGCTGATTACATCAACCGGTGTCAGCTGGAAGTTGTTCAGTTTGTTCGGATCCATCCAGATACGCATCGCGTACTGAGAACCAAACAGCTGAACGTCACCCACGCCTGAAGTACGGCTAATGGCATCCTTCATGTTGGCGCCAACGTAGTCGGAAATATCCTCCTGCGTCATGGTGCCGTTGGTGTTGATAACACCGACAACCATCAGGAAGCTGCTGGATGACTTCTCAACACTAACCCCTTGCTGCTGTACTTCCTGAGGCAGCAACGGCATGGCCAGCTGCAGTTTGTTCTGCACCTGTACCTGTGCGATATCCGCATCAGTACCAGACTGGAAGGTCAGGGTGATCTGCACGGTACCCGTGGAGTCACTGTTAGAGGACATGTACATCAGGTTATCGATACCGTTCATATTCTGTTCGATAACCTGCGTAACAGTATCCTGTACTGTTTTGGCATCAGCGCCAGGGTAGGTCGCGGAGATCGTCACTGCCGGAGGTGCAATAGTCGGATATTGCGCTACCGGCAATTTGAGGATCGCGAGCCCCCCTGCCAACATGATGATAATGGCGATCACCCACGCAAATATGGGGCGATCGATAAAGAAATTAGGCATGTCTTAACGGCTCCTGTTTAAGTTAAGACTTGGACTGTTCAGGCTGGCTACCGCTTGCGGCTGGCTGGTTATTATCCGCGGTGACTTCCTGCGCTTTAACCTGAGCGCCAGGACGAACTTTCTGCAGCCCACTTACAATCACGCGGTCGCCCGGCTTAAGTCCTTCAGTGACTAACCATTTGTCGCCAATTGCTTGTGCTGCCACAATTTGACGCGTTTCAACTTTGTCATCAGCACCGATAACTAATGCACTGGCATCGCCACGCGGTGTACGGGTAACGCCTTGCTGTGGAACCAGTATCGCCGTTGGGTTTGTCCCTTCTTCCAGACGCGCACGGACGAACATGCCCGGCAGTAGGGTGTGATCCGGGTTCGGGAAGATTGCGCGTAACGTAATTGACCCAGTGGTTTGATCAACCGTCACATCCGAAAACTCCAGCGTACCGGACTGCGGGAATTTAATACCGTCGCTGGTGACCAGTTCGACTTTTGCTTTACCGTTCTCTTGCTTCAGCGTGCCATTGGCCAACTCTTGTTTCAGGCGCAGGAAATCGTTACTGGACTGCGTCACATCAACATAGATGGGATCCAACTGCTGAACGGTCGCCAGTGCGGTCGCCTGACCGTTTTGCACCAGTGCACCTTCAGTAACAGATGACTTACCAATGCGGCCGCTGATTGGTGACGTGACTTTGGTATAGGCCAGATTAATACGTGCGGTTTCTACCGCGGCTTTCGCAGCGACAACAGCAGCGTTCGCCTGTTGTGCATCTGCCTGCGCGCTATCGTAGTCCTGTTGACTGATGTACTTCGTACCTAACAGTTTCTGATAACGTTTAACCGTCAGTTGAGCGATATTTGCCGCTGCTTGTGCTTTGGCCAGATCGCCTTTCGCACTTTCGTACGCGGCCTGGTAAGTAGCAGGATCAATCTGATAGAGAGACACACCTGCTTCAATGTCGCCGCCTTCGGTAAAGTTACGTTTCAGGATAATACCGCTGACCTGAGGGCGAACTTCCGCAATGCGAAAAGCACTGGTGCGACCTGGGAGTTCAGTTGTGATCTGTAGAGGTTCAGTTTTGAGCGTCACAACTCCAACTTCTGGCATCTGCTGGCCCCCTTGTTGGGCCTGTTTGTCGTCACATCCTGTTAGCGCTAAGCTGCCTGAGAGCATCAGAACGACTGCCAGAGGCGTTAACCCTCTGTTTTTGTTCATATGTAAACCTCGAGTGTCCGATTTCAAATTGATCAATGGCTTAAAGCCCATAAACCCATTGCTGCGTTTATATTATCGTCGTGCTATGGTACATACATTCACAAATGTATGTAAATCTAACACCTGTAAATTCACTGACATATGGCACGAAAAACCAAACAACAAGCACAGGAAACACGGCAGCACATTCTGGATGTTGCTCTGCGTTTGTTTTCGCAGCAAGGGGTATCATCCACCTCGCTGGCGGAGATCGCAAAAGCCGCTGGTGTAACGCGCGGTGCAATCTATTGGCATTTCAAAAACAAATCGGATTTATTCAGTGAAATCTGGGAGCTAGCAAAACCTAACATTGATGAGTTAGAGACTGAGTATCAGGCAAAATTCCCTGACGATCCACTATCAGTATTAAGAGAAATTTTAATTTACGTTCTTGAAACTACCGTGACAGAAGAACGCCGACGTTTATTGATGGAGATTATATTCCACAAATGCGAATTTGTCGGGGAAATAGCATCAGTTCAGTTAGTCGAACGTAGCCTGTGTCTGGAAAACTATGACCGTATAGAAAAAACGTTACGCCACTGTATGGATGTCAACATGCTGCCGGAAAATCTGAACACACGTCGGGTAGCGGTGATAATGCGTAGCTATATTTCCGGAATCATGGAGAACTGGTTATTTGCCCCTGAATCATTTGATCTGAAGAATGAGGCTCGCCACTACGTGGCGGTGTTGCTGGAGATGTGCCTGCTTTGTCCAACCTTGCGCCTGCAGACAGGGGAAATACGCTAACCTACCATTTCTGCACCAGGAATTCTCCTGGTCATTTTGCCTCCTGCTATTCTGCCGGTCACAGCCGTGATATTCTTGCCGCTTGACTATTTCCGGTCACTTTCCCGGTTCAGAAACATTCATTCTCATGACTATGTTGCAGCTCTATAAACGTTCACAGCATGTAATTGCTATTAGCATTCTTTTCTTCATTCTATTGCTATCCTGCCAGTCATCTGCATTTGCGCGGGCGCAACAGGGTGGTGAACTGCCGACGAAAGCGGATATCCAGAGCCAGTTAGACACGCTGAGTAAACAAAAAGATCTCTCCGCGCAGGATAAGCTGGTCCAACAGGATCTCATCGATACCGTCGCCACGCTGGATAAAATCGATCGCGTAAAAGATGAGACCGTACAGCTTCGTCAGAAAGTGGCTCAGGCGCCGGAAAAAATGCGCCAGGCAACGGATGCGTTGAATTCACTCAGCGATGTCGATAATGACGATGAAACGCGGAAAACGCTGAGCACGCTCTCTCTGCGCCAGCTTGAATCTCGTGTCGCCCAGGTGTTGGACGATCTGCAAAGTGCGCAAAACGACCTTGCAGCCTACAACAGTCAGTTGGTCTCGCTGCAAACGCAGCCAGAGCGCGTGCAAAATGCGATGTACACCGCATCACAGCAAATGCAGCAAATCCGCAATCGCCTGGATGGGACTAATGTGGGTGAGGCGGCATTACGCCCCAGTCAACAGGTGTTGCTGCAGGCGCAGCAAGCGTTGCTGAGCGCGCAGATCGATCAACAGCGTAAGAGTCTGGAAGGCAACACTGTTTTGCAGGATACCTTGCAGAAACAGCGTGATTATGTGACGGCGAATACGAATCGTCTCGAACATCAGCTTCAGTTGCTGCAGGAAGCGGTGAACAGCAAACGTCTGACGCTAACCGAAAAGACGGCGCAGGAAGCAGTCACGCCTGACGAAGCGGCTCGTATCCAGACCAACCCGCTAGTTAAGCAAGAACTTGATATTAACCATCAGCTCAGCCAGCGTCTGATTGCCGCGACCGAAAACGGCAACAGCCTGATGCAGCAAAATATTAAAGTCAAAAACTGGCTTGACCGCGCGCTGCAATCCGAACGCAACATTAAAGAACAGATTGCCGTTCTGAAAGGCAGTCTGCTGCTGTCGCGTATTCTGTATCAGCAACAACAAACGCTGCCGTCGGCGGATGAACTTGCCGATATGACCAACCGGATCGCCGACTTGCGTCTGGAGCAGTTCGAGGTCAACCAACAACGCGACGCCCTGTTCCAGAATGATGCGTTTGTCGCCAAGCTGGAAGAAGGGCACAGCAGCGAAGTTAACGGCGAAGTCCATGATGCCTTACTGCAGGTCGTGGATATGCGTCGTGAACTGTTGGATCAGCTGAATAAGCAACTGGGTAACCAGCTGATGATGGCGATTAATCTGCAAATTAACCAGCAGCAGTTAATGAGCGTGTCGAAAAACCTGAAAGGGATCCTCACGCAGCAGATCTTCTGGGTTAACAGTAACCGTCCGATGGACTGGGACTGGATCAAAGCGTTCCCGCAAACGCTTAAAGACCAGTTTAAGTCGATGAAAATCACGGTGAACTGGGAAAAAGCGTGGCCCGCAGTGTTTATTGCGTTCCTGGCGGGATTACCGCTGCTGCTCATTGCCGGGTTAATCCGCTGGCGCCTGAAATGGTTGAAAGAGTATCAGGCGAAACTAGCCGCCGCGGTGGGTAACCTGCGTAATGACAGTCAGCTCAACACGCCAAAATCGATTCTGATCGATCTCATCAGAGCCTTGCCGGCGTGCCTGATTATCCTCGCGATAGGTCTGATTTTGTTGACTATGCAGTTGAATATCAGCGACCTGCTGTGGGCGTTCAGCAAGAAGATGACCGTCTTCTGGCTGGTGTTTGGTTTGTGCTGGAAGGTGCTGGAAAAAGATGGCGTGGCGATTCGTCATTTTGGCATGCCTGCGAAACAGACCAGCCACTGGCGTCGCCAGATTGTGCGCATCAGCCTCGCGCTGTTGCCGTTGAACTTCTGGTCGGTTATTGCTGAGCTGTCGCCGCTCAACCTGATGGACGATGTGCTGGGTCAGGTGGTCATTTTCCTCAACCTGCTGCTGATCGCCTTCCTGGTATGGCCAATGTGCCGCGAAAGCTGGCGCGATAAAGAGTCGCATGGTCTGCGTCTGGTGACGATTACCGTGTTGTCTATTATCCCGATAGCATTAATGGTGCTGACGGCAACCGGCTATTTCTACACCACGCTGCGCCTGGCGGGACGCTGGATTGAAACGGTTTATCTGGTCATTCTCTGGAACCTGCTGTACCAGACCGTGCTGCGTGGATTGAGCGTCGCGGCGCGTCGAATCGCCTGGCGTCGTGCGCTGGCGCGTCGTCAGAACCTGGTGAAAGAAGGGGCGGAGGGCGCAGAGCCGCAGGAAGAGCCGACCATCGCGCTGGAGCAGGTTAACCAGCAAACGCTGCGTATCACCATGCTGGTGATGATTGCCCTGTTTGGTGTCCTGTTCTGGGCCATTTGGTCTGATTTGATCACCGTGTTCAGCTATCTCGACAGCATTACGCTCTGGCATTACAACGGCACCGAAGCGGGGGCGGCGGTGGTGAAAGACGTCACCATGGGCAGCCTGTTGTTTGCGATTATTGCCTCAATGGTAGCGTGGGCGTTGATCCGCAACTTACCAGGCCTGCTGGAAGTGCTGGTACTCTCGCGACTGAAAATGCGCCAGGGGGCATCGTACGCGATCACCACGATCCTCAATTACGCGATCATCGCCATCGGCGCAATGACGGTCTTCGGATCGCTCGGTGTTTCGTGGGATAAGCTACAGTGGCTGGCCGCCGCCCTGTCGGTTGGTCTGGGTTTTGGCTTGCAGGAAATTTTCGGTAACTTTGTTTCCGGCCTGATTATTCTGTTTGAACGCCCGGTCCGCATCGGCGATACGGTTACTATCGGTACGTTCTCAGGAACGGTCAGCAAGATCCGAATTCGTGCTACCACCATTACCGACTTCGATCGTAAAGAGGTGATCATCCCGAACAAAGCATTCGTGACGGAGCGTTTGATCAACTGGTCGCTTTCCGATACCACCACGCGTCTGGTGATCCGCATTGGCGTGGCCTATGGTTCTGATCTGGACAAAGTGAAGAAAGTGCTGCTGCAGGCGGCGATGGAGCACCCGAAAGTGATGCACGATCCGGAGCCGGCAGTGTTCTTTACGGCTTTCGGTGCCAGCACGCTGGATCATGAGCTGCGTTTATACGTGCGTGAACTGCGCGATCGTAGCCACACGGTTGATGAACTTAACCGTGCGGTCGATCGTTTGTGCCGTGAAAACGACATTGATATTGCCTTTAACCAACTCGAAGTGCATCTGCATAATGCCAAAGGTGACACAGTGACAGAGGTTAAGCGTGACATCATCAAAGGCGACGACCCGACGCCTTCGGTAGGTTAATAGAAAAGCTCATCAGGCCTGCGAGCTTCGATTCATTCGTAGGCCTGATAAGTGCAACGCTATCAGGCATTTCAGCTATAGCGCGTTTTTTGAAGATGAGAGCTGTTTCTTTTCGTAATCCCGTTTAACAATCTCCAGCGCCTTCAGCACAGTCTCAGGCGCAACCTGATTCTCTTCAAGCAAAACAATCAAATCGACGGCCAGTTTGACCTCGTCCGGGGCGTTCTCTAATGACATAAATTCTCCGGGATTAACGGGTTAAACGCGCCAGCACGTTTTCTATTCTCGCCAGTGCATGGCGACAGCGCGCCAGTCGCGCCTCGAATGCTTCTACTTCACGATGCAGTTTTTGCTGTTCTTCAAAACCCGTTGACTGAGCCAGACGCTCTTTGCGTTCACGCGTCATTTCCACCAGTCGGCGTTCAAACTCCTGGTGTTGAACCCGCTTGCGCTGCCAGCGCGCCAGGCCTGGAGATGCGTTGTCCCACTCACGGAGCGACCAGCTGGCAGTTTCACGCGAAATCGCCTCTAACTGTGAGGCAAGGTGTTCCGCCAGCCAGCTAATTTGTGGCAGTTGTTGCTGTTCGACTGCACGGCGCAAGGCGACGAGATTATCTTCAGCTTCATCCAGACAGGCCTGCAGCAACGTGCTGCGAGTGTGAAACAGATGCCTGTCAAAGCGGGCGCTCAGCGTGGCGTGATGTGCCAACGGGGCACAACGCTGCCGCAGGCGGTTAAGCTGGTTTTCAAGCGTCTGTAGCAGCATGACGGTTTTCACGACAACACTCCGATGAAAATGAGAACTGTTATGCTAAAGTAGCGATTCTCTGTGTTAAGTATTGATATTATGCAACGCATTATTCTAATCATCATTGGCTGGATAGCGGTAGTGTTAGGCACGCTGGGCGTTGTATTGCCGTTGCTGCCCACGACGCCATTTATCCTGCTGGCCGCCTGGTGTTTTGCCCGCTCATCGCCGCGCTTTCACGACTGGCTGCTGTACCGTTCGTGGTTCGGCGGGTATCTGCGTCACTGGCAAAAACACCGCGCGATGCCGCCTGGAGCGAAGCCGCGCGCGATTTTGTTGATCCTGGTGACATTTGCTATTTCACTCTGGCTGGTCAATATGATGTGGGTGCGCGGTCTGCTGCTGGTTATTCTCGCCTGTTTACTGATTTTTATGTGGCGGATCCCGGTGATTGATGAAAAACAACAAAAGCAGTAAAGCGCAATAATCGCTGTTGCAATTGTCTCTCGCAGCCAGTAAATTCGACCGTTTTCGAGCACAGGCGCAGATGGTCAAAGGTTAAGCAAGTGTAACCCTGACCCTTAATATAGACACAAAATCATTCAAGATACGTCGAGGATGAAGTGTATAGTGCGCCGTGAAGTAATACTGTATCAATCAGGCACAAACTTATGACCGCGACTGCACAGCAGCTTGAGTTTCTCAAAAATAGCATCAAAAGCATCCACGATTACCCAAAACCGGGCATTCTTTTCCGTGATGTCACCAGTTTACTGGAAGATCCGAAAGCCTACGCCCTCAGCATTGAATTGCTGGTTGAACGCTATAAAGATGCGGGTATCACTAAAGTGGTTGGCACCGAAGCGCGTGGCTTCCTGTTTGGCGCGCCGGTAGCGTTGGGTCTGGGCGTCGGCTTTGTTCCGGTACGTAAACCCCGTAAGCTTCCGCGTGAAGTGATTGCTGAGAGCTATGAGCTGGAATACGGCACCGATCAGCTGGAAATTCACGTTGATGCCATCAAACCGGGCGATAAAGTCCTGGTTGTAGACGACCTGCTGGCAACTGGCGGCACGATTGAAGCGACCGTGAAGTTGATCCGCCGTCTGGGTGGCGAAGTGACCGATGCTGCCTTTATTATTAACCTGTTTGATCTGGGCGGCGAACAGCGTCTGGAAAAGCAGGGGCTGACTTGTTACAGCCTGGTTCCATTCCCGGGCCACTAATTTCGGGCTATCTTATCCCGGCTGAAGTAATACCGAGACACACAACCTCGCCGTTGCTGCGAGGTTGTGTTAGCATTACCCTCCTGTGAATCCACCCTCCAGCCTTTCAGAGCCTGCCAATGAGTTATCAGGTCTTAGCCCGAAAATGGCGCCCACAAACCTTTGCTGACGTCGTCGGCCAGGAACATGTGCTGACGGCACTGGCGAACGGCTTGTCGTTAGGGCGTATTCATCATGCTTATTTGTTTTCCGGCACCCGTGGCGTCGGAAAAACCTCTATCGCCCGCTTGCTGGCGAAGGGATTAAACTGTGAAACCGGCATCACCGCTACGCCGTGCGGCGTGTGCGATAACTGTCGGGAAATTGAGCAGGGGCGTTTTGTCGATTTGATTGAAATCGATGCTGCCTCGCGCACCAAAGTCGAAGACACTCGCGATCTGCTGGATAACGTTCAGTATGCGCCCGCGCGCGGTCGCTTTAAGGTCTATTTGATCGACGAAGTGCACATGCTGTCGCGCCACAGTTTTAACGCCTTGCTGAAAACGCTCGAAGAGCCGCCCGCGCACGTCAAATTCCTGCTGGCGACCACCGATCCGCAGAAGCTGCCGGTGACTATCCTGTCGCGTTGTCTGCAATTCCATCTTAAAGCGCTGGATGTCGAACAGATTCGCCATCAGCTTGAGCATATTCTCAAAGAAGAGCATATCGCCCATGAACCGCGTGCGCTGCAACTGCTGGCTCGCGCCGCAGACGGCAGCCTGCGCGATGCGCTGAGTTTGACCGATCAGGCGATCGCCAGCGGCGATGGCCAGGTCTCGACCGACGCGGTCAGCACTATGCTCGGTACGCTGGACGACGACCACGCGCTCTCGCTTGTTGAAGCGGTTGTGGCCGCCGACGGCGAACGCGTGATGACGTTAGTGAACGACGCCGCCGCGCGCGGTATTGAATGGGAAGCACTGCTGGTTGAGATGTCGGCTTTGCTGCATCGTATCGCCATGGTTCAGCTTTCACCTGCCGCGCTCGGCAGCGATATGGCCGCCATTGAACAGCGTATGCGTGAACTGGCGCGAATCGTCCCACCAACCGATGTGCAGCTTTATTATCAGACCCTGTTAATTGGGCGCAAAGAACTGCCGTATGCGCCGGACAGGCGAATGGGCGTCGAAATGACGCTGCTGCGTGCGCTGGCTTTTCATCCACGCATGCCGCTCCCGGAACCTGAAGTCCCGCGCCAGTCGTTTGCCCCGGTCGCACCCACAGCGGTGATGACCCCGACGCAGGTGCCACAGCAGCAAATTGCGCCAGCGCAACAAAATGTGCCGCTCTCCGATGCCACCAGCCAGGTGCTGGCGGCACGCAGCCAGCTGCAACGCGCTCAGGGAGCAACCAAACCAAAAAAGAGTGAACCGGCAGCCGCTTCCCGCGCGCGGCCGGTGAATAATGCTGCGCTGGAAAGACTGGCTTCGGTGTCGGAACGTGTTCAGGCGCGTCCGGTGGTCTCTGCGTTGGAAAAGGCGCCGACGAAGAAAGAAGCGTATCGCTGGAAAGCGACCAATCCTGTTGCAGAAGTCAAAGAAGTCGTTGCCACGCCGAAAGCGCTGAAAAAAGCGCTTGAGCATGAAAAAACGCCGGAACTGGCGGCAAAGCTTGCGGCTGAAGCGATTGAACGCGACCCGTGGGCCGCCCAGGTGAGCCAGCTCTCGTTACCTAAACTGGTGGAGCAGGTGGCGCTAAATGCCTGGAAAGAAGAGAATGGCAACGTGGTGTGCCTGCACCTGCGTTCCTCGCAGCGGCACCTTAACTCCAGCGGCGCGCAGCAAAAACTGGCCGAAGCATTGAGTGCCTTAACGGGGTCAACGGTTGAATTGACCATCGTTGAAGATGATAATCCTGCGGTGCGCACGCCGCTGGAGTGGCGTCAGGCCATTTATGAAGAGAAGCTCGCGCAGGCGCGTGAGTCGATTATTGCGGATAATAACATCCAGACGCTGCGTCGTTTTTTCGATGCGGACCTGGACGAAGAAAGTATTCGCCCCATTTGATCGTCAGCCTAATGGTTTGATGGTCGTCATCCCTTAACGTGATTGAGAGAGAAGCCTATGTTTGGTAAAGGCGGTCTGGGTAACCTGATGAAACAGGCCCAGCAGATGCAAGAAAAAATGCAGCAGATGCAGGAAGAAGTCGCCAAGCTGGAAGTGACCGGCGAATCTGGCGCGGGTCTGGTAAAAGTGACCATCAACGGCGCGCATAACTGCCGTCGCGTGGAGATCGATCCAAGCCTGCTGGAAGACGACAAAGAGATGCTGGAAGACCTGGTTGCTGCGGCATTCAACGACGCGGCGCGTCGTATTGAAGAGACGCAGAAAGAGAAGATGGCTTCTGTTTCCTCCGGAATGCAGCTGCCGCCTGGCTTTAAGATGCCGTTCTGATGCAAACCAGCCCGCTGTTAACTCAGCTTATGGAAGCACTGCGCTGTCTGCCGGGCGTTGGCCCGAAGTCGGCGCAGCGCATGGCGTTCACGCTGCTTCAGCGCGATCGCAGCGGCGGGATGCGTCTGGCGCAGGCGTTAACGAAGGCGATGTCGGAAATCGGCCACTGTGCCGATTGCCGCACTTTCACCGAGCAGGACGTCTGCAACATCTGCTCGAACCCGCGTCGCCAGGAAAACGGTCAGATTTGCGTGGTGGAGAGTCCGGCGGACATCTACGCCATTGAGCAAACCGGGCAATTTTCCGGACGTTACTTCGTGCTGATGGGACACCTGTCGCCGCTGGACGGTATCGGGCCAGATGACATCGGGCTGGATCGTCTTGAACAGCGACTGGCGTCTGAGCAAATCAACGAACTGATCCTCGCGACCAATCCTACGGTCGAAGGAGAGGCGACCGCCAACTATATTGCTGAGCTTTGCATGCAGTATGGTGTTGAAGCCAGCCGTATCGCCCATGGCGTTCCGGTCGGCGGCGAGCTGGAAATGGTCGATGGCACCACGCTGTCGCACTCTCTGGCAGGACGACACAAGATTAAATTCTGAACAAACGGAGGCCGCGACGGCGGCTTCCGCTTGAAATCCTTCCCGCTTGTCCCCATTTCACCCTCAACGTGTTTTTACCATTGAATATGGCATTGTTGAGGTAGATCTACATGAAAGGACAAGAAACTCGTGGTTTTCAGTCAGAAGTAAAACAGCTTCTGCACCTGATGATCCATTCTCTGTATTCCAATAAAGAAATCTTCCTGCGTGAGCTTATCTCTAACGCCTCGGATGCGGCAGACAAGCTGCGTTTCCGCGCACTGTCTAACCCAGACCTGTATGAAGGTGACGGTGAGCTGCGTGTGCGTGTTTCCTTCGATAAAGATAAGCGTACGTTGACCATTGCCGATAATGGCGTGGGGATGAACCGTGATGACGTTATCGATCATCTGGGGACCATTGCGAAATCCGGCACCAAATCTTTCCTCGAATCCATGGGCTCCGATCAGGCGAAAGACAGCCAGTTGATTGGTCAGTTCGGGGTTGGTTTCTACTCTGCCTTCATCGTGGCGGACAAAGTCACCGTGCGTACCCGTGCTGCGGGTGATAAACCGGAAAACGGCGTGTTCTGGGAGTCTGCGGGCGAGGGTGAGTACACCGTTGCTGATATTACCAAAGAAGA
This sequence comes from Citrobacter sp. C6_1, assembly GCF_014596835.2. Lineage (NCBI taxonomy): Bacteria > Pseudomonadati > Pseudomonadota > Gammaproteobacteria > Enterobacterales > Enterobacteriaceae > Citrobacter > Citrobacter sp. C6_1. The sequence goes on along the minus strand of NZ_CP115031.1, from coordinate 3,494,857 downwards.
CCGCGGTACCGAAATTACTCTGCATCTGCGCGAAGGCGAAGACGAGTTCCTCGATGACTGGCGCGTACGTTCCATCATCAGCAAATATTCCGACCATATCGCGCTGCCGGTAGAGATCGAAAAATCCGAAGAGAAAGACGGCGAGACCGTGGTTTCCTGGGAAAAGATCAACAAGGCGCAGGCGCTGTGGACGCGTAACAAGTCGGAAATCAAAGACGACGAGTACAACGAATTCTATAAGCATATCGCCCACGATTTCACCGATCCGCTGACCTGGAGCCACAACCGTGTGGAAGGTAAGCAGGAATACACCAGCCTGCTGTATATCCCGTCGCAGGCGCCGTGGGATATGTGGAATCGCGATCACAAGCATGGTCTGAAACTGTACGTCCAGCGTGTATTCATCATGGACGATGCCGAGCAGTTCATGCCGAACTACCTGCGCTTTGTCCGTGGTCTGATAGATTCCAACGATCTGCCGCTGAACGTTTCTCGCGAGATCCTGCAGGACAGCACCGTCACCCGTAACCTGCGCAGCGCGCTGACCAAACGCGTACTGCAGATGCTGGAAAAACTGGCGAAAGACGACGCGGAAAAATACCAGACCTTCTGGAAACAGTTCGGTCTGGTGCTGAAAGAAGGCCCGGCGGAAGATCATGGTAACCAGGAAACTATCGCTAAGCTGATGCGCTTCGCGTCTACGCACACTGACTCTTCCGCACAGACCGTGTCGCTGGAAGACTATATCTCCCGTATGAAAGAAGGGCAGGAGAAGATCTACTACATCACCGCAGACAGCTACGCGGCGGCGAAGAGCAGCCCGCATCTGGAACTGCTGCGTAAGAAAGGCATCGAAGTCCTGCTGCTTTCTGACCGCATCGATGAGTGGATGATGAACTACCTGACCGAGTTCGATGGCAAACCGTTCCAGTCCGTGGCGAAAGCCGACGAGTCTATCGACAAACTGGCGGATGAAGTTGACGAGTCGGCAAAAGAAGCGGAAAAAGCGCTGACGCCGTTTGTTGAGCGCGTGAAAACCTTGCTGGGCGATCGCGTAAAAGAAGTGCGTCTGACTCACCGTCTGACCGACACCCCGGCTATCGTCACCACCGATGCGGACGAAATGAGTACCCAGATGGCGAAACTGTTCGCCGCTGCGGGCCAGGCTGTGCCGGAAGTGAAATATATCTTTGAACTGAACCCGGACCACGTGCTGGTTAAACGCACGGCGGATACCCAGGACGAAGCGCAGTTCAAAGAGTGGGTTGAACTGCTGCTGGATCAGGCGCTGTTCGCCGAGCGCGGCACGCTGGAAGATCCGAACCAGTTCATCCGTCGTATGAACCAGTTGCTGGTGTCCTGATAACCATCATCTAATGCCGGATGGCGCTAACGCTTATCCGGCCTACAACATCTTTTTGATCGTAGGCCGGATAAGGTGTTTACACCGCTATCCGGCAATTTCTTTCCTTATTTTCAATTTTCCCGCCATTAACCGTTTCAGCGCAGACTACCTTCCTTGAGCCAATTGCGTGATGGTGGTATCGTTTAGCGCTTTTTAAAAAATATCGACAACCTTTAAGGGGATTTTCGTAATGCGTATCATTCTGCTTGGCGCTCCGGGCGCGGGTAAAGGAACTCAGGCTCAGTTCATCATGGAGAAGTATGGTATTCCGCAAATCTCCACCGGTGATATGCTGCGTGCCGCCGTGAAATCTGGCTCCGAGCTGGGCAAACAAGCGAAAGACATCATGGACGCCGGTAAGCTGGTGACTGATGAGCTGGTGATCGCGCTGGTAAAAGAGCGTATTGCTCAGGAAGACTGCCGTAATGGTTTCCTGCTCGATGGCTTCCCGCGTACTATTCCGCAGGCAGATGCCATGAAAGAAGCGGGTATCAACGTGGACTACGTTCTGGAATTCGACGTACCTGACGAGCTGATCGTTGACCGTATTGTAGGTCGCCGCGTACACGCAGCTTCTGGCCGCGTTTACCACATCAAATTCAACCCGCCTAAGGTTGAAGGTAAAGACGACGTGACCGGCGAAGAGCTGACCACCCGTAAAGACGATCAGGAAGAGACCGTACGCAAGCGCCTGGTGGAATACCATCAGATGACCGCACCGCTGATCGGCTACTACTCTAAAGAAGCGCAGGCGGGTAACACCAAATACGCGAAAGTTGACGGCACTCAGGCCGTGGCTGACGTTCGCGCAGCGCTGGAAAAAATCCTCGGTTAATTTTTAACGCGGTTAATGCCGGATGGCGGTGTATACACCTTATCCGGCCTACGATGTTTTGTAGGCTTGATAAGCGCCATCAGGCAAATTCTCGTCTTACCTCTCACAGCAATTAGTTCTTCTTTACCGCTTTTCCGCTACAATTATCAACAATTTGAATCGATAAGAGGCGGTAATGCGTCAGACGAAAACCGGTATCCTGCTGGCAAACCTCGGCACTCCCGATGCCCCAACCCCCGAAGCCGTTAAGCGCTACCTGCGCCAGTTTTTAAGCGATCAACGCGTAGTCGATACGTCCCCTGCACTGTGGTGGCCGTTGCTGCGTGGTGTGATTTTGCCGCTGCGAGCGCCGCGTGTGGCAAAACTGTACCAGTCAATCTGGATGGAAGACGGTTCCCCGCTGATGGTCTACAGCAAGGCGCAACAGCAGGCGCTGGCACAACGTCTGCCGGATACGCCTGTCGCACTGGGGATGAGCTACGGTTCGCCGTCGCTCGAAAGCGCGGTCGATGAACTGCTGGCAAGCGGGGTTGAACACATGGTGGTGTTACCGCTGTACCCGCAATATTCCTGTTCGACAGTGGCGGCAGTCTGGGACGAGCTGGCGCGCATCTTAGCGCGTAAACGCGGTATTCCTGGCGTCTCATTTATTCGTGATTACGCCGATGACAGCAGCTACATTGATGCGCTGGCCAGGAGTGCCCGGGATTCATTTGCTCAACATGGCGAACCTGATTTACTGCTGCTCTCCTATCACGGCATTCCGCAGCGCTACGCCGATGAAGGCGATGACTACCCGCAGCGCTGTCGCGATACGACGCGTGAGTTGGTTTCAGCGCTGGGTCTGCCGCCGGAAAAAGTCATGATGACCTTCCAGTCTCGCTTTGGCCGCGAACCCTGGCTGACGCCGTATACCGACGAAACGTTAAAAATGCTGGCGGAGAAAGGGACCCGACATATCCAGGTTATGTGTCCGGGCTTCGCGGCTGATTGTCTCGAAACGCTGGAAGAGATAGCGGTGCAGAACCGGGAGATTTTCCTTGAGGCTGGCGGTAAGCAATATGAATATATTCCGGCGTTGAATGCCGCACCGGAACATATCGAAATGATGGTTAAACTGACCGAAGCCTACCGCTAAAGCTGTTGCTTAAAGAAACGCGCGCCATCCTGCAGGGCATCGTCGGCGGTTTTCATCATCCGCGAATAGTGCAGGAAGGCGTGCAGCGTGCCGGGATACATTTTGTACTGGCAGGGCTGCTGATGTGCCTGTAACGTCTGGAATAATAAGCGGCTATCGTCAATCAGCGGATCGAACTCCGCACCGGCGATAAAACACGGCGGTACGTCGCGCGTCAGATCGTTGTTAAACAGGCAATAGTACGGTGACTCGCGATCGTCAGCGCTACGTAGGTACGCGTTTTCGTACATCTGCAAGTCCTCGCGGGTTAAACCATCCCACGCGCCGCCCATCAGCCGTCGGCTCAGTGAATCCTGCAGCCCGTAAAGCCCATACCACAACAGCACGCCAGCCACCTTGCCGCAGGCAATGTTGTTGTCTCGCAGCCACAGAGTGCTGGCTAGCGCCAGCATCGCGCCGGCGGAATCGCCCGCAAAACCAATCGTATTGATATTGAGGGGATAGTCGCCAGCATGTTGATGATAGTACTGGCAAACGGCGACGATCTCTTCGATAGCTTGTGGGTAGCGCGCTTCCGGCGACAGCGAATAGTCGATGCCAATAACTGTGCACTGGGTGTAGTGCGCCAGTAAACGCATAATGCGATCGTGGGTATCCAGATTACCGAGAATAAAGCCGCCGCCGTGCAGGTAATACAGCGTCGCCTGGCTTTGGGGCTGCGGAGCGTAGATGCGTGTGGCAACGGGGCCGCAGGCGGTAGAAATCACGCATTCGCGGGTAGCTATCTGCGGGGCATCGGCATTCCACAGTCGCCGTTCATGAATGTAGTGTTGGCGCTGGGCCACGAAGTCATCGGCAGCGGGCCACGGCGGCAAATCGTCGCGATGAAAATTCACCACGCTTTTCATTTCATCCGAAATTTTGTCGAGTACGGGGATTTTGTTTTCCGGCTTCATAAAACGCTCCTTGTGGACGATGATTTATTGTAGAAACTGAGAGCGGATAAACTGCGATCCCGCCGTCCGATATTGAAACTTAGCGCCGCATCGCATGCATATCAGGTAATGTGCTACCATGCATCGCTCAGTTAACCACCCATATAATCGACCATGAAATTTCCCGGTAAACGTAAATCCAAACACTATTTTCCCGTCAGCGCGCGCGATCCGTTGCTGCAACAAATTCAGCCAGAAAATGAAACCAGTGCGGCCTGGGTTGTCGGTATCGACCAAACGCTGGTCGATATTGAAGCCAAAGTGGATGATGATTTTGTAAAACGTTATGGATTAAGCGCCGGGCACTCTCTGGTGATTGAAGATGATGTTGCGGAAGCGCTCTACCAGGAACTGGTACGCGAAAACCTGATCACCCATCAGTTTGCAGGCGGCACCATCGGTAACACTATGCATAACTACTCCGTGCTGGCGGATGACCGCTCGGTACTGTTGGGTGTGATGTGCAGTAATATCGAAATTGGTAGCTACGCGTATCGCTATTTATGCAACACCTCCAGCCGCACCGATTTGAACTATCTACAGGGTGTAGATGGCCCGATTGGCCGCTGCTTTACGCTGATTGGTGAATCCGGCGAACGCACATTTGCCATCAGCCCCGGTCACATGAACCAGTTGCGCGCGGATAGCATCCCTGAATCAGTCATTGCCGGGGCTTCCGCGCTGGTGCTGACCTCCTATCTGGTACGTTGTAAGCCGGGCGAGCCGATGCCGGAAGCGACCATGAAGGCGATTGAATATGCCAAAAAACACAATGTGCCGGTGGTACTGACGCTGGGAACTAAATTCGTTATTGCGGATAACCCACAGTGGTGGCAGGAATTTCTGAAAGAGAATGTCTCTATTCTGGCGATGAACGAAGAAGAAGCTGAAGCGCTGACCGGTGAAAACGATCCGCTGCTGGCGTCTGACAAGGCGCTGGACTGGGTGGATCTGGTGCTATGCACTGCGGGCCCGGCAGGTCTGTATATGGCGGGCTTTACGGAAGAAGAAGTCAAACGTAAAACCCAGCATCCACTGCTGCCTGGAGCGATTGCCGAATTCAACCAGTACGAGTTTAGCCGCGCCATGCGTCATAAAGACTGTACTCATCCGCTGCGTGTATATTCGCACATCGCGCCGTATATGGGCGGGCCAGAAAAGATCATGAATACCAACGGTGCTGGCGACGGCGCACTGGCGGCATTGCTGCATGATATTACCGCTAACAGCTATCACCGCAGCAACGTGCCTAACTCCAGCAAGCACAAGTTCACCTGGCTGACCTATTCGTCATTAGCGCAGGTGTGTAAATATGCTAACCGCGTGAGTTATCAGGTGCTGAACCAGCATTCCCCACGTCTGACGCGCGGTTTGCCGGAACGTGAAGACAGTCTCGAAGAGTCGTACTGGGATCGCTGAGTTCTTGCCCGATGGCGCTACGCTTATCGGGCCTACGCGTAGCAATATGTAGGCCGGATAAGGCGTTTTACGCCGCCATCCGGCACGTAACATTAACTGGCAGTAGCAACTTCACCGGCAGGCGGCGTTTCAATCATCTCCAGCATGGTGCGGGCGATTTCACGCTCCCCCATGACCACCTGATTGGCACCACGCTCGGTAATGTATTCCACCTCATCGTCATAATGCGCGCGGGCGATAATCTCAATCGACGGGCACTTCTCACGAGCGGAAGCGACAATTTCACCTGCTTCGTAACCATTTGGAATGGTCAGCAGCAGCCAGCGTGCGCAATCCAGGTGCGCCAGATTCATAATTTCCTCGTTGGCGGCGTTGCCCAGCACCGCCCGGATCCCACGCTCGCGCAGTTCATCCACCCGGGTTCGTGAGGTTTCGATAACCACCAACGGGATCCCTGCTGCCATCAGTTTCTCACCCAGCAGGCTGCCGACACGACCAAAACCGACCAGCAGTGCATGATTACAAATATCAACCGGGATCTGCTTCTCTTCTTCGATAGCCTCTTCCAGCGTCTGCTCTTCCAGCGTTTCGGTTTTGGCGAGATATTTCTCTAATACAGCAAACAGTACCGGGTTGAGCATAATGGACAGGATAGCCCCCGCCAGCACCAGATTCTGTCCTGCCTGTGGCAGCAGGTTTAACGCCATTCCCAGACCCGCCAGGATAAAGGCAAACTCACCAATTTGCGCCAGGCTGGTGGCAATGGTGAGCGCTGTGCGTTGGGAGTGGCCAAACAGGCGCACCAGGAAATAGGCGGCAAGGGATTTACCAAAGATGATAATCGCCAGCGTGCCCAGCACTGCCAGCGGCTGTTGGATCAGGACTAACGGATCGAACAGCATCCCGACGGAAACGAAGAACAGTACGGCGAACGCATCGCGCAGCGGTAGGGTATCGTGCGCCGCGCGGTGACTCAGTTCTGATTCATTCAGCACCATACCGGCGAAGAATGCGCCCAGCGCAAAGGAGACATCGAACAGTTCCACTGCGCCAAAGGCGATACCTAAGGCGAGGGCGAGAACTGACAGGGTAAACAGCTCGCGTGACCCGGTAGCGGCGCTGCGTGCCATAATCCACGGTACCAGGCGACGACCCACCAGCATCATAATGGCGATAAATGCCACTACCTTGCCGATGGTAATGCCCATATCGACGGCCAGCGAAGTAAAGCCGACGTTTCCTTTTTCCAGCATTCCGGCGACAGCAGGCAGGAGAACCAGCGTCAGCACCATCATCAGGTCTTCGACAATCAGCCAGCCAATGGCAATTTGCCCGCGCTGGCTGTCAATGAGCTGCCGTTCTTCAAGCGCACGTAACAGTACTACGGTACTGGCGGTTGAAAGACACAGCCCAAAGACGATACCGACCATCAGCGACCAGCCCATCACCGCTGAAAGCGCCATGCCCAGCAGCGTTGCTACCGCTATCTGGGCAATCGCGCCGGGAATGGCGATAGCCTTTACCGCCATCAAATCCTTCAGGGAAAAGTGCAGCCCGACGCCGAACATTAACAGGATCACGCCAAGCTCAGCCAGTTCAGGTGCGAGTTTGGTATCAGCAACAAAACCAGGAGTAAATGGACCGGCCAGAACGCCCGCTAACAGATATCCCACCAGAGGAGAAATACGTAGTTTATTGGCAATCATGCCTAATATAAAAGCGAGCACAAGGCCGCCGACAATGGTGGTGATAAGCGGGGTGGCGTGATGCATTCCGTCTCCTTTGGTTGCTGTGTTGATCCTGAAAACCCAAATTCCGAGTAATAGTTTATGACAATTTTGAAGTTTATGTTTATGAATAATTATTGAATTTTGATGAAAATAGGATTTTAAAGGAAAAAAAGCACGGATCGGAAAACTACGGGGGGATGTTTGAGGCAAACGCTGATGGTCACTGTAAGTGATGACGACCAAAGTTTACCTTTGGCCGTCAGAAAATCAGGCTTTATGTCGGTTATCAGGTAAGAATATGGTCAGTATCCCCAGAAGTGGCAGGAAAGCACATATTTTGTAGACCAAATCGATACTGGTATGGTCGGCAATCAGCCCTAACACCGCGGCTCCCAAGCCACCCATGCCGAAGGCAAAACCGAAAAATAGCCCAGAAACCATGCCGATACGCCCAGGAAGCAGCTCCTGTGCATAGACCAGAATGGCAGAAAACGCTGATGCGAGGATAAAACCAATGATCACGGTTAAAATCCCGGTCCATTCCAGCGTTGCGTAGGGTAAAACGAGGGTAAATGGTGCTACACCGAGGATAGAGCCCCAAATAACATATTTTCTACCAATTTTATCACCCAATGGTCCACCAATTACCGTTCCGGCTGCGACGGCAAACAGGAAGGCAAACAGATGAAACTGGGCATTTTGTACCGATAATCCGAATTTTTGCATCAGATAAAAGGTGTAATAGCTGCTAATGCTCGCCATATAGAAGTATTTGGAGAAAATCAGCACCAGCAGAATGCTTACCGCCAGAACCACTTTATTACGCGGCAACGGATTAACGATGGCGACCTTCGGCTTTCCTTTACTCATCCGATGCTGCGCGGCATACCAACGGCTGATTTGCGCCAGGACGACAATCGCTAATAATGCTGCCAGTACGAACCAGGCCACATTACCCTTACCATATGGCGCGATGATGACAGCCGCCAGCAACGGTCCCAAAGAGCTACCGAAGTTACCACCAACCTGGAAAATCGACTGGGCAAGGCCGTGGCGACCGCCGGAGGCCATACGCGCCACGCGGGACGATTCCGGGTGAAATACCGATGAACCAGTACCGACCAGCGCCGCGGCGAGCAGCACCATATGGAAACTGCCGGCCATGGCCAGCAAAACAAGCCCGCTCAGTGTGAAGCACATCCCAATGGGCAGTGACCACGGCATCGGGTATTTATCCGTCCAGTAACCCACGACCGGTTGCAGCAGCGAAGAAGCAAGCTGGAAGGTCAGAGTAATCATCCCTATCTGCATAAACGTCAGCGAGAACTCTGACTGCAAAAGCGGATAAATCGCGAGAATTAGCGACTGGATCATATCGTTTAGCAGATGGGAGAGGCTGATTGCCCCTAAAATGCCAAATGAGGTGCGTGCTTTAGCAACCGACGCTGACGCGCCAGCCGCTGGCTGGGTTGGTTCACTTATTGCCATAGAAAGTCACTTCTGTTTGGTTGCGATTATGAGGGTAATCTAATTTGTTATTATTACCTGACTAACATACCTGCGGAAGGTGTTTGAAGGAAGTCTCATTTCTGAAAACATTTTCGACTATTATTTCATATCATTGTAATTTCAGTCGTTGATTTTGGCTCAGGGAGAGAAATATGACGTTTTTGAAACGGGGCGTGGCGCTGGCGCTATTAGCCGCATTTGCGCTGGCAGGTCAGCCTGCTCAGGCGTACGAAAAAGATAAAACCTATAAAATCACCATTCTGCATACCAACGATCATCACGGTCACTTCTGGCGTAGCGAATATGGGGAATACGGGCTGGCGGCGCAAAAAACGCTGGTGGACGGTATTCGTAAAGAGGTGGCTGAGGACGGAGGCAGCGTACTGCTGCTTTCCGGCGGTGACATTAATACCGGCGTACCGGAGTCCGATCTGCAGGATGCGGAACCTGATTTTCGCGGCATGAACCTGATTGGCTATGACGCGATGGCGGTCGGTAACCACGAGTTTGATAATCCGCTGACCGTATTGCGCCAGCAGGAAAAATGGTCCAAATTTCCGTTTCTCTCAGCCAATATTTATCAGAAAAGCACCGGCGAGCGTTTATTTAAGCCGTGGGCCATCTTTAAGCGCCAGGATTTAAAAATTGCCGTACTCGGTTTAACCACTGACGATACGGCGAAAATTGGCAACCCCGAGTTCTTTACCGATATCGAATTCCGTAAACCTGCCGATGAAGCCAAACTGGTTATTCAGGAACTGAATATGGGGGAAAAGCCTGACATCATTATTGCCACCACCCATATGGGACATTATGACAATGGCAATCACGGCTCGAACGCCCCTGGCGATGTGGAAATGGCGCGCAGCCTGCCAGCAGGTTCGCTGGCAATGATTGTGGGTGGTCACTCACAGGATCCGGTGTGTATGGCTGCGGAAAACAAAAAGCAGGTGGATTACGTCCCGGGGACACCGTGTGCGCCGGATAAGCAAAACGGTATCTGGATTGTGCAGGCGCATGAGTGGGGTAAATATGTCGGCCGGGCGGACTTTGAGTTCCGCAATGGCGAAATGAAAATGGTCAACTATCAACTCATTCCGGTAAACCTGAAGAAAAAAGTGACCTGGGATAACGGTAAAAGTGAGCGCGTACTCTACACCCCGGAGATTGCTGAAAATCAGCAAATGCTTTCGCTGCTGACGCCGTTCCAGAATAAAGGTAAAGCGCAGTTGGATGTCAAAATTGGCAGCGTCAATGCGCGCCTCGAAGGCGACCGTAGCAAAGTGCGTTTCGTGCAGACTAACATGGGGCACTTGCTGCTCGCTGCGCAAATGGCACGCACTGGCGCTGATTTTGGCGTGATGAGCGGTGGGGGGATTCGTGATTCCATTGAAGGCGGTGATATCACCTACAAGAGTGTGCTGAAGGTACAACCGTTTGGCAACATTGTGGTGTATGCCGATATGAGCGGGAAAGAAGTGATTGACTATCTGACCGCGGTGGCGCAAATGAAGCCGGACTCCGGGGCCTATCCGCAGTTTGCCAACGTCAGCTTTGTAGCGAAAGACGGCAAGCTTAACGATTTGAAAATCAAAGGCGAACCTGTTGACCCAGCCAAAACCTATCGTATGGCAACGCTGAGCTTCAACGCCACCGGCGGTGATGGCTATCCGCGTATTGATAACAAACCAGGCTATGTGAATACCGGGTTTATCGATGCGGAAGTGCTGAAGGAGTACGTGCAGAAGAACTCACCGCTGGATGCCAGTGCGTATGAGCCTAAGGGTGAGGTGAGCTGGCAGTAACAGGGCGGAGTGCCGGATGGCGGTGCTGGCACCTTATCCGGCCTACAGGTCAGTGCGATTTGTAGGCCTTAAAGCTGCGCGCCATCAGGCAATCATTTTAAAATCGCTTAATCCCGGCGGGCGATATCGGCGAATTTCGCATCCAGAATTTTCGCCAGATCGCTCGCCGCCAGTTCAATATCCAGCCCGCGTTTACCACCGGAAACATAAATAGTGTCGAATGTCTGGGCGGGGGCATCAATCAGCGTTGGCAAACGTTTTTTCTGCCCAAGTGGGCTGATACCGCCTACCAGATAGCCGGTAGTGCGTTGCGCGACCATGGGATCGGCCATATCGACCTTTTTGGCGCCCAATGCTTTGGCGACCTTTTTGAGATCCAGTTGACCGGCTACCGGTGTGACGGCGACTGCCAGATGTTTCATATCGCCATTCACGGCAACCAGCAGCGTTTTGTAGACCTGATCCGCATTCAGCCCTAATTTACGAACCACTTCGTCGCCAAAGTTGGTCTCGGATGGATCGTGATCGTAGGTGTGGATCTGAAAAGAAATTTTGTTTTTTTCGAGTAGTTTAACGGCGGGTGTCATAGCAATTTTTCCTGGCCCAGACAAAATACGTCATAAGCATACGCCTGATGGCGGTGGAAAAAATAGTACCATCTTGCGCAATAGTATTGGCAGGATGATGACTTTGAGCGACAATCGACCTACACCGATGCTTTAAGCGTCGGCATAATAATAATGATGAAATTCCTCTTTGACGGGCCAATAGAAATATTGGCCATTTTTTTATCGCATCATCTCCGGTAAGTTTCCCTCTCCATACAGATGCAGTGCGCCCACTGCGACCACATAGTGGCCTGCCGGCATTGCCTTGAGTTTGTCCCGCCAGGCCTCATTACGCTGGTGCATTAATACGTCATATAATGACTGGCTGAATGTGTTGGGTAACGTGAGTGCGCCATTTTGTGGTGGTGATTCAAGCCACCAGCCCATCATTTGTTGCAGCAGTCTGGCGTTGGTGTGCCAGTGCGTCAGGGTATCGTCGAGCAAAGCCAAACCGTTATCAGGCAATTGGCATAACAGGTCGATTTGGCTGGAGGCGCCTTCCAGTTCAATAATGGTTTTTTGCGCCTGTTTAGCCGCTTTGAGCAGTTGGTAGTCAATGCCATATTCCGCCCGTAATCCCAGCTGTTGCGCCTGCGTGGCTTGTAAGATCATGGCTATTTGCCACAGGGGTTGAGTCGAAAACAGGGAAGGGGAAATACCAAGATCGGCAGAAACTTTTTGCAGATTGCGCAACTGCTCTTCGCTGATGCGTTCTTCCAGCGCGGCAAAAACCGGAAGATTGGCAAACGGAGCATCGTCGCCGGAAACATCGGCTTCGACAATTAGCGCATCGGCATGCTTGAGCTTTTTGAGTAATTTGGCAGGCAGAGGCGCCATACCCCGGCTACCCATATGAATACTGCCAATCAGATGGAAATGGCGGTTGCCAGGCAAAGAGATATCGATGGCCGGCCAGGTATAATGGTTGCCGCGCAGTGCAGACCATAATGCTTTTACCCGGTATAACAAATCCATACGACCTCCCTAAGTGGACTTCCATGCTAGCGCGTGGTCCAGGAAGGTGCAATGCGTGATTGCCGGATAGCGCAGTTGACAGCGCCATCCGGCAAAGGGTTACTCTTTCGGTTTGAAGCGCAGCAGTCGGTTGGCGTTGCTCACCACGGTAATAGAAGAGAGCGCCATCGCCGCTCCGGCAACGACCGGGTTGAGCAGCGTGCCGGTGAACGGCCACAAGATCCCGGCGGCAACGGGGATACCGATGCTGTTATAGATAAACGCGCCGAGCAGGTTCTGCTTCATATTGCGCAGCGTTGCCCGCGAGATAGACAGGGCATCGGCAACGCCCATCAGGCTATGACGCATCAGCGTAATCGCAGCGGTTTCAATCGCCACATCGCTGCCGCCACCCATGGCAATACCCACATCGGCCTGGGCCAGGGCTGGGGCATCGTTAATGCCATCACCGACCATGGCGACCTGACGTCCCTGGCTCTGCAGACGTTTAATCGCTTCCGCTTTACCGTCCGGCAGTACGCCCGCTATCACCTCGTCAATACCCGCCTCTTTGGCAATGGCGTTGGCGGTCGTTGGGTTGTCGCCTGTGAGCATCACCAGACGATACCCGGCGCGGTGCAGGCGCTGGAGCGCTGCCACGCTGTCGCTGCGCAGTGGATCACGCACCGCTAACAGAGCCGCGGCTTTACCGTCAATGGCTAACAGCACCGGGGTTGAGCCCTGGGAAGCCTGAGCGGTGATTTCAGCCTCCATTTCTGTGGTGTCGACCTGCTGCTCATTGAGCAGCGCCTGGTTGCCTAACAGAAGCGTATGACCTTCGGTCTCGCCGCTGACGCCTAACCCGCGCAGCGTACGGAAACCGTTGACCTGCGGCAGCGTAACATCGCCCGCTTTGTCCAGAATCGCCCGGGCCAGCGGATGGCTGGAACCCTGTTCAAGGGCGGCTGCCAGGCGAACAGCCATCGCTTCGTCGGTATTGCCAAACGTTTTGATGGCGACAACCTGCGGTTTGCCTTCAGTCAGCGTCCCTGTCTTATCAAAGACGAGAGTATCGAGCGTGCTGGCGCGTTGCAGCGCATCGGCATCGCGTACCAGTACCCCAAACTCAGCGGCACGACCAACCCCGGAGATAATCGACATGGGGGTGGCCAGACCCAGCGCACAAGGACAGGCAATAATCAGGACGGTGGTGGCAATCACCAGCGTATAAACAATTTGTGGCGCCGGGCCAAAGAAGTACCAAATTGCTGCACTCACCAGCGCAATCACCACCACCACCGGAACGAACACCGAGGAGATACGGTCGGCCAGTTTGCCAATCTCGGGCTTACTGCTTTGCGCCTGACGCACCATGCGAATAATGCGCGACAGCGTGGTGTGGCTACCAACAGCGCTGGCGCGAAACAGTACGCTGCCATCCTGGACGACCGTACCGGCGTGGACGCTATCGCCTTCACCTTTTTGCTGCGGGATAGGCTCACCGGTCAGCATTGCTTCATCCAGCCAGGCCTCGCCCTGGGTGATTTCGCCATCTACCGGAACGCGGTCGCCGGTGGTCAGGCGCAGTAACATTCCGGCCTGAACGTCTACCAGCGGTACGTTCTTTTCACCTTCGTCAGTCACGACGCGTGCGGTCGGCGGCGTCAGATCGAGCAGTTTTTCCAGCGCTTTGGACGAGCGCTGGCGAGCCCGCGCTTCCAGCATGTGTCCGAGGTTAATCAGACCGATAATCATGGCACTGGCTTCATAATAGAGATGCCGTGCTTCCATTGGGAACCATTGCGGCCAGAGGTTTACGCTCATGGAATAGAGCCATGCCACTCCCGTGCCCAGCGCGACCAGTGTATCCATGGTTGCGGTGCCGTTCATCAGGCTTTTCCACGCGCTGCGGTAGAAGTGACCGCCTGCGAAGACCATCACGGCGAGTGTTGCCAGACCAATTGCCAGCCACAGGCTGCGGTTGTCGGCACTCACCATCATGTTATCGCCAATCATTCCCCATACCATGACCGGGACACCCAGCAACAGCGCAACCGCCGCCTGCCAGCGAAAACGTTTCATGGTCGCAACGGCGGTTTCCTGCTGGCGTTCGCGACGCTTAGCGTCGTCTTCGATCGCTTCCGCACCGTAGCCGGCTTTTTCCACCGCCTGCACTAAATCTGCAGCGGATGCACTGCCCATTACCAGCGCAGTGCGCTCCGCCAGGTTTACCCGTGCCTGCGTGACACCCGGTACGCTTTGCAATGCATTTTGTACACGGGTCACACAACTGGCGCAGCTCATGCCGTTTAACAGCAACTGTTGGCTGTCATCATCAGCCGTAGCTGCCGGAAGCTCGGAAGGGACCGCTGCCAGTGCTTCCGACGGGATTGTTGACTCCGTCAGCGGTTTAGCCTTTGGGTGGCTTAACTCCGCCCCGTAACCGGCTTGTTTGATGGTTTCAATCAGCGCTTCTGCGCTGGCGCTCCCGGTAACATGCGCCTCTGTCACGGTGACATCCGCTTGCTCAACATCCGGACGTTGTTCGAGACTTTCTTTAACGCGTTTTACGCAGTGACCACAGGACAAACCGTCCAGGGTTAGATCGATTGTTTGAGACATAACCAACTCCTTCATTGCAGGATTAACTGACTGTGATAAAGGTTAAACCTTCCAGCAAGGGGAAGGTCAAGGGCGTTTTTAGAAAAGATGAAAAAAGGGGGCGAAGGGGGAAAAAACGGGAACGTCAGAGCGTTCCCGGTCTGTTATTGATTGAGGACGATAAGCGGCGTTCGATGCTCCGGTTCATTTATGACCGTGAGATCGGCACCATACAGCGCGTTCAGCGCCCGTTGCTTCAGGACATCCTGTGGATACCCGTTATCAACTATCCTGCCGCGTTCCATCAGTACCACGCGGTCGGCATAACGCGCCGCGAGGTTGAGATCGTGCAGGACGCAGCAGACGCTAAACTGCCGTTCGCGCACCAGACGACGCAGCAGACGAAAAAGGTGCTGCTGGTGGTGAATATCCAGGGCGGAGGTGGGTTCATCGAGAAACAACCATTTGGGTCGAGGCTCGGGTTCCCAAAGCTGAACCAGCAGACGTGCCAACTGTACCCGCTGTTGCTCTCCTCCCGACAGGTGCCGATAATCGCGCGCGGCCAACGCCTGGCAATCACACAACGCCATGATGTGTTCCGTTTCATCGCCGGTGTTGCACGTACGATACGGATGCCTGCCCATACGAATGACCTCCTGCACGCTAAACGGGAAAGCCATATGACTGTTCTGGCGCATCACCGCACGGGTTTTTGCCAGCTCGGTGATTGACCACTCGTCCAGCGGCTTGCCGAATAAGCTACAGCGCCCACTGTGAGGTTGCAGATACCCCGTGAGCTGGCGTAGCAGCGTCGATTTCCCGGCGCCATTCGGGCCCAGAATCGCGATAATCTCTCCTTCAGGTAGCGTCAGGGAAACATCATCGGTCAATCGTCTGCCCTGAATGTGGTAAACCAGATTTTCAGCAACGATCATGACACCCTCCGGCTACGCAGGATTAACCACAGAAAATACGGTCCTCCGATCAGGCTGGTTAACAGACCAACGGGCATTTCGGCAGGCTGCACCAGAGTGCGGGCCAGCGTATCGGCAATCAGGAGTAGACAGGCTCCCGCCAGCGTAGAGCAGGGAATCAACCAGCGATGATCGGCGCCGGTAGTCATTCTGATCAGATGCGGGATCACCAGGCCAATAAAGCCAATTACGCCGCTGACGGCAACGGCAGCGCCAACCAGTAGCGAGCTGAGTAACAGTAATTTCTGACGCTTACGTTTGACGTTTACGCCGAGGTAATGCGCCTCTTCATCGCCCAGTTGCAGCAAATTAAGGGTTCCCGCCATACAAACGGTGACAGCAATGGCTGGAAGAACAAACGTGCTGGCGACCAGCAGCGTTGGCCACTGGGCCTGGCCGAGATTGCCCATCATCCACAGCGTAAGTTGACGTAGTTGCTGCTCGTCGCCCACATAGCTCAGTACGCCAATAGCCGAACCGCACAGAGCATTGATAGCGATACCGGCTAACAGCAGTTGCATCATTCCGCCGTGGCTATGACGCTGGCTTATCAGGAAAATAATCGTGCAGACCACCATGCTGCCCGCGACGGCAAAAATCATCTGCTCATACAGCACCAGCACCACGGGGAACGAAAAGGGGATAACGATCGCGATGCCGACCATCAGCGCGGAGCCGCTACTGACGCCAAGCAGGCCAGGATCGGCCATCGGATTGCGAAAAAGCCCCTGCATGATAACCCCTGCTGTCGCCAGCGCCGCGCCTACCAGCACGGCCAGCAACACGCGGGGCAAGCGGATGTTCAACCAAATGTCACGGTATTCGTCGTTGAACAGCGCGCTGAAGCTAATGTTCAGCGCCCCCTGGCTGGCTCCGAAGAGCATCAGAGCGACCAACAACAGAGAAAGACCCGTCAGAATGCTGACGGAAGAAAGCGAGTCCTTAAGCACGCAACGCTCCATAACGTCTTTGCGGCGCGAAGTTCCCGCGCCGCGAGGGGTTTACGCGGGTTTGAGTCCTGGCTCAACCAAACTGTAAATCTGGTTATTGAGTGACGGGGCTGTAGCCAGCTCGTGAATGTGCTTTGCAACATCTGCACGCATCACAAAACCATGGCACTCCTCGGCCTGTATCCGTTGCGCCTGACCTGTGGCTGCACCGTTCAGCAAACCGCCGGGGCGGAGAATGGCGTAGTCCAGTTGACTGGTTTGTAGCCAGCTTTCAGCCAACGATTTTTCCCGTACCGCCTGACCAAATGCGGCCCTGGCGCGTGGGGACAAAAAGGGCCAACTGTCGCCACAGCCAAGCGAAGTCACCAGAATCATGCGTTTGATCTCCGCTTTTTCTGCTTCATCAATGACGGTTCTGTGCGCCAGATAATCCTGGGCACCGCCCATGGAGGAGATCACCGTGGCATGTTGACCCGCTGCGCGACAGGCACAGGCGGTGACCTGGCTGTCGCAGGCGTCGCCAATGAAGACCTGCACACCTTTTTCCTGCAACCCGGCAGCGACCTGCGCGTTGCGAACGACGGCAATCACCGGACGTTGTTCCGCCAGTGCGAGTGCCAGTGTTTTCGCGCCGACGCCGCTACCACCCGCACCAAAAATGAGCCATGGAGCCATCAGGCATGTTCCTTTAAGGATGAAGACAGCGCGTGAAAGGCGCTGACCTGGTCGGCCAGTAGCTGACGATGCTCATCCCGACCGAGGAAAATTTTGAACATAGCGCTACCTGCCTGGTTAAAGAAGAGAATGGACGCGGTGTCCATGCCCATAAATTTGCGTTCAATCAGGGCGATATGTGTGCAGTTTTCTGCCTTGATATGACCGGTCATGCCTTTTTTGCCGCGCAGGTTGAAGTAACCGTGGCGGTGGAATCCTGAAGGTAATTCACCCGTGAATTCCAGAATGACATCAGCAGTATGGACCAGGGTGGTGACTTTGCCCCATTCGCTGACGGTTTCCCAGACGGTATCAAATTGACTGCCGGAAACCAGCGTCGGGGAGGGGAGATTTTTCACCACCTCCAGCAGCGTGGTGTTGTACTGGGCTGCGATAGCTTCCAGCGTACCGTCCGGCTCAGTTTTCAAAAAATCCTGTAAAGAGACATGGCTCATACTTCACTCCTTTTATGGTTGCTCTACCGCAATACGCGGC
The DNA here is from genome assembly GCF_014596835.2 of Citrobacter sp. C6_1. NCBI lineage: Bacteria > Pseudomonadati > Pseudomonadota > Gammaproteobacteria > Enterobacterales > Enterobacteriaceae > Citrobacter > Citrobacter sp. C6_1. Next base: position 3,476,725 of record NZ_CP115031.1, on the reverse strand, counting down.
GCGTTAAGTGCCTGAATCAGTTCATCAAGAGACTGCAAAATATTGCTCGCCCAAAAACGCCCTTCATTGGTCAGGCGCAAACAGGTGCTGGCATCTCGCGTCAGTCCTGCGTGATGCCACTGGGTCAGTAGCGGGATCAGTTTTTGTGCATGAGGCGTCAGTTCATCCAGCGGGACGCGGGCCGTTTCAATGCCGGCCTGGAGGGTGTGTCGCCACTGGAAACCCCGCTCGGCGGTGCGCATCATCATCATGAGCGGTTTTTTTCCGGCGGCGATGGATTCATGCCATGTGGTCAGATTGCGCTCGACCATCCAGGAATAGCCATTGACCGACCCCCCTGCGCCAGAGCCGAATGCCAGACAGTCTGCTCCCTGTTTAATCAGCAGGTTGTACAGATTGCGTTCTCGTGTGGTGCGCGCCCAGTGGCTATTGCTGATGCAGCGCCAGCCCGCGCTGTCCATAAAATCGCAGCCCTGAAGATAGAGGTCGCGACGTTCGGCAGGAGAGGGAACCGTTGTGCGTCCGGTTTCAACCGCTTTGCCAAGCGGCGTATTGGGGATCAGGTTCAGCGCATAAAGGTCTACGCCGTCGAGGCCGATGTCGCGGGCAATCGCCAGATCGTCGCCCCACAGTTTGGCGTCCTGTCCTGGCAGACCAAACAGCAGATCGCAGACCACGGCGGCTCGATCCCGTTTTACCAGCCCCTGCATAAAGGCAATTGCGGTCGGGCCGTCCGAGGTGCGCGCCATTTTCTTGCGGATCCGGCTGTTAAATGACTGAATGCCGATCGAAAACCGATTGGCGCCAGCGTCAAGGCAGGCATCGATTCGGGCGTCGTCAAAATTGAGCACCCGTCCCTCAATGGTGATTTCGCAGTCCGGTGCCAGCGGTAACTTTTCTCGTAGCGCAGTGATGATTCTGGCCAGATCCCGTGCCGACAGCGCAGACGGTGTACCGCCGCCAAAATAGACGGCGTGAATCGGGGCCGACTGATGTAATGCGCTATCGGCTTCCATCTCAATTTCGCGTAATAGCGCGTTGGTGTAGCGGGCGCAGTGATCCTCTTCAAAGCGGTTTTGATAAAACCCACAGAAAGTACAATGGGTTGCACAAAAAGGGATATGCAAATACACCAACCGTTTACGCGGCGGGGTGGGCTGGCTGATGACATCCTGCCAGGTTTGTGACAATAGCTCTTTGGCAACCGGGATCGCCCCACGCCAGGGCATCGTGGCGCGGCGATCCTTAAAGGGCTGACTTCCCTCGAGCGCAAAATGCGCAGTGAGATCCAGCGAGTGTTCAGTTTTCATTGTTCTTTATAAATCCAGTTAGTGAGGCCAGAATTGCTGGTGCAGGGCTTCAACCGCATCGGCGACGCGCGGCCCCATACCCAGAATCAGCGCCTGGTCTACCGCCACAATGCGCTGGTTTTTCCAGGCCGCAGTGTGGGTAATACCGGCGATTGCGCTCAGACGATTCAGATCGCCATCCACCATTTGCGACGTCACCACGATGACCTCCGGGTTGGCCGCGATCAGCGATTCCGCGCTGTAGCTTTTGTACTGCGCGTGAGTGGCGACATTTTGTGCGCCCGCGAGGGTCATAATGGCATCGGCAACGCTACCCTTGCCGGCGACCTGTGGCGCGCTGCCGCCAGCGGAGAGAATGAACATGGCTTTGACCGGCGCGTTTTTCGCTGCCACGCTGTGCTGAACGCGATCCAGACGTTGACGTATGCGATCGATCAACGTCTCACCTTGTTCAGGAATGCGCAGGGTTTGAGCCAGTTCCCGAATGTTGGCGTACATCTGCTCAACGGTGGCCGGGACGCGCGGCAACGTCACGACGTTAACTTTTTGCGCCCTAAGTTGATCCAAAACGATTTGAGGGCCTGCATCCTGCCAGGTGATAAAGCTGTCCGGATGCAGTGATAAAATGCCCTCGCTGCTTAACTGCTTCCAGTAGCCGATATGCGGGAGTGCGGCAGTTTCGGGCGGGTACGAGGTGGTTTCATCGACGCCGACCACCCGGTTGCCGACGCCCATGGCGTAAATCAGTTCGCTAAGCGATCCGCCCGCTACTACCAGGCGGTCGGCGGAGTGGGCGCTGAAAACACAGGCGAGGCTCAGTAAGCCAATCATGAGTTTTTTCATCGTCAGAAATTCCACGCAAAGCCAACGGCGGCGTTGAAACCCGCGGCTGGAATAGATTCATGCGCGGTTCTGTAACGCTTGTCGGTCAGGTTGTTAAGCGCGAGGTTGACCTGATACTGGTCTTGCGGACCAAACTCGGTGTTGAATGCGAGGTTAAGCGTGGCCCAGCCCGGGTAATTAATTTCCGTAGTACCGGTATTATCTTTGGCGCTGGACGCCGCGCGGATAAAGACATCGGACGTTACGTTAGCGACATTCATCAACCAGGTATGTTTCAGACCCACGCGCCCGGTCAGCGTAGGTTCGCCGGTATCCCAGGTTTTAATCGTGTCGCCCTCGTACTGACGGCGAATGAGATTACCGCTCAGGTAAGGTGAAACCGCCCAGCCGTTGTATTCTGCGGTGAGTTCCATACCCCAGGTTTTGGCCCGATCGATGTTGTCGTAGTAGTTGTAGCCGCCACGTGAAGAGGTGCTGTTACCGTAGCAAACGGGTTGGCCTGCACAGGCCAGACTGGCGATATAGTCTTTAGCTTCGGAGTAATAAATGGCGCCGTCTATCAGCCACATATTCCCTTTATACCGCGCGCCTAACTCATAGTTATTCGAGTGTTCCGCCTTCAGATTTGGGTTGCCGTAGGTCACGCTGCCGCCTGCGGACGTCTGCGTGAACAGCTGAGTCAGCGTAGGGAAGACATAGCCCTGGGCGTATGCTGCCCGGAGTTCAAGATCTTCAAAACCGGAATAACGCAGGCTGGTTGAGGTCACCAGTTCATCATCGTGAACGGAATTTCCCCCGGTAGATTGCCAGGTCGTACCGCTGCTTTGGATAGTTTGCGTATCGTTGCGATTGAGTTTCGAGGACAGCCAGTACTGGCGTGCGCCGACGGTCCACGTCCAGTCATCGGCAAAGCGCCAGTCGTTTTGCGCGAATAACGAGGTGTTGCTTTGCTCCGCTTCGTTGTATGACAGCGTGCGGGTTTGCGTATCGAAGAAGCCGGTAGCCGCGGTCTGGCGCGTGTTGCCGTCCGTGTCCTGTTTTATTTTGTCATGCTGGTACTGAGTGCCAATCACCAGCTCGTTGTTAGCGGGCAGGGAGAAGTTGCTTTGTAGCGTTACCCCTTGGGTATACTGTTTGTCGTTGGTATTGGTCTGATTGCTGACCGTCAGCGCTTTAATCATCGGGCTGGGGATAACCTGGGTCGTTTTGACCCGGTTTTCAAATTTGCGCTCTATTGTCTGGGTGTATGCGTCAACATGGATGTTCTTCAGGTAATCCCCATCGGCCGCGTAGTCGTAGAAAAGACCGATTTTCTCGCGTTCCAGCTTAGGAATTTTGACGCTAAAGTCGTCGAACTGACCTTCCGGGTCGTCAAACCAGGTTTGAGTGGACAGCTTATAACGGTCAAGGGAGAGCCCAATTTTGTGGCGATCGAAGTTGTAGCCAAGCCACACGCCCTGGCCGTTATTACGGAAGTTGGTGTCGGGTAATCTTCCGTCAGGTGTGTCGCGGTCGCCCTGGTCGGAATAGCTGCCATTGATGCGGTAGTCAAAGTTACCGATGCTGCCCCAGGCCGCTGCCGACTCTTCCCATCCTGCCGTTGCGGAGTTATAAACAGCCTTAACGCTACCGCCGAGGGGCTTATCGCCGCCTTTTTTGGTAATAAAGTTCACGACGCCGCCAATCGCCTGCGAACCGTAGAGGACAGAATAGGGGCCTTTGACCACTTCAATACGTTCCAGCGCGGATTCATCAATCAGCAAACCGGCTCCGTAGTTTTGTCCGGCACGTTGGTAACTGACGACCTGGCCGTCGATCAAAATCAGCACCCGCGAAGACGCTTCGCCACGGATACGAATTTGTTTCCGCCCTGCGAGGGCGTTATCGGTGACTTCGACGCCGGGAATATCTTGTAAATCATCAGCAATAGAAACGCTGGTGGAATTTTGCAGCGTCTGGCGATCGATAACCTGGATGGTTGCCGGGCTATCCCAAAGACTACTTTCTGTGCGGTTAGCCGTGACGATAACCGTGTCTTCTTCGGACGTAGAAGCGTGAGTTGGAGAGGTGGCTGCAAAAGCGGCGCCGGACATGCATAATGTCAGGGCTGAAAGAATAAATGGCCTTTGGTTATTCCGTGGCAACATAAGAGAACCTTTATTGAATGTAAATGATCATCATTATCATTCGCATTTATATATAAAATTGTTTCCCTCTGTTCAAGATGAAAGATGTAGAACCAATATATCTTTTGATTTGAGTCAATTTCGTACAGTCATTAAATGTAGAAATGTGATCTGAATCGAATATAACAATGTGAATTAAAAGGATTTATGCATCGCGGTGATGGTGGGAAATGCGCAGGGTTCTCGGGTCAATCATTAGGACAATCTGGGCTATAATGGGCTCAGTACCAACAATATCCGCGGGGGAAATGTGAATATTAGCGATGTTGCGAAAAGAACCGGTTTGACCAGCAAAGCGATACGCTTTTATGAAGAAAAAGGCTTAGTGACGCCGCCGCTGCGTAGCGAAAATGGCTATCGCACCTACAACCAACAGCATCTGAATGAACTTACGCTGCTGCGCCAGGCGCGGCAGGTTGGCTTTAACCTGGAAGAGTGCGGTGAGCTGGTAAATTTGTTTAACGATCCGGCGCGTCACAGCGCGGATGTCAAAAAGCGCACGTTAGAAAAAGTGGCGGACATCGAGCGGCATATCAGCGAGCTGCAGGCCATGCGCTTGCATTTGCTGGCATTGGCGGAGAGTTGCCCTGGCGATGACAGCGCCGAATGCCCGATCATGGATAACCTCTCCGGCTGCTGCCACCATAAAGCGAAGGCCTAGCCGCGAGGTGGTTGCAGCATAAAGACCACCGTACCGCGATACCACGCTGACTTTTCCAGTTGCGCTTCAGCCTGCACATCCCGGCTCCCGTGTTGTACCAGCCCGAGCTTAAACGGAATGCGTAACCGGGTGAGTGCGGGCAGATACGCCTGATAGTTGGCTACCGTGTGATGTCCCTGATAGCTCTGCACCACCAGTTCATCAACCGGTAACGCGTTCAGCGTGGCGACATCGCCGGTCTTGGCCCAGTCCAGCAGTCCGGTCACCCCAAGAGCGAACTCCGACGGCAGCTGCTGGCGCAGCTGTTGCAGAAAACGGGCGTAATCGGCGAGCTGGTGAGTCGCGGCGTCAAAATCAACCTGCAGGCCGACCACGTGATTGCCAGCCGCCTGCCAGCGTTGCATTAATCGTATAATGCGCGCCGGGATCGCCTCCGGTACGTCGAGCGTGGTAAAGCGCACGGTCAGCCAGATTGAGGGAAAGGACAGGCGGCTGACCGGCAGTCCGAGACGCTGGAAAACCACGTTACCTGAACGAATCAGCACCTCACCCTGATGCAGATAGACCGTTTGCGCGTCTTTAAGCTCATCACTGGCCTTCACGCCGGACCACAGCCAGAAGGCCGGATGTTCACGGGCGGCGACGATATCCGCCGCCTGCGGCTGGCCTGTCAGCAGCGCGGTTACCAGTAGTATTTGAGTTTTTGCGCCCACGGAGTTCCCGGATACTGCGTTTTCAGTTGGGTGAACCAGCCTTTACGCTGCAGTTTATCCACTTCCTCACCGCCGCACTCGTTAGAGCCTGACGGCGCATAGCACATGATGGCGCGATACAGCGCGAAGCTCTTGTCTTCAACCTCTGCTTTCGGCGAAGTGATTACCTGCTGATAGTAGCTTTGCCTGTCGAACTGGCCGAACGGCTCCTTGCGCGATATTGCTGATTCAAGCACATCGTTGCCGGCACTGTTTTTCCACAAATCAACGTGGGTTTGCGTGGTGCGGAAGAATTCGCCTAAGCAGTTCAGCGCGTGGGCATCATCCGCTTTTTTGTTTAATACCGTTACCGTTTCATTGAGGCTGCGACAGGTGTAACCGGCTTGAGCTGCATCGCCATTCCAGTCGAAAATACTCAGATTAACGTCATCAAACACGTCGCCAATAACCGGTGGAGTAATGGCGCTGGCCAGTTTTCTGTCATTCAACCAGTCGCCAAAGCGGTTTTCGGTAAGATCGCGTACCAGCAGCGTATGCAGGGCGATGGTACGCTCTTCATTGTTAGGTCCATGGATGGCCTGCTGGCGCAGCAGTTCAGGCGAGGCCTGTGTTTTCAGGATCTGCGAGCGAAAACGCAGGTTGGTTACTGCGCTTTCTGGGGCAAATACCGCCGCCACGTCGCCGCTATAAACCAGCGTTGCGGCGAGCTTAGCCTGTACATACTGCTGCTGTTCGTTGTCCTGGCTGAGTTTTAGCAATTGCTGCCAGAAATCACGCGCCGCGCTCCAGTTCTTCTGGCCCATCAGCGCTTCGCCGTACAGCACTTGTTCGCTGAAGGCGAGGGTATCGTGAGCGGCAAGTTTCTGCGCTGGCGTAACTGCCTGAATAATCGCCGCATAGTCCCCTGTCGCCAGCCACAGATTCAGTTGCAGATCGCGCCATAGCGGCAATTTTTGGCTCTGCTCAAACACCGGTTTGCTGGCATCGAGCTGCGACTGCGTCAGCGTGGGGTTACTGTTGTTATCCAGACGCAGCGCCCGCAGCAGTTCGATATAGCTGACAAGCGGCGCATCGGGAAAGGCTTCTACCACGGACTGTTCGTAGAACGCCATACCGTAGACATTATCGTATTCGATGACAATTTCACGCAGTTGCCGAGCGTCAGCAGACTGCTGGAGCGTCTTCTCATACAACCCGGCCAGCTGCGGCCACGCCTGTAAATACCAGTTAATGCGACGCAGCATGCCGCGCGCGGAGTCGGCGTAAAGCCCCTGCGGGAAGCGTTGCAGATAGGCTTGCGCCTGCGTCTGAGCCTGAGTCGCGTCCTCGCGGTTAATTTTTGCAATATCAAAATCGCCGTACTCGCCCACGCTGTTCTGGCTGCTCTTGTTTAACGCCGCACGCATCAGCATGTACTGCGCGGTCTCTGCCAGCCACGGACGCTCACTGTTGGCAAGCTGAGTGAAATCCCGTTCGGCGCTGGCATAATCACCGGCATAGAAACTGGCAGCCGCGGCCAGATAATTTTTATAGGACTGAGCCGGTGAGTCAGCCGGGAGGGTGGCAAGCGAAGACTCAATTTGCTCGCGGGTTGCCCCGGATAGCAGCCCTGTACGTGCCTGGGCTAAGGCCTGGCGCTGTTCCGTCGTTAACGTCGAGTCGACCAGCAGTGCGGCAAAAAACGCGCTGACGCTCTCGGTGTTATTCGAAACATGACGGTTCTCAAGCTCAGTGTCGTTGACGTTTATTTCGTCTGCGTGAATGTTCAGTTCGGCCATCTGTCGGGAGAGTGGGCTGTCTTCGCCGGATACTGGAGCAGCGGCTGGCGGCGGGGCAACGTCATCCCACTGCGGATGATACGCAAAATAGAAATCGCGGGAGCGGGTGATGTCCGCTGGCATCGACTGCACCGGCAGAGCAAATGATTTTTCCTGGCTCAGCAGTCGCAGCAGGTTATCGCGGCTGTCGTTTTCCGGATTAAAGGTCGGCGTGCCTTTCAGCAGGCAGCTGTCGTCGCTCCATTTGCAGTCTTCCATATCGAAAGAGGCGAATGCCTGCGGGGCGGCGATCAGTAACGTGCAAAGGGCAAAGGCAAGGGGTGTCTTCCTGACCATAGTCTTATTTCCTGTCTTTTTAGTGTGATATCGCTTTAATAATCAGGGTGATCCCTTCAACAGCAATGACTTCAACCTGCGTTCCGGCGCTCAAATCGTCGCGGGCGCTGACGGGCCATGAGCTATCGCCGACGCGCATATGTCCACGGCCATTGACCAGGCCAGTTTCCAGAATAAATCGACGGCCAACCAGCTGCTGCCCGCGCTGGTTAAGATGGCTGTCGGCGGGTTTCTGCTCCTGAACGCGCCTTGCCAGCCATTTCCACCACAGCCAGGCCGCCAGCAGGGTGAGGGCGGCGAACATCGCCCCCTGCCACGCCCAGTCTAGCGGAACGAGCCAGACGACCAGACCGGTAATTACTGCCGCTACGCCGCTCCACAACAGATAGCCGTTACCACCCAGCATCTCGGCGGCGAGTAGCAAACCGCCGAGGCTGAGCCAGAAGATGTGCGGGTGCACCAGAATCATCGCTATCATGATTTTTTCCGCTCGCTGGCGCTGTCTTTCACCAGTTCGGCGATCCCGGCAATGGAGCCCATCAGGCTGCTGGCATCCAGCGGCATCATCACCACTTTGCTGTTATTCGACGAACCGATATGTTGCAGTGCTTCGGTGTATTTCTGTGCCACAAAGTAGTTCACAGCCTGAATATCCCCGGCGGCAATGGCCTCAGAAACCATCTGCGTTGCGCGAGCCTCGGCTTCTGCGGAACGTTCACGCGCTTCAGCCTGTAAAAACGCGGACTGGCGTTCACCTTCTGCTTTCAGGATTTTCGACTGCTTCTCACCTTCGGCCTTGACGATTTCTGCCTGACGGATCCCTTCGGCTTCAAGAATGTAGGCACGCTTGGTACGTTCGGCTTTCATCTGCGCGTTCATCGCGTCGATAAGTTCGGCTGGTGGGCGCACATCGCGGATCTCGATACGGGTGATTTTGATGCCCCAGGGATTCGTGGCTTCATCAACAATATGCAGCAGGCGCGTGTTAATGTTGTCGCGTTGGGAGAGCATTTCGTCGAGTTCCATCGAGCCGAGAACGGTACGAATGTTGGTCATGGTCAGGTTGATGATCGCCAGTTCCAGGTTGCTGACTTCATAGGCCGCCTTCGGCGCGTCGATGACCTGAATAAAGCAGACGGCATCAATGGCGACGTTGGCGTTATCTTTGGAGATGACTTCCTGAGAAGGGATATCAAGCACCTGTTCCATCATGTTGATCTTACGACCGATGCGGTCCATGAACGGCACCACAAGGCTTAAACCTGGTTGCAGGGTCTTGGTGTAACGGCCGAAACGTTCCACCGTCCATTGGTATCCCTGCGGGACGATTTTGACGCCAGCGCCGACGATGACCAGCGCGACAAAAATAAGAATAGGAATAAAAATGAGCATTGATGAAACCTCCTGTTGTGCTGTCCTTTACTGCCTCATTAATCAAATTATACCCGATTTATCAAGGGGGGATCCCTTATAATAAATTACAGGCATATACCCTTCATACTTCAAGTTGCATGTGCGTTAGCTACGTTAGCTCACCCCAGTCACATAGTTAGCTATGCTCCTGGAGATTCGCTCACTTGCCGCCTTCATGCAACTCGAATTATTTTGGGTATAGACTGTCTGCACGAAAGATGTAAAAAAGGGATGGGTAATGGAAGAAAGCAGTATTTTGCTTCAGTTAAAAAATGTCGCATGGCAGGCAGGGGAGACGCAGGTTCTCAATAACATCTGTTTTGATCTCCGCGCCGGAGAATTTAAGCTGATTACCGGCCAGTCCGGCTGCGGGAAAAGTACGTTACTCAAGATTGTGGCGTCATTAATGAGTCCGACTGCCGGTGAAATTCTCTTTGAAGGCAAGGAGATCAATACCCTCAAGCCGGAAACGTATCGCCAGCAGGTCTCTTATTGCGCGCAAACGCCCGCTTTGTTTGGTGACACCGTTTACGACAACCTCATTTTCCCCTGGCAAATCCGTAACAAACGTCCGGATCCGGATGTGTTTCTGGCCGATCTGGCTCGTTTTGAGCTCCCCGAGACGATCCTCAAAAAAAGCATAAATGAGCTGTCCGGTGGCGAGAAGCAGCGCGTCTCGCTAATTCGTAATTTACAGTTTCTGCCGAAAATCCTGCTGCTCGATGAAATCACCAGCGCGCTGGATGAAGCTAATAAACGTAATGTGAACGAGCTAATTCACCACTATGTGCGCGATAAGAATATTGCTGTGCTGTGGGTGACGCACGACAAAGATGAAATTAATCATGCGGATAATGTCATTATCCTTCAGCCGCATGCCGGAGAAATGCAGGAAGCACGCAATGAACGAGCATAATATTACCAATGAGTCCCTGGCATTAGCGATGATGCTGGTGGTGGTGGCGATCCTGATTAGCCACAAAGAAAAACTGGCGCTGGAGAAAGATATTCTCTGGAGCGTTTGCCGGGCGGTGGTTCAGCTGATTATCGTCGGCTATGTGCTGAAATATATTTTTGGCGTTAACCACAGCATTCTGACCTTACTGATGGTGCTGTTTATCTGCTTTAACGCGGCTTATAACGCGCAAAAGCGCAGTAAATATATTGATAAAGCTTTCCTCTCGTCGTTTATCGCCATCACGGCGGGGGCGGGATTAACGCTGGCGGTGCTGGTTTTGTCTGGGTCTATCGAGTTCACGCCGATGCAGGTGATCCCGATCTCCGGCATGATTGCAGGCAATGCGATGGTGGCAGTGGGGCTGTGTTACAACAATCTGGGGCAGCGGTTTAACAGCGAACAGCAGCAAATTCAGGAAAAACTCAGCCTCGGCGCGACGCCGAAAGTGGCCTCCGCGCCGCTGATTCGCGACAGCATTCGCGCCTCGCTGATCCCAACGATCGACTCTGCGAAAACGGTAGGGCTGGTGAGTTTACCAGGGATGATGTCCGGGTTGATCTTCGCGGGTATTGATCCGGTAAAAGCGATTAAGTATCAGATTATGGTGACGTTTATGCTGCTTTCTACCGCCAGCCTGTCAACCATTATCGCCTGCTATTTAACCTATCGGAAGTTCTATAATTCGCGCCACCAATTAGTCGTAACGCATTTGAAGAAGACGTGATGTGATGCCGGAGGGATCGGTATTGGCAGAATTTCCAGGCCCGATAAGCGCAAGCGCCATCGGGCAAAATCAAACGGATTAGTACAACAGCGCGTACAGCTGGCGGCGGTATTTTGAGGCCAGCGCATCGCCGGTTCCCAGCGCGGCAAGGATCTCCTGGAAGGTCTTACGTGCCTGACCGTCGGCGGCAGTGAGATCTTTCTTCAGGTGGCTGAACAGCAGTTCCAGCGCTTCTTCGTTACGTCCAACCTGGTGCAATTGAATAGCCAGCTGCGTTGCCAGTGCTGCATCCTGCGGGTTATTCGTAACCTGTTGCTGTAACTGCTGAATTTCTGGCGTATCTGCCGCCTGCTTCAGCAGTTCAATTTGCGCGACCAGCCCCTGATAACGGGTATCCTGATCCTGCAAAGGGATAGTTTTGAGTACAGCTTCGGCATCTTCAGAACGATTCAGCGCGATTTGCGTTTCCGCCAGCAGCAGGCCAATTTCGCTGCTCTGGTTGGAGATCTGCCAGGCTTCTTTCAGCAGCGGCAGCGCGTCGGCGTGATTACCTGCTTCGATGAACTCAATCGCCTGGCGTGCTTTCAGCTCTTCTTCGCTCGGCAACACTTTCTCCAGCAGCGCGCGGATAACTTCTTCCGGCTGCGGGCCCTGGAATCCGTCCACTGGCTGACCGTTCTGGAACAGATAAACCGTAGGGATGGCGCGCAGGCCAAACTGAGAGGCGATCATCTGCTCGGCATCGCAGTCGAGCTTGGCGAGAATAAACTGACCGTTGTACTGGGCGGCAAGGCTCTCCAGTACCGGCGTCAATTGCAGGCAGTGCTGACTGCGCTCAGACCAAAAATAGAACAGGACCGGCGTGGTCATCGACTGTTCAAGGGTCTGCTGCAGGTTTGATTCGTTAATGTTAACAATATTCTGTGTGGACATGGAGTTACTCTCTTTTGTCGATTTCTTGTTACATGGGGGCTGACGCGCGTGCTTCAACTCAACCCTGTAAAATTTTGTCCATTATGCGGCCTGGCAACAGGCGTTTAAGTAGCATCACTGCCCAGGTCACCAATGTAACCGGATAACGTAGCTTCGGTTTGTCGTTCTCAAACGCATGACGCACTTTGGCGACGACTGCTTCTGGTCCTAGCGTAAAACGTGCGGCAATTCCGGGGTTTTCCACGGGAGCATCACGTTGAGTCTGGTTGACGTTTTCAGTAAAGCGGGTGCGAATGGGGCCGGGTTCAATCAGGCTGACCTTAATTCCGCTATGGCGCAGTTCCATGCGCAGCGCGTCGGACCAGGCTTCCAGCGCATATTTGCTGGCGGCATAGGCGCCGCGTCCCGGCGTTGAGATCAATCCCATCACCGACGAGGTCATCACGATACGTCCTTCGCCGTGAGGGAGCATAGCGGGCAACAGGCGCATGGTCAGTTGATGCGCGCCAAAGAAGTTGGCGGAAAACTGCTGCTCCATTTGCTCGCGGCTAATGGTGGGCAGTGGGCCATAGACGCCGTATCCGGCGTTGTTAAAGATCCCATACAAACGGTTATCGGTCAGGGCGATCACCTCATCGGCGGCGCGATCCACGCTTTCGGGTGAGTCCAGATCCAGCAATACGCCGGTGAATCCCATGCCGTTCATGCGCGCGACATCGTCAGGTTTGCGACAACCAGCCAGAATTCGAAAACCCTGGCGTTTAAGCTCAAGCGCACTTTCCAGGCCAATACCACTGGAACATCCTGTTATTAAGACCGATTTTTGCATAACTTTACCTGTCAGGATCTCCGTTGATTTACGAGTCGTGATTTACTAAAGGGGTCAATTGTTTCGCCATCCAGTCGGCAATAAACGGCTGGGCGTCACGATTAGGATGGATACCATCATCCTGCATCCACTGGGGTTTCAGATAAACCTCTTCCATAAAAAAGGGCAGCAGAGGAATATCAAACTCTTTGGCAAGCTTGGGATAAATCGCGCTAAAGGTTTCATTATAACGGCGACCGTAGTTAGCTGGCAGACGAATTTGCATCAGCAGCGGTTCGGCATTTGCCGCTTTCACATCCTGCAGGATTGTGCGCAGGGTTTGTTCGGTTTGCGCAGGCGCGAAGCCGCGCAGACCATCGTTACCGCCCAGTTCGACCAGCACCCAGCGCGGTTGATGTTGTTTCAGTAATGCGGGCAGACGGGCCAGACCCTGTTGCGAGGTATCGCCGCTAATACTGGCATTTACCACCGGTGTTTTGCTGTGCCATTTATCATTAAGCAGTGCAGGCCACGCCGCACTGGCTGACATACGGTATCCGGCGCTCAGGCTGTCGCCCAGAATAAGTAACGTGTCCGCCGCGGCGGCGCGGAAAGTTAACAGAACCAGGAACAGGAAAGGCCAATGCCAGCGGAAAACATTGTTGAAGTTCATCATCTTAAGAAATCCGTCGGTCAGGGTGATCAAGAGCTATCCATCCTTACCGGAGTTGAACTGGTTGTCAAACGCGCCGAGACCATTGCGTTGATTGGCGAGTCGGGATCGGGGAAATCCACGCTGCTGGCGATCCTCGCCGGGCTGGACGATGGCTCCAGCGGTGAAGTCAGCCTGGTGGGGCAGGCGCTGCACACTATGGACGAAGAAGCCCGGGCGCAGCTGCGGGCGCGACACGTAGGCTTTGTCTTCCAGTCATTCATGTTAATTCCGACCCTGAACGCACTGGAGAACGTTGAGCTGCCCGCGCTGCTACGCGGCGAAAATAGCGGAAAAAGCCGCGACGGGGCGAAAACGCTGCTTGAACAATTGGGGCTGGGAAAACGTCTCAACCATCTCCCGGCCCAGCTTTCCGGCGGGGAGCAGCAGCGCGTAGCGCTGGCACGGGCGTTTAACGGACGCCCTGACGTGCTGTTTGCCGATGAACCAACGGGCAATCTGGATCGCCAGACCGGAGACAAAATCGCCGACCTGCTGTTTTCTCTGAACCGGGAACATGGCACCACCCTGATTCTGGTGACCCATGACCCGCAACTGGCGGCGCGCTGCGATCGTCGTTTACGTCTGGTGAACGGACTGTTGCAGGAGGAGGCATGATAGCACGCTGGTTCTGGCGCGAATGGCGCTCGCCTTCATTACTGATAGTCTGGCTGGCGCTGAGCCTGTCTGTGGCCTGCGTGTTGGCGCTGGGTAACATCAGTGACCGGATGGAAAAAGGTCTGAGCCAGCAAAGCCGCGAATTTATGGCGGGTGACCGATCGCTACAAAGTTCGCGCGCCGTGCCGAAAGCGTGGATTGACGCGGCGCGACAGCGTGGCCTGAAAGTCGGCGAGCAACTGACCTTTGCCACCATGACCTTTGCCCAGGATACGCCGCAACTGGCGAACGTCAAAGCGGTGGATGATGTGTATCCGATGTACGGTACGTTGCAAACCAATCCGCCGGGGCTGAAACCGCAGCCGGGCTCAGTGCTGCTGGCCCCGCGTCTGATGGCGCTGCTCAACTTAAAAATCGGTGATTCCATTGATGTTGGCGATGCCACCCTGCGCATCGCCGGGGAGGTGGTGCAGGAGCCGGATTCCGGTTTTAATCCGTTCCAGATAGCGCCGCGCCTGATGATGAACATGGCGGATGTTGAAAAAACGGCGGCGGTCCAGCCGGGAAGCCGTGTGACCTGGCGCTATAAATTTGGCGGTACGCCACAGCAACTGGAAGCCTATGAAAAATGGCTGCTGCCGCAGCTAAAGCCGGAACAGCGTTGGTATGGGCTGGAGCAGGATGAAGGGGCGTTGGGGAAATCACTGGAGCGTTCGCAACAGTTCCTGCTGCTGTCGGCACTGTTAACGCTACTGCTGGCGGTTGCTGCCGTTGCCGTGGCGATGAATCATTACTGCCGCAGCCGTTACGATTTGGTGGCGATATTAAAAACGCTCGGCGCGGGCAGGGCGCAGCTGCGCAAGCTGATTATCGGCCAGTGGCTGATGGTGCTGGCGCTGTCTGGCGTGACCGGCGGGCTGTTCGGGCTGTTATTTGAGCGGGTGCTGGTGGTATTACTGAAGCCAGTTCTGCCCGGTGAGCTGCCGCCCGCCAGCCTGTGGCCGTGGCTGTGGGCTCTCGGTACGATGACCGTTATTTCTCTGCTGGTGGGGCTACGCCCTTATCGCTTGCTGCTGGCGACGCAGCCGCTGCGGGTACTGCGTCGCGACGTGGTGGCAAACGTCTGGCCGCTTAAGGTCTATCTGCCCGTAGCAACGATAGTTGTGGTTGCGCTGCTGGCCGGATTGATGGGCGGAAGTATGCTGCTGTGGGCGGTACTGGCCGGGGCTGTGGTGCTGGCGCTGCTGTGCGGCGTGCTGGGCTGGATGCTGCTTAACCTGCTGCGTGGTTTGACGCTGACCTCGCTGCCGCTGCGTTTGGCGGTCAGCCGGCTGTTGCGCAAGCCGTGGTCAACGCTGAGCCAACTGTCGGCATTTTCGCTGTCCTTTATGCTGCTGGCGTTGTTACTGGTGCTGCGCGGCGATCTTCTCGACCGCTGGCAGCAGCAAATGCCGCCAGAAAGCCCCAACTACTTCCTTATTAACATCGCCAGCGAGCAGGTGGTGCCGCTGAAAGCGTTCCTTGCTGAGCATCAGGTGATCCCGGAGTCGTTCTACCCGATAGTGCGGGCGCGTCTGACGGCGATCAATGAGAAATCGACCGAAGGCAATCAGGATGAAGCGCTTAACCGCGAGCTTAATCTGACCTGGCAGGATACCCGCCCGGATCATAACCCGATCGTTGCCGGGAGCTGGCCGCCAAAAGCGGGTGAAGTGTCGATGGAAGAGGGGCTGGCGAAGCGGTTAAACGTAAAGCCTGGCGATCGGGTGACCTTTATGGGGGATACCCAGGATTTCAGCGCTACGGTCAGCAGTCTGCGCAAAGTGGACTGGGAAAGCCTGCGACCAAACTTTTTCTTTATCTTCCCTTCCGGTGCGCTGGACGGGCAGCCGCAAAGTTGGCTGACCAGCTTTCGCTGGGAGAACGGCAACGGCATGCTGACGCAGCTTAACCGCGAATTCCCGACTATCAGCCTGCTGGATATTGGCGCTATTCTTAAACAGGTAAGCCAGGTACTGGAGCAGGTGAGTCGCGCGCTGGAGGTGATGGTGGTACTGGTCACCGCCTGCGGTATGTTGCTGCTATTGGCGCAGGTGCAGGTGGGGATGCGTCAGCGTCATCAGGAACTGGTGGTCTGGCGTACGCTGGGCGCGGGCAAGAAGCTGCTGCGTACCACGCTGTGGTGCGAGTTCGCGATGCTCGGGATGGTCGCCGGACTGGTGGCGGCCATCGGGGCGGAAACTGCGCTGGCGGTGCTGCAAACCCGCGTGTTTGATTTCCCCTGGGAGCCAGACTGGCGGCTGTGGGTTGTGTTGCCGCTTTGTGGGGCATTGCTGCTCTCTCTCTGCGGCGGATGGCTCGGTTCACGTCTTCTTAAAGGCAAAGCGCTGTTCCGTCAGTTCAGCAGTTAATTCATATTCGTGATGATTACGCACCGGTTTTTTTAAATCGGTGCGTTTTTTTCTCTATGTAGCACAAATTGATAACTCCTTGATATTTAACAGCACAGAACAATAAAAACCCGACAACACGAGTGTATTAATAAACGTTAATATTTGTATGCTGAATAATTGGCAGGCTATCTATCAAGGTACAAATAATGACTATAAAAAAAACGGCGCTGGCGGTATCGATCGGCGCAGCAGTGGCATTAACGACTTTCGCCTCCCAGGCGGAAATCACGGTCCTGAAACAAGATCCGCAGGCGGGCAACCCGCTGAGCCGTCTTAATTTCACCGTCGGCGGGAGTATTCGTCCGCAGTTCCAGAATATGGCCGGTGACGATGGTAAGAATGGCTACAAACGTAATGGCTTCGACGGTGGAACGCGTTTCCGCTTCGCTGCTGACTACTATCTGTTTGATGACATCAGTTGGGTGAGCTATTACGAGCTGGGCGTTAACTTCCCGGCGATGTTCAACTGGGACAATCACTATGCTAACGGCGCCAACGATACTACGCGTCGTATGCTGTACACCGGTCTGAAGAGCGCGACCTGGGGTACGCTGACCTTCGGTCAACAGAACAGCATTTACTATGATGTGGTGGGTGCGAAAACGGATATCTGGGACTACGACATGATCGGCCAGGCACCGGGTAACGGTATCAATGGCGACTACGACGGTTCCTATCGTACACGTAAGTCACTGAAGTATAAAAATACGGTAGGCGATGTTGATCTTTACGCGTCTTATCTGTTTAGCGATGACTACAACCCGAACAACGGTTTGCGCTACAAACGTAAAGGTGGCGGCTCCCTGGGTGTGGATTATCACATCACCGATGACCTGACCTGGGGTACGGCGTGGAACTACACCCGCGCGGAAATGCGTGGCAACACCAGCAAAACCTACGATCAAAACATCGTCGGTACTGCGCTGAGCTGGAAACCGGACAACTGGACCTTCTCAATGGGCGGCGGCTGGTATCAGAACTTCATGACTACCAAAAAAGTCTCTGTTAATGACTATTTTGCCGGTGACGCCTGGGGTCTGGAATACTTTGCGGGATACACCTTCCCGGTTGGCCAGTATGCGCTGAAATCCGTGCAGCCATACTTTATGGGTGACCGTATTGAATACGTGAATGGTCGTAACTACCTGCGTACCGACAACGGTGTGGGTATCAGCTTCCAGCTGGATTACGGTTTCCGTGTGGATTACGAACACGTCTTCACCTCCAGCACCGACAATCTGGGCGACATGAACCTGGTGCGTCTGCGTTACGACTTCTAATCGAACGCCTGCCGCCCGATGCGCTTATCGGGCCTACGAGAGCAGGGGGATCGCGTTATTTGTAGGCCGGATAAAGCACTTGTGCCGACATCCGGCTTTTTCATGCCTTCTCACATTTAAAAACACACTCTGCAACATCATGAAATAATTTCAAGGACAGCAGGTTGTGATCTGTGTCATGTTAACAATCAGCCTGTTAACAGGCCAACAAGAACAACGCCGCAAGAACGGCGTGAGACATGACACCACAACGTTAAAATGGAGAGATTATGGGATTGCGTCAGAGTTTACGCGTCGCGACCGGAGCGCTGTTACTGGCCTGCGGATTACAATTTGCTCATGCGAACAGTGACCCGCATACCATCGTATTTGGCGTCGCGCCTGGGCCGTACGGCGATATGGTAAAACAAGCCATTGCTCCTACGTTAAAAGAGAAAGGCTATAAGGTGGTGGTGCGCGAATTCAGCGACTACGTGCAGCCGAACATGGCGCTCTCCAACGGCAGCATTGATGCCAACCTGTTCCAGCACTCGCTCTACTTTGACAAATTCACCGCCGATAAAGGCCTGAAGCTGAGCAAGCTGATCGTGGTCCCAACGGCCGGGATGGGTTTTTACTCACATAAAATCAAAAGCCTGGATGAGTTGAAAAAAGGGGATGTGATCACGCTTTCCAACGATCCCACCAACCTGGCTCGCGGTCTGCGTTTCCTGCAGTCTATTGGCCTTATCACCATCAAAGATAATATCGATCCAACTAAAGCCTCCGAGCGCGATATTGACAGCAACCCGAAAGGGCTGGTGTTTAAACCGCTGGAAGCTGCACAGCTGCCGCGCACGCTGGACGGCGTGACCGGCGCGCTGGTCAACGGTAACTTTGCCGTGGCGGCAAAACTGGATCTCGCCAGCGCCATCAAGCAGGAACACCTGGATGAAAATCTGAAAAATATCATCGCGGTACGCAGTGAAGATGCGGATAAACCGTTCGCCAAAGATATTGTTGAGGCGGTGAAATCTCCGGCATATCGCGCGGTGATAGACGATCCGAAAAATATCTACAGCGCCTTCCAAAAACCGGAATGGATGTCGGCAGCCCAATAATCGCTGCGCCAACGGTTTAACAGGGCAGCGATGACTGCCCTTTTCGCATTTCTGAGGTGGCTATGATTGAGATAGAAAAGGTTTGCGTGGACTTCGCCGCAGGCCGTGGACCATCAACCCGGGCGGTTGATGATGTCAGCTTGCGCATTGGCGCAGGTGAAATATTTGGTATTGTTGGGACCAGCGGCGCGGGAAAAAGTACGCTTCTACGTACCCTGAATGCCTTAACGCGTCCGAGCCAGGGAAGCGTAAAAGTGAACGGCGTGGAGATCTCTGCGCTCGAGGGGAGTCATTTACGCAAAGCGCGTCAGCGTATCGGGATGATTTTTCAACATTTTAATCTGATGCATACCCGTACCGTGGCGCAAAACGTTGCGTTCAGCCTGAAGGCTGCGGGTTGGGAGCGTAGTAAAATTGGCCCGCGCGTCAGCGAAATCCTGGCGCTGGTGGGACTGTCTGATAAGGCGAGTCGCTTTCCTGTCCAGCTCAGCGGCGGGCAAAAGCAGCGCGTGGGTATTGCCCGTGCGATTGCCAATCACCCGGATGTGTTGCTGTGTGATGAACCGACTTCCGCGTTAGATCTGGAAACATCGGCCACCATTCTGGCTCTGCTCAAACAGATCAACCAACAACTGGGGATCACGATCGTGCTGATCACTCACGAGATGAATGTGATCAAATCCATTTGCGATCGCGTGGCGGTAATGTCCGGCGGCAAGGTGGTGGAGTCAGGTGAGGTGTTTGATGTCTTTGCCCACCCGCAGCACGCTTTTACTCAGCAACTGGTGTCGCATACCCTCAATCTGACGCTACCCGAGCGCCTGCGCCAGCATCTGCCCGGCCAGTTGCTAAAAATTCTGTTCATCGGTGATTCGGCGGAACAGCCGGTGCTGTCAGAAGTGGCGGTTAAATTTGGCGTGGCGGTGAACATTCTGCACGGCAAAATTGAATATATCGGCGAACGTGCGCTGGGGATTCTGGTGGTGCAACTGACCGCGCCGCATAACCCTTCTGCGGTGGATGTCGCCGTGGAACATATTCGTCAACGTACTGCACAGGTGGAGGTGATTCGTGGATGATTTATTGCCGGATTTGACGCTGGCGTTTAATGAAACCTTCCAGATGCTGAGCATCTCTACGCTGTTGGCGATTGTTGGCGGCCTACCGTTAGGGTTTCTTATTTTCGTCACCGACCGCCATTTATTCTGGCAGAACCGTTTTGTGTATCTGCTCAGTTCCGTACTGGTGAATATTATTCGTTCGGTACCGTTTGTGATCCTGCTGGTGCTGTTGCTGCCGCTCACCCAGTTTTTGCTCGGCAATACCATTGGACCGATTGCGGCGTCTGTTCCTCTGTCGGTAGCGGCGATTGCGTTTTATGCCCGACTGGTCGACAGCGCGCTGCGCGAAGTCGATAAAGGCATTATTGAAGCGGCGGAAGCCTTTGGCGCCAGCCCGATGCGTATCATCTGCACCGTGCTGTTACCGGAAGCCAGTGCGGGTCTGCTGCGTGGGCTGACGATAACGCTGGTGAGTCTGATCGGTTACTCCGCAATGGCCGGGATCGTTGGCGGTGGCGGGGTAGGCGACCTGGCGATTCGCTTTGGCTATTACCGCTACGAAACCCAGGTCATGATCGTCACCGTGGTAGCGCTGATTATTCTGGTGCAGGTCGTGCAGGTGCTGGGCGACTGGCTGGCGAAACGCGCGGATAAGCGCGATCGGCATTAATGCGCCTGGACCCAGTCAGCCACGTCCTGCCATGAGCCGCGGAAGACAATTTTCGCGGCTTTCTTTTCCAGTTGATAGCGATACATCGGGTCGTAATATTCATTGAGCAACGGCACCAGCCAGCCCATATGCGCGTCAGTACTGCCGTTGGCTTGTTGCTCTTGCAGGGCGACGTCGAGCAGTGCTGTCAGCTCTGCGAAGCGCTGTAATCCCAGACGGCGGCGGATGGCGAACAGACCGTGATGCAGATAGTCACAGTATTCCTGCCAGCCCTGAGTTTCCCCGTAAACGTGGGTGAAATCGTGGTGCATACGGACAAAATACTCTTCGCGCAGTCGCCCCAGGCGTAGCTCAAAAGGATCGTCCACCACCGCAATGGATGCCTGAGTCATACGATCACGCAAACATTCGGGCAGATGATTGGCACCAATCATGCGGCCTTCATCTTCCAGTATCCACGAACGCAGATCCTGACGGCTGTCGGTTTTCAGCATTTCGACCGCCAGCAGGTTTTCGAAGCTCGCCTGGCTGAGCTGTGGTTCAACGGTTCGACCAAAAGAAGAGCCGCGATGGTGCGCCAGACCTTCAAGGTCAATGCCGTTCGGCTGCTGTTGCACCAACTGCGTTTTACCGTTCCCGGTACAGCCGCCAATTAAGACGATCGGTTTTTGCACCAGTTCTTCAGTGAGTTGAATCGCCGCCTGACGCAATGCTTTATAACCGCCGTGTATTAGCGGGTAGTCAGTACCGGACTCGTGCAGCCACTGCTGCACGATGTGCGAGCGCTGGCCGCCGCGGGCACAGCACAAGTATCCCTCAGGATGCTGGCGACAGGCTTCCAGCCAGGCATTCATCCGCTGCTGGCGAGTCTCGCCACAGACCAGTTGATGGCCAAGCGCGAGGGCGACCTCAGACCCCTGACGTTTATAGCAGGTCCCGACTGCGGCGCGTTCGTCATCGTTCATCAGGGGAAGGTTGATTGCGCCGGGTATCGCACCCTGTTGAAATTCGACGGGGGCGCGTACATCGATTAAAGGCGTACCGGCGAGCAGAATCGCGCGATAGTCCTGTACTGTTTGTGTGTCTTGCATAGTAAAAAACGAAACCTCAAATCATCCTGCGTACCATTTTACGCGCCAAATGAGAGGATGACTTGATTTTCAATCGCGTGAGTTGTTGAAAATTGCTAAAAACCCGGCAATTTCAGGCTTTCGCTGGGTAAACAGCGTCACAATATCTTCAACGGCCTTACCCGCGCCGAACTTATGCCAGGCAAGGCTTAAGGGGGAAGGAGGACGCATAGTGGGGATGATGTTGCTGACCAGATGCCCGCTATCCAGTAAAGGCTGGCATATCGGTTGCGGAACGAATCCAATGCCCACTCCTGCAAGATGCGCTGCGAGCTTGGTTTCCATGTCCGGGACGATGATCTCTTTTTGACCGGGAAGGCGCCACGCGACCCGTTTACTCAGAGTCCGCGCGCTGTCCTCAATGTTAATTGCCGGAAAATGGCGCAGTTGGGCTTCTGTTAATGGACCGCTCGCGTCCGCCAGCGGATGATCTGCTGACATAACAAATCGCCACTGAACAGAACCTAAAGGATCGAGGGTAAAGGTGTTGGCCATCGGTTCCGTGCCGGTAACGCCGATAGCCAACGAGAATCCTTCATACAAGAGTGAATCCCACACGCCCATATAAATTTGCCGGGAAAAGTGAAACTGAGTAAAGGGATAGCGCGCGTTAAGCCAGGATAACAGACGAGCGACGGCTTCAGGGCTGTACAGCAGGTTGTTAACCACAATATTCACCTGGCGCTCTACGCCGTCGTTCACTTGCTGCAATTCGCTGGGCATGCTGTCCAGCCAGGCGAGCCAGTCTTTTGCCTGTGAAAGAAGGTGAGACCCTGCGGCGGTTAACGTCACGCTTCGGGTTGTACGAAAAAACAGCGCGACGCCGGTGTTTTCTTCCAGAAGCTTAATACGGTAGCTGATGGTGGCTGTGGTTTTACACAAGCGCTCCGCCGCCCTGGAGAAACTCCCCGTTTCGGCGACGCCGATAAAGGTACGCAGTGTTTCCGGGTCAAACATCGTCAGCTACTCCCTTAATGATCTTCTACAAGCCTGATTTCTTGTTCTCTGATTTATAAGTATTTTTACATAATGTCCTTGTTCAAATTGTGGTCTAAATCTAGTTTTGGAAAATTTTTCCAATTTTTGTGTTGATGTTAAATCACGAAGGTTTTAGATTGCATGGTATTGAAGCCGCTATGTGTTCTGGTCGCGGTTCAGCGGAATTCAGTTACAAGGAAATAATGATGAAACTTGAGGTCTTACCGTTAAATCAGCACACGTTCAGCGCCTATGGCGATGTCATCGAGACGCATAAACGTGATTTTTTTCATATCAATGATGGGCTTGTTGAACGTTATCACGATCTGGCCAATGTGGAGATCCTTAATCAGGATCGCACCCTCATCAGTATCAATCGCGCGCAACCGTCAGCAATGCCGATTGTTGTGCATGAGCTGGAGCGCCACCCGTTAGGCACCCAGGCATTTATGCCAATGAATGGCGAAGCGTTTGTGGTGATTGTCGCACTCGGTGAGGACAAACCCGACCTTTCCACCTTAAAAGCCTTTATCACCAATGGCCAACAGGGCGTGAATTATCATCGAAATGTCTGGCATCACCCGCTGTTCGCCTGGCAAACCGTCACCGATTTTCTGACGGTCGATCGCGGCGGCAGCGATAATTGCGATGTTGAAAGTATCCCGACGCATGAGCTCTGTTTTGCGTGACGCTTTCGGCCTTCTTGCTTAATATGCGCATATTGTTCATTGTTTATGCTCATATTTTGGGCCGGAGTAAACGTAGTGGAGACGGAAGTAAGACGGCGCGGCAGGCCTGGACAGGCGGAGCCGGTTGCGCAGAAAGGCGCTCAGGCGCTTGAGAGAGGCATTGCGATTTTGCAGTACCTCGAAAGAAGTGGAGGCAGTTCGTCAGTGAGCGATATTTCCGCCAGTCTGGATTTACCGCTCTCTACGACCTTTCGCCTGTTGAAGGTTTTACAGGGTGCTGATTTTGTCTATCAGGACAGCCAGTTAGGCTGGTGGCACATCGGTTTAGGCGTATTTAACGTGGGCTCCGCGTATATTCATAATCGCGACGTCTTGTCGGTAGCCGGACCGTTTATGCACCGATTAATGCTGCTGTCAGGCGAAACGGTTAATGTCGCGATTCGCAATGGCACCGAAGCGGTGTTGATTGGTCAGAAGGAGTGCAAATCGATGGTCAGAATGTGCGCACCTTTAGGCAGTCGTATGCCGTTACATGCTTCCGGCGCGGGAAAAGCGCTGCTTTATCCGTTGATGGAAGAAGAGTTAATGGACATCGTCGTGAAAACGGGGTTACAGCAGTTTACGCCGAACACGTTGGTGGATTTTCCTACTCTGCTGCGCAATCTGGAACTGGCCCGTGAGAATGGCTATATCGTCGATCACGAAGAGCATGTTATTGGTTTGAATTGCATCGCATCAGCTATCTATGACGATGCAGGCAGTGTCGTTGCTGCCATCTCTATTTCGGGGCCCGCATCCAGACTGACGGAAGATCGTTTTATCAGTCAGGGGGAGCTGGTACGGGATACTGCACGAGATATCAGTACGGCGCTGGGTTTAAAAGCCCCCGTAGCTTAAGTCGCAACCCGCTCAGAGGAGCGGGACTTTTTTGGATTTTTTCAAAATTGGAAAGTTTTTCCAATAAATAGAGGTAGAAAGAAAATGGCAAAAATGAGAGCCGTTGACGCGGCAATGTATGTGCTGGAAAAAGAAGGCATCACCACCGCATTTGGGGTTCCGGGGGCGGCAATTAACCCGTTCTATTCCGCAATGCGTAAGCACGGAGGCATCCGTCACATTCTGGCTCGTCACGTTGAAGGCGCTTCCCATATGGCGGAAGGCTATACGCGTGCGACGGCAGGAAACATTGGCGTCTGCCTTGGCACCTCTGGCCCGGCAGGCACTGACATGATCACCGCGCTGTATTCCGCTTCTGCCGATTCTATTCCTATTTTATGCATCACCGGCCAGGCGCCTCGCGCTCGTCTGCATAAGGAAGATTTTCAGGCTGTTGATATTGAATCTATTGCCAAACCGGTCAGTAAAATGGCGGTAACGGTGCGTGAAGCCGCACTGCTTCCCCGGGTTTTGCAGCAGGCATTCCATGTCATGCGCTCTGGTCGTCCTGGTCCGGTATTGATCGATTTGCCTTTTGATATTCAGGTTGAAGAAATCGAATTCGATCCAGACATGTATGAACCGCTGCCAGTCTACAAGCCTGCGGCCAGCCGCAAACAGATTGAAAAAGCGCTGGAAATGCTGATTCAGGCTGAGCGCCCGGTCATCGTGGCTGGGGGCGGGGTGATTAATGCTGATGCCAGCGCACTACTGCAACGCTTTGCTGAATTAACCCACGTACCGGTAATTCCTACGCTGATGGGCTGGGGATGCATCCCGGACGATCATGAGTTAATGGCCGGAATGGTGGGGTTGCAAACGGCGCATCGTTACGGCAACGCCACGCTGCTGGCCTCCGATATGGTGTTCGGTATTGGTAACCGTTTTGCTAACCGACACACCGGCTCCGTCGCGAAATATACCGAAGGTCGCAAGATCATTCACATCGATATTGAGCCGACGCAAATTGGCCGCGTCCTGTGTCCGGATTTAGGTATCGTTTCGGATGCCAAAGCCGCGCTGACTTTGTTGATTGACGTTGCTCAGGAGATGCAGAAAGCCGGCCGTTTACCTTGCCGGAATACCTGGGTTGATGAATGCCAGCAGCGTAAGCGGACGCTCCTGCGTAAAACCCACTTCGACAATGTCCCGGTTAAACCGCAGCGTGTGTATGAAGAGATGAATAAAGCCTTTGGCCGTGATGTCTGCTATGTCACGACCATTGGCTTATCGCAAATTGCCGCCGCGCAAATGCTGCACGTATTTAAAGATCGTCACTGGATCAACTGTGGTCAGGCAGGCCCACTGGGCTGGACGCTGCCAGCGGCATTAGGGGTTTGTGTGGCCGATCCGGCGCGTAATGTTGTTGGGATTTCTGGTGATTTTGACTTCCAGTTCCTGATCGAAGAGCTGGCGGTGGGCGCGCAGTTCAACATTCCTTACATCCATGTACTGGTCAACAACGCCTATCTCGGCCTGATTCGTCAGTCGCAACGCGCTTTTGATATGGATTACTGCGTCCAACTGGCGTTTGAAAACATTAACTCCAGCGAAGTAAACGGCTATGGCGTCGATCACGTCAAAGTGGCAGAGGGACTCGGCTGTAAAGCCATCCGCGTATTTAAACCTGAAGATCTTGCTCCGGCCTTTGAACAAGCCAAAGCACTGATGGCGCAGTACCGCGTGCCGGTTGTGGTCGAAGTGATCCTTGAGCGCGTGACCAACATCTCTATGGGCAGCGAGCTGGATAATGTCACCGAGTTTGAAGAGATTGCCGACGGTGCGATGGATGCGCCAACCGAAACCTGTTTTATGAAATACGAATAGAAGGGGTGACAGATGTTACGTTTCTCAGCCAATCTTTCCATGCTGTTTCTGGAATACAGTTTTCTTGAACGCTTCGATAAAGCGGCACAATCGGGGTTTCGTGGCGTAGAGTTTATGTTTCCCTACGATTACGACATTGATGTATTAAAGGAAAAACTGCAGACCAATAAGCTGGAGCATACGCTGCACAATCTCCCGGCAGGAGACTGGGCAGCGGGTGAACGCGGTATCGCCTGTATTCCGGGTCGCGAAGAAGAATTTCGCGATGGTGTCGCGGCAGCTGTTCGCTATGCGAAAGGGCTCGGTAATAAGAAGATCAATTGCCTGGTGGGTAAAACACCTGCGGGATTTTCTGCCGAACAGATCCAGCAGACGCTGGTGGAAAACCTGCGCTATGCGGCAAATATGTTAGCGAAAGAAGATATTTTATTGCTGATTGAGCCGATCAACCATTTTGATATTCCTGGATTCCATCTCACCGGGACCCAGCAGGCGCTGGCTTTAATAGATAGCGTCGGTAGCAATAATATCAAGATACAGTATGACATTTACCATATGCAGCGCATGGAGGGGGAATTAACCCAGACCATGACCACATGGGCAAATAAAATAGGTCATTTGCAAATTGCCGATAACCCTCGTCGCGGAGAGCCGGGGACTGGTGAAATTAATTATGACTTTATTTTTAAGTTTATCGATAAATCAGGTTATGACGGATGGGTTGGTTGTGAATATAAACCACTAACCACCACCGAAGCGGGATTATCGTGGATTAATCAATATCGATAATTTGTAAGGAATTTCAGGCATCGCCATTTTTTCCACTTTGCTGGAAGGGGATCGTGTTGCCTGAATTCGGGAAAACCGACAGAGATATATGAGGTTAAAAATGAAACTGGGATTTATTGGCCTGGGTATTATGGGTTCGCCAATGGCTGTCAATCTGGCTCGCGCCGGACATCAATTGCATGTCACGACCATTGGTCCGGTTGCGGACGAATTGCTGTCATTGGGGGCAGTTAATGTTGAAACTGCGCGTCAGGTAACTGATTTCGCAGACATCATCTTCATAATGGTTCCCGACACGCCGCAGGTAGAAGAGGTACTTTTTGGCGAACAGGGTTGTGCCAAAACCGTATTGCAGGGAAAAACCATTGTCGATATGAGTTCTATCTCTCCTATCGAAACTAAACGTTTTGCGAAACAGGTTAATGAATTGGGCGGGGATTATCTCGATGCGCCCGTCTCTGGCGGGGAAATTGGCGCTCGCGAAGGTACTTTGTCCATTATGGTTGGCGGTGAGCCAGATGTATTTGCACGGGTCAAACCGCTATTTGATATTTTGGGTAAAAATATCACGCTGGTTGGCGGTAATGGTGATGGTCAAACCTGTAAGGTGGCAAACCAAATTATCGTTGCCTTAAATATTGAAGCGGTTTCAGAGGCGTTAGTCTTTGCTTCGAAAGCTGGCGCGGATCCTGTTCGTGTACGTCAGGCATTAATGGGCGGATTTGCCTCTTCCCGTATTCTGGAGGTTCATGGCGAGAGGATGATCAAGCGCACATTTGAGCCCGGTTTTAAAATTGCATTGCATCAAAAAGATCTCAATCTTGCATTACAAAGCGCCAAGGCATTGTCATTGAATTTGCCTAATACGGCAACCTGTCAGGAATTATTTAACACCTGTGCCGCGAATGGGGGAAGCCAGTTGGATCACTCGGCTATGGTTCAGGCGTTGGAATTAATGGCAAATCATAAATTGTCATGAACATTCGTATCGCTGCGCTCACTGCAGCGATACATTTTAATCAGACACACTTTGGGAAGGTGCATGTCATGAGTGAAAAGAAAACATCCGGTATTGAATACTGGAAGAAGATTGTCGTCGTAATGAGTCTGGGCTGGGTGGCAATATGGATATATCGAACCGTGCTCACACCTATTTATCCTGAGATTCAGGCATCGCTGGGCAATGTCAGCAATGCTGAAATTGGCGCCATCGCCAGTTTCTATTTTTTCGCCTATTGCAGCATGCAAATTCCCTGTGGAATTCTGGTTGATAAATTTGGCCAGAAAATTATGCTGATGTGTGGGTTTACACTGTTTATTATTGGTACGCTGAGTATTGCAAAAGCCACTGGACTGGTGATGATCTATGCCGGTTCGCTAATGGCGGGAGCGGGCTGCGCCTCGTTCTTTAGTTCTGCGTATTCACTCTCTTCGGCAAATGTCCCACAGGCTCGCCGGGCGCTGGCTAACGCCATTATTAATAGTGGCTCAGCAATTGGGATGGGAATCGGGTTAATCGGTTCCAGCGTGCTGGTAAAAAGCATGAGCATGGCCTGGCAAAATGTGTTGTTCCTGGTTGCTGCCATTCTGGTGGTGATGCTGTGCGTATTCATTCTGGTTATCCGTGGTAAGGCAAAAAATGAAGTACCTGCTGCAGACCAGAAAATTCAAACGGTAACGGCGTCAGAAGAAAAGAGCCCGCCGCTGTTTTCGGGTCTGCTATGTAGCGTGTACTTCCTCTACTTTTGTACCTGCTATGGCTATTACCTGATCGTGACCTGGCTTCCGTCTTATCTGCAGACTGAAAGAGGGTTTGATGGCGGCGCAATTGGGGTGGCCTCGGCGCTAGTCGCCGTAGTGGGTGTCCCGGGCGCATTGTTCTTTAGTCATCTGTCCGATAAGTTTCGCAACAGCAAAGTCAAAGTCATTCTTGGTCTGGAAATTATGGCTGCCGCAATGCTGGTATTTACCGTGCTATCGCCGAATACCACTATGCTGATGGTCAGCCTGACTCTGTACGGTTTACTGGGCAAAATGGCGGTCGATCCGATTCTGATCTCCTTTGTTTCAGAGCAAGCGTCGTCAAAAACGTTGGGCAGAGCATTTAGCCTGTTTAACTTCTTTGGCATGAGCTCAGCGGTTATTGCGCCAACATTAACCGGATTTATTTCTGATTTGACTGGCTCTAAAGAAATAAGCTTTGTGATCTCCGCTTGTCTGGTTGTTACTGGAACGCTTATTTTTGCGGCCGTTACGTTATATAAAAAGAAAGCAACGACAGTCATTGCTTCAGCATAAAAACATAATTAAAACGATTTAACTTATTTCTTGATTGTTTTTGTTCCGCATAGCTAAACCCATTACAACGTTATCCGATACGTGACAAGAGGGATTTATGGAACATCAAAGAGATCTATACCAACAACGTGGTTATAGTGATGATTTATTACCAAAAACGGCCGAGCAACGAAACTGGAAAACATTCAACTATTTTACATTATGGATGGGTTCTGTGCATAACGTACCTAATTACGTTATGGTTGGCGGATTCTTTATTCTTGGGCTTTCTACATTCAGCATCATGCTGGCTATTATTATTAGTGCATTGTTTATTGCGTTAGTTATGGTAATGAACGGTGCAGCAGGAAGTAAATACGGCGTACCTTTTGCCATGATTTTGCGTGGTTCGTATGGTGTCCGTGGAGCGCTGTTCCCTGGGTTATTAAGAGGGGGGATTGCCGCAATCATGTGGTTCGGTCTACAGTGTTACGCCGGATCGCTGGCCTTTCTTATTTTGATTGGCAAGATATGGCCTGGGTTTTTAACGTTGGGCGGTGACTTTACCTTATTGGGACTTTCTCTGCCGGGGCTGATTACATTTCTTATTTTTTGGCTCATTAACGTCGGTATTGGTTTTGGTGGTGGTAAGGTATTAAACAAATTTACCGCAATCCTCAACCCCTGTATTTATATTGTATTCGGCGGGATGGCGATATGGGCAATATCACTGGTAGGAATTGGACCGATTCTGGACTACATTCCCAGTGGTGTGCAAAAGGCAGGCAACAGCGGATTCCTGTTCCTGGTAGTGATTAATGCAGTCGTTGCAGTATGGGCCGCTCCGGCGGTGAGCGCATCCGACTTCACGCAAAATGCCCACTCATTTCGTGAACAAGCATTGGGGCAGACGCTGGGGCTTATTGTCGCATACGTGCTATTTGCCATTGCCAGCGTGTGTATTATCGCTGGAGCCAGCATTCATTACGGCATGGATACGTGGAATGTGCTGGATATCGTCCAACGCTGGGACAGCTTATTTGCTTCATTTTTTGCAGTGCTGGTTATTTTGATGACGACAATCTCTACTAATGCTACCGGTAATATTATTCCAGCTGGTTATCAGATTGCCGCTATTGCACCCACTAAATTAACGTATAAAAACGGTGTATTGATCGCCAGCATTATTAGTTTGCTGATTTGTCCGTGGAAGTTAATGGAGAATCAGAACAGTATTTATCTGTTTCTGGATATCATTGGTGGGATGCTCGGTCCCGTTATTGGGGTTATGCTAGCGCATTATTTTGTCGTGATGCGCGGTAAAATTAATCTTGATGAATTATATACCGCCAGCGGTGATTACCAATATTATGAAAACGGATTTAATCTGACAGCCTTCTCCGTAACGCTAGTGGCAGTCATTCTTTCACTGGGGGGTAAATTTATTCCTCTCCTCGAACCGTTATCGCGAGTGTCGTGGTTTGTTGGCGTTATTGTCGCATTTATCGCCTATGCCTTGCTGAAGAAAAGAACGGTTGCTGAATCAGCCGGAGCGCAAAAAGCCACAGGGCAGATGTGATGAAATCAGTAAGCGCTTATTTAAGCGTGAGTTATTTATAAAAATTATCTGTATCCATACAAGGAGTTCGTTATGTCTTTTGATTTAATTATTAAGAACGGTACTGTTATTTTAGAAAATGAAGCTCGCATTGTTGATATTGCCGTCCACGCTGGAAAAATCGCCGCCATTGGCGAGAATCTGGGGGAGGCGAAGCAGGTTATGGATGCGACGGGTCTGGTAGTTTCACCAGGTATGGTTGATGCGCATACCCATATCTCTGAGCCGGGCCGTACACATTGGGAAGGCTATGAGACCGGAACGCGTGCCGCGGCAAAAGGCGGTATCACCACGATGATCGAAATGCCCCTCAACCAGCTGCCAGCAACGGTGGATCGTGAAACCATCGAACTGAAATTTGATGCGGCTAAAGGCAAGTTGACTATCGATGCTGCGCAGCTTGGCGGTCTGGTCTCATATAACCTCGATCGTCTGCACGAGTTGGATGAGGTCGGTGTCGTCGGCTTCAAATGCTTTGTTGCCACCTGCGGTGACCGCGGTATCGATAATGATTTCCGTGATGTTAACGACTGGCAGTTCTACAAAGGCGCGCAGAAGCTGGCGGAAATGAATCAGACGGTACTGGTGCATTGCGAAAACGCGCTCATCTGTGACGAGCTTGGCGAGGAAGCTAAACGCGAAGGTCGCGTCACGGCGCATGACTATGTGGCCTCACGCCCGGTGTTTACCGAAGTGGAAGCGATTCG
Source organism: Citrobacter sp. C6_1 (assembly GCF_014596835.2). Lineage (NCBI taxonomy): Bacteria > Pseudomonadati > Pseudomonadota > Gammaproteobacteria > Enterobacterales > Enterobacteriaceae > Citrobacter > Citrobacter sp. C6_1. Next base: position 3,445,217 of record NZ_CP115031.1, on the reverse strand, counting down.
TCGCGTACTGTATCTGGCGAAAGTTGCTGGTTGTCGCCTGCATGTCTGCCATATCAGCAGTCCGGAAGGCGTGGAAGAAGTAACCCGCGCCCGTCAGGAAGGTCAGGATGTGACCTGCGAATCTTGCCCGCATTATTTCGTGCTGGATACCGATCAGTTTGAAGAGATTGGCACCCTGGCGAAATGTTCTCCGCCGATCCGCGATCTGCAAAATCAGCAAGGTATGTGGGAAAAGCTGTTTAACGGTGAAATTGACTGCCTGGTTTCCGACCACTCTCCATGCCCGCCGGAAATGAAGGCTGGCAATATCATGCAGGCGTGGGGCGGCATCGCCGGACTGCAGAGCTGCATGGACGTTATGTTTGATGAAGCCGTGCAAAAACGCGGTATGTCGTTGCCGCTGTTCGCGAAATTGATGGCAACCAATGCCGCCGATATTTTTGGTCTGAAGCAGAAAGGACGTATCGCCCCGGGTAAAGATGCCGACTTTGTCTTTATTCAACCCGACAGCAAATATGTTCTGAAGAACGAAGACCTGGAATATCGCCATAAAGTCAGCCCGTATGTAGGCCGTACAATTGGCGCGCGCATTACGAAAACCATTCTGCGTGGTGATGTTATTTATGACATTGAGCAGGGTTTCCCGGTATCGCCTAAAGGTCAATTTATCCTTAAACATCAACAATAATGTGATGTGAATTAATGCCCGTCAAGTTGGCGGGCATTCTCTATTTTAAGAGCCTATCCCATTAGGCAATTTTATTTGCCATTTTGACCCTGGGCAGTGCTCACAATCCTCACGTACTGCGTGTACGCTCCGGTTGTTCCGCGCTGTCCGTGACCAAACTGGCTGCACCAATATACGCCTACTGGGATAGGCTCTAAGGTATGAATATGCTTCCTGTTATTAACCGCGAAAGTTTGTTGTCCGGCTTTCAGTGGTTTTTCTTTATTTTTTGTAATACGGTCGTGGTCCCGCCAACGCTGGTTTCTGCTTTTCATCTTCCTGTCAGCAATCTGCTAATGCTCACGCAGTACGCTTTTTTAACAACGTCGCTGGCCTGTCTGGCGCAGGTAATTTGTGGCCATCGCCGCGCCATTATGGAAGGACCCACCGGTTTATGGTGGGGAACGATTCTGACGATTACCCTGGCTGAGGCATCACGCGGGACACCGCTCAATGATATTGCTACCAGCCTGTCCGTTGGCATTGTGATTTCCGCTGTACTGACGATGATTATCGGCTTTAGCGGCTTAGGGCATCGATTAGCCCGGCTTTTTACCCCAACGGTGATGGTCTTTTTTATGCTGCTGCTCGGTGCGCAACTGACCACCATCTTTTTTAAGGGCATGTTGGGATTGCCCTTTGGTATTGCGGATACCAGCGTCAAAATTCAACTGGCCCCCTTTAGCCTGGCCGTTGCCGTGATGTGCTTTATCCTTGCGATGATCATCTTTTTACCACAGCGGATCTCGCGCTATGCCCTGTTGGTGGGGGCGATAGTGGGATGGGGGCTTTGGCGATTGTGTTTTCCATCAATGACCTTGCCGGCTGGTGATTCAAGCTGGCAATGGTTTCCGTTAGGTAGCCACGGCAAACTGTTACCAGGCATTATTTTGACGGCCGTTATCACCGGTCTGGTGAATGTCAGTAATACCTATGGCGCAGTGCGCGGCACGGACGCCTTTTATGCGCAGCAAGGCTCCAGCAGTTCGCGTTATCGCCGCAGTTTTATTATTTCCGGTTTTATGACGTTGGTGACAGTCCCTTTTGCCGTTATTCCATTTTCACCTTTTGTCTCTTCTATTGGCTTGTTAACACAGACCGGCGACAGCTCGCGAAAATCATTTATTTGCGGCAGTGTATTATGTTTATTCGTGGCGATAGTGACGCCGCTAACCCGCTTATTTTGCGCCATTCCGCTGGCGATCAGCAGTGCTGTGATGCTGGTTTCTTATCTTCCGCTGCTCTATTCCGGTCTGGTTTTTAGCCAACAAATCACATTTACCGCACGCAATATTTATCGACTGGCGCTCCCGCTATTTGTCGGCATTTTTTTGATGGGGCTGCCTCCGGTTTATTTACAAGATCTTCCGCTGACGATTCGGCCATTACTGAGTAATGGCTTGTTGGTGGGGATTTTACTGGCGGTGCTTATGGAAAATCTCATTCCATGGGAACGCATTAAATAACATGATGAAAAAGGATTGATGATGAAAATTGTAATTGCGCCAGATTCATTTAAAGAGAGCTTAAGCGCTGACCAATGCTGCCAGGCAATTAAAGCCGGATTTTCAGCCATATTCCCGGATGCAGAATATATTTGTTTGCCGGTTGCTGATGGCGGAGAGGGAACTGTAGATGCAATGGTGGCGGCGACAGGCGGAAAAGTTATCTCTGTGGAAGTCTGCGGGCCGATGGGGGAACCGGTTATGGGATTTTATGGCCTGACCGGGGATGGTAAGACCGCAATTATTGAAATGGCGGCGGCGAGTGGACTGATGCTGGTCGAACCGCAGGCGCGCAATCCACTGCTGGCCTCAAGTTACGGCACGGGTGAACTGATTCGCCATGCGCTGGATACCGGTATTCGTCATATTATTCTTGGTATTGGTGGGAGTGCGACGGTTGATGGCGGTATGGGGATGGCCCAGGCGCTTGGCGTTCGTTTTCTGGATGCGCAAGGTGCGTCATTAAGCGCTGGGGGTGGGAGTTTGTCTCGCCTTGCGCGCATCGACCTGCAACACTGCGATCCGCGGCTGAAAGCGTGTCGCATTGACGTCGCCTGTGACGTTGATAATCCGCTGGTTGGCCCGCGCGGCGCGGCAAGGGTATTCGGCCCGCAGAAAGGGGCGACGCCGGAGATGGTTGAGAGGCTGGAAGCAGGGTTACTCAACTATGCCCGTGTGCTGCAAACGCTGACCGGCAAGGATGTTGCTCAGGTGGCGGGCGGCGGAGCGGCTGGAGGAATGGGGATTGCTGCGGTTCTCTTCCTGCGGGCCAGCATGAAACCCGGGATCGAGATTGTGCTGCAGGCTGTACAGCTGGAGCAGGCAATCCAGGACGCGGCGCTGGTTATCACCGGCGAAGGGCGTATTGATTCGCAAACGGTCGGTGGCAAAGCGCCAATCGGTGTCGCGTCGGTAGCCATGCGGCATCATGTTCCCGTGATCGGCATCGCCGGGGTGTTGGGCGAAGGTGTAGAAGTGGTTCACGATCATGGTATCGATGCGGTGTTCAGTATTCTGCCGCGACTCGCACCGTTAGCAGAAGTGCTGACAAACGGCGAAACCAATCTCTATCACTGTGCGCGTAATATCGCTTGTGCGATGAAACTGGGTCAGGCGGTGGCTCTGCGTTAAGCATAAAAAAAGCCACGGTATACACCGTGGCAAAACCCAACATAGCTAAATAAAAAAGTATCAGGAGGACTGTACGCCGTTAGATCTCAACATCCCGGTTGCAATCTTTGGAATAGATGTAGCTGAATGCTTCGCCACGGCCCACTCCGTATCCGGCCTGCAGGGAATAAGCGCCCATAAAGATGTAGTCGCCTTTTTTCACCGGGATCCATTGATTGTCGAGGTTATAAACGCCCTGACCTGAAAGAATATAAGCCCCGTGTTCCTGGACATGCGTTTCGATATAACCGTGGCTTGCGCCCGGCTCGAATGACAAAATGTGCATATTCATATCGAAGCCCAATTCTTTAGGCAGGAAATCCAGCAGGATCACGTCCTCCATGTCTTCGTAATGGATACGTTCTAACTGATTGGCGTTACCGGAGACCAGCCACGGCGAATGACCCACTACAGGCGTATAACGACGTTTGTATAAAAATAGCTGACTGTCTTCAGCCTGGGCATTACTAAAGGTGAGCAGCTCGCCAGGTGGGCAATACAGATATCCTCCCTGCGTTAAAGCAAATGTTTTACCTTCCGCTTTTGCCTCAATTTTGCCGGAAATAACATAGACGAACGTTTCAACGCCCTCGCCGCCGAAACCGCTCTGGTTGCCACCGCTTTGGTGAACCGTCACCAGATAATCAACAAACGACGCGCCCAGTTTCGGCGTTGAGAGGATGGTGACGTCACAGTTTTCAAAACCCGGAATGATATTTTTAACCAGTCCATCAGGGGTTAAGAGGGCGAAGTTACCGTGTTTTACAATTGCGCGGTTAGCCAGTAAATCATTGCGGTAACCCGTGACGTTATTCAGATATCCCATTGTTGACTCCTTATTTCTGCCAGGCAAGTTGATGAAGCATTAATGCCAGAGTTTTGACCCCTTCGGCAAGGTCGTTAATATTTGTGCGTTCAGCGGGGTTATGGCTGATACCGTTAATGCTGGGCATGAAAATCATGCAGGTCGGCACACGGGGAGCAAAAATCTGCGCATCATGGCCGGCGCCGCTGTGCATCACACGGTAGTTCAGTTGTTCCTTTTCACAGAGTTCGGTGAGGGTAGCGACCAGTTTGCTGTCCATCGGAACCGGCGTTTCGTCCATCCACAAATCAATATCAATACCGATATCCATTTCATCGCAGATGGCGCGCATGTCATTTTCCAGCTGCTGAGTAAAATCACGCAGCACTTCGGCGTCGGTATGACGGCAATCGATGGTGAAAGTCGTTTTTCCTGGCACCACGTTGACGGTGTTTGGCTGCGGCTCAACTTTGCCAAAGGTCAGTACCAGAGGATCGCCATGTTTCCTGGCTTTTTCAATCGACTGGCTACAGATACGGCTGAAGGCGTAAACAGTGTCGCGACGATAGCTCAGCGGCGTTGTGCCTGCATGGTTGGACTCGCCGTTTAGCGTGACTGTATAGCGACGCTGACCGACAATCGCGCTGACGACCCCGATGGACTGACCATTGCTTTCAAGCACGCACCCTTGCTCGATGTGTAATTCAACAAAAGCTTTGATGTCACTGCGCGCGTGAAGCGGTTCTGCGGGGAGGGTAAAGCCGCAGGTGTTCATTGCATCAACAAATCGCGTACCTTTGGCGTCCTGGATGTTGCGCACGTCATCGGGATTTGCCAGCCCGAAAATGTTCTTGCTGCCCCAGAAGACATACGGGAAACGGCTGCCTTCTTCTTCTGCCATCGAGACCACTTCGACCGTTTTCAGCGGTGCGCCGTAGGTGGTCTTAAGCCAGTCAATTGCTAACCACGCCGCCAGCGCGCCAAACTGACCGTCAAGATTGCCGCCGTTGACGACGGTATCAATATGCGAGCCGCTTAAAATGACCTGTTCCGGGGATTCGCTCCCGCGCAGGCGACCGTATAAATTACCCACTTCATCAAAGCGTGTTTCCAGGCCGCTGGCATCCATACGCTTTTTAAATTGCTGTTGTGTTTCAAGCCATTCTGGCGAATAAAGCAGGCGCGTCATCCCACCGGATGGATCTGCGCCAAAGGAAGAGAGCCAGGGAAGGGTTTCTTCTATTGCGTGACGAAAATGATTAATCATATGAAATTCCTGTTTCAATAATTATTGTGCAAAGGGATTCTTTGTTTCGTATGACTTGATATAGAGAGCATCGGAAATCAGGTATTGATAAATATCATCAACAATGTCGATGCCATGAACGGCGGCATTGCGTTGATTAATATCTTGATCCTGTCCGGGGTAATAAACCTGTTTAAAACCAGGCGCAGGAGTAAGGGCATTCAACTCTTGCATAGTTTGACTGAGATGCTGACGAAATAACTGGCTGGAGGAGAAAAACTCGGGGTTAATCACTAAATGCAGTTGGCCTAAATTACGTCCAGCATGGAGATCTTCATACATAGAACTGACCTGACGACCAAACGGTAATCCCAGCAGAATCCCGGATAACACATCGATCATCATCATCAGACCATAGCCTTTCGGCCCGGCTGCGGGAAGCAACGCATTAACCGTAAAAGGATCGGTGGTAGGTGCGCCATTTTTATCGACAGCCCAGGTGTTCGGGATCGGTTCGTTGCGTGAGCGGGCATCCAGAACTTTGCCCCAGGCCTGCACCGTCGTCGCCATATCGAAGGTCATGATATCGTCGCCAGCGCCCGGCGCTGCGAAGGCTAACGGATTGGTTCCGTAGTAAATTTCCGCGCCGCCGAACGGTACGACCATCGGATCGGACTGGCAGACGGAGAGACCAATCAGGCCTGCGCGGGCGGCTTGCTGCACAAAGTAAGAAATGGCTCCGCTGTGCCCCATTCGGCTAATGCCGACAACGGCGACGCCATTTTTTTTAGCAATTTCAATTGCATGCTCCATACCCATCTTTGCTGCGACTTGCCCGGCGGCATTATCGGCATGCAAAATCGCTGTACAGGGACCGGTATCTTCAAAACGAAATGTGGGTTCGCGGTTGGTGCCGCCTTTAGAAATGCGCTCGGCATAGTATTCAACACGTACAGCGCCATGAGAATGAATGCCTCTGGCATCGGCATAAACCAATACCTCGGCAACCGTTGCGGCGTGCTCACGTTTTAGTCCGGCCTTGCAAAGCTTATTCTCGATAAGCTGGTGGAGTGTTTCCCGACTGATTTTCATCTGTCTTCCTTTTTAACGACGGTGTGAAGCATGACTGCCGTTAACATACCGGGAAAATAAATCTAATATGTGATCCAGACAGGCAAAAAAATATAGTTAGAATTTATTTGATAATCAGCATTGGTTTGCCTTTTCTTTTTAAATAAATAATGCCGTTAGAAAATAACATGTAATCCTCAGGTGGTTATTAAAATTCTTTTGCTAATAAATTGTATGTGATGTTAGTCACTCTATTTGCTATGCCAGATATATACCTTGAGTTCCACATTAACACTACTCGTGCAATTGCCATGGGTGCAATTATTAAGGGGTTGTTATGATTCACGCCTTTATTAAAAAAGGGTGTTTTCAGGACTCTGTCAGTTTAATGATTATTTCACGCAAGCTGAGTGAGTCCGAAAATGTAGACGATGTATCGGTCATGATGGGAACGCCAGCGAATAAATCATTGCTGGAAACGACCGGATTCTGGCATGACGATTTTAATCAGGCGACGCCGAATGATATTTGCGTGGCTATTCGTACTGAAGCGGCGGATGAAAGTATTACCCAGGCCATTTTGCAGCAACTGGATGAGTCGTTGCAGCAGCTGGCGCAGGCAACCGGGGGGAGCCAAACGCTATTGCAGGTCAGACGCTGGGAAAGCGCGTGTCAGAAATTGCCTGAAGCGAATATGACGTTAATTTCTGTGGCGGGCGAATATGCGGCTGAACTGGCGAACCAGGCGCTGGATCGCAACCTGAACGTCATGATGTTCTCCGACAACGTCACGCTGGAAGATGAAATCAATCTGAAGCGGCGTGCACAAGATAAAGGCCTGCTGGTGATGGGACCCGATTGTGGAACCGCCATGATTGCTGGTACGCCGCTGGCTTTTGCTAACGTGATGCCGGAAGGCAACATCGGCGTCATAGGCGCCTCCGGCACAGGGATCCAGGAGCTCTGTTCACAGATAGCACTGGCCGGGGAAGGCATCACTCACGCCATCGGTCTGGGGGGACGCGACCTGAGCGCCGAGGTGGGGGGAATTAGCGCACTTACCGCGCTGGAGATGCTCGGTGCGGATGATAAAAGTCAGGTGCTGGCTTTTGTGTCTAAACCACCGGCGGAAGCCGTTCGCCAGCGTATTGTCACGGCGATGAAAGCCACGGGTAAACCCGTTGTGGCCCTGTTTTTAGGTTACACCAGCGCAGTAGCCCGCGATGAGAACGTCTGGTTTGCATCGACGCTGGATGATGCGGCCCGTCTCGCCTGTTTGCTGGCACGCGTCACGGCACGACGTGGCGCGCTTTCTGCCACGGGAGATGGCCTTATTCGGGGGCTCTATACCGGAGGAACGCTGGCTGCCGAAGCGGCGGGTCTGCTGGCCGCAAACCTTAACGTTACTGCGGATGCACAACATCATCACGGCATGATGTTGGATGCCGCCGGGCATCAGATTATCGACCTCGGGGATGATTTTTACACCGTCGGGCGGCCGCATCCGATGATCGACCCTGCGTTACGTAATCAGCTTATTACGGATTTGGGTTCGCAGCCGCAGGTACGGGTACTGCTGGTGGATGTCGTGATTGGTTACGGTGCGACGGCAGATCCTGCGGCATCACTGGTTCAGGCCTGGCAAAAGGCATGCGCTGTGCGAGACATCGACCAACCGCTGTTTGCAATCGCAACGGTGACCGGCACAGAACGCGATCCGCAGTGTCGTTCACTGCAAATCGCCACGCTGGAAGATGCCGGTATCGCCGTGGTGAGTTCACTGCCGGAGGCTACTTTGCTTGCCGCCGAACTGATTCGGCCATCTCAACCTTTATCTCATCAATCCGCACCTTCGCTACTGGAAAAAGTCGCGGTCATTAATGCCGGGTTACGCAGTTTTGCACTGGATTTACAGGCGGCAGAAAAGCCTGTGGTGCATTACCAGTGGGCGCCTGTCGCTGGCGGTAACAAAAAACTGGCTCGTTTATTAGAACGTTTGCAATAAGGGGTTCCAATGTTTACATCAGTGGCACAAGCCAATACTGCAGTAATCGAACAAATTCGTCGTGCGCGCCCGCACTGGCTGGATGTGCAACCCGCGTCCTCGTTAATCAGTGAACTTAATGAAGGAAAAACGCTGCTTCATGCGGGACCGCCAATGCGCTGGCAAGAGATGACCGGCCCGATGAAAGGGGCCTGCATTGGTGCATGCCTGTTTGAAGGGTGGGCCAATGACGAAATGAGCGCACTGGCATTACTGGAGCAGGGGAAAGTCAATTTTGTACCTTGCCATCACGTTAACGCCGTGGGGCCAATGGGCGGGATCACTTCGGCCAGCATGCCGATGTTGGTGGTGGAAAACATCACAGAAGGGAACCGCGCATACTGCAATCTCAACGAAGGTATTGGCAAGGTGATGCGCTTCGGTGCGTACGGCGAGGATGTCCAGCAGCGCTTACGCTGGATGCGCGATGTTCTGATGCCAGTCTTAAGCGCCGCATTGGGGACGTTGGAACAGGGTATTGATCTGACCGCCATGATGGCGCAGGGCATTACGATGGGCGACGAGTTCCATCAGCGCAACATTGCCTCTTCAGCCTTGCTGATGCGTACGCTGGCACCGCAAATTGCCCGTCTGCAACATGATAAGCAGCAGATTGCTGAAGTGATGGATTTCCTCAGCGTAACCGACCAGTTCTTCCTCAACCTGGCGATGGCTTACTGTAAAGCGGCGATGGACGCCGGAGCGATGGTGCGTTCTGGCAGTATTGTGACGGCGATGACCCGTAATGGCGATATGTTCGGGATTCGTGTGAGTGGACTTGGCGATCGCTGGTTTACCGCACCTGTTAACACCCCGCAGGGACTGTTCTTTACTGGTTTTTCGCAGGAACAGGCTAATCCGGATATGGGTGATAGCGCCATCACCGAAACGCTTGGCATTGGCGGAGCAGCGATGATCGCCGCACCAGGCGTCACGCGTTTTGTCGGTGCGGGTGGAATGGAAGCGGCGAAATCTGTGTCCGAGGAGATGGCGGAAATCTATCTGGAGCGCAATATGCAGTTGCAGATCCCTGGCTGGGATTTCCAGGGGGCTTGTCTGGGTCTCGATATTCGCCGCGTGGTCGAAACGGGGATTACGCCGCTGATCAATACCGGTATTGCGCATAAAGAGGCCGGTATTGGTCAGATTGGCGCGGGAACCGTCCGTGCGCCGTTGGCCTGTTTTGAGCTGGCTCTGGAAGCGCTGGCTGAAAGCATGGGCATTAGCTAAAAGGAGCGCGCATGATGATCATCCATCCTTTGCTGGCCAGCCAGCAGTCCCCGGATTTCCGCCAGTCCTGGCAATTGTCTGGCGTCTGGCGCCGCGCGATTAATCTCGTGGCTGAAGGGGGCGCACTGTTGACGTTGCACCGCCAGGGTAGCGGCTTTAGCCCGGCAGGATGGGTGATCCGTACGCATGATTTTGATGCGCTGCGTGCGGCGTTACGTGGAAACGAAACTCCTCTGACTGTCCCAGGTGGGATCCAACTGGGGCCATTTTTGCTGTGCCAGCCGCAGCGCTGCTGTTCGTTGAGAATCACTTACCGGCCACATTCCCCGCGCCTTGCGCCCGCCTGGATGGATCGCGGCGAGGAAACGGGATTGTTCGGCCCGTTAATGTTGGCGGCAAACCTGCCTTTATGCCCCGAACTACGCCAGTTCCGCCACTGCTTTTTCTCGGCGCTTGCGGGGTTGTCGACAGACTGGCGACAGTGGTTAGGCAAGGGGCCCGGGCTAACGCCCAGCCATGATGACACGTTGACCGGCATGCTGCTGGCGGCCTGGTATTTCGGCGCGCTGAATACGATTTCCGGCCATCGTTTCTTTGCTGATTCAGGCCACCTTGAGCAGGCGACGACCGTGGTGAGCGTGAGCTACTTGCGCTACGCGGCAGAAGGTTACTTCGCTTCACCTTTACTCCACTTCACCCATGCGTTGCGTCGTCAGGAAAGACTGGATGCGGCGATTCATTCGCTGCTGGCGCTTGGACATACCTCCGGTGCAGACACTCTGTTGGGGTTCTGGATTGGACAACAAATCATAGAAGGATAGGGAATGAAAACGCTGGTTGTTGCCCTTGGTGGCAACGCATTATTGCAGCGCGGTGAGGCGCTGACGGCAGAAAATCAATATCGTAATATTGCCAGCGCCGTACCCGCCCTGGCACGTCTGGCGCGCACATATCGCCTGGCTATCGTCCATGGCAATGGGCCGCAGGTTGGCCTGCTTTCGTTACAGAATCTCGCCTGGAAGGAGGTCGAGCCTTATCCATTAGATGTGCTGGTGGCCGAGACGCAGGGCATGATTGGTTATATGTTGGCCCAGAGCCTGACCGCTGAACCGGAAATGCCGCCGGTGACCACGGTGTTGACACGAATTGTTGTCTCAGAAGACGATCCTGCATTTTTGGCACCGGAAAAATTTATTGGTCCGGTCTATTCGCCCGAAGAGCAAACGCAGCTGGAAGCTACCTACGGCTGGCATATGAAGCGTGACGGCAAATACCTGCGGCGCGTTGTCGCTTCGCCAGAACCTCGCCAGATTGTTGAAAGTGACGCCATTAAGCTCTTACTCAAGGAAGGGCATGTGGTGATTTGCAGCGGGGGTGGCGGTGTCCCCGTTACTGGCGAAGGATTAGGGTCTGAAGCGGTCATTGATAAGGACCTGGCGGCGGCGTTGCTGGCTGAACAGATTGATGCCGATGGTCTGGTTATTTTGACCGATGCTGATGCGGTCTATGAAAACTGGGGGACGCCGGAACAGCGCGCGATTCGTCAGGCCTCACCAGATGAACTGGCGCCGTTTGCTAAAGCAGATGGTTCGATGGGACCAAAAGTCACCGCAGTCAGTGGATATGTGAAACGCCGCGGGAAACCGGCATGGATTGGCGCGCTGTCACGCATTGAAGATACGCTGGCGGGCAACGCTGGAACCTGTATCCGTCTGTAAAAAAAGGGGCGTGTGTATACCCGCCCCGTGTCTTCTTATTTCAGCTTTGACCGCGCCCAGATAATGCCGCTGGCGTATTCCGGCGGCAGCAGGGGAATTAATGCTTCGAGCGTGGCGTTTAGACGTGCAGTATCGCTGTCGCTCAGGTTCAGGTGGCCGACCTTTCGTCCTTCACGCACTTCTTTGTCGTACCAGTGCAGATGGACCAGCGGCAGTTTCAGCCAGTCGTAGTTCAGGTCGCTACCAATCAGGTTCACCATCACCGAAGGTGTGTTCACCACCGGTGTTGGTAGCGGTAGCTGGGTAATGGCTCGCAGGTGCAACTCGAACTGGCTGATGCTGGCACCGTTTTGTGTCCAGTGCCCGCTGTTGTGCACGCGAGGTGCCAGTTCGTTAATCAGCAGACCTTCCGGGGTAATGAAACATTCCATCGCCATCACGCCGACATAACCCAGCTCCTGCATGATGGCGGAAAGCATCGCTTCGGCCTGTGCCTGCTGTCTGGCGTTAGCCTGTGGGAAGACCACGCTGGTACGCAGAATGCCGTCCTGATGCAGGTTGTGGGTCAGCGGATAGAAAACCGTGCTGCCGTCGTGTGCGCGAGCGCCTACCAGCGACACTTCACCCGAGAAGTTAATGCCCTGCTCGACGATGCACTCGCCGTAGCAATCATCCGGCAATTGTTCAGTTTCATTCGCGCGCAAACGCCACTGACCGCGACCGTCATAGCCGCCGACGCGACGTTTAACAATCGCCAGTTCACCCAGTTTGTCAAATACTGCAGACCATTCGCTTTTATCCGCCAACAGTTGCCACGGCGCGGTTGCCAGGCCGAGCTTGTCAAAAAGCTGCTTTTGCGTCAGGCGGTCGGCAATAATCGGGAAGACATCACGATTCACGAATGCCGGATGGCGCGCCAGCTCGCGGGTTAACGCGGTTTCCGGCCAGCGCTCGATCTCAGCGGTAATGACGCTTTGCTGAAAGGGGACTGCGGCGGGTTCGGCATCCAGCCCGACTGGCCAGACCGCAATGCCCAGCGGCTCGCCAGCCTGACGCAGCATGCGCCCTAACTGACCGTTACCGAGTACGCAGACCTGCTTCATGCCGCACCTCGCGGGTCCGGGTTCTCCAGTACCTCATCGGTCTGTGCTTTGCGCCAGTCGCTCAGACGCTGATGTAATGCTTTGTCGTGTGTTGCCAGAATTTGTGCTGCCAGCAGGGCCGCATTTGCCGCACCCGCTTTCCCAATCGCCAGCGTACCCACGGGGATGCCGCGTGGCATCTGCACGATTGAGTAGAGGCTATCTACGCCGCTCAACGCTGCGCTTTGTACCGGAACGCCTAACACGGGGACCAGCGTTTTCGCTGCAATCATGCCCGGCAGATGCGCTGCACCGCCAGCACCCGCAATAATAACCTGATAACCGTTTTCTTCAGCGCTTTCGGCGAAGCTGAACAGTTTATCAGGGGTACGGTGGGCTGAGACGACTTCAACATGGTGCGGAACGTTCAGCATTTCGAAGATTTCGGCGGCGAACTGCATGGTAGCCCAGTCGCTTTTGGACCCCATCACGATGGCGACACGCGCCGGATTATTGCGGGAAGACATGCGTCTAAAAACTCCTGTGGGTGTGCTTCACACTGCTTTAGAGGCGAGAGAGAATAGCACGTTTTAAAAACAAGGAAAACGATTGCGTTGCTTGTGTGCAGACGTTTTCAGCTGTGATTAAAACGGAAAAGCGATCAGTTCAACGTCGTCAGGTGTGACTTTAATCATCGAACCTTCAGTGTGCCAGGCACCTAACACCACGCGGAAAGCGGGTTGTGCATTGGCCGTGAGTTCGTGGACTGCCGGGCGATGGGTATGACCGTGAATTAACCACTGGACCTGATGTTTTTCCATCTCGTTAATCACGGCCTGCGGATTCACATCCATGATCTCCAGCGATTTACTGCTATTGGCGGCTTTGCTTCCGGCGCGCATCTTTGCGGCGATGCGTTGGCGAATGAATAACGGCAGGGAGAGAAACAGTTTTTGTAGCCAGGGCTGATGAACCTTAGCGCGAAACGCCTGATAGCCTGTATCGTCGGTGCACAATGTGTCGCCATGCATGATCAGTACGTTGCGGCCATACAGGTTGAGCACTTTTTCCTGAGGTAACAGGGTCATGCCGCTCTCACGGGCAAAACGCTTGCCGATCAGAAAATCACGATTGCCATGAATGAAAAAGCAGGGAACACCGGAATCCGTCAGCGCTTTTATCGCTGCGGCCATTTCACGATGTAGGGGATTGGGATCGTCATCGCCTATCCAGGCCTCAAACAGATCGCCAAGAATGTACAACGCATCGGCCTTTCGTGCATCGTCGGCTAAAAAGCGCAGAAAACCGGCGGTGATCGCCGGTTCTTCCGTGCAGAGATGAAGATCTGCAATAAACAGTGTCGTCACGATTACTCGCTGACGGTCACGTTTTCGATGATAACGTCTTCTTTTGGTACGTCCTGATGCATGCCGCTGCGACCGGTGGAAACGCCTTTGATTTTATCAACGACATCCATACCTTCGACAACTTCAGCGAACACACAGTAACCCCAGCCCTGCATGCTTTCGCCGGAGAAGTTCAGGAAGTCGTTGTCAGCAACGTTGATGAAGAACTGAGCTGTCGCGGAGTGCGGAGCCTGAGTACGCGCCATTGCCAGCGTGCCACGGGTGTTTTTCAGACCATTGTTGGCTTCGTTTTTGATCGCCTCTTTCGTGGCTTTTTGCTTCATGCCCGGCTCAAAACCGCCGCCCTGGATCATGAAACCGTTAATAACACGGTGGAAAATGGTGTTGTTGTAAAAACCTTCGCGGCAGTAGTCCAGGAAGTTTTTAACTGTTTCAGGCGCTTTATCATCAAACGTTTTGATTACGATATCGCCGTGATTAGTGTGGAAAGTAACCATTTTTGCATCCTGTTCCGATAGATTGGTGCTTCGACCCCGTCAAGGGTCAGAGTTAGGGGTGTGTTATAGCATAACCGCAAGGTTCGATCACCTTGCAAAGTGTGCTGCTTCGGGGCCAATTTATAGGTATTATAGGGCTTTGTTATCCACACACGTCTACACGGAATCTTCGATGTTAAAAATCTTTAATACACTGACGCGCCAAAAAGAGGAATTCAAACCAATTCATGCAGGGGAAGTCGGCATGTACGTGTGTGGCATCACCGTTTACGATCTCTGTCATATTGGACACGGGCGTACCTTTGTTTCTTTCGACGTTGTTGCCCGTTATCTGCGCTTCCTCGGCTATAAGCTGAAGTATGTGCGCAACATTACCGATATCGACGACAAAATCATTAAGCGCGCGAATGAAAATGGCGAGAGCTTTGTAGCGCTGGTTGATCGCATGATTGCGGAAATGCACAACGATTTCGATGCGCTGAATATTCTGCGCCCGGATCTTGAACCGCGTGCTACGCATCATATCCCTGAGATTATTGAAATCACCGAACAGCTGATTGCCAAAGGTCACGCTTACGTTGCCGATAACGGCGATGTCATGTTCGACGTACCGACCGACCCGAATTACGGTCAGTTGTCACGTCAGGACCTGGATCAGCTGCAGGCGGGGGCGCGTGTTGATGTGGTTGATGTGAAGCGTAACCCGATGGACTTCGTGCTGTGGAAGATGTCCAAAGAGGGGGAGCCGAGCTGGCCATCTCCGTGGGGCGCAGGTCGTCCGGGCTGGCACATTGAGTGTTCGGCGATGAACTGCAAACAGTTGGGTAACCATTTCGATATTCACGGCGGCGGCTCCGACCTGATGTTCCCGCACCATGAAAACGAAATCGCGCAGTCCACCTGTGCGCATGACGGAGAATACGTCAATTACTGGATGCACTCCGGAATGGTGATGGTTGACCGTGAGAAAATGTCCAAATCGCTGGGCAACTTCTTCACCGTGCGCGACGTGCTGAAATACTACGATGCCGAAACCATTCGCTACTTCCTGATGTCCGGTCACTATCGTAGCCAACTGAACTACAGCGAAGAGAACCTGAAGCAGGCGCGTTCTGCACTGGAGCGTCTGTATACTGCGCTGCGCGGCACCGACAAGTCCGTGGCACCAGCCGGTGGCGAAGCCTTTGAAGCGCGCTTCATTGAAGCGATGGATGACGACTTCAACACGCCGGAAGCCTACTCCGTGCTGTTTGATATGGCGCGTGAAGTTAACCGTCTGAAGGGCGAAGATATGGCGGCAGCTAACGCTATGGCTGCCCATCTGCGTAAGCTGTCCGGCGTGCTGGGTCTGCTCGAGCAGGAGCCAGAAACGTTCCTGCAAAGCGGTGCGCAGGCGGATGACGGTGAAGTTGCGGAGATTGAAGCGCTTATCCAGCAGCGTCTGGATGCCCGTAAAGCGAAAGACTGGGCGGCGGCGGATGCGGCACGTGACCGTCTCAACGAGATGGGCATCGTGCTGGAAGATGGTCCGCAGGGCACCACCTGGCGTCGTAAGTAAGGGTAATGATTGCCGGATGGCGGCTCACGCCTTATCCGGCCTACGATGGAATGATCGGTAGGCCTGATAAGCGTAGCGCCATCAGGCACTATTAATGACGTCTGTACCACCACAGCACACCCATTATCATAACCCCCGGCAGCCATACCCACATCAACTCCGACATTATCACCTGATGCCCATACGGTGTGGCGTAGCGTGATAGCGCAAATGGGGCGACTTTAATCACCTGCCACGGTGCAAAGAAGCGTTCATCTGACCACGGCCACAACCAGCCAACGCCTTTTCCTCCGGTCGTCACCGAATCCAGCAGGCTGTGCGACAGCAGTGAAACCGTCAGGAATAACCAGCAGCGAACCAGCCCGGCTTTAAACCATCGTCGGCCAATGATTACGCACAGCAGCGGCACCACAAAGGCGAACAGCAGCGAGTGGGTAAAACCACGGTGGCCAAACACATTACCGTAGGCGACGCCAAACTTAAACGACAGCACGTCGGCGTCAGGCAGCATTGCCAGCACAACCCCTGCAAACAACAAGCGTGATGGAATGGCTTTGAGTCCCAGACCCAATCCTAAGCAAAGAGGTACGGCTGCGTGGGTAACGATGGTTGGCATGATAGTCGCTTCGAATGAGAAAACAGCATGCTAACAGCCTGAATTGCGATCATACAGGGAACACATTCTGAAAACTGGCAGCGAGTGCTGCCAGATTCAGTTCTCGTATCACTTAAAAGTCAGAAAGCTTGCTTCTCGCATACTGAATACAGCGAATGATTTCTGGCAGCAAATCGATCAGATATTCATCGTAGTCATCAGATTCAGCAAGGGGATACTGTATTTTATAGGTATAGGTAAAAGCGTTGTTTTCTACGGACAGGCCGATGATCCCGCCTTCTGTGGCATCCCACAGATGATTCATTTTCAGCAGGGCGATAAGCGCCTCCGTGGTTTCCGTGGCGGTGTATTCCGCTACGTCAGCCTGGATATAAAGCTCTGATTGCTCCGGCTCGTCAAAGAAATAGAACAAGATATTATCAGTTTCCAGAATATACTGGTTCTCTGCGGATTCGGTAAATCCAGGGGAACCGTAGGCGCTGAACAGGCGTTCAAGTAAAACCATAGAGCGTGTTATCGGATTCATGACATTTTCTCGGTAAATTGAATCAAGATTTCATTCGTTCCCGTCAATCTATTTTTCCATTCAAGTGAAATTTGATATGCACAGGCTATTTTTGCAAGAAAACTGTCTTCTGATTCCGTTAGGAGGTCAAGCCTCAGGCTTAGGCAGAGACATTCTGTTTGCTCATCGAAGCCAAAAATACCGCCTCCAGTATTTCTCCATGAATGATTGTCTTTTAGTATCTGAAGATACAGTGAACGTGAATTGTCAATATTCTCATTTGGTAATGGGGCAATATGGATAATGCAAATTAACTCCTGATGATTTTTGCCATCGGGATCGCTAAGGATGAATGAAAATAACATGTCTGACAACCAAAAGAAGCTAACGTCATTGTCATTAATAGCCGACGTTGTCCCTCCTGTGTGTTTGTCTAATGCAGACACAAGGTGATGAAATTTTTCTTTATATTCTACAGGGTTAATCATAGATTTGTCCCCACTTCCTCGATCAAGCCGAAGCTTACATTCCCATTGATATGTATATTTTCAGGGACTGTCAATGTAATTTTGTCGTCGGAATCCAGAGTTACTCGAACTGTAATTTGGCCCTCCATGTGTTCATCATTATTATTTGTTATGCCCAGATACGTTATTGTCTCTGCTTTATTTTTTACATTTTCAAATAGAAACCCAGCCTTATAGGAAGTAGATGCAGTCACGTCAACAGTTACTTGGTTACTACCACCAGTGTATTGGCGTTTAATCTCCACAGAATTAGGAACAGCCTTGTTACCGACGAATGATATTTTACTATTTCCATCTGTTGCCAGTAAATTACCCATAGCATTTCTTAATTCTATGAAAATGCTTTGTTCACAACATGCAGCAACAGCTGATGCTATTTTTTTTAGTTGTACATCATTTAAAGCTTTTTCAGATGGTGATTCAGTGGGTTGAATGCAACCAGATATCCAGTCAATGGCGTCTTTAGTGATTTTTTTATATTGCCTTGGGTCGTCTCTGGATACTAAATCTTTAGGGTCAATAAATAGTACACCGCCTGACTGGAGTACGGTGTCTCTGTTAATATCTGCCCCAAGTGTGTAACGCTCGGTCATATAGCTCACAGGATCTTCTACCCATGTGCTCGGCGCCTTCGATTTATTTATTGATAGTGATTTTATGAATTTATTTTTTGCTTTTTCTTGTAAATCAGGATTGTTGATATTAACATCAGCAGATGAGACAGGAATTCTGTTAAGACCTGAAGGAGCTGTGATAATAATCTCATTACCAATTCTAATATCACTGTGATCACGTGATTTTAAATCATCATAAAGAGTGGTTGTTATCGCCAGAAATTTGTTTGCTTCTATGTTTTGTGAATCGATGCTTATGGCTGTCTTGATGTAATCCCGCATTAATGTCAAGTCTTCAATCATGATTTTTATTCCGCCGGTAGTACTCAATGCGTTACTGGTATTAATGTTCATACCTGTCCATGAGTTAAAGCCAGAAGCAAGTTCTGAATAACTTTCTTTGATATCGGCGGGAATTCGTTCCCTGTTATCTACACCGCCATCACGTTTAGTTACCCCAAATTTCTGTTCTAAGAGAGTAGGGATGTAATTAAAACCATGAGATATCTTATCTTTTAATTTATGGCATCCATGTTCTTCCATTTTAATGAATAACATATTTTTACCTGGGGTTCCGGTAGGAGTATTCTCACTTTTTTGTGGCATCCTGGCAAAGAGAACGGTTTTACGATTATTAGGTAGGAATGTATTTTTGCTATCAATATCTAAACCTCGTGATTGATAGTCTGCTCCGGCATTTTTATATTCTTTGAGATGGCTTGATTTCCTTGAATAACTGCCAGCTTGATTCAAAAAATTCTCTATATTATGGTTTTTATCTTCAATGCTGAAAGCGCCCATTTTGAAATTTTGTGGAGCACTTTCTGCTAATCCCGCAGAAACAGAAACTTTGTTTGATGCCTGTGCCTGTAAGTACCACATCAATTTAGCTGCGTTTTCTTTGGTATTCTCTACAGGTATACCGGCCATCAGTTCTCTATATATGTAATCACCTTGTTTACATATTGAAATAATATCGTCATTACTGATTTTAGGGTGTTCAGGTAATTTAACATTTCTGCCATGCAGGTTGAAATCAACGGTTTTGGGGGCATCTTTCTTGTTAGCTATCTGATGAGTATCCAGAGCCTCTGGCTGAACCGCGTTGAGTAAGATGTTTGGATCAGCGATGACAGGCCCCTGTTGTTCGGCTGGCGGCATGCGATTATAACCAGCAAAAGGGGCACGATGTTCAGCATGAATGGGATGCTGTATACGCTGAAGGGCGTTGTGGGCAAGACGGGAAACAGTCATATAATGTCCTTATCAAGGTTATTGTTGAAAAACGGTACTGATAAGGAAATGCTAAAATGGATGCTGAATAAAAACTTTCAAAAAGTGCTCTACTTTAGTGAAAATAACGGGCAGGGGCAGGTTGTGGGCTGAGAGAGCGGCAAGGGGATAAAATGATCCCGGCAGCTTGCGCTGCCAGTGAAGTTATTAAGCGATGACGTTAATGCTGTGGCCTTCAAAGCTGACGGTCTGTCATATTGATGCTATTTATATATTTCATATACTATATCTCTTAGTCCGGCATTGAGAATCTTAAATCATCTGCAAATGTATATTGAGCATCAACAGCAGATGCAGTAATTTCTCCATTTTTATTGTTCATTGCAAACCGGATTGTCAATTCTGTTGAGACGCGATTTGGGCCCGTCGCCATAAGCTCATAATTCGAACCATTACGACCTAAACCGAGTGCTCTAAGTTCAAATAAACCTGTAAGATCAACTACAGTCGTTCCTTTCTCTGATGATATGGGTGTAATTGTATAACCCCAAACCCCTTCGCTACTATTACCAAAACTTATAGAAGTCTCAACTTTTGGCATTTCTATCTCACCGTTTGCATCAAGAATACTTTCTCCACCGAGTGCCAATGACCCCAGCCTGGTTAGGCAGTTCCCGATTGATTGCTCGCAGAAAGAAGTAATTACTTTAGAGAGTTTAGTTGTGTGCTCAGTCGCAATGTTTGTTGCTCCTGGAAGTTGAGATGTTATAGTTTCCGATATGAACTTTATGATTTTTTCGTTAGTAACTTGTTTTGCGTTATCTGCATTAGTATTAAATTCTTTTTTCTCTTCTTTCGTTAACGCCTCTCTCTTTCCCTGAGAGTTTTTAATAATCATACCTCTTCGTAAGTCAGTAGCCATACAACTTTCTGACATGAGTAAATCAGCATTATTCACTGATGATGGATTGAGAAGAGTCATTAATCGTTTTTTCATATACGCATCGAATAATACTTTGAGTTTGGGATTGTTATTTAATGCGTCTTTTGAGAGTGTGTTGTTTGAATAATCAATAACTGGTTCATCATTTGTAATAATTATTTCGTTGCCAATTCTAAGGGCGCTATAATTGCGTAATTGCAATTTTTGTTGCATCTTCCATATGACATTTTTCAGCTTTTGTATTTCCGGAACACCTATTGTTTCGTTTCCGGTGTTTGTACTATGCGCCATCTTTATCTTTTTTATCTTTTCATCAAGGCTGTTGCACATTGTTCTTAAATCTTCGAGCATTGTCTTGACGCCACCGGTGGTGGTGAGTGCATTGGAAGAAGGTAATGCTTCTCCTGTTGTTTGTTCATATTTGTTGCGGATGTTGGTATATTCTTCTTTTAATTCAGAAGGAATTCTTTCTCTATTATCGATGCCGCCATCACTTTTAGTTAACCCGAATTTCTGTTCTAAGACGGTAGGGATATAATTAAAAGCATGACGTATCATATCTTTGACTTTATGACATCCATGTTCTTCCATTTTAATGAACAACATGTCTTTATCTGGGATGCCAGTAGGGCTGTCCTCGCTTTTTTTGGGCATCCTGGCAAAGAGAACGGTTTTACGATTATTAGGTAAGAATGCATTTTTGCTATCAATATCTAAACCTCGTGATTGATAGTCTGCTCCGGCATTTTTATATTCTTTGAGATGGCTTGATTTCCTTGAATAACTGCCAGCTTGATTCAAAAAACTCTCTATATTATGGTCTTTATCTTCAATGCTGAAAGCGCCCATTTTGAAATTTTGTGGCCCACGTTCTGTTAACCCTGCAGAAACGGAAACTTTGTTTGAGGCCCGAGCCTGTAAATACCACATCAATTGAGCAACATTATCTTTTGTCTCCTCCACTCGTTTTCCGTTGATCAGGTTTTCATATATCTTCTCACCGTTTTCACACATCGAAATGATATCTTTAGCATCTATTTTGGCATGTTCAGGTAATTTAACATTTCTGCCATGCAGGTTGAAATCAACGGTTTTGGGGGCATCTTTCTTGTTAGCTATCTGATGAGTATCCAGAGCTTCTGGCTGAACCGCGTTGGGTAAGATGTTTGGATCAGCGATGACAGGCCCCTGTTGTTCGGCTGGCGGCATGCGATTATAACCAGCAAAAGGGGCACGATGTTCAGCATGAATGGGATGCTGTATACGCTGAAGGGCATTGTGGGCAAGACGGGAAACAGTCATATAATGTCCTTATCAAGGTTATTGTTGAAAAACGGTACTGATAAGGAAATGCTAAAATGGATGCTGAATAAAAACTTTCAAAAAGTGCTCTACTTTAGTGAAAATAACGGGCAGGGGCAGGTTGTGGGCTGAGAGAGCGGCAAGGGGATAAAATGATCACCGGCAGCTTGCGCTGCCGGTGAAGTTATTAAGCGATGACGTTAATGCTGTGGCCTTCAAAGCTGATAGTCTGTCCGGCAAAAATTTTGCAGCGCTTGCGCGTTTCAACAACGCCGTCGACCTTCACTAACCCTTCGCCAATAGCAATTTTTGCCTGGGCGCCGCTTTCGCTCCAGCCTTCCAGCTTCAGCAAATCGCAGAGTTCAACGTGAGGGTGTTTACCCAGTGAAAATGTGGCCATCTTAAACGTCCTTTACATCATGATATTCAACACACGCCTGCAGCGTGTTTTCGATAAGCGTGGCGACAGTCATTGGGCCAACGCCACCCGGCACCGGCGTAATATACGACGCACGTGCGGCAGCATCCTCAAATACCACATCGCCAACAACCTTACCATTCTCCAGACGGTTGATGCCGACATCAATCACAATTGCACCTTCTTTGATCCACTCACCCGGAATAAAACCCGGTTTGCCAACGGCAACAATAAGTAAGTCGGCGTGCTCAACGTGGCGACGCAGATCCTTCGTGAATCGGTGGGTGACCGTGGTGGTGCAACCCGCCAGCAGCAACTCCATGCTCATCGGGCGACCGACAATATTGGAGGCGCCAATCACCACGGCGTTCAAACCATAGGTGTCGATGTTGTAGCGTTCAAGCAGGGTTACTATACCGCGTGGGGTACATGGACGCAGGCGCGGTGCGCGTTGACACAGACGGCCAACGTTATACGGATGGAAACCGTCAACGTCTTTGTCCGGGGCAATGCGCTCCAGAACTTTGACGTTGTCGATACCCGCCGGCAACGGCAGTTGTACCAGGATACCATCGATGGTGGCATCTGCATTGAGCGTATCGATCAGCTCAAGAAGCTCCGCCTCGCTGGTGGTTTCAGGCAGGTCCCAGGAGCGGGAGACAAACCCCACTTCGTCGCAGGCTTTGCGTTTACTTGCCACGTAAATTTGCGAAGCCGGGTTGCTACCTACCAGCACAACAGCCAGTCCTGGGGCGCGTAATCCAGCCGCTAAACGCGCCTGAACTTTTTGAGCAACCTCAGAGCGCACCTGCTGCGCAATCGTTTTACCGTCAATAATCTTTGCTGCCATCAGAGAGAGGATTCCGTCTGTTACGTTAAGTCGAAGGGGATGTCACTATTTTGTCAGAAGCGGGGCGTGCTGTCAGTTTTCGTTTGCGTTTTTACGTGCGGTGGAGTGTTTCGCGTAGCCCGTGAGCGCGGCCACAGGTGTTGGACGTTGGTACGTAATTAATAAGCATGCTAACGAAACTTAACCTAAATGAAACAACTCATCACCCTGGTATTTTCATGGGTAATATCTCAGAAACCAGACTGTTACGTCTTGTTATGGCCGTTTTTGCCTCATTTTCACCTGGAATTTTCTTAGAGTCCAATAAGAATAAGCCAGGGGCATTAAAAGGAATTACAGGTATTTTTCATTAATTGAAATGTTTAATTTATCCCGGTGACGAATTGTCATATTCGTGAAGATTAATTAGTGAATCAAATACTCAGGAGAGTGGGGGTACACGTTTCGCTAATTCTCTCTCGATATATATCTTTACAGGATGCAGAGATAATTTGCCTGACATTTAATGTCGATAATGATTCAAACGGATCCCGCAGGACGCTGGAGCCGGATGTGTGTAATTCAAGGGAAATCCATGAAACGTAAATTAATGACCTCTTCTGTTTTTGCCAGCATGATGTTAATGGCGGGCGCAGCGGTGGCGGCAGATCCGGTAAGCGTGAGCGGCGGTACGGTTCACTTTGAAGGTGAACTGGTCAATGCAGCCTGTGCCGTGAGCACTCAGTCAGCCGACCAGGTTGTCACATTAGGCCAATATCGTACCGCCAGCTTCACCGCAGTCGGTGACACCACGGCGCAAATTCCGTTTTCCATCGTGCTGAACGACTGTGACCCGAAAGTTGCTGCGACTGCTGCTGTTGCTTTCTCGGGCCAGACGGACCTCACCAACAACAGCCTGTTGGCTCTCTCCTCCTCGGATAACAGCACCACAGCGGGCGGCGTAGGGATCGAAATTCTGGACAACACCTCCACCGCACTGAAGCCAGATGGCGCGACCTTCTCAACCGCTCAGGCGCTGGTGGAAGGCACCAACACCCTGCGTTTCTCCGCGCGTTATAAAGCCACAGCAACCAGCGCCACGCCGGGTCAGGCAAATGCGGATGCGACCTTCATCATGAAGTACGAATAAACCGTTTGATTCTTGCAGGGAAGACTACCGCCTCATGGGATGAGGCGCTATCCGGGGATGATGAAGGATGTGGCAGATGATAGGGAAAGGCGTAGCGCTGGCGGGAATGGTCTGCGTAATGCCGGCGTTTGCCCACACCGTGATACTGGAAAGTGGCCATCTTCATTTACGTGGGCAGCTGGTTAATGGTGCCTGTACGGTTGCCACAGACAGCCAGAGTTTACGGGTGCAAATGGGGCAGTACCGCACTAACGCGTTTTCCGGGACGGGAAGCTTTGCCTCTACCAGCGTACCGTTTTCGCTGCGACTAACGTCGTGCAGTGCTGATGTTTATGACCACGTGGGGATTGCCTTTGCGGGCGTTACGCCAGCCGAAGATCCACAGGTCTTTCTTGCCAGCGGCGATGCGTCTGCGGTTTCGGGTATTGGTCTGGCGTTGTTTGATGAGCGACAGCGACAAATAATTCCGAATGCGCTGCCGCTTCATTATGCCCCGATTTTAACGCAAGAGATGACGTTTCATTTCACTGCTCGCTATCGGGCTGTCTCGGAATATATAACGCCGGGAACGCTTCGTTCAGATGTGTGGTTTACGTTGGTGTATCCCTGATTTATTTCCTAACGATAATCACGCCAAAGGTATTTGTAGCTATGTTTAATTATCTAAAATCAGGTTTTATCATTTTACTGGCCTTATTTTCTGCCACCAGTGTGCAGGCATCTGGTGGAATTGCATTAGGTGCAACTCGCGTTATTTATCCTGCCGAGGCCAAACAAACGTCCCTCGCCATTAGTAATAGTGATACCAAAGAACGTTTCCTGATTAATTCTTGGATAGAGAACAGCGCAGGCGTCAAAGATAAATCGTTTGTGGTCACACCGCCGCTGTTTGTCAGTGAACCTAAAAGCGAAAACACGCTGCGTATCATCTACGCGGGCGAGCCTCTGCCCAAAGACCGTGAATCGCTGTTCTGGATGAATGTGAAGGCTATTCCGTCGGTCAATAAAAACAGCCTTGAGGGGAAAAACGTTCTGCAACTCGCGATTTTGTCGCGCATCAAACTCTTTGTCCGCCCAAATAATCTGCCACAAATCGCGGAAGATGCGCCAGGCATGCTGCAGTTTTCCCGTACCGGCAACCACCTGAAAATTACCAACCCGTCAGCGTATTACGTCACGCTGGTCAATCTCAATGTCGGAAATACGAAGATTGATAACGTTATGGTTGCGCCGAAAAATGACACGCAGGTCCTGTTGCCGACTGGCGTTCAGGGAAACGTTACGTTCCAGACGGTGAACGATTATGGCGCAGTCACCACCGCTAAAACGGTTAGCGTGCGTTGAGAAAACGATGAATAAGACAACGTATTTTCCTGGCCTGTTACCGGGGGTTACGCCACCGCTGGCGGGGGTGGCGTTGTCCACGCTGGCCGCGCTCTTTCCCTCCTTCAGCCAGGGTGAAAGCTATTTCAATCCGGCGTTTTTATCTGCCGATACCGCTACTGTGGCGGATTTGTCTCGTTTCGAAAAAGGGAATCACCAGCCTGAAGGCGTTTATCGTGTGGATATTTGGCGCAATGATGAGTTTGTGGCTACCCAGGATATTCGTTTCGCCACCAGTGCGGGGAAAGCCGGAGAAAAATCCGGCGGGCTGATGCCGTGCTTTGATCTCGACTGGGTTAAACGCCTTGGCGTCAATATCACTGCGTTTCCGGCACTCAGTCAGGATGCGAACAATACCTGTATTAATTTGCCAGAGGCGATTCCTGGTAGCGAAATTGCCTTCGATTTTTCTACACTGCGTTTAAATGTCAGCCTGCCGCAAGCCTCAATGTTGAACAGTGCGCGTGGCTATATTCCGCCAGAGGAGTGGGATGAAGGTATTCCGGCGGCGCTGGTTAACTACAGCTTTACCGGCAGTCGCGGCAGCGATACCGACAGCTATTTCTTAAGCATGTTAAGCGGCCTGAACTATGGCCCATGGCGGCTGAGGAATAACGGTGCATGGAACTACTCGAAAGGTGAGGGCTACCATTCGCAAAGCTGGAAAAATATTGGCACATGGCTTCAGCGCGCGATTATCCCGCTGAAGGGTGAGCTGGTGATGGGGGACAGCAACACCGGCAACGACGTTTTTGACAGCATCGGTTTTCGTGGTGCTCGTCTCTATTCGTCCGACAGCATGTATCCTGACAGCTTACAGGGCTACGCGCCAACCGTCCGTGGGATTGCGCGTACCGCAGCGAAACTGACTATTCGCCAGAATGGCTACGTGATTTATCAAAGCTATGTTTCGCCAGGCGCTTTTTCGATAACCGATCTCAACCCCACTTCGTCGAGTGGTGACCTGGACGTAACGGTTGATGAGAAGGACGGCAGTCAACAGCGCTATACGGTGCCGTATTCCACGGTACCTCTGCTCCAGCGTGAAGGACGTTTCAAATATGACGTTGTCGCCGGGGATTTTCGTAGCGGTAATAGCCAGCAGTCTTCGCCATTCTTTTTCCAGGGAACGTTAATCGCCGGGCTACCAGAAGGTTACACCGCGTATGGCGGCACGCAGTTAGCTTCACGCTACACCGCACTGGTGTTAGGTACCGGGCGCAACCTGGGTGACTGGGGAGCCGTCTCTGTTGATTTAACGCATGCCCGCAGCCAACTGGCGGATGACAGTACGCATCAGGGGCAATCGCTGCGTTTTCTGTATGCAAAATCACTGAACAACTTCGGTACCAACTTCCAGTTGTTGGGGTACCGCTATTCGACGCGTGGGTTTTATACCCTCGATGATGTGGCGTATCGCAGTATGGAAGGTTACGAGTACGAATATGACAGCGAAGGGAATCGCCACGATGTTCCACAGGTGAAGAGCTACCACAATCTGAGCTACAGCAAAAAGGGTCGTTTTCAGATCAACATTTCGCAGAACCTTGGCGATTACGGATCACTCTATGTATCGGGTAGCCAGCAAACGTACTGGAACACCTCAGATACCAATACCTGGTACCAGCTGGGGTATGCCAGCGGTTGGCAGGGGATTAGCTATTCACTCTCCTGGTCATGGAATGAATCGGTCGGGATCTCTGATACCGACCGCATCCTGGCCTTCAATGTGTCCGTACCGTTCAGTCTGCTGACCGGGCGGCGCTACTCGCGTGATAACGCACTCGATCGCACCTACGCCACTTTCAATGCGAACCGTAACAGCAATGGACAAAACAGCTGGCAAAGCGGCATTGGCGGCACGCTGTTAGATGGACGCAATCTCAGCTACAGCGTTAATCAGGGACACAGCAGCTCCAACGGGTACAGCGGGAGCGCCAACGCGAACTGGCAGGCGGCCTATGGCACGCTGGGCGTGGGTTACAACTATGACCGTGACCAGCATGACTATAACTGGCAACTCTCCGGTGGCGTCATCGGACATGCGGACGGCATTACGCTCAGCCAACCACTGGGCGACACCAACGTACTGATAAAAGCACCAGGAGCCCAGGGGGTGCGGATAGAAAACCAGACCGGCGTGCAGACCGACTGGCGTGGCTACGCGGTCATGCCGTATGCCACCGTTTATCGCTACAACCGCGTCGCGCTGGATACCAATTCAATGAATAACAACACCGATGTGGAAAATAACGTTAGCAGCGTCGTGCCCACGCAGGGGGCACTGGTACGTGCGGCGTTTGATACACGCATTGGCGTGCGGGCGCTTATCACGGTTAACCGGGATGGAAAACCAGTGCCATTTGGGTCGGTGGTTCGCGAAACCACGAGCGGCGTCACCAGCATGGTCGGTGAAGATGGACAAATTTATCTGAGTGGTCTGCCGCTCAAAGGCAACTTGTTGATCCAATGGGGTGAAGGCGCAAACGCACGCTGTGAAGCGCACTACACCTTGCCTGAAGAGAGCCTGAAACAGGCTGTAACGCTCACCAACGTGACGTGCCAACGACCGTCGGCACGACAGGGATAATATGATGAAACGACAAACCGGTTTGCTACTGGGAAGCGCTTTACTGCTTATAGCTAATACGTCATGGGCGACGGTCTGCCATAACTCGAACGGAACGCCAACGGACGTTTATTACGATCTGTCGAATGTTTTTAACAGCAGCAATAACCAACCGGGTCAGGTAGTGACATTGCCTGAAAAGTCAGGCTGGGTTGGGGTGAATGCAACCTGCCCGGCAGGGACGACGGTGAATTACACCTACCGAAGTTATGTGACCGAACTCCCCGTGCAAAGTACGGAAAATAACTTTCAGTATCTGAAACTCAATGATTACCTGTTGGGGGCCATGAGTATTACCGACAGCTACGCGGGGTTGTTTTATCCTCCTCGTAATTATATCCGCATGGGGAATCACCCAAACGTTTCCAAACAGCAGCCTTTTGGCGTGATGGATTCGAAGCTGGTGTTTAAATTAAAAGTGATTCGTTCATTTATCAACATGGTGCCGATCCCGCGACAGACGATGTTCAGTGTCTATGTCACTACCAGTACGGGAGATGCGCTGAGTACGCCGGTTTACACCATAAGCTACAGCGGCAAGGTGGAAGTTCCACAAAACTGCGAGGTGAATGCCGGGCAAATCGTGGAGTTTGATTTTGGCGATATTGGTGCCTCGCTGTTCAGCAAGGCGGGTGCCGGTAACCGGCCCGAAGGTATCAATACGCAAACGAAAACGGTCGCCATAAAGTGTACAAATGTTGCCGCGCAAGCTTATCTGACCATGCGGGTCGAGGCCGAAAAAGCGTCCGGGCAAATGATGATATCGGACAACCCGGATTTAGGTTTTATCGTGGCCGACAGCAGCGGTAAACCGCTGACACCCAACAATCTGTCCAGCACCATTCCCTTTCAGTTGGATGATAACGCTGCCGCGCGGGTTGGCATTAGAGCATGGCCAGTCAGCGTGACGGGCAATAAACCAGCGGAAGGGCCTTTCACCGCCCGTGGCTATCTGCGAGTTGATTATGAATAAGCAGAGAACAATGAGACGTCGTGCGCTTTTCGTATTGATATCCGCAGTGTCAGCCAGTTCGCTATGCCAGGCAGATAGCTCGCTGGGTGAGATTAATATCGAACTGCACGGTAATATCGTGGACTTCACCTGTGCGGTTATTGCCAGTGACAACAATAAGTTGGTTGAACTAGGCACCTGGCCGACAAAACAATTAAAGACCACCGGGGATACGACCCAACCGGTTCCCTTTACGTTGAAACTTGAAGGCTGCCCGCCGGGGTCGGCCTCGATAACCTTTTCCGGCACGCCGGCAGCGGGTACCACGTTGTTGGCGCTGGACGATGCCGTGATGGCACAAAAGGTCGCGATTGAATTGCACGATAGCGACCGTACGCGATTACCGCTTGAACAAGCCAGCCAGGCAGTAAACATTGATGAAAATGGCAATGCTATGCTGACTTTTTTTGCCAACTATATTGCGCTGGCAGATGGCGTTCAACCGGGGATCGCGAAAGCAGATGCTACGTTTATGATTAACTACAATTGACATCATGCGCTGATAACGCACTCCCGAACGACGCCTCGCCGGGAGTGCGATCACATTAATTCATGCATCTTTGCATAATCGATTAGCTCAACAATGGTATGTAGTCCGAGCTTGGAATAGATGTTAGCTTTGTGAGCACTGATTGTTTTATTACTCAATAAAAGTTGCTCAGCAATTTCTTTATTAGATAACCCATTCGCCAGATAACGTAAAACTGTAACCTCGCGATTCGATAACGGCATGTCATTCAGCACACCTTTACGTATATTAATATTATTAATAAAGTTAAGCGTGTCTGAAGGGAAAAATGAATATCCTGATAAAATCATTTTCACCGCGTTATAGATATCATTGAGATCCTTTCGTTTGCTGACGAAGCCATTGGCACCGGCACGGATCGCCCGTCCGGCATAAAATGATTCAGACTTTGAGGATAGAAACAGCACCCGGGTTTTTTCCTGCAGAGATTTTATTCTCTTGAGTAATGTAAACCCATCGGAGCCAGGTAGTTCAATATCCAGAATGACCAGATCGACTGGATAGGTACGTAGATGATCTATTGCTGCGCGGCTGTCATCGGTTTCCAGAACAACCTGAATATTACTATTCTTTTCGAGCAGTACTTCGATCGACATTCTGACAATAGGGTGTTCGTCCATAATGATAACGGATGCTGGTTTCATTGTTGTATGCCTCAAACTGTTTGTGTATCTTGCGATTTTGATAAAACATCAGGCGTTATAATATTGTCAAATAGCCAAGGATTGCTCTGGAAGAAGAACCGAATAAATATTATGTCATCCTTGTTTATTCGGTTGTTCTACGTCAGAACAATGAGTTTGTGGAATATCCATTTCACACCAGGGAAAACTTACAATTAATCAGAAAACAGTGAGGATTATACCTGCTCTGCACTTTCGGAAAAGGCTTACAGCACGTAAGTTCATAATGTCTGTTAGGATATCCTGAAAGATCAGGGCATGGTAATGACTATTGATATTAATCTCCTGCTGTTTGAATTATGGCAGATTGAAAAATTTTTTTAAATAGTAAAAACGACACAATGGGCTAATTGTTTAGGTTTTGTTAAGGCGGCGAGGCAATTCTTTTTTGTCGAGATGTACTGAATCTGTCAGCTAAAGCAGGATACCTGCGCGACATATAATACCAGGAATAGTTGTAAATATTAAATGTTTGTAAAAATCACATTCGTTTTCTCAGTTGAAAATAAGTAATTTCCTATAAATTCTTATATCACAGAGGGTTAGGGTGTTAAATTAAATGGGGATAGGTAACGCTGAGGCGATGTATCAGATGCAAAAAACGCTGACGATGTGGCAACCCCAGCTGCGTGATCAGCTGGTTCAGGCGATAGATAACGCGGTGATAGGGTTGAGCCTGCAGCAGAGCAATCTTCTTTAATGATTTACCTTGTGACAGTAATGAGATCATCTCCCAGTCAGCCTGATTTATGTGCCCGGAGTGAATATGATCCGGCACCATAGATAATAAAGCATGGCGCATCTCCGGGAGGCGCTGACGGCGCGGCAGGATATAGAATGGCCCAGCCATCGCAATAAAGCGCCTGAGCGCTTCGTGGCGACTGGGAAGTAATATGAAAATTTGAATATTATCCTGTTCTTTAATGAGTCGGCGAAGATATTCCAGAACATCGAAATATGAGCTTGATGCGCCATCCATATCAACCACTAACTGACTCGCTTCAGACTCTTTCAACAGTGGCAGAGCCGATTCAATCGTCTGGAAGATGGCCGTGTGTGTACCAGAAAATAAATAGCGATTTAACGTATAGCCGAGATAGTTGTCTGTTGTGATAATCGCTTGAGATATTGTGTCGCCCGGTAATGTGTAATCAAGTTTTTGAGCCAGATACTCAATTCTGTCAAATTCCTGGGGGGCACAGTGATCATATTGCCAGGTACAGTGGGCGTTTCGTAAACGGCGATGCCGTTCCCGGCGTTTTACACTGCGCATCCTTCCTTTTTCCCTGTTCGTATCTATTGCGCCTGCTCTGGATAAATGGCTGGCCACAAATACCCCTGACCCAAATTTGCGCCAGCGCGCAGGGCAATTTCCTGCTGTTTTTGCGTTTCAATTCCTTCAACTACCACCAGGCTGGCGATTGCGCGCCCCATCTGAATAACCTGGCGGAGTTTTTCTGGCACATGGCTGAGAGTCCAGAACGTATTTTTATCTAACTTTACCCCTGACAAATGCCAGTTGGCTGCGGTAAATGTGCCAAGCAGTTCCTCATTGACGTCATCCAGCCATATTGGGATACCATGGTCTTCAAGGTGTTGAATTACGTCGTAGACGATCGCCCGCTGGGGTGTACTTAAAGAATAAAACGTATTTGGATCTTGTATTTCGATAATCAAGCTGGACGGAGAGGGCGTAATCAGGGAATGGAATAGCGGCCAACTCAGAAAGGCTTGCATCGGTAAATTCAGTGAGTAGCGCAGCCCCTGTTGGTAGCACTTAATTTTGTCAATTTGCTGATAAAACAGATGCTGTCGATGCTGAACCGACAGTTGGTGAAAATATTTTTCACTGTTTATATTTGCGGGAAGATGTGTGAGGACCTCACAACCGTATCTCAACGCGGTAGACAAATCGACAATCGGCTCGAATTTAAGTGCGAATTGCAGGGGTTCTGCATCGCTGTTTTTGACGGTAAAGGCAGAGTACTCAGATTTATCATTCCATAATAACAGGCTCGGTGCCACGATATCCCCCCTGGCGTCAGAGCAAATATTACCGAGTGTGTCTATTTGTTTCTCCGGAAATAATATACATAGGGTATTCTGGCAGTATGCGGTTAGGTACAGTAGGTGCCGATACTTAATTGATGATGAGACATTTCTCAATAAAATTCCCGACAGCAAGACTCACTCTACTGTTGCAGAAAACTCAGGTGTGCCCTGATATACCTTAAAAATTGCTGATCATTTTTCACACCCAGCTTTTTCATAATACGGCGGCGAGTTGCTCTGGCCTGGGTATCGCTGATGGAGAGAAGATGTGCTGTTTCAGCGAGCGTGTTACCGCTGGCAAGTAGCATTAAGAACTGGCGTTCCTCCACCGAAAAGTTGCGGGTGGTACAGTAATGGCAGATGGTTGCAGGCACACTGTGGCGGAGCGCGCGTTTTTGCAGAATCAGGATTAATTTTTGGGTTATCGCTTCAACATTATCTTCGCGATAGATCAGCGGCAGCATATACAGGCACGGGCGAAACATCAGCTTATCTTTATCGTCTCCGTTGCAGATGATAACCCGATGCTGGCGTCTGGTGTGGACGGGAACCTGATAACATCCTGCACTGAGCCAATCGTCATCCAGTGAAATAAAGGCGATGTCTGCGCGATCGATATCTTCGGTAGGTAAAAAGCAGATGTCCTGATGCCACTGATTTGCCAGGCGGGAGATGATGATTTTCAACCCATGTTCGAAATGACTATTTTCTTCCTTGATAGCGATACTTAACATTGACGAGGTCCTGAACAGCAGGGGAGTGGCTGGGGAATGTTAAGCAAAATCATTAATTTTCTAAATACTTGTAACCTTAAATCCCGCATTATGCTGGCTGAGTTGTTACCAGGTGATTTCCTGGAACCCCATGAACGACCAGAAAAAAACAACATTCGTACACTTCGTCAGCAACCGGAACAAAAGGCATTGACTCAGCAGGCGCTGACCGTATAATTCACGCGTTTCATCTGCATGAAGTCATCACTTCTCTATGCGCCCTTAGCTCAGTTGGATAGAGCAACGGCCTTCTAAGCCGTAGGTCGTAGGTTCGAATCCTACAGGGCGTACCATATTCACTTCTACTGACCTCTCTCAAAGTCTACTAAGCCCAGATATAACAAGGCATAGAGCAGAATCTCATTATCCCAACGTCTAGTATCATCTATTGAAATCTACGCTCATCTGGGGGTACATTCGGGGGTATATTCAGGTTCAATGAAATGAGATACCCCCAATATGAAGTTAACTGCCCGCCAGGTAAGTACTGCAAAGCCAACAGATAAACCATATAAGCTGTCTGATGGTGGTGGTTTGTATCTACTGGTTAACCCGAACGGCTCCAGATACTGGCGCATGAAATACCGCTATGCAGGTAAAGAAAAGCTGCTATCCATTGGTGTTTATCCTGATGTGACGCTTGCTGAAGCCAGAGATAAACGTACGGAAGCCAAGCGTGTACTTGCAGCAGGTGACGATCCCTCTGAAGTTAAACAAGCAGCCAGAGAAGCGAAGAATCTAGCAATTAATAACAGCTTCGAGCTTTTGGCGCTTGAATGGCATGAGCATAAGAAGCCGAACTGGTCTTCCGGGTATGCTGAGGACATTCTTGAATATCTACGAAAGGATATATTCCCGTATGTCGGAAAGAAGGCCATTACCGAAATCAAGCCGATGGACATGCTGTCAGTGTTGCGCAAAATGGAAGAACGAGGAGTACTGGATAAGCTCAAGAAAACCCGTCAGGCATGTCGGCAAATTTTCACTTACGCGATAATTACTGGCAGAGCAGAGGTAAACCCCGTAACCGATCTGGCCGGCGCACTAAAATCACCCAAGCAAAATCACTTCCCGCACCTACTCCCCGCCGAACTTGGTCCATTTATTCACGCAGTGAATGCCTATAGTGG
Source organism: Citrobacter sp. C6_1 (assembly GCF_014596835.2). NCBI lineage: Bacteria > Pseudomonadati > Pseudomonadota > Gammaproteobacteria > Enterobacterales > Enterobacteriaceae > Citrobacter > Citrobacter sp. C6_1. The sequence goes on along the minus strand of NZ_CP115031.1, from coordinate 3,410,869 downwards.
TAGTAAAGTGACACGCATTGCAACATTACTGCTTATGTACACCAGTGTCAGAACCATTGAACTCCGCGCCTCAGAGTGGGCTGAATTCGACCTGGACAATGATTTATGGCAGATCCCCAAGGAACGCATGAAGATGCGCCGTCCTCACCTTGTACCACTTTCTAGACAGGTTAAATCTCATCTGTTGGAGCTAAAAGAGATCACCGGCTGGGGTAAGTATGTCTTCCCTGGCCGCAACGATGCCCATAAACCAATGAGTGAGGCCAGCATTAACCAGGTGATTAAACGTATAGGTTATGGTGGAAAGGCTACTGGCCATGGTTTCCGTCACACGATGAGCACCGTATTGCATGAGGAAGGATTTGACTCTGCATGGATAGAAACTCAACTGGCTCATGCTGATAGGAATACTATCAGGGGCACCTACAACCATGCTCAGTACCTCGATGGGCGTCGTGAGATGCTCCAGTGGTATGCGGACTATCTGGATGAGTTGGCTGGAAAAGTTGTGGAATAAGCCATTTTATTCATGTGCGAGGAAATGTAAGTGTTCCAGTCGTTCCAGTTGTTCCATATATATATTTATGAAGCTAACTTGCTGTTTTTATTTATATGTGAGCTTTTAAACTGGAACAACTCTGGAACAACTTTTGCTGGTTTTGGAACAACTATCTAGTGATAGTGTATACATAGTTTGTGATGAGAAAAGTGCTGGACATGTAGACAGTAGTGATTTATATTCACCGCTAGTAGACGTTTTGTGCTCTTTAAAGATCTTGGTTCTCTCTTACAAAAGGGAGATTATGCGCCCTTGTGCATTTTCTTTAATAATATTGCGTCTGTGAGAAACACAGATTAAGCCCTGAGAAAGGGTATCACCATCAAGGCGTTTTTCTTATATATCTGTATGCCAGCGTGGCTGATAAAGCAAAAGTCGCTTAAGCATCACTGCTCTTTTCACAATGGCATTCCTGCCTACGTCGCTGACAAAGCGAATGCTCTTTAAAAAATGAAGCCTCAGAAGCTGAGGAGAAGGCGATATGACTTGTTATGTACGCTATGAAAATCTTTAACAAGCCCACCTAATATTACTAACTACATGTCTTGCATGATGTAGTTTTAAACATATCTATAAATCGGAGCCATAAATAGAAACCTGTCACTTGGTGACCAGGTTCTTTTGTTATGTCCGCAGCATAGGAAAATCACATGGTACAAAACCACAAACTCATACGTCTTTCTGAGGTTCTGATCAGAACAGGCTACATTAAAGCTTGGATTAATCAGCGAATCTCTAAGTCACGTGGAGGCATTACGTTATAACGGTGTTCGATTATTTTTCTATGTATCTGTCTTTTTTTACTGGTTATATATACAGCCCGCTCTGGACATGTTTATCGCAGTAGACGATAATCCACCCAAGCAAAAGGTTATGTCTAGGTTGAACCACGAAAACCGCATATCTCTGCTGACTGGCATAGCCCCTAATTTTAGAGGACATGAGGTGATGTATGGAAAAAGCAACAATTAGTGATTTTTCATGGTTCAGAATTGATAATTATGAATTTATTAAAAAAATAACTGTCGAGGATTTCATACACGAACTTGAGTGGCGTCATACTTTATTTTACTGTCACGATGAGAATAAAACGCTTGATGAACTTGGTTTTGAGGATTCAATAAAATATTTACGTATTTTTCGCGGAGACCCGTACATTAATATTAATTCACCAGAGGAGATAGAGTTCAATAACGAATATGAAGAGTATGCTAAGTCTTCTGGGAGAGATACATCCTCAGACAGACCGATGCTTCCACACGATCTAGGTGTAATGCCAGTTTCTTTTGCTGAGTTATCTCAGTATTCAAAGTTAGCTCAAGAAATAGGAGCATACGCATTCGATGAAAATGGTATTTACTCTCATATTGACCCCAGAAGTATGCTTGCTAGCGTTAGCTGTAATGCACCAAGTTATATGAGTCATAAAGTTCTTATGGATGTATGGTTGGATGAGGCTACTGATGAAGAGATTTTATCAAGCTTAAAAAAACTTCTTCCTATTTGGAGGGGTAGGCTTGGACATCCAGAACCAGATATATTACCTAAGCGTCGTATTGGATTGAAAACTTTTCAAAAATTGATTTCTAATAGGGTATTGCTGATTTTGGATCTTATACTATGGGCTGAAGTCTTTAAAAAAGAAATTAGCAATCCCATTTTATCGCACCTAGTGTTCCCCGATGACCCTAAGGATTCACAAGCAATTAAAGAAACTATAAGACCGTTTTCTATTGAAGCTATGTCAGAACCTTATACGAGACTGCTGAGACTGTTTATTGATAAGGATGGTGAGTTAGGTAGCGCTAAAGTGTCTGACATGATGGGTAGAATTTCATAAAGCACGAAAATCTAGAAATTTGATAAAAATAAACTTCTATAAAATTATAGCCGCTAACAATCTTGTAAAGTGGCTATATCGTTTTTCTTAAAATACCATTTGCTTCTAATTCTCTTCTCTAAATCAATCCTCAATGTAACATATCGGTTATCTACTCAGGAATATCAAAGACAATAAATGTAGTTGGAGGTTTACATGTCAAACAATCTTCTCCGTATGCCAGAGATTATGCGCCGTACTGGATATGGCAAAGCATGGATTTATCGGCTTATAAGCCAAGGTAAATTTCCGAGACCCATCAAAATTGGCTCTCGCTCAATCGCCTTTGTCGAAAGTGAAGTTGATGACTGGATTAACCAGCGCATCGAAGAATCGCGCAAGGAGGTAGCTTAATCAATCAGGAACCCCCTATGTGCATGAGTTGCGTGTCGTTGCATTTGCATCTGATTAAAATCTGATTGCAACGACAACTACCAACTAATTAACGACAGGTAAATCATCATGAATAAATTAAGTGCCCTCTCGGGGCAGGGGCTCGCTCAATCTGAAATCGGCCAGGTAACTATTTCTGCACCTACTATGAGCAGTCCTGAAATGGTCGATTACATCAATGCAAATCGTAAGGCAAAAGCGGAAACCGAGGGATTCTCGTTCCCATGCAAGAAATATCGCAAGCTTGAACACCGCAGCTTTATGAAAAAGGTACCCAAAGTCCTCGGGGATGCAGCTGCAAAATTTTTTGCAACTGATACCTATATCAACGGAACCGGTGGGGTTGTGGAGAGGGATATTTGCAATTTCCCTAAGCGTGAAGCATGCCTCATGGCTATGAGTTACGACTATGAGATCCAAGCTCAAATCTTCGATTACATGACAGAACTCGAGCGTAACATTAATGGGGATCTCGTCTACACCATTCAGCAGATGGAAAATATCGTGTCAACTGCTCGAAAAGCATCTGATGAGGATTCGTCGGATGCTGGACGCCGATTACGCCAACGCCAGGATGATTTGCCTTTACTCGATAAGGCCGAAAAGTTGGTGAAGGATTTTCGTCAGTTTTCGTTTGAACTGATTGGTGGCGGAAAAGTTGGGGTATCGGAATGAGCTGCTTCATTACCTGCGCACCCTGTGTGCACAAAGAAAAAGGCAACGCTGCGAACGTTGCCTTTGGGAGCCAGACCGATCACTGGTCTGGATTTTCCTTCGATTTCTGGCGCTGCCGCTGCCTGAGTTGCTTCAGCACAGATTTTTGCAGCACTTGCTCTGGCTTTTTCTCTACCTCAGCCGGTGGAGAATTTTTGAGTTCTTTTGCCATACGTCAGCCTTCCGAATCCACTTTTGACTTTTTACGCTGTCGGCGTTTGATTTCGCCTTTTGCGGCAGTAATCAAAAAACCAGCTGTACTTTCGCCTTTTTCCTTAACGTTCTCGATTAGTTCTAGATCGTCAAGCGGGAGCCTTACGGATACCTGTAAAGACTTGTTGTTCTTCCTTCCCGTTGCCATTACTGAATCTCTTGTTGGTAGGTGGTGTTCAGTATGCACGAAAAAAAATCTAATTCAATTATTGACGTGGTGTTCACCTGAGAATACATTGGTGGTGTTCACCAAATTAGTAAAATGGTGTAGATATTGCGAAGCCCAACCGGATGGCCGTCCAGATTGGGCCTCTAACCACAACGTTAATTGGAGTAACATTATGGCATGTTTACATGATACCCAAACTCGCCCGGAATTCACATACCTGTTTCTGGGAACTCCGTCAGATAAACCCAACACCACGCCCGTTGTTCTGCGGGCGGAAGCCAACAATGAGCAGCAGGCCCGTTCTCATTTCCTGAACTGGAATCTGGTATTCGCCGCGCAGATCCGCACTAAGGCTCCATGCCGTCTCCAGTTGATGGAAGGTGGTGATCACTTCTCCTGGATTTTCGAACAGCGTTTTGACGCCTGCACATCTGGTGTTCAGGAGGTGGCGCATGTCTGAACTCACCAAAACGGATGCGCTTATCGAAATTGAGGCACTTGCGCGTGCGGCTCAGTTCCTGACTGATACACCAGCACGCATTGAACTGGCAGGGATCCTTATGTCGCAGATTGAGGAAACCGCGAAAAAAGCGCAGGAGGCCGGGAATGAGTGACCTTCTGAAAGCCATCGGTTCGTGTGTTCACCTCGATCGCCAGGGTAAAAATTACGTCGGGTTCTGTCCATTACATAGCGAGAAAACACCGTCATTCACAGTCACACCTGAACAGGGGGTATGCAATGCGTAACGTTAAAGTCGGTATCGTATGGGCGTAAGTGAAGATGATTATGTCCAGTTGCTCTCTGCTCTCTTGCCACCGGGGCCTGCATGGTCACCTGAAGATGTCGCGATAAAAGGGGCTGCACCGTCGCTGCTCAGGGTTCACCAGCGCGCTGACGATCTTATGCTGGAACTTGACCCCAGAACTACCACCGAGCTGATCAATCGCTGGGAAAAATGCTGTGGACTTCCTGATGAATGCATTCCGACAGGAACGCAAACATTACGGCAACGACAGCAGAGGCTGGACGCGAAAGTAAATCTAACCGGCGGAATCAACGAAGACTTCTATCTAAGGCAACTGGAAGCACTGGGGAAGTCTGGCGCAACAATCACGCGCTATAACAAAGGCCCATTTAAATGCACATCAGCATGCACTGATGCCGTGTACTCAACGGAATGGCGATATTACTGGCAGGTAAACATGCCCGCTTCCAGCGATGCCACCTGGATGACATGCATTGATGATTGCACAACGCCAATTCGCTACTGGGGCGACACCGTCGCAGAGTGCGTAATCAATAAACTCTGTCCGTCCCATACCTACGTTTTATTCAAATATCCGTAACCGGAGACATTATGCATCGTATTGATACACCCACTGCGCAGAAAGACAAATTCGGTGCAGGGAAGAATGGCTTTACTCGCGGAAACCCGCAAACAGGGGCGCCCGCCACCGATCTTGATGATGATTTTTTTGATTCCATTCAGGAGGAACTTGCAGGGATCGTTGAAGCTTCTGGCGTAGCCATGGATAAATCAAAGCGTAACCAGGTGCTGACGGCGGTGAAGGCATTACTGCTTAGCCGTGCTCACCCGTTTGCCGATATTAAAGCTGATGGGGCAGTTGCAGAGGCTCTCTCAAACCTTGGTCTGCACGAAACCGGATTTGCCACCCTAACGACGAGTGGAAGCTTCACTGTTCCCGCGGGCGTTACTGAACTGTGTATCTCCGCTGTTGCGGGTGGAGGTGGTGGTGGTTCAGGTGGTGGCGGTGATTCATCATTCTTTGGTGGCGGCGGTGGCTCTGGTGGGGCTGGCGAGTCCATTGTAAAAAGGAAATTCGCAGTTTCACCGGGAACGATTATCAACATCACCATTGGTTCTGGCGGAATTGGTTCAATTGCCAGTACTGCAACCGGGTCTGCACCTACCGCTGGGGGTAATACGGTCATTGGTTCTCTGATTACACTGCATGGTGGCCAGCCAGGAATAAACGCCGGTAACGGACAAAATACAGCCCCAGGAGGCGGTTACGGGCAGGGTTTCCCGACCGGAAGCTATGGTGGAGATGGAAATTTAAGTGTCGGTTCTGGTAACGGAGCACCTGGAGCATCGTCGCCGTTCGGGGGCGGTGGTGGCGCTGGTCGCGCTGGAACGGATCAGGGAACTGACGGCACGGCGGGTTCCGGGTACGGGTCCGGTGGTGGATCAGGCGGTGGTAAATATGGTACTGCCCCCTTAACTGCTCGCGGTGGAAATGGCGGTAACGGTGCACCTGGTATTGTGATGATTGAATGGTGATGCGATGAGCAAAACATACGCAGTAATTGAAAATAACACAGTCGTAAACGTCGTCTTATGGGATGGTGAATCAGAATGGTCGCCTGATAATGGTGTCGCAATACCGGTTGCTGATGGTGTCGGGATTGGCTGGTCATATGCTGATGGCGCTTTTACGGCTCCTGATATTCCCGAGCCGGTAAAATCTCACGATGAATTAGTCGCAGAGGCTGAAGCGGAAAAACGCGCCCGTATTGATGCGGCGACCAGCCGAATTGTCGTCTGGCAAACCAAGCTGCTGATGGGGCGTAAGCTAACGGATGCTGAATCCGTCAGCCTTAACGCCTGGATGGACTATATTGATGCGGTGACAGCAATAGATACCAGCACCGCACCGGATATCAACTGGCCTCCCCTGCCGGGGGAACAGGACAGTTGATAAGACGTGGAGTCTGGATTCCGGCTAAATGCTCCTGAAGTGAACTGTTATGTTCGACAGGTAATGTAGTGTTTCTGATGGTAGTTGTTATCTGCAGAATTATAGTTTAATTGAAAAATTACCGCAACTATCATATAAGGAGTTTTCTGGCAATAGGAATATGCTGTATATTCATGTGCTGGCTCTGAGCTGTGATCGCAGTCTTTAGTTTAGGTGTAAAGGATTATGTATGCTTTTGATTATAATAAGTTATGTCTTATTCTCTTTATGTGTTTTTGCGACGTTATATGTTTTGAGAACGCATGACGAACCGAATAAATTGCACAACTGGGAAATTATAATGCTGGTGTTTCTTTCAGCATTTTGGCTTCCTGAATTGATTGCTATGGTAATCTCTTTTGCGCTTGCTGGGCCAATGTTGTTTGGTGTCAGATACTTGCGTCGAAAAAGTATTGTTTCCTGAATCAAAGTTGTTGCCCTGTCGTCGTATGCAAAAATTGGCGACGACAAACAGGCAGTCAAGCTATTGAAAGACTGCCTGTTTGTTGCAGATTCTACACGTCCAATATAACGAATCAGTGTGTTTAATCTGAAACCAGCCACATATCAGCCTCTTCAAACATTTCCTGAACTGTCCGGCTTATCTGTTCTTTCTCATGCTTGCTGGCGTCAGTGTTGATCGCCGGCAGTGTCATCATCGGTTTTACCCTGACATCCGCATCGGGGAAAATCCGGTGAACCCTCTTACTCAGTAAGATGAGTCTCATCAGATACCTTCGTCCGCTCTGTGCCAGAAGAGGACGTTGCCAGTACCAATCTGTATTAACTGACGGGGAACCGATCATTCAATGAGAAAGAGAATTGAAAATAAAAGAGGTAAGTTACTAGTGGTGTCAACCAATGTCCAAAGTCGCCGGTTTGGAACAACGCTCAACTGGTTTAGTCCAAACATCTGAGGCATCCTCAGTGAAGTTGGTGGATATGAAAAAAGTAGCTCTTAAACATAATGTCAGCAAACGAAATATGTGGAGGGGACTTAACCCTATGATTTTATGCGAACCAAACAGGACGCTGTGACCTGCCTGAAACTGACGTTGCTGAATCCAACCGTTTATCTGGAGGGCGTCAAAATTCTACTGGAAAGTGTGGTTGTCTGTGCTCCGCAGTTACAGAATGCCTGATTCGAGTCGTAAATCAAAAATCCGACAGCAGCGATGTTGTCGGTTTTTATTGTCTGCAAAACGAGTCTACGGCGTCAGTCTTCGTCTGGCGCAGCGAGGTCGGGTTCCCAGGAGATAATGTCACCGGGCTGGCACTCCATGGCTTCACAAATTTTCGCCAGCGTATCGAATCGAATCCCCTTTACTTTGCCAGACTTGAGCAGTGAGAGGTTTTGCTCGGTAATACCGATAATGGCTGCCAGAGCTCTGGACGTCATTTTTTTCTCTACCAGCAGTTTGTCCAGATGAACCACCACAGCCATTGTCAGATAAACTCCCTAGTTTCTTCTTCTGCTTTGATCCCCGCAAGCATGGCGTGAAACGTAACGAATAACAAGCCGCCGGTGAGTAAAAGGATCACATCGCCAACCAGTACGGTGATCTGGTAATATTTTTCCGGCCACCAGACGACTAGCGGTATTAAAAAGCGGCACACCGGCAATACAATGCCAAGGCTTAGCATCATCAATGCAATAGTACGTACACAACGCGCCATCGCCAGGTTGAGGATTTGCCGTTTACCAACCAGGCGCATCACCTGCATTCCCTGCCAGATAGCAAAAGCAAATAACCCAACGGGGAAATAGAGAATAATCAACAGCAGTAACTGGTGAAGCGACGATACGGCAGCTACTGGCTGGCTTTCTGCTTGCATTTCGGCAAATTCAAGCATACCGGAAATAAAAAACGACTCACCGGAAAAATATAACCACAGGGGTGTAATTAAGGCGAGGATGAAAAAGAGCGGTAATATCCCTGAGATAAATATCAGGCTGAGTTTATTTCGTACATCTTTCACTTTGTACCTTCCTGAATTAAGGATTCTATTTTAAAACCAGCATGCTCAAGCATGACATAAGCATCAGCGAAATGGCAATCTTGCCAGCCGACAGTACGCGCGGGCTGCGCGTTAACCAGAGCGCTGGCCATGCGCGATAAATACTTACGGCAATAAACGACGCCTGAACGGTCCATGTCAGCATTCTGAACAGATAACCGGTCTTGGTTAGATGGGTGATTGTCTGCATCATTTCGGCACAATAAATGACAATCAAAGTTAGCATGATGTAGTTCAACAACCGTATTTTGTAATGCGCGACCCATGAGCCGCAAATAAACAGAATAACTGAGACAAAGGTTAATATTGCCCACAACATTTCAATCCAGTTCATGATGAGCTTCCGTTTTAGCAGGAGTCTGCGTTAACAACAGGCGCATGGCCGGACCAATAACGGGCCACGCGGTATCTGAGAGGATCACTACGGCAAATCGTTGCTGTGGATCGACCGCAATGGCGGAGGCAAAACCGGAGGATTCACCGTCGTGCCAGGTGATGTCTCGCCCACGAATACGCGTGGTAAACCAGGCGTAACCCACGCGTGAATCTGCATCGTCAGTGGCAAAGCGTGGCTGCATTGCTGCGCTACCTGCAAGTTTACCCGCCAGTAAGGCCTGCGCATAATGCGCCATATCGACGATGGTCGACCGCACTCCGGCAGCCGGCGTGAACGCGTTCTGTATCCATGGCGCTTCGGCAAATCCGGACACCGCCCAACCGTGGTGAAACGTGGGCGTGTCGGGGGTTAATGCTTCGGCAACAACGCTGTTTGTCATTTTCGCCTGCGCAAAAACCCGCGTTTGCAACAGCGAATTAAAAGTCTGATGTGCTGCTCGCGACAGCGCCAGTCCCAGTAAGGCGTAGCCGGTATTAGAATAATCAAATCTGGCGGGCGTGGCTAAGCGGGTGTTATTCACCATTTCGATGACTGATTTTTCGTCATACTCCCAGAAGTTTTCACGCAGGATTATCTGGCTGATCACCCGGATCTTCTGGCGCAGCGATGAGGCCAGCGGCGGCAGACCAGAGCGATGCGATGCCAGTTGCTCAAGGGTAATTTCTCTCGCCGGGCCGCTGATTTCCGGAATAAGATCGCCGACGCGGGTTTGCGCTGTCGCTTCACCCCGGCGAAACGCGTCCATCAGTAAACTGCTGGTCATGGTTTTGGTCAGGCTGGCGATTTCATATTGCTGGTTGTAATCACTGTCCCAGAGGGCGTACTGCACACCGCGCGGTGTGATTAGCGCGGCGGCGACGCTGCCTCGCGATCCTTTCAATAACGGCGTTAAAAACGACACCAAACTGGCGTCTCCCGTCTGGCGAGGAGACGGGGTGCTGAAACCAGGTTGCAGGTAAATACCGGCGGCAATCAGTGCGATAAATACCGCGCCCGCAGCAAGCAGCCGCGCGCGGCTGCGAAAGTGACATTTTCTCATGGCTCCGCCTCAGAATGTGTACTGGATCAGTGACGACAGGGTGTACTGCAGTCGGCTGTTGACCAGAGGGCTGCTCCCCGCTTCATCGAACAGATACTGCGCACGGCTGGTCAATCCTGCCGCCAGATTTTTATCGAAATGCCATACCACTTCGGCATACAAGCCTCCTTGCTGGAGGCCTGACGAAGGGGAATAAACTGCAAAATCGGTGCGTTGTGCCTGCTGCGCCGTTACACCGTAGTGGCGTTGCTGGTAGCCACTGTTCGCCCAGCTTATGTCGCCACCGACCGAGAGCGCGGCATTCTGCCAGCGCCAGAGTTCGGTTTCCGCGCCGCTCGTGACGATCAGGCTTCTGCCCGGTGCTTCGCCGCCATATCGCTGCTTTTCAGTGGCGGTTAACAGGCGCAGCCACAACGCCCAGTTTTCTAGTTGGTAGCGCAGGTCTGTACCCGCCATCAACGCTGCAGACAGGTTACCCATTCCTTGTAGAACGCGGTTTTTTCTGCTGGAAAACGGGTAGTTAAACACTTCTTTTCGCGCCTCATCTTGTGTTAACAGCAGGCTTACGCTGAAGGGGGAGTCCGGCGTCAGTCCCCATATCAGCCCGTCGGTAGACAAACCAAATAGTCCCCAGTTTTCGCTATGAAGATTCACGCCCGCCTTTAGCAGTGGTCCCATTGCCATGTGGTTTGAACCGGAGTAAATGGGGCTCGCGCTGACGCCCAGCCCGGCAAAACCGGACAACTCTGCGCTGTGTGTCGGCGCACAGATGAGTAATCCTGAGAACAAAATACCCTGTTGCAGACTTCTTTTCATTCGATGCCTCTCCTGGCAAAGATCGTTAAAGTGGATGCAGGCTAGCCTGGAGTTTATCGTTTTACAATAAGTTTTTATTGTTTTATTTTAATTATCAGTGAAGGTAAAAAACGTGCTTTAGCAGTGAAACGGCTTCAGGGAGGCGGGATGGCCAGGTTGACAGGTAAGAAAATTGTCATTACGGGAGCCAGCAGTGGTGTTGATCTGGCAGGGGCGAAACGCATTGTTGCGGAAGAGGGGGAAGTCATGATCACCGGGCGTGATACACACAAACTGGCGCATCTTCACAAGGTACTGCCGCCTGCCGCCCGGTTGCTGCAAAACGACGGAGCCGAGCCGGCAGCGGCACAAGCGCTGACTGAAGCGGTAGCCTCCTTCGGCATGCTGAATGGTTTATGGCTGAATGCCGGGCAGTTGGCTTTTGCACCTGCCGAAAAGGGTAGTGCCGCGCTGTTCGATAACATGATGAAGAATAATGCTCGTGCCGCGGTACTGCAAATATCCTGTCTTGCCCGCTTTTTGAAAGTAGGTGCATCTGTGGTGCTGACCGCATCGACCGCCGCATATGAAGGAACACCGCTTGCTGCAATTTCCGCAGCTTCTTTCCCTCTAACATCCTGCCTCATCCATTCGCGGGCTTCTTCTGGCGATAGTACTAGCGGTCGCCTGTAGTGAATATCAACCAGTCCTTTGTCGGCCGCAACTGTCACTATCAGGAAACCTTCAGCTTCATCACCACGTTCGAATGATGTGCTGCCAATCGCCGCCATAAATATCGGCTGACCATCGGCGCGGTGAATGAAATAGGGCTGTTTCTTGTCGCTTTCCTTCTTCCACTCAAACCAACCATCAGCGAAACAGATCGCCCGACCATGTTGCCACAATGGTTTAAACATCCGACTTGTGGCTGCAGTCCCGACGCGTGCGTTAATCAACGGCGGCTCGAGGTATACCCGCCCGTGGCAAGCACGGTAAAGTGAATGCTACTTACTCACGAATATGTAACATACTCATCAGTTACTCTCAAATTCCCCACCTGCCTGACCTTCACTTTCTTCCATGAAACCCTATTTATATTGGTTGAAATTTAAACTGTTTCGCCACTATCACTCCAGATTGCTCACTCCAGTTGTACCAAAACCGCCATCTGGAACAACTTTTTTGACACCGAATTGTTCCACTTTTCGATTATGATTTATTTAAAATTCAATTGATTACATGTTTTGGAACAACTGGAACGACTGGAACAACGTTTTCTGTATATATATACGCGTATTTAATAAATAGATACCCAGAGATGGCTGCTGAAATTCAGTCAGGGATTTGTTGCATTATTGTTTTACTATAGGCTTGGAACTCTGCCAAACCGGGTAGGTTTTTTGCTCAGTATTGATGCAAATAAATTTGGGGGTATGTGTGGGGGTATGTGATTAAATTGAACCAAATAATATTCACTTATATCAATTGATTATTTATTTATATTGAATCCTACAGGGATCTCGATAAAATATCCTCCCGGCACAGTTTTATTCCAGTAGGCATAACGCCTACATCAGCGGCTCTGAATTTCACTTTTTCTGCAGCGTTTTGGGAATATAAAAACGGGAGCCTGATCGCTCCCGTTTTCCTGCTTTTCTAACCAATATCACCGCACAACAAGTACGGGGCATTTGGCATGACGTACTACGGCAGCGGCGGTTGACCCCAACAGATAGGTGCTGAAACCCGGTTTATGGGATGCAATGACGATCAATTCGGCGTCCACGGCATCTGCCAGTTTAAGGATCTGATCTTTCGGTGGGCCATAAACCACATGGGTCTGAGTTCTGCCGGCGGGGATATTGAATTGCTTAACAATGTTGTCGAGCTTTTCGGTGGCTTTCGCCTGTATACCACTTCTGTCCGGGAACTCGTTGGAGTAGGCAAGCCCGAGTGATGCGTAGAACGGAACGGTAGGAATGACCGCTAAAAAATGGACCTTAGCGGTTTTTGCATGCGCTTCAACCTGCGGAATAACATGGCGAGTTAAATCGGCTTCAGAGATATCAATGGGCACCAGAATAGAGCGATACATATTCACTACCTCCTGTTTGTTTACCTCTGTCCTGAGTGTAGCGAACTTTATTTTGTATAATAAGCGACCAGATCAAGGTTGTGCGCGCATTTTAATATTCATGAATGTTATGTGATGAAGATACAATAAGCACAATGGTGATTATTATTCGGCCAGCACAATAACATCTCCTGTCGCGGGGGCTTCTTGTCCTGGCAACCACAAACGTCCCCACGCGCCGGTGCAGTGGCAGCCGAGAAGTTTTTCTGGCTGCTGTTGTTTAATAAATCGTCGGGTTTGCCATAACGTATAGGGCGATGCGCAGCGTAAATGGAAGCCACCGACCAGGGCATGAATTTTGCTGATGCCCGTTATTTGCTGGCAGTGAGCGACGATATTGGCAATACCCCGGTGTCCGCAGCCGGTAATGATGACTAATCCACGGTCTGACTTGTAGATCAATACCCCTTCGTCAGTGATGTAGTCCCGTTGGGGAGGATTCTCATTGATGACACCGTAGGCCTGCGGTGCGGATACGGATATTTCTCCTGACCACAGAAAGCGTTCGCTAAGGGGCAAAGGTTCACGGGAGTACGCCATCTGCAGACGAGAGTAATCATTATCGCGCGATAATTTCTTGATTTTACGGGTATATCCTGCAAGCGTGAACGCTGCGTAACGTTCGCAGGCAATGTGTGGATGACAGATGATGCGGCTGTTATCGGGAAGCCACGGGACGCCGCCACAGTGATCATAGTGACCATGTGAGAGCACGACAGCGGTTAACTGAGACAAGTCTACGCCCATCAGTGCGGCATTATGCCTAAAACTGTCATCAGGCCCGGTATCGAATAATATCGTGGTGGTTTCATCCTGAACTAACAGACTTAATCCAGGTTTTGCCCGTAGGGCTTTTTCTGCACCGCTGGCGCGCCTGTTTTCAAGCAACACCGTAAGGGTTAAAGCCATGCCTGACTCCAGCGTTAAAGCGACATACTGTAACGCACGGAATGTAAGAGCGCTGTGATCTCAGCGCTCTTTGGGACGGCTCAATGTTCCCTTTGCTCGCGCTCCTGGCGTTCATGCTCTTTATCACGGTTCTACTGATAAGATTTATTGACATTAACCACGGGAAAGCGCGCAGGCTGTGTTGCTATCCAGGCCCGCGCGCATGTCCGGGTGAAGACGATGGACTATCCTTGCGTTGCTGCCTGTTCGCGATGTTTTTTCGCCTGCAGCTCATGTGAATATGAATGACTGTTATTCATTGACTGATGAACGACCATCGCTTTTTCATGTTCATTCATTTGCGAAAAAGACAGTGCACTAGCCCGCGTGGATTGGCTATTCTGCACCTGTACTTCATGTGTTTGTGCCATTTTCTGATGAGCAGGTGCATCGCTATTATTCATCATCTCGTGAGCCACAGTTGCCTGCTGATGCGTTGTGGATGTTTCTGCCGCATTCACGCCAGCTGAGATAAAAAAAGCGATAGCTAAAAAAGAAGATATCTTATTCATCATATTTCTCCTGTGTCGGTTTACAGGAAAATTATAATAATCAGGGGCTGTCAGTGAGGTGACAGGATTATGACGATGATGTCAGAGAATAATAATATTAATATGAGGTTTAATCGATGGCGCATTAGCGCCACCAATAATAATTAAGCGGCATACTTGGGTAATGTCAGAATAAAGCGGGTAGCGCGAGCGTCGGATGTCACGGAGACCTTGCCCTGGTGGGCAGTCACAATCGATTTCACTATCGCCAGGCCAATGCCGCTACCTTCGCCTTTACGCTGTCGTGAGGGATCGACGCGATAAAACCGGTCAAAGAGTCGTGGCAGATGTTCCGCGGCTATTGGCGTACCGGGATTTTCCACAATAATATGCACGAGATCATCAGCCTCTTTCACTTGCACGGTGACAGACTCGCCTTTTGGCGTATAGCGCATCGCGTTAGAGAGCAGGTTGCTCATTGCCCGGCGTAACATTAACGGGTCACCAGAAACCCAGCATGCCCGACCTTCAAAGCGCAGGCTGATTTCGCGTTCTTCCGCCCAGGCTTCGAAAAAGTCGAACACTTTACTGACCTCATCCGCAAGATTCAGCGCTGTTTTTTCCGGGATCAACTGATTATTGTCTGCCTGTGCCAGAAACAACATATCACTCACCATCTTCGACATGCGGCCAAACTCTTCGAGATTTGAGTAGAGCACATCTTCCAGCTCTTTCGTGCTGCGGGGATGGCTGAGGGCAATTTCTGTTTGCGTGACCAGGTTGGTGATTGGCGTGCGGATCTCGTGAGCAATATCTGCAGAAAAATTGGACTGACGTTTAAACACATCTTCGATTCGTTCGATCATGTGATTAAATGACTCAACCAGTTGCTCAAGCTCAATCGGCACGGCCTGCGGGTCCAGGCGAACATCGAGATCTTTAGAGGTGATATTTTGGATGCGCCGACTGACATTACGGATCGGTTCATGACCTTTATAGACGGCGAACAGCACGATAAAAACAATCATCATGCTAATTAACGATGCTGTCATGATCAGCTTGTTTTTCAGATCGTTAATGTAGTGCAGATGAAAATCGATCGATAACGCCATAAACAACGTATAGGCCGGTTTTCCGTCTGGCAACTGTCCAATGGGTAAACGAATCATTCGCCAGTTGGAGGACGCGTTTTTCCCGTGCGCATGTTCTGATGTTTGCAGCGTTGGGCCGGAAATTAAAAAGACATTACGGGTATGGGCATTTTTATCCGGCGTTGCCGTGGCGATAAACTGACGAAGATCCGGCGCATTAGGCGAATGAAAAATGGCTCTCTGATTGGCATCTTCCAGAGAAATAATGACGTTAGAATAACCCGAAACTACGTTTTTTAGTGTTTCCAGCCGACGCGATTCCGGTTCGTTCGGGTGGTTAATAATACGCTCCAGCGTCGCGCTGATCTCTTTTAAATCATTGATATCCTGCTCTGCGAAATGGACTTTCACCGAGTGGATCATTATCCATGCGAAAGCGAAAAATGAGGCGATAGTCGCCAGACTGATAAAAAAGGTTAACCGTGTTGCCAGCGAAAAAGGGCGCTGTAATCGTTTAGTGGCCATCCGGCACCTCAAGCATGTACCCCACGCCACGCACGGTCTGAATCAATTTCGGCTCAAAGTCATTATCGATTTTGGCCCGCAGACGCTTCACGGCGACGTCAATCGCATTGGTGTCGCTGTCAAAATTCATATCCCAGACCTGAGAGGCAATCAGCGAACGCGGCAACACTTCTCCCTGATGACGCAGGAAAAATTCAAGCAGCGTAAACTCTTTACTGGTCAGGGTGATGCGTGTGCCGTTGCGGGTGACCTTTCTGCTGACCAGATCGACCATTAAATCCGCGACCTGAAACTGACTTTCGACAATGACCGCGGCTCCCCGTCGCAGCAGCGTTCTGACCCGCGCCAGCAATTCCGCAAAGGCAAACGGTTTAACCAAATAATCATCAGCCCCCAGCTCCAGACCTTTGACCCGATGCTCAATGGTACCCAGTGCGGTGAGCAGCAGAATGGGCATGCCTTTGTTGGCGGTGCGCAGCATCCGCACGATATCCCAGCCGTTTACATCGGGCAGCATGATGTCGAGAATGAGCAGGTCATAATCACCGGTCATTGCCAGGTGATATCCGTTCAGACCGTTGTCCGCCAAATCCACAACAAAACCCGCTTCCGTCAGGCCTTTCGTCAGGTATTCGCCGGTTTTTTTTTCATCTTCGACAATCAAAATCTTCATGACATTCTCCATCACGCACTGGCTGTGCGGATTTTCAATTCTAGAGAAGGCGGATCGGATAGCAATCGGTTATTGGCAAAATGACAGTTTTGTCATTTTCCTGTCACCGGTTAAACAGAGTCATTCAGGTATAAATTCACACATCTTTTATGGTTATCAGTCCGGTCTGGACGAGAAGAACTATGTACAAATTTAAGCTTCTTACCCTCAGCGCTATTTTTGTTCTGGCTGGCTGCTCGTTGGCTCCGGACTATCAGCGTCCGGCATTGCCGGTTCCGCAGCAATTCTCCTTAAGTCAGAACACGCTGGTTTCGGCCCCGATGGGATATCAGGATACGGGCTGGCGTACCTTTTTTGTTGACTCCCAGGTGAAGGCGTTGATTGGTGAGGCGCTGGTCAATAACCGGGATTTACGCATGGCGGTGCTGAAGGTTCAGGAAGCGAAAGCGCAATATGGTGTGACGGATGCCGATCGTTACCCGCAGCTTAACGCCGGTTCCAGCGGTACCTATAGCGGGAAATTAAAAGGCGATAGCAGCACCAATCGGGAATTTGAAGCGGGACTGAATCTCAGTTTCGATCTGGATTTCTTTGGGCGACTGAAAAATATGAGTGAAGCCGATCGGCAGAATTTTTTCGCCAGTGAAGAAGCGCGTCGAATGGTGCATATCTCATTAATTTCTAACGTGGCGCAAAGTTATTTCAACCAACGTCTGGCTTATGCGCAACTGCAAATTGCCGAAGAAACGTTGCAAAACTACCAGCGCTCTTATGCGTTTGTCGAGAAACAGTTGATGACCGGCAGTACGAACGTGCTGGCACTGGAACAGGCTCGCGGCGTGATTGAAAGCACACGCAGCGATATTGCCAAACGTCAAGGCGAACTGGCGCAGGCGAACAATGCACTGCAACTATTGCTGGGGACGTACGGGAAATTACCGGACGACCGCGTGCGCAGTCGCGGTGATATAAAACCCGTGACACTGCCCCCCGCACTCCCATCGCAAATATTATTGCAGCGCCCGGATATTATGGAAGCCGAACATGGATTGCTGGCGGCGAACGCCAATATTGGCGCTGCGCGTGCCGCATTTTTTCCATCGATTACGTTGACCAGTTCAGTATCCAGCAGCAGTGGCGATCTTTCCAGCCTCTTTAATGCGGCCAGCGGCATGTGGAATTTTGTCCCGAAAATAGACATTCCGATCTTTAACGCTGGACGTAATCAGTCAAATCTCGATTTAGCAGAAATCCGCCAGCAGCAATCGGTGGTGAATTACGAGCAGAAAATTCAGAACGCATTTAAAGAAGTTGCGGATGCGCTGGTGTTGCGTCAAAGCCTTGCCGATCAAATTACCGGACAACAGCGTTATCTGGACTCATTACACATCACGCTGCAACGCGCTCGTGCACTCTATCAACATGGTGCGGTTAGTTATATCGAAGTACTGGACGCCGAGCGTTCTTTATTCACTACACAGCAATCGTTGCTTGACCTTAATTATGCCCAACAGGTTAATGAAATTAAGCTGTTTGCTGCCTTAGGCGGTGGCTGGGTTGAATGATCTTTAATCTTAAATTCTCAGGAGTATATTGCATGAAAACTACCGCTAAAGCTGCTTTGTTTACTGTGTTATCTGTAGCCATGTTTAACGCTCAGGCCAATGAACATCAGCATGGCGAGATGGTGAATATGGCGCCTGCGGCCCAGCAGGAGCAAGTGATTAGTGCGACAGGCGTGATTGAATCTATTGATATGGATAGCAAAAAAGTCACGATTAAACATGAACCTATTCCCGCAGTGAACTGGCCGGCAATGACGATGCGTTTCACGCTGGTATCTGATACCAGGGCCGATGATATCCAGCCTGGTGATAAAGTTGCATTTACGTTTGTTCAGCAGGGAAATCTCTCTGTCTTACGCGATATTCACATCAGTAAATAACGGATCTCGCTGCTCTCTTTTATTCTTGCCCGGGTTTTCCTGGACACGGGCGAGACTATCGCGCAATGGAAATCACTATGGCGTCTTTAAATATTAAAAATACCGCGCTTATTCTCGGCAGCATGATTGTCGGCGGAATTATTTCTGTCGGTGTGTATACCTATTATTCATCCGCAAAAGTATCGGCCGATACCGGCGCTGCTCCACAAAAAGAAGAGCGTAAAGTTTTATTCTGGTACGACCCCATGTATCCCAACACGCGGTTTGATAAACCGGGTAAATCTCCGTTTATGGATATGGATTTGATCCCGAAATATGCCGATGAAGAGACGGCGAATACATCCGCACCGGGTGTGCGTATTGACCCGACACAGACCCAGAATCTGGGGCTAAAAACCGAACCCGTGCGCCGTGGGCCATTGCAATATGCACAAACTTTCCCGGCGAACGTCAGTTATAACGAATATCAATTTGTCATTGTTCAGGCGCGTTCGGCAGGCTTTATCGAGAAAGTCTATCCGCTGACCGTGGGCGACAAAATTAAGCAGGGCTCGCCGCTTATCGATCTGACAATTCCTGACTGGGTAGAAGCGCAAAGTGAATATTTACTGCTGCGGGAAACGGGCGGCAGCGCGACGCAGGTTGAAGGCATTCTGGAGAGATTACGCCTGGCGGGAATGCCGGAGGCGGACATTCAACGCTTGAAAGCGACGCGGAAAATTCAGACCCGCTTTACCCTCAAGGCTCCTATTGATGGGGTGATTACCGCGTTTGATTTACGTACTGGTATGAACATCTCAAAAGATAATGTGGTCGCGAAAATTCAGGGAATGGATCCGGTATGGGTCAGTGCTTCAGTCCCGGAATCTATCGCCTGGCTGATTAAAGACGCCTCACAATTCACCATTACCGTACCTGCCTGGCCGGGTAAACCCTTCACCATTAGCAAATGGAGTATTTTGCCGAGTGTGGATGCCACGACGCGCACGCTCCAGCTTCGTCTACAGGTTGATAACCCGGATGAGGCCCTTAAGCCGGGAATGAATGCCTATCTGCAACTAAAAACGCAAAGCGAACCGATGCTGCTGATCCCGTCTAAAGCGCTGATTGATACTGGTACCGAACAGCGGGTTATCACCGTCGATAATGAAGGACGATTTGTACCTAAGCAGGTTGCCGTATTTCATGAGTCTCAGGGGTTAACGGCCATCCGCTCTGGTCTGAGCGAAGGTGAAAACGTGGTGTCCAGCGGTCTGTTTCTGATCGATTCCGAAGCGAATATTTCTGGCGCTCTGGATCGTATGCGCACCCAGGAAAATAGGACACACGCTGTACCCGCGATGCCTGCCCAGGCGACCCATTCACACTGAGGACATGATAAATGATTGAATGGATTATTCGCCGCTCGGTGGCAAACCGTTTCCTGGTGATGATGGGGGCGCTGTTTCTCAGCATCTGGGGCACCTGGACCATTGTGAATACGCCGGTTGATGCGCTGCCCGATCTTTCTGATGTGCAGGTGATCATCAAAACCAGTTATCCGGGGCAAGCGCCGCAAATTGTTGAAAATCAGGTGACCTATCCGCTGACCACCACCATGCTGTCGGTGCCGGGAGCGAAAACGGTGCGTGGTTTCTCGCAATTTGGCGACTCTTACGTGTATGTCATTTTTGAAGACGGTACCGATCCTTATTGGGCGCGCTCCCGTGTCCTGGAATATCTCAACCAGGTGCAGGGGAAATTACCCGCAGGCGTCAGTGCTGAAATGGGACCTGATGCGACAGGGGTCGGCTGGATATTTGAATATGCGCTGGTGGATCGCAGCGGCAAACATGATCTTGCCCAATTACGTTCGCTGCAGGACTGGTTCTTAAAATATGAATTGAAAACCATCCCTAACGTAGCGGAAGTTGCCTCGGTGGGCGGGGTGGTCAAAGAGTACCAGGTTGTCATCGATCCGATGAAGCTGACGCAATATAGCATCAGCCTGGGTGAGGTGAAATCGGCGCTGGATGCCTCAAACCAGGAAGCCGGTGGTTCATCTGTCGAAATGGCAGAAGCGGAATATATGGTCCGTGCCAGTGGGTATCTGCAGTCCCTTGATGACTTCAATAATATCGTGCTGAAAACCGGCGCTGATGGCGTTCCGGTCTATCTACGTGATGTTGCCCGCGTACAAATTGGGCCAGAAATGCGCCGCGGGATCGCCGAGCTGAATGGCGAAGGCGAAGTGGCAGGCGGCGTAGTGATCCTGCGTTCCGGTAAAAATGCGCGCGAGGTGATCTCCGCGGTTAAGGCTAAACTTGAAACGCTGAAGAGCAGTCTGCCGGAAGGCGTTGAAGTAGTTACAACATACGATCGCAGTCAACTGATCGATCGCGCGATTGATAACCTGAGCTACAAGCTGCTGGAAGAGTTTATCGTTGTGGCGCTGGTGTGTGCGCTGTTCCTGTGGCATATCCGCTCGGCGCTGGTGGCCATTATTTCTCTGCCGCTGGGACTGTGTATCGCGTTTATCGTGATGCATTTCCAGGGACTGAACGCCAACATTATGTCGCTTGGGGGGATAGCCATCGCGGTCGGCGCGATGGTTGACGCCGCAATCGTTATGATTGAGAACGCGCATAAGCGGCTGGAAGAGTGGGGGCATCAGCATCCGGGTGAAAAGCTGGATAACGATACGCGCTGGAAAGTCATCACCAACGCCTCGGTGGAAGTCGGCCCGGCGCTGTTCATTAGCTTACTGATTATCACGCTATCGTTTATCCCTATCTTCACCCTTGAAGGGCAGGAAGGGCGGTTGTTTGGTCCGCTGGCGTTTACCAAAACCTACGCGATGGCAGGTGCTGCGTTTCTGGCCATTGTGGTGATCCCGATCCTGATGGGATTTTGGATCCGTGGCAAGATCCCGGCGGAAAGCAGCAACCCGCTTAACCGTTTCCTGATTCGTATTTATCATCCGTTATTGTTGAAAGTGCTGCACTGGCCGAAAACGACCTTGCTGGTGGCGGTTCTGTCGATCCTGACCGTCATCTTCCCGCTGAATAAGGTTGGGGGCGAATTTTTACCACAGATTAACGAAGGCGATCTGTTGTATATGCCTTCAACCTTGCCGGGGATTTCCGCAGCGCAGGCGGCAGATATGCTGCAAAAAACCGATAAGCTCATCATGACGGTTCCTGAAGTGGCGCGCGTGTTTGGTAAAACCGGTAAAGCTGAAACGGCGACCGACTCCGCGCCGTTAGAAATGGTGGAAACCACCATCCAATTGAAGCCGCAGGATCAGTGGCGCCCGGGAATGACGATGGACAAAATCATTGAGGAACTGGACAAAACCGTTCGTTTACCGGGGCTGGCGAATCTGTGGGTCCCGCCAATTCGTAACCGTATCGATATGCTCTCTACGGGGATTAAAAGTCCTATCGGCATTAAGGTATCGGGTACCGTGTTGTCGGATATTGACGCCACGGCAGAGCAAATCGAAGAAGTCGCAAGAACGGTGCCTGGCGTGGCGTCCGCACTGGCTGAACGTCTGGTCGGCGGACGTTATCTTAGCGTAGATATTCATCGTGAAAAGGCCGCCCGTTATGGGATGACCATCGGCGATGTGCAACTGTTTATCACCTCAGCGGTAGGCGGCGCCATGGTAAGTGAAACGGTTGAAGGTATCGCCCGCTACCCGATCAATCTGCGTTATCCACAAAGCTATCGCGATAGCCCGGAAACGCTACGGCATCTGCCGATACTGACGCCAATGAAACAGCAAATCACGCTCGCGGATGTGGCGGATGTGCAGGTGGTTTCGGGGCCGTCGATGTTGAAAACCGAGAATGCGCGGCCAACCAGTTGGATCTACATTGATGCCCGCGATCGCGACATGGTGTCGGTGGTGAACGATCTGAAAAAAGCGATTGCTGAAAACGTCCAGCTAAAACCGGGGACCAGCGTGGCATTCTCCGGGCAGTTTGAGCTGCTTGAGCGCGCCAGCCACAAGCTTAAACTGATGGTGCCGATGACGCTGATGATTATCTTCGTACTACTGTATCTGGCATTCCGTCGTTTTGGCGAAGCACTGTTGATTATCACCAGTGTGCCCTTTGCGCTGGTAGGCGGAATTTGGTTTCTCTACTGGATGGGATTCCATATGTCGGTCGCGACCGGGACCGGATTCATCGCACTGGCAGGCGTGGCTGCCGAATTTGGTGTGGTGATGCTGATGTACCTGCGCCACGCCATTGAAGCTGAGCCTGCGCTGGAAAATCCGCAAACCTTTACCGTGGATAAACTGGATGAGGCGTTGTACCACGGAGCGGTACTGCGTGTGCGTCCTAAAGCAATGACTGTCGCGGTCATCATTGCGGGTCTGCTGCCGATTTTATGGGGAACGGGAGCCGGGTCTGAAGTCATGAGCCGTATCGCTGCACCGATGATTGGCGGCATGATCACGGCACCTTTGCTGTCACTGTTTATCATTCCGGCAGCGTATAAGCTGATGTGGCTGCACAGGCATCGCACCCAGAAATAGCCCCCGATAGCGCTCGCCTTCAATCCTTTGACGGTGGGCGCTATGATTCCAGCGCTTTCACCCGTTTACGGTACTCGCCAGGCGTGCAGCCGAATTCACGCAGAAAAACTTTGTGAAAAGATGACGCGCTGGCATATCCCACCGATTCGGCAATCACGACCAATGGCTGGGCGCCGCGCGACAGCATCTGGGAGGCGAATTGCAGACGCAGTGTGGTGAGTACGGCGAGCGGCGTGGAGTTTGAAACCTCGCGAAACAGTTGAGCAAAACTGGCCCGGGACATATGCGCGCGCAGCGCCAGTTCTTCAACACTCCAGGGATGTGCGGGTGATTCCAGCATCTGGAACACCACCGCTCCCAGTCGGGGATGTAATAGCAGATTCAGCACATTTTTGGCAGGGGGGGCCTGAGATAACCATTCGCGAACGGCAAGCGTGAACAGCGTGGCGCATTGCTGGCTGCACACAACGTTGGAACCGGGCAGCATGCTTAATGATTCCTGCTGCATCAGCCCAATCATCGCCTTAAGCCAGTGGTAAACGGGGCTATTTTCGTCAGGTGCCAGCAGCAAAACTTCCGGCAGCGCGGTTAAAAAATAGCGGGAGGATGTCTGTAGTTGCAGACTTCCGCAGACAATATGCGTTTGCTCTTCACCTGACTGGCACAACCGATGCGCGGAGTTTTGCGGCAAGATGACTACCGTACCAGGACGCAGTGTATAAGTGTTGCCGTCAGGCATCTCCAGTAAAGCGCTACCTAGGGTTACCGTATGCCAGCGGATCACGGATAACTCACCAGCTGCATGAGGGAGTTGCCAGTCTCTGCTCAATAAGCAGTTTTGATCAATAGAACCCTGCGGATCGTTAAGCATTAGCAAGCGGCTAAGTGCATCCATAAAGACTCCTGAACAATTTTTGTTGTTGTTGATAGCACCGTAATTATCATCATATTTTTGCATTAAATTAATACCATCAAATAGTTAATTTGCATTTGGTTTTGCATATCTTTAGTTTTTATTATTTGGGATTAGACGATTGAACAGAAAATTGCGCGTTATGGATATGCTGACCTGACAGGGCACTGCCTATAATCCAGAGTAACAAATGAACAATGACTTTGCGGAGAGGCAGCATGAAACAATATCAGGCGATCATTATTGGATTTGGCAAAGCAGGTAAGACGCTGGCGGCTACGCTGGCAAAGACGGGCTGGCGGGTAGCGATTATTGAGCAATCCAACACCATGTATGGCGGAACATGCATTAATATCGGCTGTATTCCAACCAAAACCCTGGTACATGATGCTGAGCTGCAGCATGACTTTGCGACTGCGATGCAACGTAAGACTTCCGTGGTCAGCTTTCTGCGCGATAAAAACTTCCATAATCTGGCCGATCTGGAAAATGTGGATGTGATTGAAGGGCGTGCTGAATTTGTCGACAACTATACCGTGCGGGTAATGCAGTCGACAGGGACGCTTGAGCTAAGCGGTGAGAAGATTTTTATTAATACCGGTGCACAGTCGACGATTCCGGATATTGCGGGATTATCCAGTACGCCAGGCGTCTTTGACAGCACCGGGTTGCTGAATTTGACCCAACGCCCACAGCGCCTGGGTATCCTGGGGGGTGGCTATATCGGCGTTGAGTTCGCGTCGATGTTTGCCAACTTCGGCAGTCAGGTCACTATTTTTGAGGCTGCACCGCTGTTTTTGCCCCGTGAGGACCGGGATATCGCCGATGCGATCGCTGATATTTTACGTGATAAAGGCGTCAAACTGATCCTCAATGCTAAGGTGCAGTCGGTTTCGTCTCATGATGGCGCGGTGCAGCTACAGATGCCGGAAGGGGAACCGGTGGTTGACGCACTGCTGGTGGCATCAGGCCGCAAGCCGGCGACGGAACAGCTGCAACTGAAAAAAGCCGGTGTCGATGTGAACGATCGTGGCGGCATTATTGTGAATAAATATTTGCGGACGTCGGCGGATAACATCTGGGCTATGGGAGATGTAACAGGGGGGCTGCAATTTACCTATATCTCACTGGACGACTTCCGTATTGTGCGTGATGGCCTGTTAGGCGAAGGGCTAAGAAACACCGGCGATCGGCAAAATGTGCCATATTCCGTCTTTATGACACCGCCACTTTCCCGCTTGGGGATGACTGAAGAGCAGGCTCGTGCCAGCGGTGCGGCGGTACAGGTGGTGACGCTTCCCGTCGCTGCGATTCCACGGGCGCGAGTCATGGATGATACGCGTGGTGTACTTAAAGCTGTGGTGGACACGGATACGCAGCAGATATTAGGTGTCTCACTGCTGTGTGTGGATTCGCATGAGATGATTAATATCATTAAAACTGTGATGGATGCCGGGTTACCTTATACCGTGTTGCGTGACCAAATATTTACCCATCCAAGTATGAGTGAGTCATTAAACGATCTTTTTTCTCTCGTGCAATAATAAATATAGAGTCTGCATCTTTGCCCCACCTGTGTGGGGGTTTTTTGGCCCACGTCAGTGTATCTGCTGTTTCAGCAGCACCTTCTGTTGTCGAAGAGGCCATTGCTAAACTGGCGCAAGAAAAGCAGGCATCATCATGGAAAATTACCTCGATGAGAATTGATAGCAGTACTTATGCCACTGTAATTTTGTACAAGTAGGATTGCCGTCATGGAAAAATATCTTCGTTTACTGGGGCAGTGATGATAATTGCCGATTCTGCCCGAGCAATCGTTAAACAACGGTATTGAATTTTTAACGCTGTACCCTCTGTAAGAGAGTTTGCCACTCTAATTTAATTCGGTATTTACCGGGGCCAACATCATGCTGGTCTTTTTATTACTTAAGTTAAATTACGATTAATATACCTGAATGATACATTCATCCCTGTGAAATGAGGCGTCATTGTATTGGTATTAGTTGGCTAATGACCACCTGCTGGATATCGTGCCTATAGGTTCAGCAACCCCCTGTCCACGCTCTGTATTGTCAACCTCTTATTTTTACAGCATTTTTTCTATTTTATTTCTATGCGATTATTGCTATTTATTATCTCAAAATCGAATTTTTAAAAGTGTTGTTATTCACTTTTGTTATAATCATTGCGTAGGTTTGCATGGTTTTAGGCATGGCTTAAGCTAAAATTAATTCTGATTAAATGTTTTTACGTATCAATAAATGATGAAAGATAGTTAAAAACTTAAGTTTTAATCAACTGTTCGACATGGAATCCACTATGGTAATTAGGCGCCAGGGGTGGATGCTGATCTCGCGTTTTTGTCTGTCATCAGACCGGGGCCGAGACATATCTTAAATATGGAAATAAGGGTTTTAGAATGAACTTTGGATTAGCAAAGGACAACAAGTTTGAGATCATCGCTATCCTTCGTGAAGAACTGCATAAGAAGACGAAGCTGGAAGTTTTATGTGAAAACACCAGCGTCATCACGCAGTTAGAAAGGATCGATTTTGAACGCTTTGTAGTCACCGGTCATGAAGACATCATTCCTGAAAAGATCCAATACTTTATCCTGCATAGTGACAGCGGGATTATAAAATTTAGCGCCAGATTTGAAGCAACCTCATCAACAGGTGCTGAGGCAGGATTATCCTACCTCATCCCGGATATGATTTTCTTTGCCCAACAGCGACAGAATCAGCGGTTTTCTTTTCTGAAGGGGTTCGATTTTTTCTGTTTTGGTCGTTACAAAAACGGAGAGAACTACTCACTTAAGATTAAAAACATCTCTCAAGGTGGCTGTGCGTTAATCGCTAAAGATGTTAATGCCCGTTTTCTTTACAAGGATGCAGTGATTAAAAATGCTGCTCTGGATTTTGATACGTTCGGCAGTTTTCAGCTTGATCTAAAAGTCATTGATGTCGTCGCGATCAACGAATTTGATGAGGATAATCAATTGTATGCCTGTCATCAGGTTTCTTGCGAGTTCGATTTTAAGAACCGTCGTGAAGAGGCTGAAGTTGAGAAAACCATTATTAAATTTTTAATGAGTAATAAAATTAGAAGCTTATAAGGAGCGGTGAACAGGATGTTGATGTGTGGCAGTGATAATTTTGTAGGCAACGGTATGTTTGCCTACCTGACAAGCAAACATGTGCCGATAAAAACATTCCAGTTTGAGGATATGTTGCAGCAGCCGTCATTATGCCAGCATCAGACAATGGTTTTTAATATCATTAACAATGAACAGCCTTGTTCCGCCATTGTGCAGTTTTTGAATAAAAACCGGTTCAAGTTTTATAATAGCGTCGTCGTTATCGTTGCTGATAGTTTGGTGGCGAAATTATGTGTTGAATTATTATACGTTGAAAAAACCATAGTATTGACTGAGAAATCCTCATTGCGTGATTTTGCTCAGTTGGCTACGTTGTCAGCCGGGAAATGGAATCCCCGACTGTATCGTTCGCAGAAAAGATTGACGGAAAGAGAGCAACAAATCCTCAATCTATTGGTAAGTGGTTATTCTGCCAAGGAAATCTCTGAATTGGTTAGCCTGAACTATAAGACTATTCAGGCGCATAAGATGAGAGTTGTCGCCAAGCTGGGACTGACCAATACCTCTGATCTGAATAAACTGATTGTCAGATTTACCCACAGCATGTCTTTTTTACCCTAACCTGGCTATTCTTTTCTGATGTAACGCACTTAACAGCACGTACAACTCGGGAGTGATTTTGACTGGTTTTTAATTTATATGATTTGTAGAGGGAGAGGGGGAATGTTTAATTCCGATGAGGTGCTCACCGCGCTTGAAAAGGCATTGAATACCAGTCAGCTTTATATGGTTTATCAGCCTATTTTTAATTTACATACCGAGTGTATTAGCGGGTTTGAAGCATTAATGCGGTGGAACAGCCCTCAGATGGGTATGATTTCTCCTGATGTATTTATTACGTTACTGGAAGACAGAGGCAATATATTTTCAATTGAAGATATGGTTGCCAGTCCGCCGTGGAATGTTGCGAGTACCTGGTCCGAACCTCTTGTATTATCAGTAAATATTTCTGCGCTTGAATTCTGCGATCCTCTTTTACCTCAACGAATCAGACAAAACCTGGCCGCTTCCGGCCTTCCGGTTCATCGATGCCAGATTGAAATAACGGAAACATCGCCGCTGTGTGACAGCCAAATAGCGGCGAAAAATATGACGGAACTGAAGGCAATAGGGGTCAAGTTAGCGCTTGATGATTTTGGTACCGGGCACGCTAATCTTAATTATCTGTTGAAATACCCTTTTGATACCTTAAAAATTGATAAAGAGTTTGTCACCGAAATAGAGCCCGACACTAAATCGACAAGGATTATTGAGGGCATCATTTCTTTAGCGCACAATTTTGGCATTGAAGTCCTGGCCGAAGGGGTCGAAACCCAGTCTCAACTTGATCGCCTGACGCAGATTGGCTGTGACAAAATTCAAGGCTTCTTCATTTCTCCCCCGGTGTTGGCAGAACAGATTCCTTCACTCTTAGCGCAATATAACCGTTAATCTCATCCCTCTTTGTTGTTCCCCTGATCGTTGATTCTTCCGCGTTACCGGGTGGTGTCGCCTGTGCCTTATCCGGCCTGCAGGAACGAACACAAGTCCGTAGGCGTGATAAGTGCGGCGTATCAGGCAGTGCTGTATTCTGGACCGACAAAAAAAAGCCCCCTGTGAACAGGGGGCTTGCGAGTTTATACCTGCTTAAAACGATTTCTTAAAGCCAATAGACGCATTGACCGGGGCTTCAACCTGCGATTTATTGCTGCCGTTGCTGAACTGTGTCCCCAGTTCGCCGTAGACCTGCAGATTTCGGTCGATAGACCACGACAGACCCGCTGCAACCTCGGTGCTGGAGTACTGCTGTGAAGATTCCAGCGTGGTGGTGGCGACCGCATTGCTGAAGTGCGTTTTATCTTTGGAACCCAGACCCTGCCAGACGTTTACCCGGCCGTACGGCTGGAATTTACCATGGTTGGTGTCGTAGTCCGCGACCAGACGCACGCCCAGACGCGCGGTAAAGGAATCGGCGGTGTCCATATTCACTCTCGTTTGGGTTACACCATCCAGCGTGCTGTTATCAAAGTCGCTGTACTGATAGATCAACTGGGCCTGCGGTTCCAGGCTCCAGGCGCTGGCACCTAAACGGAATGCTTTACCCACTTCAGTTGAGGCCGTCAACGTATTGCCTTTGACGGTGTAAGAGCCGTTGTTACCCGATGCCGACAGGCGGGATTTATGGTTCCCGTATTGCAGCACGTTATCGACATACATACCGTCACCAGAGAACCAGGTGGCATAACCGCCAACGTAAAATGCGTTGTCGTCGATGTTGCCGCCTTTGCCGTTGCTGCCCGTTTTACTGCCTTTCACATTGCTGTCGATATCAAGGATGCTGGTATACATCCCGGCTTTCCAGCTTTCATTGGCGTACATATCGACGCCGACCTGAATACCCATGGTATGGGAGCTGGTTTGCGTCCCGGCCGCATCATCCAGTTTGGTTTTACCGGAATAACCAATCATTCTTGCCCAGGCGCGATTGTCTTCATCAAGTCCCGGTTTAACCTCGTCACCCATACGCTGGTGCATGTTGCCTAACAGGCTGATGTCACCCTGGCGAACCACGCTGGCGAGACCAGAATACAGCATGGTTTCTGGACGGTATTCACTCCTCAGGTACCAGTTTTCGCCCTGACCCTGCGCATTCCCGGCATGCAGTTGGTACTCAAATGCGCCCGCAGCCATACGCTCGGCGGCAAGATGGAAGGCATCCCGTGAGGTTTGCGCCGTGGTGGTTGCACCGTTGAGCGCCGTAACCACTTCGATGCCGTCACCCACGGTCGGTGCGCCAAGGCCGGAGCCATCGACATCCAGCAGCGTACTGCCGCTGGCTTTACCGCCATCAATAATCAGACGGTCAGCAATACCTGCGCCGCTACCGTTCTGGATAGCCGCCATGTTGATAGTGCCTTTTTCGCCGGCGTAATCCCCTTTGACGGTTAAGGTTGTGCCAGGTTGCTGGCCGATGAGCGACACATCGCCACCGTTGCTCAGCCCTGCGACTGTCTGGTTATAACCCTGGGTATTCAGGGTGGTGCCCGCGACAACATAGTGGTGCGAGGCGGCGCTCAGGGTATTGGTATCACCGGCTTGCAATACCCCGCTGGTGATGAGCGTTGCACCGCTGTAGCTGTTTTGGCCTTGCAGCTCCGTCGTACCGCTACCGGTCTGATGCAACTGACCTTCTCCGCTGATATTACCGCTTAACGCCAGAGTATCGGCGCGATTAACGTTGAGCACGCCGTTATCAACGATATCCCCTTCAATACTACCTATCGTACCGCCAGTGCCGAGCTGCAATACACCTTGTTCGATGGTGGTGCCGCCGGTATAGGTGTTATCCAGCGTCAACGTCAGTGAACCTTTACCGGTTTTGGTCAGTTGACCGTTACCTTCGACTTCCGTCAGCAGGGACACATCATGTCCGTTGGTGTCGAATGTCCCACCACCAGATTCCAGCGTAACCTGACGTGCGGTATCAAACGCTTCACCATATTTCAGCGTACCGCCGTTAAAGGTGATTCCGGTCTCTGCCGCGCCAAGGTTGGTATCGCCTGCAACCTGAAGCGTCCCTGACGTGATAGTCGTGCCGCCGCTGTAGGTGTTGTTGCCCGTCAGGATCAACGTACCGAGATCGCCTTTATTCAGACCACCGGTACCGCGGATCACGCTGTCAATGGTTGCGGTGTAGTTGACGCCATCGATCGTACCATCACCGACGCGAATCAACGTATTGGCGGTATCGGTAGTAATGGCTTCACCGCCTACACGATAACCGTCGGTGGCGAATTGTGCGCCACTGATGATGACATCGCCTTTACTGTTATCGACGGTCACATTACCGGCTTCCCCCTGGAAGACGGCAAATGCGGCATCGGTAAACGGAGCATTCAGCGCGCCCTCTGGCGTCGATTCATCCGTGGTCCAGTTGTCGTTACCCTGGCTGGATTGCCAGATACCGTCGCCGCCGTTGATGACGCCGTTGTTTTTCAGCTCGCCATTTTCACCGCCGGTGCCGTCCCAGAAGCGCAGCGTTAGTCCGGCATGGTTAACCAGGTTAACCTGATTTTTCACCGAAGTTTGTACGTATAAACTGTCTGCGGCTTCCGGTGCGTTAGCAATGTCCATCACATTGTTGGTTAATGTGCCGGTATAGTTGATGACGCGATAAACGCCAACGTCAAAGCTTCCGCCCGGAGAAGTCTCGATATTGAGCTTACCGTCGAGCGTCAGGGAGCCATTCACGTCGATCAGGTCGTTGAATGCGCCGCCTGGGGTATAAGCCTGGCCAAACTGGTAATCCAACTGGGCGTTATCGCTTAGCGTCAGTGAACCGGTAGTCAGTTTACCCACGCTATTGATGGCGGCACCGGCGGTAATATGGCCGTTATCCTGCACATCGACCGCACCGCCGATAATGCCGTTACCGCCGAGGGTGGCACCCGATTTCACTGTGACCTGACCGGTAGAAGCAGACTGATTGCCGTTGACCAGCAGCACACCTTCGTTGACGTCCGTGGTGCCGGTGTAGGTGTTGTCGCCGGTCAGGATCAGTGTACCGTTACCGATTTTCACCAGGCTGCCGTCGTTGCCGCTGATAATGCCGCTGATGGTGTCAGGCTCCGGAAGCACCAGATTCCCCAGCGACAATTCTTTATTGCCCAGTTCGACATTACCCGCACCGGACAATGAACCGATGGAAGTCGCGCTGTTGACTGCGCTGACATCTACCAGACCGCCTGCAAGGTTTTTGACGACGGTATTCTCTGCCATTGCCTGGTCAGCAAAGGTCATCAGCCCGCTGTTAGTTACATCGGCATTGCCGCCGTTGGCGTTTTCTTCCAGCGCCAGTGTGCTGTCTTTTGCCACGCTGACCGTCGCGTTGCCCGCAGTGGCGTTATTGGTTAACAGCGCTTTCGCTGTGCCCGTCAGGTTCAGTTTGGCGCGGGCGGCTGTGACGGTATCCGCCAGCGTTAACAGGCTGTCGGCAATGTTCATGGTCAGTGATTGCAGACGGGTGTCTGCGCCGCTGACGTTGAGCGTTGCCCCATTATTAACAGTGATGGTGCTGCTCTCGTTGCTGCCGAACGCGCCGGTTTTGCTGGCATTGACCGTCACATTGTTGGCATTGCCGGTGCCGGCAATTTCGGTGTCGCCTTTGTAGCTGTTCGCGCGGTCGAGCGTTAAGGTACTGCCCGCATCGCTTGAGCTGCTGGTGACTTTCAGTTTACCGTCGCCGGTAATCTCACCGGTTGGCGTGAAGTGGTGCGAATTAAGGTCAAACACCGCGGCTTTATCATTCGCGCCCAGTTCAATGGTGCGATTGCTGGTCAAATCCGCACCTAATTGCAATGTCGAGGCGTTGTTAATCGCCAAATCGGTTCCGCTCTGTCCGAGGTTATTATCGGAGGAGATCTGCAACGTGCCGCTATCAATGCGCGTACCGCCACGATACTCGTTATTGCCACTGAGGATCAGGCGACCGAGGTCGGTTTTCACCAGTGTCAGTTTGTCGTTTGTGCTGGCTTCACGGATGACGGACTCAATGGTCGCGGTATAGTTTTGCCCCGCGCCACCGGCTCCGACGCGCAGCATCAGCTCACCGGTTCCCGGTGTCTGGCCTGCGTGGGTCGCGCTTTCCGTGGTGGCATATGCGTTAAGTGCATTACCTTTTACGACATAGCCATCGGCATCAAACTGTGCCCCGGAGAAGTTAACCTCACCTGCAGCGTTATCCACGGTAACGGTACCGCCCTTGGTGGTGAAGACAGCAAAGGATTTCTGCGCCCACGGGGCGTTGCCCTCGCCGGTAGCTGTCGTCCAGTTGTTGTCACCCTGAGCACCGATCGCCATCCATTTACCATCGCCACCGTCAATCTTGCTGTTGCCTTCGATGCCGGATGCACCATGGCTCTGATTGACGGTTGCACCGTCCCAGAACTGCAGGGTAACGCCGTTGGCGTTCACCAGGTTGACCTGTTTGTCGATAGAGGTCTGGACAAAGATGTTGCTCTTATTCTGAGTGTCCGGTACAGCACCTAACTCCAGCGTCTGGTTATTCAGCGTACCGCCGTAGTTATAAATACGGTACACCCCAGGACCGAAATTCCCGCCCGATGACGTGGTGACATCCAGAGTCCCGTCCAGTTGCAGATCGCCTGTGACGTTGATCAGGTCATTCAGCTTACCGCCCGGTGTATAGGCCTGGCCCAGTTCGAAGGCGGAAGTCGTTTTGCTGCCAAGCTGCAGATTACCGTTAATGGATAACGTACCCGCACCGCCGTCACCAGCGCTAATTGTTGTGGCATCGTTCATCAACACGTTGCCGCCGATAATGCCATTACCACCCAGTGTGGATGTGCCGCTGACGGTGGTTGCGCCACGTGCCGCGCTTTGATCGCCATTCACCAACAGCGTGCCGTTGGTGACGGTGGTATCACCGGTATAGGTATTGTTGCCGGTCAGACGGGTAATGCCGCCACCTATTTGCTGCAGTGCACCGATACCGGATATAACGCCATTCAGCAGAACGTCGTTGGCGCGATTAATCGCCAGTATGCCGTTATCGATGATGTCAGATTCGGTGCTGACTTCGCCCGTGTTTCCGCCGGAACCTAACTGCAACGTACCTGTTTGCGCAATGGTGGTAGAGCCGGTGTAGCTGTTGTTGGCGGTAAAGACCGTGGTGCCGCCTGCCGCACGTTCAAACTTCCCGTCACCGCTGATAGTACCGTTATAGATTTGCGCCGCGGTGTTATCACCCTGGGTATCGAAGATAACCCTGCTGCCTGCGCCCTGGGTTGTGACATTGTAGTCGCCAATACTGGCGGCAGTACTGGTTGGCTCGACATGGTCGCCGGTGCGCAGCGTTGCACCATTGTTTACAGCAATAGTTTTGCTTGCCAGACTCAGGTTTTCAACGATGCGGACATCCGCGTTTGACCCGCTGAGTGTCAGCGAATCCCAGCCGGTGCCAATATTCGTGCCGGTAGTCAGGTTGTCGCTGACCAGCGTTCCAATCTTCGCATCTTTTGTATCGGTGAAGGTGAGGGCGTTGCCCGTACCTGCAGCGGTAGTGATGTGCCGCGTTTTCTCCAGCGTCACATTGCCGATGTTGGCTTTATTGTTACCGCCAGTACCGGCGAAATTCACTTCACCGGCATAGGTGCCGCTACGCCAGTTGAAGGTGTCCGTACCTTCACCGGTATTGATTACGCCGCTGGTGACACCGCCGCTGATATCAATAGTGTCATTGCCTTTACCAGACTGAATGGCCACCGCAGTGTCGGTGATGGCCTGCAGAGTGCCGGTGTTGGTAATGGTTTTACTGCTGTCTCCGCTGGCGTCGATTACCGCAGAGGTGGTGCTGGCAGAGATAATCTTGCCGCTGTTGGTCAATGCGCTGACGTTTTTCGCGATGATGGCAGAGCCACCGGCGCTGTCGTGCACGTTAATGTCGGCCTTGGTGTCGATGCGGCCATCAGTATTGGCGCGGATACCGCTGCCTTCGCTGTTCAGTACCTCAATGGTATAGCCTGTGCCGATGGTCAGATTGCCCGTTACTGCGTCACCATTGCGCTGTTCAAAGGCGAAGCCGGTACCTTTACCGTTAACGTTAAGGATGTTGTTTAGTCCATCTTTCATGTTCAGCGCGACGCTGGTACGGATCCCCGCGCCGTCGTTGGCATTGATGGTGACGTCGGTGAGCGTGATATCGGTATTGTTGGCATCGTTTTGAATGCCCGCGCCAGTCCCTTTAGCGCTAATCGTTACCCCTTTTGCAGCCAGCTTACCGGCTCCGGTATCGAGACGAATACCATCCGCCGAACCATTGGTCGTGATTGCATCACCGGCATTACCGGTAATACTCAGGCTGGCACCATTGGTCAGCAGCACGCCTGCGGTTCCGTCGTCAACGGTTACCTGACCCAGTTTTTTAATCTGTGCGCTGGCGCCCGAAGCGCGAACGCCAATACCGTTGCTGACATGCAAGGCGCTGGAGGAGTTGTTGGTTAAGCTCCCGTCTTTTTGAACATCAACGCCGATACTGTCGATGCTGGCCAGATTGATACTTGATTCGCTATCGAGGATCAGGTTACCCAGATTTCTCGCTATATAGGCGATCACTTCATTGCCACTGGCTTCAGAGGTGATCTTCGCGTTTGAAGTAAGCGTAGTGCTGGTGGCATTACCCTCTGCGCTGCCATTCAACCGATGCGCCTGGCCATCAACCACCCCGGCAACGGTACGTTCACCGGTTAAATTAATGGTGGTTTTGTCGCTGATATTACCGCTGGCGCCGCCTTCGATGACCAGTGCTGCGGAATCGCTACCCTGCACGGTAAATGTGGCTTCACCAGTATCGACTTGACTGCCTGCACCGGTAGCGAGAACGCCAACAGAGTTCTTACCGCTGAGGGTAAGGTCAAGGTTGGAGCTGGCCTGGCTGCCAGGAGGGGTGGTGTTACCGGCCAGTAATGCACCATTGGCGATACGGAAAATGGTGGTGCGATCCTGACCGTTGTCATTCATCACCGCCTGACCAATATTGGCGGCCGCGTCTTTCCCATACAGATAATAGCCAATCTGATCGGTGTTGTTGAACACCGGGCTACTCAGGCTATCAACGTTAGCAATGGCGTTATCACGCACGTGTACGCCGATATTCCCGGCCTTGTCCAGCGTAATGTTGGAGTAGACGTTGACCACGGCCTGACCTTTGGCGCCTCCTTCAGCCCAGATGGCGTAGTTACGATCGTTGATGCCACCCGTACCGCCCACGATAATAGAGCCTGTGGCACTGGTGGTTACTTCGGCATTTTTGTTATTGGCGCTGACGTGGATCCCCACGTTATTCGTGCCGTTGACGTTAATCTTGCCGTCGTTGCGGATTTCCTGATTATTTTCCGTGCCGCTGTCACGCACGGAGATACCGTAGTTCTTGTTGTTTCCCGCATCCCCATTACCATTGATGACGATGTTGCCCGTATTCAGTACGTTGCCGGTTGCGTTGCCGATCAAAATTCCTGCCGCGTTACGGACACCGGTACCCAACGTGATGAGACCGTTGTTAATAACCTCTTTGGCGCTTTTGGTCATAATTCCGGCGCTCAGGCTGGCACCACCTGGCATGATGACATCCTGGGTCAGGTTACTTGCGTCACGACCAAGGTAAATAGCGGCATCAGCACTGTTGGTAAAGGTCGCATTTCCCGCGACTTCCACGCCAAAGGCGCTGCCTTCACCGTAAGACGCACCGTTTTTACGTCCGTCGACGACGTTAATATTGCCGTTATTGACACCTTTTGCCTCGCCGGACAACTGCATACCAATGGCCAGCGTCAGCGACGTATCAGGTTTATCCTTGCTCCAGGGATCGGCGGCAGATGCGGTGCCGAAGTTATCGGTAGTGATCGCCTGGTTGATGGTGCCTTCGTTGGTGATAACGCTGGTACCTTGCCCCTGCATACCGAATGCGCCGTAGCTGTTAACGTTCTGATTACCATCTTTATCAATGAACAGACCTGAGTTGATAGTTCCGCGGTTGGTTGCCTCGGCGTTTTGCGCCAACATGCCAATCGCCAGGCTTTGCCCGCCAGAACTGCGTAGCGCGTTCAGCTCGCCGAGGTTGTTGATAACCCCACCATCAATGGCTTTCATGACGCCATTGATACTGCCGTCAACGGCGATTATCGCCTCTTTGTTCAGGGTACCGGTGGTGCCAGCGCCGTTGGCATAAATGGCATGCAACTCACCGCGGGCGGCAGTGGCGTTGTTGATATGTGACTCTCCATCGGTCCAGACTTTGTAGTCCCATGTGAGTTCATCAGACGACTTACTGGAATTAATTAAGCTATCGATATACCCGGCATACTTTGCTTGTGCTGCTGTGACGGTTGTGACCTCTTCAGCCTCCAGCCACAATTGGATTTGGCTGACCTTATCGCCATTGGCATTTTCTGCGGCGTCGGCACTTCTGCCTAACAGGAAGTCGTTAAAATCAGCCAACTCCTGCGTACTGGTAATGGTGAATGTGCGCACCCCGGTTTCGATAACCTTGCCATCTGCATCATAGCCATAAGTCATCAGCGTCACATCATCGCCAAAGACAGAGGTTTGCGCTGAGCCGGCGAATGTTTTTTCAGGGATAACCGGAGCGGCGTTAAATTTTATATAGTTATCGGACTGCCAGTTCACCTGGCTGTTGGCGCCTTGCGCTTCCAGTAAGGAGGAGTCTTTGGCCAGTAACTCGATGGTATTGGCTTTGTCGCGTACATTGAGCGTGTCATTACCTATGTTCAGGTTGGCCGTAGCACCATCGGTTGCCAGCGCGATACCAAACTGCTTATAGATTTCAGACCTGGTTGCATCATAAGTATTTAATACGGAATCGCCGATTTGCGATTTAGTAAGAAAGCGACTTAACACATCGGTATCATAGACCTTAATGGTTTCTGTGCCGTCCGGGAATGCCGGGTCAACCACCTTGAAGTTTTCGCTTTGAGAAGGCGTAGCCGATTGGTTATACGTCACGTATTCCGCCAGCTCTTCAGCTGTGGTGATTTTTTTTGCATCCTGGCCTGGGCTGGTGGCCTGCAGGGTGATTTTTCCTGTTCGCAGTAACTCACTGATGGTGGTTGATTCTACAACGCCGCTTTGACCCGGATTAATCGTCGGGATTGCGCCGCTGATATTGAGTGTCTGACTGGCAGTATTATTTTCATATAAGAAGCCGTAGTCGTGGGGAGCCTGATAAACGCCCGCAGAAATACCGTTCTGGAGATCGTCAGAAATATTTCGCTCGCCCGTAGCGGTAATCTGCGCAGCTGAGGCCATCATCGTAGCGCCACTTAATGCACTGGCGGCCAGTACCGCAACAGTTTTACGTGAACTGCTTTTTTTCTTACCTCTGGTTAATTCAGAGACGACAACCCAGATGCCGAGTGCCGCGTTCCAAATAATGCTGTAAACCTTATTCATATATAACCCTCGTTTACATTCCTGTTATGTATGTGTTAATACGTTGAGTTGTTGGCGATGGTTGGCACGCGGATGTGCTACCCGGTATGTCGATTTTCGAAAATAGTGATCCCTTCCGGGCCAGGCGGAATTAAAAATGAGCCGAAAGGAAATCTGTTAATAATTAACTGTGATTACTATCCTTAAATAAGTCAGTTACGGCTGGCTATAGTGAGAAATGGTGTACTTGAGCCGGGTATTACTTTTACCCAGCTTTCTGGCAATGTTGCTTTTGTACGCCCCGATTGTTTTTTCACTTTTTTGCGATACTCCGGCGATTTGTGCCAGTGACCACCCGCGGGCCAGCATCATCATCACATTGAATTCGTTGGTCGTTATTTTTGTTTGTATTTCTTTGATATTGCGTTGATTTTTGTTTTCGGTGATACGAGTGATTGTTTGCAATAGCTGATCAAGACAGGTGTCCTGATCGAGGAACTGCAGAGCCATTCCGCACACTGTTTGAAAAATAGAAAAAGTGGCTTCATCGGCTAATACGATGATCGTTGTGGATGGTCGTATAGCCATGTTGCGGATAATCCTGGCATATTTTAAAAAATCTGACTTGTCAGGATTAATAATGATGCAATCCGTTTCATAAGATAGCGTTTGGACGGCAGAAAGCGTCTGGGAGGAATGGTACGCGATATCAATATATAATGATGAGCCACGTAGGATTTCTCGCATGCCAAGCCAGGGGTAAATTGAGTCACCCAAAAAAATAGCTTTAGACATAACGATCTCCTTGAAATTTTGGTGCAAGCAGTCGCCTCTTTTTTTGGTTAAAAAAGAGTTTCTCGCGATGCATGAAATGTTAATTAATTCTCGTATGCCCTAAATAATTCAAGTTACAGGAAGTCCGGGGGAAAATTCCCAGGCGTACAGATACTATGTGGCTGAGGTGAACTAACGCAGCCAACGCATATGTAACTTGAATTATGACGGGTATATTCGCTCTTTGCTTTGAACGGATCCTTTTTTATTCGGATATCAACAGATAATATCTGTCTTTATTTAAATCATTAACTATTCTTAAAGTGGATATTACACTTTGTTAAAATTTAAGATAAATCGTTTATATCACCTCTGTGAAGATGATTGATAGATTTCGCTTATTGATCGGCGAGGTTTTGTGTCCCCCGATTCGACAATGACAGGGAATTCCTATAGGTTTAGAAGGGGAATATTGTTAATTGTTATTAATTTCAAACAGATATGTGATTTTCTTAACGGGGAAGGAAACTACCAGGAGAATTCTTAATCAAAGGCCGGGCAGTGAAGGAGCTAAATGTTTGGAAGGAGAAAATAGTGTTTGATTTGAATTAATGCGCTGTAAATGAATGTAATTTAGATTTATATTCTTTATTTATTAATATTTTAAGATGTTTAATCTAAAGTAAGCTTTTCGTGCTTAATCTAAAAATCAGTCTTGCAGCCGCTTTTTTGTCTGCTTTTTGTACGCACGTTTTCTCAGCCAGCCAATAGCTCTTGTTCCACTTGTTGTACCTGCATTTCCAGCGTAGTGCGGATTTCTGTCAGTGCCCGTTGCTGATCGGAAAAGTAGGCTTCTTTGTCTGTTACTGAAGTGGCAAGACGCCAGGCGTTTTCCGCTTCCAGATCGCTAATCTCTTTGAGCAGCGCATTAATTTGCTCCCTGAGCTGCTGAATCTTGCTACGTAAATGTTGTAGATCGTTTAATCGGTCACTTGCCATCATCGGTTCGAGCCCGGTTTGTAACTGGGTCAGTAATGCCCGAACTGCGGCCAGATCGGCATTTTGTCGTGCCTGATTAAGCTGCACCATCATCTGATGGGCTTTCTCTTTCAGGTCATCCGCTACCACGTCCGGGTGGCAAAGGCGGCTGGCCTGACGCCACAGGCGTTTTAACTCATTACGTTCATCTGCTGAAAGCCGCTGGTCGCGGGTGTAACGGTGCTGAGCATCCTGCTGTTGTTCCTGATATTCATCATATTCATGGCTGGCTTCCTCCTGTGCCTGACGGGTCGCGCTGTCGTCCTGGCGAGAAAAGTCGTTTTCCAGTTCACGAATTTCCGCCAGCAGGGCGGTGATAAGCTCAGTCTGTTGCTGAATGCGCTGGCGAGTTTCCACGGATTCGCGGGAGTCCGAACTCAGATTTACCCACTGCTGCTTGAGTTTCGCCAGTTGATCAACGGCCTGTGAAATATAGTGCAGACAGGACTGATAATCTTTTTCCCGACGTTTTCGTTCTGCTTCCTGCTTACGTTGCGCGCTGGCGGCCAGTTGTTTACGCAGTTCGAGAATTCGGCTCATCAACGGTCCGAGGCGAAGATGGTACAGGTCATTGAAATCATCGAGGATTTGAATACGCGTGTTGCGCTTATCAATCAGATCACGCAGTTGGGTTTCAAGCGCTTTCAGTTCGAGCTTACTGGCGGCAATGCCGGGGTCCTGCCACGTTGATACTGCGCGCTGGGATTGTAGCCAGTGTGTAATTTCACGCAGGGCATCGCCGAAACGCCGTTCTTCAATCGCCTGCACGATGACGCCGGGAATGACTGGCAAAGGTTCATTTTTCAGATGCGCCAACTGCTGGAAAATAATCTCTTCATCTTCCAGTTCGATGGCGCTTTTGACGATCTCAAGTCGTTTAATGATCTTATTCATGACAGTCGTTGCCTGGCGTAGTTCAAAAACGGGTGACTGAACCACGCCAGGTTCACCCGTTTGAAAATGTTGGAAAAACAGTAAAGTGCATTCTGTGGCCTGCGATGCCTTCTCGTCCAGAATAATTCACTGTAATGATGAAAAAGCGGTATTAGCGCGCACTTCTTCGCGTCTTTAAACCCTCGTTTCATCTTTTTTATTCACCGGCTAATTATTCTTGATATGATAAAGATAATGCGTATAGTTCTCATTCACTTTTTTGTTATTAGCAATCTGCATGAATTCTGGTAAGGATCCCGACAATGAAAAAAACAACATCCGCTCTGGCATTGTTGGCTGCCATTGCATTAAGCGGCTGTACAGCTGACGCTACGCCAGCCAGTAACCCGCTGGCACAGGAAAAAGCAATCGCACCGGCAGCAACGGATATTCAGCAGCGCGCACTGGCTGACGGCTTGTATGAAATGGCGCTGAGTCCAGCAGGTGATGCGCTGTACGTCGCCAGTGCGGAAGGGTTCAAAGATGTTCAGGGTGGGGTGATTTACAAGCTGGATCCGCAAACGCTGAAGACCATCGGTCTGAGCCACACCGATCTGAAAAACTTTGGTATGGCTATCTCGCCAGACGGTAAAACGGTGTATGTCACCAACTCCCTGGATGGTGGCCTAAGCGCGCTGAATGCCGCAGACGGCAAAGTGAAGAATCGCGTGCTGTTCCCGGAACGTAACCCGCAGGGTTTCCCATACGGTGCGCGCCAGGTACTGCTGCATAACGGTCTGCTCTATATTGGCGCCGTTGCCGATCCGGCGGTGATCTGGGTGGTTGATGCCGAAACGCTGAAACTAAAAACCCGGATTAAAAATACCGGTAAATGGATGACCGGACTGCATTACTCAGAAATGACGCAGCGTATTTATGCGGCAAATGGCGGCGGTGAAATCCTGGTTATCAACCCGCGTACTCAGCGCGTTGAAAAACGCTGGCAGCCGCTGGGCGATAAACCCGCGTTGCTGTTGAATATGGCGGAAGACCCGCAAACTGGTCGCCTGTTTGTCACCGACAATTCCAAAGCGAAAACGACATTGGTGTTGGATATTCATACGGGCAAGCTGCTCAAACAGCTGGATATCGGGGATTCGCTGGCGGTGAAATTCAATGCGAAGCGTAATGAAATCTATATTACCCAGCGTGATTCCGGAAAATTGCTTAGCCTGAATGCAACGGATTACAGCGTGAAGAAAAGCTGGGATCTCCTCCCCAATCCAAACAGCCTGTTGCTCTCTGCTGATGGTCAAACCTTGTTTGTCACCGTGAAACAGAAATTCAATAAAGACCACTCCACCTCCGCGCCAGATAACGTGGTGCGTATTGATCTGAATAAATAATAACAACATGTTGCCGGGGCGCTCTCCGGCAACGTCGTCAGACTTTTAATGGCATGGCTATGGACAACACTAAAACATACGCACACTTAATGAGAAAAACTGTGCTGGCCGCTACTGTTGGCGCGCTTTCCGGCACGGTGAATGCAACTGAGGCCCCCACAGAAGCGGAAGAGACCATTGTGGTACAGGCTGCAGAGGGACGTGATTTTAAGCCCGGTGGCGATACGTTACTGCCTGCTTTTCTCGACGGTCAGGTCGCCAATGGCGGCAGGTTGGGGATGCTTGGTCAGCAAAATGCCATGGATGTGCCATTTAACGTTATAAGCTACACCTCAAAACTGGTCGAAGATCAGCAAGCTAAGACCGTAGCCGATGTTGTCGCCAATGACGCGAGCGTGCAGGCGGTACAAGGCTATGGTAACTACGCAGAGACATACCGTATTCGCGGTCTGAAACTTGACGGCGATGATATGACCTTTGGTGGATTATCCGGTGTGCTGCCGCGCCAGGTGGTGGATACGCAGATGATCGATCGCGTTGAAATCTTTAAAGGCGCGAATGGATTGCTCAATGGCGCGGCCGGTAGCGGCGTTGGCGGGATGATTAATCTTGAACCCAAGCATGCAGACGATACGCCGATCACACGCCTTGGTATGGATTACACCAGTGACTCACAGGTGGGAACGTCGCTCGATGCCGGACGCCGTTTTGGTGACAATAACCAGGTTGGCGCCCGTGTGAATCTGTTGCATCGTGAAGGGGAGGGGGCGGTTGACGATGATAAACGTCGTACCACGCTGGCAGCGCTGGGACTGGATTACCGTGGCGACCGTTTCCGCAGTTCATTAGACGTCGGGTATCAAAAAAAGACGTTTCACGGTGGCAACATGGGGATCAATGTCTACTATGTGCCATTTGTCCCCGATCTGCCGAAAAATACGCACAACTATAGCCAGAGATGGGGTTATAGCGATATTGAAAATGAGTTCGGAATGGCGCGCACGGAATATGATCTGACCGATAACTGGATCGCTTATGCCGGTTTAGGTGCGCAGCACGCGCATGAAATTGGTTTGTACAGTGCCCCGGAAATATACAACCAGGCCGGTGACGCCAAAGCCGGACGCCTTGATACCAATCGTATTATTGATGCGTTCAGCGGGATGGCAGGGCTGCGCGGGAATTTTGATACGGGTTTTGTGTCGCATAAGGTTAATGTAGGTTATTCCGCCGTCACTAAAGAAGACAAAATCGCCTGGCGTATGGGATCACGTGCCGCACGTCCGGACGTCAATATCTACGATACGCAAGATGTAGCAAAACCAGCGGTGACGGCGACGGGAGGCAACTATAGCGATCCGTTAACCAGTGGACGTACGCGTAGTCAGGGGTGGTTACTCAGCGATACGTTGGGCGTGCTTGATGATCAGCTTCTGTTTACCGTCGGCGCCCGTCACCAAAAGGTTGTGGTTCGTGATTACAACAAAGAAACAGGCGCTGAAAACGTTAAGAACAGTTTTGATGACAGCCGCTGGATGCCGACGTACGGTGTCGTATATAAGCCGTGGCAGGAACTTTCTCTTTATGCGAATCATACCGAATCGCTACAGCCAGGCAGCACCGCGCCAAGCAGTGCGGTGAACTACGGTCAAAGCACCGGAATCATCCATGCAAAACAGAATGAGGTTGGGGTCAAAACAGACTTTGGCCGTGTAGGCGGTTCACTGGCGTTGTTTGAAATCAAAATGCCGGTTGCGCAG
Source organism: Citrobacter sp. C6_1 (assembly GCF_014596835.2). Classification (NCBI taxonomy): domain Bacteria; kingdom Pseudomonadati; phylum Pseudomonadota; class Gammaproteobacteria; order Enterobacterales; family Enterobacteriaceae; genus Citrobacter; species Citrobacter sp. C6_1. The sequence goes on along the minus strand of NZ_CP115031.1, from coordinate 3,366,735 downwards.
TTGGATAGCCAGACCCGGTATTACGCCATCAACGGTGAGCAGCGTAATCGTGGCGTGGAGCTGAATGTTTTTGGTGAGCCGGTGTTAGGACTGCGGCTGAACGCCAGTGCAACGTGGCTGGATGCGACGCTCAGTAAAAATCAAAACGGTGTCAACAACGGTAAGACGGCAATCGGCGTACCGGACTTCTATGCGGTGCTGGGGGCTGAATATGATATTAAACCTGTTGAAGGACTCACCGCGACGGCACGGCTGAACCATTCTGGCGCTCAGTATGCCAACGCGGCAAATACCAAGAAACTCGACAGTTTTACCACACTGGATTTAGGTGTGCGTTACCGTATGTCACTCAATCAAAACCAGAACCAGATGATTTTGCGTGCAGGGGTCGATAACGTCACCAACGAGAATTACTGGTCAGGTATTGATGATACCGGGACTTATCTGTTCCAGGGCGAGCCACGCACGCTGAAGGTTTCCGTCAGTTACGACTTCTGATTTTTTTCCTGGGCCTCGGTGCGTTGGGCAAGGATGCCCGGCGTATCCAAACGATTGCGCCTTGCGACAACCAGGTTGAAATGTTAAAAGAAGCCCCTTCAATAAAAACCACACAGGGGTAGGGCGTGAAAAACGCGTCAACTGCATCTGACACCAGCGTGTCTGATGCCGCGTCGACGAATGAACCGACGCTTCAGCGGGGGTTGCAAAACCGCCATATTCAGTTAATTGCGCTGGGCGGCGCAATTGGTACAGGCTTGTTTCTGGGAATCGGCCCCGCTATTCAGATGGCGGGACCTGCTGTATTACTCGGTTACGGTGTTGCCGGGATCATCGCGTTTCTGATCATGCGTCAGTTGGGCGAAATGGTGGTTGAAGAACCCGTTTCAGGATCGTTTGCCCACTTTGCCTATAAATACTGGGGTCCGTTCGCGGGTTTCTTGTCTGGCTGGAACTACTGGGTAATGTTTGTGCTGGTTGGCATGGCAGAACTCACCGCAGCCGGAATTTATATGCAGTACTGGCTGCCTGATGTCCCAACCTGGATTTGGGCTGCGGCTTTCTTCGTGATTATCAATGCGGTCAACCTGGTCAACGTGCGTCTGTATGGCGAAACGGAGTTTTGGTTTGCGCTGATCAAAGTCCTGGCGATTATCGGCATGATTGGCTTTGGTATCTGGATGCTGGTTTCCGGCAACGGCGGCGAACATGCAAGCATTGATAACCTCTGGCGCTATAACGGCTTTTTCGCGACTGGCTGGAACGGACTGATCCTGTCGTTGGCGGTGATTATGTTCTCGTTTGGTGGTCTGGAACTGATCGGAATTACCGCTGCCGAAGCGCAGGATCCGCAAAAAAGTATCCCGAAAGCGGTAAACCAGGTGGTGTATCGTATTTTGCTGTTTTACATCGGCTCATTGGTGGTGCTGTTGGCGCTGTATCCGTGGGTGGAAGTGAAATCCAACAGCAGCCCGTTTGTGATGATTTTCCATAATCTTGACAGTAACGTGGTGGCTTCTGCGCTGAATTTTGTCATTCTGGTGGCTTCGCTGTCGGTGTATAACAGTGGCGTCTACTCTAACAGCCGTATGCTGTTTGGTCTGTCGGTACAGGGAAATGCACCGAAGTTCTTAACCCGAGTCAGCCGTCGTGGCGTACCGGTAAACTCATTGATTCTCTCCGGCGCGATTACGTCGCTGGTGGTGCTGATCAACTATGTGTTGCCGCAAAAAGCCTTCAGCCTGTTGATGGCGCTGGTGGTTGCGACGCTGCTATTGAACTGGATTATGATCTGTCTGGCGCACCTGCGTTTCCGGGCGGCAATGCGTCGTAAGGGGCGTGATACTCAGTTTAAAGCGTTGCTGTATCCGGCGGGTAACTACGTGTGTATCGCCTTCCTCGGCATGATTCTGGTGCTGATGTGCACCATGGATGATATGCGCCTGTCCGCTATCCTGCTGCCCGTGTGGATCCTGTTCCTGTTCGTGGCATTCAAACTGCTGCGTCGCAAGTCCCGCTAATATCTAACCGATCTCATCCTGGTGATGAGATCGGTGATTTATCTATTCTGCAGATTAACGCTGAAATACGCCTGACAGCGCACGAATATCATTTCCGGTAGGGGATTGATGAATGCGTAAACCAAATTCTTCGACGACGGCAAAAATATGGTCGAAGATATCAGCCTGAATACTTTCATATTCCAGCCACACCACCGTATTGGTAAACGCATAAATTTCAATCGGTAAACCGTGGTCATCTGGTGCAAGTTGGCGCACCATTAATGTCATATCTTTGCGAATACGCGGGTGGTGACGCAAATACTCGTTCAGATAAGCGCGGAAGGTGCCGATATTGGTCATCTGGCGATGATTCAATACAGACTCAGGCGCATCTAATTGCTGGTTCCACTCGCTGATTTCCTGGTGACGCGTGGTTAAATAGGGTTTCAGCAGATGCGCTTTATGCAATCGCTGGCGTTCATCCTCATCAAGAAAATGGATGCTGGTGGCATCAATGCTGATGCTGCGTTTAATTCTCCGACCACCGGAAGCCGACATCCCGCTCCAGTTTTTAAACGAGTCTGATACCAATGACCAGGTGGGGATAGTGGTGATGGTATTATCCCAGTTGCGTACTTTTACCGTGGTTAATCCAATATCAATAACCGCGCCATCGGCACCGTATTTCGGCATTTCCAGCCAGTCGCCCAGCTTGAGCATATCGTTGGCTGAAAGCTGAATACCGGCGACCAGTCCGAGGATCGGATCTTTAAATACCAGCATTAAGACGGCGGCCATCGCGCCCAGACCGCTAATCAGTATTGCCGGGGACTGGCCAATCAGCAGAGAGATCATCAGGATCCCGACGATAATTGCGCCGATTAACTTGATGCCCTGAAATATTCCTTTCAACGGCAGTTGTGATGCGGCAGGGAGCTTTTGTGACAGATTGAGAATCACGTCCAGCAGGGAGAATAAAGACATCAGGGCGTACATCATGATCCACAGCTGTGCGCAGGTTACTAATATTTCTGCGGCTTCACTGCCTTTCTGTAGCCAGAGTGCGGCCTGTATATTGACAATGATACCTTGCAGCGTGAATGCCAGTCGGTGAAATAATTTGTTCTGCGTGATGATTTGTAGCCATAGACGGGAGCTGGCGTTGGCGCGCTTTTCAAATGCGCGTAATACCACCCAGTGCAAAATAACGTGAACAATAATGGCGGTGATAAAAATAATGCCAAAAATCATCACCAGCGAGGTGGTGTGATTTATTTCAATGCCGAGTTCTTCTACCTGAGATATCAATTCCTGCATAATGTCTCCTTAATAAACAGCGGTCTATGATGACCGCTGTGTGGAGCTTATGCAAATGTGGGGATCAGACTTCTGTCAGCGTCGTTTCTTGCGGCAGACGTGATTTTGGCAGGGCGGCGTTGAAGTCTTCTACGCTGTGATGACCCACCGGGACCACAACAACGCTGGTGTAACCTTTTTCTTTCAGACCAAACTCTGCATCCATGATGGCCGCATCAAAGCCTTCAATCGGTACAGCATCCAGACCCATTGCCGCCACACCCAGCAGGAAGTTACCAACGTTCAGGTACACCTGTTTCGCCATCCAGTGGTTGTCGTCTTTAAGTTCCTTGCGGTGCAGGTCGGCAAAGAATGTACGACCTTTGTGGTTTGCGGCTTTGGCTTCCGGGGTAGCAAAGCGTCCATCGCGCTCTTCTTGATCCACCACGCGTTCCAGCCACGCATCGTCCATCGTCGTTTTGGCGCAGAACACCACGACGTGGGAAGCATCCAGCATTTTACGTTCGTTGAACACAAAGCCGCCGGCTGCGGATTTAGCCACCCGCGCTTTTCCTTCGTCAGTGCTGGCAACGATAAAGTGCCACGGCTGAGAGTTGGTACTGGACGGACTAAACTGCAGCAGTGTTTTTAATTTTTCTGCTTGCTCAGCGGTCAGTTTTTTATTCGGATCGAATGCCTTAGTGGAGTAACGTTTTAAGGCGACAGAAACAATATCCATAACTACTCCTGGTGGTTTTTCGTACCCTGCGGGTGCGTTTTGTTTCAGCAGGGTACAGGGTTAGCGGGAAAAAGATAAGACAGAAAAAAGCAAAAACACTTATTGGAGTTAACGATAAATCAGTCTGGACGCAGGCGTTTTTGATCCCGCTTAGGCAGGCCGTCTACCACCCGGTGCCATGAGTCGTTCACCAGGTCAGTCAGTAATGACTCGCTAATATCATCGCCGGGGTAGACGGATATCCAGTGCTTTTTATTCATGTGATAGCCCGGTTCGATACTGCGGTAAATCTGCTGATTCAGCAGTGATTTTTGTGGATCAGACTTCAAATTAACCAACGGACGACCGCGCTGCTCTGAGACAATCATAAAAATCTTACCGCCGACTTTGAAGACATCGTATTCCGGGCCGAACGGCCAGCATTGCTCAGTAAAAGGCAGTTCGAGCGCAATACGTTTAGCACAAGCATGCAGCGTTTGGCCGTCCATTATTTTTCCTCGCGGGTCAGTGCGCGCCACATGGCCTCAAACCCCATCGAAATATATTCATTCGCGCGGGCAGGATCGCGGGCGGCAAATTCCATGGTTGTTTCTGCCAGTGAAAGAAAAAGCCCATCACCGAAGGCACGATATTCGTCAGACATAAATTCAGGGCGAACGGAACGATGACATAAATCGCGCAGTTCCGGGAACATATCGTCAGCCTGCTGTTCGGTTTCTTTGCTGATTTTCTCGCTGACGGCCAGTTGGCGGATAGTGCGATGTCCACAAGTATGGTCCAGACCCCAACTGATGTAGCTGTTCCAGATGGAGTGAGTCATGGTTTTGGCATCGGTCACTGAGCGATCCAGATTTGCCATCATTGACTGGCAGAGGTCTTGTTTTAAATGGAGGTAAAGCTCGTTGATCAGATCATCTTTTGTGGCGAAATAGCGAAACAACGTTCCCTCTGCGACACCTGCATTGCGGGCAATAACGGCGGTAGAGGCCGCAATGCCTGATTGTGCAAATGCTGCGGTTGCAGCTTCCAGTAATGCCTGTTTTTTGTCTTCACTCTTCGGACGAGCCACTACACTTTACCCCTAAGTCTGTAAAAAAATAGGATTGAATCACGGCCTTTGCCGCACCGCAACGGCGAATGTCAAAGATTGAAAATCATCTTGACGACAAACTTTCGATTTCTATAATGAGTGCTTACTCACTCATAATCAAGAGTCAGTCGCGCAACCCAGCGGAAAGGGGGCGCGTTTAAGGTCAGGATATGAAGCGTCTCACAGTTTGTGTGGTTGTTATTATGCTCATTGCCGCAGCAGCAAGTTTACCGTTTGTACTCAATGCCGGATTTGGTCAGGCGCCGCAAGGAGCACAACTGAGTCAGGTTGAACAGTCGCCACACTATCGTGATGGACAGTTTCATAATCAGGTCCCGACCTCGGGCTATACCGGCAACAAAGGTATGCTGGCGGCCTGGTGGGAGTTTCTGATCGCGAAGCGAGAAAACGCGCGACCCGCGCAGCCGTTGCCACTGGTTGCGACCGATCTCGCCAGTTTATCGCCACAGCAGGATACCCTTGTCTGGCTGGGACATTCCTCGTGGTATTTACAGTTGGCGGGCCAGCGTATTCTTATTGATCCGGTGTTGAGCAATTATGCCGCACCGTTTTCATTCCTGAATAAAGCTTTTGCTGGTGAGTATCCGTGGACTGCGCAGACGATGCCGGAGATCGATCTTCTTATTATCTCGCATGATCATTATGACCATCTGGATCTCGCCACCATCAAGGCCCTGATGCTGAAGATTAAGCGCGTGATTACGCCACTTGGCGTGGGATCGCACCTGCGTTACTGGGGAATGAACAGCGAGATTATTGAGGAACGTGACTGGAATCAATCCGTCAAAGTGACAGATTCGCTGATCGTCCATGTCCTGCCTGCCCGCCATTTTTCTGGCCGGGGGATTAAACGTAACCAAACGCTGTGGGCCAGTTTCATGTTTGAAACGCCGGAACAGAACGTTTACTACAGCGGCGACTCCGGCTACGGGCCGCATTTTAAAGCGATTGGCGAGCAGTTTGGCAAGGTCGATTTGGCAATCATGGAAAATGGTCAGTATGACCAGGACTGGAAGTTCATTCATATGATGCCGGAAGAAACCGCCCAGGCCGCGGCCGATCTGCACGCGAAAGCGGTATTACCCGGACATGCGGGTCGCTTCGTTCTGGCAAAACACACCTGGGATGATCCCTACAAAAGACTGGCACTTGCCAGTCGCCGCCAACATTACCGATTGCTGACGCCGATGCTGGGTGAGCCGGTAGCACTGTCCGAACCGGACCAACAGTTTACGGCCTGGTGGCAGCAGGCAACGCAATGAACAGAGGGGAGAGCATGATGACGATTTCTGCTCAGGTAATTGATACGATTGTTGAATGGATTGATGATAATTTGAACCAACCCTTGCGCATTGATGATATTGCGCGCCATGCGGGGTATTCAAAATGGCATCTGCAGCGCCTTTTTCTGCAGTACAAAGGCGAGAGCCTCGGGCGTTATATCCGTGAACGTAAGCTATTATTAGCGGCACGCGATCTGCGCGATACCGACCAAAAAGTTTACGATATCTGTTTGAAGTATGGCTTCGATTCGCAGCAGACTTTCACGCGTATTTTTACCCGTACGTTTAGCCAGCCGCCTGGGGCGTATCGTAAAGAAAATCACAGCCGCACACATTAACGGTATACGGGTTCTCGCGGGTCTATTCTGCCAGCGAGAACCAACGCCGCCAGATGAAGCGCAGTACAAAATATTCAATCACCCCGAGAAGCAAGAACCACAGACAAAACAACAAAGTATAAAACTGATTAAGATCCATTAAATGAAAGGTTGTGACTAACTTTTGCGCCAACACCAGGCCAAGCGAAGGGGCGGGCAGCAGCAGGCAGGAAAGCAGAGCCAACAGCAGTATCCCGGCGGCGGTCATCAGTGATTCAAGCGGGTGTTTCATGGCATTGTTAAACTTGAGTTAAAAAGCCATTGTCCGGGATATCGTTGGTTAACGCAAACGTCGCGCTTAATGCCCCGCCCAGATCTCACAGTGTTTTTTCACCAGTCCACTCAGCGAGCCACCGTTTGCCACAAAATCACGCATGTGCCGCACCTCATTGTGACCCTTTTTCACCTGCTGATGTAAGGTGTGAACGGCACTCGCTGCCCCCACTTTTTCCGCCGACGCTGCGACAGTGTCCAGTAAGCGTAGCGTGTCATCAGCCAGGCGATGGTGATCCCCGGTATTCACGTCGGTGAGTATTCCTTCCATCCCAAAACGACAGGCCTGAAAACGGTTGAACTTGTACAACAGATAATCATTTTCCTGATGCCTGAATGGCCGTTCGGTGAGTAACCAGTGGGCGGTAGCCTGAATAAGCCCGGCTATGTTGAGTGCGTGCTCAAGGGTCAGCGGGGTGTCCATCACCCGTACCTCTACTGTGCCAAAATGCGGACTGGGGCGGATGTCCCAGTGCAAATCTTTAATGCTGTCAATCATGCTGGTATACGCCAGTTGGCGAAAGAGCCTGGTAAATTCCTGCCAGTTGCTCACCCACGGCATCGGGCCATTATCGGGAAATCCGGAGAAAATGTTCAGCCGTGCACAGGCAAAGCGTGTATCAGCAGCCTGCATATAGGGCGAGGCCGCAGAGAGCGCAATAAAGTGGGGGACAAATCGCGACAGGCCGTGCAGCAGGTAAATCGCATCGTCACCGTTGGCACAGCCGATATGAACATGCTGACCGAAAACCGTGGCCTGCTGAATAAGGTAGCCGAAGTTCTCCAGATTCCGCCGATAGCGTTCGTCATCACACACTTCCTGACGCTGCCATGTTTGAAACGGGTGCGTACCACCGCCGCAGATGTCGAGGTGAAGCGTTTGGGCTGCGCGCAAAACAAGGTGCTGCATGGTGGAAAACTGCGCGGCTGCCTGGTCAACATCGCGACACACCCCGGTCGCCATTTCCAGCATACTTTCGGTGATATCGTGCTTCACCTCGCCGACGGTGAGTTCTGACTTCACGGCGTCAATCAACCTGGACGCGTCTTGGCTCAGATCGTAGCCCGGAGGATTGATTACCTGCATTTCCAGTTCAATGCCTAACGTAAAGGGGTCAGAGACATGAAAATCGGGTAGTGACATCGTGTTCTCCTGAGCGTTGATTTCTAATCAGTATAGAAGGGGCGGCGATTTTCTGTTCTGCGTGAAAAATCCCTGACCAGCGCTTTGAAGGTGAAATGGCGGGTGCTATAACGTGGTTTTTTACTTGCATAACAGGGGGTGAACAGTGCCAGAGATAAATCTGTATGGGCAGACGGTGGGTGATGCCCTGCCGGACTGGAATGGCGCAACCGCGCTGCCACGGAGTGTGCTTATTGGTCAATATTGCCGTCTGGAGCCCCTGGACGCTGACAGCCATGCCGCCGATCTGTTTGACGCCTACGCGCAGGCACCTGACGAACGTGACTGGACCTGGCTTGCCAGCACGCGTCCTGCGAGCGTAGAGGAGGCCGTGCGTTGGGTCACGGGCAAATCAACGGATGCCTCTTTGGTTCCCTATGCGGTGATTGATTTACAATCCGGGCGCGCCGTAGGGTTAGTCTCATTTATGGCGATCGACCTTGTAAATGGCTCGGTCGAGATAGGCCATGTGACCTGGTCGCCACGAATGAAGAATACGGTACTGGGTACAGAAACCGTCTGGCTGTTGCTACGCCAGGCGTTTGCGCTGGGCTATCGTCGCGTGGAGTGGAAATGCGATTCCCTGAACATCGCATCCCGACGTGCGGCGGAGCGTTTAGGGTTTATCCATGAAGGTCGCTTTCGCCAAAAGATGGTGCGTAAGGGGCGCAACCGCGACAGCGACTGGCTATCAATGATTGACGATGAGTGGCCACAGCGTGACGCTGTTTTGCAGCGTTGGCTGGCTGTCGACAACTTTGATGAAAACGGGCGACAACGCCGATCGCTGGCGGCGTTTCAACCGGCATAGTACGTTTGCCTTGATCACTCAGACTGAAAAGGCCGGGGCCGGGCATAGGGTAATGATGTTTTCTTCACGCCGAAACCAGCTAACGTTAACGCTCAGCCCGGCGAGGCTTTGCGAAAATGACGGCGTAATTTGCAAGGTGATCTGCGTCGTGGTGAGAGCGATAACGTTGGCGCTGGAGAAGCCCGGAAGGTGCGTCAAATGCGCTGAAAACGCCTTATACAGACTCTCTTTGGCGCTGAAGGCCAGGGTTAAGGCAAGTGGAAAGGGGAGTGATGCGTGAAGCAAAACCTGTCGCTCAGTGTTGTCGATAATGCTGTCAGTCAGCTCAACTGCGACCTGCGGCGAAAAAATAGCTTCAATATCCAGTCCGACGGGGTGGCATGAGACGACAGCCAGTGCCGTTGTTGCGCTATGGCTGATACTGCCAAAGAGGCCATGTGGCCACAGCGGTTGTCGCTGTTCGCCGATGCCGGGCACCGTTTTGATACCGTATTCACGTAAAGCATGTATTGCGGCGATACGTCCTGCCAGATGTTCTGCTTTACGTTTACGTGCGCCAGCGGTTAGCTGGGCATGGTGAGGGAGCCAGAGCAGATCGTGTTCGTGAAAGCTGTTGGGATCGAACTCAACAATGTGCAGCGTCTGGTCTGCGAAAGTGAGTGGTGTGTGCGTTGTGTGCATCATAGTTATGATTTCCCTCTCCCCGCAGCGAGGAGAGGGAAAGCGTTATCAGAAGTGCGTGTTAACGCTCATGAACCACGTACGACCCGGTTCGTTATAGGTGTACGCGCCAGCGCCCGCCATATAATTACCGGTAACGATATCACCAGTGGTCTGGGCATTGCCTTCACGCCACAGACGTTTGTCAAAGACGTTATCCACGCCGCCGGTCAGGCTGACGTTTTTGGTCACGTCCCAGGTCGCGCTCAGGCCGACGATGCTGTACGGACTCACTTCTTGTGCCGAGCTGCCGGTCACCGGTTTACCCTGGTAATCGTATTTCTTCGGCTGCTGTTTGCCGTACCAGGTAAAGGTGGATTGCAGTGACAGATCTTCACGCGCCTGCCAGCTCAATGTTGAGTTCAGCGTGTACTCAGGAATAATCGACAGACGTTCGCCAGTCTCTTTATTCTTGCTTTGCAGCATGTAGGTGATGTTGTTGGTCCAGGTAACGGTTTCGCTAACCGGCACGTTCAACGTTCCTTCCAGGCCTTCTACCACCGCTTTAGGAATGTTTCCCCACTGATAGATATCGGTGTAGGTTGTTGTGGTCTTGCCCGTTGTTGCGTTTTTCTTGCTGATCGAGGTTCTGTCAAACGGTACCGTACCTGCTTCAATCTTGTTACGGTAATCGTTGCGGAACCAGGTGATGCCGGCCAGCCAGCCGTCACGTTTGAACTCGAGACCAATCTCTTTGTTGATGCTGGTTTCAGCTTTCAGGTCATCGTTACCCATCATGTAGCAGCCAATACCGCTGGCAGAACCGGTGGCATAACAGCCCTGGCCTTTACTGTACAGAATGTAATTTGGGTTGAGTTGGTACAGGCTTGGTGCTTTATAGGCGCGCGCGATGCCCATTTTCAGCGTAAAGTCGTCGCCCAAACCTTGAGACAGATTCAGCGACGGGCTCCAGTTGTCGCCCACAATGCTGTGGTGATCGAAACGCAGACCCGGTGTCAGCATGGTGCTGTCGGTCAGCTCCATGTTGTTTTCGGCAAACAGAGAGAAGATCTCGGCTTTCGAATATGGGCTGCGATCGGTGCTGCTGTAGCCTGGAATATTACCGCCCATAAAGGACTGCGAGTTAGACAGCATGTCCTTCATGCGCTGCTGGTTCCATTCAGTACCCAGCGTCAGGTTTTGATTGACCAGCAGATCCAACGGAATGCTGATCTCACTGTGCAGCATGACGTCATTCAGGTCGGCATCGACATATTTTTGTGAAGCCGTCGGGTCGAAGATCCCCTCGGTTCCACCGGCCAGACCTTCCGGGGTGCGAGAGTTCCGCGTGTGTTCGTACTGCACCCAGTTGCTGGCGGTGACACCATTATCCCAGCCGCCGTTCCAGGTCAGCGAGTAGTTCTGACGGTACAGACGGTTAGTTTCTTTACCGTAGTTATCTTTCACCAACTGGTTAGTGTTGGTATTTTGCGTGTCACCCGCGTACAGGTTGCCCTGGCGGCTGTAACCCGCTTCCAGTTCCAGTGACTGAAGTGGGGCGAAATCCCAACGCACAATACCGTTGATGTCTTTGTTGATCACCCCTTCGCGACCGGCCGGTAAGGTATTGGAATACGTACCTGTACGTTCTGACTGATGGCCCTGGTTGATATCCCAGGCATCGGCCTGTGTTTTATCGAGGTTACCGTACAGACGGAAGCTGAAATCTCCGCCCATTGGACCATTCAGGCTAAAGTTGGTGCGTTTGGTCGAACCTTCGTCTTTGTGCTCCGGCGCGTTGAAATAGGTATCCCATGAACCGTGCCATTCACTGCTGCCTTTTTTGGTGATGATATTCACCACACCACCTGCCGCGCCGTTGCCGTAGCGTGCTGCTGCCGGGCCGCGCAGGACTTCAATGCGTTCTATCATTTCAGGTGGTACCCAGGCGGTATCACCGCGGGTATCACGCTCACCACGCCACCCCTGACGCACAGAGTTGCGGCTGGTGACCGGTTTGCCGTCGATCAGTATCAGGGTGTTTTCTGGGCCCATACCGCGAATATCAATCTGACGGTTGTTACCGCGCTGGCCGCTGGTTGAGTTACCGGTCAGGTTAACGCCTGGCATGGTACGGATGATTTCCGAGACGTCGCGAGCCGGAGGGTTCTTGCGGATTTCATCTGCGGTGATGGTTGAAACGCCCGGCGCCTGCAGGTTCTGCTGAGCGGCGGTGACGACGATGGTGTCTTCATGAGAGACGGCGGCGCTATCGGTTTTATCTTCTGCCATCGCAGGCAGTGCTACCCCGTAAATCCCTAAATTGACCAATAAGGCCAGTGAATGAATCTTGTTGTTCATTGTATGTCCTGCTTTCTTTTAGCCACGAGTACCCGTGTGCCGTTTTGGGCACCAGGCCTGATGTCGCCCGCATCTGCGTAAACCCTCCGTTCCAGAAAAAAGTACGCAGCGCCAGGTCGGTTTATAAGTGGTGAAAAACTGTGCGCGCTTCCCACAGCGCGTCAATACGCTATTGCAAATGCAAATAGTTATCAATAATATTATCAATATATTTCACGCTCATATATAAAATTTCAAAATAAACATGGGGTTATGACAGTGACGGCGTTAATGATGGGAAGCGAGGCGTGGTGGCAGTCAAAAAATGGCCCGGAATGGGAGCGAGAAGACAACGGTGATTACCGCGTAACGTTCTGGTGGCGCGACCCACAGGGAAGCGAAAAAGAGTCAGCCATTCGCCGGGTGTGGGTCTACATCACGGGTGTTACCGATCATCATCAAAATGCCGTACCCCAGTCGATGCAACGTATTGATGGTACGAATGTTTGGTGCTGGAATATTTCCCTGAGCGCTAACTGGCGCGGCAGTTACTGTTTTATCCCCTCCGATCGAAACGATATTTTTGCCTCACTGGCACCGGGTGAAACGCCCGATCGCACTGTGCTACGCGAAGGCTGGCGACAACTGCTGCCACAGGCTATTGCGGATCCTCTCAATACTCAAAGCTGGAAAGGGGGTCGGGGGCATGCGGTGTCCGCGCTGGAGATGCCAGATGCTCCCGTACAGCCGGGATGGGATCGCCCTGAAAATCCCGACTCGCCCGCAGTATGCCTGCAATGGCACAGTGACCGGTTGGGTAATACGCGCCGGGTGTGGGTTTTCACCACCGGTGAAGCCAACCCGCAAGAACGTCCCCTGGCTATTCTGCTGGACGGACAATTTTGGGCACACAGTATGCCGGTCTGGCCGGCACTGACCTCACTCACTCATCGTGGCCAGCTTCCTCCCGCGGTATATCTCCTGATTGATGCCATTGATACGCCGCATCGCAGCCATGAGTTGCCGTGTAACGCTGATTTTTGGCTGGCAGTTCAGCAGGAATTATTGCCGCTGGTGAAAACCACTACGCCATTCAGCGACGACCCGCAGCGCACGGTGGTTGCCGGGCAAAGTTTTGGCGGTTTGGCTTCGCTGTATGCCGGACTGAACTGGCCAGATCGGTTTGGCTGCGTACTCAGTCAGTCCGGATCTTATTGGTGGCCGCATCGCGATGGTCATCAGGATGGCGTGATTATTGAACAACTGAAGGCCGGAACGGTAAGCGTTCAGGGTCTACGTATTGTGCTGGAAGCCGGGACCCGCGAGCCGATTATTTTTCGTGCTAATCAGGCGCTATTCACCCAATTTCCCTCTGCACCACAGTCTATTTTCTGGCGTCAGGTTGAGGGTGGACATGATGCGCTTTGCTGGCGCGGCGGCTTAATGCAAGGGCTGATGACGCTCTGGCAACCGCTCACCGACACGCTTTAACCGGATGATGTTCCACGACAGGAGTTGAGTATGGAATTCAGTAACCCCTTCGATAACCCGCAGGGACAGTTTTACATTCTGCAAAACCCACAACGTCAATTCAGCCTCTGGCCTCAGCAGTGCTCACTTCCTGCTGGCTGGACGGTTGCGTGCGAACCGCAGTCACAGGACGCCTGCCAGCAATGGCTGGATGCGAACTGGACCACGCTGACGCCAGCAAACTATGTCGATGTACAGGAGGCGCAATGACTCAGCGCTTACCCTTAGTTGCGGCCCAGCCAGGGATCTGGATGGCAGAAAAGCTCTCCACATTGCCCTCGGCGTGGAGCGTTGCACACTATGTCGAATTAACCGGTGAACTGAATGCACCACTGCTGGCAAAGGCGGTCGTGGCCGGTCTGGAGCATGCGGATACCCTGCGGATGCAGTTCACTGAGGATAACGGTGACATCTGGCAATGGGTTGATCCTACGCTCACCTTTGCTGAACCTGACATTCTCGATTTACGCAATGAATCCAGTCCGCACGAGGCGGCACGCGCGTTGATGCGGGCGGATCTGCAACAGGATCTTCGCGCTGACGGCGGCAAGCCGCTGGTCTTCCATCTGCTCATTCAGGTGGGAGATAAACGCTGGTACTGGTATCAGCGCTATCATCACTTACTGGTTGATGGCTTTAGTTTCCCGGCTATTACCCGCCAGATTGCTGCAATTTACACAGCGTGGCTGCGCGGTGAATCCACGCCAGCCTCGCCATTTACGCCGTTTGCCGAGGTCGTGGAAGAGTATCAACAGTATCGTCAAAGCGATGCCTGGCAACGTGATAGCGCATTCTGGGCTGAACAACGCCAACAACTGCCGCCGCCGGCTTCATTGTCGAGCAAACCGCTGCCAGGTCGCTCAGCCAGCGCGGATATTATTCGTATGAAGTTAACTGCGCCTGAAGGTTCATTCCGCCAGCTTGCGTCACGCATGCCAGATGTTCAGCGTGCGGATCTGGCGCTGGCGCTGGTTGCATTGTGGCTCGGTCGTTTATGCAGCCGAATGGATTATGCCGCCGGGTTTATCTTTATGCGCCGCATGGGGTCAGCGGCGCTTACCGCTACCGGGCCGGTGTTAAATGTCCTGCCCTTTGGCGTGAGACTTGATGCAGCAGAAAGTCTCCCTGCGCTTGCGCAACGGCTGGCTGGACAGCTGAAGAAAATGCGCCGACACCAGCGCTATGATGCCGAACAAATTGTCCGTGACAGCGGGCGTGCGGCCGGGGCTGAACCACTGTTTGGCCCGGTGCTGAACGTGAAGATCTTTGACTATCAGTTGAATATTCCTGGCGTGCAGGCACAAACCCATACGCTGGCGACGGGGCCGGTGAACGATCTGGAACTGGCGCTGTTCCCGGATGAAAACGGTGGGCTGAGCATTGAAATTCTGGCGAATAAGCAGCGATATGACGCCGCTACGTTGGCACAGCATGCTTCGCGTTTAACGGCGCTTATCGCGCAATTTGCCGCAAATCCGTCGCTACGCTGCGGGGATGTGGAGATGCTGCTGGCGTCTGAGCACGAACAGTTGGCGACAATTAACAATACGGCAGTGACGATCCCTTCCACCACATTGAGTGCGCTGGTGGCCGGGCAAGCCAGCAAAACACCGGATGCGCCGGCGCTGGCCGATGCTCGCTATCAGTTTAGCTATCGCGAAATGCGTCAGCAGGTGGTGGCACTGGCAAAACTGCTGCGCGAACGCGGTGTGCGCCCAGGGGACAGCGTGGCGGTTGCCTTACCGCGCTCCGTGTTCCTGACGCTGGCGCTGCACGGTATCGTCGAAGCGGGAGCCGCCTGGTTACCGCTGGATACCGGATATCCGGACGATCGCCTGCGGATGATGCTGGAAGATGCTAAACCTACGTTGCTTATCACCACTGATGAACAACGGGGTCGTTTTAGCGGTATCCCTGGGCTGGAAAGCCTGTGCTACACCGCGCCGTTGCCAGAGCAAGATGACACACCATTCGCTTTATCACGACCAAATCATACGGCCTATATCATCTTCACCTCCGGATCGACGGGCAGACCAAAAGGGGTGATGGTGGGACAAACCGCCATCGTTAACCGTCTGCTATGGATGCAGAATCACTATCCGCTGACGGCCGACGATGTGGTGGCGCAAAAAACGCCATGCAGTTTTGATGTTTCGGTCTGGGAGTTTTTCTGGCCCTTCATTGCCGGCGCAAAACTGGTGATGGCTGAACCAGAGGCACATCGTGACCCGCTGGCGATGCAACAGTTCTTCGCGACGTTTGGGGTGACGACAACGCACTTTGTACCGTCGATGCTGGCGGCGTTTGTGGCCTCACTGACGCCAGAAACGGCGCGGGAAAGCTGCTCCACGTTGAAACAGGTGTTTTGTAGCGGTGAAGCGCTGCCGGCAGCGTTGTGCCGCGAATGGGAGCAACTGACTCACGCGCCGCTGCACAATCTGTATGGGCCAACCGAGGCGGCGGTAGATGTAAGCTGGTATCCAGCCTGGGGTGAGGAGCTTGCTGCCGTAGCCGGGAACAGCGTACCAATCGGCTATCCGGTCTGGAATACCGGTTTGCGGATCCTCGATGCCATGATGCGTCCAGTGCCCATTGGTGTCGCCGGTGACCTGTACCTGACGGGGATCCAACTGGCGCAGGGATATCTCGGCCGACCAGATCTGACGGCGAGCCGTTTTATTGCCGATCCCTTTAACCCTGGCGAACGTATGTACCGTACCGGAGACGTGGCGTGCTGGCTGGAAAATGGCGCGGTGGAATATCTTGGGCGCAGTGATGACCAGCTAAAAATCCGTGGGCAGCGTATTGAACTGGGCGAGATTGATCGGGTGATGCAGCAACTACCAGATGTTGAGCATGCTGTTGCCCATGCCTGCGTATTCAATCAGGCGGTAGCGACAGGCGGCGATGCGCGCCAGTTAGTGGGCTATCTGGTGTCACAATCGGGTTTACCGCTGGATATTCCGGCATTGCGCGAGAGTCTGCGCGCAACCCTGCCTGCACATATGGTACCGACAATGCTGCTGCAACTGGCAGAGCTCCCGCTCAGCGCCAACGGCAAGCTGGATCGTAAAGCGTTACCAATGCCACAACTGACGTCACGTCAGGAAGGGCGGGCGCCGCGAGCAGGGACTGAAACTACGATTGCTCAGGCGTTCACGGCCTTGCTGGGCTGCGAGGTCAATGATGTTGAAGCGGATTTCTTTGCGCTTGGCGGGCATTCTCTGCTGGCGATGAAGCTGGCGGCGCAATTGAGCCGCATTTTTGAGCGCCAGGTAACGCCTGGGCAGATTATGGTGGCCTCGACCGTCGAACAGCTCAGCGCATTGCTGGATGGCAATGATGACGAGCAGTCGCAACGGTTGGGATTTGAAACGCTGCTGCCGCTGCGTGAAAGCGATGGTCCTGTGCTGTTCTGCTTCCATCCGGCATCGGGTTTCGCCTGGCAGTTTAGCGTGTTGTCACGCTACCTTCCTCCACAGTGGTCGATTATGGGTATCCAGTCACCGCGACCGGATGGCCCGATGCAGACAGCAGAAAACCTGGATGCGGTGTGCGAACAGCACCTGGCAACGTTACTTTGTCAGCAACCTCATGGACCTTATTATCTGATTGGGTACTCGTTGGGCGGTACACTGGCGCAGGGCATTGCTGCCCGATTACACGCGCGCGGAGAAACGGTCGCATTTCTTGGCCTGCTGGATACCTGGCCGCCGGAAACGCAAAATTGGTCGGAAAAAGAGGCCAATGGACTCGACCCGGAAGTGTTAGCGGAAATTGATCGTGAGCGGGAGGCGTTTCTGACTGCTCAGCAGGGCAATGCATCCGACGCATTGTTTAGCGCCATCGAAGGTAACTACGCCGATGCGGTTCGCCTGCTGAGTACGGCACATAGCGTACCTTTTGCGGGACACGCGACGCTGTTTGTTGCTGAACGCACGTTACCGCCGGGAGTCAGCCCGGAACGCAGTTGGTCGCCGTGGATTTCCAGTCTGGATGTTTATCGCCAGGACTGCGCGCACGTTGATATCATTACGCCAATGGCTTTCGAGAAGATTGGGCCAGTCATGCGTGACTTGCTCAACGATATCCAATAAATGGACTCGCCACCTCTGCGGAGGTGGCGCGATTTACCTGTTTGCTGTGCGTCCTAACGGGACCACTAACGGCGTTCCGGCTACCGGATCGTCGATAATCATACACCGCAGCCCATAGATTTTTTCAATGAGCTCTGCCGTGACAATCTCTTTCGGCGCACCCTCGGCAACGATCTTTCCATCACGAAGTGCAATCAGATGGGTGGCATAGCGACATGCCTGATTCAGATCGTGCAGAACGGCGGCCAGCGTGTAACCTTTCTCCCGGTTTAGCTCACTCAGCAGCTCCAGCAGATCGATCTGATGGCTGATATCCAGCCAGGTGGTGGGTTCGTCGAGCAGCATAATCGACGTTTCTTGTGCCAGCACCATCGCTATCCACGCGCGTTGGCGTTGACCGCCGGAGAGAGTATCCACACTTTGCGCCGCCAGATGCGTGATCCCCGTGGCCTGCATCGCGTGGGTTACCGCGATTTCATCTTCTTTACGCCAGCGGGTAAATAAAGGCTGATGTGGATAACGCCCGCGAGCAACCAGCTCCTGCACGGTAATATCGCCCGGCGTGGTGGCATTTTGCGCCAGCAGACCAATTCTGCGTGCGACCTCTTTACTGGGGTAATGTTGAATATGTTCGCCATCGAGCCAGACTTTGCCGTGCGCGGGCGTCATCAGACGACTCAATGTACGCAGCAGCGTGGACTTTCCACAACCGTTGGGGCCAATAATGGCAGTGAAGTGACCATCGGGGATCGAGACATTAAGGTTTTCCGCCACGGTAAATTTGCCATAACCCAGCGTTAACTGGTCGCCACGCAAACGGGCTACTGATTCGGTCATTTTTTGCGGGACTCCTGAATTAACAAGACGATAAGGTAAATACCGCCGAGGCTTACGGTGACAACGCCAACCGGAAGCTGATAAGGCATAAATAGCTGCTGAGCGCATAAATCGGCCATCAGCAGTAGCAGGGCGCCGCACAGCGCCGACTGCGTTAATCCCCAACGTGCCGTGCCGCTAATCCGCCGCGCGATGTGTGGGGCAACCAGGGCAATAAACGAGATAGGGCCTGCCAGCGCGGTGGCCGCAGCGGTCAACACCACGGCGACCAGCATCATCATCAGACGTGAGCGTTCAACGCTAACACCGAGCGCACAGGCGCTGTCATCACCCATTTCCAGTAAACGCAGGCGGCGTACCAACAGCGCGGCGCACCCCAGCATCACGATAATCAGCGGCGCAGAAGGCCAGGTCTTCGCCCAGGTCAAACCGTTGAGCGATCCGGCGTTCCACAGCCCGGCGGTCAGCGCGGTTTCTAAGGACGCCTTCAGCAGCAGCCAGGTGTTGAAGGCCACCAGCATAGCGCGAATGCCGATCCCGATGATGATCAGTCGGAAGGTGTCGATGCCGTTGCGCCAGGCCAGCGCCCAGACCACCAGCGAAGTCAGGATCCCGCCGAGCATTGCCGCCAGCGCGATGGCGGTAAGATGCTGACCAAACAGCACCATTGCCACCAGTACGCCGCTCCAGGCACCGGTATTGAAGCCCATCACGTCCGGGCTACCCAGCGGGTTGCGCATCAATGACTGGAATATTGCGCCGCTGACGCCCAGCGCCGCGCCAATCAGCAGCGCCATCAACACGCGTGGTAATCGCCACTCGGTCACCACCAGCGTAATGCTACGCGGTGCATCACCGAGCAGGGCGGCAATAATTTGCGGGGTCTCGAGCATAACGGCACCGCTGCGCAGGCTCCACAATCCAACGGCCAGGCAACCAACGACCAGCAGCAGACAACTGACAATCAGGCGACGGGAGAGATGCATCATGCACCACCTCCGCGCTGTTTGCGGCGTACCAGGAAGATGAGAACCGGCGCACCGATAAACGCGCTGACGACCGAGACGCGCAACTCGCCAGGCACAATCAGACGACCGATGATATCGGCAATCAGCAGCAGAGAAGGGGTGGCCAGCAGAGTGACGGGCAGCGACCAGCGATGATCTGCGCCCACCAGCCAGCGTGCCATATGCGGCATCATCAGGCCGATAAAGGCGATAGGGCCGACGATGGCGGTCGCACTTCCGCACAGTACGGTAATCACCAACAGGCCGATAAACTGGGTACGCGCAACTTTGCTGCCCAGCGCCGTTGCGGTGTCGCTTCCCAGACTGAGGCTATTCAGAGCACGGCTAAGAAACAGCGCGACAGCACCGGCAATCAGGACCGGGATCAGCACGACTTTCAGCGTCTGCAGGCTGCGGATATCCAGTGAACCGGCTTGCCAGAAACGCAACTGGTCGTAGACGTCCGGGTTGAGAAGGGCGATGCCAGTAGATAATCCTTCCAGAACAGCACCCAGCGCAACACCGGCCAATGTCAGGCGTACCGGGCTGAGCTGTCCACCGCCCTGACTACCGGTAAAAGCCACAATCAGTGAGGCTGCGAGAGCCCCGGAAAAAGCCATTAGCAGCTGTTCTTGCGGGGAGGAAAAGCCAAACAGCGACGCGCCTAAAACAATCGCGAAGCTGGCCCCGGAATTGACGCCAAGAATCCCCGGATCGGCCAGCGGGTTACGGGTGAGCGTCTGCATCAGCGCACCCGCCAGGCCCAGCGCACCACCTGCGAGGAGCCCTGCCAGCGTACGCGGAAGTCGCGCGTCCAGCACGATGGTGCAATCGGCGCTTTGACAACTGCCGGTGAGCGCATCAAATACCACGGAGGCGGGCAGCGACTTTGCGCCAATAACCAGACTTAATGCCGTGGTGAGAACAAGTAGTAACAACAGTCCGGGCACGGCAAAGGCGCGTGTCGCGGAAACAGAGCATGACATATCAACTTCCCTGATAATGATAGTAATTATCGTTATCGATCTTATTTGGATATGTTAGCATGTGCAGCCATTGAATGGATATTGAAAAAGTACCTGGTAAGGCTCTGTAATGAATCGACAATCCTGGCTGCTTAATCTCAGCCTGTTAAAGACCCATCCTGCATTTCGCGCCGTCTTCCTCGCCCGTTTTATTTCCATTGTCTCTCTGGGGCTATTGGGGGTTGCGGTCCCGGTACAGATCCAGATGATGACCCAGTCGACCTGGCAGGTGGGTTTGTCGGTGACGCTGACCGGGAGCGCCATGTTTATTGGTCTGATGGTGGGTGGCGTACTGGCCGATCGCTATGAACGCAAAAAGGTGATCCTGCTGGCCCGCGGAACCTGTGGTATCGGTTTTATTGGCCTGTGCCTGAACGCGCTGCTGCCCGAGCCGTCGTTGCTGGCTATTTATGTTCTTGGTTTATGGGATGGCTTTTTTGCCTCGCTGGGTGTCACTGCGCTGCTGGCGGCGACGCCTGCGCTGGTCGGGCGTGAAAATCTGATGCAGGCCGGGGCGATTACCATGCTGACGGTACGTCTGGGCTCGGTTATTTCGCCAATGCTTGGCGGGGTGCTGCTGGCGACCGGGGGCGTGGTCTGGAACTACGGCCTGGCGGCCGCGGGTACATTTATTACCTTGCTGCCGTTGCTGAGTCTTCCCGCGTTGCCGCCTCCGCCGCAACCGCGTGAACATCCGTTGACATCGCTGGTGGCGGCGTTCCGTTTTCTGTTCGCCAGCCCGCTGATTGGCGGTATTGCACTGCTCGGCGGCCTGTTGACCATGGCGAGCGCCGTGCGCGTGCTGTATCCGGCACTGGCGATTAACTGGCAGATGTCGAGCGCTCAGATTGGCTTACTGTATGCGGCTATTCCCCTGGGCGCGGCCATCGGGGCTTTAACCAGCGGGCAACTGGCACACAGCGTGCGTCCGGGTCTGGTTATGCTGGCATCAACCGTGGCCTCTTTCCTGGCTATCGGCCTGTTTGGTTTGATGCCGGTCTGGGAGCTGGGGGTTGTTTGTCTGGCGCTGTTCGGTTGGCTGAGTGCGGTCAGTTCTTTGTTGCAGTACACCCTGTTACAGACGCAGACGCCGGAAGCGATGCTCGGGCGAATTAACGGTTTGTGGACCGCGCAGAACGTAACCGGCGATGCGATTGGTGCGGCGCTGTTAGGGGGGCTGGGGGCGATGATGACGCCTGCGGCCTCGGCAAGCGTCAGTGGGTTTGGGTTGGTGATTGTCGGTCTTTTACTGCTGCTGTTGTTGGGAGAAGTGCGCCGATTCCGGCAAGTTCCCGTGAATGTCTGATCGCGTTATGCTCTACGGATTGTAGGCCGGATAAGGCGTTAGCCGCATCCGGCACTGACCATTAAAACAGAGCTGACAGACGTTGCAGCAGTAGCGTCGCGCTGTAGTAATCCAGACGGAAGGTTTCCGTGCCCAGCGCATAAACGCGTTTGTTTTGCACAGCAGGCAGATGCGCCAGCAGTGGATTAGCATAAATCGCGTCGGCATCTTTGCTGTCGCCTGCAAACAGGAACAGCGCTTCACCGTTCAGGCCGGCCGCCAGATTCTCACCACCAAGCTGGATAATGTCGTGACGTTTACCCTGGCTCTGGCTGGTATGTAGCCCGGCAGGTAGCGGTGCCAGCGTGAAACCGAGCTGTTCCATCAGCTTGCCTTGCGCGGACTCCGGCGTCCACAGGTTGGCGCTGTGCGCGGCTGCGGTATACACCAGCGCACTGACCGGCTGTGGCGGCAGGGTGATACGTTGCTTTACCGCGAGCAGTTGCTTATCAAACTCAGCAATACGCGTCGCTGCCTGTTGCTCCTGCCCGGTGATTTCACCTAATTGTGTCAGCAGTGACTGCCAGCTTTTGTCGTCGTAATTAATGATAAGCGTAGGGGCTATGGTGGACAGTTGGTCGTACAGCGCAAGCGCGGAATCTCCCCCGGTGGCGCTGACCAGAATCAGGTCCGGCATTTGTGCTGCAACGGCTTCGGCGCTCGGCTCGCCAATATACAGGCGGCTCAGTTTGCGTTCTTTGGCGACGTCGCTCCACTGGCGTAAAAAGCCCTGAGCGTCACCAATACGGTTATTCGGTGTCGTGGCACCGCTGGCGACGACCGGGGCATCAATCGCCAGCAGAGAACCGGTGAGGGTCACGCTGGTGGAGACAATTCGCTGCGGTTTATGCTCCAGCGTATGCGTGCCGCGGCTGTCAGTAACCTGGCGTGGCCAGTCAGCGGCATGACTTAAAGAAACTCCTGAAATAGCGAGTCCAACCAGTAACAGCGCAGTGCGGTAAAACGCGGGAAATCTCACAAATAAGCTTCCTGTTATCAATGTAGTTAATGCTTCTCATTTTCATTGTTACGCGTCAGGGATGCAAGCCTAAGTCGCACATTGTGTTACCACAAGAGTTGACATACCGACGCTTTGCTTTTAGGTTAGCGACCGAAAATATAAATGATAATCATTATTAAAGCCTTTATCATTTTATGGAGGATGATATGGACATGTCACTGGTCGAGGAAAAAACGCAGACTATGGCAACTCTCGCTCCCGACAGTTTTTTCTTTATGTCGCCGTATCGTAGTTTTACGACGTCAGGATGCTTCGCCCGCTATGCGGAACCGGCAATTGATGGTGATTCACCAGACAGCCCTTTCCAACAGAAAATGCACACACTGTTTGCGCAGGCCAAATCGCAGGGCATCGCAAACCCCATTATGGTAGGAGCCATTCCCTTTGACACCCGCCAGCCTTCGTCGCTGTTTATTCCCCAATCATGGCAAAGCTTCTCACGTACGGCAAAGCAGCAATCAGCGCGTTACTTTACTGCCCATCAGTCGCTGAATGTTGTTGAGCGTAAATCGATTCCTGAGCAGGATTTTTTCGAAGATATGGTCGCCAGAGCAGCGGCGCTGACGGCAACCCCGGAAGTCGACAAAGTGGTGCTGTCTCGCCTGATTGATGTGACAGCCGACGCCAATATCGACAGTGGTGCGCTACTGGAGCGGCTGGTAGCGCAAAACCCGGCAAGCTACAACTTCCATGTACCTATCGACGATGGTGGTGTACTGATCGGCGCCAGCCCGGAATTGCTGCTACGCAAAGAAGGCGACCATTTCAGTTCGCTGCCGCTGGCGGGATCTGCGCGTCGCCAACCGGACGATGTTCTGGACCGGGAGGCTGGGATCCGTCTGTTAGCTTCCGAGAAAGATCGCCATGAACACGAGCTGGTCACCCAGGCGATGAAAGCGGTTCTGCGCGATCGCAGCAGTGAGTTGCAACTTCCGTCGTCTCCGCAACTGGTCACCACGCCCACGCTCTGGCATCTCGGTACCCCGTTTGAAGGTAAAGCCAATGCCCAGGAAAACGCACTGACGCTGGCTTGTCTGCTGCATCCAACACCGGCGCTAAGTGGCTTCCCGCATCAGGTTGCTCAGAAACTGATTGCCGAACTGGAGCCGTTCGATCGCGAACTTTTCGGCGGCATTGTTGGCTGGTGTGATTCGCAGGGCAACGGCGAATGGGTCGTGACGATCCGCTGTGCGAAATTGCTGCGTAATCAGGTACGTTTTTTCGCCGGAGCCGGCATTGTGCCAGCCTCGTCACCGATTGCGGAGTGGCGTGAAACAGGTGCCAAGTTATCCACCATGTTGAATGTTTTTGGACTGCATTAAGCGCCTGGTCTACCAGGCTATTCAGGCCTTATCGACAGGCTCTAAGGAGCAATAATGAGTATTCCTTTCACCCGTTGGCCGGAAGAGTTTGCCCGCCGCTACCGTGAAAAAGGCTACTGGCAGGATTTGCCGCTGACCGACATTCTGACCCGCCATGCTGATAGCGACCAGACGGCGGTGATTGACGGGGAACGCCATCTTAGCTACCGCCAGTTAAACCAGGCGACGGATAATCTTGCCTGTAGCCTGCGCCGTCAGGGGATCAAATCCGGCGAGACTGCACTGGTGCAGTTAGGCAACGTGGCTGAGCTTTATATCACTTTCTTCGCACTGCTCAAACTGGGCGTGGCGCCCGTATTGGCACTGTTTAGCCATCAGCGTAACGAACTCAACGCCTACGCAGCGCAAATTAAACCGGTGTTACTGATTGCCGATCGCCAGCATGCGTTATTCAGTGGCGACGATTTTCTGAATACCTTTGTTGCCGAACACAATTCAGTGCGCGTGGTTCAGTTGCTCAATGATGACGGCGAACACAATCTGCAAACGGCTATAAGCCAACCCGCAACGGCGTTTACCGCGACACCATCACCAGCTGATGAAGTGGCGTATTTCCAGCTTTCCGGCGGCACGACCGGGACGCCAAAGCTGATCCCGCGTACCCACAATGATTACTACTACAGCGTGCGCCGTAGTAACGAGATTTGCCATTTCACCGCTGAGACCCGCTATTTATGCGCGATCCCGGCAGCGCACAACTACGCCATGAGTTCGCCAGGTGCGCTGGGCGTTTTCCTCGCGGGTGGAACTGTGGTGCTGGCGGCAGACCCGAGCGCGACGTTGTGCTTTCCGTTAATTGAACAGCATCAGGTAAACGTTACGGCGTTGGTACCGCCAGCGGTGAGTCTGTGGCTGCAGGCAATTCAGGAGTGGGGCAGTAACGCACAACTGGCTTCGCTGAAACTGTTGCAGGTGGGAGGCGCGCGGCTTTCGGCTTCGCTTGCCGCTCGCATTCCGGCAGAGATTGGCTGCCAGCTGCAGCAGGTCTTCGGTATGGCGGAAGGGCTGGTGAACTATACCCGTCTGGATGACAGCCCGGAGCGCATTATCAATACCCAGGGCCGTCCGATGTGCCCTGACGATGAGGTCTGGGTGGCAGACGCTGACGGTAATCCTTTGCCACAGGGCGAGACTGGACGCCTGATGACGCGTGGCCCGTACACCTTCCGGGGTTACTTCAATAGCCCTGAGCATAATGCCAGCGCGTTTGATGCTAACGGATTCTATTGCTCTGGTGATCTGATCGCCATCGATCGGGATGGTTACATCACGGTGCAGGGACGAGAGAAAGATCAGATCAACCGTGGCGGAGAGAAGATCGCTGCAGAAGAGATTGAAAACCTGCTGTTGCGGCATCCGGCGGTGATCCATGCCGCATTGGTCAGTATGGACGATGAGCTGATGGGCGAGAAAAGTTGCGCCTGCCTGGTGGTTAAAGCGCCGCTGCGTGCAGTACAGATCCGTCGTTTTCTGCGCGAACAGGGCGTGGCGGAATTCAAATTGCCGGACCGTGTCGAGTGCGTTGAGTCATTGCCGCTGACCCCGGTCGGCAAAGTGGATAAAAAACAATTACGTCAGTGGCTGGCATCACGTTCACCGGCCTGAAGGAGAAGAAGAAATGGCAATTCCTAAACTGCAGGCTTATGCGCTGCCAACGGCGCTTGATGTCCCGGCAAATAAAGTTGACTGGGCATTTGAACCAGAACGCGCCGCGCTGCTAATCCACGACATGCAGGACTATTTTATCGGTTTTTGGGGCGAGAACTGCCCGATGATGGAACAGGTGGTGGCCAACATCGCCGCGCTGCGTCAGTACTGTAAAGCACATAATATTCCGGTCTATTACACTGCGCAGCCGAAAGAACAAAGTGATGAAGACCGCGCGTTGTTGAACGATATGTGGGGACCCGGCCTGACGCGCTCGCCTGAACAGCAAAAAATCGTCGATGCGCTGGCGCCGGACGAAGCGGATACCATTCTGGTTAAATGGCGTTACAGCGCGTTTCATCGTTCACCGCTGGAGCAGATGCTAAGAGACACTGGACGTAACCAACTGATCATCACCGGCGTGTACGCGCATATTGGCTGCATGACCACTGCGACTGATGCCTTCATGCGTGATATTAAGCCGTTTATGGTCGCAGATGCGTTGGCAGATTTTAGCCGTGATGAACACCTGATGTCGCTGAAATACGTGGCGGGGCGTTCCGGTCGCGTGGTGATGACCCAGGAGTTACTGCCGACGCCTGTTCCGGACAGTAAAGATGCGCTGCGCGGCGTGATTCTGCCGCTGCTCGATGAGTCTGAAGAGCCAATGGATGACGAAAACTTAATCGATTACGGTCTGGACTCAGTACGTATGATGGCGCTGGCGGCTCGTTGGCGGAAAGTGCATGGCGATATCGACTTTGTGATGCTGGCGAAGAACCCAACGATTGAGGCCTGGTGGAAACTGCTCTCCCGTGAGGTGAAGTCATGACCGGCTTTGATTTCACCGGTAAAACGGTCTGGGTTACTGGGGCGGGAAAAGGGATTGGTTACACCACGGCACTGGCGTTTGTTGATGCCGGGGCGAAGGTCACCGGATTCGATCGCGAGTTTTCTCAGCAGGTGTATCCGTTTACCACCGAAGTGCTGGACGTGGCGGACGGTGGGCAGGTGGCTGAGGTATGCCAGCGCGTACTGTCGCAGAGCGAGCGGTTAGACGTACTCGTCAATGCTGCCGGGATCCTGCGCATGGGGGCTACCGATGCGTTAAGCGCTGAGGAGTGGCATCAGACGTTTGCCGTCAACGTTGGCGGGGCGTTTAATGTGTTTCAGCAGACGATGGCGCAGTTTCGTCGTCAGCAGGGGGGGGCGATTGTCACTGTCGCCTCCGATGCTGCGCACACGCCGCGAATCGGCATGAGTGCATATGGGGCATCAAAAGCCGCATTGAAAAGTCTTGCTCTGACGGTCGGACTGGAGCTGGCGGGTAGCGGAGTACGCTGTAATGTGGTTTCGCCGGGATCGACCGACACTGACATGCAACGCACGCTGTGGGTGAGTGATGACGCGGAACAACAGCGTATTCGCGGGTTTGGCGAGCAGTATAAGCTCGGTATACCGCTGGGGAAAATCGCGCGTCCCCAGGAAATTGCCAACACCATCTTATTCCTTGCCTCCGATCTGGCCAGCCATATTACGTTGCAGGACATTGTGGTCGATGGCGGTTCGACACTGGGAGCATGACGGTGATCTGGAAACGACATTTAACGCTTGATGAACTGAATGCCACCAGCCAGAACACGCTGGTGGCGCATTTAGACATTGTCTATACCCGACTGGGAGACGATGTGCTGGAAGCCGAAATGCCGGTGGATGAGCGTACGCACCAGCCGTTTGGTCTGTTGCACGGTGGGGCGTCAGCGGCGCTGGCGGAAACGTTGGGGTCAATGGCGGGTTATCTGATGACCCGCGACGGGCAGTGTGTGGTGGGAACTGAGTTGAACGCCACGCATCACCGCGCGGTATCGCAGGGGAAAGTGCGCGGTGTGTGCCAGCCGTTGCATCTTGG
The DNA here is from genome assembly GCF_014596835.2 of Citrobacter sp. C6_1. Classification (NCBI taxonomy): domain Bacteria; kingdom Pseudomonadati; phylum Pseudomonadota; class Gammaproteobacteria; order Enterobacterales; family Enterobacteriaceae; genus Citrobacter; species Citrobacter sp. C6_1. Next base: position 3,338,862 of record NZ_CP115031.1, on the reverse strand, counting down.
GCGACAGAATCAAAGCTGGGAAATCGTCATCTTCGATGAGCAGGGGCGGCGCTGCTGCACCTGTCGTTTAGGCACGGCGGTGATGGGGTGAAGTCACCCGGCAAAGTAAAATGAAATTGCAGGGTTAACAGGTAAATGAAGTGATCTAGTTAACAATGCAATGTAAATACTCAGTGATACTTCGGGTTTGCATGGTTGTCAGGTTGTTAAATCCAGAAAAGATGTTATAGAAACAAAATGTAACATCTCTCTGGATCGGACAACGGATAACAACTATGAACAAATCAGGGAAGTACCTCGTCTGGACAGTGCTCTCCGTAATGGGAGCATTTGCCCTCGGCTATATCGCATTAAACCGTGGTGAACAGATCAACGCCTTGTGGATAGTTGTGGCGTCGGTCTGTGTCTACCTTATCGCTTACCGTTTCTACGGCTTGTACATTGCGAAAAATGTACTGGCGCTGGACCCGACGCGTATGACGCCAGCCGTGCGCCATAACGACGGGCTCGATTATGTTCCTACCGATAAAAAAGTACTGTTTGGCCACCATTTTGCGGCAATTGCCGGAGCGGGTCCGTTAGTTGGACCGGTGCTGGCGGCGCAAATGGGCTATCTGCCGGGGATGATCTGGCTGCTCGCCGGGGTAGTGTTGGCCGGCGCGGTGCAGGACTTTATGGTGCTGTTTGTTTCTACCCGTCGCGATGGTCGTTCCCTTGGCGAACTGGTGAAAGAAGAGATGGGTCCTACAGCCGGTGTAATTGCGCTGGTGGCCTGTTTTATGATCATGGTGATTATCCTTGCCGTGTTGGCAATGATCGTCGTGAAAGCACTGACGCACAGCCCGTGGGGAACCTATACCGTCGCATTCACCATCCCGCTGGCGATCTTTATGGGGATTTACCTACGCTATCTGCGTCCGGGGCGTATTGGCGAAGTGTCAGTCATCGGTCTGGTGTTCCTGGTATTTGCCATTATTTCCGGCGGCTGGGTTGCGGAAAGCCCGACCTGGGCACCGTATTTTGACTTTACCGGTGTACAGCTGACGTGGATGCTGGTGGGCTACGGTTTCGTGGCTGCCGTGTTGCCGGTATGGTTGCTGCTGGCACCGCGAGATTACCTCTCGACCTTCCTGAAGATTGGTACCATTGTGGGTCTGGCCGTGGGTATTCTGATCATGCGTCCCACGCTGACGATGCCTGCATTGACCAAGTTTGTTGATGGTACCGGCCCGGTCTGGAGCGGTAACCTGTTCCCGTTCCTGTTTATTACCATCGCCTGCGGTGCGGTCTCTGGTTTCCACGCGCTGATTGCCTCCGGCACTACGCCGAAGATGCTGGCGAATGAAGGTCAGGCCTGTTTTATCGGCTACGGCGGGATGCTGATGGAATCCTTTGTCGCCATTATGGCGCTGGTGGCGGCCTGCGTTATCGACCCGGGCGTTTACTTTGCGATGAACAGCCCGATGGCTGTATTGGCACCTGCCGGAACCACCGATGTGGTTGCGTCAGCGGCACAGGTCGTGAGCAGTTGGGGCTTTGTTATCACGCCTGATACGCTGCATCAGATTGCGAACGATGTCGGCGAACAATCCATTATTTCCCGCGCAGGAGGAGCGCCGACGCTGGCCGTGGGGATGGCTTACATTCTGCACGGCGCGCTGGGCGGCATGATGGATGTGGCGTTCTGGTATCACTTCGCCATTCTGTTTGAAGCCCTGTTCATCCTGACGGCAGTTGATGCGGGTACCCGTGCCGCGCGCTTTATGCTGCAGGATCTGCTGGGCGTCGTTTCACCTGGGCTGAAACGGACCGACTCGCTACCGGCGAACCTGCTGGCAACCGCGTTGTGTGTACTGGCCTGGGGTTACTTCCTGCACCAGGGCGTGGTCGATCCGTTAGGCGGTATTAATACCCTGTGGCCGCTGTTCGGTATCGCCAACCAGATGCTGGCTGGTATGGCGTTGATGCTGTGTGCGGTCGTCCTGTTCAAGATGAAACGCCAGCGCTACGCATGGGTCGCGCTGGTGCCAACCGCCTGGCTGCTGATTTGTACGCTGACCGCGGGCTGGCAGAAAGCGTTTAGCCCGGATGCGAAAATCGGCTTCCTGGCTATCGCTAACAAGTTCCAGGCGATGATCGACAGCGGTAATATTCCGGCACAGTACACTCAGTCGCAGCTGACGCAACTGGTATTTAACAACCGTCTTGATGCTGGCTTGACCATCTTCTTCATGGTGGTCGTGGTGGTACTGGGTCTGTTCTCCATTAAAACTGCGCTGGCCGCGTTGAAAGAGGACAAACCAACGTCGAAAGAAACACCGTACGAACCGATGCCCGAGAATGTTGAAGAGATTGTGGCGCAGGCGAAAGGCGCGCACTAATATTCTCTTAACGAAAAAGCCCTCTCCTTAACGGGGAGGGCGTTTGTACGACAGGAAACTACTATGTTTGAAACGCTCTCTAAAGCCGGGAAATATTTAGGGCAAACCGCCCGATTGATGATTGGTGTGCCGGATTATGACAACTATGTCGAGCATATGCGTGTTACGCATCCGGACCAGGTGCCAATGACTTATGAAGAATTTTTCCGCGAGCGCCAGGATGCGCGCTATGGGGGGAAAGGTGGCGCGAAGTGCTGTTGATTTTTTGCCGGATGGCGCTGACGCTTATCCGGCCTACAACATTGCATTGGCTGTAGGCCTGATAAGGCGACGCCGCCATCAGGCAACCTGCACCATAGTCACACCGTAAACGTCTCTACCTTCTCAAATGCCGCACGCAGTGTTTCCGGTGTTAACTTCACCGGCAGCGCATGAATGGACTCCACCGGGCGCAGGGTATGCGCAATCATCTTATCGATTTCGGTGTGGTTATTGATGTCCACTTCCAGTTGAGCCAACCGTGTTGGTAAATTGAAGCGCTGATAAGCGGTAATTAACTGCGTTAGCACATCATCTTGTCCCAACAGCGCGCTCTGTACCAGTATGCCGTAAGCTACTTTGGTGCCATGTAAAAACTTCTCTGTTTGCGGGAGGACGGTCAGGCCATTATGCACCGAGTGTGCCGCCGCCACGCGGGTGTAGCGCTCACCCAGACCGCCGACCATACCACCGCCAGCAATGATCGCATCCACCACGTCGCAAAATGCACGGGTCAGTTCACCACGCTGCTTATCTGCCAGCGCCTGCTCGCTGCTCTGAAGGAGAACGTCGCGGATCGCCAGTGCGCCGTTGATGCCCAGACGTACAGTCAGCGGCAAGGTTTCAGGCTGTGGGGCGAGCACAACCGCTTCGTACCATTTCGCCAACGTGTCCCCGATACCGGCCAGCAAATATGCGTCTGGCGCATTAAGCACGATCTCTGGCTCCACCAGCACCAAAAAATTAGCATCATCGAAAATTTCGAAATGCAGTGCCTGACCTGCATCGTTGTACCACACGGAGAGCGGCGTCCAGGCTGCACAGGTGGCGGCAATGGTTGGGATTGCCACAAAGGGTAAACCAAGGCGGCGCGCCAGCGCTTTGGCGGCGTCGAGCAATGTCCCGCCGCCCACGCCAATCACCACGCTGCGATTCTCTCCTGACTCTGTTGCCAGTTGCCCAACATCTTTTTCGCTGCAATGACCCGTAAACAGCAGGCGTTTAGCATCGGCAAGATGAAAGGCCTCAGGCAGATAAGGTCGGGCTGCATCGATGGCGCGCTCACCATATACCCAGACGGCGCGTGAGAGTTGATCCTTTGTGAAAAAATCGTTGAGTCTCGACAGGCTGCCGGGATGGGAAAAATAGTTGGCCGGGCCGGTGACGACGCGAATCTCGGTATTACTCATGTTGTGTTGTCCTTTTGGCTGTCCTGTCCAGGCAGGTTATTTTTATATAGACGTCTGAACGTCTTGATTGCCAAATACTAGCATCGTGCTATAGTGGCTTCAACCACAACATCACACGCTGGGATAACAATAATGAGTAATAACCCGCTGATTCCGCAAAGCAAACTGCCTAATCTGGGCACCACTATTTTCACGCAAATGAGCGCGCTGGCGCAGCATCACCAGGCCATTAACCTCTCGCAGGGATTTCCTGATTTTGATGGTCCACTCTTCTTACAAGAACGTCTGGCGTATCACGTCGCGCATGGCGCAAACCAGTATGCGCCGATGACGGGCGTACAGTCGCTGCGCGACGCCATTGCCGATAAAACCGCCGAACTGTATGGCTACAAGCCGGATGCAAACAGTGACGTGACGGTAACGGCAGGGGCGACAGAAGCGCTGTATGCCGCCATTACGGCACTGGTACGGCCTGGCGATGAGGTGATATGTTTTGACCCGAGCTACGACAGCTATGCGCCCGCGATCGAATTATCCGGCGGCGTGGTTAAACGCATCGCGCTGCAACCGCCGTCTTTTCGCGTCGACTGGCAGGAATTTGCTGCGCTAATCAGTGACCGCACCCGGCTGGTGATCCTAAATACGCCGCACAACCCTTCGGCTACAGTATGGCAGAAGGCGGACTTTGAGGCGTTATGGCAGGCCATTAACGGGCATGAGATTTATGTTGTCAGTGACGAAGTCTACGAGCATATCTGTTTTGCCACGCATGGACATGCCAGCGTGCTGGCGCATCCGCAACTAAGGGAGCGCGCAGTTGCCGTTTCATCATTTGGCAAAACCTATCATATGACGGGCTGGAAAGTGGGGTACTGCGTTGCGCCACCGGCTATCAGCGCGGAGTTACGTAAGGTCCATCAGTATTTAACCTTCTCGGTCAACACGCCGGCACAACTGGCGCTGGCGGATATGCTGCGCGAAGATCCGACGCACTACCGTGAGCTGCCCGCGTTTTATCAGAGAAAACGTGATGTGCTGGTGAATGCGCTGCGTGACAGTCGGCTGGAAATACTACCCTGCGAAGGGACGTACTTTTTGCTGATTGATTACAGTGCTGTTTCTGATCTCAACGATGTGGAATTTTGCCAATGGCTGACTAAAGAGGTCGGCGTGGCGGCGATCCCACTGTCGGTTTTCTGCGCCGATCCTTTCCCACATAAGCTGATTCGCCTGTGTTTTGCTAAGCAAGAATCGACGCTGCTGGCAGCGGCAGAACGCCTGGTTGCGCTGTAGTAACGTGATTTCGCTACTTCACCGTCCAGGCTTTGGAGAATCGACGGTCGGCAAATAACTCTTGCAGACCGTTGATTTGCTTCAGACGTAAGACTTCGTCGCTATCCATTCCCAGCTCTTGACCGATTTTCTCTTCGCTCCAGCCTAATTGTGATAATTCACGAACGATTTCCGACATGGCATGGATTTGATGCCGCCCACGGGCACGATTGTGGCGGATTGTCGCCGCCATGCGCTCATGACGCCCGCGTTGCAGGCAGGTAACGGGCAGATAACCTTTCAGGCGTGATTTTAGCGATGATTTGTTTTTGCCTATTTCATGTCGATGGAATCCGTCGACGATTTCATATTCTTCCGGGGTTGATTGAACCACGACGATCGGCTGTGTGAAGCCATCGGCTTCAATGGATTTCAGCAGTAGCTTTTTCTCCGGCGGCGCAACGTTATTTGGGTTGTAATCATTTGGCGAAATAGCGTTGTTTTTGATCCACAGAACGCAGTCTACCGGTTCTTCACGGAAAGGACTGACGCTATGGATTGCGATCCTGAATTCATTGATTGCTTCAATTCGTTCTTCTTCTGAAAGGCCAGAAAGAAAACCAGTGAGTTCCTGAGTTAGTCGTCGTTGCATAAGATCCCCCATTCCTGGCGTTTGGTTTTCATACGTTCGTTATAACGCTGATAGTTTTTCATTTTTGTGGGACTGAATGAGAGTGCCCGACACCAGTAGTCATTATTCAGCAGTACTTTGCAGATCCGTCTCCATGAGGGGATATCTTTAGAACCAATATCGTTTTCCTGGGTTTGAGGAATATCATCGATCCCCTTTTTCTTGTACCACTGTAAATAGACGGCGATTTTGTTGCGGTAGTGCTCTGCGGTTTGTTGCGGCATGCTGTCTAATAGCAGCATAGCGTACGCTTGCCAGCTTAAATGCTCCGGTTTTAATATTTTCCGGTGGCCGTAAAAATGGTTGTCATGACCGGCGTATATTCCGCCGCTTTTAACGCCGCTAACCCGGGTGCACATGGCTGCCCATCGCTGTGGCTCAATAACATGATACAGCCACAGTCCCTGGCGTTGTTCCGGACCAAAGGGTTCGCAAATGCGCATATATCGTGTTGGTACGCCGGCCTGGTACATCAGGTTATACAGGGGGTTGCATGGCATTTTTGTTTTCGCAAACCATGTCCAGATATCGGCTGTTTTCCAGTCATACATCGGATAGATATACCAGGCGTGTCCTCCCGGTGCGGCGGTAGTCCACGGTTTGTCATCGGCAAAACGTTGCTTACGCGAATGGGCAATGGCGACAAAACGGTTATATGACTCGTCGGCACGGATGCCCACCATCATTGCCGCAGGACGTTTTTCTGAAAACCAGTCAGCGAACTCACGAACGAAGTGTTCAAAGGTCATGCCAGGTTGGTAGAAATGAAAGAAACTGGGATCGGTAATCGCATCTGCTGGTGGTTGCCGCACCCATTGTGTATTGGGTTCCCAACACTGCCATTCCGGTTGAAATTGTGAGAGAGAATTTTGGGTGGTGAGCGGTATTGCTACCCAATAAAAATGTTCTATAACGTCAGAATAGCGTTCTCGTAGCGCTTCAACGTAGTCGATAGTGCAAGAGAACTGGGCTTCCCAGTCAATAAACAATACGCTTATTTTTTTATGTAACTGGCGCGCAAGAGTGGCGGTGAGATGCATCATGAGCCCGGAGTCTTTCCCTCCAGACAGTGAAACGCACACGCGGGGCAGTGTTTCCAAAGTCCAGGTAATGCGTTCCTGAGCGGCTGCCAGTACGCTCTGACTCAGAGGAATTTTGTAAACAGACATAGCAAGTCCATACTGAAAGAATAAAAGAATAACATCTCTAATGTATACTCTGAATAAGATATGCCAATTTACGAAGCGTGCAACCTTTAAATACATTCACCTAATGTATTTAAAATTTTTTTTATTTAATATATTTATGATTCTTTAATGTGTCACTTTCCTTAGTTTTTTTGTCTATTTTTGTTATGAAATTCTCAAAATTTTTGTTGTTAAGTGATGCCCGATTGTACATTAAAAATAGATTCATTGATGGCGGCTTAATATCTGTTTTGATTTTCTTTAAATTGAGTGATGACGAATATGATTCAAAGGTTGATTGAGGGATGAAACCAATAATATCTGTAATAGATATAACGTTGATAATTGACATTAGTGAATCACTAGAGAACCCGGATTTACGATTGGCAAGAAAATAATTTGTTTCCGACTGGTACTCTTTTATACCAGCATCGTCAGAGAGATACCGCGTAAACTGTTCTTCCAGTATTTCATTTAACGTTGTTTTTTCATTTATTCTGGGGTGGTTTTTGCAACAGACCAATACGGTCTCAATTGTCCTGAATGGGGTACATATAATCGAGCGGTTAACGATCGGTGATGTCGTAATGACAACATCCGCTTTACGGTAGGCGAGTAAGTCTTCAGCGGTTTCCGATGTTATCAGAATATCACGATGTTCAATTTCAACATATTTGTCTTCTCTGATAAATTTAATTAACTCACTTATGTAGGCATTATTGATAATTTGCGGGCTGTAAATGACAAATTTTTTCTTCAGACTGGAGCTGTGCATAATATTTATTGTTTCTTCCAGACTGTTAAGATTGTTCTCAAGGTGATGGTGTAGATTGACCGCTGTTATGGTAGGCGTAATGCCTTTCCCTGCCCGAGTAAACAAAGGATCATTGAATTGGGTGCGAAGCCTTTGTAGCGACTGGCTAACGGCTGAGGGGGTAATAAAAAGCGTTTCGGCGGCTTTGCTTATGCTCAGATTTTGATAGATACACTCGAAAATAACCAGCAGGTTGAGATCGAATTTTTTGAGGTCGTAAAGGTTAGCCATACGCTAATTCCTGTTTTAGTTTTGTTATTAAACATTCTGTTTTGTTATGTGTAAGTTGCAACGCATTTCCATCTCATATGCATGTTAAACTTAATGAATAGTTTACTACTACTTAAAATAGCACAGGCAGGGTTATTTTTTCGGTAAAAAGTGCTAACGGGTTGATTGATGTGAAAAAGAAGAATGATTGATATGAAAATAATATCAATCATTCGTTGCGTATATTTATTTGGCTCCCATGATAATATCCAGCTTCTCTTTATCGGGCAAACCTATTGCCTGTTGCAGGGTATTATCTTTGCTCATGTAATAAATGGCTGGCGTTACATTGGCGCCTAAATCGTCCATTAGTTTTTGGTTGATATTCAACGCCTTCATTTGCCTGGCAGGCGGGGTTGCTGGCAGTGTCAGCGTCATTTTGCCGCCGGAGGCTTCATAGTCGTGCCAGGTTTTAGCGGGGTTCTTGCTTGCCAGAATGGCCGCAGCGGTTGTGGGACTTTCGGGCTTAATCACGCCGACCAACAACGTGCGTAATTGAACGTTGCCGGACTCAACCCACGGGCGCGCCTGTTGCCAGAATTGTTTGCAATACGGGCAGAATGGATCGGCAAACACATACACAATAACCGGCGCGTCTTTTTTGCCGTCCAGAATCCACGACGCTTTTTCCATTCGTTGCCACATCTCGCGCCCGGCAGGTGCATAGATTTCTTTTTCTATCAGCGCATTACTCAGGTTTTCACCTTTCTCGTTATACATATAGCCGGAGATCGCCTGTTTTCCATCAGGCGTCACATAGATAGTGACCCCCATGTCCTGATATTTTCCCAGATAACCTTTCATGCCTCCCGGAGCGTCGAACGACTTCAAAATCGTAATGCCCTGTTTCTCAATCGCTTTAACGGGGGCAGGAAGCTCTTCAGCGTGGACGACAGCAGGGAGCAGAGCTAAGAGTAATGTACGTTTAAACATTGATTTTCCTTATAAAATTAGAAGGAAAGGGAGTTAAGTTGCAAAACCTATCGCAGCCATAGGTAAGATCGACAGTCTGTCGATTGCCCTTTCGGTAGTTGGGTGATGTAATCCCAATCGCTGTTACGACCTTGGTTAAGGTAATGTAGAGCGCAACACATAGCCAGTTCTGCTGGCACTGAAGTTACTTGCGGGTAACTCGGGTAATGAGGCTCCCTGCAAAGGGAGCCTTTTTTACTTTTAGAATAGGGTTTACAACATGCGGTTGAGTCGGTTGTTAGTTAACGCTTATTGATTTGATAAAGGAAACGCATTAGCCCTTATCAATGATTTTCGTTAACTTATCCCTCAACGAAAACACGGAGGAAGTACAGATGTCTTTGATTAATACCAAAATTAAACCTTTCAAAAACCAGGCGTTCAAAAACGGTGAGTTCATCGAAGTAACCGAGAAAGATACCGAAGGTCGTTGGAGTGTCTTCTTCTTCTACCCGGCTGATTTTACGTTCGTATGTCCGACCGAGCTGGGCGACGTTGCTGACCATTACGAAGAACTGCAGAAACTGGGTGTGGACGTTTACTCTGTTTCTACCGACACTCACTTTACTCACAAAGCATGGCACAGCAGCTCTGAAACCATCGCGAAAATCAAATATGCGATGATCGGCGACCCGACTGGCGCCCTGACCCGTAACTTCGACAACATGCGTGAAGATGAAGGTCTGGCTGACCGCGCAACCTTCGTTGTTGACCCGCAGGGCATCATCCAGGCAATCGAAGTTACCGCTGAAGGTATCGGCCGTGATGCGTCTGACCTGCTGCGCAAAATTAAAGCTGCACAGTATGTCGCTTCCCACCCTGGCGAAGTTTGCCCGGCTAAGTGGAAAGAAGGCGAAGCCACTCTGGCTCCGTCCCTGGACCTGGTTGGTAAAATCTAAATTTCCGTCGTCTTTCACGTCATAGCCGTGTTGGCGTCGCCTGCTCACCCCGGTCACTTACTTCTGTAAGCTCCCGGGGATTCTCAGGCTAGCCGCCTTGCTCTGACGCGAAATACTTAGGAAATTACGTCAGTCATGGGCGCAGGCGCGCCCATTTTATTCCAGCACCATGACGCAAGTTGCATTGATGCGGCTCCGCGAATCCGGCTTGCATGATGATGTTTTCAGAGAGGGAAGAATAATGCTCGACACAAATATGAAAACCCAGCTCAAGGCTTATCTTGAGAAACTGACCAAACCTGTTGAGCTGATTGCTACGCTGGATGACAGCGCTAAATCGGCAGAAATTAAGGAACTGCTGACTGAAATTGCTGAACTGTCAGAGAAAGTCACCTTTAAAGAAGATAATACTCTGGCTGTACGTAAGCCATCGTTCCTGATAACCAACCCGGGTTCTCACCAGGGGCCACGTTTTGCCGGCTCTCCATTGGGTCATGAGTTTACCTCTCTGGTTCTGGCGCTATTGTGGACAGGCGGTCATCCGTCGAAAGAGGCACAGTCACTGCTGGAGCAGATCCGCGACCTCGACGGGGATTTTGAGTTTGAAACCTATTATTCACTGTCCTGCCATAATTGTCCGGATGTGGTGCAAGCGCTGAACCTGATGTCCGTGCTGAATCCGCGTATCAAGCATACGGCGATTGATGGCGGTACATTCCAGAACGAAATTACTGACCGTAACGTCATGGGCGTTCCGGCGGTCTATATGAACGGTAAAGAGTTTGGTCAGGGCCGCATGACGCTGACTGAAATCGTAGCGAAAGTTGATACGGGCGCAGAAAAACGCGCAGCGGAAGAGTTGAACAAGCGTGATGCTTACGATGTGCTGATCGTCGGTTCGGGTCCAGCCGGGGCAGCGGCTGCGGTGTACTCTGCACGTAAAGGTATTCGCACCGGTCTGATGGGCGAACGCTTTGGCGGTCAGGTTCTTGATACTGTTGATATCGAAAACTACATCTCCGTACCGAAAACCGAAGGCCAGAAGCTGGCCGGCGCGCTGAAAGCGCACGTTGATGATTACGATGTTGATGTGATCGACAGTCAGAGCGCGAGCAAACTGGTTCCGGCAGCTCAGGAAGGTGGTTTGCATCAGATTGAAACGGCTTCCGGTGCGGTGCTGAAAGCACGCAGCATCATCATTGCTACTGGCGCAAAATGGCGCAACATGAATGTTCCGGGTGAAGATCAGTATCGCACCAAGGGCGTAACCTACTGCCCGCACTGTGATGGCCCGCTGTTTAAAGGTAAGCGTGTCGCGGTGATAGGTGGCGGTAACTCGGGTGTTGAAGCGGCTATCGATCTGGCGGGTATCGTCGAGCACGTGACGTTGCTGGAATTTGCCCCGGAAATGAAGGCCGATCAGGTTCTGCAGAATAAAGTACGCAGTCTGAAAAACGTCGACATTATTCTGAATGCGCAAACCACAGAAGTGAAAGGCGACGGCAGTAAAGTCACCGGTCTGGAGTATCGTGACCGCGTCAGCGGTGATATCCACAATGTGGAACTGGCGGGTATTTTTGTGCAGATTGGCCTGTTACCGAATACGAACTGGCTGGAAGGCGCCGTTGAGCGTAACCGCATGGGTGAAATCATCATTGATGCCAAGTGCGAAACCAGCGTGAAGGGTGTTTTTGCTGCGGGGGATTGTACAACCGTACCGTACAAGCAGATCATCATCGCCACTGGCGAGGGCGCGAAAGCATCGCTGAGTTCCTTTGATTATTTGATCCGCACGACGACAGCATAAAAAAGTAAGACTCACCTGCAATACTCAAACCGCTAGCTATCTGCTGGCGGTTTTTTTATTTCCGCCTCTCGCAAATTGTCAATTCTTGAAACAATAAACCGCATAAATCATTATTTTAGTTAGCCTGATCATTTCTTTGGTCAAAGAAAGTGTTAGCGTTTTCTTTATTATATTAACCTGCATTATTTTTTATTTGTTGTATGAATAAATGGTTGGTTAATTCATGGGTGAAATTTATGAAACCCTGACGAGCTTTGAATCGACAGGGTTATTGTTGCGTGATTTTTTTATCTCTTATGATGGCTCTACGTTGAAAGAGGCTTATTCAGCTCTGGATAAAAATGCCTCAACGTTAACAGAGCAGGAGTGGCGGGAAGCGGAGTATGACTTCAATGCGCTATTTGTCGGGCCGCAGACGCTAAAGGCCGCACCGTTCGCGTCAGTTTATCTCGAAGAAGATGCCCTTGTGATGGGTAAATCAACCCTGAACATTCGGGAGTTTATGGTAAGCATAGGCCTATCCATAAATAACGCGAATAATATTCCTGATGATCATATTTCTTATGTATTGGAATTGACGGTTTTATTATCGGCTAACGCCAGGGTGTCTTCTGAGTATCAAGTCGCACTTAATTGCTATACAAAAGAGTATATAGCGAGTTGGGTTCCCGAGTATATCGAAAAAATAAATAGAAATGCACAAACCGCCACATTGAAAAGCGTAGCGGAAAAATTGTCTTTTTGGCTTGATGAATTAAACACGAGAGTATCACTATGAGCAATGATCCGGGACTTCTGAACAGACGTTCTTTTTTAAAGGGATTGGTTGTACTGGGCACGGTAGCGGCTTTACCGGGCGGGCTGTTGTCATCCCGCTGTGCTTATGCGCAGCCGCCGGTTCCGTTTAACCCTAAGACGTATAAAATTTTCCGCAATGCGTGTCCGCGTAACTGCTATGACACCTGTAGCATGAAAACCTGGGTGAAGGATGACGTTATCACCTTTGTAGAAGGTGCGTCGGAGTCTACCTTCACGCACGGAACGCCTTGCGTTAAAGGACTGACGTATCCGCGTCGGGTATACAGCCCCGACCGCATTAAGTATCCGATGGTTCAGGATGGCCGTGGCAGCGGTAAATGGCGTCGGGTTTCCTGGGATGAGGCGATGCAGCGCATTGCCAGCAAGATGCTGGAGATCAAAAAGAAAGACGGCTCAATGTTGGGGCTGGCACTATCAAAATACTCAGGCAATCTTGGCGTGATGGGGTATGCCGTTGAAGGGATGATGTCTTCTCTGGGTTACACCACCCGTTTTGCCGGTACGCCATGTTGGCCTGCGGGTATTGATGCGCAGAACTACGACATGGGCGATATGTGGTGCAACGACCCGGAAGATTTTGTTAAAGCCAAATACATTATTATTTGGGGAGCAAACCCGGCGTGGTGCTCGATGCACACCATGAAGTACATCTATCAGGCTCGTGAGAAAGGGGCGAAGGTCGTGGTGATTGACCCACTGCTGACGCAAACCGCAGCCAAAGCCGATCTGTACCTGCGCGTTCGTCCGGGTTCTGATGGTGCGCTGGCGCTCGGTATGGCGCGTCACCTGGTAGACAAAGACCTGGTTGATCAGGATTTCGTCAACAACTATTCCCATGGCTATGCCGAATTTGAAGCCTATCTGCGCAACAGTGTTACCGTAGAGTGGGCATCTGAAATTTGTGGCCTGCCGGCTGATGTCATCCGCCAGTTAGCGGAAGAGTTTACGGCGGTAAATCCCGCCACGGTGTGGATTGGCTACGGGATGCAGCGCCATGTCAACGGCGGGGCTAACGTCCGAGCGATCGACGCATTTGTCGCGATGACCGGCAACATCGGCATTGAGGGCGGTGGTGCTCGCTACGGTCATCTGCAGACCTGGGGTTACAACTACCATGGCATGATGCAGAAACCTCCGGTGGGATCTGTCGGGATGAAAGGCGCTGGTGGCCCGGTGGGTGAGTTTGTCAGCGATAGCGGTGAAAAGAGCGAATACTCCGACCGTGCGTTGAACATCAACCAGACGGCGCAGGGGATCCTCGACGCCAGCGAACCGCCAGTAAGAATGCTGTGGGTCGCGTCTAAAAACCCGTTTGCTCAGGATTTCGACCGCAACAAGATGGTGAAAGCGTTCGATAAACTGGAGATGGTGGTTTGTGTCGATCAATTCTTCAACGAAACCGTGCAGCACGCCGATATCGTCTTGCCTGTTACCACCACGTTTGAGCAGTGGGATGTTTCCTCGTCTTATTGGCACTACTGGTTGTCCGTCAACGAACCAGCCATTAAACCGCTGTATGAGTGCAAAAGCGATCCGGAAATCGCCGCGTTGTTATCTAAGACCATCAATAAGCTGGAGCCGGGTTCGTGTACTTTCCCGCAGGAGTTTAATGCCAAACGCTGGTTGGATCAGGAGTTCAACGAGGCGATGGGTAAACAGTTTGGTATTGCGGGCTGGGACGATCTGCTTGAAGGGCCGCGCAAAGCGAAAATGGTCAGCACAGCGGCCTGGTACGATCGCAAATTTAAAACACCATCGGGCAAGTACGAATTCAAATCAGAACGCTGTGCGGAAAATGGTCACACAGCCTTGCCGGAATATAAGGCCGGTGCTAAAGGCGCACTACCGTTCCATTTATTTACGCCTCATCTCCAGTACGGACTGCACTCGCAGTTTGTGAATCTGGACTGGATGCAGGTTTTCTGGCCTGAACCGTTTGTGTATATCCATCCGTTTGCCGCACAGAAAAAAGGCATCACCGAGGGCGCTCGCGTTAAAGTTTTCAACGAAGCGGGTCATGTTGAATTGCGCGCCAAAATCACCACCAACGTGCCGGAAGATTTCCTTGTGATGTATGAGTCCTGGTTCAACAAGCTTAGTTACAACGTACAAAACGTGGTTAAGGACACGCCGGCCGATATGGGCAAAATGGCGACCGGCGCACCCGGCGCGGCCATTCATAGTCAATTTGTTGATATTACCCTGTTAGGAAGTGAAGGAGCTGCGGCATGAGACGCGCGTTTTTAGTCAATAGCGATAAGTGCATCGGCTGCCGTGGCTGCGCGATGGCGTGTAAGAGTTTTAACCAACTGGAGCCTGAACGCTACTGGCGCTATGTTTACCCGCTGGATAAAGAAATTTATCCGCATGAAGAGCGGGCATTCTACTCGCTGGCCTGTAACCATTGCGAAAATCCGGCCTGCCTGGCGGCTTGTCCGGTTGAGGCTTACACCAAACGTGAGGACGGTGTGGTGGTGCATAACCCGGAGCGCTGTATTGGATGCAAAAACTGTATCCGCAACTGCCCATACGGTGCGCCGCGCTTTAATGAGGAGACGAAGAAAGCGGAAAAATGCAGCATGTGCTACGAGCGCCTTGATGTTGGTATGCAGCCGGCGTGCGTGAATGCCTGTCCGGTAGGTGCACTTACACTTATTGATCTGGATGCTGATTCCATCCCGAACAATGCCGTGCAGTATCCGCCGGGATTCCCGCGCATGCCGCAGCTTAATCCGGGCACGCGTTTTATCCTCGCGCGTCAACCCAAGCAACCGGAGGGCAAGTAATGGAAAAGTATGAACTTCCTCTGGTGATTTTTACGGTTTTAAGCCAGATGTCGGTCGGGATCACCCTCATTCTGACGCTGCGCACGTTGCGCGGAAAACTGGAAAGCAAACGTCTTTACTGGCTGGTTAGCGGACTGATCCTGGCGGCGGCGTCCGTGGCGGCGGTATTACATCTCGCACACCCGGATCGCGCCTACAACGCCCTGATTAACCTGCAGCATGCCTGGTTGAGCCGCGAAATTCTTGGCGCAACCTTGTACGGAGCGGCAGTCGGTGTGGTGTTCCTGGCGAAAGGGCACAAAGTTCCGGCTGTTCTGGCATCTTTTCTCGGGATCGCGCTGGTAGCGGTACAAGGCATGACCTATGCCGCACCGGCAATGGTCGCTATCGCCAACGGTCTGACGATGCTGCTGTTCTTTGCTACGGTATGGGTCATGGGCTGTGCGGCGATTCCACTGCTTAACCTTGCACCTGCCGTTGCCGCATTGCGCCAGGGGATTGTTGTATGTATGGCGGTCATGATCGCCGCGCCGATTATCTGGTTAAGCGGCGGCACCATCATGCAGATGACGGCACATGCCTGGCTTTCGTCACCGCTTTATCTGACGAGTCTGGTGTGCCTGGCGCTGGCATTCGTGCTGAGCCGTCACGGTGAGCGTAGAGCTAAGGTGCTCTTTATCCTGCTGTTTGTTGGCGTCTTTCTGAGTCGTCTGACATTCTTTGGCGATACGGTCAGCACCATCGTCAATATCGGTCACTTGTATTGATTGTGAGGTAATAAAAACCCCTGTCAGGGCTTCACCTGGCAGGGGTTTTCTATAGCAAATCAGTTGCTGTTAACGTACAACCAGCACCGGCAGGGTCGCGTGACGAACAACGCTGGAGGCGTTAGATCCGAGCAGATGGGTGCTGATTGATGGGTTACGTGATCCGATGACCACCACATCTGCATTCAACTCTTCACCCAATTCGTTGACCACATCACGCACGCTACCAAAGCGAACGTGCTGCTTAATGCGGGAAGGATCGATACTGAAGTGACCGACCATCGTTTGCAGACGGGTTTCCGCTTCGTGTTGCAGATGCTCTTCAAAACGGCGAACGTCAGCGGCAAAGCGGTGCAAACTCAGACTGGCAGAACCTGGGAGCACATGCAGCAGATGGATCACCCCTTTGTCTTGTGCCAGAAATTCTGCATGGCGAACAGCCTTGTCGCTCAGCTCCATTTCGAATACATCAACAGGCATTATGATTGTGTTGTACATAAACATTCTCCTTGTCATTACATGAACACATAACAGCATAGTATTAAAAATGATTCTGTCAGTCACGACACAGATTTATGTTTTTCGAACAGGAGAAAAGGAAGTGCAGTAAATGAAAGAAAGCAGGGGGTGAAGCGGAAAGAGGATGCGGATGCATCCCCTGTAAGATAAAGCGAGTCGCTTTGATAAGACAGAGTTAGCGCAGGTAGTCGCCTGCAGCTTCAGGCTGGTACTCAAGCTCGATGACT
Organism: Citrobacter sp. C6_1; assembly: GCF_014596835.2. NCBI lineage: Bacteria > Pseudomonadati > Pseudomonadota > Gammaproteobacteria > Enterobacterales > Enterobacteriaceae > Citrobacter > Citrobacter sp. C6_1. Next base: position 3,322,003 of record NZ_CP115031.1, on the reverse strand, counting down.
TCGAGGTGGGTCGATGTACCGCCCGGTAATTCCCAATGGATCGTATCGCCAACGCGCAGACCCAGAAGCGCTGCACCGACTGGCGCCATTACCGAAAGCTGTGTACTGCTGTCAGTCATATTGGCCGGATATACCAGGGTACGTACACGTACTTCGCCATCGCTCAGATTGCGGAATTTCACGCGGCTGTTCATGGTCACCACGTCGTGCGGCATGGTTTCCGGGGAACACATTTGGGCGCGATCCAGTTCAGCGTTTAATGCGTCCGCTATCGGTAAACCAGCAAACGCAGGTTGCTCCAACAGGCGGTCAATGCGTTCCGCATCGAGGTCGTTAATGATAATAGTTGGTCTGGACATTTATTACTCCATGTCGTCGATACTGCGGATGCGCAGGTAAATAATCCCAAAAGAAAACCCTCACCGTCAGGCGGCAAGGGTTTAGCTTTTATGATGATACTGAGACTTACCCCTGGTTTGAAGTGATTTAGTTCACATTCAGGCAAATCATCAATATTGCTGCAGATGAAGGGGGAGGTAAAAAACGTGATCGTTCTCAAATTTGCATTATGCTTTTTAAGCGCTCGCTGCGGGCGCGCCACGACAACTCAGTGTTCCTCGACAGGAGATCTCATGAGCCAGTACGACAAACTTACCTTAAAAGATGGCAGCTATTTGCATTTCAAAGACTGGGGAAGTGGACAGCCCATTGTCTTCAGTCATGGTTGGCCGCTGACGGCAGATGCGTTTGAGGATCAGATGTTGTTCCTCGGGTCGAAAGGATTTCGTGTGATCGCCCATGACAGGCGTGGACATGGGCGTTCGGCCCAACCCTGGGATGATCACAATATGGATCAGTATGCTGACGATCTGGCTGAACTTACCGCGTATCTCAATCTTAAAGATGCCGTCCATGTCGGACACTCTACCGGCGGTGGGGAAGTGGCTCGTTATATTGGCCGCCATGGGACGCAGAGGGTAGCAAAAGCGGTACTCATTGGTGCGGTAACCCCCATCATGATTAAAACCGACTTTAACCCGAATGGTGTACCAAGGGAGGTGTTCGATAGTATTCGTGAAGGCGTTGTGAACGATCGTGCCGCCTTTTTCTATGAGTTGACGGCTGCATTTTATGGCTACAATCGACCTGGCGCAAAGGAGTCGAAGGCGATCCGCGAAAGTTTTGTCGAACAGGGCTTACAAGGATCAATCAAAGCACTGTACGACTGTATCCATGCTTTCTCGGAAACAGACTTGCGTGAAGATCTCAAAAAAATGACCATCCCGACGCTGGTGATTCATGGTGACGACGATCAGATTGTCCCGTTTGAAACCTGCGGCAAGGTTGCAGCAGAAATCCTACCAGATGCACAGTTGAAGGTGTATGCCGGAGGGTCTCACGGTATTTGCACCACCCATAAACAGCAGATCAACGCCGATCTACTCGACTTTATTCAGTCGTAATCTTTTGAGAAGTACTACGCTGTTCCGCCCGACAGGGGAGCAGCGTAGCGTTCGGTCGGGCTGTTCAGTATCCTGTTTTGTCGATAATAAACTGTTTACCGCAGTTACCTGGATGCGGTTGCGGCAGGAATGAACGGGATGATAAAGGTTGGTTGATGGCATCGGCTTTTAATGAAAACTGGATCTCCGTCAGATAAGCGGGGTTGCCGTGACAACTTAGCTTCACTGCTTTGATATTCTCTTTGCCCCAGTTTTTAGCGAATGCGGCGTCAAATGCGCTACGGCTGACGGTTTTACCGTAGTTATCCGCCAGAAACTTGCCCGTCTCGCTACTCTTAATCTCATTGTTCAACCGCACCATGGTGCCGAAGTACGCGTCGGGATCAAAACCGAAACAGGCGCCATGTTTGGCATACTCGTAACGTTCCAGACAGGATCTCCCACCGGCGCCGGGCATGACGGCGCTGAGTTTTGCCGCGCTTTCCAGCGACAGCCCGGTTTCGGGAGCGGCGCATTTCCGGCTGGCGCGAGCTTCAGGCAGGTTGGGTATGGGGCGAGTCGCGCAGCCAAAACGCATCCAACGACGATTATCGACACCGCGGGCGGCAATGGATTTTGGCAGGCTGGGCCACAGGCCATGAACCGTCAGAAAATCTGCTTTATTGTCGGTCTCCTTTTGCAAACGGCATTCGTCAGGCTCCTGACGATTACGCTCATGCTGACTCTGACAAAAACCGGTTTGCCAGGAGAGGGCCAGCACGTAGCGGTCAAAATCACCGTACTGTCTGGCCTGAAGTTCATCGGCCTGAGCCGCAGAAACCGGCAGCAGAAGCGCTGCCAGTAAAGAAAAAGAACGCCATGTTGATGTCATGATGAATTCGGACACTTATATAAATTCTGAATATCATCTATTTAATCATAAAAAATGCCAGTCAGGTTTAGCTGACTGGCATCATTTTAGCTATGCGTTTTGACTATGTGTAAAGTGCGCGGATTAACTCCACATTGCCAGAATCGGCCAGCCAACCAGCAGAAGCATTGAGATGTAGATGACACCGAAGATAGCACCCAAACGCCAATAGTCTTTGGATTTCACATATCCACAGCCATAGATGATAACACCAGGGCCCGTGGCATACGGAGTCAGACAGCCCATGATACCGATGGACAACACCAGCAGGATACACAGATGTTCCATCGGAACGCCCGGGATACCTTTACCTACCGCCAGAATAACTGGCAGCATGGTGGCGGTGTGTGCAGAAAGGCTGGCAAACAGGTAGTGAGCAAAGTAGAACACCAGTACCAGAACGATTACTGTCGCATTAGGCGAGAACCCTTCCAGGTGCGTGCTCATGGTGTTGGCAAACCAGTCGATGAAACCGGAACGGGTCAAACCGTTGGCCATTACCACCAGAGTGGCAAGGTTGACCAGGGTGTTCCATGCGCTGTTATAGCGAGTAATGTCTTTCCACGGTACAACATGCAGAGCCAGCATCAGGGAGACTGCCAGCAGACCCACTGCGGTAGCGTCAATCAGCTTGCCGCCAAATACCCACAGGCCCAGGCTGAGCAGTACCAGGCCGATCAGCGTTATCTCTTTACGGGTCAGTTTACCCATAGTTTTCAGTTCATCGCCGGCCCATGCTGCAACTTCAGCACTGTGGGTGACTTCCGGTTTGTACAGTACGTAAGACAGCCACGGGGCAACGATCAGCAAAAGAATACCGACCGGCAGGAAGCTGAGGAACCACTGCAACCAGCTGATTTGAATGCCAGCGATTTTGTTAACGAATTCCAGACCCAGTACGTTTGGCGCAGCGCCGGTAACGAACATAGAGGAACTCAGGCTGGTACTGATAACCATCATCCACATCAGATATCCGCCGATACGGCGTGCGGAAGGATCGTTAGGGAAGGATTTGAACAGTGGCGGCAGGTTTTTGATAACCGGGAACACTGTACCACCGGTACGCGCGGTGTTGGACGGCGTAAACGGTGCCAGCAGGATGTCGATAATAACAATCGCATAGCCCAGCGTCAGGGTACGTTTACCCATGAATTTCACCAGAAACAGCGCGATACGACGACCCAGACCGGTGACTTCATAACCCAGCGCGAATATAAACGCACCGAACACCAACCACACGGTGGTGCTGGAGAAGCCTGCCAGACCCCACTTCAGCGCTTGTTTACCTGCTTTAAACGCCGGGTCGGCCAGTTCGGAAGCATCAAACAGCAGGTAGTTGCTGCCAATAACGCAGATCGTGACGGCGATAAAGCTGATCGCTGTTGCCGGGATCGGCTCGAGGATCATACCGACGATCATTGCCACAAATACGGCAAAGTAGTGCCAGGCCTGTGGAGGCATTCCATCAGGGACGGGGATAAGAAACATGACACCCATCACGACCAATGGGGCCAGTAACTTCCAAATTTTATCTTTTGCTAAAGACATGTGTGTGATTCTCCGGAAAGGATCTTTAATTGTGATAATGATGAACTTGCGAAATCTGAGCTAAGAACCAGGTAACGATCAGCAGATCGGCGCAGCCTCCAGGACTGAGGTTGCGTTCGATGCACTGTTGGTCGAACTGGTGTAGGTAATGGAGATCGGCAGGGGTACGAATTCCCCCTTGCTGCAATAATGTGGTGGCCTGCTGTTGTATCCACCGCAGACCCTCCGCGCCACCACGTGAAGCCACGTTGGTGTCGCCATTGATAGACATCAGCAGCAATAATGTGTCGAGTAACGCCAGTTCAGGGTCGCGGCCCTGAGTCAGCAGTGCGCGGTAGTGCGGCAGGGCATGCTGGATGACGAGCGGATATCCCGCTTCGGCTTCGCCCCGTGCGCCGGTTAATCCCAGTTGCTGATAAAGACGTTGGCCAGCCGTGAGTTGTTGATTGTTCTGGCGCAGTTCGCGCTCGGTCAGGCCACGGCAAAATGTTGCTGCCGTAGAGCAAATGGTTTCAGCGGTAACAGTCAGTTGGAGTTGGTGCAGGCGGCCAATGGCGGCACACAGCAGTCCCAGAGAAAAGACGCTGCCTTTATGGGTATTCACCCCGGCGGTGGCGCGAAACATATCGGCTTCGCAGGCCATACCCAGCGGACGCAGTCCTTTCAGTACCTCTTCAGGTGCCAACTGCGCGCTGAATGCGCCGTATTCGATAAAACGTGGCAGCCAGGCCTGGATAGCCTCTGCGCTGCGATGAAAATCTTCCAGCGCCATATCTTTATGTGCGCCGTTATTAATGCGATCCACCAGGCCCGGTTTGGGCGATAAGTTGACTTCAGTCAGCATGGCGCGCCAGGCAAGCGTTGCGTAGGCGTCGGGCAGATCCAGTGGAAGGACTGCGTTATTCGTCGATGTTGCGGGAATCGGCATCATGCAGCAGTGCCTCCATTTGAATGAGTAAGTCGGAAAGCGCGTGGGTTTTACCCCGCGCACAGTCGGCAGCGCTTTGCTCGCACAACAGACAGCGGCGGGCAGGAAGCGCGAAATGACGGCGGGACAGGATTTCTCCTTCAGGGGTCAGGACATCGATGTCCCATAACCGTCCCAGCGGATGTGAATGCTCAAGCTCGATGGTAGCGAGCTTGAGGTCGTGGGCTGGCGCCTCAATGGACAACAGTCCTTCCGGACCGCTGGCAGAGACCAGCGCAGTTTGCTCCCTGACAATCCAGGATGATTGTTTCGCCAGCGTAAGCAGGGCGATGACGCCGTGATTAAAGATGCGACGGGTTAATTCGCTGTCTTTGATCGGACCTGGCGCTACCACGGTAAAAGAGACCAATGGCGCGTGATGACGCGTGAGCCAGGCATGTTGCCTCGCTTGTCTCTCATCACGGCTGGCAAGCAGCTCGGGAATGGAAACCGCGTGGCAGGTGGCGTGTTCAGGGAGCAGGTGCATGGCTTATTCCTTCACCTGATGCACAACGTCAATTACTGAGCCATCGCGATAACGCACAACGGCAATCACGCGGTCAGTAAATTCGATAGCGCGGGGCTGACCGGTAAGCTGCTGGGCACGTTCGCGCAACCATTCAATGGACACCACTTTCATGCCCGCTTCTTGCAGACGTTCTGCCAGCTCAGGGCGTGCAGGGTTGACGGCGATACCGTGGTCAGTGACCAGGATATCAACGCTGGAACCCGGGGTTACGCAGGTCAGGACGTTATCAACCAGCGTCGGGATGCGCCCGCGAACCAGCGGTGCGACGATGATGGAAAGCGCTGCGGCAACAGCTGTATCACAGTGGCCACCGGATGCGCCGCGCAGTACGCCGTCAGAACCGGTCAGTACGTTAACGTTGAAGTGGGTATCCACTTCAAGCGCGCTCAGCACCACGACATCCAGACGATCGACAGAGGCGCCTTTTGAGCCCCAGTTGGCATACTGGTTAGCACTGATTTCAATGTGATTTGGATTGCGTGCCAGAGATTCTGCCGCATTACGGTCGAAGCTCTGTACATCCAGCAGTTTGCGGATTAAGCCTTTCTCATGCAGGTCAACGATGGTGGCAGTGATGCCGCCCAGCGCAAAGTCAGCACGGATGTCGCGGCTGCGCATTTTGTCTTCCAGGAAACGGGTAACGGCCAGAGACGCGCCGCCGGTACCGGTCTGCAATGAGAAACCTTCTTTGAAGTAGCCGGAGTTAGCAATAACATCTGCTGCGCTGCGGGCGATCAGCAATTCGCGCGGGTTGGTGGTCATGCGAGTGGCATCAGCACCAATTTTGTCAGCATCACCGACCTGGTCGATTTGTACAATTAGATCCACCTGATCCTGGGTAATGCTGGCTGGATTATGCGGGTAGGTCAGCAGCTGTTCGGTCAGCAGAACAACCTGTTTTGCGTTTTCAGCATCGACACGAGCGTAGCCCAGCGAGCCACAGCAGGCTTTACCGGTGTAACCGTTGGCGTTACCAAACGGGTCACAGGACGGCACGCCGAGGAAGGCGACATCAATGTTGAGCTCGCCGCTTTGTACCAGATGTACACGACCACCGTGAGAGTGGACCTGAACAGGTTCAGCCAGCAGACCGCGAGAGATCTCTTCTGCCAGCGGGCCACGCAGACCAGAAGTATAAATACGGCTGACGACACCCTGGCGAATGTGTTCAACCAGCGGCGCATGGCAGTCGCTCAGGGAGCTGGAAGCCAGCGTCAGGTTTTTAAAGCCCATTGCAGCGATGGTATCCATCACCAGGTTGATCGTCAGATCGCCACCACGGAAAGCGTGGTGGAAGGAGATGGTCATACCATCCTGTAAGCCTGAACGGCGAATGGCCTCTTCCAGGTTAGCGCACAGCTTTTTGTTGCGCGGTTTTTGCGCCTGTAATTCAACTTTTGCGGTGCTCTGATAAGCGGAAAGCTCGCTTTCTGCATGACGGCTCCAGGTCGCCACGCGATCCTGTCGTTGAGACTGTTCGATTTTCTGCGTCATTTTTTTGCCTTATTCTTCGCGAATGCCGGAAAGTTCTGCACGGGAGATAACCAGAAGGGCGCGCTCGATAACCGGGCTGTCGACCATCTTGCCGTTCAGGGAAACTACGCCACGGCCTTCACGGGCGGCGGCTTCAGCGGCTTCTACCACCAGACGTGCGTGAGCCAGCTCTTTACGCGTCGGGGCATACAGGTTGTGCAGGAGTTCAATCTGACGCGGGTTGATGAGCGACTTACCATCAAAACCCAGTTGCTTGATGTGTGCGGCTTCGTGCAGGAAACCCGCTTCGTTATTGGCATCGGAATAGACGGTATCGAACGCCTGAATGCCGGCGGAACGCGCAGCCTGCAGAATTGAGCAACGTGCAAACAGCAGTTCGGTACCTTCCGGCGAGCGTTCGGTGCGCAGGTTACGCACGTAGTCTTCTGCGCCGAGAGCAATACCGATCAGACGCTCGGAAGCGTGGGCAATTTCTACCGCGCGGGTAATACCTAATGGTGATTCGATAGCGGCCAACAGACCGGTGCTACCGGGTTCACGACCACAGGCGTTTTCAATACGCAGGATTTCGCTTTCGATATCGGTGACATCCTGGGCGGTATCCGTTTTGGGTAAACGCACGATGTCAGCACCACCACGTACGACGGCTTCGAGGTCATTGATGCCCCATTCGGAGTCGAGGGCATTAACGCGCACGATAGTTTCAATGTCGTGATACAGCGGATGCTGTAGCGCGTGATAAACCATGCGGCGCGCGGTATCTTTCTCACGCAGTGCGACGGAGTCTTCCAGGTCGAACATCAGCGCATCTGCCGGGTAGATGAATGAGTTGCTGACCATCGCGGCGTTAGCGCCTGGTACGAACAACATGCTGCGGCGTGTGCGGGATTTACGTTGTTGTAAAGAATCGGAAATCATTGGCAATCCTCCCATGGCAGTGCCGGAATGCCGCTGGCGCGGGCCAGTAATGCTTCCAGTCGCGCACGCAAAATGCAGTCCAGTGCGCCTTTATCATCAACATTTAATTGCACGCCGCGGACGTTATAGCGGGACAGAACGTCCAGAATGGTGGCCCTGATGGCATCACCGAACTGCTTTTCGACGCTACTGTTAACCTGCAGGTCAATATCCTGCGTATCGAGCGGGGCGATGCGGATCATCACATCACCGGACTCGAGAGTGCCTGCGACGGCTGCCTGGTTTATTTTCATTTTTCACCTGTTGCTAATGCGGGGGTATTTTGGCGGACTGCCGCAGCCGATGAGGTTCGCTCAACCATGCTTTGCAAGTAGTGCAGCGTGGCTTCGGGAACCAGGGATGCGATAGCCGTGAGATCTTTTTTAACCAGCAGCTTGCGCACCCAGGAGGCGGAAATCGGCATCTCCTGGAAACACAGCCGCTCAATTTCCACCAGTTCAATCGGCGGGGCGGGAAGTGTTGGGGTCTCCAGCCAGTAGCGCATATCGTTGTTGTACTGGGAGGTGACGGTGCAATACGGCTCAGTCCCGACGAAGCGGTGCGTAACGCCGAGTGCTGGGGCCAGGTACTGACGGAAAATTTTCAGGTCTATTTCGGTGTAGCAGTGGTTAATAACGCTCTGCTCTTTAATGAAGTAGCACGGGAACGTGGCGCGAGAGATGATGTATTCCGAACCGCGGTGTACGGTTAAACGTGGAATATCTTTTGTCCCTTTGAGAACCAGGTTCAGTCGGTCTTCATACGGGAAACGCGAAGTATCTTCTTTCACCAAAAACAGATGCAGCCAGTCGCACTGTGCGGCGGCTTGTTGGATCAGAAAACGGTGCCCGTTGGTGAAGGGGTTGGCGTTCATCACGATACAGCCAATTTTTTTCCCTTCACGACGCTGTTTTGCCAATGATTCAGCGTAACGTTTGAGGCGAGTGGTGCTGTTTTCCATTAATACCATAATGCCGGGCACGCTGGTCAGCGTCGAAAAGCCGCACTGCTTAAACAGTGACTCATACTCGGTTTTGGTATAGATGAAGAGATGAGTGCAATGCCGCTCGTAGGCGAGGTTGATTAACTCAGTCGCCAGCGTCAGTGCTAAGCCTTCACCGCGTACGGATTCACAGATCGCGACGCATTTAATGATATTGCCGGCGATGCCGCCACAAGCGATCAGGCGGTCGTTACGGGTGACGGTGATAAATACTTCGACGGTGGTATCAACGCTCAAATCGTTTTCTTTCAGAAATTGAGCGATAACCGCCATCTTTTTATTTTCTGAGCGTTTAACTTGCGTGAATATATTATTACCGAACATAGTAAATAGAGCCCCGATGGTATATTTGTTACTGGGTTTCTGTTTTTGTTGCTCTGCTTAGCAACTTGATAACGTTTTGTTTGCAATTGAAGGGAATGTTTTTTTATTACGGAGTATTTCTTTTTTTCCCTGTTGCATACATCGTAAGGAGTATTTTGGCGGCAAATTTTGATTTATTTCACAATAAGTTAGATGGTTTTAATGTGTTTTATGGTTTTAAGTTTTTTAATTAATTTAACCCGGAAATAGCGTGTGGTTTTTATTTGTTTAATTGATTTAAGGTGGGGAATCTGTAACGATCCTATTTTAGGCCGTGACTTGTAAATAAAACATTTTTATTACATATACAACGAAAAATAAGTTTCGGTTAACGTCGGTGAGGAAAACATATGTCGAAAAAGAAAAATAAAACACGGTTTCCTTTTTTTCGCAGTCTGGCGTTTCCGTTGCGTATCTTTCTACTCATTCTGGTCGTTTCTGTTTTTATCATCGCGGCGTTAGCACAATACTTTACCGCCAGCTTTGAAGATTATCTGGCAACGCATGTCCGCGATATGGCAATGAATCAGGCGAAAATTATCGCCTCGAACGACAGCATTATTGCTGCCGTAAAGCACCGTGATTACGAGCGTCTGGCAACGATAGCGGATAAGTTGCAGAGCGGGACTGACTTTGACTATGTGGTTATCGGTGATACCCACTCGATCCGTCTTTATCACCCTAATCCGGATAAAATCGGCTACCCCATGCAGTTCACCAAACCCGGTGCGCTGGAGAAAGGGGAAAGCTACTTTATTACCGGTAAAGGGTCTATCGGGATGGCGATGCGCGCCAAAACCCCTATCTTTGATGATGATGGTAAAATCATCGGTGTTGTCTCAATTGGCTACCTGATCAGTAAAATCGACAGCTGGCGCTCGGATTTCTTACTTCCGATGGCTGGGGTGTTCATTCTGTTGTTGCTGGTGCTTATGTTACTTTCCTGGTTTTTTGCCGCCCATATTCGGCGTCAGATGTTGGGTATGGAGCCTAAACAAATCGCGCGGGTGGTACGTCAGCAGGAGGCGCTGTTTAGCTCAGTCTACGAAGGCTTAATTGCTGTTGATCCTGACGGGTGCATTACGGCGATAAACCGCAGTGCGAGAAAAATGCTGGGGCTCTCGTCGCCCGGACGTAAGTGGTTGGGTAAGCCGATTGCGGACGTCGTTCAGCCAGCAGACTTTTTTACCCAGCAGATTGCGGAAAAGCGTCAGGATGCGATGGTTAACTTTAATGGATTGAGTGTTATTGCCAACCGTGAGGCGATTCGCTCTGGCGATGAACTGCTCGGAGCTATCATCAGCTTTCGTAGCAAAGATGAAATTGCGACCCTGAATGCCCAGCTAACACAAATCAAACAGTATGTAGAAAGTCTGAGAACGCTACGTCATGAACACCTGAACTGGATGTCCACCATCAATGGTCTGCTACAAATGAAAGAGTATGACCGGGTGCTGGCCATGGTTCAGGGAGAGTCGCAGGCGCAGCAGCAACTCATTGATAGTCTGCGCGGCGCTTTCGCCGATCGTCAGGTTGCAGGCCTGCTGTTTGGCAAGGTACAGCGTGCGCGGGAACTGGGCCTCACTATGATTATTGTGCCTGGCAGTCAACTGCATAAACTTCCTGAGGGGTTGGATAGCACAGAGTTTGCAGCAATTGTTGGCAATCTGCTTGATAATGCTTTTGAAGCCAGTTTGCGTACCCAGCAGGGTAACAAGGTCGTTGAACTCTATCTGAGCGATGAGGGCGATGAGGTGATCATCGAAGTCGCCGATCAAGGTTGTGGCGTACCGGAAGCATTGCGCGAAAAAATATTTGAACAGGGTGTGAGCACTCGTACCGATGAACCAGGCGAGCATGGCATCGGTTTGTATCTGATTGCAAGTTATGTGAGGCGCTGTAATGGGGTTATTACGCTCGAAGATAACTCCCCCTGCGGTACCTTATTTTCTTTATTTCTTCCGAAAGTGAAAAAAAACAATGACGGAACCATTAACGCTGTTGATCGTTGAGGATGAAACGCTACTGGCGGAAATGCATGCTGAATATATCCGCCATATACCCGGTTTCAGCCAGATATGGCTGGCGGGTAATCTTGCGCAGGCAAGAATGATGATTGAGCGTTTTAAGCCCGGTTTGATTCTTCTTGATAACTACCTGCCAGATGGTAAGGGCATCACTTTATTACACGAGCTGACTCAGGCACGTTACCCAGGCGGCGTGGTGTTTACCACGGCAGCCAGTGATATGGATACGGTTTCTGAAGCCGTACGCAGCGGGGCGTTTGATTATCTGGTTAAACCTATAGCCTACGAGCGACTGGGGCAGACGCTTACCCGCTATCAGCAACGCAGAAGAATGCTGGCCGGTAATGACAGTGCCAGCCAAAAACAGATTGATGAAATGTTTAATGCCTATGCGCGCGGTGAGCCGAAAGGGGATTTGCCGACGGGGATCGACGCGCTAACGCTGAATGCGGTACTTAAGTTATTTGCTGACCCGACGGTGCATCATACTGCGGAAACGATCGCCCAGGCGCTTACTATCAGCCGTACCACCTCCAGACGCTACCTGGAGTACTGTGCCAGCCGCCATTTGATCATTGCGGAGATTATTCACGGGAAAGTAGGTAGGCCGCAGCGTATCTACCACGGCGGCTAATACACGTCATCCTTTAAGCAGCCTCTTTGTTGGCTGTGTGCAGAAACCCCAGTCACATAGTTATCTATGCTCCTGGGGATGTCTTCACTTTCCGCCGCGATGCAGCATAAATGATTTTGTGTATTAAGGTCAGGTATTGACAGATATCGTTAACCGCCAATCAGGGCAGACGTTGCCGGTACCATCACTTCAGTAGCAATAATCACAATCAGCAGTCCGACCAGAACCGGAACAGAAGTCCGTTTTACGACTTCAAACGGTGAAATCCTCGCCATCCCCGCGACAGCCACAACCACACCGGATACCGGGGAGATTGTGCGTCCGAGGTTTGATGCCTGCAGCATTGGGATCGAAAGGTAGGCAGGGTTGATACCGGAAGAGTGCGCCAGTTTTGGGATCATCTCAACGAAGGCGTAGAAAGGCGCGTTACCGGAGCCCGTGGTCATTGCGGCCAGCATGGTCAGGATAACCAGCACCAGCATCAGAATAATGCTCGCAGAACCAAATGAGGTGGCGATAGAGATCAGACTCTGAATAAAGCCAATGGTGCTCAGACCCTGAGCAAATACACCGGCTGCAACTAACAGCATGACGACGTTAGCAAAGGCATCTGCCATTCCGCGGTAGGCGACTTCCAGACCTGAGAAAACCTTCTGGGTGTTGAATCCGCGGATGAACTCCAGCACTGCGGCAATAAGCATGCACAGCACCAGAATCGTGATAATGTGCAGTTGCGGGCCCCATTTACCATCAAAAATCAGTACACCGACGATCGGGGTAAACGGCAGAATGGCGTAAAACGAGGGAGCTGTAGTGGTGATTTCTGCCACATCTAACATTTCGTGAGAGATGTTCTCTTTTTTATCCAGATAGCGCTGCCAGAAGTAATGAGCAATCGCCATACCAATAATGGCCGCAATGGAAATCGGCAGCGTGGTTTTAAACGCGAAGTCAATCAGTGGCATTTCCGCTGCTTTTGCAGCCAACACGACATCCCCGGAAGTTGGAGAAAGAATGATTGCGGCAGGGGAGGCGCAAATGGCCGCCGCAGCACCACGACTGATCCCAACGTTAACCATGACCGGAAAGAGTGTCGCCATCAACAGCACGCCCAGCCCGGTTGCCGAAGAGACGGCCAGTGACATCAGGCAGGCAACAAAATAGGCGGCAATCATTAGCATGTAAGGCGAGTTGATATATTGCAGGGGTTTGGAGGCCAGCTTAACGACCATATCGTTCGCGCCGATATGCGTCATGTAGGCGGCAAAACCACACAGCATCATAATCATCATGCCGAGATCGCCGCCGCGGCTCATTAGCAAAATCTTAATATATTCAACAATATCTGTCGCGGTGTAGCCAGTACTTTCGGCACTGCCGGGCAGAATTTTATGTCCCATCAGGGCGCTGATAATCAATAAAGCCAGGCCCCCGACAAACAATACGCCGGTCGCGGAATAACCTTTAATGATGTAGCGAGCTACACCCACAATAACAACGACTCCAATAAGGAGTTCTATAAATGTCAACATTGTTTCCCCTGTCATATTGACGCCCAGAAAGTTAAAAAACTAAAAAAAGCATAAAGCGGTGTGAGAATGTGCCTAATAAACACCTGCCTCTTGCTGATTAAAATCAATAAAAATACGGATTCAACCGATGGCGCAGGCGTTTTTTCAACATAGCGGATGAGAAGGGAGTACTGCAATCAAAAGTTGTAAAGCGCTCTGGTTTTATGTGTTATTTTGCTTTGTAATGATGCATTTATGTTAATTGATTGTAATATATTTTGGCGTTTTTGCATAAAAAAGCTGGTTAATAAAAATAAGAGAGCGTGTCATAAATAAAAACCACAATAAACATAATGATAATAATCTGAAATTTATATGTGGAGAATATTCTGATTTTTTATTAGCGCATCTTTGTTAAGTTAACGTTAAGGTTCCGTTTGCTACAATTAATACTAACTCCCAGGATGGTAATTAAGTCGTGATTGTCGCTAAACGTTATTTTCTCATTTTTTCATTTCTTTTTATTCAGTTAGCCTTTATTCCCCAGGGGATTGCTGAGGATAAAGGGTGGTTTGATACTTTTAAAGATAATGTCAGTGAAACCTGGCAGCAGCCCGAACATTATGATCTGTATGTGCCGGCCATTACCTGGCATGCGCGTTTTGCCTACGATAAAGAGAAAACCGATCGCTACAACGAACGTCCCTGGGGGGCAGGATTTGGCCAGTCCCGTTGGGATGATAAGGGTAATTGGCACGGGCTCTATATTATGGCCTTCAAGGATTCCTTCAATAAATGGGAGCCGATTGGCGGCTATGGCTGGGAAAAAACCTGGCGACCGCTGGCCGATGATAATTTCCGTCTGGGGCTGGGCTATACAGCTGGTTTCACCGCGCGCGATAACTGGAACTATATTCCCGTGCCATTGATCCTGCCGTTGGCATCGATAGGCTATGGCCCGGCAACGTTCCAGATGACCTACATTCCGGGTACGTATAACAACGGAAATGTCTACTTTGCCTGGATGCGTTTCCAGTTTTGACAGACTACCTGTATTGTCAGGTGGATTATTATAAACTTGTTTAAAAACAAATGGATATGTTGTTTGTCTGAAAAATAACGCGACATTTATCACTTTTTGACAAAGTTCGACTGGACAAAGTGCATCACAATTGTTGTACTGATACCCGACACAGCATTTGTGTCTATTTTTCATGTAAAGGTAATTTTGATGTCTAAGATTAAAGGTAACGTTAAGTGGTTTAATGAGTCCAAAGGATTCGGTTTCATTACTCCGGAAGATGGCAGCAAAGACGTGTTCGTACACTTCTCTGCAATCCAGACCAATGGTTTTAAAACTCTGGCTGAAGGTCAGCGCGTAGAGTTCGAAATCACTAACGGTGCCAAAGGCCCTTCTGCTGCAAACGTAATCGCTCTGTAAGCATACGACAGCAAGCATTCAAAACCCGCTTAATTGCGGGTTTTTTTCGCCTAGTGTGCAGGAGAAGCTGAAACCAGCCAGAATGCCAGGGCGGTCATCGCAAATGAACCCAACAGGTTAACCAGCACATTCACCATTGCCCAACCAAAGCGTCCTTCCTGCAGCAAAAACACCACTTCTGCCGAGAAGGTTGAAAACGTCGTCAGTCCCCCGCAGAAACCGGTGGTAATGAACACTTTCCACATTGGATCAATGTTTGTCATGCGGTTAAACCACGCCAGCCCCATGCCAATAATAAACGCGCCAATCAGATTTGCTGCCAGCGTACCGAATGGGATGGCCTGATGCAGCGGATTGAAGCGCATGCTTAACATCCATCTTGCTACGCTTCCTGTACCGCCACCGATAAAAACTGCTAAAAGGAGTTGTAACACTGCGTAATCCTGCTATTTGATTGTATATAGCGTGAGTGTAACGCTGAATAATCGTTGTTGGCGAGCTTAACCCATTTTTCTGGAGGGAATATGTTTGTTGCAGCAGGGCAATTTGCCGTGAGCCCCTCGTGGGAAAAAAATGCGGAAACGTGTGTCCAGTTGATGTCTCAGGCCGCAGGAGAGGGAGCATCTCTGTTGGTGTTGCCGGAAGCGCTGTTAGCCCGTGACGATCTCGACCCCGATTTATCGGTGAAGTCAGCTCAGCTACTGGAGGGCGGTTTTTTGACGCGGCTACAGCAAGAGAGCGCGCAAAACGAGATGACGACGATTCTGACGATTCATGTTCCCTCTGTGCCTGGCCGGGCGTTGAATATGCTGGTGGCACTTCGGGCAGGTCGAGTCGTGGCCCATTACGCGAAATTACATCTCTACGATGCCTTTTCGATTCAGGAGTCGCGGAATGTCGATGCAGGTGAGGCTGTAGCGCCGCTGCTGGACGTTGGCGGATTAAAAGTAGGGTTAATGACCTGCTATGACCTACGCTTCCCTGAGCTGGCATTGGCGCTCGCGTTACAGGGGGCTGAAATCCTGGTCTTACCGGCTGCCTGGGTGCGAGGATCGCTGAAAGAGTATCACTGGGCTACGCTTTTGGCGGCAAGAGCCCTGGATGCAACCTGTTATGTGATTGCTGCAGGGGAGTGCGGTAACAAGAATATTGGCCAAAGCCGGGTTATCGATCCGTTTGGTGTGACCATTGCCGCTGCGGCGGAAACGCCCGCGCTGATAATGACGGAGGTTTCTGCCGAGCGGGTGAGGCAGGTCAGGGCGCAACTTCCTGTGTTACGTAACCGCCGCTTTGCGCCACCGCAATTATTATGACGTTTTTTTAAACAAGGCTTGATTCACCTTGTTACAGATTGCTATTGTGTGCGCGCGTCGAAAGGCCGTTAATATTCTCAGGTTAATATGGCGCTTTATGCAGCCTGGTTTAAGTTAAGAAGGTATCTATGGGTGAGATTAGTATTACCAAACTGCTGGTGGTTGCCGCACTGGTCGTTCTGCTGTTTGGTACCAAGAAGTTACGTACACTGGGTGGAGACCTGGGAACGGCAATTAAAGGCTTCAAGAAGGCGATGAACGATGATAATGCCGATGCCAGGAAAGAGGCTGACGGTAGCGTTCAGACTGAGAAGCTTTCCCATAAAGAGTAATGTCAGGAGCACGATGCTCATACTGCATACTCTGCATGAAAAAAAACCGGCAATTGCCGGTTTTTTTATTGCTGAAATGTAAGTGAGTATTACACGATTACTTCACTTCCAGCCCTTTGGCCTGCATGTCAGCATGGTATGAAGAACGAACAAATGGGCCGCAGGCTGCATGGGTAAAGCCCATGGACATCGCTTCAGCCTTCATCTCATCAAACTCGTCCGGGCTTACATAGCGCTGAACCGGCAGGTGGTGACGGCTTGGCTGTAAATACTGCCCCAGCGTCAGCATTGTCACGCCGTGACTGCGCAGATCGCGCATAACCTCAATGATTTCAGCATTGGTTTCACCCAGACCCACCATCAGACCGGATTTGGTTGGGATCTCAGGGTGTGCTTCCTTGAAACGTTCCAGAAGCTTCAGTGACCAGTTGTAATCAGCCCCAGGGCGTACGTTGCGGTAAATACGCGGAACGTTCTCGAGGTTGTGGTTAAACACGTCCGGCGGCGTGGCTGTGAGGATATCCAGCGCGCGATCCATACGACCACGGAAGTCAGGCACCAGCGTTTCGATTTTAATCGACGGGCTCTTCTCACGAATAGCGGTGATACAATCCGCGAAATGCTGAGCGCCACCATCGCGTAGATCGTCGCGGTCAACGGAGGTAATGACGACATAGCGCAGCGCCATGTCAGCAATCGTCTGAGCCAGTTTTAACGGTTCGTTAGCATCAGGGGCAACCGGGCGACCATGGGCAACGTCACAGAATGGGCAACGGCGGGTACAGATTGCGCCGAGGATCATAAAGGTCGCGGTCCCGTGGTTGAAACATTCTGCCAGGTTAGGGCAGGACGCTTCTTCGCATACAGAGTGCAGGCCATTTTTGCGCATCGCTGCTTTGATACCCTGGATGCGAGTGGAGTCCGCTGGCAGTTTTATTTTCATCCATTCCGGCTTACGCAGCAGGGCTTCGCGCTCTGTTGCTACATTTTTTACCGGGATAAGAGCCATCTTATCGGCATCGCGGTATTTAACACCGCGTTCCATCACAATGGGTTTACTCATAGCTTGCGTGTTCCAGTTGCGAATTACGAAGGAAAGCGTTTCAATTCAAGGAAATGTTGCATTTATCAACTATTTTTGAATTAGTGATACGCAGTATATCATTGAAACGGGCCAGAAAGCAGCCTGACAGGCTGGCAAAATGTAAAATAGTTGTTGTTTTGTGCCATTTGCCACAACATTTGCTGCGGCAAACGATAACCTGTTTTTCAGTCTGCGATGTACTCGTGGGGGGGATTGCCCAACAGCGCTAAAATGTTAGCCAGCAGACGAGGACGCACGCTCTCGGTCGTGGCTGCGCTATCCCACTGCGATACTTTCGCCATCTCCATTCCGGCGTAACCACAAGGATTGATACGCAGGAAAGGCGACAAATCCATATCCACGTTGAGCGCTAAGCCGTGAAACGAACATCCTCTACGAATACGTAACCCCAAAGAGCAGATTTTCTTCTCCCCGACGTATACACCAGGCGCATCAGCGCGCGGATGAGCGTCAATACCTATCTCCGCAAGCGTATTCACCACGGTTTGTTCCAGCAGTGTTACCAGTTCACGCACGCCCAGTTTGCGGCGTTTGAGATTCAACAGAACATACATAACCTGCTGGCCGGGTCCGTGGTATGTCACCTGACCGCCCCGATCGCTTTGGATAACGGGAATATCACCGGGCATCAGTACGTGCTCTGCTTTACCGGCCTGACCCTGGGTAAAGACAGGATAATGCTCTACCAGCCAGATTTCATCATGACTATTTTCATCGCGGGTATCGGTGAATTCGTGCATGGCCAGAGAGACTGGCTCGTAGGGCTGAAGACCGAGCTGGCGGACAAGAATTTTATCCTGATACAAAACGGCATCTCCGTAGATACTCACATAGAGTAGAGAATGTTAAAGAGGGGGAAAGTATATCACAGGGGGGAGGGGTTACCCGAGCGGGGATGCAGCGGGTAACCGACAGGCTTTTACAGCACCATACGTACGATATCGATATTACCTAATTCTTCGTACAGTGTTTCAACCTGCTCAATGTGTGTCGCATTAATAGTGATAGAGACCGAGTGGTAATTGCCTTTGCTGCTCGGTTTTACCGTTGGGGAGTAATCACCTGGCGCATGGCGCTGTACCACTTCAACCACCTGATCAACCAGCTCAGGCAACGCCTGCCCCATTACTTTGTAAGTAAATGGAGTAGGGAATTCAAGCAGTTCGTTAAGTTTGGTTTTCATGTCAGCTCCGGCGTTACATCAATAAATAATAACTCCCACGGCGTGTGGGAGTTATCTGGATACCTAGTATATGGGGACGTAAATCACACTTTCAAGTGTTCGATTTTTAGCCAAACCAGTGATGGAACATTAATTTAATGTAATCAATGATTTTACCAAAGAAGTTGCCTTCCGGGATTTCCTGCAGAACCACCAGCGGACGCTGCTCAATGGTTTTGCCATCAAGCTGGAAGTTGATGGTGCCGACAACCTGGTTTTTCTGCAGCGGTGCATGCAGTTCTGTGGTGTTCAGCACATAGCTTGCTTTCAGATCTTTCATGCGGCCGCGTGGAATAGTCAGGTAAACATCTTTATCGACACCTAACGACGCACGATCGGTATTACCAAACCAGGCGGGCTCTGAGGCAAACTCTTTGCCGACTTTCAGCGGGTTTACGGTTTCAAAGAAACGGAAGCCCCAGGTCAGCAGCTTTTTACTTTCGGTTTCACGACCTTTATAGGTGCGACCGCCCATCACGGCGGAGATCAAACGCATCTGACCTTCCGTCGCGGAGGCCACAAGGTTATAACCCGCCTTGTCAGTGTGGCCGGTTTTGATACCGTCAACATTCAGGCTGTTATCCCACAGCAGACCGTTACGGTTGAGCTGGCGGATACCGTTAAAGGTGAACTCTTTTTCTTTATAGATAGAGTATTCGTTAGGCACGTCGCGGATCAGCGCCTGACCAATCATCGCCATGTCGCGGGCCGAGCTGTACTGACCCTCTGCATCGAGACCATGTACGGTCTGGAAGTGGGTGTTTTTCAGCCCCAGCGCATTAACATAGCTGTTCATCAGACCGACGAAAGCATCCTGACTACCGGCCGCGAAGTCCGCCATCGCCACGCAAGCATCGTTACCGGATTGCAGGTTGATGCCACGGATCAGCTGAGAAACAGGAACCTGCATGCCAGGTTTGAGGAACATCAGCGATGAACCTTTAAAGACAGGGTTGCCTGTTGCCCAAGCGTCATTGCCGACGGTGACCAGATCGGTTTCTTTAAATTTCCCGGCTTTCATCGCCTGGCCGATGACGTAGCTGGTCATCATTTTGGTCAGGCTGGCGGGGTCACGGCGAGAGTCCGCATTCTGTTCAGCGAGAACTTTACCTGAATTGTAATCAATCAGGATATACGACTCCGCATCGATCTGCGGAACACCCGGGATCATGGTTTTAATATTCAGGTCATCTGCATGGGCAGCAGAAAGAGAGGCTGCGCAGAGAGCCGCGGTGAGCGCCATGCGCTGCACGAAACGAGCGGAAAAAGTGGTCTTCATGGTCTGAACTACGACGTCCGTGGTGAAATTAAAAAAAGTGCCCTACTATAGCAAATGCATAACTGGCAGGCATCTGACTTTCCGCGTGACTTTGTTAATGTCATTTACAGAAATTGACAACTCAGATGCCTGGCTTACGTTATTACACGCCGGTGATGAAGGACTGTAATTGCGCCTCGGATTGGAGACGCTGCTGCAGTGTGGAGGCTTCAGCCTTGCTGGCGAATGGCCCCATCTGAATACGCCAAACGGCGCCGTTTTGCACAACCCGGCCCGGAACGCCAAACTGCTGACTTAAACGCTTTTGATACTGCTGTGCACGCGCCTGCTCGCTTACCGCGCCAACCTGAACGACGTAACGACCGTTGGCTGCGGCTGCTGGAGTGGCAACGGCGGCGGCTGGTGCTGCTGCGACAGTCGGTGTTGTGGCTGGCGCAGTCACAGGGGCGGCAGGTTGTGGCGCTGGCGTCGGTTCGCTACCTTCAAGCACACCGGAAGCGAGCGTGGTCGGTGCGCCGAGGAAACCACCGCTGTTTACTGGTGCTCCGGTAGGGTCATCGCTTTTCAGGGTGGAATTGCTGATCGGGCGGATATCACCTTGCGGCTGACCCGCATCCGGTGTAGCAGGCATGCTGCTGCCGCCGCTTAAATCAGGGCGAGAGGGCAGGGCATACGTTTGTTTAGCGACTGTGGTACAGGCCATACCTGGGCCGGACAGAGAACCATCCTGTGCGACAATGATAGGATCGATACGCACTTTCGTGTTGTTAGATGTGTTCAGACGATCGGCGGCGGCACGTGAAAGTGAAATTACGCGATCGTTGCCATAAGGACCGCGATCGTTAATGCGCACGACGATCATCCTGCCGTTTGCCAGGTTGGTAATTCTGGCATAGCTTGGAACAGGCAGCGTCGGGTGCGCAGCGGTCAGCTGCATCGGGTCGAACGCTTCACCTGAGGCGGTTAAATTACTTCCTGGCTCCGCATCGTAAATGGCGGCCAGTCCAGCCTGGCTAAAGCGAGAGGGATCCTGGACTATCTTGTAGCTCTTACCGTCACGCTGATAGTCCTGATTCGCCGTTGGGTTCAGGGGTTCAAAGCGCGGATCGGCTCCGCTGATTTCAACAATCGGACCATTACACACCGCAGGCTGCGGCGCGACGGCAGCCTGTTGCTGACCATCATCACTTGAACACGCCGCGAGCATTCCTGCTGCGATGCAGATTCCAATCCACTGCTTACGCATTGCGTACCCCTTACACGCTTTTTGACAACATTTTTCTATGGGTGTGGATCGACATGACAATCCCGAACCCGGCCATCAGCACGATCAGTGCAGAGCCTCCGTAACTGACCAGTGGGAGTGGAACCCCAACTACAGGCAGAATACCGCTCACCATACCAATATTTACGAAGACATAAACGAATAATATCAACATTAAACCACCGGCCATGACGCGACCAAAGGTCGTTTGTGCGTGGGCGGCGATCCACAATCCGCGCATAATCAGCAAAATGTACAGGGCAAGCAGGATTAAAATCCCTACCAGACCCAGCTCTTCCGCCAGTACTGCAAAGATAAAGTCAGTATGACGTTCGGGCAAAAACTCCAACTGCGACTGCGTACCATGCAACCAGCCTTTGCCGCGTAGCCCACCTGAACCAATAGCAATTTTAGACTGAATAATGTGATAGCCCGCGCCCAGCGGATCGGTTTCCGGGTCGAGAAGCATCATCACGCGTTGTCGCTGGTAATCATGCATCAGGAAGAACCACAGTATTGGAATAAATGCGGCCACCAGAACCACGGCAACGCCGATTAAACGCCAGCTCAACCCGGAGAGGAACAAGACAAACAGGCCGGAAAGCGCAACCAGGATTGAGGTTCCAAGGTCAGGCTGCGCGGCAACCAGCAGCGTTGGCATAAAAATGAGCACCAGCGCAATAGCCGTATTCTTCAGCGAAGGTGGGCAGACATCGCGGTTGATAAAGCGCGCCACCATCAGCGGGACGGCTATCTTGGCGATTTCCGAGGGCTGAAAACGCACGATTCCCAAATCCAGCCAACGTTGTGCGCCTTTGGAAATGGCGCCGAAGGCATCGACAGCAACCAACAGGATGATACAGAAGATATAGAGGTACGGCGCCCAACCTTCATAGACTCTGGGCGGAATTTGCGCCATCACCACCATGATGACCAGCCCCATAGCGATCTGGCCGACCTTACGTTCCATCATGCCAATATCCTGGCCGCTGGCGCTCCAGATGACCAGCGAGCTGTATACCAGCAGGGCCAGCAAGATAAGCAACATTGTGGGATCGATATGAATTTTGTCCCAGAATGTTTTTTTGTTCGGATTATCCGTCACGATTATTGGTCCTCACCTGCTGCAACCGCCGGGTTTTCAGCAGGCAGATTGGTGTTGTTGTCGCCCAACATAATGTGGTCAAGGATCTGGCGCATGAGTGTACCTACCGCCGGACCGGCCCCACCGTTTTCGAGGATCATCGCGACAGCGACCTCGGGTTTGTCATAGGGCGCGAATGCAGTCATCAGTTTGTGGTCGCGTAAACGTTCGGCGATCTTATGTGCGTTATAGGTTTCATTGGCTTTCAGGCCAAATACCTGCGCGGTACCGGATTTCGCCGCAATTTTGTAGGGTGCGCCAGCAAAATACTTGTGCGCAGTCCCATTAGGGCGATTCGCTACACCGTACATACCGTCTTTGGCGATTTCCCAGTAGCCAGAATGAATGTCACCGACAGGAGGCTCATGTGGCTGTACCCACGGCACTTGCTTGCCGTTTTCCGCTGTGCTCATCAGCAGATGCGGGACTTTCACCATGCCGTCGTTGATGAGGATCATCAGCGCCTTACTCATCTGGATAGGCGTTGCTGTCCAGTAGCCCTGACCGATACCGACGGGGATTGTATCACCCTGGTACCAGGGCTTTTTAAACCGTTTTTGCTTCCACTCACGGGTTGGCATGTTTCCTGCGCGCTCTTCAGCGAGATCGATGCCCGTATAATGACCGTAACCAAACTTGCTCATCCACTCAGAAAGACGGTCAATCCCCATATCATAGGCGATTTGATAGAAAAACGTATCAGCGGACTCTTCCAGAGAACGGGTGATGTTCAGATGACCGTGCCCCCATTTTTTCCAGTCACGGTAACGTTTCTCTGAGCCGGGTAATTGCCACCAGCCGGGATCGAATAGCCCGGTATTGCGGGTAATAACGCCTGCGCTTAACGCAGAGACCGCAACATAAGGTTTAACCGTGGATGCCGGAGGGTAAACGCCTTGCGTGGCGCGGTTAACCAGTGGGGTATTGGGGTCATTGAGTAACCCAGAATAATCTTTGCTGGAGATGCCGTCCACGAACAGGTTCGGATCGTAACTCGGCATAGAGACCAGTGCCAGGACACCGCCGGTACGCGGGTCTGTGACCACGACGGCGGCACGGCTTCCCGCCAGCAGCGTTTCAATGTATTGCTGGAGTTTTAAATCAAGCGTCAGATAGATATCGTGCCCGGCCTGCGGCGCCACTTCTTTCAACTGACGAATGACGCGGCCACGGTTATTGACTTCAACCTCTTCATAACCGGTTTGGCCATGAAGTACGTCTTCGTAATAGCGCTCGATACCCAGCTTGCCGATGTCATGCGTGGCTGCGTAGTTGGCCAACTTGCCGTCTTTATCCAGGCGTTCAACGTCTTTATCGTTGATCTTCGATACGTAGCCAATCACGTGGGTCAGTGCAGAGCCGTACGGATAATAGCGGCGTTTATAGCCTTTGACCTCGACGCCGGGGAAACGGTACTGATTCACGGCAAAGCGAGCGACCTGAACTTCAGTCAGGTTGGTTTTTACCGGGATCGAGGTGAATCGGTGCGAGCGGGCTCGCTCTTTTTTAAAGGCTGCGATATCGTCATCGGTCAGATCCACGACGTTGCGTAGCGCCTCGAGGGTATCCTGAATATTGTCGACCTTCTCCGGCATCATCTCTATCTGATAAATGGTGCGGTTAAGGGCGAGGGGAATTCCGTTGCGGTCATAAATGATGCCGCGGCTGGGGGCAATAGGCACCAGTTTGATGCGGTTCTCGTTCGAACGGGTCTGATAATCAGTAAAGCGAACGATTTGCAGATTATAAAGATTGGCGATTAGCACGCCAGTGAGCAGCAAAATCCCCAAAAAAGCGACCAGCGCCCGGCGCACAAACAGCGCGGACTCAGCCGTATAGTCGCGAAAAGAATTCTGTAGTTTCATCCGCTGCTTAATCTACTCAAGAATCAATGATCACTCACGGTGATAAGGATGGTTGGTGGTAATGCTCCACGCCCTGTACAGACTCTCTGCGACCAGCACCCGAACAAGAGGGTGGGGAAGGGTTAACGCAGAGAGTGACCAGCTTTGCTCCGCTGCCGCTTTACAGGCAGGGGACAGTCCTTCCGGCCCGCCAATCAACAGACTGACGTCACGACCATCCAGTTTCCAACGTTCCAGCTCGGTCGCCAGCTGTGGCGTGTCCCAGGGTTTTCCTGGGATATCAAGGGTGACGATGCGGTTTTTGCCTGCGGCGGCCAGCATCTGTTCACCCTCTTTGTCGAGAATGCGCTTAATGTCCGCGTTCTTGCCGCGTTTTCCTGCCGGGATTTCAATCAGCTCAAAGGGCATGTCTTTTGGAAACCGCCGCAGGTACTCCGTAAAACCGGTTTGCACCCAGTCAGGCATTTTCGTACCCACAGCGACAAGTTGCAGCTTCACGCATTAACTCCAGAGTTTTTCCAGTTCATACAGGCGACGACTCTCTTCCTGCATAACGTGGACAATCACATCGCCAAGATCGACGACGATCCAGTCAGCTACGTTTTCACCTTCTACGCCAAGCGGCAGCAGACCGGCAGTGCGAGATTCCTGAACAACGTGATCGGCGATAGACATGACATGGCGGCTGGACGTGCCAGTGCAGATAATCATGCAATCGGTGATACTGGATTTGCCCTGAACATCTAAGGCGATGATGTCTTGACCTTTCAGGTCATCAATTTTGTCGATTACAAAATCCTGGAGTGCTTTACCCTGCAAGTGTTCCCCCTGGGTGAAAAAGAGTTAAAAACGTCTGTTAGTATACCTGAACCAGAGGCGATATCGGGACAAATGTCTCCGAAAGCGCTTTTGAGGTGCGCTATCATCCCACCCCACGCAACAGAATGCATCGCCATTTTTGTAAAACAATTTCTGCAAAGCTCTGAAAGGCGGGAAAAGTCAGGTTGCGGAGAATAGCAGCCTGTCATAGGGTGTCAATGGGAGAGAGGCCCTTCGGCAGAAAAAACAGTGCATTCACTCCCCCTCGTGCCATACGGCGCGACTATTGAGAACTTTCAGAACTGCAAAATCGTCACAAAAATCAATGGCACTCCAGCATCCCTGTTCGATGCGAAAGTGCCACATGGCGGCCGCGGGCATGGACAGCAGCCGGGCCACCAGCACGCTCAGCACGCCCTGATGACTTACCACCAACAGATTTTGACTGTCTTTGTAATCAGCAAGCTGAGCAATGAAACGTTCAACACGCTGTGAAAATGCCTGGAATCCTTCACCGTTGGTTGGGGTCGCATTCTGCCAGTCGTTACACCATATGGCATAATTTTCAGCGTCTTCACGCGCAAGATCGCGATGATGGCGCATTTCCCAGTCGCCAAAGAACATCTCATTAAGTTCAGGCATGATACGCACAGGAATCTCGCGATCGCCTAAGATCAACTGCGTTGTATGGCGGGCACGCTCCAGCTCGCTGCACAGAACGTTGTCGAAAGGGACATTGTGTAGCAGTCCACTCAGTGATTGCGCCTGAGCAATCCCCCGTTCCGTTAGCGGTGTTGGGGCATGACCGCTGTATAACCCAGCGACATTGGCTTCGGTTTCTCCGTGACGTACTAACCAGAGTCTCATTTTTTCCTCTTGGGCCTATTCGCACAAAATATGATGCTTGCCCTGATTGCGCAGAGATTTTTTCAATAAAATACCCTTTTTTGACTGGAGCGGCACGATGTCTTTATTGAAGAGCGCGCACGGCGGTAATACCCGAGAAGCCGCCGCATTGTTGGGCATCCCGCCTGAGCAATTGCTGGATTTTAGCGCGAATATTAACCCGCTGGGTATGCCCGCAACCTTAAAATGCGCGCTTATCGACAATCTGGACAGGGCTGAATGCTACCCGGACGTTGACTACACCCAGTTGCATGCGGCGCTGGCGCAGCATCATCAGGTACCTGTTTCGTGGATTGTCGCGGGGAATGGCGAAACAGAATCTATCTTCACTCTGGTTAATGGGCTCAAGCCGCGTCATGCGATGATTGTTGCCCCCGGGTTTGCTGAATACCGCCGGGCGCTGGAATGGGGCGAATGTGCAATCCATGAGTTTGCGCTGCGCGAGGAGGATGGTTGGCAGCTCACCGCCACGATCCTTGAAGCGTTAACGCCGCAGCTGGACTGCCTTTTTCTCTGTACGCCCAACAACCCTACAGGGCTATTGCCCGATGGTCATCTGCTTGCTGCGATAGCAACGCGCTGCGCCGAATTGGGGATTACCTTGATTCTGGATGAAGCCTTTATCGATTTTATTGCCGGGGAGGAGGGTTTTATTCCGCGGCTACAAGAGAATCCGCACATTTGGGTTCTTCGCTCGCTGACCAAGTTCTATGCGATACCGGGATTGCGACTGGGTTATCTGGTCAATAGTGACGAACAGGCCGTGGCACGGATGCGCAGCCGACAAATGCCGTGGTCAATTAACGCATTTGCCGCGCTGGCGGGAGAGATGATTCTTAGCGATAGCGCCTACCAGCAGGCGACGTGGAAATGGCTGGCGCAGGAAGGACAGCGATTTGATCAACAATTGCAAACACTGCCCGGCCTGACAGTCTATCCCGGTCGGGCTAACTATCGGCTGTTACGCTGCGATCGACCGGATATCGATTTGCAAAAATCACTGCTGGAACAACATGTTTTGATCCGCAGTTGTGCCAATTACCCTGGCCTGGACGCGCGTTATTACCGGGTTGCTGTTCGCAGTCAGGAAGAAAACGACCGCCTGCTGGCGGCATTAAACAACACGCTTAGCGGTACAAACCCTGCTGGTTGATATAGTCGAGCACGGCGCGTGGCAGTAAGTCGTCGCACGGCTCGCCTTTTTCCAGGCGTTCGCGGATAAGCGTGGCGGAGATATTGAACCACGGCGTTTCGGCCAGGTAAATTTTCCCACAAGGCAAGTTGTGCAGGTCATCCGGCGAATGCGTCAGATGATTTTCCAGCCATTGCTGGTGCTGTTCCTGTGCCATCTCAAGCGGATAACCCGGTCGTCGACACACGATAAGATGGGTGTTGTCCAGAATTGTGTGGTAGTCGTGCCAGGAAGGGAAGGTCAGCAGCGAATCCTGACCAATGATAAATGCTAACGGCACGTTCGGGCCTTGCTCCTCGCGCCACTCTTTTAGCGTTTGCGCGGTGTACGAGGCGGTATCGCGTTTTAGCTCGCGTTCATCCAGTGAAAACAAAGGCTTGTCGGCAATGGCCAGTTCAAGCATATGTTTACGCTGGGCGCTGGAGGCTTCCGGTTGCGCACGATGTGGTGGCACGTTATTGGGCATGACAATGACCCGAGACAGGCCAATCAGATTAGCCAGAATTTCAACGGGTTTCAGATGACCATAATGCACCGGATCAAAGGTGCCACCGAACAGAGCCTGCAATGATTTCATATCAACCATCAATAAAAACATCTGCCAGTGATTTATGGCAAAGCAACAGGGAAAGTCCCTCAAGCTCCGCCCACACTGACTGACCATAGTCTTGTTTAAGCGTAATTTCCGTACGTGTTAACAGCGTGACCGCCTGACGTAACTGTGTGGGGGTCAGTCGGTTTAACGCTTCTCCCATCATGCCACGGCGATTTTGCCATACCCGATGTTTGTCAAACAATGCCCGTAATGGGGTATGAGCCGACTGCCGTTTCAGGTTCGCCAGCAGCAATAATTCCCGCTGCAGAGTACGTAACAAAATAACAGGTTCACTGCCTTCAAGACGGAGCTGTTGCAGAATATGCAGCGCGCGCTTGCTTTTGCCCATCAGTAGCGCATCCACCCAGTGGAAGGGGGTAAAGTGCGCGGCATCGTTAACGGCTTGCTCCACACGAGGCAATGTTAATTTACCGTCAGGCCAAAGTAGCGACAACCGCTCCAGCGCCTGCGCTAACGCTAACAGATTGCCTTCGTAGCAATAGCATAAGAGCTGGTTGGCGGCGTCATCCAGCTGCAGATTATGGTGCTTCGCCCTTGCGGCTACCCAACGCGGAAGCTGTGCCTGTTCAGGTGTCTGGCAACTGACCAGCACCGCGTTATTCGCCAGCCCGGTATACCATGCCGCGTTTTCCTGGGCTTTGGTCAGCTTGTTACCACGGACAATAAGCAGCAGATCGTCATGTAGCAGCGTGACGAGCGAGGCAAGTTGTTCGTTAATGGCGGCATTGGGGCCATTTTCTGGCAGCTGCAGGAGTAACGTTTGACGGCTGGCAAACAGGCTCATCGCCTGGCAAAGGGAAAAGATTGCGCCCCAGTCGGTGCTGGTATCGAGGGTGAACGTATGGTGTTCTTCGAACCCTTGCGCGGCGGCAGCCATACGGACGATGTCCTGGCTCTCCTGCAACAACAGGGGGTCATTGCCCAGTAGTAAATACGCCGCGCGCAGCCCTTCATTGAGCTGTGCGCGGAGTTGTTCAGGGTACAACTTGAGCATCAGTTACCCAGCGTGGTGGAAACACGCGCCGGAGAGGAGGACGCTGGCGCTGCAGTTTTCACTGCAGGCTCGACGTCATCACTGGATGACTGAACATCAGCGATATGTACGCTTGGCAGTTTACGAATCAACTGCTCGGCCGCCTTGTCGTACATCTCTTTAACGATCATCTCCTGCTCGTTATCCTTCGCCAGTGCCGCTTGTGGGTTGTCGAAGAATGAACGATAGACTTTAGCGCTGATCGGGTAAATATCATGGCCCGGGATCAGGACTGAAGCACTAACGGACATCACCATCTGGTATTCAGCGGTTTGACCGTTCTGGAACACGGACGCGGTATCCTGCGAAATGCTGACTGCACCAAGGCGTAAGGACGGAACGTCTTTGCGCGTTGAGCTGTCTTCCAGCAGTGTAACGTCATTCAAACGCAACTGATTACGTACCGCCCGGCTTAACGGGCCGTTCGGATCACCCGTGACCAGAATCATGGTTTTCATCGTGGGGGGAACCTGCGTAGTACTACGCAGATGCCAGCCACACCCGGCGGTGACCAGCACCACCAGGGATAACAACAATGTTGTCAGATGTCGCACGCTTCCTCCCGCGCTTAGCCAACGACCAGATTGAGGAGTTTACCCGGTACATAAATCACTTTACGTACGGTAACGCCATCAAGATATTTTGCCACCAGAGGCTCCTGGCCAGCACGTTCACGAACCTGCTCTTCAGTGGCGTTTACCGGGACGGTAATTTTACCACGGACTTTGCCGTTGACCTGAACCACGACCAGCGTAGAGTCTTCGACCATGGCGCTTTCGTCAGCAACTGGCCACGGTGCATTGTCGATATCGCCTTCGCCTTTCAGCGCTTGCCACAAGGTGAAGCAAACGTGTGGGGTGAACGGGTTAAGCATACGCACAACGGCCAGCAGCGCTTCCTGCATCAGGGCTCTGTCCTGTTCGTCTTCCTGCGGTGCTTTTGCCAGCTTGTTCATCAGTTCCATAATCGCCGCAATCGCGGTGTTAAAGGTCTGACGGCGACCGATATCATCAGTCACTTTCGCGATGGTTTTGTGTACGTCACGACGCAGCGCTTTTTGATCTTCCGTCAGTGCAGCAACGTTCAGCGCCGGTGCATCACCCTGTGAGGTGTGTTCGTAAACCAGTTTCCAGACACGCTTCAGGAAGCGGTTTGCCCCTTCTACGCCGGATTCTTGCCATTCCAGCGTCATATCAGCCGGAGAGGCGAACATCATGAACAGACGCACGGTATCCGCACCGTAGCGTTCAACCATAACCTGCGGGTCGATACCGTTGTTTTTCGACTTAGACATTTTGCTCATGCCGGTATACACCAGTTCATGGCCTTCTGCGTCCTTCGCCTTAACGATACGGCCTTTTTCGTCACGCTCAACGATGGCATCAACCGGGGAAACCCAATTACGCTCGCCGTTTGCGCCAACGTAGTAGAAGGCATCTGCCAGCACCATACCCTGGCACAGCAGCTGTTTAGCCGGTTCGTCGGAGTTCACCATGCCTGCGTCGCGCATCAGTTTGTGGAAGAAGCGGAAGTAGAGCAGGTGCATGATGGCGTGTTCAATACCACCAATGTAGATATCCACCGGCAGCCAGTAGTTGGCGGCTTTGGAATCCAGCATGCCTTCGTTGTACTGCGGGCAGGTATAGCGCGCGTAGTACCAGGAAGATTCCATAAAGGTATCGAAGGTGTCGGTTTCACGCAGGGCAGGCATACCGTTAACGGTGGTTTTCGCCCACTCCGGATCGGCTTTGATCGGGCTGGTGATACCGTCCATGACGACATCTTCTGGCAGAATTACCGGCAATTGATCTTCTGGTGTCGGCAGTACGGTACCGTCTTCCAGCGTGACCATCGGGATTGGTGCACCCCAGTAACGCTGACGGGAAACACCCCAGTCGCGCAGACGGTAGTTAACTTTACGCTCACCGACACCAAGAGCTACCAGCTTGTCAGCAATGGCGTTGAAAGCGTCTTCGAAGGCCAGGCCGTCAAACTCACCGGAGTTAAACAGCACGCCTTTTTCGGTCAGCGCCTGTTCAGACAGATCCGGCTCTGTGCTTTCAGAAGTCAGAATTACAGGCTTGATGGTCAGGCCGTATTTGGTGGCAAATTCGTAGTCGCGCTGATCGTGACCCGGAACAGCCATCACCGCACCGGTGCCGTATTCCATCAGCACGAAGTTTGCCGCCCAAACCGGGATCTCTTCGCCGGTCAGCGGATGAACGGCTTTAAAACCAGTGTCGACGCCTTTTTTCTCCATGGTCGCCATTTCGGCTTCAGCAACCTTGGTGTTGCGGCATTCGTCAATGAAGGCAGCCAGTTCCGGGTTATTTGCCGCCGCTTTCTGCGCCAGTGGATGACCTGCCGCAACAGCCAGGTAGGTCGCACCCATAAAGGTATCCGGGCGGGTAGTGTAGACGGTCAGCGTGTTGTCATAACCGTTAACGTCGAAGGTGATTTCCACGCCTTCAGAACGGCCAATCCAGTTGCGCTGCATGGTTTTAACGGTGTCAGGCCAGTGATCCAGGTTATCCAGATCGCGCAACAGTTCGTCAGCGTAAGCGGTAATTTTGATGAACCACTGTGGGATCTCTTTACGCTCAACTTTGGTATCGCAGCGCCAGCAGCAGCCGTCAATAACCTGTTCGTTTGCCAGTACGGTCTGGTCGTTAGGGCACCAGTTCACCGCAGAGGTTTTCTTGTATACCAGACCTTTTTTGTACAGTTCGGTGAAGAACTTCTGTTCCCAGCGGTAATATTCCGGGGTGCAGGTCGCCAGCTCACGGCTCCAGTCGTAACCGAAGCCCAGCATTTTGAGCTGGTTTTTCATGTACGCGATGTTGTCGTATGTCCACGGTGCTGGCGCGGTATTATTTTTTACCGCCGCACCTTCCGCAGGCAGGCCGAACGCATCCCAGCCAATTGGCTGCAGGACGTTTTTGCCCAGCATGCGCTGGTAGCGGGCGATCACATCACCGATGGTGTAGTTACGTACGTGGCCCATGTGTAGTCGACCAGAAGGATAGGGAAGCATAGACAGGCAGTAATACTTCTCTTTGCTCTCGTCTTCGGTAACTTCAAATGTGCGCTTCTCATCCCAGTGAAGCTGTACTTTGGATTCTATCTCTTCCGGGCGGTATTGCTCTTGCATGGCAGCCAGTGGTCCTGTTTTCAATACAGCTACAAACGTAGCTTTAGATGTGGTGTTTCAGATCCGCATAGCATAGCCCAAACGTCCGCGTCAAAACAGCCTTTCGCGCATTCAGCATTGAATTCCCGTAAGGATAAATATTGCACGAATTTACATACTCTGTGGACAGTCTTGCAAAGCGTAGCGTAAATAACGTCTATTATTATAGACAGTTAACGACCCAGGAGGCGAAGCGATGAACAAGGTTGCTCAATATTACCGTGAACTGGTGACGTCACTTAGTGAACGTCTGCGCAATGGTGAACGCGATATCGATGCGCTGGTGGAGCAGGCACGTCAGCGAGTTATGCAGACCGGGGAGTTAACGCGAACCGAGGTGGAAGAACTCACAAGGGCCGTCAGACGCGACCTCGAAGAGTTTGCGCTCAGTTATGAAGAGAGCCTTGATGAGGAGACTGACAGCGTCTTTATGCGGGTCATCAAGGAGAGTATCTGGCAGGAACTGGCGGATATTACCGATAAAACGCAGCTCGAATGGCGCGAAGTGTTCCAGGATCTCAGCCATCACGGGGTTTATCACAGCGGTGAAGTGGTTGGGCTGGGCAATCTGGTTTGCGAGAAATGTCACTTCCACTTAGCTGTTTACACACCGGATGTGCTGCCGCTGTGCCCGAAATGCGGTCACGATCAGTTCCAAAGACGGCCATTTGAGCCGTAATCGCTTATTGCCGGATGGCGACGCGAAGCGTCTTATCCGGCCTACAAATTGCACGATTTTGTAGGCCGGATCAGCGTTAGCGCCGTCCGGCGTGTATCAGGCGTAAAACTTCAGACGTTCTGCCAGCAGATCGACAAACCCCTGGCGATTAACGTCCACCATCACGGTGGCGTTTGGCTTATTGCCGCTCAGGAAGTAGTAATCCACCACGGTCATGCCCTGCGTGTATTTACCCTGGGTTTCCACACCAACCCAACGATCAACGGTGGTAAACAGTTCCGGTTTCAGCAGCCAGGCAATGGTACAGGGGTCGTGCAGCGGCGCGCCGATGAATCCCCATTTTTCGTCTTTGTGATATTCAAAGAAGAAGTCGAGTAGTTCAGCTACGATCGTTGAAACAGGATTGCCGATAGCGCGGAACCGCTCGGTATCTTCGCGGTGTATTTGCGCTTTATGCGTCACGTCCAGTCCCGCCATCACCACCGGAATGCCCGACTGGAAGACGATTTCAGCGGCTTCAGGATCAACGAAAATGTTGAACTCGGCGGCGGGCGTCCAGTTTCCGAGCCCCATTGCTCCACCCATTATCACGATACGGGCGATGTTGGCGTGCAGTTCAGGATGGCTATTCAGTAGCAATGCCACGTTGGTTTGCGGCCCGGTGGAGACAATGGTTACTGGTTCCGGGCTGTCTCGCAGGGTTTTCGCCATCAGTTCCACAGCGGTACAGGCCTGCGGTGCAAAGGCTGGTTCCGGGAGCGACGGGCCATCTAACCCACTCTCGCCGTGGACGTTATCGGCAATAATCAGATCGCGCATCAGCGGTTTCACAGCGCCACCGGCGACGGGAATATCACTACGATTGAGCAGCGTTAGCATGCGTAATACGTTACGCAGCGTTTTGTCGGGCGTCTGGTTACCGGCTGACGAGGTTATCGCTTTCACATCCAGTTCAGGTGAGGCGAGGGCGAGAACAATTGCGATAGCGTCGTCATGGCCAGGATCGCAATCAAACAGGATAGGAAGTGCCATTGTTGCTCCTTGTAAGTGGGACTCTGTGACAAGGTTAACGCTGGGCTGTATCGGTTTCGAGAAATGAAGAGGTAAATCGTGAGGTGGCGCGCACATGGTAGTGCGCGCCAGCCAGATTAGTGCAGGATTTTCGCGAGGAAGTCTTTGGCTCGGTCTGATTTCGGATTAGCGAAGAACTCTTCTTTCGGCGAGTCTTCAACAATTTTTCCTTCGTCCATAAAGATCACCCGGTTCGCCACTTTACGCGCAAAGCCCATTTCGTGGGTTACCACCATCATGGTCATCCCTTCATTGGCCAGTTCAACCATGACGTCCAGTACTTCGTTGATCATTTCAGGATCGAGCGCCGACGTTGGTTCGTCAAACAGCATAGCGATAGGATCCATACACAGCGCCCGGGCAATGGCGACACGCTGTTGCTGACCCCCGGATAGCTGGGCCGGGAACTTCTCGGCATGCGCCGACAGGCCAACGCGTTCCAGTAACTTTTGCGCTTTGTCGCGGGCCGGCTTTTTATCGCGCTTAAGCACTTTTACCTGCGCCAGAGTCAGGTTCTCAATGATCGACAGATGCGGGAACAGTTCGAAGTGCTGGAACACCATGCCAACGCGGGAGCGCAGTTTGGCCAGATCGGTTTTTTTATCATTTACCACGGTGCCATCAACGGTGATGACGCCCTGTTGCACCGGCTCCAGGCCGTTCACCGTTTTGATAAGAGTGGACTTACCGGAGCCTGACGGGCCACAGACCACCACCACTTCTCCTTTTTTCACTTCCGTGGAGCAGTCGGTCAGCACCTGAAAGTGACCATACCATTTAGAAACATTTTTCAGGGTAATCATTAAACTGTCCTTTTCTTCAAATAGCTGACCAACAACGATGCGCTCAGACTGAATACAAAATAAACGGCGCCAGCGAACAGGATCATTTCGACCTGTGTACCGTCACGCTCGCCAATAGTGGAGGCGGTGCGGAAGAAATCTGCCAGACTCAATACGTAGACCAGCGAGGTATCCTGGAACAGTACGATGCCCTGGGTAAGCAGCAGCGGAACCATAGCGCGGAATGCCTGCGGCAGAATGATCAGCTTCATTGATTGCCAGTGCGTCATCCCCAGCGCCAGCGCAGCGCTGGACTGTCCGCGAGAGATACTCTGGATCCCTGCACGGATAATTTCCGAGTAGTAGGCGGCCTCGAACATCGAAAACGCGACCATTGCTGAGATCAGGCGAATATCGGTTTTGGGCGACAGGCCCAGCACGTTTTGCAGGAAGCCGGGCACAATCAGGTAGAACCACAGCAGTACCATCACCAGTGGAATGGAGCGGAATACGTTGACGTAGCCCTTCGCAAACCAGGCAATCGGCGCGAAGCTGGACAGACGCATGACGGCAAGGATGGTCCCCCAGACGATACCAATGATTATCGCTGTAACGGTGATTTTCAGGGTGATGACCAACCCGTCCAGCAGATACGGCAGGGAAGGGACGATAGAACTCCAGTCAAATTCGTACATTATTTGCCTCCCAAATTGCCAGGCAGGCGGATTTTGCGTTCGACGAGATTCATCACCAGCATGATGACGGCGTTAATCAGGACGTAGGCCAGCGTGATGGCGGTAAATGATTCCCATGCGTGGGCGGAGTAATCCAGTAGTTTTCCCGCCTGCGCCGCCATATCCACCAGACCGATGGTGGAGGCGATCGCGGAGTTCTTTACCAGGTTCATCATCTCTGAGGTCATTGGCGGCACAATCACGCGGTAAGCGTTTGGCAACAGCACATAGCGGTAGGCCTGCGGCAAAGTCAGCCCCATCGCTAGCGCGGCGTTTTTCTGCCCGCGAGGCAGGGACTGAATTGCGGCGCGAACTTGCTCACAGACGCGCGCGGCGGTAAACAGCCCCAGACAAAGCATGGATGAGAGGAAGAACTGAATGTTGGGATCCAGCTCTGACTTGAACCACATGCCAATGTTTTCCGGCAGCAGTTCAGGAATGACCAGATACCAGGTAAAGAACTGGACGATGAGTGGAACGTTACGAAACAACTCAACGTACAGCGTGCCGATCCCGGAAAGGAAACGATTTGGTACGGTACGTAAGATGCCAAATAGAGAGCCTATGAGGAAAGCGATAATCCAGGCGGTGATAGATAACGCGACCGTGACCTGGAAACCACTCCAGAGCCAGCCGAGATAGGTGGTGTTGCCGAACGGGGCCTGTTGTAAAAAAATACCCCAGTTCCAGTCTATAGACATAAATCTACTCCAGAAAAAAAAGGGTAGCAGCGCTACCCTCGAAGATTGCTATTCGGCGTTTTGCGGTTTTCAGGCCTGATGGGGAACGACCATCAGGCTTATAGTCTGTCCGTGCCGAGTAACAATCGAGAGGGAGGGGAAGCCTCCCATTTATTTTAGTTAGTTAAGCGCTTTATCATTCGGTTCTTTGAACAGGGCTTTCATCTCGTCTGACAGTTCGAAATTCATGTTCAGGTTCTTCGGTGGAATTGGATTTTTAAACCACTTATCAAACCATTTCTCAGCTTCGCCTGAGGTCTGCGCCTTGGCGATAGTGTCGTCCATCAGCTTTTTGAACTCAGGGTCATCTTTGCGCAACATACAGCCGTAGGCTTCCTGTGACTGCGGCTTGCCGACGATCTCCCAGTTGTCCGGTTTCTTCGCCTTCGCGCGCTCGCCAGCCAGCAGGGCGTCATCCATCATAAAGGCAACGGCGCGGCCACTTTCCAGAGTACGGAAAGAGTCACCGTGGTCTTTCGCGCTGATGATGCGCATATCCATTTTTTGTTCTTCGTTCAGTTTGTGCAGCAGGACTTCTGAGGTCGTACCCGACGTCACGACCACGGCTTTGCCTTTCAGGTCAGAGAAATCTTTGACGTCGCCGCCTTTTTTCGCCAGCAGACGGGTACCGACAACGAAAATAGTGTCTGAGAAAGCCGCTTGTTTTTGACGCTCGACGTTGTTGGTGGTGGAACCACATTCAAAGTCGAAGGTGCCGTTTTGCAGCAGCGGAATACGGTTCTGTGATGTAATCGGGATCAGTTTCACCTGTAGATCGGGCTTGTTCAGCTTTTTCTTCACCGCTTCAACGATCGCGTTGGAGTAATCCTGTGAATAACCGACCACTTTTTGCTGATTATCGTAGTAAGAAAACGGCACTGATGATTCACGGTGTCCGACGACGATTACGCCATTTTTAGCGATTTTATCCAGCGTGCTGCCTGCCGCTGGTGCTGCGTCTTCTGCGTGCGCCAGACCGGCGGACATTCCCATGACCAGCATGGCAGTGGCGAGCTTACGTAATTGCATATCCAACTCCTTTATCGTCTGCGCCAGGGACGCATTGATACCCATTGTGATGTTGTTATTGTTTGCTACTAAAACGTGCAGTCTTGTATGTGTTTGTTAACATTTAGTTTGGATGAATGTAAAGAATTTGCTGTGTTATTGTTTATTTTTGCGAAGTGCGCCGCACCATTTGGGGGCAAAAATATCTTGTTGCACTTTTCAGGTGCTACCGGTGCTCAACTTTGGTGCGACCAGGTTGCACATTCAGCCAAAACAGCGTTTGCCTTGTAGAACAAAGCAATAGACGTGCCAGAATGGGATGTGGGAAATGTTTTTGAGCCGGATAAGCGAGATGTTATCCGGCCAGGGGAAGGAGGGTTACTTACGACGTTGACGCAGGCTCATGACCACCGCACCAAAGCCAAACAGTGCGGTCAGCAGCCACAGCGGCCAGTTACCGGTACGGGCATAAGGGGTTAAGCCCGTCGTTGGCGTCACGCTGGTGGTCAGTACCTGACGGGTAAACTGCGGGATCATCGCCTGAATTTCACCCTGCGGGCCAATCACCGCGGTAATACCGTTATTGGTGCTACGCAGCAGCGGGCGTGCCAGCTCAAGGGAACGCATCCGCGCCATCTGGAAGTGCTGCCACGGGCCAATGGATTTACCAAACCAGGCATCGTTGGAGATAGTCAGCAGGTAGTCCGTATCCGGACGGAAGTTATCCCGAACCTGTTCGCCAAGAATGATTTCGTAGCAGATGGCAGCCGTCAGCTTAAAGCCGTGCGCACGCAGCTGTGGCTGTACATAAGGCCCACGGCTGAACGAAGACATTGGCAGGTCAAAGAACGGCGCTAACGGGCGTAGGATCGATTCCAGCGGGACAAATTCGCCAAACGGAACCAAATGGTTTTTATTGTAGCGGTTGCTGGAATCGTAGCTGTACGGACTGTCTTTACCCAACGTGATGATGGTGTTGTAGGTGTCGTAACGATTCTGTTTGTTCAGACGCGCGTCTACGATCCCGGTAATTAGCGTGCTGTTTTTCGATTTCAACAGGTCATCCATCATGCTCAGAAAGCGCTGTTGGTTAATTTCCAGGTCCGGAATAGCCGATTCTGGCCAGATGATGAGCTGTGATTTACCCATCTCGGGCTGGGTGGCGTCGAGATAAATCTTCAGGGTGTTGAGTAACTGACTTTCATCCCATTTAAGCGACTGTGGAATGTCACCCTGCACCATCGACACCTGCGTGGTTTTTTCCGGCACAAGCGTGTACCACTGGATATAGCTCAGTGGAAAAGGCAGAGCAAAGAGCACGAATGCGGCAACCAGCGGCTTCCAGTTACGCGTCACCAGCGCCAGCGCCAACAGGCCGCTAACCATCATCAGCAGGAAGTTAATCGCCTCAACGCCCATCACCGGTGCCAGCCCCTTCAACGGGCCGTCGATCTGGCTATAACCGAACTGCAGCCACGGGAAGCCGGTCAGTACCCAGCCTCGCAGGAATTCCGTGATTTGCCAGACTACCGGCGCGGCAATCGCCACCCGCAGCCAGGTGGTTTTCGGCCACAAGCGCGCCAACACGCCGGCAAACAGACCGGTGTAGAGGGAAAGGTATGCGGCTAGCAGAACCACGAGGAAAACGTTAACCGGGCCGGGCATACCGCCAAACTGCGCGATGCTAACGTAAACCCAGTTGATACCTGAGCCAAACAGCCCCAGTCCCCAGAAGTAGCCGATAGCGGCAGACTGGAGCGGGCGACGGTTGAAGGTAAGAGCCTGCAGGCCCATCAGCGAAACAATCGCGGCGGGCCAGATATCATACGGAGAGAAAGCCAGCGTCCCGCAGGCACCGAATAATAACGCCAGCAGCAGGCGAATGCGCTGGCGTTCAATTAATGGGGCAAATGCCATGTAGTCTTAGATCCAGTTTCGGGTTTATTCGTCCAGTTTGGGCTGGGGTGAGTCGTCCGGAATTCTGACATGAACCTGAATAATACGGCGGCTGTCGGCCATTGCCACTTTAAACTGGTAACCATCAATGTCGATAGTTTCCCCGCGCGCGGGCAGATGACCAAAGGCCTGCATGACCAGCCCGCCAATGGTATCGACTTCTTCGTCGCTAAAGTGGGTTCCGAAAGCGTCGTTGAAGTCTTCAATCGGCGCCAGCGCGCGAATGGTCCAGGTGTGGCGGCTGAGCTGACGGAAGTCAATATCGTCTTCTTCGTCGTACTCATCTTCAATTTCACCAACGATCAGTTCAAGGATGTCCTCAATGGTCACCAGACCTGAGACACCGCCAAATTCGTCGATGACGATAGCCATATGATAACGCTGGGAGCGGAACTCTTTCAGCATGCGGTCAACCCGCTTGCTTTCAGGTACGACAACCGCCTGGCGTAACACTTTCTCCATGCTGAAGGCCTCGGCATCGCTGCGCATAAACGGCAGCAAATCTTTGGCCATCAGAATCCCTTCGATGTGATCTTTGTCTTCGCTAATCACCGGGAAACGCGAGTGGGCAGACTCGATAATGACATCGAGACATTCGTCCAGGGTCTGGTTGCGTTTCAGGGTAATCATCTGAGAGCGGGGGATCATGATGTCGCGCACGCGTTGGTCCGCAATATCCATCACCCCTTCGAGCATATCGCGCGTATCTTCATCGATAAGGTCGTTTTGCCCGGAATCACGGATCAGCTCCAACAGTTCGTCGCGGTTTTTGGGTTCACCGTGGAAAAGTTGGCTCAGTAACAGGGAAAAAAATCCCTTTTTGCTGTTTAAGGTGTCACTACTGTGTGAATTGTCGTCGCTCATGGCGTCGTATGGGTTCTCATGTTAGTTAATACAAAGCGCGTCATGCGTATACTCAGCTGTTGACGGCATGTTTTGCCTGATGGCGCTACGCTTATCAGGCCTACGAAAGGCATGAATGTAGGCCGGATAAGGCGCAAGCGCCGCCATCCGGCAAGCTACTATTCTGCAATCTTCTCGGCAATGTACGGATCCTCATAGCCCAGAGCAAGCATAATCTCTGTTTCGAGGGATTCCATCTCTTCCGCGTCATCGTCTTCAATATGGTCGTAGCCGAGTAAATGCAGGCTACCGTGCACCACCATGTGCGCCCAGTGGGCCTCAAGCGGTTTACCTTGTTCCTGCGCTTCTTTCTCGACAACCTGACGACAGATGATCAAATCGCCCAGCAGCGGCATCTCAATGCCCGGTGGAGCTTCAAACGGGAAAGAGAGCACGTTGGTTGATTTATCTTTCCCGCGATAGGTCAGGTTCAGCTCGTGGCTTTCCGCGTCATCGACCAGACGAATGGTCACTTCAGACTCCTCCTGAAACTGCGGGATCACCGCATCCAGCCAGCCCTGAAACTGGCTTTCTGTGGGTAAACCGGATTCGTCTTCACATGCCAGTTGTAAATCGAGAATAACCTGACTCATTTTTGTTCCTGCTCCTGAGCTTCGCGCTTGCGTTCTGCAGCCTGCTCGGCTTTGCGTTTCTGTTCTGCTTCTTCCCAGGCTTCATACGCCGTGACGATACGGGCAACCACCGGATGGCGAACCACGTCTTCGCTATGGAAGAAATTAAAACTAATTTCGTCGACTTCAGCCAGCACTTCAATGGCATGACGCAGACCGGACTTGGTGCTGCGCGGCAGGTCAATCTGGGTGATATCGCCAGTGATAACCGCTTTGGAGTTAAAGCCGATACGGGTCAGGAACATTTTCATCTGTTCGATGGTAGTGTTCTGGCTCTCATCAAGAATGATGAACGCATCGTTTAACGTACGACCGCGCATATAGGCCAGCGGCGCAACTTCAATGACGTTACGTTCAATCAGCTTTTCAACCTTCTCAAAACCGAGCATTTCGAACAGCGCGTCATACAGCGGTCGTAAATAGGGATCGACTTTCTGGCTCAGGTCGCCCGGCAGGAAACCGAGTTTTTCACCCGCTTCTACTGCCGGACGGGTCAGCAGAATACGGCGGATCTCCTGACGCTCTAGCGCATCGACCGCAGCGGCAACCGCCAGATACGTTTTACCGGTACCTGCCGGGCCAACGCCGAAGGTGATGTCATGGTCAAGAATATTAGCGATATACTGCGCCTGGTTCGGCGTTCGCGGCTTAATGACCCCGCGCTTGGTTTTGATATTCACCGCTTTGCCAAATTCCGGCACGCTGTCTGCGCTCTGTTCAAGCACACGCGCTTCTTTAATCGCAAGGTGAATTTGTTCTGGCTCGATGTCCTGTGTCTGACCGCGCATTGGGGCCGTATCGACATACAGGCTGCGTAAAATATCTGCCGCCGCGGTGACACAAATTGGACGACCAGTCAGTTTGAAGTGGTTATCGCGGCGGTTAATTTCGATGCCGAGACGACGCTCCAGTTGTTTTATGTTGTCATCAAATGGACCGCAAAGGCTCAACAGACGGGCATTGTCTGCGGGTTCAAGGGTGATTTCGCGAGTGTCTATGTTCAAACTGTTCCTCTTATGCATGTCTCGCCGGACGCTGAACATTTACCGGCATCTAAGGAAATTATTCACGCCATGGGGGAAAGGCGCAAGCATTGCGATAAATATGGGGATGATAAGATCGATTACAAGACCCGCCGGGGCAGCGAGCCCAGAAGTGTAGGCCCGATAAGCGCTGCGCCATCGGGCATTGAAGATTAAGGCTGGTAAGTACCGACGCCCAGATCGTTTTCTTTGCGGGTACGCGCAATGACCGACTCAGGGGATTCTGCGATGCGCAGACCCATTTCGTCTTCGGTACGCACCACTTTGCCGCGCAGGGAGTTCGTCCAGACATCGGTAATTTCAACATCGACAAACTTACCGACCATATCCGGGGTACCTTCAAAGTTCACCACGCGGTTATTTTCGGTACGCCCTGACAGTTCCATCACACTTTTCCGTGACGTACCTTCGACCAGAATGCGTTGGGTCGTGCCGACCATACGACGGCTCCAGGCCATGGCTTGCTGGTTAATACGCTCCTGCAGAATATACAGGCGCTGTTTTTTCTCTTCTTCCGGTACGTCATCAACCATATCGGCGGCAGGAGTGCCAGGCCGCGCAGAGAAGATAAAGCTGTAACTCATGTCGAAATTGACATCAGCGATCAGCTTCATGGTCTGCTCGAAGTCCTGGGTGGTTTCACCCGGGAAGCCGACGATGAAGTCGGAGCTAATCTGGATATCCGGACGCGCTGCGCGCAGTTTACGGATGATTGCTTTGTATTCCAGCGCGGTATGAGTACGACCCATCAGGTTCAGTACACGATCCGAACCGCTCTGTACCGGCAGGTGCAGGAAGCTCACCAGTTCTGGCGTATCACGGTAGACTTCAACGATATCGTCGGTGAATTCGATCGGATGGCTGGTGGTAAAGCGGATACGGTCAATGCCATCGATTGCAGCGACCAGACGGAGTAGATCGGCGAACGAGCCGGTGGTGCCGTCGTAGTTTTCACCGCGCCAGGCGTTGACGTTTTGCCCCAACAGGTTCACTTCACGCACACCCTGTGCCGCAAGCTGGGCGATTTCAAACAGGATATCATCCGCCGGACGGCTGACTTCTTCACCACGGGTGTATGGCACCACGCAGTAAGTACAATATTTATTGCAGCCTTCCATGATGGACACAAACGCACTTGGCCCTTCAGCACGCGGCT
This sequence comes from Citrobacter sp. C6_1, assembly GCF_014596835.2. Lineage (NCBI taxonomy): Bacteria > Pseudomonadati > Pseudomonadota > Gammaproteobacteria > Enterobacterales > Enterobacteriaceae > Citrobacter > Citrobacter sp. C6_1. The sequence continues at coordinate 3,279,172 of NZ_CP115031.1, read as the reverse complement.
CCGGCAGACGGTCGAATTTTTCGATTTCCGGGAAACTGATATCAACCACCGCGCTACGCTTAACGCTTCCGCGAACCTTGTTGATCATCTCCGGCAGACGGTGCAGGGTTTGCGGCCCAAAAATAATATCGACGTAATGTGCGCGTTGACGAATGTGATCGCCTTCCTGAGAGGCAACACAGCCACCCACGCCGATAATCAGATCCGGATTCTTCTCTTTTAACAGCTTCCAGCGACCTAATTGATGGAAGACTTTTTCCTGAGCCTTCTCGCGGATTGAGCAGGTATTTAGCAGCAGCACATCCGCTTCTTCCGCCACGTCGGTCAGTTGATACCCGTGAGTGGCATCCAGCAGATCGGCCATCTTCGATGAATCGTATTCGTTCATCTGACAGCCCCAGGTTTTAATATGGAGTTTTTTGGTCATCGACTTGCTCTTGCGAAATTGTGGCTGAAATGCAGGGCGCATAGTGTACTGCTTTGGCGCGGTTGTGACCAGTATGACGGATGTCAGCCTCAAGGGGTAAAAAATCCTGTAAACTTAAGCAATACATGTAACAGGATAATTGACCATGACAAATCAACCAACGGAAATTGCCATTGTCGGCGGGGGGATGGTCGGCGGCGCGCTGGCGCTAGGACTGGCGCAGCATGGATTTTCGGTAACGGTCATTGAACATGCCGTTCCCGTGCCGTTTGTGGCTGATGGACAGCCGGATGTCAGAATTTCGGCCATCAGTTCCGCCTCGGTATCGCTGCTTAAAGGGCTGGGCGTCTGGGATACGGTGCAGGGGATGCGCAGCCATCCTTATCGTCGGCTGGAGACGTGGGAATGGGAAAATGCCCATGTGGTGTTTGATGCTGCGGAGCTTAAGCTGCCGTTGTTGGGTTACATGGTGGAGAATACCGTCCTGCAACAAGCGCTCTGGCAGGCGCTGGAAGCTCATCCTAAAGTGACGTTGCGCGTGCCCACCTCGCTGATTTCTTTACATCGACATAATGACCGGCATGAGCTTGAGCTGGCTGGTGGTGAAAAAATCAATGCGAAGCTGGTGATCGGTGCTGATGGTGCCAACTCTCAGGTACGCAAAATGGCCGGGATTGGCATCCATGCCTGGCAATACGCGCAATCTTGTATGTTGATAACTGTCCAGTGTGAAAACGCACCCGGAGACAGCACCTGGCAGCAGTTTACCCCTGACGGTCCGCGCGCGTTTTTACCGCTGTTCGATAACTGGGCCTCGCTGGTGTGGTACGACTCACCGGCACGCATCCGCCAGCTGCAAGGTCTGAACATGCCCCAACTACAGATGGAGATCGCCAAACATTTCCCATCGCGACTGGGTAACGTGCTGCCTGTGGCTGCAGGCGCATTTCTGCTTACACGTCGTCATGCGTTGCAGTATGTCCAGCCGGGGCTGGCGCTGGTCGGTGATGCCGCACATACCATTCATCCATTGGCGGGGCAGGGCGTAAATCTGGGATTTCGCGATGTGGATGCGCTGATTGACGTGCTGGTGAATGCCCGCAGCTACGGTGAGTCCTGGACCAGTCAACCAGTGCTGAAACGTTATCAGAATCGTCGTATGACTGACAATTTCATCATGCAGAGTGGCATGGATTTGTTCTACGCCGGGTTCAGTAATAATCTGCAACCGCTGCGCATCATACGTAACTTAGGACTTATGGCCGCGGAGCGCGCCGGTGTGCTGAAGCGTCAGGCGCTGAAGTATGCGTTAGGGTTGTAGCCCGGGTGGGGCCTGATGGCGTGACGCTTATCAGGCCTGCAAGTCATGTAGGCCGGGTAAAGCTTGCCGTCTCCCGGTGTTAGAAAAGCAAAAAGCTCGCCGAAGCGAGCTTTTTTAATATGGCTGGGGTACGAGGATTCGAACCTCGGAATGCTGGTATCAGAAACCAGAGCCTTACCGCTTGGCGATACCCCAACGGGTGCACCCACAGAGTGGACGACTTTTTGAAATTGGCTGGGGTACGAGGATTCGAACCTCGGAATGCTGGTATCAGAAACCAGAGCCTTACCGCTTGGCGATACCCCAACAATTTTTTGGATTTACCGAACGAGTCGATACGTCCTTAATATGGTGGCTACGACGGGATTCGAACCTGTGACCCCATCATTATGAGTGATGTGCTCTAACCAACTGAGCTACGTAGCCTGATACTATCATATTCTTCGATGGCTGGGGTACCTGGATTCGAACCAGGGAATGCCGGTATCAAAAACCGGTGCCTTACCGCTTGGCGATACCCCAATGACCGTCGCGGTGAACCGCTATATCGAAGAAAAGTGGCTGGGGTACCTGGATTCGAACCAGGGAATGCCGGTATCAAAAACCGGTGCCTTACCGCTTGGCGATACCCCATCCGTGCAACGCTTACGGGTGAATGGTGCGGGAGGCGAGACTTGAACTCGCACACCTTGCGGCGCCAGAACCTAAATCTGGTGCGTCTACCAATTTCGCCACTCCCGCAAAAAAGATGGTGGCTACGACGGGATTCGAACCTGTGACCCCATCATTATGAGTGATGTGCTCTAACCAGCTGAGCTACGTAGCCATCTTTTTTTCGCGTAACCTTATCGGCGTTGCGGGGCGCATTATGCGTATTGAGCCTTGAAGCGTCAACCCCTTTTTCATTGAAAATAGCTGGAATGTGACTGTTTGGTTAGGTTGCGAACAGCATGACGCAATATTCGGCAATTATTAGTTATTAATTGTTTTTTTGCACAGAAAACGGACATAAAAAAAGAGCCCCGCAGGGCCCTTTTCTAAGGATTAACTTATTTATAAGCGGACTGGTGTACGCCAACCGCACGACCAGATGGATCGTTCATGGTTTTGAACGCTTCATCCCATTCAATGGCTTTTGCTGAAGAGCAGGCAACAGAAGGGCCACCTGGAACACATTCCGCCGCGCTGGCAACCGGGAACAACTCTTCGAAAATTTCGCGATACAAATACGCTTCTTTAGATGATGGCGTGTTGTACGGGAAACGGAAGCTGGCGGTTTCCAGTTGTTGGTCAGAAACTTGTTCAGCAGCGACTTCTTTCAGCGTGTCAATCCAGCTGTAACCGACACCGTCAGAGAACTGCTCTTTCTGACGCCATGCGACGCTCGCTGGCAGGTAGGATTCAAAACATTCGCGCAGAACATGTTTTTCCATTTTGCCGTTGCCACACATTTTATCCTGCGGGTTGATGCGCATTGCCACATCAAGGAATTTCTTATCCAGGAAGGGCACGCGAGCCTCCACGCCCCAGGCTGACATGGCTTTGTTGGCGCGAGCGCAGTCGAACATATGCAGCGCCTGTAGCTTGCGCACGGTCTCTTCATGCAGCTCTTTTGCATCTGGCGCTTTGTGGAAATAAAGATAGCCGCCAAACACTTCGTCCGAACCTTCGCCAGACAGCACCATTTTAATGCCCATCGCTTTAATTTTGCGCGACATTAAGTACATTGGCGTCGAGGCGCGAATGGTTGTGACATCGTAAGTTTCGATGTGATAAATCACGTCGCGGATAGCATCCAGACCTTCCTGAACGGTGAAGTGGATCTCGTGGTGCACGGTACCCAAATGGTTTGCCACTTCTTGTGCGGCTTTCAGATCCGGTGCGCCTTCGAGGCCAACTGCGAAAGAGTGCAGTTGCGGCCACCAGGCTTCGCTACGTTCCTGATCTTCAACACGACGCGCGGCGTATTTTTTGGTGATTGCGGAAATGACCGAAGAATCCAGACCGCCGGACAGCAATACACCGTAAGGAACATCTGACATCAGGTGGCTTTTCACCGCATCTTCCAGCGCCTGACGCAGCTCGTTTTTATCGGTAACGTTGTCTTTTACCGCATCGTATTCAAACCAGTCGCGCTGGTAGTACTGACGAATTTCGCCGTCTTTACTCCACAAATAGCTACCGGCCGGGAATTCTTTGATCGTGCGGCATACAGGAACCAGCGCTTTCATTTCAGACGCGACGTAGAAGTTACCGTGCTCGTCGTAACCCATATACAGCGGGATGATCCCGATATGGTCGCGGCCGATCAGATAAGCGTCCTGCTCGCTGTCGTACAGGGCAAAAGCGAACATGCCTTGCAGGTCATCCAGGAACTCTGGGCCTTTTTCCTGATACAGCGCGAGGATAACTTCACAGTCGGAACCGGTCTGGAACTGATAGCGATCGCCGTATTCAGCGCGCAGCGCCTGGTGGTTATAAATTTCACCGTTAACCGCCAGGATATGCGTTTTCTTCACGTTGTACAGCGGCTGAGCACCGGCGTTGACGTCGACGATGGACAGACGTTCGTGTGCCAGAATGGCGTTATCACTGGCGTAAATACCCGACCAGTCCGGGCCGCGATGGCGCATCAGACGGGACAATTCCAGAGCCTTTTTACGCAGTTCAACTGCGTCTGTTTTAATATCGAATACGCCAAAAATAGAACACATAACCTTCTCCGTTAACCTGTTGCGTGATGCTTTTTATGTTTGCTTGATAAAGAAAATGCCGCAAAGCGGGAGAGGGCGCAAGCGAATTGCGGGTCAGAAAATAAAAAATGCAATGGTCATTGTGGATTGGTGAAAAAAGATTATGTAATGAACATTGTTATTGATGAATCAGCAATGAAATGGTGATTTTATTGAATGGATAAGATTCTGTAGGCTGGATAAGGCGTTTAGGCCGCCATCCGGCAATAACGCTGTAGAATTGCCGGATGGTGACGCGAGTGCGTCTTATCCGGCCTGGGGATTAAATCACATCAATCTCTGCAACGGAGGGGTAGATCCAGCTTGGTCTGAATGGCATGTTGTCAATATCGTCAAGCTTGGATACGCCAGACAGTACCAGGATAGTTTCCAGACCCGCCTGGAAGCCCGCCAGAATATCGGTACGCAGGTTGTCGCCAACGATAACCGTCTCTTCCGAGTGTGCCTGCATTTTGTTGAGCGCTGCGCGAATAATCCACGGGCTGGGTTTCCCCACATAAAACGGCTTACGGCCAGAGATTTTTTCGATACCGGCGCACAGCGCGCCGCAGGCAGGATAAAAGCCGCGACCGTGCGTATCCGGATTTGTGGCGATGAAACGCGCGCCGTTAGCCACAAAATAGGCTGCTTTATGCATCATGTCCCAGTTATAGGAACGCGTTTCGCCAACAATCACAAAATCCGGGTTCACGTCGGTAATGGTAAATCCGGCTTTATACAGTTCGTGAATTAACGCCCCTTCACCTACCACATAGGCCTTTTTTCCTTCCTGGCGACGAAGAAAATCAGCGGTAGCCATCGCAGAAGTATAAAAGACGCTATCAGGGACATTCACTCCCGCGGTGGCGAAGCGGTTGGCCAGATCTTGCCCGGTCTGTGAAGGGTAGTTAGTCAGCAAAACGAGCGGCAGACCTTTTTCCAGAATCCCGGTCAAAAATTCAGCCGCACCCGGTACGGCAACATTGTCGTGCATCAGCACGCCGTCAATATCACAAATTACATTCTTAATGGCCATGGACAATCCGACATTAAAAAAAGAAGGCATTACTATACACAAAATACACTACATCATTCGAGTTGCATCAAGGCGGCAAGTCTGCGAACCCCTGGCGCTTACTGAAGTAAGTGACCGGGGGGAGCAGATGCAGCTAACGCAGAGGCAGCCTGAAGGATGACGTGTATTAGCTTTCCAGCAAACGTTGCAGCAAAGTCCCGTTGAGCATCGCGCGCTTCACCAGCGCAAAGGCGCCAATGGCGGAACGATGATCCAGCGTGGAACGAACCACAGGTAAATTGTGGCGAAACGCCTTCAACGCCTGGGTGTTGATACAGCTTTCTATGGCAGGCAGCAGCACTTTATCCGCCTCGGTAATTTCGCCCGCAATGACGATTTTTTGCGGATTAAACAGGTTGATGGCGATAGCAATGGTTTTACCCAGATGGCGACCAACGTGCTCGATGACTTCTGCTGCCAGATTATCGCCCTTATTCGCTGCCCTGCAGATGGCTTTGATACTGCAGTCATCCAGCGTGAGCCGGCTTGGATAGCCCTGTTTTAGCAAGTTTTGTACGCGGTGTTCGATAGAGGCATTGGCCGCAATGGTTTCCAGACAGCCGAAATTACCGCAGTGACAGCGCTCACCCAGCGGTTCTACCTGAATATGACCAATCTCACCCACGTTGCCATTGCGGCCGATAAAAATGCGGCCATTGGAAATAATTCCCGCGCCGGTTCCGCGGTGAACACGCACCAAAATGGAGTCTTCGCAATCCTGACTTGCCCCGAAATAGTGCTCGGCCAGCGCCAGGCTGCGAATATCATGACCAACAAAGCAGGTGACCTTAAAGCGTTTTTCAAGTGCTTCGACCAGACCCCAGTTTTCAACCTGAATGTGTGGCATATAGCGGATAACGCCGCTTTCAGGATCGACCAGGCCAGGCAGGATGACGGAAATCGCAATCAGCTCGCGGATTTTCCGCTGGCAGCTCTCAATAAAGGTGGCAATCGTGTTGAGCAGCGCATATTCCAGCGTTTCCTGGGTGCGCTCCGGGAGAGGGTAATGCTCTTCGGCGACCACTTTACTGCTCATATCATAGAGCGTCAGCGTCGTGTCGTGGCGACCCAGGCGTACGCCAATGGCGTGGAAATTACGGGTTTCGGTGACGATAGAGATGGCGCGGCGGCCCCCGGTGGAGGCCTGCTGATCGACTTCTTTGATCAGCCCGCGTTCAATCAACTGACGCGTAATTTTGGTTACGCTGGCGGGGGCAAGCTGGCTTTGTTCGGCAATTTGAATTCGCGAGATTGGCCCATGCTGGTCAATCAGGCGATAAACTGCCGCGCTGTTAAGCTGTTTTACGAGATCAACATTACCTATTTGAGCTTGTCCGCCTGGTGTCATTCTTTCTCTTACTCAGTAACGACCTCGTTGCCATTAACGATGGTCTTGATAATTTTAAAGTCGTGCGTGAACGCGGTCAGGTTGGCTACTTTGCCTGGCGCGATACTGCCGAGTTGTTTGTCGACGCCAATGGCGCGAGCAGGGTAGAGCGTTGCCATACGCAGGACTTCGTCCAGTGCGATACCGCAATGTTCAACCAGATTACGTACACCTTCGATCATGGTTAATGATGAACCGCTCAGCGTGCCGTTCTCATCAACACACAGTCCATTGCGGTAGTATATTGTTTTACCAGCGAAAATGAACTGCTCAATGTTTGCCCCCGCCGGCGCGGTCGCGTCGGTGACCAGGCACAGCTTGTCGCCTTTCAGGCGTTTGGCATTGCGGATGTTGGCATAGTCAACATGCATGCCATCGGCGATGATACCGCAATAAATATCGGCCTCATCCAGAATCGCGCCTGCCAGACCTGGTTCGCGACCGGTAATATAAGGCATCGCGTTGAACAGATGTGTTGCAAAGGAAATGCCTGCACGGAAACCGATTTTTGCTTCCTTCAGCGTCGCGTTAGAGTGGCCCGCAGACACCACGATACCTGCATTCACCAGTTGGGTGATCACTTCGACAGGAACCATTTCAGGCGCCAGCGTCACTTTGGTGATTACATCCGCATTATCGCACAGGAAATTGACCAGCGCAGCGTCTGGCTGGCGGACAAAGCCTGGATTATGCGTACCTTTTTTCACCAGATTCAGCCACGGACCTTCAAGATGTAGTCCTAATGCCTGATTTGGATGCTTAGCGAGGTATTCACGCATAACGCGAACGCCCTGCTTCATCAGGTCATCGCTGGTGGTGATTAGCGTTGGCAGATAGTTGGTGCAGCCCGATTTTTCATTGGCTTTCTGCATGATTTCCAGCGTCTCAACGGTAACGGCCTCAGCCGTATCGTTAAACTGTACACCGCCACAGCCGTTTAACTGCACATCAATAAAACCGGGGGAGACAATGGCCCCATTCAGCGAGCGCTGTTCAATCCCTGACGGCAATTCAGACAGTGGGCAAACGCTATCGATTAGGCCATTGGCGACAACAATCGCATGGTCATCAAGAATTTCGTGACCGGTAAAAATCCGACCCTGGGTTAAAGCATACATTCCGACCCCCGATTTCAAAAAAATGCCGCCCTGCACGTTTTCGGCTGGGCGGAGACATCATTACAGACCTTTAATATTTTCCGCTTCTAACTCGTTAAAGTATTTCAGCGTCTTCACTTTCAGTTCCATAGTGGAAGGCTCATCGCAGACCACAACCGCTTTCGGATGCAGTTGCAGACAGCTGATAGTCCACATGTGGTTAACGTTACCTTCAACAGCCGCCTGCAGCGCCTGGGCTTTCTGGTGACCCAGCACCAGGATCATTACTTCTTCAGCGTCCAACAGGGTGCCCACGCCTACGGTCAGTGCATATTTAGGCACCTGGCTGACGTCGCCGTCAAAGAAGCGTGAGTTTGCTACGCGGGTGTCGTGGGTCAGCGTTTTGATACGAGTACGGGAAGCTAAAGAAGAAGCGGGTTCGTTGAACGCAATGTGTCCATCGTTACCAACGCCGCCCATAAACAGATGGATTTTACCGTAAGAACGGATTTTCTCTTCATACTGACGGCATTCTGCATCAATATCCGGCGCGTTACCATTGAGCAGGTTGATGTTTTCTGCTGGAATATCAACATGATCAAAGAAGTTACGGTGCATAAAGCTGTGATAGCTTTCCGGATGCTCTTTCGGCAGACCAACATATTCGTCCATGTTGAAAGTGACAACATGTTTGAAGCTCACCTGGCCCGCTTTGTGCATTTCGACTAATGCTTTATAGGCAGTCAGCGGAGTGCCGCCAGTCGGCAGGCCCAGAACGAACGGACGATCTGCCGTTGGTTTGAACGCGTTAATACGGTTAACGATATGGCGAGCAGCCCATTTGCCGACTTGTTCAGCGGTATTCAGGGGGATCAGTCTCATTCTTCACCTCAAAAGTAAATGTAAGCAGTTGGCGGATTGAGTCTCTGTGCAGTATTAAGCGTAACCTGGTTTTGCATCGGTAAGGATCAATCCGTTTCGATTTTTTGAATGATAAAATAAGTTTTCGTAGTTAGCCAGTGCAAGGGAGGGTTAATAACGATATTTGGTGATTGTAATCACAAAAAACACGCTTTTAATTTGCGATACGAATTAATTTTTCACACACTCTGAATGTAGATGAATGGTTAATGTTGTTGTTCCAAAATCTCTTGCTGTTGCAGTCAGGAATGGTCGCACAATAAAAATATGGCTTCAAAGGAGCCTAATCGGGGTCTCGTAGGGGGAATAAAATGAATATTTTAGGTTTTTTCCAGCGGCTGGGTAGGGCGTTACAGCTCCCCATCGCGGTGCTGCCAGTCGCGGCACTGCTGCTGCGATTCGGCCAACCAGATTTACTGAATGTACCCTTCATCGCGCAAGCGGGTGGGGCTATCTTTGATAACCTCGCGTTAATTTTTGCTATCGGTGTGGCTTCCAGCTGGTCTAAAGACAGCGCGGGTGCGGCAGCGCTGGCGGGTGCGGTTGGTTATTTCATATTGACCAAAGCAATGGTTACCATTAACCCGGCAATCAACATGGGCGTGCTGGCGGGTATCATCACCGGTCTGGTCGGCGGTGCCGTGTATAACCGTTGGTCTGGCATCAAACTGCCTGATTTCCTGAGCTTCTTCGGCGGCAAACGTTTTGTACCCATCGCCACGGGCTTCTTCTGTTTGATACTGGCTGCTATCTTCGGCTACGTGTGGCCGCCGGTGCAGAACGCCATCCATGCGGGTGGTGAGTGGATCGTGGGCGCTGGCGCGCTGGGCTCTGGTATTTTTGGCTTCATCAACCGTCTGCTGATCCCAACCGGTCTGCATCAGGTGCTGAACACTATCGCCTGGTTCCAGATTGGCGAATTCACTAACGCTGCAGGTACCGTATTCCACGGTGATATTAACCGCTTCTACGCGGGTGACGGCACTGCGGGTATGTTCATGTCTGGCTTCTTCCCGATCATGATGTTTGGTCTGCCGGGTGCGGCACTGGCGATGTACTTCGCCGCGCCGAAAGCGCGTCGTCCGATGGTCGGCGGCATGCTGCTGTCCGTTGCTATCACCGCATTCCTGACCGGTGTTACCGAGCCGCTGGAATTCCTGTTTATGTTCCTGGCTCCGTTGCTGTACCTCCTGCACGCCGTTCTGACGGGTATCAGTCTGTTCGTTGCGACGCTGTTGGGGATCCATGCGGGCTTCTCCTTCTCCGCAGGTGCTATCGACTACGTGTTGATGTACAACCTGCCGGCTGCAAGTAAGAACGTCTGGATGCTGGTCGCCATGGGGCTGGTGTTCTTCGTTATCTACTTCATCCTGTTCAGCGCGGTTATTCGTATGTTTAACCTGAAAACGCCGGGCCGCGAAGATAAAGAAGACGAGATTGTTACTGACGAAGCGAACAGCAATACCGAAGAAGGTTTAGCTCAACTGGCAACCAACTACATTGCAGCGGTTGGCGGTACGGATAACCTGAAAGCGATTGATGCCTGTATCACCCGTCTGCGTTTGACCGTTGGCGATTCTGCCCGCGTCAATGATGCGATGTGCAAACGCTTAGGCGCGTCGGGTGTGGTTAAGCTGAACAAACAAACTATTCAGGTTATCGTGGGTGCGAAAGCTGAATCTATCGGCGACGAAATGAAGAAAGTTGTCGCACGCGGCCCGGTTGCGGCAGCGTCTACTGACAAAGCCCCGACAGCGGCTGCCCCGGTTGCAAAACCGCAGGCGGTAGCGAATGCAGCCACCATTGAAGCGCTGGTTTCTCCGATTACCGGTGATGTGGTTGCACTGGAGCAGGTGCCTGATGAAGCATTCGCCAGCAAAGCTTTAGGTGACGGCGTGGCGGTAAAACCAACGGATAAAATCGTGGTTTCTCCGGCAGCGGGTACTATTGTGAAAATCTTCAACACCAACCATGCGTTCTGTCTGGAAACGGAAAAAGGCGCGGAAATCGTGGTTCATATGGGTATCGATACCGTGGCGCTGGAAGGTAAAGGCTTTAAACGTCTGGTTGAAGAAGGTGCGGTTGTTGCAGCAGGTCAGCCGATTCTGGAAATGGATCTGGAATACCTGAACGCCAACGCACGTTCCATGATTAGCCCGGTTGTTTGCAGCAATAGCGATGATTTCGGTGGTCTGGTTGTTAAAGCCGAAGGTCATGTGGTTGCCGGTCAAACACCACTGTACGAGATTAAAGGTAAATAACTGCTCCTGAGTAAAGTGAGTTAAGTGCCTTAAGCGGCGGGGGATAGTCCTCCGCCGCTTTTTTTTGCAGCAAATGCCCTCATATATCCTGTTGAAACACCTTTTTTGTGCAACTAATAGTTGTCTCCTGACGTCGCTTATAAGATCATGTTCCGTTATACGTTGTTTACGCTTTGAGGAATCCACGATGAGTGAGGCTGAAGCCCGCCCGAGTAACTTTATTCGTCAGATCATCGATGAAGATCTGGCCAGTGGTAAGCACACCACTATCCATACCCGTTTTCCGCCGGAGCCAAATGGCTATCTGCACATTGGCCACGCGAAATCCATTTGTCTGAACTTTGGCATTGCGCAAGATTACCAGGGCCAGTGCAACCTGCGTTTTGATGACACCAACCCGGTAAAAGAAGATATCGAGTACGTTGAATCAATTAAAAACGACGTTGAATGGTTAGGTTTCCACTGGACTGGCGACATTCGCTACTCTTCGGATTACTTCGATCAGCTTCACGCCTATGCGGTAGAGCTTATTAATAAAGGCCTGGCGTACGTTGACGAACTGTCAGCGGAAGAAATTCGCGAATACCGTGGCACGCTGACTCAGCCAGGTAAAAACAGCCCGTTCCGCGATCGTAGCGTCGAAGAGAACCTCGCGCTGTTTGAAAAAATGCGTACCGGTGGTTTTGAAGAAGGTAAAGCCTGCCTGCGCGCAAAAATCGATATGGCTTCGCCGTTTATCGTGATGCGCGATCCGGTGCTGTACCGTATTAAGTTCGCTGAACACCACCAGACCGGCAACAAGTGGTGCATCTACCCGATGTACGACTTTACCCACTGCATCAGCGATGCGCTGGAAGGCATCACGCATTCCCTGTGTACGCTGGAGTTCCAGGATAACCGTCGTCTGTATGACTGGGTGCTGGACAACATCACCATTCCGGTTCACCCGCGCCAGTACGAGTTCTCGCGCCTGAATCTGGAATACACCGTGATGTCCAAGCGTAAGCTGAACCTGCTGGTAACCGACAAGCACGTTGAAGGCTGGGACGATCCGCGCATGCCGACTATCTCGGGTCTGCGCCGTCGCGGTTACACGGCTGCTGCAATTCGTGAGTTCTGCAAACGTATTGGCGTGACCAAGCAGGACAACACCATTGAGATCGCTTCTCTGGAATCCTGCATCCGTGAAGATCTGAACGAAAACGCCCCGCGCGCGATGGCAGTTATCGATCCGGTGAAACTGATTATCGAAAACTACCCGCAGGGCGAAAGCGAGCTGGTCACCATGCCTAACCATCCGAACAAACCGGAAATGGGCAGCCGTGAAGTGCCGTTTAGCGGTGAAATCTGGATCGACAGGGCAGACTTCCGCGAAGAAGCGAACAAGCAGTACAAGCGTCTGGTGATGGGCAAAGAAGTGCGTCTGCGTAATGCTTACGTGATCAAAGCTGAACGTGTCGAGAAAGATGCACAAGGGAATATCACCACCATTTTCTGCACCTATGATGCCGATACCCTGAGCAAAGATCCGGCCGATGGTCGTAAAGTTAAAGGCGTTATTCACTGGGTGAGCGCGTCCCATGCGCTGCCGATTGAAATCCGTCTTTACGATCGCCTGTTTAGCGTACCAAACCCTGGCGCGGCGGAAGACTTCCTGTCCGTCATTAACCCAGAGTCGCTGGTGATTAAGCACGGTTACGGTGAGCCGTCGCTGCAGGCTGCGGTTGCAGGCAAAGCGTTCCAGTTCGAGCGTGAAGGGTACTTCTGCCTCGACAGCCGTTATGCAACGGCTGACAAGCTGGTGTTTAACCGTACCGTTGGTCTGCGTGATACGTGGGCTAAAGCGGGCGAATAAGTCGCTACGCATCCAGTCTAAACGCCGCATTCATGCGGCGTTTTTTTCGCAAAAAAACCGTACGCCAGGCTCCGTTTGCGGAGCGAATTAATTACATGTCTGTAATAATGGAATGGCTGAATATTTTTACGTTTAAATAACCTACCTCAATATGAAATAGGCTGAAACCGATTTCATCCTCATGGAAAACAAGCAATTTTTTCAATTTTTCAACGCTTTTTTATCTGTCGATGAAAATGTAACAGAAAGCAATCAAATATGTGCGGTTGCTCATACTATTACATACTCGTTACAGAAAGAGATTGATAATTCGCGTCGCGAAAAATAGTCTATTCATTGTAGTCAATGAGGTTTTCTCAGCGCTACTTTTTTTAATTTTTGCTTTTTCGCTGTCCGCTTTTATCGGCAGCATTTTATACGTCAAAGAGGATTAACATATGCGTACGTTTAGTGGCAAACGTAGTACGCTGGCGCTGGCTATCGCCGGTATCACAGCAATGTCGGGTTTTGTTGTCGCTCCCCAGGTTCACGCCGAAGGTTTTATTGATGACTCGACCTTAACCGGCGGCATCTATTACTGGCAGCGTGAGCGTGACCGTAAAGATGTGACCGATCACGACAAATACAAAACCAACCTTTCTCACTCCACCTGGAACGCTAACCTCGACTTCCAGTCCGGTTATGCGGCCGATATGTTTGGTATTGATATCGCAGCATTCACTGCTATTGAAATGAACGAAAGTAGCGAAAGCGGCCATCCAAACGAAATCGCATTCTCTTCAAAAAATAAAGGCTATGACGAAGATTACTCCGGCGATAAGAGCGGGATTAGCCTGTATAAAGCGGCAGCCAAATTCAAATTTGGCCCAACCTGGGCACGCGCGGGTTATATTCAGCCAACCGGACAAACTCTGCTGGCACCACACTGGAGCTTTATGCCTGGTACCTATCAGGGTGCTGAAGCCGGTGCCAACTTCGATTATGGCGATGCGGGTGCGCTGAGCTTCTCCTATATGTGGGCTAACGAATATAAAGCGCCGTGGCACACCGAAGTCGATAAATTCTATCAGGCTGATAAAAAGACCAGCGTTGATTACCTGCATTCAATCGGCGCGAAATATGACTTCAAAAATAACCTGTTGCTGGAAGCGGCATTTGGTCAGTCTGAAGGCTACGTCGATCAGTACTTCGCCAAAGCCAGCTACAAATTCGATTTAGGCGGTAACCCGTTTACTACCAGCTATCAATTCTACGGCGCACGTGACAAAGTTGACGATCGCACCGTGAACGATATTTATGACGGCACGGCCTGGCTGCAGGCGCTGACCTTCGGTTATAAAGTAGCGGAAGTGGTTGATCTGCGACTGGAAGGGACCTGGGTTAAAGCTGACGGGCAGCAGGGCTACTTCCTGCAGCGTATGACCCCGACCTATGCGTCTTCAAACGGTCGTCTGGACGTTTGGTGGGATAACCGCTCTGACTTCAACGCCAACGGCGAAAAGGCCGTGTTCTTCGGCGCGATGTATGACCTGAAGAACTGGAACCTGCCAGGCTGGGCTGTGGGGGCATCATACGTTTACGCGTGGGATGCTAAACCGGCTACCTGGCAGCTCAACCCGGATGCGTACTACGACAAAAATCGTACTATCGAAGAGTCGTCTTACAGCCTGGATGCGGTCTATACCCTGCAGGACGGCCGTGCGAAGGGCACTATGTTTAAACTGCACTTCACCCAGTACGACAACCATTCAGATATTCCGAGCTGGGGCGGTGGTTACGGCAACATCTTCCAGGATGAGCGCGACGTGAAATTCATCGTTATTGCGCCGTTCACCATCTTCTAATGCCGACAGCGGCAGGCCGCAAGCCTGCCGTTTTGTTGAGGAGCGTGTTATGAAAAAGCTGATACTCATCGCCGTCATGGCATCAGGGCTGGTTGCTTGCGCGCAATCACCCGCGCCGAAAGAAGATAGCCGTCTTAAAGAAGCCTATAGCGCGTGTATCAATACCGCGCAGGGCTCGCCGGAGAAAATCGAAGCCTGCCAAAGCGTGTTGAATGTGCTGAAGAAAGAAAAACAGCACCAGCAGTTTGCGAATGAAGAAAGCGTGCGCGTACTGGATTACCAACAGTGTATCCAGGCAACGCGTACGGGTAACGATCAATCCGTTAAGGCCGATTGTGATAAGGTCTGGCAGGAAATTCGCAGTAATAATACGGCGAAATAAAACGTGGTATGAACAACAACGGGCGGAGAGATTTCTTCGCCCGTTTGCATTTTAGCGTCGTTTTTCAATTGCCCACTTGAGTAATGCCGCACAACGGTAAAATCCATGGGCAAATTTTCCGTAAGGAATGGTCAGAAAGAGCGCCATGACCACGCCGAGGTGAATGGCGAGCAAAATAGCCATCCATGACGTGTCTCTTCCCGCCAGTAGCGCTAAACCGGTCAGACTGGTCAGCAGCAGCAGTAAAATAAAACCGCGATCCATTGGCTTTTGCCGTGCGTCGCCATGTAGCGGTGAGCGCTTAATGTTCAGCCATAACAAACCAGCCGGGCCGACAACCAGGCCAATGCCACCCAACGTGCCCAGCATGACCGGAACGCTGAAGAACGGATAGGGTGCTTCTATACCTGCGAAATAGTGATAGCCCGTCGCCACCACGGTGGCGGCAAAGCAGAGCATAAAACCGTAGAAGGTGAAGTGATGGAAGCGGCGGCGCATCAGGGTGAAGGCATCATCCGCTTCGTTACACCCTTTACCGTGCCCACCATCGAGATACTTTAGTGTCAGCGCATCGTGTGAAGCTTCAGCAATTTCGACGGAACGCGGCATCCCCGGAGAAATCTCGCGCCAGAAGCGGATAACGCCCGCCATCAGCAGACCTATCGCCAGAATAAATACCGAACCAAACATCCAGGCCAGCAGGTTATGCGGGAAAATTTGGTAGAAATCTCCGGCCAGCGGAGGATGGAGTAACGAGCCTTTTAACCCCATGGCGAGCAGTAAAAACAGGATCAGACCGAAAACCAGCGCCAGCGTCACGGTGACGCCTGCGCGACGATAAAGCGCGCCAAAGGCCGCGGGTTGCGCGTAGTGCTGATAGGTTTCCAGCCGGACTTCTGCCATCGCCTTCGGCACGTTGATGGCAAACTCATGGGGCGGTGCGTATTGACACGCGTGCAGGCAGGCGCCGCAGTTATGGCACAGGTTCGCCAGATAGTTGATATCCGCTTTACCGAATTCCAGACGCTGAGTCATCGCCGGGAACACGGCGCAAAAACCCTCGCAATAGCGACAGGCGTTGCAGACTTGCATCACACGCTCAACTTCTGCTTCCGGCTCGGTAAGCATTTTCGCTTCAATAATTAATTGCTCAAGCTGTTTCATGATGAGCCTCCTCACGCGCTGCCAGTGCGGCTTCTTTTCCGGCAATGCGGCCAAAAGTGGTGCCGATCGACATGCCTACGCCTGCGGTGTAGCCTTTTCCCAGCACGTTGCCCGCCATCATCTCTCCGGCGACGAACAGATTGCGACTTGGAAGCCCGGCAAAATGCACCGCGGCGTGTTCATTCACCTTTAACCCCAGGTAGGTGAAGGTGATCCCCGGACGTAAGGCATAGCCATAGTAAGGTGGCGTATCCAGCGGTCGCGCCCAATGTGTTTTTGCCGGTGTCAGATTTTGTGTTGCACAGTTATCCAGAGTGGTGTGGTCAAAGCGGCCTGGCCGGCAGGCGCTGTTGTACTGCATGACAGTATGGGTAAAGCGCTCAGTATCCAGCCCCAACTGGCGTGCCAGCTCTGCTAACGTCTTGGCCTGTGCACCAGGAAAAACCGGGGGCATGAAGTGACCGATCGCTTTACTGTCGATAATGGAGTAACCAATTTGTCCGGGCTGGTGGGCGACCAGACGTCCCCAGATGGCGTAGCGTTTGGGCCAGAAATCCTCTCCTTCATCATAAAATCGTTCTGCATCGCGGTTCACTACGATGCCCAGAGAGACACAGTCCACGCGGGTGCAAATTCCGCCGTCATATAATGGTGCTCTGGCGTCAATGGCTACACAGTGTGACTGGGAGGGGTCGCCGATGATGTCTGCCCCGGCATCGATCATAAATTTGAGCAATACCCCCTGATTAAAGCGCGTGCCACGAATCAGGAAGTTATCCGCAGGCCACTCGCCGCGGTCATTTTCCCCCCAGGCTTCACGCAGCCATTCGCGGTTTGACTCAAATCCGCCAGCGGCAAGCACGCAGGATTTCGCTGTAATACGCTCTTCGCCTGCCAGCGCCGCCACGAACTCGCCGTTGTGCAGTTCAAGCGCCTGCACCGGGGTGTTATAGCGGATTTGCACGCCCAGCTTTTCTGCGCTGCGATAATAGGCATTCACCAGGGCTTTCCCGCCGCCCATAAAAAAGGCGTTGGTTCGCGCCACGTGTAGAGCGCCAGAGAGTGGAGGTTGAAAATTGACGCCGTGCTGGCGCATCCAGTCGCGACACTTTGAAGAGGTGCGGATCACCAGACGTGCCAGGGCTTCGTTGGTATTTCCTTCCGTGACGCGCTGCAGATCTTGCCAGAACTCCTCTTCCGGATAGCTTTCCACCAGCACATCCTGCGGTGCATCATGCATACAGCGTAAATTACGCGTGTGTTGGGAATTTCCTCCGCGCCATTCACGCGGAGCCGCCTCAAGCAGCAGTACCGAAGCGCCTTGCTCCCGGGCGGTTAAGGCGGCACATAGTGCAGCATTGCCGCCGCCAATCACCAGAACATCAACCATCGCATACTCCATTACCACTTAACCAATTGTTAAGTTTGTAATTAAAATGTATACGAGTAAGTTGTGGGGACGCTATGACGTGATGCTAAACAGCCCTTTAATTATTGTAAAGAATCGCACCTGGCCAGTGTCCAGATTCCACCAGTTGATGCATTACTTTGGTTAGTACCACACGGGCAGCGAGGCCCGCTGGGGTGAGTTCATCGTCAGAGAGGCTGACCAGAAAGTTGGGGCGACTCAGTATTGGATTATGGATGCCGATCACTCTTAGCGTCTCTTTATCGAGATGGGAAATTGCCGCACCGGGCTGAAGTGTTGCTCCAATTCCGCTGCGAACGGCGTGCATCAGTAGCGTCAGGCCGTCAATTTCTGTGGCGATCTCAATGCGTAGCGCGTGTTCCTGACAAATCGCTTCCAGCCTGCCGCGCAGACCGTGGCCAGGGCTGGGCATGATCAATGGCATATGTGCCAATTGGGCTGGAGAAATATTGTCATCGGTAATATCAGCCAGTAGGGCATGAGTACCAATTAAAAATAGCCGTTCTTCGAGAATCGGTCTGGCGCTCCAGCGTAGGATCTTTTCTTTTTGAAATACCACCGCCAGATCAATCTGGCGGGTATTAATCATTCGCTCCAGGTTGCCAGAGAGGCTTTCCACTACATGCAGGCGGACATCACTATAGGTTTCTCGCATGGCGTTGATGAAAGGCATGCCGAGAACGGAAGCGGTACTGGGGGCCATGCCAACGCTGACGTGCCCGGAAAGTCTGGCCTCCCGTGCGGCGAGGATCGCATCGTCTGCGTGACGGAGCGCCAGCTGCGCCTGGGCGTAAAATGCCAGCCCGGCGCTGGTGGGCGTCACGCCGCGCGAGGTGCGTTGCAGCAGGCGAATAGCAAGTTCGTTTTCCAGACGCGACATCTGCTGGCTGAGTGCCGAAACCCCAATATTGAGATCGAGCGCCGCGCTACCCATGCTGCCGGTTTCGACAATGCGCACAAAATAACGTAGCTGGCGAAGTTCCATTTCGACTCTCCGGAAGGGACAATTGATTTTTACATTAAAGCAACACAAGAGTGGAGGGAAGGGGAAACGTACTGATAACGCGCATAAAAAAGCCAACCGGATGGTTGGCTTTTCAGAAAGCATTACATTACTTGCCGTCGTGCGCGTGCTCATCTTCGCGGCAATCACCTTCGGCGCAGTGACCGTAAAGATACAGGCTATGGTTGGTTAAACGAATACCATGTTTAGCCGCAATCTCACGCTGGCGCGCTTCGATGGAATCATCGCTGAACTCGACCACTTTGCCGCAGTCGAGGCAAATGAGGTGATCGTGATGATGCTGTTGAGTCAGTTCGAAGACGGATTTACCACCTTCAAAATTATGGCGGGTCACGATACCGGCATCATCAAACTGGTTCAGCACGCGATACACGGTCGCCAGACCAATTTCTTCACCCATATCGATCAGGCGTTTGTATAAGTCTTCCGCACTGACGTGATGGTTATCCGGTTCCTGAAGAACTTCCAGAATTTTTAAACGAGGAAGCGTTACTTTCAGGCCAGCCTTCTTTAATGCGGTATTGTTGTCAGTCATGCGGAATCTGTCCTGTAGCTAAACGATTCACTTCATTAACAGAAGTGACAGAAATTGCACTTGAGATAATGCGATTCATTATAGAACTGCCATGGCTAAATGAAAACTGCAAGTCTCTGGCATAAATTGTTAATCAAAACGTGGTATCGCCGACAAACACACTGTGCAACACCCGATTGGCATCCAGCCATTGTACAGGGTCAGACGAAAAAGTTACAAATTTGTAGCAATTATTTTGATTGGTTTTATCTATTGATGCGGCGCAGATGAATATCTACGCCGCACGAAATCAGGCATTGATGATTTCGTCGAGGTGCAGCTCTTCAGCGATCTGCTTAACCCATTTTTCTACGCGTTCAGCGGTCAGTTCCGGCTGGCGATCTTCATCGATAGCCAGACCGACAAAGTGGTCGTCATCTGCCAGACCTTTGGACGCTTCGAAATGGTAACCCGCCGTTGGCCAGTGGCCGACGATGGTGGCGCCGCGCGGCTCGATGATGTCGCGGATGGTGCCTAACGCATCACAGAAATATTCTGCGTAATCTTCCTGGTCGCCACAGCCGAACAATGCCACCAGTTTACCGTTAAAATCAATGTCTTCGAGAGTAGGGAAGAAGTCGTCCCAGTCGCACTGCGCTTCACCGTAGTACCAGGTTGGGATGCCGAGCAACAGAATGTCATACCCTTCCAGGTCTTCTTTGCTGCTTTTTGCAATGTCATGAACATCGGCTACGTCTTTACCAAGCTGTTTTTGAATCATTTTTGCGATATTTTCGGTATTACCGGTGTCGCTGCCGAAAAAGATGCCAGTGATTGCCATGAGTAAAATAACCTCTTGAAACTTATTGAAATGGTGGTGGCGCATTGCCCACGGATAAGGGCAATCATAGCAGAACAGTCCGGCATGCGGAAACAGCAAACACGCAGGACTGCACTCTGTGCTACACGATTTATGATTTATACCCGTCATACTTCAAGTTTCAGGTGCGTTGGCTTTCCTCGCTCACCCCAGTCACGTACTTATGTACGCTCCTGGAGATTCGCTGCGTCACCGCCTTCCTGCAACTCGAATTATTTAGGGTATGGAGCAGAAATTCAGACTAAGCCTGACCGCGCAACGCGGTGAGTTGGTTCATCAGCATCTCTTCGATGAGTTCACTGCGACTCATGTTGCGCGCCTCGGCCAGCTCGTTCAGAGCGTCAACGGCATCGGCGTTCAGTTTCAGTTCGACACGCTTAAGCCCGCGAACTTTGTCGCGTTTAAGCTGATTACGTTTATTAATACGTAACTGTTCATCACGCGAAAGCGGATTGGTTTTGGGTCGTCCCGGGCGACGCTCCTGCGCGAACAGATCTAATGTCGTACGGTCCGTTTGTTCTTTGGCCATGATCTTGGTGACTTCGGGGAAACAATCAGCCAGGCGTCCGCCCGGATGGATAGCGCGCCATAATACATCAGCAGGAGAGGCGCGCCAACGCCCACGCGCGTAATCACGCGCGGACGCTGAGTTTTTAATCAGTTAACCTGCTCGCTCAGATAACGACGGATGGCGCGCAGCACCGCCTCCGGTTTTTCTGCATGCACCCAATGCCCCGCGCCGGCTATAACGTGCGCCCGGGCCTGCGGGAATTGCGCCAGCAGTTGGTCACGATACGCTTCGGTAACATAGGGTGAATTGCCACCCGGGATAAACAGCGCCGGGTGTTCCCACGCCGGAATGGTCTCCCAACCGACGATATGAGGATATTGATCCCACAGCACGGGAACATTAAAGCGCCACTCGCCGTCAACAAAGGATTTCAGCAGAAACTGGATCACGCCTTCTTCTTGCAGGTGCTGACGCATAACGCTCGCCGCCTGCTGGCGCGAAGAGGATTGCGCGTCGGTGACTGCGTTAATGGCAGCAAAAATCTCATCGTGGCGGCGAACATGGTAGTCAACGGGAGCAATGTCGATGGCGACCAGCCGTGCGACACGTTCAGGAGCCAGCGCAGTCAGCGCCATAACGGCTTTACCGCCCATCGAGTGTCCAATAAAGATCGCTTTTTCAATCTGCCGATCGTCCAGCGTATCCAGCAGATCTTGCGCCATGGCCGGATAATTCATCTCCGGTGAACGAGGGGAGAGGCCATGATTTCGCATATCAACCTGGATGATGTCGTGATCGGCCACCAGATCGCGTGCCAGGATCCCGAGGTTATCCAGACTGCCAAACAGGCCGTGAACCAGGACGATGGGAGAATTATTGTGCGGGTTTTGCGCAGATTGCGCTCGGATATTCAATTTCATGGCAAAGTTCTTTTTTTCACACTGACGGGTTAGGGTATCATGTTGACCATTCTGCCACATGGCTGCAATAACTACGGTTACTCCGAGTTTTGCTGGTCACCAGGCTTGACGCTATCCGCTGTTAGGATTTGCCTTTACACTACAGCGTGTAAAGTCCTGACAACTTGTATTCAGCCAAACATTGCACTGGATTAAGATGAAAACGATTGAAGTTGATGATGAACTCTATAGCTATATTGCCAGCCACACCAAGCATATTGGCGAGAGCGCATCCGACATTTTACGGCGTATGTTGAAGTTTTCCGCCGCATCACAGCCTGTCTCTCCGGTAGTAAAAGAGGTCCGCGCCGTGCAACCTGTCGTGGAAGCCAAGCCGGTCAACCCCGCGAAAGACAAAGTGCGCGCCATGCGTGAACTGCTGCTTTCCGATGAATATGCGGAACAGAAAAAAGCAGTGAATCGCTTTATGCTGGTGCTGTCTACACTCTATTCACTGGATCACAACGCGTTCGCCGAAGCAACGGAATCGTTGCACGGACGTACGCGCGTTTATTTTGCAGCGGATGAACAGACGCTGTTGAAAAATGGTAATCAAACCAAACCGAAGCACGTGCCAGGCACGCCATATTGGGTGATCACCAATACCAATACCGGCCGTAAATGCAGCATGGTTGAACACATCATGCAGTCAATGCAATTCCCCGCGGAGTTGATTGAAAAGGTTTGCGGAACAATTTAATCCTTGCATTAGAGGGACCAGGCAATGGCAATCCACAACCGTGCAGGTCAACCTGCACAACAGAGTGATTTGATTAATGTCGCCCAGTTAACGGCGCAATACTATGTACTAAAACCGACGGCAGGGAATGCGGAGCACGCGGTGAAGTTCGGTACATCCGGGCATCGCGGTAGTGCGGGTCGTCATAGTTTTAATGAGCCGCATATTCTGGCTATCGCTCAGGCGATTGCCGAAGAACGTGCGAAAAACGGGATTACTGGCCCGTGCTATGTGGGCAAGGATACCCACGCGTTGTCTGAACCGGCATTTATCTCTGTGTTGGAAGTGCTGGCAGCGAACGGTGTTGATGTCATCGTGCAGGAAAACAACGGCTTTACGCCAACCCCTGCCGTGTCGAATGCTATCCTGGTCCACAATAAAAAAGGCGGTTCGCTGGCTGATGGCATTGTGATCACGCCGTCCCACAACCCGCCGGAAGACGGTGGCATTAAATACAATCCGCCAAACGGTGGCCCGGCAGATACCAACGTCACCAAAGTCGTAGAAGACAGGGCTAATGCACTGTTGGCTGACGGTCTGCAAGGCGTGAAGCGTATTCCGCTGGATGCCGCGCTGGCGTCCGGTCATGTTAAAGAACAAGACCTGGTTCAACCCTTCGTGGAAGGGCTGGCAGATATCGTTGATATGGCGGCAATCCAGAAAGCGGGTCTGACGCTGGGCGTTGATCCACTGGGTGGTTCTGGTATCGAATACTGGAAACGTATCGCTCAGCACTACAACCTGAATCTGACCCTCGTTAACGATCAGGTCGATCAGACTTTCCGCTTTATGCATCTTGATAAAGACGGCGCCATTCGTATGGACTGCTCCTCCGAGTGCGCGATGGCCGGTCTGCTGGCGCTGCGTGACAAGTTTGATTTGGCATTTGCCAATGACCCGGACTATGACCGTCACGGTATCGTAACGCCGGCTGGACTGATGAATCCGAACCACTATCTGGCGGTCGCGATCAACTACCTGTTCCAGCATCGTCCGCAGTGGGGCAAAGATGTTGCCGTCGGTAAGACGCTGGTATCATCGGCGATGATTGACCGTGTAGTGAATGATTTAGGGCGTAAACTGGTTGAAGTGCCGGTTGGCTTTAAATGGTTCGTTGACGGTCTGTTTGACGGCAGCTTTGGCTTCGGCGGCGAAGAGAGCGCGGGCGCGTCCTTCCTGCGTTTCGACGGTACACCGTGGTCAACTGACAAAGATGGTATCATCATGTGCCTGCTGGCAGCGGAAATTACGGCAGTGACAGGCAAGAACCCGCAAGAGCATTACAACGAACTGGCGGCGCGCTTTGGCGCACCGAGCTATAACCGAATTCAGGCTGGAGCCACTTCCGCGCAGAAAGCGGCGTTGTCTAAGCTCTCTCCGGAAATGGTGAGCGCCAGCACGCTGGCGGGCGACCCGATCACTGCGCGTCTGACGGCAGCGCCAGGCAACGGCGCATCGATTGGCGGCCTGAAGGTCATGACTGATAACGGTTGGTTTGCCGCACGTCCGTCCGGCACCGAAGACGCTTACAAGATCTACTGCGAAAGCTTCCTCGGTGAAGAACATCGCAAGCAGATTGAGAAAGAAGCGGTTGAGATTGTCAGCGAAGTATTGAAAAACGCATAAATCACCCGCCGGATAAGACGCTAGCGTCGTCATCCGGTATGAATGATGAAAAAGCCGGATAGCGTATCAGCTGATCCGGCTTTTTTATTCAGTGCATATTCACGGCATAAACCGATAACCAATCCCGGTTTCGGTGAGAAAATGACGCGGACGGGCCGGGTCCAGTTCCAGCTTCTGGCGCAGGTGTCCCATATAAATACGCAGATAGTGACTGTGTTCGACGGCGTTTGGTCCCCAAACCTGATTCAATAACTGACGTTGCGTCAGCACCTTCCCGGCATTATTCAGCAGTACCGCTAACAAGCGAAACTCAATCGGCGTCAAATGAATCTCTTCGTCACCTCGGTGTACGAGGCGGGCGGCGATATCCACTTTAACATTAGAAAAATGCACCACTGGCTCGGGAGAAGTCCCGCTGGCGTGGCGACGTAATGCCACACGCAATCGCGCCTGTAGCTCGCCAATACCAAAAGGTTTACTGAGATAGTCATCGGCTCCGGCATCCAGCGCGGCGATTTTATCGCTTTCCTCACTGCGGGCTGAAAGCACAATCACCGGAATCGCGCTCCATTGACGCAGGTCGCGAATAAAATCAATGCCGTCGCCATCCGGCAGGCCAAGATCGAGAATGATGAGATCGGGTTTTCGCGTGGCGGCTTCCAGCAGACCACGTTGCAGCGTTTCCGCTTCAAATACACGTAGCCCATCGGCCTCCAGCGCGGTGCGCAGAAAACGGCGGATGGCCTGTTCATCTTCAACAATCAGTACGTTCGTCACATATCCTCATGAAAATCTTCAAGTTCAGGGGGAATTTCCTGGGGCAGTGTAACACGAAAACATGCTCCTCCCTGCGCGCGATTGTGGACAGAAATAGTCCCGCCATGCACGTCCACAATGGCCTGACAAATTGCCAGCCCCAGCCCAACGCCTGGCACCGATGACTCTTTATTTCCCCGAGAAAATTTGTCAAAAACGCGCTGTTCCATACCCGATGGAACACCCGGCCCATTATCCCAGACGTCCAGTTGCAGGTGTTCGCCATCGACGCTGGCATTAATACCGATCTGCGCCTGTGGACCCGCGTATTTGACGGCGTTCTCCAGCAGGTTAATCAACACCCGTTCAAAGAGCGGGCCATCGACGTGAATCAATGTCAACGGTTCTGGTAACGACAGATTTATCGGGGCAGAGAGACCTGGCTCCAGCATCTGCAGGGCGCTGCCGACCACCTCTTCCAGTGTTAACCACTCCTTCTTAAGATTAAAGCCGCCAGACTGAATTCGCGCCATATCCAGCAGGTTATTCACCAGTCGGGTCGTGTTCAGGACGTGCTGGCGAATTTCGCTGGCCTGGCGCGCGTGCGGCGATCCTTCGCTTGCCAGATCCAGCGTTAAGATTTCTGCCTGGCCGAACAACACCGTCAATGGCGTGCGCAAATCGTGGGACAGGGCAGCGAGCAGGGCGTTGCGAATACTTTCGCGCTCGCTGGCAAAGCGGGCCTGCTCTTCGCTGGCGGTTAGCGTCAGGCGCTCCAGCGCGCTGGCGACCAGTAAAGTGAAGGTTTCCAGCAGGCGTTGCTGTTCGGGGATCATCAACTGGCGTAAATTTCCCGGTTCCACTACCAGCAGCCCATGCGTTTTGTCGGCGCTTTTTAACGGTAAAATTTGATACGGCACGCCCGGTAATGTGTCGGTGCCGGCACCTGCCATCTGCCCCTTGTCAAAACTCCACTGGGCAATGGCATCATCCCACGGTGTCATACCCTGCTGATGCGTCAGGGGAACCAACTTACCGTTTTCGTCAGGCAATAACACCCGGCTGCGTGCCTGAAACGTCGAGGCAATAAACTGTTCGCTGGTGGCGGCGATATCCGTCTGACTGCGTCCGACGGCCAGCGCTTTCGACATCTCATACAAATGACGCGTACGCTGTTCACGATAACGCGCGACCCGCGCCTGATACCGCACCCCGGCGGTCAGATTACCGATAACCAGACCGACCGTTAGCATCACGGCGAAGGTAAGCAGGTACTGGACGTCAGACACGGCCAGCGTGCCGCGTGGCGCAATAAAAAAGAGATCAAAGCTGGCGACGTTGATAAACGTTGCCAGAACGGACGGCCAGCGTCCGTAAAAGAGGGCGATAACCACCACGCCCAGTAGATAGAGCATCACCAGGTTGGCGGCGTCAAATGCAACCAACCACTGCATGGCAATCACTGTAATGATGGCGCACAGCGCGACGGCAACCACGCAACCCTGAATTTGTACCCGCCATTTATCCTTAAAAGTGCGGCTATCTGCAGTTTGCGGCACAGGGCGAGCAGGGGGCTCATCGAGCGCAACAATCATCAGGTCGAGATCCGGTGCGCGATGGGCGAGTTTGTCGGCAAAGGAATCGCTGCGCCACCAGCGACGCGTCGTTGGACGCCCGAGGACAATTTTTCCCAGATTATGCTCACGGGCATAGCGGATCACCGCTTTGTCTTCGGCGGGATCGGAAAGAGTGGCGGTTTCTGCGCCTAACTCCTGGGCCAGCCGCAGAGCGCTTAAAATAGCGCGGCGCCGTTTTTCGGGCAGTCGGTGTAGCGCAGGTGTTTCAACATACACTGCATGCCAGACGCTGCCGAGACGCGCCGCCAGGCGTGCAGCAGCTCGCACCAGTTTTTCGCTGCCGGTGTTGTGTCCAATACACAGTAAAATGGCATCGCGGGTATGCCAGACTTTTTCTTCTCCCGGACTCCCCCGCCAGGCACGCATCTGATCGTCTACCCGATCGGCGGTGCGTCGCAGAGCCAGTTCGCGCAGCGCTATCAAATTACCTTTGCGAAAGAAATGCTCGATTGCACGCTCTGCCTGACCGGCGATATAGACCTTGCCTTCGTTCAGGCGCTGACGCAAATCGTCAGGTGGGAGATCGACCAGTACCACATCGTCAGCGGCATCGAAAAACGGGTCAGGAACGGTTTCGCGCACCTGAATACCGGTGACGCCGCTGACCACATCATTCAGGCTTTCCAGATGTTGGACGTTAACGGTAGTAAAAACGTCAATGCCAGCTTCCAGCAGCTCTTCAATGTCCTGCCAGCGCTTAGGATGCCGTGAGCCTGGCGCATTACTGTGCGCCAGTTCATCCATCAAAATGAGCGCTGGACGGCGGGCCAGCGCAGCGTCGAGATCGAACTCGCTGATATGACGACCATGGCGCGCCTGTCGCTTTAGCGGCAGGATGCTGAGACCGTCCAGCAGCGCGGCGGTCTCTTTGCGTCCGTGGGTTTCCACCACGCCAATCAGCACATCTAACCCTTGCGCCCGTAGCCGCTGAGCTTCCGTTAGCATGGCCCAGGTTTTGCCGACGCCCGCACAGGCACCGAAGAAAATTTTCAGTTTTCCCCGGTGCGGCGCTGTGGTCTGCTCCAGCAGGCGATCGGGGTTGGGACGTAGGGGTTCGCTATGCATGTCCTTTTTCTCAGTGCTTATCCAGCGCTAAATTAAGTTCCACCAGGTTCACCACCGGCTGGCCGATAAAACTGACCAGCGGCTTTTGCGTGTATTGTGCAACCAGGCGCGTAACCTCTTCAACGCTGAGGTTGCGAGCCTGCGCCACGCGGGGAATTTGCCATGCGACCGCATCGGGTGTCAGATTATTGTCCAGACCGCTGGCGGACGCTGTGACCAGTTCCACGGGCACAGCAGGGTTAGCCTGTGGATTAGCAGCTCGCAGCGCGGCAATCCGGCTTTGTAGCTGTTTATCCAGTTCCGGGTTGCTGGCTGCCAGATTACTGCCGCCTGAAGCCATTGGATTATAGGGCATTTCCGCTGTGGCTGAGGGGCGTCCCTGAAAATAACCGGCAGCGGTAAACTGTTGCCCAATAAGCTCAGAGCCGCGAACGATCTGACCTTCGCGCAGAAGCGAACCGTTAGCCTGGTGGGGGAACCACCACTGCCCCAGCGCAGTGGTCAGCAGCGGATAAACACCGCCGGTGATAAGCATCAGGAAAAGCAATGTTGATAATGCAGGACGTAATCCACTCATCAGAAACCTCACACCAGACCCAGCAGAGTCAGCAGTAAATCAATTACTTTGATACCGATAAACGGCACAACCAAACCGCCCAGACCATAGATCCACAGATTGCGGCGCAGCATCGCGGAAGCGGATAATGGCTTATAGCTCACCCCCTTCAGCGCCAGTGGGATCAGGAAGGCAATCACCAACGCATTGAAGATGACGGCGCTGAGGATCGCCGAATCCGGCGAATGCAGTCGCATGACGTTCAGCGCATTGAGCTGCGGGTAGGTGGCGGCGAATGCCGCCGGGATAATGGCAAAATACTTCGCTACGTCGTTGGCGATACTAAAGGTGGTCAGCGACCCGCGCGTCATCAGCATCTGTTTACCAATGTGCACCACTTCAATCAGCTTAGTGGGGTTAGAGTCGAGATCCACCATGTTGCCCGCTTCCTTCGCGGCCTGAGTCCCGGAGTTCATGGCGACCGCAACGTCGGCCTGCGCAAGGGCAGGAGCGTCGTTAGTTCCGTCTCCGGTCATCGCCACCAGACGGCCTTCCGCTTGATACTGACGAATCAGCGCCAGCTTGGCTTCCGGTGTCGCTTCGGCTAAAAAGTCATCCACTCCGGCTTCCGCGGCGATTGCGGCGGCGGTCAAACGGTTGTCGCCGGTGATCATCACCGTTTTGATCCCCATTTTACGCAGTTGGGCAAAACGTTCTTTAATCCCGCCTTTGACGATATCTTTCAGGGCAATCACGCCCAGTACGTGCGAGCCTTCGGCCACCACCAGCGGCGTTGCGCCAAGGCGAGCGACGTTTTCGACCTTCTGCTCCACATCGGCAGGAAAGTGGCCGCCGTTGGCTTCGACGTGACGACGAATAGCATCAACCGAACCTTTGCGGATCATCCGATTGTCGATGTTGATACCGCTCATCCGACTCTGCGCGGTAAACGGTACAAAGGTGGCATGCAGCGATTGCACATCGCGAATACGCAGGTTAAAGCGCTGTTTGGCCAGGATTACAATGCTGCGGCCTTCCGGTGTTTCATCGGCCAGGGATGAAAGCTGTGCAGCGTCGGCCAGCGTTTTTTCGTCCACGCCCTGGGCGGGCAGAAAATCAGAAGCCTGACGGTTACCCAGCGTGATGGTGCCGGTTTTATCCAGCAGCAGTACGTCCACATCACCTGCCGCCTCTACGGCACGTCCGCTGGTGGCGATAACGTTCGCACCCAACATGCGGCTCATCCCGGCGACGCCAATCGCGGAGAGCAGCCCGCCTATCGTCGTAGGGATTAAACACACCAGCAGCGCAACCAATACCGTGACGCTGACAGCGCTACCGCCCCAGGCGGAAAACGGCCACAGCGTGGCGGTTGCCAGCAGAAAGACGATAGTCAGGGCAATCAGCAGGATCGTCAGGGCGATTTCATTTGGCGTTTTACGTCGCTGTGCGCCTTCGACCATGGCAATCATTCGGTCGAGGAATGTTTCTCCGGGGTTGACGCTACACGCGATCACCAGCCAGTCCGAGAGAATGCGTGTCCCGCCAGTGACGGAGGCAAAATCGCCGCCGGATTCACGAATTACAGGCGCGGATTCACCGGTAATGGCGCTTTCATCCACCGAGGCACCGCCTTCGATCACCTCGCCGTCACAAGGGATAATATCGCCCGCTTCCACCAGCACGATATCCCCTTTGCGTAACTCTTCGGCTGGCACGTGATCCATTTGCGCGCCATATTTCGGTTCACGAAGTTTGCGGGCAAAGGCGGTTTTTTTGACCCCTTTCAGGCTGTTGGCCTGCGCTTTACTACGCCCTTCAGCCAGCGCTTCCGCAAAGTTAGCGAACAGAACGGTCACCCACAGCCAGAGGCTTATCGCGCCGGTAAACAGTGGATTACCTGACATATGGCCGGTCGCCATCGCTACCGTTAACAGGGTGGTCAGCAGGCTGCCCAGCCAGACGATAAACATCACCGGGTTACGCCACTGAGTATGTGGACTTAATTTTTTCACTGCGTCCATTAGCGCTTGTGCGACCAGAGAAGGTTCGAACAGCGCCAGTTGCTTGCGACTCATAGTCATGTGCTCCGCATCACTCAACGTAAAGAGAGGTATTCTGCTACCGGGCCAAGCGCCAGCGCAGGAACAAAGGTGAGGGCGCCAACCAGCAACACCGTACCGATCAACAATCCAACAAATAGCGCGCCGTGGGTAGGTAGCGTGCCGGGACTTGCTGGTTGACTCTTTTTACCGACCAGTGAACCGGCAATCGCCATCACCGGGATAATGACGCCGAAGCGGCCGAAGAACATGCACGCGGCCAGCAGGCTGTTCCAGAATGGGCTGTTGGCACTTAATCCGGCAAAAGCGCTCCCGTTGTTATTGGTGGCAGACGAGACCGCGTATAGCACCTCGCTAAAACCATGCGGCCCGGGATTGAGTATGGCGCTACGCCCGGCATCGCTCATCATGGCGATCGCTGTCCCAAGCAGAACCAGCGCAGGGGTAACCAGAATCGCCAGCGCGGTCATTTTCATTTCGCGGACATCGATTTTTTTACCCAGATATTCCGGCGTACGGCCAATCATCAGCCCGGCGATAAAGACCGCCAGCAGCACGAACAGCAGCATGCCGTACAACCCTGACCCCACACCGCCGAACACCACTTCGCCAATCTGCATCAACCACATCGGTACCATGCCGCCCAGCGCAGTGAAGGAGTCGTGCATAGCAATGACTGCGCCACAGGATGCGGCTGTCGTGACGACCGCAAACAGACTACTGACCAGCACGCCAAAGCGGCTCTCTTTACCTTCCATATTGATATTGCTGTCTGCGCCAAACGCCATCAGATGCGGATTACCCTGCACTTCGGCCCACATTACAACCGCCACGCAAACGACAAAAATAAGCGACATAGCCCACAGCAGGGTGCGCCCCTGTCGGCGATCGCCCACGACGTCACCGAAGGCGAAACACAGCGCCGTGGGAATTAAGAAGATTGCCAGCATCTGGACCATGTTGGTCAGCGCGGTTGGGTTTTCAAACGGATGTGAGGAGTTGGCATTAAAAAAGCCGCCGCCGTTGGTACCGAGCATCTTAATGGCCTCTTGTGAGGCGACAGGTCCCATCGGCAGCAGTTGTTTTGTCCCTTCAAGCGTGGTGATCGCCTGATAAGGCAGCAGGTTTTGCAACGCACCTTGTTGGATGAAAAACAGCGCGATGAGCAGAGAAATCGGCAGCAATATCCACAGCGTAATGCGGACCAGATCCACCCAGGCGTTGCCCAGCGTGTTCATACTCTGGCGCGTGAAGGCGCGAGCCAGGGCAAAGATCACCGCAATACCGGTCGCCGCAGACAGGAAATTCTGCACGGTCAGGCCGGCCATCTGGCTGAAGTAGCTTAAAGTGGTTTCCCCCGCATAGGACTGCCAGTTGGTGTTGGTCACAAAACTCACCGCGGTATTGAGCGCGAGATCCCACGATAGTCCCGGTAACTGTTGTGGATTCAGCGGCAGCAGGTTTTGCGCCATTAACATCGCAAACAGTATCAGCAGGCCGAGGATATTAAGTGCGAGGATCGCCAGCAAATAGTGCAGCCAGGTCATTTCCTGCTGCGAAATACCCAGCCCACGCCACAGCACACGCTCAACGCCTGCAAGGCCGGGTAAGGATGTGTTGTTGATAAGACGCGCCAGCCCAAAGCCCAACTGCCTGGCGAGAACAAACAGCACCAGCAGGAAACTGGCGATGAGTAAAAATCCTTGCGCTGCCATCAGAACGCCTCCGCATTAATCAAGGCATACACCAGATAACCCAGTAACAAAAAGACCAGCACAATGCCGGTTATCACGCCTGCACTCACAGTGCACCTCCAGTGGCATAAATGTGATAACCAGAGCGTAGGTTTTTGGTTGCAAAGATTTCGCAAAAATCTGCGGGCGGGGTGTAAAAAAAGTATAAAAATGGCAAAGACCATCATTTAACTAATGATTAGTATTAATTTAACCTTTGTGTAACTTAATTACAGGTTTACGTTAAACGGAGCATCAATAGATAAAAATAAGTGGTCGGATGAGTAGCAAAATTACACACAAGGCGGTATTATTTTCATCAGTTAACCAAGTTTATTTTCCGGTGCGATTCACCGAACAGATATATGGGAGAGGATTATGGACTTTTATAAAGAGTATCCAGCACACATTGTTTTCTTGCGCCGTACCTTTGCCGTACTGGCTGGTGTGCTGGCGCTGCCGGTCATGCTGTTCTGGAAAGACCGAGCCCGTTTTTACAGCTACCTACATCGCGTCTGGTCGAAAACCAGTGATAAGCCGGTGTGGATGGAGCAGGCTGAAAAAGCCACCTGCGATTTCTACTAAGTTACCGTTCAGGCTCAAAAAACCGCCAACAGCAATGTGGCGGTTTTTTTATACGTCGCAGTCTACACTTACCTGTGTAACGGATAAGGAGTAGCAATGAGCAAGAGAATTTCTGTTGGTATCCGCGCCTGTCTGACCACAGAAGCGAACGATAAATTTCTGTTTGACGAGAATACGCTGGTACGTATTTATGCCTTGCATGAATTGCACCGACTGCGCCAGAGCGGATTATCACGTGGTGCATTGATTGATTTTCACACCCGTTACAAGCTGGTGTTACTGGCACACTCCCAACCGGAGTATCGTGAGCTCGGCCCTTTTGTTGCCGCAATCCACGAATGGGCAAGCCTCGATGCTTTTTATACGGAGTACCGTTTGCGGTTGATTCATCTGCTGTTTAATAACGCGACCCGACGCAACCATACTAATGTCCTGATGCATGTGCAGGGCTATTTCCGTAACCAGCTCAATCTTCGTCAACGTCAGGAACTGACCTCAATAATCGATAACTATCGACGTGAGATGCAGCCGCTGCTTGCGCCATTGATGCTCCTCCAACACTATATGACGGAGCACCCGAACAGCTGGTTGTCCGGGCAACGTTACTTTGAACTCTGGCCTGCGATTCTGCGTTTACACGGCAAAGCTTAATTTTTATTCGGGAGTTTTATGACCACTCATCTGGTCTGGTTTCGGCGAGATTTACGTCTGCATGACAATCTTGCGCTGGCAGCGGCATGTCGGGATCGTGCGGCACGGGTATTGGCGCTATATATTGCCACGCCCGCACAGTGGAAAGCGCATGATATGTCACCGCGTCAGGCGGCGTTTGTCGACAAGCAGTTGAATGCGCTGCAAACGGCGCTGGCAGAAAAAGGCATCCCGCTGCTGGTTTATGACGGCGGGGATTTCACAGCCAGCGTAGAGATAGTCAAAAATGTCTGCGCACAGCATGACGTTAACCGACTGTTTTATAACTATCAGTACGAAATCAACGAACGCCAGCGCGATGCTCAGGTTGAAAAATCATTATCGCAGGTGGTGTGTGAGGGTTTTGACGATAGCGTAATCCTGGCGCCGGGCGCGGTAATGACCGGGAATCATGAGATGTATAAAGTCTTTACACCGTTTAAAAATGCCTGGCTGAAGCGGTTAAAAGACAGTATCCCGGAGTGTGTTGCGGCACCAAAAGCCCGCGAAAGCGGCGCAATTTCCCCCCCATCAACGCCAATTACGCTCAATTATCCACAGCAGGATTTTGATGTAGCGCTTTTCCCGGTAGAAGAAAAATCGGTTATCGCGCAATTACGTCAGTTTTGTCAGCACGGCGCGGCAGAATACGAGCAACAACGCGATTTCCCGGCAAATGAAGGTACCAGTCGGTTGTCGGCAAGCCTTGCCACCGGCGGGTTATCACCGCGCCAGTGTCTGCACCGTTTGTTAGTCGAGCAACCGCAGGCGCTAGAGGGAGGCGCCGGGAGCGTTTGGCTAAACGAGCTCATCTGGCGCGAATTTTATCGCCATCTACTGACGTACTATCCCGCACTGTGTCGGCATCAGCCCTTTATTCGCTGGACCGATCGTGTGCAATGGCAAAATAACGTGACGCATTTTCAGGCATGGCAGACGGGAAATACAGGGTATCCAATCGTAGATGCGGCGATGCGCCAGCTTAACGGCACAGGGTGGATGCATAATCGTTTACGCATGATCGCGGCGAGCTTTTTGGTGAAAGACCTGCTGATCGACTGGCGAAAAGGTGAGCAGTATTTCATGTCACAACTGATCGACGGTGATCTGGCGGCGAATAATGGTGGCTGGCAGTGGGCTGCTTCTACCGGAACGGATGCTGCGCCGTATTTCCGTATTTTTAATCCCACCACACAGGGGGAGAAATTTGACCGTGACGGTGATTTTATCCGCCAATGGGTACCGGAATTACGCGATGTACCGGGAAAAGCCATTCACGAACCGTGGACGTGGGCGGAAAAAATGCAGGTGACACTCAATTATCCTCGTCCGATTGTCGATCATAAGCAGGCAAGGTTAGCCACGCTGGCAGCATATGAAGCAGCGCGTCATTCGTAATCGCCGGATCAAAACAGGCCCGAGGCATATGACATCGTCGGGCCCGTAAACTCAGGACTCTATCGCGAGCGGGCTGTTTTTGAATTTGAGCGATTGATATAACCAAATCATCAGCACCAACGCCACACAGGCCAGCGCGCCCCAGGTAATTTCGCTAAAGACATCAATATAGGCGTTGATGGAATAGTTGATGGCACCGGAAGCATCAAATGCGCCTTGTGATGTCTGGTCAGCAATCACACCCGCCAGGTAGTTGGCAATGGCCCCGGAAAGCAACATATAGATGCCGGTTAATACGCCGGTTACCCCTGGGATCTCAATGCGTGTAATTTGTGACATGGCGACAGGGTCGATAAACAGCTCGGCGAATCCCATAACTGCCAGCCCTAAAACCATCAACGGCATGGAGGAGTGCCCATATGTGGCGGACCAACGGGCGCTTAAGGTCAGAATACAGAAACCAGCACTCATTAAGCCGAGGCCGAGAGCAAACTTACCCCAGATACGAACAGTACGATTGCCACTCACGCTTTCTTTGACCACCCAGGCCAGCACGATGCCGCACAACATAACGGCGAAGGCGTTTACCGACTGGAACATGGCAGTAGGGACTGAATATCCCATCACGTCGCGATTGACAAAGCGGTCGATATACAGGCTGATGGAGCTACCACCCTGCTGTGCAAAGGCCCAGAACAACAAGCTGAAGAAGGTCAGCGTGACGATAAGCCCCAGTTCTTTACGCTGTTTCTGCGTTTGCGCCTGACGGTAAATTTTTGCCAGAACAGCCAAACCAATGACGGTGGCGACAATCAGCGCGTACACGGACCACTCTTTCCAGAACAGGACGGTAATTAAAAGCGGTGCGGCGACCAGCAGAACCAGCAGCCAGGCCCAGTTCGGCAGAATGAACGATTTGGCACACAGCACGGCTTTGTTGACGCCGGTAGTGTGAGCGAAATGACGATTCCCGCATAAGAAAATGACCAGTCCGGCCAGCATACCGATAGCGGCCAGCGCAAAGCCCATTGCCCAACTGTACTCTTCCTGCACATAGCCGCAGGCGATAGGGGCAATAATTGAACCAATGTTACCGGCGGCATAGAGCAGAGAAAATCCGCCGTCACGGCGCGGATCTTCTGGTTTATACAATTCACCCAGCAGACAACTGATGTTGGATTTAAACAAACCGTAACCACAGACAATAATGGCCAGAGATAAATAAAGAAACGCCGGAGCCATTTCACTGGCGCCCAGCACCAGATGTCCCACTGCCATCAAAAATGCGCCAATCATTACCGCCATGCGGTTACCGAGCACTTTATCCGCCAGGTATCCCCCGAGAATAGGCGTGACATACACCAACGAACAGTAAGCGCTGAACAGTTCATACGCGTGATTATCGTTGTACTTAAGCTGGTTAGTGAGATACAGGATCAGCAGTGCACGCATGCCATAAAAACTGAAGTATTCCCAAATTTGCAGCGCGACGACGTAATAAATCGCGCGCGGCTGAGATGCTTGTTTATTCATTATTTTCTCGAAGTAAATGCCTCACGATGGGAGGAACGTGCCGTGTGAGGGTGTTTCCTTAAAGTTGTAACTTTGATACAGATCTGATTATTTTTGCAATATGCTGTCTGATTGCATAAATATACATGAATACAATCTCATGGTGGTAAGCAATTTACGTTTACAGGCCGCGTGATTGTTTCTTGATGTGTCAGCGAAATGGCTATCGACGAACGGAGGTGAGGACGCTATTTTAACTGAAGCTGTGTTGCTGATTGAGCGGGCAGAATTTATGACAACGAGGACGATGATGAAAAACACCGAGCTGGAACAACTGATTAATGACAAGCTGAACAGCGCAGCCATAAGCGACTATGCACCGAATGGTTTGCAGGTTGAGGGCAAAGAAACGGTGCAAAAAATCGTGACCGGCGTAACCGCAAGCCAGGCATTACTGGATGAGGCTGTTCGCCTTGGGGTCGATACGGTCATCGTTCATCATGGTTATTTCTGGAAGGGAGAATCTCCGGTTATTCGTGGCATGAAGCGCCGGCGTCTGAAAACGCTGCTGGAAAATGACATCAACCTGTATGGCTGGCATCTGCCGTTGGATGCCCACCCCGAACTGGGGAATAACGCACAGCTGGCCGCGCTGTTGGGTATTACCGTGATGGGTGAAATCGAGCCTCTGGTACCGTGGGGGGAACTCTCCATGCCGGTTCCTGGGCTGGAACTGGCATCCTGGATTGAAGCGCGTCTGGGACGTAAACCGTTATGGTGCGGTGATACCGGGCCGGAAACCGTTCAGCGTGTTGCCTGGTGTACGGGGGGCGGTCAAAGTTTCATTGATAGCGCAGCCCGCTTTGGTGTTGATGCCTTTATTACCGGGGAAGTTTCTGAACAAACCATTCACTCTGCCCGCGAGCAGGGACTGCATTTCTATGCTGCCGGCCACCATGCTACCGAACGCGGCGGTATTCGTGCATTGAGCGAATGGCTGAATGAAAATACCGATCTGGATGTGACGTTCGTCGACATCCCTAACCCAGCCTAATTAAAGAGGGACGAAAGTGCAGCGAGCGCGTTGTTATCTGTTAGGTGAAACCGCGGTGGTTCTGGAGCTGGAACCGCCGATTACGCTGGCAACTCAGAAACGCATCTGGCGTCTGGCCCAGCGTCTGGTTGATGCTCCGAATGTACTTGAAGCCATTCCGGGAATGAACAATATCACGGTGATTCTGAATTCCCCGCAAACGCTGGCGCTGGATGCGATTGAACGACTGCAGCGCTGGTGGGAAGAGAGCGAGGCGCTGGAGCCGGATTCGCGCTTTGTCGAAATCCCCGTTATCTATGGCGGCGAATATGGGCCCGATCTGGCCGAAGTCGCCCGGCACAGTGGTTTGAGCAACAAGCAGGTCGTTGAATTGCATGCGTCAGTTGATTATGTCGTCTGGTTTTTAGGGTTTCAGCCTGGGTTTCCCTATCTTGGGAGCTTACCGGAACCATTGCATACGCCAAGACGAGCCGAACCGCGCTTACTTGTTCCGGCAGGGGCGGTGGGGATCGGCGGCTCACAAACCGGTATCTACCCGATTGCAACGCCCGGCGGGTGGCAACTGATAGGACGTACCACCGTTAAGCTTTTTGATCCGCAGCGCGAGGAGCCGATCCTGTTACGGGCTGGAGATACTGTACGTTTTGTCCCGCAGAAGGAGGGCGTATGTTAAACATCATTCGTGCTGGCATGTACACCTCTGTACAGGATGGGGGTCGTCATGGCTTTCGTCAGTCAGGGATAAGTCACTGCGGCGCGTTGGACAAACCGGCATTGAACGTCGCTAATCTGCTGGTAGGAAATGATGCGAATGCTGCCGCGCTGGAAGTCACGTTGGGTCAGCTGGTGGTGGAGTTTGACGCGGATGGTTGGTTTGCCTTGACCGGCGCGGGATGCGAAGCGCATTTGGATCGTACTCCAGTATGGAGCGGTTGGCGGTTGCCGGTTAAAGCCGGACAACGTCTGTCATTAAAACACCCGCATCATGGTATGCGCAGTTACCTGGCGGTGGCGGGCGGTATTGATGTTCCCGACGTTATGGGATCGCGCAGTACCGATTTGAAAGTCGGTATTGGCGGGTTTGAAGGACGTTTGTTACGCGATGGCGATAAGTTGGCGATTGGCGTTTCAACACGACAATTCAATGGCCCACAAGGGGTAAAACAGTTGATGTGGGGCAACCACATTCGTGCGTTACCTGGACCTGAATATCAGGAATTTGACGAGGCATCGCAGGCATCGTTCTGGCGCTCGCCGTGGCGACTGAGTCCACAGAGTAACCGTATGGGGTATCGCTTGCAGGGGCAGCCACTGACACGCGCGACAGACCGCGAGATGTTGTCACACGGTTTGCTCCCCGGCGTGGTACAGGTTCCGCATAACGGGCAGCCAATTGTACTGATGAACGATGCCCAGACCACGGGCGGATATCCGCGTATCGCCTGTATCATCGAGGCGGATATGTATCACCTTGCGCAGATCCCTCTTGGACAACCGATTCACTTTGTTCAGTGCTCGCTGGAAGAGGCGTTGAAGGCGCGTCACGATCAGCAGCGCTATCTGGAACAGCTAACATGGCGACTTAACGATGAAAATTGATTTGAATGCTGACCTCGGAGAAGGCTGTGCGAACGACGCGACGTTGCTCCAGTTGGTGTCATCGGCCAATATCGCCTGTGGATTTCATGCCGGAGACGCACAAACCATGCTGGCAAGTGTACGGGAAGCATTGAAAAACGGCGTGGCTGTGGGGGCACACCCTGGCTTTCCGGACCGGGAAAATTTTGGTCGTAGTGCTATGAATCTGCCTGCCGAAACGGTTTATGCTCAGACGCTGTATCAAATTGGTGCACTGTCAGTCATCACCCGGGCTGAAGGGGGCGTGATGCGTCATGTGAAACCGCACGGCATGCTCTATAACCAGGCGGCGAAAGATCCTCAACTGGCCGATGCGATTGCGAAAGCGGTTCATGCCTGCGATCCGTCATTGATCCTGGTAGGGCTGGCGGGAAGTGAGCTGATCCGTGCCGGAGAACATTATGGCCTGGTGACGCGTCAGGAGGTGTTTGCCGATCGGGGTTATCAGGCTGATGGCAGTCTGGTTCCGCGCAGCCAGCCAGGCGCACTGATTGAGGATGAAGAGCAGGCGCTGGCGCAAACGTTAGAAATGGTGCAATCCGGCAGAGTAAAAAGCCAAAGTGGAACATGGGCGAGCGTGACAGCCCAGACGGTATGCATTCACGGGGATGGCGAGCACGCACTCGCTTTTGCCCGTCGTTTGCGCAGCGCCTTTAATGCATGCAATATTCAAATTAGCGCGTAAGTTTATTCATACAAAACAATAATATATTACACAACAACATAAGGGATTTAATTATGGGAGAGGCTATTTCTCTCTGGCCATTGACGGGGATCGCCGTCATCGTGGTCGGATTTCTTTTACGTTTTAACCCGGTATTGGTGGTTATCGTTGCCGGGATCGTCACCGGGCTGGCGGCGCATATGCCAATCGCCACTATTCTCGAAAAGCTGGGTGAAGGCTTTCTCAACACCCGCAACCTGCCGTTTATCCTGCTGATTCCGCTGGCAGTCATTGGTCTGCTGGAACGTCACGGGCTGAAAGAGCGTGCCCAGGCGTGGATCGCGAAAATCCGCAGCGCCACCAGCGGTCGTCTGCTCATTGTCTATCTGTTTATTCGTGAAGCGACCGCCGCGCTGGGCTTGACCAGCCTGGGTGGGCATCCTCAGATGGTGCGTCCGCTGCTGGCGCCGATGGCGGAAGGGGCCGCTGAGAAAAATCACGGCGAGATACCTGGGGCGGTACGCTATCGGCTGCGCGCCATGTCTGCGGCGACTGACAACGTTGGTCTGTTTTTCGGTGAAGACATCTTCGTTGCCTTTGGGGCGATCATTTTCATGCACAACTTTATGCTGGAGTCCGGTGGGATCCAGACTGAGCCACTGCATATTGCTTTATGGGGGATCCCAACGGCAATTTGCGCCTTCTTGATCCACGGTACGCGCTTGTGGCGTCTGGACAACTATCTGCAGCGTGAGGTGGCGAAAGCCAATGCGGCAGCGAAAGGAGCAGCGCAATGAATTTTCAGCAAAGCTATCTCTACTGGCTGGCGGGGGCGGTACTGTTGATTGTGGCGGTGATGTCCTGGCAGGACAAAGCGAACCCACGCCGTCTGAGCACGGGGCTGTTTTGGGGACTGTATGGGGTGCTGTTCCTGCTTGGCGACTGGACGTACTCACTGTTTGGCGACAAACGTACGGTACATATCGCGGTCGGCATTGCGGTGGTCATACTGGCGCTGATTGCCGGGTTTGGCGGTGTGAAACTGGGAAGTTACCATCAACGCACCCAGCAGCAGCGTGAAGAGAGCGCCAGCCGCCTGGGTAATCGTCTGTTTTTCCCGGCGCTGGCTATTCCGGTGGTGACCGTTATCGGTGTACTGATGTTTAACCATATTCCGGGCTTGCAGGATGCGCTGTTTGGGCCAGGGAATCACGCCACGCTGGTGACGCTCTTTTCTATGACTGCGGGTTCGCTGATTGGTCTGGCCATGGCGATAAAAATGACCCATGAGCGCGTCCATCAGCCCATTCAGGAAGCCCGTCGTCTGCTGGATTCCATCGGCTGGGCGTTCATCCTGCCGCAGATTCTGGCGACGCTCGGGCTGCTGTTTACGGCAGCGGGCGTAGGCAGCGGCATTTCATATCTGACCCAGGAATACCTCGCGGTAGATAGCCGCTTCATCGCCGTGGCGGTGTACACCATCGGCATGGCATTGCTGACCATGGTGATGGGCAATGCGTTTGCTGCTTTCCCGATTGTGACCGCCGGGATCGGTATTCCAATTCTTGTGTTGCAGCATGGTGGTAACCCCGCGGTGATGGCGGCTATTGGCATGTTCTCCGGTTATTGCGGAACCTTAATGACGCCGATGGCAGCGAACTTTAACATCGTGCCTGCAGCCCTGCTGGAGTTACCGGATAAAAATGCCGTGATTAAAGCGCAGGTGCCAACCGGCATACTGCTGTTGCTGGTTAACGTGTTCCTGATGTATTTCCTGATGTTCCTGTAAGGAGGAAGGATGAAAACGGTCTTAATCACCGGATTTGAACCCTTTGGCGGAGAGTCAGTTAACCCTTCCTGGGAAGTGGTCTCCGGGCTCGACAATGCTATCATCGCTGGATGCCGCGTCGTTGCGCGTCAGCTACCGTGTGTGTTTGGCGAGTCTCTGGCCGTACTTAATGCCGCGATTGACGCGCTGTCACCGTCGTTGGTGCTGGCGGTGGGGCAGGCAGGGGGGCGCACGGATATCACCGTGGAGCGCGTGGCAATCAACGTTGACGATGCGCGTATCGCGGATAACCACGGTCAGCAGCCTGTTGATGTGCCGATTGTCGCCGAGGGACCGGCAGCATGGTTTAGCACGCTGCCAATCAAAGCGATGGTGATGGCCATGCGTAATGCGGGTATTCCAGCCTCGGTTTCCCAAACCGCGGGTACCTTTGTTTGCAATCATGTGATGTATGGCCTGCTGCATACGTTACGCGACACACCGGCAGTGAAGGGCGGTTTTATCCATATTCCTTATCTGCCACAACAGGCCGCCGCGCACCCCGGAGCGCCAAGTATGGCGAGCGAAACGGTGCGCCGGGCGCTGGAAATTGCCATTGACACCGCATTGCAGGTGGACAGCGATATTGCGGTGACGGGCGGTGCAACACACTAACAAAGGACAGTATTATGCCTGAAGGCCCGGAGATCCGCCGCGCGGCGGATAACCTGGAGGCGGCAGTCAAAGGCAAACCCCTGACGGATGTCTGGTTTGCCTTTGAGCAGTTAAAACCGTATCAATCCCAACTCATCGGGCAGCGTGTTACCCGGCTTGAAACGCGGGGTAAAGCCTTGCTGACCCATTTTTCCAATGGTCTGACGCTGTATAGTCACAATCAGCTTTACGGCGTGTGGCGAGTGGTCGATACCGGCAACATTCCGCAAACCACGCGGGTGCTACGCGTCAGGCTGCAAACAGAAGATAAAACTATCCTGCTGTATAGCGCGTCTGACATCGAAATGCTGACGCCAGAGCAGCTTACCACCCATCCGTTCCTGCAGCGGGTTGGGCCGGACGTACTGGATGTACGTTTAACGCCCGATGACGTTAAAGCGCGTCTGTTATCCCCGCGTTTTCGCAACCGCCAGTTTTCTGGTCTGCTGCTCGATCAGGCATTTCTCGCGGGATTAGGTAACTATCTGCGGGTAGAGATTCTCTGGCAGGTAGGGTTGACCGGGCAGCATAAAGCGTCGCAGCTTAGCGATGAACAGCTGGATGTGCTGGCGCATGCGCTGCTTGATATTCCTCGTCTGTCCTACAACACCCGCGGGCTGGCGGATGAGAACAAACATCACGGGGCGCTGTTTCGCTTTAAGGTTTTTCACCGGGACGGCGAAACCTGTGAGCGCTGTGGTGGGATCATCGAGAAAACGACACTTTCCTCGCGACCGTTTTACTGGTGTCCGGGCTGCCAGCATTAGGTGGGCTGTTTTGGCGCATGCGCGGAGATAAACCGCGCCACCGCCGGACCGGTCAATAAGATACTGAACAGC
The DNA here is from genome assembly GCF_014596835.2 of Citrobacter sp. C6_1. Classification (NCBI taxonomy): domain Bacteria; kingdom Pseudomonadati; phylum Pseudomonadota; class Gammaproteobacteria; order Enterobacterales; family Enterobacteriaceae; genus Citrobacter; species Citrobacter sp. C6_1. The sequence continues at coordinate 3,236,352 of NZ_CP115031.1, read as the reverse complement.
CGCAGGGTTTGCATCGCCATGATGAGCGCCATATCGGTGTGGCTGCCTGCGGCAATTACCGCGACGGAATCCACGCCACCTGGACTGGTCGCCAGATAGGCGGTGAGAAAGTCGATTTGCATGTAATGCGCCAGACCCCAGGCCATAGCGGCACAAATCGTCATCAGTGAAAAAATGGACAACAGGATCTGCGGCAAAGGGCGCAGCGCCATTAAAAAGATCTGCTTGTCAAAACCCAGGCCGATTTGCCAGCCGATGGCCATATACGCTATCGCCAGTAGCCATTCCGGCAGTTCAATTACCATGACACCACCGGCATTCAGCAATGCGCCCGCCAGCATCGGCAGCAACATGACACCAGAGGGGATGCGCAGTAAGCGCCCGACCGTTCCGGCAACGGCGGCCAGCAGTATGGTGCTCAATAGATTGCTGCTCAGCGGCGGAAACCAGACGATTTGCTCACTTACAGTTTGCGCCTGGTCGCCCATTACCAGTCGGGTTACCAGCGCGGCAGCGCCAACCACCAACAGTACCCGCAGATACTGCATAAACGCCACCAGGCGGATGTCGGCGCCATAATCCTGCGCCATCGCCACCATCGCGGCTGCCCCGCCCGGTGATGAACCCCACGCGCCGGTGTTCCCCGGTAGAGTGCTGTAGCGAACCAGCAGCCAGCCGATTACCGCGCTGCTAATAAGGGTTACCAGCAGGATAACCATCACCATCTGCCAGTGTGCCGCAAGTGTCGTTAAAATAGATCCTGTCAGGTTTTGCGCAATCATACAGCCGAGAACGGCCTGCGCGGCAAGAAATGTGCAGCGGGGAGGGTGCAGGGAGATCCCGCGCAGACTGAAAATGATACCGACGATCATCGAACCGAGCAGCAATGCGCCTGGAAGATGTATCAACAGAAAGAACAGGGAAAGAAGGAGCGATAGCAGAAACAACAGGCTCCACTGTAAAACAGGCATCCCATGCTCCTGAGTTAAATGACGGAATTCTCAGTAAATCATAGAGAAAGCGTGATGAGAATAAAATAATGTGGATCAATAAAAACAGGCCGGACTCTGGCTTCAACGCCTTGTCCGGCCTGGGAGAGTTGATTGCTGTAAGCCGGACAGGCGCTAACGCTATCCGGCAGACAATTAACGCTTAATATCAGACTTAAAACCGCGTTTGTCGTAGCCGGTGTACAGTTGACGCGGACGGGCGATTTTCATGCCGTCGGTGTGCATTTCGTTCCAGTGCGCAATCCAGCCAACGGTACGCGCCATGGCGAAGATAACGGTGAACATAGAGGACGGAATGCCCATTGCTTTCAGAATGATGCCGGAGTAGAAGTCTACGTTCGGGTAGAGTTTCTTCTCGATGAAGTACGGGTCGTTGAGCGCAATGTGCTCAAGTTCCATCGCCACTTCCAGCAGATCATCTTTGGTACCCAGCTCTTTCAGCACTTCGTGACAGGTTTCACGCATCACGGTGGCGCGTGGGTCATAGTTTTTATAAACACGGTGACCAAAGCCCATCAGGCGGAAAGAATCATTCTTGTCTTTCGCGCGGCGAACAAATTCCGGAATGTGTTTAACTGAGCTGATTTCTTCCAGCATTTTTAGCGCAGCTTCGTTTGCGCCGCCGTGTGCCGGTCCCCACAGGGAAGCAATACCGGCCGCGATGCAGGCAAACGGGTTAGCGCCAGAAGAGCCCGCGGTACGTACGGTAGACGTTGAGGCGTTCTGTTCGTGGTCAGCGTGCAGGATCAAGATACGGTCCATGGCGCGTTCCAGAATCGGATTCACCTCGTATTTTTCGCACGGCGTAGAGAACATCATGTTCAGGAAGTTACCAGCGTAGGAGAGGTCGTTACGCGGGTACACGAACGGCTGGCCGATGGAGTATTTGTAGCACATTGCGGCCATGGTCGGCATTTTGGACAGCAGACGGAAAGCGGCGATTTCGCGGTGACGCGGATTATTCACATCCAGCGAATCGTGGTAGAACGCAGCCAGCGCCCCGGTTACACCGCACATAACGGCCATCGGGTGAGAGTCGCGGCGGAAACCGTGGAACAGACGGGTGATCTGCTCGTGGATCATGGTATGGCGAGTGACCGTGGTTTTGAACTCGTCGTACTCTTCCTGCGTCGGTTTTTCGCCGTACAGCAGGATATAACACACTTCCAGATAGTTGGACTCGGTCGCCAACTGGTCAATCGGGAAGCCGCGATGCAGCAAAATACCTTCGTCACCATCGATGAACGTAATTTTGGATTCGCAGGATGCGGTAGAGGTGAAACCTGGGTCAAAAGTGAATATCCCTTTTGAACCGAGACTACGAATATCAATAACATCTTGACCGAGCGTACCTTTCAGCACATCCAGTTCAATAGCAGCGTCACCATTTAGAGTGATTTTTGCTTTAGTATCAGCCATTTACGGTCTCCTTAGCGCCTTATTGCTTAAGACTGCCGGAACTCACATTTGCCTTCGTACATCAATGAACCGTTACCAGTTTGTTATTTGGCTCGCCGCTCTGCGAAAGAGGGGATGACCTGGGTACAGAGCTATGGGCGCTTGCAGGTAAAACGGTCTTTTCATGGCGAATAAACTGCAAATCAAGAACTTAGCAATCCGAATTATTAAACCTGTCTATCACTAATAACTGTCCTGACGGTATTGGTCAATACTTCCACACTGTTGCATAACTAAATCTCCGGTGAAAGAGTGACCCCATAACTTTTACGCATTATATGCTTTTTCTGGTGTCGTTTGTAACAACTTTGTTTAATGATTGTCAAATCAGATGATTAAAAATTAAAATAATGTTGTTATCGTGACCTATGTCACTGTTCGGGATAAAACCCGACAAACTATATGTAGGTTAATTGTAATGATTTTGTGAACGTCCTATACTGCCGCCAGGTCTCCGGAATACCCTGCAATCCCGAGCCAACCAGCGTTGTAACGTGTCGTTTTAGCATCTGGAAGCGGTGTTTTATATGACGCGTAGTTATAGTAAGGACGCTGTCTGACCCGCACGCAGACCGGAGGAAGGAAATCCCGTCGTCTTTCAGGCTACAGGTGTCTTCATCTTCTGTACCCGAAGTCCAAAGGGAATAATAAGAACAGCATGTGGGCGTTATTCATGATAAGAAATGTGAAAAAACAAAGACCTGTCAATCTGGATCTACAAACGATCCGGTTCCCAATCACGGCGATAGCGTCCATTCTCCATCGCGTATCCGGAGTGATCACCTTCGTGGCGGTCGGGATTCTGTTGTGGTTATTGGGTACCAGCCTTTCCTCCCCTGAAGGTTTCCTCACCGCGTCATCCATTATGAATAACTTCTTTGTGGAGTTAATTCTGTGGGGGATCCTGATTGCGCTGGCCTATCACGCCGTAATGGGCATTCGCCATCTGTTGATGGATTTTGGCTATATCGAAGAAACCCTCGAAGCAGGGACACGCTCCGCCAAAATTTGTTTCGTTATCATTGTCGTGCTTTCACTTCTCGCAGGAGTCCTCGTATGGTAAGCAACGCCTCCGCATTAGGACGCAACGGCGTACATGACTTCATTCTGGTCCGTGCTACCGCTATCGTTCTGACGTTATACATCATCTATATGGTCGGCTTCTTCGCCACCAGCGGCGAGCTGACGTTTGAAGTCTGGACCGGTTTCTTCTCATCGGCATTCACCAAAGTCTTCACCCTGCTGGCACTTTTCTCCATCTTGATTCATGCCTGGATCGGCATGTGGCAGGTGTTGACCGACTACGTTAAACCTCTGGCTGTGCGCCTGATTCTGCAACTGGCTATCGTCGTTGCGCTGGTGGTTTACGTCATTTATGGATTTGTTGTGGTGTGGGGTGTGTAATGAAACTGCCAGTCAGAGAATTTGATGCTGTTGTGATTGGTGCCGGCGGCGCAGGTATGCGCGCGGCGCTGCAAATTTCCCAGAGCGGTCAGACCTGTGCGCTGCTCTCCAAAGTGTTCCCAACCCGTTCCCATACCGTATCTGCGCAAGGTGGTATCACCGTTGCGCTCGGTAATACCCATGAAGATAACTGGGAATGGCACATGTACGACACTGTCAAAGGGTCGGACTACATTGGTGACCAGGACGCTATTGAATATATGTGTAAGACCGGCCCGGAAGCGATTCTGGAGCTGGATCACATGGGGCTGCCGTTCTCTCGCCTCGATAATGGCACAATTTATCAACGTCCGTTTGGCGGCCAGTCGAAGAACTTCGGCGGTGAGCAAGCGGCACGTACTGCGGCAGCGGCAGACCGTACCGGTCATGCGCTGTTGCACACGCTGTATCAGCAGAACCTGAAAAACCATACCACCATCTTCTCAGAATGGTATGCCCTGGATCTGGTAAAAAATGCCGATGGCGCGATTGTCGGTTGTACCGCGCTGTGTATTGAAACCGGTGAGGTAGTTTACTTCAAAGCCCGTGCGACCGTGCTGGCGACCGGCGGTGCTGGCCGTATTTATCAGTCCACCACCAATGCCCACATCAACACCGGTGACGGTGTTGGTATGGCTATCCGCGCTGGTGTTCCGGTGCAGGATATGGAAATGTGGCAGTTCCACCCAACCGGTATCGCCGGTGCGGGCGTTCTGGTGACAGAAGGCTGCCGTGGTGAAGGTGGCTACCTGCTGAACAAACACGGCGAGCGCTTCATGGAGCGTTATGCCCCGAACGCGAAAGACCTGGCGGGTCGTGACGTGGTGGCGCGTTCCATCATGATCGAAATCCGTGAAGGTCGCGGCTGTGACGGCCCGTGGGGTCCGCACGCTAAGCTGAAACTCGACCACCTGGGTAAAGAAGTGCTGGAATCCCGTCTGCCGGGCATTCTCGAACTGTCTCGCACCTTCGCTCACGTTGACCCAGTGAAAGAGCCCATCCCGGTTATCCCTACCTGCCACTATATGATGGGCGGTATTCCGACCAAAGTCACCGGCCAGGCGCTGACTGTGAATGAGCAGGGCGAAGATGTGGTGATCCCAGGGCTGTTTGCCGTCGGCGAAATCGCCTGCGTGTCGGTTCACGGCGCCAACCGTCTGGGCGGCAACTCGCTGCTGGACCTGGTGGTGTTTGGGCGTGCGGTGGGCTTGCATCTGCAGGAATCTATCGCCGAGCAGGGTGACCTGCTGGATGCGACCGAAGATGAAATCGATGCTTCTCTGGCGCGTCTGAACCGCTGGAACGGTAATCGCAACGGTGAAGACCCGGTGTCCATTCGCAAAGCGCTGCAGGAATGTATGCAGCACAACTTCTCGGTATTCCGCGAAGGCGATGCGATGGCGAAAGGTCTGGAAGAGCTGAAAGCGATTCGCGAGCGGCTGAAAAATGCCCGTCTGGATGATACCTCCAGCGAGTTCAACACCCAGCGCGTTGAGTGCCTGGAGCTGGATAACCTGATGGAGACCGCGTACGCCACCGCCGTATCTGCAAACTTCCGTACCGAAAGCCGTGGCGCGCATAGCCGCTTCGACTTCCCGGAACGTGATGATGAAAACTGGCTGTGCCATTCCCTGTACCTGCCAGAATCGGAATCCATGACACGACGTCAGGTCAATATGGAACCGAAACTGCGCCCGGCATTCCCGCCGAAGATTCGTACTTATTAATGCGGAGACAGGACAATGAAACTCGAGTTTTCAGTTTATCGCTATAACCCGGATGTTGACGACGCTCCGCACATGCAGGATTACACCCTGGAGGCGGAAGAAGGGCGCGACATGATGCTGCTGGATGCGTTGATGCAGCTGAAAGAAAAAGACCCTACGCTGTCGTTTCGTCGTTCCTGCCGGGAAGGGGTCTGCGGCTCCGACGGTCTGAACATGAACGGCAAAAATGGACTGGCCTGTATCACACCTATTTCTGCGCTGAATCAGCCGGGCAAGAAAATTGTCATTCGCCCGCTGCCGGGCTTACCGGTTGTGCGCGATTTGGTGGTAGACATGGGGCAATTCTACGCACAGTATGAGAAGATTAAACCTTACTTGTTGAATAATGGGAAAAATCCTCCGGCTCGTGAGCATTTACAAATGCCTGAGCAGCGTGAGAAGCTCGATGGGCTGTATGAATGTATTTTGTGTGCATGCTGCTCAACGTCCTGCCCATCATTCTGGTGGAACCCGGACAAGTTTATTGGCCCGGCAGGCCTGCTGGCCGCGTATCGCTTCTTAATTGATAGCCGCGATACCGAGACCGACAGCCGCCTGGAAGGTTTGAGTGACGCTTTCAGCGTATTCCGCTGCCATAGCATCATGAACTGCGTCAGCGTATGTCCGAAAGGGCTGAACCCGACGCGCGCCATCGGCCATATTAAGTCGATGTTGCTCAAACGTAGTGCATAAGTTGTAGTGATTGCCGGATGGCGACGTAAACGTCTTATCCGGCCTACAAGGGACATAACCCGTAGGCCTGATAAGCTACGCGCCATCAGGCAATATAAGTGCAGGAAACCTCTAAAAACTGCCACATTGATAGCAATAATCGCAGCCTGAACAGCGACGATTATTAGACAGTTTTTAAAGGTTCCTTAGCGGACGCAGAAAACACGACAGTCCGCAACAAGTGAACCCCGGCACGCACATCGGTGTGCGTGGTAGTATCCACGGCGAAATACTCGTCATAGATCACGTTGCATGTGCGTTGGCTGCACTTGCTCACCCCGGTCACTTACTGGATGTAAGCTCCCAGGGATTCGCAAGCTTGCCGCCTTCCTGATACGTGATCTATTTAGAGTATTAAATAAGCAGAAAAGATGCTTAAGGGATCACGATGCAGAACAGCGCTTTGAAAGCCTGGTTGGACTCTTCTTACCTCTCTGGTTCTAACCAGAGCTGGATAGAACAGCTCTATGAAGACTTCTTAACCGACCCTGACTCGGTAGATGCTAACTGGCGTTCGACGTTCCAGCAGTTACCTGGTACCGGAGTCAAACCGGATCAACTCCACTCAAAAACACGTGATTATTTCCGTCGGCAGGCGTTGATTACCCCACGTTACTCTTCTTCTATTTCCGACCCTGATGCCAATGTGAAACAGGTTAAAGTCCTGCAGCTCATTAACGCCTACCGTTTCCGCGGTCATCAGCATGCGAATCTCGATCCGCTGGGACTGTGGCAGCAAGAAAATGTGGCCGATCTGGATCCGTCCTTCCACGATCTGACCGATGCGGACTTCCAGGAAAGCTTTAACGTAGGTTCTTTTGCCGGCGGCAAAGACACGATGAAGCTGAGCGACCTGGTTGTCGCGCTGAAACAAACCTACTGCGGCCCGATTGGCGCCGAGTATATGCACATCACCAGCACCGAAGAAAAACGCTGGCTTCAACAGCGTATTGAGTCTGGCCGCGCCGCCTTCAGTAGTGAAGAGAAGAAACGCTTCCTCAGCGAACTGACCGCAGCGGAAGGTCTGGAACGCTACCTGGGTGCGAAGTTCCCGGGCGCGAAACGCTTCTCGCTGGAAGGCGGGGATGCGTTAATCCCAATGCTCAAAGAGATGATCCGCCACGCCGGTAACAGCGGTACCCGTGAAGTGGTGCTGGGTATGGCGCACCGTGGTCGTTTGAACGTTTTGGTTAACGTACTGGGCAAACGCCCGCAGGAACTGTTCGACGAATTTGCGGGCAAACATAAAGAACACCTCGGCACCGGTGACGTGAAGTACCACATGGGCTTCTCGTCTGATATCGAAACCGAAGGCGGTCTGGTGCACCTGGCGCTGGCGTTTAACCCGTCGCACCTGGAAATCGTTAGCCCGGTGGTTATCGGTTCCGTACGCGCACGTTTGGATCGTCTGGATGAGCCGAGCAGCAATAAAGTGCTGCCAATTACCATTCATGGTGATGCGGCAGTAACCGGGCAGGGCGTGGTTCAGGAAACCCTGAACATGTCGAAAGCGCGTGGTTATGAAGTGGGCGGTACCGTGCGTATCGTCATCAACAACCAGGTGGGCTTCACCACCTCTAACCCGCTGGATGCGCGTTCTACACCGTACTGCACCGACATCGGTAAGATGGTTCAGGCGCCGATTTTCCACGTTAACGCGGATGACCCGGAAGCGGTCGCTTTCGTGACGCGTCTGGCGCTGGATTTCCGTAACACCTTCAAACGCGATGTCTTCATCGATCTGGTGTGCTACCGCCGTCACGGTCACAACGAAGCCGACGAGCCGAGCGCAACTCAGCCGTTGATGTATCAGAAAATCAAAAAGCATCCGACCCCGCGTAAAATCTACGCTGACAAGCTGGAAGCGGACAAAGTCGCCACGCTGGAAGATGCGACCGAAATGGTCAATCTGTATCGTGACGCACTGGATGCTGGCGAATGCGTGGTGAAAGAGTGGCGTCCAATGAACATGCACTCCTTCACCTGGTCGCCGTACCTCAACCACGAGTGGGACGAAAACTACCCGAACAAGGTTGAGATGAAGCGTTTGCAGGAACTGGCAAAACGCATCAGCACCGTGCCTGAAGCCGTTGAAATGCAGTCGCGCGTCGCCAAAATTTACGGTGACCGTCAGGCCATGGCCGCAGGCGATAAGCTGTTCGACTGGGGTGGGGCAGAGAATCTGGCTTACGCCACGCTGGTTGATGAAGGCATTCCGGTTCGTCTGTCGGGTGAAGACTCTGGCCGCGGAACCTTCTTCCACCGTCACGCAGTGATTCATAACCAGGCGAACGGTTCAACCTACACGCCGCTGCAGCATGTGCATAACGGCCAGGGCACGTTCCGCGTATGGGACTCCGTGCTGTCTGAAGAAGCCGTGCTGGCGTTCGAGTATGGTTATGCCACGGCAGAACCACGCACGCTGACCATCTGGGAAGCGCAGTTCGGCGACTTTGCCAACGGTGCGCAGGTGGTGATTGACCAGTTCATCTCTTCCGGCGAGCAGAAATGGGGCCGTATGTGCGGTCTGGTGATGCTGCTGCCGCACGGCTATGAAGGTCAGGGGCCGGAGCACTCCTCCGCACGTCTGGAACGTTATCTGCAACTTTGCGCTGAGCAAAACATGCAGGTTTGCGTCCCGTCCACCCCGGCACAGGTTTACCACATGCTGCGTCGTCAGGCGCTGCGCGGGATGCGTCGTCCGCTGGTGGTGATGTCACCGAAGTCGCTGCTGCGTCATCCGCTGGCGGTGTCTACGCTGGACGAACTGGCAAATGGCACCTTCCTGCCAGCCATTGGCGAAGTCGATGAACTTGATCCGAAAGGCGTGAAGCGCGTCGTGATGTGTTCTGGTAAGGTTTATTACGACCTGCTGGAGCAACGCCGCAAGAATGGCCAAAAAGATGTTGCCATTGTGCGCATCGAACAGCTCTATCCGTTCCCGCATAAAGCGGTGCAGGAAGCGCTGAAACCGTTTGCTCATGTACATGATTTTGTCTGGTGCCAGGAAGAGCCGCTCAACCAGGGCGCATGGTACTGCAGCCAGCATCATTTCCGTGAAGTAATTCCATTTGGGTCAGCTCTGCGTTATGCAGGTCGCCCGGCCTCTGCCTCTCCGGCAGTAGGATATATGTCCGTTCACCAGAAGCAGCAACAAGATCTGGTTAATGACGCGCTGAACGTCGATTAAATAAAGGATAAATAATGAGTAGCGTAGATATTCTTGTTCCCGACCTGCCTGAATCCGTAGCGGATGCAACGGTTGCAACCTGGCACAAAAAACCGGGCGATGCAGTACGTCGTGATGAAGTACTGGTAGAAATCGAAACTGACAAAGTGGTACTGGAAGTACCGGCATCAGCGGACGGTATTCTTGATGCGGTTCTGGAAGATGAAGGGACAACCGTCACTTCCCGCCAGATCCTTGGTCGCCTGCGTGAAGGCAACAGCGCCGGTAAAGAAACCAGCGCTAAGTCTGAAGAGAAAGATTCTACTCCGGCACAGCGCCAGCAGGCGTCTCTTGCCGAGCAGAACAACGATGCCCTGAGCCCGGCGATCCGTCGCCTGCTGGGTGAGCATAACCTCGAAGCCAGCGCCATTAACGGTACCGGCGTCGGCGGTCGTATTACGCGTGAAGATGTTGAAAAGCATCTGGCGAAAGCCCCGGCGGTGAAAGCTGAAGCCAAAGCACCGGCCGCTGCGCCTGCGCCACAGGCTCAACTGGGCGCACGTGGCGAAAAACGTGTTCCGATGACCCGTCTGCGCAAACGCGTAGCCGAGCGTCTGCTGGAAGCGAAAAATTCCACTGCGATGCTGACCACGTTTAACGAAGTCAACATGAAGCCAATCATGGATCTGCGTAAGCAGTACGGTGACGCGTTCGAGAAACGCCACGGTATCCGTCTGGGCTTTATGTCTTTCTACGTGAAAGCGGTGGTTGAAGCGCTGAAACGCTATCCGGAAGTGAACGCGTCTATCGACGGCGACGATGTGGTTTATCACAACTACTTTGATGTCAGCATGGCGGTCTCCACGCCGCGTGGCCTGGTCACGCCGGTCCTGCGTGATGTGGATCTGCTGGGTATGGCTGACATCGAGAAGAACATTAAAGAACTGGCAGTTAAAGGTCGCGACGGCAAGTTGACGGTTGAAGATCTGACGGGCGGTAACTTCACCATCACTAACGGTGGTGTGTTCGGTTCCCTGATGTCTACGCCGATCATCAACCCACCGCAGAGCGCCATCCTGGGTATGCATGCCATCAAAGACAGGCCGATGGCGGTAGACGGTAAGGTTGAAATCCTGCCGATGATGTATCTGGCGCTGTCTTATGACCACCGTCTGATCGATGGTCGTGAGTCAGTGGGCTTCCTGGTAACCATTAAAGAGTTGCTGGAAGATCCAACGCGTCTGCTGCTGGACGTGTAGTCAATAAAAGTATCACCTGCCCCGTAGGCCGGATAAGGCATTTATGCCGCCATCCGGCGAGGCTGTAATGCCTGATGGCGCTTCGCTTATCAGGCCTACGGGTTATAAGATAATGATTACCTGAAGGATGGATAGAACACATGAACTTACATGAATATCAGGCAAAACAACTTTTTGCCCGCTATGGCTTACCGGCACCGGTGGGTTATGCCTGTACTACTCCGCGTGAAGCAGAAGAAGCCGCATCTAAAATCGGCGCTGGCCCGTGGGTAGTAAAATGTCAGGTTCACGCTGGTGGCCGTGGTAAAGCGGGCGGTGTGAAGGTTGTTAACAGCAAAGAAGACATTCGCGCTTTTGCTGAACACTGGCTGGGTAAACGTCTGGTCACTTACCAGACAGACGCTCATGGCCAACCGGTAAATCAGATTCTGGTTGAAGCCGCGACCGACATTGGTAAAGAACTTTACCTCGGCGCAGTGGTTGACCGTAGCTCCCGTCGCGTGGTCTTCATGGCCTCTACCGAAGGCGGCGTGGAAATCGAAAAAGTAGCGGAAGAAACCCCGCACCTGATCCACAAAGTGGCGCTCGATCCGCTGGCAGGCCCGATGCCTTACCAGGGACGCGAGCTGGCGTTCAAACTGGGTCTGGAAGGTAAACAGGTTCAGCAGTTCACCAAGATCTTCATGGGTCTGGCGACTATCTTCCTGGAGCGCGACCTGGCGCTGATCGAAATCAACCCGCTGGTCGTGACCAAGCAGGGTGACCTGATCTGCCTCGACGGCAAACTGGGCGCTGACGGCAACGCGCTGTTCCGCCAGGCTGACCTGCGCGAAATGCGCGACCAGTCTCAGGAAGATCCGCGTGAAGCACAGGCTGCGCAGTGGGAACTGAACTACGTTGCACTGGACGGTAACATCGGTTGTATGGTTAACGGTGCGGGCCTGGCAATGGGCACCATGGACATCGTTAAGCTGCACGGCGGCGAACCGGCTAACTTCCTTGACGTTGGTGGCGGTGCGACCAAAGAGCGTGTAACCGAAGCGTTCAAAATTATCCTCTCTGATGACAATGTTAAAGCCGTACTGGTTAACATCTTCGGCGGTATTGTACGTTGCGACCTGATCGCTGACGGTATCATCGGCGCGGTAGCAGAAGTAGGTGTAAACGTTCCGGTCGTGGTACGTCTGGAAGGTAACAACGCTGAACTCGGCGCGAAAAAACTGGCTGATAGCGGCCTGAATATTATTGCAGCGAAAAGTCTGACGGATGCAGCTCAGCAGGTTGTTGCCGCAGTGGAGGGGAAATAATGTCAGTTTTAATTAATAAAGATACCAAGGTTATCTGCCAGGGCTTCACCGGTAGCCAGGGGACATTCCACTCCGAACAAGCGATTGCTTACGGTACTCAGATGGTTGGCGGTGTAACGCCAGGTAAAGGCGGCACCACGCACCTGGGCCTGCCGGTGTTCAACACCGTACGTGAAGCTGTAGAAGCGACTGGCGCGACCGCTACCGTGATCTACGTTCCGGCGCCGTTCTGCAAAGACTCCATCCTGGAAGCAATCGATGCAGGCATCAAGCTTATCATCACCATCACCGAAGGTATCCCAACCCTGGATATGCTGACCGTGAAAGTGAAGCTGGATGAAGCTGGTGTACGCATGATCGGCCCGAACTGCCCAGGCGTTATCACTCCGGGTGAGTGTAAAATCGGTATCATGCCGGGCCACATTCACAAGCCGGGTAAAGTGGGGATCGTTTCCCGTTCAGGTACCCTGACCTATGAAGCGGTTAAGCAGACCACCGACTACGGTTTCGGCCAGTCTACCTGTGTGGGCATCGGTGGCGACCCGATCCCAGGCTCTAACTTCATCGACATCCTGAAGCTGTTCCAGGAAGATCCGCAGACTGAAGCGATCGTGATGATCGGTGAGATTGGCGGTAGCGCGGAAGAAGAAGCGGCTGCGTACATTAAAGATCATGTGACCAAGCCGGTTGTCGGCTACATTGCTGGCGTCACCGCGCCGAAAGGTAAGCGTATGGGGCACGCAGGCGCCATCATCGCCGGCGGTAAAGGGACAGCGGATGAGAAATTCGCGGCTCTTGAAGCAGCAGGCGTGAAAACTGTGCGCAGCCTGGCCGATATCGGCGAAGCGCTGAAAGCGGTAATTAAGTAATTCTCAAAAAGCAGTATAAGGTCCGACCTCTTCGCGTAGCAGAAAACAGCTGTTACGCGAAGGAAGCAAGACTGATTCGTTTTCGACATGGTTGGCCATCTATTGATGGCCTTTTTTATTTTCTGTTATCCCGCATCATGCAATTTGATCACAATCATCTTCACAAATGAGATTATTTTTTGCGGCGAGCATCATTCTTTCTTGTGCCTGGATTTTGCATATTACCGCCTTTAGTCATAATAAAGTTGGAGGATGGCGTGTCGCTGAAAATTCAGGATGATTACTTACTATGTTTTTTCTCTATAGCAGAAGTTTTCTCCAATGCGACGGGGTTAGCAACGGTAGTCGTTGATGTTACAGGCAGAGCACTCTCTGATTGCTATAATTTTAATTCATTCTGTAAGCTGATGAGAGCGAATAAACGCTACAGTGTTGGTTGCCAAACGTGCGATAAACAGTGCTTTTTTGAGGCTCTGAAACAATGTAAGCCCAGAATATTCAGCTGCCATGCAGGGCTAAGTCTGTTCTCCATACCATTAATTTATGAGGAGAATCTGCATGGTTTTATTATCTGTGGTCAGGTTCGGGCTAAGTACCCGGAATATAAAACTATCATTGTTGACGATGAATTACGATGGATGAGCGATCCTCAAATAAAAGCCGAGTGGGATCAGCTTGTTGCAGTTGATAATAATACGTTGGTGGCATCGGCTAATTTATTGCATTTTATTGTTAACAATTTTGAGGTGCAAGAAAAACAATCTGAAGTGGTGTTCGATAAACCGGCAAGTAACGTCCGGCACTATTTAACAGAGCTGTCTCGTCATGAGAAAAAACTACTGGCGGCACTGCGTTATATTGATGATAACCTGTATAGTGACTTATCCCTGGAGTCTGTGGCAGCACATGTCTGTTTAAGTGCGAATTATTTCAGCCGATTTTTTAAGAAACGCCAGGGCGTTAATTTTAAAACCTGGGTAAATCAGAAAAAAATGCAAAAGGCGGGGGAACTATTACATGATCCTGTTCATTCTATAGACAGTATTGCCCGGAAACTTCAGTACGCACAAACCAGCTATTTTTGTCGCGTTTTCCGGGCGGCGCATCAAACATCACCCCAGTCTTTTCGTCACGCAAGACTCTCGCAGTAAAGATGTTCAGGGAGGTTGATAGCGGCAGGAATGAAAGACAGACGATCGCTCAGCGTGACGACATCGCCAATGACGATCAGTGCAGGCGGCGTAATGTTGGCTTCCTGCGCTTTGCCCAGTAATGAACCGAGCGTACAGGTCAGGCGGCGTTGATTCTCCCGGGTCGCGGACATAATTAGCGCGGCGGGTGTGTCTGCTGCTTTCCCGCCCATCAACAGTTCTTCACAAATAAACGCCAGATTAGCGATACCCATGACGATAACCAATGTACCGTTCAGTTTGGCCAGCTGGCGCCAGTTCTGTTGCTGGTTACCTTCGCGTGTATGACCGGTCACCACGTGAAAACCAGAGGCGTAATCGCGATGTGTTACCGGGATCCCGGCACAGGTTAATCCCCCAATGGTTGAACTGATACCGGGGACGACTTCAAAAGGGATCCCCGGCTCAATAAGCCCTTCAGCTTCTTCGGCTCCACGGCCAAATACGTAGGGATCGCCACCTTTCAAGCGCACGATATTGTGATGCGTCTGAGCATACTGAACGAGAAGCGCATTGATTTCATCCTGTGGCACGCAATGAAATCCCGGATTCTTACCGACATTGATAAGCTCACAGTCAGCGGATGCCCATTCCAGAATCTTAGGATTGACCAACCTGTCGTAAATAATGACATCTGCTTGTTTAATGCACATCACTGCTTTGAGGGTGAGTAATGAAATATCACCGGGACCTGCGCCAACGAGCCAGACCTTTCCGAAAGTTTTCACATTGTGTCCTTTATCACGTCTAACAAAAAAAGGCAGAACCACTCCGGAGAATGATTAAAAGCAGTCGTTTGCCTGTAAGTTATAACGCTAAATTTTCCTAAATTATCACAATGATAATATTGATTAATCTCGCAAAGTTTTTTCCACAATAAACAAGATAACTTGAAAAATTATTAAGAACTTATTGGCGCTATGTGTCTGAATTTAACCTTAATTAAATTGTGTTTATTGTTGTGCTTGAGTATTATTGGTTAATATTTATCCGCCATCAGTATGAACAAATCATGGATTGGATCAATGACATCAATGCCTGAAATAAAATATAACACTCGATGTTTGTTCGGGTGATATGAATTATTTTTTATAAATTAAACTATTTTTGTACGCTGCATATGGAAGAGGTTATGAGAGGAAAAATACCCAAAACGGAGTTGCTGGTAACTTTTGAAGTGGTTGCGCGTCACGAAAGTTATACCCGGGCAGCTGAAGAGCTGGCTTTAACACAAAGTGCTGTTTTCCGCCAGGTGAATGCGCTAGAGGATTTTCTTAATACAGCGCTATTTAATCATGCCAAAAAGCGCATTTTTTTAAATGCGGCAGGCAAACACTATTTAGCTATCGTTAAAGAAACACTGAACAAGCTTGAACGAGATACAACGACGATCATGACATGGCAGCCGACCGTACAAGTGATCGAACTGGCGGTTAACCCAACGTTCAGTACGCACTGGCTGATCCCAAACCTGCGTGAGTTCAATAAACTCAATCCTGATATTATCGTTAATATTCATTCTCTGGCGAATATTGGTGATTTTCTTAACCGGGAATATGACGCAGCGATCATGCGGGAAGATTTTTACTCACCGTGGTCGGGGGTCGAGTACCTGTTCGAAGAGGAAATTCTGCCAGTGTGCAGCCGTTGCCTGCTTGCCGAACCGGACCGGAAGCTGTCCGTCGATGAACTGCTGAACGAATACCCGCTGTTGCATCAAAGTACCCGCATCAAAGGCTGGCAGGAATGGTTTGCGCTGTCCGATGTCAGCAGTCCGCTGGTGAATAAAGGTCCGAGATTTGATCTCTTGTCGATGCTGATTGCGGCGGTACGTTCCAACCTTGGCGTCGCATTGCTCCCCCGTTTTGCCATTCAACACGATCTGGATAGTGGGGATATGGTGATTCCTTGCGATGTTCCAATGCGCACCGGGAATCGATTTATCATGACGTGGCGGGAGGAGAAATCAGAATCCCTGCATTTGGAGATCTTCCGCAACTGGTTGCTAAATAAATCCGTGATGTCGGCTGCCTGATGGCGGCTTGCGCCTTATCAGGCCTACAGGTTTCGGTGTTCACCATAGGCCCGATAAGCGTATCGGTTTCGGGCAAAACGCCGGATGCGGCGTAAACGTCTTATCCGGCAAAAGAACGATTACCAGTCGATTCCTGGCTGTGCCTGAATGCCGCTATCAAAAGCGTGTTTAACCGGGCGAAGCTCGCTGACCGTATCGGCAAGTTCAAGTAACAGCGCATGGCAACCGCGCCCGGTGACAATCACGCTTTGGTCGGCAGGGCGATTTTCGATGGCGCTGATAACCTCCTGCGTATCCAGATAGTGATAAGCCAACATATAGGTGAGTTCGTCCAGCACGACCAGATCGTAATGCGCATCGGCCAGCATGCGCTTACTTTCCTGCCACACTGCGGTGGCCGCCTCGATATCGGCTTCCCGGTTCTGGGTTTCCCAGGTAAAACCGGTACCCATAATATGAAACTCCACGCCGAGAGGGTGCAGTGTGTTGTACTCGCCATTATCCCACTGGCCTTTAATAAACTGCGCGACGCCAACGGTTTTTCCGTGACCAACCGCGCGCGTCGCTGTGCCGAAGGCTGCGGTAGATTTTCCTTTACCGTTGCCGGTAAAGACCATCAGAATCCCTTTCTTCTCCGTTGCCGCCGCCACGCGGGTATCAACCTGCGCTTTCAGTTTCTGCTGACGCTGGCGGTGCCTGTCATTATTGGCTCGCGCTTCCATGGTGACTCCTTAATGTCCTGCCGGACAGGTTGCGCAGCGATGCTGCTGCTCAAACTGACTGAAGAAGTTATTGCCTTTGTCATCGACTAATACGAACGCAGGCATATTTTTAACTTCCATCATCCACACCGCTTCCATTCCCAGCTCAGGATATTCAAGGCACTGCAGGCTCTTCACATACTGCTGGGCCAGCAGAGCCGCCGCGCCGCCAATGCTGCCGAGGCTAAATCCACCGTGTTTGTGACAGGCATCAGTGACCTGCTGACTGCGATTACCCTTGGTGAGCATAATGAGACTTCCGCCTTGTGCCTGGAAAGCATCGACATACCCATCCATGCGTCCGCCGGTTGTTGGACCCATTGAGCCGCAGGCCTGGTTTTCGGGGGTTTTGGCGGGGCCGGCGTAATAAACGATATGTTTTTTCATGTATTCCGGCATCGGTTCGCCGTTATCCAGGCGCGCTTTGATGTTTGCGTGGGCGATATCTCGGGCAACAACAATTGGGCCGCTTAACGACAAACGAGTCCCGATGGGCAGGGCGGAAAGGTCATGCAGGATTTCGCGCAGTGGGCGATTCAGATCCAGTTGAACGGTCTGGGCGCCGTTTTCCACTCGCTGTGAATCAGGGATAAATTTGCCCGGGTTATGCTCAAGTTTCTCCAGCCAGATTCCGTGTTTGTTGATTTTGGCTTTGATGTTGCGGTCGGCTGAGCAGGAGAGGGCCATGGCGATAGGGCAGGAGCCGCCGTGGCGTGGCAGGCGGATCACCCGGATATCGTGGGCAAAGTATTTCCCGCCAAACTGCGCGCCGATGCCAAACTCGCGGCTGGCATTGAGCAGCTCGGCTTCCAGCGCCGTATCGCGGAACGCCTGACCTAGCTCGTTCCCGCTGGTGGGCAGGTTATCGTAATATTTGGTTGATGCCAGTTTGGCTGTCTTCAGCGCCTGATCGGCAGATAATCCGCCAACCACGAAAGCGATGTGGTACGGCGGGCAAGCGGCGGTACCCAGCGATTTCATTTTTTCGATCAGGAAAGCCGTCAATTTCTCCGGCTGCAGAATAGATTTGGTTTCCTGAAATAGCGCCGCCTTATTAGCAGAACCGCCGCCTTTGTTGACGAACAGGAATTTATACTCATTACCCGGCGTGGCGCTGATGTCGATTTGCGCCGGCAGGTTAGTCTGGGTATTGATCTCGGTATACATGTCCAGCGGGGCATTTTGCGAGTAACGCAGATTGTTTTCGGTGAAGGTGGTATACACGCCTTTGCTTAAGGCTTCGGCGTCATCGCCGCCTGTCCAGACATGCTGTCCTTTGCAGGCCACAATAGTTGCCGTCCCGGTGTCCTGACAGTTAGGCAGGACGCCTTTGGCCGAAACCTCAGCGTTGCGCAGCAGTTGTAAAGCGACGTACTTATCGTTACCGCTGGCCTGCGAGTCGTGCAAAATGCTGGCTATCTGTTTCAAATGTCCGGCGCGCAGAAAAAATGAAGCCTCATAAAATGCCTGCTGTGCTAATAAGGTTAACGCTTCTGGCGCTACCTTAATCACTTCCTCTCCGTCTAACTCCGTTACCGTTACGTGCTGGTTACTCAGTAATTCATACTCGGTACTATCTTTACTCTGAACAAAGAGTTCCTGCCAGACAAATGGTTTAGACATGTTTACTTCTCACCTCTTCATTTTTGCCGGATGACGGCGTAAATAAGTGCGCTAATCGTAGGCCGGATAAGCGAAACGCCATCCGGCATAGTGTTATTTTGCTAAAAAGACATTGGCCTGCGTCGCTTCGGCGACATATTCGATAGTTTGCTGGGCGCGAACGCTGTTACCGGCTTTGTCCAACGGCGGAGAATAGACGGCAATCGCATATTTGCCGGGTACCACCGCAACCATTCCGCCGCCAACACCGCTTTTCGCCGGAATGCCAACGGTATACAGCCATTTACCGCTGCCGTCGTACAGTCCGGCAATTGCCATTTCCGCCAACACCTGCGGAACATATTTTTCATTCAGCAACTGCTTACCGTTGAACGGTGATTTGCCTTTGTTCGCCAATACGGCACCCATTTTGGCCAGTTGCTCAACGGTGATATCCACCGAGCACTGACGGGTATAAATTTCGACGGCGTCGTCGGTATTGCCATAGAAGCTGTTATAGGATTCCATCAGTTTCGCCAGCGCCTGATTGTGCTGGTTGGTCTCCATCTCGGATTTGAATACCGGTTCGTTGACCGTCAGTGAGGCATCCGCCCAGACGTTCAGGTTGTCGAGGATTTTGTTCCAGCGATCGGTTTTGTCTTTGGCTTCAATCAGACTAACGGTGCTCATGGCTCCGGCGTTTACCAGCGGGTTTTCCGGCGCGCCTTTGGTCAGTTCAACGGCTAAACCGGAATTAAATGGCAGGCCAGTAGCATTAGCCCCGAGTTTATCCAGCACCACCTGAGGACCGTGCTGTTCCATGGCGAGCGCCATGGTGAAGACTTTACTCAGGGATTCCATGGGGAAGGGTTTGTTAACATCGCCAACCTGGTAGATCTTGCCGTCCACCGTAGCAATAGTGATGGCAAAATTATTTGGGCTGTAGGTCGCCAGGGCAGGGATGTAGTCGGCGACTTTTCCATCGTTATTACTTTTGTACTTTTGATGCGCCTGTTCTATCAGTCTGGCGTAGTCCGGCGCGGTTTGCGCGAATGAGGTAGCGCTAAACAAGACGCTGAAAGAAAAGAGACTCACGCCGAGCAGAGTTTTAGTCATGGTGCTTTCCTGTTGGGGTACTTATCATGCGCCGGATGGCGGCGTACCGCCTGATCCGGCCTACCGCCTGATCCGGCCTACGGATAATTAAACGTTATGTAGGCCGGATAAGCGCAAGCGCCATCCGGCAATAACGAGGTATCAGGACATCGCAACTTCTGACGGTTCGGTAACCGGACGTTCCTGTTCCGGTGACTTCACTGGCGCAGTTCCACGGCAACCCTGGCCGAAGTGTTCGCCTTCCCAACGGCCCACAATGGCAGCGCCCATGGCGTTACTCATGACGTTGGTGGCTGAACGACCCATATCGAGGAACGGATCGACGCCCATCAGCAGGATCAAACCGGCTTCCGGAATGTTGAATTGGTTCAGGGTAGCGGCGATAACGACCATCGAGGCACGTGGTACACCCGCCATCCCTTTAGAGGTCAGCATCAGAATTAACAACATGGTAATTTGCTCGCCCATGCTCAGTTCGATATTGCACGCCTGAGCAATAAAGACGGTGGCAAAGGAGCAATAGGCCATGGAACCTACGAGGTTAAAGGAGTAACCAATAGGCAGAACGAAGCTGGCAATTTTTGACGATACGCCGAATTTTTCCAGCTTATCCAGCGTGCCCGGGAAGGCGGCTTCAGAACTGGACGTGGTAAAGGCCAGCAGCGCCGGTTCGAAGATTGATTTAGTGAGACGGCTGATGCAAGGACCAACAATGAGTGTCGACAGGCCAATCAGAATTGCCCACAGCATGCCCAGTGTCAGGTAAAACTCGCCCATAAAGATACCGGCGCTGACCATGACACCCAGACCACGTTCGGCAATCAAACCTGAAATAGCGGCAAAAACGGTCAGTGGCGCAAACAGCATGACGTAGCCTGTCAGCTTCAGCATCACGTGCACCAGGGAATCCAGAACCTTCACGATAGGCTCGGCTTTTTCACCGATTGCGGCCAGGCTGCAACCAAGGAAAATGGAGAACACCACGATCTGCAGGATTTCGTTCCGCGCCATCGCGTCAACGATACTGGTTGGTACGGCATGTGAGATAAAGACTTTCAGCGTGAAGGGTTCAGACTTAACGGCGGCAACAGCGCCTGCGTCATGAGCAACAAAGTTGATGCCTGCGCCCGGTTGGAAGATATTAACGATAACCAGACCCAATGCGATCGACAGCAGTGAGGCACAAATAAACAGGAAAAAGGTTTTAGAAAATATACGACCCAGCGTTTTGGCATCACCCATCTTGGCAATACCGACAACCAGCGTTGAAATAACCAATGGCGCAATAATCATCTTCACCATACGTAAGAATATAGTGGTGAAAATGGAAATATCCTGTGCATATGATTTTGCTGTTTCAGCCGCGGCCATATTATTAATGGCCACCCCGGCAATCATGCCGAGTATCAGGCCTAATATGATCATCTTCGTTAAACTAATTTTCTTCATGTGTACTCCATCGGATAAAGGTTGGTAATTGGAATTGTGTAGGGTGGCGTGCGCCTGAGCCTGGACAGCAGCTCAGACGCACGCCTGTTGTGACCAACCGCATGAATATTCGAAGCACTGTGATACAGCTGAACTCTGTGCTCCAATGGCTGTTATTGTGTTTTTTTGTTACAGATCGAATTCAATACTTAATAATGGTGCGTGTTGCTGCGCGCCATAAACATCATTGTCACCGACATTGCCGGAAATAATATCGCGCGGCATGACAATTTTTACTGCATTAGCGGGATCAAACCACACAATATTGTGAATAAAGTCAGGTTCGACATTATATAACCCAGCAATAAGTTGCGGAGTTAATTGCTCCGAACGCTTTACTCGCTGATAGTCTTCCCGGGTTTTAAATAAAATATCTAAAACCAGTTCGTACGGTCCGGCGTTTTTCGAGCGAATAACTTGCGCCAGTGAACAAATTGACTGTTTCATGCCTGAACTCCTTCTGGCGTCACCTGTTCAATGTGGAAATCAAAACGCAGCGCATCGCTTGCTTCAATCAGGTGATAGATCGAGAACTCATACACCGGTCCACTTTGAATATCAGATGGCGAGAACGGGAAGGCGAGGTTGCCCGCCGTCGCAATGCGATTCTCATAGCCGTAGTGCAGCAGGGTAGAGCGCACCAGCGAGCAAACGCTGTTGGCGATATCCTGCGTCGGTGCGACGACATCCAGTAAAATCCCCAGTTCGTGACCGGCGGTTTTCATCGGTTCATGGTTGCCCATCACGCCGTTCTTCCCGTACAGGTGGAACGTCATGCGGATGCTGTCGTCATTCAGGGAGAGGTTACGTGCTACGCTTGCCTGGACCTCTTCGAGAATGGTGTCAATTCCGGCAATCATAATCGGGTCGCGCGTTCCGGCGATGGTCAGGCAGCGGAAGCCAACCTGACGTGCACCTTCCAGTTTCAACGCATACGGTGTTTCTTCATGACGTGAACCGCTGACATACACTTCGCCCTCGTTAACCTGGGTAAAGGTGCACGCTTTCAGGTTCAGCACACCGCCGGGTCCCGGCAGGAAGTACGGATCGGACTTCTCATACAGGGTGTGCGCCGCAGCAGAAGTTTCAGTGAACTTACGCTTGGAATTGAACGCCTTCAGCGTAAAGCCGTTGTCGTCGATAATGCCCATCGCACAATCGGAGCCGGAGCCGGGGGTGGCAGCAATGGCAGCACACTCAAGGATCTTACCGCAATGCAGCGCCAGACCTTCATCAAAGCCCTGCATAATCGGCAGCGCGGCGAAGCAGGCCGGATCGTAGGCACGTCCGCCCAGCACCACTTGCGCACCGGCTTTCAGTGCGCGCTGGAAAGGCTCGATACCCATCTGCGCGACGATGTAGGTACTCTCTTCAATCGCCTCGTGAGTCAGTTCAGGCACAAAATCGAGCGCGGTGATTTTGCCGTTATCCAGCGCCTGATGAACAATTTCTTTGTCGACATCAGACGGGATCAGCGCCATTGAGAAGGACAGTTTTTCTTCCTGTGCGATCTCATGGATAATCTGGCGACACCACTCCAGATGCGGAGCTGCGCCAGAACCACCGGCGGTGCCGATCACGACCGGGATGTTATTCTTAACGCCCGCCACGATCATATAGCGCAGATCGCGTTTTACCCCAGCCCTGTCGGTAAAGGGTTTACCTGCCCCCAGGTAGTGGGGGCCAGGATCGGAGGAACCTGCGTCAACAGCAATAAGATCCGGTGACTCTTCCATGGCTTTACGAAAACTCTCTTCCGGGAAGCCATAACCCAGGATAGCCGTCGGCGATAAGATCTTAAATGTGCGAGCCATCTCTTAATCCTTAGTTTGCAACAACGCGATGGTGCGATTCATCTCGTTAAACACGATGTTGAGACCTTCATCGAATCCCATGCCAGGTTTGACCAGCATACGCATCGGACGCGCGGCAAGCGCCACGTGTACGCAGGTGCGGGCGCTGATCTCGGTTTCGTTACAGGTACCGCCCTGGTAGGCTTCCATGGCATGTTTGTTGCAGTACAACACTGCATCAACAATGTTATGAATGCCGCCAAGATCAGGGGTTTTGATCTGTACCATGTGGCAGCTGCCCGCATCGGTAAAGTCCACGATATCCTGATAGGTGTTACACCATTCGTCGGCGACAATTTTCACGCCGGAACCCAGACGGGTCAGCTCTTTGGTGATAGCGGTCAACATGCGGATCTGATCCGGCTTGTTACCGGCATCTACCGGCCCTTCGATATACAGCGGCAGGCCCTGAGCTTCGGCTTCCAGGCTGGCGATGTATTCGGCGCAGCGCACGGGATCCATATCGAAGATCAGACCGATCGTGCCGTACACATCAATATGCAGCGTTGGGTGATAACGTTCGCTGGTGCGCAGGCTTAAGATGCGGTCGGACAACCAACGTACATACTCACGCAGTTTTTCGCCTTTAAAGCCCAGCTTCTCTTCCACGTTGTTGATCAGCGCATGCGGCAGAACGTCCACACCTTTGAGGATCATCTTGTCAACGGCGATATAACGGTCATCGCCGCTCTGGCCAAATAATGGAATGGCTTCCGGCACGCACGGCAGTTGCCATTCATCGCAAACCACTTCAGTTTTCAGACGACCGGTGGCCAGCGCCGCCGCGTCAAGCAGTGCCTGAGACAGACCATAACGAACGGCGGTATGCAGCAGATGGCCGTCAATACGCAGTTGGTCAAAGAAACGGGCGTTCGGCAGGAACGCATCAACGTCACGGCCTTCCAGCAGCGGTTTGATGTGATCGTTGAGGAACGGAATGAAATTTTCTGCCAGGAATAGCGGATCACGGCCACCTGCACCTGAGTATTGCACTGCTGCACAATCGCCCACCGCTACCGCGCCATTTTCCAGAATCAGTTGCACGGAAACGCATTCACCCGCTTGACGAACAGAGGTAAATCCAGGTGTTACCGGATCGCCGGTATAGATAAACCCGTCATGACCGGCGCCATTTTTGATGGCCTGCTGATCGTCAAAATAAAATGAGGAGTAGCCAGCGGTGAAAAGGGCCTTTTTGATTTTCATTATGGTCTTCCTATTAATTTACTGTGGGATACGGCGTTGATGTCATCAATGACCATCTGGAAAGAAGGCTTGCGGCCTTCAAAATGTGCGCGCTCTGCGACATAGTCGTGGTGCAGGGCGAGAATATCTTTCGGCAGCGGAACCGCACCGGCTTCGAGAATACGGATAGCACCTGTGTTATCGCGCACCGGCAGAATTTTGCCTGCGTTGCAAGCGGCAGGTGCGAACGGTACATCCAGTACGCCAGCTTCAAAGGCCAGCACCGTGCCGCGCGCAATGTCGCCATTGCCCAGTTCGAAAACTTTTTTCAGCACTGCGCGGACTTCGCTCTTAATCAGATCAACTTCCTGTTCGACGGCAGCGCATTGCGGGAATTTCTGGTCGCTGACCATGTTGAGCATCTGGCGTGACGCTTTCAGTCCCTGGGCGTTGGCTGCAGCCGTTGGGATACCGAACGCTTCGTGCGGGCTTTTGGTGATCACTTTTGTGGCACCGGACATACCGGCAACCGCCGCACCCCAGGCGATAACGGAGAAGGCTTTCGCTTCATCTTCCGGGAATCCGCCCATCCACTGGTGGAAAACGGTACTCAGTTCGTAATCGTCGAAGCCATGGTTATGGAAGTATTCGTGGGACAGTTCACGCAGCGCCTGAATGGCGGCGATATCCTGAGTCAAACTACCGACCTGACCGTAGCCGACGGTAATGGACTTCACGCCTTGTTCCAGTGCCAGC
Source organism: Citrobacter sp. C6_1 (assembly GCF_014596835.2). Classification (NCBI taxonomy): domain Bacteria; kingdom Pseudomonadati; phylum Pseudomonadota; class Gammaproteobacteria; order Enterobacterales; family Enterobacteriaceae; genus Citrobacter; species Citrobacter sp. C6_1. Next base: position 3,211,353 of record NZ_CP115031.1, on the reverse strand, counting down.
AGACCTTCGATAATCGCTACCGAGTGGGACATAAACGGGGGGATCAGGGTGCCAGTCAATGGGCCAAACGGTTCACGGTTGATGCGAATACCATTTTCTTCGTACAGTCCCATCAGGCGATCACAGTACTGCCAGTCACGAATGGATTTTTCCAGGGTGACGCGTTTGGCGTAAGGGATGTTGTAGGAGATACCGCCGCCTTCGTAGCTGGTGAAGCCACTGGCCATGGCGATTTCTGCCAGCAGACGTGCATCTGGCGTACCGTGGCGGACCTGGATTGGTTTTTCCAGCGACTCAGTCATACGGCGGCAGGCAGCAACCCCATGATTGACGACGGGTAAACCATTCAGTTTGGAGGTGCCCGCCTCGATAGATTTTTGGATCCCGACAGCTGCTTCTTCATAGCGGTTCAGACGGGTGTAGGCATCGATGGTACTTGGCAGGAGGTCACATTCTTCCTGCAATGTTTTAAGCAGCTCGATATGCTCATCCATGAGTGCGACGCCTGCACGCGGCTGGCTCAGTGTTTTACCTTCTTGATCGGCCTTCAACAGCGCGAGGGAGAAGCGTTTTGAATCTGGAATTGATTGCTGGTACTTCACGCCATCTTCGAAGTTCTCAACGTCTTTGCCGGTTTCCCAGGTTTGCAATACCTGGTGCCTTTCGGTCATGAATTCGTCGTGGGTCAATTTTTTATTTCGAAGTTCCATTCGTAGCTGCCTTTAGTTTTGTAGGGTTAAACACTGAATGCTGGTGCGAGCAGCGGCTTGCGGGTACAGCCTGGCGACATTTGCCAGTAGCGGGAGCAGGCCATATGAATCGCGGTAATACTCAAACTGATTCGGTAACAGAATTCTTTTACCCTGGTCGTCCAGCTCCCGGTATTTAAGCCAGTTATGGATATCGAACTGGCTGGCACGAGAGAGCCATCCACCTGAACCGACGACTTTGCGTACGGTGGTGAGATCGCGACCCATCTGTAAATCCACGTTACCGACGCAGGTGCAAACCTGCTTCTTAGTGCCCGCGTGGCGCTCAGTGGCATAGCCCACGCACAAACCGGCTAACAGAGTGTCGAAATATTTCTCTTCCGCGTTGACCGGCAGGTAGTCCGGCTGCCCAACCAGATGACGCAGGTAGCGATAAAACGCCTCCTCACGTTGTGGCTGTTGGGCGAAAACAACTTTCACCATATCCTGCGTGCTTTCTCCCACCACGACGGCGGAAACGCGCATGCCCAGGTCACCTTCAACGGTACGTTTGACGAACGGTTCAGGAACACCATGCAGGACAGTGTCGGGGGAGAGGGTATTCGCGCTGGCCGAATAGACATCCGTGGTGGCTCCGCCCATATCAATCAGCATGAACTCCTTCCATGCGTTGTCGTAATCGCTAATGGCTTTGACTAACTCATAGACCGTCCATGGCGTCGGCATTGGCTCTTCGCCTGTTTCGCCGACAATGACGTCCAGACCTTTACCTTTGACAATGCGTGACAAGAACACATCGCAAATCGCCTGGCGCGCGGCAAACGGATTCGGGTGATCGAGGTCAGGAAGAATGTTGTCTACCGTGGTCAGATCTTTGTGTCCCAGAATCGTTTGTATTTCGTCCTGAATGTCCCGGTTTCCGGCGTAGATAATGGCGCAATCAAGCTTTGAACCTGCCAGCGCGTGCGCATTCGCCAGGCCGTAGCTTTCTTCACCGCCGTCTGTACCGCCGGTAAACAACAGAATATCTGGTGGTGATGATTCCAGCTCCTGGATGTCATGACGGTTCAGCTTGTACGAATAATATTGCGCGATTTTCGCTCCCGCCGAATGGGCGGTAACTTTTGCCGATTCCAGCGTAATGGAAGGCACCAGCCCCATTGCTGCTACGGCAAGTCCACCTTTGGCCGAGGAGGAGTATTTCAACTGCACTTCACCACTTTTCAGTAACGGGCGAGCATCGGCAACGTTCAGCACCTGATTCAGGCTGGCAAAAAAACCGTCTGCCAGATGATGTGTGGTGGTTGGGGTCAGGACATGGTTTACCAGGGTTAATTCCTCACCTTCATGGGCGAAGAGGGCTGCCTTGGTCCATGTCGAGCCGATATCGACAGAAACTGTTTGCATCAGATGGCCTCTTCCAGGCAACGCTGCTCGAGGCCTTTGTGTTGGTGAATATCATTAGTGATAAGCGCGCAGACATCTTCCAGGTCGTGGCTCGGTGCGAAGACGCGGTTAAATCCCATCTCTTTAAACTTCACTTCCACATCGGCGAAGTCATGTTTACCTACGACCAGGTTGCCGCCGACGTACAACAGGATGTCGCCGAGGCCACGTTCGATGCAGCGCTCACGCAGTCCGAGGCAGTCAATGTCGCCGTGGCCGTAGATGGAAGACACCACGATGGCATCGGCGCCTGTTTCAATTGCGGCATCAATATATTCATCCTGGCTCACCATCACCCCGAGGTTGATTACGTGAAAATCATGAGCAGTAAAAACGCGATCCAGAACTTTATTGCCTACTGCATGGCAGTCAGCACCGATGACGCCAATAACAAGTGTAGATTTCTTCATGGGTAATCCTCTGTAGGGCTGATGGTCAATAAGTAAAAAATATTTCTAATATTTAGAACATGGATTGTGACAACCTCTTAATAGGTTTGGAGTTTCAGTGGAAGCGGAAAAGGAAGCAATTGATCTATTTTCAAAATATCCTGCATAAAATGATTGTTATATTTTATTTTCATAAAAATTCATTTAAATCAGTATGTTATAAATTCATTTGCATTGGTTATTTTATTTATTAGCGAATTACCTAATAAACCACTTGCGATGTTTGTGATCGAAATCTTATTTTGTGGTGCAGGCTTTATCAGGGGCGTTTTTAATAATTTCGAAAATGATATTCGCTAAATAACTTGTGAACGACATAACGGTTTTTTATTTATTAATCTTATATGTCGTAAATATTTTTTGTTAAATTTAAGATAAAAATGATAATGAATTGTTTGGAATATATTCATTCATTGTCGTAGAAGCGATGTTGTGGTTGGAGCGATAACTTACAGTGATGATTTAAGCGAAACGGCGGGTCTCTGCAGGGAGATCGCCAAACCTCAGGGCGTCGGTCAATGCTTGCCGCTTCGCTTCCAGTTGAGATAGTTACATTGTGGTGTTAATTATAAGTGAAATTAAAATTAATGATTTGTATTAAATAATGGCTACGGAGCTTGCTAAACAAAAAACTGTGAGCTACCCAGCAATAGTGACTCTTTATCTGTCCATAATTTTGTCCCCCCCACTGGTTAAAAGATCGTGTAGATTTAAATAAATATTCTATCATTTGTAGTAACGGCAATTACTCATTGAAAAACATATTGTTAACATGATGTTCACTAGTTGCACTAGTGATAAACACTATTAACATTAAAATTGAAAATTGATTTAAATCAATGTTTAAAACTTGGTAAACATCATCAAATGAGGTTAAATTGCTGCAGATCAAATTGGTCTGAAGGTGATAAATTAGCTATAAATTGATCACTATCGAAAAATGCAAATTTACCTCGATAAAAACCTGTTTATTGTAAGGATTTTACGGCGTAATATAATTGCGGGATCAATTTGAGTGTTTTATTAACATGTTTGTAACTTTTCCATCATTGTCCTTTCTTCAAATGAGAAGAAAGAGCAGCGGCGGAAGGAAGCAAATAAATTTGTATTGGGGCATGCGTGTGACCCTTTCTAACGGGGTTCACTCTCGGAGTCTTCATGCGATGAGCAAGGAGTCATGATGTTAGATATAGTCGAACTGTCGCGCTTACAGTTTGCCTTGACCGCGATGTACCACTTCCTGTTTGTGCCACTGACGCTCGGTATGGCGTTCTTGTTGGCCATCATGGAAACGGTCTACGTCCTTTCCGGCAAACAGATTTATAAAGATATGACCAAGTTCTGGGGCAAGTTGTTTGGTATCAACTTCGCTCTGGGTGTGGCAACCGGTCTGACCATGGAGTTCCAGTTCGGGACTAACTGGTCTTACTATTCCCACTATGTAGGGGATATTTTCGGTGCGCCGCTGGCGATTGAAGGTTTGATGGCCTTCTTCCTCGAATCCACCTTTGTAGGTCTGTTCTTCTTCGGCTGGGACCGTTTGGGTAAAGTCCAGCATATGTGCGTCACCTGGCTGGTGGCCTTAGGTTCAAACCTGTCCGCACTGTGGATTCTGGTTGCGAACGGCTGGATGCAAAACCCAATCGCGGCGGATTTCAACTTTGAAACCATGCGTATGGAGATGCTGAGCTTCTCTGAACTGGTGCTCAACCCGGTTGCTCAGGTGAAATTTGTTCACACTGTGGCTTCTGGTTATGTTTGTGGCGCGATGTTCGTTCTGGGTATCAGCTCCTACTATATGCTGCGCGGCCGTGACTTCGCGTTTGCTAAACGTTCTTTTGCTATCGCCGCCAGCTTTGGTATGGCTGCCATTTTGTCTGTTATCGTTCTCGGTGATGAATCTGGTTACGAAATGGGCGACGTGCAGAAAACCAAACTTGCTGCTATTGAAGCCGAGTGGGAAACCCAACCTGCACCGGCATCCTTTACGCTGTTCGGTATTCCGGACCAGGATGCGCAGGAAAACCATTTTGCGATTCAAATTCCTTATGCGCTGGGCATCATTGCCACCCGCTCTGTTGATACACCGGTCATTGGTCTGAAAGATCTGATGGTGCAGCACGAAGAGCGCATCCGTAACGGGATGAAAGCGTATCAACTGCTGGAAGAACTGCGTGCTGGTAGTACCGATCAGGCCGTTCGCGACCAGTTCAACAGCATGAAGAAAGATCTGGGTTATGGTCTGCTGCTGAAACGCTACACGGACAACGTCACCGACGCGACCGAAGCGCAAATTCAGCAAGCCACGAAAGACTCTATCCCTCGTGTTGCACCGCTGTACTTCGCATTCCGTATTATGGTGGCGTGCGGCATCCTGATGCTGGCTATCATTGCTGTGTCCTTCTGGACCGTGATTCGTAATCGTATCGGCGAGAAAAAATGGCTGCTGCGCACCGCGCTGTATGCGATTCCGCTGCCGTGGATTGCCATTGAATCCGGTTGGTTTGTCGCAGAGTACGGTCGTCAACCGTGGGCGATTGGTGAAGTGTTACCAACAGCCGTAGCGAACTCTTCGCTGACCGCTGGCGACCTCATCTTCTCGATGCTGTTGATTTGCGGCCTGTATACCCTGTTCCTGGTGGCTGAACTGTATCTGATGTTCAAGTTCGCACGCCTTGGGCCGAGTAGCCTGAAAACCGGTCGTTATCACTACGAGCAGTCCACCGTGACTTCTCAGCCGGCACGCTAAGACAGGAGTCGTCAAATGATCGATTATGAAGTATTGCGTTTTATCTGGTGGCTGCTGGTTGGCATTCTGCTGATTGGTTTTGCGGTCACTGATGGTTTCGACATGGGGGTGGGCATGCTCACCCGTTTCCTCGGTCGTAATGATACCGAGCGTCGAATTATGATTAACTCCATCGCCCCGCACTGGGACGGTAACCAGGTTTGGCTCATCACCGCAGGTGGCGCACTGTTCGCTGCCTGGCCGATGGTGTATGCCGCTGCGTTCTCCGGTTTCTATGTGGCGATGATCCTGGTACTGGCGTCTTTGTTCTTCCGTCCGGTCGGTTTCGATTACCGCTCCAAGATTGAAGATATGCGCTGGCGCAACATGTGGGACTGGGGCATCTTCATTGGTAGCTTCGTTCCGCCGCTGGTTATCGGTGTTGCGTTTGGCAACCTGCTGCAAGGTGTTCCGTTCCACATGGATGAGTACATGCGCTTGTACTACACCGGTAACTTCTTCCAGTTGCTGAATCCGTTTGGTCTGCTGGCAGGGGTTGTGAGCGTAGGGATGATCATCACTCAGGGCGCCACCTATCTTCAGATGCGTACCGTGGGCGAGCTACACCTGCGTGCACGTACCACCTCACAGGTTGCGGCGCTGGTGACTCTGGTTTGCTTCGCACTGGCCGGCGTTTGGGTTATTTACGGTATTGATGGTTATGTTGTGACTTCCGCTCTGGATCACCACGCCGCCTCTAACCCGATGACCAAAGAAGTGGCACGTGAAGCGGGCGCATGGATGGTGAACTTTAACAATGCACCTATTCTGTGGCTGGTTCCTGCTCTGGGCGTGGTTCTGCCGCTGCTGACCATTCTGACTTCTCGTATGGAGAAAGGGGCCTGGGCGTTCATCTTCTCCTCACTGACGTTAGCCTGCATCATCCTGACTGCCGGTATCGCAATGTTCCCGTTTGTGATGCCATCCAGCACCATGATGAATGCGAGTCTGACCATGTGGGATGCAACGTCCAGCCAGCTGACGCTGAATCTGATGACGTATGTAGCTTGTGTGTTCGTACCGATCATTCTGCTGTACACCGGCTGGTGTTACTGGAAGATGTTTGGTCGCATCACCAAAGAAGATATTGAAAGCAACACCCACTCTCTGTACTAAGTAAGGAGCTTAAAATGTGGTATTTCGCATGGATTTTGGGAACGCTTCTTGCCTGTGCATTTGGGATAATCACAGCGCTGGCGCTTGAGCACGTTGAATCAGGCAAGGCCGGACAAGAAGATAGTTGATGATCAACATTATCGCGATGGTATACAACGCGATGGACAAGCGCCCCTTGCGGGCGCTTTCCTTTGTGCTGGCAATCGTGTTGGCCGGCTGCATATTCTGGGATCCGTCACGCTTCGCAGCCAAAACCAGTGAGCTTGAAATCTGGCATGGTTTCATGCTGATGTGGGCGGTCTGCGCAGGCATCATTCACGGCGTTGGCTTCCGTCCTCGCGCCGTACATTGGCAGGGCATCTTCTGCCCGCTGATCGCAGATATCGTCCTCGTTGTTGGTCTGATTTTCTTCTTCTTTTGAATAAGAAACATCCTTAAATATTTATGGGCTTGCATAAGCCCATAATTTTTTACTCTCCGTTTACTTTCCCCCATTCCAAAGCACCATTCCCGCGCGTATAGTAGCGAAGTTTGAAAGCACTAACCTAATTGCATTACCGGGATGTAAAGTGAAGACAGCGCGATATACAACGACATTCTTGATGCATCGCGGCGGCAAGAACGCGAGTCACCAGGAGCTTACAAAGTTAAGCGACCGGTGTGAGTGGGCAAAGCCAACAAAGAGGCAGTAAGAATGAATAAGTATATTTTCCGATGGCCGGTTCGTGTCTATTATGAAGACACTGATGCCGGTGGGGTGGTTTATCACGCCAGCTACGTCGCTTTTTATGAAAGAGCACGCACAGAGATGCTGCGTCATCATCACTTCAGTCAGCAGGTTCTGTTGGCCGAACGTGTAGCCTTTGTGGTGCGCAAGATGACCCTGGAGTATTTTGCGCCTGCCCGGCTTGACGATATGCTCGAAGTCCAAACCGAAATTACGTCAATGCGTGGCACCTCATTGGTTTTCACGCAACGCATTGTCAACGCAGAGAACGTCGTGCTGAATGAAGCCGAAGTTCTGATTGTTTGCGTTGATCCACTCAAAATGAAGCCTCGTGCGCTTCCCAAGTCTATTGTCGCGGAGTTTAAGCAGTGACTGACATGAATATCCTTGATTTGTTCCTGAAGGCAAGCCTTCTGGTTAAACTTATCATGTTGATTTTGATTGGTTTCTCAATCGCATCCTGGGCCATTATTATCCAGCGGACCCGTATTCTTAATGCTGCTTCACGTGAAGCCGAAGCATTTGAAGACAAGTTCTGGTCCGGCATTGAATTGTCGCGTCTGTATCAGGAAAGCCAGGGGCGTCGTGATAACCTGGCGGGTTCAGAGCAAATTTTCTACAGCGGGTTCAAAGAGTTTGCTCGTTTGCATCGGGCAAATAGCCACGCGCCGGAAGCGGTCGTTGAGGGGGCTTCCCGTGCGATGCGTATCTCGATGAACCGTGAGCTGGAAACGCTGGAAACGCATATTCCATTCCTCGGCACTGTCGGCTCCATCAGCCCGTATATCGGTCTGTTCGGTACCGTTTGGGGGATCATGCACGCATTTATCGCGCTGGGCGCGGTAAAACAGGCAACCCTGCAAATGGTTGCACCGGGTATCGCGGAAGCGTTGATTGCAACGGCCATCGGTCTGTTTGCGGCAATCCCGGCGGTTATGGCTTACAACCGACTGAATCAGCGCGTGAACAAGCTGGAACTGAATTACGACAACTTTATGGAAGAGTTCACCGCGATTCTGCACCGCCAGGCGTTTACCGTTAGCGAGAGCAACAAGGGGTAAACCATGGCCAGAACGCGTGGACGAGGTCGTCGCGAACTTAAGTCCGAAATCAATATTGTACCGTTGCTCGACGTACTGCTGGTGCTGCTGCTGATCTTTATGGCAACCGCGCCGATCATTACGCAGAGTGTGGAAGTCGACCTGCCGGATGCGACCGAATCGCAAGCCGTCAGCAGTAACGATGAACCGCCGGTCATTATTGAAGTTTCCGGTGTTGGGCAATACAGCGTGGTGGTTGAGAAAGACAGGATGGATCAACTGCCGCCGGAGCAGGTTATCGCGGAAGCGAAAAGCCGCCTGCAGACCAATCCGAAAACGGTATTTTTAATCGGTGGTGCGAAAGACGTGCCTTATGATGAAATAATTAAAGCGCTGAACTTGTTACACAGTGCAGGCGTAAAATCGGTTGGCTTGATGACGCAGCCAATCTGATGACGGCGTTTTGCTGGCTTGAAAGATAGCGCGTAACAGGCGAACAGTTTTTTGGGAACCGAGAGTGTCAAAGGCAACCGAACAAAACGACAAGCTCAAAAGGGCGATAATTATTTCAGCGGTGCTGCATGTTATTTTATTTGCAGCGCTGATCTGGAGTTCGTTCGATGAGCACATTGATGCTTCAGCCGGCGGCGGTGGCGGTTCGTCCATCGACGCCGTTATGGTCGATCCTGGTGCTGTTGTTCAACAGTACGACAGGCAGCAGCAACAGCAGGCAAGTGCGAAACGTGCAGAAGAACAGCGTGAGAAACAGGCGCAGCAGCAGGCCGAGGAGCTTCGTGAGAAGCAGGCGGCAGAGCAAGAGCGTCTGAAACAGCTGGAGAAAGAACGTTTAGCGGCGCAGGAAAAAGTGCGCGAGCAGGCGGAACAGCAGAAACAGGCTGAAGCCGCTGCGGCGAAAGCGCAGGAGCAACAAAAGCAGGCTGAAGAGGCTGCGGCGAAGGCTGCTGCAGACGCGAAAGCCAAAGCAGATGCTCAGGCGAAACAAGCGGCAGATGCCGCGAAGAAAGCCGCTGCTGATGCCCAGAAGAAAGCTGAAGCTGAAGCTGCAAAAGCGGCTGCCGATGCTAAGAAGGTAGCTGAGGCGCAGGCTGCCAAGGCCGCCGCAGACGCAGCGAAGAAAGCGCAGGCTGAAGCCGCTAAACAAGCTGCGGCTGAAAAAGCTGCCGCTGAGAAAGCAGAAAAAGCCGCCGCCGCGAAAGCCGCTGCGGCTGAAAAAGCCGCCGCTGACAAGAAAGCTGCTGCTGAAAAAGCTGCGGCAGATAAAAAGGCTGCAGCCGAGAAAGCCGCTGCCGATAAGAAAGCTGCGGCAGATAAAGCCGCTGCTGCGAAAAAGGCTGCGGCCGAAAAAGCTGCAGCAGCCTCTGGCGTTGACGACTTGTTGGGCGACCTAAGCTCCGGTAAGAATGCACCGAAATCGGGTGGTGGAGCGAAAGGAAACGGCCAACCGGCGAAAGATAGTGGTACAAGTGGTGCAAATGGCGGTGCATCTGGTGCTGATATCAGTGCTTACGCATCTCAAATTCGTAATGCGATTCAGAGCCGTCTGTATGGCGCCGATTTGTATGCAGGGAAATCCTGCGTATTACATATCAAGTTAGCGCCTGATGGTCTGCTACTGGATGTGACTGAAGAGGGCGGGGATCCGGCATTGTGCCAGGCTGCGCTAACGGCTGCGAAAACAGCCAGAATTCCTAAACCGCCTAGCCAGGCTGTTTATGAAAAAGTAAAAGATGCCAAACTGGACTTTAAACTGTAATAACGGCCCCTGAGAAATCGGGGGAAACGGTCTAAGGTTGAGACAGAGTTCTGGTAGTTTTGTGTATTTGAGTTTGTTAACATTCTGCTAAATTATCGTGGGCGTTCCGTCCAGATAAGGGAGATATGATGAAGCAGGCATTACGAGTAGCATTTGGTTTTCTGATGCTGTGGGCAGCGGTGCTGCATGCAGAAGTACGTATCGAGATCACCCAAGGGGTGGACTCGGCACGCCCGATTGGTGTTGTCCCCTTCCAGTGGGCAGGGCCGGGTGCTGCACCTGAAGATATCGGTGGTATCGTGGGCGCTGACCTGCGTAACAGCGGTAAATTTAACCCATTAGACCGTTCTCGCCTGCCGCAGCAGCCGGGTACCGCGCAGGAAGTTCAACCTGCCGCATGGTCTGCCCTGGGTATTGATGCCGTGGTGGTGGGCCAGGTCACACCGAATCCAGATGGCTCCTACAGTGTTGCTTATCAACTGGTTGATACCGGTGGTGCACCGGGTACCGTACTGGCACAGAACACGTATAAAGTGAACAAGCAGTGGCTGCGTTATGCGGGCCATACCGCAAGTGACGAAGTGTTTGAAAAACTGACTGGTATTAAAGGTGCATTCCGTACCCGTATCGCTTATGTTGTTCAGACAAACGGTGGTCAGTTCCCGTACGAATTACGTGTGTCGGACTACGATGGTTACAACCAGTTTGTCGTTCACCGCTCTCCGCAGCCGTTGATGTCTCCGGCGTGGTCTCCGGACGGTTCAAAACTGGCCTACGTTACCTTCGAAAGTGGTCGTTCGGCGCTGGTTATTCAGACGTTGTCCAACGGCGCAGTGCGTCAGGTTGCTTCGTTCCCGCGTCACAACGGTGCACCTGCGTTTTCTCCGGATGGCAGCAAACTGGCGTTTGCCCTGTCTAAAACCGGTAGCCTGAACCTGTACGTTATGGACATCGGTTCCGGTCAGATCCGTCAGGTCACTGATGGTCGCAGCAACAACACGGAACCGACCTGGTTCCCGGACAGCCAAAACCTGGCCTTTACGTCTGACCAGGCCGGTCGTCCGCAGGTGTATAAAGTTAACGTCAACGGCGGTGCTCCGCAGCGTATTACCTGGGAAGGTTCGCAAAACCAGGATGCTGATGTCAGCAGCGACGGTAAGTTTATGGTAATGGTAAGCTCGGCTAATGGTCAGCAGCACATTGCCAAACAAGATCTGGTAGCGGGTGGCGTACAAGTTCTGTCGTCAACGTTCCTGGACGAAACGCCAAGTCTGGCACCTAACGGCACTATGGTAATCTACAGCTCTTCTCAGGGGATGGGATCCGTGCTGAATTTGGTTTCTACAGATGGGCGTTTCAAAGCGCGTCTTCCGGCAACTGATGGACAGGTTAAATTCCCTGCCTGGTCGCCGTATCTGTGATAATAAATAATTGATTAATAAAGGAATCATTGAAATGCAACTGAACAAAGTGCTGAAAGGGCTGATGATTGCTCTGCCTGTTATGGCTATTGCGGCATGTTCTTCTAACAAGAACGCCAGCAATGACGGCAGCGAAGGCATGCTGGGTGCCGGCACTGGTATGGATGCAAACGGTAGCGGCAACATGTCTTCCGAAGAGCAAGCGCGTCTGCAGATGCAACAGCTGCAGCAGAACAACATCGTTTACTTCGATCTGGATAAGTACGATATCCGTTCTGACTTCGCCGCAATGCTGGATGCGCACGCTAACTTCCTGCGTAGCAACCCGTCTTACAAAGTCACCGTAGAAGGTCATGCGGACGAACGTGGTACTCCTGAGTACAACATCTCCCTGGGTGAGCGTCGTGCAAACGCCGTTAAGATGTACCTGCAGGGTAAAGGCGTTTCTGCGGACCAGATCTCCATCGTTTCTTACGGTAAAGAAAAACCTGCAGTACTGGGTCATGACGAAGCGGCTTACGCCAAAAACCGTCGCGCCGTACTGGTTTACTAAGAGAATTGCATGAGCAGTAACTTCAGACATCACCTGTTGAGTCTGTCGTTACTGGTTGGCATAGCGGCCCCTTGGGCCGCTTTTGCTCAGGCGCCAATCAGTAGTGTCGGCTCAGGCTCGGTCGAAGACCGTGTCACTCAACTCGAGCGTATTTCTAACGCTCACAGTCAGCTTTTAACCCAACTCCAGCAACAACTCTCCGATAATCAGTCCGATATTGATTCCCTGCGTGGTCAAATTCAGGAAAATCAGTACCAGCTGAATCAGGTTGTTGAACGCCAAAAACAGATATTGCTGCAGATGAATAATCTTGGCAGCGGTAGTGCGCCTGCGGCGCAGTCTGCGGCTGGCGATCAGAGTGGGGCGGCAACCCCGGCACCCGATGCCGGTGCTGCAGCTTCGTCAGGCACTCCGGCGCAAACTGGCGATGCGAATACCGATTACAATGCGGCAATTGCCCTGGTGCAGGATAAATCCCGCCAGGATGATGCGATCGTTGCATTTCAGAACTTCATCAAAAAGTACCCGGATTCGACTTACCTGCCAAATGCGAATTACTGGCTCGGTCAGTTGAATTACAACAAGGGTAAAAAAGATGATGCAGCGTTCTATTTTGCATCCGTAGTTAAAAACTTCCCAAAATCACCAAAGGCTGCAGACGCGATGTATAAAGTCGGCGTCATCATGCAGGACAAAGGTGACGCAGCAAAAGCGAAAGCCGTTTATCAGCAGGTTATCACTAAATACCCTGGTACTGATGGCGCGAAACAAGCGCAAAAACGTCTTGGCGCGATGTAATGACCACCATGCGACCAGAAATCGTGTTATTTCTGGTCGTGTCGTGTGATTCCTAAGCAGTTGAGTAATTTACATCGAAATTTTTGTTGCGCTAAAATCTGAAATCAGTAATATATGCCGCCGTTGCCAAGGGATATCAAACAAACCAAAAGCAGCGCAAAAGTGGGTCGTTAGCTCAGTTGGTAGAGCAGTTGACTTTTAATCAATTGGTCGCAGGTTCGAATCCTGCACGACCCACCACTAACTCAGTTAGTAAGTAGTATCCAGCGTAGTATCGGGTGATTAGCTCAGCTGGGAGAGCACCTCCCTTACAAGGAGGGGGTCGGCGGTTCGATCCCGTCATCACCCACCACTCGGGGCGTTAGCTCAGTTGGTAGAGCAGTTGACTTTTAATCAATTGGTCGCAGGTTCGAATCCTGCACGCCCCACCACTATTTTGGTGGTTCCGAGTAAAAATTTTCAGGTGACATCCGAGCGGGTCGTTAGCTCAGTTGGTAGAGCAGTTGACTTTTAATCAATTGGTCGCAGGTTCGAATCCTGCACGACCCACCATCTCTGAAAGAATAAAGAAGTAAACCCCATATGGGGGCGTTAGCTCAGTTGGTAGAGCAGTTGACTTTTAATCAATTGGTCGCAGGTTCGAATCCTGCACGCCCCACCAGTGTAAAAAAGCGCCCTAAAGGCGCTTTTTTGCTATCTGCGATTTATAAGATTCGAACCTGCTTGCCTGATGCGCTTCGCTTATCAGTCCTACAGACGACACTATTCACGTAGGCCGGATAAGACGTCAGTCGCCATCCGGCATTCATCACACGCAATTATTGTGACTTTCTTACGCCAATCCGCTATCTTGTTTAGCATATAAAACAAATCTAACCGAATACGGCGTGAGTCACGCTTTTAATCGGTTATTTCGTTAAGCCAGTAAAACGAGAAAGCAAGATGAGCGTGATGTTTGATCCAGAAGCAGCAATTTATCCGTTTCCGCCGAAGCCAGCGCCGCTGAGTGCGGATGAAAAGCAATTTTATCGTGAAAAAATCAAGCGCCTGCTGAAAGAGCGTGATGCCGTTATGGTCGCGCACTATTACACCGATCCTGAAATTCAGCAGTTGGCTGAAGAGACCGGTGGCTGCATCTCTGATTCTCTGGAGATGGCGCGGTTTGGTGCAAAACATTCTGCCTCTACGTTGCTGGTTGCGGGCGTGAGGTTTATGGGAGAAACCGCCAAAATTCTTAGCCCGGAAAAGACTATCCTGATGCCGACCTTACAGGCGGAATGTTCATTAGATCTGGGCTGTCCGATTGATGCGTTCAGCGCATTTTGCGATGCGCATCCGGATCGTACCGTGGTGGTTTATGCAAATACCTCAGCCGCCGTAAAAGCACGTGCGGATTGGGTTGTAACGTCCAGTATCGCAGTGGAACTTATTGAGCATCTTGATAGTTTAGGTGAAAAAATAATCTGGGCCCCGGACAGACATCTGGGCAACTACGTGCAAAAACAGACCGGCGCAGACGTGCTCTGTTGGCAGGGAGCCTGTATTGTCCATGACGAATTTAAAACCCAGGCTTTAACACGCATGAAAGCGCTGTACCCTGATGCAGCGGTGCTGGTGCACCCAGAGTCCCCTCAGTCTATCGTTGATATGGCCGATGCCGTTGGCTCAACCAGCCAGCTCATCACCGCAGCTAAATCGTTACCGCATAAGCAACTGATTGTGGTGACTGACCGGGGTATTTTTTACAAAATGCAGCAGGCCGTTCCGGATAAAGAGCTGCTTGAAGCGCCGACGGCCGGCGAGGGGGCTACCTGTCGTAGCTGCGCGCATTGCCCGTGGATGGCGATGAACGGCCTCAAGGCGATTGCTGAGGGGCTGGAACATGGCGGCGTGGCGCATGAGATACATGTTGATCACGCGCTGCGAGAAGGAGCGTTGTTGCCGTTAAACCGCATGTTGGAATTTGCGGCTACACTACGAGCGTAATGAATTTTTTTGCTCTGGGGGAAAAGATGGACTTTTTTAGCACGCAGAACATTCTGGTACATATTCCGATTGGCACGGGTGGTTACGATCTGTCGTGGATCGAAGCCGTGGGGACGATTGCCGGGTTGTTGTGTATTGGCCTGGCGAGTCTTGAGAAAATCAGCAATTACGTCTTCGGTCTGATAAACGTCACGCTGTTTGCGATTATCTTCTTTCAGATCCAGCTTTATGCCAGCCTGTTGCTGCAAGTTTTTTTCTTTGCCGCCAACATCTACGGCTGGTATGCCTGGTCCCGGCAAACCAACCAGCATGAAGCGGAACTGAAAATTCGCTGGCTGCCGTTGCCAAAAGCGATCGGCTGGCTGGCGGCCTGCGTGGTAGCGATCGGCCTGATGTCGGTCTATATCGATCCGGTTTTTGCGTTCCTGACCCGCATTGCGGTCAACATAATGCAGGCATTGGGATTACAGGTTGCTGTGCCTGAACTGCAACCCGATGCCTTCCCGTTCTGGGACTCCTGCATGATGGTGTTGTCGATTGTGGCGATGATCCTGATGACACGTAAATACGTTGAAAACTGGCTGCTGTGGGTAATCATCAACGTCATCAGCGTGGTGATCTTTGCACTGCAAGGCGTATATGCCATGTCGCTGGAATATATGATCCTGACGGTTATCGCCCTCAACGGGAGCAGGATGTGGATCAACAGCGCGCGTGAGCGAGGTTCCCACGCGCTGTCTCATTAATGGTGATGATGTGAGTGGCCGGACACGCCCTGATACAGGTGGCAGTCCGGTCCATTGCACGGCTGATATTCCATCTGGATCGTTGCGTGTTCAATCTGGTAGTGATGGATAAGGAAATGCTGAATACGCTCCAGCAACGCATCGTGATCGTGCGGTGGGATCACCTGCACATGCAGCGTCATTACCGGCTTTTCACCCACCATCCAGACGTGGACATGGTGCACATTGCGAACTTCGGGAATGTCCCGGCTGAGATGGCGCTGCAGTGCGGCGATATCCAGCGCCAGCGGAGCGCCTTCCAGCAATTCATTGACGCTATCTTTTAACAATCTCCAGGCACTGCGCAGCACCAGTACGGAAACCAAAATTGAGAGGATCGGATCCGCAGGTGTCCAGCCCGTCCAGATAATAATCAGCGCAGCGATGATCGCCCCGACCGAGCCGAGTAAATCCCCCATCACATGCAGCGCTGCGGCGCGGACGTTCAGGTTTTTCTCTTCACTACCGCGATGTAAAACCCAGAAAGCAAGCACATTGGCCAGTAAACCCGAAACAGCAATAACCATCATCATGCCGCCCGCCACGGGACGAGGTGTCTGGAAGCGCTCAATCGCCTCCCAGACGATTAAAATGGTGATAACGACCAATGCGATGGCATTAACGAATGCAGCCAGCGTCGTGAGCCTCAGCCAGCCGAAGGTGTGGCGTATTGTGGGCGGGCGACGGGAAAACTGGACGGCCAGCAGCGCGAAAAGCAGCGCTGCCGCATCCGTAAGCATATGCCCGGCGTCGGCCAGCAGCGCCAGTGAGCCTGAAAGTATTCCGCCCACCACTTCGACCAACATAAATCCCGCTGTAATGCAGAAGGCGAACATCAGTCGGCGGGCGTTATTGTCTTTGGGTTGCTCAGAGGAAGTATGAGTATGTGTGTGCGCCATTGTGCCATCCCTTTGTTATTCTCACCTTTACTGTATGACATCATACCGTTTTTGGGGGGATAAAATTAAAAAGGAGAGCTTCTATTCTCTCGTTATCAGCCACGTAAATATTGGGCGTTGCCTTACAGTACAGTGGGTAAAAATCCACGATATGTGTCGATAGCTAGCACAGAATTTTGAAAATAATAATGAAATCAGAAATTACAGTTGTGATTTGCTGTTTTGATCTCATTATTCGCTATATTCTTGCGTTTTTTTGCATAACCCTGGGATAACACGGTTCGTACTGTAAAACCCCGTTTACACTTTATGACTGAAGATATAGATTGGAGGGATTGCATTCATTTATATAAGTATGGCAACGCTGGAATAATCATGAATTATCAGAACGACGATTTACGCATCAAAGAGATCAACGAGTTATTACCGCCAGTCGCACTGCTGGAAAAATTCCCCGCTACTGAAAATGCCGCAAACACGGTGGCTCATGCCCGTAAGGCGATTCATAAAATTCTGAAAGGGAGCGACGATCGCCTGTTAGTGGTGATTGGGCCGTGCTCTATTCATGATCCGGCAGCCGCTAAAGAGTACGCCGCTCGCCTGCTGGCGCTGCGCGAAGAGTTAAAAGGCGAACTTGAAATCGTCATGCGCGTCTATTTTGAAAAACCGCGTACCACCGTCGGCTGGAAGGGGCTGATCAACGATCCGCACATGGACAACAGCTTCCAGATCAACGATGGGCTGCGCATTGCACGTAAATTGCTACTGGATATCAACGACAGCGGATTGCCGGCTGCGGGCGAATTCCTCGACATGATCACGCCGCAATACCTCGCCGACCTGATGAGTTGGGGAGCGATTGGTGCGCGTACCACTGAGTCCCAGGTACACCGCGAGCTGGCATCGGGTCTGTCTTGCCCGGTTGGTTTTAAAAACGGTACCGATGGCACGATCAAAGTCGCGATTGATGCGATCAACGCCGCAGGAGCGCCACACTGCTTCCTGTCCGTGACCAAATGGGGTCATTCGGCGATCGTGAATACCAGCGGTAATGGCGATTGCCATATTATTCTGCGCGGCGGCAAAGAGCCAAACTACAGCGCTCAGCACGTCGCAGACGTAAAAGAAGGTCTGATTAAAGCAGGACTCTCTGCGCAAGTGATGATCGACTTTAGCCATGCCAACTCCAGCAAGCAGTTCAAAAAGCAGATGGATGTTGCGAAAGACGTTTGCGGACAAGTCGCTGGCGGCGAAAAAGCGATTATTGGCGTGATGATCGAAAGCCATCTGGTCGAGGGGAATCAGAACCCGGATAGCGGTGAGCCGCTGACCTACGGCAAAAGCATCACTGATGCCTGCATTGGCTGGGATGATACCGATGCGGTGCTGCGCCAGCTGGCGGATGCGGTCAACGCGCGTCGCGGTTAAAGCTACTTTCCTCCCTTATTAAAACCGGCGAATCAGGCCGGTTTTTTAATTAATATTAATAAATTTATTTTATTTATATTGCCAATATATTGTTAGGGTGAATATAAATATATTCTTAATTTTATCATTCCTGTAATAAATATATTAAATCCAGGGTTATCATTCCATGAGGAATTTAATATTAATTAAAGGGATGACTATGAATAAAAATTTTAACATCGTCTGGAATACCGCGCGTAATATGTATGTCGTGGCTTCTGAACATGCACAGGGTGACAGTCAGATAAAAAACCAGGCCAGGGCGGCAGGCATCGCCACGCTGCTGGGGTTACTCTCTGGTCCGGCGATGGCGGATTATACCCCGACTGTTGCGGCCGGTGAGTCCGTTAGTGGAGAGACAATAGATGCCGGGGATCAGTTTGTTTACGGCAGCGCCTTCAATACGACGATAGAAGGCGGGTGGCAGTATGTCATGGACGGTGGTCTGTCCCAGGATGCGCAGGTAACGGGAGGCTATCTTGAGGTTGAAGAGAATGGCACCTCCGTGAATGCCGTGCTGAGCGAAAAAGGCCTACAGGTTGTCTATGGTACAGCAGAACACACTACCATCAATTCGGGAGCAAAAAACGATGTGTTCGGAACCGCAACGGATTCCGTCATCAATGCTGGTGGAACGGAAACCGTTTTTGGGTTGTCCACCGGCGCGACCATCAACAACAAGGGTATTCAGTCCGTTTATGGTCGCGCTAAAGAATCGACTGTAAATCAGGGGGGGACGCTGGTACTTAGAACAGAGGAGGACGGCAAAAAAATAGCCAGTTTCGCCAGCAACACCACCGTCAACAGCGGCGGCTCACTCTGGCTGGAATCAGATTATGCCATTCTTGAAGGCACCACTCTGATTAAAACCGGCGCCACCGTTAATGCCTTAACCGGTGTTATCACCAACAGTGGGATCCTGGATTATGACCTCGACGCGGGAGCCTCCCGTACCGAGAGCAACAGTATTCAGGGCATTGGGTCCCTGCAAAAAACCGGGCAGGGTACGTTGCTGCTTACCGGTAACAGCACCTACGCCGGTGACACGCTTGTCGATGAAGGCACCCTCTGGCTCGCTGATTCTGCCGTTATTGGCACACCCGGTGTCTCCGGCTCATCTTCGCAGTTAATGGCCACTACGTCTAACGGCTCCGTCAGCGTCGCAGCCGGGGCAACCCTCGGCGGTACCGGCGTTATCAATGATGATGTCTCGAATGCCGGCAACATTGCCATCAGCCAGAGCAATGAGACTGGTCACACCCTCACCATTAACGGCAATTACACCGGTAATAATGGCACGCTCTCCCTTAATACACAGCTGGGGGATGATGCCTCCCCGACGGATAAGCTCCTGATTTCCGGCGATACTGCAGGCACGACCACCGTCTTTGTTACTAATACTGGTGGGGACGGAGCCCTCACCACGCAAGGGATCGAGGTGATAGATGTCGGCGGTCAGTCTGACGGCGTCTTCACCCAGGGCAACCAGGTTCAGGTCGGAGTGTATGAGTACCGCTTGTATCAGGACGGTGGTGACTGGTATTTGCGCTCGCAGACCGTTACCCCGGTTAATCCAGATGACGGTGGTAATGTCACCCCTGTGGACCCTCAGTATCGCGCCGATATCGGTGCCTATCTCGGCAACCAGTGGATGGCGCGTAGTCTGCAAATGCAGACCCTTTATGACCGCGAAGGCAGCCAGTTACGCACCGATGACGGCAGTATGTGGATGCGTTTTAAAGCGGGTGATGCGTCGTCAACAGCAGCAAACGATCATGTGGATATTGACAACAACTATTCTCAGTTCCAGATCGGCGGCGATATACTGAGCTGGGATGATAGCGTGCAGAGCCTGAAAGCAGGGCTGATGGTGAGTTATATCAATGCCGATACGGATAGCACCGGTAACCGAGGGGCGGATGGGAGCCAGTTCTCTGCCAGTGGTAACGTAGCCGGTTACAATCTTGGGGCTTATGCCACCTGGTTTGCGGATGCGAAGGACCATAGCGGACTGTATGTGGATAGCTGGTACCAGTATGGTCTCTACAATAACAGCGTAAATAACGGTGACGTGGGGTCAAAGGATTATGATTCGACAGCCAGCGCTGTTTCTCTGGAAACGGGCTATCGGTACGACATCGGGCTTGAGAACCTGAATACTGTTAGCCTGACGCCACAGGCTCAGGTGACATGGCAGCAATATAAAGCGGACGCGGTTGTGCAGAATGGAACGCGTATTGACGGACAAAACGGTGACAGTTGGACCACGCGTCTCGGACTGCGGGTAGATGGCAAGTTGCACAAGAATACCACGTCGGTGATCCAGCCGTTTGCGGAGGTGAACTGGTTACACACCAGCGATGATGTTGCCGTTTCGTTTGATGGCGCGCAGGTGAAGCAGGATCTTCCGGCAGATCGCGCCGAGGTGAAAGTAGGTATTCAGGCGAATCTGAATAGCCAGTGGAGCATCACTGGTCAGGTTGCAGGGCAAAAGGGACGTAATGATTATGGCGATCTCAACGGTAGCCTGGATGTCCGTTACAGCTGGTAAAGTGGAATAAGAAATAGAGTAATCAGGCCTACAAGCAATCTTGTAGGCCTGATGAAATTACTTCGCTTTACCCTGGTTGGCTACCGCTGCAGCTTTTGCTGCGATCTCGTCAGCGTTACCCAGATAGTAATGTTTGATCGGCTTGAAGTTTTCGTCGAACTCATACACCAGCGGGACACCCGTCGGGATGTTCAGTTCCAGGATCTCATCTTCGCCCATGTTATCCAGGTATTTCACCAGCGCACGCAGGGAGTTACCGTGAGCGGCGATAATCACACGCTCACCGCTTTTCATGCGCGGCAGAATGGTTTCATTCCAGTAAGGAATAACGCGATCGATGGTCAGCGCCAGGCTTTCGGTAACCGGTAACTCTTTGTCGGTCAGCTTCGCATAGCGTGGATCGTGACCCGGATAGCGCTCGTCATCTTTAGTCAGTTCCGGTGGGGTTACCGCAAAGCCACGACGCCATTGCTTAACCTGCTCGTCACCGTATTTCTCAGCGGTTTCGGCTTTGTTCAACCCCTGCAGTGCGCCGTAATGACGTTCGTTCAGTTTCCAGGATTTCTCAACCGGCAGCCAGGCCTGATCCAGTTCGTCCAGGACATTCCACAGGGTGTGGATGGCACGTTTCAGCACAGAGGTATAAGCAAAATCGAAGCTGTAGCCTTCCTCTTTCAGCAGTTTACCTGCCGCTTTTGCTTCGCCCACACCTTTTTCAGACAGGTCAACATCATACCAACCGGTAAAGCGGTTTTCGTTGTTCCACTGACTTTCACCGTGACGTACCAGAACCAGCTTAGTTACAGCCATACACTCACTCCTATAAATCATGTTGAATGATAATAATTATCATTATATTGCCGTAATGCACCAGCGGCAATGCTTACGCATAACCATAGCGAAAATAGCGGCGCAGTGTAAGGTTCTTGTGAATTCAAGGTTGCGATTTTGTCTTTGAGTGGTGGGGTTTTGAACGGATCTGGCGTGGGAATAAATGACGAGCCGGGTATCGGCTCGTCACGGTTAACTATCAGGCAGGAATAAACCGGTATTCGGTCAGGCTGGAATACTCTTCACCCGGTCGCAGGAAGCAGTCTGGCTGCGGCCATTCCGGATGATTTGGGCTGTCAGGCAGAAACTCACTTTCCAGCGCCAGTCCTTGCCAGTCGGCGTAGGCTTCAGGTCCACGGGATGGTGTGCCGCCGAGGAAATTCCCGGAATAAAACTGCAATGCCGGGGCAGAGGTGTAGACCTCCATTTGCAGTTTTTCATCCTGGGACCAGACCATGGCGACCGGTTTGCGGGCATCGCCTTGCGTCTGCAACAAGAAAGCGTGATCGTAACCTTTCACCTTGCGCTGATCGTCATCGGCCAGAAATTCGCTGTCGATGCGTTTAGGTGCCCGGAAATCGAACGAGGTGCCCGCCACGGGTTTCAGTCCGTCATGCGGGATACCCATTTCATCAACCGGCAGGTACGTATCGGCCAGAATCTGCAGCTTGTGCTGGCGCACATCCGTTTTGTCGCCGTCGAGGTTGAAATAAACGTGATTCGTCAGATTCACCGGGCAGGGCATATCCACTGTCGCACGGTAGGTAATCGAAATACGGTTATCATCGGTCAGGCGATATTGCGCGGTGGCGCAGAGGTGACCCGGAAAGCCCTGGTCGCCATCGTCAGAGGTTAAGGCAAACAGCACCTGACGGTCATTCTGATTGACTATCTGCCAGCGACGTTTGTCGAAACCGTCCGGCCCACCGTGCAGCTGGTTGTCGCCCTGACTGGGTATTAATTCGGCGGTTTCGCCGGCAAAGGTATAACGGCTGTTGGCGATACGGTTAGCGTAGCGACCAATCGAGGCTCCCAAAAATGCAGCTTGTTGTGGGTATTGCTCCGGGCTTGCGCAGCCGAGTAATGCTTCGCGCACGCTACCATCGCTGAGCGGAATACGCGCAGACAGCAGCGTCGCGCCCCAGTCCATCAGCGTGACTACCATCCCCGCGTCATTACGCAGGGTGAGCAGGCGAAACGGTTGGCCGTCGGGCGCCATTACGGGAATTTCGTTTAGCACTGTCCGGCTCCTTGTGAAGGTTTGCAGACATAAAAGGTTTCCTTGATACCGGTTTTCGCTTCGTACTGTTCAGCGACAGCCTGCTGTACGGCAGGCACCAAATCTTGTGGGATCAGCGCCACGATGCAGCCGCCGAAGCCGCCGCCGGTCATACGTACACCGCCTTTATCGCCGATGGTCGCTTTGACAATCTCTACCAGCGTATCAATTTGCGGCACGGTGATTTCAAAGTCATCGCGCATTGAGGCGTGAGATTCTGCCATCAATTGGCCCATACGCAGCAGATCGCCTTTCTCCAGCGCCTGTGCGGCTTCAACGGTACGCGTATTTTCTGTGATGACGTGGCGGACGCGTTTGGCGACAATCGGATCCAGTTCGAGGGCGACAGCGTTAAACGCTTCAAGGCTGACATCACGCAGCGCTGGCTGCTGGAAGAAACGCGCGCCGGTTTCACATTGTTCGCGGCGGGTGTTGTACTCGCTGCCAACCAGCGTGCGTTTAAAGTTGCTGTTGATGATCACCACCGCCACGCCCTCAGGCATAGAAACGGCTTTGGTGCCCAGCGTACGGCAGTCGATTAGCAGCGCATGATCTTTCTTGCCGAGCGCAGAGATGAGCTGATCCATAATGCCGCAGTTACAGCCGACAAACTGGTTTTCCGCTTCCTGGCCGTTCAGGGCAATCTGCGCGCCGTCGAGCGGCAGGTGATAGAGCTGCTGGAATACTGTACCCACAGCGACTTCCAGTGAGGCGGAAGAGCTTAGACCCGCGCCCTGCGGGACGTTACCGCTGATCACCAGATCCGCACCGCCAAAGGCGTTATTGCGCTTTTGCAGGTGCTTCACCACGCCGCGCACGTAGTTTGACCACTGCTGGGTTTCGTGGGCGATAATCGGCGCATCAAGAGAGAACTCATCAATCTGATTGTCGTAATCAGCGGCGATCACACGAACTTTTCGATCGTCGCGGGGGGCACAGCTAATGACGGTTTGATAGTCGATGGCGCAGGGCAGAACGAAGCCGTCGTTATAATCGGTGTGTTCGCCGATCAGGTTTACGCGACCCGGTGCCTGAATAGTATGGGGGGCAGGGTAGCCAAACGTTTCTGCAAACAGAGATTGTGTTTTTTCTTTCAGACTCATTATTTAAACTCCGGATTCGCGAAAATGGATGTCGCTGACCGCACGCAGTCGCTCAGCCGCTTGTTCTGCCGTCAGGTCACGCTGGGTTTCCGCCAGCATTTCATAACCGACCATAAATTTACGCACGGTCGCGGAACGCAGCAGCGGCGGGTAAAAGTGCGCGTGCAACTGCCAGTGTTCGTTTTCTTCACCGTTGAACGGCGCGCCGTGCCAGCCCATAGAGTAGGGGAATGAGCACTGGAACAGGTTGTCGTAGCGACTGGTCAGTTTTTTCAACGCCAGCGCCAGGTCGGCACGCTGTTCGTCAGTCAAATCGGTAATACGCAGCACATGCGTTTTCGGCAGCAGTAGCGTTTCGAACGGCCATGCGGCCCAGTAAGGCACAACCGCCAGCCAGTGCTCGGTTTCTACGACCGTACGGCTGCCGTCCGCCAGTTCGCGCTGGACGTAATCAACGAGCATTGGCGTGCCCTGCTCGGCAAAGTACGCTTTTTGCAGACGGTCTTCACGTTCGGCTTCGTTAGGCAGGAAACTGTTGGCCCAAATTTGTCCGTGTGGGTGCGGGTTTGAACATCCCATCGCCGCACCTTTATTCTCAAATACCTGCACCCAGGGATAGGTTTTTCCTAACTCTGCGGTCTGTTCCTGCCACGTCTGTACAATTTCTGTCAGCGCAGGGACGCTGAGTTCTGGCAGCGTTTTACTGTGATCGGGCGAGAAGCAGATCACGCGGCTGGTACCGCGTGCGCTCTGGCAACGCATTAGTGGGTCGTGGCTGTCGGGAGCATCCGGGGTATCAGACATCAGTGCGGCAAAGTCATTGGTGAAGACATAGGTCCCGGTGTAATCCGGGTTTTTGTCGCCGGTAACGCGCGTATTGCCAGCGCAGAGGAAGCAGTCCGGATCATGCGCGGGCAGTACCTGTTTAGATGGCGTTTCCTGCGCCCCCTGCCAGGGGCGTTTGGCACGATGTGGCGAAACGAGGATCCACTGTCCGGTGAGCGGATTAAAACGGCGGTGTGGATGATCGACAGGGTTGAATTGCGTCATAACGTGTCCTTAATCCGAATATCCCTGTGGATGGCGTGATTGCCAGTGCCAGGTATCTTGTGCCATTTCATCCAGTGTACGCGTCACGCGCCAGTTGAGCTCGCGATCGGCTTTGCTGGCATCAGCCCAGTAGGCAGGCAGATCGCCGTCGCGGCGCGGAGCAAAATGGTAGTTCACTGGCTTACCGCAGGCTTTGCTGAAGGCGTTGACCACATCCAATACGCTGCTACCAACGCCAGCGCCAAGGTTGTAAATATGTACCCCTTGCTTGCCTGCCAGTTTTTCCATAGCGACAACGTGGCCGTCGGCAAGATCCATCACGTGGATGTAATCGCGAACGCCGGTACCGTCTTCGGTCGGGTAGTCATTACCAAATATGGCCAGAGACTCACGGCGGCCCACGGCAACCTGCGCGATGTATGGCATCAGATTGTTAGGGATGCCTTGCGGATCTTCGCCCATGTCTCCTGACGGATGTGCGCCAACCGGATTGAAATAGCGTAGCAACGCGATGCTCCACTCAGGTTGTGCTTTTTGCAGATCGGTCAGGATCTGCTCGACCATCAGCTTACTTTTGCCGTACGGACTTTGTGGGGTGCCGGTCGGGAAGCTTTCAACGTAAGGAATTTGTGGCTGATCGCCATAGACGGTGGCGGAGGAGCTGAATATGAAGTTTTTCACGTTGGCGGCGCGCATCGCATTGACCAGACGCAGAGTGCCGTTGACGTTGTTGTCATAGTACTCCAGCGGTTTAGCAACGGATTCGCCGACGGCCTTCAGACCGGCGAAGTGGATGACCGTATCGATGGCGTGATCGTGCAGGATTTCGGTGATCAGCGCTTCGTTACGGATATCACCTTCGACGAAGGTCGGATGTTTTCCACCTAAACGCTCAATAACAGGCAGTACGCTGCGCTTACTGTTGCAGAGGTTATCAAGGATCACGACGTCGTGGCCATTCTTAAGCAACTGCACACAAGTGTGGCTTCCAATGTAACCGCTACCACCTGTAACCAATACTCTCATAATTCGCTCCGTTATGCCTATATCATGTAATGAAGATAGCATAACAAAGTTGTGAAAAGTGTGACATGGAATAAATTAGTGGAATCGTTTACACATACTGATTCTCAACGCCTGAATTGTATTTTTTGATTTTAAATCATTATGTTATTTAATGATTGCAGCTTTTGTCTGAAAAATCAGGTTTAAAAAAGGGCGCATTAGCGCGCCCCGGTATGAAAACTAACGCAGGGATGATTGCCGATAGGTGTAGATATCGCCTTCGGGCACAAACTCCAGTCGGTGGGTAATGCAGGCGGGTGCATCTTCAGCATGGTGAGAAACAAACAGCAGCTGGGTTTCACCTTCACCGATCAGAACATCCACAAAACGGCGGATCAACTGGCGGTTTAGCGGGTCCAGACCCTGCAAAGGTTCATCAAGGATCAATAGCGTAGGGTGTTTCACTAACGCGCGGACGATCAGCGCCAGGCGCTGCTGTCCCCAGGAAAGGCTGTGGAAAGGGGCGTCTGCAGTGCGTTTATCCATTCCCAGAATATCCAGCCACTGTTGTACCAGCTTGTGTTGTCTGTCTGATACGGCCTGATAAATACCGATGGAATCGAAGTAGCCTGAGAGAATGACGTTACGCACCGTGGTGCTTACCCGGTAATCCAGATGCAGGCTGCTGCTGACGTAGCCAATGTGCTTTTTAATATCCCAGATAGTTTCGCCGCTACCCCGACGACGGCCAAACAGCGTCAAATCATTGCTATAGCCCTGCGGATGATCGCCGGTGATTAAACTGAGCAGCGTTGATTTTCCCGCCCCGTTTGGACCGACAATCTGCCAGTGTTCACCTGGATTTACCCGCCAGCTCAGATGATGAAGAATCGGGCGATCGTTATAGGAAACGACCCCGTCGTTGAGCATAATCCGCGGTTCGTTCTCAGACAACATGCGGCGTACGGAAGGTTCATCCGGTTCAGGGAGGGTAATACCATCAAGCCGTTCACTGTGGGCAAGTTGGGCGATTAACGCTTGTTGCAGAAGAGCTGTTTTTTCACCGGTTTCTGTCAATGTGCAATCGGCGAGTACGCCAGCAAATTGCACAAAATCGGGGATCTCATCAAAGCGGTTTAACACCAGCACTAACGTAAAACCGGCCTGATGTAACGCCGCGAGCACCTCTGCCAACTGGCAACGTGAAGCCACATCCAGTCCGTCAAACGGTTCATCAAGGATCAGCAAATCGGGTTCAGACATCAGTGCCTGACAGAGCAGAGTTTTCCGCGTTTCGCCGGTGGAAAGGTATTTGAAACGCCTGCTAAGCAGGGCGGAGATACCAAACTGCTGTGCCAGCGCAGCGCAGCGGGCGGGGTCGTGAACCTCATCCTGAATGATTTCTGCGGTGGTGCGCCCGGTGTCGTCCTCACCGGGACTGAGAAGATCGGTGTTGTTTCGCTGCCACTCGTCGCTGACCAGTTTTTGGAGCTGCTCAAAGGAGAGTCGGGTTATACGCGCGAACTGACAGCGGCGCTCGCCTTTCAGGAGCGGTAATTCTCCCGCCAGCGCACGAGCCAGCGCGGATTTCCCGCTACCGTTCGAGCCAACAAACGCCCAGCAGTCACCCGCGTTTAACGTCAACGCATCTAACTGGAGCGTTTTTGTGTCGCTAAGACGAAACGTGCCTTGCGAAATTTGCAACGATGACATTTTGTATCCCATTATTTGCAGCGATTAATAACAGGGATACGTGTTCTTCAGGCCGATGTCAATCACTCAGCATAGTGTGGCGATAATCACTCTGTCCGCGTTGAAATAGGCAGTGACATTCGCGCCTTCTTGCAGCGATAGGGCATCGTCAGTCGGAACGGTGGCGCACAGCGTCTGTCCATCCGGCAAGGTCATTAACACTTCACACTGCTCGCTACTGCGTTCAATATGACTGATGGTGCCTTGCAATTGGTTGTCGGCGGCCTGAGCGATAGCATCATCCTGGGTGATCCCCACCCACGGCGCTTTCAACAGGATCAAGACTTCTTTGCCTTCATCAAGCCCCAGACGTTCACCGCTCTGCGCGGTAATCGCGACTTTCAGCCGGGTTGCGCCATCAGCCAGCAGGACGTCGACATGCTGCTGAACCTGGTCGTGGTCGCGCGCGGTGATAGTGCCAAACCATTGGTTACGCGCACTGGTTTGCAGTGAAAAACGAGAGATAGCCGCCAGCAGGCTATTAAGTGGAACCGCATCGTCATCGCTGAGAACATCGAAGGCTTTTTGCTGAATTTGCGCCAGCAGGTCGTACAGCTGAATCAGGCGCTGGCCGTAGCGGGTTAACACTGCACCGCCGCCGCCTTTGCCACCGGTGGCGCGCTCTACCAGCGTCTGCTCACTAAGCTGGTTCATTTCGTTAATCGCGTCCCAGGCGCTTTTATAACTGATACCTGCATCCTTCGCGCCCTGACTGATGGAGCCGGAAAGCGCAATGTGCTTAAGCAGAGAAATGCGGCGGGGATCGGCAAACAGTTTTTGCTGAAGTTTCAGTGTAAGTAGGATTTCGGCCTGCATAACAAGCTCCTGGCAAAAAAGGGTATTGTGACGGAAAACCGCGCCTGAGCATAGCCGACCGCACAAAAGGGGAGTGCTTTTCTGTGTTATGTGGTTAGAATATAACTAAGGACTATATCTGGAGTTGACCATGTTAGAGTTATTGAAAAGTCTGGTATTCGCCGTAATCATGGTACCTGTGGTAATGGCCATCATTCTGGGACTGATTTACGGACTGGGTGAAGTGTTCAACATTTTTTCCGGTATCGGTCAGAAAGACCAATCCAGACAGAACCATTGATTCCCCGAACGCCCGCTTAGCCGGGCGTTTTTTATTGCTCATTATCCAACTGCGTTAGTTCCTCAAGATCCTGCTTTCCCTGCCGATATTTTCTTTGTGTAACCTCTAATTGGTAGTAATAACCACTGGGAAAATCCTGATTTAATCGTTATATTTGCGCCTACATAACGAAACGCAAAGGAGTTACAGATGGCACGTACATGGTTACGCTTGTTTGCAGGGGCAACACTTTCTCTTACCGTTGCCGGACATGCACTGGCGGATGAAGGTAAAATCACAGTGTTTGCAGCGGCGTCGTTAACGAACGCGATGCAGGACATTGCCGCAGAATATAAAAAAGAGAAGAACGTTGATGTCGTCTCTTCTTTTGCTTCTTCTTCCACGCTGGCGCGCCAGATTGAAGCAGGCGCACCCGCCGATCTGTTTATTTCAGCCGATCAGAAATGGATGGATTACGCGGTAGACAAAAAGTCTATCGATACCGCAACGCGCAAAACGCTGCTCGGTAACAGCCTGGTCGTTGTCGCGACGAAAGCCAGTGCACAGAAAGACTTCACCATCGACAGCAAAACCAACTGGACCAGCCTGTTGAACGGCGGGCGTCTGGCCGTGGGCGATCCGGAGCATGTTCCGGCGGGCATTTACGCGAAAGAAGCGCTGCAAAAACTGGGAGCATGGGATACCCTGGCGCCGAAACTGGCTCCGGCTGAAGATGTTCGTGGCGCATTGGCGCTGGTTGAACGTAACGAAGCCCCGCTGGGCATTGTCTATGGTTCTGATGCCGTCGCCAGCAAAGGCGTAAAAGTTGTGGCGACCTTCCCGGAAGATTCGCACAAAAAAGTGGAATACCCGATCGCGGTTGTTGATGGGCACTCCAACGCAACGGTCAGCGCGTTCTATGATTACCTGAAAGGACCGCAGGCTTCTGAAATCTTCAAACGTTATGGATTTACGACCAAGTAATGATACTGACCGATCCTGAATGGCAGGCCGTCTTACTGAGCCTGAAAGTTTCTTCCCTGGCCGTGTTGTTTAGCCTGCCGTTTGGGATCTTCTTTGCCTGGCTACTGGTACGCTGTAAGTTCCCGGGCAAAGCGTTGCTCGACAGCGTACTGCACTTGCCGCTGGTACTGCCGCCGGTGGTGGTGGGGTACCTGCTGCTGGTGGCTATGGGGCGGCGCGGATTTATTGGCGAGTGGCTGTACGACTGGTTTGGCATCACCTTTGCCTTTAGCTGGCGTGGGGCGGTGCTGGCCGCGGCGGTGATGTCCTTCCCTCTGATGGTAAGGGCTCTTCGTCTGGCGCTGGAAGGCGTTGACGTCAAGCTGGAGCAGGCGGCCCGCACGCTGGGAGCCGGGCGCTGGCGCGTATTCATGACCATTACCTTACCGCTGATGCTGCCCGGTATTATTGTCGGTACGGTGCTGGCGTTTGCGCGTTCACTCGGTGAATTCGGCGCAACCATTACTTTTGTTTCTAATATCCCTGGCGAAACGCGCACCATTCCTTCGGCAATGTACACCCTCATCCAGACGCCTGGCGGCGAAAGCGCGGCGGCAAGGTTATGCATTATTTCTATTGTGCTGGCGCTGATTTCGCTGCTCATTTCTGAATGGCTGGCGCGCATTAGCCGTGAGCGGACGGGGCGATAATCATGCTGGAACTTAATTTCTCCCAGACGCTGGGAACCCACTGTCTGACGCTCAACGAAACGCTGCCCGCCAGCGGCATCACCGCGATTTTTGGTGTTTCCGGCGCGGGCAAAACGTCGCTGATTAATGCTATCAGTGGTCTGACCCAACCACAGTCCGGGCGCATTGTGCTCAACGGTCGGGTACTGAATGACGTTGAAAACGGTATCTGCTTAACTCCTGAAAAACGCCGGGTGGGCTATGTTTTTCAGGATGCGCGTCTGTTCCCGCATTATAAAGTGCGCGGCAATCTGCGTTACGGTATGGCGAAAAGCATGGCCGGACAGTTTGATAAGCTGGTGGCGCTGTTGGGTATTGAACCGCTGCTTGACCGTCTGCCCGGCGGTCTTTCCGGCGGCGAAAAACAGCGTGTCGCCATCGGTCGGGCGCTGCTTACCGCGCCGGAACTGTTGTTGCTTGATGAGCCGCTCGCCTCGCTGGATATTCCGCGTAAGCGCGAACTGCTGCCTTACCTGCAACGCCTGGCGCGTGAAATTAATATTCCGATGCTGTATGTCAGTCACTCGCTGGATGAGATTTTGCACCTGGCCGACAAAGTAATGGTGCTGGAAAATGGGCAGGTGAAAGCGTTTGGTTCGCTGGAGGACGTCTGGGGCAGCAGCGTGATGCACCCCTGGCTGCCGAAGGAACAGCAAAGCAGCATTCTGAAAGTCAGCGTCCTGGAACATCATCCTCACTACGCGATGACCGCGCTGGCGCTCGGCGATCAGCATCTGTGGGTCAATAAACTGGATCAACCGCTGCAAACCGCACTGCGTATCCGGATTCAGGCATCTGACGTTTCGCTGGTGCTGCAACCACCGCAGCAGACCAGTATTCGTAACGTGCTGCGGGCGAAAGTCGCGCAGAGCTATGACGATAACGGTCAGGTGGAAGTTCAGCTTGAGGTCGGCGGGAAAACGCTGTGGGCGAGAATTAGCCCATGGGCCAGGGATGAACTTGGGATCAAACCTGGCCTGTGGCTGTACGCACAAATTAAGAGTGTGTCGATTACTGCCTGATTACAGTAGGTGGGAATAGATAAATTTCGCGATGCTGTCGGTGGTGTTATCACCAATCACGATATTGGCGCGGGCTTTGACCGCGTCGTCCGCATTGCCCATCGCTACGCCGGTGCCTGCGGCTTCCAGCATGCTGATATCGTTAAAGTTATCGCCAAAGGCAATCACGTTTTTCATTGACCCGCCCTGGGCTTCAATCCACTGGGTCAGGCGTCGTCCTTTGCTGTTGCCTTTACGGGCGATGTCGACCTGATCGTGCCACGACCATTCACACTCCAGCCCCAGCTGCTGTTCAACATGCTTACCAAACTGCTGCAGTTTCGGAATATCTTCATCGGTCAGGGCAAATTTCCACACGGCGTTGGCGTCATGCGCCGCCTGCGCCAGCGAAGGTACCTGAGTGAAAGTAGGGCGCTGTTCCGGCGGCAGAGTTTGCGCCCAGTTAGCGGTACGCACCACATGCCCGGTCGGGCGTTCATACAGCATGGCCTCATCCACATACATCAGCCCGTGGATCTGATGTTCATTCAGCATATCGATCAGCTGCAACGCCTGGTTAACCGGAAGGGGATCGGATTCCAGCACCTTTTTCGCCTGATAATCATACAAGTAGGTGCCATTGCAGCAAATTGCAGGTGTATCCAGCGCCAGTGCCTGATAAAAAGGATGGATGGCAACGTGATGGCGACCTGTGACAATGATAAGTTGGTAGCCAGCTTCTCTGGCGCGCGCGAGCGCCTCGAGAGAGGATGGCAGCAAGGTTTTTTTCGGGGTCAACAGGGTACCGTCTAAATCCAGGGCAATCACGCGTGCGGTCATAGTTTTTTCCAGATGAAGGTTGAGAATTTTGTCTGCTGGAATGGTACACCGAGACGGGAGCCGGACAAAATTCTGAGCCTTAATTAAGCATTCACCGTTAAAAGCGTCTACCTTAGGCGTGTGTCAGGCAATTGCAGCCACCTGCCAAAAAGCAAAGGAGTATTCATGAAGCAAACCGTTTATACCGCCAGTCCTGAGAGTCAGCAAATTCACGTCTGGAGCCTGAATCACGAGGGTTCTCTGACGCTGACGCAGGTGGTTGATGTGCCGGGTCAGGTACAGCCGATGGTCGTCAGCCCGGATAAGCGCTATCTCTATGTTGGCGTGCGTCCGGAGTTTCGCGTACTGGCTTATCGTATTGCGCCTGATGACGGTGCGCTGACCTTCGCGGCAGAGTCTGCGCTGCCGGGTAGCCCAACCCATATTTCTACCGATCATCAAGGGCGTTTCGTGTTCGTTGGCTCTTATAACGCGGGCAGCGTGAGCGTCACCCGTCTGGATGATGGCCTGCCGGTAGAGCTGGTTGACGTGGTTGAAGGTCTGGACGGCTGCCACTCGGCCAACATCTCGCCGGATAACCGTACCCTGTGGGTTCCGGCGTTGAAACAGGATCGTATCTGCCTGTTCACCGTCAGCGATGATGGTCATCTGGTCGCCCAGGAACCCGCGGAAGTGACCACCGTTGAAGGTGCAGGTCCGCGTCATATGGTGTTCCATCCGAATCAGCAATATACCTACTGCGTGAATGAGCTGAACAGTTCAGTCGATGTTTGGGAACTGAAAGATCCGTACGGCAAGATTGAGTGCGTACAGACGCTGGATATGATGCCTGCTGATTTCTCCGACACCCGCTGGGCGGCAGATATCCATATTACGCCAGATGGTCGTCATCTGTACGCCTGTGACCGTACCGCCAGCCTGATTACGGTATTCAGCGTCTCAGAAGACGGAAGTGTGCTGACGAAAGAAGGCTTCCAGCCGACCGAAACCCAGCCGCGCGGTTTTAATATCGACCACAGTGGGAAATACCTGATCGCCGCCGGGCAAAAATCGCACCATATCGCGGTGTATGAGATTGCAGGCGAACAAGGGCTGCTGACGGAGAAAGGCCGTTACGCGGTAGGGCAGGGTCCGATGTGGGTGGTGATTAACGCGTACTAACAACAGCGACGCCCGTTAGCGGGCGTCGCTATCTGTAAGATTGATTGCGAATACTTTTGCTGTTTCTGCCTGTTTAATTCCCTTCTACAGTTAGCCGTACTCGCGTTTCTGCTGACGGTTTACGTTTCTTCCTTTTTCTGCATTAAACATCACTGAATTTTTGTGTAAAAAAATTTCCGGAAAATGGAGCATTTTTTGAAATTTCCCATTCAAAACATATTGTATCTTACAGAGTGATAAGAATCAATGCTGCATATATATGCTGTGATTCATTCAAAGTAGTGATAATTAAATGGATTATATTCTGGAGTAATAATATGAGTACAATTGATGTATTGAATACCGGAAGTCAATGGAGCACTGCGCCTGAAGTACAAAACTCAATTCCGAAGCAATTATGCAGAAACAAAACGGTAGGCAACTTTAGGGATAACATTAAATCTGTATCTAATTCTTCAGACAAAAAACTTTCCAGAGCTGCAACATTTCACACCATTCAACGTATTTCTGATTGTCGACCTAATAGTGAAACTACGGCCACTGTTAACGTGCCTCTAAAAGCGCAGGTTAGTGTCATGGGAACCCTGACCCTTGTTTCTGGCAGCGGTGATGACGAGAAGACCCTTAACTTACATGTGCCTGCTAAACATGTTGGTAACCCTCTGGTTAAATATCTGTTGGTAGAGAAGGATGGGGGGACTACATTTGCCAGAACGTTGGACAGAAAAGAAAGGATGACACTCATCGCTGATAGTGCCATCGATGATAGTACAGGAAAGGAATCAATCAATATTGACGGGGTTAAACATGGCGATAATATTATTCCATGGGATAATATAATTGCCTGGCAGGAACCTGAAGCAGAATATAGCACCTTTGACAAACCCAATGATGTTGTGAAGTTAAAATTATTTATCCGTGAAAAAGACCAGGACCAGGGAATCATTCTTAACGAAAATAATGCACTCCCTCCTGGCGTATTATGTGGTAAAGAATCGTTAGAGACACACTTCCCCACACTTCTGGATACATCAAAATTATTTCAAGAGAATAAAGTCAGTGTAGAATATGTAAATTCTCTTGTTCATGAATTTGGTAGTGGTGTTCCTGCCAGGGTTATAGATATAGGAATAGATGCTGATATCAAGGAGTCTTTTG
Organism: Citrobacter sp. C6_1; assembly: GCF_014596835.2. Classification (NCBI taxonomy): domain Bacteria; kingdom Pseudomonadati; phylum Pseudomonadota; class Gammaproteobacteria; order Enterobacterales; family Enterobacteriaceae; genus Citrobacter; species Citrobacter sp. C6_1. Next base: position 3,176,876 of record NZ_CP115031.1, on the reverse strand, counting down.
GAAAGGATAAATTGTATCATTTGCAGAAAAATATCTATTTAATGTTCCGTAACTCTAATGGAAAGAATTGGGAAGCGCTACAACAAAGTAAACGCAGTGCAGGTTCAACGCGGTCTATAGCTAAAAAACACTACGCGAAAGGGATAGATGCACTGTGTGCGGACTGGCCTGCAAAATCCATGGAAGGCTGGACAGACAAAGATAAACTGCGTTGTGCAGTTATTGAGAATCTTGTTAAAGAGGGTCATCTTAAATTTATATCTAAAGCTGATGCGGAGAAATATCTTCCTACGATTTATCATGGTAAGAAATTCAATCAGTATATTAATACTGTTTACGCTGCTGACTCTGGCTATCGAACAGCTCTGAGTCGCATGGTGAACGATAATAATTTTAGCGGAATACAAGATGTTAAAACGGTATCTTCGAGAGCGGATAATATCAGGGGTGCTATTTCCAGTCTGGAGAAGTTGGGAGATCTAACCCCTAAACAAATCAAGCGCGAACTGAAACAAAAGGAAAAAGAACAGTCCGATTATCAAGTGAATCATATCATTCCGGATCGTGATGCCAAATCGGCAGAGTACGGACAAGAGATTGGTGAACTAAAAAGACAGTTGGCATTGTTAAAAAATAAAGCATATCGTAAAGAAATTACCTCACTTAAAATGGAGTTAAAAAAAATCATCGAAGCAGAACCCGGTAGTAAAGCAGAACCCGGTAGTGTGGAGAGTATGGTTGCAGAATTCCTTAAAAACAAACATGTAGAAAATGCGTTTTCTCAGAAAGGTATTAATGCGCTCAGGGAATTGAGAGATGACAAGATATCTGGGCTTCACAATCTTAAAGACAAGCATAAGCGAGAAATTTCAAGGCATGAAATCGCATGGCTGGACAACCATATTGAGACCTCGACAGTTAAGGAAGCTGCAAAAGCCTCTTCGGTAGTGAAGTCCTATTACAATCAATTATCTCTGAAAGATAAAGTCCTGTTTTTACAGCAAGAATCCACTCATGCATGGGATAAGTATGCCTCGTATTCAGGTAAAGAGCATACATCGGGCAACAGGGAATTGGCCAGAAAATATCATCATCTGGCAATCACCAGAGAAAGCCAGTTGAAGTATTTGCTTTCTTCAATAGAAAAAATGGTCGATATAAAAGGTGCCGATTTTACATTTTCATCTCATGCGCTTGAAGAGATCCGCTCGCTTAATGACGAAAAATTAAAATCTGTAAACGGAACGGATCATCAGAATAAAGAACAATGTCGCGCAACTGAGAAACAGGCAAAAAGGATTAATGAGTTTCTAAAATGGGCTAGTGATTTACCGCAAAATGCAAAAACTAACGCTACAGTAGGGCAACTCAGTCAGCCTGAAGCGAGTGAGCATATTGTTGATACGCAGGCAACTGAAGCTGCAGTGAGTCAATCCAGTGAGCAAGTTGCGAAAGAGCAGTTTATCGATATGTCGTCAAGCGAGGAACTGGGGCAAGCCACTGAATCTGTAGAGGATAAACTGATTGTAGGGTTAAATTCTGGTAAAGAAACCATTGTATCAAATACATCTACAGTATCGACTGGTTCAACTGTTCCTAAGGGTCCTGAGGGGCATAACTCTATCTTTGATGACTTCTGGACCCCGGCCGATGCCCTGGCCCAGGCCCGGGACGAGAAGGACGAGGTAGATAAGGATTATAAGTACAGGATCGGGGAGTTCATACGTGATACTGTGGAACATCTATCAGCGGATATGAAAGCTGAAATGGAGCTTGAATTTTTTCTTAAATTTGTAAGAAGTTTATATGACAAACCAATAGATTTAGTAACCGTCCCAAAAGGCTCCTCGAAGAAAGATCGAAAAAAACTAATTGACGATATTAAAGCAGGCAAGAGATTCTACCCATATGGAACTCTAACTCCAAAGGAACTCGCTAATTGGATTTTCATACTGGATTACGGCGATGGCTCATTCCAGCTAGCGACCGAGGGTTCTAAAAGAGAAGATATTTTTGAGGCAGTGTATCGAGGATTACATATAAAAGATAACGGAAAGAGTATGCTTCCTTCGTTGAGACAGCGTTCTTCTGAGTACTACGCATTGTATAAATCGCAGCATAGTGTGATAAACAATGCAAAAAGCGATTTGACCCTGGGACAGTGCCTGGATGATGATTGGGATTTTAATACACTTTGCCAAATGAATCCAAAACTAAAAAAAAGTGATGAAATGATTCAAGAGCTAAAAGAAATAAAGACAAAGCTTTCTTTTAGAATACTAAATCGCCCGGCAGTGATGGAGCAGCTTTTTGGGGAGAAATATGAATATCCTGTAGACAATAGTGCATCTGAAGTGCCGCAAACTGGCAAAATTCCTGATTCTGAAGCCAGTCAGCCTGAAGCAAGTGAGCATATTGTTGATACGCAGGCAACTGAAGCTGCAGTGAATCAATCCAGTGAGCAAGTTGCGAAAGAGCAGTTTATCGATGTATCGTCAAGCGAAGAGAAACTGGTAAATGAAGCTGCGGTGAGTCAGGATAAACCGATTGTTGGGGGTAATGAAACCCTTGCATCAAATGTATCGACTGATTCAACTGTTCCTGTGGGGGGGAGTTCTCCTGCGTTTATATTTAATATTAATGGAAAAAATATAAATGTTCTTGAGGCAAAGGCCAGGGAAACCTCTGATAGAGCAGAAAAAAAACAGTTGCTTAAAGAAATTGAAGCGCAAAAGTTAATGTTAAAAAAATTAATAAAAAAATGAATAGCTCATTTGAAAATATTGAGTTTACTGAAAACGGTATAGTGGTCACGGAATTGCAGAAGCAGAAGAATTTGTTTGTGCAGATTAAATATTTTTATGATTCAAAAGGTAAGTGTAATGAACTTGCGACAGAATATAAACCAATATCTGGCAAAGGGGATCTTAAAATACCGGGGGTGAATGGTAAGATTTATACTATTCCTGGTTGTATTTATAAGAAATATGATAGAGGGTTGATTGCTTCTCATTTCTATGAGGATTTTAAGCAAGTAGAGGAGGCAAAAATAACCCATTCTTCACATAAAGGTTTTATCGAATATATTGATTCATTAATAAATGAAAACAGATTTGATTATATGAGAAGCATGACGCCATCGGAATTGAATGATTTTCGCAAGCAAATTGGAAATATGTCTCGGCAAGACGTGATGGATAGAGATAGTAGAAAGATTGAAAGCTATTTCAAGCCGCAAACAGCGGAAAATGAAAATAATCCTGGTCAGGGGAATATTATCAGGATTAATTCTGGTAATAGAATTCCCATTATCAATAGTGAGACTAAAGGTCTTGATCCGAGATTAATGACCATTGTCAATAACTTTCCGGATGTTTTTGAAAAATATGCCAAAAATGACAATAAGTTTTCAGGCGAATTTATTTCTGAATTTTCTGAATTTTGTAAAAATAATGAGAATAAAGTTAGAAAAATTCTTGCAGAAAATTATCTTGAGTTGAAGGATGAAGACGGAATTTTTCTTCGTTTTATGAAAGAATTTTTATTTGTTGCATCCGAGGTAGACTCAGGTGTTCCTTATCTATTGAAGGATGAATCAACCATACGAATAAAATCGCTATTCTCTTCCGACGTTGAAGGTGTCCGTTCAAAGGGACTAACAAATTTAAAATTTAAAAATGGAGTTGATTTGCCACTAAATGAATTTTTTGTTAAAAAAAGATATAGTGGGGGAGATGGTGTTATTATCGATGTGGAAAATAAATTTAATTATCCCGTTTTTAATAAATTGACAAACAATTTTAAAAAAGAAAAATTATTTATGTGGCAAGAGGAAGTAAAAGCCGAAGTTGTCAATTCAAGAGTATTACTTGATGTTGTTGCTCCTACTGGTCGTATTGTGCAGGAAGTTATTAAAAATAATGATATTACTGATGTGAATATTAAACGTAAACATTATAAATATGATTTTTCAATACTTAAAGAAATGGGGATAAATAAAACTCAATTTGTTGAGATAATTAATGATTTTGACTTAAAGAACCAGGATTTTTTGCGTGTTTTTCAAGATGAAAAATATAATTGTGATAATTCTGACGATAACTCCTACTTTGACTTTAAAATGCGTGAAGGTAGCTCGCATCTCAATGAGAAATTTAATCAACTTTTTGGAGAAAAGTACTCAGACTCATCACTGGGTAGCGTTTCCGCATCTGGTGATAATGAGATAAGTGACGATCTGTCGGATGTGGCGAGACCCAGAGATTATCTTGATGATATGATTGATGCTCTTGTACCGGATGACAATGCTTCACTACCTAAAACGGGTACGGATAACCCCACAACGGTATTTTCTGTGGAACCCGTGTTGTCACCGGTAAGCGAGAATATTTCGCAGGTGTTACCGCTGCAAACCCAGACGCCATCTCAATCATTGCAAGAAAATAATGTAATTGGCAAAACGATGAGTGGTCGGGAAATCCACCGTCTACAGAGGTCTTTAGGTTTGCCTGTCAGCAACAGCAATGAAACTTCTATTCAAAAAAATGAACAGCTAGTGGAAAATAGTCAGAATACCGGCAACATTAAACGCCAGGAGCCCTCCGTTGAGGATAAGGGCACGCTTGTGGCGTTCATACGTAATACTGTGCAAAATTCATCAATGGATGTGAAAGCTGAATTGGAGATTTCTGCACTTACTGAATTTGTTAAATCTGTATATAAAAAAGAAATAAACATCATTGAAGTCCCAGAAAGTTACTCGGAGAAAGATCGAAAAAAAATGTTTGACGGTATTAAAGTAAGTAATAAAGGCCATAAGAAGATTTCCATACTGGATTACGGCGATGGCTCATTCCAGCTAGTGGCCAAGGATTCTGGAAGAGAAAGTATTTTTGAGGCAGTGAGTCGAGCATTACCTAAAGAAAGAGGGATAACGCTTCCTCCGCTGCAACATCGGTCTTATTCGAGTTTCGCACGGAAAAGATTGGATGATGTAACGGTCGCTGACACCCCCCTGGACGATATCCTGAACCGTAATTGCGATTTGAATACAGTTCTCAATATGAGAACTCCAACAAATAGAAATGGTGGGAGAAATGATAAAAAGATTCAAGAAATAAAAGAAATGAAGGCGGTTTTTTCAATTATAAAATCTAGAGATATCATGAGTGTAATAAAACCTCTCGAGGAGGATTATTCTGTAGACTATAGTACATCGAGTACATTTGGATGGCCGAGTGCATCTGAATGGACGAGTGCATCTGAATGGACGAAAACTGCCAAAATTTCTAATCCTGAAGAGCCGCAAACTGTCAAAATTTCTAATCCTGAAGAGCCGCAAACTGTCAAAATTTCTAATCCTGAAGAGCCGCAAACTGCCAAAATTTCTAATCCTGAAGTGCCACAAACTGGCAGAATTTCTAATTCTGAAGTGCCGCAAACTGGCAGAATTTCTAATTCTGAAGTTGCGTTAACTAAACAAGAAGAATTGCGGAATAAAATTCTCAGTAAAATTGATTTTAAGAAGTTTCATTCGCAAATTGATGGCGAAATAGCTGTTTTAGCTCTTTACTCATATTTGGCAAGTGAAGGCATTCGTCTTAATGTTCTTAACTCAGTTGGTAATAACCTTGTAAATCGAGTTAATTTTAACTCGGCATCAGTATCTAGACAATTAGATATAGGGACGAAGTGGAAAACTGAAAAGGATATTTACGTTGTTTTAAAAAACGGACATTATAATGGCTTTAACCTACCTGTTCCGGTACCCCGTGATGGTAACTGTCTTTTTCATTCTGCGGCGGCGATGTTAAATGCAACTGCAAAGGAGCATGAGTCTGTAATGGATGGTGTCACGCTCAATTCCATGACAAAAGCATATCTGGAAGACAATTTCAATAAGTTTATTACGGCATTCTTTAATCCTCATGATGAATCCGAAATTGAATCGGAGATAGATGAAGAACTTAAAACGCATTCTGAAGAACTGTTCAGTCTTGTGAAAGAATATAAACAATTCATAACTAAAACAACAGAACCTGCCGCTCTACAGCCTGCAGTTAGCAAGACTCTGAAACACAGTCTCAGCAAAAGAGACATCGCCCGCAAGAGCCTTTCTTCCGGGCAATCAGTCTAAGTTGATAGACATGTTCAGGGATGGCGGTAAGCCATCCCTTTTTGCTATTACTGCTTCGGCTCAGCAACCACTTTGCTACCAATACCGCGGTTGTTGTATTCCCACATGCGGTTGAAGTTGGTGTCGTTCAGGTTGCGCTGAATTTCACCTTTGTCATCTTCCGCACCGGTGTTCCCGGCAAACGGACGTTTTGCGATAACGCTGTCAGCCCAGGGTTTCGCCATGTTAAAGCCTTCGTTAATCACGCTGTCGCGAATAACCACCTGACCGTTAGTGTTAGCATCGACATCCAGCGAGCGGCCTAGTTGCGCGACGCCATCGCCTGCTGCAGTATAGCGGCTGTTGGTGGCGAGGAAACCGTAGTAAATGTTTGACAGGGTAGCCGGTGCAAACACGTAGGCTTCCTGCTGGGTGCGGGAGTTCACTACGCGGAAATCGGTGTTATCGAACACCACTGCGCCGCGACCGGAAACAATATCCACATCGCCTTCAATGTAGCTGTTAGTCACCAGCGTACGCGGTTGACGATCGTTCTCCAGACGGTTTTGTACGCCGCTGTTAGTCACGAAGAAGGTGTTCTGACGACCCAGAATATTGACGTTGTTGATCTGCACTTTATCGCCATCGGTACGCAGGGCAACGGCCGGGTGATTACCCGCATCCACGCTGTCACCGAGGTTATTTTCGATGGTCAGGTTCTGTAATTGCAGGCCGTTGTTTTGCGACCAGACGACCGCAGAACACAGCACGCCAATGTTGGTACCGCGTTTGTTCTGGCAATTATCAAACATGTACCACGCAGGTTTGCCCGGCATGTATTTACCGCCAGGGTTTACCGTGCGACGCCAGTCAGCGGTGCTCATTTCACCGTCAATAGCCTGGCCAATCTTCACATCAAGCGGTTTTTCGCCCATACCGTACAGCGTCAGGCTTCCCGTTGCTGCCGGAATGTAGACCGTGCCCTGATACTCGCCTGGCATAATCGCGATGTACTGACGTTTGTTGGTACGTTTAATGATTGCCGCATCAACCGCGGCCTGAATGCTGGTATGCGTCACACCCTGGGTGCCTGCCGGGCCAACGACAAAGTCAGGCTGCGCGGGCAAAGTAATAGAAGAGGGGCTCCACGGCGCAGAGTTTGGCGTCAGCGCGGAAAAATAGTGCGCAGCGACGAAATTTTTCGCTTCATTGGCCGACAGAATCGGGCGCATAGACGTTCCTGGCGCGGTCTGATCGGAAGGAATTTGATCGGGCGGTGTAGAGCTACAGGCGGTCAGCGTCACGCCAAAAGCCATAGCCAGCGCCAGACGGGAAACTGATGAAATGTTCACAGGTTGCTCCGGGCTTTGAAAGTTATCCATTGAAGCCTGCTTTTTTATACTAAGTTGAGCGAAACGGGAAGGTGAAAAGGTAAAAAGTTGTTTTTTATAGCAGCAATCTCGGGTGTAGAGAGTCTTTATATCACAATTAGATAACAATTTTGGTTCTTCAGGTTGACAACATCCACAGGATGCAAAATAAATGTCTATACAACCTATGACAAGTGGTGAGTCGAATGCAGCAATTTTTCCCTGATGATGCTATCTGGCGTAATGTCCGCCTGGCGACCATGGATCCTGAACGTGATACCCCGTATGGGCTGGTGGATGGTCATGCGCTGATCGTCCGCCAGGGTAAGATTCGCGATATCGTCCCAGAGTCATCGTTATACCTCACGCATGACAATACCCTGGATATGCAAGGACGATTGATTACGCCGGGTCTGATTGACTGCCATACGCACCTGGTGTTTGGCGGCAATCGCGCAGGTGAATGGGAACAGCGGTTAAACGGTGTTTCATACCAACAGATCAGTGCGCAGGGGGGAGGGATCAATGCCACCGTGTCGGCGACGCGCAGCGCCTCCGATGAGCAGCTCTTACAGCTCGCACAGGGGCGAATGGAACGGTTGATCAAAGAAGGCGTTACGTTGCTGGAAATCAAATCGGGCTACGGCCTGGATTTGCAGACAGAAGAGAAGATTCTACGCGTGGCGGCGGCACTGGCTGCGGAGAATATCGTAGAAATAAGTCCGACGCTGTTGGCTGCGCACGCGACTCCAGCGGAATTCAGGGATGATCCTGACGGCTATATTACGCTGGTGTGCGAGACCATTTTGCCGCAGCTGTGGGAACAGGGTCTGTTCGAGACCGTCGATCTGTTCTGTGAAAGCGTCGGATTTAACCTCGCGCAGAGCGAACGGGTATTTAAGGCCGCCCAGACGTTGGGCATTCCGGTTAAGGGTCACGTTGAACAGTTGTCGCTGCTCGGTGGCGCGCAGTTAGTAAGCCGCTATCACGGATTATCCGCCGACCATATTGAATACCTCGATGAAGAGGGCGTGGCGGCGATGAGTCAAAGCGGTACGGTCGGCGTGCTGCTGCCCGGCGCGTTTTATTTCCTCAAAGAGCAGCAGCGCCCCCCGGTAGAGCTGCTGCGTCAATATCAGGTCCCGATGGCAGTGGCGACGGATTTCAACCCCGGCACCAGTCCGTTTATCAGCCTGCACTGGGCGATGAATATGGTCTGCGTTCAGTTTGGCTTAACGCCGGAAGAGGCATGGGCAGGGGTAACGCGTCATGCTGCCCGTGCGCTGGGGCGTCATGCCACTCACGGTCAACTGAAAGCCGGGTTTGTGGCCGACTTTGTGGTGTGGGACGCACAATTACCGGTCGAAATTCTTTATGAGCCCGGTCGTAACCCGATCTACCAGCGCGTATTCCGAGGACAACCATCATGACCAACTGGCAACCCGCTTCTTCTGCGCTCTGGCAAGGTCGCGATGACCGCGCTGAATCGCCAACTGCGCTGCGCCTGTTTCAGACCATCACGCTCAGTACAGCGTTTAGCCCTGAAAACTATCGCGAGCAGATAGCGCTACTGGGATTCGCCTGCGATGAAGGCGTGAAGCGAAATCAGGGACGCACGGGTGCCGCCGGAGCACCCGATGCGCTACGCAAAGCGCTTGCAAATTTAGCCAGTCACCACGGTCATGATCGGCTGGTGGATCTGGGTAATATTGTGGCGCAGGCTCCCGATCTCGAAGGCGCGCAGCAGGCGTTACGCCATGCGGTGCAACGCTGCCAGCAGGCTGAAATGCGTACCTTCGTGCTGGGTGGGGGGCACGAAACCGCCTTCGCGCACGGTGCAGGCGTACTGGATGCGTTCCCGCGTTCAACCGTAGGTATCGTCAACCTCGATGCTCACCTGGATTTACGCCATGCTGACCAGGCGACCTCTGGTACGCCTTTTCGCCAGTTGGCGCAGCTCTGCGATGCGCAACAGCGAGAATTTCGTTACGCCTGCTTTGGCGTTAACCGGGCGGCCAACACCCAGGCATTGTGGGATGAAGCGCAGCGACTCGGTGTGACCGTAGTGGAGGATCTGCACTGTCATAATGCGCAGGCGCAGATGGCGCAGTTCATATCAAGCGTCGACGTTATCTATCTGACTATCGATCTCGATGTTTTGCCGGTATGGGAAATGCCCGCCGTATCCGCGCCTGCTGCGTTGGGTGTCCCGCTGGCGACATTGCTGGGGCTGATTGAACCCCTTTGTCGCAGCGGTAAACTCCAGGCGGTGGATATGGTTGAATTTAATCCCCGTTTTGACGATGATGGCAACGCGGCGCGCGTTGCGGCGCGGCTTGGCTGGCAAATCGCACACTGGTGGCACTGACGTGCCTGATAACGTTACGCCGCCATTTGGCAACTCTTATTCTCAGCTTAAGGAAGGCTAACGCATGCACCCATCCCGTTCTGCTCCGGCTCCTTTTTACGAAAAGGTCAAAATGGAGATCAGTGAGAAGATTTCCAGCGGTATCTGGCAACCTCACGATCGTATCCCATCTGAGGCGGAACTGGTGGCGCAGTATGGTTTTAGCCGCATGACCATCAACCGGGCGCTGCGTGAGCTAACGGATGAAGGATTACTGGTGCGTTTGCAAGGGGTGGGGACGTTTGTCGCTGAGCCAAAAGGCCAATCCGCGCTGTTCGAAATTCGCAGCATCGCGGATGAAATTAATGCGCGCCAGCATCAGCACCGATGCGAGGTGCTGACGCTGGAAAGAACCCAGGCAAACGCGCAGCAGGCTTTGGAGTTAAACGTCAAAGAAGGCACCTCCATTTTTCACTCTGTCATGGTGCACTACGAGAACGCCCTACCCGTGCAGATTGAAGATCGCTGCGTGAATGCGGAGATTGTGCCCGAGTATCTGTTGCAGGATTACAGCCAGACCACGCCGCATGCTTACCTGTCACTCATCGCCCCTTTGACGGAAGGGGAACATATTGTCGAAGCGGTACGCGCCAGCGCGGAAGAGTGTGCGCTGTTGCATATCAAAGAGCACGATCCCTGCCTGTTGATCCGCCGTAAGACCTGGTCGGCATCTTCTATTGTCTCTCATGCCCGTTTGCTCTTCCCGGGTTCCCGCTATCGTCTGCAGGGGCGGTTTATGTCCTGATACAGGAGATGAAAACCGTGATTGCTGACGCAATATAATAAAAATGTATCTTAATTGTTAAAATCACCCTTGCGACAACTTGTATAGACAAGTATATACTCCAGATGTGCGTAACCATTCAACGTAGGCCTGATAAGACGCGTTAGCGTCGCCATCAGGCACTTGCCGGATGGCGGCGTAAACGCCTGATCCGGCCTACATTCTGTCCGAGGAGTGCTCTACCATGTCTCATAGCAAGTATCGTCAGCAGGATATTCGTGCCCCACGCGGCACTACCTTAACGGCCAAAAGTTGGCTGACCGAAGCGCCGCTGCGCATGTTAATGAACAATCTGGATCCTGATGTGGCGGAAAATCCGCATGAGCTGGTGGTTTACGGCGGGATTGGCCGTGCAGCGCGGGACTGGGAGTGCTATGACGCCATCGTCAAGGCGCTGACCGAACTTGAATCCGATGAAACCCTGCTGGTTCAGTCCGGCAAACCGGTCGGCGTGTTCAAAACCCATGACAATGCGCCGCGCGTGCTGATTGCCAACTCCAACCTGGTGCCGCATTGGGCTACCTGGGAACACTTTAATGAACTGGACGCCAAAGGGCTGGCGATGTACGGCCAGATGACCGCCGGGAGCTGGATCTACATCGGCAGTCAGGGCATCGTGCAGGGGACTTATGAAACCTTCGTTGAGGCCGGGCGTCAGCATTATCAGGGTAACCTGAGCGGACGCTGGGTTCTGACCGCCGGGCTGGGCGGCATGGGCGGCGCGCAACCGCTCGCTGCAACGCTGGCGGGTGCGTGTTCGCTGAATATTGAATGCCAGCAAAGCCGGATCGATTTCCGTCTGCGTACCCGCTACGTGGACGAGCAGGCGACATCGCTTGACGATGCGCTGGTGCGTATTGATAAGTACACCCGCGAGGGTAAAGCGGTGTCCATTGCGCTGTGCGCGAACGCCGCCGACGTTGTGCCGGAACTGGTGAAGCGCGGCGTGCGCCCGGATATGGTCACCGACCAGACCAGCGCCCACGATCCGCTGCATGGCTATCTGCCGTCCGGCTGGAGTTGGGAAGAATACCAGGCAAAAGCGGTGTCCGATCCGCAGGGCACGGTGCAGGCGGCGAAACGCTCCATGGCAACGCACGTCGAGGCGATGCTGGCGTTTAGCAAAATGGGCGTGCCGACGTTTGATTACGGTAATAATATTCGCCAGATGGCCAAAGAGATGGGGGTGGAAAACGCCTTTGATTTCCCGGGATTTGTGCCTGCTTATATTCGTCCGTTGTTCTGCCGCGGCATTGGCCCGTTCCGCTGGGTGGCGCTTTCCGGCGATCCGCAGGATATTTATAAAACCGATGCCAAAGTGAAAGAGATCGTGGCTGACGATAAACATCTACACCACTGGCTGGATATGGCGCGTGAGCGGATTAATTTCCAGGGTTTACCGGCGCGTATCTGCTGGGTCGGGCTGGAATGGCGGCAAAAGCTGGGGCTGGCGTTTAACGAGATGGTACGTAGCGGTGAAGTGTCCGCGCCGATTGTTATTGGCCGTGACCATCTGGATTCAGGCTCTGTTGCCAGCCCGAACCGCGAAACCGAGGCCATGCGCGACGGTTCTGACGCCGTATCCGACTGGCCGCTGTTGAACGCGCTGCTTAACACTGCCAGCGGCGCGACCTGGGTGTCACTGCACCACGGTGGCGGGGTAGGAATGGGCTTCTCCCAGCATGCCGGGATGGTGATTGTGTGTGATGGCACCGATGAAGCCGCTGCGCGTATCGCCCGGGTCTTACACAACGATCCGGCGACCGGGGTGATGCGTCACGCCGACGCCGGGTATGACATTGCGGTGGAATGCGCCGTCGAAGAAGGGCTGAATTTGCCGATGATTGCTGCGACGCAGGAGAAACGCTGATATGAACACCATGACATTAACACCCGGCCATCTGAGCTTTGCGCAACTACGCGACATCTGGCAGCAGCCGGTCAAATTGAGTCTGGATGCCGCCGCGATTGATGCTATCAACGCCAGCGTCGCCTGCGTCAATAATATTGTCACTGAAGGCCGCACGGCATATGGCATTAATACGGGGTTTGGCTTGCTGGCCCAGACCCGTATCGCCACGGAAGACTTGCAGAATTTGCAGCGCTCGTTGGTGCTTTCCCATGCGGCAGGCGTCGGCGAGGCGCTCGATGACGACATGGTTCGCCTGATTATGGTGCTGAAAATTAACAGCCTGGCGCGTGGTTTTTCCGGTATTCGCCTGAGTGTCATTGAAGCGCTGATTGCGCTGGTGAATGCCGAAGTGTATCCGCTGATCCCGGCGAAAGGCTCGGTGGGCGCATCGGGCGATCTGGCTCCGCTGGCGCATATGTCCCTGACGCTGTTGGGAGAAGGCAAGGCGCGCTGGCAGGGAGAATGGCTCCCGGCGACAGACGCGCTGAAGAAGGCCGGACTGGAGCCGATTACTCTGGAGGCGAAAGAAGGGCTGGCACTGCTGAACGGCACCCAGGCTTCCACCGCCTTTGCATTACGTGGGTTGATTGAGGCGCAGGAGCTGTTTGCTTCCGCGACGGTGTGCGGGGCGCTGACCACCGAAGCGGTTTTAGGCTCGCGTCGTCCGTTTGATGCCCGTATTCATGCGGCGCGAGGACAGCGTGGACAAATTGATGCCGCGACGTTGTATCGCCATGTGTTGACTGATTCCAGCGCACTTTCACAGTCGCATCATAACTGTGAAAAAGTGCAGGATCCCTATTCTCTGCGCTGTCAGCCGCAGGTGATGGGGGCGTGTCTGACGCAAATGCGCCTGGCAATGGATGTTCTGCTGGTGGAAGCCAACGCGGTTTCCGACAACCCGCTGGTGTTTGCCGAAGAAGGTGATGTGATTTCTGGTGGTAACTTCCATGCTGAACCGGTGGCGATGGCGGCAGATAATCTGGCGCTGGCGATCGCGGAAATCGGCTCGTTATCAGAACGACGTATTGCGCTGATGATGGACAAACATATGTCGCAGTTGCCGCCGTTCCTGGTGAAAAACGGCGGGGTGAACTCCGGCTTTATGATTGCTCAGGTGACCGCCGCTGCGCTGGCGAGCGAGAATAAAGCCCTCGCGCATCCGCACAGCGTAGACAGCCTGCCAACCTCCGCCAACCAGGAAGATCATGTGTCGATGGCGCCCGCGGCGGGACGCAGACTGTGGGAGATGGCGGCGAATACGCGCGGCGTGATTGCCGTGGAGTGGCTGGCGGCGTGTCAGGGAATTGACCTGCGTGAAGGGTTAACCTCAAGCCCGCTGCTGGAGCAGGCGCGTCAGACGCTACGTGAGCAGGTTGCCCACTATACGCAGGATCGCTTTTTCGCCCCGGATATCGAGTGCGCGACCGAACTGTTAGCGCAGGGCGCGCTGCTGCATTTAGTTCCGGAGTTTCTGTAAAAATGCCGGATGGCGCTGACGCTTATCCGGCCTACAAACCAGCTCGTAGGCCGGATAAAACGCGTCAGCGTTGCCATCCGGCACAGAGATTAACTAAACATCGCTGTAATCGAGGCGCTGGCGAGCGAGTGGAAATGGACATTAAATCCGACCATCGCGCCGCTGGCACCTTCATCGACATCAAGACGCTCCACATCCAGCGCATGGACCGTAAAGATATAGCGATGGGTTTCCCCTTTCGGCGGCGCTGCGCCGCCATAGCCCGCTTTACCAAAATCCGTACGGGTTTGAATCACCCCATCCGGCAGTGCAACCAGTCCGGAGCCAGACCCTTGTGGTAAAACCCGGGTATCTGCAGGCAGGTTAACCACCACCCAGTGCCACCAGCCGGAGCCGGTTGGCGCATCAGGATCGTAGCAGGTCACGACAAAGCTTTTGGTCCCAGCGGGTACGTCATCCCATGCCAGATGTGGCGAAAGATTATCCCCGTCATACCCCATGCCGTTAAAGACGTGGCGATGTGGTAGCTTTTCCCCATCGCGCAGATCGTTGCTGATTAGTTTCATACTGACTCCTCTCGTTAGCCAAAAAGTGTAGCCAGAAACCGTAGAGCTTACCGCTGATTAATCGCTAAAAAATGTTGCATGGCGCACAGCCTCATTGACGGCCTGCGTCAGGCGGCGCAACTGCTCAGGCTGAATAATGTACGGCGGCATCAGATAGATGAGCTTACCAAACGGTCTTATCCACACGCCCTGATCGACAAAGAACTTCTGTAGTGCTGCCATATTTACCGGCTGGGTGGTTTCGATTACGCCGATGGCGCCAAGCACGCGGACATCGGCGACCCAACGGGAGTCCGCCGCTGGGGCGAGCTCTGCCCACAGCTGCGCTTCAATGGCCGCGACCTGCGAGCGCCATTCATTGGTTTCGAGCAGCGACAGGCTGGCGGAGGCGACGGCGCAGGCCAGTGGATTACCCATGAAAGTTGGGCCGTGCATAAAGCAGCCAGCATCACCGTTGCTGATGGTTTCTGCGACCAGGCGGGTGGTCAGGGTCGCGGAAAGGGTCATTGTCCCGCCGGTTAACGCTTTGCCGAGGCACAAAATATCTGGCGTAATATCGGCGTGTTCACAGGCAAACAGCTTGCCGGTGCGACCAAACCCGGTGGCGATTTCATCGGCAATCAACAGGATACCTTCACGGTCACACATCTTACGAATACGTTTCAGCCATTCGGGGTGATACATACGCATACCGCCAGCGCCTTGTACGATTGGCTCAAGGATCACCGCCGCTATCTCGTGGCGATGCGCGGCCATCAGGCGGGCGAACGGTACCATATCCAGTTCATCCCACTCACCGTTCATACGGCTCTGTGGGGCTGGGGCGAACAGGTTTTCTGGCAGGTAACCCTTCCACAGGCTATGCATTGAGTTGTCGGGATCGCAGACCGACATTGCGCCGAAGGTGTCACCGTGATAGCCGTTACGAAACGTCAGGAAACGCTGACGCGCTTCGCCTTTGGCCTGCCAGTATTGCAGCGCCATTTTCATTGCCACTTCGACGGCAACCGAACCTGAATCCGCGAGAAAAACGCACTCCAGCGCCTCGGGCGTCATCGCCACCAACTGGCGACACAATGTAATGGCCGGGGCATGGGTGATACCACCAAACATCACGTGCGACATGGCATCAATCTGCGTTTTCATCGCGGCGTTCAGCTGCGGGTGATTGTAACCGTGGATTGCCGCCCACCAGGATGACATGCCGTCAATCAGTCTTTCACCGTTGGCTAAAATCAGTTCGCAACCTTCGGCGCGTGCTACCGGATAAACCGGCAAAGGGGAGGTCATGGAGGTATATGGATGCCAGATATGGCGTTGGTCAAAAGCAATATCGTCCGTTGTCATAATCGACTTGTAAACCAAATTAAAAAGATTTAGGTTTACGAGTCTACACGAAACTCACAACGAAACGTATATCAATATGGCTCACACTTCTCGCTGGACAATGTCGCAAGTCACCGAATTATTTGAAAAACCCCTGCTGGATCTGCTGTTTGAAGCGCAACAAGTGCACCGTCAGCATTTTGATCCGCGGCAGGTACAGGTGAGTACGCTGCTGTCGATTAAAACCGGTGCCTGTCCGGAAGACTGCAAATACTGCCCGCAAAGTTCCCGCTATAAAACCGGTCTGGAAACCGAGCGTCTGATGGAAGTTGAGCAGGTTCTGGATTCCGCGCGTAAGGCGAAGCAGGCAGGTTCAACGCGGTTTTGCATGGGCGCGGCGTGGAAGAATCCTCACGAACGCGATATGCCTTACCTGGAACAGATGGTTCAGGGCGTAAAAGCGCTGGGGCTGGAAGCGTGTATGACGCTGGGCACGTTGGACGAAACCCAGGCTCAGCGTCTGGCCAATGCGGGTCTGGACTACTACAACCACAACCTCGACACCTCGCCGGAATTTTACGGCAATATCATCACCACCCGTTCGTATCAGGAGCGCCTGGATACGCTGGATAAAGTGCGTGAGGCGGGCATTAAAGTGTGCTCCGGCGGGATTGTGGGGCTGGGGGAAACGGTCACCGATCGCGCGGGTCTGCTGCTGCAACTGGCGAATCTGCCAACCCCGCCGGAAAGCGTCCCCATCAACATGCTGGTGAAAGTAAAAGGCACGCCGCTGGCTGATAACGACGATGTCGATGCGTTTGATTTTATTCGCACTATCGCCGTCGCGCGCATCATGATGCCGACCTCGTATGTGCGTCTTTCCGCCGGGCGCGAGCAGATGAACGAACAAACCCAGGCAATGTGTTTTATGGCTGGGGCCAACTCGATTTTCTATGGTTGCAAACTGCTCACTACACCCAACCCGAACGAAGACAAAGATCTGCTTTTATTCCGCAAACTCGGTCTGAATCCGCAACAAACGGCGGTACTGGCGGGCGATAACGAACAGCAGCAACGCCTGGAGCAGGCGCTGCGTACTCCGGATACCGACGATTACTACAACGCGGCAACCGTATGACCTGGCAACAAAAAATCGACGATGCGCTGGCAGCGCGTTGTGCTGCCGATGCCCTGCGTCGTCGCTATGCAGTGACGCAGGGCGCCGGTCGTTGGCTGCAGGCTGATGGTCGCCAGTATCTGAATTTCTCCAGCAACGACTACCTTGGCTTAAGCCACCACCCGCATATTGTGTGTGCGTGGCAGCAGGGGGCAGAACGGTTTGGCGTCGGCAGCGGCGGCTCGGGTCATGTCAGCGGTTATTCGGTTGCGCATCAGGCGCTGGAAGAAGAACTGGCCCACTGGCTGGGCTATTCCCGGGCACTGTTGTTCATCTCCGGTTTTGCCGCTAATCAGGCGGTGATCACCGCGCTGATGGGCAAAGAGGATCGGATTGTTGCCGACCGACTCAGCCATGCGTCGTTGCTGGAAGCGGCCAGTCTGAGTCCCGCCGTGTTACGCCGTTTTACCCATAACGACCCGCAACATTTGGCTCGTCTGTTGGCTGCCCCCTGTCCGGGGCAGCAGCTCGTGGTGACTGAAGGCGTGTTCAGCATGGATGGCGATAGCGCACCGCTGGCGGATATCCATGCCGCAGCGCAACGCCAGGGGGCCTGGTTGCTGGTGGATGATGCGCACGGTATCGGTGTCACTGGTGAAGAAGGTCGCGGATCGTGCTGGCACTCGCAGGTCAAACCTGAACTGCTGGTGGTGACATTTGGTAAGGGATTTGGCGTCAGCGGCGCGGCAATCCTGTGTTCAGACAGCGTGGCTGATTATCTGCTGCAATTTGCCCGTCATCTGATTTACAGCACCAGCATGCCGCCTGCTCAGGCGCAGGCATTGCGTGCCGCGCTGGCAGTGATCCGCAGTCGTGAGGGCGATGAACGCCGGGAAAAACTGGCTATGTTAATCCAACGTTTTCGTGCTGGCCTGGATATTGCGGATTTCACGCTGGCAAACTCAGACAGTGCCATCCAGCCATTGATCGTGGGCGATAACCATAAAGCGCTGCAACTGGCGGAGGCTTTACGCGCTCAAGGTTGTTGGGTGACCGCCATCCGGCCTCCTACGGTACCGGTCGGCACAGCCAGATTGCGGCTGACGCTGACGCAGGCGCATGAATGCCAGGATATCGACTGTTTACTGGAGGTGCTGCATGGCGCAGGTTAATAAACAGGCCATTGCTGCCGCATTTGGACGCGCTGCTTCCCGCTATGAGCAACATGCCGGGCTACAGTGTCAAAGCGCCGACGCCTTGCTGGCGCTACTTGGTGAACGGGATTATGCACGGGTACTGGATGCGGGGTGCGGCCCTGGGCGCATGAGTCGCTACTGGCGTGAGCAGGGAAGCGAAGTCAGCGCACTGGATCTTTCTGAACAAATGCTGGCAGAGGCACAGCGGAAAAATGCTGCCCACCACTATCTGCTGGCGGATATTGAAGCCATCCCACAAAACGCCGCCACCTTTGACCTGGCCTGGAGCAATCTGGCGGTTCAGTGGTGCGATAATTTACGCGGGGCGCTAAACGAGCTTTGCCGGGTTGTGCGCCCCGGAGGCACGGTGGCGTTTAGTACGTTGGCACATGGTTCGATGCCTGAATTACGCCGGGCGTGGCAAGCGGTAGATGACCGGGAGCACACCAACCGTTTCTTGCCCGTGGAGCAACTTGAAAAGGCTCTGCATGGCTGGGACGTTGAGTATCAGCTTCATACGGTGACACTGTGGTTTGATGACGCGTTGAGCGCCATGCGCTCGCTCAAAGGGATCGGTGCGACGCATCTCCATGATGGACGCGAACAGCGCGTACTGACCCGTTCACAACTGCAGCAGTTACAGTTAGCCTGGCCCTCTGTGCAGGGAAAATACCCGCTGACGTATCAACTTTTTTTAGGAGTAATTCAACGTGACCAGAACGTATTTTGTCACCGGGACGGACACTGAGGTTGGTAAAACAATTGCCAGCTGTGCGCTCCTGCAGGCAGCGGGGCAATTGGGTTATCGAACGGTCGGCTATAAGCCTGTAGCCTCTGGGAGTGAAATGACGGCAGATGGTCTGCGAAACTCTGACGCCCTTGCCCTGCAGCGCAACAGCGCTGTGGCAGTGAATTATACGGCAATCAATCCCTATACCTTTGCCGAACCCACGTCACCGCATATCATCAGCGCTGATGAAGGGCGACCGATTCTGGCCTCAGTGATGTCTGCTGGTTTACAGGCGCTGCGAATGCAGGCTGACTGGGTGCTGGTGGAGGGCGCTGGCGGTTGGTTTACGCCGCTTTCACCCACGCTGAGTTTTTCTGACTGGGTACAAACAGAACAACTGCCGGTGATTCTGGTGGTTGGCGTCAAGCTTGGCTGCATCAACCATGCCATTCTGACTGCGCAAGCGGTACAACAGGCTGGGTTGACGCTGGCGGGGTGGGTCGCCAATGATGTGGCTCCGCCAGGGAAACGCCATTCTGAATATATGGCAACGCTGAAACGCGCGATTCCGGCCCCGCTGCTGGGGGAGATCCCATGGCTGGAAGACGAGCCAGAACGCGCAACGACAGGGCATTACCTCGACCTTAGCGTTTTGCCTCCGGCGCCATCCAGCCGTTAAGAAACGGGTCGTTGAGCTGCCCCAGTTGTCCCTGGGCCACATTGCGTCCGCGATGTAACAGGCAATAGCAATCAGCGACCCGACGAATAAACGGCAGGCTTTGCTCTGCGAGCATAATGGCGATGCCCAACTCCTGGCTTAGCCTCACAATCAGGTTCCCCAGCTTGTGGATATACGCCTGACCCGTTCCTCGCGTAGGCTCATCGAGGATCAGCAGGCGTGGGCGTGTAACCAGCGCGCTGGCGAGCGCGAGCTGGTGCTGATTATCCTCTGATAAGGCAACCCCTTTGGTCTGACGCAGACTGTATAACTGTGGGAAGAGGCGGTATATATCGCTGCTGTTCATCGTTTCGCTTTCCTCAACCGCCTGGCGCGCAATATGCAGATTTTCCTCGACCGTCAGCTGCGAAAAAATCCGTCTCTGTTGTGAAACGGAGTTAATACCCAGCGCAATGCGATTTGCCGCTGGGATCGGGCTCAGATCGCACGGTGGTGCGCCTGCCTGATGCCAGACCATCGTACCGCTTTCAATAGGCAAATTGCCGATGATGCAATTGGCCAGCGTCGTTTTCCCCATCCCCGGAAGTCCCAGCACACCGGTACACTTGCCGGGCTGCAGGTCGAGATCCACATCCCATAGCGTGTGCTGGTTACCGTAATAGTGATTCACTGCGCGAAGACTCAACATAGATTTTCTCCATCATGAAGTTATCCGCCCGACAGGCCGGGGAGCAGAAGAAAATTGCAAATCTCTTGCCACAAATGGGAAATGCGCGAAAAACAGCGGGATAGCGTGATCCACCGGCAGCGATATCTGGTTTTTAACGATACGGGTTAATTTTGCGCACATTGCCAGTGCCTGGTCGCGTCGGGATGGTGCAGGCAGGTAAATGGTGAAAATGCGAGCAAGATCTCGACCACCTCCAGGGCTTCGTTAGCTGATAAATATAAAAAAATGGCGATAATTTTTTTTTATCCCACTCGAAAAGAGCAAGTCGGTGTTTTTGCCAGGCGGCAGTCAGCACGGGCTGGAGGCAGTTATCCACTATTCCTGTGGATAACCTTGTGTATTAGAGTTAGAAAACACAATGTAAGCGAGAGAAGACGCGGCCTGCGACTAAATTGATGCGAAAGACGGCTCGAGAGAATAGTTATTGAAATACAGAATGTTAGATAAAAGCAATGGCTGTCGCGGAAGTGTCATGCGTTGCCATAAAACTTTCATCTGCCGTCTTGACAAATGTTAAAAAAGTCATTGGTTTGGGGATAACACATTTTTACTGGTGTTTTATCCCGCCAGTGCCAAAATTTTAGCCTGCTCTGACGGGCATTCTGATGGCGTAACAGAAATATTCTGGTGTGTTACTGTTTTTTCATCCAGTATATTTTACTGGCAAAATATACTGCTGCGGGTAAAATTACACACCTGCCCGCCCATTGCTTCAGGTAGCTGCTCATGAGTAAACCGTTCAAACTGAATTCCGCTTTTAAACCCTCTGGCGATCAGCCTGAGGCGATTCGTCGCCTGGAAGAAGGGCTGGAGGATGGTCTGGCGCATCAGACGCTGCTCGGGGTGACGGGGTCGGGGAAGACATTCACTATCGCCAACGTGATTGCGGACTTGCAGCGTCCTACCATGGTGCTGGCCCCCAATAAGACCCTTGCTGCTCAGCTGTACGGTGAGATGAAAGAGTTCTTCCCGGATAACGCAGTGGAATATTTCGTCTCCTACTACGACTATTATCAGCCGGAAGCTTATGTCCCGAGCTCGGATACTTTTATCGAGAAAGATGCGTCGGTCAACGAACACATTGAACAGATGCGCCTGTCGGCGACCAAAGCCCTGCTTGAACGGCGGGATGTGGTGGTGGTGGCCTCGGTTTCCGCGATCTATGGTCTGGGCGATCCGGATCTGTATCTGAAGATGATGTTGCACCTGACGGTGGGGATGATTATCGATCAGCGTGCGATCCTGCGCCGGCTTGCTGAACTGCAATACACGCGTAACGATCAGGCATTCCAGCGCGGGACGTTCCGCGTGCGTGGTGAGGTGATCGATATCTTTCCGGCCGAATCTGACGATATCGCGCTACGCGTCGAGTTGTTTGATGAAGAAGTTGAGCGCTTGTCGCTATTCGACCCGCTAACCGGGCAGGTTGAATCCGCTATTTCGCGCTTCACCATTTACCCGAAAACCCATTACGTGACGCCGCGCGAACGTATTGTGCAGGCAATGGAAGAAATTAAAGTCGAGCTGGCGGAGCGCCGCAAAATCCTGCTGGCGAACAACAAGCTGGTGGAAGAACAGCGTTTAAGCCAGCGTACGCAGTTCGATCTGGAAATGATGAACGAGCTGGGTTACTGCTCGGGGATTGAAAACTATTCACGCTATCTGTCCGGACGCGGTCCGGGCGAGCCGCCGCCGACGCTGTTTGATTACCTGCCCGCCGATGGCCTGTTGGTGGTGGATGAATCCCACGTTACGATTCCGCAAATTGGTGGGATGTACCGTGGCGACCGGGCACGAAAAGAGACGCTGGTTGAGTATGGATTCCGTCTGCCGTCGGCGCTGGATAACCGTCCGCTGAAGTTTGAAGAGTTTGAGGCGCTGGCACCGCAAACCATTTATGTCTCAGCGACACCGGGCAATTATGAGCTGGAGAAATCCGGTGAGGATGTGGTCGATCAGGTGGTGCGGCCGACCGGGCTGCTGGACCCGGTCATTGAAGTTCGTCCGGTGGCGACACAGGTTGATGACCTGCTGTCTGAGATCCGCACCCGTGCGGCGATTAACGAACGCGTGCTGGTGACGACACTTACCAAACGCATGGCGGAAGACCTCACCGAATACCTTGAAGAGCACGGCGAGCGGGTGCGCTATCTGCACTCCGACATTGATACCGTGGAACGCATGGAAATCATTCGTGATTTGCGCCTGGGCGAGTTTGACGTGCTGGTGGGTATCAACCTGTTGCGAGAAGGCCTGGACATGCCTGAGGTCTCTCTGGTGGCGATTCTGGATGCAGACAAAGAAGGGTTCCTGCGTTCGGAACGATCGCTTATCCAGACCATCGGTCGAGCGGCGCGTAACATCAACGGTAAAGCGATTCTCTACGGCGATAAAATTACCGCCTCAATGGCCAAAGCGATTGGTGAAACCGAACGCCGTCGTGAGAAACAGCAGCTCTACAACGAAGAGCACGGTATTACGCCGCAAGGGCTGAATAAGAAAGTGGTCGATATTCTGGCGCTGGGTCAGAATATTGCGAAGACCAAGGCGAAAGGCAAAGGGAAGTCACGTGCAGGTGCGAAGTCTGACGTTGTCGAACTGGATATGACGCCAAAAGCGCTGCAGCAGAAGATTCACGAGCTGGAAGGGCAGATGATGCAGCATGCGCAGAATCTTGAGTTCGAAGAGGCCGCGCAGATCCGTGACCAGTTGCATCAGTTGCGTGAATTGTTTATCGCGGCATCGTAGGTGGGTGCCGGATGCGGGGTAAACCCCTTATCCGGCCTACAAGCGCACCTGTAGGCCTGATAAGCGCAGCGCACCAGGCCGTGTTTGGTGCCGGATGGCGGCGCAGCGCGTTTTTGTAGGCCTGATAAGCGCAGCGCATCAGGCAAATACGTTCAACCTAACGCCTGCACCGCTTTCTCCAGCGCGCTATGCAGCAGTTGACGGTCATGACGGTAGGGAATATCGCTGGCCTCCAGTTCATCCTGAATCACAATGCGGTCGGTCACGGCGGAAACATCGACTTTTGGTCCGACAATCACCGCATCAATCACCTTCTTACCAACATATTGCTCAATGATGGCCAGCTTATCGGCAAGCGTCAGGCTGGCGGCAGGCAGGCTGAGTTCGCGTCCCAGATTGCCGATATAAACCATTGGAGCCGGTGTGCGACGTAACGCCTGCGCCAGCTCGTCTAGCAGCAGGATCGGCATCAGGCTGGTGTAAAAACTGCCTGGTCCTATCAGAATCAAATCCGCTTCGGCGATGGTTTCAATCGCCTCTCGCGTGGCGGGAACTTTAGGTGAGAGCATTAATTCTTGCGGCAGGGTAGTGAGCTGGTCGATATTTACTTCGCCATACACTTCATGTCCCTGATCGTCGAGCGCCATCAGGTCCACCGGTAGTTCTGACATGGGAATTAAATGTGCATCAACTTTTAGCAGGCTACGAATTAAATTGATGGCTTCTAAAGGCCGCACGCTGAGGTGATCGAGCGCCTTTAACATCAGATTTCCGAGGTTATGGCCGGAAAGTTCGCCATTACCGCCAAAACGATACTCAAACATCGCCGATGCGACGCTTGGTTGGGTAATTAACTGGTTGAGGCAGTTTCGCATGTCTCCCCAGGCAATGCCGCCTTCTGAACGGCGAATTCGCCCCGTGGAGCCGCCGTTATCGGTGGTCGTGACGATGCCCGTCAGGCGTGAACCTAAAGAGGAAAGTGATGACAGAACGCGTCCTAATCCATGCCCTCCGCCGAGAGCGACAACGCGATCCAGATCTGCCAGCGTACGAGTGCGCATAGTTATTCCTGATATCAATTGATCGGCGTTACAGTAACGTAAATAGCGTGTTTTCAGCAATTATCCAGTCGTCATCTGCAGAAAATAATTTTCTGCGATCTACCCCTTTCTGACGACATCGACCTGACAGCAAGATGATGTATATCAATGCAAAACTGTGGTTTTTGCTTATTCTGTAGCGAAAATGCACGATCATGCCGCTATATACATATTTATACAGCGAAAGTGTACATGGCAAAAGCGTCATTTACACGCTAGTATCGGCATAACCACAATGTACTCGAAGTATGACGAGTATAAACACTCTAGCCTCTGCACCTGGGTCAAATGATACGGTGCTTTGGCCGTGACGATACGTGAATACGATTGTCACCAGGGCGCAGGAAGAAATGACTTCGCCTCCCGTATTTGGAAAGGTGTACATGGGCTCTCAACTTACCGATGCTTTCGCGCGTAAGTTTTACTACTTACGTTTGTCGATTACCGATGTGTGTAACTTCCGTTGCACCTACTGCCTGCCGGATGGCTATAAGCCCGGCGGGGTCACCAATAACGGCTTTTTAACCGTTGATGAAATTCGTCGCGTCACGCGCGCGTTCGCCAGTCTGGGAACGGAGAAAGTGCGTCTGACGGGGGGCGAACCGTCACTGCGTCGCGATTTTACCGACATTATCGCCGCCGTGCGTGAAAACGACGCCATCCGTCAGATTGCGGTGACCACCAATGGTTATCGTCTGGCGCGCGATGCCGCCGCCTGGCGCGATGCCGGGCTGACCGCGCTCAACGTGAGCGTCGACAGCCTGGATGCTCGTCAGTTTCACGCCATTACCGGACAGGACAAGTTTCAACAGGTGATGGCAGGCATTGACGCCGCCTTCGATGCCGGTTTTGAAAAAGTGAAAGTCAACACCGTGCTGATGCGCGACGTAAACCATCATCAACTGGACACCTTCCTCGCCTGGGTTCAACCACGGCCGATTCAGCTACGTTTTATTGAACTGATGGAAACGGGTGAGGGCAGCTCGCTCTTCCGCAAACACCATATCTCCGGGCAGGTACTGCGCGATGAACTGCTTAAACGCGGCTGGATCCACCAGTTACGCCAGCGCAGCGACGGCCCGGCTCAGGTTTTCTGTCATCCTGACTATGCCGGCGAAATTGGTCTGATCATGCCTTATGAGAAAGACTTCTGCGCCACCTGCAATCGCCTGCGTATTTCATCCGTCGGCAAACTTCATCTGTGTTTATTTGGTGAAGGCGGGGTGAACTTGCGTGATTTGCTGACCGACGACGCCCAGCAGGCTGCGCTTGAAGAACGTATCTCTGCCGCGTTGCTGGAGAAAAAGCAGACCCATTTCTTACATCAGAACAATACCGGTATTACGCAAAACTTATCTTACATTGGCGGCTGACCGCTAAAAGGAGTTTCTCATGAGTCAGGTAAGCGCTGAATTTATCCCGACACGCATTGCTATTCTTACTGTTTCCAACCGTCGTGGCGAAGAAGATGACACCTCCGGCCATTATCTGCGTGACTCGGCGCTGGAGGCGGGTCATCAGATTGTTGATAAGGCGATTGTCAAAGAGAACCGCTATGCGATTCGCGCTCAGGTTTCAGCCTGGATTGCCAGTGACGATGTGCAGGTGGTGCTCATTACCGGCGGCACTGGGTTAACCGAAGGCGATCAGGCGCCGGAAGCGCTGCTGCCGCTGTTTGACAGAGAAGTCGAAGGTTTCGGCGAAGTGTTCCGTATGCTCTCCTTTGAGGAGATTGGTACCGCGACGCTGCAATCCCGGGCGATTGCCGGAGTCGCCAATAAAACGCTGATTTTCGCCATGCCGGGGTCGACCAAAGCGTGTCGTACCGCCTGGGAAAATATCATTGCGCCGCAGCTTGATGCCCGTACGCGTCCGTGTAATTTCCACCCACATTTGAAGAAATAAGTATGTCGCAACTGACTCATATTAACGCCGCTGGCGAAGCGCATATGGTGGATGTCTCCGCCAAAGCGGAAACCGTACGTGAGGCGCGTGCTGAAGCATTCGTGACCATGCGTAGCGAAACGCTGGCGATGATTATCGATGGTAGTCATCATAAAGGTGATGTTTTCGCTACGGCGCGTATTGCGGGTATTCAGGCCGCCAAACGTACCTGGGATCTTATCCCGCTGTGTCATCCGCTGATGCTCAGCAAGGTGGAAGTCAATCTGCACGCCGAGCCGGAACATAGCCGCGTACGCATTGAAACGCTGTGTCGCCTGACCGGGAAAACCGGTGTCGAAATGGAAGCGTTAACGGCGGCTTCCGTTGCGGCGTTGACCATTTACGACATGTGCAAAGCAGTGCAAAAGGATATGGTGATTGGTCCGGTGCGCCTGCTGGCAAAAAGCGGCGGCAAGTCCGGAGATTTTAAGGTGGATGTGCATGATTAAGGTTCTTTTCTTTGCTCAGGTGCGAGAACTGGTCAACACCGATATGCTAGAGGTGACGGCTGAATTTCCAACGGTAGAAGCACTGCGCCAGCATCTTGCGGCAAAAAGCGATCGTTGGGCGTTGGCGCTGGAAGACGGCAAGCTGCTGGCGGCGGTAAACCAGACGCTGGTCGATTTTGACCATCCCCTTAACGCCGGGGACGAAGTGGCCTTCTTCCCACCGGTAACCGGAGGCTAAGATGGCTGAAACGCGAATTGTTGTTGGCCCTGCGCCGTTTCGCGTCGGGGATGAGTATCCCTGGCTTGCCGAGCGTGATGAAGACGGCGCGGTGGTCACTTTCACCGGTAAAGTCCGCAACCACAATCTCGGTGACAGCGTGCAGGCGTTAACGCTGGAACACTATCCAGGGATGACCGAAAAAGCGCTGGCGGAGATTGTCGACGAAGCGCGTTCGCGCTGGCCGTTGGGTCGTGTGACGGTGATTCATCGCATTGGCGAACTGTGGCCGGGTGACGAAATTGTTTTTGTTGGCGTGACCAGCGCGCATCGCAGCAGCGCGTTTGATGCCGGGCAGTTCATTATGGATTACCTGAAAACTCGCGCGCCATTCTGGAAGCGCGAGGCTACGCCGGAAGGTGAGCGCTGGGTTGATGCCCGCGACAGTGATAAGCTAGCAGCAAAACGCTGGTAGAGTAGTACACTTGTGTTAGGCTCAAACTGATTCAGGAGATTGTCATGGACCGATTCCCACGATCCGATTCTATTGTGCAGGCCCGTTCCGGCCTGCAAACCTACATGGCGCAGGTCTATGGCTGGATGACCTGCGGGCTGTTGCTGACGGCGTTTATCGCCTGGTATGCGGCGAATACGCCTGCGGTGATGATGTTTGTTTTCTCCAGCAAGATCACCTTCTTTGGGCTGATCATTGCGCAACTGGCGCTGGTATTTGTCCTGTCGGGAATGGTGCAAAAGCTCAGTGCTGGAATGGCAACGACGCTGTTCATGCTCTATTCGGCGTTAACCGGGTTGACGCTATCGAGTATTTTTATCGTTTATACCTACTCGTCTATCGCCAGCACCTTCGTGGTTACCGGCGGGATGTTCGGTATCATGAGCCTGTACGGATACACCACTAAACGCGATCTCAGCGGCTTTGGCAACATGCTGTTTATGGCGCTGATCGGTATTGTGCTGGCCTCGTTGGTTAACTTCTGGCTGAAGAGCGAAGCGCTGATGTGGGCGGTGACCTACATTGGGGTGATCGTATTTGTCGGTCTGACCGCCTATGACACGCAAAAGCTGAAAAATATCGGTGAGCAAATTGACCTGCGCGACAGTTCCAACCTGAGGAAATACGCCATTCTTGGGGCGTTAACGCTGTATCTGGATTTCATCAACCTGTTCCTGATGCTACTGCGTATCTTCGGCAATCGTCGTTAATTGTCTGTTGCCGGATGGCGCTGCGCTTATCCGACCTACCGCTTGGTATCGAAAGTAGGCCGGATAAGGCGTTACGCCGCATCCGGCACTATATACACCATCATTTCGCCATCGCCTTCTCGTTTTTACCCGCAGCTTTTTCGTCCGACTTCGCCATCAGGTTTTTCCTCCTGCATCTTCGGTTTGAATGCGATCTTGTGTTTCGATCGCAGGTTGTGCTGGCGGCTCCACTTCAGTCAGGCGCGGAGTGTGTGCCGGTAGCCAGCCGACCAGCGCCGGGAAGTGGCGTAAAAAGTGGAAGGCCAGCACGCTTTTGGTCAGGTTCCACCAGGTGCGTCTGGGTAACATTGATTCATCAACCCGCTGGCAGTCATCTGCAATAATTGGATTCAGGTTGTCGCGCAGGATCTGATTGAAAGCACGGTCATGAATAATGAGATTGGCTTCCAGATTCAGCGACAGGCTCAGTGGGTCGAGATTGCTGGAACCGACCGTTGCCCAGTGGTCATCCATCAGCGCCACTTTGCCGTGCAGAGGCCTACGGCGGTATTCATAAACATGGACGCCGCCTTTAACCAGATAGTTGTACAGCAGGCGGGCACCCACTTTTACAATCGGCATATCCGGTTCACCCTGGACGATGAGTTTTACCCGCACGCCGCGTCGTGCCGCTTTACGCAGGGCATGCAGCAGGCGATAGCCAGGAAAGAAATAGGCATTGGCGATGATCACTTCCCGCCGTGCCTGGGTCAGCATTTTCAGATAGTGGCGTTCAATATCATTACGATGTTCTTCGTTATCGCGCCAGACAAACAGTGCCTGTGCTTCGCCGGGGCGATGATTGTCGATGGCCCGATGATGACGTCGCCACCAGCGTCGTACAACACTCTGTCCGGGCAAGTTTTCCAGCACGAATTTCAGAATGTCAGCAACGACTGGACCTTCAACGCGGACGGCGTAATCCTGCTTGGCCTCCGGGCCGTAATCAGACATATGTTCAGCGGAATAATTGATGCCGCCGACAAAAGCAACGCGATCGTCAATGACCACAATTTTGCGATGCATACGGCGAAAGAGATTAGTGCGCATCCCGAACAGGCGCGGACGTGGATCGTAGTAGCGGAAGACAACGCCGGCTGCGGTCAGCTCCTCAACAAAACGGTCGCTAAGATCCGGTGAACCGTAGCCATCCAGCAGTACCTCAGCTTTTATTCCCCGCCGGGCGGCACCGAGCAACGCGGTATGCAGCTGTTTTCCGACCGCATCTTCAAACCAGATAAAGGTCTCGAGGATAATTTTTTGTTGTGCCTGTTCAATGGCGTCAAAAACGGCGGGATAGTATTGATCGCCGTTTTCCAGCAGTTGAATTTGATTGCCTTCACGCCAGCCATTTTTCATAACTGAATCTCCGCACTCAGGGGAGCATGATCGGACAAATGTCGCCAGTGATGCAGCGCCAGCGTTGTTGGGGTACTGGCATTCGCGTTTTTCACATAGATCCTGTCCAGACGCAGCAGGGGAAACTGCACCGGAAACGTGCGCGCCGGGCGACCGTGGGCGCGGGTAAAAATCTCGTCAAGTCCGGCTCTGGTTTTCAACGGGTGATTGGCCGTTTGCCGCCAGTCGTTGAAATCTCCAGCGATCACCACCGGCTCCGCGCCGGGCAGGGCATTGACCCAGTCAGCCAGCATCGCGAGCTGGGCCTGGCGGTGAGCTTCACGTAAACCGAGATGTACGCACATGACATGAATGGGGTGAGAGAGCATTGGCGGCGCGATACGGCAGTAAAGCACCCCGCGCTTTTCACTCGCGTCGATCGACACATCGCGATTCTCATCATGCTCAATGGGATACCGCGACAGCACCGCATTACCGTGATGCCCCTGCGGGTACACAGCGTTACGCCCGTAGGCGAAGTCGCTCCACATTGTGTCCGCCAGAAATTCGTAATGGGGAGTATCCGGCCAGTTCTCAATGCGCAATGAGTGAGCTTCGTGCGCACCCATCACTTCTTGCAGGCACACAATATCTGCGCCAACTGCCCTGACGGCATCCCGCAGCTCGGGCAAAATAAAGCGTCTGTTAAAGGCGGTGAACCCTTTGTGAGTATTAATGGTGAGCACATTGAATGAAAATTGAACTCCCGATCCGCTCATGAGCCTCCCATTGGCGTCACTTCCTAAATAAAATAGTGTAGTCATCGTCACAAAAAGATGCAGTGTTGCGGAATTTTCCGTAAAGTCCGGTACTCTGAACAATTAGTTGAAAATCCTTCAGGAGAAAAGCCATGAGGTGGCAACAACGTGTTCGTGTCGCAACAGGTCTAAGTTGCTGGCAGATTGTGTTGCATTTACTGGTAGTGGCGTTGCTGGTAATGGGCTGGATGAGCGGCACGCTGGTGCGCGTCGGCCTGGGATTATGCGTCGTTTACGGCGTAACGGTTTTATTAATGCTGGCCTTGCAACGTCACCATGAACAACGCTGGCGCGACGTAGCGGATGTGCTGGAAGAACTCACCACCACGTGGTATTTCGGTGCTGCGATGATCGTGCTGTGGTTACTGTCGCGCGTGCTGCAAAACAACGTCTTGCTGGCACTGGCGGGGCTGGTGATCCTGGCCGGACCCGCCGTGGTCTCGCTGTTGGCGAAAGACAAAAAGCTACATCACCTTACGTCTAAACATCGCATACGCCGCTGAGCCGGTAGTGGCCGCTATCACCAACAGCGGCCACAAACTTTCCCAGACAATCTGCAGACTCGCATCCTTCAGGTAAATCTGTTTCGTAATGTCCGTAAAATGGCGGATTGGGTTTATCCACGTCAGATTCTGTAACCACACCGGCATATTTTCGACCGGCGAGACGTAGCCTGAGAGCAAAATCGCCGGCATCATAAACACAAACACGCCGATAAACGCTTGCTGCTGAGTGGCGCACAGCGATGAAATCAGCAGACCAAACCCGACCAACGACAGTCCGTAAATCACCATCGTGAAATAGAACAGCCCCAGTGAACCGGCAAATGGAATGTCATAAGCCCAGATGCCGATCGCCAGCACAATGGTGGCCTGAAAGGTGGCTACAATCAGCGCGGGAACTGCTTTGCCGATGAAAATCTGCCAGGTGGTAAGCGGGGAGACCAGTAGCTGATCCAGCGTGCCTTGTTCGCGCTCACGGGCAACCGACAGCGAGGTGACGATCATTACGCCGATAGTGGTGATCATGGCGATCAGCGACGGCACCACGAACCATTTATAATCCAGATTCGGGTTATACCAGTTACGCACGACCAGCTCGCTGTTGTTCGGTTTCGGCTTGCCGTCCATCAGCTCCAACTGATACGTCTTAACGATCTGCTGCAGGTAATTGGCGGCAATTTGCGCGCTGTTGGAGTTACGCCCGTCGAGGATAATCTGCATGGGAGCCTGCTGGAAGGTGTCCAGGTTGCGCGAAAAATTGGCCGGGAAGCGCACCAGCAGCAAGGCTTTTTGTGTGTCGATAGTCGGCTTAATCTCCTCTGGGCTTTTCAGCAGCAGAACATGCGTAAAGGCACTGGCGCGGGCGAAGCGTTGGGTTAACTCCACCGAATGTTTACCGTTGTCTTCGTTATAGATAGCGATCGTGGCGTTGGTCACTTCCAGCGTCGCCGCGAACGGGAACAGGATCACCTGAATCAGCACCGGTAAAATCAGAATGGCTCGCGTCTGCGGTTCGCGTAACAGCGATTGCAGCTCTTTGCGAATTAACGTCCATAAGCGATGAAACATGCCCGTCCTCTCAGTCCAGTTTGTAGGCCTGATAAGCCAAGCGCATCAGGCATAATGCCGGATGGCGGCGCGAACGCCTTATCCGGCCTACGGCTACAATTATCCATATACATATTTAATCCAGCCGACGTTTGGTTTTAAGCCACGTCAGGCCAATAAACATTACCGCCGAAGCGATTAAAAACAGCACGTTGACAATTAGCACCACAGGAATATTTCCCGCCAGAAACAGGCTTTGCAGGGTGCTGACAAAATAACGCGCCGGAATAATGTAGGTTACCGCCCGGATAATCGCGGGCATGCTGTCTATCTGGAAGATAAAACCTGACAGCATAATCGAGGGCAGGAAAGCGGCGTTCAGCGCGACCTGCGCGGCGTTAAACTGGTTGCGGGTGATAGTCGAAATCAACAGACCCATGCCGAGCGTACTCAGCAGAAACAGACTGGTAATGAAAAACAGGATCAGCAACGAACCGCGATAGGGCACGCCAAGAATAAACACCGACACCAGCATACACAGCAGCATCGCCAGCATGCCCAGAAAGTAATACGGGATCAGTTTGCATAGCAGCAGTTCGACGCGGGTGACTTCCGTAGACAGCAGCGCTTCCATGGTTCCGCGTTCCCATTCACGCGCCACCACTAATGAGGTGAGGATCGCGCCAATGACCGTCATTATGATGGTTACCGCTCCGGGAATAATAAAATGCTGGCTGATGGCCGCCGGGTTAAACCAGTAACGGGTCTGTACGTCGATCAAGGGCTCGAACGATTCCCCACGATCTTCCGCCCGCTGTTGCTGCCAAATCTGCCAGATGCCTTCGACATAACCCTGCACAAAGTTGGCGGTATTGGGTTCACTACCGTCGGTGATCACCTGGATCGGTGCCACGTCGTTTGGTCGCGCCATCTGCTGGGCAAAATCCACCGGGATCACCACCAGCCCGCGAATGCGCCCGGCCTGCATTTTCTCAATCAATTCCTGACGGTTATCGCTGATGGTGGCGTCAATATACGGCGAGCCGGTCATTGTATGGGTAAAATCCAGTGCCTCTTCGCTTTGCTGTTCGAGCAAAATCCCTACCCGTAACTTGCTGGAGTCGAGGTTGATCCCGTAGCCGAAGATAAACAGCAGCAGCAGCGGGATCACCACTGCAATCAGCCAACTGCTGGGATCGCGGACGATCTGGCGGGTCTCTTTCACGCACAGCGCGCGTACGCGACGCCAGGAGAGAGCGGAATTACTCATGTGCGTGCACCTTATCCCAGTCATTGATTAGCGTGATAAACGCCTGTTCCATCGTCGGATCCGGCGTGTCGTTGTCGGCAGCCTGAGCTTTCAGGTCGTCCGGCGTACCGCTGGCAATTAGTTTGCCGCGATACACCAGCCCGATGCGATCGCAGTACTCCGCCTCATCCATAAAGTGGGTGGTCACCATCACCGTGACGCCTTTTTCCACCATGCTGTTGATATGCAGCCAGAACTCCCGACGGGTGAGGGGATCGACCCCGGAAGTGGGTTCATCGAGGAACAGGATATCGGGTTCATGCATCAGCGAGCAGGCCAGCGCCAGGCGCTGCTTAAAGCCCAGCGGCAGTTCGTCGGTGGCGTGAGACGCGATGCTCTTCAGACCGAATGCCTCGCTCATACGATCGATTTTCTCCTTCTGTGCCCGACCGCGCAGGCCATAGACGCCGGAGAAAAAGCGCAGATTCTGTTCAACGGTCAGGTTGCCGTACAGCGAGAATTTCTGCGCCATATAGCCCAGATGCTGGCGCGCTTTGCCGGAGCTGACTTTCAGATCCATATCCAGCACCAGCGCTTTGCCGGAGGTGGGAACCAGCAGGCCGCACATCATTTTAAAGGTCGTAGATTTACCCGCGCCGTTAGGCCCTAGCAGGCCAAAAATCTCGCCGCGCTGAACGGCAAAGTCTACGTGGTCAGTCGCGGCAAAATCGCCAAATTTCTTGGTTAGTGCTTTGGCTTCGATCACCGTTTCACCTGGCGTTCCTTCCACGGTATGCAGGATCGCGCCCAGCGGGGACTCCGATGTTCCGGCACCACCCAGTAAATCAATGAAGGCATCCTCGAAGCGGGGAGTCGTTTCGCTGATGTTAATCTCTGGCATGCCGTCTGCCCGACGAATATCGTCCGCAGTGGCTGCTTTTTTCAGGATTAAACGGACGGATTTCCCCTGAATCATCCCATCGCTCACCTGCGGCAGTTTTAAGGCGCGTTGCAGCAGCCGGCGGTTATTTTCCTGCGGACTGCTCATCAGGAAGCTGCGACCCGCCATGGTTTGCGTCAGTTGAGTGGGATCGCCCTGGTACAACAGTTCACCTTCGTTCATCAGCAACACATCGCGGCACTGCTCTGCCTCATCCAGATACGAAGTGCTCCAGAGGATCAACATGCCATCCCCCGCCAGTTCGTGCACCATTTGCCACAGTTCGCGACGGGAGATGGGGTCGACACCGACACCCGGTTCATCCAGCAGCAACACTTTGGGTTCGCCGACCAGCGTACAGGCCAGCCCGAGCTTCTGTTTCATGCCGCCGGAAAGTTTGCCGGCCAGTCGTCCGGTAAATGGCCCCAGCGAGGTAAACTCCAGTAACCGGGCAAAGGTTTTTTCTCGCGCTTCACCGGTGACGCTGCGTAAATCAGCATAGAGATTGAGGTTCTCCATGACGGTCAAATCTTCATACAGACCAAATTTCTGCGGCATATAGCCCAGCACCGCATGCAGCGCGCTGTCGTCCTTGATGGGATCGAAGCCAATTACTGCAGCACTTCCGGCATCGGGTTTTAACAATCCCGCCAGCATGCGCATCAACGTGGTTTTCCCCGCGCCGTCCGGCCCGACAAGTCCGGTCACGTAGCCTGCATGTACGGTGCAGTCGAGCGGGGCAACGGCCGGTTTTTCCATTCCGGCAAAGTTTTTTGTCAGCCCTTTGAGCGTAATGACGGCATCATTCATGCCGTGCCTCGTCACTGAATTTGATCGTTACCGGCATTCCCTGGCGCAGCGCATCGTCCGCGTCGGTCACCACAATACGCAGGCGATACACCAGATCGGTGCGCAGGTCAGGAGTCTCAACCGTTTTCGGCGTAAACTCGGCAGTAGGCGACACGAAGCCGATTTTGCCGTGATACGGTTTGTCCGGACGGCCATCGGTGTAGAGCAGGATTTCACGTCCCGGCTGCGCCTGGCTCAGATTCCGCTCATCTACGTAGGCGCGAACCCAAACCGGACGCGTAAGCGACAGCGTCAACACCGTGCCGCCTTCGTTCAGCATGCTGCCTGGCTCTACCGCACGGGTGAGTAGCGTGCCGTCAGACGGGGAGATTAGCGTGGTGTCATGTAAATTGAGTTCTGCCTGCGCAAGCTGGGCCTGAGCTTGTTCGAGCGTGGCTTTCGCCTGTTCGATGTCCTGCACACGATTACCGCTGCGATATTGGGTGAGTTTGTCCTGTGCGGATTTCAACGAGGCTTGCGCCTGATCGCGTGATGAACGGGCGTTTTCCAGGTCGTTAGCGGAGATAGTGCGGCTTTTCCACAATCCTACCTGTCGATTATAAAAGTTCTGTGCGTAATCATAGGCGGCCTGCGCCTGTTTGACGGCCGCTGCCGCTTGGGCGATCTCTTCAGCGCGATACCCGGCCAGCATCAGATCGTATTGCGCCTGCGCGGCGGCAACATTGGCTTTCGCCTGCATTAACGCGTTTTCATACGGGGCGTGATCCAGTTCACCCAGCACCTGACCGGCTGTAATAGCATCGCCTTCGTCAACCGCCAGTGAGGCCAGCCTGCCGCCAACGCGAAAACTCAGGTTGACGCTACGGATATCGACATTGCCGTACAACGTCAGGCCGTTATCTTGTCGACTTTGATACCACCACGTTCCACCGGCAATCACGGCAACGAGGGCCGCGATAACCAGCCCGAGCACGACAGGTTTTTTCATGACTCCAGACTCCTTTGCGTTAAGCCTTGTAGGATAAGATCGATGTGACAGGTGATCGTTTGGTCAATCAGCGCGGTTTTATCTTCATCAAATTGTGACCAACCCGTACGCAACAGAATGGTTTCTTTCCCCAGACGAAAGGCCAGCACCTCGCCGAGTATGGCGTGGGTATGCAGAATCATTTGGGTATCATTGGCATCGCCGCCGGTATAAGCAGCAATCAGGCGCGTTAAGTGTGTATGCAGCGGATTGATAACCTGGTCGTGCACCAGTTGATAAGCCGCGGTGGGTGAAAGCTGTTCACGCGAGATAAATTTGCTCAGGTTTACGGTGTCGTCCTGGGTGAGCAACATGATCATATTTTTGCAGGCGCGCAGGATTAATTCGCGCATCGCGCCACGATCCGGCTCTGGCTGGGCAAACAGACGCTCGGCTTCTTCAGCGTGTGGGCGAAACTTTGAGCCGATAAAATCCGCAATCCACTGGGCGCAGGCGAGATATAAATCCTCTTTTGAGCCAAAATAGTAGGTGATAGCCGCGATATTTTGCCCGGCCTGTGCGGCGATATCGCGCGTTGTGGCGTGCAGACCATACTCGCCAAACTGCGCCAGCGCGGCGGCAATGAGCTGATTTTTCGCCTGTTCACCTTTGGTTGTCATGGTGGGTGTATTCATGGCACGACTCTGATCTTAATCAATCGATTGATTAAGATTATGACTGATGTGCAACCTTGTCCAGTCCGGACCGTTATTTTCCTTCGCAGGGATAATTTATGCGGCACATCACAAAAACTGCTACACTCCGCCCCTTCATGACATTGTGGTTTTTGTCATCTCTATTGTATGTATCTCCCTGAAAACGACACCGGTAACGGTCAGGGCGATTCGGAGTTGTTATGTCTTTTGATTCCCTTGGTTTAAACCCTGAAATTTTACGTGCCGTTGCCGAACAGGGTTACCGTGAACCTACCCCTATTCAGCAGCAGGCGATCCCTGCCGTGCTGGAAGGCCGCGATCTGATGGCCAGCGCCCAGACCGGTACGGGGAAAACGGCAGGTTTTACCCTGCCGTTGTTGCAGCACCTGATTACCCATCAGCCGCATGGTAAAAGCCGTCGCCCGGTGCGTGCGCTGATCCTCACGCCAACCCGCGAACTGGCGGCTCAGATTGGCGAAAACGTACGTGATTACAGTAAGTATCTGAACATCCGCTCGCTGGTGGTCTTCGGCGGCGTCAGTATCAACCCGCAGATGATGAAACTGCGCGGCGGCGTGGATGTGCTGATTGCCACGCCTGGTCGTTTGCTCGATCTGGAACACCAGAATGCGGTGAAACTGGATCAGGTTGAGATCCTGGTACTGGATGAAGCTGACCGCATGCTGGATATGGGTTTTATTCACGACATTCGTCGCGTTCTGGCGAAGCTGCCGGCAAAACGCCAGAACCTGTTGTTCTCAGCAACGTTCTCTGACGATATTAAGTCGCTGGCCGAAAAGCTGCTGCACAATCCGCTGGAAATTGAAGTGGCGCGTCGTAATACCGCGTCAGAGCAGGTGACTCAGCACGTTCATTTCGTGGATAAAAAACGTAAACGTGAGCTGTTGTCGCAGATGATAGGTCAAGGCAACTGGCAGCAGGTGCTGGTGTTTACCCGTACCAAACACGGTGCGAATCATCTGGCTGAACAGCTGAATAAAGACGGTATCCGCAGCGCGGCGATCCACGGTAACAAATCTCAGGGAGCGCGTACCCGCGCGCTGGCCGATTTTAAATCCGGTGATATTCGCGTGCTGGTGGCGACGGATATTGCCGCGCGTGGCCTGGACATTGAAGAGTTGCCGCACGTGGTGAACTACGAGCTGCCAAACGTCCCGGAAGATTATGTGCACCGTATTGGTCGTACCGGGCGTGCCGCCGCTACCGGCGAAGCGTTGTCTCTGGTGTGCGTCGATGAACACAAGTTGTTGCGTGACATCGAGAAGCTGCTGAAAAAAGAGATCCCGCGTATTACAACGCCAGGCTACGAGCCGGACCCCTCCATCAAAGCCGAGCCGATCCAGAACGGTCGCCAGCAGCGTGGTGGTGGCGGTGGCGGTCGCGGTCAGGGTGGCGCAGGGCGTGGTCAGCAGCCGCGTCGTCAGGATGGCGGTGCGCCAAAAGCGAAACCGCGTAGCGGCGAAGGCAAACCGGCAGGCGATAAGCCTCGTCCACCGCGCCGTCCGCGCAAACCGTCTTCCGCCCAGTAATTCACCTTGCTGTCTGGCAGTATAAACACGCTATCCGGTCTACACAGGGTGTAGGCCGGACAGCTCAATCACTCCCCCGAACTTTGCGATTTCAGCACGATCGAGCAGGTATATCGTCCTGCCGGGTGAATCGAAATCGTTGTCTCAAATACTTTCCCGTCCCTGTCCAGATAACGACGCACAATTCTCATTGCTGGCGAATCAGGCGCTACGTTAAGGATCTTTGCCACCTTTTTGGGCACACCGACAGCCGTAATAGTCTGATGCACCTCATGGCTTTTGATGCCGTAATGCGTTTCGATCAAATCGCTGATTAATGAGTGTGGATCGTCACGGATGTAGGTGCGCAGCTTGGCGTAATCCGTGCTGGCATAGCTGTCCGTCCAGCAGATTGGCGCGTCGGGGTTTTGCGCATCTTCGCGAGTGCTGGCAATGTGCAGCCAGCGGGAACCTGGCGGGCAGCCAATCATCTGGGACAACTCGATGTCTGCCACAATCTCATCGATTTTCTTGATGACGCGCAGATTGTTTTTGGCCAGCAGCAACAGATCCTCAAGATGCGATAGCGGGTGATTGACACCGTTAGTCTTAGGTTCGCAAACGCGAGTTCCCGCGCCTTTACGCCGTGAAATCAGCCCCTGTTCTGTTAATTCCCTTAACGCCTCACGCATGGTGTGGCGGCTGACCTGCCATGTTTCGCACAGTTCCATTTCCGTTGGAAACAGCGACCCGGGGGCAAAGGTCCCCACCGAAATTTGCTGCGCCAGTTCACGTGCTATTCGCTTGTACAGAGATTCTTTCATCGCGGTTTCATCAAAATATTAGTGATCTTTATCACGAAAATTTGTACGGACTATTCCCTACATTTCTTATGAATACTATAAATGTCCGTACATTCAAATGTACGGACATTTTATTATGTCTGGACATTGTGGCGGTGTTTGAATATCTAACAAACCACCGTAAACACGCATCTTATCACTATCAGATTTTCCAGGGGGATTTATGGCTTCGAATGTACTTGATTCTGTTCTGTTCAGGGATTCTTTCGGCACACCAGCGATGCGCGCGGTGTTTGACGATCGCGAGCTGGTACGCAAATACGTGGAAGTGGAAGTGGCATTAGCCAAAGCCCAGGCACGCTGCGGTGTGATACCCGAGGCTGCGGCGCAGGAAATTGCTGAAAAATGTAATGCCGATACGCTCGATTTTGATTTATTACGCCATGAAACCGAAATCGTGGGTTATCCGATCCTACCGCTGGTGCACCAGATTTCTAAACAGGCTGGCGAGTCCGGCGGCTATGTGCACTGGGGCGCAACCACGCAGGACATCATGGACACCGCGGTAGTTCTGCAAATTCGTGATGCATTCGCGTTAATTGAAACCGATATGGACAAGCTTCGTGCGACGCTGGCCGATCTCTCACGCCGTTACCGTGATACGCCGATGGCCGGGAGAACCCATTTGCAGCAGGCTCTGCCCGTAACCTTTGGTTATAAAACAGCCATCTGGCTGGATATGTTTGAACGTCACGCGGAACGTCTGACTCAGGCGCGTCCTCGTGTATTGGTCGGCGAATTTGCGGGTGCAGCCGGTACGCTGGCATCGCTGGGGGATAAAGGGCTGGCGGTACAAAAAGCGATGATGGAAGAACTTGGGCTGAATGTCCCTACGTCCACATGGCATGTTGCGCGTGATGGTTTTGCCGAAGCGGTGAATCTGTTAGCGGTGATTACCGGGTCGCTGGGCAAGATTGCCTACGACGTAATGCTGCTGGCAGCAAACGAGTTTGGTGAGTTGTATGAGCCGTTTGTTAAAGGGCGCGGCGCCAGCAGTACTATGCCGCAGAAACGCAACCCTATTTCCAGCGAGTTAATGCTGGCCTGTGCCAAAGGCGTTCGCCAACAGGCAGGGCTGATGCTTGATGCAATGGTGCAGGATCTGGAGCGTGCAACCGGGCCGTGGCATGCCGAATGGATTGCTATCCCGGAAAGTTTCGTCCTCAGCGCCGGGGCATTGCATCAGGCTAACTTTATGCTGGCGGGGCTGGTGGTTGATGAAGCGGCGATGAAACGTAACCTCGGCATGACCAACGGACTGATTGTGGCTGAAGCGGTCATGATGGGACTGGCGCCGTATATCGGTCGTCAGGATGCGCATGACGTCGTGTACGACGCCTGTCGTATCGTCAATGAACAAGGGGGACGACTGGCGGATGTGCTGAATGCGATGCCATCTGTCTCGGAACGACTTGACCCGCAGTTGATTGAAGAACTGACCGACCCGGCAAATTACCTTGGAATGGCGCCAGCAATGGTGGATCAGGTATTAGCGAGATATATGTCGCGGAAATGAACGCTCTTGGGCTAACGGAATAAGGATATTTTTATGTCAACAAATTCTGTCGCGGGAAAATCCATTCTGTCGTTCCTGATACCGCTGGCGATAGGCGCGATCGTTTGGTTTTATCCCGTACCTGATGGTCTGACGCCTCAGGCCTGGCATATGTTCGCGATATTTGCCGCGACCATTGCCGCGATCCTTACCCAGCCGCTCCCTTCGGGGGCGGTGATGTTGATTGCACTTTGCGTGGTCATTTTTACCAAAACCTTGCCAGAGGCAAAAGCATTGTCAGGTTTTGCATCCGGTACGGTATGGCTCATTTTCTGTGCCTACGTCTTGTCTCTTGGTTTTGTAACCTCGGGATTGGGGAAACGTATTGCGTATAAAATGTTATCGCTCTTTGGTGGCAGTAGCCTGGGTATCGCTTACTCACTGGGGGTTTCCGATCTGATTATGGCCCCGGCGATGCCATCCGTAACCGCGCGTTCCGGGGGGATTATTTTCCCTATCACTCGTTCCATCAATGATGTATTGGGTTCCGCACCAGGGGCAACGGGCAAGCGTATCGGCGATTTCTTAACCATGGTGTGCTTCCAGTTTACGCCGATTACCGGGGCAATATTTCTCACCGGGATGGCGGCGAATCCGCTGGTAGCGAGTCTGGCGAAATCGTCATTAGGAATAGAGATAACCTGGGGTGGATGGTTTATTTCCGCAGTGGTCCCTGCGATGGTCTGTTTCTGCCTGATGCCGCTACTGGTCTATAAATTATTGGATCCCGAGCTTAAGCGTACGCCGGAGGCGAAAGCGATGGGCAAACAGGCCCTCGGTGAGCTCGGTTCGATGAGCAGCAACGAGAAAAAGGTCGCGTTTGGTTTTGTGCTGGCGCTGGTTGGCTGGGGTACCAGCTTGATTACGGGATTGTCTGCCACATCTGTCGGGCTGGGATTAGCTGCGTATCTGTTTGCCTCGGGCGCTGTTAGCTGGAAAAGTTTGCTTAATGACCATGCGGCCTGGGATACGGTGATCTGGTTTAGCGTCATTATTAGTCTGGCGACAGGGCTTGCCGATCTGGGCTTTATTAAA
This sequence comes from Citrobacter sp. C6_1, assembly GCF_014596835.2. Classification (NCBI taxonomy): domain Bacteria; kingdom Pseudomonadati; phylum Pseudomonadota; class Gammaproteobacteria; order Enterobacterales; family Enterobacteriaceae; genus Citrobacter; species Citrobacter sp. C6_1. The sequence continues at coordinate 3,135,373 of NZ_CP115031.1, read as the reverse complement.
TGGATGACCATAAAATTAGGCAGCGGTATTCAGGGTTTTGGCGCGATCGAATCGTTTATTGTGTTGGGGATCCTTTACATTTACGTCCATTATCTCTTCGCTACGGCGACCGGGCATGTCGCTGCACTGTATGCCCCTTTCGCGGCCACGGCGATCGCAGCAGGCGCGCCGCCGATGATGGTGGCTATTTGCTTCGGTATCTTTAGTAACCTGATGTGGGGGAATACCGAGTACGGTGGTGGACCTGGCCCCATTTATTTTGCCCAGGGTTATTTTGAACGTCCGCGCTTTTACAAAATCAACCTCTGCGTGGTGACGGCGAATGTGATTATCATTTTTGTCGTGGGCATGCTGTGGTGGAAGCTGTTGGGATACTATTAAGCGTTAGCGAATTATTGGCCGGACAGGACCCGAACAGCCGTCCGGCCAGGAAAAATGAATTGCGAAGCGCTTTCCAGAATGGGGGAAAAAGGTACATCCAGGGACTGAAATGTGCCACAATAGTGGCTGTTTATACAGTATTTCAGGTTTTCTCATGGCACTAACGGCCGCGTTAAAAGCGCAAATCGCCGCCTGGTATAAGGCGCTTCAGGAACAGATCCCCGACTTTATCCCCCGTGCGCCGCAGCGGCAGATGATTGCTGACGTTGCGAAAACGCTGGCAGGTGAAGAAGGGCGGCATCTGGCGATTGAAGCGCCGACCGGGGTGGGGAAAACCCTGTCGTACCTGATCCCCGGTATTGCCATTGCGCGTGAAGAACAAAAAACGCTGGTGGTCAGTACCGCCAACGTTGCTTTGCAGGATCAGATCTACAGCAAAGACCTGCCGTTGCTGCGTAAAATTATCCCCGATCTGCGTTTTACCGCCGCGTTTGGTCGTGGTCGCTATGTCTGCCCGCGTAATTTAGCGGCGCTGGCCAGTACCGAACCCAATCAGCAGGATCTGCTGGCCTTTCTCGACGATGACCTGACGCCCAACAACCAGGAAGAACAAAAGCGCTGCGCCAGGCTAAAAGGCGATCTCGATAGCTACAAGTGGGACGGGCTGCGCGATCACACGGGTATCGCCATTGATGACGGACTCTGGCAGCGTCTGAGCACCGATAAAGCGAGCTGTCTGAACCGCAACTGCCACTACTATCGTGAATGTCCTTTTTTTGTCGCCCGCCGCGAGATTCAGGAAGCCGAAGTGGTGGTAGCCAATCACGCGTTGGTGATGGCGGCTATGGAAAGCGAAGCTGTTTTGCCAGAGCCGAAAAACCTGCTGCTGGTCCTTGATGAAGGCCATCATTTGCCGGATGTTGCCCGCGATGCGCTGGAGATGAGTGCAGAAATCAGCGCCCCCTGGTATCGGCTCCAACTGGATCTGTTTTGCAAATTAGTCGCGACCTGCATGGAGCAGTTCCGCCCGAAAACCACGCCGCCACTGGCGAACGCCGAGCGGTTGAACGGTCACTGTGAAGAGCTATATGAGCTGATTGCCTCACTTAATAACATCCTCAATCTCTATATGCCCGCTACCCAGGAAGCGGAACACCGCTTTGCAATGGGAGAACTGCCTGGTGAAGTGATGGAGATCTGCCAGCGACTGGCGAAACTGACGGAAATGCTGCGCGGTCTGGCGGAATTGTTTCTCAACGATCTCAGCGAAAAAACCGGCACCCACGATATTGTGCGTCTGCATCGGGTTATTTTACAGATGAACCGGGCGCTGGGCATGTTTGAGGCGCAAAGCAAATTGTGGCGTTTGGCATCGCTCGCGCAGTCATCAGGCGCGCCGGTGAGTAAATGGGCGACGCGTGAGGTGCGTGACGGACAGATCCACGTCTGGTTTCACTGCGTGGGGATCCGCGTGAGCGATCAGCTCGAACGCCTGCTGTGGCGCAGCGTGCCGCATATTATTGTCACTTCTGCCACGCTGCGTTCTCTCAATAGCTTCTCGCGTCTTCAGGAAATGAGCGGGCTGAAAGAAAAGGCCGGAGACCGCTTTGTCGCGCTGGATTCACCGTTTAACCACGTTGAGCAGGGCAAAATCGTTATTCCGCAGATGCGCTACGAACCGTTAATTGAGCACGAAGAGCAGCATATCGCGGAAATGGCCGCCTATTTCCGCGAACAACTGGAAAGTAAAAAGCATCAGGGCATGCTGGTACTGTTTGCCAGCGGTCGGGCGATGCAGCGTTTTCTTGAGCACGTTACCGATCTGCGCCTGCTGTTGCTGGTACAGGGCGACCAGCCGCGCTATCGTCTGGTGGAGTTACACCGAAAACGGGTAGAAAACGGCGAACGCAGCGTGCTGGTTGGGCTGCAGTCTTTTGCTGAAGGTCTGGATTTGAAAGGCGAGCTGCTGAGCCAGGTGCATATTCACAAAATTGCGTTTCCGCCTATCGACAGTCCGGTAGTGGTCACTGAGGGGGAGTGGCTGAAAAGCCTGAACCGCTACCCTTTTGAGGTGCAAAGCTTACCGGCAGCATCGTTCAATTTGATCCAGCAGGTTGGGCGACTCATTCGTAGCCATGGCTGCTGGGGTGAAGTCGTGATCTACGATAAGCGGTTGTTGACCAAAAACTATGGCAAGCGTTTACTGAATGCGTTACCCATTTTTCCGATAGAGCAACCTGCTGTGCCAGACGTTATAGTAAAACCAAAAGAAAAAACGAAACCTACGCGCCGCCGTCGGCGTTAACGATGCGAGCAACAGGAAAGGAGTTATCGATGGATTACCGCAAAATCATCAAAGAGATTGGGCGAGGTAAAAATCACGCGCGTGACCTGGACCAGGATACTGCTCGCGGACTGTATACCCATATGCTGAATGGCGATGTCCCTGACCTTGAGATGGGCGGCGTGCTGATTGCGTTGCGCATTAAAGGAGAGGGAGAAGCGGAGATGCTGGGCTTTTATGAAGCGATGCAAAACCACACCATTCGCCTGACGCCGCCAGTTGCCAAACCCATGCCCATTGTTATCCCCAGTTACAATGGCGCGCGCAAGCAGGCGAATTTGACGCCGCTATTGGCGATTTTACTGCATAAGCTGGGATTCCCGGTGGTGGTGCATGGCGTCAGCGAGGATCCTACCCGCGTGCTGACAGAAACCATTTTTGAACTGATGGGGATTGCGCCGACGCTGCATGCCGGGCAGGCACAGGCAAAACTGGATGGTCATCAGCCGGTGTTTATCCCGGTAAGCGCGCTGTGCCCTCCGCTGGAAAAACAGCTGGCGATGCGCTGGCGCATGGGCGTGCGTAACAGTGCCCACACGCTGGCTAAATTAGCCACGCCGTTTGCAGAAGATGCGGCGCTGCGTCTTTCCAGCGTTTCCCACCCGGAATACGTCTCGCGTGTGGCGAAGTTCTTCGGCGATATCGGTGGGCGCGGCCTGTTGATGCACGGTACCGAGGGCGAAGTGTATGCCAACCCGCAGCGCTGCCCGCAGATAAGCCTGATAGATTCGTCCGGCGTGCGAGTGCTACAGGACCGACAGAGCGAGATGCCTGACGAGCCGGTACCGCTGCCGGTGGCAAAAGACCCGGAAACCACCGCACGCTGGATTGAGCGTTGTCTGGCTGGCAGTGAGCCGGTTCCGGCATCGCTGAAAATCCAGATGGCCTGCTGCCTGGTGGCAACCGGTGAATCCGCGACGCTGGATGAAGGACTTGCTCGCGTCGAGCAAAGTTTCTAATCCATTTGTTGTTCCGGCGGGCCATTTACCAGGCCTGTCGGTTCTCTCTTTTCATCAACGTGAAATTTCTGCACGTTTATTGACCTCCTGAGCGCCGTGGCGCAGCATAGTTTGTTGAATAATAAGAAACACAATCAACACGCGACACAACAGGAGATAACAATGAACAGTGGACATCGCTTCCATGTGCCAACGCTGCACGCCTTTATCCAGGCCGTGTTTCACCAGATGGGAAGCAATAAACAGGAAGCGCAGTTGGTGGCCGATCATCTGATTGCCTCTAACCTCGCCGGTCATGACTCCCACGGCATCGGCATGATCCCAAGCTATATTCGCTCATTCTCGCAGGGACATCTGCAGATCAATCGTCATGCCAAAGTGGTTAAAGATGCGGGGGCGGTGATTACGCTTGATGGCGATAGTGCCTTTGGCCAAGTGGCGGCGCACGAAGCAATCACGCTGGGGATTGAAAAAGCGCGCCAGCACGGTATCGCCGCCGTGGCATTACATAATTCGCATCATATCGGACGTATTGGCTACTGGGCGGAGCAATGTGCGGCGGCAGGTTTTGTCTCAGTGCATTTTGTGAGTGTGGTCGGGATCCCGATGGTCGCACCGTTTCATGGCCGCGATAGTCGTTTTGGCACCAACCCCTTCTGTGTTGTTTTTCCGCGTAAAAATACCTTCCCGCTATTGCTCGACTATGCAACCAGTGCCATCGCGTTTGGCAAAACCCGGGTGGCATGGCACAAGGGGGAGCCGGTGGCTCCGGGATGCCTGATTGATACAAACGGGATGCCCACAACCGATCCTGCCGTGATGCAGGTCTCTCCGCTGGGGTCGTTGCTCACGTTTGCCCAACACAAAGGTTATGCGCTGGCCGCGATGTGCGAAATTATGGGTGGTGCGCTTTCAGGGGGTAAAACCACGCATGAAGAGAGCCTGCAGACCAGCCCGGACGCCATCATTAACTGTATGACCACAATTATTATGAATCCGGAACTGTTTGGCGCGCCGGACTGTGACAACCAGGTTGCGGCATTTGCTGAATGGGTGAAAGCGTCCCCGCATGCTGAAGATGCCCCGATCCTGTTGCCAGGGGAGTGGGAAGTGAATACTCGCGAGGAACGGCTGGAAAAAGGTATTCCGCTGGATACCGGAAGCTGGCAGGCGATTTGCGAGGCGGCCCTGCAAATAGGCATGCCGGACGCCGTGTTGCAGGAATTCCGTCAACGGCTGGAATACTAAGCAAAAAAAAGCCCGTCCAGTGGCGGACGGGCAAACAAAGGGTAACAAACAGGGTCAATGAGGGTTGGAGCATTGGGTCGTACAGGTAATCTTTCGGTTATTTATAGATAACCGCGGTGCCGCTCATTTTGTCTTTACCGACAGCGGAAGTGATGCTGTAACCAGATGCACCAGCAGCAGCCGCTTTCTCAGCCAGTTTGGCTTCCAGGCCATCCAGCGTGGTGGCGCCATCAGCAGAAACTACACCAATCTTATTCATGCTTTGTGCCTGAGTGGAGGAAACCGGCTCGGCAGCGAAAACGCCAAATGACAGGGTAGACAGGGCGATAGCAGCAACAGCAAATTTAATGTTTTTCATGATTTTTCTCTCGCAGGTTTATTCGGTTAGTCGATGTTCTGTTAAGAAGACGTTGTTCCGTCGATGTGATAAGTATCACGTTTTTTTGGGTGAGAGAAAATCGAATAGAATTGACGACATCAATCAAAAAAATTGAATGACAAATAACTTATTGAATATTAATAAATTCAGACGAAGGATTTACAGTTCTTGTCACTACGCTTTACAGAGAAACCAACAACGGCACATTTTGCCACACAGAGTGCGAAAAAGCGTGCTCGTAAAGGAAATCGTATGCGCTGAAACTTTTGGTAAAGATGAGTCAACGTAGCTGGCTATCTTTCGAACCTCTGCGATTATATCCTGAAAATGTAGAACTATGTGAATCTTTATCCTGCTGGCATGCGACACACAAGCGTACGCCAGGTACTGCCTCACGCCTGGCCTGTGGGATAGGATTGCCGCATTCTTCACATTCATACAGACTTTCCCCCGTCGGTAACTCACCGCGGGCGCGGGCAACAGCATCTTCAATAGTATTGTTGATCTGTTCGTTAACTGCGTCGTCATTTGCCCATCCGGATGCCATATGTACCTCCTGCTGATGTCTACAGAATAAGTATAGCGAATGTGATGGGCGAAAAACGACCACGCATCAGCGGTATCAGATTTCAGACCATTCGCGCAGCAGGTTATGGTAGAGATTGAGTAATGACAGGATCTCGCTACTTTCCCCATGACGTGCCTTCAGGGACTGAATGTTTTTATCCAGTTCAAAAAGCATGGCGCGATTATTATCGTCACGGATCATCGACTGGATCCACATAAAGGATGCCACACGAACCCCACGGGTTACCGGCGTAACGCAGTGCAAGCTGCTGGAAGGGTAAAGCACCAGATCGCCTGCCGGAAGTTTCACCGCATGCTGGCCGTAGGTGTCATTGACCAGCAGCTCTCCTCCCGCATAATCGTCGGGATTACTGAGGAATAAGGTGGCGGAAAGGTCTGTGCGCATCCAGCCGTTTTCCGGATGACTACGTACCGCGCCGTCAACGTGAAAACCGTAGGTTTCGTGGTCCTGGTAGCGATTAAACAGCGGTGTGGAGAGCGTTTTCGGTAATGCTGCGGCGAAGAGAAGCGGGCTGTTATTCACCGCGGTTTGTACCGCCTGTTGCAAAATGCCGTAACGCTCACTTTGCGTATCCACCTGCTGGTTGTTTTTTACCTGTGCGCCCTGAGCGCCGGTGGTTGCGCGGCCATCAACCCAGTCGGCAGCGTCCAGTTGTTCGCGAAACCAGGCAACATCCTGCGCCGACAGAACGCCGGGAATGTGGTACATCATCAGTGTTTCTCCTGAAAGTGGGGCTTACGCCCCACGAGATGGATCAGAAATGCATATTGGCGGTGAGCAGGAAGGTTCTTGGCTCGCCCGGATGGTAACGGTATCCGCTCTTGTTAATGGAGGATACATAATCGGTGTCGAACAGGTTATAGACGTTCAGCTGGAAATCGAGATTGCGATTCACACGATAACCCAGCTTGGCGTCGGCGACCCAGTAACCTTCAGTATAAGATGGCGTACCCACGGCGCCGTCCGAACCGCGATGCATACTGCCCACGTAGCGTGCGCCCGCACCAACGGAAATATCATCGGTAGCCTGATACTGGCTCCACAGCGTGAACGCATGTTCCGGCGTATAGGGCAGGGAAGAAGAACCATCCTGAGCAACGTTTTTGCCGCTGTGGATCGTGGCGCGTTGCTGGGTGTATCCCCCAATAACCTGCCATGCGGGGGTAATGTTGCCTGCTACAGAGAGTTCGTAGCCTTCAACGCGTTTCTCCCCGTACTGAGAATATGTTCCGTCGTCGTTCTGCTCTACTTCATTTTCAATATCCGTACGGAAAATCGCGGCGGTTAACAGCAGGCGCTTATCCAGCACCTCCCATTTGGTGCCGATCTCGCTGGTTTTCGCTTTTTGCGGTTTGAAGTCGGTACGGTTTGCGCTGTTACCGGTTCCGCCCTGCGCAAGGGCAAAGTTACTGCCGCCCGGCGGTTGCTGAGAAACGGCATAGTTAATGTAGACATTGCCGTTATCGGTCAGGTGATACAGCGCGCCTGCTTTCCAGTTCACCAGATTGCCTGATTTGGCAGTATCCACGGTCGTAACCGGAGAACCTTTGGCGACGCCTGTCGGACATGCAACTGCACCACGGCCAGAAGCGCCGCAAGCGGTGGCGCTGTCATATTCAGTGCGGTAATTGTCGAGGCGAATACCACCGTTCAGCTCAAACTCACGGGTAATTTGTAACGTATCAAAAGCGTATACGCCAAACGTGTCGGTTTGCCCGTTAGCGTTGGCGCCGTTACGCGATAATCCGCCGATATTCACGTCGCTGTTGGGGTGATAAATATTAACCGGCGGCGGGGTGATCGGGGCTACGCCATAGTTGGTTTGTGTTTCGCGCGTCAGCTCCACACCGGTACTGATGTCGTGACCGATGGACCCGGTATAAAATTTTGAGGTCAGGTTGGTCTGGTTGGTCAGGATTTTGTTACTGACGTCTTTGGTATTTGCCAGGCGTGACCATGTCCAGGTGTCGACGCTGCTGGTGGGTTGCGTAATGTTAGACGCACCGCCCATCACCGCCGTCATCAGATAATCCTGTTTAATACGAGACCAGCGGGTGGTGTTGCGAATCGTGGTGCTGTCGTTCAGATCATGTTCAAAACGCATTGTCGCGGTATCGGTCGTCGAATCGTCGTAATCCGAGTTGGTGCCGTAGAAGTTATGCGTATCCACTTTTCCTGAATGATTCAGTGCAGACGTCCCTGCGGAAGGCGCGGAATATCCCGGCAGGCCGATGGTGGGAATGCCTCCATCCGGTGTGTTGTGTTGAGTAACGTGCAGATAGTTCAGATACAGTCGGTTCTCAGTGCCTAAGCCAAAAGCGAGAGAGGGGGCCACGCCGTAACGTTCATTCTTCACGTTGTCGCGACCGGCATCATGTGTTTTTTCGCCCATCAGGTTTAAACGTGCTGCGGTGGTGTCACCGATGGCCTGATTAATGTCCAGCGTGCCGCGGCGGAACCAGGCGCTGCCGACGCTGGCCGACGCATCGATCCCGGAGTCGGTGCGCGGCTGTTTGCTGATCATATTGATGGAGCCCGTCGGCGCGCTACGCCCATAGTCGGTGCCGGAAGGGCCTTTGATCACTTCGACCTGTTCGGTATTGAAGGTATCGCGCGTGACGCTGCCGATATCACGAACACCGTCGATATAAATACTGTTCGAGGTATCTGCACCACGCATATAAACCGCATCACCGGTGGTGGAGTTGCCGTTTTCACCGGCGAAAAACGCGCCAACGCCCGGTACGTTTTTCAGCGCATCGGTCAGATTTGTTGCGCCTTGATCCTTAATCACTTGCTCAGAAATCACCGTCATGGTGCGGGTGGTATCCGCCACAGGGCGGGAGAATTTAGGGTCGGCAGACTGCGTAGGCGCATACAGCGAAGGTTTAGCCGCTTCAACGACCAACGTATCTTCTTGTTTTTTATCCTGATCGCCTGCTGCGACAGCCTGGGCTAGCGGAGACAGGCCAATGCACAGACCAGCAAAAAAAGTCAGTGAATGAAAACTACTGGACGGCAAGTTGCGATTTTTATCCATGTTAATAAGTGACTTATTATTTTTGAGTAGAAGGTTTCATTCACGCGAAGGGACATCTCTGTGGATGTTGTACCCTGCAGGTCTCGCGAAAATGAATGTGTAATTGATAATGATTTTGATAATCATTGCTAATCAGTGAGACGTTTTAGCATTCATTACTTCAAAAATAAATACATTTATTTACATTGGATTCAAAATTCCAACATGGCGGTTACAGTTCACGCAGGGGATATCAGAAAGAAAGGACAGCAAACTGCATTCAGGGCGAATGCAGTTGAGCTGAGGGAGAGTTACTTATAGATAGTTGCTGTACCGTACATCTGATTTTTACCGCCAGCGGAATTAACCACAAAACCTTTCGCGCCTTGCTCTTTTGCTTTTTCTGCCAGCTTACCTTCGAGGTCATCCAGGCTTGATGCTCCGCCCACGGAAATCGTACCGGAGGCTTGTAGTGGACCGGTGGCAGGACTGGTATTGGGCTGTGCAGCAAAAGTCGCAAATGTCATGCCGGTAAGTACGGTAGCGGCAAGGAATGTGAGGCATTTCTTCATGATGATATCCTCTGAGAAACAACAGATCGTGCCTGATAAGTTTAGGCCGTCATTGCAGGGCATTTGCCGCAAAAAATCGACCAACAACAGGCTGTTTTTTGAACGATAGAATTCGCATAAAAAATGAAATTTCCCTGCTGTGTATGTTTACCCCGTGGCGTTATGCGGGTATCTTACGCCGCTGTTAAAAGGAGAATGCTATGCCCCCCCAGAAACCGGGATTACATCCACGCAACCGCCACAATGGCCGTTATGATCTTGCGACGTTATGCCAGGTTACCCCAGAGCTGACGCAATTTCTCACCCTCACGCCAGGCGGCGAGCAGAGTGTTGATTTCGCGAATCCGCAGGCAGTTAAGGCGCTCAATAAAGCACTGCTGGCGCATTATTATGCGGTGGCAAACTGGGATATCCCGGAAGGTTTCCTGTGTCCGCCGGTTCCGGGTCGTGCGGACTACATTCACCATCTGGCCGACCTGTTGGGTGAAACTACCGGAACCATTCCGGCAAATGCGAGCATCCTGGACATAGGCGTAGGGGCAAACTGTATTTACCCGCTGATTGGCGTGCATGAATATGGCTGGCGTTTTACCGGCAGCGAAACCAGTAGCGAAGCGTTTAGCAGCGCTCAGGCAATTATCAATGGCAACCCTGGCTTAACCCGGGCGATTCGTTTGCGTCGTCAGAAAGATGCTTCGGCTATCTTCAATGGCATCATTCACAAAAATGAGCAGTATGAAGCTACATTGTGTAATCCGCCATTCCATGATTCTGCTGCCTCTGCCCGTGCCGGAAGCGAGCGCAAACGCCGCAATCTGGGGCAAGACAAAGATGATGCGCTGAACTTTGGCGGCCAGCAGCAGGAGCTGTGGTGTGAAGGTGGTGAAGTGGCGTTCATCAAAAAAATGATCGCCGAAAGCCAGGCCTTTGGTCGCCAGGTAATGTGGTTCACCACGCTGGTTTCGCGTGGCGAGAATTTGCCTCCGCTGTATCACGCGTTAACGGACGCGGGCGCGGTGAAAGTGGTGAAGAAAGAGATGGCCCAGGGACAAAAGCAGAGCCGCTTTATTGCCTGGACCTTTATGGATAACGATCAGCGTCGCCGTTTTATGGCGCGTCAACGCTAAAGCGTGGGCTCGGTTGGCGGCAGCGGTTCGCTTGCCGCAGGCGTTGGGCCATTCACCGGTGCAGGCAAGACCTGATATGTCTGTACCGGCGCGCGTATGTTCGCCAGATCGAAATATTTCTTCACCTGACTGTCGAGCGCAAAACGTACCGTCCACTGCTTCAGCGGCAGGGTGGTAAATGAGACCCGCAAGGTGAATGCCGTATTGGTTAATCCCACAATCCCGGCGAATGACGGCTCGCCAATGATAAGCCCACGAATATCATCCTTTTCCATCACCGCAGCGACTGCATCCTTCAGCGCCTGATTGGCTTTATCCGCATCTTCATGACGGTCTACATCGTAATTGGCGACGACCGATCCAATTCCACGCACAAAGTTGGCGAAGGTCGTTATCGAGGACCACGGGATGATGTGGTATGCCCCGGTGTCCTGACGCACGCCCACAGAGCGGATGGACATGCGTTCTACCGTGCCGGTTAACGGACCGATAGTGACCAGATCCCCGGTGTTCATCCCATTTTCGAACTGAATAAAGATCCCGGTAATAATATCTTTTACCAGCGTTTGCGAGCCGAAAGAGATCGCCAGCCCCAGCGCCCCGGCACCAGCCAGTAAAGGGGCGATATTGACGCCAATCTCTGACAGCACAATCATAATGGTGATCGTGCTGATGATCACCGCCAGCGCGTTGCGAAATAGCGTCAACAGCGTACGAGTCCGTGCACTGGGCAGCGGGCGACCATGAATATCGGAAGCCAGACGATTTTCAATCAGGCTGGCGAGAATCGTCCAGCCGATGGCGGAGAAGAATAAAATTAGCGCAATACGGATCAGGATATCGACCGTTTTTTCGCCTGCGCCGTAATGCAGCCAGTTCCAGAAGTCGAACAGCCCCCAGGCGTTGAGTAGCAACATAACGGCGACACACACGGTCAGGATCCTGGCCACGCTTAACGCCGTCGACAGCCAGCCATTCAACCTCTTTTGTAGTTCCGGATAGTTGCGCTGGGTATGCGGTGAAAGGGTGATGGTTTTGGCTATCCAGCGGGAAAGCATGCCCGAAACAAAGGCGGCGATCCCGACGATCACCAGGCTGCGCAGCGTAGCGCCCATCATGAATTTCAGGCTGTTGCCGGGATCAAACAGCGAGAAGAAAAACAGCACAATGAAGTAGGCGCTGGCCAGCCAATGCCATACCAACGCAAAAGCGCGAATAAACAGACTGAAAAAAGCGAGGGACCTTTCCGCCAGATTCAGCAAATGCTGCGTTATCTCTTTCTTGTTTCTGAAAATCAGGTACAGCGCCCATAGCGTGATACACAGCATGATGATGACGTTTGCCATCGCACCGACCTGCACATTGACCTGATTCGAAATAATCGGCACGGCAACGATAAGCCCGTAGCCAATCAGGCTGCTCAGTGAACTCAAACGGCGATTCCAGTAGCGCGCGCCAGCATCCTGAATATTAAATGGCCGCAGCTCTGTCACTGCCGGGCAAAAAATCAGGCGCAAAATGGCCTTAAAAAATTCAATCAGTGCGAAGGCATTGAGAAACAAGCTTTGCTGAAAGGCAATCGTGCGGCTGCCGGCATTCATTTTATCGCTCAGTATTTGCCCGACAAACAATGTCAGCGCCAGCAGCAGTAAATCGATAACGAATGCGCCAACGATCATCGCCGGAAGCTGGAGCCAGTTGCTGCGCTCGCGGTTTTTGCGTCGTGCCCATTGCCCCATTTTGCGATACAGCGGCAGCGCACACAGGCGAACCAGCCAGAAAAAACCGAACACTGACACCGCCAGCATTAAAAAATGCGTCAGGGCATTGGTGAACGTTTGCGAGTTAAAGCTCTTGTGCGGGGCATCGGTAATATTGCGATAAAGCTGGGCAAAGCGGCTGGAGAGGGCTTCACCGTAGTGGCGGGTGACATCCGTGACGTTTTCCAGCACCGTTTTTTCTTCCGTTAACGTGGGCGGGACAATGGTCGGTACCGGCTCGGCAGGAGGGGCAGTGGCCACTTTGCGTAACTGACCGATCAGCTCCCGACGCGAGGCGTCATTTTCCAGCACATCGGCCAGTGCGCCGTAAGCCGCTTTTTTCTGTTCAATATCCGGTTCTTTTGCCGGTGTGGCTTGTGCGTTGGTTGACGTTGGCGTGGTGATGCCAGGAATCGTCACCGCCTGGGTCGGAAGACTCAACAGACAAACAATGATGAACAGGATCCCGCGCATGACTCCTCCCATGAGAAAATAAATTCAAAAGGATAAGTATAGATGTCAGGGCGGGAGAGAATTGAAATGAGAGGATTCTGGTGAAAAACCTCCCTTCGGGAGAAGGGAGGCAGAGCTATCAGGAAACGTGCTGCAAGAATTCCTGTAAGCGTTGGCTGGGCGGATTTTCAATCAGGGCCTGCGGATTACCGTCCTCGGCAATACGACCCTTATCAATGAAAATCAGGCGTGAAGCCACTTTTTCGGCAAAACCGATTTCGTGGGTCACAATCACCATGGTCATCCCTTCTTCCGCCAGATCCTGCATAACTTTCAGCACTTCGTGGCGCAGTTCCGGATCCAGCGCAGAGGTTGGCTCGTCAAACAGCATCATTTTCGGCTTCACCGCCAGCGCACGGGCGATAGCCACACGCTGTTGTTGACCGCCGGACAGCTCAGAAGGGTAGTGATGGGCGCGCTCGGCCAGACCCACTTTCGCCAGCAGTTCTTTGGCCAGTTTTTCCGCCTGTTCTTTATTCGCCCCGCGTACGCGTAGCGGGCCAAACATGACGTTTTCCAGCGCAGTCAGATGCGGGAACAGGTAGAACTGCTGAAACACCATTCCGGCTTCCTGGCGGATTAACCGTTCGTCTACCTTCGGATCGTTCACTTTCAGACCGTCGACGATCAGATCGCCAGAGGTTATCTCTTCCAGTTTGTTAATGCAGCGCAGCAGGGTAGATTTACCGGAGCCAGATGGCCCGATAATGACCACCACTTCACCTTGCTCAATGTTCAGATCAATATTGTGCAGCACCTGGGTTGGACCAAAGTGCTTAGAAACGTTTTTAAATTCAATCACAGGATTTTCATCCTTCTTTCCAGACGACGCAGAATGAAGCTCAGCACCAGCGTAATGATCAGATAGAACACCGCAACGGCGCTCCAGATTTCCAGTGCGCGGAAGTTACCGGCAATGATTTCCTGGCCCTGACGGGTCAGTTCGGCGACGCCAATGACAATAAACAGCGAGGTATCTTTAATGCTGATGATCCACTGGTTGCCCAGCGGCGGCAGCATACGACGCAGCGCGAGAGGTAAAATTACGTGACGGATAGTCTCCGTGCGTGAAAGCCCAAGCGCCAGCCCAGCCTCGCTGAATCCTTTATGGATTGAGAGCACCGCGCCGCGGGTGATTTCCGCAATATAGGCTCCGGAGTTAATCATGATGGTGACAACAGCGGCGCTGAAGGGGTCAATACGCAAATCGTTAAACGCCATTGGCAGGGCGAAGTAAATAAACATCACCTGTACAACAATTGGCGTACCGCGGATGACTTCGATAAAGACCAGCGCTACGTGGTTGGCTATCCAACCGCCGAAGGTACGCGCAAAACCTGCTGCAAGCCCGATAATCAGACCGCCAGCCAGACCGAGGATTGAAATCCACAAGGTCATTTTGGCGCCTTCTATCAAAAGCGGGATGGCGGGCCAGATGGCACTCCAGTCAAACTGCATATGTCGTTCCTGTTACCGTGGTGTAAATATTCAATTGCCCATTTCGCCGGATGCGCTGTGCTTATCCGGCCTACAGGTCTCAAAAATCCAGGCGTAGGCCCGGTAAGCATCGCGCCACCGGGCAACGTTACCGGTTATTATTTAGGTTCAGTACCGAACCATTTTTTGTAGATTTCGTTGTAAGTACCGTTCTCTTTCAGCGTTTTCAGCGCGCCGTTCACTTTCTCACGCAGGTCGTCGCTGCCTTTCGGGAAGGCGATGCCGTACTGCTGGGCTTCTAGTGATTCGCCTACAGCTTTGAACTGACCGTTGCCCGCAGTCTTGATGAAATACAGAATGTTTGGTGTATCGTGCAGTACCGCGTCTGCGCGGTTGGTACCCAGTTCCATATACGCGTTATCAATGTTCGGGAACTGACGCAGGTCTTTGGTTTTGATGTTCGCTTTTGCGTAATCCACTGAGCCGGTACCGCCCTTCACAGCGACGACTTTACCGTCCAGATCTTTTACGCTTTTCACATCGTTATTGTTCGCTTTGACCATCACTAACAGGCCGCTTTTGTAGTAGCCGTCAGAGAAGTCGATGGCTTTTTTACGCTCTTCGGTAATAGTGATACCTGCCAGCGCCAAATCGACGTTTTTAGTTTGCAGGGCCGGGATGATGCCGCTGAAATCCATAGGTTTCAGTTCATAATCCAGCTTTAGTTCTTTGGCGACGGCAGCCCACAGATCCACATCAAAACCAACGTATTTGTCGCCCTGTTTGAATTCAAAGGGAACAAAGGCGGTGTCGGTTGCGACAACGAGTTTCTTATCTGCGGCATGGGAGGACACCGCAAAAGCCAGGGTAAGTGCAGCCAGTGAAACTTTTAATACAGACTTCATAGGATTTCCTTTTATATCCACGGGGCGATCCCCTGCGAGAACATATGGCTTAATGAAAGAATCGTGCCAATTTTGCAACTCATTGTTTTAACAAGAGGGCGTCTCATTTTGTTGCACAATAAGTAGGGCAAAGCGGGCTGTTTGCACCGTTTCAGGGCACTCATTTGGTGCATGACGGGCGCGGTGCAAACGGTATGACTATTTAGCGTAAAAATTGTTGATAAAACAATCTTTCGTTAACGATTGTGTGAGGTGATTATTACAAATAATTTACTTTGGAGTGACGAATGATCAATGTTGTGCACCATAGAAGTGCAAAACCCCCGCAAATGCGAGGGTAATATAGGTATTTCTTATATGTCTGTTATTCGATGTTCGCTTCGATAAACCACAAGAATTTGTCGAGGTCACGGGAGGCCGCAGTGAAGATATCTGCTGTATCCTCATCTTTTGCTTCACTTATCGCTTTACGTACGCTGTTAGCAACCACGGCATAACGTTCGGCCAGCTCTTTTAAGTGGTCCTGTACGTTATGGATATCCAGCGGGTAGCTTTTCAGTGGCGTTTTGCTGTTAATAACCTGCGTTGTCCCCAGTGCCACACCGCCTAACTGTACGGCACGCTCAGCCATGGTATCGAGGTGATCGGTCAGTGCAGTCCGGAAACCATCCAGCATTTCATGTACGGCAATGAAGTTTGCGCCGCGCATATTCCAGTGTGCCTGTTTGGTGATCAGTGACAGGTCGATGAATTGGATCACCTGCTGATTCAACAGTTCAACGGTCGCTTTTTTATCGCTGTCTGTTACATCGTTACGGGTATAAAGGAGGGCAGATGCTTTTGTTTTTACCAGTTTTGCGGTACTCATAATCTCATATCCTCTTGATGTTTATGTCCCAAATCTTCAACGAGAATAAGTATAGCGCTAATTTCAGTTTTATTTTTCCGGTGTTACCTATCACTTTAATAGCGAGGCGAATAAAAATATAAAATACCGATATAAATCAATCTTCTAAGTTATTTTAGTGCGGTGTATTGTTATTATTATGTTAATGCTATGCCTCAGCATAAATAGCGTGCTTCAACGGGAGGTAAAGGGCAATAATAATAGTGGGGATAGATAACAAGATATTCTGCATGATTATGCAAACCATGCAGAATATTGGCAGGTTAATTCACGTCAACTTGCTTAATTTGCGGGTCTTTACGGATGGTGAGCGTAGAGCCCATTGACGCAGCAATAATCGCGCCCAGAGCCAGCGTCTGAATAAACGTCAGCGTTTCCCCGAGGAAAATCATCCCAGACACCGCCGCCAGTGCAGGCTCCATACTCATCAGTGTCCCAAAGGTACGTGTAGGCAGTCGCGTTAATGCGATCATTTCCAGCGAATAGGGGAGCGCAGTAGAGAGGACTGCTACCGCTAAGCCCAACGGGAGAATAGACCAGTGCCACAGCGCATCGCCTGCCTGAATGACGCCAATCGGCACGAAAATTAGCGCTGCGATTAATGAGCCAACTGCGACCGTTGCCGGGCCATGCTCTTCCCCTGCGCGTTGCCCGGTAAGAATATAGATAGCCCAACAGGCGCCAGCACCCAATGCCAGCGCGGCACCGGTTAAATCAACGTGAGAAACATCCTGACCTAACGGCAGCAGGAACCACAGTCCGAGCACGGCCAGCGCAACCCAAATGAAATCCACCGGACGTCGGGATGAAAACAGCGCTACCGCGAGTGGCCCGGTGAACTCCAGCGCCACGGCAATGCCCAGCGGGACGGTCTGAATTGACAGGTAAAAGAGGTAGTTCATTCCACCCAGAGACAAACCGTAAAACAGCAGGGGAAGACGTTGCTCTTTGGCAAAACGTAAACGCCAGGGTTTAAAGAATGCGATAAGGATGAGCGTTCCCAGCGCGAGGCGCAGGGCGGTAACGCCTGGCGCGCCGACGAGAGGGAACAGCGATTTCGCCAGCGATGCGCCGCTTTGAATAGAGGACATAGCTATCAGCAAAACCAAAATAGGCAACCAGACTGGCGCTTTACGTGACGACCCCGGCATCCTTTCTCCTGTCAAATGATGGTTACACACCTTTCCCCGCGGGACGCCGCAGATTTGCTGCGATGCGCGTGAGTTTGTGTATAGAAAAGTAAAACAGCGAGTGTAATGGAAATACGCTCGGCTGGTTGAGTATTCGTTGAAAAAAAAATTACTGAGATCCGTACAATGGCATGAAAACGATGGATTAATAATCTGCGCGATTAGGAATCATCTGGATGAATATGCCGTGTTGTGCGCGCAATAATGGCATAAATCATTAGAAAAGTGATGTTAATTGAAAGAGATAGCGGGTTTCTGAAACGTTCTGTTACATGAAAAGTTTCGTTAGACATCGCGAATCGCAAAGAGTTTCCCATCAGTTTTTGGTATATTTAAAACTTAAGATTTACTTGAAGCACATTTGAGGTGGTTATGAAAAAAATTGCATGTCTTTCAGCACTGGCCGCTGTTCTGGCTTTCTCCGCAGGTACCGCTGTAGCTGCTACTTCTACCGTTACTGGTGGTTACGCTCAGAGCGATGCTCAGGGCGCAGCGAACAAAATGAACGGTTTCAACCTGAAGTATCGTTACGAGCAGGACAACAGCCCGCTGGGTGTGATCGGTTCCTTCACTTACACTGAAAAAGATCGTACCGACTCGTTTGGCGATTACAACAAAACCCAATACTACGGCATCACTGCAGGTCCGGCTTACCGTCTGAATGACTGGGCAAGCGTCTACGGTGTTGTAGGTGTTGGCTACGGTAAATTCCAGGATGCAGCCTCTCCGGCTGACAAACACGACACC
This sequence comes from Citrobacter sp. C6_1, assembly GCF_014596835.2. Taxonomy (NCBI): domain Bacteria; kingdom Pseudomonadati; phylum Pseudomonadota; class Gammaproteobacteria; order Enterobacterales; family Enterobacteriaceae; genus Citrobacter; species Citrobacter sp. C6_1. The sequence continues at coordinate 3,117,296 of NZ_CP115031.1, read as the reverse complement.
AGTGATTACGGTTTCTCTTATGGTGCCGGTGTGCAGTTCAACCCGATCGAAAACGTTGCTCTGGACTTCTCTTACGAGCAGAGCCGTATTCGTAGCGTTGATGTAGGTACCTGGATCGCGGGTGTTGGTTACCGCTTCTAATCACTTCGGTGATATAAAAAATCCGCCTCCTGAGGCGGATTTTTTTTGCCTGCAATTTGAGCTGTTAACGAGATTTGGTCTCAAAGATGTCGGTACCAAGGTGGTTGTAGTCCACCTTCTGCAGCTTAAAGTTAGTGATATACACAGGTCCGGCTTTTTTCTCAGAGATAAAGCGGTAGCTGTTGGTAATTTCCTCCGCGCTGATCCCCGTCCACTGTGAGAAAAAACTCAGGAAATCATTCGCCGAGCGGCGGGCTTTAATCACCCGATGCGCTTTGTCATCGCTGGACAGTACCATAAAGGGCACCTGGAAGTTCTGCTGGAACTGATCGTCATGCGCCAGGTACTGTACCTCTTTTCCGCGCTCTTTAAAGGCGAGGCCATGATCGGAGAAATAGACCATCGAGAAGCTACTGCCGCTGTTACGTAACTGTTCGTAAAGCTGGCGCAGCAGGTCATCCGTCTGCGTCATGGTGTACAGATAACAGGAGGTCTCTTTCGACTGGACGAATGTGTCGTATTTTCCTTGCGTACGATCGCAGGCCTGCGGATGCGAGCCCATTAAATGCAGTACGATGAGCTGCGGCTGAGTGCGTTCGGTGGCCAGTACCTGGGCGGTCATCTTCAACAGCGCCTCGTCACGGGTGTTTTTGTCCGCTTCGAAATCACCGTTTTTGAGGAACTGAACTTCATCTGCTCGCTTCGCAATGCTGGCGATTGCCGTATCGTATTCACCAATCTGTCCCTGATTGGAAAACCACCACGTCTGGAATCCTGCGCGGTTGGCCAGCGTGACAAAGTTATCCTGGAACTGAGGCTTATTATCGACGACCCGGTTTAGCGTTAAGCCGAGCGATTTTTGCGTAGAACCGCTGGCGGCAATGTAATCCGCGAAGATATAGCCGTTAACCGAGCTGGCAAACGGGGTGTTATCCCAGTGGCCGCCAAATGCCCCTAACGCATCGCGGCGGGCGCTTTCGCCGATCACCACCATGTAGGTGTGATACTTCGGCTTCACGGCGGTTACCGTCCAGCTGTCTTTCACGCTCGACAGCTTAGCCATGCGCTCTTGCTCGTCGAGCACTTCGTTATTGTTGACGATAACGTCCTTGGCAAAGCGGAAAACCGGGTAACCGGTATCTTTTAACTTGAAAACGCCGCCCCATGCCAGGTTTTGTACCGGAGTAACAAAGAATGCAACGATGCTGAACAGCAAGCACAGGCTGTCGTACTTGTTCCAGCGACGTTTCTGCTCGTCTTTTTTACGCCGTACGGCGATAACGCCGAGCGCAAAAATAAACACGCCAACCAGATAATTGTACCAGGGGAAGATAGTCAGGATTTCGGTCGACTCTTCCATGTTGGTCGAATGCAGCGCCAACAACGTATTAAAGTTTGGCGAGCCGTAAGCCTGGCCGAACGGAAAGTACATTGCCGCAATCAGCGAGCAAATGCCAATCAGCACTTTCTGCGCGCGCGGCGCACTGCGCCACATCAGCATTAATATACAGGTGAAAGCAATGCTATAGAGCAGGCTAAGCGGATAGCCCAGCGCAAGGTTGATCAGCAGAGACTGTAAGAAATAGAGGCCAGTCCACGGACTAATCGCCCGGCTACGAGCAATGATTGAATCTTTGAGGGTTAAATTCATATGCCACTGTTACAAAAACGCCATGTGCTTACCCTGGCGCTAAGGGTCATTGCCTGCCTGAGAGAGCGAGAAGAGGGAATGGGTCCGCATCCGCGAGCCGCAATATATGCAGGGCTGCGAAAAGATAGAGTGTGCGCAAGAGAAGGTCAACTACTACAAAGAAATTGTTTTGCGAGGGACGTGGCAAAACTGACAAAAAGAAGGGTTATTGGTACGAAAACGATCGCCCTATTCGGGTGACGGCAGGAAAAAGAAGCGGCGTACCGCGACGCCGCATTATTTTGCTGAGGATTTATCCTGCTCTGGTTTGCTGTTAATCATGTCACACAGCATAGAGATCAGCATCAACCGTACTTTAAAGGGAGAGTGGCTAAACACGCGTATACACCTCTTAAATTCATTCATATAAACCTCCTGACTTCACGATCCCATCAGTCCTTGAGGGATGTCTTTATTATATACAGATATAGCACAGGCTATATTATATAGCTATTGCTAAAACGTTAATTTTTTGTGCCCGCGCAACTCTGGTTTACAATGAACGCTCTCTAATCAGATGCCGTTAACGCGTCACAGTAACGAGGAAGCAGAATGAGTCGTCGCGCAGGTACGCCAACAACAAAAAAAGTGACGCAATTGGTGAATGTCGAAGAACACGTTGAAGGATTTCGTCAGGTTCGGGAGGCGCATCGCCGCGAGCTGATTGATGACTACGTAGAGCTGATTTCCGATCTCATTATTGAGGTGGGGGAGGCGCGCCAGGTTGATATGGCCGCGCGGCTTGGGGTTTCCCAGCCGACGGTTGCCAAAATGCTTAAGCGCCTTGCTTCAGTCGGGTTGATTGAAATGATTCCCTGGCGGGGTGTGTTTTTAACCGCTGAAGGTGAACGACTGGCTCAGGAGAGTCGGGAGCGTCATCAGATCGTGGAAAATTTCCTGTTGATGTTAGGTATCAGCCCGGAAATTGCCCGTCGCGACGCGGAGGGAATGGAGCATCACGTCAGTAAGGAAACGCTGGAGGCTTTTAGCCGGTTTACGCAACAGCAAGGAACAGGCTCTGAATGAGTTTCCCTTTACTACGCGCTTTGCAGCGCGATCGCTTTTTCCAGCTGTTAATCATCGTCGGGGTTGCACTGAGTCTGTTCACGCCATTTGCGCCCCGGCTGTGGCCGGGGGCCATTGACTGGCACACGATTATTACGCTTAGCGGCCTGATGTTACTGACCAAAGGCGTGGAGCTCAGCGGCTATTTTGATGTGTTAGGGCGCAAGATGACCCGCCGCTTCAATACTGAACGCCAGTTGGCGATATTTATGGTGCTGGCGGCGGCGCTGCTGTCGACGTTTCTGACCAATGATGTGGCGCTATTTATTGTTGTTCCGCTGACGATCACCCTGAAAAAATTGTGCGCTATTCCGGTGAATCGCCTGATTATCTTTGAGGCGCTGGCGGTTAACGCCGGATCGTTGCTGACGCCAATAGGTAACCCGCAAAACATTCTGATGTGGGGGCGTTCTGGCTTGTCATTTGCCGCGTTTACCTGGCAAATGGCGCCGCTTGCGGGAGCCATGATGCTAACGCTGGTGGTGCTGTGCTGGTTCAGTTTCCCGAATAAAGCATTGCATTATCACACCGGTACGTCCGCGCCTGACTGGCAACCGCGTCTGGTGTGGAGCTGTCTGGCGCTGTATATCATCTTCCTGGCGGCACTGGAGTTAAAACAAGAGCTGTGGGGTCTGGCGATCGTCGCCGCAGGGTTCATGGTGCTGGCTCGCCGCGTGATCCTCAGCGTTGACTGGACGTTGCTATTAGTGTTTATGGCGATGTTTATTGATGTGCACTTACTGACGCAACTCCCGGCCTTGCAGGGGATTACCCACCAGATTGGCACGCTTTCAGCGCCGGGGCTGTGGTTGACGGCCATTGGCCTGTCGCAGTTTATCAGTAATGTTCCCAGTACGATTTTGCTGCTGAACTACGTCCCGCCGACGCTGCTGCTGGCCTGGGCGGTCAATGTGGGTGGCTTTGGGCTGTTGCCGGGATCGCTGGCGAATCTTATTGCTTTACGCATGGCAAACGACCGCCGGATCTGGTGGCGTTTCCATTGGTATTCGGTGCCGATGCTGATATGGGCGGCGCTGGTGGGGTATAGTTTGTTGCTGATGATGTAATTGATGTGGTGTGCCGGATGGCGGCTGGCGCCTAATCCGGCCTACAGTGTTGGTAGGCCCGATAAGCGTAGCGCCATCGGGCATGTATAGCAGATTAGTTCAGACGAACCGGCATACCAGAACGGTTCTGTACCGCCTGCTCAACGACGGCCTGATCGACGTCAGACTGACCGGTGATGCTGGTAATGCTCTTATTCAGCGTAATTGGTACGATTTCCCCGCCTTCAAACTGTGCTTCAGTAGTAGACAGTGGGTTATGTACCTCGATGTAACGGCTGCCGTCTGGTTCGGTAGTGGCTTTTACCGGCTCATCGATAAACTGTACGCGGGTGCCGACCGGCACATTTTCAAACAGGAACTTGATGTCGTCGTTACGCAGACGCACGCAACCGTGGCTGACGCGTAAGCCGACGCCGAAGTTAGCATTGGTACCGTGGATGGCGTACAGACGACCGATATACAGTGCGTACAGACCCATCGGGTTATCCGGACCTGCCGGAACAACGGCTGGCAGTGGTTCACCCGCAGCGCGGTATTCCGCATGCATTTTCGCCGTAGGTGTCCAGGTTGGGCCCGCTTTTTTACGTTCTACTTTGGTGGTCCAGTTGATTGGCGTGTCTTTGCCCAACTGGCCGATACCGATCGGCAGAACAATGACGGTGTTAGTGCCTTTCGGGTAGTAGTACAGACGCATTTCGGCGCTGTTAATCACAATACCTTCATGCACGGTATCCGGCAGGATCAACTGCTGAGGAATGTTCAGCACGGTGCCGCCTTTCGGCAGGAAGGTATCCACGCCTGGGTTAGCTTCCAGCATGTTAGACAGACCCATCTGATACTCTGCCGCAAAATATTCCAGCGGTTGGGTGTTGCCTTCAGGAATCGTGATGACCTGGTTTTGGCCAATCAAACGGCTGCCATCGGTAGGCAGCGGGTACGTGACGGCAGAAGCGGTGTTACAAAAACCAACTATTGCGAGTGCCGCCGCGAAAAGCGTTGTTAATTTCATATTCATGTTCATGTATGCGAGATTCAGTGCCAGGCAGGCTAGTGGGTTGAGATTTATGTAGTGTTGGGCACGCATTATATGTGCATTCTGAGCAACAAGGAATTCGGATGTGTACTAAATCACATTTTTTTCCTTTTGCTTTCACTTTATCTGTGCAGCATGAACGGCGCGATCTTATTGCAGAGTTATGGCATAATAAGCGGTTTGTCACATATTTCTTTCTCTTTCAGGATACGCCAGTGTTAGTTTCCAGCAACGTCACCATGCAGTTCGGCAGTAAGCCGCTGTTTGAAAATATTTCCGTCAAATTTGGCGGCGGCAACCGTTACGGCCTGATTGGCGCGAACGGTAGCGGTAAATCCACTTTTATGAAAATTCTCGGCGGCGACCTCGAACCGACGCTGGGCAACGTTTCCCTCGATCCGAATGAGCGCATCGGTAAGTTGCGTCAGGATCAATTCGCCTTTGAAGAATTCACCGTGCTTGACACTGTCATCATGGGTCACGGTGAACTGTGGGAAGTGAAGCAGGAGCGCGATCGCATTTATGCGCTGGCCGAGATGAGCGAAGAAGACGGCTATAAAGTGGCTGACCTCGAAGTTCAGTATGGCGAAATGGACGGCTATTCTGCGGAAGCGCGTGCGGGTGAACTGCTGCTGGGCGTCGGTATTCCGGTAGAGCAGCATTACGGCCCGATGAGTGAAGTCGCCCCCGGCTGGAAACTGCGTGTGCTTCTGGCACAGGCGCTGTTCTCTAACCCGGACATTCTGCTGCTCGACGAACCAACCAACAACCTGGATATCGACACCATCCGCTGGCTCGAGCAGACGCTCAATGAGCGTGACAGCACCATGATCATCATTTCGCACGACCGTCACTTCCTGAACATGGTCTGTACGCACATGGCGGATCTGGACTACGGCGAACTGCGTGTTTATCCGGGCAACTACGACGAATACATGACGGCGGCAACTCAGGCGCGTGAACGTCTGCTGGCCGATAACGCCAAGAAGAAAGCACAGATTGCCGATCTGCAATCCTTCGTCAGCCGCTTTAGCGCCAACGCGTCTAAATCTCGTCAGGCGACCTCTCGTGCGCGCCAGATTGATAAGATCAAGCTCGACGAAGTGAAAGCGTCCAGCCGTCAGAACCCGTTCATCCGCTTCGAACAGGATAAGAAACTGTTCCGTAACGCGCTGGAAGTGGAAGCGCTGGCGAAAGGTTTTGATGAAGGCCCGCTGTTTAAAAACTTCAACCTGCTGCTGGAAGTGGGGGAGAAGGTTGCCATCATTGGTGCCAACGGTGTGGGTAAATCCACCATGCTGAAAACGTTGGTTGGCGATTTGCGGCCGGACAACGGTACCGTGAAGTGGTCTGAAAACGCCCAGGTTGGTTACTACGCGCAGGATCATGAATACGAGTTTGAAAACGATCTGACCGTTTTCGAATGGATGAGCCAGTGGAAACAAGAAGGCGATGATGAGCAGGTTGTGCGCAGTTTCCTTGGCCGTCTGCTGTTCAGCCAGGACGATATCAAGAAACCGGCAAAAGTGCTCTCCGGTGGTGAAAAAGGACGCATGCTGTTCGGTAAGCTGATGATGCAGAAACCGAATATCCTGGTGATGGATGAACCGACCAACCACCTGGATATGGAATCTATCGAGTCGCTGAACATGGCGCTGGAAATGTATCAGGGCACGCTGATCTTTGTTTCTCACGACCGTGAGTTCGTCAGCTCGCTGGCGACCCGCGTGATTGAGATTACGCCGGAACGCGTGATCGACTTCACCGGCAACTACGAAGATTACCTGCGTAGTAAAGGTATCGAATAAGTTCCTCCCCCGCACTTTTCTGAAAAAATTTTCTGCTTATTAATCTTAGCCACAATTGTGGCTAAGATACTTTCCGTAACTATGAATACAGGGAAAGGAAATGAGTCAGATGGAACCGCTTTCTTTAGCCAATCTTAAATTAAACTTACTAAATTTAAACAACAGTAACGAGCATCCTTTCGTTTTACGTGAAGATGGCGATGATATTGTTGCATCCTGGAATATCGAAGATGCTGAGTGGGTAGATTATTTCAGCCAATACGGATTGCAAAAACAATATGAGTTAAGACTGTTTTTCAATGAAAGTAAAAAGCAGATTAGCTATCGGGAAAAAACGACCGATGTGGAATGGGATGCAGATTGGGGTGGGTTCAGATTGAGCAAATCTGTCCAAATAGGGAAACGTCTTGAGTTTTCTGCTGGGGGCTCCTGGGGTAAAAAAGAAGATGGTAGCTTCGGTAAAATTGATGGCTATAAATTTGCATCCACGGAAATTACCGACCCTGTTTTTGATATGGCTCGTGATGCTGGATGGCAGGTTCGTGGTCTGTTAGCAGACAAGAAAAAAAGGAAATTTGTTATTGCGGGAGCGGTGATTGCCGCACTGATTATTTTTATCGGCCTTGGCACTTTCCTTTTTTCCACGATGGGTGATTTGAAGGATGCTGCACGAACAGAGATAGATTTGCTCCGTAATGGACAATATGTTCAGGCTTATCAGGCAAGCTCTTCTTCTCTGCAAAGAAAAATGAACAGCGAGGATTTTAAGCTTGTAACCGAGTCTGTTCATTTTGATGATATTAGTGAATACAGTTTCGATAGTTTCAATGTAGTAAATGATGTTGGTTCTTTATCTGGAAGCGTAGAGTTTAAAAACGGAGAGTCTGGCGAGATTAACGTTACGATGCTCAAAGAACATGATAAATGGAAACTGGCAGCAGTATCAGTAGAATAAAAAAATACCCGGTTTTTATCACGTCGTGAAGAAAGCCGGGCTGTTTTAAAGATGCTGAAAGGGGACAGTTTATTCCATCCCCAGCGCGCGTTTACCGTGGATATTCAAATCCTCCAGCGTGAAGCGTCCTTCCCAGTGAGTTTCATAATCTTCTCGTGGGAAATCACCCGGCGAGGCGCCTTTTTCCAGCGCAGCTTTCACTTTGTGAGCGTAGGCCAGATTCTTTTCGCACATCGGTGCGGCAGGGATATACATCACGTTGCCCCAACCCTGTTGATTCTCAACCGGCGCAACGGAATGGATCACATCACAATGCCACCACACTGAGTCTCCGGCTTCCAGTTGTGGAATGCTGGTTAGCGCTTCAATCAGCAGCGGATGCCATTGCGCGGAAATCGGCAGCACTCTGCCGGGCGCTACGCCGCAAAGCTCATCTTCCGGCACATCGTCAAGCAATGGGCGTAACAACACATACGCCATCGCTTCAGGAATAGGAACCACGTGCAACAATCCCTGACCTGGCAGCATATCGGACAGCGCAGTCCAGCCCTGGAAGGTACGGAATACTGAACATTTGGTGGTGTTATCCACCGTGTACTCTTCTACTTCGGTGCGATGCGCAGCCTGCCATGGATCGTAATCGTCCAGCTTACCATTGAAAACATAAGCAAAGACCTGCTGATACGCAGGCAGCAGCCAGCGTTCCAGCGCGCCGGAATCCGTATGCGCCCCGAGACCTTTGGACGTCGTTCCCGGCGGGCGACGGCGGATACGGTCAGGATAGATTACGCTGACATCCGGGTTAAACCACTGTTTACCTTGACTTTCAAAGGTCCACAGGCGATTGAGGAACGACTGCGCGTTAGCCATCTCTTCACTCTGGCGGGCCTGCATTTGCGCCTGTGACCAGTAGATTGGGTAAATTTCAGGCCGTGATGCGCTCAGGGTGCCGAAGAAGTTATCGCCGGGCCCTTTGTAGACGTCATCAAAATGGTTGCGATCCAGGTAATCGAGCATCGACTGATCCCATGCCAGCGCCTGTTCGCGGGGGAAATGCCCTTTAATGACCGCGCATCCGCGACGCTTAATTTCTTCACGCTGCTCTGCGCTCACGCGACCCGCTTTGATATCCGCATAGGACAACACAGGCCATACCGGGGAACCTTGCGCTTTGAGGGCGTTGATTTCCGCCACGCGGGTGGCAATGGCATCGCTCAGTTGATTGAAGATCAACTGAACATCTCCAAGCTGTGCCCGCAGTTGCTGTTTCATGTGACGGATTGCCGCTTTGTGATCGGCGGGCAACGTGTCGCTGGTAAAAGTAAAAGCCATAACCACCTCGCATTAGCTTTCATTCGAAACTGAATTTGATTACAAATGACAATATAAGTTAAAAATTAGTTAATGCAAGTTTAAAAACCTGCTGGTATGCGCAAAATGGAAAAAGAGTGAAAACCGGGGTAAGGGATACCCCGGCTGGCAGGATTAGACGTTAAATGGCGAAGTGTTATCCAGCACTGCCTGAATCACGTTCAGCGCCCCCTGATGGTTATTATCGTCGGTCTGATAGCGGGCAATTGATTTGATACTCTCTGCCGCATTGGCCATGGCGAAAGAGTAGTGCGCCATCTTCAGCATTTCCGCATCGTTGCCGCTATCGCCGATGGCGACGACGTTTTGTGGCGACAGGTTCCAGCGTTTTAGCAGGCGGCTGATCCCGTTGGCCTTATGTAAGCCGGGAATAATCAGGTCGATAAATCCAAAGCCGCTGGTGACGGGCTTCATAATGCCGTCGAGAGCAGTATGCAGATGATCGATAACCAGCGGGATTTGCTGATCAGGCAGATTCAGCGAGAACTTGAACAGCACATCATCAATGTCCTGATAATCCTTTACGGGTTTCAGGCGATGATAATGTTTTGCCATCAACGCGACAAAGGACTCTGGGGCATTTTCGCTGACATAGGCGCTTTGCAGTCCACAGGCCACAAAGTTGAGCTGCTTATCTTTGAGCAATTCGCCAATGACAATGCGTGATTCGTGGCGCGTAAGCTCACCGTGAAACAGTTGTTTGCCATGTTCAAACACCAGCGCCCCGTTCTCGGCGACAAAAGAGATCTCATCTTTGAGCTGCGGGAAAAAGGAGATTAGCTGGTAATACTGGTTGCCGCTGGCCACGACAAATTCAATATCTCGTTTTTTCAGTTCCTGATACTGCGCCATAAAGCGTGCACGATCGTATTGCTTGGCGTCGTCGAGAAAAGTTCCGTCCATATCAGTGACGATAACTTTGATGGTCATACTTGCTCCTGGCTCATAACTGCGACCAGAAACATTCTAATAACAATGTGACCTGTAGCACAAATTTAATTTCGAATGAAAGTAAAAAGCCGGGTGGCAGCTTCGCCTTACCCGGCTAAAGGGAGAGTATGTAGGCCCGGTAAGCGCAGCGTCACCGGGCGGGGGTTACAGCATATGTTCAGTGCGCGCGATGATATCGTCCTGCGCATCCGGAGACAGAGCGGTGAAGAAGGCGGAATAACCTGCGACACGCACCACCAGGTCACGGTACTGATCCGGGTGTTTTTTGGCTTCCAGCAGCGTTTCACGAGAAACGATGTTGTACTGAATATGCCAACCTTTGTGCTCTTCAAAGAAGGTACGCAGCAGAATCATCAGCTTTTGTTTATCAGACTCATTTTCCAGCGTGGCCGGGTTCAGCTTCTGGTTTAACAGCACGCCGCCGAGGATCGAACCGGTAGGCAGTTTACCCACCGAGCCAATGACCGCCGTTGGGCCGAGATGGTCCGTACCGGAGGCAGGGCTGGCGCCTTCTGCCAGTGGAGTATGCGCTTTACGGCCGTCCGGCGTTGCCATGGTTGCCGCGCCGAATGGTACGTTTGCGGAGATAGACGAGGTCCCGGCGTAGTAGTTGCCGCCAACCGGACCACGGCCGTAACGCGGGTTGTGATACTGTTTCAGCTCGTTGATATAGGTCTGATAAGCGCGAGCCAGCAGCGCATCAACGCTATCGTCATCGTTGCCGTATTTTGGCGCGCCGTTGATCAGGCGTTGACGCAACTGCTCGTGGGTCAGACCATCAAAATCATCAGCCAGCGCGGCGGCCAGCTGTTGTTGGCCGATAACCCCCTGCTCGAAGACCAGTTTTTTCACTGCTGCCAGGCTGTTGCCGAGGTTGGCGATACCCACCTGCAGACCAGATACCCAGTCATACTTCGCACCGCCTTGTTTAATGCTTTTCGCTCGTTCAATACAGTCATCTACCAGCGCGGAGCACAGAATATCGTGTACGTTTTCTTCCAGCATGGTGTCGACGACATACTCTATTTCGATAGATTTGCGCGTGTAGTAGCGGATCTGTGTATCCCAGGCGTCCATCACTTCATCGAAATTATTGAAGTTGCCGGCTGAGAGCGCTTTCTCCTGCGGCAGGAATACCTTGCCGCTGGTGGCATCGCGTCCGCCTTCCAGCGCCGCCAGCATCACGCGGGCAAAGTTAATAAAGCTCATGCCGGTGCAGCGGTAGCCCCATTTGCCGCCGACGGCGGTTTCGATGCAACCAATAGCCGCGTAGTCATAGGCGTCCTGCGGTTCAATGCCCAGCTTAATGAATTCAGGTATGACGATTTCGTCGTTGTTAAAGGCTGGCATCCCGAAGCCGCAGCGGATCACCTGCACGCAGGCATCCAGGAAGTCATTACTCATCCCCGCGTGATAACGCACGCTGAGGTTTGGTTGGGTAGAGCGCAGTCGGCCACAGGACTCCAGAATGGCGTAGGAAAGTGGATTGACGGCATCCATCGCCTGACCGTTGACCAGATTCTGACCACCAATGGTGACGTTCTGATACAGCGGGCTGCCCGCCGAGGCTTTCGAGTGGGAGCCGGAGCGAATTTTGTTCACTTCCAGCAATTTCAGCCAGCAGCTGTGCAACAGCTCAATGGCGTGCTCGCGGTCGAGACTCTGGTTCAGTTCTACGTCACGACGGTAGAAAGGATAGAGGTACTGATCCATACGGCCAAACGATACTGAGTGACCGTTCGATTCAATTTGCAGGATCAACTGAATGAAATAGCACAGCTGCAACGCCTGCCAGAAGGTTTTTGGCGGCTCATGGGCAATGACATCGCAGTTTTCCGCCATGGTCAGCAGTTCATCACGGCGGCTGGCGCGCGTTTCTGCGGATGCCATTGTACGCGCCAGCGCGGCAAAGCGCTCAATGTGCAGACTGACGGCCTCCAGCACAATATCAATCGCTTTCAGGAACTGATCGCCATGGAGGTCTTCCAGACAAGTCAGATCGATGCGGGAACGACGTTCATCGACTTTGTGGCGCAGGCCGTCGAGACCTTTTTCCAGCAACAGCGGGAAGTTCACCGCCAGGTGTGCGTCGCCGGAGGTCATATTACCTTCAGCTTTGATAATGCCGGTTTCCAGTAGGCCTTTTTGTTCGTCGGTAAACATACCGTAACAGCGATCCTGTACGGTCTGACCGCGCCACCATGGGCATACTTCGTGCAATACGCGCTTGTTCTCTTCGCTAACCGCGAAACCTGCGCCAGGCCTGTCGGCGAGATCGTCGATCTCTTTTTCAATCCAGGAGACGGTGTATTCCGGGAAGATTGGCGCGGCGCGTACTTCGCTTGCCTGGTTACCGATGATCAGCTCGTCATGTTTGATCCAGATAGTACGTTCCGCCAGGTGATGAGCCAGCGCCAGCGCACGGCGTACCGGGATGGGTTTATCCAGATGCTGCTGGTACATCTCGGTATAGTGCTGGGCGCGCTCGGTACAAACCGGCGGTTTCACGATGTGGATCAGAGCCGTTTTATGCGCGTTGATACGATCGCTGAGTGTGTCCAGTTTCAGAGTGGTCATGGCGATTATCCTCGTAGGGTCGCGGTTAAACCTTTAAGGCTGGCGTACTGCTGGGCAAATTCGAGCAGCGCAGGCGCATCAAGCGGTTTATCCGGGGCGTTGTAGGGTTGATTGAGTAAGTGGTATTTGTTGATGCCCAGCGTGTGGTAGGGCAAAAAATGGATCTCTCCGACGTGGAGTTCGTCGGCGGCAAAATCGGTAATGGCCTGAATAGCCGCTTCGTCAGCGTTGAATCCCTGAATCAGCGGGACGCGGATAATTATTTTTTTACCGGCTGCGGCCAGTTTTTTCAGGTTTTCCAGCACGCGAGAGGCGCTACCATCGGTCCACTGTTTAAACGGCGCGTCGGCGACATGTTTTAAATCGGCCAGGAACAGATCAACGTAGGGTAATGACGGCTCAATATACTTCCACGGAACATGCAGACAGGTCTCTACTGCCGTATGAATGCCCGCCTCGTGGCTGGCCTGGAACAATTCAGCCGCCAGCTCTGGCTGCATAAACGGTTCGCCGCCGGAAAGAGTGAGGCCCCCTCCGCTGCGGTCGTAAAACGGTTTGTCACGCAGGACGGTCGCCATGATGTCATCCACGCTTTTTATCTCCCCACAGACGGTCAGTGCCTGGGTCGGACAGCAGTGGGTCAGCGCCGTAATGGCCTCATCCGTCAGTTTTTCACGGTGAATAAGCAGACCATTCAACGCACGTTCAACCACTGCCGGTGCAGCCTGCGCGCACAGTTCGCAACCATCAAGGCACAGACGTGCGTCATAGAGCAGATCCTGCGTCCGGGCGCGGCTCTCCGGATTCTGGCACCACCGACAGCCCAGGGAACATCCCTTAAGGAACACCACGGTGCGGATACCGGGACCATCATGAGTGGAATAGCGCTGGATATTGAAAATCATAAGCGGCCTCATTTCTTTCGTATAAAGATTAAATTACTTTCGAATGAAAGTTATATTGACGTGTGTCAACTAACCGCGAGGTTTTGCCGTGCTACCTTTTATTCATGCTAATTATTCGTTTGAGGAAAGGTTATGGAACTCTATTTAGATACGTCTGATGTTGCCGCGGTAAAAGCGTTGGCGCGTGTTTTTCCGTTGGCAGGGGTGACCACTAACCCAAGCATTGTGGCGGCAGGTAAGCAGACGCTGGACGTATTACTGCCGCAACTGCAGGACGCAATGGGCGGGCAAGGGCGTCTGTTTGCTCAGGTCATGGCGACCACCGCCGAAGGGATGGTCAGCGATGCGCGTAAACTGCGGGCAATCATCACGGATATCGTGGTCAAAGTGCCGGTGACGGCAGAAGGTCTGGCGGCGATTAAATTGCTGAAAGAAGAGGGTATCCCGACGCTGGGGACTGCGGTTTACGGTGCTGCTCAGGGGCTTTTAGCTGCGCTGGCGGGGGCTGAATACGTAGCGCCATACGTTAACCGCGTGGATGCTCAGGGGGGAGACGGCATTCAGACGGTGACCGATCTACAGGCCTTATTGAAAATGCATGCCCCGCACGCCAAAGTGCTGGCAGCCAGTTTCAAAACGCCGCGTCAGGCGCTGGATTGCCTGCTGGTCGGCTGTGAGTCCATCACGCTGCCGCTGGATGTCGCTCAGCAGATGATTAGCTCTCCAGCTGTTGATGCTGCCGTGGCGAAGTTTGAGCACGACTGGCAGAGCGCATTTGGTCGTACGTCGATCTGATGTTGTTGCCGGGTGGCGCTAACGCTTACCCGGCCTACGTTCGAGCCGTTGTAGGTCGGGTAAGGCAAAGCCGTCACCCGACTTTTTTACCGACTACAGACCTCACACCCCGGATTACGCATCAGCTTCATTTCGCGAAACTGGCAGGTCATGGCATCGTACATGACGATTTTTCCCGACGCCGGTTTACCGTAGTTTGCCAGCAGCTTAATGGCTTCCATCGCCTGTAACGATCCGATCACACCGATCAGCGGAGCCATCACGCCAGCCTCTACGCAGGTCAGGGCGTTTTCACCGAACAGACGGCTCAGGCAACGGTAGCAGGGCTCGCCTTCCTGATACGTAAAGACGGTAATTTGTCCTTCCATGCGAATTGCCGCACCGGAAACCAGCGGAATCCTGGCGGCAAAGCATCCTGCATTCAGCTGATTGCGGATGCTGACGTTATCCGTACAGTCCAGCACCAAATCGTGTTCGGCGATAAGTGAGTGAATCTCACTATCGCCCAGCAGCGCATTCACTGGCGTAATGGCGATATAGGGGTTAATCCGCGCCAGGGCGTCGCGGGCGGATAGCACTTTCGGCTGTCCAACGGTAGCATCGCTGTGCAGCGTCTGGCGCTGGAGATTCGACACGGAGACCGTGTCAAAGTCGAGCAGGGTTAACTGCCCGACGCCAGCGCCCGCCAGATACTGGGTAGCCGCACAACCGAGCCCGCCCAGACCCACGACCAGAACCCGTGCTTCCTTGAGCGCCTCCTGACCTTCAAAATCGAAGCCGCGCAGAATGATTTGCCGGTTATAGCGCATCATCTCCTGGTCGCTGAGTTCTGCCATTACAGGCCTCCAAACAGGGCGTTAAACGGCTCGACCTCAACCCATTCTCCGGCTTCGACGTTACCACGGTCGCGTTCCAGCACGATAAAACAGTTGCCCAGGCTAAAGGAGCTAAAAATATGCGAGCCCTGATGTCCGGTAGTGGTGACTTCCAGTTCGCCTTCTGCGGTACGCTGTAATACACCGCGCTGAAAATCCAGACGGCCAGGCGTTTTCTTCAGGCGTGATGCGGTGCGCACGCGCTGGCGTGGCGGCAGTCCGCAGGCGGTGTTACCGCTGAGTTTCGCCAATAGCGGTTGGACCAGTTGATAAAAGGTGAGAGCCGCAGACACCGGATTACCCGGCAGGCCGCAAAACCAGCTGTTGCTCAGTTTGCCAAAGGCGAACGGTTTGCCCGGTTTGATGGCCAACTTCCAGAAGGCGATTTCTCCCAGCTCTTCCAGAATGGTTTTGGTGTAATCCGCTTCACCAACGGAAACACCACCAGAGCTGATAACGACGTCAGCCTGGCTGTCGGCTTCGATAAACGCGGCGCGCAGCGCGTTGGGATCGTCACGAATAATCCCTAAGTTGATCACCTCGCAGCCCAACTGCTGCAGCATCAGATGAACGGTCAGACGGTTAGTGTCATAAATCTGTCCGTCCCCCAGCGGCTGACCAGGTAATTGCAGTTCATCACCGGTAGAAAACAGCGCCACGCGGACTTTGCGCACAACGGGGACATCGGCAATACCGAGCGAAGCCAGCACGGGAAGCTCTGCGGTTGTCAGGCGAGTCCCGGCGGGAAATACCACCGCACCGTTTGCAATATCTTCACCGCGCAGACGAATATTTTGCCCGCTGCGGACGTCGGCGGTAAAACGCACACCGTCGTCAGTTTGTTCCGTCTGCTCCTGCATCACTACCGCTTCGCAACCGGCAGGAACCGGGGCGCCGGTCATAATACGGATGCAGGTCCCCGCAGGCCATTCACCATGGAAAGGCTGACCGGCAAAGGCTTTACCTGCAACGGAGAGCGGCTGGCCGGATTGCAGATCGGCTAATCGCACCGCATAGCCATCCATTGCCGAGTTATCGAATCCAGGGACATCAATGGGAGAGACGATATCGGTGGCCAGAATGCGGCCAAAGCATTGAACCAGCGGTAGCGTTTCGACGGCGGTGAGCGGGGTGATACGCGAAAGCATCTGAGAGAGAGCCGTTTCAAGCGGCATCAGTCCGGCGGTAAATTCCATGAGAAGACTCCTGCGAGGCAAAATCGAATCCGGTCATTATGTCAGAAAATGGACGCAGACAGTATGCCACCTCAGACTTAGGCGCGGGCCTTTACCTTTACATGACGTCTGCATCTTTCTATATTCAAAAATCGAATCAATAACTCACAGAAATTCTGATATTTATAACCCCGTTACCTGCCACCTTAATGGATGAAAAAAATGGGTAAAGCAGTCATTGCAATTCACGGCGGCGCTGGGGCAATAACCCGCGCAGAGCTAAGCCAGGAGCAGGAGTTGCGTTATATACAGGCGCTGTCAGATATTGTTGAAACCGGTCAACGAATGCTGGAAGCAGGCCGAAGCGCGCTGGATGTTGTCACTGAGGCCGTGCGCCTACTGGAAGAGTGCCCTCTGTTTAACGCCGGAATTGGCGCGGTGTATACCCGTGATGAAACCCATGAGCTGGACGCCTGCGTGATGGACGGTAATACGCTGAACGCAGGCGCCGTCGCCGGGGTAAGCCATCTGCGAAACCCGATTCTTGCGGCGCGCCTGGTGATGGAACACAGTCCCCACGTCATGATGATTGGCGAAGGGGCAGAAAATTTTGCCATTGCGCAGGGTATGGCGCGCGTTTCGGCGGATATTTTCTCGACGCCAGAACGCTATGCACAACTGCTGGCGGCGCAAGCGGTGGGTGAAACGGTGCTGGATCACAGCGCGACTCCGCTGGATGAAAACAACAAAATGGGTACCGTGGGTGCGGTTGCGCTGGATATGTTTGGCAATCTGGCGGCGGCAACATCGACCGGCGGAATGACCAACAAATTACCGGGGCGGGTGGGCGACAGTCCTTTGGTTGGCGCGGGTTGCTATGCCAACAATGCCAACGTTGCGGTTTCATGTACCGGAACCGGAGAAGTATTCATTCGCGCGCTGGCGGCCTATGACATTGCGGCGCTGATGGATTATGGCGGCCTGAGTCTGTCAGAGGCGTGCGAGCGCGTGGTGATGGAAAAGTTGCCGGCGCTGGGCGGCAGCGGTGGATTAATTGCTATCGATCATGAAGGGAATGTGGCTTTGCCGTTTAACAGCGAAGGTATGTACCGCGCATGGGGATACGCTGGTGATACGCCCACCACCGGTATTTATCGGGAAAAAGGAGATAGCGTTGCCACACAGTGATGAGCTTGATGTTAGTGACGTACTGGCCGTCAGCAACCTGAATATCGCCTTCGAACAAGAGCAGCAGCGTATCAGCGCCGTACGGAATCTGTCTTTTCGTCTGAAACGTGGAGAAACGCTGGCGATTGTTGGCGAATCCGGTTCCGGAAAATCGGTAACGGCCTTGTCGCTGATGCGTCTGATTGAACAGGCGGGCGGCGAGGTGAGCTGCGATGAAATGCTCCTTCGACGCCGCAATCGACAGGTTATTGAACTGGGTGAACAGAGCGCATCGCAGATGCGTCACGTACGCGGCGCGGATATCGCAATGATTTTTCAGGAGCCGATGACGTCGCTCAACCCGGTGTTTACCGTCGGTGAGCAGATAGCTGAGTCCATTCGTCTTCACCAAGGGGCGAGTCGCGAAGAGGCGATGGTGGAAGCTAAACGCATGCTCGACCAGGTGCGTATCCCTGAGGCGAAGGCGATTTTATCGCGCTATCCGCACCAGCTTTCCGGCGGAATGCGCCAGCGAGTGATGATTGCCATGGCGCTATCCTGCCGCCCGGCGGTGTTGATTGCTGATGAGCCGACAACGGCGCTGGACGTCACTATTCAGGCGCAGATCCTGCAACTGATAAAAGTGCTGCAGCAAGAGATGTCGATGGGCGTCATTTTTATCACCCACGATATGGGCGTGGTGGCAGATATCGCTGACCGGGTGCTGGTGATGTACCAGGGCGAAGCGGTCGAGACGGGCAGCGTTGAGCACATTTTTCATGCTCCGCAGCACCCTTACACTCAAGCGCTGTTGGCAGCCGTGCCGCAACTTGGGGAGATGCGCGGGCATGACCTTCCGCGACGCTTCCCGCTTATTTCTCTGCACGATCCTCATCATGTTGAACCTCAAACCGAGCAGGACACGGTGGTTGAGGGAGAGCCGATTCTGCGGGTTCGCAACCTGGTGACACGTTTCCCCCTGCGTAGCGGCATCCTTAATCGCGTGACCCGCGAGGTGCATGCGGTGGAAAACGTCAGTTTTGATCTCTGGCCTGGCGAAACGCTTTCACTGGTAGGCGAGTCGGGGTGCGGTAAATCAACGACCGGGCGGGCATTGTTGCGCCTGGTGGAGTCCCAGCGTGGGGAGATTTTCTTCAAGGGACAACGCATTGATACTCTGTCAGCCAGCAAGTTGCAGCCGCTGCGTCGGGATATCCAGTTTATCTTCCAGGACCCTTATGCGTCGCTCGATCCGCGCCAGACGGTGGGATATTCCATCTTAGAGCCACTGCGGGTGCACGGTTTGTTGCAAGGCGATGCGGCGACAAAACGGGTTGCATGGCTGCTGGAACGCGTAGGATTGCTCCCTGAGCATGCCTGGCGCTATCCGCATGAGTTTTCCGGTGGTCAGCGCCAGCGTATCTGCATTGCCCGGGCGTTGGCGCTCAATCCAAAAGTAATCATTGCCGATGAGTCCGTCTCGGCGCTGGATGTCTCGATTCGCGGGCAAATTATTAATCTGTTGCTCGACCTGCAGCGGGAAATGGGTATTGCGTACCTGTTTATTTCCCACGATATGGCGGTGGTGGAGCGCATTAGTCATCGTGTGGCGGTGATGTACCTGGGGCAGATTGTTGAGATCGGCACCCGACGGGCGGTGTTTGAAAATCCACAGCATCCCTACACCCGCAAACTGATGGCGGCAGTCCCGGTCGCCGATCCATCGCATCAAAGGCCACAGCGCGTGCTGTTGTCGGATGATATCCCCAGCAATATCCGCAAACGCGGTGAAGAGATTTCCCCCGTTTCACTACAGTTAGTTGGCCCGGGGCATTATGTTGCGCGTGGGCAACCAGAAAATGCGCTTTCGCGTTTATGACAGGCAGGCAGGGTTTAAGGAGAATAATATGACAAAAATTGTTGCTCGGAAATGGCTGGTTGCTCTGGGGGTCGCCTCTGCGCTGGCTGCATCCCCGTCCTGGGCTGCCAAAGATGTGGTGGTTGCGGTAGGGTCTAATTTCACCACGCTCGACCCTTATGATGCCAACGACACGTTGTCGCAGGCGGTAGCCAAGTCGTTTTACCAAGGGCTGTTCGGCCTTGATAAAGAGATGAAGCTGAAAAATGTGTTGGCGGAAAGCTATACCGTTTCTGATGATGGCCTGACGTACACCGTTAAACTACGACAGGGCGTGAAGTTTCAGGATGGGACTGATTTCAATGCGGCTGCGGTAAAAGCCAACCTTGATCGCGCCAGCAATCCGGAAAATCACCTTAAACGCTATAACCTGTATAAGAATATCGATAAAACCGAGGTTGTTGATCCCGCTACGGTGAAGATTACGCTGAAGCAGCCATTCTCTGCTTTTATCAATATTCTGGCGCATCCGGCTACGGCGATGATATCCCCGGCTGCGCTGGAGAAATACGGGAAAGAGATAGGTTTCCATCCGGTAGGGACGGGGCCGTATCAGCTTGAAACCTGGAATCAGACCGACTTTGTCAAAGTTAAGAAGTTCGCGGGCTACTGGCAGCAAGGGTTGCCAAAGCTTGATACGATTACCTGGCGTCCGGTAACGGACAACAACACGCGTGCGGCCATGCTACAGACCGGGGAAGCCCAGTTTGCCTTCCCGATCCCTTACGAGCAGGCGGCGTTACTGGCGAAGAACAAAAACCTGGAACTGGTCGCCAGCCCGTCTATTATGCAGCGTTATATCAGCATGAACGTCACGCAAAAACCGTTCGATAATCCGAAGGTGCGCGAGGCGTTAAATTATGCCATCAACCGTCAGGCGCTGGTGAAAGTGGCTTTTGCCGGTTACGCGACGCCGGCAACGGGCGTTCTTCCGCCATCGATAGCCTATGCGCAAAGCTACACGCCGTGGCCTTACGATCCGGCAAAGGCTCGCGAATTGCTGAAAGAAGCGGGTTATCCCAACGGCTTTACCACCACGCTGTGGTCATCCCATAACCACAGCACCGCGCAGAAAGTGCTGCAATTTACCCAGCAGCAACTGGCGCAGGTGGGCGTGAAGGCTCAGGTTACGGCGATGGATGCCGGGCAGCGAGCCGCAGAAGTCGAGGGCAAGGCGCAGAAAGATAGCGGGGTACGGATGTTCTACACCGGCTGGTCGGCGTCTACGGGAGAAGCGGACTGGGCGCTGTCGCCGCTGTTTGCGTCACAGAACTGGCCGCCAACCTTGTTTAATACCGCGTTCTACAGTAACAAGCAGGTGGACAATGATTTAACGGCGGCATTGCAAACCAACGATCCGGCGCAAAAAGCGCAGTTGTACAAAGACGCGCAGGATATTATCTGGAAAGAGTCGCCGTGGATCCCGCTGGTGGTGGAGAAACTGATCTCGGCGCACAGTACGAATTTGACCGGATTCTGGATCATGCCCGACACCGGGTTTAGTTTTGATGACGCGGATTTGAAATAAGCTATTCATTCGGCCCTGCGTGGGTGGGGCCGGCGAAGGGAGTCTGATGCTCAACTATGTTTTTAAGCGCCTGCTGGGGTTGATTCCAACGCTGTTAATTGTGGCGGTGCTGGTGTTTTTATTTGTTCACTTGCTACCCGGCGATCCGGCGCGGCTTATTGCCGGGCCGGAGGCCGATGCAGAGGTGATTGAACTGGTGCGTACGCAGTTGGGCCTGGATCAGCCGCTGCACGTTCAGTTCTGGCATTACATGACCAACGTGTTGCAAGGCGACTTCGGGACCTCGATGGTTTCTCGTCGTCCGGTTGCCGACGAGATTGCCAGCCGTTTTATGCCGTCGCTGTGGCTGACCATTGCCAGCATGGCGTGGGCGGTGTTATTTGGCATGACGGCAGGGATCATTGCCGCCGTTTGGCGCAATCGCTGGCCGGACAGATTGAGTATGACGCTGGCAGTCACCGGGATCTCTTTCCCGGCCTTTGCGCTTGGCATGCTGTTAATGCAGATCTTTTCCGTTGAGTTGGGTTGGCTACCGACCGTAGGTGCGGATACCTGGTTACACTACATTCTCCCTTCAATTACGCTAGGGGCGGCGGTGGCCGCGGTACTCGCCCGTTTTACCCGCGCCTCGTTTGTCGATGTGCTTAGCGAGGACTATATGCGTACCGCGCGGGCCAAAGGGGTGAGTGAAACCTGGGTGGTATTAAAACATGGTTTGCGTAACGCGATGATCCCGGTGGTCACCATGATGGGGCTGCAGTTTGGCTTTTTGCTGGGTGGCTCGATTGTGGTTGAGAAGGTGTTCAACTGGCCTGGACTTGGGCGATTGTTGGTCGACTCAGTTGAAATGCGCGACTACCCGGTGATTCAGGCCGAAGTGCTGCTGTTTTCCCTGGAATTTATTCTTATCAACTTAGTGGTGGATGTGCTCTATGCCGCCATTAATCCGGCTATCAGGTACAAGTAAGGATGCGATTTTTTAACTGGCGCCGACAGGCGATTTTAAATGCGATGCCCCTCGTTAAGCCAGAGCAAATACGTACGCCGTGGCATGAGTTCTGGCGTCGTTTTCGTCGTCAACATGTTGCGATGATCGCGGGGTTATTTGTGCTGGCCCTGATCCTGGTGGCCATCTTTGCCCGTTGGCTGACGCCGTTTGATGCTGAAAATTACTTCGATTACGACCGGCTGAATGACGGGCCGTCGATGCTGCACTGGTTTGGCGTTGACTCGCTTGGGCGGGATATTTTTAGCCGCGTGCTGGTTGGTGCACAAATTTCGCTGGCGGCCGGAGTCTTTGCCGTCTTTATAGGCGCGGCGATTGGCACGGTACTGGGTCTGCTGGCTGGATATTACGAAGGCTGGTGGGATCGGCTGATTATGCGTATCTGTGACGTACTGTTCGCTTTTCCCGGCATTCTGCTGGCAATAGCCGTGGTCGCCGTGTTGGGCAGTGGGATTGCGAATGTGATTATTGCGGTTGCGGTGTTTTCCATTCCGGCTTTTGCGCGACTGGTTCGTGGCAATACGTTGGTTCTCAAGCAACAAACATTTATTGAGTCAGCACGCAGCATTGGTGCCAGTGACGCGACCATTATCTTTAACCATATTTTGCCGGGTACGGTCTCTTCAATCGTGGTTTTTTTCACCATGCGTATCGGGACGTCAATCATTTCTGCCGCCAGTCTGTCCTTCCTCGGTTTAGGCGCGCAGCCGCCGACGCCGGAATGGGGGGCCATGCTCAATGAAGCGCGGGCTGATATGGTGATCGCGCCGCACGTGGCGATTTTCCCGGCGGTGGCGATATTCCTGACGGTGCTGGCGTTTAACCTGCTGGGGGATGGGTTGCGCGACGCGCTGGATCCAAAAATTAAAGGGTGAACCGTAGGCCTGATAAGACGCTTCAGCGTCGCCATCAGGCATTGCCGGATGCGGCGTAAAGCCTTATCCGGCCTACGGTTGAGTTACGCTTATTAAACGCGCGTGCCCCACAGATCGTATTCATCTGCGTTTTCGACTTTCACGCGGAGGATATCGCCAGGCTTCACGTTGGTTTCGCCATTGAGGTACACCGCACCGTCGATTTCAGGGGCATCAGCCATACTGCGACCAATCGCGCCTTCTTCGTCAACTTCATCAACAATGACCAGAATCTCGCGGCCGACTTTCTCCTGCAAACGTTCAGCAGAGATCTGCTGCTGCAGCTGCATAAAGCGGTTCCAGCGTTCTTCTTTTACCTCTTCCGGGATTTGATCCGGCAGCTCATTGGCTCCCGCACCTTCTACCGGGCTGTATTTAAAGCAGCCGACGCGGTCCAGACGTGCTTCTTTCAGGAAGTCGAGCAGCATCTGGAAGTCTTCTTCGGTTTCGCCCGGGAAGCCAACAATAAACGTTGAACGCAGGGTCAGTTCAGGACAGATTTCACGCCACTGTTTAATACGTGCCAGCTGTCGGTCCACAGAACCCGGGCGTTTCATTAGTTTCAGAATACGTGGGCTGGCATGCTGCAGTGGGATATCCAGATACGGCAGGATTTTCCCTTCCGCCATCAGCGGGATCACATCATCTACGTGCGGATACGGGTAGACGTAGTGCAGGCGGGTCCAGATCCCCAGTTTTGACAACTGTTCGCACAGATCAACCATGCTGGTTTTGACCGGCTCACCGTTATGGAAACCGGTACGATGCTTCACATCCACACCGTAAGCAGAAGTATCCTGGGAGATCACCAGAATCTCTTTCACGCCCGCATCGACCAGACGTTTAGCCTCGCTGAGAACATCTCCAATCGGACGGCTCACCAGATCGCCACGCATCGACGGAATAATACAGAACGTGCAGCGGTGGTTACAGCCTTCAGATATCTTCAGATAGGCATAATGGCGCGGCGTCAGTTTGACGCCCTGCTCAGGAACCAGACTCAGGAACGGGTTGTGCTTTGGTTTGGGAACGTAGTGGTGAACGTGTTCCAGAACCTGCTCATAGCTATGCGGCCCGGTGATTTCCAGCACTTTCGGGTGGACTTCACGGATCTGATCGACTTTCGCGCCCAGACAACCGGTGACGATCACTTTGCCGTTTTCGTTCAGCGCTTCGCCAATTGCTTCCAGAGACTCCTGGACCGCGCTGTCGATAAAACCGCAGGTGTTAACGATGACCATATCCGCGTCGTCGTAGCTTGGCACGACATCATAGCCTTCGGTACGAAGTTCGGTCAGGATGCGTTCAGAATCGACAAGGTTTTTCGGGCAGCCGAGGGAGACAAAGCCGATTTTCGGCTGGTGGGTTACATTGCTCATAGCGTAAAAAGTGTTCAGTTATTGGAATATTCAGGGCAGGGATTCTACAGAGTTCTGAACAAAAATTGTATCGCAATCTCATACCATCAGCGGCCTGCCCGGCGCGGAATTAAAGATTATTTGTAAATTATGTTAATTTTAGGTGATGGATTGATCCTGAACACGACTTTGTTCAAAAATTAACCATACTATTAAGTTGCACCATAGTTGGAAAGAGGAGGAACAAAGTATGGTTGTTGACAGACTGAGAACCGATCTTCTCAACAAATTGATAAACGCCCGTATCGAACTTGCCGCTTATCTGCTGTTGAGAAAGGCGAAAGGCTACATGTCAGTCAGCGAGAGCGATCGTCTGCGTGATAATTTTTTTGCACTGAATCGCGAATTGCACGAGCAATCACAGCTTCACGGTATGCATCTTGATCAGGAAGAGTGGAATGCCTTTCATCGTGCTGAAGGGGCGTTAGCCGCCGCCGCTGTTTGTCTTATGAGTGGACACCATGATTGTCCAACGTTTATCGCCGTTAACGCAGAGAAACTGGAAAACTGCCTGACAACGCTGACGCTGAGTATCCAGAGCCTGGAATCTTACCCAACGCTGGAACACGTCTGAATCAGGGGGAGGGCGCTCCCCCTTTTCGTTAAGATTATGTAAATATGACGAGATAATTCCCCTTGCTGGCTACGCTTTATGCAGAGCCATTAAGGAGGTGTTATGCGTCGACTCTTGCTCTGTGCTATCCCCCTTGCGCTATTTTCCACTTATGCCGCCGCGGTAAAGGTGGAAGTGCTGCAAACCAAACTCGATCACCCGTGGTCACTGGCTTTTTTACCCGATAATCGCGGTATGCTCATTACGCTTAAAGGCGGCCAGCTTCGACTCTGGCAGCCTGGGAAGGGGCTTTCCGACCCGCTGACCGGCGTACCCAAAGTCTGGGCGAATGGTCAGGGGGGACTGCTTGATGTGGCGTTGGCACCGGATTTTGCTCAATCCCGCCGGGTGTGGCTAAGCTTCGCGGAAGCCGACCGCGAAGGCAAAGCGGGCACCGCGGTAGGCTACGGGCGATTGAGTGACGATCTCAAACACCTGCAAGGATTTCAGACCGTTTTTCGCCAACAGCCGAAGCTCTCTACCGGAAACCATTTTGGTGGACGTATGGTGTTTGATGGCAACGGCTATCTGTTTATTGGCCTTGGTGAGAATAACCAACGTTCAACAGCTCAGGATCTGGATAAGTTGCAGGGGAAGGTCGTACGGCTGACCGACGAGGGAAAAATTCCGCCGGATAATCCGTTTGTGAGTAAGACGGGAGCGCGGGCAGAGATTTGGTCGTATGGCATCCGCAACCCGCAGGGGATGGCGATGAACCCCTGGAGCGATACGCTGTGGCTCAATGAGCATGGCCCACGCGGTGGCGATGAAATCAATATCCCGGAGAAAGGGAAAAACTACGGCTGGCCGCTCGCGACCTGGGGCGTTAACTACAGTGGGCTTAAAATTCCTGAAGCAAAAGGCCAAATTGTTGCGGGTACGGAGCAGCCTGTCTTTTACTGGGAAAAATCACCTGCTGTCAGTGGGATGGCCTTTTATAACCACGATACGTTCCCACAGTGGCGACACAAGCTGTTTATTGGAGCGCTGAAAGAACAGGGGGTGATTGTGTTAAGCGTGAAAGGTAATACAGTGACGGAAGACGGGCGTATTTTGCATGACAGAGGGCAGCGAATCCGCGATGTGCGCGTCGGACCAGACGGTTATTTGTATGTATTAACCGACGAGTCCGACGGGGAATTGCTGAAAGTGAGTCCCTGACAGGATTAGCTGACCGGGATCATCACGACTTTCTGGAATGCCGGGCGCTCGGTGAGCTGTTGGTACCAACGTTCCAGGTGAGGGCGCGGCGTCCAGCTCAGGCCGACATTAAACAGGTTATAGATGAACGGTGCGACGGCGATATCGGCAGTGCCAAATTCAGCTCCGGAGAACCATGGCTGATCCGCCAGCGCGTTGTCCAGTATGGCAAACAGGTTATCGCAGACCTTAGCACCGGCCTCAATGGCCGCCATGTCACGTTTCTCCGCCGGGGTTCTGACCAGACCAAATAAGATAACCCGATGTGCAGGGCTCAGCGTCTGGTTAGCCCAGTCCATCCATTTTTCGCCCTCGGCGCGTTTCGCCGGGGCGTCAACCCACAGTCGTTTTTGCCCGTACTGGGCCGCGAGGTAGCGGACAATGGTATTGGATTCCCACAGCAATACATCTGTTTCGTCA
Source organism: Citrobacter sp. C6_1 (assembly GCF_014596835.2). Lineage (NCBI taxonomy): Bacteria > Pseudomonadati > Pseudomonadota > Gammaproteobacteria > Enterobacterales > Enterobacteriaceae > Citrobacter > Citrobacter sp. C6_1. The sequence goes on along the minus strand of NZ_CP115031.1, from coordinate 3,090,704 downwards.
TCGCGTAGCAGTGGAACCAGCCCGTTAGGATTCATCGCCAGATAGTCTGCATCATGATTTACGCCATGCTGTCCGCCAGCCAGAATTTGGCTGTATGGCAGTTCCAGTTCTTCGAGTGTCCACAATACTTTTTTTACGTTGGTCGAATTATTGCGACCCCATAGTGTAATCATAGTAACCCCGCAAATTAATTGAGCAGCTTTATGGCTGCATTCTCTATTTGACTCGCTCACATGGTGGGGTAAACCTAATATTTACGCAACAAGGCGCAAAAAAATCGTGATGAGAGCAGCGCAGCGCTGCGTTATTGCATAAACTTTAAAAACTTTACCAACTTACGGTTTCTTTAAGCTCGTTAGTGCGTTATTACTCACCGCACTTATTTTACACGTCATCCATCAGAACTTTTCTGTATGGTTGGCTGAGGCAACTTAGCCGGTTTTGTGTAAACACGGTGTGGTATGACGTGGTTTTTGGAATGGATACTCGGGTGGCATTTATGACGCAATACTTCTCTTCCCTACGCAGCCTTGCTGCAGGTTCAGCACTCTTAATCCTTTTTGCGCCGACCGTACAGGCGGCGGAACAACCAACGGCTCCGCCGAGCGTTGACGCACGTGCGTGGATCTTAATGGATTACGCCAGCGGCAAAGTGCTGGCGGAAGGTAATGCCGATGAGAAACTGGATCCCGCCAGTCTGACCAAGATTATGACCAGCTATGTGGTCGGTCAGGCGCTAAAAGCCGGGAAAATTAATCTGAATGACATGGTTACCGTCGGGAAAGATGCCTGGGCGACCGGGAATCCGGCTCTGCGTGGCTCTTCGGTCATGTTCCTCAAACCTGGCGATCAGGTTGCGGTGTCCGATCTAAACAAAGGCGTTATCATTCAGTCTGGTAACGATGCCTGTATCGCGCTGGCTGATTATGTTGCTGGCAGCCAGGAATCCTTTATCGGTCTGATGAACGGCTACGCGAAAAAACTGGGGCTGACCAACACCACTTTCCAGACGGTGCATGGCCTGGATGCGGCAGGACAGTTCAGTACCGCGCGTGATATGGCGCTGCTCGGGAAGGCATTAATCCACGATGTACCGGAAGAGTATGCTATCCACAAAGAGAAAGAATTCACCTTTAATAAAATCCGTCAGCCGAACCGTAACCGTCTGTTGTGGAGTACCAATCTGAACGTGGACGGTATGAAAACGGGTACTACCGCCGGTGCGGGGTACAACCTGGTGGCTTCCGCGACCCAGGGCGATATGCGCCTGATCTCCGTGGTGTTGGGGGCGAAAACTGACCGCATCCGTTTTAATGAGTCAGAAAAGCTGCTGACCTGGGGCTTCCGTTTCTTTGAAACCGTCACGCCAATCAAGCCGGATGCCACTTTCGTGACCCAGCGCGTCTGGTTTGGTGATAAGAGCGAAGTGAATTTGGGCGCAGGGGAAGGCGGCTCAGTGACCATCCCGCGTGGTCAGCTCAAAAACCTGAAGGCCAGCTTTACCCTGACCGAACCCCAGTTAACTGCGCCGCTGAAGAAAGGCCAGGTTGTGGGGACTATCGACTTCCAGTTGAACGGGAAATCCATCGAGCAGCGCCCGTTGATGGTGATGGAAGATGTGGAAGAGGGCGGTTTCTTTAGCCGCATGTGGGATTTTGTGATGATGAAATTCCACCAGTGGTTTGGCGGCTGGTTCTCTTAATCACACCGATTGCCGGATGACGCTATCGCCATCCGGCATTATCTCTTAATACATCAGCTTTATACGTTGCGCTTTAGCGTACTCAACAAACTCATCATCAGGGCGGCTGTCGCTGATGATGGTATCAAAGCGTTTTACTTCCCCCATCCTCGCCGGACGCACCTTACCAAATTTGCTGTGATCGACCACCAGAACGTGATGCTGCGCCATCGACATCGCCCAATGTTTCACCGGCAGCTCTTCCAGGTTAAAACAGGTCGCGCCTTTCTCAATATGAACGCCTGCCGCGGAATAAAAAGCGATATCCGGGCACAGGTTGTTTAGCGTTTCCTGGAAATCAAGCGGTTTAAAAATGGCGTTGCTGGCATGGAATTCGCCACCACACAGAATGACGCGGCACTGCGGTTTTTCCTGCAGCACCAGAAATGTATTTAGTGAGTAGCAGATTGCGGTAAAAGGCAATTCATTGTCGATAGCTTCAATGATCCACGGCGTTGTTGTTCCGCAGTCGAAGAAAACGGTCTGATGCGCCTGGACGAGGCTGGCTGCCTGCTGCGCTGCCCGGCGTTTTTCATCAACCAGGCGGGATTTTTGATCGCTGATTAAATAGTGGCTGGCGCTACGGGGTTCCAGAACAATATAGCCCCCAAGCAATACGACCGGGGCCGTGTTATTATTCAGATCGCGACGAATGGTCATTTCTGATACACCCAGCAGTGTCGCGGCTTCTTTAAGGTGTAATTTATCGCAGCGTTTTAGCGCCTGCAGTAATTGACCAATACGCTCGTCGCGTCGAGTTTCCATAGTTCCCCTGGAGAGTAGAATACGTGCTCAGTTTCGCGCTTAATACTACTCTCTTTACCGTGGGTTAGTCACGTACCCAGCCTTTACGAATAGGCAGGGCGAAGCAAGTGCGATAGCAGGTCTGCAAACCGTGGTACAGGGTTGTGCCGAATCGTTGCCAGATCATCTGGGCGCTTAGGCAGCCGATCAGACCTGCCAGTAACCCCCCCAGCATATCCAGCGGCCAGTGTACGCCAAGGTAAACCCGCGACCAGGCAATCGCCACGGCAACGACCATCAGCAGCGCTCCGGACCACAGTCGGTGCCAGAACAGGAAGGCCAACGCAAAGGTAAAGATAACCGTACCGTGGTCGCTCGGGAAAGAGTCATCTGCAGCATGGTGCAGGAAGTTGTAGCCGATATGATTGACGAATGGCCGGTCGTGAGGGAATAAATGTCCCATGAGCCATGAAATGGTCAGGCCGACTGCCAGCGCAATCGCCATTTTTATGACCAACTGGCGCTGGATGGTCACATGGTTTTTCGGCCCCCAAAGCCAGAGAATGATCGCCAGTAGCGGTACGATGCTAATCAGATCTTTGGCAATAAAAATGGCGAGCGAGATCGTCCATTGCGCAGAGTCCGGCGTGGCGTTGATCAGGTAAAAAAGCGAGTTGTTCAGATTTTCCAGCATAACATCCAGACTCAATGTAATCGTTAAAAAGGCCCATATTGGGGATCATAAAATTGCTTTCAGGCGATAAAAAGCGGTCTTGTCCTATTTGTCTGTTAACTGACTCTTTTTAAGACAATTAATGAGGCTTATTGAGCATGATAGCGGTCTCAACTTAAATTAACCTTAAAACAAAAAGCTATCGTGCAATTGAGTGTAAAAATGTGCGCATTTTGCTTTCAAATCACATAATTCACTATCACCACTACCGCGCATTTATTACACTTTGCGCGTTTTTTCATTTGTTAAGAGATTGCATGCAGAACCGTTTATCTTCAGGCGCCCGCTTGGGGCGTCAGGCATTACTTTTCCCTCTCTGTCTGGTGCTTTACGAATTCTCTACATATATCGGTAACGATATGATCCAACCCGGAATGTTGGCGGTGGTGGAGCAATATCAGGCCGGTTTAGATTGGGTTCCAACCTCCATGACCGCCTATTTGGCTGGCGGCATGTTTTTACAGTGGTTGTTAGGGCCGCTGTCGGACCGTGTTGGTCGTCGTCCGGTGATGTTAACCGGCGTGCTCTGGTTCATTGTGACCTGTCTTGCGACCCTGCTTGCGCAGAATATTGAGCAGTTTACATTCTTGCGTTTTTTACAGGGGATTAGCCTGTGCTTTATTGGTGCGGTAGGTTACGCCGCAATTCAGGAGTCCTTTGAAGAAGCGGTGTGCATTAAAATCACTGCGCTAATGGCAAACGTAGCATTGATTGCACCGCTTTTGGGGCCGTTGGTTGGGGCCGCCTGGGTACATGTTCTGCCGTGGGAAGGCATGTTTGTTCTGTTTGCCGCGCTGGCTGCAATCGCCTTTTTTGGCCTGCAGCGCGCGATGCCGGAAACGGCTACCCGACTGGGCGAGAAGCTTTCCATCAAAGAGTTGGGCAAAGATTATAAGCTGGTGCTAAAGAATGTGCGTTTTGTCGCAGGCGCACTGGCATTGGGCTTTGTCAGTCTGCCATTGCTGGCGTGGATTGCGCAGTCCCCGATCATTATTATCAGTGGCGAACATCTCAGCAGCTACGAATATGGCCTGCTGCAGGTGCCGATTTTTGGCGCACTGATTGCCGGTAACCTGGTGCTGGCGCGTCTGACATCACGTCGCACGGTGCGCTCGCTGATTATCATGGGGGGCTGGCCAATCTCTGTGGGATTGATCATTGCCGCCGCAGCCACGGTTTTTTCTTCTCATGCGTATCTGTGGATGACGGCAGGTTTAAGTCTTTATGCGTTTGGCATTGGCGTGGCGAATGCCGGGTTGGTGCGCCTGACGCTGTTTGCCAGTGAAATGAGCAAAGGGACAGTTTCAGCAGCAATGGGTATGCTGCAAATGTTGATATTTACCGTCGGTATTGAGCTGAGCAAACATGCTTATCTGCTGGGTGGCAACGGCTTGTTCAGTCTGTTTAATCTGGCCAGCGGTGTGCTGTGGCTGATTCTGATGGTTATCTTCCTGAAAGATAAACGGGTTGGGGATTCCCGGGAAGGCTAAAGCCCGGTTGCCCGGGCCTGGCAGAAACTTAGTGGTGATCGTCAATCTGATGTTCGATGATCATGCCTTCACCGACGCTGGCAACATGACGCGCATACGGATGTGCGCGGTAAACAGGGGCTGGAGTGGCTGCCGGAGCAACATACACCGTTTGTGGCGCGGTAGTCACACTGACCGCCTGCGGAACGCTGACGGAAGAGGGCACGATCACCACTTTATAACCGCTTGGTACATCAACGGTAACGCTTTGTGCAAATACTGACCCTGCAAACCCCAGCAACACTGTTGCCATCAGTACACTTTTTTTCATAATTTGCTCACCTGAAATATTCACTGGAAGTAATAATCCAGCGGGTTAATTTGAGGCGGATTATGAATATATCATGCTGTCCTTTTGTTGCCGTCTGTGCTGATGCGTTAACGGGTAAAGGGCGCCTCATTTTTTAGTACGCGATCTATAACATTCAGCACGCCTTCTTCGTTATTCGAACCCGCACGATATTTTGCTGCCAGAACAACAGGTTCGTGAGCGTTGGCCATTGCGAAGCTAAATCCAGCCTGGCGTAGCATCTCAATATCATTTCCGCCATCGCCAAACACGACAACCTCATCGTCGGTAATATTCCAGCGTTGTTGCAGCAGGCGTAGACCGTTGGCTTTATGAACACCAGGAATAATTAAATCGATACTGCCGTATCCGGTATGCACCGGTACCATAATGCCGCCAATCGCCTCATGAAGATCTGCCTGTACCTGGGGAATGCGATCGTCGGAGATATTCAGGCCAAATTTGAAGAATACATCGTTGATGTTGTCGAAGTTATCGACAAACTCAAGACGGTGATAATACATGGCAGAGATGGATTTATGCTCATCGCTGTACTGCTTCAGGGTGTAGGCGCTGCTTTTACCGCAGGCAATGATATCAATGTCCGTGCGGGTCAGCAGATGCTCCACGATGGTCTGGAAATCGTCTTTTGCCAGTTCACCGTTAAAAATATCTTCCCCTTCGCTGACCACCCAGCCACCGTTTTCCGCCACAAATGAGATTTCGTCGGCCAGTTCGGGGAAAAAAGAGATCAACTGGTAATACTGATTGCCGCTGGCGACCACAAAACGGATCCCTTGTGCTTTCATTTGACGGTACTGCGCCATAAACCGCTCACGATTATAGGTTTTTTGGTCGCTTAAAAATGTGCCGTCCATGTCGACCGCAATTAACTTAATAGCCATTAGCCGTTCTCCATCACAGTGGTATTTTTGACATCCGGTTTAGCCACAGCCTTCGCTACGGTGGCTGCGACAAGCACCAGCGCCAGCACAACCAACATGGCGCTGCGTAGGCCGTAGTGTTCACCCAGGTAGCCCAGCAGCGGCGGTCCAACCAGGAACGCCAGATAGCCGGTGGTTGCGACAACGCTGACGCGCGTTGGCGCATCGGGGCCGGTGTCGCTGGCAGCCGAAATGGTCAGTGGGAAGCCGAGCGACGCGCCGAGTCCCCACAGAATAACGGAAACTCCGGCTACCCATGTGCTGTCGACAAAAATGATCAGGCTGATACCGAGTGCGCCCATCAGCGCACTGGCGCGTACCACTGTCACACGGCTGTAGCGGTCGATGAACCAGCCGCCGGTGAAGCGCCCGACGGTCATACCGAGCGTAAAGCCGGCATAAATCAGCGATCCAGATGTCGGGCTAAATCCATGCCCATCAACCATCAGTAATGGAAGCCAGTCGTTGGCAGAACCTTCAGCAAATGCCATTGCGAGCACCACGACGCCAATCAGCAGCAACTGCATATCGCGATAGAATGGCAACCCTTTTTCAACGGTGTGCGAACCGTCAGTAGCATTCTTACCTGTGCCGTCGGGAATAGCCTTAATAGCGATAAAAATAGGGGTAATAGCCACCATCGCCGCCAGCAGAATATGTGCTGTCGCGGGGACGCTGACGGCGGTAAGTACCATGCCAACACCTGCGCCAGCCAGCGTTCCCAGGCTGTAAAAACCATGCATCATCGGCAGCACGGTTTTATTCATTTCGCGCTCAACCGCTGCGCCTTCGACGTTGATGGCCACTTCAGCCGCGCCAAAACTGGCGCCAAACACGCACAGACCAAACGCAAACAGCCAGGCGGAATGCAGCCATAATGCGAGGCTGAGAATTGTCATTCCCAGAACCGCGCATGACATGGTGGCGCGGATGACGTTTCGCGTGCCAAATCGTTTCACCAGCCAGGCCGAACAAAGAATGCCACTCATCGAGCCAATTGAGAGTCCAAATAGCACCGCGCCCATTTCAGCGGTGGAAATAGAGAGGATATCTCGGATGGCAGGGGTACGCGTCGCCCAGGAAGCCATTAATAATCCTGGTAAAAAGAAGAACGTGAAAAGCGCCCACATACGGCGTCTTAAGGCTTTGCGTGATGAGATGCCAGTCATGAATTCGAGCCAAAGAAAAGAGGGAAGAAGACAACATTAGCAAGGTTGTGTACATTTGTACACAAATGCAAGAAGAGGTAATGCAGTGCGACGCGCGAACGATCCACAACGACGGGATAAAATAGTCCAGGCCACGCTGGATGCGGTTATAATCCATGGTGCTCATGGGGTTACACACCGGAAAATCGCCATGATTGCCGAGGTGCCGCTGGGCTCAATGACCTATTACTTTTCGGGAATAGATGAGCTTTTAATGGAGGCATTCGAGCGTTTTACTGACACCATGTCTGTGCAATATCAGGCATTTTTTGCCGGTGTTGAAAATGCGCCACAGGCCTGCCATGCCATTACCGATATGATCTATAGCTCCCAGGTCACGACGCCTGGTAATATGGAACTCATGTACCAATTGTATGCGTTTGCCAGTCGTAAACCGGCGTTAAAGACGGTTATGCAAAACTGGATGTTACGCAGTCAGCAGACGCTGGAGCAGTGGTTCGAACCGATTACCGCGCGGGCGCTGGATGCGTTTATCGAGGGGATGACGCTGCATTTTGTCACGGACAAAAAACCGCTGCAGCGAGAAGATATCTTGCTGATGGTGGCGCGTATTGCCGGGCTGCCACGTTCTTGAGCTGTATCAATAAGGTTTGTCGAGGCGGGTAATCACCTGACGTAAAAAATCGATGACTTTTCCAGCCTCGGTGGTCAGCGGTTGGTGTGTTGCTTTAACGGTGCCGACATCCATGTAAGTAATAAAATCATCAATCGTTCTGCGCATAACGCGCAGTCCGTCCAGTGACCACGGGCGATATACCAGATCGGATAAAATGGTGATCCCTCGGCCTTTGGCAACCAGGCTGCGTACCGCCTCAAAAGAGTTGCTGCGAAAGCAGATGTTGGGTACGTAGCCACGCTGTTGCCAGTACTCTGTGATGACGTCAGGATACTTGTCGGTTTCCAGCAGTAAAAACGGCAACTTGCCAACATCTTTCAACCGGATAGCGGACTGGCTCTGTAGCGGATGTCCGATCGACGTCCACAGACGTCGCTGGGAGCGAATAAAGGTTTCGATATCCAGATCGGCGTCGTGGCTGATGTTTGAGGTAAGCAGCAGACAAAAATCGACCTGTTTGTCCCGCAGTGCCTGTATTAATTCTGGCGCTGTGGCTTCATGAAAAACGATCTCAAGAAGAGGAAAACGGCGTTCAATGTCGCCAAGAATATCAGGTATCAGATAAGCGGAGAGCGTTTCTGCGACGCCGATACGCACCATTCCGGTAAGGATATCACTTGTATCTTGCAGGGAATCAATCGCAACGCGACTGCTGTTGATAATGTTACAGGCATGATTCAGAAAGCGCTCACCCTCGACGGTAAGCTTGACCCCTTTGGGATAGCGCACAAAAAGCTGTACGTTTAGCGCTTCTTCCAGGTTGCGCATGGCAATGGTCATTGATGACTGGGAGATATGACAACGCGCTGCAGCTTTGGAGATTTGTAATGTTTCTGTAAGTGCAATGTAAAATTCCAGTTGCCTGAGCGTAAATTTCATAGTTTTAATCTATCCACCTGGATAAAAAGGTTATATTAGCATTCATTCTGACGCCGCCGTAGCCTTGTTGTAATACAGAGAATGTGACAACAAGGCGGATAACATGCCCTATATTTTACTCAGTCTGGCAGCCTGTTTTTGGGGCGGGAACTATGTGGTTGGCCATATATTGGTCGCTGATGTTAATCCTGTCGTTTTATCAGCAGCACGCTGGATTTTTACTGCTCTGGTGTTAATGACGCTTTATTTTCGCCAGGTCGCAGAACAGTGGCCAATGATGAAAAAATCCTTTGGCACTATCGCATTCCTGGCGCTTTGTGGTCAGGTTCTTTTTCCGTTGACCTTGTACATTGGCCTGCAATACACGTCATCATTGAATGCCGCAATTTATATGTCGACGACGCCCGCGATAGTATTACTTATTAATAAGCTCTTTTTTAAAGAGCTTATTTCCACGCGCAATATTGCCGGAGTGATCCTCAGTACCCTTGGTGTTATCTGGCTGGTGTCACAGGGAGATCTGAAACATGCGCAGGTGCTTAATCATCTGAATCAGGGCGATCTCTGGACTATGGGTTCAGCGCTCAGTTGGGCGGTCTATTGTGCTTTTCTGCGGATTAAACCGCGAGCGGTGAAGGGAAACGCATTTGTTGCCGTCAGTGCACTATTGGGTGCTATCGCGCTTATTCCTGTTCTGGGCTTTGAACTGATGCGCAATGGCATGCCTGACTGGCATCATTATGCAAATTATGAGGTCATAACCGGATTAGCCTATCTGATTATTTTCCCTTCCTGGTTTTCATACTTACTGTGGAACAAAGGCATTAGCGCCATTGGTGCCACGCGCGGTGAAATCTATTCGCATTTGATTCCACTGAGTGGAGGGTTCTTCAGCGTAGTATTTTTAAACGTCACGCTGCATTCATATCATTTGGTAAGCGCGCTGGTTATCGTCTGCGGTATTACGCTGTGTTCTCGCTCGACAAAATACAATGCGGCGCAGCAGCCTTCGGTGTGAAAAGGTCGAAATCAGCCGACGATGTGTCCGAGGTGTTCTGGTATTGCCATAGGCGCTGCGGGAGCGACAACGGTAAGAATAAAGCCCGCACGATTGCCGCCCATGTGTGACGTTACGGCTTTTGCGATATTGAACTGTGTCGAGAGGAAAGGGGTGATACCGCTCATAAAACCGGAGAGGGATAATGCCTCGATGCGCTTGCCCTGCTCATGCATAAAACCGGTCGCGTTGACCACCACATCTATTCCACCGGTTTGCTGGATAAGGCGAGTAACTTGTTTTGATGCGTCGTGTTCGTCGAGAACATCGGTAATAAAAGTTTCGACTGCGCCACCCGCCGTTCTGATGCTGCTGGCGGTCCAATCCAGCTTTTCCTGACGGCGCGCGCCATAGTATGCGCAACTGCACTACCAATAGCGCCGCTGCCACCGAAGATCACCGTGACTTTGCCTGCGAGTAACATAGCAACCCCCCATCACCATTTAGCACCGAGTAAAAGTATGTGCCATAACCGGCATGCTGCAAATTTGGGGAGGAATTTCGGGGGGGAGCTAAAATCCAGGCAACAAAAAACCCATTTATGTAAACGGGTTAGTGAAAACAATGAGTTGCAAGGTAATCAATAAGTTAGGTTGGTGATAAGGAGTGGCGATTACGGGGCATTGCCAACCGCTGCCGCCACTTTGTCGCCACTTGGCATTTGTTACTTAGCCATTGCTTTAAGTGAAGTTTATAATGCGCTTCCCAATACAGGGCTACTGGAATGAGCCATGAAACTCTTTTTTGCCTCCATACTGATGTTGTTTTCCCCTCGTAAGGGATTTGAATGGTTCGTCAGAAAATTTTACCCAAATGAGTACCTTGACCCAAACTTCAACGAATCATCTTGTCACTTAAGGAGAAAACTGCGTTCTGCTGCCACGTATAATTTCTTCTTTTTCTCAGTTGCAATGGTTGTCATTTGGTACTTTTGGCGGTTTGAATTTTCATGGGTCAATGCTTTTAAAGCAGTTTCCTCATACATTGCACTGACAGTCACTGTAGGACGGGGTGGATGGAGCCTCCAAACATGGGATGGTAATACCCTCTCAGAGAGAATTGATCAAAGAATTTACAAGATGGCTCAATACACCAATGTGGTGATTTTACTGGTGACGATTTACTATCCCAATAAATAACTATGTTGCCATTGTAGCTAAGGGATTAAAGCGCAGGGCCGTTTCAAGGTGGTCAGGTGCTAAGTGCGCGTAGCGCATGGTCATTTTTATGTCGTGATGCCCAAGGATTTTCTGCAGAGCCAAGATGTTTCCGCCTGACATCATAAAGTGTGCTGCGAACGTATGACGCAGAACGTGTGTTAGTTGACCGCGTGGAAGCACGATAGAAGTCTTATCCATTACAGATAAAAACTGGAAGTAGCAGTCGGTGAAGAACTTGAAACCGTCCAGGGCAATGATTTCTTCATACAGCTCTTTGCTAATCGGAATGCTGCGGTTCTTTTTGCCTTTTGTCCTGACAAACGTGATCCGGTATTTCGTGACCTGAGAACGGGTCAGGTTCACAGCTTCGCGCCAGCGGGCACCGGTACTCAGACAGATTTTGACAACTAGGGCGAGTAGGGGGCTTTGGCGTTTGCAGTCGCACAAAAGCTCAGTGATTTGTTCATGTGTCAGCCAGGCCATCTCTTTTTCTGCGATGGTGAATTTGCGCATGTTCTCCAATGGGTTTGGCGCAGTCCATTCTCCAAGTCGTGCCAGCTCGCTAAACACTCCGCTCATATAGCTTTGTTCAAGATTGATAGTTACCGGGCTGGCTCCTTTCTTCCATTTTTCGCTAAAGTAGATTTCACCCGTCAGGCGTTTATCGCGATAGTGCGCGAACATTTTGGATGTTAAATCAGTGGCGAGGGGATTTCCGAGAGCATCGACCATCAGGATCAGCTTGTCGTGAACATGCTCGCCTGCGGTCAGAGATTTTCCGTGCAGCTTGTACCAGAGTTCGACGATATCTTTTAGCGTCCGGCGGTCTACCGATTCGCCCAGCCAGGGTTTCGCCTCAGTCTCATCCATCATGTGCCGTTCAAACGCTAACGCTTCACCTTTACTAGCGAACTGCCTACGCACGCGGCGTCCGCTACGACCTGCGGGATAGCATTCGCATATCCATTTACCTGTGTCGAGTTTTCGTACTGCCATAAAAAAGCCCTCATGTTTGAGGGCTAAATTTAACTGTATGTTTGAACAGTGGTCAATGTATGAATTTCATAAATTCAAACATCATCTACTTAAGTTCTTAAGGCCTTTGATAAGCGGTCACCTATTGCTCGTTTCCAAACTTTATTATGAACGATACGCTCATATTCAAGGTCACCATTAATGATCTCTGCTTTAGTTAATTGGGATAATATTTCCCAATCTTTTTTAAAAATGTAAGTTGCGTTATCAAGAAAAATGCTTTCAAGTACGTATATATTTTTACTTTCAAAACCAAAGATAAAATATCCGTTGAATCCCGCATGACCAGTAGCAATGAAATCAGGTTTGTAGACATTGATTAACTTGAGTCTGGATTCAATGACCTCTCTATCGCTATCTGATGCTGAAGTTTTTTGGGTGTTAGAAACTATTATTTTCGAAATTTCGTCCCATGGGTATTTCCCTTTAGGTAATACAGTCCATAACACTTTTTTGAATTTTGTTGTTATTAATGGTTCTTTTTCTGTATCTAAAATTTCTATCTCATCGAAACATTCGAGCATTAAGTTTATAATGTGGATGTTTAACTCTGAATTTTCTTCGGATAAATTTAGTAAAGGTGAAGTTATGTATGTCCCATTTTTTGTTTTAGCAACAGAGATCATTATCGCAGGAGCTGGAATATGCTCTCTTGCTATCCGCATAGCTGTTCGTGTGTGCATCCCATAATGAGGATTTCTATGCCAGTCGTATGTAGTGCTTGTATATGAAACGCTGTATTGTTCTTTTGGCAAATCAGGTCGTAGGATTTCCTTTCCGTTAGCATTGAAACTAGTAAACTTACCAATAACACTTGGTATTATCGATAGGCCTTCTTCTGGCGAAACGCCAAAACCAATTTCAACTAGCTTTTCAGGTCCTAAATCATCTAATTTGATACCTAATGTTATATTTTCTTGACCACCACAACATTTCAAAAAACGATCTAATGTTCTAATGGAATTAGCTTTAAATTTCATTACAAACTCTCCTTAGCTAAGCAACGATCAGTTCATCTTCGGGGATTTTATCAGTAAGGATTTTTTCAGTTAGGGCTAGTGACTCACGATATTCTTTAGCCTCTGCAAACATCGTCCAATGCGCATCAATACTCATTTCTTGAATCGTAGATTTGATGTCTTTTATACCAACATTGAAGAACTCTTTGCGTGAGTTAACTTTGTTCACTTGCTTATCGTTAAACACTTTGTGGAGATGATTTTCGAGTGATGGTGCATCATCACTGTAGATCATTGCATGCACATCGAATGAGAAAGGTACGCTGGCATCACCCAACTCACGGACGCGATCGAGCGGTTCAAGTCTGCGCGTCATCCCAATCTTATAAACGTTTTCTCCAAAGGAGCCGATGTTACTGATCACATATACGTGACCAGAGCGTGTTTGCTGCGCCATCGAGATAGCTCTTTGGTTTTTTGCTTCAGCTTCTTCGTATTTAATTTGTAGCTCAGCCAGTTTCTGTTCGAGGGCTATACGTTGTTCTTCGCCAGCAAGCATCAGTTCTTTAGTCGCTTTATCAATGGCCTGTTGAATTGCTTTTTCTTCTTTTTCAGCTTCTTTTATCGCTTTTTCATACTCGCGACGTGCTTTTTCTTCTTCACGTAACTGCTCTTTGATTCGTCTTTGTTCTTCTTTTTCCTCGAGCATAATTTCATTTACAGCAACCCCCCATTTAAGCTCGTTGAGTCGAGCCTGTAAGTAAATATCGGTGATCTTAGCGGACCTAAAGGCTGAACCGTTAAAATTCACAAGCTCAAATGCATCTTTTATTTCTTGGGATAGTTTACCGTAATTGTTATGCTTAATTTTCGAAAGGGTGCTATCAACCTTCCCGTTAAAAGCATCTAGTACAAAATTGATTGCGGTGTTTCGTCTGTTCGGTTCGACATATTCACAGCTTGCAGCTTTGCTTGTTTTGATAAGAGACTTGGTTAACTCCCTGGCTTTTTGCAGCTCTTTCCCGGCATCCGTAAATTCATAATTCTCTGCCAGTTCGTCCAAAACACTTCGGTTTGGAACTATCCATTCATCACCGTACCCTTCAATTTTATTTTTCATTGACTTGGCTACAGCCTGATAGGTCTCTGCGAACTCTTTTGCTTCATATGCGGACCCCGCAATTTCTTTTGCACGTATCTCAGCATCTGCGATTATTTTCATCGCATTATCATTTGCATTAGAGATTAGTTCATCCGCTTTACTATTCGCGTTATCGAGTCGTTCTTTGGCTTTCAAGCGGGCATCACGAGCATCTTGGGTGATAGCGACAGCTTCGCTATTGGCATTGCTTATTGTTAATTCAGCCTGGTGGTGGGCTTCGTTCACTGCTCTTGCAGCTTCTTTTTGAGCTTCTTCTATCTTTTCTTTGGCTATGGCGTCAGCAGTTTTTATCTTCTTCTCAGCATTTAGGACTGCATTATGCAATTCTTGATACTGCCATAAGGGAGCTGCTTTCCCTTCAAGTTCTGCGTGTTCGCGTATAGCCTGGGCTAATTTTTCCTGTGTTTCACCTAATTCACCTCCAAGAGTTTTATTACTGGAGGCTAAAACACTCATTTCCTCTCGATATTTTTTACTTTTCTTGAAAAGTACAACGGATAAAATGGGAGAGAGCAATGCTAATAAGAGTACTACTATAATAAATAAATCCATTTCAAAATCCTTTTACCATATCAATTTGAAACAGTTGTGCTTCTTACATATGCGATCACTTCTATATCTGCAAAAGCACATTCAAAACTATTATCTGTAGTGGAAATTTTAATCATGCCCTTAGGCAATCTGGTGATGAGTCTGATGGAATAAGTTCCATCAATGTTGATCAACCAGTGCCCATCAAGCACTTCTGTAAATTTTTGCTCACAGATGTATGTAGTAGGTCCGTCGAGAACAACAATCGGGGCAGAAAGCTTCGCAGGAAGAAATGACGCGTCAAAAACATATGAGCCATCTTCAACCATTTTTCCCGCAACCAGACGAAACTTCACGAGCTCTTCGGTGGTTGCTGTTTGAGAACTTAGTTTAAGGCCTTGCCCGGTGGTTAACCAATTGAGTGAAGTGCCTGTTTCGAGGGCACACTGAATTATCCAATCTGCGGGAAAGGTATCTCGCATGTATCTATTAGCCAAAGTGCTTTTTGACACTTCTAAGTGGTCAGCAAGGGCCTGCCGTGTCGTAAACCCATATGCCTCGACCAATCGCTCAATCGCAGCCTTGCCACCCTGATTGGGATTTATTTTGATCTCATTTGGGTACTTTGATGTTGACATATCTCTTATGCGATCCTAGTATCAATTTCGTTCCCATTTGGGGACTTGTCACGATTACTACCGGCTCACCACAAGCCAATAGGAGATGTTGCATCATGACCCCTAACATTTCAATCACTCTGAATACACCGCATGTCACAATTGAACGCTATAGCGAGCTAACAGGACTACCTGTAGACACCATTAACGACATGCTCGCTGATGGTCGTTTGCCTCGCCACCGTCTGCGTAAGGACAAGAAGCGCGAGAAAGTGATGATTAATATCGTCGCGCTGACGGTTGATGCGCTTTCTGATTGCAATGTCGCTATTAGTTAGTTCCATTTTGAGATACATCGGAGTTTCTTGCTATGTTTGACTATCGAGTTTCCAAACACCCGCATTTCGATGATGCCTGCCGTGCCTTTGCCTTACGTCATAACATGGCGAAGTTGGCAGAACGCGCTGGCATGAATGTCCAGACGCTGCGCAACAAGCTAAACCCGGAGCAACCGCATCTACTTACGCCGCCGGAGATCTGGCTGCTGACTGATATCACAGAAGACTCAACGCTGGTTGACGGTTTTCTGGCTCAAATCCATTGCCTGCCGTGCGTACCATTGAATGAAGTGGCAAAAGAGAACCTGCCACATTACGTCATGAGTGCAACTGCGGAGATTGGGCGTGTAGCTGCAGGCGCAGTATCCGGTGATGTGAAAACCAGTGCAGGTCGCCGCGATGTTATCAACAGCATCAACGCTGTTACACGCCTTATGGCCCTCACTGCAGTTTCATTGCACGCGCGTTTGCAGGCGAATCCGGCGATGGCAAGTGCAGTAGATACCGTAACGGGCCTCGGTGCTTCGTTCGGTCTGATCTGAGGTGGTTATGCTGACTAAAGAACCCTCTTTTGCATCACTTCTCGTTAAGCAAAGTCCTGCAATGCACTGCGGTCATGGCTGGATAATGGGGAAGGGTGGCAAGCGCTGGCACCCGTGCCGCTCTCAGGATGCGCTGCTGGTTGAACTGTCTACTAAAAAGCAGGAGAAACCATGGCTATTGAAGGCGATGCTGCGACTGTTCCGCTAAGTGCTGGCCTCCGCCTTAATGGGTTAAACCACATCGCGGAATTAAGGGCGAAAGTGTTTGGCTTAAATATTGATTCAGAACTGGAGCGCTTTATTAGCGATATGCGGGACCAACGGGATATTAACCATGAGCAGAATAAACGCGCATTAGCTGCAATATTCTTTATGGCAAAGATTCCGGCGGAACGTCATAGCGTCAATGTTAGTGAGCTGACGACTGACGAAAAGCGGGAGCTGATTAAAGCAATGAACCATTTCCGTACAGTGGTGAGTTTATTTCCAAATCGGCTAGCCATGCCGAATTAATTCACAACCGAAATTAAAGGCGTAAACCCGCCGGGCATCTTATTGCCCAAATTCAGGAGAAACAACAATGCGAAATATTGAAACCCGAATCACCAAAACAGGACCAGATGATGCTGGCCTTAACCAGATGCTGACTGATGCGCGCATGGAAGAACGCCGTGCACGTGCTGCGGCAATGGCAGCCCGTCTTGATAGCCTGGCTTGCCATATCACGTCACGCCAGCTTAATCACGTTGAAGCGGCGGAGCTGCTGCGTATTGCGGCTGAAAACATTCAGAACGAAGCGCAGGAGATCCACTGATGGCTGATTCAATGGACCTTGTACAGCAGCGCGTTGAAGAAGAACGTCAGCGCCACATCCACACCGCCCGCAACAGAACGCCGGGCGTTTCCCGTGTGCTTTGCATTGATTGTGATGCACCGATCCCGCCAGCTCGCCGCCGCGCCATTCCGGGCGTGCAGTGCTGTATCACTTGTCAGGAAATTGCAGAGCTGAAAGGCAAACATTACATAGGGGGGGCTGTATGAGCACCATCCTGAAATGGGCGGGAAATAAAACCGCAATAATGCCGGAACTGATTAAACACCTTCCTGCGGGCCTGCGACTGGTTGAACCTTTCGCGGGTTCCTGTGCTGTGATGATGGCGACAGACTATCCTCATTATCTTGTCGCGGATATTAATCCAGACCTGATTAATCTCTATCAGGTGATTAAGAATGATGTTGAATACTTCATCAAAGAGGGCCGATACCTTTTTGAAGCCCGTAATGATTCAGAGGCATATTATAAGACGAGACAGGAGTTTAACTTGCGCCATGGTGGCGCAATTGAACGCGCATTGTATTTCTTATATTTAAATCGCCATGGTTATCGCGGACTGTGTCGCTATAACTTGAAAGGTTATTTTAATGTTCCTTACGGTAATTATAAAAAACCGTACTTCCCTGAAAATGAAATATGCGCTTTTGCCGAGAAAGCAAAACGCGCAACGTTTATCTGCGCCAGCTATGACGAGACGCTGGCACTGCTGCAGACGGGGGATGTGGTTTATTGTGATCCGCCATATGACGGAACGTTTACCGGTTATCACACCGATGGTTTTACAGAGGATGACCAGTATCATCTGGCGTCAATTCTTGAGCGCCGGTCATCAGAAGGTCATCCGGTTATCGTGTCCAACAGCGACACATCCCTGACTCGCTCCCTTTATCGTAATTTCACCCATCACCGTATAACCGCTAAGCGCAGCATGGGCGTGGCTGCCGGTGATAGTAAAACTGCAGTAGAAACCATCGCCACAAAATCAGCATGCTGGTTTGGTGTTGATTTGGCGTCTGGTCCTGATATCTCGGTGGAAGCTGAGGTGCGGGCGTGGCAGTGAGTAAATTCACATTACATCATGCACAAACCACCGGCGACTCGAATGAGGCCGCCGTGGCTTTTCCATGGAATGCCCCAAAAAAAGCGGTTAACCCGTATCTGGACCCGGCGGAAGTTGCGCCGGAGTCTGCGCTTTCAAACCTCATCACTCTGTACGCTGCGGATAACGAGCAGGAGCATCTGCGCCATGAGGCGTTGAGTGATGAGGTTTGGGAACGCTATTTCTTTAATGAATCCCGTGATCCTGTCCAGCGTGAAATTGAACAGGATCGGCTGATTAGCCATGCCAAAATGGCCCGCGAACAGCAGCGCGTTAATCCCGATTTGGTGATTATTGCCGATGTAAGCGCCATGCCTGCCCATATCAGCAAACCTTTGCTGGAGCGGATTAAATACTTCCATAGCTTGGGACGTCCTAAAGCGTATTCCCGCTATCTGCGCGAAACAATCAGACCGTGTCTTGAGCGGCTGGAGCGCGTGCGTGACAGCCAGGTGTCTGCGTCTTTCCGGTTCATGGCGAGCCAGGACGGGCTGGAGGGGCTGCTGGTATTGCCTGAAATGAATCAGGAACAGGTCAAACGTCTGTCCACGTTGGTTGCGGCACATATGAGCATGTGTCTTTATGCGACCTGCGGTGATGTGTTTGTCAGTGACGATGTTAAACCAGAAGAAATCCGTAAGGCATGGGAAAGGGTTGCTGCAGAAGCCATGCGCCTTGAGGTAATTCCGCCAGCATTTGAGAAGCTGCGCCGTAAGAAACGCCGCCGCAAGCCGGTGCCTTACGAGCTGATCCCGCCGTCGCTGGCGCGCATGCTGTGTGCGGACTGGTGGTATCGCAAATTGTGGCAGATGCGCTGCGAGTGGCGGGAGGAGCAACTGCGCGCCGTCTGCCTGGTCAACAAGAAAGCGTCCCCGTATGTCAGCTATGAAGCCGTGATCCACAAACGCGAGCAGCGCCGCAAATCGCTGGAGTTCTTCCGCTCGCATGAGCTGGTCAACGAAGACGGTGACACGCTGGACATGGAAGATGTGGTGAACGCCAGCAACAGCAACCCGGCGCACCGCCGTAATGAAATGATGGCCTGTGTTAAGGGACTGGAGCTGATCGCGGAAATGCGCGGAGACTGCGCGGTGTTTTATACCATCACCTGCCCGTCACGCTTCCACGCAACCCTCAACAACGGCAGACCTAATCCGAAATGGACCAGCGCCACGGTCCGGCAGAGCAGTGACTATCTGGTTGATACATTCGCCGCTTTCCGCAAGGCCATGCACAAAGCCGGGCTGCGCTGGTACGGCGTCCGCGTTGCAGAGCCGCACCATGACGGCACTGTGCACTGGCATCTTCTGTGCTTTATGCGCAAAAAAGACCGTCGTTCCATCACCGCGCTGCTGCGTAAGTTTGCCATCCGTGAAGACCGCGAGGAGCTGGGCACCAATACCGGACCGCGCTTCAAGTCCGATCTAATCAACCCGCGCAAGGGCACACCGACAAGCTACATCGCCAAATACATCAGTAAGAACATCGACGGGCGCGGGCTGGCTAAAGAAATCAGCAAAGAAACCGGCAGATCACTGCGTGACAGCGCCGAGCATGTCAGCGCCTGGGCGTCACTGCACCGTGTCCAGCAATTTCGTTTCTTTGGTATTCCGGGGCGCCAGGCATACCGCGAGCTGCGCTTGCTGGCTGGTCAGGCGGCGAGAGTACAGGGCGAACGTAAAGCGGGTGCGCCGGTACTGGATAACCCGCGTCTGGATGCGGTACTGGCAGCTGCAGATGCGGGTTGCTTTGCCACCTACATCATGAAGCAGGGCGGTGTACTGGTTCCCCGCAAACATCACCTTGTCCGCACGGCTTATGAGCTTAACGACGAACCGAGCGCCTACGGCGATCACGGTATCCGTATCTATGGCATCTGGTCCCCGATTGTAGAGGGCAAGATTTGCACGCACGCGATGAAGTGGAAAAAGGTTCGTAAGGCCGTTGACGTTCAGGAGGCGGCAGCCGACCAGGGCGCTTGCGCCCCTTGGACTCGTGGCAATAACTGTCCCCCTGTTGAAAATCTGAACAAATCAGGGGGTGATTTACCCGATATTAAAACCATGGATGAGAAGGAGATGCAGGAATATCTCCACAATATGAGCCAGAAGGAACGGCGAGAGCTGACAGCCAGGTTAAGACTGGTGAAACCGAAACGGAAAAAGGCTTACAAACTGAATATATCGGATCAGCAGCGCCTGCAGCTCAAGGCAGAACTGAGCTCCAGAGGGGTTGCGGGCAATGAGTCAGAGATTGACCTGCTTCTGCGCGGTGGAAGTATTCCTTCAGGTGCCGGGTTGAGAATCTTTTATCGTAACCAGCGGCTGCAGGAAGATGACAAATGGCGGCAGTGGTACAGCTGACGCGGGTTTAACAATTTGTGCTTTCTTGATCAGCATCAGATCATCCAATTGACTGACAAAAAACAGTTTTACTTTTGTTAGTTCCTATTATACTGTAATTATAAACAGTGGATATATATACAGTATTTGTATATCCGTGGTAGTGATAGGAGGGAAAATGCAGGATTATCTTTTGGAGTCGTTGAAGCTCCAGCGCATTGATTTTTTTATCAAGCTTGTAGCGGCTAGTGAGTGCAGCGACGAAGAAAAACGTCTCGCTATCCAGTGGGTTTCTGAACTGACCGATGAACTGATGGCGAAAATTCGCAGCCATGAATACAGCAGGTCGATGGATGTAATCAGTTGAGCTGTGTCCTGAGTGCCCTTGATAGGATAACCGAAAAGGGGCATTAAGCCCCTTTCTCATAAGTTGATTTAGTTGTTCCCCAAAGAGCCAGCCATGGCTGCATATTTAATTTCGTCGGCGGGTATTTCAGGATGTAGTTGGATTTGCCTGATGACATAGCTAGGAACCTCATCACCCCATAGTTTAGCCGCATCCTTGCAGACTTTATACGCGAAGTCTCTATGCTCAAAGGCATAGGATTTTCCGTATGCGTATTGCTGACAAGCATGGACATAAGCTCCGAAGTCACCGTCTTTATCCGGCAAAGCACATCCAGCCAGAGCTATGATGATTGCTACTAACGTAAAGGGGAGAGTTATATGTTTCATGGTATCTTTCTAAGCATTTGGTATTATTTAACTAAGGATTACTTGCAAGTGCCTGGTAGTCCCCAAGATATATTCTTAGGGACTATGCTGTATCAGCTTTAATCACGACCTTATTTAGAAAGGTACTTTTCTCTAAGTTGATTCAGTCTATCAGCATCGCGTTCTGAAAACTCGGCGTCACCATAGATCGATTTTCCATCTGCGTCTTCAAGGCCAGTAACTGTGACGGTAAATACTGCATCAGCCGGAACCTCAAGTTTTCCCCAATCAGAGAACCTATTAGGGGCTAATTTCCAGTTGGCTTTCTCACTTGGTTCCAGACCTCCAGAAATTTTATAGTTGAAGACATCAGAGAACCAAGGGACGCTTCTTCCTGGGCTTGCAATCACTCCTTTAAAGAATACTCTAGCAACCGCTTTGTCTGTTCCGTTTTCAACGCTAATATCCAGAATTGGCTGGTCATTGCCGTAATTCTCTTTCTGGAAATAAAAACGGGAGCGTTCGACCTTGAAGGCTTTCATTTTTTCAGCTGCCTGTGCCGCCGAGGTTTGTTTGGCTTCCAGTTCTTTTATTTCTTGCAGAGCCTGTTCTTTCTCCCTCCTCTCACGCTCAAGGCGAATAGTTTCTGCGTAATTTATAACCTCATCACCAGTTTTACCTTCCAGCGCTGTCTTAATTTTAGTTTCGTAAACGTCTCCAGAAGACGCTCCAGCTTGCATTAGCTCTCTCATGTTGATTTGGCTAAAGGCAACGACTTTAACCGCATCATCAAACTGAGTTTTTTTATCTGCAGGTAAGGACTCCCTTACCTTTTGAATAGACTCTTTCATCGACTGATCGCTTGATGCATCGATCTTCGGTTTGTCACAAGCAGTAAGCAGCAGAGCAAGAACAATTACGCCAGTTAATTTCTTCATATCCCTATCCCAATCGTAAACAAACAAGACTAATCCTAACAGGATTAGCTGGCATGACAAACCCGTAGCCATATCATGTGCCAAGGTGTGCTGTGCAAGCTACTGGTCTGAGAAAACCTGTACGGATCCTCATGTTGAAACTTGAAGATCCTGTTAGCTTTAAGATGGAATCAGTTACTTGAAAGAGCTGACGCTAGTGCATATAAGATGGCTGATGTTCTATGACTCGTTTCACTGTTCTACCGATTTCCATTTCATGCATGTCTATGCCGCATGAAATCGCATGATCGTTTGAGGATCGTTTTTGCTGAGGCCCGCCAGAACTGGCGGGCTTTTGCTTATGTCATGCACCTGCATGAAAACCGCTACATAAAGCGGGCAGGCGTGGCGGGGATACGAGCGCGCGCCACTCCTTTTAGGGATGAGTGGTTCAAAAACTTTTATAGGTATGTTAATTTAAGAATACTCTTAAAGTTGAGCATCTTATTCTTCTCAAGGAAAGAAAATGCGTGTTAATTACGATGTCATAATTAAAAGTGGTGATGATGAAGTTGACATGGAATATGGCCTAGACACTCTTGCTGGAACTGCAGAAGTTACCTGCCTATTGGCAGAGGCGATACTTAGGAAAGTAATAATAAAGAGACGTAGCCATGTAAATCCGGCTAGAGCAGTACTAAAGAAAAATTTTATCGGTTCTTATGGTCAAAACTTTGATTTGGTTATTAACGAAGCTGAATTGATTTCAGAGCTTCGTAAAATTTCAAAACCAGTTTTTAATGAAGTGATGAGTTACTTTATTTCCCAGTCTCTATATTTAGAAACTCGTGAACTCTCCGATGAAGCGGAAGAAGTGGTTAAAGGACTTTCGGATATCGAGGATGAATTGATTTGTCGCATCAGAGCGCCGCTAAAAAGAATGCATGAAATTAATATTAAGAAAAACTATAATATTGAATTGAATTTTAAGCAGCGTGCACATGATAAAAAGAAAGTGATTGAACTAGACACATCTACTGCAACTAATTTATTCAAGTCACGAGTTTCAAAAAGAACAGAAGTGATTAGAGCATATATTACTCGTTTTAATGCACGTACAGGAAACGGTAGGCTTGTTCTTGAAGGGGAAAATGATACTGTCGCGTTTGGTTTTTACAGCCCATTACGAGTGATAATTCCTGATCAAAAAAGAATGATTTCAGCGAATTTACATGTAAATAATCCACCACCGACATCTGGCTATAACTATCTTGACTTAACTGTAAGTAGAGTAAGGATTAATAGCGGTGAGACTGTTAAATATTTAGTACATACGGTACAGTAATATGTTGAAGACGATTTGCTTAGCATTAATAATAATTGCTTGGGGAGTTTACTCTCTTAAGTTCGGTGTTGGGTATTTAAGTACTCAGAATGCTGATGTTTGGGGACAGTTTGGGGACTTCATGGGGGGAGTCCTTAATCCTATTCTTAGCTTTATTTCCATATGCTTGCTAATTCGATCTGTAACGTTACAAGTGCAATCTAACACAACATTAGCTCAGGAAATTAAAAGGCAGGAGTTACTTGAGGATTATAAGAAGTTCGAGGTGAGATTTTTTAGTCTTATAGAAGCTCAGGAGTCGAATTATAGTAAATTTCGAATTCTTATAGATGATGGTGCTGATAATGATGATCATCATGAGGATGGAAAGACTAGTAATTCTGCTATAACTGAATATAGAGCTAATAATGCAGTAACTTATATCGATGATAATTTGTGTCTCTTAGTTAAAGGCGGTATAGACGACGAAAGAATTATCTCATGGTTGGAATGTTTGGATGTTGATGATCAATTTTTTTCATTGGTTAGAAGATTTTATCTTTTAGTGAAGCTCATAGATGATAAAATTGATGTTGCAAAAAAAGAGGAACAGTATGAGTTGTTAATCAATTTAACAGATGAACGACTTTTAACTATTATCGTAATTATTTGCACCTACTTTAATTGGGAAAATGTGAGTTATATAAAAAACAGTGGGATATTAAAACAAGCTAAAATGGATGACTATATAACTAATTATCTGAAATGAATGCCTTAAACACTGTGTTTACAGTGTTTAAGGTTTAATTTATTTACTCTTCAAGAGTATATTGTGCAAATTTGATGATCTCATCTCCAAGCCAAGTATTGATTTCCTTCACTCGCTCTTGTAAATAAATCAGCTCGTTGCGAACAAAAACTCGACTCGCTTTCTCCACATCTCCAAATCCCCCAACATTACTCGGCATGATCCCCATCATCTGCGGCGGCACACGGTGCGCCGCCATCATGTCATCACGGCTCACGTTCTTTATGTTCAGAAATTCATCCTTTGCTGCCACTTCTGACAGTGGGATTATCTGAATGCCGTCTTTTTTGCCGTTGGGTGAGTACATAAACAGGTTGCGGAAGTTGCCCGGTCCTTTGGCGCTTTTCATCGCCTGGCGGATGTTGTTTACGTCCTCCTGGTTCTGCGCAGCGTCGGTCATGTACATGATGAAGCCCGCATGGCTACCGTTGATGTAGTACTTCCGGCGGAACAGTGTGGCGGACTCATTCAGCAGGGCGGAAGGGATGGCGGACAAGTATTCCGGCAGACCGTAAATCTCCTGGTTCAGGTCCGGCTCCATCAGGTGAAAGATGCTGCCTTTGGTGAACTCGTAGGGCTGTGTGGTCATGCCGTATTGCACAAACCAGTAGGTATCGAGATCGATCCCGCGGCGGGTATATTTCGCCAGTGATGGTTCCAGTGACAGAATGCCGCCCAGCCGATTCGTCCGTTTCTCCAGGTAGGCGTTACCAAACACCAGATAATCCTGTACGAAGCGGCTGAATGCCTGCTGGCTCAGTAACGGGTGCGGGATAAACGTGCTGGTCAGGATGTTGCGCTTCACCGCAATTGGTGAGCTGTGATGCACGGCGGCGCGATAGGTGCGGGCCAGGCCGTCAAAGCTGACTGGCGGCTCATACCACCTGCCCATCTGCACACATTCAACATAGTCCAGCAGTTCGCGGCGGTCCAGTACTGGGATCGGATCGCCAAAGCTGAAAGACTCAGCAGTTACGCCTGCGTTTTTAGGCGCCGTATCTTCTGTTGGCATTGTGTTGGTTAAGCCTTCGAGTTCACTCATCAAAAAATCTCCACAATATTGCTGGTATTGGCGGATTCGCCCTGCAGCGGTTCGTTAAACAGAGCGTGCATCGTTGCCCAGGCCAAATCTGCGTGGCTGGCTTCTTCGCTGCGGCTCGCTTCGTAGGTAGGGCGGTTGCCACTGGCGGTAGTGGCACGGCGGATTGCCATAAAGGACTGCGCAATATCGGTGTGCCCGGCGTCAAACTCCAGACGACGGTGGTTGATAATGTCGTACGCCTTGAGCACCAGGGCATTTTTGACGTTGGGGTTGTAGACAAACTCCCGCACGGCAGGAAAGAACGCTTTTACGTTTTCATAAACGCCGTGCCCAACGCCGGTCGAGTCGATGCCGATATAAGTCACGTTGTACTGCTGCGTCAGCTTTTTGATGGCATCAGCCTGGGCGCGGAAGTCCATCCCGCGCCACTGATGACGCTCCAGGATGCGGAACTTTCCGCCAGGTACAGTGGGTGGCGCCATAACCACACAGCCTGCGCTGTCACCGTTCTGCGTACCTTTCGCCGGGTCGTAACCGATCCAGACTTCCCGCCAGCCAAACGGGCGCAGCGCCAGCGCCTGAAAATCGGTCCAGACTTCCCAGCTGTCCACCATGCACGCCTGCAGCTCGCTGAGCGGGAATACTGACGCCAGATCGTCAATAAATTCGCACATCAGCAGGTTCTGGTATTCGTCCGGGCTGTACTCCATGCGCAGTTGGTCCAGGTCGAACAGGTTACAGCCTAGCTGCGACACCTGCAGAAGCGGCTCCGCTTCATCCGTTCAGTCTGCCTGCGAGGGCATACCAGACGCAGCCTGTTAAGGCGGACGGCCCGCCGTCAGTTATTCGTTATGAGATAAATGCGCCCATTCATATTGTCGCGCAGCCGGGACAGAGTGCGCAGGATATTGCCCGTGAAGTGGCACGCCAGCTTGACGAGCGGGAACGCAGGGCCAGGGCAAAAGCGCGCAGCAATTTCAGCGATCAGGGGGGGTATGAATCATGATGATGGTGCTGGGTTTATATGTATTTATGCTGCGCACTGTCCCTTATCAGGAACTGCAGTATCAGCGCAGCTGGCGACATGCCGCCAACAGCCGGGTGAACCGCCGTCCGTCAACGCAGTTTCTTGGCCCGGATAACGATTCACTGACACTGTCCGGGGTTCTGTTGCCGGAAGTCACCGGGGGCAGGCTGTCATTGCTGGCGCTGGAGTTGATGGCAGAACAGGGCAAAGCCTGGCCTTTGATTGAAGGCAGCGGAACCATTTACGGCATGTTTGTTATTGAGAGTCTGAGCCAGACAAAGACGGAGTTTTTTGCCAGCGGCATGCCCAGGCGCATTGAGTTTACGATCACCCTCAAACGGGTTGATGAGTCGCTGTCTGACATGTTCGGGAGTCTGAGTGACCAGCTCAGCAACCTGCAGGACTCTGCTGCCTCTGCGATTGGGGGGATTAAAAACACGGTAGGAGGATTGCTGCAGTGAACGTTAATTCTGATTTTCTGAATCTGCACAGCAAAAGCCCGGCATTCAGTATCGTCATTGAAGGTAAGGACGTGACGACCGTGCTGGATACCCGCCTGATGAGTCTGACGCTGACGGATAACCGGGGCTTTGAAGCGGACCAGCTTGATCTGGAGCTGGACGACGCCGACGGGCTGATCGCCCTGCCGCGACGTGGGGCAGTGATTCAGCTGGCGCTGGGCTGGAAAGGCCAGCCGCTTTTCCCTAAAGGGGCTTTTACTGTGGATGAAATTGAACACAGCGGTGCCCCTGACCGGCTGACCATCCGGGCGCGTAGCGCAGATTTCCGTGAAACTCTCAATACACGGCGCGAAAAATCATGGCATCAGACAATGGTGGGGGAGGTGGTAAAGGAAATCGCCGCCCGGCATAACCTCAAAATGGTGCTGGGTAAAGACCTGACGGATAAGGCGCTGGATCATCTGGACCAGACCAATGAAAGCGATGCAAGTTTTCTGATGAAACTGGCGAGACAGTATGGGGCGATTGCTTCCGTTAAGGACGGAAATCTGCTGTTTATCCGGCAGGGACAGGGAAGAACGGCGAGCGGCAAGCCGCTGCCGGTTATCACCATCACGCGCAAAGCCGGTGACAGTCATCGGTTTACCCTTGCTGATCGTGGTGCCTATACCGGTGTTATTGCCAGCTGGTTGCATACGCGTGAACCCGGGAAAAAAGAGACAACCAGTGTTAAGCGCCGTCGAAAGAAAACCACCACACCCAAAGAGCCGGAAGCAAAACAGGGAGATTATCTGGTGGGAACGGATGAAAACGTGCTGGTTCTTAATCGTACCTATGCTAATCGGAGCAATGCAGAGCGCGCAGCAAAAATGCAGTGGGAACGCCTGCAGCGTGGGGTTGCTTCATTTTCCCTGCAGCTCGCTGATGGGCGGGCTGATCTCTATACGGAAATGCCGGTGAAGGTGGCGGGGTTTAAGCAGCCGATCGATGATGCAGAATGGACCATCACTACCCTGACGCATTCTGTCAGCCCGGATAATGGATTTACGACCAGCATGGAGCTTGAAGTGAAAATAGATGAGTTCGCAATGGAATGATTAGTTCCAAATTGCGAACAATGATGTATCATTATTGCGAACTGGTTAATAGTGAGGGCTGATTATTATGATGAATTGTCCTATGTGTGGGCAGGCCGCACATACCCGAAGCAGCTTCCAGGTTTCCAATGAAACTAAAGAACGCTACAACCAGTGCACTAACATCGAGTGCGGGCATACTTTCGTGACGCATGAGACTTTTGTGCGCTCAGTATGCCGACCTCAAAAAATCAGCGCAGCACCGCCTCATCCAAAAGGTATGCAGGAACAATTTGCTTACTAATACTGACCCGCCGCTGGCGGGTTTTTTACGTCTGATGCCGCCATAACAAAAACGCTGTCGCCACTTTGTCGCCACACATGAAAAAGAAGTTATCTAAGTGGTTGATTGGAAGGGGGCTGAATTTCAGGCAACAAAAAACCCATCAACCTTGAACCAAAACGGCGGGGTTGATGGGCTCCACAAATTGGGGACATCAAAGAAAAGCAGTGGCAATAGTTATGACTGACGCCTTTAAGAAAAGTTCTGCTTACCTGCAAAAATTTTCATTAAAAGCAAAAAAACAGTTCTAACCGATGCCAGGCCAGATGATGACGATGAGTGTCCCCGCCAGCGTCAACAGAACGTTAGCAATCGCGTATGTGCCCGCATAGCCTAAAGCAGGAATGTTGCTGCGCGCGGTATCACTGATGATTTCCATTGCTGGCGCACAGGTACGCGCCCCCATCATCGCCCCGAACAGCAGGGCCCGGTTCATGCGCAATACATAAGCCCCAAACAAGAAACAGATGATTACTGGAACCAGGCTGACAATCAGACCCGAAATCAGCATTTGGCCACCCACTGCGCCGAGGCCATTACCAATGCCGCTACCTGCGCTTAAGCCGACACCAGCCATAAAGACCATCAGGCCAAACTCTTTGACCATGTTCAGCGCACCTTGAGGGATGTAGCCAAACGTTGGATGGTTAGCACGCAGGAATCCCAGCATAATTCCGGCGAAGAGCAATCCGGCCGCGTTGCCGATACCGAAGCTGAAGTTACTGAACTGGAAGGTGATCATCCCGATCATCAGGCCAATAATAAAGAATGCGCAGAAAGCCAGCAGATCGGTCACCTGGCTGTGAATTGAAATAAAGCCGATACGATCGGCAATGGTTTTCACACGGCGCGCATCGCCACTGACCTGTAATACATCGCCTTTATTAAGTACGACGTTGTCGTCAATGGGCATCTCGATCTGGCTGCGGATCACGCGGTTCAGGAAGCAGCCATGGTCGGTCAGCTTCAACTGAGCCAGACGACGACCTACGGCATTGTGGTTTTTCACCACAATCTCTTCAGTGACGATACGCATATCGAGCAGATCGCGATCGAACACCTCTTTACCGTTACGGAAGCTGGGGTCGAGGCGAGCATGTGCATCCGGGTAGCCCACTAAGGCAATTTCATCGCCCATTTGCAGCACTGCGTCACCGTCCGGGTTGGCCAGAATACCGTTGCGGCGGATACGTTCAATATAACAACCGGTCTGGCGGTAGATGCCCAGCTCGCGCAGATTTTTCCCGTCAGCCCATGCAACCAGTTCCGGGCCGACACGGTAGGCGCGGATCACCGGTAGATAAACCTTACGGTTGGCGTCAGTGTCGAGCCCACGCTCACGCGCGATTTGTTGGGCGCTGGTTTGCAGATCCTGATGCTGCAGTTTTGGCAGATAGCGCGCGCCAACAATCAGACTGACCAACCCAATTAAATAGGTGAGGGCGTAACCGAGGCTCAGGTTATCAAGGGCGGTGGATAGCTGTGTACCTTCCATCCCTGAATGGCGCAACGTATCGCCCGCGCCGACCAGAACGGGCGTAGACGTCATTGAACCAGCCAACATGCCTGCCGTCAGGCCGATATCCCAGCCAAATAGCTTACCCAGTCCCAGGGCGATCAGCAGTGCACTACCGACCATCACCAGTGCAAGCATCAGGTAATTTTTCCCATCCCGAAAAAAAATCGAAAAAAAGTTGGGACCGGCTTCCACCCCGACACAAAAAATAAACAGCATAAAGCCAAGATTTAATGCGTCAGTGTTAATACTAAAGTGCTGCTGACCTAATAATAGGGAGACCACTAAAACGCCAATGGAATTACCGAGTTGGACTGAACCCAGGCGTAATTTACCCAGACACAGGCCCAGAGCCAGGACCACAAATAATAACAGGATGTAATTCCCATTTAACAAATCTGCGACGTTTATATTCACGGAGGCTAACTTCTTGTTTACTAGTAAGCTATTGAAAGAAATGGCAATTTACGCTAATGTTTTTGCCAGAAATTAAGGGGCGACAGCATCGTACACAGCCCCAAATAATGCAGCACGACAATATATGCGGCTAGTTTAATCTCATTACGTATCAACGGCTATAAGAATCGTGTGGGTGTGTTTTTGGCATGGAATGCCGAGTAACTTTATCTGACTGGACGCCTACGGGCGAAAAGAGTGTTCGATAGAGAGGATGTCAGGAGGAACGATTGAAACATAAGCAAAGTTGGGCGGGTGCGATCTGCTGCTTTGTGCTCTTTATTGTAGTGTGTCTTTCATTGACGCTGAATATGAAAGGCGCATTTAGAGCGGCTGGGCATCCTGAGGTCGGGTTGTTGTTTTTTATTCTGCCTGGCGCTGTGGCAAGCTTTTTCTCCCACCGTCGCGAGGTGCTCAAACCCCTTCTTGGTGCAATACTGGCAGCGCCGTGCTGTTTGTTACTGATGCGGTTCGTTTTTATGCCGACGCGTTCGCTGTGGCAAGAGCTGGCATGGTTGTTCAGTGCAGTGTTTTGGTGTGCGCTTGGGGCATTGTGTTTTTTATTTATCAGTAGCTTATTCAACCAGCGTCAGCGGCGGAAAAAAAACTGATGACGCCCTCCAGCGGAGGGCGTAGAAACAGTTATCAGGCGAACAGATTCATATTCTCTTTTGCCCACGCTTCAAAATCCGTGCAGCCGCCGATGTGTTGTTGATCAACGAAAATCTGCGGAACGGTTTCAACTGGCTTACCTACCGTTTTTTCCAGATCTGCTTTAGTAATACCTTCGGCATGGATATCAATGTAGCGGAAGTTAAAATCGTCATGCTCATTGCCTAATTTTTCTGCTAATTCTTTTGCGCGCACGCAATACGGGCACCCTGGGCGACCAAAAATAACGGCAAACATCTCTCTCTCCTCGAGCTTATCAGGCCGGATGGCAATACTTGTTATGATGCCGCGATTTGTGACGGATGGAAAGCAGGTTCAGCCTGTTGCTTTGATATCCTCAAGCTATAACTGTTAAACACGACAAGGCGGAACGTTTTATAATGAAAGCCATTTCGCCGGGAGGCCGCTTATGCGCACAATTGGTGTATTACCCAAAAGTGTATTGATGCTGGAAATAATAGGGATGGTTTTGTTATCGCTGGCGCTGCTATCGCTTAACGATTATCTCACCTTACCCGCACCGCTTAGCAGCCCGTTAGCCTGCGTGGTAATGATATTTCTGGGCGTGCTGCTGATGCTTCCCGCCGCGGTGGTATTGATGTTGCGCATTGCGCAGCTGTTGGCACCGCAGCTGATGCCGCGTGCTCCCGACGCTTCTTCCCATTCAGCCAGAGAAAAAAAAGATGACTCCAACCATTGATTTACTTCGCAGCCACCGTTCCATTCGCCATTTCACCGATGAAAGTATTTCGGACGCACAGCGTGAGGCGATTATTGCTGCCGCTCAAGGGACATCAAGCTCAAGTTTTTTGCAGTGCACGACGATAATTCGTATTACCGATCAAAGTCTGCGTGAGTCCCTGGTGACCTTATCCGGAGGACAAAAGCACGTCGCACAGGCCGCTGAATTCTGGGTTTTTTGCGCTGATTTTAATCGCCATTTGCAGATTTGCCCCGATGCGCAACTGGGGTTGGCGGAGCAACTGTTGCTTGGCGTGGTTGATACGGCGATGATGGCGCAAAATGCGCTGACAGCGGCTGAATCGCTGGGACTTGGCGGTGTGTTCATTGGCGGTCTGCGCAACAATATTGAGCCGGTAACGGAATTACTGACGCTGCCGAAGCATGTTTTGCCACTGTTTGGCCTGTGTCTCGGCTGGCCTGCGGATAACCCGGACATCAAGCCCCGGCTGCCAGCAACACTGGTGGTGCATGAAAACCATTACCAGCCGCTCGATCAGGATGTTTTGTCGCAATATGACGAACAGCTTGCGCAGTACTATCTGACCCGTGGTAGCAACACGCGTCGCGATACCTGGAGCGATCATATTCGCCGCACCATCATTAAAGAAAGCCGTCCCTTTATCCTGGAATATTTACATAAACAGGGATGGGCGACGCGCTAAAGCGTTTAACCCAGTGTATGATACGCCAGCTTTTACCAGGTCTTTTAGAGAGGTGCAGGGTGAAAATTGCCATTTTGTCCCGGGATGGAACGCTCTATTCTTGCAAACGCCTGCGTGAAGCGGCGATGCAACGCGGTCACCTGGTTGAAGTTATCGATCCTCTTTCTTGTTATATGAACATTAGCCCGGCAGCGTCTTCTATCCATTATAAAGGCCGCCAGCTTCCCCATTTTGACGCGGTCATTCCAAGAATTGGCTCAGCCATTACCTTCTACGGTACGGCGGCATTACGCCAGTTTGAGATGCTGGGTAGCTATCCGCTGAATGAGTCAGTAGCGATTACCCGCGCACGCGATAAGCTGCGTTCGTTACAACTGTTGGCGCGACAGGGAATTGACCTGCCCATTACCGGAATAGCCCACTCGCCGGACGATACCAGCGATATGATTGATATGGTCGGCGGTGCACCGCTGGTGGTGAAACTGGTGGAGGGGACTCAAGGAATCGGTGTGGTATTGGCCGAAACGCGCCAGGCCGCAGAGAGCGTAGTGGATGCATTTCGTGGTCTGAATGCCCATATTCTGGTCCAGGAATATATCGAAGAGGCGAAGGGGCGAGATATTCGCTGTTTTGTGGTGGGAGACGAGGTGGTGGCCGCCATTGAGCGCCGGGCGAAAGAGGGCGATTTTCGTTCTAACTTGCATCGCGGCGGGGTCGCCACTATTGCCAATATCACGCTGCAGGAAAGGGACATTGCGCTTAAAGCTGCCCGCACGATGGGGCTTGATGTTGCTGGCGTCGATATCCTGCGTGCAGAACGCGGACCGCTGGTTATGGAGGTCAACGCTTCTCCAGGGCTGGAGGGCGTGGAAAAAACCACAGGGATAGATATTGCTGCGCGAATGATCCAGTGGATCGAGCGTCATGCTACTCCTGAATTTTGTCTTAAAATCGGCGGCTAAACGCAATATCGATAGCGATCGTGGTATGACACGGTCTTTTTGCGTAAGCTGTGCCGGTAATTTTTTCATCAATAGAGGTCGCACATTATTATGACATCACTGGTCGTTCCCACTCTGGATACGTTGCGTCAATGGCTCGACGACCTGGGCATGAGTTTTTTTGAATGTGATACCTGTCAGGCGCTGCATTTACCGCACATGCAGAACTTCGATGGCATTTTTGATGCAAAAATTGATCTGGTGGATAACGTCATTCTATTTTCCGCGATGGCGGAAGTCAGACCTTCAGCGCTGCTGCCGCTGGCCGCCGATCTGTCCGCAATCAATGCCAGCTCGCTGACGGTAAAGGCCTTTCTGGATATGCAGGATGATAATCTGCCAAAGCTGGTGGTTTGTCAGTCGTTATCCGTTATGCCGGGTGTGACGTTTGAACAGTTTGAATGTTTTGTGCGTCAGAGCGAAGAACAGATATCGATGGTGATCCTTGAAGCCGGGGCACATCAGTTGTTGTTTAATGCCGAAGAAGACGGGCAAAACGGCAATGCAGAGGTGCATTTCCTCCATTAATCGTTCCTGATTTTGGGTATCTATAGCGTAGCCGCTGCCAGAGCGGTTGCGTATTTCACGTTTTTATTCTGCATTTAACCTTTTCTTAAAGAATTATTCACTTCGATTCAGTCTCTATCGCTTTACGTCATAGACAAAACCTGCATAAAAAATTGATAAAAGACGTTTTTTTATCTGGGCTATATCCTCGAATCCTGGCTAAAGTTATTCTTGCAAGGCTTATAAACGTCACCGTTCAATGAGTCCACTATGAGCTATCTGTGGCTGTATGCATGTTGAATGAGTCAGCGGATATCAGCGAGCAATAGCGGCGGGGAGAGAGACCTCCCTTTCATTGGTGCCGAATGAAATAATATGCACGTTTCTTGCATATCATTAGAGTGTGACTTTTTTGTTCGTTTGTTAACGAACTTTCAGAAGGAAAGAGATTATGACCGCCTTAAATAAAAAATGGTTATCAGGCCTGGTTGCGGGTGCTCTGATGGCCATCTCTGCCGGCACGCTCGCTGCTGAACAAAAAACGCTGCATATTTATAACTGGTCTGATTATATTGCCCCGGATACAGTGGCTAATTTTGAAAAAGAGACCGGAATTAAAGTTATCTATGACGTATTTGATTCCAATGAAGTCCTGGAAGGTAAGCTCATGGCTGGCAGCACCGGTTTTGACCTTGTTGTCCCGTCAGCCAGTTTCCTCGAACGGCAACTGACCGCGGGCGTTTTTCAGCCCCTGGATAAGAGCAAACTGCCAGGCTG
The DNA here is from genome assembly GCF_014596835.2 of Citrobacter sp. C6_1. Lineage (NCBI taxonomy): Bacteria > Pseudomonadati > Pseudomonadota > Gammaproteobacteria > Enterobacterales > Enterobacteriaceae > Citrobacter > Citrobacter sp. C6_1. The sequence continues at coordinate 3,056,276 of NZ_CP115031.1, read as the reverse complement.
GAAAAACCTCGATCCTGAACTGCTGAAACTGGTGGGTAAACACGATCCAGACAATAAGTTTGCTATGCCGTATATGTGGGCAACCACCGGTATTGGCTACAACGTGGATAAAGTTAAAGCGGTGCTGGGTGCGGATGCCCCGGTTAACAGCTGGGATTTGATCCTCAAACCGGAGAATCTGGAAAAACTCAAAAGCTGCGGTGTCTCTTTCCTCGATGCGCCTGAAGAAGTGTTTGCCACTGTGCTGAACTATTTGGGTAAAGATCCAAACAGTACCAAAGCGGATGATTACACCGGGCCGGCAACCGATTTGCTGTTGAAACTGCGTCCGAATATCCGTTATTTCCACTCCTCGCAATACATTAACGATCTGGCAAATGGTGATACCTGTGTCGCGATTGGCTGGGCAGGGGATGTATGGCAGGCCGCAAACCGTGCGAAAGAAGCGAAAAATGGCGTCAATATCTCCTTCTCGATTCCCAAAGAGGGGGCGATGGCGTTCTTTGATGTGTTCGCGATGCCTGCAGATGCGAAAAACAAAGACGAAGCCTATCAGTTCCTCAATTACCTGCTGCGCCCTGATGTGATTGCGCATATTTCCGACCACGTGTTCTATGCCAATGCCAACAAAGAAGCGACAGCACTGGTCAGCCAGGAAGTTCGCGACAATCCTGGTATTTACCCGCCTGCGGATGTCCGCGCCAAGCTGTTCACGCTGAAAGTTCAGGATCCGAAGATTGATCGTGTCCGTACTCGCGCCTGGACGAAGGTAAAAAGCGGGAAATAACCTGATGTACGGGACGTGACCCGGCAGGATTTACGCCTGCCGGGCAGTGCCGATCCCGGACACACAAAACCCGGCAATACGCACCAATAAGGTGCGTTATTTGCACTGTTTCTTTATTTATGCCGGAGAGCACTTGAGTGAATGATGCAACCCCACGCCCACAAGCGAAAATCCGCAAGGCGCTGACCCCGCTGCTTGAAATTCGCAACCTGACGAAGTCATTTGACGGTCAGCACGCCGTCGATGACGTCAATCTCACTATCTACAAAGGCGAAATATTTGCCCTGCTGGGTGCGTCCGGTTGTGGTAAATCAACCCTGTTGCGCATGCTGGCGGGGTTTGAGCTGCCGACTACCGGGCAAATCATGCTGGACGGTGTCGATCTGGCGCATGTCCCGCCTTATCTGCGTCCAATTAATATGATGTTTCAGTCCTACGCTCTGTTTCCACATATGACGGTGGAACAGAATATTGCCTTTGGACTCAAGCAGGACAAGCTGCCGAAAGCAGAAATCGCTAGCCGGGTGAATGAGATGCTCGGGCTGGTGCACATGCAGGAGTTCGCCAAACGTAAGCCACATCAGCTTTCAGGCGGTCAGCGTCAACGCGTGGCACTGGCGCGTAGCCTGGCGAAACGCCCGAAGCTGCTGCTGCTGGATGAACCGATGGGCGCTTTGGATAAAAAACTGCGTGACCGCATGCAGCTGGAAGTGGTTGATATTCTTGAGCGTGTAGGGGTGACCTGTGTGATGGTGACGCACGACCAGGAAGAAGCCATGACCATGGCAGGGCGCATTGCAATCATGAACCGCGGCAAATTTGTGCAGATCGGCGAGCCGGAAGAGATCTACGAGCATCCGACCACGCGCTACAGCGCAGAGTTTATCGGTTCGGTAAACGTTTTTGAGGGGCTACTGAAAGAACGTCAGGAAGATGGTTTGATTATAGAGTCTCCAGGTCTGGTGCATCCGCTGAAAGTGGACGCAGATGCTTCTGTTGTCGATAACGTCCCGGTGTATGTCGCGCTTCGTCCGGAAAAAATCATGCTCTGTGATGCCCCTCCGCCGGATGGCTATAACTTTGCGGTGGGTGAGGTGGTGCACATTGCCTACCTGGGCGATTTGTCGGTGTACCACGTGCGTTTAAAAAGCGGCCAGATGTTGAGTGCCCAGCTGCAGAACGAACATCGCTATCGCAAGGGGCTACCGACCTGGGGTGACGAGGTACGTTTGTGTTGGGATGCGGACAGCTGTGTGGTGTTGACGGTTTAAGGAGCGAAGATGAGTACACTTGAACCTCCGGCACGTGCCGAAAAAGCGAGCCGTTTCACGCTGTATATGTCGCAGTTGCAAATGAAACATGGTCGCAAGCTGGTGATCGCGTTGCCGTATGTGTGGCTGGTTCTCCTGTTTTTATTGCCGTTTCTGATTGTCTTCAAGATAAGCCTGTCAGAAATGGCACGGGCGATACCGCCGTACACTGACCTTGTGGCATGGGCCGATGGTCAGCTATCTATTACGCTCAATTTAGGTAACTTCCTGCAGTTGACGGACGACCCGCTCTATTTCGATGCTTACCTGCAGTCTTTGCAGGTAGCGGGGATTTCGACGATCTGCTGTCTGTTGTTGGGGTACCCACTGGCGTGGGCGGTGGCACACAGCAAGCCTTCTACACGCAATATTTTGCTGTTACTGGTGATCCTGCCTTCCTGGACCTCTTTCTTGATTCGCGTCTATGCCTGGATGGGGATCCTGAAAAATAACGGGGTGCTGAACAATTTCCTGATGTGGCTGGGGGTTATCGATCAGCCATTGACGATCCTGCATACCAACCTGGCGGTTTATATCGGTATTGTTTATGCCTATTTGCCCTTTATGGTGCTGCCGATTTATACCGCACTGACGCGCATTGACTATTCGCTGGTGGAAGCGGCGTTGGATTTAGGCGCACGGCCGTTGAAAACCTTTTTTAGCGTGATTGTGCCGTTGACCAAAGGCGGGATTATCGCTGGCTCAATGCTGGTGTTTATCCCGGCGGTAGGGGAATTTGTTATTCCGGAACTGCTTGGGGGGCCGGACAGCATTATGATCGGCCGTGTGCTATGGCAGGAGTTTTTCAATAACCGCGACTGGCCGGTAGCGTCTGCGGTTGCCATCATTATGTTGCTGTTACTGATTGTGCCAATCATGTGGTTCCATAAGTATCAGCAGAAAAGCGTGGGGGAACACGGATGAATAACTTGCCGGTCGTCCGCTCGCCGTGGCGGATCTTTATCCTGGTTGTGGGGTTTACTTTCCTGTACGCCCCCATGCTGATGTTAGTTATCTATTCGTTTAACAGCTCTAAGCTGGTGACGGTGTGGGCGGGTTGGTCAACACGCTGGTACGGTGAACTTTTCCACGATACTGCAATGATGAGTGCCGTCGGCATGAGTTTAACGATTGCTGCCTGTGCTGCGACGATGGCGGCGATCCTTGGCACCATCGCCGCTGTGGTGATGGTGCGCTTTGGTCGTTTTCGTGGTTCGAATGGTTTCGCCTTTATGATCACCGCGCCGCTGGTCATGCCGGATGTCATTACCGGTTTGTCGCTGCTGCTGCTGTTTGTGGCGTTGGCTCATGCCATCGGCTGGCCGGCGGATCGCGGTATGTTGACCATCTGGCTGGCGCACGTCACCTTCTGTACGGCGTACGTAGCGGTGGTGATTTCCTCGCGTTTGCGCGAACTGGATCACTCCATTGAGGAAGCGGCGATGGATCTCGGCGCGACGCCGCTGAAGGTCTTTTTCGTCATTACGCTGCCGATGATTATGCCGGCGGTCATTTCCGGTTGGTTACTGGCCTTTACGCTATCGCTGGATGATTTGGTTATCGCCAGCTTTGTCTCTGGTCCTGGAGCCACAACGTTACCGATGTTGGTGTTCTCCAGCGTACGTATGGGGGTTAACCCGGAGATCAACGCACTGGCGACGCTGATCCTTGGCGTGGTAGGAATTATCGGATTTATCGCGTGGTATCTGATGGCGCGAACAGAAAAACAACGGATACGCGATATCCAACGTGCAAGACGCGGCTGAAAAAACTAAAATCTGCCAATCTGTCTATACGGCGCAGCTGTGGTGGTTGCGCCGTTTTCATGGAAGACGACGCGTTGGGATTTTTTAAGAAATCATCCACATCACATGCTCGCTTAAACGTCCCTGCTTTTGTGCAGGTGGCGGCGCTGGCTATCATCATGATCCGCTGTCTCGATCTGTTGATGATTTTTAATACGCTTGGGTTTCGTGGAACCAGTGAGTTTATTCATCGCAGTGTGCAGACCTGGAATTTGACGCTGGTATTTCTTGGCAGTCTGGTGCTGCTATTTATCGAAATTTACTGCGCATTTTCGCTGGTCAAAGGACGGAACTGGGCCCGCTGGATCTATCTGCTGACCCAGATTATCGCCAGCGTCTATCTGTGGGCGGCTTCGCTGGGCTACGGATATCCGGAACTGTTCAGTATTGCGGGGGAGTCCAGACGTGAAATTCTGCATACGCTGGTGATGCAAAAATTGCCGGATATGCTGGTGTTGCTACTGCTGTTTATTCCTGCGTCCAGCAGGCGGTTCTTCCGCTTGCAATAACGTGTATAATTCTGGCCCCCGGTTAATTTGTAGGTTTTTGTATGCAGTGCGCACTTTATGACGCCGAACGCTGTCGCTCCTGTCAGTGGATAGCACAGCCTGTCGCCGATCAACTCTTCGCCAAAACAGCCGATCTGCAAAATCTGCTGGCCGATTATCCAGTCGGTGAATGGTGCGCGCCAGTCAGCGGCCCGGAAAGCGCTTTTCGTAATAAAGCTAAAATGGTGGTTAGCGGCAGCGTGGAGAAACCGCTATTGGGAATGCTGCATCGTGACGGTACGCCTGAGGATTTGTGCGACTGCCCGCTTTATCCTGAGTCTTTTGCGCCCGTATTTGCCGCACTCAAACCGTTTATCGCCCGCGCGGGGCTGACGCCCTATAACGTGGCGCGTAAACGTGGAGAACTGAAATATCTGCTGTTAACGGAAAGCCAGTTTGATGGCGGTATGATGCTGCGTTTTGTCCTGCGTTCCGACGCGAAACTGGCACAGCTGCGTACGGCGCTACCGTGGCTGCAGGCACAGTTACCGCAGCTAAAAGTCATTAGCGTCAATATCCAGCCTGTGCATATGGCGATTATGGAAGGGGAGACAGAAATCTTCCTGACCGAACAGCAGGCACTGGCCGAACGTTTTAACGACGTACCGCTGTGGATCCGTCCGCAGAGCTTCTTCCAGACCAATCCGCTCGTGGCGGGGCAGCTATATGCCACGGCGCGCGACTGGGTGCGTCAGCTACCTGTTAATCACATGTGGGATCTGTTTTGCGGTGTTGGGGGGTTTGGGCTGCACTGCGCCACGCCGCAGATGAAACTGACGGGGATTGAAATCGCGCCAGAAGCGATTACCTGCGCGAAACAGTCGGCACAGGAGCTTGGGTTACAGAATCTGCATTTTCAGGCGCTGGACTCAACTCAGTTTGCTACCGCTCAGGGCGAAGTACCGGACCTGGTGCTGGTGAATCCACCGCGTCGGGGAATTGGCAAACCGCTGTGTGATTTTCTTTCTCACATGGCACCGCGTTTTATCGTTTATTCCAGCTGTAATGCGCAAACCATGGCGAAGGATATTCGTGAATTGCCAGGGTATCGCATTGAGCGCGTTCAGCTTTTCGATATGTTTCCGCACACTGCACACTACGAAGTGTTGACGCTGCTTAGTCGGCGATAAATGGCATGCCTGATGGCGCTTTGCTTATCAGGCCTACAGGTTATTCGTCATTCGTAGGCCGGATAAGGTGCTTGCACCGCATCCGGCAAATGCAATATGCGAAAAAAAAAGCCCGTACTTGCGTACGAGCTCTTCTTCAAATATGGCGGTGAGGCGGGGATTCGAACCCCGGATACGTTGCCGTATACACACTTTCCAGGCGTGCTCCTTCAGCCACTCGGACACCTCACCATATTGTATTGCTGCCTGACCGCTTGGGGGGCAACGGGGCGCTACTATAGGGAGTTGCGCTAAAACGGTCAAGCAGAATTTACGTGTTCACTCTCGTTTGGTTACGCAATGTACATATTCCTCCGCCCGGGCAGGCACGGAGGATAAGATCAGCGCTGAGAGTCCAGTTTTTCACCGTTGGTGACGACTTCCTGGGCTTTGCTGTAACTCTCAATCAGCAACTGATAAGCAGGGAAGACCTTGGTATACACTTCCGCCCATTCAGCGGCGTCTTCACGGTTCCATGTCCCCTGAATTTCAGACGCGACGGCGGCGGTATCCATCGGGACTACGCCTGCCTGAACGACACGAGCCAGGGTGATTTCCTGCGCCATTTTGCTGTAAGTACCGGAAGCGTCGATCACTGCGAAAACTTTGTAGCCTTCCGCAACCGCGCTGATGGCCGGGAAAGCCATGCATACGCTGGTGATCGTACCGGCGATGATCAGCGTCTTACGACCGGTCGCTTTCACGGCTTTCACGAAGTCTTCGTTATCCCAGGCGTTGATTTCACCTTTACGCGCCACGTATTGGGCATGTGGCGCATTAGCGTGGATCTCTGGGATCAACGGACCGTTAGGCCCCTGCGGTACAGATGCCGTAGTAATCACCGGCATCTTCGCCAGGGAGGCCATTTTAGCCAGCGCGGCAGCACGCGCACGCAGTTCTGGCATGGGCATATCGCCGACGGTCTGGAAAAGTCCGCTCTGGTGATCGATAAGCAGCATAACGGAATCATTTACATCGATGACCGGACGTGAACCATTAAAGTTTGCAGGGCTGGACATAGTATTCTCCTTTGATTCAGATTTGGCCAAAGCGGCCGGAGTTAAAATCGCGTACTGATTCTGCGATTTCTTGTTTAGTGTTCATGACAAATGGACCGTAACCCACAACCGGCTCGTTCAACGGTTCGCCGGACAGCAGCAGCACGCAGGCGTCGCTGGTGGCTTCAATGTGTAGCGTTTTCCCCTGCTGGCCGAGCACCACCAGTTGCGCTTCGCTGGCAGGCGTGGTGCCGTTTACGGTGATATTCCCTTTCAGTACCACCAGTGCAGTGCTCCATCCTTCCGGCTGGGACAACGTGAACTGATGATTACGCTGCAGACGCATATCCCAGACATTCAGCGGCGAGAAGGTATGTGCCGGACCTTTTGTTTCCTGATAGCTGCCCGCAATGACACGGAGAGTGCCGGCGTCATCTGGCAGCGCGACAGTAGGGATAACATCACTACTAATGCCCTGATATCCTGGTACGGCCATTTTGTCTTTTGCCGGCAGATTGACCCACAGCTGCACCATTTCCAGCTCGCCGCCCTGACGGGTAAATTCAGGCGAATGGAACTCTTCGTGCAATATCCCTGCGCCCGCGGTCATCCACTGCACGTCGCCGGGGCCGATAATGCCGCCGCGACCGGTTGAATCACGATGCTCAACTTCACCGCTGTACACGATGGTCACCGTTTCGAAACCACGGTGAGGGTGTTCGCCCACGCCACGTTTTTCATTACCTGGGGTGAAGGTATGTGGCCCGGCGTAATCCAGCAGCAGGAACGGACTTAACTGTTCAGCATGAGACTGGTAAGAGAACATCGAGCGAACCGGGAATCCATCGCCAACCCAGTGTGGGCGAGGTGCGGTGTAGACGCCTGTTACTTGTTTCATATGTGTCTCCTCAGTGGCGTTATCTTGATGTGAATAAGCTTATATTCATGACAGAAAACTGAGTAGTAGCTAAAATAGCTTTCACAGTCTCATAAATAGGACAATAAGATGACTAAGCCGGATCTCAATGATTTCGCGTGGTTTGTTCACGTAGTTGAAGAAGGAGGATTCGCTGCGGCCGGTCGGGCGCTCGATGAACCGAAATCAAAACTGAGCCGCCGAATTGCACAACTGGAGGAGAGGCTGGGGGTGCGATTGATTCAGCGAACCACCCGGCAGTTTAATGTTACTGAAGTTGGACAAACGTTCTATGAACACTGTAAGGCTATGTTGGTGGAAGCGCAGGCAGCGCAGGATGCCATTGCGGCGTTGCAGGTAGAGCCGCGAGGTATTGTGAAGCTGACCTGTCCGGTCACTTTACTGCACGTACATGTCGGCTCCATGCTCGCCCGTTTTATGGCACGTTATCCCGATGTATCCGTACAGCTTGAGGCGACAAATCGTCGGGTTGACGTGGTCGGTGAAGGCCTTGATGTCGCGATTCGCGTCAGACCCCGTCCTTTTGAGGATAGCGATCTGGTAATGCGTGTACTTGCTGACAGGGGGCATCGCCTGTATGCCAGCCCGCGATTGATCGAGCGGATGGGCACTTTACATGCGCCAGCGGAGCTGACCAGATGGCCTGGTCTGAGCCTGGCCACGGGTAAGCATGTGCATCGCTGGGAATTATTTGGCCCACAGGGCGCACGTGCGGAAGTGCATTTCACACCGCGTATGATCACCACTGATATGCTGGCTTTACGCGAAGCGGCAGTGGCAGGTGTAGGGGTCGTTCAGCTTCCGCAATTGATGGTAAAAGAGCAAATAGTGGCGGGCGAGCTGGTGGCATTACTCGACGGTTGGGAACCAAAGCGAGAGATCATTCACGCGGTTTTTCCATCGCGCAGGGGGTTATTGCCGTCGGTTCGTGCACTGGTGGATTTCCTCACGGAAGAATATGCACGAATGATCGAGGATTAAATACGTAATATCAGTCCACAAAAAAGGCCGGTTAAACCGACCTTTTATTATCTGGACGCCATTTGGGCGTTAAAACAATCAGCGACTACGGAAGACAATGCGGCCTTTGCTCAGGTCGTACGGGGTTAGTTCAACAGTCACTTTGTCGCCCGTCAGGATGCGGATATAGTTTTTACGCATTTTACCGGAGATGTGTGCAGTAACCACGTGACCGTTTTCTAACTCTACGCGGAACATGGTATTAGGTAACGTATCGAGAACGGTACCCTGCATTTCAATATTGTCTTCTTTGGCCATCTAATCCTCTGGGGTATCACTACCGTAATTTGAACCGGCAAGATAATGCCGAAGTTCTTTTAATAAGTAAAGATTTGTGCGTTTAAAACGCAGTAAATCGGGTTTGGCGCATTACTCTAACCACACACAACAAAGCCGCACTAAAAGCGCAACGTGTAAGGGAACGATGAGATAAACGATAGGCGTTGCCTGACGCGAACTGTTCCTTAACGGCGGCGGGGTAATGGGCTAAACCGACTCTGCGGCACCAATTATAACACCCCGACAAAAAATGTGCCGAAAACATTCACTCCTGAGGCGAAAATAACGTCCTGGGCACCCAGAAGTGGCTCGGTAGGCGCTGCTGGCGTAGCCTGCTTAAATGTTCAAGGTAGTCCCTGCGCGGAGTCTCAATGGCTCCCAGCGACGCGGTATGGGTATTTAACACCTGGCAATCAATTAATTTTCCGCCCTGACGGATAAATTCAGCGCAAAAAACAAGCAGTGCGGTTTTGGAGGCATTTTCCTGGCGACTGAACATCGATTCACCGCAAAAAAGGGTACCTTGCGCAACGCCGTACATCCCGCCGACTAATTCATTTTGCCGCCATACTTCAATAGAGTGCGCATGTCCAAGTTCATGCAGCCGATGATAGGCATCCACGACATCATGCGTTATCCAGGTGCCTTCTTCCCGGTCGTTTGCACATCCTTCAATGACCTGACCAAACGCGTAATTAAGTGTCACGCGATACGGTGAGTGTTTATGAAAGCGCTTCATGCTGCGACTTACGTGAAATTTGTCAGGCCAAAGAATGGCGCGTGGGTCGGGCGACCACCAGAGGATAGGGTCGCCAGGAGAAAACCACGGGAAAATACCGCGTTGGTAGGCCATTAGCAGGCGGGCAGGGCTGAGATCGCCCCCCAGCGCCAACAAACCATTAGGCTCGCGTAAAGCGCCTTCCGGTGAGGGGAAGGCGATAGAATGGCGGGACAGTTGCACCAGGCGCATGACAGCGAAACTCCACTACGCGAGTTGGATCGTTCAATAATAGCTTACAGACGTTGCTTAAACTGGTAATAACGCCCCTGCCTGGCTAACAGATCTGCGTGATTACCTTGCTCAATTATGCGTCCGTTGTCCATCACTATTATTTGATTAAATCGCGACAGTCCGCGCAGGCGATGTGTGACCATCAGGATGGTTTTATTGCGCATCACATCGTTAATCAATTCAAGCATTTGGCTTTCCGTTGTTGCATCCAGACCTTCAGTAGGTTCATCCAGAAGCATCAGCGGCGCATCGTGCAGCAAGGCTCGCGCGATAGCCAAACGGCGTAGCTCTCCGCCTGAAAGCTGACGACCGCCTTCACCCAACCAGGCATTGAGACCATCACCTTCAAGCAGTTTTTCCAGACCGACACGACACAGCATCTGGGATAGCGCTTCATCGCTGGCGTGTGGCGCAGCCAACAGCAGGTTATCGCGCAATGTCGCACTGAACAGATGCACTCGCTGTGGTACGACGCTGATGCATTGGCGCAATGCGGCTTCGTTCAGCGTTGAAATCGGACGATCGTTAATCAGGATTTCGCCGTGTTGTGGATCCCATGCACGGGTCAATAATTGCAGCAACGTTGATTTCCCACAGCCTGTCCGACCCAGAATCGCAATGTGTTCACCGGGTTTAGCGAGCAAAGAAAGGGTGTCCAGAGCTTTTTGTGTTTGCCCAGGATAGCTGAAAGACACCTCACGCAATGTCAGAGTAATCTGTTGCGAAACCGTAGATTCCGTATCCGGGAAGGTGACTTCCGGTTGCTGTTCTGTCAGTTCGGTAATACGTAGTGCTGAAGCAATCACCTGGCCGAGATGCTGAAATGCGCCGGTAACAGGGGCCAGCGCTTCGAAAGCGGCCAGCGCGCAGAACACAAACAACGCTATCAGTGCGCCTGGTTGAGTGTTTCCGCCTACGCCACCTGAAGCCATCCATAACATCATCACCACAGCCAGAGCGCCAATCAGCAGCATGACAGCCTGAGACAAGGCCGTTAATTCGGACTGACGACGCTGAGCTTCATGCCATTGCAGCTCGGTGGCTTCCATTTGTGTGCGGTAGCGTTCACTGGCGCCAAAAAGGGTCAGCTCCGCCTGACCCTGTAACCAGGAGGTCAACTGCTGACGGTATTGCCCGCGCAGATGCGTCAGGTTCTGCCCGGCGCTTTTACCCGCCTGGTAAAACAACGGAGGCAAGATAAACAGAGTCAGCAGCATAATACCGCCAAGGGTGATGGCGAGTGTGAGATCGAGAACGCTCAACCCTAGCGTGACTACCACAATAACGACAAACGCACCAACCAGCGGGGAAAGCACGCGTAAATAGAGATGATCGAGCGTGTCGACATCCGCCACAACGCGGTTGAGCAGTTCGCCCTGGCCGTATCGGGCGAGCCCGGCAGGGGAGAGCGGCAGCAATTTGCTGAAGGTGTAAATACGCAGATGCTGCAATACACGAAACGTCGCGTCGTGACTGACCAGTCGTTCGAAATAACGACCTGCGGTTCGGGTAATTGCCGCCCCGCGAACGCCAGCCGCCGGAAGCATGTAGTTAAAACTGTAAATCCCGGTGACACCGACAACGGCGGAAGCAGACAGGAACCAGCCTGAAAGCGTCAGTAAACCAATGCTTGCCAATAATGTAACGATCGCCAGAACGATCCCCAGTGTTAACATCCATTTATGACGTTTATACAGCGTCAGATAGGGTAGCAAAGCGCGCATTTAGATGTCCTCCTGACGGTGAGCCAGTAATGTCGCAAAAGCCCCGTTGGCTGCGCTAAGTTGCGCGTAGGTACCTTGTTCGACAATCTGGCCGTCTTGCATGACCCAGATAGCGTCCCAGTCGGCAAGATCTTCCAACTGGTGCGTAACCATCAGTGTGCTCTGGCGGCGCGATGCTGCATTCAATGCCTGCATCACACGTTGTTCGCTGTGAGCATCAAGACTGGCTGCGGGTTCGTCGAGCAGCAGTAACTGACACGGGTTGAGTAAGGCACGGGCAACGGCAACACGCTGCGCTTGCCCGACAGAAAGTCGACCTGCCTGGTCGCCCACAGGGGTATCCACACCCCGAGGAAGCAGCGGTAAAAACTCACTGACCCAGGCGCTATCGAGCGCGGCCTGTAACTGTTCTTCGCTGGCATCAGGGCATGCCAGCAGCACATTTTCGCGCAATGTAGCAGCCGGAAGCTGCGGGTTTTGCCCAACCCATGAGAGTTGTTTACGCCAGGCATCAGGCGACAAGTCACGAAGTTCAAAGCCATTAATACGCAATGAGCCCTGATACGAGAGAAAGCCTGACAGAACATTCAGCAGCGAGCTCTTACCGGAACCACTACGCCCAACCAGCACCGCGCGCTGGCCTGCGGGTAGGGAGAAGTTAAGCGGACCAGCCAGGATCTTGCCTTCGGGTGAGGTGATGATCAGATCTTCGGCTTCAATTGAAACCGCGTCTTTGGTCGCCAGCTCAATATCGCCACGCTCAGGATGCGCGAGCGGGGTTTCCATGAACGTTTTCAGACTGTCGGCAGCGCCTACCGCTTGCGCCTTGGCATGGTAAAACGTGCCCAGATCGCGCAGGGGCTGGAAAAATTCCGGTGCCAGAATCAGCGCCAGGAAACCAGCCGCCAGCGTGACGCCGGTTCCGTAGTGGCCGAAATCAAGCTCGCCGAGATAAGAAAAACCGAAGTACACGGCTACCAGGGCAATAGAGAGCGAAGTGAAAAACTCCAGCACGCCCGAAGACAGGAATGCCAGACGAAGCACTTCCATCGTACGCTGACGGAAATCCTGCGATGCAGCCCGGATGCTTTCCGTCTCCGCTTTGCCGCGACCAAAAATTCTCAGTGTTTCCATGCCGCGCAAGCGATCGAGGAAATGACCGCTGAGTCGGGCAAGTGCCTGAAAGTTACGCCGGTTGGCATCGGCAGCGCCCATACCGACCATCGCCATAAACAGAGGGATCAGTGGTGCGGTTCCCAGCAGGATAAGGGCTGCAACCCAGTTTGACGGGAAAACGGCAGCCACAATCAATAGCGGGACGCATACCGCAAGCGCCATTTGCGGCAAATAACGCGCATAGTAGTCATGCATATCGTCAATCTGTTCCAGAATCAGCGTGGCCCAGCTTCCGGCAGGCTTCCCCTGTATCCATGCTGGCCCCGCCTGTTGCAGACGATCCAGAACCTGGCGACGAATCTCAAAACGAATATGTTGGCCCGCATGAAACCCTATTCGCTCACGTAACCAGACAACCCACGCCCGCAGGATAAAAATCAAGACCAGCACGACGAAAGGGAACAGCAGCGCTTCACGGGGGATATTTTCCATGATCATGTGCTGCAGAATCCGAGCCATGAGCCAGGCCTGAGCGACAATTAACAGGCCACTCACGAACCCCAACAGGCGTGAAATATTCAGCCAGCGTTGAGAAATGACACTTTGCTGTTTTAACCAGCGGGTAAGCTCTTTTTGACGGGTTTTATTCATTGCACGCTTAGCAGGTGAGTTATTGGAATTTTTGGGCAGGACAATGTTACAACGGGGCAAAAATAAAGGCGACTTATAGTCGCCTTTTTTACTTTTGTTACTGATTTGTAAAAACTATTTGCAGGCGTCCGCCAGACCGTCGAGATAACGTTCTGCGTCCAGGGCGGCCATACAACCTGTACCCGCTGAGGTAATCGCCTGACGATAAATATGGTCCATCACGTCGCCGGCAGCGAACACACCAGGAATGCTGGTTTGTGTCGCATTGCCGTGAATACCGGACTGAACTTTGATATAGCCGTTTTCCAGTTCAAGTTGACCATCGAAAATAGCCGTGTTCGGGCTGTGGCCGATGGCGACAAACAATCCGGCGACGTCAAGAGATTCAACGTTGTCAGTATTTTGTGTATCGCGCAGACGCAATCCGGTTACACCCATTTGATCGCCAGTCACTTCTTCCAGTGTGCGGTGCGTGTGCAGCACGATGTTGCCGTTTTCAACTTTATCCATCAAACGTTTGATGAGGATTTTCTCGGCACGGAAACTGTCGCGGCGGTGAATCAAGTGAACTTCGGAGGCGATATTCGCCAGGTATAACGCTTCTTCCACCGCGGTATTGCCGCCGCCGATCACCGCAACTTTTTGGTTACGATAGAAGAAACCGTCGCAGGTTGCGCAGGCGGAAACCCCGCGGCCTTTAAAGGCTTCTTCTGAAGGTAAGCCCAGATAGCGTGCTGAAGCACCAGTGGCGATGATCAGTGCGTCACAGGTGTACTCGCCGCTGTCTCCGGTGAGACGGAAAGGGCGGTTTTGTAGATCTACCTTGCTGATGTGATCGAAGATGATCTCCGTTTCAAATTTCGTTGCGTGCTCGTGCATGCGCTCCATCAGCAACGGGCCAGTGAGATCGTTTGGATCGCCAGGCCAGTTCTCCACTTCTGTTGTGGTGGTCAGCTGACCGCCTTTTTCCATACCGGTAATCAGCACCGGCTGCAGGTTTGCGCGCGCAGCATAGACGGCAGCGGTATAGCCCGCAGGGCCTGAACCCAGAATAAGAAGTTTACTGTGTTTGGTCGTGCCCATGAGATCCCCATAGTTGTTGGTAGGCAATGGGCAGGATTGTAGGGAATTTGCAGACGTAAAAAAAGAGTATGGCGATTTTGTTAACAATATGTGTAATAGCGGAAACCGATGATGGGCAAAATTGAGGGTAATGCGCTTCCCTAATTTATTCGAGTTGGGGGGCCGCGTGAAGCCAACGCACCGGCGACGTGAACTATGACGGGGATATAATGATTTCTACTTAAAATCGGTCAGTTATAAGGTGATAAAATGACGATTTTCCATCACTCCCAATGAATAACTGGCATGTTGTACTAAAAATCGATGTTTTGCTTTGACAATCACCTGCTGTTTTGCGAAAACATTCAAGGAAGAAAAAAACTGTGTCATGTATATGCTGCATAATCATGCATGTAGATACCATGTTTACCGGGTTAGTGAAATCTACGCATGGTGTGGACAGATGCCATTCGTGATGTCGATAGCCGCCGACAGGCAACGGTCTTCTCACCATAAACCCAGGCATTGCGCACCGTAAATCCCTCTGGGTTGCGGTTTATTGTGATGGGTAGCGACTCTGAACAGTGATGTTAGTAGAGTCAGGCAGGAGTAGGGAAGGAATACAGAGAGACAATAATAATGGTAGATAGTAAGAAGCGCCCTGGCAAAGATCTCGACCGTATCGATCGTAACATTCTTAATGAGCTGCAAAAGGATGGGCGTATTTCTAACGTCGAGCTTTCTAAACGTGTGGGACTTTCACCAACGCCCTGCCTTGAGCGTGTGCGTCGGTTGGAAAGACAGGGTTTTATTCAGGGCTATACAGCGCTGTTGAACCCGCATTATCTGGATGCATCACTTCTGGTTTTTGTTGAGATTACTCTGAATCGTGGCGCCCCGGATGTGTTTGAACAATTCAACTCTGCAGTACAAAAACTTGAAGAAATTCAAGAGTGTCATTTAGTTTCCGGTGATTTCGACTATTTGCTGAAAACACGCGTACCGGATATGTCGGCATACCGTAAGCTGTTGGGGGAAACCCTGCTGCGTCTGCCTGGCGTGAATGACACACGTACTTACGTGGTAATGGAAGAAGTCAAACAGAGCAATCGTCTGGTAATTAAGACGCGCTAACACGGAACAGGTGCAAAATCGACGCAGTTTGATTACACTCCTGTTAATCCATACAGCAACAGTGCCGGGGTAACCCGGTGCTGTTGTCCGTTTTAGCATCGGGCAGGAAAAGCCTGAAACCTGGAGAGCCGTTTTTGAGCCAGGAATACACTGAAGACAAAGACGTCACATTGACGAAGTTAAGCAGCGGGCGCCGACTTCTGGAAGCGTTGCTGATTCTTATTGCCCTTTTTGCCGTCTGGTTGATGGCTGCCTTACTCAGCTTTAACCCTTCGGACCCTAGTTGGTCGCAAACCGCATGGCACGAACCTATCCATAATCTGGGAGGAATACCCGGAGCATGGCTGGCGGATACGCTGTTCTTCATTTTTGGTGTCATGGCTTACACTATCCCCGTGATAATCGTCGGCGGCTGCTGGTTTGCCTGGCGACATCAGGCCAGCGACGAATACGTCGATTACTTCGCCGTATCGCTGCGTATTATTGGCGTTTTGGCGCTGATTCTCACATCTTGCGGGCTTGCCGCAATCAATGCCGATGACATCTGGTATTTTGCCTCTGGCGGGGTTATTGGCAGCCTGCTCAGTACTACGCTGCAACCCCTGCTGCACAGCAGTGGCGGTACGCTTGCGCTGTTATGTATCTGGGCCGCGGGTTTAACGCTGTTTACTGGCTGGTCATGGGTGAGCATTGCCGAGAAACTGGGTGGCTGGTTACTGAATATCCTGACATTTGCCAGCAATCGTACCCGTCGCGATGATACCTGGGTCGATGACGAAGAATATGAAGATGATGAAGAGTCTGTCGACGCCGTTGATGGCACCCCACATGGATCTCGACGGGCACGTATTCTGCGCGGAGCGTTAGCGCGCCGTAAACGTCTGGCAGAGAAGTTCACCAATCCACTTGGACGTCACACTGATGCCGCGCTGTTCTCCGGCAAGCGCATGGATGATGAGGACGAAATTGAATACAGCGCGCGTGGCGTTGTAGCCGATCCTGACGATGTGTTGTTTTCTGGCAACCGTGCCACATTACCTGAATATGATGAATTCGACCCGCTATTAAACGGCCATTCAGTGACTGAGCCGGTCACCGCCGCAGCGGTCGCCACTGCCACTGCGGCAACTCAGGCCTGGAGTGCGCCAGTCGACCCGCTGTTGCAAAATGCGCCAGTACCGGGAACCGTTTCAGAGCAACCCACTCCCGCGGTGGCATGGCAATCCGCACCGGCTCCGCAAACCGGTGAAGCGGTTATCGCACCAGCGCCGGAAGGTTACCCTCAGCCCGTTCAGTACGCGCAGCCTCCGGTTCAGCCTTATGAACCCTGGCAGCAACCTGCCCCGGTTGAACCGCAGATGCCTTATTCTGTACCGCCAGTTGCCGAAGCTGGCTATGAACAGCCGACGATGCCGCAACCGGCAATGCCGTGGCAAGCACCTGAGTCGGTGGTGGAACACGCCTGGCAACCAGAACCGGTTTACCAGCAGAATGCGCCGCTTGAACCGCAGCCGGTCTATCAGCAAGACTCCGTGCAGCAACAACACGTGGTTCATCAGCAGCCGGTGGTGGAACAGTCGCCGGTTGCCGAGCCTGAACCTGTCGTTGAAGAGGTGAAGCCTGCGCGTCCACCTCTCTACTATTTTGAAGAAGTGGAAGAAAAACGTGCGCGTGAGCGTGAACAGCTAGCTGCCTGGTATCAACCGATTCCAGAACCCGCACAAGAGCCTGAGCGGGTGAAATCCGCTGCACCGTCTATGCCAACAGCATCCATACCTCCCGTTGAGTCTGTGGCTGCTGCAGCGCCGCTGGCTGCTGGGGTGAAAAACGCTGCATTGGGTGCCGGTGCAGCCGTTGCCGCACCGGTATTTAGTCTTGCTGGGAGCGGTGCGCCGCGTCCGCAGGTGAAAGAGGGAATTGGCCCGCAACTGCCGCGCCCTAATCGTGTGCGTGTCCCGACACGCCGAGAGTTGGCTTCATATGGCATTAAGTTGCCGTCACAACGTATGGCGGAAGAGAAAGCGCGCGAAGAGCAGCTTGATACGGATGCGCAATACAGTGACGATGAAATTGATGCCATGCAGCAGGATGAACTGGCGCGTCAGTTTGCCCAGTCGCAGCAGCACCGCTATGGCGAAGAGTATCAGGATGACACAGCGCATGCTGATGACGAAGATTCAGCCGCAGAAGCGGAACTGGCGCGTCAGTTCGCTTCTTCTCAACAGCAACGTTATTCCGGCGCACAGCCTGCCGGGGCAAATCCATTCTCGCTTGATGATTTTGAATTCTCACCAATGAAAGCGTTAGTGGATGAGGGGCCGCATGAGCCGCTGTTTACCCCCAGCGTGATGCCGGAACCTGCGCCACAGTATCAACAGCCTGTCGCACCGCAGCAGCATTATCAGCAGCCGCCGCAGCCTGTCGCACCGCCGCAGCATTATCAGCAGCCATCGCAGCCTGTCGTACCGCAGCAGCAATATCAGCAGCCGCCGCAGCCTGTCGCACCGCAGCAGCAATATCAGCAGCCGTCGCAGCCTGTCGCACCGCCGCAGCATTATCAGCAGCCATCGCAGCCTGCCACACCGCCGCCGCAGGAAAGCCTGATCCATCCATTATTGATGCGTAATGGCGACAGCCGCCCTGTACAGCGTCCGACGACGCTGCTGCCATCACTGGATCTGCTCACCCCTCCACCGGCGGAAGTTGAGCCAATAGATACATTCGCGCTGGAGCAAATGGCGCGTCTGGTGGAAGCGCGTCTGGCCGATTTCCGTATTAAAGCCGATGTGGTGAACTACTCGCCCGGGCCGGTCATTACCCGTTTTGAGCTAAATCTGGCACCGGGTGTTAAAGCTGCGCGTATTTCTAACCTTTCCCGGGATCTGGCGCGCTCGCTTTCAACCGCGGCAGTTCGTGTAGTGGAGGTTATTCCAGGTAAGCCGTATGTCGGACTGGAGTTACCGAACAAAAAACGCCAGACCGTCTATCTGCGTGAAGTACTGGATAACGCAAAATTCCGTGATAATCCGTCACCGCTTACTGTCGTTCTCGGCAAGGACATTGCTGGTGAACCTGTGACTGCCGATTTGGCGAAGATGCCGCATCTGTTGGTGGCAGGTACCACGGGGTCAGGTAAATCTGTTGGGGTCAACGCCATGATCCTCAGCATGCTCTACAAAGCGCAGCCGGAAGATGTTCGCTTTATCATGATTGACCCGAAAATGCTGGAACTTTCAGTGTATGAAGGCATTCCGCATCTGCTGACCGAAGTTGTGACCGACATGAAAGATGCTGCCAACGCCTTGCGCTGGAGCGTCAATGAAATGGAACGTCGCTACAAGCTGATGTCGGCGCTGGGCGTGCGTAACCTTGCGGGCTATAACGAGAAGATTGCGGAAGCAGATCGTATGGGACGTCCAATCCCGGATCCGTACTGGAAACCAGGCGATAGCATGGATGTCACTCATCCGGTGCTGAAAAAAGAGCCGTATATTGTGGTTCTGGTTGATGAATTTGCTGATCTGATGATGACTGTCGGTAAAAAAGTGGAAGAACTGATTGCCCGTCTGGCGCAAAAAGCGCGTGCGGCAGGTATCCATCTGGTGCTGGCGACCCAGCGTCCGTCGGTTGACGTTATCACTGGGCTTATCAAAGCAAATATCCCGACGCGTATAGCGTTTACTGTGTCGAGTAAGATTGACTCACGTACCATTCTTGATCAGGGTGGTGCTGAATCCCTGTTGGGCATGGGTGATATGCTCTATTCTGCGCCAAACTCAACGATTCCGGTGCGTGTACATGGTGCTTTTGTGCGCGATGAGGAAGTTCATGCGGTCGTCCAGGACTGGAAAGCGCGTGGTCGTCCACAGTACGTTGAAGGCATCACCTCAGACACCGAGAGTGAAGGTGGTGGCGGTGGTTTTGACGGTGGGGAAGAGCTGGATCCGTTGTTCGATCAGGCGGTGAATTTTGTGACCCAGAAACGCAAAGCCTCCATCTCCGGCGTCCAGCGCCAGTTCCGCATTGGTTATAACCGTGCGGCGCGCATCATCGAACAGATGGAAGCGCAGGGAATTGTCAGTGAGCAGGGACATAATGGCAATCGTGAAGTGCTGGCTCCACCGCCCTTTGATTGATTGCAAAGTTAAGTAATTCAGTATTTTCTACTTTCCTCATGCTGATTTTTGGCCTGAAATGGATAGCAGAAGGAGCTCCCCGTTGGGAGTGACGTATTTTGAGGAATAACGATGAAAAGAATCGCAATCACCTGTGCATTACTATCGAGCTTTGTGGTGAGCAGCGTTTGGGCTGACGCCGCCAGCGACCTGAAAAGCCGTCTGGATAAAGTCAGCAGCTTCCACGCCAGTTTTACCCAGAAGGTAACGGATGGTAGCGGCGCAGCGGTGCAGGAAGGCCAGGGTGATTTATGGGTTAAACGTCCGAATCTGTTTAACTGGCATATGACACAGCCTGACGAAAGCATTCTGGTCTCAGATGGTAAAACACTGTGGTTTTTCAACCCGTTTGTTGAGCAGGCGACGGCGACCTGGCTGAAAGATGCTACGGGTAACACGCCGTTTATGCTGATTGCGCGTAACCAGTCCAGCGACTGGCAGCAGTACAATATTAAGCAAAACGGCGATGATTTTGTGCTGACGCCCAAAACCAGCAGCGGTAACCTGAAGCAGTTTACGATCAATGTTGGGCGGGACGGGACGATCCACCAGTTTAGCGCCGTTGAACAAGACGATCAGCGCAGCAGCTATCAGCTGAAATCGCAGCAGAACGGCGCTATTGAACCTTCCAAATTCACCTTTACCCCGCCGCAAGGTGTAACGGTTGACGATCAACGTAAGTAGAGGCGTGTGAGTGAGCAATCTGTCGCTCGACTTTTCTGATAATACTTTTCAGCCACTGGCCGCGCGTATGCGGCCAGAAAATTTAGCGCAGTATATCGGCCAGCAACATCTGCTGGCTGCGGGTAAGCCCTTGCCGCGCGCCATCGAGGCCGGGCACCTGCACTCCATGATTTTATGGGGGCCGCCGGGGACGGGCAAAACCACGCTTGCCGAAGTTATTGCCCGTTACGCCAACGCCGATGTTGAACGCATTTCGGCGGTTACGTCTGGTGTAAAAGAAATTCGTGAAGCTATTGAGCGTGCGCGTCAGAACCGTAACGCTGGTCGGCGTACGATCCTGTTTGTGGACGAAGTTCACCGTTTTAATAAAAGCCAACAGGATGCGTTTTTACCGCATATTGAAGACGGTACCATCACGTTTATTGGCGCGACCACTGAAAACCCCTCGTTTGAGCTGAACTCGGCGCTGCTGTCGCGGGCGCGCGTTTACTTACTGAAATCGTTAACCACCGACGATATTGAACAGGTGCTGGACCAGGCGATGTCAGATAAAGCGCGGGGTTATGGCGGCCAGGACATCGTTTTGCCGAACGAAACGCGTCGGGCGATTGCTGAACTGGTAAACGGTGACGCGCGGCGGGCGTTAAATACGCTGGAAATGATGGCCGACATGGCCGAAGTGGATGACAGCGGAAAACGCGTTTTACACGCTACGTTACTGACTGAGATTGCCGGTGAACGTAGCGCGCGTTTCGATAATAAAGGCGATCGTTTTTACGACCTGATATCAGCATTACATAAGTCGGTCCGCGGTAGTTCGCCGGATGCGGCGCTTTATTGGTATGCGCGTATCATCACCGCTGGCGGCGACCCGCTGTACGTTGCCCGTCGCTGTCTGGCGATTGCCTCTGAAGATGTGGGCAATGCCGATCCTCGCGCCATGCAGGTGGCAATTTCTGCATGGGATTGTTTTACCCGCGTGGGGCCAGCGGAAGGTGAGCGCGCGATTGCTCAGGCGATTGTCTATCTGGCCTGTGCGCCGAAAAGTAATGCGGTATACACCGCCTTTAAAGCCGCGCTGGCTGATGCCCGGGAACGTCCGGATTACGACGTGCCGGTCCACCTGCGCAACGCGCCGACGAAGCTGATGAAAGAGATGGGTTATGGCCAGGAATATCGCTACGCCCATGATGAGCCAAATGCCTACGCTGCCGGAGAAGAATACTTCCCGCAGGAAATGGCACAAACGCGCTATTATCGTCCCACAAACAGAGGTCTTGAAGGCAAGATTGGCGAAAAGCTCGCCTGGCTCGCCGGACAGGATCAAAATAGCCCTATAAAACGCTACCGTTAGTGTTATCGTTGCGGTAATGTTGTCTCCGTATCCCTGTGACCGCAGGCTGTGGTCACTTTCTCCTATTTTAATTCGATAAGCACAGGATAAGCATGCTCGATCCCAATCTGCTGCGTAATGAGCCAGACGCAGTCGCAGAAAAACTGGCAAGCCGGGGCTTTAAGCTGGATGTAGATAAGCTGCGCGCTCTTGAAGAGCGTCGTAAAGTTCTGCAGGTACAAACTGAAAACCTGCAGGCAGAGCGTAACTCTCGATCGAAATCCATCGGCCAGGCAAAAGCGCGCGGGGAAGATATCGAGTCTTTACGTCTGGAAGTGAACAAACTGGGCGAAGAGCTGGATGCCGCGAAAGCTGAACTTGATACCTTACAGGCCGAGATCCGCGACATTGCGCTGACCATTCCCAACCTGCCAGCGGACGAAGTTCCGGTGGGTAAAGATGAAAATGACAACGTCGAAGTCAGCCGCTGGGGTACACCACGCGAGTTCGATTTCGAAGTGCGCGATCACGTTACTCTGGGTGAAATGCACACGGGGCTTGATTTCGCCGCGGCGGTTAAGCTGACCGGCTCTCGTTTCGTTGTTATGAAAGGGCAGATTGCGCGTATGCACCGTGCGCTGTCTCAGTTTATGCTGGATCTGCATACTGAACAGCATGGTTACAGCGAAAACTACGTTCCGTATCTGGTTAACCATGACACGCTGTACGGCACAGGCCAACTGCCGAAATTTGCTGGTGACTTGTTCCATACGCGTCCGCTGGATGAAGAAGCTGACAGCAGCAACTATGCGCTGATCCCAACGGCAGAAGTGCCGCTGACCAACCTGGTACGTGACGAAATCATCGACGAGGATGCGCTGCCGATCAAAATGACTGCGCATACGCCATGCTTCCGTTCTGAGGCTGGTTCTTACGGTCGTGATACCCGCGGTCTGATCCGTATGCACCAGTTCGATAAAGTTGAGATGGTGCAGATTGTTCGTCCAGAAGATTCGATGGACGCGCTGGAAGAGATGACTGGTCATGCTGAGAAGGTCCTGCAACTGCTGGGTCTGCCGTATCGTAAGATCATCCTGTGCACAGGCGACATGGGCTTCGGCGCATGCAAAACCTACGATCTGGAAGTGTGGATCCCGGCGCAGAATACCTATCGTGAAATCTCCTCTTGCTCCAACGTGTGGGATTTCCAGGCTCGCCGTATGCAGGCGCGTTGTCGTAGCAAATCTGACAAGAAAACACGTTTAGTGCATACGCTGAACGGTTCTGGTCTGGCTGTGGGACGTACGCTGGTTGCAGTTATGGAAAACTACCAGCAAGCTGATGGCCGTATTCAGGTACCGGAAGTATTACGTCCGTACATGAATGGCCTGGAATTCATCGGTTAAGTCATTTTTCCTTGCTAAAAAAGCGCCTCAGGGCGCTTTTTTTACGCCCGTTTGATACCGGACAATAACCCTTACTCTATTAGTGGTAATACTGCCTTCGAATGAAAGTCAGTATTTATCTCTGTCTTTGCATAAATTCGCTATATAACGGTCTGTATAACGATAATGTCGATATATAAACGACTATACAACGAACATTCCCTTTCTGTTTATTGTGAGCAGCAGAGTGAGCCACTATGAAAACTAAGATCCCCGATGCCGTACTGGCAGCTGAGGTTAGTCGCCGCGGTCTGGTGAAAACGACGGCGATAGGCGGACTGGCGGTGGCCAGTAGCGCGCTTACCCTGCCATTTACCCGTATTGCAAATGCTGCAGAAGCCCTTAATCCAACACAGGCCAGTGAGAAAGTGATCTGGAGCGCGTGTACGGTGAACTGCGGTAGCCGTTGCCCGCTGCGTATGCACGTGGTAGATGGTGAAATAAAGTATGTTGAAACCGACAACACCGGTGATGACAACTATGACGGCCTGCACCAGGTACGTGCCTGTCTGCGTGGGCGCTCTATGCGCCGTCGCGTCTATAATCCCGATCGTCTGAAATACCCAATGAAGCGTGTCGGCAAACGCGGCGAAGGTAAATTTGAGCGCATCAGTTGGGATGAAGCCTACGATATCATCGCCAGCAATATGCAGCGTCTGATTAAAGACTACGGTAACGAGTCTATCTATCTGAACTACGGTACCGGCACGCTGGGCGGCACGATGACGCGCTCATGGCCGCCGGGTAAAACGCTGGTGGCACGTTTAATGAACTGCTGCGGCGGTTACCTGAACCACTATGGGGACTATTCTTCTGCGCAAATCGCGGCAGGACTGAACTATACCTATGGCGGATGGGCAGACGGTAACAGCCCGTCTGACATTGAAAACAGTAAGCTCGTTGTCTTGTTTGGTAATAACCCAGGCGAAACCCGGATGAGCGGTGGTGGGGTGACCTATTACCTTGAACAGGCGCGGCAGAAATCTAATGCCCGCATGATCATAATCGATCCCCGCTACACGGATACCGGTGCGGGACGCGAAGATGAATGGATCCCCATTCGACCGGGTACAGATGCAGCGCTGGTTAACGGTATTGCCTATGTGCTGATCAGCGAGAATATGGTTGATCAACCGTTCCTCGATAAGTACTGCGTGGGCTATGACGAAAAAACCCTCCCGGCGGGAGCGCCGAAGAACGGTCACTATAAGGCGTATATTCTCGGTCAGGGTAAAGACGGTATCGCGAAGACCCCGGAATGGGCTGCGCAGATAACCGGTATTCCTGCTGAACGAATTGTTAAGTTGGCGCGTGAAATTGGTAGCGCGAAACCCGCTTATATTAGCCAGGGCTGGGGGCCGCAGCGTCACGCTAACGGTGAGATTGCGACCCGTGCCATTTCGATGTTGGCCATTCTGACCGGCAACGTTGGGATCAACGGCGGCAACAGCGGTGCACGCGAGGGATCATACGATTTACCGTTTGAGCGTATGCCAACGCTGGAAAACCCCATCGAAACCAGTATCTCAATGTTTATGTGGACGGATGCGATTGAGCGTGGTCCGGAAATGACGGCGCTGCGCGACGGTGTTCGTGGTAAGGATAAGCTCGACGTTCCGATTAAGATGATCTGGAACTATGCCGGTAACTGCCTGATTAACCAGCACTCTGATATCAACCGCACGCATGAAATCCTGCAGGATGATAAGAAGTGTGAAATGATCGTCGTTATCGACTGCCATATGACCTCCTCGGCGAAATATGCCGATATTCTACTGCCGGACTGCACGGCCTCTGAGCAGATGGACTTTGCGCTGGATGCATCTTGCGGGAATATGTCCTACGTGATTTTCACCGATCAGGCGATCAAACCGCGCTTTGAATGCAAGACTATCTACCAAATGACCAGCGAGCTGGCGAAACGCCTTGGCGTCGAGCAACAGTTCACGGAAGGCCGTACTCAGGAAGAGTGGATGCGTCATCTGTATGAACAGTCGCGCAAGGCTATACCGGAACTGCCGACATTTGAAGAGTTCCGTAAGCAGGGCATCTTTAAGCAGCGTGATCCTGAAGGACATCACGTGGCATATAAAGCATTTCGTGAGGACCCCAAAGCCAATCCGCTTACCACACCGTCAGGCAAGATTGAAATTTATTCTCAAGCGCTGGCAGACATCGCCGCAACCTGGGAACTGCCGGAAGGCGATGTGATCGATCCATTACCGATTTATACACCGGGCTTTGAAAGCTTAAACGATCCACTGGTGGAAAAATTCCCTCTGCAATTAACGGGCTTCCATTATAAATCTCGCGTCCACTCGACCTATGGCAACGTTGATGTTCTGAAAGCGTCCTGTCGCCAGGAAATGTGGATTAACCCGATGGATGCACAACGGCGGGGTATTAACAACGGTGACAAGGTACGTATCTTTAACGACCGTGGAGAAGTGCATATTGAGGCTAAAGTTACCCCACGTATGATGCCTGGCGTTGTAGCGCTGGGCGAGGGCGCCTGGTATGACCCGGATGTGAAACGTGTGGATCAGGGCGGTTGTATTAACGTGCTGACGACCCAGCGACCTTCTCCTCTCGCTAAGGGGAACCCATCACATACGAACCTTGTTCAGGTTGAAAAGGTGTAAGGAGTAACCGATGACAACCCAGTATGGATTTTTTATTGATTCCAGCCGTTGCACCGGTTGCAAAACTTGCGAACTGGCCTGCAAAGACTTCAAAAATTTAACGCCGGACGTCAGTTTCCGCCGTATTTACGAATACGCCGGCGGTGACTGGCAGGAAGATAACGGTGTCTGGCACCAGAACGTTTTCGCCTACTACCTCTCCATTGCGTGTAACCACTGTGAAGACCCGGCCTGTACCAAGGTGTGTCCAAGCGGCGCGATGCACAAACGTGAAGATGGTTTTGTGGTCGTGGATGAAGACGTGTGCATTGGCTGTCGCTATTGCCACATGGCCTGCCCGTATGGCGCACCGCAATACAATGCCGCCAAAGGACACATGACCAAGTGCGATGGCTGTCATGAACGTGTTGCTGAGGGTAAGAAACCCATCTGTGTCGAATCCTGCCCGCTGCGTGCGCTGGACTTCGGCCCGATAGAGGAACTGCGTAAAAAACACGGCACCCTGGCCGCGGTTGCGCCGCTCCCTGGCGCGCACTTTACCAAACCGAGCATCGTCATCAAACCAAATGCCAATAGCCGCCCGACCGGGGATTCCACGGGTTATCTGGCTAATCCGAAGGAGGTGTAAGATGGGAAGTGGATGGCATGAATGGCCGCTGATGATCTTCACTGTTTTCGGGCAGTGTGTTGTGGGTGGCTTTATCGTTCTGGCGCTGGCGCTGATGAAAGGCGACTTACGCCCTGATTCACAACAGCGTGTGATTGCCTGCATGTTTGGCCTGTGGGTATTGATGGGCATCGGTTTTATTGCTTCCATGCTTCATCTGGGCTCACCGATGCGGGCGTTTAACTCCCTCAACCGTGTCGGTTCTTCCGCGCTAAGTAACGAAATCGCCAGCGGCTCGATCTTCTTTGCCGTTGGCGGTATTGGCTGGTTACTGGCGGTGTTGAAAAAAATGTCGCCGGCATTACGCAATCTGTGGTTAGTTCTCACCATGGTGCTGGGCGTCGTTTTTGTCTGGATGATGGTGCGCGTATATAACACTATTGATACGGTGCCTACCTGGTATAGTGTCTGGACGCCGATTGGATTCTTCCTGACGTTGTTTATGGGAGGTCCGCTGCTGGGATATCTGCTATTACGCGTTGCCGGAATTGACGGCTGGGCGATGCGACTGCTGCCTGCTATTTCAGTGCTAGCGCTGGTCGTGAGCGGCATCATGTCCGTGATGCAGGGTGCCGAGCTGGCGACAATCCACAGCTCAATTCAGCAGGCATCTGCGCTGGTGCCCGATTACGGTTCGCTGATGGCATGGCGGATTGTGGCGCTGGCTTTAGCGTTATGCTGCTGGATTGTTCCGCAGGTGAAAGGCTACCAGCCGGCAATACCGCTGCTTTCCGTCGCGTTTATTCTGCTGTTAGTCGGTGAGCTGATTGGCCGCGGCGTGTTCTATGGTCTGCATATGACCGTCGGCATGGCGGTCGCCAGCTAACCTGAAAATGCCGAATGGCATCGCGATTGTCCGGCCTACACATTACAGTACTGAACGTGTAGGTCGGATAAGGCGTTAATACGGTCATCCCACAAATAAAAGATGCCGATTATCCATGAATTTTTTCGACTGAACGTAGCGGGGTAATTTTGTTTTAGATCAATTAAAACAAATAGATGTACTTTCCCATTTTTTATCAATCCGCATTAAGAATCAGTAATACGAATCGATCCCCCTGAAAGCGCCTCAGGCCCCTGATTGCGCCGATTGACAATGTTTTTTGCAGTGGCATGATGCGCATGAAATTTGAACTTCCTCACGGTTTTTATTCATGTCCACCTATACCCGTCCCGTTATGCTATTGCTGTGCGGGCTGCTTCTGTTGACCCTGGCGATCGCCGTGTTAAACACGCTCGTCCCGCTTTGGCTCGCCCATGAAAATCTGCCAACCTGGCAGGTAGGAGTGGTCAGTTCGTCCTATTTCACCGGAAATCTGGTTGGGACGTTACTGACCGGGTACTTAATTAAACACCTCGGTTTTAACCGCAGCTATTACATAGCCTCGCTTATTTTTGCTGCGGGCTGTGTCGGACTGGGCGTCATGGTAGGTTTTTGGAGCTGGATGACCTGGCGTTTTATTGCGGGTATCGGTTGTGCCATGATCTGGGTGGTGGTGGAAAGTGCGTTGATGTGCAGCGGGACGTCGCGTAACCGTGGACGCTTACTTGCCGCCTATATGATGGTCTATTACGTAGGGACGTTTTTAGGACAATTATTGGTCAGTAAAGTCTCGACAGAATTAATGAATGTTCTGCCGTGGGTGACCGGCACTATCCTTGCCGGAGTATTACCGTTGCTCTTTACCCGCATTGTGAATCAGCAGGGTGATGAACAACAGTCAACCCCCATTGTCTCTATGCTGAAGCTTCGCCAGGCGCGTCTGGGCGTGAATGGCTGCATTATTTCCGGGATTGTGCTGGGGTCGTTGTATGGCCTGATGCCGCTGTACCTCAACCATCAGGGTGTCAGCAATGCCAGCATTGGCTTCTGGATGGCGGTACTGGTCAGTGCAGGTATTCTGGGACAATGGCCAATTGGTCGTCTGGCCGATAAGTTAGGTCGCCTGCTGGTTTTGCGCGTTCAGGTCTTTGTGGTAATCGTCGGGAGTATCGCCATGCTGAATCAGGCGGCGATGGCACCCGCATTGTTTATGCTGGGCGCGGCAGGTTTCACCCTTTATCCGGTGGCGATGGCCTGGGCCTGCGAGAAAGTAGAACATCATCAGTTGGTCGCTATGAACCAGGCATTGTTATTAAGCTATACCGTGGGTAGCCTGCTTGGGCCGTCATTTACCGCCATGCTGATGCAAAATTATTCTGACAGTTTACTGTTTATAATGATTGCCAGCGTATCGTTTATTTATTTACTGATGCTGCTGCGTAAGACAGGGCATACACCGAATTCTGTGGCGCATATCTGAACAGGATAAAAACAGGTTCCCATACATGCTGTTTATGTATCCTTTATAGGAGCCTGTTTTATTTAATCATCGCTATTCTTTCCTGAAAATAAAATGTGCAGAAGATTATAGTTTTACATTCTGCCGTTTCCGCTTGGCCATTTTACCGCGCATAATTCCTCGCTTCATTTATTGATTATCAAAAGTAGCGTCTACGAAGGATCGCCAATGGCAAGTGTGCAGGAAAAACAATTGCGGTGGTACAACATCGCATTGATGTCTTTTATTACCGTATGGGGATTCGGCAATGTTGTAAACAACTATGCTAATCAGGGATTAGTGGTTGTCTCTTCATGGATATTTATTTTTGCCCTCTATTTTATCCCTTATGCACTGATTGTCGGACAACTTGGCTCCACGTTTAAAGACGGTAAAGGTGGGGTTAGTACCTGGATTAAACACACAATGGGACCGGGACTGGCTTATCTTGCAGCGTGGACCTACTGGGTGGTGCATATCCCTTATCTGGCGCAAAAGCCACAGGCTATTCTGATTGCTCTGGGATGGGCGCTGAAAGGCGATGGCTCGCTGATTAAAGAGTACACTGTGGTGGCGTTGCAGGGGCTGACGTTGGCGCTGTTTGTCTTTTTCATGTGGGTTGCATCCCGTGGCATGAAATCGCTTAAAATCGTTGGATCTGTTGCGGGGATCGCGATGTTTGTGATGTCCATTCTGTATGTCGTAATGGCCGTCACCGCCCCGGCGATTACTGATGTGCAGATCGCCACAACCAATATCACCTGGGAATCTTTTATCCCGCATATCGATTTTACCTATATCACAACGATCTCGATGCTGGTCTTTGCGGTCGGTGGTGCGGAGAAAATCTCTCCATATGTTAACCAGACGCGTAACCCTGGCAAAGAGTTCCCGAAAGGGATGTTAGTTCTGGCGGTTATGGTGGCGGTGTGTGCGATTCTGGGTTCTCTGGCAATGGGGATGATGTTTGACTCTCAGCATATTCCTGATGACTTAATGACTAATGGCCAGTATTACGCTTTCCAGAAGCTCGGGGAGTATTACGGCATGGGTAACACATTGATGGTTATTTATGCAGTTGCCAACACGTTAGGTCAAATTGCGGCTTTGGTGTTTTCTATTGATGCGCCGCTTAAAGTTTTACTGGGCGATGCCGATCGCAAATATATTCCTGAAAGCCTGTGTAAAACCAATGCCTCTGGAACACCGGTGAATGGCTATATTCTGACACTGGTGCTGGTGGCCATTTTGATTATGTTGCCAACCCTGGGGATTGGCGACATGAACAATCTCTACAAATGGTTGCTAAATCTCAACTCTGTCGTGATGCCATTGCGTTATTTATGGGTGTTTGTGGCGTTTATTGCTGTTATTCGCTTAGCGCAGAAATATAAGCCGGAATATGTCTTCATTCGTAACCGATCGCTGGCGATGACGGTGGGAATTTGGTGTTTTGCGTTTACTGCGTTTGCCTGCCTCACGGGGATCTTTCCGAAAATGGAAGCCTTTACTCCAGAGTGGACATTCCAGCTCACGCTGAACATCGTGACGCCGTTTGTGCTGGTTGGACTGGGATTGATTTTCCCGCTGCTGGCAAGAAGAGGGCGTTAAAGGGAAATGTGGTGGGTAACAGGCTCGTTACCCACCACAAAGCTTAGTACATCACTTTGTGACCATACTGCTCAAGGATGCCTTTTACGCGTTCCATGGTCTCTTTTTTCGGCGGCTTCACGCCATCCAGTTTGTATTCTTCACCCATCGCCACCCATTTGTGTTTACCCAACTCGTGATATGGCAGCAGTTCAATTTTTTCGACATTGCCCATATCACGGGTAAATTCGCCCAAACGGTGTGCTGAATCATCATCATCGGACCAGCCAGGTACGACAACATAGCGGATCCACACCTTGATATCTTTGTTGGACAGGTAGCGGGCGAACTCCAGCGTGCGATGGTTAGATACGCCGACCAGGTTCTGGTGGATCTCGTCGTTCATTTGCTTGAGATCGAGCATCACCAGATCGGTCACTTCCAGCAACTCATCAATCACCGGGTCGTAGCGGCGGACAAAACCGTTAGTATCAAGGCAGGTATGAATACCTTCTTTCTTACAGGCACGGAACCAGTCACGGACGAATTCAGCTTGCAGAATGGCCTCTCCGCCGGATGCTGTTACGCCACCACCGGATGCGTTCATAAAGTGACGATAGGTCACGACTTCTTTCATTAATTCATCGACGGTGACTTCTTTACCGCCGTGCGTATCCCATGTGTCACGGTTGTGGCAGTACAGGCAGCGCATCAGGCAGCCCTGAAAGAAGGTAATAAAGCGGATGCCCGGGCCATCAACAGTGCCACAGGATTCAAAGGAGTGAATGCGACCAATAACTGACATTGCGGTGTTTCTCCAGGTGTGGCCCATCCGGGGCCAGTGTTAGTGCACAGTTATTAACTGCGTCGAGTCTGTTTTGGCTGTTATCCATAAGTATAGATAGCTGACAAAACAGGCTATTAAAAAGGCCCCACTTACGTGGAGCCTTTATTGTACGCTTTTTAAAGTACGATTTCAGTCAAAACCAATTACATGGTCTGAGTGAAGGTACGAGTAATAACGTCCTGCTGCTGTTCTTTAGTCAGGGAGTTAAAACGTACTGCGTAGCCAGAAACACGGATGGTCAGCTGCGGATATTTTTCCGGATGTTCCATCGCATCCAGCAGCATTTCACGGTTCATGACGTTCACGTTCAGGTGCTGACCACCTTCGATGGACGCTTCGTGGTGGAAGTAACCATCCATCAGACCCGCCAGGTTGGTCTTACGAACTTCGTCGTCTTTACCCAGAGCGTTCGGAACGATAGAGAAGGTGTAAGAGATACCATCTTTAGCGTAAGCAAACGGCAGTTTAGCAACGGAGGTCAGAGAGGCAACAGCACCTTTCTGGTCACGGCCGTGCATTGGGTTAGCACCCGGTCCGAACGGCGCGCCAGCACGACGACCATCTGGGGTGTTACCAGTTTTCTTACCATAAACCACGTTAGAGGTGATGGTCAGAACAGACTGAGTCGGGATAGCGTTACGGTAAGTAGTCAGTTTCTGAATTTTCTTCATGAAACGTTCTACCAGGTCAACCGCCATGTCATCAACGCGAGAGTCGTTGTTACCAAACTGCGGGTATTCGCCTTCGATTTCGAAGTCGATAGCCAGACCGTCTTCGTCACGAATCGGTTTAACTTTCGCATATTTGATTGCAGACAGGGAGTCAGCAGCAACGGACAGACCAGCGATACCACACGCCATGGTGCGGATAACGTCACGGTCGTGCAGCGCCATCAGAGAGGCTTCGTAGCTGTACTTGTCGTGCATGTAGTGAATAACGTTCAGTGCAGTGACGTACTGTTTAGCCAGCCAATCCATGAAGTGATCCATGCGGTCCATAACTTCGTCGAAGTTCAGAACGTCGCCTTTGATCGGTTCAGATTTAGGACCAACCTGCATTTTCAGTTTTTCATCAACGCCACCGTTGATTGCGTACAGCATGGTTTTCGCCAGGTTTGCACGCGCACCGAAGAACTGCATTTGTTTACCAACAACCATCGGGCTTACGCAGCAAGCGATAGCGTAGTCGTCGTTGTTGAAGTCCGGACGCATCAGGTCATCGTTCTCGTACTGCAGAGAAGAGGTGTCGATGGACACTTTAGCGGCGAATTTCTTGAAGTTCAGAGGCAGTTTTTCAGACCACAGAACAGTGATGTTCGGCTCCGGAGAAGGACCCATGGTGTACAGGGTGTTCAGGAAGCGGAAGCTGTTTTTGGTAACCAGAGTACGGCCGTCAACGCCCATACCACCGATAGATTCAGTTGCCCAAATCGGGTCACCGGAGAACAGTTCATCATATTCAGGCGTACGCAGGAAACGAACCATACGCAGTTTCATGACCAGGTGGTCAATCATTTCCTGAGCGTCTTGCTCGGTGATTTTGCCCGCTTTGATATCACGTTCGATGTAAGCATCCAGGAAGGTGGATACGCGACCGAAGGACATTGCTGCACCGTTCTGAGATTTAACCGCGGCCAGGTAGCCGAAGTAAGTCCACTGGATAGCTTCCTGAGCGTTGGTAGCCGGACCAGAGATATCGCAGCCATATTTAGCCGCCATTTCTTTGATCTGACCCAGAGCGCGGTGCTGTTCAGCGATTTCTTCACGCAGACGGATAGTTGCTTCCAGGTTTACGCCGTTTTCCAGATCGGACTGCAGAGAGACGAACTGAGCATATTTGTCTTTCATCAGGTAGTCGATACCGTACAGCGCAACGCGACGGTAGTCACCGATGATACGGCCACGGCCATACGCATCAGGCAGACCAGTCAGAACACCGGATTTACGGCAGTTCAGAATGTCTTTGGTGTAAACATCGAATACGCCCTGGTTGTGGGTTTTGCGGTATTCGGTGAAGATTTTTTTCAGCATCGGGTCCAGTTCGCGATTGTACGCTTTGCAGGAACCTTCAACCATTTTGATGCCGCCAAACGGAATGATCGCACGTTTCAGCGGAGCTTCAGTCTGCAGACCAACAATTTTCTCGAGCGCTTTGTTGATGTAGCCAGCGTCGTGAGAAGTGATGGTAGAAGCAACGGAGGTGTCAAAGTCAACAGGCGCATGAGTGCGGTTTTCCTGTTTAACGCCTTCCATCACGCTGTCCCACAGTGCAGTGGTCGCATCAGTTGCGCCAGCCAGGAAGGACTCGTCACCCTCATATGGAGTGTAGTTTTTCTGAATGAAGTCACGGACGTTTACTTCATTCTGCCAGTCACCTTTGGTAAAACCTTCCCAGGCTGTGGCTAACTTTTCATTAAGCTCGGACATGTAACACCTACCTTCTTAAGTGGATTTTTTATTTACTGCGTGTAATGGGCATCATCAGATTAATGATGATCGTTACCACGCAGGTAAATGACCCAGTATGTCAACCCGACCAACAAACCGCCGCCGATAATGTTACCGATCGTAACCGGAATCAGGTTATCGGTGATGAAATTCATCACGGTCAGGTGAGAAAAATTCTCCGGAGAAGAACCGACAGCGGTCCAGAATTCCGGGGTGGCGAAATCGCGTATTACGATACCCATAGGGATCATAAACATGTTTGCGATACTGTGCTCAAAACCGCTGGCAACGAACATTGCGACCGGTAATACCATGATAAACGCTTTGTCCATCAGGCTGCGGCCAGAGTAGCTCATCCATACCGCCAGGCACACCATCAGGTTAGCCAGAATACCAAGGCTTACAGCTTCAACAAAAGTATGGTGCACTTTGTGGTCGGCAGTTTGCAGGACGTTGAGTCCCCACGCGCCGTTGGCGGTCATATACTCGCCAGAAAGCCACATGAGTAACACAAAAATCAGCGCACCAATCAGGTTACCGACATAAACGTTAAGCCAGTTCTTCGCTAACTGACCCCAGGTAATACGACCACTGGCTTTAGCGACGACAATCAGTACGGTTGAAGTGAAGAGGTCAGCGCCGCAGACAACGCAAAGGATCAGCCCCAGGGAAAAGCAGATACCACCCACCAGCTTTGCCATGCCGAAAGGCATTGTGCCGGTACCGGTTGTGGCAGTGATATAGAAAACAAAGGCAATTGAAATGAACACACCGGCAGTAATTGCCAGATAGAACGTCTTAAGCGGATGTTTCGTTGCTTTATAGACGCCTGCTTCTTCGGCAACTTTGGCCATAGCAGCAGGAAGTATAAGATCAAAAGGGTTGTCAGCTTTCACACTAACTCTCTCTTTATTAAGTCGGCGACGAGATACTAACAAAGCATTATAGATGAGAATTTGATATAGATCATATCTCGCCTGGCTTATAGGCCCGCAAGGCGCATGGTTTTTATGCGATTACGGAGTAACTTGTTGATTATCCATATAAAAATAAATTTTAAAAATTATAAGGTGAGTTGAATTTTTTCTTTTTGTCTCCTGTCAGACAGTTAATTAAAATGGAGTAATTGAGATAAAAAAACACATTGATACGCTATTTTTTTTAATATCAACTACTAATATTTAACCTTGTTTTTACATTTATTTTCCGATTTGACCAAAATAAAAAACAGGGCGCTTAAAGCGCCCCGTAATATATCCCAGACAATACCTTTAGCCTACTTAGCGCAGGCTGACTGTCACTATTTTGACCAATGTGCAGCTTTCGCGCGTTGCAGCTTCTCATAGGCTTTCAGCAGAGACTGATGTGCCGGGAAAGCCTGCAGATCGCTATCAACGGTTTGCAGCCCGTAGAATGGCGCTTCGCCACTCAATGCCGCACTTGCCGCTTCAACCGCCTCGGCACCGTACATGCGGACAAACGCATTCAGATATTGCAGCGGCTGACGATCTTCTTCCTGAGAGAGCAGCAGTAGCGTTTGCAGACAGCGGTAGTAGTTGGCACGTTCAGCGCTAAAGACGGAGGCATTGAATTCCATCGTCCATTCCGTCCAGACCAGCGCCTGCTCCAGGTCGCCACCGGCCAGCGCCAGCATCACTTTTAGCTCGCCAATGCGCAGGGTATACCAGCCGTTATCCGCACCGGTTGCCAGACCAAGCAGTTCGCGTACGCGGGTGAAGTCGTCAAAGCCTTCTTCATCCAGCTGTTCGATCAGATTGAGATAGTCTTCTTTATCCCATTCACTGCCCGGCAGAGAGAGGATGGTGTCACGTAGATGGGCGCCCATGGCGTTGTTGGCTAACCACAGATCTTCAGCCGGGTAGATGTCAGACATTCCCGGAACAATAATACGGCAGGCGTAAACGCTCAGATGCTCATAGTCGGCGATGTAGACTTCCTTATCTTCCGCTTTGAAGATGGCCATCAGGGTGGCGAACTCTTCTTCTGTTGTACCGGAGAAACTCCAGTCAACGAACGGGTAATCGGCATCCTGCTTGAACAGATCCCAGGAGATCAGACCGCTGGAATCGATGAAGTGCGTTTCGAGGTTAGTGTGCTCAGCCACTTCTTCATCGTCGAAGGTTGGGGGAGTGAAGACATCAAGATCTTTCAGACCACGGCCCTGCAACAGTTCAGTGACGGTACGCTCCAGTGCAACACCGAAATCCGGGTGCGCACCGAAAGAGGCAAAACAGGTACCGTTAGCCGGGTTGAACAGTACAACGCAGATAACCGGGTATTTGCCGCCCAGCGAGCCGTCGTATGCGAAGATTGGGAATCCTTCGGCTTCCAGCTTTGCGATGGATTCAACGACTGCCGGGTAACGCGCCATCACTTCGGCCGGAATTTCCGGCAGGCTGATGCTTTCCGCGATAATGCGGTTCTTCACATAGCGCTCAAAAACTTCAGACAGCCCCTGAACGCGGGCTTCATTCGGTGTGTTACCCGCAGACATACCGTTAGATACGTACAGGTTACCGATAATGTTCATCGGAATGTAAACGGTCTGATTATCTGACTGACGGGTAAACGGCAGGCCGCAAACGCCGCGTTCTTCATTGCCGGATTGCAGATCGATAAGCATGCTGCCGGTCAGTTCATTGTCTGGATCGTAGAATGCACGCAGACGCGCATCCAGCAAACCTTCAGGTACGTCATCATCTTCTGTCAGTGGGAACCATTTTTCGTTCGGGTAATGTACGAACGGACCGTTGGCGATGGTGTCGCCCAGCCAGAAATCCGCAAAGAAGTAGTTAGTCGACAGACGCTCAAAATATTCACCCAGTGCGGAGGCCAGCGCCGCTTTTTTCGTCGCACCTTTACCGTTGGTAAAGCACAGCGCGCATTCTTTGTCGCGAATATGTACAGACCAGACGTTAGGAACGGGGTTCAACCATGAGGCTTCTTCAATTTGAAAACCGAGGTCGAGTAATTTTTGCTGGAAGCGAGCGATGGAATCTTCCAGTGCGGCATCTTTGCCGGGGATAAATGTTTGCGTCATGAAAATCACTTTTGTCGTACGGAAAGCGCGCAATGATACGGGTTTTCAATGAATGGCGCTATCGCCGCCGGAGCCTCGGCGTAAATAAAGCATTTGATTCACACCGTAGCGTGTTCAGTTGAATGTCTGCGGACTATCTGCTGAAGGGAAGGGGGGCTTCTTTCTTTATATATCTCTGCGCTATGCAAAACCAGAATGGTCGAAGGCCAGTCGGGCAAAACGGGCCACCTGATAGCGAAAATCTCGGTTTTTATCCGTCAATCCGATAGATTCTGTTGTGTGACGCATCGCTCATTTTTGCCCTGGTCGGTTTTACCCATTGCGGCGCGTGTCACTGAATGATAAAACCGATATCCACAGGAATAACTTATACCCAATGTCTGTCACAGGAATTATCGTAAACGACAGGATGTTGATTGGACAACAACACAACGTGGTGAGGGGAAATGGCTCAGGTCTTCAATTTTAGTTCAGGTCCGGCAATGCTACCGGCAGAAGTACTTAAACTGGCTCAACAGGATCTTTGTGACTGGAACGGTCTTGGCACGTCGGTAATGGAAATTAGCCACCGTGGCAAAGAGTTCATCCAGGTTGCAGAGGAAGCGGAGCAGGATTTTCGCGATCTTCTCAGTATCCCCTCCAACTATAAAGTGTTGTTCTGCCATGGCGGTGGTCGTGGGCAGTTTGCGGGTATTCCGTTAAATATTCTGGGTGATAAAACGACGGCGGATTACGTCGATGCCGGTTACTGGGCAGCCAGCGCGATTAAAGAAGCGAAAAAGTACTGCACGCCAAACGTTATTGATGCCAAAGTCACCGTTGACGGCCTGCGCGCTGTTAAGCCGATGAGTGAATGGCAGCTTTCTGACAACGCGGCGTATCTGCACTATTGCCCGAACGAAACCATCGACGGTATCGCGATTGATGAAACGCCGAATTTTGCCAGCAATGTGGTGGTTACGGCGGATCTGTCCTCGACTATTCTTTCCGCACCGCTTGACGTTAGCCGTTATGGCGTAATTTATGCCGGAGCGCAGAAAAACATCGGCCCGGCCGGGCTGACGATTGTCATCGTACGCGAAGATTTACTGGGTAAAGCCCACGTGTCTTGCCCGTCGATCCTTGACTATACCGTACTGAATGACAACGACTCCATGTTTAACACGCCACCGACCTTTGCCTGGTATCTGTCAGGCCTGGTCTTTAAATGGCTGAAAAAACAGGGCGGTGTCAGCGCAATGGATAAAATTAACCAGCAAAAAGCAGAACTGCTGTACGGCGTGATTGATAACAGCGATTTCTACCGCAACGATGTGGCGAAGTCGAACCGTTCACGTATGAACGTACCGTTCCAGCTGGCTGACAGCGCGCTCGATAAACTCTTCCTGGAAGAGTCTTTCGCTGCGGGCCTGCACGCGCTGAAAGGGCACCGTGTGGTCGGCGGTATGCGCGCGTCCATCTACAATGCGATGCCGCTGGAAGGCGTAAAAGCGCTGACCGATTTCATGATCGATTTTGAGCGTCGCCGCGGCTAATCTGCTGTACTTTTCATCCCCGCAGCCAGCCTGTGGGGTTTTTATGTCTGTTTTTGAGAGTTGAGTTTCATGGAATCCCTGACGTTACAACCCATTGCGCGGGTGGATGGCACCATCAATCTGCCTGGATCCAAAAGTGTTTCTAACCGCGCTTTGCTGCTGGCTGCATTAGCAAATGGCACCACTGTCCTGACCAACCTGCTGGACAGTGATGATGTCCGCCATATGCTGAATGCGCTGAATGCGTTAGGGATTAGCTACACCCTTTCTGCCGATCGCACGCGTTGCGAGATAATCGGTAGTGGCGGCGCGCTGCATGCAGAAGGCGCTGTAGAGCTGTTCCTTGGTAATGCCGGAACCGCAATGCGCCCGCTGGCTGCCGCTCTGTGCCTGGGCAGCAATGACATCGTGCTGACGGGCGAACCGCGCATGAAAGAGCGCCCGATTGGTCATCTGGTTGATG
This sequence comes from Citrobacter sp. C6_1, assembly GCF_014596835.2. Classification (NCBI taxonomy): domain Bacteria; kingdom Pseudomonadati; phylum Pseudomonadota; class Gammaproteobacteria; order Enterobacterales; family Enterobacteriaceae; genus Citrobacter; species Citrobacter sp. C6_1. Next base: position 3,017,511 of record NZ_CP115031.1, on the reverse strand, counting down.
CGCTACGCCAGGGCGGAGCCAACATTGAATACCTGGAGCAGGAAAACTATCCGCCTTTACGTCTGCGTGGTGGTTTCACCGGAGGACAAGTTGAGGTTGACGGCAGCGTATCCAGCCAGTTCCTCACTGCATTGCTGATGACTGCGCCGCTGGCGCCGCAGGATACGACAATCGCGATTAAAGGCGAGCTGGTATCCAAACCTTACATTGATATCACACTGAACCTGATGAAAACGTTTGGTGTTGAAATTGAGAATCAGAACTACCAGCGTTTTGTCGTGCAGGGTCAGCAGCAGTATCAGTCGCCGGGTGCATATCTGGTTGAAGGCGATGCTTCTTCAGCTTCCTATTTCCTCGCGGCAGGCGCTATTAAAGGCGGTACGGTGAAGGTTACCGGGATTGGGCGTCATAGCATGCAGGGTGATATTCGCTTTGCCGATGTGCTGGAAAAAATGGGCGCGACCGTGACATGGGGTGATGATTTTATTGCCTGTACTCGCGGTGAGTTGAACGCTGTCGATATGGATATGAATCATATTCCTGATGCGGCAATGACCATTGCGACCGCCGCGCTGTTTGCAAAGGGCACAACGACTTTACGGAACATTTACAACTGGCGCGTCAAAGAGACCGACCGTCTGTTTGCGATGGCAACGGAGTTGCGGAAAGTGGGCGCGGAAGTTGAAGAGGGGCATGATTTTATCCGTATCACTCCGCCGGTTAAGCTGCAGTTTGCGGATATTGCGACCTATAACGATCACCGTATGGCGATGTGTTTCTCGCTGGTAGCGTTGTCTGACACGCCGGTAACCATTCTGGACCCTAAATGCACCGCCAAAACCTTCCCGGATTATTTCGAACAGTTGGCGCGTATTAGTACTCCTGCCTGATTTTGTTGCCGCACTAACTGGTGCGGCACATTCTAACATCTCCGATTGCCTATTTATTCTACACTCAGCTTCAATGATTCTGCATTTTTCACACAAAGATAACGATCATTGTCGTTGGCGCGTATAATGCGCGGCGTTCACGTTAACGTATGCCCGTTTAAGGAGAAAAAGATGACGGCAATTGCCCCGGTTATTACCATTGATGGCCCAAGCGGTGCAGGAAAAGGCACCTTGTGCAAGGCAATGGCGGAAGCATTGCAGTGGCATCTGTTAGATTCAGGCGCGATCTACCGCGTACTGGCGCTCGCAGCGTTACATCACCATGTTGATGTCACTTCTGAAGATGCTCTGGTACCGCTTGCCTCACACCTGGATGTGCGTTTTATCTCAACGGACGGCAACCTGGAAGTCATTCTGGAAGGCGAAGATGTCAGCGGTGAAATCCGCACCCAGGAAGTGGCGAATGCCGCCTCTCAGGTCGCTGCGTTTCCTCGCGTACGCGAAGCGCTGTTACGTCGTCAACGCGCGTTTCGTGAAGCGCCCGGCCTGATTGCCGACGGACGTGACATGGGGACCGTGGTATTCCCGGATGCACCAGTGAAAATTTTTCTGGACGCCTCCTCGCAAGAACGTGCGCATAGACGTATGCTACAGTTGCAGGAAAAGGGCTTTAGTGTTAACTTTGAACGCCTTTTGGCCGAGATCGAAGAACGCGATTACCGCGATCGTAACCGTGCTGTAGCGCCGCTGGTTCCCGCTGCTGATGCTTTAGTTTTGGATTCAACCCGATTAAGCATTGAGCAAGTGATTGAAAAAGCGTTACAATACGCGCGCCAAAAACTGGCTCTCGCATAAGTGCGACCGAATTTGCAGTACCCCCGTTGCAATGGATTGACAGCGGGTATGTTAAACAACCCCATCCGGCATGGAGCCAGGTGGACGTTAAATATGAAACCTGAAGATTAAACATGACTGAATCTTTTGCTCAACTGTTTGAAGAATCCTTAAAAGAAATCGAAACCCGTCCGGGTTCCATCGTTCGTGGTGTTGTTGTTGCTATCGACAAAGACGTAGTACTGGTTGACGCCGGTCTGAAATCTGAGTCCGCCATTCCGGCAGAGCAGTTCAAAAACGCCCAGGGCGAGCTGGAAATCCAGGTTGGTGACGAAGTTGACGTTGCTCTGGATGCAGTAGAAGACGGCTTCGGTGAAACCCTGCTGTCCCGTGAAAAAGCTAAACGTCACGAAGCTTGGATCACGCTGGAAAAAGCTTACGAAGAAGCTGCAACCGTTACTGGTGTTATCAATGGCAAAGTCAAGGGTGGCTTCACTGTTGAGCTGAATGGTATTCGCGCGTTCCTGCCGGGTTCCCTGGTAGACGTTCGTCCGGTCCGCGACACGCTGCACCTGGAAGGCAAAGAGCTTGAATTCAAAGTAATCAAGCTGGATCAGAAGCGTAACAACGTTGTTGTTTCCCGTCGTGCCGTTATCGAATCCGAAAACAGCGCAGAACGTGATCAGCTGCTGGAAAACCTGCAGGAAGGCATGGAAGTTAAAGGTATCGTTAAGAACCTCACTGACTACGGTGCATTCGTTGATCTGGGTGGCGTTGACGGCCTGCTGCACATCACCGACATGGCATGGAAACGCGTTAAGCATCCGAGCGAAATCGTAAACGTTGGCGACGAAATCACTGTTAAAGTGCTGAAGTTCGACCGCGAGCGTACTCGTGTATCTCTGGGCCTGAAACAGCTGGGCGAAGATCCATGGGTAGCTATCGCTAAGCGTTATCCGGAAGGTACCAAACTGACTGGTCGCGTGACCAACCTGACCGACTACGGCTGCTTCGTTGAAATCGAAGAAGGCGTTGAAGGCCTGGTTCACGTTTCCGAAATGGATTGGACCAACAAAAACATCCACCCGTCCAAAGTTGTTAACGTTGGCGACGTAGTGGAAGTTATGGTTCTGGATATCGACGAAGAACGTCGTCGTATCTCCCTGGGTCTGAAGCAGTGCAAAAACAACCCATGGCAGCAGTTCGCGGAAACCCACAACAAAGGCGACCGTGTTGAAGGTAAAATCAAGTCTATCACTGACTTCGGTATCTTCATCGGCCTGGACGGCGGCATCGACGGCCTGGTTCACCTGTCTGACATCTCCTGGAACGTTGCAGGCGAAGAAGCAGTACGTGAATACAAAAAAGGCGACGAAATCGCAGCAGTTGTTCTGCAGGTTGATGCAGAACGTGAGCGTATCTCTCTGGGCGTTAAACAGCTCGCAGAAGATCCGTTCAACAACTGGGTTGCACTGAACAAGAAAGGCGCAATCGTAAACGGTAAAGTCACTGCAGTTGACGCTAAAGGCGCAACCGTAGAACTGGCTGACGGCGTTGAAGGTTACCTGCGCGCTTCTGAAGCTTCCCGCGACCGCGTTGAAGATGCAACTCTGGTTCTGAGCGTAGGCGACGACGTTGAAGCTAAATTCACCGGTGTTGATCGTAAGAACCGTGCAATCAGCCTGTCTGTTCGTGCTAAAGACGAAGCTGATGAGAAAGATGCAATCGCAACTGTTAACAAACAGGAAGATGCTAACTTCTCTAACAACGCAATGGCTGAAGCTTTCAAAGCAGCTAAAGGCGAGTAATATCGAGTGCTCTAAATCCTTTGTGCTGTTAACAGCACAAAGGGTGACGAGTAGCTTGACAGATTACAGGATTCGTCCTGTAATCAATGACAAAGGGCGGCTACGGCCGCCCTTAATCAATGCAGCAGCTAATTTTGCCTTTAAGGAACCGGAGGAATCATGACCAAGTCAGAATTGATTGAAAGACTTGCAACCCAGCAACCTCATATTCCCGCGAAAGCGGTTGAAGATGCAGTAAAAGAGATGCTGGAACATATGGCCTCGACTCTTGCGCAGGGCGAGCGTATTGAAATCCGCGGTTTCGGCAGCTTCTCTTTGCATTACCGCGCACCACGCACCGGACGTAATCCGAAGACTGGCGATAAAGTGGACCTGGAAGGAAAATACGTTCCGCACTTTAAGCCGGGTAAAGAACTGCGCGATCGCGCCAATATTTACGGTTAAGTCCTCAGCAAGACTTAGCTCCGAGAAAAGCACCTGTATGGGTGCTTTTTTCATTTTTACCTCTCTGTACTGGAATCTCTCTCCCAACTTATTTGTATGTTACATCTGCAGTTAAATAACAGCGGAATGCACCTCGTTTACCGGTAAATAGCTGCCAGACATCTGCTGAGTTGTCCTGCACACTCCCTGTCACAGGGAGGTGTCATATGAAAATAACAACAGTTAGTACGTGTGCGTTATGCGGCATTCTCCCGCTGACGGTATTACCCGTATTACCTGACATGCTGTGTGTCAGCTTTGTATTTGGTCTGGCGTGTCTGCTTTGCCTCATTCCTCATCGATATATGCATTACGCCGGGTTAGTCCTGCTGTTTTTCCTGTGGGGAATACTGGCAGCGAAAGAGGTTATCTGGACTGGTGATGCGCTCCCAGCCAAAACGCAGCAGGCTATCGTTCAAATAACCGGGACTGACAATATGACCACGCACTACGGTCAGATTACACACCTTCAGGGGAGCCGGATATTTCCTGCCGTTGGCGTCGTACTGTATGGGCAGTATTTACCCGGCGATGTTTGCGCTGGTCAGACATGGGCGATGACGCTGAAAGTTCGCGCTGTGCATGGGCAACTGAATGAAGGTGGATTTGATAGCCAGCGCTATGCATTGGCACAGCATCAGCCGCTGACGGGGCGTTTTCTGCAGGCCTCAGTGATTACGCCGCAATGCAGTCTGCGTGCACGTTATCTCTCCTCGCTAAAAACCACGCTTGCCGCCTATCCCTGGCAGCAAGTCATACTGGGGCTGGGGATGGGAGAACGTTTGTCTGTATCGCAGGCGGTAAAAAATATAATGCGTGATACCGGAACAGCACATTTGATGGCCATTTCCGGGCTGCATATTGCTTTTGCCGCACTCCTCGCTGGCGGACTGATACGAGGTGGACAATTTTTAATGCCGACACGCTGGATCTGCTGGCAGGCTCCGCTAGTCGGGGGTGTGCTCTGCGCTGCATTTTATGCCTGGCTGACGGGCCTGCAACCACCGGCATTACGCACGGTCATCGCGCTAATGGTATGGGGGGCACTAAAACTAAGCGGCAGGCAGTGGAGTGACTGGACGGTCTGGATTACCTGCCTGGCAGCAATTGTGGTAGTGGATCCGGTCGCGGTGCTTTCACAAAGTCTGTGGTTGTCTGCTTTCGCTGTGGCGGCACTGATATTCTGGTATCAGTGGATGCCGATGCCGTACTGGCCGCTCTCGCGTATCGGACGTGCAGTGCTGGCGCTTGCTCATTTGCAATTTGGCATTACGCTTCTGCTTCTGCCTGCCCAAATCGCATTATTTCACGGTGTTAGCCTGAGCTCATTTCTGGCCAATTTATTTGCGGTACCGCTGGTCACATTTGTTTCAGTTCCTCTGATATTAGCGGGTATGGTCGTGCATTTAACCGGTCAGGTGATGATTGAGGCAGGCCTGTGGTATCTCGCTGACCGTTCCCTGGCGCTGTTATTTTGGGGTCTCAATAGCTTACCGGAAGGATGGCTCAACATTGATGCGCGTTGGCGATGGTTTGCACTGTCCCCATGGCTGATGCTTATTGCATGGCGATTAAATGCCTGGAAAACGCTACCGGTTGCCTGTTTTACCGGGCTTTTGTTATTGAGTGGGCCGTTCTGGAGAACACCCCGCGCTGATTTGTGGCAGGTACATATGCTGGATGTAGGACAGGGGTTGGCAATGGTGATTGTCCGTAATGGCAAAGCGATTCTCTATGATACCGGGTTGGCCTGGCCCGAGGGCGATAGTGCGCAGCAGTTGATCATTCCCTGGCTACGTTGGCACAACCTGGAACCGCAAGGGGTAATTCTAAGCCACGAACATTTGGATCATCGGGGAGGGTTGCAATCACTACGGCAAGCCTGGCCGTCACTGTGGGTCAGAAGTCCGTTGGGCTGGAAAGGGCATCTCCCTTGTTTTCGCGGGGAGCGTTGGCAATGGCAGGGATTAACATTTAGCGCACATTGGCCAGTCAGTGGAAATAAAGAGCAGGGGAATAACCATTCCTGCGTGGTAAAGGTGGATGACGGACATCAGAGTATTCTCCTGACAGGTGATATTGAATCCTCTGCTGAACAAAAAATGCTAAGTCACTACTGGCAGCATCTGCAGGCTACGTTTGTGCAGGTTCCACACCATGGGAGTAACACATCATCCTCACTGGCGCTGATTCAACGCGTTAGCGGACAGGCCGCAATAGCCTCAGCATCCCGCTACAATGCCTGGCGTCTACCGTCATGGAAAGTCCGACAGCGTTACCGGCAACAAAATTATCAGTGGCTGGACACACCCCACCAGGGGCAAATCACGCTGGATATTTATCAAAAAAGTTGGCGAATACGCAGCTTACGGGATCAGATTTTACCCCGTTGGTATCATCAGTGGTTTGGCGTGTTGGAGGATAACGGGTAGAATATGCGGCTATTCTAACAAATGCTGGTTTTTTGAATGCATAACGATAAAGATCTCTCTACGTGGCAGACGTTTCGCCGACTATGGCCAACCATAGCGCCTTTTAAATCGGGTCTGATCGTGGCGGGTATAGCGTTAGTCCTTAACGCGGCCAGCGATACCTTCATGTTATCGCTCCTCAAGCCATTACTGGATGATGGTTTTGGTAAAACTGATCGCTCTGTGCTGCTGTGGATGCCTCTGGTGGTCATTGGGCTAATGATAGTTCGCGGTATTACGAGCTATGTCTCCAGCTACTGCATTTCATGGGTGTCAGGTAAAGTGGTCATGACCATGCGTCGCCGCCTGTTTGGTCATATGATGGGCATGCCTGTCGCCTTTTTTGATAAACAGTCTACAGGCACGTTGCTATCACGTATTACCTATGATTCCGAGCAGGTCGCGTCTTCGTCTTCCGGCGCATTGATCACTGTGGTACGTGAAGGGGCCTCAATTATTGGCCTGTTTATCATGATGTTCTACTACAGTTGGCAGCTGTCATTGATCCTGATTGTGCTGGCGCCCATCGTATCGGTGGCCATTCGAGTGGTCTCCAGGCGTTTTCGTAGCATCAGTAAAAACATGCAAAACACCATGGGGCAGGTGACAACCAGTGCGGAGCAGATGCTGAAAGGCCACAAAGAAGTTTTGATTTTTGGTGGTCAGGAAGTTGAAACCAAGCGTTTTGACAAAGTCAGCAACAAGATGCGTCTGCAGGGTATGAAGATGGTTTCCGCCTCTTCTATCTCTGACCCTATCATCCAGCTGATTGCGTCTCTGGCTCTGGCCTTCGTGTTATATGCGGCCAGCTTCCCAAGCGTAATGGAAAACCTGACGGCAGGGACAATCACCGTTGTCTTCTCCTCAATGATTGCGCTGATGCGTCCGTTAAAATCGCTGACTAACGTCAACGCGCAGTTCCAGCGCGGTATGGCGGCGTGCCAGACTTTATTTACCATTCTGGATAGCGAACAGGAAAAAGATGAAGGTAAACGCGTTATCGAACGTGCGACCGGCGATCTGGAGTTCCGTAATGTGACCTTTACCTACCCGGGCCGTGACATTCCTGCGTTACGTAACATCAACCTGAATATTCCGGCGGGCAAAACCGTTGCCCTGGTTGGACGTTCTGGTTCGGGTAAATCCACTATCGCCAGCCTGATCACGCGCTTCTACGATATCGATGAAGGGCAGATTCTGATGGATGGGCACGACCTGCGTGAATACACCCTGTCATCTCTGCGCGATCAGGTGGCGCTGGTATCGCAGAACGTTCACCTGTTCAATGATACGGTTGCCAACAATATTGCCTACGCGCGTACCGATATGTATAGCCGTGAGCAGATCGAAAAAGCTGCGCAGATGGCCTACGCCATGGATTTCATCAACAAGATGGATGATGGTCTGGATACGGTGATTGGCGAAAACGGCGTGCTGCTTTCAGGTGGTCAGCGCCAGCGTATCGCCATTGCTCGCGCCTTGCTGCGCGACAGTCCGATCCTGATCCTCGATGAAGCTACGTCGGCGCTGGATACCGAATCCGAACGCGCGATTCAGTCTGCACTTGATGAGCTACAGAAAAACCGTACCTCTCTGGTTATTGCTCACCGCCTTTCTACCATTGAACAGGCGGATGAGATCATCGTGGTAGAAGACGGGCTGATTGTTGAGCGCGGAACCCATAGCGAACTGCTTGAGCAGCGTGGGGTTTATGCACAATTACATAAAATGCAATTTGGTCAATGATCGCACGTATCTGGTCCGGTGAATCGCCGTTGTGGCGATTATTATTGCCACTTTCCTGGCTGTATGGTCTGGTGAGTGGCGGGATTCGTCTATGCTACAAGCTTGGGCTTAAACGTGCATGGCGTGCGCCAGTACCGGTGGTGGTGGTCGGCAATCTTACCGCAGGCGGCAATGGTAAAACACCGGTAGTCATCTGGCTGGTTGAACAGCTGCAGCAACGCGGTATTCGTGTGGGCGTAGTGTCTCGTGGCTATGGCGGGAAAGCGGCGACTTATCCGCTATTGCTAACAGCAGACACTACTAGCGCAGAAGCGGGTGATGAGCCTGTGCTTATCTTTCAACGTACCGGCGTACCCGTAGCGGTATCTCCGGTAAGATCGGATGCGGTAAAAGCGATCCTTGCTCACCATGATGTGCAGATTATTGTGACAGACGATGGGTTACAGCACTATCGTCTGGCACGTGATGTGGAAATCGTGGTGATTGACGGTGTTCGTCGGTTTGGTAACGGCTGGTGGCTCCCTGCGGGCCCAATGCGTGAGCGTGCGGGTCGGCTGAAATCGGTGGATGCCACGATCGTTAATGGCGGTGTGGCGCGACCGGGTGAAATTCCCATGCATCTTGAGCCTGGGCTGGCCGTTAATTTACGTACTGGTGAACGCCGCGATGTCGCGCAACTGCCTGATATTGTCGCCATGGCGGGTATCGGCCATCCCCCCCGTTTTTTTGCCACGCTTGAGGCATGTGGCGCCAGGCCACAAAAATGTGTCGCACTGGCGGACCATCAGTCTCTGACCTACAGTGACGTCAGTGCGTTGTTAGCCGAAGGACAAACGCTGGTGATGACGGAAAAAGATGCCGTGAAATGCCGCGCATTTGCCGATGATAACTGGTGGTATTTACCCGTTGACGCACATCTGTCAGGCGAACGGCCTGATGCGTTGCTGGATAGCTTAATCTCGCTGACTCGCTGACTGATTCACGCTGCGGCAGCGAATCATTTATGAGGCCATAAATGTTGTTGCCGCGTCTTTCTCTGACGGATGCCCGTCATCTTCACCTTGCTGCCCAGGGGCTGCTGAAAAAAACACGCCGTCGGGCAACGCCTGCAGATATTCTTCCCACCATTTCGCGCATGTCGTTACTGCAAATCGATACCATCAATATTGTCGCGCGCAGCCCCTATCTGGTGCTGTTTAGTCGTTTGGGCGACTATTCCCCCCAATGGCTCGATGACTCCTTAATGCAGGGCGAACTGATGGAGTATTGGGCGCATGAAGCCTGTTTTTTACCGCGCAGCGACTTTACGCTGATACGCCATCGTATGTTGGCTCCGGAAAAAATGGGCTGGAAATACAAAGCGGCGTGGATGAAAGAACATGCTCATGAAATAGAGCAACTGTTGCAGCATATCCAGCATAACGGGCCGGTACGTTCAGCCGATTTCGAGCATTCGCGTAAGGGTGCCAGCGGCTGGTGGGAATGGAAACCACAAAAGCGGCATCTGGAAGGGCTTTTTACATCCGGGAAAGTGATGGTGGTGGAGCGGCGTAATTTTCAGCGAGTGTATGATTTAACGCATCGCGTCATGCCTCATTGGGATGACGAGCGTGACCGGCTGTCGCAGGATGAAGCCGAAATTGTGATGCTGGATAACAGCGCCCGTAGTTTGGGTATTTTCCGTGAGCAGTGGCTGGCGGACTACTATCGCCTGAAGCGTCCGGCGTTAAAAAACTGGTGCGATATGCGAAGGGAACAGCGACATATAATTCCTGTTGATGTAGAAGGGCTGGGCACCTTGTGGCTGCATAGCCACCTTCAGCCGCAACTGGAACTTGCTCTGGCGGGAAAGTTGACTGCCACCCACAGCGCTGTTTTATCCCCGTTTGATCCGGTGGTCTGGGATCGTAAACGGGCAGAACAGCTGTTTGATTTTAGCTACCGACTGGAATGCTATACGCCAGCGCCCAAACGTCAGTATGGTTATTTCGTCTTGCCGCTGCTGTATCGCGGGCAGTTAGTTGGGCGCATGGACGCCAAAATGCACCGTAAAACCGGCGTGCTGGAGGTTATTTCGCTGTGGTTGCAGGATGGCATCAAACCAGGGGTTACTCTGCAAAAAGGCTTGCTCCAGGCCATCAGTGATTTTGCTCGCTGGCAGCAGGCGACGCGAGTGACATTGGGGAATTGCCCGGACGGTTTATTTGCTGACTCCCGGCACGGTTGGGAAATAGACCCAGCCTCTTAATTGATTATGTTAATATTTACGGATTCACAATCCGGTCCATCTGGAGGAACTATGGATCATCGTCTGCTTGAAATCATTGCCTGCCCGGTATGCAATGGCAAACTCTGGTTTAACCAGGAAAAACAGGAACTGATTTGTAAACTGGATAACCTTGCTTTCCCACTGCGCGATGGCATTCCAGTTTTGCTGGAAACCGAAGCCCGTGTTCTGACTGCTGATGAGAGTAAATCATGAGTTTTGTGGTCATTATTCCTGCGCGTTATGCGTCCACACGTTTACCGGGTAAGCCGCTGCTGGATATCAACGGCAAGCCCATGATTGTGCATGTGCTGGAGCGAGCGCGTGAATCTGGCGCTGAGCGTATTATTGTTGCTACCGATCATGAAGATGTCGCTCGTGCGGTAGAAGCGGTGGGTGGCGAAGTGTGCATGACACGTGCCGATCACCAGTCTGGCACGGAGCGACTGGCGGAAGTTGTCGAGAAATGTGGTTTTAGCGATGATACCGTTATCGTGAACGTACAGGGTGATGAGCCGATGATCCCGGCGGTCATTATTCGCCAGGTCGCTGAGAATCTGGCGCAGCGCCAGGTTGGTATGGCGACCCTTGCAGCCCCGATTCACAGCGCGGAAGAGGCATTTAATCCGAATGCGGTAAAAGTTGTGCTGGATGCCGAAGGTTATGCGCTCTATTTTTCACGCGCGACCATTCCGTGGGATCGCGACCGTTTCGCCAAAAGCCTCGAAACGGTGGGCGATACTTTCCTGCGTCACCTGGGCATTTACGGTTATCGCGCCGGATTTATTCGCCGTTATGTAAACTGGCAGCCGAGTCCGCTTGAGCATATTGAAATGCTGGAGCAACTGCGTGTGCTGTGGTACGGCGAAAAAATTCACGTCGCCGTTGCTAAGGAAGTTCCTGGCACAGGGGTTGATACCGCTGAAGATCTTGAGCGTGTTCGCGCTGAGATGCCTTAGTTTTTCTCACGATTCTCCATTAAGATACGCTGAATAATTTAAGTTGCAGGAGGCTTGACTCACCTGCAGCTTGAAGTATGACGCGTATTTTTGGGAGGCGTATCGTATCGTTACGCTTTTCCTCCACTTTTCTTTTCATCAATTGATCTCATCCGGGTGACATCTGTCTGCACGACGCTCATTATGAAAGCAGTAGCATTTATGAGGGCAATCTGAAATGGAACAGTTGCGTGCCGAACTCAGCCATCTGCTGGGTGAAAAACTCAGTCGTATTGAATGCGTAAATGAAAAAGTGGATACGGCTCTGTGGTCACTGTATGACAGCCAGGGAAATCCGATGCCACTGATGGCGAGAAGTTTCACCACACCGGGGATGGCGCAGCAGTTAGCATGGAAAACCACCATGCTGGCACGCAGCGGGACGGTGCGTATGCCAGTCATTTATGGTGTCTTAACGCACGAAGAGCATCCCGGCCCTGATGTCCTGTTGCTTGAGCGTTTACGCGGTGTGCCGGTAGAAGCGCCTGCCAGAACGCCCGAACGCTGGGAACATTTAAAGGATCAGATTGTAGAAGGTCTGCTTTCATGGCATCGGCAGGATAGCCGCGGCTGTGTGGGAATGGTGGATAACACGCAAGAGAATATCTGGCCATCCTGGTATCGTCAGCGAGTAGAGGTGCTGTGGACTACGCTAAGTCAGTTCAACAATACCGGGCTGACGATGCAGGACAAACGGATCCTGTTTCGCACCCGTGAGTGTTTGCCCGCTTTATTTGAAGGATTCAATGATAACTGTGTGCTGATCCACGGTAATTTCAGCTTACGCAGTATGCTTAAAGACGCCCGTAGCGATCAGCTTCTGGCGATGGTGGGGCCTGGGTTGATGTTGTGGGCGCCGAGGGAATATGAACTGTTCCGCTTAATGGATAATGCGCTGGCGGAAAGCCTGCTATGGCAATACCTGCAGCGCGCGCCAGTGGCGGAGTCGTTCATCTGGCGGCGCTGGTTGTATGTGTTATGGGATGAGGTTGCGCAACTGGTCAATACCGGACGTTTTAATCGTTCCAACTTTGACCTGGCAACGAAATCACTGCTGCCGTGGCTCGCCTGAACCTTTTAGCCACTGCCAGATGCGCCCCAACGTTTCGTAACCAACACGATCGCTATGCATCAGCCAGACAGGCGAAGGGATTGCCCGCTCCCACGGATTGAGTGGGGAATCGATGGCCAGTTGATTGGCGGGTGCAGGCAAAGGATACAGTCCGGCCTGCTGGAAGAAAATCATCGCACGCGGTAAGTGCGATGCGGATGTCACCAGCAGGAACGGCGCATCGCCAATGGCCTGTTTCACTGCGGTCGCTTCTTCTTCGGTATCTTTAGGTTTATCCAGCGTAATGATCTCGCTGCGGGGGACGCCCAGCGACTGCGCCACGCGAGCGCCAGCTTCAGCCGTGCTGACATTATTGGTCTTTGCGGCAGCGCCGGTAAAGATAAGCTTCGATCCCGGGTTTGCGCGCCATAGGCGAATACCTTCATTCAGACGTGGAAGGCTGTTGTTGATCAGGTTTGAACTCGGCGCCCACTGCGGATTCCAGGTATATCCGCCACCCAACACCACAATGTACTCCACTTTTTGCCTATCCTGCCAGGTTGGATAACTATCCTCAAGCGGTTTCAACAGGCTATCGGCGACGGGCTGCAAACTAAGAAGTAACAGCGCCAGCCAACTCAGACTAATACACACTTTCCCCGTTTTCTGAAAGCGGCTAAACCAGATTAACCCCAGGCCGATGCCCATCACAAGCAGCATCAACGGAAGCGGCAGCATCATACCGCCAATCACTTTCTTCAGCGTAAAAAGCATCCTTTTTGGTTCCTTTTTTAACCATACAGCAGGGGATCTGCAGGGATATTACACCAGGAAGGTTCATTCTCGGCGTGGGTGTGACAAAATAGCGGTTTTACTTAGTCGCCCTAAAGCCAGCCTGTGGAGAGCCCGATGCGGGATCGCAATTTTGATGACATTGCAGAGAAGTTTTCCCGTAACATTTACGGCACCACCAAAGGTCAATTAAGACAGGCTATTCTCTGGCAGGATTTGGATCGCCTACTGCCCACGCTCGGTGAACAGAAATTACATATTCTGGATGCTGGGGGGGGCGAAGGGCAAACGGCCATCAAAATGGCGGAGCGCGGTCACTTCGTGACATTATGCGACCTGTCCGGTGAGATGATCGCCCGTGCGCAACAGGCAGCAGAGGCAAAAGGTGTGAGCGGAAACATGCATTTCATACAATGCGCCGCTCAGGATGTTGCTGCGCATTTGGAAAGCCCGGTTGATCTGATATTGTTTCATGCTGTGCTGGAATGGGTGGCCGAACCGGTTTGCGTGCTGCAAACCCTGTGGTCGGTATTACGTCCCGGCGGCGCGTTATCGTTAATGTTCTACAATGCTAACGGTCTGCTGATGCACAACATGGTCGCAGGGAATTTCGACTATGTGCAGGTTGGGATGCCAAAACGTAAAAAACGTACGCTTTCACCAGACTATCCGCGTGAACCAGGACAGGTTTATCAGTGGCTGGAAGAGATCGGTTGGCAGATAACCGGTAAGACAGGCGTACGCGTGTTTCATGATTATCTGCGAGATAAGCATCAACAGCGTGACGGTTATGAAATGTTACTTGAGTTAGAAACGCGCTATTGCCGCCAGGAACCGTATATCAGCCTTGGCCGCTATATTCATGTCACCGCGCGCAAACCGCAGATGCAAGGATAACCTATGAGTGAATTTTCCCAGACAGTCCCCGAACTGGTTGCCTGGGCCAGAAAAAATGACTTCTCCATTTCTCTGCCGGTAGACAGACTTTCGTTCCTGCTGGCGGTAGCCACGCTGAACGGTGAGCGACTTGACGGTGAGATGAGTGAAGGCGAGCTGGTGGATGCGTTCCGCCATGTGAGTGATGCGTTTGAGCAAACCAGCGAAACCATCGGTGTTCGCGCCAATAACGCGATTAACGACATGGTACGTCAACGTCTGCTGAACCGCTTTACCAGCGAGCAGGCGGAAGGTAACGCTATTTATCGTTTAACGCCGCTGGGAATTGGCATCACGGATTACTATATTCGTCAGCGCGAATTCTCTACATTGCGTTTGTCGATGCAGTTGTCGATTGTTGCTGGTGAGCTGAAGCGTGCGGCAGATGCCGCCGCGGAAGGTGGTGATGAATTCCACTGGCACCGCAACGTCTATGCGCCATTGAAGTATTCGGTAGCGGAAATTTTCGACAGTATTGATTTGACTCAGCGCATTATGGATGAGCAGCAGCAGCAGGTAAAAGACGATATCGCACAGTTGCTGAATAAGGACTGGCGGGCGGCAATTTCCAGCTGTGAAATGCTGCTGTCTGAAACGTCTGGTACGCTGCGTGAGCTGCAGGATACGCTGGAAGCGGCAGGGGATAAGCTCCAGGCGAACCTGTTACGCATTCAGGATGCGACGATGGCACATGACGATCTGCATTTTGTCGACCGGTTGGTGTTTGACTTACAAAGCAAGCTCGATCGCATTATCAGCTGGGGTCAGCAATCCATCGATTTGTGGATCGGTTACGATCGTCACGTGCACAAGTTTATCCGTACCGCGATCGATATGGACAAAAACCGCGTCTTTGCCCAGCGTCTGCGCCAGTCCGTGCAGACCTACTTTGACGATCCGTGGGCGCTGACCTATGCCAACGCCGATCGTCTACTGGATATGCGCGACGAAGAGATGGTGCTGCGTGATGAAGAGGTCACCGGCGAGTTGCCCGCCGATCTGGAATATGAAGAATTTAACGAGATCCGCGAACAGCTGGCGGCAATTATCGAAGAGCAGTTGGCTATCTATAAATCCAGACAAACGCCACTGGATCTCGGATTGGTCGTGCGCGAGTATCTGGCGCAATACCCACGTGCGCGTCACTTCGACGTAGCGCGTATTGTTATTGATCAGGCGGTACGTCTTGGCGTAGCGCAAGCAGACTTCACCGGACTGCCCGCGAAATGGCAGCCGATTAATGATTACGGAGCCAAGGTACAGGCGCATGTCATTGACAAATATTGAACAAGTGATGCCGGTAAAGCTGGCGCAGGCGCTGGCGAATCCGTTATTTCCAGCGCTGGATAGCGCTTTACGTTCGGGTCGCCATATCGGCCTGGATGAACTGGATAATCATGCCTTCCTGATGGATTTTCAGGAATATTTTGAAGAGTTTTACAGCCGCTATAACGTGGAATTGATCCGTGCCCCGGAAGGGTTCTTCTACCTTCGTCCACGTTCAACGACGCTCATTCCCCGTTCGGTTCTGTCTGAACTGGATATGATGGTCGGTAAAATTCTTTGCTATCTCTATCTCAGCCCGGAACGCCTGGCGAACGAAGGGATTTTTACCCAGCAAGAGCTGTATGACGAGCTATTAACGCTGGCGGATGAAGCCAAACTGCTGAAGCTGGTGAACAACCGTTCAACCGGTTCGGACGTTGATCGCCAGAAACTCCAGGAAAAGGTTCGTTCTTCGCTAAACCGTCTCCGCCGCTTAGGCATGGTATGGTTTATGGGTCATGACAGCAGCAAATTCCGTATTACGGAATCAGTCTTCCGCTTTGGCGCGGATGTACGCAGCGGTGACGATCCGCGCGAAGCGCAGCGTCGCTTGATTCGTGATGGCGAAGCGATGCCGGTCGAGAACCGCCTGCAGCTTAACGATGAGCCAGAAGATAATCAGCCGGACAGTGGAGAAGAAGAATAATGATTGAACGCGGTAAATTTCGCTCACTTACGCTGATTAACTGGAATGGTTTTTTTGCCCGTACGTTTGACCTTGATGAACTGGTTACCACGCTGTCCGGCGGTAACGGTGCGGGTAAATCCACTACCATGGCGGCATTTGTTACGGCGCTCATCCCTGACTTGACTCTGCTGCATTTCCGTAACACCACCGAAGCCGGTGCAACCAGCGGCTCACGTGATAAAGGCCTGCACGGTAAGCTGAAAGCAGGTGTCTGTTACTCAATGCTTGACGTGCTCAACTCGCGCCATCAGCGTGTGGTCGTCGGCGTGCGTCTGCAGCAGGTTGCCGGGCGCGATCGTAAAGTGGACATCAAGCCGTTTGCGATTCAGGGGTTGCCGATGTCGGTGCAGCCAACCCAACTGGTTACGGAAACCCTGAACGAACGCCAGGCTCGCGTTCTGTCTCTCGCAGAGCTGAAAGAGAAGCTTGATGAGATGGAAGGTGTGCAGTTTAAGCAGTTTAACTCAATCACCGATTATCACTCGTTGATGTTCGATCTGGGGATCATCGCCCGTCGTCTGCGCTCTGCCTCTGACCGTAGTAAATTCTATCGCCTGATTGAAGCCTCACTGTACGGCGGTATTTCCAGCGCCATTACCCGCTCGCTGCGTGACTACCTGCTGCCGGAAAACGGCGGCGTGCGTAAAGCGTTCCAGGATATGGAAGCGGCGCTACGTGAAAACCGCATGACGCTGGAAGCGATTCGCGTCACCCAGTCAGATCGTGACCTGTTTAAGCATTTGATCAGCGAAGCGACCAACTATGTGGCTGCGGATTATATGCGCCACGCCAACGAACGTCGTATCCATCTTGATAAAGCGCTGGAATATCGTCGTGAGCTGCATACCTCACGCAAGCAGTTGGCCGCAGAGCAGTACAAGCACGTGGATATGGCGCGTGAACTGGGCGAGCATAACGGCGCGGAAGGCGATCTGGAAGCGGATTATCAGGCGGC
This sequence comes from Citrobacter sp. C6_1, assembly GCF_014596835.2. NCBI lineage: Bacteria > Pseudomonadati > Pseudomonadota > Gammaproteobacteria > Enterobacterales > Enterobacteriaceae > Citrobacter > Citrobacter sp. C6_1. Next base: position 3,000,267 of record NZ_CP115031.1, on the reverse strand, counting down.
AAGCGATCACCTGAATCTGGTGCAAACCGCGCTGCGTCAGCAGGAAAAAATTGAACGCTACGAAGCGGATCTCGAAGAACTGCAGGTTCGTCTCGAAGAACAAAATGAGGTGGTCGCGGAAGCCGTTGACCGCCAGGATGAAAACGAAGCCCGCGCGGAAGCCGCCGAACTGGAAGTGGATGAGCTGAAAAGCCAGCTTGCCGATTACCAGCAGGCGCTGGACGTTCAGCAAACGCGCGCCATCCAGTACACTCAGGCGATTCAGGCGCTAAATCGGGCGAAAGAGCTCTGTCACTTACCGGATCTGACGCCCGACAGTGCTGCCGAATGGCTGGAGACGTTCCAGGCGAAAGAGCAGGAAGCCACTGAAAAACTGCTGACGCTGGAACAAAAAATGAGCGTGGCACAAACCGCGCACAGTCAGTTCGAGCAGGCTTATCAGCTGGTGGCGGCTATCAACGGCCCACTGGCACGTGGTGATGCCTGGGGCGTCGCACGTGAGCTGCTGCGCGAAGGTGTTGAACAGCGCCACCTGGCGGAACAGGTTCAGCCATTGCGCATGCGTTTGAGCGAGCTGGAACAGCGTTTGCGCGAACAGCAGGAAGCCGAGCGTCTGCTGGCTGAATTCTGCAAGCGTCAGGGTAAACAGTTCGATATCGATGAGCTGGAAGCACTGCACCAGGAGCTGGAAGCGCGTATCGCCGCCTTGTCGGACAGCGTCTCTTCTGCCAGCGAACAACGTATGACGTTGCGCCAGGAGCAGGAGCAGTTGCAGTCTCGTATCCAGCATTTGATGCAACGCGCGCCGGTCTGGCTGGCCGCGCAAAATAGCCTGAACCAGCTTAGCGAACAGTGTGGCGAAGAATTTACCTCCAGCCAGGACGTCACCGAGTACCTGCAACAGTTGCTGGAGCGCGAGCGTGAAGCCATTGTTGAGCGTGATGAAGTCGGCGCGCGTAAAAATGCAGTTGATGAAGAGATTGAACGTCTAAGCCAGCCGGGCGGGGCGGAAGATCAGCGTCTGAACGCGCTGGCAGAACGCTTCGGCGGCGTGTTGCTGTCTGAAATCTATGACGATGTTAGCCTTGAAGATGCGCCGTACTTCTCTGCGCTTTACGGTCCTTCGCGTCATGCCATCGTGGTGCCGGATCTGTCGCTGATTACTGAGCAACTTGATGGGCTGACGGATTGCCCGGAAGACCTCTACTTCATCGAAGGGGATCCGCAGTCGTTTGATGACAGCGTTTTCAGTGTCGATGAGCTGGAAAAAGCGGTGGTGGTGAAAACCGCCGAGCGCCAGTGGCGTTACTCCCGCTTCCCAACGGTGCCGATTTTTGGTCGTGCCGCGCGTGAAAGCCGCATCGAAACGCTACACGCCGAGCGTGAGGGGCTGTCTGAACGTTTTGCAACGCTCTCTTTTGACGTCCAGAAAACCCAACGTCTGCACCAGGCGTTTAGCCGCTTTATCGGCAGCCATCTGTCGGTGGCGTTTGAGGCCGATCCGGAAGCCGAAATTCGTCAGTTGAACAGCCGTCGCGTTGAACTCGAACGTGCGCTGACCAACCATGAAAATGATAATCAGCAAAGCCGCACGCAGTTTGAACAGGCGAAAGAGGGGGTTTCTGCTCTTAACCGCCTGCTGCCGCGTTTGAATCTGCTGGCGGATGACACGCTGGCCGATCGTGTGGACGAAATTCGCGAACGTCTGGATGAAGCCCAGGAAGCGGCGCGTTTTGTGCAGCAGCACGGCAATCAGTTAGCCAAGCTGGAGCCGATGGTTTCCGTTCTGCAAAATGACCCGGAGCAGTTTGAACAGCTGAAAGAAGACTACGCGTATTCTCAGCAGACGCAGCGTGATGCACGCCAGCAGGCCTTTGCACTCACTGAAGTCGTTCAGCGCCGGGCGCACTTTAGCTATTCCGACTCCGCCGAAATGCTGAGCGGCAACAGCGATCTGAATGAGAAACTGCGTGAACGTCTGGAACAGGCGGAAGCTGAACGTACCCGCGCCCGTGAAGCGTTGCGCAGTCACGCCGCGCAGTTGAGCCAGTACAATCAGGTTATGGCCTCGCTGAAAAGCTCCTACGACACCAAGAAAGAGCTGCTTAACGATTTACAACGCGAATTGCAGGATATCGGCGTTCGCGCAGACAGCGGCGCTGAAGAGCGTGCGCGTATCCGTCGTGACGAACTGCATGCGCAGCTCAGCAACAACCGTGCACGCCGCAACCAACTTGAGAAAGCACTGACCTTCTGCGAAGCGGAGATGGAAAACCTGACCCGCAGACTGCGCAAGCTGGAACGTGATTATCATGAAATGCGCGAGCAGGTAGTTACCGCCAAAGCCGGCTGGTGTGCAGTCATGCGGATGGTGAAAGACAACGGCGTTGAGCGCCGTCTGCACCGTCGCGAGTTGGCGTATCTGTCCGGTGATGAACTGCGCTCGATGTCGGATAAGGCGCTCGGCGCGCTGCGTCTGGCCGTTGCGGATAACGAACATTTGCGCGATGTGCTGCGCATGTCTGAAGATCCCAAACGTCCAGAACGTAAAATTCAGTTTTTTGTCGCGGTTTACCAGCATCTGCGTGAACGTATTCGCCAGGATATTATCCGTACCGACGATCCGGTCGAAGCCATCGAGCAGATGGAGATTGAATTGAGCCGTCTGACGGAAGAGTTAACCTCCCGTGAACAGAAGCTGGCTATCAGCTCTCGCAGCGTGGCGAATATTATTCGTAAGACGATTCAGCGTGAACAGAACCGTATTCGTATGTTGAACCAGGGTCTGCAAAGCGTGTCGTTTGGTCAGGTAAACAGCGTTCGTCTGAACGTAAACGTGCGAGAAACGCACGCTACTTTGTTGGATGTCCTGTCCGAGCAGCATGAACAGCATCAGGACCTGTTTAACAGCAACCGTCTGACCTTCTCTGAAGCGCTGGCGAAGTTGTATCAGCGTCTTAATCCGCAGATCGACATGGGACAGCGTACGCCGCAAACCATTGGTGAAGAACTGCTCGACTACCGCAACTACCTGGAAATGGAAGTTGAGGTTAACCGTGGTTCTGACGGTTGGCTGCGTGCCGAATCGGGCGCGCTGTCCACAGGGGAAGCGATCGGTACCGGGATGTCAATCCTCGTGATGGTTGTTCAAAGCTGGGAAGATGAAGGTCGTAGACTGCGTGGGAAAGATATCTCGCCATGCCGCCTGTTGTTCCTTGATGAAGCCGCACGACTCGATGCCCGCTCCATCGCAACCCTGTTTGAACTGTGCGAGCGTTTGCAGATGCAGCTGATTATTGCTGCGCCGGAAAATATCAGCCCGGAGAAAGGCACAACCTACAAACTGGTGCGTAAAGTCTTCCAGAATACCGAACACGTTCACGTGGTGGGTCTGCGTGGTTTTGCCCCTCAGTTGCCTGAGCCGTTACCTGGGATAGAAGATGCCTCTTCGCAGGCAAGCTAAGTAAAAAGGCGGCGCTAAAGCCGCCTTTTTCTTTTCCGATATGCTCATGATACCTGGTGTAATTTCTTTAGACTTCTTTACATTAGGTTAGGCAAAAATGATTTGATGTTTATATACTGAAGGTAAGCCTAACGCGTCACCGGGCTTGCTCGTCATACTTCAGAATGTATTGGCGTTTTACAGGCCCGCTCCCGTGAGAGTAACGGGGAATACAGGCGGTCTGGCTACTCAAAGTATGATAAAGAAAACAGGGGGCAAGGGATGTTGCTTAATAAAATGTGTGGTCGTCGGCTGTCGGCAATCAGTTTGTGCCTGGCCGTAACATTCGCTCCACTGTTCAATGCGCAGGCCGATGAGCCTGAAATGATTCCTGGCGACAGCTCTGCGGCCGTTAGCGAACAGCCTACAGCGTTATCGCAACCGCAGGTACAATCTTCCGCGACGGCGATCATGGCGGGGATTCAACCGCTGCCGCAGGGCGTGTCAGTTGATCAAGCCCGCGCTGAATTGCAATCTCAGCTACCAGCAGGCTATACGCCGGTTTATATGAGCCAGCTGGAATTACTGTATGCCGCACGCGAAATGAAACCGATGTGGGAAAATCGTGATGCGGTAAAAGCCTTTCAACAACAGTTAGCCGAGGTGGCGATTGCCGGCTTTCAGCCGCAGTTCACCTCGTGGGTTGCACTTCTGACTGACCCGGCAGTCACTGGCCTTGCACGTGATACTGTGCTTTCTGATGCGATGATGGGCTATCTGCACTTTATTGCCAATATCCCCGTCAAAGGTAGCCGCTGGCTGTATAGCGATAAGCCTTATGCTCTGGCAACGCCACCGCTCTCCGTTGTTAACCAATGGCAGGTGGCGCTGGACAATGGTCAGCTAACGTCATTTATCACCAGCCTTACACCTCAACATCCACAGTATGCAGCGATGCATGAGTCGTTGCTGAAGCTGGTGGGGGATTCGCGACCCTGGCCACGGTTAACCAGCACCACGACGTTGCGTCCCGGTGAATGGAGTAATGATATCCCGGCGCTGCGCGAAATTCTGCGTCGCACCGGAATGCTGAACGCCGGTGTCAGCACTTCTGCCAAAGAAGGGCGTAGCGCCTACGATCGCGAACTTGTTGATGCGGTGAAACGTTTTCAGACATGGCAGGGGCTGGGGGCCGATGGCACGATTGGTCCTGCAACACGCGACTGGCTGAACGTGACGCCTGCTCAACGCGCGGGCGTACTGGCGTTAAATATTCAGCGTTTGCGCCTGCTGCCGAGCGATCTGTCTACCGGCATCATGGTAAACATCCCAGCCTACTCGCTGGTTTATTATCAGAACGGAAATCAGGTGCTGGCTTCCCGTGTTATTGTCGGACGTCCCGATCGTAAAACGCCGATGATGAGCAGCGCGTTGAATAATGTGGTTGTAAACCCACCGTGGAACGTACCGCCGACGCTGGCCCGAAAAGATATTCTGCCTAAATTGTGGAACGATCCGGGGTACCTTGAGCGTCACGGGTATACTGTAATGCGCGGCTGGAACAGCAAAGAGACGATAGATCCGTGGCAGGTCGACTGGGCTACAATCACCGCCTCAAATCTGCCGTTCCGCTTCCAGCAGGCACCGGGCGCGCGTAATTCGCTGGGGCGCTATAAATTCAACATGCCGAGTTCTGATGCCATTTATCTGCACGATACGCCAAACCATAATTTGTTCCAGAAGGATACTCGGGCGCTAAGTTCTGGCTGTGTGCGCGTGAATAAGGCCTCGGAACTGGCGAATATGCTGCTGCAGGATGCTGGCTGGAATGATACGCGCATCTCGGATGCCCTGAAGCAAGGGGATACGCGGTATGTAAATATCCGCCAGAATATTCCGGTCAACCTCTACTATCTGACTGCCTTTGTGGGAAGCGATGGACGCACTCAGTATCGTACAGATATTTACAATTACGATCAGACAGCGCGATCCAGCGCACAAATCATGTCGAAAGCTGAGCAATTAATCAGATAAATGAAGCAGTTCGAGGAAAATGATTGTCGTAAGTTATGACGAAAACGGGGCAGGATGGCTGTAAGCCCCGTATTTCCTGGGTTTGGGAGCCTTGACGTGGACTACTTAGCCAGATAAGGTTTCCCGCGTGCGCTAGAGCATACATACGATAACATTGACCTGTAGACCTTAATACCATGGACAAATTTGACGCTAATCGCCGCAAATTGCTGGCGCTTGGTGGTATTGCCCTCGGCGCTGCCATCCTGCCCACGCCTGCGTTTGCAACACTCTCCACCCCACGTCCGCGTATATTGACGTTGAATAACCTGCATACCGGTGAGTCAATTAAAGCAGAGTTTTTTGATGGCAGGGGCTATATTCAGGACGAATTAGCAAAACTTAATCACTTTTTCCGTGACTTTCGGGCGAATAAAGTGAAATCCATCGACCCGGGATTGTTTGATCAACTCTTCCGTCTGCAGGGACTGCTGGGTACGCGTAAACCCGTACAACTGATCTCCGGCTATCGCTCCATCGATACCAATAACGAACTCCGTGCACGTAGTCGTGGTGTGGCAAAGAAAAGCTACCACACGAAAGGACAGGCCATGGATTTCCATATTGAAGGCATCGCATTAAGTAATATTCGCAAAGCTGCGTTATCTATGCGCGCAGGTGGTGTAGGATACTACCCCAGCAGTAACTTTGTGCATATTGACACCGGGCCTGCACGGCACTGGTGATCCGTAAGCTTAATGAAACAGGAGCTGTATGAACTATCGTATTATTCCGGTCACTGCGTTCGCCCAGAACTGCTCGTTAATCTGGTGTGAGCAGACGCGTCTGGCCGCACTGGTCGATCCCGGCGGTGATGCCGAGAAAATCAAACAGGAAGTCGATGCCAGCGGTCTGACGCTTATGCAGATCCTGCTTACCCACGGTCATCTTGACCATGTAGGGGCAGCGGCTGAACTGGCACAGCATTACGGTGTACCGGTTATTGGGCCGGAAAAAGAAGATGAGTTCTGGCTGCAGGGGCTGCCTGCGCAAAGCCGTATGTTTGGCCTGGGTGACTGTGAGCCGCTGACGCCCGATCGCTGGCTAAACGAAGGCGATCGGATTAGCGTCGGCAACGTAACCTTACAGGTGCTGCATTGCCCGGGTCACACGCCAGGGCATGTGGTCTTCTTTGATCAACAATCAAAATTACTGATCTCGGGTGACGTGATTTTCAAAGGCGGCGTAGGACGCAGTGATTTCCCTCGCGGAGATCACAACCAATTGATTGATTCGATTAAACATAAACTCTTGCCATTGGGTGATGACGTGACGTTTATTCCGGGTCACGGCCCACTTTCTACACTGGGTAACGAACGGCTACATAATCCGTTCCTGCAGGATGAAATGCCTGTCTGGTAATAGCTTAGATAAGTAAAAGGGCTGCGACTGCGGTAATGCTAGTTAGTTAACGGACCGGAGGTAATGAATCTGTTGCCTCCTGCGTATTGCTACGTTCGCCTTAAAGCGCGCCCTGAGCCAGCATCCATGCTGGCTCTCCCTGCCTTACGGAAACATGTCGGCAATTTTCAGCCGGACCAGCCCACACCTGACCATCTGCATTTTTATTTGAACAGGTTTGAACAGCAAAACAGATTGAACTGGAAGTCAGAGCGTTGCAGCGATGACACCGGTCCGGCTGAAAATCGATGAGGCGTTGAAGGCTGACCGGGTCTGCCCGCAGGGATGCGGGCAGAGGGGACGGCCTGCATGGACGCAGGCTCGACCCCGGCCCGACCGGCAGACGGCATAAGACGAATGAATCGCGTAGCGACGATTTTCCCGCCGGGAGCCTGGGATGTAAGGGAGGCGGCGGTGAGCCTCCCTTACACGTTCACGGGTTTCTGGGCCTCAGAGAAGTGACAAACATAGGGTGAACGGAACCCTGAGCCTGAATTACATATTCTCAATAATGCTTAACTGACAGGCATTACGGCTATTGAGGCCTTTTCTGTACGCGATAGATTACAGCACTGCGACAATCGCTTCGCATAACGGCGCCATGTTGTCTGGCGTCATTCCTGCGACGTTTACGCGTCCGGAAGCAACAGCATAAACACCAAACTCTTCACGCAGGCGCAGAACCTGTTCTTTCGTCAGTCCGCTGAATGAGAACATACCGTTCTGTTTGATGATAAAGCTGAAGTCGCGGTTCGCACCTTTCTCCTGCAGCGTATTGACGAACAGTAAACGCATGCGCTGAATGCGTTGGCGCATATCGGTCAGTTCCTGTTCCCAGATGGCACGCAGCGCGTCGTTGCTCAGAATCGTGGCGACTACAGATGCGCCGTGGGCTGGCGGGTTGGAATAGTTAGCGCGGATGGCGGATTTCATCTGACTAAACGCACGGTCGACGGTTTCAGCATCAGCTGCAACCAGCGTACAGGCACCTACGCGCTCATTGTACAGACCAAAGTTCTTGGAGTAGGAGCTGGCGACAATCAGCTCTTTATGCAGCGCGGCAAATGCACGCAGACCTTCTGCATCTTCTTCCAGACCGCGGGCAAAGCCCTGGTATGCGAAGTCAAACAGCGGCAACCATCCTTTTTCGACAGAAAGCTGAGCCAGCGTTTGCCACTGCTCAAGCGTCGGATCGATACCGGTTGGGTTATGGCAGCAGCCGTGGAACAGTACTACATCGCCAGCCTGCGCTTCGCTGAGGCTTGCCAGCAGCGCATCAAAGTCTAACGAGTGGTTCGCCGCATCGTAATAGTTATATTCACGCACTTCCAGACCAGCAGAATTAAATACGCTCTTATGGTTCGGCCAGCTTGGGTTGCTGACCCACACGCGTTTTGCACTGGTGTTTTTTGCCAGGAAATCAGCGGCCACACGCAGGGCTCCTGTACCACCAGGGGTCTGTGCTGTACGCGCGCGTTTTTCATTAATCAGTGCACTTTCTTTACCAAACAGTAATTCCTGAGTGCAGCGACCAAACTCTGGAATACCGTCAATGCCAAGATAGTTTTTGGTGGTTTCATTTTCCAGGATATATTGCTCGGCTTTTTTAACGCTGGTCAATACCGGCGTTTTGCCTGTCTCATCTTTATATACACCGATTCCGAGGTTTATTTTCCCCGGGCGATCATCGGCACGAAACAAATCAGCCAGGCCCAAAATGGGGTCGGCAGGAGCGGCGGTAATGTTCTCAAACATGACGAGGTTCCATTGTGGTTACAGAAGGGAAGTCCGCTATCAGGTTAACGGTAGATTTACAAAATGCCAACCGTTAGTGACGAAAAGCAGGGGTGTTTTTTGAAGACGCAAGAATCCGCTGGCGGATATAAAAAAACAGGACCGAAGTCCTGTTTTTTAGGCATTTAGCAAAGAGGTCTGCTATTAGAACTGGTAAACGATACCTACTGCAACGGTGTCGTCAGAGCCTACGCCCAGTTTGTTGTCAGAATCGATCTGGTTGATGATGTAATCAACATAGGTGGACATGTTTTTGTTGAAGTAGTAAGTCGCACCCACTTCAACGTAGTTCACCAGATCTACGTCACCGATACCTTCGATATCCTTACCTTTAGATTTGGTATAGGCGATGGACGGACGCAGACCGAAGTCGAACTGGTACTGAGCAACTAACAGTACGTCTTCAGTTTTGTTCGCATAACCGTTAGAAATGCGGGTTGCGTTGCGGGTTTCGCTGTAGTTCGCTGCCAGGTAGATGTTGTTAGCATCGTATTTCACGCCGGTAGCCCACTGCTCAGCTTTGTCGCCATGGCCACGCAGAAGCGGGTTTTGCTGAGCATCGGTACGGTCAGCCGCGCCGTATGCACCGACGATACCGAAGCCTTCGAATTCGTAGCTTACAGAACCGCCAACACCGTCACCATTAGAGCGACGAACGTCATCACGCTCGTTTTTACCCAGGTACTGAACAGCGAAGTTCAGGCCTTCAACCAGACCGAAGAAGTTGGAGTTACGGTAGGTCGCGAGGCCACCGTTACGCTGAGAGAAGAACTGGTCGGAAGCCGCAGTATCGCCACCGAATTCTGGCAGCATATCGGTGTAACCCAGTGCATCGTATACGACGCCGTAGTTACGACCGTAATCGAAGGAGCCTGCGTCACCGAATTTCAGACCGGCAAACGCCAGACGGGTTTTGTTCCCATTCTGAGAGTCGTCACCGCCTTCGGAGTTATTGCCGCTGAACTGATATTCCCACTGGCCGTAACCGGTCAGTTGGTCGTTAATCTGAGTTTCCCCTTTGAAACCAAGACGGGCGTAAGTTTGATCGCCATTAGGTGCGTAGGCGTTGTCACCGTTGTGCTTGGAAAAATAGTGCAGACCTACAGCTTTACCGTAGATGTCTACTTTATTGCCATCTTTGTTATAAACTTCTGCAGCGTTAGCTGCCCCGGCTACCAGCAGAGCAGGGATAACCACTGCAAGAATATTGCGCTTCATCATTATTTATTACCCTCATCGGTTTTTATATGACACCTGCCACTGCCGCCAATAAATTCCGTCAATAAAAATTTACGGAACTATTGATGAGAGTTTGGTGTCTTTATGTGTCTGCAGGCATCTTTCCATTCAAACTACCGTTTCGCTACTCTCAAAGTGCTACAAATATAAAGATTTAGTTTCAAAAAGAAAAAATGTGTAACAAAATGTTATTTTTATGCAACTTTGTGAACGACTTCAAATTTCAGCTGTCCCTGCGATTGAATTTTGCTCAGTTTTATCTATTTATATGATTTTCTTATACTTAATTTTGCTAACGACATTTTTATCTAACCCCGCAAAAAAGAGCCATTTTTACAAATGCCTATTTTAGCCGTCCAGAATGCCGTGCGAATGGGGGATAAATGCTCTATTTGATCATGAAATGCTAATCCACAATAAAAATAGTGATTATTTTTTGTTCTCAAATGTTGCAGTGAAACATTGCGTAACAGGAAGGGGGAATTTACGGGTTGAGTTTAGTGCGGGATGAGAATTCATCTAAGGCGACAAATGCAGCAATGCGCTGAACGAAAAAAGGCCAGCAGTGCTGGCCTTTAAGGTTAAAGCGACAACGTTAGAAGCTGGCGTTACGCGGTGTACGCGGGAACGGAATAACATCGCGGACGTTCTGTACGCCGGTGACGTAAGCAATCAGACGCTCAAAGCCCAAACCAAAACCGGAATGCGGAACGGTACCGTAGCGACGCAGATCGCGATACCACCAGTAATCTTCTTTGTTCAGACCCATCTCCAGCATACGGGCATCCAGCACGTCCAGACGCTCTTCACGCTGAGAACCACCGATGATTTCACCGATTCCCGGTGCCAGCACGTCCATTGCCGCAACGGTTTTACCGTCTTCGTTAAGGCGCATATAAAACGCCTTAATATCTTTCGGATAGTTTTTAACAACCACCGGCGCTTTAAAGTGTTCTTCGGCAAGATAGCGTTCGTGCTCAGAAGACAGATCGACACCCCAGTAAACCGGGTTTTCGAACTGTTTGCCGCATTTTTCCAGAATGCTTACCGCATCGGTGTAATCCACCTGCGCGAAGTCAGCATCAATAAAACGTTCCAGGCGTGATACCGCGTCTTTGTCGACACGTTCGGCGAAGAACTTCATATCATCCGCACGCTCTGCCAGTACGGCTTTGAACGCGTATTTCAGCATCGCTTCAGCCAGACCTGCAACATCGTTCAGATCGGCAAAAGCGACTTCCGGCTCAAGCATCCAAAACTCTGCGAGGTGACGGCTGGTGTTGGAGTTTTCCGCACGGAAAGTCGGTCCAAATGTATAAATTTTGGACAGTGCGCAGGCATAGGTTTCGCCGTTCAACTGACCGGAAACCGTCAGGAAGGCTTCTTTACCAAAGAAGTCTTTATCGAAATCGACTTTACCCTGATCGTTGCGTGGCAGGTTTTCCAGATCCAGCGTTGATACGCGGAACATTTCACCGGCACCTTCGGTATCGGAAGCGGTGATCAGTGGAGTAGAAACCCAAAAGAAACCCTGCTCGTGGAAGAAGCGATGCAGCGCTTGCGCCAGCGTATGACGTACGCGCGCTACCGCACCAATCATATTGGTGCGCGGACGCATGTGCGCCACTTCACGCAGGTACTCAATACTGTGACGCTTTGCTGCCATGGGATAGGTGTCAGGATCTTCAACCCAGCCCGCGACTTCAACTTCAGTGGCCTGAATTTCAAAGCTCTGTCCTTGTCCTGGTGACGCAACGACTTTACCCGTCACGATAACCGAACAACCCGTCGTCAGGCGCAGCACGTCCTGATTGTAATTGGGCAGAGAATTATTGATGACGGCCTGTACAGGATCAAAGCAGGAACCGTCATAAACGGCAAGGAAGGAGATGCCAGCTTTTGAATCTCGGCGGGTACGCACCCATCCGCGCACGGTGACTTCGCTGTCAACGGCTACGCGGCCCTGGAGTACGTCGGCTACAGGCACAACGCTCATAATATTCTCTCTGTTAATAGTCGGATATATAAACACATGTCCACCCGTAATGGGGGGATACCTATGTTACCTGGCATCTGCAATCAGACAAGCAGAATTCGTAGCTGGAGTGAAAGATTTCGGAAATAAACGTGAAAAGGGAACCAAAGTGGCTCCCTGAAAGGACTAGCTGGCTTTTTTAATATGCGGAAGATCGAAAGCTTTACGCAGCGCACGAACAAATGCTTTATCGTGGCAAATGGTTTTACCTGGACTATCTGACAACTTGGCTACCGGCTTACCGTTACATTCGACCAGCTTGATAACGATATTCAGCGGCTTAACCTGGGGGATATTACACGTCAGGCGTGTCCCGATACCAAAGCTCAGTTGCACGCGAGAAGAGAAATGACGGTAGAGTTCAATCGCTTTATTCAGATCGAGGTTATCTGAAAACACCAGCGTTTTGCTTTGCGGGTCAATACCCAGTTTTTCATAATGGGCGATGGCTTTCTCACCCCATTCAACCGGATCGCCAGAGTCGTGGCGCAACCCCTGGTAGCGGGTTGCAAACTCAACGCCAAAGTCGCGCAAAAACGCGTCCATGGTGATGCAATCGGTCAGGGCGATGCCGAGCTGGTCGGGATATTCGTTCAGCCAGGCGGCCAGGGCAACGCGCTGGCTGGTAGCAAGCTCAGGGCTGATTTGCTGGTGTGCCTGGAACCATTCATGTGCCTGGGTTCCCATCGGCGTTAATGACAAACGACGGGCAAGATCGTAGTTGCTGGTGCCAACAAACCACGGTTCCTGCTGCAGACGCTGAACAATAGCTTGCTGCACTTCGCGTGAAAAACGACGACGCGTGCCGAAATCCATCAGATGGAAGCGGGACATATCGACATCTTTCGTTAATGTAGTGAATTCTGCTAATTTGTTTTCCAGCTCAGCCAGTGCCTGCGGCACGCCAGATTCTGGCGAACGGTAACGGTGCACCAGCTCACTAATTACCGCCAGCAGCGGAACTTCCCACATGATGACTTCACGCCATGGACCGGTTAAGCGGATGTTCAGCTTACCGTTATCATTGGTGACGCGAACCTGTTCCGGGTTGTAGCGGAAATCACGTAACCAGGTGAGGTAATCAGCTTTAAAGAAAGGCAGGCCGGAGAGCCACTGGTACTCGTCCTCATGAAGTCGCAGGTACTGCATAGCGTTAACCTGCTCACGAATAGTGTCGGCGTAAATACCGAGCAGGTCATCGCCACGGCAACGAAATTCAGCCGCTACTTGTACATCATAGTAGTGGTGAAAAACGGCTTGCTGCATATGCAACTTATAAGCGTCTGTATCCAGCAGCGAGTGCAGAACAGGAGAAGCGAATTGTGTCATAGGTGCGCAGTAGCATCCTCTCGCGGGAGCGTTTAGTACAATAAACAACTAAGAAAACCGCTGGAGTATACCCTGTTTAGCGATTTATTGAACCCCGATCACACCATAAGCTGTCTTTCTGGTCGAGGGCATTTCGTGCCGCGTGTTATTAAAATGTAGCAAAAAGGGTGTTTGTGCCTGAAAAGATGAACATTCTGCGTAGCGCGATTTACGCAACAGGAATAGACTGAAGCCGAGACTCTACCAAAGATGCTAAAGGTTTTTTATGACACAACAGCCACAAGCCAAATACCGTCACGACTATCGTGCACCGGATTACCAGATTACTGATATTGACTTGACCTTTGACCTGGATGCTGAAAAAACCGTGGTCACCGCAGTGAGCCAGGCTGTCCGTCATGGTGCGTCTGATGCTCCCCTTCGCCTGAATGGTGAAGATCTGACCCTGGTGTCAATCCACGTGAACGATGACCCGTGGACAGAGTATAAAGAAGAAGAAGGTGCTCTGGTCATCAGCCAACTGCCGGAACGTTTTACGCTGCGTATCGTGAATGAAATCAGCCCAGCGGCGAATACCGCGCTGGAAGGGCTGTATCAGTCCGGCGATGCGCTCTGTACCCAGTGCGAAGCGGAAGGGTTTCGCCATATTACCTGGTATCTCGACAGGCCGGACGTGCTGGCGCGTTTTACGACCAAAATTATTGCCGATAAAACCAGATATCCATTCCTGCTTTCCAACGGCAACCGTGTCGCGCAGGGCGAACTGGAAAACGGTCGCCACTGGGTGCAGTGGCAGGATCCATTCCCGAAACCGTGCTATCTGTTTGCGCTGGTCGCCGGTGATTTCGATGTGCTGAGCGATACCTTTACGACCCGATCCGGGCGTGAAGTCGCGTTGGAGTTGTACGTTGATCGCGGCAACCTGGACCGTGCGCCGTGGGCGATGACGTCGCTGAAAAATTCCATGAAATGGGATGAAGAGCGTTTTGGTCTGGAGTATGACCTCGATATCTACATGATTGTCGCCGTGGACTTCTTTAATATGGGGGCGATGGAGAATAAAGGTCTGAACATCTTTAACTCCAAATACGTGCTGGCGCGTACCGATACCGCCACCGACAAAGACTATCTCGATATTGAGCGCGTTATCGGCCACGAATATTTCCATAACTGGACCGGCAACCGTGTCACCTGCCGTGACTGGTTCCAGTTAAGCCTGAAAGAAGGTCTAACCGTATTTCGTGATCAGGAATTTAGCTCCGATCTTGGTTCTCGCGCGGTAAACCGTATTAGCAACGTGCGTACCATGCGCGGCTTGCAGTTTGCCGAAGACGCCAGCCCGATGGCCCATCCAATTCGTCCGGATATGGTCATTGAGATGAACAACTTCTACACCCTGACCGTGTACGAAAAGGGCGCTGAAGTGATTCGTATGATCCACACCCTACTGGGTGAGGCGAATTTCCAGAAGGGAATGCAGCTTTACTTTGAACGTCACGATGGTAGCGCCGCGACCTGTGATGATTTCGTGCAGGCAATGGAAGATGCGTCGAACGTTGACCTTTCACATTTCCGCCGCTGGTACAGCCAGTCCGGTACGCCGATTTTGACCGTGCGAGATGACTACAATCCAGCGACGGAACAGTACATGCTGACTATCAGCCAGCGTACGCCAGCCACGCCGGATCAGGCTGAAAAACAACCGCTGCATATTCCTTTCGCCCTCGAGTTGTATGACAACGAAGGGAAAGTGATCCCGCTACAAAAAGGCGGTCACCCGGTGAATTCCGTACTCAACGTGACCCAGGCAGAGCAGACGTTTGTTTTCGATAACGTCTACTTCCAGCCGGTTCCGGCACTGCTGTGTGAGTTTTCAGCGCCGGTGAAACTGGAATATAAATGGAGCGACCAGCAACTGACCTTCCTGATGCGTCATGCTCGCAATGATTTCTCCCGTTGGGATGCGGCGCAAAGCCTGTTGGCGACCTATATTAAACTGAATGTTGCCCGACATCAGCAGGGACTGCCGCTGTCACTGCCGGTACACGTTGCTGACGCATTCCGGGCGATTCTGCTCGATGAGAAAATCGATCCGGCACTGGCGGCAGAGATCCTGACGCTGCCTTCCGTCAACGAGATTGCTGAGCTGTTTGAGATTATCGATCCAGTTGCGATCGCCGAGGTTCGTGAAGCGTTAACCCGCACGCTGGCTGCTGAACTGGCAGATGAATTCCTGGCGATTTATAACGCCAATCATCTCGATGAGTATCGCGTTGAGCATGCTGATATCGGCAAACGTACGCTGCGCAACGCCTGCCTGCGCTTCCTGGCATTTGGCGAAGCCCATCTGGCTGACACGCTGGTAAGCAAGCAGTACCGTGAAGCGAATAACATGACTGATGCGCTGGCAGCGCTGTCTGCGGCGGTCGCAGCACAGTTGCCGTGTCGTGACGCGCTGATGCAGGAATACGACGACAAATGGCATCACGACGGTCTGGTGATGGATAAATGGTTTATCCTGCAATCTACCAGCCCGGCAGATAACGTGTTGGAGACGGTACGCGGCCTGTTGAAGCATCGCTCCTTCAGTATGAGTAACCCGAACCGCATCCGTTCGCTGATCGGTGCCTTTGCGGGCAGCAACCCGGCGGCATTCCATGCGGAAGATGGTAGCGGCTATCAGTTCCTGGTCGACATGTTGACCGAACTGAACAGCCGAAATCCACAGGTGGCATCTCGTTTGATTGAGCCGCTGATTCGTTTAAAACGCTATGATGCCAAACGTCAGGCGAAGATGCGTGCGGCGCTGGAACAGTTGAAAGGTCTGGAGAATCTGTCAGGCGATCTGTTCGAGAAGATAACTAAAGCATTAGCCTGATAATGTCGCCGGATGGGTCCGGCCTACCATTCACGTGTAGGCCGGATGGGTCCGGCCTACCATTCACGTGTAGGCCGGATAAGCGGTAGCGCCATCCGGCATTTTTAACCATGCCTTCGTAGCTGAACTTCATTTTCGCCGCGTTGCATCACCCGGTTCAACACCTCGGCTTCCAGTTCTGCCAGACGCACCGAACCAATCCGACGCGGTCGTGCAATATCCACCGTTAAATCCAGCCCGATTTTTCCATCCTCAATCAGCAAGACGCGATCGGCCATTGCCACCGCTTCGCTGACATCATGGGTGACCAGAAGTACGGTAAAGCCGTGCTCTTGCCATAAAGAGACGATCAGCTCCTGCATTTCAAGGCGGGTTAAGGCATCCAGTGCGCCGAGGGGTTCATCCAGCAGCAGCAGACCAGGGCGATGAATTAATGCCCGGGCAAGGGCCACGCGCTGTTTTTGTCCGCCAGAAAGCGCTGCGGGCCACTCCTGAGCACGATTCTCCAGTCCAACGGCGGCCAGCGCATCTCGGGCCGCATTGCGCCAGTGACCTTTCAGACCCAGACCGACGTTATCGATAACCGTCTTCCAGGGCAGCAGACGCGCATCCTGAAACATCATACGCGTATCATCCTGAATTTCCGCCAGTGGGGTGGTTCCGGCAAGTAATGCGCCTGAGGTGGGCGACTCCAACCCTGCCAGCAGACGCAGCAACGTGCTTTTACCACCACCGCTGCGGCCAACCACGGCAACGAATTGCCCGGCCTGTATATGCAAATCTAACTGATTGAGCACCGTATTGGCGGCGTATTGTTTCGTCACTGCGCTCAGCACAAGCGGAGTGCCCTGGTTCAGGCGAGCGGTGTTCATACAGTAGCCTCCTTCACATGGTAAGCCGGGTTCCAGCGTAGCCAGATTCGCTCCAGCAGTTGGGCACTGACATCGGCAAGTTTACCCAGCAGGGCGTAGAGAATAATGGCCACCACGACCACATCGGTTTGTAGAAATTCGCGAGCGTTCATCGCCAGGTAGCCAATACCGGCATTGGCTGAAATGGTTTCCGCCACAATGAGCGTCAGCCACATCAGTCCGAGAGCAAAACGCACTCCAACCATAATCGAGGGCAGGGCGCCGGGGAGGATCACATGAATAAACAGTGAAAAACCAGACAACCCATAGCTGCGCGCCATCTCAACCAGCCCGCGGTCAATATTACGGATGCCATGCCAGGTGTTGATGTAAATCGGGAACAGCGTGCCCAGCGCGACGAGAAAGATCTTGGCGGACTCATCAATACCGAACCACAAAATGACCAGTGGGATCAGCGCCAGATGCGGGACGTTACGCAGCATCTGCACCGACGTATCCAGCAGGCGTTCTCCCCAACGCGAAAGGCCGCTTATCAGTCCCAACGTCAGGCCAATCGATCCGCCGATGGAGAATCCGATCAGCGCCCGCCAGGCGCTGATCGCCAGATGCTGCCAAAGTTCGCCGCTGGCGGAAAGCGTCCAGAAAGCTTCGACCACGCCTTCCGGAGAGGGCAGGATGCGGGTGGAGAGCCAGCCCACTGATGATGCGAGCTGCCAGAGCGCCACCAGACCTACCGGTAAAAACCAGGGTGCGAGGCGCAATAACCATCTGTTTTTCGGCGTTGCCATTAGCCGCTCCTTAGCTTTGAGCGACTTTGCGCGGGATGAATTCGTTCGCAACCGCTTCGCCTTGCTGTTGCAGGCGCTGTGGTTGCGGAATTTCGGGTATCGCGACATCCAGATGCGGGAACAGCAGTTCACCAACCTTGTACGCCTCTTCCAGATGCGGATACCCGGATAGCACAAAGCTGTCTATTCCCAGCGCGGCATACTCGTTAATACGCGCTGCGACCGTAGGACCATCTCCGACCAGTGCGGTCCCTGCGCCACCGCGCACCAATCCTACCCCTGCCCACAGGTTCGGGCTAATTTCTAGTTTGTCGCGTTTACCGTTGTGCAGTGCAGCCATTCGCTGCTGACCGACCGAATCCGTTTTTGAGAAGGCGGCCTGGGCTTTGGCGATGGTGTCGTCATCCAGATGGGCTATCAGACGACCTGCGGCCTGCCACGCCTCTTGCGTTGTCTCCCGTACGATCACATGCAGACGAATACCAAAGCGGATCTTGCGGCCGAGCGCCGCCGCTTTGGCTCGTACTTGTTCAATCTTCTGCTTCACCTGTTCAGGCGGTTCACCCCAGGTCAGATAGAGATCAACCTGCCCGGCAGCCAGATCTTGTGCGACGTCAGACGAGCCGCCGAAATAGAGTGGAGGATGCGGCTGCTGGATCGGCGGGAAGAACAGTTTTGCCCCGCGAACATGAATATGTTTGCCGTTGAAATCCACGGTTTCACCTTGCAGTAAGCGTCGCCAGACCTGAGTAAATTCGCCAGAGGCTTCATAGCGCTCGGTGTGATCGAGGAACACGCCGTCACCAGCCAATTCCTGCGGATCGCTGCCGGTCACCAGGTTAAATAACGCCCGACCGTTAGAAAGTCTGTCGAGCGTTGCTGCCTGGCGCGCGGCAACCGTCGGCGAGGTTACACCTGGACGCAGCGCGACCAGAAATTTTAATCGCTGGGTGACCGGGATCATCGAGGCGGCGACCAGCCAGGCATCTTCGCAGGAGCGCCCGGTTGGGATCAACACACCGGTAAATCCCAGACGATCGGCCGTTTGCGCAATTTGTTGCAGATATCCGTGATCGACCGGGCGCGAACCTTCTTCCGTTCCAAGATAATGACCGTCACCGTGGGTGGGTAAAAACCAGAACATGTTCAGACTCATCATTTTTCTCCTGCCTGCTGAGTGGGTTGCCAGATACGCTGGCGAATATCGATTTTTTTCGGCACCAAACGGTTGTCATAAAACAGATCCGCGGTTTGTTGTTGCAGTGCGGCAACAGAGTCGCTGACGGGCGTAATGGTGGTTGGCGGGCGGTGATCCAGATAGGAGGCAATCACTGGCTCAGGCAGGCCCATGGTTTTAGCCAGCAGGGCAATGCTTTGCTGGCGCTGGCTGAGGGTTAACGCATCGGCCTGGCTAAAGGTATTCAGTACGCCAAGAACAAAAGCGCCATTTTTCTCGGCATAAGGACGTGCTGCGAGATAAAACGAACCGGTCTGCTTAAGGTCTGAGCCGTCTTTCAGCACGCGTACATCACCTTGCAATAACGCGGCGGAATAGTAGGGATCCCAGATAGCCCACGCATCAACGTTTCCTTGCTGGAAGGCCGCTCGCGCATCGGCTGGCGTCAGATAAGTCGGTTGAATATCGGTAAATTTCAGCCCGGCCTGTTGCAGTGCACGGAGCAGTAAATTGTGGGCGCTGGACCCTTTCTGGAAAGCGACTTTATGTCCTTTAAGCTGCGCGACGTTCTGGATCGGGCTATTTTTCGGCACCAGAATCACTTCGGCTTTCGGTTTGGGTGGCTCAACACCCACGTAAACCAGATCGGCTCCGGCAGCCTGGGCGAAAATTGGTGGAATGTCACCCGTACTGCCGAGATCGATACTGCCGATATTCAATGCTTCCAGCATTTGCGGCCCGGCCGGGAACTCAACCCACGAGATTTTGGTCTGCGGGTAGCGTTTTTCCAACAATTGATGGCTTTTTGCCAGCACCATGCTGACGCTTCCTTTCTGATAACCAATACGCAGGGCATCGGGTGCAGACTCAGCGGCATGCGTCAGCGTTGACAGTGACAGCAGCCCGGTTAGTGCCAGCCACGACCTGTGGCGCTTGAGCAGATTAAGCATGGGCAGTACCCCGCAGGGTATTCAGTTGAGGGAGTTGGATATCGCGACGATGCAATGCCAGCCAGAAAGTCTCGAGCGCACTATCCAGGCGCTGCTGCAGGTTGGGCGTAAACTGCGGTTTATGCTGATAATCGATGACCTGCGAATCATCGGCAAATACGCCGTGCAGGATCTCCTGGGCTTTTAACGCACTCAGTACCGGTTTCAGCGCGTAATCGACGGCCAGTAAATGCGCCACGCTGCCGCCGGTCGCCAGCGGCAACACCACTTTTCCTTCCAGCGCTCGCTCGGGGAGCAGATCGAGCAGCGTTTTCAGTGCGCCAGAGTAAGCTGCCTTGTAGACCGGCGTGGCGACAATCAGCCCGTCAGCATCCTGTAATTGTTCAATAAATGTCTTCAGCGCCGGACTATCAAAACGGGCATAGATCAGGTCTTCTGGGGCAAAATTGTGCAAGTTCCAGTGAAAGACTTCGACATCCTGACCGTTGAGCTTTTCTCGGGCATATTCCAGTAACGCGCTGGAGCGAGAGGGAAAGCGTGGGCTTCCCGCCAGAGTGATGACGCGCATAATTTCAATCTCCGCTTATAACTAATTGTTTGCTTTTATTTAACATTAATAACAATTTATGCAGTCTGGCAGAGAGGCTCTGTTTATCGAAATAATTTATGCGGGATAGAAAAGTTGAAAATTGCATAAAACGAGGAGCCGAAAGAAAACGTTTGCTTTTTATTGCCGCAGGTCAATTCCCTTTTTGCTCCCGATCGCACATAATACGCCCCCGGTTTGCACACCGGGAATCCAGGAGAGTTCATGTACTACCCCTTCGTTCGTAAAGCCCTTTTTCAGCTCGATCCAGAGCGCGCTCATGAATTGACATTCCAGCAATTACGTCGCATTACCGGCACGCCGCTTGAAGCGCTTGTGCGCCAGAAGGTACCTGCAAAACCGGTTACCTGTATGGGGCTGACGTTTAAAAATCCGCTCGGGCTTGCTGCCGGACTGGATAAAGACGGGGAGTGTATTGATGCGCTCGGCGCGATGGGATTCGGTTCCATTGAGATTGGTACCGTAACGCCGCGTCCTCAACCGGGTAACGATAAACCGCGTCTGTTCCGTCTGGTTGATGCAGAAGGTTTGATCAACCGTATGGGGTTTAATAACCACGGGGTTGATAACCTGGTCGAGAACGTTAAAAAATCGCATTTTGACGGTATTCTGGGAATTAATATTGGCAAGAATAAAGATACCCCGGTAGAGAATGGCAAAGATGACTATCTGATTTGTATGGAAAAAGTCTATGCTTATGCCGGTTATATCGCGATTAATATCTCTTCACCGAATACGCCGGGATTACGTACGCTGCAATACGGCGAGGCGCTGGACGACCTCCTGGCTGCAATTAAAAATAAGCAAAACGATCTGCAAGCGATCCACCATAAATATGTGCCGGTGGCGGTAAAGATCGCGCCGGATCTTTCTGTGGAAGAACTGATCCAGGTTGCTGACAGTTTAGTTCGGCATAATATTGATGGCGTAATTGCGACTAACACCACGCTCGATCGTTCTCTCGTTCAGGGAATGAAAAATTGCGATCAAATGGGTGGTCTTAGCGGGCGACCATTGCAATTAAAAAGTACAGAAATTATTCGCCAGTTGTCTCAGGAATTAAAAGGTCAACTGCCGATTATCGGAGTTGGTGGTATCGACTCGGTGATTGCCGCGCGGGAAAAAATGGCGGCCGGCGCAACCCTCGTACAGATTTATTCGGGATTTATTTTTAAAGGTCCGCCGTTGATTAAAGAAATCGTCAGCAATATCTGATCTATGCCTTAATCCGACAACCAGGGCTTTATTTCTAGCCCTGGTTGTTTTATATTCCTTTACTGTTGCTTATTTAAACATTCTGAGCTTTTATTATTAGGGCAATAAACGAAGCGGCAAAAGGATACTGTCGTAATGGCGATGATTAAGGAAAGGAGAGAAACTGATGCGAATTAAACCCGACGATAACTGGCGCTGGTATTATGATGAAGAGCACGATCGAATGATGCTCGATTTAGCCAATGGCATGTTATTCCGCTCGCGTTTTGCGCGTAAAATGCTCACTCCTGATGCTTTTTCTCCGTCTGGTTTTTGTGTCGATGACGCTGCGCTTTATTTCTCCTTCGAAGAAAAATGCCGTTACCTGGATTTAGCTAAAGAACAAAAAGCGGAACTGGTGCTAAATGCGCTGGTGGCTATTCGGTATCTTAAACCGCAAATGCCAAAAAGCTGGCACTTTGTCGCGCACGGCGAGAACTGGTCGCCAGTGGTCGGCGACGCTGCCTGTGTTTATTTGAGCGATACTGAAGAACAGGTAAATCTGTTAGTGGTAGAGCCGGGTGAAAATGCCGCACTGTGTTTGCTTGCGCAGCCGGGAGTGGTCATTGCCGGTCGCACCATGCAACTTGGCGATGCGATTAAAATCATGAATGACAGACTGAAACCACAGGCAATTGTCGACAGTTTCAGCCTTGAGCAGGCGGTCTAACTTTCCAGTCTGATTGCCGTTTTGGGTACACAACTGCAGCACAGAATCGTTCCGTCATCACCAATCGCTGATTTTTTCAGCGGGCTAACTTCGCCTTCTACCAGTCGAATTCGACAGCATCCGCAAATTCCTGCCCGGCATGAATAGGGAACCCGAATTCCCTGGTTTTCCAGCTGTTCAAGCAATACCTGCTGATTATTGCCACGAAAGGTCTGCCCCTGCCAGTCAATCAGTACCGTGGCATCGGGCTGCTGCTCGGCGACGGTATCATCAGATTCCGCTGCGCCGTATGCTCTGGCGGGGCCGGTTGCTAAAATTTCGACTTCATCGCCAACGCGAATCACGCCGCTGTTACGGGCGATGAGATTCTGGCCGAAATCAACATCGCCGTTATCCGCCGCCGTGCGGAAAGTTTGCAGCGTGGCGAGCGGCTCGCCAGACGGATGTTTCTGGCCTTTCTCTGGGCTGACGGTGGTGAATATGCAGCGGCTACAGGGTTTTGCCACATCAAAAATGACGTCGCCAATGCGAATCACTTTCCAGGTATCTTCTTCCCAGGCGCCAGCACCTGAAATCACCAGATTAGGGCGAAACTGTTCCATTTTGACGCTTGCCGGGCAGCGTTGCTGCAGATCGCGCAGCGACGCTTCGTTGGTCAGCAGGTAGGGATAACCGTCGGCGAAGGATAAAGGAACATCATCGTGGCGCTTCACCCGGCGCGTCAATTGTGGGCCAACCCAGCGCAACTGCACGTCACGGGAGAAAAAGCCGCTCAGCCATTGGTTGATAGCGGCTGGCGCGATACGCGCGGTAAAATGGTTTCCCCACACTTCTGTCGGCGCATCCTGGGTGGCGAAGTCGGCGAATCGCACCAGCGCGCTGCTACCGTCTGGCGCCGTAAGATGCAGTCCATCGTGAAAAGGGGAAGGGGTAAAGCGGACCATTTGCGGGAACTGTCGGGCGGTAATAAACGTTCCGTCAGGTTCGGTAATCATAAATATACGGTCAAAGGCGAGACCGCTGACGTCTGCCAGGGCGTGCGTGAGTCCAATTCCACGCATAGATTTAACCGGATGAATAAAAAGTCGGGTCAACGTTACCACTGTACAGCCCCTTGAACGAAAATAAGCCTTCAACTTTATGACATACAGCCCATATTAGCTATAATGCGCAGCAATTTTCTCGGAGTAAAAGTGACATTATGAATTCTCTGTTTGCCAGTACGGCCCGTGGGCTGGAAGAGCTGTTAAAAACTGAACTGGAAAACCTCGGCGCGCTGGAGTGCCAGGTCGTTCAGGGTGGGGTCCATTTTAAGGGCGACACGCGGCTTGTTTACCAGAGCCTGATGTGGAGCCGCCTGGCCTCGCGCATTATCCTGCCGATGGGAGAGTGCAAGGTCTACAGCGATCTTGATCTGTACCTCGGCGTTCAGGCAATCGACTGGACAGAGATATTTAATCCTGGTGCCACCTTTGCCGTGCATTTTAGCGGGCTGAACGAGACGATTCGTAATAGCCAGTATGGTGCACTGAAAGTAAAGGATGCGATTGTCGATGCCTTTACCCGTAAAAACCTGCCGCGTCCGAACGTAGATCGTGAATCACCCGATCTGCGCATTAACGTTTGGCTGAATAAAGATACCGCCAGTATTGCACTCGATCTTAGCGGTGACGGTTTGCATCAGCGTGGTTATCGCGATCGCGCTGGTCAGGCGCCGATCAAAGAGACGCTGGCTGCGGCTATCGTTATGCGTTCTGGCTGGCAGCCGGGTACGCCGCTGCTCGATCCGATGTGTGGTTCCGGTACGTTGCTGATTGAAGCAGCAATGTGGGCAACCGATCGCGCGCCGGGCCTGCACCGCGGGTACTGGGGCTTCAGTGGTTGGGCGCAGCACGATGAAGTCGTCTGGCAAGAAGTCAAAGCCGAAGCGCAGGTTCGTGCGCGTAAAGGGCTGGCTGATTACTCCTCGCATTTCTACGGCTCCGACAGCGATGCTCGGGTGATTGAAAAAGCGCGCAGTAACGCCCGCCGCGCCGGTATTGCCGATCTGATGACGTTTGAGGTTAAAGATGTCGCCAAACTGAGCAATCCGCTGCCGAAAGGACCGTATGGTACGGTTATCAGCAACCCGCCATACGGCGAACGTCTGGATAGCGAACCGGCGCTGATAGCCCTGCACAGCCAGCTGGGTCGGACGATGAAAAACCAGTTTGGCGGCTGGAATTTATCGCTGTTCAGCGCCTCGCCGGATCTGCTCAGCAGCCTGCAATTACGTGCCGACAAGCAGTTCAAAGCGAAAAACGGCCCGCTGGATTGCGTACAGAAGAACTATCACGTTGCAGAGACCACCGCAGACAGCAAACCTGCCACGGTGGCGGAAGATTATGCTAACCGCCTGCGCAAGAACATCAAGAAGCTGGAAAAATGGGCGCGGCAGGAAGGCATTGAATGCTATCGCCTGTATGACGCTGACCTGCCGGAATACAACGTTGCAGTGGACCGTTATGGTGAGTGGGTCGTGGTTCAGGAATATGCTCCGCCGAAGACGGTTGATGCGCAAAAAGCACGTCAACGCCTGTTCGACATTATCGCCGCAACGCTGTCGGTACTGGAAATTGCGCCAAATAAACTGGTGCTGAAAACCCGTGAACGGCAGAAAGGGAAGAATCAGTATCAGAAGATGAATGAGAAGGGTGAATTCATTGAGGTAAGCGAGTACAACGCGCGCCTGTGGGTCAACCTGACAGACTATCTTGATACCGGTTTGTTCCTCGATCACCGTATTGCGCGCCGCATGCTCGGTCAGATGAGCAAGGGTAAGGATTTCCTTAACCTGTTCTCCTACACCGGCAGCGCCAGCGTGCATGCCGGATTGGGCGGCGCACGTAGCACCACAACGGTAGATATGTCGCGTACCTATCTGGAATGGGCAGAGCGTAACCTGCGTCTGAACGGCCTGAGCGGTCGCGCGCACCGTTTAATTCAGGCCGATTGCCTGGGCTGGCTGCGCGAAGCCAATGAACAGTTTGATCTGATTTTCATCGATCCGCCGACGTTCTCTAACTCAAAACGTATGGAAGACTCGTTTGACGTGCAGCGCGATCATCTGGCGCTGATGAAAGATCTGAAACGCCTGCTGCGTAAAGACGGTACGATCATGTTCTCCAACAACAAACGTGGATTCCGTATGGATCTCGACGGTCTGGCTGCACTGGGATTGAAAGCACAAGAAATCACCCAAAAAACGCTTTCCCAGGACTTTGCCCGTAACCGACAGATCCACAACTGCTGGCTGATTACCGCAGCCTGAAAGGAAAATTAAATGTCATTAATCAGTATGCATGGTGCATGGCTGTCGTTCAGCGATGCGCCGCTTCTTGATAATGCTGAACTGCATATCGAAGATAACGAACGCGTCTGCCTGGTTGGCCGTAACGGCGCAGGCAAGTCGACGCTGATGAAGATCCTGAACCGTGAACAGGGTCTTGACGATGGGCGTATTATTTATGAGCAGGATCTGGTTGTGGCGCGTCTGCAGCAGGATCCGCCGCGCAACGTGCAGGGTAGCGTCTACGATTTCGTCGCCGAAGGGATTGCAGAACAGGCGGTTTACCTCAAGCGTTATCATGATATCTCGCATCTGGTGATCACCGATCCGAGTGATAAAAACCTCCAGGAACTGGCGAAGGTTCAGGAACAGCTGGATCACCATAATCTGTGGCAGCTGGAAAACCGTATTAATGAAGTACTGGAACAGCTTGTCCTGGAAGCAGACATGGAGCTGGCATCGCTTTCCGGCGGCTGGTTACGTAAGGCGGCGCTGGGTCGCGCGTTAGTGAGTAACCCGCGCGTACTGCTGCTGGATGAACCGACGAACCACCTGGATATTGAAACCATCGACTGGCTGGAAGGGTTCCTGAAAACCTTCAATGGGACAATCATTTTCATCTCCCACGACCGTTCATTTATCCGCAATATGGCGACGCGCATTGTCGATCTCGACCGCGGTAAGCTGGTGACCTATCCCGGGAACTACGATCAGTATCTGCTGGATAAAGAAGAAGCGTTGCGCGTAGAAGAGTTACAAAACGCGGAATTTGATCGCAAGTTGGCGCAGGAAGAAGTCTGGATCCGTCAGGGTATCAAAGCGCGTCGTACGCGTAACGAAGGTCGTGTGCGTGCGCTGAAAGCCATGCGTCGCGAGCGTGGCGAACGTCGCGAAGTGATGGGCACAGCGAAGATGCAGGTCGAAGAGGCTAGCCGTTCTGGCAAGATTGTCTTCGAAATGGAGAATGTTGATTACCAGGTTGACGGAAAGCAGCTGGTGAAAGATTTCTCCGCGCAGGTGCAGCGCAGCGATAAAATTGCCTTAATTGGGCCTAACGGCTGCGGCAAAACGACGCTGCTTAAGCTGATGCTGGGACAATTACAGGCCGACAGTGGTCGCATTCACGTCGGGACGAAGCTGGAAGTTGCCTATTTCGATCAGCACCGCGCCGAACTGGATCCGGATAAAACCGTGATGGACAACCTTGCTGAAGGTAAGCAAGAGGTGATGGTTAACGGCAAACCTCGCCATGTTCTGGGCTATCTCCAGGACTTCCTGTTCCATCCGAAACGTGCGATGACGCCAGTACGTGCGCTCTCTGGCGGGGAACGCAATCGCCTGCTGTTGGCGCGTTTATTCCTGAAGCCCAGCAATCTGTTAATTCTCGATGAACCAACCAACGATCTGGACGTCGAAACGCTGGAACTGCTTGAAGAATTAATTGATAGCTATCAGGGCACCGTGCTGTTGGTGAGCCACGACCGTCAGTTTGTTGATAATACCGTGACCGAATGCTGGATCTTCGAAGGCGGCGGTAAAATTGGTCGTTATGTCGGCGGTTATCATGATGCGCGCAGCCAGCAATCGCAGTATGTGGCGTTTAAACAGCCAGTTGCGAAAAAAACAGAGGAAACTGTTGCTCCTAAAGCAGAAATTGTCAAACGCGGCACGAGCAAACTAAGCTATAAACTGCAGCGCGAACTGGAGCAGCTCCCCGCGTTGCTTGAAGAACTGGAAGCTAAGCTGGAAGCCTTACAGGCTCAGGTTGCTGACGCCGCGTTTTTCAGTCAGCCTCACGAGCAAACGCAACAGGTATTGGCTAATCTGAACGAAGCGGAACAAGAACTTGAGCAAGCCTTTGAGCGCTGGGAGTATCTTGAGTCTTTGAAGAATGGCGCATAATTAAAGGAGCACATATGTGCGAACATCACCATGCCGCGAAGCATATTTTGTGCTCGCAGTGTGACATGCTGGTGGCGTTACCTCGCCTTGAGCATGGTCAGAAAGCGGCATGTCCACGATGTGGCACTACGTTAACCGTTGAGTGGGACGCGCCCCGGCAGCGTCCCACTGCCTATGTTTTAGCCGCATTATTTATGCTGCTGCTGTCAAATCTCTTCCCCTTTGTGAATATGAACGTCGCAGGGGTGAGTAGTGAAGTGACGCTGCTGCAAATCCCCAGCGTGCTCTTTTCTGAAGATTACGCCAGTCTCGGCACCTTCTTTATCTTATTCGTTCAGCTGGTTCCGGCCTTTTGTCTGCTGACGATCCTGCTACTGGTAAACCGGGTTCAGATGCCCGAGCGGCTTAAAGCATGGCTGGCGCGCATTTTGTTTCAGTTAAAAAGCTGGGGAATGGCGGAAATTTTCCTCGCGGGCGTGCTGGTGAGCTTTGTTAAGCTGATGGCCTATGGCGATATCGGTGTGGGCAGTAGTTTCATCCCGTGGTGCTTCTTTTGTCTTCTCCAGTTACGTGCATTCCAGTGTGTCGATCGTCGCTGGCTTTGGGATGATATTGCGCCGATGCCGGCTATCAAACAGGTCTTAAAGCCAGGTGTACCCGGTATCCGGCAAGGATTGCGTTCCTGCTCCTGTTGTACGGCTATTCTTCCGGCTGATGAGCTGGTGTGTCCGCGCTGTCAGACGAAAGGTTATGTGCGGCGTAAAAACAGTTTGCAATGGACATTAGCCTTACTGTTCACGTCGATCATGCTTTATCTTCCTGCCAATATTCTGCCGATTATGATCACCGACCTGCTGGGGTCAAAATTGCCATCGACGATCCTTGAGGGGGTGGTTTTAATCTGGAGTGAAGGTTCTTACCCGGTGGCAGCGGTTATCTTTATCGCCAGTATTATGGTGCCGACCTTAAAAATGATCGCCATTGCCTGGCTGTGTTGGGATGCCAAAGGGCACGGTAAACGCGACAGTGAACGGATGCATTTAATTTATGAGGTTGTGGAATTTGTCGGTCGCTGGTCAATGATCGACGTTTTTGTAATTGCCGTACTCTCTGCGCTGGTGCGCATGGGGGGATTAATGAACATTTATCCTGCAATGGGTGCTTTGATGTTTGCTTTAGTCGTCATTATGACAATGTTTTCTGCGATGACATTTGATCCGCGTCTGTCGTGGGACCGTGAACCAGAACCAGATCATGAGGAGTCCTGACAGCATGGAATCTAAAAGTGGGGAAGCCAAAGTGCAGAAGGTAAAAAACTGGTCGCCCGTGTGGATATTCCCTATCGTCACTGCACTCATTGGCGCGTGGGTTCTGTTTTACCACTACAGCCATCAGGGGCCGGAAGTCACGTTGATTACGACCAATGCCGAAGGTATTGAAGGAGGTAAAACGACGATTAAAAGCCGCAGCGTAGATGTCGGCGTGGTTGAAAGCGCTACTCTGACGGATGATTTGACCCATGTGGAAATTAAAGCACGCCTCAATTCCGGTATGGAAAAGCTGCTGCATAAAGATTCTGTTTTTTGGGTTGTGAAGCCGCAGGTGGGGCGTGCAGGTATCAGTGGCTTGGGAACGCTGTTGTCCGGGGCATATATTGAGCTACAACCTGGTAATAAAGGCAGCAAGCTGGAAAATTACCAATTGCTCGATTCTCCACCGCTGGCGCCGCCTGATGCGAAAGGGATCCGTGTGAACCTGGACAGTAAAAAAGCCGGTCAATTGAGTCCGGGTGACCCGGTGCTGTTCCGTGGATATCGCGTGGGCTCGGTTGAGACCAGCACGTTTGATGCGCAAAAACGCACGATCAGCTACCAGCTTTTCATCAATGCGCCAAACGATCGACTGGTAACCAGTAATGTTCGTTTCTGGAAGGACAGCGGTATTGCCGTCGATCTCACTTCGGCAGGTATGCGAGTGGAAATGGGCTCGCTCACCACGCTGTTTGGCGGCGGAGTAAGCTTTGACGTACCGGAAGGGCTGGAACAAGGCCAACCGGTTGAACAGCTCTCCTCTTTCAATCTGTATGACGATCAAAAAAGTATTCAGGATTCCTTGTATACCGATCACATTGATTACCTGATGTTCTTCAAGGATTCAATTCGTGGTCTGCAGCCGGGAGCGCCGTTGGAGTTCCGTGGTATACGCCTGGGTACAGTAAGTAAAGTGCCTTTCTTTGCGCCAAATATGCGCCAGGTATTTAACAACGATTACCGCATTCCTGTTCTGGTGCGTATCGAACCTGAACGGTTGAAAGCGCAGTTAGGCGAAGACACCGATGTGGGGGCTCATCTTGCTGAGTTGCTCAAACGTGGGCTGAGAGGGTCATTGAAGACGGGGAACCTGGTGACCGGCGCGCTGTATGTCGATCTCGACTTTTACCCGAAAGAGCCGCCAATTACAGGGGTACGCGAGTTTAATGGTTATCAAATTATTCCGACAGTGAGCGGCGGTCTGGCGCAGATTCAGCAGCGTCTGATGGAAGCGTTGGATAAGATTAATAGCCTACCGCTGAACCCGATGATTGAGCAGGCGACCACGACTCTGTCGGAAAGCCAGCGCACGATGAAACACCTGCAAACTACGCTGGATAACATGAATAAGATCACATCCAGCCAGTCGATGCAGCAGCTTCCTGCGGATATGCAGAATACGTTGCGTGAACTGAATCGCAGCATGCAGGGCTTCCAGCCGGGTTCTGCGGCCTACAACAAGATGGTGGCAGATATGCAGCGTCTTGATCAGGTACTGCGTGAACTGCAGCCGGTTCTGAAAACGCTGAACGACAAGAGCAACGCGCTGGTGTTTGAAGCGAAGGACAAAAAAGATCCAGAGCCGAAGAGGGCGAAACAATGAAAAAGTGGCTAGTGGTGATGATGGCGGTCTGGCTGACGTCATGTAGCTCCAGCGGAGAGAATAAAAGCTATTATCAGCTCCCCATTGCGCAAGGGGGGGGACAAAGTTCAGCTAATCAGGGCAACCGCCTGCTGTGGGTTGAACAGGTTGCCGTACCTGATTACCTGGCGGGGAATGGTGTGGTGTACCAGACCAGCGACGTGAAGTATGTGATAGCGAATAACAATCTCTGGGCCAGCCCACTGGATCAGCAGCTACGTAATACCCTTGTCGCCAATCTCAGTATGCAACTTCCTGGCTGGGTGGTTGCATCTCAGCCGTTGGGAAGCACTCAGGATACGCTTAACGTGACGGTGACAGGCTTTCACGGACGTTACGATGGCAAAGTGATTGTCAGCGGTGAATGGTTACTGAATCACCAGGGGCAATTAATCAAGCGTCCGTTCCATATCGAAGTTGTGCAGACGCAGGATGGCTACGATGAAATGGTGAAAGTTCTGGCCAGCGCCTGGAGTCAGGAAGCGACGGCTATTGCCCAGGAGCTGAAACGTATTCCATAAGCTTAAATAATTGTAAATTATGCCGCCTCAGGCTTATCGCCAGAGGCGGTTTTTTTTATTTTTTTAGCGGTTGAGGTAGCTGTTCTGACAGAGAATTTTTGTACAAATGATTTACCAGCTAGCTCACAATTATGACACTGGCGTGAATTTTGCGCATTGACGAGCCTGATGTTTAGGGGTATTCGTTTAGTGTGATTGCACACTTAGTAATCACTGTTTTCTTTTCCACCAGACCTAAAGATGAGGGAAACGAGGCATGAAGAGACAAAAACGAGATCGCCTGGAACGGGCACATCAACGTGGTTATCAGGCCGGCATTGCCGGACGCTCAAAAGAAATGTGTCCCTATCAGACGCTGAATCAGAGGTCATACTGGCTGGGAGGCTGGCGAGAAGCCATGGGGGATAGGGTTTTAATGGCCTGATTCTGTCTCTTTAGATAAAAGAAACCTCCGCAAAGCGGAGGTTTCGCCGTTTGTAGACCGGTAAATTAACGTACGCGGCCATTCGGCCATGTCGCACCACCAGTCCTACAGATGTCTGCGATTAGAACGCCGAGGTGTCCTGGAACAGACCCACTTTCAGATCATTTGCGGTGTAGATCAGACGACCATCAACCAGCACTTCACCATCAGCCAGACCCATGATCAGGCGGCGGTTAACGATGCGTTTGAAGTGAATGCGGTAGGTGACTTTCTTCGCGGTCGGCAGAACCTGGCCTGTGAATTTCACTTCGCCCACGCCCAGTGCACGGCCTTTACCTTCGCCGCCCAACCAGCCGAGATAGAATCCAACCAGCTGCCACATGGCATCCAGACCCAGGCAACCTGGCATTACCGGATCGCCGATAAAATGGCATCCGAAAAACCACAGGTCCGGGTTGATGTCCAGTTCAGCTTCCACATAACCTTTGTCAAAGTTGCCGCCGGTTTCGGTCATCTTGATGACACGATCCATCATCAGCATGCTTGGTGCAGGCAGTTGTGGGCCTTTAGCACCAAACAGCTCACCGCGACCAGAGGCAAGAAGGTCTTCTTTTGTATAGGATTCGCGTTTATCTACCATGTTCTCTGTAAGCCTTATTTTATTGAAGCACGCAGGATAGCTAACACGTGTACGCTGAACAAGTCCGATCAGTTCGGAATAATCCAATTCAGCCAACGTAGCGGCCATGGAAAACGGTGACGGCCTTCCTGTTGCGTTGCCGCAGCAATACGCTCCTGGATAGTTTGCATCAGCGTCGTCTGACCTTCGCCATCCCACACCAAATTTAATAGCAGCGGCAGCACATCGGTCACGTCGTCTACTGCCCAGATAGTGAATTTTTCTTCTTCAACAGCCTGCAGCAGTGCGGGTGGCAGGCTCAGATGTCTGACGTTGGCTGCAGGGATAATCACACCCTGAGTCCCTGTTAATTCACGCTGCTGGCAGATGGCAAAAAAGCCTTCAATTTTCTCATTCAGACCGCCGACAGGTTGAGCACGACCAAACTGATCGACAGAACCGGTTATCGCGATGCTTTGATTAACAGGAACGTCAGCGAGGGCGCTTATTAGCGCACACAGTTCTGCCATAGAGGCGCTGTCACCGTCTACTTCACTGTATGATTGCTCAAATGTCAGAGAGGCAGAGAACGGTATTTGCTGTTCAAGCTGGAGTTCCGACATCAGGAACGCCTGCATAATCATCATACCCTTGGCATGAATATTTCCGCCCAACTCGGCTTTACGTTCAATATCGGTAAATTCGCCATCGCCAATATGCACGACGCAACTGATACGTGAAGGTTCACCAAATGCGCGGGGATGACCTGGAAATTCGATCACCGACAGGGCGTTTATTTGCCCAATACGCTCGCCTTCCGTTTCAATGAGGATCTGCTCTTGCAGGATCTCATCCTGCATTCGTTCGGAGAGGAATCCTTCTCGCCATTCACGCTGAGCAAGCATCAGGCTCAATTGCTCCGCAGTGCAGGTATCACCGTCGCAAAGAGGGGCCACTTCTTTGAGCTGGCGAGTGATCCATAGCGGATTAAGCGGCAGCGTGTCCTGTTCGCCGGTATAGCGAACGGCTTCGCGGATGAGAACCTGCCAGGCATCGGTAGCGGGATAGGGCAGATTGTTGCGGCGGGCAGTATGCGTTACCCACTGACACCACTGTGTCATGGTTTCGGCATCCACTATCTGCAAGTTATCTTCAAATTCGCTGTAGATAGCCTGTTCTGCCAGTTCTGGTTCCATTTCCTGGAAGTCTGCCAGCGATTCACGTTCGCCGACCAACACCACTTTCAGTTTAAGCGGCATAGAAGGGACGGAGACTGGCAGGGGGCGAGACTCATCAAAGGCCACCCAGTCAAAACGCTCGTGGCTGACAATGGCTTTCAGGCGCATCCACAACAACGGCTGAGCCAGAAGTGTGCGTAATGAGATAACCAGCACACCGCCGTTGGCCTGATGAACCAGTCCCGGTTGCAGCGTAATTTCGCCATTGAACTGGCGCAGACAGCCAAACAGCTGTTCGGCCTCAGCCCAGTCAGCATTAACCACCTGAGTTAACGTCGCAAAGTTGTCGTCTGCTTTCTCCGCTGCGCGGTAACGAATAGTGTGGCCGGATACATCGTAATGCCCCCCGGTTAACCTATCGGCATCCGCATGCAAGGTACGTGCAGCCGTTGCAATAAGATTGAGATACTCCAGCTCTTCGGGCGCTTTCACCAGCATAAACGAGGACGTAGCCCAGTGCTGAAGAAGCTGCTCTAGCGCGAATTGTAAACGTGGCTGAGTATCACTGAGTAAGGTGTCGGTGTCGTCAGTGACGTGCGGCTGTGCAAATATTTCCTGATAGCTGTCGGTATCAGGAACCAGATCACGCCATGCAAGTTTCGTAATGGTCAAAGTTGATGTTTTTTAGTCTGTTGTAAAAAACGAGATTATACCGTAACCATCAGCACTGCACACGTGGAAAGCACCGCTAAACGGATGTGATGACGCGCGACAGTTCACAGGCTGGATATTCTTTTCTTCAGATGCTGAAAAAGCTGATATTCTGATAAGAGTTACACGGTAACATTGAGATCGCAATGAAATATCAACAACTTGAAAATCTTGAAAGCGGATGGAAATGGAAGTACCTGGTGAAGAAGCATCGCGAGGGGGAGTTGATTACCCGCTATGTGGAAGCCAGCGCTGCCAAAGAAGCCGTTGATTTGTTGCTAACCCTCGAAAATGAACCGGTTCGGGTCAACGCCTGGATTGAAGAATACATGAACCCTGCACTGCTCAATCGTATGAAGCAAACGATCCGGGCGAGGCGTAAACGGCACTTTAATGCAGAACATCAACATACGCGTAAGAAATCGATCGATCTGGAGTTTATGGTCTGGCAGCGTTTAGCCGGGCTTGCGCAGCGACGTGGTAAAACACTCTCAGAAACGATTGTGCAGTTGATTGAAGATGCGGAACATAAAGAAAAGTATGCGAACAAGATGTCGACATTGAAGCAGGATCTACAGGCGTTACTGGGTAAAGAGTAGGGTACGGGTAACGTCAATATGGAGTGTGTCTGTACTTTTGCATGATATGTAGATGAAAAAAAACCCCGCCAGGCGGGGTTTTTTTATAAGACGATAACTTAAGCCTGAGGCTGAGTTACAACGTCTTTGATACCTTTAACTTCGATCTCAACACGACGATCCGGAGCCAGGCAGTCGATCAGCGCAGCGCGAGCTTTCACGTTGTCACAGGTGTTACCAGTAACCGGGTTGGATTCGCCCATACCACGTGCGGAGATTTTGTCAGCAGGGATACCTTTAGAGATCAGGTAATCAACAACAGACTGAGCACGTTTCTCAGACAGACCCTGGTTGTAAGCGTCAGAACCGATGCGGTCAGTGAAGCCCAGAACAACGACGGAACCGTCTTTCGGATCCAGGTTGCTCAGCTGGCTGTACATCTGATCCAGAGCCTGTTGGCCTTCCGGTTTCAGAGTCGCTTTGTTGAAGTTGAACAGAACGTCAGACTTCAGAGTGAAGTGTTTGGTCTGTACTTCTGGAGCCGGAGCCGGAGCCGGAGCAACTACCGGAGCTGCTTCTTCCTGCTGGCCGAAACGGTAAGAAACACCAACGCTCAACAGACCGTTGTCTGGACGACCACCAACGGTGTTCGCGTCACCGATGTTGTTAGTCCACTGGTATTCCAGACGGGTAGCGATTTCAGGAGTAATTGCATACTCTACGCCGCCAGCGAATACTGGGGATACACCAGTGTCGTGGTCTTTGAAGCCGTCGTTGTTTTTAGCATCTGCACGCCAAACCATACCACCCAGACGGGTATAAACGTCCAGATCGTCAGTGATTGGGTAACCCAGTTTAGCGGTCAGCTGAACGCCCTGAGCTTTGAATGCGCCATTTTCAGTGTTGCCTTTGTACGGCATACGACCTAACCAGTCGTAACCCATTTCAAAACCAACGTACGGGTTAACCTGGTAACCACCGAACGCACCAGCACCCAGTTGGCTTTCGTGGGTCGGTCCGTTGTTGTTGATCTGATTGTTGCCGATGTCATGGAACTGGGACCAACCCAGTTTAGCACCAGTATACCAGGTGTTATCTTTCGGAGCGGCCTGCGCCACGGTAGCGAAACCAGCCAGTGCCACTGCAATTGCGATAGCTGTCTTTTTCATTTTATGCGCCTCGTTATCATCCAAAATTCGCCATGAATATCTCCAGAGAGATAACACGGTTAAATCCTTCACCCGGGGACCAGTTCAATAGTTACTCTACCGATATCTGCGGCTTACGCCGAGCACCCCTGGCGATGTAAAGTCTACAACGTAGTTGAAAACTTACAAGTGTGAACTCCGTCAGGCATATGAAAAAAAAAGGCTTGTATACACAATATTTAACATTTGTGGATGATTAATTGTACAGCTACTATCGCGGAAACCGCTTCACACAGGCGTTCTCGCAAAAAGTGTGTTAAAGCTCAAAGCCGAATTTGAGGATGAAAAAAAATTCCAGGATAAATCCTAATTTTACTTAATGATACAAATTCGAGTGAATTTTTAGCCCAGAATGCTGTCTCCCCGCAAGTGTCTGAGCGCGTACAGGACGCATGATAAACCCCATCGCATTGCCTTCATCTGCTGCTTTTACCAGCTCGGCATGTTCATCTTCGGTTAATTCTTCCGTCAGCCAGCCAATTACGACGCTGTAGTTACCCGTGCGTAGCGCACGAACCATAGATTCCAGCGTATTGCAGGGAGAGAGTTGGCTAATCTGCATGACTTTCGTCAATGGGAGTCCGGCCGACTGCACCCACTCCCGGCTTAGTTTTTGCTGAGGCGTCAGCCACAGCTGCCAGCGCGACTGCTGACCTAATTGCTGAAGCAGGGGAAGCAGCAGGAGCTGCGTCATCATGGGCTGGTCCTCGCGATAGACCACTTCACTGATAAGCCCAGCGGTAGTGTGCTCTGACGACACGCGCGCAATTTTGCTTGCTGTGGAAGAGAACGACGAAGAACGATTTGCATAGCCTGAAGTGTACATAATCAATCCAGCCCTGTGAGTTACTGTATGGATATACAGTAACCCTGCTATCACCAAAGATCAACCTTATTTTCTGAAACAGGTTCGCAGTTTTTGGTTGTTGTTACGGGAAAAACAAAATTCATCTTGCCCCTTGCGAATAAGTTGCCTATTTTCGTCATTAACGGATCCGCTACTGCAAATCATTTTATTACGTTATGATTTAAAAGGATTTTTATGAAAAAACTTTCTTATGCAAGGATCTATAAATCACAAGAATATCTGGAGTCACTGGGGACTATTCGTTATCGATCGCTGTTTGGGGGTTATAGCCTGACAGTCGAGGATACGGTGTTCGCCATGGTCGCCAGTGGCGAGCTATATCTTCGGGCCTGTGAACAGAGCGCGCAGTACTGTGTAAAACATTCCCCTGTCTGGCTGACATTTATAAAACGTGGACGTCCGGTGGTGCTCAATTATTATCAGGTGAACGATACGCTGTGGCAAAACCAGCAACAACTGGTGTCGCTATCACGGTATTCACTGGATGCGGCGTTAAAAGAAAAGCAAAGTCGTTTTGCACAGCATCGCCTGCGTGGACTGCCGAACATGACATTTCATCTGGAAACCCTGCTGAATGAAGCAGGTATAAAAGATGAAAGCACATTACGCATGTTGGGTGCAAAAATGTGCTGGTTGAAACTGCGACAGATTAATCCCGCCCTGACGGTGAAAATACTCTATGCCCTTGAAGGCGCGATTGGGGGCATTCATGAGGCGGCGCTCCCGGCGATTCGCCGCCAGGAGCTTGTGGAGTGGGTGAGTTCTCTTACGCCTGAACCGGTGTACTAGACGGTAATGCGGCAATTTGCTGCTGTAATCGTCGGATTTCTGGTAGTAGCGCTATCAATAGGCCAACTTGCTGTACGACCAGCGGTTCTTTACTGTCCGGGCGTGGTTCAAGATGCTGAATCCGTTGCTTCAGTCCTTCAAGCGCCTGGTATACGCGTTGCTCGTCAGCAGGTTGATGATGAAGTGCATCATCAACATAGCAAACGGCATCGTCCAGTAATGCCAGAACGTCCGGGTTGGTTAACTGTTCACGGTGTGCGCCCAGTGCCGAGATATAACTGGTAAAGGTATGGTTGAGGCACAGCAAGCGGAATGCCGTTTCGCGCGTTTGGGCGGTAACATCCGGTTCACTCGACATATTCGACACCACGGATGCCAGCTCCGCATCACGATTATGCGCATCGCGGCGCGCAATACGGTATGCCAGACGATTGTCTCGCCCCTGATGATATTGTTCGAGAATGGCGTCAAGGTAACGACAGTTTGCGTCGGTCGCCCGTTCAATCACCCGTGGCAGGTTGCGAAAGCGCCAGTCTGGCCAGATGAAACTGACGGCTGCCCATGCGATGGCACAACCTATCAGCGTATCGATGACGCGCGGCAGTGCGACTTCAAACCCTTCTCCAAGCAGGTTAAAGCACAGCAATACCAGCAGCGTGATAAACATTGTGGCATGTGCGTACTGAACATTGCGGAAAGCAAAAAAGAGCACGCCGGTGATCACCAGCAGTATTAATTGCCCTTCCAGCGATGGGACGAACCACAGGATGGGCAGTCCAATCGCTATCCCGACTAATGTGCCGATAATCCTTAACGCCAGACGATGTCGTGTGGCGTTGTAGTTGGGCTGGCAGACAAACAGGCTGGTCAGCAGGATCCAGTAGCCATGGTTCATGCCCGTTATCTGGATAATGGCGTACCCGACGCAGAGCACCAGCGACATGCGAACCGCGTGGCGAAACAGCGCCGACTCCGGCGTAAAATTGCGACTCAGACGCAGCCAGATATCACTGAATCCGTGCGGACTGTCATCGGCAAGCTGATTTTCTGACTCATTGCGCGAGAGTACCTGAGCCTGTTCAGACTCAATGGTGGCCAGTTGCGCATCGATAGCCCGCAGGTTCGATAGTAAGAATCCCAGCGTATTGAGCAGATCTGCAGGGGCACCGCTTGCACGCATACGCTCAAGGGCAGCATCTATATGTGTAAAGACTCGCTCAAAGTGTGGATCGTGCTGGTAAGGGGTGCGTAGCAAAATGCAGCGAGACAGTTGCGTACAGGCTTGCCCCTGCATCGACATTAATCGCTGGAAACGAAACATCACATCGCTGTGACGGAAATGGTCGCGTAGCGTCTGGTACTGAATATGTGAGGAACTTGCGCGTTCGTGAATATCCTGCGCGACAAAATAGTAATGCAGTGTGCGGCGGGTTCCTCGCTGTCCGCGGTCACCGCGCAGACGGGTCAGTAATGATACTTTTGTTTGGTTCAGCGTCGCCATCAGTTGCCCATTGGCCAGCGCTAACTCATACAGGGGGGCCTGACTTTCATCTTCGATGTCGGGATCAAAAAGGCGGGATTTCAGCTCCAGGTAGTGTGCCAGCTGTTCGTAGCTGCGTGCCAGATTGTCCTGCAGTGGACGAATCGGGAACAGAAGGTGACCGATGAGCGTCAGAAGGTTATACCAGATGGCGCCTGCAAGCAGCAGGATCGGTTGCTGATACCACTGATCGTAAAGTGATGTTCCCAGCATGGTGTAAATGGCGATCAGTAATGCACCAAAGGCTATGGTCGCATAACGCTGACCTAAGCCCCCCAGCAAAATAAAGCCGCTGGTGGAAAGCGTTAATCCAATTGCGAAAAGCCACGGCCAGGGGAAGAGCAATTCGA
This sequence comes from Citrobacter sp. C6_1, assembly GCF_014596835.2. Classification (NCBI taxonomy): domain Bacteria; kingdom Pseudomonadati; phylum Pseudomonadota; class Gammaproteobacteria; order Enterobacterales; family Enterobacteriaceae; genus Citrobacter; species Citrobacter sp. C6_1. The sequence goes on along the minus strand of NZ_CP115031.1, from coordinate 2,960,790 downwards.
CGGAAGCCGAAGCAATGAAAAAGCAGATCAGCGTAATGATCAAATTACGCAGACGACCCGCGAGCCGATCGTCCAGATCGGTCAGCGCGGCAGCAACCATGCCCAGCGTTAGCGGGATGGTCAGTTTGACGTCACCCAGCCACCACGGCAGTGCCGTTGTACCGCAAAGCGCGATAAAAATCCGCACGTAGTACAGCCAGGTGCTGTTCCAGGTGTAGCGTTTAAGCAGTGGACTTAACATAAAGGCCATCAGTTCCGATTATTCAAAGCGGCGACGCGCGTTGGCTTCGCGTGCGGCACGGGCAACTTCGACTGAAACCACGCGACGACCAACCGGCCAGAGTGCAATCGCGGCGATTTTAAAGTTCGCGATACCAACCGGAATACCAATAATCGTAATGCACTGGGCAATACCGGAAACAATATGCATCAGGCACAGCCACCAGCCGAAGAAAATCAGCCAGAAAATGTTGAGCAGCGTACCGCCGGTATTCAGAAGCACGTTTTTACCCGCCGGGTTGAGTTCATCAACGTGAATCGCCTCATTACCGTAGGGGAATAGCGACAAGCGTGTGATTTCCCAGCAGGAGCGGGTCAAGGGGAGTGTGAAGATAAGTACGATACTGACTAACGTCGCCAGTAGCCAGGCTAAGGTGGTGGCGAATCCCCCAAGCACAAAATTTAAAATATTCAGAACAGTACGCATAAACCCTCGGTTAACTCTGGTTTTCTGTGAGTTTGGCAATTGTAACGTTTTTTTGGGCTGGAGCACGTTTTCTCTGGCGGTTACACTGATAAGCAAACCTCTTCGTGTGGATCCGCGTAAGTCTTATGGAACTGAAAGCAACTTCTCTGGGAAAACGTCTGGCGCAACACCCTTACGATCGGGCCGTTATTCTCAATGCCGGCATTAAAGTCTCCGGCGACCGTCATGAGTATCTTATTCCATTCAATCAGTTACTGGCTATCCATTGTAAAAGGGGCCTGGTATGGGGTGAGCTGGAATTTGTGCTTTCTGATGATAAAGTTGTACGCCTTCACGGCACTGAATGGGCGGAAACCCAGCGTTTCCACCATCATCTGAGCATCCTCTGGCAGCAGTGGAGCCAGGAGATGAGTGACGTTGCAGCAGGGGTGCTGCAGGAACAGCTGGATACGATTGCCGCGCGTACAGGGGAAAACAGATGGCTGACGCGGAGCCAAACATCCGGATTGCAGCAACAGATCCGCCGTGCTTTTGACGCGTTGCCCCTGCCGGTCAATCGTCTGGAAGAATTTGATCATTGTCGTGAGGCGTTGCATCAATGTCAGGCGTGGCTGCAGGATATTGAAGCGTGTCGTTTGCAGCACAATCAGGCGTACACCGATGCGATGCTGGCGGAGCATACCGAGTTTTTCCAGAAGATTGAGTCCTCACCGCTGAATCCAGCTCAGGCTCGTGCGGTGGTGAATGGCGAGCAGTCGCTATTGGTGCTTGCGGGGGCAGGAAGTGGCAAAACATCCGTTCTGGTTGCGCGTGCGGGCTGGTTGCTGGCGCGGGGAGAAGCGGCTGCTGAACAAATCTTGCTGCTGGCGTTTGGTCGCAAAGCCGCTCAGGAAATGGATGAGCGCATTCGCGAACGACTGAATACGCAAGACGTCACCGCGCGGACGTTTCATTCACTGGCGTTGCATATTATTCAACAGGGTAGCAAAAAAGTCCCGACAGTCAGCAAACTCGAAAATGATACTGCCGCCAGAAATAAGCTATTTATCGCCACATGGCGTCAGCAGTGCAGCGAGAAAAAAGCCCAGGCTAAAGGCTGGCGACAGTGGCTGGAAGAAGAGATGCAGTGGTCCGTGCCAGAAGGCAATTTTTGGGACGATGAAAAATTACAACGTCGCCTGGCCTCACGTCTGGATCGCTGGGTTAGCCTGATGCGTATGCATGGTGGAGCACAGGCGGAGATGATCGCCAATGCGCCGGAGGCGATCCGCGATCTGTTCAGCAAACGTATAAAGCTGATGGCGCCGTTGCTCAAGGCCTGGAAGAGTGCTCTGAAAGAAGAGAATGCCGTTGATTTTTCTGGATTGATCCATCAGGCGATTGTCATTCTGGAGAAAGGACGCTTTATCAGCCCGTGGAAGCATATCCTGGTTGATGAATTTCAGGATATCTCCCCACAGCGCGCCGCCCTGTTAGCCGCATTGCGCAAGCAAAATTCACAGACCACGCTGTTCGCCGTGGGAGATGACTGGCAGGCCATTTACCGTTTCAGTGGCGCACAACTTTCGTTAACTACCGCCTTCCGGCAAAACTTTGGTGAGGGCGATCGCTGCGATCTGGATACGACATACCGTTTTAATAGCCGTATTGGCGAAATAGCCAATCGGTTTATCCAGCAAAACCCGCATCAGCTTAAGAAACCGCTCAATAGCCTGACAGCAGGCGACAGGAAAGCCGTCACTCTGCTCGATGAAAGTCAGCTGGATGCGTTGTTGGATAAGCTATCCGGCTTTGCGAAAGCAGAAGAGCGCATACTGGTGCTGGCGCGATATCACCACCTCAAACCTGTCAGTCTTGAGAAGGCAGCGACCCGCTGGCCCAAACTACAGCTGGATTTTATGACTATTCATGCCAGTAAAGGACAGCAGGCGGATTATGTCATTGTCGTTGGGCTTCATGATGGCAGCGATGGTTTTCCGGCCCCGGCTCGTGAGTCGATCATGGAAGAAGCATTACTGCCAATGGTCGAGGATTTTCCGGATGCAGAAGAGAGAAGGTTGCTCTACGTGGCACTTACGCGTGCCCGGCATCGGGTGTGGTTGCTGTTTAATAAAGACGCGCCATCCTGTTTTGTTGATGAACTAAAACAACTGGATGTCCCGGTAGCGAGAAAACCCTAAAGAACAGGCGGCGACGGCGGCCGCCTGTCTGGCGATTATTTGAGGCGCTCAGCCAGATAACGGGCGTAATCCGGGATCAGGATGTCCGCTGCATCGTTGAAATTTGGCGACTGGATAATAAAATCGGCGGTAGAGACGTTGGTGGCAACCGGAATATTCCAAACTGTGGCCAGGCGCAGAAGGGCTTTGACATCCGGATCATGAGGCACGGCGTTGAGTGGATCCCAGAAGAAGATCAGCACATCAATTTTCCCTTCAGAGATCAGTGCGCCGACCTGCTGATCGCCGCCCATTGGACCGCTAAGCATGGCGTTGACATCCATGCCGGTCGCGCGTTGAATGAGATTTCCTGTCGTGCCTGTCGCATAGAGGACATGCTTTTCTAACAACGGCTGGTGGCGTTCCACCCAGTTCATCAGCATCTGTTTACAGTGATCATGTGCAACCAGCGCAATATGCTTACGCGCCGGTAAAGTGCGAGTCGTCAGTTCCATAGTACAGCTCCCAAGTTAACCTTATTACAGAGTACTGGAAGCGCTTGAGGCTGCAAGAGAAAGACAAAAAAAATGCGTAGGTGGACATGAACGTCATGAGGGTGGTTGTTTCTCTGCCCATTGCAGAAAATTACTTCGCGTTTGCGCGTCAGCCTGCTGGAACCAATATTTTAAGCGCTGCTCGGTGAGTGTTTGCGACTGCGGCGGCACGCGATCCAGTTCAGAAACTCCAGATAGCAGAGAGCTGTCATCGGCCATCATAGTGGCAAATTGTGGGAGTGAAGCATGCTTAGACGATTTGTTATAGCGTTCAGTCTCGAGTTCATAATCCACGATTTTTGCCGATGAGGTAATCGACAAAATATCCAGTTTGACCGGAATAGGCATGGAATCGCCATCTAATAGTTCCACACGGGGAGCTTCATCGAAATGCGTTGCGTCACGTTCGTTGTTCAGACGGGGAAGATGAAAATTGACCTGACTAACCAACTGAGTATCAAAACTGATGACCAGCGGAGGAGAAATATACAGACGTTCTTCATGACTGGAGAGACGAATCGTTTTCTCAACGCGAAAGACAAGCTGATGCCGACCATTCTCCAGCTCAATACTGTCGGCACCGCGCAGTAATGAGCTGGAGACTTTTTTTCCGTCCAGCACCAGCAGGTCAATATCATTAGACAGACGCAAAGAGGTCGCACAAACGGTTACCGGCAAAAACAGAGCAATCAGGGCTGTTACAATGCCGGTTTTCATAAGGTTCTCCTGTCCAGAAAATTTCTGTATAAGATGTATCTAAATTTTTCGACAATCACGTTTACTAACATATAGACATATTTTCCAGTTTAGCTCTCATGCGCCAGTATGGGATAAATGGTTGCGACGTCACCTTTGTCGTACACTTTGCAAAACAGCCTGGAGGAAGACGATGAAAGAGACCGATATTGCTGGCATTTTGACATCCACCCGTACGATTGCGCTGGTAGGAGCAAGCGATAAACCCGATCGCCCGAGCTATCGGGTGATGAAGTATTTACTCGATCAGGGCTATCACGTTATTCCCGTTTCACCGAAGGTTGCCGGGAAAACGCTGCTGGGACAACAGGGCTATGCGACGCTGGCGGATGTGCCTGAGAAAGTGGATATGGTAGATGTCTTTCGTAATTCAGAAGCGGCGTGGGGCGTTGCTCAGGAAGCTATTGCCATCGGTGCGAAGACGCTGTGGATGCAGCTTGGTGTGATTAACGAGCAGGCGGCCGTGCTGGCGCGTGACGCGGGGCTGACGGTAGTGATGGATCGCTGTCCGGCGATTGAGATCCCGAGACTGGGGTTGGCGAAGTAAATACGTGCGGATGATTGGATACGAATCCGGCCTACGACTGGTATCGTTGTAGGCCGGGTAAAAGCGATCAGTTGCGCAGGCGTGGAGCCTGGAGTTGTTTACGGATTGTCCGTGCCAGTTCATCCATCGACGGTTGCTCTGGATGTTCTTCCTGTAGCTCGCTACTCAACTGTGCTTCAGCCAGATACGTATGTACTGGCAGGCCATTATCGTCTTCCATCACTACGTGATACCAGGGAGCGGCGCGAAGTTCGTCGTTAACCGCCAACTCATCAGGTGACGGGTCATCAAGCGAATATTCCGGGTCGATATCCACGACCACTCCGAGGTAACCTAACAGGGAATGGCGGACCTGCTGGCCGATACCGAATTTGCTGGCAATCATAGTCACCTCCCGGGAAATAGATACCCTCTATGTAAGGGTAATATTCCACTTTTCAAGTTACATGATGCGACAGGCAAACCCTTTCAGATACAGCCCTTCCGGGTAGGTAGCGATCACCGGATGATCGGCGGCCTGACGGAACTGCTCTATAAATTGTACATCACGCCCGGCATCTATTGCGGCATCGGCGATGATTTTCTGAAATAAATCGGTGGTCATCAATCCGGAGCAGGAGAATGTCAGCAGTACGCCACCCGGATTCAGCAACTGAATTGCCAGCATATTGATGTCTTTATAGCCGCGGCAGGCGCCCATCAACTGGCTTTTGTTTTCGACAAATTTCGGCGGGTCCATTACGATAACATCAAATTTCTCACCACGATCGCGATAGGCGCGCAGCAACTTGAACACATCATCACGCACGAACTCAGCTTTGCTCAGATCCAGCTTGTTCAGCTCTACGTTCTGGCGGGCGATGTCGAGAGCTTCCTGGGAAGTATCAACGCTGACGACCTGGCGGCAGCCACCCATTAATGCAGAGACGGCGAATCCACCAGTATAGGAGAAACAGTTCAGTACGCGCTGATTTTCCACATAACGACGCGTGGCCAGGCGGCTATCGCGTTGATCGAGGTAATAGCCGGTTTTGTGACCATGCTGAATATCAACCAGCAGCTTCATTCCGTGCTCTTCAATTGGCAGCAGTGCTGGCGGAAGCTCGCCCGTTACTGGCCCTTGAGTCAGCTCCATACCTTCTTTTTTACGCACGGCCACATCGCTACGGTCATAAATGGCGCAGTCCGGGAAAACAATTTGCAGAGCGCTAATCAGGGCGGCGCGTTGATATTCAGCACCGGCGCTGAGCAACTGCAACACCAGAAAGTTGCCAAAGCGGTCAATGGTGACACCCGGCAGACCATCGGATTCTCCGGCGATCAGACGGTAGCTGTCCAGCCCGTCTTTTTTCGCCAGCCAGTCACGCCATGTCTGCGCCTGCTGCAGACGACGGGTGAAGAAATCAATATCGATGGACTCAGACTTGTCAAATGTCCAGACGCGTGCACGGATCTGCGACGCGGGTGAGTACGCGCCGCGTGCTAACCATTTACCCTGATGGTCAACAATATCGATGGTTTCACCGAGGTTGGCTTTACCTTCCATACGTGCGACAGCACCGGAAAATACCCACGGATGGCGGCGCAGTAATGATTTTTCGCGCCCTTTGGCTAACACTAAACGTACACTCATAATTTACTATTCTGTCAATTCAAAGAAATGGGCGCCATTGTCCTGAGTTTTACGCATATTTGCAACGCGCGCTGTGATGATAAGGAGAACCGCAATGTCGAAAGTTTGCATAATCGCCTGGGTCTATGGCCGGGTTCAGGGGGTAGGATTTCGCTACACCACCCAGCATGAAGCACAACGGCTGGGATTGACCGGATACGCGAAGAATATGGATGACGGCAGCGTAGAGGTTGTCGCCTGCGGTGACAGCGAGCAGGTAGAACAACTGATGAAGTGGTTAAAAGCCGGGGGCCCGCGTAGCGCCAGGGTAGACAGAGTTCTCAGCGAACCGCATCGGCCTGGCGAAGCGTTAACGGGCTTTAGTATCCGCTACTAAATACATTTGACCGGTTTTGGCAGACCGGCAATTTTGGTGGCCTGCTTAGCTGGACCTTTTGGAAACAGGCGGTAGAGATAACGGCTGTTGCCTTTCTCTTCGCCAAACTTGTTGGCCATCGCTTTGACCAGCATACGAATAGCGGGGGAGGTATTAAACTCCAGATAAAACTCGCGGACAAAACGCACCACTTCCCAGTGTTCTGCTGACAGCGTAATTCCTTCGTTTTCAGCAATGGCAACTGCCAGCGGCTCGCTCCATTCGGTTGTGTCTTTTAAATAGCCTTCGCTATCAGTACTGATTTCTTTACCTTCAAAGATCAACATAATTCTTCACTGCGTTAGTCAAACTGGCGGCAGTTTACCAAAAAAGAAAGCCCCGCATAAGCGGGGCTGGATAATGCGTGTTGGTATCTTAATCGCGGCTGGCGAAGCCCAGAATGCTCAGCAGGCTGACGAAGATGTTGTACAGCGATACATACAGGCTGACGGTTGCACGGATGTAGTTGGTTTCACCACCACGGATGATGTTGCTGGTTTCAAACAGGATGGCACCTGAAGAGATCAGGATAAACACCGCGCTAATCGCCAGGTGCAGCGCTGGCAGTTGCAGGAAAATATTCGCAACCATACCAATCAGCACGACTACGATACCTGCCATCAGCATACCGCCGAGGAAGGACATGTCTTTACGCGTGGTCAGAACATACGCAGAACAGCTGAAGAAGACCAGCGCCGTACCACCCAGCGCCATACCGATCACGTCACCCATACCTGCCGACAGGTAAGTGTTCAGAATCGGTCCCAGGATGTAACCCAGGAAACCGGTGAAGGCGAAAGCAGACAGAATACCTACTGGTTTATCTGCCGTTTTGTAGGTCAGGAACATCAGACCATACATACCAACCAGCGTCAGAATCAGACCCGGAGACGGCAGCATCAGTACTGTACTGGCAGTTGCGGTGATAGCTGAAAACGCCAGCGTCAGGCTGAGCAGGAAATAGGTATTACGCAGCACCTTATGCGTGCTGAGTAGCGATGTACGATCGCGCGAAGAACTGATAATACGATCCATGAGTCACTCTCTTATGACAGATGTAATTAATGATGGAGGATAATGAAATCAACGGTAACGACCCAGCGGTTTTACCCATCTTTACGCATTTTAACCCGCCAGGCTTAAGCATATTATTTCAGCAAAAGCTTCTGGATTAGATGTTACCACTGTTTATGCAAAAATGTCAGATTGGTATCTGCCAGGTAACTGAAAAATATTGCGTTATTCCCTACATGCCTTTAAGAGTGACAGTGGTGTCAATATAAAACAGAACAATAAGGTAAAGGGAATGACTCAACATAAATCGAAGGTATTTACATTTACGCTGTTGGCTGCCTGTTTGATGTCTATCAACGGCATGGCGAGCGCTGCGACAGTTCCCGCGGGCACAGAACTGGCAGCTCAACAAGAACTGGTCAGAAATAACGGCAGTGAGCCAGCCTCACTGGATCCGCATAAAGTTGAAAGCAACGTTGAGTTTAATTTAATCAGCGATATGTTCGATGGACTGGTGGCCGTAAACCTGGATGGCACTATTGCGCCCCGTCTTGCTGCCTCCTGGGAGAATAAAGATAACACTGTCTGGATCTTTCATTTACGTCCAGGCATAACCTGGTCAGATGGATCGGCTATTACTGCACAGGATGTCGTCTGGAGCTGGCAGCGCCTGGTTTCACCGCAAACTACCTCACCCTATGCCTCTTATCTGGGCAATATGCATGTCGCAAATGCGGTTGATATTGCTCAGGGGAAAAAAGATCCCGCTACGCTTGGGGTCAAGGCACTGAATGACACCACGCTGGAAATTACCCTGACGCAGCCGACAGCGGCATTTTTAGCGATGCTGGCGCACCCATCACTGGTCCCGCTGGATAAAGTGCTGATTGGCCGCTTTGGCGATAAGTGGACTCGTCCGGAGCACTTTGTCAGCAGTGGTGCGTATAAGTTGTCGCAGTGGGTCGTCAACGAGCGGATTGTTGCCGTGCGCAACCCGCATTACTGGGACGATCAGCACACGGTCATTAATAAAGTGACGTATTTGCCCATCAGTTCAGAGGCTGCAGACGTTAACCGTTACAAAGCCGGGGAAATCGATATTGTTTTTAGTGTTCCGGTCAATCAGTTTGCTCAATTGAAAAAGACGATGGGTGATGAACTCCATGTCTCACCTCAGCTTTCAACCTATTATTATCAGTTTAATACCACGCGTGCGCCGTTTAACGACCCGCGCGTGCGTCGGGCGCTAAATATGGCGTTAGATAAAGACATCATTGCGCAAAAGGTGATGGGGCAGGGACAACGTGCGGCGTGGGTTATCAGCCAGCCTGAAATTGGCGGGGTAAAATTACACGCGCCAGACTACGCATCATGGCCACTCGACAAACGCATTGCCGAGGCAAAAAAACTGCTGGCGGAAGCGGGCTACGGTCCTGAGCATCCGCTTACATTAAATCTGCTCTACAACACTTTCGAAACGCATCAGCGAATCGCGATTGCCGCCTCGTCAATGTGGAAGAAAAATCTTGGTGTTGAGGCAAAGCTGCAAAACCAGGAATGGAAAACGATGCTGGATACCATGCACACCGGCAATTTTGACGTCGTACGCTATGCATGGATAGCGGATTACGACGATGCGTCGAGCTTCCTCAATATTTTCCGCACAGGCGATAGTGAAAATACCACCCGATACAGTAATCCAGCCTACGATGAAGCGATGCGTAATGCGGCAAAAGCCCGTTCTTTGCCAGAGCGCGGGAAATATTACCAGCAGGCGGAAGATGTGTTAGGCGAGGATGTACCGGCGATTCCGGTTTACCACTATGTCCGCACACACCTGGTGAAGCCGTGGGTAGGCGGATTTGCGCCGGATAATCGGGGGAATTACTTCACCAAAGATATGTACATCAAAAAACATTAAACAGCAGTAGCCCGGATTTGTGCTGAATAAACGGTCAATTTGTTGTTATTTAAGTCGATTAACGACATTTTGGCTGTTTTTCAGGCAAACGAACACATTGGTGCTTTACAGGTCCGTTCGGGATGTTTATAGTGCGCCTCATTGGAAGCGTGGCCGAGCGGTTGAAGGCACCGGTCTTGAAAACCGGCGACCCGAAAGGGTTCTAGAGTTCGAATCTCTACGCTTCCGCCAAACATGAAAAGGGGTTACCGAAAGGTAACCCCTTTTTGCTTTTGATGCATTAGAATAGACTTGCAATATTCGCCAATCCCCTCATGTAACATTCGAACACTTGCTTACCCCGAGTCCAGGTTTTTTCCTTTTAGTGCCATACGCTGCAATTTAACTGCACATCTAAAGTCTTTCCATATTGGCGTGGCTGAAGGCATGGTCATGATGTATTCATGACCTGTAAGAGCCTTAACTGAATCCAGGTCAGTCCAGGAGTGTTTCTCTGGGGGAGGCAAGTTCAGATCATCAGCAAATCGACGCGCTGTGCAGAAGGACATTGTCGGTACTGGTGAGATGGTTACCCATAAACGTTATTTCTGGCTAAAAAGCTGACGCGGATGGAGTCATTCATCCGCAGTTTTTCTGACTATCTGCCGGGCGGGTATTGAGCTCAACAATCCGTAACCGAGAAATCGAATCTGATGAGTGTGGTTCTTTATAAAAAATACGCCCTACTTACCTGTAGGTGCGGCTCATCACCGCACCCTTAACATATTCACGGATGGCAAATAAATCGGGACAGGCGTTGGCGCAAAAGGCGGTTTTCCTGCCGCAGTTGCGCGTTTTCCTCGAGCAACGTCAGTGCGACGGCAATTCCTGGCCAGTCAAGCGCCAGTTCATGGCGCAGACGCAGTGCGCGTTGCACCACGGTCAGCGCATGGTCATCAAAGGTCTCATCTTCACGGGGTTCGATTACCCCTAAACCGACAATTTCATTCAGTTCCTCTGCAGAAACACCGGTATGCAGACAAAACTCGGTAATGGTAAAGGTAACGGTCACGTTAGCCATTATGCTTTCCCCCACTCTTTACGCGGATCAAAGGACTTCTGCGCATCCGCCAGCTGTTGCCACAAGGCGGCGCTGTTGTCGTCAGGTTTCGGCGGCATCACGATTTTGATGACCGCGTACAGGTCGCCAGTATGTTTTTTACCGACCAGACCTTTGCCTTTGATACGTAATCGCTGTCCGGCCTGGCTTCCTGCGGGGATGGTCAGCAAAATACTCTCTTTGAGTGTTGGTACAGTTACTTTTGCGCCCAATGCAGCTTCCCATGGCGCAAGCGGAACGACAACTTCCAGATCCTGATTAACAATATCAAACAGCGGATGCGGCGCGATATGAATCACCAGCCACAAATCACCGTTCGGGCCACCGTTTTCACCAGGGGTTCCCTGACCTTTCAGGCGAATGCGCTGCCCATTGCCGACACCGGCCGGGATCTTAACGTTGAGGGTTTTGGGGATTTCTCGCTCGATCATGCCAAACGCATTGTATACCGGCAGGTTGTAACTGATGGTGCGGCTATGCTCAGCAAGGGTTTCTTCAAGGAAAACGGCGACCTCGATTTCAATATCATGTCCGCGACTGGCGTGGCGCTGCCGTGACTGATGTGCGTGCTGGCCAAAAATTGAAGAGAAGATATCGTCGAAATCTTCAGCGCTGTAGCTTTGACCTTCTCCTTGCTGGAACTGACGATTAAACTGCGGGTCGTTGCGATGCTGCCACAGTTGGTCGTATTCGGCGCGTCGCTGTTCATCGCTCAGTACTTCCCAGGCTTCGGCAACTTCTTTAAAACGGGCTTCAGCGTCGGGCTCTTTGCTGACATCGGGATGGTATTTTCGCGCGAGACGACGGTAGGCGGTCTTGATTGTCTTGAGATCGTCTGTCGGCTTCACGCCCATAATGGCGTAATAATCCTTTAATTCCATAGCGTTCTCTCGTGTAAATCAACACATGAAGAAGGCAATCCCTCTCAAAAGGTATCACCGTTAAGTTTAGGGTAATCCTGATAGGCGCGAATGCCAACCATGAAAAAGGGGGGCACAGGTCATAAAAGGGGCACCGGCTAATGTGGTGAGCCTGCTTGTTTATTTACATGTCACACTCACATTTTCCCTTTTCCCCAGACAGTTCGTTGTTGAGCGAAGCATGGCATTTAACCCGGTAATAGAGTAGCTGAAATTAACAAGGGAGAGATACTGAATGATCGCCGTTATTTTTGAAGCAGATGTGCATCCTCAGGCTGGAGAGCGATATCTTCAACTGGCCTCAGAGCTGAAGCCGTTGTTGGCAGAGATCTCAGGATTTATTTCTATCGAACGATTTCAGAGCATTAATACGCCCGGGAAAATGCTGTCACTTTCATGGTGGGAGGATGAGGATGCAGTGCTCAGATGGAAATGCAACATCAGGCATCAGGCCGCACAACAGGAGGGTAAGCAGTTGATTTTTTCATACTACAGAATACGTGTTGCCTCTGTTTTGAAGGATTACGCCTCTGAATAAGGTTCTGCCAGCGTATATGACAGTTGACAGTCAATAATGTCTGCCTGTAGCAACAGGAGCCAGAACAGGCTCTGGCTCCTGTTAATGGTGCGTCAGGAATATTAACGGCTTATCAAGGTCTGGAAAAAAGAAAACGAACGGTATCAGCGTAGTTCTGGACAAAAGCGTTAACGTTATCTGATTTTAATCCTTTCGGGTTAATCATATATTTACCCTTGATAAAGATAGCCGGTACACCTTTCAGGTCTACCGCTTTAGCCAACTCCTGTTGCTTCGCCGTTAATGATTTTACGGCAAAGCTATTCCATGCAGCATCATAGTCACTTGCACTGACGCCAGCGCGGATAAATACATTGCGAATATCATCTGCTGTTTTAACAGTTTGTTTTTTCTGCACGGCATCAAACAGTAAAGGTTTTACTTTATCTTCCACGTTTAACAGCATAGCGACAGACCATGCGTGCGTCATCTCCGGCCCCAACGGACCTAAGAAATCAACGTGATACTCAGTAAGTTTGACATCAGTAGGTAATGCTTTTTTCACATTATCAGTGACTTCCAGAACTTCATCGTATTGGTAGCATGAAGGGCAATAAAATGAAAAGAACTTAAGCGCAGCGGGCGCTGTCGCAACTGGCTTTTCAAGTGAAATATATTCCTTGCCATCGGTAAATATTGCTGCCTGAACGCTCATAGTAAAAATCAGGCCCAGAAGAGGAAGTAAGATTTTTTTCATTTCCATATACTCTAAATAACATTTAACAAACAATTTTTTTGATGATGAACATAACGTTCATTGCGGTAAGTTATAATACATTATTTATCCGAAAATGTGCTGGCCCTTACTTTCATTTACGTGGGAATATCCACTGGCGGATTTCTCATCCATTTTTATCATCAGTGGTGAAATATCTTTTGGGACGCTTTTGGAATGACTGATAATAAACCCTGTGATATTTCCAGTCTTGTTTTATTAGCACTATTATTTTGCAACAATGAAATTAATTAACAAGATTAATTATCATTTCTGGGCAGCGCTCTGGGGAGGAATGAGAATTGACCGGCCTCTGCCGACATAACTTTACAGGGTAAAGGTTGCCAAAACCTCGCCAGTGACTAAGATAACTCGCGTCAATCAGTGAGGGTATAATGGCGAAACGTCAACGGATGGGATGGTGGTTCCTCTGCCTGGCATGTGTTGTGGTGATGGTATGCACCGCGCAGCGCATGGCGGGTCTGCACGCGTTGCAGATGAACACCGCGACCACTGCTGTTGTCGCGAGCGCCCAGGCTGATACCGATGAGGCTTCACCCGTTACGCCTTGTGAGCTGAGTGCAAAATCATTGCTGGCTGCACCGCCAGTATTGTTTGAAGGCGCGATTCTGGTGCTATGTTTGCTCCTGTCGCTGTTGACGCCCGTGCGGGCATTTCGCCTCCCTTTTTTCCCTCCGCGCGCTATCTCGCCGCCCACACTTAGGGTTCATCTCCGATTTTGTGTCTTCCGTGAATGACAGCGCAGCCGTTGCTGACTGTTAGAAAATTATTCACGGAGAAAAAATATGAAGACTGTTTCCAGGCAGGCGCTGCTCTGCCTGTTATTGCTATGGCTGCCCGTATCCTGGGCGGCTGATATCGGTTGGCTGCGTTCACCCGATAACAATCACGCCAGTGTGCGGTTACGTGCCGATACAGCTGCAGACGGTGAAACCCGACTGCTGCTCGATGTTAAACTGGAGGATGGCTGGAAAACCTACTGGCGATCGCCGGGTGAGGGCGGTGTAGCACCGTCCATCGTCTGGAAAGATAAAATGCCTGCTGTTGATTGGTACTGGCCGACTCCCGCGCGTTTTGATGTCGCCAATATCACCACCCAGGGATATCACGATAATGTCACCTTTCCGATGGTAGTACGTGGCACAACGCCAGCCACCCTTAACGGTGTATTGACCCTATCAATCTGCAGCAATGTCTGCCTGTTAACGGATTTTCCCTTTTCTGTGACGCCGGGCGTCCAGGACCCGTCTTTTGCTCATGACTATGCGCAAGCGATGGGGCAGATACCGCTGGCCAGCGGGCTAACCGATGCGCTTAGTGCCGGGGCGCGAGCCGGAGAGCTGGTGGTTGAGGCGCGTCGTACGGGGGGCTGGTCTGCGCCAGGCCTGTACCTGGACACCGTTGATGATGCGGATTTTGGTATGCCGCAAATCCGTGTAGAGGGCGAAACACTATGGGCAACGGTTCCGGTTCATGACAGCTGGGGGGAAGGGGCGCCGAATCTTCGTGGTAAGCAACTTATACTGGTTCTGGCTGATAACGGCGTTGCGCAGGAAAGTCGTCTTGCCATTGGCGATGCGCCAGTGGTGCCGAATGCAGCGATCCCACTGTGGCAGGTGGTGCTGATGGCGCTGTCAGGCGGGTTGATCCTTAACTTAATGCCCTGCGTGCTTCCAGTGCTGGGCATGAAGCTGGGCTCGATTTTACTGGTTGAGGAGAAAAGCCGTCTTCAGGTTCGCCGCCAGTTTCTGGCATCGGTGGCTGGCATCCTGGTCTCTTTTATGGCCCTCGCGTTGCTGATGACGGTGCTGCGTCTGACCAATCAGGCGCTTGGTTGGGGGATCCAGTTCCAGAGTCCGTGGTTTATCGGCTTTATGATGCTGGTGATGCTGACGTTCAGCGCCAGCCTGTTTGGGCTGTTTGAATTTCGCCTTCCTTCAGCAATGACCACCATACTGGCAACACGCGGCGGTAACGGCTTGTCAGGGCATTTCTGGCAGGGCGCGTTTGCGACGTTGCTTGCCACACCGTGCAGTGCCCCGTTCCTGGGGACGGCAGTGGCGGTGGCGTTGACCGCCTCGCTGCCGACGCTATGGGGGCTGTTCCTCGCGCTCGGGCTGGGGATGAGCTTGCCATGGTTGCTGGTGGCACTGCGTCCGGGTCTGGCGCTGCGTCTGCCGCGTCCGGGGCGTTGGATGAATATCTTGCGGCGTCTTCTCGGCGTAATGATGCTTGGCTCGGCTATCTGGCTGGCAACCTTGCTGCTCCCGCATTTGGGGGTCGCAAGCCAAAGCGCAGCCAAAGAGAGTGTGAACTGGCAACCGCTGAGCGATCAGGCCATCGAAGATGCACTGGCCCAGCATAAGCGCGTATTTGTAGATGTGACGGCTGACTGGTGTATTACCTGTAAAGTTAATAAATTCAATGTGCTACAAAAAGAAGATGTTCAGACTGCACTGCAACAATCCGATGTGGTGGCTCTGCGGGGGGACTGGACGCTGCCCTCTGAAGCGATCACCGAATTCCTGAAAAAACGCGGCCAGGTTGCTGTGCCGTTCAACCAAATTTATGGCCCCGGCATGCCGCAAGGCCAGGCATTGCCAACGTTGTTAACCCGCGATGCGGTGCTGAATACACTGGCCGATGCCAAAGGAGTGAACCCATGAAAATGATGATTGCCCTGCTGCTAACCCTGTTTTCTGCCGTCAGCGTGGCGAAAGAACCTGCGCCATTTACGCCTGAACAGGAGAAGCAAATTGAAGCGCTGATTCAGGAAGCGCTGTTTAACGATCCCAATAGCCCTCGTATTGGTGCCAGGCAGGCTAAACTAACGTTGATCAATTTCACCGATTACAACTGCCCGTATTGCAAGCAGTTGGATCCGATGCTGGAAAAAATTGTACAGAAATATCCTGATGTGGCGGTGGTGATTAAACCGCTGCCGTTTAAAGGGGAAAGTTCGGTTCTGTCGGCGCGAACCGCACTGACGACCTGGCGTGAGCATCCGCAGCAGTTTCTGGCGTTACATGAGAAACTGATGCAGAAGAAGGGTTACCACACGGCAGTGAGTATTAAACAGGCACAGGAGAAAGCCGCTGCCAGCCCTGTGACGCTGGATGCACAAAGTGAAGAGACGCTGAGCACTAACCTGCAACTGGCGCGACTGGTGGGTGTGCAGGGAACCCCCGCAACGATTATTGGCGATGAGCTGATCCCGGGTGCAGTACCGTGGGAAACACTGGAAGAGGTGGTCAAAGAAAAACTGGCGGCCGCAAATGGTCAGTAAACTGCGCCGCTGGCTGCGCGAAGGACTGATCTTACTGGTGTTATTCGCCGGGGCGATGTTGTTGATGGATGTCTGGCGAGCACCTAAGCTTCCCGCTGCGTTTGACAGTACGCCTTTGCAGACGCTGGATGGTGAAAACGTTACGCTGGCCGCGCTCAGCAAAGAGGATCCAGTGCTGATCTATTTCTGGGCGAGCTGGTGTGGCGTGTGTCGGTTCACGACACCGGAAATCGCCAGACTGCACTCAGAAGGCGAGAACGTGATAACCATTGCGCTGCGTTCTGGTAATGAGGTGGAGGTGATGCGCTGGCTGGCGCGTAAAGGCGTAGACTTTCCCGTCATCAACGATGCCGACGGAACCATCTCCCGCAGCTGGGATATCAGCGTCACGCCAACGCTGGTGGTGATGTCGCACGGTCGCGTGGTGTCGACAACCAGCGGCTGGACCAGTTACTGGGGCATGAAGCTTCGGTTGTGGTGGGCGAAAATGTTCTGATATTTGTGCCGGGGAAACCCGGCATTTTTTTACGATAAAAAGGTAAGAAAAACATGTTGTTCTGATATTGGATCCTGAAATCATATACTAATAGCTATATATTTTTGATTTTTTCTGTAGTTGCAAATCCACAAAGGTAATGGCATATCTGATGGTGTTTTAAATATCTTATTTCTCGCAGGGATTATAGAATAATGCGCAAGGGTAAAGTTATTGTTATATCAATGATGTTTTTTTGTATCCTTATTTTTATTGCTGCTATTGTCTGGTTTATGATGTATCAGGGGGAACTCACTGAACCTACCAGTGAAGAGAAACATGCCGCCATTCTGCATGCTTCAGGCTTGTTGAAATCAGATGCGCAGGATAAAAAAACAATTAAAAATTTGTATCAACGTTATATTTTAGCGCGTAAGGTTAATCTGGATTCTGGTGAGTGGGTAGCTGATGACGTCCAGACGCAGGGATGTAAAAAACTCGCTCCGGAACATGATCCCGCGAAGATCCATCAGCGTTGTACGATTGCAGATGTATATCTGGTAAAAGATAAAAATAATAAAATTCAACAAATTATACTCCCTGTTTTTGGTAAGGGCGCGAAGTCAATGATGTATGCCTTTCTGGCTCTTGACCCAGACGGACGTACGGTTAAAAACCTGTATTACTATCAGCAGCGGGAAACTCCTTTTTTGGGAGCCAGAGTGGAAGATGAGAGTTGGCGCAAGCAATGGGCGGGTAAAAAAGTGGTTGATAATAACTGGATGCCAGCATTAAGAATAACTCAGGAGAAACCAGAGAATATCGATGAATATACAGTAGATGGTATTTCTGGTGCGACCCTGACATCGAGTGGGGTTGAGAGAAGCATCAACTACTGGACAGGCGAACAGGGTTACGGCCGTTTTTTGCAACGGATTACTCGTAGTCCTGATATAATAGTTCCCTGAACACTTTTGTTTTAAATAACGTTTATTTTCATACTCACTGTCGGCCTCATTTGCGTCAGTGAGTATGGGGAAACTCTATTCCATATCACCGATAAATTCTCCTGTATTGACGGCATCATTAATAAATCCCGAATGTCTCAATTTCGTATTCATCACATTTTCATGAGATAAATTTACATAACTTGTTACCTATTGACATTTTTATGATCCAGGTCATGTACAACGCAAGCTAAAATCAGTAATGATAATAATTATCATTTGTATTTTACGGGATGCGTACCGTGCGTAAGTTCTGTGTTTTCCTGCTGACCACTTTGTGTAGCTTGCTTGTAAGCCTTCATGTATGGGCTGCAACAAACTATGCTCCATTAATTGAGGATATTGAGCAACGTCTTGATAAAACAGCAGAACTTTACTCTCAACAACAAACTGATGAAGCACGGCGAACGGTGCAAATGGCTTACTTTGAGGTATTTGAAAACCTTGAAGGTCCTATCCGAATCAACATTTCCGCCAGCAAAAGTTATGAGATGGAAAGCGCTTTTGGTGAGATCCGTCGCATGATTGGCGAAAAAAAATCGTTCTCTGACGTGCAGTCTAAAATCGACTGGCTCAAAGCCTCGCTGCGCGAAGTTGAACCTGTGTTAGATGGCGGACATCGCCTGGTTGCCGAAGAGCAGCACAATGCGTTTTCCAGGACAGATATCGCCGTACACTGGCAAGAGAGTTTTCGCGTTATCGACGATTTGTTGGCCCAGGCAGTAAATAACTATCAGGCCGGGAATTTAAGCGTAGCCAGCCAGAACGTTCAACAAGCGCACTACCAGGGTTTTAAAAACTCAGAGATGGAAATGTCGGTCAGACAGAATCGATCGGCAAAAGACGCTGCTGCGATTAACCAGCAATTTTCTGCGTTGATTGCGCTCACCGCAGAATCGGATCGCCTTAATGATGTCTCTTATCAGGTCACTACGCTGTTACAGGATATTGAGGATCTTCTGCCTGGTCTGCCTACGACCCGTGACGAACAGCAGGTTACGGCGGTGCAAAATACGGGGAATAAGCCCACGGCACAGGATGATATAGCCCGCGCAGACTGGGCTGCCGTCTCGTTGGGTATCCACCAAAGTATTCAGAAAGCGATTGCCCGTTACCAGGAGGGCGATGCGAAAAATGCCATTCTGGATGTGCAAGACAGTTATTTTGACCGCTTTGAAGCTAGCGGTATGGAAAACAAAATCGGTTCTCGCGATTCGGCGTTTAAAACCTCTCTGGAGGCTTACTTCACGCGTCTGGTTAGTCTGATGAAAGCGGGTCAGCCAGTGGAAAGACTCAACGCCGAAGCCAGCGCACTGGAGCAGGATTTACAAAAAGCGGTGGTGATGTTGGGAGAAGGAGAAGAGACCCAGTGGAGCCTGCTGCTCTACAGCCTGATGATCATTGTCCGTGAAGGACTGGAGGCCCTGCTTATTGTGGCGGCCATCGTGGCTTATATGGTGAAAAACAATCACCAGGATAAACTTCCGTTAATTCGCCAGTCGGTGATTGTCGCATTAATCGCCAGCGTCATTACCGCTGTGATATTCCAACTCCTGTTCACGAATTCCGGCGCCAGCCGAGAACTGCTGGAAGGCGTCACGATGCTGATTGCCGTCGTCATGCTGTTCTTCATGAGCTACTGGTTACTGTCTAAAGTCGAGGCTCGCCACTGGAAAGCATGGCTGGAAGGAAAACTGTCCCACTCACTTTCCCGTGGTTCACTGGTTGGACTGTGGCTTACCAGCTTCCTGGCGGTTTACCGCGAAGGGGCGGAGACCGTGCTGTTTTACTACGCCCTGATCGGGGATGCGAATGATATTTCTGGGCATATGGCGATTGCGGCAGGTTTTGTTATCGGCTGTGTTGTTCTGCTGGTCGCCTGGCTCATTATGCGCTACTCGGTTGTACGCCTGCCTTTGAAGCCGTTCTTTATGTTTACCGGCAGTTTTATGTACCTGATGGCCTTTGTATTTGCGGGCAAAGGGGTTCTGGAACTGGTGGAAGGTAAGCTGTTCCAGCCAACGTTGATTAACGGCTTCCCTGAAATCAGCTGGTTGGGAATTTATCCCTACGTGGAAACGTTATTACCGCAGGCCCTATTGCTACTTGCGGCGCTGGTGGCGCTGTGGGTGATGCGGCGGAAAAGCACTGTTCCTGGGGAAACGATAAAAACTAATCTATAGCTGTTATTTGAGACGAGAGGATATGTCTGATGACCATGAAGAAAACCCTGATTGCCAGTGCAGTGATGGCCGGTATTTTCACTGCTCCGGCAGCGTTTGCCTTTAAGGAGTATCCGGCAGGCGAGCCTGTCACCATGAATGAGATGGAACTGGCCGCTGTGTACCTGCAGCCAATCGATATGGAACCGCGTGGCATGGGGTTACCGGCCGCAAAAGCCGATATTCACCTTGAAGCGGATATTCATGCCGTGGAAGGCAGTAAAAATGGTTTTGGCGCAGGCGAGTGGATCCCTTATCTGACTATCAGTTACACCTTGATTAACAGTGATACGGGTGAAAAACAAGAAGGTACGTTCATGCCGATGGTTGCCAGCGATGGCCCTCATTACGGTGCGAACATCAAAATGATGGGGGTGGGTAACTATAAAGTGACCTATCACATCGAACCGCCGTCAAAAGCAGGTATGCACCGTCATACAGACAGTGAGACCGGCGTTGGTCGCTGGTGGAAACCATTTGATGTGAGTTATGAATTTAAATACGTCGGCCTGAACTAAGCGCTTTTTCCATCAGGCTGCTTGATTTGCCATTTGGACCGGGCAGTGCTCACAATCTTACGTACGAAGTGTACCCACGATTTGTTTTGCACTGCTCATGTCTTAACTGACCGCGAACTTATCCCCCTGATGGGCAGGCTCTAAATTATCGATGTACCTGGATAGTTACATCATTCAATCCGCCGTACAGAGTCGATGTTATGAGTTATTTTTTTGTCACGACGCTACAGGTTTTTTTCTGCATTGCGCTGCTCTCCGGGGTTCTCTGGAGTCGCATCGATCCCCCTTCTTTACGCCCACTCGTCTGGACCTTACTCACAGGCTTAATCCTTGGCGTGCTGGTGGGACTTACCCTCCGTGGCTCGCAGCCAGTGCAATTGTTGCTGGTTGGCACAGAAGTGATGATTACGCTGCTGTTTGTGTTGAGCTTCTGGTGGGTATCAAAGCACATTCGCTACCTGTGGCAAGGGATTTTGGTGTTTGGCGCAGCCCGACATTGGGCTTTGGATCCCAATCTCGGCGGATTAACCAGCACCCATGTGCTAAATACCGATCTGCTGTTGAATCTGACGGCAATGCTATTGGCATTTGCGATCCTCTGCCTTGCGGGGGTTCTGAGCGCCATGCTGTTGCGTCGTATTCGTGGACTCTACTGGCCGTTGACGCTGATTCTGATGGTCATGATTTGGCTGCCATTAAGCGGTAATTTGTTGCTGCTGTTAATGAAACTGCAGGTGCTACCGCTGGCGAAATCGCTATTGAGTTTCGTGGCCAAAGTGACCAACAACGCGGCGATGTATAACTGGTTGGGGGCCGCCCTATTACTTGCTCTGGCACTGTGCTGGGTACCGGCATTGTTACGCGCGATCCGCCAGACGCGTAAAGCCGATGAGCCGATTGCTTATCGACTGGCGCTGGCGCATCGTCGAAATGCGTTTCGTCTTTGGCTGGTCACGCTAGGTTGTGCGGTGGTGGTGATCGCCGGACAACTGTGGTGGGAAAAAGTCGCCTCTCAACCGCCGCAGTTGTCAGAAGCCATTCCGGTACAACTTGCCAGTGATGGCATGGTTCATCTGCCAATAGAACAACTCCGTGATGGCAAGCTGCACCGCTTTGTTTGGGTGGCTGATGATGGTAAAGCGGTACGTTTTTTCGTGATTAACCGTTATCCCGACAAGTTGCGTTTGGGGGTAGTGTTTGATGCCTGTCTACTGTGTGGCGATCAGGGTTACGTGATGGAAGGTAATCAAGTTATCTGCGTGGCATGCGGGGTACACATTTTCATTCCTTCGATTGGTAAACCTGGTGGTTGCAATCCGGTGCCGATTGAAAACTGGCGTAATGATGAGAAAGAGCTGGTGATCCCAGGTAAAGAGCTGGCTGCTGGCGTGAATTACTTCTCGACGGTCATGACCATCAAGGTGACCGACCCGGTTGATGGTTCGACGTTGACGAATACCTCTGCTGACTACAAATACAGCTATGGTGGCAAAACCTGGTTTTTCTCGTCCGAGGCCAATTACGATCGCTTCCGTAAAACGCCGGAACAGTTCGTCCCTGCCGAATTGAGGGAGGAGTAACAATGCTGTGGCGAATGTTACGACAATCCTGGGGGCGTAATCTCCGACGCAAGGGGCTGGCTATTATGACCGTCTTTCTTGCGTCCAGCCTGATCTCCGCCCTGCTGGCGGTGTCGATTGATATTGGCGATAAAATGTCCAGAGAGTTGAAGTCCTATGGTGCCAATATTTTGATTGAACCTGCCGGACAGGCGGCGCTGCCTGCACTTTTCAGTGAAAACAGTAATCCACTATCAGGACAGGATTTCCTTGATGAAGCGGAACTCCCCAACATTAAGGATATCTTCTGGCGCAACAACATTGTCGGCTTTGCCCCTATGCTTGGCGGTGATGTCGACGTTAACGGCAAAGAAGTACGTATTCTCGGCACCTTCTTCAGCCAACCGGTAGATATTCCAGATGAAGAAGGGTTTGAGACGGGGCAAAAAACGGTAAGCCCGTTCTGGCAAGTGACTGGCGACTGGCCGCAAGAGCCTGCTGGTGATGCTCCTCAAACACTGGTAGGGCATGCGTTGGCACGACAAACGGGCTGGAAGCCAGGCGATCAACTGGTGATCCGTACCAGTAATACAACGTTGAATGTGACCGTCAGCGGCATCCTCTCCAGCGGCGGGGATGAGGATAACCAACTGGTTATGCCGTTGAGCACGGCGCAAACGTTGCTGGGTCTACCCGGCAAAGTGCAGGCCATTCGTGTCTCGGCGCTGACGGTGCCGGAAAATGAGTTGTCGCGCCGGGCGCGTGAAAATCTTGATGCACTGAATGCTGAAGAGTACGACCTTTGGTACTGCACAGCCTATGTCTCGTCCATTGCTCATCAACTGGAGGAGGCTATTTCCGGTGCAGAAGTTCGCCCTGTGTGGCAGGTTGCTGCATCTGAGGGGGTTGTAATCGATAAAATTCAGTTGCTGATGGCCGTCGTGACCGTCGCAGCACTGGCAGCTTCGGCTATGGGAATCGCGTCACTGATGACCAGCACCATTATGGAGCGCGCTAAAGAGATCGGCCTGATGAAGGCGCTTGGCGCGCATCAGTGGCAAATCATGCTGTTGTTCTATCTTGAAGCCGCATCCAGTGGACTGGCCGGAGGGGCATTGGGATGTGTTGCTGGATGGGGAATGGCGAAAGCGATTGGCCTGATGCTATTTGATGCGCCATTGAATTTTGCCTGGATTGTGGTGCCATGTGTATTGGTTATTGCGGTCCTGATTGCCCTGATTGGCACCTGGTTCCCGGCCCGCCGTATTGCCCGCCTGTATCCTGTGGAGGTGCTGTATGGCCGCTAAATGTACCATGCTCTGGCTACTGGTATGGCGGGCGCTGCGTCTGCGTTTTCAGCGAGTTAGCGTAGTATTTGCCGCATTGATGGTCGGGGCGACCATTGTGACCGCACTATCTGCGGTGTGGTTCGACATCAATACCAAAATGAGTGAAGAATTGCGAACCTTTGGCGCAAATTTCTACATCGGGCCTGGCCATGGCTCCAGCATGCCGCAGCAAGCGTTGCAGACTATTTTAGATCAGGCACCGCAAGGCCTGGTTCACGGAGCCAGTCCTTGGCTTTACGGTATGGCGCGTACCGAGCTGGAGAAGGTGGTGATTGTCGGCGTGTGGTTTGAATCCTTGCAAAAGCTGGTGCCGTACTGGCAGGTTCAGGGGAGTTGGATTGGTGTCAGCTTTGACGATCGCAATGCGATGATTGGCGTCAAATTGGCGGAGCGTCTTAACGTCCAGCCTGGCGATAACATCACCCTGGTGGATCACAATCAGCGCAAAAACTTACAGATAAAAGGCATTGTTGAAGCCGGTGATGCGACAGATAACATGCTAATTGTGAGTCTTGATGTGGCGCAGGCGTGGTTGCATCAGCCCGGTAAAATTAGCCATGGGCTGCTGAGTGTCAGTAACGATGTCGGTCAGGTGGAAAACTATGCCAGCCGATTGCAGGCTCAATACCCGGATCTGGAGATCCGTCCAATACGGAAAGTCTCCGCTTCAGAAGGACAGGTACTGGATAAAATAAAAGGGTTAATGGGGCTGGTATCGGTTGTGATCCTTGCGCTGTCCTCTTTGTGCGTGAATACCACGTTGATGGCCATTGTGGGTGAGCGGGCCAGGGAATTTGCGCTGCAAAAAGCGTTGGGAGCCAGCAACGGTGATATTGTCCGGCAAATTCTCCTCGAAACCTGCATTATCGCGCTGGCTGCAGTGGTTTGTGGGTGGATCTTAGGGTACATGTTGGCCCAACTACTGGGGCTGACCGTATTCAATGCCGCAATATCGCTACGCTGGCCAGTGCTGCCCGTCACCCTGACATTATCTTTACTGGTCGCCATTCTGGCGGCGATTGTTCCGGTCCGTCGCGCGGTTAGCGTCGAACCCGCAAAAGTGTTGAAAGGAGAGTAACGCCATGTCCGTTGTGCAGACCCCGTCAATGGCGATTGAAACCCGCCATTTATATAAACGGTTCGGCGATGTTACCGCCTTAGATGACATCAACCTGCAAATAGTGCAGGGGGAGTTTGTCGCGATTATGGGCGCTTCTGGTTCGGGTAAAACGACGCTGATGAATATTCTGACCTGCCTGGACACCGCGACAGAAGGTCAGGTGTTTTTAGATGGGATTGATGCTGCCGCACTGGATGAAGAGGGGCGTCGCCGTTTTCGCGCTGAGAAAATAGGGTTGGTATTCCAGCAGTTTCATTTGATCCCGTTTTTAACCGCGCTGGAGAATATCATGCTGGCGCAACACTACCATAGCGTGGTAGATGAAGCGGCGGCCAGAAAGGTTCTGGAACAAGTCGGTCTTGGGCATCGAGTAACGCACCTGCCGAGTCAACTTTCTGGGGGGGAGCAGCAGCGGGTGTGCATTGCCCGGGCGCTGGTCAATGAGCCGCCGGTGATTTTTGCCGATGAACCTACGGGTAACCTCGATGAAGAGAATGAACAGCGGGTGTTGGATCTACTCACTGACCTGCATCGGCAGGGGCGCACGATTGTGATGGTGACGCATAATCCGGCGCTGGGGTTATTTGCCGATCGTATTATCCGTTTGCAACATGGCAAATATCAGGGTGAGGAGGCTACTCAACATGCGCTGGATTAACGTATTAACTTTCGCCATTTTGGTTCTGATTAGTGGATGTAAAGAAGAAAAGTTGGTGGTTGGGCAGCAAGCCCCGGCGCTGGCAACATTCGACCTGCAGGGGGGAGAAGCTGGGCTTGAACGCTGGCGTGGAAAGGTTGTTTATCTAAACTTTTGGTCGGCGGGATGCGGTGGCTGTCTTGCCGAAATGGACTCGCTGGAAGCGTTAAGTAAAAAGTGGGGCGATAACGTTGTGGTCGTGGCTGTGAATACCGATCCGGCGACGGTTAACATAGATGACTTACTGGTGAAACATCAGGTTTCTTATCCGGTACTCCGCGATCAGCTTAAGATTTCCCAGGAGCGCTATCAGGTCATCGGCACGCCAACCTCGGTGTTAATTGACAGGGACGGTCGCGTGCTGGAATTACACCAGGGGATGCGGAAACCGCCTGAGTTAGATGCAACGTTTGCGCGACTGGCCGCCCGATGAACGCGATACAAAGAGAAACGCTATATGGCATTCAGGTGGAATAAAGAAAGTCTGGCCGTCCTGCGTGAAAACGCAGGCGTTCTCACGACGGAGCAGATTGCGGGGATGCTTCGCACTAATATTACGGTTGTGCGCAATATGGCGTATCGACTGAAACTCAGCCTGCGGGTATCCGCCTACAATCAAAAACGTATTGAGCAGGTACAAACTCTCTATACGTCTTCTGAACCACTAAATCTGAAAGAGATTGCTGCAAAAACTGGACTGACATTCAGTACGGTGCAATACATTGTGTATGTGAAATTAAAAAGTAAACCCTATACCAAACGGGAATACGTTTCCTTTGAAACTGATGATGCGGTTCATTATCGGATACAACGAGAGTTCATTGATACTGAGCGTTCCCTTTTACACAACATCCCAGATAACACGCGCTTTCATCAATTGTATCTGACAGACGGAACTTTATATTGTGCACGTAATATCCGCAGCGAAGTGATTATCTGCGAATAATTGGATGGCATATTTCGTCACCCGACGAAGCAAGTATTCATAGTCGCGTTTAACCTGGCTTATCTTTTTTTGTGGGAAAATAAAGAATGGCCAATGTATACGCATTTGAATCCTCCCTGGTGATGATGATTACCGTCACGTTTGTCCTCGCCGGGATGGTGAAAGGTGTCACCGGTATGGGGCTGCCCACCGTGGCGATGGGGATCCTCGGATCGCTTATTTCACCGGTTGCGGCGGCGGCCATGCTGCTGTTGCCTTCGCTGATCAGTAATCTGTTTCAGTTTGGCGGTGGCGGAAATACGCGTCAATTGCTCAAACGGCTGTGGCCTATGCTGCTGGCGGTGGTGATTGCCACTTTGCTTGCCAGTGTCTGGATCACCGGGGGCGACACAACCCGGACCCAGTTTGCGCTTGGCATGGCACTGGTTGCCTATGCCCTCTGGACGCTGGCGGGAAAGAAAATTGCGGTGGCCCCGCAGCGTGAAAAACCCTTTTCCCTTGTCATTGGATTCGTGACCGGTTTATTGACGGGGGGAACGGGGGTATTTGTGATGCCCGCCGTGCCATGGATCCAGTCTTTGGGCTTTGAAAAGGATGAACTGGTGCAGGCGCTTGGCATTTCGTTTACGTTTTCGACGCTGGCGTTAGCACTGGGTTTGTGGTGGCACGATGCGTTACCTGTTCAGTCCCTGAGTTTATCGACATGTGCCATTCTTCCTGCGCTACTGGGACAGTGGATAGGGACTCGTGTGCGGCGAGTGATTTCTCCTGTGGTGTTTAAACGCTGTTTTCTGTTCTGTCTGGTGGGGTTGGGCGTGGAGATGATGCTGCGCGCCGCGTAAGTCTCACTGTGACTTTACGCCAGTTTCATGCCATCGTTAATTCAGAGAGCAACGCCAAAGGAGGCGCTATGGCATCGGTGATACTGCACGAAGAAGAGGGTGAACTGGAGTCGCGAATGGCGCTTACTGCGGCAGTGATGGCGGATAAATCGCGTTCGCGTATGCTGTGTGCTTTGATGGATGGGCGCGCCTGGACCGCAACCGAACTTAGCGCCGTGGCGGACGTGTCAGCCTCGACGGCCAGCGCGCATCTGGCGCGTTTGTGTGAACAACGCTTTGTTGTGGCGCTTGCGCAGGGCAGGCATCGTTATTTTCGCCTGGCAGGTTCCGATATCGCCGAACTGCTGGAGCGCCTGATGGGCGTGGCGTGGAGCACATCCGTACCACGAAAAATTACTACGCCGCTAAGCTTGCGGCATGCCCGAACCTGCTACGATCATCTGGCTGGAGAAGTGGCGGTAAGGCTGTTCGATACGCTGGTTTCCCGCCAGTGGTTAACGTCGGATGGCGAAACGCTGACGTCACTTGGACGGGAAAAGCTGGCGCAGATGGGGATTGTCCTCACTGCTGGCTCATCCCGGCGGAAATTAACCTGTGGCTGTCTGGACTGGAGTGAGCGACGTTATCATCCCGGCGGCGTGCTCGGCGCCACGCTGCTGAGCTGGTTTAGCGAACAGAAGTGGCTTAAAACGCAGACAGGCAGCCGCCACGTTACCTTTACCCCACTTGGTGTGCGCAAACTTCAAACGGAGTTTGGCATCCAAACGACACGGTAGATTCCCCATTTTTGCGAAAGCGTTCCCGGAAAAATGTCATATATCTGTCACACTCTGTGGTGATTGATAACAACAAGAGGTCGTAGGGATGAAAAAATCGTTAATCGCCACCGCCGTGGCGGGGGCTGTATTGCTGTCAACGGCTGCACAGGCACAGACGGCACCGGAAGGTTATCAGCTTCAGCAAGTATTGATGATGAGTCGACATAACTTACGTGCACCTTTAGCCAATAATGGCAGCGTTCTCGAGCAGTCCACCCCCAAACAGTGGCCGGAGTGGGATGTCCCGGGCGGACAACTCACCACTAAAGGCGGCGTGCTGGAAATCTATATGGGCCATTACATGCGTGAATGGCTGGCAGAACAGGGCATGGTGAAATCCGGTGAATGTCCGGCACCGGGCACGGTTTACACCTATGCTAACAGTCTGCAGCGGACAGTAGCGACGGCGCAGTTTTTTGTCACGGGGGCTTTCCCGGGTTGTGACGTTGTGGTCCACCATCAGGAAAAAATGGGTACCATGGATCCCACTTTTAACCCGGTGATCACCGATGATTCCGCCGCATTCAGTCAGCAGGCCGTTCAGGCGATGGAGAAAGAGCGCGGCCACATGCAGCTCGACGACAGTTACCAACTGCTTGAGCAAATCACAAACTACCAAGACTCGCCGTCCTGTAAAGAAAAGCAGCAGTGTTCCCTGACCGATGCGAAAGACACATTCAGTGCGAAGTATCAGCAAGAGCCTGGTGTTTCCGGGCCTCTGAAGGTGGGGAATTCGCTGGTTGATGCCTTCACCTTGCAATATTACGAGGGCTTCCCGATGGACAAGGTTGCCTGGGGGGAGATCAAATCTGATCAACAGTGGAAGGTGCTGTCGAAGCTGAAAAATGGTTATCAGGACAGCCTGTTCACCTCTGCAGAAGTGGCGCAAAACGTCGCCAAACCGTTGGTCAAATATATCGACAATGCGTTGGTGACTGAACGGGCGAAAGCGCCGAAAATTACGGTGCTGGTGGGACATGACTCGAACATTGCCTCATTGCTTACGGCACTGGATTTTAAACCGTACCAGCTCCATGACCAGAACGAACGCACGCCGATTGGCGGTAAAATTGTCTTCCAGCGCTGGCATGACAGCAACACAAACCGCGATCTGATGAAAATTGAGTATGTGTATCAGAGTGCGCAGCAGTTGAGAAATGCGGAGGTTCTGGCGCTCAAATCCCCGGCCCAACGTGTGACGTTGGAACTGAAAGGCTGTCCGATTGATGCTAATGGCTTTTGCCCTGTTGACAAGTTCGACAGCGTGTTGAATGAGGCGGCGAAGTAAAAGAAAAATCCCCCGCGAGCGCGGGGGAGTCAGAGCGCTAGACGTTTTTGCGTTCGATAGTCTGTTCACCCCAAAAGAGCGAATCTTTGTCTGTTTTCTCAAAGGCTTTGATGAGTACCTCGTCGCTACCTTCTTCCCAAATTTTTTCCGCCAGTTTCTCGTCATAATTCGCGACTTCAAAAATGGCTTCGGCTATTTCTGGCGATGTGTTGCGCAGACTTGCCCATTCGCCGACGCGATGGGCTTTCGCTTCTTGAGTTGGCATTCGAATCCTCCTGTTGAAGATTAGCCGTTGAGTTTTACTGCCAGACCTGCGACATACTCACCCTGATAGCGGGCGATAGATAACTCTTCCTGACTTGGTTGTCGGGAGCCGTCACCCCCGGCAATGGTGGTTGCGCCGTACGGCGTACCGCCACGAACTTGTGAGACATCAAACAGTTCTTGCGCCGCATATCCAATGGGAACAATCACCATCCCGTGGTGGGCTAGTGTTGTCCAGGTTGATGTAATGGTTTGTTCCTGACCGCCGCCAGTGCCTGTTGAGCTGAATACGCTGGCGAGTTTGCCGTAGAGGCCGCCAGATGCCCACAGTCCGCCGGTCTGATCCAGGAAGGTACGCATCTGACCTGACATGTTGCCAAAGCGCGTGGGGGTACCAAAAATAATGGCGTCGTAATCAGCCAGTTCCTGCGGGGTTGCGACTGGTGCGTTTTGTGTTTTACCGCCTGCTTTCAGGAAGATTTCAGGCTGCATTGTCTCTGGCACACGCTTAATAATGACTTCCGCGCCATCTACCTTATTTGCGCCTTCTGCGACTGCATGGGCCATGGTTTCAATGTGTCCGTACATGGAATAATAAAGCACCAGAACTTTTGCCATTTTACACTACTCCTCGAGTTAACCGTGTCCGTAGCGATTCGCTACCTCCCTTTAAAGATATGACGTACGGCCAGGAGTGCAAATTTCACAATCACTTCTTTGATTTATAACAATTTTTATAACAACTGTTTTTGTTGCAAAATGATACATTTTTAACCTGGCGGAATTTGGTAACCATAAGAAAGACTTATTGATTTCATACCGCGATTATTAACATCTTGCGGCCATTCCTGTTGCAGAATATTACAGTTCGCCGGTTATCCGGTTACTCTTCACTATGCTTAATCCCACGCAGTAAAAATCAGGGCACGGCCCATGCGCTGCGTGAGGTATCACTCCTCAGTACCTATGCAATATGATGGCTAATCAATGACGGAGGTCAGTAATGGCAAACCATCGGGGCGGTTCCGGCAACTTTGCGGAAGACCGTGAAAGAGCATCAGAAGCAGGTCGAAAAGGTGGCCAGCACAGCGGGGGCAACTTCAAGAATGACCCGCAACGCGCTTCAGAAGCAGGCAAAAAAGGGGGCAAGAATAGTCACGGCAATAACAAATCGTAATTGTCGGGCTGTCTGTTAGAGATATCGTGACGGCTGAGTGTTCAGAGACAGACGTTACGTCGCCACCGCCGCCGGGTCGTTCCGGCGGTTTTTTTTGTCTGCAAGGTTGAACTGTAACAAAACGCAACGCAGACTAATGACATTCAGCTAATCGGGTGTCTCATGTCATTACTTTCTCGTTATTCCTTCTCTGTTAAACCTCAGGAGGCGATCCTCATTGTGATCACCATGTTCTGGGGTGGCACGTTTCTGGCGGTGCAATATGCCGTTACCCTGAGCGGACCTTTTTTCTTTGTTGGCGTGCGTTTTGCCACTGCTGCGCTGGCGGTCGCGCTTTTGTCGTTACGCACATTGCATAAGTTAACGTGGCTGGAATTCAAAGCAGGCGTGGCAATCGGTATCGCCATTGCGCTGGGCTATAGTCTGCAAACCTGGGGACTACAATTTATTCCCAGCAGTAAATCGGCGTTTATCACCGCGATGTACGTGCCGCTGGTACCGCTGTTGCAGTGGTTGTGTCTGGGACGAATGCCTGGGGTGATGCCGTGCGTCGGTATTGTGTTGGCCTTTATCGGACTGATATTTCTTGCCGGGCCGGATGGCAATTTACTGGCGCTCGGCGAAGGGGAGTGGATCACGCTGGTGGGGGCAGTGGCGATAGCGGCAGAAATTATCCTGATCAGCGCATGGGCTGGAAAAGTGGATGTACGTCGGGTCACGGTGGTGCAACTGGCAACCGCTTCGGTGGTGGCGTTTATTGCGATGGGGCCCGCAGGTGAGTCGGTTCCTCCCATGTCGACAGGCTTGCTGGTCGTGGCATTAGGATTGGGCATTTTTAGCGCGATTATCCAGGTTACCATGAACTGGGCGCAGCGCAGCGTTTCGCCGACACGCGCAACGGTAATCTATACCGGTGAGCCTGTATGGGCGGGGATTTTTGGACGACTTGCAGGAGAACGCCTGCCGCTGCTTGCTCTGTTGGGGGCGGCATTCATTATCATTGGCGTACTGGTCAGCGAACTGAAGTTCAAAAAGAAGAAAGCCGTCCAGCAGGAGGCTCCGCCCGAGTCGCTTTAATTTAACGTTTCAGTGTGCGATTTGTTATGCTGGCGCGCTCAGAACAAGGAGAGGGTGCATGGCTCAAGGCGCAGAGAAAAAAACAGGTAAACGCTCGCAGGCCGTGAGTGCAAAACGCCAGGCTATCTTAACCGCGGCATTAAATGTCTTTTCCCAGTATGGGATTCATGGCACGCGTCTGGAGCAGATTGCGGAACTGGCGGGAGTGTCTAAAACGAATCTGCTTTATTACTACCCTTCTAAAGAGGTGCTCTATATTGCCGTATTACGCCAGATCCTCGCTGTCTGGCTGGCGCCGTTGAAGGCCTTTCGCGAGGACTTTGCACCGCTGGTGGCGATTAAAGAGTACATCCGACTCAAACTGGAAGTGTCCCGCGATTATCCTCAGGCATCGCGACTGTTTTGTATGGAAATGCTGGCAGGCGCGCCGTTGTTGATGACGGAGTTAACGGGCGATCTCAAAACGCTGATTGATGAGAAATCCGCGCTGATTGCCGGGTGGGTCAGTAGTGGAAAACTGGCACCGGTTGACCCGCATCATCTGATTTTTATGATTTGGGCTTCAACCCAGCATTACGCCGACTTTGCCCCACAGGTTGAGGCGGTGACGGGCGCAACGCTGCGTGATGAAGCCTTTTTTAACCAAACCGTTGAGAGCGTGCAGCGGATGATTATTGAAGGGATCCGTGTGCGTTAACCTGCCGGCGGTAACGGGCAGCTTAAATCACCCTCTTCGCACTGTAAGAGCGAGGCGAGAAACGCTTCGCGCTCGTTGGTTTTGTCCGTCAGGCACTGGCTGGATATCATCGCCTGGACACTGCCGCCTTCGGTACCGGAACTGATTAACGCACAGTCCGCATCGCGCAATGTTATCCATGAGGTTTGCGCTTTTTTCAGTAAATCGCGCTGGGTTGGGGCGACACGCTTCAGCGCATTCTGATAGGTTTTATTAAGTTTGGCGTCTGCCGCCTTAAACTGTTCTGCCGCGCAGGTGTTCATCTCAATCTGCGTGTTCGCGTTGGCGCATTCATCCGCCAGTGCCTGGCCGCTCAGCAGCAGCGCTGCACATGTCAGTACAATTCGTTTCATGCTTCCCTCTGCTTCATAAAAAAGGCTCCGTTGCCGGAGCCTTAATTAACCACAACCTTAACCGATTGTCATCAGGCTGGCGTTCCCCCCGGCAGCGGCGGTATTGACGCTCAGGGAGCGTTCAATGTACAGCCTCTCCAGCAGAATATTGCTTTCGCCGCGGGCAAAGCCCTGGACCGAGACAATCGCCCCTTCGCGGGCCGCCACCGCTTCGCACAATGCGCGAAGTTGATCGGAATCGCCGTGGAAAATAACGGCACCAAACGGCTGTGCGGTGAGGGTGTCTGCTTTGGCAAACTGAATACGCCCGGAAACCGCAGTTGGCAGGCGTTTTGCCAGTTCGCGATGGAAAGCATCATCTTGCCACAGGATGAGACTGCCAACGGAGGCCACGGCAGCAATCTGCACCAGCGCATCCTGCTCGTTATCGGCTATACACAGCACGCGTTCGCGCGGCAACAACGTCCAGGTATTGCGCTCGCCGGTTGGTCCTGGCAGCAGACGCTGGGTACCGGCCTGCGCCAGTTCGCCAAACTGCTGGCAGAGCGCATGTAGCGATGGACGGTCTGTTGCCCATTCACTGAGTGCTTCCAGCGGCTGAATGAGTGCAGTTTTAAGCTGCGCATCAACCGGGTAGTCTGCATCCTGACGCGCAAGCGTAATGCCTAACGCATTTTCCGGACGGTTAGCCAGCAGGCGGTACAGATACAGCGGTCCACCCGCTTTTGGCCCGGTTCCTGACAAGCCTTCGCCACCGAATGGCTGCACGCCGACCACGGCACCGACCATATTGCGGTTAACGTACAGGTTACCTACATGTGCCGATCCCGTGACCTGGGCGATGGTTTCATCGATACGGGTGTGCACGCCCAACGTCAGGCCGTAGCCGGAGGCATTAATTTGCTCAATCAGACTGCCCAGATTGTTCCGGGTGTAACGCACGACGTGCAACACCGGGCCGAACACCTCTTTTTGTAGCTCATCAAAGCTTTCCAGCTCAATCAACGTTGGTGCAATAAAGGTCCCGGTTTGCCATTCACGCGCATCGTCGCTGTTTTCACGCACGGCCTGGAATACCGGACGTCCTTTGGCACGCATGGCCTGAATATGACGTTCAATATTGGCTTTGGCTTCTTCATCAATAACTGGACCGATATCGGTGGTCAGGCGGCCAGGGTTGCCCATGCGGCATTCCGCCATGGCGCCGCGCAGCATTTTCAGCGTATGGTCGGCAATATCATCCTGCAGGCACAGGACGCGCAGTGCCGAGCAACGCTGTCCGGCGCTGTCAAACGCAGAGGCCAGCACGTCGACCACGACCTGTTCCGTCAACGCGGAGGAGTCGACAATCATGGCGTTCATCCCACCGGTTTCGGCGATAAGCGGGATTGGACGCCCTTGAGCATCAAGGCGGGTCGCGATATTGCGTTGTAACAGCGTGGCGACTTCAGTGGAGCCGGTAAACATCACGCCGCGAACGCGTTCATCGGAAGTGAGCTGCGCCCCGACGGTTTCACCCTGACCGGGCAGCAGTTGCACCACGCCCGCCGGTACACCGGCTTCGAGTAAAATCGCGATGCCCTGGGCGGCAATCAGCGGGGTTTGCTCCGCAGGTTTTGCCAGCACGCTATTACCTGCTGCCAGTGCAGCCGCAATTTGTCCACTGAAAATGGCCAGTGGGAAGTTCCACGGGCTGATACAGACCACCGGGCCGAGCGGACGATGCGTTTCGTTGTCGAAATCGTCACGAACCTGGCCGGCATAGTAGTGCAGGAAGTCGACAGCTTCGCGAACTTCCGCAATGGCGTTGCTGAAGGTTTTACCCGCTTCGCGCACCAGGATGCCTATCAACTGCTGCATCTGACCTTCCATCAGCACGGCGGCACGATGCAAAATAGCGGCGCGCTCTTGTGGCGGTGTAGCAAACCAGATAGGGGCATTATTAACGGCGTTCTGTAGCGCCTGCTCCACTTCAGCGTGAGTCGCTTCTCGCACGTAGCCCACAATGTCTTTCGGCTCAGCCGGGTTGACGACTGGCGTCATTTCACCGTCAGCAACCGGATGTTCGAGCATCGGTTTAGCGTGCCATTTTTGCAGCGCGCTATTGAGCAGGGCAGAGGACAACGAGGCCAGGCGGTGTTCATTTGCTAAATCCAGCCCTGCGGAGTTTTCGCGGCCTTTGCCATACAGGTTTCGCGGCAGGGCAATCTTCGGATGTGGCAGCCCGGCCTGACCTTCCTGCTGCGCCAGTTTTTCAACGGCTTCGACCGGGCAGGCTACCAGTTCATCCAGTGGTAGGGTAGTGTCCGCAATACGGTTGACGAACGAGGTGTTGGCGCCGTTTTCCAGCAGGCGACGAACCAGGTAAGCCAGCAGCGTTTCGTGCGTGCCGACCGGCGCATAAATACGGCATGGGCGGTTCAGTTTGCCATCGGCAACTTTGCCGGTGACCTGCTCATACAGCGGTTCGCCCATGCCGTGCAGGCACTGGAACTCATACTGACCTGGATAGTAGTTTTGACCCGCTAACTGATAAATGGCCGCCAGCGTATGGGCGTTGTGGGTGGCAAACTGCGGGTAGATCAGATTCGGTACCGCGAGCAGTTTTTTCGCACAGGCCAGATAGGAAACGTCGGTGTACACCTTGCGGGTATAGACCGGATAGCCTTCCAGACCGTCCATCTGCGCTCGTTTGATTTCACTATCCCAGTACGCACCTTTAACCAGACGGATCATCAGGCGACGGCGACTGCGGGTGGCCAGGTCGATCAGGTAGTCGATGACGTACGGGCAGCGCTTCTGGTAGGCCTGGATAACAAAGCCGATCCCGTTCCAGCCTGCCAGTTCGGGCTCAAAGCACAGTTTTTCCAGCAGATCGAGGGAGATCTCCAGTCGGTCGGCTTCTTCGGCGTCAATATTAATGCCGATGTCATACTGACGCGCCAGCAGGGTCAGCGACTTCAGACGTGGGTAAAGCTCATCCATCACGCGGTCATACTGCGCACGGCTGTATCGCGGGTGCAGTGCAGACAGTTTGATGGAGATCCCTGAGCCTTCATAAATACCGCGCCCGTTTGAGGCTTTACCAATGGCATGGATCGCCTGCTGGTAGGAGACCATATAGGCCTGGGCATCGGCGGCGGTCAGCGCGGCTTCACCCAGCATGTCATAAGAGTAGCGGAAACCTTTTTCTTCCAGTTTACGCGCGTTAGCCAGCGCTTCGGCGATAGTCTCTCCGGTGACGAACTGCTCGCCCATCAAGCGCATTGCCATGTCGACGCCTTTACGCACCAGCGGTTCACCGCTCTTGCCGATGATGCGGTTCAGCGAGCGTGAGAGGCTGGCTTCGTTATGGGTGGAGACCAGACGACCAGTAAACAACAATCCCCACGTTGCAGCGTTAACGAACAGAGACGGGCTGCGTCCGATGTGTGATTGCCAGTTGCCATTGCTGATTTTGTCGCGGATCAGCGCATCGCGGGTGGCTTTGTCGGGAATACGCAGTAGTGCTTCCGCCAGACACATCAGCGCGACGCCTTCCTGTGAGGAAAGGGAGAATTCCTGCAATAGTCCCTGGACCATGCCGGCACGTCCGCTGGCCGTCTTCTGGTTGCGCAGTTTATCTGCCAACTGATAGGCCAGTTTATGGGCCTGCTCGGCGATAGGTTGCGGCAGACGAGCCTGTTCCATCAACATTGGCACCGCGTCGGTTTCAGCGCGGCGATATGCCGCGGTAATGGCCGCACGGGAAACAGACTGCGGCAGGATCTGCTCGGCAAATTCAAGGAAAGGCTGGTGCGCTTCATTTTGTTGCGCAGTGGATTCCTCGCTCTCATTTGCCGCACCCGCCAGCAGGGCAGGCAGCTCCGGGAGCGCATCGTCATTTTCCAGTCTTTCGAGATAATTAAAGATGGCTTGCTTGATCAGCCAATGTGGCGTGCGATCGATTCGTGATGCTGCTGTTTTAATACGCTCGCGTGTGGCGTCATCCAGCTTAACCCCCATCGTGGTGGTTCCCATGCCGTTTACTCCTGTTGTACTGAAATACGGATCTGATAGTTACCGAGAAATATCCACTATGTTGCAACTTTGTGCAACCATGTTAAATGTGACCTGGTTTGCAAGCTTGGAAATGAATGAAATGTTAATAAATATGATGTTTATAACGAGGGCTGTAAAAATGCAGAATCTTTTTCTCTGCGGTAGTTAACACTTTTTAAAGGTGCAACCAGAAAAAATGTGAGAGAGTGCAACCTACAGAAAAATGCTATCTACTCTGGATCAAAATTGATGTAAATGGTGTGTTAAATCGATTGTGAATGGCCATGGCTTCCGGCAGGATACGGTCGCCCTGGTCAATACAGATATCTTTGCCACGTTCCGGCAGGGTAATAAAACGGTAAGCCACGGCATTGCCGATACATAATTTTGGAGAGTTTTGATGGCTATTAGCACACCGATGTTAGTCACATTCTGTGTCTATATTTTTGGCATGATATTGATAGGGTTTATTGCATGGCGTTCAACCAAAAACTTTGACGATTACATTCTGGGGGGACGCAGTCTGGGTCCGTTCGTAACGGCGTTATCTGCCGGGGCATCTGACATGAGCGGCTGGCTGCTGATGGGGCTGCCAGGCGCAATTTTCCTGTCGGGGATTTCAGAAAGCTGGATCGCCATCGGCCTTATTTTGGGCGCCTGGATCAACTGGAAGCTGGTGGCCGGACGTTTACGCGTACACACCGAATACAATAACAATGCGCTGACGTTACCGGATTACTTTACCGGTCGCTTTGAAGATAAAAGCCGTATCCTGCGGATTATCTCTGCACTGGTTATTCTGCTGTTTTTCACCATCTATTGTGCTTCAGGGATTGTGGCGGGGGCGCGTCTGTTTGAAAGCACCTTTGGTATGAGCTACGAAACCGCGCTGTGGGCGGGAGCGGCCGCGACGATCATTTATACCTTTATTGGTGGCTTCCTGGCTGTTAGCTGGACCGATACCGTCCAGGCCAGCCTGATGATCTTCGCCCTGATCCTGACACCGGTGATGGTGATTATTGGTGTCGGCGGATTTGAAGACTCGCTGGAAGTGATTAAGCAAAAGAGCATTGAAAACGTCGATATGTTCAAAGGGCTGAATTTTGTTGCCATCATTTCCCTGATGGGATGGGGACTGGGTTATTTCGGTCAGCCGCATATCCTGGCGCGCTTTATGGCTGCCGATTCCCACCATAGTATTGTCCACGCACGTCGCATCAGTATGACCTGGATGATTCTGTGTCTGGCTGGTGCTGTTGCCGTTGGTTTCTTCGGCATTGCTTACTTCAGTAACAACCCGTCGTTGGCGGGTGCCGTGAACCAGAACGCCGAGCGTGTGTTTATTGAACTGGCGCAGATCCTGTTCAATCCATGGATTGCCGGTATTCTGTTGTCTGCGATCCTTGCAGCGGTGATGTCGACGCTGAGCTGCCAATTGCTGGTATGTTCGAGTGCAATCACCGAAGATTTGTACAAAGCGTTCCTGCGTAAAAATGCCAGCCAGAAAGAGCTGGTATGGATTGGGCGTATCATGGTGCTGGTCGTGGCGCTGGTGTCTATCGCGCTGGCGGCAAACCCAGAGAACCGTGTGCTCGGCCTGGTGAGCTACGCCTGGGCTGGCTTTGGTGCTGCCTTTGGTCCGGTGGTTCTGCTCTCCGTAATGTGGTCGCGTATGACCCGTAACGGCGCGCTGGCAGGGATGGTCATTGGTGCAGTGACGGTTATCGTCTGGAAGCAGTTTGCCTGGCTGGGTCTGTATGAAATCATCCCGGGCTTCGTGTTCGGCAGTATCGGGATTGTGGTCTTCAGTCTGTGGGGTAAAGCGCCGTCAGCAGCAATGCAGAAACGTTTTGCCGAGGCTGACGCGCATTATCATTCAGCACCGCCGTCGCGTTTGCAGGCAGAATAATTTATCTCCTGTCCCTCAAGCCCGCCGTGCGCGGGCTTTTTTATTGCCCCGGTCGTAAACCTTTTTAACCGTTACCCTCCTAACCTTTTACATTCAGTCATCATTCTCAAAACATTCTGCTTGAGTTTTTCTTTGCTGTAATGATAATCACTATCACTGTAATTTACTTTTCTTTGCATCAGTTGACTGAGAATAACGTTAAAGGGTACTTCGCATGTTTGTTCCATTTCTAATTATGTTGCGCGAAGGGTTAGAGGCCGCGCTGATTGTCAGCCTGATTGCCAGCTACCTGAAACGGACTCAGCGTGGTCGATGGATTGGGGTGATGTGGATTGGTGTTCTGCTGGCAGCGACGTTGTGCCTGGCGTTAGGCATTTTCATCAACGAAACCACCGGTGAATTTCCGCAAAAAGAACAGGAACTGTTTGAAGGCATCGTGGCGCTCATTGCCGTGGTGATCCTCACTTGGATGGTCTTCTGGATGCGCAAAGTTTCCCGCAACGTCAAAGTCCAGCTTGAACAGGCTGTCGATAACGCGTTGCAACGCAGTAATCATCACGGCTGGGCGCTGGTGATGATGGTCTTTTTTGCCGTTGCCCGTGAAGGCCTGGAATCGGTGTTCTTCCTGCTGGCGGCATTTCAGCAGGATGTGGGTATCTGGCCACCGCTAGGCGCGACGCTGGGGCTGGCCACCGCGGTAGTACTGGGTTACCTGATTTACCTCGGCGGCATTCGCCTCAACCTCGGGGCATTCTTCAAATGGACCAGCCTGTTTATTTTGCTGGTGGCTGCCGGTCTTGCCGCCGGGGCCATCCGCGCGTTCCACGAAGCCGGGTTATGGAATCATTTTCAGGATGTGGCGTTCGACATGAGCAGCGTTCTGTCAACGCATTCGCTGTTTGGCACATTAATGGAAGGGATCTTCGGCTATCAGGAAGCGCCAAGCGTCAGTGAAGTTGCTGTCTGGTTTATCTATCTGATTCCGGCATTGATTATGTTTGCTCTGCCACCTCGTTCAGGCACTACGGCATCACGTACCGCACCCTGATAAAACGTGATGCAAGAATATCATTTAGTTACAACATACTTTTTATAGGGATGGGTCATGACGATTAATTTCCGCCGTAGTGCGCTGCAGTTGGGTATTGCCGCGCTGTTTACATCTGCTTTTACCGCTCACGCTGCTGATATCCCGCAGGTAAAAGTCACGGTTAATGACAAACAGTGTGAACCGATGACAATCACGGTGAATGCCGGGAAGACTCAGTTCATCATTCAGAACCACAGTCAAAAAGCGCTGGAGTGGGAGATCCTCAAAGGCGTGATGGTGGTCGAAGAGCGTGAAAACATTGCGCCCGGTTTTAGCCAGAAAATGACGGCTAACCTGCAGCCGGGTGAATATGATATGACCTGCGGTCTGCTGACCAACCCGAAAGGCAAGCTGATCGTGAAGGGGGCTGCAACGGCAGATGCCGCGCACAGCGACGCTCTGCTGAGCCTGAGTGGTGCAATTACTGAATACAAAGCTTATGTAACGGCAGAAACAGCGCAACTGGTGACTGGCACCAAAGCTTTTACGGATGCTATTAAAGCGGGCGATGTGGAAAAAGCCAAATCGCTGTATGCGCCAACCCGTCAGCATTATGAGCGTATTGAGCCAATTGCCGAATTGTTCTCCGATCTCGACGGCAGCATTGATGCGCGTGAAGATGATTATGAGCAAAAAGCCGCCGATCCGAAATTCACCGGCTTCCACCGCCTGGAGAAAGCGCTGTTTGGCGACAATACCACTAAAGGTATGGACAAGTACGCTGACCAGCTAAACAGCGATGTTCTTGACCTGCAAACGCGTATTAGCGAGCTGGCTTTCCCACCGTCTAAAGTGGTTGGCGGGGCAGCAGGGCTGATTGAAGAAGTTGCTGCCAGCAAAATCAGTGGGGAAGAAGATCGCTACAGCCATACCGATCTGTGGGATTTCCAGGCCAACGTCGATGGCGCGCAGAAAATTGTCGATCTCCTGCGCCCTCAGTTACAAAAATCCAATGCTGATCTGTTGGCGAAGGTGGATGCGAACTTCAAAAAAGTCGATACCATTCTGAGCAAGTACCGTACCAAAGACGGCTTTGAAACCTATGACAAACTGACCGATGCCGATCGTAATGCGCTGAAAGGGCCAATCACGACGCTGGCGGAAGACTTGTCGCAATTACGCGGTGTTCTGGGTCTGGATTAAGCACTATGCAGCACGATAATGAAAACGGCGTGAGCGAACCGTCACGCCGACGTTTACTGAAAGGGATGGGGGCGCTGGGTGGGGCACTGGCGCTGGCGGGCGCATGCCCGGTCGCTCACGCGCAAAAAACGCAAAGTGCGCCGGGAACCCTGTCTCCGGATGCGCGTAGCGAGCAACAACCGTTTTATGGCCAGCACCAGGCCGGGATCCTGACGCCGCAGCAAGCCTCAATGATGCTGGTGGCGTTTGATGTGCTCGCCAGCGATAAAGCTGATCTTGAGCGTCTGTTTCGTTTACTGACCAGCCGGTTTGCATTTCTAACCACCGGTGGGCCGGCGCCAGAAACGCCGAATCCACGTTTACCGCCTATGGATTCCGGTATTCTTGGGGCATACATAGCCCCGGATAATCTGACGATGACGCTGTCGGTTGGATCTTCACTGTTTGATGATCGCTATGGTCTGAAAGCACAGATGCCGAAAAAACTGCAAAAAATGACGCGTTTTCCGAATGACTCACTGGATGCGGCATTATGTCATGGCGATCTGCTGTTGCAGATTTGCGCCAATACGCAGGACACCGTTATCCATGCGCTACGCGATATCATTAAGCACACGCCTGATCTGCTCAGCGTGCGCTGGAAACGTGAAGGGTTTATTTCTGATCATGCCGCACGCAGCAAGGGTAAAGAGACCCCGGTCAACTTGCTTGGCTTTAAGGACGGCACCGCGAATCCGGATGCTACCGATGCGAAGTTGATGCAAGACGTCGTGTGGGTGACGGATGGGCAAGGAGAACCTGCGTGGGCTCAAGATGGTAGCTATCAGGCCGTCAGGCTCATCCAGTTCCGCGTGGAATTTTGGGACCGTACGCCGCTTAAAGAGCAGCAAACGATTTTCGGCCGCGATAAACATACCGGCGCGCCGCTGGGTATGCAGCATGAGCATGATGTGCCGGATTACGCCAACGATCCCGAAGGCGAGGTGATTGCACTCGACAGCCATATTCGTCTGGCGAACCCGCGCACGAAAGAAACAGAGACCAGCCTGATGATGCGTCGTGGCTACAGTTATTCGCTTGGCGTGACCAATTCTGGTCAACTGGATATGGGACTGTTGTTCGTTTGCTATCAGCACGACCTGGAAAAAGGGTTTTTGACGGTTCAGAAACGCCTGAACGGTGAAGCGCTTGAGGAGTATGTCAAACCGATTGGTGGGGGCTATTTCTTTGCATTACCGGGTGTCAAAACCGCTGGCCACTATCTGGGGCAAGCCCTGCTCGAAGCGTGATGATTGTGCCCCGCAGCGCTGCGGGGCATTTCCTGACACTCTGATGAATGAAAAAATTATTTTTCATGATCGGCGGCGACTGAAATAATTCTGTCATCTCTCTGCAAGAGACTGTTGCTGGTGATAAGATGAAATTAAGTTAACAATAAGTAAAAATATTGTTGCATTAACGAAAGGTTATGATGTAATTATACGTAATAGCGGTAGTTCCCGGCGGTGATAGTCATTCACTATGGAGATCGCGAATGGAAAAGTCCTGTACTGGACACATTTTTCAAAGTTATTGCAGTCCCTTATGCGGACGTTTCTCTTTCGGTAGCCATCTCGTCACCGTTAAATCTTTCTCCCTTTCACTTCTTATCCTTGTAACTGACACCCTGTACGGTGCGCGTAGCCGTGTATGGCGTCTTATCCAAAGGCAGGCAATGGCTTACAAGGAAGCCAACCCTCAGATGTTCGTGCGCATAATCGTGCCGCCAACGGCGCGTGTGATGTATACCTACAACTCAAGGTGCTATCCATGGGAAGACAAAAAGCAGTGATCAAAGCTCGTCGCGAAGCAAAACGTGTGCTGAGGCGGGATTCGCGTAGCCATAAACAACGCGAAGATGAATCGGTCACCTCGCTTGTGCAGATGGGCGGCGTAGAAGCGATTGGTATGGCGCGTGATAGCCGCGACGCCACACCGATCACGGCGCGAAATGAAGCTCAGGCGCACTACCTGAATGCTATCGAGAGTAAACAGCTGATCTTCGCCACAGGCGAAGCCGGGTGTGGTAAAACCTGGATCAGCGCAGCGAAAGCAGCAGAAGCCCTGATCCACAAAGATGTGGACAGGATCATAGTAACCCGTCCAGTTCTGCAAGCTGATGAAGACCTCGGCTTCTTACCTGGGGATGTCTCCGAGAAGTTCGCTCCCTATTTTCGTCCGGTTTATGACGTGCTGGTAAAACGTCTGGGAGCCTCCTTTATGCAATATTGCCTGCGACCTGAGATTGGTAAGGTAGAAATCGCGCCGTTCGCGTATATGCGGGGACGTACATTTGAAAATGCCGTTGTCATTCTGGATGAGGCTCAGAATGTGACTGCTGCGCAAATGAAGATGTTTTTGACTCGCCTCGGAGAGAATGTGACGGTGATTGTGAATGGGGATATTACCCAGTGCGATCTCCCCGCTCATGTTCGTTCAGGGCTAAGCGATGCGCTGGCCCGTTTCGAAGAAGATGACATGATTGGGATCGTTCGATTCAACAAAGATGATTGCGTTCGCTCGGCACTGTGTCAGCGGACGCTCAACGCTTACAACTGATAAGTACTCCGTCTTCAAGGCCCGGGAAACCGGGCTTTGTTTTTTGTACCCCTATGAGCACAACGGACTGATGGCGTGGCCAGCATTGTTGATGAGGTCAGGTGTTCACGTTGTATCCCGCATGGGAAAATAGCAGTAAAAAAGCCGCTGGTCGCGGCTTTTTTAACAAGACTGAGGTTACTGTGGAAACCACTGGTCACTGATTTTTTGGTACGTGCCGTCAGCTTTGATGGCGGCCAGCGCACTGTTCAGTTTTTCC
Source organism: Citrobacter sp. C6_1 (assembly GCF_014596835.2). Classification (NCBI taxonomy): domain Bacteria; kingdom Pseudomonadati; phylum Pseudomonadota; class Gammaproteobacteria; order Enterobacterales; family Enterobacteriaceae; genus Citrobacter; species Citrobacter sp. C6_1. The sequence continues at coordinate 2,916,979 of NZ_CP115031.1, read as the reverse complement.
AGCAGTGCTTTATTATCCGGGCGAACAGCTATACCAAGACCCGTACCAAAGTACTGCGGATCGGTGACTTTTGCCGTTGCAGAACCTAACTGTGGATTGGTTTTTAGCCACTCATTGACGACGGCAGTGTCGCCAAATACCCCATCAATACGGCCATTTTTCAGGTCGATGATTGCATTCTGATAGCTGTCGTAGGCCACCGTTTTTACTTCAGGATGTTTGTCCTGCAGGTATTTCTGGTGCGTGGTGCCGTTTTCCATCCCAATACGTTTGCCTTTCAGGTCATCAAAGCTTTTATAGGTGTCTTTCTTCGCAATCACCAGCGCGGAGTTGGCATAGTACGGCTGAGTGAAGGAAACCTGCTTGCTACGTTCAGGCGTGATGTCCATACCGGAAATCACCGCATCGTATTTTTTGAATTTCAGCGCGGGGATCAGGCTGTCGAAAGCATGATTAGTAAAAGTACATTCAGCCTGCATTTGTTTACACAATGCTGTTGCCAGATCGATATCAAAACCGACAATTTTATTGCTGGCGTCCAGTGACTCAAATGGCGGGTAAGTAGCTGATACACCGAAACTAATTTTATCAGCAGCTGCGGCGCCAGCGGCGAAAGTAGCAAGTAATGCGGCCAGTACTAACTTTTTCATGGTGGAACTCCCGTCTGTCAATCTTATGATTATTTACCGTGTCTGCGGCGTGGATTAACAATGCCACTTAATGAATTTATATGCAATAAAAATGATTAATTATTTTTTTTGATATAAAAAAAGACGGACAATTTAGGTTGTTGTCCGTCTTTATTATTTTGTTTTATGCATATTTGCCGGATGGCGGTGCTAGCACATTATCCGGCCTACAAAAGGTGCATGAACCGTAGGCCTGATAAGCATAGCGTCATCCGGCATATGCTTAATTCCGGTGTTCAAACGCCAGCGCTTTACGTTCGATCAAGCGCATCATCAACGTCAGCAAACCGTTGACGATCAGGTAAATCACGCCAGCCGCGCCGAAAACCATCACGTCATAAGTGCGACCGTACAGCAACTGGCTATAGCCCATGACTTCCATCAGCGTGATGGTGTATGCCAGTGAGGTACTTTTAAACACCAGTACCACTTCGTTGGAATACGAGGAGAGGGCGCGTTTAAAGGCGTACGGCAGCAGAATGGCCAGCGTATCCTTCTTGCTCATCCCCAGCGCACCACAGGACTGCCACTGGCCTTCCGGGATTGCTCGAATCGCACCGTAAAACAGTTGCGTGGTATAGGCCGCACTGTTTAACGACAGGGCGATTAACGCGCACAGCCACGGTTCGGACAGCAGATGCCAGAGCACTGGATATTCCTGCAGCGTCGGAAACTGCCCTGGCCCGTAGTAGATCAGAAAGATCTGCACCAGCAGTGGTGTGCCGGTAAACAACGTGATATAGGCGCGAACCAGCCAGACCACAATCGGCGTCTTTAGCGTCAGGATGACGGTGAAAATCAGCGCCAGCACCAGAGCAACTACGATGGAGGCGACCGTCAACGTCAGGCTGGTATGCAGCCCTTTCAGTAGTTCAGGTAAATACTCAAGCATCAGCCCGGTCTCCGCTCAAAACGTGTCGCGCGCAGGTCAATGCGTTTGAGAATGTACTGACTCACCAGCGTAATCACCAGGTAAATAGCCGCCGCGACGATGTACCAGGTAAAGGGTTCCTGGGTACGGGTGGCGATGCTCTTGGTTTGCAGCATCAGATCGTTCACGCTGATCAGGCTGACCAGCGCGGTATCTTTCAGTAATACCAGCCACTGGTTACCCAGCCCCGGCAGCGCGTGACGCCACATCTGCGGCATCACCAGGCGAAAGAAAATCGCGGTTTTAGATAAACCCAGCGCCTGGCCTGATTCCCATTGCCCGAGTGGCACGGCCTTCAGCGCGCCACGCAGTGTTTGTGAGGCATAGGCTGCGTAAAGCAATGACAGTGCAATCACACCGCACAGGAACGGGCTGACGTCGAAGTTTTCGATCTGCATCTGCACCGGGATTTGCACGAACCCGAGATTGATCGTAAAGCCATCGGCCAGCGTCAACAGCAGTTGTGAGGAGCCAAAATAGATAAACAGAACCACCAGAATTTCCGGCAGACCGCGCAGGATGGTGACCAGGGCCGAGCCCGCCCATGCTACCGGGCGCCATTTTACTGACTCCCAGACGGCAAAAAACATGGCGAGCGCGAGGCCGATGATCAGCGCACAAACGGCAAGGCCGACGGTCATCCCGGCGGCGCTTGCTAAAGGAAAAAATTCATTCATCAAATATTACTTCTGGAACCATTTGTTGTAGATGGTCTCGTAAGTCCCATCTTTCTTCACTTTTTCCAGCGCAGCGTTAAATTTCTGCTGCAGCTCGGTATTGCCCTGGCGCACAGCGATGCCCAGACCGGTACCGAAGTAATCTTTATCCGTGACTTTGTCGCCAACTGCGGCCAGTTTTGGATTGTCTTTCAGCCACTCTGTCACTACTGCGGTATCACCAAAGACGCCGTCAATACGGCCGTTTTGCAGATCGAGTTTGGCATTCTGGTAGCTGTCATACGGCACGGTAGTCACTTCCGGATGTTTATCCATGATGAATTTCTGGTGCGTAGTACCGTTCTGGACACCGACTTTTTTACCTTTCAGCTGATCAATGCCGGTGTATTTACCCTGTTGGCTAACAAACAGCGCAGAGTTGTCGTAATAAGGAGTGGTGAACAGAACCTGTTTTTCACGCTCAGGCGTGATGTCCATACCGGCCATTACCGCGTCAAAACGACGGAATTTCAGGCTCGGGATCAGGCTGTCGAAGGCCTGATTGGTGAAGGTACAGGTAGCGTCAATCTCTTTACACAGCGCATTCGCCAGATCAACGTCAAACCCTACGATCTTGTTGTTAGCATCGATCGATTCAAACGGAGGATAAGACGCTTCGGTGGCGAAACGAATGGTTTGGGCTGCGGTAGCGGAAAGGCTAAAACCTGCGATTAGCGCGGCAATCAGAACTTTTTTCATTGTATTGTCCCGAATCTTAGTGAGAAAGATAGTTTTTAAACGCTTCGGTTTGCGGGTTGGCAAAGCAGCTCGCATCCCCAAACTCGACGATATGACCGTTTTCCATGTACACCACACGACTGGCTGTTTTACGTGCAACTTCCACTTCGTGGGTGACGATCACCTGAGTAATATTGGTTTCCGCCAGCTCACGAATGATGCTGACGATTTGGGCGGTGATTTCCGGGTCAAGCGCTGCGGTAGGCTCGTCAAACAGCAGCACCTGCGGTTCCATCATCAACGCGCGGGCAATGGCCACACGCTGCTGCTGGCCGCCGGAGAGATGCAGCGGATAGCGATCGCTGTATGGCTTCAGGCGCAGACGTTCCAGCAGTTTCTCGGCACGCGCCATCGCTTGCTCTTTTGTCAGACCCAGTACGCGGCAGGGCGCTTCAATCAGGTTCTGCACCACCGTGAGATGCGGCCAAAGATTATATTGCTGAAAGACCATGCCCACGTTTTGACGCAGATCCCGAATGGCTTTATCTGACGGGGTTTTCGTGAAGTCGAAACGGTTACCCGCAATAGAGAGCGTGCCCGAGCGCGGCATCTCAAGCAGGTTGAGTACGCGCAGTAGCGAGCTTTTCCCGGCTCCACTTGGGCCAAGTAACACCAGTGTTTCACCCTGAGGGCAATCCAGCGTGATATCGAACAGCGCCTGATGTGCGCCGTAGAAGCAGTTAATGCCGTTTAATTGAATACTCATTGACACTCGATACTGGCAGTCTGATAGCTATTGAAGCCGCAGATACTACCTTTGACAGAATAGTTATGCAATATTTATGCGTTAAAAGTTAAATGCAAACCGCATTCTTATCTAAACATAGCACAAAATAGCGGAGCTACCAGCGGGTAAGAATAATTGTCGGCATTCTATGCAGAATGCCAGACAATTTATGGGGGTTATGATTTAGACGGGTGAATGGCGCGATTAGCGGTTTTCGACAGACTGGCGCAACGTCCCGGCTGGCGCGTGTACGCTGCCGCCCAGATAGCGGACATCATCAATGACCCAGCACTGGCCCTCACGGATCATCAGCACTTCATCACGCCAGCTTTGATCGCCTTGTTTAAGCTCTACGCGCAGCGGGATGTTGCGTGCATCACTATTCGGAATCGTTGATGCGCTGGCTACGCTGGCGCTATCCGGTAATGTGGCACGGCTGGAGAACGGATCGCTGTTCAGCAGTTCGCGATGCGCGTTATCACGGCTGGCATCGTTCAGCAGTTTCGCCAGATTGTCGCTAAGGTATGGACGAAGGGGGGTAAGATCGTTGTTTCGATGCTGAATACGGTAATCATAGAATTGTTGAGCCACGCTGTCTGGCTCGCCTTCTACGCATGAACCGCTACGCGCGCCGTTATCTTTATAAACCGGCGTCACGGTAGTACAGGCGCTGAGAAGGAGTGCACAGGGAACCAGCAGAGAGAGTTTCGAGTAGCGCATAATGATTTCCTTATTAGCTTTCTACTATTAGTGTTCTACGTTGATAGAATATATCCTTTCAATGATAGTGGATCGGTTCGATAATGCTTTTGAGATCGTGCTCTTAGCGCAAAAAGGAGATTAACCATGCAGTTTTCGACTACCCCTACGCTGGAAGGGCAGAGCATCGTGGAATACTGCGGTGTTGTTACCGGTGAAGCTATTTTAGGCGCGAACATCTTCCGCGATTTCTTTGCTGGCATCCGCGATATTGTCGGCGGTCGCTCCGGCGCGTATGAAAAAGAGCTGCGAAAAGCGCGCGAAATTGCTTTTCAGGAGCTCGGTGAACAGGCCAAAGCGCTGGGTGCTGATGCGGTTGTCGGTATCGATATCGATTACGAAACCGTGGGCAAAGACGGCAGTATGCTGATGGTGAGCGTCAGCGGTACCGCGGTGAAAACTCGCCGATGAAGCGTCTGTTGTGTCTGCTGGCATTTACGCTGTTGCTGGTGGGATGTGCTGGCGAAAAAGGGATTGTCGACAAAGACGGGTATCAGTTAGATACCCGCCGTCAGGCGCAGGCTGCTTACCCGCGCATTAAAGTGCTGGTTATCCATTATACGGCGGATGACTTTGATTCTTCTCTGGCAACGCTGACGGATAAAAACGTCAGTTCGCATTATTTGATCCCGGCGGTGCCGCCGTTGTATCACGGTAAGCCGCGTATCTGGCAACTGGTTCCGGAAAAAGATCTGGCCTGGCATGCGGGGATTAGCTTCTGGCGCGGTGCCACCCGTATCAACGATACCTCGATTGGCATTGAGCTGGAAAACCGCGGCTGGCAAAAATCGGCGGGGACAAAATATTTTGCGCCGTTTGAGCCCGCGCAGATTCAGGCGCTGATCCCATTGGCGAAAGATATTATCGCCCGCTACGACATAAAACCGCAGAACGTGGTAGCCCATGCGGACGTCGCCCCGCAACGAAAGGACGACCCCGGACCGCTTTTCCCATGGAAAGTGCTGGCCGAACAGGGAATTGGCGCCTGGCCGGATGCTCAGCGTGTGGCGTTTTATCTTGCCGGGCGAGCGCCTCATTCGCCGGTAGAAACCGCATCTTTACTCGATCTGCTGTCGCGCTACGGCTATGAGATAAAATCTGATATGACGCCGCGCGAACAGCAGCGGGTGATTATGGCGTTCCAGATGCACTTCCGCCCGACGTTGTGGAACGGCGTGGCGGATGCAGAAACTCAGGCGATTGCCGAAGCGTTACTGGAAAAATACGGGCAGGGTTAACGCAGAACACCAATGCCTGATGGCGCTTCGCTTATCAGACCTACGGCTAATTTGGGCTGTTTTTTTGTAGGCCGGATAAGGCGCTTGCGCCGCCATCCGGCAATGGTTAACGCGGCAGCTTACCGTGGTCGCGCAGCCAGGCCGCGGTACGTTCAATCCCTGCATCCAGCGTCACAACGGGCTGATAACCTAATTCTTCCTGAGCGCGGGTGGTATCCAGCGTAAAATCAAAATTCAGCTTCGAAACGCCGTAGTGCGTAAGTTTTGGCTCTTTCGCCGATTTATTGCCCAAACGCTCCATGCTGCGGGCAATCATGTCCAGCATCGGGTAGGGAACGGAGCGGATCCGACAATCAATATTCAACTCGTCGATGAGCTTCTGCACAATGCTGCGCAGGGTGCGATGCTCGCCGTTGGTGATGTTGTACGCGCGACCTGACGGCAGCTTATCGCAGGCGTGCTGGCTTGCCAGCCACATCGCATGCACTGCGTTCTCGTAATAGGTCATATCTACCAGCGCACTTCCGCCGTGCGGCAACAGGATGCTGCCATAGTGGTACATCATATGGGCCAGGCGCGGGATAAAGACCTTATCGTGTGGTCCGAACAGGCTTTGCGGACGCAATACCGTAAAACGGGTCTGCGGGTTGGCCTGTGCCAGCAACGCGATCACGTCTTCGCCAGCCGCTTTGCTGCGGGCAAATTCATTGGCGAAGCGGTGTGGGCGGAAGTCCTCTTTGATATCACGATGGTGGTGATAGTCAAAATACAGTGATGGAGAGGATATATGAATGAAGTTACGCACGCCCCAGGCCACGGCCCACTCGCCCAGACGGCGAGTTGCGCGAACGTTGGCCAGATCGAAGGCTTCCTGAGTTCCCCACGGTGAGGTAAAACTGGAGCAGTGCCACAGCGTGTCGATGCCGGCAAGCATCACTTTTGCCTGCGAAGAAACCAGCTCGGTCAGATCGGCATGCACAAATTCTGCGCCCATTTTTTCCAGCAGCTTGCCCATCGCTTCGTTGCGACCGGTCGCTCTGACGCTGACGCCTCTGCTGCATAAAAACTCAACCGCGTTTCGGCCTAAGCCGCTGGTGGCTCCGGTAACCAGTACCTTCATATCAATCCACTGTGTTTAAAAAACGTCGTGCGCATTCTTCCGTGAATTACGTCTGTATGCAATGGGAAACATGAAAGAATACAGTCTCTTTTTCGCATTAGTCTGTGATTTGTTCTGCAAGTCTGGCAATACGCTTCGCCATCCCTCTGAAAATGAACAAGTGCGCCGGGATCATCAACAGCCAATAGAAAAGACCGGGCATGCCGTGCGGATGCCACCAGGCGCGTACATCAATGCGTCGGTGATCGCCTTTATCTTCCAGCGTGAAGCTCAGGCGACCCAAACCAGGCGCTTTCATCCCAAACAGCAGCGTCAGCTGTTTCTCGGGTTCAACAATGATAACTTTCCAGCTATCAACGGTATCGCCAACCTGCAACAGAGAGCGTTCTGGCCGACCTTTCGCCAGCTTATGGCCAACCAGCAGATCTAACGCCGCACGTGTTTTCCACAAAATGTTGCCAAAGAAGTAGCCTTCTTTACCCCCGAGCCGGTTCACGACCTGCCACAACGCTTTCCGGCTGGCGGAGGTTTCGACGCTAAAACCGGCCTGTTTGGCAAAATAGCCATATTCAGGACGCCAGCGGGCAAACGCCTGCGCGTCGTAACCCCAGTCGCTGGAGTTAACCAGTTTTTCTTCTTCCTTCAACGTGCTGCGCACCGCGTCATCAAAGGCAATCAGCTTTTGCGGGATCAGCGCACGTAATTCGGTATCATCGGCCAACAGGTCGTGTTTCAGGCCCTGGATCAGCGCTTTGGCAGTGGTAGGCGGCACCGACGTAATGACGTTTAAAAACCAGACTGAAATCCAGCGGGTAGGAAAGGGAATGGGGATGAGCAGGCGATGTTTACCGCTGACCGCCATAAAATGTTCGAACTGCTCCTGATAGCTCAACACCTGCGGGCCGGCGGCTTCGAGTACGCGGTTATGTTGTGTGGGATGATCCAACAGCGCCACCAGGTAATACATTAAATTCTCCAGCGCGATAGGTGTGGTATGCGAACGCACCCAGCGCGGAGGGGTGAGTACCGGCAGGTTGTAGACCATGTCGCGCATCACTTCAAAGGCAGCGGAACCTGCCCCCACGATAATACCCGCGCGCAATTCCGTCATCGGCACGCCTGATTCACGCAGAGTGTCTGCGGTTATTTGCCGCGCACGCAGATGATCGGATTGTTCATGCCGGGGAGCCTGTAATGAGCTCAGGAAAATAAGCTGTTTGACCGGTGTATTACGCAGCGCATCGCGTACGTTCATCGCCACCTGGCGTTCGTGGGCGATAAAATCACCGCCTTCCCCCATGCCATGGACCAGGTAATAAACCGTATCAACGCCGGTCAGCAACGGCGTAAGGTTATCTGGCCAGTTTAAATCGACCTTATGGCAACTGACGTTGGTCAGTTGCTGCTTTTCCAGCCGTTCAATGCGGCGTGCCGCAGCCAGCACCTGATGCCCTTGCTGGCTGAGCGCCTGTACCAGATGCTGACCAATGTAGCCACTGGCGCCAAGAACCAAAATCCGTTGCGGCACGCCCATCTCCTTAACGGGTTAAAAAAGCGCGCCAGTGGGCGACGACTTCAGCAAGTTGTTCACGCGATACGTCCAGATGCATCACCAGACGTACAATCGGCGAGGCGTTAATCAGCACGCCTTGCGCTTTCATGTATTCGCCCAGCGCGGCAGCGTGCTCTTCGCCAACGCGAACAAACAGCATGTTGGTGTCGTGGCGCATGACGTCCGCCCCTGCTTCGCGCAGCTGTTCAGCCATCCATGCCGCGTTGTCATGGTCTTCCTGCAAACGTGCGACGTTATTTTTTAGCGCATACAGTCCGGCCGCCGCCAGAATACCCGCCTGGCGCATTCCGCCACCAGCCATTTTGCGCCAGCGAATGGCGCGCTTGATATACTCGTGGCTGCCGACCAGCAGCGAGCCTACCGGCGTTCCCAGACCTTTGGAAAGACAAATGGTGAACGAGTCGCAGTATTGAGTAACGTCTTTTAACTCACAGCCATAGGCGACGATGGCGTTGAAAATACGTGCACCATCAACGTGCAGGGCAAGGTTGCGCTCACGGGTGAATTCCCAGGCCTCTTTCAGGTACTCACGTGGCAACACTTTACCGTTGTGTGTGTTTTCCAGACTGAGCAGACGGGTGCGGGCAAAATGGATATCGTCTGCTTTGATTTTTGCAGCCACTTTGTCCAGCGGCAGGGAGCCATCCGGCGCGGCATCGATGGGTTGCGGTTGGATACTCCCGAGCACCGCGGCGCCGCCAGCTTCATATAAGTAGTTATGAGCACCCTGACCGGCGATATATTCCTCGCCACGCTGGCAATGGCTGAGTAACGCAACCAGATTAGCCTGAGTGCCGGTAGGCAGGAAAATAGCCGCTTCTTTACCAGAAAGTTCTGCGGCGTATTGCTGAAGGGCGTTAACGGTAGGGTCATCTCCGTAAACGTCGTCCCCGACCGGGGCGGCCATCATCTCTTCGAGCATGGCGCGACTGGGTCGGGTGACGGTATCACTGCGTAAATCAATCATGGTATCTCCTTATTACACTTCATCCTTCAAGCTGCCTCGGCGTTGGCCTCACCCTCAAACCCCAGTCACATAGTATTCCTATGCTCCTGGGGATTTTCGGGCTTGCCGCCTTGATGCATCATGAATGATTTTGTGTGTGGTTTAATAAGGATGTTTTACCTGAGCCAGTTAGTTTTCGCCAGTTCGATCACTTCATCACCGCGTCCACTGATGATCGCGCGCAGCATATACAGGCTAAATCCCTTCGCTTGTTCGAGTTTTATTTGTGGTGGAATGGCCAGCTCTTCTTTCGCCACAACGACATCGACCAGCACCGGACCATCGATTGACATGGCGCGTTGCAAGGCCTCATCGACCTCAGAGGATTTCTCTACGCGGATGCCGGTAATACCACAGGCTTCGGCAATACGTGCGAAGTTGGTGTCGTGTAGTTCGGTGCCGTCGGTCAGATAACCCCCCGCCTTCATCTCCATCGCCACAAATCCCAGCACGCTGTTGTTGAAGACAATAATCTTCACCGGCAACTTCATTTGCACAACCGACAGAAAATCACCCATCAGCATGCTGAAGCCGCCATCGCCGCACATCGCGACGACCTGACGACCTGGTTCAGTCGCCTGCGCACCGAGCGCCTGCGGCATGGCATTGGCCATTGAGCCGTGGTTAAACGACCCTAGCAGGCGGCGTTTACCGTTCATTTTCAGATAGCGTGCGGCCCATACTGTTGGTGTGCCGACGTCACAGGTGAAGATGGCGTCGTCAGCGGCAAAGTGGCTGATTTGCTGTGCGAGATACTGCGGGTGAATGGCTTTATCACTGGGTTTGGCTAAATCATCCAGCCCTTTACGCGCTTCGCGATAGTGTTCCAGCGCTTTATCCAGGAACTGCCGCTCGGTTTTTTCTTCCACCAACGGCAGCAGGGCGCGGAGGGTGGATTTAATATCGCCTACCAGCGCCATATCAACTTTACTGTGCGCGCCAATGCTTGCGGGATTGATATCAATCTGAATAATTTTGGCATCTGTGGGGTAAAACGGGCGATAGGGGAACTGGGTGCCGAGCAAAACCAGCGTGTCGGCATTCATCATGGTATGGAAGCCGGATGAAAAGCCAATTAACCCGGTCATGCCCACGTCGTACGGGTTGTCGTACTCAACATGCTCTTTCCCGCGCAGGGCGTGCACGATCGGGGCTTTGATTTTAGCCGCAAACTCAACCAGCTCTTTATGCGCACCGGCGCAGCCGCTGCCGCACATCAGGGCGATGTTGCTGGAGTAGCGCAGCAGTTGCGCCAGTTTTCTCAGCTCTTCTTCTTCCGGGGTGACTACCGGGAGCGGCGCATGATACCAGTGCGTACTGGCGCTTTCAGGGGCGGGCTTCAGCGCCACGTCGCCGGGTAATACCACCACGGAGACGCCACGGTTGAGCACCGCTTTACGCATAGCTATAGCCAGCACCTGGGGGATCTGTTCAGGGCTGGAGACCAGCTCGCAATAGTGGCTACATTCACGGAACAACTCTTGCGGGTGGGTCTCCTGAAAATAACCACTGCCTATTTCACTGGATGGAATATGCGCGGCAATCGCCAGCACCGGGACGTGGTTGCGATGGCAATCAAACAGGCCGTTAATCAGGTGCAAGTTGCCTGGTCCACACGAGCCTGCACAGACCGCCAGTTCGCCCGTCAACTGCGCTTCAGCGCCCGCGGCGAAGGCGGCAACCTCTTCATGGCGGGTTGGCATCCAGTCAATCGTTCCCATACGATTCAGACTATCGCTGAGGCCATTCAGCGAGTCGCCGGTCACACCCCAAATACGTTTAACGCCAGCTTGTTCAAGGGTTTTAGCAATAAAAGCGGCAACCGTTTGTTTCATGGTTCTCCATCTCCTTTAATGTGATACCGGTTACAAGTTTAGATGAAGATAATAGTTATGCTTCTCATTACCCCCTTATTTTCGGCAGCTTACATTTCACGAAGATAAAGCGTAGCTTGGCAGAAGACATGGTAAAACAAGGAATGAATTCAAATGGTTACAAAACTATTAAATGCAGTTAACCGGACGCTGACGCACGAAGATTTTGGCAAGTTTTTGTTACGCCTTGCTGTCGGTGGACTGATGCTGTTTCATGGACTGCATAAACTGTTCGCGGGTATTGATGGCATCAGCGGCATGCTGATAGCGAAAGGTTTCCCGGGCTTTATTGCGTACGGCGTTCTGCTGGGAGAGGTTGTAGCGCCGTGTCTGATTATTCTAGGCATCCTGACGCGCCCGGCGGCATTAGGGCTGGCGTTTACAATGATTGTGGCGTGGCTGATGGTCGGGATGGGAGAAACCTGGTCTCTGGACAAAACCGGTGCCTGGGCGATTGAGAGTCTGGTGTACTTTTTTGTTGGCGCGATGGCGGTGGCGTGCCTGGGCGCAGGAAAATATGCTCTGGGCGGCAATTCAGCCTGGCGGTGATAAATGATCGGATGACGGTATTAATACTTCGTCCGGCCTACAATGATTGTTGTAGGCCGGATAAGTATGCCATCCGGCAATGACTCTTTACGCAAGAACCAGATCACCCTGCGGATGACAGGAACAAGCCAGAACGTAACCTTCCGCAATTTCCGCATCGGTTAGCGTCATGGTGCTGCTGACCGTGTAGTTACCATCAACCACTTTGGTTTTGCAGCAACCGCACACGCCTGCGCGACAGGCGGCAACGACCGGAACCTTATTGCTTTCCAGTGCTTCCAGTAGCGTCGTGCCAACCGGCGCATAGAACTCTTGTGCGGGTTGCAGCTTGGTGAACTTCAGGCCGCTGGTTGCCGCTTCGGCTACTGGAGTGAAGAACTGCTCTTTAAAGAAGCGTGTTACGCCAAGCGCTTTCACTTCTTTTTCGACCAGGTCCATATACGGAGCCGGGCCACAGGTCATCACGGTACGTGAGGTCAGATCCGGGACGTTCTTCAGCAGTTCGGTGGTCAGTCGGCCGGAAACAAAACCCTGAGTGGCATTGTTTTCAGCAACTAATGTCACTGGATACTCACGCCATTCATTGGCAAAGATGACATCTTCTGGCGAGCGAACGTTGAAAATCACCTGCACGTCGGCTTGTGGACGGTACTTCGCCAACCAGCGACGCATCGACATGATTGGCGTTACGCCACAGCCGGCAGCCAGCATCAGGAACTTGTCTTCTGCTTTATCTTCACAGGTAAATTCACCCATGGCATTGGACAGCCAGATGTAGTCGCCACGCTTCACGTCACGGGTTAACCACTGAGAACCTGCACCGTCGTCAATGCGGCGGATGGTCAGCGTGATGTACTCGCTTACGCCCGGCGTTGAAGAGATAGTGTAAGCACGCAGCGTATCCGCTGAGTTACGAACGCTGACCAGTGCATACTGCCCGGCACGATAGGGATAATAGTCGTGGCATAGCAACGAAATTGTCCACACATCCGGCGTTTCCTGATGGATGTGATGAACCTGCATCCGCCATGGGCACTGATGGGTTGGCATTGTCATTCTTTACTCCTTACGCGCTCAGCAGCTGCTTCATGTCTTCTTCAACGGTGGTCACGGAACGCAGACCAAATTTCTCGTTGAGCACAGCCAGCAGATCGGGTGTGAAGAAGCCAGGTGCAGTTGGGCCGGTCACGATGTTTTTCACACCCAGAGACAGCAGGGTCAGCAGGATGACAATCGCTTTCTGTTCGAACCAGGAGAGCACCAGAGACAGCGGCAGATCGTTCACGCCACAACCCAGTTTCTCAGCCAGCGTGACCGCCAGGATAATGGCAGAGTAGGCATCGTTACACTGACCGGCATCGACCAGACGCGGCAGACCTTCGATATCGCCGAATTCCAGTTTGTTGAAACGGTATTTACCACAGGCCAGAGTCAGGATCAGGCAGTCGTCTGGTACGCTGGTGGCGAAATCGGTGAAGTAGTTACGTTCACCGCGCGCGCCGTCACAACCGCCAACCAGGAAGATGTGACGTAGTTTTTCGCGGCTCACCAGATCAATCAGGGTATCAGCTGCACCCAGCAGCGTCTGACGACCGAAACCGACGGTTATCAGATGAGGAATTTCGCTGTACGGGAAGCCTGCCATCTGCTGCGCCTGAGCAATAACCGGGCCGAAGTCATCACCTTCGAGGTGGCTGACACCCGGCCAACCGACGATGCTACGGGTCCAGATGCGGTCATCATATGCGCCAACGGTTGGGTCGATGATGCAGTTAGAGGTCATGACGATTGGGCCAGGGAAACGAGCAAATTCAACCTGCTGGTTCTGCCAGCCGCTGCCGTAGTTACCGATCAGATGTTTGAACTTACGCAGTTCCGGGTAGCCATGTGCAGGCAGCATTTCACCGTGGGTATAAACGTTAACACCGGTGCCTTCAGTCTGCTCAAGCAGGTTGTACAAATCTTTCAGGTCGTGACCGGAGATCAGAATACATTTACCTTCGGTAGCTTTAACGTTGACCTGAGTCGGGGTTGGGTGACCGTATTTTGTGGTTTCACCGGCATCCAGAATGCTCATCACTTTAAAGTTCATCTGGCCGATTTCCATTGAGCACTCCAGCAGAGCATTCATATCGGAAGGCCAGGTACCCAGCCACGCCATGATTTTGTGGTACTGAGCGTAGATATCGTTGTCGTACTGGCCGAGAACGTGTGCGTGCTCCATGTAAGCTGCCGCACCTTTCAGACCGTACAGACACAGCAGACGCAGGCCGAGGATATTGTCGCCGATGGTCGCTTTGTCTTTATTCGGGGTAAATTCAGCGGCCTGACGTTGCAGGTCGCCCAGATCGTCGCTGACCAGTTGCAGGTCGGCCATCGGGTTTTCAACAGTTGCCTTAGCATCAATGTTCAGGCATTGCGCTTTCAGTGCATCGCGCATGGCGATAGCTTCACGAGCATAGCCAACAATACGCGGGGAATCGAAGTTCACGTTAGTCAGCGTGGAGAAGAATGCACGCGGCGCGAAGTTATCAACTTCATGGTCGATGATGCCGTATTCACGCGCTTTAACAGCCCATGCAGACAGACCTTGTAGGGAAGCAATCAGCAGATCCTGCAGATCGGAGGTTTCCGCTGTTTTACCGCACATACCCTGCGCGTAAGAGCAGCCGTTTCCTGCCGGAGTACGGATGGTTTGTTCACATTGCACACAAAACATGGTCACACCTTTTAAAGTTATATTTGATATACATGTTTAAGGTTATGCCTGCGCGCGAAGGGATTAAAGGGATTTCTGCTACAACTTGCAGGGAGATTGATTTAGCGCAATTTTGGCGGTAGCTGACTACCGCCAGAGAGGTATTTTTCTGTGTATCAGGCGGAGAAAAAGGCCATTAACAGTGGCACTAACAGGCTCAGAATAAAGCCGTGCACAATGGCTGCGGGAACCATCTCCAGACCGCCACTGCGTTGTAACACGGGCAGCGTGAAATCCATTGACGTCGCCCCGCAAAGACCCAATGCGGTTGAACGACTGCGGACCACCAGTCCAGGGATCAGCATAATGGCAATCAACTCACGCGCCAGGTCGTTAAAGAAGGCGGCGCTGCCAATTACTGGACCGAATGATTCGGTCAACAGAATGCCTGACAGGGAATACCAGCCAAAACCCGATGCCATCGCCAGTGCTGTTTTCAACGGCAGGCCGAGGATCAGCGCATTGATGACGCCGCCCAGCAGAGAACTGGCCACCACGACCACGGCAACAATCATACCCCGACGGTTCAGTACGATCTGCTTTAATGTCATACCGCTGTTTCGCAGTTGGATCCCGACCAGGAATAATAAAAAGATCAGCGTATATTCGCTGGCTTCGGTCGCGTGCTGCAGCATCGACAATCCGGTAAGCCCCAACAGAAAACCCAGCACCACGACGCCGCAAAGCTGTAGCGACTCAAGCGCCATTGCTATTCGGGAGGGGAGCTTCTCTTGCTGGTGGCTGTGTCGCCAGGGGAGTGAGCGCTCCAGCCACAGCAGCGCTGCGATATTACACAGCAGAATGACCGTCACACTGACGGCAGAATAATAAAGAATGGATAACAGATTACTGGCGAGATTATCCAGAAACGCCAGGCTGATCCCCATAAAAAAGAGAATAAGGTAGACGATCCAACTCAACAGCCGATTGATAAGTTTTAATGCGGCTCTGTGTCGAAGCGGAATGAGGTAACCCACAATAAGAGGTACCAGAATGATTAACAGCCCTGAGAACATGAAACCCCGATCCTTGCTGAGAAGTAAGACGAAATGCGCCTGCACACACTACTGAAAGCAAAGAGGGGAGTAAAGTTGCAAATAAAAGGAAATATAGCGAGGAAAAAAAAGCCTGACAGTTCATCAGGCCTTGTTGTTAGCGATTAATCGCGTTTTTCCAGCAGGGTGCGGTAAATAAGACCGCCGACGATCCCGCCGATAATCGGCATAACCCAGAATAACCAAAGTTGTTGTAATGCCCAACCACCCTGGAAGATAGCAACCGCAGTACTACGAGCCGGGTTTACGGATGTATTGGTGACCGGGATACTGATTAGGTGAATCAACGTTAATGCAAGACCGATGGCAATTGGCGCAAAACCTGCCGGAGCATGTTTATCGGTCGCACCGTGGATCACTAATAAGAAACCTGCGGTCAGGACGATTTCAATTACGATGGCAGAAAGCATGGAATATCCGCCAGGTGAATGCTCACCGTAACCGTTTGAGGCGAAGCCACTGGCTGCTGCATCAAAACCGGTTTTGCCGCTGGCAATAAGATAAAGTACTGCTGCTGCTACAATGCCGCCCACAACCTGAGCAATAACATAACCAATAACGTCTTTCGCCGGGAAGCGACCACCTGCCCATAAACCGAATGTCACTGCAGGGTTAAAATGGCCACCGGAAATATGACCTACGGCGAATGCCATTGTCAGTACGGTCAGACCAAACGCCAGTGCCACACCGGCAAATCCAATACCCAACTCCGGGAATGCTGCTGCCAGAACGGCGCTACCGCACCCACCAAAGACGAGCCAAAACGTACCGAAGAATTCGGCTGCTAATTTCCTGAACATAACCACCTCAATTAAAAGTTCCGGGTTCGTGTTCCTTGCCCGGTAATTCATCGCTAAAAGGGACGATGATGAAAGAGCGGGTATTTTAGAAAAAAACATCATCCCTTCGCCAGTTAAATTGATGAAAAAATTTGATTTAAGGCAATATGTTGTGATTCCTTTTTGAATATTGGATGAATGAAGCATAGTTCAATTAACAAAAAGCGATGATTGAGTTCGGAAATAATATTTAAGGGTAAACATAAGAAGAATATTCTTAACGCTTTCGATTTATCTGCGGATGATATCGGGTGTTCTGAGCGCCCGCTTACCGTTATACTCCTGATAACTTGAAGGAAAAAGTGAGCATTTCCGGAGGCTATATGATTCTCGAACGCGTTGAGATTGTTGGGTTTCGTGGTATTAATCGGCTGTCGTTGATGCTGGAGCAAAACAACGTGCTGATTGGGGAAAACGCGTGGGGTAAGTCCAGCCTGTTGGATGCGTTAACCCTGCTGTTGTCGCCAGAGTCGGATTTGTACCACTTTGGCCGCGAAGATTTCTGGTTCCCGCCGGGTGATATTCAGGGCCGGGAACATCACCTGCATATTGTCCTGACATTTCGTGAATCTCAACCGGGTCGCCATCGCGTGCGTCGATATCGCCCGTTAGAAGCGTGCTGGTCGCCGTGCCACGATAACTATCACCGTATTTTTTATCGGCTGGAAGGTGAGTGTGCTGACGACGGTAGCGTCCTGACATTACGCAGTTTTCTTGATGGCGAAGGCCACCCGTTACCCATCGACAATATTAACGATCAGGCGCGTCATCTGGTGCGCTTGATGCCAGTATTACGTTTACGTGATGCGCGTTTTATGCGGCGAATCCGTGATGGAACTGTGCCGGATTCAGCGGATGTTGAAGTGACTGCGCGTCAACTGGATTTTATGGCACGTGAGTTGGCCACCCGACCGCAGAATCTGACAGATGGGCAGATTCGCCAGGGGCTGTCGGCGATGGTTCAACTACTGGAGCACTACTTTTCAGAACAAGGTTCCGGTCAGTCCCGCTATCGTTTGATGCGCCGACGCTCCAACAACGAGCAACGCAGCTGGCGTTATCTGGATATTATCAACCGTATGATTGATAAACCCGGAGGGCGCACGCACCGTGTGATTCTGCTGGGGCTGTTTTCCACGCTGTTACAGGCCAAAGGGTCGCTAAGACTGGATAAAGACGCTCGTCCATTGCTACTGGTAGAAGATCCTGAAACGCGCTTACACCCCATTATGTTGTCTGTTGCCTGGCAACTGTTGAATCTGCTTCCCCTACAGCGGGTGACGACGACCAACTCTGGTGAACTGTTATCGCTTACGCCCGTTGAACATGTTGTCCGTCTGGTACGAGAATCTTCCCGCGTCGCGGCCTGGCGACTGGGACCGGGAGGACTCAATGCGGAAGACGGGCGGCGCATTGCCTTCCATATCCGTTTTAATCGGGCGTCTTCACTGTTTGCCCGTTGCTGGCTGTTGGTGGAGGGAGAAACAGAAACATGGGTCATTAACGAGCTGGCTCGTCAGTGTGGGCATCACTTTGATGCCGAAGGGATTAAAGTCATTGAATTTGCCCAGTCAGGGCTTAAACCCCTGGTGAAGTTTGCCCGCCGGATGGGAATTGAGTGGCATGTGCTGGTCGATGGCGATGAGGCGGGGAAAAAGTATGCGGCCACGGTACGCAGCCTGCTGAACGATGACAAAGAGGAAGAACGCGAGCATTTGACCATGTTACCTGCGCTGGATATGGAACACTTTATGTACCGCCAGGGGTTCTCGGACGTTTTTCATCGGGTGGCGCAAATACCGGAAAATGTGCCGATGAATATGCGGAAAATTATAGCGAAGGCGATCCATCGCTCGTCAAAACCGGATCTGGCGATTGAAGTGGCGATGGAAGCGGGCAGACGCGGTGTTGAAGCGGTGCCAACGTTGCTGCGGAAAATGTTTTCCCGCGTGCTGTGGTTAGCACGCGGGCGAGCGGATTAGCAGCGGAACATGACTGATAACTGCGAGTGGATACTGTCTAGTAACTGATAGCGGCGGCGATATTCCGCGCGCTTCTTACTGGCAATATCTGCTTCGCTTTTACGCGCCAGCGTACGCGGAATATGATAGTAGCCGTTGCTGTCACATTCGCCGCCAACTGACTCCCAAAATGAATTGTAGTCAGAAAGAATAACCTTGTTTTTATCATGGTAACGCTGGCTGCGAAAAATATGCTGGTCATTGCTGACGGCCAGTACTTGTTCAATATTCAATTGTTCTGCAAAACGACAAATAGCTTCCATTACAATACGTTTAGGAAACAAACCATGGCATGATTTTGTCGCTTTTTGAATTTCTTCGTGCGGCATTAATCGGTTACCCCCCTGCAAACCGCCAATAAAAAGCGCGCTACGCCCTTCATAGTTGCACAGGGTGAAGGTCATTTCTGCTAATGTCTCGCCCTCACTATTACGGACAAGAATGGTACTTTCACCTTCTTTATCCAGGGCAATAAATGATGACATTATAATGGTGTATATTGCGCTGTCTTTGCCTTCAATTTGTGCCAGTTGTAACCCATCGGCACTTAAATAATCATTAAATTCTGTCGATGAAAAAGCGTTACGAATAATATTGTAATGAAAACGCACAGCATCGAGTTTTGTTTTACGGTCAAGGTTTACTGCGAGATACGCGCGATGCAGGCGAACCGGTATACGGGGTTGGATCGCGAGAATTTTTTCGAGATCCGGCCATTGCGCCAGCTCAGCCATCCATTCACGTGTTAATCGTGGCATCAGCAATGAGCGCCATACAAACTTACGGCGAAAGCTTCGTTGATGCCAAAATTTACCTGGTCGCCATTGTCCGGTTGTCAGACGACAAAAAAGACTAAAACTTGTGGCGGGTCTGGAAGAATGAAAAGTGCTTTCTGTTAGCTGGCTCATAATAACAATCCAATAGATACTCTGATACCAATTTCAGCACAGTGGACCTTAACGGTTCATCAATAACTCTGTTATTCTTGGCACTTTTCAACGTCTGTTAATTTATCGTTGATGGTTATCACTCCACTCTGGTAGGCGTATTGGGGGACACTGGGACATTTATGAAGCTCAAGGGAAAAATTAAAAAACGTTATTTTCTGCTCGCCATCATCATTATTGTGGCGATGATTTCACTTTGGCGAACGCTTAATGCGCCACTACCACAGTATCAAACGTTAATTGTACGTCCAGGCGATCTCCAGCAAAGTGTGCTGGCCACCGGGAAACTGGATGCGTTACGCAAAGTTGATGTTGGTGCACAGGTGAGTGGGCAGTTAAAAACGCTGTCAGTAGCCATCGGCGATAAAGTTAAAAAAGATCAGTTGCTCGGCGTTATCGATCCTGAGCAGGCGCAAAACCAAATCAAAGAAGTAGAAGCGACGCTCATGGAGTTGCGGGCTCAGCGTTTACAGGCTGAAGCTGAGTGGAAACTGGCGCGCGTAACGCTTTCTCGTCAGCAACAACTGGCGAAAACGCAGGCGGTTTCGCAGCAAGATCTCGACACGGCAGCGACCGAAATGGCGGTCAAGCAGGCACAGATTGGCACTATTGATGCACAAATTAAGCGTAATCAGGCTTCCCTTGATACAGCAAAAACGAACCTCGATTACACGCGAATCGTCGCGCCAATGGCGGGTGAAGTGACGCAAATCACCACCCTCCAGGGGCAAACCGTGATTGCCGCCCAGCAGGCGCCCAACATTTTGACGTTGGCAGATATGAGCACCATGCTGGTAAAAGCGCAGGTCTCCGAGGCAGATGTTATTCACCTGCAGCCGGGCCAAAAAGCCTGGTTCACTGTGCTGGGCGATCCGCAGACACGGTATGAAGGCGTGCTCAAAGATGTACTTCCGACGCCTGAGAAGGTGAATGACGCCATTTTCTACTACGCCCGCTTCGAGGTGCCTAACCCGAAAGGGATCCTGCGCCTTGATATGACCGCGCAGGTGCACATCCAGCTCACAGACGTTAAAAATGTACTGACGATCCCGCTGTCGGCGTTGGGCGATCCTATTGGCAACAACCGCTATAACGTCAGGCTGCTGCGCAATGGTGAAACTCGCGAGCGCGAAGTGGTCATCGGTGCCCGTAATGATACCGACGTAGAAATTGTGAAAGGACTGGAAGAGGGTGATGAAGTTATCACCGGTGAGGGTAAAGCGGGAGTAGCACAATGACGGCATTGCTTGAGTTGAGCAATATCCGCCGTAGTTACCCGTCAGGCGAGGGGCAGGTCGAGGTATTAAAGGACGTTTCCTTACGCATTCAGGCCGGTGAAATGGTGGCGATTGTCGGGGCGTCAGGCTCGGGTAAATCGACGCTGATGAACATTCTGGGATGCCTGGACAAGCCGACCAGTGGAACCTATCGGGTTGCGGGGCGGGATGTTTCCACCCTGGATAGCGATGCGTTAGCGCAACTGCGGCGTGAGCATTTCGGCTTTATCTTCCAGCGTTATCATTTGCTGTCACATTTAACGGCGGCACAAAACGTTGAAGTCCCGGCGGTGTATGCCGGGACTGAACGTAAGCAGCGTCTGGCTCGTGCTCAGGAATTACTTCAGCGCCTGGGATTGGGTGACCGGGTTGATTATCAGCCTTCCCAGCTTTCTGGTGGTCAGCAGCAACGTGTCAGTATTGCGCGTGCGTTGATGAACGGTGGCCAGGTCATTCTGGCCGATGAACCCACTGGCGCGTTGGACAGCCACTCCGGCGAAGAGGTGATGGCTATTCTGCATCAGCTACGCGATCGCGGGCATACGGTGATTATCGTCACGCACGACAGCCAGGTTGCCGCCCAGGCAGAACGCGTCATTGAAATTCGTGATGGCGAGATTGTGCGTAATCCACCGCCACAAAAGCCCGCTGCCGGACGTGATATCGATGAACCAACGGTGACGACGGCTTCTGGCTGGAGCCAGTTTGTCAGCGGTTTTCGTGAAGCATTGACCATGGCCTGGCTGGCCATGGCCGCCAACAAGATGCGTACACTGCTCACCATGCTGGGTATTATCATCGGCATCGCTTCGGTGGTATCGATTGTGGTAGTGGGCGATGCGGCAAAACAGCTGGTGCTGGCAGACATCCGAGCGATTGGGACGAATACTATCGATATCTATCCGGGCAAAGATTTCGGTGATGACGACCCACAATATCAGCAGGCGCTGAAGTATGACGATTTAGTCGCGATTCAGAAGCAACCCTGGGTCAGTTCCGTTACACCTGCGGTATCGAAGAACCTACGCCTGCGCTATGGCAATATTGATGTCGCCGCCAGCGCAAACGGTGTTAGCGGTGATTACTTCAACGTTTATGGCATGACGTTCAGTGAGGGCACCACCTTTAATGCAGAGCAGCTGGCGGGGAGGGCGCAGGTGGTGGTGCTCGACAGCAATACCCGACGTCAGTTGTTCCCCAGCAAAGCGAAAGTGGTGGGTGAGGTTATTCTGGTGGGAAATATGCCAGCCACCGTTATTGGCGTCGCGGAAGAAAAACAATCGATGTTTGGCAGCAGCAAGATCCTGCGCGTCTGGCTGCCATACAGCACCATGTCAGGGAGGATCATGGGGCAATCGTGGTTAAACTCTATTACCGTGCGGGTAAAAGAGGGGTTTGATAGCGCCCAGGCCGAGCAGCAGCTCACCCGTCTGTTATCGCTGCGTCATGGCAAAAAAGATTTCTTCACCTGGAACATGGATGGCATCTTGAAAACCGCCGAAAAAACCACACGTACATTACAGCTCTTTCTTACGCTGGTGGCGGTGATTTCGCTGGTGGTGGGCGGGATCGGTGTGATGAACATTATGCTGGTATCGGTGACAGAGCGTACGCGTGAAATCGGTATTCGGATGGCCGTAGGTGCGCGGGCCAGCGATGTATTACAGCAGTTCTTAATTGAGGCAGTGCTGGTGTGTCTGGTGGGAGGCGCGCTCGGCATCAGTTTGTCGATGTTAATTGCCTTTACGCTACAGCTGTTCCTGCCCGGGTGGGAAATTGGTTTCTCTCCTGTCGCGCTGCTAACGGCTTTCCTGTGTTCAACCGCCACCGGAATTTTGTTTGGCTGGCTTCCGGCCCGTAATGCAGCGCGTCTGGATCCCGTTGATGCTCTGGCACGAGAATAACGCGTTGTATTGCATAAGAAATAAAAATGCCAGCCTCAGGGGCTGGCATTTTGTCTGCGGGATGTACACAATGAGACAGAAGAGCTATGCGACAGCTTCTGCTTCAATGACGGGCACGATAAGACTGGCATGATTGCCTTTTGGCCCCTGGTGGACATCAAACTGGACAGACTGTCCGGCTTTTAGCGTTCTGTAACCATCCATCTGAATGGTGGAGTAATGGGCGAAGATATCTTCACCACCGCCTTCGGGGCAGATGAAACCAAACCCTTTGGCATTGTTGAACCACTTAACAGTACCCGTTTCCATACTTCGACATCCTTCGTAAATCTTATATAAGTAAGATGGAATGAACCGGTGGCGGAGTGGGGGCTGTTCAAAACCTCGCCAACTCTCGAAACTACAATTTAGAGAAATCAGGCGAGGCGTCAAGCGCCAGGCAGGTGGAATAGGGTAAAAATGCATCAAAATTTGAAGCAGTTAACGCTATTGTCGGATATGTGACAGATGTCGCGGATGGCACTGATAGATGATAGTTATCTAATACTTGAGGTAGATTGATTGTGCGCATAGGCTCTTGTCAGCGGCAAGTTATTCTGCCGGTAACCGTAACTGAAGATGACGACTGACAATGGGTAAGACGAACGACTGGCTGGATTTCGAACAGCTGGCGGAAGACAAATTGCGCGACGCGCTAAAACCGCCATCTATGTATAAAGTGATATTAGTCAATGATGATTACACTCCGATGGAGTTTGTTATTGACGTGTTACAAAAATTCTTTTCTTATGATGTAGAACGTGCAACGCAACTGATGCTTGCCGTTCACTATCAAGGTAAAGCCATCTGCGGCGTATTCACCGCCGAGGTTGCTGAAACCAAAGTGGCGATGGTGAACAAATATGCGAGGGAAAACGAGCATCCGTTGCTGTGTACGCTGGAAAAAGCCTGAATGCAGGCATAAATATTGGGGGAGGTGCCTATGCTCAATCAAGAACTGGAACTCAGTTTAAATATGGCTTTCGCCAGAGCGCGCGAGCACCGACATGAGTTTATGACCGTCGAGCACTTGTTACTGGCGTTGCTCAGTAACCCATCGGCCCGCGAAGCGCTGGAAGCGTGTTCTGTGGATCTTGTGGCGCTCCGTCAGGAACTCGAAGCCTTCATTGAACAAACCACACCCGTATTGCCTGCCAGCGAAGAAGAGCGCGACACGCAGCCGACGTTGAGTTTTCAGCGTGTTTTGCAACGCGCTGTCTTTCATGTTCAGTCCTCCGGGCGCAATGAAGTGACTGGCGCTAATGTGCTGGTTGCTATCTTCAGCGAGCAGGAGTCACAGGCGGCCTATCTGCTGCGTAAGCATGAAGTCAGTCGCCTGGATGTGGTGAATTTCATTTCTCATGGCACGCGTAAAGATGAACCGAGTCAGTCTTCTGACTCCGGGAATCAGCCAAATAACGAAGAGCAAGCTGGCGGGGAGGACCGTATGGAGAACTTCACGACTAACCTTAACCAGCTGGCTCGCGTGGGCGGGATTGATCCGCTTATTGGCCGGGACAAAGAGCTGGAGCGCGCCATTCAGGTACTGTGTCGTCGGCGTAAAAATAACCCACTGCTGGTGGGTGAATCCGGCGTCGGGAAAACGGCGATTGCCGAAGGTCTCGCCTGGCGTATTGTTCAGGGGGATGTGCCGGAAGTGATGGCTGATTGTACGCTGTACTCTCTGGATATCGGTTCGCTGCTGGCAGGCACCAAATACCGCGGTGATTTTGAAAAACGCTTTAAGGCGCTGCTGAAACAACTGGAACAGGATACCAACAGCATTCTGTTTATCGATGAGATCCACACCATTATCGGTGCGGGTGCGGCATCGGGCGGCCAGGTGGATGCGGCTAACCTGATCAAGCCGCTGCTCTCCAGCGGGAAAATCCGTGTGATAGGTTCAACCACTTATCAGGAGTTCAGCAATATCTTTGAGAAAGACCGTGCGTTAGCGCGTCGCTTCCAGAAAATCGATATCACTGAGCCGTCAGTGGAAGAGACCGTGCAGATCATCAACGGTCTGAAACCGAAGTACGAAGCGCACCATGACGTTCGTTACACCGCCAAAGCGGTACGTGCAGCGGTCGAACTGGCAGTGAAATACATTAACGATCGTCATCTGCCGGATAAAGCGATTGATGTGATTGATGAAGCGGGCGCACGTGCGCGTCTGATGCCGGTCAGCAAGCGCAAGAAAACCGTCAACGTGGCAGATATTGAGTCCGTGGTGGCTCGCATTGCGCGGATCCCGGAGAAGAGCGTTTCGCAGAGCGATCGTGATACGCTGAAAAATCTGGGCAACCGTCTGAAAATGCTGGTATTCGGGCAGGATAAAGCCATTGAAGCACTGACCGAAGCGATCAAAATGAGCCGTGCCGGTCTGGGTCATGAGCATAAGCCTGTCGGTTCGTTCCTGTTCGCCGGACCGACTGGCGTCGGTAAGACCGAAGTCACGGTGCAGTTGTCTAAAGCGCTGGGCATCGAATTGCTGC
This sequence comes from Citrobacter sp. C6_1, assembly GCF_014596835.2. Lineage (NCBI taxonomy): Bacteria > Pseudomonadati > Pseudomonadota > Gammaproteobacteria > Enterobacterales > Enterobacteriaceae > Citrobacter > Citrobacter sp. C6_1. Next base: position 2,891,724 of record NZ_CP115031.1, on the reverse strand, counting down.
GTTTTGATATGTCCGAATATATGGAACGTCATACTGTCAGCCGCTTGATTGGTGCGCCTCCAGGGTATGTCGGTTTTGACCAGGGCGGTTTACTGACCGATGCGGTGATTAAGCATCCGCATGCTGTACTGCTGCTGGATGAAATTGAAAAAGCGCACCCGGATGTCTTTAACCTGCTGCTGCAGGTCATGGATAACGGTACGCTGACTGACAATAACGGACGTAAAGCGGATTTCCGCAACGTGGTGCTGGTGATGACGACCAACGCCGGGGTACGTGAAACTGAGCGTAAATCGATTGGGCTTATTCATCAGGACAACAGTACTGATGCGATGGGCGAAATCAAAAAAGTGTTTACGCCGGAATTCCGTAACCGCCTCGACAACATTATCTGGTTCGATCATCTCTCTACTGAGGTGATTCATCAGGTGGTGGATAAATTTATTGTCGAGCTGCAGGTTCAGCTGGATCAGAAAGGTGTCTCTCTGGAAGTGAGTCAGGAAGCACGTAACTGGCTGGCGGAAAAAGGCTACGACCGCGCAATGGGCGCACGTCCAATGACGCGAGTGGTTCAGGACAACCTGAAAAAACCATTGGCCAACGAATTGCTGTTTGGTTCGCTGGTGGATGGTGGTCAGGTTACCGTCGCGCTGGACAAAGAAAAAAATGAGCTGACCTATGGTTTTCAGAGTGCACAAAAGCACAAGCCAGAAGCTGCCCATTAATTTCTAATTACATAATAAACCGGGTGTAATGCCCGGTTTTTTTTCGCCTGAAAGTAGTGATTTGAATTGGGGGGACTCGGAGAGTTTAAACGGCAGGCAAAAAATAAGCCTGCGTAAGGGAGATTACGCAGGCTAAGGAGGTGGTTCCTGGTACAGCTAGCATTTATGGGTTATGTTTTTCAGCGGGTGGGATAATACCCTTAATGAACGAAACGGTATGTGATCGATTTCTAAGAATCTTCCGAACGCTGAAAAATAACCGTAATTAACTACTTAGCATGTGGGTTGCGCGTGGACTCACCGGCAAAATTACGCATCAACAATGCATAATTCAGATCGATATCCTGCGGCACGGGCATCCACACGGTATAACCATCACCAGGCGCAACGGGCATCGCTTCGCCTTTGGCGTTTTCCATCTGCTCAAGGGTGAAATTGACGTTACCCTGCGGCGTCATCAGCTCCAGACTGTCACCGACGGTGAATTTGTTTTTCACCAGCACAGCGGCCAGATCGCCTTTACGTTCGCCGGTGAATTCACCGACAAACTGCTGACGTTCGGAAACAGAAAAACCGTATTCGTAGTTCTGATAGTCGTCATGCGTATGGCGGCGCAGGAATCCTTCGGTATAACCACGGTGCGCCAGGCCTTCCAGTGTTTCCAGCAGTTGCGGATCGAACGGTTTACCGGCTGCAGCATCGTCAATGGCTTTACGATAGACCTGTGCGGTACGGGCGCAGTAATAGTAAGACTTGGTACGGCCTTCGATTTTCAGCGAATGCACGCCCATCTGGGTCAGGCGTTCAACGTGGGCAATGGCACGCAAATCTTTTGAGTTCATGATGTAAGTACCGTGTTCGTCTTCGAACGCGGTCATGTATTCACCCGGACGCTGGGCTTCTTCAATCATAAACACTTTGTCCGTAGGCGCGCCGATCCCAAGCGTCGGTTCCACGTTTTGTACCGGGATGGGTTCGTATTTGTGTACGATATTACCCACTACATCTTCTTTCCCTTCCTGCACGTTGTATTCCCAGCGGCAGGCGTTGGTACAGGTACCCTGGTTAGGGTCGCGCTTGTTGATGTAGCCGGAGAGCAGGCAACGGCCGGAGTAGGCCATGCACAGCGCGCCGTGCACGAAGATTTCAATCTCCATATCCGGAACCTGGGTGCGGATCTCTTCAATTTCTTCCAGCGACAGTTCGCGGGACAGGATCACGCGGGTCAGTCCCATTTGCTTCCAGAATTTTACCGTTGCCCAGTTTACGGCGTTAGCCTGTACCGACAGGTGAATGTCCATATCGGGGAAGTTCTCGCGCACCAGCATGATCAGGCCAGGATCGGACATGATCAGCGCATCCGGCCCCATTTCCACAACGGGTTTCAGGTCACGAATGAAGGTTTTCAGCTTGGCGTTATGTGGGGCAATGTTAACCACCACATAGAATTTTTTACCCAGTTCATGGGCTTCATTAATGCCGAGCTGCAGGTTTTCGTGGTTGAATTCGTTGTTGCGTACACGCAGAGAGTAACGCGGTTGGCCCGCATACACAGCATCTGCGCCATAGGCGAAAGCGTAACGCATATTTTTCAGCGTTCCCGCCGGGGAAAGGAGTTCCGGTTTAAACATAGTTTTCTCGTTCTGATGACAGGTCAGACTCGCTTCACTGAATGAAGCGGTTGGGGGAGTGCCCCCATATTAAGGGCGGGCATTGTATCGCTGCGTGACGGGCAGGTAAAGTTATTGTGCCGGGTGGGCGTTTCGCCTTACCCGGCCTTTTTGACTTCTGGCAGATTAAGCAATCCGGCAGGCATCGGCTTCCCAGCGATATCCTACGCCATAGACCGCGCGGATAAACGACTGCTCTGTATCAAGCGATTCCAGTTTACGGCGCAGGTTCTTGATATGGCTGTCGATGGTACGGTCGGTAACGACGCGGTAGTCATCGTAGAGATGGTTGAGCAATTGCTCGCGGGAGAATACTTTTCCCGGTTCATGCGACAGCGTTTTGAGTAAGCGAAATTCAGCGGGCGTCAGGTCGAGCATTTTTCCACGCCACGATGCCTGAAAACGGCCTTCATCGACGATCAGCGGACTGTCTGCATCCATCTGTTGCAACTCGCGCTGTGGTTTACAACGGCGCAGGATCGTTTTCACTCGTGCGACGACTTCCCGCGGGCTGTACGGTTTACAAATGTAGTCATCTGCACCGATCTCCAGCCCCAGCAGGCGGTCAATCTCTTCGATTTTAGCGGTTACCATCATGATGGGGACTTCCGAGAAACGGCGAATCTCCCGACACAGAGTCAGACCGTCGGTACCGGGCAGCATCAGATCCAACAAGATCATATCGGGCGGCGTCTGGCGTACGTAAGGCAACACCAGATCGCCGTGATTGATGAGCGTAGGGGCATAGCTTGCCGCACGCAGGTAGTCGATGAGCAGTTGCCCCAGCTTGGGCTCGTCTTCCACGATCAGAATACGCGGCGTGTTTTCATCAATGGGTAACTCAGTCATACATCTCTCTGTAAATCGCGTTCCAGCGGTAACTCTACTGTAATGCTAACCCCGCCAAAAGGCGAATGGGCGGCGCGGATCAGACCATTATGCGCCTGGACAATGTTGACGCAAATCGCCAGCCCCAGCCCGGATCCTCCGCTGGCCCGATTACGGGACCCTTCGGTACGATAAAAACGTTCAAACAGTTTCTGTAACTGTTCGTCGCTAACGCCGGGGGCGGAATCGGCGAAGGTTAATAACACCATCCGCTCGCGCTGTTCGGCGCTGATATGCAGACCGCCACCGCTGTCGGTGTAGCGCAGGCTGTTTTCCAGTAGGTTGTTAAACAGTTGCATCAGGCGATCCCTGTCGCCAAAGACCGTCATGCTGTCCGGGAGTGAAAGTTGGATCGTCAGTCCACGGCTGGCGAAACGTTCGCGAAACGCGCCGCTCGCCACTTCCAGCAGAGGGATCAGGTCCAGAGAGGTTTTCTGATAGGCCAGCGCACCTTCATCAGACATAGAAAGCTGATGGAGATCGTCTACCAGTTTGGTGAGCGTACCCACTTCGGCCTGCAGTGAGGCTACCGAATCCGGGGTAAACTGACGTACACCATCCTGGATGGCTTCGAGTTCGCCGCGCAAAACTGCCAGCGGCGTGCGCAGTTCGTGAGAGATATCAGCCATAAAGTCCCGGCGCATCTGCTGGTTTTTTTCCAGCGTACTGGCGAGCTGGTTGAAATCCTGCGCCAGTTTGCCCAGCTCATCCGTACTGGTCGGTACAACGCGAGTGGTGAAATCGCCAGCTGCCAGTTTGTGCGTGCCGTCCACCAGCCGTTTGACGGGGGCCAGCAGGCTACGTGCCAGCGTAAATGTTGCCAGTGCAGCCAGTATTGTGGAGAGCGCGACGATCAGCCAACTGGTGCGCCGCTGTTGTTTATCGAAGTTAATATCCGTATTGCGCGTCAGCCGTTCAACGGGTGAGGCGATGACGGCACCAACTTCGAGACCGTTGACGCGGATCGGGCGGCGAGTGCCGTCACGCGGTACGGGACCGCGCGGGCCGACCAGCACGCTGGCACTTTGATCAACCACCCAGAATTGCGTACGCCAACCGTGCGGCGGCATGCCGGGTCCCGGTTTATCATCGTCATTGTCGTGTTCAAATGAGCGCAGGATCTGAAAGATAAAACGATCGTTGTTACGTAAAAATCGCCAGTTGCCGTGCTGCTCATACTGCTCGCCAAGGGCATCGCTGAGCATTTGCAGTCGTTGTTCGTTACCGTGTTTGATGTAGTCAATAAAACCGCGTTCGAAGCTAATGCGCACGGCCCAGTGCATACTGATCAGCAATACAATGCAGGTGGCGAAAATAGCCAGAAACAGTTTGCCGGTGATACCGGGTCGCCAGAACTTCATCGGGTGCTCCTTTTGCGCCGTGAAATCACCGCGTTGGTCTGCGTGTCGTTCGGCACGCGGGCAAAAATGATGGCGGGCAGTGCGATAAGGAACGCAATGCACAGCCAGGTATACATAAAGACGGTATGCGTAGACGCGCTGTCGATGGCGATATGTTGCTGCCCGAACATGCCTAACAACAGACCGGCGATGGTTACCCCAATACTCATCGACAGCTGCATGATCATCGACAGCAGGCTGTTGCCGCTGCTCGCGAGGTCATCCGGCAGGTCTTTTAGCGTCAGCGTGTTCATCGAGGAGAAGCGGGTAGAATTGACCATTCCCTGTAAGAACAGTATGAACGGCAGGGCGTAATACCAACCGAGTAATGCGGTGCCCATCAGCAACAGGCTGACCAGCGACAGGCCAAGCGTGGTGGTGACCAGTACGCGACGGTAGCCATACCGGTTAACGACCTGCACCACAATGCGCTTCATGCCCATACTGCCCAGCACCATCGGGATCATCATCAGTCCGGCATGAAATGGCGAAAAACCCAATCCAATCTGCAGGAATACCGGGGTCATGAACGGTAACATCCCGCTGCCAATCCGCCCGGCAAAGCTGCCAAACAGGCCTAACGAGAAGGTGTGTGTACGAAACAGATGCAGGCTAAACAGTGCACGAGGGTTGTTGTGGGCGTGTTTGAGATACAGCAGGATCGCCAGTACGCCACAGATAATCAGCGCTGCCAGCGTGATGTGGGAAATGCCGGTTCCTTTACTACCATCGAGCGCTAACGTAAGTACCGCCATGCCGGCAGCCAGCATCATGAATCCAGAAAGATCGAAACGGCGAGTTTGCATGGTGTAGTTGGGCATCAGCATTAACGTCGCAATTGCCCCGACAATGCCAACCGGAATGTTAATCAGAAATATCCAGTGCCAGGAGGCATATTCCACCAGGATACCACCTAATGCCGGGCCCAGAAGTGGACCAATCTGACCGGGCAAAGTGACGAATGTCATTGCCGCCATGTATTGCTCGCGTGGGACGATTTTCATCACCGTCAACCTGCCGACGGGCACCATCATTGCGCCGCCTACACCTTGTAACACGCGAGCCATCACCAGTTCATTCAGCGTTCCGGACCAGGCGCAAAAAAACGATCCCAGCGTAAACAGAATAATCGCGGTGAAGAAGATATTACGCACGCCAACTTTGTCCGCCAGCCAGCCGCTGGCGGGGAGCATGACGGCAACGGTTAAAACATATGACACAATGACCATATGCATGTGTAACGGGCTTTCCCCGAGGCTTGCCGCCATCGAGGGAAGCGCGGTGTTGACGATGGTGGTATCCAACGACTGCATAAAAAAACCAAATGCCACAATCCAAAGTTGCCAGCGGGTGCTGTCGGGAAGTTCTGTCATAACTCTGCTACCGGTTTGCTGTTTTTACGCGAAAAACGCAGACGCAGACGGTCGAAAAAGAGATAGACCACCGGAGTGGTGTACAGTGTCAGTAGCTGACTGACAACCAGCCCGCCAACAATGGTTATCCCCAACGGCTGGCGCAGTTCAGAGCCATCTCCTGCGGATAACACCAGCGGCAGTGCGCCGAACAACGCCGCCAGCGTGGTCATCATTATTGGGCGAAAGCGCAGCAGACAGGCCTGGAAAATCGCTTCTTCCGGCTGCAAATTGCCATTTCTCTGCGCTTCCAGCGCAAAATCGACCATCATGATGGCGTTTTTCTTCACAATGCCAATTAATAGCATGATCCCTATCAGGGCGATTAGGCTGAACGGGGCATTGAACAGCTCCAGCGCCAGCAAAGCCCCGACGCCCGCTGAAGGTAGCGTGGAGAGAATGGTCAGCGGGTGAACATAGCTTTCATACAGCATGCCCAGCACGATGTAGACCGTGGCGATGGCGGCGATAATCAGGATCACCTGCGAGTTCATGGTGTCCTGAAATACCTGCGCGGTACCGGCAAAGCTGCCGCGAACCGTGGAGGGAACGCCGAGCTGGGTCATGGTTCGGTTGATGGCCTCTGTCGCTTCAGAGAGTGAAGAACCCGTCGGCAGGTTAAACGACACGGTTGAGGCGGCAGATAATCCCTGATGGTTTACCGACAGCGGGGCATTCGCCGGTTGCCATTTGGCAAAGTACGATAACGGGATCGCCTTACCGTCATTGTTGATGACGAACATTTTGTCCAGGGCGCTGATGTCCTGGGTGTAACGCCGATCGACCTCCATCACCACTTTGTACTGGTTCATCGGTTGATAAATAGTCGAAATTTGCCGTTGTCCAAAGGCGTTATTCAGCAGGCTGTTGGCGGCTGCGACGTCGATCCCAAGACGAGACATGGTGTCGCGATCGTAGATAAGGTTCATCTCGGCACCATTGTCCTGCTGATCGGAGTTGACGTCCGCCAACTGGGGCAGGGTGGCCAGCGCCTTACGAATTTTCGGTTCCCATTCGCGTAGTGCGGCGAGGTCATCTGACAACAGAGTGTATTGGTAGCTGGCATTAGCCTGGCGACCGCCGACGCGAATATCCTGCACCGCCATCAGAAACAGGTTTGCGCCGGGTTCTTTGGCAAGCGCGACCCGCAGGCGGTCGATCACCTGTTGCGCCGTTTCGTGACGTTCTCCACGTGGCTTCAGGGTGATAAACATCATTCCGCTGTTGACGCGTGAGCCGCCGGTAAATCCGGTGACGTTATTCACCGCAGGATCGTCGCGGATGATCTTCATAAAGTCCTGCAGTTTGCCGCGCATCGCCTGGAAAGAGATGCTCTGGTCGGCCTGGATCCCGCCCATGAGTACGCCGGTATCCTGCTCCGGGAAGAAGGTTTTGGGGATTGAAATATAGAGCCAGACGTTCAGGGCAATGGTTGCGAGTAGCACCACGCCCACCATGCGCGTGTGGCGTAGCACCCACTTCAGCGAGGTGGCGTAGCTTTGTTGTAATGCCACCAGTACGCGGCCAAATCCTCGCTTACGCGACTGTTCGCGTGGCGTGCTGGATTTGAGCATCCAGCCGCACATCATCGGCGTCAACGTCAGCGATACCAGCAGTGAAATACCGATGGCAACCGACAGCGTGACGGCAAATTCGCGCAGCAGGCGTCCAGGCAATCCGCCCATTAACAGCAGCGGCAGGAATACCGCCACCAGCGACAGGCTCATGGAAAGCACGGTGAATCCCACCTCGCGCGTGCCCTGTAGCGCCGCCTGTAACGGTTTCATTCCTGCTTCGAGATGGCGCGCAATGTTCTCCAGTACCACAATGGCATCATCGACGACAAATCCGGTGGCGATGGTTAGCGCCATCAACGACAGGTTGTTGAGGCTGAATCCGCACAGATACATGGCGGCAAAGGTACCGATCAGCGAGACCGGAACCGCTACCGCGGGGATCAGAGTCGCACGCCCGGATCGCAGGAAGACAAACACCACCAGGATAACCAGCGCCACGGAGATAATCAGCGTCTGTTCGACTTCCTCTAGTGAAGCGCGAATGGTCGGTGAACGGTCCTGGGCGATTTGCAGATCGATGGCGGCCGGGACCAGCGTTTGTAACTCCGGTAATTTGGCGCGAATGCTATCTACCGTCTGAATAATATTGGCTTCCGGTAGCTTGCGGATCATCAGCAGAATGGCCGGTTTGGCGTTGGTCATCCCCGCGTTACGAACGTCCTGTACAGAGTCGGTTATAGACGCAACATCACCCAGTCGCACCGCTGCGCCGTTGTTATAGTGGATGATAATCGGTTGATATTCGGCGGCGGTTTTCAGCTCATCGTTAGTTTGTACCTGCCAGCGATGGGTATCATTCTCGATAGCGCCCTGCGGCTTACGCACGTTGGCATTGTCGATCGCGCTACGCACGTCGTCCAGTGACACGCCCTGGTTAAAGAGCGCCTGCGGGTTGAGTCCTACCCGCACGGCAGGCAGAGAACTGCCTCCAACGTCCACGTCGCCCACACCGTCGATTTGCGCGATGGTCTGCGCCAGTTGCGTCGATGCGAAATCGTATAATTCACCTTGCGAGTACGTGTCTGATGTCAGCGTCAGGATCATGATTGGCGCATCGGAAGGGTTAGCTTTGCGATACGTTGGTCGGCTTGGCATCCCGCTGGGTAGCAGGCTTTGCGCCGCGTTAATCGCAGCCTGAACGTCCCGCGCTGCGCCATTGATGTCACGGTCAAATTTGAATTCGAGAATAATCCGCGTACTGCCAAGCGAACTGCTTGAGGTCATTTCGTTCACACCCGCGATGCGCCCAAGCGAGCGCTCCAGCGGGGTCGCGACCGAGGAGGCCATTGTTTCAGGGGAGGCGCCGGGTAATGATGCGCTGACCATAATCACCGGAAAATCCACCTGCGGCAGCGGAGCGACCGGCAACAGACGAAAGCCCAGAATACCGCACAGGGTGATAGCCACCGAAATGAGAATGGTCGCCACCGGCCGATGAATGACAAGCGCGAAAAATTTCATTTACGCTTCCTCTTCCTGACGCGGGAAGCAGCTTTTCACGTACAGCGACAGTCGATCAAACAACAGATAAATCACCGGCGTGGTAAACAGGGTTAATACCTGACTTACCAACAGACCGCCGACCATGCCAATCCCTAATGGGCGGCGTAACTCTGCACCTACGCCGGTGCTCAGCATCAGCGGCAACGCGCCGAGCAGTGCTGCCAGCGTGGTCATCAGGATCGGGCGAAAACGCAGTAAACACGCCTGGAAAATCGCGTCGCGCGGCGCCATGCCCTGTTCGCGTTCAGCGGCAAGAGCAAAGTCGATCATCATGATGGCGTTTTTCTTGACGATCCCGATGAGCAAAATAATGCCGATAATCGCGATGACGTCCAGTTCACTGCCGGCAATCATTAACGCCAGCAGCGCTCCGACGCCCGCCGTAGGCAGTGTGGAGAGAATGGTAATCGGGTGAATAAAGCTCTCATACAACACGCCGAGCACGATATACATCGCCACAACCGCGGCCACAATCAACCAGATAGTGTTGCCCAACGCAGCCTGGAAGGCGAGGGTACTGCCCTGGAACTGGGTGGTAATATTCGCGGGCAGGTTAAGCGTTTTTTCGGCATCCAGAATCGCCTGTACCGCATCGCCCAGCGAATGACCGTCCGGCACGTTGAATGAGATGGTGGTGACCGGGAACTGATCGAGGTGGTTAATCGACAGCGGGGCAAAACGCTGCTCAATGCTGGCGATCGCGCTGAGCGGTACGATTCCGCCATCGCTACTGGTTAGACGAATGGTATCCAGCGCTGCAAGTCCAGGTGTGGTGTCAGTATTATGCTCTAACACCACGCGATACTGGTTGGCTTGCGTGTAGATAGTTGAAATCAAACGCTGTCCGAAGGCGTTATACAGGGCGTTATCGACATCCGCCATACTGATCCCTAAACGGCTGGCACTGTCACGATTGACATTCACATACGCCACCAGTCCTTTGTCCTGCCAGTCGCTGCTGACATCGGACAGTTGTGGTAGCTGCTGTAGTTTTGCTAACAGTTGCGGAACCCAGGTGCTGAGGGCATCCAGGGAAGTTGCTTGCAGCGTGAACTGATATTGCGTTCGGCTGACCTGGGTATCAATTGTCAGATCCTGGGTCGGCTGAAGGTAGAGGTCAACGCCGGGGACTCTGTCAACCGCGTCCTGTAACCGTGCGATCACTTTCTGCACGCGATCGTCACGTTCATCCAGCGGTTTAAGGTTGATTTGCAAACGCGCGCTGTTTAATGCCGGATTCGTACCATCTACGCCAACAAACGCGGTCAGGCTCTCTACCGCCGGATCGTTAAGGATGACATCTGAAACCTGACGCTGGCGCTCGGCCATGCTGGTGAATGAACTGGACTGTGGTGCCTGTAGCGTACCCTGAATAATGCCGTTATCCTGAATTGGGAAGAAGCCTTTGGGGATGAAAACCCACAGCATGACGCTCAGCGCCAGCGTACCGAGGGCTACGCTCAGCGTGAGCCACGGATGGTTAAGCACTTTTGCCAGCCAGTGCCCGTACCCGGCAATTACACGATCGAACATTTTTTCTGAGGCGCGGGAGAAGCGGTTTTGCTTACGCAATGACGCCTGACTGAGCATGCGCGCGCACATCATCGGTGTAAGGGTTAGCGATACGACGGCGGAAATCAGAATCGACACCGCCAGCGTAACGGCGAATTCACGGAACAAGCGCCCGACGATATCGCCCATGAATAGCAGTGGGATCAATACCGCAATCAATGAAAACGTCAGGGAGATGATGGTAAAACCAATCTCGCCTGCACCTTTCAGGGCTGCGGCCAGTGGTTTTTCCCCTTTTTCGATATAGCGCGAAATATTCTCGATAACCACAATGGCATCATCCACCACAAAACCTGTGGCGATGGTCAGCGCCATTAAGGTCAGGTTGTTGATGGAGAAATCAAGAAATACCATCACCGCGAAGGTGCCGACTAGCGATAGCGGTACGGCGACGGCGGGAATAATCGTCGCCGGAACATTGCGCAGAAACAGGTAGATAATCATCACCACCAGCGCTATCGCCAGCATCAGCTCGAACTGGGTGTCTGCAACAGAGGCACGAATATTGGTGGTACGATCAGAAAGCACGCTGACCTTAACTGATTTCGGCAGGCTTTCCGTCAGTTGCGGCAGCATTTGCCGGATACTGTCTGCCGTGGAGATGATGTTCGCCCCAGGCTGGCGCTGCACATTCATTACAATGGCTTGTTGCTTATTGGCCCACGCGCCCAGCCAGCTGTTTTCTGCCCCTTGTTCGACGGTGGCGATATCGCCGAGGCGCACCGGCGCGCCATTTTTATAGGCCACAATCAGTTGACGATATTCGTCCGCGGACTGCATCTGGTCATTGGCTGAAAGCGTGACGGCACGCGTTGGGCCATCAAGACTTCCTTTCGCTGAATTAACGTTGGCACCGGTGATGGCCGTACGGATGGTTTCGCTGGTCAGACCGAGCGCTGCAATCGCCTGTGCGTTAAGCTTCACGCGGACCGCCGGACGCTGGCCGCCAGAAAGTGTCACCAGGCCAACACCAGAAACCTGGGAGATTTTCTGTGCGACGCGGGTTTCCACCATATCTTCCACCTGCGTCATCGGCATGGCGGTCGAGGTGACGGCCAGCGTCATGATTGGCGGATCTGCTGGATTAACTTTGCTGTAGACCGGTGGGTTAGGCAGATCACTCGGCAATAAATTGGTAGCAGCATTGATGGCGGCCTGAACTTCCTGCTCGGCAACATCCAGTGGCAGGGTCAGTTGAAACTGCAACGTGACGACCGATGCACCACCGGAACTTTGGGAGGACATTTGTTTCAGGCCGGACATCTGCCCGAACTGGCGTTCAAGCGGAGCGGTAACCGCAGACGTCATGACATCCGGGCTGGCTCCGGGATAGAGCGTTATGACCTGAATGGTGGGGTAATCCACTTCCGGCAATGCCGCAATGGGCAGGAAACGATAGCCGATGATACCAGTAAGCAGGATCGCGACCATCAGCAACGTGGTGGCGACGGGGCGCAGAATAAACAGGCGGGACGGGCCGCCTGTATTGCCGGGAGGTAACACCTGCATCAGGAGCGCGCTCCTTTTTTGCCATAGCCGCGCGGTGCGGCTTTGTCGTCGCTAATGGTGGCGGCGTGAGCTTCCACGACCTCGACTTTAGCCCCTTCCGTCAGACGATCAATCCCGTCGGTGACGACGCGATCGCCCGTGGACAGTCCGGCGGAGATAACGACGTTCTGACTGTCCTGAATACCCGGTTTAACCAGATGTTTGCTGACTTTGTTGTCGCTGTTCAGCACCCAGACAAAGTGGCCTTCGTTACCCATTTGTAGTGCGGCAGTCGGGATCACGACGGCATTTTGTTCCGTATCGACGAGCATGCGAGCGTTAACAAACTGATTCGGGAACAAGGCATCGTCCTGGTTGTTAAAGCGGGCCTTTGCTTTGATGGTGCCGGTGGTGGCGTCAATCTGGTTGTCGAGGCTCAGCAGCACGCCTTCGCTCAGTTTTTGCGAGTTGGTACGGTCCCAGGCCTCAACTTTCAGAGGCGTCCCCGATTTCTGTGCCTGTACGACGGTCGCGATATCGTTCTCTGGCAAAGTGAAAACCAGATCAATAGGATGGGTTTGTGTAATGACGACAATCCCGGTGGTATCGCTGCTGGATATCTGGTTACCCACATCCACAAGCTTCAGGCCCACCCGACCATCAACAGGTGCCGTTACCCGGCTCCAGTCGAGTTGCAATTGCGCGCTGGCGACGCTGGCTTCATCGGCTTTTATCGTCCCTTGTGTTTCGTTGACCAGCGCCTGTTGTGCATCCAGCTCCTGACGAGAGACCAGATTCGTTTTGACCAATTGCTGATAGCGGGCGAGGTCGCGATGAGCATTGGCCAGCGTGGCTTTATCTTTCGCTAGCTGACCCTGCGCCTGAGCTAACGCAACGTTAAACTGGCTCGGGTCGATCTCTGCCAGCAGATCGCCGGCTTTCACCTGTTGCCCTTCCTGAAAGTGTATGGCGATGAGCTGTCCGTCCACGCGACTGCGTACCGTCGCGGTGTTCGCGGCAGTAATGGTACCCAGCCCGGTCAGATAGCGTGGAACCGCTTGTTCGACTGCCGTGGCCGCCTGAACCGGAGCCAACGGACCGGAACGCATTCCTCGTCGTCCCGTAGCCGGAGCGGGTTGCGTCTGACGGGTTGCGCCGGGGGCTGTTCCCTGGGGTTCGCTGTGACTTTGCCAGAACCAGAAGGCGGCGATGGCGGCCACGACGATCACAATTACTATCACCCAGCGGGATTTGTTACGGCCTTTCATTGTTATGAGTTTCTCATCCTGAAACGTTTCGCGGAATGATACTAGTTTAGCCAGTGAACAAGGGAGAAAAATGGAGGAATTATGAAACACTGTCGGGATTCGTCTGAATGACGGCGCGGCTTTGCGAGGCATTACGCAACAATCAGCAGCGAAAATCACCAATGCGGAATAGTGTGCCAGAGTGTGGTCAAGGCAATAAGGAGGTAAGCCAGAGATTTCAGCGGGACGCTGGAACGGGAAAACCCCTCCCGAGGAAGGGGCCAAAAAAAGGAAAGGGTTATGATGAAGCAGGTCATCATACTGGTGATACTCTTAGTCATTAGCTTCTCGGCTTACTAAGACACCAGGGGGAGGGTAAACCTCCCTAACCCTCACTCCTGAAAGTAATCCACAGTAACGATGATGTCAATATGCACGTTTTTCAGCCTGCGAGGGACTTAGCGGAAAACCACTTCCGCCCAGCGAGCCAGCCCTGCGGTGACAGAGCCAAAGTCATCGCCACCGGCGATAGGGATCCCCGGAAGCTGTTCAGCAAGGGCTTTTTTTATAAGCGGTGAACGGGCGCTACCGCCGGTCAGATAAATGACATCCGGTTTTTCCTGCGCGTTATCCAGCGCTAACTGAACCTGTTCGAGAATACGTGCCAGCGGTTGGTTTAACGCCGCTTCCAGTCCTTGCTGGCTGATAGCGGTGGCCAGCGCATCGCTGATAAACGGCAGTGCCGCGGTAACGTTTGTCTGGTCAGAAAGCGCAATTTTGCTCTCTTCTGCGCTGCGAACCAGGCGATAACTCAGGCGTTCACGCCAGACTTTAAGCAGCAGCGCCACTTTATCTGCTTCACGTGCATCGCGGATCAGATCATTGAGTAAACGTCCGTTAGCGGTGCTGTAGAAATCACTTTGTGCCGGAACATCGTTGATCGCAACCGCGTTCCACCAGGGTAAAATCGGCAATGCGATGCCTTTTTCCGTTTCGCCGCCCATACCCAGTAGTGGCATCAGATGTTTAAAGGCCAACGCAATATCCAGATCGTTACCGCCCACGCGGCAACCGCTGTGTCCCAGCAGGCTGTTTTCGCGATCGGCGCGCTGATGCCATTGCGGTCCCATTAGCAGTAGCGAACAGTCAGTCGTACCACCGCCGATGTCCACCACCAGTACGCGTTTTTCTTCCTGCAAGGTTGCTTCAAAATCCAGACCCGCGGCTACCGGCTCGTACTGGAAGACGACATCCTGAAAACCGGCGCGTTTGGCCGCACGTTCAAGAATACCCTGCGCCTGGGCGTTGGCGTCATCGCCACCTAACCCCTGGAAGTTGATCGGGCGACCGATAACGGCCTGGGTGATCGCTTCAGGCAGCTGGTTTTGCGCCTGATTGCGAATATGCAGCATCATCGCACAAACCAAATCCTCAAATAGCGCAACCTGCTGCGGCTTCAGACCGCTGGCACCCAAAAATGATTTCGGCGATTTAACGAAGTACACCTCTTCCGGGTCGTCAATGTATTGCGCCAGTGATGCCAGACCAAACTGCACGCTATTGGCGCTAACATCGATGTCTTCATCGCGGTTATAACGCATCGCACGACTCAGTAGCGCCTGTGTTTCGGCATCCGTCGTGGGGACATCATGATGGCGATACAACCATTCGCTCACCGCTTCGCGCGTAGGTGCACAAAGCATTGAGGGCAGTAACGTGCTGTTGTTTTCCATTTTGAGCAAGTGTGGCTGCCCGTCACGCATTACGGCTACTGAACAGTTTGCCGTACCATAGTCAAAACCAATAAACACCGTAGAAATCCCCATGCCAGTGAAGAAGGGGCGTGACTTTAGCGAAATGTCGCCGCCCCGACAACTGGAATATGAAAGCAAGGCGTATCGATTGAATACCGTTTATGCTGTAGGTTTAACTAAAAAGGACACCTGAATGTTAACACTGAGCTGGCAGCCGCCCTATGACTGGTCCTGGATGCTAGGGTTTCTTGCCGCCCGTGCGGTGGAGGGTGTCGAAACCGTCGGGGAGCTGTATTACACCAGAAGCCTGGTTATCGGCGAATATCGTGGACTGGTGAGCGTAGTGCCTGACCTGAAGACACACCAGCTTCAGGTCAGGCTAAGTCCGGGGTTACAGCCCGTTGCGCCAGAATGCCTGGTCAAAATTGAGCGGTTGTTCGATCTTCGCTGCTGCCCACAGCATATTGCTAACGCGCTGGGCAGCCTGGGCGCAGCGCGTCCTGGCCTGCGGCTGCCTGGCTCTGTCGATGCCTTTGAACAAGGTGTGAGGGCGATATTAGGCCAGTTAGTTAGCGTTGCAATGGCGGCAAAACTGACCGCGAAAGTTGTACGCACCTACGGTGACAGGCTTGATGACGCGCCTGAGTATGTTTGTTTTCCCACACCACAAGCGCTGGCTGCTGCTGAGCCTTTGCATCTGAAAGCCTTAGGGATGCCGCTCAAACGCGCCGAAGCGCTCATTCATCTGGCACGAGCAACGCTTACCGGAAGGCTTGCATCGGTTGCACCAGCTGATATTGAGCAAGGCGTAAAGCACTTACAAACGTTTCCGGGTATAGGGCGCTGGACTGCCAATTATTTCGCGCTACGCGGTTGGCAGGCGAAAGATGTTTTTCTTCCTGACGATTATTTGATCAAACAACGCTTTCCGGGCATGACACCAGCCCAGATCCGGCGCTATGCCGAGCGCTGGAAGCCGTGGCGCTCCTATGCGTTATTGCATATCTGGTATACGGAAGGGTGGCAGCCGTCAGTTGATAGCGAAGTTGCTGGTATTGAGTAGCAGATCCAACGGCTGAGCATCAGCAATGATGTCGCCGTAGATCATATCAATACCGATGCCAGAAAGTGCGTCCATAATAAGCGGCATTTGCACGGGGCCGGCGATCGTTTTGATATCCAGTCGCTGTGCATGTCCCTGGATAATAGAAACCCACATTTCATCCATCAGGTTGCCGTGAACACTGGCACTGATCTCACTGTCGAGTAACAGGTAATCGACGGTGTGAAACTTCAGGTTTTCAACGATCTCTAAGTCACGTCCAACCTGGCTTAAAATAATCCGACAACCCGCGTGACGAAGTCGCTGAATGGCCGATAGGCTCTGAGCTGGATGCGATTTCATCACTCCGGCTGGAATGGTCAGGTGTAATAAGCGTGGTGGTAGCGAACTACGTTGCAACTGCGCCAGCATTTCATCCACAAGTTCGGTACTCAACAGTCCGGCGGCAGAAAGGGGAAGGGCAATACTGAGCCCCTTACTGGCAATCGCCGCCGCTGCATGCTGGAAAAATTCGTTAAAAACCCGACGGTCAAGCGCATGATTAAGCGCAGGGTCAACGAGTCCGGTTCGGAGGATATGCTCTTCGATAACATCACCGTCCTCTGTCCCCAGGCGCAGTGAGAGTAGCCAGAAGCTGAATGTCTCAGGAATGCGTGGAGAGGCCACACCCCGGGCGATCATGAGCATCGGGTTATGCGCAATAATGTGCTTCTGTTCATCAAACGACAGCAGTTCCCGTGAGACATGCGTCTGACTTTGCTGGGGTTCATACACACAGACCCGGCCACGCCCACTATTTTTGGCGGCATAACAGGCGATATCTGCCTGAGACATGACCTCAGTCGCGATATAATTTTTCTCATCGATCAGCGTAATACCCGCACTGGCGCCTATGCGGTGCAGACGGTCTTCCCACCTGAACTGATACTCGTTGATGGCGTTGATAATACGGCCTGAGATAAAGCGAGCGCTTTCGATGTTGCAATCAGGCAGCAACAGGCCGAATTCATCGCCACCGAGACGAGCCAGTACATCGCTGGTGCGCAGCATGCTGAGCATCAGAGAAGCCAGTTCGCGCAGCAGGGCATCGCCTGCAGCATGGCCCGCGCTATCGTTCACGGCTTTAAACCTATCCAGATCGATAAAGACCAGAACATGGCGTTGATGCGTATCGTGTACGGCTTGTAGCAATTGTTTCAGATGGTTCTCGAAGCTGACCCGGTTAGCAAGATGGGTGAGGTCATCATGCGACGCGCTGTAGCTCAGTTGGCGTAACATCTTACGTGACTCGGTGACATCCTGAATGACCAGTACGGAGCCAATGCTACCACCGTCAAGGGTACTGAGTGGCGTAATGCTGTACTGAATGTCGTAACTGCCGCCGTTACGGCAATGCAGAACCACCTCCTGCTCTATGGCAGTACGCGACATATCGGCACTGTAGATGTTTTCCATCAATGGGCCGTTATCACCAAAGGTAATTCGCAGCACTGTCAGTAACGGAATACCTATCGCGTCGTCCTGCTGCCAGCCGCTCATCTTCTCGGCAACCGGGTTCATGAAGGTCACGTTCATGTCGGCATCAATGCAAATCACCGCTTCGCCGATTGAGTCCAGCGTGATGTGCAGACGCTCTTTTTCCTGGTACAGCGCTTCGTTGAGCTGCTTCACTTCGGTCATATCCAAATTGATACCGAGTAAGCGTTCAACTTCTCCGTCTTTATTCAGTACCCGGTTAGCTAACGAGCGGATATGGCGCACGCCGTCACGTACTGCAATACGAAATTCGAGCTTAAAGGGAATTCGTGCTGCCAGAGAGTCGCGAATCACATTTTCAGCATGCTCGCGATCTTCCGGTACGACGCACTCGTACCAGACTTGCCAACTGGGTTTGATATGTGGCGGGACTTCATAGAGATCGAACATGCGCTTATCCCAACTGATCACGTCGGGTTGCAGTTCCCACTCCCAGATACCGATACCGCCCGCTTCGTTGGCGAGGGTAATGCGTTCCATCAGCCGCTTATTCATCCACTCGGTGTGCTTCAGGTCGTTTATGTCTTCAACCTGTGCAATAAAGTAGAGTGGGGTGTTGTCGCTGTGGCGTACCAGCGAAACGGCCAGCAATGCCCAGACGACGTCGCCCGCGCGCGTGTAATAGCGCTTTTCCATGGAGTAGCTATTGATTTCACCACGGACCAACATGCCGAGTTGTTCGAGGTCGTTATTCAGATCTTCCGGCCAGGTGAGCTGCTGGAAGGTCAGCGCTCTCAGCTCTTCCTGACTGTAGCCAAGAAACTGACACAACGCTTTGTTTGCCTGTAACCACTGCCCTTCGGTACCGACCAGCGCCATACCAATCGCAGAATATTCCATAGCATTACGAAAACGCGATTCGCTTTCCGAGATGTGTTTTCGCTCGGCCCGAAATGCGTACATCACCATAGTCATCATGTTGGCTGGCAACAGAATCATCAAAAACGGCAGCCACGGAATACTTGTCATCACATTCGCTTTCGGGGTGTAGAGCAGCGATGGGTTGGCAGCCAGCATCAGAGAGACCATCAGGATGGTGCTGAGAAAAATTAAAAATGCTTCCATACGCGGCAAACGGACGGCGCTCCACATCAGCAACACAATGACGCAGGTAAACGGCCACGGCACGTACATCATGGAGAGCCAACTGAACGTTAAGGTGACGAGCAGCGTGATGAGGGTCTCAAGCAGTAAACGTGGATCGCGGTGGCGCAGCAGATAATGAGGCTTGAATAACAGACCTAATGGCACCAGCGCCAGCGCGCCGATGGATTCGGAAAGCACCCAAATGAGAAACGTATTTAACGAGGTTCCCTCCGGGAGCAGTAGCCACATTAGCGCACCACCTAATAGCGGAGGTATGACGGCGCTACCCAAGGCCAAACGCGCCCAATCATTCAGATTCTGTAAGGGGTTATACCAAGGGAGCAGTTTGCGCAATAACATCGCGCCGACGACCGCTTCAATAATATTGATGGTCGTATAAGTATAGTTAAGCGAATCTCCAGGAAAAAACAGCAAAGACGCGCCGATGCTGCCGAATGAGCAAGCCAGCGCTATTCCGGGCCACATTTTTCCTGCATGGCGGTAAAACGCCACCATCATGATTGAGGTTGGAAACCAAAGCGGTGCCAGTTGGGTACCGAAATGCGACAGCTCCAGCGAGAATAGCGTAAAGATAAATGCTACCAGACCTAAACTGGCCAGGCGCAGCAGAGGATGGGGTAGGGTAACTAAAACATGTTGGAATTGTTTACTCATTACCACTTTACCCAAATCGCCGATGTCGGCCAGCAGAGTTACCGACCGCATCACATTTAATCTTCGTTTATGCTAGTACAAATAATTTACAATTTATACGCCAGTTGCTCATAAATTAACACGCTCAAGCCATTAATTCTTAAGGCGGGTGGATAAAACTTGAGCCTGCTTTAAAATTAACCGTTTTAATTTGCGACAGGGAAAGCATTGGTGCAGCCTGGGCTGGCATCGCGCTGCTGAAATCCCTATAATTGCCGCGTTTGGCGTTTCGACGCCGCCCTTCCTTACATCCAGGTTAATCAGGTCGCTAAATTTATGACTGATCAGTCCCATCAGTGCGTCATTATCGGCATTGCCGGCGCATCGGCTTCCGGCAAGAGTCTTATTGCCAGTACCCTTTATCGCGAATTGCGTGAACAAGTCGGTGACGAACATATTGGCGTTATTCCCGAAGACAGCTATTACAAGGATCAAAGCCATCTGTCGATGGAAGAACGCGTAAAAACGAACTACGACCATCCGAACGCGATGGATCACAGTTTGTTGTTTCAGCATCTGCAAACACTTAAACGCGGTTCCGCCATTGAATTGCCCGTTTATAGCTATGTTGAACACACGCGCACACAAGAAACTATTCATATTGAACCCAAGAAAGTCATTATTCTGGAAGGCATTTTGTTGCTGACGGATGCGCGTTTGCGTGATGAAATGAACTTCTCTATTTTTGTTGATACGCCGTTGGATATTTGCCTGATGCGCCGTATCAAGCGGGATGTGAATGAACGTGGCCGTTCAATGGATTCGGTGATGGCGCAATACCAAAAAACCGTACGTCCGATGTTCCTGCAATTTATTGAGCCTTCAAAACAATACGCCGATATTATCGTGCCTCGCGGGGGTAAAAACCGCATTGCTATCGATATTCTGAAGGCGAAAATCAGTCAGTTCTTTGAATAAGTTCAGCGAATTGTGTACCGTTCAGTGATAACCTGGTTCACCCTTAACGCGCCTGGCATTAAGGGGTTGAAGCACGAAAGGAGAAAGTGCCATGCGTTTATGTGACCGAGATATTGAAGCCTGGTTGGATGAAGGTCGTCTGTCGATCAATCCCCGTCCTCCTGTCGAGCGTATCAATGGCGCAACGGTAGATGTGCGTCTTGGTAACAAATTTCGTACGTTCCGCGGTCATACGGCGGCGTATATCGATTTGAGCGGACCGAAGGATGAGGTCAGCGCCGCGCTTGACCGCGTAATGAGTGATGAAATTGTCCTCAAAGACGGCGAGGCGTTTTTCCTGCATCCGGGTGAATTAGCGCTGGCGGTAACTTTCGAATCCGTTACGCTGCCTTCCGACCTTGTTGGCTGGTTAGACGGCCGTTCTTCGCTGGCACGTCTGGGCCTGATGGTACATGTTACGGCACACCGTATTGATCCGGGTTGGTCGGGGTGCATCGTCCTGGAATTTTACAACTCAGGAAAATTACCGTTGGCTCTGCGCCCCGGTATGCCGATTGGTGCACTGAGCTTCGAACCGCTTTCCGGTCCGGCAGCGCGACCTTACAACCGTCGCCAGGATGCGAAGTATCGCGATCAGCAGGGCGCGGTAGCCAGCCGGATCGATAAAGACTGAGTGTTTTTCAGTCCATTGGGGATAGCATGAGACGATTTCTGACGACGCTGATGATTCTTCTGGTCGTGCTGGTGGCCGGTTTCTCTGCGTTAGTATTGTTGGTGAATCCGAATGATTTCCGCGCATACATGGTGAAGCAAGTTGCTGCGCGTAGCGGATATCAACTGCAGTTAGATGGTCCTCTGCGCTGGCACGTATGGCCCCAGTTGAGCATTCTCTCCGGGCGCATGGTGCTAACGGCCGAAGGTGCCAGCGAACCTCTGGTTCGTGCCGACAATATGCGTCTGGACGTCGCCTTGTGGCCGTTGTTGAGTCACCAACTCAGCGTAAAGCAAGTCATGCTCAAAGGCGCGGTGATTCAACTCATACCTGAAACCGAGGCTGTGCGCGGAGTCGATGCTCCTGTTGCGCCAAAAGATAATACACTGCCGGATCTGGCAGAAGATCGTGGATGGTCGTTTGATATCGCTCGCCTGCGTGTGGCTGACAGCGTTCTGGTATTCCAGCATGAAGACGATGAACAGATAACGGTTCGTGATATTCACCTGAATATGGAACAGGATGCCCAGCATCGCGGAACGTTCGATTTCACCGGCCGCGTTAACCGCGACCAGCGCGACCTGACGTTGTCCATCAGCGGCGCTGTCGATGCGTCTGACTATCCGCATGATTTAGTCGCCAATATTGAGCAGCTGAGCTGGCAGGTACAGGGCGCTGACTTGCCGCCGCAGGGGATCCGCGGCCAGGGTCAACTGCAGGCTCGATGGCAGGAAGAGAAAAAACAGCTCAACTTTACGCAGATTAACTTAACTGCCAATGACAGTTCACTCGCCGGGCAAGCTCAGGTGACGCTGGCGGAGAAACCCGCATGGGACGTCGATCTGAAATTCGGCCAGCTCAATCTGGATAACCTGATCGTACGGCATGACGCTCTGGCGGCGACAGATACCGGGGCACAGCAGAGTCAGAGCCAGCCGACGCTGGCGCGACCGGTCATTACCTCGCAGGTTGATGCCGTCTCTTATCAGGGGCTGAAAGGATTTTCCGCCAATATTGCACTTCAGGCGGATAAAGTTCTCTGGCGGAAAATGGCATTTGATAATGTTTCTGCAAAAATCGTCAACCAGGCTGGCTTGTTGAATATCAATGAGTTGCAGGGGAAAAGTGACGGTGGATTGATCTCACTTCCAGGCTCGCTGGATGCCAGAAAAGGCTCACCACGGGCAGTCTTTCACCCGCGGCTGGAAGGCGTAGAAATTGGCACTATCCTGAAAGCCTTTGACTATCCGATTGCCCTTACTGGCAAACTGTCACTGGCTGGCGATTTTTCGGGCTCTGACATTGATGCGCAGGCATTTCGTCACAGCTGGCAGGGACAGGCCAATCTTGAGATGAGCAGCACGCGTATGGAAGGCATGAACTTCCAGCAACTGGTACAACAGGCGGTTGAACGTAGCGGCGGTGATGCAGGCTCACAACAGGATTTGGATAATACGACGCGGCTGGATCGCTTTGTGACCGATCTGACGCTGGATAACGGCAAGGTTACGCTGGATAACATGGAAGGGCAGTCTGCCATGCTGGCGCTTTCGGGTAAGGGCACGTTAGACCTGGTTGAGCAAAATTGTGATACTCAGTTTAACGTGCGCGTGCTGGGCGGATGGAATGGGGAAAGCAAATTGATCGATTTCCTTAAAGCGACCCCGGTTCCACTCAGGGTCTATGGCAAGTGGCAGTCGTTAAACTATAACCTGCAGGTGGACCAACTCTTGCGTAAGCATATGCAGGATGAAGCGAAACGCCGGTTGAACGACTGGGCCGATCGCAATAAAGACTCTCGCAACGGCAAAGACGTTAAAAAGCTGCTGGATAAACTTTGAACCCTGGTGCCGGATGGCGGCTTCAGCCCCATCCGGCATGTTGCTTATACCTCGTAATCCATCTCTTCTTCACTGCGCAGTGGTATCAACTGGACTTTCTGCACTCGATGGTTTTCTACTTGCAAGGTTTTCAGCAAATAGTCGCCAACCTGTACTTCCTCTCCGGTTTTCGGGATACGTTGCAAATACTCCATTAACAGCCCGGCAATGGTGTGATACTCACGTTTCTCATCTAATGGGAGCGGGACATACTGCACCAGGTCTTCCAGCGGCATATGGCCGTTTGCCGTCCACGACCCATCGGCATTTTTCTGAATATCATGACGAGCGTCGATCTCTTCGACTTCATTTGGCAAGTTACCCGCGATGGTTTCCATCACGTCGCTCAGCGTCACAATTCCTTCCACCGAACCAAACTCATCGGCCACAAAAGCGAAGTGTGTACGGGCATTACGGAACTGCTCCAGCGCCGGAAGAAGCGGCAGGGTTTCCGGGAATACCAACGGCTGGCGAAGTAAGACGCGCAAATCGAGCGGTTCGCCACGCAGCGACTGTTGCAGAAGGTCAATCACATGCACCACACCGAGCAGTTCTTCCTGTTCATCTTCTCCGGTTACGACCAGACGCGTATGCTGGTTTTTCTCCAGTAGTGTGCGAATTTCTGTTTCCGGTGCATTGAGATCAATATGCTCGATATCATGGCGTGACGTCATGATGCTGCTGACGGTTCGCTGATTAAGGTTCAGTACGCGCTCAATCATCCGCCGTTCTTGTGGTGCAAAAATCTGGCCTTCATGATGATCCGCCAACATGGCGGCAGTTTCGGCATCCAGCTCGGCATCTTCTTTTTGACCGCTTATCAGGCGCATCACCGCCTCGGCGGTACGCTGGCGTAACGTGTGGTTAGCCGACAGGAAACGACGACGGTTAAAAATAGCCAACTGGTTCAGGGCTTCTATCATGACCGAGAAGCCGATAGCCGCGTACAGATAGCCTTTCGGTATGCGAAAACCAAAGCCTTCCGCGACCAGGCTGAAACCAATCATCAGCAGAAAGCTCAGGCACAGAATAACAATAGTTGGGTGGCTGTTAACAAAGCGGGTCAATGATTTACTGGCCAGCATCATCAGGCTGATGGCAATAATCACCGCCGCCATCATGACCGCCAGATGATCAACCATACCAACAGCGGTGATCACCGAGTCCAGAGAGAAAATGGCATCCAGTACCACAATTTGCGCGACCACGCCCCAAAATTTCGCACCCCGACGTTGGGTGGGATTGTCGCTGTCTTTGCCTTCCAGCCTTTCGTTAAGCTCCATCGTCGCTTTGAACAGCAGGAAGAAGCCGCCAAATAGCATGATCAGGTCACGGGCACTGAAGCTGAAGTCCCGAATGCTGAACAGCGGTGTGGTCAGCGTCACCAGCCATGATATTGACGCCAGCAGCAGCAGGCGCATAACCATTGCCAATAGTAGCCCGGTAATACGCGCTTTATCCCGCTGCGATGGCGGAAGTTTCTCCGCGAGGATGGCAATAAAAACAAGATTATCAATGCCAAGAACGAGTTCTATCACGATTAGCGTGACGAGCCCGGCCCAGATTGACGGATCGGCAATCCATTCCATAGTAAATGCTATACCCATAGTTATATGACAATTGTCACAATTCGATCATGGGTAAAACCGACGAAAAATGCAATGGCGAGAAGGGATTTCTCTGCCCTTTATATCAGGACAGGGGCGAGAGAATAGTCTGAGGGTAACTGCAAGAAATGGCTTTATTTATGCAGTTATATTTAGGAAATATCGCAGGCTGGATATTTATATATTAACATTGTCAACATCAATAAAATCCTAAAAATATACATGTCTCACGCTTAATATTAATCTTAAAAGGCTACGTTTCAGGGCTCGGTATCTTGCCTGCTATTCGGTTAGCTGCAACAATTCTTCCCGTAATAATCAAAAGAGAAATATGTTGCCAGTATCGCACCATGCTATTACTGATGGGCAGGCGCCATGAATATGATGATAACTGCGAGGATGGGAAAAATATAAATTAATCAGTGCATTGGTAGCTAATAAAGCCAGGGGCGGTAGCGTGCCTGGTCGCCTGATGATAAACCTAAATTATTCTATCAAGAGACTGCAGATGAATTCATTTTTTTAGGACTGATGCCAGTTAAATTTCTATTC
Source organism: Citrobacter sp. C6_1 (assembly GCF_014596835.2). Taxonomy (NCBI): domain Bacteria; kingdom Pseudomonadati; phylum Pseudomonadota; class Gammaproteobacteria; order Enterobacterales; family Enterobacteriaceae; genus Citrobacter; species Citrobacter sp. C6_1. Next base: position 2,866,420 of record NZ_CP115031.1, on the reverse strand, counting down.
AATTAACGGCAAGGTAAATGCAAACAGGCGTAATGGCTATTTAAAACGCACGTGATAATTACTCTGCCAAAGTGATAAATAATCAATGATGAAATCCAAACTTAAATTGATACCAGTATTGGTGTCGGTAATATTGATCAACGGTTGTACCGTGCTTCCGGGCAGCAATATGTCTACCATGGGCAAAGATGTGATTAAGCAGCAGGATGCCGATTTTGATATCAACCGGATGGTGAATGTTTATCCGCTTACCCCAAGACTGGTTGAACAATTGCGTCCGCGACCGAATGTTGCTCAACCTAATATGTCGCTGGATCAGGAGATCTCCGGGTACCAGTACCGGGTCGGACCCGGCGATGTCCTGAATGTCACCGTCTGGGATCATCCCGAACTCACCACGCCTGCGGGACAGTATCGTAGCTCAAGCGATACGGGTAACTGGGTGCAACCTGACGGCACCATGTTTTATCCCTACATTGGCAAAGTTAGCGTGGTGGGGAAAACGTTGGCAGAAATTCGTAGTGATATTACCGGGCGCTTAGCGAAGTACATCGCAGACCCGCAGGTGGACGTTAATATCGCCGCTTTCCGCTCGCAGAAGGCTTACGTCTCCGGGCAGGTGAACAAATCCGGCCAGCAGGCCATCACCAACGTGCCGCTTACCATTCTCGATGCCATTAACGCTGCAGGCGGTCTTACCGAAGCGGCTGATTGGCGCAACGTTGTACTGACGCATAAAGGCCAGGAGCAACGCATTTCACTGCAAGCGCTGATGCAAAATGGCGACCTGAGCCAGAACCGCCTGCTCTATCCTGGCGACATCCTGTTTGTTCCGCGTAATGACGACCTGAAAGTGTTCGTGATGGGGGAAGTGAAAAAACAGAGCACCCTCAAGATGGACTTCAGCGGTATGACACTCACCGAAGCGCTGGGTAATGCGGAGGGCATTGACCTGACCACCTCCAATGCCAGCGGCATCTTTGTTATTCGTCCATTAAAAGGCGAGGGTGGGCATAACGGCAAGATAGCCAATATCTACCAGCTGGATATGTCTGATGCGACATCGCTGGTGATGGCGACTTCTTTCCGACTTCAGCCTTACGATGTGGTGTATGTCACGACCGCGCCGGTTGCTCGCTGGAACCGTTTGATCAATCAGTTGCTGCCGACCATTAGCGGTGTTCGTTATATGACGGATACGGCCAGCGACCTTCACAACTGGTAATCGCCATGTTTAACAAAATCTTAGTTGTCTGCGTGGGGAACATTTGCCGCTCTCCAACGGCAGAGCGCTTGTTAAGGCAATTCCATCCGGCGTTGACGGTGTCTTCCGCTGGCCTCGGCGCGCTGGTAGGTAAGGGTGCCGATCCATGCGCCATCAGCGTGGCGCAGGCACATAACCTGTCACTGGAGAATCATTGTGCGCGGCAGATCTCGGGACGAATGTGCCGGGAGTTTGACCTGATCCTGACCATGGAAAAACGTCATATTACGGCGTTGTGTGAAATGGTACCGGAGATGCGTGGCAAAGTGATGTTGTTCGGCCATTGGGACAGCGAACGCGAAATTCCCGATCCGTATCGTAAAAGTCGTGACGCGTTTGACGCGGTGTACGCCTTACTTGAACGGTCTGCCCGCCAATGGGCTCAGGCACTGAATACGGAGCAGGGAAAACAATGACAGAAAAAGAAAAACAGTCTGCAACGTCAGTAACAGGCAACGATGAAATCGATATCGGACGTCTGGTGGGGACCGTAGCCGAAGCACGTTGGTGGGTACTGGGCATAACCGCCGCATTTGCGCTGTGTGCGGCGGTCTACACCCTGTTTGTCACGCCGATCTACAGTGCCGATGCGTTGGTACAAATTGAGCAAAACACCGGCAGCTCGTTAGTCCAGGATATTGGCTCGGCGTTATCCAACAAGCCACCTGCTTCTGAAGCGGAAATTCAGCTTATTCAGTCACGACGGGTATTGGGCAAAACGGTAGCCGATCTCAATCTGGATATTTCCGTCACCAAAGATTCATTTCCTCTTTTTGGTGCCGGCTGGGACCGTCTGATGGGCCGCCAGAATGAAACGGTCAATATGACGACTTTCACCTTGCCAACGTCAATGAATGAACAGACCTTCACGTTGAGCGTACTGAACGACAAAAGTTATCAACTGGTGAGTGACGGCGGTTTTAGCGCGCGTGGTCAGGTTGGGCAGTTACTGAACCATGACGGTGTAACGATGATGGTTGAGGCGATTCATGCCAGTCCGGGTAGCGAATTTACCGTCAGTAAGTTCTCTACGCTTGGCACGATCAACAATCTGCAAAATAACCTGATGGTGACGGAAACAGGTAAAGATACCGGGGTGCTGAGTCTGACTTTCACGGGGGAAGATCGTGAACAAATCCGCCAGATCCTCGACAGTATTACCCGCAACTATCTGCAACAAAACGTGGAGCGTAAATCTGAAGAGGCCGCTAAAAGCCTGGCGTTTCTGGCAAAACAATTACCGGAGGTGCGCAACCGTCTGGACGTTGCCGAAAACAAGCTGAATGCATTTCGTCAGGATAAAGACTCCGTCGATTTACCTCTGGAGGCCAAAGCGGTGCTGGACTCGATGGTTAATATTGATGCTCAGTTAAATGAACTGACCTTTAAAGAAGCTGAAATCTCCAAACTGTTCACCAAAGCGCACCCGGCGTACCGCACGTTGCTGGAAAAACGCCAGGCGCTGGAAGATGAAAAAAACAAGCTGAACGGGCGTGTGACGGCGATGCCGAAAACGCAGCAGGAAATTGTCCGCCTGACGCGTGACGTGGAGTCCGGCCAGCAGGTCTATATGCAACTGCTGAATAAACAGCAGGAGCTGAAGATCACGGAAGCCAGTACGGTTGGCGATGTGCGCATTGTCGATCCCGCCATTGCCCAGCCCGGTGTCCTGAAACCGAAAACGGCGCTGATTATTCTCGGCAGTATCCTTCTTGGCTTGATGCTTTCAGTGGTTGGCGTGCTGCTGCGGTCGCTGTTCAATCGCGGTATTGAAAGCCCGCAGGTGCTTGAAGAGCACGGCATCAGCGTGTATGCCAGCATTCCCCTGTCAGAATGGCAAAAAGCCCGTGATAACGTGCAGACCATTAAAGGCGTTAAGCGCTATAAGCAGAGCCAGTTGTTGGCGGTGGGTAATCCGACTGACCTGGCAATAGAAGCGGTGCGCAGCCTGCGTACCAGCCTGCACTTCGCCATGATGCAATCACGTAATAATGTGCTGATGCTGACCGGGGTCAGCCCGTCGATCGGCAAAACGTTTGTCTGTGCCAACCTGGCTGCGGTTATCAGTCAGACCGACAAGCGCGTGCTGCTAATCGACTGTGATATGCGTAAAGGCTATACCCATGAGCTGCTCGGGACCAATAACGTCAACGGTCTGTCTGAGATCCTTAGCGGCAAGGGGGACATTCTCTCCTGCGCAAAACCGACTTCAATTGCACATTTTGACCTGGTCCCTCGCGGGCAGGTTCCCCCTAATCCTTCAGAACTGCTGATGAGCGAACGCTTTGGCGAGCTGATGACCTGGGCCAGTGCGAACTATGACCTGGTGCTGATCGATACGCCGCCAATACTGGCCGTGACCGATGCGGCTATCGTTGGTCGTCACGTCGGAACCACGCTGATGGTGGCGCGTTACGCGGTCAACACGCTGAAAGAGGTGGAAACCAGTCTGAGTCGTTTCGGGCAAAACGGAATTCAGGTGAAAGGGGTGATCCTCAACTCCATTTTCCGGCGCGCCAGCGGGTATCAGGATTACGGTTACTACGAATACGAATACACGTCGGATTCGAAATAGATAACTAACAGCAACGCATATCGAATGTAGGCCTGATAAGCGTAGCGCCATCTGGCAACTTTATCTGGGACAAAAAAATGACGACAGACAACCCGCTAATTTCTATTTATATGCCCACCTGGAACCGCCAGCAGTTGGCTATCCGGGCGATTAAATCGGTGCTGCGCCAGGACTATAGCCACTGGGAAATGATCATTGTCGATGATTGCTCTGCCGAGTATGAGCAACTGCAACAGTTTGTTGAGGCGTTAAACGATCCACGCGTGAGCTATACGCATAACGAGATGAACTCCGGCGCGTGCGCGGTACGCAATCAGGCCATCATGCAGGCCAGTGGGCAGTACATTACGGGGATTGATGATGACGATGAGTGGACGCCGAATCGCCTGAGCTCATTCCTTCAGTCTCGTCATCAACTGGTAACGCATGCTTTTCTATACGCTGATGATTATGTCTGTGAAGGTGAGGTTTATTCACAGCCAGCCAGTCTGCCGCTGTATCCAAAATCGATGTACTCACGCCGCCGATTTTATAAACGCAATATCATTGGTAATCAGGTCTTTAGCTGGGCCTGGCGTTTCAAAGCATGCCTGTTTGATACGACGTTAAAAGCCGCGCAGGATTATGACATTTTTCTGCGCATGGTGGTGGCCTACGGTAAACCCTGGAAGGTAAAAGAGGCGACGCAGATCCTGCATGTGAATCACGGCGAGATGCGCATTACTTCATCCCCACATAAGTTCTCCGGTTACTTCCAGTTCTATCGCAAGCACAAAGGTAAATTTGACCGGGCGAGTAAAAAATATCAGCTGTTTACCCTTTATCAGATCCGTAACAAGCGGATGAACTGGCGCACATTGCTGACGTTGCTTTCCATCCGTAACGGTAAGCGTCTGGCTGACGGTCTGCGAGGACGTTAAGTATGCTGGGTCAACATGTGAGAGCAAAGGTAATGCCATGAATATTCTGCAATTTAATGTTCGACTTGCCGAAGGCGGGGCGGCAGGGGTAGCGCTGGATTTACACCTGCGCGCGCTGGAAAAAGGATGGGCGTCGCGGTTTGTATACGGTTATGGCAAAGGAGGCAAGAGAAGCGCCAGTCACGGGAATTATCCGCACGTGATTAAACATGCGCCGCGTTTGACGTCGGCGGCGAATATTGCGCTGTTTCGCCTCGCAAACCGCGATCTGTTTGGCAACCTCGACAGTATGTATCGCACAATCATCCGCACCGCGGGCCCGCTGGTTCTGCATTTCCATGTGCTGCATAGTTACTGGCTGAACCTCGAAGAGGTAGTGGCGTTTTGCCAAAAGGTGAAGACACATAAGCCCGATATCACCTTTGTGTGGACGTTGCACGATCACTGGAGTGTTACCGGACGTTGCGCCTTTACCGATGGCTGCGAAGGCTGGAAAACGGGTTGCCAGAAATGCCCAACGTTAAGCAACTATCCCCCGGTTAACGTTGATAAAGCACATCAGCAACTGCCCGGAAAACGTCAAATGTTTCGCACGATGCTGGCGCTTGGCTGCCAGTTTATCTCGCCCAGTCAACATGTGGCGGAAGCATTTAACAGCCTGTACGGTGCCGGGTGTTGTCACATCATCAATAACGGTATCGATGTGGCGACGGAAGCGATTCTTGCTGACTTGCCGGTTCAGCATGAGCCACCGGGCAGACCGAAAATTGCCGTGGTGGCCCACGATTTGCGCTATGACGGCAAAACCAGCCAGCAACTGGTTCAGGCGCTTATCGCGCTCGGTGACAAAATAGAGCTGCATACCTTCGGTAAGTTTTCCCCGTTTGCCGGAGCAAACGTCATCAACCATGGGTTTGAAAGTGACAAACGAACCTTGCTGGGGTCGCTAAATCAGATGGATGGGCTGGTGTTCAGTTCGCGGGTTGATAACTATCCGCTAATCTTGTGCGAAGCGCTTTCTATCGGTGTACCGGTAATCGCCACGCACAGTGAGGCGGCACAGGAAGTGCTGGCAAAATCAGGCGGCAAAACATTCAGTGAAGCGGATGTTCTGCATCTGGTACAACTGAAAAAATCAGAAATTGCACAGGCGGTATTTGACACCACGCTGGCTACCTTTAGCCAGCAGAGCCGGACAGCATACAGCGGACAACAGATGCTGGAGGAATATGTCTCGTACTATCAGGGTCTGTAGCTATCTGGTGTTGCCGCTGCTGTATCTGCTGGTTAACGTCAAGCTTGCGCAACTGGGTGAAAGTTTCCCTGTCACCGTTGTCACTTTTTTACCGCTGTTGCTACTGCTGTTTGTCGACCGTATCAATATTAAAAAGCTGTTGATTGCGTTGGGAGTGGGTGGGGGGCTGACGGTGTTTAACTACCTGTTTGGCCAATCGCTGGATGCCAGCAAGTATGTAACATCCGCCATGTTGTTTATCTATACCGTGATCATTATTGGCATGGTGTGGAGCATTCGCTTCAAAACCATTTCGCCACATAACTATCCTAAGATTTTGCGTTTATTCTGGCTGGTGGTGGGGTTAGTGGTCGGTCTGGCGGCCGTTGAAATGACACAGATCATTCTCAGCGGTGGTAGCAGTATAATGGAAGCTATTTCGAAATATCTTATTTACAGCAATAGCTATGTGCTGAACTTTATTAAATTTGGTGGAAAACGTACCACTGCACTCTATTTTGAACCTGCATTTTTCGCTCTGGCGTTAATCTCAATTTGGCTCAGCATCAAACAGTTTGGTATCAAAACGCCCAGGACCGATGCTATGATTCTGACAGGGGTGATATTGTCAGGATCGTTTTCAGGGGTAATGACATTTATTTTGTTTTACCTGCTGGAGTGGGCATTTCAGTATCTGAATAAGGATGCGATAAAAAAGAAGTTACCCTTGGCGATTATCTCACTGAGTGTGTTTATGGTGGGCGTGATATTTGCCTTCCCCTACATCGCGACGCGTCTTGGTGATTTAGGTACTGAAGGCTCTTCATCTTATTATCGCATAGTAGGACCGTTGGTCATGGTTGGATATTCATTACTGAATGTCGACGGTGTAGTGAGATTTGGCTCACTTTATGAATATGTTGCATCATTCGGAATCTTTAACGGTGCAGATGTAGGTAAAACGATAGACAATGGTTTGTATCTGTTAATTATCTATTTTTCGTGGTTCGCCGTAATATTATCCCTGTGGTACATGGGGAAAGTAACGAAAATGATGATGAATGCGTTTGGTGATAATCAGAATTATCGGGTGCAGCTTTATCTTTTTACACCGTTGTCGTTGTTTTTCACCGGTTCAGTATTTAGTCCGGAATACGCATTTTTAATCGTATGTCCGTTTATTTTGCGCAAGGCGCTGAATATCGCGAGGTAATTTACATGCTGCTGAGTATTATCACCGTCGCTTTTCGCAATCTGGACGGGATCGTCAAAACCCATGCGTCACTGGCGCATCTTGCGCAGGCGAGCGATATCAACTTTGAGTGGATTGTTATCGATGGGGGGTCAACAGACGGTACACCGGCGTTCCTGGAGAATCTCAATGGAGAGCACCAGTTACGTTTTGTCAGCGAGCCTGATAACGGTCTCTACGATGCAATGAACAAAGGTATCGCTATGGCGCGCGGGCGTTTTGCACTCTTTCTCAACTCTGGCGATATTCTGCATGCCGATTCTGCACATATTATCCGCCAGTTAAAAACGCAAAGTGATAAATCGATGGTGATTGGCGATGCTTTGCTGGATTTTGGTAATGGTAAAAAAATGACGCGCCGGGCTAAACCGGGTTGGTATATCTACCACAGTTTGCCAGCCAGTCATCAGGCAATATTTTTTCCGCTGACGGGGCTGCAAACCTGGCATTATGATTTGCAATATAAAATATCATCGGATTATGCGCTGGCAGCAAAATTATACAAGTCCGGGTTCGCGTTTAAAAAACTGACTGGTTTAGTGTCGGAGTTTTCCATGGGCGGCGTATCGACTACGAATAATCTGGAATTGTGTCGGGATGCCAAAAGAGTCCAACGTCAAATATTGCGTATGCCCGGTTTTTGGGCTGAATTTTCTGAATACATACGTCTGCGTACAACCGCTAAGACAAAACACTTATATGGTAAAACGTAAGGTCACACTATGCAGGATTTAAACGGCTTCGCGGTGCCGAAAGGTTTTCGCGGCGGTGGTGCAATTAAAGTGCAATTATGGTGGGCGGTACAAGCAACATTATTTCACTGGTCACCACAGGTGATGTACCGCTGGCGTGTTTTTTTATTAAGGATATTTGGCGCAAAAATAGGAAAAAACGTAGTTATTCGGCCTTCAGTAAAAATTACTTATCCGTGGAAATTGACACTGGGGGATTACGCCTGGGTGGGGGATGACACGGTTTTATATACGCTGGGTAATATTACGATTGGGGCTCATACGGTTATTTCGCAGAAAAGCTATTTATGCACCGGAAGTCATGATTATGCCAGCCAACACTTTGATATTAGCGCCACGCCAATTGTGATTGGCGAGAAATGCTGGCTGGCGACAGATGTTTTTGTCGCGCCTGGCGTGACGATTGGCGACGGCACTGTCGTAGGTGCACGCAGCAGCGTTTTTAAATCGTTGCCGGCCAATGCCATATGTCGGGGTAACCCCGCAGTAGTTACGCGTAAACGCGTCGAGAACGTTACTCCCTGAAGGGATATTTTAAGAGGTAATAACATGTCAAAAGTCGCTCTCATTACTGGCGTAACCGGGCAGGATGGTTCTTACCTGGCAGAGTTTCTGCTGGAAAAAGGTTATGAAGTTCATGGTATTAAGCGCCGGGCCTCGTCATTTAATACCGAACGGGTAGACCATATTTACCAGGAACCACATGCGGGTAATCCCAAATTCCATCTGCATTATGGCGATTTGACGGACTCCTCTAATCTGACCCGCATTTTGCAAGAGGTTCAGCCGGATGAAGTCTATAACCTGGGTGCAATGAGCCACGTGGCGGTGTCGTTTGATTCACCAGAATATACTGCTGATGTTGATGGGATCGGCACGCTGCGTCTGCTGGAAGCGATTCGCTTCCTGGGTCTGGAAAAGAAAACCCGTTTCTATCAGGCCTCCACCTCTGAACTGTACGGTCTGGTTCAGGAGATCCCACAGAAAGAAACGACGCCGTTCTATCCGCGATCGCCCTATGCCGTCGCCAAACTGTATGCCTACTGGATCACCGTCAATTACCGCGAATCTTATGGCATGTATGCCTGTAACGGCATTCTGTTTAACCATGAATCTCCGCGTCGTGGCGAAACCTTCGTCACACGCAAAATTACCCGTGCAATTGCCAACATCGCCCAGGGGCTGGAGTCCTGTCTGTACCTCGGCAATATGGATTCGTTGCGTGACTGGGGACATGCCAAAGACTACGTCAGGATGCAGTGGATGATGCTGCAGCAGGAGCAGCCGGAAGATTTCGTGATCGCCACTGGCGTGCAGTATTCCGTCCGTCAGTTTGTGGAAATGGCCGCTGCCCAACTCGGTATTAAGCTGCGCTTTGAAGGTGAGGGCGTGAATGAAAAAGGCATTGTGGTTTCGGTGACTGGGCATGATGCGCCAGGGGTGAAACCGGGGGATGTGATGATCGCCGTCGACCCGCGCTATTTCCGTCCTGCAGAGGTTGAAACGCTGTTGGGCGATCCGACAAAGGCACACGAAAAACTGGGCTGGAAACCAGAGATCACACTGCGCCAGATGGTTTCTGAAATGGTTGCTCACGATCTGGAAGCAGCGAAGAAACATTCACTGCTGAAGTCCCATGGTTACGATGTTGTTATTGCACTGGAGAGCTAATGATGATGCAGAAGAAACGTGTTTATATTGCGGGACATCGGGGCATGGTGGGCTCTGCTATTTACCGACAACTCGCACAACGTGAAGATGTAGAGTTAATCATCCGTAACCGTGAGCAGCTCAATTTATTAGACACAACGGCAGTTAATGATTTCTTTACCAGTGAACATATTGACCAGGTTTATCTTGCCGCGGCAAAAGTTGGCGGGATTATGGCTAATAATAATTATCCATCTGATTTCATTTATGAAAACATGATGATGGAAAGTAATATCCTTCATGCGGCTCATAATTCAAATGTCGAGAAGCTATTATTTTTAGGCTCATCATGTATTTATCCTAAGTTTGCGCAGCAACCAATCAAAGAGAGCGAGTTGTTGCAGGGATCGCTGGAGCCGACAAATGAGCCCTATGCCATCGCTAAAATTGCAGGGATAAAACTGTGTGAGTCCTATAACCGGCAGCATCGCCGGGATTACCGTTCCGTGATGCCGACGAACCTGTATGGGCCTAACGACAATTTCCATAAAGATAATTCCCATGTGATTCCTGCGTTATTGCGTCGTTTTCATGAAGCCACCCAACGGGATGACAAGTATGTTGAAGTTTGGGGCAGTGGAAAACCCATGCGTGAATTTTTGCATGTTGATGATATGGCGGCAGCAAGCATCCATGTTATGGAGTTAGACAATGAGGTTTGGCAGGAAAATACAGAGCCAATGCTTTCTCATGTCAATGTAGGCACGGGGGAAGATTGCACTATTCGCGAACTATCCAACGCCATTGCAAAAGTTGTTGGTTTTCGCGGTGATATTATTTTTGATGCTTCTAAACCTGATGGGACACCACGAAAACTGCTTGATGTCAGTCGCCTGAGAAGACTCGGCTGGCATCATGAAATAGGACTTGAACAGGGGTTGGTTAATACTTATCGCTGGTTCCTTGATAATCAGCAGCGGTATCGGGGTGAGTAATGTTTCTCAATAATGAAGACTTCGCTAATGCGGTGCGCACGACGCCGCTGATCTCTCTGGACTTTATCATTGAGAATGAGTTTGGGGAGTTTTTAGTTGGGAAAAGAACTAACAGGCCTGCTCAAGGATATTGGTTTGTGCCCGGCGGTAGAGTATTAAAAGATGAAACGCTGGAACAAGCATTTATGCGTTTGACGGAAGAAGAATTAGGCCAGCAGTTTCCCATAACACACGGTCAGTTTTTTGGTGTCTGGCAGCACTTTTATGAGGATAATTTTTCTGGTTCTTCATTTACAACGCATTATGTGGTGCTGGGTTTTCGACTGAAGATTAATACCAGTACATCAATGTTGCCGTCAAAACAGCATGATACCTGGCGTTGGGCTAAAACAGATGAGCTGATTGCCGATGGGAATGTGCATAAGAATACGCAGGCATATTTCAACCCAGCGACGAAAGATCGGGTGCCCGGGATATGAGAATTCTGGTTTATGGCATCAATTACTCGCCCGAATTGACCGGAATTGGTAAATACACGGGAGAGATGGTGGAGTGGATGGCGAGCCAGGGGCATGAGGTTCGGGTGGTTACGGCGCCTCCTTATTATCCACAGTGGCAAGTCGGCGAACCTTATTCTTCCTGGCGCTATCGTCGGGAAGTTGGTGTCACCACTGTCTGGCGCTGTCCATTATATGTACCAACTCAACCTTCAACGTTAAAGCGGCTGCTACATTTGGGCAGTTTTGCCCTGAGCAGTTTTTTTCCCCTATTGGCTCAGTATCGGTGGAAGCCTGAATACATTATCGGCGTGGTACCCACGCTATTCTGTACACCAGGGATGCGTTTGCTGGCAAAACTGTCTGGCTCTCGTACCGTGCTGCATGTTCAGGATTATGAAGTTGATGCGATGTTGGGGCTGGGATTGGCGGCAACCGGAAATTCCACAATGATTGCGCGCATAGCCAAAGCATTTGAGCGTAGCAGTTTGTTGAATGTGGATAATGTTTCCACGATCTCCCGCTCTATGATGCAAAAAGCGCAGGAGAAAGGCGTTGCTGCAGAAAAAATTATCTTTTTCCCGAACTGGTCCGAAGTGGAAAGATTTAGCAAGGTGGATAGTGCTGATATAGCGCAAATTCGTCAGCGATTTGATTTGCCAACCGATAAAAAAATTATTCTTTATTCCGGCAATATTGGTGAGAAACAAGGCGTTGAAAATATCGTTGAGGCTGCAAGCCAGACTCAGGATAAACCATGGATATACGTTATTGTGGGTCAGGGAGGGGGAAAATCCAGGATGGAACAAATGGTCAAGGAACGAGCCCTAACGAATGTTAAGTTCTACCCCCTGCAACCATACGAAATGTTGCCAGCGTTATTAAGGTTGGCAGATTGCCATTTAGTCATCCAAAGACGTGGCGCTGCAGATGCGGTTCTTCCTTCGAAGTTAACGAATATATTGGCGGTCGGGGGAAATGCCGTGATTACAGCAGAGATACACACCGAACTGGGGCAGCTTTGTCAGAAACATCCCGGTATTGCGATCTGTATTGAGCCAGAATCAGTTGAGATGCTTGTGGCCGGTATTACGGAGGCAATCACTATGCCTGAATACAATATGATTGCACGTTCATATGCAGAGTCTGCACTTGAAAAAGATAATGTCTTAAATCAATTTATTAATCATTTGAAGGGTTGACTTATGAGTCAGAATAACATTCATCCGGTAATTATTGCCGGTGGTTCCGGTAGCCGTCTGTGGCCATTATCCAGAACATTATATCCAAAGCAGTTCTTATGTCTGGATGGGCAAAATACAATGTTGCAATCGACAATTTGTCGTCTTGATGGACTGGATTGTTCACCACCGCTGGTAATATGTAATGAAAAGCATCGATTTATTGTTGCTGAACAATTGCAAGAAATCGATAAGCTAACGGGGAATATTATTCTTGAGCCACAAGCCCGGAATACCGCACCAGCAATCGCACTGGCAGCAATCGCAGCATGTAACAATAATTCCGATCATAACCCGTTGTTGCTGGTCCTGGCAGCTGATCATATTATCGAAGAAAATAAATACTTCCACGATGCAGTGACCTCAGCCATTCCGTTAGCCGAAAATGGCAAGCTGGTAACATTTGGTATCGTCCCGGATACACCGGAAACAGGGTACGGTTATATTCGACGCGGTGAAGTCAGTAGTACCCAGATTCAAGTTGATTCTGTTGCTTTCAATGTTGATGCTTTTGTGGAAAAACCTGACCTTGAAACAGCCGAAAAATATATCTCTGCTGGTGAATATTACTGGAATAGCGGTATGTTTTTATTCCAGGCCCGACGCTATCTTGAAGAGCTTGAAAAATATCGCCCGGATATTCTACAGGCCTGCTTGGTAGCGATGGATAACGCTGAACTGGACAATGATTTTATCCGTGTCAGTCGGGACGATTTCCAGGCTTGCCCAGAGGAATCGATCGACTATGCTGTAATGGAGAAAACCACGGATGCTGTAGTCCTGCCGATGAACGTTGGCTGGAGCGATGTGGGTTCATGGTCATCACTTTGGGAAATCAGCGATCGTAACCACGAGGGCAATGTTTATCATGGCGATGTCATTGACCATAATACAGAGAACAGTTATGTCTACGCCGAGTCGGGATTGGTAGCAACCGTCGGCGTAAAAGATCTTATCGTCGTCCAGACTAAAGATGCAGTATTAATCGCAAATAAAACGGATGTACAAGATGTAAAAAAAATCGTTGCACAAATTCAGGCGGATGGTCGCTCGGAACATCATATTCATCGTGAAGTTTTTAGACCCTGGGGAAAATATGATTCTATTGATGAAGGTGAACGTTATCAGGTTAAAAGGATAACCGTGAAACCCGGTCAGGGCTTTGCATTACGTATGCACCATCATCGCGCTGAACACTGGATTATTGTTGCGGGAACGGCAAAGGTCACGATCTGTGATGAGGTCCAATTATTAAGTGAAAATCAATCAGTGTATATTCCTCAGGGCACTATTCATTGTCTTGAAAACCCAGGAAAGGTTCCGCTGGAGATGATTGAAGTCCGCTCTGGAGTCTACCTTGAAGAAGATGATATTGTAAGATTTGGCACACATCATGAGCATATATAGAAATCTATTATTCTTTTCTGTTAACTGACTCTCTGCGAACTTTTATGAAATAAAATAACAGAGACTGGACTTTGTTATTTATTTAGGCAATCAGACCTGGGCTAACTATTGCCTGAAGAAGGAGATAACATGAGCCAAATAATCCGCGTTACCACTTGTGATATTTGTTACGGGTCAGTTGGTGATGTCCGCCTGAACGTGCGAACGCGCACTCTCCTGGCATTGCTGAATCAGTAATGCTGGTATTTCCCTTGCCCGATAAGGGCAAGTGGCGACTAACAGGAACCACGATGACACATCTAAAAAAGCGCGAACGAGCCAAAACCAATGCGTCGTTAATATCGATGGTGCAACGCTTTTCAGATATCACCATCATGTTTGGTGGATTATGGATAGTCTGCGAACTGAGCGGTTTGCCTTTCCTGTATATGCACCTGCTGGTGGCGTTAATCACGCTGGTCGTTTTTCAGATGCTGGGCGGGATAACGGATTTTTACCGCTCCTGGCGCGGAGTGAAAATTTCAACTGAGTTGGTGCTGCTGCTGCAAAACTGGACGCTGAGTCTGATTTTTTGCGCGGGTCTGATTGCCTTTAATAACGATTTTGATAACCGGTTTGCTCTCTGGCTGGCATGGTATCTGCTGTCAAGTATTGGCCTGGTGCTGTGCCGTGCGTTTATTCGCTACGGGGCGGGATGGTTGCGAAATCGTGGTTATAACACACGTCGGGTAGCGGTAGCAGGGGATCTTCCTGCCGGACAGGTGCTGCTGGACAGCTTTCGCCATGAGCCGTGGTTGGGGTTTGAGGTCGCGGGTGTTTATCACGACCCCATACCGGGGAAAAACGCCCGGGATTGGGCGGGAAATCTGCAGCAACTGGTGGATGATGCCAAAGCTTCACGCATTCATAACGTCTATATCGCTATGTCGATGAGCGATGGGGCGCGGGTAAAAAAACTGGTACGCGAACTGGCTGATACCACCTGTTCAGTGCTCCTGATTCCTGATGTTTTTACCTTCAACATTCTGCATTCACGGATTGAAGAAATGAATGGCGTTCCGGTGGTGCCGCTGTATGACACGCCGCTCTCGGGGATTAATCGTCTGCTGAAGCGCGCGGAGGATATCGTCCTTGCATCGTTAATCCTGCTGCTAATTTCTCCTGTGCTATGCGCCATTGCGCTGATGGTGAAGCTGACCTCAAAGGGGCCGGTAATTTTTCGTCAGACCCGCTATGGCATGGACGGGAAGCCGATCAAAGTCTGGAAATTTCGCTCCATGAAAGTGATGGAGAACGACGCGGTGGTTACCCAGGCCACACAAAACGATCCGCGTGTGACCCGCGTGGGTAACTTCCTGCGGCGGACGTCTCTGGATGAATTACCACAGTTTATAAATGTGCTGACAGGAGGGATGTCTATTGTCGGGCCGCGTCCACATGCGGTGGCGCATAACGAACAGTATCGTCAGTTGATAGAAGGGTACATGTTGCGCCATAAGGTGAAGCCAGGCATTACCGGTTGGGCGCAAATCAACGGCTGGCGTGGTGAAACCGATACGCTGGAAAAAATGGAAAAACGGGTAGAGTTTGACCTCGAATACATTCGTGAATGGAGCGTGTGGTTCGATATCAAAATCGTTTTTCTGACGGTGTTTAAAGGCTTCGTCAATAAAGCGGCATATTAATATGAGCTTACGAGAAAAAACCCTCAACGGTGCTAAATGGTCAGCCATTGCTACGGTAATCATCATCGGTCTGGGGCTCATTCAGATGACGGTTCTGGCGCGGATTATTGATAATCATCAGTTCGGGTTATTAACCGTGTCGCTGGTGATTATTGCGCTGGCCGATACGCTGTCTGATTTTGGCATCGCCAACTCGATTATTCAGCGCAAAGAGATAGGTTATCTTGAACTAACCACCTTGTACTGGTTAAACGTTGGGCTGGGGATAGTCGTATGTATTGCTATGTTTGCGCTCAGCGAAACCATTGCCGATGCGCTTAATAACCCTGAGCTGGTGCCACTGATTAAAACCTTAGCGCTGGCGTTTGTGGTGATCCCGCATGGGCAGCAGTTCCGTGCGCTGATGCAAAAAGAACTGGCCTTCAACAAAATTGGCCTGATTGAAACCAGTTCAGTACTGGCCGGTTTTACTTTTACTGTGGTTAGCGCGCATTTTTGGCCGATCGCCATGACGGCCACTGTTGGATATCTGGTGAACAGTACGCTACGTACGCTGCTGTTTGGCTATTTTGGCCGCAAAATATATCGACCAGGGCTGTGTTTTTCACTTTCATCCGTGTCGCAAAATCTGCGCTTTGGGGCGTGGCTGACGGCGGACAGCATTATCAATTATGTGAACACCAACCTTTCGACGCTGGTGCTGGCCAGAACCCTGGGGGCTGGCGTGGCGGGAGGCTTCAATCTTGCCTGGAACGTGGCAGTTGTACCGCCAATCAAACTGAATCCGATAATTACCCGAGTACTGTTTCCTGCGTTTGCCAAAATTCAGGACGATACCGAAAAACTACGGGTCAATTTTTACAAGCTGCTATCTGTTGTTGGCATTATCAATTTCCCGGCCCTACTGGGACTGATGGTGGTATCAAATAACGTCGTACCGCTGGTGTTTGGTGAAAAGTGGAACAGTATTGTTCCGGTGCTGCAATTGCTGTGCATTGTGGGTCTGCTGCGCTCAGTCGGTAATCCAATAGGCTCTCTGCTGATGGCCAAAGCACGGGTCGATATCAGCTTCAAATTCAATATATTCAAAACCTTTTTGTTTATCCCCGCGATCCTGGTTGGCGGAAATATGGCGGGAGTGATTGGCGTCACGCTGGGTTTTTTACTAGTACAGGTCATAAACACCATCCTGAGCTATTTCGTGATGATCAAACCGGTACTGGGACCGAGCTATCGGCAGTACATGCTCAGCCTGTGGCTACCGTTCTATCTTTCTTTACCCACGCTGGTGGTGAGCTACGCACTGGGAATGACATTGCAAAATAAATTGCCGTTAAGTGCGTTGCTGAGCCTACAGATAACCGCTGGCGCGCTGGCGTTTGTCGTGATGATTGTGCTGTCGCGTGATCCGCTGGTGGTAGAAATCAAACGCCAGTTCTGCCGTGGTGAAAAAATGAAAGCCTTGTTCCGCGCAGGGTGAATTGCGTTTGTTGTCGTCCGGGGACGGGAAAACCGTCATCCACACTGATTTTAAGAGGTCATGATGAAATTACTGATTTTGGGCAACCACACCTGCGGTAATCGCGGGGACAGCGCTATTTTACGTGGTTTGCTGGATGCCATTCATACGCTCCAGCCTGAGACGGAAGTGGATGTGATGAGCCGCTACCCGGTGAGTTCCTCCTGGTTACTAAACCGACCGGTGATGGGTGATCCTCTGTATTCACAGATGAAGCAGCATAACAATGCTGCAGGCGTCATGGGCCGTGTAAAGAAAGTGCTGCGTCGTCGCTATCAGCATCAGGTGTTGCTCTCGCGCGTCACCGATTCCGGAAATCTGCGCAATATCGCTATCGCTCAGGGGTTTACTGACTTTGTCCGTCTGTTGTCGCGTTATGACGCCATTATCCAGGTCGGCGGATCGTTTTTTGTCGATCTGTATGGCGTGCCGCAGTTTGAACATGCCTTGTGTTCGTTTATGGCTAAAAAACCGCTGTACATGATTGGTCATAGCGTAGGGCCATTTCAGGATGAACAGTTCAATCAGTTGGCGAACTACGTTTTTGGGCACTGCAAGGCGCTAATTTTACGCGAATCGGTCAGTCTGGAACTGATGAAACGCAGTGACATAACGACAGAGAAAGTCGAGTCGGGGGTGGATACCGCCTGGCTGGTAGACAACCATCACGATGACTTTGACCCGGGTTATGCCGTACAGCACTGGCTACAAGCGGCTGCAAAGCAGAAGACTGTCGCCATTACATTACGTGAACTGGCGCCGTTTGATAAGCGTCTTGGAACCACACAACAGGCCTATGAGCAAGCCTTTGCCGGCGTGGTTAATCGGATCCTTGATGAAGGTTACCAGGTGATGGCGCTCTCAACCTGTACCGGTATTGATAGTTACAACAAAGATGATCGCATGGTTGCACTGAACCTGCGTCAGTACGTTAACGATCCGGCCCGTTATCACGTGGTAATGGATGAACTAAACGATCTCGAAATGGGAAAAATATTGGGCGCATGTGACCTGACGGTGGGCACACGACTGCACTCTGCCATCATCTCGATGAACTTTATGACGCCGGCGATAGCCATTAATTATGAGCACAAATCGGCGGGAATTATGCAGCAACTGGGGTTAGCGGAAATGGCGGTTGATATCCGCCATCTGCTGGATGGTAGCCTTGAGGGCAGGGTTGCCGATACCCTGGGACGGTTGGCTGAACTTAACGTCAGGGTGGCGGAGGCTGTTAAGCGTGAACGTGAACACGGTATGCATATGGTGCAATCGGTACTAACGCGTATTGAGGAGGGGAAATGAAAGTCAGTTTTTTCCTGCTTAAATTTCCGCTGTCCTCTGAAACCTTTGTGCTGAATCAGATCACCGCGTTTATTGATATGGGGCACGATGTTGAAATTATCGCGTTATATCAGGGCGATCTTGATAACACCCATGCTTCCTATGTGGACTACTGTCTGGGTGATAAAACGCGATGGTTATTGAAAGAGCCGACTGGCAGGTTGGCGAAGCTGAAATATCGCACCACGACGATTTTACAAGGCATTACCCGGACAGCGACCTGGAAAGCGCTCAACGTTCCACGCTATGGCGATGAGGCGCGTAATCTGATTCTAGCGTCCATCTGTGCGCTAACCCCACGAGCATTCCTGGCCGATGTCTTTATTGCGCACTTTGGACCCGCTGGCGTAACGGCGGCCAAACTACGTGAACTCGGCGTGATTCGCGGCAAAATAGCCACTGTCTTCCATGGTATTGATGTTTCACACCGGGACATCCTTGCCCGCTATACCCCTGAATATCAGAAGCTGTTTCAGCGCGGTGATTTGATGTTACCCATCAGCAATCTCTGGGCCGGACGTTTGCGGAATATGGGATGCCCACCGCATAAAATTGCGGTATCGCGTATGGGGATTGATATGACGCGTTTTACACCTCGTGAGGTGAAAGCGCCGGGTACGCCGCTAGAAATTCTCTCCGTTGCACGGTTAACCGAGAAAAAAGGGCTGCATGTCGCTATCGAAGCGTGCCGCCAGTTGAAGGAGCGGGGTATCTCATTTCGTTATCGCATTCTGGGAATTGGCCCTTGGGAGCGTCGGTTACGTACGCTTATCGAGCAATATCAACTGGATGACGTGATTGAAATGTCAGGATTTAAACCCAGTCATCAGGTTAAAGAGATGCTTGAACAGGCGGATGTCTTCCTGTTGCCTTCTGTCACGGGAATTGATGGTGACATGGAAGGGATCCCGGTGGCGTTGATGGAGGCCATGGCCGTAGGGATACCGGTCGTCTCTACCGTTCACAGTGGGATCCCTGAGCTGGTGGAATCTGGAAGGTCCGGCTGGCTGGCACCGGAGAATGATGCTCAGGCCCTGGCGGAGCGATTAGCGACGGTCAGTGTGCTCGACAGTGAGCAAGTGAAGCCGGTGGTGGCGTGCGCCCGCGAAAAAATAGCCGCTGAATTTAACCAGCTTGCGATCAACAAACAGTTAGCCAGTCTGCTGAAAACGATGTAAATCGAGGTTGTATGCCAGAGAAAAAACTCTCCCGACGTACTTTTCTGACGGCAGGTTCTGCGCTTGTCGCACTGCATTCTCCCGTCGCCCGGGCGCTTGAATCATCGGGCAGCGTCAACATTCAGGATTACAATCCACAGGATTGGGTGGCTTCTTTCCGGCAGGCATTTATAGACGCGCAAACCGTTGTCGTACCTGCTGGTCTGGAGTGCAGGAATATCAATACCGCAATCGTGATCCCACCAGGTAAAATGTTGCATCTGCAAGGCGGGGTCAGTAGCAGCAGTCGTGGGCGATTTATTCTGCAGGATGGCTGTCGCGTGACAGGGGAGCAGGGGGGGCGCTTGCGAAATATTACCCTTGATGTTAGGGGATCCGACTGTGTGATAAAAGGCATAGCCATGAGCGGTTTCGCCCCCGTGGCGCAAATTTATATCGGGGGGAAAACGCAGCGAGCGATGCGCAACCTCACCATTGATGACATTACTGTCACTGATGCGAATTACGGGATCCTGCGTCAGGGGTTTCATAACCAGATGGATGGGGTACGGATAACCAACAGTCGTTTTAGTGATTTACAGGGGGACGCCATCGAGTGGAATGTCGCGATAAACGACAGTGACATCGTGATTTCAGACCATGTTATAGAACGCATCAATTGTACGAACGGAAATGTTAACTGGGGTATCGGTATTGGGCTGGCAGGTAGTACGTACGACAACACCTATCCAGACGAACTGGCGGTGAAAAGATTTGTGGTTGCCAATATAACGGGCTCGGATTGTCGGCAGTTAGTCCATGTCGAGAACGGCAAACATTTTATCATTCGTAATATTACCGCACAAAATATCACCCCGGATTTCAGCAAGAAAGCAGGTATCGACAATGCTACAGTCGCTATTTATGGATGTGATAATTTCGTTATCGATAATATCAATATGAAAAATAGCGCAGGGATGCTGATTGGTTACGGTGTGATCAAAGGACGATATTTGTCCATCCCACAAAACTTTAAGTTAAATAATATTCAACTGGATAACACACAACTCGATTATAAATTACGTGGTATTCAGATTTCCTCTGGTAATGCAACTTCATTTGTGGCCATTACTAACGTTGAGATGAAGCGCGCGACGCTGGAGCTGCACAACAAACCTCAACATCTTTTCTTGCGAAATATCAATGTGATGCAGCAATCCACCATAGGGCCGGCGCTTAAGATGCACTTTGATCTGCGCAAAGATGTCCGCGGTCAGTTTATGGCCAAACAGGGTACATTGCTCTCGCTGGCCAATGTTCATGCAGTTAATGAAGCAGGACAAAGCTCGGTTGATATTGACGGCGTAAACCACCAGGTCGTGAATGTCGCGGCGGTGAATTTTCGACTACCGGGCCGGTAATTTTACGACCATTCCTGGCTAAAAACCTACCCGGCTAAGATTATGATTACTGCATTCTGCCGATAAGCGGCGTAACATGCGTCCTAACTGAGCAATGTAATTCATACTGGCTAAAACAAGCTAAAAAGCTATAATTCAGCAACTATTGAATAGGTGAATGACTTAATGATTAATTTGAAAGCAGTTATTCCGGTAGCGGGCCTCGGGATGCACATGTTGCCTGCCACAAAGGCCATCCCAAAAGAGATGCTACCAATCGTTGATAAGCCGATGATTCAATACATTGTCGACGAGATTGTAGCTGCAGGTATCAAAGAAATCGTTCTGGTAACACATGCGTCTAAGAACGCGGTTGAGAACCACTTCGACACCTCTTATGAACTTGAATCACTGCTTGAACAGCGTGTTAAACGCCAGTTACTGGCCGAAGTGCAGTCCATCTGCCCTCCAGGTGTGACTATCATGAACGTTCGTCAGGCACAATTGCTTGGTCTGGGTCACTCGATTCTTTGCGCGCGCCCGATAATCGGAGACAACCCTTTCGTGGTGGTGTTACCTGACGTCATTCTTGACACGGCGAGCGCGGATCCGCTGCGTTACAACCTGGCCGCAATGGTGGCCCGCTTTAATGAGACCGGGCGTAGCCAGGTGCTGGCAAAACGTATGGCTGGCGATCTTTCCGAGTATTCCGTTATTCAGACCAAAGAGCCTTTAGACAACGAAGGTAAGGTCAGTCGCATCGTTGAATTCATTGAAAAACCCGACCAGCCGCAAACCCTTGATTCGGACCTGATGGCCGTAGGGCGTTATGTGCTTTCTGCTGATATTTGGGCGGAAATTGAGCGCACGCAGCCTGGTGCGTGGGGGCGTATTCAGCTTACGGATGCTATCGCTGAGCTGGCGAAAAAACAGTCTGTTGATGCCATGTTGATGACCGGCGATAGCTACGACTGTGGTAAGAAAATGGGCTACATGCAGGCATTTGTGAAGTACGGACTGCGCAACCTGAAAGAAGGGCCGAAGTTCAGGGATCAAATTTTAAAACTGCTGAGCTAGTGCTATTGCTACCCTCGTTGCCTACGATTTGAACCGAGTATCGTAGCAGTATATGTAAAGAGTAATGATTTGTCTGATACCCGCAGAATGCTGCTATAAATGTTTTTTTTTAAATTTCAAATACTAAAAAAGGTAGATCGGTAAGAAATTACCGGTCCGCCGTAGGACATTTTTCTTGTCTACACAGTGAATAAATAAGAGAATATTCGGTTGAGATATTCCTTAATTCGTTGAGGGTTATCAGCAATTTGTTTGCCCAACATAAAATGAGCAGTGTCCTGGTAGCTGTAGAGCCAGTGCGGTAGCGTGCCCATTTTTCATTGAGCGACGATGAAAATCTTCTGTTGGTTTAGTATAACGCATTGATATTTAAGGACCTAAGATGTTACTTCCTGTGATAATGGCCGGTGGTACCGGTAGTCGTTTATGGCCGATGTCGCGCGAGCTCTACCCAAAACAGTTTCTTCGTTTGTATGGACAGCGTTCAATGCTGCAAGAAACTGTGCTTCGTCTGGATGATGTCGATGCACGGGAACCGGTAGTCATTTGCAATCAGGAACACAGATTTCTTGTTGCTGAGCAACTAAGACAAATTAATAAGCTCTCTCATAATATCATTCTTGAACCCGTTGGCCGCAATACTGCGCCAGCAATAGCGCTGGCAGCATTAAGTGCAATAGAGAATGGCGATGACCCAATTCTTCTGGTATTAGCCGCAGATCACATCATTAACAATAAACCGGCATTTCACCAGGCGGTAAAGTCAGCATTTAAATTTGCCATGCAGGGGCGCCTTGTCACATTTGGGATTGTACCAACCGGTGCAGAAACGGGTTATGGCTATATTCACCGCGGTAAGGAAGAGGTTCTTGGTGAGAATATCGCTTACCAGGTTAGCCGTTTCGTAGAAAAACCGAACAAAGAAACCGCGGAAGGTTATTTAGCTTCTGGTGAATATTACTGGAACAGCGGAATGTTCATGTTCCGGGCCAAGAAATATCTTGAAGAACTGGAAAAATTCAGACCCGATATTCTTGAGTCCTGCAAGGCGGCAATCCGCGGTTGCAAAGATAGCGATGAGTTTATCAAGATCGATCGCGATCTGTTTATCGCTTGTCCGGATGAATCCGTTGACTACGCGGTCATGGAGAAGACGACAGACGCTGTCGTCGTTGGGCTTGATGCAGACTGGAGTGACGTGGGTTCCTGGTCGGCACTATGGGAAGTGAGTCCTAAAGATAAAAAAGGTAATGTCCTGACGGGTGATACCTTCATGCACAACGCAAATAACTGCTATATCAACACTGATGAAAAATTGGTCGCAGCTATCGGTGTCGATAATCTGGTGATCATCAATACAAAAGATGCTGTACTGGTCGTTGATAAAGATCAGGTGCAGGATGTTAAGAAAGTTGTTGAGTATCTTAAAGCTAATCATCGCAGTGAATATAAGCGTCACCGGGAAATATACCGTCCGTGGGGGCGATGCGATGTGGTGGTACAGACCGAGCGTTTTAATGTAAATCGAATCACCGTTAAACCGGGTGCAGCGTTTTCGATGCAGATGCATCATCACCGGACCGAACACTGGGTTGTGCTGTCTGGCACGGGTGAAGTAACGATTAAAGATCAAAAATTCCTGCTGACTGAAAACCAATCAACCTTTATTCCCATCGGAGCACAACATCGACTGGAAAACCCAGGCAAGATTCCATTGGAACTGCTTGAGATCCAATCTGGCTCCTATTTAGGGGATGACGACATTATTCGTATTAAAGACCAGTATGGTCGTTGCTAATTTTGAAGGTATAAAGATCTATGTCTAAGCTGACTTGTTTTAAAGCCTATGATATTCGTGGAAAATTAGGCGAAGAATTAAATGAAGATATTGCGTATCGCATTGGTCGCGCATACGGTGAATTCCTCAAGCCTAAAACAATCGTGGTGGGCGGTGACGTACGCTTAACCAGTGAGAGCCTGAAACTGGCATTAGCGAATGGCCTAATGGATGCGGGTACCGATATCCTCGATATTGGTTTAAGCGGGACAGAAGAGATCTATTTTGCAACCTTCCATCTTGGTGTAGATGGCGGCATCGAAGTCACCGCCAGTCATAATCCGATGGATTATAACGGAATGAAACTGGTTCGCGAAAATGCGAAACCTATCAGTGGTGATACAGGACTACGCGATGTACAGCGTTTAGCCGAAGAAAATAATTTCGCGCCTGTTGATGCCCAACTGCGCGGAAGCTACAAGAAGATTTCTATTCTTGACGCTTATGTCGATCACTTAATGGGCTACATTGATTTCGCGAACTTCACTCGTCCAATGAAGCTTGTGGTTAACTCTGGCAATGGTGCCGCAGGCCACGTCATTGACGCGATTGAAAAACGTTTCGTTGCTGCTAGTGTCCCCGTTTCATTTATTAAAGTTCATCACCAGCCGGATGGCACTTTCCCTAATGGGATCCCTAATCCTCTGTTACCAGAATGTCGCAAAGACACTGCCGATGCTGTTAAAGAACATGGCGCAGATTTGGGGATCGCATTTGACGGCGATTTTGACCGTTGCTTCCTGTTTGATGGGGAAGGGCAGTTTATCGAAGGCTATTACATTGTAGGTCTGTTAGCCGAAGCATTCTTACAAAAAGAACCGGGCGCGAAGATCATCCATGACCCGCGATTGACCTGGAATACTATCGATATTGTAACTAAAGCTGGCGGCATTCCTGTGATGTCTAAAACGGGCCACGCCTTCATCAAAGAGCGCATGCGTAAAGAAGATGCAATCTACGGTGGGGAGATGAGCGCACATCACTACTTCCGCGATTTTGCATATTGCGATAGTGGGATGATTCCGTGGCTTCTGGTTGCTGAAATGCTGTGTGTGAAGAAACTCTCTCTTACCGATTTAGTTGGACAACGTATGCAGGCGTTTCCTGCTTCCGGTGAAATTAACCGTAAGCTCGAAAATGCTAATACCGCGATTCAACGTATTTGCGATATATACAAGCCAGAAGCACTAAATATTGACCATACTGATGGCATCAGCATTGAATATGGTGATTGGCGTTTCAACCTTCGCTCATCAAATACTGAGCCTGTTGTAAGGTTAAATGTAGAGTCAAAAAATAATATTGCATTAATGCAAATGAAAACAGATGAAATTTTAGCGCTAATGGCAGAGAAATAAATGAAAGATTTGCTGCTGATTATATATAAGTATCGTTGGTTTATACTTGGAAGCGTTAAGCGAGAATTCCAAGTAAAGTATAGAACAAGTATGTTAGGTGCCATGTGGCTGATATTGCAGCCACTTGCTATGATATTAGTATATACGCTGGTATTTTCCCAGGTTATGAAAACCAGGTTGCCTGGTACTGGGGGGGTATATATGTATAGTATATATTTATGTATTGGTATAATTACGTGGGGATTGTTCGCTGAGATCGTAACTCGGTGTACGAATATATTTATTGAAAGCGCTGGTCTTTTAAAGAAGCTTAATTTTCCAAGGATTTGCTTGCCAATAATAGTAACATGCTCAGCAATAATTAATTTTGTTATTATTTACACGTTATTTGTTTTGTTTTTATTATTTACCGGAAATCTTCATCCTCATAATATAATTCAAATAATACCTCTTTTAGTGGTGCAAATTATATTTTCAGTCGGACTTGGTATGGTTCTCGGTATTCTCAATGTCTTTTTTAGGGATATCGGCCAGTTTGTAGGTATCTTATTACAATTTTGGTTTTGGTTCACGCCGATAGTATATGTGCTTGATGCGCTACCGGAAAAAGCACGGGAAATCTTAAGTTATAATCCATTAGCAATTCTTGTTGAAAATTATCAACGCATTTATATTCACCAGCAGTCAACAGATTGGATGAGTATTTTGCCTGTTTTGATATCAGGTGGTGTATTATGCGTATTGGGACTTTCATTGTTTAGAAAGCATGCATCTGATATGGTGGATGAATTATAATGGCAAAGATTGTAGTGCAGAATGTGAGTAAGGCCTATAAGGTGTACCGCACCAGATTTAGTCGCTTACTTGAATGGTTTTCACCAACGAATGCTATTCGACATGATAAAAAATGGATATTAAAAGGCATTAACTTCGTCGTGCAGCCAGGTGAAGCTGTTGGTATTATTGGTATCAACGGCGCAGGCAAAAGTACTCTTCTCAAGCTCATTACTGGTACGATAAAACCGACGACTGGTAAGATCGAACTTACTGGTAGGGTTGCCGCATTACTTGAGTTAGGGATGGGATTCCATCCTGATTTCACCGGCCGGCAAAATGTTTACATGTCAGGGCAACTATTAGGGCTCAGTAATGAAGATATCGAACGTTTGATGCCTGAAATCGAAGATTTTGCAGAGATTGGTGATTATATCGATCAACCAGTAAGAGTGTACTCTAGTGGTATGCAAATGAGGCTGGCATTTAGTGTAGCAACAGCTGTTAGACCAGATATTTTGATTATTGATGAAGCTTTGTCAGTGGGGGATTCATATTTTCAGCATAAGAGCTTCGATAGAATCCGTCAGTTCAGAACCGAGGGGACGACGTTGTTAATTGTATCGCATGATAAACTGGCAATACAGTCTATATGCGATAAAGCCATTCTCTTAAATGCTGGTGAGATAGAAATTCAAGGAGATCCAGAAACGGTAATGGATTACTACAATGCCATGTTATCGGAGAAGTCTACATCGGCAAAAAATATTAAACAAGAAGTCGAAAATGGAATAACAAAAACCATATCTGGAACCGGCGAAGCTAAGATTGAAAATGTTTCTTTGTTGAATAAAGAGGGCAAAGAGGCTGAGATTTTAGGTGTGGGTGAAAAAGTCACATTAGATATATCTGTGATTATACATAAGGATATCAAAGAGTTAGTTCTTGGATATATGATTAAAGATAGATTAGGGCAACCTGTGTATGGGACTAACACTTATCACAATAATAAACAGTTGAAAAACCTTCAGGCGGGACAAAAATTCAAATACCGTTTTGATTTTGATCTAAATATAGGGGAAGGCAGTTATTCTGTTGCGATAGCATTACATGATAAAGACACACATATAGGTAATAACTACGAATGGAGGGACTTGGCATTAGTATTTAATGTAATCAACTTTAGCCAAAGTCCATTTGTTGGGGTTGCGTGGCTACCACCCGAGGTACAGGTAGATGAAAGATAGCTTCTATAGTTCGTTCGAAGGGATGCATCGAGGTGATAGGGAAGATATTAAAAATCGCTTGCGTGTTTATCTGCCCTTTATTAAGCCCTTCTCATTAACATCAAGAGATCCTGTGCTGTTGGATCTTGGATGCGGTAGAGGCGAATGGTTGGAACTTGTCACTACAGTGGGGTTTACTGCCAAAGGGGCCGATTTAGATGAGGGCATGCTGTCATACTGTACTGACCTTGGTCTAGATGTTGTTCAAGATGATGCAATTAGCTTTCTAAAGCAATTTCAGGATAATTCTGTCGATGTTGTCTCCTCGTTCCATGTTGTAGAACATATCGGGTTTGATAATGTTAAATTACTTATCCAAGAGTCACTACGCGTACTTAAGCCTGGTGGGATGATTATTCTGGAAACACCAAATCCTGAGAATATTGTAGTTGCATCAAGTAGTTTTTATTTAGACCCAACTCATATACAGCCAATTCCAAACCAGCTATTGTCATTTCTAACTGAATATATAGGTTTTGCAAGAACAAAAGTATTAAGGCTTCAGGAAAATAAAACACTGTATAGTAAGGAAAATATTGAACTAATCGATGTCATTGCGGGCGTAAGTCCCGATTATAGTGTTGTTGCTCAAAAAAAATCTGATGATTCTGTATTGGCTCATTTTGATGAGGCGTTTAATTTAGAGTTTGGGTTATCATTTAATGTTCTTGCCAATAAGTTTGATTCAGGGTTAAATAATAAGTTCCATAAGCTCTCAATCGAAATCGATGCGCTTAAACGAGATCTCAATTTGATTTCTGAAGAATATAGCATACTCAGAAAACAAAACTCTGAATTGCAATCTCAGATTGTGAGACAAGATTCAGAAGTTACAAAACAAAATTCAGAAATTGCCAGGCAAGGTTCTGAAATTAATGAGGTTAGACATTTAATAAGTAGAAGTATTTTTAATAGGATTAAGGCAAAAATAAGGTCGATTAGGCGTTAAAAATGCTTCAAATTTAGGTGCGAAACAATGAGAGTATTTTTATCAAGAATCATTAGACGGTTATTTAGAATTATTAATTCTAATGAAAGGTTAAGAGAAATAATCATTAGACTTTTATTAAAATTGAATTTATATGATTCTTTGAAGAGAGTTTATACTAAAAGTAGTAAATCAGTCTATGTTCATAAAACCCCTGAGTCTCAACCTTCATTAGCCATGAGTGGAGATATTGTAATTGAACATAACTTGTCTGAGCAAACACAGCGGATGTTCGAAATCTTAAAAAATAATAAAGAGTAGTGATATATGCGTATTGTAATCGACATGCAGGGATTGCAGGCAAGTAACTCAAAAAGAGGGATTGGCCGATATATCTTAAACTTTGTGAAATCATTTGTTCAGCAAAATAAAGATAATGATATAATTTTGCTATGCAATGGAATGCTACAGGAGTCTGTTGGCGCCATTAAAGATGAGTTTTTCGAACACGTTGATGACATATCATTTCGTGTATGGTATTCAACACCAGGCGTTTCATATATTAATACAGAGAATAAATCTAAGATTGAAATCGCTGAAAGAATTCGTGAAAATTATATATCCAGACTTGAACCTGATTTAGTAATTTTAACTTCACTATTTGAAGGCTTAGTTGATGATGCAGTAACAAGTATCAATACCTATGAAAAGCCGGTGAAAACTGCCGTTATTCTATATGACCTCATTCCATTAATTCATGAAAAAATCTATTTAGAGAATCCAGTTGTTAAAGACTGGTATCTTAAGAAAATATTAAATCTTAAAAGAGCAGACTTTGTTCTTTCTATATCGCAGTCGTCAGGTAAGGAAGCTGTAGATTACCTACATTTTGATGCTAATAAAGTATTTAATATATCTACTGCAGCTTCATCATTTTTTGAAAAACGTGTTTATTCAGAGGGTGATATCAATGATTGGAAAATTAAATTTAATATAACGCGGAAGTATATACTTTACACTGGCGGTATTGATTTTAGAAAAAATATTGAAAGGTTAATTGAAGCTTATGCATTGTTAAGTTTTGTTCAACGCAAAGACTATCAATTGGCAATTGTTTGCTCAATTACAGAACAAGACCTTATAAGATTGAAGAAGCTCTGCAAAAAGGTCGGTTTGAATCATGATGAGGTTATCTTCACTGGTTATATTAGTGAAGAAGATTTGCTAATCTTTTATAATTTATGTGAGTTTTTTGTATTTCCATCATGGCATGAAGGATTTGGATTACCTATTCTGGAAGCTATGCAGTGTGGAAAAGCAGTGATCGGCGGAAAATACTCTAGCATTCCAGAAGTAATAAATAATAAACAAGCATTGTTTGACCCTTATGACATTGCAGATATCTGCTCAAGTATGTCTAACTTAATTAATGATAATTGCTTTCGGGAAGAACTTGAAAAACACTCTAGTAAACAGTGTGAATATTTTTCATGGGAACAAACTGCAAATTTAGCATGGGCTGCAATTAATAATAATATCAACTCAACTAAACTGAATGCGGCTGCTTTTGTCGAAAGCAATAATACATTAAAAAAACTTGCATATTTTTCACCCCTTCCACCGATGAAAAGTGGCATCGCACATTATAGTGCAGAACTGTTAAGAGAACTTACTGCCTTTTATCATATAGATTTGATCACCATATCTGGTGAAGAAATTAATGATCCTTTTCTTCATTCAGTTTGTGGTATTCAGACCATTGAATGGTTTAAAACGAATGCCGAAACGTATGATCGAGTAGTATATCATTTTGGCAATTCGAGTTTCCACTGGCATATGTTTGAACTTTTGAAAAACTATCCTGGCGTTGTAGTATTACATGATTATTTCTTATCCGGAATAGTTGCTCATATGGATCTGCATCTACATCATACAATTAATGGGTGGGAGAAGGAGCTATTCAAATCAAGTGGCTGGCCCGCTGTTTCTATGCGCTATAAAGCCGCAGATACTGCTGATGTGATTTATAAATATCCGTGTAATATATCGGTTCTTCAAAACAGTTTGGGTGTAATAACTCACTCGGAATACTCTAGACAATTGGCCATCAATGAGTATGGCGCTGGCTCGCTACCAAAATGGGAGACGATACCTCTCTTACGTATTCCAGCTAAAAACTTCAGCAAAGTAGATTCGCGTAGAGTATTAGGTCTTGACTCTGATGCATTGATTGTCTGTAGTTTTGGACTCATGGGGCCTACGAAATTAAATAAGGAGCTAATTCAGGCCTGGATTGATTCTCCTCTATCAAAAGACAGCAAATGTTATTTGGTTTTTGCAGGCGAAAAACCGGGTGACCGGTATGGCGCAATTATTGATAAGCTGATTAATAATTGCAAATGCAATATACGAGTAACTGGCTGGTTAAGCAATGAAGAGTACGGCCACTGGCTGTCAGCAGCAGACATTGGGGTTCAATTAAGATCAAACTCCCGTGGTGAATCTTCTGCTGCAGTATTGGATTGTATGAATTATGGGCTTGCAACGATAGTAAATGCGAATGGATCAATGGCCGAGCTGAAGCGTGATTGCGTTGAGATGCTACCTGATACTTTCGATAAAGAGGAGCTTGTTCAAGCATTAAGCAAATTATACACTGATACTTCTTATCGTTCGAAAATATCTAACTCTGCATTTGCTGAATTGCGAAAACATTACCATCCAAGGGTATGTGCTGAGAAATATGTGTCTGCAATTGAAAATTTCTATCGTAAGCCTTCACCACAACCACACCATATAATACGTGCTGTTACTAATTTGTTAGGTAGTAACGACAATGATTGTATAAGTGTGTGTGAGAGCATAGCCAAGAACTTTGTGCCGACGCCAAGAAAGAAAAAGTTATTTGTAGATATCTCAGAACTGATTCAAAGAGATGCAAAGAGTGGTATTCAGCGGGTTGTAAGAGAAGTTATAAGTAGTTTGCTGACTGAATCACCTAATGATTATAATGTTGAGTTAGTCTATGCAACAAATGAATCAAATGGTTTCTTTAATGCTAGAAAGTATGGATGCAAACTTTTAAATATTCCGGCCCATTGGGCTGAAGACAACCCTATTGACTATTATGAAGGTGATGTTTTTTTAGGCTTGGATTTGCAGCCAGAAATAGTGAGATCACAATATAAAAAGCTGAAGGAAATGCAAAATGGTGGGGTGCATATTAGCTATGTAGTATATGATTTATTACCGGTGAATCAACCACAACACTTTTTTCCTGGTGCTAAAGAAGCGTATAACGAATGGTTTTCAAAGATTACAACATTTGATTCTGCAATTTGCATTTCTAATACAGTTGCAAATGAACTTAGAGAGTGGGTTGCAGAGAATGAACCAAATAACTTAAAACGTCTATCTATTGATTACTTCCACTTAGGTGCTAATCCTGCTGTTAAGCCCTCAGTTCATAAAAACAAGGATGATCTTTATAGCGCTATTAGCAGTCTTAAAAATAAAAATACATTCCTTGTTGTCAGCACTATAGAACCACGCAAGCAGCATGCAGCGGTTCTGAAAGCCTTTGAGCAGTTATGGCTCGATAAATTAGATGTAAATTTGGTGTTTGTTGGCAAAGAAGGGTGGATGGTAGAAGATCTTATGAACAAGATTAAAAAACATCCTCAGCTTAATAAACGTTTTTTCTGGTTCTCAGGCATCGATGATAATCTTTTAACTGAGATTTATGAAATGTCTACTTGTCTAATTTGCGCTAGCACTGGCGAAGGGTTTGGGTTGCCAATAATAGAAGCAGCACAGCATAATCTACCTGTAATCGCCAGGGATATTCCTGTGTTCAGGGAGGTCGGCGGTGATGCAGTTTATTATTTTTCAGGGGATTCATCTCAAATTGCAGTGGCTATTAAAAAATGGATTTTGCTGAAAGAAAATCATAAAATACCAAAGATTGAAAATCTCAATTGGCTAACATGGTCACAAAGTACTAAGCAATTGATTAATGCTGTACTTAAAAATGTTCAACAGTTAAACGGTGAGTAAGAATAACATGGCTAAAAAAACTGCAATAATTACTGGCATTACTGGTCAAGATGGTGCCTACCTTGCTGAGTTGTTACTAGGAAAGGGCTACGTCGTTTACGGAACATACCGCCGTACAAGTTCCGTCAACTTCTGGCGTATCGAGGAATTAGGCATTAAAGATAACGCTAACCTTCACTTAGTTGAATACGATCTCACTGACTTGTCTGCAAGTATCCGTTTGATGCAAACCACTGGTGCTACAGAAGTTTATAATCTTGCGGCGCAAAGTTTTGTAGGCGTATCATTTGACCAGCCGGTGACCACTGCTGAAATTACAGGGATTGGACCGGTCAACTTGCTCGAAGCTATTCGCATTGTAAACCCTGCGATTCGTTATTATCAGGCATCAACGTCTGAAATGTTTGGTCTGGTGCAGGCGGTGCCACAGAAAGAAGATACCCCGTTCTATCCGCGTAGTCCGTATGGCGTTGCAAAACTGTATGCTCACTGGATGACCGTGAACTACCGTGAAAGCTATAATATCTTTGCATCAAGCGGGATTCTGTTTAACCACGAATCACCATTACGTGGCCAGGAATTTGTAACGCGTAAAATTACTGATTCTGTTGCTAAAATCAAACTTGGCAAACTTGATGTCCTTGAACTTGGTAATATGGACGCCAAGCGTGATTGGGGCTATGCGAAAGAGTATGTCGAAGGGATGTGGCGTATTCTGCAGGCAGAAAAACCCGATACCTTTGTGCTCGCAACTAATCGTACAGAGACCGTGCGTGACTTTGTCAGCATGGCTTTCAAAGCTGCAGGATTTACACTGCGCTTTGAGGGTAAAGACGAGCAAGAAGTGGGCATTGATGTTGCGACAGGGAAAACATTAGTTCGTGTAAATCCTAAATTCTTCCGTCCTGCTGAAGTTGATTTGCTGATTGGTAACCCTGCCCGTGCAAAAGAAATTCTGGGCTGGGAGCCAAAAACCTCGTTAGAGCAGTTATGCCAAATGATGGTTGAAGCTGATTTACGCCGTAACCAGCAAGGGTTTTCTTTCTGATGTTCGGCGCCGGCAAACATGCCCTGGTAACAGGGATTAATGGTTTTACCGGCCGCTATGTGGCAGCGGAGTTATCCGCTGCCGGATATCGGGTATTCGGTATTGGTGCAATGCCTTTTGATGGGCCTGATTATTATCAGGTTGATCTAATGGATACTGCGAAGTTGCAGGATATTGTGGAGCGCATACAACCAAACGTTGTTGTCCATTTGGCCGCTATCGCATATGTCGGGCA
Organism: Citrobacter sp. C6_1; assembly: GCF_014596835.2. NCBI lineage: Bacteria > Pseudomonadati > Pseudomonadota > Gammaproteobacteria > Enterobacterales > Enterobacteriaceae > Citrobacter > Citrobacter sp. C6_1. Next base: position 2,832,929 of record NZ_CP115031.1, on the reverse strand, counting down.
TGGTGATGCGGATGCCTTCTATAATGTTAATTTACTCGGTACGCGTAATTTATTACAGGCTTTGAGCACCCTTAACAGCTCTCTGGATGGTGTGCTTCTCGCCAGTAGTGCGAACATTTATGGAAATGGTACAGCAGGGCAACTGAATGAATCTGCGGCCCCAAATCCTGCGAACGATTATGCCGTCAGTAAGTTGGCAATGGAGTATATGTCTCGCCTGTGGATGGGTAAGCTACCTGTATTCATTACCCGGCCATTTAACTATACTGGCGTCGGTCAGGCAGAAAATTTCCTCTTGCCAAAGATCGTTAAACACTTTAAATCAAAATCGCCGACGATCGAGTTAGGAAATATTGATGTTTGGCGTGATTTTACGGATGTTCGCGCGCTTAGCAATGCGTATGTAAAATTATTGCAGGCTAAACCAGTCGGTGAGGTTATCAACATCTGCTCTGGTCGTACATACTCATTGAGAAAAGTTATTGAGCTGTGTGAGAAAATAACAGGCCATCATCTTACCATCCAAGTAAATCCTGATTTTGTCCGGGCGAATGAAGTTAAAACGCTCAGTGGGGATCCGTCAAAATTGCAATCATTTATTCCAGATTGGGATGTTCCACCACTCGAAGATACTCTACGTTGGATGTTGGAAAGCGAGTAATGAAAGTTATATTTGGAACTGATGCAATAAAATACCCATTAACAGGTATTGGACGTTATGCATTTGAGTTGGCTAAATGTTTATCTGATGCTCCAGAAATATCCGAATTGTTTTTTTTAAATGGGCATCGACTCTCTCAGCAAATGCCTGTGGCTAAAGAAAATAGCTCTTCAACAGAAGGGCTTAAGAGCCTGGTAAAAAAGAATCGACTGGCTTCGGAAGTATATAGAATCACAGCACCATGGTTGAAGACAAACGTTTTAAAAAATCATAAAAATGCCATTTATCATGGACCCAATTTTTATCTACCTCCAAGAGTGGATCGTTGTGTTGTCACTTTTCATGATCTCTCGGTTTTTACGTTACCGGAATGCCATCCTCCTGAAAGAGTTCGGTATATGCGGAAAGAACTGTTGCACACTGTAAAGCGTGCATCAGTATTTATCACAGACTCTGATTTCACCAGATTGGAATTGATTAATTATTTTAATCTTCCTGAAAATAGAGTGTTTACTGCAAAGTTAGCATGCGGGAGTGAATTTAGGCCGCGCCCTGAGGAAGATATAATCTCTGTTCTAGGAAAATACAAACTTTCCTTTAAAAAATATTCCTTATTCACTGGATCAATTGAACCGAGAAAGAATATTACGACATTGCTTGATGCTTACGAGCGTCTGCCACTGTCACTGAGAATGCGAACACCTCTCGTAATTAGCGGGTTCAAAGGGTGGAATAGTGATACTTTGCATCGTCGATTTGAGCAAGGTGAACGAGAAGGCTGGTTACGTTATTTAGGATTTACGCCTTCAAGCGATTTGCCAGCACTGTATGCCGGCGCGGTTAGCTTCTTATTTCCATCAATTTATGAAGGATTTGGGCTACCTGTATTAGAGGCGATGGCTTCTGGTACTCCTGTTGTTTGTTCAAATAGCTCTTCACTTCCTGAAGTTGCGGGTAGCAGTGCGTTAATGTGTGATGCCATGGATGTTGAGACGCTAACGTCTTTAATTATGAAGAGTCTTACGGATACGGAATGGCAGGATAGTGCCACTAACAGTGGGCTATCACATGTTAGCCAATTTTCATGGAAACGATGCGCAACTGAAACGGTTGCTGCATATAAACAGGTGAAGTAAGACTAATGCTGAAAGTATTGCACTTTTATAAAACATACTATCCAGATACTTTTGGTGGCATAGAGCAAGTTATCTACCAGTTAAGTGAGTCTGGGGCTGAATATGATGTTGAATCAACAGTACTTTCTTTAAGCAAACGTGGGGATATTAATAATCAAAAAATTGGTGTACAGCGTGTTTTTTACGCAAAAACCAATTTTGAGGTAGCCTCAACACCATTCTCTCTATCTTGCATTAAGAAATTTAAAGAATTAGCAAATCAAGCAGATATTATTCATTACCATTATCCATTTCCTTTTATGGATATGCTTCATTTTTTGTGTCGAATAAAAAAACCAACAGTTGTTAGCTATCATTCTGATATTGTAAAGCAAAAGTTTATTTCTCGGTTATATTCACCACTAATGAATCGCTTTCTGAGCTCAGTTGATTGCATTGTTGCTGCTTCTCCAAATTACGCAAAGACTAGTACTGTATTACAGAAATTCGAATCTAAAGTAAAGGTCATCCCTTATGGATTAGATGAAGATTCTTATCCTAATGTCAGTGATGACAAAATAAATTATTGGCGTAAAAAATTCGGAGATAAATTCTTTCTATTTATTGGCGCGTTTCGTTATTATAAAGGGTTACATACCTTATTAGATGCTGTCCATTCTACAACCTTACCAGTTGTTATTGTCGGTGGTGGTGGTATTGAACAAGAGTTAAAGTTAAAAGCTAGAGAACTTAACTTATCAAATGTTCACTTCGTTGGCGCATTAAACGACGAAGACAAAACTGCATTGCTACAGCTTTGCTATTCGGTTGTTTTTCCATCTCACTTACGTTCAGAGGCCTTTGGTATCACTTTGCTTGAAGGGGCTATGTTTGGAAAGCCTTTAATTTCTTGTGAGATAGGTACAGGTACATCATATATAAATATTGATAAATATACTGGCATAGTTGTCCCTCCTGCAAATACGTTACTATTACGTGAAGCAATGAATCAATTATGGGATAATCCGCAGTTGGCAAGGGTTTATGGTAATAATGCTCATGAACGATTCAATAAAACATTTACATCAGTTAAAATGAGTAAGCAATACTTTTTATTATATGAAAGTCTGTTGCAACAAAATATTTTATAAATTGAAACATGTATTGGATGAATGATTTGATGAGAACATGTAAAAATATTAATTTAATTAATTGTTCGGAATACCTAATTCCTTTATTGATCGGATGTGTTTTTTTTGGTTATGTCTTTAATTATGATATATTGGATCCGGCAAATATAAGTTGGCTAACTGATGATCGTTTTCAATCATATATAGGTTGGGAGTTTTTTAGGCATACACCATGGAGTTTTCCTATTATTGGAAGAACTGATTATGGGATAGAGTTATCGTCATCCGTTGTATTTACAGATTCTAATCCGTGGCTGTCTATTTTTTTTAAGATTTTTTCACCGTTGTTACCGGATACATTCCAATTTAGTGGTATTTGGTTATTAATATGTGTTATCTGTCAGTCCATCATTTTATGGAAAATTGTCAGTTTATACTCCCCTGATAGAAATATCAAAATTATAGCGACGCTATTGATGCTCTTTAATCCCGCCTGGATGGCCAGGTCAGGGCATTTAACATTAATGGCATTTTTTACATTCACGGTTGCTATTTATTTATCCCTAAGATATTCAAAAGAAAAAGAACTAGATAATAACAAGTGGTTGTTGTTATTAGTTTTCTCTATTGGTATTCATTTTTATTTGTATTTCATGGTTTTTGTTAATTGGGCTATTGTTTATTTGTATGCTCTCTTTACTAAAGATAAATCGAAAAAAGAAATTGTTCAATACTTTTTTATTAACTCCATTATATCTTTGGTGATATTTTATACTTTAGGCTATTTAACAGTTGGCTCAGGTAGCAGTGTTGGTGGTTATGGTTATTTTAAAGCGAATCTTTTATTTCCGATAATTTCAGGTAGTTATTCGAGACTTATCGGGTTGGAAGTTTTTCACCCAGGAGAAAGCGAAGGTTTTAATTATTTAGGATTAGGGTTTGTTGTATTAATTCTAGTGATGGTTTTTTTCGGGAAGGTTAATATATTCAAAAAAATCAGGAACCACAAGCCATTATTCACAATATCTTTAGTTTTCTTTTTTTTAGCTTTATCAAATATTATTGCTGTTGGAAGTAAAGAGTTTGTAATTCCTCTTCCAGATTTTATTCTTAATATTTGTGGTAACTTCCGTGCTTCTGGGCGTTTTATTTGGCCAGTTACAATACTAATTTATATTTATTTTATATCAATAACTCTAAAGCTGGATGGAAAATGGCCTAAAATACTTTTGTCAGTATGTCTTTTAATTCAGATAGTCGATACGTCATTTGCATGGCATGCAAACCATCAAAGTATGTTTAAAAAGAACCAAGGACGCTTGTTTGTAAATACTTACCAGGTGCTGTGGAGCAATTATCTTAAAAAATATAGTAATATCCGTTGGGTTCCAACCGATAACTCTAGTAAAAGATGGGCAGAAATATCTTATTTTGCTAACAAGTATAAACAAAATACCGATGCTGTTTATTATGCAAGAATAGATACTTCTAAAGTAGCCTCGTTGAGAGAATCTATTTTCACTGAACTAGTCTCCGGTGAGTATAAAAATGATACTGCCTACATAATGGATAAAAATTACTCAGAAAACTTAAAACTTAAACCTGGTGACAGAATATTTAAATTTAAGGACCTATATGTATTGATGCCCGGAGTAATGAACTGTTCCGATTGTACAGTTGATACAGTGAAAAATTCCAGTTTTATTAAAGACAAAAAAATAGATGTTACGTCTCACGGAACAGGTAATATACTTTTGTCAAAAGGTTGGTCTTCCCCAGAGGTATGGGGAGCATGGAGTGAAGGTTATGAATCCAATATTCTTGTGCCTGATACAGTAAAAAATATGCAGTTGAGCGTTGAACCTTTTTTAGTTAGAGGCAAACATGAAACTATCAAAGTTAACTTTTATTGCGGAATAACGGAGCTTGCTAAGGTTAGTATAGGATTTGACTCGTCGAAAATTATAAATATAACATTAGATAATTGCGTGAAAAATAATAATGGACTTTTCATTATTAAAGCTTACATTGAAAATCCAGTCCAACCAAGAGAGTTAATCGCTGGAAGCAATGACTTTAGGTTTATCGGATTTGGATTAAAAGAAATTAGAGTTACATACTGATTTTTTATTTTAATATATAAAGATTTCATGTGGCTATAAACACTGCTATGTGTTTATAGCCATTTAAGCATATATGTTATCTGATGCTTATGTAAACTTAGCGAAAATATTTAGAGATCCTCCGACATAATTAATCTCTCAACGAAGGAAAAGGATGTGGATGAAATGTTTTTTACTGAGTATTAGGTGAACCCCGTGATTAAATTGGTTGAATCTAGGCACTGTTAATGGTGTCGACTTGGAGACCAGTTTTTCTGAAGCTAATTATCATCACAGGATGTTAAACTACGTTAGCATAAGAGCTTCAATTTTTCTGGCTGGTGTTGTTTTCAGGGAAGAGATCGGTTGAGCGGCTTCCATTCCGCAAGTAATATGTCAAACAGCACTAATCCACATATAGTCTATGTTTATTCTAATGCTTTTTATCATGCACTCCTGGAGATAAAGACAATTCCGATACAGATAAGAGATAAACCAATTAGTCTCATTGTGTTTATGTCTTCCTTCAGGAAAAAATAGCCAATTGCAGCAGTGATAATAAAACCAACTGATGAAAGTGGATAAGCCAAGCTTACCTCTACTTTTCCCAGTACAGTCATCCATAAGCCAATACTTAGTACATAGCACGACATACCAGCAATAAACCAAGGATTCAGGATTAATTGAATTGCAAATCCAAAATAACCTGCAATAGCATCAGGAAGAGGTGCTAATGTGAGCATTGTTTTCCGCATTGCAACCTGTGCAAGAGCATTTAGAGATACGCTTGTTAACGCTAGTAATAGAACAATCAAACTCATTTTTCACCACGACTTATAGGTAACTTGCGATCATAAAACCAGCAGTAGCTACAAAACCTAAACAAATACTCGTTCTATCCTTGATCGCGAAAACCACGGGATCATCCGTTAATACTTTCCTATGGCTAAGAAACCATATTCTCATTACCCAACAAAATACGCATATTGGTTCAAGCAATAGCCATTCAGGAGTACTGTAATTTATCTGCACCATTGCTTCCTGAGTCAGGAAAAGTAGCATGATTAAAATTGAACAGACCGCGCTACTGATACCAAAGGCTAATGTTAATGGCCAGTCTTGATGAGTGTAACCGCGACCACCAATTTTGTTAGTCATTGTTTGATCAGACTTGAGAATCTCAACATGTCGTTTTGCCAGAGCCAGTGAGAAAAATAGCAAGACTGAGAATGAATTCAACCATGGAGATAGGGGAAGATCATTCAATACCGATCCCATGATTATTCTTAATGTAAAAAGAGCACCGATGATTGAAACATCTAACATCGGAACTCTTTTTAGTTTGAATGAGTAGCAGAGCGTTAACATTACATAAATTAAAATACAGTATGTTAAACCTATTGACAAATTTATTGATATTATTCCGCCGATTAAGAATAGTATCAACGCACCAAGGAGTCCTTGAAATGTGGAAATATTTCCAGATGCAAGAGGTCTGTTTCTTTTTGTTTTATGTCGACGATCGGCTTCAAGGTCTGCAAGATCGTTAATAATATAGGTTGCGGAAGCAATTAAGCCAAATGCGACAAATGCCAATGTGGTTTTTGCAATAACGTTCGCATCATTTGCAATATGTGCCAGAAATATAGGAATAAAAATCAGTATGTTTTTAGCCCACTGATGTAATCTCAGTTGTTTTATCCATTGTTTGAAAATACTTACCTTGGCATCTTCAAAAGCAAGACATGGGATTTCACTTTTTATATCTTTCTTAAATGTATTCCCATTCCCTACAAGAATAACACCTTTAGACTCGTTCCAGATTGTAATATCAGCTTTATGGTCACCTGCATAAATAAAACCTTGCGGGAATCTATCTTTTAGCCATGCTAATTTATTGACCCCTTTTAAATTTAATTGGCTATCAGAACCTTTTACACCATCAAAGATCCCCAGATACTCATTTATAGAGTCTGCAATTTTTTGGTTAGAGGCTGTGACAAGATGGATTTCTCTTCCTTTGCGTTTTTCTGTTTTTAAATAATCTATTAGATTATGTCTGTAACAGAATGAGTCTGCATTTTGCGTTACAGTTTCTGTAACGAAGCGTTTAAAAGATGTTTTTCCATCAAATAAGGCCTTAGTTAATCCAAATATTTTAATTGGTTTTTTGAATAATATTGACACAATGCCTTCATGTAGTGTGTCAGTTTTAGACAGCGTGCCGTCTAAATCGACAACAAGAGGCACATTTATGTCGATAGCATCAAATGGCTTGGTGGACATTTACATTCCTTGGCTAAGCAGAATCTACACCGATTCTCAATCGAGAAGTATTGAAAACGTTATTAACTGATTATTTTATACAAACTTAGTTATATTTTAAAGAAAAAGATAGTCCCTGAGCCAGATTTTACCCAACTGTGCTTGTTGAGATCAGGTTATGGCTTCGATGCAGGGTTTTGCGATAGTATGTTAGAAATTATGCGAGTAATGCATCTGCTCGTTAGATCACCTGACAGGAGTACATAATGTCTAAGCAACAAATCGGCGTCGTTGGTATGGCTGTGATGGGGCGCAACCTGGCGCTCAACATCGAAAGCCGCGGTTACACCGTGTCCGTTTTCAACCGCTCACGTGAAAAAACGGAAGAGGTTATCGCCGAGAATCCGGGGAAAAAACTGGTTCCTTACTATACGGTAAAAGAGTTTGTTGAATCCCTTGAAACACCTCGTCGTATCCTGTTAATGGTGAAAGCGGGTGCTGGCACTGATGCTGCTATCGACTCCCTGAAACCTTATCTGGATAAAGGTGACATCATCATTGATGGCGGTAATACGTTCTTCCAGGACACTATCCGTCGTAACCGTGAGCTCTCCGCTGAAGGTTTTAACTTTATCGGAACCGGCGTCTCTGGTGGTGAAGAAGGTGCGCTGAAAGGCCCATCCATCATGCCGGGTGGCCAGAAAGAAGCTTATGAGCTGGTAGCGCCAATCCTGACCAAAATCGCAGCGGTTGCTGAAGATGGTGAGCCGTGTGTGACGTATATTGGTGCCGACGGTGCAGGCCACTACGTGAAGATGGTGCACAACGGCATTGAATACGGTGACATGCAGCTGATTGCCGAAGCCTATTCATTGTTGAAAGGGGGTCTGAACCTGAGCAACGAAGAACTGGCCAGCACCTTTACCGAGTGGAATAACGGTGAGCTGAGCAGCTATCTGATCGACATCACCAAAGATATCTTCACCAAAAAAGATGAAGATGGTAAATATTTGGTGGATTTCATTCTGGATGAAGCGGCGAACAAAGGTACCGGTAAATGGACCAGCCAAAGCTCTCTGGATCTTGGTGAACCGCTGTCTCTGATCACTGAATCTGTGTTTGCGCGTTACATCTCTTCGCTGAAAGATCAGCGTGTCGCTGCCTCTAAAGTCCTGTCTGGACCTAAAGCTCAGCTTGCGGGTGATAAGGCAGAATTTATTGAGAAAGTACGTCGTGCACTGTACCTCGGTAAGATCGTTTCTTATGCTCAGGGCTTCTCACAGCTGCGTGCTGCCTCCGACGAGCATAACTGGGATCTGAATTACGGCGAGATTGCAAAAATCTTCCGTGCGGGCTGTATTATTCGCGCGCAGTTCCTGCAGAAAATCACCGATGCCTACGCTAAAAATCCTGGCATCGCGAACCTGCTGCTCGACCCGTACTTCAAGAACATTGCCGATGAATATCAACAGGCACTGCGTGATGTCGTAGCGTATGCCGTGCAGAATGGTATCCCGGTACCGACATTCTCTGCTGCTGTTGCTTATTACGACAGCTATCGTGCAGAAGTATTGCCCGCTAACCTGATTCAGGCTCAGCGTGATTACTTCGGTGCGCATACCTACAAACGTACTGATAAAGAAGGTGTTTTCCATACCGAATGGATGGAATAAGTCTTCTGATAGTCACTGGCCCGGTTCTCTAACCGGGCTTTTTTTTATCTTAAATCTGATTGATTTACGTTGATTGCTTAATCTTTACTTAATATTTCTGGCGTACCCTGATCAAGAAAATCTGAATTGTTTTAACCTTCGTTGACACAATATTCGACAAAACGTTAAAACATTATTCTCTTATCAGGATGTACGACATCATGATTAAATATTAAGTTAATACTGAGAGCATGAAATGAAAATTACCATTTCTGGTACCGGATATGTTGGCCTGTCAAATGGTCTTCTTATCGCCCAACATCATCAGGTCATTGCTCTGGACATTGTCCCTTCACGTGTCGAGATGCTAAATAATCGGATATCTCCGATAGTCGATAAAGAAATTGAACAGTATCTACAATCAAGCGATATAAATTTCAAAGCCACGCTGGACAAGTACGACGCCTACCAGAATGCAGATTTTGTTATTATTGCAACGCCGACAGATTACGACCCGAAAACAAATTATTTTGATACCTCCAGCGTTGAATCAGTTATCAAAGATGTGATTGCAATAAATCCTGATGCGCTCATGGTGATTAAATCAACGGTGCCTGTTGGTTTTACGCAGACTATGCGACAGAAGTTTAACTCGGATAATATTATCTTTTCTCCTGAGTTCCTGCGCGAAGGAAAGGCACTGTATGATAACTTATACCCATCACGAATTGTCATCGGTGAACGGTCTGCTCGTGCTGAACGTTTTGCTGCCTTGTTACAGGAAGGGGCAATAAAGCAGGATATCCCGGTGCTGTTCACTGATTCTACTGAAGCTGAAGCCATTAAGCTTTTTGCAAATACCTATCTGGCAATGCGTGTTGCCTATTTTAACGAACTTGATAGCTATGCAGAAAGCCTGGGGCTTAATGCACGACAGATCATCGAAGGGGTTTGTCTGGACCCGCGTATTGGTAACCATTACAACAACCCTTCATTCGGTTATGGTGGATATTGTCTGCCAAAAGACACGAAGCAATTACTCGCCAACTATCAATCTGTACCTAATAATATTATTTCAGCCATCGTTGATGCTAACCGCACACGAAAAGATTTTATTGCTGATGCTATTCTTTCGCGTAAACCCAAAGTTGTCGGTATCTATCGCCTGATTATGAAAAGCGGCTCGGATAATTTCAGGGCATCGTCTATTCAGGGCATCATGAAACGCATTAAAGCGAAAGGTATCCCGGTCATAATTTATGAACCGGTAATAGCAGAAGAGAGTTTCTTCCATTCACGGGTTGAGCGTGATCTGGCTAAATTTAAACGTGAGGCCGATGTGATTATCTCTAACCGCATGGCAGAAGAACTGCAGGATGTCGCTGATAAAGTGTATACCCGCGATTTATTCGGTAACGATTAAACGCTCGGCGAAATAATGATACCGGCATCATGCCGGTATCAGTCTATTATTGATGACGTTTGCGTAAATTCTCAATCACCGTCGTCAGATCGAGATCCTGGTCCTGCAGCAGAACCAGCAGGTGATACATCAGATCCGATGCCTCATTGGTCAACTCGAAACGGTCATGCACGGTCGCGGCCAATGCTGTCTCAACACCTTCTTCTCCAACTTTCTGGGCAATCCGCTTCGTACCGCTGGCGTACAATTTTGCGGTATAGGAGCTGGCGGGATCTGCCGTTTTGCGCTCAGCCAGCAATTGCTCCAGTTGATACAGGAACAGCCATTGGTGGCTGGACTCACCAAAACAGCTGCTGGTGCCTTTGTGACAGGTTGGCCCAATAGGGTTAACCAGCACCAGTAGAGTGTCGTTGTCGCAGTCAGGTGCAATGCTCACGACGTTCAGGAAGTGACCGGATGTTTCTCCTTTGGTCCACAGGCGCTGTTTAGTACGCGAGAAAAAGGTCACTTTCCCGCTTTCGATCGTTTTATCCAGCGCTTCCGGGTTCATATACCCGAGCATCAGTACTTCACCGGAAACCGCATGCTGCACGATGACCGGCATCATCCCATCGGTTTTTTCCCAGTCCAGCTCGCGGCATTGTTGCTTGGTTAACATATCCTGATCTCCACGCCCTGTGTTGCCAGGTACGCTTTTAATTCGCCAATATTGATAATTTGCTTGTGGAAGACCGAGGCGGCAAGCGCGCCATCGACATCCGCATCCCTGAAGGCTTCGAGAAAGTGCTCCATCGTTCCGGCACCGCCTGAGGCGATCAGCGGAACGTGGCAAACTTCGCGCACTTTTTTCAATTGCTCAAGATCGTAGCCGTTACGCACGCCGTCCTGGTTCATCATATTAAGAACGATTTCACCGGCGCCCAGTTTTTGCACCTCTGTTACCCAGTCGATCGTTTCCCACTGTGTAACGCGCGTACGGTTTTCATCTCCGGTGTACTGATTGACGTGATACTTCCCGGTTTGTGCATCATGCCAGGTGTCGATACCCACCACGATGCACTGCACGCCAAAGCGATCCGCCAGGCGGGTGATCAACGTTGGGTCAGCCAGAGCCGGGGAGTTGATAGAAATTTTATCTGCGCCGAAAGACAATATCTTTGCGGCATCCTCTGGTGATTTAATCCCACCGGCGACACAGAACGGAATGTCGATCACTTCTGCCACGCGTGATACCCAGCTTTTGTCTACCACACGACCATCGCTCGATGCGGTGATATCGTAAAAAACCAGCTCATCTGCGCCTTCATCGGCATAGCGTTTCGCCAGCGGGACGATATCGCCAATAATCTCGTGATTGCGGAATTGAACACCTTTGACAACCTGCCCGTCACGAACATCAAGGCAAGGGATTATGCGTTTTGCCAGCATTGGATGGCCTCCTCAACGGTGAATTTACCTTCCAGCAAAGCACGACCCACAATGACGCCGCCAACGCCGGTTCCGCGCAGGGCGGCGACATCTTCAATCCCACCAATCCCGCCGGATGACTGAAATGCCACCTGGGGGTATTTCGCACACACTTCTTCGTACAGTGCAACGTTTGAGCCAGCCAGCGTGCCGTCGCGGGAGATATCGGTGCACAGCACGTGCTTCAGACCGACGGGTAAATAGGCCTCAACCAGTTCTTCCAGTGAAACCCCGGAATCTTCCTGCCAGCCGCTGACCGCAACCTGTTTATTCCCGTGCTCGTCAATCCGTACATCCAGCGCCAGAACCAGCGCGTCGGCACCAAAACGGGCAAACCAGTTCCTGACGACTTCGGGAGATTTTACCGCCGTCGAACCCACCACTACGCGCGCGACGCCAGCGTTAAGCAGCGCCTCAACATCTGCTTCGGTACGTACGCCACCCCCTACCTGCACCGGTACGTTTACGCCAGCCACCAGTGTTTTAATCAGCGGTATTTGCCGTTTCTGCGGATCTTTTGCCCCGGTCAGATCCACAAGGTGCAACACCTTTGCGCCTTGTGCGGCATAGCTTTGTAAACGGGGCAGGGGATCGTTACCGTAATCACGCTGCGTTGCGTAATCGCCCTGATGAAGACGCACAACCGTGCCGTCGATTAAATCTAATGCCGGAATAATCATTACATCTCCAGAAAGTTTTTCAGCAACTTCGCGCCAGCAGCACCTGAACGCTCCGGGTGGAACTGCACGCCAAAGAAATTATCTTTTTGTACCGCTGCGGTGAAGGGCTCACCGTAATTGCATTGCGCAATAGTCCATGGGTTCACCGGCATGGCGTAGCTGTGTACAAAATAGAAATACGCCCCATCCTCAATGCCCTGGAAAAGGCGGTTTCCGGCCTGTGGATAGACACGGTTCCAGCCCATATGCGGCAACGGCAGACCAAAATCGGTCATTTTGGGTACGTCTTGATCAATAATCCCCAGCAGGGAGACACCGTTACTTTCTTCACTGCGTCGACCAAGCAGCTGCATACCTAAGCAAATCCCCAGTACAGGCTGTGTGCATGCTTTGATCAGTTCAATCAGCTCACGCTCGTGTAGCTGATCCATTGCCGCCTGGGCGGTACCGACGCCCGGCAGAAACAGTTTATCGGCGCGCAGCACAACATCCGCATCGCGGCTAACTACCGGATCGTAGCCGTGGCGTGCGACGGCGGATTTCACCGAGTTCAGGTTGGCACAGCCGGTGTCGAGGATCACCACGTTCATCACAGCACCCCTTTTGAAGAAGGAAGCGTGTCGCCTTCTACGCGAATAGCCTGGCGCAGCGTGCGGCCAAAGGCTTTGAACAGACTTTCCACGCGGTGGTGGTCATTTTTACCTTTGGTTTTAAGGTGTAACGTGACGCCCATGGTGTAAGAGAGCGAACGGAAGAAGTGTTCGATCATCTCCGTACTCAGATCGCCGACGCGCTGGTAGGTAAACTCAGCCCGGTACTCCAGGTGTGGGCGCCCGGAGATATCCAGGGCGCAGCGTGCCAGGCACTCATCCATCGGCAGCACAAAACCAAAACGGTTGATGCCTCGTTTATCGCCCAACGCCAGTTTTAAGGCTTCACCCAGTGCCAGCCCGGTATCCTCAACGGTGTGGTGATCGTCAATATACAGATCGCCTTTGACGGCTATCTCCATACGAAAACCGCCGTGGGTCGAGATTTGATCCAGCATGTGGTCAAAGAAGCCGACGCCGGTATTAATTTTGCTGCGGCCTTCACGGTCCAGCCAGACTTTAACGTCAATCTGTGTTTCTTTGGTATTACGCTCAACGTGCGCGTAACGATCCCGTTTGGTTAGCTGCTCACCGATCATTGCCCAGTTAAGCGTGTCGCGGTGATAGCGTAACCCGGTGATACCCATGTTTTCCGCCAGTTGAATGTCGGTTGCGCGATCGCCGATCACGTAGCTGTTCTCGGTATCCAGCGCCTGTTCAATCAGGTATTGCTCGACCAGCTTCACTTTGGGTTTACGACAGTCACACTCGTCTGCCGGCAGGTGCGGACAGATCAGTACTTCATCAAATATGACGCCCTGCGAGGTGAAAACTTGCATCATCAGGTTGTGTGGACCGTCAAAATCCGCCTGCGGGAAGCTCTGTGTTCCCAGTCCATCCTGGTTGGTGATCATCACCAGCTTAAAGCCTGCCTTTTGTAGTTTTAGCAAGACCGGGACAACCTCCGGCTCAAAGGCAAGCTTGTCGAAGCGATCAACCTGAAAGTCACTGGGCGGCTCGGAAATCAGGGTTCCGTCACGGTCAATAAAAAGATACTTCTGGCTCATACTTGCTCCGCACGTAAGGCGTCAATGACGCGCTGGCTCTCTTCGCGGGTTCCGACAGTAATACGCAGGCAGCCGCTCAATGAAGGTTGTTTGTTCTGGTCTCGTAAGATAATGCCCTGATCCCACAAAGATTTAAATACGCTGCTTGATGCTGTGAAGCGCGCCAGAACATAGTTGGTTTCAGAGTCGAAAACCTGTTCTACGCAGCGGATGGTTTTCAGGCTATCAACCAGGTACTGACGCTCTTGCAGAATCTGCGCCACGCGCTCGCGCATGGCGGAAATGCCTTGCGGCGTTAGTGCCTGAGCGGCGATATCTGCCACCGGTGTAGAGAGCGGGTAAGGAGCGATCACTTTCAACAACAGGTTGATGACGTCTTCATTAGCTAGCGTAAATCCGCAGCGCAAACCGGCAAGGGCAAACGCCTTAGACAGGGTGCGCAGTACCACCAGATTTGGGTATTCCGATAGCCAGCCCGCCAGTGTGGCCTGCGGGCAAAACTCGATATACGCTTCATCGGCAACCACGATGGCTTTACCCTGCGTCATGTCGAGCAGTGAACGCAGATCCTGCGGGTTAATTAACTGGCCCGTCGGGTTATTGGGGCTGCAAACGTAAACCACTTTCACGCCATCAAGCTTGTCAGCGATGCCCTGTAAATCCAGTTGCCAGTCGGCAAGTGTCGGTACTGTACGGCATTCAACGCCAATGGTTTCCGCACTGACGCTATACATGCCATAGGTCGGTGGGCAGTAGAGAATCGCATCTTTACCCGGCTCGCAAAAAGCACGTACCAGCAACTCGATACCTTCATCAGCACCGCGGCTGACCAGTACCTGCGCCGGCTTAACGCCTGCATACTGTGCGTAGTTCTCGATCACTGCCTTCGGCTGACACTCCGGATAACGGTTCAGTGTTTGCTGAGTTAGCTGGAATTCAACGGCGGTAGGGAACTCATTGGCATTGAGCCAGACGTCGCCATTTCCGCCCAGACGACGAGCAGACTGATACGGTGTTAGCTCACGGACATTTTTACGGGCTAAATCAGTAACGCTGAGAATGTTGTCAGTGCTCATGCTTGCTCCTTCAGGGCGTTAACGCGCAGGGTAACGGCATTTTTGTGGGCTGTCAGTCGTTCTGCTGCGGCCAGCGTTTCGATGGTTGCGGCCAGGGCAGAGAAACCTTGCGGCGATAATTCCTGTACGGTCATCCGCTTCTGGAAATCGGCCAGTCCAAGACTTGAGCAGGTTGCGGTATAGCCGTAGGTAGGCAGCACGTGGTTAGTCCCGGAGGCATAGTCACCGGCAGATTCCGGTGACCAGTCACCGAGAAAGACAGAGCCCGCACTGGTGATGTCATCGACAAGTTCGCGAGCATTGCGGGTCTGAATGATCAGGTGCTCCGGACCGTACGCATTAGAAATTGCTACGCATTGCGCAAGGGAGCGGGTGACAATCAGACGACTGGCGCTTAACGCCTGCCGCGCGGTTTCAGCGCGTGGCAGCGCTGCAAGCTGGCGTTCTACTGCTTCAGCAACCCGGCTGGCCATACCGGCATCCGGCGTCAGCAGGATCACTTGGGAATCGGGGCCGTGTTCGGCCTGCGAGAGTAAGTCAGAGGCAACGAAATCCGGCGTGGCGCCGCTGTCGGCAATCACCAGCACTTCAGACGGACCTGCTGGCATATCGATGGCGGCGCCGTCCAGACGCTGACTCACCTGACGTTTGGCTTCGGTCACAAAGGCATTACCGGGGCCAAAAATTTTGTCCACTTTCGGCACGGATTCACTGCCAAATGCCAGCGCGGCAATAGCTTGTGCGCCCCCAACGTTAAACACATCCTGTACGCCGCAGAGCCGCGCAGCATACAGAATTTCATCGGCGATAGGTGGGGGAGAGCACAGCACCACTTTTTTACAGCCTGCAATGCGGGCCGGGGTGGCGAGCATTAACACTGTTGAGAAGAGCGGCGCGGAGCCCCCGGGAATGTACAGTCCAACAGAATTTACCGGGCGGGTAACCTGCTGGCAGCGTACACCGGGCTGCGTCTCAATATCGACAACCGGCAGTTGTTGCGCGTTATGAAACGTTTCGATGTTTTTCACGGCGACTGCCATGGCCTGTTTCAGGTCATTGCCAAGACGTGCGCCGGCGGCGGCAATCTCTTCAGCGCTGACTTTCAGCGCACTCACGTTAGTTTTATCAAACTTTGCGCTGTATTCACGTAGCGCTGCGTCACCGCGCGACTTTACGTTATACAGAATTTCGCTCACGGTACGGGTGATGCTATCTGACGCCGAGATTGCCGGGCGCATCAGTAATTCACTTTGCTGCTCTTCAGTACAGCTATTCCAGTCGATAATGGTATTAAAGCTCATAATCGTCTTCCTTTTTTTGCCGGATGGCTCGTTGTTTATCCGGCCTACGGGTCTTGTAGGCCCGGCTAGCGAAGCGCCACCGGGCAGCATAAGTGGAATTACTCCATCATCTTCTCAATGGGCAGCACCAGGATGGAGCTGGCGCCAAGCGCTTTCAGTTTTTCCATCGTTTCCCAGAACAGGGTTTCGCTGCTAACCATGTGCATTGCCACGCGCTGCTGATCGCCGGCCAGTGGCAAAATCGTTGGGCGTTCAGCGCCTGGCAGCAAGGCGATAACGTCGTCCAGACGTTCACTTGGCGCGTGCATCATGATGTATTTAGATTCGCGCGCCTGAATAACCCCCTGAATACGGGTCAGCAGCTTATCGATCAGTTGTTGCTTGGCATCGGCCATTTCTCCGTCACGCTGAATCAGGCAGGCTTTGGAGCGGTAAATGACTTCCACTTCACGCAGGCCGTTGGCTTCAAGCGTTGCACCGGTAGAGACCAGATCGCAGATTGCATCTGCAAGTCCCGCACGGGGAGCAACTTCGACAGACCCGTTTAACAAACAGGATTTGAACGAAACCCCTTTCTGGTCGAGATAGCGTTTGAGCAGATGCGGATAAGAGGTGGCGATACGTTTGCCGTTCAGTGCAGACGGACCGTCCCAGGCTTCGTCTACCGGGGTCGCCAGCGAAAGACGACAGCCGCCGAAGTCCAGACGACGTAACGTAAAGTAACGAGGATCTTCACCCTGTGCCCGGCGGTTGAGCAGTTCTTCTTCCAGCACGTTTTCACCGATGATGCCGAGATCAACGACGCCATCCATGACCAGACCCGGGATATCGTCATCGCGTACGCGAAGAATATCGATAGGCATATTTTCTGCCATCGCAATCAGGCGCTGGGTGTGAAGATTAATTTTAATGCCACAGCGGGCCAGCAATTCGCGTGAGTCATCGCTTAAACGGCCTGATTTCTGCATAGCTATGCGTAAGCGGGTGTTGTCTAACATTCTTTATCCCTCGTTATCCTGTCTGAATCGGTTTGGGTCGCGCACAAAAAAAAGCCCCCGGAAGAAATCTTCCGGGGGCTTTCTCATACGCTCATGCACCGCTGGAAGATTTAAATGTCTCCCAGCACACATCGCCTGAAAGACTAGTCAGGATGATGGTGATGATGGTGATTAAATTGAGCGCGTGTCATAAATTTTCTCGATGAATGCTTATTCATTTAATGTCTTTTAACCTAAACCACTTTAGCCACGGAAAGCAAGGGCTTTTTTTGATCATTAATTCATTTCATATTGATACTATGAATTGTCAGCCACCGTGGGCTGGCGTAGCCTTGGGTTATAGGCCAAAAGTCAGGAGAAAAGGCATGAAAAAGGTCGCAATTGTCGGATTAGGTTGGTTAGGCATGCCGTTAGCCATGTCTCTGGCGGCCAGGGGCTGGCAGGTTACCGGCAGTAAAACCACATTGGATGGGGTGGAAGCGGCCCGAATGAGCGGTATTGAAAGCTACTCGCTGCGCCTGGAGCCTGAACTGGTCTGTGAACCTGACGATCTCGATGCGCTAATGGATGCGGATGCGTTGGTCATCACCCTGCCTGCACGCCGGAGTGGCCCGGGCGAGACGTTTTATTTGCAGGCAATGCAGGAACTGGTCGACAGTGCGCTGGCGTATCGTATTCCACGGATTATTTTTACCAGTTCTACCTCGGTTTATGGTGATGTGCAGGGAACCGTGAAAGAGGGCACGCCACGCAATCCGGTCACGGCAAGTGGTCGTGTCCTGAAAGAACTCGAAGATTGGCTGCACAATCTGCCGGGAACGTCGGTGGATATTCTGCGCCTGGCAGGCCTTGTGGGACCGGGCAGACATCCAGGTCGTTTTTTTGCAGGTAAAACAGCACCTGATGGACAGCATGGCGTCAATCTGGTGCATCTGGATGACGTGGTTTCTGCTATCACGTTGCTGCTACAGGCGCCTAAAGGGGGACACATCTATAATATATGTGCGCCTATGCATCCGGCGCGCAATGTGTTCTACCCTCAGATGGCTCGTCAGTTGGGGATGGAACCACCGGATTTCCGGGACGGAGTGGATAACGGTAAAGGTAAAGTCATTGATGGCAACCGAATTTGTAATGAGCTTGGGTTTGAGTACCTGTATCCCGATCCGCTGGTGATGCCGATGGAGTGACAGATCAGCAGAGTGTCGCTGTATACCGCCAGGGGGCGAGTATGAAACCACTGCTGGATGTTCTGATCATTCTTGATGCGTTAGAGAAAGAGGGGAGTTTCGCTGCGGCGTCCGCAAAATTGTATAAGACGCCGTCAGCGCTGAGTTATACCGTTCACAAACTGGAAAGCGATCTCAATATTCAGTTGTTGGATCGCAGTGGACACCGGGCCAAATTTACCCGTACCGGACAGATGCTGCTGGAAAAGGGACGCGAGGTATTACATACCGTGCGCGAACTCGAAAAGCAGGCCATCAAACTGCATGAAGGATGGGAGAATGAACTGGTTATCGGCGTAGACGATACCTTTCCCTTTTCTCTTCTTGCCCCGCTCATCGAATCTTTCTATCAACACCACAGCGTGACGCGTCTTAAATTTATCAACGGCGTGCTGGGCGGCTCATGGGATGCTCTGATTCAGGGCCGGGCCGATATCATTGTGGGTGCCATGCGTGACCCACCCACAGCGAGTGACTTTGGTTTTGCGCGTCTGGGTGTGCTTGAACAAGCTTTTGTTGTTGCCCCCCATCATCCATTGGCGCAGGAACCGGAACCGTTGAGTCGTAGAACGATCAAACGTTTTCGCGCCATTGTGGTCGGCGATAATGCACATCCCGCGAACGTATCGGCTTCTCAACTACTTGACGATCAGGAAGCCATCACCGTTTTTGACTTCAAAACCAAACTGGAACTGCAGATAAGTGGTTTGGGGTGTGGTTATATTCCGCGCTATCTGGCACAACGATTTCTGGACAGCGGGGCCCTGATTGAGAAGAAAGTTGTCGCGCAGATTCTGTTTGAACCCGTGTGGATTGGCTGGAACGAGCAGACCGCGGGATTAGCCAGTGCATGGTGGCGGGATGAAATTTTAGCAAATAGTGCTATCGCGGGTGTCTATGTAAAAACGGTTGTCGATAATTCAATCGGTTAGGAAAAAATATTTTTTGACAAGGCTCTCATTCTCTTGTCATTTCGCCCTAATTTAGTGCAAAATACGCCGCTTGCAAAAAATGACATTAACCGACGTTTTAATACGCGTCGGTTATTTTTTTGCATCAAACCAATCATTCATAAAAGAGGCCGGGCTTCGTACCGGATAGATACTTACTTAAAAATCGACAGTTGTTGTCGCTGAGGATTAACAAAAAATGGGGCAATTTTTTGCTTACGCGACGGTTTCCGCCGTAATGGAGGATAACCATGTCGCATAACGCTACTCCAAACACCTCTCGCGTGGAATTACGTAAAACGCTTACGCTGGTTCCGGTTGTCATGATGGGCCTTGCCTATATGCAGCCGATGACGCTGTTCGATACATTCGGTATCGTATCAGGAATGACCGATGGTCACGTCCCGACAGCTTACGCCTTTGCACTGATCGCCATCCTTTTTACCGCACTGAGTTACGGTAAACTGGTGCGTCGCTATCCGTCTGCAGGCTCTGCCTACACTTACGCCCAGAAATCCATAAGCCCGACCGTTGGCTTTATGGTGGGTTGGTCATCACTGCTGGACTACCTGTTCGCACCGATGATCAACATTCTGTTGGCGAAAATCTATTTTGAAGCCCTGGTGCCGTCGATACCGTCATGGATTTTCGTGGTAGCACTGGTGGCCTTTATGACTGCTTTTAACCTGCGCAGCCTCAAATCTGTCGCGAACTTCAACACCGTGATCGTGCTGTTGCAGGTCGTGTTGATTGCGGTGATCCTCGGCATGGTCGTTTATGGCGTGTTCGAAGGGGAAGGTGCGGGTACGCTGGTGAGCAGCCGTCCGTTCTGGTCAGGTGACGCACACGTGATTCCAATGATCACGGGTGCCACTATCCTGTGCTTCTCGTTCACTGGTTTCGACGGTATCAGCAACCTCTCTGAAGAGACCAAGGATGCTGAGCGCGTGATCCCGCGTGCAATTTTCCTGACTGCGCTGATTGGTGGCCTGATCTTTATTGTCTCTACCTATCTGTTGCAGCTGTACTTCCCGGATATCTCTCGCTTCAAGGATCCGGATGCTTCACAGCCTGAAATCATGCTGTACGTAGCCGGTAAGTTCTTCCAGGTCGGCGCGCTGATTTTCTCCACCATTACCGTATTGGCATCCGGGATGGCGGCGCATGCAGGCGTAGCGCGTCTGATGTACGTGATGGGGCGTGACGGTGTATTCCCGAAAAGTTTCTTCGGTTATGTACACCCGAAATGGCGTACTCCGTCCATGAACATCATCCTGGTTGGCGCGATTGCCCTGCTGGCAATCAACTTCGACCTGGTGATGGCGACGGCGCTGATTAACTTTGGTGCGCTGGTGGCGTTTACCTTCGTTAACCTGTCGGTAATCTCCCAGTTCTGGATCCGTGAGAAGCGTAACAAGACGCTGAAAGACCACTTCCAGTATCTGTTCCTGCCGATGTGTGGTGCGCTGACCGTGGGTGCGTTATGGGTAAACCTGGAAGAGAGCTCTATGGTTCTGGGGCTGATCTGGGCTGGTATTGGTCTGATCTACCTGGCTTGTGTGACCAAGAGTTTCCGCAACCCGGTACCTCAGTACGATGAAGATATTGCGTAATAGCTTAATCTGACATCGAAAAACCGGAGACATGTTCTCCGGTTTTTTTATTCCGCTGCTTTATTTCCAGCCAATATTAATAACCGTTAGTTCTAAATTAGAGAATTTGGTTATTGGTTCTGAACCAGTTAGTCATGAATAATTTCCTGACTAATATACTTCTGGCTAATTAATTTATGTTTTCAATGATCTTAAGCGGGCTCATCTGTGGCGCGCTGCTTGGCTTTGTCATGCAACGTGGACGATTTTGTCTGACGGGCGGTTTTCGCGATATGTATATTGCGAAAAACAATCGTATGTTTTATGCGCTACTGATAGCCATCTCTGTGCAAAGCGTGGGTGTCTTTGCGCTGATCCAGGCGGGTGTACTCAGCTATGATGCCGGCACCTTCCCATGGCTGGGAACTGTTGTTGGTGGTTATGTCTTTGGCATCGGAATTGTTTATGCGGGCGGGTGTGCTACCGGAACCTGGTACCGTGCAGGAGAAGGGCTTATTGGTAGCTGGATTGCGTTGTTTACCTACATGGTGATGAGTGCGGTGATGCGCTCTACGCATGCGAGCGGGCTGAATCAGGCGCTGAAAAACTACAGTACTGAGCATAATTCCATTGCAGACACGTTGAACCTGTCCGTATGGCCACTGATCGCTATTCTGCTGGCGGTTACAGTATGGGTGGTGGCGAAAGAGCTGAGAAAACCAAAATTGAAAGTCACTACACTACCGCCTCGTCGTACCGGCCTTGCGCATATTCTGTTTGAGAAACGCTGGCATCCATTTGTTACTGCGGTTCTGATTGGGCTGATTGCGCTGTTGGCATGGCCGTTGAGTGAAGCAACCGGACGAATGTTTGGCCTGGGTATCACGTCACCAACCGCCAATATTTTGCAATTTCTTGTCGCAGGCGACAGTAAGTTTATTAACTGGGGAGTGTTCCTGGTGCTGGGCATTTTTCTCGGTTCATTTATTGCAGCGAAAGCCAGTCGCGAATTTCGCGTGCGCGCAGCCGACGCACCCACCACGCTGCGTAGCGCTTTTGGCGGTCTGTTAATGGGCTTTGGTGCCAGCATCGCGGGTGGTTGTTCGATTGGCAACGGTCTGGTTATGACGGCGATGATGACCTGGCAGGGATGGGTTGGCCTGGTCTTTATGATTTTCGGCGTCTGGACCGCGTCATGGATTGTGTATATCAGACCGCAGCGTAAGGCAAAACTAACCGCTGCTGCGGCAAATTAAGCGTAAGGATTGGATGATGGCAACTAAAAAACTGGATGTGGTCACGCAGGTTTGTCCGTTTCCACTGATTGAAGCAAAAGCGGCACTGGCAGAAATGGCAAGTGGTGATGAGTTGGTGATCGAGTTTGACTGTACCCAGGCCACTGAGGCAATCCCGCAATGGGCCGCCGAAGAGGGGCACGTGATTACTGATTATCAACAGGTGGGTGACGCCGCCTGGAGCATTACGGTGCAGAAAGCGTAAAGAGGATCCCTCCGCCGTCTGGCGGAGGGCATTTCATCTTCAGACTATCTCTTGCGCATACTGCCAGAGTGATTTCAGTAGCATCAGCTTCTCTTTGTTGTCAGCGTATTGCTGACTCAATATCTGCAATTCATTCGCGTAATTTTGCAAAAACTCCGGTGTGAATACCTGACGACGATGATCCAGCCAGCGTTGCTGCTCTCCCTCATCCAGTGTCCCGGGGAAATTGCGCGCGCGATAATTAAACAACAGTTTTTCAATGCGCTTGTCGACAAAAGTGATGTCCAGTGCGGGTAAATTGCGAGGTTCGGTTTCCAGAACGATCTTCATTGCGGCGCGGTCGGCATCGCTGAAAAAACCGTTGTATAACTGCGCATCTACGTTATCCGATGGCGCAAAGGGTTCTGCTTCGGCAAAAATAGCCACCACTTTATCGCGTACCTGCGGGTTTTCACGCAGGACTTTAAGATTATCCAGGCAATGCTGGCGGTTAATTCCGAGACGATCGGCATCTTCCGGACGTAGCGTATTAGCCTGTGCCAGAACCGGACATTTGTTGATATGCACCAGTTTAACCGGCACCGCGGCGTTATCTCCCAGATCGGCTTTGGCGGTGTAAAGACGTGCGCGCAGGGTATCGCTATCCAGTTCAAGCAAGGGAGAAATATCACCGGCTAAGTCGACCATAATAACCGCATTACGATTATCCGGATGCCAGGCGAGCGGGGCAACCCAACTGGTGTTACCTCGCCATGCACCGAACATCCCAGATACATGCACTAAGGGCTTCATTTGCGGGACATCAATCAACGCAGCCAGCTTGTGTTTATTGCGGTGACTGTAGAGATAGTCAAACAGACGCGGCTGACGTGACTTTACGAGTTGCGCCATGGCAATGGTGGCATACACGTCTGCCATCGCGTCGTGGGCATTAGCATGCTCAATGCCGTTGGCGCGAGTCAGATGCTCAAGGCGGAAGCTGGGTAGACCGTCGTCGTTTTCTGGCCAGTTGATCCCTTCCGGTCGTAGCGCATAGCAGGCGCGCATCACATCCAGCAAATCCCAGCGAGAATTGTCGTTCTGCCAGCTCCAGGCGTAGGGATCATAAAAATTGCGATACAGGATATTACGTGTCACTTCATCATCGAAGCGCACATTGTTATAGCCGAGGATACACGTTTTCGGCACGGTAAACAGCGCATGGATGCGGGCAGCAAAAGCGGCTTCATTCTCACCCTTATCACGTGCTTCTTGCGGCGTAATACCGGTTATCAGTACCGCTTCTGGTTGTGGCAGATAGTCGTCGGCGGGCTTGCAGTAAAAGACTTCGGGATCGCCAATGATATTGAAATCGCTATCTGTGCGGATGGCCGCAAACTGTGCGGGTCTGTCCAGTGCCGGATGGGTACCAAAGGTCTCGTAATCGTGGAAGAGAAAACCAGGTTGCTGCTTGCCGTCATTCATTGTTCAGTTATGTCCGGGATCAATTTAGCGCTTATCTAAGAATACCAAAAAATAGCGCGGTAATCAGCAACGGGATTATCAATGCTCGGCGGTGGCCGCAATAAAATTGCGGTAAACATGATTAAAATAAAACGAATTAATAGGTTTGGGGTTTTAAAGATATTTCATGAAATAAGGTCATGTTGACGTGTAAGCTTATAAATAAGTTAACTGATAACTATTATTGTTATTTTTACGTTTGTCAGTGCGTTCTGGAAACTTTAAAATTCTTTTATAAACAATAAGTTTTATTCTTGCCGGTTAACGGAGTTTCATTGTAATGAAATGTGAGTGAGGTTAAAAATTAATAATTTAAAGGCCATATAATCATTGGATATATCTAATAACAGGAGGTTATATGAGCATTAGTCGGCGTAATTTTTTGCGGGGTGTAGGTATTGGCTGCTCGGCCTGTGCGATAGGCAGTTTCCCACCTGGCGCACTGGCGCGAAATTCGCCAGAAAGTATTAAAGGGAAAACATCCCTGACGCCGAGTCTGTGTGAAATGTGTTCCTTTCGCTGTCCAATTCAGGCTCAGGTGATTAATAATAAAACAGTTTTTATCCAGGGAAACCCTAATGCCCCTCAGCAAGGCACGCGCGTTTGTGCTCGTGGGGGCAGCGGTGTTAGCCTGGTAAACGACCCGCACCGGATTGTTAAACCAATGAAACGCACCGGGCCGCGTGGCAGTGGCGAATGGCAGGTCATTAGCTGGCAACAGGCGTATAAAGAAATTGCCGAAAAGATGACGGCAATAAAAAATCAATATGGGCCGCAGGGCGTTGTCTTCTCCTCTAAATCCGGTTCGCTTTCCGGCCATTTATTTCATTTGGCGACGGCTTTTGGCTCACCAAATACCTTTACGCACGCTTCAACTTGTCCAGCAGGTAAAGCCATTGCCGCCAAAGTGATGATGGGTGGGGATTTAGCAATGGATATCGCCAATACCCGCTATATGGTCTCTTTTGGACATAACCTGTATGAAGGGATTGAGGTTGCCGATACGCATGAATTGATGACCGCACAAGAGAAGGGCGCGAAGATGGTCAGCTTCGACCCCCGGTTGTCGGTATTTTCCAGCAAGGCGGATGAATGGCATGCGATTAAACCGGGGGGAGACTTACCGGTGCTGATGGCGATGTGCCACGTCATGATTACTGAAAAATTGTATGACGCGGAGTTCGTTGAACGCTACACAACAGGTTTTGACCAACTGGCAGAGGCGGTACAAGAGGCCACGCCGGGATGGGCACAAAAGTTGGCCGACGTGCCTGCGGATGTCATTACCCGGGTAACTCGAGAAATGGCGGCCTGCGCCCCCCATGCGATTGTCAGCCCTGGTCACCGTGCGACTTTTTCGCAGGAAGAGATCGACATGCGGCGCATGATTTTCACCCTCAACGTGCTGCTGGGAAATATTGAGCGCGAAGGCGGCATGTACCAGAAAAAAGCCGCTGCAACCTACAATAAGCTGGCAGGAGAGAAGGTGGCTCCGGTGCTGGCGAAACCGGATGCCAAACTCCCTAAGCCAACGGCGCAGCGTATTGACCTGGTCGCGCCGCAATTCAAATACATCGCTGCGGGCGGTGGGGTGGTGCAGAGCATTATCGATGCTGTGTTAAACCAGACGCCTTATCCGGTGAAAGGATGGATTATGTCCCGGCATAACCCTTTTCAAACTGTGACCTGTCGGCCGGATCTGGTCAAAACCGTTGAGCAGTTGGATCTGGTGGTGAGCTGCGATGTCTATTTAAGCGAAAGCGCGGCCTATGCCGATTACCTGTTACCTGAATGCACCTACCTTGAACGCGATGAAGAAGTCTCTGATATGTCGGGGCTGAATCCGGCCTATGCGCTGCGCCAGCAGGTCGTTGAGCCTATTGGTGATGCGCGGCCAAGCTGGCAAATCTGGAAAGAGCTGGGCGAGCAACTGGGTCTTGGACAGTACTATCCGTGGCAAGATATGCAAGTACGCCAGCTATATCAGCTCAATGGTGACCATGCGTTATCTGCTGAACTGCGCCAGAAAGGGTATCGGGAGTGGGGCGTTCCACTGTTACTCCGTGAGCCTGAATCGGTACGCCAGTTTACTGCGCAGTATCCGGGAGCAGTGGCCGTTGACAATGATGGTACGTATGGCGAACAACTCCGCTTCAAATCCCCATCCGGAAAGATCGAACTTTATTCCGAAGAACTGGAAACTCTCCTGCCGGGCTATGGTATTCCGCGTGCACGCAATTTTGCGCTCAAGGCCGATAATGAACTCTATTTCATTCAAGGCAAAGTCGCGGTTCACACCAATGGCGCGACGCAATATGTTCCATTACTCAGCGAGCTGATGTGGGATAACGCGGTGTGGATCCACCCGAAAACGGCTGGAGAAAAAGGGATTAAAAGCGGTGATGACATCTGGCTTGAAAATGCGACGGGTAAGGAGAAAGGCAAAGCGCTGGTCACTGCCGGTATTCGACCCGATACGCTGTTTGTCTATATGGGATTCGGCGCCAAGGCTGGCGCGAAAACCGCGGCGACAACGCATGGGATCCACTGTGGCAACTTGCTTCCGCATGTGACCAGTCCGGTTTCCGGCACGGTGGTTCACACCGCTGGCGTTACGCTTCGTCGGGCATGAGAAAGGAGAACATCATGAATCAGCCAACAAATCCGTATGTCATGCTGCATGACGAGAAACGCTGTATTGGTTGTCAGGCGTGCACAGTTGCCTGCAAAGTTCTGAATGACGTGCCAGAAGGTTTTAGCCGGCTGCAGGTGCAGATCTGCTCACCGGAAAACGAACCTGAGGTGCTGTCTCACTTCCAGTTTGTCCGCGTCTCCTGCCAGCACTGCGAAGATGCGCCTTGTGTCAGCGTCTGTCCGACTGGCGCTTCGTTTCGGGACGAAAACGGCATTGTGCAGGTGGACAAGTCCCGCTGTATTGGCTGTGATTATTGCGTTGCCGCCTGTCCGTTCCATGTGCGCTACCTGAATCCACAAACAGGAATTGCAGATAAATGTAACTTTTGCGCAGACACCCGTCTGGACGCTGGACAATCGCCTGCCTGTGTTTCCGTATGCCCTACGGATGCGCTGAAGTTTGGTCGCCGTGATGACCCTGAAATTCAGCACTGGATTCTTCAAAAAGAGGTTTACCGTCAGCAGGATACGCGTAGCGGTGCGGTAAGTATTTTCCGGCGTAAAGAGATTCATCAGGAGGGAAAAGTATGAATTCTATCTGGGGAGCAGAGCTTAACTATGCGCCAGACTACTGGCCGCTGTGGCTCATTTATGCAGGCGTAGTCATTCTGTTAATGATTGCCGGTCTGGTGATGCATGCGCTGCTGCGTCGAATGCTGGCACCCAAAACGGCAGCCGGAGAAGAGCACCGTGACTATCTCTACTCATTGGCTGTCCGCCGTTGGCACTGGGGAAATGCGCTGCTTTTTATCCTGCTTCTGCTCAGCGGTTTGTTCGGCCATTTTTCTATCGGACCGGTAGCGCTAATGGTGCAGGTGCACACCTGGTGTGGATTCGCATTACTGGCTTTCTGGATTGGCTTCGTCATGATCAATGCCACCAGCGGCAACGGTAGTCACTATCGTGTGCAATTTAGCGGGTTGATAACGCGTTGCCTGCTGCAAACGCGTTTTTATCTGTATGGGATAATGAAAGGTGAGGCACATCCGTTTGCGGCAACAGCGGAGAATAAATTTAACCCCCTGCAACAGTTAGCCTATCTGGCCATCATGTATGCGTTGGTTCCGCTGTTAATCATTACCGGGTTGCTCTGTCTTTACCCGCAGATTATAGGCGCCGGGCCGGTGGTGCTGGTGCTGCATATGGTGTTGGCGATTGTTGGCATTCTGTTCATTTGTGCACATATTTACCTGTGCACATTGGGTGACACACCGGGGCAAATCTTTCGCAGCATGATTGACGGCTATCACCGTCATCGCAGCCATCATGCAGAAACAGCATCACATAAAGGCTAATCCTGCGCGTTTTTTGCAGGAGAAGTCCGTCTGACTTTCTTCTTTAACAGCAAGAAAATGTGCCTTATGTCACATTTTCTTGCAATTTATCCCTGTTTGTTCGGCAGAACTTCCGTAAAAAGAACGGCTATTTCTCCTGGTTATGAGGACATGCTGTTGAAACGCCGTTTGTTTATTGCCGCTTCGCTATTCGCGATAAGTTTTTCGTCCGCTTATGCGACTGATGTCGCCAGTTTTGCACCTCGGCCTCCCGCCATCAATGCTGGCGCGTGGGTGCTTATGGATTACACCACGGGCCAAATCCTGACCGCCGGAAATGAACACCAGCAACGCAACCCCGCCAGCCTGACCAAGTTAATGACCGGCTATGTTGTCGATCGCGCGATTGATAGCCACCGCATTAGCCCAACGGATATCGTCACAGTCGGACGTGACGCATGGGCGAAAGATAATCCGGTGTTTGTAGGCTCATCATTAATGTTCCTGAAAGAAGGCGATCGCGTGTCAGTACGTGATTTAAGTCGCGGCTTAATTGTCGATTCCGGCAATGACGCATGCGTCGCGCTGGCTGATTACATCGCGGGTGGACAGCCACAGTTTGTCGCGATGATGAACAGTTACGTTGAGAAGCTGAAGCTTAAAGATACACATTTCGAAACGGTGCATGGGCTGGACGCACCGGGTCAGCATAGCTCGGCCTACGATCTGGCCGTCTTGTCCCGGGCGATTATTCACGGGGAACCTGAGTTCTACCACATGTACAGTGAGAAGAGTCTTACCTGGAACGGTATCACGCAGCAAAACCGTAACGGACTGCTGTGGGATAAAACGATGAACATTGATGGCCTGAAGACCGGGCACACATCCGGGGCAGGATTTAACCTGATCGCCTCCGCAGTTGATGGACAACGTCGCTTGATTGCCGTGGTCATGGGAGCCGAGAGCGCGAAAGGGCGCGAGGATCAGGCACGCAAACTGCTGCAGTGGGGGCAACAAAATTTTGATACGGTGCAGGTTTTGCGTAGCGGTAAGCAAGTCGGCGTCGAACGAATCTGGTATGGCGATAAAGAAAAAATTAGCCTCGGTACCGAGCAGGATTTCTGGATGGCGCTACCTAAGGCTGAAGTCCAGAATATCAAAGCAAAATATGTTCTTGATAAGAAAGAATTGGTAGCGCCTATTGCCGCGCATCAACGCGTGGGGGAAATTGAACTCTATGACAGGGATAAGCTGGTGGCGCATTGGCCACTGGTCACCCTGGAATCAGTGAGTAAAGGCAGCGTATTTTCGCGTCTGAGCGATTACTTCCACCATAAGGTGTAATTTTTCACCCATGCTACTGACTGGCAAGAGTGCGAAACTGCTCACATAATAATCACTATTTCCTTGTGGCCGTAATACACAATAATTACACTGTATATAAATACAGTGTAATGACGGAGGTTATATGGAGTACGAGATAAAGCAAGTCGATAAACGCAGGATTGCCGGTTTTC
Source organism: Citrobacter sp. C6_1 (assembly GCF_014596835.2). NCBI lineage: Bacteria > Pseudomonadati > Pseudomonadota > Gammaproteobacteria > Enterobacterales > Enterobacteriaceae > Citrobacter > Citrobacter sp. C6_1. Next base: position 2,803,143 of record NZ_CP115031.1, on the reverse strand, counting down.
ATATGGTTGGACCGTGGGAGCAAACGGTAAAGCAGGGTTTTGAGCAGTTAGTCATGTGGGTGGATGACAAGCAGATAGTGCCGCTGGAATGGATCGCCGTTTATTACGACAACCCGGATGTTGTGCCTGCTGACAAACTGCGCTGCGATACTGTGGTTTCCGTCGCAGAGAATTTCGAGATCCCAGAGAACAGCGAAGGTGTGATACTGACTGAACTGGCCGGTGGTGAGTATGCTATTGCTGTTGCTCGTGTTGAAAATCATGACTTTGCGACGCCATGGTATCAGTTTTTTAATCTTCTGTTGCAGGACGCAACATACCAGATAGCAGCCAAACCCTGTTTTGAGATTTATATGAATAATGGCATGGAAGACGGTTACTGGGACATCGAAATGTATGTTCCAGTACAGCCGAAGTAGCTGTTTTTTGTGTAAATCAGGATAAAAGTCCTGGTGATAACGATGATGTTTTCACTAAAAAAGCAGGTACAATTCTGTTCTTTGCTATTCCCTGACGGAGTGGATGAGTGCGTGCCGATAAGTCGCTGAGTCCTTTTGAAATTCGTTTGTATCGTCATTATCGCGTAGTGCACGGTATTCGCATTGCGCTGGCGTTTCTTCTTACTTTTCTGTTGGTTCGCCTGCTGGATATTCCTGAAGGTACGTGGCCTCTGATCACGCTGGTGGTGATTATGGGGCCTATTTCATTCTGGGGTAATGTCGTCCCAAGAGCGCTTGAACGCATCGGCGGGACGATTCTGGGCTCAGTACTTGGGCTGGTTGCTCTGCGTCTCGAACTCCTGTCACTTCCGCTTATGCTGATATGGTGCGCAGTAGCGATGTTTCTCTGCGGCTGGCTGGCCTTAGGTAAAAAACCCTATCAGGCGTTGCTGATTGGTATAACGCTTGCCGTCGTCGTCGGGGCTCCCGCGGGTGACATGAATACAGCGTTGTGGCGCGGTGGCGACGTGATTCTGGGATCGTTACTGGCGATGCTGTTTACCGGCATCTGGCCGCAGCGGGCATTTATTCACTGGCGTATTCAACTGGCGCATTGTGTCACGGGTTATAACCGGGTGTATCAGGCTGCGTTGTCACCTAACTTGCTCGAACAGCCCCGACTGGAGAAGCATTTACAACAACTACTGAGTGACGTTGTCAAAATGCGTGGACTCATCGTTCCTGCCAGTAAAGAGACCCACATCCAAAAATCAATCTTTGAAGCTATTCAGACGGTTAACCGCAACCTGGTGTGCATGCTTGAGCTGCAAATCAACGCGCTGTGGGCGACGCGTACCAGTCACTTTGTGATGCTGAACGCGCATACCTTGCGTGAAACTCAGCTCAGAACGCAACAAGCGCTACTGACGATCACTCATGCGCTATACGAAGGTAATCCGCAGCCGGTGCTTGCCAATACCGAAAAACTCAATGATACCGTGGCAGAGTTGCGCCAACTCATCGCTGAGCATAAAGGCGATAATGTTGCTGAAACACCTATTCATGGCTATGTCTGGTTGAATATGGAGATGGCACGGCAACTGGAATTGCTCTCACATTTAATTTGTCGCGCGCTGCGCAAATAAAGAGCAGATGAGGGGATTGGTTTTACTGCTGCTTCGATTCAGCAAAGATTAAGGGTATGATACTGAAAAAGGCTAAAACCATTGGTAACTACAATGGCTTTACCCCCGATAATTCAGGTTTCAGCCATGCATTATCAATGCAGATGCAACTTGAAGTATGGCGGGCATGAAAGTAATGTTGACCCACTTTAGCCGTTGTTTTAACGAATCCGAATCTCACATTATCAGGGGTGTAAAAATGGAAACTACCAAGCCTTCTTTCCAGGACGTGCTGGAATTTGTTCGTCTGTTCCGTCGTAAAAACAAACTGCAACGTGAAATCCAGGACGTTGAGAAAAAGATCCGTGACAACCAGAAACGCGTCCTGCTGCTGGACAACCTGAGCGACTACATCAAGCCGGGGATGAGCGTTGATGCTATCCAGGGTATCATCGCCAGCATGAAAAGCGACTATGAAGATCGTGTAGATGATTACATCATCAAGAATGCAGAGATCTCTAAAGAGCGTCGTGATATCTCTAAAAAGCTGAAAGCCATGGGTGAAGTGAAAAACGGCGAAGCGAAAGCAGAGTAACGTTTTATGGCAGTAGGGGGCGCTGCTAAGCGGCGGCCCCTACTGTAGTTTTACCCCGCCTGTTACCATCCGCAGTAAATGCTGCTCAGGCCAGTGAGTTGTCAGTTTTTTCTGTGCCAGCATCCATTTGATGTAATCAACATCATGACGTTTTCTGTCCAGCATCAGACCCACCACGCTGCCGCTGTGCGCAACGTTCACCCCGTATAAATCACATTCTTCTACCAGCGCCAATAGCGAATCGAAATCTGGTTTTGGCAACAACATTTGGCTGGCGATTGCGCTAAGTGTGGCGGCCTCCCCCATCCGATAGGGATTTTGGCTAATACAGGCTTCCTGTACTTTTTCCCATGCGCGTTTAAGCGCGGGAGCACCGGCCTGTAACCCGGGCTGGCGCGGAATGCGGTGATAATCTGCGGTACGTAATGTTTCCGGACTTTCCAGAACCAACAGGTCAAGCTGGGGCTGCGCTTCACAAGGAATTTGCGTAGAAGCGTCGTTATGATCGAAAAGGGTTAACTGACGGAAAAGGGTGCTGTCGGTAGGTTCAAGAGATACGCAAAGCTGCGCCAGTGTAGGTTCATCAAGCTGATGACCCAGAAAATGAGCGGTGGCAAGCGCGGTGGCGGCAATATCTGCGGTGCTGCTGGCCATTCCTTTCGCAATGGGAATCGTTGACTGGATATCTATTCGAATATCCTGACTGATATGCGCCGGGTAGTGCCAGTGCTGCAATAACCGGTTAACCATCGCTCGCGAGAGTGGGCGTTCATCCACTTGTGGTGATCCTGAACTGACCTCGACGGTGCTATACCATTCAACCGGGCAGGAGACCAGCTTCTCACTGCCCAGAATCCAGCCCTGGATAAGTTCCCCGCACGATGCAGGACATTGCGCAACAGCCACGTCTTCACCTTTGTGATCAGCAATCCTCGGCGCATAGTGTCATGGCGATCGCGCTATTACCATGATTTGCCGCAATTTGCGGTGCAGCAGGATTAAGCAGGAATGTCCAATGTCACAGTTTCTGATATCGCTATACGCATAACATCCTGCGCGATCATCAACTCTTCATTGGTATTTATAACGGCCACTTTGACCAGCGCAGTTTCAGTTTGAATGAAGGTTGCGTTGCGCTGATTTTTTTCATCATCAACGGCCAGGCCTAAGAAATTCAGATTGTGGCAAATCGCAGCGCGTGCTCGGGCTGAGTTTTCACCAATTCCACCCGTAAATACCAAAGCATCCAGACCGCCCATCTGCATAATATAACTGCCTATTGTGGCACGAATTCGCTCTGCAAACAGCGTAAGTGCGAGTGCAGCCTGTGAGTCGCCTTCGTCTGCGGCGCGTTCAACGTCACGATAGTCTGATGAGATACCGGAAACCCCAAGTAATCCCGATTCATTGTTGAGGAGTTGGTTAAGTTGCTGCGGTGTTTTGCCTTCGCGCAGGGCAATCCACGGCAAAATTGACGGGTCAATATCTCCGCTGCGCGTACCCATCATCACGCCAGACTGAGGTGTAAAGCCCATCGAGGTATTCACCGATTTTCCGCCCTTGATGGCACAGATGCTGCTGCCATTACCAAGATGACAACATACGACGCGCAGTGCGCTGAGCGGGATGCCCAGCTTTTCAGCCAAAGCGGTACTGACGTATTTGTGGCTGGTACCATGAAAACCATAACGCCGAATTCCCAGCTCTGAGTAATAGCGCCAGGGCAGCGGATAAATAAAAGAAGGCTCAGCCAGCGTCTGATGAAAAGCAGTGTCAAAAACTGCGACGGCAGGAGCTTCGGGTAATAGCTGACGAAAAACAGCGATCCCCAGCGCATTAACCGGGTTATGCAGTGGTGCCAGTTCTGCAAGGCGCTCTATTTCGGCCAGTGTTTCATCGTTGACGAGGGCTGAGTCTTTAAAGGACTCACCACCATGTGCGACGCGATGACCGACGCCATCGATCTCTTCCAGATTTTTGATGATGTTCAGGCTAAGCAGTTTTTCCAGTAACAGAGTTACTGCTTCACGGTGATCGGCAACGGGTAACGTCTCCTGCCATTTCTGCACGGGTGTTTTAAGCGTGACCTGCGCGTCAGACATCCCGATACGTTCAATCAGCCCCTGGCAGATCATTTCACCCTGCGGCATCGCCAGCAACTGAAACTTAAGAGAAGAGCTACCTGCGTTTATGGCCATTATTTTGTGAGACATGACGGTTCCTTTGCATTCAGAAAAATGAACATCTCATCGACCCCGGTATTCTCCAGCGCGCTGGTGATAAACACGTTCTGCGCTCCTGCCTGCACCAACCAGCTTTCTACGAGTGAAATTCTCTGAGGGTTAGCTAAATCGGCTTTGGTGACGAGGCCGATAACAGGTCTGTTCATTGGGCCAGTAAAACCGGGAGAAAAAGGTGACCATGGGGCGTCAGCATTCAGTACCAGAGCGATAATGTCGGCTTCACAGGCGCTGGCCAGCAACGCACTGTACAGGCAGCGGTTCTCAAGATATTCACCTGGCGTGTCTATTGTCGTTGGCGACCAGACAATCGCCTGAGTTTTCTGGTAATGAAGTGCTTCTCCACGCAAACATTGTGTGAGTGATGTTTTACCGCACTGGCTGGGGCCAATTAGCATGATGCGTTTCATGTGGTTACGTCCGGGTAATAGGGCATGCAGTAAAACGCATCATTTCGCCAAGCGTTCTGGTTACCTGTTTCAGCGCGTACTCAACGGCTGAAACATCGCCCGTCAGTACGACTGCACCAGTAAAACGATCGAGAAAACCAATCTCTACCGCCCCGGATTTCGTGGCGATATCACAGGCGATAATCGAGGCTTCACTGGGCGTAATGGTTAAAATACCAATGGCCGAGATTGAATCCTGCAACCCCAGCTTTTTGAATAAATCCTTACCTGGATTAGCAATAAGGTGCGCCAGCGTGACCTGCTTGCCGGGTACGTATTCCTGGATCATGCGATCTGTCGGCGGTTGTCTGTCCATTATCCCTCCACTATTTGCCGCCACATGCTTTCATGCGGGCGTGGTATGACGGAGCGATAAACCAGCAGACCTTTTTCCCCGGCGCTTTCGCTGGCGACGGTCACGGCGTTATTGACATCGGAAACATCTCCCGCGACAACCATGTAGCATTTACCACCAATACCGAATGCCATATGCACCCGTACCAGCGTGACATTGGACGCTTTGACTGCACGATCGGCGGCACAGATACAAGCCGCTACGCTCCAGGTTTCAACAATCCCGACGGCCTGATGCTTATCCACACTGTTAAGACCGCTAATTGCCGGGAGAACGCTGGCATGAATGTTTGGGAGCACCAGACTGTCGACGAGCATATCGCCTGCAAGAGACGTCCCTGTTGCAATGGCCTGCTGTACTGCTCCTACGTCACCCCCGAGCATCAGTAAAAACTTTCCAGGGCAGATGGTTTTGCTGACCAGCAAATTCACATTCGCGCTTTTTAACATGGCATCACCAGCTTCCATTCCTTTGGCAATGCTGGTGAGTTCTAAAATCCCTATCGCCTGAGACATGATTAACCTCTTATTACTGTGATGGATTGTTCAGTAATTTCGCTGACAATACCGTCAATACTGGCGTGTACAGGTGCGCCTAATGCACCGGACGGCACATCGGCGACGCATTGACCGCGAACAACGCGTTCGCCTTGCTGTACACATGGAATGGCGCTGGCACCAATATGCTGACGTAGCAACAGCGTCGTTTTATCTGTGGGATAATCAGTCTCAGCCAGTGGCGCGTCGTGGTACCAGTCGCTGAGGCCAAGTTTGGTGATGAGCCGTTTAACCGGAATCAAACGGTACCTGGCCATTTCATCCTCAGGATTTAGCGGCCCTTCATAACGATGGTTGAGCGCCCGTAGCTCGCGTTTAAGCATGCGGTTGATTCGCATCGGCGAAATGCCTACCGGACAAGCCACACTTTCACAGACATTGCATTCTGAACAGGTCAGGGCAGTGAGCAGCAGCTGCGGTGTGGCCGCCTGTTGGTAGTTCACTGCGCGAACCAGCAGATGTGGTGATAGTTCATGGCCGATTAAATGTCTTGGACATAAATCAGTGCACAGACGACATTGCTCGCAAACGGTTTTTGCAACCGAAAGCACGGTGCGTTCGTCCTGCATTCGTCGTTGAATCAGCGCATGGGATTTGGGCAATACCAGTAGCCCCCCGGTGGTCTTGCTCACAGGGGTATCCAGCGAAGTTATCAGGCCACCCATCATCGGACCGCCGTTGATAAAACCCGGATCGTCAACGGTGGCGCCACCCGCCAGTGCCAGGACTTCGCGTAAAGACATACCGATAGGAACACTCAGTGTTAACGGTCTGGCGACCGCACCGTTGACGGTCAGAGTGCGACGGGTAACGGAGTACTGCTGTTCAACCGCTCTGGCGATATTGAGCACGGTCTGGACGTTATTGACCACCACTCCTACGCTAACGGGCAGCGCGGCTGGAGGAACCCGCCGTCCCGTTGCCATCCAGATGGTCAGTACCTCGTCACCAGCCGGATACACATCGGGTAAAATATGTAACCTGATGTTGGCGGGTAAAAGCGGTGTTAACGCATTGATGGCCTTCTGATACTTTTCTTTGAGGGCAATAATGCCTGCATTGGCTCCTGTTGCTGTCATGGCATACTGAACGCCACGTACTAGCCTTGCCGCCTGCACCGCCATTAATTGTTGATCGACTTTCAGCATTGGCTCGCATTCTGCGGCGTTCACCAGAAACGTATCAACCTGCGCCTGGAGTTTAACGTGTGCAGGAAATCCCGCACCACCGGCCCCAACCACGCCTGCTGCACGCACGCGATCGCGTATCGTTTGTGCGTCATAAAGAACATGTTCTGCCGTCATGGCTGTATTCATAATAATTCCTCAAGCAGTTCCTGAATGGCACTGGCATCGGCTACGCGGGGATTGGTTTGCAACGTGACATCAGCCAGCGCGGCCTGAACCATCGACGGTATACGTTGCGACCAGGTATGCTTCTCGTCTTTCAGTGCATCAATGAATGTCGGTAATGCGCACTGTTTTTTGAGTTGTTCAATATGATGAATGAGCGCATTGAGTGCCGCCGTATCATTCGCGCTATCCGGGCATAAATGGCAGGCTTTCGCGAAACGGGCATAGCGCTTTGCTGCCCGCGGGTCGCGTGCATTAAACTGAATGACACGAGTGAGTAACAGTGCGTTAGCCAGTCCATGGGGTAAGTGAAACTGACCACCGAGCTGGTGGGCAATAGCGTGATTGATACCCAGCCCCGCCTGGCTAAATGCCATCCCTGCCAACGTGGAGGCATTGTGCATTTTCCCTCGAGTTGCCAGGCAATTGCCTTTGCTAACCGCAACAGGTAGGTACTGGAAGACAATTTGCGCGGCTTTTTCCGCCAGAGCATCCGTGAAGTCACTGGCTTTTGTCGATACATAGGCTTCCAGCGCATGCGTCAGGACATCCAGACCGGTATTTGCAGTAATGGCCGGAGGGACGCTGACAACCAGCATAGGATCAAGAATGGCCATGTCAGGGTAAAGGGCGTTATTAAATAGTGGATATTTAATACCTTTCTCCGGATCGCTGATCACGCAGGCGCTGGTCACCTCCGATCCCGTGCCGCTGGTGGTAGGGATTGCGACACAGGTTTCAATTTCAATACCAAACTGACGGCTGAACCAGACGATAGCTTTGGCGGCGTCAAGTGCGGAACCACCACCAAAGCCAATCACGACATCCGGTTGCAGGGACTGCATTTGTGCAATCCCCTGAACTACCGTACCAATGGTTGGGTCGGGTGTGATATCACTGAAAATGCTGATGCGATTATCCGCGGGCAGCGTATTTCGCAGCTTTTCAATCAACGGAGAACGTGCGAGAAAACCATCGCAGATAATCCAGATATGCTTATTGGAGAAACGCTTAAGCACATCCAGACTTCCCTGGCCGCTGAACAATCGTGTTTGCAGTGAAAAGCTATTCATAACGGCCTCATTAGCGAATAGAAAAACCGTTGGTGAGCACGCAACGACGAGAGCGTGCGAAAGTTCGCGCTGACGTTGTGCCTTCACCGGTTGGAGTAGCAATAGTAAAGGTGGTAAAGCCTTCACCGCCGACACCAATACCGGCGTAAGAGGGGCCATTTTTCACAAAGATAGAGGTCTGAAGGGTGCGGGCAGCAAGATTCAGACGTGACACGTTTTGTGAATGCATGATGGCAGTGTGATGCAGTCCCTCTTCAACTTTCAGTGCCAACGCCAGTGCACTGTCAAAATCCTTTACGCTCACGATGGGCAGCATTGGCATCAACTGTTCGCTGGTGACCCATGGATCGTCATCATTGACGATGCCAATCAACAGGCGAGGTGTTTTTGCCGGAACCGGTATGTCCGCAGCTTCAAGCAGGGCTGCTGGACTCTTTCCAACCAGTTTTTTATTGGCTATGCCTTCAGGCAGACAGGCGGCGCGCAGTTTGTTGATGTCTTCGTTGTGCAGAAGTAACGCGCCAAATGACTGCATTTGTTGAACCAGGCGTTCGGCAACGGCATCAACAACAATCAGGCTCTTCTCGGCAATGCAGGGGAGGTTGTAATCAAAGGATGCGCCGTTGATGATATCTTCCGCCGCTTTAACAAGGTCGGCTGTTTCATCAACAATGCAGGGCGGATTGCCTGCGCCTGCGCCAATGACTTTTTTCCCGCTTTTCATGCCCATAGCAACAATGCCTGGGCCACCGGTAATCGCCAGAACTGCGATTTTAGGGTGTGCCATCATCTGCTGGGTAGCCTCAAAAGTGGGTTCTGTGACCGTGACGACAAGATTGCGAATCCCACAGCAGCGAAAAGCAATATCTTCAATCATGGCAATTAGCTTCAGTGAGACCGCTTTAGCACCCGGATGAGGGCTAAAATAAACGCTGTTTCCCGCAGCAAGCATACTGATGCTGTTGTTAATAATGGTTTCCGTGGGGTTTGTACTTGGCGCAACGGAGCCAATCACCCCAAATGGAGAGTACTCAAACAACACCATGCCGCCGTCGCCGGTTAGTGCCGTGGTGGTGAGATCTTCGATTCCCGGGGTGTTGTCCAGCGCGGCTTTATTTTTGAGGAATTTATCCTCTTTGTTGCCCATTCCCGTTTCGGCAGCGCTCTCGGCGGCCAGTGAAGCGAGGTGAGGCGTCAGTTCTTCTCGCAGGGCATTGATGATGGCGCTGCGGGTTTTCAATGGACATTGCTGATAACGCAGAAAAGCCTGATGCGCGGCATCAATTGCTTCGTCAACGGAAGGAAAAATTCCATTACCCTTAACTTCTGCTTTTGCCGGGGCGAGTTGTTCACTCAAAATGTTACGAATAAGCGTTTCAAGTTCTGAAGTATTCATTGATGTGTTCTCACGTTAATCGCCGCAATGGCCGTTTCTGCAATATCCATATCCTGCTCAACGCTTCCCCCGCTGATGCCAAGACCCCCAAGGATTAAACCCTCTCGCCATAATGCGTACCCGCCACCGAAGGTGACGATTTTTCCCTGCATATGGCTTTCCAGACCGTAAAGCGCGGCCCCTGGTTGCACCGCTGATGTCAGCTCGTGCGTGGCGGTTTTCATCGCCACGGCGGTCCAGGCTTTTTTCGGTGCCAGTTCGCTACTGACCAGCAATGCATCAGGCATGCGCCAGGTCACCATTTGAGTTCCGTTCGCATCAACAATGCAAATGACGACCGGAACCTGAAGTTCTTCTGCTCTCGTCACTGCAGTGCGAGTCAGTTGGTGGAGCTCCTGAAAAGACAGTGACATAGTCGGCTCCTGGGGGGGGGATGTACGGATGGCTGCGAGATAGCGCTCCGTCACTTTCTGAATAATATCGCTTTGATGGGCGTCATGATCTTCTGCTCGAGCAAGCGCATATAAGCAGTCGGACAGGCGATTGATGTAACGCATCAATACATGTCTGACGGAGATCTCAGTGGAGAGTTCGACCAGTCGCCGCTCTGCGCGGCGAGCCAGTGTGCGGGCAAAGTGCAGACGGCTGGCGGCCTCACTGCGGCCAGGTAAAATAAAGCTGCGTAGGGGCGGTACTCTCCCCATCGCGGTATCGATGGTGGCTTCCAGCGCCGCAATTTCTTCTGAGCTGATATAGCGTTGTTCTGGCGTTGGCTGTTCGCTTTCGCTGGCCAGTTCGGCGCTGAACCAGAAAAGCTGCAGTTGAATATTTTCAAGCAACTGGCGGTGCTGCGGGTTTTTCGCTGCGCAAACGCACAGGCTGAGCGCGGCGTTAAGTTCGTCCAGCGTACCGTAAGCCTCGACGCGCGGATGCGTTTTGCTCACGCGTTGTCCGGTAAAGAGGGCCGTTGTACCGGCATCGCCAGTGCGGGTATAAATCGCCATAGTTCCTCCTAACGAGAAAGTGTGTCGACAATGCCGACGATAGCCAGGTCGATAGCCTCATTAGGGCCGGAAAAAACGTGTCTGGCGCTGGAGCCGCTGCTGAGTAACACCAGTTCCCCAGTTCCAGCGCCGACAGAATCAACGGCGACTTCATCTCCACTCACAGGGGACGCGGGAAGCTCTCCGTCAGCACTCACCCGACGTACCAGCAACAATTTTTTTCCCACCAGTGATGGGGATTTTTGCGTGGAAACCACAACGCCTGTAACTCGGGCCAAATGCATAGCTCACTCCTGCTTAATTAATTGGACATTTCGCGTAGCGACAGCTTCCTGAGCCAGAGCCGTCACGACACATCGACGGCGTAGCACCAGTACGCCACCCTTCAATTGGGCGACGTCGGCGTAGCTGAGAAGCGTTTCAGGATGCAGCACGATGATTCGCCCCAGTTCGTCACAGAACTCCAGCGGCAGACGTGCGAGTGTTTTCACGGGGATCGCGGGTAACAACCGGTGTTGCAACGAAATTTTCACGCGGACTCCGCATGCCAGCGCTTCGTGGATCGTTACCACCGACATGTTGGCTGGGCAGCCCTCGGCAATTTGCTCCAGGAAGGGCAGGTCGGCCAGCAGGAGATGGAGCGACGAGTATTGGCAGCATAATGTCCGTGGATCGATTTCCCGTAACTGCGCGACGCTAAGGGAGATCGTGCTTTCCGCGCGTTTTTTTAATCGGGAAACAACCTCCTCGATAATGCGTTGCAGCAGTTCGTTGTTCATCGTGAGGTCACCAGTGTGGCAAATGCCTGCGGATTATCAGCGCCTGCGGCATTGGCTTCGTCTGTATCGATATGCATCTCAAGGCGCATATCCGGCGAAACGCGTACGGCGACATTATCGAAAATCAGTCGGCGTTCATCGCCATTGATTGCCACGGAGACTTTATCTCCATGAGAGACACGCAGTATCAGCGCATCCAGCGGTGACATATGGATATGTCGTTGGGCAACAATAACCCCGGAGAGTAACTCCAGTTCAGCAAAGGGGCTGATAAGACGAATGCCAGGCGTTCCCTGAATATTGCCGGACATGCGCAGCGGCGCAGCGATGCCTAATGTGCGGGCGTCGGTACGAGAAATTTCGACCTGGCTTTTGCTGCGCAGCGGTCCGAGTATGCGCACATTATTTAACTGACCTTTTGGTCCGACTAACGTGACAGTCTGCTCTGCCGCATATTGGCCGGGCTGCAACAGGCTCTTTTTCTCGCTAATCGGCTGATTAGGGAACAGGCGAGTGTAGTCCTCGGCGCAAAGGTGGATGTGGCGATTCGAAATCCCGAGAGGAATAGGGCGTTCACGCATTTCATCAAGGACTTTAGTGACCGTTGTCTCCAGTTGCTGTTTATCCATTACGCTTCACCTCGTTTACCTGAATGCAGACAAAGAGTGCGCGGCTCGCCCTTTTGACGAGGGCAGGCAGGGTCAAGACATAGATTGCAGCTAATCAACTCTGTCTGTTGCGCGGCTTCAGGTAATGCAATTTCTGTAGCCATCTCTTCTTGCTCTTGCGATACATCAGGTATCGGTTCTGGCGCTGGCTCAGGCTGCACGGGCACACTGTGGGAAAGAATGCCTTCTCCGGGTCTGGAAATGACCCTGTGCGCAACCAGTCCATTTCGCAATTCTGCTAAATTAGCACCGGTGGATATAGCCGCCTGAACGGAGGCCACATCCCCGATGATTTTGATCACCGTCCAGCCTGAGCCGTTGGTTTTTTCGAGGCCCACCAGCGTGATGGAAGCGGCTTTCGCCATAACGTCCGCGCAACTGATGGCTAATGCCAGACCACTAACTTCAAGTAATCCCAGTGATTGCTTCACGCTGTGCTCCTTGTTTGCGGCGGTTTATGCGGATTTAGGTAAAATGGCTTCAACGTCGCTGTGTGGACGTGGAATAACGTGACAGGATTTCACCTCTCCAACAGCGCTCGCTGCTGCGCTTCCTGCATCTACTGCTGCTTTTACGGCGCCGACATCCCCGCGGACCATCACGGTGATCAGGCCTGAGCCAATTTTTTCGTACCCAACCAACTGCACGTTTGCGGATTTCACCATGGCGTCAGCGGCTTCAATAGCGCCGACAAGCCCTTTTGTTTCAACCAGTCCCAGTGCGTTATTCATACTGCTTTTCTCCTGTGGATTATGAGTGGCAGTCCCGGAAAGGGATGCCTTTAACCAGCCGCGCAGCGTTATTACCAATGCTGCGGCGATCGTGGCTATTTTGGTGATACGTCAGCGTAAAAAGTGGCGCTGATGTCGGTAAGTTTTTGTAGTGCACGACCAGTTTTTCGCGACTGCAGCCAATGCCAACCAGCAATGGCGATTGGCAGGCAGCCAGCCATGCGTTGTGGATAACGTCAGTTGAATGGCTCTCCTGAATCAAAAAGGGGATCCCTTCTTCCTCAATACCCAGCAGCACGTCATTCCAGACGCCTGCGCAGTCATTAGTGGTGAAGATAACAATGGCTGGCGTGGTGAGATTACTTTCCATGAGCGAATGCCTTGTACCAGGAGAGAATCAACCCTGTCGCAACCGCGTTGCGCGGGCCTTCCGTACCCCGAATATTGCCGCGGCCCGCAACCAGGCGATAATGAGCCAGTGCATCAGTAACCAGCTGCGGAACTTCGAAGTCCAGCGAGGAACCTCCAACCAGCACGACAAAAGGAATATCGCGAATATTCCCGGTCGGGCTAACCTGTCGCAACGCTCTCAGCGCGTTGGTAACAAAAACACGCTCTTTAGCGCTGCGACGAATAGCACGAACTTTTTCCAGCGCCAGATCGCCGGGCAGTGGCACCAGTTCATCAGGTTTTACCACGCATACGCGAGCGAAGACGGTCGGCGGGAGAGGCGTTGGGAAGAACTGGACGCTGCCATCTTCGTGGCGCAGGTGGAACAAACTCTCCACTTTCGCCAGCGGGTACTTCTTGATCTCTTCCGCCAGATAACGGTCATCCAGACCCAGTTCGCGGGCAATAATCATCGTGACCATATCGCCTGCGCCCGCCAGGTGTGTGGCAATAATGTCACCCTTAGGATTAATGATAGAGGCGTCAGTCGATCCGGCCCCAAGATCCAGAATAGCCAGTGGACGTGTAGTACCCGGCGTGGTTAAGGCGCCCAGAATAGCGGCTTCGGCTTCAGCACCACCAACCTGCACATCAACGTTGAGCTTTTGCGTGATTTCCTGGGCAATCATCGCCATTTGCAGACGATCTGATTTCACCATAGAAGCAATACCAACGGCCTGTTCCAACGAAAACTCGCCGGCAAGTCCCCCGGTCACGCTGACTGGGACTGAAGTATCAACTGCCAACAGATCCTGAATAAAGATTTCATGACTGGGTTTGTTGGTTAATTCAGCCATTGTCTGGCGTACGTTCTCCAGCATGCCGCCAATATTGGTTCCCGCCTCTCCGGTGACGTTATCCAGTTTCGGGCATTCACCAACCGCTTTCATAATCGCGTCGGCACCTGCCGCGACGTCGACGCGCACGGTACGTCCCTGCGACTGCAGTTCCAGATTACCAGCGGGAATGGCGCGTGCTTTCACATCACCTGACGGCGTTTTTACGACCACGGCAGAACGGTTGCCGATCAGCGCCCGCGCCATCGGGACAATGTTTTTAGTCTCGTCGGCATTGAGGCCAAAGACGGTTGCAATCCCGTAGGGATTAGAAAGGGTTTCAATGACTTTTCCTGGAACCGCGACTTCAATGGCGGCCAGCATACCCAACGGGATGCGGTCGATGTGAAGCACTTCATCGACGATGGGCAGGGGATGAGTCAGACGATTGCTGACCAACACGCCGTCGTCCTGCTGCAAAATAACGCCAGTTAACTGGTATCCGGCGCGGACGGAGGCATTTATCATCGTGGAGACATCGGCGAAATCAAATGCTGATGACACTACCAGAATATAGGGCGTATCCGCCGGACGACTGAGCAGATCTTCCGGCGTAATAGTGATGCCCACACCTAACCCGACGCCGCCCGGCGTTTTAGGGTTATGGCCGATCATGGTGGATTCAGTGATGATGGTTTCGGTGATCGTTTCCATCGCCACGTCGCCAATGACCGGGGTGGCTTCGTTAATGCGGATAAGCGAAATATCGCTGACATTGATTCCAGCGTTTTTAGCCGCCAGCGCAAGTGCCTCCTGAATGCCAAACACATTACGCAATGTGCCCTTAATCCCGGTGGTTTCCGCCAGCGCGCTGCCGGTGATGCTTAGCGCGCCAGTCTCATCCAGGGTTGCCAGTGCGACTTCCGTGGATGAGTTGCCTATGTCAATGCCAGCTATATATCGCATGATCCAGCCCCTGAGTTAGTCGTCGCCTTTAAGTTTTTTACGCTCAACGTACAGCGCTGCCGCTTCACGAACGAAAGCTGCGCAGATCTTTGCCTGATAACGATTGTCGAGATCGTCGGCGATGGCCATCAGCTCGTCTTTCGTTGAGCGGTACGGGCGCAGCGCGTTGTAGATCTCAAGAATGCGGTCGTCAGGTACGGCGGTTAGCTCAGCGGCGCGCTCGAAGTTCATCGCCAGCCTGTCACGTCCGGCGTCTTTGGCGATTTCCGCCTGGAGGCGCAGCGTTTCAGGGGTGATGCGCATGTCTTGCGCCGTCACTTTGTTGCTCAGAACGTTTTCGAGCGTGAAGTCATCCAGGGTTTTGTTGGTTGCGGTTTTTACCCACTCAGGATGTTTATTCGCGAGAGGGTAGTCCGTGACTTTCGCGGTATGTGCTGATGAACTCGCCGTGGTCGGAGTTGCGGACTCTCCCTGCAGGCTGTTCATCCGGCTCAACACATCCCGAACCATCGATTCAATTGCGTCGGTATTCATGGAGTTATCCTTTATCAAAGCGCCACGCGCAGTTCCTGCGGGTTTTTGCCCGTCACGACGTATTTGGTCTCTTTAATGTGCAGAATGGCTGATTTCGCCTGGTACTTAGGACGAGCCATCTGGTCATTCAGCGTCGGGACCGGTTGCGGAGATTCACGTTTGGCATAACGCGCGGCGTTCTTACCAATCTGACGGTAGGTTTCCAGCGTCAGCAGCGGTGCCTGAGGGAACAGCTCCAGGTTAGAAAGCGGCGGTAATCCCTGCTGGTGAATAACCGTGGTGCCTTTTGACTGGATGCCGATAGAGATCCCGGAACCACTCAGACGATTACCTTCCACGGCAACAAACGCCACATCAGAGGATTTAAAGCAGCGGATAACGCGCGCTTTAATGCCTTCTTCTTCAATACCGGCAATCACTTCGCGCAAAATATTCTTGTGCGGAATACCGACGATATTGACGGTTTGTGAGAGCCCAAACGCCGGCCCTACGGCAATAATCACTTCGTCCTGCTGCTGACCTTGTTTGGCTTCGCCAATTTCGGCCAGAAAACTGTCGCCTTGTACCGCTGCAGCCTGTGGTGCGCTAGCCGCTGTCGTTGAGCGGAATGAGACAGGTTTGTCGCTGGTTTGCATTTCAGACAGTACGTCTTCAATTATCTGGCGCAGCAGCTTTTCATTGATTTCCATTTTTCACCCCTTAGCCAAGCTCGTTGGGATCAAGTGCGCCAGGGATGTTTTTAATTTCTTCCCAGCGTTCGCCTTGCAGGCGATAACCTGTTGCCGGACCGGCATAATCGTTGACGTCATTCACTGCGGACAGCACTTGTCCGTCGCCGACGATAATGGCGGAGGTATGCAGATAGTCTCCGGTTAACTTGGCTTTTTGGATGTTGAGCATGTCCTGAGCGACATCGGTAAACCCACCCTGAGCAAGTGCTTTCACCACTTCCAGGCCGTTACGGTTTTTATTGATGATCTCTTGCGCAAATTTGATGTCTTCAACGATGTTACGCTCTGGCATATCTTTTGAACCGTGGGCGTAGGTCGCGGCCTCGACTTCTTCGTCGGTGATTGGCGGTAATCCCATTCCGGCGAATACGGCCTGTAGCGCGCGAGCTGCTTTATTGCGAATGGCGATAACGTCTTCTTCACGCACCGGACGCAGACCACCATCGACTTTCAAATCGCGCTGGATGACGTTGTAATCGTCAAAATCTTCGGCATCCTCGTTGGAACCGGCGAACATGTTGTCGTAGTTCGGAACAGCGGAATAGCCAGATGAAATGAAATCTGTACCCGGCAAGAATTGCATCAGCAGACGCGCAGTACGACGCATATCGGAGTGGGTAAAGGTCTGGTCATTACTGGAGGCGCACTCCAGATCCAGAGAAGAACAGATCAGGTTTTCTGCCAGCACTGCACGAATGCCCGACGGTACAGCGGAAGGCACGCCGATGCAGCTTACGGAACCGTTTTGCAAACCCTGAACGCCAGCCGCCTTGGTGATGTAAATGCAGCGTGCTTCCAGATAAAGCATCGATTTGCCTTCGGCGTAGCCCATCTGAACTTCTGAACCGGAGCCAGAAGTGAAGCGCATTTTCAGGCCGCGTGAGGCATAAGAAGAGGCCAGAAAACCTTTTGACCATGGCGTGTCGTCACCGTCTGTAAAGACAGGTTCAGTACCGTAGACGGAGATGGTTTCTGCATAACAGGTGTGGCCCAGCATGCCGAGTTTCAGCTCGGTGGCCTCTTCCAGAGAACACTGAGTTAACACACCAGGGCGTCCAACCTGCGAACCTACCAGCAGAGCAATCGCGTTAAACGGCGCGTAACGCGCAACAGCAACCGTCGTTTCCTGCTCATCAAAGCCACGCCAGGCACCCTCTGCAGCATCGGCGGCAATCTGTACCGGGTTGTCTTTGACGTTAGTCACGTGCGCTTGTTGAGATGGGGTACGGCGGGCACGCATTTTCTGCATTGCCATCATCATCTCAACAACGTTCATGTGCGAAACCACTTCCACAATTTTCGCTGGCGTCATTGCCGTGGTCAGAGGAACAATGTCCATACGCTTGACGTTGGGGTCGCAAAGCATATTGGCGAGTTTAACCGAGTCCATCGCCATCACCTCTTCAGCGCGAGCCAGGTTAATGCCGTAGCGCGCAATGAAGTGGTCAATCAGATCAAATTCACTGGCGGATTTGCCGTCCAGTTCAGTGACCATTCCGTTGACGATTTTAATCGACGGCTTAGGGTCGTTCGGGCTTTCCATCGCAATGAAGCCTTCTTCGATCCACTCCTTAACGAAGCCGTCCTGATTCACAGGGCGTTTCGCCAGTGCTTCAAATCTTTTCGATCTCATGAATCAGCCTCACTGATATCAGATATAGGACGGACGGTCGTTTTTGGGTTCTGAGCCGAGGGTCGCCAGCACGGTTTTACCGATTTCACGGGCTGAGATGACGGCCTGACGCACAGCCCCAGAGTCACCGGAAATGACCAAAATGGCTTCGTTGCTGAAACTGGTGCCATGGGCAGGGGAGCTGTAGGCCACCACTTCAACATTGGCGGATTTCAGCGCCGTATCGGCCATCAGGACACCAACGGAGGCTGGGGCACCGACGATAACGCCACAGGCACGACCAATTGGCGCACCAAAGGCTTTTTCCAGCGCGTAGCTGGCGCGCGCCGTGTATTGCATTTCGATGTGTCCGGCTTCATTGGCGTATACATCGCCAAAGGTGCGATCCAGCTCTTTCAGCGCAACTTCAATCCCGCGCTTCACGTCAGAAACATCGTTACCGCCTAAGATAATCAGCGAGCCGTGACCTGCGCCGCCTTTGGTATCACGTGGCAACTCGATGCTGACGACTTCAGTATTTGTGGCTTTCACCGCTTCATCAGCGGCCATGATATGTGGACCCGCACCAGTACGTGCGCCAAGGATGCCAATGGAGCGATAACGCTTTTCAAGTTTCATCGCGTCCAGTAAGGCACTGTCTACGTTGGCGATTACCAGACCGACGGTGTCGCCAATCGCAGTACCGACAAACTCCGTTAAACTGCAGCTTTTCTCTGCCATAGCCGTTTCTCGTGTTGGGGGATTATTTTCAGGGATAGCTTGCTGTTCCGGCGTCGCCACGCGAGCAATCACCTGCGCCATGATCTGTTCAACCAGCTCATTGCTGCTCATTAGCTAATTCCCTTCGGTAAGATTTTTTCGACATCGGTGTGAGGGCGTGGGATCACATGTACGGCTTTCACTTCTCCCACGTTGCGTGCGGCGGCGGCACCAGCATCTGTTGCTGCTTTGACTGCGCCGACATCGCCGCGGACAATGACTGTTACCAGCCCCGAACCAATTTTTTCGTAGCCGACCAGCATTACATTGGCTGACTTCACCATTGCATCTGCGGCCTCTATGGCTGCAGTTAAGCCTTTGGTTTCTACCATTCCTAACGCTTCTTGTTGCATAAAGACCTCGCCTGGGTTGTCCCGATTTTCATGACTATAAAAAGAAGCGAGGAAAAAGAATGGCTGACTTGAAAGTATGAGTGAAAAAATAGTGAGGCTCTGGTGATATAAAATTGCTGTTGTTTATTTTATGGTATTGTTTTTATTGATTGTTTTTTGATTTGTTGATGTGATTATTTGGTTATGTTAATTCCAGATTTACACTTTTAGACGTGACAGGTGAAATATCATTTGCTATGCGGTGAAAATGAATTTGTGACGGTTATCTGAAAACATGATTATGCTATTGGCAATATTTTATTATTTCTAAAATCTACAAATAATAGAGGTATCCCCCGTCATCTGGCTTTGTTTAATAAAAGTGATGGCAAGAATTTGCTATCGCAACACGATTTTAAAAGTCATACCGCCCGCAGATTGCCAACAATTTGCCGACATGGCTTTTTATAGTAAGCCTCGAAGTATTCTACTTGCCAGCAAGGAGTCCGCTGGTAAAGACACGAACTCTGCTTAGAAGGTGTCACAATGAACGATTCACTAAAAGCGCAATGCATTGCTGAGTTTTTGGGTACCGGGCTGTTTTTGTTTTTTGGCATTGGATGCCTGAGCGCCCTGAAAGTAGCCGGTGCCAGTTTAGGGTTATGGGAGATCTGCATTATATGGGGACTGGGGATCTCTCTGGCAGTTTATCTGACAGCAGGGATCTCAGGTGCACATCTCAATCCCGCTATCACCATCGCACTGTGGCTGTTTGCCTGTTTTCCTGGCCGTAAAGTGTTGCCGTACTGCATTGCTCAGGTGGCTGGTGCCTTTGGTGGCGCTCTGCTCGCCTATTTGTTGTATGGCAGTTTGTTTATCGAGTACGAAACTGCCCACCAGATGGTACGCGGAAGTCTTGAAAGCCTGCAGCTTGCCAGCATATTTAGTACTTATCCTGCTGCCGCGCTCAGTGTCTGGCAGGCTGCGCTGGTTGAAGTGGTGATTACCTCGATTCTGATGGGGATGATCATGGCGCTGACTGACGACGGTAACGGTGTTCCTAAAGGTCCGTTGGCGCCATTGCTGATTGGTATTCTGGTTGCGGTTATCGGCGCATCCACCGGCCCGCTCACCGGATTTGCAATGAATCCGGCGCGTGATTTTGGTCCTAAATTGTTTGCATGGATGGCCGGATGGGGAGATGTCGCGATGACCGGGGGGCGTGATATCCCTTACTTCATTGTTCCGATTGTGGCTCCCATCATCGGTGCCTGTGCGGGCGCAGCAATTTATCGTTATTTTATTGGCAAAAATTTACCGTGTAATACGTGTAAGCTGGAGGAAAATGAGAGCTAGGTTCACGGAAGAAGTTTATTTTTGAAAGGCAAAAACTGTTTTCGTGATCCGGTTTCCTGAACCGCTGAAAAAGTCTCCCAAGAATGGGAGACTTTTGTTATGTTCGCTAATGACTTTCATCAATGCTCAGGATGGCAGGATGAAAATGAATGTAAATAATATGTTTTATTTATAACAATAAATTAACTGAGAGGTTTTATCATGATTTCTGCGAGTGCCCTGAACTCAGAACTCATTAATAAAATCGCACAGGATTTTGCGCAGGCCACCAGTCTGGCTGTTGTGGTTGTCAATATTCACGGTGATGAAATTTCTGAGCTTTTTAATTTCACCCCTTTTTGCCAGTTGATGCGCCAGCATCCTCAACACAGCACCCGTTGTCGTATGAGCGACCGCTGCGGAGGGCTGGAAGCGTCTAAATCCGATCAACCCTGCATCTATCGTTGTCATGCCGGACTTACCGATTTTTCCATTCCGCTGGTCATTGCGGGACATCTGGTTGGGTTTGTCTTATGTGGTCAGGTGCGCCTAAGCAATGACGTGGGGCTGGTGGATATTCTGAACGTGGACGATCGTTGGCAAGCCGATCCCGAACTGGTGAGTGAATTTCGTAATGTACCGGAAATGGACTATTCGCGGGTTATTGCTTCCGCGGATTTGCTAAAGCTCATTGTAGAAAATTGTCTTAAAAAACAACTGAATTTCGTCGTGATCAAAGACAATCCGCAACAGTCAGAGCCGGTGCGGGCTAATCGTAGTCCGAACCCTCATGACAGTAAAATGAAGAAAGCCTTACGTTATATTGATGCGCATTTATCAGACGAACTGCGTCTGGAAGATGTTGCCTCTCACGTTTATCTCAGTCCTTACTATTTCAGCAAATTGTTCAAAAAATATCAGGGGATAGGATTTAACGCATGGGTAAATCAACAGCGAATGGCGAGTGCCAAAGAGTTGCTTTGTCATAGCGACTGGAGCATTGCCAGTATTGCGCGAAATTTAGGCTTCTCACAAACCAGTTATTTTTGCAAAGTTTTCCGTCAAACGTACCAGGTTACGCCGCAGGCTTTCCGTCAGCAAATAAATGTCATCTCATCTGAAGAGACAGCTTAAATAGCAATAATTTGCTATTGCCGATTTTTGATATCGTACGCTATGTCAGTCATTATAAAATGAAAAATAACTACAGCAGTCAATAAATTGTCGTAGCGCAACAAAATAATAGTATTTGAGGGATAAACTGCACCAGTTTTTATTTTTGTGATGAGATACAGTGTCTGTATGAAAGACTTTCTTTATTCTTTAATGACGCTTTCATTCAAAAAATGAACATATGAATAAACGGGTTGAGGCCATAACATTGGTTGAATGTACCCGGCAAGATATTAAATTGAATTATTGTCATGAGGTCGTGAATTTGCCTCAAGACACAGAGCCAAATTAAATCGGCTCCTGAACTGACAGGTTTGCCACATTTGTGGTAGGGAAGGGGGTGAGAATCCCCCGCAGCCCCCGCTGCTGTGATGCTGACGACCCCGTATAGACCACTGATCGCAAGATTGGGAAGGACGGGCGAGGACGACGCTAAGCCAGAAGACCTGCCTGTCGGTGACTACCAACAACTTCGGTGGGAAGTGGGTTGCGCAGATGCATACAGTCGAGAGACTGGGTATCTATACACCCCTACCACCCTGAACAGGATCAGGGTATGGCGGCCAGTTTTCACGCATTTGTTCTTGCAGGTACCGGTAGCGGCTGTGGCAAAACCACGGTGACGCTGGGCTTGTTGAGCCTGATGAAAAAGCGCGGTTTACGCGTCCAGCCATGCAAAGTCGGTCCTGATTATCTTGATACTGGCTGGCATACCGCGGTGTGCGGCACGGCTTCCCGTAATCTTGATAGCTTCATGCTACCCGCCTCTACACTGAATGCTTTATTTTGCGAGCAGATGCAGCACGCGGATATTGCCGTTATCGAAGGTGTTATGGGGTTGTATGACGGCTATGGTACCGACCCAAACTACTGCAGCACCGCCGCGATGGCGAAACAGTTAGGCTGTCCGGTCATCTTACTGGTTGATGGCAAAGCCGTTTCCACTTCGATAGCTGCCACGGTGATGGGGTTTCAGCATTTTGATCCCAGTCTGAACATTGCAGGCGTGATTGTTAATCGGGTCAACAGCGAAACACATTACCAGCTACTCAAAGTTGCGATTGAGCGTTATTGCTCCGTGCCTGTGTTGGGCTATGTTCCCCGCATGGAGGGCGTCGCGCTCCCTGAGCGTCATCTGGGTTTAGTTACCGCTCGAGAGTCAGTTATCAACCAGCAGCCGTGGCAGGATTTTGCCGCGATGCTGGAACAGACGCTGGATATCGATGCGTTGCTGGCCTTAAGCACGTTAGACAACCTTCCTGTCGGTGAATGGCCCGCACTGCCTGCTGCAGATGCTGGTGCAGGGTTAACGCTGGCCATTGCTGATGACGAGGCGTTCAACTTTTACTATCCGGACAATATTACGCTGCTGGAGCGCACGGGGCTCAATATTGTCCGTTTTAGCCCATTGCACGACACCTGCTTACCCGACTGTCAGATGATTTGGTTAGGAGGCGGATATCCTGAGTTACATGCAGCAGCGCTGGCCGGAAATATCCCGATGCTTGAACAGTTGCGGACGGCGCATCAGCGTGGCGTCGCTATTTATGCAGAGTGCGGCGGGTTGATGTATCTCGGTAGCTCGCTGGAGGACAGCAACGGCGATTGCTGGCTAATGGCGGATATCATTCCTGGGCACAGCAAGATGGGCAAACGGCTGACCCGGTTTGGCTACTGCGAGGCACAAGCCACACAGCAAACATTGCTGGCAACGACTGGTGAAGTCCTGCGCGGGCATGAATTCCACTATTCCGATTTTACCCCAGACATCCCGGCTGTGATGAGTTGCCGCAAGGTGCGTGATGGCAGAACGCTGCAGGTCTGGTCTGGCGGCTGGCAGGCAGGAAATACCTTCGCCAGTTATCTGCACGTTCATTTTGCCCAGCGCCCCGAAATGCTCAATCACTGGCTGGCCGCTGCGAGGAACGCGCTATGACGATACTCGCATGGTGCATTGCCTGGCTGCTGGATTTTATCATCGGCGATCCGCAGAACTGGCCGCATCCGGTGCGCTGGATCGGCAACCTTATCTCCCTAGTCCAGCGAGTCATTCGGCGTTATTGCCATAGCGACCGCGCGCTTCGCATCGGTGGCGCGGTGATGTGGATTGTAGTGGTTGGACTGACCTGGGCTGTGTCCTGGGGGGTACTGGCGCTGGCGCAATCAATTCATCCCTGGTTTGGTTGGGTTGTTGAGGTCTGGATGATTTTCACCGTGCTGGCCGGGCGCTGCCTGGCAAACGCCGCGCAGGATGTAGAACGTCCGCTACGTGCCGGTAACCTGGCCGCCAGTAGGGAAAAGCTGTCATGGATTGTGGGACGTGATACCTCGCAACTACAGCCACAGCAGATCAATCGCGGCGTAGTGGAAACCGTAGCAGAGAACACCGTTGACGGCATTATTGCGCCGCTGTTCTTCCTCTTACTGGGCGGTGCGCCGCTGGCGATGGCCTACAAAGCGGTGAATACCCTTGATTCAATGGTGGGGTACAAACATGAAAAGTACCGTGCTATCGGCATGGTCAGCGCCCGTCTGGACGATGTCGCTAACTTTATTCCGGCAAGACTGAGCTGGTTGTTGCTGAGTGTTGCGGCGTTTTTATGCCGCCAGGACGGCGCACGCGCTTTGCAGATTGGCTGGCGTGATCGCTACAACCATAGCAGTCCAAACTGCGCATGGTCGGAAGCTGCTGTGGCCGGCGCATTAGGTATTCGCCTGGGGGGGCCCAATGACTACTTCGGCGAGCGTGTTGAGAAACCGTGGATTGGCGATCAACAACGAGACATTTCTGTAGACGACATTTCCCAAACGATTCGATTGATGTGGGTAGCATCGACCCTGGCACTGGCGCTTTTTATTGCGCTGCGCTGGCTGTGGCTCGGTGTCGCCTGAGGACAACAAAATGCACTATATCCAGCAACCTCAAGCAATTGAGGCCAAAAGTTTCGACATCATTGGCGAGATTATCAGTGAAACCCGCCCGGATTATCAGTTTGCCAGTCCGTTGCATGAAGCCATCATCAAGCGGGTGATCCACACCACCGCGGATTTCGACTGGCTGGACATTCTGTGGTTTTCCAGTGATGTGCTGGAACAGTTTTGCGCTGCATTGAGTCGCCCGAGCGTGATTTATACCGATACCACGATGGCGCTTTCCGGGATCAACAAAACCCTGTTGGCAAAATTCGGTGGCGAATGCCGCTGTTACATCAGCGACCCACGTGTGGTGCGGGCAGCAAAAGAACAGGGGATCACTCGTTCAATGGCTGCAGTCGACATTGCCGTGAAGGAAGAGGGCGAAAAACTGTTTGTCTTTGGCAACGCGCCAACCGCGTTGTTCCGACTGCTGGAACATGATGCACCTGTCAGCGGTGTGGTTGGCGTACCGGTAGGATTTGTTGGCGCGGCGGAGTCGAAGGACGCCCTGACACAAAGTCATCTACCCGCCATTGCCGCATTAGGTCGCAAAGGTGGCAGTAACGTCGCTGCCGCTATCGTCAACGCCATGCTTTATCACATGCAGGGGGAGCGATGAGCGACCAGTCCTTCGATACGCCAGTGTGGCACAACGGTAAAGCGCTGCGTAAAGGGTACACCACGGGATCGTGTGCGACGGCGGCAGCAAAAGTTGCTGCGTTGATGGTGCTGCGTCAGCATCTGATCCATCAGGTTTCCATTGTGACGCCTTCCGGGGTGACGTTATGCCTGAACGTGGAGTCACCGCATATCGAAGGGCAGCAGGCGATTGCCGCCATCCGTAAGGATGGTGGTGATGATGTGGACGCCACGCATGGGATGCTGATCTTTGCCCGCGTGACGTTAGACGATAGCAAAGAGATCGTCTTACAGGGCGGTGAAGGTGTCGGTACGGTGACCCGTAAAGGGATTGGTTTGCCGGTGGGCAGTTCAGCGATTAACCGGACACCTCGTCAGACCATTGAGTCCGCAGTACGTGAAGCGATTGGACCAAATCGCGGGGCAAGAATTGAGATTTTTGCGCCTGAAGGTGAAGAACGGGCGCAAAAAACCTACAACTCGCGCCTGGGGATTCTGGGCGGTATTTCGATCATTGGTACCACGGGTATTGTTACGCCGATGTCGGAAGAGAGCTGGAAACGTTCGCTATCGCTGGAGCTGGAGATCAAACGCGCGGCAGGGCTGGATCGCGTAGTACTGGTACCGGGTAATCACGGCGAACGTTTTGTGCGTGAACAGATGGGGATCGACACCCAGGTTGTGGTCACTATGAGCAACTTTGTCGGTTACATGATTGAAGAAGCGGTGCGCCTGGGATTTCGCCAGATCGTGCTGGTCGGCCACCCCGGCAAACTTATCAAAATCGCGGCAGGGATCTTCCATACCCACAGTCATATCGCCGATGCCCGCATGGAAACGCTGGTGGCTCACCTCGCATTACTTGGCGCGCCGTTGGAACTGCTGACGTTGGTCAGCGACTGCGACACGACCGAAGCGGCGATGGAACATATCGAAGCATACGGTTTTCAGCACATTTACAACCATTTGGCGAAGCGTATTTGCATGCGCGTCCTGCAAACCCTGCGTTTTACGAAAAACCCCCCGACCTGCGATGCCATCATGTTCTCTTTTGATAATCAGGTCCTCGGCAGCAATCGTCCGGTCGCAGAGATCGCAGAGGAGATGGAATGTTAACCGTTGTAGGGATGGGACCCGCTGGGTTGCATTTGATGACGCCGGTGGCGCGCGACGCGGTTGCAATGGCCGATGTGTTGGTCGGTGGCAAGCGACATCTGCAACAGTTCCCGGATTTTACCGGAGAACGGTTTGCTCTTGGCGCCAATATTCCGGAGCTATTGAGCTGGATAGGCGAACATCAGGCGCGAAATGTGGTGGTACTGGCATCCGGCGACCCGCTGTTCTACGGCATTGGCACGCGGATGGTGGCGCATTTTGGTATTGAAAATGTGCGTATTATTCCTGGTATTAGCGCCGTTCAGTATCTGTGTGCGCAAGCTGGCATTGATATGAATGACATGTGGCTGACCAGTAGCCATGGTCGCAGTGTCTGTTTTGATGAACTGGCGCGACATAACAAGGTTGCGATGGTGACCGATGCGCTGTGTGGCCCACGTGAAATTGCACAGCAGTTGGTTGCCAGAGGCAAAGGACATCGCTGGATGGTGATTGGCGAAAACCTGGCGATGGACAATGAGCGTATCCACTGCCTGCCTGTGAGCAAAATTACAGCCGACTATGACATGAATGCAGTGGTGATCCTCGATGAAAGATGAGCTTTTTCTACGCGGAGAGAAAGTGCCGATGACCAAAGAAGCGGTACGTGCACTCGCCCTCTCAAAACTTGAATTACACCGTGCCAGCCATCTGATTGATATCGGCGCGGGAACCGGCAGCGTGTCGATTGAGGCGGCGTTGCAATATCCAGGGCTGCGTATCACGGCGATCGAGCGTAATCCAGATGCGCTCAGGCTGCTGGACGAAAATCGTCAGCATTTTGCCTGTGCAAACATCGATATTTTTCCAGGGATCGCGCCGATGACGATTGCGGAAAAAGCCGATGCCATTTTCATGGGCGGTAGCGGCGGCCATCTGACCGATCTGATCGACTGGTCAATGCGTCAGTTACATCCCACAGGGCGACTGGTGATGACATTTATCCTTCAGGAAAACCTCAACACCGCGCTGGCACATCTGGACCATCTTGGCGTACAGGGTGTGGATTGCCTGCAACTGCAGGTTTCCTCACTTGCCACGCTGGGTAGTGGTCACTATTTCAAACCGAATAACCCCGTATTTGTTATCGCCTGTCAGAAGGAAGGAACCCATGTCTGAGATTTTTGATCCCCGTAGTGTGTGGTTTGTTGGCGCAGGTCCTGGCGATCGCGAGCTGATTACCCTCAAAGGTTACCGGTTGCTCCAGCAGGCACAGGTGGTTATCTATGCCGGATCGCTGATTAACACTGAATTACTGGAATATTGCCCGGCCGGAGCGGAATGTCATGACAGCGCCGAACTGCATCTGGAGCAGATCCTTGATCTGATGGAAGCGGGTGTGAAAGCTGGTAAAACCGTCGTGCGTCTGCAAACCGGTGATGTTTCCTTATACGGCTCTGTGCGTGAGCAAGGCGAAGAGCTGACCAAACGCGGGATCGACTGGCAGGTGGTGCCTGGCGTTAGCGCATTCCTGGGCGCGGCTGCGGAGTTGGGCGTCGAGTATACCGTACCGGAAGTGTCGCAGAGTTTGATCATTACCCGCCTGGAAGGTCGCACGCCGGTACCGGAACGTGAACAGCTGGAGTCGTTTGCCAGTCACCAGACATCGATGGCGATTTATCTTTCCGTCCAACGCATCCACCGGGTTGCTGAGCGTCTGATTGAAGGCGGTTACCCGGCGGCCACGCCAGTGGCGGTGATCTACAAGGCAACCTGGCCGGAAAGTCAGACCGTGCGCGGTACCCTGGCAGATATTGGCGACAAAGTTCGCGACGCCGGGATCCGTAAAACGGCGCTCATTCTGGTCGGTAACTTCCTGGGCTCGGAGTATCACTACTCCAAACTCTATGCGGCGGATTTTAGCCATGAATACCGTAAAGCCTGAATCACTTGCGCTATTTTGCCTGACCCCCGGCGGTGTTGTGCTTGCTAAACGTCTGGCGGCAATGCTGCCAGTAACCTGTTTCACCAGTGAAAAGCTGCTGGAGGAGGGGTTTATTCCCTTCGAAAACGGCTTTGCGAATACCGCGCGCGAGGCGTTTGCGAATTACTCAGCGCTGATTTTTATCGGTGCAACCGGCATTGCCGTGCGTGTGCTGGCTCCGCTGGTCAACGACAAATTTTGCGATCCGGCTGTGGTGGTCATTGATGAACGTGCCCAGCATGTTATCAGCCTGCTCTCCGGTCACGCTGGGGGCGCGAATGCACTGGCGCGTTATCTGGCGGGTATGTTGGGCGCTGACCCGGTTATCACCACGGCAACGGATGTCAATGATATGGCGGCGCTGGACACGCTGGCGTTTCAGTTAAATGCCCGTATGAATGATTTCCGCTCGGTGGTGAAGATCGTCAATCAGATGCTGGTCAGCAACAAACGGGTTGGTCTGTGGTGGGACGATGAACTGGCGCAGGACGTCAGCCATTGCGACCGCCGTGGATTTATCACGGTGACCGATCTCAATCAGCTTCCTGAACTGGATGCGCTGATTTGTATTACCTTGCGCAACAACCTGCCTGAGCTGCCTGTTGTGCACTGGAAGCTGGTACCGCAGCGAGTGGTTGCCGGAATTGGCTGTCGTCGGGATACGCCGTTCCCACTGTTAGCAGCACTACTGGCACGCCAACTCGAAGCCCAGCGCTTCGACCCGCTGGCGTTAAAAGCAATTGGCAGCATCACGCTGAAAAAAGACGAACAAGGGCTTATCCAGCTGGCCTCCTGTTGCCGCGTGCCTTTCGAAACCTTTACCGCTGACGCGCTGCGTGAGCATGAACACCGTTTTCCAGCCTCATCGTTTGTTCGCAAAACGGTGGGTACAGGAAGCGTTTCCGGTCCTGCAGCCTGGCTGCTGAGCCACGGACAACTGTTAGGCGATACCCTGCGCGAACAGGGCGTCACGATCACTTTGGGAGTTTCACACTGATGTTAAGCGTAATTGGAATTGGCCCTGGCTCGCAGGCAATGATGACCATGGAAGCCGTTGAAGCTCTCCAGGCGGCGGAAATCATTGTTGGTTATAAAACCTACACCCATCTGGTAAAAGCGTTCACCGGCGATAAGCAGGTGATCAAAACCGGGATGTGCAAAGAGATTGAACGCTGTCAGGCGGCGATCGAACTGGCGCAGGCGGGTCACAACGTGGCGCTGATTAGCAGCGGCGACGCCGGGATTTACGGTATGGCCGGGCTGGTACTTGAGCTGGTGAGCAAGCAAAAGCTGGACGTTGAGGTCAGGTTGATACCAGGCATGACCGCCAGTATTGCCGCCGCCTCATTGCTTGGCGCGCCGTTGATGCACGACTTCTGCCACATCAGCTTAAGCGATCTGTTAACGCCGTGGCCGGTTATCGAAAAACGTATCGTTGCCGCCGGTGAAGCCGATTTTGTTATCTGTTTCTACAACCCACGCAGTCGCGGCCGTGAAGGACATCTGGCGCG
Source organism: Citrobacter sp. C6_1 (assembly GCF_014596835.2). Taxonomy (NCBI): domain Bacteria; kingdom Pseudomonadati; phylum Pseudomonadota; class Gammaproteobacteria; order Enterobacterales; family Enterobacteriaceae; genus Citrobacter; species Citrobacter sp. C6_1. Next base: position 2,773,546 of record NZ_CP115031.1, on the reverse strand, counting down.
CGCATTTGAACTGCTTTCCGCCAGCAAGAGCGCACAAACACCAGTCGGTATCGTGAAGTCGGCCGGTCGTAAAAAACAGGAAAAATGGCTGACTACGCTCGGTGATATGGATTTTGAACCGGTGGATATGACCAGTCTGGTGATTGTCGGCAACAAAACCACCTATATACAGGATGGCCTGATGATCACACCACGAGGTTATGTGCTGTGAATTATGGCGATGTACTGGTCATGGGCGGCACCAGCGATGCGCGCATGCTGTGCCAGCAACTGGATGCGGCAAATGTCGCTTACACCCTGTCGGTGGCGACGCCGACAGGTAAGCAACTGGCAGGTGACATCAAAGGTCAGGTTCGTTGCGGGCGTCTGGAGCGCGAACAAATGATTGCCTGGCTGCAGGAAAACCGGACGCGCTGGGTGATTGATGCCTCGCATCCCTACGCCGAGGTGGTGAGTCGCAACATCATGAACGCCTGTGAAGCGGCCGGCGTGCTGTTGAGCCGCTATCAGCGACCTGAACAGTTGAGTGATTTAACTCACCCGCATCTGCACACCGTACAGAGCATCCAGCAAGCCAGCGGGGTTGCGCGGCGCTTCGGTGACCGCGTACTGCTGACGACCGGCAGTAAAGATCTGGCTACCTGGCGCGAAGAGTTACCTGAAAAAACACTGCTGGCGCGCGTCCTGCCTGTACCAGAAGTCATTCAGCAATGCGCGGATCTGGGGTTTGGCGTGGGTGAAATCTTTGCACTGTGCGGACCGTTTAGCGCCGAGTTCAACGCCGCGTTTTATCGCCAGTGTCAGGCTGATGTGGTGATCACTAAGGCATCAGGCGCGGAAGGGGGGTATCAGGAAAAAGTGCAACCCTGTCTGGATGCCGGTATCCCCTGCATCGTGATTACACGTCCGGCACCGTTGGTGACGGGAGAAGAGTTACTGGAAAGTCAGGCTGCCTTTGCGGCGCGTTTAACGCGCTGGCTGGCTGCTGCTTAAGGAGTTAGAGATGAAAAAGGCGCTTCTGGTGGTCAGCTTTGGCACCAGCTATCACGACACCTGTGAGAAGAATATTGTGGCCTGCGAGCGCGATCTTGCAGCCAGTTGCCCTGACCGCGACCTGTTCCGGGCGTTTACCTCAGGGATGATTATCCGCAAGCTCAAGCAGCGTGACGGCATTGAAATCGACACGCCGCTGCAGGCGCTGCAAAAGCTGGCGGAGCAGGGGTATCAGGATGTCGCGATTCAGTCGCTGCATATCATCAACGGCGACGAATACGAAAAAATTGTCCGCGAAGTACAAAGTATGCGCCCGCTGTTTTCTCGCCTGACGCTGGGTGTACCGCTGCTGAGCAGCGTTGAAGATTACGCCCAACTGATGCTGGCGCTGCAACAGCAAATGCCGGCGCTTGGCGAAAATGAAAAAGTGGTCTTTATGGGACACGGCGCCAGCCATCATGCCTTTGCCGCCTATGCCTGCCTCGATCACATGATGACGGCGCAGCGTTACCCGGCGCGGGTTGGCGCGGTGGAAAGCTATCCGGAAGTCGATGTGCTGATTGAAAGTTTGTCCCAGGAAGGAGTGACGGCGGTACATCTGATGCCGCTGATGTTAGTTGCTGGCGATCATGCCATCAATGATATGGCCTCCGACGAAGATGATTCTTGGAAAACGTTGTTTAACGCAGCAGGCATTCCGGCTACGCCATGGCTCAGCGGTCTGGGTGAGAATCCGGCGGTTCGCGCCATGTTCGTGGCACATTTACAGCAGGCGCTGAACGTAGCACTGGAGGAAGCAGCATGAGTGGCAAATTGTATGCTCTGAGCACCGGGCCTGGTGCTGCCGATCTGATAACCGTGCGCGCAGCACGCACGCTTGGGGCGCTGGATATTCTTTATGCGCCAGCCGGGCGTAAAGGCGGCGATAGTCTGGCGTTGTCGATTGTGCGGGAGTATATCGGCGAGCAGACCGAGGTTCGCTGCTGCCATTTCCCGATGAGTGCCGATAGTGCTGAAAAAGAGGCTGTCTGGGATGAGGTCGCTGCTGCGTTGGTACAGGAAGTGGAAGCGGGTAAACAGGTAGGTTTTATTACCCTCGGCGATGCCATGCTGTTCAGCACCTGGGTCTTTTTACTGCAGCGCATTGGTTCGCCTGACTGGTTGGAAATCGTCCCGGGCGTGACCTCTTTCGCTGCGATTGCCGCGCGTTCGAAAACCCCGCTCGCCATGGAGCAACAGTCGCTGGCAGTGGTCTCCTGTACCGCGCCGGAAGCTGAAATTCAACAGGCGTTAAAGCAGCATGACAGCCTGGTGCTGATGAAAGTGTACGGTCGCTTTGCGCGCATCAAAGCGTTGCTGCAGCAAGAGGGGTTGTTGGACTGCGCGCTGATGATGTCTGAAGCCACGCTGCCGGGTGAGCAGTGCTGGCGCCATCTCGACGAGGTGAGCGACGATCAGCCGCTGCCTTATTTCTCGACCATACTGGTCAACAAACAGTGGGAGTATGCACAATGAAGCTTGAACAACAGCTAAAACAGCTGTCTTTCAGCGGGTTGGCAGCGGCGCTATTACTGATGATTGTTCCTGAGCAAGCGTTCGCGATGCACATTATGGAAGGTTTTCTGCCGCCAATGTGGGCGCTGGCATGGTGGCTGCTGTTTTTACCCTGCCTGTGGTACGGGCTGGTGCGCCTGCGCCAAATCGTGCAGGAAGATAACCACCAGAAAGTTTTGCTGGCACTGTGCGGCGCCTTTATTTTTGTGCTGTCGGCGCTGAAAATTCCCTCCGTTACCGGAAGTTGTTCACACCCTACCGGCGTAGGCCTGGCGGTTATCCTGTTCGGACCTGGCGTAGTGGCCATCCTCGGGGCGATCGTTCTGCTGTTCCAGGCACTGCTACTGGCGCACGGTGGTTTGACGACGCTCGGCGCTAACGGCATGTCGATGGCGGTGATTGGCCCGGTAGTGGGTTACATGGTGTGGAAAATGGCCTGCCGTGCGGGGCTGCGTCGTGATGTCTGCGTTTTCCTGTGCGCGATGCTGGCGGATCTTGTCACCTATTTCGTCACCTCAGTGCAACTGGGCGTGGCGTTCCCGGATCCGTCTGCTGGCGCTACCGGTTCAATCATTAAATTTATGGGGATTTTCTGTCTGACGCAGATCCCCATCGCGATTGCGGAAGGGTTACTCACCGTGCTGATTTACGATCAGCTAACCAAACGCCAGTTAATAACCGCACAAGGACATTAACGATGAAAAAGACGCTGATTATATTGGGCATGGTCGTTGCGCTGGTGATCCTGCCGTTCTTTATCAACCACGGTGGAGAATACGGCGGTTCGGACGGTGAGGCGGAGAGTCAGATTCAGGCTATTGCCCCGCATTATGAGCCATGGTTCCAGCCGTTGTATGAACCGGCAAGCGGCGAAATTGAAAGTCTGCTGTTTACGCTCCAGGGATCGCTTGGTGCTGCCGTGATTTTCTATATCCTGGGTTATACCAAGGGCAGGCAACGCCGTGATGACCGGGCTTGACAGACTGAGCTACCAGAGCCGCTGGTTTCATGTCTCACCGCAGCGAAAATTCTTACTCTGGCTGGTGATGATGATTCTGGCCTTTACTCTGCCCCCGCTGGGGCAGGGTATCGAGATGTTGCTGATAGCGGCGCTCAGTTGCTGGCTGCTACGGGTTTCTTTCTGGCGCTGGTGTCGTTGGATGGCGCTACCATTTGGCTTTCTGCTGGTGGGCGTCGTGACGATTTTGTTTAGCGTCAGTCGCGACCCCCATACCTTACTGGCCAGCGTACCCGTGGGCAGTTTCTGGCTGGGGATCACCGCATCGGGCATACACACGGCCAATGAGACGTTCTGGCGAAGCCTGGCTGCGCTGGCGGCAACGTTCTGGCTGGTGCTGAATTTACCGTTTCCGCAGTTAATTATCCTGCTCAAACGTGCACATGTCCCACGACTGATGACCGAGCTGATTCTGCTGACCTGGCGATTTATTTTTATCCTGTTGGACGAGGCACTCGCCATTCATCGCGCACAAACGCTGCGTTTTGGTTATCGTAGCTTGCCGTTAGGTTATCGCTCGCTGGCGATGCTGGTGGGATTATTGTTTACCCGCGTGTTGATCCGTTATCAGCAAATGACCACCACACTGGATATCAAACTGTATCAGGGTGATTTTCACCTGTAAGGAAAAGTATGCTTGCCACCTCAGCGCTTTGGTTTCGCTACCAGGATGACCCGATTCTCAAAGGGCTAACGCTGGACTTTTCTCAACATGCCGTCACCGGACTGGTGGGGGCCAATGGCTGCGGGAAATCCACGCTGTTTATGAACCTGAGCGGTTTACTGCGCCCACAACAGGGGGCGGTGATGTGGCAAGGAAAACCGCTGGATTACAGCAAGCGCGGCCTGCTGGCGCTGCGCCAGCAGGTGGCAACCGTATTTCAGGACCCCGATCAGCAAATCTTTTATACCGACATCGACAGTGACATCGCGTTTAGCCTGCGTAATCTGGGCGTGGACGAGGCTGAAATTGCCCGTCGGGTGGACGATGCCTTGACGCTGGTCGATGCTCAACATTTTCGCCATCAGCCCATTCAGTGTCTCAGCCACGGACAAAAAAAACGCGTGGCGATTGCGGGGGCGCTGGTGCTGCAAGCGCAGTATCTGTTACTGGATGAACCCACCGCCGGTCTCGACCCATCAGGGCGTACGCAGATGATCGAGATTATCAAACGCATTGTGGCGCAAGGAAATCATGTGGTTATTTCCAGCCATGATATTGATCTCATCTATGAAGTCAGCGATGCGGTGTACGTTTTACGTCGCGGAGAAGTGCTGACGCACGGTACGCCGGGTGACGTGTTCGCCCGTACTGATCTTATTGAACAAGCCGGGTTAACTCAGCCATGGCTGGTGAAATTGCACACCGAGCTGGGTTTCCCGCTGTGTAAAACAGAGGCTGAATTTTTTAGCTGTATGCGAAAGAACGCACTGAAGGAGGCGTCATGACGCAGGCAATAATGTTGCAGGGAACGGCATCTGATGTTGGCAAAAGCGTACTCGTCGCCGGGCTGTGTCGTATTTTTTATCAGGATGGGCTGCGTACCGCGCCGTTCAAATCGCAGAACATGGCGCTGAACTCTGGTATTACGCCAGAGGGCAAAGAGATGGGCCGCGCACAAATTTTTCAGGCCGAAGCAGCAGGGATTACGCCAGATGTGCGTATGAATCCGGTGCTGCTTAAACCTACCAGCGACCGTAAAGCGCAGGTTGTGCTGATGGGCAAAGTCGCGACCGACATGGATGCGGTGAGCTACCACGAGTACAAACCGCGTCTGCGGGATCAAATCCTGTCAGTTTATAACAGTCTGGCGCAAGAGTTCGATGTGCTGGTGCTGGAGGGGGCGGGAAGCCCGGCAGAGATTAACCTGCGCGATCGCGATATTGTCAATATGGGCATGGCGGAAATGGCGTGCTGCCCGGTTGTTCTGGTGGCGGATATCGACCGTGGCGGGGTGTTTGCCTCCATTTACGGCACCCTGGCGCTGCTGCACGACCATGAACGCGCCAGAGTCAAAGGGGTCATCATCAATAAGTTTCGCGGCGATGTGGCGCTGCTGTATTCCGGTATTGAGCAAATTGAAGCGCTGACCGGGGTGCCGGTACTGGGCGTCATGCCATGGCTGGATGTGGATCTGGAAGATGAAGATGGCGTTGCGCTGCAAAAGGGCAAATATTTGCGTACTGATAAACGCGACATCGACATCGCCGTTGTGCAAATCCCGCACATTTCTAATTTTACTGATTTCAATGCGCTTGCCGCACAGCCGGATGTGCGCGTGCGCTATGTGCGCCAGCCTGAAGAACTGGCGGGGGCCGATCTGGTGATTCTGCCCGGCAGCAAAAATACGCTGGGCGATCTGGTGTGGCTGCGTGAGAGCGGGATGGCGCATGGCGTCGTGCAATTGCATCGTAATAACGTGCCGGTGGTGGGGATTTGCGGCGGCTATCAAATGCTCGGCGATACGATCATCGATGAAGTGGAGTCAGGGCTTGGCACGCAGCCGGGTCTGGGCTTGCTCAATACCGTCACCCATTTTGCCCAGCACAAAACCACCACTCTGGTTGAGGGGGAAATGTCCTCCTCGCTGCCTGACTGGCTGGCGGGCGCGGCGGGGTTATCCGTTCGTGGTTACGAAATCCATATGGGCGAAACGACGTTAACCGAAGAATGCCGGCCGGTGATGACGCTGCGCAAAGACGGCGGCAACGTAGCTGACGGCGCGGTTACGCCGGATGGACTGGCGTTTGGTACTTATCTTCACGGTCTGTTCGACAGCGATGAATTTACCCGGGCGCTGGTCAACGGCCTGCGCGTACGTAAAGGGTTAGCACCGCTGGATTCCACCTTCCATTACGCGCAATATAAATCGCAGCAGTTTGATCTGCTGGCGGATGCGATGCGGCAACACATCGATATTGAGAAAATTTATACCATCATGCAGCAACACCGGGAGCCCGTATGATGATTCTGGTTACCGGCGGTGCGCGAAGCGGCAAGAGTCGACATGCGGAAGCGCTGATCGCTAATTCTCCAAACGTTTTGTATATCGCGACTTCGCAGATCTTTGATGAGGAGATGGCGGCGCGAATTCAGCATCACCGCGATGGACGCCCTGCGCACTGGCGTACTGCTGAGCGTTGGCAACATCTTGATGAGCTGATCACGGCAGCGAACGATCCGCAGGAAGCCATTCTGCTGGAGTGCATTACCACGATGGTGACCAACCTGCTGTTTGCACTGGGCGGTGACAGTGACCCGGATAGCTGGGATTACGCGGCGATGGAGCAGTCGATCGAGGATGAGATCCGTTCGCTGATTGCTGCCTGTCAGAGCTGCCCGGCAAAGGTGGTGCTGGTCACTAACGAAGTGGGAATGGGGATCGTTCCGGAGAACCGTCTGGCGCGGCATTTTCGCGATATTGCCGGCCGTGTTAACCAACGCCTGGCGGCGGCAGCTGACGAGGTCTGGCTGGTGGTATCAGGAATTGGAGTCAAAATTAAATGAGTAAGTTGTTCTGGGCAATGCTCTCTTTTATCAGTCGCTTGCCCGTTCCTGCTCGCTGGTCGCAAGGACTGGATTTCGAGCACTATTCACGTGGCATTGTGATGTTCCCGCTGATTGGCGTGGTGCTGGGCGGGCTTACGGGGCTGGTCTTTATGGCGCTGCAGGCCTGGTGTGGTGTTCCCCTGGCCGCCCTGTTTGCCGTGCTGGCGCTGGCACTGCTGACCGGCGGTTTTCACCTTGATGGACTAGCTGATACCTGTGACGGCATTTTTTCTGCCCGTCGACGCGAACGGATGCTGGAAATCATGCGCGACAGTCGACTCGGGACTCATGGCGGACTGGCGCTGATCTTCGTGCTGCTGGCCAAAGTGCTGGTGGTGAGCGAACTGGCTTTGCGCGGAACGCCGATGCTGGCAGCACTGGCTGCAGCCTGTGTCGCCGGGCGGGGCTGTGCTGTTTTGCTGATGTATCGACATCGTTACGCGCGCGAAGAAGGGCTGGGCAATGTCTTTATTGGCAAAGTTAGTGGACGACAAACCTGTGTCACGTTGGGGGGCTCGGCGATCCTTGCGGCCGTCCTGCTTCCGGGCATGCGCGGTGTGGCAGCGCTGGTCGTTACGTTGGTGGCGATCTTCATTCTTGGGCAGTTATTAAAACGCACGTTAGGTGGGCAAACCGGCGATACGCTGGGGGCGGCCATTGAACTTGGCGAGTTGGTTTTCCTGCTGGCTCTGCTTTGAGTCAGTCAACATACTGGAACCCTTATGCAGACTTTATCCTCTTTACTTCACGCGATCCCTTCACCCGATAGCGCTGCAATGTTGCGCGCGCAGCAACATATTGATGGCCTGCTTAAGCCGCCGGGAAGTCTTGGGCGACTCGAATCTCTCGCTGTGCAACTGGCCGGTATGCCAGGCCTGAAGGGTGTGCCGCATGTCGGGGGAAAAGCGATGCTGGTGATGTGCGCCGACCACGGCGTGTGGGATGAAGGTGTTGCTGTTTCGCCTAAGATTGTTACGGCGATTCAGGCTGCCAATATGACGCGCGGAACGACCGGCGTCTGCGTGCTGGCCGCTCAGGCCGGCGCAAAAGTGCATGTGATTGATGTGGGAATTGACGCCGAACTCATTCCTGGCGTAGTGAACATGCGCGTAGCGCGCGGTTGCGGCAATATTGCACAAGGGCCGGCAATGCGTCGGTCACAGGCAGAAGAGCTGCTGCTGGAAGTGATCCGGTATACCCGAGAACTGGCAGATGACGGTGTAACGTTGTTTGGCGTCGGTGAGCTTGGCATGGCAAACACCACGCCTGCGGCTGCGATTGTCAGTGTGTTAACCGGTAGCGATGCAGAGGATGTGGTGGGTATTGGGGCTAACCTTCCGCTCTCAAGGGTAGGAAATAAGGTCGATGTTGTTCGCCGGGCCATTGCTGTCAATCAGCCGGACAGTCGTGATGGTATTGATGTGCTGGCAAAAGTGGGTGGTTTTGATCTTGTCGGTATGGCGGGGGTGATGTTAGGTGCGGCGTCTTGCGGTCTGCCGGTCATCCTGGATGGTTTCCTGTCTTATTCGGCGGCACTGGCTGCCTGTCAGATAGCGCCGGAGATTAAACCTTATCTGATCCCGTCACATTTCTCAGCCGAGAAGGGCGCTCGTACTGCACTGGCGCACCTGGAACTGGAGCCGTATCTCAACATGGGAATGCGTTTAGGTGAAGGCAGTGGTGCCGCGCTGGCGATGCCCATTGTTGAAGCAGCCTGCGCGATGTATAGCAATATGGGGCAGTTAGCTGCCAGTAATATTGTATTACCGGATGGCAAAGAAGCGTAGCCGCCCGTGACCCCGCTTTATGGTGGGGTTTTTTATGTGCATTCTCGTCGTAACCCCCTAAAACAGATAAAAAAGCTATACTTAACGGATATCTGCTGCGACGAAGGAAAGGAAAAAGATGCGTCGTGTAAAACTGCTGTGTGCTGTTGTTATGCTGCTCGCGAGTCAGGGATCGCAGGCGGTGAGCTACCCATTGCCTCCTGAGGGCAGCCGCCTGGTGGGAAGCCCTTTGACGATAACGATTCCCGCTGGTAACACGCAGCCTCTGGAGGCTTTTGCCGCACAGTATGGACAGGGATTGAGCAATATGCTCGAAGCCAATCCTGGTGTGGATGTGTTTCTGCCAAAGTCGGGTTCCACACTGGTGGTGCCACAACAATTGATATTGCCTGATACCGTACGCGAAGGCATCGTCATCAATGTCGCAGAAATGCGGCTGTACTATTACCCTGAGGGTGCCAATACGGTAGAGGTGTTACCTATTGGTATTGGGCAGGCCGGGAGGGAAACTCCGCGCAACTGGGTCACGGCGGTCGAACGTAAACAGGAAGCACCAGGCTGGACGCCCACGGCAAATACCCGGCGGGAGTATGCTGCTCGTGGGGAAAGCTTACCGGCGTTTGTGCCTGCCGGGCCAGATAACCCGATGGGGTTGTATGCGATTTATATCGGCAGGCTTTATGCCATTCATGGCACAAATGCGAATTTCGGTATTGGTCTGCGGGTAAGCCAGGGTTGCATCCGTTTGCGTAACGACGACATTAAATATCTGTTTGATACCGTACCGGTAGGGACGCGAGTGCAACTGATAGACCGACCGGTGAAATACAGCATAGAGCCGGACGGAAGTCGCTGGGTGGAAGTGCACGAACCCTTGTCACGAAACCGTTCGGAATACGAGTCTGACAGAAAGGTTCCCTTGCCGGTCACTCCCGCGCTGCGCATGTTCATCAGCGGGAATGACGTGGATGTGAGTCGCGGAAATCAGGCACTGGAGAGACGCTCCGGCATGCCGGTGAACATCAGTCTGGTTCAAATGCACGACTAATTTTCAGGGGAACCCTGAACCCTTCAGTCGGGATGGGGCGTTTTTTTAATTTGATACTGCCCCATTTTTACCACGCCAATATGGTCTGCCATCAGCTGTGCTTCGTGTTCGCTGTGGGTAACCAGCAGTGCCGTTTGCCCGGCAGCGCGCAAAATATCCCGCACCTCGTTGCCAAGACGCTCACGCGTGCGCTTATCAAGGCTGGAGAAAGGTTCATCGAGCAACAGAATTTCTGGATGCGGAGCCAGCGCCCGTGCCAGCGCGATACGCTGTTGCTGCCCGCCAGAAAGCTCATGAGGGTAATGGTTAGCATGACTGTGCAATTCCACCATTTTCAACAGCTCCGTCACTCTGGCCTGTTGCGCTTCACGCGGCATACGTCGTAAACCGAAGGCAACGTTTTGTTGTGCTGTCAGATGGGGAAATAAGGCGTATTCCTGAAAAACCATGCCGACATGACGTTTTTCCGGTGGCAGATGAACGCCGGGGCCAGCGATACGCCGCTCTGAGACATAGATCTCTCCACACTGCAGTCGTTCAAAACCGGCAACTGCACGCAGCACCGTTGTTTTCCCACAGCCTGAAGCGCCAAGCAGACAGGCAATTTCCCCTTTGCGTACCGACATTGAGAATCCGCTCAGGACCGGTTGCTGGCTGTTGCCGTAGGCAACGTGCACGTCCTGGAGTCGTAATGCGATTTCTGACATTGTTGCTCTCTTAACCACGGCGAGTCATCTGGTGACGCACCAACAATATAACGGGCAATGTACCTGCTAAAACAATCAGGAGCGCGGCGATCGCACCTTCTTCATAGGTTCCACGGGCAGCTTCTGCATACAGCAGAGTGGCAAGCGTTTCGAAATTTACCGGGCGCAACAGCAGCGTGGTTGGCAGTTCTTTCATCGCATCGGCAAAAACCAGCAATGCGCTGCTCACTAATGCCGGACGCAGTAACGGAAAGTGAACGCGGGCAAACGTTCCGGCACCGTTTTCGCCGAGCAAGCGTGAAGCCTGTTCGAGTGACGGCGGGATGCGGCCCAGACCGGAGTCCAGCGCGCCGATGGCAATTGCCTGGAAACGCATCGCGCAGCAAATGACCAATAAAATACCGGCAGACATCAGCGGTAACCCGCGAATATCCAGTAAGTCGGCCAGCCAACGATCGACAGCCATCGCCGGGGGCAAAAAACCAATCGCCAGAATCGTTCCGGGCACCGCATAACCGAGGGAGGCCAGACGCATCACACCGCGGCGAAAGCCTGGCATCGCGTTGTCTGCAGCGCTATGGCGTGCGCTCCAGGCTACCAGCAAGCTGACGCAAATCACCACCAGCGTGGTGCCTGCTGCCAGCAAGAGCGTATTTTGTAATGCTGAAAGCAACGAGGCGGACAGTGGGCTCGTGTCCCCTAAGCGTTTGGCGCTTTCCCACATCAAAAAGAGAACCGGGGCCACAAAGCCCAATATAACGGGTAGCGAAATGACAGCGCCAAGTAGCCAGCCGCGCCAGCCGTGCACGCGAGTGGGTTGGATTTCCCGCAGGCTGCGGCTGCTGAATCCTTGCTTTCTGCGTCCGTAAAATTCCAGCGTCAGAATGAAGAAGATAAACAACAGCATCATGCAGGCGATTTGTGCGGCGGCGGATAAATCAGAGCGAGAGATCCACGTGGTGTAGACGGTAACGGTTAACGTTTGTACGCCGAGGAACTCCGATGCACCAATATCGTTGAGCGTTTCCAGCAGTGCCAGGCTGATGCCGACAGCCAGTGCCGGGCGCGCCATTGGCAGGGCGACCCGGAAGAACGTCCCGGCAGCGCTGCATCCCAGCGTGCGGGCAGCCTCCAGTAAATGGGCCGGTTGACTGATAAAGGTGGCACGGGTTGTTAGATAGACGTAAGGATAGAGCACTAAACCGAGCAAAATAATCGCGCCGGAAAGCGAACGCAAATCCGGTAGCCGGAACTGTCGCGGACTGTCAAAGCCCAGCAGGAAGCGGATAAAGGTTTGCAGAGGGCCGATCGGATGCAGCAGATCGAGCCAGGCAAAGGCGACGATGTAAGTTGGCATCGCCAGCGGCAGCAGCAACGCCCAACTGAGGATCTTACGTCCAGGAAAGTCCCATGCTGTGACGGCCCAGGCGCTGCCTACGCCAATCACGCCAACCAACATGGCAACACCGGCTAACAGCAGCACGGTATTTTTTAATGCTGCAGGTAGCACAAACGTAATGAGATTGTCCCAGTGCGATAAATCCGACTGGGTAGCTTGCCAGATAAGCGCAATGATGGGAGTCAGAACGCCAAGCGCAATGCAAAGCGCCCCAAGGTGTAACGGCGTTAATAATGACTGCGGCCCGGAAACCAGGCCGCGTAACGTCGGAAACTGCAGAAGTTTATTGATCGAATCCAACTTTATCTACCAACAGACTTGCTTGTTTACGGTATTTCACGATTTCGGTTAACGGAATTTTATCGACATCAATCTCACCTATTGTGGCGTTGATCACTGGATCGAGTGTGACACCTTTCAGTACCGGGTATTCGAAGTTCGCTTTCGCGTACTGCTGCTGGGCAGGTGCGGAAACCAGATATTCCATTAGCTTAACGGCATCGGCTTTATTGGGGGCATAGCGTGCTACTGCAGCGCCGCTGATATTGACGTGCGTACCGCCATTTTCAAAGGTTGGCTTGACGACTTTAATTGCATCGCCCCACTGACGTGCATCGCTGCCTTCTTTGGCGTTTTTCATATGGCCGACGTAATAGGAGTTCGCCAGGCCAATATCGCAAATACCCCCGAGGATATCGCGGGCAACGTCACGGTCGCCGCCAGTCGCCTTACGTGCCAGATTCGCTTTCACGCCACGCAGCCATTCTTCCGTTTTGGCTTCGCCGTGATGTGCGATCATGGCGGCAATCAATGCAGTGTTATACGGGTGTTGTCCGGCACGGATACAGACTTTACCTTTGTACTCAGGGTTGGCGAGTTGCTCGTAATGCCAGTTATCGATTGGCATTGACTTCTCGGCGTACAACACACGCGCACGCATTGACAGCGCAAACCACTGGTTATCTGCGCCGCGGAGATTGGCCGGAATAGCCGCTTTCAGTGCTTCTGATTCTACGGGTTGTGTCACACCCGCTTCGACTAAATCGATAAGGTTCCCGGCGTCAACGGTCATCAGCAGGTCGGCAGGGGAGTTTTTACCTTCCGCTTTAACACGCTCAAGCATGCCGTCCTTGATATAGACCGTGCTGACTTTTATACCGCTGGTTTTCGTCCAGCTATCAAGCAGGGGCTGAATCAGGCCCGGTTCACGGGTGGTATACAGCGTTAACGCATCCTGGGCGAAAGCCGGCAGGCTGACAGAGAGAACCAGAGCAGAAGCAAGCGTGATACGGCGCAGTCCAGTGCGAGGCAGAGCATTCATCGTTTATATCCCAGCGTAATTGGAACGTACAGTGACCCGAGCAGGGGCTCATTTTTTTGCCTGCGTACAATAAATGATAATCACTAGCAATTACAATCATTGCAAAGTGTAAATAATTTACATTTACATAACTTTAATCAATGGTGTGAAGTGGCCTGTCCCTGTAATGGATAAGAAATTTAGCATCCATGAATACACTGGGTTGCCGGTTGCCTGGCGTTACCAGACGCAATCACTTAAGCCCGCGTAATAAACGAGACAAAGTGATTAAGCACCCGGCTGACCTCGCGGCTTTTTAGCCATATCATCATGGTGTTCACTTTACCTATCTGTGGCGTAATCGAGTGACTGCGGATAGGGAAGTTATTCTCATACTGTCTGACAACATTCTCCGGCAACAGCGCAATCCCCATCCCGGCACTCACACAGCCAAGGATCGCCTGAAAAGAGCCAAATTCCAGAGGATCGGCGCAATCGACCCCCTGTAGGCACAGCCATTCTCCCAGGCGGGAGCGATAGTTGCACCCTTTAACAAAGACCAGCGGCCTTGTCACCTGGAGGTCAGCGCCAGTAATGACATTCTGGTGCTCTGCCGTCGTTACCAGTACCAGCGTTTCCTGACATAACACGTGTGATTGCAGGGGCGAATTTTCCATATGCAGTCCCGGATGATCGGAAACGAATGCGATTTCCAGTTCATTGTTCAGAATGTGTTGCACCAGCGTCTCAGTAGGGGCGGTTTTCAGGTTTAACTCAATGGAAGGCATTTCGCGGTGGAAATTCGCCAGTATCGAAGGGAGACGTACCGCTGCGGTCGTTTCCATTGCACCAATACGCAATGGCCCCGCCACTTTTGTGCCCAGCATCGACAATTCCGCTTCCTCTAACAACGCCAGAATTTTGTTGGCGTAGCGCAGAAGCAGCTCGCCCTCAGGGGTAATGTAGAGTCGATTTTTCTCGCGCACAAACAGAGAGACATCAAGGCTGGCTTCCAGCTGTTTAAGGCGGGTTGTGACATTCGAAGAAACGCAGTGCAGACTACGTGCAGCAGCGGATATGGAGCCCGTTTCCGCCACCGTTTTAAACAAGTTCAGAGAGGTACTGTTCATAGAAGCATTACTCAAAGTGAATGTTTTCGTCATTTTTATTAACTTTTTATCATCATTTTCTTGTGTAAGATAACAATCAAACCTAATTCGTCTTCTGAGGCCAAAATATGGATCTCGATCACGGTGCTGTTGGCCTCCGTCCGTTGCGTACTGCTGTATTTGGTATGATCGTCTTGACCTTAGGAATGGGCATTGGGCGCTTTTTATATACACCTATGCTCCCGCTTATGCTTCATGAAGGACTGTTTACCTTTTCACAATTATCGATAATTGCCAGTGCCAACTACGCAGGTTACCTTGTTGGCAGCCTCCTTTTCTCTTTTGGTATTTTTAGCGCGGTCAATAAGTTAAGAGTGTCGCTGCTGGCCTCAGCACTACTTACCGTCATGCTGATATTTTTGATGGCAAAAGTGACTCAGCCAGAAATTATTTTGTTAATCAGGTTCCTTGCAGGTGTGGCAAGCGCGGGAATGATGATATTTGGTTCAATGCTGGTCCTTCAGCATACCCATAACCCTTTTGTTATCGCCTCTTTGTTTTCGGGCGTAGGAATGGGTATTTTTATCGGCAATGAATATGTCATTGCTGGTGTATCCTACGCCTTAAATTCACATGTGTTGTGGATTGGCGCAGCCATCATTTCAGCGATACTTTTCGTCATACTGACGATGCTATTGCCGAAAGATAAACATATGATCTCCCCAGTAAAAGCTGTCGCAGGCGCGGAGTCGGATATCCAGTGGTGGAATTTAGCCTTACTGTATGGCCTGGCGGGGTTCGGTTATATCATTGTCGCCACGTATTTGCCGTTAATGGCCACAGGGGTTGGCAATACTTTTTTAGCCGACCATATCTGGTCTATTGTCGGTCTTGCCGTTATTCCTGGATGCTATGGCTGGCTCTGGGCTGCCCGCAAATGGAATATATTATCCTGCCTGAGCGTTAACTTAATTGTGCAAGCAAGCTGCGTAGTCATGGCCATATTTATTAACTCGCCACTGCTGCTAACCATTAGCTGTATTGGATTTGGTGGCACATTTATGGGTACCAGCTCGTTAGTCATGCCGCTGGCCAGAAAAATAAGCGCGCCCCAAAAGATTAATCTCCTTGGTCTCGTTACGCTGACATATGGGGTGGGGCAGATCCTTGGCCCATTAGTCGTCAGTGTCTTCCAGAGTAATAAAAATGGAATGACCTATTCCATATTGTTGGGTGCAGTCTCGTTATTTATCGCAGCAGCGATTAGTTATTTGCAATACAACAAAGTTAAATATTCTGGTTATTCTGGAAAACAATGATAATAGTCTGTTTCAGCTAATAACATTAATAGTTATTGCGGCAGAACCCGTTTTCAAAAGCACTATGACTCTGTTCTGCTGCTTAACGGGTTTGCGCTCTTCTGGCTGTGCGCATTTCCCATAATTATCTGGTTTACAGGAGTTTCTATGCCCTATGTAAATCCCCCTGAGACCGATCCCGCCTATTCTGCTACTATTATTATGTCTTAGTAATGTGATCCACTCGTCTGATTGCCTGCTCAATTACACCCATGTTTATCTCGAGTTCAGGTTAATTAATATGGAAAATATATTGAATGCGGTTAGAAAGTGTATTGGTATCCGATGGTGCATTCGTGTTATAAACGATTAATGTGTTTGATATTTATTTAATCCATAAAACGTATGCTCTGTTGGAACAATAGATCACACCATAAAATACTATCATTTTCTATTGATGAGTTCAGGCTGTTTAGCCATATATTTGGCAAAAAAACGGAGTGCATACGAATATATGATAATTCTGAGTGCTGTTCAGAGTCAACCTGCTGAATAAGAGAATCCAATCTTCTTGATATAATGTTTTGAATTTATAAATGGAAATTATATGAATATAAAACTACAGTTAAAGGTAATGTCGTTCCTGCAATTCTTTTTGTGGGGAAGCTGGTTGAATACTTTTGGTTCTTATTTATTTATTACACTGGGGCTTAAAGGTGAAGATATTGGTGCGGTTTATAGTACACTTGGTATTGCCGCACTGATAACATCCCCTCTGTTGGGGATCGTTGCGGATAAATGGATCAGTGCTAAATGGATTTATGCAGCTTGTCATTTTTTTGGCGCGGTGACGTTATTTATTGCCGCATCTGTTGATACCCCTTCTTCCATGTTTATTGTCATTTTGTTGAACTCGCTGGTTTACATGCCGACGCTGGGGCTGAGTAACACGATTTCCTACTATCGCATTCAGAATGCGGGTATGGATATTGTGGCGGATTTCCCCCCGATCCGTATCTGGGGAACCATTGGCTTTATTGTTGCCATGTGGGCTGTAAGCCTGGCGGGTTTTGAACTGAGCCACATTCAGTTATATATCGGTGCTGTGGCTTCACTGGCCTTGAGCCTGTTCACGCTTACACTGCCGCTGGTTCCTGTCGCTAAGTCTAACAAGGCGTACGGATTGGTTGATATGTTGGGGCTGCGCGCATTTGCTCTTTTCAAAAATAAGAGAATGGCCATTTTCTTTATTTTTTCCATGTTGCTTGGTGCGGAATTACAGATTACCGGCATGTTTGGTAATACATACCTGCACAGTTTTGAGAAAATCCCAGAATTTGCCAGCAGCTTTGTGGTAACTCATGCGTCTATTCTGTTGTCCATTTCACAAATTTCGGAAGTGTGCTTCATCCTGGCCATTCCTTTTTTCCTGAAACGCTTTGGGATTAAAAATGTCATGTTAATGAGCATGATTGCGTGGATGCTGCGCTTCGGTTTATTTGCTTATGGCGATCCCTCCGTGGGCGGAACAATTCTATTAATTCTTTCTATGGTTGTTTACGGATGTGCATTCGATTTTTTCAATATTTCTGGCTCTGTGTTTGTTGAAAAAGAGGTCGATGCTTCCATTCGCAATAGTGCTCAGGGGGTATTCTTGATGATGGCTAATGGATTCGGTTGTATTATTGGCGGATTTGTAAGTGGTAAAGTGGTCGATCATCTGACCGTCGCGGGTAGTCCTGAATGGTCAACTATCTGGCTGGTATTTGCAGGATATTCACTGGTTCTCGCGGTCGTGTTTATGATGATATTCAAGTATAAACACAATAATTCCAGTACGGCGACAGATAGCTATGCATGATGATATCTTTATCGGCTTCAAGTTGCAGGGTAATTAACTACACCGCTGTTCGGCTCCTTCAGAGTCAGAATAAGCGTGATTTAAAAATTCCTGCGGTGTTTTATCCCGCAACTTGAAATATGCCGGGAATATAACGCAAAATTAATTATTCATATAAAAAGAGGGTATTATGGCGAATCAATTATATAATCAGTGCAGAGTATATTGCGCGCCCTGGCGACTGGACGCATTAAATTTAAATGACACTATTGATCGATGGATTGACGATGGTCTGCTCCCACCACTGGCGCATACGCTTCTGCCATACAGAGATGATGCCGGTTCATCAAGTGAAGAAGAAATCTTTGTCCGTGATGTAGCCAATATGGACAGCTGCGTTGGTATGATAGGGTATTTTGATGGTGGTACCTATGATTCAGGTTGTGCCTGGGAGGTGGGTTATGCATGGGCCCTGGGATTGCCCGTTCACCTGATTACGACTGACTTTCTTCTGTGGGCAGCGGGTGATTCCGAAGAGTTTTATCCCATAAGCAAACTGATGAATTATGTCGCTAAAGTTGTTTCAGTATTCGACACAGACACAAGTATCACAAATTACCGTGAGCAAACAACTGATATCCTTAATCGTGCGTTACATACTTTCCAGCATAATTTAATTGCGGATTTTGGGGGCGAAATTCCTCCAGCACTACCATTAACACCGTTGCCGATTGAGTATGATTATTATCTTGACCCCAATTTTATGTATACAGAACCTTCGCGAGGGTTGCTGGAGAATATTAAAAATGCAATTACCACCGCAGGGAAAACATATATTATCGGCGATAATATAAATGATATTGCTGCAGATATTGATAATTTAAGAAAAAGCAGGCAGGCTGTTTTTTATTCTGATGTCTTTGAGCCAGACGTAGATTCAGGCATTATGAATGGCATTGCTTACGCACTAAAAAAACAATCTATCATTTACTGTAGTAAACAGCAGCGCTACCATTCAGGGCTGGGCACTGATTATCTGAATCTGATGGTTACCTATTCAGCAACAATGACGCATTCATTTGCAGAACTTGAATCGTTGATTAAAAGTGGTGCAATAGTTTAATTATTATATTTAACATGAAATTTGGTTGAACCGTCATCAATATCATCATTTTTGAACAGGTCATGTTGATTGACGGTTTATTCTCTCCGAGCAGTACGACTGCCCACAAGTTAAAAACACGACCTGACATTGCAGAATGATGATGCCCGGATGGGCAAACGATAGCAATGCTCTTAGCGCTAAACTGGATGGCGCTGCTGAGGATGCCGGACTGAGTAATAATTATCCCATCATACAGTATCTGCTCCGAATTATGATTTATTCAACAGTACTGGTTATCTAACCAGGAAACACATGAATGAATCTACCAAATTGATAAAGTCAAAATGAGAAAATGAATGAATAATCAATCTCGCGCAAAATCTCATCAACTCAGTCGTGATGAATTACAGAACATATTAGCCGTTGCCCGCGGAGATGCGCCAGCAGATTATATGATTGATAACGTTACGGTTCTCGACCTGATTAACGGCGGAATGCTCCCCGGCCCGATCGTCATCAGCGGCAAGAGCATTGCAGGCATCGGCCCTGCCTATCAGGACGCCCCTGCTCGTCAGCGTATCGATGCCGGGCATGCCGTGGCGGTTCCCGGTTTCATTGATGCCCATCTGCACATTGAATCCAGCATGATGACGCCCGTGACCTTTGAAACCGCCACGCTGCCGCGCGGCCTGACCACCCTGATTTGCGATCCGCATGAAATAGTCAACGTGATGGGTGAGGAGGGGCTGCGTTGGTTTATCCGCTGTGCAGAACAGGCGCGGCAAAACCAGTTTATTCAGGTTAGTTCCTGCGTGCCGGCGCTGGCGGGCAGCGATATCAACGGCGCGGAATTTCCGCTGGCGCAAATGCTGCCCTGGCGTGACCACCCGCTGGTAACGGGGCTGGCGGAGATGATGGATTTTCCCGGCGTGGTGCGTGGCGACGACGCAATTCTCGATAAGCTGGATGCCTTCCGCCATTTGACGCTGGACGGCCACTGCCCATCGCTTTCCGGCAAGGCGCTGAACGCCTATATCGCCGCCAGTGTCGAAAACTGCCACGAGACGCACACCTTCGCTGAAGGGCGGGAAAAACTGAGCGCGGGAATGGCGCTGATGATCCGTGAAGGTTCCGCCGCCCGTAACCTCGACGCGCTGGCTCCGCTAATCAACGAACTGAACAGCCCGCAGTGTATGCTCTGCACGGATGATCGCAATCCGTGGGAGATCGCCCATGAAGGCCACATTGACGCGCTGATCCGCCGCCTGATCAATCAGCATCATCTGCCGGTGCATCTGGCCTATCGCGTCGCCACCTGGTCACCTGCGCGCCACTTTGGCTTAAAACATCTGGGGCTGATCGCCCCCGGCAAGCAGGCCGATATTGTGCTGTTAAGCGACCTAAACCAGGTGGAAGTCCGCCAGGTGCTGGTGAAAGGCCTGCCGGTCAACGCTGCCGAACTGGCCGCCGGAGAGGCCGAACGCCAGCGCCGTAGCCTGCCGCCAGAGGGTAACACTATTCGCCGCCAGCCAGTCAGCGCCGCCGATTTGACGATACCGCTGGAGACCGACGCCCGCTACCGGACTATCGAAATCATCCCTAATGAGTTGATTACCCACAAGCGGGAGAGCGTCTGGCTCGGTGATCGCTTCGATAGCGACGATATCTGCTTTATCGCCGTACTGGAGCGTTACGGGCAGCAGACGTCGCCAGCGCTGGGACTGCTCGCTGGTTTTGGCCTGCGTAAAGGCGCGCTGGCGGCCACCGTCAGCCATGACAGCCACAACATTGTGGTCATCGGCCACGATGCACGGGAGATGGCTCGTGCAGTCAATCAGGTGATCGCCAACGGTGGCGGCCTGTGCGTGGCGCTGGACGGTCAGGCCGCCGCACATCTGCCGTTGCCCATCTGCGGGCTGATGAGCCAGACGCCCGCTGCCGAACTGGCGCAGCAAATAGACGTGTTAAAAGCCGCCTGCCGACGCTGCGGCGTGATGCTGGACGAACCCTTTATTCAGATGGCGTTTCTTTCGCTGCCGGTCATCCCGGCACTGAAACTCACCAGCAAAGGCTTGTTTGACGGTGATGCGTTTACCTTCACCGATATACAGGTAAAAGTGCCTTCCTGAAGCAAAACCGGACGGTGCAATGCCGCCCGGTTTTGCTACCGAAGTGCACTCACTGGTATTCGTTCATTTTGTCAGATCGTAACCGGATATTTTCTGCCAACTGATATCCGCGTTCCTTCTATGGTAGAACAGACCAGGGCGCTGCAAGGTTCGCCACTTACCCTGAGACCAGCCCCGTCCGTTCCGCTATTATTGTGTTAGTAGTAAGAACCAACCAGCCTGATAGCCAGCTCAACGTTAGCAGGCATGGAGGCATCGTAACCGTACATATGACCATATTGCGGGCGCAGTGCTTCGGTGACGCGATTGATGATTGCATCACGCTGTGCGCGAGCAAATTCAGCGTGGTTGTTAGCAGTTTTATTCATGAATTTTCCGAATGCTTCTTCTTTTCGTGCTTTAAGGGTTGCTGCGCGTAAATCACTCAGAAAGCGATGCTGAAACTGGAAATCGTCGCGCGAGCCTACATTGCCATGTCCTCCGACAAAATAGTTCCAGTCGAGCGCTTCCACCTGCCGTAAGTTGGCATCGTGATAAACCGCGGTATCCGATACAGCAAAGCCCATCATTGGTAATTGATCGGGGTTAAGCAGATCTGGGCTGTGAACGACTTTTTCTTCTTTTAGCAACCATGCTGAATGATCGTCAGTGTGCGCAGCCTTTAAGAAACGGTGTAGTTCAACCGTCAGGTTTTCAAATGTGAATCGATCATCCGCGTTTTTCAGTACCCGATTTGCCACTGGTAATCGACTGTCCATAAAACGCATTTTTTCAGTGGTGGCCTCGCTGGCAACGATCTGCAATTTCACTCCTGTCTTTTGCGCTTCCTCAACCCAGAATGGACTGTCACCGATATGATCAACGTGGTAATGCGAGTAAATCAGCGTCGTCACTGGCAGCGTTGTAACATCGCGGATAGCCTGAAGTAGGAACTTCCCCCGTCCCTCCGGGGCATCGAACAGCAATACCCCCTTATCGCCAACATAAAAGGTGGTGGAATAGAAATAGCGCTGAACGTAATACGTCCGCTCGCCTATTTTCTGCAATATATAAGGCTGTTCCATATTTCTCTGATGGAGGTTATCAATCTTATTTCCGACGGGCAGCGTAATGTTAGCGGAGGGAGTCATGTAATGTGCATTAACGGTAGAGACCGCGGGGGTAGGGGCCTGTGCCAGTACACTGGCAGATGTTAGCGCTGTCACGATGAAAAATACCGGGCGAATTGTATTCATATTAAATCCTTTTTAATTTTCATGTTTTCATTTTTTGTAGTGATGTTTGCTGTAACTGGTAAATAATAGATGAGAGGCGAGTGGATATTAATGAAAATAAATTGAATAATTGCTTCAAAAATGCTGATTTTTATTGGGTGGATTTATATCTTCAGATACCCCATACTCTTTTATGGAGTTTTCAATAATGTCATTTATTCACATTAATTATATATAAAAGGAATGTTTTATATGGAAAATGTATTTGTGGTTTATTATTCAGGTTATGGTCACACCCAGTTAGTCGCGGAAAAAGTGGCTGAGGGTGCAAAGGCTGGGTTGATTGCCGTTGATTCTGAGGGGAATATTACCGAGCAGGATTGGGAAAAGCTTGATGCTGCAGATGCGATCATTTTAGGCTCACCAACTTACATGGGCGGCGCACCGTGGCAGTTCAAAAAGTTCGCTGATGCCAGTTCAAAAGCCTGGTTCACCCGTAAATGGCAGGATAAAGTTTTTGGTGGATTCACTAACAGCGCCAGCCTGAATGGTGACAAGCAGGTCACTCTGATTTATTTACAAACGCTTGCTTCACAGCACGGTGGCATCTGGGTGAGCCTGGGCCAGGCTCCGGCAAATGCGTTGGCTTCCACCCGTGATGATATCAATAATCTTGGTGGATCTGTTGGCCTGCTGGTGCAGTCACCTTCCGACGCTGGTGCAGATAAAATCCCGGCAGGCGATTTGCAAACGGCTTATCATTACGGTGAACGTGTGGCTGCGATTGCCGCGCGCATGAAGTAAAGTTTTTATCTTAGCCGGTGGTAGCTTATTAAAAATTACTCAGGCTAAATATTTAAGACATGGTATTTGTTTTAATAGTCAGTGCTAAAGGGTTCAAATTTTTGTGAACCCTTTTCATATTAGAATGCTGGACTTCGTTCTCCGCCTCCCACAAAACTCATAATATGTAATCAAGTACTGACCAGGGTTAAAAAGGGGTATCACTGCCGATATAGCAGGCCATTTTTTCGGGTAAAGAACTGTTCGAGCTCTGACAGCAGTGCATCCATCAAAGGTTGCCAGTTTTGTGCCGGGTAGGTTTTGCCCAGTGGTTGCCACTTTGAGACCCACAGCCGATGAAAGATTACATTTTCTCGTATTCAGTTCGGGCAATGACTTCATCCTGAATTGGCTTGCCAATTTCACATCAGTACTGCGCGTCGCGCAGCGTTCTGGAATCCACAATGTTGTACTGAATATAACCCGCAGTAATGCGGTGAAATGCTGTGTTTTCAGCGTGGTGACGGGCAGATGACCGATGGCCGGAAAGATATGATTTTCCATGCTGGTGAGAATACGCGCGGCATAATCAGCCGACTACTTTTTGTTGATTTTATGCCAGCCCCGCGCGACAGCTTTAAAACACTTTTCCGTTGACGCGGCGGCTTTTCAGTCAAGCGCTGTTGTGCAGGATTGATATTCTGCGCCAGTAATTTGCGGATATCGTCACGTTTCTGTTTTGCCTCAGCAAGCGAGATGAGCGGATAAGCGCCGAGACTGACGCGGGATTCTTTGCCACTGAAACGATATTTGAGATACCAGATACGCGAGCTGCCCGGATTGACCAGCAGATACAGACCGTGTGAATCGGAGAGCTTTACAGGACGAGACGAGGGTTTTAAGTTGCGGATTTTAGAATCGTTTAAAGACGTTTGGAGGTCACTCCAGAGTCGAACCAATCTGACTCCAAATCTGACCACCAAATTAACCGTATGCGGAGGGAAAACTAAAAACGCATCGGGAAAGATTTTCACGCTAACTTATTGAAACCTAATCATACAGGTATTTATAAGCACGCCTGAAAACAGGAATTTGGCTCCTCTGACTGGATGCGGATTGTTGTTTATCCTGTTGAATTTAATGGTATTTATTTTTTAAATCGAAAATAGAGCCCTCAATAAAGCCCCAAGTGCTATTGCTGTCTTGAAATGTGATATTTGTCATGTTTTAGATTGTTGTTCTGGTTGTAGATCGATATGACAGTTGGTTTTGTGCCAATAGCGGACCTTCCACCTATGACAGTTCGCTTTGTGCCAACAGCGGACTTTATGCTAATCAATAACAACGTGGTCGGGCTGGTGAATACGTTTAGCCAGTTTCTTTTGCAATGCCATGACCATCAGGGGAAACCCAGTTGCAGTTAATGCGCATACTACCAGCAATCGGTCTACGTTCTGTGTTGTTATGCCGTGGTCGGGCAGTAATAAGGACGACAAAAAGAATGCAAAAGTTGTTATCAGGGACATTATCGCAGTCTGTAATGAAGAAAAACTGGCACGTTGTTCATCCGCTGGATACTGGATCGTAACCGAAGATGATGAAACCAGCCGACTATACGAAGCACCAAGAAATAAAGTAATAAAGAGAACTGCGTTATGATAACCGGTTGCAGGGACCAGTAAACTTAGGACAAAAAGTAGCGTTGAGATTGTTGACAGCATCAGAGCGGAAAAACGTGATGTCAGAACACCTGTTATTTTTGTAGACAGATAACCTGCAATCCCTCCGCTTAAGAACAGCAAAGGCAGTTGGTTTTGTTGTGCTCCCAAATAATGGGTCATCAATGGGGTCAAAATGGGAATGATCAACATTGGGCTAAACTGTACCAGTGCATTACAAGAGGCAAAAAGCAGGGTTTGAGCATCAATAGATAGCTTGTTCTTAGCACGTGATTGAGCTGAATCCTTGGGAATAAAATAGGCTATAAGTGGTAAAGAGAGCAGACATAGAAAACTGATTGACCACAGAGAAATATGCCAACCATAGTGTGTGCAAAAATATAATATCGCTGGCATACCAACGATACTTACCATTGAAAATGATGCAATTACTGTTGCTAACATTTTCCCGCGCATGTTAACGGGAGAATGGTTTATCAAGATACTCGTCCCCACCCCCATCGTTGTACCACCAACTAATCCTGCACAAAATCGCAGAGCCAATAGCGCGTCAAAATTTGTTGTAAATGTAGACACAAGCGTTAGTGTTCCCAGCAGCAGCATGTTCTGGATTAAGAATCGCTTTTTATCAAATCGGTCTACCCAATAAAAAGCAGCAACACCGGAGAGAACCGAGCCTAATGTGTACATGCCGGAGACATATCCAGAAAATGAAACCGGAACCGAAAACGCCTCTGCCATAAAGGAAAAAACAGGTGTTAACGCCATGTACTCCAATGCATTAGTAAACTGGATAAAGGCGATGATGATGGCTATCCGCATTAGGGTTTTATGATTAAAAATCTGAGTAACCTGTGGCATAACAAGCAACCAATAAGAGAAGGATGCCAAAAGTTTATCTGCTATCAATAATCAGCATAAGATGGTAAAAATGGCATTTATTATTATCAAATGTGGGATTTACTATGCGTCCTGCTCTCGACTTTATTACCCTGAAAGTGTTCATTGCCGTTGTTGAAAGGGAAAGTTTCGTTGGCGCAGCCAAAGCCCTTGAAATGCCGACATCAAACGTAAGTCGTTGTATTTCTCAGTTAGAAGAAAAATTGAACCTACAGCTTATCGAGCGCAACACACGCCATATGAAGCTCACCCAGGCGGGGCAGTTGCTCTATACGCGAGCAAGACCACTGCTTGAAGCACTTGAACAAGCGGAGTCTGAATTAACACAAGGACAGGTCCAACTCAAAGGTCCATTACGTATCTGTATTCCCAATGAAATTGGTCCAGCATTGCTGGGTTCTGTTATTGCCGATTTTGCCTGTCAGTACCCAGATGTGGAGATCAGCTGTGTCACAAACTTGTCAGGCCTCGAATCTCTGCGAGATGACCTTGATTTAGCAATCATTGTGAGCCGTGGTCAGCTGGATGACAGTGACTATATCGCCCGTCACCTGGTTACGATCCCTTGCACCATTGTTGCAGCTCCCTCCGTCATTCGGCGTTATGGTACCCCTTCTCATATCCAGCAATTTGAAAAATTACCCTGCATTACAACAGTAAGCGCACTGAAAGGGGCACCTTGGCAATTCGTCAGTGCAAAAGGTAGGTTTGAGACAATTGCAGTTAAAGAGCATTATCGAGTAAACAGCGGAGAAATGGCAGGGCGAGCGGCGGTAGCAGGTGTCGGTTTTGCTATTCTCTCGAAACAAGCCTGCCAACCCTATATTAACGATGGGCGACTCATCGAGATTGAGTTTGAACAGTCTGCTGCCCCATTGCACTTGTTTGCACTTTATTCCAATCGACGCTACTTGCCCTCGAAAACAAGAGCACTTATTGATTTTATACATCAGAAGTTGAGCCATCTTCCCCTGGTAACGTAAGTCCGCATTGAAGAGCCACAACGAATTAGCGGCCGCTCCTCGCTCTTAGCTGACTGTCAAATTTGCCCATACACCAGCGCCACATACCGCCCACGCCCGTCACCATGCCCCAGATCCATCGCCACCATTGCCAGCGCTTCTTTCCTACTTAACCCCTGCGCCAGATAGTGACGAATGGCATCCTGTGTCCACGCATAACGCAGCGAATGCGGAGAATATGTGCCAGTCAGACCAATACGCGCGGCCTGGTTGTGCCAGTAATCCATCGCGCTTTTCAGATCCGGCTTGTCGATCAGTCGGTCATGACGGCTGTCTGCAACAGCTAAGGCATTGTCCAATGCTTTTTTAACTGCATCAGCATCCAGAATTACCGTTTCGCGGGGCCGCCCGCCTTTAGTGCCGAAAACCACCGTCAGGCGCGTGTTACCGCGTTCAACGGCTTGTTGCCACGTTTTCAATGATTGAGCGCTTTGTACCGCTTCCTGCGAGCGCAAACCCATCAATCGTGCCAGTTCCAGTGCTGCCGACAGTCCCGGATCTTTCATTTGTGCAGCCCCCAGCACATGGCGGTAATGATCTGGCGTAATAGCCTGCCGCGTACCGTTGCGCGATGCAGCAGACAGCCCCAGTGATTTATTAGTCAGCCGCTCATGCTCTGCTACTTGCTTACGCCCGGCCTGTTGCAGTACGGCACGCAGCGAGGCCATTTCATTTTGCAGCGTGCGTTTACCGATCCCCTGCGCCAGCCTTTCATGAACGTAGCTTTCAATGTGGCGGACCTTAATCTGCGCCACTTTCTGGATCTGGATATTCAGCGCCCGTAAATGGTGATCGAAACGTTGTACGATGTGGATGCGATCGTTCACCGTTTTATGGCTACCGCCACAGTGTTTCGCCAGCGCCTTCATTTCACCGCCTAACTTACCCATACACTCCCCCCAATTTTGAAAATACAAACAGTCTCCGGCGTATGCTTTTTGGCTGCGCCAGAACGATACCTTCACGCCGGAGTGGCAGTTTGTTGAGGTATAGGGAGTTTCAGCCCGTACGCTGTACGGGCTGCCTGCGGGAACAGGAGATTCTCCGGGGCGTCATGCCCCCCTCGGTATCGATCTTTTTCTCCTTTTCTGAACCGACAGCGGCCTGAAAGCGACGTGTCAGTGCGGGGGATTGAGGGCGCAGGCCAGATAAAACAGGGCTTGCGTCGGCATGGTGGAACGGCGTCACTTGCGCCCGTGATACGGGACTCAAGTGACGCCCGGTCAGGTGCCGTGCTCTGAAAGAGCCAATTCTGGTGCAGGTTTACGGTCACGCGGCAGCAAATGCTTTACGGCAATGCAGGTCGCAGCCCGTAACGTAAAGGGCTCTGGTGTAGCAGGTGCAGGATTTACCGGAAAGTTTCCGGTGCAGTGCAGCATTGACCAGAGATCTGGCGCAGGTAAAAGGCGCTGAAATTCAGCAAGTACAGATGAGCCGGAAACTCGGGAGATCCCGGCAAAGTGAAACAGCAGCCAGCGAACTGGCGCAGTAAAAGGATGTAGCGTGTATAACTTCGGGCCTCCGCCGCGATGTCCTGCGACCCGGTGTTTGCAGAGGTCTGCACCGGTAAAGGGATCAACCGTCCTGATAACAGGTGCTTCTTTCAGGTTGAGAAGCAAAGGGAGCTGTCAACGACAGCATAGAGCAGAAGGGAGATTACACCCGGTTTTCGCGAATGAAAAGGGGAAACCTTTTTTCTGGAAATTGAGTTGTTTGTGGATTTTTTCGTCATTTTGTGAATGGCCGTCTGCCGCGCTTCGCTTGTCTTCTCCCGATCTTCCGCCAGCAAAGCTGACAAAAGATCGGGAGAGTCGTTTTAGCTTTGACGGTATTCCGGCTTTCGGTAACGGGAAGGCCAGATCTGCTCAGGCGTAATGCCTAACTTTTCAGCGATCAGTTTTTCACCTTTGGGCCAGTGCCTTATCAGTGCATTCGCCAGCGTGGAGGAGGCCAGCCCCTCCTGACGGGAAAGTGCAGAAAGCGACGTTCCCCGCTTTTTCAGCGCCGCGATAATGTCAGCAGAGTGCCAGTCTGGTTGCATCATGCCGCCACCCCGTCAATAAACTTTAAACCATCAGGAGTGTGCAGCCAGCGTGGGGCTTTCATTTCAGCCGCGAAGTAATTGATCAGGTCGTACAACAGCCAGCTAAGATATTTTTCCGTTTCAGAGGAAAATCCCTGTCCTGCCAGCGTTTGGGTCAGGGCAAGGCAGTAGTTACAAATCTCGGTGCATTCAGGCCCAAAACGGGGGTAACTGGTGGGAAGGGTATCGACGGTCAGGCTTTCAACAAGATGGGGAGGAACCGGATCAAGCAGCGTGGGCTGTAACAATGTCAGACAGGCGTTGATCCTGCCGCAAAGCGCCATTTTCAGCGTGGGATCGTTGTTTTCAATCAGGGTTTCGGCAAAGTTTTCGCAGTGGCTGGCAAGGACGGTGAAGTCTGTGGCAGCGTTAAAAGGAACGGTCAGTAACGGGTGAGTCTGGATGGGGGTAGTAGCCATAGTGGCAGCCTCGTTGATTAGGTTTTGCAAACCTCACCAGACCGCTGCTAAACGGGGTGGTGAGACGTAACAGGGTTAGCAGACCGGCATCAACGGAACCGGCGAGCGCGAACGCTCCCCCGTTACGCCCCACCATAATACGGGGCAGTTACGGACGTAAAAAAACCGCACTACGGAAAACGGCGGCTGTCCGCGTTGATAGTCAGGCTGCTAAACCCGGCACCTGATTTTGCAGGTACGGCTAAAAGATACCGCGATTAGCCGCCAACATCAAGAGACACTCTGGAAGGCCGATCGCAGAAAATAAAAAACCCCACTGGTGAGGTGGGGTTCTTTATTTTTCGCTCTCAGGTCACAGACGGCGACCTGAGCGGCGTTGCGCGACAATACAACCTAGCGGTATAAGTCTAACCCGCTTTGAGCACCATTGCAAATGCACAGCCCGGCCTTATAATACGAGACGCTAAGTTTGTCTCGTCTCAGGCCAGACCGATTTCAAGCCCTGACTGCCGGACGGGTGGTGCCGCAGGCAGTGCCCCGGTCTGGGGCGCGGCAATACAACTTAGCAAATGTACACCTGCACCGACAGGCAGTGTAAGGGTAAGATGCAGGCGTTGCGCTCCTTTCAGAAGGAGAGCGAATGGACACGTTGATGCGTAAGCTGATTGTGCTCATTGCCGTACTGGAGCTGTTACTGGCTCTGCTGCGGTTGATTGATCTGCTGAAATAATTCACGGATTGAAACGCACTTAAGGGGAAACACCTGTTTCCCCTTTAATAACCTGTTGTATTACGATACTTTTTTCAGCCGACTGGCAAACTGATAGGGTGAAATATACCCGCCAGTATTTGCATCCAGATAATCCGCCCACCACTGCATCATCGCGATCCGCTCTTCCAGATACTCAGCCTTGTGGATATAAGCGGCGCGAACGCTGTTCCTTTCCTGATGGCTCATTTGCTTCTCAATGGCTTCTTTACTCCATAACCCCGACTCACTCAGAGCGCTGCATGCCATCGCCCTGAAGCCGTGGCCGCAGATCTCTTTTTTGGTATCGTAACCCATCACGCGCAATGCCTTGTTAACGGTATTGTCGCTCATACATTTATCCTGATCGTATTCGCCGGGGAAGACAAACACCAGATGGCCGGAAAGTGCTTCAACCTGCTTTAATATCGCGATAGCCTGATCGGACAGAGGAACGATATGCTGCGTTCTCATTTTTGTACCGCGGTGAGAAAATTTGACGTTCTCAATCTGTTCCCGTTCTTCCGGGATCACCCATAGCTTCTGCTGCCAGTCGATTTCACTCCAGCGGGCAAAACGTAACTCACTGGAACGCACGAAGAACAGCAGCGACAGCTTAAGGGCGTATCGGGTCAGCAGCCTGCCGCAGTAACTGTCCGTCCGGGTTAACAGTTCAGGTAACTTATCCAGCGGCAGGGCCGGGTAATGGCTGGTTTCCGGCGGGGTAAATTCGCCGTCCAGATCCAGCGCCGGGTTTGATTTAATTAACTGCTTCTTCACCGCATAGCGCATGATTTCGGTGACGTAGTTTTTCAGCCGCGCGGTGATCTCCAGAAAGCCTTTGTTCTCCACTTTGCGCAGGGTGAATAACAGCGTTTCCGTGGTGATCTGGTCAATAAGGCTGTCCCCGATATCCGGGAAAACATACATTTCCAGCCTGCGCTGGATGGTGTTTGCATAATGCGCAGACCAGTGCTTATGCTCACCGTGCCAGTTCATGGCTATTTGGCGGAATGTATGACCGTTTTTCTTTTTCTGTTGCGCGATTTTCTTGTCAGCGGAGGGATCGACCCCCTCACGTATTTTCGCACGCGCGGCATCGCGTAACTGTCGCGCTTTAAACAGGGACACATCCGGGTAGGGGCCGAAGGCCAGCTTTTTCTCTTTCCCGTCGATGCGGTACTTCATGTACCAGAGTTTTGAGCCATTGGGTTTGATCAGCAGGTACAGTCCCGAACTGTCTGCCAGTTTGAAGGGTTTTTCTGTGAGTTTAGTCTTGCGGATAGCGGTATCTGTTAATGCCATAGCGGGGGGCTCCATTTTCTCACCGAACCGTGAGGCCCCCGATTAAGCCCCCAAAAACTATGGATGTCAAGAAACCCGGTAATCCTTCGCAGGACAACCGGGTCAAGATAACTTCTTGTTTTTTATACGTTTCAGGACGTATAGGAACGTCATGAAACTAAAATTTGGCTCCTCTGACTGGACTCGAACCAGTGACATACGGATTAACAGTCCGCCGTTCTACCGACTGAACTACAGAGGAATCGTTGTGGAGGCTTATCTTAGCGGCGAAAAAACATTTGTCAAACCCCAATTCCTACATTGGGGATCAATTGGTGCTTCTCTCGACAGTTTGTTGCATTTACAGACATTTTAAATGGAAAAAACTTTGCAGCTTTTTTGATTCTCCCTCATCATTTGAAATGAGGTTTCAACTTTCTTCATTAAGGTTCACTTTGAACGTCTCCGCAGCCTTACGCCAGGTCGCATCCCGCACGCCCTGGTATGCCAAACGCAAGCGTTATAAAGTTCTCTTTTGGCGCGAAATTACCCCGCTTGCTGTCCCCATTTTTCTGGAAAACACCTGTGTACTCTTGATGGGAGTACTGAGCACCTTCCTGGTGAGCTGGTTGGGTAAAGAAGCTATGGCAGGCGTCGGGCTTGCCGACAGCTTCAACATGGTCATCATGGCATTTTTCGCCGCCATCGACCTTGGCACGACGGTGGTGGTTGCTTTTAGTCTCGGAAAGCGCGATCGCCGACGCGCCAGAGCCGCAGCCAGACAATCACTGGTGATCATGACAATATTTGCTGTCGTACTGGCGGCGGTGATTCACTATTTCGGTGAGCAGATTATTGATGTCGTTGCAGGAGAAGCCACCCCTGATGTAAAAGCGCTGGCGCTAACCTATCTGGAATTAACAGTGCTCAGCTACCCCGCTGCGGCAATTGCGTTAATTGGCAGCGGCGCACTGCGCGGTGCCGGAAATACCAAAATACCGTTATTGATTAACGGTGGTATGAACATCCTGAACATTATCATCAGTAGCATCCTGATCTACGGCATTTTTTCCTGGCAAGGGCTGGGATTCGTCGGCGCAGGTCTGGGGTTGACGATTTCACGTTACATTGGTGCCATCGCCATTATATGGGTGCTGATGATTGGATTTAACCCAGCGCTGCGCATTCCCCTGAAGAGCTATTTTAAACCGCTGAATCTTGCCATCATCTGGGAAGTCATGGGGATTGGTATTCCTGCCAGTATAGAGTCAGTCCTGTTTAACGGTGGCAAGTTACTTACGCAGATGTTTGTTTCAGGTATGGGTACCAGCGTAATTGCCGGTAACTTCATTGCCTTTTCGATAGCGGCACTGATCAACCTGCCGGGAAACGCTTTAGGTTCCGCGTCTACCATCATTACCGGCAGACGTCTGGGAAATGGACAGATTGCTCAGGCGGAAATCCAGTTGCGGCATGTATTCTGGCTCTCCACAATCGGATTAACCGCCATCGCCTGGCTAACCGCCCCGTTTGCAGGCGTGATGGCTTCGTTTTATACCCACGATCAGGATGTAAAAGAGGTCATTGTCATCCTGATTTGGCTGAACGCGGCATTTATGCCGATATGGGCAGCATCATGGGTTCTTCCTGCTGGATTTAAAGGTGCACGTGACGCCCGTTTCGCTATGTGGGTCTCCATGTTGGGGATGTGGGGCTGTCGTGTTGTTGCCGGCTACACCCTCGGGATCGTATTAGGATGGGGTGTCGTTGGCGTCTGGATGGGGATGTTCTTCGACTGGGCAGTACGGGCCGCGTTATTTTACTGGCGAATGGTCACAGGTCGTTGGCTGTGGAAATATCCACGTCCTGAACGTGAAAAGTATATAAAACAATCGTCTGCGTCTGAATAAGCGACGAAATGAAGAATATTTCAGCAAACGATCGCAAATATCCATTCAGGCTTTGACAATACAGACAGGCATCGCTAATATTCGCCCCGTTCACACGATTCCTCTGTAGTTCAGTCGGTAGAACGGCGGACTGTTAATCCGTATGTCACTGGTTCGAGTCCAGTCAGAGGAGCCAAATTCCTGTTTTCAGGCGTACTTAGAAGTACCTATATGATTAGGTTTCAATAAGTTAGCGTGAAAATCTTTCCCGGTGTGTATCTGTTTTTCCCTCTGCATCCGGAAAATTTGGTGGTCAGATCTGGGGTCAGTTTGGTTCGATTCTGGAGTGACCCCCAAATGTCTTTAAACGATTCAAAAATCCGCAACTTAAAACCTTCTTCCCGTCCTGTAAAGCTATCCGATTCACACGGTCTGTATCTGCTCGTCAATCCCGGCGGTTCGCGTATCTGGTATCTCAAATATCGCTTCAGCGGTAAAGAGTCCCGCGTCAGCCTGGGTACATATCCGCTGGTTTCTCTTGCCGAAGCCAGGCAGCAGCGCGACGGTATCCGTAAATTACTGACGCAGAATATCAATCCCGCCCAACAGCGCATGGTTGATAAAGCTGCCTCTTCGCCGGAAAAGTGTTTTAAAGCGGTGGCGCTGGGCTGGCACAAAACCAACAAAAAATGGTCGGCTGATTATGCTGCACGTATTCTCGCCAGCATGGAAAATCATATCTTTCCGGCAATTGGTCATATGCCCGTCACTCTGCTGAGAACACAGCATTTCACTGCATTACTGCGGGTTATTGAGGATAAAGGCTTCCTGGAAGTCGCGTCCCGAACCCGGCAGCAGCTTTGCAACATCATGCGTTATGCTGTTCAGCAGGGGCTCACCGAAAACAATCCGGCGCAGCATCTGGAAGGGGTTACTGCGTCACCGGTTAAAAACCACTATCCCGCCCTGCCGCCGGAGCGGTTGCCGGAACTGCTTCACCGCATTGGCGATTATCAGCAGGGACGGGAGTTAACAAGGCTGGCGGTGGTGCTGACTCTTCACCTGTTCATCCGTTCCAGCGAACTGCGCTTTGCCCGCTGGAGCGAAATTGATTTCAGACACAAAATCTGGACCCTTCCCGCCACCCGCGAGGCCATCGACAAAGTGCGTTTTTCAGGTCGTGGCGCAAAAATGCGTACTCCGCATATTGTGCCGCTTTCCCGGCAGGTGATTGCCATTCTGAAGCAGATACAGGACATCTCCGGCCATCTGGAACTGGTGTTCCCCGGCAACCATAACCCGTACAAGCCGATGAGTGAAAACACTGTTAACCGGGCGCTGCGCCTGATGGGATACAACACAAAAACCGATGTCTGCGGGCATGGATTCCGGGCAATGGCCTGTAGCGCCCTGGTGGAATCTGAACTCTGGTCGCGGGATGCCGTGGAGCGGCAGATGAGCCATCAGGAGCGTAACAGCGTGCGGGCGGCGTATATCCACCGCGCTGAACACCTCGACGCCCGTAAAGCCATGATGCAGTGGTGGTCGGATTATCTGGATGTGAGTCGCGAAGAATACATTGCACCGTATATTTATGCGCGGCGACATAAGGCAGCCTGAGCCAGCGGCAATGTAATTTGTTGATAATGAAAATGCAGATCCTGGTTGAATCCGGATCTGCTTTTTGTATTGAAAGAAGTTGCCTTCGATTCTTCGGTTATTAATCGGAAAGCATACAAAAAATTTTGAGGGCAAAAATTTTTGTATGAAAACCTATCAATATAAGCCGTATCGATAGGTAAATACCCAATTTTATTTGGGGCAAATAATTTTGTACGAAAACCTATCAATACGAACCATATCAACAGGCAACTACCTGAAATTATTCCAGTAGAATATTTTCAGGCACTTTCTTATCAATATCAGTAAATTGAAAGGTAAAACTCTGCACCAGTTGCTTTCCCGATAAAAATGATGGCTGAATATATCCCGGCATGTCCTTATCTGCACCAGATAATAATTCATCGGTAAACTGTACCAGAATCTGTTGCGACCTGCTGGCAGCATAATAACATAACAGGGCTGCGCCAGATACCCGTTAAATAAACACGGAACTGCACCCGTTTAACCTTTTAAGCCCTTTGGCCTTTTCCGGTCAGGCGCAGTTACCCTTAGCCGTCCCTTACCCTTTCCGGCCTTTTTCCTTTTACTGGCACAGTCACCGGAGCGATGGCCTGGTGACACTGCACCAGATATTACTGGGCTGCCCCAGCTTATCACCAGATTCTGAGTACCATGGGCGGTGACTGAGCAATCTGCTGTTCCAGTTATTAACAGATATCAGCCAGTCTCTCCTCACCGTCCGTAAACCTGCGCCACATACCGCCCGCGTCCGTCGCCGTGGCCCAGGTCCATCGCCGTCATCGCCAGCGCCTCCTGTTCGCTGAATCCCTGCGCCAGATAATGGTGAATGGCATCCTGCGCCCAGGCGTAGCGCAGCGAGTGTGCCGAGTTTTGCCCCGTTAAGCCGATCTGTTCCGCCTGTTTGCGCCAGAACCGCATCGCCTCTTTCAGCGTGGCCCGGTCAATCAGCCTGCCGTTGCGCTGTTCCGCAATGTTGATCGCATTATCCAGCGCCTTTTTAACTGCGCCAGCGTCCAGAACCACCGTTTCGCGGGGGCGTCCACCTTTAGTGCCGAACACCACCGTCAGCCGTGTATCGCCGCGTTCCAGCGACTGTTTCCATTTGTCGAATGACTGCGGACAGCGTACCGCCTCCTGCGAACGCAGCCCCATCAGCCTTGCCAGCTCCAGCGCGGCCGCCAGCCCCGGATCTTTCATTCGGGCGTTTTCCTGCACCGCCTGATATTTCCCGTCCGTGATCGCGCGGCGCGTGCCGTTGCGCGACGCGCCGCCGATACCCACCGCCCGGTTGCTGATCCGGTCGCCGTCAGCCAGTTTAACCCGTCCGGCCTGCCGCAAAACAATCCTTATCATCGCCATTTCGTTTTGCAGGGTACGTTTATCGATCCCCTGCGCCAGCCGGTGACGAATATAATCCTCAATATGCCGCGCTTTCAGATGCTGAACATAACGGATCTGCACATTCTGTTCGATCAGACGTTCACAGAAGCGCTTCGCCTGCGCCATGCGGTCACTGACCGTTTTATGTGCGCCACCCGCCTGTTTCGCCAGGTGCCGCATTTCCCGCTCCAGCATGCCCATTTATTCCCCCTTTATGACTGCAACAATTAACTGACCCAAAATCTGATACAGCTTCCCCGGCGCGTAGGCCGATAGCCCCTGAGTTTTGTCGGGGCTGCGAACGGTATCTGAGCGCCGGGGCGACGGCTGTTGAGGTGTGGCGGGGCGTCGGTTATGCTTTCAAAGCAGCCGCCCGCTTGCGCGGGTTATCCCCCGGATCGTCCAGATCCCCCTCTGATACCGGTTCATGTTCTCCTTGTGGTTAATAAATGGCCTGAAAAGGCGCGTCAGAATCCCGCGATGGGCTGGAACAGTTGATTTATCTGGTGCAGGTCGAAAAGGCTGCGTGCGTCACTTTCCCGCTCTGCGCGGTTAAAGTGACGCACTCTGTTGGTGCAGGGCTGAAACGTTGCGTTTCTGGTGCAGTTTTACGGTCACGCGGCAGCAAAGCCTGACGGCAATGCAGGCCGCTGCCCGTCAGGTAAAAGGCGCTGAGAGTGTCAGCCGGTATCGGTTGGCCGGGAGAATTCCGGCATGGTGCAGATTCAGGCCAGCATTCTGGCGCAGTAAAAGGATATTTGGTGTGGAAACTTTGGCCTCCGTCGTAATAATCCGCGACCCGGTGTTTGCAGAGGTCTGCACCGGCAAAGGGATCAACCGTCCTGAGGGTTCAGGTGCTTCTTTCAGGTTGCGAAGCAAAGGGCGCTGTCAACGACAGCATAGAGCAAGGAGGAGACTATGCCAGTACCGCTGACGCAGAAAGGAAAAACTGTTTTTGTGTCAAAAAGGTTTTTTGCAAACCTGTACTGCCGCGCTTCGCTTGCCTTCTCCCGCTCTTCTGACAGCAGGGCCATCAGAAGAGCGGGAGAGACAATTTAGCAATTTTCAGGCTTATGGTAGCGGGACGACTTAATTTGCTCTGGTGCAACGCCCGGTGTGCTGGCGATCACTTTTTTACTTTCATACCTGTACGTTATTACCTATTTTTTTATGTTAGTCGTTTTTTATTTCAAATATATTTATCACGAGAATAAATATGGTAATAACATGGATGTTTTATATTAATATATTCTGAAAAATAAATTAATTATCACTACGTCACGTTATTGCGTCGCCTCATCCTGTTTTATTGCGCTAAAAATATTTTTATTAGCCATTCCTTCGCATAATATCCCCACAAAAAACACCATACGGCGCTGAAGCATCACGCACAGGATGCAGCTTTGCTGTGCAACTTTACAGGGATTATCTCAATGAACCGAACTTACAACATCGTCTGGAACGCCGCCCGCAACATGTACGTGGTGGCCGGTGAATTCGCCCGCGGCGACAGCCGTCTCAAAACGCAGGTTAAAGCTGCTGGCCTTGCCTCCCTGCTGGGACTGTTCTCCGGTGCCGCGCTGGCAGACTTCACGCCGACTGTGACCGATGAAACCGTTAGCGGTGAAACGCTGAATTATAGTGACTCGCAGAATATTAACGCTGGCGGCACGGCATCAGACACCACCATCGATGGGGGGGGCAATATATTTTCTCTGGTGGCACGGCATCAGACACCACCATCGATGGGGGGGGAACGCAAATTATTTACGATGGCGGCACGGCATCGGGCACCATCATCAATAATAACGGAGAGCAACAAGTTCACGCTGGCGGCACGGCATCGGGCACCATCATCAATAGTAACGGAGAGCAAAATATTTACGATGGCGGCACGGCATCAGACACCACCATCGATGAGGGGGGAACGCAAAGGATTTACGATGGCGGCACGGCATCGGACACCACCATCAATGAGTGGGGAGTGCAAAATATTTACGATGGCGGCACGGCATCGGGCACCACCATCAATGATGGTGGGCTGCAATTCATTGTGGATGGCGGCACGGCATCGGACACCACCATCAATGAGGGAGCGCAATATATTTACGATAGCGGCACGGCATCGGGCACCACCATCAATGAGGGAGCGCAATATATTTACGATAGCGGCACGGCATCGGGCACCACCATCAATGAGGGAGCGCAATATATTTACGATAGCGGCACGGCATCGGGCACTACCATCAACGCTGGAGGGGGGCAGCAGATTTTATCTGGCGGCACGGCATCGGGCACCACCATCAATGAGGGAGCGCAATATATTTACGATAGCGGCACGGCATCGGGCACCACCATCAATGGGGGGGGAACGCAAATGATTTACGATGGCGGCACGACATCGGGCACCACCGTCAACAACGGCGGCAAGCTGGCGCTGGCAAATGATAGCGCGATACTGCAGGGCACCACCCTGATTAACACTGGCGGTATCCTTAAGTCTTACTCTAACGTTGTCACCAATAATGGCGTGCTGGAATTTAACGAGAATGCCTCACGCAGTGAATATAATGATCTCCAGGGGAGCGGCTCGCTGGTGAAAAGCGGTTCCGGCACACTGATGCTTTCCGGCAATAACACCTACAGCGGCGGCACCAGTATCAACGACGGGACGCTGGATGCCAGCAGCCCGACAGCGCTGGGTACCGGCGACGTGACCAACCATGCCACCCTTAACCTCAACGCTACCGGGGAGTACATCCTCGCCAGCCTGACCACCGATGATGGCGGTGTCACCTCACTGGCAGCCGGCACCACACTGACCACCGGCACGCTGAACCAGCAGGACGGCAGCACGCTGAACATCAACCTGGGCGACAACGCCAGCAGCCCGGTGATCACCGCCGACAGCGCCAGCCTTGACGGCACGCTGAATATCACCGGCATTGGTAACGTCGCGGACTCGCTGCAAAGCGACCCGTATACCTTCACTCTGATTGATACCAACAGCGCCATCAGCGGTGACTTCGACACCCTGACCATCGCCGGAATGGACGCGAAACAGACTGACTTCCTCACCGTGGACGGGCGTGTTGACGGCTCACAGTACCAGCTTGCCACCTCACTCTCCTGGTATGCTGATGTCGATGGTGCCGCCACCGACGCTCACGGCACTTTCACCCTGAGCAACCCGGACGGCAGCTTTGAGGTCAGTAGCGTACTGACGGATGTGAGCGCCAACAGCGGCTGGGACGGTCAAACTCTCACCAAAGCAGGCGATGGCATACTTATCCTTAGCGCGGCGAACACCTACAGCGGCGACACCAATGTCAACGCCGGCACTCTGTGGCTGACCGACACCGGCGTGATTGGCGCCACGGGCAGCACCCAGAACGTCAACGTCGCTTCCGGCGCCACATTCGGCGGCACCGGCGTGGTCAACGGCAACATCAGCAACAGCGGCAGCATCGCCATGAGCCAGAGCGCCACGGAGACCGGCCACACCCTGACCATCAACGGCGACTACAGCAGCAACAACGGCAGCCTGTATATGAACACCTATATGGGCGACGACAGTTCACCGACTGATAAACTGGTGATTACCGGCGACACCTCCGGCAAAACAACGGTTTACTTTACCGCCACGAACCCCGGCGAAGACGGGGCGGCCACCACCAACGGCATTGAGGTGATTGATGTCGGCGGCAGCTCGGGGAGTGAAGATTTTAAACAGGGCAACCGCGTGGTGATGGGGGCGTATGAATACCGTCTGTATCAGCATACCGACAGCGACTGGTATCTGGAGTCGAAGGCGAACAACGACGATGACGGTGGCGATGTCACACCGCCGGACGACGGTGGTGATGTCACTCCGCCGGATGATGGTGGCAATGTTACTCCCCCTGACGATGGTGGCGATGCCGCGCCGCAGTACCGTGCCGACATCGGTGCCTACCTCGGCAACCAGTGGATGGCGCGCAACCTGCAGATGCAGACCCTGTATGACCGTGAAGGCAGCCAGTTACGCAGTGACGACGGCAGCGTCTGGATGCGCTTCAAAGCGGGTAGTGCCGACTCCAAAGCTGCGGGCGGTAACGTCGATATCGACCACAACTACTCGCAAATCCAGTTCGGCGGCGACATCGCGGCCTGGGGCAATGGCGAGCAGAGCCTCACCGTCGGCCTGATGGGCAGCTATATCAACGCCGACTCCGACAGCACCGGCAACAAAGGCGCCGACGGCAGCCAGTTCTCCGCCAGCGGCAATGTTGACGGCTGCAACCTTGGCGTCTACGCCACCTGGTTTGCCGACGCCAAAAACCACAGCGGGCTGTATGTCGATAGCTGGTATCAGTACGGTTTCTACAACAACAGCGTCGATAACGAGGGCCTCGGGTCAGAAGACTATGACTCCAGCGCCAGCGCCGTCTCGCTGGAAACCGGTTACCGCTACGACATCGCGCTGAGTAACGGCAACACCGTCAGCCTGACCCCGCAGGCGCAGGCCACCTGGCAACACTATGATGCCGACAGCGTCACCAACCAGAGCAACACACGTATTGACGGCCAGGACAGCGACAGCTGGACTACCCGTTTAGGGCTGCGGGTTGACGGTAAGCTGCACAACAGTCACGCGGCAGTTATTCAGCCGTTTATGGAAGCCAACTGGCTGCACACCAGCGACGATACCAGCGTGTCGTTCAATGACGTGCGCGTGGACCAGGATATCCCGGCCAACCGCGCCGAGCTGAAGGTGGGTATTCAGGCGAACCTGAACAGCCAGTGGAGCGTCAGCGCCCAGGCGGCAGGGCAGACCGGCAGTAACGACTACCGCGACCTGAACGGCAGCCTGAACGTGCGGTATAGCTGGTAACGGCGTTCATAGTAATAAATATCCTCCGGCATAGCCGGAGGTTTTTCTGATGCGCCTATAAGGCTCTGTTACCAGCAGCGCCCTAACAGGCGCATACGATCTGACATTTGCATCAGACTTTGTTCCTTCTTCGTTCATCACGGTATGACGAAAGAGCCGGAGAAGAAAAAAGGGATCGGTATCTGAAATGGCTTTCTGTATTGAGAGTAACGGAAGGGCCGTCATTTCATCATAGTCAGAGCGAAAGCGTAGTATTGAGTCCGAGCAGAAAATTAGTTTACCTTCCATCATTTATCTGGCTCCTGATGTTATATAGCAATCCTTGTTTCATCTAACTCGCAGCCTTCATTGCGCTTTATCTGGTTCGAAAGAAAGCAGAGATGAGATGGTGTACAAACCATAGTACTCAACTTACATGCGGAAAGAAAAACCAGAAAAATTGGTGGTCATTCTGGTGGTCTTGACAACTCCAATTTTTAGGTTTAGCTTATCAATCAGCCAGTTAATGGCTAAGGCGATCCCAGTCAGAGGAGCCAAATTTAGAGAAGCCCGCTTAAGGAAACTTAAGCGGGCTTTTTGCTTTTTAGCTTTTCGGTAAATCCACCTGACATGCAGGTGGATGCTTTACAGACTGGGTATTATCAGAACTGGTAGCTGGCGGTGAGGCTGACGTTACGCGGCTCACCATAGACGATAGAACCGTCGATATTGGTGTCGTAGGTTTTATCGAACAGGTTATTGAGGTTACCCTGCACAGAGAAGTTTTTCGTCACCTGATAGCGGGTGAACAGATCTACAAGGGCGTAGCTTCCCTGTTCCGCGCGGAATGTGCCATAAGGCGTGACCGTATCACTATACACTCGATTCTGCCAGTTAACCCCGCCGCCTACAGTCAGTTCCGGTATGGCTGGCAGGCGATAGCGGGTGAACAATTTTACCGTAGTACGCGGCAGGTTCGGATTGACGGCATTGCCTTCGTTGTCATCCGCAACGTACCGCGTTGCGCCGAAAGTCATCTGCCAGTTATCCGTGATCGCACCGTTCACTTCGAATTCAACGCCTTTGCTGACCGTTCCATCCATCGCTTTAAAGGCCGTATCCCCATTGCTACCGGCGATTGGTACGCCGGTTGATTGCGCCACGTTATCCTGCTCAATGCGGAATACGGCGAGGGTGGTGGTTAAACGGCTGTTCATCCAGTCTGATTTCAGACCAACTTCGTAGTTGTTGCCGGTAATAGGGGAGAGATATTTACCGGAACTGTCGCGTTTGTTCTGCGGCTGGAAGATAGAGGTATAGCTGGCGTAAGTGGACCAGTTATCATCGATGTCATACACCAGACCCGCATAGGGCGTGGTGTGGTTTTGTTCCATGCTGTAGGCCAGGGTGTCGATACGCCAGTTGGTATAGCGCGCGCCGACGATCAAATGCAATGGGTCGGCGAGCGAAATACGCGTTGCGGCGTAGAGTGATTTCATGTGCGTGGTGTCGTCCTGGGCCAATGACTGTGGGCTCCAGTTGGTTTCCGGGAAGTTACCGTCGTAGGTATAGAAGCTACCTATTTCGTTGGGGAAGACGTTTGCCCACGAGCTCTCATAACGGTTATTTTGCTTGCTGTAACTGCCACCCAGCATCAGGTTATGCTGACGACCAAACAGGTCGTAGCCACCATCGGCAAAAAGATCGACGGCATCGATTTTACGCTTGCCGCTGTTCCAGCCTGTTCCACCAACGTAATCATAGCCCGGTCCATAGTTGCCATAGGGACCAATCAGTGTGCCGTCAGCTTTATTAACGTAAGCGTCGACGTACATCATCTTACTGTCGAACTTGACCTCGGAGTGGGTGGCATTCAGGGTTGTTTGCCAGGTATCCGCGAAACGCTGCTTGAGTGTCACGAAGACTTTGTTGATGTCTTTGTCATTGTAGGTCCAGTCCGGCGCGGTGCTGCGCGAGCGGTCGTAGCTGTTTTTGCTGCCATCGGTATTCCAGCGCGGCAACCCGCCCCAGGTTGGACTGTTGATATCAATACGCTGGTATTCGTAACCTGCCGACAGGCTGGTGGTGTCGCCCAGATCGGCATCGACAATCCCCGAGAAAAACATTTTTTCATTGTTATAACGGTCAAGCCAGGAATCGTTATTTTGATAACCCGCCACGATGCGGGCGCGCACGTTACCGTCTGCCGTCAATGGGCTTTGCAAATCGGTTACATAGCGCTGTTTATTCCAACTACCGTATTCCGCAGATACATTCCCGGTGAACTCGCGGCTGGTGGCATGCTTACGGATCATGTTAATAGATGCCGAAGGATTCCCCGTGCCGGTCATTAACCCGTTTGCACCACGAACCACTTCTACACGTTCAAACAAGGCCGTGTCAGAAAGGGCATCGCCGAGGTTCCAACGGGATTCAAAATAGGTCGGGATCCCATCGACCATGTAGTTATCGATCTGGAATCCGCGAGAGAAATAGCTGCTGCGGTCAGAGTCCGCCTGGCTTTTGCTGATCCCCAGTGTGTTGTCCATCACATCACCCAGTGTCTGGAGTTGCTGATCTTCCATACGCTGTTGGCTGACGATGCTGACCGATTGCGGGATATCTCGCTGTGTCATCTGCATTTTTGTACCTGCAGATGTCGATTTAACGCTGTAATCCTGCCCATCACTGGATGTGGCGGAGGCTGAACCATCAACGATCACGGTCTCTTCTGCGGAGGCGGCGAGGCTGGTACAAGGCAATAACGCAGCCGTAATACAGGCTGCCAGGAGGGATGGGACAATGGCAGAACGATGCTGTTCGTCCCTGTAGTGTGTTGTGAAAGACATCGGAAAGTCCTTGATAATTATTAATATTAAGTTCGAATCACGTGACTGCGCAATGAACCCTTTGGCTGTTAATTATTTTTTCTTCATGAGAATGCAAATGCGAAATATACGCATTCATATTCAATGTGTAAACAAATGCTACGCATAAATGAAATATTGTTTCAGTACTATGTCTGAGCGATAGCGCCGGGAAATGGTTATAAGAACAGCACTGGCAGGGCTTTTTGCTTAAAAAATCGAGGGTT
Source organism: Citrobacter sp. C6_1 (assembly GCF_014596835.2). Classification (NCBI taxonomy): domain Bacteria; kingdom Pseudomonadati; phylum Pseudomonadota; class Gammaproteobacteria; order Enterobacterales; family Enterobacteriaceae; genus Citrobacter; species Citrobacter sp. C6_1. The sequence goes on along the minus strand of NZ_CP115031.1, from coordinate 2,729,718 downwards.
AAAGTTGAAAGAGCGTGAGTAACTCGCTCATACTCTATACTCGCAGAGTCACCCGGCGTAGCATGGCACAACGCATGGGCTCTTAATGAAAAAGGAAAACGTCGTGGCAGAAGAAACTATATTCAGCAAAATTATTCGTCGTGAAATTCCGTCGGACATCGTATACCAGGATGAGCTGGTCACTGCGTTTCGTGATATTTCACCTCAGGCGCCAACGCATATTCTGATCATCCCGAACGTTTTAATCCCAACCGTCAACGATGTGACGGCAGAGCATGAGCAGGCGCTGGGACGTATGATCACAGTGGCGGCGAAAATCGCTGAGCAGGAAGGCATTGCCGAAGATGGATACCGTTTGATTATGAATACCAACCGTCACGGTGGTCAGGAGGTGTATCACATTCATATGCATCTGCTGGGTGGACGTGCGCTTGGTCCAATGCTCGCGCATAAAGGTCTTTAATAATGACCAGAGGATGCATTGCGCTTACGTTGGGTCTGCTGTTGCTGGCTGGCTGCCGTTCACACCCGGAAATTCCGGTCAGTGATGAACAGTCTCTGGTGATGGAATCAACAGTACTGGCGGCGGGTATCACTGCAGAGCCGCCTGAGTTAACAACGTCTGATATTCAGGCCTCAGCATCCTCGCGACTCTACAACGAAAGACAAGAACCTGTCACCGTTCATTATCGGTTTTACTGGTATGACGCCAGAGGGCTGGAGATGCATCCTCTGGAAGCGCCGCGCAGCGTGACTATCCCGGCTCGTTCGTCGGTAACGCTGTACGGCAGCGCCAATTATCTGGGGGCGCACAAGGTTAGGCTTTATCTTTATCTGTAAGGGGTGAATCTTGAAGATCAAAATGAATCGCTATGCACTGATTGCCGCGCTGGCGATGTTTCTCTCTGGTTGTGTGGCTCAACGTGAGCCAGCGCCGGTAGAGGAAGTGAAGCCGGTGCCGGAACAACCCGTGCAGCCGCAACAGCCAGTTCCGGTTGTACCCACAGTGCCAACCATACCGCAGCAGCCGGGGCCGATTGAACACGAGGACCAAACGGCGCAGCCAACCCCACGTCAGCGTCATTATGACTGGAACGGGGCAATGCAGCCGATGGTCGGCAAAATGCTGCAAGCTGAGGGGGTGAAAGCTGGGGGCGTACTGCTGGTTGATAGCGTGAATAACCGTACCAACGGCTCGTTAAACGCGGGTGATGCCACCGAGACTTTGCGAAATGCACTGGCGAATAATGGTAAATTTACCCTGGTTTCTGCGCAGCAGTTGGCAGTAGCCAAGCAGCAGTTGGGCCTGTCGCCGAACGATAGCCTGGGAACACGCAGTAAAGCGATTGGTATTGCCCGTAACGTTGGCGCTCAGTATGTGCTCTATTCCAGCGCTTCCGGTAACGTCAATTCACCTGCGCTGCAAATGCAATTAATGCTGGTACAAACTGGCGAGATAATCTGGTCAGGTAAAGGTGCCGTTCAGCAACAATAACAGGCTGACGCGCGATGAAGTTTTGTCGCGCTATTTCTCGCAGTATCATCCCGTCGTCTCCAGCCAAAGTGGTTTGAGCGGCGGGAGCTGCATCATCGAACATCAAGCCCACCGTTTAGTGCTGCGCTGTCATCACGATCCCTACGCGCCAGAATCGCATTTCTTACGCCACTATCATGCGTTAAAGCACTTGCCAGAAAGTCTTGCGCCGCGTCCTCGCTTTTATACGCGCGGATGGATGGCCGTCGACTTTTTTCACGGTAAGGTAGAATCCAGATTACCGGACGCCGACGAACTCGCTGGCTTATTGTATCATCTGCACCAGCAGCCCCGATTCGGCTGGCGAATCAGCCTGCTGCCGCTACTCGAGCAGTACTGGCAGTGTAGCGATCCGGCGCGTCGTACGCCGTGCTGGTTGCGCGCCCTGAAGCGGCTTAGAAAAAGCGGTGAGCCTCGACCTTTGCGCCAGGGGCCGCTGCATATGGATATCCACGGCGACAACATCGTACGTACAGACTCAGGGCTGCGGCTGATTGACTGGGAATATGCCGGCGACGGTGATATCGCGCTGGAGCTGGCGGCGGTATGGGTCAGCGATGAGTCCCAGCACCAACGGCTGATTAGCGCCTACGCCCAACGCGCGCATATTGAGCAAGACGCGCTCTGGCGACAGGTCAGGCGATGGCAACCCTGGATAATGATGCTGAAGGCGGGGTGGTTTGAGTATCGCTGGCAACAAACCGGCGATCGACAATTTATCAGGCTGGCCGATGAAACCTGGCGGCAGCTAACAATGAAAGGATAAGGAGAGCAGTGTGGGCCCAGTAATGTTGGATGTCGAAGGGTATGAGCTGGACGCTGAAGAGCGTGAGATTCTGGCACATCCACTGGTAGGCGGGTTGATCCTCTTTACCCGAAATTATCATGACCCGGAACAGTTGCGTGAATTAGTGCGTCAGATCCGCGCGGCATCGCGTAATCATCTGGTGGTGGCGGTAGATCAGGAAGGCGGCAGGGTGCAGCGTTTTCGCGAAGGTTTTACCCGTCTGCCTGCGGCGCAATCTTTTGCTGCACTGCATGGGCTGGAAGAGGGAGGCAAGCTGGCAGAGGACGCCGGATGGCTGATGGCCAGTGAAATGATCGCGATGGATATTGATATTAGCTTCGCGCCCGTTCTGGATGTGGGACATATCAGTGCTGCGATTGGTGAACGTTCTTATCATGCCGAACCCGCGCAAGCGTTGGCGATGGCAACCCGCTTTATTGATGGCATGCATGCGGCCGGAATGAAAACTACCGGTAAACACTTCCCCGGACATGGTGCAGTGACGGCGGATTCGCATAAAGAAACGCCAACCGATCCGCGTCCGGAAGCCGAGATCCGCGCGAAAGATATGTCGGTATTCCAGACGTTAATCACTGAAAACAAACTGGATGCCATTATGCCGGCGCACGTCATTTACAGCGATGTAGACCCGCGACCCGCGAGCGGCTCACCCCACTGGCTGAAAACAGTACTGCGCCAGGAGCTCGGTTTCGATGGCGTGATTTTCTCCGACGATTTGTCGATGGAAGGCGCAGCAATTATGGGGAGCTACGCAGAGCGCGGACAGGCATCGCTGGATGCAGGTTGCGATATGATCCTGGTCTGCAATAATCGTAAGGGTGCGGTCAGTGTTTTAGATAATCTGTCGCCGATCAATGCAGAACGTGTTACACGTTTGTATCATAAAGGTTCATTTTCACGTCAGGAACTGATGGACTCGGCTCGCTGGAAGACAGTAAGCGCCCAGCTCAACCAGCTTCATGAGCGTTGGCAGGAAGAGAAAGCAGGTCATTAACGCAAGTTTGGCGAGGATGCGATGATTATCTATTTACACGGTTTTGACTCTAACAGTCCGGGCAACCACGAGAAAGTATTGCAACTGCAATTTATTGACCCGGATGTCAGGCTGATTAGCTACAGTACGCGGCATCCTAAACATGATATGCAGCATCTGCTGAAAGAAGTGGACAAAATGTTGCAGCTTAATGTGGATGATCGACCGTTGATTTGCGGCGTTGGGCTGGGGGGGTATTGGGCTGAACGGATTGGTTTCCTGTGTGATATTCGTCAGGTGGTGTTTAACCCTAACCTGTTCCCGTATGAGAATATGGACGGGAAAATCGACAGGCCGGAAGAGTATGCTGATATCGCCACAAAATGTGTGACCAACTTCCGCGAGAAAAATCGCGATCGCTGCCTGGTTATTCTGTCACGCCATGATGAAGCCTTGAATAGCCAGCGTTCGTCGGAGGAGCTGCATCATTACTATGAAATTGTATGGGATGAAGAACAAACGCATAAATTCAAAAACATCTCCCCGCATTTGCAGCGAATCAAAGCGTTCAAGACGTTAGGTTAATCTTTACTGAGCGTTTAAAAAGCCAGCCTCCGGGCTGGTTTTTTTATTCTTAAAGTCTGGGTTGTCTATCTTTTCAGCATCAAAACTTGATACACATCAATTTTGGTATGACCAATGCACCGTTCGTGTTATTCTCACTCTCGAGGAACATTTTCATTATCGTAACTTGTTGTTAATTAAAGGCTATATACATAACTTTTAATTAACAATTGGTTAATAAATTTGAGGGGGTCACGTTGACTACACCATTGAAAAGGATCGTGATTGTCGGCGGCGGTGCTGGCGGACTGGAAATGGCGACGCAGTTGGGTAAAAAACTGGGTCGTAAGAAAAAGGCAAAAATCACGCTGGTAGACAGAAACCACAGCCACCTGTGGAAACCGTTGCTGCACGAAGTGGCAACAGGATCGCTGGATGAAGGTGTTGATGCGCTGAGCTATCTGGCGCATGCCCGAAACCACGGATTCCAGTTCCAACTGGGTTCGGTGATGGATATCGATCGTGAAGCGAAAACCATCACGATTGCTGAGCTGCGAGACGAGAAAGGCGATCTGCTGGTCCCTGAGCGTAAAGTGCCATATGACACGCTGGTGATGGCACTGGGCAGTACGTCCAACGATTTCAACACGCCGGGCGTCAAAGAGAACTGTATTTTCCTCGATAACCCGCACCAGGCGCGTCGCTTCCACCAGGAAATGCTGAATCTGTTCCTGAAATATTCCGCAAACCTGGGCGCGAACGGCAAAGTGAATATCGCTATCGTCGGCGGCGGTGCGACGGGGGTTGAACTCTCCGCTGAGCTGCACAATGCGGTAAAACAGTTGCACAGCTATGGTTATAAAGGGCTGACCAACGAAGCGCTGAACGTCACATTGGTGGAAGCTGGTGAGCGTATTCTGCCTGCGTTGCCGCCGCGTATTTCCAGCGCCGCGCATAACGAGTTAACCAAACTGGGCGTACGTGTACTGACTCAGACGATGGTAACCAGCGCTGACGAAGGTGGGTTGCATACCAAAGATGGCGAGTACATCAAAGCTGATCTGATGGTGTGGGCAGCAGGTATCAAAGCGCCAGACTTTATGAAAGAGATTGGTGGTCTGGAAACCAACCGTATCAACCAGCTGGTGGTTGAACCAACCCTGCAGACGTCGCGTGATCCGGACATCTATGCGATTGGTGACTGTGCTTCCTGCGCGCGTCCGGAAGGGGGTTTTGTGCCGCCGCGTGCCCAGGCTGCGCACCAGATGGCATCCTGCGCGATGAACAACATTCTGGCACAGATGAACGGTAAACCGCTAAAAGCGTATCAGTATAAAGATCACGGTTCTCTGGTTTCTCTCTCCAACTTCTCTACCGTGGGCAGTCTGATGGGGAACCTGACGCGTGGCTCAATGATGGTGGAAGGGCGTATTGCGCGCTTTGTCTACATTTCACTGTACCGTATGCACCAGATTGCGCTGCATGGTTACTTCAAAACCGGCCTGATGATGTTGGTTGGCAGCATTAACCGCGTGATTCGTCCGCGTCTTAAACTGCACTAATACTGGCCTATAATGCCGGATGGAATGCTTCATCCGGCACTTTCTTTCAGAGTTCTCTGAATCATGCTGCTTTACCCCCTTTCTCCGCGATTTTCATCCGTAATCTGATTGGCATTATTTACCTCCTGTTGCAAAGTTGTTGCTAATAGCAAAAAAGGAGGAAGTCCCGTGAATAAATCAATGTTGGCGGGTATAGGGATTGGCGTAGCTGCTGCGCTGGGTGTGGCAGCGGTGGCCAGTCTAAACGTTTTTGAGCGTGGCCCACAGTTTGCACAAGTCGTCTCTGCAACACCGATTAAAGAAACGGTAAAAACACCGCGCCAGGAATGTCGTAACGTGACGGTTACTCACCGTAAACCCGTACAGGATGAAAACCGTATTGCCGGTTCCGTGCTGGGTGCGGTTGCCGGGGGCGTAATTGGTCATCAGTTTGGTGGTGGGCGCGGCAAAGACATTGCGACCGTTGCCGGTGCGTTAGGTGGCGGTTATGCCGGTAACCAGATTCAGGGGTCAATGCAGGAAAACGATACGTACACGACCACACAACAACGTTGTAAAACGGTCTATGACAAATCAGAAAAAATGCTGGGCTACGACGTAACGTATAAAATTGGCGAGCAGCAGGGAAAAATCCGTATGGATAAAGATCCCGGTACGCAAATTCCGCTGGATAACAACGGCCAGTTGGTTCTGAATAACAAGGCGTAAAATAGCGTTATCCTGAACATTAGCCCCCCATCGCTCAGGCTGGGGGGCTTTTTTTATTAGAAGGTTAAGGCATAGTTCAAACCAAAGGTGCGACCCCGACCTTTGTATTCATACAAGGATGGACTGCCATAAGTCGGGCTGTAGAGTAACGGTGCACGCTGTCCCCAAAGGGTGGTGTACTCTTCATTCAGCAGGTTCTCAACGCTAAAGGTCAGTTTACCCAGCGGGAGCTGATAGCTGCCGATAAAGTCCATCGTATTGTACCCATCCAGCTTGTTGCCACTGGCGTCGCTCAGGTCAAATGTCTGTTGACTCTGTACTCGCAGCGACCACGGTTCCGGCGCCCAGCCAACCCATGCTGTTGCTTTAGACGGCGAAGCCAGAGTGACATCCCATTTTTGCCATTTACCGTTTTGCTTCACTTCCGATTTAATGATGTTGAAGTTACTTCCCAGGCTCCAGTCCGTATCAGCAATGAAATAATCCACCGCGCCTTCAAGGCCATAAATCCGGCGATCGTCGGGCTGTACGTTAATGGTCATATCGTTGCGGTTAACGACGATCGATTTATCAGATATGGAATAGTAAGCGGCGAGCTGTGTACGCAGGTTATCGCCGGTGTAGCGCCACCCCAGTTCGTAAGAGTTAACTTTAATGCCTTCCAGACGTGAATCCGCTACGTTAACACTGCGCTGGAGCTGATAATGATCGCCAACCAGCGAGTAGGTACCGTTGCCGTAGTATTTTCCAGGGTCGGGAAGTTCCACACCTTGAGAGAAGTTGAACCAGGTCTGCTGGCGATCGGTCAGGTGTGCGAGGATGCCCGCGTTAAACAGGAAGTTATCATAGTCTGTTTTGCCACCCGGGATACTATCAGCAGAGTTCGCCAGACCCGTTGCGATGCCTTGTTGCTGCGTATAGCCGACAAAATCATCAACGCGGTTTTCAGTCCACTGGTAGCGGATACCGCCGCTGAGCGTAAAGATGTCATTAATGTCGTAGCTGTTTTGCAGGAAAGGCGCAAAGTTGGTGATGCTGTAACCGGGATAGCGCCCGGTGGTGTAGGCCGTTCGGTTATCCATACCGCCAGAGGGGAGGGAATAAGCCAGATCGAAGAATTCTTGATTGGAATCGAATGTTTCGTGATCGGCGTCGATACCCCATGTCAGTTCCCAGTTTTCCATCAGCTGGCTGTTGAGGGTGATTTTGGCACCAAACTGGTCAGTATCCTGTTGTGATGCGGAGAAACTGGTGACCTTACCTTTGCTCAGCGTAGGGAAGGGATAGAATTTAAGTGATTCGTCACGGTAATAGATCTGGCTGACCAGATTCTGGCCGAAGAAATTAGCATCGGAATATTGCAGGCTGATCAGATGCCGTTCCGTGCCGGGGATACGGTCGGAATTGAGACCGCTGCTGGTATTAGCGTTGCCGGTTCCCGTCACGGCAGACATGTTCTTGCCGAGATCCAGTCCGTAGTCGTCATCGCCCTGGCTTTTGTAGTACTGCGTAACCAGCTGCAGCTGGCGGTTGTCATCAAGCTCAATCGTCCCGGTACCCATCAGATCCAGACGATCGGAATGCTGCAGACCGGTTTGGGTATTATCGAGCATTAAGGCGTCGTGGTTGGCATCATACCACCCCCCAAACCGTTGATAAGCGACAGACATGCGTCCGGATGCGCGGTCGGTTCCTCCGCTAACTGCGGCGGCAACACGTTCGTCATGATCGTTACTGTTGTTGAACCCGCTTTTGCTGCCCAGCTCGAGTTCGACTTCACGCTCAGGCTGACCTTTTTTGGTGACGATGTTGATCAAACCACCGGTACTTCCGCCGCCATACAGCGATGTTGCCCCGGAGATAACTTCAATGTGTGCAATATTAAACGGATCAATGGAGTCGAGCTGGCGGCTGTCGGTGCGGGAAGAGTTGAGACGAACACCGTCAATAAGCACCACGATGGCACGACCACGCATGTTCATCCCGTAGTTGGTTCGTCCCTGGCTGCTGACGTCGATTCCGGGGATCAACTGAGCAAGAACATCCTTAAACTCTTTCCCCCCCTGAACCTGCTGTTCAATCTCGCTTCCTTCGATAACCCAGGTCGTTTGCGCCATCTCTGCCACGGTGCGTTGGCTCCGGTTGGCGCTGACGATGAGATTATCTTCCTCAGCTGCAATAGCCGGCAGAGTTAAAGATAACAGGAGAGGATTGAGCACCCAGAGACGCTTATGCATTTGTGTTCCTTTTAAAAAAGTCGGTCTGTTTTTGTTAGGGCGGTAGAGAAACCGATGGTTACATTGTGTAACAGGCGTTAAAACAAATGCGAATATTGATGATAATAATTTTTGTTATCAACATATTTTACAAAAAATGATCGGATAAGATGATGAAAACAATGAAAAATGTGTGGGTAATATGCGGGAATTTAGCCGGGAGCCTTATCAGCTCCCGGTGGCGTCAGTGCAGCGGGGGAAATAGCGGAAATACGTTAAGCTTTGATGAGTTCGGGCCACAGTCGCAGGGTTGTGCGAGCGATTTGCATCAGCTTTTCAAACGTGGCACCTTCGCGGGCGCTGATCGACATCCCCTGTAAAATACAGTTCAGATATTCAGCCAACTTTTGTACATCGCAGTGTGCCGGTATTTCACCCTTTTCCTGTCGTTGATGCAGAAACTGAGCCAGCGTCTGCTCCTGCATGGCGTGACGGGATTTAACCGTGTGCGCAATGTCCCGGGAGGAGGCGGCCAGCGTAGCGGATGTGTTAATCATAAAACATCCCGCAGGCGTGTCTTTACTGGTGAAGCAGGTCGCTATTGCGGTGAAATAGTCCCCGAGTGCAGATTCGAGGCTTTTTTCTTCACAAAAAAGTTGGGCTTCGTGTTTTGCCGCGAATCGACTGATATAGCGGTCCAGCACGGCACGAAACAGTCCTTCCTTATTGGTGAACTCCGCATACAGCGTAGGCGCTTTTGCCCCGGTTGCTTCTACGAGATCGGCGAGCGATGTCGCTTCATATCCGTGCTGCCAGAAGAGTGTCATGGCCTTATCAAGCGCGGCTTCCCTGTCGAACACTTTTGGTCGGCCACGGCTTTTTTTTGCACAACTTGTCGTTTCAGTTGTCATGGTGCCGTTGTACCTGGTTGGGTTTATTGAATAACCATTATAAAAATAATCGCGCAGACACTCCAGTGCATTCACCCTAAAAATAATTTAATGCTATTAATATGAAAAATAAGGCCTTTGTTCTTTAAATAACAATCGTTATAAAAAAATATTGACGTGTGACCTGGATCACATCTATGATTTACCTATCGATCGTTAAGTTAATCGCTTACGGCACACATTCATCTGCTAAAGGTAACTATCATGAAAAACGTAAAAACTCTTTTTGTCGCTGCTGTCCTGAGCTCACTTTCATTTGCAAGCTTTGCCGCTGTTGAAGTTCAGGCTACACCGGCAGGCCAACAGAAAGTCGGTATTATCTCTGCCAACGCCGGGACTAACTTAGGTTCTCTGGAAGATCAACTGGCACAGAAAGCAGATGAAATGGGTGCGAAGTCATTCCGTATTACTTCTGTTACCGGTCCTAACACTCTTCACGGGACGGCAGTTATCTACAAATAAGTTGTAAACCCTCGCTATGCCACTGCGAATTCAATAAAAAACCCCCGCGGGAACAAACCGGCGGGGGTTTTTTTATGACCTGAATTTACAGCGTTTGTTCAGGAACATCGTGGTGGCGTGTCACGTCTACAGGCATACCTGAACGTAGCTCCATTGCATGCTCCATCACAACTGCGTCTGTTTGTGCCGCATTTTTAAAGTTCTGCATTGATGAATTCAACACGATTGGCAGTAACTGCGGGTCGTCATTAATCTTTACTGACAGCGGTTGGTGTACTTCAACCAGGCGCATACCGTTAGGTTCAACGGAGGCTTTAATCGGCGTGTTGATGATGTTCACTTTGGTTCCCGGCGTAACCTGACGGAATAAGGTTTCAATATCACCGTCACGCAGGCGAATACACCCGGAACTGACACGCATACCGATGCCAAAATCCGCGTTGGTTCCATGCAGCAAATACACACCGCCGTAAGCAGCTAAGCGGATAGCATGATGCCCCATCGGGTTATCCGGCCCGGCAGGTACTACGGCAGGGAGGTCGATACCATTGGCTTTATACCGTGCGCGGATATTCGCCGTTGGTGTCCAGGTCGGGTTGGCACGCTTATCAGAGATGGTGGTGACCATTGTTGGCGTCAGGGTGTCGCCGCCTAACTGGCCAATGCCAATGGGATACACGGTCACCGATTTTGTCCCTGGCTGGTAATAGTAAAGACGCAGTTCGGCGAGGTTAATGACAATCCCTTCGCGTGGGGCATCTGGCAGCAGAGTTTGCAATGGGATGGTTAAAACACTGCCCGGGCGAGGTACGTATGGATCGACGCCGGGGTTAGCCTGCAGCAGCGCTAAAAAGCCGACGTTGTATTTTTTCGCAATGGCTTCCAGCGATCCGCCGTTGTTTTCGACAACGTGAGTGGCATTTTCACCCACCAGTTTGCTGCCAGGCGGCGGGAGCGGCCAGGTATTCGCTTGAGCCGGAAGCGCTAACGCGACGGTCGCCGCGAGTGTAAAAAGCGTTAGCCAGCGAGAGAGTTGTTTCTTGTTTAACATCACCATAAATCCATTGTTTTTACGTGGTTTTTATAATGTAAAAGTAAACAGGAATTATGGCGGTTTGCTGTGTCGGGAAGTGCAGGGAAGTGCAAAGAGTTTGTAAATTCATCGGCCGGGCAAGCACCGTGCTCACCCGGCCGGAACGCTACGCTACGGCGTTTTCTTCAAGTTGACGCATAAACTGACGTACCCAGTCGATACGGGTTTTACGCTCGCTCAAATCTTGCATGAACTTCAGCCGGGTTGGGCCATCCAGACGGAAGTGTTGGGGTTGCTTTTGCAGTAAGCCAATCAGCCACACCGGGTTGACGTGGTTCTTCTCGGCAAACTCAATCGTCCCGCCTTTTTCATTGCCTTCGAGTTTTCTGATGCCCAGTTTTTGCGCTTGCTGGCGCAAACGGGCAATATCCAGCAGCGTACGGGCCGGGTCAGGCAACAAACCAAAACGGTCTATCAGCTCGACCTTAATTTCTTCCAGCTCGTTTTCGCCTTTCGCACTGGCAATCCGCTTGTAGAACGACAGTCGCGTATTCACATCGGGGATGTAGTCATCTGGCAGTAGCGAAGGCATCCGCAGCTCGACTTCAGTTTGCTGGTTGGTGAGATCTTCGAGCGACGGTTCGCGTCCCTCTTTTAGCGCATCAACCGCGTTCTCCAGCAGTTCCATGTACAGTGAGAAGCCGATGGTTTCCATCGAACCGCTCTGATCTTCACCCAGCAGTTCCCCCGCGCCGCGAATCTCGAGGTCGTGAGTGGCCAGCGCAAAACCTGCACCCAAATCTTCCAGTGATGCAATTGCCTCAAGGCGTTTTTGTGCATCGGTGGTCATTGCTTTCGGATGCGGCGTCAACAGCCACGCATAGGCCTGATGGTGTGAGCGTCCCACACGTCCGCGCAACTGGTGTAATTGCGCCAAACCGAAGTGGTCGGCACGTTCAATGATGATGGTGTTCGCGGTGGGAATGTCGATCCCGGTTTCGATGATGGTGGTACACACCAGCACGTTGAAGCGCTGATGGTGGAAATCGTTCATCACGCGTTCCAGCTCGCGTTCGCGCATTTGCCCGTGTCCAATCCCGATACGCGCTTCCGGTACCAGCTCTGCCAGCCTGTCAGCGGTTTTCTGGATGTTTTCAACATCGTTGAACAGATAGTAGACCTGCCCGCCGCGCAGCACTTCACGCAGGATAGCCTCGCGAACCACCAAATTGTCATACTCGCGCACAAAGGTTTTGACGGCCAGACGACGCGCTGGCGGTGTGGCGATAATTGACAGATCGCGCATGCCACTCATCGCCATATTGAGCGTGCGCGGGATCGGGGTTGCGGTCAGCGTCAGAATATCGACATCGGCGCGCATTGCTTTAATTCGCTCTTTGTGACGGACACCGAAGCGGTGCTCTTCATCGACAATCAGCAGACCCAAATCTTTGAGTTTCACATCGCTTTGCAGCAGTTTGTGCGTGCCGATGAGAATATCGATTTTACCTTCGGCAACCTGCTCCAGAATCTGCGCTTGCTCTTTGGCGCTACGAAAACGGGACAGCATCTCAATACGTACCGGCCAGTTGGCAAAGCGGTCACGGAAGTTGTCGAAGTGCTGCTGGGCGAGCAGGGTGGTCGGCACTAAAACGGCCACCTGTTTGTGGTTCTCGACGGCGAGAAATGCGGCGCGCATCGCCACTTCGGTTTTGCCGAAGCCGACGTCACCACACACCAGACGATCCATGGCCAGCGGCTGACACATATCGCTGAGCACCGCGTTGATCGCCTGTGCCTGGTCGGGCGTGGTTTCAAACGGGAAGCTGTCGCAAAATAGCTGGTACTGCTCACGGTCATGCTTAAAGGCAAAACCTTCTTTCGCCGCGCGCTGGGCATAAATATCCAGCAACTCCGCCGCGACATCACGCACCTTCTCAGCGGCTTTCTGCCGGGCGCGTGACCAGGCATCGCCGCCAAGTTTATGCAGCGGCGCATTCTCTTCCGCGCCACCGGCGTAGCGGCTGATCAGATGCAACGACGACACCGGCACATACAGTTTGGCGTCGTTGGCGTAGGTGAGCATCAGGTATTCACCGGTGATGCCGCCGGCTTCCAGCGTGGTCATCCCGGCATAGCGACCCACGCCGTGCTCAAGATGCACGACGGGCTGCCCCGGATGCAGCTCCGCGAGGTTTCGGATCAATGTATCCGGGTTAATCGTGCGGCGGGAATCCTGGCGGCGGCGAGCCACACGTTCACCAAGGAGATCGCTTTCGCAAATCAGTGCCAGGTTGCGTTTGGTATCAATGAAACCATGTTCTGCCGCACCAATCATCAGATAACGACCGCTGTCGGCGGCTTCATCAAGGCGTAAAATACGTTTAGGCGCGACTTTGATGCGAGCCAGAAGCTCGCCGAGTGCTTCACGGCGACCTTCACTCTCTACCGAGAAAATGACCGGGCCGCTGAAGGTTTCCAGGAATTTACGCAGCGCATCCAGCGGCGATTTCTGTTGCGCTTGTACGGCGATGTCCGGCAGCTTCTGGAATCCCAGATTAGTGTTTGCCGCTTTGTTTGCCAGACTTTCGGTTTTGAGCTGGACGCGAGGCCAATGTTTAAGCTCGGAAAACAGTTCGTCAACCCGCAGCCACAGCGATTCTGGCGGCAGCAGTGGGCGCATCGGATCGACACCCCGGTTCTCAAAACGTGACAGTGTATCCGCCTGGAAACGCTCTGCGCTGGTTTCAATATCACCGGTATTCACTAACAGCGTATTGGCAGGGAAGTAACTGAACAGCGGTGGCAGCGGCTCACTGAAAAACAGCGGTTGCCAGTATTCAATCCCGGCAGGTAACGTGCCTTTACTGACCTGCTGATAAATATGTTCGGCGTCGCGTTTAACTTCAAAGGTGTCGCGCCACTGACTGCGGAACAGCTCAATGGCTGTTTTATCGGTTGGAAATTCGTGGGCAGGCAGCAAATTAATGGCATCGACTTCTTCCAGCGTGCGCTGAGTGTCAGTATCAAACAGGCGCAGGCTGTCGATTTCATCATCAAAGAAATCCAGGCGATAAGGCAATTCGCTGCCCATCGGAAACAGATCCAACAACGCGCCACGCGTGGCGTATTCACCGTGTTCCATGACCTGATCAACATGGCGATAACCGGCGCTGTCCAGTTGCTCACGCAGGGCATCACGCGACAGGCGCTGACCCTTTTTCATCACCAGTGCATGGCCGTGTAGATAGCTGTGCGGACAGACGCGCTGCATCAACGTGTTGACCGGTACGATCAGCACACCGCGTTGCATCGCAGGCAGTTGATACAACGTGGAGAGTCGCGAGGAGATAATTTCCTGATGTGGGGAAAAACTGTCATAGGGCAGCGTTTCCCAGTCAGCCAGATTCATCACCATCTGGTCGGTAAACTGACGAATTTCATCATGCAGACGCAAGGCATTTTGCATGTCCGGCGCGATAAGCACCACTGGTCCCGGATGGTGTTCGGCGATTTCTGCGACCAGCGTCGCGCAGGCGGCACCGGTAAGTTCACCCAACTGGCGCTGATCGCCAGCTTTTGCTGGAAGCGTGTAACGATGTTGTTCAGGCATTCGGTTGTCAGGATCTCGTTTGGATATACGTCTGATAAGCAATGTTCTTTATTATCCGTGATCGTTTCTCATAAGCAAATTGATTCGCCCCCGGATGGGGGCAAAAAGCGCGTAAGGTTTAGCGGGGAACGGTGGAGAAAGACGGCGGGGAGAAGAGCAGGTCGGCAACGGTTTTTTGTGAAATTTTTCGAACCATTAGTCCGACCAGCGTACACAACAGTAAGCAGGCGAACGGATACACCAGTAGCAGGGCCAGCTCTACGTTTGCGGACCAGGCGGTATGATTGAGTTTGGGAAGCAGCATTAAACTTATCAGTTCCACCAGAATTCGGTGGGTAGTGTAGATGGCGATGGTATTGGCACCAATCACGCTTAACGGACTGGACGTGCGCATACCAAAGCGGAGCTCAAATTGATAAAACAGCTTCATGATCAGCACAATGGAAAGAAGAGAAAGCAATAGTGAGACATTTGCCAGCCACGCGACGGCGGCGACGATTGTGCTAACCAGAAAAAGCACAGAATGGCGGCGCAGGGGAACATCTTTGATCCACATCATCAGCGTTGTGCCAAACCAAGCGCCGAGGCTGTAGTATGGCAGATTACGTATTACGCTGTTCAGCCCCCACCATGGGGTCGGGAAAAAGTTGATTGCCACACTCAGGAATGCAAACAGCACCAGTAGCGGCAAGGCCCAGCGGCTGAAGATCTTACACAGGACAAAATAGACAATCAGCGCATACAGATACCACAGACTGGTACTGGCTGTGAGCATTCCCCGGGTAAAGTCTCCCACCGAACCGGCATAGGCTGCATTGGCCGCATGGCCCAGGTCGCGTTGCGGAGCCAGCCAGTTATTGAGCGTGGTCAACGCCAGCCATTGCACGATTCCCCACAGTATCAGCACCCAGGCAATACTCCAGATGCGTTTGTCTACACAGGTTGTCCACGGGACGTTTGTAATGTAGCGGCGGATCAGATAGCCCGAAATAAAGAAAAAGACTGGCATGCGAAACGGTGCCAGATACAGATTGAGGTAGATCCAGCATTTGGTTAGCACCTGTGAGAGTGGATGCTGAAAGGTAGTGAGATGGGGATAAAAGGTAATGACTGAGTGGTAAATGACCACCAGGAAGATACATAACCCTTTGATTTGATTAATCCATAACTCTTTTTTATTCATTGCAGTGGCGTATCCATATTGTGTGAGATAGCTTGCCATCCTGCAAAACCCTGCGTTCACTGTAATGCGTAACCGTCTGCTTTTTATTTTTTTAAGATAAAGATCAGGAAAATGGATGAGGGCAAAGTGGAAACTTTAGCGAATTGATTTGGTTATACTTTTCAGAACAATGCTGACGAACACTTACGGTTCAGTCATTTACCCATCCCGCTTTCGCTTATATACTCGTGACTTTGCTAACAGCAACCAGACGGATTTCATGTACCAACCTGTCGCTCTATTCATTGGCCTGCGTTATATGCGTGGGCGTGCAGCAGATCGCTTCGGTCGTTTCGTTTCCTGGCTCTCTACCATTGGCATTACTCTTGGGGTAATGGCGCTGGTCACAGTATTGTCGGTGATGAACGGTTTCGAACGCGAGCTGCAAAATAACATCCTTGGTCTGATGCCTCAGGCTATTCTCTCGGCTGAGCAAGGCTCTCTTAACCCGCAGCAGTTGCCGGAAAAAGCCGTGGTATTGAACGGCGTCAACCGTGTTGCGCCGCTAACAACGGGCGATGTGGTCCTGCAGAGCGCGCGTAGCGTGGCGGTAGGGGTGATGCTGGGCATCGACCCGGCGCAAAAAGATCCGTTAACGCCGTATCTGGTCAATGTGAAGCAAACAGATCTCGAACCGGGTAAGTATAATGTCATCCTCGGTGAGCAGCTTGCCGGACAGTTAGGTGTGAACCGCGGCGATCAAATTCGCGTGATGGTGCCTTCTGCCAGTCAGTTTACGCCAATGGGACGCTTACCGAGCCAGCGTCTGTTTACGGTGATTGGCACTTTTGCCGCCAATAGTGAAGTTGATGGTTATCAGATGTTGACCAACATCCAGGATGCGTCACGTCTGATGCGTTATCCGGCAGGCAATATCACCGGCTGGCGTCTGTGGCTAAATGAACCGCTCAAGGTTGATTCGCTGAGTCAACAAACGTTGCCGCAAGGCACCAAATGGCAGGACTGGCGCGAGCGTAAAGGTGAGCTGTTCCAGGCTGTGCGGATGGAAAAAAACATGATGGGGCTGTTGCTGAGCCTGATCGTAGCGGTAGCGGCGTTTAATATTATTACCTCGCTGGGTTTGATGGTAATGGAGAAGCAAGGGGAAGTGGCGATTTTACAAACGCAGGGGCTCACGCCGCGGCAAATAATGATGGTGTTTATGGTTCAGGGGGCCAGTGCCGGAATTATCGGCGCGCTGCTGGGCGCTGTACTGGGCGCGTTGCTTGCCAGCCAACTGAACAACCTGATGCCGATTATCGGCGTGCTGCTGGACGGTGCCGCGTTGCCTGTCGCTATTGAGCCGTTGCAGGTGATCGTCATTGCACTGGTGGCAATGGCCATCGCGCTGCTGTCTACGCTTTATCCTTCCTGGCGCGCTGCCGCCACTCAACCCGCTGAGGCTTTACGTTATGAATAAGATCCTGTTGCAATGCGACAACCTGTGCAAACGCTATCAGGAAGGCACGGTGCAGACTGATGTTCTGCACGATGTCAGTTTTTGCGTCGGCGAGGGTGAGATGATGGCGATTGTCGGCAGCTCAGGCTCCGGCAAAAGTACATTGCTTCATCTGCTCGGCGGGCTGGATACACCGACTTCCGGCGATGTCATTTTTAGCGGTCAGCCGATGAGCAAACTCTCGTCAGCGGCGAAAGCGGAACTGCGTAATCAGAAGCTCGGATTCATTTACCAGTTCCACCATTTGTTGCCAGACTTTACCGCGCTGGAAAACGTGGCGATGCCGCTACTGATTGGTAAGAAGAAGCCAGCTGAAATTACCGAGCGCGCACGTGACATGCTGAAAGCGGTTGGGCTGGATCACCGTGCCAGCCACCGTCCGTCCGAACTGTCAGGCGGCGAGCGTCAACGTGTGGCGATTGCCCGTGCGCTGGTGAATAACCCGCGTCTGGTGTTGGCAGATGAGCCAACAGGTAACCTTGATGCGCGTAACGCGGACAGTATTTTTGAGTTACTGGGTGAGCTGAACCGTTCTCAGGGCACAGCATTTCTGGTTGTGACGCACGATCTGCAACTGGCGAAGCGCATGAGCCGCCAGCTTGAAATGCGCGATGGTCGCCTGACGGCCGAACTGAGCCTGATGGGAGCAGAGTAATGGCTTCGCCTTTATCGTTATTGATTGGGTTACGTTTTAGCCGTGGTCGGCGGCGCGGCGGCATGGTGTCGCTGATTTCCGTGATTTCTACCGTCGGCATTGCGTTGGGCGTGGCGGTGTTGATCGTCGGTCTAAGCGCGATGAACGGATTTGAGCGAGAGCTGAACAACCGTATTCTGGCCGTGGTTCCGCACGGTGAGATTGAAGCCGTAAATCAGCCGTGGAACAACTGGCAGGAAGCACTCGATAAAGTTCAGAAAGTGCCTGGTATTGCCGCTGCGGCGCCTTATATCAACTTTACCGGGCTGGTGGAGAGTGGGGCGAATCTACGTGCAGTACAGGTGAAGGGCGTTGATCCGCAGCAGGAACAACGCTTGAGCGCGTTGCCATCCTTCGTGCAGAACCATGCCTGGGATAATTTCAAAGCCGGTGAGCAGCAGATAATCATTGGCAAGGGTATTGCCGACGCGCTGAAGGTGAAGCAGGGGGATTGGGTGTCAATTATGATCCCTAACGCCAGTGCGGATCATAAGTTACAGCAGCCTAAACGCGTGCGTTTGCACGTTACCGGTATTCTGCAACTGAGCGGTCAGCTCGATCACAGCTTTGCCATGATCCCAATGGAAGATGCGCAGCAGTACCTGGATATGGGCTCCAGCGTTTCCGGGATTGCCCTGAAGGTCAACGATGTCTTTAACGCCAATAAGTTGGTCAGAGACGCTGGTGAAGTGACCAACAACTATGTCTATATTAAGAGCTGGATCGGTACTTACGGCTATATGTATCGCGATATCCAGATGATTCGCGCCATTATGTATCTGGCGATGGTGCTGGTGATTGGTGTAGCCTGCTTTAATATCGTTTCCACGTTAGTGATGGCGGTAAAAGACAAAAGCGGCGATATTGCGGTATTAAGAACGCTGGGGGCGAAAGACGGGCTGATCCGCGCCATCTTCGTCTGGTATGGACTGCTGGCGGGTCTGTTCGGTAGCCTGATAGGTGTGGTTATTGGCGTTGTTGTTTCTCTGCAGCTCACACCGATCATCAATGGTATTGAGGCGCTTATCGGCCATCAGTTCCTCTCGGGCGATATTTATTTTATTGACTTCCTGCCATCTGAATTGCACTGGCTGGATGTGATTTACGTGTTGGTGACAGCATTGTTGCTGAGTCTTTTGGCTAGTTGGTATCCGGCGCGTCGCGCCAGCAATATTGACCCTGCAAGAGTACTTAGCGGCCAATAACAACAAGATATACACCAGGCATTCATGCTGTCCCAAGGCGGCAAGCCCGATAATCACCAGACGCATAAACAACGATGTGACTGGGCGTGAGGGTGCAACCAACGCAGAGGCAGCATGAAGGAAGACGTGTATCAAGGAGCGGTGATGTATTACGGGTTTGACATTGGCGGGACAAAAATTGCGTTAGGCGTCTTCGATAATCACCGTCGTTTGCAGTGGGAGAAACGTGTCCCTACGCCGCGTGACAGTTATGACGCTTTCCTTGATGCGGTGTGCGCTCTGGTGACGGAGGCGGACCAGCGCTTTGGCGTTAAGGGTTCAGTAGGGATTGGTATTCCTGGCATGCCTGAGACCGAAGACGGCACGCTGTACGCGGCTAACGTTCCTGCTGCCAGTGGCAAACCGCTGCGGGCCGATCTCAGCGCACGACTGGATCGTGATGTGCGTCTGGATAATGATGCCAACTGTTTTGCACTCTCCGAAGCCTGGGACGATGGGTTCACCCAGTATCCGTTAGTGATGGGCTTAATCCTCGGCACCGGTGTCGGTGGTGGCCTGGTGCTTAACGGAAAGTCTATCACCGGACGTAGCTATATTACCGGCGAGTTCGGTCATATCCGTTTGCCTGTTGATGCGTTGACGTTGATGGGATTTGATTTCCCACTGCGTCGTTGCGGATGTGGTCAACTGGGGTGCATCGAAAGCTATCTTTCCGGTGGCGGATTTGCATGGTTGTACCAGCATTACTACCATCAACCTCTGGATGCCCGTGAAATTATCGCCCTCTGGGAGCAAGGCGATGAGCATGCGCGTGCACATGTAGAGCGTTATCTGGATTTGCTGGCCGTTTGCCTGGGGAATATCCTGACTATCGTCGATCCAGATTTAGTGGTGATTGGCGGTGGCTTGTCGAACTTTACCGCTATTACGACGCAGTTGGCGGGCAGGCTGCCACGTCATTTACTGCCCGTTGCCCGTGTGCCGCGTATTGAGCAGGCACGACACGGTGATGCGGGTGGGATGCGCGGAGCCGCTTTCCTACATCTTACCGATTAATACAAAGAGGTTGTTATGCTGTCGCGTCGGGGTCATCGATTAAGCCGTTTTCGTAAAAATAAACGCCATTTGCGCGATCGCCTGCGTCAACGGATCTTTTTCAGAGACAGAGTGGTGCCTGAGTTGGTGGAAAAACCAAGGGTGTTAGTTCTGACTGGCGCGGGGATTTCCGCTGAGTCAGGGATTCGTACCTTCCGTGCTGCGGATGGTCTTTGGGAAGAACATCGGGTTGAGGATGTGGCAACGCCGGAAGGATTTAGCCGTAATCCTGGGCTGGTTCAGTCATTTTATAACGCCCGCCGCCACCAGTTACAGCAACCCGAAATTCAACCAAATGCGGCGCATATTGCGTTAGCAAAACTCGAAGCCGAGTTGGGTGATCGCTTTCTACTGGTAACGCAAAATATCGATAATCTGCACGAACGTGCGGGAAGTCAGAACGTTATCCACATGCACGGCGAGCTTCTTAAGGTTCGCTGTTCGCAAAGCGGGCAGATTTTAGACTGGACAGGGGACGTCACGCCAGAAGACAAATGCCATTGCTGTCAGTTTCCGGCGCCGCTGCGACCACACGTGGTGTGGTTTGGTGAAATGCCGCTGGGCATGGATGAAATTTATATGGCACTGGCGATGGCAGATGTTTTCATTGCCATTGGCACGTCAGGGCATGTTTATCCGGCCGCGGGTTTTGTCCACGAAGCGCGTCTGCATGGGGCGCATACGGTGGAGTTAAATCTTGAGCCAAGCCAGGTGGGTAGCGAGTTTGAAGAGAAGTATTACGGCCCGGCAAGCCAGGTGGTGCCCGAGTTTGTTGAGAAGTTATTGAAAGGTCTGTGATTTTTTGTCGGATGGCGGCGAATGCTTTACCCGGCCTACAGCGCTCATTTGTCCAGGCCCGATAAGCGTTGCGCCATCGGGCAGTGATGATGCGCCGGATGCGACGCTGGCGCGTCTTATCCGGCCTACGAGGAAGGCAATTAACGTCCTGCTTTTAGCTTCTGATAATACTCTTCATAGATGGCGCTGGCGGAACCGACATCGTTCTGCCATTCCCCTTTGTTGATGGTTTCTGCATCCGGATACAGGGTTTTATCGTTAGCCACTTCCGGACTTAAAAGCTTACGTGCCGCCAGGTTTGGCGTCGGGTAACCGATGGTTTCCGCGACTTCTTTCGCGACATCCGGGCGCAGCAGGAAGTTAATTAGCTTCAGCGCACCTTCTTTGTTTTTGGCATTTGCCGGAATAGACAGGCTATCCATCCAGAAAATACCCCCTTCTTTCGGCCAGACGACTTCCAGCGGTGTACCCGCCTGACGCGCCACGAATGCAGAGCCGTTCCACACCATACCCAGATTAACTTCGCCTTCCATATACGGATTAGCCGGGTTATCGGAGTTGAAGGCTGCAACGTTAGGCATTAGCTTCTTGAGTTCGTTATACGCGGCTTCAATCTCTTTCGGGTCGGTGGTATTCCCGGAGTATCCCAGCTTGCGTAGCGCCATCTGGAATACTTCGCGGGCATCATCCGTTAACAGCAGGCTGCCTTTGTATTCCGGTTTCCACAGGTCAGCCCAGCTGGTCACGGTTTTTGGATCAATAGCGTCACTGTTAATACCAATGGCCGTCGCACCCCAGATATAAGGAATTGAGTAGTCGTTGTTCGGGTCAAACGGTTTATTGAGCATTTCCGGATCGAGGTTGTGGAAGTTGGTTAACTTCGACTTATCGATCTTTTGGATCATGCCTTCCTTGCGCATTTTGTCGACGTAATAGGTGGAAGGCACCACCAGATCGTACGCACCGTCTTTGTAGGTTTTGAGCTTGGCGTACATGGTCTCATTCGACTCGTAGGTCGAATAGATAACCTTGATCCCGGTCTCTTTAGTGAACTGTTCCAGTAGCCCTGGCGGAACGTATTCGGTCCAGTTATAGAAATAAAGCGTGTTGTTATCATCAGCGTGAGCGGCGCTCATGCCCAGTGCCAGAGCACCCGCCGCGAGCAGGTGGCGTGACCATTTTTTCATTTAACGTCCCCTGAATGAAAGGCCTCAACGGCCCTTGGTTTTATCACGTGCAATAAGCTGGCTGGCGATCACCATAACCAGCGACAGAACCAACAAAATGGTTGCCAGTGCGTTCACTTCTGGTGATACACCGACTTTAACCATTGAGTAGATTTTTAATGGCAAAATTTCATAGCCCGGCCCGGTAACGAAGGACGAAACGACAACATCATCCATCGACAGCGTAAAGCTCAGTAACCAACCGGCAGCCACCGCAGGCATGGCCAGTGGCAGAATGATTTTGCGTAGAATAGTCACTTCACTGGCACCCAGGTCTTTTGCTGCTTCAAGCATACGTACGTCAAAGCCTTTCAAACGTGAGTAGACCGTTACTACCACAAAAGGCAGGCAGAACGTGATATGTGAAAACAGTAGCGACCAGAAGCCCAACTGAATGCCAATCAGCATAAACAGCACCAGCAGCGAAATTGCCATCACGATATCCGGCGACATCATCACCACGAACAGCATGCCACTGACGAACGGTTTACCGCGAAAACGGTAGCGATATAAGGCGACCGCAGTCAGTGAACCGATCAGTGTGGCAAAGGTCGCGGAGAGCACGGCCATCGTCAGTGAGTGCTGTGCCGCCTGAAGCAAACTGTCGTTGTTCATCAGCAGGCCGTACCATTTGGTGGTAAAGCCTTGCCAGTTAATGCCGAAGCGCGAGCTGTTAAAGGAGTTCACAATCAAAATGATGATTGGAATATACAGGTACGCGTAGATAGCGGTCATAAAACCGCCGCGAAGCAGTCGACCGATCATTCGAGTTCCACCTTCTTGTTCAGAAGGCGGGATGCTTTCAGAGCATTGAAAATAATCAACTTTTTCTCTTCTCCAAAATCTCTCCAAAACTTCCCACCAAAACAGACAACCAAAAATAAGCGGCCATCACTAAGGCCGCGAATTTTACAACAATTTTCCAGGTGATCGGGAAAAAATGCCCATTTAAATGACCAGCCTTACCCATTCCTGACCGCGAGTGTCGTTATAGCGATCTGTTGTTGCCTGCACTTGATGGCCTGGTAGTGTTTTGGTATCAATGCCTTGTGCGCGATATAGTCGCTCGGATACAGGCAATGTTCAGTTTCCACATGCTTTTGTTGGCACACCATATCTGGTTGTACCGTCAGATATTTCTTCAGGTACTGAAGGGGTGAATACTGTCGGGTGGGAGTTATCAAATAGCACGGCAGCAGGAGCCAGAATTCTTTCTGCAGACTCTAAATCTTCGGTGATCGCTACCACCCTTTCTTGTATCGCAATTGGTAAGGGGGTTGTATGAAGTATTGCGCGTTGAATGACGGATTTTATGGCGACAACACTCCCGATGACAAAATCCCGGGGAGTTTTGTGCATATCAGCGATGACGAAGGCCAGAGAATTTTAGACAGCCAAATTAATGGTCGGATTCAGTCCGATGATAATGGTTTTCCTGTTCTGGTGCCGTACCCGGAATTAACAAAAGATGAGCAACAGGAACGCGCCGGGCAGAAACGACAGACACTGAAATCAGTCGCTGATACAGAAATTTCATAGCGGCAGGATGCCGTTGATACGGGTTGATACGACAAAACCTGTCTGGCCCGCGGCTCCAGAAAAATAGTACAGACGAATTAAGAGGTGTCGACTCACATAAAATCACGGGTTTTATTCATTTACCAACCAAAACTCAGCCTCTCCAAACATTTCCTGGACTGTCCGGCTTATCTGACCTTTCTCATGCTTGCTGGCGTCAGTGTTGATCGCTGGTGGTATTCAGCATAGATACTAAAAATGGCGCTGTATATGCGCCATTTTACTATCTCATTGATGGTATCAGCGGGTTGTCCCCAAAGGGATTTCCGGATCCGGTTGGTGAGTAATCCTGTTACGTAGATCTCGTCGAATAATTTCGATGGACCAGAACCAGATTAAATGACCAAAAATTTCGGATACATTCTCATACCATGGAAGGTCAGCGAGAGGAGGGGTCAGTCCCATGAGAGGGAAGGAAATCATATGTACGAAAAGCTGGGCTAATGCACCAGCCAACAACCCCTGCCAGAGTTTAATTTTGGGAAAAACTTCTGCAACTACACAGTAGCCTACGGCGAACACAATAGAAAAAATGATGTGTGTTACACCAACCCAGTTAAACACATGCCCGGCAAAGGTGTAGACCGCTGCGTTAGGATCTGCAAGTCCCATCCAGTCTCGCAGAAAAATATATGGAGGGTTCAGAAAATTGCGGGAGCAATCAATTTGTCCCGCCGCTCGGATTAATGATTCCGGAACACATGCGGTAGTAAACATATCAGACGGGCTACGGGGCGGCAAAGGTACTTCAGCCCCCCATTTAACGAATGCTGATACGATACCGGCGATTAACCCGATAAAAGCAGCCAGGCCATAACGTCTGCGGTTAGGTGGGGTTTGTTCAAATATATTCATATTTCATCCATTGAATTTCATTACATTAACGTAATCACTAAGTAGTATTCATAAAAAACAATGAATGTAAAGAATTGTATGTGGCTGTATGTTCTGCTCATGAGTTAGTAACAGGGATCCCTAAAATGATTGGAAGCTATCAGGTTACTTTCTCCTTATTTTGCAGGGTGATATCATCCTAATACCTTCCTTCTATAAGGATTATAGGATGAGTATCATTTATGTTGTTGTTTTAACTTATGTAAAGCCGCTAGAGGAAGTTGACGCTCAAATTCCAGCGCATGTTGAGTGGCTTAAGAAAGGCTATGCAGATGGTGTCTTTTTGGCATCAGGAAGAAGAGTTCCTCGTAATGGAGGGGTCATACTTGCGAAATGCGACAGCCTTGAATCATTAGAAGAGCGCCTCAGCCAGGATCCATTCCAAAAGTTGAATATCGCTAAAGTCGACATAATTCCCTTCGAGGCCAGTATGAAAGCTCAGTTTTTGGAAAATATGCTCTGACAGAATCGTTCTTCAGTTCGCTGAAAAAAGAACGTATCAGAAAACGCATCTATAAAGCCTGGGCGCTGGCCCGGGCGGATATCTTCGATCACATTGAACTGTTCAATAATCGATCGCGGCGCCACAGCTATCTCGGCGGTGTCAGTCCATGATATCCGATGATGGCTTTATCTCAGGGAGCAATTTTTGAAGATCAGCAAGGTGGTATTAGCGAGTGTAGTGATGTTAACAGGCTGTGTGGTCGCTGATATGGATTCCTCAAATTACGACTATGTCCCCTGGGTCCAGGTATTCCAGAAACCGGAGGCATCTGGCTTAACCAATGTTACACAGCGTAAAGTTGATCTGTATAGCTGCGGTGTTAACCCAAGGGCAAACCTTGACGGCAATAACTGGAGTCTGAATGGCATAGAGCCTGGAGAGACAATTGAGAGTTTTAATGCCCGGAGCAATCACATCCTGAGTTGCATGGAGGGAAAGGGATATAAAGTGCATGGATTTGCTGAGTGCGGCCCGAAAAAGTCCCCGACAGGGCTTTGTCCTAATTAACCTGAACAGGGATGCTGAGTTGACACATTTTTACTAAACCTAAATATTGGGGTTGGCATGCAGTTTACTTGAGGGTAAAAAGCATGCCAAAAAGTATGTTATCTTATTGAATAATATTAATTAACTGTCTATGTCGCTAACCTTCTTGTTCAACAAGCGGGAAGCGCGCCAGTAGATCAGCAGCATCAGCCCCATGACGATGGTCAGGGTAATACTGGTGGCGGCTCCAAACGGCCAGTCGCGGATGTTCAGGAATTGCACTTTAATCACATTACCAATCAGCAGGTTTTTCGCGCCGCCCATTAGATCGGATACGTAAAACAACCCCATGGCTGGCAGCATCACCAGCAAACATCCGGCAATAATTCCCGGCATTGTCAGCGGAATAATAATGCGGGTGAAGGTCTGAAGTTTGCTGGCACCCAAATCGCGCGCAGCTTCGAGTAACGGTTTATCCAGTTTCTCAATACTGGAGTAGAGCGGCATCACCATAAATGGCAGCAGGATATACACCAGGCCAATAATGACCGCGCTGGGGGTAAACATAATGCGAATGGGCGTATCAATCACGCCGAGCCACAACAGAAACTCGTTGAGATAGCCTTTGGTACTGAGGAAAATTTTGAGACCGTAGATGCGAATAAGCGAGTTGGTCCAGAACGGAACAATCAGCAGGAACAGCAGCAGTGGACGCACTTTCTCCGGCAGTTTGACTAAAAACCAGGCAAACGGATAGCCGAGTACCAGGCAGGCGAGTGTGGCAATCAGCGCCATATTGAGGGAATGAACCAGCACCTCAAAATAGAGCGGATCGAGCAGGCGAGCATAGTGTTCCAGCGTAAAGACCATTTTGACGAAATTAGCGTCGTCGCGGGTCAAAAAGCTGGTGCCGATGATCATCAGGTTGGGCAGAAAGACAAACAACACAAGCCAACCGACAATGGTGACGATCACCACACTCTGGAATTTACTTGTGTTCTTCATCAGCCAGTACGACCTCCCAGCTTTCTACCCAGTTAATCGCCATTTTCTGGTCGAGCGAGTGGTCAAAGTCAGGATCGTCTTCGTTGAAGAATTCGCTGACCATTCCCATCTTGCCATTTTCCAGTTCCACAACCGACTCCAGCGTCATGCCTTTATAGTTACGTTCACGCACGTAACCGATAAGTCCTTCAATATGATTATCGTCGTTGATTTCATCCACGCGCAGATCTTCCGGGCGTAACAGAACGTGCAGTTTCTGCCCGGGAACTACCGCGAAGTTGACGTAAATATTGCACTCGCGGCCTTCAACGTTAGCACGAACACGCTGTTCGTCCAGACGTTCAATGACCGTCGCGTTAAACATATTGATCTCGCCGATGAATCCGGCGACGAACAGATTCTTCGGTTCTTCGTAGATTTCTCGCGGTGTGCCATCCTGCTCAATTTTGCCATCACGCATGACCACAATGCGGTCTGACATTGTCAGTGCTTCTTCCTGATCGTGGGTGACAAAAACAAAAGTGATACCGAGTTTACGCTGTAACGCTTTCAGTTCGTTCTGCATCTGCTTACGCAGTTTATAGTCCAGCGCAGAGAGAGACTCATCCAGCAGAAGCAAACGCGGTTTATTGACCACCGCACGGGCAATCGCCACGCGCTGCTGTTGGCCACCGGAGAGTTGATGCGGTTTTCGCTGAGCGAACTCTTCCAGTTGCACCATGCGCAGGGCTTCAGTAACGCGAGGAGGAATATCGGCTGCAGGGGTTTTCTGCATGCGTAAACCAAAGGCCACATTCTCAAACACGGTCATGTGGGGGAATAACGCATAGCTTTGGAAGACGGTGTTCACGTAGCGGTTTTCCGCAGGAACGTGAGTGATGTCCTGGTTGTCCAACATAATATGACCGGAATCAACCGTTTCCAGACCGGCAATCAGGCGAAGAACGGTTGTTTTACCGCAGCCAGAGGGGCCAAGCAGCGTGAGAAATTCGCCATTGTTGATGGTCAAATCCAGGCTGGAAATCACCTCTTTGCCATCGAAACTCTTGCGAATTCCCGCTAATTGCACCAGTGGAGAAAGCGAACGCGGTTGTTTATTCAATTTTTTACTCTGTCCCATGTAAACGCAACGGATGGCTGACCGATGCGGGGTTTGTGGTTAACCACCTTGATGACTCTTAATGAGGGCGGTTATTCTACGGCAAACCATTGTAATCGCCAATCCTTGTTGCGAATTACTGACTTAACCCTATAGTCAGAGGGGATGTCAGGGAGAAATATTCTCACTTGCGGGGATAAAAGTGACCTGACGCAATATTTGTCTTTTGTTGCTTATTGATAATGTTGTCACAAAAAGTGAGGGTGACTGCATGGATAAACTACTTGAGCGTTTTTTACACTACGTGTCGCTGGACACCCAATCAAAATCGGGCGTGCGGCAGGTACCCAGCACCGAAGGACAATGGAAGTTATTACAACTGCTCAAACAACAGCTCGAAGAGATGGGGCTGGTTAACATTTCACTGAGCGAAAAGGGGACGCTGATGGCAACGTTGCCCGCTAACGTTGCAGGCAATATTCCCGCGATCGGCTTTATTTCCCATGTGGATACCTCACCGGATTTCAGCGGTAAAAACGTTAATCCACAAATCGTTGAAAACTACCGCGGCGGCGATATTGCGTTAGGCATTGGTGATGAAGTTCTGTCGCCGGTGATGTTCCCGGTGCTGCATCAACTTCTGGGTCAAACGTTGATCACCACAGACGGTAAAACGCTGCTGGGCGCGGATGATAAAGCCGGTGTGGCGGAAATTATGACCGCGCTGGCTGTGCTTATTCAAAAAGACATTCCGCACGGTGATATCCGCGTGGCCTTCACGCCGGACGAAGAAGTCGGTAAAGGCGCAAAACACTTCGACGTTGCAGCATTCGATGCGCAGTGGGCCTACACCGTTGACGGCGGTGGCGTAGGTGAGCTGGAGTTTGAAAACTTCAACGCCGCATCGGTCAATATCAAAATTGTCGGCAACAATGTGCATCCCGGTACTGCAAAAGGGGTGATGGTGAATGCGCTGTCGCTGGCTGCCCGTATTCATGCGGAGGTTCCGGCAGATGAAAGCCCGGAAGCGACGGAAGGCTATGAAGGTTTTTACCATCTGGCAAGCATGAAAGGTACGGTCGATCGGGCTGATATGCACTACATTATCCGCGATTTTGACCGTAAGCAGTTTGAAGCGCGTAAACGCAAAATCATGGATATCGCCAAAAAGGTCGGCAAAGGGTTACATCCGGACTGCTATATCGAGCTGGTGATTGAAGACAGCTACTACAATATGCGTGAAAAAGTGATCGAGCATCCGCATGTGCTGGATATCGCTCAGCAGGCAATGCGTGATTGTGACATTGAGCCGGATCTTAAACCCATTCGTGGTGGCACCGACGGCGCGCAACTGTCGTTCATGGGATTACCTTGCCCGAATCTGTTCACCGGTGGCTATAACTATCATGGCAAACATGAGTTTGTAACCCTGGAGGGAATGGAAAAAGCGGTGCAGGTGATTGTGCGTATTGCGGAATTGACGGCGAAACAGTAGCCGCTTTTGCCGGTAGATGCCGGATGGCGCTTCGCTTATCCGGCCTACAAATATCGTATCCCGTAGGCCGGATAAGCGAAGCGCCATCCGGCGCACTCTCAATAGGTTACCCTTCGAAGAACCAGTATCCGCTATTCACCAGTGCGGCAAGCATGGCAAGGAAAGACGGATCTTCCAGCGCATCCTCAAAGTTCTCGGCCGTCAGCACGATATGGCTGGCTAGCGCTTCCAGGGCAGGACGATGCGGAGAATCAATTTTTTCACCGTTGGCGTAGACGTCGTCGCCGATGCGCAATACGCGCAATCCGCCCAGACGCACTAACACATCCCCTTGCTTCAGGGCATCGTAAATTTCATCTGGCTGATAAGGCGGCTCAGGCGGAGCAACGTCCAGTTCATGACGCGACTGAGAGATAAACTCGCCAAACCACTGTTTAAAATGCTCCGGCTGGTTAATGAGCCCCAGCATCATTTCGCGCAGCTTGTCCATTTCCTGTGGCAGCACGTCTGCTGGATGGTCGCGTGGCGGTAGATCTGGATCGCTGTAGTACGTGCTACCCAGTTCGCGTTGCAGAACGTAATCAGCAAATCCGCTGATCAACTCCCGGGTATTCGGTGCGCGGAAACCTACCGAGTAATTCATTGCGTTTTCCAACGCGTAGCCTTCGTGCGGGAATCCAGGTGGAATATACAAAATATCGCCGGGTTCCAGCTCTTCATCGATAATGGCTTCAAACGGGTCGACCTGAAGGAGGTCCGGGTGAGGACAGTGTTGTTTCAACTGCAGTTTTTCACCTACGCGCCAGCGACGGCGACCGGTTCCCTGTATGATGAACACATCATACTGATCCAGATGTGGGCCAACACCGCCGCCGGGGACGGAGAAGGAGATCATCAGATCGTCGATACGCCAGTCCGGCAGTTCGCGGAATGGGCGCATCAGCGCGGCGGTTGGCTCGTGCCAGTGATTGACCGCCTGCACAAGAAGCGACCAGTTGTTCTCGCCGAGATGGTCATAGCTTTCAAAGGGACCGTGGCTAACCTGCCATTTACCATCCTGGTGGCTGACGAGCCGGCTGTCGACTTCGCTTTCCATTGCCAGTCCAGCCAGTTCGTCAGGAGAGAGTGGGTCAATAAAATTGTTAAACCCGCGTTTTAAGACCACCGGGCGCTTCTGCCAGTGGCGTTCAAGAAAATCGGGCCAGTTAAGTGTGAGTTGGTATTCCATAATGAGCATCCCGCAGGCTGGTATCTGCAACCGATTATAACGGATACTTAACCTCAAGCGTGAAGTCAGTACATATTTATTACATATAAAGATTACTCGTCTTTTTGTCCCGGATGTTGGCGGCCGAAAACAACTTCCATGCGCGCTCCGCCCAGCAGACTGTCGCCAGCGATAATCTGCCCGTCATATTGCTCGGTGATCTCACGTGCGACGGCCAGGCCCACACCTTGCCCGGGGCGTAAGGTATCCACGCGCTGACCGCGGTCGAACACCACTTCACGTTTACTGCGTGGAATACCGGGGCCGTCATCTTCTACCACAATGTGCAGATGATCTTCTGTTAATTGCGCTGAGATCTCGACAAATTCCAGGCAATATTTACAGGCGTTATCCAGGACGTTACCCAGCACTTCGACGAAATCGTTCTGTTCACCCACAAAGCTTATCTCAGGCGAAATGTCGAGATTAATGTTAACCCCTTTACGCTGGTACACCTTGTTTAATGCAGAGGTCAGTTTATCCAGCAACGGTGCAACCGGATGCAATTCCCGGCTGAGAAGGGCGCTACTGCCGCGCATGCTGGCACGATGCAGATAATAGCCAATTTGCTGTGAAATACGGCTAATTTGCTCCAGCATGACGGGTTCAGCATCGCTTACGCTCATTTTCTCATTACGCATTGAGCGTAGCGTGCTTTGCAATACGGCCAACGGTGTCTTCAGGCTATGGGTGAGATCCGTTAACGTGGTACGGTATTTATCGTAGCGCTCACGTTCGCTCTTTAATAAGCGGTTGAGGTTGCGCACCAGACTGGTGAGTTCACGCGTGGTGGCAGGATTAAGCATCTCGCGATGATGTTCTTCAAGCTCACGGACTTCGCGCGCCAGTGATTCGATAGGTCGCAGGCTCCACCAGGCCGCCACCCATAACAGCGGAATGACCAGCAACAGATTGGCGACCAGCACATATATAAACCAGCTCCAGACCATATATGAGCGTTTGAGCTCAATAGGAATGGTATCAACAACCACAATGGTCAGTTGTGGCATCCTGGCGGTGGCAGGGTAGATGTTCACCGCCACGGAGTGGGTCATTTCAGCGTTATCGTCATCTTCTCTGACTTCTCTTAGCTTCTGTTGCGCCGAATGATCTTCGCGCAGCAATGTACTGGTGGCGTCGACATTGGCTTCAATCTCATGAAAACCATTTGTCTTTAGCCAGTCTGGGTGAATACGTTGTACCAGCCAGGGAACGTCGCGTTGGGCCCAGAGCAGTTTACCGTTTTCATTATAAATCAGCGACATTGTAGGGCTTTGCATATCGAGATTTTCAGGTAGCTCGACATTGATTTTGCCGTTTTCCCATTTGGCCAGTGTATAGAACAGATTACTTTCGCCACGCAGCAGACGAAATGTTGTTTTATCAAAGCTGACGCTATAGCCAACCAAAGCCACCATGCCATAAGCCAGCGAGAGGACCAGTACAACGCCTGCGGTTGCCAGCAAAAAGCGCAGCCGCAGCGATAACGGGAAAAAATGACGCAGTAATTTATTCATTAGCGCAGTTCAAAAAGATAACCCTGCCCACGTACGGTGGTGATCACTTCATGCGGATATTGCGCCTGAATTTTTTTACGCAGACGTCCCATCAGGACATCAATGGTGTGACTTTCACGCAGTTCGGCATCCGGGTAGAGCTGTAACATAAGCGAATCTTTACTAACGACTTTGCCGCTATTACGGATCAGCGTTTCCATAATGGTGTATTCGAAAGCCGTAAGTTTGATCACTTCATCGTTCACGGACAGTTCGCGGCGAGAAAGGTCCACCTGAAATGGCGGAAGCGAGATTATCTGCGAGGCCAGGCCACTATTGCGGCGCATCAATGCCTGCATTCTTGCAACCACTTCTTCAATGTGAAACGGTTTGGTGACGTAATCATCTGCACCGGCACTGAGCACTTCCACTTTGTCCTGCCAGCCTTCACGGGCAGTTAATACCAGAATGGGCAATGAAACGTCATTACTGCGCCAGCGGCGGATCAGTGATAGTCCGTCTTCATCGGGGAGCCCTAAATCGACGATCGCAATATCCGGCAGGTGTTCATTAAGAAAATAGTCTGCTTCCTTTGCATCTTCTGCATCATCCACCTGGTGGCCTAAATCCTGGAGCTGAACCTTAAGGTGGTGGCGTAATAATGCATTATCCTCAACAACCAGCACGCGCATCATTGTTTCTCCCTAAATTCATGGTACGAATAGTTTAACGCTGATTATGTGGCAGTGGGGATAAACATTTAATAAACCGGGGGAAGGGATGTTAATGCGGCGATAAAAAGCCGGAATCGCTTACGCTTATCCGGCTTCTGTTCAGCATCTGGCGGAGTGCTGATTACTTCAGTTCATCAACCATGATGATGGCGCGACCAATGTAGTTGGCCGGTGTCATCGCTTTCAGGCGGGTTTTCTCGTCTGCCGGCAGGGCCAGACCGTCGATAAACTGCTTCATGCCTTCAGCGTCAACGCGCTTGCCACGGGTCAGTTCTTTCAGTTTCTCGTACGGTTTTTCAATGCCATAGCGACGCATTACGGTTTGAATCGGCTCAGCCAGAACTTCCCAGTTGTGATCCAGTTCATCCAGCAGGTGATCGCGGTTTACTTCCAGTTTGCTAACCCCCTTCAACGTAGACTGATAGGCGATCAGCGCATAGCCGATACCCACACCCAGGTTACGCAGAACGGTTGAGTCTGTCAGGTCACGCTGCCAGCGGGAAACCGGCAGTTTGCTCGCCAGGTGCTGCAGAACCGCATTGGACAGACCCAGATTACCTTCGGAGTTTTCGAAGTCGATCGGGTTAACTTTATGCGGCATGGTCGAAGAACCGATTTCACCCGCGACAGTTTTCTGCTTGAAGTGACCCAATGCAATGTAACCCCAGACGTCGCGATCGAAATCGATCAGAATGGTGTTAAAGCGGGCGATGCAATCAAACAGCTCGGCAATGTAGTCGTGCGGCTCAATCTGCGTGGTGTAGGGGTTCCACTGGATGCCCAGCGAGGTGACGAACTCTTCGCTAAACTGATGCCAGTCAACTTCCGGGTAAGCAGCGATGTGGGCGTTATAGTTACCCACTGCACCGTTGATTTTACCGAGGATTTCAACCTGGTTGAGCTGGCGATACTGACGTTCCATGCGGTACGCCACGTTTGCCATCTCTTTGCCCATTGTTGATGGGGTGGCAGGTTGGCCGTGAGTACGGGAGAGCAGAGGAATATCGCGATATTCAACTGAAAGCGCGGTGATGCCATCAATCAGTTGACGCCAGTACGGCAGTACCACTTCGTCACGTGCGGTTTTCAGCATCAGCGCGTGAGACAGGTTGTTGATGTCTTCTGAGGTGCATGCGAAGTGGATAAACTCGGAAACGGCGTGCAGTTCCGGGATATCCGCCACTTTTTCTTTCAGGAAATACTCAACTGCCTTCACGTCATGGTTGGTCGTACGCTCAATGGTTTTGATACGCGCAGCATCTTCTTCATTGAAGTTAGCGACGATCGCATCAAGGTAACCGATTGCGTCGGCAGCAAAAGCAGGAACTTCCTTGATCGCTGCGTGCGCGGCCAGTTTTTGCAGCCAGCGTACTTCAACCTGTACACGGAATTTCAGCAAACCGTATTCGCTGAAAATCCCGCGCAGCGCGCTGACTTTATCGCCGTAGCGTCCATCGACAGGGGAAACGGCGGTCAGTGAGGATAATTCCATAGATCACAACTCCGGGGTTAAATGAGCAAGAATTTGTTTTGCCTGAGTCGTCAGGCGATTACGAGAAAACATGAGTTGCAGACGGCCTCCACCAACCTGATGCCAGAGCACGGCAGCGCGAATGCCAGCCAGCAGCGAAGCGCGAACCTTAGCCTGAACCTGCGGGCTCTGGAGAATGGCCGGAGAACCCGTAACCTGAATACGCGGGCCGAGTGGGCTGATGACGTCAACATAAATGCCTGCCATCGCACTCATCAGCGTTTCTGACTGCAAATCAAAATGGTCCAGTTGGCGCTGCAAGCCGTTGATACGGTCTCCCAGCGTGTCCATAGCGCCTTTGGCGGCTGAAAGCTTACGCTCCAGCACCATCAGGCTTAATGTATAGCGGGTAAGTTCCGCGTTCAGCCCCTGACGACTGCTGGCGTTGAGCACGCCGAGCAGTGTTTCCAGGCCGAGACGCAGGTTGGCCTCGCTGCCGCCAAACACACCCAGCGTAGAGCTGGGATTCATGTCAATGACGCTGTTCAGTGAAACGTGTAATGCATCGGCATCACAATGCCCCTGGTGCGCCAGTTCTTGCACCAGGCGTGCCGACTGACAAATGCCTGCCAGGGCGAGGGTGATGTCATAATAATTCTTTGCCACGTTCACTGCTTCCTTGTATCAAATGTGTAAATAATTATACCGGCAGAGGCAGACGCTGCTCGATAATACCGCCGCCGAGGCACACTTCACCGTTGTAAAAGACCGCCGACTGACCCGGTGTTACCGCCGCGACGGGTTCGTCAAAACTCACTTCAATACGTTCAGCATCCAGCGCTTTAACGGTGCACGGAATGTCGGTTTGACGATAGCGGGTTTTCACTGTGCAGCGCATGGCGCCGGTGAACGGTTGACGGTCGACCCAATGTAATTGCTGTGCAATCAGGCCAACGGACATCAGGCGCGGGTGTTCATGACCCTGAGCCACAACCAGAATGTTGTTCTCGACGTCTTTATCCACGACATACCATGGATCTTCGGTACCTTCTTTTGTTCCGCCAATACCCAGACCTTTACGCTGACCCAGGGTGTGATACATCAGCCCCTGATGCTGGCCAATTTCTTCACCGTCAACGGTAATGATCTTGCCGGGTTGTGCCGGCAGGTAACGACCGAGGAACTCGCGGAATTTACGTTCGCCGATAAAGCAAATACCGGTGGAGTCTTTTTTCTTCGCAGTAACCAGACCCAGATCTTCGGCAATTTTACGGACCTGTGGTTTTTCCAGTTCACCTACCGGAAACAGGCTTTGTGCGATCTGCTCATGACCGAGGGTATAGAGGAAGTAGCTCTGGTCTTTGTTACCATCGAGTCCCCGCAGCAGGCGGCTTTTGCCGTCCACATCCGCGCGACGCACGTAGTGGCCAGTAGCAATGTAATCGGCACCTAAATCTTCAGCGGCAAATTCGAGGAAGGCTTTAAACTTAATTTCTTTGTTGCACAGAATATCCGGGTTCGGCGTACGACCCGCTTTGTACTCTTCAAGGAACAGTTCAAAGACGTTGTCCCAGTATTCTGCGGCAAAGTTGACGGTATGTAGCTCAATGCCGAGTTTGTCACAGACAGCCTGCGCATCCGCAAGGTCGGCGGCCGCTGTGCAATATTCCTCGCCATCGTCCTCTTCCCAGTTCTTCATGAACAGGCCTTCTACCTGATAACCCTGTTGTTGCAACAGCCAGGCAGAAACGGAGGAATCGACACCGCCGGACATGCCGACGATCACTTTTTTTGGGCTTTCAGACATAGGAATACTCACGACATTGAACTTCAAGGCGGCATATTCTAGCACGCAGCCCCTTACTTGACACCCTCTGTAAACGGCCAGTTAAATTCACCGATCATCGCCAGCGGGTAGCGTTGTCCGCTCTGATAGCAGCGAATACTCTCGGCAACCAACGGTGAGCGCAGGTTTGGCGCGCAGAGAACCTCTTCTGCGCTGACCCAGCGACAGCAGTCTATATCGCTGTCATGAGGTTCGGTAGCGCACATATTGGCAAGCTCGATAGAAAACAGAAAACGTAAAAAGGGCGTTTTGTCTGGGGCAATCCATTGATGCATTCGAATGAAATGCTGTGGCTGCGCGTGGATACCTGTCTCTTCCCATAGCTCGCGAGCGGCGGCCTGCACCAGGGTTTCATCGGCTTCCAGGTGCCCGGCGGGTTGATTCCACAACGCTTTGCCGTTGATGGTTTCCTCAACGACTAAAAACTTATCTTCTGCATGCACAATGCAGGCAACGGTGACGTGCGGTTTAAACATACCTGTTCCTTATACAGTTGCATCCCGCCATTGACCATTAGCGAGATTGTCCAGCGTGTAATTCCCCATCGCATAACGAATTAACCGCAGTGTAGGAAAGCCGACGTGTGCTGTCATGCGACGTACCTGACGATTGCGGCCTTCATATAAGGTGACTTTCAGCCAGGTGGTAGGGATATTTTTCCGCTCCCGAATAGGTGGGTTTCTCGGCCACAGCCATGCGGGTTCCTCTGTTACTTCAATACCTGCGGGCAGTGTGGGGCCGTCGTTCAGCGTTACGCCGGTGCGCAGAGCGTCCAGCGCTTCGGGTGTTGGCTCGCCTTCCACCTGAACATAATAGATTTTCCCCGTACGTTTGCCGGGTTGCGTCAAGCGGGCCTGCAGCGCACCGTCATTGGTCAGCACTAAAAGCCCTTCACTGTCGCGGTCAAGTCGGCCCGCAGCATAGATTCCCGGCACGGGAATAAAATCTTTTAACGTTTTGCGTCCTGCTTCGTCAGTAAATTGTGGCAAAACATCGTAGGGTTTATTGAACAAAACCACGCGTTTTGGCTGGTTTTCTTTACGCTGCCTGGTGACTTGTCGTGAGCTGAATCGCTCAACCCGGTGATTTCTAAAAGAAGTTTTTTGCATGGTATTTTCAGATTATATCAATTGCCGCATTATAGCCTAAGAACGAGTGTCTTTCATGGCGGCGAACATTAGGGTAGTATTGACATGCTCATTACAAAACATTAACAAAAAGTTGCTCTAACGCATTCGTGCAGCAGGACGCAAACGCACATGCAGCGCGATGACAGACGAGCAGAACCAGAAGCGCTCGAAGGAGAGGTGAATGGAAAGCAAAGTAGTTGTTCCGGCGGAAGGTAAGAAGATCACCCTGCAAAACGGCAAACTCAACGTTCCTGAAAATCCGATTATCCCGTTCATTGAAGGCGACGGTATCGGCGTTGATGTAACCCCACCGATGATCAAAGTTGTCGATGCTGCTGTCGAGAAAGCCTATAAAGGCGAGCGTAAAATCTCCTGGATGGAAATCTACACCGGTGAGAAATCCACCCAGGTTTATGGCCAGGACGTCTGGCTGCCTGCTGAAACCCTTGATCTTATTCGTGAATATCGTGTTGCCATCAAAGGCCCACTGACCACCCCAGTTGGCGGCGGTATTCGCTCTCTGAACGTTGCACTGCGTCAGGAACTTGATCTGTACGTTTGCCTGCGTCCGGTTCGTTATTACCAGGGCTCCCCAAGCCCGGTTAAACATCCTGAACTGACCGATATGGTCATCTTCCGTGAAAACTCAGAAGACATCTATGCGGGTATTGAGTGGAAAGCTGACTCCGCTGATGCTGAGAAAGTGATTAAATTCCTGCGCGAAGAGATGGGCGTGAAGAAAATCCGCTTCCCGGAACATTGCGGTATCGGTATCAAGCCGTGTTCCGAAGAAGGGACCAAGCGTCTGGTTCGTGCAGCGATTGAGTACGCCATCGCTAACGATCGTGATTCTGTTACCCTGGTTCATAAAGGTAACATTATGAAATTCACCGAAGGCGCGTTCAAAGACTGGGGTTACCAGTTGGCGCGTGAAGAATTCGGTGGTGAACTGATCGATGGCGGTCCGTGGGTTAAAATCAAGAACCCGAAAACCGGTAAAGAGATCGTGGTTAAGGACGTTATCGCCGATGCGTTCCTGCAACAGATCCTGCTGCGTCCCGCTGAGTACGACGTTATCGCTTGTATGAACCTGAACGGTGACTACATTTCTGATGCTCTGGCAGCACAGGTTGGTGGTATTGGTATCGCACCGGGTGCCAACATCGGTGACGAATGTGCGCTGTTCGAAGCAACCCACGGTACTGCACCGAAGTACGCAGGCCAGGATAAAGTGAACCCAGGTTCCATCATTCTGTCTGCAGAAATGATGCTGCGCCACATGGGTTGGGTAGAAGCGGCTGACCTGATCGTTAAAGGTATGAGCGGTGCGATCAACGCGAAAACCGTAACCTATGACTTTGAACGTCTGATGGACGGCGCTAAGCTGCTGAAATGTTCAGAGTTTGGTGACGCGATCATCGAAAACATGTAATCCAGATTCTGGGTTGTGTGAGAACGGGAGCCGGGTGGTTCCCGTTTTTTTTAATGAAATTCGATGGCGATTAATACAGCTATAAACCTGCCGCGGCTCGAAGCGAATATAGGGTTTACCACCCCAGATTTGTATTTTATACCCTCATGGTATTTGTGATTAGTGTTGGCGAACACAAATTGATATTTACGCCTGGCCTGTGCTGTAAGTTCAATGGGGCGGTTCTTGCCAGGATATCTCTACCCAGCAAGCAATCATATTTTTTATGGATGAGCAGAAAAAACAGATCCTGGTGATTCATTGCGCGGCACACATTCGATGAGGGGGCGAAGCCTCGGTTGGAAAAATAATATCCTGCCGTTGCTCGAAAAAATAGACCTTTATATTTATGTGTGTTTATTTTTACCGCCTGAACAGGCGGCTTATTTTTTGTACGGTAGTAGCGAAATTTACTGTGTCTCAAATAACAGTAATGGCCTTTTTTAAACAATACCAAAAAATAAAATTAGGTTAACTCTTTGATTTTAATGAATTAAAAGATGAGTGAGCTTGCATTATCAATAATCGCTGGGCTGCATGTGTAAATAGCATAATAACTAAATTATAATTCTCTTACATTCGATAGATTGGTGAGGTTAGAATGCGGTTAACTGTCATGCTGTTAAGCTTTGTCGTCACTACCCAGGTCTGGGCTGGTGAACTTTCCAAGCCTGTCGGTAAAGTCCTTTTAACAGTGTCCGGTAATATAGAAAATACCAATGAAGATGGGAAAGCTGTTTTTGATATCACCAGTCTCGAGAATCTGGGCGCGATAAGTTTCCAGACCTCCTCACCCTGGTATAATGGACGCACTACCTTTACGGGTATCTCACTGCAAAAGCTCATGGATTATGTCGGGGCAAAAGGTTCTGTTGTTAAGGTCACTGCGCTCAATGACTACACCACCGTTATCCCGCTCAGTGATTTCAAGAAATATAATGTTATTCTTGCTCTAAAAATCAACGGAGAATATATGCGCATCCGTGATAAAGGCCCACTATTCATCGTGTATCCCTATGACAGCATTCCTGAACTGAATAATCAGATTTTTTATTCAAGGTCAGCATGGCAGGTCAGCTCAATGAAAATTGAGTAGGGGTTCAGAGGACCATCATGAACAGAATACTGGCTGGCATTATATTTTTCCTTTTTATATCTACCGGATATATATCTTTCCTTGTGCACGAAAGACAACAAGAGTTACAGAAACTGACGCACTACACCGACTCATGGTCTGCTGTTCAAATGGTATCAGAATATTACCGATTTGAATCGTGGCTTGGTCTCTACATTAGTGATGATACGATAACGCTTGATGCTGTGCGTCTGCGTCTCGATATTATGCTCAGCCAGAGCGATTTAATAAAGGAAGGTGATTTAGGACATTATATAGAGAGC
This sequence comes from Citrobacter sp. C6_1, assembly GCF_014596835.2. Classification (NCBI taxonomy): domain Bacteria; kingdom Pseudomonadati; phylum Pseudomonadota; class Gammaproteobacteria; order Enterobacterales; family Enterobacteriaceae; genus Citrobacter; species Citrobacter sp. C6_1. Next base: position 2,689,721 of record NZ_CP115031.1, on the reverse strand, counting down.
AATCAAGCGCATTATGAACTGGCTATACAGTTTCAAAAAATGCTTAATTATCTGGATGTTCATCTTGAGAAAATGAACCGTTCAGAACTCAAGGCATATTTGAAAGAAATGCATACGCTTGATGCACCGCTAGCCCGTCTTTCATCCGGTGCGTTAGATAAAGATGTTAGCTCGGTTAATAATACTAATACTAATATTCAAACCCTGTACTATATTTATTCAGCTACTTCAGTATTGCTTATAATATTGAGTGCGATACTGGGGATTCTGATTTTTTTTCAGAACAGAAACATTTTGAGAGCACATCTCCAGGTTAAGTGCCTTGCTGAGGAACTCCAGGAATCTAAAGAAAAACTGCAGATCCAGAATGCAAAACTGGAGTATGACGTCTATCACGACTCTCTCACCGAGATGAATAATCGCCAGTTATTCTGGGGGGATTTAAATAAAATCATCGAGATGGCAGAGAAAAACAATGACTCTGTGACGGTGATGTTGTTTGATTTAGATCGATTCAAAGAGGTAAATGATACGTATGGTCATGATGCCGGTGATATGTTATTACGCCAGATATCCCATCGTTTGATTTCTATGAGCCAGGGTTCAGACACGCTATATCGTTTAGGCGGCGATGAGTTTGCGTTTCTTTCGAGCGGTCTGACAGAGAGTCGTGCCGTTTCCCGAGCCCAAAAAATATGTGATTTTATCAACCAACCCTACACTATTTATAACGCAATTATAAATATAACCACGTGTGTTGGTATTGTTATCTCAGAAACTGAACGCCGTTCCGACTATCTTTATAAATTTGCCGATCTGGCGCTTTATGAAGCGAAAAATGAAGGCTCGGGTAAAATAAAAGTCTTCCGGCAGCGGATGTTAGAAAAGCTGCAAGAAAGCAGAACGCTTGAGCATGATATGGCAATGGCCATAGTGAATAAAGAGTTCGTGGTTTATTATCAGCCTATTGTCGATTCTTTCAGCCAGGAAATTTACAGCTATGAAGCCCTTATTCGTTGGATACATCCGCTAAAAGGACTTCTGTCGCCGGATAGTTTTATTCCTGTTGCTGAAAAAACAGGAATGATTAACGAGATGGGAAAATCAGTGCTTGAAATTGCTTGCAGGGAAGCGGCTTCCTGGGCGGTACCGGTTAAAATTTCAGTCAATGTTTCACCTGTCCAGCTAAGCAGCAAGGCCTTTGCCGGAATCGTGCTGTCCATTCTGAAAGAAACCGGACTTCCGGCAGACCGTCTCGAGCTGGAAGTGACGGAATCCTCTCTCTTTACGGAGAGCAATACGCCGATGAATACGCTTAACAAGCTCAGAGCCCTGGGAGTAAAAATCTCCATCGATGATTTTGGTACCGGATACTCTTCTCTTTCGCGACTAAGTCGGCTTGCCTTCGATAAAATCAAAATAGATAAGTCCTTTGTGCATTCGATATCTACACAGGAAGACGCCCTTAATATCATCAGGCTTATCACTGGTATGGCGAAATCGCTGAACATGAAAGCTGTTGCAGAAGGTGTCGAAACAGAGGAACAGCTGGCGAGCCTTCAGGCTCTGGGCTGCGACTTCGCGCAAGGGTATCTGTTTGGTAAACCGCAGCCGGGTATCAATGGGAAAATCAGAAACGGTTAAATAACGCCCGTTCCTCGTGCCCTGGTGATACGCTAAATCAGCGTAACGACAACGCACTTGCCAGCGCTAAGACGTTGGCAATTGCCGCTTTCGCTTGCGGACTGTTTTTCCAGCACGTCGAGCCGACCATCGACGCTGCTTGCTGGGTAATATCGTCGACAGTAGAGTTTTTGAGATCGGCAAGCGAGTGGAAACCAAGTTGCTCAAGCCGCTCGATGACTTTGGGGCCAACGCCTTTTAATGACAGAAGTGCCTGACGCTCAGTGGTTGAAAAGGGCATTGTCTCTCCTTACCTATGCGCAATACTGACAATCCGCTTACGAATACACACTGATAGCGGCCAGGCTATCAGTTATAGCCTGGCCAACAGAGGTAAGCAAAACTAGAACTGGTAGTTTAAGGATACCCAGTAGTTACGGCCCGGGTTGACGTATCCGGTCGTGGATTGTGCAGTCTGATAGTAGTCGCCCGCATAAGTACTATTGCGGCCGACCTGATACAGCGTGACGTCACTAAAGTCTTTATCCAGCACGTTGTTCACCGCCGTATTCAGCGTCAGTTCTTTGGTCAGTTTATAAGACATCCCCATGTCCAGAACGGTCCAGGCTTTTAAATTTGCACCTTTGTCGTCATACACCGCCTTTTGGACGGCGCTGAGGTTGTCGTAATTCTCCGTATAGCGTGGAGCCTTACCGCGGTAGCGAGCGCTCAGCCAGGCGTTCATATCTTCCGTTGCCTGCCAGTTCAGACGGGCGTTCGCCATGTGTTTCGGGGTATAACTCAGTGGCGCGCCTTTATTCTCGCCATCTTTTTGCTTGCTCTGGGTATAGGTGTAATTGAGAGATAAACTCAGCGAGTCCGACCACAGTGGGAATGTGCTGGCAAACTCGATACCATCGGTTCTTGCTTTACCGCTGTTGGTGTAGCTGTTGGTATTATCATCGATAGAATACGAAACGATTTTATTTTTGTATTCAGTATAGAAACCCGTGACGTTGGCGTTCAGCCCAGCGTCATTCTCATAGTAAAGCCCGGTTTCGTAACTGGTACTTTCTTCAGGTTTAAGGTTCGGGTTCCCGACGGTATTGACGGTTCCCTGTGCCGTTACGCCGCTGATGCCGTTATGAAGTTGGCTGAGCGATGGCGCTTTATAACCCGTTGTGACACCACCTTTGAGGGTCCACTCATCGGATACGTCCCAGACCATATAGGCACGTGGGCTGAGGTGCCCGCCAAAGACGTCGTTATGTTCATAGCGTGTCCCCACGGTTAAGGCCAGAGAATCGAGGATATGCCATTCATCTTCAGCATAGGCCGACCATGTTTTCTGGTGGAATGTCTCTCCGGTATTGGCCAGCACGACACCGTCCTTCATGCGGGCATCCCAGTATTCCCCCCCGAGAGTCAACAGGTGCGAGTCACCTAACGGCGTCAGCAGCATGGAATCCAGAATAACGTTGGTGTTCTTCAGTTCACGCGCGTCGCCAGCCCGGCTCGCGTTCTCTGGTGTCAGTGCCGAGGAGACCAACTGGCGGCCTTTGTTCTCGGTTTCATTCCAGCCCACAGAGGACTTCCAGGTGCCAAATGTTAATGCGGTATCGTGGCCGAGCGTCACTTTGTTACGTTCATAACGCAGCGTCTTATCATATCCGCCGGTCAGATTGCCAAGCTGTCCATCATCGTTATCGTAGCGTTGTCTGGCGGAATCGAGATCCAGCCACAACGTATTGCTGTCGCTGGTTTTCCAGTCCAGGCGAGTGCCGATATTGTAATTCTCAGATTCCGTAGGATATGGCACGCGGGTGGAAGAGGTATCACTCAGCGAAGTGACACTGGAGCCTTGACGCTGCGTGGTACTGCCGCGAACCTGCATATCCAGTACACCGGCGATCAATGGGCCGCTTGACCAGAAGTTGGCGACCGTACTGTTACCCCATTTATTACTTTCTTGCAGGTTAACGCCGGTATTAATGGACGTGCTCCATTTATCGGTGCTCTTTTTGGTGATGATATTGACGACGCCGCCAATGGCATCGGAACCGTATAACGTCGACATCGGACCGCGGATCACTTCAATATGGTCGATTGCTGCCAGTGGAGGCATAAAGCTGGTATTCATGGCCGAAAAGCCGTTCGGTGTTACGTCGCTGCTTCCATTTTGACGGATACCGTCAATCAAGAGCAGGGTATAGCTGGCGGGCATACCACGGATGCTAATTTCCAGACCGCCGGTTTTACCCGTGCTGCTTTCGACATCCACACCCTCCACAGAACGCAGAGCTTCACCTAAATCGTTATATTTATTGGTTTGTAACTCTTGCTGTGAAATAACGGAAACGCTGGCAGCCGCGTTGGTGATCTTTTTTTCGTAACCAGAAGCGGTTACTACCATCACGTCTTCAGCGAAGACAAAGGGGCTGGTAAACCCTATACAGGACAGAACGACAGAGGCAACAGGTTTTAAACGCATAGTCAAACTTCCTTTGTTAAAAATTCAAAGGCAGTAAGATAATTGATGAAAATGATAATACAAATAATTATCATTATATATTTACATAACTTGTCACTTACTGTGTCTTTCTTTAATAAATATACATAAATTGTCATGAATTTGAGGTAGGTAAAAACCGAAACGGGTGAATAGTTTTTCCTGCAACTATTGTTTCTTATTTAATATAAAGCCGAATAAATACGGTGATTTTGCTTAGCCACTTCAGTGAAGTGAAAGGTGAAAGTACCGGGTATTAGAAAGTCGTATGATGTTTTTTAAAAATCGTCATACTTTTCTGCGCTGTATCATTTTTTTCGGCATTACTGTCCGCCATAATCCCTTCCCCAGGAGACCGTCTAACGTAAATTGTTCGTTAAACGCGATAAAAATAACGTAAATCTGGATAAGAGAATGATTAAAGGCAAGCTGGCACTGCTGACGTGCGCACTGACTCTCGCATTAACCTCGCCACTCCTCGCTGCGCAAAATGCAGACAAAGGCCAGACGCTAAAACTGGCCATTGGGCCCGAGCCGACGGAGGGATTTGACCCGATGTTGGGCTGGAGTCATGGCAGCTATCTGCTGTTGCATGCACCGGTGTTAAAGCAAAATGCGGATATGAGCTGGGGAAACCTGCTGACGGAAAAAGTGGTGACCAGTGCCGACGGCAAAACCTGGACGCTGACGCTTAAGCCCGATCTCAAATTCTCTGATGGTTCGCCGCTAACGGCAGAAGATGTGGTCTTCACCTATAACAAAGCCGCAAAAAGTGGTGGAAAAATTGACATGGGGAATTTCACCCATGCCCGCGTGATAGATAACCGCACGGCAGAAATTACGCTCAGCCATCCGCAGAGCACTTTTGTGAACGTGCTCGGTTCGTTAGGTATTGTTCCGGCAAAACAATATGACGAAAAAACATTTGCCAAAAATCCGATTGGCGCAGGTCCTTACCGCCTGGTGAGCTTTCAACCGGGGCAGCAACTGATCGTGGAAGCAAACCCGTGGTATGCCGGTAAGAAGAATGATTTCAACCGGCTAGTGTTTGTATTCCTCGATGAGGATAACGCATACGCCGCAGCGCGTAGTGGCCAACTGGGACTGGTACGTATTGCGCCGTCGATGGCGGTAGCACCCACACAGCAGAATTTAAAACTGTGGGTTCGCGACAGTGTAGAAAACCGCGGTATTGTTTTCCCAATGGTTCCGGCTGGGAAGAAAGATGCTAATGGTTATCCGGTTGGGAACGATATTACAGCCGATATAGCTATCAGGCGTGCGATCAACTACGCCATTGACCGTAAGCAGCTTGCCGGGCAGGTTATGGAAGGTCATGCGATCCCCGCGTATAGCGCGGTTCAGGGGTTGCCATGGCAGGGGACTTCGGTGGCATTCAAAGATGGCGACGCTGAAAAAGCCCGGACGATTCTGGATCAGGCCGGCTGGAAGGTGGGCAAAGACGGAGTACGAGTGAAAGACGGTAAAGAGGCGCGTCTGACGTTGTGGTATGCCAGCGGCGACAGTACCCGTCGTGATTTAGCCGAGGCTGTGCGCGCCATGCTGGAGCCGGTAGGCATTGCAGTGTCGCTGCAGTCGGGTAGCTGGGAAACCGTTGAACGTCATATGCATGCTAATCCTACGCTGTTCGGCTGGGGGAGTCTGGATCCGATGGAGCTTTTCCATCACTACAGTGGGCAGGCGGCAGGTGTGGAGTATTACAACCCGGGCTACTACAGCAATCCGGTGGTCGAGCAACATCTCAAGCAGGCCATTGATGCACCAGACTGGCAAAAAGCGTTGCCTTTCTGGCAACAGGTTGAGTGGGATGGTAAACAAGGTGCAGGCGTAGAAGGGGATGCCGCATGGGCATGGCTGCTGAATATTCAGCACACCTATCTGGCGAATCCGTGCATTGATCTGGGCAAAGGTGCACCGGAAATTCACGGCAGCTGGTCATTGCTCAACAATCTTGATGAATGGACCTGGACCTGCCGTTGATGAAGTCTGTTTTAGGCCATGTATTACGGCTGATAGTGTTGTTAGTGCTGGTCGCGGCTGGCACTTTCATCTTGCTCAGCTTTTCACCGGTTGATCCAATCCGTGCCTATATTGGCAACGATTTGCTGCATGTTCCGCCGGAGCAATATGCACGTATTGCTGCGCGTTGGGGTCTGGATCAACCACTGTGGGAGCGTTTTTTCCACTGGTTCTTCCGCGTGCTACAGGGCGACCTTGGTTATTCGATGTTGTTTAATGCCCCTGTCGCCAGCGTGATTCAGGAGCGGTTTGCGACCTCGTTTGCGCTGCTGAGCGGAGCGTGGTTGGTTTCCGGTATATTGGGAACGACAATGGGGTTTGTTGCCGGCCGCTACCTGAACCGTTGGCCGGATAAGGCCATTTGCCGACTTAGCTATCTGCTTTCTTCCTTACCGACCTTTTGGATTGGCATGCTGCTGTTGGCGGTATTTGCGGTGCGCTGGCCGCTGTTCCCGGTCTGTTGTGCGTGGGAACCGGGAAATAACAGCGATATGGCAACGCTGACTGAACGTCTGCGCCATCTGGTTCTCCCTGTTTGCGCACTTAGCCTGCTGGGGCTGGGGCAAATTACGTTGCACACGCGGGAAAGTATCGCCAGCGTGATGAAAAGCGAATTTGTCCGCTTTGCGCGTTCGCAGGGTGACAAGGGGTGGTCTCTGTTGCGTCACCAGGTTCTGCGACACGCCATCACGCCAGCGCTATGTCTACAGTTTGCCTCGTTGGGCGAACTGTTGGGCGGTGCGTTGCTGGCTGAAAAAGTTTTTGCCTATCCGGGGCTGGGGCAGGCTACCATCGATGCCGGATTACGCGGTGACCTGCCGTTACTGATGGGGATTGTCTTGTTCAGTACCGTGTTGGTGTTTATTGGTAACTCTCTCTCGGCCTGGTTTGTCCATGTTTTGAATCGTGCGCTGGAGCGACCTGATGCTCTATAACCCGACGCCGACGCTTGTTCGTCTTCTGCTGTCCGTGAGCGGCCTGTTATTTATTGCAGTATATGGCGCGGCCACGCTGGATAATCCGTTGACCGTGAATCTTCTTGCTCGTCATCTTCCGCCTGATTCGCTGTACTGGTTTGGTACCGACAATCTGGGGCGCGACCTGTGGGTTCGTTGCTTTCAGGGGGCGCTAACCAGCCTGCAAATCGGCATTGGCGCGGCGCTGTGCAGCGGATTCATTGCGTTACTGATGGCGGCGACTTCCCGTTTGCATCCACGCCTGGATGTCGCCATGCGTCTGATCACCGATGCGATGTTGTCCATGCCGCACCTTCTGCTGCTGATTTTGATCTGTTTTACGTTGGGCGGTGGGAAAAGCGGGGTGATTATGGCGGTTGCGCTCACACACTGGCCGCGGCTGGCATTGATTTTACGTGCTGAAGCGGAACGCGTTGCCCACAGTGATTACCTGACACTCACCTGGCGACTGGGACATGGCCACTTTTACTGCTGGCGGCATCACTATTTACCTGCGCTATTGCCCCAGTGGTTAACGGGAACGTTGCTGATGTTCCCTCATGCGGTTTTGCACAGTGCAGCGTTAAGTTTCCTTGGCTTCGGGCTGGCACCCCACGAACCTTCGCTGGGACTGTTGCTGGCAGATGCGCTGCGGTTTATCAGTCATGGCGACTGGTGGCTGGTGCTGTTTCCAGGGCTGATGCTATTTCTCCTTGTGATGCTATTTGATCAACTTGCCCGGGCGGTACATCGTTTATGGTTGAGGGGTGATACATGTTGAGTTTGCGGCAGATGTCGCTGGAAGTGGCGCGTTATCGCTGGTACGGCGCAAAAAAATGGTCCTCGTTGCTGCAGGATGTTTCCTTTGATGTTGCGCCGGGCCAGATGGTGGCGTTAGTGGGGGGGAGCGGTGAGGGTAAGAGCCTGCTACTGCAATGCTTACTCGATCTGTTGCCGGAAAATTTGCGCTTTCATGGCAATATCACCCTTGATGGAAAAATGCTGGATAACAATGACATCAGGGCATGCCGTGGCAATACGTTTAGTTATGTTCCGCAAGGTGTGCAGGCGCTGAATCCGCTGCTGTCTATTGAAAAGCATTTACGAAGAGCCAGCCAGCTTTCCGGTCAGGCGTGGAATGCAGGGCAAATTGAACGCTTGCTCGAACGTCATCATCTGGAAACAACCGTGTTAGAGGCTTTCCCGCGTCAGCTTTCGGGAGGAATGACCAAACGCATTCTGGCGTGTCATGCCGCGCTCAGTCAGGCTCGTTATATCCTTGCTGATGAGATTACCGCCTGGCTTGATGCGCCTCTGGCAAATCAACTGCTGGAACAGCTACGCGGCCTGTGCGAGCGGGGCGCGGGCGTTTTATGGGTGACACATGATCTCACTCTGGCTGCACGTCACGCAGATCGCATTGTCGCGCTGCATCAAGGAACGGTGTCGGATAATGTCAGTCGGGAACAGCTTTTGCGCGGTGAAATTAGTGAACACCTGCAACGGCAATGGCGAGCGCTGCCCGAAAGAAATCAACTTTTTGGAGAGCGTTATGCTGTGCTGTCGTGATGTGTTCATTCGTCAGGGAGGTAAAATACTGTGGCAAAATCTCTCGTTCTCGTTGTCACCAGGGGAGCGCATTGGGATTTGTGCACCCAGTGGAACCGGAAAAACAACGCTGGGACGTGTGCTTGCGGGGTGGCAAAAGCCGACATCCGGCGACGTTCTGGTTGATGGCCAACCGTTGCCGCGCCATCAATATTGCCCGGTGCAGCTCGTACCACAGCATCCGGAATTAACCTTTAACCCCAGGCGGAGTACCGGTGATGCGGTTCATGATGCCTGGCGGCCAGATACAGAAACGCTTGCCCGACTGCATATTAAGCCGGAGTGGTTAACGCGTCGTCCCGGACAACTTTCGGGCGGTGAGCTGGCGCGAATTGCCATCCTGCGGGCGCTCGACCCGCGTACGCGTTTTCTGATTGCCGATGAAATAACTGCGCAGCTCGATCCCTCTATCCAACGGGATATCTGGGCGCTGCTGCTTGAAGAATGTCAGCGTCGGCCATTGGCTATGCTGATTATCAGCCATCAGCAGGCCCTGCTTGATCAGCTTTGTTCCAGCAAACTCATTGTAGCGTAAAATGAGACAAGGGCTTGCAGCTGGTCTATTGATTTAATTGGTGCGTTATATTATAACATTTCACTCGCAAATGATTTGAGGGTGAAATTTTGGCTATTTGTATTAAAAAATTGACAATAGCTCTGGGAATGCTTTTAGTCAGTGGTGCGGTTATGGCGCACGGTCATCATTCCCATGGTGCTCCGATGAGTGAAGCAGAACAAAAGGCGTCGGAAGGGGTGTTTGATGATAACCAGGTGCAAAACAGGGCGCTGACCGACTGGGATGGCATGTGGCAGTCGGTCTATCCGTATCTGGTGAGTGGCGAACTGGATCCGGTATTCAAAAAGAAAGCGGAGAAAGACAAGAGCAAAACGGCAGAGCAGGTTAAAGCCTATTACCGTAAGGGCTACGCGACCGATGTTGACACTATTGGTATTGAAAACGGCGTAATGGAGTTTCATACCGGTAAAAAGGTGGCATCGTGTAAGTATGATTATGCCGGATATAAAATTTTGAACTATACGTCAGGCAAGAAAGGTGTGCGTTATCTGTTCGAGTGTAAAGACGCTGGCAGCGACGCGCCGAAATACGTGCAATTCAGCGATCACATTATCGCGCCACGTAAGTCGAGCCACTTCCATATCTTTATGGGGAATACCTCACAGGCGGCCCTGCTTGAAGAGATGGATAACTGGCCAACCTATTACCCTTATCAGCTCAAGGGAGAAGAGGTGGTGGATGAAATGTTGCACCATTAATCCCGACTGAAACTGTCCGATGAAACCCGCCGATGTTGGCGGGTTTCTGTGTATTACACTGACAGGAACATTATTTCCCGGATGTCAGCGTGTTGTAGCTGGTCATCAGGTTGCGATAGTCAGGAATATGGTTGGAGAACAACGTTCCCAGCCCTTCAATATCGTTGCGCCAGTCACGGTGTAATTCACAGGCCAGACCGAACCATGTCATTAATTGTACGCCAGCAGATGACATACGATTCCACGCGGAATCACGGGTCAGCGGATTAAACGTACCGGATGCATCAGTGACCACAAACACGTCGAAACCGGCTTCAATGGCAGAAAGCGCAGGGAATGCGACGCAGACTTCGGTCACCACCCCGGCAATAATTAGCTGCTTTTTGCCTGTCGCTTTGATCGCGTTAACAAAATCTTCGTTATCCCAGGCATTAATCTGGCCAGGACGTGCGATATAAGGGGCATCCGGGAACAGTTCTTTCAGCTCCGGAACCAATGGACCGTTAGGTCCCGTTTCAAAGCTGGTGGTCAGAATCGTCGGGAGTTTGAAATATTTCGCCAGATCGCCTAATGCCAGAACGTTGTTTTTAAACTTGTCTGGATCGATGTCACGGACCAGTGAAAGTAAACCCGTTTGGTGATCGACCAGTAGTACGGCAGCCTGATCTTTATCAAGACGCTTATAAGCAATAGTCATTTTTCTTTCTCCATATGATGAGAGGGTGCCTTGCGGGCTGAATCTACTGATAAACATTAGTGGCTAAACGGGGCATTGGGTAGGCGCAAAAGTGGGTTTCATCGTTGCATATCTGGAACGAATAATGATGTTGCAACCGGACTGAAACAGAATGCTATATTCTAAAGCTTCTCTTTCCATCCCCTGACGCATTCGTTAGCATATTGTCTCGCAGCAAGTGCATGTGTTTTTTCAGGAAGAGGTTAACGTGTTCGCAGAGTATGGAGTTCTGAATTACTGGACGTATCTGGTGGGTGCTATTTTTATTGTGCTGGTACCGGGGCCAAATACGATATTTGTGCTGAAGAACAGCGTCGGTCGTGGAGTGAAGGGCGGTTATTTGGCAGCAAGCGGTGTGTTTATCGGTGATGCCGTCTTGATGTTTCTGGCCTATGCTGGCGTAGCTGCGCTTATCAAAACAACACCGGTATTGTTCAATATCGTTCGTTATCTCGGCGCGTTTTATCTGCTGTATCTCGGTGCGAAGATCCTGTATGCCACACTGAAATCGAAAGCCAACGACGCTGCACCAGAAGAAGTTCCGTTTGGCGCGATTTTCAAACGTGCATTAATTTTGAGTCTGACGAATCCTAAAGCCATTCTGTTTTATGTGTCGTTTTTCGTACAGTTTATTGATGTCAACGCGACTCACTCAGGATTGTCGTTCTTTATTCTGGCGATGACGCTTGAAATAGTGAGCTTTTTCTACCTGAGCTTCCTTATTTTCTCCGGTGCGTTTGTGACACAGTATATTCGTACGAAGAAAAAACTGGCTAAAGTTGGGAATTCCCTCATTGGCTTGATCTTTGTCGGTTTTGCCGCACGTTTGGCGACGCTTCAGTCGTAACGCTATTGGCCCGCTGTTGACGGCGGGCTTTCAGTATAAAGCTGTTCCCTTCATTGAAAAATGGGATTGTTATAACCAATAAATGGTATTTTAAATATATATTTTGAGGCGTACCCTGTTCACAGCAGCGATTTAATAAGACTCGCTGGTTGTCGACTGGAAAAGGGAAGAAAAATGCTTCAAATTCCACAGAATCATATTCATACACGCTCAACGCCGTTCTGGAACAAAGAAACTGCACCTGCCGGAATTTTCGAACGCCACCTTGATAAAGGTACCCGTGCCGGGGTTTATCCTCGACTTTCGGTTATGCAGGGGGCGGTCAAATATCTCGGATACGCAGATGAACACAGCCCGGAGCCAGTAGAGGTGATGATTATCGAAGCCGGTCAGTTCGGCGTTTTTCCGCCGGAAAAATGGCATAACATCGAAGTAATGACCGACGACACCTACTTTAATATCGACTTTTTCGTGGCGCCCGAAGTGTTGATGGAGAGCGCAAATCAACGAAAAGTTGTGCGTACCGGCAAGGAGTAAATCATGAGTAAAGCAACCTACACCGTTACAGTCACCAATAACAGCAATGGCGTGTCTGTCGATTATGAAACTGAAACGCCGATGACGCTGTTGATCCCGGATGTGGCCGCTGAAGTGGTTAAAGATCTGGTCAATACGGTGCGTTCATACGATACCGAGAATGAGCATGAAGTCTGTGGCTGGTAGGTATTAGTCTCTGCTACTGATTGAATGTATTCGTTTTTGATTTATAAACCTCTCTGCGTTTTGCTGGCGCAGCGAGGTTTTTTTATCTGTAAGAATCAGGGAAATATCCGGAAAAAGATTTCTTAAGAAAACCTTAAGGTCTTCGCATCGATTGCTAATAGTGGATTATTGACAGAGGTTATGATCGTGGAACTGTCACAATACAGAACCTCGCTTATGAAACTGAACACCCGACTTACATTACCCACTTTCATTCTTGGGCTAGTCATCGTAGCGATCCCGTTTACCGCGAACTGGAATGTACCTTTGCTCAACGGTACTGTCGTCAGATGGATTGAGAATGGTCAGGCGCTATGGCTGCTCTTTGGTGCGGTTTTTACTCTCAGCTACATCCGGCCTTTATCACGTCCCGAAGGTGAGAAGCAATTTTGGCTTTGGGCGGCTGTGTGGTGGCTGGTGTTGCTGGGGCGCAGCACCAGTTGGGGCCGTGATTATTTTCCGGAACACCCTAAACTTCTGTTCAGAACTATCTCAGTGGTATTGATTGCCATGATTATTCTGCCGGTACTGATATCGAAGCGCTTACGCCAGGATATTGCCCGTCGCTTACGCAATGAACCGCTGCCGCTATGGCTGTTAGCGATCACCACCTGTGCATTTTTGATCTCCGATACGGTAGAGCATCATCGTCTGTTGGCCCCAATCTTTTTGCACAATGCCCAGTACGGCGATCTCATTGAAGAACTGTACGAACTTCCGTTTATGGCGGGGTTGTTCCTGATGAATCTCGGTTTTATGCAGCGGGATAAGCAGGTGGAATCAGCTTCCATTCGCTTTAGTGAACCACAGTTGGAGAAGTAACGAGAAAATGCCTGAGTCTGGAAAGCCAGACTCAGGCGGCTTGGGCGATGACTTACTCAATGGCCTCGCACAGGCGTGATTTCATGTCGCTATACGTTTGTGCGGCATACTTCTCTGCCCATCCCTGATCGCTAATGTGCTCAATATTTACGGCGCAATATTTGGTTTCCGGCGTTTTCGAAATAGGATCGAGATTATCCTGGGTTAACTCGTTACACGCGCCAATCCACCATTGATAGGTCATATACACCGTTCCGGTATTGATGCGCTCGGAGACATCTGCTCGACTGATGACCTTACCGCGTCGCGAACTGACCCATACCAGGTCACGATGACGAATACCTAATTTTTCTGCATCATGAGTATTGATTTGCACATACCCAGGCTCATCTGCCAGGGCCTGCAATGCTGCGCAGTTGCCGGTCATTGAGCGGCACGAATAGTGGCCGACTTCGCGCACAGTGCATAACACCATTGGGTACTTTTCATCAGGTACTTCTGCAGGAGCACGCCACTGTGCGGCAAACAATTTACCTTTGCCATTGGCGGTATCAAACTGGCTGTCTGTATACAGATACGGCGTACCTGGGTGATCAAGCTCCGGACATGGCCACTGAACGTGGCCCATGTCACCCATTTTTTCGTAAGTCACGCCGTAGAAGAGCGGGCATAGCTCGCGCATCTCATCCCAGATTTGCTGGTTACTTTGGTACTGCATCGGATAGCCCATTGCGGTGGCCAGCAGACTGATGATTTCCCAGTCGCGTTTGACATCCCCCGTAGGTTCAATCGCCTTTTCAAACCGCTGGAATCCGCGATCGGCGCAGGTAAAGACGCCGCCGTGTTCGCCCCACGATGTTGCGGGCAGGAGAACGTCAGCCATTTCTGCCGTCTTGGTCATGAAGATGTCTTGTACCACGATAAAATCGAGCGCGTTAAAGCCTTCACGGACCAGACCCAGATCGGCCTCGGTTTGCAGCGGATCTTCACCCATGATGTAGTAGGCTTTGACTTTACCTTCGATTGCCAGATGGGGGACTTCGGTGATCCGGGTGCCGACCTTATCATCCATCAGATTTACGTCAATACCCCAGGCGTTGGCAAACTTCTCTCTCACGGCGAAATCGGTCACGTCCTGATACCCAGGGAACTGGTTAGGCAGCACCCCCATATCGCACGCGCCCTGCACGTTATTTTGCCCACGCACTGGCCCAACGCCGACGTTAGGGCGTCCCAGATTGCCGGTCAGCAACGCCAGGCTCGACAAACCACGAACCACGTCAACGGCCTGGCCAAACTGGGTCACGCCCATTCCCCACATCACGGTTGCCGATGGCGCTGCGGCAAATGTACGCATCGCCTGACGAACCTGCTGTGCGGGAACACCCGTTAAATGTTCAACGGCTTCAGGCGCATAGTCCTTCACGGTTTCCCAGTATGTTTCCAGTCCTTCCGCATGCTTTTGTACATACTCGCGATCGTAGAGCTGCTCTTCGATGAGGACATGGCCAAAGGCGTTAACCAGTGCCATATTACAACCGTTTTTTAACTGCAAATGTTGGTCAGCGATACGAGCAGTTTCAATACGACGTGGGTCGCAGACAATGATTTTTGCGCCGTTCTGGCGAGCTTTAATTACCCGGCGAGCCACGATCGGGTGCGAGTCGGCGCAGTTATAGCCAAAGATCAGCAGGCATTTTGAGTTTTCAATGTCGCTAATTGAGTTACTCATTGCACCATTGCCCAGCGTTTCCTGCAGCCCGGCAACGGAAGGGCCGTGGCAGACACGGGCGCAGCAATCGACATTGTTGGTGTTGAGTACGCCACGCGCGAATTTTTGCATCACGTAGTTGGTCTCATTCCCTGTTCCACGTGAAGACCCGGTGGTCATTATGGCGCGGGGGCCATAGGTATTTTTGATTTCAGATAAGCGTTTTGCGGTGTAACGAATGGCTTCATCCCAGCTAACGGGAGTGAATTTCCCACCTTTTTCATAGCGGATCATTGGTCGGGTCAGACGGGGAGTCAGAAGACGAGTGTCGTTCAGAAAGTCCCAACCATAGTAGCCTTTCAGGCATAACTGATTTTGGTTTGTTACACCCTCTGCGGCTTCGGCGCGGATGATTTTGTTATTTTCAACAACAAGCTTGAGCTTGCACCCGGCCCCACAGTATGGGCATACACTGGTGATTTTTTTCATCAATAACAGACCTGTTAAATGCTGAAATAGCGCGAATTGTAAACGGAGCCACGCGATACGCATCGTGGACTACGATTTGTCATAGTGACGGGCTGTTTAAGCATAAAGTGTGCCAGAAGTGAAAAACCAGCAATTACAGGGGCTGAGGGGGAGTGAGTAGACCTGAATGACTGACGATTCGACATTAATGACGAGCTACGTCAGGGAAAATGCCGCCATCAAATGGTTTAACCTTATGAAAGATCAGAAAAAGATGAAAATAACAGGTGATGCTGATCACAAATTTTAATTTTTCAGCGCTATGCTATGCTTTTATACAACGAGTGAATCGTTAACTCAAAAACATAGGTGAGGGATATTATGGGCATTATTTCATGGGTGATTTTCGGTCTTATCGCTGGGATTTTGGCAAAATGGATTATGCCAGGTAAAGATGGCGGCGGATTCTTTATGACCATTATCTTAGGGGTTGTTGGTGCGGTAGTGGGTGGCTGGATCAGTACCTTCTTTGGTTTTGGTAAAGTCGATGGTTTCAACTTTGGCAGTTTTGTCGTAGCCGTTATTGGTGCAATTGTGGTGTTGTTTATCTACAGAAAAATCAAAAGCTAAGAAAACATACTGACAATAAAGGCCACTGATATGTGGCCTTCTTCTCAGATTACCACCAACCCAGTTCTGTTCCCAGAACGACGATGACAGCCACGCCGATCATAATAAGCGTTGTTTTTTTCATCGTTATGCTCCTGGTGAGGCGTATCCGCCAATAAAGAACCAGGACAGGAAAACGACAGCGGAAATGAAAATAATAACGGGGAAAATAATACCGAGTCGCATACGCTTATCTGCCAGAATAATTTAAAGATGATTAAGCATAACAGGGCTTAATGTACGACAAAAGCGGTTTTATCCTGGCGTTTCTTATCCTGATACATCGCACTGTCTGCAAGATGAAGCGCACAGTTGACGTCTGTCTCCAGCGGGTCTATTTCCACAATGCCCAGGCTGACTCCCGGATAATACAGACAGATCTCACCCAGGTCATAGTCACCGCAAATTAGCTGCTGTAAGTGGTTTTTCACGCTTTGCAAGCGAACATACGGCGGCATTTCGTTTTCCATTGACAGGCTGGCGACTAAAAATTCGTCACCGCCCAGACGACCAAGAATATCATTCTCACTGCATCCACGGCGTAAACGCTGGCCAATTTGGATCAAAAACTGGTCACCGACTTCGTGGCCAAAACGATCGTTGATCAGTTTGAAATCATCTAAATCAATATAGGCGACAATAATTTTGTGCCTCAGGTGGCGTGCCAGCGAGAAGAGGGTTTCGATATTTTCAAAGATTGCCCGACGGTTAGGTAGCCCGGTCAGAACGTCAGTGTAGGAGTGGGCGATCAGCGCAGCATTCGCTTCACGTAATTGAGCAACCAGCGATTCTTTCTGAATAGACTGCGCTATCAGACCCGCGAACAGATGCAGTACCTGCTCACCTCGTTCGCTTAGCGGTTGTTGCTGACGACTGGTGGCGCAGAGGGTGCCATAGAACGTGCCATCTGGCAGGTGGACTGGAGTACTCAGAAAGGTTGTGATCTCCAGTGCGCGTGCGGCGGTACATTCTGGCCAACGCGCGGGAACGTTATCGCTATACAGACAGTTTGCGTCTATTGCGCGCTTGCAGAGTGTCTCATCCCACGGCACCGACAGCCCTTCGGGGAGCTGCATTTGCTTACTATTACGCGCATACAGAATATGCTGCAGGCGCGCATCTAAATCGACCTTAGTAAGATAGGTCGACTCCATCTCAGTGACTACCTCCAGCATCTCCAGAAGTTGCCGAACCAGACTCTCAACAGACTGCTCTGTGGCTAATGATTGTGAGACTCGGGCAAGGATCATGTCTGACATGAGAGGCAAATACTCCAGAATGCTGATAAGTCCTGTATTGCCCGCATAATAGAACATCGGAGAGAAAGATGAAACACGCTATCCGGGTCAAAATGTAGACATGGGATTGAAACTCGTCAGTAAAACATGGAGATAGGTGGGGAGTCGGGGTACTCTTCCTGCGTAACGTTTTTAACAGGAGTGAATATGAAACTTGCCTCTATTGTTGTGCCCGGCATTTTGGTGCTGGCGGGGTGTTCCACATCACCTGAAGCACCAGTACCACCGAAAATTGGCATGGCGAACCCGGCATCCGTATATTGTGAGCAAAAGGGCGGTGTGCTGGTTGCGGTGCAGACACCGCAAGGCGTAAGGTCGGATTGCAAACTACCCGGCGGCGAAGTTATTGATGAATGGGCGCTTTGGCGCAGAGATCATCCGGCAACGGGCAAATAACCCGCTGTCACAATTGACGTAACCACTCAGCCAGAACCAGCGCATGGTTTTGCTGCGTATCCTTCGCTGCATACAGCAGCGTTAACGGCTGTTGCCGGGCAATGTCCGCGAGTCGCTTGCCTTCCTGCTGTTGCTGGGCAAGTTCTGCGCGGTATTGCTCGGCGAAATGGGCAAAATCGATGATATCTGCGTGGAATGCCTTACGTAAATCAGATGAGGGCGTCAGCGCTTTATCCCATTCATTGAAAACAAGATCGGTTTTTTTCACCCCGCGCGGCCACAGCCTGTCGACCAGAACACGATAGCCATCACTTTTTTCTGCCGGGTCATACACGCGTTTACACTGAATATTCATCTCTTAATCCGCTCCGCTAAGCCACTGAACTCGTCTTCATTACGGTTAAATAAGATCGTAAAACGTGACTATTATAGCATTTTGGCCACATAGACTCTCAATTTAAGGGATTGTGGTAACAACAAAAAATCGGTAGGCTGAGGCTCCTTATGTTGTCCCTCATTGTCTGGACATAAGGAAAGTTAATGGAAATTTCCCCAGTTAAAGATACGCTTCGCATTGCGCTGGTGGGCGATTACAGCCCCGATATTGTGGCGCACCAGGCTATTCCCCTTGCCATCGATGATGCTGCTGCCGTTCTGGAATTAGTGGCTGATTATGACTGGCTCACCACATCTGATATTAGTAGTGGCGAAGATTTAGTCGGCTATGATGCCATCTGGGTGGTCCCTGGCAGTCCTTACCAGCACCCGGAAGGCGCGCTGACGGCAATACGTTACGCACGCGAAAACAGCATTCCATTTTTGGGCACTTGTGGCGGTTTTCAGCATGCTATTCTCGAGTATGCTCGCAATGTGCTGGGCTGGCGTGATGCTGCGCATGCGGAAACAGAGACCACGGGTCGTATGGTGATTGCACCGCTGACCTGCTCGTTGGTCGAAAAGACGGATGATATTGAACTGCGCGCGAATACGCTGATCGCCAGAGCCTACGGACGGGATGTCATTACAGAGGGGTATCACTGTAACTATGGCGTGTCGGAAGCTTTTGCCGCTGAGCTTGAAAGCGGCGATCTGCGAGTGACGGGTTGGGATGACGCTGGTGATGTTCGCGCTATTGAACTGGTGACACATCCGTTTTATGTCGGGACGCTTTTTCAGCACGAACGAGGGGCACTGGCAGGAAAGCCTGTACCGCTCGTCCAGGCACTGCTGCGCGCGGCCAGAGGATAACAACTGGGCAGGTTGCTTATTCGCCTGCCCGGTGTATTACCTGCTGGCGATCTCTTTCTCGCGTCCTGAACAGACGCCAAACACGGCCATGATGAGGGCTAGCAGCGCGACGCCAACCAGAGGGATCTGCCAGCTATCGTTAAGATCGTGAATTTTCCCCATCATCGGCGGCCCACATGCGGCCAGTAAATATCCGACAGATTGCGCCATGCCTGATAGCGCGGCAGCCTGGTGTGCTGAGCTTGCACGTAGCCCGATGAAGGTGAGGCCGAGGATCATCGTGGCACCGGAGCCAAAGCCAAACAGCACGGTCCACAGTGCCGCCTGCTCGGGCATAACTGCAAACCCTGCAGCGCCAACAGCGCACATTAACGAGACCAGTGCGGCGATAGTACGCTGATCTTTAAACCGATACAGAACGAGGGGGATCAGTAGCCCGGGCGCTGCGGTCGCCAGTTGCAGTAAACCATGCAGCGACCCCGCCTGTGCCTCACTGTAGCCGTGACTGATCATAATGGCGGGTAACCAGCCGATAATGACATAATAGATGAGTGAGTTGATGCCCAAAAACAGCGTGACCTGCCAGGCGAGACTGGAGCGCCAGATTGCGCGGGAGTGCAACGCTCGCGAATTACTGAGGCTGGCATTGGCCGTCTGGCGCCACTGAGGTAACCAGATCAATAACGCCAGCAGTGGAAAGATCATTAACATCATTAGCGCGCCGCGCCAGCCAAAGCCATTTAACGCCAGCGGCACGACCATTGCCGAACCCAGCGCTGCTGCAGCGCCCATCGTTAACGAATACGCCCCGGTGAGCTTTGCCACATGCTGTGAAAAATCACGCTTAATGAGTCCCGGCAAAAGGACATTTCCTAGCGCGATGCCACAGCCAATGACTGCTGTCCCACCAAACAAGGCTCCGGATGAGGGGAGTGAACGTATAGCAATACCCACACAGATCAGCAGCATGGCGGCTAACAGGCTGCGCTCAATGCCCCAACGGCGAGCGACGGTTGCCGCCAAAGGCGACACCAGCGCAAAAGCAAGCAGTGGTAATGTGGTCAGGAGTCCCGTCTGGGCGGTGGTCAGACCGTAGTCAGTGCGAATCGCGTCCAGCAGCGGGGCTGCGCCGGTAAACGTAACGCGTAGTGTGGTCGCGATCATCAGGATACCCGCAATTAACAGCGCACTGTTTTTACCACGGGAAGAAGGGGAGTTAGTCATTTTTTTCTCATATCGTCAGGCGAGGCGTTACCTTAGCGTTTTTACTCTGTGGATGAATCAAGCTAAAATGACAGTTTATCGCTAAAATCGGACATTCTTATGTTTGGGCTGAGGCTGGACGGGTATCAACCCGATCTTTACCACGATGCCGCCGTGGCTTTTTGTATTCAGGCTCAGGAAGATGAGCTTTTCAGCCCACTGCATCAACACCGCAAAGGTCAGTTAATCCTGGCGTTGCATGGTGCAATTACCTGTGAAGTGGAGAACGCCATGTGGATGGTGCCGCCGCAATATGCGGTGTGGATACCTGGTGAAATTCCGCACAGTAACCACGTTACCGTTGGCGCGCAGTTGTGCTTTTTATTCATTGAACCTCACGCAGTGGTGATGCCGGATCGGTGTTGTACGCTGAAAATAGCGCCATTATGCCGGGAACTTATTCTTGCGTTGGCGAGCAAAACGGATGCCCAGCTCTGTGAACCAGCCACCCAGAGGTTAACGCAGGTATTGTTTGACGAACTCCCACAGCAGCCACAGGAGCAAATGCAGTTACCGGTATCCGATCACCCGAAAATTCGCAAGATGGTGGCGACGATGGCGCGGGAACCTGCACAATGGCAAACACTGGGGCAGTGGGCCAACGTGTTTGCGATGAGTGAGCGTAACCTTGCCCGCCTGGTCGTCAAAGAGACGGGGCTAAGTTTTCGCCGCTGGCGCCATCAGCTACAGCTGATCCTGGCGCTGCAGGCACTGATCGACGGGCACAATGTACAACAGGTCGCTCAAATGCTCGGTTACGATTCTACGACCGCGTTTATCACCATGTTCAAAAAAGGTCTGGGTCAAACACCAGGTCGCTATCTGGCGGGGTTGACTACTGCTTCCCAACAATCAGCGACACCAGACCTGCCGCAATAAGCGGACCCACCGGCACGCCGCGAAAGAGGGCAACGCCCAATACTGTGCCCACCAGTAAACCAGCGACGAGTTGAGGTTGGCTGCCCATCAGCGTGACGCCGCGCCCGCCAAGCCAGGAGACAACAACGCCGACGACGATAGCGACCAGCGACTTCCAGTTTACAAAGGAGTGAATAAGCGTAGAGGGGGGCAGCGTGCCGCTGGCGATGGGAGCCATGACGCCGATCGTCAGAATAATAATCCCAACGGTAAGCCCCTGCTTTTCAATCCACGGGAAGAATGTATTCAGCGGAGTAACACGGACGATTATCAGCACCAGAATTGAAACGGCGACAGTGGTGTTGTGGCTGACAAAGCCCAGAGCTGCCAGTCCAAGCAGGATCAGCAGTGTGACATCAAACATCGTAGTTTCCTTGCCAAAAGAAAAAATAAGCCTGCTTACTGTACGCGTAAACGCGTGACGGAACAGGCTTTTTTTAATGATTATGATTTTTTTTGGGCGAACGCATAATATCGCGTTTTGATACTGATATTACCGGCCTGCTATTGTGCGCGATGGAATGGGACTAATTCAGGTTGCGCAATGCGCAAATAATCTTGAGTGTCCATGATCACGGACTTTTCCAGCAGTCCGGCATTGAACGCAATTTCATTAAAGCGCTCAAACAACAGCGGATCGGCAACCAGCCTGAGTTTTGGATGGAAACTAAACGGTGGGATAGCACCAAATACGCAGCCGGTCAGTTCATCCACTTCAGCCGGGCTGGCAAGTGATGCGCGTAAACCGCCGATATGTCCTGCAAGCTGGTTCAGGTCAGCCTGTTGGTCAGCCGGGAGAATGGCCAACACATGCTGATTAACGCCGTTGCCTTTGACCTTACAGACCAGGGCTTTTGCTCCCTGGCCGAGCGCGGTACCACGAATTGCAGAAACAGCCTCACATTTGCCAACGGCTTCATGGCTTACCACGCGGTACGTTGCGCCTTGCTCTGACAACAACGAAATTAAACGCTGATGCGTTGCGTTACCTTTGTTCACTTCCGTCATGACTTACTTTACTCCTGGTACAACAATGAAAATCCTGCAGAAAAATAATCACGCACCGGCGCGTTTTTTCTGTTTGTTCAGATAGAGCTGTGCATCAGATGCTTTGTAAGCATCATCAATAGTGTCGTTCGGCTGCATATTATAAACCCCGGCGGAGAAGCTGATGGATATATCATGCGCAATAATTTGTAAGTTATAGCGAATTCTCTCCAGCAGGCGGGGCGTTAAATCACTGGGATGGTCGATGAGGATGATACAAAACTCATCGCCGCCGAGGCGGATTGCGTAATCGCTTTTGCGAATGGAGCTTTGAATGGCTTTGGCCAGATGGGTGATAATCCGGTCGCCTTCTTTATGCCCTAACGTATCATTGATGACTTTCAACTTATCGCAGTCGATGGCGATAAAGGTGACGAGAGTGCCCGTATTGACCAACTGATGCAAACGTTGTTCGAGCGTCGGGGTTAAAACTTTCCGATTGTAGAGTCCGGTCATGGCGTCACTGATATTTTCGCGCGTGACGTTGTGATACAAGCGAAAATGCGTTCTGACCAAATTCAACAGCAGAATTGTTGCCAGCAGATAGAAAGCGAAGATTTTCCAGGACGAGACAATAAAATACATTAAATCAAGCGATAAAGTGATGCGTATACCGCCTGGAATGTCCTTCTCGTAGTGAACATAGTGAAACAGGTTAGTCTCACTTTGGTGAACGAGAATCTCTTTACCGGAGCTGGTATCTGAGAGCGTAACGTTAAGATAGCGCCATACCAGAGGCCGGTCGCTGGTATAAAAGATATTCTTTAAATTCTCTTTGTTGATATCCACCATTACTACACCTTTTAACTTACCGGTAGAGTAGACCGGTGTTAAAAAGCTCATCACCTTTTTCCCGGTCAGGTTATCCTGATAAATACTGGAGATCACCGTGCGCCCCGTGAAAATAGCGTCAATATCATTCTGGTCAATGCCGAGGGTACCTTTTTGCAAAAACGTCCAGTTATGTATCGCAAATTGGCGCGAGTCGATCCGGTCATAGAAATAGACGTAGTTATTTTTGAGGTCGACGTAATATCGTAATTTATACTCCAGCGTACCTAATCCCTGACCGTAGTCTTTCTGCTCACGATTAGCGCTTACCGCCTTATCAAAAGAGGGCAGCAGGAATATGTCTTCAAGTTGTTCGCTACATTTCGTTGAGGTGGTTTGCAGCGTCCCGTGCAATGGCGGGTAGTTATGCTCTGTGAGATTGAGTCCATGAGTGCCGTTAACGCTGTCGAAAGCGTTGCAAAGCGCTTTTTGTTGTTCGACAGACGCGGGTTCCTGAGGGGATGAAAATGTGCGCATCAGATGGGCGGCAATACTTTGATTAGTATACTTATCATAAAGAAACGATGAGTCGGCTTTCTCATTGATATAGCGCATGTACGCATTCATTGCTTTATCGCTGGCAATGAGCTCATAAACCAAAAAAGAAGACGTCAAAACAATTACGCTAACGGAGATAAAGAGCCTGAGCGCTTTATGATGCAATTTCATAATGATTTACAGCCCTGTAAGTCTGATACTTCAGTCTATCACACGGTATACCTCCTCTCTAACGCTACGGGGAAGGACATTTTGTAATAAAAAACATTCGTACTCTTCACCTTTAACGCTTAATGTTGTATTTATAATGCAACTTATAGAAAAGGAGACAGGCAGATGAGCACGACTGAAAAAGCGGGCCATACGTTCTTAGCCAGCCTGGGCAAAACCCGTCTGCGTCCGGGGGGCGTTGAAGCAACAGAGTGGTTGTTCAGCCAGTCACAGCTGACGCCCGACAGCCAGGTGCTGGAAGTGGCCTGTAATATGGCCACCACGGCAATAGAGATAGCGCAACGCTTTGGTTGTACGGTCTACGCTATCGATATGGATAAAACCGCGCTGTCAAATGCCAGAAATAATGTGGCAGCAAATGGACTGGAAAATCACATTCATGTGATGGCGGCGAATGCCAGTACCCTACCTTTTGCGGATAACAGCTTCGATGTGGTGATTAACGAGGCCATGCTGACAATGTATGCCGATAAAGCGAAGGCGAAATTAATTGCCGAATATTATCGCGTGTTGAAACCCGGCGGTCGTCTGTTAACCCACGACATTATGTTCACCACACAAAAACTGGATGCGAGCGAGCAGGGCAAGCTTGTGGAGGTGGTGAAATCAAACGTGAGTCCGATGACCAGACAAGGCTGGCGTGAGTTATTTCTCAACTGCGGTTTTGAACAGGTCATGCAGCATAATGGCGCTATGTCGCTGATGTCGCCACGAGGATTAATTCGTGATGAGGGGGTTACAGGGGCGATTAAAATTATGTTTAACGGTTTACGCACTTACGAAAATCGCCGTCGATTCCTGAAAATGTTTCGCTTCTTCCGTTCGCAACGCCATCAGCTAAACTACATTGCCTGCTGCTCTGTTAAGGGAAAATAAAAACAGGATGGGGCACTATTTATAAAATCAGTCAGCACATCTACGCGCTGACTGATTTGTTTAGGTTAATTATTACTGGTCGTACTTTGCTTATGAAACAGTTCGCGAAATACCGGGTAAATATCATCCTGGTCGCGGATATGCTGCATCGCAAAATTATCAAAGGTAGATTGCAGATGCTCATACTCACGCCACAGGGTCTGGTGTGCGCGCCGGGTGATTTCAATATAGCTATAATATCGCACCACCGGCAGCAGCTTTTTCGCCAGGATTTCATGACACAGTGGTGAATCATCTGCCCAGTTATCGCCATCCGATGCCTGAGCGGCATAGATATTCCACTGGGCAGGGTTGTAGCGATCTTTTACCACTTCATCCATTAACTTCAGGGCGCTGGAAACTATGGTTCCCCCCGTTTCCTGAGAGTAGAAGAACTCGTGTTCATCAACCTCTTTTGCCTGAGTATGATGGCGAATATAGACAACCTCCACGTTCTTGTAAGTGCGGCTTAAGAACAGATACAGCAGGATATAAAAACGTTTTGCCATATCTTTAGTCGACTGATCCATTGAACCGGAGACGTCCATCAGACAGAACATCACCGCCTGGCTGGAAGGATCGGGTCGTTTTTCATAATTCTTGTAGCGCAAATCAAAAGTATCTATAAACGGTACGCGTTCGATTTTTGCCCGTAATTCAGCAATTTCTTTGCGTAATCGCTCTTCTTCCAGCAACTGCGCAGGTTCACTTTTGGCGATGGTTTCCAGATCGGCCTCAAGCGCATGCAGTTCACGACGTTTACCCGCCGTCATTGCTGTGCGACGCGCCAGTGAGTTTTGCAAGGAGCGCACCACGCTGATGTTGGCTGGCACACCGTTGGAGGTAAATCCTGCACGGTGCGTTTTAAACTCCGTTAGCTGACGCTGCTGATTCTGCTTCAGGTTAGGCAGCGCTAAATCTTCGAACAGCAGATCAAGATATTCATCTTTAGATATCTGAAAGACGAACTCATCCTGACCCTCTCCATCCTGACTGGCCTGGCCTTGTCCGCTTCCTGAACCGCCGCCGCCCCCCTGCGGACGTTCGATACGGTCATTCTGGACAAAATGATCGTTACCCGGATGGACGCGATGACGCAGGCCACCGCGCCCCTGATGAAACATCGGTTCGCTAATATCATCGGTCGGAATAGAGACAGATTCGCCGCTATCTACATCGGTCACCGAACGCTTGTTAATGGCCTCGGAGATCGACTGTTTAATTTGCGATTTATAACGGCGCAAGAAGCGTTGGCGGTTTACCGTGCTCTTGTTCTTGCCGTTAAGACGCCGGTCAATAAACCAGGTCATATGCCCCCCGTACTGCCAACTGTTCGCCATGTCTGTAAGTGCCGGATGGCGCTGGCGCTATCCGGTCTACGGAACATTATTTTGCAAGCCCGGTAAGCGCATGCGCCACCGGGCACTTATGTTAAGACGATTTACGTACGCGCAAATACCATTCGCACAGTAAACGCACCTGTTTACGCGTATAGCCTTTTTCCATCATACGGTCGACAAAATCGTCGTGCTTTTTCTGCTCGTCAGTCGAGGTTTTAGCGTTAAACGAAATGACCGGCAGCAACTCTTCGGTATTCGAGAACATTTTCTTCTCAATAACCGTGCGCAGTTTTTCGTAACTGGTCCAGTTTGGATTACGACCGCTGTTGTTTGCTCTGGCGCGCAGAACAAAGTTGACGATCTCATTACGGAAATCTTTCGGGTTACTGATACCCGCCGGTTTCTCAATTTTCTCCAGTTCTGAGTTCAGCGACTCACGGTCAAACAGCTGACCGGTATCCGGGTCGCGATACTCCTGATCCTGAATCCAGAAATCCGCATAGGTGACATAACGGTCGAAAATGTTCTGTCCGTATTCAGAGTAGGACTCGAGGTAAGCCGTCTGGATCTCTTTGCCAATAAACTCGGCGTATTTCGGGATCAAATAGCCTTTCAGGAACTCGAGATAACGTTCGGCCTGCTCCTGCGGGAATTGCTCGCGTTCGATTTGCTGCTCAAGCACATAGAACAGATGCACGGGGTTGGCCGCGACTTCGGCATGGTCAAAGTTGAACACGCGGGAGAGGATCTTGAACGCGAAACGTGTGGACAGACCGTTCATCCCCTCATCAACTCCGGCGTAATCCCGGTACTCCTGATACGATTTTGCTTTAGGATCGGTATCTTTCAAGCTTTCGCCGTCATAAACGCGCATCTTCGAATATATACTCGAGTTTTCAGGTTCTTTCAGACGTGAAAGAATAGTGAAGCGAGAGAGCGTTTCCAGTGTGCCCGGTGCGCAAGGCGCATGGGTCAACTCACTGTGGTTAAGCAGTTTTTCGTAGATCTTGATCTCTTCAGATATACGTAAGCAATACGGAACCTTCACGATGTATACACGGTCGAGGAAGGCTTCGTTATTTTTGTTGTTGCGGAACGTCACCCATTCAGATTCGTTCGAGTGGGCGAGAATAATTCCGTTAAACGGCAGGGCAGAGATACCTTCTGTCCCGTTGTAGTTTCCTTCCTGGGTTGCAGTCAGCAGAGGATGCAGCACTTTAATCGGTGCTTTAAACATCTCTACAAATTCCATAATCCCCTGGTTGGAGCGGCACAGCGCACCTGAGTAGCCATAGGCGTCAGGATCGTTCTGTGCATGGTGTTCGAGTTTACGAATATCTACTTTCCCGACCAGAGCGGAAATGTCCTGGTTGTTTTCATCACCAGGCTCCGTTTTAGCGATGGCGATTTGCTCCAGAATAGACGGCCAGACTTTGACGACGCGGAATTTAGTAATGTCCCCGCCGAAATCATGCAAACGCTTCGCAGCCCACGGCGACATGATTGTGCCGAGATAGCGACGCGGAACCCCATACTCTTTTTCCAGGATCTGTGCATCTTCCTGCGGATTAAACAGGCATAACGGATGATCGTTAACCGGGCTACGTTCACCATTGGCGCTGAGGACATAAATGGGCACTCTTTGCATCAGCGATTTCAGTCGCTCTGCAAGCGATGATTTTCCCCCTCCCACCGGCCCCAGCAGATAGAGGATCTGCTTCTTCTCTTCCAGCCCCTGAGCCGCATGTTTCAGATAAGAAACAATCTGTTCAATCGCGTCTTCCATGCCGTAAAACTCTTCAAAAGCGGGATAACGTGCAATCACCCGATTCGAAAAGAGTCGAGAAAGTCGAGGTTCGTGGGCAGTGTCAACCATGACAGGCTCACCAATAGCCATTAATAGCCGCTCTGCCGCGTTGGCATAAGCACTGCGATCTTGCCGACAAGTGGTAAGAAACTCCTGCAGCGTGAACTCTTCGTCCTTGGCAGCTTCATAACGCTGGCGATAGTGATCGAATATATTCATGGTATGCCGTCCTTTCGTTTTTTAGCACATGTTAAGAGCCGTTCATATGAATAGTAGAGGCCCCTGAAGAGGTAAACTGAACGACGTCGCTGCTGAAGAAATAAGCAACTCTCATGCCATTTCGATGGTCAGGAGATCAACGTATTCGGTGATACACCTTCTAAATTTAAGCGTAGATGGCATTTGCAAAATTTGCCTGTACGCGCAAATGAATTTCAATGGCATATCAATAACTCATCAGCAAAAAAAGCACATGTTATGTAAAGAAATGGGGCTGAATTCATGTGCTGTTCACCGCACTGCAAACAAAATGCCATCACTCATTGAGAAATTAGGGGGTTACATTGGGCAGGTAATACGTAAAATAGTTGGGCTGAAGCGTATTGGCGGTTACACTTTCGTCGCTAAACATTTGAATAAGGAATTATGGATTGTGACCAAACTCAAACTTCTGGCACTTGGCGTGCTTATTGCCACGTCCGCGAGCGTCGCGCAAGCAGAAAGCAACCTGACGCTGGGCGCAGGCGTTGGTGTGGTTGAACACCCTTACAAAAACTACGATAGTGACGTTTACCCGGTCCCTGTTGTGACCTATGAAAGCGACAACTTCTGGTTCCGTGGTCTGGGCGGCGGTTACTACCTGTGGAATGACAATGCAGATAAATTATCTGTGATGGCGTACTGGTCGCCACTGTACTTCAAGCCTGGCGACAGCGACGATAGCCGTCTGCGCAATCTCGATAAGCGTAAGAGCACCATGATGGCCGGGCTTTCTTACGTGCATAACACACAATATGGTTTCCTGCGTACCAGCCTCGCGGGAGACGCACTGGATAACAGTAATGGTATCGTATGGGATCTGGCATGGCTGTACCGTTATACCAACGGGGGTCTGACGCTGACACCGGGGATTGGTGTTGAGTGGAACAGTGAAAACCAGAACCAGTACTACTATGGTGTATCGCACCACGAATCGTCCCGCAGTGGTTTACGCAGCTACGATCCTGAAAGCAGCTGGAACCCGTACCTTGAACTCAGCGCCAACTATAATTTCTTAGGCGACTGGAGCGTGTACGGTACTGCGCGTTACACCCGTTTGTCTGATGAAGTGACAGACAGCCCGATGGTAGACAAATCCTGGACGGCTCTGATCTCAACGGGTATCACCTATAAGTTCTGATGCATTTCCAATGCTGAACATGAGCCCGTGTTATGGACTGAACCCATTATGCGGGCTTTTTTGCCTGACGGGAATGAATGTTGATCTTAAGCATGAGAATTCACGATTTTTGCTGATTCTGCCTTATGCGATGCTGCAACGAATAATTAACGTGTTTTACCTGGTGTAGTTACCAAAAAGGAACGGATGATTTAATTAATCAGATATCGATTTGCTTACAGAATAAGAAATACAGGTGTCCCATCACCAATCATCGTTAGCGGCTAACAAAAGTCACTACGGCAATATACTGAAAATGCACTGTTTTGTTATGACTCCTGGACCTCAATCAACCTTGCAAGGCGTATTGCAAATATCTGACAACTATTTTCATCGTCTAATTTAACCATGAAAGTCATCTTTCATGTGAAAAGTAAAAAACAAAACGGTTAATTTTTATTTTACATTGCAGAAATATCATCTGCGATGAAGGTTTTTGAGTATAAACCTGGTATAGATAATGAAAAAGTTAATCATGATAGTTGTGATGGGCGGGGTTCTGGCGGGTTGTTCTACCGAGGCTTCTCGCATGAATGACTGTGAGAACAAGGGCGTCAGTCGGGACGCATGCTACGTTGCTGAGCAGAATCGTCAGGCTACAATCAATGCTGCAGCGGAAAAACAGGCTATGGAAAATGCACAGAGCCTGTACAGCACAAATGACGCTAATTCCAGCCATCATCATAGTCATAATAAATATTAAGGTTTTCCTCATGAAAAAATTAATTATTATCGCTGCGCTGGTGGCATCAACTGTTGCACCTGCTCATGCTATTAGCGAGGCTTACCGCCGTCAGTTACAGCATGATCATAAAACCATGGTTAGTGAAGTGAATGCTCCGGTTAACGGCAGTACGGTAAAACCCATACATGTGAAGAAACTGGGGGTTGATTTTAAACGTGGCGCCGATGGCATTGCCTACATAAATGGTAGCCCGGCAGCAAATGATGAAAATAATGCAGAGGCGCAAACCTATAGTGCAGGCTTGATTTCGGTTGTTGTGTATAAGAACGGAAAAATAAATGCCATGAAAGAAGGTAAATATTTAGGCCGTTTAAAATAATCTCTGCGCAGCTAAAACGTTATCTGTCTAAGTCCGGGAATAAATACTGTGCCCGGGCTTTTTATTGCATCTGATTAACGACGAACCTTCCAAACGAGGATGGTGCAATTTGTGCACCATCACAGGACACATCACCCGTGTTTTGCTTTACTGTGGTGCATGTACTCAGGGGGGAACTATGACAGTAAAACAGGTGATGTTTACGGAGCAGGTTTCGCTTCCTGCTATAGGGCAGGGAACATGGGGCATGGGGGAGAATCCCTGCCGTCGCCGTGATGAAGTCTCGGCGTTGCAGGCTGGCCTGGATCTGGGACTGCGTCTGATTGATACGGCTGAAATGTATGCTGATGGTGCAGCAGAAGAGATTGTTGGCGAAGCATTAGCGGGACAGCGCGATGGTGCATTTTTGGTTTCAAAAGTTTATCCGTGGAATGCCGGAGGCCAGAAAGCGATTGCTGCCTGTGAAGGCAGTCTGCGCCGGCTGAAAACCGACTATCTGGATCTCTATTTGCTGCACTGGACGGGGGACTTTACTTATGAAGAAACCGTCAGCGCCATGGAAAAACTCATCGCTCAGGGGAAAATTCGTCGGTGGGGTGTTTCGAATCTCGATTATGACGAGATGCAGGCGCTATGGCAGGTTGCAGGTGGACAACAATGCGCCACTAACCAGGTGCTATATCATTTAGCGTCGCGCGGCATTGAATATGACTTGCTGCCATGGTGTCAGCAACAGCAGATGCCGGTTATGGCCTATAGCCCGTTGGCACAGGCAGGACGGCTGCGCCGTGGTCTGCTCACTCATTCGGTGATTAGCGATATTGCACGTGCACACGATGCCAGTACCGCCCAGATCTTGCTGGCGTGGGTTATTCGTCAACCGGGCGTGATCGCGATTCCAAAAGCGGCAAGCGTAGCGCATGTCGAACAAAATGCCGCCGCGCTGAATATCACGCTCTCGGTTGATGAACTGAAGTTGTTAAATGAGGCATATCCGGCGCCAAAAGGTAAAACGGCGCTGGATATGGCCTGATTTGCCTGATGGCGCTGCGCTTATCAGGCCTACGGCTACGAGCGGTTTGTAGGCCGGATAAGGCGTTAGCCGCATCCGGCATGATGCGCAGAGTTGTCTTAGCGTTTAGCCACACGAATAGTCTGCGCGAGGCGAGATGGTTTTTCTTCGGTGGTTTTCTGCGGAGCGGTCGCGTAAGCCGTTTCTACACAAACAAACGTTTTGTAACCGTCATCCGGCATGTCGCCCATACTGACGGACAGCGCCGGGCCCGGGTTCCAGCCGACAACGTTCAGATGGTGGTGGTGCACGACATCGATATTGCGATTCAACGCATCATCATGAATCACGCTGCACGCTTCCGGATTCAGATAGACACGATCGGTACGATCCGGGAAGGTCTGGATACCATCGGCCAGCACATCTTCTTTGGCATCGTTCACTTTATCGATCAGACGGTCGCCAAGACCACTGACTTTCACTGCGGCAATATCACCCACGTTGAAGTAGGTATGCAGTGCGGAGGTGGTTTCAAACTCACCGTGGGCTTCCAGTTCGATTTCACAGGTAGCACCGACTTTAAAGCGGGCAAGCAGGGTAAAGTCGTGCGGCCATAGCTGACGCGTTTCAGCGTTGCTTTGCAGCTCAAACGTCAGAACCACGCCGTTGTCATCTTCGTTGTGTGCCTTCAGCGTCCAGGGCAGGTTACGGGCAAAACCATGCGAAGGCAGGCCCTGCTGGGCAGCTGGACCAAACCAAGGCCAGCAAATTGGTACTCCGCCCCGCAGCGCTACGCCGGTTTTAAACGGGGTATTGTTGCTTAACCACAGGACTTCCTCTTCACCATTTGGTTTCCAGGAAAGAAGATGTGCACCCTGCAGTGCGAAAGAAGCTTTAACCTGTGGGTGATCGACAACAATAACCTCCAGCTCATCAAGCTGGCGGCGGGAGAGGACAGGGGCAATTTGTTCGACTACCGGAAGTGCAAAAATTTTATTAATCATTACGCAATCCTTGGTATGTAAATATTTTGGTCATAAAAAAAGGCGACCGAAGTCGCCTTTTTGGATCAGATACTCATCTCAACTTATTTGGAGATGTGAGCAATCAGGTCCAGAACTTTGTTGGAGTAGCCGGTTTCGTTGTCGTACCAGGAAACCAGTTTCACGAAGTTGTCGTTCAGTGCGATACCTGCTTTAGCATCGAACACGGAAGTGCAAACTTCACCGTTGAAATCGGTAGATACAACGTCGTCTTCGGTGTAACCCAGAACGCCTTTCATCGGGCCTTCGGAAGCAGCTTTGATTGCTTTCTTAATTTCTTCATAAGAAGCAGCTTTTTCCAGACGAACGGTCAGGTCAACAACGGATACGTTCGGGGTCGGAACGCGGAACGCCATACCAGTCAGTTTGCCATTCAGTTCTGGCAGTACTTTACCTACAGCTTTAGCAGCACCGGTAGAGGACGGGATGATGTTCTGGGATGCGCCGCGGCCGCCGCGCCAGTCTTTGTGAGACGGGCCATCAACGGTTTTCTGAGTAGCGGTGGTCGCGTGAACAGTCGTCATCAGACCTTCGATGATGCCGAAGTTGTCGTTGATAACTTTAGCCAGCGGAGCCAGGCAGTTAGTGGTGCAGGAAGCGTTAGAAACGATGTCCTGACCTTCGTATTTGTCAAAGTTAGCGCCTTTAACAAACATCGGCGTGTTGTCTTTGGAAGGACCAGTCAGAACAACTTTTTTCGCGCCAGCAGTGATGTGCTTACGAGCGGTTTCATCTGTCAGGAACAGGCCAGTAGCTTCAGCTACTACGTCAACACCAACTTCGTCCCATTTCAGGTTAGCCGGATCACGTTCAGCGGTAACACGGATTTTTTTACCGTTTACGATCAGATGACCGTCTTTCACTTCAACGGTACCGTTGAAACGGCCGTGAGTGGAGTCATATTTCAGCATGTAAGCCATGTAGTCAGCGTCTAACAGGTCGTTGATTGCAACGATCTCGATGTCAGAACGTTCTTGAGCAGCACGGAAAACAATGCGACCGATACGGCCAAAACCGTTGATACCTACTTTGATAGTCATATATTCCACCAGCTATTTGTTAGTGAATAAAAGGTTGCCTGTAAAATTACAAAAACCTTACGCAGCGTCAAGCGGAATCGTGTCAATCATTGCGACAAATCAAACTGCTGCTTAAGCTTTGCGCAACTGACTCGCCTCACTCTTCCTTTGGGCTTGAAACCACATGGGGGCGGCGGCCCGAATTTTAAAGGGCAATCAAGATAAAAACGTGATATCGATCACGATTACTGGGCTGCCATTTCGCACGGATCAAGTTTAGAACAAAAGTTCGCACTACGGTGTTAATGTTTTGTTAGAATCTGTCTCGCGATGTGAGTTTAGATAAAGCGAGATGTGAGCAAATGGCTAAGCAACCTTCCCCAGAAGAACTGAAAAAAAATTTGTCCGAAATGCAGTTTTACGTGACACAAAATCATGGGACAGAACCGCCATTTACCGGGCGTTTGCTGCACAATAAGCGTGATGGCATCTACCATTGTCTGATCTGCGATAATCCCTTGTTTCGTTCAGAGACAAAATACGATTCTGGCTGCGGCTGGCCCAGCTTTTACGAGCCGGTGAGCGAAGAGGCTATCCGTTACATAAAAGATACGTCTCACGGCATGCAGCGCATTGAAATCCGCTGTGGAAACTGTGATGCGCATCTGGGACATGTCTTTCCGGATGGGCCTCAGCCCACAGGCGAGCGTTACTGCGTTAATTCAGCGTCATTGAACTTTACAGACGGCGAAAACGGTGAGCAAACGAAAGGCTGAAGAAACGATTCAGCTAATTATTCTACGGAGAGTGGATTTAACATGAATCTTGATGAGATGATCAACAGCATGACGCCGGAAGTTTATCAGCGCTTATCGACTGCCGTTGAACTGGGAAAATGGCCGGATGGCGTCGCGCTGACCGCAGAACAAAAAGAGAACAGTTTGCAACTGGTGATGTTATGGCAGGCACGTAACAACACGAATGCACAACACATGACTATTGATACCAACGGTGAGATGGTGATGAAGAGTAAGCAGCAACTAAAAGTGGAGTTTGGCATTACGCCCGAACCGATTGCGACGTTTAAATCCTGATTAACCTGGCCCGGCAAACATTGGTGTCGGGCCCGCAGTTGCTGTTATTTCTTGTTCATCATCGCTTTAAGGTCGGCAAACGGATTGTATTTCGCCTCGCCAACGTCTTTCTGCGCATCTTCCCCCGCCACTACGGTAGAACCATACTGATCCACCTCAGTGTATTTCGAATGCTCATGATCGTGGCAGTACAGGCACAACATCTCCCAGTTGCTACCATCTTCCGGGTTATTGGAATGGTCGTGATCAATATGGTGTACGGTTAATTCGCGCAGATTTGAGTACACAAACTCGCGGGAACAACGTCCACAGACCCAGGGAAAGAGCTTAAGCGCCTTTTCCCGATAACCGACTTCCAGACGGGCGTAATTTTTAGGGATGAAAGCCATACCAGCTCATGCCTCCAGTAGAAGATGAAAAGCTGCGCCAGAGAATGGCGCAGCGCAATGGGCTAATCATAACCTATTGTGGCAAGCGTTGGGATCAGTGTTTGATACCTAACGAATCGGCCAACTGCTTCGCCAACTGGTTTTTATCATCCGCACCATACTCCCAGAACATAGCGCCTCCCAGCCCCTTGCTCTTGATGTAGTCAGCCTTAATCGCTACCGAGCGCGGGTTTTCATAGGAGAGGGCAAAGAGTGCTTTTCCATCTGCAGACTGCACCGATAGCCACGGCACTTTTGCTTCATCATCCCAGTGCTGGCTAAAGCGCTTCTGCGGATCGTTGATCAACTTCGCCACAATATCGTTGTACTTCACATAGGTATCTTTGCTCAGATCGACGCCCAATGATTTGAACAATTCAATTTGCGCAGGCTCGAAATAGGGCTGAGTGGCTGGATTTTTCTGCGCGTCAGGTTTGCTCCAGTCAATGCCAGGTTCAACGGCGCGCTTCGGAACGCGTCCATAAAAACCGATGCCCAGGTTCATCTGACTCGCTTTTAGCCCAGCGGCGAGATAGTTGTTGACGACAAAATCGGCGCTGTACTTATCCGCCGCGGTGACCGTTGGCCATTGCGTCGAACCGTACAGATTCGAGTTGAAATACTGAGTACCGTAGGCCATGTCATAGGTCATCAGATTGATGTAATCGAGCGATGGCGCAATGGCTTTCACATCCACCCAACTTTTCGGACTTTCCGCATTCGCACCCACGGCGATGGTTAGCAGTTTTTTATGACCCAACGCGGCACGCAGTTCCGTTAACAGCGCGGTGAAGTTCGCGCGGTCGGCTGGTTGGCTTTCAACCAGTCCCCATGCGCCGTTGACCGGATATTCCCAGTCGAGGTCGATGCCATCCAGGCCATATTTCGCAATTATCTCCTGAGCAGACTGAATAAACACCGCGCGCGATTCTTTCGTTGCTGCAGCGCCGGAGAATCCGCGTGCGCCCCAGCCGCCGACGGAAAGCAGAACTTTGAGGTTCGGATTCTGTTTACGTAGCTGTGGAATTTTCAGCAAATCATCCTGTACTTTCTGTGAAAGCCAAATTTGATGGAGCTTGCTGACATCTTTTAAGGCGTCATTGGCCTCGTCTTTTTCATTGTTATAGACAAGGCCAAATGAGTAGTTGAGATGGGTTATCTGACGAACATCCAGTTTATTGATATCGCCGCCAGGACCGGCAGTGACGTCGCCACCGCCATTGAAGTAGCCAACAGACATCAGCGCACTGGCGGAAACAACGCTCGCGCAGAGCAGGGGTAATGCTGCCAACAAAGGCAAAAGTTTCATCGGTGTTCCTCTTTGACATTTAAACAAGCAGACACGCCACGGAAATGGCGTGGCGAAAAAACAGCACTTGCAGGTTAACAGTTTCATAACAGGAAAAATGCGAAGGGGTTCACGCCATGCTGGCGAAGCGGCAAAGCAGTTTGGGTCGGTGTTATCGGTTGGGGCATACACCACCAAATGGGGATGCGAGTCCCTTTTTTGGCCTACAGATTTGCATGAATGCGCGAATCTGTAGGCCGGATGAGGCGTTTTAAAGTTAGCGCTGGGTTTCCAGCCAGTCATCAAGTGTATACAGCGTTGCGCCTGCCGCTGCCATGTCCATAAAGGCGTTTGCACTGTCCTGGGGTTGAATATTGACGCCACGGCAGCCGTCGGTAATAACGCTGACGGTATAACCCAAATCGAGCGCATCCAGAACGGTAAATTTGACGCAATAATCAGTTGCCAGCCCCATGATGAGGAGGTCAGTAATATGATGTTGCTGAAGCCACGCATTCAGCGTAGTAGCCTGACGGCGACCGTTATCAAAAAACGCACTGTAACTGTCGACCAGCGGATTTTCGCCCTTGGTAAAGGTTTGAGTTATCGCTCGCTGGTTCAGCAGAGGATGCAGGGCGGCCCCATCACTGTGTTGTACGC
Organism: Citrobacter sp. C6_1; assembly: GCF_014596835.2. NCBI lineage: Bacteria > Pseudomonadati > Pseudomonadota > Gammaproteobacteria > Enterobacterales > Enterobacteriaceae > Citrobacter > Citrobacter sp. C6_1. The sequence continues at coordinate 2,652,857 of NZ_CP115031.1, read as the reverse complement.
AATGATCGGGCCAGAAGGTTTGCGCCAGGCCATCGAGGTGTCCCTGGCTGTAGGTCGCGACCTGATGCTGGCTGGCAAAGCTGCCGTGATGAGCCGGGTGCCAGTCCATGCTGGCAACGACGGTGTCACCGCGTAGGACATACCAGTCAATCAGACGGTTGGCAATATCGATTGTGCTGTCGCCTTGCGGAACGGCAAGCGCGCCACCGGCACAAAAGTCATTTTGTAAATCGACCAATAGTAAGGCTCGGGCCATGGGCATAAACTCCTTTATTCGTCCGGGGTGAGCTCGCCGCGCAGATTTTGCGTCATTGCTTCACGAATGGTCTGCGTATCCAGTCCCTGGCTCAGTAAATAGTGCAATTTGGTGAGTGTGGCTTCGACCGTCATATCCGCGCCGCCAATCACGCCAGCATGCGCCAGGGCATTCCCTGTCGCATAGCCACCCATGTTTACCTTGCCGGACATGCACTGGGTCAGGTTCACCACCACGATGCCACGCGAGCTCGCATCTTTAAGTTCTTGCAGAAACTCTTTATTTTGCGGCGCATTACCCACGCCGTAGGAACGCAAAATTAGCGCTTTTACCGGCTGGCGCAGGAAGTTACGCACCACGTCAGCGGAGATGCCGGGGTAAATGGTGACCACGCCGATCGGTTGCGGGGTAATGGGGTGAACAATCAGAGCGCCGGCGCCATGTGGCGCTGGCGGTGTCCCCAGGCGACGAATGTGGATCCCCGCTTCCAGCAGCGGCGCAAGGTTTGGTGAGGCAAAGGCGTCAAAACCATCGGCGTGCGCTTTAGTGGTACGATTGCCGCGAAACAGTCGATTGTTGAAAAACAGCGTCACTTCATTAATCGGGTAATTTGCCGCCACGTACAGCGCATTGAGCAGGTTGATTTGCCCGTCTGAGCGTAACTCGGCTAGCGGTATTTGTGACCCTGTCACAATTACGGGTTTGCCCAGATTTTCCAGCATAAAAGAGAGCGCCGAAGCCGTAAATGCCATGGTGTCGGTGCCGTGCAGAATAACAAAACCATCGTAATCGTCGTAGTGCGCTTTAATGTCTTCCGCAATATGCTGCCAGTCTTCCGGCGTCATATCGGAGGAATCCATCAGCGGGGCGTATTCATGGATGGTGAAGTCTGGCATCTCCGGACGGTGGAATTCAGGCATCAATGCCAGCTGGCGCTGCAGGTGACCGGAAACGGGAATATAACCCTGTTCTGAGCGCTGCATACCAATGGTACCGCCGGTATAGGCAACGTAAATCGATTTTTTCTGCATGACTTTTCTTCTGTCTCAAAGAAAACCCCTCTTCATCCCGAAGAGGGGTCAATAGTTAGCGAACGTTGGCGCAGGTCAGGCAAAACGCATAGCGGTTTTGCGGATCGTTGAATGCGGCCAGCTTATCGCTTTCGGCTTTTACTGCACTGGCCGCAGAGGCCAGCGGTGGTGGGAGCATGGCCTGAATGGCGTCAGGCAGCATGGCGCGAACGGAGCCTGACATGCTGTCCATCACCATATCAACGAATGTGGGTTCGTCCTGATAATACTCAATGTGCCACTGTTTCAGTTTTGCCAGTTCTGCAGCTTTCGCGACGGCATCATCGAAATCACCGAGGCTGTCTACCAGACCGTTGGCCTTCGCATCCTGCCCGGTCCAGACGTGGCCCTGCGCGATTTTGTCAATCTGCTCCGGTGTCGTCTTACGTGCATCCGCAACCAGCGTGATAAAGCGCTTGTAGCCGTTCTCAATGCTCAGTTGCATCATCTGCTGCACTTCCGGCGGTAACGCTTTGGTGATCGAGATATCCGCCAGTGGGGAGGTTGCTACGCCGTCAGTATGTACGCCGATAGAGTCCAGGCTGTTTTCAACGGTATTGATCACACCAAAGATGCCGATTGAACCGGTCAACGTGCTGGGGTTTGCCACAATGTAGCTGGCAGGCGTAGAGATCCAGTAACCCCCGGACGCCGCCATGCCGCCCATGGAGACAACAACCGGTTTACCCGCCGCTTTTGCCGCAGCCAGCTCAGAACGGATCACTTCCGAGGCGCTGACGCTGCCGCCTGGGCTATTCACGCGCAGGACAATGGCTTTCACTTTCGGATCAAGACGCGCTTCGCGGATTTGTGCGGCAGTGGTGTCGCCGCCCACATTCCCAGGGGTTTCTTCACCGTCCATAATCGCGCCATTGGCGAAGATAACGCCAATGCTGTCGCCGGTGTCAGCCGGGGTTTTCAGCGTGTAATCGTAGTAGCTGACAGAGCGGTAGTTTTTATCCGCTTTGCTCCAGCCAAACTGTTTGGTCAGCATTTTTTCAACTTCAGCGCTGGAGGCGAGTGCATCCACCAGTTTGTTGTCGAGGGCATATTTCGCGGTATCACCATCGACTTTCATCAAACCGTCCAGCATGGCCTGCGCGCCTGGGAACACCTGTTGCGCAGGAATTTGGCGGTTGGCGGCGACCGTGTCGAGATAGTTCTGCCACAGTTCGCCGATCCAGCGGCTGTCGGCTTCACGCGCGGCAGGAGACATATCATCGCGGATAAATGGCTCTACGGCAGACTTATAGGTACCGACGCGGAACACGTGCGTGGAAACTTTCAGCTTGTCGAGCAGGGATTTGTAGTACAGGCCGTTGGTGGCAAAGCCGTGCAGATCAACGGAACCTTGCGGAGAGAGGTAAATTTTGTTGGCAAAACTGGCGAGATAATACTGCCCCTGGCTGAAGTTATCGCCCACGGCAAAGACCGGTTTACCGCTGTCGCGGAACTCGCGTAGCGCTTTGCCGATATACTGCATGGACGGCTGATCGGCTCCGGCAAAGTTTTTCAGATCCATCACGATGCCCGTGATGTTGCGGTCATCTTTCGCCTGGCGAATGGTATTCACGATATCAAACAGGGAGTTTTCCTGCAGACGATCGGAACTGGCGCCAAACAGCTGACGACCAATCACGCTTAAGCGACTGGTGCTCGAGGGCTTATCAACAATCACGCCTGAGATATCCAGCAGCAGTGCGCCTCGCTCAGCATGTTCACTGGTGTTGCTGCTACTGACCTGCATCCAGATGCCCACGCCAACCAGTACCAAAAAGATGAAGAACAGGTTAAGCACAAATTCACGGACAAAATTGAGTAATCGCCATGTCCATTTAAAAAATCCGGCAATAAATCGCCACAGGGTTCGCATGTATTCTCCCTACCGATTAACAACACGCCACCCGAAATTCCGGAGAAAGGCGTTAAGATGAGGCTATCGTAATGACCCGACAGGCACTTGTCAGCAGGAATCGCCGCCTGTGCTGTAACAAAATCCGCTCACGTGTTAATTTTGTGAACAAATTTCATTGTTGGAGTTAAGCAAATGGATGCACTCGAATTACTTATCACCCGTCGCAGCGCCTCTCGTCTTGTCGAACCGGCCCCGGCAGGAGAGCAACTGCAAAATATTCTGCGCGCCGGTATGCGTGCGCCAGACCACAAATCGCTACAACCGTGGCAATTTTTTGTGATTGAAGGTGAAGGGCGCGAACGTTTTAGCGCCGTACTTGAGAAAGGCGCGATTGCCGCAGGTAGCGATGAAAAAGCTCAGGAAAAAGCGCGCAGCGCACCGTTTCGCGCGCCGTTGATTATTACCGTGGTGGCGAAATGTGAAGAAAGCGACAAGGTCCCAATGTGGGAACAAGAAATGTCTGCCGGTTGTGCCGTAATGGCCATGCAGATGGCGGCAGTTGCCCAGGGCTTTGGCGGTATCTGGCGCAGCGGCGCATTAACCGAAAGTACGGTCGTACGCGACGCGTTTGACTGTCGCCCACAGGATAAAATCGTCGGATTTCTCTATCTGGGCACACCGCAGCTCAAAGCCTCCACGACGATTAACCTTGCCGATCCGAGCGCATTCGTCCGTTATTTCTGATAACAACGGCAAAACTGTCTGGATTATGAGCAAAGAGACCCGAATTCAGACAGTCACTCTTACCACATCATGGAATGAGCGCTACCATATCCGCATTGCAATGACAGGAGATGTCCATGAGCAAGCAAGCTATTCGTTTAACGCAATACAGCCACGGAGCCGGTTGCGGTTGTAAAATTTCCCCCAAAGTACTGGAAACCATCCTGCACAGTGAGCAGGCGAAGTTTGTTGATCCGAACTTACTGGTGGGTAATGAAACCCGCGATGACGCGGCGGTATACGATCTGGGGAACGGCACCAGCGTAATCAGCACCACCGATTTCTTTATGCCGATTGTCGATAATCCGTTTGATTTTGGGCGTATTGCCGCCACTAACGCCATCAGCGATATTTTCGCCATGGGCGGCAAACCGATTATGGCAATTGCTATTCTTGGCTGGCCGCTTGATAAGCTGGCGCCGGAAATCGCCCGCGAAGTCACCGAAGGTGGGCGCTTTGCCTGTCGTCAGGCGGGTATCGCGCTGGCGGGTGGTCACTCTATTGATGCCCCTGAGCCTATCTTTGGTCTTGCGGTAACCGGCGTCGTGCCGACCGAACGTGTGAAGAAAAACAGTACCGCCGAGGCGGGATGCAAACTGTTCCTGACCAAGCCGCTGGGGATTGGCGTTCTGACGACAGCAGAGAAAAAATCGCTGCTGAAGGACGAACACAAAGGACTGGCGACGGAAGTGATGTGCCAGATGAACATTGCCGGCGCGGCATTCGCCGATATCGACGGCGTGAAAGCCATGACCGACGTTACCGGTTTTGGTCTGCTGGGGCATCTGAGTGAGATGTGTCAGGGTGCCGGCATTCAGGCGCAGATCGTCTACCAGGATATTCCTAAGCTTCCCGGTGTTGAAGAGTACATTGCACAGGGCGCAGTGCCGGGTGGCACCCAGCGTAACTTTGCCAGCTACGGACACCTGATGGGTGAAATGCCGCAGTCGGTACGCGATCTGCTCTGCGATCCGCAAACCTCCGGCGGTCTGCTGCTGGCGGTAACGCCGGAAGCTGAGGCTGAAGTGAAAGCGGCTGCGGCGCAGTTTGGCATCGAGCTCACCGCGATTGGTGAGTTAGTGGAAGCTCGTGGCGGTCGCGCCATGGTTGAGATCCGTTAACTCGATGCGGTTGTTTATTGCCGAAAAACCGAGTCTGGCGCGCGCTATTGCCGATGTGCTGCCGAAGCCGCATCGCAAAGGTGACGGCTTTATTGAATGCGGAAACGGACAAGTGGTGACCTGGTGTATTGGTCACTTGCTTGAGCAGGCGCAGCCAGACGCCTACGACAGTCGTTATGCTCGCTGGAGTCTGGTCGATCTGCCGATTGTCCCGGAAAAGTGGCAACTGCAGCCGCGTCCCTCGGTGACCAAACAGCTCAACGTCATTAAGCGCTTTTTGCATGAGGCCAGTGAAGTCATTCACGCCGGTGACCCCGATCGTGAGGGGCAACTGCTGGTGGATGAAGTGCTGGATTACCTACAACTGGCGCCTGAAAAGCGTCAGCAGGTGCAACGCTGCCTGATTAACGACCTCAACCCGCAGGCCGTGGAGCGGGCTATTGAGCGTCTGCGCGCCAACAGTGAATTTATTCCGCTGTGCGTCTCGGCGTTGGCGCGGGCGCGTGCCGACTGGCTGTACGGCATCAATATGACGCGCGCTTACACCATTCTTGGGCGTAATGCGGGCTATCAGGGCGTACTTTCGGTCGGGCGTGTACAGACGCCAGTGCTCGGCCTAGTGGTGCGTCGCGATGAAGAGATTGAAAACTTTGTCGCCAAAGACTTCTTTGAGGTAAAGGCGCATATCGTGACGCCAACTGATGAGCGTTTTACCGCTATCTGGCAGCCGAGCGAAGCGTGTGAGCCGTACCAGGATGAAGAAGGGCGCTTGCTGAATCGTACGCTGGCTGAACACGTGGTAAACCGCATTAACGGTCAGCCGGCGATAGTCACCAGCTATAACGATAAACGGGAATCAGAATCCGCGCCGCTGCCGTTTTCGCTATCGGCGTTGCAGATTGAAGCGGCGAAACGCTTTGGCTTAAGCGCACAAAACGTTCTGGATATCTGCCAGAAGCTGTATGAAACCCACAAATTGATTACCTATCCGCGTTCGGATAGCCGTTATCTCCCGGAAGAACACTTTGCCGGACGTCACGCGGTGTTGAACGCGATTAGCGTCCATGCGCCGGATCTGCTCCCGCAACCGGCGGTCAATCCCGATACGCGAAACCGCTGTTGGGACGATAAAAAAGTGGATGCGCACCATGCCATCATTCCTACCGCGCGCAGTTCATCCATCAACCTGAATGATAACGAAGCGAAAATCTACAACCTGATTGCCCGTCAGTATCTGATGCAATTTTGCGCGGATGCGGTATTCAGGAAGTGCGTTATTGAGCTGGACATCGCCAAAGGCAAGTTTGTCGCCAAAGCGCGTTTTCTGGCGGAAGCCGGATGGCGCACGCTGCTTGGCAACAAAGAGCGTGACGAAGATAACGACGGGACGCCGTTGCCGGTGGTGGCAAAAGATGACGAGCTGCTGTGCGAAAAAGGCGAAGTGGTTGAACGTCAGACCCAACCGCCACGACACTTTACCGATGCCACGCTGCTGTCAGCAATGACCGGGATTGCGCGTTTTGTGCAAGATAAAGATCTGAAAAAGATCCTGCGCGCAACGGATGGCCTGGGAACGGAAGCGACGCGCGCCGGGATTATCGAGCTGCTGTTTAAACGCGGATTTCTGGTGAAAAAAGGGCGTTATATCCATTCCACCGATGCCGGAAAAGCGCTGTTTCACTCACTGCCTGAAATGGCGACGCGTCCGGATATGACCGCGCACTGGGAATCTATCCTGACCCAAATCAGTGAAAAGCAGTGTCGTTATCAGGATTTCATGCAGCCGCTGGTGGGAACGCTATATCAGCTTATCGATCAGGCGCGCAGCACGCCGGTACGACGCTTCCGTGGCATTGCCGCTCCGGGCGGTAGTAGTGGTGAGAAGAAAAAGGGCGCGCCGCGTAAACGTACGGCGAAAAAAAGCCCGCCATCCGAAGAGGCAGGCATGTAGTTTGTAGGCCTGATAAGCGTAGCGCCATCAGGCTTTGCCGGATAAGGCACGTGTGCCGCATCCGGCGTACGGGATGAATTAAATTACACCCTGGCCCAGCATCGCGTCGGCAACTTTCACAAAGCCCGCGATGTTGGCGCCGCGCACATAGTTGGTTTGTTTGCTTTCACCGCCGTACTCGACGCAGGCATGGTGAATATCCAGCATGATGTGGTGCAGACGCGCATCCACTTTCTCCGCTTTCCAGCCCAGACGCGCGGCATTCTGCGCCATTTCCAGACCTGATGTGGCGACACCACCCGCGTTAGCGGCTTTGCCTGGCGCAAAAAGTACGCCCGCTTCGAGGAACAGGTCGGTGGCTTCGATGGTCGTTGGCATGTTCGCGCCTTCAGCCACGGCCTTGACGCCGTTGGCGATAAGCATTTGCGCGGCTTCCACATCGAGTTCGTTCTGCGTGGCACACGGCAGGGCGATATCAACCGGAACAGACCAGGGTTGTTTACCTTCCAGATAAGTCAGACCAAACTCACGGGCGTAATCCGCCACGCGACCGTCGCGGCTGTCTTTAATCGCGCACAGACGCGCCAGTTTTTCTTTGGTAAATCCACTTTCATCAACCACGGTACCGCTGGAATCGGAGGCGGTAACCACCCGCGCACCAAACTCCATTGCCTTCTCAATCGCGAATTGTGCAACGTTACCGGAGCCAGAAACCGCTACGCGCATCCCTTCAAAGCCCAGACCATGGCGTTTGAGCATCGCTTCGGTGAAATACACCAGACCGTAGCCGGTTGCTTCCGGGCGAATCAGGCTGCCACCGAAAGAAAGGCCTTTTCCGGTGAAGACGCAGGCGCTGTTATTGGAGAGTTTTTTCATCATCCCGGCCATAAAGCCGACCTCACGACCGCCCACGCCGATATCACCCGCAGGAACGTCGGTATCGGGCCCTAAATGGCGGAACAGTTCCGTCATCAGCGCCTGACAAAAACGCATGATTTCGCCTTCGCTTTTCCCTTTCGGATCAAAGTCGCTGCCGCCTTTACCACCGCCCATAGGCAGCGTGGTGAGTGCGTTTTTAAAGGTCTGCTCGAAGCCGAGGAACTTCAGGATCGACAGGTTCACGGAAGGGTGGAAACGCATGCCGCCTTTGTACGGGCCAATCGCGGAGCTGAACTGTACGCGCCACGCACGGTTAACCTGTACCTGATTGCGATCGTCGAGCCAGACCACGCGGAACTGGATCACGCGCTCGGGTTCAACCAGACGCTCCAGCAAGGACATTTGACGATAGCGCGGGTTTTGCTCAAGAAACGGCCACAGTGTCGTCATTACCTCACGAACGGCTTGCGCGAACTCGGTCTGATTCGGGTCGCGCTTTTGTACATGGTTGAGAAACGACTCCAGAGAACATGTCTGATCCATAGATATAAGAACCTCTTATGTATTGATATGGTTATATTTTTGATATTTGTGTTAAGTGTTTTGCAGTTTTTGACTATACCATCAGCAGTGTGACGAGACGCAAGAAAAAATTAATCCCGCTAAGTAAATTAATATCGCGGCGTTGCTCATAACCAAAAACGATGATGGAGGAACTAAAGTTTCTGCCGGTTTATACCGTTATACTGAGCATAGATGTCAGTTAAAAAGGAAAGAATATGCGCCGTTTAATCATGGCAGGTGCGTTGGTGATGTTATCCAACGGGGTACTGGCAAATCAGCTTTATCGTCCGGATGTGCAAGTGAATGTGCCGCCGGAAGTGTTCAGCTCCAGCGGTCAGCGGGCGCAACCCTGTAGTCAGTGCTGCATTTATCAGGATCAAAACTATTCAGAAGGAGCGGTGGTGAAAGCCGATGGCGTGCTGCTACAGTGCCAGCGCGATGAGAAAACGATCAGCACAAATCCGCTGGTCTGGCGTCGCGTAAAAGAATAAACGCTTCCAGTAGTGGGATATCGGCAGGCACCAGCGGATAACGCAGCGCCTCTTCGGGTGAGCACCAGACCAAATCCTGATGCTCATGGGCGTAAAGACAGCCCTGATAAGCCGGCACGTGCCAGGCATGCAGATGTATCAATCGGCCTGACACTTCACGTTGATGACTGGCGATATAATTCCCAACGATAGCCTCGATACCCAATTCCTCACGTAATTCACGGACCAGCGCCTGTGGTTGGTTCTCTCCAGGTTCAACCTTACCACCAGCAAATTCCCACATGCCTGATTGATCCGCATGCTGCGGACGTTGAGCCAGCAAAATTTTGCCATCACGTTCAATAATAGCGGCGACCACGTCGAGGGTTTTCATTATATTCATCAAGATCTAACGACAGAAAATGACATACTATCGTTATCTTTGTTTTATCTAAAGTATTCAGGAGCAACCGTTGAACGATCCTCAGTCGTGGGTAAAACCGTTAACGCGTATCCCTTCCAGTTTAAAACCGCTTGTTGCTACGCAGAAAAAGCATTATGGCGATGTGCTGCATCCCACGCGCTGGTGGGGTCGGATGCCATTTCTGTTCTGGCTGGTAGCGCTGTTTGTTGGCTTCCTGGAGCGTAAAAGGGCGCGTTTAACGCCGGTGATGCGTGCTCTGTTGATGACCCGCGTTTCTCAGGTGTGCCATTGCGCCTTTTGCGTGGATGCCAATAGCTTACGTCTGGCTGAACGCTGTGGCGCACTGGATAAAGTATTGCAGGTTGCCGCCTGGCAAGAATCGACGCTGTTCAGTGAGGAAGAACGTGTGGCGCTGGCCTATGCGGATGCAGTCACCGCCACGCCTCCACAGGTTGACGCTGCGCTGAAAGCGCAGATGAAGCAGCATTTTACCGAGGACGCCATTACTGAAATGACCGCGTTGATTGCGTTTCAAAATCTCTCGGCGCGTTTTAATGCCGCTCTCGATATTCCCTCCCAGGGGTTGTGCGACAGCCTTAAAGGACGCCCGCATGCTTGACCGTCATCTTCATCCGCGATTGAAACCACTTTTGCATCGCTGCGTGGGCATTATTGATAAGCCTGCGATTACCCCGGACGGGCTTACGCTGGTCGGTTTTGCCATTGGCGTGTTGGCCTTGCCATTTCTGGCGTTAGGCTGGTATCTGGCGGCGCTGGCGGCCATTGTGATTAATCGACTGTTTGATGGACTGGACGGTGCGCTGGCGCGGCGCAGGGGGCTTACTGATGCTGGCGGGTTTCTCGATATCTCGCTCGACTTTCTTTTTTACGCCTTAGTACCGTTTGGTTTTATTCTGGCCGCACCGGAGCTGAATGCGCTGGCCGGGAGCTGGCTGTTGTTTGCCTTTATCGGAACGGGGAGCAGTTTTCTCGCCTTTGCCGCGCTGGCGGCGAAACATCAAATTGATAACCCGGGCTACGCGCATAAATCGTTTTATTATCTGGGGGGGCTGACCGAAGGTACCGAGACGATTTTGTTGTTTGTGTTGGGGTGTCTGTTTCCGGAATATTTTGCCGTGATGGCGTGGGTCTTTGGCGCGCTGTGCTGGATGACGACATTTAACCGGATCTGGAGCGGATACCTGACACTGAAAGCGGTTCAGCGTCAGGCGTAGCGTATTGCGTTGCCGGATTGCGCTTATCCGGCAATAATGACAGCCTTACTTACTGGCTTCTGGACCCCGTTCACCGCTGGCGACCGGGTTTTTTGGATTGCTGCTCCACTCATACCAGCCGCCGTCGTAGACGGAGACGTTTTCCCAGCCCATTGCGCGGGCGTACATAAAGGTTTCTGAGGCGCGCCAGCCGGTACCGCAATAGAAAGAGACCTGCTGATTCGGCAGAATGTTCCATTGCTTCCACATGGCGGCGATGTCATCCGCGCTGCGCATCGTGCCATCCGGATTATGGAAATCTTCCATGTGGGTGGAGTCACTTCCTGCATGGCCCCAACGAGCGCCAGCGATTTCACCTTTTGGCTTAATGTAGCTATAGCCGCTGGTGGTACCGACAAATTCCGGCCATGAACGAATGCTCACTAAAGACGCATCCTGGCGATGCAGCAGGCCGCGAGCCTGTTCCATATCCAGCATCAGTTGCGGCTGGGCAGGAATGGTCACGCCGAAATCAGGTTCTGGTTTCACCGATGGCGCAGTGCCTCGTTCAACCGGTAAACCTGCGTCGGACCAGGTTTGCCAGCCACCGTCGAGCAGGCGAACATCTTTTACGCCTGCATACAACATAATTTGCGCCACGCGCGCGGCGGCATAGACATCGCGGCCATATAAAATCACCGTGGTGTCATGGCGGATGCCATGTTTCGCCAGCATCGCTTTGAGCTGCGCATCGGACACTTTGTTCCACAGCGGTTCGCTTTCCACTTCGTTGGTATCAATGTAGCCCGCACCTGGGATGTGGCTCAGCAGATACAACTTCGGCGCGCCCCAGGCGGCCTCAATCACTTTCCAGTCACCCGCCGGCTTAGCGGTTACGTTTTTACCCTGCTGCAGGTCGTGTAGCCACTGCGGGTACACCAGCTGTTCGAAGTGCGGCAGACGTTGCAGGCGGGCAGGGTTCTGTAGCGCATCGCTAAGGGTCGAAATATGGTTAAAACCCACTTTTTGCAGGCGGGCTTTGACGGCTTTTACATCGCTGTCGTTGCCATACAGTGCCACTGGCGCATCGGTTTTTAACTGATGTGCCTGAACCCAGGCGGTAAGTTGTTCATCGTTCATCTTGTCGAGCCAGGCGGCAGACAGATTTAGTGCGGAGGGCTCGTGCCCGGAAGGGCCATTGAGCGACTGAGGCCAGCCGTTATAAAAAGCGCTCTGACGGGTATCGATTGCCGCACCTTGCTTTTGCTGTAACTGGTCGAGGGTGAGCGTCTGTGCTGTTTCAGCAGCCCAGGAAGAAGCGCAAGCGAGCCCTAAAGCCAGTGCCAGCGCGGTCATTTGAGAAACACGTTTCATCGAATAGCCCGACGTTGAAAAAAAGAGGACGACATTTTGTGCCGCCAGTTAAGTAAAATCCTTGCGTTAACGCAGCATAACGCCACATTCACGCCCAGGAATTCATTTGAACTACCCGGCCTGCCGGGGGGACGTCTTGCGTATCGTGGGTGACTTGTACCACAGGGATCCCCAACTTCCGCACTTCGGTGAAAACCCACTGGCGGAAGGTATCCCGCAGTGACGCATCCAGGCGACTGAAGGGTTCATCCAGCAGCAAAGCCTGCGGTTGTGCCAGCAAGGCGCGAAGCAGGGCGATGCGTGAGCGTTGCCCCCCGGACAGCGATGCCGGGTCGCGATGATAAAAGCCTGACAGGTCCGCGCGCTCAAGGGCATGTTCCACTTCATCGCGTCTCGCCGTGCCTTTCAGGTCAGCGGGAAGCGCCAGCGATAAATTTTGCCCAACACTGAAATGATCAAACAGCAGGGCATCCTGGAACAGAATACCAATCTGGCGCTGCGCGGTAGGTAATGTGTCAATGCGCCGTTCGTTGAGCCATAGTTGACCGGATGCACGAAATTGAGCGGAGAGCGCACCAATCATCCACGAAAAGAGTGAAGACTTGCCGCTTCCCGAAGGCCCCATAATAGTGACAATGTCACCTTTATTGACCTGAAGGTTGACGCCCGTCAGCAGGGGAGTTGAACCCTGGTACAGGGAAACATCTTGCACTATGAGCATTAGCGGAGTCCTTGTCGAAAGCGGCCAATCCAGGCGGAAAGCGAGGCTGCGAGTGCGAAAACAACCAACGGTAACAGCAATTGCCATAGCGCCTGTGCCGCCAGAATAGCGGTGCTGCCACCGCTGCTTAATGCTACGGCTTCGGTCGTGAGTGTGGGATAACGACCTGCGCCTAACCATAATGTTGGCATGTACTGGGCAATACTGACCGAAAATCCTACCGCGAAGGCAATCAGTGCCGGGCGCAGAATCAATGGGCATTTTATCTGCCAGAAGATACGGGTTTGTGTCCAACCCAGCGTTTGCGCAATCACAATAAGGCGCGAGTCAATACGCTGCCAGGCAGGTTTAAGCACAAACAGCATCCACGGTGTTACCCACAATAAATGCCCCCAGACCACCGTGATGAACAGGCCATCCTGTTCAGCCTTTAGCGCTAGTGTATATTGCCCGGTGACCAGCGGTAACGCAGGTAAAATAATGGGCAACCAGACCCAACGATGTCCGGTTTGCGGCCCCCATTCCAGCCATATCAATAGTGTGACCAGTGCAAGTGTACTGGCCAGAACCCCCATTTGCAGGCTGTTGAACAGCGCATCTCTGTTCAGCGATGAGTATTCCGCCATCAGGAGCAGAACAACTGCGCACACAACGCCGCTGATGGGCAGAAGTTGTATCAGCGATCGTCCGGCTGTACAGGATGAGAGCTGCAGGCGTACACCACTGATTGTCGGAATTGTGCGTCGCCAACCGCGCCAGAGCAGATAGCCCACCAGCGCAAAAATGACCAGTAACAGCACCAGCAGCAAACTGGCGAGCGCGCCTTTTGTCGGCTGGTCGGCGTCGCCCTGGCTTAACCATTGCCAGCTCAACACAGCAAGTGTTGGCGGGTTGCCGGGGCCAAGGACGATCGCGACATCCACGACGGAGAGCGACCACGCGACAATCGCCAGCATAACTTTCCCTAGCGCTGGCGCGATAGAGGGCAGTACCAACCAGTTCAGACACTGCAACCGGCTGTAACCCAGAGAGTCCAGCACGATGACCTGTTGCGACAACTGCTTTTCACTCAATAAAGCGGAAAGGATCCAGAGCAAAAAAGCGCTTTCTTTCACCGCCAATGTGATGCCCAGACCCACACCGTAGTGGTCCAACAGTGGGCTGAGAAACGGCAATATACGGTAGAGCATGCCGCCCTCGGCGAAAAGTAACAGTGTGCTGGTGGCAAAAGCAACGTGCGGAACCGCCAGTAGCCAAGGGAGGCGAGTACAAAGCCGTGCCCATCTGGCGCCGGGCCAGAATGCAAGGACGGTCAGCAGGGCGATACTGAGCGCGCCAGTGGCTGCCAGCGTGACAGAAACCAACGTCGCCAGTAACGCTTGCAGAAGTTGGGGATCGGCAAACAGCGCCAGCCAGTGTGCAATGGAAAGCGCGGGTACAATTAGCGTAAAAGCCGCAGGGACCAGCGGCAAATAGATTGCCGCCATGAAGGCCCAGAGCAGCAGAATTAATGCGTACCGTAACGGCGTAGCCATTCTTGTTCCAGTGCATTTACCCAGGCTGCGTGTGGCTCAGGCAGTACAGCGGGGAGTCCCTTCGGGATACGAGCCAGTAGCGCTTCCCGCTGTTCGACAGGTAATTTTTGTGGATCAAGCACCGAAGGATCTCCCCAGACGCTCGGGTCAGCTTTGCGCAGTTGCGCTTCAGGTGAGAGCAGGAAGTTTGCCACGACTTTCGCCCCGGCACTGGCACGCGCATTAGCGGGAAGGGTGACAAAATGCACATTGCCCAGCATGCCCTGAGAGAAGCCAAAACTATAGCTATTTTTTGGTAACTCGCCGCGGGCGATTTTTTGCTGTGCATGCGCGGGGTTAAAGGTTAACGATATCCGCAGCGTGCCGCTATTCAGCAGGGCGTCCATCCGGGCAGGCGTAGGGGGAAAGTCTTTCCCTTCGCGCCACAGTACGGGATGTAATGCATCAAGATACTGCCACAATGGGGCAGTCACCTCGGCGAACGTGGCTGTATCGGGAGCGTTTTTCAGTGCTTGTGGTTTAGCGGTGAGCGTAATCAGCAACTGTTCGAGAAAAGCGGTACCGGTAAAGTCGGGTGGGCGTGGATAGGTTACCGTGCCGGGATGCGCTCGCGCAAATTCCAGCAGTGCCTGCGCAGAGCGAGGGGGGTGTTCAGTGATATCCCGATTGGCGATAAAGGTTAACTGCGCGCCACCCCACGGAGATTCGGCGCCCTCTGTTGGAATGGCGAAGTCTTCAGTCACCGGTTGTTGGGTATCCACGTAGCGCCAGTTGGGCAAGATTTGCGCCCACTGCGTTTGCAGCAGGCCAGCGTCTTTCAGCGTGCGAAAATTCTCGCCATTGACCCACAGGAGATCAACCGAACCGCCAGCTTTACGCCCTGATGCCGCTTCGGTCTGGATGCGTTTTACCGCGTCGGCGGCATCCGCCAGACGGACAATTTTCAGGTTAATGGCGTAGTGTGTTTTCATCTCGGCGCTAACCCAGTCGAGATACTGATTAACGGCGTTATCGCCTCCCCAGGCGTTAAACCACACCGTCTGACCCCGGGCATCGTTTTTGATTTGCTGCCAGTTATCGCTCTGCGCAAAGGCCGCCAGCGGAGAGAGCAGCAAACCCAGGCACAATAAACAGTAACGCATAGTATCTCCAGTCGTTTATGGAGGCTTCAGGAATGCTTCCTGTGCCGCTCAAGATAAAGGCCTCTTGCCACTGAAATCACTACACTCAGGGCAAACAGAATAAACAACCCGGTCACGAACCAATATGTGCCGCCGGTCAGCAGGCTACCCGCCCATGAGTAAACGATAGTGGCAGGCAACTGGCCAATACCGGTGGCGATGAAAAAATGACGAAAGCGGATGGACGTCAGGCCGGCGGCGTAACTGACCGGATCGAATGGAACGAAAGGTAACAGGCGGCAGACCAGAATGGTGTGCTTGCCATAGCGCTCGAAAAAAGCGTCCATATTTTTCAGCACCGTTTTACCGGTTAATCTTTCCACCGCGCCGCGACCCAAAACGCGGGCAATAAAAAAGCAGAGTGCTGCACCCGCCATCGCACTGGTCCAGGAGAGAACTCCTCCCCAGAATGCGCCGAACAATGAGGCATTCGCAAAGGTGATCAGGAAGGCGGGAAGCGGAGCGATGATCGCCTGTAAGATCATCAGGAAGAATGATACGACCGCGGCCTGAGGCCCCCAGGAACGAATGAAATTTTCAAGAGCATGCTGATCAAGCGTGGTAAACGCAGCCAGGCTCTGCGTGAGAAAGTCTCTCACATCGGGCAGCCATGCCCATGCCATCAACGCGACTACCAACAGGGCAATGAACCCAGCCCGGCAACACTTTCTGAACTGCGTTTTATTCAGCGTTCTCATTTACCGGCAAGCTCTCGATCTGCAGAGGGGTCGACATGTTTATATCGGGCCCAGGCTTTTGCCGCCTGCACGAGGGCAAACAAGGCAATGCCTGCAATACTGAGTTTAACGATAAACGTCCAGGTGATGCCTTCGCTGGCGAGTTCGTGTGACATCAGCGTATAGATAAAGATACCTGGTAACGTGGTAATAGCTGAAATCAGAGTAAATGACCAGAACGGAATGGCAGTCAGTCCGTAAGCATAGTTTTGAATATTATAAGGAAACAGTGGAACGAGGCGGGTCAGGATCAGAAAGTCGATACCGCTATGGGCAATCCCTTTTTCGATCGCCTGAAATGTCGCCGTATGCCCGACGTGTTTCAGTAGTAATTCCCGCCCAAGCCAACGTGCCAGTAAAAATGACAATGCCGAGGAAACGGTTGCTGCCAGTAAAGAGATGAGCGTGCCAACCAGTGGGCCGAAAAGGATACCGCCGACAATCACCAGAATGCTGCCGGGTATCAGGCACAGCGCCGCAACGATAAATAGCAGAATATAAAGCGCGTAGCCGAACAGCCCGCTTTGGCGGATGACATCTTGCAAATGATGGAGATTGGTTATCAGGTCAGACAGACCAAAATAGTGGAAAACCCCAGCTAGGACGCAGAATAGCATTGCCACAATCAGCAGTCGGTATTCTGCCTTATGCGAACTTCTTTTGCATGGGGGCCTCCTGTAAATCCGTGGGCAATGATGCGTTTTCACCAGCGAAAAGTGCGCGCGAAGATATATTAAAATCCCGGTCGCAACAATGTATTACCGTCGCTTTATTGATTTTGCACAGAATATACTGACTCTCCAGGCGAGGCCCGGAGAGCGAAAAAAAGCAGATGATTAGACGCGGAATTTTGCCCACACTGGCGCGTGGTCGGACGGTTTTTCCATGCTACGGATCTCATAGTCGATACCCGTTTCTTCGCAGCGTTCCGCCAGCGGATTGGTTGCCAGCAGCAGATCAATACGCAGACCACGGTTATCGTCGAAGCCTTTCGAGCGGTAATCAAACCACGAGAACTGGTCGTTTTTATCAGGATGCGCGTGACGATAGGTGTCAACCAGCCCCCAACCTAACAGACGTTCCATCCACTCGCGCTCTTCTGGCAGGAAGGAGCATTTCCCGGTGCGCAGCCAGCGTTTGCGATTCTCTTCACCGATGCCGATATCCAGGTCGGTTGGGCTGATATTCATATCACCCATGATCAGCACCGGATTATCGCGTTTCAGCTCCGTCTCAAGATAGTTTTGTAAATTCTGATAGAACGCCGCTTTCGCCGGGAATTTGGTTTCATGGTCACGGCTTTCGCCCTGCGGGAAATAGCCGTTGATGACGGTGACGCTGCCCAACGGGGACGGAATTTCCGCCATGATGATACGACGCTGCGCCTCTTCGCCATCGTCAGGGAAGCCACGACGCACCGCAATCGGCGTTTCTTTCGTTAACAACGCGACGCCGTAATGACCTTTCTGGCCGTGATAAAAGACGTTATAACCGAGTTTAGCCACCTCTTCGAGAGGGAACATATCGTCGTGGACTTTTGTCTCCTGTAAGCCAATCACATCCGGTTGGTGTTTTTCGACAATGGCTGCCAGTTGATGAGGACGGGCACGCAGGCCGTTGATATTAAAAGAGACAAATTTCATAGTCGCTGCCACTTTGTAAGGTGAATAGTGCAAGGATGGTAGCAGAATTTCCACGAGCTGACTGCTTCTTGTCACCTGATTCCAACAATGATTGCTAATGGTGTTAACGATGGAGCAAAAACTGCACCGTTTTGGCGCGAAGCGCGTCGCTATGAGGCAATAATTTCCGATAAATTTCGTATACGATCACAATTCCAGAATTATATTTGGCGACTGAATAAAATTGCGGTTTTTCCTCTATTTAGTCATCTGATACGCAAACATATTCACTTTATATGCGCATATAGTGAATATTGCTGTGTTGTAACTTGTTGATATTCCGTTCTCTGACCCCGTTTATGCACTTTTTTCGCTGGCTGGCACGAACCCTGCAATCTACATTTACACCGCAAACACTATATTTATTAACATATAAATAACCTTTTATTTACCGTTGAGGTCGCTATGTCTCTGTCAGTTACGCGTGATAATTTTGATGAATGGATGATGCCTGTCTATGCCCCGGCGCCTTTTATTCCGGTGCGTGGTGAAGGTTCACGTCTGTGGGATCAACAGGGTAAAGAGTATATCGATTTCGCGGGAGGCATTGCGGTAAACGCACTGGGGCATGCACATCCGGCATTGCGTGAGGCATTAAACGATCAGGCCAGCAAATTCTGGCATACCGGTAACGGTTACACCAACGAACCGGTATTGCGTCTGGCGAAGAAGCTTATCGACGCGACGTTTGCCGAGCGGGTCTTCTTCTGCAACTCCGGCGCAGAGGCCAACGAAGCCGCGCTAAAGCTGGCGCGTAAATTTGCCCACGATCGGTTTGGCAGCCAGAAAAGTGGCATTGTGGCATTTAAAAATGCTTTCCACGGTCGCACGCTGTTTACCGTCAGTGCCGGGGGGCAGCCCGCCTATTCACAGGATTTTGCACCACTGCCGCCGGATATTCGCCACGCGGTGTATAACGATCTCGATTCTGCCAGCCAACTGATTGATGACACCACCTGTGCGGTCATCGTCGAGCCTGTACAGGGCGAAGGCGGCGTGGTGCCGGCAACCACCGCGTTTTTACAGGGGCTGCGTGAATTATGCGATCGTCATAATGCACTGCTGATTTTTGATGAGGTTCAGACCGGAGTTGGCCGTACTGGCGAGCTGTATGCCTATATGCATTACGGCGTTACGCCGGACCTGCTGACTACCGCAAAGGCGCTGGGCGGCGGTTTCCCTATCGGCGCACTGCTGGCGACAGAGCATTGCGCCAGTGTGATGACGGTGGGTACGCACGGCACAACGTACGGCGGAAATCCATTAGCCACTGCCGTGGCGGGAAAGCTGCTGGAAATTGTTAACACACCGGAAGTGCTTAACGGAGTGAAGCAGCGACACGACTGGTTTGTGGAACGTATTAACGCCATTAACGAACGTTTTGGCCTGTTTAGCGAGATTCGAGGGCTGGGACTGCTGATCGGCTGCGTGCTGAATGCGGAATTTGCCGGGAAAGCGAAACTCATCTCGCAAGAAGCGGCCATCGCCGGGGTGATGGTACTGATTGCCGGTGCGAATGTGGTGCGTTTCGCGCCAGCGCTAAACGTCAGCCAGGAAGAGGTGGCAACCGGGCTGGATCGTTTTGCGCTGGCCTGCGAACGCATTAAAGCAGGAGGTTCATCATGATGGTGATCCGTCCCATTGAACACGCGGATATCACCGCGTTAATGCAGCTTGCCGGTAAGACTGGCGGTGGGTTGACGTCATTACCCGCAAATGAAGCCACGTTGGCGGCGCGTATTGATCGTTCGTTGAAAACCTGGCGAGGCGAGTTGCCTAAAAGCGAGCAGGGCTACGTTTTTGTCTTGGAAGACAGCGCCACCGGAACCGTGGCGGGGATTTGTGCTATTGAAGTGGCGGTAGGGCTTAACGATCCCTGGTATAACTACCGTGTTGGTACGCTGGTTCATGCTTCGAAAGAGTTGAATGTCTATAACGCATTGCCAACGCTGTTTCTCAGTAACGATCACACTGGAAGCAGTGAGCTTTGCACTCTGTTTCTCGATCCGGACTGGCGTAAAGAAGGTAACGGTTACTTGCTGTCGAAGTCGCGTTTTATGTTTATGGCGGCGTTTCGTGACCGTTTTAACGAAAAAGTCGTTGCAGAGATGCGGGGTGTCATTGATGAACACGGTTATTCACCATTCTGGCAAAGCCTTGGCAAGCGCTTTTTCTCAATGGAATTCAGCCGCGCAGATTTTCTCTGTGGCACCGGACAAAAAGCCTTTATTGCTGAGCTGATGCCTAAACACCCTATTTACACTCACTTCCTGTCGGAAGAGGCACAAAGCGTGATTGGCGAAGTGCATCCGCAAACAGCGCCAGCCCGAGCGGTGCTGGAGAAAGAAGGATTTCGCTACCGCAACTATATCGATATTTTCGACGGCGGGCCGACGCTGGAATGCGATATCGACCGGGTACGTGCTATCCGCAAAAGTCGACTGGTGGAAGTGGCTGAAGGTCAGCCTGCGTCGGGCGAATATCCTGCCTGCCTGGTTGCTAATGAAAATTACCAAAACTTCCGCGTCATGTTAGTGCGTGCCGACCCGAATACCCAACGACTGGTGCTGACGGCAGCGCAACTGGACGCCCTGAAATGCCACGCGGGTGACCATGTACGTTTTGTGCGTCTTTGTGCAGAGGAGAAAGCAGCATGACATTATGGATAAACGGTGACTGGGTGACCGGGCTGGGCGCACGTCGGGTGAAAACGAACCCGGTGAGCGGGGACGTGCTGTGGCAAGGCAATGATGCCGATGCGACTCAGGTCGCACTGGCATGCAAGGCGGCGCGGACAGCCTTTCCGGGCTGGGCGAAACAGGCTTTTGCCGCCCGCCTGGACATTGTCGAGAAATTCGCGACGCTGCTGGAGAGTAATAAAGCAGAACTGACGGCGATCATTGCACGGGAAACCGGCAAGCCGCGCTGGGAAGCTGCAACCGAGCTGACGGCGATGATCAATAAAATTGCCATCTCAGTGAAGGCGTATCACATCCGTACCGGGGAACAGCATAACGCGCTGCCAGATGGCGCTGCGACGTTACGTCATCGCCCACACGGTGTTCTGGCCGTGTTTGGCCCGTATAACTTCCCCGGTCATTTACCTAATGGTCATATCGTTCCGGCGCTGTTGGCTGGCAATACGCTGATTTTCAAGCCCAGCGAGCTGACGCCGTGGACCGGTGAGGCGGTTACCAAACTGTGGGAACAGGCGGGATTACCGCCGGGCGTATTGAACCTGGTACAGGGTGGGCGCGAAACAGGACAGGCATTGAGTGCGCTGGAAGATCTTGATGGCCTGCTGTTTACCGGTAGCGCAAATACGGGTTATCAGTTACATCGTCAGCTATCTGGCCAGCCGGAAAAGATCCTCGCGCTGGAGATGGGAGGGAACAACCCGCTGATTATCGAGAACCCCGAAGATATTGATGCGGCGGTACATCTGACTATTCAGTCAGCGTTTGTTACAGCCGGGCAACGGTGTACCTGTGCCCGTCGTCTGCTGGTTAAAAAAGGGGCGCAGGGCGATGCGTTTCTGGCGCGGCTGGTGGATGTCAGCCAGCGTTTGATGCCCGGCAACTGGGATGCACAACCGCAGCCGTTTATTGGCGGGCTTATTTCTGAACAGGCCGCGCAACATGTTTGTGACGCCTGGAAACGCCTTGAAGCGCAGGGAGGACGAACCCTGCTGGCACCACGCCAGGTACAAGCGGGGACTTCACTGTTGACCCCTGGCATTATTGAGCTAACCGGCGTGGCGAATGTCGCGGATGAAGAGGTCTTCGGCCCGCTGCTCGGTGTCTGGCGTTATGACAGCTTTGATGATGCGATTCGCATGGCCAACAATACCCGCTTTGGTTTGTCGTGCGGACTGGTTTCACCGGATCGCAATCAGTTTGACCAATTGCTACTGGAAGCTCGTGCGGGCATCGTCAACTGGAATAAGCCGCTAACCGGCGCGGCAAGCACTGCGCCGTTTGGTGGGATTGGTGCCTCAGGCAACCATCGCGCCAGTGCGTGGTATGCCGCAGATTATTGCGCCTGGCCGATGGCGAGCCTGGAATCTCCGACCCTGACGCTGCCGACAGCGCTTAGCCCAGGACTCGATTTTTCATGCGAGGATAAGCCATGAAAGCGCGCGAAGTAAATTTCGACGGTCTGGTGGGACTGACACACCATTATGCGGGGTTGTCATTTGGCAATGAGGCCTCAACCCGACACCGTTTTCAGGTCTCGAATCCCCGTCTGGCGGCGAAACAGGGCTTATTGAAGATGAAGGCGTTGGCCGATGCCGGATTCCCGCAGGCGGTGATCCCACCTCACGAGCGCCCCTATATTCCCGTGCTGCGCCAGTTGGGATTTAGCGGCAGTGACGAACAGGTACTGGAAAAGGTGGCACGTCAGGCACCTCACTGGCTTTCCAGTGCCAGTTCCGCTTCGCCGATGTGGGTGGCGAATGCGGCAACGGTCTGTCCTTCGGCAGATTCGCTGGACGGGAAAGTGCATCTGGCGGTAGCGAATCTGAATAACAAGTTTCACCGTTCGCTGGAGGCTCCGACCACAGAAGCGTTGCTAAGCGCGATTTTCCGCGATGAGAGCCGCTTTACAGTTCATAGTGCATTGCCACAGGTTGCGTTGCTGGGTGATGAAGGCGCGGCAAACCATAACCGTCTCGGTGGTGATTATGGTGATCCCGGCGTACAGGTGTTTGTCTATGGTCGTGAAGAGGGCAACGGCGCGCATCCGAAGCATTATCCGGCGAGGCAATCACGTGAGGCCAGCGAGGCTGTTGCGCGCCTGAATCAGGTGAACCCTCATCAGATTATCTTTGCTCAACAAAACCCGGATGTTATCGATCTTGGTGTGTTTCATAACGATGTTATTGCGGTATCAAATCGTCAGGTGCTGTTTTGTCATGAATTGGCGTTTGCCAACCAGCAGGCTTTGTTACAGCAGTTGCATAGCCAGGTGGCGGGATTTACGGCGCTGGAAGTTCCCCTGGCGGAAGTGTCAGTGCAGGATGCCGTGGCAACATATCTGTTTAACAGCCAGCTACTCAGTCGTGATGACGGTTCAATGATGTTGGTCTTGCCGCAGGAATGCCGGGAGCATGCAGGGGTATGGCATTATTTAAACCGTCTGCTTGAAGATGACAACCCGATTGACGATCTACGGGTATTCGATCTGCGCGAAAGCATGTCCAACGGTGGTGGCCCGGCGTGTCTGCGCCTTCGGGTCGTGTTAACCCCACAGGAGCAACAGGCGGTGAACCCGGCGGTTCTCATGAACGATGCGCTGTTTAACACGCTGAATAACTGGGTTGATCGTTACTATCGCGATCGCCTTACCGCCGCCGATCTTGCCGACCCGCAGTTGCTGCGCGAAGGGCGTGAAGCATTGGATACGTTGACACAATTACTCAACCTCGGTTCGGTGTATCCCTTCCAGCAGGAGCGTGCACGCCATGGATAATTTCCTTGCGCTGACGCTTGCGGGGGATTCGCCAGATGCCACCCGGGGGAAAGCTCATGGTTTTGACTGGCAATGGATTGGGCATGGCATGCTGGAGCTGACGCCGGTTGTTCCGGTTGAGCGTTCGCTGGTTTTGTCTGCAGGCATTCATGGTAATGAAACCGCACCAGTAGAAATACTGGATACATTGTTGTCCGGATTGTTTAGCGGCACGCTGCCGCTGACATGGCGGCTATTGCTGATCCTGGGCAATCCGCAGGCGTTAGCTGCGGGCAAACGCTATTGTCATAGCGATCTGAACCGTATGTTTGGTGGTCGCTGGCAGCTCTTCGATGAGAGCGGTGAAACACGGCGTGCCCGCGAGCTTGAGCTGAGTCTGGAAGATTTTTACGCGCGGGCAAAGGCACCTGTTCGCTGGCATCTCGATCTCCACACGGCTATTCGCGGGTCACGTCATTTGCGTTTTGGCGTGCTACCGCAGCGTGATGTGGCATGGGATGAGGCGTTTCTTCACTGGTTGGGGGATGCGGGGCTGGAGGCTCTGGTTTTCCACCAGGCGCCAGGCGGAACGTTTACCCATTTTAGTGGGGAGCATTTTGGTGCGTTGGCCTGCACGCTGGAGCTGGGCAAGGCGCTGCCGTTTGGGCAAAACAACCTGTCACAGTTTGCTCACACTGCGCAGGCGCTGGCAATGTTGTTGACAGGCAGACCCGTAGCGGCAGTTGAAACACCGCCGCTACGCTATCGCGTGGTGGCGCAAATTACACGGCGCAGCGACGATTTCATTCTCTACATGGACAACCAGACGCTGAACTTTACCGCATTTAAAGAGGGAACCGTGCTGGCTCAGGATGGTGATGAACGTTTTATCGTCACCCATAACGTTGAATATGTTCTCTTTCCTAATCCAAATGTGGCCTGTGGTTTACGCGCGGGACTGATGCTGGAAAGGTTGTAAAAGATATATCCGCCCTTGGGTTAATCTCTAAGGGCTTATTTTTGCGTGCTGTTTGTATTTATTACGGATTATTCCTGGTAAGCTGCTTTCTTAATAACCAGAGTTCAGGTATAGTTCTTCATAATCCTTTCAAAATCATTATGTTGTAATTTTTTATTTCAACTCTCCGCAATTTATTCTTTTTTTCTTCATAATTGATGAAAGTTTGTTTTTTACACTTTCATTGTTTTACCGTTGCTCTGATTAATTGACGCTTAAGCCGGTAAAGTTAATCCCGTCAACACGACATCACATTGCATAAGCATCGCATGAATGTCGTAAGAATAACTGAAAGGAAGGATAGAAATTATGCGTAAATTGACTGCTCTGTTTGTTGCCTCTACCCTGGCGCTGGGCGCTGCAAACCTGGCTCATGCCGCTGATGCTACCACAGCAGCTCCGGCAGATGCCAAACCGATGATGCACCACAACGGTAAGTTTGCCCCACATCATGACATGATGTTTAAAGACCTGAACCTGACCGATGCACAGAAGCAGCAGATCCGCGACATCATGAAAGGTCAGCGCGATCAGATGAAACGTCCTCCGCTGGAAGAACGCCGTGCAATGCACGATATCATCGCCAGCGATAGCTTCGATAAAGCGAAAGCTGAAGCGCAGATTGCGAAAATGGAAGAGCAGCGCAAAGCTAACATGCTGGCGCATATGGAAACGCAGAACAAAATTTACAACATTCTGACCCCGGAACAGAAAAAACAGTTTAATGCCAATTTTGAGAAGCGTCTGACAGAACGAGCTGAACAGAAAGGTAAAATGCCACAGGCTGCCGAATAATCGGTAGGCGTCTATACTCAATCATTCACGCTGTGTAGGAGCAGATTGCCCCGGACAGCGTGAAAAAAAACTCAAGACCGCCGGCCTTGTCCACAACACGTTTAACGATGTGGGCAGGATCGGCGGTTTTTTCTTTCCTACCTATTGCACAGCGCTTCGGACACGTTATGCTCCTGAGGCCCGCGAAAATACCACCTGGATCAGCGCGTTAAACTTTTTAGCAAAACGCCATGGTCATCGCTAAGGCAAATCAACTCTGCTGCCGATAACAACGAGCAGGGTGAATGATAACAATGATGATTTGGCTGCCTGATGACGGCATGTCGGCGCACAGTGCCTTTCTGGAGGGATGATGGAGTACTTTGATATCCGCAAAATGCCGGTTAATCTCTGGCGTAATGGTGCGGGAGAAACGCGTGAAATATGTTGTTTTCCGCCAGCAACGCGCGACTTTCACTGGCGGGCGAGTATTGCCTCCATTGCTGCGAACGGCGAATTTTCACTCTTCCCCGGAGTTGAGCGCGTTATTACGCTGCTCGAAGGGGGAGAAGTCACGCTGGAAGGCGCGAACACGCTACCGCATATCCTAAAACAGCATCAGCCTTTTACTTTCGCCGGCGACCGCGTGGTAAAAGCGAAGCTGACGGCAGGGCAGATGTCGATGGATTTTAATATCATGACCCGTCGGGATGTTTGCCAGGCTAAAGTTCGTGTGGCTGACCGGACGTTTACGACCTTTGGTTCGCGTGGCGGCGTGGTATTTGTTATTAGCGGAGCCTGGCAACTGGGGGATAAGTTGCTGACGGCTGACCAGGGGGCGTGCTGGCATGACGGTAAGCATACGTTGCGACTGTTGGAGCGCGAGGGGAAGTTGTTGTTTAGTGAGATTAACTGGAAGCCAGGTTTTTCGCCTGATTCGGTGCAATGACGTCGTTTGAGCCGGATAAACCATTTTGTGGTTATCCGGCACGGGTAAATCAGCGAATTACGATTTTTTCCAGAAGTCGTCAAACACCGTAATCGGTGGGCGACGTTTGTGTTCCGTCTTCACGTACCAGCCTTCAATTTTCTTCGCAACGTCGGCATCCAACGTTTTTCCTTCCAGATAATCGTCAATGTTGTCGTAGGTAACGCCTAATGCGGCTTCATCTGGCAGAGAGGGACGATCGTCTTCGAGGTCGGCGGTTGGCGCTTTCTTGTATAAATGCTCAGGGCAACCCAATGCTGCAAGAAGCTGCTTACCCTGACGCTTGTTGAGGCGGAATATTGGGTTAATGTCAGTACCGCCATCGCCATATTTGGTAAAGAATCCGGTAATGGCCTCTGCGGCGTGATCGGTACCCACGACAACACCGCTGGTCATTCCGGCGATACTGTATTGTGCCTTCATACGCTCTCGGGCTTTTTCATTGCCGCGCACAAAATCGCTCAGTTCAATACCTGCTTCACGCAATGCCTGCTCGCTGGCTAATACCGCGCCTTTGATGTTGACGGTGAGTACACGGTCAGGTTGTATGAACGCTATCGCGTCCTGACAGTCCTGTTCATCGGCCTGCACACCATAAGGCAGGCGCACGGCAATAAACTGCAAAGCATCGTTACCCGTTTCCACACGTAACTCGGAAATCGCCATTTGGCATAACTTTCCGGCCAGGGTTGAGTCCTGCCCGCCGCTAATCCCTAACACCAGTGATTTAAGGAAAGGGTAGGTTTTGAGGTACGATTTCAGAAAATCCACGCTGCGGCGAATTTCCTCTTCTGCATTAATATGTGGCTTGGCGCCAAGTGCCCGGATTATCTCTTGCTGCAGAGTCATTTAACCCCCTGTGAAAAATGAAATGATCAAAAATAACGATGTGTTAAAGCTAACGCGTTGACGTCCAAACGACAAGGGATGCAGCCGGATATAACATCATTTTGTTTTGATAGAATTTTCTGAAATGACCCGAGTAGCAACTGACAGCTTGAAAAATGCGTTGTTGTGCTCCAGGCTTATATAACACGCTGAAAAACAAGAGGACGGAATATGAACAAGAATCTAACAGGAATTCTGAGTGCAGCGGCGGTATTGACTATGCTGGCAGGCTGTACGGCTTACGATCGTACCAAAGACCAATTTGTGCAGCCCGTGGTGAAAGATGTGAAGAAAGGGATGAGCCGGGCGCAAGTGGCGCAGATTGCCGGCAAGCCCTCATCTGAAGTCAGCATGATCCATGCGCGTGGTACATGTCAGACCTACATCCTGGGTCAACGAGATGGTAAAGCAGAGACCTATTTTGTTGCATTAGATGATACTGGGCACGTGATTAATTCCGGCTACCAGACCTGTGCGGAGTACGACACCGACCCGCAGGCAGCGAAGAAGTAACAACTGTTTATTGCCTGAGCACTCTGACGAACCGGCCGCTGTGCCGGTTTTTTTGTGCCATGCGATCTTATTTATTGTCGCGAATTATTTGCCCGAAGTGTGAGGGGTGTCATAACCACAGGTCAAGGAGAGACAATTTAGTTAGTCAAGGAAATACCATCCACCGGTGCAATCCCGTATACTCATTTCAGCCACCTAAAAAAGTAATTTAGCTGACGCAAGTTACCCAGAGCATGGATGCAGGTTATGGCTTGCGGAGTGTCTGGTACACAGATAATCGCACATGAGGATCGTTTTAATGGAAAAGAAACACATTTATCTGTTTTGTTCTGCGGGCATGTCGACTTCTTTGTTGGTCTCGAAGATGCGTGCTCAGGCTGAAAAATACGAAGTGCCAGTTATCATTGAAGCGTTTCCCGAAACGCTGGCCGGAGAAAAAGGCCCAGTAGCCGATGTTGTGTTATTAGGTCCACAGATTGCTTATATGTTGCCCGAAATTCAGCGTTTGTTACCCAACAAACCTGTAGAAGTGATTGACTCGCTGTTGTATGGCAAAGTCGATGGTTTAGGCGTGCTTAAGGCTGCAGTTGCAGCAATTAAAAAAGCCGCAGCAAATTAATTATTTTAAATTTTCCCGTCAAAGAGTTATTTCATTAACATTCACCGCAATCGTTAATTGCGGTATTTAAGGGTATTTTTCTATGAGTAACGCTATTGCTTCACTTGAAAAGGTACTCCTTCCTTTTGCTGTAAAAATTGGAAAGCAGCCACACGTTAATGCAATCAAAAACGGTTTTATTCGTTTAATGCCGTTAACCCTCGCAGGGGCTATGTTTGTATTAATCAATAACGTTTTCCTGAGCTTTGGGGAGGGGTCGTTTTTTTATTCCATGGGCATTCGACTTGATGCTTCAACTATTGAAACACTAAATAGTTTAAAAGGCATTGGTGGGAACGTCTATAACGGTACGCTGGGTATTATGTCATTGATGGCGCCATTCTTTATCGGTATGGCGTTGGCGGAAGAACGCAAAGTCGATGCGCTGGCTGCTGGTTTATTATCTGTCGCCGCATTTATGACAGTCACACCATACAGCGTGGGAGAAGCCTATGCCGTGGGTGCTAACTGGCTGGGCGGTGCGAACATTATTTCCGGTATTATTATCGGCCTGGTGGTCGCGGAAATGTTCACCTTCGTCGTGCATCGTAATTGGGTTATTAAATTACCTGATAGCGTTCCGGCCTCTGTTTCTCGCTCCTTCTCTGCACTGATTCCTGGCTTCATTATCCTCTCTATTATGGGGATCATCGCCTGGGCGTTGAACACCTGGGGAACGAACTTCCACCAGATCATCATGGATTCCATTTCGACTCCGCTGGCGTCACTGGGTAGCGTGGTGGGTTGGGCGTACGTGATTTTTGTTCCGCTGTTGTGGTTCTTTGGTATTCACGGTTCTTTGGCACTGACTGCACTGGACAGCGGTATCATGACCCCCTGGGCGCTGGAAAACATCTCTATCTACCAACAGTTTGGTTCCGTAGACGCGGCACTGGAAGCCGGTAAGACGTTCCACGTCTGGGCGAAGCCGATGCTGGACTCCTATATTTTCCTGGGAGGGAGTGGGGCAACGCTGGGTCTGATTATTGCTATCTTCCTGGCTTCTCGACGCGCTGATTATCGTCAGGTAGCAAAACTGGCACTGCCATCAGGTCTGTTCCAGATTAACGAACCCATTCTGTTCGGTCTGCCGATTATCATGAACCCGGTTATGTTTATTCCATTCATCCTGGTTCAGCCGATTCTGGCAGCGATTACCTTGGCCGCTTATTACACAGGCATTATTCCACCGATTACCAACATTGCACCGTGGACTATGCCAACCGGGTTGGGCGCATTCTTTAACACCAACGGTAGCGTCGCTGCTCTGCTGGTCGCGTTGTTTAACCTTGGTATCGCAACGCTGGTGTACCTGCCATTCGTGGTCGTCGCCAACAAAGCTCAGAACGTAATTGATAAAGAAGAAAGCGAAGAAGATATCGCTAACGCATTGAAATTCTAAATTTAATCCGGCATGGCTATGCGGCCATGCCGGACTGAACCAGAGGAAAAGAGTATGTTAGATATCGAAAATATCGTCGACACGCAGTCAGAAGCAGAAGAGCTTGAAGAAGTGGTGATGGGGCTCATCATCAACTCGGGTCAGGCACGTAGTCTGGCGTACGGCGCGCTCAAATTGGCCAAACAGGGTGATTTTGAGTCAGCGAAGACCATGATGGAACAGTCTCGCATGGCGCTGAACGAAGCACACCTTGTCCAGACCAAACTGATTGAAGGCGATCAGGGTGAAGGTAAAATGAAAGTCAGCCTGGTGCTGGTCCATGCGCAGGACCACCTGATGACGTCGATGCTGGCACGTGAACTGGTGGCAGAACTGATTGAGCTTCACGAGAAGCTGAAATAGCGAGGAGTGTATAATGCAGCTACAGATTAACGCACCGGAAATCAAAACCGTCTATGAGCAGCAGCTTTTTAATGGCAAAAATTTTCATGTGTTCATCTATAACAAAACTGAGAGCATCAGTGGGCTGCATCAGCATGATTACTACGAATTTACCCTTGTATTAACTGGACGTTACTATCAGGAAATCAACGGTAAGCGTGTACTGCTTGAGCGCGGAGACTTTGTCTTTATCCCGTTGGGATCGCACCACCAAAGTTTCTATGATTTCGGCGCGACGCGAATTCTTAACGTTGGTATCAGTAAACGTTTTTTTGAACAACACTACCACCCGTTGCTGCCATTTTGTTTCGTTGCATCGCAGGTGTATCGGGCGAACAGCTCGTTCCTTACCTACATCGAAACGGTTATAGCATCACTGAATTTTCGTGAAAGCGGACTGGATGAATTTGTAGAAGTGGTCACCTTCTATATTATTAATCGGTTACGCCATCACCGGGAAGAGCAGGTGCTGGATGATATTCCACAGTGGCTTAAAACTACAGTGGAAAGCATGCATGACAAAAGGCAGTTCAGCGAAAATGCGCTGGAAAATATGGTACACCTGTCCGCGAAATCCCAGGAGTATCTGACCCGTGCAACTCAGCGTTATTACAGTAAAACGCCAATGCAGATTATTAATGAAATCCGCATTAATTTTGCTAAAAAACAGCTGGAAATGACTAACTATTCTGTAACTGATATTGCCTATGAGTCTGGTTACAGTAGTCCGAGCCTGTTTATTAAAACGTTTAAAAAGCTGACGTCGTTTACACCTAATAGCTACCGTAAGAAATTAACTGAATTTAATCAGTAAATATTATTTGCCAATAAACCATTTTTTATCGTTTGCCCAAAATAGCGTCGGGACAGCCACGCTATACCTGACGAATGGGTTGAGCATAATACGTGTCAGTGTTTTTACACTGAAGGGAGAAATTATGAGCCAGAAATTAAAAGTCGTCACTATCGGTGGCGGGAGCAGCTACACCCCTGAATTACTTGAAGGCTTTATTAAGCGTTATCATGAATTACCGGTCTCTGAATTGTGGCTGGTGGATGTCGACGGCGGTAAAGAGAAGCTGGACATTATTTTTGACCTCTGCCAGCGCATGATTGATAAAGCTGGCGTCCCGATGAAAGTGTATAAAACGCTGGATCGCCGCGAAGCGCTGAAAGATGCTGATTTCGTTACTACCCAGTTGCGGGTTGGGCAACTGCAAGCCCGTGAAAAGGATGAACGCATTCCGCTGAGCCACGGGTATCTGGGGCAGGAAACCAACGGCGCTGGTGGGCTGTTCAAAGGCCTGCGTACTATTCCGGTTATCTTTGATATTGTGAAAGATGTGGAAGAACTGTGCCCGAATGCGTGGGTGATCAACTTCACTAACCCAGCCGGGATGGTGACTGAGGCGGTTTATCGCCATACGAATTTCAAGAAATTCATCGGCGTATGTAATATTCCGATCGGTATGAAAATGTTCATCAGCGACGTGCTGGCGCTGAAAGAGAGTGATGACTTATCCATCGACCTGTTTGGTCTGAACCATATGGTCTTCATTAAGGATGTTCTGGTCAACGGTGTGTCACGCTTTGATGAACTGCTGGACGGCGTTGCGTCGGGTCAGTTGAAAGCCTCTGGGGTGAAGAACATCTTCGATCTGCCGTTCAGTGAAGGGCTGATTCGTTCACTGAGACTGCTGCCGTGCTCGTATTTGTTGTACTACTTCAAGCCAAAAGAGATGCTGGCGATTGAAATGGGCGAATACTATAAGGGCGGCGCGCGCGCTCAGGTGGTACAAAAAGTTGAGAAGCAACTGTTTGATCTGTATAAAAATCCTGAGTTGAATATTAAGCCGAAAGAGCTGGAACAGCGTGGCGGGGCTTATTACTCTGATGCCGCGTGTGAAGTCATCAATGCTATCTACAACGACAAACAGACCGAACATTACGTCAACATTCCTCATCATGGCCATGTTGATAATATTCCTGCGGACTGGGCAGTTGAGATGACCTGCACGCTGGGGCGCAATGGTGCAACTCCGCACCCACGTATCACCCATTTCGATGAAAAGGTCCTGGGTCTTATCTATACCATTAAAGGTTTTGAAGTGGCGGCGAGCAATGCGGCGCTGAGCGGCGAGTTGAATGATGTACTGTTGGCGTTAAACCTGAGTCCACTGGTGCATTCAGACACTGATGCTGAAATTCTGGCGCGTGAGCTGATCCTGGCGCATGAAAAATGGTTGCCAAATTTCGCCGGGTGCATCGAGAAACTCAAAAGCGAACAACACTAACTGAGGTCGGTTATGGAACGCGTACTGATTGTGAATGCGGATGATTTTGGCCTGAGCAAAGGACAAAACTACGGCATTGTTGAAGCCTGTCGTAATGGTGTTGTCACCTCGACAACGGCGCTGGTTAACGGCGCGGCAATTGACCATGCGGTACAGCTGAGTCGCGACATACCTGAACTTGCCGTCGGAATGCACTTTGTTCTGACGCTGGGCAGGCCGTTGACGGCAATGCCAGGCCTTACTCGTGAAGGGGTGCTCGGGAAATGGATCTGGCAGATGGCTGAGGAAGACTCTCTGCCGCTGGATGAAATTTCACAGGAACTGGCCGCGCAGTATCAGCGTTTTATTGACCTGTTCGGGCGGGAGCCAACGCATCTGGATAGCCATCACCATGTGCATATGTTCCCGCAGCTCTTCCCTATAGTGGCCGGGTTTGCTGCCCAAAAGGGGATTGCGTTACGGATCGATCGTCAGACGGTATTTCAGGCGTCTGACTTTCCACAAACGTTACGGACTTCCCAGGGATTCAGCAGCGAGTTTTATGGCGAAGCGATTTCCGAAGCGTTGTTCTTGCAGATGCTTGACGCGTCAGCAGACCGGGGAGAGTCCTCGCTGGAAGTGATGTGTCATCCGGCGTTTATCGATGACATCATTCGACAAAGTGCCTACTGTTACCCCCGTTTAACTGAGCTTGACGTACTGACGTCTTCGTCACTGAAATATGCTATTGCGGAGCGCGGTTATCGTCTTGGCAGTTTTCTGAACGTTTAATTCCTGAGTTGGCGGCGCGTCGGTGCGCCGCATTTTTTTGTCTGCGTCATTGATGTTTGCTGCAACCTCTCTGTCCCCCCCATTATCGCCACCCACTTCACGAATTCACTGTTTTTGCACCGTCCAGGGGTAAAATCAGCTAAGATAGCGTTTTTCAGATTTTTAGAATTTGTCTTTAGTGAAGCAACTGATTATGAAACCTCTTCGCCAACAAAATCGTCCGGTTATCAGCTATGTTCCTCGCGTGGAGCCCGCTCCGCCAGAGCATGCGGTGAAAATGGATGCGTTTCGTGACGTATGGATACTGCGCGGAAAATATGTCGCTTTTGTCTTAATGGGGGAGGCGTTTCAGCGTTCGCCTGCATTTACGGTTCCGGAGTCCGCCCAGCGCTGGGCTAACCAGATTCGCCAGGAAAACGAACTGATCGATTAGTCGGATAAAAAAAACCGCCGGAGCATAACTCACCGGCGGTTTTTTGTTTTGCGCAGACAGGCTGTTAGCGATGCGCCAGTTCGGCGTGATCGTCGCTGTCCAGAATCGTTTTATCGGTCTGTTTCAGCCATTGGCTGGTAAGCGTACCAGCGGTCATGGAACCGCTAACGTTCAATGCGGTACGGCCCATATCAATCAGCGGTTCAACAGAGATCAACAGAGCAACCAGTGTGACCGGCAGACCCATGGCAGGCAGTACGATCAGTGCCGCGAAAGTCGCGCCGCCGCCCACACCCGCAACCCCTGCGGAACTGACGGTCACGATACCCACCAGCGTGGCAATCCACATTGGGTCCAGCGGGTTAATGCCGACAGTTGGTGCCACCATCACGGCCAGCATCGCCGGGTACAAACCCGCACAACCGTTTTGACCAATCGTTGCACCAAAAGAGGCGGCAAAGCTGGCGATGGACTCAGGGACGCCCAGACGGCGGGTTTGCGCTTCAACGTTCAGTGGAATAGAGGCGGCACTGGAACGGCTGGTGAAGGCGAAAGTCAGTACCGGCCAGACTTTGCGGAAGTATTTCAGTGGGCTAACGCCGTTAATACCCAGCAGGATACCGTGTACGACGAACATAATGCCCAGGCCGAGATATGAGGCAACGACGAAGCTACCCAGCTTAATGATGTCCTGCAGGTTGGAACCGGCAACAACTTTGGTCATCAGCGCCAGAACACCATACGGCGTCAACTGCATCACCAGACGAACCAGCTTCATCACCCAGCTCTGCAGGGTATCGATAGCCGTTAATACGCGCTCGCCTTTCGGCGCATCATCTTTCAGCAGTTTAAGTGCCGCAACGCCGAGGAATGCAGCAAAGATGACCACGCTGATAATCGACGTCGGGTTAGCACCGGTCAGATCGGCAAACGGGTTTTTCGGGATAAACGACAGCACCAGCTGCGGCACGCTGAGGTCAGCCACTTTGCCAACATAGTTGGTTTCAATAGCGTTCAGACGTGCAGTCTCGGCACCACCTTGCACCAGGCCTTCGGCGGTCAGACCGAACAGGTTGGTTACCAGAACCCCGACCAGTGCGGCAATCAACGTGGTAAACAGCAGCGTGCCGATGGTCAGGAAGCTGATTTTACCTAACTGAGAGGCGTTGTGCAGACGCGCAACGGCGCTGAGAATAGACGCAAATACCAGCGGCATGACAATCATCTGCAGCAACTGGACATAACCGTTGCCGACAATGTTGAACCACTGTACGGAATCTTTAAGAACCTGGCTGTCGGAGCCATAAATGGTATGCAGGGCGAGGCCAAACACCACACCCATGACCAGACCGACCAGTACTTTTTTGGCCAGACTCCACTGTTTGTGGCGGGCTTGCGCCAGCACGAACAGCAGTACTACGAACACGATAATGTTCGCGATTAATGGAAAGTTCATCCCCGTTCTCCTGATCTTATTATGCGTATCACCATGCAATGGCGATTCTGTTGGCGCAAGATTAGCAGAACTGTGACTTGCCTCTTATATTCAAATGGAATTGTTTATACCTAAAATGACATTTTGGCCGATTTATTAGTCAACCTGGTGCGTTATAAAACGATTAAACTGCATCTGTAGTGTGTTAATCATCTGCGATGACCAGCGTACCGCGCTGTTCTCTTGTACGGTCTGCGGCATCCAGATTGCCCACGCGAACAGTGCCATGCACAGGAACCGTTCCAGTTGGTTGCCTTTTTGCGGCACGAGGATGGGCAGACGAAAACGCCAGCGGCAGGGCCAAAGCAGGGGAACGCCTGCCGGAGTCAGCATGTCGGCCAGAATGTGACTGAGATAACCGAGAACCATACCTTGTAAGGCATCAGCCGGGATTATCCAGCTATCAGGGACTTTCAGGTAAAACGTGGTCAGTAGGGCAAAAACTGCCAGCAGGCTATGCGTAAATCCGCGGTGACCAAATGCCCTGGCAATGGGTTTAGATATCCACTTCAGACGTTGTCCCAGCAGGGATTTGGGATGATCAATATCCGGCAGCAGGCACGTTAGAATGGCTGAAGGAACAATATGCCACCAGTCACCCTGCGCAAGAATGGGCGTTAGCTCGGCATTCTTGGCAAATACTGCACAGGCAATAGAAAAAAGGAGATGGCCTTCCGCCGTCATGATAAAACCCAATAAACTGTCAATTCATACAGTATAGGGGTTTTATACAGTAGGCGGAAGAGGTGACGTTGTAACCCTTTGTCACAAATGCACGATTAACGCGCCAACCAACCGCCGTCTACGGCCAGCGTATAGCCATGAATATAGTCAGAGGCAGCGCTGGCGAGAAAAACGACCGGGCCTTTCAGGTCATCCGGTGTGCCCCAGCGTCCGGCGGGAATACGATCGACAATTTGCTGATTACGCGTACTGTCTTCGCGCAACTGCTGCGTATTGTTTGTCGCCATATAACCAGGTGCGATGGCATTGACATTAATTCCCTGAGCCGCCCACTCATTAGCCAGTAAGCGGGTGATTCCAAGCACGCCACTTTTTGATGCGGTGTAGGACGGCACGCGGATCCCCCCCTGGAAAGAGAGCATTGAGGCAATGTTAATGATTTTTCCGCCGTTACCCTGAACCAGAAACTGGCGCGCCACCGCCTGCGACAGAAAGAAAACGGATTTGAGATTCAGATTCATTACGTCATCCCAGTCTTTTTCACTAAAATCCAGCGCGTCTTGGCGACGAATCGTACCTGCATTGTTGACCAGAATATCGATCCGACCAAATGCCGCCACAGTTTGCGTCACTATGCTGGATAGCGCCTCCTGTTGGCTGAGGTCGGCCTGGATAGCCATAAAACGCCGACCAACTGCGGTGATTTTTCCCTCGGTGTCATACGGGATTTTGCGGTTTACGCCAACCACGTCACATCCGGCTTCAGCCAGCGCCAGGGCCATACCTTGTCCAAGCCCGGTATCACAACCAGTGACGATTGCGACTTTACCCTCAAGACGAAACGCGTCCAGAACCATGTACACCTCAGCTATTTTTACTGTTAATGCCTTGCAATAGGAGAAGAATAGAAGAGGTTAAATAAAAATACAATTAAAATGAAACTGTGTTTTAAAAATATTGAGAAGGCAAGGAAATGGGCAATATGGTCATTGCCCGGCGGGAGATTAACCGTGCAGATGCCCGGCAGTGAGCTCAGTCAACGAGGCCAGTTTGACGTCGGCAAGTACAAATCGGGGATCATCCTGATTTTCATGCGCGGGGACAACAATTGAGCGCATTCGCGCTGCTTTCGACGCAATCATCCCGTTCACAGAATCTTCCAGTGCGACACAAGATAACGGGGATATGCCCAGCTTCTGGGCACAATCGAGGTAAACCTGCGGGTGCGGTTTGCTGTAAGGTAATTTTTCTGCCGAGGCCAGCGCGTCAAAGCTATCGCGCAGATCAAACATGGTCAGCACTTTTTCCAGCATATGCAGCGGCGAAGCGGATGCCAGTCCTACTTTGATTCCCTGAGATTTGCACAACGCCACGGCTTCACGCACGCCTGGCAGCAGAGGTTTCGTTTCTTCAACCAGCGCAATTGCGCGGGTGATGATGTGCTCGGTGACTTCCTGACGTGAAGGACCGCTCCACGGTTGCTGCGCAAACCACAAATCAACCACCATGTCGATGCGTAAGCCAAGGGTATCGGGAAGTTCATGGCGGCGGGAGATATCAACGCCTAAACTTGCTATCACATCCAGTTCGGCCTGATCCCAGAGCGGTTCTGAATCAACCAGTAATCCATCCATATCGAAAATTGCAGCAAGAATTTGACGCGGGGTTGACATTACAACCTCTCCTTTACGGTGATAAAAGGGATTAAGAGCCAGTCTGTACAGGCTCTGAGCGTTCATTATGGCTAATTCAACAGTATACAGCCTTTAAAGATCAGGCGAAAACGGTTATCAACGGGTAAACTTAGGCCAAAATGACACGTCTTTATCAAGGGGAACTCATGACGTATCAACAAGCTGGACGCATTGCTGTCTTGAAAAGGCTGGCTGGATGGGTAATTTTCATTCCCGCGCTGATTTCAACACTGGTTTCTGTACTGAAGTTTATGTACGCGCACAGCGAAAAGCAGGAAGGGATTAATGCGGTAATGCTCGATTTTGCCCATGTGATGATCGACATGATGCGGGTGAATACGCCGTTTCTTAACCTGTTTTGGTATAACTCGCCGACACCGGATTTTCAGACTGGACTGAATCTTGTTTTTTGGTTGATTTTTATTCTGATTTTTATCGGTCTGGCGCTGCAGGATTCAGGCGCCAGAATGAGCCGCCAGGCGCGTTTTTTACGCGAGGGC
This sequence comes from Citrobacter sp. C6_1, assembly GCF_014596835.2. Taxonomy (NCBI): domain Bacteria; kingdom Pseudomonadati; phylum Pseudomonadota; class Gammaproteobacteria; order Enterobacterales; family Enterobacteriaceae; genus Citrobacter; species Citrobacter sp. C6_1. The sequence goes on along the minus strand of NZ_CP115031.1, from coordinate 2,615,036 downwards.
GTTCAGGATCAATTGATTCTGGAACAGGCAAAAGGCAGTGAGGGGTTAACGCGCGAGCAGCTTGAGTCACGTATCGTGGTTCCGCACCATACGATCTTTTTACAAATTTTCCCGCTCTATATTTTGCCGGTGATCGTTATCGTGATCGGCTACTTCTTCTTTTCATTGTTGGGCTTTTTGTAAGTGCTGCACGATCAGGCCTGTCGCATTGTAAAACGTCAGGCCTGATAAGCGTGCTAAGCCGCCAGTAATCTGTCCAGCGCCTTCTGCGCCACAACCAAATGCTGCCCCCCAAACAGAATTGCTCGATTCAGCAGCGTATAGAGCTGGTAGACAGGCTGCCTGTCGAGAAAATCTAGTGGTAACGGCGAGACAGACTGATAACCGTCATAAATCTGCGGTGGCTGATCGGTATGTAACGGCAACATTGCCAGATCGCACTCTCTGTCACCCCAGTAACAGGCCGGGTCAAAGATGTAGGGGCCATCCGGTCCAAGTGCACAGTTTGCCGACCACAAATCGCCGTGCAGGAGAGAAGGCTGTGGCTGATGGGAGGAGAGCCGTAGCTGAACATGATCGACAATGGCGTCAATATTGCCAAACGCGATTCCTTTTTCCGCCGCAAGTTCCAGTTGCCAGCCGATACGTTGCTCGGCGAAGAAGGTTGACCAGCGACGCTGCCAGGCATTGGGTTGTGGCGTAGTGGAGAGCGCATTATCGAAGTCGAGGCCGAACTGTGGCTGATCGCTCCATTCATGCAAATGTGCAAGTTGTTGCCCGAGAATAAACGCGTTGTGGGCATCAAGCGGGCGGGGAGGGAGAAAGTCCATGACCAGAAAACTGTAGTCTCTGTCTGCACCCACTGCCCAGACTTTGGGGACAGAGACGGTTTGGCTCCGGGAAAGCAGTTCTAACTGGTCTGCCTCCGCCGCAAAGCCAGACAACAGCTCTCTTTCATCACATTTGACGAAAAAATCGCGCCCCGCATAGCGTAAATGCCATGCGGCGTGAATCTCTCCGCCGGGCAGTTCATTACGCAGTTCGATTTCGCCTTCACCTAATTGCTCGCTTAAAAGACGACTGATAGCCTGCCACATGATGTCTCTCCCCATGTTGTCTGCCAGATCATAAGGTTAGCGCAAGAATGCGGTAAAAAAACACGAACTGACGCACACCATGGACGCGTCATCGCTGGAAAGGCACTTATTGTATGTCGTTCTTCCACACCTCCCTGAGACATTGCGACTTTCGGTTTAACATGATTCACTTCTTTGTAATCACGTGATTTTTTATCATAGACGCATAATACGCATGCCGACAGTTTTGTGGGTAAATCCCCCTTATGCCTGCTAAGGGGGATGGTGTCATCATCGGGCAAGATACGAATATATTTTTTGCGTATCGTCCAACGCGCACAGCCGCGTACCCTGATTCAGCGTTGCTGCGCTACCCGCAGCGACGCCAAAACGCACAATCTCTTCGAACGGGGCATTTTCTGCCAGTTTCAACGTCATTGCGCCGACCATACTGTCGCCTGCGCCAACGGTACTTTGGCTTTTTACCGGCGGAGGGACGACCTGGACGCACGTTTCTTGATTGACGGCCAATGCCCCTTGTGGTCCAAGAGAGACCACAACGCGAAGCGCTTTGCCGCTTTGTACAATCTCCTGTGCCGCTTTGCGGACGTCATCAGGCTGTGTGAGTTCGCGTTTCACCAGCGCACTCAATTCTTTGAGGTTGGGTTTTACCAGTTCGATACCGCCGATGGCTAATGCCGCCGTCAGCGCTTCGCCAGAACTATCGACAATGCAGCGAATGCCCTGTTTTTGTGCGGTGGTGATGAGCCGTGTCAATTTTTCTATTTGCACACCGGGCGGCAAACTGCCGCTAATGACCAGTATCGCACCTGATTCAATTTCCAGTACCTGATCCTGCAGTTGGTTGAATTCGTCATCAGTCAGTGCGGCACCGGGCATGACAAAACGATACTGCTCGCCGCTGGATTCGACGTGGACATGGAGATTTTGTCGGGTCCAGTCTTTGGCCTCGATAGTCGAGACGGGAACATTTTCGTCAGCAAGTAAAGAAACTAAGTGCTCGCCGGTCGCACCACCGACCGGAAAGATGGCCGTTGCAGTTCCGCCAAGATGTGCAATGGCACGGGCGACGTTGATGCCTCCACCGCCAGGTTCAAAAACCGGTGAGGTACAGCGAAGTTTACCTTCGGGGTAGATTTGTGGGGTGATTGTTGCGCTATCGAGAGAGGGCGCAAGTGTTAACGTATAGATACGTACCATCTTTACCTCCTGTTAGGCTGATCCCAGTCTGGCACTTAACGTCACGAAAGTGAAGTAATTAACAACATGATTTCTCGCAGCTTTATTTAAAATTCTCGTGCCAAAGATATATAAATAAAATAAAGGATTAGGAACGCTCTTATTCAAAAAATGAAATAAGAATTTATTGCTATGTTATTCGAGTCTTTTTATAATTTGTTACCTTTCAAGGGTCTTTTGTCGTTGATCCATATGAAAGTTTCCGAGACCGTTATGGTCTCTTTTTTTGTTGTACGGACTCTTTATAAATGAAGCTTTTGAAGACAGTGCCCGCAGCAGTATTGCTGACGGGGTGCGTGTTTGCGTCAATGCATGCCGCCGCCGATGATTCCGTTTTTACTGTCATGGATGACCCTTCCAGCGCGAAAAAACCCTTTGAAGGTAATCTGAACGCGGGATACCTTGCCCAGTCAGGCAACACAAAAAGTTCTTCTTTAACCGCCGACACCACCATGACCTGGTATGGTCAATCCACGGCGTGGTCTCTGTGGGGAAATGCCAGCAACACTTCCTCAAATGATGAGCGTTCATCTGAGAAATATGCTGTAGGTGGTCGTAGTCGTTACAACATGACTGACTTTGACTATCTCTTTGGTCAGGCCAGTTGGTTAACAGACCGTTATAACGGATACCGTGAGCGTGACGTGCTAACGGCCGGTTATGGTCGCCAGTTTCTTAATGGACCGGTACACAGTTTCCGCTTTGAATTCGGTCCTGGTGTACGTTATGACGAGCACACTGATGGCACCACTGAAACGCAACCGTTAGGTTATGCGTCCGGGGCTTATGTGTGGCAGATGACGGACAACACTAAGTTTACGCAGGGTGTGTCGGTATTTGGTGCCGATGATACAACGCTGAATTCTGAAACGGCTTTGAATGTTGCTATCAACGAACACTTTGGATTGAAGGTTGCGTACAACGTGACCTGGAACTCCGAACCGCCGGCAACCGCGCCGGAGCATACCGATCGTCGTACGACTGTTTCACTCGGCTATCGGATGTAATGACAAACCGGGTCAAATAATTGGCCCGGCTTTTATCTATTAACGTTAAGTTTATTTAATAGTAAATCTGTGTTTTATTTTTAATGCTTATCGATAACGCGCTATTTTTCAGACGAATTCGATATAATTGATAAATACAACGGAACCAGAAAAGCGGCCAGTATTTTAACCCCAGATCATCGCTGCCCAACGCAGCATCAGCATTGCCGCACAAATAACCAGCAGGATCACCACCATCTTCCAGTGTTTCTTCGCAAAGCGGTTTGTTGGCATTGTTTTTTCCTGCTCCGGTGAAATGACTTTCTACAAGTGTAACAAAGACGTCAGGGTGTCAGTGAATTGATTTACATCATAGAGTGCACGTTGATTGTTGCTTTGATCGCATCCTAATGCCGTGTACACTGTCAAACGGTGTTATCAAAAAGCGGGTGTAGGTCCAGTGTAGCCATTCAGGCAACCAGTGACATATTTCGCAGAGTGAAGCGGGAATCAGCCCAGACCTTTTTGATAATTTTAAATATTGAATCTTTGTATGTGCTCTTACGTGTGGGGCACCACTGCAAATAAGGATATAACATGCCTGTTATTACTCTTCCTGATGGCAGTCAACGCCATTACGACCACGCTGTAAGCCCCATGGATGTTGCGCTGGACATCGGTCCAGGTCTGGCGAAAGCGACTATTGCTGGCCGTGTTAACGGTGAGCTGGTCGATGCTTCCGATCTGATTGAACATGATGCGAAACTCTCCATCATCACCGCGAAGGATGAAGAAGGTCTGGAGATCATTCGTCACTCTTGTGCGCACCTGTTAGGGCATGCGATCAAACAACTTTGGCCGAACACCAAAATGGCGATCGGACCGGTTGTTGACAACGGTTTTTACTACGATATCGATCTTGACCGTACGTTAACCCAGGAAGATGTCGACGCGCTCGAGAAGCGGATGCACGAGCTCGCTGAGAAAAACTACGATGTCATTAAGAAGAAAGTCAGCTGGTACGAAGCGCGCGAAACCTTCGTGAAGCGTGGCGAGACCTATAAAGTCTCTATTCTTGATGAAAACATTGCCCATGATGACAAACCTGGCCTGTACCATCATGAAGAATATGTCGATATGTGCCGTGGTCCGCACGTGCCGAACATGCGTTTCTGCCATCACTTCAAACTGATGAAGACCGCAGGGGCATACTGGCGTGGCGACAGCAATAATAAGATGCTGCAGCGTATTTATGGTACTGCATGGGCAGATAAAAAAGCCCTGAATGCCTACCTGCAACGCCTGGAAGAAGCGGCCAAACGTGACCACCGTAAAATCGGTAAGCAGCTTGACCTGTATCATATGCAGGAAGAAGCACCGGGTATGGTGTTCTGGCATAACGATGGCTGGACTATCTTCCGCGAGTTGGAAGTTTTTGTTCGCTCGAAACTGAAAGAATATCAGTATCAGGAAGTTAAAGGTCCGTTCATGATGGACCGCGTGCTGTGGGAAAAAACAGGTCACTGGGACAACTACAAAGATGCAATGTTCACGACCTCCTCTGAGAACCGTGAGTACTGCATTAAGCCCATGAACTGCCCAGGCCACGTGCAGATCTTTAACCAGGGTCTGAAATCCTATCGCGATCTGCCGTTGCGTATGGCTGAATTTGGTAGCTGTCACCGTAACGAGCCGTCAGGTGCGCTGCACGGTCTGATGCGTGTACGTGGCTTTACCCAGGATGATGCACATATCTTCTGTACTGAAGAGCAGATCCGTGATGAAGTTAACGCCTGCATTCGTATGGTCTACGATATGTACAGCACTTTTGGCTTCGAGAAAATCGTCGTCAAACTGTCCACTCGCCCCGAAAAACGTATCGGCAGCGATGAAATGTGGGATCGTGCTGAAGCAGACCTGGCCGTTGCGTTGGAAGAAAATAACATCCCGTTTGAGTTCCAACTGGGTGAGGGCGCGTTCTACGGTCCGAAAATTGAATTTACCCTGTATGACTGCCTCGATCGTGCATGGCAGTGCGGTACTGTACAGCTGGACTTCTCCCTGCCGTCCCGTTTAAGCGCCTCTTATGTTGGCGAAAACAACGAACGTCAGGTGCCGGTTATGATTCACCGCGCAATTCTTGGGTCTATGGAACGTTTCATCGGTATCCTGACTGAAGAGTTCGCTGGCTTCTTCCCGACCTGGCTTGCGCCGGTTCAGGTTGTGGTTATGAACATCACCGATTCTCAGTCTGAATACGTTAACGAATTAACGCAGAAACTACAAAATGCGGGTATTCGTGTAAAAGCAGACTTGAGAAATGAGAAGATAGGCTTTAAAATCCGCGAGCACACTTTACGTCGTGTCCCTTACATGTTGGTCTGTGGCGACAAAGAGGTAGAAGCAGGCAAAGTTGCCGTGCGCACCCGTCGTGGCAAAGACTTGGGCAGCCTGGACGTAAATGAAGTGATTGAGAAGCTGCAACAAGAGATTCGCAGCCGCAGTCTTCAACAACTGGAGGAATAAGGTATTAAAGGCGGAAAACGAGTTCAAACGGCACGTCCGAATCGTATCAATGGCGAGATTCGCGCCCTGGAAGTTCGCTTAACAGGTCTGGAAGGCGAAGCTTTGGGTATTGTGAGTCTGAGAGAAGCGATCGAAAAGGCTGAAGAAGCTGGAGTAGATTTAGTTGAAATCAGCCCTAACGCCGAACCGCCAGTTTGTCGTATTATGGACTACGGCAAGTTCCTTTATGAAAAGAGTAAGTCTTCTAAGGAACAGAAGAAAAAGCAAAAAGTTATCCAGGTTAAGGAAATTAAATTCCGTCCTGGTACCGACGATGGCGATTACCAGGTAAAACTCCGCAGCCTGGTACGCTTTCTGGAAGATGGCGATAAGGCTAAGATCACGCTGCGTTTTCGCGGTCGTGAGATGGCCCACCAACAGATCGGCATGGAAGTGCTCAACCGCGTCCGTGACGATCTGAGTGAACTGGCAGTAGTCGAATCCTTCCCAACGAAGATCGAAGGCCGTCAGATGATCATGGTGCTCGCTCCTAAGAAGAAACAGTAAGGCCTTCAAGTAGCAATGTCTGTGGAGCCTGCGGGTACCACAGGCGTTGTTCGCCTACGTTTCGTTTATTAACAATGCGAAGTGGAAGTTATTAAAATGCCAAAAATTAAGACCGTACGCGGTGCTGCTAAGCGTTTCAAAAAAACCGGTGGTGGTGGATTTAAGCGTAAGCACGCAAACCTGCGTCATATTCTGACCAAAAAATCTACTAAGCGTAAACGTCACCTGCGTCCAAAAGGCCTCGTGTCTAAAGGCGATCTGGGTCTGGTTATCGCGTGCCTGCCGTACGCATAAGCCGTTAACGTTTAATTCATTTTTTTACTAAGAATATAGATACAGGAGAGCACATATGGCTCGCGTAAAACGTGGTGTAGTTGCCCGTGCACGTCACAAGAAAATTTTGAAACAAGCTAAAGGCTACTACGGTGCGCGTTCTCGCGTATACCGCGTTGCCTTCCAGGCTGTTATCAAAGCTGGTCAGTACGCTTATCGTGACCGTCGTCAGAAAAAGCGTCAGTTCCGTCAACTGTGGATTGCGCGTATCAACGCAGCAGCACGTCAGAACGGTATTTCTTACAGCAAATTCATCAACGGCCTGAAAAAAGCCTCTGTTGAAATCGACCGTAAGATCCTGGCTGACATCGCAGTATTCGACAAAGTAGCGTTCACCGCTCTGGTCGAAAAAGCGAAAGCAGCTCTGGCATAAGCCGGTGAAAAGAGGGAGCCTGGCTCCCTCTCTTTTATTTGTAGTGCAATCAATTGGTTGACAATTTATTCGTAAGCCTTTTCAATAAAGGTTGTCCGGTTTTTACCACACAAGGTAACGCAAGCATGAATGCTGCTATTTTCCGCTTCTTCTTTTACTTTAGCACCTGAACTCAGGAGGCTTGCGCGTGAAAGAAGAAACGGAAAACAGCGCCTAAAAGCCTCCCTGGTGGAGGCTTTTTTTATACGCGTCATCCTTCAGGTTGTCTCTGTGTTGGCTGCATTCGCTCACCCCAGTCACGTACTGATGTACGTTCCTGAGGGTTTGCTCTTTTGCCGCCGTGACACAACTTGAATGATTTTGCGTATATACGAGCGACTAGTGAATATCGCAACATAACGAGGAAAACCATGTCACATCTCGCAGAGCTGGTTGCCAGTGCAACGGCTGCCATTAACCAGGCTTCAGATGTTGCCGCGTTAGACAATGTCCGCGTCGAATATTTGGGCAAGAAAGGGCACCTGACCCTTCAGATGACAACCTTGCGCGAGCTGCCACCAGAAGAGCGCCCGGCAGCAGGTGCGGTAATCAACGAAGCCAAAGAGCAGGTACAGCAAGCGCTAAACGCGCGTAAGGCCGAATTAGAAAGTGCCGCGCTGAACGCGCGCCTGGCTGAAGAAACTATCGATATCTCCCTGCCGGGACGCCGTATCGAAAATGGTGGGCTGCACCCGGTAACACGTACTATCGACCGTATTGAAAGTTTCTTCGGTGAGCTGGGCTTTACCGTGGCGACCGGTCCGGAAATCGAAGATGACTATCACAACTTCGATGCGCTGAACATTCCAGGCCATCACCCGGCGCGCGCTGACCACGACACTTTCTGGTTTGATGCAACGCGTCTGCTGCGCACACAGACCTCCGGCGTGCAGATCCGCACCATGAAAGAAAAACAGCCGCCGATCCGCATCATTGCGCCGGGCCGTGTATATCGTAATGACTACGATCAGACGCACACTCCGATGTTCCATCAGATGGAAGGGCTGATCGTTGATACCAATATCAACTTCACCAATCTGAAAGGTACGCTGCACGATTTCCTGCGTAACTTCTTTGAAGAAGATCTGCAGGTTCGTTTCCGTCCTTCTTACTTCCCGTTCACTGAACCTTCTGCAGAAGTTGACGTCATGGGTAAAAACGGAAAATGGCTGGAAGTACTGGGCTGCGGTATGGTTCACCCGAACGTGCTGCGTAACGTCGGTATCGATCCGGAAATCTACTCTGGTTTTGCCTTCGGCATGGGAATGGAGCGTCTGACCATGTTGCGTTATGGCGTTACCGATCTGCGTTCTTTCTTCGAAAACGATCTGCGTTTCCTCAAACAGTTTAAATAAAGGCAGGGTAATACAATGAAATTCAGTGAACTGTGGTTACGCGAATGGGTTAACCCAGCAATTGATAGCGATGCGCTGTCAAACCAAATTACGATGGCGGGCCTGGAAGTTGACGGTGTGGAAGCCGTTGCCGGCGCGTTCAACGGTGTTGTGGTGGGCGAGGTGGTTGAGTGTGCTCAGCACCCGAACGCTGACAAACTGCGCGTCACCAAAGTGAATGTCGGCGGCGATCGTCTGCTGGATATTGTCTGTGGTGCACCGAACTGCCGCCAGGGACTGAAAGTGGCTGTGGCAACCGTTGGTGCCGTTCTGCCGGGCGATTTTAAAATCAAAGCGGCTAAGCTTCGCGGTGAGCCGTCCGAGGGGATGCTGTGCTCGTTTTCCGAGCTGGGCATTTCCGACGATCATAGCGGTATTATCGAACTGCCGGCCGATGCGCCAATTGGCACCGATATCCGTGAATATCTGAAGCTTGACGATAACACTATCGAAATCAGCGTCACCCCGAACCGTGCCGACTGCTTAGGCATTATCGGTGTTGCGCGCGATGTGGCTGTGCTGAACAAAGCTCCGCTGATTGAACCGGAAATCACCCCGGTAGCGGCGACCATTAACGATGTGCTGCCTATTCAGGTTGATGCTGCTGACGCGTGCCCACGCTATTTGGGCCGCGTGGTGAAAGGTATCAACGTGAAAGCGCCAACGCCACTGTGGATGAAAGAGAAACTACGCCGGTGCGGTATTCGCTCCATCGATGCAGTGGTTGACGTGACGAACTATGTGCTGCTCGAACTGGGCCAGCCGATGCACGCATTCGACAAAGACCGCATTGAAGGCGGAATTGTCGTGCGTATGGCAAAAGAAGGGGAAACCCTGGTTCTGCTCGACGGCAGTGAGGCAAAACTGAGTGCGGATACGCTGGTGATTGCTGACCACAACAAAGCGCTGGCCATGGGGGGGATCTTTGGTGGTGAGCACTCTGGTGTGAATGATGAAACGCAAAACGTCCTGCTGGAATGCGCGTTCTTCAGCCCGCTGTCCATTACCGGTCGCGCACGTCGTCACGGTCTGCACACCGATGCGTCTCACCGTTATGAGCGTGGTGTCGATCCTGCTCTGCAACATAAAGCCATGGAACGCGCTACGCGCCTGCTGATTGATATCTGCGGTGGCGAAGCGGGGCCAATCATTGACGTGACGCACGAAGCGACGTTGCCGAAGCGTGCCACTATTACACTGCGTCGTAGCAAACTGGATCGTCTGATCGGGCATCATATTGCGGATGAGCAGGTGAGCGATATTCTGCGTCGCCTGGGTTGTGATGTGACGGAAGGGCAAGATGAGTGGAAAGCGGTAGCACCGAGCTGGCGTTTCGATATGGAGATCGAAGAAGACCTGGTCGAAGAAGTCGCCCGCGTGTACGGCTATGACAATATCCCGAATACCCCAATTCAGGCAGGACTTATCATGGGTGAGCATCGTGAAGCGGACCTCTCGCTGAAACGTGTTAAAACCATGCTGAATGACAAAGGCTACCAGGAAGTTATTACCTACAGCTTTGTTGATCCTAAAGTCCAGTCGCTGCTGCATCCAGGTGAAGAAGCGCTGCTGCTGCCAAGCCCAATCTCTATCGATATGTCAGCAATGCGTCTGTCTCTGTGGACCGGCTTGCTGTCTACAGTAGTGTATAACCAAAACCGTCAGCAAAACCGTGTGCGTATTTTCGAAACGGGTTTGCGTTTTGTCCCGGATACGCAGGCTAACCTCGGGATCCGTCAGGATCTGATGCTGGCGGGCGTGATCTGCGGCAACCGTCATGATGAACACTGGAATCTGGCGAAAGAGACGGTTGATTTCTATGATCTGAAGGGCGATCTGGAAGCGGTTCTCGACCTGACCGGCAAACTGGCGGACATCCAGTTCAAAGCTGAAGCGAATCCAGCCCTGCATCCGGGGCAGTCTGCAGCGATTTATCTGAAAGGTGAACGTATTGGTTTCATTGGGGTTGTTCATCCTGAACTGGAACGTAAACTGGATCTGAACGGTCGCACTCTGGTGTTCGAACTGGAGTGGAATAAGCTCGCAGACCGCGTGGTGCCTCAGGCGCGTGAAGTTTCTCGCTTCCCGGCGAACCGCCGTGACATCGCTGTTGTTGTGGCAGAAAACGTTCCCGCAGCGGATATTTTATCCGAATGTAAGAAAGTTGGCGTAAATCAGGTAGTTGGCGTAAACTTGTTTGACGTGTACCGCGGTAAGGGTGTTGCGGAGGGTTATAAGAGCCTCGCTATCAGCCTGATCCTTCAGGATACCAGCCGTACACTTGAAGAAGAGGAGATTGCCGCTACCGTCGCCAAATGTGTAGAGGCATTAAAAGAGCGATTCCAGGCATCATTGAGGGATTGAACCTATGGCGCTTACAAAAGCTGAAATGTCAGAATATCTGTTTGATAAGCTTGGGCTTAGCAAGCGGGATGCCAAAGAACTGGTCGAGCTGTTTTTCGAAGAGATCCGTCGTGCTCTGGAAAATGGTGAGCAGGTAAAACTCTCTGGTTTTGGTAACTTCGATCTGCGTGATAAGAATCAACGTCCGGGACGTAACCCGAAAACGGGCGAAGATATTCCCATTACAGCACGGCGCGTGGTGACCTTCAGACCCGGACAGAAGTTAAAAAGCCGGGTTGAAAACGCAACGCCCAAAGAAGAGTGATTTAACGATACGCAAACTATGACGCGTATAACTAAAAAGGCCGCTCTGCGGCCTTTTTCCTTTTCACTACTGAATCAGCACCGTAGAATCTCCCCATCTTTTTTCAGCAGAATGGAAAACATGCTGACTTTCGCCCATCAACAGCAGCGACGAAACGTGCGCTGGATACTGTTTCTGTCAGTGCTGATGCTGCTGGCAACAATGATAAGTTTATGCGCAGGAGAACAGTGGATTGCTCCCAGCGATTGGTTTAGCGCTCGCGGCGATCTGTTCGTCTGGCAAATTCGACTTCCCCGTACACTTGCCGTATTGCTGGTAGGCGCCGCACTGGCCCTGGCTGGCGCGGTGATGCAGGCGCTGTTTGAAAACCCGCTCGCGGAGCCTGGCTTACTCGGCGTGTCTAATGGCGCGGGGGTAGGGCTAATTGCGGCTGTGCTGTTGGGGCAAGGGCAATTTCCCGGCTGGACATTGGGCCTATGCGCCATTGCTGGCGCGCTGATTATCACCCTCATTCTTCTTCGTTTTGCCCGTCGACATTTATCGACCAGTCGTTTGCTGTTGGCCGGCGTGGCGCTGGGGATTATCTGCAGCGCTCTGATGACCTGGGCTATCTATTTTTCCTCCTCTTTTGATCTTCGACAGTTGATGTACTGGATGATGGGGGGCTTCAGTGGTGTAGACTGGCATCAGGCCTGGCTCATGGTCGCGTTGCTCCCCGTATTGCTGTGGATTTGTTGCCAGTCACAGCCGATGAATATGCTGGCGCTGGGGGAAACCTCCGCGCGCCAACTGGGGCTGCCCTTATGGTTCTGGCGCAATCTGCTGGTGGTTGCCACAGGATGGATGGTTGGCGTAAGTGTTGCGCTGGCAGGGGCAATTGGTTTTATCGGGCTGGTAATCCCCCATATTCTGCGACTGTGTGGATTAACCGATCACCGCGTTTTACTCCCCGGGTGTGCGTTGGCGGGGGCAATTGCGTTACTGTTTGCTGATGTCGTCGCACGTCTGGTACTGGCATCGGCTGAATTACCCATTGGCGTGGTGACGGCCACGATGGGCGCACCGGTATTTATCTGGTTATTGTTAAAAGCTGCGCGCTAGAAAGTGCAGGTTCGGTCTATGCTTAAAAGCTGAACAGGGTCATTCCACTATTCACCTGTTGTTCTGGAGATGCTATGCAAAACACGCTTTTTAATACGGAAGTGACAACCATCGACGGCGAGGCGACCTCATTGCAGGCGTATGCCGGAAATGTACTGTTAATTGTCAACGTAGCCTCAAAATGTGGGTTAACGCCGCAGTATGAGCAACTGGAAAACCTGCAGAAAGCCTGGCATGGGCAGGGGTTCACCGTTCTGGGATTCCCCTGCAACCAGTTTCTGGGGCAGGAGCCCGGCAGTGAAGACGAGATTAAGACGTATTGCAGCACAACCTGGGGCGTTACCTTCCCGATGTTCAGTAAGATTGATGTCAATGGCGAAGCCCGCCATCCGTTGTATCAGAAGCTGATTGATGCGGCACCTACTGCGGTTGCACCTGCAGATAGCGGATTTTATGCGCGTATGGCGAGTAAAGGCCGGGCTCCGCTCTACCCGGACGATATTCTGTGGAACTTCGAGAAGTTCTTGGTCGGTAGGGATGGACAGGTGCTGCAGCGTTATTCACCTGATATGACGCCTGAGAACCCGATTCTTGTACATGCTATAAAGACTGCATTGGCCAACTAATGTCCCGATTAATGCTGCTACAGGATGTTGCGGAATCGACCCGACTCGGCCCGCTATCTGGTGAAATTAAAGCAGGAGAGATCCTGCATTTAGTGGGCCCCAACGGCGCGGGGAAAAGTACGTTATTGGCGCGAATGGCGGGACTGACCACCGGCGAGGGGAGCATCACCTTTGGTGATACACCGCTCGGTGACTGGCCGGCAGCGAAGCTGGCGCAATATCGGGCTTATCTTGCGCAACAGCAAAATCCGCCATTTGCGATGCCGGTCTGGCATTTTCTGACGCTACATCAGCCTGATAAAGCGCGAACAGACCTGCTGCAGGAGGTGGCTGATGCGCTTGGGCTGAGAGATAAACTAGGACGTGGTGTTAATCAGCTTTCAGGGGGGGAATGGCAACGTGTGCGTTTGGCGGCCGTCATCCTGCAAATGAGTCCGCAGTCTAATCCGCATGGGCAGCTTTTGTTGCTGGATGAGCCGATGAATAGTCTGGACGTGGCGCAACAAAACGCGCTGGACAGATTGTTGAGCCAGCTGTGTCTGCAGGGAATCGCCATTGTGATGAGCAGTCATGATCTTAACCATACGTTACGCCATGCGCACAAGGTGTGGTTGCTCAAGCGCGGAAAGCTACTGGCGAGCGGTGCGCGTGATGGGGTGCTGATGCCAGCGAATCTGTCGTTGGCCTACGGTGTAAATTTCCGTCGCCTGGATATTGAAGGCCACAGAATGCTCATATCAACCACTTAAGTTAAATGGGTTCTTGAAAATCACATAATTTCCACGCTAAATTGACACAAAAATAAAAATCAGAGGATTCGTCCTGAATGCGCTTTTGGCTCCTTTTCATCACAGCATTGTTTTTGGCGGGGTGCAGCAGCCATCGTGCTCCTGCGCCGAATGCCCGACTGTCAGACTCTATCGCCGTTATCGCGGGTCTTAACGATCAGTTGCAAACCTGGCATGGCACTCCCTATCGCTATGGCGGCATGAGCCGTAGCGGGGTGGATTGTTCGGGATTTGTGTTGATGACAATGCGTGACCAATTCGATCTGCAATTACCGCGCGACACGCGTACTCAATCAAAGATTGGTACTGAGATCGATAAAGATGATTTGCTACCCGGCGATCTGGTTTTCTTTAAAACGGGTTCCGGTGAAAGTGGTCTGCATGTCGGAATTTACGATACCAATAATCAATTTATCCATGCTTCAACCAGTCGTGGAGTGATGCGTTCTTCGCTGGATAACGTCTACTGGCGTAAAAACTTTTGGCAGGCGCGCCGAATTTAATCATTACGGGTGACGGGATTGGCTCGCAGCTTTCTCGTCATCCACATTTTAAATGTCAACTTTCACTTCTGCTGTTTGTTGGTCTATAACCCTGAACATTAAGAGCGTATCTTGCTAAAAATATGATTTATTCCGAGATATTAAAAAGTGCAAGGCTGGATATTCGTTTATAATCAGGATAAGCTAAAAAAAAAGGATTCGATTTACTGGCTAAAAAGGGAAAAATGAAAGGGCCTCTATTTGTATCAGCAGCAACGTATTTTTCCATCCTTTGCTACAGGATGCCGGATTACACCCATGCAGAGGGGCTGGCACAATGATTGTTTCACTGGATTATCTTTATCATTCAGAGTTCTCTTTTCTTCCTGCACGAAGTGAAAAAGGTGACCTTGAGTACGTCGATATTGTTACAAACTTTGTCAGCCCGGATGGTAACGTACGCATGCCAACAGAGCTGGTTATGCCCCGGATGTCAGACGAAGAGCAATGCCGCTTATTTGCCGAGAAGCTGGAATTAATCGAAACGTGCCAACACTTTTTTATTCAACGCAAAATTCCGGCCTGGATTAATTTAACGCCAGCGGTCGCTAATACTTTATTATCAGACGCTGAATATGCTTCACGTGTTGAACGATTTTCATTTATTGAACTGACGATTAATGAAAGTTATCCAGAGTTAAACAGTGGCAAAGAAAATCCCACACTGGCGGCTCTGGCTGCGCGATTCCCATTAATACTGACAAACTACGGTGCCGGGGGCATATCCACGCGGGCAATTTTTGATGGTCTTTTTAAACGGGTCGTGCTGGATAAAAACTTTGTTCAACAACGGATTACACATATTTCGTTTGAGCCGTTTATGCGGGCTATTCTGGCGCAATTATCTCCCTGCTGCGAATCAATCATCATTAGCGGTATTGATACACAAGAGATGCTGACGCGGGTATTACCTTTGGGATTCAGCGCGATGCAAGGGGGACTGTGGCCGGCGGTATCACCGGCAAAGATTATTTCACTGGTAAAATGATAACCCTTTTATTTGCTGGTGTTTAACAGGCTATTAACAGTCTACACTAGAGACAGGAGGCTCTATGACCCTGTCTTTTACTACTCGCTGGCGTGATGAATTACCAGCAACCTATACCGCTCTTTCGCCCACCCCTCTGAAAAACGCGCGCATCATCTGGCATAACGATGCTCTGGCTGCGCACCTGGGTATTCCAGCTGCACTGTTTGATGTTTCTGGTGGGGCAGGCGTATGGGGGGGCGAATCGCTATTACCTGGGATGTCGCCTTTGGCACAAGTCTACAGCGGGCATCAGTTCGGTGTCTGGGCTGGGCAGCTCGGCGATGGACGAGGGATTCTGCTGGGTGAGCAATTGCTTGCAGATGGCACAACCCTTGACTGGCATCTGAAAGGCGCTGGATTAACGCCTTATTCCCGCATGGGGGATGGGCGCGCTGTGCTGCGCTCGACGATTAGAGAGAGTCTGGCCAGTGAAGCCATGCATTATTTGGGGATACCTACAACCCGGGCCTTGTCGATTGTCACCAGTGAGACTCCGGTGCAGCGAGAGACCACTGAAGCAGGCGCGATGCTCATTCGCGTGGCACAAAGCCATATGCGTTTTGGTCATTTTGAGCACTTTTATTATCGTCGTGAACCGGAAAAAGTACGGCAGCTTGCTGACTTTGCGATCCGTCATTACTGGCCACAATGGCAGGAAGAGGCGGATAAGTATCAGTTGTGGTTTACGGATGTTGTTACGCGCACCGCGACGTTAATGGCCGACTGGCAAGCCGTAGGCTTTGCGCATGGGGTGATGAACACGGACAACATGTCGATTCTTGGCCTGACAATGGATTATGGTCCCTTCGGTTTCCTTGATGATTACGTGCCAGATTTTATCTGCAATCACTCCGATCATCAGGGGCGCTATAGTTTTGATAATCAGCCTGCTGCGGCTTTGTGGAACCTACAACGTCTGGCGCAGACGCTGTCGCCATTCATCCCGGTTGATGTGCTCAATGCTGCGCTGGACGGTTATCAACAGGCCTTGCTAACCCGCTATGGGCAACGAATGCGGCAAAAACTGGGTTTCTTTAGTGAGCAGAAAAACGATAACGAAATCCTTAGCGAACTGTTTAGCCTGATGGCGCGGGAAGGTAGCGACTACACGCGAACATTCCGCATGCTCAGCCAGACAGAGCAACACAGCACCTTGTCCCCACTACGCGATGAGTTTATTGACCGCGCGGCATTTGACGACTGGTTCACTCGTTACCGCACGCGCCTGCAACAAGACAATGTGGCTGACGTTGTCAGACAAGCGCAGATGAAGACGGCAAATCCGGCTATGGTGCTACGTAACTGGCTGGCGCAGCGGGCAATAAGCCAGGCAGAGCAGGGTGATTATACCGAACTACATCGGTTACACGCTGCGTTACGTACGCCGTTTATCGATCGGGATGATGATTATATCAGCCGTCCACCTGACTGGGGTAAACGGCTGGAGGTAAGTTGTTCCAGCTAAGGTGCCAGAAACACCTGCGGGGATGCGTTGGCCGGATGCTGACCAACGTGTACCTGAGCACCGTACCAGTGCTGCAGGTCATCGGCCTGTAACACAGCCTCCGGCGTTCCCTGCGACACCAGCCTACCGTTGTGCAGCAGCACTATTCTGTCTGCCCACAATGCGGCGAGGTTCAGATCGTGAAGCACAATACACACATGTAGCTCTTGTGAAGCGGTGAGCGTCTTCAGCAGGCGCAACAAATGCTGCTGGTGATAAAGATCCAGCGCAGAAGTAGGCTCATCAAGGAATAACCAGCCGCGAGGCGCACCGTCGCACCAAAGTTGCGCCAGCGCACGGGCCAACTGTACGCGCTGTTGCTCGCCGCCGGAAAGCGCAGCGTATTGCCGACCCGTCAACGGTGTGCATCCGGTCATTTCCATCACCTGAGCGATGAGTCGCGGCTCCGGGCGCTGGGTCCAGGGCGCACGGCCCATCGCGATGACGGCCTCTATCGGCCAGTCAAATCCCAGCTGTGTTTGCTGGCGCATCACTGCCCGATGCCGCGACAGGGTCTGGGTAGACCATTCATCCAGCGGTTTGCCTGCCAGCACGCAGCGTCCGCTCGTCGGTTGCAGAAAGCCGGTCAACAGACGTAGCAGGGTGGATTTTCCTGCACCATTCGGCCCGATTAACGCGACCAGTTCACCTTTAGCGAGTTTGAGCGATACGTCGTCAATTACTGAGCGATCAGCAAGGCGATAGTGAAGTCCTTCGGCAATAAAATGTTCAGCCATGCGCTCCTCGCTGACGAAAAATAAGCCATAAAAACCATGGCGCACCGAGAATACTGGTCAGCAGACCAACGGGCATTTCCGCAGGCGCAACTGCGGTGCGGGCGAGAGTGTCGGCAATCAGTAGTAAAAATGCGCCAGCCAGAACAGAACCGGGGATCACGGCCCGATGGTCTGATCCGAGCCACATACGCATTAAATGTGGAACAACCAAACCGATGAACCCAATGACTCCGCTGACCGCTACAGCAGCGGCCACGAGTAATGCGCTGCACAACAACAAAATACGTTGGATCATCCGAACATCAACGCCGAGATAATGCGCCTCCTCCTCACCCAGTTGTAGCAGGTTCAGCGCCGGAGCCAGACGCCAGATGATCAGCACCGTCGGGATAGTCAGTGACGTGACAGCCAGTAGCGTGGACCACTGCGCGGCTCCCAGACTTCCCATCCCCCACAACGACAACTGGCGCAATTGCGCATCATTACTGACCCACGACAAAACGCCAACCGCCGCTCCGCAGAGCGCATTAATAGCAATACCGACCAGTAACAGACGTGAGAGCGAACCGTCGCGCTGTTGGCTGAGGATAAAAATCACCACGGTGGCAGCCAGTGCACCGAGAAATGCCGCCATCATTGGCGCATACAGCATGAGTAACGCGGGTAATGAGACTGGTAACACCACCCACAGGGCGACGGCGCAGGCCGCACCGCTGCTAATACCCAGTAGCCCTGGGTCGGCAAGCGGGTTGCGAAACAATCCCTGCATTACGCAACCTGCCAGTGCCAGTGAGCCGCCGATCACCAGCGCCAGCAAAACGCGAGGTAGCCGAATGGTGAGCCAGATTTGACGTAGTGCCTCATCGCCATCACGCCAGAGCAGACTTACCGGCAGGCGCAATGCGCCAAAACCGGTAGCCAGAACCGTCAGTACAACCAACATCAATGCCAACATCCACAACGAACAGGTGATCCGCCGGGACATCAGGGCAATTGCTCCGCTTTGGCGCGTAGCTGCAAAATGGCCTGTGGCGTACGAACGCTAAAGCCCAGTAATGCCATATCATCAATCTGCAGTACCTGCTTATTGCGCCCGGCAGGCGTTTGCGCAAGTCCCGGTAGCGCCCACAGGTTATCTTCGCCACCCATCGCCTTAACGCCATCTTGTGAAATCACGATGAGATCGGGCTGGCTGGCAATGACGCCTTCTTGTGATAACGGCTGGTAGCGGCTAAAACCCTGCATTGCGTTACGTAAGCCGGCTGCGCGAATAGCGGCATCAGCGCCCGTTTCCTGCCCTGCGGCCATTGCGCTCATTCCACCATGATTGAGAATAAACAGAACGCGTTTGTTAAGTCCGGATGACGGCAATGCTGCCAGTTCCTGACGTAAGCGGGTGCGCAGCGTTTCGCCCTCATCCTCCCGATGGGTTGCTTCGGCGATGACGCGGATTTTTTCATCAATCACGTTGAGATCGTTGCTTGCCGGGATCGTGACAACCCTGACATGGCTCTGCTCAACCTGTTTTAGCGCCAGAGAAGGCTGCGCTTGTGCGCTGGCTAGCACCAGCGTAGGGCGGGTAGCCAGGATACCTTCGGCGTTGAGTTGGCGCAAATAGCCCACGTCTGGCAATGCGGTTGCCGCTTCCGGCCACTGGCTGGTGCTGTCACGTGCCACGAGGGATGATTGCGCATCCAGCGCATACACAATTTCGGTGACGTCGCCACCGAGAGCCACAACGCGTTCTTCGTCAGCAGCCAGCGCTGCGATGGGCAGCAGCGCAATCAGGACCAGCAGTTTTTTCATGCGGCCAGTCCTTTTGGCGTTAAGGCATCGATCTGCGCTCGCCATTGCGTCTGCTCCGGTTCACCTTCCGTACGCTGTCCATAAAGCTGGGCAATTTGCGTGCCATCTGCGGCAAACAACTCCAGGCTGGTGACGTGACCATCGGCGGTCGGTTTGCGCGTTACCCACGTTTCGGCTACGCGCTCTTCCAGCAGATGCAGGGTAAAGGTCGGGTTGAAAATATTCAGCCAGCCTTTCATCGGCACCAGTTTTTCTATCACGCCGGTAAAGATCTGCACGCAGCCGCGATTACCCACGAAGACCATAATTTCATTGCCATCCTGGCGTGCGGTGTCGAGTAGCTGCGCCAGTGCGCTATTAGAAACTTTACAGGCCAGATCGTCGCCCACCAGATTGAATGCCTGTTGGCGGGTAAGATCGTGGCGTTTCAGCAGACCGAAAAACTGGTGTACATCGGTCATCGCTCGCCACTCTTGATCAACGGTCTGCGCATCGGCCGTGATGAGGGCTGGCGCAGAAGTGTTGGTAGGTTGCAGTACCAGTGGCGGGTTTTCAGCGAAGATGAAACGGGTCAGCAACGCAGCCCATTCCTCAACGAGGGTATTTTGTGTGGCATAGACTTTCAGCAGCGCATCCCCTTGATGGTCAAAGAACTGAATGCTCTGACGCTCGCCGTGGGCTGTGGTCTCACTGATATGAAAGGCGCTTGCCCACTGATTAAGGAACAGGCGCAGGTCGAGGGCGCGCGGATTAAGAACCAGTCCGGCATGACCGTTCAGGTGCTGATTGGTAAAAGCGCCAACCTGTTCATGCACCGCATATTCGTTGCGGCAAATGCATTTGGTTTCGCCTACGGCTTCCAGTGCGCCGAGGATTTCGCGGACTTCGCCACGTAAGCGCCAGGCGTCATGGCCGACGCGCGCAAAGGTCAGTTCGGCTTCGCTAATATTCATCAATCCTGCAATGTCGCGTGCGTATTTGCCGGGATTTTCATTCTTCAGTTCCAGCCAGCGTGTGTAATGATTCATTGTCTCTTCCTTCCAGATTGCTACCCCGGCGAACCGGGGAAAAGTGATTACCACTGATAACTCACGAAAATTTTGCCATTGCGACCATCCTGCGGAATGCCCTGCGGCGACCAGTACTCTTTGTCGAAGGCGTTGCCCAGTACCAGCGTGGTGGTCATACCTTTCAGCGCTTGTTGACCCTGATAGCTCACGTAGAAATCGTTTACCGCATAGCCGGGCTGTTTAGCGTAGCTGCTGCTGATATGCGTGGAGCGGTCAGCAAATGTCCCGATCCAGCCCACGGAGAATCCGCTGTGTGCCACGGGTATGTTCAGTTTGCTGGTGACGGTATCCGGGTTAATGCTGGAAATGTATTCGCCGGTGTCGGTATCTTTGCCTCGTGTACGGTTGTAGGCCATGTCTAAACTGAACAGATCGGCGGAGTACTTCGCCATCACGTCCCAGCCCCAGATTTTGGCGTTGGGGACGTTATAGGACATGGTTGTCGCGGCGGCAAAATCGACGCTGGTGGAGATGTAATCTTTCGCTTTGGTGTCGAAATAACTGGCTTTAAATTCGAGCGCATCGCTCGCCATCAGCAGATCGTCGAAGCGCAGGCCAAATCCGTATTCCTGCGTTTCGTTGGTTTCCGGACGCAGGTTAGGGTTGGGTACCCAATAGTTAGTGTAAAAACGGCCGATGGAGAAGTGTTTTGCATCGTTATACATCTCGCCCATGGTCGGCGCACGGAAGGCCTGAGCGTATGAACCGAACAGCATCAGCCAGTCGGCCGGCGTGACGGTCATTCCTGCGCGGGACGACCATTTGTCGGCATCGACATCCGCGTAACCATCGCTGCTACCGCGATATGAGTCATAGCGTGTACCACCCAGCAATGTTACTGGCAGATCTCGCAGGGTGATTTCATCCTGTAGCCAGCCGGAGCTGAAATCAATTTTTGCCTCAGGGAAGCCGGTCGTCGCGCCACCGGGGCGTTGTTCCTGGCGATAGTACTCACCACCGTAAGTTAACAGGTGAGAAGCAAAGGAGTCGCTAAACAACCGGCTGCGATTATCAA
The DNA here is from genome assembly GCF_014596835.2 of Citrobacter sp. C6_1. NCBI lineage: Bacteria > Pseudomonadati > Pseudomonadota > Gammaproteobacteria > Enterobacterales > Enterobacteriaceae > Citrobacter > Citrobacter sp. C6_1. The sequence goes on along the minus strand of NZ_CP115031.1, from coordinate 2,593,616 downwards.
TTTTTCCGCCTTTGGTCGTTTGTTTGCGAAACTCATTAGTCGCATCCGGATTCTGGGCATTAATGCGCGCCTCGGACCAGTATATGCGAGCATCAGCGTTCAGCCAGTCATTGTCCGCAGGGGCGAGCGTGTAGGTCAACTGTGCGTCTCGCTGGATCGTTGAGCGATCGGTCATCGGGTTGCTGGTGGCATCTGCCGCGCTGGTTTGTGGGTTCTTAGGTTCACGGGCGTCATTGTTGTAGTAGCGCAACGAGCCTGCCAGCGTCTGGGCGCTGTCAATTTTCCAACTGCCTTTCGCCAGCATATTGTTGATCGCTTCATCGTTTGGCGCTGTAGTACCGTCGCTCTGGCGCAAATCACCGCGATCGCGACTCGACCATGCAAGCAGTCCGTCCAGCGTATCGGTGCGCCCAAATGCGCTGGCGCCCATACCGAGGCTGTGATCGCCGGTTGCCGCAGTACCGAACACGCGGTAACCGCTGTTTTGTCCGGCTTCCAGCAGATCTTTGGCATCCGCAGTGTCATAGGCGATCACGCCGCCCAGCGCGCCGCTGCCATACAGCAGAGCAGAAGGGCCGCGCACGACTTCGATGCGTTTGATTAGCGCCGGGTCGAGGAAGGTACTGTTCAGGTGTCCGGTGTCGGTTCCCTGACGTACGCCGTCTACCAGCACCAGAACGCCGCGGCGGTCATAGCCGCGCAGATTAACGTCCTGACCGTTGGTTCGTCCCGTACCGTCAAGGGTAAGTCCAGGCACTTTACGTAACAGATCTGCCGCTGAGCTGGCAGTCTGGTTTTCCGGCGCAGTGGCATCAATCACGCTGACCATCATCGGCGCTTCAAAGGCACTGCGGGCATTGCCGGTGGCGGTGACGGTCATATCTTCGACCGCCGCATATGCGAAAGTGGGCAGGCTACTGACAATCGCCAGCGCCAATAGCGAGGGACGCAGGGATGCAGTGTGCAGGTATGGCATAGCAACTCTCCATTAGGAAATCGAAAAGCGCTGGCTGCCTGGGTATCACCTGGGTGGCTGGCGAAAGGTGTTGTTTATTTGGTCAGAATGAGTTTTCCGGCTTGGGTCTGGCGCAGCAAGTAGTGCTGACCATCATGTTCTATGATCACTCGTCCTTCATTTCCCAGCAGGCTTTTACTGTCAATCCGACGTTCGTCAGGCGTGACAGAAGGGTGTGTTTTTTCTTTTGCAGGCGTTGCTGTAGTGTTATCCATACGTGACATAGTGTTTAAAAATAACAATCAATGTAACAATGATAATCATTATCAATAAACTGAGAATTTGCATCAAGCCTTTTTGTGAAATAATTGTGACGGGATCAAATTTGCGGGATTGCGCTGCATTAAAAAAGCCCGGTCACATTACGCTGACCGGGCCTGGATGGGCACGAACCGTAGGTCGGGTCAGGCGAAACCGCCGCCCGGGCATGATTTTAGAATCGACTGTCTACCGCCGCGGCGAGTTTTTCGACCAGCAGTTCCGTATCTTCCCAGTTCAGGCAGGGATCGGTGATTGACTGACCATAAACCAGTGGCTGGCCGCTGACGATTTTTTGCGTACCTTCGCGTAAGAAACTTTCCGCCATGATCCCGGCTATTGCCGTCGAACCATTGCGAATCTGCTGACAGACGTCATCGCACACTTCTAACTGACGGCGATGTTGCTTCTGGCAATTGCCATGGCTGAAATCCACCACCAGATGCTCCGGCAGAGAGAATTCGTGCAGCGTATCGCAGGCAGCGGCAATATCTTCGGCAGAGTAGTTCGGCTTTTTACCACCGCGCATGATGATATGACCATAAGGGTTGCCGCTGGTCTGATAGATAGTCATCTGCCCGGTTTTATCCGGTGAGAGGAACATGTGGCTGGCGCGTGACGCGCGAATAGCATCGACGGCGATACGTGTATTGCCATCTGTCCCGTTTTTGAACCCGACAGGGCAGGAGAGTGCGGAAGCCATTTCACGGTGAATTTGGCTCTCTGTGGTGCGTGCGCCAATTGCGCCCCAACTGATCAGATCAGCAATAAACTGACCTGTCACCATATCGAGGAATTCAGTGGCCGTCGGTACACCCAGTTCGTTGACCTGTAACAGCAGTTTACGTGCCAGCTCAATACCATGATTTACACGATAGCTGCCATTCAAATCCGGGTCGGAAATGAGGCCTTTCCAGCCCACGACGGTACGCGGTTTTTCAAAATAGGTACGCATCACGATTTCCAGACGTGCCTGGTGTTTAGTGCGCAGTGCCTGCAAACGCGTGGCGTATTCCATGGCGGCATCGAGATCGTGAATCGAGCATGGTCCAACGATGACCAGCAAGCGAGGATCTTCACCATTCAAGATTTTTTCTATCCGACGTCGGGAATCCGTAACATGGCGGGCGACGGAGGACGAAACAGGATGCCGTTGCGCAAGCTCTGCTGGAGTGACCAGGTTGTCAATACGCGCAGTACGGAGTTCATCGGTTCTGTTCATTACTTATCTCAGAAATTTGTTGCTTCAACGGCAGGACTACCGGGAAGTGATGTACATCACAATATCACACTCATCCTGCCTGGTGGCGAGCATAATAACAAAAAATCGAACCAATGCACTAGCATTCTAGTACATGCGGCGATTCAGCCCCATGATGTCGAGGATCTTGGTGGCAATTTCTTCTACTGAATAATTGGTACTGTTCAACCACGGAATTTGATTTTTCCGGTACAGCGCCTCTACTTCGGCAACTTCCATTCGGCACTGGCGCAGCGAAGCGTAGCGACTGTTTTCACGGCGCTCTTCGCGGATCGCCGCCAGGCGCTCAGGGTCGATGGTCAGGCCGAATAATTTATGCTGCAACGGCTTCAGAGAGGCGGGCAGCACCAGATTATCCATATCATCGGCAATAAAGGGGTAGTTAGCGGCCCGGATACCAAACTGCATTGCCAGGTATAAGCTGGTAGGCGTTTTTCCGCAGCGGGAAACGCCAAGCAGGATCACCTGCGCCTGATCAAGGTTGCGCAACGAGATACCGTCGTCATGCGCGAGGGTATAATCAATGGCGGCGATACGCGCATCGTACTTGTTGAGGTTGCCAGGATTCAGGCCGTGCGTGCGATGCGCGATCGGTGTGGGGTCGAGTTTCATCTCATGTTGCAGCGGGGCGACCAGTGCCTGGACGATGTCCTGGCAAAAACCCTCACTTTGTAAAATGATCGAGCGAATTTCCGGCAATACGATGGAGTAGAACACCAGAGGACGCACACCCGTTTGTTGATAAATGGCATCAATCTGGTCTTTAACCGCACGAGCACGGCTCTCATTTTCCACAAACGGCAGCGTAATGCTGCTGATCGTGACCGGAAATTGTGACATTACCGCGTGACCCAATACCTCTGCGGTGATGGCTGTGCCATCAGAAATATAAAATACATGACGATCAACAGCATTATCCATTTTGCGCATCCTGGGGGCAGACATAATTCTCTGAAAGCATAAATTAAAATTCGTCAGAAGCGAATATTGCTGCATCACTTTTATAAAGTGAAACAGTATTTTTATATTTAATGAAAAGTACATTTCATTTTTCGGAACAAATGTTTATACCGACTGATTTTGTGGTGATCCCGTGCCGTTCGCGGGTTTGCGCAAATGCGGAAAGAATCTGAAAAAATAAAAAATAAAGTTGCTTGAACGATTCACCGTTTTTTTCGCTGGAGTAAATATGCCAAGATAATTACGCAAAATTGAGTTTCCTAACCTCGTTCATATATAAGGATTGTTCGATGTCCAACAATGGCTCGTCACCGCTGGTGCTTTGGTATAACCAACTCGGCATGAATGATGTAGACAGAGTTGGGGGCAAAAATGCCTCCCTGGGTGAAATGATTACTAACCTTTCAGGTATGGGCGTATCCGTACCGAATGGTTTTGCAACGACCGCCGATGCGTTTAACCAGTTTCTGGACCAAAGCGGCGTAAACCAGCGCATTTATGAGCTGCTGGATAAAACGGATATTGACGATGTCACCGAGCTTGCAAAAGCCGGCGCGCAGATCCGCCAGTGGATTATCGACACTCCTTTCCAGCCTGAACTGGAAAATGCCGTCCGCGATGCCTACGCGCAGCTGTCAGCGGACGATGCCAATGCTTCTTTTGCCGTGCGTTCCTCCGCTACCGCAGAAGATATGCCAGATGCGTCATTCGCGGGCCAGCAGGAAACTTTCCTCAACGTCCAGGGGTTTGATGCGGTACTGGTCGCTGTCAAACACGTATTTGCCTCGCTGTTTAACGATCGTGCGATTTCTTATCGTGTCCATCAGGGCTATGACCATCGTGGTGTGGCGCTCTCTGCGGGTGTGCAGCGGATGGTGCGCTCTGACCTGGCGTCTTCCGGCGTCATGTTCTCCATTGATACCGAATCCGGCTTCGATCAGGTGGTGTTTATCACCTCCGCGTGGGGGCTGGGTGAGATGGTGGTGCAGGGGGCAGTGAACCCGGATGAATTCTACGTGCACAAACCGACCCTGGCGGCCAACCGTCCGTCAATCGTGCGTCGTACAATGGGCTCTAAGAAAATCCGCATGGTTTATGCGCCGACTCAGGAGCATGGCAAGCAGGTTACCATTGAAGACGTTCCGCAGGCGCAACGTGACATTTTCTCACTGAGCAACGAGGAAGTGCAGGAGCTGGCGAAGCAGGCGGTGCAAATCGAGAAGCACTACGGTCGTCCGATGGACATCGAATGGGCTAAAGACGGTCATACCGGCAAGCTGTTCATTGTACAGGCTCGTCCGGAAACCGTACGTTCTCGCGGCCAGGTGATGGAGCGTTATACGCTGCATGCGCAGGGTAAAATTATTGCTGAAGGTCGCGCCATCGGTCACCGCATCGGGGCTGGCCCGGTAAAAGTCATTCATGACATCAGCGAAATGAACCGTATCGAGCCAGGCGATGTGCTGGTTACCGACATGACCGACCCGGACTGGGAACCGATCATGAAAAAAGCGGCGGCGATCGTCACCAACCGCGGCGGTCGTACCTGTCATGCGGCGATTATTGCCCGTGAACTGGGAATTCCGGCGGTTGTTGGCTGTGGCGATGCGACCGAACGCATGAAAGACGGCGAGAAAGTCACAGTCTCCTGTGCGGAAGGCGACACCGGCTACGTGTATGCCGACATGCTGGACTTCAGCGTGAAGAGCTCCAGCGTGGAAACCATGCCGGATCTGCCGTTGAAGGTGATGATGAACGTCGGTAACCCGGATCGAGCTTTTGACTTCGCTTGTCTGCCAAACGAAGGTGTCGGCCTGGCGCGTCTCGAATTTATTATCAACCGTATGATTGGCGTGCACCCACGTGCACTGCTGGAATTCGATGATCAAACGCCGGAACTGCAAAACGAAATCCGCGCGATGATGAAAGGGTTTGATTCACCGCGTGAATTCTACGTGGGTCGTCTGACGGAAGGGATTGCGACGCTGGGTGCGGCGTTTTATCCAAAGCGCGTCATCGTGCGCATGTCGGACTTTAAGTCCAACGAATATGCCAACCTCGTCGGCGGTGAGCGTTATGAACCGCATGAAGAGAACCCGATGTTGGGCTTCCGTGGTGCGGGGCGCTATGTTGCGGATAGCTTCCGTGACTGTTTTGCGCTGGAATGTGATGCCGTAAAACGCGTCCGTAACGACATGGGGCTGACTAACGTGGAAGTAATGGTACCGTTTGTTCGTACCGTTGCCCAGGCGAAAGCGGTCGTGGAAGAGCTGGCACGTCAGGGGCTGAAGCGCGGCGAGAACGGGCTGAAGGTAATCATGATGTGTGAGATCCCATCCAACGCCTTGCTGGCTGAACAGTTCCTCGAATATTTCGACGGCTTCTCTATCGGGTCTAACGACATGACACAGCTGGCGTTGGGTCTGGACCGTGACTCTGGTGTGGTTTCTGAACTGTTTGATGAGCGTAACGACGCGGTGAAAGCGCTGCTGTCGATGGCGATTCGTGCAGCCAAGAAACAGGGCAAATACGTGGGTATTTGCGGTCAGGGCCCATCTGACCATGAAGACTTTGCGGCCTGGCTGATGGAAGAGGGGATCGACAGCCTGTCGCTGAACCCGGACACTGTCGTACAGACCTGGCTAAGTCTGGCTGAACTGAACAAGTAACATCATGCCTTATCCGGCCTATTCAACGTAGGCCGGATAAGATGCGCTAGCGTCGCCATCCGGCACTTTATCCTGCAACACTCTCCACGCTCAAACGCTGAATAATATCCTGACGCAGTTGGTATTTTTGTACTTTACCGGACGCTGTGCGCGGTAATTTCTCCACAATCACAATGTGCTCAGGGTATTTGTACTTTGCCACCCGCTTGCGACTAAAAAAGGTTACCACTGACTCCAGTGACAGCGAATGATGCGGCGGTTTTAGCACCACATAGGCACATGACCTTTCACCTAAGCGTACGTCTGGCATCGCGACAACGCAGGCATCGTGAATGTGGGGGTGCTGCAATAAAATATCCTCAACTTCGCGGCTGCTGATGTTTTCTCCACCGCGGACAATGATATCTTTTTTCCGTCCGGTGATTTTGATGTACCCCGCATCGTCCATCCGGCACAAATCGCCGCTGTAATACCAGCCGTCATTATCCAGCGCACGGGCGGTGAGTTCAGGTTCATCAAGGTAGCCCATAAAAACATTGGGCCCGCGGGATGCCTCTTCTCCTTCCATACCCGCAGGCAACGTGTTACGTGCCTCATCGACGACTTTAATTTCCACGCCGGCTGCGGCATATCCGTCGGTGTTCATCATGCGGGAAAGCGAATCATCCAGATTGACCACCGCGTGCGGCGAGCTTTCTGTTGAGCCATAGACGCTTAAAAGTTTAATGCCGAGCTGCTGACAATCGCGGGCTATTTTTTTCGGAATAGTGGTGCCGCCGCATAAGAAAAAGCGTAACGACGAGAGATCGTAGGGATGTTTTTCCACGCTACACAGCATGTCATAGACGAACGGTGTGGCGCCGAGTACGCAGGTACAGCGCTGTTGTACCAGCAATTCGAGACAGGCGGCTGGGGTGAAAATATCTAACAATACGCTGCGTGCGCCAATTAAAAACGGTGCGGTCACGCCATGTAAAAAACCGGTAGCATGGCCAAGTGGCGCGGGCATTAAAAATACATCCAGCCAGGTGAGATTAAGACGGGCACAATAGGCGCGTTCACTGGCCAGGATGTTGTTGTGGGTCAGCATTACCCCTTTGGGCATCCCCTCTGTTCCGGAGGTAAACAGCACCGCAGCCAGCTCATCGGCATGCACACTAATTGGCCGGGTTAATGGTGGTGATAAAAGAAGCTGGCTGAGTGGCAATGAGTCTGTCGCGGGTGCCAGCTTATCGACGGCAACAATCTGTTGCAGATGCGGCAGCTGGTTTTGCAAGGGCAGGATCAGATCTACCGGCCGGGTTTGTTTAAACAGCGTAGGTGCGAAAAAGATCTTTGCCTGGCATTTGTTCAGTACCCATACCAGCTCGGCTTCGCGCCAGGCAGGAAGTAGTGGTACGGAAACCGCCCCGGTTTTCAGACAAGCCAGGTAGATAAGGGTAAATTCACACCAGCCGGGCAGTTGAAAGGCGACGCGGTCACCTGGCTGGATTCCGCAGGCTAACAACCAGGTCGCCAGACGGCTGGCTGCACTGTCGAGCACGGCGTAGGTGTATGAATCGCCGTGATTATCGACCACAGCGATTTTATCCGGCATCGCCTGGGCGGTTTGGCTCCAGTAATCACCCAGCGATGCATCCCCCCAAAACCCTTGTTGTCGATAAGCTTCCCGACGTTCGGCATTAAACGTTAATGTGACACTCATGAGCTATTCCCTGGATAATTTCGGTACACGTCCTGCCGGATAACAGAAGTGCTGTCTCCGGCGTACAACAGGCGATACGTGTTAGCCGTAACGGAAATCCACACCAAATGTCCCAGCCGGGTATTCCCATTGTTCGAGGATAGTGGAACCGCACAGCACCCGGCAGGTACCACATTCCAGGCAGCCTGCGGAATCAAAATGAATATTTCCACTTTCGTCCTGTTTATACAGTCCAGCGGGGCAGGCATTCAGCAGTTTGCGAAATTCTGTCATGTCAGGATGTTCGGCAAGGATGATGTGCGGATGCCCCTCATCGACATTGAATTTGTTAACGCCCAGTTTGACGTCAACATTTACGGTGTTGTCCTGACTCATAGTGCGGTTGCTCCCTTGATGCCGTCTTTCAGTAAATTTATCAGCCCAATCTGCTTCGCGTGGGATAAAATGGTCTTGCGAATTGGCTGGTTTGGACTGCCATCAACGGTGAACATATCGCTCATGATATCGGCCACCATACGGGGATACTGGGTGAACAGGCGTGGGTTTTCCATCAACGCGGGGATCTTACGGAAATGCTGTAAATCACGCATCACACAACCCTGTGCAAGGGTGCGTTTGTAGTCCATCAGGCTGTTGGCTGAATAATCCTGGCGTTCTTTTGCCGCAATGGCCGTCTGTGCTGCGGCTTCTGCGGAGGCTATCGCCAAATCCATGCCACGCACGGTGTAGCCCAGGTTCAGACAAAAACCGGCGGCATCGCCGACGATCATCACCCCGTCATCAACCAGCTTCGGTACCATCGCCAGGCCGCCTTCCGGCACCATGTGCGCGGAATACTCCAGCAATTCACCGTCGGCGATCAGTGGGCGAATAGTGGGGTGCTGTTTAAAATCTTCCAGCATTTGCGGAATGCTTTTTGTCGCATGCCCGATATCGCCCAGACCACATACCAGTCCCAGAGAAACGGAGTCTTTGTTGGTGTACAGGAAACCTCCGCCCATCAGGCCATTAGATGGCGAACCGGCAAACAACCAGGCGGCACCTTCATTTCCTGATAGATTAAAACGATCTGCAATGACTGCTGGCGGCAGGCCGATCAGTTCTTTCACGCCAACGGCATAATGATGTGCTGAAGAGGGCGGTACCATTCCCAGTGAACGTCCCAGCATGGAATTGACACCATCAGCAAGGATAACGATATTGGCCTCCAGGATATCGTCACCCGCCTGCACGCCAGTGACTTTGTTGCCTTCCCGGATCAGGGAATCGACGCGAACGCCCGGAATAAACTGAGCCCCGGCCTGTTCAGCTTTTTCCATCAACCAGGGATCGAGTCTGTTGCGCAATACGGTATAGGAGTCCTGCGCTGGGGTATTTTCTTTTTCACGATGGAAATCTAGGGTGACAGCACTTTCTTCAGTCAGGAAAGAGATTTTTTCGCGGGTCACTTTCCGTTCGACAGGGGCCTCCTCTGCAAAGCCGGGCATAATGTGCTCCAGGCTATGCGTGTAGAGTCGTCCTCCGGTCATGTTTTTGCTGCCAGCACTGTTTCCGCGCTCAATAACCAGCACGTCCAGCCCAGCCTGGGCCATCACGTAACCTGCTACCGCACCCGCCACGCCAGCACCGACCACAATGGCATCAAATTTTTCATCTGACATGTTCTTTGCTCCTTTCCCGCCGCGAATGCAGCGGGATATGTGCGTTAAATGTGGCCGTTAGCGACTGAGCTGTTCGATAAGGGTCGGGACGACTTTGTAAATGTCACCAACCAGACCGTAATCGGCGTAGTTGAAGATCGGGGCTTTTTTATCTTTATTGATGGCGACGATGATCTTCGCGCCGTTCCCGCCGACCATATGTTGAATTTGCCCTGAGATGCCCAGTGTCAGGTACAAATCTGATTTCAATAGCACCCCGGAAACGCCAATATAGCGTTCGCGCTCCATCCAGTTTTCACCTTCGGCAATAGGGCGTGAACAACCCACTTCGGCACCCAGAACGGCGGCAAGATTGCGTACCATCTGCAGATCGCTCTCGGCCACCAGGCCACGACCGACGCCAACCACACGTTTAGCTTTGCTGAGATCCACGCTGCTGAGGGATTTGGCCCGACGTTCCTGGCAAACAATCTCATGAAGTGGTGTGATATACGGTGCTGAGACGACAGGGCAAGTGTGCGCAGGATGGGCTTCTACTGGTTCAAACATGCCAGGGGCAAGCGTGATAATCGCCAGCGCGCTATTCAGTTTTTCTTTACCGAATGCCAGGCCGCCATACATACGGTGTTCTGCAAACAGCGCACCTGCATCGAGAGTGACCGATGTGGCGTCGTTTACCATCGCCGCATTGAGTTGCATGCTTAACCGCGCGCCCAGTGATTTTGCGCGTTTAGACGCAGGCATCAGCAACAGGCCGGTGTGCGCTTGCAGTAAGGCTGAGACAGTCTCGGCGTAGTTTTCAACACGCTGCAGTCCACTGGCGTGTTCGAGCACGATGATGTCATCGGCACCCAGCGCTTTCAGCTGATCGGCCTGTTCGTTGCCCTGCACAATAAGGTGTACCTGCTCGCCCCACTGGCGGGCACCGGTCATTAATTCCGCATAGCGTTCTACGTTATCGCTAAACACCCATACGTTGGCTAATTTACTCATGATGATTGTTCTCCGTTGGGCTTAGTTCAGGGCTTTTTTCAGATGTTCGGCCAGTTCGGCAATGGCTTCTGCTGAGTCATTTTCCAGAATGATGTGCTTACGTTCGGTCTGTGGTGGAACGCTAAGGCTGACTAATTCCGCCAGCGGTGACGCTGGCGTCCAGCCAATATCGCTGGCCTGCCAGTGGGTGACGGTTTTTTTGCCGGCACCAAGAATGGCTTTCATTGACGGAATCCGCGGTGTATTGATATCTGAGGTTACGCACAGCACGGCGGGGAGCGGCAGTTTAATCACTTCAACTTCGTCTTCCAGTGTACGTTCAACCACAATGCGCTCGCCGTTACGTTGGATGTGGCTTACCGCGTTAATCACGGGAAGCTGCAGGAGCTCACCAACCAGTAAACCGACCTGTTGTGCGTAGACATCACCGGACCCTTCCCCGAACAGCATCAGATCGAATTCAATTTTTTTAGCCGCACAAGCCAGTGCCTGGGCGGTATCGCGCGGCAGCGCGTGCTCCAGTTGTGGATCCTGCACCATAAACAGGCTATCCGGACCGCGGGACAGCACGTCTTTACGTACTTTAGAGTTTTGCAACAAGGAGCCGCCCACCGTTAAGGCGACAATCTCATCGCCTTCAGCGGTAAGTTGTGTGGCGGCTTCAATCGCATTCAGATCAAATTGACTGATTTTGGCATCGGCCCGATCAAAGTTAAGCGAGCGCTCTGGGGTAACAACAATGTCCTGTTCTTCAGGCACCAACTTAAAGCAGGTTATTATTTTCATGGCATCTCCAGTGAGTCACGTTCGGATAATGACGGTGCGCGTCATTATCGGCAGTAGGGAAAATTTGACTGAAAATAGTGTGCGGCAGAGTGGAGCCTGTTTTCGACGGGGCAATCTGTTTTCATTCCCAACAATCTTGCAGAAAAATATGCAACGGAGATGCGGGGGTTCTAAGCGAGGGGTAAAGATTGTGTACGCGAGATTACACAGTGAAAACAGTAAATGAGGGTGTAATTGAGAAACGCATCCTATTTTTAAGCGATATTTGCCCGCATTTGTTTCTGATATGTAAATTGTTAATGTTGAATTAATAACATTTATTCTTTTCAATTAGGATAAAACGTAAATAACGCATGCTAACAGCGTTCTTGAGCAAGAAGTGTCATCTTGCAGATGGCGCAAATAATTTTGTTTCGCTTGGACAGAATATCGTTGTATAACGTGGTTAATCGTTATCATTTAACACTATTAATTTTCCGCATATTTACCATCTAAAGGTGGAGGCTGTCATGTATCAACGATGTTTTGATAATGCCATGGAAACCCTTTTTGAGCAGGGGAAGACCCCCAGATTTTCGCGATTCGTCATCAGTGATGATCCTAACTGGGAGTCTGGTCACCATGTTCATGACAATGAAACAGAGCTTATCTATGTCAAAAAAGGTGTCGCGCGATTAATCATTGATTCTTCACTGTACGTCGCTCACGCCGGGGATATTGTGGTGATAGAACAAGGGCGGTTACATACCGTCGCCTCGGATAGCAGCGCGCCTGCCACGACCTACACCTGTGCACTGGATGGTTTTCGTTTCAATGGTTGGCAGGACAATCAGTTGTTGCAGTTACATTCGTGTCCGGTCATCAGCGTCAGCCAGGGAAAGGAGGTTATTAAGAGTATTTTTAATGAACTGAGTATTATGATACCGCAGTGTAAAAATAATCTGTCATCCTCTGCCTATGATGCCTTTGCCTACGCATTAACCGTCTTGTATTACGAAAACTTTAAAAATGCTTATCGTTCGGAGCAGGGGTATATTAAAAAAGACGTGTTAATTAAAGATGTTCTGGTGTATTTGAATAACAACTTTCGCGAAAAAATCACACTTGATCAGTTGTCTAAAAAATTTCGAGCCAGTGTGAGTTATATCTGTCACGAATTCACTAAAGAATATCGTATTTCGCCGATTAATTATGTTATTCAACGGCGGATGACGGAGGCAAAATTTTCGCTGACGAATACGGAGGCGTCGTTAGCGGAAATCTCGTGGCGGGTAGGGTATGAAAATGTTGATCACTTTGCCAAACTCTTTCAGCGACACGTAGGCTGTACTCCCAGCGATTATCGTAAGCAGTTTAAAAATAATCTGACTGAGCAGGACTGCCTGCAGCCGGAAGTCTGATTTTCTGGCGTAAGTCCGGATAGCGTTTATCCGCTATCCGGATGACAGAACGGCTTACTTGTTTTGATAATCTTTCAGGATCTGACGTCCGGCGACGTAGATCATGATTTCATCGGTGCCACCGCCAATGCGTTCGCAGCGCACATCACGCCAGAACCGGGATACACGGGCTTCATCGGTATAACCCAGACCACCCATTATCTGAATTGCGTCGTCGATAACTTCCATCGCTGTGCGCGCACAGTACAGTTTTGCCAGCGCCGCACTGGTACGCAGTGATTGTTCCTGATCGGCCTGCCAGGCGACTTTCAATACCATATTGCGCATGTTTTCGATTTTAACCGCCATCAGCGCCAGTTTTTCCTGGATCATCTGGTTATGACCAATCGGTTTGCCAAAGGCGATACGCTGGTTGGCGTAACGTGCGGCATCCTCGAAAGCGCATTCGGCAAAGCCGGTGCTGCGTGCTGCGTTGATCAATCGCTCCATTTCGAAATTGTACATCACGTTGAGGAAGCCCATACCCTCTTCGCCGACCATATCACTTTCGTCAACTTCAACGTCATCAAGATAGACTTCGCAGGTACTTAACATGTGCCAGCCGATTTTGTGCAGCGGATTAACTTTGATGCCGGGTTTCTTCGAATCCACCCACCACAGGGTAAAGGCTTTCTTCGGATCTTTCGGCTCGGGATCGCGAGCCAGGACCAGCATATACGGGTACTCTTTGGCACCGGTAATAAAGGTTTTTTGCCCGTTAAGGTACACCTTGCCGTTTTTGCGGGTGTAGCTGGTGGTGGCGCTGTTGTTATCTGAGCCAGCTCCCGGTTCGGTTAACGCCAGCGCATAGGCCGGATCGCCCGTTTCCATGGTGCTTTCAGCGGTTTTACGTAGTTGCTCCGCGGAGCCAAAACGGCGCATACTGTGGATACACTGACCGTTAGTGATCAGAAAGGCAGGCGCACCACATTTTGAGACCTCCATCAGCGCCAGCATTTGCGTGACGTAATCTGCCGGAATGCCACCGAACTCTTCCGGAACGCCCAGCATCGAAATGCCGTTATCCGCAAGCGCGCGCATAAATTCTTTAGGGTAGGTGGAGGTTTGATCGCAGGTGCGGAAATATTCTTCCGGGAAATTACTGGTGATCAGTTCCCGAATGCTGGCAAGCAGCAGTTCTTGTTCTTCAGTTAATGAAAAGTCCATCAGGGTACTCCTTTTAATTGGTGGCGTCGGGCAAAACAAAACCCATCGTGGCATCGATAAATAATCTTTCGTCCATCAGTTTCAGGTCTGGAGAAATAACGGGGGTGAATTCCATTTTGTCCAAAATGTCTTCTTGTACAGAAACACCTGGGGCAATTTCCACTAAATGGAGACCATCTTCTTTTAACGTAAATACGGCGCGCTCGGTGATGTAACGCACATCCAGTCCACGTTCGAGGGCAATTTTTCCACTGAAGGTAATTTCAGGTAATTCGCTAACGAATTTCTTCACCCGACCTTCCTGCACGATATTCAATTTGCCGTTGGCAACATCTGTTTTCAGACTTCCGGCTGTCAGGGTGCCGCAGAAAATAATTTTCTTCGAGGTGGCGCTTATATCAATAAAACCGCCAGTGCCCATGATCTTGCCATTGAATTTATGCACACCGACGTTGCCGTGCTGATCGACTTCGGCGAAACTTAAATAGCACACATCCAGGCCGCCACCGTGGTAGAAGTCAAACTGGGAGGTCATGTCCAGAATAGCGCGGGTGTTGACGTTGGCTCCAAAAGCGATGCCCTGCGAGGTAATACCGCCGATTGGCCCGGTTTCAACCGTCAGTATGAAATCATCGGCGCAGCCTTCTTCACGCGCGACGAGACCAATACCATCGGCAATTCCAACGCCAACGTTACCCACTGCACCTTTGCGCATTTCGAACAGCGCACGTCTGGCTACCAGTTTACGTTGGTTAAGCGGTAGGGCAGTTTGCAGGCTGTCATCAAGGATGAAATCGCCTGAAATAAAGCGGTTAACCGGCGCTCCGGCATACAGCTGAGTCTGTTCAGGATCGATAACGACGATATCCACCAGATAGCCAGGGATCCGCACGGCTTTAGGGTGCAGTGTGGCTTTCTTCACCATTTTTTGTACCTGCATCATGACGATGCCGCCGTTGTTATGCACGGCCTGCGCGATGACCAGCGCATCGAGATACATCACTTCATCTTCAAAGGTGGCGTAGCCTTCGCTATCACAGGTGGTGGCGCGAATAAAGGCGATATTCGGCGCAATGGCTTTGTAGTAGAGATACTCTCTGTTATCAATTTCTACCAGTTTGATTAGATCCTCGGTGGTCACTTCATTGAGTTTGCCACCTTGTTGGCGGGGATCGACAAACGTGCCAATACCGATATCACTCAAAATACCTGGCTGATGGGCCGCAGAGGCTCGCAGGGTTTGAGTTAATACGCCTTGTGGATAGTTGTAGGCGGCAATTTTATTTTGTTCCGCAAGGTCGGATATACGTGGGGATTGTCCCCAGTGACCGCACAACGCCCATTTAACTAAACCTTCCTGTGCCAATGGACTAATACCCCGGTCTGCGCGGTCGCCCAGTCCTGTCGGGCTAATTAGCGACAAATTACGTGGGGATTGGCAATTTTTATATTTCTCGGCTAATGCATTAATTAATGTTGTGGCTTCAAGTATCCCACCGCCAGCGCCTAATACGCAGAGGGTGGCTTCATCCGGAATATAATCAATTGCGTCAGCTGCAGATAATACCGGTACCCGACCATTTAGACGTGTTGGTCTTGAAAGTTTCATATAAACTCCAGGTTATATTCGTGCGAATGCCTATCGCTATATTCGGTAATAGTGTTTTGTGCTATTTGAAAATATTTAATCGTCTGCCAGATATTCGTGGTAAAACGAATATCTGGGGCAGGGCATTATTTATTGCAATTTAAAAATATTCGGCTATTAAGCCTGGTGTAATATTGTCAGAACGGTGCGTAGATCGGTTACGGAGATTTGTCCTGGGGCCGAGGCTTTTTTCACCGCACCAAACGTCGCCGCTGAGCCGAAAACTTCGCCGGACAGTCGTGAGATCACACCGGTTTTCGCCATTGACATGGTAATAATTGGGCGGTCGGCGTAGCGTTCCTGCATCTCCAGCGTTGCGCTAAGCAATGTCAGCACATCCGTTTTGCTTTGCGGCATCAACGCGATTTTGGGAATATCTGCACCAAGTTCCTGCATTTTACGCAGTCGCTGGACAATATCATCGGCCGCAGGTGTCTTGTGAAAATCATGGTTCGACATAATAACGAAGACATTTTTCGCGTGCGCATGCTCGACGGTTGCTTTAACCAGGTCATCACCGGTGAAAAGCTCCAGGTCGATCATATCCACCAGACCGCTGTCCACTGCTGCGCGGTTTAATGCAATATAGTTTTCGACGGACAGCGCCTGTTCACCCCCTTCCTGTGCACTACGGAAGGTGAACAGCAACGGTTTATCCGCCATCACATCACGGATCGCACGTGCGGCTTCCAGTACTGCGTCAATGGAAGCGACATCTGCGAAATGGTCAACACGCCATTCCAGGATGTCGAAATCCGCTTCGCGATAGGCCAGTGCTTCGCTTTTTACCGTTGAGATGTCTTTACCCATCAGTGAGACAATGATCTTCGGCGCACCCTCGCCAATCACGAGGTTTCTTACGGTTACGGTTTTCATTGATTACCCTTTAACTATTCACAAATACTGCCCATCAGGCTGCAAAACCCATAACCTGTTTGACATACTCCAGCGGGAAATCTTTCCCGGTCCAGAGCTTGAACTGCTCAGCCCCTTGCCACAACAACATGCCGTAACCATCAATCGTTTTGCAACCGGCATGTTGTGCTTGTTGCAACAACCTGGTCATATGCGGGTTATACACACATTCGGTCACCAGCAGTTCCGGGCGAAGCAGGGAAACGTCAGTCACAATAGATTCGTTATCCAGCGGTTTCATGCCGACTTTCGTGCCGTTGGTCAAAATATCCGCGCTGGCGAGTGCCTCGGCAAAAGCCTGGCGATCGGCAAGGTCGATCACGGTGACAACGCAGTCGGTGTTTTCATTAACACGTTTAGCGAATGCCTGCGCCTTTGCAAAGAACTCATCTTTACGGTTAAAGATCTTAATTTCTTTGATGCCTTCAATGGCTGCCTGAGCGCCAATGGCTGTAGACGCGCCGCCCGCGCCCAACAGTACCATGGTTTTACCTTTAATATCGAAGCCGCTTTCTTTAATCGCGCGAATATGACCGGTGCCGTCGGTGTTGTAACCACGCAGGTAGCCATCATCATTAACGATGGTGTTGATTGCGCCAACCAGTTTGGCGGCAGGTGTTAATTCATCAACGTATTCACAGGCCAGCTGTTTATTGGGCATGGAAACCCCGGTGCCGCGCATTTTTAACGCTTTTAAACCGGCAATTGCATTAGCAAATGTTGAGTTATCGACTTCAAATGCCATGTAGGTAAAAGGCAGACCCGCTTTTTCTAATGCTTTATTTTGCATTTCAGGGGACAGACTGTGTCTGATAGGGTAGGCCATCAGACCAATCAGTTCATATTTTGCAGTTACGTCCATTTGATACTCCTTCTAAACAATTTATTGAAAATAACGTTCGCCCAACCGCACATCATTTTGGGGGATATTAAATACGCGGTAATAGCGAATAAAGACGATGATGGCGGTGGTGAATGCCAGCAGAGCAAATGCAAGGTCCAGCAAAATGATGTATTGCAGGCCGATGTTAGAAAGGTATCCGGTGATCAGTGGGATAATAAAGTTGGCTACACCACCCATCATCATATAAACACTGGTGACTTTGGCTTTGCTCTTCGGGAAAAACTCCGACATCACTGAGACACCGAGCTGTAAAATACCGCCAGCAGCAGAGAAGCCAATCAGAAACGATCCTGCGTTACAAACCAGTGGAGAGGGATACAAATAAATGACCGCAGCGGTAATGCTTGCCAGACCAGCATTAAAAACGTTAGCCCAAATGGGGCGAACCATTTTCTTCAGGAGGGCTGCGAAGATGAATACGCAGACCAGCGATCCCATGCTGTAGTAAGAGATGGTTTTTAGTGCGTCAGTTTCTGCCATACCAGCAAATGCCATAGCATATTTCGGCATCCAGACCACGATGACATAAAAGGTTGAGAATGCGGCAACCCCAAACAGCACGGAAGCGACACCTTCCAACCAGACCAGGGGTTTACTGTTCATTTGTGGCAGATCTTTGGCGAGACCCGCGTCCACCATCTGGCTGGGAAAGCGACTTTTTAACAGCATCAGGGTGATGATCACGAACAGTACACCCGGGATGATGACCGCATAGCCGTACCAGACATGGTTGAGCAGCATGGTACTGACGATGATGGGGTAAATCATCTGGCCAAACGACACCATGGCTTTAACCAAAATAACCGCCGAGCCGGATGCTTTAGGGAAACATTCCATTAACGCCGGATAACCGCCGGTATCCAGCGCTGAATTTGCTACGCCGACGCATACCGCCAGAATAAAGGCAATCATCAGATTGGGGCTGGCGGGAATACCGAAGAAGAACAGCATATATAGAATAACGCCTAACAAAATGATAGCCCGACGACCGAACTTATCTGAGAGAACGCCAAAGAATAGAATACTGACCAGTCGACCAAGACCAATACCGGAAATTAGATAGGCAATCCCTGCATTATCGGTTGAAAATTTTTCAGCCAGGGATGTCATGTTTTGCGCCAGTGTGATGACGCTAATACCGTGTAAAAAATAACTTAAATAAATACAGGTTATCGCCAGAAGAAATGGCGTGTTAAAGGTCTTTTTCTGAGACATTTTTTCACAACTCCTTGCGGATTTTAAAATTATTCTGTGCTCGTCGGTGTAGTTTAAATTTCGGCGACCTTGTGATTAATATACCGGGCAGTAGTTATTGTACCTACATAGCATGGCGTTTAAATTACCAGGTATATTGCATATCAAACTGTGAAACCTAATTCGTCAGACCGACGTTTTGCCGTTATTTTAATAATCCGTCAAATTATTTTGCAGAAGAGGGGAACAATATTGCATCCGCGTTATTGTGCGAGTGGTGCCATGTTTAACTGACGCTTTGCTGCAAGCCGGCTGCGATAACCAATAAACAGTGCCAACAGGAAACCGAGCGCAGCGATACCCGCATCAAACCACATGATGTGCGCAATACTGGTTTCGGAGAGCCTGGCGGTTATCAGTGGGATCGTGAAGGTCGCGATACTGCCCGCGCTGTAGTAAATACCGGTAGCTTTACCTTTCGCCTGCGGAAAGCGAGCGGCCATTAGCGTTAGACCGATTTGCACGACGCCTCCGGCTGATGAGAACCCGATGACAAAGGCGAATGTAATCACGACCCAGGTCGTTGGATGCAGGCAAACCGCCAGCAGCGCGACAAAGGAGATAAAGGTGTACAGCATCAACAGAGACGTTGCACGACCTGCTTTTCTCGCCAGAGGAGCAGTAATGAATACGCACAGCAGCGAACCGCAGGTGTAAATACTTAATAGCTTGATAGATAACGTATACGGCATATCAGCGACAAACTGACCATACTGTGCCAGCCACTGGCTAACCAGATAAAATGTGGCCATCGAGATATAGCCATACAGGGTGTAACTCCCCAGATCGAGAAGGGAACAACGATGCCCCGGATGAATAGGTTCCTGTAAAGCGGATGATGGCGTGATGGAATGCTTCGGCCCCGGATGTGCAGGGAAACGGCAGCGGAACAAAAATATGCCGTTGACCGCCATAATTCCCGCCGCCAGCAAGAAGGACCAGCCAAACCAGAGTTCAGCCCACACCAGCAGGCTGATAACCATCGGCAACAGAAATTGGCCGCTGGACACAAAGGCTTTAATCAGGATATTGGCGGTGCTGGGCGAGCGGGGGAAAGCTTCCATCAGGCTGGGGTAGGTTCCGGCATCAAGAAAACTGTTTGCCATTCCCGCTAAAAAACCAAAGGCGTAGGCAATCACAATGCTGTGAGTATTGATGATGCCAAAAAAGAAGATGAGGTAGCAGATCATGCCAAAAATGATAAACGGTCTGCGGCCATAGCGATCGGAGAGCATGCCTGCAACTAATAAGACGCTTAACCGACCGATACCAAGGGAGGAGATGACAATCGACACCCCCGCTGCATTGGTTTGCCACTGCTGTTCAAGTGAGGACATATTGAGGGACATCAGAATGACCCCCATACCGTGTACCAGGTAATTAAGGTACAGCCCTATCGCAGTGGAGAAATAGGTATTTTTCATAATGTGTTACTCAGCGAAGAGGCTAAATGGATATTGTTTTTTGTGTCGCGTAGGGCGTGTTAGCCTAAATAGTATGCAGACTGCGCATGAGCGAGGGCATAATGTCGGGGGCCCGTGTTGCAACGTAGTGGTGGCGTGATGACCGCCTAACACAAACGCTCGAGGTTGTGTGCATAGAGCTCCACTGCAGCAGATTGGTAGATTTTCCAGTCGAGAAAATGGTCGTGGTGATAAACTGCCTGAAAAGAAACCAGATCGGGGAAAAAACGCATTGTGTTATTACCAATACGATTATTTATTTTTTCGATGATCGCGTTAATTCTTAACTTTCTCTTTGCTTTCATTTCTGCACAAATGCGCGCGATGTTTTCCGGGATTTCTTTTTCCCCACTTTCCCATTGTTGCCAGGCAACAATGTCGCCATCACGCGCGATATACGCGGCGCTTTCTTCCACCGTCATAGCAAAAATATGGCGGATAGCCTGCAATTCTAATGCGTTCATTATTTCATCACTTCATAAAAGACGGTGGAATAGTAATAGCATTGTTGTGGATATTTCGGCTTGAAGAGAGTCACAGTATCTTGTGCAATATTATTTGTTATTAATCTGTGAAGTTGGTGCATTTGGCGTGAGAGTGAAATAAAACAATTGGCTAGCTGATGTGATGTAGGTCGTTAGGGGACGTGGAAATGCAGGACAAAAAAAAGCCCATCGTGGGAGATGGGCAAAGACTACACACAGCAATTCGTTGTTTCACTCAGGGGATTTCCATGCTTATAAATCAAAGTGTTGATCTAAAGCCTTGGGGTAATAGTAGGCATGCTGGTTTTTCACGTCGATCAGATTCATCCCAATAGTTTAAAAACTGTAAAGAATTTGCGACATAAATGAGTACTCCCACAGCGCTGGGATTGGGTTTCGTTCGGGGAGCTGTGATGTGTTTATCAGCAATATTAAACAATCAGGCGGCAATGTTGCCGCCTGATGCTGTATTACTTATTACTTTCGATTTCAGCGATTTCTTCGAGGATTTGTTCCGGGTCAGTGCCCGGTGCAGGGGCTTCATTGACCCATGCGGAGAACAGGCGCCATGAAACAGCCAGTACCACTGGGCCGATAAACAGACCAATCATACCGAATGCAATCAACCCACCGATAACCCCGGAAAGAATAAGGATCAGCGGCAAATCAGCCCCCATACGAATCAGCATGGGACGAATAACGTTATCCAGTGTTCCGACCACGCCACTCCACACCAACAGCACCGTGCCCCAGGTAGAATCACCTGTCCAGTAAAGCCAGATAATGGCCGGAATCAGCACCGGTAAAGGCCCCAGTTGCACCAGACAGGAGAGGATCATCAACACCGCCAGTAGCGTAGCGTAAGGTACCCCCGTTACCGCCAGACCAATACCCCCGAGGACGGCCTGCACCAGCGCGGTGACGACCACGCCTAATGCAACCGCACGAATGGCCTGTGCTGCCAACAGGATTGCAGCGTCACCGCGTTTCGATGCAAGACGGCAGGCGAAGTGGCGAATGCCTAGCGCCACCTGCTCACCGCGCCAGTACAGCAGGGCGCTGAATAGCAACATCAAGCCACAGTGCATCATAAAGCGGCCAATATGCGCGGCCTGACCAACAAACCAGGTGGTTGTGGTACCGATATAGGGACGAACCTTAGCCATGATAGCCGAACCGCCCATATCCAACAGGCTGTGCCATGCGCCATAGAGTTTGGCACCCACCAG
The DNA here is from genome assembly GCF_014596835.2 of Citrobacter sp. C6_1. NCBI lineage: Bacteria > Pseudomonadati > Pseudomonadota > Gammaproteobacteria > Enterobacterales > Enterobacteriaceae > Citrobacter > Citrobacter sp. C6_1. The sequence goes on along the minus strand of NZ_CP115031.1, from coordinate 2,571,804 downwards.
AGGAATACTGTTTAACCACGTCAGATCCGGCAGCGTCATATCACCGGCGGTCACTGCATGGATCAGAGGACCACTGCCATCAACGATGCTGTTGACCAACAGGGCGATAGGAATAATGAATAACAGAACTAACAACAGGGTCATCACCAGCACGGCGAGTGAACGGCGTCCCCACAGCAATTTTTGTATACGTATCAGGATGGGCCAGGTCGCAATGACCACCGTACCTGCCCAGGCAAAACCGAGAATAAAGGGTTGCACAATCCAGAGACAGGCCACAATCATGATGGCTAAAAACAGCACCGATAGCAGCACTTGTGCAATATCCCTGGGCTGACGGAAATTTACCATAAATACTTTTCACCTTTGTCTTTGCGTCAGAACGTTGACGCGACGTGAACACGTTAATCACACTCTATAATGATGAGCAATTTCAGCGGTTTTGAACAGGCGGATTCTGCCTGTAAATCTGCTGAGCGTATTAGAAAAAAATGTGATACAACAAACAAAGCAACACGCAAACGATTAAATTCACAACACAGACCGCAGGAAAGGGTCACTATAATGATTCCACAAATTTCTCAGGCGCCAGGTGTCGTTCAACTGGTGCTCAATTTTTTGCAGGCGCTGGAGCAGCAAGGGTTCACGGGCGATACGGCAACGAGCTATGCCGATCGTCTGACAATGTCGACGGATAACAGTATCTATCAGCTTCTGCCTGATGCCGTGGTTTTCCCTCGTTCGACGGCTGATGTGGCGCTTATCGCCCGGCTGGCGTCAGAACCGCTCTTTTCGTCGTTGATTTTTACCCCTCGCGGCGGCGGCACAGGCACCAATGGGCAGGCGCTTAATCAGGGCATTATTGTTGATATGTCCCGTTACATGAGCCGCATCATTGAAATCAATGTGCAGGAAGGTTGGGTGCGGGTAGAGGCGGGGGTGATAAAAGATCAGCTTAACCAATATCTGAAACCCTACGGCTATTTCTTTGCGCCTGAATTGTCCACCAGTAATCGGGCGACGTTGGGGGGAATGATCAACACCGACGCTTCCGGGCAAGGTTCGCTGGTCTACGGTAAAACCTCCGATCACGTGCTGGGTATTCGCGCGGTATTGATGGGCGGGGATATTCTCGATACCCAGCCGATGCCGGTTGAATTTGCCGAAATGCTCGGTAAAAACAATACGGCGATTGGGCGCATCTATAAGACGGTTTATGAACGGTGTCGTGAGAACCGACAGTTGATCATTGACAAGTTTCCAAAGCTCAATCGCTTTTTAACCGGCTACGACCTGCGGCACGTCTTCAATGATGAGATGACCGAGTTTGATTTAACCCGCATCCTTACGGGTTCCGAAGGTACGCTGGCATTTATCACCGAAGCCCGCCTTGATATCACGCCGCTGCCTAAAGTTCGGCGACTGGTCAACGTCAAATACGATTCGTTTGACTCTGCATTGCGTAATGCGCCAGTGATGGTGGAAGCGCGCGCGCTGTCGGTCGAAACCGTCGATTCAAAAGTGCTTAATCTGGCGCGTGAAGATATTGTCTGGCACTCCGTCAGCGAATTGATTACCGATGTCCCGGATAAAGAGATGCTCGGGCTGAATATCGTCGAGTTTGCTGGTGACGATGAAGCATTAATTGATTCTCAGGTCAGTGCGCTGTGTGAACGTCTGGACGGGCTAATTGCCCGGCAGGAAGCCGGCGTAATTGGCTGGCAGCTGTGTACCGAACTAGCTGGTGTCGAGCGCATCTACGCCATGCGGAAAAAGGCCGTTGGTCTGCTGGGTAATGCCAAAGGCTCTGCGAAGCCGATTCCGTTTGCCGAAGATACCTGCGTACCGCCGGAACACCTGGCCGACTATATTGCCGAGTTCCGTGCGCTACTCGATAGTCATGGCCTGAGCTATGGCATGTTTGGTCACGTGGATGCCGGGGTGCTGCACGTCAGACCCGCGCTGGATATGTGCGATCCGCAACAAGAAGTGCTGATGAAGCGCATCTCTGATGATGTGGTGGCGCTGACGGCCAAATACGGTGGTCTGCTATGGGGCGAACACGGGAAAGGTTTCCGTGCTGAGTACAGCCCGGCGTTCTTTGGCAAGGAACTGTATCGCGAACTGCGCAAAGTGAAGTCGGTGTTTGATCCGCAAAACCGGCTCAATCCGGGGAAGATTTGCCCTCCGGAAGCCATCGATGCGCCAATGATGAAAGTGGATGCGGTTAAACGTGGGACTTACGATCGTCAAATCCCGCTGGCCGTTCGCCAGGAGTGGCGTGGGGCAATGGAGTGTAACGGCAACGGGTTATGCTTTAACTTCGATGCCAAAAGCCCGATGTGTCCTTCGATGAAAATTAGCCTCAATCGCATTCACTCGCCAAAAGGGCGGGCAACGCTGGTACGGGAATGGTTGCGTCTGTTGGCCGATCGTGGGATCGACCCCGTGAAACTGGAAAAAGAGTTGCCAGAAAAACGTGCCAGTTTACGTACGCTAATCGCCCGAACCCGGAACAGCTGGCATGCACGTAAGGGCGAATATGATTTCTCGCATGAAGTGAAAGAGGCGATGTCCGGGTGTTTGGCATGTAAAGCCTGTTCTACGCAGTGCCCGATAAAAATTGACGTTCCGGAATTCCGCTCGCGCTTTCTGCAGCTGTATCACACGCGCTATCTGCGCCCGCTCCGCGATCACATGGTCGCCACCGTTGAGAGTTATGCACCGCTGATGGCGCGCGCACCTAAAACGTTCAACTTTTTCATCAATCAACCACTGGTACGTAATCTGGCTAAAAAACACATCGGCATGGTGGATTTGCCGCTGTTGTCTGCGCCATCATTACAACGACAGCTGGTCGGGCATCGTTCGGCCAATATGACGCTGGAACAGCTTGAAGCTCTCAGCAAGGAGCAAAAAGCACGTACGGTGCTGGTGGTGCAGGACCCGTTCACCAGCTATTACGATGCACAGGTAGTGGCTGATTTCATCCGACTGGTAGAAAAATTGGGTTTGCAGCCGGTGCTGTTGCCATTCTCGCCTAACGGCAAAGCGCAGCATATAAAGGGCTTTTTAAACCGGTTTGCGAAAACGGCGAAAAAGACCGCTGAATTCCTCAACCGGGTGGCAAAGCTGAATATCCCGATGGTCGGTGTCGATCCGGCGCTGGTGCTATGTTATCGCGATGAATACACGCTGGCGCTCGGCGAGCAGCGCGGTGATTTCCATGTCTTACTGGTCAATGAGTGGTTATCGGCTGTACTGGCGTCACAACCGCCGGTCGCTATCGGTGGTGAACCGTGGTACTTCTTCGGGCACTGTACCGAAGTGACCGCTCTGCCGGGAGCGCCTGCACAGTGGGCCGCGATTTTTGCCCGTTTTGGCGCAAAGTTGGAAAATGTCAGCGTGGGGTGCTGTGGGATGGCGGGTACCTATGGCCACGAAGTGAAGAATCACCAGAACTCTTTAGGGATCTATGAGTTATCATGGCACCAGGCAATGCAACGATTGCCACGTAACCGTTGTCTGGCTGCCGGGTATTCATGTCGCAGCCAGGTTAAACGCGTAGAAGGCACGGGCGTTCGCCACCCATTACAGGCATTACTGGAGATTATAGGATGATCTGGAAACGTGAAGTCACACTCGAGGCGCTCAACGCCATGGGTGAAGGAAATATGGTAGGGCTGCTCGATATTCGTTTTGTGCATATCGGCGACAATACTCTGGAAGCCACAATGCCTGTGGACCATCGCACCAAACAACCCTTTGGTTTGCTGCACGGCGGGGCGTCTGTCGTGCTGGCTGAGAGCATTGGCTCGGTGGCTGGATACCTGTGTACGATGGGCACTCAAAAAGTGGTGGGCCTTGAGATTAACGCCAACCACGTTCGTTCTGCACGTGAAGGGCTCGTCAGAGGGGTGTGCAGCCCTGTGCATACCGGTTCACGTCATCAGGTGTGGCAAATCGAGATCTTCGATGAGCAGGGTCGGTTATGCTGCACCTCGCGACTGACGACCGCTATTTTGTGATGCATGTTGAGTTTGGTCATTATCTGCGCAGGTAATGGTGTTATACTGTGCAGGTTCTGAACACAAGCGAGGATGATATGTCTACCCAATTAGACCCGGCCCAACTGGCAATAGAATTTTTACGTCGTGATAAAACCGATCTTTCACCGGCTCAGTACCTGAAAAGATTGAAACAATTAGAGCTGGAGTTTGCCGATTTATTAACGCTCTCTTCGACTGAACTGAAAGAAGAGATCTATTTTGCCTGGCGCCTGGGCGTTCATTGATTCCGGTATGCCTGTCGTAATAAAAACCCCGACACATGTTCGGGGTTATTTTTTGCCTTAAATCTTGTTTACCACTTCATCTCACCGGTATTCACTTTCGCACTCAGTTCCAGAGAGCTTTCGTCTGCAAGGCCCGGCCATGCCGCGGTCATGGTTTTAATCACATAATCCGAACCTTTCTTCGCCTCTAATGCCTGCTCAAACGACTGCAAATAATCCTGAGTGAAGCGAATCGCTTTATCACCCGCCGGGCGTTCACCAATATAATGACCCGGGACCACCTGGGTGGGCTGTAAGCTCTGCATTTCGCTCAGTACGTTACGCCATGCACTACGCTGTTCTGCAGACTGAGTATCTGCCGTCCAGACGTGTATACCGGAAGCCACGCCTGTGCCGCCAATAATGGCCCGATTCGCCGGGATCCAGACATACGCCGCATAGTCATTAGGATGGCGTAATTCCAGCGTTTCGCCATCAACCGTAAATTGTGTTTGCGTGGTGGCCTGCGGTACGGTGAGCGATGTTGGCGCGCCATCTTTCATCTGTGGGCCCCAGAACTGTAATTTGGCTTCTTTGGTGGCACGAATATGATCCACCACGTGCGGCGTAGCCAGCACGTTGACGCCGGGGAAGGCTTTGACGAGTGGCTCAAGGCCAAAATAGAAATCCGGATCGCCAGACGTGATCACAATGGCTTTCAGCGTCTTACCGCTGGAGCGAATCATCTGCACCAGCTTTTCGCCATCTTTGGTGCTGAACTGGGCGTCAAACAAAATCGCCTCTTTGGGGCCAGACACCAGCGTCGAAGAGACCGGGAAAATACCCTTCTCCTGCGGATTATAGACATCCAGCTGTAGTGGAGCGGCAAATGCCGAAGAGGCAAACAGGGGTAACAGCATAGCCAGTGTATTGATTTTCATAACGGGGAACCTTGTGCAGGATATTGTCTTTTGATCGTTCCCGTATTTTAAGGAAATTCGGATCTGTTAGAATTCCCATATCAGGACATGCTGAGTTTCATAAAACGATCGGATGGGATGCAATGGACAGAGTGATGGCGGCAACGGTATTTAACCATATCTGTGATTTGGGCAGTCTGAGCGCCGCTGCACGTGCGTTGGGGCTTTCCCGACCCATGGTCAGTCGTTACCTGGACGAAATGGAGAAATGGGCGGGCGCAAGGCTTATCCACCGATCGTCGCGTCGCTTAACGATCACGCCAGCGGGTGAAGAGGCATTAGCAAAGACGCGTTCTCTGGCGCAACTTTCGCTGGATATCGGTGCTGCCAGCGCCGCGCAAACGCCCAGTGGCACGCTACGGGTGGCGTGTGCACATTTTACTGCCCTGCATATTCTGGCACCGGTGCTGCCCGCATTTCTTGCTCGCTATCCTGAACTCCGCATTGAAGTTGAGATCAACAATCAACCGGTAAGCCTGGTTGGGGAGCGTATCGATGTGGCGATCCGCATCACGGAAAATCCCGAACCCGGAACGATTGCCCGGCGCTTAGGGGATTGTGAATCGGTGTTATGTGCCTCCGTGGATTATCTTAACCAGCATGGCATCCCAAAAAACGTCGACGATCTTGCGCAGCATAATTGCCTTTATTACAGCGGGTTCGCCGGAAAGTCATGGCATTTTCTGGATGCGCAAGGGCAAGCCGTCACTGTGGCCATTAAAGGTAATTTAAGCGCCGGTATCTCGTCACTGCTATGTGAATCCGCCCTGGCGGGGATGGGGATTGCGTTGGTTCCTGAGCAGGAGGCGAGAGAAGGGCTGGCGCAGGGGAGATTAATACGACTTCTACCCCAACTACAGCCTAAACGCCTGCCGATTTATGGTTTATATCTTTCCCGCGATCACCAGCCTGCGGGGTTGCGACTGTTGCTGGATACACTGAATAAGACACAGTGCTAACGATGTGATTGAGCGTGTTTATAAAATAGTCAAAGCGCAATTTGTGTTAAAAAAATTTTTTCAGTGTATGAGATTCTTCTTATCGCCCCTTCAAGAGCTAAGCCATTGTGAGTGCCGGAGATAAGCGCCGGATGGGGTCGGAACCCTTAAGTCTGCCAGCATAGCAAGCAGACTTAAGGGTTTTTTATGGCCCACATGCGTTTTGAACCGCATTGCTCCCCGTAGTCATCCCCACCTATCCCTTAAATAGACATTATCTATACATCTTTTAGCATTTCACCTGCCGGAACGATTACACATTCATAATCTATTATTAATCAATGTATTGAATAAAAAAATCCATCCCTGTTAACCCTCGCCGCAGGGTCTATGCTTAATAAAAGTCGTCAAAAATGGCGGTTAACCCGAATGCCCCTGCTGTTGAGGGGTTGAAGTGATAATCATTATCACTAACATGGTGTTATAGCTTGAAAGCTAATGACTCGAGGTAACCCTATGGAATTGCATTCAGGAACATTCAATCCCAACGATTTTGCGTGGCGCGGGCTGACGTTAACGCCTGCGGCAGCGGCGCATATCCGTGAACTGGTGGCAAGGCAACCCGATATGTTGGGCGTGAGGCTAGGCGTGAAACAAACCGGGTGCGCGGGATTTGGCTATGTGCTGGACACCGTCAAGCAACCTGAGAAAGACGATCTGCTCTTTGAAACAGAGGGCGCCAGACTTTATGTCCCGTTACAGGCGATGCCGTTTATCGATGGAACTGAAGTCGATTTCGTGCGTGAAGGATTAAATCAGTTATTTAAATTTCATAACCCGAAAGCCCAGAACGAATGCGGCTGTGGCGAAAGCTTTGGGGTATAGGCGGTACTATGTCTCGTAACACTGAAGCAACTGACGATGTCAACACCTGGGCTGGCGGGCACCTCAATTACAAAGAGGGGTTCTTTACCCAACTCAAAACCGATGAACTGGCGAAAGGGATCAACGAAGAGGTTGTACGGGCAATTTCGGCAAAACGAAATGAACCCGACTGGATGCTGGCGTTCCGTCTGAATGCATTTAACGCGTGGCTGACGATGGAAGAACCACACTGGCTAAAAGCGCACTATGACAAACTGAACTACCAGGATTACAGCTATTACTCTGCACCTTCTTGCGGCAACTGTGATGAAACCTGTGCCTCTGAGCCGGGAGCAGTGCAACAAACGGGCGCGAATGCGTTTTTAAGCAAAGAGGTTGAAGACGCGTTCGAGCAGCTTGGCGTGCCGGTCCGTGAAGGCAAAGAAGTGGCGGTGGATGCCATTTTCGATTCGGTGTCAGTCGCGACGACCTACCGCGATAAGCTGGCGGAACAGGGTATTATTTTCTGCTCGTTCGGCGAGGCCATCCACGATCATCCAGAACTGGTAAAAAAATACCTCGGTACCGTCGTCCCGGGGAATGACAATTTCTTTGCCGCGCTGAATGCGGCGGTGGCATCGGACGGCACGTTTATTTATGTGCCGAAGGGTGTGCGTTGCCCAATGGAACTGTCGACCTATTTCCGTATCAATGCAGAAAAAACCGGACAGTTTGAACGCACGATTCTGGTGGCGGATGAGGGGAGTTACGTCAGCTATATCGAAGGTTGTTCGGCGCCGGTACGTGACAGTTACCAGCTGCATGCGGCGGTGGTTGAGGTGATCATCCATAAAGATGCTGAGGTGAAGTATTCAACGGTACAAAACTGGTTCCCCGGCGATGGCAATACCGGCGGCATCCTGAATTTTGTGACTAAACGTGCGCTGTGCGAAGGCGAAAACAGCAAAATGTCATGGACGCAGTCAGAGACCGGTTCAGCCATTACCTGGAAATACCCGAGCTGTATTCTGCGCGGTGATAATTCGATCGGCGAATTCTACTCCGTTGCGCTGACCAGCGGGCACCAGCAGGCCGATACCGGCACCAAGATGATCCACATCGGCAAAAACACCAAATCGACCATTATCTCGAAAGGGATTTCCGCCGGACATAGCCAGAATAGCTATCGCGGCTTAGTGAAAATTATGCCTACCGCCACTAACGCCCGCAACTATACCCAATGTGACTCAATGCTGATTGGTGCGGACTGTGGGGCACATACCTTCCCGTATGTTGAGTGCCGTAACAACAGCGCTCAGCTTGAACATGAAGCGACGACCTCGCGCATTGGTGAAGACCAACTGTTCTACTGCCTGCAACGTGGCATCAGCGAAGAAGATGCTATTTCAATGATCGTCAATGGCTTCTGTAAAGACGTGTTCTCTGAGCTGCCGCTGGAATTTGCCGTGGAAGCGCAAAAACTTCTCGCCATAAGTCTTGAACACAGCGTCGGCTAAAATTTAAGGAAAGCACATGTTAAGCATTAAAGATTTACAGGTCAGTGTGGAAGAGAAGGCGATCCTGCGTGGGCTGAGTCTTGAGATTCGCCCCGGGGAAGTACACGCCATTATGGGGCCGAACGGTTCCGGGAAAAGCACGTTGTCTGCGACACTCGCCGGACGAGAAGATTATGCAGTCACTGGCGGGACGGTTGAATTTAACGGTAAGAACTTGCTGGAACTGTCACCGGAAGACCGTGCCGGTGAAGGCATCTTCATGGCATTTCAGTATCCGGTGGAGATCCCCGGCGTCAGTAACCAGTTTTTCCTGCAAACGGCACTGAATGCCGTGCGCAGCTACCGTGGCGAAGAATCGCTGGACAGGTTTGACTTCCAGGATCTGATGGAAGAAAAAATTGCGTTGCTGAAGATGCCGGCAGATTTACTCACGCGTTCGGTCAACGTCGGTTTCTCCGGCGGTGAGAAAAAGCGTAATGACATTTTGCAAATGGCGGTGCTGGAGCCTCAGTTGTGCATTCTGGATGAGTCGGACTCCGGGCTGGATATTGACGCGCTGAAAATCGTGGCAGATGGCGTGAACGCATTGCGTGACGGAAAGCGTTCGTTTGTTATTGTCACCCACTACCAGCGAATCCTCGACTATATCAAACCCGATTACGTCCACGTTCTCTACCAGGGGCGCATTGTGAAGTCCGGTGATTTTACGCTGGTTAAACAGCTGGAGGAGCAAGGGTATGGCTGGCTTAGTGAACAGCAGTAACGTGCTCCAACAGTGGCATCATCTGTTTGAAGCGCAGGGTGAGCGTCGCTCACAGCATGCGCAACAACACCTGCAACAGATGTTGCGGCTGGGGTTGCCGACGCGTAAACATGAGGACTGGAAATACACGCCGCTGGAGGGTTTAACCAACAGCCAGTTTGTCAGTCATGTCGCTGAGATAACGTCAGCCCAGTGTGAAGCATTGGCGCCGGCAATTGATGCCATACGACTGGTATTTATCGACGGGCAGTTCTGCCCGACGCTGAGCGACCGCATGGACGGCAGCGGCTTTGACATTACCGTTGATGATGCGCGTCAGACGCTACCGGCCGCCATCCAACCGGAAGTCTTTCTGCACCTGAGCGAAAGCCTGTCGCGTAGCGTCACGCACATTCAGGTGAAGCGTAATCAGCGCCCCGCGAAACCGCTGCTGCTGCTGCACATTACCCAGGGGCTGGCGGGTGATGAGGTGAATACCGCGCACTATCGCCACCATCTGGAGCTGGCGGAAGGCGCAGAAGCCACCGTTATTGAACACTATGTCAGCCTTAGCGAGCTTCGTCATTTCACCGGCGCACGTTTAACCATGAACGTGGCGGTAAATGCCCATTTGCACCATATCAAACTGGCGTTTGAGAATCCGGTTAGCCACCATTTCGCGCATAACGATATCCAGGTAGGGGCAGATGCGACGGCGGTGAGCTACAGCTTCTTACTCGGTGGTGCGGTATTACGCCATAACACCAGTACCCAGCTTAATGGGGAGAACAGCACGCTGCGCCTTAACAGCCTGGCGATGCCGGTGAAAAATGAAGTTTGCGATACCCGAACCTGGCTTGAACACAATAAGGGGTATTGCAACAGCCGCCAGTTACATAAAACGATTGTCAGCGATAAAGGCCGGGCGGTGTTTAATGGCCTGATTAACGTGGCGCAGCATGCCATTAAAACTGATGGTCAGATGACGAACAATAATCTACTGCTCGGTAAACTGGCAGAAGTGGATACCAGGCCGCAACTGGAAATCTACGCTGATGACGTGAAATGCAGCCACGGGGCGACGGTAGGGCGGATCGACGATGAACAGATGTTCTATCTGCGTTCGCGTGGGATTGGTCAGCAGGATGCCCAACAGATGATTCTCTACGCGTTTGCCGCTGAGCTGACGGAAGCCCTGAGCGATGAAACGCTGAAACAACAGGTACTGGCGCGGATAGCCCAACGTCTGCCGGGAGGCGTAGCATGACATTTCCCATTGAAAAAGTGCGGGCCGATTTTCCGGTTCTGACGCGTGAAGTGAATGGTTTACCGTTGGCGTATCTGGACAGCGCGGCGAGCGCGCAAAAACCCAATCAGGTGATTGATGCTGAAGCCGAGTTTTACCGTCACGGCTATGCGGCGGTCCACCGTGGGATCCATACGCTGAGCGCTCAGGCCACGGAAAAAATGGAGAATGTGCGCAAGCTCGCCTCGCTGTTTATTAACGCCCGCTCCGCTGAAGAGCTGGTGTTTGTCCGCGGTACGACGGAAGGGATCAACCTGGTGGCAAACAGCTGGGGCAGCAGCAATGTGCGGGCGGGTGATAACATCATCATCAGCGAAATGGAGCACCATGCCAACATTGTTCCCTGGCAGATGCTGTGTGCCCGCGTCGGGGCTGAACTGCGCGTTATTCCGCTCAATGCCGACGGGACGTTGCAACTGGAAACGCTGCCGACGCTGTTTGATGATCGCACGCAACTGCTGGCGATTACCCACGTATCTAACGTGCTGGGCACGGAAAACCCGCTGCCGGAGATGATCGCGCTGGCGCATCAGCACGGCGCAAAAGTGCTGGTAGATGGCGCACAGGCGGTTATGCATCATCAGGTGGATGTGCAGGCACTGGATTGCGACTTTTATGTCTTCTCCGGGCACAAGCTCTATGGACCCACCGGTATTGGCGTGTTGTATGCCAGAGAGTCGCTGCTGCAGGAAATGCCACCGTGGGAAGGCGGTGGCTCGATGATAGCAACCGTCAGTCTGAGCCAGGGAACGACGTGGGCTAAAGCCCCCTGGCGTTTTGAAGCCGGAACGCCAAACACCGGGGGCATTATTGGGCTCGGTGCGGCTATTGAATATGTTTCAGCGCTCGGGCTGGCAGAAATCAGTGAATATGAGCAGTTCATGATGCGTTATGCATTGGAACAGTTGGCGGATGTGCCGGATTTAACAATCTACGGCCCGGAAAACCGTTTAGGCGTGATCGCCTTTAACCTCGGCAAACATCACGCGTATGACGTCGGTAGCTTTCTTGATAACTATGGAATTGCTGTGCGTACGGGGCATCACTGCGCTATGCCGTTGATGGCTTATTATCACGTTCCCGCGATGTGCCGGGCTTCTATTGCCATGTATAACTCCCATGAAGAAGTGGATCGCCTGGTGACGGGACTCAAGCGTATTCATCACTTGCTGGGATAACAGGGAGGCATTATGGCTGCGCTACCGGATAAAGAAAAACTATTGCGTAATTTTCTGCGTTGCGCTAATTGGGAAGAGAAATACCTGTACATCATTGAACTGGGTCAGCGCCTGCCGGAATTAAATGCCGACGATCGCTGCCCGGAAAATAGCATTCAGGGATGTCAAAGTCAGGTATGGATTGTTATGCGGCAGAATGCTGAAGGTATTATTGAATTACAGGGCGACAGTGATGCGGCAATTGTGAAAGGACTTATCGCCATCGTCTTCATTTTGTATGACCGGATGACGGCTCAGGATATTGTGAATTTTGATGTGCGTCAGTGGTTCGAAAAAATGGCGCTCGCACAGCATCTCACCCCTTCACGTTCACAGGGGCTGGAGGCGATGATTCGGGCTATTCGCGCCAAAGCCGCAACTCTTAGCTAAACTGATAAAACACGTCAACTTTCAGACCGACCTGAAAGCGTTCGTGTAGAACAACGCAGTGACTCGTAGGCCGGATCGGGCGCTCGCCGCCGTCCGGCAAAAACGCCAGGGGGGTGAGTGAGTATGAAACGCGCGTCTGTTATTACGTTAATGCTAATCGGCGCTTACAGCGCTATTCAGGCCGCATGGGCGGTCGATTATCCGTTGCCTCCGGCGAATAGCCGTCTTGTGGGGCACAATCAAACCTACACCGTGCAGGAAGGTGATAAGAATCTCCAGGCGATAGCCCGGCGTTTTGACACCGCTGCCATGCTGATCCTTGAAGCCAATAACACTATTGCCCCCGTCCCTAAACCCGGAACGCTGATTACTATTCCCTCGCAATTATTGCTACCGGATGCGCCACGCGAAGGCATTATTGTGAATCTGGCGGAACTGCGTCTGTATTACTTCCCGCCGGGAGAAAATAGTGTTCAGGTATTCCCGATTGGTATCGGTTTGCAGGGGCTGGAAACGCCGGTGATGGAAACCCGGGTTGGGCAGAAAATACCCAACCCGACCTGGACGCCTACACCGGGCATCCGTAAACGCTCGCTGGAGCGCGGCATCACATTACCGCCGGTAGTGCCAGCCGGGCCAAATAATCCGTTAGGGCGCTTTGCACTGCGTCTGGCGCATGGAAACGGTGAATACCTGATCCATGGCACCAGCGCACCCGACAGTGTTGGTCTGCGCGTAAGCTCTGGTTGTATCCGTATGAACGCGCCGGATATCAAAGCGTTGTTCGAGCAGGTGCGACCAGGTACGCCTGTCAGAGTGATCAACGAGCCGATAAAGTACGCCGTCGAGCCAAATGGTATGCGCTATGTTGAGGTGCACAGGCCATTGTCACCGGAAGAGGAGCAAAACGTTCAGACCATGCCCTATGTTTTACCGGTAGGTTTTAATCAGTTCAAAGGGAATAAGGCCGTCGATAACAGTCTGGTTGAGAGAGCACTGTATCGCCGTGCGGGTTATCCCGTGACCGTTAGTGCCGGGCAGACACCTGTTGTTGCCAACGGACCAGATGTGAAGTCAGCGCAGAATGGTGCGCCAGGGGAGGATGTGCAGATGCGCACAACGCAGTAACAGGGAAGGAAATAACGGGCAAAAAAAATGGCGCACAATGTGCGCCATTTCTATTACACAGATACTATTACTTACGGTATTTAGTAGCTGCGTTGTCCAGACGCTGGTTAGCGCGAGCTGCGTCATCTTTAGCAGCCTGAACGTCGGAACGCATTGCGTTCACGTCGTTGCTCAGCTGGTCAACTTTAGCGTTCAGAGTCTGAACGTCAGAAGACAGCTGATCGATTTTAGCATTGCTGGAGCAACCTGCCAGCAGAGTAGAACCCAGGATTACCGCGCCCAGTACCAGTTTAGTACGATTCATTATTAATACCCTCTAGATTGAGTTAATCTCCATGTAGCGTTACAAGTATTACACAAAGTTTTTTATGTTGAGAATATTTTTTTGATGGGAATGCACTTATTTTTGATCGTTCGCTCAAAGAAGCATCGAATTGGGCAAAAACAGCTAAAAACCCGAGAGAAAACAGAAAGCTTCCATCGGATTCATCTTAGATAATCTCGGATTGGATAGTGAAATCCGATTTGATTTTTTATTAATTGTGGCTATCGATAAAATAAAAAAAGCGCCGCAAGGGCGCTTTTTAAGCAAATTAATTCGCGATGGAATTATTACAGCACGTGAACAGATGCCGTATTGGTCGTGCCGCTCGGAACCAGTGCGCCGGAAACCATCACTACAACGTCGCCTTTCTGAGCCAGACCGCTTTCCAGAGCAACTTCTTTGCCCAGACGGTAGAAATCATCGGTAGAGCTGATTTCTTTAACAACTTGTGCAACAACGCCTTTGCTCAGCACCAGCTGACGCGCGGTAGTTTCATTGGTGGTCAGCGCCAGGATGGTGGCATCCGGGAAGTATTTACGCACAGCACGTGCAGATTTACCGCCCTGAGTTGCGACGACGATCAGCGGCGCATCCAGTTTTTCTGCAGTTTCAACCGCGCCACGGCAAACGGCTTCGGTGATGCGCAGTTTGCGGCTGTCGTTGTTGAAGTCCAGACGGCTGGTCATCACACGGTCGGTACGTTCGCAGATGGTGGCCATGATGGTCACAGCTTCCAGCGGGTATTTGCCTTTCGCGGACTCACCAGACAGCATAACGGCATCGGTGCCGTCGAGGATGGCGTTCGCAACGTCGCCGGCTTCAGCGCGGGTCGGACGTGGGTTTTTGATCATGGAATCCAGCATCTGGGTCGCAGTGATAACGACCTTACGTGCACGGATACATTTCTCGATGATCATCTTCTGCGCGAAGATAACTTCTTCAACCGGGATCTCAACGCCCATGTCGCCACGAGCGACCATGATGCCGTCGGATGCTTCGAGGATTTCGTCGAAGTTGTTCAGGCCTTCCTGGTTTTCAATCTTGGAGATGATCTGGATGTTTTCGCCGCCGTGAGCTTTCAGGTGCTCACGGATTTCAACGACGTCAGAACGTTTACGGATAAAGGATGCCGCAACGAAGTCAACACCTTGCTCACAACCGAAGATCAGGTCCTGCTTGTCTTTTTCAGCCAGTGCTGGCAGGGCAATGGAAACGCCTGGCAGGTTAACGCCTTTGTTTTCGCCCAGATCGCCGTTGTTCAGCACTTTACAGATAACTTTGTTACCTTCGATAGCGGTAACTTCCATACCAATCAGGCCATCATCAACCAGTACGGTGTTGCCGACAGACAGGTCTTTAGTGAAGCCTTCATAGGTAACA
Source organism: Citrobacter sp. C6_1 (assembly GCF_014596835.2). Lineage (NCBI taxonomy): Bacteria > Pseudomonadati > Pseudomonadota > Gammaproteobacteria > Enterobacterales > Enterobacteriaceae > Citrobacter > Citrobacter sp. C6_1. The sequence continues at coordinate 2,556,744 of NZ_CP115031.1, read as the reverse complement.
GCAACGATTTCGTTGTTGCCCACAACAGATTTGTCGGTAGTGAAAGTGAAAGTCTGACCCGCTTTCAGAGAAACGTCGTTGCCGCCTTCCAGCTTAATGGTACGGATTTCCGGACCTTTGGTGTCGAGCAGAATAGCGGCTTTTTTACCGGTTTTGCTCATGACGTTGCGCAAATTCTTGATGCGCTGACCGTGTTCTGCGTAATCACCGTGGGAGAAGTTCAGACGCATGACGTTCATGCCCGCGTCCAGCATTTTGGTTAACATCTCTTCGGATTCGGTTTTCGGACCGATGGTGCAAACAATTTTCGTCTTTTTCATGACAGTCTTAGTCTTTAAGTTGAGAAGGATATGGAAATCTGGCTTCCATCGCGCACGGATGGAAAGCTAAACCTGAGTTACGAAAGTTGTGATGCCTCGCTCTAAGGATAGGTGACATCGAAAGAGCGTGCAGAGGAATGTGTGCTTGCGTTTCAGCCCAACGGGATGGTGAATTTTGTAGTCGTTGAGTTTTACAGGTCAATGTGCTGAAACCATTCAAGAGACAATTGGCGCGCATTATACGCTGAAAATTATCAAAAAGGAAAATGGAAACAGCGTTTCAAAAGAGTTCTGTGCAGTTTCACAAGAAATATTCACTAATTTGTTCATAGGTATGGATAAAGAGGTCGTCCACCGCCGAGGTTTGTTGCGCAACAGCCTGCATTTGTCCTCTCAGTTGAAGGTTATTCGGTCATCCTGGCTCGAATGTCTTCATATTCCTAAAAGTTATATCAAATTCGTTTTAATTCATTTTAAAAACCAATCTCGCTGATTACACTCATTTGGACATCCATACTGCTAAACAGCCAAAAGCACTAGCAGGATAACAATAAGCAGCAGCGGATACCCAAACGACATGATTGTCCTGAAAAATATTTCGAAAGTGTTTACGCCAGGCAGGCTTTCCATTACCGCTGTCGATGATGTCAACCTGATGGTTGAGCAGGGGCAGATTTACGGAATTATTGGTTACAGTGGGGCGGGAAAAAGCACCTTAATACGTTTGCTTAATGGTCTGGAAAAACCGACCTCCGGCAGCGTAACGATTAACGGCCAGGATATCTCCGCCGCCTGTGGGGAATCGTTGCGTCAGGCACGGTTGAAAATCAGCATGGTGTTTCAGCACTTTAATTTACTGTGGTCACGCACCGTCAGTGAAAATATCGCTTTCTCTATGCAAATTGCCGGTGCGCCGAAAGCGATGATTAAGGCGCGAGTGGCCGAGCTGATTACCCTTGTCGGTCTGAGCGGTCGCGAAAATGCGTATCCATCGCAGCTCAGTGGCGGCCAAAAGCAGCGCGTAGGGATCGCCCGCGCGCTGGCGAATAATCCTGATGTACTGCTCTGTGACGAGGCTACGTCAGCCCTGGATCCGCAAACTACCGATCAGATCCTCGATTTACTGCTCGATATTAACCGTCGCTTCAAATTAACCATCGTGCTGATCACCCATGAAATGCACGTAGTACGCAAGATCTGCGATCGCGTGGCGGTCATGGAAAATGGCAAAGTCGTTGAAGAAGGCGACGTGCTTAGCGTCTTTACTCATCCGCAGCAGGCGATCACCCGACAGTTCGTTCGTCAGGTGAGTCAATACGCCGAGGAAGACGAATTCAACCCGCAGCTAGCCAGCGAACTTGGCGGCGTGGTGATCAAGCTTACGTTTACCGGGCAACGTACGCATCGGCCAGTGGTGGGTGAATTGACCCTACGCTATGGCCTGCCGTTTAACATTTTACACGGCAAGATGACGCAAACCGCACAAGGCGCTTTTGGTCAGCTCTGGGTGCACGTTGTGGCCTCTGAGGAACAATTGAACAATATTTTGGCCGACCTGCGCCAGAGCGACATTGAAGGCGAGGTGATTCAACATGGCTGAAGAACTTTTCCCGCATCTGAAGTGGGAACAACTGCTGGCAGCAACCCAGGAAACGCTCTACATGACAGCCCTTTCAGGCGCAGCGACCTTTATCTTGGGCATCGCGCTTGGTCTGGCATTGTTCCTGACAGCACGCGGTGGACTGTTTCACAATCGCGCGGTGTATAGCGGTATTTCGCTGGTGGTGAATATCTTTCGCTCGATCCCATTCATCATTTTGATCGTGCTGCTGATCCCGTTTACCAAAGCGATGGTCGGCACCATTCTCGGCGCCAATGCCGCGTTGCCTGCGCTGATCGTCGGTGCTGCGCCGTTTTATGCACGTCTGGTCGAAATTGCCCTGCGTGAAGTTGATAAAGGCGTTATTGAAGCGACGCGTTCGATGGGCGCACGTCTGAGCACACTTATTTTTCGGGTTTTACTGCCGGAATCCTCTCCTGCCTTGGTGTCCGGCATCACCGTGACGCTGATTGCGCTGGTTAGCTACAGCGCGATGGCGGGGGTCATTGGCGCCGGTGGTTTAGGGAATTTGGCCTATCTGGAAGGATTCCAGCGCAACCACAGCGACGTCACGCTGGTGGCGACAGTGACGATTTTGCTCATTGTTTTCATCATCCAGCTTTGCGGCGATGTGATCACCTCTCTGTTAGATAAACGCTAATAAAATACGGAAACCATTATCATGAAAAAATCACTGACGTTACTTGCCGCAGCAACCTTAAGCGCCCTGAGCTTTGCCTCGTGGGCAGATACGCTGACCGTTGGCGCGTCCAACGTGCCGCATGCGGAGATCCTCGAGCAGGCTAAGCCAATACTGGCGAAGCAGGGGATTGATCTGGAGATCAAACCTTTCCAGGATTACATTCTGCCGAACACCGCGCTGGCTGGCCGTGAGATTGACGCTAACTACTTCCAGCATATTCCGTACCTGAACAGCGTGATTAAAGATCATGCTGGCGATAAAACGTATGATTTCGTCAGCGCTGGGGCGATCCACATTGAGCCGATTGGTATTTATTCGAAAAAAGTGAAATCGCTTAAAGATTTGCCGGAAGGTGGCAAGGTCATCATGCGCGATGCGGTATCTGAGGAAGGCCGTATTCTGTCGATTTTCGAAAAAGAGGGCGTGATCAAACTGAAGCCGGGCGTAGATAAAGTGACCGCGCGCATTAGCGACATTGTTGAGAACCCGAAAAAACTGCAGTTCCTGCCTAACGTGGAAGCGGCGCTGTTACCGCAGATGTATAACAATGAAGAAGGGGATGCGGTGGTGATTAACGCTAACTACGCCATCGACGCCGGGCTGGATCCGGTGAAAGATCCGATTGCCGTTGAAAGCGGTGAAAACAACCCGTATGCCAACATCATTACCGTGCATCGTGGTGACGAGAAGAAAAAGGATATCGTGGCGCTGGTTGATGTGCTGCACTCCGAAGAGATCCAGGACTGGATCCGTACCAAATATAAAGGCGCGGTGATCCCGGTTAATAACTGATCCGCTTTTTGCTGAGTGGCGTATGAACGGTAACACATTGATGATGTCAACGATTGGTGTGTTGACCAGTTCATACCAGATGGACCGGAACGCTGATGTCTATCGATCCGGTTAACCATATGGCTGGATAGTTGATCAGATATATGGGGCATTGAAATAAAAACTATAAAGGGACTCTGATGGAGTCCCTTTATTTATTCAAGTATGCCATTATCACCAATGCAATAAATGAAATTGCTACGGATATATTAAAATAATGAGTTATCACATAAATTCTTGTTAATTTTTTCGGTAATGATTTTATAAACTTCACATCGCAAGGGTTGGAACTATCTAAGGCCTTTTTATTGAGTATCAAGGGGCTTGTGATAAAATTCGTTTTTATATTATAACCAGTTAAAAAAAATGGTGATGATTTATAAAATAGTATGGTGTTAAATGGCAATTCGCCAAATTCTTTCTTATATAAACCACATATTACATAAAAATTCTTATTGCCAATAAACATTAATATATACATGATTATGACACTGAAAACAACTATTCCAGTTAAAATTAATATGATTAATCCATTGTTAGTCATATACTTCCTTATTATTTAACCATGGCAGAGGAAGCTAATTAATTGCTTCTGATTGGGTATTAATTAGTAGTGTTATATATTGATTCACCTATAAATGTCCCTCCTTCTTCGCCAGCCTTACCAACTCCAAATGATGTTATTGCTGGTACAACAATTTGGCAAGCTAAAGCTCCCACGCCTCCCTCTGTAGCACTTATAGCAGCCAGTACAATTGAACAGACGGCTGTCGATGTTCGTTTAATGGCAAAGTTAAATGCTACCGGAGCAGCTAACCCGCCAGTAAATTTACCAATTTCAGTGTAAGCCGTTTTTTCACAATCTCTACCAATTGTACAGGCATCATAAATAGAATTAGCACCATTCAATGCTGACAAGACAATACCAACTTTATTGAATGTTTTCATCAACTTTACCAGTTTTGCTGATTTTTCTATATAAGTTGCGTAACCTTCAATATCGTCAACCCCGGTCTGATTCCATTTATGAATAATAGACGATGACGACAATATCAGTGCTTTTTTTATATCATCATACTGAGCAAGACCAATATGCTCTCTAAATATTTTTAAAAATATCCCATCCAGCTTTTTGAATAATTGCCTACGTTCTACAAAAAATTGCTCGCCAATTAACATACCACGCGTTGCATATTGATTTTTATATGCATCCTGAATTTGCTTTAACGTACTTTCAATTTCACCAAAATATTTTTCTGACATATCACTAAGAATACCACCATAGTCAGAACCATATGAAGTAAACATGTCTATTGCATGTCTGTTTTGATACAAAAACCTTGCTTCATCTAATGTTAATGGTTCCAGCGCATTATCAATTTTATCTCTGGCTTTCTCGATATGTTTGATTTGATCTGCATCCTGTTTTTCTGGATCTGCAATAATTAAAATTGAACCCGGTTTTTTCTTCATGTCTGGATTTAATTTTTTATATAGTTCGCGCGTTCCCTCTGGCGGATTAATAAAAATATAAGGTTCATATGATGATGGTGTGGCCCCGTAAGGTAATACGCAAAATCCAGCATCTACAGGTTCGCGTGACGGTTCATCTTCATCTTCATCTTCTTCTACTGGACAGGATGGCCCCGGTCTCATAGTTAGCGGGGGTGGTGCGTTCTGTGGCGCTACAGACGCTACTCTGGTTACTGGTTGAGGAGCGGAGACAATTTTGCTTTCGTAATCGTATGACGCATAAATATACGAGTTAATAAATCGACATCTACACAAGCATGTTCCAACACTATGCGCAGTTCCGGCAGCACTTCTGCCATGAATAAAGTAACCAGGTTGTCCCCCCACTATTTGGTAAAGTTGTTTATCTGAGCCACATATATAGTGATCACCTTCACAAGCGGTTGGTTGCCCATTAATAATATGATTTGCACAACCAGTAACAATAGTTCCTCCACACGTTGTTTTATCGCCAACGATTAAAAAATATGCGCGTCCCATTTGCGTACTCCTTATTTTATTAAATTTAAATTCTCTGGGTTACAAAAAATCCATGAGTTTTCCCAGGTTGCCATATAAACACAATCATCTATTCTACTGGACTCCTTTAGTTTTATTCTATTGTATGCAATTAAACTTTGTTCTTTCAAATAATCAATATCATAACTACACAGTGATTTAGTATGATTTATGAAATCAGGAAATCTTTTTCTCCATATTTTACAAAACTCATCTGTTATCTTTTGAGGAATTTGTAATATTGGATGTTCGCTATCCTCAGTTATAATTCCAGGGTTATATTTGGCTGGGATTGTTACTTGAGCTAAATGATAATTTGAACTGATAATTTCATGCTCTTTATTAGCCCACAATCCGGCATGTAATAACAAATAATAATCGTCGGTTTTTTTAATCTGCTGATTATTCATCATCATTTCTTTAATATTGAAATCATCTAATGGATATACATCCCATTTTTCATTAAACCTCTGTGCTAAATATGTTGAATAAAATGCCGCGTCCATTTTTGAATAAAATATAGAAATGCCTTCAATATTCTTATCGTATTTTCGCCATAACGGCTCTAACATCTTTTCATTCTTATGTGTAGTCTTATTATGTATTCCAGTGATCCGACCTAAAACCCATAATTCATGCTCGCTTATGTACTGACAAACTTCTCTATTGCTTTGATAGAAATACATTTCAGAAACTTACTCATCGGTTAAAAGAACAATGAAAAACTAATTTTTATATCAATTATGCGATTCCTGTAGCATAAAACATAAAAAAGCCTGAATCTTTTTTTGAATAATTCAGGCTTTCAATAATTAATTTAATTAAATTTTATTTATGAATGCGTTATAATTTTTTTCCGATGCTTTTATTAACATGATTAACGATTTATACGCTCAATTCTCGCTGGCAACCCCTGACGCACAGCGGCTCCTGAAACCCAATCCAGCCAGGTGTTAGCAACCTTTCGTGTCGGATCCGCAAAGCCCAGATCGTTGATATTGATTCCCGACGTTATCTTTTTATCAAACGGCATCGGCTCACCGTCGAGCGTATGCTGCGCAGCGCCCATCTCTTTATGTCCATAGCCATGCTCAATCGCGATTACCCCAGGCATCACGCCATGCAGTAAGCTGATTTGCGCTTCAACCTGACCGCCAGGTGTGGTGATACGCACGATATCGCCGTGTGCTAAACCATACCGCTTGCCGTCCTGCGGATTGAGCGCCACCAGATTAACCGGCTTCAGATGATGCAGGCGCGGGATCACGGCCGACGCACTGGACATGGTATTGGATTTAAAGGAAATCAGTTTCAGCGGCCACTCTTGTTCCGGGAACAACTCCTCGACCGCACGTCCATCAGACAGGCGCGAAGGATACCAGGCTGGGCAGCCGCTGTAACGCTCGCCGGTAATCGCATGGCGGTGCGCGGCGACGTTCGCATTCCAGATTTGTAGCGGCTTTTCCCACACATTGCCGACACGGTTATCGACCCGCCCGCTGTTATCCGGCGCAAAACGCCCGCCGCGGGAATAGATAAACGCCACCCGACTGATTTCATCTGCTTTCAGCGTTTGGGCGAGCACCGGCAAGATTCGTTGCACCCCAGTCAGCGCGATATCATCTTCCCGCGCCTCTGCAACTGGCGCTTTACCCATAAAGGCAATGTTGGCGGCCAGCCGCAGATAATAATCTTCGGCGCGGTTGAGCGGATACTGATTGCCCTGCGGGTCGGTAATGGCATTGTCACCAAAGCCGGGGAGGCCAATGCGTTTTGCCACCGCGATGCAGAAAGCCTCCATCGAGGCCGGTTGACCGTCTGCGGTATTGCTGGTTGCGGCTCTGACGACCGGCCAACGCGCGGTGGTGGCTTTGCTGGCGACACCCGCCCATGGCGCACTGAATCCCCAGCTTTCGAAGTTATGGGTATCCGGCACGATGTAATCAGCGAGCGCCGTGGTTTCGTTCATAAAGGCGTCAATCGCGATAAACAGCGGTAGACGCGCAGGATCTTTGAGTTTCTCTTCCGCTACGCCGCGCAACCCTGCAATGCCGTAGAACGGGTTGGTCATATTGGAGATCCAGGCTTTCAGCGGATAAGGGTAACCTTCCAGTGCTGAAACCAGTAATTCGGTAAGCTGGCCTGCGACAAACGGATACCAGGGCGCTTTGGCCGGGAAGGGCGACTGCCCGGCGGCGACTTTGTTGCGGTACTCTTCGGAAGACTCATAGGCTGTCTTGCTGCGGGCGATGCTCAGACCTTTAGGTTTCACCCTCCCGGCAAAACTGTCCATATTGTAGCGCGGGCCGTCAGTTGCGCCGTTGAACTTACCGCCGCCGACGAACACGCCGCCTTCGAGGCTCAGGTTCCCGATCAACGCATTGAGCATCATTACCGACCAGGCATTATAAAAACCGTTACCCGCCATCATCCCGCCATGGGTGATCACTGCTGCTTTTCGTCCGTGACGGGTGAAAGCATCGGCCAGCGCGCCAATGTCTGCCTCAGAAACACCACACTGCTGGCTGTATTGCGCCATTGACAGTTTCTCAGCGGATTCTTTAAGACACTGGAAGCCACTTTTTACCGTGACCGTTTGCCCCCCGGCCAGCGTGACTTCACGGGAGATGAACAGTTGGGCACGTTGGCAACTGCTGGCGGCGACGATCTCTCCGGCTTCGTTAATGACTGTTGGTTCGTTGGCGGCGTCTGCGCGTAAATGCGCCAGCGTTAAATGCTGACCGGCGAGCGTTGGAATTTCATCGGTAATGACCAGATGGGTGGCGTTGGTCCAGCTTTTTTCCCCGGCCTGCTTCATGGCCTGTACGTCAGGAATAGCCAGGTAATCAGCGTTATAGCGCTGCTTTTCAATTATCCAGCGGATCATCCCCATCGCCAGTGCGGAGTCCGTCCCTGGGCGTACGGGCTGCCAGTGTCCACGATCGTCGGCAAGCACTGTCGTTAGCGGTAGGGCTGGTGCAACCACAACATAGCGGAAGTCATCACGTAAACGGGCGCTGGCGAGCTGGCGAGCCTGGCGTTTAAACGGGTTGCCGGATTGTGCTGGAGACGTCCCCATAAACAACGCAAATTCGACATTATCCCAGTCGGGTTTTACATGGGTATTTTTATCCAGATCGCCCATCAATGCGCCAGATCCGGCACGATAGGCCAGACCACAGTATGCGCCATGGGCACCGAAGTTTTTGCTGCCGAAACTGTTTAGGGCAAAGCGACGCAAAAATGTATCACGTCCTTCATCACTGGTATTGGTGACCAGTAGCTGATTGGATTTTGGGCCGAAACCAGGGTGTCGGGCATCAATCGGCGTATCGGGATCGTGGATCGCCCGCAGACCGTCAACGTGCCCTTCGCCAAACAGATCGCCGCCTTCCACCACTTCTTTGATCAGTTGCTCAAAGCTGATGCGCTGCCATTTGCCTTCCCCACGTTTACCCACGCGTTTCATCGGCTCCAGAATGCGCAGCGGGCTGTACAGGCCTTCAAGTAAGGTGGCGCCACGGGCGCAGGCAGTGGAGCGGGCATCAAGGCCGGTTTCGCCCGCCAGTTGTTCCATCGCGGCGGCAAAGGGAACAGAGGAGTCAATGTGGTGTTCGTGAGATAGCGGATGGTACGGGTTGCCCGCAATACGCAACACTTTGCCTTGTTCGTTATCAACACGGACACGCACGCCACATTGCGTCCAGCAGCCGAAGCACTGCGTCATGGAGATAACCTGCTGCGGGTTCTGTTGCCAGCGCGTTTGGGCATGTGCTTCGGGGATGAGTGCATTACCAAAGATACGGTTGCGGGTTATTTTTCCTGATGTTCCGTCAAGCAAACCATCAATCGCACGCTTTGCCACGTCCCGATAACTCAGGCCGAAGGTCACCATGCCCCCGACGGCTAGACCGACTTTAAGCCACTGACGACGAGTTAAATTAGCCATGTTGCATTCTCCTTGCGATCGCGTTCAAGGCTTCACGAACCATAATGATCAGTGCGACCCACAGGCCAAAAGTGCCAAGAATAGCCAGCCAGCCATCTGTGCCACCGGGCAGGGTATAGGGGTTAAACTGGGCGTTAAATTTCGGTACGGTCTGTACCTGAATGAGTAATGTCCAGCGCATCAGCCAGCACAATGCCATTGCACTTATTGCCAGCGAAATACGAAATGGCAGTGATAACGGATGGCGTAACGCCAGAGCGCAAAGACCCAGTGAGATAACCCAAAGTGCAATCCAGCCGTTGGCGTAATGCCGCGCGGAAGCCGCCACATCCAGCCACTGGCGAATTGCTGACCCCGATAGCGTGTTGCCACTTGTCCATACCACCACCACGATAGCCAGCGCGCACAGCGTGACTATCTGTCCCCATGCCAGTTTGCGCGGTAATGTTATCCCTGCGGTTTTCACCGTGGCGATAAGCAGAGCAAGGAATGTTTGCAGGGCACTGAGGAACATCGCTACCGGGAAGGCGTAGCTGAACCAGATCGGACGCGCCTCGACAATCGAGACCTCGCGACCGGTATAGACCAACAGTCCAATCGCCGATAGCGCACTTCCCACGGCCAACCATTTAGTGACGCTGTAACTTTTTGCGGTTAATCGCGTAATCTGCTGTGCTATAAACCACAGCCCTAAAAACCCGGTGAACAGCGGTAAAAATAGCGCCCCCCACGGCATCCATGACCATGGCGTCGGAAAGGCATAGAAATGCCAGACGCGTGCCGTCTGGTGTAAATCAGCGGTTAGCGCCAGCGGTGCGGTAATCGCGCAGGTCAGGGCGATTAACAGCGTCAGGTTTTCCAGTTCCGGCGCCTCTTGTTTGCGCCAGTGAAGCACGCAGGCAAACAGTGCGGCGCAGGCGGCAATGCCGATAAAAAAGAAATATTGCACAGCCCAGGGTAACCAGCTTACGTCCTGGGGATGCGTCAGAACCTCTTCGATAATCAGGGTAGGGTTCATTTAAACCTCCTGCCAGAGCGCGGGCTGGGCACGCCCCATTAATGGTGTCACAAAGGCCTCATCCAGGCCCAGATAGAACACGTGCGGCGAGGTGCCACTTTCCGGTTTCAGGACCTTGATGGCGTCATGATGTTGCTGCAGCATTTGAGAAATCCGGCTGTGTGGATCCTTTATATCGCCGATGATGCGTGCGCCGCCAACGCACGACTCCACGCAGGCCGGGAGCAGGCCCGCTTCCAGTCGATGAACGCAAAAAGTGCATTTATCGGCGGTTTGCGTTTCATGGTTGATAAACCGTGCGTCGTATGGGCAGGCCTGCACACAGTAGGCACAGCCAACACAGCGCGTGTTGTCGACAACCACAATGCCATCTTCGCGTTGGAAGGTGGCCTGTACCGGGCAAACGGGGACGCAGGGGGGATTATCACAATGGTTGCACAGGCGCGGCAGCAGGACGTTGGTGACGCTTTGCTGGCCTTCAAGTTGCACCTGATATTGATTAACGTTGGTACGAAACTCACCTTGCGGCGTCTGGTTTTCAATCGCGCAACTCACGGTGCAGGCCTGGCAGCCGATACACCGACGCAGATCGACCAGCATGCCGTAGCGATGCTGAGGTGATCCTTCATGCCGCTCAGGCGAAAAGGGAAACTGGGCCTGTGCCAGGGGAACCAGTGATGCGCCAGCGGTCAGGACGCCAAGTTGCTGGAGAAACTGCCGTTTACTGCTGTCCATATTTTCTCCCGTCACGATGCAACAACGAAACATTGGTCACGCCGTTGATTGCGTGTGATGAATAAAGAACCTCGATGATTTACAGTGTAAAAATCGTGACGGGGAGTACTCTATTGTGGTTAACCACATACCCGGCTAGTTGTTGATCTAAAACAACATAATTGACAGGGATAATTCAGTGGGATGTAACATCGTTCGATGCCTGACGGTATTGGCCTCCGTGTGGATGCTCAGCAGCGTGGCGTGGGCAGATTCGTGGAATGTGGGTGTTTTGGCGATGCGTGGAGAGGTCTCTACACGTACCCACTGGCAACCGCTGGAAACCCTGTTAAATCAGCAAATTCCGGGTGAACAGTTTCATATTCAACCGCTGGATCTGCAGCAGATGCAGGAGGCGGTTAACCGTGGAACCGTCCAGTTTGTGGTCACCAATCCTGCACAATTCGTGCAGCTAAACAGCCATGCCGCGCTTCGCTGGCTGGCGTCATTACGCTCCACACGTGGTGGAAAGGCAACCAGCAACGTGATTGGCAGTGCTGTCCTCGTCAGGCGCGACAGCGGGATTGGGAATGCACACGATCTGATTGGTAAAACGGTAGGTGCCATTGATGCCCAGGCATTTGGCGGGTATTTGCTGGGATACAAAGCACTCAGTGATGCTGGCTTGCGCCCTGAGCGTGATTTACGTCTGACGTTTACCGGTTTTCCTGCCGATGCCTTGCTGTATTTATTACGTGAAAAAGCGGTTCAAGCGGTGATTGTGCCCGTGTGTCTGCTGGAAAAAATGGATGAAGAAGGGCTAATCCGCAAAGCGGACTTTAGGGCTGTGATAACCTATCCAACGTCAATTCCTTGCGTAACCAGCACGCCGCTCTATCCTGACTGGTCGTTTGCTGCCTTGCCCGCGGTCAGTGATGAACTGGCCGATCGTGTCACGCGGGTACTGTTTAATGCGCCACAAAACGCCGTCTTTCGTTGGGGCGCGCCGGCCTCGACCCGCGAAGTAGAAGCCTTGCTGCGTGATGTCCGTCAGCACCCACAGCAGCGCCAGTTGTGGCTGGATGTCAAAAGCTGGTTTATTCAACATCGTCTGGCCATGGGGGCGGCGGGTATCGTCCTGTTGTTGCTGACGCTCAATTACATCTGGGTCATGCTGTTGGTCCGCCGGCGCGGAAGACTGCTTGAGCGTAATAATGTGCTGTTGCGCAAACAGGAACAGGCGCTGGAAACCGCGCGTCAAATGAGTGTGCTGGGGGAAATGACGTCCGGATTCGCTCATGAACTCAACCAACCGCTTTCGGCTATCCGCCATTATGCCCAGGGCAGTCTGATTCGTCTGCGCGGCCAGGATCAGCAGCATCCGTTGTTACCCGCCCTTGAACAGATTGACGTGCAGGCGCAGCGGGGTGCCGATACGCTACGCAATTTACGTCAGTGGGTCAGTCAGGCGCAGGGAAATCCGGTGATGACCGACGACTGGGAGCCCATTAACGTTCATGATGCGATCCATCATGTCTGGCAGTTATTACGCATGGCACAGCAATTCCCGACGGTAGCGTTACAAACGCAGGTCGACAATTCGTTTACGGTTACGCTGCCGACCGTTTTGCTGGAGCAGGTTCTGGCTAATCTGGTACTAAACGCGGCCCAGGCCGGGGCGAAAACGGTGTGGTTCTCAGCGTGCAGTGAGGAGCATGGTGTGCGCATTCTGGTGCAGGATAACGCCGGAGGGATCGACGATGCGCAGTTATATCAGGCATTCCAGCCCTTTATGACCACCCGCAAGGAAGGTATGGGACTCGGGCTGGCCATTTGTCAGCGACTGGTTCGCTATGCAAATGGCGACATTAGCATCAAAAATCACCCAGCACCTGACGGTCTGGTGGGCGTAGTGGTGACATTACATTTTAAGCAAATACAGGAAGGAGGGCGTCGTGGCAATAATTCATCTGTTGGATGACGATGTAGCGGTTACTCAGGCCTGTGCATTTTTACTGGAAAGTATGGGGTATGAGGTACGTTGCTGGGAGCAGGGCGAAACGTTTTTGGCTCAGGCCGATCTGCACCAGGTCGGCGTATTGCTGCTGGATATGCGCATGCCGGTACTGGATGGACATGCCGTGCATGAAGCAATGCGTCAGCGCGAGAGCACCCTGGCGGTGGTATTCCTTACCGGGCATGGTGATGTGCCCATGGCGGTTGAACAAATGAAGCGCGGAGCCGTAGATTTCTTACAGAAGCCGGTTTCAGCCGCGCCGCTACAGGCTGCGCTGGAAAATGCTGTGCAGGCCTCGGCAGCGGCTTTTTCGCGACAGGAAATTGTTGCTTGTTATCAGCAATTTACACCGAAGGAGCGAGAACTGGCGAATCTGGTTGCAAAGGGATTGATAAATCGGGAAATCGCCGATGCCATGAATATTGCCGTTCGCACGGTTGAAGTGCATCGGGCGCGGGTGATGGAAAAAATGCGGGCCGGAAGCCTCGCCGAGCTGGTAAATCGACTTCAGCGGATCCAGTAAAATTGTGACATTTATTTGATTTTCATTGGATTTTGTCTAATTCGCCAGAGTGATATATGCTGTGGGTTTGAGTTAATGACGAGCGGGTGAATATGGGAAATCAGACCAAAGACGACGAGCTGTACCGCGAGATGTGCAGAGTAGTCGGTAAAGTAGTGCTGGAAATGCGCGATCTGGGGCAAGAGCCTAAGCATATCGTCATTGCTGGCGTACTGAGAACAACCCTCGCCAATCAGCGTGTGAAGCGCAGTGAGTTAGAAAAACAGGCCATGGAGACGGTGATTAAAGCATTGGCCGGTTAATCCATAAAAGAGGGCGGTAGAATTATTCTGCCGTCCTCTTATTTTAATCTTCGTTATCTTCCAATAAATATAATTTAGTTCGGTCACTAAAATTACAAATTCCGTTATATATTTTATTGCATATCGATTGGTATATAACACAATATTTGTGATTGCACTCCCAAATATTTTCATGCATATGAAATGTTATTTCAATCTCGCTTAATGATAATAAATATCACTCAACATTAATTATTTTCCTTCCGATTTTTAATTGATAACGATCAAGGTTACAGGGGGGGAATAACCACATTATTTATTCACCTAACCCTAAAGGATTATACCCGAGTTTAGGGTATGGATTGATTCAGTTTAACCACCGTCATCTGTGCGATCAGGTTAGGGCAAAAATTCACGTGTTGTTGGCAACATTTATGGCCGATTTGACCTGATCTGCATTCATTAAAATTAGCCTGGATCTGTTGCTACTACAGCGTTTGCGAAGAGGATGCGAAATAAATGAACCAGGTTGATCGTCCATTTTTAGATTGTGGTTTAACGCGGCTTGAGTTTCTGCGTATATCAGGGAAGGGTCTGGCAGGATTAACGATTGCCCCAGCTCTGCTATCCCTTTTGGGTTGTAAGCAGGAAGATATCGATAGCGGCACCGTCGGACTTATCAATACGCCGAAAGGGGTGCTGGTGACTCAACGAGCCCGCTGTACTGGCTGCCACCGCTGTGAAATTTCCTGTACTAATTATAACGATGGCGCTGTTGGCACCTTTTTTTCCCGCATCAAAATTCATCGTAACTACTTCTTTGGCGATGATGGAGTCGGGTCCGGTGGCGGGTTGTACGGCGATTTAAACTATACAGCAGATACCTGCCGTCAGTGTAAAGATCCCCAGTGCATGAAAGTCTGCCCGATTGGCGCAATTACCTGGAAACAGGAAGACGGTTGCATTGCCGTAGATCATAAACGCTGTATTGGCTGCAGTGCCTGTACCACGGCCTGCCCATGGATGATGGCGACCGTTAATACCGTAACGAAGAAATCCTCAAAATGTGTTTTATGCGGGGAATGCGCTAATGCTTGTCCGACTGGGGCATTAAAAATTATTGAGTGGAAAGATATTACTGTTTGATGGATAGCAGGGCTGCCTGATACGCGTCATTTATTGCCAGAAAAATCGCAGTTTTTGAATAAAAGAACTGCCTGAAAGGTGGCGAGTATATCTATCGGACCTTCTTGCAAAGGAAAACATGATGGCTAATGGTTGGACAGGTAATATTTTACGGGTCAATCTCACCACGGGTAATATCACCGTTGAAGATTCCAGTAAATTTAAGAAATTTGTCGGTGGGATGGGCTTTGGCTATAAAATTATGTACGACGAAGTTCAGCCAGGCACTAAACCTTTTGATGAAGGAAATAAACTGGTTTTCGCGACCGGGCCGCTAACCGGTTCAGGCGCACCCTGCAGTTCTCGTGTCAATATCACCTCATTATCGACATTTACCAAAGGCAATTTAGTGGTCGATGCCCATATGGGCGGTTTCTTTGCCGCACAAATGAAATTCGCGGGTTACGACGCCATTATTATCGAAGGGAAATCACCTTCTCCGGTTTGGATCAACATCAAAGACGATAAGGTCAGCATCGAAAAAGCGGACTTCATATGGGGTAAGGGTACGCGCGCAACCACAGAAGAAATTTGCCGTATCACCAGCCCGGAAACCTGCGTTGCAGCCATTGGTCAGGCGGGTGAAAATCTTGTTCCGCTTTCCTGCATGATTAACAGCCGTAACCACAGTGGCGGGGCCGGTACTGGCGCAGTCATGGGGTCGAAAAACCTGAAGGCCATTGCGGTAGAAGGGACCCAGGGGGTCAATATCGCCGATCGCAAAGAGATGAAGCGGCTTAATGACTACATGATGACCGAACTTATCGGCGCCAACAATAACCATGTTGTGCCGAGCACGCCGCAGGCCTGGGCTGAATACTCTTCACCTAATTCGCGCTGGACGGCTCGCAAAGGGTTGTTCTGGGGCGCTGCGGAAGGTGGGCCAATCGAAACGGGGGAAATTCCACCGGGAAACCAGAATACTGTCGGTTTTCGTACCTATAAATCCGTATTTGATCTCGGCCCGGCCGCTGAGAAGTACACCGTCAAAATGAGTGGCTGCCATTCATGTCCAATTCGCTGTATGTCGCAACTCAATGTTCCCCGTGTGAAAGACTTTGGTGTGCCGAGTACCGGCGGAAATACCTGCGTGGCGAACTTTGTACATACCACTATTTTCCCGAATGGGCCGAAAGATTTTGACGATAAAGACGATGGGCGCGTCGTAGGAAACCTGGTTGGCCTGAACCTGTTTGACGATTATGGCATCTGGTGTAACTACGGGCAGTTGCACCGTGACTTTACTTACTGCTATTCGAAAGGTGTTTTTAAGCGTGTGCTGCCAGCAGAGGAGTATGCAGAGATCCGTTGGGATCAACTGGAGGCAGGCGATCCGAACTTTATCAAAGATTTCTACTATCGACTGGCGCATCGCGTAGGCGAACTTAGCCACCTTGCGGATGGCTCGTATGCCATTGCTGAGCGCTGGGATCTGGGCGAAGAGTACTGGGGTTACGCGAAGAACAAACTGTGGTCGCCGTTTGGTTTCCCTGTTCACCATGCGAACGAAGCCTCGGCGCAGGTGGGGGCGATCACCAACTGTATGTTCAACCGCGACTGTATGGCGCATACCCATATCAACTTTATCGGCTCCGGTTTACCGCTGGCGCTACAGCGTGAAGTGGCGGGCGAACTGTTTGGTTCACAGGATGCATACGATGAAACCAAAAACTACACCCCGATTAATGCCGCCAAAATCAAATACGCCAAATGGACGCTGCTGAAAGTCTGCCTGCACAATGCGGTTACGCTGTGTAACTGGGTCTGGCCAATGACAGTTTCGCCACTGAAGAGCCGAAACTATCGCGGAGACCTCGATCTGGAAGCGAAATTCTTCCAGGCCGTAACGGGGGATGAAACAACTCAGGCGAGTCTGGATTTGGCCGCGGAGCGCATTTTTACCCTGCATCGTGCTTATACAGTCAAGTTGATGCAAACCATGGATATGCGTAATGAGCACGACCTGATCTGCTCCTGGGTGTTCGATAAAGATCCGAAGATCCCGGTCTTTACCGAAGGGACCGACAAGATGGACCGGGAAGATATGCGTCAGTCGCTTACGATGTTCTATCAGGAAATGGGCTGGGACCCGGCGTTGGGCTGCCCAACTCGCGACACCCTTCACCGCCTCGGCCTTGAGGATGTGGCAGCCGACCTGGCTGCACACAATCTGTTGCCGGCGTAAGGAACGCAGATGACGTACGTGAGTAACGACCTGGCCGCTGCAGAGAATGTGCATGGTGACGACGTGGATAGCCAAAAGAGACAGTGGCTGCACGCGTTACGCCAGCCTGCCGCACACCGGAGTTCGTCATTAATTCAGGAACCCACCACCCCGGAGTCGATAGTGGCGGATTTTATCCGCCAGCATTCTGCTTCAGGTCAACTGGTGGCACGCAGCGTGTTTCTGTTGCCACCTTATTCGGTTCCTGAAAGTGACCTGGCGACGCTGCTGGACACGATGTGCCAGCACGCATCCGACGCAGATATTATCTGTATCCAGGGCTCAGAGGATACCTACTTCTACTCGACGCAAACCATGACGGCAAACTATGCCGGGATGTGTGTGCAGGTGGTGGAAAATGATATCTGCCATGCCATTGCAGAAGCGGTACGTTTTGACTGCCAAACGTATCCTCGCCCCTATAAGGTCGCCATGCTGGCGCAGCCGCCATACCACTTTGAACCTGAGCAGGTTACGGCGGCGCTCACGGCAATGGAAACGCATCCTGATTATGCAGACATACGTGCTGTGGAATCGTCGAATGCGGAACCTTATCTGTTTAGCGAGCGCTTTATGAGTTACGGCAAAGCGTATGGCCTGTGCGAATGGCTTGAGGTTGAGCAGTATCAGAACCCCTGAATTTTTCAGGTTGATGTCATGGAACGTGTGGACGATCACTGTCACAGCATTAGAGGATAACCCGATGTCCTTCACCCGACGAAAATTTGTCATTGGCATGGGGACGGTGATTTTTTTCACCGGCCCAGGCCAAAACCTGTTAGCGAGTACGAAGAGTAATAAAAACGTTCGTTATGTCATGATCCACGACGAATCATTGTGCAACGGATGTAATATTTGCGCCCGAGCGTGCAGGAAAACGAATCATGTTCCTGTTCAGGGGAGTCGTTTATCGATAGCCCATATCCCGGTAACGGATAACGATAACGAAACGCTGTATCACTATTTTCGTCAGTCCTGTCAGCATTGTGACGATGCCCCCTGTATTGAGGTGTGTCCTACCGGTGCTTCCTGGCGAGATGAAAACGGGATTGTGCGAGTCGATACCTCTCGTTGTATCGGCTGCAGTTACTGCATTGGCGCATGCCCGTATCAGGTACGCTATCTCAATCCACAAACCAAAGTGGCGGATAAATGCGACTTCTGCGCCGAATCACGTCTGGCGAAAGGTTTCCCGCCAATTTGCGTCAATTCTTGTCCAGAACACGCGTTGATTTTTGGCCGTGAGGACAGCCCGGAAATTCAGACCTGGTTGCGGGAAAACAAGTACTATGAATATCAACTTGCAGGCGCCGGGAAGCCCCATCTGTATCGTCGGTTCGGTCAACATTTGATTAAAAAGGATAATGTATGAACGCGTCGCAGAATGCCGAACAGTTTCACGCACAGCTTGCGCAGTACGTCCCAATGTTTTCGCCGGATTACTGGCCTGTCTGGTTGGTTTTCGCCGGGTTAATGCTGGTGGGGATGTGGCTGGTGCTGGCACTCCACGCAATGTTGCGCTTACGTTCAGCGAATAAAGCGTCCGCAGGACACGGAGAGAAGGTCTATTTATACTCGAAAGCTGTCCGTTTGTGGCACTGGTCGAATGCGCTGTTATTTCTGTTGCTGCTGGCCAGCGGCCTGATAAACCATTTCACCGCTGTCAGTGCCCCAGTGATGAAAAGCCTGCTGACTGTGCATGAGGTTTGTGGCTTTTTGCTGCTTGCCTGCTGGATTGGTTTTGTCCTGATTAACCTTATTGGGGGGAACGGTCATCACTATATTATTCAGCGTCAGGGCTGGATCGGCCGGGCGCAGAGGCAGACGCGATTTTACCTGTTTGGTATTATGCAGGGCGAAGCGCATCCATTCCCGGCATCAACGCGTTCGAAATTCAATCCGTTACAGCAGGCGGCGTATGTCGGCGTGATGTACGGTTTGCTGCCGCTACTGCTGATCTCCGGGTTGCTATCCTTGTACCCACAGGTTGTGGGCGATCTGTTCCCTGGCGTACGTTACTGGTTGCTGCAGGCGCACTTTGCGCTGGCTGTCGTGAGCGTGTTTTTCATTTTTGGACATCTTTATCTCTGCACTACAGGACGCACACCGGGCGAAACCTTTAAGTGCATGGTGGATGGCTATCACCGGCATTAAGAGATGATGATTACGCGTGGTGACTTACGGGCCTGGCGCGTCGGGCCCGTGATGTATCGCTGGTTTCTGCGTGCGTTTCCTGAGGGAGGCAGCTATGCGGAGGTGCACCGTGCACTCCAGCAGGAAGGGTATAGTGACTGGGCAGATAGCCTCGTGGAATACGGCTGGTCAAGATGGCAGGATGAAGAGAATTTTGTCCAGCAGGATATCTGTGCGATGGGCCGTGTTGTCTGCCCGCAGACGGCAGACGACAACGGTAAACAATTGGCGAGCGCGGCTGATGGCGACAGTCTCGGTAGCGCGGGCGATAACATTAAAATCGTCAGCGCCGGGTACGCCGCGCAGATTGCCAGTGCAGGTTACAGCGCACGTATTGGCTGCGTGGGTTATAACGCTCATGTTGCCAGTTCCGGTGAGCGTGGCCGTATTGCCATCGCGGGAAACTCCACCCGTGTCAGTAGTGTGGGAGGCGGTACACGCATGGCCAGCACGGGTATGCGGGTGCGCATCAGTTCGCTGGGCGACAGAAGTCGTATCGCCAGCAGCGGTGATTTAACCCAGATAGCCAGTTTTGGCGCAGAGTCGAAAATCGCCAACTGCGCGGACAACGTGCAGATCATGGCCAACGGAGAAAACACCGTTATTGCCAGTACTGGCGTGGTCGATTCAATAATCCTCGGCCCCGGCGGATGCGCGGCGCTTGCCTATCACGACGGTAAGAGAATGCGCTTTGCGGTGGCTATTGAGGGTGAAAATAACATTCGCGCAGGGGTGAAGTATCGGCTCAACGAAGACCATCAGTTTGTGGCATGTTGAGCCGTGTTGTTATTTCAACGCGAACCGACGCTGAGTGATCTTCTCCAGGCTAAAACACAGCAGGTAATAGACCAGTCCGGTAAAGACAAAAATGGCAGCCGGGTAAATTTGCACCCGGCTGTTAACCTGACCCGCAACCGTCGTGAGTTCAGGCACGTTGACGATAAACGCCAGCGACGTGTCCTTGAGCAGCCCGATAAAAATCCCCGTTAGCGAGGGGAGTACGTTGCGCAGAACCTGCGGCAACAGAATTAACCCGAGCGCCTGGAGCGGACGAAACCCCTGAACGATGGCCGCATCATACTGACCGCCTGGCAGCGCAGTGATACCCGCGTACACAGAATGCATCACCGAGGCGGCGGTAAACCAGGCCAATGCCAGCGTGACGGTTATGGCTCCCGGCAAATCACTGCCTGTGAGCATGGGCAACAGATACCACATCCAGAAAATCACGAAGATTAACGGAATACCACGAATAAACTCTGCCCAGATAAACAGCCCCTTACGTATCGCCCCAGGAAAACGCCAGGCACAGCAGGCGAGTGCGATCCCGGCGGGAAGCGCCAGTGCCGCTGCGCCAATCGCCATCAACAGCGTGAGCAGAACGCCCCCCGGTTGCCCCTCTGCGATCCGTCCCCACAGGAGGTAGTCCAGATTGTCGGTAATAACCGAAATATTAGCGATCATGCAGTAGGCTCCTGAAACGGAATATGCGTGTTTTACGCGCCAACGGTTTACCTGCTGCAGACACAGGGCCAAGACGGGTTAACAACATCCCCAGAACAATACCGGTCAGCAGGTAGAGTGCCGTGCCGACGGCAAAGGCTTCCAACGCATGGGCGTTATAGCTTTCAATTTGCCGCACCTGGTACGTCAGTTCGGCAAAGCCAATGCCGCTGGCCAATGAAGACAACTTCATCAGATTAAGATATTGCCCCACGATCGGCTGCCAGGCATTTGCCAGCCCCTGAGGGAGCAGGATGTGACGAAAAGTCGCCCATGACGAAAACCCCTGTGCTATGGCTGCCTCGCGCTGCCCGCCAGACACAGCCTGCAAACCGGAGGCTACCTCTTCGACCAGAAAGGCCGAGGTAAAGACACCCAGCCCCCATGCGGAGCAGAGAAACTCCGGTGTTAACCACCAGACATCCCCCGGCAGAATGGACCAGGAATGTTCCGCATTAATGAAGGTAATCACGTCGCGAGGAAGAAGATTCCACGCAGCGAAGTACCAGAACATCAGTTGAACGAGTAAAGGGGTATTGCGAAAAACAGAGACCCACACGCTGACCATGGTGGTCGCAAAGCGCTGTCCTGTCAGGCGCAGGCTGAGCAGAAAGATGGCAAACACCGTGGCGAGTACCACGCCGGCTAGCGTGACCCAAAGCGTGGTCAGAAAACCGGAGATTATCCATTGCAGAGGTTGCCCGCTCAGCACCCCCTGCCAGTCCATTGCATGCATTATAACGATGACTCCTGGTGTAACGGGTCGAGCACTTTTTTCAGAAAACGTTGAGTCCTGGGGTGCTGAGGGCGAGTGAAAAACGCCGCAGGAGGCGCGACTTCGAGAATATCGCCGCCATCAATAAACACCACACGATCGGCAATCTCCCTGGCGAAATGCATTTCATGGGTCACGACAATCATGGTGATACCGCTATGAGCCAGACTCTTCATGACCTGCAACACTTCGCCGATCATTTCTGGATCCAGCGCGGAGGTGGGTTCATCGAACAGGATGATTTGCGGCGAGGAGGCCAGTGCGCGGGCGATAGCAACACGTTGTTGCTGTCCGCCGGAAAGTTGGGCGGCATACGCATCGGCTTTCTCGGCCAATCCTACCTGTTCCAGCAGTTCAAGTGCCCGTTGCTCAGCATCCACTTTTTTCCAACCGTGAACATATTCCAGCGCCAGCGTGATGTTCTGCTGTGCCGTCAGGTGGGTGTAGAGATTGAATTGCTGGAACACAAAGCCAATTCGGCTGCGGAGCTGACGCAATGCGGAGCCGCGCAGCTGACCGATCGGTTTGTCATCAATAAAAATATCGCCGCCGCTCAGTGACTCCAGTTGGTTTATCAGGCGAATAAGCGTCGACTTTCCTGAGCCAGAAGGCCCGAGAATGGTGACGACTTCGCCCGGTTCAACCGACAGGCTGACACCGTTAAGCACGGTATGATTGTCATAGTGTTTTATGACATTACGCAGTTCAACACGTGCCTGGCGCAGATGCGTAAAATCCGCAGCCGAAGCTGCGGGACGATTAAAAAGGCCTGTGAGCATATTACTTCGCTTCTATTTTGAAGGCGCGGGGCTGCGGATTTTTGGTTTGCGGACCAAACCAGACATCATAAATTTTGGCTGCCTGACCGGTAGACTCGAGCTTTAACAGCTCGTCGTTCACGGCTTTCAATAGCGCAGGTTCACCTTTTTTCACTCCCACACCAATTTCTTCTTTGCTCAACAGGTCGGGCAAAATTTTGAAATTTGCTTTATCCGGTGCACCGCCTAACAACCCTGCCAGAATGGTGCTGTCCTGGGTGATCGCCTGGACATTACCATTACGCAGGGCGGTTAATGCCAGCGGAATATCGTCATAGGCCAGCACACGTGATTGTGGAAAACGCTGATGCAACGCCTGCTCACCTGTCGTCCCTTTCACCGCACCGATACGAGCCTTACTGTAGTCATCAAGCTTATCCGGCGATTTTGCCGGAACGAGGAATTGCTGTCCGGTAACGAAGTAAGGGGCGGAGAAATCGATAACCTGTGCACGCTCAGGTGTAATAGTGATATCCGCTACGATTAAATCGGCCTTACCGGACTGCAATAACGGTATACGGTTAGCCGGATTGGTGGCGACCAGTTCCAGTTTAACGCCAAGTGATTTAGCCAGCGCTTCTGCGAAATCAACGTCGTAGCCGACAATTTTATGCGTTTTTGCATCAATAGAGCCGAACGGTGGATTGGCGTCAAAGGTGGCGATTTTAACCACGCCTGTGGCTTTGATATCGGCCAGTTGATCGGCCTGAGCGTATGACGCGGCAATGCCTGACGCCAGCAGGACACTGAGTGCCAGCCATGTTTTTTTTGTGCTGTGAATCGTCGTTGCCATCATTTTCTTTGAATCCCTGTTGTTTTGGTTTGTGCTTTTTACGCTCCCATAACTTGCGGCGGTGACCAAATAAGAAAAAATTCTTATCTATATACAAAATGATATTAGTGAAAGAGGTGTTAATTACGGGTGAAAATAATGAAAAATCGAAATGCAAAATAGTGCACAACGTTGGCAAAAATTCGCATTTCATTTTTTACGCATTCTGCGTTGGAATACGTTGTGTCCAACAGACAGAGAAGGCGGAGAAGATGAATGGGGTTAAATATCTTTGGTTGCGTATAAAGAATCGACATCCACAGACTCTACAACATAGTGCGGAACGAAATCTTCAGCGTGTTGTGGAGTCTGTTCTTCCTGTCGCCAGCCTGTATGGGGTGGATATCGCCAACATTGATCCGGAGTGGTTCCGTGATAAAACAACACGCTGAACTTCGCCAGACGCGCGAAGTGTACTGGAATGAAGTGTGCAAAATAATCAGTAATACTACTGAATCCTAATTCTGACCGGTAACATACATCAAAACAGGTTGCGTGATAATTTTAACGATCTCTATTATCTCATTGTCGTTGCCCGTGAACGTAGTTTTACCCGCGCCGCAGCGAAGCCGGAGAACGGCTTATCAACAGTATCAGTCCGCGTTTCGATGACATTGCAACGGATCTACTGGCATTAACTGATATTCGTCAGCGTGTGGCGGGTAATATCCGTCTGACGCTCGGGGAACATGCGTTGCAATTTTTCCCGGTTATTACCTGTACTATCCCAGCCGTAGACAACATACCGCAGCCTTTGCACAGTTGATTGAGGCGTTGCGTTATACGGCGTGAAGCACAGGCTGACTAAAAAAAACCGGCATTGCGCCGGTTCAGAAATTAGATTTTGCAGGCATCGCCGCAGTCATTATCAGCAATAATTTCCTGCGCTTTTTTGTCAGCATCTTCCAGACGTTCAGCATTACGCTCTTGCGCTTCTTCCAGTCCATCAAAGACCAGATTATCGAGATCAATTTCCATCATTCACCTGCTCAGGTTCAGCGTTTAACACCGTTCCATTATATTGCAAAAATGTTGCTGAACAGCAGCGATTATTGCTACTAAGCACGTTCTTATACCAGGTCAGCGTATTTTTCCGGCAGCGTCTCCCACAGATGGCGGTTCGCGGCGCTGAGAATAATATTGCGCATATATTCCCTGGCCGTCGCGCCTTGACGCAGGCGTATTGCTTCCAGCAGCAGACGGTGCTGCTCAACCGCATGCTCGGTTTCCCATACCCCGTCTTCAATCGCGGCCAGATCGCGGGCAGTTACGTTGACGGCGTTGGGCTCAAACATCAGACGGGTGACAACCAGTTGCCAACGTAGCAGGCCTGGTGTTTCCGCCGCTCATGGGACGGTTGAAAGATCTGACAGGAAATTATGATGTGTCTTTGGTTATTGTTGCGTTTGCCCTGGTGAGTGACGGTGGGTTGGCACTGTACGTTCTGTTAATGTTTCCCTCGCGTAACTCGCGAGTCGCTGGAAAAGAAGAAAGCCTGCGTTAACTCAAAAATCGTCGTTTCCACTGATGCGTACCTGGGCAGAAACACTCATCCGGAGGGTATCAACCATCTTACCCCTCACCCCTGAAAACCTCTCATAATTCACCTTTTGTGTTAATTAAATGTTAATAAATTGAGGCGTATCCTTGTTTATTCAGGAACGTGATGTGCGATTTGTTTTAACAAATATGCGACAAAATGACTATACATATAACTTAATATCTTTTATACATTAATTGTTCAACCCTGCGACTATTCCACAAAAGAGAAAGCAATATGGAACAGACACCTGATAAGAAAAACGATAATTTTCAAAAAGATGGCAAAGAACAGTTCAACCGCTCGATCGGGCTTATTTCAAATTTTGCGTTGGGTTTTACCTACCTGTCGCCGCTTACCGCTGTTTATTCGCTGTTCGCGTTGGCAGTGACGCTGGCGGGCCCCCCCGCTGTGTGGTGGATTTTGATCGTCGCGTGTGGGCAGTTGTTAGTCGCCCTGGTGTTTGGTGAGGTTGCGTCTCAATATCCGATCACCGGGGGGCTGTATCCCTGGGCGAGAAGGTTGTGGGGTAAGAAATATGCGTGGATCGCCGCCTGGATCTACCTGTGGGCGCTGGTGGTGACGATTACCTCGATCGCGGAATACACATCAACATTTGTGGAATCACTCTTTCATTATGGCCAGACACCCGCCACCATGCTGGTGACCTCCGTCTTGCTGCTGCTCTTGATGATGGCCGTTAATATGTCCGGGACAAGGAATCTGGCGAGGGTCGCCAAAATTGGTTTCTGGTGTGAAATCGTCAGCGTGATTGCGCTGGGTATTTACCTGCTAATTTTCCACCGTTCACAGCCTTTCTCCGTCATCTTTGATTCGATGGGGGTACTGGCGCATGACGGAAGTTATTCCACCGCCTTTATGTCTGCCGCGTTGATGGGCCTGTTTATGTTCTTTGGCTTTGAGGCGTGCGGTAACGTGGCAGAAGAGGTGCAAAATCCAAGCAAAAAAATTCCGGTAGCCATGGTTTTAAGTATCGTGTTTGGCGCGATCTCCGCCATTATTTCCGTCATGGGCTATCTGTTGGCGTCACCGAACCTGGTAAGTATCGTGAATGGTAAAACCGCCGATCCGATCCCGGCAATCCTCAATGAAGCGCTGGGGGAAACCGGTGCGACGGTCTTTATCGTCGTCGCGATTATCGCGATGCTGTCGTGCATTCTGTCTCTGCAAGCGGCATTAAGTCGTCTTATCTATTCTTTCTCCCGCGACAGAATGCTGCCGGGCAGCGAGTGGATGGCCAAAATTTCTAAAAATGGTGTCCCGGATAATGCCATGGTCGTCAGCTGCGTGTTGCCGGTTATCATTTGTGTCTGGGTCTATTTCCAGCCAGATAACTTATCGCGTATCACCGCATTTGCTGTGATCGGCATTTATATTTCATTCCAGATGGTGGTACTGGCCGCGCTGCGTCAACGCCTGAAAGGCTGGAAACCCGCCGGAGAGTGGACGATTGGAGGTTGGGGGGTGATTGTAAACGTGCTGGCATTGGCTTACGGTCTGTGTGGGATCTGGTTACTGGCACAGCCTGCTGACAGCAGTGATTTCATCGATCGGTGGACAGTACTGTTTGGTCTGGCGATTGTGGTAGGTTCAGGATTGATCTACATGTTCCTTACCCGACCGTTTGGCCGCTCGGCTGCACCGGAAAACGATGCTATTGCCTACGCCACGAAGCTCAATATGGGGCAGGATAACTAAAATTAAGGGCCTTCGGGCCCTTAGTTTCGCACGTTTTGCGCGCCGGATACGACGCTGGCATCCTTATCCGGTAACGCTCAGTCTTGAATTGACTATTTCTGGTAGTGATAAAGGATAAAGTAGTCGCTTTGATACACCACCGTGCTGTGCGCAGGTGACAATAATTCACCGACGCGAAAGCGCGGCCAACTGGAAAAGATGATCCGGTTTTCCAGATTGGTCAGAATGACATAATCAGGGTGAGGGCAGGAGAGCAGTTCGGCTTCTATCTGGCTGACCAGCAGATCGACGGCGGCGACGCCGAGGAACTGATCATGGTAGTAAACCGGAACCGCTGAGGTTAGGGTATAGGAGATGTTACAGATATAGTCGACATACGGGCCATGGATGTACGCTTCACCTGCCGGAGGCGAATGCTTAAACCACTCAAAGGTTCTGAAATCCAGCCGCTGTTGCGTCGCCTGATCCAAATCCAGATGTGCCTGACTCAATCCATTATCTTTTTTATACCACCATTCCAGCAGCCAATATTCTTTGCTGGTTGCTGTACTCTCAATATGGCTGGCGAAACCTGCGCCCGAACAGTAGTGATTGTTGTTCAGTGTGCTCTTGATGTGTTGCTGAACCGTTGATCTGACAGCGGGGTCGAGGACAACTTCGGCTGAGCCCTTTTGCACACCGGCAATGGCCTCGTGAATGCTCCTCGCCAGCGCAACGGTAGACTCTACGGTAGAGACGGTAATATCATCAATTTTACGGATTAATGCGCTTAAGGATGTCGAAGAGCTCATGATCTGTCCTGCCTTCACTGATTGTCAGTTCGAGTTATATTTCAGCTTTTTTTCAATAAGGTAATAGGTAAACGTGTCGATGATCTGCGTGGCGTACTGGACTGACCCGGTCTCGTTATGGGCGGCTAGCGCGTCGGCCAGCGCCGAATAAAGCGCAATAATTTCCGCATGAATATTGTCGGCGCGATAGAGTATTGCCACCAGTGATGCCCACTCGGCCTGGACCTGAAGCTCCTGGTTGGCCAGCCGTGCCGAATGAGAGCTGGCCGCAATTGCCAGCAAACAACGCATATCGGCCTGAGTCATTAGTTCAGGTGAGTCGGCTTTCCTCAGCACGTCTACAAACTCGCGAAATTTGGCAATATCCGCCGCGGTCATGCGTCTGGAGGCTAACCTGGCGCTGTGGCTGATAATGGCGCAATGCATTTCGCCTAAATCCGAAAGGTAATCGGTACTGATCGATTTAAACGGATGCAGGGCGCTATTTTTGCCATCAATATTCTCGCAAACGAAGCTCCCGCCATTACGGCCACGAACCGTATGGATAAGATTATTAGCCCGAAGCGTATTGAGCGCTTCTCTGATAGTGATATGTGAGACACCCATCATTTTTGCCAAATCGGTTTCATTGGGCAGCTGTTCTTTTGGCTCCAGCAACCCGGTAATAATGGCGTTTGAAAGGCGCTGCACTATTTGGTCTGAACGACTGACCTGCCCGATAGGCGCAAATATGACCGCATGAGTAATCATAATCTTTTCTGCACTCAATTCCCTGAAACAACGACCATTTTTAACACATGCCCGCGGGGCACGAAAGGTCAGAATGGCCGCGTTATTTTACCTGCCCATGCGCAACATCGCTGCACAGGCGGATGTGTGTCCCGATAGCGTCAAAACGCACTGCGCGCTGACGATGAAAAGCCTTACCCTGAAAATGTAAAATTTAAGTTAAAAATGCGAGGTTTATCATAGTGTCAATGTTGCGCATTTGAAAAACTTTTACAATATATATATTACATAAGATTCTTTATGTATTAATTGGCGGGAGACAAGCATGAGAACCCTGAAGCATTTTATAAACGGGCAATATGTAGCGGGTAACACAGAAGACATGTTTGAGCTGGTGAGCCCGGTTGACGGTGAAACGTACGCGTTATCGCCTAATGCCGGTGCGACTGAGGTGGAGCTTGCCTACTTGGCGGCCGCGGCGGCCTTTAACACGTGGAAGAAATCGACACCAGCCCAGCGGCAAAAAGCACTGCTGCAACTGGCGGATGAGATAGAAAAAAATGTTGAACGACTGGTCAACGCGCAAAGCCAGGAAACCGGTCAATTGCGTCATTTTATCGAAAAAGAAGAGATCGCAGCCTCGTGCGATGCGATCCGTTTTTTTGCCGGCGCAGCGCGTTGTCTGGAAGGGAAGGCCGCCGGAGAATATTCCGCCGGGTTCACCTCAACGATTCGTCGTGAGCCGTTGGGCATTGTGGGACAAGTTACACCGTGGAACTACCCGTTTATGATGGCAGTGTGGAAGATTGCACCGGCGCTGGCCGCAGGCAATACGGTAGTTTTAAAACCGAGCGATACCACCCCGGTAAGTACGCTGCTCCTGGCTGAACTGGCGGCACCCTTATTTCCGCGCGGGGCGTTTAACGTCGTGTTGGGCAAGGCCAGTACTGGCTCGCTGGTGGTTTCTAACCCGACGGCTTCATTGGTGTCGATTACCGGTTCGGTACGCGCGGGTCTGCAGGTTGCGGCATCAGCAGCAGCGAACCTGACAAAGGCCCATCTTGAACTGGGTGGCAAAGCGCCCGCCGTTGTGTTTGCTGATGCCGATATGGACAAGGCGATTACTGCCATCACAACCGCAGGATTTTTCAATGGCGGACAGGATTGTACTGCCGCCACGCGCATCCTGGTGGAAGATTCTGTCTATGCGACGTTCCTGGAAAAACTGATCCAAAAAACCAAAAGTATCAAGTTTGGTCCTCCGCAGGATCAGGATGCGTTATATGGCGCTCTGAATAGCAAAAACCAGCTTGAGCAGGTGAAGGGGTTTATTGAGCGTTTACCTGCACATGCGAAAATTGAAACAGGTGGTCATGCGGGGCCTGGACCGGGTTTCTACTTTGAGCCAACGATAATTTCCGGCCTGCATCAACATGATGAAGCCATCCAACACGAAGTGTTTGGCCCGGTAATGACCATCCAGTCGTTTTCTGGTGATGAAGACGCGTTGCGCAAGGCGAATGATGTGGAATATGGCCTGGCCGCGAGCGTCTGGACCTGCAATCACAGTCGCGCTCAGCGTTTCAGTATTGATCTCGATTTCGGCACCGTATGGATTAACAGTCATATTCCTCTGTGCGCCGAAATGCCGCACGGTGGATTCAAAAAATCCGGCTACGGAAAAGATCTCTCCTCTTATTCGCTCGATGAGTATACCCGGGTGAAACATATCATGTGTGATATTTCCGAATAACAGGTAATACGATGAAAACATTAAAAATAGCCGCACTTTCATTGGTGATGTTCTCAGGATTCAGCCTGGCAGAAAGCTCACCGCTGAACACGGTAAAAGCGTATATGGCAGCATGGAATGCGCATAATGCGCCGCTGGCTGCCCAGTACCTGGCGGATGATGCCGTTTATTACGATGCCGCCGCAGGAGAGCCGGTAACCGGTCGGGAAAAAGCTGAAAAAGACGTGATCGGTGCATTTATTAAGGCGGTCCCGGATCTGACCTGGAAAATGGTCGGTAAACCTGTCGCTGATGAAGATACCGTGGCATTTCGTTGGGAGTTCTCGGGTAAAAATAGCGGTGAAT
Source organism: Citrobacter sp. C6_1 (assembly GCF_014596835.2). Lineage (NCBI taxonomy): Bacteria > Pseudomonadati > Pseudomonadota > Gammaproteobacteria > Enterobacterales > Enterobacteriaceae > Citrobacter > Citrobacter sp. C6_1. The sequence continues at coordinate 2,526,350 of NZ_CP115031.1, read as the reverse complement.
GGGCGGGAAGCCCGCCGACAAATAATCCGATCAAATTTGAAGGTGTCAGCTATATTCATGTTAAGGCAGGAAAAATCACCTGGCAGGGTGATTATTATGACGCTAAAAAACTGGATGAAGAGCTAAAGCCAGTGAAGTAGTCGGCGGTATCCTCCTTGTATCTGCGAGGGGGAACCTCTCATTTGTAGTGTTTTTTAGGACAATGTGTCAGTGGCAAAAGGACAAAGTTAATGGCAATTACCCGACGTGATTTTCTCAACGGCGTGGCGGTGACTATCGCTGCGGGACTGACCCCTCTGGATCTGGTCAGAGCGGCAGGAAAGGGGCACGAATTTATTGATGGAAGTTATTATCCGCCGGCGTTAACGGGGCTACGCGGTAACCATCCGGGGTCGTTTGAAATGGCCCATGCGTTAGGCCGTGAACATAAGCACTTTGATTTAAGCACTCTGCCCATCGAGGAAGAGTACGATCTGGTGATTGTGGGCGGTGGTATCAGCGGACTGGCCGCGGGTTGTTTCTGGCATGAACTGGCCGGGAAAAACAGCAAGGTGCTGATCCTCGATAACCATGATGATTTTGGTGGTCACGCCAAACGCAACGAATTCACCTCAGCAGGCAAAAAACTTATCGGATATGGCGGGAGTGAAGCTTTTCAGTCACCCGCGCATAATTTCAGCCCCGAAGTGAATAAGCTGATGGAAACCGTCGGCGTGAGCGTCACGCGGTTGAAAAAGAGTTTTGACGTTAATTTCTATCCCGACTGGCAGCTTAGTCGCGGCGTCTTCTTCGATAAAAAGAATTTTGGTGAGACGAAAATAGTCAGCGGCGATCCGGGGCGTGCGGTATCCGATGATATTCCGCCGGATCGGCTCAATGGCCGGAATATCGAAGACTTTATTAACGACTTCCCCTTGAGTGAGGAAGATCGTAAAGCCCTGATCGATCTGCATGTGCATCCGGTTGATTATCTTGCTGGGATGACGGTTGATGAGAAAACGGAATGGCTGGATACACACAGCTATAGTGAGTTTCTTTCCACCAGGGTCGGTTTAAGCAAAATGGCGTTGCTCTATTTCCAGCAGCGTTCCAACGATTTCTTTGCCATCGGTATTGAAGGCATATCCGGTAGTGATGCTCGTGCGTGCGCATTGCCGGGAATGGAAGCGTTAGGGCTGCCGCCGCTGGACGGTGAATCGCTGGCCGACCTCGAAGAGCCATATGTCTATCATTTCCCGGATGGCAATGCGGGTCTGGCACGGTTGCTGGTCAGACACATGCTGCCGGACGCGCTGCCGGGCAATACCATGGAAGATTCTGTCCTCGCCAGACTGGATTATGAAAAGCTCGACCTGCCGGAAAATACCACGCGTTTACGCCTGAACAGCACGGTGATTAATGCGGCAAACGTGGAGGGGGGCGTTGCCGTCACCTGGCTACGCGATGGCAAAATGCATCGCGTGCGCGGTAAGAACGCCATTATGGCGGGCTATAACATGATGATCCCGTATCTGGTACCGGAAACGCCAGAGCAGCAGCAGGCCGATCTCAAACTGAACGTGAAGGCGCCGCTGGTGTACACCAATGTGGTGGTCAAAAACTGGCAAGCGTTTAAGCAACTGGGGGTTCATGAGTTTTATTCACCGGCCGCGCCATACAGCCGAATCAAGCTCGACTATCCGGTCAGTATCGGCGGATATCAACACCCGGCCTCGCCGGACGAGCCAATGGTAATTCATATGGTCTATGTGCCCACGTATCCCGGCAGTAATCTGTCCGCGAGGGAGCAGTTCCGTTTGGGACGCGCTTATTTGCTGGGGACTACGTTTGCCGCGCATGAAGAGATGATCCGTTCTCAGTTGCAGGAAATGTTTGGTTCAACCGGTTTTGACAACCAGCGGGATATCGCGGCCATTACTGTTAACCGCTGGGCGCATGGTTATGCGTATTACGCTAATTCACTGTTCGACGATATGGAAAAAATGCCGGAGATTATTGAGCGGGCGCGTAAACCAATCGGACGTATTGCTATCGCTAACTCTGATGCTGACTGGAGCGCTTATGCTCATGCTGCGATCGATCAGGCATGGCGCGCGGTTAATGAACTCAAGGATATGGGGTGATCTATGCGTAATGTAACCGTTCTAATCACCTGCCTGTTTACCGCTTCTGTCTCGGCCGCTGAATCTAACGGTGAGTACATCGCGAGGATTTCAGACTGCGTGGCATGCCATACCGCGGAAGGCGGCGCAGCGATGGCGGGAGGCAAGAAGTTCCCCACGCCGGTTGGTGATATCTATTCGACGAATATTACCCCGGATAAGACTCACGGTATCGGTAACTATTCTTACGACGATTTTGAGAAGGCCGTGCGCCAGGGGATTGCTAAAGACGGTCATCCGCTGTACCCGGCGATGCCTTATCCTTCTTACTCGAAACTGTCCGACGCAGATGTTCAGGCGCTGTATAGCTATTTCATGCATGATGTTAAGCCGTCAGCAGAGCCCAATAAAGAGAACGCTATTCCCTGGCTGATCTCGGCCCGCTGGCCGCTGCATATCTGGAATTGGTTGTTTACCGATGCACCGACTGCCGCTGTTGAAGACAACAAAGCGGATGATACGGCAGCGCGGGTAAAACGGGGTGCTTATCTGGTGGAAGGTCCGGGGCACTGCGGGTCATGCCATACCCCGAGAGGGATGGCGATGAACGAAAAAGCCTATACCAATGCCGATGCTGAGTACCTGAGCGGGGCGATGATCGACGGCTGGTATGCGCCATCGCTGCGGGGAACCGGGATGTCTGAGCAGGCGTTAACGTCATTGCTGCTGACGGGGAAAAGCAAACATGCTGCAGTATCGGGATCGATGTCTGAAGTCGTCAGCCAGAGCACACAGTATCTGACGGACGAAGATGCCACGGCGATTGCGCAGTATCTGTTGAGCCTGAAAAGCGCGAAGACGGAATCGGCGCGTACGGCAGCCGCTACGGCCTCCTGGTCGAATTCGCCGGAAGCGGGTAAAGTGACCTATAACCGCTACTGCTCGACCTGTCATGGTCTGGAAGGGAAAGGGACCGATGATAATGCACCTTCGCTCATTCACAACCCGTTAGTGATGGTAGATGACCCAACGCCGTTGTTCAGGGTGATTGCCCACGGCGCAGAAACACCGACGACACGGGGGAATGTCTCTTTTAAGATGCCAGCCTATGGCGGGTTGCTCAGCGACAGCGAAATGCGCGATGTGATCAATTACGTGCGTAAAAGCTGGGGTGAAGGTAATGGTGAGGTTAGCCAGGAAGATCTGTCCGGGATTAAAAAAGCCTCACATTAATCTATGCAATGATGCCGGATGGCGCTGCGCTTATCCGGCCTACGAATTACGCATTTTTGTAGGCCGGATGACAGTGCTTACTCGGTGTTTATCCTGATAATACCCGCCAGTCGGGTAAACGCCGCAGCCATCTCATGTTCTTCAATACTGGCAAAGCCCAGCAGCAGACCGCTGCGTTTTTCTTCTTTCACGTAGTACCGTGAAAGCGGGCGAACCAGAAGACCTTGTGCGTTGGCCTGTTGGGCCATGGCGCTATCATCAGTACCCACAGGTAGCTGTAAAATCAGATGTAGTCCGGCGTTGCTGCTGTAAGGTCCCAGATAATCCTCACCAAGCTGGCTGATGATGAGCTCTACCAACGTATGGCGTCGGCGGCTATATAACTGGCGCATTTTACGGATGTGCGCCGCATAGTAACCCTCACGAATAAACTCAGCCAGCGCCGCCTGAATCAGGAGATGACCACCACGATAGAGATCGTTATGTACCTTCATCAGTGGGGCGGCAAGCGGTTTGGGTATCACAACGTACCCGAGCCGCAGTGCCGGATAGAGGGTCTTGCTGAAGGTGCCGATATAGATAACCGGAGCATCTTCTTCCAGTCCCTGCAATGACGGGATGGGTTGGCCGGAAAAACGAAACTCGCTGTCGTAGTCATCTTCCACAATCCAGCTGTGCGTTTCACGAGCCTGATAGAGTAGCTGCCGTCGTCGACCAAGGCTCATTACCGGGCCAAGCGGATATTGATGTGACGGTGTCACAAAAATAAGTTTCGGCGCAGGTTCGACGCAAGCAGGCGGAACCATGCCTTGTTCATCAACCGGGATGGCCGAAAAGTTGACGGCATTGATGCGCAGAATGTTTTTTATTCCCCAGTAACCGGGTTCTTCAATCCACGTATTATCGCCAGGATTACACAACGAGCGGGTTACCAGATCCAACGCCTGGTGAATACCCTCGGTAATCAATATTTGATCTGGCGTACAGCGCACGCCGCGTGCGGTGCGCAGATAATCCGCCAGCGCTTCTTTCAGTTCAATCAAACCACCAGTGGCATCGTAGGTGAGAAACTCCGGGCGTAGCCGCCTTGCCAACCGATCCTGAATCTTTTTCAGTGCGCGATGCGGGAAAGAATGCACGTCCGGTACACCAGGAATAAAAGCCCCCCACTGGCGAGGGCTGGCGCTGGCATGCCCTAGCAGTTCAAGGCTACGGGAGGACAAACTGGCGTGGTCTTCACGTGTCGCAGGTGAAACCGGAGGTTTATTAGGGGCCAGACCGAGATTGTCCAGCACGCTGTCGGTCACAAATGTACCGCTGCTGGTGCGCGCGGAGATATAGCCTTCGGCCTGCAACTGCTCGTAAACCCGCAGGACAGTATTCCGTGATAACGCCAGCTCACTCGCCAGGTCGCGTGAAGGGGGCATGCGGGTAGCGGGTTTCAGGCCCCCCTCAAGGATGCAGCTACAGATGGCGGCATACAGGCGACGATGCAGCTTCTCGTCAGTCTGCTGGCTAAATGCATGCTTGATCACATCTCCGGCAAGTGAACGCATTTGGATCCTTAAAATAAAACGATTTGGCTCTCGATTAAAGTACCAGATGGCGTCTAAATTTAAAGGGTAATTCAACCAATTGTGTCTATGGACAAGGTGTAGAGAATGAACAATAAAAACCTGCAACAACGTCGTCTGGATGCCACCCCACGTGGCGTGGGTGTGATGTGTGATTTTTATGCCCAGTCGGCTGAAAACAGCACGATTACCGATATTGAAGGCAATCAGTATATTGATTTCGCCGCCGGGATTGCCGTGCTGAACACCGGGCATCGCCATCCGCGTCTGGTGCAGGCCGTTGAAGCGCAACTGCAAGCCTTTACCCATACGGCTTATCAGATTGTTCCCTACGAAAGTTATGTATCGCTGGCGGAGAAAATCAACGCCGTGGCGCCAATTGACGGTAAGCGTAAAACGACATTCTTTACCACCGGGGCTGAGGCCGTGGAAAATGCGGTTAAAATTGCCCGCGCTCACACCGGTCGCCCTGGCGTTATCGCCTTTGGCGGTGGTTTCCACGGGCGGACATACATGACGATGGCGTTAACCGGCAAAGTGGCGCCATACAAAAAAGGTTTCGGCCCGTTCCCGGGGTCCGTTTACCATGCGCCGTATCCTTCTGCGCTGCAGGGGATTTCAACTGCAGACTCGATTAAAGCGATAGAGCGTTTGTTTAAAGCGGATATCGATCCGAGCCAGGTCGCGGCGATTATCTTCGAACCCGTCCAGGGTGAAGGCGGCTTTGTTGTCGCACCGGCGGAATTTGTCGCGGCAATTCGCCGTATCTGCGATGAGCATGGCATCGTGATGATTGCCGATGAGGTGCAAAGTGGGTTTGCCCGCACCGGGGAGCTGTTTGCGATGGATCACTATGCTGATAAAGCAGACCTGATGACCATGGCAAAAAGCCTTGCGGGTGGGATGCCGTTGTCGGGTGTCGTAGGCAAAGCCGATATTATGGATGCGCCCGCGCCGGGTGGACTGGGAGGGACTTACGCCGGGAACCCGCTATCGATTGCGGCAGCTCATGCGGTACTGGATATTATCCGTGATGAAAAGCTGTGCCAGCGTGCGGCAGCGCTTGGCGAGCAACTGCGTGCTGTGCTGACCGATGCGCGTGCAGTATGTCCTGAACTTGCCGAAGTGCGGGGATTAGGCTCGATGATTGCCGCTGAATTCTGCGATGCGGCCACGGGTGAACCCAGTGCTACCGCCGCGCAGCGCGTGCAGAAAAAAGCGCTCGAGCAGGGGCTGCTGCTGTTAACCTGCGGCCAGTATGGCAACGTGATCCGCTTCCTTTACCCACTGACTATCCCGCAGGATCAGTTTGCAAAAGCGTTAGAGATAATCAAAACGTCGATGAAGTAATTTCGTTCAGCACCGATCGTGTGTAAAGCCGACAGTAGCCATTACCGTCGGCTTTTTTATTGTCGCCAATTCGTCAGTTCCCATCGTTATATATTTACATATATATCGATTGGGCCTATTCTATTCATCATACAAATATAATAAACGTGCCCCGCAAGAGAAGGCGCTTGTGTTAGCGACCGCCAGTCTTTCTATCTAACGAATTGAATCAACACATGTTAAATTGCAAAACCACCCCAATTGCCTCCGGGTTGCTGACTTTTTCTTGCCTTGCTGCCCCCCTGTCGGCCCATGCTGATGACACCATTACCGTTACTGCCTCCGCGCCTGCTCAATCTTCTTTCCCCGGGCAGGAGCCTGCGGCGGCTGAAAAAAAGGCGACGATCGGTAGCCTGGGCCAGCGAGAGTTAATTGATGTTCCGTGGTCGGTACAAACACTGTCGAAAAAAGTGATTGATCAGCAACAAATCAAAGATGTTAAGGATGTTTATCGCTACATACCGTCCGTGCAGGGAGAGGGTGTTCGACCACAAACCCGTGGCATGCAAGGGAGCGTGGTGCAAAACCATATGATTGATGGGCTGAATGCCGTTTCCACCACCGAATATCCGACAGAGCAGTTCCAGAATATAGACGTACTGAGCGGTATCGCGGGTTCACTGTACGGGTCAGCCAACCCGGCGGGGATGTTTAATCTGGTCTCGAAACGCCCTCTGGATATGCCACTGCATCGGGTTACCGTAGGGCAAGGTACAGGGTCAGGAACGCTGGCATCACTGGATTTCAGCGGGCCTGTCGACGCGGGAGATAGAGTGAAGTACCGCCTCAACCTGATGAATGATGAAGGGCGCAGTTACACCACTGATAGTCATGTTCGCCGACAGTACGCGGGATTGGGCCTGGATTTTCAGCTGACCGATAAAACCGTGCTGGAGAGTAATTTCAGCTATTACCATTATTACGAAAAAGGCATGCCGGGCAGCTTTGCGCTGGCAAAAGGCGTGCAGTTTCCTTCGGCATTCGATCCGACTAACAGTAAATATGGTCAGTCATATGCAGGTCATGATGATGAAACGACCACCGCGGACATGCACATCAAGCATGATTTTGACGGTAACTGGATGCTGGATCTGGGGGCCTTACACCAGGTTGCTGACCGTGAATCGACGGCGGTAACCAACACCCTGACGGATAATTGGGGTCACTACACCACCACGACCTCGAATTCAGCGGCCAGTCGCTTTACGATCAACAGCTATTTAGCGAACCTGACCGGCAACATTGATTCCGGCTGGTTGACGCAGGATATCGCGACCGGAATGCGCGGATTTGTATGGAAAAACTATAACCCGAGAAATGGGGGAACCTTTACGCTGGGGCATTCTTCACTTGATCAGCATCCCGACTATCCGCGCCCGCCTTATCCTGACTTTACTAATCGCTATCATTCGGCGACCACTACGCAGCATGCATTTCTGTTAAGCGATACGCTGCATTTCACTCCGCAATGGAGTTTATTGCTGTCTGGTAGCGAAAACCTGTTTACCGTCAGCAATTATAACAAATCCGGTCATGAAACCAGTCGCCAAAAGGATAACGGCATGAGCGGCTCCGCCAGCCTGATGTATAAACCGGTTGAGAACGTCACGCTGTACACCACCTGGGCTGACAGTTTGCAGCAGGGCGATACCGCACCTGCCGGGGCCAGCAACGCAGGACACGTACTGGATCCGTATCGCAGCCATCAGGTAGAGGTGGGGGCAAAATATGCGCCCGTCAAAGATCTGCTGCTCACCGCGGCGCTATTTGAAGCAAAACGTCCCTTCGCTTATACCAACGACAACGGCGAATTTGCTCAGGACGGTACGCAGAAAAACCGCGGGCTGGAACTGATGGCCGATGGGCATATCACAGAAAATTTACGGGTGTTAGGGGGAGCCGCCTGGTTGGACCCCATGCTGCACAATACTGCCGCCAGTAGTGCAGATGGCAAGCAGGTTGTCGGCTTGCCACGCTTTACCTCGAATGTGCTGGCAGTCTATAGCATTGAACAGGTTCAGGGACTGGATGTGGATGCCAACGTGCATTACGTCGGACGTCGGGCTACCGATAACGCGAATGACACCTGGGTAGGCAGTTATACCACGGTGGATATAGGTAGCCGTTACGCCACCAGACTGTGGAACACACCCACGACTTTCCGGTTTGATATCACTAACCTGACCGACCGCCGCTACTGGACCAATATTGTCCCCGGCGCGTTGACGGGTTATACGGGGGCCGGGGCGGCCAGTGCGCAACTTGGCGCCCCACGTCAGGCGCAGATTTCTGTTCAGGTAGATTTTTAAGGATTGCTGATGAAAACGTGCCACACATGGTTGCTCTGTGTGTGGCTGGCGTTTCCCGCCCTGGCCACGCGTCAGGTTGTGGATGATGCCGGTCACACTGTAACCGTCCCCACACAAGTTCAACGTATTGCGGATAGCTGGTTTGCCCATCACTCGGTGTTGATGACGCTGGGGGCGGGACGTCAGATTGTCGCCACCGTCAACCATCCACAGAGCCAGCCGTGGATGTTCAAAATAAACCCATCGCTGAATCAGGCCTTACAAATTCACGGGACGTCATTCAATAGCGAGGCACTGCTGGCTCTGCATACCGATGTTCTGTTTGTCGCAAAGGGCAAGGGGGATGCGCAGAGTTACAACCAGGCGGGTATCCCGACGCTGGAAATGGCATTTACTGATTATCCTTCGATGGAAAAGTCAGTCACGACCACGGCGGACGTGTTAGGCACGGATCAGGCTCGCGCCAGGGCGGTGGCATATAATCAATTTTTAACCCGCACTATTGCGGATGTTCGCGCGAAAACGGCGACATTAACGGAAAATCAGCGCCCGCGGGTTCTGCACATTCAGTCGCTGAACCCACTGAAAGTCGACGGTAGAAACACGTTGATTGATACCTGGATTGCGCTCTCTGGTGGGCGGAACGTCGCCGGGGAAGTGGGCGGTAACATGAAAGAAGTCTCACCCGAGCGGGTGCTGTATTGGCAGCCGGAGGTGATTATTCTCGGGGCGGGATGTGGCGATATTGCCAGTTCACCTTATGCAGCGTTGTTCAAAGAGCTTAACGCGGTGAAACAGGGCAAAGTCTGGCGCAATCCGGCGGGCGTCTTCCCCTGGGATCGCTATGGAACCGAAAGCGCGTTACAGCTGCTGTGGGCCGCGTCAACGCTGCATCCAACACTGTTTAGCGGTCTGGATATGGTTAACGTAACCCGCGATTTTTACCGCCAGTTTTTTGATTATTCGCTTAGCGAGGCGCAGGCGATGCGGATTTTAGCCGGGCTACCCCCTCAGGGGTAAAGCGGGAAGCGCTGACGGGCAAATGCAGGCCAGTTCAGGGCTACACGCTGTATTTGCCGTGACGGCATGTGTAGCGGTATACCGTGTCTGGCGATATTGGGTTGCCAGTCATTTCGTTATATAATTTAATGCATATCGAATTTTTCTCAGTCCAGATGGTATCTATGTTAACTCTTCGCTCTTTTGTGCTGGTTTGCGCCAGCATGTTTTTTGCCTTTTCCGCACAGGCGGATCGCACTATCACCGATCAGCTTGGGCGTCAGGTCACGATCCCTGACCATATCGATAAGGTGGTTGTGCTGCAACACCAGACGCTGAATATTCTGGTGCAACTGGATGCTGCGCAGGATATCGTCGGCGTGATGTCGAGCTGGAAAAAACAGCTTGGGCCAGAGTTTGCCCGGTTTATGCCGACAATAACTACGCTGCCTACGCCTGGTGATCTCACCAGCGTGAATATCGAAAGTTTGCTGGCGATTCATCCGCAGGTAGTGTTTGTCGCCAACTATGCGCCCGCCGAGATGATCCAGCAGATTCAGAATGCCGGTCTCCCGGTGGTGGCTATCTCGTTACGTCAGGATATTGCCGGGCAACAGAATAAAATGAACCCGACGATGGCTGATGAAGAGCAGGTCTACAACGAAGGCTTAAAGCAGGGGATCCGCCTGATTGCGGATGTGGTAGGGCGTAAAACGCAGGCGGAAACGCTGATCAATTACGTCTTTACGGCGCGAGCAAAATTCAATGCGCCAGTTGCTGCCATACCGGAAGCGCAAAAGGTTCGCATTTATATGGCTAACCCTGACCTTATGACCTACGGTTCCGGGAAATACACTGGCCTGATGATGCAACATGCGGGTGGGTTAAATGTGGCGGCGGCCAGCGTGAAAGGTGCACGTCAGGTGGCGCTTGAGCAGGTGCTGGCGTGGAACCCGCAGGTGATTTTTGTTCAGGACCGATATCCGCAGGTGGTCACAGAGATCCAAAACGATCCTAACTGGCAGGGTATTGATGCGGTGAAAAATCATCGTGTCTGGTTGATGCCTGAATATGCCAAAGCCTGGGGCTATCCGATGCCGGAAGCGTTGGCAATAGGTGAGCTGTGGATGGCCAAAAAACTTTACCCGGATGCCTATAAAAATGTCGATGTGGATGCGCAGGCGCAGGATTACTATCAACGTTTTTATCGTGTGAACTGGCAGTCTGATGCTGCTAAGTAAACGGGGTTTCCCCCTGCAATCGTTACTGATAGCAGGGGTATTGGTGCTGGGGGTCAGTTCGCTGTGTCTTGGACAATATCCGCTGTCGCTACGTGAAGTGTTTTATCAACTCACCCATTTTGGCGATGCGCAGGGTATTGCCAGTCAGGTGATATGGACAGTCAGACTACCGCGTATTCTGATGGCGTTGCTGGCGGGGGGGGCGCTGGGATTGTGCGGCGCTACCTTGCAAGGGGTGTTTCACAACCCATTGGTCGACCCGCACATCATAGGCGTAACCTCGGGGGCGGCCTTCGGCGGGACGCTGGCCATTCTGCTGGGCCTTGAGCCGTGGCTGATGATGGGTTCAACCTTCTTCTTCGGTCTGGCGGCGCTCATTCTGGTGTATGCCATTGCGGCCTTACAAGGGCTGGAAAATACGCTGGTGCTGATCTTGTCTGGCATTATTTTAAGTGGTTTCTTTGCCGCGTTGGTGAGCCTGATTCAATACCAGGCCGATACGGAAGAAACCTTGCCGAACATCGTATTCTGGCTGCTGGGCAGTTTTGCCACGGCTAACTGGCATAAAGTCCTGTTGCTGGCGATCCCGGTATCCATTGCGGCGACGATATTGTACCAGTTGCGCTGGCGGATAAATCTGTTATCGCTCAATGATAAAGATGCTAAAGCGCTGGGCGTGGCGGTGGTTCCGCTGCGGCGTAGCGTGCTGGTATGCTGCGCGTTTTTAGTTGCTGCTCAGGTGGCGGTCAGTGGCAGCATTGCCTGGGTTGGGCTGGTTATTCCCCATCTTGCGCGGCTGCTGGTGGGAGTTGATCATCGTCGCTTGCTCCCGTGTGCTTTTTGGATGGGGGGCGGATTTATGATTGCGGTCGATGATATCGCCCGCACCCTGATGCATGCGGAAATACCGCTGGGGATCATCACCGCGTTGCTCGGCGCACCGCTGTTTACCTTCTTACTCATTCGTACCAGTCGTCGGGGGAAACAATGACATCTGTTGCGCTCAGCGTGAATCAGCTTAGCTATGGCTATCGCTCTCCGCTGTTTGCCCCCCTCACTTTTCAGTGCCAGAAAGGCCAGATCTGGGCGGTGCTTGGGCGCAACGGTCTGGGTAAGAGCACGCTGCTGGATACGCTAACGGGCACGCGACCCGCGCTGGGCGGGAGTATTGACGTTCATGGGGGCATAGGCATTGTGGCCCAGCATTGCCATCTGCCGTTTCCCTATACGGTGAGCGACGTGGTGTTGATGGGGCGGGCGCAGCACGTAAAATTGTTTGCTCAGCCCAGCCGTCAGGATCAACGACGGGCGGAGCAAGCGTTGGAACAGCTAAACATTGCGCATCTCGCCGCCACATCGTTTAGCTCACTTTCTGGTGGTCAGCAGCAACTGGTGATGATTGCCCGTGCTTTGGTTACGGAATGCCAGACGCTGTTGCTTGATGAGCCATGTTCAGCGTTGGATCTTGCCAATCAGCAGGTCGTGCTGCAGCTCATCAGCGATTTGGCACACCGGCAGGGCTGTAGCGTGCTTTTCTCGACGCACGATCCGTTGCACGCCTTACAGATTGCAACTCATACGCTGCTGTTGCTTCCTGAGGGAAAATGGCTGGCAGGGCCGACGGACGGCGTGGTGACAGAAGACAATCTGTTCCAAGCCTATGGCCTGCCATTGAGAAAATTCAGTGTGGAAAACTATCAGACTCCGTTTATTGCGCCGCTGTTTGCGATCAACCGCTAACAGGCAAGAATCCGGCGGCGGTCAGGAATGCCTGACCGTCGTGGGCAAGCATAAATTTAACCAGTCTCATCACCTCTTCAGAAGCATCGAGCACCGCCAGTTGGTATTCACACAAGATGTTCTGTTCAGCAGGAATAGCAACGTAGCGAACATCGGACGGTGAACCGAGTGCTTTTGCATAATGTGCGTAACCAATAAACAGATCGGCCAACCCCTGGCGAAGAAGCCAACAGCTTGCCAATTCGCCAGGCGGGATGCTGAGCGTATCGCGGCCACCAACCAGTTGCAGGGCGCGTGTACGAAGCTGTCGTCCAAGGCCCGGCTCCAGTGCATCCATGTTGTCGAAAAATGCCCAGGTATAATCACCGGAAGGGTCGCAGCCCGGTGTGGATGTGCCAATACGCAGCGCCGGGTCGCGGAGTAAATCCAGCCACTCACCGCGCCGGTTGGTGACCAGACCCAGTTGATTCCAGCACAGTGTATGTGTGGAAACGGCCTGGTGTGTGTCCAGTAGCCGTTGCGGATGTGCCCGATTTGCACTGGCGAACAGTGCGCACGGTTCCCCGGCTTCAATACGCTCGCGCAGCAAGCCTGCCGGGCCATAGCCGACGTTGACCTCAATGCCGCTAAGGCGGGTGAACTGCTTGAGCAGTGGGGTAAATGCCAGTCGTAAACTTCCCGCAGCAAGCAGGGTGATTGAAGAGGGCATAATATCTGATCTCTGGGCTATGGCGGTTATGTGAAGAAGATGAATGGTACGCTCTGCACAAGGGATTTTGAAGGCATCTGATGATGCCATTTCGCTGGCATCATTTGGTGTTGTATTCACTTTCAAAGGGTTATTTGATCCAGCGTGCGGGGGGATGCTGACGCTGTCTTTTTTTTGTTCGATGCTTTGACCGTAATGAAAGATCCTGAACGGGAACGGAAGAGGGCATGCGTACAGGGGGAAGACAAATGACAATCTTGTGTGAGACCTGCGGAATGTCCTGTGACGATACGCAAGGGGCTATAACGCATTATAACGTTGTTACGCCTGGGCGGACATTTTGCGGGGGGGAGTATTATGCATATTGATGATGGGGTGGGGATAATCCTTGTGGGCGATATTCTGCAGGTCGCTCCCGGTGCGGATGCAGTGTCGTTTATGTGGAGCTACCCCAATATGCTGCCATTGCCGGCAAGCGCGGTTATCCACATTATGCGCGCGTTACAGGATGTCAGATTCGACCGACTCTATGGCGCGTTTGAAGGTCAGGATATTAAATCCAATGTCAGACAGATTGTGGTGCGATCGGTGCAGAAGTATCTTGCTTGTCTGCGCAAAGAATAAGATGTGTTTCAGGAGAACGTTTGAGAATTTTCTAAGCTAAAAGGCACCAAATCAAAGGGATATGATTTGGTGCGTCCGAGTGGACTCGAACCACCGACCCCCACCATGTCAAGGTGGTGCTCTAACCAACTGAGCTACGGACGCAAATGGTGCGTTCAATTGGACTCGAACCAACGACCCCCACCATGTCAAGGTGGTGCTCTAACCAACTGAGCTATGAACGCAACGTTGTAGGTGACAACGGGGACGAATATTAGCGGCACAGACCGAATGAGGCAAGAGGGAATTAGCATTTTTCTGCATGTTTTCACGCGATTGCAGAGTAATTAAGCAAGTTGATTATATTTTGTTGATTTTGCAGCGTGTTTTTTATTCAGACAGCGAACTGGAGCATACCAGGGTCGGTTTGAATTACAGGGGCGCTCAGACTTTAAGCGCTGTAAGGATAGTGGTTTCTATTTTCTCTGGGGTAGTGAAAGGGGGAAAACGCTCGAGCGGCTTGCCGTCACGCCCGATCAGGAACTTAGTAAAATTCCACTTGATCCGCCCACCCAGCGCGCCGGGTAATTCGTCTTTCAGGTAACGAAATACCGAGTGCGTAGCGGCACCGTTGACTTCCACTTTCTCAAACATCGGGAAGCCCACACAGTAGTTGATGTGACAGGTTTGCGCAATTTCGTCGGCTCCACCGGGCTCCTGATTACCGAACTGGTGCAGGGCAAAACGAATGAAGCGCATTTGCGCTGGTTTATTCTCGATGATGGCTGTCGCGGCAGTGGATTGGGTAGAAAACTGATTCAAGAGGCGATGAACTTTTGCGAAGAACAGAAATTCTCTGCGGTTCAGTTATGGACATTCCATAATTTATATTAACCAACCTGATGAGCGTTCCATTCGTCGCGCGTGATTTCCCAAAGTTCAGAATCCAGCAAACCGCTGACATACTCTTTCTTTTCCGTCTTGATAAGCCGCATGCCGCTACTGTCTGAAATACGTTTGGAACGGATATTGAGAGAGGCTTTCGGCGCACGCAATACCGTCTTATTTAACGTATTAAACCAGTAATCCGTAGCGACATTACTGGCCTCACGCATAAAACCCTGACCCTGATATTCCGGATCTAACCAAAATCCACGGTTATTATCCTCAACGTCATAAAGGCAAATTAAACCTATGAGAGCGTCAGGGGCCTCACGGAGTCTGATAGTCCAGATCCACGCAATCCCTTTTTTCATATCAGGCAGGGCAATGTTATTGACGTAATTCTCCGCACCGTTATCAGGATAGGGCCAGGGTACTGAGGAAACCATATAGCGAACTATCTCCCAGCGTGGATAAAGTACCTGAATCTGCGAGGCATCTTCGGCTTCTAATGGTTTTAACAGCAAGCGTTCTGTATGGAGTTTTGGTATTTTCATATGCGCTTTTCCTACAAGAGCAAGATAAGAGAATCAATGTGGGGAGGATTTTGAAAAAATATTAATAACCAGAACCCCAGCACAAATAAGAAGCATGCCTGCGATCGCCGGAAAATCAAGTTTTTGCCCACTTACCAACCAGCTCAAAAGGCTGATTAATATGATTCCAGCACCTGACCAAATTGCGTACGCAATACCTGTTGGAATGGTCGACAGAGTCTGGGAGAGAAGATAAAAGGCCGTGCAGTAGCACACAATAGTTGCTACAGATGGCCATAGGCGTGTGAATCCGTCAGAGAACTTCATCAGGGTTGTACCTATGACTTGTATTAGCTCAGACCTGATCTGACAGTTACCGGTTATTTATACAGGTATCTGTCAGATTACATCTGGCTTAAATTTTTCTCAGCCCAGATGCGTTTTCCATCAAGTAATGTTTCCATTGGCGTCCGCCCACAGCACATTTTTCCCTGATGAGTTCGCTCATTATTATAATAAGCCAGCCATTCATCAAGATCCGTTTGTAATGTATCGAGAGCACCATACAGTTTTTTGCGGAACGTTACCTGATAAAATTCCTGCAATATTGTCCTGTGGAACCGCTCGCAGATACCGTTCGTCTGCGGGGACATCGCTTTCTTTTTCGTATGGTCGATATCATTTATCGCCAGATAAAGCTGGTAGTCATGCTGTTCCACCTTACCGCAGAACTCTGTTCCTCTGTCGGTCAGTATTCTCAGCATCGGCAGCCCCTGAGATTCATGAAATGGCAGCACACGATCATTGAGCAGGTCAGCCGCTGTAATTGGTGTTTTAGTGACATAGAGCTTGCAATGGGCAACTTTAGAGTACGTATCAACGAACGTCTGCTGATAAATACGCCCGACGCCTTTCAGGTTACCCACATAGAACGTGTCCTGTGAGCCCAGATAACCCGGATGAGCGGTTTCAATTTCGCCACAGGCCTCGTCATCACTTTCTTTTCGTTCCAGTGCGACTATCTGTGCGTCGGTCAGTTCGATGCCATCACGCGCCACTTTTTCTTCCAGCGCTTTCAGACGTTTTTTGAAGTTCTCAAGGCAGTGTCTCAACCAGACGGAACGGACACCACTTCCGGAGATGAAGACGCCTTGTTTGCGCAGTTCGTTGCTGGTCTGGTGCTGACCATGTGCCGGGAACGCAATGGCGTAATCCACCACGGTGTTTTCAGTGGCATCGTCTGTCCGATTTTTGAGATTGGGCGCACGTCGGCTGCGGTTAATCAGTGCATCCACGCCACCTTCATCAACCAGTTCGCGATAACGGTAAAATGTATCGCGTGAGACGCCCATGATTTTACAGGCTTTCGATACATTACTGAGTTCATCAGCCAGATTGAGCAAACCGGCTTTGTGTTTGATGACGGGATTGTTAGCATGAAGCATGAGAGTTACCTCGTGTTTTGTATAAGGATTCGACACCCATATCAAAACCGGTAACTCTCAACCTTTCAAGGTCCAGTGTCAGATCAAGTCGCGACTAATACGCCAAATCCGCAAATTGAATACGTGGCCTGGCAATAATGTTTCCTGCGATTGAATATGAAACCACTATGTTCGAATTTTTTTCTTCAATCAATGTTTTACTAAACAATGGTTGACACTCTGGTTTAGCCATGTTCTTAATGGATTCGAATAATTTATCGAACTTATCGAACTTATTGAAATTATTGAAATTATTGAAATTATTTGTTTCCAACAACATTATCTCACTCAACTTTTTTGCTGCTTCACGCTGATTATCTTCGCTAAAATTGTCACGTATTAAACTAGTATCAAGTAGTTGCTCAGTTTCTATACTTGTTCTACTTAGATTTGCCCCGGAAAGGTCAGCATTACTCAAATCCAAATCGCTCATATCAAGTTCGCTTAAATCTTCCCCTGATAGATCGAGGCATCCCGTATCAATATATTTTTGTCCGGCTTCTGATAGGTTGTTTTTATCCAGAAAATATATGGTGCTAAAATATCTGGCTCCTGATATGAACTGCGCTTCACTTAATTGTAATTCTAATTGTTCAGATACGTTTTCTTCACTAATCTTCAGTGAGTATGCTCCATCCGTGTCCTTGGTTATACATAGTTCATATTCACCTTGTAGCGATTTTTCTGACTCATCAATAGTGAATCTAATAGACATGCCGGAGTTATGAATAATACTGTTCAGTGTTTTTCGCGGGGATATACCCTCTGAAGCCAAAGAACGCGAGAGACTATTGATGACAGACTTAAGCCGCTTCTCCCCTGAGTCTTTAATTCCCAAAGTAAAAATGTACTTCAGACACTCGCCTACGCCATGCAGTTTAGTTGCTTCTTTGTGCAATGTTTTATCATCTGGGCTCATTGCAGCGTTTACCAGTATATCCATATGTTTTTGTGCTAAAGCATTAATGTTGTCCATTGACATCTCCTTATTGATTGGTTTATCGCTAAGGCGATTCTCTTACTAAGAGACAACGAAAAATATCAAAAAGTGCTCCGGTTTGGCATTAATTTATATTGAATGCATCAATGAATTGATGCATTCAATATAGATTCAATATCTATATTGAGTTTTGATTCTCAGTACCGACAAATCGCTATTAGTGCGCGCCGCCGCCACTCCCTGCACCGAATGGCGGTTTGGCAAACCATACCAGGCCGAGTAGCACGAGGAAAATCCCTGCAGACATCCAGAAGATTTCGTTAGCAGAAATAATCAGGCCCTGGTGAGTAATGCCAGTCAGTTAAGCAACTGACTGGCCCTTTTTGTGCACAGAAAACCCCCAGCCAGGCTGAGGGTTCCGTAAAGCTTTCAGCTTTGGGCCAGTTATTAAAACCCCTTTTGATTTGTTAAAACATCTTGCGGTCTGGCAACTGCAAAAGTTCAACAAGAAATCAAAAGGGGGTTCCAATGGGGGAGGAGAAGAGCTTAGCGCACACCCGATGGAACTGTAAATATCACATAGTTTTTGCGCCCAAATACCGAAGACAAGCATTCTACGGGGAGAAACGCAGGGTGATATCATGCAGGGAATCACCTTGCTTATACCTGTCCCAGATAATCGTTTTCTGCTCTGGCGTGTAGTAAATACGCGTTCTTCGTTTCATGGCAACGTCCCCCTCGATTAAGGATAGCGTTGCATCGACCCGTTGAACTCACAGCACAAAGCGGGCATTCTAAAACAAGTTGATGTGCTCATCGTAAGCGTTCAGAGCCAGTCAGAAAGACACAGCGGCACAGTTCCCGTTTCGTTTAGCCGAGGTTTGCTTCATACGACCTGTACAATCTACATTATCACACACATCGGTCTGCCAGATATCGGCTCGGGATGGATCTCCGTTTCCACGCTGAATACGCTTCTCAGCAATCCAGGATTCATCACTGCTTCCGGTGTGCCTTGTGCCATCACATGTCCGTTGGCCATGACCACCAGATGATCACAGTATCGGCTTGCCTGATTAAGGTCGTGCAGCACTGCGACTACCGTTTTTCCCTGACCTCGGAGTGCGCCCATCAACCGCATCAGTTCCACCTGATGATTGATATCGAGATAGGTAGTTGGCTCATCGAGCAGGACAACGGGCGTATCCTGCGCCAAGACCATCGCCAGAAATGCGCGCTGGCGTTGGCCGCCAGAAAGATCGGTTAACCGTCTGTCGGCAAGATGATGGATTTGGGTCTGGCTCATGGCAACATTGACCCGCGCATTGTCTTGCGCACAAAGACGCCCCCAAAGTGGTAACCACGGGTTGCGGCCGTAGGATACCAGTTCTCGGACGGTGATCCCCTCTGGCGTTAAATGATGCTGCGGCAGCAGTGCCAGCCTGCGGGCAAGCTGGCGCGATGAGAACGTATTGATGGGATTGTCGTCAAGAAATACGGTGCCGGACTGCGGCATTAACAGCCGTGAAAAACAGTTTAACAGCGTCGATTTCCCACAACCGTTAGGGCCAAGTAGGGCAGTAATCTTGCCCACAGGCAGTGTGAGTGATACGCCGTCTAATACCTTGGTTGTACCGTAACTGATCGTCAGTTTTTCCGTTCGTAATGTCATTTATCGCATTCTCACAAGCAGCCAGACAAACCATGGCGCGCCGATAATGGCGGTCAGCACGCCAGCTGGAAGCTCCAGCGGGGGATGAATAATTCGCGCCAGCAGGTCGGCCATCACCAACAGTAACGCACCTGTCAGGGCCGAAACGGGCAGCAGCCAGCGATGACGTCCACCGGTAATGCTGCGCACCATATGTGGCACCACGAGACCAATAAAGCTAATCGGACCGCAGACGGCCACGCCCGTAGACGTCATGGCGACAGCCAGTAGCAAAGCCCGAAACCGGGTGCGCGACACCGACACGCCGAGCGTGGTCGCGCGCGCATCACCCAGCGCCAAGAGATCGAGATTGCGGCAAAAACTCAGGCTCAGCGGCAGAAACAAAATCAGCAGCGGGACGGCAACCTTCACAAAGCTCCAGTCACGACCCCATAAGCTGCCGGTCAGCCACAGCAGGGCGCTGTTCACATCCTGTGGGCGCGAGAGCATCAGATAATCCGTCAGGCTGGCCCAGCAGGCAGAAAGCGCGACACCTGTGAGCGCCAACTTCACCGGCTGGCTGGTGTTCGCCAGCATTTTCAGCAAGATCAGGCCCGTCATACCGCCGGCAAATGCCAGTAGTGGCAGTGCAACCACCGGCAGGGACGGTAAGAGAAGCAGAGTGCCCACAGAGGCAAAACTGGCGGCATGGTTTACGCCGAGAATATCCGGCGATGCCAGAGGGTTACGTACGATCCCCTGTACCAGAACGCCTGCAACCGCGAGGGCGGCACCCACAAACAGCGCCAGTAGTAGTCGCGGCAGGCGGTATGCCGTTAACACGTAATGATATTCGAGTCCGGTCTGCCAGTCGGTTATCAGGGCGCGAAAGGGAACCGAGATCACCCCCATTTGCAACGACAGTACCGAAATTCCTGTCAGCGCGAGGGCGATGAAAATGACTATCGTAATTTTCATCCGCGCCTCCTGACCAGCCAGACAAAGCAGGGCGCGCCAATCAGCGCCAGCACGGCTCCCGCGGGCAATTCGCCGGGGAAGGACAGTGCCCGCGCCAGAACATCCGCCAGTAGCATCAACGTGGCGCCCAAAAGCATGCTCATCGGCAGCACCTTGCGTAGATCGAATCCCACCCAGAAGCGAGCCAGATGCGGCATCAGCAGACCAATAAACGCCACTGGACCCGCCACACTGACGCAGGCGCCGACGAGAAGCAGCAACAGAATATTGATGATCAAACGTAGCCTGGGCAGATTGACCCCCAGCGTGCGGGCGGTGCTATCGCTGACGTTAAGCAGATTCAGTTGATTAGCCAGCAGCAACACCACCGGTACAGCAATCGCCACCATCGGCAAAAGCTGCCAGAGTTCCTGCCAGCGTGCGTGGGATACGCCCCCCGCTAGCCAGTAAAAAATACCGTAGGCGTGATCTTCAGACAGCAGCAGGGTGATACGGGTCAAGGCCATACAAAAAGCCGAGAAGGCGATACCCGCAAGGATCAGTTTGTTTTTGTCTTGGGTATGGCGAAATCCACCGCCTGCGGCCATCACCAACAGCCAGCTTATGCCGCCGCCGCAGGCGGCGATAAAGGCGATGGAGTAACCCGTAACGGGTGTTGGGCTGACGGCGCTGGTGAGCGCCATCGCCAGCGCCGCGCCGCTGTTTATGCCGAGCAATGACGGGGAGGCCATTGAATTATGCGTCAGGGTCTGCAGCAGCGTTCCCGCAAGAGCCAGGCTAGCGCCGATCAAAATGGCGACCAGACTTCGCGGCAGACGAAGGTTTTGCACCAGCGCATGTGCCAGCGTCGGCGTAGAGTCGGGCAGCAAGGCACGAATCGAGTCAACCCCAGAAATAGGAATGGCCGAGTAGCAAAACAGACTCAGCCAGAAAACAACGATAAGCGCGGCAAGAGGAAGCCCCCACTGCAGCGCTGGGTGTCTGAGAACTGTCATTTCACATCAGATAAAGGCTGGTGATGAAAGATTTTTACCGTGTCGCTGGCAATACGTTCGGCCGCAAAAATGCCGCGCATTCGCGCCCAGGCGTTACTATCGACCGAAGCCGTCTGCTGTTTTTGCACAGCCGTTAATATCTGCCATAGCGGGTCTTGCTGCCAGCGTTTCACGATGCTCTCTTCGCGATAGTGTGCGACTAACAACCATGCAGGATTGACTGCCAGCAACTGTTCCAGACCAATGGATGGCATCGACACACCGGCCTTCATCGCGGGCACCGTCAGCCCAAGAGCGGCCAGGACACTCCCGGTATAGGTATCACGCGTGTGCAGATTGAACTGCTGTTCACGGGATGTGCCGAACAAGACCAGCGTGCCTTTTGGCAACTCGCTGGCCCACTTTGACATCCGTTGTTTGTGTTGCTCCAGGCGTGATTGCATCTGTGCCTTTTTGCCGACAACGTCGCCGATGATGGTCGCAGACTGCAGATTTTCAGCATAGGTTTCATTACGAGACTTAAGCAGCAGGACCGGTGCGATTTGCCGCAAGGCGTTGCAAATCCCCGCATGGCGGCTGCTATCGGCAATGATCAGATCCGGTTTTAGCATACTGATGGCTTCTAAACTCGGCTGCGCACGGGTGCCAACAGACTGCCAGGTTTTCAGATGGGCGCGAACCTCTGGAAGAATGCGCGTCGCATCATTATCGTCGGCAATGCCGACCGGACTGACATCGACGGCGGCCAGCGCGTCTGCAAACGACAGTTCCAGCACCACTATCCGCTGTGGCGTTTTATCAAGCGTAAAAATGCCGTGCTCATCCTGTACCGTGGTGGCAAAGGCGTGGCCTGTGACAAGCAGCAGGCCTGCAACAAGAACTCGAAAAAATGTGAACATGGGTGCTCCTGAAAGCCGGGTGGCGCTTCGCTTACCCAGCCCACAAAACAGCATGCAGGCCGGGTAATCGGGGATTAGAACTTCAACGATCCCTGCATGTAGAGTGTGCGCGGCTGGCCGGCGTAAATGCCTTTGTTGTTGTCGTCATAAGAGCGGGTAAAATATTCTTGGTCGAAGATATTTTTCACACCAAACGCAAGGTTCAGATCTGCCATCTGCGGACCGAAGTCATAGGCTATGCGCGCGCCCCAGAGCATGAAACCAGGGATCCGGCCGGTGCTGCCGTCGGCGCTCTCTTTAACGGTGTTGGCGTTATCCGCAAACTGGCTGGACTGGAAATCGCTGTTCAGGTTGAAGGTCCAACTGCCCGGTTTATAGTCCACGCCCAATGTGCCTTTGTGTTTCGGCGAGAACGGCACTTGGTTGCCGTAGGTGTCGCCTTTCTCGCGGATCTCGGCGTTCACATATGCATAGCTTGCGTAGACGGAGATGTTGTCGAGGACTGGCGTCAGCGTGCCAAGGTCATAGCGAGCCTGAGTTTCCAGTCCGGTATGGCGCGTTTTACCGCGTGCGGTCACGGTATCGTTGAGCTGGTTGGAGTCGTACTGATTATTAAAGTTAATCAGGAACAGCCCCATTTCTGCCGTCAGCGCACCATCGTCGTATCGGGTTCCGAGCTCCCAGGTTCGCGCTTTTTCCGGTTCCACATTGCCGCTTTGCACAGCCTTGCCAATTTGGCTGTACTGTACGGTGCCGAACGAGCCTTCAGTGTTTGCATAAAGATTCCAGCTATCAGTTAGGTGATAGAGCACGTTTAGCGCTGGAAGCGGGGCGTTATAGCTCACTTCCTCGTGCGTACGTTTAATGGCGTTGTTTTGGTATGACTCGATATGTTCAAAGCGTATACCCGGCGTGATGGTCCAGTTACCCACGTCGATTTTGTCATCCAGATACCACGCGTGCGCTTCGGTACCGGAACGGGTGTCGCGATCGTAAGGGCTGGCGCTGGTCGGCAGCTGTCCGCTGCTGGTGGTGGTGTAGTAACGCATTTCATGCGTCGATTCACTTACATAGCGGTAGCCGACGCCCACTTCGTGCGCGGAAGAGCCAATCATAAAGCTCTGGCTGTAGCGCGGTTCAATGCCTCGCACCCAGTAGTTACGCGGTGAAAGGGTGGTACGTTTGCCTTGTTCTAAGTAGCCGCTGCGTAGGGTTTCGGTGTAGAAGCCCTGAATGTTGAATTTATGCTGGTTATCCGGCTGGAACTGATAGCCAAGGCTTGCCAGCTTGCGACGACCCCAGAAGCGATCGTTCGGACGCGTGGACTGCCAGCGGTCGGCGTCGTAATCTGCGCGGGACAGGCCGCCGGGCATGTCGGCTTCGCCGTCATAGTATTGCAGCAGGCTGTTGAAAGTGTGCACCTCGTTCGGCGCATATTTACTTTTCAGCATCAGGTCATCGATGCGCGTGGCGCTATGCTCGCGCCAGTCGCTGCCGCGGGTGCCGGAGTAAAGCAAGGCAGTGCCAAAACCATTATCCGCCGTGCCGCCCACCATCAGGTTATGCGTCTCTTTCGGATTATTTTGCGAAGAAGTTGGGCTAAGCTGCCCTTCCATACCTGCTTCGATACCGAAGTCTTGAGGAATGGCGCGGGTGACAAAGTTCACCACACCCCCCACGTTTTGTGGCCCGTAACGCACCGCGCCACCGCCGCGTACCACATCGATGGCGTCCATATTTCCGAGCGAAACAGGCGCCAGTGAAAGCTGCGGCTGACCGTAAGGGGCAAACGGCACCGGAATACCGTCCATCAGCACCGTTGAACGGCTGGCAAGGCGCGGGTTCAGACCGCGAATACCAAAGTTCATCGCCAGGTCGTGGCTGCCAGTCCCGTTGTTTTCCGGGGCGGTGACGCCAGGGATACGGTTGAGCACTTCGCGCATGGTCGTCGCGCCGGTTTTGGCGAAATCCTCACGGCGGATAACGTCACGTGCGCCAGCATGTTCGAAAACGTCATTTTCACGCGCGTCGCCCAGCCAGTCGCCCACCACGGTCAGGGCATCTTCTTTCGGTGCGGGCTCCAGCGTCCAGCTGTTATTGCCCAGCGGTTTTACCTGCAGGCCGCTGCCGCTCAGCAGATGTTGCAGACCGGTTTCGACATCGTAGTCACCGTGAAGGCCGTTGCTCTGTTTGCCGCGTGTCAGGCTGGCGTCCACCGACAGGGTAATTCCGCTGTGTGCGGCATATTGGTTAAGCGCCTTGTCGAGCGCACCTGGGGCAATATCAACCTGCGCTGCGAAGGTTGATAACGAAAGGCCGGCCAGTGGCAGCAGGCACAGGCGAATGGCATTAACCAAAGGTGTTGTTTTGTGCAAAACGCGTGAATGCGTCATACCTTCTCCATCATCATTTTTGTTGTGTTCAGCTATGAGTCGAACGAGAAGGGGAAAATGGACAATAAAAATGAGAATTATTTTTCTTACAACGCTGAGATATTGACCCAGTATCGTGTAACTGACTGAATTTTAACTGGAAGAGTCTGAGCAATAACATTCAGAATTGCATCGGTATTTTTCAGTGGGAAAGTCCCGCTCAGGCGCAGTCCCGCCACTGCCGGATCACAGCGCAGCACACCGTTGCGATAACGGCTCAGCGTGGCAATGACCTCACCCAGCGGTTTATCACTGAAACTCAGAACGCCCTGTGTCCAGACTGCGCTTTCATCATCCGATGTGGCGATTTCAGCAAATTCAGACGCGCTAAACTGCAGGCCCTCGCCAGCGTTGACGATACGTTTTTCCTGCGGATGATTTGCCAGGCGGACTTCAACAGCATGCTGCTGTACGGCTACGCGCGTGATGTTATCGTGCTGAAAGACAGTAAATTCTGTGCCTAATGCGGTGAGCTGACCCTGGAGCGTCATCACGCGGAAAGGTCGCAGTTGGTCGTCTTTGGCTGTAACGATGGCAATTTCACCGTACCAGAGGTGGACGGTACGCTGATGCGCATCAAAACGAACATCAGCGGCGCTTTGTGTGTTGAGCGTCAGCAGTGAACCATCTTCCAGCCGCTCATGGCTGACCACGCCTTTAGCTGTGCGGTAGTCGGCACGCAGACCTTCACCGGCCTCAGATTGCCAGAGCTGCCAGCCGCCGCCCACGCCAAGCAGTAACAGCAGCCCTTTCATGACGTGACGACGGGTTAGGTGCGTATCATGCAGCGCCCGGCTGGCGACATCGCCCGGTACATGGTTGAGCTGGTTGCGTAGGTTTTCAACCTGTTGCCATGCCCACTGATTGTCTTGGTCTAGCTCATACCATTGTTGCCAGCGAGCTTCCTGCTGCGGACTAACGCGATCGCCGCTCAATACCGCATACCAGTGTGATGCTGAGCGCAATGCCTGACGGCGAGAATCGGAGATAGCAGCGTTCACAAGCCGTGCTCCAGACGAAACAGCAGACAATGTTCGATAGCCTTTGCCACATACTTTTTCACCGAGCTGACGGAGACGCCGAGCTTAAGCGCGATCTCGCTGTATTTGAGCCCCTCCAGTTGCGAAAGCAAAAACGCTTCGCGTCTTTTTCCGTTCAGGCCGTCAAGCATGCTGTCGATGAGTTGCAGGGTTTCGAGCTGGCTCTCACGTTCCTCGGGCGAAGGCGCGAGATTTTCCGGCATCAGCGCCAGCATCTCCAGATAGGCTTTTTCCAGCGCGTTTCGACGAAACAGGTCGACCATCACCCGTTTGGCAATAGTACACAGGAAGGAACGAGGGTCACGGACAGTCTTGAGCGAGTCACTGCCCATTACCCGTAAAAATGTGTCCTGGGCAATATCATCAGCATCAAAGGCAGATTGGAGTTTGCGCGTCAGCCAGCTTTTCAGCCAGCCGTGATGTGCGCCATAAAGCGACTCGAGCGTGAAGCAAGCGGTAGTAGTGGCGCGGTCAGACATGCGGATTGCATCAAAAGTTAATTATCACGCGGCTACATTAACATGAGAATGGTTATCATTACAATTGGAAATGAAATGAGATAAAAATGACATTTTAAAGGGGTTATGATTTTGGCATTAATAGCATCCCTTAATGGCTACATACGGCGCTGGCTTTACGCTTACAGCATATGGATATGATCTGTGCAGCATTCCGCTTCCAGGATTCGTACGTTTTTCCACTCGCACAGCTTTCTTAAGATGCTGCCTATCGCCCTGCGTTTCTCCCCGTAGAATGCTTGTCTTCGGTATTTGGGCGCAAAAACTATGTGATATTTACAGTTCCATCGGGTGTGCGCTAAGCTCTTCTCCTCCCCCATTGGGACCCCCTTTTGGTTTCTTGTTGAACTTTTGCAGTTGCCAGACCGCAAGATGTTTTAACAAATCAAAAGGGGTTTTAATAACTGGCCCAAAGCTGAAAGCTTTACGGAACCCCCAGCCTGGCTGGGGGTTTTCTGTGCACAAAAAGGGCCAGTCAGTTGCTTAACTGACTGGCATTACTCACCAGGGCCTGATTATTTCTGCTAACGAAATCTTCTGGATGTCTGCAGGGATTTTCCTCGTGCTACTCGGCCTGGTATCGGTTTGCCAAACCGCCATTCGGTGCAGGGAGTGGCGGCGGCGCGCACTAATAGCGATTTGTCGGTACTGAGAATCAAAACTCAATATAGATATTAAATCTATATTAAAGGCATCTATTCATCGATGTCTTCAATATGAATTAATGCCAAACCGGAGCACTTTTTGATATTTTTCGTTGTCTCTTAGTAAGAGAATCGCCTTAGCGATAAACCAATCAATAAGGAGATGTCAATGGACAACATTAATGCTTTAGCACAAAAACATATGGATATACTGGTAAACGCTGCAATGAGCCCAGATGATAAAACATTGCACAAAGAAGCAACCAGACTGCATGGCGTAGGCGAGTGTCTGAAGTACATTTTTACTTTGGGAATTAAGGACTCAGGGGAGAAGCGGCTTAAGTCTGTCATCAATAGTCTCTCGCGTTCTTTGGCTTCAGAGAATATATCCCCGCGAAAAACACTGAGCAGTATTATTCATAACTCCGGCATGTCTATTAGATTCACTATTGATGAGTCAGAAAAATCGCTACAAGGTGAATATGAGCTATGTATAACCAAGGACACGGATGGAGCATACTTACTGGAGATTAGTGAAGAAAACGTATCTGAACCATTAGAATTACAATTAAGTGAAGCGCAGTTCATATCAGGAGCCAGATATTTTAACACCATATATTTTCTGGATGAATGCAACCTATCAGAAGCCAGACAAAAATATATTGATACGGGATGCCTCGATCTATCAGAGGAAGATTTAAGCGGACGTGATATGAGCGATTTGGATTTGAGTAATGCTGACCTTTCCGGGGCAAATCTAAGTAGGACAAGTATAGAAACTGAGCAACTACTTGGTACTAGTTTAATACGTGACAATTTTAGCGAAGATAATCAGCGTGAAGCAGCAGAAAAGTTGAGTGAGATAATGTTGTTGGGAACAAATGACTTCGATAGGATCGATGAATTATTCGAATCCATTAAACACATGGCTAAACCAAAGTGTCAACAATTGTTTAGTAATAGATCGGCAGAATATGGTACGACCATGCACGCTTCATATTCAATCGCAGAAAACATTATTGTTAGTCTTTACAAAACAATATATACATATGAATGGGAGATAAAGGGTGGTGAAGGAGAGGCCATAGAAATACACCACAAAATACACCACAGCCCCGAATAAATATCCTCCGGCATAGCCGGAGGGAGTATTAGAAATTCTATGTCATTCCAGTAATATACAAACAAAAAGGAATGACACATGTCCCAGCCCTTCGATTTCGATAAAGCGCTTAAGGCCCTCCAGTCCGGCCAGGCATTAACGGGTAAGGATGGTATCTTAACGCCATTAATTAAACAGTTAACTGAAGCTGCTTTGTCTGCTGAACTTGACTCCCATCTGGCTTCGGATGTGGAGGCTAACCGTAAAAATGGTTCAGGCAAAAAGACCATTAAAGCCCCGACCGGCAGTTTTGAACTGGCAACCCCGCGCGATCGTAACGGCACTTTTGAGCCACAACTGGTGAAGAAGCATCAGACCACGCTGTCCGATGAGATCGAACGCAAGATCATTGTATTGCCCGCGCTTGCGCTCCCCATCTCTCCTGAGAGTCATAGATCCCATTGGCGATGGTTTAATTGCCTGCACATTCGCAGGCAATAGCACAATAAAATTACGCCAACGGGATGTCTTCAAGGCGGAAATAAACGGTGAGTCCATGCTTATGTGCGACATCGATGTCCATATCAGCACCTTTAGAAGCGCCTTTAATACGGTAAATCGCATCACATTTGGTGATAAGTCGATGGGCAACGGGGTAGATCATAGATTCGCCGATTTCATCGTCAATAGCCGCAGAACCGGCAGCTTTTGCCAGTGGTAGTGCCAGCCATTCGCCGATTACAGGAATGTGTCCTCTTTGATATACCGCTAACGCTGCATCTTCCAGGCGAGCAAGATTCGCATCGATAAGATTTTGTTTTCCATCCGTACCGCTACGGTAGGGACCAGCAATGAGAATAAGTTGTTTCACAAAGAGAACCTCACAGAATGTTTTTCAGCGCAATGTGATAAAGCAACATAATGGTTTTGCCATCGACGATAAGACCACTTTCAATTGCGGCAAGTGCGCTTGCAAGCGGCCACTCAAGCACTTCGATATCTTCTCCTTCAGCCGCAATTCCACCACCGGCACCTGTCTTGTCGGCAGCATCATATTCCGCGATGTAAAAATAGAGCTTCTCCGTGACCGAGCCTGGGCTCATGTACGCCTCGAAAACCTTCTGTACGCTGGATACACGAAAACCGGTTTCTTCTTCAACTTCGGCTTTGATCCGTTTTTCAGGAGCCATGTTGTCAAGAAGACCTGCAGCTGTTTCAATGAGATAGCCATCGTGACCATTTATAAATACCGGAAAACGAAACTGACGAGTTAAGATCACTGTTTTCCTGTCACGGTTATAGAGCAGTATCGTGGCTCCGTTGCCGCGATCGTAAACTTCACGACTTTGGCGCTGCCAATCACCGTTTCTTCGTTGAATATCAAAAGTGTATTTTTTTAAACAATACCAGTCATCGGATAATGTTAGGTTATCGACGATGCGTATTTCTGCACGTTTAGGTTGCATGAAGACTCCTTGATCCGTAGAGTTGACATCATAATCAGCACTATCGTGCAAATACAAGTATAAACATGCATAAACAGGAACGGTCACATGCTCGCTCATCAACGTAAACACCTTATTCTTGAACAACTGCAGGTTGAAGGGCAGGTCCAATCGAAAAATCTGAGCGATCGATTTGGCGTTTCAGAAGACACCATTCGACGGGATTTACGTGAGCTTGCCGCAGAAGGGCGATTGCAGCGCGTTCATGGTGGTGCTTTGCCATCGTCTTCAGCTGTTGCGACATTTTCCGAGCGTAAATCATTAAAAACAGATGTGAAAATGAAGATCGCGCGCAAAGGCACTGAACTCATTTCTTCGGGACAAGTTGTTATTGTGGATGGTGGCACGACCACATCAGAGCTGATTGCCTGTCTGCCGGAAGATCTGCATATTACCGTGGTGACACACAGTCCCAGCATTGCACTGGGGTTGGTCGATAAACCCGAGGTTGACGTCATTTTGATCGGTGGCCGACTGTACAAACACTCCATTGTCAGTGTAGGGGCGGCCGCTATTGAAGGCATAGGCAATATTCATGCGGATATTTTCTTCATGGGGGTAACGGGTATTCATCCTGAAGCGGGATTAACCACGGGTGATTATGAAGAAGCGTGCATCAAACGTGCATTTTCCGGCAGAGCGGCGGAAACGGTCGTACTGGTGTCGCCGGAGAAGGTCAACGCTGCGTCATCGTTTGTCATCGGTGAGATAGGGCTAATCAATACTATCGTGGTTGATAGTGAAACCGATGATAATTGGCTAAGGAGTATTGAAGGAAAGGGCATCACCATTATCAAAGCGTGATTCTCTGTTAATCGAACATGAGAAATCGCATAAAGAACAGATACAGCCACGCCAGTACACTCCAGCCGATCAGTAACTGTCGCAGATAGCCCAGCACTGTAAGAATCACGTTTTCCATCGTTTTTTCGTGAGAGGGCACATATTTGTAAAGTCGGAGGGAAAGGACAACGAATAGGGGATCTTTGGGAAGGATCTTACTGACTATGGCATTAGTTGGGGTAGGACTAGCGACCGCTTTGAGCGAGAAGCGGACGTCAAAATCATGGCGATAGAGATGTTATGCCACATTAGACATAACATCCCTATTGCGCTCTTGAAGTCAGGCCTGTGAGGTGTTCCCTCACCATATCCGTTAACTCGAAAATACAATCGAGATGTGTACTTCCTGCCACAATTCGACTGATTACATTCGGATTGCAACAGTTCCTGAGAAACTCATCCATTCGGCTAACATTAAACAGTTCATCATGCTCAGCAAGCAGGATTGTTACTGGAATAGAGATCTCCTTAAGTTGCCTTTGGGGATTACGAGGGGTAAGGGCGTTAGCCATATTAACGCTGTATGTCTGAACAAAGTCAGGCCTCGCATTGATAACCTCACAGGGGAAGTTAAGCCTCACTCCAGCACGACGGCCATACAGAAAACCTCCACTCATTGCATTGATTATGAAGTTCAAACGGTTTATCGATGCAAAGGGGGAGGAGAAATCGCGGTTCAGATCAGGAGGTGAAAAAGGACCCAATGCTGGAGCGAGTAAGATCAGGCTTTCAACAATCCTCGATGGAGAGTGTCGAGTAAAGTAATTTATCAGCATGCCGCCACCACTGGAATGGCCAAGCAAGTGAATTCTGGCATCAGGAAAAGAGGTTCGGACATAATCAATGACGGAATCTACATCCCGCCAGATTTGATCAGGGCTGGAAGCTTCCCCCCGGACACCGGCCGAACGACCATGCCCACGGATATCGACGAGAAAAATACAGATGGGCAGAGCGTAACTCAACTGTCGTGCAAGAATGTCGTAGCCGGCGTCAGAGTTTACCCCACCACCATGGTAGACAATAAGAACCTCATCATGAGAGGCCATTGGCTCGTACACCCGGAGATATAAATCATTAATCCGACTTTCGGTGATGTTCTCAGAATGGGGTAACGAGGCGTTAAACTGCTCATAGCGCTCGACAAAGCGGGTGAAGTCAATCACGTCCTAAATTCCTTATTCAATAAGATTCACTATCTGTGAATTTGTGACATGAAGCATGCACCATATTCTGTAGGCACGAGAGACTTTTTAACATAAGACTACTTCCGTCACCGCCGCAGGCGTCCTTAGTACGATCTTACCTTAAGGGGTTTGCTTCCTGCACCTTATATCCCCAGTCTAGATCCCCGATAAACAGCCATGATGATTCCGGAGTGCCTGCACTGCTATGTAGTGGGATCTTTTCTCCACCGAATAGTGCATGTATATGTTAGAAATGTCCGCTTCTGGCACGAAGCGGACGGGGGCGAGGTACTGAGGGGCTGCTTTGAGCGAGTAGCGGACGTCAAAATGATAGTGGCGGCACATTCTGCCAAATTAAACATAACACCCAAGCAGCGAACCACTCATGAATTTGCATCAAAATAAATGAAACGAGAAAAAACAATATGCTATAATAAACATAAATAACAACAAGTTAAAGGAGATTTTTTGTTTGCTTACGAATGGGCTTTCTTTGATAAGAACGGCAATAGGCTTCCCTCGATAGTAACAACCGAACAGCGGACTTATGCTGCAGGTGATGTTAAACACTACAATGGCAAAAACTATAAAATTGTTTACAGGATCATTGATCGAGTGACTACAGATAGTGACCTTAACATTGCTGTTGAAGTTTGATATTTACCACAACGCTTCTTGCCCAACGGACATAAGAAAGCCCGCATAGTGCGGGCTTTTCGTTTTTTGCCTGATAATAGTAAAACCTGTGAAAGTTAATACTATTCCTTACCTGACCGCGAACGACAAGGCTTACAAAGGCTCTGCGGCGCCAGATTACCGTTGAGCATTCTAAAACCAAATTTAGCCTCAAGTTCTGAAGCATTCTCGGCCACGGTATTATCTGGACACCCCTGACCGTTGCGGCAATGGTGAGGCATTTCAATAACATTTGCGTTACTCATTAATTCCACCTCTTTTAAATTTTATTTTGACTTCGCCTACATTTTCGGCACCACGATTGGTTAGAGATTCTTCCCTGAATACTTCTGACACCGAATTGCTCATCAATCTCTTCAAAAGTTGAAGCTATCAGACCACAACAAGGACATTGATGCGGTAACTGAATGCTATTTTTTGGCTCCAGCCGTAGTTTAATTTCCGCCATTAAGACCTCTGTTGGAACAGCAGACAGATTGGGTATGACCTCGTTCCTTTCAACAGAAGAATCAATGTAGGAGGCCAAACATGCTCGGGTCTCTTCACTGAAACGATTACTACTTGTTCCCCTGGCAATAGAGCCAAGAAACTCTGGAGAAATACGCCCAATACGTTCGCTAAATGACTTCCATGTCAAATTCAGACGCAACTTTTCGTCTTTCAGGTAGTCCTGCAGCTCGCTTGTTGCTACATAAACCCCATGCTCAACTTCAATGAAAAATTTACTCATCTTAACCACCATGGTTTGCCAATAACAAACTAGCAAACTGAAATTAATCCTACTTTAAAACATCTTTGTTGGCAAGTGTTCAGATATATATTCGAAACTGCAACAAGTGTTATGACCTCCAATTTTCCATAGCATCTCTCACCCCCACCCAGAAAGGCCCTTAGCGCGCTTTTGCGGCGAACAGGGCGTTTCTGACAGCTTTTTTCCGCCCAAATCCTGAAAAACATCCTTCATAACTCCAGCATGTCAGCATGACTATGTAGTTAGATCCGTTTTCCATGGATTAGTGCATGCAGCTGTCGGAAATGTCTGCTTCTGGCACCACGGCGAATCCGCAGAGATACTCCTTCAAGAGCGAGAGGCTATTGGCATCTCTCTCGACATTTTCTCTGGAAGCAACCAACTCCGTGAGCGTGTGTTGAGCGAATGGGCACCCTATGAAGGCTCAGTGGAACAGATCAATGAGACCGAAGCCACGGCGACACTGACGAATCTTGAGTCTGGGCAATCAGCATTCCTAACAGGCATACCACAACGCTATCTACAAGAAGAGTCGGCGATTCAACACGACCTCTTCAACTGGCCTGGAATGACTCCCATGCATCAAGCCGGGGTATCTATATTCGAGCAAGGTGGGCGCAGGCTGCAAGTCAACTACGCGAATCGGAACGACCTTGAGCACACGCTTGGGGTAGATCTGATTTACTACAACGAACCGTACGAGCTGTTCGTTCTAGTTCAGTACAAACTGATGCGTGAGGAAGGCGATCGGGTCTTGTATCGGCCCGATGCACAGCTTGCTCAAGAGTTGGTGAGGATGGATGACTTTTATAACTTGACCCGATCTGCCGCCGCAATCCGATCACACAACGAATACCGCTTGAGTGACGACGGATTCATGGTGAAATTGGTGCCAAATAAGGGGCTTAGACCTGCATCTGGCGAACTGATAAAGGGCATGTATGTACCGCGTGAGTACATGCATTTTCTCTTAGGCCCAAATGGTCCGAAAGGCCCTCAGGGCGGCTCCCAGATCACCTTCGAAGGAGCGCCCAGGTACCTTACGAACTCGCAGTTCGCAGCGAGCGTCAATGCAGGCTGGATTGGCTCCCGAGGAGTCCAGTCGCAGACTGTTAGAAACATGATTCAAAGCTTCTATGAAACGGGCAAAGCACTCGTGGTCGCTTATGAGTCCGAGTGACTAGCCAAGACCGTGCTGCCTGCAAGTGACCAACCCTTCAATCGAAAGAGCGTAGGCCGATTGCTTTCATACGTCGAATTCGACTAGGCGAACGATAGCACCTGGCACAGGGCTGCTGTTGCAGCCCTGACAACCTTAGACTTCAATCGATTCAGAGATCTCTAACGCATCATCTACTTCAATGCCCAGATAACGGACTGTGCTTTCCAGTTTCTTATGGCCCAACAGAAGTTGGATCACCCGAAGATTCTTGGTTTTCTTGTAGATCAGGTAAGGTTTTGTTCTTCTCATGGAATGTGTGCTGTAAAGCGAATCTTCGAGACCAAGCTTTTCTACCCACCCATGAAAAATTCGGTTGTATTGCCGGGTAGATATGGGCTGGTTAGTTCCGACTCGAGACCGAAACAAGAAGTCTTTACTATGCAAATTGCCAAGCTTTATCAATGCAGCAACAGCTTCTCTTGTTCCTTTGGTTATCTCAAACTGCACAGGGCTACCGGTTTTCTGTTGCAACACCGTAGCTCTGCTTGAAACAGAGCTACCATATGCAACATCAGATACTTTGAGTTTTACCAGGTCACAGCCTCGTAGCTTACTGTCCAAGGCCATATTGAACAGAGCTAAATCGCGCGTTTTACCTTCCAGTTCAAGCCGGATTCGGATCCCCCAGATATGAGATATCTGAAGTGGTCTTTTTTGGCCGATGATACGGTCTTTGTTCCACGGTGACGTGTTCATACTCAAATCTCCTGCAATGTGGGAGATTTGAGTATGGTTGTCCCTTATGAGCGATCAGAGGACGTTCCTAATTCCTTTAAACAATCATCCAGGGAGGATATGATAAAAATATTCAGCTATAAAGCCTAAAGGGAATGGACATGACATTGTTTGAGGAATGTAAGGACCTTCTCAAGACAGATTTTAATGTTATGGAAGGGGATGATTTGAGTGCGGTAATGGATATTTTTCTTCAATATCCATGGTATAGCGGTGATCTCAAATGGTCGGAAATGGACTTTAGCGATTATGAACCTAGTCATGAGATGTTTAACGTGAGCGACTTAGGCAATGAAACTGTATTTGTCGTAGCGGATGATGCGAATGTGCCCGTGTTCAGAACCCATCTACAACTCATTGTCGATAATATCTACGATGTCATCGCCCTGTCACCTAAACTATTTATTTTTAACGATAAGATAATGATTAAGCCTTTATTCCCTCATGATCTTATAAGGGTTGGTCTGCGAAAGTGATGAGTAAAAATGCTAACCAGCTCCCCGTTGCTCAACTAAGACTGTTGTTCTCCACGTCCGCTCCTGCTATGGAGCGGACTAACTGACTGAGCAAAAGTTCCGCTGTGAGCGAGCCGCGGGGTTCGCAATGCATACTTATAACAAAATGCCTTGAGACATAGAGAGCTGGCCACCTAAATACAAACCAGGACTAGTCAGGTATGATGATTTTAATTATGTCTTCGTGCTAAATTAAATTATATTGCAAAAAGACAACTTAAGTAACTGGTGTTTGGAAATATAAGTACTTTTACCTAGTCATAATCATATGGAATTGTACCAATTTTGGGAGAATCGGCAAATGTATTTTTTTCGAAAGATACAAATCCTGGTCTATTAATTGTACTACCTCTAGAGGTATCATAGTGAACCGATAATATGCTTTGAAGTATTCTCTGCAACGTGATATGAGGTCTTTTTGTACAATCCACACCC
Source organism: Citrobacter sp. C6_1 (assembly GCF_014596835.2). Classification (NCBI taxonomy): domain Bacteria; kingdom Pseudomonadati; phylum Pseudomonadota; class Gammaproteobacteria; order Enterobacterales; family Enterobacteriaceae; genus Citrobacter; species Citrobacter sp. C6_1. The sequence goes on along the minus strand of NZ_CP115031.1, from coordinate 2,490,461 downwards.
ACATATTGAGCATGACCTTCTACAGTCGTGTTGTCCTTTCTAAGTTTAAATATACAAGTCTTATTTGCAACTATAACTTCGTTAATAAGAGTGGAAAAAGACCCTCCATTCTCCTTTGAAATGCTTGAGAATATTTTCGCATTGAGACCTCTCAATGTTTTGATGTCACTATCAAAAGAAAAAATAGCTGTGTGAGGCGTTCTCTTTTTATTTCCAGAGCATAAGGTGGCAGCATCTCTTAATGCTTTAACCTCATGGTGAATGTCATTTGTCTTTAATTTCTTTTTTACGGATATTATACTCACAACACCTTCAGGTGGGACAATACAGAATTCTTCAAATTTTTCATAGATTGGATAATTGGCAACATCATACACTATAATATCTAATTGCCTTGAATGACGATCTGGAAAGTTTTCAACACGAGTATTATCCTCAATTCCTGTTTTAGTTGAGGGGCTAAGAATAAATCCAGACATGGCTTTTAGATTAGAGGGAAGATGGCTATTAAGAAACGATCTTAACAAGGATTCAATATAACGTCCTTCCTCACCTCGGTGATAAGCGCCTTTGGAATTTGTATTAGGCAATAAAGTTTCTATCACACGATATCTTTCCATGATTTCTTTAGCTTCAATATCAAAAAAATTACGAACTCTTAGACCTTTGCTATTTTTTTCCACAGTGTGTTACTCCTTTCAAAAAAGTGGTTAATAATATCAAATTATAAATCGTCCATTTCACTCAATGTGACTATACAAAGAGTGGGATACGAAAGCAATAATCATTCAAATTGATTCGTATAAAATATAAATCCCCAGACATAACTTAGATAGTTTTGCCTTTATTAATAATATTGACCTTCTCCCCTTAGATTGACACAGTATAGAGTTAGAACATCAGCTTCTGGCACAAAGCGGATGGACATATGTGGAATGTTCGCTATGAGTGGAGTGAGGGAAAAGTTGATGCTGCGCAACATATCATCCCATAATGATTGAAAGGTAACGACACCAGGCGTATCAAAAGAGACGGCAACTTTGCCATTCTTTAAGGAAACAGATATATGGCGGACAGAAGACCTCTTAATCCAGGCGTAGTTGTTCCTAAACCCGGCGGTGGTACGCAGCCCCGTGATCGTAACAATGATGGTAGAGTTCGAGAAAAACGCTCGGATGCCGGGAAGCCGCGCAAATAATGACAAGCCGCCTCAGGGCGGCTTAATCCGCCATACCGTGTTGTCTAACCGGTGCCTGTCGCACCAGTAGGCTCTGAACGTTTTGAGATAACAACACCTAACTTTGCAGATACGCATCGTCAGTTCAGTAATGAGCGTCCAGAAGACATTCATAATTAGGTCGCCATGGATGTCGATAACATCGCCGTGTGTCAATCAACGGAGAACAGGTCAGGCGCGCTATGTTATTTTTGCTATAAGTGAATATTTCCTTATTTAGTTCCTTTCAATACAATACGTTAAGTCAGTTTTCTGTATCTCGATTGAGGTTATTATTTATTTTCTTTATAGCAGACCAATACATACCCTCAAAGTTATCATCAATCACATCAATTGTAATAACCTCAACACCGAATGCCTCAAGCAGTCCTTTTTTTTCATCACTGATAGTATGAGTGTAAAAATATATTTTGTTATTAATTGTTGCTTCAGATGAAAAACGGGCTCGCTTATTTAGCACCCACCATATGTCAGTCTCGCTATAGTCTAATGAAAAGCCGATAATGTGTACATTGCTTGAGAAAAATAGATCCACCCATGATGTGTGACAAAATGAAGCATCTCTAAGTTTTTCTAACATCGGTTTAACAGAAACGTCAGCGCCATTAACTTTATGTGAGTAGTTGCCTTTAACATAAGCATCGATTTTGCTCACTGAACCACAATAATGATCTAAACCAAGCATAATAGATTTGGGGTTGTCTATTTCACCATGTATATTCCACAGGAATTTTGAATTATTCTGTGATTCATACATTCGTTTTCTTCTCAAGCTATAAATTTCCTCTGAACTTAGCTTTACTGGCGAAATATCAAGCGCCTTTTCTAAGGCGTAATCATAATTAGTAGTAAGATAATGCTTAAAAGGTAGCGATGCTAACTCCTCAAGAACATCATTTGACCCTTGCTCTCGTAGTTCGTTAGCTATAACATTTTTTATTTCAAGCTCATCTTTTTTTTCGCTTCTATCTGGCGCATGTTTTTCTAGATAGATTCGCTCATACACCATAGTGTTTGGCAACTGGCCGCTTTCGAACTTATTGATACCTTTTATGTTATCGAGTAAATTACTCCAGGTGACGTGATTTTCAGAAAGTCTGTTTATTCCATTACCAAAAAAAAGAGTGTTTGTCATATGTACCATTTGATTTTAACTCGTAAAATATATTGTTGATTTTTTGTGCTAAACTCATTCACGATCATTGTTGCTCCTTTGTCGAGTGAAGAGTTCAAGTGCTCGTTCGTAATTAATTTTATGTTTTCCGTGTGGTGTCGCCTCGATGAACATCCGCATCTCCTGAGGAGAGAAAGAGAATTTCCTCGGCAGTTTTAGCTTTCTTTTTACTGTTCCATCCGCAGAATTACACTGACCACAAATTAGTGTTTCAGGAAACCGAGGCTCTCCTAAGTTCATGTAATCATTAGAATGGTCGTGATGTTTGTGCAATGCAGCAACCCAATCCATAAAGGCGTCAGGCGTATTCGGGAACCGGAGGGTCCATCTCATGATCTGAAATTTGCTGCGTCCACATCCTGGGCAGATCCAAGAGTCTCCCGTTGCTTTCCAGAGTTTATGATAATGGAGTCCTGTATGGTTCAGATATTCTTCATATGTAGGCGTTTTTTTCATGAAAATTTCACGTGCTCCACTCTACGGCACTTCTGCAGTTAGGGTGCTATTCAGGATGGCTTAATCTATATCAATAGCCCATATGTGAACACAATTATGACGACTCCAGAACCGTCCTAATTTATCATCTATTATGGCTATACACTCGATGACATCGAGCAAGACGGGCCTCTTTGCTACCAATAGAAACCCACAAGACTATAAATTGCAGCTCTTTCCGGGCAAGGATTTGTCCCGGGTTAACAATACGCATCCTACTAGTCAGTGGGTTTTTCACATAGGTAGCGAATAGGTATAGCAAAATTTTATGTTGGTTTCACTATAGCTATACAAATCGACCACTGAAACAATCGCATCTGTATTGGACGCGCTTGCAAAGGCAGCTTCCCTTACCAACAACCATACCGTTTGCCCTGGAGGCAGCGCGGGTGTAAAACATGGCGCACTTTAAACAGCTATGTTTCGGAAACAGCCCCATCACTCCCTGCATATGTGCTCTTTGTAAAGCAAACCATGTGTCCATCTGAAAAAATCGGTGTGCACCTGCCTGAATGATTCGCTAGCGAAAAATTAAACGCGAATACCACGAAGTACATTAAGCAGAGCGGGCTCACGCTCAATAAGCCACAGCATTTTTTATGCAATACCCGAGGGTACGCGCCGCTGTTGTTCCCAGCTACGAATCAAATCGACACTGGTCCCCACAACCTCAGCAAATTCTGCCTGCTTCATCCCCTGAATCGCCACGGGTTTAACAGATACCTCAGAGTCAATTAAGATGACTTAAAGAGAGGTTACCATGAGTGGTTAGCGTTATACCGAAGAGTTTAAAATCGCAGCAGTCAAACAGGTTGTTGATTGCTGTCATTCTGTTTCCAGCGCTGAAACACATCTCGATATGGCCATCCACAGCCTTTACGCATGGTTATCCGGTTCGATAATGCGTCAGCTTTTATTAAGAGCTAGCTTCTGAATCGTCCGCTTTTGGCACTAAGCAGTCGTAAGAGGCGGCACTGTTTTTCACGTGAGATTTGATTAGTTGAAGGTCATAAGTACGGATGATCAAATCGGTGATGAGAATGTGATGTGCAAAAGGCAGGCATACAACAACTCGAAGACTGAACAATGTGCGATGGCTCGAAATGGGCTACGGGAGTATGTATATGAGGGCTGAATGACCTGTGTGGTTATGGAGCGGTTTTACCACACTTGAGGGCGTGATTTCGGGGGCATTTTTAGGGCGGGGACATAAAAAGGGACACACTAATAACTGCTATACCCTGGTATTAACTGTCCCTGCAGTTTCTTATCATACTGATTTATATATATTTTAGTTTTAGGCTGATTGTTTTTTTCTGTATAATTGCAGAGTAATTAAGCAAGTTGGCTATGTTTTGTTGATTTTGCAGCGTGTTTTTCGCGCAAAGGGCGTGACAGGGTGCATGTGGGCGGTGAGTCAAAACACCGAAGCACAGTGCTGCGACTCCTCAACGTTACCCTTTTGCTGATTTCTTACTCTGTGTTCGATCGGATGAAATAACAATGGCTATGCCAGTCAGAACGATCAGTGTGCAAACCAGAATTCTCAAATCAGGCAATTCGCCAAGAAATAGCACCCCACCTACCGCAGCAATACAGGGCACGCTCAACTGCAGCGTGCTGGCGGTTGCGGAAGACATAGTGGCAACAAGTTGGTACCAAAGTACGTAAGCCATACCAGAAGCCAGCCCGCCGGAGAGCAGGGCAAGGATGACGCCGTTGGCGTCAGTATGCACGGGCTCCTGCCGTACCAAACTCAGGATGAAAATAACCGGAAGGCTCAGAATGAAATTTCCTGCAGTCGTCCCGGCAGGAGAGAGGATATTTTTCCCACGCACAGAGTAAGCTCCCCATGCCAGGCCTGAAGCAACCATCGTCAGGGCGGGTATAAAAGGGGGAGCGGTTGCGCCAGGGAGCAGCAGCATAATGATCCCCCCGATGGCAATAACGATCCCGGTGGCTTTGTATCCGCTAAGTGTTTCACCTTTTATTAATCCCCAGCCAATCATGCAGATCTGCACTGCGCCAAACAGCAGTAATGCGCCTGTTGCGGTATTGAGCTGAACATACGCGATTGAGAAGAATAATACATAGGCACACAGCAACAGGGCATCGATGATTTTCCAGCGTATTTCTTTCAGTTTCCCCCGGGCTATATGCCAGAAAAACAGCATTGCTGCACCACCGAGTAATCTCAGAACGCTGAATGTCTCAGGATCCGAATATCCATTCTTTAAGGCGATACGACAGAGGATAGAATTGGCTGCAAATGCAGTTAGCACCAAGAGAACCAGCAACAGCTTTTTCATACCCATCCTTAATGTTGACGATCTGTTGCAGAGTACAGAGTGAGTACATCAGGACAGACATGCTACCGCTGCTTTCGCTTATAATCCAACACGATAACGTTGCGCAGGGGGCTGGCGCTATCCCTCATAGCGGAGGTATTTAATATCACACTGGTGATGAAGTAAGTTTTAAAGAATCCCCGGCAATATGGGAGATTTGAGTACGGTTGTCCTGCGTGAGCGTGACGTGGACACCTGCACGGCGAAGACGGGTGCCCGACTTGTGTTGAAGGGTCAGGTTACTTAATTCGTTTCCCGGTATCGTCGATTACTTTTTCTCCATCCTCTTTGGTAAAAGCGCTTTTCTGACCTTCAGGTAGAATATCCAGCACAATTTCTGAAGGACGACAAAGACGTGTGCCAAGTGGTGTCACGACCACCGGCCGATTAATCAGGATCGGATGCTGAAGCATAAAATCAATCAACTGCTCATCAGAAAATCTGTCTTCACCAAGCCCCAACTGCTCATAAGGTTCAACGTTCTTACGCAGCAATGCGCGTACTGAAATACCCATATCTGAAATCAGTTTGCTAAGTTCATCACGAGTCGGGGGCGTATCCAGATAATAAATAATGGTTGGTTCGCTACTGCTGTTACGGATCATCTCCAGCGTGTTGCGCGAAGTGCCACAGGCCGGATTGTGATAGATGGTAATGTTGCTCATATCAGTATCTCATTACAAAGTGACAGAGAGCCGCCACGCCAGCGCGGCCAGAGTGACGAAAAGCACGGGCAGAGTCATGATTATTCCCGTGCGGAAGTAATAACCCCAGGTGATGGTCATGTTTTTCTGTGCCAACACATGAAGCCACAGCAGGGTTGCCAGACTGCCTATTGGGGTGATTTTAGGACCTAAATCGCAGCCAATCACATTGGCATAAATCATCGCCTCTCTGACGATGCCGGTCGCGGCACTTCCGTCAATGGACAATGCACCAATTAGCACCGTCGGCATATTGTTCATCACAGACGACAGGAAGGCTGTCAGGAAGCCGGTACCAAACGTGGCAACCCATAAACCTTTGTCTGCCAGCATATTGAGTACGGCAGAAAGATACTCAGTGAGTCCTGCATTACGCAGGCCATAAACGACCAGATACATACCCAGCGAGAAAATCACAATCTGCCAGGGTGCCCCGCGCAGTACTTTCCCGGTATTAATGGCATGGCCACGCTTTGCTACCACGAAGAGCACCGTAGCCCCAACGGCTGCTATCGCGCTAACAGGGATCCCCAGCGGCTCCAGAACAAAGAAACCGACCAGCAGAAACAGCAAAACAATCCAGCCCGCCCTGAACGTCGCAGGATCTTTAATCACACTGGCAGGTATTTTTAGCAGTGAAACGTCATATCTGGCTGGAATATCGCGGCGGAAAAAGAGGTGAAGCATGACCAGCGTGGCCGCTATGGCTGCAAGGTTCACAGGAACCATCACGGAGGCGTACTGTGTAAAGCCCAGACCAAAGAAATCCGCCGAGACAATATTGACCAGGTTGGAAACAATCAGCGGCAGGCTGGCGGTATCAGCGATGAATCCTGCAGCCATGACAAAGGCCAGGGTCGTCGCCTGGCTGAACCCCAGTGCGAGCAGCATCGCAATCACAATCGGCGTTAATATCAGTGCTGCACCGTCATTAGCAAACAGTGCAGCAACAGCAGCGCCAAGCAGCACTATCCAGGTAAACAGCAGGCGACCACGCCCGTTACCCCATCGGGAAACGTGCAGCGCGGCCCATTCAAAGAAACCAGACTCATCGAGCAGCAGGCTGATGATGATCACCGCAATGAATGCCGCTGTTGCGTTCCAGACGATATTCCAGACTACAGGGATATCATGAATGTGGATAACCCCCGTTCCCAGCGCCAGTACGGCTCCGATACTTGCGCTCCAGCCAATGCTGAGTCCTCTGGGCTGCCAGATGACGAGGATCAGCGTCAGTATAAATATACTCCCTGCCAAAATCATTTCAGGTTCCTTTATATATGTTTATATGTATATGATAAATTTTTCAGCATGATGTGCAGGCTGATTTTGACAGCCATTTACCTACATCGTCTCTCAGACACTGCCAGGTCGTCGTGATCGTCTCAGCCGCCCATGCTGGCATGTGGGGGGACAGGCGGTAGTGAATCCATTTGCCTTCCCGGCGGTCAAGCACCAGCTCTGCTTCACGCAGAATGGCCATGTGGCGAGAGATCTTGGGCTGTGATTCAGTGGTAGCCGCGCATATATCACATACGCACAGTTCGCCAGACTCCCGGAGAAGCATGACAATGGCGAGGCGGGTTTCATCCGACAGGATTTTAAAAAGCTGAACAGGCTGTAGCATTATTCACTCCGTTCCCTTTAGAATATACATATGGTAAATCATATGTATTTATTTTGAAATAACCAGAGTATTCTGGGGGAGAAATAATGGAACACTTTCCTGCACTGAACGCTGATTGCTTCGATAAGCAGATTTCTGAACGCCTGTAGATCCAGGAACCGCCACGCATTCTGATTCTGTATGGCTCGGTAAGAGAGCGTTCTTACAGCCGTTTTGCAGCAGAAGAAGTGGGTCGCTTACTGACGGCGATGGGAGCGGAGGTCAGGCTGTTTAACCCCTCAGGTTTACCCCTGCCGGATCCCCAATCAATCATCAATTGCCAAAGCCTGGCAGGAATTCGATGAAAACGGGCGGATGAAACCTTCGTCCTGGTATGATCGTATCGTCGATGTCACCGAGGAGTTGTTTAAAATCACGCTGCTGCTCAAGGGGCAAACCGGTTATCTTGCCGATCGCTACAGTGAACGAAAAGAGAGCCATCAGGAGCTTTCATCCCGCGTCAATCAGGAAAGAATATAGCGACCTTTGTTGCTGAACTCAGAAATGTCCGCCCCTGACATGAAGCGAGTGCATGATGAACGCTTTGAGCGAGGTGCAGAAGCCCTGTCTCACTCCAAAAATGGTATTGTTCTATCAGCCACGCTCATAACGAGGTTTTATGAAAATCAGAAGGTTCAAAAATGGAGATGAAAATTCGTTATTTAGCGTATTTTTATCTTCTGTACATACCCTCGCATCCCACTACTACACACATGAACAAATAGATGCCTGGGCCCCATCAGATATCGACCCGGATCACTGGACCAATCGCATGAGGGCACTACGTCCCTTTGTTGTTGAAGTGGGTAGTGAAATAGCTGGATATGCGGATGTTCAGCCCAATGGGTACATTGACCATTTCTATGTCTCGGGAGCCTATCCGAGACAGGGAGTAGGGACGCTACTGATGAACCGCATTCATGAAGAAGCCAGAGAATGTGGTATGGGTGAACTTACTTCAAATGTCAGTAAGGCTGCGGAAGCGTTCTTTCTACGACACGGCTTTCATGTCGTAGAACGAGGTTTCCCTGTGTGTCGTGGCGTGATACTACAAAATGCACTGATGCGGAAATATTTGGCGAAACAATAGAACACTGACTGAAGACCGTCGAACTGATTATGTGAGTATCGTACCAGACCCTGACAATCACACTTCACCGCGAATATTGCCAGACTGCTCATGTAAACATCCCGTATAACCCTGCCATGTGATTTTAGATATCTTGACTGAATGTGTCGTAATGTTCGCAACATCCGCTTATGGCACAGGGCTGCTGTTGCTGTCCTGATAACCTTAGACTTCAATCGATTCAGAGGTCTCTAACTTGTCCATTCTTTATGCAGTAACGCATAGATGCATGTGTCGTCATACTTTGCCTTACCATCCTCGTCCTCAAAGGAGACAAACTCTTTTAAACACCCTTCATGTCGCATATGCAAACGTTCACAGAGTTTTTGAGAGGCCAGATTGTAAACTTCTACCCAGGCATACAAACGCCTGGCATCTTTTACTTTAAATAAATAATCAAACAGTGCAGCAACTGACTCGCTCGCATATCCCTGACGTTCATAACGTTGATTAAAATGCCAGCCCACTGACCAGGTATTGCCGTCTGGCTCGTTGCTATTGTCTGCAAAAAGATGGCCGATCAACTCATCAGTTTCTTTTAAACAAACGGCAAACTGTCCTGGTTCACCGGCCCGCTTAGTCACTTCTGCCTCCGCCTCGGCTATCGAATGTAGTTTTTCCTCATTAAAGCAGGGTACACGTGGTGTAGAGAGATAATCAAAAAGTGCTGCTGCATCTTTTTCCTTAAAAGACCGAATAATTAATCTTTGGGTGAAAATGATGTTCATAGTGTCCTTAACTGTTGAATACCAGCCAGTCAAGCGTTAAGTAAGCTTGTAGCTGGCTGGGCGTATAATTGTTATTAGCCGTTCCGGCTATTATCCTTGCGGCCTTTTCGCATTTCAGTAATTCGGGTAATCACCACGAAAAATACCGGAACGAAGAAAATTGCCAGTAACGTTCCGCTAATCATCCCGCCGAATACACCAGTACCAATCGCATGCTGCGTGCTGTCGCTGGCTCCACTGGCGAGCATCAGCGGAACAACGCCTAATGTGAAAGCCAGAGACGTCATCAGTATTGGCCGTAAGCGTTGTTTTGCTGCCGTCAATGTTGCATCAATAAGGCTCTTTCCTTCTTTCATTAATTGTCTTGCGAACTCGATAACCAGAATCGCATTCTTGGCGGAAAGTCCAATCAGGGTTATCAGGCCCACTTTGAAAAAGACGTCATTCGTCATATTCGCAACGGATACGGCCAGCACGGCACCGAGCAGTCCCAAAGGAACAACGAGCATGACCGCGAAGGGAACGGACCAGCTTTCGTACAGAGCAGCCAGCACCATGAATACCACCAGTACCGAGAGCACAATAAGACCTGGAAGCTGTGATGCGGACTCCTTTTCCTGTAACGAACTTCCCGCCCACTCACCGGCGAACCCCGGAGGTAAGTGCTCAGCCAGCTTGTCTATTGCCGCCATTGCAGTACCCGACGATTTTCCCTGTGCGGCACTCCCGGTTATGCGTATGGCAGGATATCCCTGATAGCGTATCAGTTGCTGTGGTGCAACATTCCACGAAAGCGTCACAAAAGTGGATAACGGAAGCATCTGTCCCAAACGATTTTTGACAGACAAAGCCAAAAGTTGTTCTGGTTGCATTCGGTAGGGAGCATCCGCCTGGACGATAACCTGTTGAACCCGGCCATTATTGGTATAGTCATTAACATAATTGGAACCTGCTGCAACGGAAATTGTTTGATTTATCTCATCAAACGACACACCCATGGCCTCCGCTTTTTCCCTGTCGATATGCAGGGCAAGGCTTGTTCCCTCACCAAGCCCATCAATATAGACATCGGAAAGGTGAGAATTATTATTTGCCTGCATAATAAGCTTATCGGCCGCCTGCTTGAGTGCCTGATAGCCTTTCCCGCCTCTGTCCTGCAAATAGTAAGTGAACCCGGATGATGTTCCCATATCAGAAATGGCCGGAGGCAGCAGGCTCATCGTTACGGCGTCCGGCACGTTTGCCATTTGGGCCTGAATATAGTCGGCTTCCTCTTGCGCCGTGGTTCCTTTGCGTTGCCTCCAGTCCTTGAGGGTGGTGAATGCCATGGCCGAGTTCTGGCCTGAGCCAGAAAAACCGAATCCCAGAATCATAATGTTACTTTCTACCGCCTGCCGGTGGGCGATTTCCTCTTCAAATGTATCGACGACCTTAAGCGTCCGCTGCATCGTGGCATCAGAGGGAAGCTGGATTGAGGACATAAAATAGCCCTGATCTTCATCGGGTAAAAATGATGAAGGTAAGGAAGACAGACCGGCAAACAATGTCAAACATAATGCAGCGTAGATCATTATCACACGGCCAGTACGCTTCAGAAAACAGCCCAGAGCAGTGGTGTAAAACGAAGTCAGACGATAAAAGTGAGCGTTAAACCACGCTGAAAATGCGCTGCTTTTACCCTGATGTCTATCATGCGGCTTGAGCAGGGTTGCACAAAGCGCAGGGGTTAACGTCAGCGCCAGGAATGCCGACAGTAAAATGGATATCGCCATCGAAATGCTGAATTGTTGATAAATAATACCCACGGATCCGCTGGCAAAGGCCATAGGGATAAATACCGCAGTGAGTACTAGCGTAATGCCAATGATGGCCGGCGTAATTTCCCGCATCGCTTCTCGTGTCGCTTCCAGCGGAGACATTTTTTGGTCTTCCATCAGTCGTTCGACGTTCTCTACCACAACAATTGCATCGTCAACAATAATCCCGATGGCCAGCACCATTCCAAACATGGTTAAAATATTGATTGAATAACCGCTTAATAGCATGACGGTAAAGGTGCCGAGTAGCGCCACAGGTGCCACAATCGCTGGAATAAGCGTGCAGCGTATTTTGTGAAGGAAAAGCAGCATAACGAAAAAGACCAGAACCATAGCTTCAACAAATGTCTCAACCACCTTCAATATCGATAGCTTTACGAACGGAGCCGTATCGAAAGGCACGGTGAATGCCATTCCCTCGGGAAGTACACCGGACAATTCTGTTAAGCGCGCGCGGATACCCGACGCGGTACTAATCGCATTTGCACCAGGAGAAAGCTGAATAGCTGCCGCCGTTGCGGGGACGCCATTTTCACGGATTCCAAATGCGTAACTTTGTAACCCGGATTCCACGCGGGCGACGTCTGCCAGCGTCAGCCGGGCGGCGGAGACCTGTGATTTAATCGTGATATTGCGAAATTCTTCAACCGAAGAGAGTTGTCCTTTTACCGTTATAGGATAAGTCACACTTTGCCTGCTAGTCGCAGGTTCATCTCCGGTTCTGCCCGGTGAAACAATCACGTTTTGTTGACTGATGGCACTTAATACATCCGTAACAGAGAGCCCATAGCTGTGTAATTTCATCGGGTCCAACCATATGCGGAGCGCCTTTTCTCCGCCAAAAAGCTGGACTTTACCTACACCAGGTACACGCCGAAGTTCATCAGTAACATTCCTGGCAAAATAATCGCTTAAGTCAGCTTCCTGATATTCTCCGTTTTGAGATTTTAATCCCACCATCATTAAAAATCCGGAATTAGCTGCCTCAACATTGATCCCATTCTGTCTTACCGGCTGCGGCAAGCGAGATTCCACAATCTTAATTTGGTTTTGCAGATCCATCTGGGCGAGTTTGATATCGGTTCCAGGTTTGAAGGTTACGGTAATTGACGCCATCCCCGTCGTGTCGCTGGAGGATTCGAAATAGAGTAAATTGTCAACACTCGCAATTTCACGCTCGATTAAAGACACGACGGACGTGTTCATTACGTCCGGACTCGCGCCAGGGTAACTGACTGAAATGATAATACTCGGTGGAGCAACGGCAGGATATTGCGCAATCGGTAAATGAGGAATAGACAATATTCCTGTCAGGACAATAAACAGCGCGATAACCCATGCAAAAATGGGGCGATCAATAAAAAAATGCGGCATCAGATGTACTTCCAGTCAACGTACGAATGGTCAAAAATCAACATGTATTACCTGATAAAGAGGCCTCATCGTCTGTTGAGACCCGCTTGCCGATCTCCCTGAGCTGGGAGAATTTTTCCAGGAGATGTGGGGCGTCATCCAGGCTGGTTGAAAACATCCACATATACGTCATGACGGAATAAATATGTCCGGCATTAATTCCAGATTCCAGGCTCATCCTGATAATGGCCATGGAAAAGAGAGCAGAAACCAGAATGCCTATGGATAAATATCCCCATGCCTCTCTGTCGGATAGCACCACACGCAGGCGGGCAAGCGTGTCATAGTGTCTTTTCAGAGCTCCAAATGATGCCTTATGAACATAATCGACCTCTTTTTCGAGGCGATTATTAAGACGCCGATATAATGTCTCGTTTTTATGGGCATAGTCGGAGACGAAGCACATCAGTATTGCCACGATGATCAAACAAATTATTCCTGTCCAGAATTCAATCCATAACAGCATTATTGCTGCTCCGAAAAGGGATATGATCGAGGTGATCAATACAGACAGGTGCAGCTCGAAGAAATCCACGAATTCTCGTGATAGCGATACTCTCGCAGCAATAGTCGAGTGATTAAGTGAATATTTTCGCTGGGCTAATACTACAGTCACAGCAAGACTGGCGTAGATACGTGCAAACGTTCGCGTATCTACACTACGTCTGGCGACCCCCATGCACCACATGAACAGAACCATCAGACCATAAAGGACCGCACGTGACATCTGACCTGCCAGGATGGCATTTATCGCCATGCCCGCCAAAACGGGGTAGAGCAGGAATGCAACGTTTTCAGCAATAACCAGCATGAAAGTAATGCACAATTTCTTTCTGTGCCGCCAGGCGAGTCTCTTAAGCGAGATAGCAACCCCGGGAGCCGTAGGTTTGTTGGTGCCTTTATAAATCATGATAAATGTGTCTTAAGCATTGGAGTGAAAAAATATTCTGCCGTTGGTTTATTATTTCAGTTAAGTAACACCAGACGGCATAATAGAGCCGTCATATAAGACATGCGCTAAGTGTAACGTCATGATGTCAATCGTGAATGGATGTTTTATGGAGGATATGTGTACTCACTCCTGAAGATGTGCATTATGCTGACAAGGCATAAGATCAAATCATTCTTATACATAAACACACAGGTAGTCCGCAAAAGAAAACCAATAAAAAGCATTCATAATAAAAAATAAAATCATAAATGTCTGGCAAAGTATTTAAAAGAAGATGTAATGCAGTGATGGTAAATATAAATAGCAAAATCAGACCTAATGTTACTGCAATAAGGTTTTTTAAAACCCCTGGTTTTTTCTGAATAATAAATGATAATGCAGAAATGATTATCAAAACACGAATCAGTAAGGATGAAGGTATAGTTGATTCTACTTTTTCATTGATTGCACGCACAAAATAAAGCCAGGGAGATAATAACCCACATGTAACCATTAAAAATAAAAATGAGGCCATCAAATTCTCACGTCGGAAAATAAATTTAGTCAGCGTCATAGCGTTCCTTACACAACAGTACATGTTGCATGTAACTTTCAACCTGGTCGTATATTATCGCTTAACGATGTTGATTAATTATTTATGGAAAGTGTAGTGAATATGGAGGAAGTGGCCGGTTAAGTTCATAAAAATTTTGTGATGAACTTTTTCAAAAAGTATCTGTCAAACCGAACTAATCTGAAGCTAAGGTTTATAATTGAGTAAAAATCATTATGCATGACAATATAAGAGCCTTTTAGGGTAAAATGCATATTGTCATCAGTACTGTGGAAGAAAATATGAAAAGCAACAATCTGATTATCGTAGCAGAAGACGATGATGACATCTCCGCCATACTGACAGGCTATTTAAATAAGGCTGGCATGAAAACCTTAAGAGCCGAAGATGGTGAGCAGGCAATCAACCTTACCCGTCTAAACAGGCCTGATCTCCTGTTGTTGGACATCAACCTGCCCGTGTACGATGGCTGGAATGTTCTGACAACGTTAAGAAAGGAAACCAACGTACCGGTCATTATGGTTACAGCACTGGATCAAGACGTTGATAAACTGATGGGCTTGCGGCTCGGGGCTGATGACTATGTGATAAAACCCTTTAATCCCTCTGAGGTTGTCGCCAGAGTTGAAGCCGTACTTCGCAGAACAAGATCGGTTGCAGAGCCTACACATTCGCGGCCCTTAAGAACACCTTTTCTTACAATTTATCCTGATGAATTTTACGTTGAAATCGCGGTCCAGGGTGGGGTTTCCTCGCCGGTATTAACTACCACTGAATTTAAGCTTCTAACCTATTTGGCCAGAAATCCAAGGAAAGTATGTTCACGTGATGAGTTACTCGATGCGTGTTTGCCTGAGGGGGATTCGCTCGATCGCACCGTAGACAGTCATATGAGCAAACTCCGGAAAAAGCTTGAACATGCCGGACTTAAAGGTATTCCTGAAAGTATCAGAGGAATAGGCTACCGCTTGGGCGACAAAAAATGAACAAAGAAACAATTCTGAGCCGCCAGATATTGACATATATGCTGTCGTTAACATTCGTTATTATTGCAATTGCTGTCCTGGGCTCCTACTTATTTTATAGTTTCTTGATTGACTACCTCCCGGGAGGGATAAACGCTGGAGATGAAGATGATATGACCTTTCTTGACTGGATATGGATCTTGATCGCTTCATTGACCAGTCTGCTTGTTTCACTATTTTTTACCGTAAAACTATCTGCAAGAATATTAAATCCCCTGAATGATGTGGCATACAGCCTTAAACAAATCTCTCAAGGAAACCTTAGTGCAAGAGCGATTAGCAGCGGTTCTCAGTTGGGGGAAATGAATAAACTCGTTGATGATTTTAATGAAATGGCGGAGAAGTTACAGACGCTGGATGTTCAGCGGAATTTATGGAATGCTGCTATCGCGCATGAACTCCGAACACCAGTTACTATTTTGCGGGGCAGGCTTCAGGGGCTGGTTGATGGCGTATTTGAACCAGAACCGCCGCTCTTTAGAAATCTCCTAAAACAAACTGAAGGTCTGACTAACTTAATCGAGGATCTTCGTGTTGTGAGCTCCTCAGGAGGGGCCGAATATTCCTTGATGCTCAGCGAAGTCGATCTCGCGGCAACGATCTCCAGTGCACTTGATACTTTTTTGCCTGATTTCGAAAAGAATGGCTTCAACATTGTTACTGAGCTTAGCTGTCAGCGTTGCATCTGCGATCCATTACGCATTATTCAGTGCCTCACCGTTCTTTTTGACAATGCCTTAAAGTATTCCACCTCTCAAACACTTTTAGTGAAGAATGGTATTATGGGGAATGATAATTTTATCCTCATTCAGGACAAAGGACCTGGAATTCCTGAAGAACTCCAGAAGTCCTTATTCCAGCCTTTCCAGCGAGGAGAATATGCTAAAAATATTAACCCCGAGGGTTGTGGTTTAGGATTGTCGGTAGTAAAAGCCATTATGCGCGCCCACGGCGGAGACGTTAGCTACAGTGTAACTCAAGAAAATGGCTCGCTTTTCAAACTGTCATGGCCTACTTCAGGACATTAATAAACAGGCTCAAATGAGCCTTTTTTAGCAAGAGACAGATCCCACATACTGCCGAGTTTAGCGTCCCAAATTTCTGGGGTGATTTTAAGTTTGCCTCTATTGGGACTTAATGTTATTTCGCTGAAATAGATATCTTCTCCTTTAAGCATAAGATCGACACGGCAATAGTCTATTTCTTTTGCTAGCTCCTGGGCAGCAATAACGGATTTATGAAATGATTCGGGTTCATCTACTGGCGTTGGAGTATTTGGGTACTCCATCTGAAAGGGTTGTAAATTCCATGCTCTGTCATAGACATTAATGAATCCGCACCCATTGCTGTCAGTAAAGTCAGCCTCAATAAAACATGGTATACCGTGAAAGCAGTGTATCCTTAACATTTCAGGAGTAACGTTCCTGTTTCGATTGGAAAACAGATCCAGGTACATTTCGCAGAGAATAACAGGATATATGTTTTTATACTGCCATTCTCTAGTTGTATAATACATATTCTTTTTAAGTGATAATTTTAATTTTTTTATAGCCTTAGTGGAATCAAACGCCGATTTTTCTGTACAGATAACGGCGCTACCGCTGTCATGATTGCATTTCAAAACAAATTTAGGAGGTAGTTTATCGAAGTCGATATCTTCAACGCGACGATAAACACCAATCAATGGAACAAGCTTAACTAAACTTGTGCTTCTATTCACATATTCCCTGACAGCAAGTTTATCAGCCAATGTTGTAAAAAATGGATTGTGTTCGAATATGAGACGATGACAAATCTTCTCATTAAGCGTTAATGGATTAAGTAGGTCTGGATAGCGCCCCGAAAGTTTATGAAGTCTTTTCGCATGAAATGAAATATCTTTGGTGAAAATTGTTCTGCATTTTTTGAGTAAATACTCAATGTGTTTAATGTGGTAATTTATTTTACTCATAACTCCTCCATTCAGTTCGGTAATTCTGACAGAGGATTATTGATTTATATTTAGCAAATTATGGAGAGTATATGGACCGATATGCTTCTTTATTAACAGAAATTAATCAGGGACATTGCCCGCTCCTGGCACGAAGCGGGCCGCCTGAAGCGCCGCAAGATCTGCTATGAGCGAGGAGCGGAAGTTCGTAATTATTACCATAATAGACGAGTCAATAATATTATCCTCTCATACCTAAACGGAGACGGGTGAGTCTTGCGGATCTGACTTCTGTTCGTATCTCAATAAAAAAGGTCTCAGCGTTCCTTCTCTTCAATCCAGGCAATCAGCTCGGCGAGCCTCTTTTCAGAAAACACGGCTATACCATGTTCGGTGAGTAGCGATGCGGCGATTCCCATTCCTGACTTACGCTGGCCGCTGAATGAACCGTCATAAATGAATTGGCTACCGCATGTTGGACTTCCGTCGGTCAGCAGCGCAGCGGTACAACCTGACTCCTGAGCGGTACGTAACGCCAACCAGGCGGCAAGCTGATAGTGCTCAGTTACATCTTGTCCAGTAATTTCAAGTATTCTGGCCTGAGCCTGCACTGCGTCCTTACCCTCAGCAGAAACAATCTCAGCAGGAGGGCGTGGAATTGGCAAGCCGGCGGCCAGCTCAGGGCAGTGGATCACGAGACGCTGCTCTTTATGCCAGCGCTGCAACTGATTGGTCATTTGCGCTTTCTCGCTTCCGTCATAGCGCACTTTGAACCCCACAAGACAAGCACTCACCAGTATTTTATTTATCATCGTTATCGTATATTATGGGGGCTGGATGCCTAGATTATAACACCTCGCTTTTTATATAGACATGCCTAATGCAGTACCAGCGGGCAGTGGACTTTACAATAGTTGGTTGCGCAATGATTTAATTATCGTTAAATTAGTATGAATTTCAATTAATAGATGTCCGAATGATATTTTTCGATAAATAGCATCGAGGCATGAAAAAAGCAGCGTCAAGCAATGTGGGATAGGTATGTATGACGGTAATCCAGTTCATTCAGAGAGTGAACGTAAGTCTTTCCTGATACCCCAATCCGCTGGCTGTTGATCGTTTAAGTTACTTTGAAACTAAACTAGAATCACTTAATTAATAAAGCAGGATCAACTCTTCAATTATTTTTTTGGGGTTAATTATGAGAGCGCTGAGCGTATATGATGCAATCTCTTCCAGCTCTTTTGGCTCGATAAAGTGCATCATCAGCCGCAGTAATGACTTCAGAAGAAGAGTCCTTTTTCTGTTTGATTGCCACTCCAATGCTTAGAGTGATACTAATACTGCCTTTGTCCTCATCTGAAACCGATGTTTTTATCTTTCTAATGAAGTCCTCAGCATTAGTATCGTCGAAAATTACAATTGCAAATTCTTCGCCACCAGACCTGGAAATAAAAACCTTATCGTTTATATAATGGCTTAGCGTCAATCCTATGTTTCTCAATACATTATCCCCGGCCCCATGACCATATATATCATTGATACTTTTAAAATGGTCAATGTCTGCAATGCATATCATTCCCGCCCTGTTTTCTATCTCTCTGAGTTTAACGTTCAGATGCCGTCTATTTGGTAATCCTGTCAATTCATCTGTTAATGAAAGGTGAACCGCAGATTTATAATTATGATTGGCGTATGATATGAATTTATTAAACGAATAAATAATCATAAGCATGGCTGGGGCGTATAGAAGAGCTGCTATTACAGATGCTATATCTCTCTCTATCAAATTAAGACCTCCAGCCATAGAAGCCAGAGATGAATTCAAAAGCAAAAACAAACTAATTCTTAAAGTTAGTAAATGCCTCTCTCTAGAGTGGATGTTAAACGACTTCCTAATAAACCATGCGGTTACTATTATAGTACAAGTATTTATAAAGAAATAAAAGTTTAGCTTTGATATGTCACCCATGGCCAACGAGAGAGCAATAATTAGCGTAACCATAAAACCGGTATAAATGACTACCATCCGGTAAAGAAGACCTTTTGGGGATTCAACCTCATGAATTAGTTTGTCGTGTATCTTAAAGCTCATCATGCAATCCTGATTTAGTTCATGGGGTGATAGTACCACGTAATCATTCATGATGGTGATGGTTTATGCTGTTCAGGTTGCAGGCTCAGTTGCTGTAAGTGAAGAGACTAGTTGTATAAAAGCGCGACGTGATTAGCAGATTTTTTCTAATTTCTACAAATTCCACATATAAATCATCAAATTCTAGCGAATACTGAACGATAGCTGTTAGATGACTAAGTTGCAGTGTAAACAATTCCTTCCAATAATGTATAAGTCTTCATCACATGAACAAATTCACTACCTATAGGCTATTGAATGTCATTACCTCTAAAAGAGATAAAAATCATTTGACCTAATAACGGCAATAGTATTCATATAAAGATATTGCACTGTTTTTATTGAGTTACTAAGGCTAAAATTTAGCATTAAACGCTTTTAGTTAGGATATTATTCTAAATTCTCTCCAAAGTCCGCTGTTGGCGCTCAGGAAATATTCAAACCATCATGTTTGGCGCGAATCAGCATCATTCTGGGCTGTCATGTCATTCCGTCCAGTCGAATCAGGCTGTGGCAGGTTATCTCAGTAAAAACTGAATCAGCTGAACAAAGATATACACTGCCGCAGTCATGTGTATTGCCCGTCCTCCCCACCTAAGATATCGCCATTCATGACGTTCTCTAGCGTCGGCTTCTTCAATGGCGGGGTCAGAATGCTTTATTTTCTTTGTCCTGAATTCATTCATTACCCACAAAACAAGAATAACGGTAATGACGGTTTTCTGAAGTATGAGATAATCCACAAAGAGTGACTCCCACCTGCTCACTGATGCAAGCAGAATAGATGAACGATCTCCACGTAGCAACCAATTAATTTAGGGGTCTTATTCATTTTAGCCCTTGCTGGACGTTGAGGTGATTCTGTCTATCGCAGTTTCATCGAATGCTGATACGCGGTCGGTAGTGCGAAATATCTGACAGGTTGCTGTGAGCGAACAGGAGATGAATGCTTAAAGCCTTCTGAACTCTATAAAAGTAAGTTTTTTGGCAGACACCAGGACCAGAGCAGTTGTTACTTCTCTGGAAAATGTGAGTTGTGGATAAGGAAATGTTCAATCGAATCGACTAAACCGGGAGCTAATGGTAGCGCTGGTTCAGCGTATGAAGAGATATTCGCCTTGCGATCGTCCGAAGTAACCTCTTTCATAACATGGTTCATATTGGGTAGTAGAACCAGGGATGCTTGAGGATTCGCGGCCTTAAGCATTCTTGCATCCGTTTCTTCCACCTGGAGATCTCGTTGTCCTTGTAGCACTAACACGGGTTTGGAAATGGTCGAAATGAGATGACTTGGATTATATGAAAACGCATTGATCAAAAATCCCTGAACCGAAGGATTAAAGAGATTTTGTAGTGCTGGATGAATATTCGTTGTATCCACCCTCCGGCGATGCTCCAGAGCATCAATTATCGGCAGCGCTTCATTTAATAACAACGCGTTTGCCGGATTAGCTTTAAGTTGTCCCCTTAACACCTCGCCCATCGGCCTCCCGGGCATTGCGATAAGAACCACACCGCATACATCCTGTTCTTGAGCCGCGGCAAGTGCGACTACGCCTCCTTCGCTGTGTCCTAAAACCCAAACACAGGAAGTTTGCATTTCACGTTTAAGTACTTTTAGCCAGGAACGAACGTCGTCAACATAGTCAGCAATCGTCACCGCATTGGCATCTTCCACGGCCATTACGCTAGCGAACATTCCACGTTTATCGATACGAAGTGTTGCAAAGCCTTTCGCAACAAGGGCTTCAGCAAGAAGTCGGTAAGGTGATGCATTCACACCAAGCGGGTTGTTTCCATCCCGATCAGTCGGGCCGGAGCCTGGAACGATAAGAACAATGGCAGTTGGTTTTGAACTTGGAGTGAGCAACGTACCTTTTAAAGGACCCTTTGGGCCAGTGGCATCCAGGGTGGTTTCGGAAAAAGTCACCGGTGCTGCGGCCAAACTCACAAATGGACAAGCGCTCAAAAGTGCAATGGAGGTTGTAATGTTCATCGATGATTTTCCGGTAAAACTCAGAGTACCTGTCGATTTATATTATAAACATGACCTGCTCTCAATTGATTAATTCATCAGTGGCATTAGCAACATCCGCTTCTGGCACCAGGCAGACAATTCAAATGACAAAAATACCTAGATTTCAAGTGCAGCCAGGATGACAGTTTCCATTTTCTCCGGGGTAGTGAACGGCGCAAAACGCTTTAGCGGCTTGCCATCGCGTCCGATCAGGAATTTTGTGAAATTCCATTTTATCCGCCCCCCCAGCATGCCGGGCAACTCGTTTTTTAGATAACGGAATACCGGATGCGTAGCGGCGCCGTTAACCTCCACTTTTTCAAACATCGGGAAGCTTACACCGTAGTTGATGTGGCAGGTCTGCGCGATTTCGTCGGCGTCGCCGGGTTCCTGCCTACCGAACTGGTTGCAGGGGAAACCAAGCACTACCAGTCCGCGAGCTGCGTACTTTTTGTATAGTACTTCCAGACCTGCATATTGTGGCGTGAAGCCACAATGGCTGGCGGTATTTACCACCAGAACCAGCTTTCCAGCATAGTCAGCCATAGGGATACGCTGGCCGTCCAGGCTGGTGGCTGTTAGTTGATAAAAGGTGGTCATAGCGAACTCCTCAGAGCAGGACCTGTCAGACATCGGCATAGCCATACAGCACGGTGCTGCTGGGGCAAGTGAGAAGCGGAGGTGAGTCCGCTCGGTTTAGTGCTGTCAGATTCAGTACCTAATGCTCCAAATCTTCGCGAGTGGGTCCTTGAAAGTAAAGGGTACTAATATGGCAACTCCGCGGTTGAGTCAGCACAAAACGAATTGTTTCCCAGACAGAACGTCCATTCATTAGATGCTCTCCCATTCTGGATTGAGTGTCGACAAGAGGATCTAACCCGGTCAATTCAAAATCCGGTGGGTATAACCCGGTTACCCGGATATTTTCTTTGGATAACTGTTTCGACAGTTTAGTTGTAAAACCACTCATCCCGTGTTTACTGGCAAAAAAAGCGGGATGGGCAATTGAATCCGTAAAATTCGGAATGCCGCATACAGATATAATCGAAACGATGTCAGCACTGTCTGAGCGCCTTAATCCTGGAAGCAATGCCTGTGTTAGTAGAATTGAACCTGTCAGGCCTGAGCTGACGGTATTGTAGATTTCTGAGTCCGGTTGTTCGTCTAAGGTCCCTGACAACCACTGAGCAGCATTGAGGAGTAGAATGTCGATGGACCTGTCTATATCTAAGAGTTGTGAAGCAAACTGAGAAATAGATTCAGGCTGGGTTAAATCACACAGATACCCTTTGGCAACACCACCTTCAGCGGCGATGATGCTGCAGGTTTTGTGAATATCCTCAACCCGCCGGGCAGAAAAATCCACGTTGACGCCTTCTCGAGCCAACCAAACGCACAACGCCTGACCAAATCCTCCGCCGCCGCCGGTGATAACGGCTCTTTTACCTTTCAACATAACGATGCTTCCCTTTCGTGGTGAGTTTGTGTCGCTGGATATATAGCATGGTGATACGGGGTCACATCTTCCCGTTAGTGCCATTTACGGCGGGATAAAAATAGCGGTTTGCATGCGTGAAGGGGGCTCATCCTGGTCGTTGCTTTCAACCTTGTCCCGCGAATGGTGCCAGGTGTCGGGTATCTAAATGGCTGGATCCGATATTTACAATCAGTTGGATAGCACTTAATCACAGCGTCATGTTCCACGTGATGCGGGTACAATGCGGCGCAAAACAGAGTCATCCCTCCCGGTGATTATTCTCCGCCGGGAGGGACACCAATCCAGATTAAAATACCGACAATCCCAATCCTTGTTTTACTTCTCTTAGTGTTTGCTGCGTGATGTCGTAGGCCTGCGCGCTGCCTTTTTTAAGCATCGCCATCAGCATACCTTTATCCTGAATATAGGTTGCCCGACGCTCACGCATGGGCGCGATGAGTTCTTGCAGGCACATTTCCAGCTCATTTTTGCATGCCCGATCACCCAATCCTCCTTGCTGATAATGCGCTTTCATTTCTGCGACTTTGGCTTTATCCGGGTGAAAAGCATCCAGGTAGCTGAACACGACATTACCCTCAATTTGCCCCGGATCGGACACTTTTAGGTGGTTAGGATCAGTGTACATTGCGCTGACGGCGCGATGGATAGTCTCTTCACTTGCTGACAGGAGCAGCGTATTACCGAGTGATTTCGACATCTTGGCGTTGCCGTCAATACCAGGAAGACGACTGGTTTCGCTTAACATAGCTTTACAGTGATGCAGAACGGGGGTCGGTAACAGGCTATTCATCTTGTGCACGATTTCATTAGTCTGTTCGATCATCGGCAACTGATCGTCGCCGACGGGAACCAGACTGGCTTTGAATGCCGTAATATCTGCTGCCTGGCTGATGGGGTAAACCAGGAAACCGACCGGCAGCGAACGGGCGAAACCTTTTTGCGCAATTTCATTTTTGACCGTTGGGTTACGCTCGACGCGAGCCACGGTAACGATATTCATATACAGCGCGGTGAGTTCAGCAAGGGCAGGTAGTGCCGATTGTAAACAAAGGGTGGTGAGTGAGGGATCAATACCTGCAGCGAGATAATCGGCCAACACTTCGGGTATGTTATTTTGGATCTTTTGTGGATTGCTGCCGTTATCGGTCAGACCTTGCAGGTCTGCTACCAGAACAAACTGCTGATAATCGTGTTGCAGTATCGCGCGTTGGCGCAGGGAACCTACATAGTGGCCAAGATGCAGTGGCCCAGTAGGGCGGTCGCCGGTTAGGATGATGGATTTGTTGTTCATAGAAGACTCCTTAAGCATAAAACCGAAAGGGGTCTCAAAATGCAAATAACCGCCTTTCGGCGGTTATTTAAAAATGGATAAACACATTCTGACCGCCTTTAAGAAGGCAGCCACCAACGTTTGTGGTTAAAACCGTTGCAATCGTGTTTTATATTCATCAGTTCAACATATCACTACCAGGAGTAGAGGTAAAGTAATGCTCTGCCCACCCGGAGGGGTCAAGAAGTACCCGTCTGGGTTTACGCACCGCTTGTTAGCTCGCTTCCAGCATCCCAAAGCTCACTATGCGGGAACGCCCCAGCTCTTTTGCGCGATACAGCGCGACATCCGCGGCACGTAACAGGTTATCGCTCTGGGCGTGCTGCGGGTAGCTGGCAACACCAATAGACACATCAACGTGACCGATATCAGAGACGCCAAAGCTGAGCGTCAACTCGCGTACGCCGTTGTAAATGTCCGTCGCGAAGCGATTGGCCGCCTCTTCATCCATACCGGCAAGCAGAACCAGAAACTCTTCACCACCGTAGCGGAAGGCCATTCCGTGGTCGTGAACAACGCGCTGAATAATTGCTGCGATACTTTTTATCACCCCATCACCTGCCTCATGACCAAAACGGTCGTTGATGCTTTTGAAGTGATCGATATCGATCATCAGGCAACTGATCGGTTCCTGGTTGTGGACAGCCTGACTCATCTGGGTGCGCAGAGTGTCTTCAAGGTGATGGCGATTGCGCAGACCTGTCAGTGGATCATAAAGCGCTTTTTCCAGTAGTGCATCGCGCAGACGTTGGTTAGCTAATGCCAGTCCAAGTGCCTCGGCCATCAGCTCCAGATAAGCACGGGAAGGGGCAGAATTGTCGCTGAGATTCTGGAATGAGAGCAGGCCGATGGCTTCCCCCTGGGCGATCAACGGTACGCACAGGGTATGATCCTGACACGACTCAGGCAGGTGGTAGCAGGCGATATCCGGCTCACCTTGCACGGGAGGATGACTTTGCCCACGGCGCACTGCCCAGCAGTCATCCGGATGGAAAGGGTCAGTTTTGCCTTGCGGCGAAAGCCACTCGGCGGCACAGCGCATGTGCCAGGCTTCCCGATCAAGAATGTAGAGCCGTCCGGCAACGCCAGGGGCAATGTTCGGGGCAAAAAGCTGCGCAACATTGATTACATCGGCAAAGTTTTCGCAGCCCTGTAAACGCTGGGTCATACGCGCCAACAGTTCACGGATTGCCCAGTCGGCATCCCGCTCTTTCTCCAGCCGCTGCCGCGCCAGGCCGTTCTCACGAAAAATACGAATGGCTTGCGCCATATCGCCAATCTCATCAATCTGATTAAAGTTAGGCGTTTCTACGGCATAATCCTGCGATGCGAGACGATGAACCACGTCGCTCAGACGCACAACCGGACGCAATACGCGGCGTTTCAAAATAAAGCCGAGGACAAACAAAAACAGCAGTGCGGTTAAACCGACCATAACTTCGGAGAGCGTACGCAGTATGCGGGAGGTCCTGGTGGCATCGTCAATGCTGTTACGTACACGGTTATCGAGCAACTGCCGGAAATGATCTATCCGCACCTGCGCCCGTTCCAGTTCCTGTTCGTAGGCTTTGCCGTAGAGCAGGGTGATTGCCTGTGACGTTTCTCCGCGGGCCATACTGGCGAGCGCGGTTGCTTGCTCTTCCTGCAGCGCATCGACAATTTGTAATCCTTCATGCAGCAGCGCCAGCTCTTCACCTGTTGCGCCGAAGTCCTTTAATTTTGTTAACCGCTGCTCAACCGCTTTTAGCGACGACGCCTTCTGGCGATAGGTATTCAGTGCATCTGGATCTTTGGCGATCACGTACTCGCGAGCTAAATCGGACAGTGACCAGGCATCGAGCTCCACCTCTTCGGTTAGCTGATCAAATTTATATCGCTGCTCTACCACCTGACGTTCAGTATTGTCTGCTCCGGATGCCATCAGCATAACAACGCCGGAGGCAATGGTCAGGCATACCGTCGCACTGTAAGCCCAGTTGGTGATTGTGGCTATTCGCACTTTTTCGTTCCTTCTGCGACGATTAATGAATAAGCATGATTGAAATTATAGGAAACGTATGATTTTGCGTGAAAACAAAAGGCGACCCGCGGCCGCCCTTTGTTATCGTCATGCCATCATAAATCTGGAGGGTTTTTTCCTTCTTCCATGAAGGCTTCATCGATACCTTCTACGTTGCCCTCATGGTCACGTCCGGAGAACAGATTCCAGCTCGCCAAAAACAGTGCAGCGATCAGTGGGCCAATCACAAAGCCGTTGATACCGTAAATCTCCATCCCGCCGAGGGTGGTAATCAATATCAGGTAGTCCGGCATTTTGGTGTCTTTTCCTACCAGTAGCGGACGCAGAATATTGTCCACCAGTCCGACAATAATGACGAAGAATCCGACAATAAACAGTCCTTGCCACAGTTGGTGGGTGGCAAAGAGGAAAATAGCCGCAGGGACCCAGACTATCGCCGAGCCAACCGCAGGCACCAGCGAGAGGAATGCCATTAGCGCGCCCCACAAGATGCTACCGTCGATGTCGACAATGGCGAAAGCAATGCCGCCCAGCGTGCCCTGTACAACAGCGACAACCGCCGTGCCTTTGACAGTCGCCCGCGTGACACCCACGAATTTGGCAAACAAGTGCTGCTTGGCAAAATCAGACAGCGGTAAGGAGTCCAGAATCTGACGCACCAGATACGGTCCATCCTTCAACAGGAAAAACAGCAGGTACAGCATGATGCCAAAGCTGATGGCGAAACCGAAGGTTCCTTTACCAATCAGGAAAGCACTGCCTGCGAGGTACTCTCCGCCCTGGAGCGCAATGTCGGAGAGTTTTTTCTGGATCTGCGCGACATTATCCAGATTGTGTTCTGCGAGGAACCCTCTGGCCCAGTCAGGAAGATACGAAAGAATAGAACTGACCACTTCCGGAAACTGCGTATCGTTTTGCTGCAACTTGGTGTAAACCACATTCAGTTCGATTGCCAACGACGACAGGATCACCATCAGAGGAATAAAGACAATCAAACAGATAATACCTATAGTGATTAACGATGCCAGACCGTTACGTTCGCCAAGCGCACTGCGCAGTTTGTTTTTTACCGGATTAAAGATAGTCGTCAGAATTGCGGCCCACAAGATTGCGGAGAAGTAGGGGGACAACACGTCGAAAAACGCCCAGGTCACGAGGGCAAGAATGAAAATGAAGAAACCTTTGGTCAGTCCGTTAAATCGCATTAGTGAATCCTGTAACTGAGAAACAGTCTCGACTATAGAACTGTTCAGCAGAATTACCAACTGTGGATGTTGATTCCGGCTTAACGCCGCCTTGATGATCAAACAGTGAACTCAGAGCAAAAAATTGCCCCGTGTTGGAAAGATCCAATGCCAGTATGTATAGTACAAAAACGGCTGCTGCATAACGCTATAGGAATGCTTGCCAGAATGCCCTATCTTTGAAGTAATGAGTTTCTTATTTATATTTAAAATACGGCATGCTGATGTTAA
Source organism: Citrobacter sp. C6_1 (assembly GCF_014596835.2). Classification (NCBI taxonomy): domain Bacteria; kingdom Pseudomonadati; phylum Pseudomonadota; class Gammaproteobacteria; order Enterobacterales; family Enterobacteriaceae; genus Citrobacter; species Citrobacter sp. C6_1. The sequence continues at coordinate 2,462,816 of NZ_CP115031.1, read as the reverse complement.
TGATAATGACAGATAACACAGTCGAGCCATTAAAACCTTCAGTGTAGAGTGCGCAGGGTGAAGTAATGCCGAATAAGCATATAAGCCCCAATACTAGCTGTTTTATTGCAGACATGACGATGGCCGAAGAAAACTGGATGGTTAATGATAATTATTTGTTCAAGATATACAAATGGGAAATATGTGTATTAATGTACACGTTGACCTGAGTCTCACAATTCATATCGGGTATTTAATAGCGGTTCTGCAAAAAAATAGCATGGCATTTATCATATGTTCAACATTATCTCATCGAAAGCAGACAATTTCGAATACCACTGTATTGGGTTAATTATCGTCCATCATGCAGCGAGTTGATTCGCCAGCCAGTTGAAAATTCGTTATGATCCACCCCCACTTTTTAGTCTGGTTGTCTGATGTCTACGATTCTCGATACCTTTGTTGCTCCGCCGTGCCATGACGAAATAGAAATCCTTTACCAGGATGAACATCTGCTGCTTATCAATAAACCCAGTGGGTTGCTGAGTCTGTCGGGGAAAAATCCGCAAAATCTTGATTCGGTGCACTATCGTCTGGTACAGACATACCCGGGCTGTACGCTGGCGCATCGGCTTGATTTTGGTACTTCGGGTCTGATGGTCGTTGCACGCAATAAAGCAATCAATGCTGCGCTCTGTCAGCAGTTCAGCCAGCGCTCGGTGACTAAGGTGTACAGCGCATTGTTATGTGGACACCTGAAACAGGATGACGGTGTGATTGATGCTGCCATTGTCAAAGATCCAGCACTGTTTCCGTTGATGTCGATTAGTGCCAATAGCGGTAAACCTGCGCGTTCCCGTTTTCGGGTGATTGAGCGCTTCAATCAGCTACTGAAGGACGGAAGGTCACTGCCCCTGACGCGGGTGCAACTGATGCCGGAGACCGGACGAACCCATCAGCTACGTCTTCACTGTCAGCATTTGGGTCATCCGATCTGGGGCTGTGATCTTTATGGTGGACGCGAGTGGCCAGGCACGGAGCAGACGTCACGGCTGATGTTACACGCCAGCGAACTGCGGCTGGTACATCCCATCAGCAAAGAACAAATCAACGTCTGCCATGCCAGCCCATTTTAACTCGGCGGCTATTACGGTGTTATCGTGCTGCACGTTGCAGAATGACGGCTGACGGCTGGCGTTGCAGAAAACGCATCCGCAGCATCATCAGCACCGCGGCAGAGGTCAGGCCAATAATAAAGCCCATCCAGAAGCCCGCTGGCCCCATGCGGTCGACGACCAGATCGGTGAGCGCAAGAATATATCCACTTGGCAACCCCAGCACCCAGTACGCTGTGAAGGTGATAAAGAAAATGGAACGCGTATCTTTATAACCACGCAGGATCCCGCTGCCAATAACCTGAATTGAGTCCGAAATCTGGTACACGGCAGCCAGTAACATCAGTTGTGCAGCCAGTGTGACAACTTCAGGATTATTGTTGTAGAGCAGGGCGATGTGCTCGCGCAATGTGACGGTGAAAATGGCGGTCATCATCGCCATACATACGCCGACACCTAAGCCAGTTCTGGCAGCGGTCTGAGCATCCAACGTTGATCCCTGACCCAGGCGGTATCCCACACGAATGGTGACGGCAGCCGCTAAAGACATCGGCAAGACAAACATTAATGAGCTGAAGTTCAGCGCGATCTGGTGTCCGGCCACGTCGACAATCCCCAGCGGGGAGACCAACAGCGCCACCACGGCAAACAGCGTGACTTCAAAAAATAATGCCAGCGCAATGGGCAAACCCAGCTGTACCAGGCGTTTCATCACCGCGATGTCAGGTTTCTGGAAGCCACGCTCATTACGGATATCACGCATTGATCGGGCGCGTTTTACGTAAGAAAGCATGGCGGCAAACATCACCCAATACACCGCTGCCGTTGCCACACCGCAGCCTACACCGCCCAGTTCTGGCATGCCCAAATGGCCATAGATGAAAACATAGTTAACCGGAATGTTCACCAGCAGGCCGAGAAAACCCATTACCATTGCCGGTTTGGTCTTGGCCAGGCCTTCGCACTGGTTACGGGCAACCTGGAAGAACAAATATCCGGGCGCACCCCATAGCAGCGCGCGCAGATAGCCAACGGCTTTGTCGGCCAGTGCAGGATCAATGTTATGCATAGAGCGGATAATGTATCCCGCATTCCAAAGCACAATCATAATCAGAACGGATACGATCCCCGCCAGCCAGAAACCCTGACGTATTTGGTGAGCAATGCGATCGCGGCGCCCGGAACCGTTAAGTTGCGCAATTACTGGCGTCAGCGCCAGCAACAGCCCGTGACCAAACAGAATTGCGGGTAGCCAGATGGACGTACCAATCGCAACGGCTGCCATGTCCGTCGCGCTATATCCGCCGGCCATCACGGTATCGACGAATCCCATTGCGGTTTGAGCGATTTGCGCAAGAATCACCGGAATTGCCAGAGCTAATAACTGACGCGCTTCACTTACATACTTTTGCACGTGTACACCACTATATTGTTGTTATTTGAGAGACTAAAAAAGCCGCCTTATATGGCAGCAAGGAGAAAATGCAGGGGAAATTTCAGTCTATTGTAGCGAGGAATCTGTATTTCTCCAGTGAAAAAATAGGCGGGAGTGGCGCATTGCTGGCAACCTGATTTTCCACCTGCTATTGTGCACAGCAGAGATGTCTTAATTGAGTTCAGGAGTTACAGGTATGTTTACGGGTATTGTGCAGGGCACCGCGAAACTGGTGTCGATTGATGAAAAACCAAATTTTCGCACACATGTAGTGGAGTTACCTGAATACATGTTGGATGGGCTGGAGACCGGCGCATCGGTGGCACACAACGGCTGTTGTCTGACGGTGACCGAAATTAACGGTAACCAGATAAGCTTCGATCTGATGAAAGAGACGCTGCGAATCACCAATTTGGGTGACCTGAAAGTCGGGGAGTTGGTCAACGTTGAACGTGCGGCAAAATTCAGCGATGAGATCGGCGGACATCTGATGTCAGGCCATATTATGACTACCGCTGAAGTATCCAAAATCCTGACCTCTGAAAATAATCGTCAGTTATGGTTTAAAGTTCAGGATCCGTCGCTGATGAAATATATCCTGTACAAAGGATTTATCGGTATTGACGGTATTAGCCTGACGGTAGGCGAAGTCACACCGACACGCTTTTGCGTGCATTTGATCCCGGAAACCCTGGAACGTACGACGCTTGGCAAGAAAAAACTGGGTGCGCGAGTCAATATCGAAATCGACCCGCAAACACAGGCCGTTGTTGATACGGTTGAACGTGTATTGGCCGCACGTGAAAGCGCTATGAGTAATGTTACTGGCGAAGCGGGCGTTTAAATCGGAATAAAAAGCCCCCGGTAGTTCGGGGGCGATGCTGTCTAACGGGGAACACGGAGCCCGTGTTCAACGCCACGAGAGAACACAACCTGCCACAGCTGGATGTCGCGCGCGCGAAATGCGCCAGCACACGCATTCAGGTAATAACTGAACATCCGTTTAAAGCGTTCACTATAGTTGTCGGCAATTTCTGGCCAGGTGGTCATGAAACGCTCATGCCAGGCCATCAGGGTGGTATCGTAATCCGCACCAAAGTTATGCCAGTCTTCCATCACGAAATGTGGCTCGCTGGCGTTGGCAATCTGACGAACTGACGGTAAACAGCCGTTCGGGAAGATGTATTTATTGATCCACGGATCAACATTATTGTCGGTTTTTTTAGAGCCGATGGTATGTAGCAAAAAAAGACCGTCTTGCTTTAAATTACGGTCAACAACGTCAAAATAGGTGTTGTAATTTTTCGGTCCCACATGCTCAAACATACCGACGGAAACGATACGGTCAAACCGGTCATTGAGGTCACGGTAGTCCTGCAGCAAAATCGTGACATCCAGCCCTTCACAGCGCGTCTGCGCCATTTTTTGCTGTTCTGCCGAGATAGTCACGCCAGTCACGCTCACCCCGTATTGTGACGCCATGAACTGGGACAAGCCTCCCCAGCCGCAGCCAATATCGAGTACGCGCATACCTGGTTTCAATTGCAATTTCTCGGCAATCATTTTTAACTTCGCCTGCTGGGCAGATTCCAGGGTATCGGCATCTTTCCAGTAGGCGCAGGAATATTGCATGTAGGGATCAAGCATGCGGGTAAAGAGATCGTTGCCAAGATCGTAGTGTTCCTTGCCAACGACCCAGGCACGTTTTTTGGTTTGTAAATTAAACAGACGGGCCGTTGCGATACGTAGCGTATCTCTGAAGTGGCGGGGGAGTTGGCTTTCAAGACCTGCACGCAGGACTTTGTTAAAAAACATATCCAGCCGATCGCATTCCCACCAGCCGTCCATATAACTTTCACCTAAACCCAACGATCCTTCCTGTAACACGCGTCTGAAAAAGTCGGGGTTTTTAACGCGAATATCTGCCGGTGCCGGGCCATTAATGGTAATGCCTGCACGGCTCAATAACTCATTGGTGATTCGGTACCAGTCATCATCCGGTACGCTGACGTCTTCTATACATGATGAACTCATAGCTTCTCCATCACTGGTCGGTGATCAGAACCTTAAAACAGCGTAGACGCTTTTTTGGGCTTTGTGAGAAATCTCACGGATTTAATCCGCGAATCTATAATCCGACGTAGAACAGAGGAAGGGAGAAACCCTTGCCGAAAAGGCCATCCATGGAAAAACGGGAACCTGCTTGTTCCCGTTACTCTATAAATCTTATCGTTTTATTAACAACCGAAAATTAGTATAGGCCTGAATTTTTGGCTATTCAACCGATAATTGTTAGCGGACTAACTAAGTGCCCACGGCAATGATTAATGTGACTCGCCGTGTGCAATTTGCGCGCTCTCATCCGGCAAGGATGTGTTCTCAGCCTGTGACTGCATTTTGTACCCTACGGCCGCCAGTAGCACCGTAGTCAGCATCACGCTGGTGGTGGTGAGCAGCGGGGTGGCGATCAGCCAGGAAACTACAAGGCTTGCCAGGAAGCATAGCCCCAGTTGCAGCGTATTCTGCAATGCGGCTGCGCGTCCTGTCGCCTGCGGGAACGGCCGTAATGCCTGAGCGACAACGATAGGGTAGATTGCCCCGTTGGCAATCGCCATCACGCAGAATGGGATCAGGATTTCAGCCAGAGCAACATGGTGAATAAAGCCGGTCGCCCAGGTCGCTACGACGCTAATGGCATACAGGATAAGTAACCATGGCAGCAGCTGGCGACCCTGCCATTTTTGCAGTGCCGCGCGGCAGCCGTAACCCCCGATCAAAAATGCAATAGTTTGCGGAACATAGCTCAGACCAATCACTGCCGGGCTGTAGCCCATTTCGCTGAGGATGAACGGGGAGCCCGTCAGCCATGCGAAGAAGCTCGCGGAACAGGCGGCATAAATCAATACGTTCCCACGATAGATTTTCGAGCGCAGCAGGGTGGCGAATGTCAGTTTATCCTGGCTGTCGTCGCGCGCTTTAGTCGTTGGTTTTAAGCGCAGAGCCGGCAGCATCAGGATCAGGGTAATCGCAAAAAGGGTGGCAAAAATGGCCTGCCAGGAAAAATGTACCAGGATCCAACTGCCTAATAACGGTGCAAGTGCAGGAGACAATCCAACCAGCGGCATAATGGTGGCAAAGATACGGTTTACTTTTTGTGACGAATAATAATCGGTGACCAGCGCCTGCCAGATAACCGATGCCGCACAAACCCCAACGGCCTGGACAAAGCGTAGTACCAGCAGGCCTGTGGCGTTTTCAACCCACAGCATGCCCAGACTACCCAGAGCAAAGATAGATAAACCCAGCAGCAAAATCGGTTTGCGACCATAGTGGTCGGAGAGTGGCCCCCACAAAAGTTGTGCGACGGCAAATCCCGCTAAGAACAAACTAAGGCTGGCACTCACGGCAGAGGCGGGTGTCTGTAAATCGGACTGAATTGCGGCGAAGGCGGGCAGATACATATCTGTTGCCAGAAAGCCGAGCACGCTAAGACCCGCCAGCCAGACTAAAAACCCTTTCCCAGGTTGCATCATCATTTCTCTTTTTTAAGCAGTAGAACAATGCCGCTGAGTGTAGTGAGTGAAATTCTTGCTGTGAAACGCTAATATTTGTTTACTGATTTCAAATTTTTTGCAGGCAGAATATGTGGTCGGAATATTCACTTGAGGTGGTTGATGCGGTGGCGCGCAACGGTAGCTTTAGTTCCGCAGCTCAGGAGTTGCACCGCGTACCTTCGGCGGTAAGCTACACTGTGCGTCAACTGGAAGAATGGCTGGCTGTGCCTCTTTTTGAACGTCGTCATCGGGACGTGGAATTAACGCCTGCTGGCGCGTGGTTTTTAAAAGAAGGCCGGTCTGTTATCAAAAAAATGCAGATCACCCGTCAGCAATGTCAACAAATCGCCAATGGCTGGCGAGGACAACTGGCGATTGCGGTAGATAATATTGTGCGTCCAGAACGGACCCGACAGATGATTGTGGATTTCTACCGCCATTTCGATGATGTAGAACTTCTGGTCTTTCAGGAGGTGTTTAATGGCGTCTGGGACGCGCTTTCGGATGGTCGCGTGGAGTTAGCTATCGGAGCAACGCAGGCCATTCCGGTAGGGGGGCGCTATACGTTCCGGGATATGGGAATGCTGAGCTGGAGTTGCGTGGTGGCCAGTCATCATCCGTTGGCGGCAATGCCAGGACCGCTCAGTGACGATACGTTGCGCAACTGGCCATCGCTGGTACGCGAAGATACGTCCCGCACACTGCCGAAACGTATTACATGGCTGCTGGACAACCAAAAACGCGTCGTTGTGCCTGACTGGGAATCCTCGGCTACCTGCTTGTCAGCCGGACTCTGTGTCGGGATGGTGCCGACGCATTTTGCAAAACCGTGGATCGATGGCGGTAAATGGGTGGCGTTACAGCTGGAAAATCCGTTCCCGGATGCCGCTTGTTGCCTGACCTGGCAGCAGAATGATACGTCGCCTGCACTGAGCTGGTTACTGGACTACCTGGGGGATAGTGAGACGCTGAATAAAGAGTGGCTGCGGGAGCCGGATGAGGCTCCCACACAACAGTCTTAACGACGATAATCGCGGAATGGACCGTCGGCAACGGAACGACGCTCTATCAGGCGTGGGTGCACCTCGATAGACTGCGACTCTTCACGTTTATTCACGATTCGGTCTAACAGCATGTTGAAGGCCGTTTCACCCAGTGAATCTTTTGGCTGATGGATGGTTGTCAGCGCAGGGGTGAAGTAACGGGCGTTGCGCACGTTATCGTAACCGATAACTGAGATATCCTGCGGTACGCGCAGCCCCATCTCGTCTGCAGCACACAGCGCACCCATCGCCATAATATCGCCACCACAGAATACGGCGGTTGGGCGATGCGACTGGGAGATGATTTGCTGCATAGCGCGGTAGCCGGATTCAGGTTCGAAATCACCCTGCACAATCCAGTTTTCGGGGACTTTAATCAGCGCTTCTTCCATCGCTTTCATGAAGCCAGCCAGGCGGCCTGCGCCGGTATTACGCTCCATAGGTCCCGGGATCACGCCGATCTCACGATGACCGCGTTCAATCAGATACCGGCCCGCCATGTAACCGCCTTCGAAGGCGTTATCAATGACGGTATCGGTAAAGTCGGCTTTGGCCTCGCCCCAGTCCATGACCACCATCGGGATATGGCGATACTCTTCGAGCATGGAAAGCAGTGATTCCGGATACTCTGAACACATTACCAACAGGCCATCAACGCGCTTTTGCGCCATCATCGACAGATAAGCCTGCTGTTTTTCGAGACTGTTCCAGGCGTTGCCCAGAATCAGCGTGTAGCCTTTCTGGAAACAATTTTTTTCAACTGCCTCAATAATTTCAGCGAAATAGGCCGCTTCGCTGCTGGTTGCCAACAAACCGATCGATTTGGTGTGATTCACCTTCAGGCTACGCGCTACTGCGCTCGGAGAATAGTGCAGTTCTTTAATCGCTGCCCAGACAGCGTTGCGCGTTTCTTCCGCGACAAAGCGCGTTTTGTTAATTACGTGTGATACGGTTGTAGTGGAAACGTTTGCTCGCTTCGCTACATCTTTAATAGTTGCCATTACATCTCACTCCAGACCATATCCTAAGCTCCTGAGAATACTCCAGGTAAACGTTTGCCTTCACACACCCTCAACGCAACGTCAGGGTTGCGGCACGCCGGGAAAACGACACGGAACGTCAGGAAGGGGTCAATGGCCGGTACGCTAATCAAGTAAGCGTGGAATTTTGTCTGATCTTAACGAAAAGGGGAAGAGTTAAAAGCAGTTATCAATATAAATCGTGAGAGATTTTTGCTTTCAAGTGTGTAAAAATGCGCAATATCACTTTTTGTGTGGGAATAAAAAGGAGAAAACTTGATGAGCACCGATCTGAAATTTTCGTTAGTGACGACCATAATTGTTCTGGGCCTGATTGTCGCGGGTGGCCTGACTGCAGCACTGCACTGATTTCCCCCGAGGGAGTTCGCTCTCCCTCATCCTTTCTGCTTACCTTTTTCGTCCTATTTTTTGCAAATAAGCAAAAGTCTTTTGCAGTTTTGTTAACTTTATTAATTTTGCGATCAATGTCATGCTTTTGACTCTTATGATGTGTCGTGCCAAGGCTCGACGTTACGGAGTCGATAGATGAAAATAAATTATCCTTTACTGGCGCTGGCGATCGGAGCGTTTGGCATTGGCACCACCGAATTTTCTCCCATGGGATTGTTACCCGTCATTGCCAAAGGCGTGGATGTTTCAATTCCGGCAGCAGGGATGTTAATCAGCGCGTATGCGGTAGGCGTGATGGTTGGCGCACCGCTGATGACATTACTTCTGTCCCATCGTGCGCGTCGCAATGCGCTTATCTTCCTGATGGCCATTTTTACGTTGGGTAATGTGCTTTCGGCGATATCTCCGGATTACACGACGCTGATGCTGTCGCGCATTTTGACCAGTCTTAACCACGGGGCATTTTTTGGCCTCGGTTCGGTTGTGGCGGCAAGCGTTGTCCCCAAACATAAACAGGCCAGCGCCGTTGCGACGATGTTTATGGGGTTAACTATCGCGAATATTGGCGGTGTTCCCGCGGCAACCTGGCTTGGGGAAACCATCGGCTGGCGAATGTCCTTTATGGCGACGGCGGGACTGGGTGTTATCGCGATGGTCAGCCTGTTCTTCTCGTTACCGCAAGGCGGGGCTGGTGAGCGCCCTGATGTGCGCAAAGAACTGGCGGTGTTAATGCGTCCACAAGTGGTGTCAGCTTTACTGACGACCGTTCTGGGGGCCGGTGCGATGTTTACGCTTTATACCTACATCTCACCCGTGCTGCATAGCATTACTCATGCTACGCCGGCGTTTGTCACCGGTATGCTGGTGCTGATTGGCGTTGGGTTCTCTATCGGTAACTATCTGGGCGGTAAACTGGCTGACCGTTCGGTTAACGGTACACTGAAAGGCTTTTTACTGTTGCTGATGATGATTATGCTGGCGATACCTTTCCTTGCTCGTAATGAGCTGGGTGCGGCCGTGAGTATGGTGGTGTGGGGCGCAGCAACGTTTGCGGTGGTTCCGCCGCTGCAGATGCGTGTGATGCGCGTTGCCAGCGAGGCACCTGGATTGTCATCGTCAGTTAATATTGGCGCGTTTAATCTGGGGAATGCCCTGGGAGCGGCGGCTGGTGGGGCGGTAATTTCCGGAGGGTTGGGCTACAGTTTCGTACCGGTAATGGGGGCGATGGTGGCAGGGCTTGCGCTACTGCTGGTCTTTGTCTCGGCAAGGAAACAAGCGGAAGAAGTCTGCAACGCAACGAATTAAAAACAAAAACGCAGAAGGGAATCCCTTCTGCGCTGTCATTTTATGCTGCGAAGTTTTTCGCAACAAATTCCCAGTTCACCAGTGCCCAGAAGTGTTCCAGGTAGCCAGGACGGGCATTACGATAATCGATGTAGTAAGCATGTTCCCACACGTCAACGGTCATCAGCGGCGTCGCGTCAGTCGTCAGCGGTGTACCTGCGTTGGAGGTGGACACGATAGCCAGTTTGCCATCCGTTCCTTTTACCAGCCAGGTCCAGCCAGAACCGAAATTCTTGATAGCGGCATCGGTGAATTGAGCTTTGAAGTCTGCAAAGCTGCCAAAGGAGGCGGTAATCGCTTCGGCCAGTTTACCGGTCGGCTCGCCACCTGCGTTTGGTGCCAGGCAGTTCCAGTAGAACGTGTGGTTCCATACCTGTGCAGCGTTATTGAATACACCACCTTCAGAGCTACGTACGATCTCTTCCAGTGATTTACCTTCAAACGCGGTGCCTTTAATCAGGTTATTCAGATTAGTCACATAGGTTTGATGGTGTTTGCCATAGTGGTATTCCAGCGTTTCGGCAGAAATGTGCGGTGCCAGAGCATCTTTGGCATACGGTAATGCAGGTAATTCGAACGACATTGCTTCTCTCCTTATTATTTATATTGAGTACACACAATAGCCTCATTGTGAGTAAGGATAGGGTAGCAAATTGAAAGGTTATGCAAAAGAAGAACTTACCCTACAGCATATTCTGTAGGGTAAGTTTTTAGCGAATTGTTTTCGGCGTCATCACACGGCGAGCGCCCACGTAGTGGCGTTGCCAGTAATCTTCGCTCAGAGAGGTTATTTGAATTTCCTGACCGCTGCGTGGAGACTGGATAAATTTACCATTGCCGACATAGACGCCAACGTGGTCGGCGGTACCGCGACCTTGCGTGCGGAAGAAGACCAGATCACCGTTTTTCAGTTCACCACGTTCAATCGGCGCAGCGTCGCGCAGGTGATACATTTCATTAGCGGTACGCGGAATGCGGAATTTCACCAGATCTTTGTATGCGTAATAAACCAGCCCGCTGCAATCAAAACCGGTTCTGGGTGAGGTGCCCCCCCAACGGTAAGGTTTGCCGATTTGGTTCATCAGGGTAGACATGGCGGTTTTGGTCGCTTTCTGTACTTTCACTTTATGTACATCAGCAACGGCTGTTGGCGCAGTCGTCTTCACTTTTACACAACGTGGCTTATGACCTTTGCGCGGGGTACATTTTTCAGTCCAGATGACGGCGGGAGGGTGCATTGCCGCTGTTTTACTGCGACGGTTTGCTGTTTTCGTCGATTTTGCCGGAGTCGCTGTGCGTTTTTTTGAGGAGGAAGCCGTTTTCGTACTGGTTTTACTGGTGTTTTTTGTCGCCGTTTTCTTGTTGGTTTTTGTTGCTTTTTGGCTGGCTGTTGCGCTTTTCTTTTTATCTACCGTCTTGACGGTGTGGGAAGCGGTAGGTGTCGCCCTGGCCTGCTTGGAAGCATGAGCCATAGGCGTAAAAGGCAGTGTGGTAAAAAGTAAAGCACAGAGCGTGATCGAGATTCGGTTTATCCGCGCCACTGAGCAGTCCTCTGGTAAGGCAGGTCTATCGTGCCTGCGTGTGATTTTCAAAACTTGACGATTCTAATCTATAGAAAGAGGGAAAGTTAATAGCTTTTTTCGTTTAAAACTACGTTTCGTAACCGACCGCAAAAAAAAACAGCAATTCAGGGCGTAATTGGTGAACAGATAATCAAATCCACAGGCTTCATGCGGATAAATGAGATTGTGAATGCAACTTTTAACGACAGGCGATAAAATAATATCGCGTAATGAAAATGTTATTTTCCGTTACCTGCCTGACCCGCTACAATGCAGACTACTGCCGTAAAAGAAGTTTAAGGAAGCAAGATAATGAGCACCACTATCGAAAAAATCCAGCGCCAGATCGCTGAAAACCCGATTCTCCTGTACATGAAAGGTTCCCCAAAACTGCCAAGCTGCGGTTTCTCTGCTCAGGCAGTGCAGGCGTTGTCCGCCTGTGGTGAACGTTTTGCTTATGTTGATATTCTGCAGAACCCGGATATTCGCGCCGAGCTGCCGAAATATGCCAACTGGCCGACTTTCCCACAGCTGTGGGTTGATGGTGAACTGGTAGGCGGCTGTGACATTTTAATTGAAATGTACCAGCGCGGTGAGTTGCAGCAGTTGATTAAAGAAACTGCGGCGAAATACAAAACCGAAGAGCCGGACGCTGAGTAATTTTAGCGGAAATAAAAAAGCGACCTGTGATGGTCGCTTTTTTTATGCCGCCGTTACGCCTCTTCGGGCACTGGCAGAGGCCAGCCGCCGAGGCGTTTCCAGCGGTTAACAATTTCGCAAAACAGTACGGCCGTCCGTTCGGTATCATACAGCGCCGAGTGCGCCTGATTCCCGTCAAATTCCATTCCTGCTGCCAGACAGGCTTTTGACAGTACTGTTTGCCCCAACGACAGGCCGCTTAATGCCGCCGTATCAAAGGTGACGAAGGGGTGAAACGGATTACGTTTGAGCGAGGCACGTTCTGCTGCGGCCATCATGAAACTGTGGTCGAAAGTAGCGTTATGCGCCACCATGATCGCCCGATTGCAGCCGCTGTCTTTAATCCCTTTGCGCACCATTTTGAAGATGGCGTGTAGTGCGTCATATTCGCTGACCGCACCACGTAGCGGATTGTTAGGGTCAATACCGTTAAAGGCGAGGGCTTCCGGCTGTAAATTCGCCCCTTCAAACGGCTCTACGTGGAAATGTAACGTCATGTCCGGCATCAGCCAGCCTTGTTCATCCATTTTCAGTGTGATGGCGGCAATTTCAAGCAGCGCATCGGTTTTGGCGTTAAATCCTGCTGTTTCGACATCAATGACGACAGGATAAAAACCACGAAAACGGTCACACAGACCGGAAAGTTGAGCGTTATCGGACATCTGGGTCTCTTAATACGGGAAAATTGCAGCGCGTATTATGGCAAAATGATGAGTATAAAACTACGGGCACAGACGATCTGCGCCCGAGGGGAGGTTAGTCGCCCAGGCCGCGGCCGGCGTCTTTCTCTTCGATCAGCTCAATTTTGTAACCGTCCGGATCTTCAACGAACGCGATCACTGTTGTGCCGCCTTTTACCGGGCCCGCTTCACGCGTCACGTTACCGCCGTTTTGACGAATACGTTCACAGGCCTGTGCCGCGTTATCTACGCTCAGGGCGATATGACCGTAGGCTGTGCCCAGCTCATACTTATCGACACCCCAGTTATAAGTCAGTTCGATCACCGCTTCGCTGGTTTCCGGGCCGTAGCCGACAAAGGCCAGAGAGTACTTGTATTCAGGGTTTTCGCTGGTACGCAGCAGCTTCATGCCCAGCACGTTGGTGTAAAACTCGATGGAACGCTGCAGGTCACCCACGCGCAGCATGGTATGAAGTAAACGCATCTTTTTCCCCTTCGAAAATGGCTAATACATTCAAAATGTTGTTTTAGTATAGCGGCGTTATAACGCCGCTATCAATGGCAGAACTGAGTTTGTGAGGTTACAGGGTAGGATAATCGGTATAGCCTTCAGCACCGCCGCCGTAGAAACTTTCCGCACGCTGTGGATTGAGCTCGGCTTTACGCTGTAGACGGGCAACCAGATCCGGGTTAGCAATGTAAGCACGACCAAAGGCAACAGCATCGATCAGACCTTTCTCGATCAATGATTCGGCTTTCTCTGGCGTATAGGCGCCCGCGCCAATAATCGGACCGTGGAAACGCGCGCGAACTTTCTCGCGAAACGCGTCTGAATACGGTTCTCCGCCAGCCCAGTCTGGCTCGGACATATGCAGATAAGCAATGCCGCGCTTGCCCAATTGTTCGATCAGGTACAGAGCATCAGCCTCTTCATTCGGGCCGTTGTCGACGTTCTGGAACGAGCCGATAGGGGAAACACGGATACCAATGCGATCGGCACCCCATTCTTTAATACCTGCATCGACGACTTCCAGTACCAGACGAGCACGGTTTTCAACGCTACCGCCGTATTGATCGGTACGCTGGTTTGAGGTTGGCGACAAGAACTGGTGCAGTAAGTAACCGTGAGCAGAGTGCAGCTCAACCAGGTCAAAACCGGCTTCACGCGCATTGGCAATCGCCTGGCGGAAATCATTCACGATGCCTGGGATTTCTTCGGTTTCCAGCGCACGTGGCATTGAGGTATCGGCACGTGTGGCCAGTCCATTTTCATCGCGCAGAGAAGTTCGGGTCCCGGCACTGATGGCGGACGGCGCAACCGGAGCCTGACCGTTTGGCTGCAGGCTGGAGTGGGAGATACGCCCGGTATGCCACAGCTGAACGGCAATATGGCCCTGCTCAGCGTGTACAGCCGCCGTAATCTTTTTCCACGCAGCAATTTGTGCATCACTGTGCAAACCTGGCGCTCCGGCATAACCTTTCGCTTGCGCTGAAATCTGTGTAGCTTCGCTAATGATCAGCCCTGCACTGGCACGTTGGCGATAGTACTCGGCCATCAGCGGAGTAGGGATGTCGCCCGGCTCAATGCTGCGCAGACGCGTCAGTGGCGCCATGAATACGCGGTTCGCTGCCGTAATGGCGCCCACTTTCAGTGGGGAAAACAGTTTTTCAGATGACATGTGGCACTCCTGAATAGACCGGTCGTCTAGTAATAAGGGAAATAAAAACGCCTGTTAAACGGCAGGCGTTGTAATGATGGTTTTAACGTGAGCCAGCGCGTTTTCCAGCGGTGTGGCACTACGTGATATTTTGGCCTGCAGGTTGGCGCCCAGCCACAGCGCATACAGCACCTGTGCCTGCTGTAACGGCTCGCCAACAAAGGACAGACAGTGATTGCCCCGACCTTTCTCCAGCGCCTGCGCTAACAGTGCAATAATGTGCCGCGCGCCTTTATCCATCGCCGTGCGCATATCCTCTGATAGATCGCACACTTCGGCAGACAGCTTAACGGTTAAACAGCCGCTGATAATCCCGTGCTGGCTAAACTGGTTCAGGGTTTCCTGATAGTAGGCCAGGATGCGGTCGCGGTAATTCCCCGCCCCTGTGTCAAAATGCGTAGCCAGTCGCTGATGATAGGCCGCATAGTGGCGTTCCAGCATCGCGACGCCGAACGCTTCTTTAGAGCGAAAATAGTGATAAAACGAACCTTTAGGAACTTCAGCGGTTTTCAGTAGTTCGCTTAAGCCCATGCCGGTGAAGCCGCGCTGCATACACAGCAGTTCGCCAGTCGCCAGCAGATGTTCGCGTGTATCGTGTTCAGTGACTTTGTTCATGGGAAGAAGTGTAATAGACCAGTCGGTCTAATGCAATAGCCCTTGCGAGAAATTCAGTTAACGTCTTCAATAAGTATATCAATCTTACTACAGGAGGGGATGTGGCCGAACAGCTGGAGTTTTTCCCCGTCCAGAGCCCATGCCGTGGAATATGTCAGTCCGACGAACGCGGCTTTTGCCGTGGCTGTTTTCGCAGTCGGGATGAGCGTTTCAACTGGCAAAAGATGAGCGATGCCGAGAAGCAGGAAGTGCTGCGGCTTTGTCGCCAGCGCCTGGTGCGTAAATTACGCGCAAACAAATCCAACCCGCCGGAAGAACCGCAACAACCTTCACTCTTTTAACAGCGTAATTGCGTATACTCGATGCACATTCACTTATAAGGAAGCTGCTATGGTTCAGCGTATTACTATTGCGCCGCAAGGCCCGGAATTTTCGCGCTTTGTGATGGGGTACTGGCGTCTGATGGACTGGAATATGTCCGCGCGTCAGCTAGTCAGCTTTATTGAGGAGCATCTCGATCTCGGTGTCACGACAGTCGATCATGCGGATATTTATGGCGGATACCAGTGTGAGGCGGCGTTTGGCGAGGCGATGAAACTGGCGCCGCACCTGCGTGAAAAAATGCAGATTGTTACCAAATGCGGTATTGCTACGACGGCGAAAGAGGAAAACGCGCTGGGTCATTACATCACTGACAGCGCCCATATTATTGCCAGTGCCGAACAGTCTCTGAAGCTGCTGGCAACCGATCGTCTTGATCTGCTGTTGATCCACCGCCCCGATCCGTTAATGGATGCAGACGATGTGGCGGAAGCTTTCAAGACATTACATCATAGCGGTAAGGTGCGCCATTTTGGTGTCTCTAACTTCACGCCATCACAGTTTTCACTGCTGCAATCGCGATTACCCTTTACCCTGGCAACCAATCAGGTCGAAATTTCACCTGTGCATCAACCTCTCCTGTTGGATGGGACGTTAGATCAGCTGCAACAACTGCGTATCCGCCCAATGGCCTGGTCTTGCCTGGGCGGTGGGCGTCTTTTCAATGATGACGCCTTCCAGCCGCTGCGTAATGAACTGACCGTGATAGCAGAAGAACTGAATGCGCAGTCCATAGAACAGGTAGTGTATGCGTGGATCCTGCGTCTGCCGTCGCAGCCACTGCCGATAATTGGCTCGGGGAAAATCGAACGTGTGCGTGCTGCAATTGAATCAGAGTCATTGAACATGTCTCGCCAGCAGTGGTTCCGTATTCGTAAAGCGGCGCTCGGTTACGACGTGCCTTAATCACGTATTCAGCGTTCTGTCGTTCAAATTTATGTCACTGGATTACACTTATCAGTCAGACACCTGGATGACGGAGGTTGTATGAAACGTTTGAGTTTAGCCATCATCACGTTATTGGCCTGTGCAGGTGCACAGGCTGCCAGTGAGAAAGTGGTGATGAATCTGGTGACGTCGCAGGGCGTTGGCCAGGAAATTGGTACTGTCACCATTGCCGAATCCGCAAAAGGGCTGGAGTTTACGCCTGATCTTAAAGCACTGCCGCCAGGTGAACATGGTTTTCATGTGCATGCTAACGGCAGTTGCCAACCCGCTATCAAAGAGGGTAAAGCCTCGGCAGCAGAATCGGCTGGCGGTCATTATGATCCGCATAAAACTGGCAAGCATGAAGGTCCGGAAGGCGCAGGCCACATGGGCGACCTGCCATTGCTGGTGGTAAATAACGAAGGGAATGCGACAACGCCGGTTGTTGCACCGCGGCTCAAAACGCTCGACGAGGTAAAAGGTAAGGCGCTGATGATCCATGTGGGCGGCGATAATATGTCCGATCAACCGAAAGCGCTTGGCGGTGGCGGAGCGCGCTACGCCTGCGGGGTTATCAAGTAATCAACGGCTTAGCGTACCCGGCGGCGGCGCTTGTTCGAGCTGTGAAAGCGAGCAGTGTAGCCGCCAGACAAGCGCAGACAGTTCTTGTGCGGCAGGTTGATGATGGTGGGCGACCGTATCGCAGATGCGCTGGAGTTCATTAAGCGTGGCATTCAGCGGACGTTGCTGCACGCCACGTTCACTCATCACGTCGCGGAGCAGCGAGATACACACGTCTCTGACGCGAGCGAGCGGATCTGAACGCGCCTCCCAGGTGCGCAGTTGCCATACCACGTGTGAGCAGTTCAACAAAACCACCCCCCAACGCAATAGCCAGCGTCGTGCCAGCGCGTCCTGACTATTGCTAAGCTGGCTGACATGATGATAGGTCAGTGACTCAAACTCATTTTCACTGAGTGACGGATGGCGGCTAAGTTGATCGACAAAGTTACGCCGTAACGCGCGAATATGACGGCGGCCTTTTCTCGCATCAGAACCTGGCCGCAGAATGGCAAAAGCCAGCCACGACAGCGCGACGCCCGCGATCTTCGCCGTATTGTCATTCAAAAAACCTGCAAAATCATAGACGGGAGGATTGGTCACCGCGATGAACGATCCCATAAAAACGATCAGCTGTCCCCAAAGCCCCGCCAGTTTCGGCATCTGTAATTTTAACAACTGCATGGTGGCAAGCAGCGGGAAGAGAAACAGAATGAACTGCCAGAGATCGGTAATTTGTACCATCAGACCGAATTTCACCACAAAACTGAACAGCGATAGCAGGATCAGCGTGCGCATCAGCAAAGAGAGTGATTTGAAGGGGGCCGCTACGGCGGAATACAACACGCAGCTGATGGCGGCAAGCGTCAGGGCCCCGGAGCCTGACTCCCATTGTGCGCCAATGCTCCACGCGCCGATCGCCATCAGCGTAATGAAGGTACGCAATCCGCTCCAGAGAGCCTCCGCGTTATCGGTATGACGGGCAAGACCCGGCGTACGCTCAACATTGATAGTATCGACCGTGGCACCCTTTTCCAGTAAGCGCAGATAATGGCTGTTTTTCAGATAGATACGGCAAAAATAGCGCAGACGCTGCCAGAAGGCGACGTGCCGATAGTCATGCTGATCGACGGGGCACAGCGGGGCGATAATCCGCGCGACGGCGTAGCTGTCGGTGTCGGGTTTTACCAATGCGCTCAGCAACTGCTCGATGACATCCCGGGTATTTGCCGGGGGATTGGGCCAGTTCAGTAGCATCCGCCGCAGACTGGAAATTACGCTGGTCAACCGCAACTGTTGGTGTAACAACGCATTGAGCAAGGTATTTTGACGGCGAAAACGGTAGTGGCTCCAGAACGCCTGAATACGTAGCAGATTCATTGTCAGGATTTGGCCGATCACCCCTTCATGGGCGGTGCGGATAGCATCTGTAGTTTCTGGCTGCCAGAGTAAACTGGCATGCTCCAGCAAACGTGCATGCATATTTTTCAATGCGGTCAGCAGCGTGGTGCCATCGGATGTACTGGGCAGGATCATCATCATCAAGCCACCACAGAGGATCCCGACGATGACTTCGCACACACGTGCCTGGGCGATATCCCACAGTTGCGTAACCTCTGTAATATGCACCATTGGAAACGCAATAATCGCCGCGGTATAGCCTGCCAGTTGAAAAGCGTAGGCCACGTTGTTGGTGAAATGCGCGCACGCCCAGGTACAAAAACCGATCCAGACTGACATGCTCAACAGAAACAGCCAGGGTTCATTGAGGGTATGGCCGGCTATAATCAATGCGGCCGTTGCACCAAGTAAACTGCCCGCGATACGCCCCAGGCTTTTGCTTATCACGCCACCAACGGTTGGAAAACTGACTACCGCTGCTGATGTCATCGCCCAGTAGGGTTCGTCCAGATTGAGGTAATAGGCGAAGGTTAGCGCCAGACACATCGCAATGGTATTACGCAGCGCGTAACGCCACTGTCCGCTCGTGGCTTTAAACCACGGCAAACTGGCTGGTGTCAGGTGGGGCAGTTTCATTTTTGCTGACCGATGGACACGCTACAGGTTGTCCCCGAAACCAGCGTAACATCGTGCGGAAGGGTATCAAATTCGATACGAACGGGAACCCGCTGCGCCAGACGAACCCACGGAACGTTTGGTTTAATGTCAGGAACCAGACCGGAATTACTTTCCACACTCTGATCATAAATAGCGCGACCAATGCTGGAAACGTGACCCTGTAACTTGATGTTGCCGCTGTAGAGTGTGATTAGTGCAGGTGCCCCGTCTTGAATGTGGCGTAGCTTGGTTTCTTCGAAATACCCCATGACATAAAAAGAGTGACTGTCGACCAGAGCAAACAGCGGTTTACCCGTTGAGGCGTAGTCTCCGGTACGGGTTGATAGATTGGTGACCCAGCCTGTGACAGGGGCTTTGACTACCGTTTGTGCCAGTTGCCACTGGGCATAGCGCAAGCTGGCCTGGGCTGTGGCAAAGGTCGCCTGCATGGCTTTTACATTGAGTAGTGCGCTGTCCAAATCTTCTGCTGAGATGAAATTTTGCGACAAATTGCGGCGACGTTTGGCTTCATTATCGGCTTTGGTCAGATCGGACTGTGCTTTAGCCAACTGAGCCTGTGCGTTCAGCTCAGCAATTTGGAAAGGGGTCTTGTCGATAACAAAAAGAACATCGCCTTTGTTAACCAGTTGATTATCTTTAATGTTGAGTTCACTAATGCTGCCAGAGATTTGCGGTGTGATGCTGACCTGTTCAGCGCGGACTTTTCCGTCACGCGTCCACGGCGATTGCATATAGTAATTCCACATCCACCACCCGGCGAGGACGGCAATGACAGCGACTATAATAGTGGAGAAGTATTTAACGGTTTTAAGCGACATAATCACCACGCAATCAACATGACAAAGGCCAGACACACGCAAAGCGTAAAGAGGGACAGATCCATTAACAGGGGATGCCAGATTTCGCCAGAATAGATCCAGTCGCGTAGCAGGCGATGAACAACCAGCCAGAGGATAAATCCTGCAACAAACGCCTTGAATATAGGGGGGAAGTAGACAGATGCTCCGATCATTAAATCTTGTAGGGGCAATCCTGTTGCATTAAACATAAACTTCACGGGCAAAATCCTTGGCGAAAAGAGCGTTGCTATAGGTTTAGCAAAAAAAGGGACAATGTGTCTCTGTAACGCATAATGTCTGAAAAAATGTCATCCGGTAAGCAAATTTGGCAATACATTTGTTTTGGGAATACAAATGCTGCACACTATTCTAAAATCAGCACAATAACTTAGCAAGCTAATTATAAGGAGATGAAATTGGAATCGCCATTAGGTTCTGATCTGGCACGGTTGGTGCGCATTTGGCGTGCTCTGATTGACCATCGCCTGAAACCTCTGGAGTTGACGCAGACGCATTGGGTTACGCTGCACAACATTCATCAGTTGCCACCGGATCAATCACAGATTCAACTGGCTAAGGCGATTGGTATTGAGCAGCCTTCATTGGTGCGTACGCTCGACCAGTTAGAAGAAAAGGGACTCATTTCACGACAGACTTGCGCCAGCGATCGTCGGGCAAAGAGAATCAAATTAACGGAGAAGGCCGAACCGCTGATTGCTGATATGGAAGCGGTTATCAACAAAACGCGCGGCGAAATTTTGGAAGGGATTTCAACTGAGGAGATTGATCTGCTGATAAAACTGGTCGCCAGACTGGAACACAATATCATTGAACTGCAGTCGCAGGGATAAAGCGATCAAAACGACGTGTGGCCAGAGGCTGACCACACGTGAATTCTATTAACGTGGAGACACGGTAACCTGGCTACCATTGTTAGCCATAACAACGCGCTGACCCGCAGAGAACTTGGTCGCACCCTGCTTCTGAACCACCATGATGGTATTACCGTCATCCTTACGAATTTCCAGTTCTACGCCCTGGGTTTTATTCATCGCGCCTTGTACGCCCTGGCCTGCTACGCCACCAGCAACCGCACCTGCAGCTGTCGCTAATGAACGACCGGTACCGCCGCCTACGGTGTTACCGAGGAACCCACCCAGCACAGCACCACCAATAGCGCCAATCACGTTTGCGTCGTCACCACCCTGGATTTGCACCGGACGAACATGAACAATCGTACCGTAGGTAACGTTCTGAACTTGTTTCGCTTCGGATGCGGTATACACGTCACCTGAAAGGCTATCATTGTTAACGCAGCCCGCTAAAGATACGCCCATTAATGAAACAATCAGCACACGTTTAATCATTTACAAATCTCCTTTGTCACCACGAAACGCTAATAAAGCACTCCTCATGGCTAAATTATATGGCATTTGTGAGTCTAAGGTCACATGTTCTACTGGAACAATATGAAAATCTTAACCGAAATCGGGTTAACCGAGTATAAACGAATCATTCATCACGGTGATGGAATTTAGCGGTTACTGGAAAGATTAACCTGCAAAAATCATCAAGGAAGCATGGAATTAGTCGACACTTTATGGTGGAGTGTCAAGGCTAATTTGCTAAAAAGGATGACGTATGAAATCGGGCCGTTTTATCGGAGTGATGTCTGGAACCAGTCTTGATGGTGTGGATGTTGTGCTGGCGGCGATAGATGAAACGATGGTTGCGCAGCAGGCAAGTCTGACATGGCCCATCCCCGTTCATGTAAAACAGGCCATTCTGGATATTTGTCAGGGGCAGCAACTGACGCTTTCCCAATACGGTCAACTGGACACGCAGTTGGGGCGTTTGTTCGCTGATGCGGTGAACGCGTTGCTGCAGCAGGAAAAATTAAAACCGCAGGATATTGTCGCGATCGGCTGTCATGGGCAAACCGTGTGGCATGAACCGACAGGAGTTGCGCCACATACGCTACAAATTGGTGATAACAACCAGATTGTAGCGCGTACCGGGGTAACGGTGGTCGGCGATTTTCGTCGGCGCGATATCGCGTTGGGTGGACAGGGGGCACCGCTGGTTCCTGCTTTTCACCAGGCGTTGCTGGCGCATCCAACGGAACGCCGGATGGTGTTAAATATTGGTGGTATTGCCAATCTGTCTCTGCTCATTCCAAAACAACCGGTTCGGGGGTACGACACCGGTCCGGGCAATATGCTGATGGATGCGTGGATTTGGCGGCAATGTGGCCAACCTTATGATAAAGATGCGCAGTGGGCCTGCTCGGGTACAGTGATTCTGCCGCTGTTGCAAACGATGCTTAACGATCCGTATTTTTCTGCACCAGCGCCAAAGAGTACGGGGCGCGAATATTTCAATTATGGCTGGATTGAACGCCATCTGGCGCAGTTTCCGGGAATTAGCCCACGAGACGTACAGGCGACGTTGGCTGAACTGACGGCCGTGACGATTTCCGAGCAGGTCCAGTTGAGCGGTGGGTGTGAACGGTTGATGGTATGTGGCGGCGGTAGTCGCAATCCACTTCTTATGATGCGTCTGGCGGCGCTGCTGCCGGGTACGGAAGTGACCTCCACCGATGAAGCCGGGATCAGTGGTGATGATATGGAAGCGTTAGCCTTTGCCTGGCTGGCGTGGCGTACACTCGCGGGACTGCCGGGCAACCTGCCTTCTGTGACTGGCGCGTCTGAGCCCAGCGTTTTAGGGGCTATTTTCCCCGCCAATCCACGAACTCAGAGTTAACTGAAATTATTTCAGGCGCTATACCGATAAACTAGGGATGTTAGGGAGGGTGTTTTTGCCCTCCGGGACCAGGAAAGTCTTCAGGATATGGCTATGAAAAAACTGTTATTAGTGTGTCTGCCCGTATTGCTTACCGGTTGTAGTGTGTACAACCAATTTGTCGAGCGTATGCAAACGGATACGCTCGAATATCGCTGTGATGAAAAACCGCTTACCGTAAAATTGAATAATACCCGACAGGTGGCGAGCTTTGTTTATGATAATCAACTATTGAATCTCAAACAGGGCGTGTCGGCATCGGGTGCACGCTACACAGATGGTATCTACGTCTTCTGGTCTAAAGGAGACAGCGCGACGGTCTATAAACGAGACAGAATTGTGCTGAATAACTGTCAGTTACAGAACCCGAAGCGTTGAGATTTTCACCTGGGCGGCGCACAATAGCGTCACCCACTGACAATCCGTAGCCCAACATCATGTCTGATAACGACGAATTGCAGCAAATCGCGCATCTGCGCCGTGAATACACGAAAGGCGGTCTTCGCCGCCGCGATCTTCCCGCCGAACCCCTCGCGCTGTTTGAGCGCTGGCTGGGGCAAGCCTGTGATGCCAAACTGGCAGACCCTACCGCTATGGTCGTCGCAACAGTCGATGAAAACGGTCAGCCGTACCAGCGAATCGTGTTGCTCAAACATTATGATGACAAAGGGCTGGTGTTTTATACCAACATGGGCAGCCGTAAGGCGCACCAGATCGAGAACAATCCGCGCATCAGCCTGTTATTCCCCTGGCATACGCTGGAACGGCAGGTGATGGTCATCGGCAAGGCCGAACGCTTGTCCACGCTTGAGGTGGTAAAATATTTCCACAGTCGCCCGCGCGATAGCCAGATTGGCGCCTGGGTTTCTAAGCAGTCCAGTCGGATCTCCGCACGCGGAATTCTGGAAAGTAAATTTCTTGAGCTGAAGCAGAAGTTTCAGCAAGGGGAAGTTCCGTTGCCGAGTTTCTGGGGCGGCTTTCGCGTAAGCATTGAACAAATGGAGTTCTGGCAGGGTGGCGAAAACCGTCTGCACGACCGTTTTTTATACCAACGTGAAGATGACGCGTGGAAAATTGACCGTCTGGCCCCCTAAAGATGCAAAATTCTTGTTTTAAGCGCTGGTGCTGATGAATCCGGCGCTTTATTCTATGTCTCTTTCGCATCAGGCGAAAAGTCGTGTACCGGCAAAGGTGCAGTCGTTTTATACATGGAGATTTTGATGGCAAGCAGTAACTTGATTAAACAATTGCAAGAGCGGGGGCTGGTGGCCCAGGTGACGGACGAGGAAGCGTTAGCAGAGCGACTGGCGCAAGGCCCGATCGCGCTCTATTGCGGCTTCGATCCTACCGCTGACAGCTTGCATTTGGGGCATCTGGTTCCATTGTTATGCCTGAAACGCTTCCAGCAGGCAGGCCATAAGCCTGTTGCGTTGGTAGGCGGTGCAACGGGTCTGATTGGCGATCCGAGCTTTAAAGCCGCCGAGCGTAAACTGAATACTGAAGATACCGTGCAGGAGTGGGTGGATAAAATCCGCAAACAGGTGGCACCGTTCCTCGATTTCGACTGTGGCGACAACTCGGCGATTGCTGCGAACAACTACGACTGGTTTGGCGGTATGAATGTACTGACTTTCCTGCGTGATATCGGCAAACATTTCTCCGTAAACCAGATGATCAACAAAGAAGCGGTGAAGCAGCGTCTGAACCGTGACGATCAGGGGATCTCCTTTACCGAGTTTTCTTATAACCTGCTGCAAGGTTATGATTTTGCCTGCCTGAATAAACTGCATGGCGTGGCATTGCAAATTGGCGGTTCTGACCAGTGGGGTAACATTACCTCTGGTATCGATCTGACCCGCCGTCTGCATCAGAATCAGGTATTTGGCCTGACGGTTCCGCTGATCACTAAAGCTGACGGTACCAAATTCGGTAAAACGGAAGGTGGCGCAGTTTGGCTGGATCCGAAGAAAACCAGCCCATACAAGTTCTACCAGTTCTGGATCAACACGGCTGATGCGGACGTATATCGCTTCCTGAAATTCTTCACCTTTATGGACATTGAAGAGATCAATGCGCTGGAAGAAGAAGATAAGAACAGCGGTAAAGCGCCGCGTGCCCAGTATGTTCTGGCTGAGCAGGTAACGCGTCTGGTTCACGGCGAAGAAGGTTTAGTGGCGGCGAAACGCATTACCGAAAGCCTGTTCAATGGCAACCTGAGCGACCTGAGCGAAGCGGACTTCGAACAGCTGGCGCAGGATGGTGTACCGATGATCGAAATGGACAAGGGTGCTGACCTGATGCAGGCGCTGGTGGATTCTGAACTGCAGCCTTCTCGCGGTCAGGCGCGTAAGACCATTGCGTCGAATGCGGTCACCATTAATGGTGAGAAACAATCTGACCCGGAATATTTCTTCCAGGACAGTGATATTTTGTTCGGACGCTACACCTTACTGCGCCGTGGCAAAAAGAACTACTGTCTGATTTGCTGGAAATAAGTAAAAGTCAGCAGGGGCGTGGGAAACTACGCCCCTTTATTTTTTTAGGGTTGTGGTAAGTAAAATGAAGAATATCCTCGCCATCCAGTCCCACGTTGTTTTTGGCCATGCCGGCAACAGTGCTGCCGAATTTCCGATGCGTCGTCTTGGCGCGAATGTCTGGCCGCTCAACACAGTTCAGTTTTCTAACCACACGCAGTACGGTAAATGGACCGGCTGTGTTATGCCGCCCAGTCACCTGACTGAAATTGTTCAGGGCATTGCTGATATCGATAAACTGCAGACCTGCGATGCGGTGCTGAGTGGTTATCTGGGATCCGCTGAGCAGGGTGAGCATATTCTGGGAATTGTGCGCAAAGTGAAAGCGGCAAATCCTCAGGCGAAATTCTTTTGCGATCCAGTGATGGGTCATCCTGAAAAAGGGTGCATCGTGGCGCCTGGCGTTGCGGAATTTCATGTTCGTCACGCACTTCCGGCCAGCGACATTATCGCGCCAAATCTGATTGAACTCGAAATTCTGTGCGAGCATGCGGTTAACAATGTTGATGAGGCGGTGATGGCGGCCCGTGAACTGATTGCTCAGGGGCCGGAAATTGTGCTGGTTAAGCATCTTGCCCGTGCAGGCATGAGCGCAGATCGCTTTGAGATGCTGTTGGTCACCGCTGATCAGGCGTGGCATATCAGTCGTCCGCTTGTTGATTTTGGCACACGCCAACCGGTTGGCGTTGGTGACGTCACCAGTGGCTTGCTGTTGGTTAAACTGTTGCAGGGAGCTTCATTGCAGCAGGCGCTGGAGCATGTGACTGCGGCAGTGTACGAAATTATGATCGCCACCAAAGAGATGCAGGAGTATGAGCTGCAGGTGGTTGCCGCACAGGATCGTATCGCCAGGCCTGAACACTACTTTAGCGCCACTCAGCTGTAATCAATATGCAATGGCGCTCACGCTTATCGGGCCTGGGGTTGACTGTAGGCCGGGTAAGCGCAAGCGCTACCCGGCAACAACAATTAATTTAATCCTTCCGCTTTAAGCGCTGCGGAAACTGCCGGACGCTCAGCCATGCGCGCCATATACGCTTCGATATGGCTTAATCCTGCCATATTCAACTTAACCGCATACGCCCAACGCAGCACGGTAAACAGATAGGCATCAGCAATGCTGAAGCGTGCGCCGCAAATCCACGGGTTGTCTTTCAGCGATTCGTTCACATACTGCATTTTTTTCTCAAGTAATGCACGTACGGTTGGTTTGTACTCCTCTGGCGTATCCGGGCGGAACAGTGGGGTAAAACCTTTATGTAGCTCTGTAGCGATATAGTTAAGCCATTCGATAGTTTTGTAGCGGGAGAGACTGCTGGTAGGAGCCAGGAGATGACGGTCTGGAACGGTGTCTGCCAGATATTGCATGATGGCGACGCCTTCGGTCAGTAGTGTACCGTCATCCAGCAACAGGGCGGGAACTTGTCCTTTCGGGTTTACCGCGAAAAAATCGTCGCCGTTTTCCAGACGTTTCTTCATCAGATCAACACCATCCAGCGTGAAATCTTTACCGCTCTCACGAAGTGTGATGTGGGAAGCAAGAGAACAAGCGCCCGGTTTGTAGAACAGTTTCATCGGTAACTCCTTTTGGCTGAGGTATACCGTATGGTAGTGCTACCTGGAGCAAAAAAAAAGCCGCTAACAACAGTTAGCGGCCTGAAATTAAGTTTCCCTGAGAATTACGCTGTTGCGGCCTTAGCGGCTTTCTCACTGACGTCATCGTCCTGAGTCATACGATTCAGTTTTGGCGCCGTCAGCAGCATCAGAACAGCGATAACCGCCGTTGCAACACCAATCTGCAGGAACACGCGACCGTAGACTTCGAGGGACATCAACGGATCGGTCACATTCTCCGGAACCGCCATCATGTTAGCCACGTAACCACCGATGATGTTGGCACCGGCAGTGGTCAGGAACCAGCTACCCATAATAAAGCCCATCAAACGTTGTGGAACCAACTGTGCCACCATCGCCAGACCCAGACCAGAAATCATCAGCTCACCGATACTTTGCAGACCGTAGCAGATGATCAGCCAGTTAACGGAAACGATGCCAGCATCGGTCGCGAATTTGGCACCCAGCGGCAGGATCAGGAATGCGCCTGAGCACAGCACCATACCAATTGCAAACTTGGTCGGCATCGGCAGAGTGTCGCCCATCTTGTTATAGATAGCAGCAAGAATTGGGCTACCGATGATGATCCAGAACGGGTTCAGTGCCTGATACTGTTCCGGTTCGAAAGCAATACCCAGAATAGAGTGTTCAACGTTACGAATCGCAAAGAAGTTCAGAGACGTCGGCATCTGGCTGTACAGCACGAAGAAGATAATGGCTTCCAGCATCAGAATGAAGGCGACGATCATTTTACGACGTGCAGCACCCTGCATAGAGAACGCTTCTTTCGCAAAGATAACCACGATACCCATGGCGATAACACCCAGAACCATACGGGCAATGCCCTGGTTGTGCAGCAGCCATGTTGCAATCGCGATAAGCACCACAACACCTGCAATGGTCAGCAGCAGGTTGCGGAAGTTGATGGGTTCAAAGTCAGGCTTGGAACCGTACTGTTTAACCCAGCGCTGGCAGAATGCGAAGTTAACAACGGTAATTAGCATACCCACGACGCTCAGTGCGAACGCGGTGCTCCAGCCGTAACGCGCAGCCAGCCACGGCGTTGCCAGCATCGAGAAGAATGAACCGATGTTGACGGACATATAGTACATGGTAAATGCACCATCAAGACGCGGGTCATCTTTGGCATAGCAGGTAGAGAGCAGAGATGATGGGTTTGCTTTAAACAGACCGTTACCGACCGCGATGGCCGCCATGCCCATATAAACGATACCCGCATCGTGACCAGACCATGCAACCAGCGCATAACCAATGGCCAGGACAACGGCACCCAGCATAATGACGCGTTTTGTACCCAGAACTTTATCACCTAACCAGCCGCCAATCGCAACCAGACCATATACCAGGGCGCTAAAGGAGGAGAAAAGGGTGATGGAATCCGCTTCTGACATGCCCAGTTGTTTAACCAGGTAGACGGCCATAATCCCTTGCAGGCCGTAATAACCAAAACGTTCCCACAGCTCAATTGAGAAAATGAGATAGAACGCTTTTGGTTGTTTGAAGGCGTTTAAACTGACGCTTTCTGTTGGTTTATTGTTTGCAGTAGACACTTTTACCTCTTTTTTTACATCCCATATCAACGGGGGTGTTCAGGTACGTGATGAGTCAAGTTCATCCGTCCGATTGTTATAGTGGGAGGGGAAACGGCAAGTAATGTTCACTATCTTGACCATTCAGACAAGTGGTTTGTAATAATCTGTTACATATATCATGACTGGTGAAATCGTCGGGGCATAGAAATGTTATCCAGCGTTAAATTTCTTCATTTAGAAAATGGCAGGTTTTTACACTGTTTAATTACGGTAAAAACTGCAATGTGGCGATATGTTCTGCTATTTGCGGTTGAATCCAGTGATATAGGCCATTATCTGAAAAATAGCTAGTGTAATGTTTTGTTTAGAAACTGCTCAATTAGGTCATATGATTGTCATATTAACTAAAAAATAAATATTGTTTAACATTGTGTTGGCTGGGTGATCTTGATCACGTATAGATAGAAATTTCTATTACTAAAAAAACGATTAACCTGCTCAGGTGCTAATTCACAAGAATATTACATTAGAGATGGGTAATTGGATGGCATCATTGTCGGGAAAACTATCGCGAGGGAGTGCATAACTAATCGCTATGTATGCGAGGGGCAAAGAGGATGCCCCGGCAGCATCAGATATCAACTTTCTCTTTGAATTCGCAGAGATCTTCGATGATACAGGAACCACAACGTGGCTTTCTGGCTATGCAGGTGTAGCGACCATGAAGAATCAACCAGTGATGGCAATCGACTTTAAATTCACTGGGGACGACTTTCAGTAGCTTTTCTTCTACCTGCTCGACGTTTTTACCTGGGGCAAATTGTGTACGATTACATACCCGGAAAATATGGGTATCTACAGCAATGGTCGGCCAGCCAAAGGCAGTATTCAACACCACATTCGCCGTCTTGCGCCCAACGCCGGGCAGGGCTTCTAATGCAGTCCTGTCTTCCGGAACTTCGCCATTGTGCTGTTCCAGTAAAATGCGGCAGGTTTTAATCACGTTCTCCGCTTTGCTGTTAAACAAACCGATTGTCTTGATGTATGACTTAACACCTTCGACGCCGAGTTCCAGCATCGCGGCGGGCGTATTAGCGACGGGGTAAAGCTTAGCCGTTGCTTTATTGACGCTGACATCGGTGGCCTGAGCGGAAAGCAAGACAGAAATCAGCAGTTCGAAAGGCGATGTAAAATTAAGCTCGGTTGTCGGATGCGGATTGTTATCACGCAGGCGTGTGAGGATTTCCAGCCGTTTTGCTTTATTCATGACACATTCCCTGTTTCACCAGCCGGACTGTCCGCGACAGCCGCCTCGGCACGGCGTTTCTTCATTTTCTCATCAATCAGATACTTAACAGCCAGCATTAAGCCCAGACCAATAAACGCGCCTGGTGGCAGCATGGCCAGCAGAAACGGCGTATCAGTATGGAAAATCTCAACACGCAATACTTTGGCCCAGCTACCCAACAAACCGTCTGCGCCATCAAATAGTGTACCGTTACCAATTATTTCACGCAGCGATCCGAGAACAAACATGGCGCCGGTCGCCCCCATGCCGATGGAAAAACCATCGAGTGCAGATAATGCAGGGCCTTTTTTGGCGGCGAAGGCCTCAGCACGGCCCACGACAATGCAGTTGGTCACAATCAAGGGGATAAAGATACCCAGTGATTGATACAGGCCAAAGGCGTAGGCATTGATCAGCATCTGCACCGCACTCACCACGGAGGCGATGATCATGACATAAATGGGAATACGGATTTCGGGCGGTGTCCAGCGGCGCAGCGCTGAAATCGTCAGGTTGGTCAACGTCAGGACGAGCGTCGTCGCGAGTCCCAGCCCCAGCGCGTTAGTGGCGGTAGAGGTAACGGCCAACAGCGGACACATCCCGAGTAACTGCACAAGCGCGGAGTTATTTTTCCAAAGCCCCTGAACAATAACGTCTTTAATTTCGCTCATGGTTATTCTCCACAGGCGCTAAGTTGAGGAATTTGCGCAGGCAGCGTCTGCGCAAACAGGCCTGCACGTTTCACTGCATTAACCACTGCCCGGGGAGTAATGGTCGCGCCGGTGAACTGATCAAAATCGCCGCCATCTTTTTTCACCGCCCAGTGAGGGTCATTCTCTGCATTAATTGTTTTGCCGCTAAAATGGGTGATCCAGTCAGACAGACGTAACTCAATTTTATCACCGAGTCCTGGTGTTTCGTGATGTTCCGTCACCCGCGTACCCAGCACAGTACCGGTAAAATCGACACCGACCAGCAGTTGAATCGCCCCGGAATAACCATCGGGGGCCGTGGCCTCCAGGATTGCCGCAACCGGACGGTCGTCCTGGCGAGCAATATAGACACGATGTGTACCTTTACCTAATGCCTGAGCATTCACCAGATAGCAACTTTCTGGCAGATTGTTATTGTAGCGATCGCCAGGCAGTACCTGATCAAACAACGCCTTTTGCTGCAGGGCCGCTTGTTCATCAATGGTAGACTTGGTTAACTGATTAATCGCCGCCGTTAACCCTGTAGAGCCCGCGGCAAACAGTGCCAGAGTGATACCGTGTTTACGAATCGTTTTCAGCATACGTTGTCCTTAGCGATGTCCGTACACACGAGGACGGGTGTAATAATCAATCAGTGGAACGGTGATATTCGCCAGTAACACGGCAAAGGCCACGCCATCAGGATATCCACCAAAACTACGAATCAGCCAGACCAACAGACCCGCAAGTGCGCCAAAAATCAGGCGACCACGGTTGGTTGTCGAGGCCGTAACGGGGTCGGTAAGAATAAAGAATGCACCCAGCATGGTGGCACCGGAAAGCAGATGCAGCTGCGGTGATGCCAGCGACGCTGGAGAGAAAAACCAGCCTAACGTTGAACAAACGGCAAGCGACAGCAGAAAACTAACCGGGATGTGCCAACGAATCGCTTTTTGCCATAACAACACGATGCCGCCCGCCAGCCAGGCAAGGTTAACCCACTGCCAACCTGCGCCCGCGAGCATGCCGCTGTAAATCGGATACTGCATCACCTGTTCAACAGTATGTCCCGCGTGCAGGGAGGTCTTAAAGGTGTCCAGCGGAGTAGCCTGACTGATGCCGTCGATCCCTATACGGAGCGTGTTCATATCACCGCCGCCAGCGGTATGTCCGGTAAAGATAACGTTTAAAGCATCAAAAAATCCGGGCACCGTAGCGGCAATTTCATGCGGTGGCAGCCAGCTTGTCATCTGCACCGGGAATGAGATCAACAGAACAACATAACCAATCATTGCCGGATTAAATGGATTCTGACCAAGACCGCCATACAGCTGCTTGGCAATGATAACGGCGAAGACGGTACCCAGGATCACCATCCACCACGGAGCCAGGGGGGGAATACTGACGGCAAGCAGCAACCCTGTAAGCAGGGCGGAGTTGTCTTTCAGGATCGCGGCAACGGGCTGTTTACGTAGTTTAAGCACGCCCGCTTCGGCGGCGATGGCGCTGACCGATGCCAGCGCTATCTGGAACAATGTACCCCAGCCGAAGAACCACCATTGAGCGGCAATCCCTGGCAATGCAGCAATCAGAACCAGCATCATGATACGCGATGTTTGGCGCTGGTTATGGGTATAAGGGGAGCTAGCTATTCTGAATACCATTTATTCCTCGTTTACAACCTGCTGCTGTGCGGCTTTCTTGGCCTGAGCGCGTGCAATAGCGGCCGCAACGGCAGCTTTGCGCGGATCAACCGGTTCGACAGATTCCGTGGTGGCTTGTTGCTCAAGCTTGCGGGCTTTGGCGCGGGCAATAGCGGCTTCGACGGCGACTTTGCGCGAGTCAACCGGCTCGGCTGTTTCCGTCGCTGGTTGCTGCTCAAGCTTGCGGGCTTTGGCGCGGGCAATAGCGGCTTCGACGGCGGCTTTGCGTGGATCCGTACCCGCGCTGCTGCCTTCATCTTTTGACGAATTTTCACTGCGTGCGGCGCGAGCCTGCGCTTTTCGCGCTTCACGTGCGGCAATCACTGCGCTGTTGTCAGGTTGTTCACCCGCCTGGATTACAACCGGCTGCATAGCCTGGGCCTGTTTCTCTTTCACGCGAGCCAGCGCGGCGGCGATGGCATCATGATCTTTCGCTGCAGGCTGTACAACTGCGCTTTTATGCCGTTCAAGACGTGCCGCTTTTTCACGCTCCAGTCGGGCTTGTCGGGCCTCAAAACGGGCTTTTGCTTCTGCAGCGCGTTTTTCTTCCTGACTGATGGCATAAATCTCAGCCTTTTCCTGGCGGAAGTACTGCACCAGAGGAATATTGCTTGGGCATACCCATGCACATGCGCCGCATTCAATGCAGTCAGCAATGTTGTGGGTTGTCGCTTTATCATGCTGTTGGCCTTTACTGAACCAGTAAAGTTGTTGCGGCAGAAGATCGGCAGGGCAGGCATCGGCACAGGCGCTACAGCGAATACAGCCTTTTTCTTCCTGCGGTTCCCCCATTTCACTGGCAGAGGGCGCAAGCAGGCAGTTGCTGATCTTCACAATAGGGACATCCAGCCAGGGCAGGGTAAAGCCCATCAGCGGACCGCCCATGATCACCATCTGGTCAGTAGCAGGACAGAAACCTGCATCGTTGAGCAGGTGACGAACAGGTGTACCCAATCGCGCCCAAACGTTGCCCGGGCGGCTGACTGCTTCGCCCGTTAACGTGACCACACGCTCGGTGATTGGCTCGCCATCAATAACGGCCCGCTTGACAGCATAGGCAGTCCCCACGTTTTGCATCAGCACCCCGATATCGGAGGAACGTCCACCGTGAGGAACCTGCTTGCCGGTCAGGATTTGCGTAAGTTGTTTGGCGCCGCCTGACGGGTATTTCGTGGGGATGACTCGTAAGCTGATATCGTGAGAATCAGCCAACACTGCGCGCAGCATGGAGATAGCCTGCGGTTTGTTATCTTCAATACCCAGCAGGACTTCGCGCGGTTGAAGAATATGTGCAAGTATGCGGATACCTTCGACCACCTGGGCCGCGCAATCTTGCATTAAGCGGTCATCGGCGGTGATGTAGGGTTCACATTCAGCGGCGTTGATGATCAGTGTTTCAATTTTATCACCGCCACCCTGCAATTTGACGCCAGTTGGAAAACCTGCGCCGCCGAGTCCTGCAACACCGAATTGGTGAATACGGGCTATGAGCTCCTCGCGGCTGCGGGCACGATAATTTGCCCAGCCGTCACGCTCAATCCAGCGATCTTCGCCGTCCGCATCAATGATGACGCTAAGTTCAGCTAAAGCCGAAGGATGCGCGGTAGAGTGCGGGGCAATGGCAACAACGGTGCCGGAGGTCGGGGCGTGTACGGGCAACATTCTGCCGCGCCCACGGGTTAGCGCCTGACCACGCAGCACGGTGTCGCCCACATTGACACACAGTTCACCTTCAGCGCCAATATGCTGCTTCAACGGAATAATAAAGCGCGGAGCCAGCGGAACCTGCCGCAGCGGTGTCCCGTTAGACTGGGTTTTCATTTCAGGTGGGTGAATGCCGCCATCAAAGTCCCAGATTTTATTTTTTCTGAATGCGGAGAATAACTTAAGCATGTTGTTCCACAGGAATGATGCGCACAGGAATAGTGTTTAAATCCCACTTCCAGCTGTCAGGTGTCTCGGCTACCGGGCGTAATTCGATACATTGGGTCGGGCACGGATCAACGCACAAATTGCATCCGGTGCACAGATCGCTCATCACCGTGTGCATGGCACGCGTAGCGCCCACGATGGCATCGACCGGGCAGGCCTGAATGCATTTTGTGCAGCCGATACAGTTATTTTCATCAATCACCGCCAGCATACGAACGGGGGTAGCGTCCTGCTCATCACCATCAATAGGTTGCGGATCGACGTTCAACAGGGTCGCAATTTTTAGCATCACCGCTTCGCCACCAGGGGCGCATCGGTTGATTTTTTCGCCCTGACAGCCAATAGCTTCAGCATAAGGACGGCAGCCCGGATAACCGCACTGCCCACACTGGCTTTGCGGGAGAATTTCATCAATTTTCTCCACGACTGGATCATCCTCGACGGCAAATCGACGAGAGGCATAACCCAAAATAGCGCCGAATGCCAGACCCAGCAGACTCACTGCGGCAACGGCAATCCAGATAGCATTCATTACAACTTCACCAAACCACTAAAGCCCATAAAGGCCAAAGACATTAAACCAGCGGTAATCAGCGCAATTGCATTACCGCGGAACGGGGCAGGAACGTCTGCCACGGCGAGGCGTTCGCGAATTGCGGCGAACAGAACCATCACCAGTGAGAAGCCGACGGCGGCAGAAAAACCGTACAGCGCCGACTGTAAAAAATTATGCCCGAGGTTGATGTTCAGCAACGCTACACCTAATACCGCACAGTTAGTGGTGATCAGCGGTAAGAAGATCCCCAGCAGGCGATACAGCGCAGGGCTGGTTTTGCGTACAACCATCTCGGTAAATTGCACCACCACGGCGATGACCAGAATGAAGGCCAGCGTGCGCAGGTAGATGAGATCGAGCGGGATGAGGATCCAGGTGTCAATCAGCCATGCGCAAATGGATGCCAGCGTCATTACAAAGGTCGTGGCGAGGCCCATACCCATTGCGGTTTCCAGTTTTTTGGAAACGCCCATAAAGGGGCATAAGCCCAGAAACTTGACCAGTACAAAGTTATTGACCAGTACAGTTCCGACAAACAGCAGCAGGTAATCAGTCATTTTTCGGCCTGAAATAAAAAAGCCGCCTATTATCTGACAATCTACAACAGGCGACAACAGGTTAACTGTAGGGTTATTACGGATTCACAAACGTCGTCTTAACGCGTTGCGAGCGTTTGAAATAGGGTACCAACAGCGCAGCCGCCAACAAAGGGAACAGCAGTTGACGCACGGCAAACGCATCCGGAACAGGTGAGAATGCAAACGCTTTAATTGCCAGTAACACCGAGATCAGCAGCCATACAATATAGTGTTTTGGCACACAGGCTCTGCGTTTGAAAAACGCGATGGTCAGCCACAGCGTGTAGTACCACATGGCGATAGCGGTAATAAAGGAGACGCCCCATAGCAGCAAATTCGTCGTACTTTGCTCGCTCAGCGTGTGGAATGTCTGCGGTGTGGCCAACGCAGTGACATACAGCAGTAACGCCAGCGAAGCACTTAACAACGCGACTAACAGCCAGGCCAATGGCCCGAGTAGCCAGCCTCCGATACGTTGTGCCGGTGTTGTAGTCATTTCATCTCCAGGTTTACACGCGCGAACAGACATGCCGTTCATTTTGGGGCAATTATTATAAAGCTTTTAACGCCAGGCGCTACTTTCTTGTTTATTGCACGTAATGCCAGACGGACTTGGGCACCTGACCGACATCGAACAGGCGGCCTCCCGAAATGAGCTCAGCACGGCGGTGGTCTGCAGCGCGATACATATTGATAATGTCGCTATCGTCAGTAAGTGTGTAGTTAAGATGATCGAACAATTTTTCCAGACTTTCTAGCGAACTGATTTTGCGGAATTTTAATAAGTAATCCTGAACAGTCATAAAAGGCAATCCATATTAATAAAATAATACTAACGGAGTAGTAAATATTAAAAAACAACCAACGTTGTACAGGTAAACGCGAATTTGCGCGCAAATGTAAGAAGAGTTTTCAACCCTGTGGGAAACCTGGCGCTATTCTCGCCTGCGGAAAGGGTAACGCGCTTCACGATCGCAGGCAATACGCGCTGGAGCGGGATGCGGCATAATTCGCTTTTTTTTGACAAAAATTGATCTTTTACAGCCCTACCCAGCAACTATCGCGGAGTTAACTGCCAGGCTATAACGGGCTGCGTATATTTATTTTTTCTGTACTGCAGCGACGGGTTCCGGTGGTTGGTAGTTGTCAATATGATTGGCAACACCCAACAGGATCACGGAGACCACGAGAACAATCCAACCTGTTAACTCAATAAGACGATTCATTACTGACGACATTTGCTTTGATTTATCCATAAACACAGGTAGCAAATGTTACTTATCAATAAATAATACAGCAAGAGCATTGGGAACGATTTCGATGACTTTTTCGCGGCAAGTTAACTCTAAGTGGCATATGTTTGACTTAAGTTAAGCAACAACCTTTGTAGCGCAAAGGTTATTAAACTATTGTGGCGCTACTATCTATGGTGTGAAATAGGCCAGATCTGAATTGAGAGGCAAAAACATGAGTGACAACATCCGCGTTGGGCTAATCGGTTACGGTTATGCCAGTAAAACTTTCCATGCCCCCCTGATCGTGGGCACTCCGGGTCTGGAACTGGTAGCGGTGTCCAGTAGTGATGAAACAAAAGTGAAGGCGGACTGGCCTTCGGTGGCGGTTGTTACTGAGCCTAAACACCTGTTTAACGATTCGAGTATCGACCTGATTGTGATCCCTACACCCAATGATACACACTTCCCGCTGGCGAAAGCGGCGCTGGAAGCAGGTAAGCATGTGGTTGTTGATAAGCCTTTCACTGTGACACTGTCACAAGCACGCGAACTGGATGCGCTGGCCAGAAGCGTAGGGCGCCTGCTTTCTGTCTTCCATAACCGTCGCTGGGACAGCGATTTTCTGACGCTGAAAGCCTTGCTGGCTGATGGCGCGTTGGGTGAGGTGGCTTATTTTGAATCTCATTTCGATCGCTTCCGCCCGCAGGTCCGTGACCGCTGGCGTGAACAGGGTGGCCCGGGGAGTGGTATCTGGTATGACTTAGGGCCGCATCTTTTAGATCAGGCAATTAACCTGTTTGGCTTGCCCGTGAGCCTGACAGTCGATCTGGCGCAGCTCCGCCCGGGGGCGCAGTCGACAGATTACTTCCATGCCATCCTGACGTATCCGCAGCGTCGCGTGATTCTGCACGGAACGATGCTGGCAGCCGCAGAGTCTGCTCGTTATATCGTTCATGGATCGCGTGGCAGCTATGTGAAGTATGGTCTGGACCCACAAGAGGAACGTCTTAAAAATGGTGAGCGCCTGCCGCAGGAAGACTGGGGTTATGACATGCGTGATGGTGTACTGACACGCATTGAAGGTGATGAGCAGGTGGAAGAAACCTGGTTAACCGTTCCAGGCAATTATCCGGCTTACTATGCGGGTATCCGTGATGCGCTGAATGGTAACGGCGAGAACCCGGTTCCAGCCAGACAAGCCATTCAAATCATGGAACTGATTGAGCTGGGCATTGAATCGGCGAAACACCGATCGACGCTGTGCCTTGCCTGATAATGTCAATGCCGGATGTCGAGGCATCTTATCTGGCCAACAATGCAATGTCGGCCAGATAAGCGTTAGCGCCATCCGGCAATAAAGCCATTACGCTGCGGCGACTTTCTCACGCAGTGCTTGTTTCTCTTCATTGCTCAGGAACGCCATTTCCAGGCCATTTATTTGCGCCTGGCGAATCTGTTCACGCGTCAATCCTGCAGCCGGGGCGGCTACGGTGTACTCGTGAATAATATCCACGCCCTGAACCGCCGGATCGTCCGTATTCAGACTCGCCAGCACACCATGCTCAAGGAACGTTTTCAGCGGATGCATCGTCAGTGAGGCGACGGTACTGGTTTGAATATTCGATGTCAGGCAGGATTCAATGCCGATACGCTGCTCGGCGAGAAAATCCATCAGGGCGCGATCTTCGACGGCTTTTACGCCGTGGCCAATACGCTCTGCTCCCAGTTCTCTGATCGCTTGCCAGATGCTTTCCGGACCTGCCGCTTCACCTGCATGAACTGTGATATGCCAGCCAGCGTCGCGTGCACGGTTGAAATGGGACAGGAACAAACTGCCTGGGAAACCGAGTTCATCGCCGGCTAAATCCAGTGCTGTGATGTGATCACGGTGCGCTAACAGTGCATCCAGTTCCTGCAGACAGGCAGCTTCGCCGAAAGTACGGCTCATGATTCCAATTAAACGGGCTTCAACGCCGAAAGTCTTACAGCCTTCGCGTACGCCTGCAATAACGGCTTCAACCACACCTGCAACGGGGAGTTGATGCGCCATAGCCATGTAGCCTGGAGAAAAGCGTAGTTCAACGTAATGCAGACCATTACGTGCGGCATCCTCAATATTCTCAAATGCGACGCGACGGCAGGCATCCAGCGATGCCAGCACTTTGACACCCCAGTCAAGCTTTGACAAAAAACTGACCAAATCAGGTTCAGTTGACGTTACCTGCACGTGAGGGATCAGCGTTTCAATTGTTTGAGCAGGAAGCGTTAAATTAAACTGACGACCAAGATCCAGGATCGTTTGGGCACGGATGTTCCCATCAAGGTGGCGATGGACGTCGGTTAAAGGAAGGGAAGTATCAATCATGGTCGCACTCATGTTTTTAGGTAAAGTGCGCCGTATTATAAGAATAAATCGGGATAAAAATCTATGTTGCGCAATGATTAATTTCATTGCGCAACTTTAGTTAGCGCAGAGAGCGCAGGGCGTTAATTAATCCCTGAACGCCTTTCTCAAGTTTTGAACGGGGACATCCGGTATTCAGGCGCACAAAACCGTACCCTTCCTCTCCGTAAGTCGATCCCGGCATGATCGCCACTTTTTGCTGATGGATAAGCGCATTTTGTAACGCCTGGTCATCAACCTTGAGCGGACGTAAGTCTATCCAGGCCAGATAGGTGGATTGTGGGATCTGCCAGTTAAGTTCAGGGAACGCAGTATTAAGTTCATCAGCAACGTAATGCAGATTGCCGGCAAGATAATCCCGTAAGGCATCCAACCAACGCTCACCTTGCTGATAGGCGGCAATATGTGCGGTGAGTGCCAGCACCGCAGGAGACGACAGTCCGTCGCGTCCCTTTAGCGCACGGAGATAATCGTTGCGGCTATTGGCGTCTTCGATGATCCCATACGCGCCGGTTAATGCCGGGATATTGAAACTCTTGGAACCGGATGTGAGCAGCGCCCAGCTGTCGCGCGCGACGTTACTCCACGGAATGTGCGGCTGTTCTCCCCATACCATATCCATATGGATTTCATCGGAAATGACGTTGACACCATGTCGCTGGCATAAGTCAGCCATGGTTTCCAGTTCCTCGTGCGTCCACACTTTGCCCGTTGGATTTTGTGGGCTACACAGCAGAAGAATTTTACTCTCTGGCCGTGACAGAGCGGCCTCCAGCTTTGCCATGTCGCAATACCAACCGTCGCTCCGCTTTTCCAGACCGACGGGAAGCACTGTGCGCTGGTTGCCTTCGATGGCCTTGTAGAATGCATCGTAAGCTGGCGTATGGACAACGACCGCGTCGCCCGCAGACGACCACTGGCGGATGAGTTCTGAGACCATATAGATAACGGAGGGGCCATATACCAGCGATTGAGGATCGATCCGGGTATTGTGACGAGTTTGAAACCAGTGGCTAATGGCCGCCAGAAATTCGTCATTTTTCCAGCGGCTGTATCCTAATACACCGTGTGACAGGCGCTGGGTCAGCGCCTCCAGAATGCAAGGGGCCGTAGCAAAATCCATATCAGAGATGGTGAACGGCAGCAGATCGGCAGTGCCAAAACGGTCAGCGACATAATCCCACTGGGTGCACCATGTTCCCTGCCTGTTCACAACCTTTGAAAAATCAAACATGTTGTTGTCCTCACGCCTGTACTGTATTCATCAGAACCGCGATTTCGTCTTTCACTGACTGGACCTGCGGGCCAATAACGACCTGAAGGTTATGTTGATTGAGCTGTACCACGCCAATGGCCCGGTTGTCTTTCAGTGCCTGGACATTTACGCGTGACATATCTTTGACCGACAAACGCAAACGCGTAATGCAGTTATCCAGACTAACGATATTCTCCGCGCCACCCAATGCCGCCAGAATTGCCGGGACATTGTAGCCAGATTTACCGGGTGTGCCTGCCATCACTTTCTCAATATTGCTGGCAACATCGACATCACGGCCCGGGGTCTTCAGATTAAAGCGGGTGATCGCGAAGCGGAAGATAACGTAGTACACCGCAAACCAGATGGCCGCGACAACAGGGACCAGGTACCACTTGGTGGACAACCCGTGCAGGATCCCGAACACCACGAAGTCAATCAGGTTACCGTCTGTGTTGCCGATAGTCACACCGAGTACCGCCATCACGGTAAAGCCGAGGCCGGTCAATAAGGCGTGGATCACGTACAGAACTGGGGCAACAAACAAGAACAAGAATTCCAGTGGTTCGGTGGTACCGCCAATGACGCAGGCAATCAGACCAGAAATTAATAACCCTTTAATTTTATGTCGATTCTCAGGACGAGCACAGTGATACATCGCTAATGCTGCACCCGGCAAACCGCCGAGGAATGCCGGCATTTTGCCCTGAGACAGGAAGCGTGTTGCGCTTTCAGAGAAGCCTTGCGTGGTTGGGCAACTCAGCTGCGCCTGGAAAATAGTGAGTGCGCCACTGACGCTATGACCACACACTTCCTGGGTACCGCCCGCTTCAGTAAAGCGAATGAGGGCCACCAGAATATGGTGCAGGCCAAAAGGCAGCAGAAGACGTTCGCCGGTACCAAACAGCATCGGACCAAATTCACCTGCGCTGTTGATGATATTGCCGAGCCCGGTAATACCCATCGCAAATACAGGCCAGATCAGAGGGATAACTAATCCAACCAGCCCCATGACCAGTGAAGAGATGATAGGGACAAAACGGGTGCCGCCGAAGAAAGCCAACGCATCCGGGAGGCGAATGTTATGGAAGCGCTCGTGCAGCATCCAGACAATGATCCCAGCGATGACTGCACCGAGGATCCCGGTGTCGATCGACTGGATCCCCAGTATGTTTTGTATGTTATTGGCCTTCAGGATTGCCGCATCAGTGGTAGGTAAAATCCCTTTCGCCGTCAACCAGAAGTTAACGGCAAGGTTCATGACCGCATAGCCAACAAACCCAGCAAATGCCGCCACACCTTTGTTCTCGCGTGCCAGACCGAGAGGAATAGCAATACAGAACATCACGGGTAAGAAACTAAATGCGAAAGAGCCGACTTTACTCATCCAGGTAAAAAGAGCCTGAAGCACCGGGTTACCCAATGCGGGGATCAGCGTTAAGACATCGTGACTGCTTAACGAACTGCCGATCCCCAACATGATCCCGCAGAAGGAGAGCAGAGCCACGGGCAACATAAAGGTTTTGCCCAACTGCTGGAAAAATTCCCATAACGTTATTTTTGGTGTGGTTCTCGTCGTCATCTAACGACTCCTCGTGAAAGCTCGGTGACTAATGATGGCGAGAAGATAAAACGTTTTACCTAATTTTAGTGCGGTATAAATCACATTATCGAATGATAATACAGCGTATAACTATAACCGATTGATAAAACGTTTTATCTGTCACGTTATCAGGGAGTTTTCTGTTTTTATGGCTATAGCCAAAAAAATAACCATCCATGATGTTGCGCTGGCTGCCGGGGTTTCGGTCAGTACAGTCTCATTGGTGCTTAGTGGAAAAGGGCGTATCTCATCCGCAACCGGGGAGCGGGTAAACGCTGCCATTGAGCAGTTGGGGTTCGTACGTAATCGTCAGGCATCGGTGCTGCGTGGCGGTCAGAGTGGTGTGGTCGGGCTGATTGTACGCGATCTGTCTGCGCCATTTTATGCTGAACTGACGGCAGGCCTGACGGAAGCATTAGAAGCACAGGGTCGGATGGTCTTTCTTTTACACGGCGGCAAAGACGGTGAGCAATTGGCTCAGCGTTTCGCAATGCTACTTAATCAGGGCGTGGATGGCGTAGTCATTGCAGGTGCAGCTGACAGCAGTGATGCGCTGCGACAGTTGGCTGAAGAAAAAGGGATTCCGGTAGTATTTGCCTCACGAGCCAGTTACCTGGATGACGTCGACACGGTCCGACCCGACAACATGCAGGCAGCACAATTGTTGGTTGAGCATCTCATTCGGCACGGCCACCAGCGCATCGCGTGGCTGGGTGGGCAG
Organism: Citrobacter sp. C6_1; assembly: GCF_014596835.2. NCBI lineage: Bacteria > Pseudomonadati > Pseudomonadota > Gammaproteobacteria > Enterobacterales > Enterobacteriaceae > Citrobacter > Citrobacter sp. C6_1. Next base: position 2,420,385 of record NZ_CP115031.1, on the reverse strand, counting down.
AGTTCTTCTTTAACCCGCGCAGAGCGTGTCGGCGGCTATTGTGCGACGCTGCTAAAATATGGTTTACCGTTTCATAGTGATTGGGTTCTGGAGTGTTCATCCAGTCAAAAGCAGGCTGCCGAAGCCGTTACTGCACTGTTACGCCGTAACCCGACGATCAGCGCCGTAGTGTGTTACAACGAAACCATCGCTGTTGGCGCCTGGTTTGGTCTGATGAGAGCGGGGCGTCAGAGCGGCGAAATTGGCGTCGATCGCTATTTTGAACAGCAAGTTTCACTGGCTGGATTTGCGGATGTGGCGGAAAACGCGCTGGATGATATTCCCATTATCTGGGCCAGTACCCCGGCACGCGAAATGGGTTATACCCTGGCTGAACGTATACTGCAGCGCATTGGTAATGATGACAGCCATTCCCGCAATCTGACGCTTTCCGCCCGACTGGTCACGCAGAAGTAGCTTGCCGAAATCAAAAGCCCGATAAGCGGTATTATCGGGCTTGGTTCAGAGAAGAATTACTGTTGTGGAACTGCCGGAACATCCGGTTCGCCAAGGGTCGGCATACCGAACATACCAACAAACTCATCCAGCGGCATTTTCTGCCCGTTGAGCGTTACCTGGCCATTGGTGTACTGCAGGCTGGAGCCGATGGTGTTGTCCTGCATCGTGGTAATGCGGAACATCTGCCCCATCGCAGCCAGACCATTGACCTGCTGTTTCGCCAGACCCGCGGCTTGCTCCTGCTGATAGCCTTCAATTTTGGCTATCTGTGTCATGAACTCAGTCGCCATATCCACAGGAATAGTCAGCTTCGCGTCCAGTGATTTGACGGAACGATCCACTTCCTGAGCCAGCGTTTGTGGCTCTTCTTTGGTCGCGGTTGGATCTTTGAGCAGCAGCGACAGGTTAAACGTCGTTTCGCCTTTCGCATTTTTCCAGCTTAACGGCGCAATGGTGATTACCGGTTCACCCTTCATCAGAATAGGCAGCGCATTAAAGAACGCTTCCGTGACTTTCTGCTGATACAGCTCTGGGTTTTGGACGACATCAATCTGCGACATCAGCGCCTTGGTTTGGGCACTGTACTGCTGGCTGAACTGATGCAGGGCTTCACCGTCAATCTGACCCACTTTCAGCGTCAGCTTACCGCTACCCAAATCCTGACCCTGTAATTTAAGGCTGTTCAGGGTGTAATCCAACTGACTGTTCACGGTTTTTCCATTGTTAATCAGATCGGATTTACCATCAATTCCCATCCCTTCCAGCACGGCCAGCTCTTTGCCTTCGACCGATATCGACAGCTTATCGAGTGCCAGCTTTTGGTCGCCGATGCGTTCACCAAAACTGGCGACGCTGCTGGACCCTTCGGTTGTCAGGTTATTAAAGGTAATTTGTACCTTCTGATCGTATTCGTTGACTGCATTAACCTGACCGCTTTGCGCAGTGCCCGTCAGGGAAACCGCGTTACCGTCTTTATCTGCGGTGAACTGGAATTCGCCACCGCTAAAGGCCACTTTTTCGTCGCCTTTCTCGTAGTTCAACGGTTTGAGGGAGAGATCGGAACGGGTGTCGCCACTATAGCTAATACGGGAGTTGATGACGAAAGGAGACTCGCCTTTGGCTATATCAAACAATGGCTTAGTGACATCGTTATTCACCAGTGTGGTTCTCACCGAAGCCATAGCAGGAATGAGGTTCAATGACTTAAGCTGGGTTAACGGGAAGGGGCCGTGATCCACCGTTTCATCCAGAACGATAGTTTGGCCTGCTTTCAGCCATGCGTTTTCCTGTCCGGCGATGGGTTTCACTACCAGTTGCAGTTGGCTATTGAACACGCCGCGCTGGTAGTTTTGATAACTCAGTTCAATTCCTGCCTCAGGTGAGTAGCGTTTGATCTGATCATTTGCCTGCGTCACCATCTCGGCGAGATGCGTTTCCAGTTTCTTTCCGGTGTACCATGCGCCGCCCGTCCAGACGATACCCAGCGCAACCACCACACCCGCAGCTACCAGCGATTTTTTCATTTCGATATCCATAAAATAAAACCAGGCGTTTGAAGACGCCTGGAGGAGTGACATGTTTTTAACTCTCTACTAGCTTAGCAAGAGTTGTTAAAAATATCAGTATCTTGCTAGAGCTTGTTGTAAACACGCGCTAAACGGCCGACGCCGCTGACACTTATTGGCGATTCATTCGCACTAATAAATACGGATTCCCCCGGTTTTAGTACCAGACGTTGATCGCCTTTGCTCAGTAGCGCTTCACCTTCTATGCAGAACAAAATTGCCGCGCTGTGCTGGCTAATTACGGCTTCCCCGGCGGACAGTTCATGCAGGGAGAAGGCGAAATCATCAACCGGGATCGGGAAGTCGAGTTCACCACCGGTTTTGACCGGCGTGGTCAACAGTTGGTTCGCCGGTTTTGCGACAAATTTAACGTTGGCCACCAGCTCCGGAATATCGATATATTTCGGTGTCAGCCCTGCACGCAGCACGTTATCTGAGTTTGCCATGACCTCAAGTGCCACACCTTGCAGATAGGCGTGCGGCGTTTCGGCGAACAGGAACATCGCTTCGCCAGGATTTAGCTTCACCACATTCAGCAGCAGTGGGGAGAAAAGACCGCTGTCGTTCGGGTAGACATCAGCGATAAGGCGAATAGTCTGCCACGGTTCGCCTTGCTGGCTGTTAAGGGCTGATTTCAGTATTGCCAGTGCATGCGATTTTTCCTGATCCTGCATATTTAACAGGCTGGCGAAAAGGTAGCTCAGGCGCTCGGCACCGGGTTCCTGCAAAAAGTGAGCAATGGCAGGATGCGCGCCCGCAACCGGTTGTAACAACGCAACGATGTCAGAGAACTCGCGAAACGCATTCATCGCCAGGAATGGCGTCAGGGCAAAAACCAGCTCTGGCTTGTGGTTCGGATCTTTGTAGTTACGCTCAGCGGCATCCATTGGGATCCCGGCTGCGTTTTCTTTGGCGAATCCTATCTCAGAGTTGTGTTTGTTCGGATGGACCTGAATCGAAAGGGGTTGCGCGGCGCAGAGCACTTTAAACAGGAAGGGCAGTTCGCCAAAGCGTTTTGCTACGGCATCGCCTAACAGTGCGGATTTATCGTGCTCGATAACATCGCGCAGAGCAACGGGTTGGCCATCGGCCCCTTGAACCTGCGAGCTGCTTTTCGGATGAGCCCCCATCCACAGTTCGGCCATTGGCTGCTGGGTTGGGTTGGCAATGCCATAAAGTTCCGTTAACGCAGTTTTACTTCCCCAGGCGTAGTGTTGCACTGAGTTGATCAGTTTTTGCATTATCAATGCCCTGTTTCAATGTTGAAAAATCTCTGGCTATTAAACCAAGAAACCCCGGACGAAGTAACCTGCACGTGCAAAAAGTCGTACTAGTCTCAGTTTTTGTTAAAAAATTGTGTAGGATATGGTGACTCGCTTTTAATACCCTGAGTAATTCTGGTTGCAGAAAGCCATACCTTCTACAACCCGATCTGCGGCAGGGAAGCAGGGCAATGGAACATCTGCCCAGAGAATAACCAGACCGAGCAGTAAGTGAGAGCACAATGTCAAACAAACCCTTTCATTATCAGCATCCTTTTCCCCTCAAAAAGGATGATACCGAATACTATCTGCTGACCAACGACCATGTTTCCGTTGCCGAATTTGAAGGGCAGGAGATTGTCAAAGTTGCGCCTGAGGCCTTAACTTTGCTGGCTCGCCAGGCGTTTCATGACGCATCGTTTATGTTGCGACCTGCACATCAGCAGCAGGTTGCAGACATTCTGCGTGATCCGGATGCCAGCGAAAACGATAAATATGTCGCCCTGCAATTCCTGCGTAACTCTGATATCGCGGCAAAGGGCATCCTGCCAACATGTCAGGACACTGGCACGGCGATTATCGTGGGTAAAAAAGGACAGCGTGTCTGGACCGGCGGCGGTGACGAAGCGGCGCTGGCGCGTGGGGTTTATAACACCTACATCGAAGATAACCTGCGCTATTCACAAAACGCCGCGCTGGATATGTACAAAGAGGTGAACACCGGTACCAATCTGCCAGCACAGATTGACTTGTATACCGTCGACGGCGATGAATACAAATTCCTGTGTATTGCCAAAGGCGGCGGTTCGGCGAACAAAACCTATCTGTACCAGGAAACCAAAGCGCTGCTCACGCCTGGCAAATTAAAAAATTACCTGGTGGAGAAGATGCGTACGCTGGGAACCGCAGCTTGCCCACCGTACCACATCGCGTTTGTGATTGGCGGAACGTCCGCAGAAGCCACGCTGAAAACGGTGAAACTGGCTTCGGCGAAATACTACGATGAGCTGCCGACCGAAGGTAACGAGCACGGTCAGGCATTCCGTGATGTTGAACTGGAAAAAGAGTTGCTGATTGAAGCGCAGAACCTTGGTTTAGGTGCCCAGTTTGGCGGGAAATATTTCGCGCACGATATCCGTGTGATCCGCTTGCCGCGTCACGGCGCGTCGTGCCCGGTTGGCATGGGCGTTTCTTGTTCAGCGGATCGTAATATTAAAGCCAGGATCAACCGTGAAGGGATCTGGATTGAGAAGCTCGAACACAATCCTGGCAAATATATCCCGGAAGAACTGCGTCAGGCAGGTGAAGGCGAAGCCGTGCGCGTCGACCTGAACCGTCCGATGAAGGATATCCTGGCACAGTTGTCGCAATATCCGGTTTCTACCCGCTTGTCGCTGAATGGTACGATCATCGTTGGACGTGACATAGCGCATGCGAAACTGAAAGAACGTCTGGATAACGGTGAAAGTTTGCCGCAGTATGTTAAAGATCACCCAATCTATTACGCCGGACCGGCAAAAACGCCGGAAGGTTATGCATCTGGCTCGCTTGGTCCAACCACTGCCGGTCGCATGGATTCCTATGTTGATCAGCTTCAGGCCGCGGGCGGGAGTATGATCATGCTGGCAAAAGGAAACCGCAGCCAGCAGGTTACTGACGCTTGCCATAAGCATGGCGGTTTCTACTTAGGCAGCATTGGCGGGCCAGCGGCTGTGCTGGCTCAGGGCAGTATCAAGAGTCTGGAGTGCGTGGAATATCCCGAACTGGGGATGGAAGCCATCTGGAAAATTGAAGTGGAAGATTTCCCGGCGTTTATCCTGGTGGATGACAAAGGGAACGATTTCTTCCAGCAAATTCAGACGTCGCAGTGCGCACGCTGCGTTAAGTAACGTCAGCCGCCCTACGGGGCGGTTTTTTTTACCGCACGAACCACCAAACGACAGTTTTTTCCTCGTTAATACTCATAAGACCAATGCAAGTGGGCAATGTCGAAACATAACCTAATCAATCGTTAATATAAGGAGCAGGTAATGGTAACGGTACGCCGCGAGAATGATTCAATGGGTGCGATCGATGTTCCGGCCGATAAACTCTGGGGCGCGCAAACTCAACGATCGCTGGAGCATTTTCGCATTTCAACAGAGAAAATGCCGGTCTCGCTGATCCACGCGCTGGCGCTGACTAAGCGGGCCGCTGCGAAGGTTAACCAGGATTTGGGGTTGCTGGCTGCGGAGAAAGCCTCCGCCATCATGCAGGCTGCAGACGAGGTGCTGGCAGACAAACATCGTGATGAGTTTCCGCTGGCTATCTGGCAGACTGGCTCCGGCACGCAAAGCAATATGAATATGAATGAGGTGCTGGCAAACCGGGCCAGCGAATTGTTGGGTGGTGTGCGGGGGATGGAGCGAAAAATACATCCGAACGATGACGTCAACAAAAGCCAAAGTTCAAATGATGTTTTTCCCACGGCAATGCATGTCGCCGCGCTGTTGGCTTTGCGTGAGCATCTGATCCCTCAGCTGAATGTGTTGACCACCACGTTACGTGAAAAATCGCATGCCTTCGCCGACATTGTCAAAATCGGCAGAACCCATTTACAGGATGCGACGCCCCTGACGCTGGGCCAGGAAATCTCAGGCTGGGTGGCAATGCTGGAACATAACCTGAAGCATATTGAACATAGTCTGCCGCACGTTGCTGAACTGGCGTTGGGCGGTACGGCGGTAGGGACCGGGCTGAACACCCACCCGGAGTATGCCGGGCGGGTTGCGGATGAACTGGCTGCGTTGACTTCTGCACCTTTTGTTACCGCGCCGAATAAATTCGAAGCGCTAGCCACCTGTGATGCACTGGTACATGCCCACGGTGCGCTCAAAGGCCTGGCTGCATCGCTGATGAAAATCGCCAATGATGTACGCTGGCTGGCATCCGGTCCGCGCTGCGGCATTGGTGAAATTTCTATTCCTGAAAATGAACCGGGCAGTTCCATCATGCCGGGTAAGGTTAACCCGACACAATGTGAAGCCCTGACTATGCTGTGCTGTCAGGTCATGGGTAACGATGTTGCCGTTAATATTGGCGGGGCTTCAGGGAATTTTGAACTGAACGTCTATCGCCCGATGGTTATCCACAACTTCCTGCAATCGGTTCGCCTGTTGGCTGATGGTATGGAAAGCTTCAACGAACACTGTGCGACAGGGATCGAGCCAAATCGTGAACGCATTGATCAGTTGCTCAACGAGTCACTGATGCTGGTAACCGCGCTAAACACCCATATCGGTTACGATAAAGCGGCTGAGATTGCTAAAAAGGCGCATAAAGAAGGACTGACCTTAAAAGCGTCAGCCCTGGCGCTGGGATATTTAACCGAGGCCGAATTCGACAGTTGGGTCCGCCCGGAACTGATGGTCGGTAGCATGCGACCAGGTCGTTAATCCGCTACATACAGGTGCAGCCGTGGGATAATCAGTCTTAACGGTTGCGCCTGAGGTTTAAAACGGTGCTGAACATTATCAGCATCGTAGTTCAGTAATCCTCCGATATCCGGCACCGTCATGCCGTTTTCGTTATTTATTAGCGCAATTAATGGCGTCGGGCAGGCATATTGCACCTGTTTTTGCTGCCCTTTGTACCAGACACGAGCGATGGGTTGTACTTTGACCGGGCGTTTGATCTTCAATTTTGCCTGCTGTGGCAGGGCAGCAATGTCCTGATATTCGCGCTCAAGCCTGGCCTGCCACTCTTCGCGAGTCCACGGATGCACGCTGCGCGGTGATGTCAGGCTCTTTTCCAGTTGTTGCAGTACCTCATCACGTGTCAGGTTCTTAATAATATGCTTGTTGGCCCAGCCAAATCGCAGGGTAGCCGGATCTCTGACGACCGTTAGCGTTCGATAGGCGTTCAACGTAATCAGCCCCGGCAGGTGGCGGTGCACCCATTCAAAACGCGCCGCCGATGGCAGACCAGAATCTACGGTGACAATACGCTCAAAGGTGGTTTTAAGCTGATTAATACGTTGTATTTGCTCTTCCAGCACGGCTTGTGTGCCGGTATTCACCTGATAGCAGAGTACCCCCGGCAGGCGGACAGCCGCTTTGCTACTGCGATTCTCGGACTGCTGTTGAATAAACAGGTGGCGAAAGTGGCGTAGTGCCAGGGTTTCCGCCTCTTTACCCAGGTGCTGTTTAACGTCGATGGTTTCCAGTGGCGCGTGTTCTGCCTCTTTCACCACCTCCGGCAAAGAGAACACGCGAGCAACCAGCAGCGTCTGCTGTTGCAATTGCCCGGTGAGGTGTGCCAGTTGTTGTTCCATCTGGCGAAAGGTTCCGTTTAAGCGTTCGACAAGATCATAGCGAGCCATAGGTTTACCATTTTAGTTACAACATACTTTTTTATAGCACAAGACACTCAGCCTGACCACCGAGCGGTGTAGGTCAGGCAGCTGAAAATTCAGGTATGTTATGCCAGACAGGCCAACTGAAGGAGAAGCGGGCACCACCCAGTTCACTTTCATCACAGATCACAGTACCGCCCATAGCCAGAGCGATGGAGTGGACGATGGCGAGGCCAAGTCCGCAGCCACCTGTCGCCCGGTCACGGCTGGGATCCAGACGTACAAACGGTTCAAAAATTTGCTCGCGCGCAGCTGGCGCGATGCCGGGGCCATCATCTTCGACGATCAGCGTTGCCTGACTCCCATTGAGTTGCAGGCTGGCTTGCACAGTAGACTGGCAGTAACGCAGCGCGTTGTTTAATAAATTATCCAGCACACGCTCCATCAAACGCATATCCAGCGCGCCGTAGTCTCCGATCTGAAGATGGCGCAGGCGTACCGAACGATCGGGATTGACGCTTTGTACATCTTCCAGATGGGTTGTTAGCCACATGGGCAGGTCCGGAACACTGAGTTTTAGCTCATTTTGCGGCCGATCCAGACGAGCATAGGTGAGCAATTCTTCAATTAACGCTTCCAGTTGACCAATATCGCGGTTTAGCGCCTGCGATTCCTGCTCGGTGAGGTTATCGCTCATTTCCAGCCGATAACGTAAACGTACCAGTGGGGTACGAAGCTCATGGGCAATGCCGTCTATCAGCTGTTTTTTACTGGCAATCAGGGCATTGATATTGTCTGCCATTTGGTTAAACGCCACGCCCAGACGCTCAAAGCTTGATCCGCTGTCAAAGTGCAACCGCTCATTAAGATGCCCTTCACCAAAACGCTGCGCAGCGGCCTCCAGTCTGAGCATCTCTTGCCAGTGTGGGCGCATCCAGATCAGCACAGGGAAGGCCAATGAAATAGCAATGAAGGCCATCAGCGCGACGTCCAGCAAGCGCATCTGGTGCAGGAAATAGAGATAAGGTACCGGGCCGACGGCTAGTACATAGTGGCTTCGCGGAATCCGTTGAATAAAGGTGTACTGATCGTCGAGCGCAACGATATCGCCTTCCCGCAAGCGCTGCATGGTGGGAGCATCCAGATGGTATTTATTCAACGATTCTACACGAAGATCAAAAGACAGATTTAAATCCATCTCTTTCAGGGTTTTCCCCCAGTCACGCGGTGGGATTTCGCGTAATTCGCTGCGCATCAGGTACAACGAGCTTTTCATCAAGTCGTCGAGCGACTGTCTGCCTGCACGTTCTGCGGTGAATTTGTACACCAGGCCAACCAGCAGGGTCATCACCAGAAAACAGACAAACAACAAGAGATAAAACTGCACAAACAGCTTTTTCATCAAAATCACCAGACGCTCAAAGGGTTAGCAAATCTCATCGAAAATGTGCGGATGCGGATAACTTTCCGAATGCCATCAAACACACTCAGTGGAGCAGATTACACTGTATCCACTATTTCTGCATTGCCATGCTCCGCTCGGCGCTTTGGCATGTATGACGTATAATGCGGCTTTGATGCATTCTGATCTATTCCACAACGAATAAAATGAACCTCAATCGTTTCTGTTACTTGCTACTGATTTTGGCTGCGTCAGGCAGTATGTTCACCTCACATTCCTTTGTCATGTGGTGCCTGCTTGCTAATGTTTTGACGCTGGTGATTTACGGCGCAGATAAAATGGCGGCGCGTAAGGCCTGGCACAGAGTGCCAGAATCCACTTTGCTGGTGTTTGGCGTGGTGGGCGGGTGGCCTGGTGCGATTGCGGGCCAACAACTCTTTCGCCATAAAACACAAAAACAGCCATTTAAAACCTATTTCATAATCAGTATCTTACTGAGTGTTTCAGCGATGGCAGCTGTTTATTGGCTCTTTGCATTTTCATCTTCCTGAGCATCAATCACGAGCATTAAAAACAGCGGAGACAGGATGATATGAAGATCTATATTATCGACCAGAATGGCGATTTAGCCTTACAAAACGGTCGCAGTATTGTTGTTGAGTTTGCTGATGGCAAATCGCTTGAACTGGCTGGTAGCCCACAACCGTTACCGGAGGGAATCCCTGACGGGATCCATATTTGGGGCGGCAGAATTCCGTATCAAACGTCAGAAGAAGTGAAGACCTCGCAACTGGATTTCAAACCGGTAGCGGCCAATGGCATGATTGTTTCACCGCTCCCGATCAAAGAATCTGATTTCTGTATAACAGGGATGTTTATTGCAGATGATGACGGTTCTCTGCAACTGCTAAAAGTGAGCAGGGTGGTTATCGCGCTTGATAATGGCAAAACCCTGGAGTTCATGGAACATTATGCCAACAATGGGCTGCTGGTATGGGGAGGACGTGAGCCCGATCTGCAACGTCCTCTTGAAGAAGTTAAGCAAAGAACCGAGAGCCTTGGATTGTATCTACTGGCAGGCAACGTTGTTCATGTATTTCCCTATAAAGTGGAGTAACAATATGTTTTATCGCCTCAAGGTTCAATCAAATAAGAGGCCGCATTGGATAAATCTGTAGTCAATGGCTGGCTATCGATCCCAAAGGACTGGTGGGTGAGCGCGGGTTTGATTACGCCAATATCTTTACCAATCCGGATCTTGCCGATCCCGCCAGGCCTGTCGCCATTGAGCCTGAAATATTCACGCAACGCGTGAATATCGTGCGCGAAACTGCCGGGATAGAACGGCAACGTTTGTTGATGTGGATTATTGCCTGGTGTGGACTATCGTCCGCCAGGTTTATGCAAGAGGGGGACAGTGCGACGGTCCCCCTGCGTGTCGCAGAGTTAGCGATTGCGGAACTCGCCTCAGGTAGTCATCAACTTTGATCTACGACACTGGGCTGGTAATTCTTAAGGGTTATCATTAGTCTGGTAAACGTTTTAATAATCAATCAGTGAACGGTGGTGTGTTGGTGAGTTCAAATTTAACGGGCCGTGAACGATGAGCCCATTGCTTTCATTATTAAAAAAACGCCCGAACATTCTTTTGTTGATGGTTATACTCATTGGGGCAAACATCGTCGCGTGGCTATGGGCTTTCACCGCGTTTAGCAACAACACTTCGTTACTGGCGCTGAGCCTGATCGCGTGGTGTTATGGTTTGCGTCATGCAGTCGATGCCGACCATATCGCCGCTATCGATAACGCGACGCGAAAGCTCATGCAGCAGAACAAACGAGCCCTGACGACGGGAGCCTGGTTTTCCCTCGGGCACTCCACCATCGTCGTGCTGGCAAGCATTGGTATTGCTCTGACCACCAGCGTGTTTAAGCAGCATATGGTATGGTTTCAGAATATTGGTGGAATTATCGGAACCACCGTTTCTGCCGCATTTCTGCTTATTCTGGCTACCATCAACCTCATCATTTTCTGTCAGGTCTGGAAGGCGTTCCGCCATCTGAAACGTTCCGGTATTTATGATCTCTCCACGGAAGATGCCACGGTTTCAGGTCCGCTGAATTGGCTATTCCGCTCAGCCTTCAGGTTGGTTGGGAAAGACTGGCACATGTATTTTGTTGGTTTCTTATTTGGCCTGGGCTTTGACACCGCGACTGAAATCTCGTTATTGGGCATATCGGCTTCAAGCGCCTCCAACGGGATGTCTGTCTGGTCCATTTTAGTATTCCCGGCGCTGTTTACTTGCGGTATGGCGCTGATTGACTGCCTCGACAGTATTCTGATGGTTGAGGCCTACGGATGGGCGTTCAATAAGCCGCAGCGTAAGCTCTATTACAATATGACCATTACCGGGACTTCCGTGATCGTTGCGCTATTTATTGGCGGAGTGGAGGCGCTGGGGCTTCTTTCGCAGGCGTTTTCACTGCAGGGAGGGTTGTGGGATGCCGTCAGTGATTTGAGTGACCATATGGGGAATGTCGGGTTTGCCATTATTGGCCTCTTTATCGGCTGCTGGATTATTTCTGCAGTAAATTACCGTTGGAAAAAATACGACGGACTGACGTTTAGTTAATGCAAAAAAGCCTTCCTGTTCACAGAAGGCTTTAATCATACAGAAAGACTGACTAACTCGCGTTGACGCGTTGCGGTTCTTCAGTTCGCTTGTTCAGGAACCTGTTTGCCAGCACGCCTGACATCATAGAACCATTCACGTTTAATGCCGTTCTGGCCATATCGACAACAGGCTCGATGGCGATGAAAATCCCCACCAGTGCGACCGGGAAATTAAGCGTTGAAAGGACGATCAGCGCAGCGAATGTTCCGCCGCCGCCTACGCCAGCAACGCCGATAGAGCCCAGCGCAATTGCAGGCAGCATGGCGAGTAGAAAATGAACCGATAGCGGATCAATCCCAATTGTTGGCGCAATCATCGCTACCATAATGGCAGGGTAGATCCCTGCGCAGCCGTTTTGACCCATGCTTGAGCCAAATGAGGCCGCGATATTGGCAATTGTATTTTGCACGCCAAACTTTTCCTGAGCGGAAATAGCCAGCGGAATAGATGCCGCACTGCTGCGTGAAACAAATGCAAAGGTTAATACCGGCCAGACGGTTTTAAAATAGTGAACAGGATTATTGCCACTCAGCACCAGTATTAGCGCATGAACAATAAACATCACCAGAATTGCAAGATAACAGGCGGCGATAAAGCCTAACAGACTGGCAAATTGCTCCAGGCGATATGCTGAAAATACGCCAGCCATTAATGCCATCACGCCATAAGGGGTGAGGGCAATAACGATGCGTACCATCTTCATCACCCAAATCTGAATGGCGTTAATGCCAGCACTTAATTTTTCACCTTCTTGCGGGGCGTCTTGTTTGACCTTTAATAATGCCACGCCAGCCAGTAGCGTGAAGATAACTATGCCAATAACGGAAACGTTTCTGGCGCCAGTCAGGTCGAGAAAAATGTTGGTAGGTATCAGCGATGTAATTAGTTTTGGCAGCGAAATGGCAGCCGTTTTACTCACATCATCAGCCGTCAGCGTGGACTGCATATGAACAAACGCGCTGGCGTCCAGACCTAATACATGCGCTGTCAGTAGCCCAACAAATCCGGCAATCATCACCAGACAGAGCATACATCCGACGATGGTTAATGACATTTTCCCAATGCCTGCATTGTTTTCAAGCTTATTAATGGCCGAGAGAATAGAGATGAATATCAGCGGAACCGCAACCAGCTTCAGTAAATTCACATAGCCGTTGCCAATAACGTTATACCAGTCGATAACCGTTTTACTGTCGTCAGTTGCAATGAGATGCAGGGATAAGCCGATAATGGCACCTAAAAAAATAGCGATGAAGACACTTTTTGAAAGGGAGTGATTTTTTTGGTTGATTCTGAAAATAGCCCATGAACAAACCAAAAAAAACGCGATATACGCGAACGTAACGAACATAGTGTAGCCTCTTGCCTCATTCAGCACCTGAAATGCCGGAAAGAGAGTTGTCATTGCGAAATAAACCTATGAACCCTAAGGGTTCAGGACCGGAACGGATTATAGGGAGCGAGGAGGTGAGCGGCCATACAAAAAATGTGTAATGGAACTGGATGGCGTTTGTATGCCTGTTATGTAGCCGATTGCATGTGACAGTGTAACGTGAAAGGGTGAGTTTGGCCGATCAACGTGACCGGCCCGGCGGATTACTTCTGAGTCTCGTCGTCCCAGGCGTGCGGCGCGAACAAATAACCTTTGTTGCGTACCGTTTTGATTCGGTAGGGTTCCGTCGCGTTATCGAGCAGTTTTTTACGTAACCGGGAGATCGCGACATCCACGCTGCGATCCATGCCGTCATAACTTACGCCGCGCAGATTCTTTAGCAACGCATCGCGGTCCATAATCTGCCCGGCATGGGTTGCCAGTTCCCAAAGTAACTCAAAATCCGCCGTAGAGAGGGCGACTTGTTCACCGCCGAGCAGCACAGACCGATTTGTTGGGTCAATGGTCAGGGTGCCAAAACGCAGCGTGGTGTGTGGGGTGATGGTGGCAGCCTGAATCCCTTTAGCCTGGGCTGAATGTTCGTTTTGGCGTAAATGCAGGCGCAGGCGAGCGAGCAGCACCGCCGGTGGTGTGGTTTTCAGGATATAATCGCAGGCACCCATTTCGAGGGCCAGAATATGGTTCATGTCACTGTCCAGCGAAGTCAGCAGGACAATTGGACCTTGCCAGCGCCCACGCAAATCACGGCAAATAGTCATACCGTCCTTACCTGGAAGCATAATATCTAACAACACCAGATCGGGTTGCACTTGCAGAATTTTCACTTCGGCCAAATCACCACGAGGTTCAACGATAACCTCAATATCATGCCGGGCCAGATAGGCCGCAATCAGCGAACCTACTTCGGGATCATCTTCAACAAATACGATGGTGTTCATATCATTCATTTTGAATATAAAACGCCAACATACACCGCCATCGTTTTTCCTTCCATTAATCTTTTCTAAACGAGAACGCTTCCGTTATGCTAGAGGCTGATGTTATTGATGTGTTAAGGCAAAACGATGGGGCTCGTAGTAAAAGCGGCGCTGGGCGCGCTGGTAGTGGTGCTGATTGGTTTACTGGCTAAAACAAAGAATTATTATATTGCGGGGTTAATTCCACTGTTCCCGACCTTTGCGCTGATAGCTCACTATATTGTGGCCAGTGAGCGTGGAATAGAGGCATTACGTACAACTATCGTCTTCAGCATGTGGTCGATTATTCCCTATTTTGTCTACCTCATTTCACTGTGGTACTTCACTGGTTTTATGCGTTTACCCGTCGCGCTCATTGGCTCGGTAGTCTGCTGGAGCCTGAGCGCGTGGTTGCTGATCTTTTGTTGGATAAAACTGCACTAGCGCAGGTGGCGACCACCGTCAACGGCAAAGCTGCGGCCGGTGACAAAGCAGCTGGTAAACAGGTAGTCTATTAAATCAATGACTTCTTTTTCACCGGGCGCTGTTTTCATCAATGATTTATTCAGCGCCTGCTGACGATATTCTGCATCGTCACCCTCGTTAAACAGGATTAGCGAGGGGGCGATTGCGTTAACTTTCACTTCCGGAGCCAGTTTGCGGGCGAATGAACGGGTCATGTTATCCAGAGCAGCTTTACTGGCAGCATACGCAATATGCTTGTCACTGCCGCGTTCTACGACGTAATCAGTAAAATGGATAATATCGCTGGCTGCATGCCCATGTCCGCGCAGCAGGCCTTCCAGCGCGTGATTAAGCAGGTAAGGGGTATTCACGTGGATCTGCATCATACTGGACAGCACCTCAGAAAGCGGTAGCCCCGGTTTTTCGGCAAGCCAGGCGCTGGCATTATGCACAATAGCGCGTAAACCTTCGGTACGGGCTTTCACTTCCCTGGCAAAAGCGAGTACACCTTCGTCGGTCGCGAAGTCAGCCTGAATACACAGTGCACCCGCCTCTTGCAGGCCATCAATCGCCGGGTAGTGTGTCCGGTAGCTGACGATCACTGGCTGCTTTTGATTCAGAAAATGCCACGCGATGGCGAGACCGATGCGACGGCCCCCTCCGGTGATAAGTATTGGCAAAGCGGGCTTTTTACCCATCGAGTTCTCCATGAGTCGCAAACGATGGGTCAACTATTTAACCCATCAGCATCCAGGTCGCTGGAACAGCTGCTACAAGAAGCAGGCCGATCAAAGCCATTTCCTGGCGTTTTAATACGTTGTCATGCGCGTGAGTTTTGCGGGCATAAAGGAAAACCAGCAACCCCGGAGCATACAGCACCACGGACAACAACAGGTGCATCGGACCTGACGCGTACAGTAACCATAAGCCATAAATGCATGCACCGACACCAACAGCCTGATGAATTGGGCGGGTCGCTATTTTCAGCAAAAATGCGCCGACGAGGAAATAGGGCACCAGAATCATCTCTGAGGCAATAGTCAGCAACGTATTGTAGTCAGAACCTGTGAGCCAGATCAGCACCAGACAGACCTGTACGCAGATGTTAGTCAGCCACAGTGATGCAGAAGGCGCACCTTGCGCATTCTGACGGGCAAAAATACGCGGGAATGCTTTGTGCGTGGATGCCAGAAACGGGACTTCCGCCGCCATAATCGTCCAGCTCAAATAGGCGCCACAGACAGAGACAATCAAACCCGCGGCGATAATGATTTCGCCCCATGGCCCCATCATTTTAACCATCAGGCCAGCCATTGATGGGTTGCGGATTTCAGCCAGTTCCGGGCGAGCGACCACGCCAAGAGAAAGCAAGGTCACCAGCAGGTAGACGCCAAGAGCGGCAAGTACTGCCAGCAACGTCGCGCGCCCGACATCGCGTTTGTTCCGCGCCCGCGCGGACACCACGACAGCGCCTTCCACACCGATAAACACCCACAGGGTGATAAGCATGGTGTTTTTAACTTGCTCCCAGACAGGAACACCCAGTTTCACACCGGTAAAGTCCAGGCTAAAGGTGTCGAGCTTAAATAACATAAATGCCAGAACGATAAACAGGCCAAGCGGCAGTAGCTTCGCCAGCGTCGCCACCAGATTAATGCTGGCGGCTGTCTGTACACCACGTAACACCAGAAAATGCACGACCCACAGCAGTACCGATGCGCCAACAATAGACTGCCAGGTATTCCCGTCGCCAAACAGACGCAACGCAGGTGTATCGGTAAAGAAGCTAAGTGCGGAAAAGACGATAACCAGATAGGAAACGTTAGCGATAACGGCGCACAGCCAATATCCCCACGCGGAACAGAAACCGATCAGCTCTCCGAAGCCTTCACGCGCGTAGGTAAAGATACCGCCGTCCAGTTCCGGGCGGATACGCGTCAGGATAAGCATGGCAAACGCGAGCAGCAGGATCCCCGCACCCGTAATCGCCCAACCAATCAATAACGCTGCCGGGCTGGCTACCGCAGCCATATTTTGTGGCAGGCTGAAAACACCGGCACCAAGCATGGAGCTTAGAACCAGCGCTGTCAGTGCGCTCAGACCCAATTTCTTTTCCATTTGTATCCAGTTACAAAAACGAGAGTGAGAGAATAATTATTTTGGCAAATCGCATAAAAATGGTGAAAGCGACTCAAGGCGCGGGATTTTACGGAGAGAAGACAACGCATGCAATGGGGATAGGCAGATTTGTGACTAAAAATGCTAAAGGCGGCATAAAGCCGCCTTTTATTGTTACAACTGTCTGTTACTTATACAGGTCGGCGCTGATGGTCATGTTGTTACCACGTTCCGACCACTGGCGGGTAATGTGGTAGTACTTGGCACCTTTTTTCGCTGCACGTTTCGCAACCTGGTAAGATACTTCGGTCATGTTGCCATAGTTACCGGTGAACTTGATGCTGTCGAACGGCACCATCATCGCGGCGGTAGCTTTGTTCAACTCTTCAACTTTAGTACCGTCAGGCAGGGTGACAGTGTAACGTCCGCCTTTAGTTGACTGAGTTTCGAAGAAACGACCCACTTCGGCACTCGGAGACGCGGTTGTTGCCACGCCTGGGATTTCAACTTTCTTCGCGGCTTCGCCGCCGGCTGCTAACGCGGCACGTCCGGCATCAGAATCGGCAGGGATCGCATCAGGGCTTTGAACAACACGTTTTTTCGCATCTTCTTTGTAGATGAATGCGGTAATACGTTGGTTACCCCCCTGGTTGGCATCAACCTGGCGTACGATATAAAAAGAGTAAGCCCCTTTTTCTTTCGCCACTTTGGTGATGGCATCATTTACTTCAGGCTGGCTGCGGTAGAAACCCTGAACCGTAACGGTATCGAAAGGTTCAATCAGAACAGCCTGGTCTTTCGGTAATTCCATAACGCCGTTGATGACGCGATTTTTGGTGACTTCTGCTTTTTCAGCGTCGGCTTTATAGATATCGGCGACGACGCGCCAGTTACCGCCACTGCCAAAATCTGAGGTATCAACAACATAAAAGGAGGCTGCACCGTCTTTATCTGCACGACGGGATACGGCGTCTACCGCATCACCGATAGCATTAAAACGACCGGTAACCACAATGCGGTCATAGGGTTTCAGGGCCGCTGCTTGCTCCGGCGTCAATTCTGTCGCTGCATTTACAGAAAAAGCAGTCGCAGAAAGAAGAGCGGACGCCAGGAGAGTGTTCTTAAGCTTCATAAAAATAATCCTTCGCCTTGCGCAAACCAGGTACTGGTATTGTTATTGACTAGAAACGTGGCTGATTATTGCATTTAAATTGTGTCAGTGTCTGCGTGATTTTTCACTCATCGTGCCACCCATGCTAACAACATCGATAACATTTAGTGATATGTCTAAAAATTCGGCATTTGGCGGCTAAAACTGATAAAGCAGTTGAATTTTATAAGTTAATTTAATGTTAATCAATTGTTCTATGGTGGCGCTTAATCATGTTTTGCCGCTTCGCTTGAGCGAATTATCAGCCTTTGCGGGCTATTTAAAGGGCATTATCCCTGCTTGCGAGTGAATTCATTCCTGTTTTGCAAATTTCATAATAAATACTGTTTTTTGGCGCTAGATCACAGGCGTCATTTTCAGTAGCTTATACAGAGTTTGTTACTGTTTTATTTTATTGAGGTAACACTGAGCTCTCTCGGGAGTGTGCGCATGCCTCTTGCGAACATTGATAAACCATCATCAAAAATACAGATGGAAGGGAACATTATGCGAATTGGCATACCAAAAGAACGGTTAACCAATGAAACCCGTGTTGCAGCCACACCGAAAACGGTTGAGCAGCTGCTGAAGCTGGGTTTTAGCGTCGCGGTTGAAAGCGGCGCAGGTCAACTGGCTAGTTTTGACGATAAGGCGTTTGTGCAAGCAGGCGCAGAAATTGTTGACGGGAATACTGTCTGGCAGTCAGAGATTATCCTGAAGGTCAATGCGCCAGAAGCGTTTGAGATTCCGTTGCTTAATCCGGGTACCACGCTGGTGAGTTTTCTCTGGCCTGCGCAGAACCCTGAACTACTGCAAAAACTCGCAGAGCGAAATGTGACGGTCATGGCGATGGATTCCGTGCCGCGAATTTCGCGCGCGCAGTCACTGGATGCCTTAAGCTCGATGGCCAACATTGCCGGGTATCGTGCAATTGTTGAAGCGGCACATGAGTTCGGACGGTTCTTTACCGGGCAAATTACCGCGGCGGGTAAAGTGCCTCCTGCCAAGGTGATGGTGATCGGTGCTGGCGTGGCGGGATTGGCCGCTATCGGTGCGGCAAACAGCCTCGGGGCGATTGTTCGCGCCTTTGACACACGCCCGGAAGTAAAAGAACAAGTTCAGAGTATGGGCGCTGAGTTCCTCGAACTGGACTTTAAAGAAGAAGCGGGCAGCGGCGATGGCTACGCCAAAGTGATGTCCGAAGCGTTTATAAAAGCGGAGATGGAACTGTTCGCCGCTCAGGCAAAAGACGTCGACATCATCGTTACCACCGCGCTGATCCCGGGGAAACCAGCGCCGAAACTGATCACGCGTGAGATGGTTGATTCGATGAAGCCCGGCAGCGTGATTGTCGATCTCGCCGCGCAAAATGGGGGTAACTGCGAGTATACCGTTGCCAATCAGGTGACCACCACCGAGAACGGCGTCAAGGTTATCGGCTATACCGATTTGCCGGGTCGTTTGCCGACTCAGTCTTCACAATTGTATGGCACCAACCTTGTCAACTTGCTGAAACTGTTATGCAAAGAGAAAGACGGCAACATCACCGTTGATTTTGACGATGTAGTGGTGCGCGGCGTGACAGTGGTTCGCGATGGTGAAATTACGTGGCCTGCACCACCCATCCAGGTTTCTGCTCAGCCACAAGCGGCGCCTAAAGCTGCACCTGCACCACAGGAAGAGAAAAAACCTGCATCCCCATGGCGCAAATATGCGCTGATGGCGTTGGTGGTGATTCTGTTTGGCTGGCTAGCCGATGTTGCGCCAAAAGAGTTCCTCGGACACTTTACGGTGTTCGCTCTTTCTTGCGTGGTGGGTTACTACGTGGTGTGGAATGTCTCGCATGCGTTGCATACCCCGCTGATGTCCGTGACTAACGCTATCTCCGGGATCATCGTCGTGGGGGCATTATTACAAATTGGCCAGGGCGGCTGGGTGAGTTTCCTGAGTTTTATCGCGGTGCTTATTGCCAGCATTAATATTTTCGGTGGCTTCACCGTGACTCAGCGCATGCTGAAAATGTTCCGGAAAAACTAAGGGGTAACATATGTCTGGAGGATTAGTTACAGCTGCATACATTGTTGCCGCAATCCTGTTTATTTTTAGTCTGGCGGGGCTTTCCAAACACGAAACGTCTCAACAGGGTAACAACTACGGCATCGCCGGGATGGCGATTGCGTTGATTGCCACGATTTTTGGCCCGGATACCGGCAACGTCGCCTGGATTCTGGTTGCAATGATCATTGGTGGCGCAATTGGTATTCGTCTGGCGAAAAGAGTCGAGATGACCGAGATGCCGGAGCTGGTGGCGATTCTGCACAGCTTCGTCGGTCTGGCAGCCGTACTGGTTGGTTTCAACAGCTATCTGTATCACGATACCGGTCTGGAACCGATCCTGGTGAACATTCACCTGACTGAAGTGTTCCTCGGCATCTTTATCGGTGCAGTAACCTTCACCGGTTCTATCGTGGCGTTTGGTAAACTGCGCGGCAAGATCTCATCTAAGCCGCTGATGCTGCCGAACCGCCATAAATTGAACCTGGCGGCGCTGGTGGTTTCTTTCCTGCTGCTGGTGGTGTTTGTTCGTACCGAGAGCGTGGGCCTGCAGGTTCTGGCGCTGCTGGTGATGACCATTATCGCACTGGCGTTTGGTTGGCACCTGGTTGCATCCATCGGTGGGGCCGATATGCCGGTCGTCGTCTCTATGCTGAACTCCTATTCAGGATGGGCAGCAGCAGCGGCAGGCTTTATGCTGAGCAACGATCTGCTGATCGTTACGGGTGCGCTGGTCGGTTCCTCGGGTGCGATCCTGTCTTACATTATGTGTAAGGCCATGAACCGTTCTTTCATCAGCGTTATTGCGGGTGGGTTTGGTACTGACGGTTCCTCAACCGGTGATACCGAAGAAGCAGGTGAACATCGCGAGATTAATGCTGAAGATACCGCTGAAATGCTGAAAAACTCGCATTCTGTGATTATCACCCCGGGCTACGGTATGGCGGTGGCGCAGGCGCAGTATCCGGTGGCGGAAATTACTGAGAAACTGCGCGCCCGTGGTATCAAAGTCCGCTTTGGTATTCACCCGGTAGCAGGGCGTTTGCCTGGTCATATGAACGTGCTGTTGGCGGAAGCCAAAGTGCCGTATGACATCGTGTTGGAAATGGATGAGATCAACGATGATTTCGCCGACACCGATACCGTTCTGGTTATTGGCGCGAACGATACGGTGAACCCGGCAGCGCAGGATGATCCGCGCAGCCCGATAGCCGGAATGCCGGTGCTGGAAGTGTGGAAAGCGCAGAATGTTATCGTGTTCAAACGCTCAATGAACACCGGTTATGCAGGTGTGCAGAACCCGCTGTTCTTTAAAGAAAACACCCATATGTTGTTTGGCGATGCCAAAGCCAGCGTGGATGCGATCCTGAAAGCGCTGTAACCGTCAGCAAAAACTGAAACGGCCTCTGCGGAGGCCGTTTTGCATTTTACTCTTTGTTGAGATCGCTCAGTAGTACGGCAATGTTTTGACCGCCATTGGTTTGCTCAAGCGCGATTTTCACAATGATGGTTAGCGGAACAGAAAGCAGCATCCCAACAGGGCCGAGCAGCCAGCCCCAAAAAATCAGCGACAGGAATACCACCAGCGTAGAAAGTCCCAGCCCACGCCCCATGATGCGGGGTTCGAGGATATTGCCGAATACCAGGTTAATCACAAGATAACCAGCCAGCACGAGCAACGCGTCGTAAAAACCACTGAATACCAGTACCTGAGCAATAGGGGGAATCGCTGCCAGCACCGAACCGATGTTAGGGATATAATTCAGGGCAAAGGCCAGTAGTCCCCAGACAAACGCGAAGCGGACATCCAGTGCGGCAAGCATGCCCCAGGCAGCCAGGCCGGTGACGATACTGATGGCGGTTTTTAGCACCAGATAGTGTGAGACACTGTCGATAGCGCGTTGGATTGCGGCCATTCCCTCAAGAGGGCGGCTCATCATTTGTTTTAGTTTTCCGGGGAGTTGCGGTACTTCCAGCAGCATAAAAACCACAGTCAGCAACAGTAGAAATATCGAGGACATCGCATTAGAGAGTTGTGTCAATAAATTGGTGACCAGCGTCATCGCAGCGTTCGGATCGACATATTTCACCAACTCGTCTACGGAAACACCGATCCCCGCACGTTGTAGCCACGGTTCGATATTTTTCAGTGGGATAACCAATGACGAACGATATTGCGGCAGTGTCCGTGCCAGCTCATTTAAGGATGTACCTAAATAAGCCAGAAGCAGCACCATTAGCATGACAATAATAACAACCAGCAATGACACGGCGAATACACGCGGTATGCGGAGCTTAACCATGCGCTGTACTACGGGATTAAGCACGACGGCGATAAATAACGCCAGAATAAACGGTACGATGATATCGGCGGCAAATCGGATACCGGTTAAAATGATAACCAACATGCCAAGCATAATAACTATTTTTAGGCCGTTAAGCGTGATGATCGGTTTTGCCATGTGAATCCCTGAGTTTTTTATCAATATAATAATGTGATCTGCCTCGAGCCGTTATAACAAAAATCAAACGAGCCGGGTAAAGAAGTGAAAAGATTTTGAGTTCGCATTGAACCTATGATACAAATCATCTGTGTTTAACTACCGAGGACAATTATCATCCGCGATGATGAGAAGCAACACTGCGGATAATTGTAATATTATGGACAATACGTTCAGGATGTTTTTGCGTTTACCTACACTTCTTCGTACCTCCTCCACTTTCTTGCTTGCGGGTGAGCAACACTGGCGCAACGCGCTTTAGTCCCTTCTTCTGCCTGAGCTGGCGTTATGCGCTGAGCTATCTGATTCTATTTTTTGGTTTACTGCATGCAGTAGGCCCAAAGGACTATATTCTCAAGCAGGAGAAGCATCATGTTTTACTGGATATTATTAGGTCTGGCCATTGCGGCTGAAATTACCGGTACGCTGTCAATGAAATGGGCCAGCGTAGGCCATGGTAATGCGGGCTTTATTTTAATGCTGGTAATGATCGCCTTATCGTATATTTTTCTCAGTTTTGCCGTTAAAAAAATTGCCCTTGGTGTGGCCTATGCCTTATGGGAAGGTATCGGAATTTTATTTATTACGTTGTTTAGCGTGTTGTTATTTGACGAAACCTTGACCACGATGAAAGTTGCTGGACTGGTCTCGCTGGTGTTAGGCATTGTGTTGATCAAATCGGGTACACGCAAGCCGGCAAAAGCGAGGAGGGAGGTGACCCATGCAGCAGTTTGAGTGGGTTCACGGCGCCTGGCTTGGAATGGCCATCGTTCTTGAAATCGTTGCTAACGTCTTCTTAAAATTTTCCGATGGTTTCCGCCTTAAGGCTTATGGCGTGTTGTCGCTGGTGGCGGTGTTAGCGGCCTTTAGTGCGCTGTCCCAGGCGGTAAAGGGGATCGACCTTTCTGTCGCCTACGCGCTGTGGGGAGGATTCGGGATCGCCGCAACGTTAGCCGCAGGATGGGTGCTTTTTGGTCAGCGCCTGAATAACAAAGGCTGGATTGGCGTCGCCTTGCTTCTGGCCGGAATGATAATGATCAAACTTGCCTAATCTACGTGCTGCCCGCAAACGTGGGCAGCATGCGTCATCCTTTCGCCAGTGCTTCTAGTTTATCGCGAAAACCCGTCACAGAAATGGCGCGATTATCCGCCCGCCAGCGATCTTTTGCTGCTGGAGCGGAGCTTTGCACACCAATCAATTGCCAGCCTGAATCTGTCTTTAACATCAATGGGGAGCCGCTGTCGCCAGGGAGCGTATCGCACTGATGCGACAAGACTGTATTTTGCGCCCAGCCAGTTACCGCGCAATCCTGATGCGTGTACAGGTCATCCAGGTGATCTTCCGGGTACCCCGACTGAGTCACTTTACGGTCCGCAGCTTTTAGCGCAGCGGTTAACGCGGCTTTATCACCGTCAAATAAAGGTAGCGGCGTGATCCCGGAGGGGGGATAACGTAACACCACGAGACCAAAATCCCACGGGGCTGCAGAAGGTGGGACAATCCAGCCGTCACCATCTGCTTTTAAACGCTTGCCGAGAGAGGGATCAACCCGTCCTTCAATGCCGTGAATTTCATAGCGCCAGATACCCTTTTTCGACACAAAACGTAGCGCGACGGCTTTATCCGGCTTGCCTTTTGGTGGGGTGAGTAAGCAGTGCCCGGCGGTCAGGGCCAGGTGGGGTGAAATGAGCGTAGCCGTACACAGGTTACCGCTGGCGGTTTCCAGTTGCCCGATAGCGTCCCACGGTGATTGCGTTGGGTCAGTCACCCTCACACGATCGTCATGACCAAAAAACAGCGTTTTTATGTTATCGGCTTCAGCAATGGTCGTTGCAGGCTGCTCCGCGTGTGCAACGACAGGAAATAGACAAATTGAACCCAGTAATACCGCAATGGTTTTATGCATATCACACTCTGGTGGGGAATTATGATTATTAACAGCAAACCCTCAGTTAATACTATAGACGGGACGGCGGGAAAGTGGGAGTAAAATCAGAGAACTACACTCAGGAAAGATAAAAATGCATGGCGATAAGAGCGCAAATTATCAGGGTAATAAGAATGAACTCAAAGCGGTAATGTGACACCATTTTACCCTCCGAAAAGCGGCGCTAAATCAGTCTGATTTAGCGCCGTATGCTATGGCGTGGGGGACGCCATGGTTGCTACAGATGTTTTATGCAGCCGGTTGAGCAGCTGGTTTAGCGGTTTCGTGTTTTACTGCTTTTTTGGTGTGTTTTTTAGCAGCCTGAGCTTTCTGCTCTGCGGCTGGTTTAGTTGCTGCTTTTTTGGTGTGTTTTTTAGCAGCCTGAGCTTTCTGCTCTACAGCCGGTGTAGCTGCGGATTTTTTAGCGTGCTTTTTAGCGGCCTGTGCTTTCTGCGGAGCTGCTTTGTGCTGTTTTTTATGATGAGTGGTTTTTGCCGGTGCGGCTTTCGTGGTCGCAGCCGCAGCCGCAGCCGCAGTCGGAGCGGTAGTAGCAGTTGTTTCAGCAGCAAATGCAGCGGAAGACAGACCCATAGCAGCGGCAACAACCAGAGCTAATACTTTTTTCATTCTCATACCCTCGATTTGGTTTTTCATTCAACCCCACTGCGGGGCCGTTGAAATAACTATATCGCTGTAATCTCTGGGCTTCCGTGAGTCATTGGTTTCGGCGTGTAACCGTTTGTACAATGACTCACGGTATACGATTACAGATAGCGGGCTTCCAGATGGGCGCGGAAATAGCGGCTGCTCAGCGGCTCTCCGGTTGCCTGGGTAATGAGCTGTTCGGTCGTGAAACGACTGCCATGTTGCCAGATATTCTGGCGCAACCAGTCAAACAAGGCGCTAAAGTCTCCTTGCGCAATGGCGTGGTTTAAGTCTGGCAATGCACGGTTAGCTGCACTGAAAAGCTGGGCTGCATACATCGCCCCCAATGTGTACGAAGGGAAGTAGCCAAAACCACCATCGGTCCAGTGGATATCCTGCATACAGCCGTTACGGTAGTTCCCGATCGTAGAAAGCCCTAACCAGGCCTGCATTTTTTCATTCCACAAGGCAGGAATATCATCAACCTCAATGTCGCCGTTAATCAACGCACGCTCAATTTCATAACGCAGGATCACGTGAGCAGGATAGCTAACTTCGTCAGCGTCAACGCGGATAAAGCCCGGTTTGACCTGCTGGTTCCAGGCGATGAAATTGCTTTCCTCAAAGGCGGGTTGATCGCCAAAATGCCGGGTTACTGCGGGAATTAACCGTTTCAGAAACGCCGGGCTGCGGCCTAATTGCATTTCAAAGAACAGGCTCTGAGATTCATGGATGGCGGTTGATCGTGCCAGAGCAATAGGTTGTCCTGCCCAGTTCTGAGGTAAATTTTGCTCATAACGCGCATGACCTGTCTCATGAATGACGCCAAATAACGCGCTGAGCAGTTCGTTTTCATCATAGCGGGTGGTAATCCGGACATCTTGCGGTACGCCACCGCAGAACGGATGTGCACTGATGTCCAGGCGCCCCGCGGTAAAATCAAAACCTAACTGCGCCATGGTTTCAAGACCCAGCTCACGCTGAACTGCAGTCGGGAAGGGGCCTGTCGGGGCGATAAGTGATTGCTGTGATTGTTTTGCCACCACCTTATTGAGCAATTCGGGTAGCCAGCTCTTGATGTCGGCAAAGAGAATATCCAGCCGGGCGCTGGTCATCTCTGGTTCAAAGACATCCAGCAATGCGTCGTAGGGCAAACATCCTTTCGCTTCTGCACGCAGTCGGGCTTCTTCGCGGCTGTACTTAACCACCTCTTTCAGGTTTTCAGCAAAACCTTCCCAGTCATTGGCAGGGCGTTGGCTGCGCCAGGCATGTTCGCAACGACTACCCGCCAGTGATTTCGCTTCTACCAGTGATTCGGGTAGCAAGGACGCTTGATGATGTAGCCGTGACATTTCGCGCAGATTGGCCTGCTCGACATCGTTCAGGTCTTCCTGCTGTGCGGCGGCGATCCACTTTGCCACGTTGGCATCGGTTAACAGTTGATGTTCAAGCACGCTCAGTTCAGCCAGCGCTTCACCCCGGGCTTTGCTACCGCCAGGCGGCATCATGGTAAACATGTCCCAACTGGCGATTGCCGAGAGGTGGGAAAAGCGAGAGAGGCGCTGGAACGTGCGGGTAAGTTGATGGTAATTATCACTGTTACTCATTTTTTGTTCTCGTTCTGTTGGACCAGATTTCAGAGTCTAACGCGATTTCGCAAATTAACCCATTCATCATAGGTGATGGGAATTTTGGTAGCTTGTAAATGATAATGATACTTTTTATCATGATTGTGTGTTGTTCAGATAACGAGAACATTTCATTTTATCCAAGGAGCAGGTGTGCAACAGGAAGTCAGTAGCGAATATATCGCAAGGACAAAAGCGGTGGCTGGTTGTTTCTCTATGTTTTTGTTGATGTTCGGCCTCACATTTTCCCCATTATTTTTCCCTGCCAGTCACGACTTGCTCGCCAAAGGATTACTTTTCCCGCTGCTGTTTACACTGGAATTCGTCGTCCTGGTGCCGTTGTATTACGTTTTCTTCAGAAAAAGAGACGGTCTCGGGAAAGGAACATTCAACGCCCGGTGGTTTGCCATATTGTTTGTTGCGCTGCTGATTGTGCAGCTAGTCCTGCCCTGGGTATTGGGGATCAGAAAGACCGAAGAATGGGTGACAAGCCAGGTCTCACTGAACAGCTACGCGCTTTGGTTATCCAGTCTAACGCTGATATTGCTTGCACCCGTGTATGAAGAAATCATCTTCAGGGGCTGCCTGTTCAATGCCTTCCAGTACTGGTTCAATAATAAAACAGGATTGTCGTCAGTGGTGGTGTCGGCTATTTTCGCCGTGATGCATACACAGTATGTGGATCTGAGAACGTTATTGTTGTTGTTTATTGTGTCCCAGGTTTTGATCCTGGCGAGGCTGAAAAGTAACGGTTTACTGATGCCGATTATGCTACATATTTTGATGAACGGTACGGTAATTGCTCTGCAGATTAGCGCCCAGACGTTTATGTTATCGTGAGATGTTTATAATGCCCGGTCTTCGGGCATCATTGATTATGCGTGCAGACGTTGGTGCAAACGGGCACCAACCAATAGCGCCAGCACCAACATCAGTGCGATAAACCCGCCCACGCCATTCCAGCCATAGCTATGCCAGAAAACACCCCCTAGTGTACCGGCAATGCTTGAGCCCAGGTAATAGCTGAACAGGTACAGTGAAGAGGCCTGGCCTTTAGCGCGTTTGGCTCGCGGTCCGATCCAACTACTGGCAACGGAATGCGCCGCAAAAAAGCCGGCTGAAAAGAGCAACATACCGGCAAAAATCAGCCATAACGAGGTAAACAGAGTCATTATTAGCCCGAACAACATCACGCCTGTCGAGAACAACATTACCGGGCCGCGCCCATAACGGGTGGTCATGGAACCGGCTTTTGGTGAGCTCCAGGTGCCGGTAAGATAAGCCACAGACAACAAACCGACGACAGCCTGGCTCAGCGCCCAGGGGGACAGCATCAGACGGTAGCCGATGTAGTTAAACAGTGTGACAAACGACCCCATCAGCAAGAACCCTTCTGCGAACAACAGCGGAAGTCCTCTGTCACGCCAGTGCAAACGGAAGTTGATAAATAACGTTTTAGGCCGTAACGATGTTGGTCTGAAGTGCCGTGATTCCGGTAAGATCTTCCAGAACATTAGCGCGGAGGCGAGGGCAAAGCAGCCAATAGCCGCCAGAGCGATTCGCCAGTTAAAAAAGTCAGTAAACACGCCGCTAATCAAACGACCACTCATACCACCAATCGAGTTTCCGCTGATGTATAAACCCATTGAGAATGCAACAAAGCTCGGGTGAATTTCTTCACTCAAATAGGTCATTCCCACGGCCGCTACGCCGCTCAGTGACAGTCCGATCAGCGCACGCATGATTAAAATACCGTGCCAACTGGTCATCATTGTAGAAAGCAGCGTACAGCAGGAGGCCAACAGCAGCGCGGTTACCATTACCGGTTTACGCCCTATGGCGTCGGAAAGTGGGCCGGTAAACAGTAAGCCGATTGCCAGCATGGCCGTTGAGATGGAAAGCGAAATACTGCTGCTGGCAGGCGATACGCCAAACTCATGCGACAGCACGGGCAGTATGGGCTGTACGCAATAAAGAAGGGCAAATGTCGCCAGACCGGCAGAAAAAAGCGCCAGCGTGACGCGCATAAAAGGGGATGTACCGCGTTTAATAAAACCATCCGGCACAGTGACTATCTGTTCGTCAACATCGCTCGCCGGAGCGGTATCGACAGTAGTTGTACGACTCACTTAAAATCCTTGCTCAATCATTTGCATCTATACCCTGCGTATTTCAAGCCGCGCAATGCGACGTGAAATCCATGGGGTCTACAGGACCAGCCTTAAGAGTATGAAAATCACAATATTCTGTCTAATATATTAATAATCTCAAATAATATTTTATAAATATGAATATTGAACTGCGTCACCTACGTTACTTTGTGGCAGTTGCGGAAGAGCTGCATTTTGGTCGTGCAGCGGCACGACTGAATATTTCGCAACCTCCGTTGAGTCAGCAGATCCAGATCCTCGAACAGCAGGTGGGTGCACGGCTACTGGCGCGGACTAACCGCAGCGTGGCGCTTACCGCTGCCGGAAAACAGTTTCTGGCGGACAGCCGGCAAATCCTGGGGCTGGTAAATGAGGCTGCCGCCCGTGCTGAACGATTACATCTGGGAGAGTCAGGGGAACTGCGCATCGGTTTTACGTCATCAGCCCCGTTTATTAAGGCAGTGTCCGATACGCTGTCTTTTTTTCGCCAATGCTATCCTGCGGTGCATCTGCAAACCCGTGAAATGAATACGCGCGAGCAAATTGCCCCGCTCAACGAGGGAACACTGGATTTTGGGCTCCTGCGCAATACGCAACTACCGGACACGCTGGCGCGGGAGGTCATTTTGCATGAGCCGCTGATGGCGATGATCCCACGCGCACATCCTCTGGCGCAAAAGCCGATGGTGACGCTGGCGGAGCTGGCAAACGAGCCGTTTGTCTTTTTTGATCCGCATGTTGGAACGGGGTTGTATGACGATATTCTCGGCCTGATGCGCCGTTATGATCTGAAACCAACCATCGCCCAGGAGGTCGGTGAGGCGATGACCATCATTGGACTGGTGGCAGCAGGGTTGGGGGTTTCCATTTTGCCAGCCTCTTTTAAGCGGGTGCAATTGTATGAAATGTGTTGGATCCCTATTGCCGAAGACGATGCGGTCTCCGAAATGTGGTTGGTGTGGCCGAAGCATCATGAACAAAGCCACGCAGCGCAACGTTTTCGCCAGCAGCTTTTAGCCGCGGTGCAGCGCGGTTAATTTAGTTTAAAAACGGTCGAAAATGTGCAGTAAATCACAAGGCTAAGCAAAAAGTTGACGGAAGCCATTGAAGTGCTTCACCATAGTCTACAGATTATTTCGGAGCGCGAAAATAAAGGGAGTAAGTGGTGGTTGCTGATAGTCAGCCTGGGCATATCGATCAAATTAAGCAGACCAATGCGGGCGCGGTTTATCGTCTGATTGATCAGCTGGGACCGGTATCGCGTATTGATCTCTCTCGCCTGGCACAATTGGCACCTGCCAGTATTACCAAAATTGTCCGAGAAATGCTGGAAGCGCATTTGGTGCAGGAGCTGGAAATAAAAGAAGCCGGTAACCGCGGACGTCCGGCGGTTGGGCTGGTTGTCGAAACAGAAGCCTGGCATTACCTTTCTATTCGTATTAGTCGTGGCGAGATTTTCCTGGCGCTGCGCGATCTGAGCAGCAAACTTGTGGTAGAGGATTGTCTTGAAATGGCGCTGATCAGCGAGACATCGTTACTGGAACGGGTTGTTGCGCAAGTCGATCAGTTTTTTATTCGTCACCAGCAAAAACTCGAACGCCTGACTTCCATCGCAATTACATTACCCGGCATTATTGATACCGAGAACGGTATCGTACATCGTATGCCGTTCTATGATGACGTCAAAGAGATGCCGCTCGGCGAAACGCTGGAGCGGCATACCGGCGTGCCGGTATACATTCAGCACGATATCAGCGCCTGGACCATGGCCGAAGCGCTGTTTGGTGCATCACGCGGGGCGCGTGATGTTATTCAGGTGGTCATCGATCACAACGTGGGTGCAGGGGTGATCACTGATGGTCATTTACTGCATGCAGGCAGCAGCAGCCTGGTCGAAATAGGTCATACGCAGGTGGACCCTTACGGCAAACGTTGCTACTGCGGTAATCATGGGTGTCTGGAAACGATCGCCAGCGTCGACAGCGTGCTGGAACTGGCGCAGGTGCGACTGAAGCAGTCAATGAGCTCCTCTCTGCACGGACAACCGTTGACAGTAGACGCACTGTGTCAGGCGGCCATGCAGGGCGATTTATTGGCGAAAGATATTATTAACGGCGTTGGAACTCATGTCGGTCGTATCCTGGCCATCATGGTGAATTTGTTCAACCCGCAAAAGATATTGATAGGATCTCCACTCAGTAAAGCCGCTGACATTTTGTTCCCGACGATTGCTGACAGCATTCGTCAACAGGCGCTTCCGGCCTACAGCCAGCACATTGTTGTCGAAAGTACGCAATTTTCTAATCAGGGGACGATGGCGGGGGCAGCCCTCGTGAAAGACGCGATGTATAACGGTTCTTTGTTGATTCGTCTATTACAGGGTTAACATTTTTTAACTGTTGTACGAAAAATTGCGCTATCTCAAGCTGGTTCTGGCCGTCATACCTTAGACTTTCTCCACTGTTTTATTTTCCTGACTTATATTTTCAGAGCATACGGTGGAGTTAGTGATGCTGAAGCGTTTCTTTATTACAGGTACAGACACTTCTGTTGGGAAGACCGTGGTTTCCCGCGCATTACTACAAGCGTTAGCGTCAGGGGGTAAACGTGTGGCGGGTTACAAACCCGTCGCCAAAGGCAGCAAAGAGACACCGGAAGGTATGCGCAATAAAGATGCACTGGTGCTGCAAAGCGTGTCATCCATCGAACTGCCGTACGAGGCGATTAACCCTATCGCGCTGAGCGAAGACGAAAGTAGCGTGGCACATAGCGGTCCTGTTAACTACACCCTGTTATCCAATGGACTTGCCAGCCTGAGTGAGAAGGTTGATCACGTTGTTGTTGAAGGCACCGGTGGCTGGCGTAGTTTGATGAACGATCTGCGTCCGTTATCGGAGTGGGTGGTACAGGAGCAACTCCCGGTTCTGATGGTGGTGGGTATTCAGGAAGGCTGTATTAACCATGCCATTCTTACCGCACAGGCGATTGCCAGTGACGGGCTGCCGTTGATTGGCTGGGTAGCGAACCGTATTAACCCAGGATTGGCGCATTATGCCGAAATCATCGACGTGCTAAGCAAAAAATTACCGGCACCGTTGATGGGGGAATTGCCTTATTTGCCACGTGCAGAGCAGCGCGAGCTTTCTCAGTATATTCGTCTGTCAATGCTCGGCAGCGTGTTGTCTGTAGATAGAGTCATGGCGTAACGTTCGCGACAGCACTGACGCCACGACGCAAGCAAGCAACAGGCCGGGGAGCAGTCGATACTCCCCGGTCATTTCACAGACCATCAATGTCGACATAATGGGAGCATGGGTCGTCGCCGCCAGCAGTGTGGCCATTCCTGTTAAACCCAACAGTACCGCTATTTCATCCGTCCCCGGAAGCCAGAATCCCCATACCCGACCCAGTAACATACCGATCGATAAACCGACGAACAGCGTTGGTGTAAACACGCCGCCGGGTGCTCCTGAACCGCTACTGGCGAGTACGGCCAACAATTTGCAAATGAAAATCCCACTGACGACGGCGAGCAAAGGAGGAGAGAGTAAATACGATTGTACCACGCTGTAGCCGTTGCCCCACACCGCAGGCGTAAGTAGCGACAACAGGCCAACGATCAGCCCGCCCAGGGCTAACTGGCCTGGTGGTGCGAGTTTTAAGCGTAAAAAGCCGTTGTGGCTGGTGGTCATAAGCCACATAAAGAGAGGTCCGCAGAGACCCGCTAACAGGCCAGTACTGATAATCATCACATATTCCAGCACATGCAGTTCCCGTGTCAGATGAACGGTATACAGCAGCGCGTTGCTGTCGCTAAGCGCATTGGTGGTTAACAATGCGACGACGGCGGAGACAACCACCGGCCCTAATGAGGCGAGGATCAACGTGCCAAACAGCACTTCGGCAATAAATAAGCTACCCGCCAACGGAGCGTGATACGCACCAGCCATACCCGCAGCCGCCCCGCAGGCAATCCATAATTTCCATTCCGAACGCGGTGTGAAGCGTTGTGCGAAGCATGAGGCCGCCAATGCGGCCAATAAAATCATTGCTCCTTCACGACCAATGGCGCTACCGCTCGCCACCACCACCAAAGAGGCCAGCGATTTCACCAGACTTGCGCTGACGTCGAACTGTCCGTCAGTCTGCAGGGCTTCCATATAATCTGTGGGGGCCTGTGGGCGTAAGCGATTAAATTTTTGCCAGCCCCAGAGCAAAAGTCCAGCCGCCAGACCACCGAGCGCGGGTGTCAGCATGCGTCTGAACGGCGGCAGATTTGTCGCGGCGTTGACCAGACTTCCCGTATCGTTACTCAGGAACAGCCATTCAAGCAATTGCATCGCATGACGAAATCCTGCAACGGCCAGGGCTGAAAGGATACCAATCAGTGCGGCGATCAGTAGACGCCGAAACAGAGTACGCAGATCAGGATAAGCATGTAAACGATGCATGGGTTGCCAGACAGGAAAATTCAGACGGCCTATTTTGCGGGTAATTAGCCGCAGAAGCAAAAGCTCAGCGTGCGAAACTCAGTGGGAAATGGGCAGGAAATATCCTGCCCGTGGGTGACATTAACGGAACAATGGTTTATCTGCCACTGGAACTAATAACTGCGACTGCCATTGCGCCAGCGTCAGGCGTGACAGTTTACCCAACGCCTGGTAGAATGGATGGTTTGCCTTCTCGATAAAAACGTCGAGGAAGCGAGCCGACCATGGCAGCAGATGCCAGGCCAGCAATTGTTCACATTCGGTGTGGCGGCCATTTTCGGCAAGCCAGGCGGTTAGCAGTAACAGCGAGCCAAAGTGATCTTCTGGCTCATTCTGTTGCAGCGCAAACTGAATGCCGTTGTCGCGCATCCATTGACGTAACGCCAGCGTGGAATCACCAAACAACACGTTTTCGCGATCCAGCCAGACCGAACCCCAGGGAGGGGATGGCAAAGCGTAGGGGCCGATAAACAAACGTTGCCAGGCTTGTGGGAGCGTTTCATCGCTATCTGTCTGCATCTGTGCAGCCAGTGGCGACAACGTAGCATCCGGCAGCGGCCACTGTGCTTGCCAGCCATCAGCTTTTAACGCACTGACCATCGCAGATGCTTCAGCGCTATCTGGCGCATAGTAGAACAATGCGCCCAGAACGCGCGCAGCGGTTGAAAAGTTGTCACATTGTGAAAAATGGGTCATGCAAACAATCCTGAACAGTGCGGGTTGCCCCGCACCCGAGAGTTAACCTGCAACAGCCATTCCGACTGTCATATGCAAACCATAAAATAAACCACGACCAATGATTTCACCGGCCAGGACTAAAATTAAACCTAACGCCAGCCCAGCGGCATGCGGGTCTTTACGGCGGATAAGCGGGCATATCCAGCACCCAAGACCTGCGGCCAATAAGACGATGCGCCACACCTGTAAGCGGCCGTAGTCAGGTACCAGCGCATTGGCGAATTGCACCGAACTGTGGATTGTGCCGAGGGAAAGTCCCTGCAGGACAATCACACCCGCACTAACCAGCAACGCCAGCACACTTATCCCCGCGAACACGTTGGCATTAAAAGGAACACCAGCCGCACGCAGTAGCAGACCGGCAAAGAGTGGCCCGCTCAGAAGCATGGTCATGAAAAAGGCCACCGTAGTGTAACCATTATACCAGGTCGGGACGGTATCTATCTGGTAAACGTTAGTCATCGCCCAGACAAACACCACACCCAGCAGCATGCTTACCAGCAGCCATATTTTACCTAATACAGCAGGCATTTTACCGAGAACAGCGACCAGCCACCATAAACCACCGACGGCAAAAAATAGCGAACCGCTGGCAATTTCATTACTTAGCGCTGACTCACCGACTCTGTTCAGCGAATTAAATGCGCGTAACGGAGACCCCAAATGCATAACCGAGGCCAGGAATGCGATGCCCATTACCAGCCAAAGAAAAAACATACTGCGAACAATGCGCTGCCTTACAACATCGTCTTTGGCGGCAAACCAACCCAGCCCACTGACGATTAGCGCGCCTGCCACGCATTGGCCCAGAACCGTGAACAGTACCAACGGCCATTCATGCCATCCATTTCCCATTTTAGACCTCCTTCGGATTAGCCAGATAACCCGTGGTATCCCCGGTCGGGCGGCTATTGGCATTTGGTTTGATGACGATGCTCGGTTTGGTAAAGTGCGCGCCAGGGAGCGGCGCAACCGCGGCCAGGGTGCCGTGTTTTTTACGGAGTTCCTCTATCGGGCCGAAGTCCAGCGCACGCAGCGGGCAGGATTCGACACAGATGGGTTTCTTACCCTCAGCAACACGTTCATGACAGCCATCGCACTTGGTCATGTGTCCTTTGGCGGCATTGTATTGCGGTGCGCCATACGGGCAGGCCATGTGGCAATAGCGACAGCCAATGCACACGTCTTCATCCACGACCACAAAACCATCTTCACGTTTGTGCATCGCGCCGCTTGGACACACCTTGGTACAGGCCGGGTCTTCACAGTGGTTACACGCAATGGAGAGGTAGTAGGCGAAAACGTTCTGGTGCCAGACACCGTTATCTTCCTGCCAGTTACCGCCTGCGTATTCGTAAATACGGCGGAAACTGACGTCCGGCGTTAAATTTTTGAAGTCTTTGCAGGCCAGTTCGCAAGTTTTACAACCGGTGCAACGGGCGGAGTCGATAAAAAATCCGTATTGAGTCGTCATGGATTACACCTTACGCCTTTTCAACCTGAACGAGATTACTGTGGGATGGATTCCCCTTCGCTAACGGAGAAGGACGATGTGACGTGAGAATGTTAATAGAGCCACCGTGATCGATCTGGTCACCAAACATATCAGCATTGAGCCATGCGCCCTGGCCGATGGCTGTCACGCCGGGCAAAATACGCGGTGTGACTTTTG
This sequence comes from Citrobacter sp. C6_1, assembly GCF_014596835.2. Classification (NCBI taxonomy): domain Bacteria; kingdom Pseudomonadati; phylum Pseudomonadota; class Gammaproteobacteria; order Enterobacterales; family Enterobacteriaceae; genus Citrobacter; species Citrobacter sp. C6_1. Next base: position 2,384,762 of record NZ_CP115031.1, on the reverse strand, counting down.
CGGCGATCAGCATCTGACCATTGCTGTTAAACACCCGTACCGTATCGCCGTGATGAATGCCACGTGAACGAGCATCGACGGGGTTAATCCAGATTTCCTGCGGGCATGCCTGTTGTAGAACATCAATGTTGCCGTAGCTTGAGTGAGTTCGCGCCTTATAGTGGAATCCGGTGAGCTGTAGCGGATACGTTTTGCGTTTGGGGTCGTCCCAGCCGTCAAAGCCTGGCGCATAAGCCGGTAGCGGATGCACAATCTCGTCTTGTTTGAGTTCCCATGTCTCGGCAATGGTGGCCAGTCTTTCAGAGTAAATCTCAATTTTTCCTGATGGCGTTTTCAATGGGTTTGCCGCGGGATCTTCGCGGAATGAGCGGAAGGCGACATAGTGTTCCTCCGGGCATTTTTTCTTGAAAATACCGGTCGTTTTCATCTCTTCGTAATCCGGCATTTCCGGGTTACGTTCTTTGGTTTTGGCATGCAGATATTTCACCCACTCGTGTTGGGTGCGGCCTTCCGTGAATTTTTGATAGACGTCCGGGCCCAGGCGTTTAGCGACTTCACTTAACATCCAGTAGATGGGTTTTCGTTCAAATTTAGGTGAGGTAGCGGGCTGTCCGAGGATCACATAGCCCATATTCCCGGCGGACTCATGTGAAATGAGGTCTTCCTGTTCAGTAGGCATCAGATCCGGCAGCAGGATGTCGCAGTACTTCGCCGATGCGGTCATAAAGTGCTCAATGCCGACAATCATTTCGCACTTACTGTCATCCTGTAAAACGTCATGAGTATGAGCAATATTGCCATGCTGGTTGATGAGCGTATTACTGGCATAGCACCAGATAAACTTGATAGGCACATCCAGTTTATCTTTGCCGCGTACACCGTCGCGGGTGGCTGTCATTTCTGCGCCATGATCGATAGCATCCGTCCAGGTGAACACCGATATCTGTGTTTTGACCGGGTTCTCTAACATGGAGAACCATTCAACGCCCAGATCCCAGGTCCCTTCACGCATACCGGAGTTACCGCCGTTAATTCCCACGTTTCCTGTCAAAACAGAGAGCATGGTGATTGCTCGGGCTGTCTGTTCACCGTTGGAATGGCGTTGCGGTCCCCAGCCCTGACAGATGTAAGCAGGTTTTGCCGAACCGATTTCACGCGCTAACTGGATGATTTTGTCTGCAGGGATGCTGGTAATCTGAGATGCCCATTGCGGTGTTTTGGCAATTGCGTCCGGGCCGTCACCTAATATATAGGCCTTGTAGTGCGCATTACGCGGTGCGCTGGCGGGGAGAGTGGTTTCATCGTAGCCGACGCAGTATTTATCAAGGAAAGGTTTATCAATCAGATCTTCTGTGATCAGCACCCAGGCGATTGCGGCGGCCAGTGCAGCATCCGTCCCTGGGCGAATAGGCAGCCATTCATCTTCACGACCTGCGGCGGTGTCGTTGTAGCGTGGATCGATAACGATCATTCTGGCATTTGACCGCTCACGTGCCTGCTCGACATACCAGGTTACGCCACCGCCGCTCATACGCGTTTCGGCTGGATTATTACCAAACATCACAACCAGCTTTGTGTTGGCGATATCGTCGGGGCTGTTACCGTCGTTAGCACCAAACATGTATCCCATGGCGGCGCTGATTTGTGCGGTGCTGTAACTCCCGTAACGGCTTAGATAGCCACCACAGGAATTCATCAAACGGTAGGGGACGTTGGAGTTCGTGATATTACCGCCATCCACACCGGTACCGTAAAGAACGTGAACGGCTTCATTACCGTAATCATGCAAGATACGCTTCAGATTGCCGGCAACGGTATCCAGCGCTTCATCCCAACTGATACGCTCGAATTTACCTTCACCACGTTTACCAACGCGTTTCATCGGGTATTTGAGGCGGTCAGGGTGGTTCATACGACGGCGAATCGAACGACCACGCAAGCAGGCGCGAACCTGGTGGTTACCGTAGGTATCATCACCGGTCGTGTCAGATTCAACCCAGTAGACTGCATCATCTTTCACATGCAGACGTAAAAGGCAACGGCTGCCGCAGTTAACCGTACAGGAACTCCAGACAGCCTTATCTTCAACAGGTTGCACTGATTGCTGTACTGCAGCAGCAGCGGCACGAATACCAAAGGGTAGTGACAGGCCACCGGCAGCAAGTGCCAGTGAACCTATAGCCGAGGATTTCACTAACGTCCTGCGGCTAATACCTCCATATTGCTCATCTTCAGACATAACCCACTCCATTGTAATTGTCGTTATATATATTGTTTTATAACGAAATAACTAGCTTGCTAACAATGAAGTTGAGTCTACCTATTTAGAGGTAAATCTTATTAATGCATATCAAACAGGAGTGACCCTCCGCGAACGGAGGGTAAAATTTATTGCGGCTCAGCCACGTGACCGTCCTGAGAAGGGCTACTGTTTGCGGGCGCGTTACCGCTGTTGGTTCGGGTATAGAGGATCTTGTGCGTATCATTAGCACAATGACCGACCACCAGTGAATCAGGCTGATCGGCCTGATCATTAGGAACAATATTCAACGTGAAACTGGATTCCGCGACACCATTATTAATAATGCGCTGTTCGATATCACTCTTCACGCGCTCACATGACGCGGGCGCCGCCAGGATCTGCGGGGAAGCGACCAGTAATAAGCTCGCGGCAATTCCTGTTATGTATTTCATCATCAACTCCTTTCGTGATCGACATAAACTAAGATTAGCATTTCTGGTGTAAATAACTGTATTTGCTAATATGATTGAGAATTATCTTCTTATCCCGGTGAAAAATGTGAAGAAACAGACCCTGTTAGGTTTCCTGTGTATCGTGTTGGTTGGGTGTGATAACGCCAAAGGGCTGGTGTCCTTTACGCCGGAAATGGCCAGCTTCTCCAATGAATTTGATTTTGATCCGCTACGCGGCCCAGTGAAAGATTTTAGTCAGACACTGCTCAACGACAAAGGCGAAGTGACTAAGCGCGTCACAGGTACGCTCTCACAGGAAGGCTGTTTTGATACGCTGGAATTGCATGATGTCGAAAATAATACGGGTATGGCATTAGTGCTGGATGCGAACTTCTATCGGGACGCCGAAACGCTGGAAAAACGGATCCGTTTACAAGGGAAATGCCAACTGGCGGAACTGCCTTCGGCGGGGGTAGTGTGGGATACCGACGATAACGGTTTTGTTGTGTCCGCCACGGGAAAAGAGATGAAGGTGCAGTACCGGTATGACGCGGAAGGCTACCCGCTCGGTAAAACCACCATCAGTAAGGACAATACGCTGCAGGTTGAGGCTAAACCGTCAGTCGATCCATTGAAAAAACTGGATTACACGGCAGTAAGCATACTGAACGATCACCCTTTAGGTAACGTCAAACAAACCTGTAAGTATGATTCGTATGCTAATCCGGTCAACTGCCAGCTGGTTATCGTTGACGAAAGCGTAAAGCCGGCAGTTGAGCATCATTACTCGATTGAAAACACCATTGATTACTACTAACCGCTTTTACTGAGCGGTAGGTTGTAACAGGCTGGAACCCGGTGTTTTGTGATCGGCCAGATATTGCTGTTGGAAGATACACATACGGATAGTGTTGCGGTATTGGCCGTTGATAAAGAATTCATGAATCAGCTCGCCTTCGACCATAAAGCCGAGTTTACGGTAGATGTGGATAGCTTTTTCGTTCTCTTTATCAACGATCAGATACAGCTTATACAAGTTGAGTACGGTAAAACCGTAATCCATCGCCAGCTTTGCCGCGCGCGTTGCCAGTCCTTTGCCCTGATAATCAGGGGAAATAATGATCTGAAATTCAGCCCGGCGGTGCACATGGTTTATTTCAACCAGCTCCACCAGCCCGGCTTTCTCACCGTCACACTCGACCACAAAACGGCGTTCACTTTGGTCGTGAATGTGTTTGTCATACAGGTCTGACAGCTCAACAAACGCTTCGTAAGGTTCTTCAAACCAGTAGCGCATGACGCTGGCGTTGTTATCAAGCTGATGGACGAAACGTAAATCTTCACGCTCCAGCGGGCGCAGCTTTACACTGAGGGCGCTTGCCATATCGTATCCTTTCAATATCTTCTGGTGAGCACAATGATTATGGGGCAACGGTGCGGCCAGTGCGGCGATCGAGACAACGCAGGGTGTTAGGCTCCCAATACGCATTCAGGTTCGCGCTTTGTTCGCATTTATCACGGTTATCAAAAGCAGCGTCGGCTTTGTCCCACTCTTTCTCTGTACGCTTGTTGACTTTCTGACGCAACTGACGCGTATCGTTCCATTGTTCCTTTTCCATTGCAGCCTGTTGACGACTTTGCGCACTGTCCCCGGACTCTATGACCAGTTTACTGGTTTCAGCAAATACGGAAGAGGTGTACACGGCCGCCGCCAGCGTCAGCATGGCCGTCAGACACAGGCGTTTGGTCAGTGTAATTTTCATGGCGAATTCCTTTAATGAGAAAGGGAAAAAAACGATAAAACAGGGTTAAATTCTACACTATTCCTGCGCTAGGGCATACCCACTGGGCGCATATGGATACGTTGGACATATTCTGTCGTATTATGGTTAAACCGAAGGTAACTGAATAACTCCAATGCTTAAGACAACATTACTTTTCTTCGTCACCGCGTTATGCGAAATCATTGGCTGCTTTTTACCCTGGCTCTGGCTTAAGCGTGGGGCGACGGCCTGGTTGCTGGTTCCCGCTGGGGTGTCATTAGCGCTGTTCGTCTGGTTGCTGACGCTACATCCGGCGGCGAGCGGGCGGGTATATGCCGCGTATGGTGGTGTCTACGTGGTGACTGCACTGCTCTGGTTACGCATTGTCGATGGCGTAAAACTGAGCCTGTACGACTGGTCCGGCGCGTTAGTGGCACTGTGTGGGATGTTGATCATCGTGGCCGGATGGGGGCGCGCATAGCGCCTTTTTTGTGATCGGTGAGCGCTTTTTTGATCTTTATACTTGTATGGTAGTAGTTCAGTTGGGTAAATTTCCTGCATCACAAGAAGAGATGTAAGGATTAAAAAATGAAGATTGTCGGGGCTGAAGTTTTTGTTACCTGTCCAGGACGTAATTTTGTCACGCTGAAAATCACGACAGACGATGGGATCACCGGATTAGGGGATGCCACACTAAACGGGCGTGAATTATCCGTGGCGTCCTACCTGAAAGATCATGTGTGTCCACAGCTAATTGGACGTGATGCGCATCGAATTGAGGATATCTGGCAGTTTTTTTACAAGGGGGCTTACTGGCGTCGCGGCCCGGTAACGATGTCGGCGGTTTCTGCGGTGGATATGGCTCTGTGGGATATCAAAGCGAAGGCGGCGAACATGCCGTTGTACCAGTTGCTGGGGGGCGCATCGCGCGAAGGCGTCATGGTGTACTGTCACACAACGGGTCATTCCATTGATGATGTGCTGGAGGATTACGCGCGTCATAAAGAGATGGGATTTAAAGCGATCCGTGTGCAGTGTGGTGTACCGGGGATGAAGACCACCTACGGTATGTCTAAAGGTAAAGGCCTGGCCTACGAACCGGCGACCAAAGGCCAGTGGCCGGAAGAGCAACTGTGGTCGACGGAGAAATATCTCGATTTCACACCGAAATTGTTTGAAGCCGTCCGCAACAAATTTGGTTTTGATGAACATCTTCTGCATGACATGCATCACCGCCTGACGCCAATTGAAGCGGCCCGTTTTGGCAAAAGCATTGAACAATACCGTTTATTTTGGATGGAAGATCCTACTCCGGCTGAAAATCAGGCGTGCTTCCGCCTGATCCGCCAGCATACGGTCACGCCGATTGCGGTAGGGGAAGTGTTCAACAGTATCTGGGACTGCAAGCAGCTTATTGAAGAACAGCTGATCGACTATATTCGCACCACTATTACCCACGCAGGCGGTATCACCGGTATGCGTCGTATTGCTGATTTTGCCTCACTTTATCAGGTGCGCACGGGTTCTCATGGACCTTCCGATTTGTCGCCAGTCTGCATGGCCGCTGCGCTGCATTTCGATCTGTGGGTACCAAACTTCGGGGTGCAGGAATATATGGGGTACTCAGAACAGATGTTGGAAGTGTTCCCGCATAACTGGACCTTTGATAACGGCTATATGCACCCAGGTGACAAACCCGGTCTCGGTATTGAGTTTGACGAAAAACTTGCAGCGAAATATCCGTACGATCCCGCATATCTGCCGGTCGCCCGTCTTGAAGATGGCACGCTGTGGAACTGGTAAGGAGTGATTTGCTATGAAAAGTATTTTGATTGAAAAACCGAATGTGCTGAATATTGCCGAGCGACCGGTACCTGAACCCTCAGCAGGCGAAGTCCGGGTAAAGGTGAAACTGGCGGGAATTTGTGGTTCTGACAGTCATATTTATCGTGGACACAATCCATTTGCACAATACCCGCGCGTGATTGGCCATGAGTTTTTTGGCGTGATTGATGCAATAGGCGACGGTGTTGAGCCTTCGCGAATGGGGGAGCGGGTGTCCGTTGATCCGGTCATCAGTTGCGGACATTGTTATCCCTGTTCAATTGGTAAACCTAACGTTTGTACATCGCTGGTGGTGCTGGGCGTGCATCGTGATGGCGGTTTCAGCGAGTACGCTGTCGTGCCGGCGAAAAATGCCTGGACGATCCCCGATACCGTGCCCGATGAACATGCCGTTATGGTCGAACCGTTTACCATCGCCGCAAACGTAACCGGGCAAATTAATCCGACAGAAAACGATATTGCTCTGATTTATGGCGCGGGTCCTATGGGGCTGACCACCGTACAGGCACTTAAACGTGTCTATAAAGTAAAAACTGTGGTGATTGCCGACAGAATCGATGAACGATTGGGTATGGCAAAGCAGTGCGGTGCCGACTGGGCAATCAATAATAGTCAGCAATCGTTGCAAGATTTCCTTGCGGAAAAAGGGCTAAAACCGACCATCATCGTGGATGCGGCTTGTCATCCATCCATTTTACAGGAGGCTATCACGCTGGCATCGCCAGCCGCGCGGATTGTTTTGATGGGCTTCTCCAGCGATCCTTGTCAGATTGTTCAACAAGGCATTACCGGGAAAGAACTTTCAATCTATTCTTCAAGATTAAATGCCAATAAATTCCCGGTAGTTATTGATTGGTTGGTCAAAGGACTTATCGACCCTAATAAACTCATTACCCATACTTTTGACTATCACCACGTTACCGACGCAATTGAATTGTTTGAGAAAGATCAGCAGCACTGCTGCAAAGTTTTACTCACATTCACTGAATAATATTAATAACTGCGAGTAAGTGGTACGCATCTTACCTCTTAGAGATAGCCAATATGAATCAAGAAAAACACGAAAGGTCAACGAAAGATCTGGTGAGAGCAGCCGTTTCAGGATGGTTAGGGACAGCTCTCGAATTTATGGATTTCCAGTTATATTCATTGGGTGCCGCACTGGTATTTCATGAAATATTTTTCCCGGAACAATCTGCCGCGATGGCACTCATTCTGGCAATGGGTACCTACGGTGCGGGATATATTGCTCGTATCGTTGGAGCATTTATATTTGGCAAAATGGGCGACAGCATTGGACGTAAAAAGGTGCTGTTTATTACCATTACCATGATGGGGATCTGTACAACATTAATAGGCGTACTGCCAACGTATGCACAAATCGGTATCTTTGCGCCCGTATTACTGGTGACGCTGCGTATTGTGCAGGGTCTCGGTGCAGGGGCCGAAATCTCTGGGGCTGGTACAATGCTCGCTGAGTACGCACCAAAAGGAAAGCGCGGTATCATTTCCTCTCTTGTTGCAATGGGAACTAACTGCGGCACATTAAGTGCTACTGCAATCTGGGCCGTGATGTTCTTTGCCCTTGATCGTGAGGAATTGTTAGCCTGGGGTTGGCGAATTCCGTTTCTGGCGAGTGTAGTGGTTATGGTTTTTGCCATCTGGTTGCGAATGAATCTCAAAGAAAGTCCAGTATTTGAGAAAGTTAATAATGAGGAAAACGCACCTGCATTGAATAACCCGTCAGAAAATACGCTGGGTGCAATGTTTACCAGTAAATCTTTCTGGTTGGCAACCGGCTTACGTTTTGGACAGGCGGGTAACTCAGGTCTAATTCAGACTTTCCTTGCCGGATATTTGGTGCAAACATTGTTGTTTGATAAATCAATACCGACAGATGCCTTAATGATTAGTTCTGTGCTTGGTTTTATTACAATACCCTTACTAGGGTGGTTGTCAGATAAATTTGGTCGCCGTTTACCATATATAATTCTGAATATATCTGCAATTATTCTTGCTTATCCAATGTTATCGATTGTTGTAGATAAAACGTATAGCCCCGGCGTCATTATGACAGCGCTGATTGTTATTCATAATTTTGCGGTGCTGGGATTGTTCGCACTCGAAAATATCACCATGGCTGAAATGTTCGGTGCGCGTAATCGCTTCACCCGAATGGCAATTTCAAAAGAGGCCGGTGGATTGGTGGCCGTTGGTTTTGGTCCTGTTCTGGCCGGTATTTTCTGCAACATGACAAATTCCTGGTGGCCGATTCTGGTGATGGTTATGGCTTACTCGCTCATTGGTTTGGTTTCAGCATTGCTAATGCCTGAAGTGAAAGACCGTGATTTGAGTGTACTGGAAGATGCTGCGGAAGTGAGCAAAACCGAGACGGTTCGTGCTGGAGCCACTCAGGCTGGCTAGTACGGACAGGGTATGGTCAGGTCTGAACTGATGGCCTGATCATGCTATTACACAGCTTTAAATGATGTCATACCAATCATAGAAAGTTTAATGCAAATCAAAACATACAACCATACAGGCGTTACTCTGAGACAATCCTGATTTCATTGATAAGTAGGTCATACAATGCAAAACAAGCTCTTAGCGGCAAAGGCTGCACTTCCTGGCTACGATCGTACAAAACTGGTTCCGCGTATTGTTCATCTGGGGTTCGGTGCTTTCCACCGTGCACACCAGGGGGTATACGCTGACATTCTGGCTGCAGATCACAATAGTGACTGGGGATATTGCGAAGTAAACCTGATTGGTGGAGAGCAGCAGATTGCTGATTTGAAACAGCAAGATAACCTGTACACCGTTGCGGAAATGTCTGCGGATGCCTGGACCGCAAGAGTTGTTGGCGTGGTTAAAAAGGCGTTGCATGCGCAGGTTGATGGTCTGGAAGCTGTACTGGCTGCTCTGTGTGAACCGCAGGTGGCGATCGTTTCCCTGACCATTACTGAGAAGGGGTATTGCCATTCTCCAGCAACCGGACAATTGATGCTGGATAACCCGATGATTGCCGCCGACCTGCAAAACCCAAAACAGCCGAAGACCGCGCCGGGTGTGGTGGTTGAAGCATTGGCTCGCCGTAAAGCCGCTGGTTTAGGTGCGTTTACCGTGATGTCCTGCGACAACATGCCAGAAAACGGCCATGTGATGCGCAATGTTGTCACTGCGTATGCCCGGGCGGTGGATGCTGAGCTGGCGGCATGGATCGAACAACATGTGACGTTCCCGTCAACAATGGTTGATCGTATTGTCCCGGCGGTAACCGCAGATACGCTGGACAAAATTGAACAACTTACCGGGGTACGCGATCCGGCTGGTGTGGCATGTGAACCGTTCCGTCAGTGGGTCATTGAAGATAACTTTGTCGCTGGGCGTCCAGAGTGGGAAAAAGCCGGGGCTGAACTGGTGGCAGATGTTATCCCGTTCGAAGAGATGAAGTTGCGCATGCTTAACGGCAGCCACTCTTTCCTTGCTTACCTCGGCTACCTGGCAGGATATCAACACATCAACGACTGCATGGGTGATGAGAACTATCGTGTCGCTGCCCGCGCGTTGATGCTGCAGGAGCAAGCGCCAACATTAAAAGTGAAAGGGGTGGATCTCCAGCATTATGCCGACTTACTGATTGACCGCTATAGCAACCCTGCGTTGCGCCACCGTACCTGGCAGATTGCCATGGACGGTAGTCAGAAACTGCCGCAACGTATGCTTGACTCTGTGCGTTGGCATATCGTGCACGGTAGTGGTTTTGATCTGCTTGCACTCGGTGTGGCGGGTTGGATGCGCTATGTCGGGGGCGTGGATGAGCAGGGACAAGCCATTGAAATTAGCGATCCGTTGCTGCCAGTGATCCAGCAAGCGGTACAGAACAGTCACGAAGGTGAAGATCGTGTGCAGGCACTATTGGCAATTGACGCTATTTTTGGTGATGAACTGCCGCAAATTGAACTGGTTAAAAAGCGGGTTACAGAAGCGTACCTGACTTTGCTGGCGGAAGGCGCGAAGGCAACGGTTGCGAAATATGCTGCGAAATTACAGTCAGTAAGATAACGCGTTATGTCGCCATCCGGCTTTAACGACAGCCAGATGGCGCATTGTTTTTGGCATTCACACCAATTAGTTCATGCCTAAACGAATCAGTTCGAGGGGGGCATATTTGCCTTCACATCCTTCGATTTCCACTGTTTTACCGCGGCGGATTTGCTCAGCGGTCAGGCCGTCGGTGTCAATGGCTGTAATACGGCCGGTGAGTCCGCTGTCACTAATCATGACGCGGCTGCCAGTGGTGATTGCGTTGCGGTTACGATCGTATGTTTTCATGGTGTTTTCTCCTTTCCAACTTACCGTCAAAGCCCGTGGGCTTTTAGTCCCACGTAACGGGCGCAATATAAATACGCTTCTCGATAATGATTTTTTTTGTTTTCGATCAAAATCACAGCTTTTTTTATAGGGATATGCAGGAGAGGGGATCTTTCGGGGAAACTCACCTCAGTGAGAGGTGAGCTACGTATTAGTCTTCGCTAAACCAGTCGCTATTTTCCTGACGAATAAGCTGAACAGATTCGCTAATTTCCTGTAGATGCAGCATCATTGCATGCCCGACGGCATCGCCATCATGCTTTACTAGCGCCGCAAAGATATCATGGTGCTGACGAAGTAGCATTTCAGGTGGGGAGACGTGATCCAGACTCATATAGCGTACACGGTCAATCGTGGCTTTAATATTCTCGACGGTGTCCCAGGCAAGCTGGCAATCAGCGATTAATGCCAGTTTCTGATGAAATTCATCATCAAGCTGGAAGAAATCGTTGAGCTGTTTACGGTCAATGGCAATGCGTTGCTGATGCAGGTTTTGTTCCAGTTGATAGCACTGGTTATCGGTGATCATCGAGGCGGCGCGGCGGGCCACGGCACACTCAATGGCCTGACGTACAAAACAGCCATTTTGCACCTGCGACAGCGAGATCTTATTCACGTAACTGCCACGTTGTGGACGGATCTGAATCAAACCGTTTTCTGCCAGTTTGATGAATGCCTCTCGTACCGGCTGGCGAGACACGTTAAAGCGTACGGAAACCTCCTTCTCCGACAATGGCGTACCGGGCGCAATCAGACAATGCACGATATCGCTGCGAAGAATACGGTAAATCTGTTGATTTACCGGCTGTGTAGGGTTGAGCTGCGTTTCTACGGTCATTCATTCTTACTTATTAAAGAGTTAACCCGGCTATTTTATCACTTATTGAGCGCTTTCTATACCCGGCACAAGGCCGGGTATCTCATTTAGCTTCGATGCACGCTAAGCCCGGCAAAAGACTGGGTGACTGGCATCATCTCAAGGGTATTGATATTGACATGAGCCGGTAACGAAGCAACCCACCATACGGCTTCAGTGACATCTTGCGGAGTCAGTGCAGTGGTATTTTCGTAGGTTTTACCTGCTTTATCATCGTCGCCTTTGAAACGCACATTAGAGAACTCGGTACCGCCAACGAGTCCGGGTTCAATGTCGGTAACGCGGATTGCTGTGCCGTGTAAGTCTGTACGCAGGTTCAGACTAAACTGACGAACAAACGCTTTGGTTGCACCGTACACGTTCCCGCCAGCGTACGGCCAACTACCGGCGGTAGAACCGATATTAATAATGTGGCCGCGGTTACGCTCGACCATGCCAGGCAGAACGGCACGAGTCATATAAACCAGGCCTTTGTTGTTGGTATCGATCATGGTTTCCCAGTCATCGACATTCGCTTTGTGGGCTGGCTCAAGACCCAGCGCCAGACCGGCATTGTTGACCAGAATATCGATATTGCGCCATTCGGCAGGCAGGGCGTCCAGCATCTCTTCAATGGATGCGCGATTGCGTACGTCAAGCTGGGCGGTATACAGATTATTGCCCAGTTCATCTTTCAGTTCCTGCAGACGTTCCTGGCGGCGTCCGGTGGCAATAACTTTATGCCCACTCTCAATAAAACGACGCGTAATACACTCACCAAAACCTGCTGTTGCTCCGGTTACTAAAACGATCATCTCACTGTTCCTCAACGCTTTTTATGTAGTACTACCATAGCACGTCATTTCTGTTCAGAGCTATTCCTGCTTAACGAGATTGCGGTCGAATCCTGGGAGGCCTACTCTAGTAAACAAATCGTTTTCAGGAGGAAAAGATGTCGTTAACAAATCCTTTTTTGCACCACAGCACATTACCTTACCAGGCACCGCAATTTGATCAGATTGAAGATTGCCATTATCGGCCCGCGTTTGATGAAGGTGTGAAACAAAAACGCGCTGAAATAGCGGCGATTGTGCAAAACCAACAGACTCCTGATTTCACAAATACGTTGCTGGCGCTTGAGCAAAGTGGGGCGTTGTTGACGCGCGTCAACAGCGTTTTCTTTGCGATGACGGCAGCGCATACCAACGATAAGCTGCAGCGTCTTGACGAGGAATTCTCCGCCGAACTGGCCGCGCTGGCCAATGATATCTATCTCAATGACGCACTTTTTGCGCGTATAGATGCCGTCTGGCAGCAACGCTCTTCGCTGGCGCTGGAAGGTGAATCATTGCGTCTGTTGGAGGTGGTTCACCAACGCTTTGTGTTGGCAGGTGCGCGTCTTAATGACGCCGACAAAGCGCGTCTGAAAGCGCTAAATACGGAGTCGGCGACGTTAACCAGCCAGTTCAATCAGCGTCTGCTGGCGGCGAACAAAGCGGGGGCACTGGTCGTGGATGATGTCCGGCAACTTGACGGACTCAGCGCAGAAGAAATTGCCGTTGCGGCGCAAGCCGCCAGCGACAAAGGACTTGAGGTTCGCTGGGTTATCCCACTATTGAACACCACACAACAACCGGCACTTGCTGCGTTACGCGATCGACAGACACGAGAAAACCTGTTTACCCAGGCATGGACGCGAGCGGAAAAAAATGATGCCAACGATACCCGCGCTATCATTAAACGGCTGGTGGAGATCCGCAGAGAGCAGGCAACATTACTGGGTTTTGCGAATTTTGCAGCCTGGAAAATTGCCGATCAGATGGCGAAAACGCCAGAAGCGGCACTTTCTTTTATGCGGGCGATCGTGCCCGCTGCACGTCAACGCGCGCTGAATGAGCAGGCTGAAATTCAGAAAGCGATTAATCAGCAACAGGGACAATTCGAGGTTGAGGCCTGGGACTGGGCATATTATGCCGAGCAGGTGCGTCGTGAAAAATATGCTCTTGATGAAGCTCTGCTTAAACCTTACTTTGCCCTGGATACGGTGCTGAATGAAGGTGTTTTCTGGACGGCAAACCAGCTATTTGGCATTAAATTCATCGAGCGTTTTGACATCCCTGTTTATCATCCGGATGTACGGGTTTGGGAGATTTTCGATCATGATGGCGTAGGACTGGCGCTATTTTATGGTGATTTTTTTGCCCGTGAATCAAAAAGCGGTGGTGCCTGGATGGGAAATTTTGTTGAGCAATCTCTGCAAAATGAAACCAGACCGGTAATTTACAACGTCTGCAATTATCAGAAACCTGCTCAGGGCCAACCCGCCTTGCTGCTGTGGGATGATGTCATCACATTGTTCCATGAGTTCGGACACACGTTACATAGTCTGTTTGCCAGCCAACGGTATGCAACGCTGTCAGGCACGAATACTCCGCGTGATTTCGTCGAGTTCCCGTCGCAGATTAACGAACACTGGGCGAGTGATCCGCAGGTTTTCGCGCGTTATGCTCGCCATGTTGAAACAGGTGAAAAAATGCCCCAGCCATTGCTGGAGAAGATGCAACGGGCCAGCTTGTTTAACAAAGGCTATGATATGACGGAGCTTCTCAGTGCTGCATTGCTGGATATGCGCTGGCACAGCCTGGAGCAGAGTGTGTCATCGCTGTCAGTTGATGAGTTTGAGCAGCAGGCCCTGGCTGCGGAAGGATTGGATCTGCAGGCTGTACCACCGCGTTATCGCAGCAGCTATTTTGCCCATGTCTTCGGTGGTGGCTATGCCGCAGGATATTACGCTTATTTATGGACGCAAATGTTGGCCGATGACGGCTATCAGTGGTTTGTAGAGCAGGGCGGGTTGACCCGTGAAAACGGGCAGAAATTCCGCGAAGCGATTTTGTCCCGTGGTAACAGCACTGATTTAGCTGAGCTTTATCGCCAGTGGAGTGGCCGCGACCCCAAAATGGAGCCAATGCTCAAACACCGTGGTTTGAGCGCTTAAGACATTGTCAGCCAAAAAGTTAAACCGGGCGCGATGCCCGGTTTTTAGCGTGATTTTTTCTTCCCCAAAATGTGAAATGGATGAATGACGATGAGGTTGCCAACAAAGGTCGAGCTGATTTCATTCTGCTTTGCTGTTACCTGGGTTATTTGGTGTGCATGGGCAGACAAAATCACTCATGACACGTACCTTTTTGACGGGGTGCTTTATAAGTCAGTTATTATTGGAATCGCCTTTCTGCCAGGCGTGTTCATGGCCTGGCGCGTGTACCTAAGAAATAAGTACGTAGCAGATAGGGTTAAGCGGCTTTTTGGCGTTTTCCTGACCGTTACGATGTGCCTGAGTTTTACTTTTTGGAACGTTCCAGAATTAATAATGATTTCATCAGCTAATCAGCATGTGAGTGATAATTTCAGATTCAAGATGAAATACCCCATTCAATCTGGAGGAAGAACCCGGTCATGTAAGGCTCGTGTTATCTACTATGACACATATCTGAAGCGTGAAATCGCGCTCTGCCACTGGGATGATGCTCCCTCTTTTTTCTATAAGGATTATATTCGGGTTGATAAGTTGATTTCAGGTATGGGCGGGCAGATTCTTTACCACGAAGCCGTTCATTGAGGAAATCGTCTTCAAGTGTCACATTTCATGCGGTTAATATTATCGTCGTTTTTTGCGATTTAACTCAGAGGTGTTTTGTTTCATTAAATATAAAACAAGAAAAATAACATCCATTCTATCATATTGATTATCAAGGTTATTTTGATTGCGGGTTAATATATTATCATGCAAGGTGATTTTTGTTCGCTTTCTTTAATATTAATTACTATTAAAAAATTTACATAAGTTTTCCTTTTTGGCGCTAAAATGCCCATGTCTAAATGTTCATACAGGGAAGGAAACCGTGATGATCAGAAGAACGCAGGAAATAGATGTAATTTTAATCGAACTTAACAAATCAATTGATGCTCATTATAAGTGGCTAGTGAAAATGTTCCGCTGTGTGGTGTCATCAGATGTTACTCAGCCTGATATTTCGGGCGATGACTCTCACGCTATTTGTCAATTTGGGCAGTGGCTCAAAGACCATCCACAGCACGATGATGATGAATGCAGTTATGTCAGCAATATTCACGCGACACATGAAAAAATGCATTTGTTAGGCAAGGAATTGCTATTGGCAATCGTGGAAGAGCGTAGCCATTCATGGCATTTCGACAGTTTCCAGGATGCGTTACTGGCATTTACGTCTGCGGTCATGGACTACAAAATATATTTACTGACTATCCGCAGTAATATTGATGTGTTAACAGGTTTGCCAGGCAGAAGAATGCTTGATGAGTCGTTTGATCAGCAGTTACTCGATGCTGAGCCGCTTAACCTGTACATATTGTTGCTGGATATCGACCGTTTTAAACATGTTAATGATACCTACGGACATCTGGTTGGTGACAGGGTGTTGCGCAGTCTGGCGTCAAATTTATTAGCATGGACCCGATATGATGAGGTTGCCTATCGCTACGGTGGTGAGGAATTTATTGTCATCATCCGAACCAAAACGGACGAGCAGGCTTGCCAGGCAGGGTTGCGTCTTTGTCATCTGATTGGCCAGAAAAAAATCCCTTATCCAGAAGGCGAAATCGGCATAACGGTAACGGCTGGCATTACCAGAGTTCAACAGGGTGAAACGCTGGACAACGGGCTTGGACGTGCTGACAGAGCCATGTATGAAGGGAAACAGACCGGCAGGAATCGCTGCATGTTTATGGATGAAAAAGAGGAAATCACGTTAGTTGGCACCAATGATCAACTGACACCGCGCGTCAGAGCGTGAATTTTATCAGCGTAGATCTGCTGTAGTTACGTTTCGTTTAACTTCCATTGTGGTTGTCAATGATATGTTAGCTGACTATCCGTTATCTTCGCAGGGAATTGTCAGATAACGTATAAAGCAAAACACAAATCTATCCATGCAAGCATTTACCGCTGGTTTCTCCGGCGGTTTTTTTTATCTGTAATTCAGAGAAATGATTCAGGGAAGGGAAGCCGGTAAAAAAATGGCCCCTTGTGCAGTTACGCGACAAGGGGCCGGTTCGGTGCAGGATTATCTCCGTTCATCAATCATCCCATCTGTGACTAAAATACGCGGCCAGGAAACCGGAAAATAAAATAATTCCCAGAACAGCCATAAAAATATTCATATTACCCAGCATAGTAAATGCTCCTTTATCTATGAGTTTCCTCTCTTACCTTAATTTCACCTCGTTAATGACTATAGTAGCAATTTGAACTTAAACAAAGAGTGAACTGTGTGAATATTTCGTCTGAAATGTAAGATTTTGGCTTTTTCTCGTCGAAGAAAATAAATAAAAGTGACGAAACAGGCGCACCCATCGGCAAATAATCATAATTTTATCTTGTAATCCGCTGCAATTACCGGGTTGTCCGGACACAGGATGTTGCACGTTTATAATGCAACACTGTGTCATGGTGGTTCAATTCTTCGCTCTTGCCGTCATGACGACGCATTCTTTCTATCTGTATTTTATTGGCGATATTTATAGTTTATTGAATTATATGATTTTTTCATATCTGGCACTGTTTTTGCCTTATCCCTTCTGAACACCCTTAATTTGCACCGTTTTGTCTTTCCGGCTGCACCGGAGCTTTCAGCAAATCTACTTTCAGGAGTGAAACTATGCAGCGTCGTACATTATTAAAAGCCTTTGCTCTTTCTGCCTCTGTGGTGGCTATGGGGATGAGTTTTAGCGTTCAGGCCGCCGACACCATTAAAGTTGGCATCATGCATTCGTTGTCCGGGACAATGGCTATTTCTGAAACGCCGCTGAAGGATGTGGCGTTGATGACCATTGATGAGATCAACGCCAAAGGCGGTGTACTGGGGAAAAAACTGGAGCCGGTAGTGGTCGATCCGGCGTCAAACTGGCCGCTGTTTGCCGAAAAAGCCCGTCAGTTGCTAAGCCAGGACAAAGTGGCGGTGGTTTTTGGTTGCTGGACATCGGTTTCGCGCAAATCTGTATTGCCGGTATTTGAAGAGTTAAACGGCCTGTTGTTTTATCCCGTGCAATATGAAGGTGAAGAGATGTCACCTAACGTTTTCTATACTGGCGCCGCGCCCAACCAGCAGGCTATTCCGGCGGTTGAGTATCTGATGAGTGAAGACGGTGGTAGTGCAAAACGTTTCTTCCTGCTGGGCACCGACTACGTCTATCCGCGAACAACCAATAAAATTCTCCGTGCCTGGCTGCATTCAAAAGGCGTTGCGGATAAAGACATTGAAGAGGTTTATACCCCGTTTGGTCACAGCGATTACCAGACCATCGTCGCCAGCATCAAAAAATTCTCCGCAGGGGGGAAAACGGCGGTGGTATCTACCATTAATGGCGACTCTAACGTTCCGTTCTATAAAGAACTGGCTAACCAGGGTCTGAAAGCGACCGATGTTCCGGTTGTTGCGTTCTCTGTTGGAGAAGAGGAGTTGCGCGGTATTGATACCAAACCCCTGGTAGGCAATCTTGCGGCCTGGAACTATTTTGAATCCGTTGATAATGCCACCAATAAGCAATTTATCGCTGATTATCGCGCCTATGCGAAAGCGCACAAATTGCCGAATGCTGATTCTGTGGTCACGAACGATCCGATGGAAGCCACGTATGTTGGCCTGCACATGTGGGCGCAGGCAGTTGAAAAAGCCGGAACGACGGATGTCGATAAAGTTCGCGCAGCCATGGCGGGGCAATCATTCGCGGCACCTTCTGGCTTTACGCTGACAATGGATGCAACGAATCATCACCTGCATAAACCCGTCATGATTGGCGAAATCGAAAGTAACGGTCAGTTTAACGTGGTATGGCAAACGGATGCCCCGGTCCGTGCCCAACCGTGGAGTCCGTATATCGCCGGGAATGATAAGAAATCTGAGCAGCCCGTCAAAACCGCCAGCAACTGATCTTACGCCCTCCTGTGGGAGGGCCCAATTTTGGAGAACGCTATCATGAAAGCCATGCGCTTTATTCGTGGCGTGTTGTTGCTGACGTGGCTTTTGCCGTGGATAGCGCAGGCAACAGATGCCGATACCTTCGCCGCGGCCAGTCGGACACAGCAGGCGACATTACTGGAACAATGGGCGATTAACCCCGATGTTCAGCGTTTACCTTTGCTTAATGCCCTGAGTGGCGAAAACCTGCTGACCGATGACGTTAAAAATGCGTTCACGATGAAAGGTTCACGTGTGCAATCTCTGGGGGCGGCGAGCACACCCAGTGGCGAATTAAAAAAAATCCGCCTGACTAACCGCCTGCGTAACCTGGTGGCTGGCACATTGGCTGTTCATCAGTTGTTAAGTGACAGTGTCACTTTTAGAATGGCTGCTGCCCGGACATTACAACGTGAAGCACTGCCAGTGATGCTGCCATTTTTGCAGCAAAGGCTAATGCAGGAGACGGATGCTGGCGTGAAATCCACCCTCGCGGTTGCTCTGGCAAACCTGCAACTGAACAGCACTTCGCCCGATATCAGACGCCAGGCCATCGAATTGCTGGGCGCATCCAATGATCCTGAAACACAAGCGCGATTACAGCCTTTCACCCAGGTGGAACATGAACCCGATGCGCGCGTACGCGCTGCCGCCAGCGAAAGCCTGAATACCATCGGACATCGAATGAAGGTTGGAGAGCTGCTTGGCCAGGCGTTTATGGGATTATCGCTGGGGTCTATTTTATTGCTGGCGGCGCTGGGGCTGGCCATCACCTACGGACTACTCGGCGTCATTAATATGGCGCACGGTGAAATGCTGATGCTTGGCGCTTACTGTACCTGGATGGTGCAACAGCTGATGAGCCAGTTTTTCCCGCAGTGGTTAGCCTTTTATCCGCTGATTGCGCTGCCGGTTGCCTTCTTGCTGACCGCCGCTATTGGAATGCTGCTGGAACGCACTGTGATCCGCCATTTGTACGGACGCCCACTTGAAACGCTACTGGCAACATGGGGGATTAGTCTGATGCTGATCCAGTTGGTGCGTATGACCTTTGGTGCGCAAAACCTCGAGGTAGCTAACCCGGCGTGGCTGTCGGGTGGTATTCAGGTCTATGCCAATTTGATTTTGCCGTGGAACCGGATTGTGGTGCTGGGATTTGCCATTCTGGTGCTGTTCTTCACGTGGTTGTTGCTGAATAAAACCCGTCTGGGTATGCGCGTGCGGGCGGTGACGCAAAACCGCAGCATGGCTGACTGCTGCGGCGTTCCCACGGGGCGCGTGGATATGTTGGCATTTGGTTTAGGCTCCGGCATTGCCGGACTTGGGGGCGTGGCGCTATCGCAGTTGGGCAACGTGGGACCAGAACTGGGGCAAAGCTACATCATTGATTCATTTTTGGTGGTGGTGCTGGGTGGCGTTGGACAGCTTGCCGGGAGCGTCGCGGCGGCGTTTGGTTTGGGGATTTTCAACAAGATTCTCGAACCGCAGGTTGGGGCCGTCCTCGGCAAAATTATGATTCTGGTGCTGATTATTCTGTTTATTCAAAAACGTCCGCAGGGGCTGTTTGCGCTAAAAGGGAGGGTCATTGACTGATGACGATGCCAATGACATTAACGCTGGCGCGCAAAGCGCCGCGTATTACCTGTGTGCTGGGACTGACTTTACTGCTGGCACTGATTATTCTGCCATTTCTCGCGCTGTTGCCTACGGATCATCCGCTGGCGATATCTGTCTGGACACTGACACTGGTTGGGAAAATTCTCTGTTATGCCATTGTGGCAGTTGCCCTGGATCTGGTGTGGGGATATGCCGGAATGCTGTCGCTGGGCCACGGTATTTTCTTTGCGCTGGGCGGTTATGCGATGGGGATGTACCTGATGCGCCAGGCATCTGGTGAAGGGGTGCCCGCTTTTATGTCGTTCCTGTCGTGGACTGAACTTCCGTGGTTCTGGTGGGGAACGCAGCATTTCCTTTGGGCGATGGTACTGGTTGTTATGGTGCCAGGCTTGCTGGCGTTGATATTTGGCTGGTTTGCCTTCCGCTCAAAAATCAAAGGTGTCTATTTCTCCATCATGACGCAGGCACTGACCTTTGCCGGTATGTTGTTGTTCTTCCGTAACGAAACCGGGTTTGGCGGTAATAACGGATTTACTGGTTTTACCACCATTCTGGGATTTTCGGTGACGGCGACCACGACACGTATTGCGTTGTTCCTGGCGACCGTTGTGCTGCTGACTCTGGCGCTGTGGCTAGGGTGGGCGCTGGCTCGCAGTAAATTTGGCCGTATTTTGACAGCCGTTCGCGACGCTGAAAATCGGTTGATGTTCTGCGGGTATGACCCAAAGGGCTTCAAACTACTGGTGTGGACGCTCTCTGCTGTCCTGTGCGGACTGGCGGGGGCGCTGTATGTTCCGCAGGTGGGTATCATTAACCCCAGTGAAATGTCACCCACCAACTCAATTGAAGCTGCGATTTGGGTCGCACTGGGTGGGCGCGGTACATTGATTGGCCCGGTGTTTGGCGCGGTACTGGTGAATGGCGCTAAAAGTTGGTTTACCGTCATCATGCCTGAATACTGGCAACTGTTTCTCGGCCTGATTTTTATTGGCGTTACGCTGTTTTTGCCTCGTGGCGTGATTGGTCTGTTTCGCAAGGGAGACAAATAATGCAGCCAGATGAAGGGCTTTTTACCCGCCAGATGCCGGGCGATCGTTTTCGCAATCAAACAGATCCCGTGCTCCAACTGGAAAAAATAAACGTTAACTTTGATGGTTTCCAGGCGCTAACGGATTTGACGTTCAATATTGGGGTTGGCGAGTTACGCTGCGTAATTGGACCCAATGGCGCGGGAAAAACCACGTTGATGGATGTCATCACCGGTAAAACGAAGCCACAAAGTGGGCGGGCGATTTACGATCAATCCATTGATTTAACTTCACTCGACGCCATCGCCATTGCTCGCCAGGGCATTGGTCGCAAATTTCAGAAACCGACCGTTTTTGAAGCGTTGACGGTGGAAGAGAACCTCGAGTTGGCGATGAAAAATGATAAATCCGTTTGGGGTTCCTTACGGGCGTGTTTATCGGGAGAACAGCGGGATCGCATCGATGACATGTTGACGCTGTTGCGACTGAGTAACGAACGCGCCCGTCGTGCCGGACGCCTTTCCCATGGACAGAAACAATTTCTGGAGATTGGTATGTTGCTGGTGCAGGAGCCGCATTTGTTGCTACTGGATGAGCCGGCTGCCGGGATGACGGATGCCGAGACGGAATACACCGCTGAACTGTTTCGCCAGCTTGCCGGAAAACATTCTCTGATGGTGGTTGAGCACGATATGGGGTTTGTTGAGAGTATTGCTGATCACGTCACGGTATTGCACCAGGGGCGGGTACTGGCCGAGGGGAGCCTGCGCGATGTTCAGGCCAATGAGCAGGTGATTGAAGTGTATCTCGGACGCTAAGGAGTGCTGATGCTACAGGTAAATGAACTAAATCAATACTATGGCGGCAGCCATATCCTGCGCGGCGTGAGTTTTGAGGCGCGTATCGGTGAAGTAACATGTCTGCTGGGGCGTAATGGGGTTGGCAAAACGACACTGCTGAAGTGTCTGATGGGTCTGATTCCAACCCGCAGTGGCAGCGTTATCTGGCAGGGTAAAAACATTACTCTCCGTAAGCCACATCAGCGGGTGCAGGCGGGGGTAGCGTATGTGCCGCAGGGCCGCGATATTTTTCCTCGCCTGACGGTTGAAGAGAATCTGTTGCTGGGACTCTCCCGGTTTTCAGCACAAGAGGCAAAACGTGTACCGGATGAAATTTATGCGTTGTTTCCGGTATTACAGGAGATGAAATACCGGCGGGGCGGTGATTTGTCGGGCGGGCAACAGCAACAGTTAGCTATTGGCCGGGCGCTGGCCAGTCGCCCGCAGTTGTTGATCCTCGATGAGCCAACAGAGGGGATCCAGCCTTCGGTGATAAAAGAGATTGGCCTGGTTATCAGCCAACTGGCCCATCGTGGTGATATGGCTATATTGCTGGTGGAGCAGTTTTATGACTTTGCCGAACAGCTTGCAGACAAATACCTGTTAATGTCGCGAGGAAGCATTATTCAACGCGGATCAGGTGAAAATATGGCAGCAGAAGGTGTGCGTGGGTTGGTTGCCATTTGAATCAGGCGACAGTGCCGTTTTGGCACTGTCGCAGTAATTTTCAGCAGACTACCGGCTGGCTCCAGGGTTTGGCGCGCATGCCTTTTATCATTAACGTCCAGGCAAGGACAATCGCCACCATTAGTGCGACAAACAGTGACCATGGGGGCAGTGTGGTCAGGATGACCCCGCTGACTAATGGGTTTACCGCCGCGCCAAGCCAGCCCAGTGACTGGGCGGAAAAGTAACTGGCTTTCATGCCTGCCGGTGCGATGTTGTCGATCAGCATGTATTCACCCGGCGCGTAGATGACCTCGCCAATGGTGAAAAAGGCGGCTGAAATCCCCCAGAACAGCAGGCTGTTGCCAGAGAAGGTAAAACCGACCAGACCGATAACAAAAAAAAGTGTACCCGCAGCCATCAGAGGGCGGATGTTTGCAGACGTCAGTCTGCGTCCGACAGCATATTGCAGTGATACCACAATTGCCGCGTTGACGGGCAGGACGACCGCCACCACTTTCTCAGCAAAATCGCCATCGGCAACCACCATCACGTACTGAGAAATACAGGATGCAAATGCACCACCGACAAACGAGGCCAGAAAAGCAGACAACGTAAACCAGCATAATGCTTTATCGCGCAGCAAAACCGAGGGTGACCATACTGTCGCGTTCAAACCTTCAGAGGGGATTACGGAGCGTTTTACCCATGTCTGGATAAACACCAGCGGGAAGGCTGAACATATGGCCGCCAACCAGAACGGCAGGTTAATGCTTTGCATGACCAGTAGCGTGCCCAACGGTGGGCCAACGGTCCAGCCGATGTTCAGCACGGTGTAGTTAAGTGAGAAAATCTTTGTTTTGGTGGTGGCTGAGAGGTTATCGGCAAACCAGGCTTTCAGCACGGTTGCAAACACGGAGTAGGCACAGTTGATCAGCGCGAAGAGCAGCACCACCACCACCACGTTATGCACCAGTGGAATCGCTATAAAGCCGCAAGCAAAGCCCGCGATCGCCAGCAGCATAAAGCGTTTTTTTTCAAATTTATCGGCCAGGATGCCGAATCCAAGACTGAAAACGACGCCAATAGTCAGTGCTACTGTCATTGCATAACCGATCAGATCGACACCCAGGCCATACTGACGACTGAGGTAAATCGTCATGAATGGTAGCGTAGCTCCGCGTCCAATGGTTAATAACAAAGATGACGCGAGTAACGCGAGAGTGGACCTTCTCAGTGAGATATTCATTTTCCTGCCCGACAGTGCATGTTGTTATGTTTTTTTTAGATATCAGAAACAAATAGCATGCTAAAAGTGTGATGTACACTCAATAAGTTGTCTGAAAATGCCCTGTGTGGCCTACCTGAATTAATGATCTGTTACGGTACAACGATTTCCGTTACCTTAACTTGTTTACAAAAATTTAATATTTGTAGGGGCGGTGGTATGTCGCGTAAAGATGGGTTGCTGGCGTTACTGGTTGTTGTAGTTTGGGGGCTGAACTTTGTTGTCATTAAGGTAGGGTTACACAATATGCCACCGTTGATGCTGGCAGGCTTGCGCTTTTTACTGGTGGCGTTTCCCGCAATTCTTTTTGTTGCCCGCCCGAAGATCCCGCTCTCGCTGTTACTTGGCTATGGCCTGACCATCAGCTTCGGTCAGTTCGCTTTTCTGTTTAGCGCCATCAAGTTTGGGATGCCTGCCGGTCTGGCATCGCTGGTTTTACAGGCGCAAGCGTTTTTCACTATCGTGCTGGGCGCGTTCGCCTTTGGCGAGCGTTTGCAGGGGAAGCAACTGGTCGGTATCGCGCTGGCAGTGTTCGGTGTGCTGGTATTGATTGAGGCGAGTCTCAATGGACAACATGTCGGTATGCTTGGCTTTATGCTGACGCTGGCGGCGGCACTGAGTTGGGCCTGCGGCAATATCTTTAACAAGAAAATTATGCAGCATACTTC
This sequence comes from Citrobacter sp. C6_1, assembly GCF_014596835.2. Classification (NCBI taxonomy): domain Bacteria; kingdom Pseudomonadati; phylum Pseudomonadota; class Gammaproteobacteria; order Enterobacterales; family Enterobacteriaceae; genus Citrobacter; species Citrobacter sp. C6_1. Next base: position 2,360,126 of record NZ_CP115031.1, on the reverse strand, counting down.
GCGTCCAGCGGTCATGTCGCTGGTGGTGTGGAGCGCGTTGATCCCAATTGCTCCATTTTTCCTGGCCTCATTACTTCTCGATGGCCCAACGCAAATAACCCAAAGTTTGGTGGCGATAGATTTGACGACCATCCTGTCGCTGGTTTATCTGGCGTTTGTGGCGACCATCGTGGGTTATGGCATCTGGGGTTCTTTACTCGGACGTTATGAGACCTGGCGTGTCGCACCGCTGTCGCTGTTGGTGCCAGTAGTTGGCCTGGCGAGCGCGGCCGTGCTGCTGGATGAAACGTTAACCGGGCTGCAACTGCTTGGCGCGCTGTTGATCATGGCGGGGTTGTATATCAACGTGTTCGGTTTTCGCTTGCGCAAGATTGTGCAGGTGAGGGGTTAAAAAAAAGCCCCGCAGTGACGGGGCAAAATAATTACAGGCTGTGCATATTGTAGTAAGGCACGCCTAATTCATCGGATTTATCGCTGCCGGCACCCATATGATTAAAATCGAACGGAGATTGATCGTGCGCAGGGGGCATAATCATCGCGTCGCGATTATTTTGCGTTGTCGGTTGCGGGGTTTGTTCCGCCATGCTCTGGCCCGACACAACAAGCAGCAGGGCCAGCATCGCATAAGACAGAAGTTTCATGATTTCCTCGGTTACGTCGTTAACTGGCGATTAGCAATTGCATTGATTGAGCGGTAGCAAATACCGGGATTCGCCATGCATATTCGTCATCCGATATTTATGCGGCGGTACATCAAAATAGTTCTTGAATGTCCGGGTCAACGTTTGCTGAGACTCAAAACCGTAACGCTCTGCAAGATAGAGGATCGGTTCGTTACTCTCTTTCAATTTTTGCGCTATTTCAGTCATTTTACGGCTACGGATATATTGACCTAATGAATGGCCGGTTTCTTTTTTGAACATCCGCTGCAGGTGCCATTTGGAGTAACCTGAACGCTCAGACACTTTTTCCAGCGAGAGTGGCGATTCAAGGTTATTTTCGATCCAGTCCAAAATGCTATGAATAGTGATTGTGTCAGTATTGCGTCTGGACATCGTCATACCTCTTTCTGTTTACGGCAGGACTTTCTTAAGCAAATGCTCAAGCGTGGTGACTTCATCCGCCGTTAAGTTTTTTGTTAGTTCCTGGTGCAGGTCTTGCCCTACTAATTGATGACACTGCTCGCAAATTGCTGCGCCGTGCTCGGTGAGTTTCACCAGCACACCGCGCTTGTCATGTGGATTCGGAAGCCTTTCTATCCAGCCTTTACAGGCCAATCTGTCCAGCATCCGCGTCAGGGCGCCAAGATCGACAGACAGCACTTTTTTCAATTCGACAGGGGTAATGCACACCGCACAACGGATGGAGCAGAGCACCTTAAACTGCGATGCCGTGATATCCAGCGGTGACAAATAGTCGTTTAATAAACGATCTTTTTTCTGATTAACCATGTAGATCAAACGACCCAGTGGGATGATTTCATTGAACAGATCACTGGTGCTTTTCACAATGGTTGCCCTGGCAAGTAGTTAGTCACGGCTGATATTATTGCTTAGGCAAATATAAGTCAAATGAATGAGTAGCCGCATGCCACGTTTTGCTAAAACATCAGGAACGCGTTACGCATAGCGTGTTTTTAACGTTCTGATCCGTAGGGGTTATGCGTAAAGAAAACAAATGAATCCTTACATCGACAACATGGCTTAACCCTGGAGTTTGCCCTTATACTTGCCGTTGACGAAAAACGCACAGGAAAGATGACATTATGATGGACTTGTTTAAAGCAATAGGACTGGGGCTGGTAGTCCTGTTACCGCTGGCAAACCCGTTAACCACCGTGGCGCTGTTTCTCGGCCTTGCTGGCAACATGAACAGCGCAGAGCGTAACCGTCAGTCATTAATGGCGTCTGTCTATGTATTTGCCATTATGATGGTCGCGTACTACGCCGGGCAGGTGGTAATGAATACGTTCGGGATTTCGATTCCCGGGTTGCGTATTGCGGGCGGGTTAATCGTTGCGTTTATCGGCTTTCGCATGTTGTTCCCTCAGCAGAAAGCGCATGATTCTCCGGAAGCGAGAAGCAAATCCGAAGAACTGGAGGACGAACCGACGGCTAATATTGCCTTTGTTCCGCTGGCCATGCCGAGTACTGCCGGCCCGGGGACGATTGCCATGATCATCAGTTCTGCCTCTACCGTGCGGCACGGCACCGAATTCCCGGACTGGGTGATCATGGTTGCACCGCCCATTATTTTTGCTGTCGTCGGGGTTATCTTGTGGGGATGCCTGCGCAGTTCTGGCGGAATTATGCGGCTGGTGGGGAAAGGTGGGATCGAAGCTATTTCCCGTCTGATGGGCTTCCTGCTGGTGTGTATGGGTGTGCAGTTTATTATTAACGGCGTGCTGGAAATCATCCAAACCTACCATTAAACAACGTGCCCGGTATGTCTACCGGGCTCTTTTCTTATTGCTGCTGTGGTTGCTCTTCCAGCGTTACCGGCCATTTGCGGAAAATAATCACTGACCAGATCAGCGCTGCAACGGCAGGGAGTGCACCGACGTAACCAATCGTCGACATCGACCAGTGCAGACTTACCTGATTTCCCACCAGTGCCCCCGCGCCAATACCAATATTAAAGATACCGGAGAACAGCGCCATTGCGACGTCAGTGGCATCCGGAGCCAGCGCCAGTACTTTCACCTGCATTCCCAGACCGATCAACATAATGGCGATGCCCCAGAAAATACTCAGGACAGCCAGATGCATTTCGCTGTCAGCGGCGGGGAGTAACAGCACCAGGCATATCGTCAGCAGGGCAATGGCGCTGCTAATCAGTACAGAGGCGTGTTGATTACCCAATTTCCCGAATATGATGCTCCCGACAATACCCGCGCCACCCAGAACCAACAGTAACACGGTGGCAAAGTTTGCGCTCAGCCCGGCGACGGTCTGCACAAAGGGTTCGATATAGCTATAGGCCGTATAATGCGCGGTGACCACGATCACCGTCAGCAGATACAGGCTCATCAACGCCGGACGGCGAAATAACACCGGCAGACTTTTTAATGAACCGGAATGCTCACTGGGTAATTTGGGCAGGAGCTTAATCAGGCAAAGCAGGGTAATTAGCGCGCCCATACCGATGGCAAAGAAGGTGGTGCGCCAGCCAAAATACTGGCCGACGATGCGTCCGATAGGCAGGCCTAATACCATCGCCAGCGCGGTGCCGGTCGCAATCAGACTGAGTGCCTGCGCGCGTTTCCCGGCCGGAGCAAGGCGGATCGCCAGCGATGCAGTGATCGACCAGAAAATGGCGTGTGCGAAAGCAATACCAATACGGCTAATAACCAGCACGGTAAAATTCCATGCCAGGAAAGAGAGTACGTGGCTGGCGATAAACACGACAAACAGGCAGATCAGCAGCTTGCGGCGTTCTACCTGACTGGTGAGCAGCATGAAGGGCAGCGACATCAGGGCCACCACCCAGGCGTAGATCGTCAACATGATCCCAACCTGCGCGGTCTGCATATTAAAACTTTGCGCGATGTCGGACAGCAACCCGACCGGGACAAACTCAGTGGTATTGAAAATAAAACCGGCAATAGCAAGCGTAACTACCCGTAGCCACGCGACCTTACGGGAAACAGTGTCTGTTGTCATATGTATAAATCGGGTTAGCTGCGAAAAGGAGAGGTGGCGATCTTAAAACGTTTACTGGTGAAAATACAATCATTTCGTGATTAAGATCACGCTGCTTTGCGGATGATAATGCGGTGCGTTACGACAAAAAATAAAGCCGGTCAGTACTACTGACTGACCGGAGAATACCGTTACCAGAGCGAGTTTAGTGCAGCTGCGCTTCTTTCATGCACAACGCCTCATGCTCATTGTCGATGATTGGCTCAACTTTACCCATCAAAAATAGATAGTTCAAAATTCCCAGAACCACCAGTGCGGCAGAGAACACCAGCGCCCAGGTAAAGGAGCCAGTGGCTGCAACAATGGCTCCGGTAATAATTGGTCCTACCGCGCCCCCCATATTGGAGACAGTATTCTGTAACCCTGCAACAATCGATACGCTGTTTTTAGGCGCAACGTCACCCGGTAGTGCCCAGACCTGCGAGGCGGCAACCGTGGTGCCTGATTTCGCCACGCACAGTAAAAACACGGTCATAAACACGGAATCAGTAAAAGGGGCAAAACCAATACATAAAGCCATTAACAGACCGATTGTCAGGAATAATTTTCTAGTGGCAGTCAGCGACAGGATCCGCTTATGTACCATACGGTCAGAGGCCCAGCCGGCAAAGACTTCTATCACCATCCCACATAATAATGGCAGGGCGGCAACCATCCCCATTTTGATAAAATCCATTCCTTTATCTTTTACCAGATAAGTGGGTAGCCAGGTAATAAAGAAATAGGATGTATAGTTGATGGTAAAGAAACCGATACACATTGCCCAAATATTACGGTAGCGTAACAGTTTATACCAACGCATCGGTAATACGGATTTGTCGCCATGTTTTTGCTTTTGCCCTTCGCGAATATGTTTAATTTCGCTTGTACTGATCCTTTTATGGTCTTCCGGGTTTTCTGTATAAATAAAATACCAGGCAATGACCCAAAAAATGCCTACACCACCAATAATCAGAAATGTCATCCGCCAGTCAAACTGGTAGATCATCCAGACAATAAGCGGCATCGCAACGGCACCGCCAAATTTAGAGGCACTGTCAAATAATCCTGAGACGGTGGCCCGCTCCCGATCCGGGAACCAGCGCGCAGCGATCCCTGCATTGCTTGGATAGGCGGCGGCTTCACCGACGCCCAGAGCGAGTCTTAATGCGAGTAGAGATTTAAATCCAGTGGCTAAACCCATCATTGAGGTGGCGATTGACCACCACGCGACGGCAAAACCCAGACCTTTTTTCTGACCAAAACGGTCTGCAAACCATCCTGCCGGTATTTGCAGTAAAGAATATGACCAGAAGAACGCCGCCATAATAAACCCCATCATTTCAGGATCGAGTTTTAGCTCATCAATGAGGTGAGGTGCTGCAGCCGATAATACCGTCCGGTCAATATAGTTAATTGCAATAGCAAGCCACATTAATCCCGCAATCCACCAACGAATTCGGGATTTTTCTGCAAAATTATTCATATATCTGGCCCATGGTAGATGTTCATTTTTATTATTGTGGAAAGGGTAGGGTTATCTCCACAATGTTATAATCCGTTCATGATGTTTTTAGGTTTACGCTGATGAATGACATGTTCAATGATGTTATAAACGCATTGCTCGCCTATATTGCTGATCGCGCCCTCGGTATATCCTGCAATATGTGCCGTAGGGATGAAATTATTGAGCGCAAATAAGGGGTGTGAATTGCACGGTTCTTGTAAAAAGACATCGGCGGCAGCACCCTTAATGACACCCTGCGTGAGAGCCAGAAAGAGATCCTCTTCATTAACGACACCACCGCGTGAAACGTTAATGAGATAACTAGTGCTCTTCATTTTTTTCATCTGTGCTAAATCAAAGAGATCTTTGGTTTCTGGCGTCAGCGGAGTGTGTAACGTGATGAAATCACTTTGTTCTGTTAGTTCATCGAGCGAAACGTATTCAATGTGATTATCTGCGGCGAACTGTGCATCCTGCCATGCGTCGTGAGCCAGTACGCGCATATTAAAGCCGCGGGCTCGCAGTGCAACCTGTTTACCGATGTTACCTAACCCAATAATGCCAATCGTTTTTCCATATACATCGGAGGCGAAGATCCGTGGCCAGTTTCCCGCGCGGGTTTGTTCAATCGCGTAGGGAAGCTGACGCGCACAGTTAAGGATCAGGGAAAACGCAAAGTCTGCGACGGCATGTTTATTGGCATCCGGCACATTGGTAACAAAAATACCTTTTTCACGCGTGGCATTGAGGTCGATATTATCGACGCCCACGCCGTGTTTGCAGACGATTTTCAGATTCGGTGCCGCAGCTATTAGTCCGGCATTAACATCGGTAAAAGCGACGATCATTGCCACTGTCTGTTCCAGATGAGGTGCAAGCGCTTCTAAACCGGCATCTGCAGGAAGCATGATTAATTCAAGTCCGGCGTCGTTAAGCAGTTTGATCGGTTGCTGATCGTATTTGGCAAATGAAGGTGATGTACAGATGACGTTCATAATACAATCCTGTTAGTTAAGCGGCGTTGCCGCCGCTGTAAAAGTGTCTATCGTAAATAGTTATTGATAATTTGCTGAATCTGGCGTTCCTGATGAGCATCAAACGTGACAGCGTAACGGCTTGCGCCTACCTCGTGCCCCATGATTTGCAATGCTTTTTTGACTGCGGCGGGCGAGAACGCCACTTTATAGAGCTCGGTTCGCAAACCTGTGACGCTTTCCTGTGCTTCATGCGATCCGACAACATCACCGGCCTTGAATCGCGCCCAGATAGCGTTAATTTCTTTTGGCGCTACGTTCGCCAAACCGGAAATACAGGCTGAACAGCCATCAACAAATCCCTGATGAATGAGTGAATCTGGACCATTCAGCACATCAAATCCCTCGATATCTTTAACTGCATCCAGGAAGCCGCTAAGACTTTCATAACTGCCGGCACTATCTTTGATCCCGATAATGTTCGGGTGTGCCGCCAGCACTCTGGCTGTTTCCGGTTCAATGGTATTTCCCGTACGTGCCGGAATGTTGTAGAGAAATACCGGTACCGATAGCGCGTCGGCAATCGCGGTATAGTGAGCTATCAGTTCCTGTTGTTTGAGCGGAACAAAATACGGGGTAATCACCGATACGGCATCGACGCCCAGTTTTTCTATTTGCTTGCCGAGACGAATGGTTTCACGGGTAGAGATTTCACCAATATGCGCCACTACGTTCGCCCGCCCGGCAACTTCCTCAACGCAGGTGCGGGTCACTGCTATTTTTTCTTCCTCGTTAAGCACAAAAAACTCACCGTTTGTGCCGCCGCAGAAAATACCGTTTCCGGCATTTAACTGGCGGTTTACCTGGTTTCTCAGTTCTTTAAGGTTAAGCCCGCCGTCGTGGTCGAACGGGGTGACGATTGCCGTCAGTACACCACAGATTTTCTTACTCATGATTCACTCCTTTGGTATTCAGTTCTGGAAACAGAGTTTGATAAATGGCCTGAATATCCTCATGGCTCACCTCGCAGGGAGCATTATTCATCAGGCGTTTTACGTTCAGCGCGGCATCGGCCAGTGCGGGAATATCAGTAGACGGTACACCAAGCGTTGCCAGGTTATCGGGCAGGCTCAGTCGTTTCACAAGCGCGGAGAAGTATTCCACCAGCGCGAAAGATTTTTCTTCGGCACTCAGAGTGCGATCGTCATCAGGCAACAGATCCCAGACCTGAGCGAATTTGTCTACCACATTAGGACGGATAGCTTTCATGCAAGGTGCTAACAGAATCGCGTTGGCTACACCATGAGGCAGGTGATAACGCCCCCCGAGCGGGTAAGAAAGTGCATGGACAAGATGAGTTCCGGCATGATTAATCGCTACTCCGCCATAATAGGACGCCCACAGCATTTCCAGTTTAGCCAGCAAATTGTTCGGTTCATTAACCGAAGTTTCGATGTTCTTCAGCAATTTCTGTAACCCGATGAGCGCCGCGTTATCGCTTACCGGATTGGCCACAGTAGCGGTAAAGCACTCAATCAGATGACATAACGCATCAATTCCGGTTGATGACGCAATATGCGCTGGCATGCTGGTAGTCAGTTCAGGCAACAGGGCAACGTAATCTGGTAATAGCACCGGAGCAATGATCCCGACCTTGGTGTTTTGTTCCGGGATTGCCAGAATCGCATTGGGCGTCGCTTCAGAACCCGTACCCGCAGTGGTAGGGATCAGCACTGAAGCTACGCGGTGTAGCGGTTTCTCGCCTGCCAGCATGGCGTCAAGAGAAGGGGATTCGGGATGACATAGGACGGAGAGCAACTTCGCCACATCCAGTACGCTGCCACCGCCAATACCTATCACCATCTCTACGTTAAGACCTTTAACGCTTTCTAACAGTGTCGCAACGTCATGATGACCCGGCTCGGCAGGTACGTTATCAATAAGTGTTACCTGGCGGCCATCGTTACTTAATAAGGCGCGGATATGCGCCACTGCGTCCAGCCTGACGATATTGCTATCCGTCACCAGTAACAGCTGGCGTTTACCTGCCAGTAACGGCTCCAGTGCGGGGATAGCATTCGAACCGCTAATCACGGTGCTATTGATTGTTGCCACAGCATTCTCCTGTTGTTCGAGTGATTGAATTCGCTCACTGAGGTTCAGGAACGATTGCATCATGGGCTAAATTTATAATTTATCTCGGAACTGAATAACTTGAGCTTGCTCACATTTAATCAAATGTGATTGAATATAATCATTATCAATATTCAACAACCCGGAGCATGGATGAGTAGACATGTTGTAAGACCCCAGATCCTTGTCATTGCTGATGACTTTACGGGGGGAAATGATGCGGGAGTGAGTCTGGCGCTGACGGGAATGACGGTGAACGTCGCTTTCACATTGCCCTGTGCCGATGATGCAGATGTGCTGGTCATCAACACTGATAGTCGTGCTCTGGAGGCAGAGCAGGCCGCCGCCAGAGTAAGTGAGCTGGCGCTTGCGAGTCAGTCAGGTCCTCAGACGCAATGGCTCAAGAAAATGGATTCAACATTGCGTGGAAACCCAGGGGCCGAACTGGACGCGTTAATGCGGATTACAGGTAAAAAGCGGGCCATCGTGGCACTGGCTTGTCCCTCAGCAGGGCGAACCACCGAGCAGGGGCAGTGCCTCGTTAACGGTATTCCCGTAACGCAGACTGAATTTGCCAGCGATCCGAAAACGCCGGTCAATAGCGCCGATATCTGTGAGGTGTTACAGGCGCAAACCGCCATTGCGTGTCGGGCCATGTCCCTGAACGACTATCTGCAGCACCTCAGAGAGCCTGCTGCGAAAACGCCACAAATCTGGGTGGTGGATGCCCGCACGCAGACCGATCTTGATGTCATTGCTACGGAAGCGCTGATGCAGGAGGAACCGCCGCTGCTGGTGGGGTCTGCCGGGATCTGTGACGCGCTGGCCCGCCATGTCCGGACACCATCCTCACAGTGCTTACTGGCGGTAGTGGGTTCAATGAGTGAAATCGCTCAACAGCAGATTGCTGCAGTGTGTCAGGACCCGCGGGTGGAGACTGTATTCATTGATATCGAAAATATCTTCAGCGGCATCCTGACAGAGTATGTGCAGCGTATCGCCAGGGTTCTCATCTCAGGTAAACACTGCATCGTTCATACCTGTCCCGACAGCGAATCACGCCATCATATTCCAATGCTGTGCGCGCGCCTGGCGATGAGCCGCGCGCAGCTCGGTGAAACAATCTGCCAGTTTCTTGCACAGCTTACCCGCCAGGTGCTGCAGGAAGTCTCGCCTGGAGCGCTGTATCTTTCCGGCGGTGATGTCGCAATGGCGATCGCAGATGCGCTGGAGGCAACAGGATTCCGTATTACCGACCGTGTGGCCCAGTGTGTGCCGTACGGTCATCTTGCCGATAGCTACTGGCAACGCCCGGTTATGACAAAAGCAGGGGGATTCGGTGACGAAACCACTCTGCGTCAGGTTTTAAATTTCATCGAGGAGAAAATGAGTGAATAACACGATAGCGGTAACCATGGGCGACCCGGCAGGTATTGGACCGGAGATCATTATTAAATCGTTGGTGGAGGGAGAACTGTCTGGCGCGCCGGTCGTCGTTGTGGGTTGTGCACAAACGCTGAGGCGCATCCAGGCATTAAATGTCACGCCGCCTGTGGAACTCCGGGTGATCGATAACGTAACCCAGGCACAATTTGCCCCTGGTGTTATCAACGTAATTGATGAACCTCTTGCCGATCCTACCGCTCTTCAGCCGGGCGTAGTGCAAGCGCAGGCGGGCGATCTGGCCTATCGCTGTATTAAGCACGCCACCGCGCTGGCGCTCAGCGGGGAAGTGAAAGCCATTGCCACTGCGCCGCTGAATAAAGAAGCACTGCACATGGCAGGACATCATTATCCCGGCCATACCGAACTGCTGGCGCAACTGACCAACAGCCAAGACTACGCGATGGTGCTGTATACCGAACAGCTTAAAGTGATTCATGTCACCACGCATATTGCACTACGTAAATTCCTTGATACGCTCAGTGAGCAGCGAGTGAAAACAGTCGTTCAGGTCGCAGATGATTTCCTGCGTCGTGTCGGGTTTGATAATCCACGTATTGCGGTCGCAGGCGTCAACCCCCATGCCGGTGAAAATGGCCTGTTTGGCGAGGAAGAGATAACGATTGTCGGACCCGCGGTGCAGGCAATGCAAGCGAAAGGGTTGAATGTTACGGGACCCTGTCCACCGGATACGGTATTTATGCAGTGCCACGAAGGTATGTATGACATGGTGGTGGCGATGTATCACGATCAGGGCCATATTCCGCTAAAATTGCTGGGATTCTATGATGGGGTGAATATCACCGCCGGATTGCCGTTTATTCGCACCTCTGCGGACCACGGTACGGCGTTTGATATTGCCTGGACAGGTAAAGCCAAGTCTGAGAGCATGGCCGTGTCCATCCAGTTAGCAATGCAAATTACGCGGGATTAAAATGAAGGGATATAATCGGTTAGAACAGATTATGGATTATCTGAAAGGGCATAATCTGGCGACAGTTGAGCAGCTTGTTGCTGTGACTCAGGCCTCTCCGGCGACCATTCGTCGCGACCTGATTAAACTCGATCAGGAAGGTGTTATCAGCCGTACTCACGGCGGTGTGACGCTTAACCGGTTTATCCCTTCGCAACCGACCACGCATGAGAAAATGCAGCGTAGCCTGCTGGAAAAACAGGTTATTGCCAGCGCGGCGGCAAGTCTGGTGAAAGCCGGGGACGCCATTGTCCTGGATGCGGGAACGACGATGATTGAACTGGCGCGCCAGCTTACTCATTTGCCGTTGCGCGTCATCACCAGCGATCTGCACATTGCGCTATTTCTTTCTGAGTTCAAGCAAATTGAAGTGACGATCATCGGGGGGCGTATTGATGACTCCAGCCAGTCCTGTATTGGCGAACACGGGCGAAAACTGCTGCAAAATGTGTGGCCGGATATCGCGTTTCTAAGCTGTAACGGCTGGGACCTGACCCGCGGGATCACCGCACCGACGGAAGAAAAGGCCGGTCTGAAGCGCGACCTGATTGCAAACGCCAAACGTCGCGTACTGCTGGCAGACAGTTCAAAATACGGTGCATGGTCACTTTTCAACGTCACACATCTGGATGCGTTAACGGATATCGTGACCGATGCGCGACTCAATGAAGAGGTACGGCAGCAGCTTGAGCAACTGCCTTGCCATCTGACGTTCGCCAGTTAATCCGCATTTTGCGACAGCTGAGGTTCCAGTATCTCAATAAATGCTTCCAGCTGTCGCGTCATCGCCCCCCGACGCCAGACCAGCCACGTATTTAACCAACGCCAGTTTTCACTTAGCGGCCAGGCATTGACCTGATGGTGGCCGGGCATGCTTTCCAGCATAGAACGTGGAATCAGCGCAATTCCTGCGCCGGCAATCACACAGGCCAGCATGCCGTGGTAGGACTCCATTTCATGGATCGTGCCGGGCATCGCGCGATCGGCGTGAAACCAGCTTTCAAAGTGGCGGCGATAGGAACAGTTGGCGCGAAAGGCATAGATATTGTAACCATTCACATCGCTGGCTCGTTTGATGGGTGGGTGCCCGTGTGGGGTGACAATCATCATCTCTTCACGGTACACCGGCATTCCTTCAAGACCTGGATGGGTAATAGGGCCATCAGCAAAAGCGGCGTTCAGCGTACCGTCCAGCACACCGTCCAGCATGGTACCGGACGGTCCTGTTGCCAGTGCAAACTGGATTTTAGGGTAGCGCTGATTATATTCGGCAAGTGTGGCCGGAATACGCACGGCGGCTGTACTTTCCAGCGACCCCAGAGAGAACAATCCCTGTGGTTCATCACCAGCGACCACCATCCGCGCTTCTTCTACCAGCGCCAGGATCCGCTGGCTGTAACGCAAAAAATTGTGCCCCGAGGGAGAAAGCCGCAGACGTTGATTTTCACGAATAAACAGATCGACGCCAAGGTCAGCTTCAAGCTGGCGAATACGCGTGGTGAGATTGGACGGCACGCGATGCACCTTCGCCGCTGCCTGCGTGATGCTGCCGGTCTCTGCGACGGCATTGAACATTTCCAGTTGCGTCAGATCCATAATTTTCTCTATTCGTGAACGGAATGGTTAATATTATTCATTTTTCAGAAAGAGTAAACCTGCGCATGATATAACCATACCTTGCGAGAAAGAGAGGCACTTATGACCATCACAGCAGCAACACATGCTATTTCCGTTGACCCGACCAGTGGCGAAATGCTGACGGCAATGCCGTGGGCCAGCGCCGATGAGATTACCCACGCGCTGAATCTGGCGGCGACGGGATTCCACGCATGGAAACACACGACCGTCGCCCATCGCGCACAGATGTTGCGCCGGGTCGGACAGGCGCTGCTTGAACGCGCCGAAGAGATGGCGCAGTGTATCTCGCGCGAAATGGGTAAGCCCGTCAGGCAGGCTCGTGCGGAAGTGGCGAAATCTGCGGCATTATGTGACTGGTACGCCGAACATGGGCCAGCGATGCTCAGTACCGAGGCCACGCAGGTTGAGAATAACCAGGCCGTTATTGAGTACCGTCCCCTGGGGACTATTCTGGCGATCATGCCGTGGAACTTTCCGCTCTGGCAGGTTATGCGCGGCGCCGTGCCGATTTTGCTGGCCGGAAATGGCTATCTGTTAAAGCATGCACCGAATGTCACCGGTTGTGCCGCGATTATCGCCCAGGTGTTTAGCGATGCGGAAATACCGGCTGGGGTATATGGCTGGGTGAATGCCGATAACGCCGGGGTGAGTCAGATGATCAATGACCTGCGTATCGCGGCGGTAACGGTGACGGGCAGCGTTCGTGCTGGTGCTGCGATTGGCGCTCAGGCCGGTGCTGCGCTGAAGAAATGCGTGCTTGAGTTAGGCGGTTCCGATCCGTTTATCGTGCTTAATGATGCAGACCTTGATTTAGCCGTCAAAGCAGCAGTGGCAGGGCGTTATCAGAATACCGGGCAGGTTTGTGCCGCAGCGAAACGCTTTATTATTGAACAGGGCATTGCCGCAGAATTCACCCGACGGTTTGTTGCGGCAGCCAGCGCACTGAAAATGGGCGATCCGCTAAATGAAGAGAACGATCTCGGCCCAATGGCTCGTTTTGATCTGCGGGATGAACTGCATCAGCAGGTTGAAGCCTCACTGGCTCAAGGGGCGCGCTTACTCCTCGGCGGGGAAAAAATAGCCGGTCAGGGTAATTACTATGCCGTGACGGTGCTGGGTGATGTTACGCCGGAAATGACGGCATTTCGCCAGGAACTGTTTGGCCCGGTTGCGGCGATTACCGTCGCGAAGGATGCTGAGCACGCATTAGCACTGGCTAATGACAGCGAGTTCGGCTTGTCGGCCACGTTGTTTACTGCGGATGAGGCACTGGCGCAAAATATGGCGGCCCGTCTGGAGTGTGGTGGCGTGTTTATTAATGGTTACAGTGCCAGTGATGCTCGCGTTGCTTTTGGCGGCGTGAAGAAAAGCGGTTTTGGTCGTGAGCTTTCTCACTTTGGTCTGCATGAGTTTTGCAATGTGCAAACCGTCTGGAAAAACCGTCTCTGATAGCCCGGGTGCCTCTGCAGGGGCACCCGTCTTATTTCTGCAATAAATTTGTCATTTACTCTGCGTACACTCGCGCCTAACGCTTTGATACAGAAGAGTAATATGAACATAACGCAAATTTTTCGTCGCCTGATTCCCCGTCAATTTGGTCTGTTAACCGGTATCATTTGTATTATTGCGCTGTTCTCTGTTTTGCAGATTGCATCTTCGCTTATGCTCTCAGTTTCTGTCAGGGACGCGCAGATTAATGAACAGCATAATCAGCAGGTGCTTTTACAACAGTCGAAGATCGATGAAGCAAGGGTGGCGTTGTTATCTGCCAGCGACTTACTTAATCGTGCTGGCGTTTACTTTATGCAGGATGCGGCTACCGGCTCGGAAGGGAGCTGGCGCCCGTTAATGGAAGAGGCTCAGCATGCGTTAACGCAGTCAAAAACGGCATGGGATGCCTGGCTTGCAATGGATCCGCATCAGCCTCCCGACTTGATGGAGAGCTATCGGCGTTTTTATAGCGGTATTCAGGAGCAGGCCGATGGATTAATGCAATCCAATAGCATTGATGCGTTTTTTGCCGTGCCTGTGCAGGCGTTTCAGACAGACTTTAATGAAAATTATGCACGTTTTCAGCAAGACAGTTTCCAGCAGACGGAAAAAGGGCGAGAACAGCTGTTGACCAGTCTTGAACGTTTACAGCACCTCTTTTTATTTATTCCTCTTGTGCTGGTGGTGATTGCGGTACTGGTCTGGCGCAGTATGTCCCGCTGGGTAATCGCGCCGCTGAGACGACTGATCGATCATATTGATGTGTTAGCGGCTGGCGATCTTTCCCGCCCCGCACCGCAAGTGAGCCAGTTTAATCGTGAAGTAACACAACTGAGCTCACGTATCGACGCAATGCAGCAAGGGCTTCGAATGCTGGTACAGCAGGTGAATGATGCTACGACCTCCATGGTGGGAAATATCACTCAGCTTACGCAAAGCAATAAACAGTTATATCAGCAATCCGCGAAACAGAGCGATGAGCTAAATACGGTGACTTCGCATATATCGTTTCTGGAAACACATGTTGAGGATAACAGTGGGTTTGCTCAACTGGCGAATCAACGCGCCGTGCAGGCGCGGGATATTGCTGCGGGTGGCGATCGGATGATGGCAACGGTAAATGCATCGATGCAGGCGATTGTTGCCCGTTCATCAGAGATGCGCGGGATCATCTCACTGATTGACAGCATCGCGTTTCAGACCAATATTCTGGCGTTAAATGCGGCGATTGAAGCTGCGCATGCTGGTGAACAAGGGCGTGGATTTGCGGTTGTTGCAAAAGAGGTTGGCTTGTTGGCGAGAAAAAGCAGTCAGTCCACGCAGAATATTCAGGCGCTGATTCATCATTCATTAGCGGGAATTGACGAGGGATTTCATGCGGTGAACGGACTGGATGACAACTTACAGCAGGTTATATCGCTGGTGGAAAATCTTGGTGCCTTATTGAATGATATTTCTGCTGCGACGATGAATCAAGGAACCCGTATTCACGAGTTGACCAGTCAGCTTCAGGCTCTGAATAACGAAGCCCGTCAGACCAGCGATCTGGTGAACGCCGCGTCTGATTCCTCCCTACAGTTACACCATGAATCTCATCAGCTTATGCAGGCCGTGGCCAGATTCCGTCTTCCGGCCTGACGCGGTGTATTTAGCTCTGTTATACTCGCAGGCCTTTCATACCTGCGAGCAAGGAGCATGTTGTGGCCAGGGCCATGGACAATTCAATTTTAGAGACCATTGTGCAGCAGGTTCGTCCGCTGATTGGTCAGGGAAAAGTTGCCGATTATATTCCTGCATTAGCCTCCGTCGATGGCTCAAAACTGGGTATTGCCATTTGCACCGTTGATGGTCAGCACTATCAGGCGGGGGATGCGCAAGAACGTTTTTCTATTCAGTCGATTTCAAAGGTGCTTAGCCTGGTTGTCGCAATGCGTCATTACGAGGAAGACGAGATCTGGCAACGTGTTGGCAAAGATCCTTCTGGTCACCCGTTTAACTCGCTGGTGCAGTTGGAAATGGAGCAGGGTATACCGCGTAATCCCTTTATCAATGCCGGGGCATTGGTGGTTTGCGATATGCTGCAAGGTCGCCTGAGCGCGCCACGGCAACGAATGCTGGAAGTGGTACGTGCATTAAGCGGCGTTTCAGATATTGCTTATGATGCGACGGTTGCTCGCTCTGAGTTTGACCATTCCGCCCGCAACGCGGCAATTGCCTGGCTGATGAAGTCCTTTGGCAATTTTCATCACGATGTGACGACCGTTCTGCAAAATTACTTTCACTACTGTGCGCTGAAAATGAGTTGCGTGGAACTGGCGCGGACCTTCGTGTTTCTGGCTAATCAAGGGAACGCTTTCCATCTCACCGAGCCGGTAGTCACGCCGATGCAGGCGCGGCAGATTAACGCGCTAATGGCGACCAGCGGTATGTATCAAAATGCCGGGGAGTTTGCCTGGCGGGTAGGTCTGCCGGCGAAATCGGGTGTCGGTGGTGGCATTGTGGCGATCGTGCCGCATGAGATGGCGATTGCGGTCTGGAGTCCGGAGCTGGATCCGGCAGGGAACTCGCTGGCGGGTATTGCGGTACTGGAACAATTAACTCAACAGTTAGGACGCTCGGTTTACTGATGAACACGCTCGACCCGCTTTTTGCCCGACTGGCGAAATCGACTTTCCGATCGCGGTTTCGTCTCGGTCAGAAAGAAAGACAATATTGTCTGGAAAAAGGTGCGCCGGTCATTGAACAACATGCGGCCGATTTTATTGCTAAGCGACTGGCTCCCGCGTTCCCGGCCAATGACGGAAAACAAACGCCGATGCGCGGACATCCGGTGTTTATCGCTCAACATGCCACGGCGACGTGCTGTAGGGGATGTCTGGCCAAATGGCATGATATACCTCAGGGGCAACCGTTGAGCGAGCAACAGCAACGTTACGTTGTCACTGTTATCTACCACTGGTTAGTGCTGCAAATGAATAAGCCATAGATAACATAATCCTATGATTCGACTCCTTGTGTTATGTAATTGTTAATTGCAGTATGAAGGGGTCAATCTAAGGAGACTAAATGGCTACCCACACCCCCTGCTTTATACTGAGCGCGGAACAGATCCTGTCGAGAATCGACGAGCTTAGTGATGTCCTTGAACAGTGCGTGAACGATGGCGCATCTGTCAGTTTTATGCTCCCTTTTAACCGCGATAAGTCACGGCCTTTTTGGACGCGTGTTGCACAAAGTGTCTCTTGTGGAGAACGCATTGTTCTGGGGGCTGAAAATGCGCAGGGGACGCTTGTTGGAACCGTTCAGCTCATTATCGATCAACCCGAAAACCAGCCTCATCGTGCAGACGTTGCCAAACTTCTGGTTCATACCTCCGCACGGCGGTGCGGGATCGCCCGGGAATTGATGAATACACTGGAAATTTGCGCACATCATGAGGGGAAAACCCTCCTGGTTCTTGATACGTCTACTGGCAGCGCCGCAGAGTTGTTCTACCACAATTGTGGATGGCAAAAAGCAGGGGTAATCCCTGGCTATGCAAAAATGCCTGATGGAACACTGGCCGGGACCACACTTTTTTATAAAACGCTCTAATTTGTCACCGGGCATTGATCAAAACAGGGTTTCATTGTATTAAAGTTTGCTAACCTATTAGACCAATTTAATCAGGTTGTATGACTAATCATAAAGGGAACCCATTGTGCAAACACTAAATCGTCGCGATTTCCCCGGTGCTCAGTATCCTGAACGCATTATTCAGTTTGGTGAAGGAAACTTCCTGCGCGCCTTTGTTGACTGGCAAGTTGATCTGCTGAATGAACATACCGATCTGAACTCTGGTGTGGTCATTGTTCGTCCTATCGAAAGTACGTTTCCGCCGTCACTGAGTACCCAGGATGGTCTCTATACCACCATCATTCGTGGTTTGAATGAAAAGGGCGAGGCCGTCAGCGATGCCCGTTTAATTCGTTCGGTTAACCGCGAAATCAGCGTCTATAGCGAATACGATGAGTTCCTGAAGCTGGCGCATAATCCTGACATGCGTTTTGTTTTCTCTAACACCACGGAAGCGGGTATCAGCTACCACGCGGGTGATAAGTTTGATGATGCGCCGGCTGTGAGTTATCCGGCCAAACTGACCCGACTGCTGTTCGAACGCTATAGCCATTTCAACGGTGCGCTTGATAAAGGCTGGATTATCATTCCTTGCGAGCTGATTGATTACAATGGTGAAGCGCTGCATGAACTAGTTCTGCGTTATGCTCAGGAATGGGCGTTGCCGGAAGCATTCGTACAGTGGCTGGACCAGGCAAACGCATTTTGTTCTACGCTGGTGGACCGTATTGTTACCGGTTACCCACGTGACGAAGTTGCGAAGCTTGAAGCTGAACTGGGTTATCATGACGCGTTTCTTGATACCGCAGAACACTTCTATCTGTTTGTTATTCAGGGGCCAAAATCATTAGCCACTGAACTTCGCCTCGATAAATACCCGCTGAATGTTCTGATTGTTGATGACATCAAGCCGTATAAAGAGCGTAAAGTCGCCATTCTCAACGGTGCGCACACAGCCCTGGTACCGGTCGCCTGGCAGGCAGGGCTTGATACCGTGGGTGAAGCAATGAATGATGCTGAAATTCGCGCCTTCGTTGAGAAAGCAATCTATGAAGAGATTATTCCGGTGCTGGATCTGCCGCGTGATGAATTGGCGTCATTTGCCAGTGCAGTGACCGGCCGATTCTGCAACCCGTACATTAAGCATCAGTTATTGTCGATTGCGCTTAATGGCATGACCAAATTCCGCACCCGTATTCTGCCGCAGCTGTTGGCAGGGCAGAAGGCCAGTGGCCAATTGCCGCCGCGTCTGACATTCGCCCTGGCAGCCTTGATTGCTTTCTACCGTGGTGAGCGTAACGGTGAATCTTATCCGGTTCAGGATGATGCGCATTGGATGGAGCGTTTTCAGGTGTTGTGGGCTCAGCATCGTGACCGCCAGATTACTACCGAAGCGCTGGTCAACGCGGTATTGGCCGTAAAAGAGCATTGGGAACAGGATCTGACACAGGTTTCCGGACTGGTCGAACAGGTTTCTGCCGACCTGGATTCTATCCTGGCGAAAGGCATGCGCGAAGCGGTTAAGCCACTGTGCTAATACGTTAACCCGGTTCAGGCCGGGTTTTTTTATCGTCCTTATTTTTAGTTACAACATACAATTTAATTTCTAAAAATGGAGCATGTCTGTAGCTTCAATGCACACTATGGTCAGCAGGAAAAGATGTTTAGATAATGTTGCTATAAGCTTGCAACATTGATCGCGATCACGTTTAATGTCCCGGCTTTCACATTTTCCGAAGATAACCATGATCGTTCGCCCCCAACAACACTGGCTACGCCTGATATTCGTCTGGCATGGCTCAGTATTATCGAAAATCTTTTCACGCTTGCTGCTGAATTTCCTGCTCTCCATTGCTGTTATCATCATGCTGCCATGGTATACGATGCTGGGTATCAAATTTACTCTGGCACCGTTCAGCATTCTTGGTGTCGCAATTGCAATCTTCTTAGGCTTTCGTAACAACGCCTGTTATTCGCGCTATGTTGAAGCCCGACATTTGTGGGGGCAGTTGATGATTGCTTCCCGTTCACTTCTGCGTGAGGTGAAAACGACCTTACCAGACGATGCTGAACTGGGGCAGTTCGTTCGTTTGCAAATCGCATTTGCCCATTGCCTGCGTATGACTTTACGTCGACAACCGCAGGCGGAGCCCCTGGCAAAATATCTCAGCGAGAGCGATTTACAGACCGTTTTTGCGTCTCAATCACCGGCCAACCGCATTCTGCTGCTGATGGGGGAATGGCTGGCCGTTCGCAGACGAAATGGGCAGCTATCTGATATATTATTTCACAGTTTAAACAACAGGTTAAATGATATGTCAGCAGTGCTGGCAGGTTGTGAGCGTATCGCGAACACACCCGTTCCGTTTGCTTACACCTTAATCCTGCATCGCACGGTATATCTGTTTTGCATTATGTTGCCGTTCGCGTTAGTGGTGGATTTACACTATATGACACCGTTCATCTCGGTGCTTATTTCCTATACCTTTATCTCGCTCGATACGCTAGCCGAAGAACTCGAAGATCCGTTTGGTACAGAGAATAATGATCTGCCACTCGATGCGATTTGTAACGCGATTGAAATCGATTTGCTGCAGATGAATGATGAAACCGTTGTGCCGGCGAAACATATGCCAGATAAGCATTACCAGCTGACATAACATCCGGTAGAGCTGGTAGCACGACCAGCTCTTATTGTTTCACTGAAGGAGTAGGTAAGACTTGATACGCCGGTTAGTGCGGCTTTAGCCGAATTCTCTTTGCCACCACGCAGGCTGCATATCGGTAAATGAATGAAACTCGGGAGCCAGATCTTCATCATTGGGGTCATCAAAAACGCCCGCTAATAGTGCTATTACCGGAGCATCATCAATAGCACCAACTGAACTTCCACATTGAGGGCAAAAAGCGCGACTGGAGGTTTCTGAAGAACGCCAGGTAGTCGGTTTACCCGCTTTTCCCGTCCATTCTACATTTTCAGCATTAAATTCAATCCAGACGACGGTTGGTGCACCGGTATGCTTGCGGCAAATATCGCACGAGCAGGTATGCGAATTATTAGGGCTCGTCGCGGTAAAGCGAATAGAGCCACACAGACAACCGCCAAGGTAGACTTTAGACATGACAACCCCCGTCAGTAAACGTTCTCAGACACTAGCAGATGACTGGCTGCATCACTAGATCTTCATCGTAAAAAGGCGAGGGCGCGCATGGGGAATTTACAACAATTATCAGCCCCTGGCATAAAGAGGCTGATACCTGGAGGTCAGTGATTAAGAATTGTGTCTGGCAACGATAAACAACCGCGGAAACGCCAGCAGTATTTTCCCATTCTCTTGCAGCGGATATTGCTCCTGCAGCAATGCATGATAGCGCGCCAGATAGCGATGTTGTTCGCTTTCACTCAGATCCTGCAACCAGGGACGCAACCCCGTAGAACTCACCCAGTCGATAATTGACTGGTGTGAATCCATAACGTGATAGTAGGTTGTACGCCAGATATCGACATCGCAGCCCATGTCAGTCAAAATATCATAGTACGCATGCACTCCGGGAAGAGGTGCACGGCCGCGATCGGGGTAACCCAGTTCATAGGCGACTTCACGCATCAGAACATGCGTTGGCTCCAGCCAGTTATCCGGCATTTGTACTGCCAGTACGCCTTCTTTCCCCAGCAGAGAGACCAGGTGGGGAAACAGCTGATAGTGGTCGGGAACCCATTGCAAAGATGCGTTTGCATACAGCAGATCGACAGGCTCTTCTGTCTGAAATGCGCTAATATCCGCTTCGATAAAATGACAGCCCGGCAATGCGTTGCGCGCTTCGCTCAGCATTGCCGGTGAAGAATCCACGCCAGTTGTTTGCGCTGATGGCCAACGTTGATGTAGCAATGCGGTGCTGTTACCCGGGCCGCAGCCGAGGTCGACGACTGAACGGACATTCTCCAGCGCGACTCTGCTGAGCAATTCAGCTGCGGGCCGCGAACGTTCGGTTTCATATTGCAGATAGAGCGAAGGGTTCCAGTCAGCCATGTTTTTGTATCCTGTGTGCGATGAAATAGTATGATTCTGAGCCAGCAATTTTCATTACGCCCTCAGAATCAGTGATTCTTGTTCCTTCCCAACATAGCAAGTGTAGCTTTAAAGGGTAAAAACAGGACAAATCGCATTACAAAAGATAATAATTCATAATCTTTCTTATACTTCTTTTGCTTTCTCTTCAGGATCGCGATCTCTCTTTGGGCATTCAAAAAACTCTTGATATAACATTCACCATTATTATGGTTGTCGATAAAGTCATCACCGTAGTTGCTTTCATAGAGGCTTATGCAGTATTTTATTTTTTTCTTAATAGACTCAATATCATCAAATTGAATCCAATATTCAGATAATAAGTATGCTATCAACTTCTCCTGGAAAGCAGACATGGTACTGTGTTTATCATTCAAAAATATCGCATCGAAATCTTCTAACACTTCAATTTTATGTGTGGCTTCGTACCATTCGCTTCGGCCAAAGCAATAAACTGGTTTACCTAAAATCAAGGCCTCAATGCTTGTGCCAGAATTACATGCGATAACGGCAGAACTCCCTTCAATTAATTCGTGGATGTTAGCATCAACAGACAAAACATTTTCGTTGGTTGCTAATAGATATGCAATCTTGGCATCAATACCTCTGGATTTACACATCGGATGGCGTTTGATTACCAACGTTCGATTTGTCTTTTTAGCCAATGCCGCAACATAGTCTAATGCCCCCATGGCGCTGATGTTCTCATGATCGGTAACCGAATCAGAGTTGATCTGCATGGGGAAAAACAGGTAATCCGAGGGGAGAGCAACGTGGTTATGTGGCTGTTGATGCTTGGAGAGTTTTGTCTCCCTGAAAAAATCCCGCTTCTCGGCAATGATATTTTTGGCACTGTCGTGATCTATTTTATTTATTTTATCGATATATGAACTGAAGTTGACACAAATATCTGCCCACCCCGAATATCCATTTTCATCTACAGAGTACAACCCATATATAGGTGATTCTTTTATCGAGAAAACATTTTTGTCATTATTATATGAGTGAAAGGAGAATGTAATGGATTCTTTAATTGCCAGTCTTTTAAGACCATAACAAGGGAAATTAGCTGGATTCAGTATTACCTGTAATTGTTCATCATGGAGACAAGATATAAAATTACCAATAAATTGTCGATGAATGCCTTCACTCTTACCGAGCCATTGTGGTAAGTCAAAGTAAAAACGGTTTAAATCATTCATCATAACTCCAGGTGATTAATGTAAATAAAACTTTGGGTCAGGTTAAGCTTTATTTAGTCGTCGGCCGCCCGCTAAACAGTAACGATTATCATTAAAAATGCAGATATCGCATTATATTATTTTCAGAGGAACAATACAATCCGGTACTTTTGAATCGAAGTGGAGACAGAAGGGCATATCGACATATTCAGAAACAAGTATGCTGAATAATATATTTCCCCACATCAACAACTTTATTTGTATCAGGGGCAACATTGAGTACTATAAACCGCATTTGTGGGCAAAACAGTTCCAGGCTTTTTTTACTGCATTCCGTTTGTAACCATTTATGACTGCCACTTTCGGTTTGTACCAGATTGAGGTTTGCATCCTTACTGCACACAAAACCATCCACAATTGCTTTTTGCCTTGCAGCATCCAGATTCAAGCCAATAACTTTTAGCTCATCGACGTCTTTATCATGTGAACTGGCAGAGACGCGGGTCAACGCACAACCAGCCAGCGTGAATGAAAGAATCAATAGAAACGCGACGCGTAAGATAGTGTTGTTATTTTGATGAACATGGATAGTTCTTTGCATTGTGCTGTAGGGTCCGTTGCTGTGAAATTCCAGGGGCACAGGTTTGTGTCGTACCTTGGTTGTACGCGAGAAGGACTGAGTGAGCAATTACAACGTCAACGATTTGACGTATGCGTAAAGTGTATGGTTTGAATGGTAGTCGGTGAACAGCATAAATCCAGGAACAAGCGCTGTTATGCGTTATCAACGACCAGAACAATGATGAACCCAAAATGCCAGGTTTCACTTATCACTATGTAAGTGCGCATAATGTATATTATGTTAAATTGAATTTATCCCGTATTACCGCAGTACTGTATCGTGAAGCAGATCGTCCCCTAACCCTTCCAATACCGAGTGCAATCTCGGCGGCCTAACCTTGACAAAACACCGACGGTGACCGGCTGGTGTAGAACTGCCATGTACTGTTATTGAGTCGCATTATGCTGAAATAAAACGGCTCTTTCGGTTTAAGGTAAAAATCTGGCAGCGTTCTTGCTAACAATGGGTGAATGTTAGTTCCGCCGGAACTTGAGGCGACATTTCCAGACTCCATAAAGTAATCATTATCTTTGCGGGTAAAGGTAAACCAGACATTTTGATTTACCGCCTGATTTTCACCGTTTTTATCAGTTATTTTTCCACGTAAAATAGCCACTCCATGGTTGCCATTAAAAACGTATCTAACTGAAATATCACCACGAATATCTGGATACTCCATTATTAATACTCCGGAACAATCGAAATGCGACCGTTGCCAGTTTTGTATTGCCATCGTGGCTGCAATTGTCAACGCTACTGCTAAAATGATGCCAATACACCATTTTATATTACGTCCCCACATGTCTGGACTCCATGAAATAATAATGAGTAACACAGTCATTATCCTGCCAACGGCTAAATTGCTTTCGACAAGTTAATGCGGAGATCCGCGGAAAATTAGGATACAACGAGAGATAAATCCAGGGATAGCTCTGACAATCCAGCATGCCGGCTTTGATAAACTGTTGGTGCTGATCAAATTTAAGCACATCCTGGTTGGCGTACCAGTGACATCCCTCCCCTACGCTTAAAGGCACATAACGGCTGAGTCGGGGATCAAACTGTGCCTCCCAGGTAACTACTGCGGCTATAAAGCAACAGACGAACCCCGCCAGAAGCCAGCAAAGAGTGCGCATACGCAGTGATTTTTTCGCTGTTTTTACCGACGATAACGATGCTGTTACGGGTTGATCGCTGAGCGGGTCTTCTATCTTCTGTTCCAGCACTTCCAGTTGTGGCTCAAGGCGGATCCCGACTTTCGGTACGGTTACGATAAGTTCTTCATTCAGGCTAAGTTCTTTAAATGCGCGACGCAGCAAGGAGATATTCTGATAGAACGTATTATTGGTGACCTGCGCACCGTTAATATACCAGACATGCTCAAAGAAATAATTACGTTCAATAACCTGCCCCTGTTGTTGAATTAATAATAGTAAACAACGGGTTGCCGGATTGCTTAATGTTATACGTTTGGTCTCATCTGATTTCGCGTAGAGTACGTTCCGCTCTGGCCAGAATACAACGGTACTGTTAAGCAAAAACACGTGTGCCATTATGTTCCCTGAATATGGATTTTTGTCAATTTAGCTGGAGCGAGCACTGCCAGCGTTAATTTACGACAGTTGAAAACCCCCAACGATTTCCTTCATCGTTAATCACAGTAAAGTTTATCTTATTATTCAGCATTTCAGGAGGTGCAGACTTAAAAATTACCTGCCGGGAACGCGGTGAAACCACTATTCCAGTTATGGAATAGTCTCCTGAAACTACATTAGCCAGAGATATGTTCCAGGAACTCTGATTAACAGCGTAAATCCCCCCGCTTTCATGGTGAAAACTTAGAAGATTGATGCTTTTTTCAGTCAACACGCCTGTATTTTTCGGTCTCCATAGGACTTTTAGCTGATTTCTTAACGTTAAGCGCACTTTTTCACCAGTTGAGCTATTTTTCGCTTCCGCTGGAACCTGGTACACGTTGAGCCAGAATAGCGACTCGCGATCGTTGGCAAGCTCCGTACCGGTTGTCATGATCTTTATCTCGCGTTGTTCACCGGGGAGAATTTTTAGCACCGGGGGAAGCACGATAAAAGGCGAGCTGGCCTGGGATGGCCCTTTCTCTGGTGTGCCGTCATCTACCCAGCTTTGAACCACCACCGGATAATTTCCGTCGTTGACCAGCATTACCGTGCGTTGAGTCTCTCCGTGGTTGAAGATGACCCGAGTCGTACTGATGTTAACCGCTGCCTGCACGCCAAATGCCAGCATCCAGAGGCTACTGAATACGTAATAAAACTTGTACATGTGACTGGTAGCTCCCCGCCGTTAGCGTATCCGCGCCAAAACTTGCCAGACGAGCTTCGAAGCTTTCGCTGTAGTAATTGACGCCATCCTGGCTGCCATTTTGCAGCGTATTACTGCCAATGACCGGCATCCAGCCGCCTTCGCTGCCGCTACCGACAGTAGATACCGCCATAAAATTCACTGGACTACCCGCCCGGTAAACACGCACGCCAACGCCGCGAGCTCGACCGGGGGTACCGTATTGCGTATCCAATAGCCAGGTTACGGTTTTACCGGTAATCAAATTAAAACCCCAGGCGCTGTTAACGCTGCTTTCCGGCGCAAGAAGCCCCATTGCGACATTGCTCTTCCCGGTCGCCACACCCGAAACCACCGTTGATTCGCAGGCAAATCCTATCTGGAAGGGAGCTGAGGAATATTCCCCCTGCCTGAGCTGAGCCACGGAAATTGGTGGCAAATGCACTACCGGCGTAAAATCGGTGACCTGACACATTGCCGCACGTTTGACGAAGATCCCGTTATTGTAAAGGCTGATCACTGACGGCCAGTCATTCGCCCAGCCAGCCCAATTTCCTCCACGGTGCGGCTGACCTATCTTGATACCCCACGAAGTTGTACCTGGCGCACGAAAAACCACGTAAGCATTGGGATTCACATAGCTATTGTAAGTAGCAGACTGCGCCTGGTTGGCGTAATAGCGTGTATCCAGCGTTTTGATCAATTCGGCGCTTATCGTCGAGAAGTTCTTGGCCTTAATCAGGAAGTTGCCATTGGTGTCGAGATCCAGGTTTTCCAGTGGGCGTTGCTGCCAGCTGTCGGTAAAGACGCTGCCTGTTGCATCGTGCGTCAAGCGTAATGCGACGTTTTTCATTATGGTCAGATACGCGCCAGGTACATCCGTTGCTTCATACCAGCCAGCCACGGTGTCATCACCGTTAGTTGACCAGGCTTCATAGAGTTGCCCGGCGGTGTCCGGTGTACAACGGAAAAATACCTGCTCAGGATCGTAACCGCCGCCTTTATGGGCATAAGTGGTAAAAGGGATCCCGCCGCTGGAGGTCAGGATCGTCCCTGCCGGCTGAAAACTGCTATTACTGGTGATATCGACAGACTTACTCAATCCCGGCAATAACCCGTTCCAGGCATCGTTGCCGCCGCCGGAGCGCCAGTCATTGGCAATGCCGTCCGTACTTGCACTAAGCCTGTGCGTGCCTTGTGCGCCATTACTTCCTGATTTATATGGATAAATAATGTATTCACAGGCGGCCTGTATCTGACAAGAAAACAGCGCCAGCACCAGAAAAAATAGTCTCATGAGCGCCCTTTTGTTACGCAAGTGACCGTTAATGCAATTAACGGTTCTGTACGTTGTTGTTGGTTAAGTTTCCACGGCAACGAACAATCACTGCTTTCCAGCATCAATAGTCCCTCTTCGTCTTCAACGCGGGCATATACCTGGTTCGCCTGGGCAACCATCCCGACTACACGACCTCGACCGTCGGTCACTGCCGCTCCCATCGGTAACGTCACGTCACTCTTCACAGTGATGAGTAACGGATAGCCAGAGAGCGTTGCAAAACGCAGTTTTACTGCGGCCCCTGCCATTGGTGCAATGCGCCGTTGACTCTCCTGAAGCTCTGCGTTGGTGTTCATTCCGCTACCGTCGAGAGTCACATTGTTATAACGATAAGGTGTCAATGAGGGAACCAGCGCATAACCCCCACTGTTCACAGTTGCACCCTGTCCGCCCCCTACTCTGGCTCCCACAGCGCCTGGCGCTTCCACCAGGGCAAATGTGTCGCCAACCCACGGGCCGGCCACAATGCCATGGCGATGTACAACGAGCGCCCCGCGTACCCCTGCAGACCATTGCTGATAGTTTTGTGACTGTGAGACGCTGCCGTTTAGCGTGCCGAAAGCCGTATTTTTTTGCAGTGAACCACCCCAGTCGGTCACGCTGTTTGACTCACCTTGCCCCTGTTGCCAGCCAGTGGACAGCGCGTAATTAAGGGTTTCATCCTGATCAAGCACACCAGACAATGCCAACTGCGCATTGCGCCCAGCCTGTTGAGCCTGACTCGCCGACAGCGCCAGCGTATGCTCACGTTCGCCTATACCCAAAGGCATTGAGACGGTAAGCGTTGCCATGTTTTCTTTTTGCACCTGTGAACGGTCACCGTTACGCCACCAGGTGTCCTGTCGGCTGAATGACATACCTAACGTCATTCGTCCAAAGGTGGTGTTATACCCAGCCTGCAACTGAGTGCTGCTGCCACGGTCACTGTAGTAATCCATCATTGATCCCGACAGCCATAGGTTTCCGTAGCTGCTCAATGTTTGGTTCACCGTAACGGTAAACTGGTTTTTTTGACGCAGCGTATCCGAGCGCCACTGCGCGTTGCTCCCGCTGACGCTTCGCTCACCCAGAACGTCACCGTAGTCACGATATCCTTCTGTGGAATAGCGATAACCCGCCAGCGCGACGTGAGTTCCTGTCGGAGTGAACGTTTTGCTCCAGTTGGTTTGCAGCCGCCAGCCACTCATGGTTTGAGAAGCAATCCGGGCCCGCGAACCGGTAACATCGACACCCAAAGCGCCCATCGACGTTGCCAGAACGCCTCCCATCAGCAGTGCCTGATAGTCGTCGCCGATCCGCAAAGCGCCATTTGCAGTCAGGAGATTCGTCATCCCGCGCTCCAGCGTGAAATCGGTAAACAGACCATCGGCGGCGCTGTAATCCCGGGTCTTACCTGCCACCAAACCGTAGCGCCAGATGCCGGGACGCAGTGATAAAGGTACGCTGGCGTATGGCACGGTATAGCTACTCTTTTTGTTATCGGCGCCGGTGATTTCAACTTGTAAATCACCGTCCCAGGCTGTATTCGGCAAATCATCAAGTACAAAAGGGCCTTGTGGTACGCTGGTTTCGTAAAGCGTTCGACCATTCTGCTTGACCACAACGCGTGAAGGTGTAGATGCCGTACCACGAATTTCTGGGGCATAGCCGCGTCGCGACTGTGGCCACATTCGTTGATCGGTTTCCAGTTTGACACCTGTAAACGCCATACTGCCAAGCAGATTTCCCGAGGTGTAGCTTTCGCCTACCGTCAGTAAACTTTCCAGAGATGCGACAGGATGTTGAAGCCAGGTTTGCAGCGCATCCCAGCGTTGGCTTTCTCGATTGCCATCGCGCCGCCAGTTGGCAGACGACTGTTGGCGAAATTGCCAACTCCCCATGTTGAAGCCGCTGCTCAGTCCCAGCCAACCATAATCACTTTGCTGACCGTTATTTTTATTGTGATAGGCGTGCAGATTGTAGTTACTGAACAACACGCTCTCGCCGCTTTGCCACTGCGACGGCGGTACATAATCCATGGGGGTACGTTTTAATGCCGCCTGAGGAACGCTGAGATTCAGACGCAATAAGCTCTGGTCAAAATCCCAGCGTCCACCGCTGATCCGAGCTTCAGGGGCGAAGCAATCCTGCCCTTGTTCCGACGCTGCTGTTACGCCCTGTTCATCCCAGAATTTCGCCGGAAGACAGGGTTCGGTACGTCCAGCTGTATTCTGGCGAAACAACACATCATCCCGCCCTACATACCGTCCATTGAGCCAGATATCCACGCTATAACGTCCCGCGACCACCGCATCCGGATCGTTGAGCATTGCCAGGCTTTTTTCGTAACCACTCCCAAGCAACAATGTTTCGTCAAAGGTGTAATCGCTGGCAAAAACAGGCATCGCAGCGGGCAAAAAAAGCCACCACCAGCGTGGATTAGTTTCGGACATTGTCCTGCTTCTCCAACGCCACGCGCCCGCTTAATGAGGCTCCCTGATCGTTAATCCAGCGCATTTGCGCGTCGTTCAATTGCGAAATTTTTGCAGGCCACGACATCGTCGCCCACGGTGCGATTGTTTCGCTCTGAATGCGCTGTTTTTTTCCCGCACCGCTGACGTCAAGTGACGAAAGCGCGAGATAGAAACCACTGTTATTACGTAAATGCAGCCTGCCATTCTGCAGCCAGACCCGGCTGGTATTCGCCATCTCCAGCGGCGAACCCACCAGCCCCTCGGGTCTGACCAATACTTTTACGCGGCTACGCACCAGCACCAGTAGCTGGTTATCGGTTTGCGCATCCTTATTTATGGGCGGGATCTGAATGAAGTTAAACCACCATAGCGATTCCCTGTCCTGTACGACGGGTTTACCGATGTAACGCAGCCGAACAGTTTGCCCCGCGTGGGCAGCCATCCGAAAGACCGGTGGCGTAGTGACAAAAGGAGCGGCCGCAGTTTGTGGTACTGATTGTGCATCGCCATCATCAAGCCAAACCTGAACGACACCAGGGACGTCGCCGCGATTAGTTAATTGCACACTGATTTCCCGGCTGTCTGCCGGATAGATTATCCGGTTGCCGGTCATCACTATGCTTGCCTGCACGCAGAAGCACATCATCATTCCAGCTAAACCAATAGCCAATCCTTTCATCACGCAGATCTCGCTTACAAATAGGAAATGGCGTATTGCACAGTGCCGACAACTGTCCCGGCGGTTGCCCCACCGTTCGGGCTAAAATACTGCACGGCAAAGTCGTGCTCACCGGACGTATTTCCGGCTGCAACGGTGATTCCTGCAACCGGAGTTCCAGTACGCAAATCAATAGGCGTAGTGCCCGCGCTATCGGTCAGCAGTTGTAATTCAACATTTTGCGCTGTACCCGTATTAGCCAGGTTTCCGCGCTCGGTCATATTATTTGCAACAAACACAGTTTTAATATCCAACGCATTAGCATCAACAGTACAACCAGTAACGCCGAGGGTGAATGTTGTCAGGCCTGCTGAAGATGATGCAGCCGCGAGATCGCTTTTCGCAACAGACGGCAGTAATACGACCGGCCGTGCATTTACACCGTTAACCGTGACTTCGCAAGTTTGTTCGGTCACTTCGCCTTTAAAGGTGATGGTATTTGCTGAATCAGCATACGCTATTTGCGCAAATAATAACGCAAGGCCACCAACCGCAAATATGTAACTGGTATGAGGATTATTGATTTTCATATTGTCTGTCCTTAATTAATAAATACATCGGTATCGTAATAAATAATGCAATAGCCCCTCTCCGCTGAGAGCGGAGTATTTATTGAGGGATACAGCGACGCCAGTAATGTCTTATGACTCCGTAGGATTAACCCTACGATGACTGCTAGTTTAAGAATAATCCCAGAGATTAAAACCTTTGTTTTCTCAAATCATATTAGGTCGGTCTTAAATAAGATCTAAATCTCGATGTTTTCGATATAACTCATTGTTTATATTAATTTTTATAGCTAGCGGTAATTTCCCTAAGAAAAATTTTCTTAACCTGAATTAAACACGATAAAGACCATGTTCATCACAGGTTAATGCAGCCATAGCCAACCTTGTGACCGTTTAGTCTTAAAGTTAACCTTCGTTATTACCCGTGTTCGTCCTGGTGTTAACATAAACTTGCCGGGGTTAATTCAACCTGGCAAAGTAGCACATAATTTTAAGATGAGAGGAATATTTAACCGAGATAACGTTATATTTTCCTCATAAATTGAAGCTTCAATGCAGTCTACTCAGCGTTGTCTTCGGTGTAAAAATAAATTGCCCCCCCCTAATGTAAAGAAATGAAAATACAATCTTATTCATAGAAAAGTATGAGTGAAGTCGGCAAAGGAAAAACCATAGTTATGATCATCACAGAAATGTAATGTGAGAAAAAAACAACACATCTAACCCTTACTACGCTCAAACTTGCGACGCAGCAGACCTTGAATATGCCTGATAATTCAAGAGAGCAAGTGTGTCTTTTGCACACCAATAGCAAATTTTTAAACCTGCGAATACATTATTTCGCGATGTGAATATCCGCGAAGATGACGCTAAATACGTCATTGATAATCTGAGTGTTTTATTAAATGGAGTTGTACAAGCAATAACAACCAAGCACTAAATACGACTCATTCTCACATGTTTTTTATAAACATGAGAACGAATGATGATAGCTAATACAAGTAAAGATAGGGGTAATAACTTATGGCCTCACAATATGACTTTACTGTCACCCTGCACGATCTTGCTTTTATTCTTAAGCAGATCAAAATATCCGAAGCGGCAACTAACCCAGACGGGAGCGTTAATGCTGAAATGCTTCGGGAATTAGTCTCCAGTCCACTCTTGCCCTATGGACTTCGCACGGTAGATGGTTCATGGAATAACCTTCTACCGGGCCAGGAGTTATACGGTTCAGCCGATCAGACCATGCCAAGGTTAACAGCTTTAAACTGGCAAGATGCGGATCAAATGACCAGTTATATACAGATTGGCGGCATGGTTATTGATGCCGACCCACGAATTATTAGTAATTTAATTTCAGACCAGACGACCTCAAACCCGGCCGCACTTGAGGTTTTTAACGCATTAAAAGATGCGCCCGGCGGCGGGACTGTTACTGGGGATGGCAGCTTATCCATTCCCAATCAGTCTCCCGATATCGGTCTCTCCCCTGCGTTTAATGGCTGGATGACCTTCTTTGGCCAGTTTTTCGACCACGGTCTGGATTTGATACCGAAAGGAGGCAACGGTATTGTTTTCATTCCGCTCCAGCCCGATGACCCTTTATATGTGGAGGGGTCGGATACAAACTTTATGTTATTAACCCGGGCGACAGTTGATGAGAATCGAGAGACGGTAAACCTTACAACCCCCTTCATCGACCAAAACCAAACCTACACCTCCCATCCTTCACATCAGATTTTCATCCGCGAATACGTCATCATTGATGGGAAACCTGAGCCAACGGGGAATCTGTTAGGCGGCGCTAACGGAGGACTGGCGACCTGGGCTGACGTTAAAAACCAGGCTGAAACCCTGCTTGGCATTAAGCTTACCGATCAGGATGTTTTTAATGTTCCTCTGCTGGCGACGGACCGTTACGGTAATTTGATTTTAAGTGAAAATGGCAAGGTGCAGATTGTTACGACTGCCGGGCTGGTAGAGGCTAATGGCGGTTTGTTACCTGAGGGGACGTTCCGCACCGGTCATGCGTTTCTGGATGATATTGCACATACTGCCGCACCCAAAGCGGGCCTGCTGGCAGATGATGACAGTGCTATCGGCGGCGAAGGACCACAACCTGCAGGAACTTATGATAACGAACTGCTCGACCGTCACTTTATTACCGGCGACGGGCGTGGGAATGAGAATATTGGCTTAACCGCGGTGCATGCCGTTTTTCACAGCGAACATAACCGCCTGGTTGAACAGTATAAAACCACGCTGCTGGAAACCGGTGATATCGATCTGATTAACCAGTGGTTGATGCCGAATCACCAAATCACAGAATTACCTGCCGATACCTCTACTCTGGTCTGGAACGGCGAATACTTATTCCAGGCCGGTCGCTTCTCCACGGAAATGCAGTATCAGCACCTCGTGTTTGAGGAATTTGCCCGTACAGTACAACCCGCCGTCGATCCGTTTGTCTTCTCCAACACAGCGGATATTAACCCTCAGATCTTTGCCGAGTTTGCGCATGTGGTTTACCGTTTCGGGCATTCAATGCTGACAGAAACCGTGGCGCGTACCGACATTGATATGCAAAGCGGCGATCTCGGCCTGATTGCCGCGTTCCTGAATCCCGTGGCATTCAATGACATCAACGGCGCTACCGTTACTGACGATCAGGCCATCGGCGCGATTGTGCGTGGTATGACGCGTCAGGTGGGCAACGAAATTGATGAATTTATTACCGATGCCCTGCGTAATAACCTGATCGGCCTGCCGCTGGATTTAGGCGCGCTTAACATTGCCCGTGGTCGCGATACAGCAATGCCAACGCTAAACCAGGCTCGCGAGCAGTTCTTTGCCTTGAGCGGTGATAGCCAACTACGGCCCTATACCAGTTGGGCTGACTTTACCACCTACCTGAAAAACCCGGCCTCGATCATTAATTTTATGGCCGCTTACGGTCAGCATGAGCTGATCCTCAATGCCACCAGCCTTGAAGGTAAGCGCGCGGCGGTGAACTTCCTGCTGTTTGGCGACGCCAACAACGCCCCACCTGCGGATGCCATGGATTTCTTCAACAGCACCGGTGCGTGGGCAACCAAAGAAACCGGACTGAATATGGTCGATTTCTGGATTGGCGGGCTGGCCGAGCGCAAAAATGAATTTGGCGGCATGCTGGGGTCAACCTTCAACTTTGTTTTTGAAACGCAAATGGAAATGTTGCAGGACGGTGACCGTTTCTACTATCTGAGTCGCGTTCAGGGTCTGAACATGCTCAATGAACTGGAAGCTAACTCGTTTTCCGCGCTGGTAATGCGTAACAGCGATCTCGGCGACGCGGATTCCTCTCACCTGCCCGCCAATCTGTTCCAGACGCCGGACCATATTTTTGAAGTGAACCGTGTGTTGCAAACGGAAATCGATCCGAAATGGGGGAATCCGCTGAAGGATCTGCTCTCGCCGCTGCTGGTGCGTCGCGATCCGGGGGCTGATGTGGATGGCGATGGCTTTGCCGACGGTGGGTATCTGAAATATACCGGCGATGGGCATGTGGTTCTTGGCGGTACGGCAGGCAACGATACGTTAATCGGGGGGAAAGGCATCGACAGCCTGTGGGGCGACGGCGGTGATGATCGTCTGGACGGTGGTGATGAAGCGGATGTGGTTCACGGCGGCGACGGTGACGACATCATTACTGACACCGGTACGCCCGTGGGCGATGCCGACTTCCTGCACGGCGATGCCGGACACGATGTCATCTTCTCCGGTAACGGGAACGATCTGGTCTTTGGCGGCAGCGGCAGCGACTTCGTGGTGGTCGGCGAAGATGCTCAGGAGGTCTTCTCGGGGCAGGATAACGACTTTGCGCTTGGGGGATCGGGCGCTGATTTCCTGATGGGCAACGAAGGAGACGACTGGCTGGAAGGTGGCGACGGATTTGACACCCTCGCCGGAGACAACTCAGAGCTGTTTTTCAACAGTACCATTATTGGTCACGACGTTCTGAATGGTCAGGGCAACGACACTGACTACGATGGAGAAGCCGGTGATGACATTATGGTTCAGGGCGCGGGTATTCAGCGCAATAACGGCATGGCCGGTTTCGACTGGGCTATCCATAAAGGCGACCCGAACGCAGCAAACTCTGACCTCGGGATCCCGATTTTCGTCAACCAGCAGGAATTTATTCTGCGTGACCGTTTCGACCTGGTTGAAGGACTGTCCGGATGGAAACACAACGATATCTTAACCGGTACGGAACAGCCGCTCGGTACGGCACCGGTTCAGGGTGTTCCCCTCTCCAACAATCTCACCCAGGAGGGGGCTGACAGAATTGACGGCCTGCAAGCCATTCTCGGCGTAGAACGCTCGGCGAATCCGAACGCGGTACTGCTGAACCCTGATGATGGTAGCGATATTTTACTCGGCGGCGGCGGTAGCGACCGCATTATGGGTAAAGCGGGGAACGACATCATTGATGGTGATGCCTGGCTCAACGTTCGTATCGCCGTTACCGGCATGGCGGGACTCACCAGCGCCGAAGGCATGGCCGAACTGAAGTCGTACATGCTGGCTGGCACGCTGAAACCCAATCAGTTGTCGATTGTGCGAGAAATCCTTTATGACGGTGATGGCACTGAAACTGATGTGGCAGTCTACCGCGATATCAGTAGCAACTATGCCTTTACCCGTATGGTAGACGGTAGCCTGCGCGTCGATCACGCCACGCCTGATGCCGCGCTGAACCTTAATGACGGCATTGATCGCCTGCTGAACATCGAAAAACTGGAGTTTGGCGATGGTCAGCAACTGTGGGTGACGGCGCAGCAAGCGACGGGCGATCTTACTATCAGCAATCCTAACCCTTCGGTGGGCGACCTGCTGCGCGTCAACGTAGCAAATTTGCTGGATGGTAATGGGCTGGCAGCGGATGTCGCCATCACCATGACCTGGCAGGCATTCGTCAATGGTCAATGGCGGGATCAGGCGACCGGCGTGGAGTTCAGAGTGCCTGGCGCTATTCAGGGCGCGCCGCTGCGCGTAGTTGCCAGTTTTAACGACCGCATGGGCGATGCTGAAACGCTGGTGTCGGCACAAACTCAGTCAATCCTACCGCGAAATCAGGCTACCACCGGTGCGCCGGTGATTAATGACCTTACTCCGACCGAAAGCCTGACGCTGACCGCGGTGGTTTCGGGAATTGCTGATGCCGACGGTCTGAGCGGCGGTAATTTCACGTATCAATGGAGAATGAGTACCCCGACCGGGTTCGTCAACATTAACGGCGCGACATCTGCTACCTATACACCGGGCCAGGCTATGGTCGGTCGGACGCTGCAGGTGGTGGTTACCGTCGTCGACGATGAAGGCAATCCCCCTGTTGTTCTGACGTCGACCACTACTCAGCCTGTGGGTGATCTGATTGTCGGGAACAACGGCGCTAACACGCTCGTCGGTACAGCATGGAGCGATATTCTGCGCGGTGAAGGCGGGAATGACACCTTGCTGGGCGGTACCGGTGACGATCTGCTCGTCGGCGGTGCGGGTAACGACAGCCTGTCTGGTCAGGCGGGGCAAGATATCCTGCAAGGCGACGCGGGTAATGACACACTTGATGGCGGGCTTGGCGCCGACAGCATGACCGGTGGCGCGGGTGACGACACCTACATTGTTGATGATTTCGGCGATGTGGTTATCGAAGGTGTGAATGGCGGTACAGACATTGTGCGCACCAGTCTCAGCAGCTACGACCTTACGGACAACGTGGAAGAACTGGTCTTTATCGGCAGCGGCAGTTTTATCGGCACCGGTAATGCCATTGCAAACACCATTACGGGCGGTTCCGGCAATGACTATCTGTTCGGTATGGGCGGGAATGACCAGCTGTTTGGCGGGATCGGCAATGACTTCCTCGATGGCGGAGATGGCGCTGATAACCTGCAGGGTGGAAACGGCAACGACGTCATGATTGGCGGGGCGGGCGCGGATACCCTTTCCGGCGGTAGCGGCGACGATATTCTCAATGGTCAGGAAGGTAACGACATTCTGGACGGTGGTACCGGGAGCGACATCTTCGCCTTTGGGGCCAACTTTGGGCAGGACCGAATTACCGGTTTTGACAGTAACCCCAACGGCGGGCAGGACTTCCTTGATCTCGTCTTGTTAGGTATCAACGCGGGTAATTTTGCCAGCAGCGTGTCTATTACCGGAAACAATGGCAACACCATTGTGACTATCGGTACAGACACCATCACATTGGTGGGCGTCAATTCGACCACCGTGAATATTGGTGACTTTTATCTGGAAATGCCCACTACCCTTGCCAGCAACAATGGCAATAGTTCATTGATCGTATAAGGAGAAGACTATGTCGCGCCAGCATACGCCAACAGAACTGAATGATGCATTAAAAGGAACGAAACCCACTTTTCTGATGCTGTTGTTTTTTAGTTGTGTGATTAATCTGCTTATGCTGGCGCCGGCAATTTATATGCTACAGGTTTACGATCGCGTGCTGGTCAGTAAAAATACCACCACGCTGCTAATGTTAACCTTATTGATTGTCGGCCTGTACATTGTTATTGCCCTAATTGAATTTGCCCGTGCGCAGGTCATGGTCAGGCTTGGCAACCGGCTGGATATCAAGCTGAGCCAGTTGGTTTTTAACGCGGCATTTAAAAGAAAGATCGCCACCGGCGATAACAATCCGGCACAGTCTTTAGCCGAATTGGATCAGCTCCGTCAGTTTCTTTCCGGGAATAGTCTGTTCGCCTTGCTGGATATTCCCTGGACGCCGATATATTTATTCATCGCTTTTCTTGTTCACCCTCTGCTGGGATATCTCTCACTCGGCGGAATAACGCTATTATTCATTCTGACGCTGGTGTCTGAAATCTCAACCAAACGTCCAATTCAGCAGGCACACGCCTTAACCATTAACAATGCCAGTAAACTGAATAAACAGCTGCAAAACTCCGATGCCATTGAAGCGATGGGAATGCTCTCAACCCTGAAGTCGACCTGGCAGGAACAGCATAACAACGTGCTGGCGCTACAAACTCAAATTGCCGACAAAACGGCCGGATTAAGCAGTCTCAGCCGTTTTGTGCGGGTGTTGCTGCAATCCATTGCGCTGGGCGCTGGCGCTCTACTGGTGATCGGCGGCCATATTACCCCGGGCCTGATGATTGCCGCGTCGATTATTCTGGGCCGCGTCCTCAACCCGGTGGAACAGGTTATCGGCAGTTGGAAGCAGTTTGTGCAGTTTCGTGGCGCATGGCATCAACTCTCAGCCCTGTTGAAAGAGTATCCGGCACCGAAAGAGGTTCTCACCCTGCCTCGTCCGAACGGCAACATCAGCGTTGAAGGTGTTTTCGCGGCGGCGCCGGGCCAGTCTTCACCACTGCTGCGTAATATCTCATTCCAACTGGAACAAGGCGAAGTGCTGGGGATTATCGGCCCCTCGGCCTCAGGAAAAACATCGCTGGCAAAAGTACTGGTTGGCGTCTGGAAGCCGTTATCCGGCAAGGTCAGATTAGACGGGGCAGATATTTGCCAGTGGGATAAAGCACTACTGGGCCCGTCAATTGGCTACCTGCCGCAGGATGTTGAACTGTTTGATGGCACCATCGCGCAAAACATCGCCCGCTTCACGAAAAATGACAGTGAGTTGATCGTCGCTGCCGCGCTGCTGGCGGGCGTGCATGACATGATCCTGCGTTTGCCGCAAGGTTACGACACCCTGCTTGGCGCGGGAGGATACCAACTCTCCGGGGGGCCGCGGCAGCGCATTGGCCTGGCCCGCGCCGTATACAACAACCCGGCGTTTGTCGTGCTGGATGAACCGAATGCCAATCTTGATGATGCAGGCGAGTTTGCGCTCGTAAAAGCCATCAATATCCTGCGTACGCAGGGACAAACCACCGTTATTATCTCGCACCGGCCCACGCTGCTTGGCGTGGTCAATAAGGTCTTGTTGCTTAACGATGGCGCGATACAGGAGTTTGGTACCCGCGATCAGGTTTTCGCCCATTTGCGTCAGGCCAACATATTGAAACCGGTGGCAACGCCGTCTTCACCCACGACTGAACAGCAACGCGAGGCCTGATGATGAAAAAGAAACCTGACAACGTGGCCTCTGCTGACGTAGATACCAATATCTGGTCGCCGATTATCCGGGGCGTGATCGTTATTGTGCTGGGTGTCGGCAGCTTCATTCTCTGGGCAGTACAAGCGCCGCTGGATGCGGGCGTGGTGGCTGATGGTACGGTAACCGTATCGAGTAACCGAAAAACGATCCAACACCTGAGCGGCGGTCGGGTAACGGATATCTTTATTAAAGAAGGCGACGTTGTGAAGAAAAACCAGGTTCTCGTCCGGCTGGATAAAATGCAGCTCGAAATGCGTTTCAGCGCGTTAAATGCGCAGTATATTTCAGCCAAAAGCATTGAAGACCGCCTGTTGGCAGAACGCGATGGACTGGAAGCGATCGGCTTTAATACGACGCTGACGCAGCAGTTCTCCGGCAATAAGCGACTGGCCGAAGTCAGAAATCTGCAGGCCAAACTTTTCGAAACGCGCCGCAAAACCATTCAGGACGAACTTTCAATGATTCAGGAGACGCTCGATGGTCTGGTAGGACAAACGGATAATCTCAATAAAATAAAAGGTTATCGCGATCGCCAGTTCAATCTGATTAACCGGGAATTAGGCGCTATTCGCGCGCTGAGTGAAAAAAACTATTATCCCAAAGCGCAATTACTGGTGCTTGAGCGCGAGGCGGCAGAAATATCCGGCAGCGTTTCAGAAGACATCCTTAACATTGCCAAACTGAAATCCCAACAGAACGAATTAAAAATTAAAGCGTACCAGGTGCGTCATCAATATCTGCGTGAAGTTGAGTCTGAACTGACGGAAAACCAAAAAGAGGTGGCGATGCTGGAGGATGAACTGGTGTCTACCCGTCATGAACTGGATAACACTGAGATCCGCTCGCCGATTAACGGCGTGGTGCTGGATGTTAAGGTCAGCACCGTTGGCGGCGTCATTCAGCCCGGCGAACATCTGATGGATATCGTCGCCGCCGGCCAGCCGATGCAGATTGATGCCAAAATACCGGTACATGCCATTGATAAGCTCGCTCCGGGATTAACTGTAGATGTGTTGTTCCCTGCCCTTAACCACGCGCTGTTACCGTCGGTTCCGGCCCGAGTTTTGACTATCTCGGCGGATCGTTTAACTGATGAGGCCACTCAACAGCCATACTACCTTGCTGAAGTTCAGGTCTCAGCGGAGGGCGCGCGCTTGCTGGGCGATTACAAAATTAAAGCGGGAATGCCTGCCAGCGTGACGATCAAGACCGGTGAACGAACCCTGATGAGTTACCTGTTTAAACCGTTAATTGCCCGTCTGGAACTGGCCTTTAAAGAGTATTGAACCCTCCATTGCCGGTATGGCGTTCGGCTTACCGCGCCATGCCGGTTTCTGCCATTGCTGGCAGCTTTGCTTTCTTGTAACCTTCTTGCCGTCGCACTACTGACAAAATCTGGAACCACTGAACTGGACTTCATATGAATGCTCATATTTCTAAAGACCCTTTGCATGGCGTAACGCTTGAAATGCAGGTCAATGCACTGGTTGATCGTTACGGCTGGGCTGAGCTGGCGCAACGCATTAATATCAACTGTTTTAAAAATGAACCGAGCGTTAAATCCAGTCTGAAGTTTCTGCGCCGTACTCCGTGGGCGCGGGCAGAAGTTGAAGCGCTGTACCTTGATTCTCTGGATGACCTGGCCTCAAATAACACCACTGAACAGGCCATTGATCCCTGGGCTAACAGCCGCAACAAGAAGAAATAAGAGCCAAATCTGATGTCTGCATCCGGTTTTATTTCAGGAAATTATAAGAAAAAACTGGCGGATTTACTCGCCCGTTCCCGCGCCAGGTTGCCGCTAACCAACATGAAATGGTTCGCGCTGCTGGTAGGTAGTATGTTGCTGCTGGGCAGTTGTTCTTCACAGCCGCCGGGATCTAAGGTCACCCCACAGCCTCCGGTAAACAAACCACAGCAGAGCAAAGAGCCAGTGCGCGGTATCTGGTTGGCAACGGTTTCGCGTCTGGACTGGCCGCCGATTTCATCTGTCAACATCAGTTCGCCTGCCGTTCGCATCAGCCAACAGCAAAAAGCGCTGACTGACAAGCTGGACAATCTGAAACGTCTTGGTATCAACACCGTTTTTTTCCAGGTGAAGCCTGATGCCACCGCGCTATGGCAGTCTAAAATCTTGCCGTGGTCTGATACTTTGACGGGAACGATTGGTCAGCATCCGGGGTACGATCCGCTCCAGTTTATGCTTGATGAAGCGCATAAACGCGGCATGAAAGTTCATGCATGGTTTAACCCCTACCGCGTATCCGTGAACACCAAACCTTCGACAATCACCGAATTAAACAACACGCTGTCACAGACGCCTTCCAGCGTTTATGTTCTGCATCGGGACTGGATCCGCACTTCGGGCGAGCGTTTTGTATTAGACCCCGGTATTCCTGAAGTGCGCGACTGGATAACCAGCATCGTGGCTGAAGTGGTTGAGAATTACCCGGTTGACGGCGTGCAGTTTGATGATTACTTCTATACCGAGTCTCCCGGGTCTGCGCTCAACGACAGCCAGACTTTCAGACGATACGGCCAGGGATTCGCTTCCAAAGCAGACTGGCGGCGTGATAACACGCAACGCCTGATCGTCCAGGTTTCACAAACCATCAAGAAACTCAAGCCTGAAGTCGAATTTGGCGTCAGCCCTGCGGGCGTATGGCGCAACCGTTCGCACGATCCGGCGGGGTCCGACACGCGCGGCGCGGCAGCGTATGATGAATCGTACGCCGATACCCGTCGCTGGGTGCAACTGGGTCTGCTGGACTACATCGCCCCGCAGCTGTACTGGCCCTTCGCCCGCGATGCGGCGCGGTACGATGTGCTGGCAAAATGGTGGGCAGATGTCGTGAAATCAACCAACACCCGCCTGTATATTGGGGTGGCGCTGTACAAAGTTGGCGAGCCGTCGCGAAAAGAACCAGACTGGACGGTTAAAGGCGGCGTACCGGAGTTGAAGAAACAGCTCGATCTGAACGAGTCTGAACCGCACATTAACGGCACTATTCTGTTTCGCGAAGATTACCTTAATCAACCGCAAACGCAGGAAGCAGTAACTTATATTCGCAACCGTTGGGGACGTTAATGGTTGCCCTCTGGTCAGTTTAACGA
Organism: Citrobacter sp. C6_1; assembly: GCF_014596835.2. Classification (NCBI taxonomy): domain Bacteria; kingdom Pseudomonadati; phylum Pseudomonadota; class Gammaproteobacteria; order Enterobacterales; family Enterobacteriaceae; genus Citrobacter; species Citrobacter sp. C6_1. Next base: position 2,318,201 of record NZ_CP115031.1, on the reverse strand, counting down.
GGAAATGTAGCGGGGAAATTTTTCCCCGCTCAGGCAGACGTCTTCAGTCCGTGTAGCGACTGTCTCTGCATCACCGGGACATTAACCTGCGGACATTATCATTAATCTGTTTCTGTATCGTATTCAGCGTAGTTTGTGTTATCTGATCGGCGTATTTATCTTTGGCTGTAACGCTTAGCGCTGTTGCATGGTGGCAGATCTTGTCGATTATGGCGTTTACATGCTCAGCTGATAGCTCAGCTTCCTGTACGCCAAGCTGCTGCAGGTGCTTTCTTTCGATATCCAGCGCTTCTCCCAGCACGTCCATTTGGTGATACCCGCCGGGCCCTTCGCACCAGGTCACGTCGTAAGCCGGAGCCAAAGTCCAGTTTCCTGCGGCTGACATTAAATAGGCAAAGTTTTTGGGATGGTCATCGCGGTTGTTAAATGCCACGTTGAAAACCACGCGTTCGAACGCTTTCGCTTTTTCTCTGACATCATTGGTACAAATCTGCGTGGCGCGCAGAAAATCCCGGTAATCTAAAGCACCGGGTATCTGGTAATTTGCACCGGTAAATGCCGCCAGGCTCTGCATAGGAATACGGACCGACTGGTCACGGTCGAAACGGCGGGTAGCAAATGCCGCCTGCCCGTCAGGCAGATTAAAATACGTTGTATCGGGCGTGGTAATCCCACATTGCCGCAAACACTCAGCATACACCGCTTCGATGGCACATACCTCAGCATGCTCATGTCTGGCAGGGAATTTAATCAACCAGCTTTCGCTCCCCGGGAGGGGCGCAGTGGTGAACTTTGACGTGACACTGTCACGATAAAGTAACGCTTTTGGCCTGGCCCCTTGCGGTGAGCCGCCCATCTGGAGCAGTTTTTGCAAGAATTCCCCGCCTTCGCCGCTCAGGACTTCCTGAACCTCAGATGCCAGTTGTTCGAGAGGAACATCCTCTTTTGAAAGCGTCTCAACATCTGACTGAACAGGCCGGAACGTCATAGCGCCCATTGCGTTATTACCGACCCAGGTTAACCTCTCCAGAGGACCTATGCGCGCTGCGTTGAGTCCACGGCGTTTAAATAATCGATCCATCAACAGCATACCCCAACCATCAGGTAGCGAATCGTACACGGGTCCAGGTAATCCCAACTGATGAGCCGGGAAATCCCTGCGTAAACGAGGACCGTTCAGCGGTAACGTTAGCCGGGACAGCTCCAGCCCTTTACGTATAGCGTCTTCACTGTATTCAAAGGCGATCAACGGGCGTCCGGTCAGGGCCGTGGAAGACACCAGTTTTCCCCACAACCATTGTTCACCCCAGCCTTCATAAAAGACATCGACTTGTTCAGGCATCAGGATTTTTCCTTTTCACCCGCTGACGTACCGCGCTCTTCTCGTAACGCAAAATATCATCCAGACTGTCGATCCTGGGTTTGAATAAGCCCTCCAGCGCGTCACCATAGCCTAACACCATCGCGACTTTGACCAGATTCTCAAATCCTACATTTTTACCTGCTTCCAGATTCGAAACGGTATTTACACCGACACCTGAACGCGCGGCAACATCTGCCTGCGTCATTTGCTGCGCGAGCCGTTCCTTACGCAATCTGTCGCAAAGTAGTTTGACGATATCGGCTGCTGTATTGAGCGTTAAATCCATAATATTGGCTCTTATTGGGATAAACACGACCTTACACCCAATATTATAGAGTTAAGTGGGGAATGATTCAAAGTGTTGTAAGACACAATAAAGAGGAGTTAAATCGATAAATCACGGTTAAGCCACATTATACTGGAGTTATCCGGGTGCAATGTTTGCACCCGGACATCGTGTCGTTATCAGGCCACTGAAGGTTCAGGCAATCTGAATGACGAGACCAGCAACGCCAACTGCTCCGCCTCTTCTTTCAGCACCTGGGTTCGCGTGGCGGCATCATCAATCAACGATGCGTTTTGTTGCACGGTGCTGTCCATTTCGGTAACGGCGAGCGTGACTTCGGAAACACCCTTACGCTGCTCCTCACCCGCGACACGGATTTCCCCCATCAGTTGGCTAACCTGACGCACGTTGTTGACCAGTTCTTCCAGGCGCTCACCTGCATTGTGGATTTGCTGACTGCTGCTGCCAACATGTGAAACGGACTCATCGATCAACGCTTTGATTTCCTGGGCTGCAGTGGCACTGCGCTGTGCCAGGGTACGAACTTCAGATGCGACAACCGCAAATCCTCTGCCTGCATCCCCCGCTCTGGCGGCTTCAACGGCGGCGTTCAACGCCAGAATATTGGTCTGGAATGCAATGCTGTCGATGACGGCTACAATTTCCACCATTCTACCGGACGAGGCACTGACGTTATCCATTGTCGAAATCACCCCCTGCATCACGTCGCCACAGCGATTCGCCGTTTGCGCAGTGTTGTCGGAAAGTTCATCTGCCAGTTGCGTGTTGCTCGCATTTTGATGCACGGTCGCATTTAACTGTTCCATCGCCGCCGAGCTTTCTTCCAGCGCGGCCGCCTGCTGAGTTACCCGTGAAGAAAGCTCCATGTTACTGTCGGCCAGGCTGACGGCGTTATTGGCTACCACCACGCTACTGCTTCTGACGGTGATCAGAATGGCGGAAATTTTATCGACGAACAGGTTAAACGCTTCGGCGATGGCTGAAATCTCATCTTTGCCACGAACATCCAGACGACGGGTAAGATCACCCTCTCCCTGCGCGATGTCATCAAGAGCCTGACGAGTATCATCGAGACGTGAAATTAGTCGACGAACCACCAGCCATGACCCTACCAGCAACACGGTCATAATCGGGATCAGCACTTCCAGCACATCCTGCATCATGACTTTAGCGAGGCCAACGATGCGCGTTTCCGGTGTCACCAGCCCTACGACCCAGCCAGTATCAGCCATCGGAAACAACATAACGCGTGACGGGGCATTCAGTACGTTGTCGCTTTCCAGCGTAATGGTTTTCACGCCATCAGTCGCGCGCAGCGATTTCAGCCCTGCTTCTACCGGGGCCAGCCAGTGTGCGCTTTGCGCCAGATCGCTAAAGGTTTTGTATTTTGTCTGATCGGCCTGGGGGAAATAGAGGATCTGCCCCTGTTTATCAACCACAAATGCGTAGCCACCGGTGCTGTTGCCCTGCTGCTGCATAAAGGTCGCAACGTTATCCAGACGAATGTCGGTGGTAGCTACACCGGCAAACTTGCCGGCTAATTGATACGGAATACTGCACGTCACCATGTTCACGCCGGAACTGGCATCCTGATAAACATCAGACCACAGGCAACTGTTCTGTGAGTGACCTTTAGCATGCTGATACCAACTTTCATTGTGATAACCGGCAGATCCTTCGGCATTATAATCATTCGAAAAATCAAGCTTGCCCTCAGCATTGCGCGCCCAGAAAAAGCTACGTTTCTCTACTCCCGCGGTGAACGCGTTTGGCTCCGGCCAGATCCCGCCGCCGGTAATAATTGAGTGGCTGTCTTCGCCAATCAGGTGTGGAACCACGCTTTGATACAAAGACTCATCATTAGGTAGTACTTCGGCCAGTCGTGACAGACTGACGGTTTCGCCCTCGATACGAGAGAGCACAGTACTCAGTTGACGGGTTAAACCTTGCCCTGTTTCTTCTATCAGGGCGGTATTGATTTCAACGACGCGCGGCTGACCACGCCAGAGCATAATTGCAACAATAACAAGGGTTGTCACCGCAAGCAGCAGGATGCCGCCAATGGTTAACCGCGTTGAAATACGAGTAGGATACCAGGCCATACAAACTCCTTCTGCAAAAGGCTAACTTTTACCCAGTATCGGCACAGGAGTTTATATCTTTATAACGTTTTCTTAAGTATTACAAAATAAATAAGTGACGTTGTCACAAATAGCAAAACCCAGCACTCTGACTGGGTTTTAATACATAGTTAATCTTATTTAGATAATTCTTTTTTGATTTCTTCTTTTATTTTACTTAATTCACTTTGCGGATGTTTTTTGCAAAGTTCAACGGTCAGAGGCACAGCCGTAGTGATGGTTTCGTTATAGTCAACGAAATCGCCGCCTTTGAAGTCTTCGTCTTCATTCAGCACCCAGAAAGCAACCGGAGCCATAGTTTGCGGGTTCAAATCAATAAACTCCTGGCAGCTCATGCCTTTCGGAGTGACTTCAGTTTTAGCGTTATCAGTTGCTGCATTGACGCTTACACTGGTTAACAGCGCTGCGACCAGGATGCCTGCTGTAGAAAGGGAGAATTTATTCATTGTAGTACTCCATTTATAATCCAGATAATATCTACACTTGCGCTTTAAACCGTTAATGTAGTTCGCAAAAAATAATACTCCCACCGTCAGAAGAATAAATCTTACGGCCATCGATATGGCTGAAATTTATATTTCACATTACTGATTCTGATGTCTGATAAGAAATGTTGCACACAATGTGATCGTTACGACGAAATCAGCAGATTCATCCCTCACTTACCCTACCTTTGCACCAAAACTGAACTACGCTGCACAAATGTTGATCATTGGTTAATGAAAATTGATATTTTTTAACAAAGAACCCCGACGCAGCGCTGTCGCTGACCTGGCACGCGTCCTGCATTGTTAATCCGGTAACAGTGACGCGGTATCTGACAAACAACTAACAGCGAGATGGTAATGACATCAAAACCTGAGTTATTTGCCCGCATAGAACAGACCTTTAGCCAGCTAACGCCCAGCGAAAAGCGCGTTGCCGGTTGGTTGTTAGCGCACGCTGCACAGATCCCTTTTGAAACGGCAGACGGCATCGCGAAAGCAGCAGGAACCAGTGGCATTACCGTCGGGTGTTACCTGCGTAAACTCGGGTTTCGTAACCTGGAAGATGCGAAAGCCAGCCTGCGTGAAATACCCGCTATTCCCTATCAGCCATGGGGAATGAACGAGCGCCTGGACTCCTGGCACCAGCAGCAAAATCTACCTGACCGCGTACAACAGTCGCTGTTGCTGGAGATTGACGCTATCACCCACGTCTACCAACTGGCGCAAAGCGAGACATTTTTACGTATTGCGCAGCAATTGGCGCAGGCAGAAGCCGTTTATATCCTTGGCATCCAGTCCACCCGCGGGATCGCCAACGCCTTTTTTAGCCATCTGGAATATCTGCGCCCGAAAGTGAGTTACTCCGAAGGGCTTTCCGGTAGCTGGGTTGAGTCGCTGAACTCGGGATTTAATCAACCTTATGTCGTGATCACCGATACGCGCGCTTACTCGGCGACATCCCGACTATATTGCCGCGTTGCCAGTGAGCGCGGCATTCCTCTCGCGTTAATTACGGATGTATGGTGCCCCTGGGCCAGAGACTATTCCATTGATTTACTTCAGGTGAAAACGGACACCGGGCACTTCTGGGATTCGCTTGCTCCGGTGAGTTGCCTGTTCAATTTATTACTCTCCGCGGTGGTGGCGCAACTGGGCGACTCCCTCGCGGGACGCCTGCAAACAAATCGCCAGTTACAACAACAATTTGGTCAATTCGAACAATAAACAGGAAACGTGCTATGTCAGATACCCCAGAACTGGTCGATTTGTCGGTGATATTCCCGTCACTGCATATCGATCTGAAATACGCTACAGCCGATAACATTACCGGTGCGCCTATCTACAAGGAAGCGCGCTGCCTGCTGCATTCCGAGGCCGTCACTGCGCTGGCCAAAAGCATCAGCATCGCGCAGCTGGCGGGTTTGTCATTGGTGGTGTATGACGCGTACCGCCCACAGCAGGCGCAGGCGATACTGTGGAATGCCTGTCCGGATCCGCAGTATGTGGTGGATGTGGCGATCGGCTCGAATCACAGCCGGGGTACGGCCATTGACGTCACGCTGATGGACGCTCGCGGTGATGTTCTCGATATGGGAGCCGGTTTTGATGAAATGCATGACCGGTCCCATGCCTGGCACCCTTCAGTACCTCCGGCTGCGCAGCGTAATCGGCTGCTGCTCAATGCCATCATGTTCGGCGGCGGTTTTGTCGGCATCAACAGCGAGTGGTGGCATTTCGAACTGCCGAATGCCGCGCGTTACCCGCTGCTTGACGATCAAATGGCTTGTTACACTGTCACGTCCATAACAACACAACATCCCCTTTAATTCTGGAGCCTGGTTATGAAGACTACACCTGCGTTAACCTCTTTTTTTCGCCCCGCTCTGTTAGCTGTTGCGCTGGCGGTCGCTTTGCCTGCCGCGCAGGCCGCCGTCCCTAAAGATATGCTGGTTATCGGTAAAGCCGCCGATCCACAAACGCTCGACCCCGCTGTAACAATCGATAACAACGACTGGACGGTGACCTATCCCTCATATCAGCGTTTGGTTCAGTACAAAACAGAGGGCGGCAAAGGTTCCACAGAAGTTGAAGGTGATTTGGCCAGCGGCTGGAAAGCGTCTGATGACCAAAAAGAATGGATCTTTACCCTGAAAAGCGACGCAAAATTCGCCGACGGCACGCCAGTGACCGCTGATGCGGTAAAACAATCTTTTGAGCGCCTGCTCAAGATCGGTCAAGGGCCGGCTGAGGCATTTCCGAAAGATTTGAAGGTTGAGGCTATCGATAACAATACGGTGAAGTTCACCCTCAGCCAGCCGTTTGCGCCGTTCCTGTATACGCTGGCAAATGACGGTGCCTCAATTATCAACCCGGCGATCTTAAAAGAGCATGCCGCTGATGATGCCCGTGGATTTCTGGCACAAAATACGGCCGGGTCTGGTCCCTTCATGTTGAAGAGCTGGCAAAAAGGACAACAACTGGTACTGGTACCCAACCCACATTATTCCGGCCCTAAACCCACATTTAAACGCGTATCGGTCAAGATCATCGGAGAAAGCGCTTCCCGTCGTTTGCAACTGTCCCGTGGCGATATTGATATCGCCGATGCACTCCCTGTTGACCAGCTTGCTGCTCTCAAACAGGAAGGTAAAGTCAACGTGGCGGATTATCCCTCGTTGCGCGTGACTTATCTGTATCTGAATAACAGTAAAGCCCCGCTCAATCAGGTGGATTTGCGCCGCGCCATCTCGTGGGCCACCGATTATAAAGGCATGGTAAATGGGATCCTCAGCGGTAACGGCAAACAGATGCGTGGTCCTATTCCTGAAGGGATGTGGGGTTTTGATGACAAGGCCATGCAGTACAGCTTTGATGAAGCGAAAGCAAAAGAAGCATTAGGTAACGTTGCCAACAAACCCGAAACCCTGAGCTTCCTGTATTCCGATAATGATCCTAACTGGGAGCCAATTGCACTCTCCACTCAGGCCAGCCTCGGCAAGTTAGGCATTAAGGTGAAACTGGAAAAACTGGCGAATGCCACCATGCGCGATCGCGTCGGTAAAGGTGACTATGACATTGCCATCGGTAACTGGAGCCCGGACTTTGCTGACCCGTACATGTTCATGAACTACTGGTTCGAGTCGGATAAGAAAGGCTTGCCGGGTAACCGTTCATTCTATGAAAACAGTGAGGTCGATAAGTTGCTGCGTAGCGCGCTGGCCACCACCGACCAGGTCGCCAGAACCAATGATTACCAGCAGGCGCAAACCATCGTCATTGATGAAGCGGCTTACGTCTATTTATTCCAGAAAAACTATCAGTTGGCGATGAATAAAGACGTCAAAGGTTTTGTCTTCAACCCCATGCTGGAACAGGTCTTTAATATCGCCACCATGAGTAAATAAACCACATTAATGCGGAGCCGATTTGGCTCCGCAAGGGGAAGCCAATGACCTTCTGGAGCATTTTACGCCAGCGATGCTGGGGACTTATCCTGGTGGTTGCCGGTGTCTGTGTAATCACTTTTATTATTTCACACCTGATCCCGGGCGACCCCGCACGGCTGCTGGCCGGCGATCGCGCCAGTGATGAAATTGTCGAAAATATTCGCCAACAGCTGGGACTGAATCAGCCGCTGTATATTCAGTTTTTCCGTTACGTCAGCGATATTTTTCAGGGTGATTTAGGCACATCCATTCGCACAGGCCGTCCGGTGCTGGATGAACTGCGCGTATTCTTCCCTGCCACTCTTGAATTGGCCTTCTGCTCTCTGCTGCTGGCGCTGATCATCGGTATCCCGCTGGGTATTTTGTCTGCTGTCTGGCGCAACCGTTGGCTCGACCACCTCGTCCGCCTGATGGCGATCACCGGTATTTCGACCCCGGCATTCTGGTTGGGCCTCGGTGTTATCGTGTTGTTTTATGGCCATTTGCAGATTTTACCCGGCGGCGGACGGCTCGATGACTGGCTCGATCCTCCCACGCACGTCACCGGTTTCTATCTGGTTGATGCGCTGCTGGAAGGCAACGCCGAGGTCTTTTTCAATGCACTGCAGCACCTGATCCTGCCGTCGCTGACGCTGGCCTTTGTACACCTGGGCATTGTCGCCCGACAGATTCGCTCCGCCATGCTGGAACAACTGAGCGAAGATTATATCCGCACCGCGCGTGCCAGTGGTTTACCGGGTTGGTACATCATTTTGTGCTATGCGCTGCCGAATGCGTTGATTCCGTCAATAACCGTGCTGGGTCTGGCCCTGGGCGATCTGCTCTATGGTGCGGTACTGACCGAAACGGTCTTTGCCTGGCCAGGCATGGGCGCCTGGGTTGTGACCTCCATTCAGGCGCTCGATTTCCCGGCAGTCATGGGATTTGCCGTGGTGGTCTCCTTCGCCTATGTGCTGGTTAACCTGGTGGTGGATTTGCTCTATCTGTGGGTAGATCCTCGAATTGGACGTGGAGGTGCACAGTGATGCTCACACAAGAAACGCCAGCGGCCCCGCAGAGCGCCCGCCGTCGCACGGACTGGGCCAAACTGTTCTGGATGATGAAAAGCAGCCCGCTGACGGTGATTGGCGGCGCGATTATTGTACTGATGCTACTGTTAATGGTGCTCTCTCCGTGGATCACCCCTTACGATCCTAACGCCATCGATCTGACTGCACGCCTGTTGCCACCGTCGGCCATCCACTGGTTTGGCACCGATGAAGTGGGTCGTGATCTGTTCAGCCGCGTCCTGGTCGGAAGTCAGCAGTCAATTGTTGCCGGTCTGGTGGTGGTGGGTATCGCTGGCGGGCTGGGCTCGCTGTTGGGATGCCTGTCTGGCGTGATGGGTGGACGTGCCGATGCGATCATCATGCGTATGATGGATGTTATGCTGTCCATTCCTTCGCTGGTACTGACAATGGCGCTGGCCGCCGCATTAGGGCCAAGCCTGTTCAACGCCATGCTGGCGATTGCGATTGTGCGTATTCCTTTCTATGTACGCCTCGCGCGCGGTCAAACGTTGGTCGTTCGTCAGTTTACTTATGTACAGGCCGCGCGAACCTATGGTGCATCACGCTGGCATCTGATCAGCTGGCATATTTTACGCAATTCACTTCCCCCGCTGATTGTGCAGGCATCACTGGATATTGGCAGTGCGATCCTGATGGCCGCCACGCTCGGATTTATTGGCCTCGGCGCCCAACAACCCAGCGCTGAATGGGGCGCAATGGTGGCGATTGGTAGAAACTACGTGCTTGACCAGTGGTGGTATTGCGCATTTCCTGGTGCCGCCATTCTGATTACCGCCGTGGGCTTTAATCTCTTTGGTGATGGTATTCGCGATCTGCTGGATCCGAAAGCCGGAGGAAAACAGTCATGACACAACCTGTCCTGGAGATCGAGAATTTACATCTGAGCTTCCCCGGTTATAAAGCGGATGTGCATGCGCTGAATCATGTGTCGCTGCATATCAACCGGGGTGAAATTGTCGGCGTGGTTGGTGAGTCTGGCTCAGGGAAATCCGTCACAGCCATGCTCGCCATGCGTCTGTTACCCGAAGGAAGCTATCGTATCCATCAGGGGCGCGTTACGCTGTTGGGTGAAGATGTTTTAACTGCCAGCGAAAAACAAATGCGCCAGTGGCGAGGCCAGCGCGTGGCGATGATTTTCCAGGAGCCGATGACGGCGTTGAATCCAACACGTCGAATCGGCCAACAAATGGTGGAGGTCATTCGTCATCATCAGGCATTGAGCCGCACAGATGCCCGGCAGAAAGCCATCGCGTTACTGGAAGAAATGCAAATCCCGGATGCCCCGGAAGTGATGTCCCGCTTCCCGTTTGAGCTTTCTGGTGGTATGCGTCAGCGCGTGATGATTGCGCTCGCGTTTTCCTGCGAGCCAGACCTGATCATTGCCGATGAACCCACCACCGCGCTGGATGTCACGGTACAGCTTCAGGTATTGCGGCTACTGAAGCTTAAAGCGCGGGCCAGCGGTACCGCCGTGTTGTTTATCAGCCATGATATGGCCGTCGTCTCGCAATTGTGTGATCGGTTATACGTTATGTATGCCGGGAGCGTGATTGAAAGCGGCCCCACGCAAACCGTTATTCAGCATCCCACGCATCCCTACTCTATTGGCCTCCTGAAATGTGCGCCTGAGCACGGTGAACCGCGTGCTTTGCTCCCCGCGATTCCGGGTACCGTACCGAATTTAACCTGTTTACCTGTCGGATGCGCATTCCGCGATCGCTGCTTTGCCGCGGGGCCTCGCTGTGAACAAACACCTGATTTATGCAGCCAGGGCGGTGCGGATCAGCAATCCGCCTGCTGGTACCCACAACTGGAGACGACACATGTCTGATATTTTACTGGATCTGCAGGATGTTCATATCAACTTCCCCGCGCGGAAAAACTGGCTCGGCAAAGTAACAGAGCGGGTGCATGCACTCAATGGTCTGGATTTACAAATCCGCCAGGGAGAAACGCTGGGGATTGTTGGCGAATCCGGCTGTGGTAAAAGTACGCTGGCACAACTGCTGATGGGGATGCTTAAGCCAAGCCAGGGGCACTATTCCTGCGGTGGTGGCAAACAACACAACGGTATGCAAATGGTCTTTCAGGACCCGCTTTCATCCCTGGACCCGCGCTTGCCGGTATGGCGAATAATCACTGAACCGGTATGGATCCAAAAGCGTAGCCCTGAACGCGAACGCCGCACCCTGGCCGAGGATTTGGCTCGACAGGTAGGGATTCGTCCGGAATACCTCGATCGCCTGCCGCATGCCTTTTCCGGCGGACAGCGTCAGCGTATTGCCATCGCCCGCGCGCTGTCATCGGAGCCGGATGTGATCGTCCTTGATGAGCCGACGTCGGCACTGGATATTTCAGTACAGGCGCAAATCCTCAATCTGCTGGTTGCATTGCAGGCACGCCGGAATCTGACTTTTGTGCTGATATCGCATAACGTATCGGTCGTACGGCATATGAGCGACCGTGTGGCGGTGATGTATCTTGGGCAAATTGTCGAGCTGGGCGATGCGCAGCAGGTTCTCTCGCATCCGGCGCATCCTTACACCCGTCTGTTGCTGGATTCGGTGCCTACAACGGGTACGCCGCTGGCTGAGGATTTGGTCCTGCGTAAAACCGAACTCCCCGGCAACAGGACGCTACCACAAGGGTGTTTTTTCCGCGACAGATGCCCGCTGGCAACCCACGGATGTGAAAAAAAACAGACATTACTGAAAAATGAAGCCGGACGTGAAGTTCGCTGTTGGCGCGCCATTGATGTCTGTTGACTGCGCATTTTCAGGCGAGATACGCCTTTTTCAGCGCATCCACCAGCATTCCCGACGCGGTTGATAATTTATGGTGTGCCGAACGCAGCACCCCGATCCGCCGCTGGATCACGGGACCGTCAAGCGCTATACAGGTTGCGCCAAGTTCCGTCATTTGTGTTCGACACAGTGCGGGAACTGCGCTGCCGCCTAATCCGTTTGCCACCATACGACCAACGGTCACCAGTTGATGGCTTTCCAGCGCTACGTCCAGCGAATGTCCGCTTTGCACCAATTGCTCTTCCAGCATCAGGCGCACGGCAGATGGGCGTTGCAGCGTAATAAAATCCAGCGTCAGCAGTTCGCGCCACGCAATACGCTCTCGCCCCGCCAGCCTGGACGTTGGCGGGACGATCGCCACAAAACGATCGACACCGAGCGGCGTGAAGTGCAGTTGCCCTGAATAATCAGGCTCGAAGGCGATCCCCATCTCCACCCGCCCTTCACTCACCATTTCAATGACCTGTTCGTTTATGACATCGTGAACCGTCACGTTAATACCGGAATAGCAATCCCGAAAGGTTTTCAGTACCTGTGGCAGGACGTTAGCCGCAAACGAAGGCATGGCAGCAATGGAGATTTTACCGCGTTGCAGTGTAAAGCGCTGACGCATCGCTTCTTCCGTATTCTCCCAGTCCGCCAGCAGTTGTCGCCCCATATTCAGCAGCGTTTCGCCCTCCTGCGTCAGGGTCACTTTGCGGGTGGTTCTCAACAGTAACGCCCCGCCCAGCGAGTCCTCCAGTCCTTTAATCGCCAGGCTTAATGCGGGTTGCGACATATTCAGCCGTTCACTGGCATGAGCAAAATTCAGAGTGTGAGCTACCGCTAAAAACGCGCGTAACTGTTTGATGCTCATTCCCATTTCGCATTTCCTTAACCTATTGAATACCTTTAATTAACATTAAATTGATAAAAAAACCCAATGAGTGAGTCACAAATTTAAAATTAACAAATCATTTTTCACCCCCAATGATGTCGGCAAGGACAACTGGAGGGACAAGTGTATGGCTGGACTGGATAAACGGGTCGCCACGTATCAACAGGCGTTGGCAGGGCTGACCGACAATATGACGCTGCTGGCGGGCGGTTTTGGCTTATGCGGCATTCCTGAAAACCTGATTGCCGAAGTACGCCGTCGGGAGGTTCAGGGACTGACCGTCGTCTCAAACAACTGCGGCGTGGATGGTTTTGGCCTTGGTGTGCTGCTGGAAACACGTCAGGTACGTAAAGTGGTGGCGTCCTATGTTGGCGAAAATGCGCTGTTTGAAAAGCAGGTACTGAGCGGTGAACTGGAAGCCATTCTGACCCCACAGGGCACGCTGGCTGAGCAGTTACGTGCCGGTGGCGCAGGGATCCCGGCGTTTTTCACCGCCACGGGATACGGTACACCCGTCGCCGAAGGCAAAGAGGTGCGTGAATTTAACGGCCGTCCTTACATTATGGAGCAGGCGATTACCGGTGATTTTGCGCTGGTTAAAGGCTGGAAAGCTGACTGGTACGGCAATGTTATTTATCGCCACACCGCACAGAACTTTAATCCACTGATGGCCGCCGCCGGACGTATTACCGTCGTGGAAGTCGAAGAAATTGTCCCTCCCGGCGAGCTGGATCCCGCCGCAATTCACACCCCCGGAATTTTCGTAAACCGCATCATTCAGGGGCAGTTTGAAAAACGCATTGAACAACGCACCCTGCGCCAGAAAGGAGCCTGACCATGTTAACACGTGAACAAATGGCAATGCGTGTCGCTCGCGAACTGCGCGATGGTTATTACGTCAACCTTGGGATTGGTATTCCCACTCTGGTGGCGAACTACATTCCAGATGGCATGGACGTCATGTTGCAATCAGAAAACGGTTTGCTGGGTATGGGTCCGTTCCCCACGGAAGATGAAATTGATGCTGACATGATCAACGCCGGGAAACAGACCGTGACGGCACGTAAAGGCGCGGCGATTTTCGACTCGGCGCAATCCTTCGCCATGATCCGTGGTGGTCACGTTGATCTGACGGTGCTTGGCGCATTTGAGGTGGACACCAATGGCAACATTGCGTCGTGGATGATCCCCGGAAAGATGGTCAAAGGCATGGGCGGCGCAATGGATCTGGTGGCCGGGGCTGACAACATCATTGTGGTGATGACGCATGCGTCCAAAAACGGTGAGTCCAAGCTGCTCCCCGCCTGCACCCTGCCATTAACCGGCGTGGCCTGCATTAAACGCGTGCTTACCGATCTGGCGCTACTGGAGATCGCCGATGGCGCGTTCATTCTGCGTGAGCGTGCGCCGGGCATCAGCGTGGATGAGATTGTCGCCAGAACAGCCGGCAAGCTGATCGTTTCCGGAAACGTCCCCGAAATGCAATTCAACTGAGGAGCTGACCATGCAGGATGTTGTTATTGTCGCCGCAACGCGCACCCCGATTGGCAGTTTTCATGGCGCGTTGGCACCGCTTTCCGCCGTTGAGTTAGGCTCGATGGTGATCCGTTCGCTATTGGAAAAAACCAACCTGGCGCCTGAGCAAATTGATGAAGTGATCTTAGGTCAGGTTCTGACGGCAGGTTGCGGCCAGAATCCGGCCAGACAAACGGCGTTACGCGCAGGACTGCCGGCAACCACGCCGGCGTTAACCATTAATCTGGTGTGCGGCTCGGGCCTGAAGGCGGTGCAACAGGCGGTGCAGGCTATCCGGTGTGGTGATGCGGACATCGTCATTGCCGGAGGTCAGGAAAGCATGAGCAATGCGCCCTATTTTCTCGACGGCGCACGCTCGGGTCTGCGTCTGGGGCATGCCAGTCTGAAAGACAGCGTGGTACACGACGGGTTGTGGGATGCGTTTAACGACTACCACATGGGCATTACTGCTGAAAATCTGGCAGATAAGTTTGTTATCAGCCGCGAACAACAGGATGCCTTTGCCCTGCGCTCCCAGCAAAAAGCGGCTGCCGCCATGGAAGCCGGTCGGTTTATGGCAGAAATCACGCCGGTCAGCGTTCCGCAGGGTAAAAAACCGCCGCGCGTCATGAACCATGACGAACAGCCTCGCCCGGATACTCAGGCCGAGAAGCTGGCGCAGCTCAAGCCAGCGTTTCGCCCAGGTAATGGTACGGTCACCGCCGGGAACGCCTCATCAATCAACGACGGCGCGGCGGCGGTGATGCTGATGAGCGCTACCAAAGCCGCAATGCTCAACCTGCCGATACTGGCCCGGGTCGCGGGTTACGCCGTTTCCGGTGTCGACCCGGCCATTATGGGCATGGGACCGGTAGAGGCCTCGCTCCAGTGTCTGAAACGCGCCGGGTGGACACTCAATAACGTTGATCTTATCGAAGCTAACGAAGCCTTTGCCGCACAAACGCTGGCGGTTGGCGAATCCCTGAACTGGGACTGCAACAAAGTTAACGTCAACGGTGGCGCGATAGCGCTGGGTCATCCGATTGGCGCCTCTGGCTGCCGCATTCTGGTGACCCTGCTGCATGAAATGGCGCGCCGCAACGTCTCCAAAGGGCTGGCTACGTTGTGCGTAGGCGGCGGTCAGGGCGTAGCGCTGGCGGTAGAGCGTTTGCAGGAGATCTCTGATGCAAAGTAAACATATCTGCGTATTGGGCGCGGGTTTAATGGGCGTCGGTATTGCCACCCACTTCGCCCGTTATGGTCACGATGTCTGGCTGTATGACACCGATAGCGAACGAATGGCTGAAATTAGCGCCGTTGCCAGCGGTATCCTGGATGAACTGATTACCACCGAACAGTTTGCCGCAAACGAAAAAGAACGGGTTGTGAGTCGTCTGCACGGCACGACCTCGCTACAAGATATTGCTGCGTGCGGGTTACTGATTGAAGCTATCCCGGAGCGGCTCGGGCTCAAGCACGCGTTGTATGCGCAACTGGAAGAACTGATCGCACCGGAGGCCGTCATTGCCAGCAATACCAGCGGCCTGCCGCCTGATGCGCTGGCAGAAAAGCTCGCCCATCCTGAGCGGCTTCTCATCGCCCATTTCTGGCACCCGCCGCATTTTATTCCGCTGGTCGAAATTGTCCCCGGCACGGCCACCAAAGCGGAATATCTGCGAGAGCTGCAACAGCTGCTGCTCTCGATGCAACTTGAAGCCGTCGTGCTTGACCGCGCCGCACCAGGGTTTGTCGGTAATCGCCTGCAATTTGCGCTGCTGCGTGAAGCATTACATATCGTAAAAAGCGGTATCGCCAGCGCAGAGGTGGTGGATCAGGTCATGCGTGCCTCGCTCGGTCGCCGCTATGCGATGGTCGGTCCGCTGGAGGCGGCAGATATGACCGGACTTTCTACGGTGCAGGACATTTGTCGACATCTGCTCCCGGAACTGGCAACCGGTAGCGACATGATGTCACTTGTTGCTGACAAGGTTGCCAACGGCGACATCGGCTTACGCAGTGGTCAGGGCTTTTATCGCTGGGATGATTCGCGCAAGGAATACATCCAGCAACGCCGTGAACATCAACTGCGCTTTGCCCTGAAGCCATAACGTCTCTTTCTGTACCCCACTATAATAATAAGGAGTCATGATGAGTGTATTAATCGCCCTGGCAGCGCTGGGCTTGCTGATGCTGGCAGCCTATCGCGGATACAGCGTTATCCTGTTTGCCCCCATCGCGGCATTAGGTGCTGTATTGCTGACCGAACCCAGCGCCGTTGGCCCTGCCTTCACCGGCCTGTTTATGGAAAAAATGGTCGGTTTTGTGAAGCTTTACTTCCCGGTATTCTTGCTGGGAGCGGTGTTTGGCAAGTTAATTGAACTATCCGGTTTTTCTCGCTCGATCGTTGCTGCTGCCATTAATATTCTCGGGCGACGTCATGCCATCCCGGTCATTGTGCTGGTATGTGCTCTCCTGACCTACGGCGGCGTGTCACTGTTCGTGGTGGCGTTTGCGGTGTATCCGTTCGCGGCTGAGCTGTTCCGGCAAAGTAATATTCCCAAACGTTTGATCCCGGCAACCGTGGCGCTGGGGGCATTCTCTTTCACCATGGATGCCCTACCCGGCACGCCGCAGATCCAGAATATTATTCCGACCAGCTTCTTCGGAACTAACGCCTGGGCCGCGCCGTGGCTGGGGCTGATAGGTTCCGTGTTTATCATCGTAGTCGGTCTGGTTTATCTCGAACGCCAGCGTCGTAAAGCGCAGGCCAGGAACGAAGGTTACGGCAATGAACTGTTAAATGAGCCGGAAACGCCGGATAACATTAACCTGCCAAACCCGATTATTGCCATCTCGCCGCTGATCCTGGTTGGGGTATTTAACCTGCTGTTTACCCGCTGGATCCCGCAGTGGTATGGCGCAACGCATCAACTGGAGCTTCCGGGTCTTGCCAAACCGATTACCACTGAAGTGGGGAAAATTACGGCTATTTGGGCGGTAGAAGCTGCGTTGATCTCTGGGATCTTGCTGGTGGTGGTGTTCGGCTATCGCAACATCAAAGGTCGCCTGGCGGAAGGCAGCAGAACGGCGGTTGGCGGCGCTATCCTCGCAGCGATGAATACCGCATCAGAATACGGTTTTGGCGCGGTTATCGCCGCCCTGCCAGGATTCCTGGTGTTGTCAAAAGCACTGGCGGCCATTCCCGATCCGTTACTCAATGAAGCGATCAGCATTACTATGCTCGCGGGGATCACCGGCTCGGCATCCGGCGGGATGAGTATTGCGCTCGCGGCGATGTCTGATACGTTTATTGCTGCCGCGCATGCCGCCAATATTCCACTTGAAGTCTTCCACCGCGTGGCATCAATGGCCAGTGGTGGTATGGACACTCTGCCGCATAACGGGGCGGTAATTACCCTGCTGGCCATTACCGGCCTCAGTCATCGTCAGGCGTATGGCGGGATTTTCGCCATTACCATCATTAAAAGTCTGGCCGTACTGTTTGTCATCGGCGTTTTCTACACCACCGGAATTGTTTAAGGAGAATCATCATGAACTTAACGGGAAAAGTTGCCCTGGTTACCGGCTCTACCAGCGGTATCGGATTAGGCATCGCGCAGGTGCTGGCGCAGGCGGGCGCGACGCTGATCCTCAACGGATTTGGTGATGTCGATGCCGCCAAAGATGCCGTTGCGCAATATGGCAAAACGCCAGGCTATCATGGCGCTGACCTAAGCGATGAAGCGCAAATCGCTGACATGATGCGTTATGCCGAAAGCGAATTCGGTGGTGTGGATATTCTGGTCAACAACGCCGGGATCCAGCATGTTTCACCTGTAGAGACTTTTCCGGTTGATAAGTGGAACGCGATTATCGCCATTAACCTCTCTTCTGTTTTTCATACCACACGCCTGGCGCTTCCCGGCATGCGTACGCGTAACTGGGGACGCATCGTTAATATCGCCTCTGTTCACGGCCTGGTGGCGTCAAAAGACAAATCCGCTTATGTGGCAGCCAAGCATGGCGTGGTGGGTTTAACCAAAACTATCGCGCTGGAAACCGCCCAGACGGGAATCACCTGTAATGCACTGTGTCCCGGCTGGGTATTGACCCCGCTGGTCCAGCAGCAGATTGACAAACGTATTGCCGAAGGGGCTGAACCCGATGCGGCGCGTGACGCTCTGCTGGCGGAAAAGCAACCGTCGCGCGAATTCGTTACGCCGGAACAATTAGGTGAGCTGGCGCTGTTTCTGTGCTCAGACGGCGCGGCGCAGGTGCGCGGCGTCGCGTGGAATATGGATGGCGGCTGGGTAGCGCAATAGTGACATTGGCCGGATAAGACCCCGTCGTATCCGGCACATACTCATTAAGACTTCAGTTGATAATCTAGTGTAATTTCCGCGTTCAGCACTTGCGATACCGGGCAACCAGCTTTCGCTTTCTGGATGATCCCGTCAAATGTGGCGGCATCTATCCCCGGGACACTCACCTGGCTGTGCAACGCCACTTTGGTGATAGCAAACCCGGCATCCACTTTATCCAGAGAAACGTCGGCTGTAGTATCAATGGCATCTGGCGTAAAACCTGCTTCACCCAGCATGAGCGAAAGCGCCATCGAGAAACAGGCTGCATGGGCCGCGCCAATCAACTCTTCAGGGTTAGTGCCTTTGACGCCTTCAAAACGTGTATTAAATCCATACGGTTGCTGGTTAAGTACGCCACTTTCTGTCGACACGGTCCCTTTACCCCGTTTGATGTCGCCTTCCCAGTGTGCCTGACCTTTCTTATGGATAGTCATTACCGCTCTCCTGTGTTGTCATCGGAGTAACAAGTATAGGCCTCATGGGGAAATGCATGCTCCTTAATTGAAAGTTCTGCATTTACTGCTTACGCATTGACCTTTCAGATAAAATGACCGACCATCCAGAGAGCCGTTAGTTTACTCATCGGCTTTTTGTCAGGTTGTATTTCGTCCGTTCTTACGCGGGCTCGCCCTTGAAACCAGTAACAGGATTAAGGAGTTAGAATGAAATCGAACCGTCAGGCCCGTCATATTCTTGGACTGGACCACAAAATCTCCAATCAACGTAAAGTCGTGACCGAAGGCGACAAATCCAGCGTGGTCAACAATCCTACCGGAAGAAAACGCCGCGCTGACAGCAAGTAGTTTCCCGCACGACATACTGATTAACGAGATAAACACCATTGCAACCGCAGTGGTGTTTTTGCTTATAAAACCCCTTAACCTATTCACAATGCTTTATACTTCGCCCGTTTCCCTGGCGGACAGGCCCTATACGATCATAAGAGTGCCAGGGACGGTTATTCAAAAAAGAGTGAGTGACATGGAAAACGAAACTAAAAAACTGCGTTCCCTTTACATCCCTTACGCTGGCCCGGTACTGCTGGAATTCCCTCTACTGAATAAAGGGAGCGCTTTCAGTGTGGAAGAACGCCGTAACTTCAACCTGCTGGGGTTACTGCCGGAAGTGGTCGAGACGATTGAAGAACAGGCTGAACGTGCCTGGATCCAATATCAGGGCTTCAAAACCGAAATCGATAAACATATTTACCTGCGCAACATCCAGGACACTAACGAAACCCTGTTTTATCGACTGGTGCATAATCACCTTGATGAGATGATGCCGGTTATTTATACCCCAACGGTAGGCGCGGCCTGTGAGCGTTTCTCTGAGATCTATCGTCGCGCCCGCGGCGTGTTTATCTCTTATCAGAACCGCCACAATATGGACGATATCCTGCAAAACGTTCCTAACCACAATATCAAGGTCATCGTCGTCACCGATGGGGAACGTATTTTGGGTCTTGGCGATCAGGGGATCGGCGGGATGGGTATTCCAATCGGTAAACTGTCGCTGTATACCGCGTGTGGCGGGATTAGCCCGGCTTACACCTTGCCGGTGGTACTTGACGTCGGGACCAACAACCAGCAATTGCTGAACGATCCGCTGTACATGGGTTGGCGTAATCCGCGCATCACCGATGATGAATACTACGAATTTGTTGATGAATTCATCCAGGCCGTGAAGCATCGTTGGCCAGACGTACTGTTGCAGTTTGAAGATTTCGCGCAGAAAAACGCCATGCCGCTACTGACCCGTTATCGTGATGAAATTTGCTCGTTCAACGATGATATTCAGGGCACCGCTGCGGTTACCGTCGGTACGTTGATTGCGGCCAGCCGTGCGGCGGGTAGCCAGTTGAGCGAGCAGAACATCGTCTTCCTCGGGGCAGGTTCCGCTGGTTGCGGGATTGCCGAGCAGATCATCGCGCAAATCCAGCGTGAAGGTTTAAGCGAAGAAGCTGCGCGTCAACGCGTGTTCATGGTCGATCGCTTCGGCCTGTTAACCGATAAAATGCCCAACCTGCTCTCTTTCCAGACCAAACTGGTGCAAAAACGCGAAAATCTTCAGCACTGGGATACGCAAGAAGATGTGCTGTCTCTGCTCGATGTTGTTCGCAACGTCAAGCCGGACATCCTGATCGGCGTTTCCGGACAGGTTGGCCTGTTTACCGAAGAGATCATTCGCGAAATGCACAAGCATTGTCCGCGTCCGATCGTTATGCCGCTGTCTAACCCGACTTCCCGCGTAGAAGCCACGCCGCAGGATATTATCGCCTGGACCGAAGGTAACGCACTGGTTGCGACCGGTAGTCCGTTCGCACCGGTAGTGTGGAAAGAGAAAACTTACCCTATCGCCCAGTGTAATAACGCGTACATCTTCCCGGGTATTGGCCTCGGCGTGATTGCGTCTGGCGCCTCGCGCATCACCGATGAAATGCTGATGTCGGCCAGTGAAACGCTGGCACAGTATTCACCGCTGGTGCTCAACGGAGAAGGACTGGTGTTACCGGAACTGAAAGACATTCAGACCGTGTCCCGCGCCATTGCGTTTGCCGTCGGTAAAATGGCCCAGCAGCAAGGCATGGCGGTGAAAACGTCAGCCGAAGCGCTGCAACAGGCAATCGACGAGAATTTCTGGCAGGCGGAATATCGCGACTACCGTCGTACTTCCATTTGACGGTTTGCCCGGCGGTGCACTGCCGCCGGGTGTTCAACACTTGCGCAATCCAGTAACTTGCGATTACACTTTCACCATTGATTAACATTCGGGAAAAATAAAAGGAGGATACTCATGCTGTACTGTGAACGTTTTATCGTTTCACATGCTTTTGGCGATCGCCAGTGCTCAAGCGTTATCGGTATCGTGCTGCGATAACTTCTGCTTGAGCGAAGCTAACGTCTAAATCCCCTTCTCTCGGGCTTACCGGGTTATCGTCAGCGATGTTTGACGAGGCGTTTTTACGCCTGTAACTCTTGAGTAAGCAACAATGAGCACATTACTAACCGCACAATCCTTACACGTTGATACGGCAGTCGGCACCCTGTTCGACGATCTCTCTTTTACCCTGAAAAAAGGCGACCGCATTGGGCTAATCGGTTACAACGGCTGCGGAAAAAGTACGCTGTTAAAACTGCTTGATGGCACAATCGCCCCCACCAGTGGCACCATTGCACAGGCGAATCACTGCCATCTCGCGCGTGTAGAACAACATCTACCTGACGATATACTGCCTCTTACGCTGCAGGAAGCCGTTCTCGCTCAACTTCCTGAGCATGAGCGTGCGGCTCAACAATGGCGGGTTGAAGCACTGCTTGCCGAAATGGGTTTCACGCCAGAGAATTTATCTCTGACAGCGCAAACGTTGAGCGGTGGCCAGCACACACGCTTGCTATTAGCGCGGGCGCTGATGCGTAATCCTGACCTGCTGCTGCTGGATGAACCGGGTAACCATCTGGATTTGCCGACATTGCTGTGGCTGGAGCAGTTCTTACAGAACTGGTCTGGCAGCTTCGTGGTGGTGTCCCATGATCCACAACTGCTTGATGCCGTCACGCAGGGAACCTGGATCCTGCGCGATCGCACACTGTACGCTTTTGATCTTCCCTGCAGCGCCGCTCGTCAGGCTCTGGTTGAGAGAGATGCCAGCGATGCACTGCGCTATAAGGCGGAACAAAAGGAGATTGATCGCGTTACCGCCAGTGCCAAACGACTGGCAACCTGGGGGCGGGTCTACGACAACGAAGATTTGTCCCGCAAAGCGAAGCAGATGGAAAAGCAGGTGCAGCGCCTGAAGGATGTTCAGACGGAAGTGACTGCAGGAAGTCAGTGGACACTAACATTGCAGGGTGATGCCCTGCGTGCCGACCGTCTGCTGGAAATGACAAACCTGTCGGTCGCACCAGCCCCTGATGCCGCGACGCTATTTTCCATCGCCGGGATCAGGATAAAAAGTGGCGACCGGGTGGCAATTGTTGGGCGTAACGGCTGTGGGAAATCATCGTTGCTACGGCTTATCTGGCAGCAGTATCAGTCGCAAATGGCATCGCGTTCACTGGTGTTGCACCCTCGCGTCACACTGGGGTATTACGATCAGACGCTACACCAGCTCACAGATGACGACACGTTGTTTGATACGCTCGAACCGTTTGCTCCGCAGCCTGATGTTCGCAAGATGGCGCTGATAAGCGCGGGCTTCCCGTGGATTCGTCATGGGCAGAGGGTCAGTACATTAAGCGGCGGAGAGCGCTCCCGGCTGCTGTTTGTGGGGCTGACGCTTGCGCGCTATAGCCTGCTGATGCTCGACGAACCGACCAACCATCTGGATCTGGAAGGTAAAGAGGCGCTGGCAGAAACGCTGCAAAACTACAACGGCGGCGTGTTGCTGGTCAGTCATGACCGTCAGCTCATCCGCCAAAGCTGCAATCGCTTCTGGTTTATCGACGAAGGTGAGCTTAGCGAATGGCACGATCTGGACGCGGTCAATGCGCGTATTCGGGAAACATTCACAGAAATCAATATTCCCAAAACGGTGGTCGAAGCAAGAGTCGAAACAGGATGTGACAGTGATGAAGTACTGGCGCAACTCCTCGATCTTGAGCAACGTCTGGCCGACGACCTCGCACGCAAACCAAAGCATCAGAAACCGCAGTTACAGGCGCAATGGCGTAAGGAGATTGAGCGTCTGAATTCACAACTGGAGTAAAACGAATTGCCGGACAACGGCGTTATGCCCTGTCCGGCAGATCTTGCGTGGCACTTTCCAGATATTCCCCTTCTCGCTTTTTCGCTTAGCGTATTCGCCGCATAATTTTGTAAAACATAGCGATTGATGTTGCGCGCAGCGGAACATTGGTGATGGTGTTCCTCTTGAGGGAACATTGATTACGAGGATTATCATTGATGAAAATGACAAATCATCCCCGCCCCGGGGATAAAGCGTCGATATTTCCCGGCTTCGACGTCTGGTAATACAGTGATAAAAAAATGGCGCTACGTCGGTAGCGCCATTTTTATCAGCAGAACGTTAATGGGTTATTGTAACCCTTCCTCGTTCTCTTTTTTGGCTTCGGCCTTTTCGACGTCACGATACCAGCGCGGGTGGTGTTTCTTCGCCCAGCGACGGCTCACTTTCCCTTCGACCATGCCCTTAATCGAACCTTTCACCCAGAATGCCATATACATATGGATGAGGATCGCGTGCATCAGAATAATGCCCGCCGCAGCATGGATTAACAGGCTGTAGCGTACAACCTGCATCGGGAAGAACTGCGCAAAGTATGGACGCCAGATAATAATGCCGGTAATCAGCAGCACGAAAATCATGCTCATGATCGACCAGAACATCATTTTCTGACCGGCATTGTACTTACCGACATCCGCCACTTTGTGTTCATTGCCCTTCAGCACTTCCACAATGTTTTTCAGCCACGGAATATCTTTCTTATCCGGGATGTTGTGGTGAACAAAGCGCACAAACATGAACATCAGCGCGACGAAGATCAGCAAACCAAAGAAGGGGTGCAGAATACGCCCCATCTGCGGCGTACCGAAAGTTTGCGTCAGCCATTGCAGGGTCGGGAAGAAAAACGAAATCCCCGACAGCGCCACCAGGAAGAAGCAGATCACCACCGTCCAGTGACAGGCGCGGTCGATAAATTTCGTGCGCACAATCATTTTCGACTTACTCATGATGATCCTCCTCGTCGTCGTCCACTTCCTTATTCGGGCCGATGCCAATGTAGTGGTAAATCAGCCCGGCGAAGGTGGCGATAAATCCGGCAGCAGCCAGCGGTTTCAGCGCCCCTTTCCACAGATTGATCGAGGTATCGATCTTAGGCTCTTTCGGCAGACCGTGATACAGCTCCGGCTGGTTGGCATGATGCAGAACGTACATGACGTGCGTGCCTCCCACACCTTCCGGGTTATAGAGACCGGCATATTCATAACCACGTGCTTTCAGTTTTGCCACTCGCTGCTCGCCCATTTCCAGCATTTCCTGCTTAGTGCCGAAATGTATTGCCCCGGTTGGACAGGTCTTCACGCAGGCAGGTTCCTGCCCAACGCTGACGCGATCCACACACAGCGTACATTTATACACGCGGTTATCCTCTTTATTGAGGCGCGGAATATTAAATGGACACCCAGCAATACAGTACCCGCAACCAATGCAATGCTCTGACTGGAAATCAACAATCCCGTTGGCGTACTGGATGATTGCCCCGGCAGACGGGCATGCCTTCAGGCAGCCCGGATCTTCACAGTGCATACAACCGTCTTTACGAATCAACCACTCCAGCTTGCCGTTCTGTTCGGTTTCGGTAAACCGCATGACCGTCCAGGACTTAGCGCTGAGATCGGCGGGGTTGTCATACACCCCGACGCAATGACCCACTTCATCGCGGATATCATTCCACTCTGAGCAGGCCACCTGACAGGCTTTACAGCCTATACAGGTGGAAACGTCGATCAGTTTCGCGACTTCGGCTTTGTAATCACGGGCCTGAGGTGGCGGCGTGATGGAGTTTGTTGCGGACCTTTTGATGATGTCCTGCGTTTCCATAGACATATATTCGCCCCCTTACGCCTTCTCGATGTTAACTAAAAACGCTTTGTATTCCGGCGTTTGCGAGTTTGCATCACCGACGTTCGGCGTCAGGGTGTTGGCGATAAAGCCTTTCCGCGCGACTCCTTCAAAGCCCCAGTGGATCGGGATCCCTACGGTTTCAACCTTCTGACCGTTGACGTTCAGGGTTTGCAGACGACGGGTGACCACCGCAACCGCGCGAATAAATCCGCGTTTGCTGCTGACTTTCACGTAGTCGCCGTTGCCGATACCTTTTGCTGACGCCAGCGTTTCGCTGATTTCCACAAACTGCTCTGGCTGGGCAATCGCATTCAACAATGCGTGTTTGGTCCAGGTGTGGAAATGCTCGGTCAGACGATAGGTGGTTCCGACGTATGGGAAGTCCTGCTTCGTCCCCATGCGCAATGCATCCGCCTCGTACAGACGCGCTGCCGGGTTGGAGATCACGTTCGGGTGCAGCGGGTTAGTACCCAGCGGCGTTTCCATCGGCTCGTAGTGTTCCGGGAACGGCCCTTCCGCCAGCTTATCGATGGCAAACAGACGCCCCAGCCCTTCCGGCTGCATGATAAACGGATTGGTGCCACTGCCCGGTGCGGCGTTGTTGAAGTCAGGGATATCGTTACCGGTCCACTTAGTACCGTTCCACTGGATCAACATCCGTTTCGGATCCCACGGTTTACCCTGCGGGTCTGCCGAAGCGCGGTTGTACAGTACGCGACGGTTCAGTGGCCATGCCCATGCCCAACCCAGCGTATTACCCAGACCTGATGGGTCGGCGTTATCGCGGTTAGCCATTTGGTTGCCCTGCTCGGTCCAGCTACCGGTATAAATCCAGCAGGAGGATGACGTTGTACCGTCGTCACGCAGGAGCGCAAAGCTGTTGAGCAACTGACCTTTTTTCGCCACCAGCACGCCATTGGCATCATAGAGATCTTCCAGCGCATAGCCGTTGTTCTCTTTGGCCACTTCCGCGGAATGCGGTTCGTCCGGTAGCTTATAGTTCCAGCTCATTTTCAGCACCGGCTCTACAGCTTTACCGCCTTCAGTGCGATACATTTCGCGCAGACGATGGTAAATACCGGCCAGAATTTCGCCGTCATTACGCGCTTCACCAGGTGCATCCTGACCTTTCCAGTGCCACTGCAGCCAACGGCCAGAGTTAGCAATCGAGCCGTCTTCTTCTGCAAAGCAGGTGGATGGCAGACGGAAAACTTCAGTCTGAATCGACGCCGGATCGACATCGTTGGATTCGCCGTGGTTTTGCCAGAATGTGGACGTTTCTGTGACCAGCGGATCAATAACCACCAGATACTTCAGTTTGCTGAGGCTCTGTACCACTTTGTTTTTGTCCGGGAAGGACGCAACCGGGTTAAAGCCCTGACAGATGTAGCCAGTGACTTTCCCGCTATCCATCATGTTGAAGTATTTAATGACGTCGTAGGACTGATCCCACTTCGGCAGCCATTCAAAGCCCCAGTCGTTTTCTTTCTGCGCCGCATCGCCGTAGAAAGATTTCATCAAACTGACGAAGAACTTCGGATAGTTACCCCAGTAGTTCACCTGGGAGGCCAGCGTCGCTTTTGGTGTATTGGCAGCCAGATAGGTTTGCAGATCGGTCTGCTTTTCTGACGGCAGCATCAGATAACCGGGCAGGCTGGTCGATAACAGACCTAAGTCGGTTAAGCCCTGAATGTTGGAGTGACCGCGTAATGCGTTTACACCGCCACCGGCCATCCCCATGTTACCGAGCAGCAACTGGATCATCGCCATGGTGCGGATGTTCTGCGCCCCAACGGTATGCTGCGTCCAGCCCAGCGCGTACAGGAAGGTCGTGGTACGATCGGCTGTACTGGTGGAGGCCAGCACTTCACACACTTTCAGGAAGTCGGCTTTCGGCGTACCGCAGATGTTTTCCACCACATCCGGCGTATAACGGGAAACGTGCTGTTTGAGCAAGTTCCACACGCAACGGGGATGGCTTAAGGTTTCATCGCGTTTTGCGTAGCCATTTTCATCGAACTGGTAGTTCCAGGACGACTTATCGTATTGACGTTTTTTGGCGTCGTAACCGCTGAACAGACCGTCTTCAAAAGCAAAATCATCCCGCACCAGCAGGCTGGCGTTGGTGTAGTGCTTAACGTATTCAGCATTGATTTTGTTATTTTCAATCAGATACAGCAAGACACCGGACAGGAACGTAATGTCCGTGCCGGAGCGAATCGGCGCATAGATATCCGCCACCGACGCTGTACGGGTAAAACGGGGATCGACAACAATCAGCGTAGCATCATTGTTGTTTTTAGCTTCCATCGCCCAGCGGAATCCCACCGGATGTGCTTCAGCGGCGTTACCGCCCATCACCATTACGACGTTAGCGTTTTTGATATCAACCCAGTGGTTGGTCATCGCACCGCGACCAAATGTTGGAGCAAGACTTGCTACCGTTGGTCCGTGTCAGACGCGTGCCTGGTTATCTACCGCCAACATGCCGAGTGAGCGCACGAATTTTTGCGTCAGCATGCCGGTTTCATTACTCGCCGCAGATGCACACAGCATCCCGGTTGAAAGCCAGCGGTTTACCGTCACGCCCTGCTCATTCTTCTCAATAAAATTGGCGTCACGGTCTGCTTTCATCAGTTTTGCGATGCGGGAGAAAGCTTCATCCCAGCTGATGCGTTGCCATTTGTCGGAACCGGGAGCGCGATATTCCGGGTAGCGTAAACGATTTTCGCTGTGCACGTAATCCAGTAATCCTGCGCCCTTAGGACAAAGTGCCCCGCGGCTCACCGGATGATCCGGATCCCCTTCGATATGATAAATCGACTCTTTGGCGTTTTTTGCTCCATCACCAAGGCTATACATTAATAGCCCGCAACCTACGGAACAGTATGTGCAGGTGTTTCGGATCTCTTTTGCGCGTAACAGTTTGTAGTTTCGCGCCTGAGCCAGTGCCATTTTGGGTGCAAAACCCAGTGCGGCCACTGTTGTTCCCGCCATACCGCCCGCGCAGATTTTAAAGAATTGTCTGCGGCTGACGTCCATTGCTTTCCTCTTTTTTACAGGGGTTCGTACAAGACATCTTTCACCTTGCCCCAGCGCGGCAGTCTGAAAGATGACATGTACAACTTCGCGACGAAACTAACAGCTATATCCATATTTTTTTTGCGTCAAATCAATAACGAAACGGTTCCGCTACTAAATAGTGCAGTTTGTGTAACCTGTGTACCTACAAGGGGTTAGCTAAAAGCTAATTAGTTAGCCTGTGCTGACGTAAAAGTGCTATAAATTTCAGCTTCATTTTTGCCAGGACGACGGACAGACAAACAGCATGACAAAACAAAAAGCAACGTTAATCGGGCTCATCGCCATTGTGCTGTGGAGCACGATGGTGGGGTTGATTCGTGGGGTAAGCGAAGGTCTCGGGCCAGCGGGGGGCGCAGCGATGATCTTCTCGCTAAGCGGCCTGCTGCTGATATTTACCGTCGGATTTCCAAATATTAGAAAAATACCTGTTCGTTATTTAATCGCCGGTAGCGTGCTTTTTGTCAGCTATGAAATTTGCCTGGCTTTGGCATTAGGTTATGCCGCTACCCGACACCAGGCAATAGAAGTAGGAATGGTCAATTATCTCTGGCCAAGTCTGACGATTTTGTTTGCTATTTTATTTAATGGTCAAAAAACAAACTGGATGATAATTCCAGGATTAATGCTCGCATTGACCGGAGTCTGCTGGGTTTTAGGTGGCGAGAACGGTCTAAATCCAGGTGAAATTATCAGCAACATTGCCAGTAGTCCGCTGAGTTATTTTCTCGCATTTTTGGGTGCTTTTATCTGGGCAACGTATTGCACCGTCACTAATAAATTTGCGAAAGGCTTTAACGGCATCACCGTTTTTGTTTTACTGACAGCGACAAGTTTGTGGGTCTACTATTTTATGACGCCACAACCAGAAATGGTTTTCAGCACACCGGTGACCATTAAGATGTTCACGGCTGCATTAACGCTAGGATTTGCCTATGCAGCATGGAATATCGGAATTTTACACGGTAATGTCACTGTCATGGCGGTAGGGTCTTATTTCACTCCAGTGCTTTCCTCTGCACTGGCTGCTGTATTGCTCAGCGCCCCGCTGTCGTTCTCGTTCTGGCAAGGCGCGCTGATGGTCTGTGCTGGCTCGCTACTGTGCTGGCTGGCAACACGTCGGGTATAGAAATCAGGCCGGGTTTCTGGCATAGAGATAAAACCCGGCTACACTCTGGTCAGTTAACGGATAATAATTGTACATTTCGCTTGTGTTTTATGTTTTTATTTGTTTAATTAAATGTTAAGTAACTGGTAATTAATCAACAGCCGAAAATATTATATGTTTACCTATAACCCTCCGGTTGTATATATTTTACATGGGTTACTAACGATTAGTAAACCATAACCAGCACAATAGTCCCCGCCGAAAATATATTCTTCCAAAAGATCACATATTAATATTAATATA
This sequence comes from Citrobacter sp. C6_1, assembly GCF_014596835.2. NCBI lineage: Bacteria > Pseudomonadati > Pseudomonadota > Gammaproteobacteria > Enterobacterales > Enterobacteriaceae > Citrobacter > Citrobacter sp. C6_1. Next base: position 2,288,748 of record NZ_CP115031.1, on the reverse strand, counting down.
ATCAGCTGTATTATGTAGATCTAGATCACACAAATTCAAATATTCCGCAATATTATGAAACTTATTATTGAACTAATACCACATCGTCATTTAAAAATAGTTCGTCATTGATGAACGGCCTCGTTTAGCAATGGTTTAGGAAACACACCAAGAAAAAATTATAAGGATTATTTATAATGAAACTTAAATTAGTTGCAGTGGCAGTGACTACCCTGTTGGCAGCGGGTGCGGTAAACGCAGCTGAGATTTATAACAAAGACGGTAACAAACTGGATCTGTACGGTAAAGTTCACGCTCAGCATTACTTCTCTGACGATACCAGCAGCGATGGTGACAAAACTTACGCGCGTCTGGGCTTCAAAGGCGAAACTCAGATCAACGACCAACTGGTTGGTTTCGGCCAGTGGGAATATGAATTCAAAGGCAACCGTTCTGAAGATCAAGGTTCCGAAGCAGACAAAACCCGTCTGGCATTCGCTGGCCTGAAATTCGCTGAATACGGTTCTTTCGACTACGGTCGTAACTACGGCGTAGCCTATGACATCGGCGCATGGACTGACGTCCTGCCAGAATTCGGTGGTGATACCTGGACCCAGACTGACGTCTTCATGACTCAGCGTGCTACCGGCGTTGCAACTTACCGTAACACTGACTTCTTCGGTCTGGTTGAAGGTCTGAACTTTGCTGCTCAGTATCAGGGCAAAAACGACCGCAGCAACGACGTTGAAGCGAACGGTGACGGTTTCGGTCTGTCTTCTACTTATGAATACGAAGGCTTCGGCATCGGTGCGACTTATGCGAAATCTGACCGTACTGATGACCAGATGCGTAATGGCAACAACGAATTCTACGCTTCCGGTAAAAACGCAGAAGTATGGGCTGCTGGCCTGAAATATGATGCGAACAACATCTACCTGGCAACTACCTACTCTGAAACCCGCAACATGACCAAGTTCGGTAAAGTAGACGGTATTGCTAACAAAGCGCAGAACTTTGAAGCTGTTGCTCAGTACCAGTTCGACTTCGGTCTGCGTCCGTCCATCGCTTACCTGAAATCCAAAGGTAAAGATCTGGGTGTTTACGGCGACCAGGATCTGGTTGAATACATCGATCTGGGTGCGACCTACTACTTCAACAAAAACATGTCTACCTTCGTTGATTACAAAATCAACCTGCTGGACGACAACAAATTCACTTCTGACGCACGTGTTAGCACTGACAACATCGTAGCCGTTGGTCTGAACTACCAGTTCTAATTTTGTTGTAAGTTGAATACAAAGCCAGTCCATCCAGGGCTGGCTTTTTCTCTTGATGTAGACTCGGTCATAAGGAGTATGCCGTGCAGACGTTCACTGGTCGTTGTCTTTGCGGACAGAGTCATTTTACCGTAAACGTCGAAATGCTTGATGTCTATGCCTGCCACTGCACGCTGTGCCAGAAATGGTCCGGTGGTGTCGCCATGTATCTGGAAGCCAGCGGTCATCCACTACTTTCCCCTGATTCAGCAGAACCTTCGCACTTTCCCTCATCAACGCGCGGAGAACGTTTCTTCTGTTCCGGTTGTGGATGCCCCTTGTGGTTTACGCTGACCGATAGCGATCGTTACTTTATTCCGTGGACATTGCTGGAGCTGAATGAGGTGGATCGTCGCCGTCTGATTCTGGCGGCTGAAATCTATACCGAAACACAGCCTGCGTTCTGGCGGTTGACGGGGCAATACGCTCGCCTGAGTGGAAAAGAAGTCGAAGCGATGGATTACCCCTGTCATTTAGCTCACTAGTTATTGACGGTTCACTTTTGCCAGGCTGAACCACATCCCTACCGCTAATACGATAAGCATGCTGCCAGCGCTGCTCAACGCCACGCTGTGTGACCAGGTAAATGCTTCTCTGGCAGCTGCAAGCAACGCGTCGCTAAGAGACGGCGAGAGTGAATGTGCTAATTGCACCGCCTCACCCATTGACGATGCAGCACGTTCCAGCTCCTGCGCATTGAGGCCGGCAGGCGGTAGAATCGACGCGGAAAAACTACGGCTTAGCAAGAGACCAAAAATCGCGATCCCAAGACCGGCCCCCAGTTCATAGGCCATGGTTTCGATAGCCCCCGCAGCAGCGGCTTTTTCAGCCGGGGCTGCCGCCATAATGGCCGCCGTTGAGGCCAGTAGCGCACTGGCGGCACTGAACCCCAGTAACGCCATTAATATCCAGGCCTGGATCTGCTGAGTGCTGAAATCCGTCATTGCCAGACCGTAGAAACTGACTGCACTCAACGCCATACCTGCCGTTGCCACGCAGCGCAATCCCAGCCGTGAAACCAACATACCGGCAATCGGGCCGCTGAAGCCACTCGCCAGCATGACGGGGAGCATAAACAGCCCCGCCTGATACGGCGTTAAACCGTGAACAAACTGTAATTCCTGGGCCATCAACAGCTCAAATCCCACCAGGGTGATCATCGCAGTCATCGCCATTACCACGCCGCTTAAGATAATGCGATGGGTGAACAACCGCATATCAATCATCGGACGTGAGGCCGCGAGCTGAATACGAACAAATTTCCACAGCAGCACTGCTCCGGTTAACAGCGTCAATACGATAACCCCGGTCGCCATATGCCCTTTTAGCGCCGTTTTAGCACTGTAAACCAGCAGTAAAATCGCCACGATCAACATAATCGCATGGCCAAAATTTAACGACTGCTCGCGGCGTCCGGTCTGGCGTGGCACGTAACGTGCGGTCAATGTCATCACCACCAGAACAATGGGCACATTGATTAAGAACACTGAGCCCCAGTAGAAATGCTCCAGCAACATACCACCGACTAAGGGACCAAATGCCGCACCGCCGGAACCGACGGCAGCCCAGACGCCAAGCGCCATATTGCGATGACGTTGTTCAGCAAAGGTGGCGCGAATACCTGCCAGCGTCGCCGGAACGATCATCGCCGCACCAATGGCCAGCACGGCCCGGGTCGCGATTAGCCATCCGGCACTGTGAGCAAACGCGGCAGCCAGCGAAGCCAGACCAAATAGCCCACCACCCAGTATCAGCAAGCGTTTAAAACCGATGCGATCGCCCAACGCCCCCATCGGTAACACCATACCGGCCATCACCAGAGAATAGATATCAATGATCCACAGCAGCTCGTTACCACTGGCACCCAGCGTCATACTCAGCGTGGGCGCGGCAACGTGCAGCACCGTTGCATCAATCGCAACAGGGATGTAGACCAGCACAATAATCACTAACGTTAACCACTGACGAAACATAAAATTCCCTTCGAAACTGAAACTGGACACATGTCCAGCTTCAGCGATCCTACGGAAAATTGAACACATGTCCAACTTTTTGTTACACTGCGTGCTAAACGGGTATGGGAGGAACGATGAGCTATCTGAATCGGGATGAACGTCGGGAAGTAATTCTGCAGGCGGCAATGCGCGTGGCGCTTGAGGAAGGATTTACCGCTATGACAGTGCGACGTATTGCAACGGAGGCTCAGGTGTCCACCGGACAGGTACACCACCACTTTACTTCAGCCGGTGAGTTAAAATCCCTTGCTTTTGTGCAACTGATCCGTACCCTCCTGGATGCCGAACAGGTCAGTGCAAACGCCAGCTTTCGTGAACGGCTTCATGCCATGTTGGGCAGCGAAGACGGCGGATTCGAACCCTATATTAAACTGTGGCGTGAAGCGCAGGTTCTGGCGGATAAAGATCCGGAAATCAAAAGCGCTTACCTGCTGACCATGCGGATGTGGCACGAAGAAACCGCCGCTATCATCGCTCAGGGACAGAAAGCCGGTGAGTTTTCTTCACGCCCGGATGCTGCCGATGTGGCCTGGCGTTTAATTGCCCTGGTATGCGGTCTGGATGGCATCTATGTATTAGGCATTGAGGAAATGGCCGATCCTGCGTTCGAGCGCCATTTGGATCGTATGATTACGTTAGAGTTAGTTAATTGATGTTATAGATGAATTAATAATACATCTTTTATATTTACAATTGGTAACACTTAAGCAACGTGTAATTCCCTCATCACGCCGCGTTATTGCGCTTTTTTATCTATTCTTTCAGTCAATATTCCCAAAACTTTTCAATAGTTTCTAAAAAGAACCCGCGCGGCGCTGTATGCGTTTATTTCTTTTTCATGAACGGCATGTGCATGGAGAATAATATGTCAGCATCAAATGAGAAAAATAATCGTTATCTTTTAACTGACTGGAAACCGGAAAACCCTGCCTTTTGGGAAAATAAAGGTAAGCACATTGCCCGAAGAAACCTATGGATATCAGTGAGTTGTCTGTTGCTGGCGTTCTGCGTCTGGATGTTGTTCAGCGCCGTGGCCGTCAATCTGAATAAAATTGGTTTTAATTTCACCACCGACCAACTGTTTTTATTAACCGCACTGCCTTCTCTTTCTGGCGCAATATTGCGTGTCCCCTACTCCTTTATGGTACCTATATTTGGGGGGCGCCGTTGGACCATTTTTAGCACCATTATTCTGGTCATTCCCTGCGTTTGGCTCGGATTTGCCGTGCAAAATACCGCTACTCCGTTTGGCGTATTTATTATTATTGCGCTGATGTGTGGCTTTGCGGGGGCTAACTTCGCCTCCAGCATGGGCAATATCAGCTTTTTCTTCCCGAAAGCGAAACAAGGTAGCGCGCTAGGTGTTAACGGCGGTCTCGGTAACCTCGGCGTCAGCGTGATGCAGTTAATCGCGCCGTTAGTCATTTTCCTGCCCCTATTTACCTTTTTAGGGGTACAAGGCGTACCGCAGCCTGATGGCTCTTTACTGTCACTGGCAAACGCCGCATGGATTTGGGTTCCGCTGCTGCTGCTCTCAACGCTGGCTGCGGGCATGGGAATGAATGACATCGCCAGTTCGAAGGCCTCAATCGCCTCTCAGCTACCGGTCCTCAAACGCTTTCATCTGTGGCTGTTAAGCTTGTTGTACCTTGCCACTTTCGGTTCGTTTATCGGCTTTTCAGCCGGTTTTGCCATGTTAGCGAAAACCCAGTTCCCTGACGTGAATATTCTGCAACTGGCGTTCTTCGGCCCGTTCATCGGCGCACTGGCACGTTCGGCGGGCGGTGTGATCTCTGACAAGTTCGGCGGTGTACGGGTCACGTTAATCAACTTCATCTTTATGGCGCTGTTTAGTGCCTTGCTGTTTCTTACTCTCCCCGGCTCTGGCGAAGGAAACTTTGTTGCCTTCTACCTGGTGTTTATGGGCTTGTTCCTGACCGCTGGTCTGGGAAGCGGTTCGACCTTCCAGATGATTGCGGTGATCTTTCGCAAAATCACCATTTACCGGGTGAAGCTGCGCGGTGGTACTGAAGAACAGGCTCAGCGTGAAGCGGTAACCGATACCGCAGCCGCCCTGGGATTTATCTCTGCAATTGGCGCTGTCGGGGGCTTCTTTATCCCCAAAGCGTTTGGTTCATCGCTGGCGCTGACCGGTTCTCCGGTAGGCGCCATGAAAATATTCCTCGTGTTTTACATCGTCTGCGTGCTGGTGACCTGGCTGGTCTACGGCCGTAAATCACAAAAAAAATAGTCATCCTTTGGCCTGTGCAGGCAACGTTATTCGAAGCAGGAGTTATGTCATGAGTAAACTGTTAGATCGCTTTCGCTACTTTAAACAAAAGGGTGAGACATTTGCCGAGGGGCACGGGCAAGTGATGCACACCAACCGGGACTGGGAAGACAGCTATCGTCAGCGCTGGCAATTCGACAAAATTGTGCGCTCTACCCACGGCGTTAACTGTACCGGCTCATGCAGCTGGAAAATCTACGTCAAAAACGGACTGGTGACCTGGGAAACACAGCAAACCGACTACCCGCGTACCCGTCCTGACCTGCCAAATCATGAGCCTCGCGGCTGCCCGCGCGGCGCCAGCTACTCCTGGTATCTGTACAGCGCCAACCGCCTGAAATATCCGCTGGTGCGTAAACGTCTAATCGAACTGTGGCGCGACGCCCTGTCCCGCCAGCCCGATCCGGTGCTGGCCTGGGAATCCATTATCAACGACCCGCAAAAATGCCAGAGCTACAAGCAGGTACGCGGTCGCGGCGGGTTTATCCGTTCCAACTGGAAAGAGCTTAATCAGCTGATTGCCGCCGCCAACGTCTGGACGGTAAAAACCTACGGCCCGGATCGCGTGGCCGGATTCTCCCCCATCCCCGCAATGTCGATGGTCTCTTATGCCGCAGGTACACGCTATCTCTCGCTACTGGGCGGAACCTGCCTGAGCTTCTATGACTGGTACTGCGACTTACCGCCTGCATCACCGATGACCTGGGGCGAGCAAACCGATGTTCCGGAATCCGCCGATTGGTATAACTCCAGCTATATCATCGCCTGGGGGTCTAACGTGCCGCAGACCCGCACCCCGGACGCGCACTTTTTTACTGAAGTACGCTACAAAGGCACCAAGACGATTGCCATTACGCCGGATTACTCTGAAGTCGCCAAACTCTGCGACCAGTGGCTGGCGCCCAAACAAGGGACGGACAGCGCACTGGCGATGGCAATGGGCCACGTCATCCTGAAAGAGTTTCACCTCGACAACCCCAGCGATTACTTCCTCAATTACTGTCGCCGCTATACCGACATGCCAATGCTGGTGCTGCTGGATGCCCGCGAAGATGGCAGCTACGTGCCTGGTCGCATGATGCGCGCCTCAGACCTTGTCGATGGTCTCGGCGAAAGCAACAATCCGGAGTGGAAAACGGTGGCGTTTAACAGCAACGGTGAACTGGTCGTGCCGAACGGTTCGATTGGCTTTCGTTGGGGTGAAAAAGGGAAATGGAACCTGGAGCCGCTGGCGGCTGGCGCGGAAACAGAGCTCTCCCTTTCGCTGCTTGGTCAGCATGATGACGTGACCGGCGTGGCATTCCCCTATTTCGGCGGCAACGAAAACCCACATTTTCGCAGCGTGAAGCAGGAGCCGGTGCTGATTCGCCAACTGCCGGTAAAACATCTTACCCTCGCCGATGGCAGCCGTTGCCCGGTGGTGAGCGTCTATGATCTGGTACTGGCAAATTACGGCCTCGACCGTGGTCTGGATGATGTTCATAGCGCACAAGATTACAGCGAAGTGAAAGCCTACACCCCGGCCTGGGGCGAGCAAATTACCGGCGTGCCACGCCGTCATATCGAACAAATCGCCCGTGAGTTTGCTGATACCGCGCACAAAACGCATGGACGTTCGATGATCATCCTCGGGGCGGGCGTTAACCACTGGTACCACATGGACATGAACTACCGTGGGATGATCAACATTCTGGTGTTCTGCGGCTGTGTCGGACAAAGCGGCGGCGGCTGGGCACACTATGTGGGTCAGGAGAAACTGCGGCCGCAAACCGGTTGGTTACCGCTGGCCTTTGCGCTGGACTGGAACCGCCCACCGCGTCAGATGAACAGCACCTCGTTCTTTTACAACCACTCCAGCCAGTGGCGCTATGAAAAACTCACCGCTCAGGAACTTCTCTCTCCGCTGGCCGACGCGTCGAAGTTTAGTGGGCATTTAATTGATTTTAACGTGCGTGCCGAAAGGATGGGCTGGTTGCCGTCCGCGCCGCAGCTAAACCTCAACCCTCTGACCGTCAAGGCAAAGGCAGAACAAGCGGGGTTGTCTGTGGTGGAATACACCACGCAGGCGTTGAAATCGGGTGATATTCGTTTTGCCTGCGAGCAGCCGGATAGCGGCAAAAACCATCCACGCAACCTCTTCGTCTGGCGCTCTAACCTGCTCGGCTCCTCCGGTAAAGGGCATGAATACATGCTCAAATATTTGCTGGGTACCGAAAGCGGGATCCAGGGAGAAGCGCTCGGTTCAAGCGACGGCATTAAACCTGAAGAGGTTGAATGGCAGTCTGCAGCGATTGAGGGCAAGCTCGATCTGCTGGTGACGCTCGACTTCCGCATGTCCAGTACGTGTCTGTTCTCCGATATCGTGTTACCTACCGCCACCTGGTATGAAAAAGACGATATGAACACCTCGGATATGCATCCGTTTATTCATCCGTTGTCAGCGGCGGTCGACCCCGCGTGGGAATCGAAGAGCGATTGGGAAATTTATAAAGGCATCGCCAAAGTCTTCTCCGAAGTTTGCGTCGGGCACCTTGGGCAAGAGACGGATGTGGTATTGCAACCGCTGCAACACGACTCCCCGGCAGAACTGGCACAGCCGTTTGACATTCAGGACTGGCGCAAAGGCGAATGCGATCTCCTGCCGGGGAAAACAGCGCCGAATATTGCCGTTGTGGAACGTGACTACCCCGCCACGTACGAACGTTTCACTTCGCTCGGCCCACTCATGGATAAGCTCGGCAACGGTGGGAAAGGCATTGCGTGGAATACCCAGGCGGAAGTCGATTTCCTCGGCAAGCTGAACTACACCAAACGCGAAGGCCCGGCAAAAGGCCGACCGCTGATTGACACCGCGCTGGATGCCTCGGAAGTGATCCTCGCCCTGGCGCCGGAAACCAACGGACAGGTGGCAGTGAAAGCCTGGGAGGCCCTGGGCGCGATGACCGGACGCGACCATACGCATCTGGCGTTGAACAAAGAAGACGAGAAGATTCGTTTTCGCGATATCCAGGCACAGCCGCGCAAAATTATCTCCAGTCCGACCTGGTCCGGCCTGGAAAGCGAACATGTCTCCTATAACGCAGGCTATACCAACGTCCACGAACTGATCCCATGGCGCACCCTGTCCGGTCGCCAGCAGCTGTATCAGGATCATGCGTGGATGCGTGCGTTTGGTGAAAGTCTGGTGGCGTATCGTCCGCCTATTGATACCCGCAGCGTCAGCGAAATGCGCGAAGTTCCGCCTAACGGCTTCCCGGAAAAAGCGCTCAACTTCCTGACGCCGCATCAGAAATGGGGGATCCACTCAACCTACAGTGAAAACCTGCTGATGCTGACGCTGTCGCGCGGCGGCCCCATTGTCTGGATCAGCGAGACCGATGCCAAAGAGCTGGGCATTGAGGATAACGACTGGATTGAAGCCTTCAACGCCAACGGCGCGCTCACCGCGCGTGCGGTAGTGAGCCAACGCGTGCCGCCGGGAATGACCATGATGTATCACGCCCAGGAGCGAATCATGAACATCCCCGGATCCGAAGTCACCGGGATGCGTGGCGGGATCCACAACTCCGTCACCCGCGTCTGCCCGAAACCCACGCACATGATTGGCGGCTATGCGCAACTGGCATACAGCTTCAACTATTACGGCACGGTCGGCTCTAACCGCGATGAGTTCATCATGATTAGAAAAATGAAAAATATTAACTGGCTGGATGATGAAGGTCGCGATCAGGTACAGGAGGCGAAAAAATGAAAATACGCTCACAGGTAGGCATGGTTCTTAATCTGGATAAGTGCATCGGCTGCCACACCTGCTCCGTCACCTGTAAAAACGTCTGGACCGGGCGTGAAGGGATGGAATATGCGTGGTTTAACAACGTTGAGACCAAGCCGGGCATTGGTTACCCGAAAAACTGGGAAGATCAGGAAGAGTGGCAAGGCGGCTGGGTTCGCGATGTCAACGGTAAGATAAGACCGCGCCTCGGCGGCAAGATGGGCGTGATCACCAAAATTTTCGCCAACCCGGTGATCCCGCAAATCGATGATTACTATGAACCGTTTACCTACGATTATCAGCATCTGCATAGCGCGCCGGAGAGCAAGAATCAGCCCACCGCGCGTCCGCGTTCGCTGATAGATGGTAAACGGATGGACAAGATTATCTGGGGTCCAAACTGGGAAGAACTGCTTGGCGGCGAATTTTCAAAACGTGCCCGCGACCGTAACTTCGAGAAGATGCAAAAGGAGATGTACGGTCAGTTCGAAAACACCTTCATGATGTATTTACCGCGCCTGTGCGAGCACTGTCTGAACCCAAGCTGTGTCGCCACCTGCCCAAGCGGTGCTATCTATAAGCGTGAAGAAGACGGCATTGTGCTGATCGACCAGGACAAATGTCGCGGCTGGCGTTTGTGCATCAGCGGTTGCCCATACAAAAAAATCTACTTTAACTGGAAGAGCGGTAAGTCAGAAAAATGCATTTTCTGCTATCCGCGTATTGAGTCCGGTCAGCCGACGGTGTGTTCAGAAACCTGCGTCGGGCGTATCCGTTATCTCGGCGTATTGCTGTACGACGCCGACCGCATCGAGGAAGCAGCAAGCACCGAGCATGAAACCGATCTCTACGAGCGCCAGTGCGATGTGTTCCTCAACCCGAACGATCCAGCGGTGATTGAAGAAGCGCTGAAACAGGGGATTCCGCATAACGTTATCGAAGCGGCCCAACGTTCACCGGTCTATAAAATGGCGATGGACTGGAAGCTGGCGCTACCGCTGCACCCGGAGTATCGCACCCTGCCGATGGTCTGGTATGTGCCGCCATTGTCACCGATTCAGTCAATTGCTGACGCCGGTGGACTGCCGCACAATGGCAACATTTTGCCTGCGGTTGAGTCGCTGCGAATTCCGGTTCAGTACCTCGCCAATATGCTTAGCGCGGGCGATACCGGCCCGGTACTGCGCGCGCTAAAACGGATGATGGCGATGCGCCACTATATGCGTTCGCAAACCGTCGAAGGTGTCACGGATACCCGTGCGATTGAGGAAGTGGGCCTGAGCGTTGAACAGGTTGAGGAGATGTACCGCTATCTGGCCATCGCCAACTATGAAGACCGCTTTGTGATCCCAACCAGCCATCGCGAAATGGCGCGTGATGCCTTCCCGGAGAAAAACGGCTGCGGCTTTACCTTCGGTGACGGCTGCCATGGCTCAGATACCAAATTCAACCTGTTCAACAGTAGCCGTATTGATGCCATCGACATCACCGAAGTACGCGATAAAGCGGAGGGTGAATAATGCAAATCCTGAAGGTTATCGGCCTGCTGATGGAATATCCCGACGAGATGCTATGGGAGTGCAAAGACGACGCGCTGGCGCTAGTGGCCAGCGATGCACCCATGCTGAGCGATTTTAGCCAGGCGCTGCTCAATGCGCCGTTACTGGATAAACAAGCCGAATGGTGCGAAATCTTTGACCGGGGTCGGGCCACCTCTCTGCTGCTGTTTGAACACGTGCATGCCGAGTCCCGCGATCGTGGCCAGGCAATGGTCGATCTGTTGGCGCAGTATGAAAAGGTCGGGCTGCAACTTAACTGTCGCGAACTGCCGGATCACCTGCCGTTGTATCTTGAGTACTTAAGCGTGTTACCGGAAGCGGAGGCCAAAGAAGGACTGCAGAACGTCGCACCGATTCTGGCGTTGCTTGGCGGGCGCTTAAAACAGCGCGATACGCCGTGGTATCAACTGTTTGATGCGCTGTTGCTGCTTGCCGGAAGCCCTCTTTCAAGTGACAGTGTCACTAAACAAGTTGGCACGGAAACGCGCGACGATACCCGACAGGCGCTGGATGCAGTCTGGGAAGAGGAACAGGTGAAGTTTATCGAAGATAACGCCACCGCCTGTGACAGTTCACCGTTACAAAACTATCAACGACGCTTTAGCCAGGACGTGGCACCTCAATATGTCGACGTCAGCGCGGGAGGTCCGAAATGATACAGTACCTGAACGTCTTTTTTTACGATATCTATCCGTACCTGTGCGGTACGGTGTTTATCCTCGGCAGTTGGCTACGCTACGACTACGGGCAATACACCTGGCGCGCGTCTTCCAGCCAGATGCTGGACAAACGCGGCATGGTGCTATGGTCAAACCTGTTCCACATCGGCATTCTGGGGATCTTTTTCGGACACCTGTTTGGCATGTTAACGCCGCACTGGATGTATGCCTGGTTTCTACCGATTGCGGTAAAACAGCAGATGGCGATGATTGCCGGCGGACTTTGTGGCGTGCTGACGCTGGTGGGTGGCGCGGGTCTGCTGGTGCGGCGACTGACTAACCCGCGCATTCGCGCAACCTCCTCGACCGCCGATATTCTGATCCTCTGCGTTCTGCTGATTCAATGCATCCTCGGTTTAACCACTATCCCGTTCTCTGCACAGCATCCTGACGGCAGTGAAATGCTAAAACTGGTCGGTTGGGCGCAGTCGGTGGTGACCTTCCAGGGCGGTGCGTCTGCGCATCTGGATGGCGTGGCGTGGATTTTCCGTGTGCATCTGGTTCTGGGGATGACCATTTTCCTGCTGTTCCCGTTCACCCGACTAGTCCACGTGTGGAGTGCGCCGTTTGAGTACTTTACCCGCCGTTATCAGATAGTGCGTTCGCGCCGCTAATTTTCTCTGCTGCCCGGTAGCGCTTGCGCTTACCGGGCCTGGATCGCTATCCCGCTTTTTGTACGTTATGATGCTTCTCCATCCCAGGGAGAACGCTAATGAAACCACAGGTTTATCACGTCGATGCATTTACCTCGGTACCCTTTCGCGGCAATTCAGCGGGAGTGGTATTGCATGCTGACGGATTGAGTGACGCCCAGATGCAGTTGATTGCGCGTGAGCTGCGTCATTCGGAAACTGCTTTTCTACTGACCAGTGACGACAGCGATGTTCATATTCGCTACTTCACGCCAACGGTCGAAGTGCCCATCTGTGGGCATGCTACCGTCGCCGCACATTATGTACGCGCCAACGTGTTGGGGCTGGGTGATACGACCGTCTGGCAAACGTCACTCGCCGGTCGTCATCGGGTCGATATTGAAGCGAGTGACAATGACTATCGCATCAGTCTTGAACAAGGCATACCTGGATTCGAAGCTCCGCTGGAAGGTGCTGTACGTGCCGCGATAATCGATGCACTACACCTGAGCGAAGACGATATGCTGCCCGGATTACCCATTCAGGTAGCCACCACCGGACACTCTAAAGTAATGATTGCGCTGAAGCCTGAGGTGGACCTCGACGCCCTTTCCCCGGATTTGCCTGCCCTGACCGCTATCAGCCAGCAAATTGGCTGTAACGGGTTCTTCCCTTTTCAAATTCGCAAGGGCGAAAACGCCACCGATGGCCGCATGTTCTCGCCCGCTATTGGTATTGTGGAAGATCCGGTTACCGGCAATGCCAACGGTCCAATGGGCGCGTGGCTGGTTCAACATGGATTGATGCCGCATGACGGGAAAACGCTACGTGTTCAGGGGCATCAGGGCCGTGCGTTGGGACGCGACGGTATTGTTGATGTGACGGTGACTATCCGTGATAACCAGCCAGAGAAAGTGACGATTTCCGGCTCTGCCGTGATCCTGTTTCACGCCGAATGGGCGATCGATTTTTAAATCTTCACGTAGGCCGGATAAGGCGATAACGCCGCATCCGGCATGACTTCCGATGCCCCTATTTCCCCGCCTCCGGATGCGTGTCAAACGCCGCCATGACCGTCGCCAGCTCATCCGGGGTAAACCCATGCTTCACGTCATCTACACCCAGTCCAAACCGTTCCTGCAACAGCGTATACAGGCTGGCGACGTCAGGCAGATTAATCTGCTCTACCGCGTGACCATCCTGATAATGAGTAAAGTGGAAATTGGTCAACGTCAGCTTGCCGCCGTCGGGTAAATGGCGACACATCAGCAGATGGTGGCGGAAATGCGACTGCGGCCAGTGCGCGGACCAGAAATTGCCCATCAGATAATCGCTGTGATGTTGCACCACCAGATCGAATCGGTACATTGATTGCCAGTGATCGTGATGGCGGAACTGCAGGATCCAGTCGTCCCCCTCCTGAACCAGGCGATATTCGCCGTGTGGCGTTTGCTGCTCAATGTCGGCCTGCAGACGAATCGGTGCCGTCAGCGTTTGTCCGCCGAATCCAACGTCGGCGATCCACTGTTCACCCTGCAATTCAACCAGTAACAGACGATGCGTGCGCGGCGGCAGGCTTGACGGATTCGCCAGCACCACGCGACCGAGCAGGCTGCGTACGTTAAAACCGATTTCGCGTAGCGCCCGCTCAAATACCCCATTTTGTTCAAAGCAATAGCCACCGCGGCGGGCAGTAACCAACTTCTCTTCAAGGGACAAATCGTCAAGCTGCATTTCGCGCGGCAGCAGCACATCAAGATTTTCAAAGGGTATGGCACCGTTATGCAGTAAATGCAGCGATCTCAACGTTTCAATGTCAGCGTTGGGCACATCTGACCAGCCAATACGGGCAAAATAAGCGTTTAAAAAAGGCGTCATACGGGATTCCTGTTTGTTGAATGTTGTACTTATAACGCATTTTTACTTTTACGCCGTCGATTTTGTGCGTTGTTCACCCCGGCGAGGCGACAAAATCGCTAATCCCGTTACTATCTATGTTTATTGTGATGTCATTTTTATGTTGTCGAGGAGTCGCTATGAGTCATTTTCGTCCGGTTGAATTACAACACGCCAGCCGACTGCTTAATCACGGCCCCACCATTTTGATAACCAGCCGTGATGCGAATACAGAACGGCGCAATGTGATGGCGGCCGCGTGGTCAATGCCCGTGGAATTTGCCCCACCGCGGGTGGCCATTGTTGTCGACAAGACCGCCTGGTCGCGCGAACTGATCGAGCGTAGCGGTCAATTTGGTATTGTGATTCCAGGGGTTGCCGCGACAAACTGGACCTATGCCGTCGGGAGTGTTTCTGGCCGAATAGAAGATAAGTTCAACTGCTACGGCATTCCGGTGGTCAACGGCCCGGTATTGGGATTACCGCTAATAGAAGCCAAGTGTCTCGGCTGGATGGAATGCCGCCTGCTTCCTGCCACAGCGGCCCAGGACAAATATGATACCTTGTTTGGCGAAGTGGTTTCTGCCGCTGCCGATGAGCGGGTATTTGTGCAAGGACGCTGGCAGTTTGATGATGGCAAACTCAATACCTTGCATCACCTTGGCGCCGGAACGTTTGTCACCAGCGGGAAACGTATAACAGCGGCTGAATAATACGGGCGCAATAATCGCCCGTTCTCGTTCACATGCTGTAGCCGGGTTTTTTAATCAACGTGTCCATCTGCGGTGCGATTTCCGCATCCCACACGCCCTGCCACGCGTCAGGCTCAATTTCATTGAGCGCTACGCTGACCGAGCTGTCTTTGCTTTGCAAATGACGAATAATGACCTCGGTAATATCCGCCGCCAGCGCGGTTTTTTGTTCGTTGGTAAGGGAGCGAGGAAAACATTTGATATCGACGTGCGGCATAGCAGATTCCTTAATGTTTTGGGATGCAGGTAACTTATGCGGACTCTCGTTCAACCAGGTGAAATCCGACATCAATAATATCGTCTTCACGCGGGATTTGTTCGATACGATCGGCAAGCAGCGAGGCCGCGCGTTGTCCAATGGCCCGTCGGTCGACGCTGATTGTGGTGATAGCAGGCCGGTTACTGGCGGCAAAATCAAGATCGCCAAAACCGATAACCGCTAGCTCCTGCGGCACGCGTAAACCACGGCTTTCGGCTTCCATAATCGCCCCCTGGGCTAAGGTATCTGAGCTACAGACAATGACATCAAAAGTGTGATCAGCCAATAGCTGCGTCAACCCGCTGCGCCCCAATGCCAGAGAAGCCGGAAGCGGGACATCTACCTGTGCGTCAGCCGCAATACCATGACGTCTCAGCGCATCGCACAGTCCTTGTTTACGCTGGCCGGCCCGGCGATCGGCTGTCCATAGCAAACCGGGACGGCGATAACCTTTTTTCAGCAAATAGTCTGCCACCGCCTGACCCACTTTTTCATGTGAAAAACCGACCAGCATATCGATGGGCGTTGGCGTTAAATCCCAGATCTCCACCACCGGAATGGCCGCATTAAGAATCACCTTTTTCAACTCGACGGTATGATGGATACCGGTGAGCACGACGCCATCCGGGCGGCGAGAAAGCAGCGTCGCCACCAGCTCAGCTTCAGTTTGCGGCGTGTAACCTGATACGCAGAGCAAGATGTGGTATCCGCGTTCAGCCAGTTCATCGCTTAATGACTGGATGGTATCGACAAACATATTGTTATTAATTTGCGGGACAACCACGGCGATAAGCTTGCTGCGACGCGACGCCAACCCCCCGGCCAGCGCGTTGGGGATATACCCCGTGGCGCGTACCGCCTGCATCACTTTTTCCACCGTTTTCGGGCGCACCAACTGCGGGCTATTTAGCGCTCTGCTCACCGTCATGGGTGACAATCCTGCAGTACGGGCAACATCTTCCAGCGTGGGTGCTCGCGGAGGTCTGGCGTTTTTCACTGTCGATGCCCTTGTCAAAAATCGCTGATTTACCCTGGCATTATTCATCATGATTTCGGCTATTGCCAGCGCCCCTCCACCATAGCACAGAGAAAACAGCAGCTTAGCGTATTATTACCAAACAAAATGATAGCGCCATCATATAACGTTGTGCATTTTCCCATAAAGTATTGGAATGTGATGCTGTTTGCAAGTTTCCGTCCTTTCATCTCTATATTTGTGAGCAATTGTTCAAATCACAATCAATTCACTGGCGCACTGATTGCGCTAACACTAAAAATGTTAGCGCAATCATTTGTTATCACCAGGAGAAAATACTATGTCTTTAAGCGCTAATTCCGATGCCGTGACCTATGCCAAATCGGCCAATGGAAAAACCGCGGCAGAAACTGGCGACCGTATCGAGTGGGTCAAGCTGTCCCTGGCTTTCCTTCCTCTGGCAACACCGGTAAGCGATGCCAAAGTGCTGACCGGTCGCCAGAAACCCTTAACCGAAGTTGCCATTATCATCGCCGAGATCCGCAGTCGCGACGGATTCGAAGGCGTTGGATTTAGTTACTCCAAGCGGGCTGGCGGCCAGGGAATCTACGCGCATGCCAAAGAAATTGCCGATAACCTGTTAGGCGAAGATCCAAACGATATCGACAAGATCTATACCAAGCTGCTGTGGGCTGGGGCTTCCGTAGGGCGCAGCGGCATGGCGGTTCAGGCTATCTCCCCTATCGATATCGCCTTATGGGATATGAAAGCCAAGCGTGCAGGGTTGCCGCTGGCAAAACTGCTGGGTGCGCATCGGGACTCCGTACAATGCTACAACACCTCCGGTGGGTTCCTGCATACGCCGCTGGATCAAGTACTCAAAAACGTGGTTATTTCACGTGAAAACGGTATTGGCGGCATCAAACTCAAGGTCGGTCAGCCAAACTGCGCCGAGGATATTCGCCGCTTAACCGCGGTACGTGAAGCGCTGGGTGATGACTTCCCGCTGATGGTTGATGCCAATCAGCAGTGGGATCGGGAAACCGCCATCCGCATGGGACGTAAAATGGAGCAGTTCAATCTGATCTGGATTGAAGAGCCGCTCGACGCCTACGATGTAGAAGGCCACGCTCAACTGGCCGCCGCACTGGATACCCCGATTGCTACCGGTGAGATGCTGACCAGCTTCCGCGAACATGAACAACTGATCCTCGGCAATGCCAGTGATTTTGTGCAGCCCGATGCGCCGCGTGTGGGCGGGATTTCTCCGTTCCTTAAAATTATGGACCTGGCGGCAAAACACGGACGCAAACTGGCTCCCCACTTCGCTATGGAAGTTCACCTGCATCTGTCCGCCGCTTATCCGCTTGAGCCATGGCTGGAACATTTCGAATGGCTGAACCCGCTATTTAATGAACAGCTTGAGCTGCGCGACGGGCGGATGTGGGTATCTGACCGTCACGGTCTGGGGTTCAGCATCAGTGAACAAGCGCGCCGCTGGACGCAATTAACCTGCGAGTTTGGTAAACGTCCTTAATTGACTTTGGCGGGTAAATAACACCCGCCCTCTTCCCCTACAGAAACGCTCTCAACCTTATGAAAGGAGTGGGTGATGAACACAATAATAAAGCGCACAAAAGTGCGTTACGGCATTCTGATATTTCTGTTTCTTGCCACCGTATTTAATTACGCCGATCGCGCGACGTTATCCGTGGTGGCTCCGATAATGAGCAAAGAATTAGGTTTTGATCCTGAAGCAATGGGGCTGGCCTTTTCCGCTTTTGGTATTTCTTATGTCATTATGCAGTTGCCTGGCGGCTGGCTACTTGATCGTTACGGTTCTCGTCTGGTTTACGGTTGCGCCCTGATTGGCTGGTCGCTGGTGACCATGTTCCAGGGCACAATTTATCTGTACGCCAGCCCACTGGTCGTATTGATTATCTTACGATTACTGATGGGGGCCATTGAGGCTCCGGCCTTTCCGGCCAACAGCCGATTAAGCGTGCAGTGGTTTCCGAATAACGAACGCGGTTTTGTCACCTCAGTTTATCAGGCCGCGCAATATATCTCGTTAGGGATTATTACGCCGCTCATGACGATTATTTTGCATAATCTCAGTTGGCACTTTGTTTTTTATTACATTGGTGCGATTGGCGTTATTCTTGGCATCTTCTGGCTGGTGAAGGTCAGAGATCCTATGCATCATCCAAAGGTAAACCAACAGGAAATTGACTATATCCGGGAAGGCGGTGGTGAACCGTCACTGGGCAATAAAAAAGAGCCGCAAAAAATTACCTTTACGCAAATTAAGAGCGTCTGCGTCAATCGCATGATGATTGGCGTTTATATCGGGCAGTTCTGCGTGACGTCAATTACCTGGTTCTTCCTGACCTGGTTTCCTACCTATCTGTATCAGGCTAAAGGCATGTCGATCCTCAAAGTGGGATTTGTCGCCAGTATTCCTGCTATTGCCGGTTTTATCGGTGGATTATTAGGTGGCGTGTTCTCCGACTGGCTACTAAAACGCGGCTACAGTCTGACTGTCGCCCGTAAGCTGCCGGTTATCTGCGGAATGTTACTTTCCTGCGTCATCGTTATTGCCAATTATACTTCATCAGAATTTGTGGTTATCGCCGCGATGAGTCTGGCGTTTTTCGCCAAAGGCTTTGGCAATCTGGGATGGTGCGTACTCAGCGATACCTCACCTAAAGAGGTGCTCGGCATTGCTGGCGGCGTATTCAATATGTGCGGCAACATGGCAAGTATCATTACGCCGCTGGTGATCGGCGTGATTCTGGCGAATACCCAGTCATTTGATTACGCCATTCTGTACGTTGGTTCGATGGGGCTGATTGGCCTGATTTCTTATCTGTTTATCGTGGGGCCGTTGGATCGTATTACGCTGACGCCTTCTGCTGCGTAATTTAAACTTATGGCGATAGTTCGCCCGCTGTTCCGGGAATTGCACTCCTGCGGAACAGCGTTTTTTTATTCAAATAATCTTATTGCTTTTCAGGACAGTACGCAGCCGCGGGATTTGACAAACTGCGTCCGCGATGGCGCTAATATTCGGCGTATTATCCTGGAACCAGTCATGTCCGGGCCCCCAGGTGCGCATAACGGCAATATAAACGTCCAGCAACGTGAGCTGCTCGCCGAAGGCGTACGGCTCGGCGCTTAACTGCTCGTTCAGCCACATATAAAGAGATTTACGGTACTCAATACAGCTCTTTTTCAACTGCGCCGGAGCATCTGGCGCCCAGCGTTCGGGATAATCAGCATAGGTAAACGTGGGGTAGACATTTGCCACCAGCCAAATCAGCAGACGCTGAAACTGTTGGCGTTCGGTGCGGCCAACGGGTGGCGCAAATTCAGGACAACGATCGAGTATCATCAGCGCGATCGCCGCCGTTTCCGTCATCACATTGCCATTTTCCAGTACCAGTGTGGGCACCTGGCACAGCGGATTCATTTTTTCTAGCAATGCCCGCGAAGGCCCGTCGCTGTCAAAGCCGTCCACATTAATAAACGTGTAAGGGATCTCCGCCAGTGTAAGCATCACTTCACTGATGGCCGATCCCCAGCCCGGCACCCCATAGACTTTCATCATGCTGCAACCCTCAATGTTAAAACCCTAAGTGTAGAGCAGCATGCGTGAATCTATGCAGTCATCATTATTACTCTCATAATAACAATATCCGTGCCAGAACCAACATCAGGAGAATAAGAGATGCGTTCGAGTATGTTTGAATACATGAGCATTTTTGTGCAGGTCGTGGAGCAAGGGGGATTTGCCAAAGCCGCCGATGTGTTACACCTGCATCGCCCTGCTGTAACCAAAGCGATTCAACATCTTGAAGATGATTTGGGCGTAAAGCTGCTTAACCGTACCACCCGCAAAGTGAGTCTGACGGATGAGGGCGACGCTTTTTATCAGCGCACAAAAATATTACTCGGTGATGTTGATGACATCATGGCCTCTTTCTCCCCCACTCGCCCTCCGCGCGGAAAACTCAGGGTGAATGCCCCCCTGTCGCTGGCGCATTCTGTATTAGTCCCGGCCCTGAACGATTTCCAGTCGCGTTACCCGGATATTGAGATTGTCCTCACCTCCACCGACCGCAGAATCGATCTGCTTGCCGAAGGTATCGACTGCATGATTCGCATTGGCGAGTTACAAGACTCTTCTCTGGTTTCACGACGGCTTGGCGAGGTAAAAATGGTGACATGCGCATCCCCGGACTATTTGCAAAAACACGGCGTACCGCAGACGCCAGAGGATTTATCCCGACATCAGGCACTTAACTTTTTCAGTGAACGTCATCGTGAAGCGCTGGAATGGTCCTTCGTCCGTGAGGGTGAAACCGTGTCGTTCATCCCCACAGGTCACATCAGCGTTGATAACTCCGACATCCTTTTGACAGGCTGTTTATCCGGACTCGGTATCATCCGCGGTGTACACGCGGTACTGGCTCCCTGGATCCAGTCGGGCAAGCTCGTTGAGGTGCTGGGTGACTATGCGGGGGAAGCAAAACCCGTTTCCGTGCTCTACCCGGACAGGCGTCATCTTGCCCCACGCGTGCGGGTGTTTATTGACTGGCTGTGTGCGCTTTTTACTGAGCAAAAACCGCGCCTGCAGGGATTATTACAATCTGAGTAATAGTTAAGTTCCGCAACGGCGGTTTTTCACCCTCATCTGAGCCGTTAAATTGTGCAGACCCAATACAGAACAATTTACAGAGGTTTGCTATGTCAAAGGTCGTGGTTTTTAATCAACGAGGTGACGCTGAGGTTCTGACACTCCAGGATATGCCGGTTCCGGCTCCTCGTGCGGATGAAGTTCAGATACGCGTACGCGCAATCGGCATTAACCGGGCGGAAATTATGTATCGTACCGGCCAGTATATTTACCAACCCAAATTCCCGGCGCGTCTGGGCTATGAGGCTTCCGGCGTTGTTGAATCCGTGGGAGACAACGTGCGTGAGTTTGCGCCCGGCGATAGCGTCAGCGTCATCCCGGCGTTCAGCTTCCATGAGTATGGTATGTACGGTGAAGTCGTCAATGCTCCAGCCCACGCTGTCGTAAAACATCCCGAGAATCTTAGCTTCGAGGAAGCCGCGGCGAGCTGGATGATGTATACCACCGCATTCGGCGCGCTGGTGGAATACGGTGATATTAAACCCGGCGATAACGTGTTGATCAATGCCGCTTCCAGCAGCGTCGGGCTGGCAGCGATACAGATAACCAATATGCTCGGGGCAAAACCGATTGCGATGACGCGTACCAGTGAGAAACGTGCCCAGCTTCTGCAACTTGGCGCGGCAGAGGTTATCGCCAGCCAGGAGCAGGATCTGGTGGCGGAGATTAACCGGATCACTGACGGCAAAGGCACCCGCGTGGTCTTCGACCCGGTCGGTGGCCCTGGCGTGGCAAAAATCGCCCAGGTGATGCCTGCCGGCGGACTCTTTTTCCAGTATGGCTCTCTTGATGCGCGTGATTTATCGATTCCGGTAATTGAGATCCTCGGTCGCCATCTGACCTTTCGTGGTTATGAGATTTTCGAAATCACTACGGATCCGGAAAAACTGTCACGTGCGAAACGGTTTATCGTTGAAGGACTGCAATCCGGTCAGCTCAAGCCACTGATTGATAAAACCTTCGCTTTTGATGACATTGTCAACGCGCATCAGTACATGGAAGCTAACGGTCAGGTGGGCAAAATCGTCGTCACCCTGTAACCCCTGTGCGGCACAGCCTTGTGCCGCAAATTACCCTCACAGCACTTTCGACAAAAACTGCTGCGTGCGCGTATGACGCGGATGATTCAGCACCTGCTCGCTGCTGCCCTGTTCGACGATTTTGCCATCAACCATAAACACCACCTGATCCGCGACTTCCCGGGCAAAACCAATCTCGTGCGTCACCACCACCAGCGTCGTGCCGGACTTTGCCAGCGCTTTGATGACATCCAGGACTTCGCCCACCAGTTCAGGATCGAGTGCGGAAGTCGGTTCATCAAACAGCATCACGCGCGGATTCAACGCCAGCGCACGAGCGATGGCAATACGCTGCTGCTGTCCGCCGGACAGGTGACGCGACCAGGCATCGGCTTTATTTCGCAGCCCAACCGCATCAAGCAGCGTTAATGCCCGTTCGGTAGCGGCTTTACGCGATGCCAGCCCGTGGGCTATTGGCGCTTCAATCAGATTTTCCAGCACCGTCAAATGCGGGAACAAATTAAAGTTCTGAAACACATAGCCCACGTTGACGCGCTGGCGCAGGATTTCAGCTTCTTTCAGCTCATACAGCTTGTCTCCCTGCCGACGATAGCCGATATAGTCGCCATCGATTTGAATAAAGCCTTCGTCAACGCGCTCAAGATGGTTAATGGTTCGCAATAAGGTAGATTTCCCCGACCCCGATGGCCCGAGAATCACCGTTACCGTACCGGGAGGGATCTCCAGCGACACGTCATCGAGCGCTTTATGGCGACCGAAGTACTTGCTGACGCCGGTAATGGAAATATGGCCTTCAGGCGAGTGGGACATGGACGGTCTCCTGCGACGAAATTTGACGGTCGCGTTTAACTGCGCGACTTACCCGGGCGGTGTTAATAGCGGATCGTCGTTCACTGCGTGCCAGCGCGCGTTCAACCAGGTGCTGAATTAATGACAAAACGCTGGTGATCACCAGATACCACACGGCTCCGACCATCAGCAGTGGGATCACCTCCTGGGTGCGGTTGTAGATCATCTGGATGGTGTAAAACAGTTCCGGCATCGCCAGCACGTAAACCATCGCCGTACCTTTCGCCAGACTGATAATTTCATTGAACCCGGCAGGCAAAATGGTACGCAGCGCCTGCGGCAGGATTATGCGCAGCGTACGCCTCCAGGCCGGTAAACCCAGCGCGGCTGCGGCTTCGTACTGACCATGATCAACCCCAAGAAACCCGCCGCGAATAATTTCTGCGGTATAAGCACTTTGCACCAGCGTCAGACCTACCACCGCAGTGGAAAACTGACCCAGTACATTGATGGTCGCGAAACTGCCCCACTGAACGTTGGTAAACGGAATGCCAATCGCCAGCGTGTCGTACAGATACGAGAAGTTATACAAAATGATCAGCACCACGATCAGCGGCAACGAGCGAAACAGCCAGATGTATCCCCATGCCAGGCTATTCAACAACCAGGATGAGGAGAGCCGGGCCAGTGCCAGCAGGCCACCGAACATGATACTCAGCAGCGTGCCGATGAGCGTCAGCAGCAGCGTTTGTCCAAGACCAGACAAAATCACCGGATCGAAGAACCAGCGGGCAAACACGCCCCACTCCCAGCGCGGATTAAACGCCACCGACTGGACAATCACCGCCAGTACAAACAGGGCAATAATCGCCCCTACGGTGCGCAGCGGATAACGTGCCGGGACGACTTTGATGGTTTCCGTCGTTTTCATCTTTTCTCCTCAGGCAATTCTCGCCTGACCGGCGACAGTCAACAGTTTGGTAAAGCGCAGCCGTCCGTCAAACGGTGGCTGGCTGTACTCTTCGGGATCCCGCGCAATATCAAATTGCGGATCGTAGCCCTGACTTAAGTACAGCTGAACCGCCTCCGGCTGACGAAAACCGGTGGTCAGGTAGATACGACTGTAGCCTGCCAGTAGCGCCCGTCGCTCCAGTTCCTGTACCACGCGTGCCGCCAGCCCCTGCTTACGCAGGGTGCTCTGGGTCCAGATACGTTTAATCTCAGCCGTGTCCTGGTCATAAGGTTTGTAGGCTCCGGTAGCAATAATCTTGCCGCCGCGCTCCAGCACCACAAAGATCCCCTGCGGCGCCAGATACCATTCGGTTAGCTCCACTTTAGCATCACGGGAAAAATAATCACCATAGCGGGCGGCATACTCACCAAACAGTCCGTTAAGGATTGGCTGCAGTTCTGCCGCTTCAGGCGAAACAACGCGGAATTGATCGCTCACGTAGCCCCCTTAGTCGCCTAAACCAGCCGGATTGATTTCAGATTGCGGAATGCGTTCCACGCCTTCGCCCCAGCGGTTCAGCACCTTGTCATAGTCGCCATTGCCGATCACACCGTTGAGCGCGGTTTGTACCGGCAGAACCAGACCGCTGTCTTTTTTCAGCGTCACGGCAATATGTGCCGCTTTTGGCCAACCGCCATCAACGCTGCCCACCAGTTGCGTTTTGCCGTTGAGCGCAGCTTTCCACGCGCCGATAACGTTAGGACCGAAATAGGCATCGGCACGACCTGACTGTAGCGCCAGCGTCTGAGCAGCATCATCTTTGGTATACACCGGCGTAAATGCGGGCAATCCTTTCTTCAGGTTCTCTTCGTTCCACGCCAGCAGGATAGCTTCCTGGTTCGTCCCCGAACCGACGATGATACGCAGACCGGCAATATCTTCCGCCTGCTCTATTTTCTTCAGCTTGCTGCCGGTTTTGACGTAAAAACCAAGGGAATCTTTCCGATACGTCGCAAAATCGAATTTTTCTTTGCGCGCTTTGGTGACGGTAATATTGCTGATCGCGGCATCATATTTGCCGGAAGCCACACCCAGCGGCCAGTCCTCCCATGAGGTGGGCACCACGTTCAACTCCAGCCCCAGGCTGTCGGCCACCAGACGTGCGATGTCCGCTTCGCTGCCGATGAGCGTTTTATTATCATCGGCAAACACGGTCAGCGGCGGCTGGCTCAGCCCGGCGATAGCGACCGTGAATTTACCCGGTACAGCAAGGTGCAGGTTGGTGGGCAACTGTGCAATCGCCTGCGGATTTTTTGCTGTGTTGATCGGCGTTTTATTGGCCTCCAGGCTCACGCCGGTACCGTTGATGGTGACGTCATTTGCCCAGACTGTCGCGCTGAAAGCCAGTGACAGCGCAAGAAGTAGTGATTTTTTCTGCATAGCGTTTTTCTCTTATTGTGTGAATTGATTTGCAGGTGTCGCTAATCCCAGGCTTGCGCGCAGAGTCGTACCGGGATAGTCGTGGCGAAATAAACCGCGCGCCTGAAGCACGGGAATAACCTGTTCGACAAACCGTGGGAAGGTATCTGGCGTGCCCCCCTGAATGATGAAACCATCGGCGGCTTGCTCCTCGAACCACTGCTGCAGACCATCAGCAACCTGCGCCGGTGTTCCGCTAAAACGTGGACGTGGACTGGCAGCTTCCTGCGCCACCTGACGCAGGGTTAATCCCCGTTCCCGCGCATTGCGCTTGATCTCGTCAGTGGTACTGCGAAAACTGTTTTCCCCGAGGGTGCCAAGATCCGGGAACGGTGCGTCCAGCGGGTACTGGCTAAAATCATGATGTTCAAAATAGCGTCCCAGGTAATTCAGCGCGTCGGTGATGGAGACCAGCACGGCGGTGGTTTGATATTGCTGTTCAACGTCCTGTTCGCTGTCGCCCACAATAACGCTGACACCCTGGAATATATGCAGTTGATCGGCATGTCGCCCGCTAGTTTCGAGCTGGCTTTTTACATCCTGATAAAACGCTTTGGCCTCTGCCAGCGACGCCTGATGAGTAAAAATAGCGTCAGCATGCTGCGCAGCTAATTTTTTACCATCTTCAGATGCCCCAGCCTGAAATATAATTGGTCGTCCCTGCGGCGTACGGCCAATATTTAAGGGGCCGGCCACCTGAAAATAATCACCATGATGATTGAGTGTGTGCAGCTTTTGGGGGTTAAAGAATTCACCGCTCGCTTTATTACGGGTAAACGCATCGTCTTCCCAGGAATCCCACAGGCCTTTCACCACCTGTAAATATTCATCGGCAATGCGATAACGCTGGGCATGTTCCGGGTGCTGCGCCCGCGAATAGTTTTTTGCCGAGCCTTCCAATGGCGTTGTCACCACATTCCACCCGGCGCGCCCCTGGCTGAGATGGTCCAGGCTGGCGAACTGCCGTGCGGTCGTAAATGGCTCGCTGTATGACGTCGATACCGTGCCCACCAGTCCCAGATTTTTGGTTATGCTCGCCAAAGCGGATAATACCGTGAGCGGTTCAAAACGATTTAAAAAATGTGGAATTGATTTTTCATTAATATACAGTCCGTCGGCGACAAAAATAAAATCCAGCTTTCCTTTTTCCGCAATAAGCGCCGTCTCTTTGACAAAATCAAAATTAATGCTGGCATCGGCCTGAGCCTTCGGATGACGCCATGCGGACATATTTCCCGATGCGCCATGCAGAATCGTGCCGAGCCGTAGTTGTCGATTTCCAGCCATAATAATCCCTACCCAACAGGTAAATTAAAGGTGTGCGAATGCCGTTTTTGCTAAATGTACAAAATAGTGTGCGGCAGGTTCAATTAAACGTTCGTCTGGATTAAATCCCGGATGATGTAATCCATATTCACTGGCGCTGCCAATACTGACAAATGCGCCGGGCGTATTTTGCAGATAGACGGCAAAGTCTTCTCCGCCCATATGCAGGTCGGCATAGTGCGTGGTGTAACCGGAGTTTTTTGCCACTTCGTTAGCAATCTCTGCCCAGCGTGAGTCGTTCACCAGTGCGGTCGGTCCCGCATGCCAGATTACGTCGATTTGAGCGCCAAAGGCGTGGGCAAATCCGGCTGCGATATCGTTGACCCGATTTTTAACCTGCTGCTGCACCTGCGTACGGTGCGTCCGGAGCGTTCCTTCCAGCTCAACGGACTCAGGCAGCACGTTCCATGTATTTCCGCCCTGAATGCGGGTGACGCTGAGCACGACTGAATCCAGCGTGTTAACGTCGCGACTGGCAACGCTTTGCAGCACCGTTACCAGCTGACTGGCGAGCAGGATGGCATCTTTGCCTTCATGCGGACGCGCCGCATGTGCGCCCTTGCCATTAATGCGCAGCACGAAGCGATCGACATTGGCATAAAATGCGCCGCCGCGTGTGGCAAAATCACCTACCTCCAACCCGGGCTCGTTGTGCATGCCAAAGATCGCGGCCACATTTTGCAGGGCTCCGGCGCGGATCAGCGTTTTTGCGCCGCCGAAACTCTCTTCAGCTGGCTGAAACAAAATACGCACGCGTCCCGGTAGTGTGTTTTCTTCCTGCTTAAGTAACAGTGCGGCGCCGAGCATCACGCTAGTGTGAACATCGTGCCCGCAGGCGTGCATCACTCCCGGCGTGAGGGAGCGAAACGGCACATCGGCGCTTTCTTCTATCGGTAACGCATCGATATCCGCTCGTAGCGCGATGACATCTTCTCCCTGACCGATTTCGGCAACCACTCCGGTTTTCAGATTGAACGGCAATAGAGTGACATCTGCAGCATGCAACCAGTCACGAATACGCGCTGTTGTCGCCACTTCCTGGAGAGACAGCTCCGGGTGCTGATGTAGCTCGCGACGCCAGTCGATAAGCTGTGAGGCTAATGACATCAGACAACCTCCATCGTGCTATGGGCTTGCGCTAACAGGCGTAACGATGTCAGGCGCGCCTGACCTTCGGCCACCGGCGTATCGATAATGAATTCATCAATACCGTATTGCACCTGCAGTGAACGCAGTGTTGCCACCACCTCCTGGGCACTACCCTGCAGTAACGCCTGCTCACGCCGGGCAATTGTTCGTGGTGCGCTGCCCGCCTGCGCGGCGAAAGCCAGCGCCTGCTCTTCGCTGGCGACGGTGACGCGTTGTCCATCCTCCAACTCGACGCCCCAGATTTGTACATCTTCCGCCAGTTGCGCAGCCATATCACTGCTGTCAGCCACAATAACCTGCACGGCGACAATCGTTGGACGTGAACTGTTGGCCTGCCAGAAGCTCAGGACCTCATGCAGTAACGCTTTATCGCCGTTCAGGTGCGCCGCGAAAATAAAGTTCCAGTCAGACTCTGCCGCCAGGCGTGCACTTTCTACGCTCGCGCCCAGCACAAATCTTTGTGGAGGTGCAGGCGGGAGCGGTGTCGGGAATACCGTCTGCCCGCTTTCTGTCCCGGTCAGCGCCAGCCAGGCGTTCAGCTGAGCAAGCTGATCAGCGAAACTGCCTTTTTCTTCCTGATGAAGACCCAACTGCAATGCCTGCGTTGACAGCGGTAAGCCGCCTGGCGCTTTGCCAACCCCAAGATCGACACGTCCCGGCGCCAGTGAGGCCAGAAGATTAAAGTTTTCCGCTACTTTGTAGGGGCTATAGTGTTGCAGCATGACGCCACCAGAACCCACGCGAATGCGCTGGGTTTGTCCCAGTATCCAGGCGATCACCAGTTCCGGTGATGGGCTGGCAAGTTGCGGCGTATTGTGATGCTCAGCTATCCAAAAACGATGATATCCCCACTCTTCTGCGCGTTGTGCCAGGCGCAGCGTGCGGGCCAGTGCGGTTGCGGCAGTTTCACCTTCCCCGATGGGGCTTTTATCCAGAATACTCAGGCGGTATGACATGTTGCAGGCCTATATTTGTTAACATGTCAGTATTATTAAATTATCAAATAACCATATAGAAACATTTAATTCACATTTGCTCAGCTAAAAAACAGATAACCAACCCCGCAGCAGTCAGGGATAACCTTCATACCAACAGGAATCAAACTTCCGGTTTTGAACGCGGCACAATGCAGAAAAAATGACTTGTATTTGCATACTACAAAATATAATAGGTTTTTTATTGATACTGGAAAGACGGCAACATCCTTTTCGTTTGATTTATTTTTACGCACGCGTTCAGCAATTAATTTAATTTAAGTCAGACTAAATACCTGCCTGTGTTATGCGCTTGTATTAATTGTTTCATTTTTATGAAAGAGACATGGATTCCACGCATTAATTTTTTTATTTTAAATACTTTCACAGAACTGATGATTAGTAGAGAATGCAGCGTTTCTTATTAAAATGGTTTAAAACAGCTTTTTAATATCCCCTGGTATTATTACGGGGATCTTTGTATGAATTATACATACCATCATGGGGCCTTTATGAAAAGTAACATGCCCGTTACACAAATTGAGCACACACTTAACGGTAAAGCGACGCTGCTATCGACGACAGATAAAGAGAGTCATATTACCTATGCAAACTCCGCGTTTATCGATGCCAGTGGTTTTAACGAAAGTCAATTAATGGGTGAACCGCATAATATTATTCGCCATCCGGATATGCCTCCAGCTGCGTTTGCTGACATGTGGTACACGTTGCAGCAGGGTGACAGTTGGACAGGAATGGTGAAAAACCGGCGTCAAAACGGTGACCACTACTGGGTACGCGCCAACGTCACGCCCGTTTGGCACAATGAAAAGTTAACGGGTTACATCTCAGTGCGTACTGTTCCTTCGCGAGACGAAATATCTCAGAGTGAGCAGTTGTATGAAAAAATAAATAATCAACAACTTAGCGGGTTCCGTCTTTTTAAGGGTATTATCATTCGCCGTGGCATATTGGCATGGACGTCAATGTTTAAATGGTTGAGTATTAGTCAACGCGTCAATTATGCTTTGGGAGTAGTTACCCTGATCTCTTTGTTATTAATCTTCGCCCCCGTAAATCACTTTATTCAATCCGGCGGTTTACTGGCGTTATTTCTGTTATTTGCCATTTACCTTAAGTACCAAATTTGTCAGCCAGTTAATACACTATTGACTCAAATGAAGAAAGTCGTATCCGGGCGAAAACCCGATAACTGCCATTTAAATCGCGTAGATGAAATCGGCATGTTAATGCGACTGGTTAATCAGTCCGGACTTAATCTAAATTCACTGGTTGATGACGTCAGTACGCAAATATCCGGGATTCAGGCCATCAGCCAACGCGTTTCTAAAGAAGGTATCGCGCTGCATACACGTTCTGAAGAAACATCCGCGGATCTTCAGCAAACCGCTGCCGCCATCGAAGAAATTGGTAGTGCAGTGCAGCAAACTGCAGAGACGGCGGCGCATACCATGACGATGGCCGATAAAACCAGCACCAATGCCGCTGAAGGCGGCGATATTATGAAACAAACTATCGCCATGATGCAGGCGATCTCTCGTGATAATGGTCAGATTGTCGACATTATTGGCGTAATTGATAGCATCGCCTTCCAGACAAATATTCTGGCGCTCAACGCGGCTGTTGAGGCGGCGCGTGCCGGAGAGTCAGGGCGTGGTTTTGCCGTCGTGGCCGCGGAGGTGCGCAATCTTGCGCAACACTCTGCATCAGCGGCAAAAGAGATCAAACAGCTTATTGAGAAGAACGTCGCTAACGTCAATACCGGTGTAAAAATGGTTGAACAGACAGAAACGCATCTCACCGGGATGATCAGCGATGTATTACAGATGTCGATGATGATTAAAGACATTAGTCTGGCAACGCGGGAGCAAACCCAGGCGCTGGATCTGATTAATGATTCCATTTCGCGTGTTGGTACTATGACGCACAATAATGCCGAGATGGTGGAGCGTGTCACTGACGCGACTGCCGATTTAACGCAGCGCTCATCGCGATTGCAGCAAGCCGTGCAGGTCTTTGGCGTGTCGGCATAAGGCAAATAGCGCTCATTCTGCTGACGATCAGGATGAGCGCATTCCTTCGCATTTCCCCACCGCCTCTATTTTTACTGAATCGAGTCCACATCCCGTCAATTCAGGTCACAGAACCCTCCCACTTCCCCGTGTCCAGGCTTTGCGTCACTTCTCAATTGAATGTAGGATGCTCGGCCGACAGTTTTCCCACGGTAACACAATGAAGGGTAACGCTGTTTTCGCTGCTGCTGCTGCGGCAAAAAGGATTTTGTAAATTAGTCAGGTTAACAGGAAACGTAATGAACACACACAACACGCAAGCCGCGGAACAACACGCGGCGAAACGACGCTGGTTGAATGCTCACGAAGAGGGGTATCACAAAGCGATGGGTAACCGGCAGGTACAAATGATCGCCATTGGCGGTGCTATTGGTACCGGGTTATTTTTAGGGGCTGGTGCACGTTTACAAATGGCCGGACCGGCTTTAGCACTGGTCTATCTGGTCTGCGGTATTTTTTCATTCTTCATTCTGCGGGCCCTCGGTGAACTGGTTTTACACCGCCCTTCCAGCGGCAGCTTTGTCTCTTATGCCCGCGAATTTTTAGGTGAGAAAGCGGCCTATGTGGCTGGCTGGATGTACTTCATCAACTGGGCGATGACCGGAATCGTGGATATCACAGCCGTGGCCTTGTATATGCACTACTGGGGCGCATTTGGTGATGTACCGCAATGGGTGTTTGCCCTCGGCGCGCTGGCGATTGTCGGCACCATGAACATGATCGGCGTAAAGTGGTTTGCGGAGATGGAGTTCTGGTTTGCACTGGTCAAAGTGCTGGCTATCGTTATCTTCCTGGTCGTCGGGACTGTCTTTTTAGGCTCGGGAAAACCGCTCGATGGTAACGCCACGGGCTTTCATCTGATCACCGACAACGGTGGTTTTTTCCCACATGGCCTGCTGCCAGCGCTGGTACTGGTACAGGGCGTCGTCTTTGCATTTGCTTCCATTGAACTGGTAGGCACTGCGGCGGGTGAGTGCAAAGATCCGCAAACGATGGTGCCAAAAGCGATTAACAGCGTTATCTGGCGAATTGGCCTGTTCTATGTGGGTTCAGTGGTGTTGCTGGTCATGCTGTTACCGTGGAATGCCTATCAGGCAGGTCAAAGCCCGTTTGTTACCTTCTTTTCCAAACTCGGCGTTCCCTATATTGGCAGTATTATGAATATCGTGGTGCTTACCGCTGCGCTTTCCAGCCTCAACTCGGGTTTGTACTGCACTGGCCGTATTTTGCGCTCAATGTCGATGGGCGGTTCTGCGCCAAAATTTATGGCCAAAATGAGCCGTCAACACGTACCTTATGCCGGGATACTTGCCACGCTTGTCGTGTACGTCGTCGGGGTTTTCCTCAACTATCTGGTGCCTTCGCAGGTGTTCGAGATCGTGCTTAACTTTGCCTCGCTGGGCATCATTGCATCGTGGGCCTTCATTATGGTGTGCCAGATGCGTCTGCGTCGGGCCATTAAAGATGGCAAAGCGGCAGACGTTCACTTCAAACTGCCCGGTGCGCCGTTTACGTCCTGGTTAACACTGTTGTTTTTACTGGCTGTGCTGGTGCTGATGGCGTTTGACTATCCGAATGGGACCTACACTATCGCCTCATTACCGCTGATTGCCATTCTGCTGGTCGCTGGCTGGTTTGGTGTACGTAAACGCGTCGCGGAAATCCACCGTACCGCGCCGTAACGCTTTAAGGTAGGTCAGATTTCTGGCCTACCCGTTTGAGCGACTTAGTTTGCTTCAATTAGCTGAGCAACATCATTGCTGTTAATTTCCCGCGCATTCCCGTCCTGATCGGTATAGCTGGTCATTCCCGTATCTTTATCCAGTTTTGGTTTACCCTGGGTGGTAATCGTTTGTCCGCTTTTCGTCGTCATGACGTAATCGGTGCTACAGCCAGCCAGCGTAAACAGCATTACGCCCGCACAAAGACAGATTAATGGCTTTTTCATGGTATTCCCGTGTTATTCAGTTAGCCGTTGAGGGCGTAGTGTAAGTCCCTGAAGTTTGTCAGGCTACCGATGGGATGTAACGAGGCGTATCGTGGAGTATAGAGAAATGACAGGAGGGGTTGCCCCCTCCGAATAATTACAGGGCGATACGAATAACATCGTCCGGTTGAGTCGCTTCCTGCTCGCGTGTGGATTTCTGTTTCACACTTACGTACAGGGTTTTGCCATCGGCAGAGAGCGCCAGGCTGTTTGGGAACGTCGGGGTATCGAAGGTTTTAACCACTTTATAGCTTTTCGCGTCGATCACGCTGACTTTACCGGCCTGACGGTGGGTTACATAGGCTTCATTGCGTGTCGGGTTGAACAGTACGGCCAGAGATTCCGGTGCGGCAACTTTTGCCAGCACGTTGCCGTTACGGGTGTCGACTACCAGCACTTCTGCCGCTTTAGAGTCAGTGACAAATGCGCGGTTACCCGCCGTGTCCAGGCTCAGGTTAATGAAGAAGTGCTCTTTGCCATCGTCCAGCAGCTTTTTGCGGCTGAGGACTTTGTTAGTGGCGGTATCGATGGTAATGAATTCACCATCGGCATTGGCGGTATACAGGCGTTTAGCCTTGCTGTCGACGGCCAGCGCGGTGCTCATTTTACCGGTATTTTGAATCGTGTCCTGAAGTTTGACCGTCTCACCGTCCACAACCCAAATCACGCTCTCCTTACCAATTCCGCTGATGTATACCTTGTTGGTGGCGTCATCAGCGACCAGTTCACGAGGCTGCAGCGGACGGACGTCTTCAGAACGTTTACGCGCATCCAGTACCAGGCGCCCTTTCACCTCACCGCTTTTCGCATCAATCGCCGTCACCGCGCTATTCACGGTATTACCAAACCACAACGTTTGCGTCGCGTTATTGATGGTCGCGCCAAACGGTTTGAGATCGTTATGAATAACCTGAGTCACTTCAAGCGTAACCGGATCAAGACGGTAAACTATCCCACCTTTATCCAGCTTACGACTCTGCGAGGTGGCCAGCCACAGTGCGTTTTCCTGCTGGCTGTACGCCATTTCGTAGGCGCCTTTACCTACGCCTTTGCGCAGCAGTTCTTCCGCAGCCTGCGTGCTAAATGATGATGCAACCAGCAGTGAACCTAACAGTAAAGAACCACGCAGACGCGGTGAAAACAGATGACGTAAAGACATGACGACTCCCTTAGATAAATTCATTTGTTACTGCTTCACATAGCTTCAATGAGCAAAATCATAGTTTTGCCTTTTAAGAATGAGAATAGTAATCATTATTTATCGCAAAGTGGAGTGTTTATTCACTTTCGGTGAAAACCTTCTTATTTTCTCCATGAATACTCGCTTGCGGCGAAATCAATATTCAAACAGATTGGCTCGACAACGCTTGCCGTATGGCGGCGTTGATGCCAAATCTGGCCTACATTTGACACACTATATAGCACTATGTAGGCCAGATAAGCGAAGCGCCATCAGGCAGTTACCCTCTTTAACCTCGCCGCATCACTCTTCAGCAAGGCGAATTACGACCTTGCCAAAGTTTTTCCCGGTCAGCAGACCGATAAAGGTCTCCGGTGCATTTTCCAGCCCCTCTGTGACCTGCTCGCGATAGTGGATCTTGCCTTCCTGAACCCAGCGCCCCATTTCTCGCTGAAATTCATGAATACGGTGACCATAATCCTGACCAATGATAAAGCCCTGCAAGCGGATGCGTTTTTTCAGTAACGTGGCCATAAGCAGCGGTAAACGGTCTGGCCCCGTCGGTAGTGATGTGGCGTTATAACCGCTCACCAGACCACACAGCGGAATACGCGCGGAGGTGTTGAGTAACGGCAAAACGGCATCAAAAACTTTACCGCCGACGTTTTCATAATAGATATCGATACCTTGCGGACAGGCTTGTGCCAGTTGGAGTGCGAAATCAGGGGCATGATGATCAAGGCAGATATCAAAACCCAACACGTCGGTAGCATGGCGACATTTCTCTGCTCCACCAGCCACACCAACGACCCGACAGCCCTTCAGCTTGCCGATCTGGCCCACTGTTGCGCCAACAGGTCCGGTTGCCGCAGCAACAACCAGTGTCTCACCGGCTTTGGGCTGACCAATATCCAGCAGCCCCATATACGCCGTAAAGCCCGGCATACCCAGCAGACCAAGCGCCCAGGAAGGATGCTCAGGGTGATCGCCTAGCTTTACCAAATCAGAACCCTTTGAGATGGCGAAGTCCTGCCAGCCGCTATAGCTCAACACCCATTCACCGGGTTTAAAATCCGAATGATTCGATGCCACGACCCGACTGACCGTGCCGCCCACCATCACTGCGCCAATCTCAACCGGAGGCGAATAAGACGGTTCGTCGCTCATACGCCCACGCATATAGGGATCGAGTGAGAGGTAGACGTTACGCAGTAACACCTCTCCGTCACCGGGCGGCGTGATGGCCTCTTCTTCAAGACGAAAGTTACCGGGAACCGGTGCGCCATGCGGGCGTGACGCCAGAACCCAGCGACGATTGCGTTGCATTTGTTGACCCATTGATGTTCTCCTCAGCTTTTGGCATGAATCCATCAATAGTAGACGTGCTATCTCTGTGATGCTTTCACATTAATTGCCAGCGTGGTTTAACCGCACAACCAGATAAACGCAGGACTGCGCGGTTTCATTGATAAACCGACAGTCGTTTGGTGGACCCAGCTCCAGGCAATCCCCGGCTTTCATTTCATGGCGTGTATCACCTTCCACAAACACCAATTCTCCCTGCTGCAACCAGAGAAGTTGTCGGGCCTGCACGTAGGAAGCGGCGGGCATCGGGATATCACTGCCAGCCGGTAATTCGATTTGCACCAGATCGATAGGCAGATCGCTGCGCGGAGAAACATGGCGGCGTAAATAGTGGCTTTGCGGATCGTGCCAGATCGGCTGATCAGCGAAGCGCAGCAGCTTGCCCTCCTGCATTTCAGCTCGGGCAATCAGCATAGACATGCTGATACCAAAGGCGCCGGAGAGCCTACCCAGCAGCGTGGCCGTTGGGCTGCTTTCACCGCGCTCTATTTTATGGATCATCGCCCGCGACACGCCCGCGCGCTCGGCAAGTTCCGTCAGTGACCAGCCGCGAGATTCCCGCTCAATGCGAATTCTTGCAGCGATCCGTTGATTTATGCTGTCTTCAATAGTATTCATATTGTAATACTATAGTGAACAAGCCCTGAGGTTCAACATGTCAATTCGATTTGCCAGTAAAGAAGACTGTGCCGCTATTGCCGAAATCTACAACCACGCGGTACTGCATACGGCGGCTATCTGGAACGATCAAACGGTCGATGCCGAAAACCGGATTTCCTGGTACGAAGCCCGTCAGTTGATGGGCTATCCGGTGCTGGTAAGTGAAGAGAATGGCGTGGTTACGGGATACGCCTCTTTTGGCGACTGGCGCAACTTTGACGGTTTCCGTCATACCGTCGAACATTCCGTGTACGTACACCCGGAACATCAGGGAAAAGGACTGGGGCGCAGGCTGCTCAGCAGACTCATTGAAGAAGCGCGCGCGTGTGGCAAGCATGTCATGGTGGCAGGAATTGAATCGCAAAATCAGGCATCGCTCCACCTGCATAGCACGCTGGGCTTCAATATTACCGCGCAGATGCCCCAGGTCGGGACTAAATTTGGTCGTTGGCTGGATCTGACCTTTATGCAACTGCAGTTAGACGACCGCAGCGAACCGGATGCCGGCAGATGAACCAGACGCTGACTCTCTCCTTTCTGATTACCGCAGGTATTGGTCTGGTGGTGCAAAATACCTTGATGGTGCGCATTACCCAGACGTCCTCGACAATCCTTATTGCTATGTTGCTTAACTCACTGGTCGGGATCGTCCTGTTTGTCAGCATACTGTGGTTTAAACAAGGTGCGGCAGGGTTTGGCGAACTGGTTTCCAGCGTGCGCTGGTGGACATTGATCCCGGGTTTACTGGGGTCGTTCTTTGTTTTTGCCAGTATCAGCGGATACCAAAACGTAGGCGCTGCCACCACCATCGCGGTGCTGGTCGCCAGCCAGCTTATTGGCGGTCTGGTGCTGGATATTCTGCGTAGCCAGGGTGTACCGCTTCGCGCGCTGGTGGGTCCGGTATGCGGTGCGATATTGCTGGTTGTGGGTGCCTGGCTGGTGGCAAGACGTTCGTTTTAATTGCCTGATGGCGCTTTGCTTATCAGGCCTACAGAACGCCGGATAAGGTGTGAACACCGCCATCCGGCAAGGAAATATCAAAGAATAGAGCCGCCTTTGGTCAACTGCTCACGACGCGCTTCCATATCTTCTTTATGCTGGCGCCCATGATGTGCAATTGCCGTACGCAAACGTTGTTGCTGGGTGTAACGATCTTCCCGGCTCAGCGCAACATCATCGCTCAGTTCAATCAGCAATTCATTCATATGCGTAATGACGCTGTCTTCA
Organism: Citrobacter sp. C6_1; assembly: GCF_014596835.2. Lineage (NCBI taxonomy): Bacteria > Pseudomonadati > Pseudomonadota > Gammaproteobacteria > Enterobacterales > Enterobacteriaceae > Citrobacter > Citrobacter sp. C6_1. The sequence continues at coordinate 2,251,663 of NZ_CP115031.1, read as the reverse complement.
ATGGCGGCATCAACACGTGCGCTGACCTCATCCAGATGCGACATACTCCCTCCTTAACTCATTAATTTAATTTCGCTTTTGAAAAATCACTGCCCATCAGGCTAACGCTGTATCCGCTGACGTTGCTGCGTGTGGCATAGAAGGTTTTACCATTCGCCAGCGCAATCCACGGAGCCTGCTGATAGAAAATTTCTTGCGACTGCTGGTAAAGTGCGGCGCGCTCTTGCGGTTTGCTTACCAGTTTCGCCTTTTGAACCAGCGAATTATACTCTTTATCACACCAGCGCGCGGCGTTTGATCCGGTTTTAATGCTGTCACAACCCAGCAGAACATCGGCAAAGTTATCCGGGTCACCGTTATCTGACATCCAGCCAAACAACGCAGTATCGTGCTCGCCTTTACGCATCCCGGAGAGATATTCTCCCCATTCCCAGGAGACGATTTTCGCCTTCACACCAACTTTTGCCCAGTCACTTTGGATCATCTCGGCAATACGACGAGAGTTCGGGTTATATGGGCGCTGCACCGGCATAGACCACAGCGTCGCTTCAAAACCGTTTTCCAGCCCCGCTTTCTTCAGCAGTTCTTTCGCTTTCTGCGGGTCGTAAGCGTAATCTTTCAGATCTTTATTGAAGCCCATCATATTCGGCGGGATTGGCGATTTCGCCACCGTTCCGGAACCTAAAAAGACCGCGTTAATAATGGCTTTTTTATCTGTCGCATAGTTCAGCGCCTGGCGCACAAGTACGTTATCAAACGGCTTTTTCTCCGTATTAAACGCCAGATAACCGACGTTCAGCGCTTCGACCGAATGCAGCGTCAGATCCTTGTTCTTTTTGATTTCTTCAAACTGCACCGGTGCTGGCGCGGGAATAATCTGGCATTCGTTGGTTTGCAATTTCGCCAGTCGCGTCTGTACGTTTGGTGTGATGGAGAAAATCAGATGTTTCGTTGGTACCGCACCATCCCAGTAGTTCGGGTTGGCCAGATAGCGGATTTGTGAATCCTGCTTGTACTGTTGCAAGACATAAGGCCCGGTACCAATCGGCCAGTTATCGACGTTTTCCGGCGTGCCTTTTTTCAGCATCTCGTCGGCATATTCTGCCGAAAGAATAGAGGCAAAATCCATTCCCCAGTCAGCAAGAAATGCAGCGTTGGGTTCGTTCAGAACAAACTGAACGTGATAATCATCAACCTTCTTAACCTCTTTGATCAGTTTGTCCAGGCCAACATCGTTGAAATATTCATAGCTACCCTGTGAAACCTTATGGTACGGATGATCGGCATCTTTCTGGCGTAATACTGAGAAAACGACGTCATCAGCATTGAAATCACGTGTAGGTTTAAAGAACTTATTACTATTGAACTTCACGCCCTGACGCAGGGTAAACGTGTAGGTCTTGCCGTCGGGGGAAATTGTCCACTCCGTTGCCAGAGACGGGACAGGGGTATTTTTGACCGGATCGAAGTTGATCAATCGGTTGTACAACACCTGTGAACTGGCGACAAACGACGGACCTGAACTGGCTATTTGGGGGTTAAATGATTCCGGGGATGCTTCAGAACAGTAAACGATGGTATCAGTACTGGCGGCATATGCAGCGCCTGTTGGTAAGACAGCGCTGAGTGCCAGCGCGAGCAGCGTTTTCCTTGCAATCATGGTTATAAACCTTCTTCTTTTGTTATTTACTCGTCTATCAGAGCATAGCTGGCAAAGCCGCACTAATAACAAATCTCTATCAGGTTATTCTAATCTGGCGGGTTTCGCTGATTAATTCATCATCGCAGGTGAAATAATTTACCTTAAGTCTTTTTCAAAACGTCAAGATTTTTCCTAATACTCTATGCCATGAAAATTCGCCCCTTTTTGCCTCTCTTCCGACGTTTGCTTACTTTTATTCCCCGTAAAGTAGATGTGTGAAGAAGTCTAAGGGGCAATTACGTGGCAAAAACTCTCTTGCGCAGCGGCAATTTGGATGACTATCAGGCCGTGGGTGGCGGTGGTCAGGCCGTGTTTGATTCAGCACTACAAATTCGTGAAACGCTTCGTCTGCGTAAACAACAGGCGATGGCGGATTGTCTGGCAATCCCACAAGTTAACGACAGTGGCGATCGGGTGGACTGGTATTCCCCGGTGGAAGGAAAGGCTGTCGCGTGGAAAGCCGCTGATGAAGATGCGCGTTTTCGGGCTCTGCGCTATCTGTCCAGTACGCTGGAGAATGCCGCGGCCCTGAGTCGGAAAAGCCTGCAATCGGGTAAAACTGCTCTGCAACTGTTTGGTTCACTACTCGACAAAGCCATCCAGTTTCCAGGTGAGAACCACGTGTTCCTGGTTGATGGCAAACCCGTCATTACGTTCTGGGGCTTCGTCAATCTGAATGAAAACACCCGTGACGATGTACTCGATTGCCTGCGTCATACCGACGTTCCCCCGGTTGTATTGGCACCTGAACCGGAGCCGGAAGTCGAAGAAATCCCGGCGGAAATCACTTTCGCCGAGGCCGATACCCCGCTGCTGACAACAGCTATTGAGCTACCGAAACCCGCTGAACCCGAACCACAACCCCCGGTCATTGTCAGTGAGCCAGAGATCGTGCCGCGGCCAGTACAGCGTAAGTCCACGCGGCGCCTGCCGCTGTGGAGCCTACCCGTTGCTGCAGCAGTGATTGCCGCCATTGCAGGGCCGCTATTGTGGAAACAACACACGGAATCTCCCGCACCTGCGGTTGCCCCCATTGACGTTGCAAAGGTAGACAGTAAGCCGCTGCCTGAACTAACACCTTCACTACCGCTACATCGGGCTGACGTTATTCCACCAGTGAAAAAAGAGAAGCCCGTAGAAGGACCGGTGGTGATAGCCGCCATCCCGAAAGATGCGCTGGTGATGGATGCCAACCAGATGAAGGCAGGTACAACACGTTTTCTTAACGGCAACTGGCGTGTGCTGGTCGATATAAAAGATCCGATCAGCGGTAAAGCCCCGTCGCTGCGTTATCAAATCCAGGCCAATAAGGGTACTGCGCGCGTGGTGCATGGCGACAATATCGTTTGCCGCGCCGAAATTTTCTCTGGTCTGCATCAATCGGGCGAATTAATGATTAAGAGTCGCGGGAATGCCCGTTGCACGGACGGTTCGCGTTACCCAATGCCTGAAATCACCTGTAAAGCAGGAACAAACGACGTCGCAGCTTGTACCGCACGTTATGACGAACACGCGGAAATCCCATTGACGATCAAAAAGATAGGTGCCTGATTTTATGTTGGTGAATCTGTGTGATTACAAACAGAGCGTAACGCTCATCGCCAATAGCGGTGTGCAATTTCTGGATTTTGGGCTGACACCACAGGAATCTGCGCACCACGGTCGTTTTGTTCGCAAAACGGCAAACGGTCCCCTACTGCGTCTGGATTTTGATCTTGCGTCGGGACGCTATACCCTGCCGGGCAATACCGGCGGCCAACCCGAAGTAGTGAAACCGGAAAGCACGCAGACGCTGCATTATTCTCTGGACGTACTTGACGGTGTCTGGTTGCCGCTGCCGTTCCTGCGTTTTAACCCGCCCCGCACCTTTGTTGAAGGCCCGGATAACTGGGCGCGCGTCCAGGTGCGAAAACTCGCGCAGCCGGACAGTGCCGGCAATACTCACCGTGTCACGGTGGCGCTGGACTGTCAGTTGACTGAAGCCCCGGCAGCATTGACGCCAAATGAGAACGATCTGCTGAATGGCACGCGATTTGCGCTGGCCTGGCACGATAATGAGATCGCAGATTTCCTCGACCAGACGTGGATTGATGGCTGGCTACGCGAGTCCTTTTTGCAGCACGTCACACAGCAAGAAGACCGTTCAGAGCAGGAGATCCAACAAGCTCTACGAAACTTTGAATACCAGGCGCACTGGCTGAATTTGTTGACCCTGTTAGGCGAACAACTTTCCGTCCCGGAAGTGAAGTTGGTGACCCATACGCTCAGCACGCCCGCTATTCCTGTCGATCTCATTCTGGATATTGGCAATACCCACACCTGCGGCGTGTTGATTGAAGATCATGGCGATGCCAATGACGGTTTGCGTCAGACGGCTGAATTGCAGGTGCGTTCATTAAGCGAACCACAGTTCCTCAACGATCCACTGTTCACCAGTCGACTGGAGTTTTCTGAGGCGCGCTTTGGTAAGCAACATTTCTCCGTTGAGAGCGGCCGCGATGATGCTTTTATCTGGCCGTCGATTGTCCGCGTTGGGGATGAAGCCCGTAAGCTGGCGATGCAGCGTATGGGAACGGAAGGCAGTAGTGGGATCTCCAGCCCACGTCGGTATTTATGGGATGAAACCCCCGTTTTACACGACTGGCGCTTTAGCCAGATGAACGGTAAAACGCAGCGCGAGCCGCTGGCTACCGCCTTCCCGCTGATGAATCTGATGAACGATGACGGTCAGCCGCTGTTCAGCCTGCCGCAAGATGACCGGCTGCCGGTGTTCTCACCACAATACAGCCGCAGCACGCTGATGACGCATATGTTGTGTGAGATCCTGGCCCAGGCGCTGGGACAAATTAACAGCGTAGCGACACGGCTGCGTCTCGGGTTCCCGGCCTCTCCACGCCAGTTGCGTACGCTGATCCTCACTCTGCCGTCAGCCATGCCAAAACAGGAGCGCGAGATCTTCCGTCTGCGTATGTTTGAGGCCATTGCGCTAGTCTGGAAAGCAATGGGCTGGCACCCGCAGGACGAGGATTTTACCACCCGCAAACAGCAAGAAAAGAGCGTCGTTCCCGTACCTGAGATCCAGATGGAGTGGGATGAGGCCAGCTGCGGACAGTTGGTTTGGCTGTACAACGAAGCGATTTCACACTATGACGGGCATACAGAATCATTCTTTAACGCCCTTGCCCGTCCGGACCGCCAGCCAGAACCCGGTGAAGTTAAAGGTCGAGCATTGCGCGTCGCCTCCATCGATATTGGCGGCGGCACGACGGATATGGCCGTGGTCCATTATCAGCTGGATGACGGCGTTGGGGCGAATGTCAAAATCACCCCGCATCTGCTGTTTCGTGAAGGCTTCAAAGTCGCCGGGGATGACATGTTGTTGGATGTCATACAACGCTGCATACTGCCCGCCCTGCAAACCCGCTTACAACAGGCTGGCGTGACCGATGCCGCCGCCCTGCTGGCCACACTGTTTGGTGATTCCGGGAGAATCGATACTCAGGCTATTTTGCGACAACAAACCGCGTTGCAGCTCTTTATGCCACTGGGTCATGCGGTGCTCAGTGCCTGGGAGCAAAGCGATATTAACGATCCCGTAGCGGGGTTGCATGCTACCTTTGGCGAACTGCTTTCTCAGCGTCCGACACGCAATGTGATGAACTATATCCAACAGGCTATCGATCATGCATTGCCGTCTGGTTCACCGGCTTTTGATGTGCTGAGCGTTCCGTTGCAGGTGCAGTTCAGACAGTTGCAAGAAGCACTGCTGGCAGGGCAATTTACCCTGACATCCCCTCTGCACGCCGTTTGTGAAGCGATTTCCCACTATCGTTGCGATATTTTGTTAGTCACTGGCAGACCCGCCTGTTTGCCAGGGGTTCAGGCGCTAATCCGCCATCTGCAACCCGTTCCGGTCAACCGCATGATCTGGATGGACAGCTATCGCGTACATGAGTGGTATCCGTTCAGCCAGCAAGGGCGTATCGGCAATCCAAAATCTACCGCTGCCGTTGGCGCGATGCTGTGTAGCCTGGCGCTGGATTTACGCCTGCCGCGCTTTAATTTTAAAGCTGCGGATATCGGCGCGTACTCGACGGTCCGCTACCTTGGTGTACTGGATAATACGGTCAATACGTTGCGCGATGAGAATATCTGGTATCACGACATCGATCTGGATAAACCTGGAGCAAAACTGGATACCCGTCTGCACTTCCCACTGCGCGGCAACGTGACGCTGGGCTTTCGCCAGTTAGCAAACAGCCGCTGGCCAGCCACCCCGCTGTATACGCTGAGCATCAATTCTGCTGAGCTGGCAAAAACGATTGCCGGTGACGGTGTATTAAATGTACGGCTGCAACTGCGCGGCGGCAGCAAAGAGACAGGGCCGGAATTTTTCGTTCTCAGTGATGCCTGGCTACAGGATGGCACGCCCGTTGCCGCCAATGCCCTAACGTTAAAACTGAATACACTGGCAGATCGTCGCCATAGCGGCAGCCATTACTGGATTGATAGCGGGAGTGTGTACCTGAAATGAGTAAGATGTTTAACACAGCACAAGCCGCCATCGAATGGGTGAATGACACACGCCAGCGCGCAGCGCGTCTTGATGATGAGGCGGATTCCCTGCTCGCTCAGCTCACCATCGCCGCGGTTACTGAGTCTGCGCTGAACACGGCGTTTTCATCGCGTGGCTGTGTGGGTCTGTACGGTCATTCACAGCCAGCAAAAGCACATCTGTTGTCCGCACTGTGCAGCAACACTAGTGGGAAATTGAATATTGCTACACCGGATCGCAGTTTTGATTACTTTTCGCATATCAATCCGGGCCATGCGCCGACCAATATGGCGATCCGCTTTACGCGTGAAGACAATCCCGTTGATAGCGAATGGCCTCTGCGCCTGCACCTGCTGAGTGAAGCGGAACTGGTACAGCTGTTTATCACGCAGTTTTGCGCAATGCCTGACAGCCGCCAGGTTGAAAAATCGATTATTGAAGCCCGGTTAGAAAAATGGCAAACGCTGCGTCAACGTCATCCGGTTCAGGGCATCACGGCACATGACGTAGCCGCTATCGGCCGTTTCTGGCGATCTTGTGTTCCTGCGAACCAGCAGCAAATTGATGATGCGCTATGGCATCAATTTGCTACGTTGCTGCCGGCGCTGGATCTGACCACCCGCGCTCACGCCTGGGCGCTGTTGTGGGGAGAACAACCAGAGCTAACGCAGCAATGGCTGGCATTAGCGCATACTTTGCAACAAACCGGACAGGCGCACGAGCTAGCCGCACCGCTGAGTTTGTTGGTCGATCATTTTGGCTTGCCTGCCGAAAGCTTCCTGACCCAGGTCGCATTAACCGGGAACGACGCGCAAAGCGATGTGGTGGTTCATCCTGTTGCAAACCATCAGTTGCTTAACGCGGTCAGTCTGTCGCTGGAATCGCTGGCGCTGCTGACGCGTGAACTGGTGCTGACTGTCGAAGACTCGGTGTTGGAAAACGTCGACCTGCTCGATATTCCCCTCGCACCGGATGCCCACCCCAACCCGCTGTGGCGGGCCAAATTAGGCTGGATGTTGGAACATTACCGCCAGCATCTGCAACCCGATGTCCTGCTGATCTGCAACGCAGTGTCTTCACGCTCGCAGACACCGGCCATCACGCGTAAACTGATGAGCTGGGCCAACGATACCCAACCCGTACATGATGCGGCGTTACCGGGGGTTGTGTGGGCCATTACGCCACAAGATGCTCGTTTTAGCACACAGCAAAACCTTGATGAGGCTGTGCAGCAATTAATGGGCAAGCCCGGGTTGCGCTGGGGGACATTGCAGGCACTGGATAAACACAGCCTGTTGCGCCTTGCTGAATGGCTGTCGCAAGCGACATCCGCTCAACAACGCCAGTCGCGATTAACGTCCCTGCATGAACAACATCAACAACGTGTTCGTGAGGCGCTGATGAGCTGGCTTAACGACAGCGAAAGCATGCCAGACTCCAGCGAGACAGTGATCCGCCAGCTTCAGGCCCAGGCAGCAAAGCATGGTGAACTCCTGGAGGGGTTACTACCACCGATGCGCTGCTTTGAGTCGTTGCTGCGAATCCAGCAGCCGCGTGAAGAACAAGTCAGTGGACTCTTTAATGAAGAGATTGACCTGTTTGCCGACGTCCGGGAACCGTCGCATGCATCCGAAAGCAAAGAGACCGGGTACCAGGCGCACAAAATGTGGATCAACCATGTGCGTCAGTGGTGTCGTGATGACAATAATGCGCGCCGATTGCGGCTTGATCCGCGAACGCTTAGACAGGTAGCCGACATTCTTATCACCACCAGCTATCGGCTGGAGATGCCTCAACGCCTTCAGCAGATTATGCAGCGAGAGAATGTCTGCGGGGCGCAGTTACACGCCGATATCGGTGATTTTATTACCTGGCTCGGCTACGCTAACGTTGCAGAGGCTCAACGCCCTGCCAGCAGGATCCTCAAGGGTGCGGCTATTTTCAGCGCGCCAGTACAACAACCGATGTCGCGCCTGACTCAATTGGATGAGCAGCCGCAGCACGGTGCAAGCCGACACGTTTACGACTGGCTGGTTGCGTTGTACACCCGTGCGAATGAAAACGTGGGATACCAGCATCCTCTGGACGTAACCAAAGACGACAGATTGCGATTAGTCGCTCTGCTGGCCCCCTGAAACGGCACTGACAACGCCATCAGAAAAGAGAAAACAGGAGTGCGACGGGAAAGCTCATCGGCCATGTCGCCCCGACTAATACCGCGCTCAGAAAGCGAATACGTTTTTTATCACGCGACAGAAACCAGGTGGTAATGGCCGCAATTGCAGCCATTACCGCATAAAAAACCAACATTTTTTGATACAGAGACATTTAGGGCATCCAGGCCAGAAGAGAAAATCGCGCGCAATATGCTCTTTTTTATGACCCACATCAAGTTTTATTCATTTATTTAAGAAAGCCGGCTAAATAACGGCCCACTTTCAATATGTTCAGATTTCGTACTATTGCGGATAGCTATAAGCCGTACTATACACAAAGGGGTTAAAACGAAAGGTGGCAAAAATGAATGTTTCCAGTAAGACCGTGGTGCTGATAAATATATTTGCTGCTGTAGGACTTTTCAGCCTGATCTCCGTAAGGTTCGGCTGGTTTGCTTGATGTGACTCTTTTTGATGAATTGCAGCGCCTGCTGGCAGAGAGAAAATCTTCTCTCTGCCATTAGTAAACGATCTTCCCACTCCATCACTGCCCGGTAAATTATCCTTAATATGTAATACCCCTAATCCTTCTGCGGCATTATTCCCCCGTGATAGCGGGTCGGTGTTGTACCTGTTAGCTGCCGAAAAAACACGATGAAAGCACTGGCGCTAACAAATTCCAGCTGTTGCGCCACCTGGCTGATTGCGTCACCCTCCGCCATCTCCATCGCTTTTAACAGCCTGAATTGCTGCCGCCAGGTCTGATAGTTCATCCCTGCATCCCTGATAAAGATGCGGCTGATTGTCCGTTCGCAAGCACCGGCCAGGCGGGGCAACTGATTCAGTCGGGGCGGTAACGCCCTGTTGAATACTATGCTATTCAACTACTACAGCCTGGCCCCGTTTCTTTTCGGACAGTTAGGATGGGTTAGCGGGTATCGTGCAGCAACCGGGACTGGTTCTGACTATCTGTGCGTTCATCGCCTGGCTATGTAGCCTGTGCCATCGTTAGAACAATCACCTAAATAATCAGGCCCCGACATTGTGCCGGGGCCTGATGGTGGGCAAATTAGCCTGACCTCGCGGATATTTCCAACTTACCGCCGTCCGATGGCGACGAGGCCAGTGGCGCGCATAGTATAGCGACACGTTTATCGATATTTAGCTATCCGTGCCCCCTTTTACCGTCCGCGGTTTATGACATTACTCATGCTTGATCATGACATGGCGAATTACCGTGTAATCTTCCAGTCCGTAGACCGACATGTCCTTGCCATAGCCTGATTGTTTTTGTCCCCCATGCGGCATTTCACTCACCAACGTGAAGTGGGTGTTGACCCAGGTACAGCCATACTGCAGGCGGGCGCTCAGTCGGTGCGCGCGACCAACATCCCGCGTCCAGACTGACGATGCCAGTCCATACTTCGAATCATTAGCCCACGCCAGAACCTGATCTTCATCATCAAAGACGGTAACACTGACCACCGGACCAAAGACTTCACGCTGCACAATAGCATCTTCCTGTTTCGCGCCCGCCAGCAACGTTGGCGCAAAATAGTAGCCTGAACCCTCCACTTTTTTGCCGCCGGTGATGACCTTGACGTGTCCGAGCGCTTTCGCGTCATCGACCGCTTTGGCGACCCGGTCAAGATGCGCCTGTGAGCTTAACGGTCCCAGTTCTGTCGTTTCATCATTCGGTGCGCCAATTTTCAGGCTGGCAACTGCGGCGCCGAGTTTTTCGACCAACGCATCATAGATGCCTTTTTGCGCGTAGATTCGACAGGCAGCAGTGCAATCCTGTCCGGCGTTGTAATACCCAAAGGTCCGTACACCACTGACCACCGCATCAAGGTCAGCATCGTCAAAAATAATCACCGGAGCTTTCCCGCCCAGTTCCATATGCGTGCGTTTAATCGAAGGCGCAGTATGCTGGATAATATGTTCCCCGGTCACAATTGAACCGGTCAGTGAAACCATACGTACTTTTTCATGGCCGGTCAGCGGGTCGCCCACTGTTTTACCACGGCCAAACAGGACGTTAATCACTCCTGCCGGGTAAATATCTTTCGCATATTCCGCCAGTTTAAGCGCCGTCAGCGGGGTAATTTCTGAAGGTTTAATCACCACGCAGTTACCGGCGGCCAGCGCAGGAGCCAGCTTCCATGCCGCCATCATTAGCGGATAGTTCCAGGGCGCGATGGAGGCCACCACACCCAGCGGATCGCGACGAATCATGGAAGTATGCCCTTCCAGATATTCCCCGGCGGCCTGTCCTTGCAGGGTGCGCGCAGCCCCCGCGAAGAAACGGAAAACATCCACGATGGCCGGAATTTCATCATTAAGCACACAATGTAGCGGTTTACCGCAGTTGAGCGATTCCAGCTCCGCGAAGGTTTGCGCGTTATCGGCGATAGTGTCCGCCAGTTTCAGCAGTAGCTCGGAGCGGACTTTCGGCGTAGTTTGCCCCCAACTGACAAATGCGCTGTCGGCTGCACGTACCGCAGCATCAACCTGCGCGGCTGACGCCTCAGCAATCTCCAGAATAAGTTCACCAGTGGCAGGGTTATAAACTGGTTGCTTTTCACCTTCACCGCTGACCAGCTCACCGTTAATCAGTAATTGATGTTGCATAGCAATTTCCCATATCGTCGTTTATTTACCGTTTCCGGCGACGGTGTCGCCTTCACGCGTTAGCCACCAGGCCCCTAAAATTGGCAGTGTTGTTACCAGCATTACCAGCAATGCCACAACGTTGGTAACAGGCACATCTCGTGGGCGACCCAGTTGATTGAGCAGCCACAGAGGAAGTGTTCTTTCATGTCCGGCGGTGAACGTTGTCACGATGATTTCATCAAACGACAAGGCAAACGCCAGCATGCCCCCCGCCAGCAGTGCTGATGCCAGATTGGGCAGCACGACATAACGAAAGGTTTGCCAGCCGTTGGCGCCAAGATCCATAGACGCTTCAACCAGACTCCATGAGGTGCGGCGAAAACGCGCCACGACGTTGTTAAAGACAACCACCACGCAAAACGTCGCATGGCCCACCACGATCGTGAGAAAACCCGGTTCCAGATTGATGGTCTTAAATGCCGTCAGCAACGCCAGACCGGTAATAATTCCCGGTAGCGCGATCGGCAACAGCAGCAACAGCGATATTGCGCTTTTACCGAAAAAGTCCCTGCGCCATAGCGCAGCCGCCGCCAGCGTACCCAGAACCAAAGCGATTGCTGTCGACAACGCGGCGATTTTAAGTGACAACGTCACTGATTCAAGAATATCGCTACGCTGCGCCGCCACGCTAAACCAACGCAATGTCAGTCCCTGCGGCGGAAAACTAAAAGCAGCCTCCTCTGTATTAAAAGCATAGGTGCCGATGATGAGGATGGGAAAGTGCAGAAAAAGAACTCCTCCCCATGCAGCCAGTTTGAGTAACCAGGGTGCGCGTTCAGAGTGCATCGAAAGCTCCCAGACGCTTCACGAACGCCAGATACAGTGCAATTAAGACAATGGGCACCAGAGTGAATGCCGCCGCCATTGGCATATTGCCGATAGCCCCTTGTTGCGAATACACCATGTTGCCGATGAAATATCCCGGCGGCCCCACCAGTTGCGGCACAATAAAGTCACCCAGCGTCAGTGAGAAAGTAAAGATTGAACCGGCGGCTATACCGGGTATTGCCAGCGGGAAAACCACATAGCGGAAAGTTTGACGAGGACGCGCGCCCAAATCAGCCGATGCCTGCAAAAGCGAGGGTGGAAGCCGTTCCAGAGCAGCCTGAACCGGCAGGATCATAAAGGGAAGCCAGATGTAGACAAAAACCAAAAAGCGCCCTAATCCCGATGTTGACAGCGTATTACCGCCGACAGCCGGCAAGGTGAGGAAAGCGGTCAACAGTGGCTCCAGCCCGAGATGGGTTAGAAACCACTGCGCCACCCCGTCTTTCGCTAACAGCAGCGTCCACGCATAGGCTTTGACGATATAGCTCGCCCACATCGGCAACATGACGGCAATGTAAAAAAAAGCTTTCATTTTGCCACTGGTATAGCGCGCCATATACCATGCCATCGGGAACGCCAGAATGGCGCTGGCAATCGTCACCGCCACCGCCATTGTCAATGTTCGCACAATGATGTCGTAATTAGCCGGATTAAACAGCGCCTGCAGATTCGCCAGCGTCAGGTCTGGCGTCACCGACATGGTGAAATCGTCGAAGGTGTAAAATCCTTGCCACAACAGCGTCAGCAGCGAGCCAAAGTAGACGATGCCAAACCACATCAACGGCCCGAGCAGCAGTAAAAACAGCCCAAGCCCTGGATTACGCCAGAAGAACCCTGAGATACGGTTCAGCTTTGTCGGCTGTGCTGGCGAATGTATGACGTTCATAGCCATTCACCTCTCCTCAACCAGCGGTACCATGACATCGCGTGACCACGAGGCCATCACCTGCTGACCCGGCGACAGCGTCGACGGCAGCAGTTCTCCCGTCAGGTTCGCCTGGCTCACCAGCAACTTTTCACCGCCAGCAAGTTTCAGCTCAAAACGCGTCGCCGCGCCCTGGTACTGCACCGCCTGAATGATACCCCGAGCCTGAACCTCGCCCGCCATATCATTTAACCGAATGTGTTCCGGGCGCAGCGAGAACATCCCCTGTAACCCACAGACGTTTGCCGACATCGCTTCGTCAAAGACGTTTGACGTCCCCACAAAACTTGCCACAAACGGTGTCCGTGGACGCATGTAGAGTTCTCGTGGTGAATCCACCTGTTCAATGCGACCGTTATTAAACACCGCTACCCGATCGGACATCGACAGGGCTTCCCCCTGATCGTGAGTGACAAAAATGAAGGTGATACCCAGGGATTGCTGTAACTTCTTCAACTCAAGCTGCATCTGTTCACGTAGCTTGAGATCCAATGCCCCGAGCGGCTCATCCAACAGCAGGACGCGTGGCTCATTAACCAGCGCCCGGGCAATCGCTACACGCTGACGCTGTCCACCAGAGAGTTGTGATGGTTTACGCTCATGGACAAAGCCGAGCGCAACCTTGTCTAACGCTTCTCGCGCCCTGGCATGGCGTGTCTTTTTATCAATGCCTTTGACCATCAGCCCGTAGGCAACGTTGTCGAGAATCGACATATGCGGGAACAGCGCGTAATCCTGAAAAACCGTATTGACGTCCCGTTCCCAGGGCGGTAATTCACTGGCTTGCTTACCAAAAATTTTAATTGAACCGCCCGAAAGCTGCTCAAAACCGGCAATCAGGCGCAGACAGGTCGTTTTGCCGGAGCCGGATGGCCCCAGCATAGAGAAAAACTCACCATCATTAATTGCAATACTGACCCCATCAACTGCACGGACATCCCCGTACAGACGCGAGACATTATGAAATTCCACTGCGTACGTCATAAAACCCCCAGCGGAATTAGCGACCGCCCATAATGGCGATGTAATCCTGCGTCCAGCGACTGTAAGGAACGAATTTTCCACCTTCTGCGATTGGCGTTTTCCAGAAAGCAATTTTGTCGAAATAGCTATAGCCGTTGGTTTCACAGCCTTTTTCGCCCAGCAGCGGGCTGGCTTTACAACCTTCAGGGACGACCGGCAGAGATCCAAACCAGGCAGCGACATCGCCCTGAACTTTCGGGGTTAATGACCAGTTCATCCATTTGTAAGCACAGACAGGATGTTTTGCTTCGCTATGCAGCATGGTGGTGTCAGCCCAACCGGTGACGCCCTCTTTCGGGAAAACAGTGGCGATTGGCTGGCCTTCTGCTTTCAGGGCGTTAGCCTGATAAGGCCAGGCGCTTGATGCCACCACACCTTCGTTTTTGAAGTCACTCATTTGCACAGTGGTGTCATGCCAGTAGCGATGAATCAGGGCGTGCTGATCGCTCAGGACTTTGATGACCGCCTGATACTGTTTCTCGGTGAGCTGATAGGGATCGGTGATACCCAACTGCGGCTGAGTGGCTTTGACGAACAGCGCCGCATCGGCGATATAGATCGGGCCATCGTACGCCTGGACTCGCCCTTTATTGCTTTTACCGTCAGGCAGATTTTGTGCAGCGAATACCACGCTCCAGCTGTCCGGCGGCGTTGGGAAGGTTTTGGTATTATACATCAGCAAGTTGGGCCCCCATTGATACGGAGTGCCGTAAACTTTCCCACCGACGTTAAACCATTCCCCTTTGACCACACGCGGATCGATAGTTTTCCAGTTTGGGATAAGCGCAGGATTTATAGGCTGGACACGTTTGCCCATAATCAGGCGCAGTGAAGCATCGCCAGACGCCGTCACCAGGTCATAGCCGCCTTTCGCCATCAGGCTCACCATTTCGTCTGATGTGGCCGCTGTTTTAACATTGACGGCACAACCGGTTTCCTTCTCAAACTGCGAAACCCAGTCATATTGTTTATCGGTTTGTCCGCGTTCGATATAACCCGGCCAGGCAATAATATCCAGGCGCCCTTCCGGTTTATCTAATGATGTTGGGGGTTCGGCTGCATGGGCTGTCATCAGCGTCATACTGAGTGCACACAAGCTACTGAGGGCAAATTGCTTGCTCATAACGTCTTACTCCTGTCGAAAAAATATTGAGCGGCAGCCTTGCCGTAAATATATGTCCTTTCCTAAAAATAGTCGGGGTGTTGAAAGCGTTCCTGCTGGCGCAAGGAAATTTAATCAGGTTGTGAGCTAACGCTCATTACGCCACGGGTTATAGCAAGGTGATTTAATCTTCTGGAGTATAGACAAGGAGTTAGGTGCCAGGGTGGCACCAGGAAGAACTATTGATATTTCGTATGGTGGCACCTGATATAAATAACATCAGGGTTTAACCTCCACTATTTCTAAAATAAGAATGCGCTATTCTTTTATATTGAATAGCACATTCAGTTTTATTTCATCATCTCGCGAATTAATTTTCCAAGCTGCTTAACCGCCTGTTCTTCGCGTTCACCCCAGTGCCATGCGGTATTAAAACGAAAGAAACGTGACCATGTCCCCGAGGTTGAAAACATCTTGCCTGGTGCGATGCTGATGTGGTGCGCCAGCGCCTGGGTACTGAGCTCTCCCGCATCCAGCGGTTCTGGCAGTTCGAGCCACAGAAAATAGCCGCTGTCGTTATGGTGTATTTTGACCTCCGCCGGAAGATGACGCAGCAACGTTTGCCAGGCCTGCTGTTTGCGTTCCGCCAGCTGACGACGTAGCCGTCGCAAATGCGCGTCATAACGCCGGGTCGACAGGTAGTCCACCAGCGCAAGCTGCATTGGGGAACTGGTGGATAAGGTGCTCATCAACTGGAGTCGCTGAATACGACGGGCATGTTTCCCGGCAGCAACCCAGCCGATGCGAAAGCCGGGGACCAGACATTTCGAGAAGGATGAACAGTGCAACACCCTGTCCCCTCGATCCCAGGCTTTAGCCGGCAGTGGTTTCTCCCGGCCAAAATAGAGTTCGCTGTAAACATCATCTTCAATCAGCATCACATTGTATTTTTCCAGTAATGCGACCAGATGGGCTTTTTTCTGTGCGCTAAGCGTAAAACCCAACGGATTTTGGCTGTTGGTCATCAGCCAGCAGGCTTTGACCGGGTACTCCTGTAGTGCCTGTTCCAGTGCGACAAGGTCGATTCCGTCCTTCACGTCGGTGGCAACAGACAACGCCTTCAGGCGCAATCGCTCCAGAGCCTGTAATGCCCCGTAAAAACACGGGTTTTCGACAATCACCCAGTCTCCCGGCTCAGTGACCGCCTGCAGGCTCAGGTTAAGCGCTTCAAGTGCGCCGGTGGTGATCACAATTTCATCCGGGGAAAGGGTCATTCCCTGTTGCGCATATCGACGGGCAATAGCATGACGCAGTTCATCATTTCCCGGCGGCAGGTTTTCGATAACGCTCATGGCGGTAGCCGTTTTACTCACCTGAGCCAGCGAGCGATTAAGCTGCTGAAGCGGAAATAAGCGCGGATCGGGGAAAGCGGATGCAAACGGCATCACGGAAGCATCACGACTGGCCTGCAGCATGTCAAAGATGTAGGTGTTGATATCCACGGCTTCATCACGCATGACCTGTACCGGCGGCACGGCGGCTTCGCGTTCGGGGCGCGCGGCAACATAATAGCCCGACTGCGGCCGGGCGATGATCCGCCCCTGACTTTCCAGCAGTTGGTAGGCATGCCCCACAGTCATAAAACTCATCCCGCTGCTTGCCACCTGCTCGCGCAAAGAGGGCAACCGATCGCCTGGTTGCCATACGCCAGACGCGATTTGATCGCGAATTTGCTCCGCCAGTCGCTGGTACTTTTTCATTTTTCGTCCTGATTACCGGTGTCGGTGACAATCACTGTGTATATCAGTTTACATAATCAGGGTGTTTTTTATAACTGTTATAGTTAACAGTTTTACAACATCGTTAACGCCAGCTCTTTGCCTAAGGCGCGCGCAGCAATCTGTACGGCATCAATTTTTGTCGTGTGCTTTAAATCAAATAAACGGGTGATCTCCTGCTTAGGTCTGCCGATCCTGTTCGCCAGTTCCTGTTGGGTGATTTTTGATTCAAGGAAGGCATTCAGCAAAAGAACCTTAGACGCAACGCTCAGCGGTATTTCCACGTAGTCATCTTCAGCGCCAACCGCCGAGGGGAGAGGAATCGCCTCGTTGTCGTCGAAATAGAATTCAAAAGCGGTAATCAATGCCGCCTGCGCGGCCTGCAAAGCGTCATGGCGGGTATTTCCCTGAGTTAATGCTTCCGGAATATCCGGGAACGAAACCACAAACCCACCTTCCACTGCCGGTGTTAGAGTAACGGGATAACGCATAGGTTTTTCAAAATCTCTCATATAATCAACCTTGTAGTGATGATGATTACAGTAAGTCGAGCTGCTTAATAATCGCTTTTCGCAAGGCTTCTTTTATTTCATCACCTGGATGTCTGGGCATAACGCTACGCCTTCCCTGATATCTCAGTTTCAGATGATTTGAGCCGTTTGTAACAGCGACTCCCTGAGATTCAAGCCAGCGTCTGAACTCACTTTGCTTCACTGCGCCTCCCTGTAGTCTATTATATACACAAAGTAAACATTTATGATTACCTTTTAATTACCTTGCTACTAATATCGCAAAATAACTCACGTGGGGAGGACGCAATTCAATAACAGGAATCCAGCTTCCAGATTTCATATCAGTCTGGCCAACCTATAACAGCAGCACAACTGTTATGGTTAAAAAGAACTGTTCTGTTTCTGCCCCACATTTCGCCTGGGGCTTAGAATTGCGCCAAATCAATTTTGCCTGCGGAGTTAAGCATGTTCGGTCTTGACGCGTTTCACCTGGCGAGGATCCAGTTCGCGTTTACGGTGTCCTTTCACATCATTTTTCCGGCCATTACCATCGGCCTCGCCAGCTATCTGGCGGTGCTGGAAGGTCTCTGGTTGAAAACCAAAAATCCGACCTGGCGTTCGCTGTATCATTTCTGGTCGAAAATATTCGCCGTAAACTTTGGTATGGGCGTAGTGTCCGGGCTGGTGATGGCTTATCAGTTCGGCACCAACTGGAGCGGTTTTTCCGAGTTCGCCGGAAGCATCACCGGGCCGCTGCTGACCTATGAAGTGTTAACCGCCTTCTTCCTCGAAGCGGGCTTCCTCGGCGTAATGCTGTTTGGCTGGAACCGTGTGGGGCCGGGACTTCACTTCTTCGCCACCTGTATGGTTGCACTGGGTACCATTATTTCTACTTTCTGGATACTGGCCTCCAACAGTTGGATGCAAACACCGCAAGGCTATGAAATCGTTAACGGCCAGGTCGTTCCCGTCGACTGGTTCGCCGTTATTTTCAACCCTTCATTCCCATATCGTTTGTTGCATATGTCCGTTGCCGCTTTCCTCAGCAGTGCGCTGTTTGTCGCAGCGTCAGGGGCATGGCATTTATTACGCGGGAATAACACTCCGGCTATTCGAGCCATGTTTTCGATGGCGCTGTGGATGACGTTAATCGTCGCCCCGTTGCAGGCATTGATTGGTGATATGCACGGGTTGAATACGCTGAAGCATCAACCTGCCAAAATTGCCGCCATCGAGGGGCACTGGGAAAACCCGCCCGGCGAACCCACTCCGTTGCTACTGTTCGGCTGGCCGGATATGGCGCAAGAGCGCACCCGCTATGGGCTGGAAATTCCGGCGCTGGGTAGTCTGATCCTGACCCATAGTCTGGATAAACAGGTCCCGGCGCTAAAAGAGTTCCCTAAAGAAGACAGGCCCAACTCCACCATGGTGTTCTGGTCATTTCGCATTATGGCGGGGCTTGGCATGCTGATGATCCTGTTGGGTACATTCGCCTTGTGGTTACGTTACAAGCAACGCCTGTATACCTCACGTCCCTTCCTGCGTTTCGCGCTGTGGATGGGACCGTCTGGTCTGATCGCTATTCTGGCCGGTTGGGTCACCACTGAAGTGGGTCGTCAGCCGTGGGTGGTTTACGGTTTGCAACGCACAGCGGATGCGGTTTCCGCACATGGTGATTTGCATATGAGCATCAGCCTGCTGGCCTTCTTTGTGGTTTACAGTTCGGTCTTCGGTGTGGGTTATAGCTACATGATTCGCCTGATCCGTAAAGGGCCACAGGAAGATGATCCGACCCTCCCGCCAACTGGCACACCTGCACGGCCGCTTTCTGCTGCTGTCCTCGATTCTCAAGCTGAGGCACATCGCTAATGGGTATTGATTTATCAGTTATCTGGTTCGTTATTATCGTGTTCGCCACGCTGATGTATATCGTGATGGACGGCTTTGATCTCGGGATCGGTATCTTATTCCCCGCCATTCAGGATGCTGATGACCGCGATGTGATGGTCAACAGCGTCGCACCGGTATGGGATGGGAATGAAACCTGGCTGGTACTGGGCGGCGCAGGATTGTTTGGTGCATTTCCTCTGGCCTATGCGGTCATTGTCGATGCACTGACGATCCCACTCACCCTGATGCTGATTGGCCTGATTTTTCGCGGCGTTGCCTTTGAGTTTCGTTTCAAAGCCACACCGGCACACCGACCGTTCTGGGATAAAGCCTTTCTGGGCGGTTCAATTCTTGCCACGTTTACCCAGGGAGTGGTCGTGGGTGCGGTCCTCAACGGATTTTCCGTTACTGGCCGCAGCTACAGCGGCGGTCCGTTTGACTGGCTAACGCCTTTCACGCTGTTTTGCGGGCTGGGACTGGTGGTGGCTTACGCCCTGCTGGGGGCAACATGGCTGGTGATGAAAAGCGAAAAACCGCTACAGGATAAAATGCGCAGTGTGGCAAAAAAACTGCTGCTGGCGATGTTGGCTGTCATTGCCATTATCAGCTTGTGGACGCCGCTTGCGCACAGTGCGATTGCCGATCGTTGGTTTAGCCTGCCAAATCTGTGGTTCCTGATGCCGGTTCCGCTGCTGGTCGCACTCATCAGTCTGTTGCTGTGGCGTTCTCTGGGCCAGCAACATAGTCATGCCCCGCCATTTATATTGACGCTGGGTTTAATTTTTCTCGGTTTCAGCGGGTTGGGGATCAGCATCTGGCCACATATTATTCCGCCGTCTATTACCCTTTGGCAGGCCGCGGCGCCGACGCAAAGCCAGGGCTTTATGTTGGTGGGAGCGCTGCTGATTATCCCTATCATTCTGGTGTACACCTTCTGGAGCTACTACGTTTTCCGCGGCAAAGTTCAACATGGTGAGGGGTATCATTGATGCAACAATCTATCTGGAAACGCCTGATGTGGCTGGTCATTCTCTGGGGCGGCAGCGTGCTGGCCCTGGCGGCCGTCGGTTCATTCTTTCGCTTACTGATGACGGCGGCGGGATTTAAGTCCTGATTTTACCCCTGGTAACAACCGGATCGCGCGGCGCTTCCCGGTTGTTACAAATCCTAATGCAGACTAAACAAAAATGTAAAAAACATCGAATTGGCAAAACAGAGATTGCCATTAACCCGATTAAAATATTGAATAGTCACATGGCGAAATTATTGCCGATTCCACAGCTAACGTACCAGAGGGTGCATGATGTTTAAGAAAGGGTTAACGGTGTTATTGCTTGCCAGCGCGCTTTTCTCCGGCCAGCTTTTCGCTACTCATCAGGGACATGAATATCTTCAGGTACAGGATGCCGATCATTTGTTACGCCACACGGCAGACAGCGATGAGCTGAGGGTGACGGCGGAAGAATCCGCCGCCGATCTACGCGAACACCATCACTGGCAAAAATCACGCAAGCCAGATACACACCTGAGTTAGCCCTTCCGCTTCGGCAGTGTTTTCATCAGCTCATCAGGGCTGACAGAAGCCACTACGCTGCCCGGCAATGGCATTTTCAGAATGTGGTGTTTCATCTTGCCGATAACGTGCATTTCGCACGGTCGGCAATCAAATTTCAGCGTCAGCACTTCATCGCCATTCACCAATTGCATCGGAGTGGCTTTCCAGCTTTTGATATTCCCTTTTGCCTGTTTCGGACACAGATTGAATGCAAAACGCAGGCAGTGCTTGGTAATCATCACCGGAACATCGCCCTTTTCTTCATGCGCTTCATAGGCTGCATCAATCAACTGGACGCCATAACGGTGGTAAAACTCACGCGCTTTATGGTTATAGATATTGGCCAGAAAACTCAGATGCGTCTGCGGATAGACCGGCGCCGGCTGGGCAACGGGTTTACGACTGCCGCGTCGGTAGTTTTCCAGACGCGCGGTATCCAGCATGTCGATGGCTTCGCGGCGCAGTTGGTTGAGTTGACCATTCGGAACAAACAGCGCCCCCGGCAGATTCACCTGAATGTCGCGGGCGTAGTACAGCGTCTGTCCAAGTTTTGCCAGACCATCCTGCAAGTTACTCAACGCTTTTTCTGCATTGTTCGCTTCTTCAAACTGACCATCCAGCGTATGGGTGATACTCACACCATCTTCACTGGTTAGCGTCAGGATCAATTGTTCCTGCCAGCCGCCCAATTCAATATCAACCGCGACACGGCGTTCGCTGGACGTCTTAGTTAGCGCCTGCTGCCAGTTATGATCGAGATTGCGATTGAGCGGATGGTGCGGCCGCACTTTGTGCAGGTCCGTTGGCATTTCATTTGGCCATACCCGATAACGATTATTCCCCGTTTTCTCTACAGTATTGGCACGGAATCCAACCACATCACGCTTAATCAATACGTTCAGGCCATCCCCGTTTGCCAGTGGTTCCGACACCTCGACATCAAGATAATCCTTCGCCACCTTCAGTACCTCACCCACTGGTAAGCCAATGAATTTAGGTGAGTCGAATGCACCGATGTCGCCTTTACGGGCATTTACAAAATAGTCAGTGCTGCCGCGGTGGAAGGTTTTCTCTGTAGATGGCGTGAAGAAATGCTCAGTGCGACCTGCGGATGAACGTGCCAGATCGCCGCGTTCTTCGATGATGGCATCCAGTCTCTGCCGATAATGTGCAGTGATGTTCTTCACATAGCTCATGTCTTTGTAGCGCCCTTCAATTTTGAAGGAACGAACTCCGGCATCAATCAACGCACCGAGGTTGGCGGTCTGATCGTTATCTTTCATCGACAGCAGGTGTTTTTCATACGACACCACCCGGCCCTGATCGTCTTTCAGGGTATACGGTAGTCGGCAGGCTTGTGAACAGTCACCGCGGTTAGCGCTGCGCCCGGTTTGCGCATGAGAGATATAACACTGGCCTGAATAAGCAACGCATAACGCACCGTGGATGAAAAACTCGATAGTCGCGTCCGTCGCCTGATGAATCGCGTGAATCTGCTCAAGACTCAGTTCGCGCGCCAGTACAATCTGCGTGAATCCGACGTCAGAAAGAAACTTCGCCTTCTCGACGCTGCGAATATCACACTGGGTGCTGGCATGCAGTTCAATCGGCGGGATATCCAGTTCCATAATCCCCATATCCTGCACAATCAGCGCATCAACGCCGGTCTGATACAACTCGGTAATTAACCGCTGAGCAGATTCCAGTTCATCATCATGCAAAATCGTGTTCAACGTCACAAAGATCTTCGCCCCATATCGATGAGCGAATGGCACCAGTTCAGCGATATCTTTCAGGCTGTTACTGGCGTTGTGACGCGCACCAAAACCCGGGCCGCCAATGTATACGGCATCCGCGCCGTGCAAAATGGCTTCGCGCGCAATGGCGGTATCACGAGCCGGGCTTAACAATTCAAGGTGATGAGGTTGCTGGCGCATACAGTTGTTACCATCCACAAGCGGTAAAAATGGCGGCTATTGTAGTCAGAAGCGCGGCATTTCGGAATAGTTTTCCCGATTAACCACGTGGGTAATGGATCAAGGAGTGAAAGTGAACCGTCTGTTCGCTGCTGTTACGGTAACTATGTGCAGTATCACCCGCAAAACGGACACCCTCACCCGATTTGATGGTTCGCCACTGCCCATCAATGCACATATCCAGCAGACCACTAATCACCACTACGTGCTCAACCACACCGGTTTCATGCGGTGTAGATTCACTCAACGCCCCCGGTGCCAGCAATATTGAAAAATGGTCAAAGCAGAGTTGTGGATCCCACGGAAACAGCGGTGTCACTATCATTGCCTGCTGTTGGGGATCAAAAGTCGCGGTGCCTTCTGACTCTGGTGGTGAAATAAATGTCGAAAACGGCACGTTCAGTCCGGTGGCAATTTTCCATAGCGTCGCCACTGTTGGGCTGGATTCATTGCGTTCTATCTGCCCCAACATGGCTTTGGATACCCCCGTTTCTTCTGCCAGACGCGACAGACTCCATTCCCGCTGATGACGTAATGTCCGGAGCGTGGTAGCCAGATAGTGGGTTAAATTGTCCATTGTCGCCTTCCTCTATCTCCTGTTTCTGCCCATCAGCTTATCACTTGTACGCTATAACGCACAGTGCTACAGTAAATGACCGTTATAACGCACGCGGAGTCGCTATGCGCACATTATTAATCCCTTTACCCACCGTTTTATCGGGTTTTGTTGCCGTGCTGGTCGGCTATGCCAGTTCGGCAGCCATCATCTGGCAAGCGGCGATAGCCGCAGGCGCAACGACCGGGCAGATTGCGGGCTGGATGACCGCGCTGGGAATCGCGATGGGCGTGAGTACGCTGGCATTGTCAGTGTGGTATCGTGCTCCCATCCTGACTGCCTGGTCTACGCCCGGTGCTGCGCTGCTGGTTACGGGTCTGCAGGGCGTGACCATTCAGGATGCTATCGGCGTTTTTATTGTGGCTAACGCGCTGATAGTCCTGTGTGGTGTGACGGGGTTGTTTGCACGTCTGATGCAGATAATCCCACACTCACTGGCATCGGCAATGCTGGCTGGGATCCTGCTGCGTTTTGGTTTGCAGGCATTCAATAGCCTTAATAATGAGCTTATCCTGTGCGGCAGCATGCTGCTGGCGTGGCTGATGTTAAAAGTTGTCGCGCCCAGGTACGCCGTCATTGCTGCCATGCTGGTGGGTATCGCCATCGCACTGCTAAAAGGTGACATTGTCACTTATAACATTAATTTATCTCCGGTGATGCCTGAATTCATCGCCCCCCACTTTTCTCTAGCACACAGTATAAGCATCGCATTGCCGCTCTTCCTGGTTACCATGGCGTCACAAAATGCTCCTGGCATTGCCACCATGAAAGCATCAGGTTATTCCTTGCCCGTTTCACCGCTGATTATTTTCACGGGGCTGCTGGCGTTACTGTTTTCTCCCTTTGGCGTCTACTCCATCTGTATTGCCGCCATCACCGCCGCAATTTGCCAAAGTCCGGATGCGCATCAGGATGCCCGGCGACGCTGGTTAGCCGCTGCTGCTGCCGGGATTTTCTACCTTCTGGCCGGAGTGTTTGGTGGGTCGGTAACCGGATTGATGGCCGCTCTGCCGGCAAGCTGGATCCAGATGCTGGCTGGCCTCGCCTTGCTCGGAACGATTAGCGGTAGTCTGTATCAGGCATTGCTTCATGAAGCGGAGCGAGATGCTGCCATCGTCACCTTTCTGGTTACTGCCAGTGGTTTGACCTTATTGGGGATTAGCTCTGCGTTCTGGGGATTAATTGCCGGAGGGATATGTTATGCCGTGCTGAGATTATCGCGACGCACGTAATTGCGTTGGTGTCTTGCCCGTCACCTGCTTAAACCGGTTGCTAAAATGGCTTGCTGAACTGAATCCACAAGCCATCGCGATATCCGACAAGCTACGTGAAGAATAACGGACCAGTTGCTGCGCCAGCGCCATACGACGCTGCATAACATACTGGTGCGGGGCCATATTCATCGACTGGCGAAACATTCTGGCAAAGTGGAAATCGCTCAGTGCCGCTTCACCTGCCAAATCGCTGAGGGTCATTGGGTAGGCCAGATGCGCGTCAATATAGGCCAGCACATTGCGCAATGTGGCTGGCGCAAGCCCACCCGTTACCACCGGCGGCCGCCATTGAACGTTGCTGTAATGTTGAATCAGATGCGTCAGCAACAGCGAAGATGCCGCGCTGAGCGTTAGGTGATTAGCCGGCTGCTGCCAGTCATTACCCAGTAAAAACTGGCGATAAACCGCCGTGATCCCCGGATCGCTGCCGAACGTATGTTCGTCCAGCGTGAAGCTGTAAGGGCTTTTGTCCCAAACTTTCTCACCCACTTCCCGTAGATGCGCGTCGGTACAATAAAGATGTACAAAGGAGAGATCGTCACGAATATCCCAACTGGATTCGCTCTCTTTCGGCATCAGGCAGAAGCGATCCGGGCCGCCGCCGTTTTTCCAGCCCCCCGCCGTCTTGTGATAACTCTCGTAGCCATCCGCAACATATAGGCTGAGCGTGTGGTGATCGCAATACTGGGTAATGGTGTCGCGTTTGTTTGACCACGCCGCCAGCTGAATCCCTGAATGTAACGCAACCGACTCATGCAGCACGGCATTATGTTTGCGTAAGTTTTCAAAGGCACCGTAGGGCTGAGACATACCATCACATTCAGAATAGGTTAGCAGGCTTTCAGTCTATATCAGCAACATGTTGTTCACAGCCTCCTTTTCATGTTTGCGAGAAAAAAGCGCAAGATTTTGCAAGTCGACCGCAAACCGATGAAAGCCCCCTACCGCCAGGCGTGACACAGTGTGGGTCTGATTACAAAAATGAGAGAGTTGTATGAACGCACTGTTGTACTGTCTGGTCGTCGTTATTTGGGGAACAACATGGATTGCGATTTATTTGCAGCAAGGCCCAGTTTCTGCGCCAGTTTCTATCTTTTGGCGTTTTGCCGTTGCCAGCTCGGTGATGATCCTTATCCTGCTGTTCAGCGGCAAATTGCGTAAACTCTCCCGACGCGACCACCTGTTTTGTCTGTTACAGGGCGGGTGTGTTTTTTGCTTCAATTTCTGGTGTTTTTACACCGCCGCAGCGTGGATTAATACCGGCCTGGAGTCGGTGATTTTCTCGATGGCCGTGCTGTTCAATGCGGTGAATAGTTTTATCTTTTTTGGGCAAAAACCACTGGTACGCTTTTATTTCGCCGCGGCGCTGGGGTTGACGGGTATCATCACCCTGTTCTGGCAGGATTTGCTCAACAGCGGGTTCAACCATTCGCTGCTGCTGGGTATTGGTTTAAGCGCTCTGGGGACGTTTGGTTTTTCCCTGGGCAATATGATAAGCCTGCGTCATCAGAAAAAAGGGCTTGAGGTGATGACCACCAACAGCTGGGCCATGCTGTATGGTACGCTACTGATCGCCGTCATTGCGCTGGTGCGCGGGGACAACTTCACGCCGCAGTGGACTTTCAGCTATCTTAGCGCGCTGTTATATCTGGCTATTTTTGGCTCGGTAATTGCTTTTGGCGCCTATTTCACGCTGGTAGGACGCATCGGTCCGAGTAAGGCGGCCTACAGTACGCTGCTTTTCCCGCTGGTGGCGCTCACGCTGTCAACGCTGTATGAAGGATACGTCTGGCAGGCTAACGCAATTGCTGGATTAGTGCTGATTTTGCTGGGTAATCTGGTGATGTTTGCACGCCCGGAGGCGTTAATGGAGAAACTACTGTACCGTCGTCGGACGGCATAAAAAAAGCGCACCATCCAAAGATGGTGCGCTCAGCGTTACTGTTTTTTGTTGACATCAAACATGGAGGCATCTGTCGCCATGTCATCAACAACTTTCTTCAACGTTTCGAACGCCATCGGCGTACTCTCGTTGTTCAGGTCCTTGCCTTCACCCTGACGTACCACTTTAATCACCGGCTTATTAGTTGCCGCATCGATCAACTCACCTTCAAAATAGAGGTGAGTATCCATGGTACGGTGACCTGTCGCCATTTGTGTCCCCGCGACGAGTAACGCAACCGGGACCACTTCATAGAACTGCAGCCCTTCCTTGCTGGTTGCAACACCGGTAATTGCGCCACGGAATATCAGGCTACGCGGGCCGGGGGTCGTCACCAGAGGTTTACGTTTACTAATGGCGGTTTTCATTTGCGTATTGGTATAGCTCAACAGTTTATCCAGCACCTGTTGCCCAACCTGAGTCGTTGGTTTAGGAATCGGATAATAGGTTATCGGGTTATACACAATACTGTCATATTTGGACTCATTGAAGTTGGGATCAACCCAACGCAGCACAGGCAGTCCTGTTGCCGATTTAGTTTCCTTCAGACCAGAGTAATCTTTCAAAAAACCTGAATATTTATCTGGCTGCGTTATTTTTGACGCACAGCCTGATAACGCCAGTAAACCCGTAAGCACTGCAACTTTAAATAAAGTTTGAGCACGCATGGAACGATCCCTTAGTATTTGCAGATATGCATCTGAAATAGTAGCAAAAGGAAATCATTTTAGATGTGCGAAAAATGGTAAGCGCCGCACAATTTTATTTCTGCGCTCAGCACAAAAAATGCTGAACGCAGAGCGTGGGCCATCAGCCGATTTTGCGGGCCAGCATGGTCGCAAAACGCAGTTTAATACGATTTCCGTTTTCGTCTGTACGATGCAGTTCGCCCACGTCTTCGTTATATTTCAGCAGTTCCCATCCGCGGTAATAGTCGCGTAATTCCCCCGCTTTAAACGCGAACGG
Source organism: Citrobacter sp. C6_1 (assembly GCF_014596835.2). Classification (NCBI taxonomy): domain Bacteria; kingdom Pseudomonadati; phylum Pseudomonadota; class Gammaproteobacteria; order Enterobacterales; family Enterobacteriaceae; genus Citrobacter; species Citrobacter sp. C6_1. The sequence goes on along the minus strand of NZ_CP115031.1, from coordinate 2,224,190 downwards.
GAAGCCAACGGTGCACGGGAAATCATCGGTATCCATCGCCGCAACGATTAAGTTATATCCACCCGGTTTCGTGCAACGCTGCATATTATCGATAAGCCCCGGAATAGTTTTTGCTTCGAGGAACATCAGCACTACGGTAGACAGGATAAAGTCGTATTCACCATCAAAACTCAACGCATTAAGATCCGCGACGCTCGCCTGCAGATGAGTCAACCCTTCGGCTGCTTTGATACGCTCAAGGTTAGCGATGCTCATGGGATTTTTATCCCATGCTGTCACGTCATAGCCGTTTGCCGCAAGGTACAGGCTGTTACGGCCATTGCCGCAGCCCAGGTCTAACGTTTTACCTGGTTTAACAATTTTCGCCGCTTCAACGACATCGGAATGCGTACGGGTTAAATCGTATTTCTCAGTAAAGTAGTTTTCGTCGTAAAGGGTCATTATTTATCCTCAGATTTCAGTAATGCAGCACGCTCCGTGCGGATGAGTAGTTTTCCCTGCATCAGCAATGCAAACGTACGTACCAGTAATAATGCAATGATAAAATTGGTAAAAATAAACAGTGGGATCGACAGCGTATGAAAAAATCCTGATTCGCTACCGTGTCCCAGATGTAGCCCCGTTGTCGCCAGAGCCGACACGCCAAACGAGATGCTCCAGAAAGACGCATTAAAGGGCTGAGACAGATACCACGGCATGAGGCGTAGCATAAAAAGAAGTTGCAGCAGACCATAGCCGAACAGCATTTTCGCCAACGTATCGCCCTCGCCGCCATTGACGCTAAGCCAGGCGCTGCAGGCGACCAGCGCAGGCGCCAGTTGAATGCCAAGTGAAGTACGTAATACCGTTGGCAGCTCGCCGCAACTGCGTAAACGTTGCAGGATCACCGGCTCCAGGCTGAGCCAGGAAAATACCCCTGCCCCCAAAAACACCAATCCAGCGTCGTTGAAACCCAACGCACCACAGGCCATTGCGCTAATAAAGTTATTGGCGACAGTCGGCAGATACAGCCCCGGCGTGGTGGCTTCTTCTGGGTGCTCCCCGCGCCATAATCCCGCGGTTTGCCACGCCGCGTACACCAGTTGGATAACGACCCCAATGCTGAACAAGCCAAGCGCCAGCGGTCGACACCAGGGAACAAAACCAATCGCGACCAGCATGGTTGTGGCCGGAAACAGACTGACAAAGCTACTCATCACCGGATGACGAATCTCCGCCAAAACGCTATGCGGAAAACGCAGTAAGCGACTAAAAAAGGCCAGCGTCAGCAGCCCCCAAATGACCATTGCGAGGATGATCAGACCGTCGCCGATCCAGTGGCTCACAGACCACACCTGGCTGGCATAACGCCACGCAAATCCCATCCCTATGATGCCCAGTACCATGCCAAAATAACCAGCAGGAAGATTGAGGACCTGTTCACTCTGCTTGTTCTTACTCATTTTGTTTATTTTTTAAAGTATATTTGAAATGCATTTTATGGAATTTACGCTGATTTAGCCAGTACGGAAAACTTTGCTACGTTTAACTAAGGTGCGCAACACGGAAATGAGCTATGACCAAATACCGTCTGAGCGACGAACCTCGCTCCTTCAGTTACCAGGATAATGGCAACAAAAGAAGCGTATTACTACGCCAGATAATTGCACTGTTTGATTTTAATGATGTTCCGGCTGGCACGCATGGTGGCTGGATTGATAATGAAGCCGTACTGGCGCAGTGTGGTGATTGCTGGATTTACGATGAGAACGCGATGGCATTTGCGGGGGCAACCATTTCTGGAAATGCCCGCATTACGCAGGCCAGCGTGATCAGAGATGGCGCTCAGATTGGCGATGCCGTATGGATAGATCGGGCTGAAATTAGCCATGGCGCGCAAATACGTGACAATGTCACCATTCAGGATTCTGTTGTACGTGGCGAATGTTTTTTGTCGGGTGATGCACGTATTCTGGGAGGCTCCGAAGTCATCGCCGCTAAAGGGTTAACCCGTGAAAGTGACCAGCCCCTACAAATATATGATCGCGCAACCGTAAACCATTCACGCATTGTGCACCAGGTGCAGATCTATGGCGATGCAACCATTGACTACGCTTTTATTGAACACCGCGCCGAAGTTTTTGATTGTGCTCACATCGAGGGTAATGAGGAAAATAACGTTTGGATCTGCGATTGTGCGAAGGTATACGGCAACGCCCGCATCATCGCTGGTACCGATGAAGATGCGATACCGACCCTGCGCTATAGCTCACAGGTGGCTGAGCATGCAGTGGTTGAAGGTAACTGTATCCTGAAACACCATGTGCTGGTCGGGGGACATGCAAAATTACGCGGCGGGCCACTCTTGCTGGATGGTCACATCCTGATTGAAGGCCACGCCTGTATTCTGGGTGAAGTGCTGATCGAGCATCATATTGAGATAACCGGGCAGGCCCACGTTGAAACCTTTGATGGTGATGCAATCCATCTGCGCGGGCCAAAAGTGATCAACGGCGAACAGCGTATTACGCGCACCCCCCTCGCCGGTTTATTCTGAATCGCTATCAATGATGCGAGCATAGAGATTCACATCATGGTAATCACCATTGAGGAACTCTGCCTGCTTTAAACACCCTTCCAGCTGAAAACCGTTGCGCAGCGCCACCTGGTTACTTTCCTGGTTATCCACACGGCATTTAATAATGAACCGACGGATCTCGCCACGCTGCGCATAATGATGAATCAATGCCTGTAGCGACCGTGACATAATGCCCTGTCCCTGATGAACTTCATCCAACCAGTAGCCAATGTAAGCCGCTTTATTCAGCGGTTCTATTTGGTTAAATGAGATAACGCCAACCACTTCACCTTGTTTGAAGATAAGGAACATTTTGGCGTAGCCACGCTGGTGCAACATCATATTCCCCTGCACATTCTTACGCGTATCGTCCTCAGATTCGACAAGCTGCGGCCAGTTCAGCGACCGCTGGAGCCAAACTTTATTTTTGAGCACCAGTTGATGCAAAGGCGTGACGTATTGTTCTTCTACTGCCCGCAGTTCCAGCGTGTCACTGACGGTAATAATTTCTGACATGTTTATCTCCTTTGCGATTGTAAACGGGGGATATCTGACTGGCAGTAGCCGATATTAATCTGTTTAGCACCGAGAATGTCATATTTTTATGCTGTAACAGCAATCACTTAGAAACAATCTCTGGTGCGGAAGCCGTTACTCTGGATGTCCGGTTATCCCATATCTGGATAGGCCGTAATGATGACAACAACACTTTCATTCTATTGCTAAGGAGCAAGCATGGCAGCACCTTTGGGTCGTTTAGCACTTATTCCGCTTTTACTGATTACCGCCTGTCACCAACCCGTCCCCACCACGCAAGCGGGTCCTGTCCCCTTTGCCGTTAACAAACAACAGGTTGTGGATAATACCACGCTGGAAATTTCCCGTAGCGCGCTGGAATATAACATTCATAAAGTTCAGCAACTGCTGGGAGACAAAACCCGGATGTGCGCCATTCTTAAAGGCGATGCGTATGGCCACGATCTCTCACTGGTTACGCCGGTGATGATGCAAAACGGTGTGCAGTGTATTGGCATCGCCAGCAACGAGGAGATTAGCATTGTTCGTCAGTCAGGCTATACATCGCAGCTAATGCGCGTTCGTAACGCGACGGAAAAAGAGATGCGCCAGGCGGCAGATTTTGATACCGAAGAGCTGATTGGCAATCTGGATATGGCTAAACGTCTGAGTGCAATTGCCCACGAGAAAGGGAAAACGATTCGTATCCATCTGGCACTGAACTCTGGCGGTATGTCACGAAACGGTCTGGAAGTCAGCACCGCGGCAGGCCTGGAAGAGGCCCGCGGCATTTCCATGTTACCCGGTCTGAAAATTGTTGGCATCATGTCGCATTTCCCGGAAGAAGATGCGGCGGTGGTAAAACGCGATCTGGCCCGTTTCAATACGCAATCGGCCCAGGTACTCAAAATTACCGGGCTTAAGCGCGAAGATGTCACCTTGCATGTCGCGAATACGTTCGCCACCCTGACCGTTCCTGAATCCTGGCTCGACATGGTGCGTGTTGGCGGTATTTTTTATGGCGATACCATTGCCAGCACCGAATACAAACGCGTCATGACGTTTAAATCCGCAATCGCGTCGGTAAACCATTACCCCAAAGGAAATACCGTCGGCTATGACAGAACCTATACCCTTAAACGTAATTCCGTTCTTGCCAATATTCCGACGGGTTATGCTGATGGCTATCGTCGTGTGTTCAGTAATGTGGGGCACGTATTGATCCACGGCCAGCGGGTTCCGGTGCTGGGTAAAACATCCATGAATACCGTGGTTGTTGATGTGACCGATCTACCACAGGTTGCCTCCGGCGATGAAGTAGTGTTATTCGGTAAACAGGGAAATGCGCAGGTGAGCGCAGAAGAAGTCGAAGAAATTAGCGGCGCGCTGTTCACTGAAATGTCGATCCTCTGGGGGGCGACAAACAAACGCGTGATGGTCGATTAACGCCTAAAACAGGAAGGGCTTCCTTTTCTCGCTGGAAGCCCTTTTACACAGTGAGCACAGTACTATTTAGCTCTCACTGACACTCTCTCTTTGCAAAATTTTGAGCAAATCTTCCTTCAGGTGGAGTTTCTGTTTCTTAAGACGAACAATGTCCAAACTGTATCCCCGACCATCCGAACCTTCCAGTCTGGAAATCTCATGATCAAGGCTGTTGTGTTTTTCGAATAAGGACAGAAAACGAGGATTCTCGGATTTCAGTCGGGAAATAAGGTCTCTGTATTCTGGAAACATACTTTCTCCCTGTTAGTGGACAAGAACGTGTAGAAGAAATACACACCTTCAGCTTATCGGTTTGAGTCAGGGAAAAATGCGAGCAGGATCGAGTAAATAGCGTACAGAGCTTTTTAAGAAAATGACGAATATGGCTCCCCGTCAGGAGAGCCATAAAGGTGAGGATCAACGCATCTCGCGGTCGTCAACGTACTGGCGTTTATCCGGCGCTGGCGGGAAGTACTGATACAGCCAGGTTTCACTGATGGCATTGCCCTGACAACGCAGGAACATACGCATATCTACCGGATCGGTTGAGTCAGATGTCGGATACCAGTCAAACTGGATCCGGTAGCCATCGATAGGTTCAACGTAGAGGATCTCAATCTGTTTCGCTTCACCACTCGAAAGCGTAATTACCGGTTCAATACCTTTCGGCGCGGCGGCTTTTAAATCGCCACCGACGAAATCAACGGCAAAACGTCGTGCCCATTTTTCCGGGTAGTGCTCGCCCGGCGCCCATCCTTCCGGGAAGCCGCCCATGCCTGTACGGGTCGCCATCACGCGAGCCAGCGGCGAACGCACCGGCGGCTGAGCGCTCCAGTACAGACGGTATTTGAATTCCAGCTCATCGCCAGCTTTGATCTTCTTCTCCGGCTGCCAGAAGCAGACGACGTTATCCAGCGTTTCACCGGTCGTCGGGATCTCCATTAAGCCAATGGTTCCCTTGCCCCACTGGTTACGTGGCTCGACCCACAGGCTTGGGCGCTTGTTGTACCAACCCATGATGTCCTGATAGTGGGAGAAGTCACGATCCAACTGCAGCAGGCCAAATCCGCGCGGGTTGTTATCGGTATAGGCATTAAACTGCAGTTTTTGCGGGTTATTCAGCGGACGGCAGATCCACTCGCCATTGCCTCGCCACATAGCCAGACGGTCGGAATCATGAATTTGCGGGTGAATGGTGTCACACATCCGGCGTTCATTGTTACCACAGCTGAACATGCTGGTCATCGGCGCAATGCCGAGCTGCTTGATGTCTTTACGCGCATAGACATGATTCTGCACATCCATGATCACCTGCGTTTTCTCACAGTGGATCACAAACTTAAACGCGCCGGTTACGCTTGGGCTATCGAGTAGTGCATAAACAGTAAATGAAGTGGCACCCGGTTTAACCGTTTCGAACCAAAATGCGGTGAAGTCCGGAAACTCTTCTTTGCTGTCGGTATACGTATCAACCGCCAGACCACGCGCCGACAAACCGTACTGATAGGTGTCATCTACGGCGCGAAAATAGCTGGCTCCCAGGAAGGACACTACGTCACGACGGGCCAGTTCAGGCGCTTTGAACACGCGAAAACCGGCGAAACCGAGATCAGTTTGCCCTTCCAGCTGTTTGGTATCCACACCGGCATCGTTGTACTTGAAAAGCTCCGGGCGGAAGTGGATCTCACGCGCCATATGCGTACTGTCATCAACCGAGAACATGCGCACGCGGCGACGAAAACCCATGCCTACATGGAAGAATTGCGCGTCAAGCTGACGATTTTCAACGTTGTTCCACAGTGACTGTTCTGCGTCGTACTGAATACTGTTGTAAGCCTGCGGCGTTAGTTTAGCCAGCGTATCCGGCAATGCGCGCGGCGAGCCGCCCCAGGGTTTCTGTGCTAAATCATGGGCCATCGATTGCAGAACGGAAAAATCAAAACGTACGGTTTTTCCGTCTGCAATGTCAGACTCTGCCGCATAGGCAGCGCGGGAAAAGAGTGATGCAATACCACTGGTTCCGCACACGGCGGCCACTGCCATTGAACCTTTAATAAATCGTCTGCGATTCATGCCTGAAAGTGAGTCCTTCTGGTCGTGTAAATGGTCCCGCGCCGGTCAAAATCTGCGGCAAGAGAGTGCACATTTCTGACCGCCCACTCTAGACAAAATTCATTAATAATCCAATTGTTGGTCGCCGATTATCTGTACAAAATCGAAAATATTTTATGTCGATGAGAACAGGCCGAATTCCATGTAAATTCAGTTAAAGTAAACCACACCGCCGTTTACTGCGTTCTTCTGCCTCCTGATACAACGCAAACTCATCATATACTGCGCAGCCCAGCGCCTGTTCAAAGGCATCGCGGCTGGCATTACCGTGGCTGCGCGCCTGCGTTTCATTACCCAGATTAGACTGGAAAATCCCTGCGGCGCTCACCGGCAAGAAATCTTCGTAGGTGATAGGCTGAGCAACCAGCCAGCCCCGCTCGATGAGCGGCTGCGGGTCGTCATCCGGGCGAATAGCCTGGCGATGCGCTTCGCCCGACGGCGTCAGACGATAACGAAACCAGGCAAGTCCTTGCTGGCGCAACAGAAACTCGCTGTCCGGAAACGCCTTAAACACGTCCTGAAGATGCAACTGGTGCGTCAGGTTATCTTTCCCCGTCCCCGCTTTACTCAACAGTTCGTCGTACAACTCCCGGCCTTTTGGCGTCAGCGCCACGCCGCGCTGTTCGATTTCGCCAAAACGTGCCGTGTGAGTTCCACGCATTTCGCCGGCAAACAACACCGGTTCTTCCAGCGCCTTAAAGCTGGTCTGACGCAGCAAGATGGGCACCTCGCGCCGTGGTGGGCCTTCAATGAGAATTTTCGGTGTAATACCGCACTCCGGCATCATCGACTGTACCCGATCGATATCCAGCGTGCGCGGCGTCAGGTGATTGATATGGCAACCGGGAAAACAGACCACATCGGCAATCAGCCGATGCTCGTTATGCAAGGCATGATACGTTTGTTCATCTACGGTGGCGTGTTGATGCCAACGGAACGTTTCCAGCGCCTCATGCACAAACTCTTGCGCCTGCGCCTGCGTAAAACTGCCGTGCGCATCAAACTCATCCAGCAATTCGTGACAACGACGCGTGAAAATATCACGCTTTGCGAGGATCTCCGCGGCCTGCTGGCGCAACACCACGTTCTCGATTAATTCGAGGCGTAGTAGTGACGTAAATACCCGAAACGGGTTGCGCGAAAGCGAGGCATCATCGATGGGTCGAAACGCCGTGGAATGGACGGGGACGCCGGCCTGGGAGAGATCGTAATAGCTGACCGGATACATCCCCATAATGGCAAACATCCGCCGCAGTGTAGACAACTCCTGCGCAGTACCGACCCGAATTGCCCCATGGCGTTCAACATTGAGCCGCGCCAGTTCATCCGCATTAGCCAATTTTTCATGTAGCGTCGGATTATTTTCCAGTACCGCCAGATTCACATCAGCGACAAGTTCCAGCAACGTGCCATACTGCGGGACTTCCTGCTGGTACATTGCTGACATAGCCTGCGAAAATTGTTCCCGAATCTCATCTGCCGTGATGGTGTTCGCCATAATGTCATGCCTCCAGTGAATATTACCTGGAGTGTAGAGAACACCGCTGACTCCGGTGGGAAGAATTTACAAACTGTGATCCCGCATAAATTCCCCCCACCCACCGGGCAGTGAACTGAAGCTTACTGACGTGGTTTTAAATGACTTTCCAGCCATGGCAGCATCTGTTTTTTACGACTGAGCATGCCTTCGACCTTGCAGGGTTGCGGTAACTCTGACAACTCAGATCCAACGAACCACAGGCTGGTATCGCCAAGATTGATGTCCGTCAGCATCAGTACCACCAGCGCAGCCTGATTTTCCTCAGCATAACGGGTCATCTCCTCGCGGAGATCGTCCAGCACACCGTCAACCTGGCGCAGTGCATACAGCTCGAGTTGCGCCACGCAGACTTTATGCCCATGAATGGTGAACGTTTTAATGTCTTTATGCAGCAGCTCACGGGCACTCATGCCTTCGACGCTGGTTTTGGCCGACAACAGATCACGGCTAAAAGCGTCCAGATCCACACCCGCTTTTTGGGCCAGCTCATCCACAGCCTGGCGATCGTCTGGGGTCGTTGTCGGAGAACGGAGCGTGACAGTGTCACTCAGCGCAGCGCCCAGCAGTAAAACGGCCTCGGCGGCAGATAACTGGCTGCGCTCATCTTCCGTCATCAGTTGCCACAACAGCGTCGCACTGCTGCCAACAGGTTTGACCCAGACCTCTGGAGGAAGACGAGTCACTAATCCGCCGAGTCGATGATGGTCGATGATACCGACGACATTGCTCTCAGACAGCGATTCCGGCCCCTGAGCAGGCTCAGTGAAATCGACCAGCCATACATCAAGATCGGTCAGCGGAAACGTCAGCCGCTCAGGCATTGCCAGCCCTGCATGCGCAAAGATAAATTGCGTTTCGCGGTTCGGTTCGCCCAGACGCCATGCCGTCGCCTGCTGGCCGCGTAAAGTAAGCCAACGCGCCGTCATGGCGGCAGTACAAATGGCATCGCTATCGGGGTTAAGGTGCCCTATTACATGTATCATCAATCAGTGCCTTGTGAAGAGAAGGGTTCAAAAGCCAACAATAACGAAAGTATATCGACTGGACACATTCCCTTCCATGATCCCACCACCCCGCCATGATGCTGTACAAAACATAAGCAAAATAAATCAGTTGTAAGTAAAACGCGTTAAATGTTAATAATATTTTGCTATCAAGTTATCAAAAACAAACAACTTCACTTGTCACCAATACGGCTCTGTTTTTAACATCGCTTATGGAAAAAAATGTTCTGTTCAATCAGCGCATTCGCTTGCGCCATCTTCATACCTTTGTCGCCGTTGCCCAACAGGGAACGTTGGGACGTGCGGCCGAAACCCTTAACCTGAGTCAGCCAGCCCTCTCCAAAACGCTGAACGAACTGGAGCAACTAACCGGTACCCGACTCTTTGAACGCGGTCGCCTTGGTGCACAGTTAACATTGCCCGGCGAGCAGTTTCTTACCCATGCGGTAAGAGTGCTTGATGCACTCAACACTGCCGGACAGGCATTAAATCATCGTGAAGAATCTCAGAATGATGTCGTGCGTATTGGTGCCTTGCCAACAGCTGCATTGGGTATTCTTCCGGCTGTCATTGGCTCGTTCCATAAGCAGCAAATGGAAACCACGCTGCAGGTTGCCACCATGAGTAATCCCATGATCCTGGCGGGTTTAAAGTCAGGAGAAATTGATCTCGGCATTGGGCGTATGGCCGATCCGGAATTGATGGTCGGTCTGAACTACGAACTGTTATTTCTGGAATCGCTCAAACTTGTCGTGCGCCCTAACCATCCATTGTTGCAAGAAACCATCACGCTGAGCCGGGTGATTGAGTGGCCAGTGGTGGTTTCGCCGAAAGGAACCGCCCCTCGCCAGCACGCAGAGGCATTGTTGCAAAGTCAGGGCTGTAAAATGCCGTCGGGTTGTATTGAAACGCTGTCAGCATCGCTCTCCCGTCAACTGACGGTTGATTACGACTATGTGTGGTTTGTCCCTTCAGGCGCGGTTAGAGAAGATCTGCGCCAGGCAACGCTGGTGTCATTGCCAATTCCCACCCATGGTGCGGGTGAGCCCATCGGTATTATTACTCGTGTCGATGTGCAACTCTCTCAGGCCGCCCAGATACTTATCGCCGCAATACGCAAAACCGTACCTGTTTAATCGTATTGATGATTGGGTCTGTTATTACCGGCAGGCCCAACCCATGTAAATGTTCAATATATGGACGATAAAACCGTCATAGAACACAGCCAGAAGCTGTATTTTTCCTTACAAGCAAATTAAGCAATACTTATTATCAATGGTATCTCTATCGAATAATGGCGGATGAAATCCCCTACTCAAGCTTACATTTAAAAATTTTCTTTTAGAATTCAATGAGACATAAAAAACCAATCCAATTAAGTTAATACCACAATACATCAAATAATTGGTTATTACCTCTAAACAAACTCTTAAAAAACACCAACCACAACTTCACCCGCTATTCAGTCATAATCTCACGTCATATAATCTTTTCACCATTTAATTTGTTATTAAGGAAAATAACGTGAAATTTGTTAATTGTTTAAGTGCCGCAGCGCTTCTGGTCGCAGGGGCTGCTTTTCAGGTACAAGCGGCTGGTTCTGACTCTGCAAACATTGATTTTGCAGGAAACATTACATCATCAACTTGCGATGTCAGTATTGATGGTGTTTCCGCTTCCAAAGAAGTCAAACTGCCAGATATCACTGTTCCTGCGATGCAAGCAGCTGTCAGCAGTCCTGCGATGAAAACCAAATTTCAGATCACCGTTAAAAACTGCGCCACTGAACCAGCGGGCGGTAAAGTAAAAGGGCAATTTTCAACCTCCGGTAATTACAACAGCACCAGCAAAGCATTGTTAAATACTGCAGCAGGAGACAAAGATGCGGGTTTCCAGGTAGAAGATACCGCAACCAGTACCATTATCGATTTTACATCAGCCACACCGCAATCTGAAGCCGCTTATAGTTCCACCAACGGTGCTGAATTTAATTACACCGTCGGTTATATCTATTCAGGCTCTGGTACGCCGACTGCTGGTGTAGTGAAAGCGAATACCACTTTTGTAACAACCTACCCTTAACAAGTTGTATAAGATCAAGAGTAGTTAATAACTCTGCTGCAACTTTTAATTCAAGGTTGCAGCCATTTACCAAGATATAAATGATATGATTCCAAAAAACACATTCAGATTAATTATATTTTCTGCCGCTATTTCGTTTAGCTATTCGTCAGTCGCCAGTATCGTGATTAACGCTACGCGTGTCATTTACCCTTCCGACGCGAAAGAGGCACTCATTAAAATGGTGAATCAGGGGCAACAACCTTTATTAGTCCAGTCCTGGTTAGACGATGGTCATGAAGATGTTGATCCGCAAACCTTAAACGTTCCTTTTATCGCCTCCCCCCCGGTAAGTCGGGTCGATCCTAAACAGGGACTGACCGTACGCTTAAACTGGGACGGTCAAGCGTTACCCACCGATCGCGAAAGCGTGTATTGGTTTAATGCACTTGAAATCCCCGGCAAAAATAAAGATGCCGCCAAATCGAATCAACTGCAGATAGCGCTGAAAACCCGCATCAAAGTATTTTATCGCCCGGCATCCCTTCCAGGTTCGGCGGATGACGCAATCCAACATCTGAAATGGAGCCTTGCTAACCAAGGGAAGCAAATTTGGGCGACGGCGAAAAATGACTCTCCTTATTTTGTTTCACTTGTTGGCGCTAACATCACTTCCCGGGGGAAAAAATACAAAATTGAGCCCGACATGGTCGCCCCTTTTTCCAGCGCCAGCTATGAAGTGAAAACGCTCACCACCTCTCGTCTTGAATCCGTTTCATGGACAGCAGTCAATGATTACGGGGCTAACGTTGACGTAACGGATAAATAAAAAACACGTGCAAGGATTGCTCTATGTCGATGTCAAAACACCGATTAGCGACCTCGGTATGGGTATTGCTGGTTATTTGTCAGACAGGATTTGCTGACGATAATTACATTGAATTCAACGATGACTTTATCTTCAGCAATGCAGGTAAAAAATCGACAATCGACGTGTCACAATATGCGCGCGGCAACCCGGTGAAACCCGGTATTTATACCGTCTCCGTTTGGATTAACGGTGAGCAACAGCAAACTGCAAAGATCCAGTTTATTGATAACCACACCCCGAATGCGTCTCCCTGCCTGACTCGTGAGGTGCTCGATGAAGCAAACGTTGATGTAAGCAAACTCCCCACGGCAGATGCGGACGAAGGTGAATCGCAATGCTATATACTGGCGGATTATTACCCCTCATCCAGCGTGAGTTACGATCCTAATTCACAGATCCTGATACTCACAATTCCGCAGCTGTTTCTCGTCAGCTACCCCGCGGGTTATGTCAACCCCGCACGTTGGGATGCCGGTATTCCTGCTGCAATACTGAACTGGAGCTTCAGTGGCTACCACAGTGAAAACGACGGTAGCGCCTCTGACAGTGGTTATCTGGGGCTCGGCTATGGTCTCAATCTGGGAGCATGGAGGTTACGCTCCAGCGGCGCGTTGAACTGGGCAAAAGACGATAGCGCGACCTGGGACAACTACGACCTCTATTTGGCTCGCGATTTACCCCCTCTCCGGGCACAAATGGAACTGGGCCAGGTCACCTCTCGCAGCGAAGTCCTGGATAGTATCGGCATTAAAGGCGTACATCTGTATAACGACAAACGCATGGATCCACATGACGGTCGCTACGTTCCAGTCATCAACGGCGTGGCTAACAGTAATGCCAAAATTACCGTACGACAGCAGTCGCGCATCATCTATGAAACCACCGTTCCCCCAGGTCCTTTTGCTCTGAAAGATTATTATGTGGCAATCAACGGCGCTGACCTCGACGTTACCGTGGAAGAAGCTGATGGGTCAAAACGGTTATTCACCGTACCGTATGCCTCTGTTGCTCAGTTAATGACCAAAGGTGAAGTTGACTGGGATTTTGCCGTTGGGACATTAGACAACGATGACAACAGCGATTCTCCCTGGGTGCTCACCACTAACGGTAATTATGGATTGAGCGATATTTTCACGCTGTATGGCGGCATACAGTCAATGGAAGAAGACTATCTGGCGGGGATGCTGGGTCTGGCGATGAATACGCGTCTTGGTGCTATCGCAGTCGATGTTATCCACTCTCGCGCTTCACTTGAAGATATTGGCACTCTGCAGGGGCAGAGTTACCGTGTAAGCTACAGTAATGTGCTGGACGCAACACAGACCAATTTCAGCTTTAGCGCCTATCGATACAGCACCAAAGATTACCTCTCGCTTAATGACGTCATCTCTTTGCAAAATAGCATCGATAGTTATAGCGACGATCACGATACTAACCGTAACGATGCGTATCGCAACAGCTACAGCCATTCCAAAAATGAGCTTCAGGCTAACGTCAATCAACCTATCAACCTTAACGGCGAAGATTACGGTTCATTTTATCTCAGCGGCACCTGGACGAGTTACTGGGGTAGCTCAGACAAAACGTCTCAGTATTCGCTGGGCTACAGCAACACTTTCCGCTCCATCTCGTGGAATATCTCGCTGCAGCGCAGTTATAACGAATGGGGCGATGAAGATGACAGCCTGTACGTTGGGTTGAGTATTCCTTTTGGTAGCAACGCTCAAAACGATCAACCAGCCTTCTCCAGTCTGAACCTCAGCGCCAATAGCGACTTTAGCGGCAACAACGGTTTCACCAGTACGGCCAGCGGCAACAGTAGCAACAATAAATGGAACTACAGCCTCAGCACCACCGCTAACCAGGCCAGTCAGGGAGAAGACACCTATTCCGTCAGCGGATATTCCACCTATAACGGTGCGAATGGAGCAACCAGCGTTTCCGCTACGGTCGATAAAAATCATAACCAGCAGTATTCCCTAAACAATAACGGCGGTGTGCTGTTGCACAGCGGTGGATTGACGCTCTTACCGGGTAATGTCAACGCACAAAGCGCCATCGCCCTTATTGAAGCGCAAGGTGCCGATGGCGCGACCACCACCAATGGATATGGCGAGATTGACAGTGCCGGATATGCAGTTGCCACCAGTCTTTCGCCTTATGCCGAGAATACCGTCGGGCTGGATCTCAGCACCATCAAGGCGGACGTCGAAGTGAAAAACACCTCCGCCGCCGTGGTTCCGCGCGATGGCGCCGTGGTGAAAGTCACCTTCGCTACTCAGCAAGGTCAATCAGTGTTCGTCACGCTCAGACGTAGTGATAACAGTTTCATTCCATTGGGCGCGAACATTCTCAATGAACAGGGAGAATCCGTTGGCGCAATGGGTCAGGCGGGTCGCGCCTTTTTACGCGGTATCGAACAACGTGGCAACCTGAAGGTTATTTGGGGAAGCGACGCGGCAAGCTACTGCGATGTAACCTACCAGATCCCTGACGCACCCGCGATGATCGGAAAATCAATTCGTCTGGAGACGTTAGTTTGCCAGATGCCAGGAGCCGGGAAGTAGCTTATGCGCCAGGTAATGTTTTTTTCTTTTCTATTATGCTGCCCGCACCTCTTTGCAGCGGATGTCGTGGTTAACTTTAAGGCCAATTTGCTTGCGATGACCTGCACCGTCAATATTGTTGTCGGCTCAGGCAAAGCGGTGAACCAAACCATCGATTTTGGTGTATTAACCCGCGCAGAGCTGGAGGCTCAGGGCGCTAATACGCTGAAAAATTTTTCGTTGCAGTACAGCAACTGCACGATTGGCTCCAGTACAAACCAGACGGTTACCTGGATAAAAACGGGAATTAAGGCCTCTTCGTTGTACAGCGGTTATCCAACCGAACTCAAGGGGGGAGATAACGGAGCCGCAGCGGTTTTGTATCGTTCTGGCTCCCCAAATTCTCTGTTGATCCTCAATAGCAGTACGCCGCTTGACTGGACCTCGACTGAGCGCACCAATAAAACCCTGAATCTGGTCTTATCTCTGCGTCCGACGTCTTACTCAACCACCGCGACAAGTGGCACCTTCAACGGTTCGTTGACGTTCACTACCACTTATCAGTAGGAGCCGCCATGAAATTTATCCCAGCAGTCTTATTGCTGATATCCACGCCGCTTTGGGCCGCAATCAGTACCAATACCAATGTATTAACGGTTAAGGCGGAGCTGGTTACCGGTAGCTGTGACATCACCGCCTCCGACGTTAATTTAGGTGATGTGGAGGCGAGTGAATTCGCCGCTGGCGGTGCATGGGCGAACTTATCGGCCACCGCAGTGGGCAACGTACCGACGCAACCGCTGAAGGTCAGCGTACGCTGTGACTCCGGTTCCGTCGCCAAAACGTTAGTACTGAGCTTTAAGCCGCAAAAAGCGCAACTCACTGGCAACCAGATATTCCCGAATGAATATACCGGTCCGATGACTGCGGCTGGAAACGTGGGCGTAGTAGTCTTTGAGGGGAGGACAAGCCCTGCTTATATTAATGTGCTTAATAAAGATAATACTTCCGCCGTCAATATTGTTAACTATAAAGGCTCAACCACCACCTATTCTGATATCACCTTTCAGGCTCGTTTTCAAAAAGTGGACTCAGCAAAAACGGTCACTCCAGGTGGCGTATTAAGTCAGGTGCAAATCAGCGTGAGCTACAAATAATGGATAAACAGCAGGTTAATATGAGTACGATGATTTCACGATCAATTTCTTTAGCGGCATTGCTGTTGAGCGGAATTTATTCATATCAGGTGCAGGCTGTGGAGTGTATTTTTGAAAAGATTAATACCAGCACGATAAGCGCGGGAACGTTAGCCGTGAATAGTTATAACCCATCCCGTACAACACCCGTGCTATTGGGGACGCTCAGTGCGGGCAACTATGCTTACTTAAACTGTAGTACAGGTAATGATGGTTCTGATTTTTATGGAAAGTCCACAACAACAAGTGGTACGCAATCCGATAGTTATACCAGTACCAGCGGTAGTACAAAATATAGCTACAATAGAGTTTTTTTTCCAACAAGCATACCCGGGATATATTATAACATTTACATAGCTAATTCTATTAATGCTAATTATACAGCTTATATTCCATCTAATACGAGTTGGACACGTGAGATCGATAATGCTGAAAATGGAGATTTTCCTGTTGGATTATACATCGAAGTTTGGCAACGTGGGGGGGTTTCCTCAATAGGTAATGGTGAAGCGCATCCGGTCATAAATGGTGAAATAGGCAGGTTTAAAGCAGGGAATGAAAATGTAAGTAGTCAACAGATTATCGCCACAGTAAACGCATCTTCATTCACCGTAAAATTCGCCGCGCCAACCTGCAATTTGTCCGTCTCTCCTGCCACCATCGATTTTGGCGATGTGGGTAATGACAAACCACGAAAAACCTTCACCTTGAAAAATAGCAACTGCGTTAATGCTTCAGGGGTTACCCTTAAACTGACGTCGGCCAAAGCGACTTATGATAATAGCGGATTGTCTATTCTCGCCAATACCACGACTGGCACCTCAGCAGCGGGCGGACGGGGAGTGGCGGTTTCTTACGAAGGTTCGCCCCGACAATATCTGTCGGCGAATGACACAAATTCTTCAGTGACCATCGGCTTTGGTTCCATCGTAACGGCGAAAGATATCACCATGGCCGGATTACTCATCTGCACCTCCGTCAGCAATAACAGTACCTGCGATGACTACACCCCTGGTGCGTTCACCGCAGCGGGAACGATTAGTGCCACGTACAAATAGATAGTAAATCCGGTAATACAAAGGATCGTATTACCGGATGGCTGGCCTGTCAGAATGTTTCCCAGTTATCCGTATTTACCGTGTTTGATTTTGGCAGTGAAACCGATGGATTAACGGCAGGTGTAACGCGTTTAATTGCGCTTGTCCCGGTTAAACGGAATGTGCCGACGGCTTCCGTTAAGCGTGCGGCCTGCTCTTCAAGAGAGGCCGCAGCGGCTGATGCTTCTTCAACCAGCGAAGCGTTTTGCTGCGTGACCTTATCCATCTCTGAAATCGCCTGGCTCACCTGGACGATACCCCGGCTTTGTTCATCAGAGGCCGCCGCAATTTCCAGCATAATGTCGGTGACGCGTTTTACCGCATCGACAATATCCGTCATCGTATTGCCTGCCGCGACCACTTCTCCGGATCCCTGGTCAATCAGTCGGACTGATTCGCTGATCAATCCTTCTATCTCTTTTGCCGCCTGGGCGCTGCGGCTTGCCAACGTACGCACCTCACTGGCTACGACGGCAAACCCTCGCCCCTGTTCTCCAGCCCGCGCCGCTTCGACCGCTGCGTTCAGCGCCAGGATATTGGTCTGGAAGGCAATGCTGTTTATAACGGCGGTAATTTCGGAGATTTTCTTCGAACTTGTTGAGATATTCCCCATGGTTTTAACCACGCCAGAGACCATCTGACCGCCCCGACTGGCCTTGCCGGAAGCATCTTCCGCCAGCGTGCTCGCATGATGCGCGTTGTCGGCGTTTTGCTTCACCGTAGCCGTCAGTTCTTCCATGCTGGCCGCCGTTTGTTCAATCGCCGCGGCCTGTTGTTCAGTACGTGAAGAGAGATCGGTATTGCCCGCAGAAATCTCACTGGTACCGCGGTAGATTTCTTCCGCCCCCTGACGAACCGTGCCCACCGTTTTCCCCAGCGAACGCTGCATTGTTTGCAGATGACGGCTCAGGCGACCAATTTCGCTGCGCCCGGTTGGTTCCTCCGGCATCGTCAGATCCCCTACTGATATTTGCTCAATGCGCTGGGCCGCGCGTAACAGAGGATGAATAACGGTACGGCGCAGAACAATGAACGTCATCAGCGTCAAGGCCAGCGCCAGAATAAATGCACCCAGCATAAAGGCCATGCCGAGTTGCGTACGCTGGTGAGCCTGCTCACTAAGATGGTTCGCCCTGGCGGTACGAATGTCGATCGCCTTTAACAACACCTTGTTGTAAGCAGAGTCCAGCGGTCTGGCCTGTTCATTTTCATGGTTGATGATCGCCTCGAACATGCCGTTTTTAGCGTACTTCAGCATAGGCTGTAAGCCGTCGATATAGGCTTTGAAATTGGCACTCAGTTCAGCGTCTAACGCCTCACCGGCAGTGGTTTTCACCGCACGCGCCATATAGGTATTAAAACCGTCCTGCGATTGCTTAATACGTTTTTCTGCCTCGGCAATATTGGCTTTCATGTCATCCATTTCAGCAATACGGCTCGCCGCACCAGCATGGATCATGTTGATACGCGCGGTGCGTAAGTGGTTAGAGCTGTTAGATAACCCCATCCGAACCTGAATCTCATCGGTTACATCGCGCTGATCGCGATCGGCCTGCATAAGAAAATAACCTGCCAGCCCGGAACTTAAGGCGAACAGCAGAAGGATGCCACCGAGAATGGAGGAAAACAGCGGAACCAGCCGGATTTGATGCAGAAAGCCCAGTTTATGCTGGGCTTGCATCGATGTAGTGTTGTCCATGACCGTCGACTCTCTTGTAGGGTTTATGCGTGAAAACACGCCCGTTAGATAGTCATCGGCAATCCGGGAAGTTTACTTACCGTGAAAAGCGCCGGATTCGTCACACTTTCACAACATAATTCTAAAAAATTCAGGAAAGTGCCAGCGGAGAAATCCGCTGGCCAATGAATCAGTTATCACCAAAATGGATAACGGTACGGATGGATTTACCCTGATGCATTAAATCGAACGCTTCGTTAATCTGCTCCAGCGGCAGGCGATGCGTAATAAACGGATCTAGCTGAATTTTTCCGCTCATTGCTTCTTCGACCATACCCGGCAACTGGGTACGCCCTTTTACGCCGCCAAACGCGGAACCGCGCCACACGCGACCGGTCACTAACTGGAACGGACGTGTTTTGATCTCCTGACCGGCACCCGCCACGCCAATAATGATGCTTTCGCCCCACCCTTTATGGCAGCACTCCAGCGCCGCGCGCATCACGTTAACGTTGCCGATGCACTCAAAGCTAAAGTCCACGCCACCGTCGGTAAGTTCGACAATCACATCCTGCACCGGTTTATCGTAATCGTTCGGGTTGATGAAATCGGTCGCACCCATTTCACCCGCCAGCTTGAATTTTTCCGGGTTAGTATCAACGGCCAGAATACGCCCGGCTTTCGCCTGTACCGCGCCCTGGATCACTGCCAGGCCAATACCGCCCAGGCCAAATACGGCTACGGTATCGCCTTCCTTCACTTTCGCGGTGTTATGAACCGCTCCGATACCGGTGGTCACGCCACACCCCAGCAGACACACTTTATCCAGTGGAGCCTGCGGGTTAACCTTCGCCAGCGAGATCTCTGCGCAAACGGTGTATTCACTGAAGGTACTGGTACCCATATAGTGATAGATGGGTTCGCCGTTATACGAGAAGCGTGTTGTGCCATCCGGCATCAGGCCTTTGCCCTGGGTAGCACGTACGGCCTGACACAAGTTAGTTTTGCCAGACTTACAGAACTTACACTCACCACATTCTGCGGTGTACAACGGGATCACATGGTCGCCCGGTTTCAGACTGGTGACGCCCTCACCCACTTCAACCACAATACCCCCGCCTTCATGACCGAGTACCGCCGGGAACACCCCTTCCGGATCGTCGCCAGAGAGCGTAAAAGCGTCAGTATGGCACACGCCGGTGTGGGTAATTTTAACCAGCACTTCACCTTTCTTTGGCGGTGCGACGTCGATTTCGACAATTTTTAACGGTTGGCCGGGGCCAAATGCAACTGCTGCACGTGATTTCATTTGTCTCTTCCCATTATTGCGAGGTGATGGTGTTATTTTAGATAAGCACGCAGAAGATGGCCGATTTCAGCCATGCGCACAGCACGCTGGTCTGGGGTAGTCTCCCCGCTGACCAGTTCATCTTTCAGATGGATCTCAACCATTTCGCCCATCAGGCCATTGGATGCGCCGCGCACGGCGGCAATTTGTTGCAGGATCGCCAGACACGGTTCGCCGGATTCCAGCGCGCGCTCAAGCGCATCAACCTGACCGCGGATACGGCGTACACGGGTGAGAATGCGTTTTTTATCTTCAGGTGAATGCGGCATACGCCCTCCAAATACTATAGGGGGGTATACTATCAGAATTTTTATGTAATTGTAAAAAATTGACATCTGTTCAGCATTAAGCGTATCCAGATACCTCCATCAGTTTATCGCTGTTACGCCGCGGGAGGTTGTCGTCAAAAAGATTCAGTTCACCGTACGTATTGGCAACCAACCTGACATGATCAATTTTTGATCAATCCATACGCCAGGCTTACAGCACTAATACTCTCTCACGTCAATAACCACTAAAAGTTAATGGTTTATAAAACAATTTAACCTTACAATAACCATACTTTTTCATGTCTTAAGTTTAAGCTGGAGAAAAAAATGGAGCTCAGCCGGAGGCAGTTCTTTCGAATCTGCGCGGGCGGTATGGCAGGAACAACTGTTGCATCTCTCGGATTCTTATCATCTTTTTCCGTTCACGCGGAAACCCGTCAATACAAACTCTTAAAAGCAAAAGAGACACGTAATAACTGTACGTACTGCTCAGTAGGCTGCGGCATGCTGATGTACAGCCTTGGCGATACAGCCAAAAACGTCAAAGAAAGTATCTACCATATTGAGGGCGATCCGGATCATCCGGTGAGCCGTGGATCGTTGTGCCCTAAAGGCGCTGGCGTGCTGGATTATATTCATAGTGAAACCCGTCTGCAGTATCCCGAATATCGTGCACCGGGTTCGGATAAATGGCAGCGTATTAGCTGGGATGATGCGATTAATCGTATTGCCCGACTCATGAAAGATGATCGCGATGCCAACTTTATTGAGAAAAATGCTCAGGGCTTGACCGTCAACCGATGGTCCACCACGGGCATGCTATGTTCCTCTGCGGCAAGTAATGAAACCGGGATCCTCGACGGTAAATTTACTCGCGGATTAGGTATGGTCGCTATCGACTGTCAGGCACGGTTATGTCATGGCCCCACCGTTGCGGCTCTTGCACCAACGTTTGGACGTGGTGCGATGACCAACAACTGGGTCGATATTAAAAATGCCAACGTAGTGCTTATTATGGGCGGCAATGCCGCTGAGGCACATCCGGTAGGCTTTAAATGGGTGGTCGAAGCGCAAACTAAAAACGACGCCACCGTGGTGGTGGTCGACCCGCGCTTTAACCGTAGCGCCGCCGTCGCCGATCTGTATGCGCCAATACGCGCTGGTTCCGACACCGCATTCCTGCTCGGTGTAATCCGTTATCTGCTGGAAAACAACCAGGTGCAGCACGACTATGTGCGCCATTACACCAACGCCAGCCTTATAATACGTGATGACTATCAGTTCAATGACGGTCTGTTTAGTGGCTACGACGACAAGAAACGCCAGTACGATAAATCGAGCTGGTTCTATCAGCTTGACGAACAGGGTAATGCCCTGCGTGATGAAACATTGGCTCACCCACGCTGCGTGTGGAATTTGCTCAAAAACCACGTCGAGCGCTATACCCCGGAAATGGTTAACCGGTTGTGTGGGACATCCGTGGCGGATTTCAATCGTATCTGCGAAATTCTCGCCAGCACCAGCGTGCCTGACCGCACCGCCACTATCCTGTATGCGCTGGGTTGGACTCACCACTCCGCCGGGGCACAGATTATTCGCGCCGCCGCTATGCTCCAGTTGCTACTGGGCAATATAGGCATGGCGGGCGGTGGTGTTAACGCCCTACGTGGCCACTCCAATATTCAGGGCTATACCGATCTTGGCTTGTTGTCAACGAACCTGCCGGGCTATATGCCGCTGCCGTCGGAAAAACAGCCAGACTACCAGACCTATATTTCGCAAATCACGCCACCTGCGCTAGGCGTGAATGAGGTCAATTACTGGCAAAATACGCCGAAGTTCTTTGTTAGCATGATGAAAAGTTTCTGGGGCGACAATGCAACAGTAGAAAATAACTGGGGCTACGACTGGCTACCTAAATGGGATCGCCTGTATGACGTCATGACCCAGGCCGAATTGATGCTCGAAGGTAAGATTAATGGTTACATCGTTCAGGGCTTCAATCCGCTGGCGGCGTTTCCGGATAAAAACAAATCAACGCGCGCGCTTTCAAAACTGAAATATATGGTGGTTATCGATCCGCTGGTCACTGAGTCGTCCAATTTTTGGCAGAATCATGGCGAGATGAACGATGTAAACCCGGCAGATATTCAGACCGAAGTTTTCCGCCTGCCCTCTTCCTGCTTTGCTGAAGAAAATGGTTCAATCGCTAACTCCGGGCGTTGGTTGCAGTGGCACTGGGCTGCGGCAGAACCACCAGGTGAAGCCTTACATGACGGGAAGATCCTTGGGCGTCTGTTTATGCGCCTACGCGAGCTGTATCAACAGGAAGGGGGAGCGAATCCGCAACCCTTGTTGAATATTGCCTGGAATTATAAAGATCCATACGACCCACACCCAGAAGAGATTGCGCGTGAAGCTAATGGCCAGGCGCTTGAAGACCTTTATGATGACAAAGGCCAGCTTATAGCCAAAAAAGGCCAGCAGCTCAGCAGTTTTGCACAGTTGCGCGATGACGGCTCGACCAGCAGTTTCTGCTGGGTCTACTGCGGAAGCTGGACAGAACAAGGCAACCAGATGGCCAATCGCGACAACAGCGATCCGTATGGTCTGGGCTGCACACCGGGCTGGGCGTGGTCATGGCCTGCCAACCGCCGTATTCTCTACAATCGTGCTTCGGCCGATCCATCAGGAAAACCGTGGGATCCCAAACGAGCCCTGCTGCATTGGGATGGCAAAAAATGGGCCGGTATGGACGTAGCCGACTACGGCCAGGCCGCGCCGGGCAGCAACGTTGGTCCGTTTATCATGAACCCGGAAGGTGTAGCGCGTCTGTTCTCCATCGACAAAATGAACGACGGACCATTCCCGGAACATTACGAACCCATTGAGTCGCCTATTGGTACCAACCCGCTGCACCCGGATGTTGTATCCAGCCCGGTTGCGCGTATCTACCATGACGATATCGCCAATATGGGTAAAGCGGATGCCTTCCCGTACGTCGCCACAACTTACTCCATTACTGAACTGTTCCGCCACTGGACCAAACATGCGCTGATCAACGCCATCGCTCAACCCGATCAATTCATCGAAATCGGTGAGGCGCTGGCGAGCAAAAAAGGCATTGCGGCAGGTGATACGGTGAAAGTGATGTCGAAACGCGGCTTTATCAAAGCGAAGGCGGTGGTCACCAAGCGTCTGCAAACGCTGACGATCGATGGTAAGCAGATCGATACTATCGGTATCCCTTGTCACTGGGGCTTTGAAGGCGCTACACGCAAAGGGTTCCTCGCCAATACGTTAACGCCATCGGTGGGTGACGCGAACTCGCAAACACCGGAGTATAAAGCGTTTCTGGTCAACATCGAGCGAGCGTAAGGAAGGGAACTCATGGCTATGCAATCACAAGATATTATTAAACGCTCGGCGACGAACAGCATCACGCCGCCGCCCCAGGCGCGGGATTTCCGTGCTGAAGTGGCGAAACTAATTGATGTCACTACCTGTATTGGCTGTAAAGGCTGTCAGGTCGCCTGCTCAGAGTGGAACGATATTCGCGATGAAGTGGGTTACTGCAACGGTGTCTACGACAACCCGACCGATCTCAGCGCTAAGTCCTGGACGGTGATGCGCTTTAGCGAAACCACCCAGAACGACAAGCTGGAATGGCTGATCCGCAAAGACGGCTGCATGCACTGCGCCGATCCCGGCTGTTTGAAAGCCTGTCCATCCGCTGGAGCAATCATTCAGTATGCCAACGGGATTGTCGACTTTCAGTCCGAGCACTGCATTGGCTGTGGCTACTGCATTGCTGGCTGCCCGTTCAATATTCCGCGACTTAATCCCGAAGATAACCGGGTCTACAAATGTACGCTGTGCGTTGACCGGGTCAGCGTGGGCCAGGAACCGGCCTGCGTGAAAACTTGTCCGACCGGTGCTATCCAGTTTGGCACCAAAAAAGAGATGCTCAATGTGGCGGAAACTCGCGTGGCGCAGTTGAAAAAACGCGGCTATGCCAATGCGGGCATCTACAACCCGCAAGGGGTCGGCGGCACCCACGTGATGTATGTACTTCATCACGCGGATCAACCATCGCTGTACCACAATCTGCCGGATGAGCCAAAAATCGCCGCACCAGTGAACCTCTGGAAGGGGATTTTAAAACCACTCTCCGCCGCCGGATTTATCGCCACCTTTGCCGGGCTGATTTACCACTACGTGGGAGTCGGCCCAAACAAAGAGACGGATGATGATGAAGAGGAGAACGGTCATGAGTAAAAGCAAAATGATTCTGCGCACCAAATTCATCGACCGTGCTTGTCACTGGACGGTGGTAATAAGCTTCTTCCTGGTGTCGCTTTCCGGTATTGCGCTGTTCTTTCCGACGTTGCAATGGCTCACCGAAACCTTCGGTACACCGCAAATGGGGCGAATTCTACATCCGTTTTTCGGGGTGATGATTTTCATCGTGCTGATGTTTATGTTCGTCCGTTTTGTACACCACAACATTCCCGATAAACAGGACCTCCCCTGGATTAAAGGGATCGTTGAAGTACTTAAAGGCAATGAGCATAAAGTTGCTGATGTGGGGAAATACAACGCAGGGCAGAAAATGATGTTCTGGAGCATCATGAGCCTGATTCTGGTATTACTGGTTACCGGCGTTATTATCTGGAGACCCTACTTTGCCCATTATTTCTCAATTGACATAGTTCGTTGGAGTTTGTTAATCCACGCGACAGCAGCCATTGTGCTGATCCACGCCATTCTGATCCATATGTACATGGCGTTTTGGGTAAAAGGTTCAATTAAAGGTATGATCGAAGGGAAAGTGAGTCGACGCTGGGCGAAGAAACACCATCCTCGCTGGTATCGTGAGGTTGAACTTACTGAAGAAAAAGCACCGGAATTAGAGTCTAAATAAAATCAATAAGACCGCTGTTATTCAGCGGTCTTATTCTCTCAATTGTCCAGCGATATGCAGCAGCGCTGCGAGAGCTGAGTATCAGGCGAATTCAATAATGAACCAACCCTACCCCACGCGCAGCAAATCACTGTATCTCGTGGTATAACGCGGCGAAAGCATGTCTCGCTTCATCGCCCACGGTTGCTGTATCCCTTGTCCGGCAAAGTAGATCGTTCCTTTCCCCTTTTCAGCATTAAGCGTATCCAGCACGTTCATCAGTTTATCGCTGTTACACCGTGGGCGGTTGTCATCAAAAAGATTCAGTTGAGCAACGCCAGAGCTAAAAAAATCCCCCAGCATAACGCCCGCTTTCTGATAACGCAGTCCCGCTCGCCAGATGGCATCCAGGCTGCGCGTTGCTGCTGCAATGATTTCCCGACTATCCTGAGTTGGCGTCAGCAGTTTTATCGACGCGCTGTTACCGTAATAAGGTTCATTCAGAACAAACGGACTGGTTTTGATAAACGTAGAGATAAACCGGCAGTACTGGTGCTCTCTGCGCAGCTTCTCCGCGGCACATGAAGCATAAGTGCAAATTGCCTCTCTCATCGCGTTGTAATCCGTGAGTTTTTCACCAAACGATCTTGAGCAGATAATTTCCTGCTTATCTGGCGCAAACTCCTCCAGCGCCAGACAAGGTTCACCACGCAATTCCCGGACGGTTCGCTCAAGCACGACGTTGAAATGTTTACGAATGAAGCGAATGTCGGTATCCGCCAGCTCGAGAACCGTTTTAATGCCCATAGAATCCAGTCTCTTGCTGATACGGCGTCCGACACCCCAGACTTCATCAACCGGAAGTGCGGCCATCAGCTTACGCTGACGTTCCATATTTGAAAGATCCACGACTCCACCGGTTTGCTCCTGCCACTTTTTGGCAGCATGATTCGCCAGTTTAGCCAGCGTTTTGGTCTGGGCAATGCCAACCCCAACCGTGAGACGTGTTTTCTGTAAAATAGTTGCTCTGATTTCCCGACCAAAATCCGTAAGATCCCGGCAGTTTCGCACGCCCGTTAAATCGCAAAAGGCTTCATCAATACTGTACATCTCCACGCGCGGCGACAACTCCTCCAGAATCGACATCACCCTGCTGCTCATATCCGCATACAATTCGTAGTTCGAACTGAAACAGAACACGCCATAGTGCCTGAACAGATCTTTCTGTTTGAAATACGGTGCGCCCATATTAACACCAAGCGCTTTTGCCTCCGTGCTACAGGCAATGACACAGCCATCGTTATTTGAAAGAACGACAACGGGTTTGCCCTTCAGATCGGGCCGGAATGCCGACTCACAGCTGGCATAAAATGAATTAACATCCACCAGGGCAAACATAATCAGCCCGCGGCTTTAACGATAAATGTCACCACACCAAATATATCCAGCGTGTCCTCGCTGCTAATCATGATCGGCGCGTAGGCGCTGTTCTCTGGCTTCAGCATGATAACTGGGTGTAATTGCAGACGTTTAACAGTGAATTCGCCCTCAATAGCGGCAATAACGATGTCTCCATGGGCAGGCTTTCTGGCGCTGTCGACAATCAGCAAATCGCCCTCGCCGATCCCCGCGCCCCTCATGGAGTCGCCAGATGATTTAACAAAATAGGTTGCGCTGGGATGCCGTACCAGCAGGTCATTGAGGTCAATACGTTTCTCAACGTAGTCCTGTGCCGGAGATGGAAAACCGCAAGGCACAAGATCGCTAAATAGCGGAAAGTGTTTAATTTCGCGGCGTTCCGCAGGCTGGAAAAACAACATGATAATCTGCCTCTCATTAACTGTATTTATATACAGTAGTTTTAATAAGGACAGCGATCAAGTATCAAATGTGGCGAATTGAGCGTTGTTTAACCATCTTGTCGATAAGCTTTTATGATGTCTGGAAAAATAAGCGGCTAAAAAAATGCCCCACATTTGCGGGGCATTACCTCAGGAGCGTTTTCGCGGCATCATGCGCAACAACGTATTGTCCTTCCAGAAATAGTGATGCATCAGGGCAGCAGCAGCATGCAGAGCAATGACAAAATAGCCCAGGTTGGCCAGCGTCACGTGCCAGGACTTCAGCATATCCACTAAATCAAAGTTGGCCTCTGCCGCATGCGGCATAACGATGCCAAATGCAATCCACGGGTTACCCCGGTTGTACATCATCACCAGCCCAATAATCGGCAGCACAATAAACAACAGATAGATAACCAGATGCCCCAGATGCGCCATTCCGGTCATCATCGGTTTCGGTTTTGGCACAATCGGCGGTGCTGGATATTTGAGCCTGACCAGCAAGCGCACCACCATCAGTGTTAAAATGGCAATGCCGCAGGAGACGTGCACCATGTTGAACCCGGGACGATAGCTGCGCGGGAAAAATCCGCGAAACTCCATGGCGCTGTAGGCCACAATGACCAACAAAAAGACCAGCCAGTGAATGCCAATTTGCAGGCCAGAATACTTATTCCCCATAACACTTCCCGAATAAAAACAATAATGCGTCAACATAACGGGCTTTTGTTAAAAATTCATTAAGTTTTGTTCACCCATTTTCAGTCAGTTACGTTTAACCGCAAGAACCGCTATTGCCGAGGATGCCTGTCTGGACTAAGCCTGGTAGGGAAAATATGTCGTACCGCCTCATCCTGACAGGAGAAAACCATGAGTAAAATTGGCATTAACGGTTTTGGTCGTATCGGTCGTCTGGTATTGCGTCGGCTACTGGAAGTCAAAAGCAGCGCGGAGGTCGTCGCTATCAATGACCTTACCTCACCGAAAATCCTCGCCTATCTGTTAAAACACGATTCAAACTACGGCCCGTTTCCCTGGAGCGTCGACTTTACCGAGGACGCACTGATTGTCGATGGTAAAAAAATTGCCGTTTACGCCGAAAAAGAGGCCAAAAATATTCCGTGGAAAACTACAGGTGCGGAAATTATCATCGAATGCACCGGTTTTTATACCTCAACAGAAAAATCGCAGGCCCACCTGGATGCCGGCGCCCAAAAAGTCCTGATATCCGCCCCGGCTGGCGATATGAAAACCATTGTCTTTAACGTCAACGACGACACGATGGATGCCAGCGATCGGATTATCTCTGTCGCATCGTGCACCACCAACTGCCTGGCGCCGATGGCAAAAGCGCTGCACGACAGCTTTGGTATTCAGCTTGGCACCATGACCACCATCCATGCCTATACCGGAACGCAGTCACTGGTTGATGGCCCTCGCGGGAAAGATCTGCGCGCCTCACGGGCGGCGGCGGAGAATATCATTCCCCATACCACCGGGGCCGCCAAAGCCATTGGTCTGGTCATTCCGGCATTGAGCGGAAAATTAAAAGGCCACGCTCAGCGAGTACCGGTGAAAACCGGCTCCGTTACGGAACTGGTTTCGATATTGGGGAAAAAAGTCACCGCTGAAGAGGTCAACAATGCGCTGAAAAAAGCCACACAGGATAATGAATCCTTTGGTTATACCGACGAGGAGATTGTCTCGTCAGATGTCATTGGCTCGCATTTTGGTTCCGTATTTGATGCAACACAAACCGAAATTACCGAAGTGGGCGATCTGCAACTGGTAAAAACCGTTGCCTGGTACGATAACGAATACGGTTTTGTCACCCAGCTTATTCGTACGCTGGATAAATTTATCAAACTCTGACGCAGTACTGGCGGAGGGAAACCTCCGCCAGGTGTAGAGTAAAAACTCAGGACTGCAGATAAACCACTTGCGTTTGCAGATATTCATTCAGACCGTGCTTACCGTCCGCCCCGCCAATCCCGGACTTACGCCAGCCCGCATGGAAGCCCTGCATCGCCTCGAAGTTTTCACGATTAATGTAGGTTTCGCCAAACTTCAGCCCTTTAATCGCCTTCATCGCCGTATTCAGATTCTGCGTGTAAATTGATGAGGTCAGACCGTAGTCGCTGTCATTGGCCATCGTCAGCGCCTCTTCCAGCGAGTCAAATGACACTACCGGTAGCACCGGGCCAAATGTCTCTTCGTGCATTATTGCCATCTCCTGGCGCACGTCTAACAGTAACGTCGGTGGGTAATAATAGCCTTTCCCCTCTATGGCTTTACCGCCTAGTACCACCCTGGCGCCCTCCTGCACTGCGCGCGCCACTTTCTGTTCCACACGTGCCAGCGCAGCCGCATTAATGAGCGGCCCCATCGCGATGTCATTACGCTCGGCCGGGTTGCCAAACTGGACGGCTTTCATTGCCTCTCCCAGACGATTCACAAACTGGTCATAGATGCCTTTCTGGACATACACGCGTTCGGCACAGTTGCACACCTGACCGGTGTTAATCACCCGCGAGTCAACAATTGCCTTCACGGCCAGCTCAAGATCGGCATCATCCATGACGATTGCCGGCGCTTTTCCGCCCAGCTCCAGACAAACTTTAGTGATATTTTTAGCCGCTGCGGCCATAATTTTCTCGCCCGCGCCGACGCTGCCGGTCATACTCACCATCGCCACTTTCGGGTTTCCAGCCAGCTCCTGACCGACGGTTTCACCGCGTCCGAGCACCAGATTAAATACGCCGCGCGGCAAACCGATATCATCAACAATTTTGGCAAAAGCGATGGCATTATTCGGCGTGAATTCGCTGGGTTTAATGACAATGGTATTACCCGTCAGCAATGCGGGAGCCAGCTTGCGGGCAATCAGGAAAAACGGAAAGTTCCACGGCAGAATGCCGGTTGTTACACCTAACGCACGCTTAAACAGCAGGATATTCTCACCCGGACGATCGCTTTGCAGGATCTCGCCTTCATAGCGACGCGCCCATTCCGCCATATAATCGATGTAGTCGGCGGTAAATGAGACTTCAACCTCAGCCAGCTGCTGTATTTTTCCACCTTCCGCCACAATCAGCGCACTAATTTCGCTGGCGCGTTGACGGATGCCCGCAGAAATTTTGCGTAGCCAGTTTGCGCGTTCAATAGCAGGCAGGGCTTCCCATTGCGGCTGAGCTCGCTGTGCGGCATCGATCGCTTTACGCGCATCTTCGGCACGGCCATCGGGAATACGTGAGATCAGCTCTTCCGTGGCCGGATTGACGACATCAATCCAGGCGTCATCGTGCCTGGTCACAAACTGCCCATCGATATACATAGGATGTTGTACGGGTACTGACATGCGGCTCTCCTGTGATTGATTTGTTTTTAACAAGTAAAACTATTGTTAATTAATACCAATCATGCATGACGCATTACTGCTGGAATAGTCGTTCTGTGAGCCACTTCATAAAAGCATCTGGCAACATCATGGCGAAGAGAAAAAACAGGCAGGATTTATGCCCGTTTGCGACAAAACATTCACAAACGGGCGGCAGAGATTACAGCGATCGGCTCGCCAGCAAGTCAGTCAGCGCCGTATCGTTTTGCAGATGCAGCCATGCATCCTCAACATTCTGCGGAATATCAACATGGGCGATAAAACCACGACCACGAGGGCCATAGCCGGTTGCATCATCGCGCAGCCTCGGCAATTCGCCGGTAATCAATGAAAGATAGCGATCCACAGACCACAGCCCCTCCGCAGCCGGCGCGAAATCCACACCACCGTTCTGTAGAGTCAACTCAGGGATAAAACCGGGAAAACTCAACCAGCGCGGTGCCTGCAGATCATCACGGGTTACACGCTGGAATGTCGCCATCGTGCGGCGTTGCATTGTAGGGTCCTGCACCACAATGACCGTGTGAATATTTTCTATCGCCTGGTTCAGTAAGGCACAGCTAAAGCGTGCATTCTCACCACAGTTTGTTGACTGGTCTTCCACCCAAATCGTCTCACCCGGAATTTGCCAGAACTGGTGCGCAATATCAGCCAGGATCGCAGCTTCTGCTCGTCCGCTGGTGCGGATGATGTTATAGCGAGGATGCTCTGCAATCGCGTCATACAGAAAGCGCGTAGAATGACCGATGCCACCGCTAATCAATAAGGGAACCTGTTGTTCTTTCGCGATCCGACAAGCGGCGTCGATGGTCGGAATAACCGCGTTGCCCGCCAGAATCACGCAGTCTGACTGAACGGTGATGTTCTCCATAAAATCATTCTGCGCCAACCATCGCCCTACGGTATTTATCGCTGCAAGGGTGGCTGCGGAAAGTATCGGGAACTGACTCATACTCATAACTCCTGGTGTTTATTCTTTACCGGGTACAGATGCCGGATGACGGCTATGCCTTATCCGGTCTACGGCACCACCACGCATTAGCCTGAAATCTGCTCCATCGCCTGCAGAATACGTTTATCGGAGATCGGATATGGCGTGCCGAGCTGCTGGGCAAAGTAGCTGACTCGCAGCTCTTCTATCATCCAGCGGATCTCTTTGACATCATCATCTTCACGCCGCGCGGGCGGCAGTTTATTGAACCACTGCTGCCAGGCCTGCTGCACGCTATCTACTTTCAGCATCTGCGCCCGATCGCGGTGCGGATCAATCGCCAGTTTCTCCAGCCGTTTTTCAATGGCCTGCAAATAACGCAACGTATCGCCCAGACGTTTGAAACCGTTGCCGGTGACAAAACCACGGTACACCAGCCCACCCATTTGCGCTTTGATATCCGAAAGCCCCAGCGCCATGGTCATATCCACACGCCCTTTCAGACGTTTGTTGATGTTAAATACCGCCGTCAGGATCTGTTCGACCTGCTTCGCAATATCGACCACCGTGTCATTCAGCTCAGCCCGCACTTTTTCGTGCAACGCCGCAAAGCCCTCTTCCGTCCACACCGGGCCGCCGTTAGCGTCGATAAGCCTATCCACACCGCAGGAAATACAGTCGTCAATCAAATCCAGCACTTTGCCATACGGATTAAAATACAGCCCCAGCTTGGCTTTGTTGGGCAGTTTCTCGTGTAAGTATTTGATAGGTGATGGAATATTCAGCAGCAACAGACGGCGTAAACCGCACCACATCGCCTGCTGTTGCTCCAGCGGATTATCAAACAGTTTGATGGCAACGCTGTCACGCTCATCCACCAGCGCTGGCCACGCTTTCACTTTATAGTTACCGCGTTTTTGCTCGTAACTTTCCGGCAGTTGACCAAAGCTCCAGATGTGCAGACCGCTCTGTTCAATACCGTCATCCGCCACTGCAGACAATGTTTCCTGAACTTTGCCCTTCAGCGCATCTTTCAGATCCTGCAGTGAGCGTCCTTCCTGCAGCTTTTTGTTCTTATCGTCGACCACCCGGAACGTTATCTTCAGATGATCGGGCACCTGATCCCAATGCCAGTCTTCACGGTCAACGGTGACGCCGGTCATCCGGCGCAGTTCACGCTCCAGCGAATCCAGCAGCGGCAGTTCCAGCGGCGTCACCCGGCCTAAAAACGCTTCCGCATAGTTCGGTGCCGGCACAAAGTTGCGTCGGACCGGTTTCGGTAGCGACTTAATCAGCGCGATCACCAGTTCACGACGCAGCCCCGGGATTTGCCATTCAAAACCGCTCTCTTCAACCTGGTTTAGTAACGGCAGCGGAATATGCACGGTCACGCCATCCGCATCAGCGCCGGGTTCAAACTGGTAGCTTAACCGCAGTTTGAGATTGCCCTGATGCCAGAAGTTTGGGTAATCCAGCTTGCTGATTTTCTCCGCGCCCTCTTTGATAAGCATACTTTTTTCAAAGTTGAGCAGATCCGGTGTCTCGCGGCTGACTCTCTTCCACCAGCTATCAAAGTGGCGGGCGGAAACCACATCATGGCTGATGCGCTGGTCGTAAAATTCAAACAGCGTCTCATCATCGACCAGAATGTCGCGACGACGTGATTTGTGCTCTAACTCTTCCACTTCCGCGCGCAGCTTGAGGTTGTCACGGAAAAACGCATGTCGCGTCTGCCAGTCACCTTCCACCAGCGCATGGCGAATAAACAGTTCACGCGATAGTGCAGGATCGATCTGGCTGTAGTTCACCTTACGGGCGGCTACAATCGGTAAGCCGTAAACAGTGACTTTTTCTGTCGCCATCACTGCCCCCTGGGCACGCTCCCAGTGCGGTTCACTGTATGAACGTTTGATCAGATGCTGGGCAACCGGCTCCACCCACTCGGGATCGATGTGCGCGGCAATACGTCCCCACAGGCGGCTGGTTTCCACCAGCTCCGCCACCATTGTCCATTTCGGCGGTTTTTTAAACAGACCAGAACCGGGGAAGATCGAGAAACGGGCGTTACGCGCGCCGGTAAATTCCTGTTTATCGGCATCTTTCATCCCGATATGCGACAGTAATCCGGTCAGCAGCGCAACGTGGATTTCCCGATACTCAGCAGGTTCACTGTTGACCGGAATACCTAACTCTTTCACCACCTGACGCAGTTGCGTGTAGATATCCTGCCATTCGCGCACGCGCAGATAGTTAAGGAAATCAACCTTACACTGGCGACGGAACTGGTTCGACGACAGCGCTTTTTGCTGCTCGCCGAGATAGTTCCACAGGTTCACAAACGCGAGGAAATCAGACTCTTTGTCGTGGAAACGGCGGTGCTTCTCGTCGGAAGCCTGCTGCTTGTCCATTGGACGCTCGCGCGGATCCTGAATGGACAGCGCCGAGGTAATGATCATCGCCTCACGTACGCAGCCATGTTTTTGCGCTTCCAGCACCATGCGCGCCAGACGCGGGTCCACTGGCAGTTGCGACAGCTGACGACCCAACGGCGTTAACTTATACGCGGTTGCCTGTTCATCGGTGGTTATCGCCCCCAGCTCTTCGAGCAGGCGTACCCCGTCCTGAATATTGCGTTTATCCGGTGCTTCAACGAACGGGAATGCCGCGATATCACCCAGTCCCAGCGCCGTCATCTGCAAAATAACGGATGCCAGGTTGGTACGCAGGATCTCCGGGTCGGTAAACTCCGGGCGCGACAGGAAATCGTCTTCGGAATAGAGACGAATACAGATCCCTTCTGAAACACGACCGCAGCGGCCTTTACGCTGGTTGGCAGAAGCCTGCGACACCGGTTCAATCGGCAAACGCTGGACTTTAGTACGGTAGCTGTAACGGCTGATACGCGCAGTACCCGGGTCAATTACATATTTGATCCCCGGCACGGTCAGCGAGGTTTCCGCCACGTTGGTAGCCAGCACGATACGGCGGCCGCTGTGCGACTGGAATACGCGGTTCTGCTCGCTGTTAGAGAGGCGGGCGTACAGCGGCAACACTTCGGTATGACGTAAATCCAGTTTGTTCAGTGCATCAGCGGTATCGCGAATTTCACGTTCACCACTCATAAAGATCAGAATATCACCCTGGCTTTCACGTCCCAGTTCATCTACGGCATCAAAAATTGCCTGCAGTTGGTCACGTTCCGTGTCATCTGCATCTTCAACAATCGGGCGATAGCGTACTTCTACCGGGTACGTTCGGCCGGAGACTTCGATAATCGGCGCATTATTGAAATGCTTTGAAAAACGCTCCGGGTCGATGGTCGCCGAAGTGATAATAATTTTTAGATCCGGACGGCGCGGCAGGAGTTCTTTCAAATAGCCGAGCAGAAAATCGATATTCAGACTGCGTTCATGCGCTTCATCGATGATGATAGTGTCGTACTGCATCAGCAGTCGATCCTGCTGGATTTCCGCCAGCAAAATACCGTCCGTCATCAGCTTAACCATGGTGTTATCGCTGACATGATCGCTGAAACGCACTTTATAACCGATACAGCCGCCCGGCTCGGTTTGCAACTCTTCCGCAATACGGTTCGCCACGGTGCGCGCAGCCAGACGACGCGGCTGGGTATGACCGATCAGCCCTTTCAACCCGCGCCCCAGCTCCATACAGATCTTCGGTAACTGGGTGGTTTTACCTGAACCGGTTTCCCCGGCAACAATCACCACCTGATGGTCGCGAATGGCGTCCAGAATATCCTGCTTTTTCTGACTAACAGGCAGGTTTTCCGGATAGGTAATTGTCGGTCGAGCGGCTTCACGCAGCACAACCTTACCGGCTGCCTGCTCAATCTCTTTTGCCATCTCCTGGTAAATGGCCTGTTGTGCATCAGGATTTTTAACCTTCTTCACGCCGTGCAGACGGCGGGCAAAGCGCTGTCTGTCGCGCAGCATCAGTGAGTCCAGCTGTTGCTGCAGCATGTTGAAGGTTAATTTTTGTTGTTCTGTCATAGCATTAGAGGGCAGTGCTCTGCCGGGTTAAATCTCTTGTAGATGATAGGTATAGAGTACCACATCGGCGCTTTTCATGTGTTGTTCAATAATTTCGAACATAGGATTCGATATATTGCGCTATCACTGCGGCAGGATTGTGAATAAAGTGTCAACAAGCAACGGGGCACATCCCCTTCAAACACATAAAAGGAAACACCCATGAGCAAGGTATTAGTTCTTAAATCCAGTATTCTGGCAGGGTACTCTCAGTCTGGTCAGTTGTCTGATTATTTTGTTGAACAGTGGCGTGAAAAGCACTCCGCTGATGAAATCACCGTCCGTGACCTGGCTGCAAATCCTGTTCCGGTGCTGGATGGCGAGCTGGTGGGTGCAATGCGCCCGAGCGATACGCCGCTGACGCCACGCCAGCAAGAAGCGCTCGCGCTGTCCGATGAACTGATCGCTGAGTTGAAAGCGCATGATGTGATTGTTATCGCCGCGCCGATGTATAACTTCAACATCCCAACGCAACTGAAAAACTACTTCGACCTGATTGCCCGTGCAGGCGTCACCTTCCGTTATACGGAGAAAGGTCCGGAAGGTCTGGTAACCGGAAAACGTGCTATCGTGCTGACCAGCCGTGGTGGTATCCATAAAGATACGCCGACCGATCTGATCACTCCGTATCTGAACGTATTCCTGGGCTTTATCGGCATTACCGACGTGAACGTCGTCTTTGCTGAAGGCATTGCGTACGGCCCGGAAGTGGCATCCAAAGCACAGTCCGATGCGAAAGCCGCTATCGACAGCGTCGTCGCTGCCTGATGATAGACCCTCTCACTATCCGGTGGGAGGGTACTTACTTCTTTGCCTGCACTCGAACCTGTTTGCCGTGAATGCGGTTAATATCACGCCAGATGGTTGCGTAATCCCTGCACTTCGCCAGATTTTCTTCCCAGCAATGCTGTAAAAATTGTTCCCGCTCGGCGACATCCCGACTTAATAGCTTGAATACCCAACGATTCCAGACATACCACTTGAGAAGCCACATGATTTCACCCCAGGACGCTACCGGAGGGGAACTATATCAACATCGATATCATGCAGTGTGGCAACTATTGCGATGTCGATGAATAATTCATGTGATGCACTACTTGTCAGCGCCTGCTCAGAAATGAATTATTCTTTCCTTAACCATTTCCCATTTATGCCCTGTACATACTCGCCGGGTTTGGCGCGGGCAACCAGCTTTTGTCCGGCCATTTTCGCCACTTCATCAGCCGGAATATTATTGCTCTCAGCCAGTTGCTGATAGCTGGCGCTGCGCGCTTTATTAATTTCACTCACCAGTGTCTGCGTTTCGGCATCGGTTTTCAATGCCACCAGATAACCATTAAGCGTTTCGCCCACCCGCCCCTGAGTTCTGGCTTCACCCAGGGTTAACGCCCACACATTGCCGCTGAGTAGACTCAGAGCGACCAGAATCACTGCAAGCTGTTTTTTCATCGTAACCTCAGAACAGATCGCTGCGCGATTTCAACAAGCTCTCAACGTCTTTATCGACTTTGATATGGATCTCGTGTTCGATTTTGACGTTCATATTAATCGTGATCGGTTCTTTTGGCGCAGCCACTTCGATTCTGGGTGTGCACCCGACCAGCAGAGATGACGCCAATAGACCCAGCATCGCAGCTATCGTTTTCATTGTTGTTCCTCACATTCCTTGCCTTCCGGGCAATGGTTTTCCGGCAACGCTGCATTTTGTTCAAGCCATGCCTGTAAATTGTCGCCAAAACGCAAACTGCGCCATAGCGTAAAGACGTTTTCCTCGTGGGTGTAATTCAAATTAACCGTTCCCACTTTACCATCCACCCGACTGTTGCCAGTCACCGTTGCCTGCATGGTTAAAACACCGAGGTTATCCAGATTTATTTTCGTCCAGGAATGACTTATTTCCATATAACGCAGCCAGTTAATGGCCGCACCCGCCGCCATATTATCTTTGACGACGGCATCCGCCGTGTCCTTATCAATACGCAGCGTCATGGGGCCGGGGTTGGTCAGCCAGCCGTCTTTAATGATCCACTTTTCGTTATCCAGCCATAACGGCAACGCACCGCTAACCGGGCCAGACATGGCGAATTGTTTGGGATTAACCGCGCTGATAAGCTCGCTGGAAGAAATATTCTGCACCCGCAATAATGCTGGATCGTGCTGCGGCATCCGCAGTTGCTGCATGATGACTTTGCCCCCCAGCAGTTCGGCGCTGACATCGCTTAACAGTAACGGATTGTCTTCACTCCAGGGATACGCCCCCTGCAGATCGGCGGCGATATTTTTCACCGTCACCTGATTCACTACTTCCGCGATACGCAGCGAAATAGGCTCACGCGTACCCAGTTGCCACGCACCTTCACTAAATCGAAACGGCAACACAAAATCGACGCCATTGATTTGGTTATCAGGCATCCAGGCGCTACCGCCTTTTAATACCCCATGACCGCCCGCTTCAAACCCCTGATCCGAGGCGGCCGAGAACGCAACCTGCGCATACAGTTCACCTTCGCGTAGCTTCATTTTCCAGTCAGGTGGGATGAGCGGTTGGAAAACGGTGAGCGATTGTTTTGGCCACCAGGCCTGACCGCGCAGACGGATCCCGTCCCACCGGCCATTAAGCTGTACGGGCCCAATCGCCCCCGCGTGAAGCTGGCCTTTGAACTGGAAAACCGTCGGGTCGGTACCTTCCACGCTAAATTTCAGGGTTGATGGCGGTAACACGCTTCCCCCAGTGAAGATGGTGTTCCCGGCGTCCAGCGACAGCGCACCACTGAATGTCGGTTTGCTGGCATCCCGTACCCACACGATCGGCTCATCCATCATCAGACGCGGATTTTCCACCTTCATGGTGCCGTATTGCAGTTGGTCAAATCCGGTCGAGAGGTCGAAAAGTCTCAGGGTGTTGTCGTGCCACTCCCCTTTGCCCGCGACATCCCAAAGCGCATGCATCGGTGTAAAACTGCCTTTGCCCCAATACCGCCACTGCCAACGACCGGCATCAGGAAGAAAATCATTTGCCAGACCATCAAGGTGCAACTCAAAGCCACCCATCTGATTCTCATGCGCCCGTAAAATGGCCTGTAGACGCCCATCCACACCGCGCTGTGTCACTTTAACGCCAGCCAATGGCCAGCGAATTTCGTCTATATCCAGTGAGTCAATCACCCGTCCACGCGAGCGCAGCAGCGCCCCTGGCTCGAAAGCGAGTTGCGGATCGGTCAGGCTTCCGGTAAGTCTGGCGGGTAACTTCGCGTAGAAGATCAGGTCATCCTGTTTCGCCTCGCCGATCAACTGTAACGGCATATCGCTACTATCCACACCGAGCCTACCTGGCCCTAACGTTAATACGGCGTTTCCTTTACCGGCATCGCCTTGCGTCAGAATGTTCAGACGCCCGCTCACCACCGCATTTTCCAGCCCGGCCTGCCAGTTCTCAACTTTCACACCCAACCGCCCGCTGAGCGGGAATCCTTGATAAGGCCAGTTCCAGCGACCGTCGCTAATGGTGAGTTGCTGACGGGTTATTTCCCACGGGAGATCGAGTAGCGGATCGACATTATCCCGCGCCATGACGATCAGTTGTCCGCTGTTTTCTTGCCACTCAAGTTCGGCGTCAACCAGCGTTGGCTCCTGCGGCAAGCTCAGAGTAGCAACCGCATGCCCGCTCACCGGTAGTCCATCAGGAACCAGCGGCATAGTAAATTCACCAACCAGTTTTACCGGCGGCTGCCCTTCAAATGCTGCAACATCCAGCTCATTTACCGTCAGATTTTGCCCGTGCAGACGCCCCTGAAATTTAACTTTTTCACCCTGGTAGCGCAGCTGCTGGGTAGAGGGCGTTAGCGAGAGCGATAGTTTCCCCTGCCACTCCTGCCATGGAGAGAGAATAACGTTGTCGATGTTAATCCAGGTATTGGGTAGCATCGATTGCCATTCAGCCAGCGTTTTTGGCGCTACCGGCGAGGGTTCTGCCTGCGGCAATTTGGCCAGGCAAGCCGAGTCGAGCTCAATTGTCCCAACATTAAGCAACCAGCGGCTGGGGTGAGAGAGGTCTGCCTGAGTAATGCGCGCTAGCGGGCAATCATCGACCAGATAGCGAAGTTCCGGGATATGCAGCCCATGCCGTGTCAGCCGTGGGCTCTCATCCAGCGCGATGCGCGTGCCGACAGGCAACCAGACGCCCACCAGCGTGGGTACCCACAGGCCAAGCGTCATGACCAACGTCAGCGGCACGAGAATCAATAATAAGAGAAGTGCCAGAACGGCTTTATATTTACCCTTCATGGGTAGTTAATATCCTGATTTAGCGAAAATTTAAGCCGGTTTAGGCCAGTATTGTGGCATGTTTAGCTAAACATGCCCACCTTAAGAATAGATCCCATTGAAATATATGTAATATTTATAGGTTGTGAGTAATAAAAAATAGTGGTCTCTCAGTGAGATACCCCTGTACCACATCCGTCAGTAGCGCAGAAAACCGACCATTTTTTCGCCCTATTAGCCCTATGCCGTGCCTCATTTCTGGTGAAAGGCAATGCCCAATAATTTGTCGAGCACAATATTAACCAGCGAAATAGCAATCTTCTCAACCTGAGCTCTTGCTGCAATTTCCGCCGTGTTTTTATATTGTCGCAGCAGTTGATCTCTGGCGTAGAGCAACGCCTCCAGTTCACTGTCACTCAGTTTTCCCTGCCCACGAAGACGCAGCCAGTACGCAATTTTCTTACCGGTATCGTTTATTACCTCATTCGTATCTTTTGCTGCCGAGAGCAAGAGCGCTTTCAGTTGTTCTTTAATGGACTCAGCAACCTCATTTTTAATCGCATTCATGGCATCATCAATATCTGACATTTTTCATCCCCTATTTTACAACAGACCCCACGCGGGAACTTTCTCCCCGAATGGCCAGATCGTAGTTCAACTTAACTACATCGGTTTTTTCATTCACATAGACGACGCTAAATAACTTTTTATCCTTCATCGCCATTTGGCAATCACTCTCAAAGACATTATCGAGGTAATGAATAGCCCGTACACGTGAGTCATCATGTTTGCCTGCAGCATATTCCGTCGCCTCACGGAACTTGAGGTCCCCGGTATCGCAGGTAGCCTTTACCTTAGTTTCATCAAAGGTATTCCCGGGTTTAGCTGTATTATCTTCGAGAAATTTAAGGTGGAACGCCTTCAAATTTGTGAAGTTCTGGTACGCTCCTGCATCGTAGTGTGAAACGAATAAGGCACACCCACTCAGTAAAAGGAAAGTGCAAAACATCAGCGGGGCAGTGTGTTTAAGCACTATATTAGATCGTTTCATTTTTCACTCTCCGCGATATCCCATGATGGCAAACAGCGTTTCCCCTCCTTGTTCATCGCTGGCAAGGAACCCGTCGGCGGTGAGCGCCAACGGGCGTCGTGTCACCGAATTACCA
Organism: Citrobacter sp. C6_1; assembly: GCF_014596835.2. Classification (NCBI taxonomy): domain Bacteria; kingdom Pseudomonadati; phylum Pseudomonadota; class Gammaproteobacteria; order Enterobacterales; family Enterobacteriaceae; genus Citrobacter; species Citrobacter sp. C6_1. The sequence goes on along the minus strand of NZ_CP115031.1, from coordinate 2,183,360 downwards.
ACATTACCGCCAATAATTTCAATCTCATTAGTGCCTACGGAAACAACTAAGTCGGTGTGACTGCTATAGTTGCCCAGATGCTGATGATCGTAATCGACGACTTTGTCGGGGTCTCTGTCCCAACAGACTAAATCCCCCACCTGCGGTTTACGCTCATTCAGCCTGTATCCCCAGTACAACGCTTTGGCATTACCCTGATTTCTGTCGCGGATCGATTTGCTGATGTACGTCGCATGCGAAGCAGAGTAGGAAAAACGCTCCCCCGCGCCAGCCTGACGCATGGCCCATGAAATAAATGCCGCTGACCACGGCCAGTCATGATCTCTCCCGTCCAGATCGTCCCGCCCGATTTTTGCCCAATACAGGCCAACACGTTGCCACCAGCCATCCTCACCCTCTTTGTGTCCGGAATGAAGAAGGCCACCATTGCGGTTGTAGCGCTGTTCGCCAAAAAAATGCCACTCGTCAGTTGCGATCGACGCGGCGTTATCCGCAAAACCAGAGACGGGGGCTTCCTCGCCAAAATACGGAACGCTGGGTTGTTCCACCGGAGGTATCGACGGCTGAGCGATTGATATATCAGGTAAGGGCCCGACGGGTATACCGTTGGCGTTAATGGGGAGCTGCGAAAGATCCCAGTTGCCGCGATCTATTTCAAATCGCAAACATTTTGTACGATAAACGGTAGGATGAAGTTCGGGGTTGCTATGGTTGGCTAACCATGAATTTCTCACTTCAACATACTGGGAAATCCAGGTGTGCTCATCACCGCCACTGGCTGGAGGCACCTCACGAAACTGGGCGCGCAAGAACGTCAAAATAGTGCCGCTATGAACAAATGAGTCATAGATGACCAGAAGTGAGAGCGCATCTTTAAAACCAAAGTCCTGTGCCCATTTCAGCGCAGGCAGATAGTAGCGCTCATCAAAGAACCGATCCTGTACCGATTTCATTATCGGATCATCGCGCCCTGCTCGGCGTAATAAGTCCTTAAACGGCTCATTGTCAACCAGTGCGATATTACCTATCTTTGCAACAAACGGAGCAAGATCGGCACTGAATCGCCCATTTGCATTAACGTAGCGGGTCACCAGATCCTGCAATTTGCTGTATTCCGTAGTTTGTGAACGTCCGTAAGTGATCTGCCTGATCCCGTGAGGACCATCATGGAATATCGCGATAGCCGAGTAATCGCCTTCGGCCGAGCCGGTTTCAAACGCATTCAAAACTCGTTCACAGAGACTTTTCTGTGCGGATGTAAGTATCATGATGCCCTCTCTGTCGATAGTTAACCGCTACACTTCACTTACTTTTCGGACTGTCGGATTTACCCGGTGCTGCTGGTTTTGGGCCAGTTGAACGGACCTGCATAACCCGTTGAAGAATATCGAACCAGAAAGGTCCGCCGAGTGAGACGGCGAAAATAGTCACCAGCAGACCCACCACTTTTGCCAGCCATTCAGCAACCCCTTGCGGCCATCCTTTCCAGCCCAGTTCGAAGCCTGCAGACTGCATAACGTCAATCGCGTGGTTATATTTGCCTTTAGCTATCGCGATGCGCTCCTTGTCCTGAGCCTGATTTTTCGCCTCATTGACTTCCTGCTGCGCGATCGCCACCATTTTTTCTCGAACATCAGGATTGGAGGCCAGCACAGTCGCAAGATTGAGGCTGTCAATATTCCCTCCAAGAACCAGAACGGTGGCGACAATCAACGTGATGGTCTGCATTTTGCGTTTGTACCAACCCGAGGCGCGATCCATTACCGCATCAAACTGTTTTGCAACCGCGTTGCGAAACGTGGCCGCGTTATTGCCCGTCTGCGCCACCACTGTTTCGAGGATGCCTTTGATCCGATTATTTTTGGCATTTCCCGGCATGGCGTTCACTCCAGCGGAGAGCGTTGCCATCGCACTTTTGCTGACAACTAACGCCTCCACGACTTGCGCGAAAATGTCTGGGGGAATATAGGAAGGACGCCCCTGGTTTCCTTTACTTAGGGACTGAATTAACGGATGTTCAAAAAACTGAGTAATAAATTGCTGATTTTGCGACAGATCGCCTGAAAGGAACTCGTTCAGCGCCACATCAAGATTTTGACTACGAATACGGGTCCACGCAGAAATAGCTTCAACAATCGCGGTACATGCTATCCCAAATATGAAATACACAGTCATCATCCCAATTAATATATCAAGCGTTTCAAGTCCAAACATATTGTCTCCCTCATGGTGAAGAGCGTTTGGTCAACCGACAGCAGAAACCATACGGGTTGCGTCCTGAAAATATGAGTCAGAAACAGTGAGTATTCGGTAAGAGGTTCGTAGTAATTACTAGCGCGGTATCAATCAGAAGTCTGATGCCCTTTGGCAAACCACATGCGTTATCTAATAAACAGTCACTAATAAAATATTACTATCCTGCCAGTCCAAATTAAAACCATTTTATTAATGCCATTCCCTGCGGAAATACGTAAATCTTAATTACCCGATTAATTTTAGTCGGTAATATTCAGAAAAAATCAATAAAGGAAAGACACTCCAACTAAATTTAAAGCAAGGTCAAGTAAAATGAAAACATTAAAATACATAGTTTTCAGTATTTTTATAACTATACTAAGTGGTTGCGGCATGTCCAACACTGGTGTTACCAGTATGGCTAGCAGCAATGAAATAAATATATTAGTTCAAAAACCAGATTATGCCATTGTCAAGGTTTTGTATGCCACCGATAGAAATTATAACAGCGGCGCACCACCCAACCAATCATATGGAATCAATCGAGCCTCAATCTCCTATGGATTCTGTGAAGTTAGCATTCCTCGACACCACATTATAGGAGTAACTGAACAACCTTCATTTTTGAAGTTTGAGTTCAAAGAAGATCCCAAAAAACACGTGGCCTTACTTGGTGTAACGCCTTTAGCTAAAAATATTTTTTTCAATTACCTTGTCTCCACAGTAAGCAATATACCAGAGAAAAAGACCTTCATTTTTGTTCATGGGTATAATGTCTCATTCGCCGAGGCAGCCAGAAAAACAGCTCAAATATACTATGATTTAAACATCGATATGGTCCCTGTTTTTTATAGCTGGCCTTCACAGGCCAGAACCTCTGCTTATACCATTGATGAGCAAAATGCTGAGTGGACACAAACCAACCTAAAACATTTCCTTATCGATTTCCTTGAGAAATCCGATTCAAAAAATATTTACCTGATAGCCCACAGCATGGGTAATAGAGTTTTATCGCGGGCGGTTATTGATGTATTGAATACAAATACAGATTATCGAAATCGCATAAAAGAGGTCATTCTAACTGCTCCTGACATAGATGCCGATGTTTTCAAACGAGACATTGCCCCTGCACTGGTGGCACAAGGAGAACCTGTTACTTTATATGCTTCATCAACAGATAAGGCGCTAGCCGCATCCCAGACGATACACCGTTATCCGCGAGCGGGTGATTCGTCTACTGGTTTGATTTATTATCCTGGAATAGAATCGATTGACGCAACCAATGTTGATACTAGCTTTATAGGTCATAGTTACCCAAGCGAAGAACGTTCTGTGCTTTCAGATATTTTTTATCTTATTAATGATAACAAGCGAGCATCCCAACGCATCGGGCTAAGCTACATTGAAGCTGGGCAATACTGGAAAATCAATCAATGAATAAATAATGATTTCGAACATTCTGAATAGCACAAATATACCTTGTTCGGCGATAGTAGACTCCTGGAGACAAGAGTCTACTATCAGTACGAATGTCCATAACCAGGAACGACCAGCTAAAAGCTAACACTCATGTGTCGAGCCAAATTTAACCTTATGTATTTGCTATATTTTTGGTTATGTTAAGACATCCCCCAGGGAAGAATATGACTGTGCCTCACTTTCGTCTGTCCCTCATTCCTCTGCTCACGGCATTTTACCTGCCCACGTTAGCCCATCAGGCAACGTTGAATAAAGTCAAAGAAGCAGAAAGCCAGCTCACCGCACGCGTTTATGCCGAGCTGGATCTCGCCAGCGGCGCGGTGCTATCACGCGTTGACGCCGGGCAAGGGCAGCTCAACCGTCGCATTAAGTACAGCCTGCATGACCTGGTCGAGTACTCGCCGGTAACGGAAAAACATCTTGCGGACGGCATGACCGTCGGCGAATTATACGATGCCGCCATCACCCTATGCTGAGTAAAGTGGTTTAAATCCAGCAATGTGCCCACATTAAGAAGAGATACTCTAGAATTATTCATTATATCTATGACTACCAATAACTTTTTAGATTTTGTAAAATAATTTGAATTGGATTAATGTGACGTCAAAATCACTGGAGAAAGTCTTATGAAACTCGCCATCTATAGTACAAAACAGTACGACAAGAAGTATCTGCAGCAGGTTAACGAGGCTTTTGGTTTTGAACTTGAATTCTTTGACTTTCTGTTGACGGAAAAAACAGCGAAAACCGCCCACGGCTGTGAAGCCGTGTGCATTTTCGTCAACGACGATGGCAGCCGCCCCGTTCTGGAAGAGCTGAAAAAGCACGGTGTGAAATACATCGCGCTGCGCTGCGCCGGGTTCAATAACGTCGATCTGGATGCTGCGAAAGAGTTGGGCTTGCAGGTCGTACGTGTTCCTGCCTATTCACCTGAAGCCGTCGCCGAACATGCAATCGGTATGATGATGACGCTGAACCGCCGTATCCATCGTGCTTATCAGCGTACTCGTGACGCCAACTTCTCACTTGAAGGTCTGACGGGTTTCACTATGTACGGCAAAACTGCCGGGGTGATTGGTACCGGTAAAATCGGTATTGCCGCACTGCGGATCCTGAAAGGGTTTGGTATGCGCCTGCTGGCGTTTGATCCGTATCCCAGCGCCGCCGCCCTTGAGTTAGGGGTTGAATATGTCGATCTTAAAACGCTGTTTGCGGAGTCCGATGTTATCTCCCTGCACTGTCCATTAACGCCGGAGAATTATCATCTGCTCAATCACGAGGCCTTTGAGCAAATGAAAAATGGCGTGATGGTTATCAACACCAGCCGCGGGGCGTTGATCGATTCACAAGCCGCTATCGATGCGCTGAAAAACCAGAAAATTGGGTCTCTGGGTATGGACGTGTATGAAAATGAACGCGACCTGTTCTTTGAAGATAAGTCCAATGACGTGATTCAGGATGATGTGTTCCGTCGCCTGTCGGCCTGTCATAACGTGCTGTTCACCGGGCATCAGGCATTCCTGACTGCCGAAGCGTTGACCAGCATTTCTGAAACAACCTTGCAGAATCTGGCTCAAATCGCCAAAGGCGAAGCCTGCCCGAACACCCTCTTCTAATCATTCCGCTCCCCTGCCTCCGGGGGAGCATTTTCAGATAATCTCCGATGATAAATTTGGCTATATCATTATCATCATGAATGCAATCCCGCCACGAACGTAGAGAAAGTTAATGAAGAAAATTGTCACGCTGATTGCGCTCAGCATGCTTATGGCTGGCTGTGTGAGCAATGGAAAAATTTCCGTCAATCGCGAACAGTTACAGCACCACCGTTTTGTTTTACAGAGCGTCAATGGCAAGCCGGTAACCGTCGCCAACAACCCACCTGAATTAAGTTTCGGTGAAAATATGACGGTGTCGGGAAAAATGTGTAATCAGTTCCATGGTCAGGGCAAGCTGTCCGACGGTGAATTAAAAGTGAAAGACATGGCAATGACGCGCATGATGTGCGCCGATCCACAGCTTAACACGCTCGACGGTATCGTCAGCGAGATGTTTAAGCAAGGCGCACAGGTTGATCTGACTGCTGACCAGCTAACACTGGCTACGGCAGAACAAACGCTGACGTTTAAACTGGCAGATTTAATGTAGGAAAAGCAGTGGCTCAATAATTCCCACAGCTTCCGGCGGCAAGTGACTGCTCACTACAGCGTTTGCCGTTAGGTAATGCACACATGCCGATGGCAGAACCATCCAGTTGACGGGCAACGGATAGCGAACCGCCAATCATGGCACAGTTGGCTTCTCCGGAGCTGGACATTGCGGCCTTCATGCCCGGTGCAACGTGTGCGGCCGTTGCCTGCTGAACAGGTTCACTGCTGCAAGCCGATAATAATAACGCGGCACACCCTACCCAAAACGCTGCGCGCATCTTACTCCCCTCTGAATATTAACCAAACGACACAGCCATAAATAATAGGCAGCGGAAGCACTGCCGTCGAGAGGCAAAATGCGCATTTATGCGTGCTGTTTACATTTTCTGGCAATTTTTTGGCTACTCCTTTGATCAAACCATTCATTCTGATTATTCCCAGGACACAAAAGCGAAAATCTGTCTTTAGCGCTTTTGCTAAAATAGAAAGATAATTACAGGATTCGCTGCGGTTACGTGGGTCCCTCTTTTTGCGCAATGTAAGGGTGTCAGTATGATCACAATTGACGGTAATGGTGCGGTTGCTTCGGTCGCATTTCGTACCAGCGAAGTTATCGCCATCTACCCGATTACGCCCAGTTCGACGATGGCTGAACAGGCAGATGCCTGGGCCGGGAACGGGCTTAAAAACGTCTGGGGAGATACCCCTCGCGTCGTAGAAATGCAGTCAGAAGGCGGCGCAATCGCGACCGTTCACGGCGCATTACAGACTGGTGCGCTCTCTACGTCGTTTACCTCATCGCAGGGTCTGTTGCTAATGATCCCAACGCTGTACAAACTGGCCGGTCAGTTGACGCCATTTGTGCTACACGTTGCCGCGCGTACCATTGCTACTCATGCGCTGTCTATCTTCGGTGACCATTCCGACGTAATGGCAGTGCGCCAAACGGGGTGCGCGATGCTGTGTGCCAGCAGCGTGCAGGAAGCACAGGACTTTGCGCTCATTTCACAAATGGCCACCCTAAAAAGTCGGGTTCCGTTTATTCATTTCTTTGATGGTTTCCGCACATCGCATGAAATCAATAAAATTGCGCCGCTGGCCGATGACACGATCCTCAGCCTGATGCCGCAAGCTGAAATTGATGCGCATCGTGCCCGCGCGCTGAACCCTGAACATCCCGTTATTCGCGGGACGTCTGCCAACCCGGACACTTACTTCCAGTCACGCGAAGCAACAAACCCTTGGTACAACGCGGTTTACGAAAACGTCGAACAGGCGATGAACGATTTCGCCACGGCGACAGGTCGTCAGTACAAACCATTTGAGTATTACGGTCATCCGCAGGCGGAACGTGTCATCATCTTGATGGGTTCTGCGATTGGTACCTGCGAAGAAGTCGTCGAAGAGTTACTTGCTCGTGGAGAGAAAGTTGGCGTCCTGAAAGTTCGGCTGTTCCGCCCCTTCTCCGCCAGACATTTACTGCAGGCATTACCAGAAACGGCGCGTAGCGTTGCCGTTCTGGATCGCACCAAAGAGCCTGGCGCCCAGGCAGAACCGCTGTATCTGGATGTAATGACCGCGTTGGCAGAAGCCTTTAACTGCGGCGAGCGGGAAACTCTACCGCGCGTGATTGGCGGACGTTATGGACTTTCTTCCAAAGAGTTTGGACCGGACTGCGTTATGGCGGTCTTTAATGAGCTGAGTAGCGCTAAGCCGAAACCTCGCTTTACGGTCGGTATCTATGATGATGTCACCAACCTGTCACTACCGCTGCCGGAAAACACCCTGCCCGGTACCGCGAAGCTCGAAGCGCTGTTCTACGGTCTGGGCAGTGACGGTAGCGTGTCGGCCACCAAAAACAATATCAAGATTATCGGTAACTCGACGCCGTGGTATGCGCAAGGTTATTTCGTTTATGACTCGAAAAAAGCAGGCGGTCTGACGGTTTCTCACCTGCGCGTCAGCGAGCAACCTATTCGCTCTGCTTATCTGGTGTCACAAGCCGATTTTGTTGGCTGTCACCAGCTGCAATTTATCGATAAGTATCAGATGGCAGAGCGCCTGAAACCGGGCGGCATCTTCCTGCTTAATACGCCGTACAACGTGGATGAAGTCTGGACTCGCCTGCCACAGGAAGTTCAGGCCGTACTGAATCAGAAGAAATCCCGTTTCTATGTGATTAATGCTGCCAAAATCGCGCGTGAGTGCGGTCTGGCAGCCCGTATTAACACCGTCATGCAAATGGCGTTCTTCCATCTGACGCAAATCTTACCTGGTGACAGCGCCCTGATTGAACTGCAGGGGGCGATTGCCAAAAGCTATAGCAGTAAAGGTCAGGATCTGGTTGAACGTAACTGGCAGGCGCTGGCCCTGGCGCGTGAGTCCGTCGCCGAAGTGGCGCTGCAGCCGGTTGATCCACACAGCGCCAACCGTCCGCCGGTCGTTTCTGATGCCGCGCCTGATTTCGTGAAAACCGTCACCGCGGCAATGCTTGCCGGTCTGGGGGATGCCCTCCCCGTTTCAGCGCTGCCGCCAGACGGCACCTGGCCGATGGGCACCACGCGCTGGGAAAAACGCAATATCGCCGAAGAGATCCCCATCTGGAAAGAAGAGCTGTGTACCCAGTGTAACCACTGTGTTGCCGCCTGCCCGCACTCGGCTATCCGCGCTAAAGTGGTTTCACCAGAAGCGATGGAAAACGCCCCTGCCAGCCTGCATTCGTTGGATGTGAAATCACGCGATATGCGCGGTCAGAAGTACGTACTGCAGGTTGCACCTGAAGATTGCACCGGCTGTAATCTGTGCGTCGAAGTGTGCCCGGCGAAAGACAGGCAAAATCCTGAGATCAAGGCTATCAATATGATGTCTCGCCTTGAACATGTTGAAGAAGAGAAAGTGAATTATGACTTCTTCCTCAATCTGCCGGAGATCGATCGCAGCAAGCTGGAACGCATTGATATTCGTACCTCGCAGTTGATAACGCCGCTGTTTGAATATTCCGGCGCTTGCTCCGGTTGTGGTGAAACGCCGTATATCAAACTGCTTACGCAGCTGTACGGAGACCGCATGCTGATCGCCAATGCCACCGGCTGTTCATCGATTTATGGCGGTAACCTGCCCTCAACACCGTATACCACCGACGCCAACGGTCGTGGGCCCGCGTGGGCGAACTCACTGTTTGAAGATAACGCCGAGTTTGGCCTGGGCTTCCGTCTGACGGTAGATCAGCACCGTGTGCGCGTTATGCGTTTACTGGAACAGTTTGCCGATAACATTCCGGTTGAACTGAATGACGCCCTGCACGCTGAAGCGACGCCAGAGGTGCGCCGTGAGCAAGTTGCCGCGCTGCGCCAGCACCTGAAAGATGTCGACGGCGCACAGCAGCTGTTAACCGATGCCGACGCGCTGGTCGAAAAATCCATCTGGCTGATTGGCGGCGATGGCTGGGCTTACGATATTGGTTTTGGCGGCCTGGATCACGTCCTTAGCCTGACCGAGAACGTCAATATTCTGGTGCTGGATACTCAATGTTACTCCAACACGGGTGGACAAGCGTCGAAAGCCACACCGCTCGGGGCCGTCACCAAATTTGGCGAACACGGTAAGCGCAAGGCGCGTAAAGATCTTGGCGTCAGTATGATGATGTACGGGCACGTGTATGTTGCACAGATCTCTCTGGGCGCACAGTTGAACCAGACGGTGAAAGCGATTCAGGAAGCGGAAGCCTATCCAGGTCCGTCGCTGATTATTGCCTATAGCCCATGTGAGGAGCACGGTTACGATCTCGCGCTAAGCCACGATCAGATGCGCCAGCTCACGGCTACCGGATTCTGGCCGCTGTACCGCTTTGATCCGCGTCGTGCAGATGAAGGTAAATTGCCGCTGGCGCTGGACTCTCGCCCACCGTCAGACGCGCTGGCTGAGACATTGATGAACGAGCAGCGTTTCCGTCGTCTGAACGCACAGCAACCGGAAGTGGCCGAGCAATTGTGGAAGGATGCGACCGCTGATCTGCAAAAACGGTATGACTTCCTGGCCCAACTGGCTGGTAAAGCGGAAAAGAGCAGTACCGAGTAATACGTATCGCTCAGCATTAACCTGGAACCAAAAAAAAGCCCGAACAATTGTTCGGGCTTGTCAATTTATTCGCTGACGAATCAGTATTGCTACCCACCCTCAACAAAAAAATAAAGCGTGACAATAAAGGCATATAACCTGCGCAGAATAGCCCAACACAATTCACTTGTATAATTTTTATTTTATATACTTCCATTTTATATATTCATAGCAATTATCATTATTTCTGTAGAATTATTTATTTAAGGTTTTACTTAAGACGTAACAATTCATATTTATCTCTTTACGGAACTTCTCCTTTAGCATGCTTTTACTCCCTACATGGGTAGTCACAGGTAAATAAAAAAACTAAAGGATTATTTCAATGAACAGAAAAGTACTGGCTCTCGTCATTCCTGCCCTGCTGGCTGCAGGCGCAACTCACGCTGCTGAAGTTTATAATAAAGACGGCAACAAATTAGATCTCTACGGTAAAGTAGACGGTCTGCGTTATTTCTCTGATGACGCGAACAGCGACGGCGATCAGACCTATGTTCGTGGTGGTTTCAAAGGCGAAACTCAGATCAACGATATGCTCACCGGTTATGGTCAGTGGGAATATCAGGTTAATGCCAACACCACTGAAGGTAATCGTAGCAACAACTTTACTCGTCTGGCCTTTGCCGGTCTGAAATTCGGTGACTACGGTTCATTCGACTACGGTCGTAACTACGGCGTACTGTACGACGTAGAAGGCTGGACCGATATGCTGCCAGAGTTCGGCGGCGACTCCTACACTAAAGCTGATAACTTTATGACTGGTCGTGCTAACGGCGTAGCAACCTACCGTAATACTGACTTCTTTGGTCTGGTGAACGGTCTGAACTTTGCACTGCAGTACCAGGGCGCGAACGAACAGTCCAGCAAAGAAAGTGACGCTTTCGATCAGGAAGGCACCGGTAACGGCGGCGACCGCAACGTTCAAAACTCCAACGGTGACGGCTTCGGTATCTCCTCTACCTACGATCTGGGTATGGGCGTAAGCTTCGGTGCGGCGTATACCACTTCTGACCGTACTAACCAGCAGGCTACTGCTGGTGGTACAGTTGCGGGCGGCGATAAAGCTGACGCATGGACTACCGGCCTGAAATACGATGCCAACAACATCTATTTGGCCACTATGTACTCCGAAACCCGTAACATGACTCCATATGGTTCAATGGCTAATAACGATCAGGGTGGTGTTGCTAACAAGACCCAGAACTTTGAAGTGACTGCACAGTATCAATTCGATTTCGGCCTGCGTCCGGCGGTTTCCTTCCTGATGTCTAAAGGCAAGGACCTGACTTACAACGGCAACGCTGGTCAGGATAAAGACTTGGTCAAATATGCTGATATCGGCGCTACCTACTACTTTAACAAAAATATGTCCACCTACGTTGATTACAAAATCAACCTGCTGGACGAAGATGATCAGTTCTACAAAGATACTGGTATTTCTACTGATGACGTAGTTGCAGTAGGTCTGGTTTACCAGTTCTAATCCGTCAGCCCGCTGGCAACAGCGGGCTATCCTTTCTTTGATAACCAATCTGTTTTATCCAGATCGAAATATTATATCTATTGTATTAAAACACGCCTTTGATAGATGATATCTTGCATTAAGACCTGAAGTAGAGGATACCTGCAATGAATCATCATCCTGTAAAATCATCCCGTATTGCATCCGTCGGCTATGACGAATCCTCTCACACGCTGGAAATTCGCTTTCACCAGTTGGCTACCCTGCAATATCAGCATGTCCCTGCGCGTATTTTTCGTGATTTCCTGAGCGTGGTATCTAAAGGACGATTTTACGACGGCGTAATAAGAGGCAAGTTTCCTGAAATCAAAATAAAGTGATGCCAAAATGTGATCTTTGTCATTGTACATAAAGTGCCATTACGCGGTAAGCTTTAGGTGGATACTTAAACAGGAGGTTTTATGAACAGAACGATTCTTGTACCCATCGATATTTCAGACTCAGAATTAACTCAACGCGTTATTGCCCATGTTGAAGCAGAGGCAAAAATTGACGATGCGCAGGTGCATTTTCTGACCGTTATTCCGTCACTGCCCTATTACGCTTCTTTGGGACTGGCCTACTCGGCAGAGTTACCGGCCATGGACGATCTGAAAGCCGAAGCTAAATCTCAACTGGAAGAGATTATCAAGAAGTTCAATATCCCAACGGACAGAGTGCATGTTCACGTTGCTGAAGGTGCACCGAAAGATAAAATCCTGGAGATCGCCAGGAAATTACCTGCAGATATGGTCATTATTGCGTCACACCGACCGGACATCACCACTTATCTGCTGGGCTCTAACGCCGCAGCCGTGGTGCGTCACGCGGAGTGTTCAGTTCTGGTGGTTCGCTAAGCTGTCTGGCCCGCACATCGCTGCGGGCTTTTTGTTTCCCCCTCTTTTACCCCGCGATTCCTGACCTAAATGTGCTGACATTTTTCCCGCTTATCCGTACCATACACGCCACAGTTTTTATATCAGACTTCTTTTGCCGGACTATCCGGCGTGATGCATACTCTTCTGATGCCACACTACGAATTGAGCCTCTATTAAATGTCGCAAAATCAAGATATTAGCAAGAAAGAACAATACAATCTGAACAAATTACAGAAACGCCTGCGTCGTAACGTGGGTGAAGCTATTGCCGATTTCAATATGATCGAAGACGGCGATCGCATTATGGTGTGTCTTTCCGGTGGGAAAGATAGCTACACCATGCTGGAAATACTGCGGAATTTGCAGCAAAGCGCCCCGATCAGTTTCTCTTTGGTCGCCGTAAATTTGGATCAAAAACAACCGGGCTTCCCGGAGCACATCCTGCCGGAGTATCTGGAACAACTTGGTGTTGAGTATAAAATTGTCGAAGAAAATACCTACGGGATCGTCAAAGATAAAATTCCTGAAGGCAAAACGACCTGCTCTCTCTGTTCCCGTCTGCGCCGCGGCATTTTGTACCGCACGGCAACCGAATTAGGCGCCACCAAAATTGCGCTGGGACACCATCGCGACGACATCCTGCAAACACTGTTTTTAAACATGTTCTACGGCGGAAAAATGAAAGGTATGCCGCCGAAGCTGATGAGCGATGATGGGAAGCATATTGTGATCCGTCCGCTGGCCTATTGCCGCGAAAAAGATATCGAGCGCTTCTCTGAAGCGAAAGGTTTCCCGATTATTCCGTGCAACCTGTGTGGTTCTCAGCCTAACCTGCAACGTCAGGTGATCGCTGATATGCTGCGTGACTGGGACAAGCGCTATCCAGGTCGTATTGAAACGATGTTCAGTGCGATGCAGAATGTGGTGCCTTCTCACCTGAGCGATATTAATCTGTTCGATTTTAAAGGCATCAAACACGGCTCAGAAGTGGTAGATGGCGGTGATCTGGCATTCGATCGTGAAGAGATCCCACTGCAACCAGCTGGCTGGCAGCCGGAAGAAGATGAAAACCAGTTAGATGAGTTGCGTCTGAACGTGCTGGAAGTGAAGTAATGTAGAGAATGCCATATCCGGCCTACTGGACAAGGTATTACTTCAGCACCAGTAGGCCTGATAAGCGGAGCGCAATCAGGCACTCCTACGGGCATTTATTTTAATAAACGAACCCGGCAGTTCTTGCCTTTGATCTTACCGTTCTGCAGTTGCTTCCACGCTTTATGTGCCACAGACTGGCGAACGGCCACGTAGACATGCGCCGGATGAACGGCAATCTTGCCGATATCTGCCCCGTCCAGACCAATATCTCCGGTCAACGCCCCTAATACATCACCAGGCCGCATTTTAGCTTTTTTACCGCCATCGATGCACAGCGTCGCCATCTCAGCCTCCAGCGGCAGAATTGAGCCATTACCCGGTGCAGGCAGCCAGTTCAGCTTCAGTTGCAGCATCTCGGACAGAATATTGGCACGTTGCGCTTCTTCCGGCGCACAGAAGCTAATTGCCAGGCCACTGTTACCCGCTCGGGCAGTACGTCCAATACGGTGTACATGAACTTCCGGATCCCATGCCAGCTCAAAGTTAACCACCAGTTCGAGCGATTTAATATCCAGACCACGCGCTGCCACATCGGTGGCCACCAGAACACGAGCACTGCCGTTAGCAAAACGTACCAGCGTCTGGTCGCGATCGCGCTGTTCCAGATCGCCATGCAGTGAAAGTGCGCTTTGCCCCGCCGCATTCAATGCGTCACACACGGCCTGACAGTCTTTTTTGGTGTTGCAAAAAACGACGCATGAAGCCGGCTGATGCTGGCTGAGCAATTTTTGCAGCAGCGGAATTTTACCGTGGCTGGCGGTTTCAAAAAACTGCTGTTCAATCGCCGGTAGCGCATCAACCGTATCAATTTCAATCGCTAATGGATTTTGTTGCACCCGGCCACTGATGGCGGCAATGGCTTCCGGCCAGGTTGCGGAAAACAGCAATGTCTGACGTGACGCTGGTGCAAAGCGGATCACGTCATCAATTGCATCACTAAATCCCATATCCAGCATCCGGTCGGCTTCATCCATTACCAGCGTATTCAACGCATCAAGGGAGACAGTGCCTTTTTGCAGGTGGTCGAGTAAACGTCCCGGCGTGGCAACAATAATATGCGGGGCATGTTGCAGAGAATCACGCTGTGCGCCAAAGGGCTGACCACCGCACAGCGTTAAAATTTTGGTATTTGGCAGAAAACGCGCCAAACGACGCAATTCACCAGCGACCTGGTCAGCCAGTTCGCGGGTTGGGCACAGTACCAGCGACTGAGTCTGAAACAGCGCAGCATCAATGTGTTGTAACAGGCCAAGACCAAACGCGGCCGTTTTGCCACTGCCGGTTTTTGCCTGCACACGAACATCTTTTCCTGCCAGGATCGCCGGCAACGCAGCGGCCTGAACAGGCGTCATTTCAAGATAACCCAGCTCATTAAGATTCTCGAGTTGGGCGGCAGGCAAAACATTCAGGGTTGAAAAAGCGGTCACAATTTAATCTCGCGGTAAAAACTCACATTCAGCAGGCGCGTATCCTCGCAGATCTGCGCCCGTGATGCGACAATTTAATCGGCTCTTCATCCGGTGACGGGTCCGGCATAGGTTGCGGACGAGGTATCGGATCGGGAATCGGAACCGGGTCGGTGGGGACAGTATCGGAACGGGGGCGTTGCAACTGCAACGGGGCGAATAAGCAGGTCATATTACCCTCCTGTGAATCAGACTGACCCTTTTAGGGTAGACGCTGGTTTCCTACAGGCAAAAAAAAGCCGACTAATCTAAGTCGGCGTCGTACGAATCAATTGTGCTATGCAGTAATTCAAAAAAGGAAGTAAGACAATATGGAGCGCAACGCCCATCGCTTGACGTTGCATTCACCTGCGAGAGAGATATTGCCCCGAATAGGTAGATGGTTTATTGACCTCGCTCAAAAACTTCGCCGTTTTCACTCACGAAAGTCGCTAAAAACGTAGTTGTTACAACCATTTACTACGATGCAACCATAAAGTAACACCACCGATCAGGACAACTAACAGAATACAGAATAGTGAAAAACCAAACTGCCAGCCGCCACCGGGAATCCCCCCGAGATTGACGCCAAACAGTCCGGTTAAAAATGTGCTGGGCAGAAAAACCATTGCCATCAACGACATGGTATAGGTTCTTCGCGCCAGAGATTCCTGCATAACCTGAGCAATTTCATCCGCCATAATGCCTGTCCGGGCGATGCACGCGTCGATCTCATCCAGCCCTCTTCCCAACCTGTCGGCGATATCCTGCATCCGACGTCGGTGATCGTCAGTCATCCACGGTAAACGTTCACTCGCCAGGCGCGCATAAGCATCGCGTTGAGGGGCCATATAGCGCCGCATGACTATCAGTTGTTTGCGCAGCAATGCCAGAAAGCCGCGAGGCGGGATCTGCTGGTCCAGCAGGTTGTCTTCCAGATCGATAATTTTGTCATGCAATTGTTCGATAAACTCACTGGCATGATCGGTTAAAGCATCACAAACATCCACAAGCCAGCTACCACAGTCAGACGGTCCCGTCCCTTCCTGCAAGTCACTCACCACATCATCCAGTGCCAGCACTTTACGCTGACGCGTTGAGACAATCAGGCGTTCATCCATATATAAGCGCATGGCGACAAGCTGGTCTGGGCGTTCGTCGGTGCTGCCATTAATACAGCGTAACGTAATCAGCGTCCCTTCTCCGACCCGGCTTACGCGTGGGCGAGTACTTTCTCCCGCCAGTGCATCACGCACATTATTAGGAAGCAGAGGCGTTGTCGCCAGCCATTGCGCGCTATCAGAATGGGTGTAATTAAGATGCAGCCAGCACGGATGTGCACTGTCGATAACATCGTTGTCTTCCAGCGGTTTCACGCCACCGCGACCATCCAGCAGCCAGGCAAACACGGCATCCGGCACATTAACTTCGGTTCCCTTAATGGCTTCCACAGCGCCTCCATAAACATTCAAACTTTTCGTTAGTCTAGTCTTCAGTATATGTTAAGCAATATCGCATTGTCCCATTATGCTGAAATGATTCATAAAAGTGTTCAAAAAAATAAAAAAAGCGCCGACGGATTCGGCGCTGTGGCAAGCAGATGTTGAATCTTAAAATGAAGAACCGTATTTAACCCGTTGGCGTAGTCCGGAGACAGGGGGATCTCGATGCAAGATCGTGGTTGTTTCGACAGGCATATTTTTACTTAAGCGAAATTTATGTGTGCGTGACAGAAGATCATTCACCTGACTTTTCAGGATGCCGGACGAATCAGATAACTCATCGACCATGCTGACATTACTTTGCGTCACGTTTTCCAGTTCGGTCAGAGCCCGGGTAATTCTGGTGATCCCGTTTTCCTGTTCCCGTGTGGTTGTTAATATCTCCGCCATCAGCTGATTTAACTGCCCTGCGCCGCCCACAATATCCTGCATGTTCTTTTCGGCTTCACGTACAACCGCCGCACCCTGCTGGACATTGTGATGCGTTTCATCGATAAGCCGTTTAATACTTTTTGCCGCTTCTGCGCTACGATGTGCCAATATTCTCACTTCACCTGCAACGACAGAAAAACCTTTGCCATGTTCACCAGCCCTCGCCGCCTCAACCGCCGCATTCAATGCCAGAATATTCGTCTGGAATGCAATACCATCTATTAACGCGATAATTTCAGTCATCTGCTGAGCGCAGTCGGTGATCGAGCGCATATTGGTGGCGACCTGCACCATTAAATCGCCCCCCTGGCGAGCAGATTGTGTCGCAATATTGGCCTGGGCGCTCGCCATTTGCGTATT
The DNA here is from genome assembly GCF_014596835.2 of Citrobacter sp. C6_1. NCBI lineage: Bacteria > Pseudomonadati > Pseudomonadota > Gammaproteobacteria > Enterobacterales > Enterobacteriaceae > Citrobacter > Citrobacter sp. C6_1. Next base: position 2,166,107 of record NZ_CP115031.1, on the reverse strand, counting down.
ATCTGCATTATTGCGTGTACTAACCGCTATCTCATCCATATTCGCAGCTGTTTGCATTAACGCGCCAGACTGCTGTTCCGTTTTTACTGACAATTCCGCGCTACGCTCCGCGAGCTGTTCAGAAAGCGTCATCACGGTCCGTGAAGAGGATCTGATCTCACTGACTAACGTGGAAATATTACTCGCCAGACTGTTAATTCCCGGAATAAGTCTGCCTGCACAGTTATTACCGAATTCGGGAATACTCATCGCCAGATTCCCTGCGGTCACCTCTTCAATGCTTTTTTTTACCGTATTAATCGGTACGACGAGATATTTTGTCATATACCTCCATAAATATAATAGTGAAATAGTACAAACCACATCAGTGCCGATAATGACATCAAATCCCGCAGATAATATTACCTCTACGATATTGAGGGCCACTACGGTACATACCAGAAATAAAGTAATAAACGTCCTGACGCTTATATTATTTAACATTTTAATCCTGCCTGCCAAAGAATAACGCGGAGTATTATTTTTTATAGCACCTGCAATGCAGATTGCCATTCCGCGATACCGAAAGTTCCACTTTCAATGAGAGCATGCCGCCTTTTCACTTAAAACACACTATCACACCACCAGTTTACATTAGTCTGGTTGTTTATCCCGCATAAGCTAGCGTTCACGCCAGTTGCCAGACTATTGTCACCCAGTGCACAATGCGAACAAAAATACGCCAAATCATAAATTCGGCAAATGTTTTCATAAGTGAAAATTACATATTCCACCGTTATAGCGGCTCAGGCTAATACTGCTAACAGGAAACTAAGGACGCACCTGGTTTTACCAGGTTAACTGGACAGAATCTGCTAGATTTAACATCACGGTTTTTTATCGATGGGTAGTAAGATGTTGCATGTGTCATGGGACCCTGTACTGATTGGGATTTCCTTTGTTGTCGCATTCATTGCTTCGTTTATTGCCCTCGATAGCGCAGGGAAAGTGGCGATCTCTAGTCGTCGGGAATCGACTTTCTGGCGTTTATCTGGCGGGGCAACGCTGGGGATGGGGATCTGGTCGATGCATTTTATTGGCATGCTGGCCATGAAAATGAGTATGCCGATTAATTATCACTTTTCACTCACGGCATTTTCTTTTTTGATCGCACTCATTTCCGCGACGCTTGCCATCAATATTGCAATATCAGGTCAAACGCTTTCGACCAGGCGGCTTATTGTTGCAACAAGCCTGTTAAGCACCGGTGTTGTGACCATGCACTACGTTGGTATGGTCGCTATCGTTGAACATGTTACTATCCGCTGGCAGTTCTCACTCATTTTGCTTTCCGTGGTCATTGCCATTATCGCGTCAGGGATCGGCCTGTGGTTGGCTTTTCATTTGCGGCAAAATACCCGACGCGCATTAATAAACCGACTTATTGCCGCTCTGGTAATGGCACTGGCGATTGCCTCAATGCATTACACCGGGATGGGTGCGGCCACCTTCACGCATTTCGGACACACTGCGCATGATGGACTGAGCACGCTGGAACTCTCTATCTGGGTCTGCGCCGTCACGCTGGTGATTCTGGGTATTATGCTGGTCATTTCGATGGTGGATTCTCAGCTACGCACCTCAAGACTGGCCGATAATCTGCATCAACTGAACTGCCAGCTTGAGCACCAGGTCCACTTCGATGCGCTGACCGGCCTTGCCAACCGAACGCAAATAGACGTCTGCTTACAGACCTGCCTGCGTCATTCCAAACTGCATCAACAACACTTCGCCCTGGTCTTTATCGACCTTGATCGATTCAAAATCGTAAACGACACCTGGGGCCATCACATTGGCGATCAGTTGCTTATCTCCAGCACACAACGCATATACAGCTGCCTCGATGACACCATGACGCTGGCGAGGCTGGGCGGTGATGAATTTATCCTGCTGGTGCCAAACAGCAACCGGGAAGCAATCTCGGTGCTGATGACCCGCATTGCCAGCGCCATCAAAGAGCCTTTTACACTGTTTGGACATACCATTCGTGTTTCGTTAAGCGCGGGAAGCTGTCTTTATCCCGAACACGGCTCAACGTTACATGAGCTAAAAGTAAAAGCCGATACTGCGATGTATCATGTCAAACAGGCTGGCAGAAACGGCTGGGCGATTTATACCCCAGAGATGGAGGCTATCGCCGATACGCCGCCAACGTTCTTGCAGGAACTGTCACAAGCGCTTGAGCGGAATCAATTTGAATTATGGTATCAGCCTAAATACACCGCCGGGGATCACTCTCTGACGGGTTTTGAGGCGTTGTTACGCTGGCATCATCCTGAACGCGGCATTCTGCTGCCGGCTGAATTCCTGCCCGCACTTGAAGAAACAGGCCTGATTATTCCTGTCGGCACCTGGGTTCTCCAGCAGGCATGCCGTCAGTTATATCAATGGAAGTCACAAGGCCACACGGAGTGGACCCTTGCCGTTAATCTGTCACCAGCCCAGTTTGAACAACCTGATATTGTCGATATAGTCTGCAACGCTCTGGCGCAATATCAGCTTTCACCAGCACATCTCACGCTGGAACTGACTGAAAGTACGGCACTTAAAAATTTAAAACGCAGCGTAGAAGTCCTGAACGCGTTTGCCGATTTGGGGATCACCGTTTCTATTGATGATTTTGGCACCGGTTATTCAAATATATTGATGCTGAAATCACTTCCGGCGCGAGAATTAAAAATAGACAGAATATTTGTCAAAGATATTAGTGAGAACGACAAAAATACAAAAATCGTGTCTACTATTATAGACATAGCGCACTCTATGAATATGCGCGTTGTGGCGGAGGGTATAGAGACCCAGGAGCAGGAAACGCTGTTAACCCAGATGGGGTGCGGTGTACTACAAGGCTTCCTGTATGCGAAACCCCTGCCAGCACATAAAATCTATGAATTGATACAAACTGAAAACGCCACAAAAGTAAAACCAACGGTACAACCCTTGTCTCACCGACAATCAATAACATTGTGAGATTGCATAATAAAAAAAATTCGCCAATAAACCGGCAACACAGCATATGAAGATAACGGGATTATCGATGAGCATAAACGAGCTACATTCACTGGATTTATTAACCATTCCGGTCTGGATCGTTTCGCCACATACCGAAGAACTGGTGTTCGCCAATACCGTTGCACGGGAACTGATGCAGGCCCCGAGTTTCCCTTCTCTCAGAAAAGGCACATTCTCCACGCACGCACAAAGTGATTTACCTATGTATCTCAGTGATTTGCGCAATCATCATGACATTGTGGAGATCCTCACGGTTTACCGCGAAAGCGAGGAAATCGCGCTGGCCTGTCGTTTGTCCATCAGGACGCTTCAGGATATAGGTGATGTTATCCTCTATGAAGGCATTGAAACACCGACAGCGCAAGGTCTGAAAGCCAGCCGCTCTGCCACCTATCAGCGGAAAAAACAAGGATTCTATGCCCGTTTTTTCCAGACTAACTCAGCACCCATGTTGCTTATTGATCCGTCACGCGACGGATTGATTGTGGATGCAAACCTCAGCGCCCTGAATTTCTATGGCTATGATCATGACGTGATGTGTCAGAAGCATACCTGGGAAATCAATATGCTGGGGCGCCATATATTGCCGGTAATGCATAAAATTGCGCATCTTCCTGGTGGTCATAAGCCCTTACATTTTGTCCACAGACTTGCCGATGGAAGCACCCGTCACGTACAAACCTATGCCGGTCCTATCGAAATCTACGGCAATAAACTGATGCTGTGCATTGTTCACGATATTACCGAGCAAAAACGTCTGGAACTGGAACTGGAACGCGCCGCCTTGCATGACGCTTTAACCGGGTTACTCAACCGGCGGCATTTTTATCAGATAACTGAGCCAGCGCAGACACACACAACATTGTTAACGCAGGATTACAGTTTGCTGCTAATCGACACCGATCGGTTTAAAAGCATTAACGATCTTTTCGGGCATTTAAAAGGGGATGATGTACTTTGCGCGCTGGCACGTACCCTGGAATCCTGTGCAAGAAAGGACGATCTGGTTTTTCGTTGGGGGGGAGAAGAGTTTGTACTGCTTTTGCCACGAACGTCTTTAGATGCAGCGCTTAATCTCGCTGAAGTAATACGCGCGACGGTAGCCAAGGTGAGCCTCCCTGGCCTTCCCCGCTTTACTGTCAGTATTGGTGTGGCGCGACACGAAGCCAATGAAAGTATTGATGAGTTATTTAAACGCGTGGACGACGCATTGTACAAAGCCAAAAATGAAGGCAGAAACAGAGTGCTGGCTGCCTGATGACTACCCTGTCTAGCGACTACGTTTAGCGTGGCGTTCCCAGTTCTCCTGTTTCGCCTGCGCCGTTTTACGTAACGCCACATAACATGCCCCACTGCCGCCATGATGCGGCAGTGCGGTGCAGAAAGCCTGCACATCATCAAACTCCGTTAACCAACGTGCGACGTAGCTACGAACGATGTTGGCATGGGAGTTATCATCACGCCCTTTACCGTGAATCACCAGGACGTTGCGCAATCCATCCTGCAGCGCCTGTAAAATAAAGCTAAATAGCATCTGGCGGCAGGTTTCAACGGGCTGTCGCACAAGATTAAGGCTTGCTTGTTGCGGATATTTCCCGGTTCGTAGCTTGTCAGTCACGCCATGCTGTAACCCTTCGCGACGAAACTCCAGCGGAACGCTCAGCGGGACGATATCCAGAAAACCTGTCGAGAGAAAATTATCCAGTTGCAGCGTATCAATACGTGCCGGAGCGCGAAGATTACGCGTTGGCTGCCAGTGAACATCGGCGCATCCCTTCAGTGGTTGAACATCCCCCATGGCGTCAAGAAACAGCGATGCATCATCAAGGTTCATGTTTCATCCTCCAGCGATTTTGCGACGGCACTATCATAACCGCGCACTATTATACCGACAACGGTTTACGGTTATTTCCAATAACGCACCGTTCGACATTCCTTTACCTCCATAAGTTAAGATCCGTTTTTGGGGGTATAGATACGACTGTCATTGACATGATAATGTGTAACCCCACCTGTAATGAGAAAAACGGATGCTGAACTTACTTGAAGACATCATTGCAACGCCCCTTGGCCCGCTGTGGGTAATTTGTGATGAGCAATTTCGCCTGCGTGCGGTTGAATGGGATCAACATCGTGATCGTATGGAGCAATTACTGGATATTCATTATCGTTCTGAGGGTTATCAGCGTATTGCTGCCAAAAACCCCGGAGGACTAAGCGATAAGCTGACAGAGTATTTTGCGGGAAATCTCAGCATTATAGATACGCTTGAAACCGCAACAGCGGGAACCCCTTTCCAACGCGAGGTCTGGAAAGCGTTGCGTTCTATACCCTGCGGGCAGGTCATGCATTATGGACAACTGGCTGAGCAGCTGGGGCGCCCCGGAGCCGCCAGAGCCGTTGGCGCGGCTAATGGTTCCAATCCTGTCAGCATCGTCGTCCCATGCCACCGCGTGATTGGACGGAATGGCACAATGACTGGCTATGCGGGTGGCGTGCAGCGAAAAGAGTGGTTATTGCGCCATGAAGGCTATCTGCTACTCTAGAATCCAGGCAATTAATGCCTTATTCATCACACTTCCACACAATACACCCCCAAATAAAGTACGGTTAATCAGATAGATACAAACATTCAACTCGCTTATGCCTGAATTATTCTCTATTGGGAGTAGCTCAGGCTTACGTGCTCACCAAAAAGATGTTAAAATTGACAAATATCAATTACGGCTTGAGCAGACCTATGATCCCGGAAAAGCGAATTATACGGCGCATTCAGTCTGGCGGTTGTGCTATCCATTGCCAGGATTGCAGCATCAGCCAGCTTTGCATCCCGTTCACACTTAACGAGCATGAGCTTGACCAGCTCGATAACATCATCGAGCGCAAAAAGCCTATCCAAAAGGGGCAGACGCTCTTTAAAGCAGGTGACGAGCTTAAGTCACTCTATGCTATCCGTTCCGGAACGATAAAAAGCTATACCATTACCGAACAAGGCGATGAGCAAATCACCGGTTTCCACTTAGCGGGCGACCTGGTTGGTTTTGACGCGATTGGCAGCGGTCATCACCCAAGCTTTGCCCAGGCGCTGGAAACGTCAATGGTATGCGAAATTCCTTTCGAAACTCTGGATGACCTGTCCGGTAAAATGCCGAACCTGCGTCAGCAGATGATGCGTCTGATGAGTGGCGAAATCAAAGGCGACCAGGACATGATCCTGCTGTTGTCGAAGAAGAATGCTGAAGAGCGCCTGGCGGCCTTTATCTACAATCTGTCCCGCCGTTTTGCCCAGCGAGGCTTCTCTCCGCGCGAATTCCGTCTGACAATGACCCGTGGCGATATCGGTAATTACCTCGGTCTGACGGTTGAAACCATTAGCCGCCTGCTGGGTCGCTTCCAGAAAAGCGGTATGCTGGCGGTGAAAGGTAAATATATCACTATTGAGAATAGCGACGCGCTGGCTGTCCTTGCTGGCCACACACGTAACGTTGCGTAGCCTTCTCAGTTAACCTTCTGTCAAATTGCTAAATTACCCCAATTTAATGGTTTGGCAGAAGGCGCTTGTGCTCTGATTTAATTAAAATATAAACACTGTAAGTGTCCTCAATATAAATATCCCCATCATTAATGCTGTCACAATAACTACGGTTAAACACTCTTTCCTGCCTGGTTGCATAAAAAACCGCTGAATGCGATAAGATCGGCAGGGTTTACGGACGCAAAATAAGGTGCGATAAATGCCAGCATGACGCATCCTGGCGATGATTTAAGAACCGCCATCGATAGAACACGCAACAGTTCGCCGCTATGAATTAGCCTTTTCTATTTTAGGTGAGCATCTTTATCACTCCGGGCATCCCACCAGTTTTCATCACTGGTTGCCACTGGCTCGCGAAAGCGTACAGCCGTTCGACGAATCAGCCTTAGCGGCAGGGTTCAAATTGCCGGGCAGTTGAAACGTCCACGCGCCCAAACCTTTTCCGCCTGGCGCGCAAGCACAATAGAAACAACGGAAAATGGTTTAGATTGAGCGTGATGTGGGGAAAAGCTGGAGATTTCCCCAGTTTATTGATCTGGCAAGAGGTTCTCCCCTGTTTCAATCCACATTATTGGGTTACTCTTTTAAATACAAACTGCAGTGACAGTTGTAAGGAGACCCTGTATGGCTATGTATCAAAACATGCTGGTAGTCATCGATCCAAACCAGGACGATCAACCAGCATTACGGCGAGCTGTTTATTTGCATCAACGGATTGGTGGCAAAATTAAAGCCTTTTTGCCGATCTATGACTTTTCCTACGAGATGACTACCCTGCTGTCGCCGGACGAGCGTACGGCAATGCGTCAGGGGGTCATCAGCCAGCGAACAGCATGGATACGTGAACAAGCGAAATACTATATCGAAGCAGGGATCCCGCTTGATATTAAAGTGGTCTGGCACAACCGTCCCTTCGAAGCAATCATCCAGGAAGTAATCAGCGCTAAGCATGACCTGGTGCTCAAAATGGCACACCAGCACGATCGCCTTGAAGCCGTGATTTTCACACCAACCGACTGGCATTTATTGCGTAAATGTCCAAGCCCGGTGTGGATGGTCAAAGATCAGCCGTGGCCGGAAGGTGGTAAAGCGCTGGTGGCGGTGAACCTCGCCAGTGAAGAGGCATATCACAATGCACTCAACGAAAAACTGGTCAAGGAAACGTTGCAGCTCGCAGAACAGGTTAACCATACCGAAGTACACCTGGTCGGCGCCTATCCTGTAACGCCTATCAACATTGCGATTGAGCTACCTGAATTTGATCCCAGCGTGTACAACGACGCCATCCGTGGACAACATCTGCTGGCCATGAAGGCATTACGCCAGAAATTCAGTATTGATGAAAAAGTTACCCACGTTGAAAAAGGATTGCCTGAAGAGGTCATCCCGGATTTAGCTGAGCATTTACAGGCGGGGATCGTGGTACTCGGCACCGTTGGGCGCACCGGCATATCAGCTGCGTTTCTGGGGAATACCGCAGAACAGGTTATCGACCATCTGCGTTGCGATCTGCTGGTTATCAAACCGGATCAGTACCAGACCCCGGTTGAACTGGACGACGAAGAAGACGATTAATCCTGCAGCAAAATGCCGGATGGCGATGTCATCCGGCATGATATGTACTTAGTACTTCTCCTCGCCTCCGAGGAAATAGATACCGAGCGGAATAGCCAGCAAAATAGTAAAAACCATACTGTAGACGCAAATCATTGCGGATTGAATGGCATACATCGAGGCTGTCCAGTCGGAAAGCGGAATGTCATACTGTTCAATGACGCCACCAATCGTCGCGCGCGTCACAACCGATGCCGCAATAATAAATACCCCAAGCAGACATAACAGAAACTTCCGTCCCTTCGCTGTCTTCAGCTTAGCCATGATCATAATATCGTCCTTTTGCAGATGAAAACCGTGTTACTTTGTAGCAACAATACCATGACATCAACTTACTGTCTGCTACATACGCCACACTCAAACTTGACATGCGCACTATTCGCCTGAAAATAACGCTGATTGTATTATTCCTCTCTCCTTTTGATGAATGATCTGACAACCTGAACTGGGTAAAATATCCGCTGATGAAGGATGTCAGATGATATTTAACTAACACGGAGTGACCTGGGAGAATCATGATCGCTGAACTGTTTATAAATAATGCGTTTAATTTAACGGTAATTCTCAGCAGCTGTGCAGCGTTAGTCCTGATGAGCGTCTGGTTTCATCGTAGTGAAAAACACTGCAAAGGACTCATATTCCACGCAGCACAGTTTTTTGTTTATGCCATTATCATTGGTACGTTTGGCACGATTGCGAATAACGTCATCGATAATTATAAGCTGAAATTTATCTCCCCAGGCGTGGTCGACTTTATCTGCACCTCGTTGATAGCGTTGATCCTGACGATAAAACTCTTTCTGGTCATCAATCAGTTTGAAAAAACGCAGATTAACAAGGGCAGAGATATCACCAGCGCGAGGATCATGTCACGCATCATTAAGATTACGATCGTCGTCGCCATCATCTTGCTGTACGGTGAGCATTTCGGCATGAGCCTGTCAGGGCTGTTAACGTTCGGCGGCATCGGCGGTATCGCTGTCGGTATGGCAGGTAAAGATATCCTGAGCAATTTTTTCTCTGGCATTATGCTCTACTTCGACAGACCGTTTAGCATCGGTGACTGGATCCGCTCTCCGGACCGAAATATCGAAGGTACGGTAACGGAAATCGGCTGGAGAATGACCAAAATAAACACCTTCGACCACCGTCCGTTATATGTGCCGAACTCAATTTTCTCTTCCATCAGTGTAGAAAACCCGGGGCGGATGAGTAATCGACGAATCAAAACGGTGATCGGGTTACGTTATGAAGATGCTGATAAAATTGGCACAGTTGTCGAGTCGGTCAGAAAAATGTTGCAAAGTCATCCTGGAATAGATCAAAAACAAACCCTGCTGGTCTATTTTAATGAGTTTGCCGATTCATCGCTGAATATCATGGTGTATTGCTTCACGAAAACCACCGTGTGGCAGGAGTGGCTTGCTGTACAACAAGATGTGTACTTGAAAATTATTACAATAGTTCAGGATAACGGTGCTGACTTTGCGTTCCCCAGTCAGACGTTGTATATGGATAACGCCGAGGTACAACCTTCTGCCCACTAACCAAAATCAAGACGCGGATATCCGCGTCTTTTTTGCATTTACTTCAGTGACGCGATATCAATGACAAAGCGGTATTTCACGTCGCTTTTCAACATCCGTTGCCACGCGGTATTAATATCCTGAATATTGATAACCTCAACATCTCCTGAGTTTCCGCAATCCCCCCAATCACCGAACCCGCAACGGCTCTTTTACCGAGGATCAGCGGAACCGTGTTCAGGAACGGATCCAACGGCCCCAGATGCCCCACCAGCACCAACGTTCCGCTAAGCACCAGCGTTGGAATATAGAGGTTCAGATCATACACGTATGGAACAGTATCAATAATCAGGTCAAACTGATTCGCCGCGGCTTTCATCTGTTCGCTGTCTGTTGAAAGCACAACATGACTGGCCCCATTCGTCTGGCATCAGCTTCTTTGCCTGGCGACCGCGTGAATAACGTAACATCAGCCCCCAATGCTTGAGCGAGCTTGATCGCCATGTGTCCCAGACCACCCAACCCAACAACAGCGACTTTACTCCCCTGCCCAACCTGCCAGTGACGCAACGGCGACCATGTGGTGATACCGGCGCACAACAACGGTGCAGCACCACGTAAGTCGATTCCTTCCGGCACCTTCACGACGAACTTCCCGGTCACGACAATCTTGTCAGAATAACCGCCGAAAGTAGGCAGGCCATCATGACAGTCAGTATCGTTATACGTAAGGGTGCTCCCCTCTTCGCAGTATTGCTCAAGACCCTGCTCGCAGGCGCTACAGTGCTGGTATGAATCATGCCATACACCCCACGCAGGCAAGATCGCCGACCGCGAATTTTGTTTCCGATTTCCCAACATGCACCACGCGGCCTATTATTTCGTGGCCGGGAACCATCGGATACGTAGCGCCGCCCCAGCCATTGTAGGCACTATGGATGTCGGAGTGACACACCCCACTGAATAATATTTCAATGACGACATCATCTTCACGTGGATCCCGACGAACACTACGTATTACGCTACAATCTCGATTAAATTACCGTCTGGGTCCTGAATGACGGCCTCGTAATACCCGTCACCGGTGGTTCGTGGTCCGGAGACCAGGATGCCCTGTTCTTTTGCGCGTATCGCCAGAGCATCAACATGCCCCGCGCCACCAACAGAGAGAGCAAGATGCACCCACCCTGAAGTGTTATTGTCAGGTACAGGGTGGGTCAGTCCCGGTTTGGTCATTAACTCAATCGCAATGTTCCCACCAATGTTGACGAAATAAGATTCAAACCCGGGGTTGGTTTTGCTGCAGTATTTATCGTTTATCACACCATCAAAAAATGACACCCAGAACCGGGCTTGTCGCTCAAGATCCTGGGTCCATAAGGCCATGTGTGCAATTTTCATCGCGATCCTCTTATCGTTTTATTCTGAACGGTACGCCCCCGTTAAGGGATATTGACATCGTGCATTATAATGCACGATCATGCACATTATTGCTCGATGTTTATTTTTATGGAGTTCTCATGCTCGATTACGCTGCGTTCCCGGATCAGCGCCAGGCGCTTATCTATCAGATCCTGCAGGAAAACGGCAGAGTGATCTGTACTGAACTGGCAGCCCGTTTGGGGGTGTCAGAACATACGATCCGCCGCGATTTACATGAGTTGTGTAAAGAAGGTGTTTGCAAGAAAGTCTATGGCGGGGCTGTTATTTCACTACCTGAGTCAGCTGACATCGCAGCACGCAAGAATATTAATACTGCGAAAAAGAGCAGCATCGCGCAAAGATGCGCCCGATTAGTGAAATCCGGGAGCTGTATTTTTATCGATACAGGAACAACCAATCTGGCAATGGCTGAAGCCCTTCCCGCTGAGCTGGCATTGACCGTCGTGACAAATTCACCTGATATTGCCGCCGTACTGCTGAAAAAACCGCTATTCGAGGTCATCATGCTAGGTGGGCCAGTGCAGCGATCGTCCGGTGGATGCGTAGGTCCGACAGCCATTGCCCAGGTACAGGATATTTTATTTGATCAAGGTTTTATTGGTGGTTGTGCGATGGCACCGGAGTCAGGATTAACCGGGTTTGATTACGCCGATTGTGAGTTTAAACAAGCGGTAATTAAGCAGTGTAACGAAACTATCGTCGCACTGACGGCGGATAAGATCCCTGCCGTCGCACGTTATGTTGTCACCGCCAGCAGTAACATCGATGTCATTGTCGTGGAGGAAAACATCAGCAAACAGTACGGCACCGCTTTTCAGGCGCATGACATCCGCATTTACACTGTATAACGGTGGCGCAGCCTTTTGACGTACAGATTCAACGGAATATCACAGTGCTAAAAGTGGCGCCAGCCGTCAATGGAGTAATGGCTGACAGATAGTCCAGGCGAATTCTATGATGGTGTTCATGGCCCCCCACAAGCAAGAATTCCTCTTTGTCTGCTGTGGTACATGTCGTCACGGCCCTGGCATCAAAGTGTCCCCCAGTGGTCAGTTCAATGCGAAGCAAATAGTGATAAAGACAGGCAATCTCCAGATAGTCATGCAGATCACAATCGACAGGATGGTACTTCTCTGCAGTACACATAAATGCCCCCTTCCCCATGCCCACGCCGGTTCGGGAAATAGCTCACGCGACTTCCCGAACATGCGACGCTATTTCAGCGCTTCAATAGGCGCGCCAAAGTTGATATGCAGCACATTGCCGTCGATCACCAGCGCAGGAACAGACTTCACTCCGATTCGTTCCGCCTCTGCAACATGATCGGGTTGTTCTCCCAAATGAATAACCTCGATTTCCACATCCGGGGACAGATGCTGTAACAGTGTTTCTTCTGCGGAAACGCAAACCGGACAACCAGCATGATAAAAACGGGCTTTGGTCATGATACCTCTCCTTTAAATTATAGTATCGATTCGATACTATAATTTATGCTACGCCAGTTTTATGCTTTGTCAATATAGTTTTTAGTCGATACTATATGCCGAGGAGGATTTTGTTATGCATGACATGTCGCTTTTTGACGTACTGGACCGGCTGTCTGGTCTGACGCGGATGTGGTTTCGCCAGCATCCTTTACTGGCGGATCTTCAGCCAGTACAGCTCAGTGCGTTGATGTATCTCGCACGCTGTAACCGCTACTCCAATACACCTCTCGCCGTGACGGACTACCTCGGCCTCACCAAAGGAACGGTTTCACAATCGCTAAAGTTGTTGGAATCAAAAGGACTGGTGGTACGCACGCAGGATGCCAGGGATAAGCGTAGCGTTCATCTGCAGCTCACCGAGTCTGCCAAAAATCTGCTGGATGCCCTGCTTCCCCCCTCATTTTTGGTGACAGGCGAATCTACGATGGGTGAACGCGCGGGTTTACTCAAGGAGCTACTCTTCGAACTACTGCGAGGCATTCAGCGTACCAGTAATGTGCCGGGATTTGGTCTGTGCCAGAGCTGTCGGTTCCACCAAAAGGTGAACGGTCAAGGATTTTGTAATTTAACGAAAGAACCGTTGAGCGAGGATGATTCGATGTTAATTTGTCGGGAGCATCAGCCCCCGGACGTATGATCTTCTCTGTTGTAGTGTCTTCATTGTGGTCGGGTTGCCGCTTTCCAGGATAACCACTCGCGACAGGCATTTGACACGCCGATATCACGGTAGTCGCGTTCCCACGCCATATCGTCAACAATTTCTGCGGATTACGTATTCTGCAGGTGGTTCAGATCCCGTAGCATCCGCTTGAGACATTTGACTTTATTTTTATCGCGTATTGCCGCTGAAAACTTACTGAGCTGAAAAAACGTTTTGTCACCAAAACCATCAATGACTTTGAAACAATATTCCTGGCGCGCAGCATCCCAGGCGTAGACGATGTTTTTACAATGCAGGGAGTTAATAATGACACCGGTACTGACAAACCACGCTAAAAAAACATTCAACTTCTGCAATTTGCTGGCATCAAGTTCTTTGTTCAGGGCAAGCTGATAAAGAGTTTGAGCGATGTGGCCATGCTCATCACACTCCTTCACCGTGAGTTGCCCTATTCCTTTATTTGTTTCAACAAGTCCTTCAATTTTTTGCATATAAAATGCGTCGGTTTGGTGACTCAACTTACATTCTTTGATGTCCCGAAAGACCTCACGTAGCTTGCTTTTATATTTCGCAATGCCTGGAATCACGATTTTGACCAGCAGTTTACTATCCTGTGGGTGCTGGAAGACGTAGCGATCGTTACCTCGTGCCAGTAAGTCTTCATCTTTCAATATAAGCACTTGTTTCATAATGTTTTTTATTTTTACCCTACGTGAAATGGAGTTGCCTCAACGAAGAGTTGTCTCAGCCAAAAAATATTGTGTATCTATCTATTTCAATGGTTGTTAAACAAATAGCGTATTCATCCAATAAACAACTTTTTTCGTGACGTACTGAAGCAAAGTAACGGTGGATGTGAGCAGGTTGAACGCCAGGAAATACTGTTGGAGAAATCCACACCAACTTTGTGTTTTTGATGTTGTTAACGAAGGTTAATAGTGGAAGGTATTCAACTAAGCGTCATTCACCGTGACCTATGGTGCCGCCACCAGAGGCCGCTCGCGAAGGGATGAGGCCGGATGTTGGAGGGAAAGAAGCCGCGGACATTGCGGACGATGGTTTCATGCAGCGGCAAAATTGGTTATAGATAATTCACAATATGAATAATTCATTAGATATGTTTTTATCATTATTTCTAATGAGGTTGATACTGATTGTCTGGAGATGCTGGCGCTGAAGTCAGCGCCAGTTGAAGTGGTTAACGAAGGTTAACAGGAGGGCGTACGCAACTAGTGCTTAACAATATACATAGTGCGACTGTATGCCACATCTTCCGGGTTGGTTATCGGATACCCCTTCAGCCACGGTTTAATTAAACGCCCGTTGGTGTACTGATAAATCGGGGCAATAGGTGCCTGTTCCATCAGGATTTTTTCCGCTGCATTATAATCGGCATTCCGTGCTTTCTCGGTATTTTCCAGCGTCGCCTGAGTCAACACTTTATCGTATGCCGGATTGTTAAAGCGGGAAATATTGCCCGTATGGGTCGAGGTTAACAGCGACAGGAATGTGGATGGCTCGTTGTAATCGCCCACCCAGGATGCACGGATCACATCAAAATTACCGGTATTACGGCTATCGATATACGTTTTCCATTCCTGGTTCTGTAGCTTCACATCCACGCCAAGATTTTTCTTCCACATGGAAGCCACAGCAATAGCAATCTTCTGATGATTTTCAGAGGTGTTATACAACAGCGTCAATTTCAGCGGTTTCTGCGGGCCATAACCGGCCGCACGCAGCAGCGTTTTCGCCTGAGCGTTAAGCTCTTCCTGACTCATTTGTTCAAACGGAGAAGGTTCCGGGATAAATCCTGCCGTCACATCCGGCGTGAAATGCCATGCGGGTTTTTCTCCAGTTCCTAATACTTTCTCCGCCATCAGACGGCGATCGATAGTCATACTAAGCGCCAGACGCACGCGTGAATCGGCAGTCGGCCCTTTTTGCGTGTTAAACGCATAGTAATAAGTACCAAGCTGCGGCGGCGTATAAACCTGGCCCGGAATATCCTTCAATAGCTTCTGATACATATTTTTCGGGAAGGACTCAGTAATATCGATATCGCCAGCAAGATAGCGTTTGGTCGCAGCAGACTCCTGGTTAATCGGCAGGAAAGTCACTTTTTGCAGCACCGTTTTGGCGTTGTCCCAATAATGTGTATTCGGCACAACTTCCAGTTTCTCGTTAACCACACGGTCTTTCAGCACATAGGCACCGTTACCGATAAGGTTGCCTGGCTTCGTCCACTCTTTACCGCTTTCGACATTGGCTTTTTGGACAGGATAAAACGCAAAGCTCGCTGTCAGGTTGGCAAACCAGGGTAGGGGTTTGTCCAACTGCACTTTGAAGGTATGCGCATCCACCGCGCTGACACCTAACTTATCGGGCGCGGCTTTGCCATCGATGATCGCCTGGGCATTGTTGATCCCTGCAAGCGCGGCAAACCAGGCAAACGGCGATAGTGTTTTCGGGTCCACCAGACGCTGCCAACTGTAGACAAAATCCTGTGCCGTTACCGGCGTGCCATCGGCCCATTGCGCATTATTGCGCAACGTAAACGTCCAGATACGGTTATCATTACTCTTCCACTGTGTGGCGACACCGGGAATAATCTCACCCTTTTCATTCTGGTTGACCAGCCCTTCGAATAAATCGCGAATAACCTGAATTTCTGGAAGCCCAACGGCTTTTGCCGGATCGAGTGACGCTGGCTCATCTTTTATATGACGCACCAGTTCTTGCTTTTCTGCCAGTACCGTTCCGCTGGGAACATCAGCAGCCCAGGATAATGAAATGCTGCTAACCAACAGTGCACAACAGGTTACTGAAACAGAATGCTGCATAAGATACCCTCAATTCCGGCTACTAAGTGAATGTGTAATTATTTGTATCGCCAGCAGGAAATGCAATTAACTTCAGACAAGAAAGTGATATTACACCTGAAAAGATAAGTGTGTGAAAACGATTTGATTATCCATACATTTTGCACAACACTGCGAGTAACTATCCAAGCATTCAGAGATGACTATGACCGTTACCCGCCCCCGTGCCGAGCGCGGCGCATTTCCGCCAGGAACCGAACATTACGGACGTTCATTGCTCGGCGCACCGCTGATCTGGTTCCCGGCACCGGCAGCCGATCGTGAAAGCGGTCTGATACTGGCAGGAACGCACGGCGACGAAAACTCATCGGTCGTCACCCTTTCCTGCGCATTGCGTACGCTTAACCCTTCCCTGCGTCGCCATCATGTCGTGCTGGCCGTAAACCCTGACGGTTGCCAGTTGGGTCTGCGTGCCAATGCAAACGGCGTAGATCTAAACCGTAACTTTCCGGCGGCAAACTGGAAATCCGGTGAAACGGTATATCGTTGGAACAGCAGCGCAGAAGAGCGTGATGTGGTGTTATTGACCGGCGATCATCCGGGATCAGAGCCTGAGACCCAGGCACTATGCCAACTTATTCACCACATTCATCCTGCATGGGTAGTTTCTTTCCACGATCCGCTGGCCTGTATTGAAGATCCCAGACACAGCGAATTAGGCGCGTGGTTGGCGCAGTCGTTCGAATTGCCGCTGGTAACCAGCGTCGGTTATGAAACGCCAGGCTCTTTTGGTAGCTGGTGCGCCGATCTAAACCTACATTGCATTACTGCAGAATTTCCGCCCATTTCATCGGATGAAGCGAGCGAAAAATACCTGCTGGCAATGTCTAATCTTTTGCGCTGGCATCCTTGAGATGGAGCTGTCCGGTTGTAAAATGCAAGGCAGGCTCCGCGTCTCGGGCCAGCCAGGTAGGGCCATCCAGATCGGCAAAGCTGACCTGTGGCGTAAGCGGCAATGCAGCGCCGATCGCCCTGGATGTACACAACATACAGCCGAGCATTAACGCGAATCCCTGCTCGCGGGCTTCGGTCGCCAGCGCCAGCGCCTCCGTCAGTCCGCCTGTCTTATCCAGTTTAATATTCACCATTTCATAGCGGCCATGCAGCGCTTTCAGACTGCTGCGGGTATGGCAGCTTTCATCTGCACAGACAGGCAGCGGATGCACGAAATTCTCCAGCGCGGCATCATCATTAGCCGGCAGAGGCTGCTCCAGCATCGCAACGCCTAAATCCGCCATTAACTGGCAGCGTGCGGCCAGCCCTTCAGCACGCCAGGACTCATTCGCATCAACAATGATTGTCGCCTCAGGCACAGCCGCCCGGATCGCAACCATCCTTTCGCTGATTAAGTGTGCATCCAGTTTGACTTTCAGCAATCTGGCACCGTTATCCCATAGCGCAGTCGCACTCGCCGCCATCTGCTCCGGCGTGCCGATCACGACGGTTTGCGCGGTCGTTACTGTTGCATCCAGTTCAGTACCAACGTAGTCGGCCAGAGACTGTTGTTGCTGACGCGCATTGAGATCCCAAAGCGCACAGTCAACGGCATTACGCGCCGCCCCCGCGGGCAGCAATGCCTGCAGCGCTTCACGTGTCACACCGTGTTCCAGTTGCGGCACAACACTCATGATTTGAGCCAGTACCGACGCATCGCTTTCGCCATAGCGAGGATAAGGCGTACATTCTCCAACGCCCTTTACACCATTCTCTTCCAGTTCAACCACCACCACATGCGCTTCGGTCCTGCTCCCGCGGGCAATCACAAAGGGAGTGTGTAACGGCCAGGCTTCCCCATACACCTTAACTGATCTCATTTGTTTTCCTTAATGCAGTCCCTGAAGCGGATATCCGCAAATAGCGTTTGCCGTGTTAACTGCTGATGGCATAAACTAGCCTTGACGTTAACTATATGTAAACAGGAAGATAACCATGTCACAAACCGTTCATTTCCAGGGCAACCCGGTTGCAGTCGCCGGCTCTATTCCTCAGGCTGGAAGCAAAGCTCAGGCTTTTACCCTTGTGGCTAAAGACCTGTCTGACGTTACGCTGGGCCAGTTCGCAGGCAAGCGCAAAGTGCTGAATATTTTCCCAAGCATCGATACCGGCGTGTGCGCGGCATCAGTACGTAAGTTTAACCAACTGGCGACAGAAATCGACAACACCGTCGTACTGTGCATTTCAGCCGATCTGCCATTCGCCCACTCTCGTTTTTGCGGCGCGGAAGGTCTGAGCAACGTTATCACGCTGTCCACCCTGCGCAACGCTGAATTCCTGAAAAACTACGGTGTTGAAATTGCCGAAGGTCCGCTGAAAGGTCTGGCTGCTCGTGCCGTTGTCGTGATCGACGAAAATGACAACATTGTATTCAGCCAACTGGTAAATGAAATTACCAACGAGCCTGACTATGATGCAGCGCTGGCTGTGCTGAAAGCCTAAGTTGCCCTGAATACAAAAATGCCTCCGGATGGAGGCATTTTTATTTGCATCATTACTCTTCGCTTTTTTTCTGCTGACTCAGACCATATTCGCGTAACTTATTGGCAATCGCAGTATGTGAAACCCCCAGGCGTTTAGCCAGTTTACGCGTGCTGGGATAATTCATATAAAGCTGCGTCAACACGGAACGTTCAAAGCGGCTGGTGATTTCATCCAGCGACCCTTCCATCACCTCTTCTCCGACGGCAACTGTCGCTGCATCATAATCCGGCAATAAGATATCCTGCGGACGCAGTTCATAGCCCTCAAGCTGAGTTAACGCCCGATAGATAGCATTTTTAAGCTGACGCACATTACCCGGCCAGCCGTAGCGGGTGAGCACCGTGCTGAGATCGGCAGACAACTTCGGACGCGGTACACCCTGCTCGTCGGCAAAACGCGCCACAAACAGCTCGGTGAGCGGCATAATATCTTGTGGGCAATCGCGTAGCGGCGGCAGATTAAGCGTCAGGACATTCAGACGATAATAGAGATCCTCGCGGAAAAGACCTTTCTGCACCAGTTCCACCAGGTTCTTTTGCGTCGCGCAGATTACGCGGACATCAACATGAACTTCATGATCTTCGCCCACGCGACGGAATGTCCCGTCATTGAGGAAGCGCAGCAATTTCGTCTGCATGCGCGGCGACATTTCGCCAATCTCATCCAACAGCACTGAACCGCCATTCGCCTGCTCAAAGAACCCTTTTTTACCTTCCGGGGCGTGGCCAAACAGTTCGCTTTCTACCGCATCTTCAGGAATAGACGCGCAGTTCAGCGCCAGATAGGGTTTTGACGCACGTGGGCTCGCCAGATGGCAGGCATGCGCAAAGAGATCTTTGCCCGTACCGGTATTTCCGGTGATCAGCAGCGGCGCACTCAGTGTTGCCAGCTTACGCGCCTGTTCCACCACGTGTTTCATTTTGGCACTGACAGCAATAATCTGACTGAATGCGCTCAGATCCTGGGTGGTCATGTTTTGCAACTGACGCCCCATGCGGAGGGTAGAACGCAACATGACAACGGCTCCCGTCAGCATCTGCTCCTGATTTTCGCCCTGCAAATGAACAGGCGTAATTTCCATCAGGAAGTTTTGCCCATTAATCA
The DNA here is from genome assembly GCF_014596835.2 of Citrobacter sp. C6_1. Classification (NCBI taxonomy): domain Bacteria; kingdom Pseudomonadati; phylum Pseudomonadota; class Gammaproteobacteria; order Enterobacterales; family Enterobacteriaceae; genus Citrobacter; species Citrobacter sp. C6_1. The sequence continues at coordinate 2,146,326 of NZ_CP115031.1, read as the reverse complement.
CCACATGTTCGCTATGAGAATCCTGCGGATTGCTTTCGAGCCAGCGCTGGAAGTTAAACCCATTGATTAATTGAGCGGCGGTATGATTGCGCATACGCTCCTGACTGTGAGCGAAAAGCTGACAGCTCGCAGGATTCGCCATCTCGATTTTGCTTTTCATATCCAGAGAAAGGACTGGTTCTGGTAGCGCCTCAAGCAGCGCGCTCAGCGCCAGATGTTCGCGTTCGGAAGGCATCCAGGGCACGGTGCGGACGTCCGTTACCCCTGCGATGCGGCGGATTTCAGCCATCAGGCTGCTGAAGTTAGTGAACTCCAGTTCCGCAAAATTAAGGTAAATTCGCCCGATGGGGTCAATCTCGATACCGCGTAAATCAATGCTTCTCAGCACCAGTAAATCGAGCAATTCGCGGGTCAGACCAAGACGGTCTTCACAAAAGACTTCCAAACGCATAGGAACCTTCACCTGGACAAGGGATCATGTGTTAGATGATAAGCCAGTATTGGGTTAGCAGGAAGGACTCTGTCAACAAATATTGACAGCACGCTGGAAAATTGGGCGCCGGGGCGTAAAGTTATACGATCGGCACCCGTATTTACTCAACTTTCACGCGGGGATTTGTTCTTTTGTAAGGTCTCTTTCACCTGACCGATCAACTGACGGCGGAAATCCCCCAGTCGCGGTTTATCATCATCAATCCACGGTAATGGACGGCACAGTTCCATCGCTTTAATCCCCAAACGCGCTGTTAACAAGCCCGCGCCAATACCCTGCGCGGCACGCGTGGATAACCGGGCCGCTAAATCCTGCGACATCCAGTCCATCCCCACTTCCCGCACCAGCTCGCTGGCCCCGGCAAAAGCGATATTTAACAGCACCAGACGAAACAGGCGCAGGCGACTGTAATAGCCGAGTTCGATGCCATACAGCGTAGCTATACGGTTAATCAACCGCAGATTTCGCCAGGCAATAAACGCCATATCTACCAACGCTAACGGGCTGACGGCAATCATCAGCGTGGACTCCGCCGCTGAACGGCTAATCTCACGTCGGGCCTGCGCATCCAATACCGGCTGCACAAGATGAGCATACAGGCTGACCACTTCGCGATCGTTCTGCGTTTCATGGATAGAGGCATACCAGCGTTGTAGCGCAGGGTGAGACTGATCGATACCCGCCTGTTGTGCCAACTTTTCACAAAATACGCGGCCTTTTCCGGTTCCGTGACTGTGTAACAGATCACGCGCTTCATCACGCTCGTGTGCGCGTTGACGTAAACGCCACAGCCGACGCCACTCGGTTGCCACCGACCCAACGCCTGCGCCAATAATCAGCGCACCCGCAGCACAGCCCCCCAGCGCGACCCAGTCCTGAGTCTGCCAGGCGTTCATCGTCCACTGCACACCCTGAGCTACCACACTGATGCCAAACAGCGCCAACCCGCCCATCACCATTTTGCGCCACAGGCTGCGTTTAGGACGTAATGCGGCATCAATAACGGCTTCAGCCTGACCTTCGTCTTCCAGCGGCTCATCCACTGTCGCCGGAGAAAAAGTCTGCGCTTCCGTATCGTTGAACATTTGCTGTGCTTTAAATGCCGTGTTTGGTTCCACTTCCAGTGGACCTGAGAAATCGATACGCGGTTTTAACGGCTCGCTCATCGCAATTTATCTCCTATCAAAAACTCCAGCGCGGCATCCAGCCGAATATGCGGTAAGGGTTTATCCACATCCATGACCTGCGGGCGAAAGGCTTCAAACTGGAAACCCTGGCGATCCCAAAAAGCCTGGCCCGGTAAACGCGCAGGGACTTCTCCCGGATAGACGGTCAAGGGCTCACCGTCGCTCAGGCGATTGCCGCGCAACGCGGGGATCTTCTCACCCTTCACATCGATCAGACCGCTGGTGGTTGCCTGCACCGATGCCAGTCCCAGACAATCCATGCTGATGCCTTCGAATGCAGCGTTTTGCCAGGCGTCCTGGATCAACTGCTGCAACAACGACACCATATTGGCATGTTGATCGACCGTAACGTGGTCGGCCTTGGTGGCAGCGAACAGCAACTTATCGATTACCGGCGAGAACAACCGGCGGAACAACGTGCGCTGACCGTAATGGAAACTTTGCATCAGTTGGGTCAGCGCCAGACGCATGTCGTTAAACGCCTGTGGTCCGCTGTTAAGCGGTTGCAGGCAATCGACCAACACAATTTGGCGGTCAAAGCGCAGGAAGTGATTCTTGTAGAACCCTTTCACGACCTTTTCGCAGTAGTAATTAAACCTGTCACGCAGCATGCCCGCATTAGTGTGTTTATCTGCCTGCGCCAGCTTCGATTCTCCCCAGGCATCAACGTCCGGCCACGGAAAAAATTGCAGCGCAGGTGCGCCAGCCATGTCCCCCGGCAGCACAAAGCGCCCGGGCTGAATAAAGTGCAGTCCCTGCTGTTTGCACTGATGCAGATAATCTGTCCACGCCGCAGCGATTTCCGCCAGACGGTTTTCGTCAGCAGGTGCTAGTGGATCAAGCCCGTGGCTTAACTGCCGCCATTTTGCCGACCATTCGCCACGCTGCCCCTGCAATAATCCGGTCATTTGCCGCGACCAGCTCAAATAGTCCTGGGCCAGCATCGGTAAATCGAGCAGCCACTCTCCCGGATAATCGACGATTTCCAGGTACAGCGTAGAGGTGTCTTTAAAGTGGCGCAGTAAAGAGTCATTGGACTTGTAACGCAGCGCCAGACGAATTTCACTCACACCGCGCGTTGGTGTCGGCCAGGTCGGCGGAGAGCCATACAGCTGGGCCAGTCCTTCATCATAGGTAAAGCGCGGAATGCCAAAGTCGCGTTGGGGAACCCGCTTAACGCCAAGCAGACGCTCTTCGCGTACGCAACTGAGCAACGGCAGACGCGCACCGGCATGAATATTGAGTAGCTGGTTTACCATCGCGGTGATAAACGCCGTCTTACCGCTGCGGCTAAGTCCGGTGACAGCCAGGCGCAAATGCCGATCTACGCCGCGATTAACCAGCGAGTTGAGTTCATTTTTAAGTCGCTTCATCGCCATCCCGTTTTGCTGAAGGAACCGAATAAATTATAACAAACAGGAAGTAAAGATAGGGGTCAATTCTTACTTATCAACTACCTGAGCGATATCAGGCGGTATAAGTCTTACCGCCTGTAGCAGAAGGAATGCGAACGGTTTATTTATTCTTTACTTTTGGCAGCGCGATCTGATTGATGCCGCCTTCGTTGGTTACCTGTGTATAGCCCATCCCGGTCAGCATATCTTTTGCCATCCCGGATTGACGACCTGAGTTGCAATACAACTTCACGGTGTCCGCCTTATCTGGCACTTCTGCCGCAATTCGTGCCTGCAAATCCTTTAAAGGGATGTTGATGGCCCCCTGAACGTGTTCCTGCTGATATTGTTCAGGAACACGAACATCAATCCAGTGCTCAGCCGCAAATACCGGCATGCCGATGACCAGTGCCAACGCGAATACGCTTTTTTTCAACATAGTATCGTTCCGTTAAATGATAGAAAGTCACCTAACACTATATACTTGATCTTAAGGAAATATTGCGAGCATGCTATCACTGGCCATAGCGTTGGGAAATTTTCCTGGCAACCTTGCTCAATAATGGCTCCAGAACCAACACCAGCAACATTTTTAACGGACGGCGGGCCACGGATTTCACCGCCCACCCCGCAACACCTGCCGGGCCGTAGCGCAGCGCAGTCAAAAGCACCAGCTTGCCTGCTATTTTAAAGCCCGGCTTAACCCTTTGCCCGGCACGTTGCCAGCGATTGTTCATTTCTAACCTCACAGTTGGCGAAAGCGACTGCGTAGTGAAAATGTATCAGACGTCACATAACGCTCCATTTCACGCAAACGCTTTTCACTTGCGGCCAGCTCGCGATCGACGGCGTCCAATAGTTCACCGCTTGAAGGCTGCTGCTCGCCGGAAACCACATTGTCCGGCATCGGGTCTAACACAAATGTCAGCACGATGTAGGCGACGAAGGTGAAAAAGGCCAGACCAAAAAAGACTGACAGCACCACCAGGATCCGTACCAGCTTCACAGGCACATCGAGATAATGCGCAATACCCGCACAAACCCCCTTCACCATGCCCTGCTGCGGGATACGCCACAGTTTTTTGTTCAGGTTAACGCCTCCCATTAACGGTTCCTCCAGTTTGGATGTTCAGCATCAAGGATGTCTTCCAGCGCCTGAATGCGCTCGCGCATCCGCTGTGCGTCATCGTTGAGTTCTACCAGACGTTGCTGTTCACTTTGCGACAGTTCGCCACGGCTGGAACGGTTGCTGTAATGCAGCCACAGCCAAATCGGTAAAACAAACAACACAAAGATGGTTAACGGGATGGCCAGAAATAGCGCGCTCATGAGTACTCCTTACAGGTGATGAGCGGCGGCGCGTTCGGGCGCCGCCAGATGTTATTATTGCTTGTCTTGCTGCATTTTGGCTTTAAGCTGCGCCAGCTGCTCGCTGATTTCATCATCTGCTTTCAGGTCAGCAAATTGCTGATCCAGAGATTTTTGCTTACCGAAGTTATGGCTTTCGGCTTCCGCTTCCATCTGATCAATACGGCGCTCAAAAGATTCAAAGCGGGCCATTGCTTCATCCAGTTTGCCGCTATCCAACTGACGACGGACATCACGGGAAGAACTCGCCGCCTGATGACGCAACATCAATGCCTGCTGACGAGCCCGGGTTTCACTGAGTTTGTTTTCCAGCTCGCCGATCTCTTTTTTCATCCGCGTCAGTGTATCGTCAACCAGCGTCACCTCATGCTCCAGAGAAGCAATCAGGTCGGTCAGTTTCTGTTTTTCGATTAACGCAGAACGCGCCAGATCTTCTTTCTCTTTACGCAGCGCCAGCTCGGCTTTTTCCTGCCACTCTGCCTGCTGCGCACTCGCCTGTTCGATACGACGGGATAACTGTTTCTTTTCTGCCAAAGCGCGGGCGGAGTTTGAACGCACCTCAACCAGCGTATCTTCCATTTCCTGAATCATTAACCGCACCAGCTTCTGCGGATCTTCAGCCTTTTCCAGCAACGCATTAATGTTGGCGTTCACGATGTCGGCAAAACGAGAAAAAATACCCATAATGTAATCCTCACTTACTGTTCTGATATTGGGCTAAGCCCTGCTGCTTTCGTAATGCACATGATGTGCCAACTTTTTATTCTATTGATTTTAAAGATAATATCTAATTTTACCTGACGTGATAATTAGGGTAAATTGGTGAATAACACTAACAAATGGTGAATTTCATCATGGCAGGATACAAAGATACTCTTCTGGGGGAAGCAAACAGCTTCATTGAAGTGCTGGAACAAGTCTCCCATCTGGCCCCCCTGGAAAAACCCGTGTTGGTTATCGGTGAGCGTGGCACAGGAAAAGAGTTAATCGCCAACCGTCTGCACTACCTTTCCACACGCTGGCAAGGACCGTTTATTTCTCTTAATTGTGCGGCGCTGAACGAAAATTTACTCGATTCCGAACTCTTCGGCCACGAAGCTGGCGCTTTTACCGGGGCGCAAAAACGCCATCCGGGTCGCTTCGAGCGTGCCGACGGTGGCACACTTTTTCTTGATGAACTGGCAACCGCACCGATGTTGGTACAGGAGAAATTACTGCGCGTTATTGAGTATGGAGAACTCGAGCGCGTAGGCGGTAGCCAGCCGCTGCAAGTTAACGTGCGCCTGGTCTGTGCCACCAATGCCGACTTACCGAGAATGGTCAGTGAAGGTACTTTCCGCGCAGACCTGTTAGATCGACTTGCCTTTGATGTCGTGCAACTGCCACCTTTACGGGAGCGTAAGAGCGACATCATGTTGATGGCCGAACATTTTGCGATTCAAATGTGCCGCGAGATTGGATTACCGCTGTTTCCCGGTTTTAGCGCACAAGCCAGAGAAACACTTCTCCACTATCGCTGGCCGGGCAATATCCGTGAATTGAAAAACGTTGTTGAACGCTCGGTATACCGACATGGCACCAGCGAATATCCGCTGGACGAGGTAGTGATAGATCCGTTTAAGCGCCACACTACAGACGTTCAGCTGCAGGAAACCCACTCTACAGCGGCAACGTTACCGCTGGATCTGCGCGCATTCCAGCAACAGCAAGAAAAGAGGTTTCTGCAAACCAGCCTGCAACAGGCAAAATTTAACCAGAAAAAGGCCGCCGAACTGCTTGGGCTGACGTACCATCAGCTCCGCGCTTTGCTTAAAAAACACCAGATTTAGCGATGCATTACCGACCGTTTAGCGCCTTCATGTGCAAAATCCTCCACAAAGCACATTGAAATAGTACCGTTTAACGGTTCCCACATATCATCATTCTTGCATAATGTACACTTACTTCAAAAGCAAGGATGAGCTTATTCGGGCAACCGTTCTGGAAGAGCAAAATACTGCGCTGGCTGCCCATAATGAGCCCTGTAGCGGATCGTTTTTTGATCGTCTTTGCAAGCAGATCGTTTCTTGCATAAGCGATGTCGGTTACCCTGTCACGCACCACCTTTGGGTAGAAATCATGGCCGAATCGGCACGCAACCCGGAACTCAGGGAAGCGTTTATCGCCAGTGATAACATCATGCGACAAAGCATTGCGGGAATAATTGCGCAAGGTATCGCCGCAGGAGAGTTTCGTCGGGATATTGACCCGCAAGCGCTAACCATCATTCTGTTTGCATTTATTGACGGACTGATTGCCCGTAAGGCTATTAACCCTGCGTTCTCACTGGAAACAGATGTACCAGCGTTCCCTGATTTAATGTCAAAGCTGCTCAAATAAAATACTTCCCGCGCCTGCTTTCTGATCTTTCCCCTGCCCACTTCGCGCCAGAAGTGGGCATTACGGGCATCGAAAATACCAATACATTATGTATCAACTTATACATCTGACGGTGAATTGCAACTGAGCTCCCGGCCACGACTAAAAGCAAAAAACCATTTCTGCGCTCTCATCATTCCTACCCGACCTCACGGCCATAAATTCTAACGTTATACAAGCATTTCAGCGGATATGCCGAGCGTTTTACGTGGCCCACAAGGCCATGTCGCTGAAAAAAGAGACTGGATGCCTGGATGACGATGGTGTATAAGATAATACAAATAGTATTATTTTATACTAAATGAATCATCAATACTTAAGCTGGAGATTGAACCATGTCCACCAATATTACCCTGAACACAACGACGGATAGCTTCCCGCCAGCAGGCCATTACTCACATAGTGTGACTGCCGGAGGATTCGTTTTCATTTCCGGACAGCTACCTGTCACGACTAATGGCGAAAGAAAAGCGGATGCTTCTTTTGAAGAACAGACCAGACTGGCTCTACAGAATGTTGATGCTTGTCTGGCAGGAGCCGGCGTTTCTCGTCAGCACCTGGTATCGGTACACGTCTATGTCACGGACATTAACCAGTGGCCGACGTTTAATCGGATCTACGGCGAATGGATCGGTGATTCCCGTCCAGCCCGTGCTGTCGCTGGCGTTGCAGAGCTTCATTACGGCTTTGCCGTAGAAATTGAAGCCATTGCGTTAGCACAACAAGTGTGACTATTAACTGCTACAGGTGAACAACAATGACTGAAATAACACTACCTGATTACCACGATGTTGCCGCGGCCGCTGAGCGCATCGCAGGTTATGCGAACAAGACACCGGTTATGACATCGCGAACGGTGAATGAAGAGTTTGGCGCTGACGTTTTCTTTAAATGCGAAAACTACCAGCGGATGGGGGCATTTAAGTTTCGCGGTGCGATGAATGCTTTGCGCCAGTTTACGCCAGAACAGAGAGCAGCCGGCGTCGTGGCTTTTTCATCCGGAAACCATGCTCAGGCAATCGCCCTGTCCGCAAAATTGCTGGGTATTCCGGCGACAATTATCATGCCGCACGACGCGCCAGCCGCTAAAGTTGCTGCCACGAAAGGGTATGGCGGACATGTCGTGATATACGACCGTTACACTGAAGATCGTGAAAAAATTGGCCGGGATCTGGCAGAAAAACAGGGACTGACGCTGATCCCACCTTACGATCACCCACACGTTATTGCAGGCCAGGGCACCGCCACGAAAGAACTGATTGAAGAAGTTGGTGCTCTGGATGCCCTTTTTGTTAGTCTGGGCGGTGGCGGTCTTCTATCTGGTTCCGCCCTGGCCGCACGGCACTTGTCCCCTGATTGTCTTATCTATGGTGTAGAACCTGAGGCAGGCAACGACGGTCAACAGTCGTTTCGCAGTGGCAAAATTGTGCACATCGATACGCCGAAAACCATTGCAGATGGCGCGCAAACCCAACATCTTGGACAGCATACCTTTCCACTGATCCAGAAACATGTTAACGATATCCTGACGGTTTCAGATGATGAATTAATTGCCGCAATGAAATTTATCGCGGAACGAATGAAAATGGTCGTGGAGCCAACAGGCTGCCTTGGTTTTGCCGCCGCAAGAGCGCAAAAAGCGAGCCTTCGAGGAAAGAGAATCGGCATTATCATCAGTGGTGGCAATGTTGATATCAACCGCTACAGTGAATTTCTTGCAGAGTAATCTCATTAAGGTATCTGCGGTGCGGATACCTTATCGCTATGCCGCCTGTTCCAGTCTGGAAAAGAAGCCCCAGGACGCTGTAAACTGGCCGCCAAAATGGCAACAGGCATCACTGCAGGAGACTGGCATGCCAAAAACCAACGATAACTCGCTACTCAATCAAATTGAAACCATCGCCAAAGGACTGAGCGATACCTTCTCTCCGTTTTGCGAGGTTGTGGTTCATGACCTCAAGAACCCTGAGCATGCGATCTTATCCATATACAATAATCTGTCCGGTCGCAAAGCTGGCCAGCCCGCAACGGAGCTTGGACTGGCGCGGATCGCATCACCTGATTTTCCTAACATCGTTGCCAACTACAGCAATCAGTTTGCTGATGGTCGCCCGGTAAAAAGTACCTCTATTGGCATCAAGGACGAACAAGGAAAATACGTCGCGGCGCTATGCCTGAATGTTGATATGACGCTATTTCGCGGGATGCAGAGTGCGCTGGCACGGTTTACTGAAACCGAGTGCTCACCTGTCAGCGAACACCTCGATCCTGGCAGTAATGAAGTGATTCGCCAGCGTATTGATGACTTTGCGGCTAAACGTGCGACAACGGCGCGAGCGCTGAAAACAGAAGACAGAAAGGTACTGATTCAACAATTGCGTAAGGAAGGTTTACTGAACGTACGAAAATCCATGGATACGGTGGCGCAGCATCTGGGAGTGTCCAGAGCAACCGCATACCTGTATGCCCGTCAGGCTAACGCTATCGGCGAATAAGTGGGTCGTTTGACGCGACGACTTGAATCAGTTTACCATGATGCAAATACTGTATAAAAAAACAGGATTAGCATTATGGCTCTAGCGTTAGTGGGCGAAAAAATTGACAGGAACCGCTTTACCGGGGCGAAAATTGAAAACAGTACGTTTTTTAACTGCGACTTTTCTGGCACCGACCTGAGTGGCACTGAATTTATCGGTTGTCAGTTTTACGACCGTGAGAGCCAAAAAGGGTGTCATTTCAGCCGGGCCATCCTGAAGGATGCCATCTTTAAAAGCTGTGATTTATCAATGGCAGACTTCAGAAATGTCAGCGCACTGGGTGTTGAAATCCGCGGATGCCGCGCTCAAGGTGCGGATTTTCGCGGCGCAAGTTTTATGAATATGATAACCACACGCACCTGGTTCTGCAGCGCATATATCACCAACACCAACCTGAGTTACGCCAATTTTTCAAAAGTGGTGTTAGAAAAGTGTGAGCTGTGGGAAAACCGCTGGATTGGCACGCAGATTCTCGGCGCAACATTTAGCGGCTCCGATCTCTCTGGTGGTGAGTTTACGTCGTTTGACTGGCGGGCGGCGAACTTCACGCATTGCGATCTGACCAATTCTGAACTGGGGGATTTAGATGTTCGGGGCGTCGATTTACAAGGTGTTAAGATAGATAGTTACCAGGCCTCTTTGATCATGGAACGGCTTGGGATTGCCATTATCGGTTAGCCCTGGCTAATCAAGCCCGCAATACACCCGGGAGCGGTGAATCCCCGCCCCCTACGTATCTGTTCTGTTACCCCTCAGGCATTGCTGAAGAGTGGTGGGTGGAAATTTTCCACGCCTTCCCATCCCACGCGTAAGTAAACGTATAACGTGCCGAAACAGTCGATTTGTCTGCGAAGGTGAAGGTATAGGTGCCTGCATCAACCGCCTTATTACAGCCAAGGCGAATGGTACGACTGTCAATTTTCCCGGTCGGTTTCTTCGCCAGAAAATGTTCAAAATAATCCTCACGTTCAGCATCTGTTAAACGGGCCTTATTCGATACCGTGGGAAGTAATACTGCATCACTAAGATAATTTTCAGATACTGTCTTCGCATTACCCGTTTTCACTGATTCATTCCACTTGTCGAATAGCGCTTCGATTTGCGCTTTGTTCACCTTCACACATTCTGGGGCCGGAGTTGCAAAAACGGGGGCCGATAAAAGGATCAGTGAAACAGCAAAACCAAGTAATTTCTTCATAGTAATCATTCCATTAATGGTTAGATGGCCACAAGAAGGTCATTGATAACCGGATAGTCAAATCACCTGTCATAACCAATAGAAACCATTAACATACGCCGAGTGTAGAAAATAAAGACGTCAAAAAAAATGGGTAAGTAATGCAATGAAATAATTAGATATTTTGGCATTGATGCTCTGTATTTAACATAAACTACTACCTGAATGATTATAGTTCAGTATGCATATGATTTCTGTCCCCCTTCCAGAACCTCTTTAACGCTATCCCGTCCTTACGTTTTGGCACTTGCGACACCCCAGCGCATAAATTTGGCATAGCTATACCCTCATGAAACTCACGCTTCGTTTATTACGGGTCAGATGAGGCATGAAAATGCTAAGATAGTTTATGAGTTATATTCAAAGTGGAGCGCTGGTATGAATATTGACCAGGCCGCAACGTTGAATTTGCAACTAACTGTGTGGTTGCCCCCAAACTCAAACGGTAATGGCGAATGTCATTAAATATTAGTAAGATAGCTTCTTTATTCATAGTCCCTTAAAATTATGCGCCTGGTTTTATCAACTCTGATCGTGATGGCTGGACTTCTGAGTGGTCAGGCTGTTGCCGCGCCTCTGCAGACCACGCACGTTGATATTCGTGACAGCGGCTTTGTCTATTGCGTCAGCGGGCAAGTCAATACATTCAACCCACAGAAGGCGAGCAGCGGCCTGATTGTCGACACTCTGGCTGCCCAACTCTATGACCGGCTGCTTGATGTGGACCCATACACCTACCGACTGGTGCCAGAACTGGCTGAGAGCTGGGAAGTGCTGGACAACGGTGCAACCTACCGTTTCCACTTGCGCCGCGACGTCTCGTTTCAAAAGACGGCCTGGTTTAAGCCTACCCGTAAGCTAAATGCAGATGATGTGGTATTTACCTTCGAGCGCATATTTGACCGCCACCATCCGTGGCACAACGTCAATGGCAACAGCTTTCCCTACTTTGATAGCCTGCAATTCGCTGACAACGTGCAAAGCGTGCGCAAGCTGGATAACAATACGGTTGAATTTCGCCTGACTCAGCCAGATGCCTCCTTCCTGTGGCATCTGGCTACACACTATGCCTCCGTAATGTCGGCTGAATATGCCACACAACTGGCCAAACAGGATCGCCAGGAATTACTCGACAGACAGCCCGTCGGCACCGGACCGTTCCTGCTTTCAGAAAACCGCGCGGGACAATATATTCGTCTACAACGTCACGAAAAATTCTGGCGCGGCACCCCCCTGATGCCACAGATCGTTGTGGATCTCGGTTCAGGCGGCACCGGACGGTTATCAAAGCTCCTGACCGGGGAGTGCGACGTTCTGGCCTGGCCCGCGGCCAGTCAGCTCACCATATTACGTGATGACCCACGTCTGCGCCTGACGCTGCGTCCTGGAATGAACATTGCCTATCTGGCATTCAACACCAATAAACCGCCGCTGGATAACCCCGCAGTGCGGCATGCGCTGGCGTTGGCCATTAACAACCAGCGTCTGATGCAGTCTATCTACTACGGTACGGCAGAAACTGCAGCATCTATTTTGCCCCGCGCCTCGTGGGCTTATGACAACGAAGCTAAGATTACTGAATACAACCCGGCTAAATCCCGTGAGCAGCTAAAAGCACTGGGACTTGAGAATCTGACGTTGCAACTGTGGGTACCGACCAGCTCTCAGGCCTGGAACCCGAGTCCGCTGAAAACAGCGGAACTGATCCAGGCAGATATGGCGCAGGTGGGTGTGAAAGTGAAGATCATCCCGGTTGAAGGTCGTTTTCAGGAGGCGCGATTAATGGATATGAACCATGATCTGACGTTGTCCGGTTGGGCGACGGACAGTAACGATCCTGACAGCTTTTTCCGACCGCTGCTCAGTTGTGCCGCCATCAACTCACAGACTAACTTCGCGCACTGGTGCAATCCGCAGTTCGACAGCATATTACGCAAAGCGCTGTCTTCGCAGCAGCTCTCCTCGCGTATTGACGCCTATGACGAAGCACAACATATCCTGGCGCAAGAGTTGCCGATCCTGCCGTTGGCCTCATCATTGCGTCTACAGGCTTACCGCTATGACATCAAAGGTCTGGTGCTAAGTCCGTTCGGGAATGCTTCCTTTGCCGGGGTTTCCAGGGAAAAGACTGATGAGGTGAAAAAACCATGATTATCTTCACCCTGCGTCGCTTTTTATTGCTGCTGGTCACCCTGTTCTTCCTGACATTCATTGGGTTCAGCCTGAGCTACTTCACCCCCCATGCGCCGTTACAAGGCGCATCGCTGTGGAACGCCTGGATATTCTGGTTCAACGGTCTGATTCACTGGGATTTTGGCGTTTCCAGTATTAACGGCCAGTTAATCTCAGAACAGCTGAAAGAGGTTTTCCCAGCCACGATGGAGCTGTGTATTCTTGCCTTTGGGTTTGCGCTGATGGTCGGGATCCCCATCGGCATGCTGGCCGGCATCACACGCAATAAATGGCAGGATCGCTGCATCAGCGCATTGGCTCTGATGGGGTTTTCCATTCCCGTTTTTTGGCTGGCGCTGCTGCTGACACTCCTCTTCTCACTGACTCTCGGCTGGTTACCCGTTTCGGGACGCTTCGATTTACTTTACGAAGTAAAACCAGTGACCGGTTTCGCCATTATTGATGCGTGGATCTCTGACTCCCCCTGGCGCGACGAAATGTTGGTCAGCGCAATCCGTCATATGGTGCTTCCGGTATTGACGCTTTCCGTCGCGCCCACCACGGAGGTCATTCGCCTGATGCGCATCAGCACCATTGAGGTCTTCGATCAGAACTATGTCAAAGCGGCAGCCACGCGCGGTTTGTCACGCTTCACCATTCTGCGTCGCCACGTACTGCACAACGCCCTGCCGCCGGTCATTCCTCGTCTTGGATTACAGTTTTCCACCATGCTGACGCTGGCGATGATCACCGAGATGGTCTTTAGCTGGCCAGGGCTGGGACGCTGGTTGATTAACGCGATTCGCCAGCAAGACTATGCCGCTATTTCGGCGGGAGTGATGGTGATTGGCTCCCTGGTTATTATCGTTAACGTCATCTCTGATATTTTGGGTGCTATGGCTAACCCTCTGAAACATAAGGAATGGTATGCCTTACGATAGCGTATATAGCGAGAAGCGCCCACCCGGAACGCTACGCACCGCATGGCGTAATTTTTATGGCGATGCTTCTGCGATGGTGGGTCTGTACGGTTGTGCGGGACTGGTCATTCTGTGTGTGTTTGGTGGCTGGTTTGCCCCTTACGGCATCGATCAGCAATTTCTTGGCTACCAACTGTTGCCACCGTCCTGGTCACGCTATGGCGAAGTGTCATTCTTCCTCGGAACCGACGATCTCGGCCGCGACGTATTAAGCCGTCTGCTCAGCGGCGCGGCCCCTACTGTAGGCGGTGCGTTTGTCGTTACCCTCGCCGCCACACTCTGCGGTCTGTTGCTGGGCGTGGTTGCCGGGGCAACGCACGGACTACGCTCAGCGGTGCTGAACCATATTCTGGATACCCTGCTGTCAATTCCCTCGCTACTGCTGGCCATTATTGTGGTGGCTTTTGCCGGGCCACATCTGACGCATGCGATGTTCGCCGTCTGGCTGGCTTTATTGCCGCGTATGGTGCGCTCCGTCTACAGCATGGTGCATGATGAGCTGGAAAAAGAGTATGTCATTGCCGCTCGTCTGGATGGCGCGAGCACGCTCAATATCCTGTGGTTTGCGATTCTGCCGAATATCACTGCTGGTCTTATCACTGAAATCACCCGAGCACTGTCAATGGCGATTCTGGATATCGCCGCCCTGGGCTTCCTTGATCTCGGCGCACAACTGCCATCCCCAGAGTGGGGCGCCATGCTCGGCGATGCGCTGGAGTTGATCTATGTTGCGCCATGGACAGTCATGCTGCCCGGCGCGGCAATTATGATAAGTGTGCTGCTGGTAAACCTGTTAGGTGACGGCGTACGCCGCGCAATTATTGCGGGGGTGGAATAATGCCATTACTGGATATCCGCAACCTGACTATCGAGTTCAGGACCGGTGACGACTGGGTGAAAGCAGTGGACCGCGTCAGCATGACGCTAAACGAAGGTGAGATCCGTGGACTGGTCGGTGAATCGGGTTCAGGTAAAAGTTTGATCGCTAAGGCCATCTGCGGCGTAGCCAAAGATAACTGGCGCGTTACCGCGGACCGCATGCGTTTTGATGATATCGACCTGTTACGCCTTTCCGCCCGTGAACGACGTAAACTGGTCGGCCATAACGTGTCCATGATCTTTCAGGAGCCGCAGTCTTGTCTGGATCCGTCAGAACGTATTGGACGCCAACTGATGCAAAACATTCCCGCCTGGACTTACAAGGGCCGCTGGTGGCAACGTATTGGCTGGCGCAAACGCCGCGCGATTGAACTGCTGCACCGCGTCGGGATAAAAGATCATAAAGATGCAATGCGCAGTTTCCCTTATGAGCTGACCGACGGCGAGTGCCAGAAGGTCATGATCGCCATCGCACTGGCAAACCAACCTCGCCTGCTGATTGCAGATGAACCCACCAATGCGATGGAACCCACAACCCAGGCGCAAATTTTTCGTCTGCTGACCCGACTGAATCAAAACAGCAATACCACCATTTTGTTAATCAGCCATGACCTGCAAATGCTCAGCCAATGGGCAGACAAAATCAACGTAATGTACTGCGGACAAACGGTGGAAACCGCACCCAGTAAAGATTTGGTGACAATACCCCACCACCCTTATACACAAGCGTTGATTCGCGCCATTCCTGATTTTGGTAGCGCAATGCCGCATAAAAGCCGCCTGAATACCATGCCAGGAGCAATTCCGTTGTTAGAACAGTTGCCCATCGGCTGTCGTCTGGGGCCGCGTTGCCCTTATGCACAGCGCGAATGCATTGAAACCCCAAGACTGACCGGAGCAAAGAATCATCTCTACGCCTGTCATTTCCCCCTGAATATGGAGAGAGAGTGAGATGGTAGAAACCCTGCTCGAAGTTCGCAATCTGAGCAAAACCTTTCGCTACCGGACGGGATTATTTCGCCGCCAGACCGTCGAAGCCGTTAAACCGCTGAGCTTTACGCTGCGTGAACGTCAAACGCTCGCCATTATTGGCGAGAACGGCTCAGGCAAGTCCACGCTGGCAAAAATGCTGGCTGGGATGGTTGAGCCGAGCAGCGGCGAGCTGCTGATTGACGATCATCCGCTAAAATATGGCGATTATTCATTTCGTAGTCAGCGTATTCGCATGATTTTCCAGGATCCTTCCACGTCGCTTAATCCGCGCCAACGTATTTCGCAGATCCTCGATTTTCCATTACGCCTGAATACCGATCTGGAGCCTGAACAGCGCCGCAAACAGATTGTGGAAACCATGCGTATGGTGGGTCTGCTACCCGATCATGTTAGCTACTATCCGCATATGCTTGCGCCAGGGCAAAAACAACGCCTGGGACTTGCCCGTGCGCTAATTTTGCGCCCCAAAGTGATTATCGCCGATGAAGCGCTGGCCTCTCTGGATATGTCGATGCGCTCGCAGCTCATCAACCTGATGCTGGAATTACAGGAAAAACAGGGGATTTCGTATATCTATGTGACCCAACACATTGGGATGATGAAACACATCAGCGACCAGGTGTTAGTCATGCATCAGGGCGAAGTTGTCGAGCGCGGCAGTACAGCGGATGTTCTGGCCTCTCCGCTGCATGAGCTGACTCGTCGTCTTATTGCAGGGCATTTTGGCGAGGCGCTTACCGCCGATGCCTGGCGGAAAGATCGTTAATGAGATAATAGCCCGCCAGGACGGCAGGGCTATCCGTTCTGTCATTAGTGACAAAACCGGGGCAAAAGTAGCGCGTCAACCTCAGAAAACGTGACTGACGGGAAAATTTCACCCTGCATCGCCCAAACACCGGCGGTGCGGAGCTCCCCGATAAGACGGGTCGTATCTACCCCATCAACCACAACGCGGTCGCAATACCCCCTGATATTTTTAATCAACACCGGGAATATTGTTTTTTCTACCAGTGACAGGAAGAAGTCGCGCTCCATTTTCACAACGTCAAAACGGCCGCACACCAGCGGACTCGCGCCAATACTGCCAGAGCCGAGATCGCCCAGCCACAAGGCATTTGGGCCATCACTCAGCGAATTAATCAACAGGTTGTTCAGGCAAACTGTATTCGACAGAAAGCGTTCTGAGAGTTCCAGCGCAATAAAGGGCATGGAATGCAAGGCCGACTTAATGACAGGATCACCAATTGCTAATAGCGCCATTTCATCAATAAGGCTTAGCGTACAGAGTAGATTATTGTTTTCGAACCAATTACGCTTTTCTGCAATTAACCGAATTTGCTCAAGCATGAAATTACGTTTTTGTTCACTACTCCATGCCGAAATGATGGAATCTGCATGTAACGGATGAACCGTCTCAGAGGTGAAGCGGGCGAGCATCTCAACACCCAGCAACTTATCTGTTGTGTCTCTCATCGGTTCCGCGATGAAATGATAGTGCATAAGACCACTCCAATTGATCATAACGTCCTGATAATGCACTTCTAATCATAATCAATCAATAATATCGATCAATGAATCGATATTGATCGATAAAAACAATATATCATAACTAAATGAATGTGGTCA
The DNA here is from genome assembly GCF_014596835.2 of Citrobacter sp. C6_1. Taxonomy (NCBI): domain Bacteria; kingdom Pseudomonadati; phylum Pseudomonadota; class Gammaproteobacteria; order Enterobacterales; family Enterobacteriaceae; genus Citrobacter; species Citrobacter sp. C6_1. The sequence continues at coordinate 2,129,042 of NZ_CP115031.1, read as the reverse complement.
TATTTTTTGTTTTAAGAATGTTCTTACATTGATATGTGTTAAAACATCGACTAGAGGTCAGATCATACCATTTTAACCCTCTGACGCCTTGTATTTTCACCTTATCCCCCGGCTCTTCTCTGGTTGGATGAGGCAGAACCAGGGGGGAGTGATATACTCCTCACGTGCAATGAATAATGACAGGCCACCAGGTGCTGACAACGATTCCCTGCCCTCTGAAACACCGTTTACTGCTGCTCGCCGACTGGTGAATAGCAGAGAAAGATCGTGACACAAGGGGCAAAGAGTGGGATATAATTTCACACCAATTTCGAGTGACCTTGAAATTGCAATCATAACTCATTGATTGCTAAAAAAAATAAGTAATGACTATAAGGATTAAAGCTATGGGTTTTCTTTCCGGTAAGCGCATTCTGGTGACCGGTCTTGCCAGTAAACTGTCCATCGCCTATGGTATCGCTCAGGCGATGCACCGCGAAGGCGCTGAACTGGCATTCACCTACCAGAACGACAAACTGAAAGGCCGCGTGGAAGAATTTGCAGCTCAGCTGGGTTCCAACATCGTACTGCAGTGTGATGTGGCTGAAGACGCCAGCATCGACACCATGTTCGCTGAACTGGGTAAAGTCTGGCCGAAATTCGACGGTTTCGTACACTCCATCGGTTTCGCACCTGCTGACCAGCTGGATGGCGACTACGTGAATGCGGTCACCCGCGAAGGCTTTAAAATTGCTCATGACATCAGCGCGTACAGCTTTGTTGCAATGGCAAAAGCATGCCGTTCCATGCTGAACCCTGGTTCTGCACTGCTGACGCTGTCCTACCTGGGCGCAGAACGCGCGATCCCGAACTACAACGTAATGGGTCTGGCGAAAGCCTCTCTGGAAGCTAACGTTCGTTATATGGCTAATGCGATGGGTCCTGAAGGCGTACGTGTGAACGCCATTTCCGCCGGCCCAATCCGTACTCTGGCAGCTTCCGGTATCAAAGATTTCCGTAAAATGCTGGCACATTGTGAAGCGGTTACGCCAATTCGTCGTACCGTTACCATTGAAGATGTGGGCAACTCTGCGGCATTCCTGTGCTCAGACCTGTCCGCCGGTATCTCCGGTGAAGTCGTTCACGTCGATGGCGGCTTCAGCATCGCCGCAATGAACGAACTGGAACTGAAATAATCTTTCAGACTTCCTCTATGGGCGACGCTCCGTCGCCCATTATTCTCCTCTCCCTTTGCCCTCGCTCGTCGCTATATATGCTTTTCTGATATTTATTATCACTTAACAATCTTTCATCACCTCATTCGCTTACGTCAGGATATTGCAGCGCAAACGATCCGGCGTACAGGTATGACGACGTATCCGGGTCGCCACTTTTTAGACCAAGGAACGCCCATGGAACAACGCCGAATTGAAGGCAAAAGCCACTGGTATCATGAGACACAGTCCAGTACATATCCGCAAGATGTTCTACCGTTGGTGCCAGAAGCCGCACACGTCGAGGACCGATTTTTGCTGGATCTGACGATACCTGCCGTTGCGCTTTTACCCTTTCAGTCCTGGTTAGAACCTGCCCGTAAACTTGCTCACCTTCTCTTCCCAGTGCATGTTGCTCTGGACTCAATGCACACGTTCAGCGCCTATGAGCGTATGAGTACCGCCTTAACCGTCGCACAGGTTTGTGGCGTACAGCGTTTATGTAATCATTATGCTGCACGTCTGACCCCCCTTCCGGGCCCTAATTCATCCCGGGAAAGCAACCGCCGACTGGCGCAAATCACCCAATATGCTCGCCAGCTCGCCAGCTCTCCGGCCGTCATCGGCTCACGCGATCGCCAGCATCTGGAGGCGGTTGGCCTCACGACCAGCGACAGTGTTCTGATGAATCAAATCGTTGGCTTTGTCGGCTTTCAGGCCCGCGTCGTTGCGTTGATTCAGGCCTGGTTTGGCCATCCTGTGCGACGCATTCCAGGCCTTGATATTCAGCAATTTGCCGAGGCAGCCCACTTTAGTGCAGAAGAAGCACAGTGGCACACCGCCGACCTGCCGATTGAAAAACATCTTGCCCGCGCAGAAGCACATGCCAGCGATGCTCCCATTGTATTGCAAACGCTGAGGCCATTACTGCAACACTCACCTGAAGAACTGGCGTTATTTGAAGCACTCTTTACCAGCACATTACACAGCGATGTGCAATCACGGACATTTTCTCTGGCCACGCTGCTCACATCGCGGATTAACGGTAGCGTGTCCTGTTTCAATGAGTACGCCCTCTCAGCCACAGAGCTCACTGAGATTATTACCGTACTTCGCCAGGATGAGCGCCAAATACAGCGCTGGGAGCAACGACATCCGGTTGAGCGCGTCACCCTGCAGGCGGTACAATGGTTAACCCGGGCGCCCGATCGCTTTAGCGCCGCACTGCTTACCCCGATGCTAGATCAGGGTATATCTTCAGAACAGGCAATTAACGTACTGGCCTGGAGCGGATTGTGCGGATGGTTAAATCGTTTGAAGATCGCGTTGGGCGAGACGTATTAACCGATCCACTTGCTGAAAGAGCGCTTGCTGCGACTGGCAGATTCGCGTAAAACTGTCAGCCGCTCTTCAGCCACGAAAATAGACAATTATGCTTCAGGACAACCCGCTGCTAGCGCAGCTTAAACAGCAACTACATTCCCAGACGCCACGTGCTGAAGGGGTGGTAAAAGCCACGGAAAAAGGCTTTGGCTTCCTGGAAGTCGATGCACAAAAAAGCTATTTCATTCCACCGCCGCAGATGAAAAAAGTGATGCATGGCGACCGCATTGTGGCGGTTATCCATACGGAAAAAGATCGCGAATCTGCCGAACCGGAAGAACTGATCGAGCCATTCCTGACGCGCTTCGTGGGCAAAGTTCAGGGTAAGAATGACCGCCTGTCCATTGTGCCGGATCATCCTCTCCTGAAAGATGCGATTCCCTGCCGCGCCGCGCGTGGCGTTGAACATGAATTTAAAGAAGGTGACTGGGCTGTTGCAGAAATGCGCCGCCACCCGTTAAAAGGCGACCGCACCTTCTACGCCGAATTAACCCAATTTATTACCTTCGCTGACGATCACTTCGTTCCGTGGTGGGTCACACTGGCTCGCCATAATCTGGAAAAAGAAGCGCCAGATGGCGTCGCTACTGAGATGCTGGATGAAGGCCTGGTGCGTGAGGACTTAACCGCACTGAACTTCGTCACCATCGACAGCGCCAGTACGCAGGACATGGATGACGCGCTTTACGCCGAAGAACAAACAGATGGTAAATTGCAATTAACCGTCGCGATTGCCGATCCTACCGCATGGATTGCTGAAGGCAGTAAGCTGGATAACATTGCAAAAATTCGTGCATTTACTAACTACCTGCCGGGGTTCAACATCCCAATGTTGCCGCGCGAGCTTTCTGACGATCTGTGTTCTCTGCGTGCTAACGAAATTCGCCCGGTTCTGGCCTGCCGCATGAGCATCACTGCTGACGGCACGATCGAAGACAATATCACCTTCTTCGCAGCAACGATTGAATCGAAAGCGAAGCTGGCCTACGACAACGTCTCTGACTGGCTTGAAGGCACCGGTGACTGGCAGCCGGAGAATGACGCAATTGCACAGCAGATCCGCCTGCTGCATCGTATTTGTTTGAGCCGTGGCGAGTGGCGCCATAATCATGCTCTGGTATTCAAAGACCGCCCGGATTACCGTTTCGTTCTCGGTGAAAAAGGTGAAGTACTGGATATCGTGGCGGAACCGCGCCGCATCGCGAACCGCATTGTGGAAGAGTCCATGATTGCGGCGAACATTTGTGCCGCCCGCGTACTGCGCGACAAGCTGGGCTTTGGTATTTATAACGTGCATATGGGATTCGATCCGGCTAACGCAGAAGCACTGGCTGCCCTACTGAAAACCCATGGTATGCACGTTGATGCTGAAGAGGTTCTGACGCTGGAAGGCTTCTGTAAACTGCGTCGTGAACTGGATGCGCAGCCTTCCGGTTTCCTCGACAGCCGCATCCGCCGATTCCAGTCTTACGCTGAGATTAGCACCGAGCCGGGTCCGCATTTTGGCCTGGGTCTGGAAGCTTATGCCACCTGGACCTCGCCGATCCGTAAGTATGGCGACATGATCAACCATCGCCTGCTTAAGGCCATCATCAAAGGTGAGACAATTTCCCGCCCGCAGGATGATACGACTTTGCAGATGGCTGAACGTCGCCGCCTGAACCGTATGGCTGAACGTGATGTGGGTGACTGGCTGTATGCACGTTTTCTGAATGACAAAGCCGGTACCGACACCCGCTTTGCGGCCGAGATTATTGATGTCAGCCGTGGTGGTATGCGTGTACGTTTAATTGATAACGGCGCGGTAGCCTTTATTCCAGCCCCCTTCCTGCACGCAGTTCGTGATGAACTGGTGTGTAGCCAGGAAAGTGGTACGGTCCAGATCAAAGGTGAGGTGGTTTACAAAGTTACTGATGTCATTGACGTCACCATCGCCGAAGTGCGGATGGAAACCCGTAGCGTCATCGCGCGCCCTGCCATATAATACGCATTAACTCAACGACCTTTCTCTTTTGTGAAAGGTCGTTTTCTTTTTTCCCGACCAATTGCCTGCCACGCACTACACTTCTTTCATCCAGTCAGATTTATTTTTTACTATTTTCCGTTCGCCAGCTTTGCTTTTTCCTGAATCTGGATTACACATAAATATATAAATAAAACAATATGTTCAGCCATCATCACCCTTTGACTTATGGCTACCCTTACTTTTGAGGCTCTATGCGCTTTAAACGGGATAGTACACATCATGAAAGACGTTCGGGAGCTGGCTACGTTGTATAGCTATGTGGGCACCCATAACCCCTACTGGCGTTTGTCAGAGGATTGCAACATCCTGCACTTCTCTATTGACGAAGCGGCAGAAACGAACCTGAACATCGAATTATCACCTGAGCAAGCCGACCGCATTCGGGAGATGACGGTCATCACGTCAAGCCTGTTAATGACACTGTCGCTTGAAGACGACGATATCCCTGTTCACCTGGTTGGGCGGAAAATAAATAAACGCGAATGAGCCGGAAGTGCATCCGCCTGGGATGATACCCCTCCGGTTGCCCGCGATTTGGCACAAGGACTTTCTTTTGCCGAACAGGTGGTCTCTGAAGCCAACTCCGTTATTGTCATCCTTGACCGCATGGGCAACATTCAGCGTTTCAATCGCCTGTGTGAAGAATATACCGGCCTCAAAGAACGCGAAGTGATTGGTCAAAGTGTCTTCACGCTGTTTATGAGTCGACGCGAAGCCGCAGCCTCCAGACGCAACATCGATGTTTTCTTTCGCGAAGGCAACTCATATGAAGTCGAACGTTGGGTAAAGACCTGTAAAGGTCAGCGACTGTTTCTGTTTCGCAATAAATTTGTGCACAACGGTAGCGGTAAGAACGAAATATTTCTGATCTGCTCAGGTACCGATATCACCGAAGAACGGCGTGCTCAGGAACGCCTGAGAGTTCTGGCAAATACCGACTCCATTACCGGATTACCTAATCGGAATGCGATTCATGAACTGATCACTGAAGCCATTGAGAATGCAGGAGATACCCAGGTTGGTATTGTGTACCTCGATCTGGATAATTTCAAAAAAGTAAACGATGCCTACGGACATATGTTCGGCGATCAACTGCTGCAAAGCGTGTCGCTGGCAATTCTCAGCTGTCTTGATGATAACCAATTACTGGCCCGTTTTGGTGGCGATGAGTTTATTGTCCTCGCGACTCAAACATCTCAAGTGGCGCTGGAAGCCACAGCATCACGTATTTTGACCCGTTTGCGCCAGCCCTTCCGAATTGGCCTGATTGAGGTTTATACCGGTTGTTCGATTGGAATTTCCCTTGCTCCACAGCATGGACACGACTGCGAAAGCGTTATTCGCAATGCCGATACCGCCATGTATACCGCAAAGGAAGGCGGACGTGGACAATTCTGCGTTTTCTCTCCGGAAATGAACCAGCGAGTATTTGAGTATCTTTGGCTGGATACCAATTTGCGTAAGGCGCTGGAAAACGATCAACTGTTGATTCATTACCAGCCGAAAATAACATGGCGTGGTGAAGTACGTAGTCTGGAGGCGCTGGTGCGCTGGCAGTCCCCTGAACGTGGTCTCATTCCTCCGCTGGAGTTTATCTCCTACGCTGAAGAATCAGGCTTGATTGTGCCGCTGGGGCGCTGGGTTATTCTCGACGTTGTTCGTCAGGTCGCAAAGTGGCGCGATAAAGGGATTAATCTGCGAGTGGCCGTGAACGTTTCTGCTCGCCAGCTTGCCGATCAGACACTGTTTACCGACCTGAAACAGGTGCTTCACGACCTCAATTTTGAATATTGCCCTATCGATGTCGAATTGACCGAGAGCAGTTTAATTGAAAACGAACACCTGGCACTGTCCGTTATTCAGCAATTTAGCCAGCTTGGGGCACAGATCCATTTAGATGATTTTGGGACGGGTTATTCATCGTTGTCTCAACTGGCCCGCTTCCCACTTGATGCCATTAAGCTGGATCAGGCGTTCGTCAGGGATATTCATAAGCAACCCATTTCACAGTCGCTGGTGCGTGCCATTGTCGCGGTGGCGCAGGCGCTTAACCTACAGGTGATAGCTGAAGGCGTTGAAAGTACGAAAGAGGATGCTTTTTTGACCAAAAATGGCGTTAATGAACGTCAGGGTTTTTTGTTCGCCAAGCCAATGCCAGCCGCTGCGTTTGAACGTTGGTATAAACGTCATCTGAATAAAAAATTGCGCTAACGCAACAAGAAAAGTGGAAGGGATACACGTGAAAAATAGCCAAAAATGGACACTACGTGATGATCATATCTGTATGTAATCACAGAATATATAATATTCTTCAATCATTCATGTTAATACTATTTTTCCCTTCTCTTTTGGTATGAATTTCTGCATCATGAAATTCAAACCTTTTTGACATTAGGATGATGACCATGTCTGATATAGACGCACAACGTCTGGCCGAGCGCATTGATACCGTGCTGGATATTCTCGTTGCAGGCGATTACCACTCAGCTATCCACAATCTCGAAATTCTCAAGGCTGAACTGTTAGATACGGTCAAAGAAGATACAGCGTCTTTGTCAAAAAAACCGAAGGCCCCGTGGGAGATCTGATGACCTCACTCACGTTATGTCGCTGTAGCCATCAGATTTCAGATAACGCAGCTACCGTTTAATTTCCGATACGATATCGCTATAAAATTAATACTATGAATTCCCGACAACAATCTATTTTGCAGATGGTGATCGATAAAGGTCAGATGAGCGTGGCCGATCTGGCTAAAATCACCGGTGTCTCCGAAGTGACGATTCGACAGGATCTGAACACACTGGAAAAACAGAGCTACTTGCGCCGTGCGCACGGTTTTGCGGTGTCACTGAACAGTGATGATGTCGAAACGCGCATGATGACCAATTTCCCCCTTAAACGTGAACTGGCCGAATTTGCGGCGTCACTGGTTAATCCAGGTGAATCCGTCTTTATTGAAAATGGCAGCAGCAATGCGCTGCTGGCCAGAACGCTGGCGGAACAAAAAGATGTCACCATCATCACGGTCAGTAGCTACATCGCGCACCTTCTCAAAGAAACACCATGTGAAGTCATTCTCCTCGGTGGGATCTATCAGAAAAAAAGCGAGAGCATGGTCGGACCGTTGACTCGCCAATTTATTCAGCAGGTACATTTCAGTAAAGCCTTTATCGGTATTGATGGCTGGCAGGCCGACACCGGCTTCACCGGGCGTGATATGATGCGCTCTGATGTGGTTAATGCGGTTCTGGAAAAAGGCGCTGAGGTGATTGTACTCACCGATAGCTCTAAATTTGAGGCCATTCATCCCTACACGCTGGGCCCGTTGGACAGATTCAGTCGCGTAGTCACGGACTCCAGACTCAGCGCCAGTGTGCAAATGCAACTTGAACACTCGGGTTTAACCGTCAATATCATTGATGCTCACGCATAATACTTCAGCAGATGATTTGTCGGCGGGCAGATCATCTTCTCTCTGAGACTTATCCGACAGTCCAATTAAGACTTTTTACCTGTCGTTAACAGGATAAAGTCGTAGAATTAATGTTAGCGATATAACAGGAGCGAACAGTCACTTCAGGATTTGATTGTAATGCCCTGCGCTAAACGGTTTCGCGGAAATATCTTTAGTCGTCCTATTTTGGCGCTATCATTAAAGTGAACTGGATTCCGTGATTCAATAATTCAGGAGAAAGTATTATGTTAGTAACGAGCAAAAAAATGACCGCTGCCATTCTGGCGATTACACTAGCAATGTCTTTGAGTGCCTGCTCTAACTGGTCCAAACGTGACCGTAACACTGCGATAGGTGCTGGTGCTGGTGCGATAGGCGGTGCAGTCCTGACTGACGGCAGCACGCTGGGTACGCTGGGTGGTGCTGCAGTGGGTGGTATTATCGGCCACCAGGTGGGTAAATAATTTACGGTTGAACGGCTCGATATAATAATACGTTTACTTTTTCAGGTTTGTATTATTAGAAAAGCCACGGAGAGCATCCGTGGCTTTTTTATTAACCGCCAGCCAGCTTAACTTTCATTCCTTTGGCTTCCAGCAGCGATTTTATCAGGTCGCGTTTATCACCCTGAATTTCAATTACGCCGTCCTTCACTGCCCCACCACAACCACATTTTTTCTTCAGCTCTGCGGCCAATTTAACCAGTGTAGCGTCATCTTGATCAATACCGGTAATCAGGCAAACGCCCTTACCTTTACGACCGCTGGTCTGGCGCTGGATGCGAACAATGCCATCGCCCTTCGGACGCTCTGCTACCACTCTGGGTTCATCAATTCGCCCGGACTCAGTTGAATAAACCAGTCGAGAGTTTGAGTCGCTCATTTATGCACCTCGATTCAGAGAGGCGTTGATCATCTTCAGCGTTTGCGCCGGATCGTCCGACTGCGTGACTGGACGACCAATCACCATGTAATCCACGCCAGCAGCCAGCGCCTGCTGTGGCGTCATAATACGGCGCTGGTCACCCACCTCACTACCTTCAGGACGAATGCCTGGCGTCACCAGCTTAAATGTCTGTCCAAACGCCTGCTTGAACCTCACCGCTTCATGCGCCGAGCATACAACCCCGTCCAACCCACAATTCTGCGTCAAACGCGCCAACTTTTCAGCATGCTCCGCGGGTGACAACGTCACACCAAGATCGGCAAGGTCGCTGGCTTCCATACTGGTCAGGACCGTCACTGCAATTAACAGTGGCGCATCTTTACCAAAAGGCCGTAATGCCTCGCGGGCAGCGGTCATCATTCGTACCCCACCGGAAGCATGCACGTTTACCATCCAGACGCCAAGGTCAGCAGCTGCCGCGACGGCATGCGCCGTGGTGTTGGGAATATCATGAAATTTCAAATCCAGAAAGACGTCGAAGCCACGCTGTTGCAGATCCCGTACCAATTGAGGTCCAAAAAGCGTGAACATCTCTTTGCCCACTTTCAAACGACAATCTCGGGGATCAATTCTGTCGACAAACGCTAATGCCTTATCACGATTTGAGTAATCCAACGCGACAACGACGGGAGAATCAGTAGCAGCACGGAAAGAAGATGAAGCAGTAAACGTCATGACCAGACCTTCTTGATGATGGGCGCACGAGCGGCGCAAAATGGGTAAACGGCGTGCATTCTACCTGTGGTAATAGAAAATTAACAGGCGCGTTTACATTTCTGCGAAGCGATGTGGCACAGGAGCTTGAGGGCTGGTTGAAGAAAAATAAATAAGTATGTTGTAACTAAAGTGAATTTTTTTTAAAAATTAAAGCCCGTCCAGACCGCGAATTGGCTTAATGGTTGACCAGGAGCGGCACGATGGGCAGTGCCAGTACAGCGAATAAGCAGTAAACCCACACTTCTGGCAACGATAGCGCGGCTTGCTGCGCACCTGCTCACCAACCATATCACGCAGGACCATCAGACTCTCTTTTGCGCGCCCTTCTTCTGCTTCATTAAGGTGGTAATCCATCAGTTTATGGAACACACGCATCGTCGGATGACGTTGCAACTGACGGGTAATATAAACCTGTGCAGTATCAGTACCCTCGCGCGCCTCAAGAATATCAGCCAGCATCAACTCAGCGGCAGCACCGGTGTTTTCTTCGACCGCACGGCGTAAAAACTCCGCCCACTCATCGTTTTTACCCAGTTGTTGGTAGCAGCTCTGCAGCATTTCCAGCGTTTCACTGACCAACTCTTTATCCTGGGAGATCACGCGTTGCAGGCATTCAACGGCCTTCGCGTAATCACCCTTCAACATGTAAACGCGCCCCATCATAATCGAGACACGAGCACTGTTTTTGTCTGCAGCGGCTCCTTTTTTCAGCAATGCCATGGCGCGATCCATATCGTCGCTGCCCATTTGCTGCAAGGCCAGTTCACAGTAAAAATGCGCGATTTCAATACGCTGATTATCTTTGCCGAGTTTCACCAGACGTTCTGCAACATCAATGGCTTTTTGCCATTCACTGGTTGCCTGATAGATTTGCAACAGTTGTTGCAATGCCCCCACACGGAAATCCGTTTCATCAGTTAGCTGATTGAACATGTCTTCCGCACGGTCATACAACCCGGCAGCCATGTAGTCACGTCCCAACTGCTGCACAGCCAACAAACGTTGTTCATAAGTCAGCGAAGCACTTTCCATGAGGGTTTGGTGGATACGGATAGCGCGGTCGACTTCACCGCGTGAGCGGAACAGGTTTCCGAGGGTGAGATGAGCCTCAACGGTGCCTGTATCCTCTTTCAACATATCGAGGAACAGATCCACCGCTTTATCTTGTTGGTTGCTCAAGAGGAAGTTAACCCCGGCGACATAGTCGCGCGAAAGACGGTTAGCTTCATCCTGCTTTGTTTGTTGCGCACTTCTGCGACCCATATACCACCCATAGGCAGCGGCTACAGGTAAAAGCAGAAACAACAACTCCAACATAAATAATTATTCCTTCACAACCGACGAGTCGGCAGTTACCGCAACGTCGGTCGCAGGCGCAAGCTGGTTTTCCAGGCGTTTAATTTTACGTTCGGCCCGGGCAAGAGACACCCGAACCTTCAGCCAGAAGAGGCCGCAAATTAACCAACCAATCGCAAAACCTGCAGCAAACAATACAGCAAGCAGCGTGGAGATACGATACTCACCCTGAGCTAGCAGGTAATTAAACGTAACCTGTTGATCGTTTTGCGCACCCAATGTCACCGAAATAACAAAAATCGCCAACACCAGTAAGAAAATGAGTAAATATTTCACATTACTTCCCGTTATGTGGTTTGAGCGAATAAATCGTGTACAACTTACCGCATTAAGCCCTTTAAATTACCATTTTCACGACGAGTGCGAAACGGAAAAGCGCCTTACGCTGTATGATTTGAGGGCAAAATTTGAAAAATCAATCACGGTCTGCGTTATTGCTCACGCTGCGCTATTTCCTTTGTCTCCTGGGCGGGCGGTGTTAGAGGTCCACATACTCGCTGTGCAAGCCATGTTGCCAGCGTAATCAGCAACCACGAAATCAGCGTCGCAACAACCAAATCGCGCGGCCAGTGCATGCCCAGAAGCAAACGACTCCCCATTACGCCGGTCGCCCAGACCAGTAGGAACACAATCGTCAGCGTGCGTCTGCGTGGCCATAACAACCCGACCCCCAGTAACGCCCAACTGGCAGCAAACAGGGTATGCCCGGAAGGGAAAGCAAAACCGGTCTCTTTTTGCCAGTGCTTACGTAAAAAAGGTGGAATATCCTGCTGCCCGGACAACTGCTCTTTTACTAAGTGCCCGCGATCTTTACGTTTTAAAGTGTAGAACTCATCTACCGGAACATGGTGCGTTTTTTCCAGCCACAGAACAAATGGCCGGGGCTCCTGCACCCTCTCTTTAACCCAGGATTTCACACCCTGGCCAATTAAGATAGCCGCCGCCAGGATCGCAAATAGCATAACCGCAGCTTTCAGGCGAAATCGCAGGCACCACAAAAACCACGTACAGAGAACAACATGGGTGATAATCCCCCAGGGTTGCGTCACCGTTTCAGTTACCCAGTATAAGGATTTTAACCACCAGACATTCTGCCCAGGCTGCCAGCTCCAGCCAGATATCCATACGGAAACCGGCATAATCAGTAACAGTGCTGCGCCTACAGTGGTTCGCTTAGCAATAGACAGCATTGCGTCTCCTTTCGTCGATAAGTCCCACAATCATAACTGAAAAATCCGCACACCGGGAAAATTGACAATTTTGTGCCATTCGGAAATGAATGCGTTGCTGCAATTAGGTGAACACCCTTGCCTTATGGCAAAATAGTGCAATACAGAAGCCAACAGGCGACGGCACGCACAGTGCCAGCATAATCTGGAGAATTACATGCAGCTTAAACGTGTGGCAGAAGCCAAACTGCCAACCCCCTGGGGTGATTTCCTGATGGTGGGATTTGAAGAACTGGCAACCGGACACGATCATGTCGCACTGGTTTTTGGCGACATTTCAGGCCAGACGCCTGTCCTGGCACGTGTTCACTCCGAATGTCTGACCGGCGATGCGCTGTTCAGTCTGCGTTGTGATTGTGGCTTTCAGCTGGAAGCGGCGCTTACGCATATCGCTGAAGAAGGACGCGGTATTCTGCTCTACCATCGTCAGGAAGGACGTAACATCGGCCTGTTGAATAAGATCCGCGCCTATGCGTTGCAGGATCAGGGCTATGACACCGTCGAAGCCAACCATCAGTTAGGCTTTGCGGCGGACGAGCGTGACTTCACCTTGTGTGCGGATATGTTCAAATTATTGGGCGTGGATGAAGTCCGTCTGCTGACCAATAACCCGAAGAAAGTGGAAATTCTGACAGAAGCTGGGATCAATATTGTGGAGCGTGTGCCGCTAATTGTTGGCCGTAACCCGAAGAATGAACACTATCTGGATACCAAAGCCGCCAAGATGGGACATCTGTTAAGTGAGTGACATTCTCTCTTGCGGACGATACAAAAAGCCTGCTTCCGCAGGCTTTTTTATAATTTAATTCAACATGTTACGAATAACATAGTGCAAAATACCATCGTTTTGGTAATAGGTCAGCTCTGTCGCGGTATCAATACGACAGCGACACGAAATCACCTCTTTTCGCCCATCCGCGCGGACCATATTCACCGGGATAGTCGCTCCCGGTTTAATGTTTTGTAAGTCCGTAATATCAATGACCTCCTCCCCGGTTAACCCCAGGGTTTTACGTGTAACTCCCTGCGGAAATTCCAGAGGCAGGATCCCCATGCCAATCAGGTTAGAACGGTGGATTCGCTCAAAGGACTCGGCGATTACTACGCGAATACCCAACAAACGCGGGCCTTTCGCAGCCCAGTCCCGACTGGAACCCGACCCATACTCCTTACCGGCAACAATCGCCAGCGGGGCCTTCTCTTGCTGGTATTGCATGGCGGCGTCATAGATAGCCATCACTTCTGTACCCGGCAAATGACGCGTCATCCCCCCTTCCACACCCGGTACCATTTCGTTACGGATACGGATATTGGCAAACGTACCACGCATCATTACTTCGTGGTTTCCGCGACGAGAACCGTAGGAGTTAAAATCTTTACGCTCAACACCGCGGTTTTGCAAATAACGCCCGGCTGGGCTATCTGGCTTGATGCTCCCCGCAGGAGAAATATGATCGGTGGTGACGGAATCCCCCAGCATCGCCAGGATACGTGCACCATGGATATCCTGTACCGGGTCCGGCTTCGCCTGCATACCATCAAAGAACGGTGATAAACGGATGTAGGTTGAGTCCGACTGCCAGCCATAGGTATCTGCGCGATCAACATGAATCGACTTCCATTCCGGCGTGCCTTCGAACACTTCGGCATACTCTTTATGAAACATCTCGGTAGAGACCTGCTCCACGGCACGGGCAATTTCCTGCGCACTCGGCCAGATATCTTTCAGATAGATAGGATCGCCGTTTCTGTCATGACCCAGCGGATCTTTCGTCAGGTCAATATTCATATTCCCGGCCAGCGCATAAGCCACCACCAGCGGCGGAGAGGCCAGCCAGTTTGTCTTCACCAGCGGGTGGATACGCCCTTCAAAGTTACGGTTACCGGAAAGCACCGCCCCTACCGTCAGATCACCTTTTTTAATCGCCGTTTCTATAGGGTCGGGTAACGGGCCAGAGTTGCCGATACAGGTAGTACAGCCATAACCAACAAGGTTAAAACCCAACTCATCAAGGTACGGCGTCAGTTTTGCCTGCGCCAGGTAATCAGAAACGACTTTTGACCCAGGCGCCAGCGACGCTTTCACCCACGGCTGGCGCTTCAGACCAAGCGTGACCGCTTTTTTCGCCAGCAATCCAGCCGCCATCAGGACGCTGGGGTTGGAGGTGTTGGTACATGACGTAATCGCTGCAATCACCACAGCACCATCCGGTAGCTGATATTGATGACCGCTCATGACATAGTCGACCGGCTGACGATCTTTTTGCGAGCTATTCACTTCAAGTTCATTACTCGCGGCGAATGCTTTCGGCACATCACCCAATGCGACACGATCTTGTGGACGCTTTGGCCCAGCCAGGCTGGCTTCCACAGTGTCCATGTCCAACTCCAGTGAACTGGTAAACACAGGCTCATCACCTGGGTTACGCCACATCCCCTGTGCTTTAGCATAAGCACCGACTAATTCAACCTGCTCTTCACTACGCCCACTCAGACGCATGTACTCAAGAGTTACCCCGTCAATCGGGAAAAAACCGCAGGTTGCACCATATTCCGGCGACATGTTAGCAATGGTCGCCCGGTCAGCGAGCGGCAGGCTGTCCAACCCATCACCATAGAACTCAACAAATTTACCGACCACGCCGTGCTTACGCAGCATCTGGGTAACAGTCAGAACCAGATCGGTCGCGGTGATACCTTCCCGTAGTTTACCAACCAGTTTGAAGCCCACGACATCCGGAATCAGCATTGAAACCGGTTGCCCCAGCATGGCGGCCTCTGCTTCAATCCCTCCGACACCCCAGCCCAGCACACCGAGACCATTAATCATTGTCGTATGGGAATCGGTGCCAACCAGCGTATCGGGGTAAGCCACCCACTCACCGTCCTGTAATTCGCTCCAGACGGCTTTACCGAGGTATTCAAGGTTAACCTGGTGGCAAATCCCCGTCCCCGGCGGCACGACGCTAAAGCGACTAAATGCTTGTTGTCCCCATTTCAGGAACACATAACGCTCATGGTTACGCTCCATTTCCAGTCGCACGTTCTCTTCAAAAGCATCATCGTCACCAAAACGATCGACCGTAACGGAGTGATCAATAACCAGATCAACAGGTGAAAGCGGGTTCACTTTTGCTGTATCCCCGCCAAGGCGTTTAACCGCTTCGCGCATGGCAGCCAGATCGACCACTGCCGGCACGCCGGTAAAGTCCTGCATGAGAACGCGAGCGGGTCGGTAGGCAATTTCGCGATCGGCATGCGCCGTTTTCAGCCATTGCGCCAGAGCATGAATATCTTCTTCGGTAACAGAATCACCGTCCTGCCAGCGAAGCAGATTTTCCAGCAATACTTTTAGTGATTTAGGTAAACGGGTGATATCACCCAGTGATTTCGCGGCCAGCGGCAGACTGTAGTAGCGGTAGGTTTTATCTTTAACCTGCAATGTGTCCTTACTGGCTTCTCGTAGGGTAGACGACATAGCTCCTCCTTAAATGACAGGGTTGGATCCCCTGATTTTCCTCAGGGTTAGTATTAAAGATAACACAAACAAAATGTAACGCTTTGATAACAACTCAAATTGATAAACGAGGAGAACGACAAAAGGTAACAAACTATGCACGTGGCGGGGAATAAGATTGAAATACGGTAAATGAACGGACCCGATACATCGATGCAACCGACAATACGCTGTTTAGCTGGCGTACTACGATTGCGCTGTGATTATTCATACTGAATTCAATCAGCATGGTAATACTTATTATTATAAAAAACGTATTGCTTGTTATTCTTGCTTATCATCTTCAATAAACAGATCAATAAATGCCCGTTGCTCGGGTGAAAGATCCCACGAAGCGGGAATATCCTGCTTTTTGTCTACAACGGTTTCATTCTCTTGCTCATTATTATGATGAGCAGGTGTAACAGTGGACTTTTGTTCCTGTGTGGACATCAGTTACCCCCAGATTTTCCAGACCACCAGAGCAACCACGATCCAGAACACGGCGGAGCCCAGAAACACGGTGAACCATGCTGTACGTTTCATCGCGGGATCTCTGCGCGCAGGCTGGTTTCCAGAAGGCATTGCTAACCTCATACTATCGAAATCACTTATCATTTAGGCACCAAACAATCGGTACAATCAATCATCAGATAGGAGGAATCCTAATAAAAACGTCCTGAAAAAGCCAGATAATTTTCGAACCCAGCTTTATAAATAACTTAATTGTTTGATCGGTTATAAATATTTGAAAGAGATTTTGGCAGGGTTACTCATTTGAAACTACTTTGAAGAATGTTTTCCATAAATAATATAGGGATAATAGACAATTAAAAAATCATGAATACATTCAACGACCCCGCTGGTATGGCTGGAGAACCAGGATACCAACGAGGCAACTTCCGTTATTATTTCTCTGGCAATTTAATATCTTTGAACATAGCTTCAATGTCATCGTTGGAACGCAACGCCACCGCTGTATCCACCACATCGCGTGTCAGATGCGGTGCGAAACGCTGAATAAAATCATACATGTAGCTGCGTAAAAACGTGCTACGACGAAAACCAATTTTAGTGGTACTGTGACTGAAAATATCATGAGCATCAACACGCACCAGATCCGGATCAGAGATAGGATCCACTGCCATGCTGGCAATCACGCCCACGCCCAGCCCAAGTCGGACATAGGTTTTTATCACATCAGCATCGGTTGCGGTAAAAACAATACGCGGCTCAAGACCCGCGCGATTAAACGCAGTATCCAGTTCTGAGCGCCCCGTAAAACCAAAGGTGTAAGTCACCAACGGATATTGCGCCAGCTCTTCAATGGATACAGAGGCTTTGCCCGCCAACGGATGGTCTGGCGTAACAACAATCGAACGGTTCCAGTGATAGCATGGCAACATCACAAGATCATCGTACAAATGCAATGCTTCCGTCGCGATGGCAAAATCAGCATTCCCCTTCGAAACAGCCTCGGCAATTTGCGTCGGCGATCCCTGATGCATATGCAACGAAACGCGAGGATAACGCTCAATAAAACCTTTAATCACGTTGGGCAGCGCGTAACGCGCCTGGGTGTGCGTGGTGGCGATATACAACGAGCCTTTGTCGGGCCAGGTATGTTCACCAGCAACCGATTTAATGGCATCCACTTTAGACAAGACTTCGCGGGCAATACGAATAACTTCCTGCCCTGCCGGAGTCACCTGCGTCAGGTGCTTACCGCTACGGGCAAAAATCTGGATGCCAAGCTCATCTTCCAGCATACGAACTTGCTTACTGATCCCTGGCTGGGAGGTATAGAGTCCTTCGGCCGTTGAGGAGACATTAAGGTTGTGGTTTACCACCTCAACGATATAGCGAAGCTGCTGTAATTTCATGTTAAGCCATCCAGAATTGTGCCATCAGAACATCGTTTAAAAGCAGACTCACACGCGCTGCTAATACGATTTAATAATAAAAAGCCTGTCAACTATAACCACTATATCATTTATATGTTCGCTGTATAGGGATGACAAAAAATAATACGCCAGAAACAAAAAGGGCCGCTTACGCGGCCCTTTGAGGAGAAATTCAGCCAGAATGCTGTTATTTCTTCCCTTCCACCCATTTACCGTCAACGAAGAACGCGGACCAGCCGGTCGCCTTACCGTCTTTCTCAGCGGCAACGTACTGCTGCTTGGTTTTACGGCTGAAGCGAACCATGGACTTGTTGCCGTCCGGATCTGTTTGCGGAGCATCTGCCAGATAGCGCAGTTTTTCCGGTAGACGATCGCGGAAACGGTACAATTCTTCCACCAGCGGCGCACGGGTCTCACGTGATTTCGGGAACGTATTTGCCGCGAGGAAGATACCTGCAGCACCATCACGTAACACGAAATACGCGTCAGATTTCTCACACGGAAGTTCCGGCAACGGAACCGGATCTTCTTTCGGCGGAGCGACTTCACCGTTACGCAGGATCTTACGGGTATTTTTGCACTCGTCGTTGGTACACGCCATGTACTTGCCAAAACGCCCCATTTTCAGGTGCATTTCAGAGCCACATTTCTCGCACTCAACGATAGGACCGTCATAACCCTTGATGCGGAACTCGCCCTCTTCAATCTCATAGCCATCGCAGGTCGGGTTATTACCACATACATGCAGCTTGCGCTTAGGATCGATAAGGTAGCTGTCCATCGCCGTGCCGCATTTCTGGCAGCGACGTTTGGCGCGCAGAGCGTTGGTTTCCGCATCGTCGCCTTCCAGCACGTTCAGCACTTCGTTTTCCGGCACCAGATTAATGGTGGTTTTGCAACGCTCTTTCGGGGAAAGCGCGTAACCGGAACACCCAAGGAATACACCGGTGCTGGCGGTACGGATACCCATCTTGCGTCCGCATGTCGGACAATCAATGCTGGTCAGTACCATTTGGTTCGGACGCATGCCGCCTTCTTCAGGATCCTTCTCGGCTTTATCCAGTTGCTGAGTAAAATCGCTGAAGAAGTTGTCGAGCACACCTTTCCACTCGGCTTCGTGATTCGCGACCTGGTCGAGGCTGTCTTCCATCTGCGCGGTAAAATCGTAGTTCATCAGTTCGCGGAAGTTTTCTTCCAGACGATCGGTGACGATTTCACCCATTTTTTCTGCGTAGAAACGACGGTTCTCCACGCGCACATAACCGCGATCCTGAATCGTAGAAATGATCGACGCATAGGTAGATGGGCGACCAATACCACGCTTTTCAAGCTCTTTAACCAGCGACGCTTCACTGAAGCGCGCAGGCGGTTTAGTAAAGTGCTGTGCTGGCGTCAGTTCAATAAGCGTCAGCGTATCGCCTTTTTCTACCGCCGGTAAAATGCGATCTTCATCGCCCTTACGCAGCGCTGGCATTACTTTCGTCCAGCCATCGAAGCGCAGAATACGACCGCGCGCCTTCAGACGGAAATCACCCGCGCCCACGGTCAGCGTGGTGGAGTCGTATTTGGCTGGCGTCATCTGACAGGCAACAAACTGGCGCCAGATCAGTTGATACAGTTTTTGCGCATCGGCTTCCATATCTTTCAGCGATTCCGCCTGTACGGCGACATCGGAAGGACGGATAGCTTCGTGCGCTTCCTGCGAGTTCTCTTTGCTGGCGTACTGGTTCGCGCTCTCCGGCAAATATTTTTTGCCAAAATTATCGCTG
Source organism: Citrobacter sp. C6_1 (assembly GCF_014596835.2). Classification (NCBI taxonomy): domain Bacteria; kingdom Pseudomonadati; phylum Pseudomonadota; class Gammaproteobacteria; order Enterobacterales; family Enterobacteriaceae; genus Citrobacter; species Citrobacter sp. C6_1. The sequence continues at coordinate 2,109,567 of NZ_CP115031.1, read as the reverse complement.
ATGTAATCGCGAACCATCGTCACCGCATCCTGGCTCAGGTTGGTTGAGTCAGTACGCATATAAGTGATGTAACCCGCTTCATACAAGCGCTGCGCCATCATCATGGTTTTCTTCACACCGAAGCCCAGACGCGTGCTGGCGGCCTGCTGTAGCGTGGAGGTGATGAACGGCGCGCCCGGCTTGCTGCTGGTCGGCTTATCTTCTCGTTCCAGAACGCTGTAGCGCGCTTTTTCCAACAGGCTAACGGCAGCAAGCGTTTGTTCCCGGTTGACCGGGCGGAACGGTTTATCATTCTGATGCGTCACCTCAAGCGGTAACGCGTCGCCGCCTGGCGTGGTGGTGTTGGCATCAATCTCCCAGAACTCTTCTGGAACAAATGCTTTGATTTCGCGTTCACGCTCAACCACCAGACGCACAGCAACCGACTGTACGCGGCCAGCTGACAGACCGCGCGCAATTTTTTTCCACAGCAGCGGCGACACCATATAGCCCACAACACGGTCCATAAAGCGGCGCGCCTGTTGCGCATTGACACGGTCGATGTTCAGTTCGCCAGGTTTTTCAAACGCCTGACGAATAGCATTTTTGGTAATTTCGTTAAACACCACACGGCTGTAGCGGGTGTCATCGCCGCCGATCACTTCCCGCAGGTGCCACGCAATGGCTTCCCCTTCGCGGTCAAGGTCGGTTGCGAGATAGATGTGGTCGGCTTTTTCAGCCAGTTGCTTCAGTTCAGAAACCACTTTCTCTTTACCGGGCAGCACTTCATAGCGCGCATCCCAGTTGTGCCACGGGTCAACACCCATACGATTGACGAGAGCGCCACGTTCATCCTTTTTGGGCTTTTTAGCCGTTTTGGTGGAGGTTGAGTCGGCGCTCTTTTTAGTTGCTGAGCCACTGGTCGGCAAATCACGGATATGACCGACGCTGGATTTCACCACGTAGTCATTACCCAGATACTTGTTGATCGTTTTGGCTTTTGCCGGGGACTCAACGATGACAAGAGCTTTACCCATATTCACCTTTACCTAATTTGATTCTTCCAGAATGCGTCGCACGTTGATTCACCTTCCACTGGCGACGAGACATCGATATGGTCTCTACGTCTGCGGATATCAACCCCTTAAACTGATTCGCGCTTGCAATGTAACTCTCATATAACTGAGTTAACAGGCTTTTTTGCTCACAAACGCTATAGCACGACGAAGTATTGGTCGAATGTCAAGCAAATCTGTTGCCAGATTGACGAAAGCGTCACACTGTACCTGATAAAATGCGTTACGCAACTTTATTAGCATGCAAAAACAAATCTCGCCAGTTGTAACACCGTCGTAAAACCTTCATTTATGTCAGGGAATATTTGCCCATAAGCGGGGCTCAGCGTAGACTAATGTCCTTGTTTAAGGAGTAAATCATGCATAAAGACACTCAACCCATCGATCGCGAAACACTGCTGATTGAAGCCAACAAAATCATTCGTGAGCATGAGGACACGCTGGCGGGGATTGTCGCCACCGGTGTTACGCAGCGAAATGGCGTACTGGTTTTCAGCGGAGATTACTTTTTAGACGAGCAAGGGCTACCGACGCCTAAAAGTACGGCTGTGTTTAATATGTTTAAACACCTGGCACACGTACTTTCTGAAAAGTATCACCTGATCGATTAACGCAAGAAATCATTTGCCGGATGGCGGCGCTGCCTTCTCCGGCCTACGATGCTCTGAACCTGTAGGCCGGATAAGATGCGTGAGCATCGCCATCCGGCAATTGCAATTTTACATCAGAGGTTTCTGCCCCCGCTGCCACCAGCGCATCAGCAAACGGTCAGCGCTCTCCGCCGCACTACCGGTAAAACGGTCCATCAGTTTTTTACGCTGCAGGTAACGTACGTTCAATACCTCACGGCCCTCCATCAACCCGAGGATCACCTCATCGCTGGTATTGATCTCATCCACCAACCCGTTTGCCAGCGCCTGTTGACCAAACCAGTGTTCACCCGTGGCAACCTGCTCAATGTCCAGAGTCGGACGCATGCGCTGCACAAAATCTTTAAACAGATGATGCGTTTCGTTCAGATCTTCACGGAATTTCTGCCGCCCTTCTTCCGTGTTTTCACCGAGTAAGGTCAACGTACGTTTATACTGTCCGGCGGTGTGCAGTTCGATATCAATATCTTTCCCTTTCAGGAAACGGTTAAAGTTCGGGATCTGCGCTACGACGCCAATAGAGCCGACGATAGCAAACGGCGCCGAGACAATTTTATCCGCCACGCAGGCCATCATATATCCGCCGCTGGCAGCGACTTTATCTACCGTGACGGTTAGCGGGATCTGCTTATCACGCAGGCGTTGTAACTGGGACGCAGCCAGGCCATAACCATGTACCACACCACCCGGACTTTCCAGACGAACCACCACTTGATCCTGAGGTTTAACAACCGCCAGCACAGCCGTCACCTCTTCGCGTAATGCGCTGACCTCATGGGCATCCATACTGCCTTTAAAATCAAGCACCCATACACGAGGTTTATCTGATGACGTACTGTCACCCAGTTTCGCTTTTGCCTTAGCCGCTTTCGCCTCCAGCTTATGTTTCTTTTTCTGCGCCTTGTGCCAGAGTTTTTGCTGATGCCCATCTAACAGGGCCAGCGACAGGTCTTCCTTCATCTCTTTATATTGATCGCTGAGATTAATAACCCGCAATTCTCCACGCTGACGTTTGCGTTGTGTCGCGTTCACAATCAGCATGACAATGACCGCAATAGCCACCACAACAGTGGCAATTTTTGCCAAAAACAGCACATATTCAGACAACAATTCCACAAGACCCACCTTGGTTAAACAACGCGACTTCCGCTCAGTGTACAACAGGCGTGTCACCTCGTCTTGCTTCATACATCCAGTGCTGTATCAGTAAAAAGCATGACAAAGCGTTCATTTTGCGGTGTTATTGCCTTTGGCTGATTGAAAAAGTACAGGGTTTAAGGCATAAAGCCCAAAAGTTATCGCGAACGAGATATCCAGGACGTCGCCGAGGAGTAGCCGTGCATTACCAACCTAAACAAGACCTTCTACAGGGCCGCATTATTCTTATCACCGGTGCCAGCGATGGTATCGGACGCGAAGCCGCGCAGACCTATGCGCGCTATGGCGCGACGGTTATCCTGCTTGGGCGTAACGAAGAAAAACTGCGTCAGGTTGCCCGCACTATCGCCGATGAAAACGGAACACAACCACAGTGGTTTACACTGGATCTACTGACCTGTACCTCTGAAGAATGTCACCAGCTTGCGCAGCGCATTGCTGCACATTTCCCGCGTCTGGATGGCGTACTGCATAACGCCGGATTACTCGGCGATATTTGTCCAATGAGTGAACAAAACCCGCAGGTCTGGCAGGATGTGATGCAGGTAAATGTAAATGCCACTTTTATGCTGACTCAGGCATTGCTGCCGTTGTTACTCAAATCCGATGCCGGATCGCTGGTCTTTACCTCTTCCAGTGTCGGTCGCCAGGGACGCGCCAATTGGGGAGCATATGCCACCTCAAAATTTGCGACCGAAGGGATGATGCAGGTTCTGGCTGATGAGTATCAAAACCGTCATCTGCGCGTAAACTGTATCAATCCTGGTGGGACGCGAACTGGCATGCGAGCCAGCGCATTCCCAACGGAAGATCCGCAAAAATTGAAAACTCCCGCCGATATTATGCCGCTCTACCTGTGGCTGATGGGCGATGACAGCCGCCGTAAAACCGGTATGACTTTCGATGCCCAGCCGGGCCGTAAACCAGGAATTGCCCAATGAGTGAAGAACGCTATCAACAGCGCCAGCAGCGCGTAAAAGACCGGGTTGACGCCCGTGTTGCCGCAGCGAAAGATGAGCGCGGAATTATCATCGTGTTCACTGGTAATGGTAAGGGAAAAACCACCGCCGCGTTCGGTACCGCCACGCGCGCGGTGGGTCACGGGAAAAAAGTCGGCGTGGTGCAATTTATTAAGGGCACATGGCCAAACGGCGAAAGAAACCTGCTCGAACCTCATGGTGTAGAATTTCAGGTGATGGCGACCGGGTTTACCTGGGAAACACAGAATCGTGAAGCTGACACCGCTGCCTGTCTGGCCGTGTGGGAACACGGTAAGCGGATGCTGGCCGATCCTGAGCTGGATATGGTTGTGCTGGATGAACTGACGTATATGGTGGCCTACGACTACCTACCGCTTGAAGAGGTGATCAACGCCTTAAATGCGCGCCCAGCCCAGCAAACGGTCATTATTACTGGTCGAGGATGCCATCGCGATATTCTGGAGTTAGCCGACACGGTCAGCGAGTTGCGTCCGGTCAAGCATGCTTTTGAAGCGGGCATTAAAGCCCAAATGGGGATTGATTACTAACAGCAGGCCGGATAAAGCGCTTGCGCCGCATCCGGCTCCACGCTAACGCCTGATGGCGCTTCGCTTATCAGGCCTGCTCATGATTAACTGTTGTTGCTGCGCCCACCCGGACGACGGCTGCTGCCGACCTGAGAGTGACGTTTCACCGCACGGCGGATCTGATTCGCTTTCATGCGACGACGGTCTTTCTCAACAGCGACTTTAGACGTGGTTTCCGGTTTCAACTCCACCAGTTCACGCAGATAGTTGGTCTGCGCAAGATCAAGCTCTGTCCAGCCACCACGCGGCAGGCCTTTCGGCAGTGGGATATCACCGTAACGGACACGGATAAGACGACTAACCTGCACGCCTACCGCTTCCCACAGGCGACGAACCTCGCGGTTGCGGCCTTCAGTCAGCGTGACGTTATACCACTGGTTGATCCCTTCACCACCGCTAAACTTGATGGTTTTAAACGCCGCCGGACCATCTTCCAGCTGTACGCCACGGCTCAGATCGCGCAGTTTAGCATCGTCAACCTGACCGAACACACGCACCGCGTACTCGCGTTCAACTTCACGGCTCGGGTGCATCAAACGGTTCGCCAGTTCACCATCAGTAGTAAACAGCAGCAGACCACAGGTATTGACGTCCAGACGACCAACGGCAATCCAGCGTGCATCGCGCAGTTTTGGCAGGCGATCAAATACGGTCGGACGACCTTCCGGGTCGTTACGGGTACACAGTTCACCTTCTGGCTTGTAGTAGGCCAGAACGCGGCAGATTTGTTCTGCAGATTCTTTCACCGAAATAAGATGACCGTCGATACGGATTTTCAGACCCGGTGTCACTTCAACGCGATCGCCGAGCGTGGCAATTTTGCCATCAACGCTCACGCGACCCGCGGCAATTATGGATTCAATTTCACGGCGAGAACCGTGGCCAGCGCGCGCCAGCACTTTTTGTAACTTTTCGCTCATAGAGCTTCCTTTAGATGTCGCCTTCACAGGCGTCGAACAGGAGAATCAACGGCGCCAGTCAGCGCCATTTTAAGGCCGCGTAGTATAGCGGTTCGCGCCCTTATAAGAAAGGTTTAACGTCACCAACACCTTCGCGCAATACCACCGGGGAATCGTCGGTTAAATCGATGACCGTGGTCGGCTGTTGGCCAAGATATCCACCATGGATAATCAAATCCACCTGTTTCTCCAGACGGTCTTTAATTTCTTCCGGATCTGACTCAGTAAATTCACTGCCCGGCAACATCAGTGATGTGGAGAGCATCGGCTCGCCCAGCGCTTCAAGCAGCGCCAGTGCAATCGGGTTCGAGGGTACACGCAGGCCGATGGTCTTACGTTTTTCCTGCAACAAGCGGCGCGGAACCTCTTTTGTCCCCTTCAGGATGAAGGTGTAGTTGCCCGGCGTGTTGTTTTTGATCAAACGGAAGGCCACGTTGTCGACAAACGAATAGGTCGACAATTCGGACAGGTCACGGCACATCAGCGTAAAGTTGTGCCCGTCCGGCAGGTGACGGATGCGGCAAATGCGCTCCATTGCACCTTTATCTTCAATTTTACAACCCAACGCATAGCCGGAATCGGTTGGATAGACGATCACCCCACCTTTCCGCACGATATCAACGGCCTGGTTGATCAGTCGCTGCTGCGGGTTTTCGGGATGAATATAAAAAAACTGGCTCATACTTTCCTCTCTGTGGTCTCGGGCTGTTCCCAAAGCTGCCAGACGCCTTCTACGCCTGCGGGCAGCCATAGTTTACGACCCAGTTCAATCCACGGGCAGGGTAGATGAAAATCCGACCCTTGCGATGCCCACAGTTGATGCTGACGCGCAAGCGTCGCCAGATGGGTTCGTTCATTGGGAGACTGCTGGCACTGTGCCACCTCCATCGCGTCACCGCGATGTTCAGCAAAATGCGCAACCAGTCTTTTCAGCCACTTAGCGCTAAGATCGTACCGCCCTGGATGAGCCAGAACTGCCTTACCGCCAGAATGATGAATGACATCAATAGCTTGTTCTATTGTACACCACTGTGGCGGAACGTAACCGGTTTTCCCACGGGCAAGATATTTTTTAAAGACATCCGCCATGGTTGTGGCTTTGCCACATTCCACCAGGAAACGCGCAAAATGCCCACGTGTAACCGCCCCGCCATCGGCCAGTCGCAGCGCCCCTTCCCATGCGCCGGGAATGTGCGCTTTGTCGAGCCGTTCAGCAATCAGGCGCGCGCGCTGCTGGCGACGTTCCGTCTGTTGCGCCAGAAAGTCGCGCATCACTGGATGCGCGATATCAATGTTCAGACCCACTATATGGATCTCATGATTTTCCCAGACCGTTGATATCTCAACGCCAGAGATCAAATTTAACGCTAAACCTGAACGTGAAATTTCTTCTCTTGCCGCCGCAATACCCGCCGTGGTGTCATGATCGGTGATCGCCAGTGTACCGACTCGCATCTCTACCGCACGGTGTACTAAGGCTTCTGGCGTTAATCGCCCATCAGAAGCTGTCGTATGGCTGTGCAGGTCATAAATCACTGCGTAATTCGTGTCGCTCAAGGCGGCTCCCGTTTCAATAAATGTCGTAACACGCCCATCATAGCGGTTTCGACAAATATACTGAAATCAGGTGTTGACTTTACTCCATCGAACTAGTTAACTAGTACGCAAGTTCACATGAAGAAGGTATCTGAGATGAAAACAACATTTTTCCTGCACGGTTGGTGGCGCACTTCCTGATTTCGGGCAGTGTCTTACGTCTGCAATATGCAACCAGATACCCGGCCCGCCACATGAGCGGGCTTTTTTTTGAACAAAATTAATGAGAATAACGATGCAAACTCAAAAACCGACACTCGAACTGCTTGCCTGCGATGCCGCCTACCGTGAGAACCCGACGGCGTTGTTTCATCAGGTGTGTGGCGCACGTCCGGCAACGCTGCTGTTGGAATCTGCAGATATCGACAGCAAAGACGATCTGAAGAGCCTGCTGCTGGTCGACAGCGCGTTGCGCATTACCGCCATCAGTGACACTGTCACCATCCAGGCATTATCCGCAAACGGCGCATCGCTGCTGCCCCTGCTGGATGCGGCCCTGCCAGCTGGCGTTGAGAACGAACAACAGCCCAATGGCCGTCATCTGCGGTTCCCTGCCGTCAGCCCGCTGCTGGATGAAGACGCCCGTTTATGTTCCCTTTCCGTATTTGATGCGTTCCGTTTATTGCAGGAACTGGTTAATGTTCCGGCGCACGAACGTGAAGCAATGTTCTTCGGCGGTCTGTTTTCCTACGACCTGGTGGCCGGATTTGAAGATTTACCCCAGCTTGAGGCGGGTAACCGTTGCCCGGACTACTGCTTCTATCTGGCAGAAACGCTGATGGTTATCGACCACCAGAAAAAAAGCACCCGCATTCAGGCCAGCGTTTTTACCCCAAGCGTTGCAGAAAAACAGCGTCTAAACGCCCGTCTGACGCAACTGAGCCAACAGCTTACCGAACCTGCACCGCCGCTGCCCGTTACTGAAGTCCCGCAGATGCGCTGCGAATGCAATCAGAGCGATGAAGAGTTCGGTGCCGTGGTGCGCGGCCTGCAAAAAGCGATTCGCGCAGGTGAAATTTTCCAGGTGGTTCCATCTCGTCGTTTCTCGCTGCCCTGCCCGTCGCCGCTGGCTGCCTACTATGTACTGAAGAAAAGTAACCCCAGCCCGTACATGTTTTTCATGCAGGACAACGCGTTCACGCTGTTTGGCGCTTCACCGGAAAGCTCGTTGAAATACGATGCCACCAGCCGCCAGATTGAAATCTATCCCATTGCCGGGACTCGCCCACGCGGTCGTCGGGCGGATGGTTCGCTTGACCGCGATCTCGACAGTCGTATTGAGCTGGAGATGCGTACCGATCATAAAGAGCTTTCCGAACACTTGATGCTGGTTGACCTGGCGCGTAACGATCTGGCACGCATCTGTACGCCGGGCAGTCGCTACGTTGCTGATCTCACCAAAGTGGATCGCTATTCCTTCGTGATGCACCTGGTTTCCCGCGTCGTCGGCGAGCTGCGTAGCGATTTGGATGTACTGCATGCTTACCGCGCCTGTATGAACATGGGCACGCTGAGCGGCGCGCCGAAAGTTCGCGCTATGCAGCTTATCGCCGAGGCCGAAGGTCGCCGTCGGGGCAGCTATGGCGGCGCCGTAGGTTACTTCACCGCCCATGGCGACCTTGATACCTGCATTGTGATCCGTTCCGCCCTGGTAGAAGACGGTATCGCCACCGTGCAGGCCGGTGCCGGGATTGTTCTGGATTCTGTTCCGCAGTCTGAAGCCGATGAAACCCGTAATAAAGCGCGTGCCGTTTTGCGTGCGATCGCCACCGCGCACCATGCACAGGAGACTTTCTAATGGCTGACATTCTGCTGCTCGATAACATCGACTCATTTACCTACAACCTGGCAGATCAGCTGCGCACTAACGGTCACAACGTGGTGATTTACCGCAACCATATTCCGGCCCAGACGTTGATTGACCGTTTAGCGACGATGAAAAATCCGGTGCTGATGCTTTCTCCTGGTCCTGGCGCACCAAGTGAAGCAGGCTGCATGCCAGAGCTGTTAACCCGCCTGCGCGGCAAACTGCCCATTATCGGTATTTGTCTGGGGCATCAGGCGATTGTTGAGGCCTATGGTGGATATGTGGGTCAGGCAGGGGAAATCCTGCACGGCAAAGCCTCCAGCATTGAACACGATGGCCAGGCGATGTTCGCCGGTCTGGCAAATCCGCTGCCGGTAGCGCGCTATCACTCGCTGGTCGGCAGCAACGTACCGGCCGGACTGACCATTAACGCGCATTTTAACGGTATGGTCATGGCCGTTCGTCACGATACCGATCGCGTATGCGGCTTCCAGTTCCATCCGGAATCCATTCTGACCACTCAGGGCGCGCGTCTGCTGGAGCAAACGCTGGCCTGGGCGCAACAGAAGCTTGAACAGACCAATACGCTGCAACCTATTCTGGAGAAACTGTATCAGGCGCAGACGCTGTCTCAGCAGGAAAGCCACCAGTTGTTCTCTGCCGTGGTCCGCGGTGAACTGAAGCCGGAACAGCTGGCAGCAGCGCTGGTGAGCATGAAAATTCGTGGCGAGCATCCGAATGAAATTGCCGGTGCGGCAACCGCGCTGCTGGAAAATGCAGCCCCATTCCCGCGCCCGGATTATCTGTTTGCCGACATTGTCGGAACCGGCGGTGACGGCAGTAACAGTATCAATATTTCCACCGCCAGTGCGTTTGTCGCGGCGGCTTGCGGACTGAAAGTCGCCAAACATGGTAACCGCAGCGTTTCCAGCAAATCGGGATCTTCGGATCTGCTGGCAGCATTTGGTATCAATCTGGATATGAACGCCGATAAATCCCGCCAGGCGCTTGACGATCTCGGCGTGTGCTTCCTGTTTGCGCCGAAATACCACACCGGTTTTCGCCATGCCATGCCGGTACGCCAACAGTTAAAAACCCGCACGCTGTTTAACGTGCTCGGCCCGTTGATTAACCCGGCACATCCGCCGCTGGCGCTGATCGGCGTTTACAGCCCGGAACTGGTGCTGCCAATTGCCGAAACGCTGCGCGTGCTCGGATATCAGCGAGCAGCCGTGGTGCACAGCGGCGGAATGGATGAAGTTTCACTGCATGCGCCAACCATAGTGGCAGAACTGCATGATGGCGAAATCAAGAGCTATCAACTGACGGCAGAAGACTTTGGCCTGACGCCATATCATCAGGAACAGTTGGCTGGCGGCACGCCGGAAGAAAACCGTGACATTCTGAGTCGCTTGTTACAAGGTAAAGGTGAGGCCGCACATGAAGCTGCTGTTGCCGCAAATGTCGCCATGTTAATGCGCCTGCACGGTGAAGAAGACTTAAAAGCCAACGCGCAAACCGTGATTAATGTGCTGCGCAGCGGTGCGGCTTACGACCGTGTTACTGCACTGGCAGCGAGAGGGTAAATGATGCAAACCGTTTTAGCGAAAATTGTCGCTGACAAGGCGATTTGGGTAGAAGCCCGCAAACAGCAACAACCGCTGGCCAGCTTTCAAAATGATGTTCAACCCAGCACGCGTGATTTCTACGATGCGCTGCAAGGAACACGTACCGCTTTTATTCTGGAGTGCAAAAAAGCCTCTCCGTCAAAAGGCGTGATCCGTGATGACTTCGATCCGGCACAGATTGCGGGCGTATATAAACATTATGCTTCCGCGATTTCCGTGCTGACGGACGAGAAATATTTTCAGGGTAGCTTTGATTTTCTGCCCATCGTCAGTCGCATCGCACCACAGCCGATCCTGTGTAAAGACTTTATTATCGATCCTTACCAGATTTACCTGGCGCGTTTCTACCAGGCGGACGCCTGCCTGCTGATGTTGTCGGTTTTGGATGATGAACAGTATCGTCAGCTCGCTGCCGTCGCCCACAGTCTGAAAATGGGCGTGCTGACCGAGGTCAGCAATGAAGAAGAGCTGGAGCGCGCCATTGCGCTGGGGGCAAAAGTCGTCGGTATTAACAACCGTGATTTGCGTGACCTGTCGATTGACCTCAACCGTACTCGCCAGCTTGCACCACGTTTGGGTCATGGCGTCACCGTCATCAGTGAATCCGGGATCAACACCTATGGTCAGGTTCGCGAACTCAGCCATTTCGCCAACGGATTTCTGATAGGCTCTGCGCTGATGTCCCATGATGACCTGCATACCGCCGTGCGTCGTGTTTTGCTTGGCGAAAATAAAGTCTGCGGACTGACTCGTGCACAGGATGCAAAAGCAGCGTACGAATCTGGGGCCATTTATGGCGGCGTAATTTTTGTCCCGACCTCACCACGCGCTGTCAGCGTTGAACAGGCGCGAGACGTTATGACGGGTGCGCCGTTACAGTACGTCGGCGTGTTCCGTAACACTGACATCGCAGACGTCCACGAAAAAGTCACCGCACTGTCGCTGGCCGCTGTACAACTACATGGAAGCGAAGATCAGGCCTATGTCGATGCTCTGCGCAATATACTGCCCGCGCAGGTGCAAATCTGGAAGGCACTGAGCGTTGGCGAATCACTGCCTGCTCGTCGCTATCAACATATTGATAAATACATTTTTGATAACGGCCAGGGCGGCAGCGGTAAACGCTTTGACTGGTCGCTGCTGAGCGGACAATCGCTGGATAACGTTTTACTGGCTGGCGGACTGGGCGCAGATAACTGCGTCGACGCGGCTAAAACCGGCTGTGCCGGGCTCGATTTCAATTCTGGCGTAGAGTCACAGCCGGGCATCAAAGATGCGCGTCTTCTGGCTTCAGTCTTTCAGACGCTGCGCGCATATTAAGGAAAAGGACATGACAACATTACTCAATCCGTATTTTGGTGAATTTGGCGGTATGTATGTGCCACAGATTCTGATGCCTGCGCTGCGCCAACTGGAAGAAGCGTTCGTCAGTGCACAAAAAGACCCTGAGTTTCAGGCACAGTTTACTGACCTGTTGAAAAACTATGCCGGGCGCCCTACCGCGTTGACCAAATGTCAGAACATCACTAACGGCACCAGGACGACGCTGTATCTCAAGCGTGAAGATCTGCTGCACGGCGGCGCGCACAAAACGAACCAGGTGCTGGGACAAGCGTTACTGGCGAAACGCATGGGGAAAACAGAAATCATCGCCGAAACCGGCGCGGGCCAGCACGGTGTGGCGTCTGCCCTTGCCAGCGCCTTACTGGGTTTAAAGTGCCGTATTTATATGGGTGCGAAAGACGTCGAGCGTCAGTCTCCGAACGTTTTCCGTATGCGTCTGATGGGGGCTGAGGTTATTCCGGTACACAGCGGCTCTGCCACATTGAAAGATGCCTGTAACGAAGCGTTGCGCGACTGGTCTGGCAGTTACGATACCGCGCACTATATGCTGGGTACGGCGGCAGGCCCGCATCCTTTCCCGACTATCGTACGCGAATTCCAGCGCATGATTGGTGAAGAAACAAAAGCACAAATTCTGGAAAAAGAAGGCCGTCTGCCGGATGCCGTGATCGCCTGTGTCGGCGGCGGCTCGAACGCGATCGGCATGTTCGCCGATTTTATTAATGAAACCAGCGTTGGTCTGATTGGCGTTGAGCCCGGTGGTAACGGGATCGAATCCGGCGAGCACGGGGCACCGCTGAAACATGGTCGTGTTGGGATTTACTTCGGCATGAAGTCGCCAATGATGCAGACCTCTGAAGGGCAAATTGAAGAGTCCTATTCCATTTCTGCGGGACTGGACTTCCCGTCAGTCGGGCCACAGCACGCTTATCTGAACAGTATCGGACGCGCTGACTATGTTTCGATTACCGATGATGAAGCGCTGGAAGCCTTCAAAACACTGTGTCTGCATGAGGGGATTATCCCGGCGCTGGAGTCTTCCCACGCCCTGGCACATGCGTTGAAAATGATGCGTGAAAACCCGGAGAAAGAACAATTACTGGTGGTCAACCTCTCTGGTCGCGGCGACAAAGACATTTTCACCGTACACGATATTCTGAAAGCGCGAGGGGAAATCTGATGGAACGTTATGAAAACCTGTTTGCACAACTGAAGGACCGCAAAGAAGGCGCTTTTGTCCCCTTCGTGACCCTGGGCGATCCGTCTGTTGAACAGTCACTGAAAATCATTGATACGCTGATCGAAGCGGGTGCCGATGCGCTTGAGCTGGGTATTCCGTTCTCCGACCCGCTGGCCGACGGCCCAACCATTCAGGAAGCGACATTACGTGCGTTCGCGGCAGGCGTCACGCCGTCGCAATGCTTTGAAATGTTGGCGCTGATTCGGCAAAAACACCCAACCATTCCAATTGGTTTACTGATGTATGCCAACCTGGTGTTCAGCAAGGGTATTGACGAATTTTACGCACAGTGTGAGAAGGTCGGCGTAGATTCGGTGTTAGTCGCCGATGTGCCGGTTGAAGAATCTGCGCCATTCAGAATGGCGGCATTACGTCATAATGTCGCGCCAATTTTCATTTGCCCGCCTAACGCTGACGAAGAGTTGCTGCGCCAGATTGCCGCTCATGGTCGCGGTTATACCTATTTATTGTCACGCGCAGGCGTTACGGGTGCCGAAAATCGTGCAGCGTTGCCGTTGCATCATCTGGTCGAAAAGCTGAAAGAATTCAATGCCCCACCTTCTCTACAGGGCTTTGGTATCTCTGCACCGGAGCAGGTGACAGGCGCCATTGAAGCAGGTGCTGCGGGGGCTATTTCCGGATCGGCGATTGTCAAAATCATTGAGAAAAATGTTGCAGCACCAGAGCAAATGCTGGCTGAGTTGAAAGCCTTTGTCAGTGCAATGAAAGCTGCGACCCATCAGTAAGCTGAAATAACCGCCAGAGACTTCTGGCGGTTTTACTCCCTGGCCTGCTTCATTTTGTACATGGCAGTATCCGCATTCTGGATTGCCGCATCCAGCTCACCCTTCACCTCTGCAATCCCCCACGACACTGACAAGGGAATAGTGTTGCCGTCCACCACAAATACATGGCTGGTCACCTGTCCGCTTATACGCTGCGCGATCGCGATAGCATCACTGGCCTGAGAGCGAAACAGCAGGATCATAAATTCATCTCCACCGGTGCGGATCACAAGATCGTGGCTGGTACGGGTGTTAGACAACATTCTGTTGGCGATAATTTGCAGCGCGCGGTCCCCGGCCGCGTGGCCCCAGGTATCATTGACAGCCTTAAACTTATTGCAATCCAGTAGCACTACCGAGCAATGTGACAAATCCCGGCGCTTGATGATGTCGAGAATTCGGCGATTAAAGCAGCCAGTGAGCGTATCAATATAAACTTTCAGGTCGCTTTCATTCAGCCACGACTTCAGCGAGAAACTGATCATAATAAAGAAGAATGGTGCCAGCAGTATCACAATTCCGGCGTGCGTATCGCGCGCCATAAAACGGCCTAATGCTATCGAATAGTGCAGCGCATATTTTTCTGAAAAATTGCGCACCAAATAGCTGGATTGTCCCGCACATATGCCGGATAAGCAGAGGCTCTCTTGGTTGGTTAAATTCACTAACTCCACGTTCAATCCAGGAAGGATTTGATTATCAAACGCCTCGGCCAACGCTTCCTGCAGCTCGGGTTTCGAATGATCATAGACCAGATAGGCCACGATTTGGTCTGATATCTCTTTACCCGACAGATCGTAGATATAGCTCACCACGCTGTAGGCTTTTTCACCGGTAATTTTATCGGTATAGAAGTTTGTTGAACTGAGGGCTTTATTTTTGACGTTTTTTTGCAACAACCGGGTATAGAAATCGGCGGGCGGATAGAAAAAATGCGTGATATCCATCGCCATTTCGGAGTCAGAAAAACTGAAATTGCGCGAGTCGGAAGCCATAAACCAGTAAAAATAATCTGAATGGCTGGCGATAATGTAACGGTGCGCATCGAAGCTGCCTGGATTTAGTTCATTAACCATTCCACGAATGAACTCCGCTGCAGTATACATACACAGCGCGTTATGGCTGGGTTGCTGAGCAATAATCGTCCCTGTTGCGGAATGAACCCGCTTTGGGTCGGCGTTAATTCCCCATTCATCTTTATTTCGCGGAACAAACTGCGCCATAACACCACACTGTTCGCCGGTTTTGATGTGGTAGTAACGCTCGCCAATCGCATCGGCAATCAGTTCATTATCGTTAAAAATGTCCAACATGTGAGCTTGCAGGCGGCTCACACCTTCACTGGCGGCCGCCATACGCTGTTCATAAATGATAAACAGAAACAACGAGGTAAAAACCAACGTAATGAGCCCGGATACCAGCAGAGCCTGCCTGTTTCGGAGCTTATCCTGCACAATCTTCACGAGCCCACCCCGATAGTTAACAGTATTACCAAACCGGTTACCCGTTTATGTTGTTGCATAACAGCGTTGTACGTGGATAAAAATGTTAACCATCCAGAGACTAATGAGTTGAAATAGTAATCGCACTCGTGCGCGCAAGTTACAGACTTATACAACAAAAGAACATTTTTGTTAACAAAAATGCAAACTAGTCATCCCCGGCAATCGGATAGCCGGCACGACGAATCGCTTCCCGACAGTCGCCCACACCTGCAGCATACCCAACTTCGATTTCACAAACCGGGCGGGCGCTGCAATAAGGTAGTGTGATTTGTGTGGCGATGACCTTTTCCAGGGCTTCCACCCTGCTCATGTAATTCAATAATTCGCGCGCAGCATACACGGCAAACTCTGTCGTATCATCGTCTATTGATGCTTCCATAAGGGAAATTTTTTGTTGTAGCACCTGACGCGTCAATATCATCGTCAATACCCTCAAAGCCAGTTTGCTTAAAGAGTAGCATTACATCAAAGGGGAGAAAGTCGGGAAGGGAAAAAGAGAGGAGAAAAAGCTGGCCGCGAAACGACCAGCCTTTGAGACTGGAATCACTGACTTAGAAACGATAACCCGCAGAGAACATAAACACCCACGGATCAAGGCGTACGCTGTCGCGCTGCTGGACGCCACCCATTTTATAGCTCGCGGTGGTGTCGATATCCATGTACCAGACTGACATGTTAATCAGCCAGTCGCGGTTGATCAGATAGTCCATACCGACCTGTCCTGCTGCACCCCAGGAGTCTTTCAGGCTCAGATCGGATAAACCTGCTTCTTTCCCGTTGTTGTTAAAACCTTCATCAAAGAAAGTCGTGTAGTTCACACCCACGCCAACGTAAGGACGCAGTTTGCTGCTGGAATCGCCAAAGTACCACTGCGCCATTAACGTCGGCGGTAAATGATGAACGGTGGCAATATCACCGGTTGCCCCAGTGCCGATCTTATGGCGGAACGGTGTGGCTGCCAGTAATTCAACGCCAATATTGTCGGTTGCCATATAGGTGAATGTCAGGCCCAGCTGCGTATTGTTGCTGACATCAAAGCCACCCAGGCTTCCCAGCGTACCACCCGCGCCTTCCGTCGGTCTGACGGTAGCCGATCCTGCTCGAATAAAGAACTCTCCGGCCTCATGCGCAAATGCGTTCCCAGAGAGAAGAGTTGTTAAAGCCAATGCTGCAACTGTTAATTTTTTCATGTCCGCTCCATCGTTATGGTTATAAAAGCGGAACGAATATACCCACAATGGAGTAATAAGTGATCTAACCTGGATCACATTGAGTTTGATAATTTAACATTTATTGATCCAGATTAAGTTAGAACTTGCATTCAAAATCCTGGTTAAATTAATTCAGATCAATTTTGATATATTTTCACTATGCAAGTACCTTTAGCTCCAACGCGAAGCGTTGGTTATTTGAACGTGATGTACAGAGAACAAACAACGATGTTGCAAGATGCTGAAGTCCTGGCCAAAAATTACCGGAGCTTTACAAAGATATGCCTTTCCATACATCGTACGATGCTGCCACTGTAGAGTTATCCAGGGTACAATTGCGCGCAAATGAACACCTGCAAAACTCAAGGAGAGTGCATGTCTATCACGGCGAAATCCGTTTACCGTGACACGGGAAACTTTTTCCGTAATCAATTCATTACCATCTTGCTGGTATCATTATTGTGCGCGTTTATCACAGTGGTGCTAGGGCATGCCTTTTCTCCCAGCGACGCGCAAATCGCGCAACTGAGCGAAGGGGATCAGCTAACCAGCAGTGTGGGCCTGTTCGATCTGGTACAGAATATGACGCCGGAGCAGCAGCAAATTTTGCTACGCGCTTCTGCTGCATCGACGTTTTCAGGGCTAATTGGTAATGCCATCCTTGCAGGAGGCATCATCCTGATGATTCAACTGATTTCGGCGGGTCATCGGGTTAGCGCATTACGCGCCATTGGCGCCAGCGCGCCGGTATTACCTAAATTGTTTCTTCTGATTTTTCTGACTACCCTGCTGGTACAGGTCGGTATTATGCTGGTTGTCGTGCCCGGTATTCTGCTGGCTATCTTGCTGGCTCTCGCGCCGGTGATGGTCGTGCAGGATAAAATGGGCGTCTTTGCCGCTATGCGCAACAGTATGCGTCTGGCGTGGTCTAATATGCGACTGGTAGCGCCGGCAGTAATCGGTTGGTTACTGGCAAAAACGCTGCTGTTGCTTTTTGCGCCAAGTTTTGCAGTACTAACGCCAAACGTAGGCGCGGTATTGGCGAATACGCTGAGCAATATGATCTCTGCTGTGCTGCTGATCTATTTGTTCCGTCTGTATATGCTGATTCGTCAATAAACCCTGAACGCATGCCGGGTGTGTTACCCAATGCTTTTTGATTACGGACTCGAAGAATGAAGCAGTTTCTTGATTTTTTACCGCTGGTTGTCTTTTTTGCTTTTTATAAGCTCTATGACATCTACGCGGCAACCTCGGCGCTTATTGTCGCAACAGCTGTGGTGTTGATTTACAGTTGGGTTCGCTATCGCAAAGTCGAGAAGATGGCGTTAATCACCTTTGTTCTGGTTGCTGTCTTCGGTGGCCTGACCATTTTCTTCCACAACGATGAATTCATTAAGTGGAAGGTTACGGTGATTTACGGACTGTTTGCCGGTGCACTGCTGGTTAGCCAGTGGGTGATGAAAAAGCCGTTGATTCAGCGCATGTTAGGAAAAGAGCTGACGCTGCCGCAGCCGGTATGGTCGAAGCTAAATCTGGCCTGGGCCGTCTTCTTCATCCTGTGTGGATTGGCCAATATCTACATTGCGTTTTGGCTGCCGCAGAACATTTGGGTCAACTTCAAAGTGTTCGGATTAACCGCCCTGACCTTATTCTTCACGTTGCTGAGCGGAATCTATATCTACCGCCATCTGCCGCAGGAAGATAAATCGTAATAAGTGTTCGCCAGATCTGCGGATCTGGCGAATTTTTATCCACCTGCGTTCTTCGTGGCACACAAGCTGGTTTACATCCCCTCCGCGCACTGCATCCCCTCTGTTCTCCGCTCGTAAATTCTAGTAGCATCCCGCCTGTAATCTTTCTCTACAGTCGGTTCTACAATGACAACAACGAATAACACCCCCCAGGGTGAACTGGTTTTACGCACTCTGGCCATGCCTGCCGATACCAATGCTAACGGTGATATTTTTGGCGGCTGGCTGATGTCACAGATGGATATTGGTGGCGCTATTCAGGCCAAAGAGATCGCACACGGTCGCGTGGTGACGGTGCGAGTTGAAGGAATGAGCTTTTTGCGCCCGGTTGCCGTGGGTGATGTGGTCTGTTGCTACGCACGCTGCGTAAAACGCGGGACGACGTCAATCAGCATTAATATTGAAGTCTGGGTGAAGAAAGTCGCTTCGGAACCTATTGGCCAGCGTTACAAAGCCACTGAAGCCCTGTTTATCTACGTCGCTGTAGATAAAGACGGTAAACCCCGTCCGATACCTAAACAGGTCTGATAACTGCGTTGACACCGTTATCAGACCTGCTTGCCGGAGAAGGCCTGACGCCGCCTCCGGCACGCCAGTTACTCAATCTGCGCCGTACCGTTCAGACGGAAAACGATATTCACCACCAGGCCAGATCCCGGTTTGCCCGTCTCATAACGCCATCTGCGCATCGCATTTTTCACTTCACGCTCAAACATGTTGGCAGGCTGTGCGGAAAGCACTTCAACATTCTCCACACGGCCATCTGATGTCACATCAAACTTGACCTTCACCCGACCTTCAATGCGCAGAGCCTGCGCGCGCGCCGGATACTGTGGCTGATTACGACTTAAGGCGCGTGGCCCAGAGGGTGCACTAACCGCAGGTTTACTGGTTGCTGGCGCGGTGCTGGTCGTTGCCGGACGAGCAGGCGCTGTGTTCTCAAACGGCGATGCTGGACGCGACTCAACCGGTTTCACGTCACGTTTGGGCTGCTCTTCAACCTTTTTCACCGGTTTTGGCTTCGGTTTTGGCTTAGGCTTCGGTTTCTCAATCACCACCGGCGCCTCTTTTGGCGGTTCCGGTATAGGTTCCGGTTCCGGTTCAGGCTCAACGACAGGCTCCGGCAGTGGCTGAACTGCCTGAGGTGGTTCAAGATCGGCAGGTGCGACCATCGTGATGGAGATCGGCTGCGCGGGTGCAGGCAGTTCAATAACCTGATGTACCGAGGTATACAGCAGACCCGCCACTACAGCGCCGTGAATGCCGACGGAAAGTAACGTCGGCCAGGGAAAGCGACGAGGTAAATCAAGGGTCATTGCAGTCATAATCGTTTCAGTTATAAAACCAGGCCTCGATTTTAAATGCAAATAGCAATCATATTCAATAAGCCCATGACAGTAAGCCGCATTTAAAACGCAATTTCATGTGAAAAAACCATTATCTTAATATGGCCTTAACAAAGCTATTATCTTTACGTTGCAGTTACCAGGGCTTTCCAATAACGTAAACGCGACATTTACCGATCAAGGAGCTTTACCCGTGCTGTACGTTATTTATGCTCAAGATATCGCAGATTCTCTCGAAAAACGTCTTTCCGTGCGCCCTGCTCACCTGGCCCGTCTGCAACTCCTCCAGGATGAAGGTCGTCTACTGACAGCAGGCCCCATGCCAGCGGTCGACAGTAACGATCCTGGTGCGGCGGGATTTAGCGGATCGACGGTGATTGCAGAATTTGAATCTTTAGAGGCAGCGCAGGCGTGGGCAGATGCCGACCCGTATGTGGCTGCAGGAGTTTATGCGCAGGTTTCGGTCAAACCGTACAAAAAAGTATTTTAAGAAACAGAACTGACAAGAATACATTGGGCACCATCAGTGGTGCCCTTTTTGGATCAAATGCTGTAGATCGCAAACAGCAACGAATTTCGTTGATGATTGAGAATGCATTTTCTGATGGAGTGGATACGCATGTTACGGCGCGATTGCCCTTCAAGCCAACGTGCTTTACGGCGGCTAGCCTGACGCAGCATCCGCCAGCGTCCCACTTCCGTTCTACTACGCTTCATGTTAACTACTCTTCCAGTCACAGAGCGGGCATTATACCCCCAGACTGCATGCAGACCAGTGGTTTTCCCGTGTTTTTATTTGCCAGATGAATCTTGATGCGTAAACTCTTAACAATACGCTTTCAAAAGGATTTTTAAATTTATGACAACCTTCTACACCGTGGTGAGTTGGCTGGTCATTCTGGGTTACTGGGTACTCATTGCTGGCGTAACGTTGCGCATTCTGATGAAGCGACGCGCAGTACCCTCCGCAATGGCCTGGCTTTTGATCATCTATATTCTGCCATTGGTAGGGATCATTGCTTATCTGTCCTTCGGTGAGCTCCACCTGGGTAAACGTCGCGCCGAGCGCGCCCGGGCAATGTGGCCGTCAACGGCCAAATGGCTGAACGATCTTAAAGCCTGTAAGCATATTTTTGCGCAGGAAAACAGCAGCGTCGCCTCATCCTTATTTAAGCTATGCGAGCGTCGCCAGGGAATCGCCGGTGTTAAGGGAAACCAACTGCAGTTACTCACTCGCTCAGATGACGTGATGCAGGCATTGATCCGCGATATTCAACTGGCGCGCCACAACATAGAGATGGTGTTCTACATCTGGCAGCCGGGTGGTATGGCCGATCAGGTCGCCGAGTCATTAATGGCTGCCGCCAGACGCGGGATTCACTGCCGCCTGATGCTGGACTCGGCGGGCAGCGTAGCATTCTTCCGTAGTCCGTGGGCGGCGATGATGCGCAATGCGGGTATCGAGGTGGTCGAAGCGCTGAAGGTTAACCTGATGCGTGTATTTTTACGCCGTATGGACCTGCGCCAGCATCGTAAAATGATCATGATCGACAACTACATCGCCTACACTGGTAGCATGAATATGGTCGATCCGCGTTTCTTTAAACAGGATGCCGGTGTCGGACAATGGGTTGACCTGATGGCGAGAATGGAAGGCCCGGTGGCCACTGCCATGGGGATCGTCTACTCCTGCGACTGGGAAATTGAAACCGGTAAACGTATTTTACCGCCGCCTCCCGATGTCAACATTATGCCGTTTGAGCAGGCCAGCGGGCACACCATTCACACTATTGCCTCCGGTCCAGGCTTCCCTGAAGACTTGATCCATCAGGCCTTATTGACCGCCGCATATTCTGCTCGTGAATATTTAATCATGACCACCCCCTACTTCGTTCCCAGTGACGATCTGCTGCACGCCATCTGTACGGCAGCGCAGCGTGGTGTAGATGTCAGCATCATTCTTCCACGCAAGAATGACTCGATGCTGGTTGGCTGGGCAAGCCGGGCTTTTTTCACCGAGTTGCTGGCGGCAGGCGTGAAAATCTACCAGTTCGAAGGTGGGTTGTTACATACCAAGAGCGTGCTGGTCGATGGCGAATTGAGTCTGGTCGGTACTGTTAACCTGGATATGCGCAGCCTGTGGCTGAATTTTGAGATCACACTGGTGATTGACGATGCCGGATTCGGCGGTGACCTCGCCGCGGTACAGGATGATTATATTTCGCGTTCTCGCCTGCTAGATGCACGTTTGTGGGTAAAACGACCACTCTGGCAGCGTATCGCTGAGCGACTGTTTTACTTCTTTAGCCCGTTGCTGTAAAACGTGCCCATCAGACAGTAAACAGGTAGTCATTATGGATATGGATTTGAACAACCGCCTGACCGAAGACGAAACGCTCGAGCAGGCTTATGACATTTTTCTCGAACTGGCGGCGGACAATCTCGATCCGGCCGACATTCTTCTGTTCAATTTGCAGTTTGAAGAGCGTGGCGGTGCAGAGTTATTCGACCCTGCACAAGACTGGCAGGAGCACGTTGATTTTGACCTGAATCCTGACTTCTTCGCCGAAGTGGTGATTGGTCTGGCAGACTCAGAAGACGGCGAGATTAACGATATTTTTGCGCGTGTTCTGTTATGCCGCGAAAAAGATCACAAGCTCTGCCATATTCTCTGGCGCGAATAATCAAACAAAAAAGCTGCTCTCGCAGCTTTTTTATTTTTAGTCCGGCAATTTACTTCCGCAGCGGTTACAAAACTGTGCGCTATGTTCGTGCTGCGCCTGCTGACACTGCGGACATTTGCGCTGATTTTGCCGGTGCTGAAACGCACTACTCATGTGTGTTGTTATCAATCCGGTCGGGATTGCAATAACCGAATAACCAATCAGGATCAGCACTGACGCAACCATGCGGCCAAGCGGTGTATGCGGGGTAATATCACCATAACCAACAGTTGTAACCGTAACGATTGCCCAATATACCGACGCATTCAGCGTAGTAAAACCATATTTCGGGCCTTCAATCAGGTACATCAGTGCGCCAAAGACAATCATCAAAATGGCAATAAACGAGTAAAACAGCATCAACTGATGACGGGCACTTTTAATTGCGCTCCAGAACACACGCAGCGACGGCATAAATCGCAGCAATTTGAGTATTCGCAGTACACGCAGCACGCGCATCGCTCGCCAGGCGAAAACATAACTCAGACTAATTTCCGGCCATAGCCACATCACATACAGTGGCAGAATCGTCGCGAGATCGATAATTCCCCAGAAGCTAAACACATATTTTGCAGGATTGGCCCAGCAGCACAATCTGAGCAGATATTCGAGGGTAAAGACCAGCGTAATAAAGACTTCCAGCCAGACAAAAATATGCCATTCATCATAGGTTAAATGGTATTGCGTCCCAACCCCAGACTCAATGAAGATAACAATCACGCTCAGCAATGCGAACAGTGCGCACATGCCTTCAAAACGGCGCCCCGAGCGTGTGTCTAAATCAAATAATGTACGATAGAGAGTACGGCGAACAGAAGAGACTAAGCCTGACACATTTACCTCACCAAAAAGAAGGGCTGACAGTGTGTCAGCCCTCTCGATTATAGCGGGTCTACTTTTAAGCAGGAAACCGCGTGTCGGAAACTCCCTTCAAGTACAGGACGCGTTTTCGCGCATTCTGGGCCGGCGATCGGACAACGCGTGCGGAACACACACCCCGAAGGAGGATTAATCGGGGAAGGTAACTCACCTTCCAGCAGTTGGATAACCTTGTTCCTCTCCATATCAGGATCGGGAATTGGCACCGCTGACATTAGCGCCTTGGTATAAGGATGCAGCGGATTATGGTACACCTCGTCATATGTCCCTAGCTCCACCGCATGTCCGAGATACATCACCAGCACGCGATCGGAAATATGCTTAACCACCGCCAGGTCGTGGGCAATGAAGATGAGCGATAATCCCATTTCACGCTGTAGCTGTTGCAACAGGTTAACAACCTGCGCCTGAATTGATACGTCCAGCGCGGATACGGGCTCATCACAAATTATCAGCTTCGGCTCAAGGATCAGTGCACGGGCAATCCCAATACGCTGACACTGACCACCGGAAAACTCATGTGGGTAGCGGTTAATCAGATTCGGTAGCAAGCCAACCTTCATCATCATCGCCTTCACACGGTCACGGACTTCCTGACCAGGCAGGTTCGGATGATAAGTCCGCAGCGGTTCGGCAATAATTTCACCAATGGTCATACGCGGGTTTAACGATGCCAGCGGATCCTGGAAAATCATCTGGATGTCACTGCGCACTGCCCGCCACTCATCGGGTTTCATACCCAGCAAATCTTTACCCAGCCAGGCCACCTTTCCATCGGTGGCTTTCACTAGGCCGATAATCGCACGGGCAAAGGTCGATTTCCCACAGCCTGATTCGCCGACCACGCCCAGGGTTTCGCCTTCATACAGTCGTAGGGTCACGCCATCAACCGCTTTTAGGGTCTTAGCCGGCTGCCAGAACCACTGCTTGCCGTCTTTAATGTCGAAATGGACTTTCAGATCAGCAATTTCAAGGAGCACTTTTCGTTGTTCGGTCACCGCATTCATACCAGTTCCTCCACCGGTTTAAAGCAGGCGCGCAGACGTCCCGGACTAAACTCTTCCAGTGGCGGAGCACTGTTACAGATTTCCATGGCATGCGGGCAACGGGGCTGGAACGGGCAACCTTTCGGTAAACGCAACAGGTTCGGCGGATTACCCGGGATAGTCAGCATTTCTTCCCCTTCGGCATCCAGACGCGGGACGGCATTAAGCAGGCCAATCGAATACGGATGAACCGGCTTATAAAAGACATCGCGCGCACTACCATATTCCATGGTTCGTCCGGCGTACATCACCAGAACTTTATCGCAAATACCGGCCACAACGCCAAGGTCGTGGGTGATCATGATAATCGCCGTGTTGAATTCGCTTTTCAGTTCATTCAGCAGCGTCATAATTTGCGCTTGTACCGTCACATCGAGCGCGGTAGTCGGCTCATCGGCTATCAGCAGTTTTGGCCTGCACAGAAGCGCCATGGCGATCATCACACGCTGACGCATACCGCCGGAGAATTCATGCGGATACATTTTCATACGCTTACGCGCTTCCGGCATCTTCACCGCATCCAGCATCCTGACCGACTCTTCAAAGGCTTCCGCTTTGCTCATACCTTTATGCAGCATCAGAACTTCCATCAACTGCTCGCCGACGCGCATGTACGGATTGAGAGATGTCATCGGATCCTGGAAAATCATCGAGATTTGCTCGGCGCGCAGTTTGTTGAGCTCGCGCTCCGGTAAGTTCAGGATCTCGCGACCGTTGAATGTAGCGGAACCGCCAATACGGCCATTTGCGGCCAACAGGCCCATCAAGGCAAATGCAGTCTGCGACTTACCTGAACCAGACTCACCAACAATACCCAGCGTTTCCCCGGCGCGTAGTGAAAAGTTTAAATCGTTTACTGCAGTAACATCACCATCTGGGGTGGCAAACGTCACACGCAGATCGGTAACGTTCAGCAATGCGTTAGCCTGTTGTTGCGCGAGCGGCGCGGTTGAGGTCTCAATTACGCTCATGGCGGCACTCCTTAACGGTCTTTCGGGTCGAGGGCATCACGCAGGCCATCGCCAATAAAGTTAAAACAGAATAGCGTCACCACCAGGAACCCTGCCGGAAACAGCAGTAACCATGGCGATACCTCCATCGAGTTGGCACCATCGCTGAGCAGTGCGCCCCAGCTACTTAGCGGCTCTTGTGTGCCAAGTCCCAGGAAGCTCAGGAAAGATTCAAACAGGATCATGCTGGGAACCAGCAACGAGGCGTAGACCACCACCACACCCAGTACGTTTGGCACAATGTGGCGCACAACAATTCGCACGGTAGACACCCCACCGACCTGGGCTGCTTCAATAAACTCTTTGCGCTTCAGGCTCAGCGTCTGGCCACGAACGATACGCGCCATATCAAGCCAGGACACCATCCCAATCGCCACAAAGATTAGCAGGATGTTTTGCCCAAAGAAGGTAACCAATAGAATAACGAAGAACATGAACGGGAAGGAGTTAAGGATTTCCAGCAGACGCATCATCACGGAGTCGATTTTGCCGCCGAGATAACCCGACAAAGAACCGTACAGCGTACCGACGACTACCGCCACCAGCGCTGCGGCAATGCCGACCATCAACGAGATACGTCCACCAATCGCCACCCGCACCAGCAGATCACGACCAGATGAGTCAGTGCCAAAATAGTGCCCGGACTCCGTATCAGGCGCGCTGGACATCATGCCCCAGTCAGTATCGAAGTAGGTAAACTGCGATAACATGGGTGCCAACGTCACAAACAGCGCAATAATCACCAGTACCACGAGGCTGGCTACTGCCGCTCGGTTATGCATAAAGCGTCGACGAGCATCCTGCCACAGGCTGCGGCCTTCGACCTCCAGCTTTTCACTGAAATTCTCCAGCGCTTCGCTGTTTTTCTTACTTAACATCATAGCGAGCTCCAGTATCAGTAACGGATTTTCGGGTCGATTACGGCATACAGCACATCGACAATCGCGTTAAACACGATGGTCAGCGCGCCGACCAGAATAGTCAGGCTCAGTACCAGCGAGTAATCGCGGTTTAATGCGCCATTCACGAACAACTGCCCAATACCCGGTAAACCATAGATAGTTTCAATAACCATCGAACCGGTAATGATGCCAACAAATGCGGGCCCCATATAGGACAACACCGGCAACAACGCAGGTTTTAACGCATGGCGGAAAATAATCCGTCGCATCGGCAACCCTTTAGCACGCGCGGTTCGAATAAAGTTAGAGTGCAGCACTTCAATCATTGAGCCGCGGGTAATACGCGCAATACTGGCAATATAGGCCAGGGATAGCGCCACCATGGGCAGGATCATAAATTTCAGCGCCCCACCGTTCCAACCGCCACCGGGTAGCCATTTCAGTGTGATCGCAAATATCATGACTAATAAGGGAGCAACGACAAAACTGGGGATCACCACCCCGGTCATCGCCACCCCCATGACCGTATAATCCCAACGCGTGTTTTGCTTCAACGCGGCAATTACGCCCGCACTGACGCCGATCACCACCGCCAGAATAAAGGCCGCAGCCCCCAGCTTCGCGGAAACCGGAAAGCTTGACGCGACCAGGTCATTAACGGTGTAGTCTTTATATTTAAAGGATGGCCCAAAATCACCGTGTGCCAACTGTTTCAGATAGCTAAAGTACTGCGTTGAGATCGGATCATTAAGATGGTATTTCGCTTCAATATTCGCCAGAACTTCTGGCGGTAACGCGCGCTCTCCGGTGAAAGGACTTCCCGGCGCAAGACGCATCATAAAGAATGAAATCGTAATAAGAATAAATAGCGTCGGAATCGCTTCCAGACAGCGGCGTAATATAAATTTCAACATTGCCCGTACCTTCTGGCGTGTGCCTTTATACCCGTCATACTTCACGCTGCAGGTGCGTTGGCTTTACTCGCTCACGTCAGTCACTTACTTAAGTAAGCTCCTGGCGATTCGCTGCGTTGCCGCCTTCCTGCAACGTGAATTATTTAGGGTATACCTCTCTTTGTCTAAAGAGGTATTTATAGTTCAATGAAAAAGACACTGTGGGGCAAAAATGATTGCCCCACGTCTTGCCATTAATGCTTGATAATATACAAGTCTTTAACGTGGATATTATCCATCGGGTCTTTACCGGAATATCCGCCTACCCAAGGTTTCACCAGACGGGCATTGACGTAGTAGAACACCGGTACAATTGCTGAGTCTTTATCCAGCAGCTGTTCTGCTTGCGAATACAGTTCACTGCGCTGAGCATCATCAGTTGCTTTCAGGGTATCAGCAATCAACTTGTCAAATGCAGGGCTCTTATAGTGGACGGTGTTGTTGGAGCTATCGGACAGCACCATATTCAGGAAAGACGTCGGTTCGTTATAATCCGCACACCATCCTGCGCGTGAAACATCATAGTTGCCCTGATGACGCGTATCGAGGAACGTCTTCCACTCCTGATTTTCCAGCTTCACATTCGCACCCAGATTTTTCTTCCAGATGGATGCCGCAGCGATAGCCAGCTTTTTGTGCAGATCGGAGGTGTTATACAGCAGATCAAAGGTCAACGGTTTATCCGCGGTAAAACCAGCTTCGGCCAGCAGTTTTTTCGCCTCTTCGTTACGTTTTTCCTGTGACCACTTGAACCACTCTGGCTCAACCAGTTTAGCGCCATCAGTATATGGCGGGGTAAAGCTATAGGCAGGCAGATCGCCCTGGTTTTTCACTTTGTTGACGATAATGTCACGATCCAGCGCCAGCTTCAGGGCGGTACGAACACGAACATCGTTGAACGGTGCTTTTTGGTTGTTAATTTCGTAATAATAGGTGCACAGATAAGGATCAACGTGAACTTCGTTCGGGATCTCTTTTTTCAGTTTCTGGAATAACTCAATCGGCATGTTGTTATAGGTCATGTCGATTTCACCGCTGCGATAGCGGTTCACGTCAGTCACTTCAGAAGAAATTGGCAGGTATGTGACCTGGTTAATAATGGTTTTCGCGTTGTCCCAGTAGTGGGTATTACGCTCAAGTACAATACGCTCGTTGACAACCCAGTCTTTCAGTTTATAAGAGCCGTTAGAAACGATGTTAGCGGGCTGGGTCCATTTTTCCCCGAATTTTTCCACCACGGCTTTAGGCACAGGGGAAAGAGAGGAGTGCACAAGGAGTTTGTAGAAATAAGGAACAGGTTCACTCAGAGTCACTTCAAAGGTATGGTCGTCAATCGCTTTTACACCGAGATCGGTTACTGGCTTCTTACCGGCGATGATGTCATCAATATTGACAATATGTCCGTACTGTAAATAGCTGGCGTACGGTGAAGCAGTATTAGGGTTCGCCAGACGTTGCCAGCTATAGACGAAATCTTGTGCGGTAACAGGCGTTCCATCAGACCATTTCGCATCTTTACGCAGATGGAATGTCCAGACTTTAAAATCTTTATTTTCCCATTTATCAGCCACGCCCGGCGATGGTTTGCCATCAACGTCACTGATTAATAAACCTTCAAATAAATCACGGTTAATGTTGGATTCCGGTACACCTTCGATTTTATGCGGATCGAGTGACTGAACTTCCGAACCATTATTACGCACCAGAGTCTGCTTCTCAGCCAACTGTACGCCTGCTGGTACCACTGCTGCTGTAGCAACATTTCCAGCGATTAGCGCAGTTAGGATCCCCGCAGCTACTAAACTTTTTTTAGTGATGTTAGTCATTGTGTTTGTACTCCCTCATTATTATGGCTGGTTTTATAACCAGACTGTTAATCCTGTCAGGATCCCTGTACGGCACCGGAGATTTTCTACCGTCAGGTGTTTTTTTGTTTACTGCTCGCTGTCACCGACTTTATTTATTCTGGCGATTCGTTTGATCGCCTTGCGTCGATTATCTACGTGCCTCCCCTGCCGGAAGCACGCTATTACCCTGTCGAGAGAAACTAAATGAAAATTATTCTCATCAACGTGCAATCTTCTGCTAAATACCTGGCCGGAAAGTATCAAATGCGTTTCTTCACCGCCAATACATTTTACAGATTTGTTAAGCAATTCTCTTTTATCGAAAAAAAACTGCACAACAGAAACATCAAAAAAGCGAACACTTAACAACAATATCAATTAATTCAATGCGTTGTGTGAGACACCCAGCTCATCCCCCTGTCCGGCATCGAAGAGACGTCAGAATGCACATAAATTTAACAATTGGTTATTAATTAGCACATTCATCTAAATTAGGTGCTGAAATAACTAATAACATTTCGATAATCCTTCAGCAAGCCCAAGAGTATGATGTTAATAAAATAACAGCGACACTTGGCCCCCTCAGGCGGACTGTTAAGGGTTATATTCATAAATTCAATGAATAACAAAAGAGTTAAGCATAAACATTTATTATTTTTGTTATGCTGATTTTCAACTTTAGTGAGAAGTTTTACGGATAATGAAAGGTAACGGAGCCGATAGTGGCTCCGTTGATGCAGAAGAGGGATATCAGGCAAGTAAACCCGGGAAAATGGATTTGATTCCGGTCACAATGAACTCAATCCCCAGGGCCATTAACAGCAACCCCATAATACGTGTGATGACGTTGATGCCGGTTTGTCCCAACAGGCGAACCAGCCACGGCGCCATACGAAACAATCCCCAACAGCACAGCGCAAACAGCGCAATCGCCACAAAAAAGCCAAACAGGTTAATCGCACTGTGATACCGCGTGCCCCAAACGATGGTTGAGCTTATTGCCCCCGGCCCCGCCATTAACGGCAGCGCTAACGGGACAACGCCAATGCTCTCGCGTATCGCCGTCTCCGACTTTTCCTGCTTGTTTTGCTTATCTTCCCCAAGTTTTCCGCTGATCATCGACATCGCGATAGTCACGACCAGGATACCACCGGCAATCCGGAACGAATCAATTGAGATACCAAACAGTTGCAGAATTCCATCCCCCAGAAACAGAGAGGTCCACAGAATGATAGCAACCGACAGGTTTGCCGTAAGGTTGGTTTTATTGCGTGCGGCAGCAGTCTGGTAGCTGGTCATGCTGATAAAGACAGGGATGATCCCTACCGGGTTGACCAGAGCAAATAACCCAATGAAAAATTTAAAATAGACAGGAAAATCGAATAGCGTATGGGTCACGGTTAGCTCCGAAGCGTTAGCCGGATAAAATGAGTCATAAAAATTGATGAAATCCGCGCTGAAGATACGCCTTTTGTCAGCATACTTCACCTGCTATCTGCGTATATCTACGTAAATACGCTACCATTACTCGGTGTTATTAATATGTATTAAGTATGCTAATGTTAACCACATTCATTACATCAATTTTTTAATACTTACCAAGAAACGCTAAAAGGGCCTGCTGAAAGGTGTCAGCTTTGAAGAAATTTGATCCAGATCACGCAATTACTACTCAGAAGTGAGTAATCTTGCTAACGCCACCTGGAGGTAACGCGTTAGAGTTAAATGACGCTAACGCATAAGCTCTTTTAGTAAATCAAAGTAAAGTGGACGTTAATTAACCGTTTGATTTTCAAAACGTTACACAAATTTTCGTCGATCTGTCTATACTCTCGTATCGAGCAGATGATTTACTAAAAAAGTTTAACATTATCAGGAGAGCATTATGGCTGTTACTAATGTCGCTGAACTTAACGCACTTGTAGAGCGCGTAAAAAAAGCCCAGCGTGAATATGCCAGTTTCACTCAAGAACAGGTTGACAAAATCTTCCGCGCCGCCGCTCTGGCAGCCGCAGACGCTCGAATCCCTCTCGCGAAAATGGCCGTTGCCGAATCCGGCATGGGCATCGTCGAAGATAAAGTGATTAAAAACCACTTTGCTTCTGAATACATTTACAACGCTTATAAAGATGAAAAGACCTGTGGTGTGCTGTCTGAAGACGACACTTTCGGTACTATCACCATCGCTGAACCGATTGGTATCATCTGCGGAATCGTTCCGACCACTAACCCGACATCTACTGCTATCTTCAAATCGCTGATCAGCCTGAAGACGCGTAACGCCATCATCTTCTCTCCGCATCCGCGTGCCAAAGATGCGACCAATAAAGCCGCTGATATCGTTCTGCAGGCTGCTATCGCTGCTGGTGCACCGAAAGATCTGATCGGCTGGATCGATCAACCTTCCGTTGAACTGTCTAATGCTCTGATGCATCACCCGGACATCAACCTGATCCTTGCGACCGGCGGTCCAGGCATGGTTAAAGCAGCATACAGCTCCGGTAAACCAGCAATCGGTGTAGGTGCAGGTAACACCCCTGTTGTTATTGACGAAACTGCGGATATTAAGCGCGCGGTTGCTTCTGTTCTGATGTCTAAAACCTTCGATAACGGCGTAATCTGTGCTTCTGAACAGTCCGTTGTTGTTGTTGACTCTGTATACGATGCAGTTCGTGAACGTTTCGCCAGCCACGGCGGCTACATGCTGCAGGGTAAAGAGCTGAAAGCTGTTCAGGACGTTATCCTGAAAAACGGTGCACTGAACGCCGCTATCGTTGGTCAGCCGGCATACAAAATTGCTGAACTGGCAGGCTTCTCCGTACCAGAAACCACTAAGATCCTGATCGGCGAAGTGAAGGTTGTTGACGAAAGCGAACCGTTTGCTCACGAAAAACTGTCCCCGACGCTGGCTATGTACCGTGCGAAAGACTTCGAAGACGCTGTTATTAAAGCTGAAAAACTGGTTGCGATGGGCGGTATCGGTCATACCTCTTGCCTGTACACCGACCAGGATAACCAGCCAGAACGCGTTGCTTACTTCGGTCAGATGATGAAGACCGCACGTATCCTGATTAACACCCCGGCATCTCAGGGTGGTATCGGTGACCTGTACAACTTCAAACTCGCGCCTTCCCTGACTCTGGGTTGTGGTTCCTGGGGTGGTAACTCCATCTCTGAAAACGTTGGTCCTAAGCACCTGATCAACAAGAAAACCGTTGCTAAGCGAGCTGAAAACATGTTGTGGCATAAACTTCCGAAATCTATCTACTTCCGTCGTGGCTCTCTGCCAATCGCACTGGATGAAGTGATTACTGATGGTCACAAACGTGCGCTGATCGTGACCGACCGCTTCCTGTTTAACAACGGCTATGCTGACCAGATCACTTCCGTGCTGAAAGCGGCTGGCGTTGAAACTGAAGTGTTCTTTGAAGTAGAAGCTGACCCGACTCTGACCGTTGTACGCAAAGGTGCTGAGCTGGCGAACTCCTTCAAACCAGACGTGATCATTGCGCTGGGCGGTGGTTCCCCGATGGACGCCGCGAAAATCATGTGGGTAATGTACGAACATCCGGAAACCCATTTCGAAGAGTTGGCGCTGCGCTTTATGGACATCCGTAAACGTATCTATAAGTTCCCGAAAATGGGCGTGAAAGCGAAAATGATCGCCGTCACCACCACTTCCGGTACCGGTTCTGAAGTGACCCCGTTTGCGGTTGTTACCGACGATGCAACGGGTCAGAAATATCCGCTGGCTGACTACGCGCTGACCCCAGACATGGCAATTGTCGATGCCAACCTGGTCATGGATATGCCGAAATCACTGTGTGCATTCGGTGGTCTGGATGCAGTGACTCACGCTCTGGAAGCTTACGTTTCCGTACTGGCTTCTGAATTCTCTGATGGTCAGGCTCTGCAAGCATTGAAACTGCTGAAAGAAAACCTGCCGGCGTCCTACCATGAAGGTTCTAAGAACCCGGTAGCGCGTGAGCGTGTTCACAGTGCAGCAACCATCGCCGGTATTGCGTTTGCTAACGCCTTCCTGGGTGTATGTCACTCAATGGCGCATAAGCTGGGTTCTCAGTTCCACATTCCTCACGGTCTGGCGAACGCCTTGCTGATCAGCAACGTCATTCGTTATAACGCGAACGACAACCCGACTAAACAGACTGCTTTCAGTCAGTATGATCGTCCGCAAGCTCGTCGTCGCTACGCCGAAATCGCAGACCATCTGGGTTTAAGCGCACCGGGCGACCGTACTGCGGCTAAAATCCAGAAACTGCTGGCATGGCTGGAAGAAATCAAAGCTGAACTGGGTATTCCAAAATCTATCCGTGAAGCTGGCGTTCAGGAAGCTGACTTCCTGGCACACGTCGACAAACTGTCCGAAGATGCGTTTGACGACCAGTGCACCGGTGCTAACCCGCGTTACCCGCTGATTTCTGAACTGAAACAGATCCTGCTCGATACTTACTACGGTCGTGAGTATAGCGAGGGTGAAACTGCGGCTAAAACTGAGCCAGCAGCAGCGCCTAAAACTGAGAAAAAAGCGAAAAAATCCGCTTAATGCACTCACATAAGTTTTAGTATCTTCATAAACGGCCCTTTGGGGCCGTTTTTTTTGCCATGCTCAGCGAAAATCAGACTATGCAGACGCCCGCCATCGACGGTGAAAAGGCGTAAGGGAAATAAGTGTGAGAGTGACACCAGAAGGCAATACCGCAGGGTAGCGCTTCTGGCTAAAGCAGAGACCTACCCTGCGATTTTAACTCAGCAGGAGAACAGAGGGTTAATCGTGGCTGTGACGTTCCTGAATGGCCGTCAGAGAGCCTTCAGACTGTGCTTCCTTATAATGCTTACGACACACCGATACATAGCGTTCATTTCCGCCTATAACGACCTGCTCACCTTCGTTATAAGGTCTTCCGGCCTGATCAAGGCGTAATACCATGCTGGCCTTACGGCCACAGAAACAAATAGTTTTTAATTCAACCAGCTTATCTGACCATGCAAGCAGGTATTCACTACCGCCGAATAACTCACCACGAAAATCGGTGCGCAAGCCGTAACACAACACGGGAATATCCAGCTGATCAACAACCTCTGATAATTCATAAACCTGCTGTCGCGTCAGAAACTGAGACTCATCAACCAGCACGCAATGAATTCGTTGCTGCGCGTTCTCCGCACGAATCTCCTCGAACAATGATGAATTTTGGTTAAACAATTTTGCAGGTGACGACAGGCCTATACGTGAACTTACTTTTCCCGCACCAAAACGGTCATCAATTTCCGCTGTATATACAACGGCACGCATCCCACGTTCCTGATAATTGTATGAAGATTGCAGCAATGCCGTCGACTTGCCTGCATTCATTGCAGAATAGTAAAAATAAAGCTGTGCCATTGTGTATCGGCCCTCACCGGGGGAAAATAAATATGGGCAGGATTGTATCATATTTCACAAACATGTCGGTGCAGCGTGACATCCGGGATGTATAAAAGAACGTGCGGACATCGCCCTGTTTCGTCTAAATACCCCACAGCGCGGAAGTGCCCTTGAGTACTTTCTCAAGTGTACGATAGAGTGAAAGTCCGCAGCCAAAGCACAAACAACCTGAAGTATGATGAGTATATACACATTCTTTCACAAATAGTGCTCCTGAAATTCATCAACGTCACTTATCATCACCGCGCAATAAAGAAACCCTGCCCTTATTGTTATTGCATCTAACGATAGCCACCTTGTAATAGGGGGATTCACGTAAGCAAAACTAATACAAAAGGTTGAAATCACTGCAAAGAGATACTATTTGTACACCATGAAATGTGACCTGAATCTTGAATTTCTACTCGCTGCTGCCGTGAAGCCCGCATACCAATAAGCCTTTTTTATGCCCGACATCGTCGTAAAATTAAGACAGAACAATTAATACAGACACTAAATAAAGAGCAATTTTGAATTCCTTACATTCCTGGCTATTGCACAACTGAATTTATCGCTCTATTATTAGCTCAACAAACCACCCCCAATATAAGTTTGAGATTACTACAATGAGCGAAGCACTTAAAATTCTGAACAACATCCGTACTCTTCGTGCGCAGGCGAGAGAATGTACTCTGGAAACGCTTGAAGAAATGCTGGAAAAATTAGAAGTTGTAGTTAGCGAGCGTCGCGAAGAAGAAAGCGCTGCCGCTGCTGAAGTTGAAGAGCGTACTCGTAAACTGCAACAATATCGTGAAATGTTGATTGCTGACGGTATTGATCCGAACGAACTGCTGAATAGCATGGCAGCGGTTAAGTCCGGCACCAAAGCTAAACGCGCAGCGCGTCCGGCTAAATATAGCTACGTTGACGAAAACGGTGAAACTAAAACCTGGACTGGCCAGGGTCGTACACCGGCTGTGATCAAAAAAGCGATGGAAGAACAAGGTAAACAACTGGACGATTTCCTGATCAAGGAATAATTCAGAAATAGTTTGCTTAAAATCCCGCCACTGGCGGGATTTTTTTTACCCGTACTTCGCACATCGCCCTACCCAAATTAGGTATAAAAAAACGGCGCTGGATTAGCAGCGCCGTTCTGTCCTTATAATACCGCGAGGTTACTTCTTAATACCCATCTCATCTTCAAGCCATGCTTTAAATTCAGAGCCAAGCGTATTATGGCGAATACCATATTCAACAAACGCCTGCATATAGCCCAGCTTATTACCACAGTCATGGCTTTTACCCTTCATGTGATAGGCCTCTACCGTTTCTTTTTCGATCAGCATATCGATAGCGTCGGTCAGCTGAATTTCATCACCTGCTCCCGGAGGTGTTTTTGCCAGCAGAGGCCAGATATCCGCACTGAGAACATAACGTCCCACAACGGCCAGATTCGATGGCGCAACGTCTGCTTTCGGTTTTTCTACCACGCCAACCATCGGTACGCTTTCACCAGGCGTTAATTCAACGCCCTTGCAATCAACAACACCATAAGCCGTTACGTCAGCTACAGGCTCCACCATAATCTGGCTGCTGCCTGTTTCATCAAAACGGTGGATCATTTCAGCAAGGTTGTCACGGGATAAATCAGATTCGTATTCGTCAAGAATAACGTCCGGCAGGATGACCGCAACGGGTTCATCGCCAACAACCGGATGGGCACACAATACCGCGTGCCCCAGACCTTTTGCCAGCCCCTGACGCACCTGCATAATAGTGACATGCGGAGGGCAAATAGATTGCACTTCTTCCAGAAGTTGACGTTTTACGCGCTTTTCCAGCATCGCTTCAAGTTCGAAGCTGGTATCAAAGTGGTTTTCAATTGAATTTTTAGACGAGTGAGTCACGAGTACAATTTCAGTGATGCCCGCAGCAATACATTCGTTTACGACGTACTGAATTAATGGTTTATCAACCAACGGTAGCATCTCTTTCGGGATTGCCTTCGTAGCCGGTAACATCCTGGTTCCTAATCCCGCAACCGGGATAACGGCCTTTTTGACTTTTGAATTAAGGGCAGCCATTTAAAACTCTCCTGGACTGTTCATGTATTGAACATGTTCATCAATCTGTTTCGCATCCGAGTATATCAGTACCGCAGTAAGCTTCAGGTCTGAAAAGGACGCGTGTCGGTATAATTAAGATAAATACGTAGAAATCTGGCGCTGATAGTAGCACTCGCGGCATGAAGGAGGTGAGCCAATTTGATTCCCCTACCTGTCAATTGTTCATTCCGCAGACAACATCAGGCGCAAACGACCACCTGCCCCCCAGATTTGGCATTGCCAGGACTCACTGCGCTGACTCAGTTGATTAAGATACGCATTACCTAAGGTGCCCAACGGAACACCATTACTGATTTGTACATGATGTGAACCCGTATTTAATGTCGCATTCAGCCCTGCTGATACCAAAATCAGGTTTTTTAATCCGCTGTGATAATAGCCCACCAGCAAAGGAAACTGTCCTGGTAAATTAGCCTGACGCAGTAAATGATTCACCTGCTTCAATAACGCACCGAGCTCCGGCAATCGTTGATTTTGATGTGCTAACTGTTCCTGTAGCAAACCGTTAAATAGCGCACGCAGTAGTAATGCCGCCAGAACGCCATTATCCCCTGCCCTTGTCACATCCAGACAATAAAACGCGAGGTCATGGTCTGAGAGCGGCGCAATATCCAGTACCAGCCCTGGCTGATCGGCGGCGACCAACTGGCGGTAGTTAACCCGACAATGCGAGATGACCTGCGACACTGGGGGCTGCAATTCTTGCAACAGTTTTGCAGCAGCTGCAGGATCGCCCACCATCGCATCCCAGTCACGAAACAGGCGTTCTTCTTCTTCCACACGAGAATTAAACATATTGGGATAAAGACACGCAAAAACGGTTTCTCGCAGGCGGTTAAGGTCCTTCACGGGCTTTAAAAGAACATCATCCACACCGAGTCGTAATGCTTTGGCAATATCGGCCATATTTTCCGTTGCGGAGATCACCAGAATAGGCGTCTGATCGCCACGATTACGCAGATACTCAACCAGTTTAAGGCCGTTCATTCTCGGCATTGCGAGATCGCAAATCATCAGGTCGGGGGTGAAGCGCCCCAGTAACTCCAGCGCATCAAGCCCGTCTCCCGCTACTGCTGTTGTCGCTCCCAAAGAGGAAAACCATGAATCCAGAAGCGAGCGAAATACCGGCTCATCTTCAACGATAAGAATCTGTTTTCCGACCAATGGCTGCGTCATATTCTCCCCCCTGACTGGCTTTAGTAAATAGTGGCATGCTATTGCAACTCGCGCCTGTCAGAATTTGCTTAAGTGTTGATAAAAAATGCGTTAAACGTTGGTTTTTACCAGGGGCAGAAGCTCATCCATTTTCTTCTCGACCGCTAACTGCCCGGCAGCAATTGCAGCACCGGCGCGATGGAAATCCAGCGTGGATATTTGTGGACAAAACGGCTGAATCAGAATATCAGGTGGGTCTCCAGCCATACGGTTGCGCTTGAGACGGTTTTCCAGAACCTGAATCGAGGTCGTCATGATCTCCATCGCCGTCGGTGCCGTGACTGCTCGCCGGGCCGTAATGTTGCTCAAGCGCTCTTTCAGGCGGGCATGCCATGACAGCTCATCATCATCGTTCGATTCGGTTTCACTATTGACGTTGAAGGAGAGCAGATCCTGTTGCATCAGGTGCGCATCATGTTGCAGGTCGACCGCGATAACGATGTCAGCACCCAGGGCGCGCGTCAGAGAGACGGGTACAGGGTTCACCACCGCGCCATCAACCAGCCAATAACCATTATGCGCCACAGGTGACATCAGGCCAGGAATACTGCAGGAGGCACGGACGGCAAGGTGCAAATCACCTTCGGTAAACCACAGCTCACGGCCCGTACTTAGATTGGTTGCGACAGTAGCAAAACGACGTGAGCATTGTTCGATAGATTCTACCGGCATGACATTCCGATACTGATTGAATACCCGCTCGCCGCGCAATAACCCTCCCCTGCGCCACGAGAGATCCATCAGGCGTAAAACATCCCAGTAACTGAAGGAGCAAACCCACTGTTCAAGCGCGGGGAGTTTGTTACATGCGTAGGCGGCGCCGACCAGTGAGCCAATAGAACACCCTGCCACAATATCAATATCAATGCCCATGTGTTTCAGGGCTTTGATCACACCAATATGCGACCAGCCGCGTGCTGCGCCGGAACCTAGCGCCAGCCCAATTTTTATTTTTCTCATTATACCTACAGACTTCCCCTGGCTTACAGACGTAGCAACATCGCCACGGCTCAGTTAACATAGTGC
This sequence comes from Citrobacter sp. C6_1, assembly GCF_014596835.2. Classification (NCBI taxonomy): domain Bacteria; kingdom Pseudomonadati; phylum Pseudomonadota; class Gammaproteobacteria; order Enterobacterales; family Enterobacteriaceae; genus Citrobacter; species Citrobacter sp. C6_1. The sequence goes on along the minus strand of NZ_CP115031.1, from coordinate 2,070,807 downwards.
CACCCTGGCGTTTTTACGCCGTTTTTTTATTCCAGGGAGTACTTTGTGTCTCAGCTTTGTCCCTGTGGTAGCGCTGTCGAGTATAGCCTATGTTGCTACCGTTATGTGTCCGGTGCACAAGTAGCACCTACGCCGTCACATCTCATGCGTTCTCGTTACTGTGCTTTTGTGATGAAAGACGCAGATTACCTCATCAAAACCTGGCATCCAGATTGCCATGCCGCCGATTTCCGGGATGACATTATTGCAGGATTTACCCATACCGAATGGCTGGGACTGACCGTTTTTGAACAGCAGACGGCAGAAACCGACAATATCGGCTATGTCAGTTTTGTCGCACGGTTTTCTGAACAGGGAAAAACAGGCGCAATTATCGAACGCTCTCGTTTTTTAAAAGAAAACGGTCAGTGGTACTATATTGACGGTACACGCCCGCCAATTGGACGAAACGATACCTGCCCTTGTGGCTCCGGTAAAAAATTTAAAAAGTGCTGCGGCTAATCAACGCCCGACAGTATCAATTATGCAAACATTCTCAACAGGATCTCCGCTGCAAATGCATTCATTACAACGAAAAGTGCTGCGTACAATTTGCCCGGACCAAAAAGGTCTGATCGCGCGCATTACTAACATCTGTTACAAGCACGAACTGAACATCGTGCAGAACAATGAGTTCGTGGACCATCGTACCGGGCGTTTTTTCATGCGTACCGAGCTGGAAGGCATTTTTAACGATGTCACACTGCTGACCGATCTGGACAGCGCGCTACCAGAAGGTTCCATTCGCGAGCTTACGCCAGCGGGACGCCGCCGCATCGTTATTTTAGTCACCAAAGAAGCCCACTGTTTGGGCGATCTGTTAATGAAGGCCAATTACGGCGGACTGGATGTTGAAATTGCCGCGGTTATCGGCAACCACGACACGCTACGTTCCCTGGTTGAGCGTTTTGATATTCCTTTTGAGCTGGTCAGCCATGAAGGTTTAACACGTGATGAGCATGACCAGAAAATGGCGGATGCCATCGACGCACATCAGCCAGACTATGTCGTGCTGGCAAAATATATGCGTGTCCTGACGCCGACATTTGTTTCTCGCTTCCCAAATAAGATCATCAATATTCACCACTCATTCCTGCCCGCCTTTATTGGCGCGCGCCCGTACCATCAGGCGTATGAGCGCGGCGTGAAGATCATCGGAGCGACAGCCCACTATGTAAATGACAATCTCGACGAAGGTCCGATCATCATGCAGGACGTGATTCATGTGGATCATACCTATACCGCAGAGGATATGATGCGTGCCGGTCGTGACGTTGAGAAAAATGTATTAAGCCGCGCGCTGTATCAGGTTCTCGCTCAGCGTGTCTTTGTTTACGGTAACCGAACGATTATTCTGTAATCGATTGATAATTTTATTGGTTACCTTTACATCTTTACGCGTAAAAATCAGGCAACCAGTTCTTTTTTATCAACGGAATGCTTTACAGGGGCGCATCATTTGATATGATGCGCCCCGCTTCCAAAGGAAGCAGGCCAGTAACATAGCATTACCCCGTGGTGGGGTTCCCGAGCGGCCAAAGGGAGCAGACTGTAAATCTGCCGTCATCGACTTCGAAGGTTCGAATCCTTCCCCCACCACCATTATTCACTACAGCAATGTAGTTACCCCAATGAGCCATGCTGAAGTTTGCACTCACTGGGAAGGGTGAGAACCTTCGACCAAGGTTCGAGTCGAGCGAAAGCGAGACAACGTTGCCGCAGGCAACGGCCCGAAGGGTGAGGAGCGAAGCGACGAATAATCTTTCCCCCACCACCATTATTCAGCTAGTTCACAAAATCAGTATACCCCTGGTGGGGTTCCCGAGCGGCCAAAGGGAGCAGACTGTAAATCTGCCGTCATCGACTTCGAAGGTTCGAATCCTTCCCCCACCACCATCACTTCATATAGCACTAACACCAAGTCCATCTGCAATACCCCATATTCTGCCCTCAATACGTGCCAGCAATTTGCCTGATGCGCTACGCTTATCAGGCCTACAGAGAACTGACGTCTGCGTAGGCCTGATAAGGCGGTTACGCCCCCATCCGGCGTGCACAATACAAAAAACCCCGCCGTAGCGGGGTTTGGTGCGTTACAACGCGAAATTAGTGACGCGCACGAACAATCTGATATTTACGTGTCAGATACTCAACTGGCACGCTCCAGATATGCACCAGACGCGAGAACGGGAACAGCAGGAACAACGTCATACCGAGCACCAGGTGCATACGGAAAATAAACGCCACACCGTCCAGATACTGAGACGCGCCGCCGTGGAAGGTCACCACGGACTGTGCCCAGTTCACCAGCTTCATCATCTCGCTACCGTCCATATGCTGGGCGGAGAATGGAATAGTCAGCAGACCCAGCGCACACTGGATAACCAGAATGGACAGCACCAGAATGTCGGCTCCCGTGGTCGTTGCACGTACGCGTGGACTGAACAGACGACGTTTCAGCAGCAGTACGCCCCCCACCAGGCACATCACGCCGGACGCCCCGCCCGCAAACATCGCCATCTTCTGCTTCACTTCGAGCGGCAGCCACGCTTCATACATCCAGTGCGGCGTCAGCATCCCCAGGAAATGACCCGCGAAGATGCCGAGGATCCCAATGTGAAACAGGTTTGACGCAAGGTTCATCCCTTTGCGATCCAGCATCTGGCTGGAAGCCGCACGCCAGGTGTACTGACCGTAGTCGTAACGTAACCAACTGCCAATCAGAAAGACAGAACCCGCAATATACGGATAGATGTCAAAGAAGAACGTATTCAGGAAGTGCATTATTGCTGTCCTCCGGTGGTGATGTTCAGGTACTGCGGCGCAACGGCTCCGGCAAAACGACGTTGGTGAGCAGAAATTTCAGATTCACCGCACCCCTGGTCGGCAAAGAATTTCACCTGCTCTTCTTCCCAAACAGCATCCAGTGCCTGCGGCGTGTCGTCACGCGCTTCATCCGCAATCTTTTCTGCCACTTTATCGCTGTCGATAACGGTATTCGCCAGTTTTAACAGCAGATCAAACAGCACCGCGTAACGGCTTTCGCGCTGTTGCAGACGCGCACTGAGCAGCGCCAGAATCGGGGCGATATCCTGCAAGCCACCTAACGCTTCGCTTTTTGGCAACTGTGCGAGGTACTCCAGATACAGCGGCAAGTGATCTGGCAATTCGCGGCTATCGAGTTGTAGTCCGTGCTGCTCATACTGGGCCATCAGGTCAACCATCGCCTGACCGCGATCGCGGGATTCACCGTGAACATGTTCAAACAGCAGTAGCGAAGTCGCACGACCGCGGTCGAACAGTTCGCTATAGCTTGCCTGCGCATCCAGCATGTCCTGTGCAGTTAAATCGCGCAGGAAAACGCCCAGCGTCTGGGCATCCTCTTTGTCTAGGTTTTCAGATGACGCGAGTGCATCGAAAAGTTCCTGCTGATGCTGCCACAAGGCAGAATCCGGGTACTCGAGCAGACGCGAAACAATGACGAGTTCAATCATTGGTGCGGCTCCGTTTTGCTGGTCACATCGACAGCATCGATGCGGCGACTGTTGAACAGATTGAATTTAGTATCAGAACCGTGGCAACCATCACCGAAGGTGAAACCACAACCACTCTTCTCCGGGAATGCTTCACGCGCCAGTTCGCGATGGCTGCTCGGGATCACAAAACGATCTTCGTAGTTCGCGATCGCCAGATAACGATACATCTCTTGCGCCTGAGCTTCGGTCAGCCCGACCTCTTCCAGCGCGCGGGTATCAACTTTACCGTCTACGGTTTCTGCGCGTTTGTAGTGACGCATCGCCAGCATACGTTTCAACGCCCGCAGTACCGGCTGGGTATCACCCGCAGTCAGCAGGTTCGCCAGGTATTGAACCGGGATACGCAGGCTGTCCACGTCCGGCAGAATACCGTTGCTACCCAGTTCACCCGCGTCAGCGGCAGACTGAATCGGAGATAAAGGTGGCACATACCAAACCATCGGCAATGTGCGGTATTCCGGATGCAGCGGCAGCGCCAACTTCCAGTCCATCGCCATTTTATAAACCGGAGACTGCTGTGCGGCATCGATAACGCTCAGCGGAATACCATCTTTCAGCGCCTGTTCAATAACAGCCGGATCGTTCGGATCGAGGAACACGTCCAGTTGACGCTGGTACAGATCTTTCTCATGCTCGGTGCTTGCCGCGCTTTCAATCGCATCCGCGTCATACAGCAGTACGCCGAGGTAACGGATACGACCCACGCAGGTTTCGGAGCACACGGTCGGCTGACCGGCTTCGATACGCGGATAGCAGAAAATGCACTTCTCAGATTTACCGCTCTTCCAGTTGAAGTAGATCTTCTTGTACGGACAACCGGTGATGCACATACGCCAGCCGCGGCACTTGTCCTGGTCAATCAGCACGATGCCATCTTCTTCACGTTTGTAGATGGCGCCGCTTGGGCAGGTCGCCACGCACGCCGGGTTCAGACAGTGCTCGCACAGACGGGGCAGATACATCATGAAGGTGTTTTCAAACTGACCGTACATCGCCTTCTGCACATTTTCGAAGTTCTGGTCTTTCGCCAGCTTCTCAAACTCGCCGCCCAGGTCATCTTCCCAGTTCGGACCTTTGGTGATTTTGTCCATACGCTGACCGGTAATCAGCGAGCGCGGACGGGCGATCGGCTGCGCCTTGCTATCAGCAGGCGCGTTGTGCAGCGTCTGGTAGTCGAAATCAAACGGCTCGTAGTAATCATCAATGCCCGGCAGATGCGGGTTAGCAAAGATTTTACCCAGCAGCAGCGCTTTGTTACCCATGCGCGGCACCAGCTTGCCGTTGATTTTACGGATCCAACCGCCCTTCCATTTTTCCTGGTTTTCCCAGTCAGTCGGGAACCCCGTACCTGGCTTCGTTTCAACGTTATTGAACCAGGCATATTCGGCACCTTCACGGCTGGTCCAGACGTTTTTGCAGGTTACTGAACAGGTGTGGCAACCGATGCATTTATCGAGATTCAGCACCATGCCGACTTGTGAACGAATTTTCATTTTACGCTCTCCTGTACCTGGTCATTGCCTTCACCATCCAACCAGTCAATGTTCTTCATCTTACGTACCACCACGAACTCATCACGGTTCGAGCCTACGGTACCGTAGTAGTTAAAGCCGTAGGCCAGATGTGCATAGCCGCCGATCATGTGGGTCGGTTTCGGCGTAATACGCGTTACCGAGTTATGGATCCCGCCACGCTGCTGGGTAATTTCTGAACCTGGTAGGTTCACAATACGTTCCTGCGCGTGGTACATCATGGTCATCCCGGCCGGCACACGTTGGCTGACAACGGCACGGGCAGTTAAGGCACCGTTACTGTTGAAAACTTCGATCCAGTCGTTATCTTCGATACCCAAATCTTTCGCATCGGCTTCACTCATCCACACAATCGGACCGCCGCGACCTAACGTCAGCATCAGCAGGTTGTCACTGTAGGTAGAGTGGATACCCCACTTCTGGTGCGGCGTCAGGAAGTTGAGTGCTTTTTCAGGGTTGCCATTGGATTTCTCGCCCATCACCTCTTTCACCGAACGAGTGTCGATTGGCGGACGATAGACCAGCAGGCTTTCGCCGAAGTCACGCATCCACTGGTGATCCTGATACAACTGCTGGCGACCAGACAGCGTGCGCCATGGGATTAGCTCATGAACGTTGGTGTAACCGGCGTTATAAGAAACGTGTTCATCTTCCAGGCCTGACCAGGTCGGGCTGGAGATGATTTTGCGCGGTTGCGCCTGAATATCACGGAAGCGAATCTTCTCGTCTTCTTTGTTCAGTGCCAGATGCGTATGGTCACGACCGGTAAATTCACTCAGCGCAGCCCAGGCTTTGACGGCAACCTGACCATTCGTTTCCGGTGCCAGGGTCAGGATCATCTCTGCGGCATCAATTGCTGTATTAAGACAAGGTTGGCCTTTCGCCGGACCTTCTGCCTTGGTGTAATTGAGCTTACGCAGCAGATCCATTTCGCTCTGGGTATTCCAGGCAATCCCTTTACCACCGTTACCGACTTTATCCATCAACGGACCGATAGAGGTGAAGCGCTCGTAAGTTGCCGGGTAATCACGCTCAACGGTCATGATGTGCGGTGCTGTTTTGCCCGGAATCAGGTCGCATTCGCCTTTTTTCCAGTCTTTCACATCCAGCGGTTGCGCCAGTTCAGCGGCGGAGTCGTGTTGGATAGGCAGCGTCACCACATCAGTTTCTTTGCCAAGGTGACCGACACAGACTTCAGAGAATTTCCTGGCGATGGCTTTGTAGATTTCCCAGTCGCTTTTCGATTCCCAGGCTGGGTCAACAGCAGCAGACAGCGGATGAATAAACGGATGCATATCCGAGGTATTCATGTCGTCTTTTTCATACCAGGTAGCCGTTGGCAGCACGATGTCGGAATACAGACAGGTGCTCGACAGACGGAAGTCCAGCGTTACCACCAGATCCAGCTTGCCGTCGAGACCATTATCCTGCCATTCCACTTCTTCCGGTTTCACGCCGCCCTGTTTCCCCAGATCCAGCCCCTGGATACCGTGCTCAGTACCCAGCAGATACTTCAGCATGTATTCATGACCTTTACCGGATGAGCCCAGCAGATTAGAGCGCCAGATAAACAGGTTACGTGGATGGTTTTTACCGTTTTCTGGTTGTTCTGCCGCAAAGCGAATAGAACCTTCTTTCAGAGATTTAACGGTGTAATCGACGGGTGTCATCCCTGCTTTTTCCGCCTCACGCGCAATGTACAGCGGGTTAGTACCCAACTGCGGTGCAGACGGCAACCAGCCCATACGCTCGGCGCGCACGTTGAAGTCAATCAAATGACCGCTGTAGCGGGATTTATCCGCCAGCGGAGACAGCAGTTCCTGCGCGGTGACCGTCTCATAGCGCCATTGGCTGGAGTGGTTATAGAAGTAGGAGGTGCTGTTCATGTGACGAGCCGGACGCTGCCAGTCGAGGGCAAACGCCAGGGGCTGCCAGCCGGTCTGAGGACGCAGTTTTTCCTGGCCCACATAGTGTGCCCAGCCGCCGCCGCTCTGACCAACACAGCCGCAGAAAATCAGCATGTTGATCAGGCCGCGATAGTTCATATCGAGGTGATACCAGTGGTTCAGACCCGCACCGACGATGATCATCGAACGTCCGTGGGTTTTATCGGCGTTATCGGCAAATTCACGGGCAATACGCACGATTTGAGAACGTGAAACACCGGTGATTTTTTCTGCCCACGCAGGGGTATACGCTTTTACGTCATCGTAGCTGGTCGCGCAGTTTTCATCGTTCAAACCACGTTCCAGGCCGTAGTTAGCCATGGTCAGGTCATAAACGGTGGTCACCAGCGCGGTAGAACCGTCCGCCAACTGCAGGCGTTTCACCGGCAACTTATGCAGCAGAACGTTTTCCAGTTCGACTTTATTGAAGTGTTCAGTTCCTTCGCCACCGAAGTACGGGAAACCGACTTCCGCGATGTCATCCTGGCTACCCAGCAGGCTGAGCTGCAGTTCGGTTTCATTACCGGATGTGCCGTCGCGCTGCTCCAGGTTCCATTTACCTTTTTCACCCCAGCGGAAACCGATTGAACCGTTCGGCGCAACCATCTCACCGTTGCTGTTAATCGCGACAGTTTTCCATTCCGGGTTGTTTTCCTGACCCAGAGAATCGACCAAATCCGCCGCACGCAGCATACGACCGGCGGCATAGTAACCGTCACGCTCTTCAAGCACGACCAACATTGGCATGTCGGTGTAACGGCGCACGTAATCGGTAAAGTACTGGCTTGGGTTGTCGAGATGGAACTCACGCAGCATAACGTGGCCCATCGCCAGCGCCATTGCGGCATCAGTCCCCTGCTTCGGTGCCAGCCACAGGTCGCAAAGCTTGGCGATTTCTGCGTAATCCGGCGTAATCGCGACAGTTTTGGTGCCTTTGTAGCGAACTTCTGTGAAGAAGTGCGCATCCGGGGTACGGGTCTGCGGTACGTTAGAACCCCAGGCGATGATATAGCTGGAGTTGTACCAGTCAGCAGATTCCGGTACGTCAGTCTGCTCGCCCCAGGTCTGCGGAGAGGCAGGCGGCAGATCGCAGTACCAGTCGTAGAAGCTCAGGCAGGTACCGCCAATCAGTGACAAGTAACGAGCACCGGAAGCATAAGAAACCATCGACATTGCCGGGATCGGCGAGAAGCCAGCGACGCGGTCAGGGCCATAGGTTTTCACGGTATAGACGTTAGATGCCGCAATCAGTTCGTTTACTTCCTGCCAGGACGAACGGACAAACCCGCCACGACCACGCGCTTGTTTGAAGCTTTTTGCTTTATCGGCGTCTTCGATGATGGAGGCCCAGGCGTCAACGGGATCGCTGTGCAGTCTTTTCGCTTCACGCCACATCTTCATCAGACGTTTACGCATCAGCGGATATTTGAGGCGGTTTGCGCTGTAGAGATACCAGGAATAGCTCGCGCCACGCGGGCAGCCGCGAGGTTCGTGGTTTGGCAGATCAGGACGAGTACGCGGGTAGTCAGTTTGCTGGGTTTCCCAGGTTACCAGACCATTTTTCACGTAGATTTTCCAGCTGCATGAGCCGGTGCAGTTTACGCCGTGGGTTGAACGCACGACTTTGTCATGCTGCCAACGCTGGCGGTATCCATCCTCCCAGTCCCTGTTGGTATTGAGAAGCTGGCCGTGCCCATCGGCAAAGGTTTCGCCCTTCTGTTTGAAGTAGCGAAACCGGTCCAGGAATTTACTCATCGGTTCTCTCCTGTAGGAGCCTGACGGCTCTCTGATAAATCGACATTGCTTGATTGGGAGTGAAGGTAACGCTCTGAAAGGGCGTGATAATTGATAACGATCAAGGCAGACAGGGATGAAAATAGGTGGTTAATTTTCGCATACCCCTTAAGTAGGATATTGATATTTAATATAATTAATTGATTTATAAATGGATTTTAAAAACAACTTCTCGTGCAAATGTTAAATTCTTTACAAGTGGGTATTAAGGGGTATCCCCCCTGCCTGGCATAGTGAGAGCACTGTTCTCACAGGCAGTTGTTGTGTCATAACACAAAAGTATGTTGTAACTAATTACAAGCAAAAAAAAGCGCGGTATAACGCCGCGCAATGGATAATCAACCTACACTTCATCCTTCAAACTGCTTCTGCGTTGGCTGCGCTCGTTCTCCCCAGTCACTTACTTCAGTAAGCTCCTGGGGATTTCTCACTTGCCGCCTTGATGCAGTTAGAATGATTTTGTGTATACCTCTTTTTTACTTTTTAGAATGACGTCCGTATACCACCCAGGTGATGACCACACAGGCGACATAGAAGATCAGAAATACTTTCATCGCACCGACCGGAGAACCGGTTAATGCCAGAGATGTACCAAACGCTTTCGGAATAAAGAAGCCGCCAATCGCGCCAATCGCAGAGATAAAGCCCAGCGCCGCTGCCGTGTCAGTCGCTGCTTCACGCATCGCTTTCTCTTCAGAGCCGCCTTCCGCTTTCACCCTGTCCATTGTCAGTTTACGGAAGATGACAGAGATCATCTGGAAGGTTGAACCACTACCCAGACCGGCCGTCAGGAACAGCGCCAGGAATACCGCGAAGAAGGCAATAAAGTTACCACCTACCCCATCGGTTGGCAGGGTCAGGAACAGCAAGGCACTGAAGACTGCCATCAACACGAAGTTAACCAATGTCACACGCGTCCCGCCCAGACGGTCGGAGATTGCTCCCCCGGCAGAACGCGCCAGTGCACCAATCAGCGGGCCAAAGAAGGCGTAATGCAGGATCTGCACTTCCGGGAACTGCGTTTTTGACAGCATCGCGAAACCTGCGGAGAAGCCGATGAAAGAGCCGAAGGTTGCCAGATACAGCAGGCTCATTATCCACAGATGCCCGCGTTTCAGCACCGGCAATTGCTCTTTTAACGACGCTTTCGACGTTGCCAGTTCGTTCATACCGAACCATGCGGCCAGCGTGAAAATTGCGAGGAACGGTACCCAAATCCAGGCGGCATTGGCCAGATACAGCTGCGTGCCGTCCGGTTGTTCAACGCCGTGGCTGCCAAAAGCGGCGAAGATGGACAGTGAGACCACCAGCGGCGCAACCAACTGCATCACGCTGACGCCCATATTGCCCAGACCACCGTTCAGCCCCAACGCACCACCCTGCTTCTGCTTAGGAAAGAAGAAGCTGATGTTTGCCATGCTGGAAGCAAAGTTTGCACCGGCAAAGCCGCACAGCAGGGAGATAATAATGAAGGTACTGAACGGCGTGGTGGTATCCTGCACAGCAAAGCCTAACCACACGCAGGGGATTATCAGGATACCTGTGCTGAATGCCGTCCAGCGGCGACCACCGAACAGAGGAACCATAAAGGAGTACGGTACGCGCAGCAGTGCGCCGGAAACTGAAGGCAATGCCGTCAGCATAAACAGCTGCTCAGTGGTAAAATTGAATCCCACTTTCGGTAAGTTCACCGCCACCGCGCTAAATAACATCCATACGCAAAACGCCAGCAGCAAGCAAGGGACTGAAATCCACAGGTTACGGCTGGCAACTCGTTGACCACGCTGTTCCCAGAAGGCGGGATCTTCCGGCCGCCATTCTGTGATTACAGATCCAGATGCCCTTTCCGGGGCAGATGAGTGACTCATAGACACCTCTGATACTTGTTTCGATGCCTGCAACATTAGGGTTTACAGCGGGGGGTAAGTTGATATAAATCAAAGGAAAAGGTGTCATTATTAACGCCTAAAATTTATCATTACCCTAAATGAGTACATAACTTCGGTAAAAAAGATGTGGTTTTTCACGCTTCTGTCGCACCCTACTCCCCGACGTCCGGGATCTCTCCCCCTGTCGGCAATTAAGGGGTAGCCCGTTTGAGGTATGGGTATACTCCAGTGTATCGCTGAGAATAGCGGCACTGCCTGCAGCAGAATCGTCATTCAATAAGGTTTTCTGCTCTCTGAAAACCCGAAGGAAGAAGTCACATGTTTAAACGTTGTCTTTCCCCGCTTACGCTGGTCAACCAGGTGGCGCTGATTGTTTTACTGTCTACCGCGCTTGGCGTGGCGGGTATGGCTGTCTCCGGCTGGCTGGTACAAGGCATTCAGGGTAGCGCTCACGCGATCAATAAAGCCGGCTCGCTACGTATGCAGAGCTACCGTTTGCTGGCTGCCGTACCGCTGGACGCCAGCGATCAACCGCTGCTGGATGAAATGGAACAAACAGCGTTTAGCCCTGAACTGACTCGTGCTGCACAGCGCGACGGCCAGCAGACCCAGTTAAAGGCATTGCAGGATTACTGGCACACCGAACTGGCACCTGGGCTTAAACATGCCCAAACGGGTGATGCGGTCGCCGACGACGTTTCACGCTTTGTGACCGGACTGGATAAACTGGTTACCGCCTTTGATCATACTACCGAATTACGTATCGAACGCGTCGTCCTGCTGCATCGCCTGATGGCCATATTTATGGCACTGCTGCTGGTATTCACAATCATCTGGCTGCGCGTACGCCTGCTGCAGCCGTGGAAACAACTGCTGGCGATGGCGCGCGCCGTCAGCCAGCGTGATTTTACGCAACGTGCGCATATCAGCGGACGTAATGAGATGGCGGCACTGGGTTCGGCGCTGAACAATATGTCCGAAGAATTGGCCGAAAGTTACGCCGTACTGGAACAGCGGGTGCAGGAAAAAACCGCGGGTCTGGAACATAAAAACCAGATCCTCTCTTTCCTGTGGCAAGCCAACCGCCGTCTGCACTCACAGATACCGTTGTGTGAGCGGCTTTCACCGGTACTCAACGGGTTGCAAAATTTAACGCTGCTGCACGATATTGAGTTGCGGGTTTATGACCTGGAAGATGAAGATAATCATCAGGAATTTACCTGCCAGTCGAATACCAGTTGCGATGAAAAAGGTTGTCATCTGTGCCCACGAGGCACACTGCCCGCCATTGAAGGTGGCACTACGCTGAAATGGCGGCTGACCGATGCGCATACCCAGTACGGTATTCTGCTCGCCACCTTGCCGTACGGGCGTCATCTCAGTCACGATCAGCAGCAACTGGTCGATACTCTGGTTGAACAACTCACCGCAACACTGGCGCTGGACAGACACCAGGAACGTCAGCAGCAGTTGATCGTGATGGAAGAGCGTGCCACCATTGCTCGCGAACTCCATGATTCTATTGCACAATCGCTCTCCTGTATGAAGATGCAGGTCAGTTGTTTGCAGATGCAGGGCGACGCGCTCCCGGAAAACAGCCGTGAGTTGCTAAGTCAGATTCGTAACGAGCTGAACGCCTCCTGGGCACAGCTACGTGAATTATTGACGACCTTCCGTTTGCAGTTGACTGAGCCTGGGTTGCGGCCTGCGCTGGAAGCCAGTTGCCAGGAATACAGCGCTCGCTTTGGTTTTACGGTGAAGCTGGATTATCAGTTGCCGCCGCGCCTGGTCCCTTCACATCAGGCGATCCACCTGCTGCAGATTGCCCGTGAGGCCCTGAGTAATGCGCTTAAACACTCTCAGGCCAATGAAGTCATCGTGACGGTGGTGCAAAATGGCAAACAGGTCAAACTGACAGTTCAAGATAACGGCTGCGGCGTACCGGAAAACGCCGAACGCAGTAACCACTACGGCATGATTATAATGCGCGACCGTGCGCAGAGCTTGCGCGGCGACTGCCGTGTACGCCGTCGCGAGACGGGCGGTACTGAAGTTGCTGTCACTTTTATTCCCGAAACAAACTTCACAGAAGTCCAAGGAGATACCCATGAGTAATCTGGAACCGGCAACCATCCTGTTGATCGACGATCATCCGATGCTGCGCACCGGTGTAAAACAGCTTGTCAGCATGGCGTCCGATATCACCGTGGTCGGCGAAGCCAGTAATGGCGAGCAGGGTATCGAGCTGGCTGAATCCCTTGATCCCGATCTGATCCTGTTAGATCTCAACATGCCGGGTATGAACGGTCTGGAAACGCTTGATAAGCTACGAGAGAAATCTCTGTCCGGACGCATTGTCGTTTTCAGTGTTTCCAATCATGAAGAAGACGTAGTGACCGCCCTGAAACGCGGTGCTGACGGCTATCTGTTGAAAGACATGGAGCCAGAAGATCTACTGAAGGCGTTGCAACAGGCTGCCGCCGGTGAAATGGTGCTGAGCGAAACCTTAACCCCGGTTCTGGCCGCCAGCCTGCGCGCTAACCGTGCGACCTCCGATCGTGATGTAACTCAGTTGACGCCACGTGAACGCGATATTCTTAAGCTCATCGCCCAGGGTCTGCCTAACAAGATGATTGCTCGCCGCCTCGACATCACCGAAAGCACGGTAAAAGTGCATGTGAAGCATATGCTGAAGAAAATGAAGCTTAAATCACGCGTTGAAGCCGCGGTATGGGTGCACCAGGAACGCATCTTCTGATAACGCGAGTATTAACGAGGATCATTTCCTGAAACGGCATTAAACGGTTCGGCCAGTGATAGCGTGATCTCATTGGAAGAGACACGCTGGCCCTGCTCGTCTTCCACGACGACGGACAGCCGCCAACGGTTGGTTGCTCCTTCACTGCTATCCCACTTCGGCATAATAATCGTCCAGCCCTGCGCACTGCGAGGATGGCTCCCGGCCGTTAAACTCAATGCTTTCGTGTCTCCTTGCCATGTCAGATGACGGATGCCATACTGACTACGCACCTGTAATTTCAACGCTACCGTCTCGCCGGGTTTCAGATCCCACGGCGGTGTTGTCAAAAATACAGATAAGGTTTTACGCTGGCGATACTCAAGCGTTGGCACGCTGTTACGCTGAGGATCGTCATAACGACTCCCGCCCAGCGATCGGCTGTTTGCGACTTCACTCACCATTAACTGTTTTTTTAGCGCAACGCCAAAACGATAATTGAGGGTCAATCCCAGATTATTTTGGCTTATCCCGCTTTCGCCCTGTTTATGCTGCGCGGTCACCGTAATCAGCGGTACTGGCGTATAGCTCAGTCCCAGGTTTACCGCCACCGGGTTGCGGTAGCCCGTTCCCGAGTGGAAAAGGTCTACCCGATCGCCAAAATATTGCTCGACGCTGACGCTGGTATTGAGATGCTCGTAAAAAGGTAACCGCATCAACGCAGTAAGATCGTAGCCCCGCGCCATCCTTTGTTCCTGTGTTGAAGAACGATTCTGCCACGAGGAAAACGGCTGGTAGTAGTTGGCGGATAGCCGCAGATACTCTCCCCACGCCTCGGCGCCAAACCCGCCACGCGGCAGATTTTCATCCAGCAGGTTATCGTAAAAGGTGTTGTAGCCCAGCAACCAACCATCGCGTATGAAGCGTTGTCCAATCCCCGCATTACTCACCAGCCCTTCGTCACGTTGCGTAAGCCCCAACTGACTCCAGGTCAGAAAGCGTTGATTATCCTGCCACGGAATAAACCAGCTTCCCCGACTGCCGGTAAAGCTGCCTTCTTTATCCACCTGCAGCCCAACGCTGGCATTCCCCCACGGAGAAAGCCAGGATTCAAGCTGTTGATTCACCTGCTCACTGACCGTGTCACGCACCTGACCAAATGCAAACTGTTTTGCTTGCTCGCCAGTATCAAGTCCGTTATCGACCATGCTGGCTTCACCAAAGGCTTTGACCACTTCAGCAAACTGTTTTTCGCCCGCGCGGGATTCTGGCGCCATACCGAGGTCTGGCAAGCCATCATTGTTGTTATCGAAAGGATTTTCCGCCTGGTGAATAAAAGACGATTGCGCGCTGGCAGTACCGCCTGCAAACGGCAAGAGTGAGAATACTGCGAGAGATAAATAAATATTACGGCTCAAATCGTTAGTGGTTTCTTACATCAATTAGCCACAGCGGCATACTTATCTTAAACCATAACGTCTTCAGCATTGATTTTCAGCCCTTCCTTCCTTTTTCGGCATTATCCTAGCATCGGGAAATAGGTGTAACATACGTGTCAGTTATTAACGTTCACATGCAGCAACAGGAGTAAAAATGCAAAAGATAGTGATCATCGCCAACGGTGCAGCCTATGGAAGCGAGTCGTTATTCAACAGTCTGCGTCTGGCCATCGCTCTGCGCGAGCAGGAGGGCAGCCTCGACCTGCGTCTGTTTTTAATGTCGGATGCCGTCACTGCAGGGCTGCGCGGGCAGAAACCGGGGGAGGGTTATAATATTCAGCAAATGCTGGAAATCCTGACAGCACAAAACGTTCCGGTAAAACTCTGCAAAACCTGTACCGATGGCCGCGGGATCACCGCACTGCCGTTAATTGATGGCGTTGAAGTCGGTACGCTGGTGGAACTGGCTCAGTGGACGCTGGCAGCAGATAAGGTTTTGACCTTCTGATGCCAACACTTTCAGGCAAGCGTACTGAAAGTGCCGGTAATTTCCCGATTTAATCTCAGATGGGCGCGGTTTCGTTAAACGTAAGCTCGCCCTTTCAACCCTTTTAAGGGATTTTGTCATTTTTGTTTAATCGTTATGCCATTTTTTGATCAAAATCAGCATCCTGCCCCCTCCCCTTTGGTGTTATGCAATGAGTGAAATGTGAACAACATCACGCAGCACTTTCAACAGAAAGTACGTTGTTTTCAAGAACGGGGTGAAAAATGGCATTAGTGAAGGCAAGTTTGAAATTATTCGGTGGAGATACGGTGGTGGTACGCTGTTCTGAGCGCTGTCATATCCATCTGATGAGCGAGAAAAATCACGTCAAAGACACGCAGTCTGACATCTTAAGCGTGCAGGATCGTGATAACGCATGGCTTACCGTGCCCTATACCGGCATCTGGAATGTGCTGATCGACAGCCACAGCCAGTCTCTGGAGCATTCAATCAGTTATATTGCAGCCTGATGATGTACTGCCCGAAAGCATCTACGCTTATCGGGCACACAACAGATAACCCGGCAACGCTTAGGCAAATCCGGGTCGCATGACGCCTTCCGGCAGGTTCTCTCCCAACAACCTTCTGACCGTAATCACCAGATCGCTAAGACAGTCATCCTGCATCCCCAACTTCACCAATTCCTGTTCCAGCGAGAACAGATATTGCGCGTTGGTTCCCAATGGCCCACTGGCAGAAGCAATAAGCGGTGCGATAACCTGAGCACGGGTATCGGACTCAAACAATGGATGTCGCGGATCCATAATAAAGACCAGCGCACTCACCGTTCGGCCATCATCAAGCGCCAACTGGCACCAGGTGGGCAGATAGCATCCGGTGATCATTTCACGCTTCCACAGCAAAGAAAGCTCTTGTTCCAGCGACGCGTTCGGCAGACGGTAGGCTACACCAGTAGTGCGTCCGCCCTCTTTTAAGGCCAGCATACGTCCTGGCTGACCGGCCGTTCCTCGCCCTGCCGTCAGGCGCAAACAAAATGCGCGATGCCAGCCGACTAACGTCCCGGTACAGGACTCTTCAAACTCTAACGCCGGATTCCACATCAACGATCCATAACCAAAGATCCACACCGGTCCATCATCTGGACGGCAGGCAAGCGTGGCGGCCAGTGAGGCTGCCCGTTGTTCCGCCGACCAGAGTAGTGATTCTTCAATATCACCAAATGCCGTCTTACAGTCAGCATTCAATAAAAAATCACGCGTTAACACCTTACACCTCCGCCACTGCGACTTCCCTGCAACAACTTTTTTGACGCCTTCCAGGCTTTTTTACTGCTCATTTTGAAACCAATACCAGGACAATAGGCAATTCACCGCCTGCATGCAAGGCAACAAAGGCTCAACGGCACTTTATATCCTCTTTTTATGTCCCGGCCTGGCACGACCGTCAGCATATCATCGTGTGCTATTTTGATTGATTTAGAAACCTAACATCTTGTTATTCAAATGCTCTCTAAACAAGACACACCATTTTGCTCGCTTTGATGCAAAAAATGGTCCATGCCGTAAAATTACGTAAAATCAGATCGGAAATACCGAAAGATCTGTTATTTTTTACATTCTTTAATACATTTATAATTATAAGCACCTGCAGAGATGGAGAATTAATTACATGACACATGCACATGAGGCGGTAAAAACCCGCCACAAGGAGACCTCACTCGCCTTTCCGGTTTTGGCGCTGGTAGTACTGTTCTTTTGGGGGAGCAGTCAGTCACTACCAGTGGTCATCGGCATTAACGCACTAGCCCTTATTGGTATATTAAGTAGCGCATTCAGCGTTGTCCGTCATGCAGACGTATTAGCTCACCGACTTGGTGAACCCTATGGCTCGCTGATCCTCAGCCTTTCGGTGGTTATTCTCGAAGTCAGTTTAATTTCCGCATTAATGGCAACCGGTGACGCCGCGCCCACGCTAATGCGCGATACGCTCTATTCAATCATTATGATCGTAACCGGTGGGCTGGTCGGGTTTTCATTACTGTTGGGTGGTCGCAAATTTGCTACCCAGTATATGAACCTGTTCGGTATTAAGCAGTATTTAATTGCTCTATTCCCGCTGGCCATTATCGTGCTGGTATTCCCGATGGCATTACCGGGAGCGAATTTCACCACCGCGCAGGCACTGCTGGTAGCCTTAATTTCAGCAGCAATGTACGGCGTATTTTTGCTGATCCAGACCAAAACACACCAGAGCCTGTTCATTTACGAACATGAAGATGAGGGGGACGGCGATGACCCACATCACGGTAAACCTTCAGCGCACAGCAATCTGTGGCACGCCGCCTGGCTTGTCATCCATTTGATTGCCGTTATTGCCGTCACCAAAATGAATGCCAATCCGCTGGAAACATTACTTACCGAGCTGAATGCACCAGTGGCATTTACCGGTTTCCTGGTGGCGTTGCTTATTCTCTCCCCTGAGGGTTTAGGTGCGTTGAAAGCAGTACTGAACAATCAGGTGCAGCGAGCGATGAATTTATTCTTCGGCTCAGTACTTGCCACCATTTCACTGACCGTACCCGTCGTCACACTGATTGCCTGGGCAACAGGGAATGACCTGGTGTTCGCGCTGGGCGCACCAGAGATGATTGTCATGCTTTCTTCGCTGGTGCTGTGCCATATCTCCTTCTCCACCGGACGCACCAATGTGCTCAACGGTGCAGCACATCTGGCACTGTTTATCGCCTACCTGATGACAATATTCGCCTGATAAAAAAAGCCGGACACCGACACAACTTGTCGGGTCCGGCTTCTTATTTCCTTTCGTAGACCTGATAAGCGCAAGCTCTGTCAGGCACACAAAATGAATTAGTTCTCAGTATCCAGCTCGTCGAAGCTTTTCACCAGGTCATCTATGGCTTTAATCTGCGTCAGGAACTGTTCCAGTTTCGCCAGCGGCAGCGCGGATGGGCCATCGCATTTCGCATTGGCTGGATCCGGATGCGCTTCAATAAACAGACCTGCCAGGCCTACCGCCATACCGGCACGCGCCAGTTCGGTAACCTGCGCGCGACGACCGCCGCTTGCTGCGCCAAACGGATCGCGGCACTGCAGCGCATGGGTCACGTCAAAAATCACCGGTGAGTTGCCGGAGACTTTCTTCATCACGCTGAAGCCCAGCATATCCACAACCAGGTTGTCATAACCAAAGTTCGCGCCACGGTCGCAGAGAATAACCTTATCGTTACCGCCTTCATGGAATTTATCCACGATATTACCCATCTGACCAGGGCTTACGAACTGCGGTTTCTTCACGTTGATAACGGCACCGGTTTTCGCCATCGCTTCTACCAGATCGGTCTGACGAGCAAGGAATGCCGGCAGTTGAATCACATCCACCACATCGGCAACAGGCTGTGCCTGGCTGGCTTCATGAACGTCGGTGATCACTTTTACGCCAAACGTCTGCTTCAGTTCCTGGAAGATTTTCATCCCTTCTTCAAGGCCCGGTCCACGGTAAGAGTGGATGGAAGAACGGTTGGCTTTATCAAAGGAGGCTTTGAACACGTAAGGGATACCCAGCTTTTGAGTAACGGTTACGTAGTGCTCACAAATGCGCATCGCCAGATCGCGGGATTCCAGCACGTTCATTCCGCCAAACAGCACGAACGGCAGGTCATTTGCCACGTTGATGTCGCCAATGCTAACCACTTTTTGTTTCATAGGATCGCCTTAAACGGTAGGTAAAGTGTCATTAATCAATGCAATACAATTTGTTTGTGCGAAATAGTATTAATCTGCGCACGGATCATTTCGCTGATCGGGTCTTCCGGACACTGTTCAACGAAATAGCTTAAATCTGTCAGCGCAACATGTTCACATTCCAGCTGCGCGTAAATCAATCCACGATCGCGTATTTCATACGGATCCTCAGGATTAAACTGCAGTAATGCTTCGCTGGCTCGCAGCGCCAGTTCCATTTGCCGCTCTTCCATCAGTGATGATTTCAGCGTATCGAGCAGTTTGCGGATCACTTCCGCGTTATCCGCTTCATCCAGGTCCTCGTTAAATAACTCCGCAACCGGGCTGATATTCCCCTTCAACCACACTTCCAGCGTGTGTTCATTTAATGTTTCGCCATTGAACGGATTGATTAGCCACATTTCGCCATCGAGCGATTCAATACGCAGGATGAGTTGTGTCGGGAAAATCACCGGTACCAACGGCAGTTCCAGTCGGTTGGCAATCCACAATAAGATCGCCCCCAGCGACACAGCGCTGCCCTGACGGTTTTTCAGAACCTGGTCAAGCCATAGTGCATCAGAAAGACGATAGACGCCGTGGGTGTCCGTAAAACCCCATTCGCCGTAAAAAAGTGCCAGCAGTTTTTCCAGTTGCTCATCCTGAGACAGGAGCTGGCTAATTTCTTCTTGCGCCAGACCAACCAGACGTTCCAGTTCGTCATAGACAGTTTGTGTTGGAAAATCCAGACGGATAGACTCCGACGCCAGGATCATCCCATCACACAACGGCGCTTTATTAAATTCGAAATCAGCTAACGACCTCATGACTTACCCCAGTAACGGTATTTTTGTGGTGGCGAGTTTAATGATGATGTACAGCACCACCAGCGCCAGCGGAAATGCGATTAATCGCGCCTGCTGGCTGCGCGCCCGACGGTAATCGAGCGCAATAAAACCCAAAACGATGTAAATGATAACCCCAAACAGCTTTTCAGTCAGCCATGTCCCCTGTTCGGTGAATGGCAGGATGTGCGTTTTAGCGATCAACGCCACGCCGCTGAGAAGTAAAACGGTATCAATGATCGGTGGCAGAATACGCGTCCAGCGCGATGATGCAAGGCGCGTATTGGTAGAACGCCACCAAAAACGCAACGTGAGTAGCCCGACAGAAAGCGCGATGCTAACGAGATGAATAGTAAGTAGTGTGCTGAACGAATTCATGATGGGATGCGCCCAAGCGTAATCCGCTCGTTGCCGCCATAGTCACGACAGGTTTCAACCGCCTGGTAACCTGCGCGGGTAAACGCGTCGCGTACCGCCTCACCCTGCTGCCAGCCATGTTCCAGCAACAGATAACCGCCGGGCGTTAGCATGTGTCGAGACTGGTCAATGATATGCACAATATCCGCCATACCCTGCTCGCCCGCCACCAGTGCCGATAGCGGCTCAAAACGTACATCGCCCTGCGCCAGGTGCGGATCCTGCTCATCGATGTACGGCGGGTTACTAACGATCATCTCAAACTGCTGCCCCTGCAAAGCACTAAACCAGTCGCTTTGCAACACACGCACATTGTCGATGGCCAGATGCTGTTTGTTGCGGTTTGCCAGGTCTACAGCATCCGGCATGCGGTCAACCGCGGTCACCGTGCAATCCGGACGCTCAGACGCCAGCGCCAGCGCAATGGCGCCCGTACCGGTTCCCAAATCGAGAATACGACACGCAGAGGCAGGCAGACGAGCCAGCGCCTGCTCAACCAGACACTCGGTATCCGGGCGTGGAATAAGCGTAGCCGGAGACACAAACAGCGGCAGCGACCAGAACTCGCGCACGCCGGTCAGATGTGCCACCGGCTCACCCCGCTGACGGCGTTCCAGTAATGTATCGAGCCGTTGACGCTGCGCCTCAGTTAACACCGTTTCGCCGAACGCCAGAATATAGGTTCGCCCTTTGCCTGTGACGAACTCAAGTATGATCTCGGCGTCACGACGCGGGCTTTCGCTTGCCTGTAATTGGCTTATCGCTTCACGCAGCCAGTGCTGATAGTCCATTAATCCTGCTCGGACAACGCCGCCAGTTGGTCGGCCTGGTATTCCTGGACGATTGGCTCAATAAGCATATCCAGTTTACCTTCCATCGCTTCATCCAGACGGTAGAGCGTCAGGTTAATGCGGTGATCGGTCACACGCCCCTGCGGGAAGTTATAGGTGCGGTTGCGATCGCTGCGATCGCCGCTGCCCAGCAGGTTGCGACGTTCGGAGGCTTCCGCCTGTTGACGCCTGGCCACTTCGGCGGCACGAATACGCGCCCCCAGCACCGACATCGCTTTCGCTTTGTTTTTATGCTGCGAACGTTCGTCCTGACACTCCACCACGATGCCGGTTGGCAAGTGGGTAATACGAATAGCGGAGTCGGTGGTGTTAACGTGCTGACCCCCAGCGCCGGATGAGCGGAAGGTATCAATACGCAGATCGGCTGGGTTGATATCCGGCAGTTCTGCTTCCGGCAGTTCCGGCATCACCGCGACCGTACAGGCAGAAGTATGGATACGTCCTTGAGATTCGGTCGCCGGTACGCGCTGTACGCGATGGCCGCCGGACTCGAATTTCAGTCGACCATACACGCCATCACCGCTGACTTTGGCAATAATTTCTTTGTAGCCACCATGTTCGCCTTCGTTGGCGCTCATGATCTCTACCCGCCAGCGACGCGATTCAGCGTAACGGCTGTACATGCGGAACAGATCGCCGGCAAACAGCGCCGCTTCATCACCACCGGTTCCCGCACGCACTTCGAGGAAGGCGTTACGTTCATCATCAGGATCGGTTGGCAGCAGCAGAACCTGCAGATGCTGTTCCAGTTGTTCACATTTTTCTTTTGCTTCGCGCAGTTCATCCTGCGCCATTTCACGCATTTCAGGATCGTCGAGCATCATCTGTGCCGTTTCGATATCGTCCTGAACCTGTTGCCAGTCCGTAAAACAACGGGAAACATCACTTAATTGCGCATATTCGCGCGACAATGCACGAAAGCGTTCCTGGTCTGCGATAGTTCCCGCATCACCGAGCAGCGCCTGAACTTCTTCATGGCGTTCATGCAGGGCTTCCAGTTTGGCAACGATAGAAGGCTTCATAGGCGTAAATGCACCCTGTAAAAAATGAGATTGGTGTACTGCTACTCCAGCCCGAGGCTGTCGCGCAGAATATTCAGGCGTTCACTGTCCCCGTCACGGGCGGCCTGTTGAAGTGATTTGGTTGGTGCGTGGATCAGGCGGTTAGTCAGCTTCCACGCCAGGTCCTGCATAATGGCTTGCGCATCACCGCCCTGTTCCAGAGCAGCCAACGCTTTGGCGGTCAGTTCATCACGGATTTGTTCAGACTGACTGCGATAATCGCGGATGGTCTCGCTTGCGCTTTGTGCTCGCAGCCAGGCCATAAACTCGCTGGTTTCCTGCGCAACGATGGTTTCCGCTTCCACGGCGGCCGCTTTGCGCTGCGCCAGGTTATGCGAAATGATGCTTTGCAGGTCGTCAACACTGTACAAATAGGCATTGGACAGTTTGCCCACTTCCGGTTCAACGTCGCGTGGTACCGCAATATCGACCAGCAGCATAGGCTGATTACGGCGATTTTTTAGCGCACGTTCGACCATCCCCTTGCCAATAATAGGCAGCGGGCTGGCGGTAGAGCTGATAATAATATCGGCATCCTGTAAGCGGGCATCAATATCGCTCAGCGAAATCACCTCGGCACCGACTTCATCGGCCAGCACCTGCGCACGCTCACGTGTGCGGTTAGCGATGATCATCTTCTTCACTTTGTGCTCACGCAGATGTCGCGCCACCAGCTCGATGGTCTCGCCAGCACCCACTAACAACACGGTTACCGTGGAAAGGGATTCAAAGATCTGCCGCGCCAGCGTACAGGCAGCAAAGGCGACTGAGACCGCGCTGGCACCGATATCCGTTTCTGTGCGTACACGTTTCGCAACGGAGAATGATTTCTGGAACATACGTTCCAGCGCACTGGCGTTCAGGTGGCCTTTTTGCGAGTCCGCAAAGGCTTTTTTCACCTGCCCCAGAATTTGTGGCTCGCCGAGCACCAGTGAATCCAGACCGCTGGCAACGCGCATCAGATGGCTGACAGCATCGTTGTCCTGGTGCCAGTAGAGGCTACTGCGCAGATCTTCTTCGTTCAGATTGTGGTACTCACACAGCCAGCGAATCAGCGCTTCCTGCAGGTTATCCTGCTCTTCTACGCTGAGATACAGCTCTGTGCGGTTACACGTCGACAGCACTACCCCGCCCTGCACCATTGGCTGCGCAAGCAGGCTGTCCAGCGCCTGATCGAGCGTGTCCGGCGAAAACGTTACGCGTTCTCGCAGCGATACAGGTGCCGTTTTATGGTTAATACCAAGCGCTAAAAGGGTCATGTGTGCGGGAATAGTACCAGCGTTGATAAGGTTAGACTGCGTGCATCATACAGGATGCGTGCGGCCAATAAAAGAGACTGCCCCCTTTTGGAGTAATAGCTTACGGTTTAAATTAAGATAACGTGACCGTAGACGATATTCACGGTCGGCGCTAGCATTAAGGGATATAACTGCAACCGCTGGCATGATTTTGCCGGATGGCGAAAAACGTGTCTTTTCCAACCTGCGGATTCAGTTTGTAGGCCTGATAAGCGCCGCGCCATCAGGCAATTAATGCACCGTATTACAAGGATTTGTCATCATTATGACCCTGCCTGATTTTCGCCTGATCCGTCTGTTGCCGCTGGCAAGCCTGGTTCTTACCGCCTGTACGCTCAACGCGCCGAAAGGTCCCGGTAAAAGCCCCGATTCTCCGCAATGGCGCCAGCACCAGCAGGAAGTGCGCGCACTGAACCAATATCAGACACGCGGTGCGTTTGCCTATATTTCCGACCAGCAGAAAGTGTATGCCCGCTTTTTCTGGCAGCAAACTGGCCAGGATCGCTATCGCCTTCTGCTGACCAATCCGTTGGGTAGTACCGAACTGGAACTGAACGCGCAACCGGGCAACGTCGAACTCGTCGATAACAAAGGGAAGCACTACACCGCTGACGACGCCGAAGAGATGATTGGCAAACTGACCGGCATGCCTATTCCATTGAACAGCCTGCGCCAGTGGATCCTGGGTCTGCCGGGAGACGCCACCGATTATAAACTCGATGACCAATATCGTCTGAGTGAAGTGAATTACAGTAAAGACGGTAAAAGCTGGAAAGTCGTGTACAGCGCCTATGACAGCAAAACGCAGCCAGCGATGCCGGCGAACATGGAACTGTCCGACGGCTCCCAGCGCATTAAGCTAAAAATGGATAACTGGATTGTGAAATGATGACCCACTGGCCCTCTCCGGCGAAACTGAATCTGTTTTTATACATCACCGGACAGCGTGCGGACGGTTATCACACGCTACAAACGCTGTTCCAGTTTCTCGACTATGGCGACGAGATTAGTATCAACGTACGCAGCGACGGTGAAATTCACCTGTTAACGCCCGTTGATGGTGTTGAGCATGAAGACAACCTGATTGTGCGCGCCGCACGCTTGCTCATGAAAACCGCCACGGAACGTGGTCGCCTGCCAGCCGGCAGCGGCGCAGACATCAGCATTCATAAGCGCCTGCCGATGGGCGGTGGTCTGGGCGGTGGCTCATCGAATGCAGCCACCGTTTTAGTGGCACTGAATCATCTGTGGCAGTGTGGGTTGTCTGTAGATGAACTGGCAATAATGGGTTTAACGCTGGGCGCCGACGTACCGGTATTCGTACGCGGTCACGCAGCCTTTGCTGAAGGCGTAGGAGAAATCCTGACGCCGGTCAATCCAGCAGAAAAATGGTACCTGGTCGCCCATCCGGGAGTCAGTATTCCAACGCCGGTGATTTTTAAAGATCCTGACCTCCCGCGCAACACGCCAAAAAGGTCAATAGAAACGTTACTAAAATGTGAATTCGGCAATGATTGCGAGGTTATCGCAAGAAAACGTTTTCGCGAGGTTGATGCGGCGCTTTCCTGGCTGTTAGAATACGCGCCGTCGCGCCTGACTGGTACAGGGGCTTGTGTCTTTGCTGAATTTGACACTGAGTTCCGTGCTCGCCAGGTGCTTGAGCAAGCCCCGGATTGGCTCAAAGGCTTTGTGGCGAAAGGTGTAAACCTCTCCCCATTGCACAGAGCGCTACTCTAAATCATTTGGGTTTCAGGAAGATGGCGAGATGACGAACCGCCAGACACATACAAAAATATGTGACTGGTGCGAGAAATTGATGCCAGCACATGAAACGTGACTGATGACGAGTAAGCCGGGCAAGCTGAGTTGCGGTGACAACGTCACCCCGTTCCAGACGTTGCATCGCGCTCTTTAATACACCGCCTGGAGAGGATACTGCCTGGCCCGCACAGTTTTCGGCAGATTCTTTCCACCAATGGACGCATGCCTGAGGTTCTTCTCGTGCCTGATATGAAGCTTTTTGCTGGTAACGCTACCCCGGAACTAGCACAACGTATTGCCAACCGCCTGTACACTTCACTCGGCGACGCCGCTGTAGGTCGCTTTAGCGACGGCGAAGTCAGCGTACAAATTAATGAAAATGTACGCGGTGGTGATATTTTCATCATCCAGTCCACTTGTGCCCCTACTAACGACAACCTGATGGAATTGGTCGTTATGGTTGATGCGCTGCGCCGTGCTTCCGCAGGCCGTATCACCGCCGTTATCCCTTACTTCGGCTATGCACGTCAGGATCGTCGCGTACGTTCTGCTCGTGTTCCGATTACCGCTAAAGTCGTCGCGGACTTCCTGTCCAGCGTTGGCGTTGACCGCGTCCTCACCGTTGACCTGCATGCTGAACAGATCCAGGGCTTCTTTGATGTGCCGGTTGATAACGTATTCGGTAGCCCGATTCTGTTAGAAGACATGCTGCAGCTGAATCTGGACAACCCGATTGTGGTTTCTCCGGATATCGGTGGCGTCGTGCGTGCCCGCGCTATCGCTAAACTGCTGAACGATACCGATATGGCTATCATCGATAAACGTCGCCCACGTGCGAACGTTTCTCAGGTGATGCACATCATTGGTGACGTTGCAGGCCGTGACTGCGTGCTGGTTGATGACATGATCGATACCGGCGGTACGCTGTGTAAAGCAGCTGAAGCGCTGAAAGAGCGTGGTGCTAAACGCGTATTTGCTTATGCAACTCACCCGATCTTCTCAGGTAATGCGGCAAACAACCTGCGCAATTCAGTAATTGATGAAGTCGTTGTCTGTGACACCATTCCACTGACCGACGAAATCAAAGCACTGCCAAACGTGCGTACGTTGACTCTGTCGGGTATGCTGGCCGAAGCGATTCGTCGTATCAGCAACGAAGAATCCATCTCTGCTATGTTCGAGCATTAATCGAGCCAGGCTCAAAAACCCGCTGCGGCGGGTTTTTTTATCTGTAATATTTATTTGTATGACTTTTGCCTCCTTCACCTGCCATTCAGTTGACAGATGATGCGCCCATGGATGAAACATTATTGTGAACAGATTATTTTCCTCACATGTGATGCCTTTCCGCGCCCTCATCGACGCTTGTTGGAAAGAAAAATATACCGCTTCTCGCTTTACCCGCGACCTGATCGCCGGGATAACGGTTGGGATAATTGCCATCCCACTGGCGATGGCGCTGGCAATCGGTAGTGGCGTTGCACCACAGTACGGCTTGTATACCTCAGCCGTGGCTGGGATTGTTATTGCCCTCACCGGGGGCTCACGCTTTAGCGTATCAGGCCCCACCGCCGCCTTCGTGGTGATTCTGTATCCGGTGTCGCAACAGTTTGGGCTGGCAGGTCTGCTGGTCGCCACGCTCATGTCCGGGATATTCCTGATCCTCTTCGGCCTCGCTCGCTTTGGCCGCCTGATCGAATATATTCCGGTGTCCGTTACGTTAGGTTTTACCTCAGGTATTGGTATCACCATCGGTACCATGCAGATTAAAGATTTTCTTGGCCTGCAGATGGCTCATGTGCCAGAGCACTATTTGCAGAAGGTTGGCGCGCTGTTTATGGCCCTGCCAACCATCAACGTGGGTGATGCCGCGATTGGCGTGGTAACGCTGGGGATCCTGATTGTCTGGCCGCGTCTGGGTATCCGATTACCGGGCCACCTTCCAGCACTACTGGCAGGCTGTGCGGTAATGGGTATCGTGAACCTGACTGGCGGCCATGTCGCCACCATCGGATCTCAGTTCCACTATATTCTGGCTGACGGCTCACAGGGCAATGGTATCCCACAGCTGCTGCCGCAGCTGGTTTTACCGTGGAATATGCCGGAGTCAAACTTTACCCTGAGCTGGAGCTCGTTACAGGCGCTGTTACCGGCAGCCTTCTCGATGGCAATGCTCGGGGCAATCGAATCTCTGCTGTGCGCCGTCGTCCTCGATGGGATGACCGGCACCAAGCATAAAGCCAATAGCGAACTGATTGGTCAGGGTCTGGGTAATATTGTCGCCCCATTCTTTGGTGGTATTACCGCCACCGCCGCGATTGCCCGTTCAGCAGCTAACGTTCGTGCCGGCGCAACGTCGCCAATTTCTGCGGTCATTCACGCGATTCTGGTGATCCTCGCCCTGCTGGTTCTGGCACCGCTGCTCTCCTGGCTACCCCTTTCGGCGATGGCTGCCCTGCTACTGATGGTGGCATGGAACATGAGCGAAGCGCATAAAGTTGTGGATCTGCTGCGCCACGCGCCAAAAGACGACATCATCGTCATGCTGATGTGTATGTCTTTGACGGTGCTGTTCGATATGGTTATCGCCATCAGCGTCGGTATTGTTCTCGCTTCGCTGCTGTTTATGCGCCGTATTGCACGCATGACGCGTCTGGCTCCGGTCAACGTAGACGTACCAAACGATGTACTGGTACTACGCGTTATTGGCCCGCTTTTCTTTGCCGCAGCAGAGGGACTCTTTACCGATCTCGAATCTCGCCTTGAAGGCAAACGCATTGTGGTGCTGAAGTGGGACGCAGTACCGGTGCTGGATGCCGGCGGTCTGGACGCCTTCCAGCGTTTTGTTAAACGCCTGCCGGAGGGTTGTGAGCTGCGTATCAGTAATCTGGAGTTCCAGCCGCTACGCACCATGGCGCGCGCGGGTATCCAACCCATTCCTGGTCGTCTGGCGTTCTTCCCGAACCGTGATGCCGCGCTGGCAGATATTTAATCATACTATGTTACCGGCTTGCGCAGGCTTGCCGGTAACACTTCTCTTCTGTAAACGCGTCTGAGTTGCTATTATCCAGTTTCCCTTGTTCTGATGATATCTGCAACGATGAACGCTGATACTGCATTTATATTCCGTGAAATAACTGAGGCTGATATTTCGTCCGTTCAGTCGTTTATTATCCACCATTTAAATCTCTATTTTAACGCTAACCGACCAGCACCTGAACCGCATGCAGATGTATTAAATCTGCGCTCACACTACCTCCATCAACCGCGAAATCTGTTGCTCGGCGCATGGAATAACCGACAGCAACTTATCGCTACGCTGGCGGTTTGCCAGTACGATGACCGAATACCGGCACTGCGTGGACGCTATCAATTATCCTCAACCGCGGAAATTTGTCGCTGCTACGTCGCACAGGAATATCGTCGGCAAGGCATAGGCAGTCAACTTGTTCTGCTGGCGGAACAATTTTGCGACCAGCAACAATATAAAACACGCTATCTGCACACCCACCATTTTTTACCTGGTGGCTATCAATTCTGGTTGCGAAATCACTTTACCGTCTATTTTGATGAAGGTGGCGAGCAGCAAATCGTGCACATGGAAAAACATCAATAAAATGTGACGCCGCGCAAATAATTAAATATCACAGTAAATTTCGCTATTAATCGTGGTCAGCCCGGCAAAGAAAACATTAATTGATCAACATCAAACAATTCTCATTTAGTTTATCGACTTTTGTGCTTTCCACATAATTAATGTCACAAGCACAAAAGCAACAAATTGATTTTATTGAATTAAAAACAAAAAGCGGCATCAACCCTACTTATTCAAGCGGTTGACGGAGCTATTCGATACCGATAAAGTCCCCACCGACAGTATTTCAGAATCTATTTATCATTTTGAAACGGAATATGGTGCGGATTATTTTAATCTTATGCCATAGCTGCCCCCGCAACTGTAAGCGGAAACTGAATATCACTGTGTCGTGGATTATCCACGACAGGTCACTGTAAAGAACGCATTTATGGGAAGGCCGATATTCAGATTGCCGCGAGCCAGGAGACCTGCTGTCAAGGTTGTATACATTGAGTGGACGGGATGGTCCATGGGGTGATTTATTTGACGAATGAGTAATATAATTTCTGAACAAATTGGCAACAATATGTTTTATTTTCATATTATCTTGCCCGCAGTTCACGATTAGATGTCATCTATCGTCATGTGCCTGTCCCGAATTTATGGAACGAAATGAACCATGACCAGACGTTCAGATTCTGGCATGAACGGGACAACGCTAATGCACGCAAAATTAACCTCTGCTTATTGCAAACTTTCACTTCTGGCACTGACTGGCGCAGCACTCTTCCTGACCAGCAATATGGCTTCTGCGGCTAAAACAGAATATCCACTAACGATCAAAAACTGTGGTAGGGATATTACGTTTAATCATGCGCCAAAACGCGTGACTACCGTTGGACAAAACAGTACTGAAATCCTCTATTCCCTGGGTCTGGCCGATCGTGTTGTTGGGACATCACTGTGGTTTAGCCCGGTACCTGAACAATACAAAGCGGCGAATGACAAGATTGCGGTCATTGCGCAAAACATCCCGAGTTTCGAAGGGATTATTGCGAAAAAACCGGATCTGGTGGCCAGTCAGTTTGAATGGCAGATTGGCCCTGCGGGCACAGTTGCTTCTTACGAACAATTTAGCGAATTACACGTTCCGGTTTATACCGCCCCAGCCGACTGCGCTAAAGACAACGAAGACGGCGGTGACGGCGTGCGTAAGAGCATGTTTGATATCGCCATGGTCTATCAGGAAATTGCCGACCTGGCGAAAATTTTTGATGTACAGGACAAAGGCGATGAGCTGATTGCCAGCCTGAAAGCACGTGAAGCCGCTGCGAAAGCTAAGATTGCCGGTATGGACAACCACGTATCTGCCGTCTTTTGGTTCTCCAGCGCCGACCTGCAGCTTGACCCTTATGTCGCCGGGAAATTTGGTCCCGCGGCGTGGATAGCGCAATCTCTTGGGGTGAAAAATGTCATTGATTCCGCTGAAGAGTGGCCAACGGTAGGTTGGGAAACCATTGCCAAAGCCAACCCATCGGTCATCGTCCTCGGCGAGATGGGCCGTCGCCGCTTCCCGGCCGATGACTGGAAAGTCAAAATGGAATACCTCACGTCCGATCCTGTTACCCGCCTGATCCCGGCAGTGAAAGAAAACCACCTGCCGGTGATCGACGTGCAGACCATGAACGCGGGTATCAGAACCATTGACGGGCTGGAAAAACTCGCCGATGCGCTGGTGCAATATGGTCTGGCGCACCCTCAGACGACTCACTAACTCTCGTCGCGCGTTATGCCTTATGCGGGCATAGCGCCCTTTCGTATTCCGGGAAGTCGTAAACAATGAGCGAATTACGCAGGACGCGTCATGCCATGAGCCAACTTGCCAGCCGGACGCTGTTCCACGCGCTGTGGGTCAGCATGGTGATGTGCGGCGTCCTTCTGGCGGGCATTTCAATCGGTGAGACGGTTATCCCGTGGCGGCATGTCAGCCATACGCTGGCAAACCGCTTGTTTGATACACAGTATGCGGTGGATGCGCTTGATGCCGGAATTATCTGGAACTACCGCCTGACTCGTGCGCTGGTTTCCGCCTGCTGCGGAGCCTGTCTGGCGGTTTCAGGCGTGGTTCTCCAGTCGTTGCTGCGCAATGCGCTGGCCGAACCTTACCTGCTGGGTATTTCTGCCGGAGCCTCAACGGGCGCGGTGCTCATCGCCCTGACCGGACTTGGCGCAGGGATCATTTCCATGTCGCTTGGCGCGTTTATTGGCGCGCTGACGGCATTTCTGTTTGTCGCGCTATTGGCGATGGCGGCAAGGGGCAAAAGCGGCTCGGCCACCACGCAAATCATTCTCGCCGGGATTGCCAGTTCGCAGCTCTTCAATGCCATTACCTCGCTCATCATTACGCGTTCAGCCAATGCCGAACAGGCTAGAGGCATCATGTTCTGGCTGCTGGGCAATCTCAGCGGGGTACGCTGGCCGGATGTCGTGCTGGCAATCCCTACTGCGCTGATAGGCATCATCGTTTGCTTTTGCTATGCCCGCCACCTGGATGCTTTCTCGTTTGGCGCGGAATCGGCGGCATCGCTGGGCATTCCCGTAAAACGCACCCGTGGCGTACTGATTGCCGCCGTGACAGGGATGACGGCCATCATGGTGTCAATCGTCGGCGCTATTGGCTTTGTCGGACTGGTCATTCCCCATGCTGCGCGATTACTGGTGGGAAATCAGCACCATCGCCTATTGCCCGTTAGCGCACTTATTGGCGCCATTTTCCTCATCGTCGCGGATGTTATTTCACGCACCTTACTTCCAGGACAGGTCTTGCCGATCGGCGTGATTACCGCACTGGTCGGCGCACCTGCATTTGCCATCATTTTGATACGAGGGAATCCGGGGAAATGACCGCTAATCCTGTGGTAAACGCCCAGCATCTGTACTGGGAAGTCAAAGGCAAAGCCATCGTCAATGATGTCTCTTTTCAGGTCTCACGCGGCGAGTTTGTCGGCATTATCGGCCCCAATGGTTCCGGGAAAACGTCGCTGATTTCGCTCCTGGCAGGTTTACTGAAACCGTCTTCCGGGCACGTTACGCTAAACCATCAGGATATTCGTCGTTATTCACGCCGCCATCTGGCGCAAAAGGTGGCACTGGTTGAACAACAGGCTGAAACCAGCGAGCGTCTTACCGCCATTCAGGCGGTTTCGCTTGGTCGCACGCCATGGCTGAGCCTGCTGTCACCGTGGTCGAGGAAAGACGACGATATTGTGCAGACGATGCTGGAGAAAGTCTCCCTACAAAACATGCAGCATCGCTGCTGGCATACCTTCTCCGGCGGAGAGCGTCAACGTCTGCACATCGCCAGAGCGCTGGCACAACAGCCGCAGGTACTGCTGATGGATGAGCCGACAAACCATCTTGATATCCAGCATCAGATTGGCCTGCTCAATCTGGTTAAACGTGAAAAACTCACCGTCATCGCCGCCCTACACGACCTGAATCATGCGGCGATGTTCTGCGATCGCATCATGGTGATGAAAGCCGGACAGCTGGCGATGCAGGGGCGTCCTGCCGCCATTTTTACCCGTGAAAATCTTAATAGCTGGTTTGGGATCGATGCGATTGTCGAACATGCCCCCGACGAAGCGAACTGTTTTATCCGTTACCAACGCCCCGCGTAAACACCGAAAGGAACCGCAATGAAACGTGTTAAGCAAAGTTTACAAATCTTATGCCTGTTAGCCTTCACCTCGACGGCTTTTGCACAAACCTACGAAGTGCTGATGAAAAACCGCGGTACAGGCGGCCCGATGGTTTATGAGCCGGACTATCTGGCGATCCAGCCAGGTGATAGCGTGAAGTTTATCCGCAAACATAAGAGCCACAATGCCGCGTCGATTGCCGAACTCTCTCCCGCCGGATATCCCGGTTTTATCGGCAAAATCGATGAAGAGATTGAAGTGAAATACGACAATGCAGGTTTCTACGGCATCAAATGTTCACCGCACTACGCACAGGGCATGATCATGCTGATTAAAGTCGGCGATGCCGTGTTACCCGACAGCTACCGCGCGTTCAAAGCCCCTGGTCTTGCCGATAAGCGTTTTCAGGAAATTTATACCCGCATCGATAAACAGTAACGCCGTCATAAAGGGAGAATAACGGTGGTGGATAAAAAAACGCTTAGCGAAACAATCCAAACTCAGCGACGCGATTGCCTGTGCAAGCTGACAAAATTTGTCGGCGCAGCGGGCGTGACCGCCGCCGTCTGGCCACTCATTTCCGCGCTGGGTCCGGATGATAAAACTGTGGCGGAAAATGAACCCGTTGATGTCTCCCTCGCTGGCGTAACCGCAGGCCAGACGGTGAAGCGTATCTGGCAGGGAAAACTGATCCTGATTCGCCACCGCACGGCGGAGGAGATCGCCGCGGCGCGGCAAGCTGATCTGCGTCTACTGGCCGATCCACAGGCGGATAGCGAGCGGGTGGCAGCGGCACATCCACAGTGGCTGGTTGTACAAGGTTACTGCCCCCACGCGGGTTGTGTACCCAATGCCAACCCCAACGGACAGGGCTGGGTTTGCCCGTGTCATGGTTCCGAGTTTGATACCTCCGGGCGCGTGACGCGAGGCCCGGCCACGGCGAATCTGGCCATCCCTGACTTTAGCGTGTCGGCTGACGGCCTGAGTCTGCGTATTGGTACGAAGGATGCCTGAGATGAAATCCGCTTATCCGTCCCCCCCGTGGTATCACCTGCAGTTTCGTCTTCCTGTCCCCCGCTCAGTCGCTGGCGTGTGGATTTTTGCTATCGGTCTCATATTGCTGGTCATGCTGGGCGTGCAAATGCTCTCCGGTATCGTGCTGGCTATGTTCTATGTGCCTACAGCAGGATCCGCTTTTGACTCTATTGTTCATATTCTGCGCGCGGTCAAACACGGTGAGTTGGTGCGCAATCTGCATGCTATTGGCGCATCGCTTTTTTTCTTCGCCTGTTATCTGCATATTTTCCGGGCAATGTATTACAACGTCTACCGCAAACCCTATCTGAAGATGTGGGCAATCAGCGTGACGCTGTATGTGCTATTGATGATCACCGCGTTTCTCGGCTATAGCCTGATTTGGGGGCAAAAAAGCTACTGGGCCGCTACGGTCATCACCAGTTTCGCCCGCGCGGTACCGTTTATTGGCGATACGCTATATACCTTTTTGGTCGGTGGCTATATGCCCGGCACACCGACATTAGGCCGTTTTTATGTCCTTCACTTTATCATCCCCTTCGCCATTGTCGCGGTTACGATATGGCACGTCCGTACCGTCCAGTCGGCTTTTGCCCACGCGCGGAAGAAAACATTTTCACCCAAAGAGTCTCAGCGTGTGTTGTTCGATTTTCGCATCACCGAAAACGATGCTATCAAACTCACCCTCTTTTTAATGCTGTTCGCCTGGTTTCTGTTTTTCGCGCCGCACTATCTCAGCAGCGCCGATAACTTTATCCCGGCAGACCCGACACTCACACCGGCTATCGTCGCGCCTGAATGGTACTTCCTGCCTTTCTTCTCCATTCTGCGCTGCTTCCCCAATGAACTGGCAGGCATCACTGCGATGTGCGCGGCGGTACTGATTTTCTATTTTCTCCCCTGGCTGGATACGTCACACGCACGGTTTCGTAATAACAGTCGGCTGGTTAAAGCCATTTTTTGGTTTTGGGTCGCCAATGCGCTCTTTCTGGGTTGGTTGGGCTCAAAAGCATTGGTCGGGCCGGACTTAGTTGATGGTTTTAGCGATGACGATGGCTGGACACGCGCGGCGTCTCAGCTTTCAACACTTATTTATTTTGCATGGTTTCTGCTTGTGCTGCCGTGCCGACGTTTACTGGAACGACAGGGCTGACATCATGGCGCGATTTTTAACCACTGTAACTCTGACTCTGGCTCTTTTCTTGAGCAACGCGATTGGCGCACAGCTACCCACCGCGCAGACGTGGTCGTTTAGCGGCGTGAGCGGTAAACACGATAGCGAACAACTGCGACGCGGGCTGCAGGTCTATGAAGAGAAATGCCGGGCCTGCCACGGTATGAAATATCTCACTTTCAAAACGTTAACTAAAGCTGGAGGGCCGCAACTCAGTGAGGCGGAGGCCAAAACACTGGCCAGCGGCTACGTCTTCGCGACAATTGAAGACGACGGTCAACCCGGCGAACGGGAAGGCAATCTGAACGATGTTTTCGCGTCACCTTATCTGAATGAACAGGAAGCAAAATACCTTAATAATGGCGCGCTGCCGGTTGACCTGAGCTATATCGTTCGAGCGCGAACCTACGACCGCGGGTTTCCGCGATTTTTACTGGATGCGTTCACCCCCTACACCGAGCAAGGCGCTGATTACGTTTATGCGCTGCTGACCGGGTATGCAACCGATGACCCGGAGATGAAAACCAACCGTTTTTTCCCAGGCGGGATAATTAATATGCCTAAACCGCTGGCTGACAATGACATCACCTGGGCTATGCAAACGCATGCTCCCCAAACAGAAGAGCAGTACGCACGAGATGTCACCGCGTTTCTGGCGTGGGCCGCTGACCCGCAGCTTGAGAGCAGAAAACACCAGGGAGCGATCGTGATGGGATATCTGGCGAGTATGCTGGCGCTATTAGCACTGTTACAGCGCATGCGATCCCGCTCGCGCAGCAACGAGAAAAACTAACGACCAGTCAGCGAAACGCTGGCTGGTCTGCAGGTTATGTCAGCACTTAGCTGTGGCGTTGGCTATTATTACGACGGCAACGTTTGTCGTAATGGCGAACCCACCAGTAGCGGTCACTGATTTGTTCATGTCCGCCGACGCGGGCACCCGCCAGCCAGAGGACGCCACCAACAAAAATACTGAGCACGGCACCATGTGCGAAAAACTGTGGCAGATTAAATTGCGGTAACTGGTTTAAAATAGAGTAACCAACACCACCAACCATCACCACCAACCCTAAAGCCATGAGCACGTTACCGAGTAACGAAGCGTTTTTGCGTTTCATGTGTCACCTCCGGAACTTTGGGTTGTTACAGGGAATACCCCTAATCCTTATGTGTAAAGTATAGACAACACTGCCATTCGCAAGTGCGCCTGTGATCACAAATACAAACACCAACGCAACAAAACTTTACAAATAAGCTACTGAACACCCTCAATTTCCAATAGTCCATTCCTGCAATTATTCAGTTTTCGGTGCGACCCACGCAGTTTTTTGTCAAGCGCGTCGGCAAACAGTAAACTACACGCCGGTTATAGACACACTCAGGACAAATAACGTGGCGATTAAATTGATTGTCGGCCTGGCGAACCCCGGCGCAGAGTATGCGGCAACGCGACATAATGCAGGCGCATGGTACGTCGATTTACTGGCAGAGAGACTCCGTGCCCCGCTGCGCGATGAGCCGAAATTCTTCGGTTACACCTCCAGAGTCACGCTCGAAGGTGAAGATGTCCGCCTGCTGGTACCGACCACATTTATGAATCTGAGCGGCAAAGCCGTTGGCGCGATGGCCAGCTTTTATCGCATTAACCCTGATGAAATTCTGGTCGCCCACGATGAATTAGATCTGCCGCCCGGCGTCGCCAAATTTAAGCTTGGCGGCGGTCATGGCGGGCATAACGGCCTGAAAGACATCATCAGCAAGTTAGGCAATAACCCTAACTTTCATCGTTTACGCGTTGGAATCGGCCATCCGGGCGATAAAAATAAAGTTGTCGGTTTTGTTTTAGGCAAACCGCCTGTTTCAGAACAGAAGTTAATTGATGAAGCCATTGACGAAGCGGCACGTTGTACCGAGATTTTATTCAAAGATGGACTCACCAAGGCAACGAGCCGGTTACACACCTTTAAAGCGCAATAAGCAGCGATGTGCGGCATTTTTCTCGCGTGCTGTGTATAATAGGCAAAGTTATTTACATTTCTACAATCTGTTTTCCATAACAGGTTGAATATCAAAAGATTAAGGTGATTTAAACATGGGATTCAAATGCGGTATCGTCGGTTTGCCAAACGTAGGCAAATCCACCCTGTTCAACGCGCTCACAAAAGCGGGTATTGAAGCGGCAAACTTCCCGTTCTGTACTATCGAGCCGAACACGGGTGTTGTTCCGATGCCCGATCCTCGTCTGGATCAACTGGCCGAAATCGTCAAACCGCAGCGTATCCTGCCAACCACAATGGAATTTGTGGATATCGCGGGCCTGGTAAAAGGCGCATCCAAAGGCGAAGGCCTGGGTAACCAGTTCCTGACCAACATTCGTGAAACCGAAGCTATCGGTCACGTTGTTCGCTGCTTCGAAAACGACAACATTATCCACGTTAACAACAAAGTGGATCCGGCTGACGATATCGACGTTATCAACACCGAACTGGCACTGTCCGATCTCGACACCTGCGAGCGTGCTATCCACCGCGTACAGAAGAAAGCCAAAGGCGGTGATAAAGACGCGAAAGCAGAACTGGCTGCACTGGAAAAATGCCTGCCGCAGTTGGAAAACGCCGGTATGCTGCGAGCGCTGAAAAACCTGACCGATGAAGACAAAGCAGCCATCAAATACCTGAGCTTCCTGACGCTGAAGCCAACCATGTATATCGCCAACGTGAACGAAGACGGTTTTGAAAACAATCCGTACCTCGATAAAGTTCGCGAAATCGCCGACGCTGAAGGATCTGTCGTGGTTGCCGTTTGTGCCGCTGTTGAAGCTGACATCGCTGAACTCGACGATGCTGATCGTGACGAATTTATGGCTGAACTGGGTCTGGAAGAGCCTGGCCTGAACCGCGTTATCCGCGCAGGCTACGAACTGCTGAACCTGCAGACCTACTTCACCGCGGGTGTGAAAGAAGTCCGTGCATGGACCATCCCTGTCGGCGCAACCGCTCCGCAGGCAGCCGGTAAGATCCACACCGACTTTGAGAAAGGCTTTATCCGCGCACAAACTATCGCGTTTGAAGACTTCATCACCTATAAAGGTGAGCAAGGCGCGAAAGAAGCCGGCAAGATGCGTGCAGAAGGTAAAGATTACATCGTTAAAGATGGCGATGTGATGAACTTCCTGTTCAACGTCTAAGTTGCTTCTGCTGTCTGATCAGGCTTTCCGGAGCTTTGTCAGATCAATGAACGCGAAAAAAATCCACGCTGCTGCGTGGATTTTTGTCAACGATAACGTCCTGCAGGCCTGGCGTAAACTCATGGCAAATTGTGCCGTCAGATAGCTGACGAGCTCACGCTTTATCGCTGGTTTTAAAGCTTTTTTTTCGATGACGTCTTTTAACGTGAGATTTTCCAGACTCAGGTCGGCAAACATTTGTTTCAAACGTCGATTCTCATCCTCAAGGTCTTTGATTTTTTTAATATCGGCCACTTCCATCCCGCCATACTTTGCCTTCCAGTTGTAATAACTGGCCTCCGAAATAGCGGCCTCACGGCACACATCCTTGACGGTACGTCCGGCTTCGACGGACTTCAGTACGGCGATGATCTGGTGTTCAGTGAATCGGATCTTACGCATAGTGATCTCCCCAAGGGATATAATCAGTATGTTGGAAGATCTCTAAAAGTGAATGGGCCGTTTTACCGGGATGCTTACACCCCCACCACTCTTCACAAACTTGATTTGCTCAACAAGGTTTTTCTTGGATTTCAACTGAAATAGATGTGGATCAGTGTGCATGGAAAATATGGTTGACGCTTCTTAAAAAAAACTCAGAGTTCATTGCAAAGCATGTATGATAAAAAACTGAGCCTCCTTAAACACACTGACATGACCTGTCAGTTATGAGGGGTAATATTAGGGAAAATTACAGAGGGGCGTATGCATGAGCGGACACGAAATCATGGCACAAAGGATAACCACTATTGTGGCGGAACTGTATCAGCATGGTTTCGTATCACGACTGAAATTAATGGATGAATTCAACATCAGCGAACGTACACTGTATCGTGATCTTAATCGTCTTGGAGATCGCATAATCCATGACGGAAACGGCATTTATAGACTGGCCCCTGCTTACGTCAAGCCTATTTCTCTGAATAATTTACAAAGCCTTGTTAGAATCTTTGATATGGAGGATGTATTCCCTACAAAAAAAATATTATCACAGCCTGATTTCACCTCATTGAATATACGTTCATTACCAGGTGATCCTCAAGCGAAGCGTATGCTTGAATGCAATTATGGTTTGTTTGATAAAGCTATTCGTGAGAATCAAATTTGTGAGTTCCACTATAAAGAAAAACAGCGGAGCGTTGCACCCTATAAACTCATAAACACGAAGGGTGTTTGGTATCTGGGGGCTGTAGAGAACGGGAATGTCAAGGGATTCCAACTAGCTAAAATTCACTGGCTTAAACTGAAAAATGAATACTTCACACCAGAGCCTGGCATTATTCAATATTTTATCGAGGAAGATGATGTCTGGTTCTCTATGAATAAACAGATTGTGCATGTCAAAATCGCAGCTGATGTAAGCTATTATTTTCAACGTCGAAGAATACTTCCCGCACAAAAAACAATCAGCCAAGAATCTAACGGCGACTTAATCGTGCAAACGGAAATGGCGCATGAAAATCAATTATTTCCACTGTTACGCTACTGGTTACCAAATCTTATTATTATTTCTCCTGTTGAGATACAACGGCGTTTCTATCAAAAACTTAACCAGCAAATAACAGAGTTAAAAAAACAATGCAATGGAACTACTTTTGACAACCAGCAGCAGGAGTGAATTATGCTACATAACCCAGAAAAAAAAGAACCGTTATCTCCTTCTAATGTAGATAAGCAAAAACATAACAGAGAGCAAATTGAGCTCGAGCAGAACCGTGCTGCTATTGCCCTTGCACAGGATGAAATCGTTAAACGTTATGGGAGCGCTAGTGCTGAATTTATTAAAGGCCATCGAGGTGTTGATAATGAAACAGGGCATCGCTTTACTAAAGGTCTTGCAGACGTCGCTGCACATAAGGTAAATCCTGATTACGCCACACAGAATATTAAACAACAAGCTGGCTTCTCTGCCGAAATTGCAACTACCAGTCGTGATAACGCAGAAGCAATTATAAATGGCGATACTGCACGAACGTGGCGTAGCGATGATTTACCTGAGTTTGGCCGTAACCATAACGTTGTTGATCGTGTGATGATTCAGGATGGTGTGATTGTAGAAGGGTCTCAGAGCCAGATGAAATTTGTAGGTGACCGCGACCAACTTTTTAAAGATATCACAAAAGATGACGGTAAATTTTCCCGCTATCGAGGAGTTAAGCTAGAACTCCCTTCTGAACAATATAAAGGAGCAGCAGAACACTGCCGTAAGAAAGCCTCTGAACTACGCGAGCAGGCGGGTAAGGTTGAGGCTTCAGGAAAACATGATATTGCAGATAAGCTCCGCCGGGAAGCAGATAATTACGAGCAACTGGCTGACAATGTGATTGATAGCGGTTTAACAACAGAACAAGCCATTTTTTACCGTGAGCATCCTAAGATAGCAACAGCAATGGATATTACGCGTACCAGTCACAGAGCAGGTATCGAAGGGGCTAAAACAGGAGCTGTTGTTGGCGGTGCGATATCATTGGTTATCAATATTTTTAATGTCGCTCAGGAGAAGAAAGCACTGGGTGAAGCAATTGAAGACATCACTTTTGACAGCGCGAAAGCAGCGGTGATGGGCTACGGTACTGCATTTGCAGGATCAGCGATAAAAGCAGGTTTGCAGCAATCAGAGAAGCAGGCATTACGGGCGATAGCCGGAACAACAGCCCCGGTTCTGGCGGTCAATATTTGCCTATCGCTTGGCATATCTATTAAGCGTTACATTAATAATGAAATTAATGAAGCTGAACTGCTTGATGAGATAGGTGAAAAAGGTTCCGGTATGCTTTCTAGCGGAATGATGGCGGCGCTAGGACAAATTGCGATTCCTGT
Source organism: Citrobacter sp. C6_1 (assembly GCF_014596835.2). Lineage (NCBI taxonomy): Bacteria > Pseudomonadati > Pseudomonadota > Gammaproteobacteria > Enterobacterales > Enterobacteriaceae > Citrobacter > Citrobacter sp. C6_1. The sequence continues at coordinate 2,029,881 of NZ_CP115031.1, read as the reverse complement.
TCCGGTTGTAGGGGCGGCAATTGGCGGTATGATTGGTTACACGCTCTCATCTATGTTTTATCAAAGTGCTCTTGAGGCCGCACGTGAGGTGACACTTTCACGTGAGCGCCTGGCGCATATTAGTGCTATTGAGAGTGAAGCTCGAGCACAAATCAAGCAGCAACAAACATTGCTTGATGAGTTTACTGCTCGGGAAATCCCACAACTTTGTAAAGACACCCAACATTTCTTTAACATTATTTCACGTGGAACCGATAATATTGACGATCTGGCCTTTGCTGTTAATGATTTTGCCACTTTACTCGGTGCACAATTACAGTTTCAGACTATGCCTGAATTCGAAGAATTCATGGATTCAGACAAACCATTAGTGTTGTAAACAGTGAGGGAACACCATGCTAATTAGAATGCTGCCTGATGAGAAAAAGGTCCTACTCGTGGAGCTTGCCAGGCTTATAACGTTATCTGACAACCAATTAATATGGAATGGAAAATCGAAGGATGAACTAACATCCGACTCTGATCTAAATAGTCTAACAATTCAGAAGAATTCGCTGGAAACAGAGTTACTGGAACAAATGGAACAGAGCTTTTCAGGTGGATTTTTCGGAGACGTATTAGATGGATTATATGGTCATTCTACTGAACATCAATTAATTGAGAAACTGAAAACCTATCCACTTTCTCAAATTGATGCGCCCGAGACTCGTATTCAGGCGGCGACCTCAGTATTAAAACTACTGCTTAATAATCAAAAAGTTGATAATCCCGCAACAGCAAAAATCATCATTTTCCAGCTTTTTTTAGTTGCTCTGCGAGATGGCCATATTTCCAGCATTGAATGGAACCTATTGAAAGAGATCCAGTTACACTTCAAGATCCCTGATTTTATTTTTAAAGATCTCCTGGATCGTGCCGAAGCCTTGAACATTGAAATGAGTAAAATACTCGCTCTCGTACTTGAATGAAGGAGTTATGATATGCCTATCCCTATTATTATCGGAGCAGTGGCCGCTGCCGCTGGAATTTATGGTATTGCTAAAGGTGTTGGTGGTGCCAAAGATCACAGCAATGCAAAAAACATTAATGAAAGTGCTCAAAATATGGTTGACGATATTAGTTCGCAAATCGAGTCAGGCCGCGAGCTAACAAATAACGTTATTGAAGACTATGGACAGCGCAAGCTTCGTGCGTATAACGGCGTTATTAATGATTTCATTGTTAATTTTGGACGCCTCAAAAATGTTGAACTAGCTAACAGTGCTGAACTGGAAAAACTCAACGCGGGCGATTTTACCAGTACTACCTTGTCAGCGCTGAAACAGGATTACCAGATTCTGAAAGATGCCGGTTTGGGTATTGGAGCAGGCATGGGAAGCGGCGCAGCGCTAGCTTTTGGTGCCTACAACGGCACAATGCTACTGGCGACTGCAAGCACAGGAACGGCTATCTCCTCGCTATCAGGCGTCGCGGCAACTAACGCAACCCTGGCCTGGCTTGGGGGGGGGTCACTAGCCACAGGGGGTTTTGGTATGGCAGGGGGAATGATGGTGTTGGGGGGAATTGTTGCAGGCCCGGCACTGGCAATTTTCGGCCATATCATGGGAAATAAAGGTGAAGCAGCGTTGAACAATGCACGTAGCAACATGGAACAAGCGCAAACGATTTACGAAGAAGGCTTATTAATGGTAGGGAAACTCCAATCCATTGAAAAGGTAACAATACTCGCAAATAATGCATTCTCTCTGACGAGTGGCCTTCTTCGTAGCGCTGTTTATGATATGAAGAATGCGCTGGAAAGCTACGGTGAAAACTTCCCTGACTTCCCGCAGGAGTGCAAAGATGCCGTGTTCATGTCTGTTAAGTATGCCCAATTATTGAAAGCAATGATTGATACTCCGATCCTTGATCAAGAAGGAAACCTGGTACTTTCAACTGAACGAAGAATTATCAATATTACAGATGTTGCTGAAGGCAGAAAGGACAAACTGGACGATATCGACGCATAAGATAAAAACAGGCTCACGTATCATCGTGAGCCTTATAACGGGTGAAAGAAATGTCCTGCAACAGTGATCAACTACCATTCCCATGCATAAAGTGTGGTTTATGTTGTCAGCGCGTAAGTCTAGCAAAAGAAACGCTTTTTCTGGACAGAGGCGATGGTACGTGCCGCTATTATGACCCTGCAAGCAAGGGGTGTAGCATCTACAATGAGCGCCCCGATATATGTAGGGTTGATCTGCAATTTACGCTTCATTACACCCATCTCTACACATGGGAACATTTTGTTGAACTCAATCTAGTTGTGTGTCGCCAACTAATTGAGGCTGATGAAAGTGAGTGACAATGAAATTTTCCCGTCTAACCGAATCATTCACTTTTTAAAATCTTTCGACATACTGGCTATACCCTCCAGATGAGAGCGCTATGAGTATACGGTTCATTGGACACCACCATTTTGTACTAATTGCAACACCTCGCTCAATACCGTTACAGGCACCGGCTCCGCTACGCCATATTCGGTGTATGCCACCGTTCCCAGCGCGAACTACACGCCCGACAACTATACGGACACCGTCACTATCTCAGTGACCTACTGACGCGCCGCTAAAATGCAATCAAGAAAACACAAATAATTATCATATTGTTTACTTTTAGAGGTACATCATAAATCTGATAAATAGTCATTCTCATGCACCATGCATATTAAATGCCTGAATCGCTACTTGATCGCAAAAATTCGCAAAACAAATAGATAATTATTCACTTACCACTTAATTCACATACTTTTCATATGGCTAACAGGCATCTGGAGGACAGGCCGTTTCTTAAAAAAAATGTTAAATTTAAGTTTATATGGTGATATCCACTGTATACCACGGCCAAATTAAGAACATATTACTTTTATAACTAAGGTTTATCATGGATAAGTTATCTTACGCTTCAGATAGCAGCACATCTGCCTGGAATACCTACCTGCAACAAATCGAGCGTGTGGCCCCTTACCTGGGCGAACTTTCCCATTGGGTGGATACCCTGCGCCACCCGAAACGCGCGCTGATTGTCGATATTCCGGTGCAGATGGATGACGGCACTATTCGCCATTTTGAAGGATATCGTGTACAGCACAACCTCTCCCGCGGCCCGGGAAAAGGCGGTGTGCGTTATCATCCTGATGTTGATCTTAATGAAGTGATGGCCCTTTCCGCCTGGATGACCATCAAATGTGCCGCACTGAACCTGCCGTACGGCGGAGCCAAAGGTGGTGTTCGCGTCGACCCATTCTCGCTGTCTGAAGGTGAACTGGAGCGTTTGACCCGCCGCTATACCAGCGAAATCGGCATTATCATCGGGCCGCAAAAAGATATTCCTGCGCCGGATGTCGGCACCAACGGCAAAGTGATGGCATGGATGATGGATACCTACTCCATGAACCACGGCACCACCGTAACCAGCGTGGTCACCGGTAAACCTATCCACCTTGGCGGTTCGTTGGGTCGTGATAAAGCAACGGGTCGTGGCGTGTTCGTCAGCGGTCTGGAAGTGGCTCGTCGTGCCAACATCGACGTTGAAGGCGCGCGCGTAGCGGTACAAGGCTTTGGTAATGTCGGCAGTGAGGCGGCTCGCCTGTTCGCCAGTGCTGGCGCACGCGTCGTTGCCATTCAGGATCATACTGCCACCCTGTTTAACACCACCGGGATCGACATGACCGCGTTGACCGCCTGGCAGTTGGAGCACAAACAGATTGCCGGTTTCCCGGGGGCAGAAACTATCGCCAGCGAAGCCTTCTGGAGCGTAGAGATGGATATCCTGATCCCTGCTGCACTGGAAGGACAGATTACCCGTCAGCGTGCAGAAATACTGACCTGCAAACTGGTGCTTGAGGGCGCTAACGGCCCAACTTACCCGGATGCCGATGATATGCTGGCAAGCCGCGGTATCATCGTGGTACCTGACGTCGTATGTAACGCAGGTGGCGTCACCGTCAGCTACTTCGAATGGGTTCAGGACATGGCCAGCTTCTTCTGGAGCGAAGAAGAGATCAACAATCGCATGGATAAAATCATGACCGATGCGATGGTTCATGTGTGGGAGAAAGCGGCGGAGAAATCCTGCTCATTGCGCACTGCTGCCTATATTGTGGCCTGCGAGCGTATCCTGCTGGCACGTAAAGACCGTGGTATTTATCCGGGATAATACGACTGCAGATACGTCAACGTTTTTGACCGACGATAAACGCCAGTCGTGAGTTACGCCAATAATGCGGCATTATGTGTGGCATTATTGGCGCGTAGTCGCCTGATTAATCCGCCCCGCTTTCTGCGTTTTACTTACCTAATATCTGCGTATTTTGTTAGCCAATAAACATTAAATCTCATCGCAGCAACCATAATTTGCGTTAAGAACCCATAGCAACGCATTATTGGCCGCAATGTCTACTACCAATATTACGCCCGCCATATATATTGACGAACTGATTAAAAATCCCGAATAATTGTCGAATTATGGCATTCTGGCTGCAGGGAAAGTTGCCTGACACTGTGCGATTAGATCGGGCCGGGAAAACTCAGCGAATAACCACGTGAGAATATAATGGTCGATCATTCATCTGCTTCTGAGCACAACGATTTTACTCGTTGCCTGTCTCTTTTCGACAGCGCATTTCCACAAATCTTATCCCTGCTGGGTATGCCAGCCCCCACGCAACTCTCGCCTGATACGTTTTATGATTCACTTGATCGAGCCCGGGAGAAATTGGGCAACTGGAACAGTGTAGCGGCCCGCTTTAACTATAACGAGCAGGAAATGGCGAGCTTTCTTGCGGCACTACGAACCTTGAACAAATGGCTCGGCAGAAATACGCATGGCCAGCCTGCCGACAGAAATCTGACCATTGCCGCGTTGCGTTTTTTGTGGCAGCTCGAATATTTGCGAGAAAAACAGCCTCAATTAACTTATTCAACGACGCTGCATAACGAAGGCGAAGAAAAGCAGTTACGTAGTTTGCAGCAGGTACGGGCATTAGAGCTAACCATTCGTAGTTTAATTAATGAAGCGTACAATAACCAACAAGCTCTACTTGAGCACCTAAACAAATTATTTGGTCCGGAACGTGTCAAAAAATGGCTGAACGTTGCCGATCGTGATGACGTATTGAGCGGTACCCTTTTCAGTGAACTCGCCTCACTGTTTATTGATAAAGACGAATATCCCATCCACTATTCTCCACTTTATCAATATACCCCGTTGCTCAGCTTTGTTAACGATAAACGTCGAACACTGAATACCTTTCTTGACGATATTCGCGTAATTCGCAACCGTCTGGCGCATCATAAGCGGGTCACCTCCGTCCAAACAACATTGGTGAATTACTATTACCGAGAAATTACTGAGCCGGTACAGGAGGCCTTCGATGAAGGCCGGGTAAAAGTTAACCCTGATCGCTTTTTTGATGACAGCAATGCTGAAGTTGCTCGCTATTTCGAACGGACCAGCCAAAAAATTGACGATCTCGGTGGCGACGTTCAGGGAATAAAAGATGATCTGGTGGCTCAGGCTCAGGATATTGACGTAATCAAAACGGGTACGAACATCATTCGCAAGCGAGTAGCCTGGGTGCTGGGCGGTATCGTTGTCCTTATTGTTGGCTCGGTACTGACTTTCGGCACCTCAACCAAGACGCTGGTGAATACGGAGTCCATCCGTAGCGATCTCGGGGAAGTGGGTAAAACGGTTGCCGGTGCGAAAAAAGAAACCAGTAACGATCCGCGTAAAGAACTGGCGAATATCGGCATTGCCTGGGATGAAAAAAATCTTCGCGCCGCTATTGACCGCGGTGATACCCAGGTTGTCAACCTGTTTCTTGCCGGAGGCATGCGCTGGAAACTGTATTATGCCGAAGCCGCATTACAGGAAGATCGCGAGGAAACGTTGAATGCCCTATTACAATCAGCATCGTTGATGGATGAAAAAAACGGTTGCCTCAGAATGGCCGGTAAATTACGTCAGCCAGCGAACCACAATGGCACGCTGACCCCCATACAGATTCGTTATTTAAAAACATTCTGTTCTTCTGTCAAGGATGTTCAGGGTATTAAAGCGGAACTGGATAGAGCGCTTAATTTTGAGAAAGCCCAGAAGAAAGCTTACGATGAAGAAATGGCCAAAAATGAACCTGCGGGTCGCTGTGAACGCCGTCTGATGGCCGATAATGCGCGTGACTTACTGGCTGACGCGGCGCAGTTTTCACTGCTAAGACCTACCACCTATTCACTCCACGATGTGTTATTGAAAGAACTGAATACGCGTCTGATGTTCGGCACACTCAACGGGGCAGAGTTAAAAAGTCTGGTTAAGAACTACTGCGTAAAACAAGAAAACCATGAACCCAATATTGCGATTGACGATAACTGGAGTCGCTCGCAACGGGTCATTTATAACGTCGTCAAATAATGAGCGATACAACAACGCATTCATCGGAAGAGAATTATATGTTCGCATTCAACAATGCATGGCTGCAGTTTACTTTCGAGTTCAATCCGTCGCAGCGTGATGCACCGGCTGGCAGCCTGCTGATCGGATTGGGCGACGGGAATGATACTGAAAGCCAAAAGGGTGTCGCGCTCAATAACAAAGGATACCGTGCAGGTCACTACAATTCGGTGAGTAAGCTGGTGGCAAATGCCGACGATCGTCAATGGACTATATGGCGCAGTAAACTCTCAAGTGTCCAGGGAATACAACGAATCGTTATCGAAGATTTCTCTCTGGATACCTGTTTTACGCTGTTGCTGTTTTTGAACCATCTTGATGCTGCTGGTTCGCTGTCGCTATCAACACACCCGTGGCTGGAATACGTCGCCGCATGGGAAAGCGGTATTTATCTGGACGGGGATGATACGACGCGTTCTGCCGCGTGCTTGTTATCCGCACTCGCGCATAGCAGCCTGTACGAGCAATCCATGGATGATACTGACGTTGTTCGCCGCAACATGCTGGCCTGCCTGCGTCTGTTGAGCGATATGATAATAGCCAACCCAGACCCCACCGCAGGCATTTTGCCCATGCACACGCAATGTTATGCAAGTGCGGTCGCAAGTCTGGCGTATGAGCAACAGATTTACCAACACGTTATCAAGCGTTCGGTGACCTGCCAGCTCCTGCTGGACCTCGGCACAGGCCGGCGGCAAACGGTGGTTGATGCGCTGTTTATCACCGAAACGCACCCTTCCGGGATGCTGAAAATTCTTGCGCGCTGCGATAAAGAACGCAGTTGGACGCACAATGGATTTGGGCTGCTGGCCATTTATCGCCCACGAGAAGTGGGCACGGGCAATGATATCGTTATTTCGCTCAACCCCATTCAGGGGACACGCCTTGATGCCCTGTGGTCAGCTCTGGAACAGCGTGAAGATGCGGCCTGGCAAGGGTTACGCCCGCACGATACTCCGCGTTTTCTCGAAAGCTATCGCCTGGCCGGAGGCGATAAATTAATCCCAGGAGCACCGAACCAACCCTGGTACGACGATCAAGGCAGAATGACGCTAATTGCGGCACCGAAGCAACTTGCGCCAGGAGAGCCCGGCTCGAAACTGACCTGGCAAAAAGACGTTTTGCCCGCAATCTGGGATAATTATTTTACCCGTTACCTTGATAACGCCATTGTGCCAATAGCTTTACCCGAACCTGATTGCCGCACAAAGGGTAAATGCATTCGTGTCTATCAGCATCGTATCCCGGAGGGAGGTGATATTACGATCGTCCCGCTGATGCGTATGATCGACACCCCCACCTTCCATGCCTGGCTGGCAGCACAGAGCGATAGCACGCGCGTCATCCGGAGTCCTGCGGATCTGCCCCCCGCCAGCGAGTACAGCAGCCAGTGGTACAGCAATATTCTGGTCGTCGCTCACCGTCATGGCGTCACATTCTTCTGTCGCGAAGAAGAGGATAAACATCTGGCGATACTGATTAAAGCGGCCAATTCAGTAGCGAATGTCAGCTATGAATATGAAAATTTTCTGGCGAACTCTGCCCAACAGATTGAACAGTGGCTCAAAGATCTGCTCGAATCGCAGCAAATGCACAACCGAAAGGGAAAAATTCGTCGTCTATCTGACTGGTCCGAAATGATGCTGGAAACCAAAGCCCGGGCGCTAAAAGCCATAAATAAAGGTGCTTTGGTCGGCAACGATGCCCTGCATAACCAGCTGAGTGACGATCTCTCGCGGCAGTGGGGATTGTCTGAGCAACGCCAGGAACTCATGGCGCAAATAGAGCAATTGGATCAGCTCATGCGCCAGGCAATTAGTCAGCGTCAGGAAAAACGCCAACGTATTTACGGCGCACTGTTTTCCGCTTTAGCTCTCGGCGCGGCGGCTAACCATATTTGGGAACCGATTAAAGAGATAAAAACAACAAACCTTTATGAATGGCAACTCATGCTATTCAAAGAGCAGCCAGCCCCGGCAATGGACAAATTACAGGCGATTGCTGCGGATGCCGCACGATATGAAGTCTATACCCTGGCTATTCTGCTAATTTTTGGTTTTATTGGTTTTATCTTGTTCTGGTTTTTCGATTTTAATGGCAAGGAAGAGTAAGGAATAACGTTTTATTCACGATGCCGTCAGCATAAACCTTGCCGCATCTCTCACTTCCGCTGTTTTATGCACCAATACGTTTCAATACGGAACATTACCAGATACTAATGTTCCGTATTGAAACGCCAATCACATCAATTTTCTTTTGACTACCCGTGTGCAAAATTACCTTATCGGCAGCGAGAGGTCGCCGTGGCGCTGTACAAACCGATACCCTACATCAGATGTCTGCCTGATATGTGCAGCCATCTCAGGACTGTCTGCGGAGCATAAACAATGAAAAAATTGATCAACCGTGTTGAAGACGTACTGAACGAACAACTCGCCGGGCTGGCAAAAGCCTATCCTTCTCTGGCACTGCATCAGGACCCGGTGTATGTCACTCGCGCGGATGCGCCAGTGATGGGCAAAGTGGCGCTGCTTTCCGGTGGTGGTAGCGGCCATGAGCCAATGCACTGCGGCTACATTGGTCAGGGTATGCTCTCCGGTGCCTGTCCGGGTGAAATTTTCACCTCGCCAACGCCGGATAAAATGTTTGAATGCGCCATGCAAATTGACGGCGGCGAAGGCGTACTGCTGGTAATCAAAAATTACACCGGCGACATTCTTAACTTCGAAACGGCAGCCGAGCTATTGCATGAAAGCGGCGTCAAAGTCACCACGATGGTCGTGGATGATGACGTGGCGGTGAAAGACAGTCTGTATACCGCTGGTCGTCGCGGTGTGGCAAATACGGTATTGATTGAAAAACTGGTCGGTGCGGCCGCAGAACGCGGTGACTCACTGGATGCCTGCGCGGCGTTGGGGCGCCAGTTGAACAATCAGGGTCATTCCATCGGGATTGCCATTGGTGCCTGTACCGTTCCGGCGGCCGGTCAACCGTCATTCACCCTGCAGGACAATGAAATGGAGTTTGGCGTCGGTATCCACGGCGAACCCGGCATTGACCGCCGTCCATTCTCTTCGCTTGATCAAACTGTGGATGAAATGTTTGATACCCTGCTGGAAAACGGCAATTACAGTCGTACGCTGCGTCACTGGGATCACCTTCAGGGCGCATGGCAGGAAGGAAAAGAAAGCAAACGCGCGTTACAAAGCGGCGATCGCGTTATTGCGCTGGTCAATAATCTCGGTGCGACACCGCTGTCTGAACTCTTCGGCGTGTATAACCGCCTTGAAAGCCGTTGCCAGGATGCCGGCATTATCATCGAACGTAACCTGATTGGCTCTTACTGCACCTCTCTGGACATGACCGGTTTCTCAATCACCCTGCTACAAGTGGATGACGAAACGCTGAGCTTATGGGATGCACCGGTTCACACCCCTGCACTCAACTGGGGTAAATAAGGAGATTCATGATGTCCCTCACCAGAACACAAATTGTTAACTGGCTCTATCGCTGCGGCGAAATATTCACCACCGAAAGCGATTTTCTTACCGGCCTTGACCGGGAAATCGGCGATGCCGACCACGGTCTGAATATGCACCGCGGCTTCAGTAAAGTGGTCGAAAAGCTCCCGTCCATTGCGGATAAAGACATCGGTTTTATTTTGAAAAATACCGGGATGGTACTGCTCTCAAGCATCGGTGGTGCCAGTGGCCCGCTGTTCGGCACCTTTTTCATCCGCGCCGCGCAGGTCACTCAGGCCCATCAAAGCCTGACGGTTGACGAGTTGTATCAGATGATGCGTGATGGCGCGGAAGGTGTCATTAGTCGTGGTAAAGCCGAACCCGGTGACAAAACCATGTGCGACGTTTGGGTGCCTGTCGTCGAATCTTTGCGCCAGTCCAGCGAGCAAAAGCTGAGCGTACAGGCTGCTCTGGAGGCGGCAAGCGCCCAGGCAGAAGCCGCAGCGCAAAGCACCATCACGATGCAGGCGCGCAAAGGCCGCGCCAGCTACCTTGGTGAGCGCAGCATTGGGCATCAGGATCCCGGCGCAACGTCCGTTATGTTTATGATGCAAATGTTGGCTCAGGCTTCCAGAGAGTAAGGATAAAACGATGGTAAACCTGGTTATTGTGTCTCACAGCGCCCAACTGGGCGAAGGCGTCGGTGCGTTAGCCCGACAGATGTTAATGGGTGATGGTTGTAAACTCGCTATTGCCGCAGGCATTGACGATCCTGAGAACCCCATTGGCACCGACCCCATCAAAGTGATGGAGGCCATTGAGTCAGTGGCAGACACGGATCACGTGCTGGTGATGATGGATATTGGCAGCGCGCTACTGAGTGCGGAAACCGCGTTGGATCTACTCGATCCGGCGATCGCCGCCAAGGTGCGTCTGTGCGCTGCCCCGCTGGTTGAAGGTACGCTGGCGGCAACCGTCAGTGCTGCGGCGGGCGCTGATATCGATCGGGTCATCAATGATGCCATGAATGCCCTCGACGCCAAGCGTGAGCAACTGGGTTTACCTTCGTCGTCTGTCGCGAAGACAGCACCCGCTGAATTGTCACCCGACGCCGATGCCCGTTCGGTTGCCGTGACCGTAAAAAACCCCAACGGTATACATGTTCGCCCGGCATCGAGGCTGGTCTCCACATTGTCTGGCTTTAATGCCGACATGTGGCTGGAAAAAAACGGTAAGTGCGTCGTCCCTGACAGCCTGAATCAGATAGCACTGCTGCAGGTGCGCTGTAATGACACGCTGCGCCTGATTGCTAAAGGTGAACAGGCGGACGCGGCGCTGGCTGCGTTTAAACAGCTGGCGGCTGAGAATTTTGGCGAGTCCGTCGAAGAAGCACGCGCTGAAAGCATCGCAGTACCGGTGCCAGCGCTGGCAACGGGTACGGCATTTTGCCATACGCCGTTCTCACCGCAAGTCACCCATCGCCCCACCGCGGATGTGCAGGACGAGCAGCAGCGGCTAAAAGCGGCCATTCAACGCACACTCGACGACCTGAGTGATTTAACCGCGCTGGCAGAGGAGAAGTATTCCGCTGATATCGCCGCCATTTTCTCTGGTCATCACACGCTGCTCGACGATCCTGAGCTTTTCGATATGGCCTGTGATTTGATGCGCGAAGAGCAGTGTAGCGCAGCATATGCCTGGCATAACGTACTGCGCGATCTGAGTCAGCAGTATCTGCAACTCGACGATCCTTATTTACAGGCGCGATACATTGATATTGAGGATTTGCTGTCCCGTACGCTGCAACATTTGACCGGCGAAAGTGCCCGTATCCCCGCGTCTATTCGACCGACCATTCTGGTCGCCGATGTCATCTATCCGTCTACCGTGCTGCAACTCGACCCGCTCACGATCAAAGGGATCTGCCTGCGCGCCGGTAGCGAAGCCTCCCACTCGGCGATTATCGCCCGCGAGATGGGTTTGTGCTGGGTATGCCAACAAGGCGCAACCCTCGATGCTATCAAGATGGGTGACGCTCTGACTCTGGACGGTATAGCAAATCGGGTGATCCTCGCTGGCTGATACCCACAGCCCACCCTTTATCTGTAAAAGGTGGGCTATTTCACTCCCCCCGACAGGAAATGTCTGTTTAATCGCAAAATGGGGGGCCGATCACGCGCAACGGTCGATCCTGAACTAAGGTTTTCTCATGGTAAATGCCGCAACTTCGGCACGCCGCTAAGGAGATTAACCGATGATAACACCCGCAATTCGCCACCCTGGCCTGCTCTCAGTGGCGATAAAACTGACGCTCGCAAGCACCTTTTTTGCTCTGGCCTCTTTTACTGCGCACGCTGAGGATTCACCTGCCGCTACGCCTTCTCCTCCTGATATTCTGCTTGGCCCGCTGTTCAATGATGTACAGACAGCAAAGCTATTTCCCGATCAGAAAACCTTTGCCGACGCAGTGCCCAATAGCGATCCGCTAATGATCCTTGCCGATTATCGGATGCAGAAAAATCAGTCCGGCTTTGATTTACGCCATTTTGTGGAAGTGAATTTTACGTTGCCAAAAGAGGGTGAGAAATACGTGCCCCCGGCCGGACAATCACTCCGCGAGCATATTGACGGACTGTGGCCGGTACTCACTCGCTCAACCACCGATGTCGAAAAATGGGACTCTCTGCTGCCGCTACCAGAACCCTATGTCGTGCCGGGCGGGCGTTTTCGTGAAATTTATTACTGGGATAGCTATTTTACCATGCTGGGGCTTGCCGAGAGCAATCGCTGGGACAAGATCTCTGATATGGTAGCCAACTTCGCGTATGAGATTGATTCGTGGGGGCACATTCCTAACGGCAACCGAAGCTACTACCTGAGTCGTTCGCAGCCACCGTTCTTTGCCTTTATGGTTGAACTGCTGGCGCAGCATGACGGTAACGACGCGCTGAAAAAATACCTTCCACAGATGCAAAGAGAGTACAGCTACTGGATGGAAGGAGGCGAAACACTTCAGCCCGGTCAACAGCATAAACGTGTGGTCAAACTGGCTGATGGCACCCTTTTAAACCGCTACTGGGATGACCGCGATACGCCAAGACCTGAATCCTGGGTTGAGGATATTGCCACCGCGAAAAGCAATCCGAACCGCCCTGCCACTGAAATTTATCGCGACCTGCGCTCAGCCGCCGCATCCGGCTGGGACTTTAGTTCACGCTGGATGGATAACCCTAATCAGCTAAGTACCCTGCGCACCACCAGCATCGTGCCTGTCGATCTCAATGCATTGTTATACAAGATGGAGAAAATGATCGCTCTCGCCAGCAAAGCCGCAGGTGACGATGCCAAAGCAGCGCAGTACGAGGGCTTTGCCAATGCCCGCCAAAAAGGGATTGAAACCTGGTTGTGGAATGACAAAGAAGGCTGGTATGCCGACTATGATCTGAAGAGCCACAAAGTCCGTAATCAGTTAACTGCCGCCGCGCTGTTCCCCTTATTTGTGAATGCGGCGGCAAAAGATCGCGCCGGTAAGGTAGCCGCAGCTACTCAGGCGCATTTGTTGCAACCTGGCGGCCTTGCAACCACGTCGGTGAAAAGCGGCCAGCAGTGGGATGCGCCCAACGGCTGGGCACCGTTACAGTGGGTCGCCGCATCGGGATTACAGAACTATGGCCAAAATGATGTCGCCATGGATGTCACCTGGCGATTCCTCACCAATGTGCAGCACACTTACGATCGTGAGAAAAAACTGGTTGAGAAGTATGACGTGAGCAGTACCGGAACCGGCGGCGGTGGCGGCGAATACCCGCTACAGGATGGTTTCGGCTGGACCAACGGCGTAACGTTAAAAATGCTCGATCTGATATGCGCTAAAGATAACCCCTGCGACAACGTACCGGCAACGCGCCCCGCCCCCGCCAGTAACACGCCTTCCGAGGCCAAAAAGCAGACTCAACCGACGTCCTAATCTTCTTCTGGTGTCTTCAGCGTCCTCTAAATCCGCGCCTTGTCGCGGATTTTTTGGTGCCATATATCTCCATTTCAGGTGTATCCATTGCATCTAGCCCTTATGGGGTAGCCCCTGTTTTCATCCGTGTGAAATTGATTCTGAACATGTTTTTATTCGCTGTATATGTAAATATATAGCGATTTTATCACTGTTCAGGATCAACATAATGCCACTGACAAGAAGGATGTTCGCCCAACTCGTGGCATCTGCGCTGCTGTTACGCCATCTCCCTGCTTTGGCTCAAACCCCGCTGACCGTTACTGTGGGTTCACCGCCGTCACCCGAGGCAATCCAGCGCGTCGTCAGTGCCGGAGCACCTGCCGATATGCTATTGCTGGCTGTCGCACCGGAAAAACTGGTGGGATTTTCATCATTTGATTTTTCTCACCAGGCCGCAGTGCCATTCCATCATGACATTTTGGCGTTACCGAAATTGGGAAGAATGGCAGGACGCGCCAGCACCCTGCCACTGGAGGCCTTGTTAGCGCTGAAACCCGATCTGGTGGTGGACTGCGGCAATGCTGATGAAACCTGGCTTTCCCAAGCCCGACAGGTCAACGCGCAAACGCGCGTTCCGTGGCTGCTGATTAACGGCGAGCTCCGACAAACCCCGGCGCAACTGCAAGCTGCAGGGGCCGTGCTGGGTACGGCAACACGAGCCCTGGCGCAGGCCGCACTGGCCCGTCGATTTATTGATGACGCAGATGCGTTTTCGCACTCCCCCGCAGCAAAACTGCGCTTTTATGCCGCGCGCGGTGCCAGAGGACTGGAAACCGGTTTGCAGGGTTCACTGCATACCGAAGCACCAGAGTTACTGGGATTACACAATGTTGCGCAAATTCCGGGACGACATGGATTGACCCAGGTATCCATGGAAAATCTGTTGAGCTGGCAGCCCGATATTATTCTGGTTCAGGATGCAGTCACCGCACAGTACCTGCGAGAAGATCCCGTCTGGCAAGGAGTTAAAGCCGTTGCTGAGCAACGAATTCTGTTTCTCAGCGGACTGCCGTTTGGCTGGCTGGACGCTCCGCCGGGCATCAACCGGCTGCTGGGATTACGTCGCCTGCATGCCTGGCTTGACCCCAAAATTGAAACCCACTTTAAGACCGATATGCAGCGCTACGCAGAGTTGTTCTGGCACACTTCATTAAGCGATGCACAGTTTCAGCAGCTGGTGACACTCTGATGAGAATGACAACGCTGAGTGTCCTGATGATCGTAGCCATTGCCGTGTGTGTCATCGTCGCAACGGTTTCAGGTGCATACCGCCTGGATGTCCAGCAGGTGATGAACCTCATTGCTGGCCATCCAGACGTGCCACCCGAGGACAAAATCGTCTTCTGGCAGATTCGATTGCCGCGCATTCTGGCCGCATTGCTGCTGGGTGCGGCACTGGCGGGTGCAGGGACCACTTATCAGGGTATGTTCCGTAACCCACTGGTGTCGCCGGATATTCTCGGCGTGGCGGCCGGGGCGGGTTTAGGGGCCTGTACCGCCATCCTGCTGGGTTTACCGATCTTGTTTATTCAACTGTATGCATTTGTCGGCGGCCTGTTCGTGGTGGCGGGCGTGTGGCTCATCACCCAGCGGGTAAAACGCCACGATCCGGTACTCACCCTTGTACTGGTCGGCATTGCGCTGGGTACGCTGTGCGGCGCAGGGATTTCGCTCATTAAAACGCTGGCTGACCCGTATACCCAGCTACCGTCGATTACCTTCTGGCTACTCGGTGGTCTGTCGACCATCACCGCTCATGACCTGTGGTTGTCCGTACCGCCGATCGTGGCCGGTTTGGTACCGCTGTTGCTGCTACGCTGGCGTATGAATTTGCTCACCCTCTCGGATGATGAAGCCCGTTCTCTGGGCATCAACGTATCCCGGCTACGGCTCTGGCTGATTATCTGCGCCACGCTTATCACCGCCTGTACTGTGGCGATTGCCGGTATTATTGGCTGGATTGGGCTGGTGGTGCCACACATTGGCAGACTGCTTTGTGGGAACAACCACCAACGGCTACTGCCTGTTTCAATGGGGATCGGCGCTATTTTACTGCTGCTGACAGATACCCTTGCCCGCACCCTGAGCAGCACGGAAATCCCGCTGGGGATCCTGACCGCGTTTATTGGTGCCCCCTTCTTCCTGTTACTTCTGCTCCGGGGAGGCCGACAATGACGCTGCTGACCGTACAACATGCGTCTCTCGGCTACCATTCCCGACACCCTGTATTACGCGATGTCTCGTTTAGCGTCGCGCCAGGGTCAATTTGTTGCCTGATTGGCGCCAATGGCAGCGGGAAAACCACCCTGATGCGTACCATTCTTGGCGTTCTTCAACCGCTTGCTGGCCAGATTACGCTTGATGGTATTGCGGTGAATCATCTCAGCGACCGTGAACGCGCCGCCGCCATCGCCTGGGTTCCTCAGGCACATGACGGTGCGTTTGCCTTCACGGCTCTGGACATGGTGATGATGGGACTGGCCCCGCAAATGGCGGCATTTGCCGTTCCCGGCGTCAAAGAACGCGACATCGCCCTTGAACAACTGGACGTGTTGGCAATCCCGCATCTCGCGCTCCGGCGCTGGAACACTCTCAGCGGTGGCGAACGTCAACTGGTGTTAATTGTCCGTGCGCTGGCACAACGTCCACGTCTTTTACTGCTGGATGAACCTGCTTCCAGCCTCGATTTTGGTCACCAGATTCGTCTGCTCGACACCCTGGTCACGCTAAAAAATTCTGGCATGGCGCTGCTGATGTCGACCCACCATCCGTTGCATGCGCGCGCCATTGCCGACAGCGTGGTGCGCGTCGAGCCAGACTGTCTGGTGTCACAGGGGGAGCCTGAACACCAACTGGCTGCTGAACGTCTGGCCACGCTGTATCGGGTCACGCCCTCACAAATAGCCCATCACCTCTTTGGCTCACACGATTAAGGAATCACGATGCTCATTGACGACATTGATTTTGCTGACCTCTACCGCAAACAGTTACTTCTGGCGAAGCGAACCGAGAAAAAACCAGAACACTGGGACAAACGCGCGGAAAAAATGGCAGAGAATTGCGCCTCATTAACCGACAGCTACCTGCTCCAGTTATTGAGCAAGATTGACCTGAAAGGTGCTGAATCACTGTTTGATATGGGTTGCGGCCCCGGAACGGTTGCGCTGGCGCTGGCCAAAAAAATGCCAATTGTTTACGGCGTAGACTACAGCCAGGGAATGCTGAGCGTTGCCGCTCGCCGTGCCGGGCAGATGGGCGTGCGCCACGTGCAGTGGGTGCAGCGCGCATGGGAAGCGCACTGGGACGACTTGCCTCAATGTGATATTGCCGTTGCCTCACGTTCGACGCTGGTTGCCGATATGCGCCAGGCCATGACCAAACTGAATAATCAGGCACGGTTACGGGTTTACACCACCCATCTCGTCAGTTCCTCATTTGTATCGCCCACGATTCAGCGCGCGTTAGGGCGCGAGGTGATTGAGCTTCCCAACTATATCTATGCACTGAATGTTTTGTATCAGATGGGCATTCACGCACATGTTGATTTTATCCGTGGACCAAACTGTCAGCAGGACAACAGCACCTGGACACATTTTCTGGAGAACGTACGCTGGAGCATGGGGGAACTGAGCACAGACGAAATTGAGCGTCTGGATCACTGGTATCATCAACAGGACCCCGGCACCATTGCGCCCGCCAGTCGCGACTGGGCGCTTATCTGGTGGGACAGCGTACCGCGGGAGGCGCTGCAATGATCTACTTCTCACAGGCGCAAGTCGATGCGCTGCTGCTGGAGGATATTCAGGGCGGCGATTTAACAACCCGCGCGTTAGGTATCGGCGCACAGCCAGGAAATATGGGTTTTTATCACTGCCAGGGCGGGTGTGTAAGCGGAACCACTGTTGCCAGACAAATGCTGACATCACTGGGTTTGACCGTTACCGACCTTGTGCCCGATGGCGAACGGGCGCGTACCGGACAGTTACTTCTACGGGCGCACGGTAACGCGGCGGCACTACACCAGGGCTGGAAAGCGGTACAGAACGTGCTGGAGTGGAGTTGCGGTGTCTCACGCTATCTCGACGATATGCTAAGCATCCTGCGTCAGCGCTATCCTGATGGCCAGATTGCCTGCACCCGCAAAACTATCCCTGGCACCCGTATGCTGGCTACCCAGGCGATCCTTGCTGCCGGAGGCATTATCCACCGGGGCGGGTGCGCCGAAACCGTTCTGCTGTTTGCGAATCATCGCCGCTTTCTTGCCGATCCGAAAGACTGGGCCGCGGCAATCGCGCAACTACGCGCCCATGCGCCAGAAAAAAAGATTGTGGTCGAAGCAGATACCCCCGATGAGGCACTGGACGCGCTACATGCTGCCCCTGATGTACTGCAACTCGATAAGTTTACCCCTGAGCAGGCAGCAGGCATCGCTCGCCTGGCACCTTCTCTGGCTCCCCATTGCACGCTGGCGCTGACTGGCGGCATTACCCTCGCCTCACTGGCGAGTTATCTCGACTGTGGCATCAGACTCTTTATCACCTCCGCACCTTACTACGCCCCACCGGCGGATATCAAAGTTAGCCTGAGCCCGGACGCCCACGGCGTATAACATTTATAAATGGACTATAAATAATGAATTTCAACAAAAGTTGTCTTTACACAGCCCTGTCGTTTGCTTTCGCGCAAGGTGCTTTTGCTGGGCAGGAAAGCGAAACCATGACCGTCTGGTCTAGTCCGGCCTCCGCCGCCACCACTACGGTTCTCGGCCAGGAAACGATGCAGCAACTGGATAAACAAAACGTGGCACAGGCGCTAAGCGTCGTTCCCGGCGTCGTGCTGCAAAAATCCGGTAACCGTAATGAGCAACAAGTGAAGGTCCGCGGTTTTGACAGCCGTCAGATCCCGGTCTTTTTCGACGGTGTTCCGGTGTACATCCCCTACGATGGCAACCTTGATTTAGGTCGTTTTCTGACGTCCGATATCGCCTCTGTCGAGGTCTCTAAAGGCTACTCATCCTTGCTACAGGGGCCGAACCAGATGGGTGGCGCTATCAACATCACGACCAAAAAGCCCACCAAACCGATTGAGGGCTCTCTAGGGTATCGTCAGGGCTGGAGCCGTAGCAAAGACAATGCCCATGATATACACGCGTCGTTCGGTGCCAGCAACGATCTCGGATATATCCAGCTCAGTGGTAGCCAGCTAAAACAGGATTTCCTCGGATTACCTCATGGTGTTGATAACCCGGTAGCGGGCAGCAATGGCAAGATTACCAACTCGTCAGCCGATGATAAACGCGGCATCGTGAAACTGGGATTCACGCCGCGCGGCGATGATGAGTATGTTCTGACCTACATTAATCAGGACGGCGAAAAAGATAACCCGCCATATGCCGGGACCAGCAGCCAGAAATCACGTTACTGGCAATGGCCGCAATATGATAAAGAAAGTTATTACTATCAGGGCACCACGCATTTGGGCGATCGCTTTACATTGAAAAGCCGTCTGTATCGCGACACCTTTGAAAATACACTGATGATGTACAATTCCCTTGCCGATCTGAAAAATAAGAAAGGCAGCTACAGCCATTATTCTGACTATAGCGACGGTGCAGGTTTGCAGCTTTCCGCTGATATGCGGGAAAACGACCTGCTCTCTTTCGCCGTGAACTGGAAAGACGATGTTCATCGCGAAAAAGGGGCTCCGAATGCCGCTTATGACCGCTACGAAGATCGCACCTGGTCTGTCGCCAGTGAATATCAGTGGGCGGCTGCGGATAATGTCGATGTGGTGGCGGGTATCAGCTACGACTGGCGTGACAGCGTAGAGGGGATGAAGCACGAGAAAAACGGTAGCGTTACCCATTATGATGACAACGACCAGTCCGCCTTTAACTGGCAGGTAATGACCAAATATCACTTTGAAAATTCTGACACATTAGCGCTGTCCTACTCTGACAGAACGCGCTTCCCCACACTGAAAGAGCGCTACACCACGTCAAAACCGGCTTATAACCAGATAGCGCTGGTCAACCCGCAGCTAAAACCGGAACGCGCCCGCAGCGTCGATCTCACGTGGAGCGGTTCGTTCACCCAGGACTGGGGATTCGAAGCCAGCGTGTATTACAACCGCATTACCGATGCGATTCTGTCGCACAATATTGATGCCGACACGATTCAGAACCAAAACAGTGGTCGGGTGGATTACACCGGCCTGGATGCAGGCGTCAAAGGTAAGGTCTTTGACATGTTGGATGTGGGGCTGAGCTACGGTCTTATCCATGCTGACGTTAAACGCAGCGACATTGGTAAAATTACCGATCTGCCGACACAAACTCTCACCGCCTGGATGACGCTGAAACCGTGGGATCCACTCAGCATTACACTATCCGAAGAAGCCCGCTCTTCAAGCTATAGCAATTCTGATGGCTCACAAAAAGCGGCCGGGTTCGCCATTACCCACCTCCGTGCAGATTACACCATCGGACATGGCTTTAGCGTTAACGCTTCGGTCAACAACCTGTTTGATACACAGTACGTCTACAGCGAAGGATTTATTGAGGAGGGGCGTAATTACTGGGCGGGGATTGAATACCAGTTCTGACTAAACTACGCAGAGAAACGGCCCCCGCAGGGGCCGTTCGATTAATCTCGTCGTACCAGTCGGAAAACCCCCAGTACCACAATCGCGCCGACCACGGCCACCAGGAAGCTGTGGAGATTAAACCCACTGACATCGCCGCCGATACCAAACATCGTTGCCAGCCACCCACCGACCACAGCACCGACAATACCGAGAATGCAGGTCAGAATAAATCCGCCGCCATCACGCCCCGGCATAATCAGCTTGGCGATAACCCCCGCAATCAGACCAAAAATAACCCAGGCAATAATTCCCATTTTCAGGCCCTCTTTCCAGTGAACGCATACGCAAGACATTCCTGCGCCAGCACGTTAAGTATAGGCAAACCATCGCTACCTGCTGTTTGCACTCAGACTTAATTCATTGGCTGGGGTAAAAAATTTCATCCATTTGTATTAAGTTCCGTCTCGCGATGCCGATAACCCAACGATAAGCCAGGTATCCAGGAGTCATTAGGTGTGAGTAACTACAATGAGCAGTTCCTGAAGCAAAACCCGCTCGCAGTATTAGGGGTACTCCGGGACTTAAATTCACAACAGGTTCCACTGCGTATCTCCTGGTCAGGAGGTCAGTTCATCAGCAAAATTCTTGCTGTCAGCCCGGACGAATTGATCATGGATTTTGGCAGTCAGGAATATGAAAACCAGGCCGTGCAACGCGCCAGCCAGATCTCAATTATCGCCGAAACGCAGGGTGCCAAGGTGGAGTTTACCCTCCCGCAACTGACAAAAGGCGAGTACCAACGATTGCCAGCCTTTGTCTCATCGTTGCCACCTTCGCTGTGGTTCGTCCAGCGCCGGGAATACTTTCGCATCGGTGCGCCGTTGCACCCACCCTATCACTGCAAGGCGAAAATGCCGGACAACAGTCTCCTGCATTTTCGCTTATTCGATTTGTCTCTTGGCGGCATGGGCGCGCTATTAGAAGGAGCAGCACCGGAGGGGCTGGTCGAAGGTATGCGCTTCTCGCAGGTTGAACTGAATATGGAACAATGGGGCGTGTACCACGTTGATGCCCAACTCATCTCGATTACCGAGCGAAAAGTGATCGACGGGAAAAATGAGACCATCACCACTCCCCGCCTGAGCTTTCGTTTTCTCAACGTCGGCCCGGCGGTGGAGCGGAATTTACAGCGGATTATTTTTTCACTTGAGCGCGAGGCTCGGGAAAAATCGAATAAAGTGCGCGAGTAATATCACGCGCGTTACATCGCATCCAGCGCTCGCTGAAGTTTCCAGATATAACGTGGAGCCTGCGGCGCAGGATGGTTATCGACAACATGCTCAAAAAACTCATCCGCACTCAGATCGTTGATTTTGCTGATGGCTTTTTTCCTGTCAGAGGAGAACGTCCGCAGCAGCGCCCCGGCACCGTTCGCGTATGACACCACCAGCGCATATTGCATCACCTGTGGGTCTTCAATTCCCGCCAGCGGGCCGGTTTCAAGAATGCTCAGATACGCCGCCCCCATGGAGATATTGCGCTCTGGATTTTTCAGCTCACTGGTCGACGGCTCACCGCTCCATCCCATGCGACGATAAACATCCCGCCCGGAGGTGGAGGCTTTAAGCTGCATCAGACCGATGGCATTAGATTTACTGACTGCATTGGGGTTACCCCCTGATTCAATAGCGATAATCGCCGTAATCAATTGTGGGCTAACGCCCCAGGCGGCACCGGCTTTTTCACTGATAGGCATCCATTGCATCGCGCGTTTAACCGGAACTTCTGCATTCCATGGCGGATTTTTGTAATCCTGTTTTGAACTACAGCCCGCAAGTATTACAACCAAAAAAGCAAACCATCTCAATTTCACGTCATCTATCCTTATAGCCGGAACCTGTCGCTGAGGTGACAACGACATACCTACGCGGCATGATATACATTTGGTTTTAGTTGTAGCAAGGAAATGCCATGTCCCGGTTTCACTTAATTGCCCCGTCGGGCTACTGTATCAACCAGCAGGCAGCATTACGTGGGCTTGCGCGTCTTACTGAGGCCGGTCATCAGGTCGATAACACTGCCGTCATTTCTCGCCGTTGTCAGCGTTTTGCCGGTACCGAAGCCGAGCGTCTGGCGGATGTGAACTCACTCGTTGAGCTAAAAACGCCTGATACCATTGTGATGGCGGTACGCGGCGGCTACGGCGCGAGCCGTTTGCTGGCAGATATTGACTGGCAGGCGTTGGCGGCCCGTCAGCAACAAAACCCGTTGCTGCTGTGTGGACACAGCGATTTTACGGCCATTCAGTGTGGTCTGCTGGCGCAGGGTAATGTGATTAGTTTCAGCGGCCCGATGCTGGCGGCTAACTTCGGTGCCGGGGAAATGAACGCCTTTACCGAGCACCATTTTTGGCAGGCTTTGCGCAATGCCGAATTTACCCTCGACTGGCAAGGGCATGGCCCGGATTGCGCGACCGAAGGCACGCTGTGGGGCGGAAATCTGGCAATGCTCATTTCGCTGATGGGGACGCCGTGGATGCCCGCCATTGAGAACGGTATTCTGGTGCTGGAAGACATCAACGAGCACCCGTTTCGCATCGAGCGCATGCTGCTGCAACTTTATCATGCTGGGATCCTCGCCCGCCAGAACGCCATCATTCTCGGCAGTTTTAGCGGTAGTGCGCCTAATGACTATGATGCCGGTTACAGTCTTGATTCAGTCTGTGCGTTTTTGCGTGCCAAATTATCCGTTCCACTGTTAAGCGGTCTCGATTTTGGCCATGAACAACGCACCGTCACCTTACCTTTAGGGGCCCAGGCCGTGCTGAAAAATGATAAAAACGGCAGTCAACTCACAATCTCCGGTCATCCGGTGCTTAAATTGTAAAAAAAGCCTGTCTCAGGGCTAAGTAAAACGCTGTTTCTGTCGTTATTATGTTAGGGTTTATTAATACGAAACAGCGTAATTCAGGAGTAACCGAACGTTGGATGCCGCAGCAATCATTAGCCTTTTTATTTTGGGTTCCGTTCTCGTCACCTGCAGTATCTTGCTTAGTTCATTCTCATCACGTCTTGGTATCCCGATTCTGGTGATTTTCCTCGCTATCGGCATGTTAGCGGGCGTGGACGGTGTTGGCGGCATTCCTTTTGATAACTACCCTTTTGCCTACATGGTCAGTAACCTGGCGCTGGCGGTTATCCTGCTCGACGGTGGGATGCGCACCCAGGCCAGCTCCTTTCGTGTTGCGCTAGGCCCGGCATTATCGCTGGCGACCGTGGGCGTGCTGATTACCTCTGGTTTAACCGGCATGATGGCGGCATGGCTGTTTCATCTGGATCTCATTGAAGGGCTGCTGATTGGCGCGATTGTCGGCTCAACTGATGCCGCAGCGGTATTTTCCCTGCTCGGCGGTAAAGGACTCAACGAACGTGTGGGCTCGACGCTGGAAATTGAGTCAGGTAGCAATGACCCAATGGCCGTATTTCTGACCATTACGCTTATCGAAATGATCCAGAACCACGAGACCGGTTTAAGCTGGATGTTCGCCGTGCATATTATCCAGCAGTTTGGCTTAGGCATCGCTATCGGTCTCGGCGGTGGATATCTGCTCCAGCAGATGATTAACCGTATTTCTCTGCCTGCCGGGCTGTATCCGCTGCTGGCCTTAAGCGGCGGGATCCTGATTTTTTCCCTGACTACCGCGCTGGAAGGCAGCGGTATTCTGGCGGTCTATCTGTGTGGTTTCCTGCTGGGAAATCGCCCGATCCGCAACCGATTCGGTATTCTGCAAAACTTTGACGGCCTGGCCTGGCTGGCGCAAATTGCCATGTTCCTGGTGCTGGGATTGCTGGTGACGCCGTCCGACCTGCTGCCTATTGCAATTCCGGCGCTGATTTTGTCCGCATGGATGATTT
The DNA here is from genome assembly GCF_014596835.2 of Citrobacter sp. C6_1. Classification (NCBI taxonomy): domain Bacteria; kingdom Pseudomonadati; phylum Pseudomonadota; class Gammaproteobacteria; order Enterobacterales; family Enterobacteriaceae; genus Citrobacter; species Citrobacter sp. C6_1. Next base: position 2,005,417 of record NZ_CP115031.1, on the reverse strand, counting down.
TCTTCGCTCGTCCGTTGTCGGTGTTCGCCGGATTGCTGCCATTTCGTGGTTTCAATCTGCGTGAGCGCATTTTCATTAGCTGGGTTGGCTTGCGCGGGGCGGTACCCATCATCCTTGCCGTCTTCCCGATGATGGCGGGTCTGGAAAATGCGCGTTTGTTCTTTAACGTCGCATTCTTTGTGGTACTGATCTCGCTGCTGTTCCAGGGAACGTCGCTGTCGTGGGCAGCCAAAAAAGCCAAAGTCGTGGTACCTCCCGTTGGCTGGCCGGTTTCACGTATAGGTCTCGATATTCACCCGGATAATCCCTGGGAGCAGTTTGTTTATCAGCTCAGCGCGGATAAGTGGTGTGTCGGGGCTGCGCTGCGCGACCTGCATATGCCGGAAGAAACGCGAATTGCCGCCCTGTTTCGTGACAATGTGCTGTTTCACCCCTCAGGCAGTACCCGCCTGCGTGAAGGCGATGTGCTGTGCGTCATTGGCCGCGAACGCGACCTGCCCGCCTTAGGTAAGCTGTTCAGCCAGTCGCCGCCAGTGTCATTAGACCAGCGTTTCTTTGGTGATTTTATTCTTGAAGCCAGCGCGAAATATGCCGATGTGGCACTGATTTATGGCCTGGAAGATGGCACCGGGTATCGCGATAAGCAGCAAACGCTGGGTGAAATTGTTCAACAACTGTTGGGTGCTGCGCCGGTCGTCGGTGACCAGGTGGAATTTGCCGGTATGATCTGGACGGTAGCCGAGAAAGAAGATAATGCCGTGCTGAAAGTAGGTGTCCGTGTGGCAGAAGATGAGGATGAATAACGCGGATGTTTTTGCCGGGTGGTGGCTGCGCCTTACCCGGCCTACAAAAGTTACACCGTCACTACCGGCACGCGCAGCGCCAGCGAGCACATTAATTCATAGCCAACCGTACCCGCCGCTGTCGCCACATCGTCGATTTTAATCTCTTTGCCCCACAGTTCCACAGGCGTTCCTATCCCCGCCTGTGGGCATGGCGTCAGGTCAACCGCCAGCATATCCATGGATACCGTGCCAACCGTCCCGGTACGTACACCGTCCACCAGCACAGGAGTCCCACTCGGAGCATGGCGCGGATAACCATCGGCATAGCCTGTCGCCACAATCCCAATGCGCTGCTCGCCGCTGGCGGTGTAGCGTCCACCGTAGCCCACCCGATCTCCGGCTTTCAGCGTCTGTATGCCGATTATCTCGCTGCTCAGGGTCATCACCGGTTTCAGGCCGGTATTGGCGATGTCCCGCCATTGTCCCGACGGCGATGCGCCATACAGAATAATGCCCGGACGAACCCAGTCATAATGCGCTTGTGGGTGCCACAGCGTCGCAGCCGAATTCGACAGCGAACGTCGACACTCCAGTCCTTCCGCTGCCTGCGCAATACGCGCCATCGCGTCCTTAATGCCATCCGGATGCTCAGCATCAGCAAAATGCGACATCAGCGTCATTTCACCCACGTTAGGCATTGCCCGTAACTGTTGCCAGACGGTCGCTACTCGCTCTGGTAAGAAACCCAGCCGGTTCATGCCGCTATTCATCTTCAGGTAAATATCCAGCGGCGCGTTCAGGCGGGCATTTTGCAACGCTTTGAGCTGCCAGTTACTGTGGACACAGGTGGTCAGACGATATGTGTCATACACCGTCAGGTCTTCGGCATGGAAAAAACCCTCCAGCATTAAAATCGGTCCTTTCCATCCCCGCTCCCGCAGGGTGATCGCCTCCTCGAGATTGAGCATAGCGAAACCATCGGTCGTTCCCAGTGCATTCCAGACACGTTCTATGCCGTGTCCGTAGGCATTGGCTTTTACGACCGACCAGACGCGGGAGTCCGGCGCGGCCTGGCGGGTAATGGTCAGGTTTTGTTTCAACGCCTGCAGGTCAATGCTGGCCAGTATCGGGCGGGTCATCTCACGTCCTTATTAGTTATGTACGCCATGTAAATGCCGCGGGCGAGACGGGGTAAATCCCGGACTGTAACGCGCCACGCTCAGATCGTCATAAGGTATGGCTGGCGTGCGACCAGAGAGAATATCGCTCAGCAACTGACCGGATCCACACGCCATCGTCCAGCCCAATGTGCCATGACCCGTATTGAGCAGCAGATTCTTAAAGCGTGTACGCCCCACCACTGGCGTTCCGTCTGGCGTCATCGGACGCAGCCCGGTCCAGAAGGTGGCTTGTTCAACATGACCGCCGCGCGGAAAGAGATCGCGCACCACCATCTCCAGCGTTTCACGACGTGGTTGTAGTAGCTCGGTATTAAAACCAACAATTTCTGCCATACCGCCAACACGAATACGCTCATCAAAACGGGTAATGGCGATTTTGTAGGTTTCATCAAGAATAGTGGAAACCGGCGCACCATCATCTTCTGCCACCGGAATGGTTAATGAATAACCCTTCAGCGGATAAACCGGAATATCAACGATCCCTTTGAGCATCGCCGTGGAGTACGAGCCAAAGGCCATAACATAGGCATCGGCTTTGATAACTTCGTCGCCACACTGGACACCATAGATTTGCTCGCCTTCGCTGAGTAGCTTATCGACGGGAGTGTTAAAACGGAATTTTACCCCCGCCTGCTCGGCCATTTGCGCCAGACGCTGGGTAAACAGCTGACAGTCACCGGTTTCGTCATTCGGTAACCGTAACCCGCCAGTCAGTTTATGCGCGACCTCTGCCAGCGCAGGTTCGACTTCCGCCAGACGATTCGCCTCCAGAAGTTGGTACGGCACACCGGCATCTTCCAGCACGGCAATATCACGCGTGGCGTTCTCATACTGTTGAGCGGTTCTAAAAAGCTGTAACGTACCGCCCTGACGACCTTCATATTCGATCCCCGTGGTGGCCCGCAGCGCCTTCAGACAATCACGGCTGTACTCCGCCAGCCGCACCATGCGCCCTTTGTTTTCCATGTAGTGGCTGGTGTCGCAGTTGCGCAGCATTTGCCACATCCACTTCAGTTGGAACTGCGTTCCGTCGAGGCGTACAGCCAACGGCGCGTGGCGCTGAAACATCCATTTAATCGCTTTTAGCGGTACGCCTGGCGCCGCCCACGGCGCGGCATAACCAGGGGAGATTTGCCCGGCGTTCGCCGCACTGGTTTCCAGTGCCGGACCCGGCTCACGATCGATGACGGTGACATCGTGTCCAGCCTGACTTAAATACCAGGCGCTGGTCACGCCAACGACGCCACTTCCCAGTATGACAACTCGCATAGCCACTCCGTTAACAGTAAAAGAACAATCTTCTAATTACATCTTGATAACTCAGTTGAAAATATTATTCAACATATGGCTTTTTTATGGTGATGTATCTCACACATAGCAGCGATTGCAGGGAAGTCTCTGCTTTGGCATCTCCTGCTGTGCGTTATTTTTATCCAGCATAAAATTTTGTCACCTGGCCGTTTTTCGACGCTTCGCTGACGTGAAATCGCAAAGAAAAAATTTCTCCTGCAGCACGCTTTTTAACACCATGATCTATGCTTGAAATGAGGTACTCCAGACAGAGAGTGCCGCCAACAATGAGGGTGCGCGAATGGCTACGATTGATTCCATGAACAAGGACAGCACACGGTTAAGCGATGGACCCGACTGGACGTTTGATCTGCTGGATGTCTATCTGGCAGAGATAGACCGCGTGGCGAAACTCTACAGGCTGGATACCTACCCGCACCAAATCGAGGTGATCACTTCTGAGCAAATGATGGACGCCTACTCCAGCGTCGGGATGCCAATCAACTATCCACACTGGTCGTTTGGTAAAAAGTTTATTGAAACCGAACGTTTGTACAAGCATGGTCAGCAAGGGCTGGCCTATGAGATTGTTATTAACTCCAACCCGTGTATCGCGTACCTGATGGAAGAGAACACCATCACCATGCAGGCACTGGTCATGGCGCATGCCTGCTATGGACATAACTCTTTCTTCAAGAATAACTACCTGTTCCGCAGTTGGACGGACGCCAGCTCCATCGTCGATTACCTGATCTTCGCGCGAAACTACATCACCCAGTGTGAAGAGCGTTACGGTGTTGATGAAGTTGAGAAACTCCTCGACTCCTGTCATGCACTGATGAATTACGGCGTTGACCGCTATAAACGCCCGCAAAAGATCTCACTACAGGAAGAGAAGGCCCGGCAGAAAAGCCGTGAAGAGTATCTGCAAAGTCAGGTGAATATGCTGTGGCGCACGTTGCCGAAGAAAGAGGAAGAGAAGACGATCTCTACCGCGCATCGTTATCCTTCTGAGCCGCAGGAAAACCTGCTGTATTTTATGGAGAAAAACGCCCCACTGCTGGAGTCCTGGCAACGCGAAGTGCTGCGCATTGTGCGCAAGGTCAGCCAGTATTTTTATCCGCAGAAACAAACGCAGGTGATGAACGAGGGATGGGCAACTTTCTGGCACTACACCATCCTCAATCACCTTTATGATGAAGGCAAAGTCACCGAGCGCTTCATGCTGGAGTTTCTGCATAGCCATACCAATGTGGTATTCCAGCCACCGTATAACAGTCCATGGTATAGCGGGATAAACCCTTATGCGCTGGGCTTTGCTATGTTCCAGGATATCAAACGTATTTGTCAGTCGCCCACCGAGGAGGACAAATACTGGTTCCCAAATATTGCGGGTTCCGACTGGCTGGAAACGCTGCATTTCGCGATGCGCGATTTTAAAGATGAGAGCTTTATCAGCCAGTTCCTGTCACCAAAAGTGATGCGCGATTTCCGCCTGTTCACGGTGCTGGATGATGACCGCCATAATTACCTGGAAATTTCCGCAATTCACAATGAGGAGGGGTATCGCGAGATCCGTAACAGGCTGTCATCGCAATATAACCTGAGCAATCTGGAGCCGAATATTCAAATCTGGAATGTCGATCTGCGCGGCGACCGTTCACTGACCTTGCGTTACATCCCACATAACCGCGCGCCGTTGGACAAAGGACGCAAAGAAGTGTTGAAGCATGTGCATCGGCTATGGGGTTTTGACGTGATGCTGGAGCAGCAAAATGAAGATGGCAGCGTTGAGCTGCTGGAGCGTTGCCCGCCAAGGATGAACGGCCTGTAAAGCTTATTGCCGGAGGCGGTGTAAACATCTTATCCGGTCTACGAAGCGGACGCATTGTAGGCCGGATAAGACGCGTTGGCGTGACCATCCGGCATTGCGCGATTAGCGTCCCTGAATAGCTAAATCGCCTGGTAAATTCTTCTGCATACGGTGCCAAATCTCGCCACTGTCGTGACCATAGCGGCGCACCGTTTCATAGACCAAATCATGAGCGCCCTGCTCACACAGCTCTGACAGCTTACGGTAGAAGTTCAACGCCAGGCCGCGCGCTTCCGGGTTGGCAAAGTAATGACGGCCAATACGCGTATAAAGTCCTTTCATACCGTTGAGGATCAGACCGTAAATCGGATTGCCCGACGCAAATGCCAGACCGCGGAAAATGTTGTAATCCAGATCGGCAAACGCGTCAGCATGGTCAGCAACCTGATTCGCCGTAGCCAAAACGTCCTGGGCTTTATCAGGATGTTGGCGGAAGGCGGTGCGAATAAAGATCGTCGAGATGTTGGTACGCACAGACAGCAGATTATCAATCAGCTGCGGAACGCTTTCGTGATCAAGACGCGCCAACGTTTCCAGGATATTCAGTCCGGAGGTTTCCCAGAAGTTATTCACTTTCGTCGGTTTGCCGTGTTGAATGGTCAACCAGCCGTCCCGCGCCAGACGCTGCAATACTTCGCGTAACGTGGTACGTGTTACTCCAATAAGTTCGGAGAGTTCACGTTCAGCGGGCAAAATAGTGCCAGGTGGGAAGCGGTTATTCCAGATACTCTCAATGATGTACTCTTCCGCGAACCCAGCAGGGCTTTGCGCCTTAATGACCATAGTGATAATTCCATTACACAGCAAAACATAGTTACACACATCATACCAGACGGGTTTCTTAGCTGATAGCTGACGCAACGAAGAAAAAGTGGATCAAGGCTTCATTTTCCAGATAACGCTGATACGCAGCCGGTACGATAAGCCACGTGAAGAGCTTGCCTGCGTTCCCTCGTGCCGCTAAGCTTTGCGGTCAAACATAAAAACATGATTTCATTTTTACAGGTAAGGGAAACTGCCATGGAGCTATCATGGGGCCGCGCTATGTGGCGCAATTTTTTAGGTCAGTCGCCAGACTGGTATAAACTTGCACTGCTCGTCTTCTTAATCATTAACCCGCTTATTTTTTTCATCAATCCCTTTATCGCGGGTTGGTTGCTGGTGGCCGAATTCATTTTTACGCTGGCAATGGCGCTTAAGTGTTATCCACTGTTGCCGGGCGGGCTGTTAGCCATCGAAGCTGTCGTCATCGGCATGACCAGCGCCACTCATGTTCGTGAAGAAGTTGCCGCCAACCTTGAAGTGCTCTTGCTGCTGATGTTCATGGTGGCAGGCATCTACTTTATGAAGCAACTGCTGCTGTTTATTTTTACCCGACTGCTGCTCAGTATTCGCTCCAAGATGCTGCTGTCGCTGGCCTTTTGTGTTGCCGCTGCCTTCCTTTCGGCGTTCCTCGACGCATTGACCGTGGTCGCGGTCGTGATCAGCGTGGCGGTCGGTTTTTACGGTATCTACCATCGCGTCGCCTCTTCCCGCCCGGGAGATAACAATTTGCTGGATGACAGCCATATCGACCAGCACAATAAAGCCGTACTGGAGCAGTTCCGCGGTTTTCTGCGCAGCCTGATGATGCATGCGGGAGTCGGCACAGCGTTAGGCGGTGTGATGACCATGGTTGGCGAGCCGCAGAACCTGATTATCGCCAAAGCGGCTGGCTGGCATTTTGGTGATTTTTTCCTGCGCATGTCGCCGGTCACCGTCCCGGTGTTGATTTGCGGTCTGCTCACCTGCCTGCTGGTCGAAAAGTTACGTTGGTTTGGCTACGGTGAAACATTGCCGGAAGCTGTCCGTGGCGTTCTGCAACAGTTTGACGATGAAAGTCGTCAACAACGTACCCGCCAGGATAAAATAAAGCTGATTATTCAAGCAGTTATCGGCGTATGGCTGGTGATTGCCCTCGCGCTGCATCTGGCAGAAGTCGGATTAATTGGCCTGTCGGTGATTATTCTGGCTACTTCGTTAACCGGTGTCACTGACGAACACGCTATTGGTAAAGCCTTCACCGAGTCGCTGCCCTTCACCGCGCTGCTTACCGTATTTTTCTCCGTAGTTGCGGTGATTATCGATCAGCAGCTCTTTGCGCCGATTATTCAGTTTGTTTTGCAGTCTTCTGAACATGCACAGCTGACCCTGTTTTATCTTTTCAACGGCCTGCTGTCGTCGATTTCAGACAACGTCTTTGTTGGCACAATTTACATCAACGAAGCGAAAGCGGCGCTGGAGCACGGGACGATTAGCCTGAATCAATATGAACTGTTAGCAGTGGCGATTAATACCGGAACCAACCTGCCTTCCGTGGCTACGCCAAATGGTCAGGCGGCATTCTTATTCCTGCTTACCTCCGCACTGGCACCACTGATTCGCCTCTCCTACGGCCGTATGGTGTGGATGGCATTGCCGTATACAATCGTCCTGACGCTCGTCGGTCTGCTTTGCGTAGAGTTCACGCTGGTTCCAGTGACCGAATGGATGACGCAAACAGGCTGGTTAGCTACACTTTCATAACAATAAACCGGGTAAATCACTGCCCGGTTTGACTTTTTGCATGATAATTATCCGATTACACAATATTTCAATTGCCGCTAGTGGCGCATAAATTGAATTGGTTTAAACTGCGGTCTCTACGCATGTTGCAGGGAAATTATTATGTTGCGATTTTTAAACCAGTGCTCCCGTGGGCGTGGAGCATGGTTATTGCTGGCGCTAACCGCCCTGGCGTTGGAACTTGTTGCCTTGTGGTTCCAGCATGTCATGCTGCTTAAACCCTGCGTGTTGTGTATTTACGAACGTAGTGCATTATTTGGCGTGATGGGTGCTGGTCTGGTGGGCGCAATTGCCCCAAAAACGCCACTGCGTTATGTGGCAATGCTTATCTGGATTTACAGCGCCTGGCGCGGGCTTCAGTTAGCGTATGAACACACGATGATTCAGCTTCACCCTTCACCGTTCATGACCTGTGATTTTGCCGCGCGCTTCCCGAGTTGGTTACCGCTGGATAAATGGCTGCCGCAGGTATTTATGGCATCCGGTGACTGCGCTGAACGTCAGTGGTCATTTTTAACCCTGGAGATGCCGCAGTGGCTGTTGGGGATTTTTGCCGCATATCTGGTCGTTGCAGTGTTGGTGCTGATTGCCCAGCCCTTTAAACCGAAAAAACGTGACCTCTTTGGTCGCTAACAGAACGCTCCTTCGGGAGCGTTTTTTTTTGCCATAATGTCATTGCTTGCTGGCATCTATAAGATGTATATTAAATACATCTTATAGATGCCACACAAAGGAGATGTCTTATGTCCCATTTACGCATCCCGGCAAACTGGAAAGTTAAACGCTCTACTCCCTTCTTTACGAAAAACAATGTCCCGGCAGCTCTGCTTTCTCACCACAACACAGCAGCGGGCGTTTTTGGACAACTCTGCGTGATGGAAGGCACTGTAACGTATTACGGCTTTGCCAATGAAGACGCAAAAGAACCTGAAGTAAAAGTGGTCATTAATGCCGGACAGTTCGCGACCAGCCCACCGCAGTACTGGCATCGCGTTGAATTAAGCGACGATGCGCAGTTCAACATTAATTTCTGGGTTGAAGATGACAACCATAGTGATGAGATGTATCAGGCGAAAAAGTCTTAATCCTTAACGCCTGTTAATCGATGGGCGGCTTAGTCCGCCCATGAAGGTTTGTTCAGAATATGGTCCTGCCAGTCACGCACTTCTGATTCTTTCACCGCGATATGGCGTACTGAAATACGCTCACCGTGCATCGCCGCCTTTGAACCCGTCAGCAAAGGGTGCCAGTCCGGTAATCCTTTCCCTTCCGCTAACAAACGATAGGCGCAGGTCATCGGCAACCATTCAAAGGTTGGCAGGTTATCACGTGTTAGTTTGATGCAATCGGGCTCGTATTCGAATCGACGTTCATAATTACGGCACTGGCAGGTTTTGATATTGAGCTGCTTACAGGCAACATTGGTAAAGTAGATTTCGTCAGTGTCTTCATCCATCAGCTTATGCAGACAGCATTGGCCGCACCCATCACATAATGACTCCCACTCGGCATCAGTCATTTCATCAAGGGTTTTACTTTGCCAGAAAGGTATGTCGCTCATCAGGGTATCCGCTATTTCACTAAAGCTGCACCTTATAACCAGTCTGGCACGTTGATGCAAGTTTTGCCGCCCGAAACAGGCGGCAAGCAGAGATTACAGCACCCGGGTGGTTAGCGTCTGACCATGGAAACTGATAGCCAGCTCATCACCGCTGTGTAACGGCCCAACGCCAGCTGGCGTCCCAGTCAGTACCACATCACCAGCTTTAAGCGTGAAGAATCGGCTCATGTAAGCAATCAATGGAACAATATGGTGGATCATATCCGCCGTAGTGCCCTGCTGGCGTACTTCGCCATTCACCGTTAAACCGAGCTGAGTATCCTGCGGATCACCGTTAAATTCCGCTACCGGAATAAACCCAGACAGCGGGCAAGAGTTGTCAAAACCCTTCGCTTTTTCCCACGGCTGCCCCGCTTTCTTCATTTTGCCCTGAATATCACGCAGGGTCAGATCCAACGCGACGCCATAGCCCGCGATGGCTTTGCGCACATGTTCTTCCGTCGCCTGACGTAGGGTCGCGCCAATCAGTACCGCCAGCTCAACTTCATGGTGAACTGAACCCATATCAGATGGGATCACCAGCGGCTGGCGCAAATCACACAGCGCAGTTTCAGGCTTAATAAATAACACCGGCTCTTCCGGCGTTGCTCCCCCCATCTCTTTAATATGGTTTGCATAATTGCTACCTACGCAAACCACTTTGCTCACCGGATAATCCAGCAGAGCACCATGCCAGTTGTGATGTTGATACATTACTTTCCCCTAACGTAGTCATAGATTTCAGGTACTGCATCGATGAGACATGCTGCTGCCGGATGCAGTTTAACGTTTAGCGTCTGGTGTATTTTCTTTTACCGCAGATAAATGCTGTTTGAGTAAATCTTCAGGCGGCGGTGGTATTTGTAAATAATAGCCCTGCTCGGTTAGTGCCTGTTTTACTTTTTCAAGATCGGCATTAACCAGTTTTTTACGACCATCAAGCGGTAAAATCATAGCCAGCTTTGGCTGACCAAACCCTTTCATCAGTTCTTCAGGAACTCGCGAGAAATCGTCTTTTTTTTCGACATATAAATAGGTCTGGTCACGTTTGCTGCTTCGGTAGATCACACAAAACATATCTTTTACTCTGAATTCACGGAATGGTGGCTTGCCTCAATATAATACTGACTATAACATGCCTTATAGTCTTCGGAATATCACCCCGCACTGGGGATGATAAATAGCAAATTGAGTAAGGCCAGGATGTCAAACACGCCAATCGAGCTTAAAGGCAGTAGCTTCACCTTATCAGTGGTTCACTTACATGAAGCAGAACCCGAGGTTATTCGTCAGGCGTTGGAAGACAAAATCGCGCAGGCACCTGCATTTTTAAAACATGCTCCCGTAGTGATCAACGTGAGTGGCCTTGAAAGCCCGGTAAACTGGTCGGCGCTGCAAAAAGTTATCACGTCCACCGGTCTGCGCATTATTGGTGTTAGCGGATGCAAAGATGCAAAACTTAAGGCAGAAATCGACGAAATGGGTTTTCCTTTACTGACAGAAGGTAAAGAAAAAGCCATTCGTTCCGCACCTGTTGAAGCTCCGGCACCTGCAGCACCGCCACAAAACGTTAATCCCATCACAAAAACACGATTAATAAATGTACCGGTTCGTTCCGGTCAGCGTATTTATGCTCCACAATGTGATCTGATTGTTACAAGTCACGTCAGTGCGGGCGCAGAGCTTATCGCTGATGGCAATATTCACGTTTATGGCATGATGAGAGGCCGTGCTCTGGCGGGCGCAAGCGGCGATCGGGAAGCGCAAATTTTCTGTACCCACCTGACGGCAGAACTGGTGTCTATCGCAGGTGTTTATTGGCTGAGTGATAAAATCCCAGCAGAATTTTATGGCAAAGCGGCACGTCTGCAATTGGCAGAGAACGCTTTGACAGTTCAACCGTTGAATTGATCCCTTTTTAACAAGGAATTTCTATGGCACGCATTATTGTTGTTACTTCGGGTAAAGGGGGCGTTGGCAAAACCACCTCCAGCGCGGCCATCGCTACAGGTTTGGCCCAGAAGGGAAAGAAAACTGTCGTTATTGATTTTGATATCGGCCTGCGTAACCTTGATTTGATTATGGGTTGTGAACGTCGCGTCGTTTATGACTTCGTCAACGTTATTCAGGGCGATGCGTCGTTAAATCAGGCGTTGATCAAAGATAAACGTACCGAAAATCTCTTTATTCTTCCGGCCTCACAGACTCGTGATAAAGACGCGCTGACCCGTGAAGGCGTCGCGAAAGTTCTGGACGATCTGAAAGCGATGGATTTTGACTTCATCGTCTGCGACTCCCCGGCAGGTATTGAGACCGGTGCGCTGATGGCCCTGTATTTTGCCGACGAAGCCATTATTACCACCAACCCGGAAGTGTCTTCTGTACGTGACTCTGACCGTATTCTGGGTATTCTGGCGTCGAAATCTCGTCGTGCTGAAAATGGCGAAGATCCGATTAAAGAGCATCTGCTGCTTACGCGCTATAACCCTGGCCGCGTAAATAAAGGTGACATGCTCAGCATGGAAGACGTACTGGAAATTCTGCGAATCAAGCTGGTTGGCGTGATTCCTGAAGATCAGTCAGTCCTGCGCGCGTCTAACCAGGGTGAGCCGGTTATTCTCGACATCAATGCTGATGCCGGTAAAGCCTATGCTGATACCGTAGACCGTCTGTTGGGAGAAGAACGTCCTTTCCGCTTCATTGAAGAAGAGAAGAAAGGTTTCCTCAAACGCCTGTTCGGAGGATAAGTTATGGCATTACTGGATTTTTTTCTCTCGCGGAAAAAGAGCACAGCGAACATCGCTAAAGAGCGACTGCAGATTATTGTTGCGGAACGTCGTCGTAGTGACGCCGAGCCACATTATTTACCGCAGCTGAGGAAAGATATTCTCGAGGTTATCTGCAAGTATGTACAAATTGACCCTGAAATGGTCACCGTACAGCTTGAACAAAAAGACGGCGATATTTCTATCCTCGAACTTAACGTGACTTTACCTGAAGCAGAAGAGTCTAAATAGCGTCTTTTGTAAATGAGTCATGGTTGAAAAAAGGCAGATTATTCTGCCTTTTTTATTTTTGATCGTAGTCCAGGCTACGCCACATTTATTCCAAACTGAACTTCGGGTAGTTCTCAGCAAAATAGCGACGTAAATACTCCACGGTAATACGGATTTTTGCCGACGTCGCCAGACGTGACACATAAACAGCCCAAATATTTGCTGGTTGATAATAGTCAGGCAATATATGAACCAGATGCCCACTGGCGATGTTATCGCAGACATCCCACCATGAACGTAGCGCAATCCCCAGGCCATCCACACACCATTGGTGAACAACTTCGCCATGATTGGAGGAGAGCCGCCCCGTCACCTTGATCGAGTGCACGCCCTCTTTATTACGCATTTGCCAGATGCCAAATGGATGATCGCGCTCTTTAATCACCAGGCAGGGCAACATGGACAGATCGTTCAGCTGTTTCGGTGTACCGTGCTGCGCCACAAACTCAGGTGATGCACACAATATTCGATAATTGGTTGCCAGCTTACGTGCGATCAAATTAGGTGCAATATCATCCCCGATGCGGATATCAAGATCGACACCTTCATTAACCAGATCGACTAACCGATCCTCAACGTCAAACCGCAACTCCAGCTGCGGATACTCTTTTGCCAGCGCTGACAATGCCGGAGCCACTACACGGCGACCAAAACCAAAGCTGCTGATAATACGTAACATTCCCTGCGGGATCTGTCGGACATCAGACAGCTCATCCATCATCTGATCCACATCCTGCAGGATCCGCTGGGCCCATTCATAGATCCGTTCCCCTTCTTCCGTGATGGTGACACGCCGTGTTGTACGGTGTAACAACACCACGTTCAGTGTCTGTTCCAGCAATGCAACACGCTTGCTGATAAAAGCCGGTGAAACCCCCAGTTCCTCAGCAACTGCGGCAAACCCCGCACGGCGGGCAACCAGCATAAAGACGCGTAAATCATTTAACAGCGGCAGATTATTCATGATCTGTGTTTTATGTTTCACCAGTTAGGGGGATTAACTATTAATCAGTCAATTATAGGATAAGGGGAAAGTCAATTTTGATGGCGTACAAGTGAGAGCTGCTATGAAGAAAACCTGTCGTATTGCCGCTATTCCCGGAGATGGCATTGGTAAAGAAGTCCTGCCTGAAGGCATTCATGTGTTACAAGCTGCCGCCGAACGCTGGGACCTGTCGCTTAGCGTTGAACAAATGGAATGGGCCAGTTGCGAGTACTATACGCATCACGGCAAGATGATGCCGGATGACTGGCATGAACAGTTGAAATCCTTCGATGCTATTTACTTTGGTGCCGTCGGGTGGCCAGACACTGTACCGGATCACATCTCACTATGGGGCTCGTTACTCAAGTTTCGTCGTGAGTTCGATCAATACGTCAATCTGCGTCCGGTACGCCTGTTTCCTGGTGTTCCTTGCCCATTGGCGGGTAAGAAACCCGGCGACATTGATTTCTACGTTGTGCGTGAAAACACCGAAGGCGAGTATTCTTCACTGGGCGGGCGCATAAGCGAGGGTACCGAACATGAAGTGGTCATTCAGGAGTCGGTCTTCACACGTCGTGGCGTTGATCGCATTTTGCGTTATGCGTTTGAACTGGCGCAGAGCCGTCCGCGTAAAACACTGACCTCGGCCACCAAATCAAACGGCCTTGCCATCAGCATGCCTTACTGGGATGAGCGCGTTGAAGCAATGGCCGCCCAGTACCCTGAAATCCGCTGGGATAAACAGCATATTGATATTCTGTGCGCCCGTTTTGTCATGCAACCGGAGCGTTTTGACGTGGTGGTCGCCTCTAACCTGTTTGGCGACATCCTGTCCGATTTGGGGCCAGCCTGCACTGGCACGATTGGCATTGCACCCTCGGCTAACTTAAATCCGGAACGAACCTTCCCATCATTGTTTGAACCGGTCCACGGTTCGGCCCCGGATATCTACGGCAAGAATATTGCTAACCCAATTGCTACCATCTGGGCTGGTGCGATGATGCTGGATTTCCTTGGCAACGGCGATGCGAATTATCAGGCGGCCCACGATGGCATTCTGGCAGCGATTGAACAGGTTATTGCCAACGGCCCTAAAACGCCGGATATGAAAGGCAATGCCACCACTCAACAGGTAGGTGAAGCCATTCGCCAGGCACTGTGTCGCTAACGCGAGTCCGATTAAAAACGGGAGCACCAGCTCCCGTTTTTAGGTTTTCTACTGTGGGTATTCCTGCAGCAGCGCGTTGAGTCGTTCTGCCATCAGTTCGCCACGCCAACCGGAAATCAGCTCCGGCAGGCATGCCTGCGGCTTTAATTTCCAGTGCCAGTTGAGCAGCTGGTTGATTTGACGACGCGAAGCAAGGAGTTCCACGCTAAGATTCTGCTCCGCACTCACTTCGGCTACCAGGGCTTTAATGGCTTTGAACGCCTTGCGATAACCCGGCATATCCATCAGATTCAGCAACGGTTGCGGCAAGGCTTCTTCCGGCATTGCCTGCGCTTTCTCGACCAGTGAAATCAGCGTCTTACCATGGAAGCGAATTTCACTCCCTGAGAGACCCAGGCTATCCAGTTCCCCCAGACTTCCCGGCATATAGCGGGCAACCGCCCACAGATGTTCTTCGCGCACCACGAAGTTTACCGCCAGATCACGTTCACGCGCTTTGCGCAACCGCCAGTCGGCCAGTAGTTGCAAACAGGCGAGCTGACGGGTACGCAATTGCCAGGCATTGGTAATTTCTCGCCACGCATCTTCGGGCGCCAGAATTTCCTGACGACGCTGTTGCATCAAACGACATTCGTCCAGCGCAGCGGGCAACCAGCCGGACGCATCGGTTTCTGCCATCAGCTTTGTGGTGATCGGTAATAAATACCAGACATCTGCCGCGGCATATTCGCACTGCCGCTCGGTCAGCGGTCTGGCCAGCCAGTCGGTACGTGATTCACTTTTATCCAGCACCACCCCGGTGAACTCTTCCACCATCGCAGCAAAGCCCCACGACAGCGGGCGCCCACAAAAGGCGGCCAGAATCTGTGTATCGATAAGTGGTTGCGGGAGTTCACCAAACGTGTTGAGAAACACTTCCAGGTCTTCACTGCCGGCATGCAGGAATTTGGTAATGGCGGTATCACGCAAAATATCGCGCAGCGGCGACCAGTCGGTGATCTCTAGCGGGTCAATCAGAGCAACGTGTTTGCCATCAAACAGCTGGATCAGCCCCAACTGCGGGTAGTAGGTACGCGTGCGAACAAATTCTGTATCCAGGGCTATCGCCGGAAATTCACGGACGGCTTCGCACAGCGTGGCTAACGCGTCGTCCGTAGTGATCATTTGATAATTCAAATCGTGCTCTCTTAGGTTTTCGCCAAAAAAAACGCCGGATTATCCGGCGCTTTCTGCTGGCTGTCTTAACGCTCAGCCTTTATTGTCCACTTTGCCGCGAGCTTCGTCACGTAATTCTCGTCGCAAAATTTTACCGACGTTAGATTTCGGCAATTCATCACGGAATTCCACCTGTTTCGGAACTTTGTAGCCTGTCAGATGACGACGGCAAAAAGTAACCAGCGCTTCATCGGTTAACGATGCATCCTTTTTCACCACAAAGATTTTTACCGCCTCACCGCTGCTGCCCGACGGTACGCCGACAGCAGCCACTTCCTGAACGCCAGGATGCTGCATGACTACGTCTTCAATTTCGTTCGGATAAACGTTAAAACCCGACACCAGGATCATATCTTTCTTACGATCGACAATACGCAGGAAGCCTTCGTCGTCCATTACTGCAATATCGCCGGTGTGTAGCCAGCCGTCTTTGACGATTTCATCAGTGGCGTCTGGTCGCTGCCAGTACCCCAGCATCACCTGCGGACCTTTCACGCACAGTTCGCCCGGTTCTCCCGGTGGCACTTCGTTGTCGTCATCATCCACCAGTTTGACCTCGGTGGAAGGAACCGGTAACCCGATGCTGCCGCTATGGTAGTCGATATCGTGCGGGTTGACACTCACCAGCGGAGCGCACTCCGTCAGGCCATAGCCTTCCAGCAGGTACTGACCCGTCAGCTTCACCCAACGTTCCGCTACCGCCTGTTGAACCGGCATCCCGCCGCCTGCGGAAAGGTGCAGTGACGAGAAGTCCAGTTGCTGGAACTCCTTGTTATTCAGCAACGCGTTAAACAACGTATTGACGCCGGTCATCGCGGTAAACGGGTATTTTGCCAGCTCTTTCACCAGCCCCGGAATATCACGCGGGTTAGTGATCAGCAGGTTTTGTCCGCCCAGTTCAATAAACAGCAGGCAGTTCATGGTGAGCGCGAAAATGTGATACAGCGGTAACGCCGTCACCACCAGCTCTTTACCCGGATGCAGCAACGGTCCGTAAGTGGCATTAACCTGCTCCAGGTTAGCCAGCATGTTGCGGTGCGTGAGCATCGCGCCTTTCGCCACGCCGGTGGTACCACCGGTATACTGCAGGAAAGCCAAATCTTCAGACACAACTTCCGGCTTCACATACTGCATGCGGTAGCCGTTTTGCAGCGCACTGCGAAATGAGATGGCATCCGGCAGATGATATTTCGGCACCAGACGCTTGATATATTTCACGACGAAGTTAACCAGCGTCCCTTTCGCGGTCGACAACTGATCGCCCATACGCGTGAGGATCACGTGTTGAACCGAGGTCTTATCGACCACTTTCTCCAGCGTGTGAGCAAAGTTAGAGACGATGACGATCGCCGACGCACCGCTATCGTTGAGCTGATGCTCCAGCTCGCGAGGCGTGTACAGCGGGTTAACGTTCACCACAATCATGCCAGCACGTAAAATCCCAAACAGTGCAACGGGATATTGCAACAGGTTGGGCATCATCAGTGCCACGCGATCACCCTTTTTCAGTCCAAGTCCTTGTTGCAAATAAGCCGCAAATGCCCGACTGCGCTCTTCGAGTTTGCGGAAGGTCATCACCTCCCCCATGTTCATAAAGGCAGGCTGATCGGCATACCGTCTTACTGAGTGTTCAAAGAGTTCCACCAGGGATTGATAACGGTCAGGATTGATCTCCGCGGGAACACCTGCGGGATAACGGTTAAGCCAAACCTTTTTCAATACATCACCTCTAAAATGCGTATTCGTCGTCATCACAACCCCAGGCAATAAACAAACTGTTAACATAATATTAACTCAGCGTACCAGTTTGTTTATTACACAACGACAAGGTTGCGAAGCACGTCACTATTTATTTTTCTTATATCCACGTTAATGCAGAAACAGCGGACGAGCCGCTGTTTCTTTTATCATTAAAACAAAGAGTTACTCTGTTACTATCGTCTGAACCTGCGCGGGACCGGGATTGTACCATCCCCATCCGCCGTAGCCACCGTAAGGCCAGCCACGCGCACCGTAGAACCAGGGGTCAATTGGCTGTGGCGGCATCACAATTTGCTGAGTAATATGCCAGCGTTTATAGCCAGTTACCTGCATCAGCATGAATTTATACGGGGTATTGCCGATTTTTCCGTCCACTGTACCGCTAATCGAACCGACGACAGTGACCAGTTGACCACGAAAATCTACCGGATCGAGGAAACCGTTAACATCGGCATAAATTCGCCCGCGTGACGCTTCGCCCAGAATCGGTCGTGCCCCACTATCGAGCGGCATGGTGGCGATCTCCAGTCGGGATTTCCCCTGCTGGTTTTGAATATTCACCACTTTGCCGCCGAAACGGGCTTCCTGTCCGACATACAGCTGCGGCGCATTCATCACCCGCACCAGATCCTGCTGCGGCGTAGGACTCGAACCTTTAATCGCGTCCGGGATGGTGACGCAGCCGCTTAGCATTAACGCTAATGCGCCTGCCAACACACCTTTCAATAACTGCTTTTGCACCGCCATATTATGACTCCCTTTTCTTAGCTTCTGCCCCGGCCTGTTCACAATGCTGTGCACTGACGTCGATAAAAATTAACCGGGGATGTACTACTAAGATTCATTCTTTACCGGGAAGTTTCTTCCATGCCACGGTGTTACGTAAATAAACCGGTTCAGCATGTTCAACCGCCACGGTCTTACCGGCAGCCAGCATTTGCATGGCGACAGGCAGCATATCTTCAGCAGCCGGAAGCAAAACGTCGCCATCGCTGAGTGTCAGACCGCTGTCTTTACCCAGTTCAGGCCAGGCAGGCCAGCCCGTTCCGACCGTTACCCACTCGCCAGACAACTGCAGTAAACGCTCATGCACCTGCTCAGGGGTTAACACCGCTTCGGTCTCTTCACCGTGCCAGTTACCGTTCTCATCACGCTGGTATTCGGCCCAGTAGACTTCGCCCATTCGCGCGTCGATCGCGGCCAGTACGCGGGTAGCGCCCGACTTACGCCAGGCTCCCTGCGCCATTGTCGCGAGAGTGGAAACGCCAATCATCGGTAAATTCGCACCTAACGCCAGCCCCTGAGCAATGCCAATCCCAATACGGACACCGGTGAAACTGCCGGGACCGCGACCAAACGCCAGGGCGTCGATGTCGGTTAACGTGAGATCGCCGGCGGCCAGGATTTCCTCGACCATCGGTAAAATTCGTTGGGTGTGTTCTCGTGGGCAAAGCTCGAAATGAGCCTTGATAGTACCGTCATTCCACAGGGCAACAGAGCACGCCTCTGTGGCGGTATCGATAGCCAGAATTCGCATGGGTGTTTGTGATCAGATCAATAAATTTGGCGCGCATCTTACCACACTCCGTAACAAATTACTCAGCCGATGGTATAGCAAGAAAGCGAACAGCACGCGCAATATCACGCGTGCGTGGCGCAGGCGGAAGGCTTGCCAGGAAGGTCGCGCCATAAGGGCGCATCACCAGACGGTTATCACAAATCACCAGCACACCGCGGTCGTCAGCATCACGGATCAGTCGCCCTACCCCCTGTTTCAGGGTGATGACCGCATCCGGGAGCTGTACCTCTTCGAAAGGATCGCCGCCGCGCAGTCGGCAGTCTTCCATCCGCGCTTTTAACAGCGGATCGTCCGGGGAGGTAAACGGCAACTTATCGATAATCACCAGCGACAGCGTATCGCCACGCACGTCTACCCCTTCCCAGAAACTACTGGTGGCAACCAGCAAGGCATTACCTGCGCTGACAAACTGCTGCAGCAGTTGCCCTTTACTGGTTTCGCCCTGCAGCAGAACGGGAAGCGTCATGGTGGCGCGGAATTGTTCCGCCAGATCGCGCATCATCGCGTGCGAGGTACACAGCATAAAGCAGCGACCGTTGTTCGCTTCGATAATGGGACGTAGCATCGATGCCAACTGACGCGCAGCACCCGGCTGGTTGGTTTGCGGCAGATTGCGTGGTACGCACAGCAGTGCCTGACGCGTGTAATCAAAAGGACTCGGCAGCAGCATCGACTCGGCATCGTCAATCCCCAGCCGCGCGGTGAAATGGTGGAGGTCATCGTTTACCGACAGCGTCGCGGAGGTAAAAATCCAGCAGCCCGGCTTTTGCGCCATCACTTCTTTGAATTTATCCGCCACCGTGAGCGGCGTCAGCGCAAGGGTGAAATGACGGGAGGTACATTCATACCAGTAGCTGAAGCCTGGCTGGTTGATCTCTTTCAGATGCTTCAGGCGCGCACGGTAAAGTGTGGCGCGTTCAAACGCGGCATCCAGCAACGCCGAACGCCCAAGAGACAGCTTCGCCACGTCATAACACAACTCAAGTGTGTCATCGAGCAGCAAAAACGCGCGCTGCACGCGCTGGTCGGCCAGCAGTTCACGCAGGTTTCCGCGATAGCCCGGCTCGCCTAGCTGTAAGCGAAAGTCCTGCGCGCTTTGCGCCAGGCGGTCGGCGCATTTTTGCAGTTGCTGGGTGTCTTTCAGCTCGGTGCGATAAGCAATGGTGATGTCTTTTGCCAGATCCAGCAGTTGGCGGCTGGAGAGCGATTGACCAAAGTATTGACTGGCGATATCCGGTAACTGGTGCGCTTCATCGAAGATCATCACATCTGCCTCGGGGATTAATTCACCAAATCCACTCTCTTTCACCACCATATCGGCGAGAAACAGATGATGGTTGACCACCACTACATCGGCATCCATCGCTTTTTTACGCGCTTTGACGACAAAGCACTCTTTATACAGCGGACAGTCGCTGCCAAGGCAATTATCGTTTGTGCTGGTCACCAGCGGCCAGGCCTGAGAGTCTTCCGCCACGCTGACGCAGGTGCTGATGTCGCCATCAAGGGTTTGATTTGACCATGAGCGCAGCAGAATGACGTCGCTTAACGTTTGTACCGGCAAGTCACCACCCGCCAGCGCTTGCTGTTCGAGACGTTCAAGGCACAGATAGTTTGAACGCCCTTTCAACAGCGCCAGTTTACCGGTGAACTTCAGTGCCTTAGCGACGGTCGGGAGATCGCGGCTGTAGAGCTGATCCTGTAATGCCTTCGAACCCGTGGAGACAATGACCTTCTTACCAGCGCGCAGCGCAGGGGCAAGATAGGCGTAGGTTTTACCCGTTCCGGTTCCGGCTTCGACAACCAGCGGCTGTGATTTTTCGATAGCATGACTGACGGCGAAGGCCATCTGCCGCTGTGGTTCACGCGGTTTAAAACCTGGTATCGCTTTAGCCAACTGACCGTCTGCTGCAAAATCGTCCGTCACACTGCCCCCTGTTCATTTGAACAGGGATTATGTCAGGCCAGCGGGTCTTTCGCCAGTTGAAGAGGTGACGTGGGCACAACATTATGGCAGTCTTGGCGCAACCCAAAGCCATTATGAAAAAACGTAAATGAGGAATGATTTATGACGATTGTGCGCATTGATGCCGAAGCGCGTTGGTCCGACGTGGTTATCCACAACAACACGCTGTATTACACCGGCGTGCCGGAAAATCTGGATGCAGACGCTTTTGAGCAAACGGCAAATACGCTGGCGCAAATTGATGCGGTGCTGGAAAAACAAGGCAGCGACAAGTTACGTATCCTTGATGCCACCCTGTTCCTGGCAGACAAAAGTGATTTTGCCGCCATGAACAAAGCCTGGGACGCGTGGGTTGTTGCGGGTCACGCGCCAGTACGTTGTACCGTTCAGGCAGGGTTGATGAACCCGAAATACAAAGTTGAGATTAAGATTATCGCTGCAGTTTAAGCGGCGTTATTCGTCTTCATCTTCAAAACGCGCCACGATCCGCTCGCCGGTATGACTGGCGCGTAACTCTTCAGCGACCAGAGCAATAGCTTGTCCGCTGCTCATCCCTTGCGACATCAGTTCCTGAATGCGCTCTACCGCTTTTTGCTGCTGCTCATGACTGAGTGAAGGTAAACCTGCAAACATTGTTAACTCCTGCTAAATTGTCTGCGCTTATTATTTCATGCTACCGGGCAGTTAGCCAGTAGAGTAGCAACGAGTCAGGACTGATGAAGACGTTATCTCCCGCAATAATCACATTACCCTGGCGTCAGGACGCCGCTGAACGCTATTTTTCGACCTTAAGCCATCTGCCCTGGGCGATGCTGTTGCATTCAGGTCATGCCGACCATCCGCATAGCCGCTTTGATATCCTGGTGGCGGATCCCATCGCCACGCTGGTTACGCAGGCTGAAGAGACCGTTGTGCAGGACGGACTCACCTGTGTACGCACGCTTGATGATCCGATGACGGTATTACACTCAGTGCTCAACGCCCGCCAGATTCATCCTGATTATCATCCCGACCTGCCGTTTCAGGGCGGGGCGTTAGGTCTGTTCGGCTACGATCTTGGCCGACGCTTTGAATCTCTGCCCTCTCGTGCCGAACCCGATATTGCGCTACCGGATATGGCGGTAGGCATTTACGACTGGGCGCTGATTGTCGATCACCAGCTACAGAGCGTGTCACTGCTTAGCCATAGCGATGTGCATGCCCGTCTGACGTGGCTCGAAAATCAACTACCGCCGGTACGCGAGCCATTTTCATTGACCTCGGCGTGGCAGTCCAATATGAGCCGTGCCCAGTATGGCGAAAAATTCCGCCAGGTGCAGGGGTATCTGCACAGTGGCGACTGTTACCAGGTCAACCTTGCCCAACGTTTTCAGGCGCATTACCAGGGCGATGAGTGGCAGGCATTTGTCACACTCAATCACGCCAACCGCGCCCCGTTTAGCGCGTTTATTCGTCTTGAGGAAGGTGCAATCCTCAGCCTTTCGCCAGAACGTTTTATTCTGCTGGAGAATCAGCACATCCAGACGCGTCCGATTAAAGGTACGCTGCCCAGGCTTGAAGATACCACCGCCGATCGTGAGCAGGCCCAACGGCTGGCAAATTCAGCGAAAGATCGCGCGGAAAATCTGATGATCGTCGATTTGATGCGTAATGATATTGGTCGCGTTGCCACACCGGGTTCGGTACAGGTTCCGGAGCTGTTTGTGGTCGAACCGTTCCCTGCTGTTCATCATTTGGTCAGCACCATTACCGCCCGCTTGTCAGAGTCATTGCATGCCACCGACCTGCTGCGCGCCGCCTTCCCTGGCGGCTCCATCACCGGCGCGCCAAAAGTGCGGGCGATGGAAATTATCGACCAACTGGAGCCGCAAAGACGCAACGCCTGGTGCGGTAGCATTGGTTATCTGAGCTTTTGCGGCAATATGGATACCAGCATCACCATTCGCACGCTGACAGCCACAAACGGACAAATTTATTGCTCCGCAGGCGGTGGTATTGTGGCAGACAGTCAGGAAGACGCGGAGTATCAGGAAACGTTTGATAAAGTGAATCGTATTTTGCACCAACTGGAGAACTGACACGTGGAATACAGTAGCCTGACGCTTGATGACTTTTTATCGCGCTTCCAACTCCTGCGCCCGCAGGTCAATCATGCCGCGTTAAACCAGCGCCAGGCCGCCGTACTGATCCCTGTCGTACGCCGTGCGCAGCCGGGATTGCTGTTAACCCAGCGATCCGTTCATCTGCGCAAGCACGCCGGGCAGGTCGCCTTTCCCGGCGGCGCGGTGGACAGCAGCGATGCATCATTGATTGCCGCCGCCCTTCGTGAAGCACAGGAAGAAGTGGCGATCCCACCTTCTTGCGTTGAGGTGATTGGCGTGCTGCCGCCGGTCGACAGCGTTACCGGATTCCAGGTCACGCCAGTGGTAGGTATTATCCCGCCAAATTTACCGTATCGCGCCAGTGAGGATGAAGTGTCTGCGGTGTTCGAAATGCCGCTGGCGCAGGCCCTGCATTTAGGTCGCTATCATCCGTTAGATATCTACCGTCGCGGCGATTCACATCGTGTATGGCTTTCCTGGTATGAGCAATATTTCGTCTGGGGAATGACCGCCGGAATAATTCGTGAGCTGGCTCTGCAAATTGGCGTCAAGCCCTGACTATACTTATCTTTACGCACTCCATAGACAACTTGAAACTCAGGTCACAACATTAGTAAAACCGCGGTTATCTATTAGTTTAATTCATGTGAATAGTTAAGCCGATCGCCGCGTTCCCTCTTACACTATGCGCAGTTATAACATCGTTACTGGAAACCCCAGTCGCCCTGTAGGAGTATTATCGTGATTAGTCTATTCGACATGTTTAAGGTGGGGATTGGTCCCTCATCTTCCCATACCGTAGGGCCTATGAAGGCGGGTAAACAGTTCGTCGATGACCTGGTCGAAAAAGGATTACTGGACAACGTTACTCGTGTCGCCGTCGACGTGTATGGTTCACTGTCGCTCACGGGTAAAGGTCACCACACCGATATCGCCATTATTATGGGTCTGGCGGGCAATGAGCCTGCTACCGTGGATATTGACAGCATCCCCGGATTTATCCGCGACGTAGAAACGCGTGGGCGCCTGCTGCTTGCTCAGGGGCAGCACGAAGTGGATTTCCCGCAGAATGACGGGATGCGTTTTCACAACGGCAACCTGCCGCTGCATGAAAACGGGATGCAGATTCATGCGTACAACGGCGAAACCGTCATTTACAGTAAGACGTACTATTCCATTGGCGGTGGATTCATCGTTGATGAAGAACATTTTGGTCAGGATGCTGCGGGCGAGGTCAGCGTGCCTTATCCGTTCAAGTCCGCGACCGAAATGCTGGAATACTGCAACAGCACCGGCCTGTCTCTCTCTGGCATGGCGATGCAGAACGAACTCGCGCTGCACAGTAAAAAAGAGATTGAAGAGTACTTTGGCCACGTCTGGCAGACCATGCAGGCTTGTATCGATCGCGGCATGAACACCGAAGGTGTGCTGCCGGGGCCGCTGCGCGTTCCTCGTCGTGCTTCCGCCCTGCGTCGTATGCTGGTTTCCAGCGACAAGCTCTCCAACGATCCGATGAACGTGATCGACTGGGTGAATATGTTCGCGCTGGCGGTTAACGAAGAAAACGCCGCAGGTGGTCGCGTAGTAACAGCACCCACTAACGGTGCCTGCGGGATCGTGCCTGCCGTTCTGGCTTACTACGATCACTTTATTGAATCTGTCAGCCCGGATATCTACACCCGTTATTTCCTGGCGGCGGGGGCAATTGGCGCGTTGTACAAGATGAACGCCTCTATCTCTGGCGCCGAAGTAGGCTGTCAGGGTGAAGTCGGTGTGGCATGTTCCATGGCTGCTGCAGGTCTGGCTGAGCTCCTGGGCGCCAGCCCGGAACAAGTTTGTGTGGCTGCCGAGATCGGTATGGAGCATAACCTCGGCTTAACCTGCGACCCGGTTGCCGGACAGGTACAGGTTCCGTGCATCGAACGTAACGCCATTGCTTCCGTGAAGGCGATTAACGCCGCACGTATGGCGATGCGCCGTACCAGCGCGCCGCGAGTCTCGCTGGATAAAGTCATCGAAACCATGTACGAAACAGGCAAAGATATGAACGCCAAATACCGCGAAACATCACGCGGTGGCCTGGCAATCAAAGTCCAGTGTGACTAATACTTAATTTTCGCCCATCTGCGACGGATGGGCGAATTTACCCCTTCTCGCTCGTCTACTGTAATTTTCCCCACTACACTTGCTCTGTTGCTGTTGGCTTCTGGGGCCAACGGCTTATCAGGCGGCCCGCATGCAAACAGCACAACGGATCATTCAAAACTATCGCCGTAATCGCTTAATCGTCTGCACAATATGTGCACTACTGACGCTCATTCTCACATTAACGGTTCGATTTATTTCGGAGCGTAATATAAATCATCGTTACACCGTCACCTTTGCTAATCATGCCGTTGAGGCACTGGATGATGTGCTGCTCCCACTGCAGGTCGGGCGCGATATACTGCTCCCATTGATTGGTCTTCCCTGCTCTGTGGCGCGTTTACCTTTGAGCAAGCATGCTGCCAGGCTACAAACAGTGCGCTCTATCAGTCTGATTCAGGGGGGGATTCTTTATTGCTCCAGTATCTTTGGCTATCGCAATGTGCCTATCAGCCAAATTCAGCCTGAATTACCGAGCCGGGAGGCGCAACTGCTGTTGTCCACCGACCATTCACTGATTAAAGGTAGTCCCATTCTGACGCAGTGGTATCCGGCCTCCGCGGATGGCGAAAATGGGGTGCTGGAAATCGTCAACATTGATTTATTGTCGACCATGCTGCTGGAACCCCAGCCGCCGCAAATCACCAACGCCAGTTTAACCGTCGGTAACCGCCACCTGCTCTACGGACAAGGTGTTGTCGAGACCTTGCCTGCACTGAACGATGAAAAACGTTATCAGCTTTCATCGCAACATTTCCCCTTCACGATCAGCGTTACCGGCCCAGGCGCCAGTGAATTGGCGATAAAACATCTGCCGACACAACTGCCGCTGGCGGTGATCCTGAGCCTGTTGGTGGGATACCTTGCCTGGCTGGCAACCGCCAGCAGAATGAGTTTTTCCTGGGAGATTAATCTGGCTCTCGCGGCACACGAGTTCGAGTTGTTTTGTCAGCCACTGCTGAACGCGCAGACCCAGCAATGTATGGGTGTAGAAATTCTGTTGCGCTGGAACAACCCGCGTCAGGGCTGGATTTCGCCTGAAGTGTTTATTCCTATCGCCGAAGAGCACAACCTGATTATCCCTCTTACCCGTCATGTCATCGCAGAAACCATTCAGCAACGACACGTTTTTCCGATGAGTAGCCAGTTTCATATCGGTATCAATGTTGCAGCCAGCCATTTCCGCCACGGTACGCTGTTAAAAGATCTCAATCAGTACTGGTTCAGCCAGTATCCCATCCAGCAACTGGTTATTGAACTGACCGAACGCGATGCCTTACTGGATGTGGATTATCGGATCGTGCGCGAGTTGAATCGCCTCGGCGTTAAGCTGGCGATTGACGATTTTGGTACCGGAAACAGTTCGCTCTCCTGGCTGGAAAAATTGCGCCCGGATGTGCTGAAAATTGATAAATCATTTACTTCGGCGATCGGAACCGACGCCGTGAATTCAACCGTCACAGACATCATTATCGCGCTGGGAAAAAGGCTGAATATCGAACTGGTGGCTGAAGGCGTAGAAACGCAGGCACAGGCGCAGCATTTACGCCGTCATGGCGTACATATCTTGCAGGGTTTTTTGTATGCGAAGCCGATGCCGCTTCGTGATTTTCCCAAATGGCTGGCGGGCTGTACACCACCACCCGCCAGGCATAACGGGCACCATATCATGCCCATTATGCCGTTTCGCTAACCCCGTTTACTCGTTTTCGTCGTGAGCGGGTTGTTCTTTAACAATACGAACTAAATCCACACGATAGTCATTGGCTTCGACAATCGTAATGCTCAGCGGTGCGACCTCAATAACATCACCTACACGTGGGATGTGACCGTTAGCCGCAATCACCAGCCCTGCTACGGTGGCGATGTCTTCGTCCTCATCCACCAGCGTATCCACGTCCAGCGCCTGTTGCAGCGCGTGCAGATCGGTTCCCCCTTTCACTAACCAACCGCCTGCATCAGCAATAATTTCAGGCGTTTCGTCGGCATCCGGGAATTCACCGGCGATCGCTTCTAATACGTCCAGAGGTGTTACCAGCCCCTGCACCACACCAAATTCGTTAGTGACGATGACAAAGCTACCGCGGGCACGACGCAGCACGCCTAACAGATTAATCGGATCCAGCGTTTCCGGGACGACAATGGCCGGCGAGGCAGAGGCAATGGCCGCCACATCCACACCGTCTTCCAGCGCCACCAGCAGCTCTTTAGCACGCACGATACCGATAATTTCGTCCAGTTCACCGCGACACACCGGGAACAGGCTGTGTGGAGAAGAAAGCAACTGTTCGCGAATTTCCGCTACGCTCAGATCGGCGTCGACCCAACTAATTTCACCACGAGGTGTCATGATGCCGCGTAATGAACGGGATGCCAGTGAGAGAACACCGTTGATCATATAGCGTTCTTCTTCCACAAACGCGCCTTCCGGGACCGGGACTGGCACCGGATTGTCGGATTCCATCTGCACGCTGGCCTGACGTTTACCCCCCATCAGACGCAGAATTGCATCCGCAGTACGCGCACGCAGCGGCAGAGTCGACTGGTGGCGAATAAAGTTCCGACGGGCAATCTGGTTAAACAGTTCGATAATAATTGAGAAGCCAATCGCGGCGTACAGATAACCTTTCGGAATATGGAAGCCAAACCCTTCGGCAACCAGGCTCAAACCGATCATCAGCAGGAAGCTCAGACAGAGCACCACCACCGTCGGATGTTGGTTCACAAATCGCGTCAGCGGCTTCGACGCCAGTAGCATCACCGCCATCGCAATAACCACCGCCGCCATCATCACCGGCAGATGGTTGACCATACCGACTGCAGTAATGACTGCATCCAGTGAGAACACCGCATCCAGGATAACAATCTGCGTCACCACGACCCAGAAACTCGCATAGCCTTTTGACTGCCCGGTCTCATGTTCACGGTTTTCCAGCCGCTCATGCAGCTCTGTCGTAGCCTTGAACAAGAGGAAGATACCCCCCAGCAGCATAATCAGATCTCGCCCGGAAAACGCGTAGTCCATGACCGTAAACAGCGGTTTTGTCAGCGTCACCATCCACGAAATAACAGACAGCAGTCCCAGACGCATAATCAGCGCCAGTGACAAACCAATGAGACGCGCTTTATCTCGCTGTTTCGGTGGCAGCTTATCGGCAAGAATTGCAATGAAGACCAGGTTATCGATACCCAGAACAATTTCGAGAACAACAAGCGTGAGCAAACCCACCCAAATCTGCGGGTCCATTAAGAGTTCCATGACAAGCTCCTGCTTAAGGAATGATCAAACTGCGCCCTGAACATCTCAGGCGTTAAAGCAATATGCAGATAAAGTTTGTGGCAAAAAGTGCCAAACTGACAGGCTTGATACGGCCTATAGGTGAAATGACGTCGGTGACGATCCATATGGTGGGCTACTGCCCTATACTCCTGAGTAATTAAACAGATGCTAAACATAACAGAGACAACTGGTTTTTAGCAAAGATTTACCTTCCTTTGCAATAAGTTGTTTCGGAGATATTTCACCCTTCGAAATTTCTTATGATCGGAAGTTAAATTACGGATCTTCATCACATAAAATATTTTTTTCGATATCTAAAATAATTCACGAAAATCATAGGTTTTTCTTTGTAACCCTTATCTGAATCGATTCGATTGCGGACGAGCGATTCAAAATGCATCTTCACGTTGATGTGTTAACGATAATAAAGGAGGTAGCAAGTGACCATTGCTATTGTAATAGGCACACATGGTTGGGCTGCAGAGCAGTTACTTAAAACAGCAGAGATGTTGTTAGGCGAGCAGGAAAACGTCGGCTGGATCGATTTCGTTCCAGGCGAAAATGCCGAAACGCTGATTGAAAAGTATAACGCTCAGTTGGCAAAACTGGATACCAGTAAAGGCGTGCTGTTTCTCGTTGACACATGGGGAGGCAGCCCGTTTAACGCTGCGAGCCGCATTGTCGTCGATAAAGAGCATTACGAAGTTATCGCAGGCGTAAACATTCCCATGCTGGTAGAAACCTTCATGGCGCGTGACGACAACCCCAGCTTCGATGAATTAGTCGCACTGGCGGTTGAAACGGGTAGCGAAGGCGTAAAAGCGCTGAAAGCAAAACCCGTTGAAAAAGCCGCACCTGCCCCCGTCGCAGCACCTAAGGCAGCGGCACCCGCGAAACCGATGGGCCCGAACGACTATATGCAGATCGGCCTCGCGCGTATCGATGACCGTTTAATCCACGGTCAGGTGGCGACCCGCTGGACCAAAGAAACCAACGTAACGCGCATTATTGTCGTCAGCGATGAAGTCGCTGCTGATACCGTGCGTAAGACGTTGCTGACTCAGGTCGCACCGCCAGGCGTTACCGCACACGTGGTTGATGTCGCGAAAATGATCCGCGTCTATAACAACCCGAAATACGCCGGTGAGCGTGTAATGCTGCTGTTCACCAACCCGACCGATGTAGAACGCATCGTTGAAGGTGGCGTAAAAATTACCTCTGTTAACATTGGCGGCATGGCATTCCGCCAGGGGAAAACGCAGGTAAACAACGCGATTTCGGTGGATGAAAAAGACATCGAAGCCTTCAAGAAACTCAACGAACGCGGTATTGAGCTCGAAGCCCGTAAGGTTTCTACCGATCAGAAACTGAAAATGATGGATTTGATTGCCAAGGCGAAATAACCACCTGGCATTTACTTAGTTTTCACACTTAAGTCTGTATAGCAATAGGAGAAGTACAATGGAGATTACCACTCTTCAGATTGTGCTGGTGTTCATCGTCGCATGTATCGCGGGTATGGAGTCGGTACTCGATGAATTTCAGTTCCACCGTCCATTGGTGGCCTGTACGCTGATTGGTGCCGTTCTCGGGGATATGAAAACCGGTATTATCATCGGTGGTACCCTGGAAATGATCGCTCTGGGCTGGATGAACATCGGTGCTGCGGTTGCGCCTGATGCTGCACTGGCTTCCATTATCTCTACCGTTCTGGTTATCGCGGGTCACCAAAGTATCGGTGCAGGTATTGCGCTGGCTATACCGCTGGCAGCAGCAGGCCAGGTTCTGACCATTATCGTTCGTACCATCACCGTAGCATTCCAGCACGCGGCGGATAAGGCGGCCGAAAACGGCAACCTGACGGCGCTCTCCTGGCTGCACGTTTCCTCCCTGTTCCTGCAGGCTATGCGTATCGCTATCCCGGCGGTAATCGTGGCGATTTCTGTCGGTACCAGTGAAGTTCAGAGCATGCTGAACGCGATTCCGGAAGTCGTTACCGGCGGCCTGAATATTGCGGGTGGCATGATCGTCGTAGTGGGTTATGCGATGGTCATCAACATGATGCGCGCAGGCTACCTGATGCCATTCTTCTACCTTGGCTTCGTCACTGCAGCATTTACTAACTTCAACCTGGTTGCTCTGGGTGTGATTGGTGCCGTAATGGCCATCCTCTACATTCAGCTGAGCCCGAAATATAACCGCGTAGCCGGTGCGCCAGTGCAGGCGGCGGGTAACAACGATCTTGATAACGAACTGGACTAGCAGGTGAGCGAAATGGTTGATATGACTAAAACTACCACCGAGAAAAAACTCACTCCGAGTGACATTCGTGGCGTGTTCATTCGTTCTAACCTGTTTCAGGGTTCATGGAACTTCGAACGTATGCAGGCGCTGGGTTTCTGTTTCTCCATGGTGCCGGCAATCCGCCGCTTGTACCCGGAAAACAACGACGCACGTAAGCAAGCTATTAAGCGTCACCTGGAATTCTTTAACACTCATCCTTATGTCGCGGCTCCCGTACTGGGCGTTACGCTGGCGATGGAAGAACAGCGTGCGAACGGCGCAGAGATTGACGATGGTGCTATCAACGGTATCAAAGTTGGTCTGATGGGCCCGCTGGCAGGCGTGGGCGACCCGATTTTCTGGGGTACCGTACGTCCGGTATTCGCCGCGCTTGGTGCAGGTATCGCGATGAGCGGCAGCCTGCTTGGGCCTTTGCTGTTCTTCATCCTGTTTAACCTGGTTCGTCTGGCAACCCGTTATTACGGCGTGGCATACGGCTACCGTAAAGGTGTCGATATCGTTAAAGATATGGGCGGCGGCTTCCTGCAGAAACTGACTGAGGGGGCGTCAATCCTCGGCCTGTTTGTCATGGGGGCATTGGTTAACAAGTGGACGCACGTCAACATCCCGCTGGTGGTTTCCACCATCACGGGTCAGGATGGCCAAACGCGCGTGACCACTGTGCAGACAATCCTTGATCAGCTGATGCCTGGCCTGGTTCCTCTGCTGCTGACCTTCGCCTGTATGTGGCTTCTGCGTAAGAAAGTGAACCCACTGTGGATCATCGTTGGCTTCTTCGTCATCGGTATCGCGGGCTACGCTGTCGGCCTGCTCGGCCTGTAAGACTGTTGTACATCACCGGGGGCTTGCCCCCGGTTTTTCTATTTAGAGGGTTGAGGATTCATGACTATCACGGACCTGGTGCTGGTTCTATTTATCTTTTCGCTGCTGGCGTATGCCATTTACGATCAGTCCATCATGCCCCGCCGTAATGGCCCCACTCTGCTTACTGTTGCCCTGCTTCCACGCAGTCGAGTCGACAGCGTTATCTTCATCGGTTTGATTGTTATTCTGATCTACAACAACATCACCAGCCACGGAGCACAATTCACCACATGGTTATTATGTGCACTGGTGTTAATGGGGTTGTATCTGTTCTGGATCCGTACGCCCAAAATTATTTTCAAACAAAAAGGTTTTTTCTTCGCTAATGTCTGGATTGAATATGACCGGATTAAAGAGATGAATTTATCAGAAGATGGTGTGCTGGTGATGCAATTAGAGCAGAGACGATTGCTTATTCGCGTACGAAATATAGACGACCTGGAGAAGATATATAAACTTCTCATTTCAAACCAATAAGTTACAAATATAGCCTGAACTATGTTTTTTATATCTCAGTGAAAAACAAACATAGCTAAGGCTATATTACCCCGCCCATATGTTATTTAATTTAACGTTTTATCTATAAATAGATCTAAATGAAAATTGTTTTCATTTAGAAGTCAAATAATATTTCTGCGTTTCTTGTTTTATATTCCAAAAATATGTTAAGGTTGCGCCCGTCGTTGGGGAGTAGCCGATTTCCAGACTCCGGAAATGTACGTGTCAACATACTCGTTGAAAAACGTGGCACGTACGGACTGAACATCACGTTTCGTCAGGCGAGACCATAGACACATCAACTGCAATGCATATTTGAATGGCTCTGTATAGACAGTGGGTCCGCTCAGTGTGCATGGTTACTGGGGGCAGTGATGTGTTTTATGGATTACCCCGGTCAGGACGCTGTTATGAATATCACCGCAACTGTTCTTCTCGCTTTCGGCATGTCGATGGATGCTTTCGCGGCATCAATTGGCAAAGGCGCCACCTTACATAAACCTAAATTCTCTGAAGCGCTGCGAACCGGCCTTATCTTTGGCGCAGTCGAGACCCTTACGCCACTGATTGGCTGGGGAATGGGCATGCTTGCCAGCAAATTCGTGCTGGAGTGGAACCACTGGATCGCCTTCATTTTACTGATCTTTTTAGGCGGCCGAATGATAATCGAAGGCTTTCGTGACAACGACGATGAAGATGAAGAGCCGCAGCGCCGCCACGGTTTCTGGCTGCTGGTCACCACAGCCATTGCGACCAGTCTCGACGCGATGGCCGTCGGGGTGGGTCTGGCCTTCCTGCAGGTCAACATTATTGCCACTGCGCTGGCCATTGGCTGCGCCACGTTGATTATGTCCACGCTTGGCATGATGATCGGTCGCTTTATTGGCCCGATGTTGGGCAAGCGAGCTGAAATTCTGGGTGGGATAGTCCTGATTGGTATCGGCGCCCAGATCCTCTGGGCACACTTCCAAGGTTAATTCAGGCGCTGCCAGATATGAATACTAAAGTCAGTCTGGCAGTCAAACTTCGTTTTCCTCGCTAACGTTTCCCACACTTCCGGCTTTGCCCGCCAGGCAAACGGCGTCATTTGCAATAACGCAACGGCCTCGCTGCCCTTAAGCTGCATCTGATACCCCAGCGCAATACTCTGTTGCAGAACAAAACCGTCCAGTTGCTCTGTGTGTGGCGCATGTAAACGCACCTCATCATAAATCAGCCCTTTAAGTTCCATTAAATGACGCGGACCCGGCGTGGCGGTGATTACCCATCCACCCGGTTTCACCACGCGGGCCAACTCTTCTGCTTTGCAAGGTGCGTAGATCCTGATAATGGCGTCCATTGACGCATCGGCAAACGGCAGACGATGGCTGGAAGCAACGCAAAAG
The DNA here is from genome assembly GCF_014596835.2 of Citrobacter sp. C6_1. Classification (NCBI taxonomy): domain Bacteria; kingdom Pseudomonadati; phylum Pseudomonadota; class Gammaproteobacteria; order Enterobacterales; family Enterobacteriaceae; genus Citrobacter; species Citrobacter sp. C6_1. Next base: position 1,971,776 of record NZ_CP115031.1, on the reverse strand, counting down.
GTCACCTGCGGATAGCGTCGAGCCGCGGCTTTAATTGCCACTTTGGAGACATCAAGACCAAAGGTTGTACAACCCGCTATCGCATCCGCGAAAGCGTGGGTGTAGTACCCTTCCCCACAGCCGATATCCAGAATCGACGCATCACTTGTTCCCAGCGTCTCGCTGAGCGCATTCACAATCGCATCGCGCAGCGGTTGATAGTGCCCGGCATCCAGAAATGCCCGGCGAGCCTGCATCATTTCCGCACTGTCACCCGGATCGCGCGACCGCTTATGCTGAACCGGCATCAGGTTGACATATCCCTCTTTCGCCACGTCAAACTGATGCCGTCCGGGGCACACAAAACTGTTATTCGCTTGAGTAAGAGGCAGATGACAAAGGGGACAGGAAAACGACATGACAACTCCGGCTGGTGATTTAAGGGCGCAAGTGTAACGCGATTCGCGCCCCGCGAAAATAACTTACAGCGACGGCGAGGCCAGGCTACTGCCGTGCATCACCAGTAGATGGTCAGAATCGGCTGGCATCCCGTCGGGTTTCACATTTTCCAGACGCAGGACATCACCCATGATCTGGCTGAAGACCGGCGCGGAAACGGCTCCCCCATAGTAAGCGCCGTTTTGTGGATTATTTATCACCACGACCAACGCGAATTTCGGCTCACTGGCAGGGGCAACCCCTGCCGTATAAGCCACGTATTTATCGACGTACTTACCGTCATCGCCTATTTTTTTTGCCGTCCCGGTTTTCACCGCAACACGATAATCCCTCACCGCAGCCTTGGTCCCACCGCCGCCGGGTAACGCAACGCTCTCCATCATATGTTCAACCTGATGCACTAGCGCCTCTGGCATTACGCGGGTTCCTATAACCGGTGGGTCGATACGTGTAATGGAAAGCGGTCGGTAGATGCCAAAACTGCCGATAGTGGCATAGACATGTGCCAACTGGAGCGGTGTCACCATTAACCCGTAACCGAATGCAAAGGTCGCACGATCCAAATCGCTCCAGTAACGTCGCTGAGGCATTAAGCCGCGACTTTCTCCAGTGAGACCTAAGCCGGTTGGATCGCCAAAGCCAAAGCTTTTATAGGTATCCAGCAGTTTCTGTACCGGCATTGCCAGCGAAAGGTGCGACACACCGGTATCGCTCGATTTCTGCAAAATACCGGTAAGCGATAGCTCCGGGTAAAATCCGACGTCGCGGATGCGATGTCCATCAACGTTAAAAGGATGAGTGTCAATCACGCTGTCCGGCTGCACTATTCCTTGCTGCAGAGCGGTCATGATCACTAATGGTTTGACGGTTGAGCCAGGTTCAAAGGTGTCACTAATTGCACGGTTGCGGAAATCATCCAGTACCGCGCCTTCGCGGTTATTAGGGTTAAAATCGGGAAAACTCGCCATCGACAGGATTTCACCGGTGGCAATACTTACCAGCACCGCCGCACCAGAATCCGCTTTATTCCATGTCACGGCATTGTCCAGCGCATCTTCAGTCACCGTCTGCAAACGCTCATCAATACTGAGTTGCAATTCGTGCGCGGGGACTGGCATCACTTCCGTGATATTTTCAATCACATGCCCGAACTTGTCTTTGCGCACAAGGCGAGAACCGGGTTTACCCATCAACTGACTGTTGAAACTTTTCTCCAGGCCTTCAATACCTTGTCCATCAATGTTCGTAAAGCCGATAAGATTCGCCGCCACATGACCTGCGGGATAGAAACGGCGGGATTCTTCGCGCAGATTGATCCCCGGGAGATTAAGATCATCGACCCACTGCGCCTGCTGAGGAGAGATCTGGCGCGCCAGATAGATAAAGCGGCTAGCTGGATTGCTGTTAACGCGTTCAGCCAGCGTGCTGAGTGAAATATGCAGGGTCTTCGCCAATGCCTGCCAGCGTTCGTTATAGCCAACGCCACCTTTGCTGACAATCGTCTTCGGATCGGCCCAAACTGCATTCACCGGCACGCTTACTGCGAGAGGACGACCTTCTCTGTCGGTAATCATCCCACGCGGTGAGGCGATTGTGACTTCACGTAACGAACGCATATCCTCCTGCTTGACCAGACTCGTAGGGGTGACGATTTGTAACCACGCAACCCGACCAAGCAACAATCCCAGACTCAACAGAATTGCCACACAAAGCAGGGCAAAACGTACGGGAGTAAAATTGCGTGCATCGCCGACGTTTTTCTTTTTCACCGGGGCTCCTGCAAGATAGTTTTTCAGGTGACTGATTTAACGGGAATTGCCGGGAGAAAGCGGGGAAAACAATGCTACGAACATCACGCCTTTGCAACAAAGCGCTAATGGAGAGGCATTCAGAAATATTTTGACGTAATTTGAATTAAAAAGCCCCGCATAAGCGAGGCTTTATATCTGAATTGGTTGCGCTTGAGCGCTTCAAATCAGTGGTATCGATCAGATAGCTGTTACGTTAACAGCAGCCGGACCTTTCTGGCCGTCCTGAATTTCGAACTCAACGTTCTGGCCTTCAGCCAGAGTTTTGAAGCCGTTACCCTGGATAGCGGAGAAGTGTACGAACACGTCTTTGCTGCCATCAGCCGGAGTAATGAAACCAAAACCTTTAGACTCGTTGAACCACTTAACTTGACCTTTAATCTTTGCCATTTGCAAAATTCCTTAGAGTATTTTCTTCGCCCGCAGGCATAACATAGATAAAACTGAGACATTACTGCTTGAGGCACTAATATAAGGTTCGGCAGAGAAGCGGTATTCAACGTCAACGTGTTTACTCAGGACTTCTTTACTGAAAATGCCACACATAAACAGAACTGTACCTCGTTTAACCCAAACCGTGTTATCACATACAACGTTAATAATGGCAAGCCATTTTTAAACGTGTCTCGATCGGTCGCACAAATCCCGCAGTTCATCAAACAACAACTGCACAGTTATGCGCCAGGCCGAGTAGAGATATATTCTCGCCTCTCTCCCCTTGCCCCGGCTGGCCTGCGCCGTAGCAGGGACTTTTCTACCATAGCTCATCAGGTTCAACTGTTCCAGATTATCTGTCACAGCCTCTGCCAGATATCATTTTTTATGCTTAGTAATGCATAAAAAATCACAAGCTTAAAAATGAGATCGGCATTCTGGTTTTGCACTAAAATAATGAAAGAATGATGACAATGCACAAAAAAAAGGGAGAGAAACGTTTCGCTGATAATAAAACGATCGGCATCACAAAAATGACACAATCATATTATTAATCTATGGATAATTATATTTGTGTCAAACCAGAGATAAGATATTAATTGGTCAGGGCATCAGGAAGAACACAGGTTCGGCGTGTGCCGACGCAGTAATTGCCGGATTGTTGCAGAAGAAAATAATCTGATATCGTTGACGACAGGATGAGGATGAAGCATCTGAGAATAGCAGCTACAAACTCTCACCCTGTCTTTCTGTTTACTACCGTTCGGCTACCAGACGAATGATGTCATCATCTTCATCCTGAGTTTGCACCGCGGCTGGCTCTTCTGCTTTTTCCGGCTCGTTAGCTTCACAAAGACGGCGGAGCAATGCGCTCTGTCGTTTTTGTTGATCCAACAACGCCTCAAGCAGTTCAATCTGCTCGTTAGTACGCGAACTTGCCCGATTGATGAAAAACCACAATACAAGCCCGATTACCAGAACCACCACCGATACCACTAAAGACGCAAAACTCAACGCGCCAGAATTCAAAACTTCGTTCATTTCACCACCTCAATGTAGACAGCATAGTTTACCACTGCCGCACAAGAAGGTAATCAACTGTTACTGAAATGCGCTTACCAGGGAATAAATTTATTGATGGCGCAAATTCCGCTGAAAAATTGTACGTCCTGATCGCACATGATGTTGAACACCTGCGCCCACATCAGTATGCATACCAGCACGACAACGATCAGGACCACCCATCGAAATTTTTTCACTCCAACTCCACTCTCCGAATCTACAGCTTATGTTGATAAATTATCATGAGTTACCTAAACCCTAAGTTAACTGTAACGGCATTAAATGTTTTTAGGAATGATTCACTTGTTTCATCCCATGTACAGGCTAATCTAATAATAACGAGAAAAGATAAGAGGTTGTAATGCGTCTGATTATCCGCGCTATTGTGTTGCTCGCTCTGATTTGGATCGGTTTATTACTGAGTGGCTACGGCGTTTTGATAGGAAGTAAGGAGACTGCGGCTGGCCTGGGCCTGCAATGTCAATATCTGACCGCACGCGGAACCAGCACCGCGCAATACGTCCATACCAACAGCGGCATCATTGGCCTGTCAGATTGTCCCCTGTTGAGGAAAAGCACCGTCGTTATCGATAACGGTTAATACAGCAGCAAAAAATCAGTACGTTATTTGCTCCGGCGACGACGACAGATCGTAAAAAACCCGATACGCCGTATCGGGTTTTTTGTGTATCGCAACGCGTCAAAATCAGAAAGGGTAATCGTTATAACCCATTTGTTCTGAAATCTTACGCGCTGCGGTGTGCAGCATTTCGACATATTCGTGCAAACGTTCTTCAGAAAAACGCAGCGTCGGGAATGAGATGCTCAGACCCGCAATGACCACGCCGAAACGATCAAATACCGGTACCCCGATACAGCGCAGTCCTTCTTCCTGCTCTTCGTTGTCTTCGCCATAGCCCTGCTCACGGACTTTATCCAGTAATACCAGCAACTCATCGGTGTTAGTGATTGTCCGATCTGTACTGCGCTTGTACTCAATACCATCCAGAATTTGCTTCACTTCATCGCGGTCGCGCCATGCCAGCAGCACTTTACCAATGGCGGTGCTGTACAGCGGATTACGACGACCTACGCGAGAATACATGCGCAGATTGTACATCGAGTCGATTTTATGGATGTAGACAATGCTGTCTTCATCCAGCGCACCGAGATGTACTGTCTCTTTGGTCAGGCGCGAAAGTTCGCGCATCTGAATGTCAGCGCTACGGATAAGATCAACGTTTTGCAACGCGCGCGCGCCCAGCTCGAATAATTTCAGTGTCAGAGAGTATTTCTCAGACTCGCCTTCTTGTGCCACATAACCCAGCGTTTTCATGGTCTGCAAAAAGCGATAAACGGTACTTTTTGACATCATGACGCGTTGTGACAATTCGGTAATACCAATTTCGCGCTCTTCACCCAGCGCCTGCAGGATGCCAAAAACCTTCAGCACGGAAGATACAGAATCGGGTTGTTTATCCAGATCTGCGATAGCCATTTACCACCTCATTGCGAGTGTTTTATAAAAATCAGAACCGGTTTTTATTATAATTTCACGTACCAGCCGTCGCAATCTGTCTTTGCTCACTTAGTTACAAATCTGCGACCTAACGCCTGAATATCAATGCTAAAATTATTATTCTCATCATAATTTCCGACAATATTGACTTCCTATGGATAAGTTCCAGGCCGATGGCCTGCCATTGCCCCAGCGATACGGTGCAATTTTGACCATTGTTATTGGCATCTCAATGGCAGTACTGGACGGCGCAATTGCTAACGTTGCCCTGCCGACGATTGCCACCGATCTTCAGGCCTCCGCGGCCAGCTCAATCTGGATCGTTAACGCCTACCAAATCTCGATTGTCGTATCACTCCTGTCACTCTCATTTTTAGGTGATATGTTTGGCTACCGACGCATATACAAGTGCGGACTGGTGGTATTTCTGCTCGCATCACTTTTCTGTGCCCTCTCCGATTCGCTGCACATGCTAACACTGGCGCGTGTGGCTCAGGGTTTCGGCGGAGCGGCATTGATGAGCGTGAATACAGCACTCATTCGCCTGATTTATCCGCAGCGTCAGCTTGGACGGGGCATGGGGATCAACTCCTTTATCGTGGCGGTTTCCTCAGCAGCAGGCCCGACTATTGCGGCAGCGATCCTCTCAGTTGCCTCATGGAAATGGTTGTTTCTGATTAACGTCCCACTGGGTATTATCGCGTTGCTGCTGGCCATGCGCTTCCTGCCACCTAATACACCGCGTAGCAATAAGCCGCGTTTTGATCTGCCTGGCGCGGTGATGAATGCGCTAACGTTTGGCTTGCTAATCACCGCACTTAGCGGTTTTGCACAAGGGCAATCGCTTAAGTTAATTGGTGCTGAGCTCGTCGGGCTCATCGTGGTAGGTTTCTTCTTTATCCGCCGTCAGCTCGCGCTACCAGTACCGTTATTACCGGTTGACCTGCTGCGTATTCCGTTGTTTTCACTCTCGATTTGTACGTCAATCTGTTCATTTAGCGCACAAATGCTGGCGATGGTTTCCCTGCCCTTCTTTCTACAAACCGTACTCGGTCGTAGCGAAGTAGAAACGGGCCTGCTATTGACCCCATGGCCGCTGGCAACCATGGTGATGGCGCCGCTGGCAGGTTATCTCATTGAACGCGTCCACGCCGGGCTTTTAGGCGCTTTGGGAATGATGGTGATGGCGTGTGGATTATTTTCACTGGTGTTGCTGCCATCCGCGCCGTCGGATTTCAATATCATCTGGCCGATGATGCTGTGCGGCGCGGGTTTTGGCTTGTTCCAGTCACCGAACAACCACACTATCATCACCTCCGCGCCGCGTGAGCGCAGCGGTGGGGCGAGCGGTATGCTGGGAACGGCGCGCTTGTTAGGGCAAAGTACCGGCGCGGCGCTGGTGGCATTAATGCTCAATCAGTTTGGCGACAACGGAACACATATATCTCTGATAACTGCGGGTGTACTGGCAACGGTTGCCGCCATAGTGAGCGGCCTGCGTATCACACAGCCGCGCGCATAAACGCCAGGCCCGGCAGCACTTCCCCGGGCCTGGCGTCATTTATTATTCGCGTAACGGTTCCGATGTCACCACTCCGGTTGGTACATAGGATTGGACGGATCGTCAGTATCGCCCATAATACAATCTGAAAAAAAATCTAAACTAAATCCTGAAGTGGCTAGCTGCATCAATTTACGCTGTTCATCCGTTAAATTCGCTGTTGGGCCGAGTTCTTCTGCTGAAGCAGCATCTTCTGCGGAAACTGGCGTTGTGCTGATGGTCATATCGCCCATGACAAATACCTATTTGAGAAATTCTTTTTGGGTTTCCTGTAAGGCTTCTATCGTCGATGACAATACCTTGGTCAGGTTATTAAAGATGGTATTCGCCTGGCTTAATTTTTCGGACATAACTTGTGACTGGCTTTCTACTGTACTGGACATCGTGTTCATCGAGTTTTCCCACTCGTTAAATATACCGCTACTGATAGAGACAACTTCATCCGCGTTGTGTCCTTCAAAATCCCAGGTCGATGTGGGAGAAACATAAATATTCGCTTGCTCCCCTCCCTCCCCATTCATGTCATATGACTTATCAAGAACAACAACACCTTCTGTAACATGTACAGGAGTTTTATTATCAACATCACCAGCGTCACTATTAGCTTCAGCTGGATCCAACATTTCCGTTGGAATTAAAAAACAATCATACTCATGATAATCATCAGTAGCCTTTGATGTTATGAGTGTATAGCCATCAGGGATATAAAAATTTTTTTGACGTATTACGGATGGGGGTACAATAACCATCTCCGCATCCGTTGAGACAACAGAATATGATTTCTCGGTCCCTTTATTTCCACTATATCTTGAATCGATATGAGTGAGTGGTAAATCGGCTGGTGCATTGGTCTCTATTGGAGGAACACTTCCGGCATCGGCTCGATATGCATACGGTGGAGTTACCGCAGAGCCGTGCGCATCAAAATCCCAATCTGCAGCATCGCTAACATAGATATTGGTTGCTTCACCACCATCGTCAGGTGCATCCCCAAACGTATCATAAGTCTCTTTTTCAAGAACAATATCTTCCGTGACATAATAACTGCCATTACGATAACTTAACTTATTTGTTGGTATCAAAAAGCAATCAAACTCATGATACTCTTTAGTAGCCTCTGATGTCACTAACATATAACCCGGTGGACAACGACGACCTTTATCGGCAGGCACAACTTTTAACTGTTTTGTTGTAGGAATAACAAAATAGTAGTTATAGGCTCTTTGACCCCAATACTGATCTCCGAAATAGTCAGGATCAACAAGAGGTAAACCAAGCTCGGATGCAGTGGGAGCTTCAGCCCCAGTCGATGATCCGGCATCTGAGCGGTAAGCCAACAGGCTAAACGTTGCGTCTTTGGCATCCCGTACGGGCTGGAGATCAGGGTAGACATACAGGGTATAAGTGCCATCAGCCTCCATTACCAAATAAAGCCGACAGTCCTCTTCTGGCGGTTCGACAAGATTGGTGACCGCATCAACCACCGTTATATTGTCAATATCATCCCCAGGATTACCCGTATTCATTTTCCCATCAGCCCCAGCCTCTGTATGTGTTGCGATAGCCAGTTGATCGGATAATGCCAGTTGCTCTGCCCAATAATAAACCCCCTGGGCATCTAACCCACGGATAGCAACAGGACCACGATCAGGATAGGGACCCGCTGTCGTTTCGGGGTTAATGGGATTTAGGTTGATATTGCCGTCAGCATCATATATCCCCCACCCATCAATTATAGCATCAAGTTCATCTTGCACACCACCGACATCGATTTTCATTTTATCTTCATCGCTGGAGATATATGTCACCATTCGAGCTTTAAAGCTATTAACATCATCGAGAAATTCAACGCTTTGATTAGCAAGATCCGTATATACATCCATATAATCTGTTTGCAGCCCAGCAAGCTCAGTACTAACATCCGCATAGATTTCCCAGTCACTCTCAGGGTAATTCACCCCATTGTCATGATCGTTATCATTTGACCAGATATAGGTGCTGAAATCGATATCATCATCAATCTTGCCATCACCATCCTTATCCATGTTTTTGTCAAAAGTGATGTCCCAGAGTGAGCCACCAACAGCCGAGTCCCCTAAAGGTTTTCCCACGCTTTTTTCGCTTGAAACACCGGTGTTCATGAACCGAGAGAGAGACGATTTCAATACGCCCTGTGCAGGCGTCGTATCGATAAGGATCCCTTTATTGAGAAGCTGATGATACTGATCAGAATAGACTGCCAGTTTTTCTGTCAATATATCCATCACCTGCTGACGGCGTGTACCCGTTTCTGCCGTGCCAGCAGTTGTCGAAGCTTGTAGCACCTCAGGTGATGAAGAAACCGCATTCGTGGTGGTACGTAGAATTGAAAATGAATTTTGCCCTGCTGTTGTGACACTTGTAGACATCGTATCTTTCCCTGAAAGGTGTGCAAAGTTTTAGTTACCTGGCATCCCGGCAAGCGTATCCTGAGATTGCACATAATGAAGCAATTGTATGTTGCTGGTAATTGCAAGTTTCTGCATCGCGTTGTGCTTATGTACCGCAACCGTACAGACTGAGCGCTTGAGAAGGTTTGCAATCTCTTTTACCCGCATGCCCCGTGCATACAGGCGAATAATTTCGAGTTCACGCGAGGTTAACAGGGACTGCTGTTGAGCATAATCAGTAGCTATATCCGCCAGTTGAATCCGCGGAGAAGAATAAAAGCGCCTTGCCGCCAAATCAGATAACGCTTTTGGCAGACAACGTTCCAAATCATCTTTCTTGCTTATTAACGCGTGTACCCCTGACGCCCGGAGACGTCGGAGCGTAGGAGTAAACGTGTAGTTTTCACTTACCAGCGCAATCAGTTTAAGATCCGGAGCTACCTTTTGAATTCTCGATATATAGTGACTGGCATCATTATTGTTTTCACAGTCAAAAGATACATCAACAATCAAAACTAAATTTTTATCATCGCATTTGCCTGATAACGTGCGAATCAAATCATTTCGTGAATGAGCTACAAATGCAATATCTGCATACCCGACAAGCAAGCTGCGCAATCCTGTAATAACAATCGGTTCATCACAGGCAACCGCAACGGAGAGTCGAGAATGTAGGAATTTATGAGACATACTCGGTTCCTTCTTATGCAAACGCTAATCAATCCTTAATTAGCTAAAAATAAACTATTTGCGATAGTTTCATGCACGGCAAAGCAACTCAAATTATTTATTCTAATTTTAGAATTAAAAACACATTAAATCATTTCATCAATGAATGGTTTTATACTCATTCATCACGTTCTTAATATATTTATGTGTCTCATTAAATGGGGGTATTTTATTGCTATACTTTGCAACGTTCCCCTCTCCCGCGTTATATGCGGCCAGAACCAGTTCGAGATTACTTGTATAGCGTTTAGCCAATTCTGAGAGCAAATAAGTGCCAAGATGAATATTCATCTCAGGATCAGATAATCTATGCTTTTCAAGAGAATACCCTAATGCTGAAGACAGGCGGTTCGCTGTATCAGGCATCAACTGCATTAAACCCACAGCGCCTTTTGCCGAGATAATGTCCGGATTAAATCCGGACTCAACGGCCATAACCGCCTTAACGAGATACGGATCGACACCATACTGCCTGGCATAGTGGCCGATAACCTTATCGTAACGACCGTTTGCCATTTGTGTCGTAAACTGACGCCGCGGTGAGGAACGCGATATGCGAATGGCGGAATTGGCTTTCGTGGCCTGCCAGCGTTGCACGGCATCATTTTTAGCGATAGCGCAACGCCGACCCTTGTTTGACGTTCGTTGCTGTTCGACATACATGATTCCCTGAGCATCTTCATAACACCACTGCGCTGCCATCGCAGCAGGCATGAAACAACACAGTAAAAGAAATATACTATGACGCATCTCCATCCCCTTCCTTGTTTGTTTCTGCATTTTCTTTATCACAGTTAACATCAACCACCATCTCTTCTGACTCGTCATTCTGAGGAATATCATCTTTCCATGCTTGTTCCATCTGCTCGAGCCAGGTCAGTAAGCGCATAATTTCATCAATACTGCTGCTATCAATAAAAGTATAAATTTTCGCCGTCTTAAAAATTCGCCGTGCCAGCGAGATGTTGCGAATAACAGGGATATTATTTTTTTCCGCGAAAGCAATAACCGCAACAGCGCGAGAGTTTTTCTCGATGACTGAAATAAAAGGTAAGCCAATTACCGTAGGATTAAAATAAATTCCCAATGCGATATGTGTCGGGTTAGCCAACACCATTTTTGAAGTCAATATATTTGCTTTAGTCTGTTCAGAAAGCAATTCACGATGCAATTGCTTACGTGCGCTTTTAATGTGTTGATCACCCTCATTATTCTTATACTCTTGCTTAATTTCCTGTTTGGTCATCATCAAGTCTTTAATGTATAAATAAAAATCAACCAAAGCATCAAATGCCATAATGATTAAAAACGGTAACAAGGTATAACAAAAAAGCAATGGCATCAGTCCACGCCACACATTAATAAAGTGCTGGATCCCACCCGTCGGTATAGTAAATAATCGAGTATGATATTTTATAATAAAAACACTAAAGCCAGTGAGTGCCATCCCAAGATACAAAATAGCTTTTATACTGTCTTTCAGCCCCCTGATGCTAAATATTTCTTTAAATCCTTTTATTGGATTAATGGCATTCAGATCCAATCGAATCGCCTCCGACGCCATTTTGAAACGTGTTTGTAGCAATGTCACCAGTGCCGAAGTGAAAACAGAAATCAGGGCGATACCAGAGATAATTTTAAACGCTGTTGTAAATACCAGTCGCGCATATTCTCCCGTTGATAGCATGAAACCACTACTGACGAATAAATCGAAATAAAATATTAACTCCCTGGCATCAATGGTCATCCACACAAATGAGGAGACAGCAATTAACGTAAGTAGTCCTACAAAATCTCGGCTAAGAAACATCTGCCCCTTTTTAGCAGAATCTTCTTTCTTCTTATGTGTTGGTTGTTCTGTTTTTTCTTCACTCATTATGCTTAACTCTTCGGTAAAAAATCACTCAACCGCAATCCTGTCAACTGGGAGATAAGTAATGGTGTTAAATAAATCAACAGTACGAAAATGGCGATAACGCTCTTTAACGTTAATGCGACAGAAAAAGCATTCAATTGTGATGCAAAACGTGAAAGTAAACCAAGTGCACATTCTGTGACAAATAAAGCGACGACGATAGGCCCTACCAAAATTAAAGCCTTCAGCATTAACTCATTAACAAGATGAACCACTTGCAATGCTAATGCTTTGTCAAAGTGAAAGGATTGTGCCACCGGAAATATTTGATAACTTTTTTTTATCGCCTCACAAAGCGTAACCATTCCGCCACTTAGCATAAAAGTCGCGCCATAGAAATAGTTCATAAAACTGGCGAAAACAGATGTTTCAACCCCTATCCCTGGATTCATAGTACTACTAATAGTTGCTCCGCGTTGGTTGTCAATGACCTCACCTATCACCAAAGCAATCCAGAATGGCACTGACAGGCAAATACCGCATAGTAAACCAATAATCGCTTCCCGAACGATAATCACCATTGGTGGCGCCGCTGGCGCCAGTGAAAACTGTACACTCAGCAGGGGCAAAAAACCGAGAAGCATAAAACACGTAATTACATTTTTGGCTAACATGCCCCCTAGCACCTGGCTGTTAAACCAGGGTAAGAAAAATGTCATTGGCAGAAGTCTGGCCATCCCGATAACAATCAACAGGATATATTCATGGTAGAGCACATAAACATTCATAGGCGACTCATTAGGGTATCTGGAATGCCAGGGCCAACACTTCGGCAGCGAAACTTTTCAGGCTGGAAACAAACCACGGTGCAGTCATAAAAAGCGCGGCACATACTGCCAGCAATTTGATACCAAATGGCAAGGTCTGTTCCTGGATATGAGTAATTGCCTGAAGAAGAGCCACAACTATCCCCACCACCGTTGCGACAATAACCGGAACTGAAGATAATATTAAGACCATATATAGTGCTTTATTGCCTATATAAAAGATACTGTCCATTGTTATCCCGCCGTTTTCCATAACGCTGCGTACTGCATGACCATGCCGGTCGCAATCTTAGACCATCCATCAATGGCAACAAAAAGTACCAATTTTATTGGTAATGATATTGTTACAGGACTCATCATCATCATGCCGAGAGCCAATAATACGTTGGAAACTAACAGATCCACTACAATAAAAGGAAGATAAACATAAAAACCTAAAACAAAGGCGCTTTTTATTTCACTCAGTGAATAAGCCGCTAACAGCGTAAATAACGAACTATTCTCAACTGTTGGTTTAACCCCAACAATCTGATGATCATCCGTTACGGGATATTGCTGCTGATAAATATTGCTAAAAAATGTAAGGAGTTCTTTATCAGAAAATCGGTATAAATAATTTTTATACCCAGAAAGGCCGTTATCGATGAAGTTTTGCACTGACTCAACATTATCGAAAGAGACACCTTCCTGGCGATAATAGTCATAGCCCTGCAAGGCAACAGGCGACATGACAAAAGCAGTTAATAGTAGTGATATGCCATTCAAGGTCATATTGGATGGCGCCTGCTGTAAGCCTATGGCATTGCGTATCAATGAAAAAACAATAGAGAATTTAATAAAACACGTTCCACCCGCAATGAAAAATGGCAAAAGTGTCGCAAGACTCAGAATCCCTATCAGACCAATGCTATTATAATCCGTCATAATTTCATCTCACAGTGTGTTGTAAACGTCCTCTATTTCCACCGCCAGGCGGTCATTCAGTAAAACAAGTTCTCCCGTTGCTAACGTACGTCCCTGAACCCGGAGTTCAACATCGACTTTGTTGTCTCCCAGACCAATCTGCGCATCTAATACATCGCCTGTTTGTATTTTACTAATTTCTGCTAATGTCATGGTTGTTTCACTGAGTACAAACTCAATGTTTAATTTGAGTCCATCTGTTGTCCATAACTTATCAACAAGAGCATTATTTGTTTGACTATCCATAATATCCTCACTTACAGTAAAATTGTGCTGTTCATATTGAACCGCACAATATTTTATGTTTCCGACATAAAGGTAAATCTGAACATTTGTAATCCACAAAGCGTCACCAATGGCCAAATTTTCGATATCACTCACGGGTAACGATGTGAATCCGAGAGAGACTTTGATGGGGCAAAGCAAATGCTGGCAATCGTTTACTGTTTCCGTAACCAGCACGTCTAATGAGGTTAGGGATGTTTTTGGAAACCAAACGAAACCGGCATCGTCACCTGCACTGTAGAATTTCTCATGAAGAGGAATCTGACATTCTGGATCCTCAATAACAACTTCAGCAATAGGTGCTGAAAACCACTCAGTCCCCAGGGAGAGATTAGATAACAACTCACTGTACAGCGAAGAAATAAATTTATTGCCCATCTGCTGAACAGAAAATCGAGCATCCTCCATACCATATTTCTGCAAAAGCGTTTCTGCAGAGACAAAAAAACATACCTCCGTTCCGGCGTGAACACCGCTACAGCGGATGAACGCGCCCTGCATTCGTTTCTGATTTGTCAGCAAAGAGATATCATTGCGTGCGCAGTACTGCATGATCAGATTTTCTGTGGCATCCAGGTGCCGTAAACTTGAAAGAATGGTGTTCACGTCTCCTCCTCCTCGTCATTTAAATCATCCTTGTTTGCCTCATTCTGCTGCTGTGAGTTCTGCTGATTCTGCAAATAGTCATTCACCGTTGACACGGCACCATCTACACGCAAACCGTGCAAAGGATGTTGCTGTTGGAAATTTACCAGTTGTTGTTCAGTTGCAATGTCCGATGGCAGAATTTGTATTTGCGTATCAGATCTATTCTGTGCGTGTTCTATGCGTACCTGGGCCGTCTGTTGAGTTGGAAAGGTCCAGCTGACTTCGGTCACATTCGATTTCGTGTTTACCGCAGGCGCTACATTTTTGGCAGACTTTAACGGCTGCTGATTAACTGTCTCTTTTCCGCGTACTCCAGGTGATAGCTCTTCCGTTGCCCATCCAGATTCATCGATAGTCTTGTCAGGTACTGCCATAGCGGAAAGAACGGTTACCTCTGAAGATTCATTTTTTTTCTTATCAGTTTTCTGAGTATTCTCTTGATGTTGCGGATCCGCTGCGGTAAAAATTGTTGCCGATCGACTGTGGGTCAGGATTTCTTCCTTTAATCGCCCTAAATCTATATTCACTGTGGAAATACGTGTTGGCACATTAGATACTGAATTATTGCCCGTACTATTCGTTTGTAGCTGCTGCACGAATTTGGCCGACAGAGACGATAATAGCGGCTCCCCAGCTAATATTACCGATGCCGCAATCTGGTCAGTTTGCCCGGTGCCCTTATCTCCTTTTTTTTCATCTTTGTTACCGTCAAAATCCTCAATCTTAGTATTCTTTTTCCACTTGATATCAGTATCACTCAATAATTTCTGGATAATACCATCAATAGATTGTACACCGTCACAAGAGTCCATTTTTTCTGATAAATGTGCTTTCACTGATGATGTTTTTATATTTCCATGCAATACATTCCTCTATAGAATATTCTTCCTGAGCAATTCTTTTGACATTACGTTGACGTTTAACTTTTTGTTGGCATAAAGACCACTTACGTTTTTTCCGTTCATAGCTGGCGCGTAATTGCAACAGACGCGATTTTTCATCTTCTTGTTCATGCTGACTTGCAATTAACTCATTTTTTTCCGCATCCAGACGATATAAAACTGAGAGCAGTAATGATTCTTTTCTTTTAATAGCATATATATTGTCTTTCGTTACTTCACTTTCGGTAACTCCATGCCATAAGGTGATGATACTGCCATCAGTCTCTTTATGACGTTCAGCATTAACAATCAGCAAATCTTTTAATCGTTCAATTTCGCGTTCAATACGTGTTACTTTCAGAACAACGCTATCGCAGTAAGTTGAATACAGATTTTCCATACTTTTATATGGCATACAGTGACTCCAACATTTGTGTAAATGATGTTTTATCTTCCATCTTTTGCTGGAGAAAATTCTTTATAATGTCAGTTTTCCCAACAATTTTATCTGTGGCTGGATTTTCACCCGGTTGGTATTCACCTAATTCAATCATCAGCTTCAATTCGTCCAGTTTTGACAAATAATTGCGAAATAAAGATGCAGCTTCACGTTGCTCATCAGATGATACTGCACGCGTTACACGACTGACGCTACGTAATACGTCAATTGCCGGATAATGCCCTGTACCAGCCAGTTTTCTGGAAAGATAAATATGCCCATCAAGAATCGAGCGCACTTCATCACCGATGGGGTCTACTTCCTCTTCTTCTTCAAGCAGTACCGTATAGAACGCTGTAATGCTGCCGAATTGAGTTTTACCACTTCTTTCCAGGATCCGCGGCAAATTATCAAAAACAGATGATGGGTAACCGCGTCTTGCAGGCATTTCTCCAGCTGAAAGCGCAACGTCACGAAGCGCACGGGCATAGCGTGTCATTGAATCAATCATCAGCACAACATTCTTGCCGGCATCGCGAAAATATTCTGCAATAGTGGTGGCAATAAGCGCTGCATTCCGTCTTTCGACAGCTGGCCGATCGGAAGTAGAATAGACGACAATGGTTTTATCACGCTTATCCTCCGGGATCCCTTCAGCTAAGAACTCGGTAACCTCCCTGCCTCGTTCACCAACCAGTCCAATAACATAAACATCGGCAGATGAATGGCTAATGATCATTGTCATTAAGGACGTTTTCCCGGCCCCCGCCCCAGCAAAGATCCCTACACGTTGACCTATGCCGCAAGTCAATAACCCGTCGATAGCTCTGACACCTGTGGCAAATAAGCTATCGATTGACCGCCGCTCACTATAATCTGGCGGAGATTGCATAATGGGTCGAAGCATCGGTAAAAACGCGTTGCCAGGAGCTGGCAACGCAAAACGTTCACAAATCTCGCCTTGTGCATTAATAACTGTACCCAGCGTGTCCATCGATACTGAAAGTGAAAAAGCAGTACCATCCGGAACAATAATATTGGAGCATGAAATACCATCCGATCCGCCCAGCAGGCACAGCACAGCATTGCCCTGGCTAAAACCGATAGTCTCTGCTTGTCCAATGACCTGAGGATCGCTCAGAGAGCGATAAATACGGCATCGTTCCCCAATAAAAGTATGGCGCAACGGTGCAGTAATGATCGTCCCCTGAATCGACGTTATCCTGGCGTTACAATCAAAAATATCACTCAGCAAGATTTCCTGCATTATTTTAGCGCCTGGCTAAATTCATCTACACGCTCATAAAACTGGCTCAATACATCCGCCAATAACTCACCTTGTTCAATTACATTTTCACTTAAAAATGCTCTTAAAACAAAACTGCCATCATCTTCAACTAGCTGTAGCTGGCCAGTCATGCTCCAGTCACAAGTTGCAATCAATGATTCGATAAGTTGTGGAGCGGCATTTAACAAGGCATGACTATTATATTTTGCAATAGCACTCCAAAGAACCACAACACCGTTAACAGTACTAAACATAATTGACGGCTCTTCACCAAAACTAAGCTCGATTGTGGAATGATGATCTATATCAGAGATCAACGATGGGTCACATCCCATTATCTCAAGCGCCTGTTTGAGGATATCTACAATTTTTGAAACATCCATTTAATTAATCCACCATTTTGATTACGTTAACTTTAACACTTTCTGATATTTCACCAAACGAAATGACATCCAGATCAGAGAATTGTGACATTATCAAACGTTTAGTATAGCGTCTGATATCAACTGCAGTTAGAAATACAACATCCTTTCGTGAAAGATTCAATAAATGATGCTCAAACCTATCAATAACAAACTCATTATCTACCGGTTCCATATTGATAAATGATCCTGAAGCTGATGTTTTAATTCCTTTGCGAATTTTATTTTCAATCTCAGGTGATAACACCATAACTGACAATACATTTTCAGTCGAAAACTTATCCGAAATATAGCGAGCTAACGCACTGCGCACATGCTCTACCAACTGGATAGTATCTCTCTCTTTCCCACCCCATAGTGCCAACGCTTCCAGCACTGCTTTCATATTTCTTACTGAAATGCGTTCACTTAACAAACGCTGTAAGACTTCAGATACTCGCTGGACAGTACAATGTCTGTAAGTTTCCTTTAATAACTCAGGATACTGGCGTTCAAATTTATCCATAATATTTTTGGTTTCCTGAATGCCAAACAGCTCAGGGATCTGTGCGGTCACCAGCAACTGAAAAGAGAGCATCATTTCATCTTCTGCCGAACGCAACGTAAATCCCAAGGATGAACATAACTCCTGGCTTTGTTCGGCGACCCAGTATTCTTTTTCATTTCCATATTCAGTGGTGATTACATCAATGCCGGGTAAATCAATAATACCGTCAAGATTCAAAAGTTTAAAATACCCAAAGTTTATTGGAAATACACCTGCAGTAACTTCATTAATCAAGACAACAACATGGTTCAACTGCACGTTTGGGCTCATTATTACACTGACTTTCGGGAGTTCAATACCATAGTTAAGGTAAAAATCCTGCGAAAAACGCATGCCAAAATGTTCAAGATCCAGATTGCTAAAATCCTGCTCTGGGAGCATTACCATCAACGGTACAGTTTCAGGTATAATACTTGCTGTGGGTAAAACAGTATATCCTTCACTACCTGAACTCCCCCCGGGACTCGTTTTTATACTCCCCGAAAACGTTGCCTGCTTTTTAGCTTTCATCGTACGGTTAAAATAAACAGCAAGAATAATGCTAGCTATAAGCATAAAAATTATCAATGGAAATCCCGGAAGACAACCAATTAAAATGGCGACAATTGCCGTAACAATCAAAACGAAATCACGCTGAAAAATCTGATCAATGATATTATTACCCAGATTTTTCCCATCCTCACTAACCCTTGTTACCACAAAGCCGGTACCGATAGAAATAAGTAAAGCCGGAATCTGAGCGACCAGGGCATCGCCAATTGTTAAAATCGTATAGACATCGGTAGCCCCACTAAAGGACATGCCATGACGCCCCATGCCAATAGAAACGCCGCCAATGAAATTGACAAAGATAATCACAATGCTGGCAATTGCATCACCCTTGATAAATTTCATTGTACCATCTAATGCACCATACAGTTGGCTCTCCTTTTCCAGCATGGAGCGTCGCCGTTGGGCATCATCAGCATCAATATTTCCCGCTCGCAGATCTGCATCAATACTCATCTGTTTACCGGGCATAGCGTCCAGAGAAAAACGTGCACTAACTTCTGCGACACGCTCTGAACCTTTTGTTATAACAATAAATTGAAAAAGTGTAACAATTGAAAAAATGATAAAACCAACAATAATATCCCCTGCAATAACAAAGTTACCAAATGTTGTAATAATGTGTCCTGCATCAGCCTGCACCAGTATCATACGACTGGTACTGATAGATAACGCAAGACGAAAGAGCGTTGTAATGAGCAAAAGTGAAGGTAATGCAGAAAACTCCAACACTTTCTGTATATAAAATGTGCCAATAAAAATTAAGATAGAAAATGTAATATTAAAAGCTAATAGTACATCGATAAGCCATGTTGGTAATGGTATAATCAACATGGCTAATATTAATATCATCAATACAACCAAAAATAATTCTGGCCTCTGCGCTATTTTTTGCCACATATGTTTCTCAGACTACGCTATAAGTATTAATTACACTCTATATATTTTATAAATTTCTCGTATATAAGTGCTATATCTATTTTTTTCTGCAATACACAATAATAAACTTTATCGTGATGCGATAGAACTTGTTCATTGTGGCTAAGCATTTCACTGTTATTATATAACCATGCAGAAAGGTCGATCACACCTATGGGCATTTCCACCATTACAAAGTACCATACACCATATCGACAACAGCGGAATAAATTTCCCTTGAATGAAACAGAGATTTCTTCTCCGGCCAGCAAATTGCTTACCTCATCTTCCAGTCCGCTATTAACCATATGTCCTTCCGATATGAGTAAAACGAGCAAACCCGTCGATAATCATTGCAAGAGTATTCTCAATACTCATTTTCATTTTTTCAGCATCGGCCAGATCATCTGCAAAGATTGCAAATGGAAGTGGCTTAATAGCAGAATAAATTTGTTGAACAAAGTTGGTTTTATCACTACCTGAATAATATCTCATACAGTTGTTAATCAGTTCAATCGTTAAATTCTTGGTTTCATCAGGTTGCAAAATAATATGAAAGAAGAAATCAAGCAATCTGAAATCTCTTTCATTTGTTGATGGAATATACTCACCTTCATTCATCTTCGACATAAACATCTGATCGGCAGAACGAAGTATATTCATTCTAAAATTTGCTTCAAGTAAAGTGCCAAATTCAAGTAAACTGCATGAAGGGTCATAACTATTAATATCACAATGCAGTGCCTGAGAATAGTAATCCAGTACGGCATAGCGATTTTCAATGCCAAATTTCTCAATCGACATCTGGTATATTTCTAGCGGATCGATGTTCTGCGTAATAAAACCTTCATAAGCTTTACGCAATGACTGTTCGTTTTGCTTTAATTGCAAACTAAATTTTCTAGCTGTATTTGCACTGTTAATACCTGCTTTTATCTTTTTCCTGTCAGGTCCCTTCATCAGATTTTCAAGTGCAGACTCCAGAATATCCGAAGAAACATCAGGCAATTCATCATCATCTTTTTTCTTCTTTTTCATCAAAATAAACGCATGAAGAAGTAAAGCAATTTCTGTCGGATCGGCGAATAACTGATGCAGATAATTTAACAATTGCTTTGCCGTCATTACTCCGCCTTTGGCAAAATCATTGATTTTTACCACACAGTTTGGTGTTTTCTCCTTTATTGAGGCTTCACACTCTTCAGCAATGCTTTCTGGTGATGAAGGTTTTGCTTTCGCCGCACGGTTGTTCTGCAGAAAAGAACTCAATAATGCTGACATATCATCGGCCATAGTCATCGCAACCGAAAAAGAACCTTTCTCCACCTTCACCTCTGCATCATCCTGCATCTTAACAAGGACGTTGCTTAAATCGCCAATCCCTACCGCACTTCGGAAGCGGGCCATTGGCAAAGATTCTAATGCCATATTCTACCCCTGATGAGTTGGTGTTATAAAAGCATCTTGATTAATTTTTTGCGTCTTATTCTGATAATTTTTAATAGCATCCCAGCCATCATTAATGTAACCATCAAGCGCATCCTTGTGGTTAAAATCATCTTCAAGTATCCTGGGCTGAATCAAAAAGAGTCTTACTGCCTTTGAAGAATTGTTTGTCTTTGTTTTAAATAAATTACCGATCCATGGAATATCGCCAAGCAATGGGATTTTAGTAACGCCATCAGACAACTGATCGCGTGTATAACCACCAATTAGAAGATTCTGGCCGGCTGTCACCCGAGCCATGGTGCTGATAGCTGTATTCCCCACAACCGGTAACTGATCTACCGTTGCAGTATCACCTTGATCATCAGCTACAGTATTTCCATCTGTAATGTCAATGTTCATCTCAACGAGTTTATTATCATCTGAAATCATTGGAATAACGTTAATGGAGGTACCATAGGTTACTGTCTGGAGTGAAACTTCTCTTTCCCCCATCAATTTGACATAAAAACTTCGCGAATTGTCAAAAATAGCCGGAATATTATCCTGAGCCAGGATGATGGGGCGTGATACAATATTCGCCTTATTCCTCTGACTTAGCGCATTAACGGTTGCCAAAAATATATCACTCTGCGAGCTTGTTAAGATACTTGTAGCATTAAAAAATGTCTGGATGTTCGAACCGACTTTATATTGCCCTTGCCAATTTACACCTATTTGTTCTAAATCATCCTTATTAATATCAATAATCCAAAGTGAAAACTCGACTTGCTTACGAGGAACATCAAGGCGTGCAATAATATCTTTTATCATGTTAACTTGATCTTGCGTGCCTTTAATAAGCAAACTATTACGACCCGAAAATGGTAACACTTTAATCTCACTACCAGAAAATCTGCCATTATCGTTAAATTCTGCACGCACGCCAAATTCAGATTCTTCGAGAATCCCTGTTTCAGTTGTAGACTCTGGCTTAATTTGCTTTTTCACTGCAACATTACTTTTTCCTTGAATTCCATTATCAGAAAATAAGTTGTTGATTGTGGTGGCAATACCTTGCATCGTTTTCGTTTGCCCGCGATAGCTATAAGTACGATCATCCACGAAAACATGCCGCAGTTTTACTGTATCAATAACTAATTCGCTGTTTGATGATGAATATCCCTCACCCATAAAGCCAGCTATACCAACCACGATTTCAATATATTTTGGTGGCCCTGAGATATAAAGTGTATTGGATGGCATATTCATTTTAAGTGGATATCGAGAATCATACATATCATTGCTGTGCAAGAAATCCTCCAGATCTCTATAGCTTCTGGCTGGAAAATGAATGATTGCAGTTTTAGCTTCTGAGGCTTCATATATATAATAGATTGAACCATCAAAGTACCAAATTAGCCCTAAGTCATGCGTAATGCGTTCAACCATTTCCATTGGTTTGTTAAGATCGAAACGGCCTGTCACCGAATATTTTTTCGCACGTGAACTTACAATAAATGGTTTATTAATTTGTGATGATATCGCTTTAAAAACAAAATCAACACTCTTATTATTGGCAGTAAAACTGTTAATTGGTGCCGTTAAAGCAACATCGTTACTGTGAGTCAATTGGCGAATGCCGTTACTTGTCGAATCATCCTCAACAGCAGAAACCACTCCACTATAGCTTAGTGCACTCAATACAATGAGCGTACTTAAATTTTTTATTACAGCTTCAGCCCTGAAAAACATTGATATATCCATCCATGAAAGACGTGAGAAATTCCATATTCGAGCATTCAAGTGGAAACAAACAAACCCAGCCGTTATTAATACCAATTTTACACGCAAAAAATTGATTCAATTTCATCACTAACATTGAGAGAACTGCATACTTATCAATAAAATATTCGTCGGTTAGCAGGAAAAGCTCATACTGTTCAGAATGACAGATATTATAATTTTTCATTTATCTTCCTCAATGAGGACGGTGTCATACCGAAAGAGGATAAGATAACCTGGTTCAAATGAGACTGTGAGCTAAATCCATTGTTCATTGCTATATGAGTAAGGCTTTCTTTTGTCTCTACAATATCCAACATTGTTTTTGTCAATCGCCATGCCTGCATCCGGGTTTTTACTGTATCACCGAAATATAGTTGTGTTTTTTTTCTGAAATTCGAGTATGACAAACCGTAACGTTCACTCAAGTTAGTAACATTGCCAATATCATTATTGATATAATTTTCTATAAGATAGTTTGCGAGAATATAAGATTCTTGCTGTCGTATAAATTCGCATAATGAAATAAAATCAATATCATCAATTCTTCGAATGTATCTAATAATAAATAATTGTTCCAGTTCTGAATATCTTAAGCATACATTGCCATTATATTTATTTTGAGCATCAGAATTCCTGTACGTATTTACGTCAGAACAAACCTGATACGCAGCATCAAGAAATGCAAGCAGTTCAGAAAAATACCCTATATTTACAGTACCCGTTAAAATCCGTGACTGCTGATGATAATCTCTGATCTGGCGGCCATAGACTAAATACTGTGAAAATCTTCCCTGTTCGCCAATCGTCCAGATATGGTCTTCACACCGCACATTCTTAGGACATTTATTCAATTGATTTTCAGTTCTTAGTGAAACGCATAGCAAAAAATTTTCAGATAACTGTCTGCGACTAATTTCATTTCCTGGATACCATTTAATTCTTTTAGCATTCATGGCCTACATCCGTTTTTATTCAAAACTCTGGTTGGCAGAAATTGTCATACTTCCGCTATCGTTAACATCAGCCATCATTGCCACAGCGTCCGTTACACAGATATTTAAGAAATGTTCCAGATTTTTGTCAGCGCTATTTATCGTTAAGGTTTTTGACTGAAGATTCCATCGAACTTTGGCATCTGGATGTCGGGTCTCGGCAAGATACTGCGTTGCACAGTACACAAGCTGTTGCCTGAATAAACGCGTAGAATGCGTAATATGTCCATCAGACACCAATGCGATGTCTCTTTTTAACGGTTTCTTAACTGTGCAGCCGAACAGTACGGTTGATAAAATCATTACAGCAACAAATGATAAATTCCCGTTATACATAATATTTTTCATATTTAAGTTCCCTTCCTTGTCCTTGGGAGCAAACTCATCTGCCGTTTCGCTACTGAATAATCCTTTTATCACCACGAGTCGGAGCCCTAGCTTTCGTCATAGGCTAATGCCTTTCATAAAAATATTACATAAATTTTTATTTATTTTTTTCATCTTTTTTTATGGAATAAATAAATGTTTATTCTTTTCATTTTCTTTATCCCTTAGACTGCGTTAGTAGCGTAGTAACCTTGTTTTTGTACGGGATTTTTATGGAAGAGAATTCGCAGTGTGCAGGGGATTGCCTGCCCCACTATGTCATGAAGGTGCTTTCTGGCTCGATGTATGGAGTAGACATTCCATTACCTCACTGCGAAAACGTGCATGTCCGCTTCATGTCACAGCAACAGTTATTAACTGCGGAACAAAGTGAACAGCAGTCTATTTTTAGCAGCGTCAACACTATTGTCGTCCCAGCCCCCGCAGAGCAGAGTACCTGCTTTCTGTTGTCGTTCGTAACTTCTGCTGAAACTGATACAGTGGCTGTATATTGCCAGCTACTATCACTCGCCGGAGAAGATCTCCTTTCTTCGGAAAATGACGGAGAGACTTCAGTTCGAGCTTTAAACCTGAACAGCCCAGTTAAGATTGGCCTGATAACTATTGCCTTAAAAATAAAGGATGAATCCTGGAATCAGGACGTTGTAAACTATTCCAGAGAGCCGTTTTCTGCTCTGCATCAGGATGAAAGCATTACCGATCCTTCATTTACTAAAGTATCAACCGATAAATCATATTTTCGTCGCCAACTTTATTGGCTGATTGTTCTCAGCACCGTTATCCTTATTGTAGCCGCCGCTTCTTTCATCGGCTATTGCGCTAAGGTGGATAATAGTGCTTCAGTATTGTCTGTATTATCTCCTGTTGAACCTGATATCGTTAAACTTAACGATGGCAGCATTTATGTCATTGTGAAGAACGATACCGACGTCGGCTGGGGCTGGCAGGAACTCAATAAAAGTAATATTAATACAGAAAAAATTCATATTGTATCTCTTGAATCGGCTCGCCTTGATCTCTCGGCAATGCTCCACGAACTGAAGATCCCATTCCACAAAATTGAACTCGCTGATTCTTCTACTTTAGTAATAAAATTTAGTACAGAACGTTGTACTAATGATACGTGCAATAAGCCATTTAACGCTTTGATTGGTAAAAATTATCCGTGGATAAAAAATACAATCATTGGTTCATTTGCCGATCAAGAAATAATTGCATCAGCTGAACGTAAACTCAATGAATTAGGATTTCAGTTTACAACAGAAATTACACCTTTGAGAGCAAGTTTTATTATTCATGGCGTTATCGAGAGAGAACAGTATTCTGTTATCCAGAATTCGATAGACAGTTTTAGACAAAACTTTGGCGGTGAATATGTTCAGTTTGATTTTGAACTGGACGAACCGGGGTTACGGCCGTTGACCTATCGGAACGGTGATGACAGTTATGCCATCATGTCTGATTACCATTGGCTTTATCCCTATTAAATTAAATGGAATATGAGGCAATTTGAATGGTCACATTTAATAATAAATCACATGATGCAAGTACTGTAACCGACCTGGCGTTTGGTTCGGGATATATTAGCAATATGTCTTTAGGATTTGAGCAAGGTACACAAGACCTTAGACAATCGCTGGATGATGCATTAGCGGTTTTACAAAATGATCCGAGTAACCCCGCTAATCTGGCGGCATACCAATCTGCATTATCTGAGTATACTCTTTACAAAAATGCGCAATCGAACGTTGTTAAATCGTTCCGTGATATTGACCAGGGCATTATTGCTAACTTTAAATAAAATGATGTGCGGCAAGGTAGGTCCGCTGCGTTTGCCGCTATCGATTTATCCTACGGACAGGGAGTACTAACGTGAGTATGTCTATTAATCAGATATCACCGCAGTCATTACAGACACCAACTTTTTCAGAATCACAACCCTCTTTAGTCACGGGTGATTTGGTTGATCTGGATACGCGATTGACTGAAGAAGTCTCCAGACTGGCAGCAGGTACCCAGGTTGAAAAAGACAGAATTACCGCCGCATTGAATAACCCAGCAGTCACTTCCGACCCGGAGCAACTTGCAATATGGCAAAACAAGCTGAGCGCTTATACTATTGACACCAGTTTATATAGCACGCTGGCTCGTAAGGGTGTTTCCGCGATCGAAACATTAATAAAAACATGATGAGATCTTTTAATGTAAAGACTGCGCTGTTGCTACTTATATTTCTACTCTGCGGGTGTAATGAAAAATTAGCTGACCAGTTATCTGAACGGCAAGCTAATGAAATCATTACACTTCTGGAGTCGAATAATATTGATGCGTTTAAAGTTGACAGTGGTAAAGGAAAATATTCCATTCAGGTTTCTTCAGAAAGCCTGGCTTCAGCGACGGTATTACTGACTGCTTATAATCTTCCCTCCGCTGATGATATTGAGATATCTCAACAATTTCCTGCGGATGCAATGGTGTCCACGCCCCTTGGTGAAAAAGCACGACTGATCTCAGCTATTGAACAGAGACTGGGTCAGTCACTGCAAGAACTGGAGCATATTACCAGCGCCAGAGTGCATTTGAGTTATCCAGGTATTAGCCCTGAAAACAATGACTCATCTTCAATGGTGGCATCAGTATTGATAACCTATCAGGGAACGATTGATGAGACAGCATATACAGATAAGATACGCCGTTTTATCAGGAATGGATTGCAGGATATGCACTATGAAAATATATCTGTGGTTATGTTCCGCCAATCCGCCCCACTAAAGTTAGTGAGTATCAAACCTTCACATCCGCTATGGGGATACACCTTTATCATAGTATCTTCAGTTCTACTATTGTTTCTGATTTTGCTTGGTGTGTTCTGGCCTCGTATATCTCAACGTTTTCTTTCTAAGAAAGAGACAGAGTAATCAATCACAATATTATTATAAGCGACGATTTCTTTTCGTCGCTTATCATTGGATAAGCTATGAGTGAGATAATTATGCTTAGCAAAATTGTGCTAATGCCGGCTGACTGGGCGAATACTACCAGATTAGCTAAATTGCGCAATGTGCCACGTACTATTGTAAACAGACTTCTGTTACCACATAACACTATTGATATTGACCTATTGCAACTCTCTGAACAAAATATGTTTTTTATTTCTCGCTGGCAAGAACTCTATAGTGCAGCAATGATGGCCGCATCACGGCAACTGGCTCCTATGTTCGTACGGTTTCCCGCCGCCCTCACGCTTTTAACGGCCAAACAGCGCGCTTTCCTTTATATTCCCTGGTTTTCATCTTTACCCATAAACCAGGAATATCGCCAACCTGATCTCGCTATGCTTGAACAGTATGCATATACATTATTGGTAAAAGCAATGCACAATCGATTCCCCCCTCCTCTTGTCCCTCTACTGGCCTTATTTTTCACTGATGAATGTCAAGAGCCTGATATCAGAGATGACCAAATCTATCCTGAAGAATATCTTCTTTTTTTGCAGGCCTTAGAATATGCTTAGACAAATCTCACTTCCGAAGCAGTATCCTTTGCCTGATACCCCGCTTATCAAAGCGAAATGGCTGAATTCAGCGACCAGTGCATCCAGACTTGAGCTGCTTGCCAGGAAGCATGCTCAGCATATTCTGCGTGATGCAAGAAACGAGGCTGATGAATTGCGTTCACTTGCCTGGATGGAAGGTTATAGCCAGGGAATACAGAAAGCATCACAAACTGTAGTCGATTACGTCAGCAATATTGAATCTGCAACATCACAGTTGTTGCAACATTCGCAACAGCAACTGGAGAAACAGTTACAGCAATTATTTGCCAGTGAGGCCGGTATAGAAAATATACTTGCACTGCTAGCTCATTATCTATCACGTGATGCTATTACAGGCACTAAAGCTATCGTTTCATTCCCTGCTTATGCCATTCGCTCAGCCAAATCCATCAGTGACAATTTTAAGCAGTCCGGAATTGATGTTGAACTTCGAACATGTCAGGCTGAAGAGTTACGGGTAGAATATGGACAGGAAATATGGTGCTGCGATTTTCAGCGCCAACCATCCCAGCTAACTAAATTAGCTATTGCCGCGTCTTTTGCTACGCTGAATATTTCTGAACGCCTTGAAGAATATCGTCAGCAGGCAGTAGAATCTGTTTCGGAATAATCGAGTTAGATCTTTTATTTTTGATTGCGTCTAAAGGCCCGAAACATATCGGGCCTTTTTTATATATTAGTTAGCCATCAGGCTTTCAGATTGCTACTGACTGTAGAAACCAGATCGGCTGACGAGTGTCGTATATCAGCCATCAGAGAAAGAAGGCTACTCATCACTTGCGCCGCTTTTTGTGCCGTTTCTCTACTCATCTCCATGGTTTGATCCATCATTTTGCCACTTGCCTGCAGGGACGTCTGCTCTGCTTCAGAATTTTTTGTCCCCATACCAAACCCGCCCTGCTCTCCTTCAGAAAGAGCTCGACCTATTGTGGTAGCTGCCGATGATTTAGCTGCATATTTTTCAGCGGCGCCCCTGAATTTTGAAGCATCAGCGTCATTCAAGCCTGCCTTGACGTTATTTTTTGCGCTCTTAGCGCCATAACCAATCCCCGCTGCCGCTCCAGCTATCTGAGTCGAACCACTTACGATACCCGATGACAAAGCCAACTCCCCCTGTTCGCGTAATTCATCTGCCGCAGCATTTGAAAAATCCTGGCTAATGACACCGAGTTCGCCGGACATTTTATAACCCGCAATTGAAGATTCATTTTCTGACTCAATCATGGCAACCAGGAGAGTCAGCAGTGCACTGGCTTTTGGCATTGACACGGTTATCACATTACCTGTGCTGGTATCGTTGCTGCCTAAACCACTATGCAACTGGCTAAGAAGTTGCTGAGCCTCTTTGCGCACTGCGGCTTTGTCTTCTTTAGTCTCGTCCACACCTTTGTAGCCATCGCCAACCAATTTCACTAACGTCTGGTAGGCCTGAGTATCTTTAATGTTCCGTCTACTATCCGTCTGGGCAACATCTGCATTCTCACTTGTATTAAGGTATATATTGCCCGTTACCACTGAATTAATCGATCCAACCATGTTATTTATCTCCATTTTTATTACAATTACGCACGGGTATGTGCCAGAATTTGCTTACCCACCTGCATTGACATACCCGATGCTTCTGTTTCATTTTTAATAATCGCGTTCATGGTTTTCATCGTGTTACTGTAGTTTTCCACGATCATATCCATAAATCTCTTTACAAAATCATTATCTTTCATAATTTCGATCAGCTTCGCTGAAATATTAGCACGTTGTTGTTCATAAACACCGCTGGTGATTGAATAAGCGCCATTATTAATTCCGCTGGCAGTTAGCGAAACTCTGAATGTAATTTCAGACCCCATTTTCATAATGCGTCCGGCACCTGATGTTCCATGATTTGAAAGGACTCGCAAGATCGAGTTTGCTATTTTGCTTGCGAATTTATTATTCAAGAATTTTGCGCCCTTCCCCAGCACTACCGTAGCGGCAATTGTTGCTAACAACATTGTTATTGATGCAAGAATAGAGGCAACAAGCTCATCCGCCCCCATAGCTTCAAACATTTTAGCAAGTTCGCTCACAACGGCATTCATCGCTTTCCCCATAAAGGACTCGCCCGTTGCAGCTTTCGTGATTTGATCCGATATCATGAGAGCCGTGCTGGCAACAAACAAAATTGCCATAACGCCACCGGTAAATAGTGCAGAAATGGCACCAGCAATCATCGTCACAGCCATAAGTACTTTGCCGAGAGCGCCAAAAATCTTATGCATCCTTTTTTGTTTTTCCGCGATTTTATCTGATTTTTCAGTTTCCTTTGCCAGTTCAGCCTGTTTGGCTGACTGCTGACTTTTGGCCAGCTCCATATTCGTCTTTAAGGTTTCTTCGTTACATTTACCTAAAATAGTCACTAACTGTGCCATCATAAGGTCGACTCGATTAATGCTACCTGTATTATCGTTATTTACGACCTGGGGGCTAACTGTCGCACTTTCCAATGCGTCCTGCGCTACTTTCAGCATCTGAGTTGCCGTAATCACCGCTTGCTGTTTTTGCTGGGCATTCTTAGTGGCATCGGTTGCTGCCGTTTGCGCCTTGCTTCTGGCATCAATCGCCTGTTGGTATTCATCAGCGGCCACATCCACTGCCTGCTGTGCACTCGTCACCCTATCTGCTGCCGTATTAATCGCTAGCGTTTTTTCTTCATCAGTGCTGTAAATCGCATTCAGCGCATCGTTATATGCTATTTGCGCTGAAGTAAGAGCATCCTGGGCATCGTCCAGCGACAGCTTAGCGTTGTTTAGCGATGTTTCAACCTGTAGTAAATTATCGTTAGCCTCGTTTTCGGCCTTTATGGCCTCGCTATAAGCTGAATTTGCCTGCGTCAACTCCTGCTGTGCATTTTCAACACCTTGCGACTTCTGAATGAGTGCTGCGGATGCGGCGCTTCCCATCAACTGTGTCGCTGTGGCACGAAACATTTGCCCAACCACAGTAGAATCACCCAGTTTAACCGCTAATGTGGCCAGAACCTCTGCCAGAGAATAGGTTGATGATTGCGTGTTACCTCCCGACATCGCACTATTCGTCTCACCTGACTGCGATTCAGCTTGCAGGGATGATCGCAGCGTCACACTTTCAGGGGAACGCAACGTTGGTTTCCATGATTCGCTGGTCATAGCCAATTTCTCTGCGCGCGTAACCAATTTTTCCTGGACTATTTTCTGCGCCGCATTTCCGTCGCTGCTGCTTGTAGAACTAATGTCCTTTTTCTCAGTAGTTGCTCTTTCAACATCACCTTCACTGGTTACCTGCTGGGTAACCAGCGTGACAGGCTTATTTGTTATTCCGTACATGGTTATGATCCTCATCACTGTCGTTAATCTTTGTTAGCGCTTTAAGATACAGTTCGGCACGTTTGACCAGCTCAGGATCCTTTTCGTGAGCCACGACCTCTTCAAATGAGTCGCGTGCTTTCGAATAGTTATGCAAGTGCATATAGCACTGCCCTGCCTCAAAAATGGCGCGCAGATTGTCATCATCAAGCGCATAGGCAATTGCATAGATATCCAGCGCATGCTTGTAGTCCTGCTTTAGTTGATAAACGGCGGCCAGGCCAAATGCGTAATCAGGATTATAGAAGTCATACATCATTAAAAATTTAAAAAAGTGCTCCGCTTTTTCAATTTCTCCTTTTTGGTAATACTCGTATGCACAGGCGTAGAAACCGTTCATCAGGCTATCTGGAATGCCATACAGCTGTTTGCGGGTAGCGCCCGATTCAAATAAATCTTCAATAAACTGTTCGCGATTTTCTTCAGCGATCTTGCTGAGAAGATCCTCCATCAACACATCATTTCCATTTTCCATAATAAATCCAGTTCCATACAAATAATAGATGATTGTAATCTTATAATTATTACCGCATTTATCATTGAAATAAATAAATAAATATTTAGAAGGTATGTTTTCAGATTGCTAAATAAAGAAATCGAAGCATTTTTTGAAAGAAATCCACCAACCGTGATGACATCATACGTGCGATACTTGATGTTTAAAAAACGCACATGGAGACGGATATGTCAAACACAATTAAAGCATTCTCACACAGTGTTAGCCATTATAGGAGTGATTTCCACAGGCAAAGAGAAGTTAAGAACCATAATTTATTTTCCGCATGTTTTTCGGCTATCGCTAATGTCCCTAAAAATATTAGCATTGACAAAACCATTCAAAAAATAACAGCAGATTTGGCGCATGCTCGTGATACCGGATTTTCTATGCCGCTCTGTTTTGAAGATAATAAAGGTATCTGGACTCTAAATGCAGATCGCACAAAATTTTTGGGAGATACAGCTTTAAATATGCGTAACGCTGTAAATACTTTTGAAGATCAATACAAAATTAGTTCCCTTAGCGGAAAAAATTTAAAAGCCTTTACTGAT
Source organism: Citrobacter sp. C6_1 (assembly GCF_014596835.2). Classification (NCBI taxonomy): domain Bacteria; kingdom Pseudomonadati; phylum Pseudomonadota; class Gammaproteobacteria; order Enterobacterales; family Enterobacteriaceae; genus Citrobacter; species Citrobacter sp. C6_1. The sequence goes on along the minus strand of NZ_CP115031.1, from coordinate 1,939,595 downwards.
CTGCAAGAAAAAAGGGAAAATTTTAAAGCCAATTTTGGATCTTCGATCCAAACTTTTAAAGCAAGCGCTAACAGGCAAGAGGCCTGTATAAAAATGCTTAATGCTAATACAATAGATCCTATTTTTAATGCAATGCTTGATAAATATACTAAATTGGAGAAATCACCGGTCAGACAGAGTACAACGCTTAGTCTTGATGCTCTCAAGACCTCGTTCGCTGAAATAGTGAATCCCGGATATGGTACACCGGACAATGGGGCAATTAGTAAGAAAGGTGATGCAGCAGCCCAAATTATCAAAGCGTTTCTGTCGTCTCCTCACACAGTGCATATCAGTGACGTTAACATCACTAAGCTTGAGCAGGCTGCTTTTAATGACTATATGAATCAACAACTTCAGGAGTTAGACGAAAATGACCGCGAACTGACATTATCCTTATATCAGGCTTTCGCTACACACCTAGACCCAGACCCAGCCCCAGCCCCAAAAAATGTTAAATCGTTTGATAGTGATGTTTCTTCTACTTTTTTCGGGCAGGCTATAATACTTAAAGATGATTTTTTGAAGTCCTGTAAAACTGAGGGTAATTCAATTTCAGTTCGTGAGGCTACTCATGTTGTATCTGAAAAATTTATTGCATACATTAAGACCACCGTCCCTGAAATTAATCCACCTGCATAGCATTTTCTTCGAAAATAACCATACTGCTCTCCACCAGCGGTAGTTTAGGTCTAACAAATAACAAACGAAGGGCCACGATGTGGCCCTTTTATCAACCCAGGCAACTTACTTCAGATATTCTCCGCTGCGCAGCGCTTCGATACGCTTATCCAGCGGTGGGTGCGTCATAAACAGCTCGCTCAACGACCTGGACTTACCGTTGATGCAGAAGGCCATCATGCTGGTTGCTTCCTGCGGCTCGTAGCTGGTTTTCAGTCGCTGCAATGCGGCAATCATCTTCTCACGGCCAACCAGTTTTGCTGAACCCGCATCCGCATGGAATTCACGATGACGTGAAAACCACATGGTAATAATACTGGCCAGAATACCGAACACCAGCTCCAGCACCGTTGCGACGGCAAAGTAGATTAATGGGTTACCATTGCTACCCTCGCCTTCTTCGCGGTTTCCGCCCATAAAACCGGCGGCGATTTGCGCCAGAATACGCGAGATAAAGATAACAAAGGTGTTCACCACACCCTGAATCAGCGTCATGGTAACCATATCACCATTAGCAATGTGGCTGATTTCATGCGCGATAACGGCTTCCGCTTCATCCGGACTCATATTTTGCAACAAACCGGTGCTGACGGCCACCAGCGACGCATCCCGGCGCGCACCGGTCGCAAATGCGTTAATATCTGGCGCATGGTAAATAGCCACCTGCGGCATAGCGATCCCGGCCTGACGAGCCTGTGTCGCCACAGTATTCATCAGCCAGCGTTCTCTTTCATTACGGGGCTGTTCAATCACTTCTCCGCCAACGGACTTTAACGCCATCCATTTGGACATCAGCAGCGAAATGAAGGAACCACCAAAACCAAACAGCAGTGCCATAATCAACAAGCCTTGAACGCTGCTTGACTGAATCCCTGTCAGGCTCAATACCAGCCCGAAAACGACCATCACAGCCAGGTTCGTCAGCAGGAAGAGCGCGATTCGCATCATAATTTTCTTTTAACCTCAATTTAACAAAACGCACTATGCGATTACCCATATCGTATGGGTCTTACGGCTATTTTCAAGCATGCATAGGTGCTAAGTCACCAGAAAGACACAACTTTACATTTTATCGTATCAGACTGACGTCTTCATGCGTTTGTTAAAAAAACAGGCACAATCTCTTGTGCCTGTTTGACGTTATTGACTGGTCGCGGGCTGTTCCGCTGGCTTTTCTTTTTCAAGATGCGCCAGGTCGAGCGCGATTTTCACCGTTTCATCCAGATACGGATCGGGCTCCTGGTAATCCTTCGGCAGATCGTCCAGTTTCTTCAGCGGCGGTTTACCTTCTCGCTTAAACCGATCGTTGATACGCGCCAGACGCATTGCGTCATCTTCGTTATTCTCTTTCTCACGCTGGGCGTAATTCAAAGAGGCGATGTTGCGCTTATCCTTCATTGCGTTGAAACGCGCAATGTCTTTCATGATGTACTGGAATTCAGGATCGTTGGCGATGCGCGCATTGTGCTCTTTCAGCAATTCCGGCCCAAACGGCGTCAGGTTATCGGACTTGGTGTAGGTTGCCGCATCAATGCTGTCCCACGGCAGCGCGTTATCTTCGAACTTTTCACCGGTTTCGGTTTCTTCATTACCTGTCGGCATGATGATGTCCGGCGTAACGCCCTTACGCTGCGTACTGCCACCGTTTACACGGTAGAATTTCTGGATCGTATACTGCACAGAACCCAGCGCCGGCCATTCCGGACGCAGCATCTGATCGTAAATACGGTTCAGGGAGCGATACTGTTGTACAGTGCCTTTGCCGAAGGTTGGTTCACCAACGATCAGCGCACGACCATAATCCTGCATTGCCGCGGCAAATATCTCTGATGCCGAAGCACTGAAGCGATCGACTAACACTACCAGCGGGCCTTTGTAGTACACAACGCCGTCGGTATCGCTGTCTTCACGCACTTTGCCGTTATTGTCACGAACCTGAACCACCGGGCCGGAAGGAATGAACAGACCGGAAAGCGAGACCGCTTCGGTCAGTGCGCCACCACCGTTGGTACGCAGGTCGATAATCACGCTGCTGACATTCTGTTTTTCCAGTTTCTGCAGCTGTACTTTGACGTCATCCGTCAGGCCAACATAGAAACCAGGAATATCCAGTACGCCGACTTTCTCTTTGCCAACGGTTTTCACGGACATTTTAACAGCGCGGTCTTCGAGACGAATGCGTTCACGCGTTAACGTGACAATGCGCGTCTTGGTGCCCTTACCGGCAGGCAGGATTTCGAGGCGAACTTTGCTGCCTTTTGGTCCTTTGATCAGCGCCACGACGTCATCAAGACGCCAGCCAATCACATCGACCATGCCTTTTCCGCTCTGACCGACGCCAACAATACGATCGCCAACGCTTATCGCTTTGCTTTTAGCTGCCGGGCCGCCCGCCACCATGGAATTAATGACGGTATAGTCATCATCCATTTGCAGAACTGCGCCAATACCTTCCAGAGACAAGCTCATTTCAGTATTAAACTGTTCAGTGTTGCGCGGAGATAGATAGTTAGTATGCGGGTCTATTTCACGAGCAAAAGCCGTCATCGCCAGTGAAAACACATCTTCACTGTTCGTCTGCGCCAGACGGCGAATGGCAAATTTATAGCGACGCGTAAGCGTTTCGCGAATTTCCGCATCGGTTTTACCGGTCAGTTTCAGGCTGAGTTCGTCAAATTTAACTTTGCCGTCCCACAGCGTATTAAGCTCTGCTTCGCTCTGCGGCCACGGAGCTTTACTCCGGTCGAGGTTAAAGTTGTCGTTACCGGTGAAATCCATTGGACGTGCCAGTACGCTTAATGCGTACTGGTAACGTTCAAACCGGCGCTTTTGCGCCAGATTATAGAGATCGTAAAAGACATCGAGCTTGCCCGAACGCAGTTCATCACCGAGGACGGTTTTCTTTTTGGCAAACTGCTCAATATCGCTCGCCAACAGCACGTTATGGCTGTAGTCGAGCAGATTCAGGTAGCGGTCAAAAATTTTCGCCGAAAACGCCTGATCCAGATCGAACTGGCGATAATGTGAACGCGTAAAGCGTGATGTCACACGTTCACTCACCGTCGCATGCTGAGTTTCTTCCTTTAAAACGGGGATTTGATCGGCACGCGTGATGTCTTCCACAGCGAGTGCCTGGCCTGCAAATGCAAGCAGACCAGCTAACGCAGTAAGCCTAAAAAAAGTGTTCATGCCAGGCCTGGCCTCCGTTTCAGAACACCAGGTGTTCTGCGCGTACAATCAAAGACATACCCGAATTCAGCTGTACACGGACGCCATCTTTGGTGATTTCTAATACGGTGGCATCCATCGCATTATTACCTGCTTTCACCTTCAGAGACTGCCCTACCGTCAGCACTGAAATATCAGATACTGGGGTATGCTGTTCTTCACGAGGAGCACGCGGTGCTTTTGCCACTGGTTTTTCAGCGCGAGGTTTACGCTCAGCACCTTCTTTACGACGCGGTGCAGGACGCGGCTTACGCTCGCGACGCGGTGCGTCTTCTTTTTCACCAGCAGCGGCCGCCGCTTCGCGTTTTTTCGCCTGCTGCTCTGCACGTTGCGCCTGAACGCGGGCTTTAGCTTCTTCAAGCTGTTTACGCGCATGTTCAACGTGTTGCTCATCCAGCTCACCACACGGGTTGCCGTCGAGGTCGACACGCGTTGCGCCCAGCTTAACGCCGTACAGATAACGCCAGCTTGAAGTATAGAGACGTAAGGCCGAACGGAGCTGTGTTTTACTGAGGTTCATTTCGCCCTCAACACGCTCTACCAGATCCTGAAAAATGCCAATTTTCAGCGGGCGCGCTTCGCCTTCCGCACTAAAACACTGCGGGAAGCGTTCGGCCAGAAACGCGATGACTTCTTTACTGCTATTCAACTTAGGTTGATTTTCCATGAAATTTCCTGATTACAACGGACGTAGCCAACAAGCGCAGGCATGAACAGGCGTCATTATAATGACGTCATCAGTAATTGCTACGTTATCCGTTGATTATCCTGCGACGGTCGCAAAGAATTTTTTGTAATCCGTCGTTGCAAGCACGGTTTCAAGCTGTGCCACAAGCGTCCGCAGACCCTGTTCATCTTCTTCAGTAAAGCGACCAAACGCCGTGCTATCAATATCCAGCACGCCGATTATCTGATTGTCGACGGTGATTGGCAGGACGATTTCCGCATTGCTGGCGGCATCGCAGGCGATGTGCCCGTCAAAGGCATGTACGTCCTCAATGCGCTGAACCTGGTTCTGCGCCACTGCGGTACCACACACGCCACGCCCTACCGGGATGCGTACGCAGGCGATTTTCCCCTGGAAGGGACCGAGCACCAGCGTAGTGTTCTCAAGCAGGTAAAACCCCGCCCAGTTCACTTCTGCAAGACGTTCGTACAATAACGCGCTGGTATTCGCCAACGTTGCCAGAAAACTGGTTTCACCTGCCATTAATGCCTGAAAATCACGGTTCAGATCCGTGTATAGCTCTATTTTGTTCATTATGTAATCACTTAGTTGTCTTACTTAAATCTGCAGCCTACTAAAATAAACATTAAATGCGTAAATGCTCAAGATCATTCCCATCATGGGTTAAGATAACATTACTTCAACACTTTGATTCGCGATACATGGCCCTTACTCATCCACGCATCACGCCGACTAGAAAAATAGCCATCAGGTCCATTGGTGATGCACTTCCTCGTGCGAATTATCATCGCTGCCCTGAATGTGACCTGATCTTTAGTTTGCCTAAAATGCGTTCGCACCAAAGTGCATTTTGCCCACGCTGTCAGGCAAAAATTCGTGACGGACGCGACTGGTCACTAACGCGGCTGGCGGCAATGGCTTTCACCATGCTGCTGCTGATGCCCTTTGCCTGGGGAGAGCCGCTGCTGCACATCTATTTATTAGGTGTACGCATTGACGCCAATGTGCTGCAGGGCATCTGGCAAATGACCCGACAAGGTGACCCACTCACCGCATCTTTCGTGCTGTTTTGCGTTGCTGGAGCACCGCTAATTCTCGTTACCTCAATCGCGTATCTGTGGTTTGGCAATATTCTCGGGATGAACCTGCGCCCGGTGCTGCTGATGCTGGAAAGGCTCAAAGAGTGGGTGATGCTCGATATCTATCTTGTGGGCATTGGCGTCGCGTCAATCAAAGTTCAGGACTATGCTTTTTTGCAACCAGGTGTGGGGCTGTTTGCTTTTATTGCGCTGGTGATCCTCAGTATTTTGACGCTGTCGCACCTCAACGTAGAGCAGCTTTGGGACCGTTTTTACCCGCAAAGACCGGCCCGTCGCCCTGATGAAAAGCTCCGTGTCTGCCTCGGTTGTCACTTTACAGGTTATCCGGATGCTCGGGGGCGCTGCCCGCGTTGCCATATCCCGTTACGCTGGCGCAGGAATCAAAGTATCCAAAAGTGTTGGGCGGCGCTACTGGCCTCGATTGTCCTGCTTTTGCCTGCTAATCTGCTGCCTATCTCGGTAATTTATGTCAACGGTGGTCGGCAGGAAGACACTATCCTGTCAGGTATAATGTCTTTGGCAAACAGCAACGTCGGCGTGGCGGCGATCGTTTTTATCGCCAGTATTCTGGTGCCATTCACCAAAGTGATTGTGATGTTTACGTTGCTCATCAGCATCCATTTTAACTGCGAGCAAGGATTGCGTACCCGCATAAAACTGCTGCGTATGGTGACCTGGATTGGTCGCTGGTCGATGCTGGATCTCTTTGTTATCGCGTTAACCATGTCGCTGATTAATCGCGATCAGATACTTGCTTTTACTATGGGACCGGCTGCGTTTTATTTCGGTGCAGCGGTAATATTGACTATTCTTGCAGTGGAATGGCTGGACAGCCGCTTACTTTGGGATGCACATGAGTCAGGAAACGCCCGCTTCGCAGACTGAAGCGCAGATTAAAACCAAACGCCGTATCTCTCCGTTCTGGCTGCTGCCGTTCATCGCGCTGATGATTGCAGGATGGCTCATCTGGGGCAGCTATGAAGATCGTGGCAATACCGTGACCATCGACTTTATGTCCGCGGACGGCATTGTCCCTGGCCGGACTCCCGTGCGCTATCAGGGTGTCGAAGTGGGCACGGTGCAGGATATCAGCCTGAGTAAAGATCTGCGCAAAATTGAAGTCCGCGTCAGCATCAAGTCCACCATGAAAGATGCCCTGCGCAAGGACACACAATTCTGGCTGGTCACGCCGAAGGCATCACTGGCGGGCGTTTCTGGCCTCGATGCGCTGGTTGGCGGGAACTATATCGGCATGATGCCGGGCACCGGCGAGCCGGAAGATCATTTCGTCGCCCTCGACACGCAGCCCAAATATCGTCTGGATAATGGCGATTTGATGTTGCATCTGCGGGCGCCTGACCTCGGTTCGCTCAATAGCGGTTCGTTGGTTTATTTCCGTAAGATTCCGGTGGGCCGGGTGTATGATTACACTATCAACCCCAACAATCAGGGCGTAACTATCGACGTGCTGATTGAACGTCGATTTACCAATCTGGTGAAAAAAGGCAGCCGCTTTTGGAACGTGTCCGGTGTGAATGCGGATGTCAGTCTCAGCGGCGCGAAGATCAAGCTAGAGAGTCTGGCCGCGCTGGTCAATGGCGCCATTGCTTTTGATTCGCCTGAAGACTCAAAACCCGCCGCAGCCGACGACACGTTTGGGTTATACCAGGATCTCGCCCACAGCCAACGCGGGGTAATCGTCAAGCTTGACTTACCCAACGGGGACGGGCTCAAAGCTGGCTCAACGTCGCTGATGTATCAAGGACTACAAGTCGGCCAACTCACCAAACTGGATTTAAATCCAGGCGGTAAAGTCACCGGCGAAATGACGGTCGACCCCAGCGTCGTTACGCTGCTGCGCGACAGCACGCGGATTGAATTACACAGTCCTAAATTATCGTTAAACGATGCCAATCTCAGCTCACTGCTGACGGGTAAAACGTTTGAACTGGTCCCCGGCGAAGGCGAGCCGCGTAGCCAGTTTGTTGTTATTCCCGCAGAGAAGTCGTTGTTACACGATCCTGGCGTCATGACATTTACGCTGACCGCACCGGAGAGTTACGGTATTGATGCTGGTCAGCCGCTGATTCTCCACGGCGTTCAGGTCGGTCAGGTGATTGAGCGTACGCTCTCAAGCAAAGGTGTCTCATTCACCGTTGCCATCGAACCGCAGCATCGCTCGCTGGTGCAAGGCGACAGTAAATTCGTGGTCAACAGCCGGGTGGATGTCAAAGTCGGGCTGGATGGCGTGGAATTCCTCGGTGCCAGCGCCAGTGAGTGGCTCAGCGGCGGCATTCGCATTTTGCCCGGTACTAAAGGTGAAATGCAAAAAAGCTATCCGCTGTATGCCAACCTCGAAAAAGCGATTGAAAACAGCCTGAGCGATCTGCCAACCACCACGGTTAGCCTGAGCGCTGAAACGCTGCCGGATGTGCAAGCCGGTTCGGTGGTGCTCTACCGCAAATTCGAGGTCGGTGAAGTGATTAGCGTTCGTCCACGCGCCGATGCGTTTGATATCGATCTGCACATCAAACCGGAATACCGCAATCTGTTAACCAGCAACAGCGTGTTCTGGGCTGAAGGTGGTGCAAAAGTTCAGCTTAACGGCAGCGGTTTAACCGTACAGGCTTCTCCCCTGTCGCGGGCGCTCAAAGGGGCGATTAGCTTCGATAACCTGAGCGGTGCCAGCGCCAGCCAGCGTAAAGGTGACAAGCGTATTTTGTATGCTTCCGAAACCGCCGCGCGTGCGGTGGGGGGTCAGATAACCCTGCACGCGTTCGATGCCGGTAAACTCGCTGCTGGCATGCCGATTCGCTATCTGGGGATCGATATTGGTCAGATCCAGACGCTTGAGCTCATCACCGCTCGTAACGAAGTTCAGGCAAAAGCGGTTCTGTATCCGGAATATGTGCAGACCTTTGCCCGAAGTGGTACGCGCTTCTCCGTGATCACGCCGCAAATTTCGGCGGCGGGCGTGGAGCATCTGGATACCATCCTGCAGCCGTATATCAACGTTGAACCAGGACGCGGCAACCCGCGCCGTGATTTTGAGCTGCAGGAAGCCACTATTACCGACTCTCGTTACCTCGATGGTCTGAGTATTGTGGTGGAAGCGCCGGAAGCCGGTTCGCTAAATATCGGTACGCCGGTACTGTTCAGAGGTATTGAAGTAGGGACCGTCACCGGGCTGACGCTGGGTTCACTGTCCGATCGTGTGATGGTGGCCATGCGCATCAGTCAGCGCTACCAGCACCTGGTGCGCAATAACTCTGTGTTCTGGCTGGCATCTGGCTACAACCTCGATTTCGGCCTCACCGGCGGCGTCGTGAAGACCGGTACCTTCAATCAGTTCATTCGCGGTGGTATCGCGTTTGCCACCCCACCAGGTACGCCACTGGCGCCGAAAGCGCAGGCAGGTAAACATTTCCTGCTGCTCGAAAGCGAACCGAAAGAATGGCGTCAATGGGGAACCGCCCTGCCACGCTAATCTTTCCCCTACTCCGGCGTACTCGCGCCGGAGCGGTTAGCCTCGTCATACTTCAAGTAGGCGCGTAGTTGTCCTGCAACTCGAATTATTTAGGGTATATGCTACACTGCGCACCTGTTTTTTTGCCGGTGGTACCAAGTGGCTTATTTTCCCGACGCCTTTCTGACACAAATGCGTGAAGCAATGCCTTCCACGCTCTCTTTTGAAGATTTTCTCGCTGCCAGCCAGCGCCCGCTGCGCCGCAGCATCCGTGTCAATACGCTGAAAATCTCCGTTGCCGATTTCCTCTCACTGACCGCGCCTTACAACTGGTCGCTTACTCCGGTTCCCTGGTGTGCTGAAGGTTTCTGGATCGAACGCGATGATGAAGAGTCACTGCCGCTTGGCAGCACCGCGGAGCATTTAAGCGGTCTGTTTTATATTCAGGAAGCCAGCTCAATGCTGCCGGTCGCCGCGTTGTTTGCCGAAGGCAATACCCCGCAACGTGTAATGGATGTTGCGGCAGCACCCGGATCTAAAACCACGCAAATTGCCGCCAAAATGAATAATCAGGGTGCAATTCTGGCGAATGAGTTTTCCGCCAGCCGCGTCAAAGTTCTGCATGCCAATATCAGCCGTTGCGGGATTGCGAACGTCGCACTCACCCATTTTGATGGCCGGGTATTCGGCGCAGCATTGCCTGAATCCTTCGATGCCATTTTGCTGGACGCCCCATGTTCCGGCGAAGGCGTGATGCGTAAAGACCCCGACGCGCTAAAAAACTGGTCACCAGAAAGTAATCTGGAAATTGCCGCGACTCAGCGCGAACTGCTCGACAGCGCCTTTCACGCTCTGCGCCCCGGTGGCACGTTGGTTTATTCAACCTGTACGCTTAACCGTGACGAAAATGAAAACGTCATGCAGTGGTTGATTGAGACTTACCCGGATGCCGTCGAATTTTTGCCGCTGGGCGATTTATTCCCCGAGGCCGAACGCGCCCTGACGCCGGAAGGGTTCCTGCATGTGTTCCCGCAAATCTATGATTGCGAAGGTTTCTTCGTTGCACGTTTGCGAAAAACTGCCCCTATCCCTGCACTGCCAACGCCGAAATATAAGGTGGGAAATTTCCCCTTCAGCCCGCTGAAAAGCCGGGAAGCCGCACAAATAACCCAGGCCGCTACCGCCTGTGGATTGCAGTGGCAAGACACTCTGCGCCTTTGGCAGCGTGATAAAGAGATTTGGCTGTTTCCAACAGAAATTGAGCCACTGATCGGTAAAGTCCGCTTTTCCCGACTCGGCGTCAAACTGGCTGAAACGCACAATAAAGGCTACCGCTGGCAACATGAAGCCGTCATCGCGCTCGCCAACCCAAATCACAGCCATGCGTTTGAACTGACCCTTGCCGAAGCTGAGGAGTGGTACCGCGGCCGGGATGTCTACCCACAAACCGCACCGACCACCGACGACGTGCTGGTTACGTTCCAGCACCAGCCGCTTGGCCTGGCAAAACGTATTGGTTCACGATTAAAGAATAGCTATCCACGCGATCTTGTCCGGGATGGCAAACTCTTTACAGGATAACGCACGTTTTTACTGGCGCTTTTGCTAACGTTGACTACGCTGAAAAATGGACGGCCTAACTGGTCGTACCACAACCAGCAAATCAACGGAGAGCACGATGATGAAAACCAGTGTGCGCATTGGCGCTTTTGAAATCGACGACGCCGAGTTACATGGCGAATCGCCAGGAGACCGAACGTTAACCATTCCCTGTAAATCCGATCCGGATTTATGTATGCAACTGGACGCCTGGGATGCCGACACCAGCGTCCCGGCTCTTCTGAACGGAGAACATTCGGTACTATTTCGCGAGCACTACGATCGTAAGTCAGATGCCTGGATCATGCGCCTTGCCTGATTCAAAAAGAACCCGTCGCCAGACGGGTTATTTATTGGCGTTAAAATAATTGAATCTAAGTACGCAGGCGGAGAAGAAAGCGATGGTTCCTCCCGCAGCCAGAACACTATAAGCGAGTTCCCAGCTTTGCGTTGAATCCATCTGTCAGGCTGACGAGTGCTGGCGAGACCTTTTCCCGTGTCGCAACACGGTTACTCGATGAACTTGCGCAGGCAGAAAAAGAGGTCAGCGCTAACACCTTTTCGGGAAGGTTAACCATCCAGTGCCTGCCCACATTCGCCATGCACTGGCTCATGCCAAGACTGGCTGAGCTGAATGAAATCCACCCTGAACTCACCGTCGATGTCACCACCAGCATTGGTCCCGTTAGCTTTGCCTCTCCCTTTGATATCGCGATTCGCCGGGATCCGGCGCATTTTTCCGGGCTTAAACCTGTTCCATTTCTTCGGGAATCAAGCCTGCTGGTTTGTAGCCAGTAGTACCTGCACAGCCGACCTCTCGTCTCGCCAAATCAGCTGGACGATCATATAAAAATTCAAATTCATGCGCGTAACGATCTCTGGAAACGCTGGCATAGCCATTTCCCAAATAATCATCATAAAAATAACCAGATTATCACGCTGGATCATACATTTGCGGCAATACAGGCGGCTGAAGATGGCTTGGGTTTGGTCGTAATGCCCTATTTATTCTGTGAAAAACACCTGAAAACAGGAAGGCTGGTTGCGCCATTTGGCGATTTGACTATCGATACCGGAACCTATTCTCTGCTGTGGAACGACAGGCAAGATGAGGCCGTAAGAAAATTTACCCACTGGTTGCAATCTTTCGAACTGCCCCGTGAAACGTCCCTGCCCTTCACGAGTGAGCACACAGTGACGCGTTAACTTATTTCCCCCCGCCCCATTAACTACACTTTCTTCTACACTATTGATACGGCAATACAATTTGAGGATGGAATGTTCACGCTGATTCTTTTTGTTTGCTACCTGGATGGCGGTTGTGAAGATATCGTGGTTGATGTCTACAATACGGAACAGCAGTGCCTAATTTCGATGGACGATCAGCGCATTCGCAACGGCGGATGCTTGCCGGCAGAAGACTATATCGACAGCTTCTGGCGTCCTGCTCAGGAATATAGCGATTTCTAATTATTGTAACTGTACCAACGTTAGTTCACCGCCAAATACCGCGCCAGTATCAATATAGTGCAGATTATCGCGATCAAGCCGATGACGCAGAGGCGTATGACCAAACCAAAAGTGATCTGCGCCATGAATTCCACTGCCTTTGTTCAGTAATCGCGCACGGTCCCACAACACCCGTTGCAAATCGACCTCTTTTCGCCACAGATAATCATCATCCGGGTAATCGGCATGGGCAATCACGTGTACGCCATTCTGACAATGCAGTTCCAGAATCCACGGTAATTGCTGACAGGCTTCAAGAGCAAATCTTGCCGCGGGTTGTGCTGCCTGGGCAAACCACGAGCCCCCATTCATAAACCACAACTGCAGATCCCCCGTTACCAGCGCATCCAGCGCCATCTGCTCGTGATTCCCCCTGACCGCTATGATCCAGTTTCGGCGAAGCAACTGTAGACAGCGCAGACTATCAGGCCCACGATCGGTAACATCGCCGACGGAAACCAGCAGATCGCGCCACGGATCAAACCGACACTGGCGCAATTTATCCATCAGCATAGAAAAACAGCCGTGAAGATCTCCCACGACCCAGATGTGACGCCAGTTTGTACCTTCTATCCTCTGGTAGACGTTGTCAGGCTGTCCCATATGACCTTCTGCATTCTTGTTTCGCTCACCATTAAGTTTAGCAATAACAGCAATAGGCACTGTACCGTAGGGTTTGCGCAGCAAATGTTCAATTATTCATATGTAGTTGGGCATTCAGCATTTCCCTCTGGAGGTAACAACAACTAGCGGTGTCGGTTTTAGTTCATAGCAGTCCAATATTCGCGAAAGAAGGTCACGCGGTACATTTAAAGAATCCATAGCCTTCATTACAAATGTTTTTCTATTAATAGTACGGAGAAGCAAGCTATCAAAAACAACTTGTTTATATTCATTGAACTCATAATATCGTTTTGCTTTACAAAAAGCTTTAGCCAATGCTTCCCATATCTGTATTTCTTTTTCTGAGTTATGATCTTTCATAAAGCCATCATACCACCTCGAAATATCATTAGGAAATACATCAAAAAAAACAAGCATTAATATCTCAATCCTATTTTTCTGATCAGCGGTTAATGTTGAATTGTAGCTATCTTGCTCAAGAAGGTCTTTAATCGACAGAATAAATCCCGAGCGATGATATTCTTCAATTTCAATAACTGTGTCTTCCTTTTGTTCTAAAATAACTGGATTAGTATAGTTTAACCCCAGATGTTCATTGATTTTATTACATTCGTCCAAAACTACCTTACTGCAAATTTCTATGGGCAGTTCAAAAAATTCCCTTCGGCGATTGACCCGATAAGGTTTAAGACGCGCGTGGACGTTCTTCTCAGCCTCCTGATAGTTACCTACCTGACAGGCCATCACGACATCAAAGGGCAACGGTACGCCTGTCATCCGTTAAATAACTGCTTAGCCCTCTGTTCTGGCATGTTCTTTGTGAAACCTATTTTGAAGAGGCTTTTCTGAAAGGCTTCATTCTTCAGAATGTAGACATAGCCACTTGAATCATTCATACATTCGTTCCATTTAATCTAATTCTATAACTAAAAGTTAAATGTGCACCCGTAAATTCACGCCCTGAGTTCCTCACACTATATTTTCCCAGAATTAATAGAATTATTAATGTGTTAAGATGCTATCTTAACTGATAAAACACGACCAATGTTATATTTTCTCTTTATCCGATAAGTCCGTGTACCGGGACGCGAGTTGTAAGTAAAGGCGCCGATACCCAGAAAAAAGGACCGAAAAGTACTTGGATGTGTGAAAGAAAATGTTTAGATTGTAGTAACAGCTTACGGAAACCGATGAGGATCTTTCGTGTTTTTCGAGGCTATGTCCTATAACTGGCTGGTTTATAAGGGACATAAAAAGAGACCGAATACGATTCCTGTATTCGGTCCAGGGAAATGGCTCTTGGGAGAGAGCCGTGCGCTAAAAGTTGGCATTAATGCAGGCTAAGTTACCCTGCCATTTAAGAATAGATGACAGCGCCAGGTTTTCCAGTCCGCGACTAAAGTGGTCTGAAAAAAAGGGGGATTGTCACTCGCTGCAATGTAAAAACCGCAAGTTCTCCTGTGAGATCCTTGCGGTTTTTTATTGGAAATCAGAGCGCTACATCTGACAATTAACAGAGTTTTTCTGCACGCTCGATAAACGGAGCAAGGCTCATTTTTTCGCCAGGTTTAGCTGGATCGTCAATCTGGATAATATCGATCGGTTTTGCCGTGGTTTTACCGCTCTCAACCTGCTGCCTGGCAACATCATTCAGCGGGTATTGCACCAGCGTGCTGGGGTTGATGACATACAGCGCGTTGCCCGGACGGCAGGTCAGCATCACCTCTTCACGATTAAACGCCCATTTATCTTTGCCAACCTCAAAACGACTGACGGTAATAACCTGCGGCGCAGCCAGTGCCGCTCCCGAACTTGCCAGTAGCAATAAAGAGATAATGATTTTTTTCATACGTTTTGCCAGTCCATCAGAACGGTTCGAGGGTTGCAAACAGGCTGACAATTGCCAGCACAACAGCGCCTATCCCCCATTCCAGCTTCGTCATCCAAATAAAATAGAGGGTCATGCAGCGGTTATCCTGCTGCATACGTGGAACAAGAACATACCGATTCGCCAGCGCAATCGCCACCATTAGCATGACCAGGCCACATTTTAACAGCAGCAGTCTCCCATAAGCCGCATGCCAGGGAACAGAAAAACCGACAATAAACAGCGCATTCATAATGCCGGTAAGCACCACGCCAATCACAAAAAAATGCCCATAGCGGGAGAAGCGCATCATGGTACTGATGGCTTGATCGCGCCAGCGTCCTTGCGCCATTCTCATACAGTAGAGCACCGGCAGCAAGCCGCCAAACCAGGCTGCAGCGCATATCAGATGCAGCGCATGGTTAATCTGATGGAATGTGCCAGTTACGCCATCGTGCAATGTCGCATGCCCAACGCCCGCCAGCAGAATAAACTGCGCAATCGTCAGCATTAGCAGTCGTCGCGGCATACTGCGCGGTACGATAATAGTCACCGCCAGTGTGACCAGCGCAAGGATAATTTGCCACAGCCAGACGCCCCCGAATTGTGTTTGCAGGACAGCTCCCCAAACGGTGATGGAGAGGACATCCTGCCAACCCGCGCCCATTAATCCCCCCTGAACCGCCAGCATCAGCGTCGCGCTGATAAAGCTCCACGCCGCGGCGTGGCGTTGCAGATGCAAGAAACGACGCATCATCAAACGACGGAGCGAAACAGGAGCCAGCCATGCGCCATAGAGCGCACAGCCAAACACCAGCATCAGCGTGGTAAAATGGATAAAACGCAGTGCAACCCAGGTAAACGCCAGCATTGGTTATTTCACACTAAAGCTATATTGTCCTTTCGTCTTGTGGCCATCCACTGACACAACGTGCCAATCGACCGTGTATTTTCCTGTTTCCAGTGACTGAACGAGCGGAATAATCAGTTGCGTTTTATCCTGCTCATTACGCATTGCCTTGCCCGTTTTGATCTGCTCTTTGTTTGGATCTGTCAGCGTTGCACCGCTAAATCCCGGTTCCACACCTTCAGAGAAATTCAGCGTCAACGCCTGAGGAGATGTCGTTACCTCAGCATTAGCCGCCGGATTTTGTTTTGTCAGGTGGGCATGCGCCAGGGCGGCGGGCGTTGCCAGCACGCTGGCGAGTACGATGAGAGCGCTGCGAAGCATAGATGCAGATGAAGCCATATCAACTATTCCTTTTTGTTATGTCTAATCTATAGAGAATAACCTTCTACAATGATCGAGTCGAGAATCATCATTTCAGGCTTGCCATTAATGCGCACTCTTAGTAACTTTTGCGCGCCAATGGAGAGATGAGGAAAAACGTATGAATATTAATCTGGCCAAACTTGAGCAAGCCGAAATGGATAAAGTTAACGTCGATCTGGCTGCAGCAGGCGTCGCATTTAAAGAGCGCTACAACATGCCTGTCGTTGCTGAAGTTGTCGAGCGTGAACAGCCTGCACATTTACGCGACTGGTTCCGTGAACGCCTGATCGCGCACCGTTTAGCTTCCGTTTCCCTGTCACGTTTACCTTACGAGCCTAAAGTTAAATAAACCTTATATTAAGTTACAATTCCTTACATAATGCCTGCTACAGTATAAGTACATTCTTAATCTACTATTTAAGGATGGTTGTAGACACTATGAAAAGGAAATCATTATGTCACACTGGAAAATTGCAGCAGCGCAGTACGAACCACTTCAACGTTCATTAAGCGAACACGTCGCCCATCATTTGCAGTTCATTCAGGCTGCGGCTAAATGCCAATGCGAATTGTTGGTTTTTCCATCATTGTCCCTGTTGGGATGTGTAGACGAAGACGACACTCTCCCAGCCCCGCCCGATGAAGAGTTATTGCAACCTCTCGCCCACGCCGCGGCCACGTATCGTATGACCATCATTGCCGGGTTGTCGGTAGAGCATCGCGATCGCTTTGTGAAGGGAATAGCGCTTTTCTCTCCCTGGATGACCTCGCCGTTAATGTTTCATCAAAGCCATGGCGCCTGTATCGCCAGGCAACAAAATGCCATCAGCGTTGTCGACAGTCAGCCGGAAGGTATTGATATCGACCCGACATTTTCGCTGTTCACAACCTGTCAGTCCGTCAGCGAACCAGAATTGCTCTCTTCCGCTTCGCGCCTGCAAAGTTTTTCACATAAATTCGCCATTGCGGTGCTGATGGCCAATGCACGTGGCAGCAGCGCATTGTGGGATGAACGTGGTCGGTTAATTGTACGCGCCGACAGCGGTTCGTTACTGTTAACCGGACAACGCACGCCACGGGGTTGGCAAGGTGATATCATTCCATTACGCTAGTCGTTTTTGGTCTGGAGCCCGGCATGTTGCGCATAATAGATACAGAAACCTGTGGTCTGCAGGGAGGCATTGTTGAGATTGCGTCTGTCGATGTCGTTGACGGAACGATCGTCAATCCCATGAGCCATCTGGTGCGTCCTGACCGTCCCATCAGTCCACAAGCCATGGCTATCCATCACATCACTGAAGCGATGGTAGCGGATAAACCATGGATTGAAGATGTCATCCCGCACTATTACGGCAGCAAGTGGTACGTGGCGCATAACGCCAGTTTTGATCGGCGTGTGTTACCCGAAATGCCGGGGGAATGGATTTGCACCATGAAGCTTTCCCGCCGCCTGTGGCCGGGGATCAAATACAGCAATATGGCGCTCTATAAATCCCGCAAGCTGAGCGTCCAGACGCCGTCTGGTCTGCACCACCACCGCGCGCTTTATGACTGCTACATCACGGCGGCACTGCTGATCGACATTATGAAGACGTCCGGCTGGACCCCGGAGCAAATGGCCGATGTCACCGGTCGTCCTGCGTTGCTAACCACATTTACCTTCGGAAAATACCGCGGGAAACCGGTATCTGAAGTCGCTGAACGCGATCCGGGCTATCTGCGCTGGCTGTTTAATAACCTTGATAATATGAGCCCGGAATTGCGCCTAACGCTGAAACACTATCTGGATAACGCCTGAGTTGCCGCCTGACCGGGCAGTGTTCCCTGCGCAAGACCAATTAAAAAAGCGAACTCGAGGGCCACACCTTCATAGGATTTATAGCGCCCGGATTTACCGCCGTGCCCGGAGTCCATATCCGTACACAATAGCAGCAGATGATCGTCTGTTTTCATTTCACGCAGTTTCGCCACCCACTTCGCCGGTTCCCAGTATTGCACCTGGGAATCGTGTAACCCTGTGGTAACCAACAGATGCGGATAATCCTGTGCGGTGACGTTATCGTAGGGGCTGTAGCTTTTCATGTAGGTGTAATACTCTTTGTCCTGCGGATTGCCCCACTCTTCAAACTCACCAGTTGTCAGTGGAATTGACTCATCCAGCATGGTGGTCACCACATCGACAAACGGCACCTGGGCAATAACGCCGTGAAAAAGTGTCGGACGTTCGTTGATGGCAACCCCCATCAGCATCCCTCCGGCGCTTCCTCCCATCCCATAACACAATGAAGGTGAGCCGTAACCCAGTTTGAGCAGTGCATCGCAGACGTCGAGATAGTCATTGAAGGTATTTTTCTTGCACAGAAATTTCCCATCTTCATACCATTGCTGCCCCAATTCACCGCCACCGCGCACGTGGGCTATCGCGTACACAAAGCCGCGATCCAATAAGCTTAAGCGGCTGCTGCTGAAATCAGCGTCCATGCTTGCGCCATATGAGCCATAGCCATACACCAATAATGGATTTTTCCCTTTACGGAAATGCTGCTTATGGTAGACCAGCGAGACAGGCACCTCTGTACCATCGCGCGCGGTTATCCACACGTGTTCACTGCGGTAATTTGCGGCGTCAAAGCCGGGGACTGTAGTCTGCTTAAGTACGCGGCGCTCGCCAGTATCCATATCCAGTTCAAACAGCGTGTCCGGCGTAGTCATGGAGGAGTAGCCATAGCGCAGGCGCGATGTCTCCGGTTCAGGATTATAAGCCAGCCAGGTCACGTAGGCGGGATCGTCAAAGGCAATCCCTATTACTTCGCGCGTTTTGCGATTGATCTGCCGCAGGCTGGTTAACCCCTGTTGTCGTTCTTCCACCACCAGCCAGTCGGTGAACAGCGTAAAACTCTCCAGCATGACACTGTCACGCGCTGGGATTAGCGTCTCCCAGGCGTGTTCGTCCCGAACACGGGTACGATATAGACCGAAGTTTTTACCCTGACGGTTTGAACGCAGATAAAACGCGTGTTGATAGTGATCGAGACTGTATTCATGGTCTTTTCGACGCGCCAAAAAGACCAGCGGCTCGGCATCAGCCAGTTCTGCATCAATGAGCAGAACCTCACTGGTGGTTGCACTCGCAATATGAATAACAACATAGTGCTGTGAGGTGGTTTTATGCAGGCTGACATAAAACATATCATCAGCCTCTTCATACACCAGCTCATCATCGGAGGATGGTGAACCGACAGTATGCCGCCAGACCTGATACGGCAGCAATGTGGTTTCATGCTTGCGGACATAATAGAAAGTCTGGGAGTCGTTTGCCCAGACTAATTCCGGCTCGACGTTTTCAAGTACCTCCGGGTACCAGTTACCCGTTTGTAAGTTGCGAAAACGCACGCCATATTGCCGACGAGACAGATAATCCTCTGCCAGCGCCATAATGGTATTATCCGGTGATATTGCCAGACCACCCAATGTATAGAATTCGCTATGGGCTGCACGCTGGTTTCCATCCAGCAAGGTAACCCATTCATCCCATTCTTCACTGAGGGCAGACTGGCGTTGATAAATGGCATATTCACACCCCGGTTCATAGAGATGGCGATAGCGGTACCCATTTTTCACATACGGTGCAGACACATCCTGAGGGGGTATACGGTCGATAATCTCTTTCAGAACACGATCCTGCAAAGCTTGCTGCGAAGCCATCACCTGGCGGCCATATGCATTTTCCTGTTGCAGGTAATTCAGTACTTCTGGCTGCGAGCGGGTGTCATCTCGCAACCAGTAATAATTATCAACGCGGGTGTCGCCATGCTGCGTCATGGCGTGGGGAATACGAGGAGCTTTAGGTAGCATGTCATTGTTCTTTTGCTTAAACATTCTATAAGGGTGGCAAAAGTCAGCAATGATGCAAGCGAAACATGCGTCTTAGCAGTAACTATTTAACCCGGCAGGGCCTGTTTTTGTTCCTTAAGATCCTGTTCAATCCCTTCACGAACATCCTGCGGGATCTTTAACGCATCACCCAATGCATTCAGATAACTGCGCTCCATAAAGTGGTCAATATCAATCGCCGCACAGCTCAGGAAGTAGATTTCCAGTGCTTCTTCTTCATTACGGATCCCCTGAGCCAGACGCTGAGGATCGAGTGGTTGTTCAATCGCACGTTCAATCAGAACACGCCCCTGCTCTTCGACTCCCGCTTCACGAAGTTGGTGTTCAATGGCAGCACGCTCTTTCGCATCGATATGCCCATCGCTTTTCGCCGCAAAGACCAGCGCCAGGATCAGACGCTCAGTTCGCTCATCCAGCGGCGAGCTCTGCGCACCAAATTGTGGTTCGCCCTGATGCGCCGCACGGACCTTATCTTTGTACTTGTTCCATAACACCGTACCGGCAACCGCCCCACCGCCAACCAAAAGCGCGCTGGTGCCGTATTTACTGAGTAATTTTCGTGAGGATTTGTTAGCAACCAGTAATCCTGCCAGACCGCCAAGCGCGCCAGGCACCAGCAGTTTGCTTAGCCCTTGTTCACCGGAAGATGACGCAGATGATGCTTTTTGCCCAAGAAGAGATTGTAGTTGATTCAGCCAGTTAGCCATTTTGCCCCTCAAGTACAGACGAATAATCATCAAAGCGTACCCGAGGGGATGTCAGGAAGTGTTCAGGTCATCAAAAGATGTGCAAATTCAGCTACTGACGCACCTGGTAATCGGCTGTGCCGGCTTTGCAATCAAGCTTTACCTGATAGTGAATGTCGCTGCTTTTGCCGCGCACGGTGAAGGGGACTGTCCACTGCCCGTCTTTACCGACAATATCCTGTGGATTGGCCCATGCTACCGGGTCAAGCTGACCGAGTTTCTTTTGATCGTCGGCCCAGCGCACAATGCGATTCTGCAGGTAATCACGTTTGACGCTAGCCGCAATACCATCAGCGTCCAGACCTTCACAGTTTGGAAACTGAACTGTCTTACTTTCCGTATTCGCCGCAAATACTGATGCGCTGGCAGATAACAACAGCAGGCTCAATAACGCTCTTTTTTTATACATTCTTTTCTCCTTATCTCCCCTTCGACCTTCAGACCGCAGACCTGCGGTGTGAAGGCTGTCAGAGATTGCACAATGATTCAGGGAAAAGCATGGTACAAAATATCAGGAGCGCAAGTCGCTTCAGGCCGCCTGGGTATCATCCTCAGCAGATGTGTCGTTGTCGACTACCTGTGGAGAAGGCAGCTTGCCGTTTTTGAGGATGGCGCTCAGCACCTCTTTTTGCTCAGCCAGCCACAGAGAAAGCGCTTCACGCTGCTCATCTTCCAGCGCTACCGGTGATTGTTCCAGCCATGTGTCGAGCAGGTCGGCTGTATCGAGCATCTTGTCATACGCATCGGCTTCCTTTTTGCTGGTAAACGACATTTTTTCCTCACCTTCCCGAATGACTACGTATTTAACTTCAACCGCCATTTTTGCAGCCTCTTAAATTACCTGTATTTATATACAGCATATTCTTTTTCATCACTGAAATCAACCTGGTAATAAAGACAGACGCAAACGTTTTCGTATATACTGCGCCCAGTTAAAACAGGGGATTAATTTATGACGTTATTAGGCACAGCACTGCGTCCTGCAGCAACGCGTGTGATGTTATTAGGTTCAGGTGAACTGGGTAAAGAAGTGGCGATTGAATGCCAACGCCTGGGTGTGGAAGTCATTGCCGTGGATCGTTACCCCGACGCACCAGCGATGCACGTTGCTCATCGTTCCTACGTCATCAACATGTTGGATGGTGATGCATTACGCCAGGTTGTCGGGCATGAAAAACCGCATTTTATCGTGCCAGAAATTGAAGCCATCGCCACAGATATGCTGGTAAAACTGGAGCAGGAAGGCCTGAACGTAGTGCCTTGCGCCCGCGCGACTCAACTGACCATGAACCGGGAAGGCATCCGTCGCCTCGCCGCCGATGAGTTATCTTTACCGACATCATCTTTCCGCTTCGCCGACAGTGAAATGCGTTTTCGCGAGGCCGTGGACGAAATCGGTTATCCCTGCATCGTAAAACCGGTAATGAGCTCTTCCGGTAAAGGCCAGAGCTTTATCCGCTCCGCCGAACAGCTAACCGAAGCCTGGAACTATGCCCAACAGGGCGGGCGAGCTGGCGCCGGGCGTGTTATCATCGAAGGCGTGGTGAATTTCGATTTTGAAATCACCCTGCTTACCGTCAGCGCTGTTGATGGTGTGCATTTCTGCGCGCCGGTAGGTCATCGCCAGGAAGACGGCGACTATCGCGAATCCTGGCAGCCGCAGCAGATGAGTGAACTGGCTCTGGCGCGCGCGCAGGAGATTGCCCGTAAGGTGGTGCTGGCACTGGGCGGCCACGGGCTGTTTGGGGTCGAACTGTTTGTCTGCGGTGACGAGGTGATTTTCAGCGAAGTATCCCCTCGCCCGCACGACACGGGTATGGTGACGCTGATTTCTCAGGATCTGTCCGAGTTTGCCCTGCACGTGCGTGCATTCCTTGGTCTTCCCGTTGGCGCAATCCGCCAGTATGGGCCGTCAGCGTCAGCGGTGATCCTGCCGCAGCTATGCAGCCAAAACGTTACCTTTGATAATGTGGATGCTGCCGTTGGCGCAGGTTTGCAGATACGTCTGTTTGGTAAACCCGAAATCGACGGTACGCGTCGTTTAGGTGTCGTGCTGGCAACTGCAGAAAGTGTTGAAGAAGCGGTTGATCGCGCGAAAAACGCGGCTTCACAGGTAATCGTGGCAGGTTAAAACCGGCTCCGTAAACCGGATGAGGCAGTATCCTCCCATCCGGCAAAGCCCGATAGTGGCGCTAACGCCTCTTATCGGGCCTTCGGTTTACACGTTGATAGCTTACTGCTTCGCGCCTTCAACCGCTTCGCGAGCCAGTTTGGTGATACGATCGTAATCACCCGCTTCCAGCGCATCCGCCGGAACCAGCCAGGAACCGCCAATGCACAGCACGCTTTTCAGGGCCAGGTAGTCACGGTAGTTCGCCGGAGAGATACCGCCGGTCGGGCAGAAACGAACCTGAGAGAACGGACCCGCGATTGCCTGCAGTGCTTTCGTACCGCCGTTCGCTTCAGCCGGGAAGAATTTGAACTCTTTCAAACCGTAGTCCATACCCAGCATCAGTTCAGAAACGGTGCTGATACCCGGGATCAACGGAATCGTCCCTTCGGTTGCTGCTTTCAACAGCGGCTCGGTCAGACCCGGGCTAATCGCAAACTGAGCACCAGCCGCAGTAACTTCAGCCAGTTGCTGTGGATTCAGCACAGTACCCGCACCAACGATAGCATCCGGTACTTCTTTCGCGATTGCACGAATAGCATCCATCGCACATGCGGTACGTAACGTCACTTCCAGAACGCGCACGCCCCCTGCAACTAACGCTTTTGCCATCGGCACAGCGTGTTCCAGTTTGTTAACCACAATAACCGGTACAACCGGGCCAGTGGTCAGGATTGCTTCTGCACTTGTCTTCCAGTTTTTCATCAGAGTTTTCTCTCGCCTGATTACAAATTAAGTCTTAAAAAGTGATACAGGTTGCGCCCTGCTCCGCACCGGACAGCTTTTCACGCAACGCGCTGAACATTTCACGCCCGGTACCCACGCGCGAAGCGCTAAGGTCAGGAATGTGAGGCTGACGAGAGGCAAGTTCCTCTTCATCAACCAGCAGCGTCAATTCACCTGTCTGTCCATTCACACGAATGATGTCGCCATCGCGCACTTTCGCCAGCAGCCCGCCATCGTAGGCTTCTGGGGTTACATGGATTGCTGAAGGCACTTTACCTGAAGCACCTGAAAGTCGTCCATCGGTAACTAACGAAATTTTGAAACAACGGTCCAATAATACACCAAGTGGCGGCATGAGTTTATGTAATTCTGGCATTCCGTTCGCTTTTGGTCCCTGATGGCGCACAACGACCACACAATCCCGGTCAAGCAGACCCGCATCAAACGCCGGTAACACATCATGTTGACTTTCAAAGACCACTGCAGGTGCTTCAATCACCTGATTTTCAACTGGAACAGCTGAGGTTTTCATTACCGCACGCCCCAGGTTGCCACTCAGTACTTTAGTGCCGCCGTGATGGGAGAATGGCTGGTCAAAGGCGGCAATCACATTGTTGTCCAGCGATTTTTCCGCACCTTCGCGCCAATCCAGTTCGCCATTATTCAGCCACGGCTCCAGGGTGTAACGCGATAAACCGAATCCGGCCACGGTATTCACATCTTCATGTAACAGACCCGCGTTCAGCAGTTCACGCATTAATACAGGCACACCGCCAGCAGCCTGGAAATGGTTAATGTCCGCCGGTCCATTCGGGTACAGACGCGCCATCAGCGGCACGATATCGGACAGATCGGAGAAGTCATCCCAGTTAATCAGAATCCCGGCCGCGCGCGCCATAGCCACCAGATGCATGGTATGGTTGGTTGAGCCCCCGGTCGCCAGCAGCGCGACAATCCCGTTCACCACCACTTTTTCATCGATCATTTTACCGATCGGCATCCATTCATTGCCGTTGCCGGTCAGGCGCGTCACCTGACGGGCTGCGGCTGCGGTCAGCGCTTCACGCAGCGGCGCATCAGGGTGCACAAAAGAGGAGCCTGGCAACTGCATGCCCATGAACTCCACTACCATCTGGTTGGTGTTAGCGGTGCCGTAGAACGTACAAGTACCCGGTGCATGATAAGACGCAGCTTCGGATTCGAGCAGTGCCATACGATCCACTTTGCCTTCGGCATACAGTTGACGAATACGCACTTTCTCTTTGTTCGCCAGACCACTCGCCATCGGGCCTGAAGGGATGAAAATTGAAGGCAGATGACCGAAGGAAAGCGCCGCCATGACCAGGCCCGGGACAATCTTGTCACATACACCGAGGAACAGCGCACCATCGAACATATTGTGTGAGAGCCCCACGGCCGCCGACATCGCAATGACTTCACGACTTAGCAGAGAAAGCTCCATGCCGTCCTGACCCTGAGTCACACCGTCGCACATCGCAGGTACACCACCAGCAACCTGGCCCACCGCATTGGCTTCATGTAGTGCTTTGCGAATGATGGCCGGATAGTGTTCATACGGCTGGTGTGCGGAAAGCATGTCGTTGTAGGAGGTAATGATCGCGATATTGTTACGCAACATACTTTTTAGCGAGGCTTTATCCTCCGGCTGACAGGCGGCAAAACCATGCGCCAGATTACCGCACGCCAGTTGTGAACGATGGACGGTAGTCGTTTTAGCCTGTTCGATTCGAGCGAGGTAGGCGGAACGCGTGTCCCGGGAACGTTCGACGATACGTTGTGTTACGCGTAACAAATTCGGATTCATAGAGGCTCCTAAAATTTATCTGTCAGAGCGGTTGGGTAAACAATGTATTCAGCATCGCTAAATATTGCTGAATCGCTTGTTAGCCGTAGCTCAGGGGCAAAATCGTTTCAGGCAGTGTAATAAAAAAAACCTCGCGGGTGAATCCACGCGAGGTTTAAAAGTGCAAAAATTATTCTACAATCTGTGTTAGATCATGTTACCGGTAAAATAACACCTAATGGCTAGATGATCTTTTACTCGAATTCGTTCCAGGAGCGACCGTCACGGGTGATCATGGCCACCGACGCAACCGGTCCCCAGGTTCCTGCCTGATAAGGCTTCGGCGACTCGTTATCCATCGCCCAGGCTTCAGTAATTGAATCCACCCACTTCCAGGCTTCTTCGACCTCATCGCGACGCACAAACAGAGCCTGAATACCGCGCATGGTTTCCAACAGCAGGCGCTCATAGGCATCGGCCAGGTGCGTTTGGTTGAAGGTTTCTGAGTAGCTCAGATCCAGCTTAGTGATTTGCAGATTATGTTTGTGATCCAGACCCGGCACTTTGTTCAGTACCTGAATATCAACCCCTTCATCAGGCTGCAAACGAATAGTCAACTTGTTCTGCGGCAGATCCTGCCAGGATTCTTTAAACAGATTCAGCTCAGGTGTTTTGAAGTAAACCACCACTTCAGAGCACTTGGTTGGTAAACGTTTACCGGTACGCAGGTAGAACGGTACACCCGTCCAGCGCCAGTTATCGATATCGACGCGGATCGCCACAAACGTTTCCGTATTGCTGCTCTTATTCGCGCCCTCTTCTTCCAGGTAACCCGGTACCTTTTTACCCTGGGCAAAACCAGTGGTGTACTGGCCGCGAACCGTTTTTTCACGCACGTTCGAGCGATCGATGCGACGCAGCGATTTCAGTACCTTTACTTTCTCATCGCGAATGCTGTCGGCGCTCAGATCAGCCGGAGGGGACATTGCGATCATGCATAGGATCTGCAGCAGGTGGTTCTGGATCATATCGCGCATTTGACCGGCCTGGTCAAAATAGCCCCAGCGCCCTTCAATACCCACTTCTTCCGCTACGGTAATTTCTACGTGGTCGATAGTGCGATTATCCCAGTTATTCACAAACAGGGAGTTAGCGAAACGCAGCGCCAGCAGGTTCAGAACCGTCTCTTTACCAAGATAGTGATCGATGCGGTAAACCTGGCATTCTTCGAAATACTCACCCACCTGGTCGTTGATTTCACGGGATGTCGCGAGCGAAGTACCCAGCGGTTTTTCCATCACGACACGCGCAGGCTTCGCGTTAAGTTTTGCTTCACCCAAACCTTTGCAGATCGCGCCAAAGGTGCTTGGCGGCATAGCGAAATAGTTAATCGTGGTACGTGATTTTTGATCCAGCATCTCGCCCAGACGGCGAAATGCGGCGGTGTCATTGACGTCCAGGTTACAAAAATCCAGACGGCCACTGAGGGTTTCCCATAAACTTTCATCAATTTTTTCTTTCATGAACGTTTCGAGCGCTTCGCGTACAACCTTGGTATAGGCAGCTTTGTCCCAATCAGCACGCCCTACCCCAATGATGCGGGTATCCGGGTTAATCTGACCGGCCTTTTCAAGTTGATACAGGGAAGGCAGCAATTTCCGTCGCGCCAGGTCGCCCTTCGCGCCGAAAATGACCAGGTCACATGCCTGGGCTGTTTGCGTTACCGCCATGTCATTCTCCTCAATTGAGTGCCTGGTACTTTTGCCAGACACTGGTTGTAATTTTATTACAGTGCACTGTACTGCTTTTACGTGATTCCGTGAACCGTAAACGCTTATCCAGCCGTGCTGTTACCGAAAACAGCGGTTAAACAAGCGTCAGTTACGCTCAAAATGGATAAAAAAGTCGCTTTGTTTCGTACCCATGAAGAAGTATGAAAACCGGACTTCGATCATGTAATGAAAAAAAACAACAACTATTCTCTCCATTTTGCCCCGTTCCTTCACTCCCAGAGGTAGTATCTACGCACAAAATAATTCGTGTTGCAGGAAAGCGGCAAACGAGTGACAAATTCGTCAGGAACGAATTTTTCCAACCGAAGGATGTCCCTCATTTCATCCCGATGGGCTTACTCAAGTAAGCGATTCAGGTGAATTAACGTAGCCCCCTGCGGCTCGAAGTATGACGTGTATAGCAAAATTATGCCCCGATTTCCCCATATTGCTGAAATCGCTTTTGCCCATGACCCATGAGTCTACCTAAATCATGAATATGCTGGAAAAAATCCAGTTAAAACTGGAACATTTGAGCAAGTCAGAACGTAAGGTTGCTGACGTTATTCTTACCTCACCAGACCAGGCAATCCATTCGAGCATTGCTGCGCTGGCGCTGGAAGCCAATGTCAGCGAACCGACCGTTAACCGTTTCTGCCGCAGCATGGATACACGTGGCTTTCCTGATTTTAAACTGCATCTGGCGCAAAGCCTGGCAAATGGTACCCCTTATGTTAATCGCAATGTGGATGAGGATGACAGCGTTGAATCCTACACGGGGAAAATCTTCGAGTCTGCAATGGCGAGCCTTGACCATGTTCGTCAGTCGCTGGATAACGCAGCGGTAAATCGTGCGGTTGATTTACTCACTCAGGCGAAGAAAATTGCCTTTTTTGGGCTCGGTTCCTCCGCCGCGGTGGCGCATGACGCCATGAATAAATTTTTCCGCTTTAACGTTCCAGTTATCTATTCCGACGACATCGTACTGCAACGCATGAGCTGTATGAATTGTAGTGATGACGATGTCATTGTGCTTATTTCACACACCGGAAGAACCAAAAGTCTGGTTGAGCTGGCACAACTGGCAAGAGAAAACGATGCCATGGTGATTGCCCTGACATCTCCTGGTACTCCGCTGGCACGTGAAGCAACGCTGGCAATTACCCTCGATGTACCGGAAGATACTGACATTTATATGCCCATGGTCTCTC
Source organism: Citrobacter sp. C6_1 (assembly GCF_014596835.2). NCBI lineage: Bacteria > Pseudomonadati > Pseudomonadota > Gammaproteobacteria > Enterobacterales > Enterobacteriaceae > Citrobacter > Citrobacter sp. C6_1. The sequence continues at coordinate 1,911,198 of NZ_CP115031.1, read as the reverse complement.
GACTTGCTCAACTTACCGTGATAGATGTGCTGGCTACGGGATTTACTTTGCGCCGTGGGGCAAAATTTAGAGATAACTTGAAGCGTGTCAAGGAAGCGCTCAAGGAATCGCGTTTTGATAAAGAATTACTCATCAAGAGTGATGACCGCTAAAAGCAATAACAATGTTCTACCCTTTTATCATCCGGGTCGTTCATTTTACCGTTTATGTTCGAGAACGGCCGGATCAATGTTCACGCAACACCTAGTTGTTTCAGTCAACGGAGTATTACATGTCCAGAAGGCTTCGCAGAACCAAAATCGTTACCACCTTAGGCCCGGCAACTGACCGCGATAACAACCTTGAGAAAATTATCGCCGCTGGGGCGAACGTTGTACGTATGAACTTTTCGCACGGCTCTCCAGAAGATCACAAAATGCGGGCGGATAAAGTCCGTGAGATTGCCGCCAAGCTGGGACGTCATGTAGCTATTTTGGGTGACCTGCAGGGACCTAAAATCCGCGTATCGACCTTTAAAGAAGGTAAAGTATTTCTCAATGTTGGCGACAAATTCCTGTTAGACGCCAACCTCGGTAAAGGTGAAGGCGACAAAGAAAAAGTCGGCATCGATTACAAAGGCTTGCCTGCTGACGTAGTGCCGGGCGATATCCTGCTGCTGGATGATGGTCGCGTACAGCTCAAAGTGCTGGAAGTTCAGGGTATGAAAGTGTTCACCGAAGTCACTGTCGGTGGCCCGCTCTCCAACAACAAAGGCATCAACAAACTTGGCGGTGGCCTTTCTGCTGAAGCGCTGACGGAAAAAGACAAAGCAGACATCATTACTGCAGCGCAAATCAGCGTTGACTATCTGGCGGTTTCCTTCCCTCGCTGTGGCGAAGATCTGAATTATGCCCGCCGCCTGGCACGCGATGCTGGCTGCGATGCAAAAATTGTTGCCAAGGTAGAGCGTGCTGAAGCTGTCTGCGACCAGAATGCGATGGATGACATCATCCTTGCCTCTGACGTGGTAATGGTCGCGCGTGGTGACCTGGGTGTGGAAATTGGTGACCCGGAGCTGGTTGGTATTCAGAAAGCGTTGATCCGTCGCGCACGTCAGCTGAACCGTGCGGTCATTACCGCAACGCAGATGATGGAGTCAATGATCACTAATCCAATGCCGACGCGTGCGGAAGTCATGGACGTGGCAAACGCCGTGCTGGATGGGACTGATGCCGTCATGCTCTCAGCAGAAACAGCCGCAGGTCAGTACCCGGCGGAAACCGTCGCGGCAATGGCTCGCGTATGTCTGGGCGCGGAGAAAATCCCAAGCATCAACGTTTCTAAACACCGTCTCGACGTACAGTTTGATAATGTCGAAGAAGCTATCGCCATGTCAGCGATGTATGCCGCGAACCATCTGAAAGGCGTTACCGCTATCATCGCCATGACCGAGTCCGGTCGTACTGCGCTGATGACATCACGCATCAGTTCTGGCCTGCCAATTTTCGCGATGTCTCGTCATGAGCGTACGCTGAATCTGACCTCTCTGTATCGTGGCGTTACGCCGGTCCACTTTGACAGCGAAACTGACGGTGTAGTGGCTGCCAGCGAAGCGGTCAATCTGCTGCGCGACAAAGGTTACCTGGTGTCAGGCGATCTGGTGATTGTGACCCAGGGTGATGTCATGAGCACCATCGGTTCCACCAACACCACACGTATTCTGACTGTAGAATAACGACGCTGCTGACTGCCTGATATTACTTGCTTATCAGGCGTGCAGGTCGACTGATACAAAAAAGCCTCTCGTTCGAGAGGCTTTTTCTATTTCTTAGGATAAAGATCTTTGCGTTTATACGGTTCAATTTCGCCGGGTTTGCGGGTCTTTAGCAGTTTCAGAATCCAGGTGTATTGTTCAAGATGCGGGGTGACAAAAATCTCCACTTCTTCATTCATCCGCCTGGCAATTGTATGGTCATCTGCCGTCAGAATGTCATCCATGGGTGGGCGTACCTGAATCATCAGACGATGCGTTTTGCCATCGTACACCGGGAACAGCGGTATTACGCGCGCATGACAAACCTTCATCAGGCGGCCAATCGCCGGTAACGTTGCCTTATAGGTCGCGAAGAAATCGACAAACTCGCTGTGCTCCGGGCCGTGATCCTGATCCGGTAAGTAATATCCCCAGTATCCCTGCCGTACCGACTGAATAAAAGGTTTAATACCGTCGTTACGAGCATGTAAACGACCGCCAAAACGTCGACGTACCGTATTCCAGACATAGTCAAATACCGGATTGCCCTGGTTATGGAACATCGCTGCCATTTTCTGGCCCTGAGAGGCCATCAGCATTGCCGGAATATCAACCCCCCAGCCGTGAGGGACGAGAAAAATCACCTTTTCCTCATTACGTCGCATCTCATCGATAATTTCCAGGCCCTGCCAGTCAACGCGGTGCTGGATTTTCTCCGGGCCACGCATGGCTAATTCTGCCATCATAACCATCGCCTGAGGCGCAGTCGCAAACATCTCATCAACGATGGCCTCACGCTCGGCTTCGCTGCGCTCAGGAAAACAGAGGGATAAATTGATAAGCGCTCTACGACGCGAACTTTTCCCCAGTCGCCCGGCAAGCCGCCCCAGTTTCGCCAGAATGGGATCGCGAAATGACGCAGGCGTTAATGCAATCCCTGCAATCGCTGCCACGCCAAGCCAGGCGCCCCAGTGGCGCGGGTGACGGAATGATTTATGAAACTCAGGGATATACTCAATACTCTTTTTTTTCGTTTCCATGCTCTTCCAGTATCGGGGGCCGCGAAAAAGTAAATCTGTTGATAGTGTAGCGGCGCACCGTGTCCCGTACAAAATAAAAAAAGCCGGCACGCTTAGCGTACCGGCTCTGTCAGTGTATTTATTAATCGAAGCGTAACTGAGGCAGAACCTCTTTCACCTGTGCCAGGTACTCGGTACGATCCGAACCACTCAGCCCTTCCGTACGCGGCAGTTTTGCCGTCAACGGGTTCACTGCCTGCTGGTTGACCCATACTTCGTAGTGCAGGTGCGGGCCAGTAGAACGCCCGGTGTTACCTGACAGCGCAATGCGATCGCCACGTTTCACTTTTTGCCCCGGTTTAACCAGCAGCTTACGCAGGTGCATGTAACGGGTGGTGTAGGTGCGACCGTGACGAACAGCAACATAGTATCCGGCCGCGCCACTCCGTTTCGCGACAACCACTTCACCATCACCGACTGACAGCACCGGCGTACCTTGCGGCATCGCAAAGTCGACACCTTTGTGCGGTGCAACGCGTCCGGTTACCGGATTCAGGCGACGTGGATTGAAGTTTGACGAAATACGGAACTGCTTCGCCGTAGGGAAACGCATAAACCCTTTAGCAAGCCCGGTCCCGTTACGGTCATAGAATTTACCGTCTTCAGCACGGATCGCGTAATAATCCTTGCCTTCAGAGCGCAAACGAACGCCCAGCAACTGGCTTTGCTCGCGTTTACCGTCCAGCATCTCGCGAGACATCAAAACGGAGAACTCATCGCCTTTCTTCAGCTTGCGAAAGTCCATCTGCCATTGCATCGCTTTAATCACTGCGCTGATTTCAGAGCTGGTCAGGCCGGCATCTCTTGCACTGGCGACGAAACTACCGCCCACCGTACCGTTTATTCGGCTGTTGACCCAGTCACCCTGCTGCATTTCGCTGCTCATCTTGAAACCCGTTGTCGTACGATCATAAGTACGGGTTTCACGGCGGGAAACTTCCCAGGTCAGGCGCTGCAAATCACCTTCCGAAGACAGTGTCCAGGAAAGTTGCTGGCCAATTTTCAGATTACGTAAATCTTTATCAGATGCGGCAAGCTGGCTGATATCGCCCATGTCAATGCCGTACTGGTTCAGAATACTGCTCAGCGTATCACCGGTAGAGACAACATACTCATGAACCCCGGCCTCGCCAGAGGTCTTGTCATCGAGTTCATCCTGAGGGATAGCTTCATCTTCCTGAGCGGCTTGATCGATAGGTTCGCTGGCCTCGGGCAACAGTGAACGTATCTCACTTTTTTCCAGCTCAATGGTTTTAACGATGGGCGCAGAGTCGGGATGGTATACATAAGGCCGCCAGACTGCGACGGCCAATGTCAGAACAGTAAGCGACCCCAACATAACACGATGGGGTCGCGGCAAATTATTAAATGCCAGGCTGACAGCGCGAGCTATCTGTTGCACGTATTCACTTCCTCATTAATCTCCTTTCAGGCAGCTCGCATACTGGTTGGCTAATTGGTTCAGAAACGCTGAATAGCTTGTTTTACCCAGTTTGATATTCGTTCCGAGGGGATCCAACGTTCCCATTCGAACGGATGTCCCTCTCGCTACGGCTTCAACGACCGCTGGCCTGAACTGTGGCTCAGCAAAAACGCAGGTTGCTTTTTGCTCAACCAACTGTGTTCTTATTTCATGTAAACGCTGCGCACCGGGTTGAATCTCAGGGTTCACGGTAAAGTGACCAAGCGGTGTTAGCCCGTAGTGTTTTTCGTAATAGCCATAGGCGTCATGAAAAACGAAATACCCTTTCCCCTTGAGCGGTGCGAGCTCGTTACCTACCTGCTTATCGGTTGCGGCTAATTGTGCCTCAAAATCCTTCAGGTTGGCGTCAAGTTTGGCTCGACTTTGCGGCATAAGTTCCACTAATTTATCATGGATTGCAACCGCTGAGGCCCGCGCTATCTCTGGGGAAAGCCAAAGATGCATGTTGTAATCACCATGATGGTGATGCTCGTCACTTTTTTCGCCGTGAGCGTCGTTATGCCCATGATCATCATCGTCATCGTCAGCGCCTTTCATGAGTAACGGTTTCACGTCATTGAGCTGCGCAATCGTTACCTGTTTTGCGTTAGGAATATTCTTGACTGACTTTTCCATAAACGCCTCCATTTCCGGACCAATCCAAACTACTAAGTCCGCGTTCTGTAAGCGTTTTACGTCTGAAGGACGCAGCGAATAATCGTGTTCGGAGGCCCCGTCAGGCAGCAGAACCTGGGTGTCTGTAACCCCATCTGCAATCGCCGAAGCAATAAAGCCCAACGGCTTAAGTGACGCCACTACAGCAGCATTTGCTGCCTGAGTTGCACTACCCCAAAGAGCAGCGGATAATGCTGCGAAAAGAAGCGTATTTTTATGTAACATAATGCGACCAATCATCGTAACGAATGTGAGAAATGTGATATTATAACATTCTATAACTTCTGCAAGACTAAAATTGATATGACGACTTTGGTTTCACTGGAAAATGTCTCGGTCTCTTATGGTCAACGCCGCGTCCTTTCTGACGTATCGCTTGAACTTCGACCCGGCAAAATTTTAACGCTTCTTGGCCCGAATGGGGCCGGAAAGTCTACGCTGGTGCGCGTTGTATTGGGGCTGGTAGCGGCTGATGAAGGGGTTATCAAGCGCAACGGGCATTTGCGGATTGGCTATGTACCGCAAAAACTCTACCTCGATACAACACTTCCGCTGACGGTGAGTCGCTTTTTGCGCTTACGTCCTGGCACAAAGAAAGCCGACATTCTCCCTGCGCTGAAGCGTGTTCAGGCCGGGCATCTGATGGATGCTCCGATGCAAAAACTGTCCGGCGGGGAAACGCAACGTGTCTTGCTGGCCCGTGCGTTGCTAAATAAACCGCAGCTCCTGGTGCTCGATGAACCGACTCAGGGAGTGGATGTGAATGGTCAGGTTGCACTGTACGATCTTATCGATCAGTTGCGACGTGAGCTGGATTGCGCCGTGCTGATGGTATCCCATGACCTGCATCTGGTCATGGCAAAAACCGACGAAGTCCTGTGTCTGAACCACCACATTTGCTGCTCCGGCACGCCAGAGGTGGTTTCAATGCACCCTGAATTCATTTCTATGTTCGGGCAACGCGGCGCTGAACAACTCGGAATTTACCGTCACAACCATAATCATCGCCACGATTTACAGGGCCGCATTGTTTTACGCCGGGGAAATGGTCACTCATGATTGAATTATTATTACCCGGCTGGTTAGCCGGGATCATGCTGGCCTGCGCTGCTGGCCCGCTTGGCTCGTTTGTGGTCTGGCGTCGGATGTCTTATTTTGGCGATACGCTGGCGCACGCATCACTGCTGGGCGTCGCATTTGGCCTGCTGCTGGATGTAAACCCCTTCTATGCCGTTATCGCCATCACCCTGTTGCTGGCCGCAGGCCTGGTTTGGCTGGAGAAACGCCCGCATCTCGCGATTGATACCCTGCTCGGTATTATGGCGCACAGTGCGCTGTCATTAGGTCTGGTTGTTGTCAGCCTGATGTCGAATATTCGTGTGGATCTCATGGCCTATCTGTTTGGCGATCTGCTCGCCGTCACCCCAGAAGATCTGGTGGCCATTGCCATTGGCGTGGTTATCGTTCTGGCGATTTTGTTCTGGCAGTGGCGTAACCTGCTGTCGATGACTATCAGCCCGGATCTGGCCTTTGTTGATGGCGTCAAGCTGCAACGTGTCAAGCTATTGCTGATGCTGGTCACAGCACTCACTATTGGTGTGGCGATGAAATTCGTCGGGGCACTGATTATCACCTCACTGCTGATAATTCCTGCGGCTACCGCACGTCGTTTCGCCCGTACACCCGAACAGATGGCAGGCGTTGCCGTAGGTGTCGGGATGATAGCGGTTACAGGCGGGCTGACCTTCTCTGCGTTCTATGACACACCGGCCGGGCCATCCGTGGTGCTTTGTGCTGCACTGCTGTTTATCTTCAGTATGATGAAGAAACAAGCGAGCTGAGTGGTATTTCGCCGGATGGCGGTTTCACCTAATCAGGCCTACATCATACCGTAGGTCTGATTAGCGTAGCACCATCAGGCATTATTGGGGCTTAAGGCATTTCCGGTGGTGTAATGCCAAAGTGGTTCCATGCCCGCACCGTTGCCATACGTCCGCGCGGGGTACGTTGCAGAAAACCTTGCTGAATCAAATACGGTTCCAGCACGTCCTCAATGGTTTCACGTTCTTCGCCGATTGCCGCCGCCAGGTTATCTAACCCGACCGGACCACCAAAGAATTTATCGATCACGGCCAGCAGCAGCTTGCGGTCCATATAATCGAAGCCTTCCGCATCCACATTGAGCATATCCAGTGCCTGGGCGGCGATATCCGCCGAGATGGTGCCGTCATGCTTCACTTCGGCAAAATCGCGTACCCGACGCAATAAACGGTTGGCAATACGCGGCGTACCACGTGCCCGCCGCGCCACTTCCAGCGCGCCTTCGTCACTCATCTCCAGCCCCATAAAGCGGGCACTGCGTCCAACAATATGCTGAAGATCAGCCACCTGATAGAACTCCAGGCGCTGCACAATCCCAAAACGGTCACGCAACGGAGACGTTAACGAACCCGCACGCGTTGTGGCGCCGATTAGCGTAAACGGCGGCAGATCGATTTTAATTGAACGCGCAGCCGGGCCTTCGCCAATCATGATATCCAGCTGATAGTCTTCCATTGCCGGATACAACACTTCTTCCACCACCGGTGACAGACGATGGATTTCATCGATAAACAACACATCGTGTGGTTCAAGGTTGGTGAGCATTGCCGCCAGATCGCCTGCTTTTTCCAGTACCGGGCCGGACGTAGTGCGCAGGTTGACGCCCATTTCATTGGCAACAATATTGGCAAGCGTGGTTTTACCGAGACCCGGAGGACCAAAAATCAGCAGGTGATCGAGGGCATCGCCGCGCAGCTTCGCCGCCTGGATAAAAATCTCCATTTGCGAACGCACCTGCGGCTGACCAATGTACTCTTCCAGCAATTTAGGGCGGATCGCACGATCCACCAGATCTTCAGGGGTCGTGCTGACAGCCGAAATCAGACGGTCTGCTTCAATCATCCTCTACCTCACAGCGCAGCGCGAAGCGCTTCACGAATCAGGGTTTCACTGCTGGCATCAGGGCGGGCAATTTTGCTTACCATGCGGCTGGCTTCCTGTGGTTTATAGCCTAACGCTACCAGCGCAGCAACCGCTTCCTGCTCGGCATCATCGGTTACCGGACTGGCAGGTGATGTCAGCACCAGATCTGCCGCCGGGGTAAAGAGATCGCCATGCAGTCCTTTAAAGCGGTCTTTCATTTCGACGATCAATCGCTCCGCCGTTTTCTTACCGATACCCGGTAGTTTGACCAGCGCCCCCAGTTCTTCACGTTCTACGGCATTGACAAACTGCTGCGCTGACATGCCGGAGAGGATCGCCAGCGCCAGCTTCGGCCCCACGCCGTTGGTTTTAATTAGCTCTTTAAACAGCGTGCGCTCCTGCTTATTGTTAAAGCCATACAGCAGCTGTGCGTCTTCGCGCACCACAAAATGCGTGAAGATGATCGCTTCCTGCCCGGCTTCCGGCAGCTCGTAGAAACAGGTCATCGGCATATGCACTTCATAGCCTACCCCGCCCGTTTCCAGAAGAACCAGTGGGGGTTGTTTTTCAAGAATGATGCCTCTGAGTCTGCCTATCACATGACGCTCCTGCGTTAAGGGCTAAAAGGTAATGCGCTATCATAAAAAAAGGCTGGATAGATATCCAGCCTCATTTGTCACTAACGTAACCTACCGCGCGCTAAATTCAACCTCGACTCACTCATTTGCATGGCGTTCTGGCTGACATGGCAGTGGGTAATGGCAATCGCCAGCGCATCCGCAGCATCCGCCTGCGGGTTAGCCGGGAGTTTGAGCAGCGTACGCACCATGTGCTGTACCTGGCTTTTTTCTGCGCTGCCGATACCGACGACGGTCTGTTTAACCTGTCGGGCAGCATACTCAAACACCGGAAGATCCTGATTGGTCGCAGCAACAATCGCTACGCCGCGCGCCTGTCCCAGCTTCAGCGCCGAATCGGCATTTTTCGCCATAAAGACCTGCTCGATGGCAAAATAATCCGGCTGGAACTGAGTGATGATTTCCGTCACCCCCGCGTATATTAATTTCAGCCGTGACGGGAGATCGTCAACTTTGGTGCGAATACAACCACTGCCGAGGTAGGTCAACTGTCTGCCGACCTGACGGATTACGCCATAACCGGTAATGCGCGACCCCGGATCAATGCCGAGAATAATAGACATCACGCATCTCCTGTTATTTTATGGCTTAACCACATCATTCTAACGTAGCTGCAACCTCATCGGAGATTTCGCCGTTGTGGTAAACTTCCTGCACGTCATCGCAATCTTCCAGCATATCGATCAGACGCATCAGTTTCGGCGCTGTTTCTGCATCCATATCCGCTTTGGTGGATGGGATCATAGAAACTTCAGCCGCGTCCGCTTTCAGACCTGCCGCTTCCAGCGCATCACGAACTTTACCCATCTCTTCCCACGCGGTGTATACGTCAATCGCGCCGTCGTCGAAGGTTACAACATCTTCAGCACCGGCTTCCAGTGCCGCTTCCATGATGGCGTCTTCGTCGCCTTGCTCAAAGGAGATCACGCCTTTCTTGCTGAACAGGTATGCGACGGAACCGTCGGTACCGAGGTTACCGCCTGTTTTAGTGAATGCGTGGCGCACTTCTGCAACGGTACGGTTACGGTTGTCAGACAGACATTCAATCATCACGGCTGTACCGCCAGGACCGTAACCTTCATAGATGATGGTTTCCATGTTGGAATCTTCATCACCACCCACACCGCGCGCGATTGCACGGTTCAGAGTGTCACGAGTCATGTTGTTTGCCAGCGCTTTATCAACCGCTGCGCGCAGACGTGGGTTGGCATCCGGATCGCCACCACCCAATTTAGCCGCCGTCACCAGCTCACGAATGATTTTGGTGAAGATCTTACCGCGCTTAGCATCCTGCGCTGCTTTACGATGTCTGGTGTTGGCCCATTTACTATGACCTGCCATAAATAATCTCTCCAAAAAGCGCGCCTTCTCAGGCGACGTTAATTACAAACTCTTCAATCGCCTGCCGGTTACTCCACGACTTGGTTAACTGTGCAGCCTCGTGCGCATTAACCCAACGGTAGGTCAAATGTTCGGTGAACACGATCTCTCGTTCAGTGGGCAGTGCCAGGCAAAACCAGGACTCCGTATTACGTACAATTCCTGGCGCATAGCGATGACGTAAATGACTAAAAATCTCAAACTCCACCGTGCGCTGGCAGTCAATTAAGGTCAGCTGCTCACGCGCAACATCAATGGCGACCTCTTCCTTTACTTCACGCAGGGCGGCTTGCGACGCGGTTTCACCTTCTTCAAGGCTGCCGGTGACCGACTGCCAAAAATCAGGATCGTCGCGTCGCTGTAACATCAGCACTCTCCCGGTGTCCTTTGCATAAATCACGACTAACACCGAGACAGGCTGTTTATATGCCATATCAGTTATTCTCGGCCTTCTTAACAACCTGAATACTCAGTTCCGCCAGCGCAGCTTCGTTGGCCAGGCTCGGCGCTTCGGTCATCAGACACGCGGCAGCCGTCGTTTTCGGGAAAGCAATAACGTCACGGATGTTATCAGTACCGGTCAGCAGCATGGTCAGACGATCCAGACCAAACGCCAGGCCCGCGTGCGGCGGCGTACCGTATTTTAACGCATCGAGCAGGAAGCCGAATTTCTCGCGCTGCTCTTGTTCGTTGATACCCAGAATACCGAATACGGTCTGCTGCATATCACCGTTATGGATACGTACAGAACCACCGCCTACTTCGTAGCCGTTGATAACCATATCGTACGCATTGGCAACCGCATCTTCGGGCGCAGCTTTCAGCTCAGCCGCCGTCATGTCTTTCGGCGAGGTGAACGGGTGGTGCATCGCGGTCAGACCGCCTTCACCATCGTCTTCAAACATTGGGAAGTCGATAACCCACAACGGCGCCCATTTGGATTCGTCGGTCAGGTTCAGGTCTTTACCCAGTTTGAGGCGCAGAGCCCCCATCGCGTCGGCAACCACTTTCTTGTTGTCGGCACCGAAGAAGATCATATCGCCGTCTTGTGCGCCAGTACGTTCCAGAATGGCTTCAATGATTTCAGCATTCAGGAACTTGGCCACCGGGCTGGTTACCCCTTCCAGACCTTTCGCACGCTCGGTGACTTTAATGTATGCCAGACCTTTCGCGCCGTAGATCTTAATGAAGTTACCGTAATCGTCGATCTGCTTACGGCTAAGTGCAGCGCCGCCAGGTACGCGCAGAGCCGCTACACGCCCTTTCGGATCGTTAGCCGGGCCAGAGAACACGACGAATTCAACAGATTTCAGCAAATCAGCAACGTCCACCAGCTCCATCGGGTTACGCAGATCCGGCTTATCGGAACCGTAGCGACGCTCAGCTTCAGCAAAGGTCATGATCGGGAAATCGCCCAGGTCCACACCTTTTACTTCCAGCCACAGATTACGCACCAGCGCTTCCATCACTTCACGCACCTGCGGTGCGGTCATGAAGGAGGTCTCAACATCGATCTGAGTAAATTCAGGCTGGCGGTCAGCACGTAAGTCTTCGTCACGGAAGCATTTTACGATCTGGTAGTAACGGTCGAAGCCAGACATCATCAGCAGCTGTTTGAACAACTGAGGAGACTGTGGCAGCGCGTAGAATTTACCTTTATGTACGCGAGACGGTACCAGGTAGTCACGCGCACCTTCTGGCGTCGCTTTCGTCAGCATCGGCGTTTCGATGTCGAGGAAGCCATGGTCGTCCATAAAACGACGCACCAGACTGGTAATTTTGGCACGCGTTTTCAGGCGCTGCGCCATTTCAGGGCGACGCAGATCGAGGTAGCGATACTTCAGACGAGCTTCTTCAGTATTTACGTGGTTAGAGTCGAGCGGCAGTGAATCTGAACGGTTGATAATGACCAGATCGGAGGCCAGCACTTCAATTTCGCCAGTCGCCATATCGGCGTTGACGTTTTTCGCATCACGCGCACGCACGGTGCCCGTAACCTGGATGCAGAACTCATTACGCAGTTCGGAGGCCAGCTTTAACGCGTCCGCACGGTCCGGATCGAAAAATACCTGCACGATACCTTCGCGGTCGCGCATATCGATAAAGATCAGGCTACCAAGATCACGACGACGGTTGACCCAACCACACAGAGTCACCTGCTGCCCCTCGTGGGACGGACGTAGCTGTCCGCAATATTCTGTACGCATGAGATATCCCTTAACTTTGCCGCAGGCGGATTGTCACCTGCCCGGCAGATGACGAAGTCGCAGCTTTAGCTGAATGTCACAACTGAATGAAAAAAGGCGGCTATTATACTGGAAATTCTGCCGCACGATAAGAGCCTACTGGGATAGACTCTCAGTCCGGTACTGACTGTACGCATGTTTCCTAAGCGGGTATTGCGTAATCTCACAAAAAATAACAAAAATTGTCGCCCCTTTCACACAGATTCGCGATTAAGGTGTAACGGAAATCTTTTTACTGGAGTCACCATGCTGGAACTGAACGCAGAAACAACCGCTCTTGTCGTCATCGATCTACAGGAAGGGATCCTGCCTTTCGCGGGTGGACCTCATTCGGCAAACAACGTGGTCGAGCGCGCCGCACAACTGGCGGAAAAATTCCGTACCAACGGTTCACCGGTGGTGATGGTTCGTGTCGGCTGGTCTGCGGATTATGCCGAAGCGCTAAAACAACCGGTTGATGCTCAGACTCCGGCCAAAGCATTACCCGAAAACTGGTGGGAATACCCGCAAGCGCTGGGAAAATGTGCGACAGACCTGGAGGTCACCAAGCGCCAGTGGGGAGCATTCTACGGTACTGACCTGGAACTGCAATTGCGCCGTCGTGGTATCGACACCATCGTCCTTTGCGGGATCTCCACCAATATCGGCGTCGAGTCCACCGCGCGTAATGCCTGGGAGCTGGGTTTTAGCCTGATCGTTGCCGAAGACGCCTGCAGTGCCGCCAGCGCCGACCAGCATCAGGGCAGCATGACGCATATTTTCCCACGTATTGCCCGTGTACGTCGCGTTGACGAGATCCTGCAAGCGTTATGATCTATATCGGCTTACCTCAGTGGTCACACCCGAAATGGATGCGTCTGGGGATCACCAGCCTTGAAGAGTATGCCCGCCACTTTAACTGCGTGGAAGGCAACACCACGCTGTACGCCCTGCCAAAAGCCGAGATTGTTGCGCGTTGGCATGCACAGACCACCGATGCGTTTCGATTCTGTTTTAAGTTTCCGGCCACCATTTCACATCAGGCTGCGCTGCGTAATTGTGATGACCTGGTACTGGAATTTTTCGCGCGCATGTCGCCGCTGGAATCACGCATTGGACAATACTGGCTGCAATTACCCGCGACTTTTGGCCCGCGTGACCTCCCTGCCCTGTGGCAATTCCTCGATGCCCTCCCTAAAACGTTTACCTACGGTGTCGAGGTTCGTCATCCGGATTTCTTTGCGAAAGGTGAATCAGAGATCCAGTTCAATCGGGGTCTGCATGAACGCGGGATTAATCGGGTCATTTTAGACAGTCGTCCGGTCCATGCCGCGATCCCACACACGGAAGCGATACGCGATGCTCAACGTAAGAAACCGAAGGTCCCGGTCCATGCGGTAGTCACGGCAAACCACCCGATGATCCGTTTTATCGGTAGTGATAACATGACACAAAATAGGCAGTTCTTTGCCGCCTGGCTGGCAAAGTTGCCACTCTGGCAACAGACCACCACGCCATATCTGTTTTTGCACACGCCGGATATCGCACAGGCTCCTGAGCTGGTAGACACGCTATGGGCAGATTTACGTAGTGCCCTGCCAGAGATCGGATCAGCGCCCTCGATTCCACAGCAATCTTCTCTTTTCTGAAAATGCCACCTATCATAGTCAATGCCAGCAGCCATTTTAAAAGGGAGTTTGTATGGTAAGCGCGCTTTATGCCGTCCTGGGTGCGTTATTGTTAATAAAGTTCTCCTTTGACGTCGTTCGCCTGCGCATGCAATATCGCGTTGCCTATGGTGATGGCGGCTTTAGTGAGCTGCAAAGCGCCATCCGCATTCACGGTAATGCAGTGGAATATATTCCCGTTGCATTAGTGCTGCTGCTTTTTATGGAAATGAACGGTGCTGAAACGTGGATGGTGCATCTTTGTGGGCTTATGCTGATAGCCGGGCGACTGATGCATTATTACGGATTCCACCACCGGCTTTTCCGCTGGCGCCGTTCCGGCATGAGCGCCACCTGGTGTTCACTGTTGCTCATGGTGCTGGCGAATCTTTGGTATATGCCCTGGGAGTTGGTTTTCTCCCTGCATTAGCGCACAATACGCCACTTTATTTTTCCCGGATTTTTACGTTATGTCTCACCGCGACACGCTTTTTTCTGCGCCTATCGCCAGTCTGGGTGACTGGACCTTTGATGAACGGGTAGCTGAAGTCTTCCCGGATATGATCCAGCGTTCCGTTCCGGGCTACTCCAACATCATTTCGATGATTGGTATGCTGGCCGAACGTTTCGTGCAACCCAACACGCAGGTCTACGATCTGGGCTGTTCTCTGGGCGCGGCGACGCTCTCGGTGCGTCGCAATATTCATCATGAGAATTGCAAAATTATTGCCGTCGATAACTCCCCGGCCATGGTTGAGCGCTGCCGTCGTCACATCGATGCCTATAAAGCCCCCACGCCTGTTGACGTGGTCGAAGGCGATATTCGCAACATAACTATCGAAAACGCCTCGATGGTGGTGCTGAATTTTACCCTGCAATTCCTTGAACCACCTGAGCGCCAGGCATTGTTGGATAAGATTTATCAGGGGTTAAACCCCGGCGGTGCATTGGTGCTGTCAGAGAAGTTCAGCTTCGAAGATGCCAAAGTTGGCGAACTGCTGTTCAACATGCACCACGACTTCAAACGCGCCAATGGCTATAGCGAACTGGAAATCAGCCAGAAGCGCAGCATGCTGGAAAACGTGATGCTCACCGATTCGGTCGAAACGCATAAAGCGCGACTGCATCAGGCAGGTTTTGAGCACAGTGAACTGTGGTTCCAGTGCTTCAACTTTGGTTCTCTGGTGGCATTGAAAGCTGAGGCTAGCGCATGATCGACTTTGGTAACTTTTATCAGCTGATTGCCAAAAACCATCTTTCCCATTGGCTGGAAACGCTGCCAGCGCAAATCGCGACCTGGCAGCGCGATCAGCACGGCTTGTTTAAGCAGTGGTCGAATGCCGTCGAGTTTCTGCCGGAACTGACGCCGCATCGTCTGGATTTACTGCATAGCGTGACTGCCGAAAGCGAGGAGCCGCTCAGCGAAGGGCAGATCAAACGGATTGATACGCTGATGCGTCATCTCATGCCGTGGCGCAAAGGTCCATATTCGCTGTACGGCGTCAATATTGATACCGAATGGCGTTCCGACTGGAAGTGGGATCGCGTTCTGCCGCATTTATCCGATCTGACCGGGCGTACCATTCTCGACGTGGGCTGCGGCAGCGGATACCACATGTGGCGCATGATTGGCGCGGGGGCACATCTGGCCGTCGGTATCGATCCTACGCAGCTGTTCCTGTGTCAGTTTGAAGCGGTGCGTAAACTGCTGGGCAATGACCAGCGCGCACATCTGTTGCCGTTGGGTATTGAGCAGCTTCCGGCGCTCAACGCCTTTGATACCGTATTCTCCATGGGCGTGCTTTATCACCGCCGTTCGCCGCTGGAACATCTCTGGCAGTTGAAAGATCAACTGGTAAAAGACGGAGAACTGGTGCTGGAAACGCTGGTGGTCGAAGGTGATGAAAATACCGTTCTGGTACCAGGCGATCGCTACGCGCAAATGCGTAATGTCTACTTTATTCCGTCTGCGCTGGCGTTAAAAAACTGGCTGGAAAAATGCGGATTTGTCGATGTTCGTATCGCCGACGTGTGTGTGACCACTACCGAAGAACAGCGTCGCACCGAATGGATGATAACCGAATCGCTAGCCGATTTCCTCGACCCGAACGACCACAGCAAAACGATCGAAGGCTACCCCGCCCCACTGCGTGCGGTATTGATTGCGCGTAAGCCGTGATGGTTTGCCCGGTGGCGCTACGCTTACCGAGCAGTAGGCCTGATAAGGCATCGCCGCCATCAGGCATAATAAGGATAAAAAAAGGCCCCTGTTGAAATTGCAGGGGCCTGGTACGAGCAAGCATCATATTGGGCGACATGATGCAACGGTAAAAATCAGCTGGCCTGGTGGTGCGCAATGATTGCCTTCATTTCAGCAACCGCCGCCCCGTCTACCGCATAGCGTGAATACTCATCCGCCTGCGAATCCGAAGACATCGACAACCCCGAATTGCGATACCGCATGGGTGAAGCCAGCCATACTCCGGCAGAACTGTGGACTTCCTGCACTCCGGCATTAAGGAACAGGGACAAATTCGCGGCGCGAACCCCCGCTCCGGCCATAATGATTGGAGCATCTGCCTGCGCAATAAGTTCCATTATTTTTGTTAAACCTTGCGCTGCATCTGATTTTTGCCCGGAAGTCAGCACTCTGGCGACACCTAAATCGGACAATTTATTCAGCGCATTTAATGGGTTGGCACACATATCGAAGGCCCGATGAAACGTGACATTTAGCGGGCCCGCAGCAACCATTATTTTTTCCATACGTGGCATATCGACATTCCCGTCCACATCGAGAATGCCGGTCACCAGCCCTGAAAAACCCAAATCTCTGACCATCGCGATATCATCAAGCATCGCGGCAAATTCACCGTCGGTGTAACAAAAATCGCCCCCACGCGGACGGATAATGGGATTAACGGGAATAGAGACATGCTGGCGTACAGAGCGCAACACCCCCAGCGACGGCGTTAAGCCTCCTTCTTTAGGCGCTGAACAAAGCTCAATGCGATCCGCACCGTTTTGCTGCGCGGTGCGTGCGCACTCCATGCTGTAACAGCAGATTTCCAGTAATGCCATCACTCACTCCTGTTGCTCGCTTGCGACAATCGCTTCAATTGACCACGGATGAAATTTGAGGGTGACGCAGCCATCACTGACCGCCAGCGTCGGATTCGGTAAACGCTCACGCTCTCCTTTTGGCGAGCTGGTTTTCACGAAAATCCCCGGCTGACTCAATCCTTCATCAGAAAGCAGCGCCAGCGCTCGTGCATTCAACGTCTCCACGTCACCCGGCAGTACTATTTCCACATGTTCCCAGCCTTCATGCGGATAGCGTTTTTCGCCCGGCCATGGCAGTTCTACGATCGTAAATTGCCAGTGTTGCACACAAACGGGTTCATCAAGCTTGAACAAGCAAATCGGTCGGCCGTTAATGATATTTTCTGACAACAATTCGCCACACTGTTCAAAACCACGACGCCAGCGCTCTGCGGTGGTATTTTGGTGACAGCGCAGAGAAATGTGATCGGCTTCAAGCGATGAGACATCCAGCCCAAGTCGAGTGGAAAGATCCGTTAACGCCTGAATGAAATGCGGTAAATCTGCGGAAATATCATGCAGTTCTGCAACTGCTTGCCAGTTCGCCATAATGAAAGCTCATATCCTTGTTCAAAGCGGCTAATTTACCCTGTTGCGCTGCCCCAACCAACAGCTGATTTTCTTAAGCGCGATGTGAATAATTATACGTAATAACAATGTTTATATTTCAGGCTGCTGGCGGTACTCGCAATGCTGACGGCAACGGGCATTTGCAGTATACTCCCGCCCTTAATTCTTAAACTGGTGCGGTCAATTTTAAGCCGCTTCATAAATGTAAGGTATTCCGGTGAATATTCAGGCTCTTCTCTCAGAAAAAGTCAGTCAGGCCATGATTGCTGCAGGCGCCCCTGCAGATTGCGAACCGCAGGTTCGTCAGTCAGCAAAAGTACAGTTCGGCGACTATCAGGCCAACGGCATGATGGCTGTCGCGAAAAAACTGGGTATGGCCCCGCGACAACTGGCTGAGCAGGTGCTGACTCATCTGGATCTCAACGGGATCGCCAGCAAAGTTGAAATTGCAGGCCCGGGCTTTATCAACATTTTTCTCGATCCGGCATTTCTGGCGCAACGCGTTCAGCAGGCGCTGGCCTCCGATCGTCTGGGCGTCACCCAACCGGCTAAACAAACCGTTGTGGTTGACTACTCCGCACCTAACGTCGCGAAAGAAATGCACGTGGGTCACCTGCGTTCCACCATCATCGGTGACGCTGCGGTGCGTACGCTGGAGTTCCTTGGCCACAATGTTATCCGCGCTAACCACGTCGGCGACTGGGGCACTCAGTTCGGGATGCTCATCGCATGGCTGGAAAAACAGCAGCAGGAAAATGCCGGCGAGATGGCGCTGGCCGATCTGGAAGGTTTCTACCGTGATGCGAAAAAACATTACGACGAAGATGAAGCTTTCGCAGAACGCGCCCGTAGCTATGTTGTGAAGCTGCAA
This sequence comes from Citrobacter sp. C6_1, assembly GCF_014596835.2. NCBI lineage: Bacteria > Pseudomonadati > Pseudomonadota > Gammaproteobacteria > Enterobacterales > Enterobacteriaceae > Citrobacter > Citrobacter sp. C6_1. The sequence goes on along the minus strand of NZ_CP115031.1, from coordinate 1,892,833 downwards.
GGCGGCGATGAGTACTTCCGTGAAATGTGGCGCAAACTGGTCGACATTACCATGTCGCAAAACCAGTTAACCTACGATCGCCTGAACGTCACCCTGACCCGTGACGACGTCATGGGTGAAAGCCTGTACAACCCAATGCTGCCTGGCATTGTGGCCGATCTCAAAGCGAAAGGCCTGGCTGTTGAAAGCGAAGGCGCTACCGTCGTATTCCTTGATGAGTATAAGAACAAGGAAGGCGAACCGATGGGCGTTATCATTCAGAAGAAAGATGGCGGCTATCTCTACACCACGACCGACATCGCCTGCGCCAAGTATCGTTATGAAACGCTGCATGCCGATCGCGTACTGTATTACATCGACTCCCGTCAGCATCAGCACTTAATGCAGGCCTGGACCATCGTGCGTAAAGCCGGCTATGTGCCGGACTCCGTACCGCTGGAACACCATATGTTCGGTATGATGCTGGGTAAAGACGGTAAGCCGTTCAAAACGCGCGCTGGCGGCACGGTTAAACTGGCCGATCTGCTGGATGAAGCACTGGAACGTGCGCGTCGTCTGGTGGCAGAGAAGAACCCGGACATGTCTGCTGATGAGCTGGAAAAACTGGCGAATGCCGTTGGTATCGGCGCGGTTAAATATGCGGATCTGTCGAAAAACCGTACCACCGACTACATCTTCGACTGGGACAACATGCTGGCATTCGAAGGCAATACCGCGCCGTACATGCAGTATGCTTACACCCGAGTCCTGTCAGTGTTCCGCAAAGCAGACATCGACGAAAGCGCGCTGGCAAATGCGCAGGTGATTATCAACGAAGATCGCGAGGCCCAACTGGCTGCGCGTCTGCTGCAGTTTGAAGAAACGCTGACCGTTGTGGCACGTGAAGGTACGCCGCACGTGATGTGTGCTTACCTGTACGACGTTGCCGGTCTGTTCTCTGGCTTCTACGAACACTGCCCTATCCTTAGCGCTGAAAACGAAGAAATTCGTAACAGCCGCCTGAAACTGGCGCAACTGACGGCGAAAACCCTGAAGCTGGGTCTGGATACGCTGGGTATTGAAACCGTAGAACGCATGTAATCACCCCGAGTGATGTGAAAGCCTGCGCTATGTCGTGGGCTTTTTTATTTTCCCGAATGACCTCCCTCGTAGGCCTGATAAGCGAAGCGCCATCAGGCGGTCAGGCGCACCTTGCCGGATGGCGGCGTAAACGCCTTATCCGGCCTACGAGAAACGACTACGTTCACTGTAATTTGTAACAACTCACAAGGAATGACACATTTCCGTAGAGGGATGGAACATTTTTTGCCTGTCATCCCGTTTACGCCTCCGTATCATTAGGCGGCGAATTAATCGGGTATGGGTCAATGACATTCAGAGATTTTGAGGCGGAAGAAAAACTTTTCCAGCGACGAGTGATAGTGGCCTTTGGCCTGGTGGTCATCTGTTTTGGCATCCTGATTTATAACCTCTATAACTTACAAATCCGTCAACACCAGTATTACACCACCCGATCGGATGCAAACGACATCAAAATGCTGCCCGTCGCCCCAACGCGCGGTATCATTTATGATCGCAACGGTATCCCGCTGGTACGAAATGTCACCTGGTACGACATTTCTGTTACGCCTTATAAAATCAGCGATATGGACGCCCTGCTGAAGCAACTCACACCGATTGTTGACCTCACGCCAGATGATATTGACCAGTTTCGCCATGAGCTGAAGGCCAGTAGCCGCTATCGCCCGGTGGTGCTAAAAAATGCGCTAACCGATGTAGAAATTGCCCGTTTTTCTGTGAATCAGTTCCATTTCAGCGGTGTGACCATCAATAGCTACGAAGATCGCCAGTATCCTTATGGGGCGGCGCTGGCACATGTACTTGGCTACGTATCAAAAATCAACGATAGCGATCTGAAAGCACTGGATAAAAAAGGGCTGGCAGAGAACTACGCCGCCGATCACAACATTGGTAAACAAGGCATTGAGCACTACTACGAGAATGATCTGCACGGCAAAACGGGTTATCAGGAAGTGGAAGTTGATAATCACGGGCGTATTGTACGTTTGATTAAAGACGTCCCCCCTGTCGCCGGCAAAGATATCCATCTGACGCTGGATTTACACTTGCAGGAATACATTGAAAGCCTGCTGGTGGGCCAACGCGCCGCGGTGTTGGTGGAAGATCCCCATGATGGCTCCGTGCTGGCAATGGTCTCAAATCCCAGCTATGACCCCAACCCGTTTGTCAAAGGCATCAGCTACCAGGACTACAACACGCTGTTGCAGGATAAAAACCTGCCATTAATTAACCGCGTCACCCAGGGGTTATATCCTCCTGCCTCAACGGTAAAACCGTACATGGCGATGTCAGCCTTACTGGACGGTGTGATCACGCCGCAGACCAGCTTCTTCGGCGCGGCCACCTGGACGCTCCCCGGCACCGAGCGACATTACCGCGACTGGAAAAAAACGGGTCACGGTATGCTGGATGTCACCAAAGCGATTGAAGAGTCTGCTGACACGTTCTTTTATCAGGTCGCGTATATGATGGGAATTGACCGGATTAACAGCATGCTCGGCCAGTTTGGCTATGGCAAACCGACCGGCATCGATCTTGATGAGGAGTATAACGGCCTGCTCCCGAGTCGCGAATGGAAGCAGAAAGTGCATAAAAAAGCCTGGTATCAGGGAGATACCATTTCGGTTGGCATCGGTCAGGGCTACTGGATTGCCACGCCGATCCAGATGGTAAAAGCCATGGTCGCGCTGATTAACAACGGCAAGGTTATTGCCCCTCACCTGCTACTTGATGAAGAGAGCGGGAAAGCCATCACGCCGTATCAGGCTCCCGAAGCACCCACACAAATTGCTTCTGCTTCATCACCCTATTGGGGACTGGTGCGTCAGGCGATGTTCGGCATGGCGAATGCACCAAACGGTACCGGGTATAAATTTTTCCATACGGCACCTTATGGCATCGCGGCCAAAAGCGGGACATCACAGGTCTTTAGCCTGAAAGAAAACCAGACTTACAATGCGAAGATGATCCCCATACGCCTGCGTGACCACGTATTCTATACCGCGTTTGCGCCGTATAAGAACCCAAAAGTCGCCATCGCATTAATTCTGGAAAACGGCGGCAGCGACGGGGTTACCGCCGCGCCGGTCATGCGCCAAATCATGGATCATCTGTTTGCGCCGCCCGGGCAACCCGATGCCGCAGAACAACCAGGTCCGGTCAGTACAGCATCAGCGGGAGACACGATTAATAGTACTTACGCAAATATTCGGTAAGGCACAGCATTGCCATAGCCTGCCCGTAAGGCATAGAGGTGAGAGGGATGTTGTGGTAGAAATCGAGATTGTGCCCCATGCCGGTGCCAAACGAGGTATGCAGCAATTCACCTTCCGGTGAAATATGTTGCACAATACCTCTGATGGCTTTTTCGGCTACTGCTGCATAGTCTTGTCCGACATAGCGTTTACGTACCGCCTTGAGGATCCCATAAGCAAATCCGGCGGTAGCCGATGCTTCCAGATATGACTGCGGGTCGTCCAGCAAGGTGTGCCACAGCCCACTTTCATCCTGGCATTCCGCCAGGGCTGCAATTTGCGCATTCAGAACCTGCACCAGATAGCGATGCACGGCGTTGTTTGCCGGCAAATTCAGTAGTTCAAGGAAGTCCGGGATTACAATCGTAAGCCAACTATTACCCCGCGCCCAGCGGGCGTTGGCGAAGTTATGCTGCCCCACATAGCTCCAGCCGTGGAACCACAGCCCCGTTTTCTTATCCATCAGATTTTGTACATGCAGCAGAAACTGATACGTGGCCTCTTCGATATACTCAGGGCGATTGAGCAACTTGCCAATTTTCGCCAGCGGTAAAACCGTCATCATCAGCGTGTCATCCCACATCTGCTGATGATTTTCTTCCGCCAGCGTAATGTGCTGCATACCGCCGAAGTCAGTACGCGGCATATCATGCATTGCCCACTCAGCCCAACTGTCAAGCCACGGCAGATACGCCGGATTACGCGTCTCTTCATAGCGATACGCCAGCGTTAAAAACGGTGCCATGGTGTTAACGTTTTTGGTGGTTGCGCCTTCCGCAAAGCGTTCGGCAAACCAGCCGTCGATGATATCGCGCATCGTTGCATCGCCAGTTTGCTGATAATACTGATACATTCCGTACAAGCCGACGCCGTGCGTCCACTCCCATCCGGCCCAGCCTTTGGTATCGATAACACGTCCGTCATCCAGTCGCAGCAAGAACTCGCCCGTTTCATCATGAATATTGACCAGGTTATGCGTCACCTTTTTAATGAGCGTTTTTAATTCATCCCTGGCAATAAAATGTTCTGGTTGACGCAACAATGGACTGTGTTTAACCGGGTAAACAATCATTTCCTTAACCTCTGTCAGTGTCGAATTCAATGCTGCGCCCTGTTCCAGTTTCGGCGCGGCAGGTTTATTACGATTCGGAAAATCCTGTGTGTTGTTACCCTAAAGTGATTCGTCAACATTGGGTATCATTACCGGGTCACAGTAAAAGCTAATCACAGGGGAAGCCTTTTTGTTTCTGCCAGGGGTTTTTGCGAAATGGCAATAGCACAAAGAGTCCGATAACACAGGTCACTAATTTTATAAAACGGCGTTTCTTTTTGATCGGGATGGTCATTCAGAACTGCGAGGTGACCAGCAGTGTCGCCTGCTGGCCGACGTAAAGAAGGGAATTAACGGTAGTTCACAATCACCTGATTGCTCTGAACCTGCAAGGCAGGGATCAGGCGACCGCCACCAGGCACTTCCCAGACGAAGTGCATGGGTTCAATCGCAGGGACATTATTAAAGCCATTGGTGGTACCGCTTTGTCCATCCAGTTCGACGCAACGGGATTGAGAGCATAAGCGCACACGTAACCCCGCAGGCGTAGGCCCATTTAATTCATAGCGCCAGGCGACCAGCGTCATCAGGCCGGAAACCGGCTGGCTGGGAACCAAAGGCGAAGATGAAGCCGACTCCCCACGATAATTTAAGGTAATCCCCATACCGCTTGCCTGCCATGTTCCTTCCCCGGCGGCCTGTACCGCCAGAGGAAAAAGCAACAGCCAAAGAAATTTACGCATTATTTACCTCCAATGGTCGCGGTCATACGGATATGGCGGTTATCGGAAAGCTCCATATTCGACAACACCACCAACTGCGGAATACTGCGGCGTAAAAAACGCGCCAGGAGAGGTCGCAGCGCATGATTCACCAGCAATACTGGCGGCGCACCCAACATTTCCTGACGCGACAGCGCTTCCTGCGTCTGTGCCAGCAGTCGGTCTGCCAGACCAGGTTCAAGGCCCCCACCGCCCTGTAACGCCTGTAACAACAGACGCTCAAGCGGTGTATCGAGTCCGATAACCTGAACTTCCTCGTTACCCGGGAACCACTGTTGAGTAATCGCCCGTCCAAGCGCCACACGCACCACTGCGGTAAGTTCATGCGGATCAGTCTGTAACGGGGCATGTTCCGCCAACGTTTCAAGAATGGTGCGCATATCACGAATAGGGACTTTTTCATCCAGCAGGTTCTGCAGCACTTTGTGCAGTGTGGTCAGCGTGACCACACCCGGCACCAGATCTTCTGTCAGTTTTGGCATTTCTTGTGAAACACGATCCAACAGCTGTTGCGCCTCCTGGCGACCAAACAGCTCTGCGGCAAACTGGCCAATCAGATGGTTCAGGTGTGTGGCAACTACCGTACTGGCTTCAACAACGGTGAAGCCCTGAATTTGCGCCTGCTCTTTTAGCGCGCTTTCAATCCAGATAGCATCCAGACCAAAAGCAGGATCAACCGTTTTCTCCCCTGGCAGCGATCCGGCCGCGGTACCAGGGTTGATAGCCAGCCAGCGCCCTGGGTAAGCATCTCCACTACCAATCTCGACCCCTTTCATCAGAATACGATAGCGGGCAGGTTGCAGATCCATATTGTCGCGAATGTGCACCACTGGCGGCAGGAACCCCATATCCTGGGCAAATTTCTTACGAATGCTGCGAATACGCCCCAGCAATTCGCCGTCCTGTTGGAAGTCCACCATCGGAATCAGGCGATACCCAACCTCCATTCCCAGCGTGTCTTCTAGCTGAACATCACTCCACGTAGCTTCCACTACCGAGTTGTTTTCCGGCATTTTTACCGGCTGAGCTTCTTCTGGTGCTTTTTGCTCGCGTCCGCGCATCCACCAGGCCAGCCCCAGCAATGCCGCGGTAAACATCAGAAACACCAGGTTTGGCATTCCCGGTACCAGCCCCAGTAAACCGAGGACCGCCGCACTAAGCAGCATTACGCTTGGGTTGCTGAACAACTGGGTGACCATCTGTTCACCCACGTCCTGATCGGTACTCACGCGGGTTACAATAACCCCCGCCGCCGTTGAGATAACCAACGCAGGGATCTGAGCTACCAGCCCGTCACCGATGGTCAGCAGAGTATAGCTTTCTGCTGCGCTGCCCATGCTCATACCGTGCTGCAATACCCCAACCAGCAAGCCGCCCACCACGTTGATGACCATGATCAGAATACCGGCGATGGCATCCCCACGAACAAATTTACTCGCACCGTCCATGGAGCCATAAAAATCGGCTTCCTGTGTCACTTCAGAACGGCGTTTTTTGGCTTCATCTTCACCAATCAATCCCGCATTCAAATCGGCGTCAATCGCCATCTGCTTACCTGGCATCCCATCCAGCACGAAGCGCGCACCCACTTCAGCGATACGTCCCGCACCTTTGGTGATAACCATAAAGTTAATGATGACGAGAATGACGAAGACCACGATACCGATGGCAAAGTTACCGCCGACCAGGAAGTGACCAAAGGCTTCCACCACCTTACCTGCCGCCGCTGCACCGGTATGTCCTTCCATCAAAATGATACGCGTTGACGCGACGTTCAATGCCAGGCGCAGCAAGGTGGTGAACAGCAGAATCGTTGGGAATGCGGCGAATTCAAGCGTGCGCTGAGTGAACATCGCCACCAACAGCACCATGATCGACAGCGCAATGTTAAAGGTGAACAGTAAATCGAGGATGAAGGCCGGAAGCGGCAACACCATCATCGACAGGATCAGCAGAATGAGGATCGGCCCGGCAAGAATTTGCCATTGCGTGGATTTCAGGTTGCCGGGCAGACGCAGCATCGCGACCAGATTAGCCATCAGTATTCTTCTCGTTCATAAAATCCAGCGCTTCAGGCACCGGAAGGTTTCCAGGTTGTGGTGGCGGCGTGCCGCCAGCCAGACGCCAGCGTTTTAGCTGCCATACCCATGCCAACACTTCGGCAACGGCGGCATACAATTGGCCAGGTATTTGCTGACCGATCTCAGCATGGCGATATAACGCACGAGCCAGCGGCGGAGCTTCTAACGTTGGGACACGGTGCTCCGCGCCAATCTCTCGAATACGCAATGCCACCAGCCCGGCCCCTTTAGCCACAACTTTTGGCGCGCTCATTTTGTTTTCGTCGTACTGCAAGGCAACCGAATAGTGCGTCGGGTTGGTCACAATAACATCCGCCTTCGGCACATCCTCCATCATCCGGCGCTGTGCGGCCGCACGCTGCATCTGACGAATTTTGCCCTTAACGTGCGGGTCACCTTCGCTTTCTTTAAATTCATCACGGATATCCTGACGCGACATCCGCAGTTTTTTCACGTGGCTATAAATCTGGAAAAAGACGTCAAATCCCACCATCGGAATGACGCCAAGCACCACCAGTAATGCGCACATACCAACTAAATCCAGCGCATTTCCCATCGCCGTAATCGGGGATTCGGCCATCAGGCGCATCATCTCCGGCCAGTTATGCCAGAGATAGAAGCCCGCCACGCTACCCACCAACGTGGATTTCAATATGGCTTTGAGCAGCTCCGCCCCGGTTTGCGCCGAGAACATACGCTTAATACCCGGTAACGGATTCAGCTTTGAGAATTTGGGTTGCAGCGATTTACCGCTGAAGATCAAGCCGCCAAGCATCACCGGGGAGATCAATGCCACCAGCACAACCCCGGTAATCAGCGGCAACAACGCAATCATGGCGTCTTTAATCAACAGAATGATTTGACTCAGGATCAGGTTAGGGTCATTGACCATACTGTGGTCAAAGCGTAATCCGGTTGACAGCATGCCTGCCAACCTACGGGCGAGCGACTCTCCACCAATCCAGATAATGCACACGCCCACCAGCAAAATAAGCAGTGAGGTTAGCTCCTTGGATCGGGGTATCTGCCCTTCTTCCCGTGCTTTTTCAAGTCGGTGGGGTGTGGGGGCTTCTGTTTTGTCGTCGTCGCTTTCTTCTGCCACGCATCAGACCCTGGATAGAGATATAGGCGTGAATAATGCCAGAACAGCCATGCAACAATGGGGAGAGTAAGCGGTAAAAAAGACGGGATTTATGGCTTTAACGCCAATTGCCGATGAATAACATGTAAGCCGGATGAGAAGTTTCCTTCGGCATCCGGCAAATACACATCAGAAACCGAGGCTATCCAGCAGGTCGTCAACCTGATCCTGGCTTGCCACTACGCCGGCTTTGGAGGTGTCAACCTGCGGACCGTTCAGCAAGCTTTCGTTTTCACGTTTTGGACGAGCGCCCTGCTCCGGAATGTTTTCCAGCAGCACCATCAGCAGTTGACGCTCAATTTCCTGGATAACATCCATCATGCGCTTGATCACCTGACCGGTGAGATCCTGGAAATCCTGCGCCATCATGATGTCCAGCAATTGGGCATTGGTAAAGCTGGTATGGCCGGGGACATCACCAAGGAACTGGCGGGTATCAGTGACCAGTTCACGGGCATCGGACAGTTCAATCGGATTTTCGAACCATTCATCCCAGCGTTTGGTCAGGTCTTTTGCCCCTTTTTCCATGGCGTCCTGGTGCGGCTGTGAAGCTTCTACGCTGTTTAGCGCACGCTCTGCCGCCTGTGCAGTCATCTGTACAACGTAGTCCAGGCGATCGCGCGCGTCGGGAATGGCTTCCGCCGCTTCGGCAATGGCCTGATCCAGCCCCAGTTCACGCAGGCTGTCGCGCAGCATTCGGGTTAAACTACCGATGCGCGCAATGATGTCCCCTGCTGAGTGTTCGTCAACAGGTTTAATTTGTGGTTGCATCATCATCACATCCTCACATGCCCAGTTTCTCAAAGATCTTATTGAGTTTTTCTTCCAGCGTCGCCGCGGTGAACGGTTTTACAACATAACCACTGGCACCCGCCTGTGCTGCCGCGATAATGTTTTCTTTCTTCGCTTCTGCCGTCACCATCAGCACCGGCAGGGCAGACATGCTGCCGTCAGCACGAATGGTTTTCAGCAGTTCAAGACCGTCCATGTTAGGCATGTTCCAGTCGGAAATCACAAATCCGAATCCCCCTGCCTGCAGTTTGTTCAACGCGTCCACGCCATCTTCAGCTTCTTCAACGTTGTTAAATCCTAGTTCCTTCAGCAGGTTACGCACAATGCGACGCATGGTGGAAAAGTCATCCACAACCAAAAACCTAAGCTCTTTATCCGCCATAAAAATAAACTCCTGATTCAAATACGTATTGCCTGTCCGGCACTGATTTTCGCCAGCATTTGCTGGCTTACCTGGCTAAGATCGACCACTTCGCTTACGCCACCCATATTGATGGCCTCGCGCGGCATGCCGAACACCACACAACTTGCTTCATTTTGCGCAATGGTCCAGGCACCAGCCTGGTTCATCGCTAACATTCCGGCGGCCCCATCGTTGCCCATACCGGTCAGGATCACCCCGACGGCATTGCGCCCCGCATGTTTCGCCACCGAATGGAACAGCACATCCACTGAAGGCCGATGCCGGTTAACCGGCGGGCCATCATGAATTTTGATCTGGTAGTTCGCCCCGCTACGCGCCAGTTCCATATGCTTGTCGCCAGGCGCGATATACGCATGCCCAGGAAGCACACGTTCTCCGTCTTCAGCCTCTTTCACAGTTATCTGACACAGTTTGTTCAGACGTTCGGCGAACGAACGGGTAAATCCTGGCGGCATATGCTGGGTAATAAGAATACCGGGACTTGAAAGCGGCAATGGCTGGAGTACATGACGAATTGCCTCTGTTCCTCCGGTTGAGGCACCAATCACCAACAGTTTTTCCGAACTGAGTAACGGCCCCGCCTTCAAGGTCGCTGGCGCTGCCGTGGGTTTGTGGGCGGCCAGTTTTGCGCGCGATGCAGTGCGGATTTTCTCCGCAATCATCTCGCTATATGCCAGCATTCCTTCGCGAATCCCCAGCTGAGGTTTGGTGACAAAGTCAATCGCCCCCAGTTCCAGGGCCCGCAGCGTGACCTCAGAACCTTTGCCTGTCAGCGAAGAGACCATCACCACGGGCATCGGACGCAGACGCATCAGCTTTTCAAGAAAATCGAGACCATCCATGCGCGGCATTTCAACATCCAGCGTCAGAACGTCGGGATTAAATTTTTTGATGAGATCCCGCGCAACCAAAGGATCAGGCGCTGTCGCAACCATCTCCATATCGCTGTGGCTGTTAATAATCTCGGTCATGATTTGACGCATCAATGCAGAATCATCAACCGACAATACCCTGATTTTACTCATGCTTTATCCTTACCTAGCGCATACACCGTCTGCCCGCGCAGGCTAAACTCGCGCACGAGGTTGCTAAAGTTTTCTGAATGACCGGCAAACAGCAGTCCGTCAGGTTTAAGGAGTGGAACAAAACGGTGCAAAATGTCCTGCTGAGTCGTTTTGTCAAAATAGATCATGACGTTACGACAGAATATGGCGTCGAACAGGCCTGGCACGTTGTATTTTTTGTCCAGTAAATTCACGCTGGAAAACTCAACATGGCTTGCCAGTTCCTGCCGTACGCGCACCAGCCCTTCATGAGGCCCGGTACCGCGCATGAAATAACGTTGCAGCTGTTGTGGCGACAACGTCTTTAGCTCGTCAAGACGGTAAATACCGCTTCTTGCCTTTTCCAACACCTCAGTATCAATGTCGCTGGCAAAAACACGCCAGCGACCCGGCGCCATACCCAGGGTATCGGCCAGCGTAATCGCAATACTGTAAGGTTCTTCTCCGGTAGACGCTGCCGCGCTCCAGACGCGATATTCACCGCTGCGTCGACTGGCGTGGTCAGACAGCACCGGAAAGTGATGCCCTTCGCGAAAAAAAGCGGTCAGGTTGGTGGTCAGGGAGTTAATAAAAGCCTGCCACTCAGCACTGTTCTGGTTAGCTTCCAGCATGCTGAGATAGCGACCGAAATCATCCAGTCCCAGGGTACGTAACCGGCGAACCAGGCGGTTATAGACCATGTCCCGCTTGTGGTCGGCCAGCACGATCCCCGCGCGCTGGTAGATTAATTGACATATCCGACGAAAATGCGCGTCAGACAGCGCGAGGCGCTGTGTCATCTGTAACAATAATGACGTTTGCCCGGAGGGCAGAGATGATGTCATAGCGCCTTCTCAATCACATTCAGGATACAACGGGCACAACCTGCGGCTGCGCCAATTCTTGTTGTGTTACGGTTTGTTCTTCAATTTTAAAAAACGCGACACAGGCGGAAAGATTATCTGCCTGGGTAGCTAACTGCTCAGTGGCGGCTGCCGCTTCTTCAACCAGCCCGGCGTTCTGCTGTGTGACAGAATCCATCTGGCTGACGGCTTGCGCCACCTGCTCAATGCCTTTGCGTTGTTCATCGGAGGCCGAGGCAATCTCCCCCATGATGTCGTTAACCCGGGTAACCGAGCTAACAATCTCTGTCATCGTGCGCGCCGCCATATCCACCAGCTGCGATCCCTGGTGAACGCGGGTGACGGACTCTTCGATCAGTCCTTTAATTTCTTTCGCTGCCTGTGCGCTACGGCTTGCCAGATTGCGAACCTCTCCGGCGACCACGGCGAAACCGCGCCCCTGCTCACCGGCACGGGCAGCTTCCACCGCGGCGTTTAACGCCAGGATGTTGGTCTGGAAGGCGATGCTGTCAATCACACTGGTGATGTCACCTATCTTCTGCGAGCTGGCAGAAATCTCATGCATAGTGCTGGCAACCTTAGCCGTCTGTTCCCCTCCTTTATGCGCCGTGTCAGCCGCACTTTTGGCAATGCCTGAGGCTTGTCGCGCGTTATCCGCATTTTGCCCCACGGTGGCGGTAAGCTGTTCCATACTGGCTGCCGTTTGCGCCAGCGATGCCGCCTGCTGTTCAGTTCGCGAGGACAGGTCGTTATTACCCATCGCGATTTCCGAGATCCCGGTATGCATTGCCGAGCTCCCCTGGCGTACCTCACTGACCGTCTCACGCAGTGCCTGTTGCATCGCTTTCAGGCTGGCAAAAATGGCTGAAATCTCATTGCGCCCATATACCGCTATCGGTCGCGCCAGATTACCCGCCGCAATGCTGTCGAAATGGCTACCGATGATCGCCAGCGGCTGTACAATCATTTTGCGCGACCAGTACAGCGCTGCGGTCGTTAATAGCGCCGCCAGTACCAGCATGGTGGCGAAAATCACCCCGGACATATGGTAACTACGCTGGCTGTGATCCTCTGCTTTTTGCAATACCTGGTTGATGTTGTTTTGCCACGCCGTAAAGTTTGCATCAAAGGCATCCTGTGAAGCCTGTACCGGGGCGGTCAAAAAATCTGACAGCTGATTATTTTCCAGCCAGGTTGCCTGGTGAACCAGATCGCTATGCCATTGACTGAAGCTTTTCTCGGTTGCGCTTTGCAGCGCCTTCCCCTCTTCTGCCGTCTCTGTCGTCGCCATAAAGCGTTTAAATATCGATTCGGACTGGGCCAGGCTGTCCTGTGCAATCGTCATCAGCGCTTTGATATCCTCTGGCGGATAGCTCAGCGCCGTCAGCGTGCCTGCTTTATTAAGTGCAGTACTGGCCTGTAATAACACAGCGCGGGTTTGCGCCAGCGCAGCGCGTTGCTGATTACTCTGTTCGACCTGGTTCAGGTTCTGAAAACCATCCCGAAATGCCCAGAAGGACAAGCCATTACTGCCAATCTGCAAAACGCCGCAGAGGATTAAAATCAAAAACAGCGTGGTCGAAATTCGCATACGATTAAACATCAACGCTCCCATCAGGCGGCGCAGGCCGCGGTTTAGCTGTCAGTCAAAATGTTTCCCAATGCGTATCTTGTTCGGTGGCTAGCTGGCGCGGTTGTGACGCCGGAGTCGCTGTTGCAGGTAGTCGTGTATCTCGCGTCTTTGATGATGCAGGACGTGACGCGAGGCGGAATGTCGACACCGACTGGGTCAGGCGACTGGCCTGCTCCTCGAGTGCGGCAGCGGCAGCGGCCGACTCCTGCACCAACGAGGCGTTTTGTTGCGTAACCCGGTCCATTTCAGACACAGCGAGCGCAACCTGATCTATCCCTCGACTTTGTTCATCGGATGCCGAGGCGATTTCCCCCATGATGTCGGTCACACGCGTGACTGCATTAACGATGTCATGCATGGTTTCCCCGGCGCTTTCTACCAATACAGAACCGGTATCAACCCGCGATACAGAATCTTCAATTAGCGCTTTAATCTCTTTTGCTGCCTGCGCACTGCGGCTCGCCAGGTTACGCACTTCACCGGCAACGACGGCAAAACCACGGCCTTGTTCACCGGCACGCGCAGCTTCCACCGCCGCATTCAGCGCAAGAATGTTTGTCTGGAATGCAATACCATCGATAACGCTAATAATGTCGGCAATTTTCTTCGAACTATCGGCGATTTCGTGCATGGTATTCACCACGCTATCAACCACTTTGCCGCCATGTTGCGCGGTATCGGAGGCGCTTTTCGCCAGTTGAGAAGCCTGACGCGCATTGTCCGCATTTTGCTTCACGGTAGCCGTCAACTGTTCCATGCTGGCTGCTGTTTCTTCCAGCGCGGAAGCCTGTTGTTCAGTACGGGATGAAAGATCGGTGTTACCGCTGGCAATTTCACTGGTACCGGAATAAATCGCATCCGAACCTTCGCGCACCAGGGTTACCGTTTCGGTTAGCGAACGCTGCATATGATCGACCGTGCTGGCCAGCTCGCCAATTTCATTACGACCGCTGACAGCCAGAGTTGCGGTTAAGTTACCGCTGGCAATTTCACGGATATGCGCAATGACGCGAGACAAAGGGTTTAGCAAGGCATGACGAATGCCATACCACACCACCACCAGAATCAGTACCAGCACTACAGCCAGAATGCCGAGTTGCCATTGGGCAAAATGGTAATCGCTTGCGCTTTGATCAAAGGCCTGGCGGTAGAGTTTCTCGCTAACATCTGCATATTTACCTAACGCTGCGCCGAGGGCATTTTGCATGCCCTGAGTTGGCTGTGCGAAATAGGCATCCATGTTGCCGTTTTCAAGGAACTGGACAAGCTCCACCAGGGCCGCATGGTACTGCTGATATTTTTCATCGACGTTACCGCTGGCATCCGTCATATCAGGCAACGGCGTGATTTTTTTGAAATTAGCGTAATGCGCTTCGGCTTGCGCCAACGACGCTTTCGCATTCTTCAGCAGATCATTTTTCGCGCTGCTTTGCTGGTTGGACGCATCCATCATCATGCGCGCAGAGGAACGACTCAAATTGATGCGTGTTTGCAGCATCAGATCCCATGTTGAGGTGAGTTCGCTTTGCTGCTGTCGAAGATCGTTAGAAATAACAAAACTTTGCTGATTCTGCTGCAATGAAGAAAACAACAGACCACCGGAAACAAGCTGTAGCAGTGCGAAAACCCCCAGCACCATCATCAGCATTGTGACAACGCGGATACGGTTAAACATAAGGCACCTTCCTGAAAACGAGTTATCAACATTATCGGCATTCACTGAGATAACTTTACGTTTGCAAAAAGGAAATCCATCAGGAAAGCAAGGCCCGGTGGGAGGAGGGAAAACCGGAGGCACAGAAACCACAACGCATTTACATAAAAACATAATAATTATCATGAAGATAACATTTTTAACTCGCCTTATTTTGCCGCTATTTGTATTCCCCGCCCCTTTTCGTGTGACACCGATCACATAACCATTCACCAAATACCACAACAAAATGGATAAAAAATTAAAAAAAGTTGTATCCGCTTACGCTTTAATTCAATTTATATGATGAATACTTCGTTACCACTTAATAAGTATAAAAAATGAGTAACCGAACAATAAATGTTAAATCCTTACTGAGGGCTTTTTAGTGGCAAATGCAAACAAACTCACGTTGTTTATTGTGATCTTCATGCTGGCGGGGATCCTGTCGGGTGCGGTGATCCACTCTTATGCCTCCCCCGGCGTCGTTACCGCCTGGGCCGATAATATTACGCTGCTTACCGACATCTTTTTGCGCCTGATTAAGATGGTCATTGCGCCTTTAGTATTCAGTACCCTGACCGTGGGTATTATGCGTCTGGGCGAAACCTCAACCATCGGGCGCGTGGGCGGCAAAGCGATGATCTGGTTTATCAGCTCTTCTATTCTGTCTATTCTGGTCGGTCTGTTTGTGGTCTCCCTCGAACAACCCGGCAGCGGTCTGAACCTGGCGATCCCGCTGGAAGCCACTGATACCGGCCTGGCCGTCGGTGGTATGAGCCTGAAAGGTTTTCTGACGCATACCATTCCCACCAGCATCGCCGAAGCGATGGCGAATAATGAGATCCTGCAAATCGTTGTATTCTCGATGTTCTTCGGAATCGGTGGTGCTTCGCTCGGCGAAAAATTTAACGCCCCGCTGGTTGCCGCGCTGGATGTGGTCTCCCACATTATGCTGAAAGTGACCGGCTACGTGATGTATGTTGCGCCGCTGGCTATTTTTGCCGCCATCTCTTCCGTTATCTCCACCCAGGGTCTGGGGATCCTGCTCAACTACGCATCGTTCATAGGTGGTTATTATGTGGCCATTTTGTTGACCTGTCTGGTTCTGCTGGCCGTGGGTTATATGATGCTGAAAAAAGAGGTGTTCCGCCTGGTCAGTATGCTCAAAGACCCGGTTCTGGTCGCCTTCACCACCAGCAGCTCCGAAGCCGCTTATCCGAAAACGCTGGAGCAATTAACCAAATTTGGTTGCTCGCCCAATATCGTGTCATTTGTACTGCCTATCGGTTATTCGTTTAACCTGGTGGGTTCCATGGTCTACTGCTCGTTCGCCTCTATGTTTATCGCACAGGCTTATAACATCCACCTTTCCTTCGCGGAAATTACCGTGCTGATGCTGACATTGATGCTGGCGTCAAAAGGGATAGCCGGTGTGCCACGTTCAGCGCTGGTGGTGCTGGCGGCAACCATTCCAAGCTTTAATATTCCGGTTGCCGGAATTTTGTTACTGATGGGTATTGACCACTTCCTGGATATGGGGCGCTCAGCGATCAACGTGTTGGGTAACGGGATTGCAACGGCGATGCTGGCACAGGATGAAGGTTTGCTGGAAGAAGAATCGGAGCTGGTTGAGCGGGAAGCGTAAAGGGAAAATCTGCCGGATAGCAACGCCTATCCGGCCTACAACAGCATTCATTGTAGGCCGGATAACATGCTTATGATTTATGCCACATGGGAAGCGGCAATATCCAGCAGCGCCATTTCTTCGCTGTTCAGCAGCTTCTCAATGTTGACCAGAATCAGCATCCGGTCTCCCAACGCGCCCAGTCCCGTCAGATATTCCGTTGACAGCGTAACCGCGAATTCCGGTGCCGGTCGGATTTGATCGGTCGTCAGCGACAGCACGTCAGATACGCCATCCACCACAATCCCAACCACCCGTTGTCCGAGATTCAGCACAATCACCACGGTGTTTTCGTTGTAATCCACATCGCTCTGGCTGAATTTCACACGCAGATCAACAATCGGCACAATCACGCCGCGCAGGTTAGTCACGCCTTTAATAAAGGCTGGCGTATTGGCAATACGCGTAACCTGATCGTAGCCGCGGATTTCCTGCACTTTCAGGATATCGATACCGTACTCTTCATCCCCCAGCGTAAACACGAGGAATTCCTGACCTGACGGTTCGCCGGCCAGTTTAGTTACATTACTCATACCGGTCATATTCTTCCCTTTCTTACTCTATCAGGCGGCTGTGATTGCCACACGTTGTTCGCGGTTTAACCCCTGCAATGCAGAGACATCGACAATCAGCGCGACGCTACCGTCGCCGAGGATCGTTGCTGCGGAAATGCCTGGCACTTTGCGGTAGTTGCTTTCCAGGTTTTTTACCACCACCTGGTGTTGACCAATTAACTGATCGACCAGCAACGCGTAGCGACGCCCTGCACTTTGTAAAATCACTACAATACCCTGAGTTGCTTCGGTTTTTGCACCTTCAACTTCAAAGACTTTCCACAACTCAACCAGCGGTAGATACTCACCACGCACTTCCAGAACACGCTCTCCCCCGGCCAGCGGATGGAGATCCTCTTCACGAGGTTGCAGAGATTCCATCACCGCATTCAGCGGCAGGATAAACACTTCATCGGCTACACGTACAGACATGCCATCAAGGATAGCCAGCGTCAGCGGCAGCAAGATACGGATGGTCGTGCCCTGACCCTGTTTCGACTGGATCTCAACATGACCGCCCATCTCCTGGATATTTCGTTTCACCACGTCCATACCGACACCACGCCCGGAAACATCCGTCACCTGCTCGGCGGTCGAGAATCCCGGGGCGAAGATCAGCATGCCGACTTCGTCATCGCTCATATTTTCGTGGATCGGCATCCCCTGGGAAATAGCCTTCGCCAGGATACGTTCGCGGTTCAGACCCGCGCCATCATCGGTCACTTCGATACAAATATTCCCGCCCTGGTGTTCGGCAGAAAGTGTCAGATTACCAATCGGACTTTTCCCTGATTCGATGCGTTTTTCCGGCAATTCAATACCGTGATCGAGGCTGTTACGCACCAGGTGCGTCAACGGATCGATAATGCGTTCGATCAGGCTCTTATCCAGTTCGGTGGAGCTACCGACCTGGGTTAGTTCAACCTGTTTCCCCAATTTACCCGCCAGATCGCGCACCAGACGCGGGAAGCGGCTAAAAACATACTCCATTGGCATCATACGAATCGACATCACCGACTCTTGCAGATCGCGGGCGTTACGTTGTAACTGCCCCATGCTGGTGATGAGATCGCCATGGTTTACCGGATCCAGTTCGTTCGAACGCTGAGCCAGCATTGACTGCGTGATGACCAGTTCACCCACCAGGTTAATCAGTTGATCGACTTTCTCAACCGCCACGCGGATACTGGTTGATTCGCTGGCCCGGGCAGGTTTCTCACGCTCTGCTCGTCCATGCGGCGCTTCGTTGGCGGTCGCTTTGGCCACTGGCGCAGGTGCAGCAACCGGCAGCGGCTGTGGTTCGGCGACATCTGCGACGGCTGGCGTTTCTGCAGCAGTCGGCGCGGCAGTGATGGTTTCGAACTCAATCTGATCCGCTTCAATGACGAAGCAGAGCACTGCAATAATGTCATCTTCGGCAAGGCTACCGTCGATCGTTGCCGACAGCGTATCGGCACCTTTGACCACATCGCTTAAGGTCGCCAGATTCCCCAGTTCCTCTTCCAGTAAATCGACTTCACTGGCTTTCAGGCGCGAGAGAATGATCCGCTTTTTGATCTCTTCAGTGACAGGGGCGGCTTCTTGTGCACCCACCTCCTCTGCTATCGCCGTGCCATCAACAACGCTCAGTTTGGCGCTATTGACCACCGCGGGCGCGGTTTCACCTTTTGCTTCGAGCGCTAACTGTCGTAACGCATTACAAATGTACTCAAAGCTGGCGGCATCTGGCTCCTCTGAGTTTTTATAGGCGTCGAGCTGTTCCTGCATAATATCTTTCGTTTCCAAAAACAGGTTGATAATGTCGGCATTGAGCTGCATCTCGCCACGCCGCGCTTCATCCAGCAGGTTTTCCATCAGATGGGTCGTTTCCTGCAAAATGGTAAAGCCGAAAGTGCCCGCCCCGCCCTTAATCGAGTGCGCTGCACGAAAAATGGCATTCAGCTGTTCGGAGTCCGGGGCTTCAGGCACCAAATCCAGCAGGTGTTGCTCCATGTCAGCCAACAGTTCGTCAGCTTCATCAAAAAATGTCTGATAAAAATCGCTAATATCCATGCTCACGCTATCACCTCGGATTGGCTGGTGGCGATGTGGGAACGCTTGCCGGCGGCAGCGCCACTGGCTGTTGTAAGACACTTACCGGCTCATTCTGGCTTTCAGCGTTTTCATGCAAAATGGCCTCTTCGGCCTGCTTATTCAGAACCAGCAGGCTTATACGGCGGTTGATGGCGTCCTCAGGACCGCGATCGCTCAGACGCATCGTGGCGGCCATACCTACCACCCGTAATACTTTTCCATCATCCAGTCCACCGCTGACCAGCTCGCGACGCGATGCATTGGCGCGATCGGCAGACAGTTCCCAGTTGCTATATCCCTTCTCACCGTTGGCATAGGGATAATCATCCGTATGACCAGAAAGACTGATACGGTTTGGGATCCCGTTCAGCACCGGCGCAATCGCCCGCAAAATATCACGCATGTAAGGTTCAACCTCTGCGCTTCCGGTTTTAAACATCGGGCGGTTCTGACTGTCGATAATCTGTATCCGCAGCCCTTCCTGAACCAAATCAATTTTCAGATGTGGGCGTAGTGCACGCAGCTTAGGATCAGATTCAATCAGTTGATCGAGATCGCCACGTAACTTGCTCAAACGGCTTTGCTCCATGCGCTTTCTCAGATCATCAATGTTGGGCTGCTTGTTCACTTCCCCCTGCTGCTGGGTGTAATCATCACCCCCACCAGGAATTGGGCTTTGGCTGTTCGAGATCCGATTTCCGCCCGTCACCGCAGTAGCCAGCGGAGTACGGAAATATTCGGCAATTTGAATCAGTTCTTTAGGGCTGGAGATGGAAATAAGCCACATCACCAGAAAGAAGGCCATCATCGCGGTCATAAAATCGGCGTAGGCAATTTTCCACGAACCATGCGCCCCACCACCGTGATTTTTATGTTTGCGTCGCTTTACGACGATAATGGGATGGGCCTGATTTTTCATGCGTCCTCGGTCGTCTGCTGCGCTGCTGGATTCCTCACCGCACGAACATGCTCTTCCAGTTCGATAAACGAAGGACGCTCGCTGGAATACAGCGTCTTACGACCAAACTCGACCGCAATCGGTGGCGCGTAGCCATTCAGATTGGAGAGCAGAGTTATCTTCACACACTGCATCATCTTGGTTGTTTCAGCGCTCTTCTGTCGCAGGACGCTGGCGAGTGGGGAAATAAATCCATAGGCCAGTAAAATACCGAGGAATGTCCCTACCATGGCATGTGCAATCAGGGCACCCAGTTCAGCAGCGGGACGATCGGCAGAAGCCAGCGCATGTACAACCCCCATCACCGCAGCCACGATCCCGAACGCCGGTAATGAGTCACCGACCATCGCAAGACTGTTAGCCGGAACTTCGGCCTCACTTTCATGCGTCTCAATCTCTTCGTCCATCAGCGCTTCAATTTCAAACGTATTCATGTTGCCGCTGATGATCAGACGCAGATAATCGACAATAAAATCAAGCATCACTGCATCCGCAAGAATACGCGGATAGCTGGCGAAAATTTCACTCTCTTTTGGATTTTCGATATCGCGTTCCAGCGAGAACATGCCTTGCTGACGTGACTTGGCCATCAGGCGGTAGAGTAAGGCCAGCAGGTCCATATACATGGCTTTGGTATATTTCGAACGACGAAAAAGCAACGGGATCGCTTTCATCGTCCCTTTGATGGCTTTACCGTTGTTACCAACGATAAATGCCCCGATACCTGCGCCACCGATGATCACCAGCTCAGCCGGTTGATAGAGTGCCCCAAGGTGTCCGCCGGTCATCATGTAACCGCCGAAAACTGTACCAATAACAACCAGGTAACCTAATAAGATAAGCACGACATCATCCTTTCGCAATTGACTATGACAGGATGCGCAGTCGGGCAGTTAACTCATGGTCAGGACAAAAAAAAGCAGCGGTAATCGCTTACCGCTGCTGGAGTGTTTATCCACACCGTTTCAGTTAAACAGCCTGTTCGATCTGTTCATCCAGCAGTTGTGGAATAATATCGGCAGCATTCTGGGAAAGTTTACGTCTTTTTACGGCTCGCGATGGCGGCTGACATAAACTGCAGGCAAAGCTGCCTGCGGGTTGGTGCGCGTGGGTAATGAAATTTCCGCCGCAGCAGTTACAGGCGGACAATTCAAGTAAACCACTGTCAACAAAACGGACAAGGGTCCACGCACGAGTAAGCGCCAACAATGGCCCTTCTTCTGGCTGCGGACACTGCTCAAGATATAACCGATACGCTTTAATCACGGCATCCACGCCGCTGCACAAACCGGTTTTAAGCAGAAATTGCCATGCATTACAAAACATCGATGCATGAATATTTTGTTCCCACGTCATAAACCAGTCGGTGGAAAACGGAAGCATCCCTTTTGGCGGAGGACTACCGCGTAATTCTTTGTACAGCTTGATGAGTCGGCCACGGCTTAATTGCGTTTCGCTTTCCAGCATTTGCAAACGGGCGCCCAATGTGATTAATTCCATCGCTAACTGGATATCACGCGCTTCCTGAACAATGCTTTTTTCGCTCATCATCAAGCCCTTTTCTTACGCGCTGCGTCATCGATATCGTTAAGCAGGCGTGTTGAAAGCATAATACCGGTATGAATTTGCTGAAGATCGTCAACGCGGGAATCTTGCGTCAAACGCGTTACAGTCTGATGATCGTCGAAACGGAAATGGCATACCAGTTGATTGGTTTCAGCCAATTTGACCATTTGAGGAAGTGTTAATGTTGCCAATGTATCTGCCATCTCCTCGCTGATACCCAAGCGGAACATTGCAGACGCTTTGTCCTGAACGATCAAACGCTGTGCTAGCAATAAATACGACAAATTGATGTCATAAATGTGTTTCAGCAACTCGGATGTATGCATTATTTGCCTCCATAATAACCAACATTATTTTCATGCGGCAGAACCGCACCCCGTGATGTCGCCGGGAAGGCCCGGTAAAAAAAAAAGCAAAAGGTCAAATACATAGCAACGTGATGGCGCTTACGCGTTGTCTTAACATTCCTTTCTTAGAATGCCGCGCCCCTTACAAGCTCACATCATTTCTTACAAATGTCTAAGATTTTTCCTAATTCGACGCAACTCTACCCGCCACCCGTTACACATACAACGTAGCCATGCTGCGAATTTAAAGAATATGTGACGCAGATCACATAATCAAGCTAAACACTTAACATAAATCCATCAGCACAGCTTTTATTTTGGCTATTTTTTAAACCACCATTATCTTTTTCGATTCCAGCCATACGAATAATCTTGCAATAAAATCGAATAGTATTCTGTTTACGAACGTTAATATCACGCGCTAAAATAGCGAGCTGGCTCACAGATTTAATATGAAATAACACTCCGCATTAAATTCTTTATAAACAAAGACTTAAATATTAAGACTGATTAATTAATACCGGGCTGTGATAACCGTTTAAATGTTAAATGATGTATACTTTTTATTAACAAATTGTTTTTATTAGAGATGAGTTTAACTTAAATCATCCGAACAGATTTACAGCTTATATGAAGTGATTATTCTATTTATAAGAATAATTAATGAATAATCATGATGGCATTCACACAATTACCGTACGAAACGTAGCAGTATGGCGTTATACGATCAAAACTGAAGAGTTCTCTCATAATTCATGAACAAAAGGAGCGAGTTATGAGCTATGCGCACATTCTTGTCGCTGTTGCCGCCACCCCCGAAAGTCACCAACTGTTAGCAAAGGCTGTTTCAATCGCTCGCCCTGTCAACGCCCGCATTAGTCTGATAACCCTGGTTTCAGATCCTGAACTGTATAACCAGTTTGCCGCCCCAATGCTGGAAGATCTGCGGGAAGTCATGCAAGAAGAGACCCATAATTTTCTCGATCAGTTAAGCAAAGAGGCACAGTACCCCATTGAGCACACGTTTATTACCTATGGGGCATTGAACGACCACATTCTGGATGTATGCCGCAAACACGAGGTTGATCTGGTGATTTATGGCAACCATAACCACAGTTTCTTTTCGCGAGCCTCCTGCTCAGCGAAAAGCGTGGTCAGCGCAAGCCAGGTTGATGTGTTGCTGGTGCCGCTTGCCGGCGATTAATCACGCCAGTTTGCTGCAGGCTGTCTGCGGGTCAGGCGACAGGTTTTCCGTATGACGCGATGCGATGTTCTTCAGATCGCAAATAAATCTCGCCTGCCAGTTGTTGATATCATTTTTAACGATAGTCTGCAGCATTGCCGCATGACGGGAAATGCGCTCGGCAAGCGGCATCGTCAGAGCCAGGTTTAATGCGCCTGCGACGTCATCCCGATCATAAGGGTTTACAATGAGTGCAGAAGTCAACTCATTCGCAGCCCCGGCAAACTGCGAGAGCACCAGAACGCCGGGGTTAGCAGGATCCTGTGCGGCGACAAACTCCTTGGCCACCAGATTCATGCCATCGCGCAGTGGCGTCACCAGTCCAACATCTGAGTAACGGAAGACCTTCATCAGTAATTTACGGTCAAAATACTGATTCAGGTAGTACAGCGGCGTCCAGCCCAGTTGCCCGTATTTACCATTGATCCGCCCGGCCTCGGTCTCTAACTGATGACGAATATCCTGATAAGCCTGTACCTCCTCACGCGAGGTCGGTGCTATCTGCGTATAACGAATCTTACCGTGATGCTGGGGAAACTGTTCCAACAGCGCCTCGTAGGCCTGAAAGCGCTCCGGCAGGCCTTTGGAGTAATCCAGTCGCTCAACAGAGAAGATATTTTTCACATTTTTAAGCTCTGCTTTTAACTGCGCCAGTTTCGGCGGTAGCGATCCTGATGCTTGCCGTGCAATCTCTTCAGGTGCAATACCAATAGGATAAACTTCCGTGCGGAACGCTTTACCCCAGGCCAGATGTTGTTTCTCGCTGGGCGTAGTTACCTGAGTTTGCGCCGTCAGACAGTCAAGAAAAGCCTGGCGATCGTTGTCGGTTTGAAAGCCCAATAAATCAAAGTCGCACAGTTGCTCAAGCAACGCCTGATGTGGCGGCAACGCATTGAAAATTTCGGGTGTCGGAAAAGGAATATGCAGAAAAAAACCGATGCGATTATTCACACCACGTTTGCGTAGCTCGCAGGCAAAGGGTAACAAGTGATAATCGTGAACCCAGATGATATCGTCATCGCTAAGCAGTGGCAGCAGCTTATCAACCAGTAAGGCATTAACCCGCTGGTAGCCTTCCCAGGCACTACGCTGAAACTGTACCAGGTCCAGTCGATAATGGAACGCAGGCCATAACACGGCATTCGAAAACTGGCAGTAATACTCCTCGTAATCCTGTTCACTCAGATTAAACGATGCCCAGGTGATGTTGCCACGGGTAACCTTTTTTAACGGTTGTTCCTCATTGCCTGTATCACCGCTCCAGCCGAACCACAGGCCGCCAGCCGCCTTCAGGGCGTCCAGCACACCTACAGCAAGGCCACCAGCACTGCCTTTGTCATCCGGTGAGGCGATGCGGTTAGATACTACGACTAAACGACTCATAGCCACCTCTCCTGTCATTCGTTGCTTCTTGTTCCTGCTGCGGACAGTTGATTTGTTCCAGCCAATGCCAGACGTTCCTGACAGCAGCCAGGCGCCATGTCGCCTGAGTCTCCCCGCTCCCCACTTTTACCGAGATACCACCGGCGCGATTGACCACGGCAAAACCTGTTTCATCGGTCAGATCATCACCAACAAAAACAGGGGTCCGTCCGACAAATGGCGCTTCCTGCATAAATGCCGCAATTGCGTCTCCTTTATTGGTGTCCTGTGATTTGATTTCCACCACACACTTCCCGGGCTGCAATGCCAATTGCGGCCAGATATGGGTAATACGTTCAGCCAACGCCAGCAACGCGGCCTCATGCTCAGGCGCCTGCCGGTAGTGCAGAGCGAAAGCCATGCCTTTAGTTTCAAGCGTTGTCCCCGGTAACGTCGCCAGCGCCGCATGCAATAACGCCCCCGCTTCGCGCTCGACCGCCGCAGGCAAATGCACAATATGGGTTTGACCATTGATGTCACGGCGTTCTGCCCCATGCACCCCGGCGAGCGGGAAACGATAAGGGGTGGTGAGTGCGTCAAGCTCTGCCATTGAGCGCCCTGAAATCAATGCCAGAGCACCCGCATTTTGCGTGGCCAGGCGATGTAATAACTGCAGAATGGTCTGTGGAACAACAACCTGGTCAGGATGCGGTTTGATTTCAGCCAGTGTGCCATCGAGATCGAAAAAATAAGCACAGTTTGTGGGATGCTCAGGGGGTAAGGTTAGCGATGCTGTCACCCGATTCTCCTCCTCGTCATGGTCTGTACGCCGCGCGGATCGCGCCGTATATAGGATGTATGACGGGTATAAGTATAGACAGTGTGACCGTGCTCGCCATTTAGAAAAACAATCGCCAGCCGGGTAGCGGCTGGCGATAAACGGAAGCTAGACTAAAAAGTTGGGATTTAAATCATTAAACAGTACGCTTAGCTTTTTGTTTGTAGCGGTCGAAGATCACCGCTGCCAGCAGGATCAAACCTCGCACCACATACTGTGCGAATGGAGAGATATTCAGCAGGTTCATCGCGTTCTCAACCGTCCCCAGAATCAACACCCCTGCGACGACATATGAGATTTTTCCGATGCCGCCTTTGAGCGAAACGCCGCCTAACACACAGGCAGAAATCACGATCAGCTCATAACCGATAGAGGTCATTGGCTGGCCGCTGGTCATACGTGATGCCAGGATAATCCCCGCCACGGCGGATACCAGACCGGAAAGGATAAAGATAATAATCTTAGTGCGAACGACCGGCACCCCAGCCAGACGAGCCGCCTCCTCATTGCCCCCAATCGCCAGCGTATTGCGACCAAACGTGGTTTTATTCAACAGCAGGCCAAAAATAATAAAACAGCCCACGGTTAACCAGATCGGCGCCGGCAGTCCTAACCAGTTGGCATAGCCAAGCGTAAAGAAGCGCTCGTCTTCGATTCCCACCGCTTTACCGTCGGAGATAATGTAGGCCAGACCACGAACAATTTGCATGGTGGCGAGTGTCGTGATCAACGCGTTAATTTTTAAGCGTGCAATCACGAAACCATTCACCAGACCGCACAGAACGCCGAGCAACAACCCTGACGCCACGCCAATCCACAGGCTTTCGGTCATATTAATGACCACGGCCGTCGTCACCCCTGCGCAGGCAATAACAGACGCTACCGAGAGGTCAAAGTCGCCGGATGCCAGGCAAAATAACATCCCGCACGCAACCATACCCGACATAGATACCGCCAGTCCCAGCCCCTTCATGTTGATGAAAGTCGCAAAGTTTGGCACAAAAATAGCGCAAACCAGGAACAACACGGCAAACACCACCAGCATCCCGTACTGATCCCAAATTCGGCCAAGATTTAGCGCCGACTTCGCAGCGCCTGAACCCGATGTAGAAACGGAAGACATCATATTCTCCTTATTCAGGCAACTGCCTGGCTGACTTTAGGCATAGCAAGGCTCAACGCCTGGCGTTCATCCGCCTGTTCATGAAGTAATTCACCTGCGATCTCACCTTCTCTCATCACCACAATGCGGTCGGCGACACCAAGAACTTCCGGCAGGTCACTGGAGGCAAACAGCACGGCAACACCGCGCGCAGCCAGGGCATAAATCACGTTATAAATTTCATGCTTCGCACCGACATCAATGCCGCGGGTGGGCTCATCCAGCAAAATCACTTTCATCTCTTCCGATAACCAACGCCCCAAAATGGCCTTTTGCTGATTACCGCCAGAGAGGTTCATGATCAGTTGCTCTGCACTCGGCGTTTTAATGTTAAGTGAACGGATATGATGGTCAGCATTGGTCTCTTCCCAGCCGTTGTTGATCAGACATCCCCCCATGACATGTTTACGGCGCGCACTAATATTGATGTTGTTACGTACCGAATGGACCGGGATGATCCCTTCGGCTTTACGATCCTCCGGACACAGCATCATGCCTGCTTCAATGGCGTGACTGGGTTTGCGGATATCTATCGCCTGTTCGTCAATAAACACCTGGCCTTGCGTGATACGCGTCCCGCCAAACAGACCTTTCATTAATTCGCTACGTCCGGCACCAACCAGGCCGAACAGTCCGACAATTTCGCCGCTACGCACCGATAAGCTGATCGGGGTGCGCACGCCTGGCGCTTTTACCTCATGCAGACGCAGACGCTCCGCGCCATAAGGTCTGGCTTTCCAGCCATAGATGTCCCCAAGATCACGCCCCACCATCGCCTGTACCAGTGCGTCGTGATCAACCTGCTGCATATCCGTAAACGTTTTGACGTATTGGCCATCCTTAAACACCGTTATGGCATCGCTGAGGGCGAAAATCTCCTCCATGCGGTGGGAAACGTACAGAATGATGCGGCCCTCATTGCGTAGCTCACGAATTACGCGAAACAGATTGTCAATCTCCCTGGCGGAAAGAGAGCTGGTGGGTTCATCAAAAGCGATAATCTTGGCATTACGCGCCAGCGCCTTAGCAATCTCCACCATTTGCCACTGACCGATGGAGAGATACTTCAACGGAATATCAGGATCGATATCCATTCCCAGATGCTTTAACTGCAGCCCCGCCTCGTAGTTCAACAACGAGCGGTTCACAATCCCACCCTTATGCGGAAGCTGACCTAAATAGATGTTCTCGGCGACGGTCATTTCCGGCACCAGATGCAATTCCTGGTAAATAATGGCGACACCGGCATTCAGCGCAGTGGTTGTGTCCGCAAACGAAACTTCCTGTCCGCGGATCGCTATAGATCCCGTGGTTGGCGCGTAGTTACCGCTGAGAATTTTTAATAATGTTGATTTCCCTGCGCCATTTTCACCCATCAGTGCATGCACCTGACCGGCATAGCAGTCGAAACTAATATCCGTTAGCGCTTTTACGCCAGGGAAGGTTTTGCCGATGCCGCGAAATGAGAGATACGGGGTAGACTGTTGCATAACGTCTCCGTGGATCTAAACGGTTGCCGGATGGCGGCGTAGCCTCATCCGGCCTACTAAGGGCGTTATTTGTAGGCCGGATAAGATCGTTTTACGGCAGTTGAGTTATTTGCCGCCTAAGCCTTTTTTCGCCAGTTCTTCTTTGAAGTTGTCGCGGGTAATCAACACCACATCGGTAACTTCAGTAAACACCGGCGGTTCTGCGCCTTTGGTGACCCAGTTGTAGAGCATTTCGCTGGATTTATAACCGTGAACGTCCGGGCTAGGCAGCAGTGAACCGTAGAATCCGGTGGCTTCCGCTTTTGAGAGTTCGCTAATTGCATCAACACCGTTAATACCGATACCAATCACGTTTGCTGCTTTAAACCCCTGCCCTTCGGTAGCACGCACGCCACCCAGCACGGTGTTGTCGTTCATACCGACAATCAGCCAGTGTTTAACTTCAGGATGTTGCACCAGCATGGAGTTTGCGGCGTCGAATGCGCCAGGGATATCATTAGATTTGGTTGGGACCTGATAGATCTGTTTTTCCGGGAAGCCTGCAGCTTTAAGCGCTTCCATCGAACCCGATGTACGACGGCGCGCGGTATCCAGTTCATTTGCGGTAATCGCCATTACAGCGGAAGATTTCACATCCCAGCCACGTTTCTGCATCTCTTTGTACAGTTCCTGGCCCTGGCGTTCACCAATTTTGGTTGCTGCCATCATCACCAATGGCACAGTATCCATCGGCTTACCTTTCGCATTGGCGAACTGATCGTCAACCGCGATGACTTTCATGTCATAGCCACGTGCCTTTGCCATAATAGCAGGCCCAAGTTTTGGGTCCGGCGTACAAATTACAAATCCTTTTGCACCGCTTGCCGCCAGGCTGTCGATGGCATTCAGGGTTTTCTCGCCGTCTGGAACGGCAATTTTAATCACCTCAAACCCAAGGTCTTTACCGGCTTTATCAGCAAACTTCCACTCTGTCTGGAACCAGGGCTCTTCCGGTTGTTTGACCAGGAAACCGAGCTTCATGGATTCTGCGATAGCGGATTGTGACATAATGGCAGCCAGACCGATGGCCGCCAGCGCTTTAGTGAATTTGTGCATGGTTAACTCCAGCTTTAACGTTCTTTTATGTAGGGTAAAATCAAACGATTTTTTGTAATCCGGACGTAAAACAAGGCATTACCTTTTATTGATAAGATCAATGCCAGTGCTGAGAGTATTTTTAGCGGGAAATTGATTCTCCATAAGAGAGCGGCATCACACCCTGAAATTACAGTAGTTGCGTACATAAATTCAGCGGGAAATGACATAAAAAAACACAATTTTCAGAATGGAAAAAATAAGAAATAGCAGATTAATCCATAACATCAGCCAGTGAATCCTTGTTCCCGAATATCGAAACATCCGGGAGTCCAATGATTACCAGGGGTAATAAATATGGTCAGCGTGATCGCGCACAGGGATATCGTCGTCTAACAGACGAGCAGAAAGCGTAAACGCAAAATCAAAAATATGGCCCAGCCCTTTGCCACTGATAAGATTGCCATCTTCAACAACAGCCGCATCGACATACTCGCCGTCAGTGATGGTTTGCCACAGCTCACCTGAACACACGTAGCGCCGTCCTTTCAACAACCCATTACCCGCCAGCACCCGCGCGGCTGCCGAACAAACCGGGCAAATCAGTTTTCCTGCATCGTCATGGCGAGAGACAAACTGGACGACTGCAGCACTGGCGGCAAGATTTACGCTACCCTGTGGTCCTCCTGGCAACACGATCGCATCGTAAAAGGCATCCCGACGGGCCTCCAGCGTATTGTCGGTCACCATAGGCACGTCATGATAGCTCACCACTGCCCGAGACTCAGCGCAGGCCAGCGTCTCAACCTCAATTTGCAGGCGACGTAGAATATCAATAGTAACAATGGCTTCAGCTTCTTCAAAACCGGGTGCCAGCAACACCGCCACCTTCTTCATATACAACTCCTCGATTTATCCACCGATATCCAACAAAAAATGCCGAATAATTCATTCCATTAAATTTATTAAAAATGATCTGGCGCAAGAAATTAGGTTGCAGATAATTTCCAGACACATCACTTCACCGGGAAATTCCCATCAAAACCCACAGTGATAATCACCAGATGTCATAGAATACCGCGGCATGAAATTTAATTTTGAGAATTGAAACGTCATTTTACTATATGCATTTTAAATAAATACATTATAAATCATCAAATTACATTCACATCACTTATATATCGAAACGACATGGCTAAGCATATTGTTATGCCAATATGTAAAAAAACATAAATAGGTGGTTTTAAGGATTCTCTTGATGCCAGGCACGCGCTATGCTGAATCACGATCGGAAGCGAATATAATTCGTGATCATCTAAAGGACCGGCGGAACGGATTTATTCTGCTAACAGTATTACTCGTACGTAGATGTGAAGTACAACGGCAGCCCGTTGTACTGGCGTTGGTGACGTACTTCACCTTTCTGAAATAAGGATATTGATATGGCTGCAGTTGGAATTGTTCACAAACTCAACACGCAAATGAATCTTGAGTTTTACGCATCGAATCTCTACCTTCACCTCAGTGAATGGTGCTACGAACACAGCCTGACAGGTACCGCGACGTTTCTGCGCGCTCAGGCGCAGGGTAACGTGACGCAAATGATGCGTATGTTTAATTTTATGAAAAGCGCAGGGGCTAACCCCATCGTCAAAGCCATCGATGTTCCCGGTGATGACCTAACGTCCCTTGAAGAGCTGTTTCAGAAAACGCTGGAAGAATATCAGCAGCGTTCCCGTACGCTGTCGCGTCTGACGGATGAGGCAGAAGCGTTGAACGACGCGTCAACCGTTGATTTTCTTCATGATCTGGAAAAAGAACAGCAGCAGGATGGCGTGCTGCTACAAACGATTCTTGATGAAGTTCGTAGCGCTAAACGTGCTGGACTGTGTATGGCGCAAACGGATAAGCATTTGCTAAACGTCGTAAACTACCAACATCACTGATATCCGATCGCGACAAATCTGCGCCTCCCGTTCTGAGAGGCGTAAAAAAACCTTTCTAAAACCTGAAACAACGGTTTATTTTAGTGAGACTCATTCTGCGGGGTGAATTTCAGCTCGATCAACGCAACCGCTTTTTGAATTGCGCGCATCGTAACGGGATCAGCGCCCGCTGGATGGCTGGAAAAGTCGATGCTTTTCAGTTGACTGGACATTTTTTCCCGAACTTCTACCGGGGCAATAACATCAATAACATCCAGAATTTGCTTGATAACCAACTGGCAGGCAACAACGTCCGAGAGCAGTTCCTGATCGGCATTCAGTGTTTGGGACATAATGAGCTCCTTATAGAAAGGTCGTCATAGTACCTATTCAGCGCTCGAAACGGTAGCGGTGCAAGCAGTACAACCGCGCTGAAAATAAAAAAACAGACCCAGTTAATTTCGTTTGAGATGGCAAGCACAACATGAGTGAACATTTAGCGGTTGAGAATAAGCGGGGTCTTTCTCCGGCTGCACTACTGGTCGCTGGGGCCTTCTTTATGGAGTTCATCGATGGCACGGTGATTGCGACGGCCTTGCCCGATATGGCAAAAAGTTTCGGCGTGCAGGCCGTTGATCTGAACATCGGCATCAGTGCTTATCTGATCACGCTGGCGGTTCTCATCCCTGCCAGTGGCTGGATTGCCGATCGTTTTGGTGCCCGAAAAGTGTTTACCCTGGCACTGGCGATCTTTACCTTCGCCTCAGTTTTATGCGGACTCGCCACCAGTATTGAAGTCTTTGTGGCAATGCGCATTTTACAGGGTGTCGGAGGGGCACTGATGGTGCCGG
Organism: Citrobacter sp. C6_1; assembly: GCF_014596835.2. Taxonomy (NCBI): domain Bacteria; kingdom Pseudomonadati; phylum Pseudomonadota; class Gammaproteobacteria; order Enterobacterales; family Enterobacteriaceae; genus Citrobacter; species Citrobacter sp. C6_1. The sequence continues at coordinate 1,860,865 of NZ_CP115031.1, read as the reverse complement.
TCGGCCGCCTCGCCGTTCTGCGTACCACGCCTAAACATCAGTTGATCACCGCGATCGCCACCCTGACCTGGCCTGCCTTAGTGGCACCAATAATTGGCCCCCCCTTGGGCGGATTTATTACCAGTTATGCCAACTGGCGCTGGATCTTCTTTATTAATGTGCCACTGGGGTTGCTGGCGATAGCGCTGGCGCTGCGTTTTATCCCGGATATTCATGATGACGAGCGTCGCCCGTTCGATTTTCCCGGCTTTATTGCCACATCGGTCGCGATGGTCAGTCTGGTCTATCCGATGGAACTGCTGGGAACCCAACAACCGCAAGGCTGGTTAACAGCAGGACTTCTGACACTTGGAATAGCCACGTTCCTGTTTGCCCTGCACCATTTTCGCCAATCCGCGTGGCCAATGATTCGTCTGGATGCCATGCGTGTGCCTACATTTCGTGTCACGATGTACGGAGGCTCGCTGTTTCGTGCCTCTATCAGTGCGGTACCCTTTCTGTTGCCACTGATGTTTCAGGTTGGGTTTGGTATGAATGCTTTCCATGCCGGTTCGCTGGTGTTGGCCGTGTTTGTTGGCAACCTGACGATTAAACCCGCTACTACGCCGTTAATACGTTGGTTAGGCTTTAAAAAACTGCTGTTGATAAATGGCGCGCTTAATGTGCTGGCGCTATTGGCCTGTGCGCTGATCACGCCGCAAACTCCCGTATGGGTAATTTTACTGGTGCTGTATCTGGGCGGCGTTTTTCGCTCAATTCAGTTTACCGGTGTCAGCACGTTGGCATTTGCGGATGTTCCTGCATCGCAGATGAGCTATGCCAATACGCTGTTTAGTACAGCGACGCAACTGGCTGTTGGATTAGGGATTTCGTTGGCGGCTATCGGGATCCGTATCGGGGATCAAGTGAGTGAATGGTTTTCACTGGGTGCAATACCCGGCATCAGTTTCCGGCTGGCATTCGTCGCTATCGCCATGATTTGCCTGATAGGAATGGTTGATACCCTGCGACTTACCCGCGATGCGGGAAGCGCAGTGTCAAATAAGCGTCGATAAGCCCGATAGTTCACGCCATCGGGCCAACCGGGTTTAGCCAATAACTTCACGGACAAAGGCTTCAATCGCTTTATCCTGGCAGTTTTCAAAGAAACACTGCTGGAAACGTGGGCCGGAAACGGCGGTTTTCACCAGTTCAGGATCGATAGCGCGCAGGGTATCAAGATAATTTTCTTTTACTACTGCCGCTTTCACCTGGTTTAAAATCCCCGCATTACGCACCTGCGGGTCTTTACGCTCCGGCGGATAACCTTCACCATTACGACCGGTAAACGCTTTTTCAAACATATACCGGACGTTCAATTCAGCCCCCCAGCCAAACCCTTTCGCAAAGGCCAGCGAGAGCGCATTACCGTTGTTTATCTGCGCAAACAGGAACGCATCCGCGGGATCAAGGCAGTAGCCACACACAACGCCTGGGTGAATATTCAGTGACATCATTGCCCCCTGACCCGTACCGCAGCCCGTGACAACGAAATCAATCGCTTTTGAATTGAGCAGAATGCTGGCCATGATCCCTAAATGGATGTAAGTCAGATGGTGATCGTTTTCGTCGCTCATCCCGACATTGAACACAGGAAAACCTTTTTCATCCGCGACAGACTTAAGCTCATGGTGAATTATCGCGTTTTTGCTTGCCTGGCTGTTTTCCATCATCAGTGCAATTTTCATTGTGTATTCTCCTGAATGCGTCGCGGAGGTTCCGCCGTAACTCATGACATTTCAGTCACATTACTATTTAGCAAATCAGCTTTCAAATTTTATGAAATTAAGTTTCATAAAATATCGAGATGCTCACGGTTTTTGCGCCAGCCTTCAGATTTAACTCATAAACAGGGTGTCGTTGTGATTAATCGCAGGTGATCTTCTGGCTATTCAGGCCATTGACTAGCCGTGATGTATGTCAGGATAGCGTATCACCGATTTTTCAGAGCGATTTCATGAAGACCTTTATTCTTGCCCTCTTACCGCTCATGCTGACGGGATGCACTATCACTAAGCAGGCTCAGGTCAGCGAAGCCAGCAACATTACCGGCGTGGTTCGTCTGACTTACAACCAGGCCATGCTACAAACAGCACGTACCGACGACTATGTTGCTCAGGGAACTGCGACAAAAGCATGTCAGCGCATGGGTTATGCCAGTGCAGTCGGATTTGGCCAGCCGGTTGCGACCTGCAGCGTTTATGCGGGTTCTCTGTGTTTGAATACCAAAATCACGCAGTCCTGGCAGTGTCACGGTGTTGCCGTACCACAAACTTCTACTTTCCATTATTAATCATTCCGACCAGCACTTCTGCTGGTCATCTATTCTATTTTTATTTATATCATCAATTTAATAGCGCTAATGCGTTTTATTCCCATTCGCATTTTTAATAATTAAATTTATTATTTTACCTTTTGCAAATAATTAAATAACAACTTATAGTGGCGCCACGTCAATATATAATACCGTTCGTGGAGCAGAACCATGCTGAAAACAGAAATGATCGATAAACTGAATGAGCAAATGAATCTTGAATTATATTCGTCCCTGCTCTACCAACAGATGAGTGCGTGGTGCAGCTATCACAGCTTTGAAGGTGCCGCCGCGTTTCTGCGTCGCCACGCCCAGGAAGAGATGACGCATATGCAGCGTCTGTTCGATTACCTGACGGATACCGGCAGCCTGCCGCGTATTAATACCGTTTCTTCACCGTTTGCAGAATATGCGTCCCTGGATGAACTGTTCCGTGTCACCTATGAGCACGAACAATTGATCACGCAGAAAATTAATGAACTGGCGCATGCGGCAATGACCCACCAGGATTATCCGACCTTTAATTTCCTGCAATGGTATGTTGCTGAGCAGCACGAAGAAGAGAAATTATTTAAATCTGTCATCGATAAGCTATCGCTGGCCGGTAAAAGTGGCGAAGGTCTTTATTTCATCGATAAAGAACTGGCAACCCTTGATACACAGAATTAATGTTGTTGGGTAACGGTGGCCGTTTGCCACCGTTATTCGAGAATCTTAGTGGCGGCAGATCTTGCTTTCATGCGTAGAGAAGCCGTCTTCTTTGGCAATAAACTTCCCTTTCGCCGCTAAAAACGCGACCAGTTCGCCCGCCGTCATGCCTTCTGCTGAACAGGTGTGAAAACGTGCCTGCTCGCCAAAACGCGCGGTAATCGCCGCCTCAAGGCTGGCATGTGAATACTGCTCACCAGATTCAATCATCATGTTGAGCACCTCGTGACCGTGAATAGATTCCATACTACCTCCTCAATAAAGCCCGTAGCCTAATGTGAACCGTACAATGCTGCTTTGCGCTAACGCAGGTTTATGCGGGCAGAGCGCAGATAAATATCATTTTTAATACATCTTAACCCCAGCCATCTGTAAACATTAATATACAGCGATTGTAACGGTGATTTGACGAAAATAGCGTTATGCCTTAACCTGCGCCGCAGATATAACCGTTGATTATCTCTGGGACAGAGGAAAGCGTGAAAAACAGAACCCTGGGTAGTATTTTTATCGTGGCGGGAACCACGATTGGTGCCGGTATGTTGGCAATGCCGCTGGCGGCGGCAGGCGTGGGGTTTAGCGTCACGCTGGTGTTGTTAGTTGGGCTATGGGCCCTGATGTGCTATACCGCACTGTTGCTGCTTGAAGTGTACCAACATGTACCGGCAGACACCGGGCTTGGCACACTGGCAAAACGCTATCTTGGTCGATACGGGCAGTGGGTAACGGGCTTTAGCATGATGTTCTTGATGTATGCCCTGACCGCCGCCTACATCAGCGGTGCAGGCGAGCTGTTGGCCTCTAGCATCAGCGACTGGACCGGAACCAGCATCTCGCCCACCACAGGCGTATTGCTGTTCACCTTTGTTGCCGGTGGCGTAGTGTGCGTCGGGACTTCACTGGTTGATTTGTTCAATCGTCTGTTGTTCAGCGCCAAAATCATCTTCCTGGTGGCAATGCTCGCGCTGTTGATGCCGCATATTCATAAGGTGAACTTGCTTACCCTGCCGCTTCAACAAGGCCTTGCGCTTTCCGCGATCCCGGTTATTTTTACCTCATTTGGTTTTCACGGTAGCGTGCCCAGCATCGTCAGCTACATGAACGGCAACATCCGTAAACTGCGCTGGGTGTTTATCAGCGGTAGCGCCATCCCGTTAGTGGCTTATATTTTCTGGCAACTGGCCACGCTCGGTAGCATTAACTCGTCAACGTTTATGGGGCTCTTAGCCAATCACGCTGGCTTAAACGGTTTGTTACAGGCATTACGTGAAGTCGTGGCTTCGCCGCACGTCGAACTGGCTGTGCATCTGTTTGCCGATCTCGCACTGGCAACCTCTTTCCTCGGTGTCGCACTGGGATTATTTGATTACCTGGCAGATCTCTTTCAGCGCCGTAATACTGTGGCTGGCAGGATGCAAACTGGCGTCGTGACGTTCCTGCCACCGCTGGCATTTGCTCTTTTCTATCCGCGAGGTTTTGTCATGGCGCTGGGATATGCAGGCGTTGCTCTGGCCGTTTTGGCTCTGTTGATCCCCTCCATGCTGGCCTGGCGGAGCAGAAAGCACAACCCACAGGCAAACTACCGCGTAGTGGGCGGCACGCCAGCGCTGGCGCTGGTCTTTATTTGCGGTATCGTGGTGATAGCCGTGCAGTTTTCTATTGCCGCAGGGCTGCTGCCTGAAGTGGGTTAACGGGGATTTTGCCTGATGGCGCTTCGCTTATCAGGCCTACCATTGACTCTGCCAGAAGCGCATTAAAGTAAAAGGGGCTTACGCCCCTCTCCCTTAATGCAGGCAGCACTGTTTATATTTTTTACCACTGCCGCACGGGCATGGGTCGTTGCGCCCCACTTTGGCATCAACTTTTACCGGGACGCTAACCGGTGCTTCCTGCGGATGCGCCATCCAGTAAGCGTGCAGATCCAGAGCCGCCAGACGAATGGCATCCACGCTCTCTTCAAATGCCTCTGGCGTCAGTTTCTCCACCACCTCGAAGTTTTCTTCTGTCCCATGTAGCGCAATAGCATCGAGAGCGGGTTTCAGTGAATCAGGTAGCGTTGACCAATCCGACAACGCGACGCCTCGCATATAGCCAAAGCACCACTCTTCTACAATAGTCAGCTCATGCTCTTCAATTTCACGCAGGCCGAACAGCGGTTCAAACTGCTCCGGGAACTCATCCAGACGATCGGCCGTATCCGCCATATGCTGGAACGCCAGATTCATGAAACGCGCCATTTCTTTTTCGGAGGACCAGCGCGGAACATACTGTGCACCGCCCCAGATAGCGACCAGCCACTGCTCCGGCTCGATCTCATACGGTGAACTGAGCACCGCCGTCAGTAAGCCATCCAGCTCTGACACATCCAGAATAGACTTGTCCGTATTGTACTTAGTCAGCACATCATCCAGCCATTCCAGCTCGCTCTCGTTTAGTGGTCCCGTTTTCATAACGCTTTTCCTTAGTAAAAATTCTCGCCTGTGATTATCTTACATGGCTGGGGGGATAACAGATCCAAATGGGCATGAGCGGCTTACAGGTACCGCCAATTCAGGTTAACAGGAAACGAGGGTAATTCCGGTAGTTAACGCACAAAAGGCAGCATCAGCCGCCGGGCATCATACGCGGAAAACAGAACAAAACCACCCGAAGGTGGTTTATTGTGGCTCAATACGGTTCAACGTTGCGGTATATCCCGTTTTCGCCACCGCGTTAAGTAGCGTGTCGGTGGAAAATCCCTCCGGGACGATAGCCTCTGCCTGCCGGGTCTTGAGCGAAGATTTGGCCTTAATCACCCCATCAGTTTCACGTAGCGCCTGATTGACCGAAATGACACATAACGAGCAGGTCATATTTTGGATATCCAGCACCACTTTCTGATTGGCAGCCAGAGTCCACAATGGCAACAGCAAACATGCGATTAACGTAATAATCTTCACTCAAACACCTCATAAAACCAGGCCACGATCGTGGGGTAAAACAACACGGGCAGAATCAGCGCCAACGCACACCAGTAGATAACGCGCGCTTGCTTCAGGGACAACCATCCGGAGCACCATAGCTTTTTTGAAAAGTAGAGTCGCCAGAAAACACGTAATAATAGCCCTAAGGACAGCAACATCAGGGGAACGCGCAGAAACTCAAACTGAGTGAACACGGCAAAGCTCGCCGCCGAAATACCAAACAGCAGATACAGCAGCGGTCCGACGCAACATAAGCCAGCTGTGACGGCAGCCGCGGCGGCCGTCAGCAGGGTCAATCCCGCCCCTTTAGCGTTGTTCTGTTGCGACATAGTGGTAAGAGAACGCTTTCGGGTCATAGAAATTGATGGGGTCACCGTCTACTTCAGCATAAGGATAACCAAAGTTGTTCATTGCTCCCTGCTCAGTAGCCGGGTACAGTTCAAAGTCACGACCATAGTTGAAGCCAACCCAGTTCATTTCCCAGTTGCCAAACAGATAGGTATTCACCGCCTGGACGTCCGCATCCTGATGCGTTTTTTTCTCCGCCAGACGCATTTTGGTCACATCGGCCGGATCGCACGGTAACCAGCCGTAACCCGCCAGGTAGAACTCCGCACGGCAGTGCTGACCCCCGCTAACATCAGCAACACCTGCACTGTCGGCTTTGCCAAATGCGCTTTTTGAGTAGCGCTCCAGTTTGTTTGCTTTCCCCAGACGAATCCCGAACAATTCACGAGCAGGAATGCCGCTGGCTCGGGCCAGGGCGACAAAAACGGAGCTCATATCGGTGCATTTGCCCTTGAGCTTCCCGCTTTTCAAAATCTCCGCTACATCCCCGGTTCCGCAGCCGATAACGTCATTATCACGCTCCATATGACTGCTCACCCACTCATATATCAGGCGAGCTTTTTTCAGCGGATCTTGTTCATTACCGGTAATTTTACGCGCTGTTTCCAGAACCAGCCCATCAATCGGGGTGTGCGTTGTTGGCAGCAGATACGGTTTTGCATCCAGCGGATAAGTAATCTGTTCCGGTGCTTGCCAGTTTTTTAACGCGTCATGCTGCAGTGGTTCCCAATCGGCTGTCTCAATGTCGAGATCAACCTTGATCAGCAACTCTCCCTGCGAGTCAGGCCAACTTGCAAACAACGTTTTTGCGCCATAGACATTGTTGGTTGTGACATACGCCTGTTTATAATTGCCGCTAAAAGCAAGACTTATCATTTGCTGGAATGCGGTATCGACCGGCAAAGGGATCCACAACTTCACGACACCATTCGAACCCTTTGGTGGGTTGAGCTTATACGTTTGCGTTAGCACAAAGCGCCGACGAGTGGCTGGCGCGACTGAAAGTTCTGCGGCCCTTACCGTCTGGCTGATAACCGCTGGGCCGACTAAACCGGCGGCGGAAAGGAGAACGCTATTTTTGAGAAATTGTCGACGTTGCATTGGTGTCTGTCCATGTTGTAAGAGTTGTGCTACGGAAACCGTATGCGATCATCACAGTAGACAGACGCTGATAAAAAAGGTGAATCGATGGAGGCTATTCACCAATAACAGACCTGTTAACTGTGAATGAAATAAGAAACTACGTGGCCGCCATTAAGCCATTTACCGGCTAGAAAGTACAGTAATGGCGGCATGAAGATCCCCCATTCTTATTAAGGAAACACCGCCGAAAACCTGTCTATATTTAAACGCAGGCACTTCCACATGTAGTCCCCCGCTTTCATGTTTCATACACTGAGGGGAAGTCAAAATGGCGATGAGAATACTGTCTATTGATGGCGGTGGCATCAGAGGCATCCTGCCAGGTATGCTATTAGTCGCACTGGAGAAGAAGTTACAAGATAAAGAAAAAAAACCAACAGCAAGAATCGCTGATTATTTCGATTTAGTCGCAGGCACCAGTACTGGCGCCATCCTCTGTTCTGCTTATGTGTGTCCCGACGCGACAGGAACCCCCAAATTTTCCGCTCAGGAAGCCGTCAACTTCTATCTTCAGGACGGCGATGAGATTTTTGACGTCGGCATTTGGAAAACCATCAGTTCATTAGGCGGTGTAAGTGATGAAAAATATCCGGCAACGGAACTGGAGCGAGTATTAAAAACAGCCTTCGGTGATACAAAACTGAGTAAATTATTAAAACCAACCTGCTTTGTTGCTTATGATGTCAGCAGTCGTCTTCCGGTGATCTTCAAACAACACTCTGCCGTAGCCAAAAAACGGGATTTTCTGGTCAGAGATGTTTTACGTGCTACCTCCGCAGCACCGACGTACTTCGAAGCAGCACGGATTTACTCGCTTCCCCCATTGCCGCAAAAGTATGTCCTGGTCGATGGTGGTGTCGTGGCGAACGATCCAGCACTGTGTGCCTTTTCCGAGGCGATTAAGTTTTCAAACGTCGCTGGCATCAAAGACATGATCATTGTCTCTCTGGGTACCGGTAAAAAACTGCAGGGCTATTCATATTCAGAGGTTAAAGACTGGGGTCCCTTTGGCTGGGCGAAACCCGCTATCGATATCGCGCTCGAAGGTGGTCCGCAGATGACTGCCTACTATTTACAACAAATCGCCTCAACGGTAAAAAACGCGAAATATTACAGGCTTCAACCTGAATTATATGATGCCGATCCAACGCTGGATAACGCATCACGAGAGAATTTAGAACGGCTGCATAACGCAGGACTGCAAAATGCAGCAGCATTCGACAACACGTTAAATGAAATTGCCACATTGCTAGTTAGCAACGGCGGGATTTTTAACTTTCAGGGCTAAAACTGCCCCTGAGAACAGAGGACGAAGAACCTGTCCAGCAAGTGTTATTGACGCAAACAGTTTGAGCACCGCCCAGCGGTGAAATGGCAAGTAAATAGCCCTAATGGGATAGGCTCTGAATCAAAATATATACACATGGGTGCCAAGTTTACGGGCTAATCCCTTCGCCCCCTCGCGCATTACCGTATCGTGGTTCCAGCGAAATACCGGTGCCGCCAGCGGGGCAAGTATATTCATCCAGCGAATCGTGGTTCGTACATTCCAGTCGTACCTGACAATAGTCTCCCTACCGGTATCAATAAAAGACCATACCCCGCGCCCTTCAACCTCGCCGCTGGCAGCACCTTCAAGAAGAGCGTACTGCAAAATAGTTAATACATTGATATCAAAGGTTAAACGATACGGAAGTACCCCCTTCCAGGTGTAACGATGCAACGCTCCGACCCCCTGTATATCGCCTTTCTTGATCTCAACAACACGTTCAAGGCTGCTCCACCATTCTGGCCACTGATCCGGGTGGGAGAAAACATCCCAGACATCCTGCAGTGAAGCCTCAACCTGCCAGACCGTGGAAAACTGATAGTCAGCCATCGCCTTCTCTCCCCTATGGGGTGAAAAATCTGCGGCACCTGCCTGTGCTACGAACAGGCATAATCACCTGTGAGCTGTTTTTATTATAGTGTTTAATTACACGGCCAGTCCCCCCAAAATCACCGCCTCAGCTGCCAGAAAATGGTTATTTACCGCCCGGATAAGAGCGTCATCAAACGCTATACTTTAATAGCCACATTATTTATGAGTATTTATCATGAAACTACCACGGGTATTTTCATGCGCCGTCCTTGCACTACTGCTGTTGGCATCTTCATCTGTTGCAGCCGGCGCATTGCAACGTCAGGCTCAACGAGAGCAAGAGTTGAGTGCTGCGTTAGCTGTCGGCAATGGCGTTATTGTGATTGGCGGAGCAGATGATTTTGCGTTTACGCTCAGAGCCCGTAACCGGATCCACAGATCCTTTGCGATTGAGGATGGCATTAACGATCCCCTCATAATGAGCGGTTTTCAGAACCGTAACCCCGCCCGTGATGGGTTCATGAACAACCCTGCCCGCGGAGGGTTTATGCTGAGCGCGCCTATTCGCCGATAAACGAATGGGCTAAATCATGTTAGTGAATTGGGCGTTTTGGCGGTTTTGCTTTATTGGTGGGTATTGCGACGCAAGCTATTAGCTGTCAGTCAGTTTCAGGCACAAAAAAACCACCCGTAGGTGGTTTCACGACACTGCTTATTGCTTTGATTATTCTGTTCTTTCCCATGGTACCCGGAGTGGGACTTGAACCCACACAGCGCGAACGCCGAGGGATTTTAAATCCCTTGTGTCTACCGATTCCACCATCCGGGCTCGGGAAGAAATTGGAGGCGCGTTCCGGAGTCGAACCGGACTAGACGGATTTGCAATCCGCTACATAACCGCTTTGCTAACGCGCCGAAATCTTCTGGCTTTACAGCCAAACATCCGCAAATGCCGATGTTTTAAATTTGGAGCGGGAAACGAGACTCGAACTCGCGACCCCGACCTTGGCAAGGTCGTGCTCTACCAACTGAGCTATTCCCGCATCACCAAGTAACTTTGTTAATCACTTGATTTTGTTATCGTCTGGCAATCAGTGCTGCCGTTCGATGCGTTGCATTCTACTTACCTGACGCAATGAGTCAACGATATTTTTCACCACTGACGATCGTTTGCTGAAATTTGCGGCGAAACGATCACTGATCAAGCAAATCTCCCCGTGCGGCGCTCAAATACTGGAACATTGACCATAAAGTCAGAATCGCGGCGACAAAGAAAAGTGCAATCCCGGCATACTCTACCCAGATATTTGGACGCCACAGCAGCCATGCCAGCGCCGCCATTTGCGATGTTGTTTTGACTTTACCGATCCACGACACCGCCACACTGCTACGCTTGCCAAGTTCCGCCATCCATTCACGCAGCGCTGAAATGATAATTTCACGCGCGATCATCGTGGCGGCTGGCAATGTCACCCACCAGCTATGGTAGTGCTCCGTCACCAGCACCATCGCGATAGCCACCAGAACCTTATCTGCCACCGGATCGAGGAACGCCCCGAAACGTGTACTTTGGTTCCAGCGGCGCGCCAGAAAACCGTCAAACCAGTCGGTAACGGCTGCAATACAGAAAATCAGCGCACAAACGAAGGGAGCCCAGGTGAATGGCAGATAAAACGCCAATACAAAGAATGGGATCAGAATGACGCGAAACAGCGTGAGCAATGTAGGGATATTAAATTGCATATGACGGATAACTATCTGTTGTCAGTGAAATTACCCCTATGTTGCTACAGAGGGCCTAATGTTTCAACGAGTAGAAGATCTTTTCTGCCAGAGCTTGCGAAATACCCGGCACTTTTGCAATTTCTTCGACACTGGCGTTACGAAGCCCTTGCAAACCCCCCATATACTTCAGCAACATTTGTCGGCGCTTAGGGCCAACGCCTTCGATGGTTTCCAGCGTGCTGGTGCTTTTCACCTTCGCCCGTTTTTTACGGTGTCCGCTAATGGCGTGATCGTGAGACTCATCGCGGATATGCTGAATAACGTGCAACGCAGGGGAGTCCGGCGGCAGGCTAAACCCCTCGCCTTCCGGTTCAAAGAACAGGGTTTCCAGGCCGGCTTTGCGATCTGCCCCTTTTGCCACACCCAGTAACAGAGGGTGTTGTTTATCCCAGGGCACGTCCAGTTCAGCAAAAACAGCTTTCGCCTGCCCTAGCTGGCCTTTACCGCCGTCGATCAAAATAACATCCGGGATCTTACTTTCTTCTATTGCCTTACCATAACGCCGACGCAGTACCTGGTTCATCGCCGCGTAATCATCACCCGGTGTAATACCCGTAATGTTATAGCGACGATACTCCGCACGCAGCGGCCCGTTAGCATCAAAAACCACGCAGGAGGCAACGGTCTGCTCGCCCATTGTGTGGCTAATGTCAAAACACTCCATGCGTTTCACCGCAGGCAGTTTCAGCACGGATGCCAGCGCCGTCAGACGTTGGGTAATAGTGGACTGCTGGGAAAGCCTGGTGGTTAACGCCGTAGCCGCATTGGTACGCGCCAGCTTCAGATATCGGGCACGATCGCCTCGCGGCTTCGTCTGGACGTTAATCTTCCGCCCGGCCAGTTCAGACAAAGAGTCAGCCAACAGCGTCTTATCGCTAAGATTGAAATCAAGCAGGATCTCACCAGGCAAGGTACGCACCTGGCTACCCTGTAAATAGAACTGCCCAACGAAGGTTTCAACCACCTCGCCCAGTTCCGTTCCCCCAGGTACTTTAGGAAAATAGCTGCGACTGCCTAACACTTTGCCCTGACGAATGAACAAGACGTGTACGCAGGCCATTCCGGCATCAAATGCCACGCCGATAACATCCAGATCGTCGCCAGTATTGGAAACAAACTGTTTTTCAGTGACACGGCGAACCGCCTGAATTTGGTCGCGGATACGCGCGGCCTCTTCAAACTCAAGGTTCTGACTGGCCTTCTCCATCCGGGTTATCAGTTGCGTTAACACCTGATCGTCTTTGCCGGATAAAAACAGCCGTACGTAGTCGACCTGCTGCGCGTACTCTTCTTCACTCACCAGACCGGCGACGCAAGGCCCAAGGCAGCGGCCAATCTGATATTGCAAACACGGGCGTGAACGGTTGCGATAAACGCTATTTTCGCACTGACGTATTGGGAAAATTTTCTGCAATAGTGCCAGTGTCTCGCGGACGGCATAACCGTTAGGAAACGGTCCAAAGTATTCACCTTTAGCATGCTTCGCGCCGCGATGCGTCGCCAGACGCGGATGGGTATCGCCACTGAGGAAAATAAAGGGATAGGATTTATCATCGCGCAGCAATACGTTATAGCGCGGTTGGTACAACTTGATGTAATTATGCTCTAGCAATAATGCTTCAGTTTCGGTGTGCGTCACCGTGACATCAATCTGCTGAATTTGTGCCACCAGCGCTTCGGTTTTACGCGACGCAAGGTTGCTGCGGAAATAGCTGGAGAGCCGTTTTTTCAGGTCTTTCGCTTTACCGACATAGATAACCGTCCCGGCGGTATCGTACATACGATAGACGCCAGGCTGGCTGGTCACGGTTTTCAGAAACGCTTTAGCATCGAACTGTTCGGTCACAGGCTTGTTAATGTCTCCGCATTACACAGGCCATGGCGAATTGCCAGGTGAGTCAGCTCCACATCGCCATGAATGTTTAATTTACTGAACATTCGATAGCGGTAGCTGTTCACTGTTTTGGGACTAAGATTCAGTTGTTCTGAGATCTCATTGACCTTCTGGCCTTTGGTGATCATCAGCATAATCTGCAACTCGCGTTCAGACAAACTGGCAAACGGGGTTTCCGTTTTCTCTGGCTCAATCTGGCTAAGCGCCATTTGTTGAGCAATATCGGAAGCAATGTAGCGCTGCCCGGAAAAAACCGAACGAATCGCGCTCACGACTTCCTGAGGGGCGGCCCCCTTGCTGAGATAGCCCGCGGCTCCCGCCTGCATAACTTTTGCCGGCAATGGGTTTTCGGTATGAACAGTCAACATGATCACTTTAATGTCAGCCGAGGAACGCGCAATTTTGCGGGTTGCCTCCAGACCGCCAATACCGGGCATATTCATGTCCATCAGCACAACGTCGACGGCGTTAACGCGGCACCATTTGACCGCATCTTCGCCGCAGCACGCCTCGCCGACAACTTTAATGCCTTTTATATCTTCCAGAATGCGTCGTATCCCTGCGCGCACCAGTTCGTGGTCATCAACAAGAAAAACGTTGATCAAAGGAATATCTCCAGAATAGGGATAACGCTACCGATAGTTAATCTGTCCTATGTTAACGGGTTTTATCTCAACTTTGAAATCTAAAAAACACCCGACTTTCGATTTTGCTCTCGTTTTTGGAAATTAGATTGTACGAACCGTGGAAACTTTCACGGTTGAAGGGCGTTTGCCCGTGCTTATATCTGCATAGCTGTTTCAGAATAGTGACAAAAAATTCATATTCTTACGTCGAATGCTAAATAGGAAGGTAAGCTTGTAACAATAATTAACGAGTGAAATACTCGGAATAAACAATGAATGGAGAAAATATATGCACTGCAACATCTTGTTTATTTTAATCTCATTGGGTTTTGTTTGCGCAAAAAACAACCTCAGATATTTTTAGCCGAGCTTATGGTATACTCCGCCGCCTTGACGTTTGCCATCGCACTTTTTCATTGAAACATAACGAGGAAAATAAATGAGTACGCCTGATTTTTCCACTGCTGAGAATAATCAAGAACTGGCTAATGAAGTCACCTGCCTGAAGGCCATGTTAACGCTTATGCTGCAGGCAATGGGACAAGCCGATGCAGGACGCGTGATTCTTAAAATGGAAAAACAGATCGCGCTGATTGAGGACGAAACACAGGCCGCGGTATTTACCAGCACTGTTAAACAAATTAAACAGGCCTATCGTCAGTGATAAGAAACCGGCTGACAGCGATGCTCTCAGCCGGTTTTGCGTCTGACACTCAGAACGACATTTTATTCAGATAAGCCCCGTTGCGGCAGCATAACAAGCAATCTGTGTTTTGTTTGGCGCGTTAAACTTCTTCTGCATATTCTTCTGATGAAAGTTAACGGTATTTTCAGAGATCGACAGAATCATTGCTATCTCGGAAGAGGTTTTCCCCTCAGCGGTCCATTTCAGAATCTCTTTTTCGCGCTTGCTAAAACGCATCTCCGGCGCCATGACCATGTCATCTTCCAGCCGCATAAGTACTGACAGACTTTCTCGTACCAGCAGTTGCATCCTGAGCTCGACTTCATCCTGCGCATAGCGGCCATTACGCACGCTTGCGCGTGACACGGACAAAAAGCCTAGCGCCCGATTTGGCAACATTAAGCATTGCGTCATCCCCTTGCGCAGACCGTGATTACGCGCGGCGTCCCACAGCGGTTGTGCGTCACGGAACAAGGCGTCATCCCACGGTAAGTGGCCCTGACTGAAGTTTTCGGGTTTCAGTACCGGATCGATAGCGAAATAATTTTCGGATTGGTAATGTGCGACCCATGCTTTGGGATACGTCGTATGAAGTACCGTTTTAGGTCGGGTAAAGGGTACGGGATGCCGGACGCAGAGCGCATAAAAGTCGAACTCTAAGTGCTGCGTCTGATGTTGTAATTCGTCATAGACATCCTCTGCCGCCGCCATTTCCTGAAAGCGTAACAGCATGCTCCGTCGCCAGGTGAAGAAATCATGATCCTGCATACTAAGTGGTAATGCCCCTGAGATTGATAATCATCCAAATGTATGAAACAAGCTAACACATAAATGTATTTTATATATGCAAATTATCGGACAAATAAGAAATTACTTGAGTGTAACGTAACAGCCCACAATGCTGGCAGGATGAAGCAATAATAATAAAGCAGCAATTATAAATAGTTATGCAACAAGCACTCACCAAAAAAAATATTTCGATGAGTGCTCTCTGACCTTTTATTGCATCAGGAACTTTTCAAGAAACTGACGGGTTCGCGGTTGCTGCGGATGCGTGAATAATGATTTTGCAGACCCCTGCTCCACTATCTTGCCCTGATCCATAAATATCGCCCGGTCAGCAACGTCACGCGCAAAACTCATTTCGTGCGTCACAATGACCATGGTGCGTTTTTCCTGCGCCAGCTGACGAATAGTATTAAGTACTTCGCCAACCAGTTCCGGGTCAAGCGCGGAGGTCGGTTCATCAAAAAGAATAACTTCCGGACGCATAGCCAGCGCCCGGGCAATAGCGACTCGCTGCTGCTGACCGCCGGATAACCGCCGTGGATAGCTGCTCTCTTTACCCGCAAGCCCAACCTTTGCCAGAAGTTCACGCGCGCGCGCTGTCGCTTCCGCCTTCGGTTCGCCCTTCACAATTACCGGACCTTCAATAATGTTTTCCAGTACTGTGCGATGTGGAAATAAATTAAAGTTCTGGAACACAAACCCCACATGCTGGCGCAACTGGCGAATCTGTCCTTTCTGCTGGCTTAAGGAACGTGCGATATCAATGGTAATGTCTCCAACCTTGATGGTGCCCGCCTCCGGTTGTTCCAGCAAATTTATACTGCGCAACAGCGTGGTTTTGCCTGAACCGCTCGGCCCGATAATCGCCACGACTTCACCAGGCTTAACGTCCAGATCAATGCCGTGCAGTACCGTTTGCCCGTGAAATTTTTTCACCAGGTTTCTGACTTCAATAGTACTCATTTCGGATCTCTCTCCTGGCGGTTGAGCTGTTCTTCAAAATAGTTCTGCAGCGCAGAAAGCACCGTCGCCATGATCCAGTAAATCAGCGAGGCCGCCAGATACATGGTAAACACCTCCAGCGTGCGTGAAGTAATCAGCTGCGCCTGGCGGAACAGTTCCGGGACCTGGATGGTCGCGGCCAGTGATGTGTCTTTCACCAGACTGATAAAACTGTTGCTCAGCGGCGGCAATGCCACGCGTGCAGCCTGCGGTAGAATCGCCCTGCGCATCGTCTGCCACGGCGTCATACCGATACTCGCCCCGGCTTCCCACTGACCTTTATCAATGGAGGAGATGGCCGCACGCAGCGTTTCTGCCGCGTAAGCCGCGGTATTCAGCGACAGACCGATCATTGCTGCGGGGATCGGATCCAGCTCAATACCAAACTGCGGCAGACCGTAGTAGATCATAAACAGCTGGGCAATTAACGGTGTGCCGCGAAAGATAGAGATATAAAAGCGCGCCAGCCAGCGCACAGGTAACAGTGACGACAAACGCATTAGCGCCAGGATGAACCCCAGCACCAGGCCAAAAAACATCCCGCCGATGCTCAGTTGGAGCGTAAATACCGCCCCTTTCAGCAGATACGGCAGCGAATCAATGACCAGTTGGATACTTTCTTGCATGAGTATTTTTCTACCTGGTTGTCATACATGTGGATGGTAGGCAAACAACGCAGGTGCTCCACCGGTATGAATAAAGAGGATTGGCCCTTCGTCTTTAAAGCGTTTCTGGCTGATACCGTCAATCAGGCCTGCCATCGCTTTACCGGTATACACCGGATCCAACAAAATGCCCTCCAGACGAGCCAACAGTTTTACCGCCTCCATGCCTTCTTCATTTGGCGTACCGTAACCCGGCGCAAAGTAATCATCCCACAGTAAAATATCTGCCGCCGCAGTCAGCTCCAGCTCACTGGCAATGGCCTGCTGCAACGCAACGACTTTTGGTTTTTGGTCAGCAACGCTGCGCGAAACGGTGACACCGATAAGCTCAACGTTCGGCATCAATTGTTCCAGCCCTACCGCCAACCCGGCGTGCGTTCCTGCACTGCCCGACGCCACCACGACGGATGAAAGTTCTACGGCCCCTTCACACTGCTGAGCTATTTCCAGTGCGCTTTCGACATAACCCAATGCGCCCAATGCGTTAGAACCGCCAACCGGGATCACATACGGGCGGAACCCCTGCGCTTCAATCCGCGTCGCCAGTTCCTGAAGCTGCGCATTCGGATCGGTCAGCGCATCACACATTTCAATCTGAGTATTGAACAGGTCCAGCAGCAGGCGGTTACCGTTACTGAGATAATTTTCCGCAGTCGTACCTATTGGGTTCTCTAACAGCGCCACACAGTGAAGCCCCAGCTTCGCCGCGACCGCCGCCGTCTGACGCACGTGGTTCGACTGGATAGCCCCTGCGGTGATCAATGTGTCTGCGCCTTCACGCAGCGCGTCTGCGGCCAGGAATTCCAGTTTGCGCAGTTTATTGCCGCCCATCGCCATCGGCGTGACGTCATCGCGTTTAATAAAAATATCGCGGCCGAGATAATCAGAGAAACGCGGAAGATATTCGAGCGGCGTGGGCGCGCCAATAAATTCCAGACGGGGAAAGCGCGTTAAGTTATGCAGTGGCATAGAGCCTCCGGTGTTTACTCATCATCTTGTGGGCGACAAGCAGCCCAAAAGCCTGAGAGTAGAAGTTGTTGTGATGTTCTTTTTATTATGCACGTTCAGGCGCAATGGAATAAAAAAAGGCGCTGTTAAAGGCGCCTTTTTTATCCGGATGATGATTATTTCGTCACATCCGCTCCAAACCATTTTTCGGACAGGGCTTTCAGCGTGCCGTCTTTTTGCATATCGGCAATGGCTGCATCCACGGCTTTCAGCAGATCTTCATTGCCTTTACGCAGCGCCACACCAGATTCCTGGCGGGAGAAAGCTTCACCGGTCACGGCCAGTGTGTCTTTGGTTTTCTTCACCAGATCCAGCGCTGCCAGACGGTCAACCAGAATGGCATCGATACGGCCTACGCGCAGATCCTGATATTTGGTCGGGTCATCATCATAGGTACGAATATCTACGCCCTGCACGTTCTGACGCAGCCACTCTTCGTAGTTGGTTCCAAGCCCAACACCGACTTTTTTACCTTTCAGGTCCGCCGCGGTTTTAATAACGCCTTCGTTACCTTTTTTCACCAACGCCTGGATACCAGAAACCGTATACGGGGTAGAGAAATCGTATTTCTTCTTACGTTCGTCAGAGATGGTTACCTGGTTTATCACCACATCGATACGTTTGGAATCTAACGACGCCAGCATGCCGTCCCATTTGGTCGGCTTGAGCGAGGCTTTCACACCCAGATGTTTAGCCAGCTCCTCGGCAAATTCCACTTCAAAACCAGTCAGTTTGCCATCGTCACCCTGGAAACTAAACGGGGGGTAAGTCCCTTCAAGCCCCACCAGCAGCGTGCCGCGCTCTTTCACTTTATTTAACAGACCTTCGTCCGCAAATGTTTTTGCGCTCATACCAGCGACAAGTGCAACAGCCATTACACCCATCAGCGCCTGACGTCCCAGAAGTGCTAATTTCATAGTTACCCCGAATATTGTCATTAGTGACTGCTATTTATCCACAAAATCATTCGAGTTGCATCAAGGCGGCAAGCGAGTAAGTCCCCAGGAGCTTACTAAAGTAAGTGACTGGGGCGCCAACGCAGAGACAGCTTGAAGGATGACGTGTATATGACCGTAGTGTAGAGCGTTTGTCATGATCCACAAACACCACTCTGTTACACCTTATTCGTTTTTAATATATATCAGAACTGGCTGTCCAGGAGGATTTCTGCATATGCCCCATATGTGTATGGGCTTTAAACTGCTCATACTTACGTAGCGCAATGCGGTAGTTATTGGTGCTGGTTTCTGGCAGCCACGGGGCGAGGTTTTCGTCGAGGAACCCTTCCTGCAGCAGGTCATGAGAAATTTTTTGTTCGGTCAGATGATTGCCGAGACGACGCAGGCGAACAACATATTCGCGCACCGTGCCGTGGCTCATTTCGGTTTGCTCAAACAAAAATTGTTTAAAGCCGATGATGTCAAAGAAGTCGCTTTGCTCTTTGCAATGCAAATCACCGCAGAAACGGCATAACGCCACCCACTCTTTTTTCTCTTGCGCCCATTCAGCATCATCAAGCAGCGTGTCCAGGCGGGAGATGGCTATCTTATTCACAATCTGCCCGCGACGAACCAGCGTGATCCTGTCAAGCAACTTAAAGCAATGGGCGCAATGCGTCTGGCTGTGTTTGAAATCTTTGAGGTAGCGGCTTAGTGGCCGTCTTTTTGATTGCTGCACCGTCATGAGAACTCCTGGTAGTCAATACGTTATGCGGCATTGTTCAGGGGCAAAGATTCCCCCTTATAGCTTACCCAGCTTGGTGCGTAGACGTTTGATAGCCTGGCTGTGCAACTGGCTGACCCGTGATTCGCCCACTTCCAGAACAGCACCAATCTCTTTCAGATTCAGCTCTTCCTGATAGTACAGCGTCAATACCAGCTTCTCGCGCTCCGGCAATGCATCAATCGCATCCATCACGCGCTGACGGAGGTTCCCCTCAAGAAGCTGTTGTAACGGGTTTTCTTGCTGATGTTCTTCTGTCACCAGCTCAATACTATCGCCATGCTCTTCCCGCCACTCGTCGTAGGAGAAGAGTTGGCTGTTATTGGTATCAAGCAACATCTGACGATACTCTTGTACAGGGATCCCCAGACGCTCCGCCACTTCAGTTTCCGTCGCGTTGCGCCCTAATTCCTGCTCCAGTTGCCCCATCGCCTGTGCCACTTCGCGGGCATTGCGCCGAACGCTACGCGGCACCCAGTCCCGGCTGCGTAGTTCATCCAGCATAGCCCCACGAATACGCTGCACTGCGTAAGTGGTAAATGCCGTTCCTTGCAAAGCGTCATATCGGTCAACTGCATTCAATAACCCGATGCCGCCCGCTTGTAGCAGGTCATCCAGTTCCACGCTCGCCGGCAAGCGCACCTGAAGGCGCAATGCTTCGTGACGCACCAACGGTACATAACGCTGCCACAGCGAGTGTTTATCCATTACACCTTCAGCGGTATACAGTGAATTCACGATAAACAGCCCTGCGTTAAATGAGTTATCGGCATGATTATCCGTTTCTGCAGGGGTTTTAATCGGGTGAATAGTGGGTGAAATGGGGGGTTATTTGGGGGTTACGGGTAAAGCGGAATGTAAAAAACCCCGCCGGAGCGGGGTTTGCGCGATAAGTGTAAATTAACGCAGCAGAGACAGGACGTTCTGCGTGGTCTGGTTTGCCTGCGCCAGAACAGAAGTACCCGCCTGTTGCAGAATGTTTGCACGAGACATGTTGGACACTTCGGTCGCGTAGTCAGCATCTTCGATACGGCTACGGGCTTCAGACAGGTTGTTGACGGTGTTACCCAGGTTAGTGATGGTAGAGTTGAAACGGTTCTGTACCGCACCCAGGTCTGAACGCAGGTCAGCAACTTTCGCCAGCGCCGCGTCGATTTTAGCCAGCGGGCTTTCAGTTTTGGTGGTAGCCACTTCGTTCAGCGCTGCACCAGATTTGAAGTCGTGACCTTTAACGCTGGAAGCCAGGTACTGTTTGGTACCAACAGTTGCCACTTCAGTTTTACCGTTCACACCACCAAACTGAATCGCTGCCTTCTGGGGAGCGCCATTCGTGTCAGTGTAATCAACAGTTTTAGCTGTCACTTTACCTGTTTTATCGTCGTAATCTGCTGCATAGTAGTTTGCTCCCACTTTCAGGGCATAACCACCATCGATTGCTTTCCCATTTTTATCTTCAAAAGACATTTTTACCAGTGTAGTGTTAGCGCCTGTTGCAGTAGCAACACCACCTGTAACCAGTTGCCCTGCAGCCGCAGTGGTATCAACTGGTTTTGCAACCTGTACGTTGCTTATAGTATTCGTATCTGCTTTAGTAAGAGTCGTTTCTTTTTCACCAATAGTGATTGCACCAGCACTTGTTACCGTCGCTTTATAAAGACCATCACCACTAGTACCTGTGGAGCCAGTGATATTTACATAGTAATTTCCATCTTTAAACTCAATTGTGCCAGTACCACCTTTAGTTGTGGCTGCACCAGTGGCGGCTTCTAACTGTGATGCTGTCGGTGCCGTAATAGTCTGAGTTGCATCTTGGTAACCCTTAGTTACAGCAGTTGCTTTAGTGGTATAAGCATCCTGCACGCTCAGGCTATCCAGCCCCAGGGTTTTGGAGTTGATTTCTTTCAGGTTGATATCGATGGTTTCGCCATCGTTAGCACCAACCTGGATGGTCAGGGTGTTGTCTTTCGCCAGTACTTTCACGCCGTTGAACTGGGTCTGACCGGATGCGCGGTCGATTTCGTTCAGACGCTGAGTGATTTCAGCCTGGATGGAGTCGAGGTCAGACTGGGAGTTGGTACCAGTAGAAGACTGAACCGCCAGCTCACGAACACGCTGCAGGTTGTTGTTGATTTCAGACAGAGAACCTTCAGTAGTCTGCGCGATGGAGATACCATCGTTGGCGTTACGGGACGCCTGAGTCAGACCCTTGATGTTAGAGGTGAAACGGTTTGCAATCGCCTGACCTGCAGCATCGTCTTTCGCGCTGTTGATACGCAGACCGGAAGACAGACGCTCGATAGCGGAGCTCAGAGAAGACTGAGATTTGTTCAGGTTGTTCTGGGTCAACAGCGACAGGCTGTTTGTATTGATGACTTGTGCCATGATCTTTTCCTTATCAATTACAACTTGATGTTATTGGGCTGTTGCCCACGGTTTCTGACCGTAACCCATGTATCGGCACCTTAAATTCGAACTTTAGAAAATTTTTACTTTCCGCCCATTTTTTTCTTAGCCCCGGAAATACCCGCTTTAATTACCACTATTCCGCGCATTATTTTTGCAAAACTATTATTAAACTTTGCGCGCAGATTGCCGATATAGCGGTTAACTACTGTTTGCAATCACAAGGAATTAGGCATGCCTTCATTTACATCACTGGGCGTTGGCTCGAACTTACCACTGGACACATTGCTGACAAACTTAACCACTGCTGAGAAAAAGCGCTTAACGCCCATTACCCAGCAGCAGAGCGCTAACACCTCGCGTCTGACCGCGTACGGTACGCTGAAAAGTGCATTAGAAAAATTTCAAACGGCGAATACCGCACTGAACAATGCCGACCTGTTTAAAAGCACCACGGCAACCAGCAGCACAGAAGACTTAAAGGTCAGTACGACCGCCGGTGCTGCTCCCGGTAAATATACCGTCAGCGTGTCCAAACTGGCACAAGCACAGTCGCTATCAACCACGTCCAAAATTACCTCTACCAAAGAACAGTTGGGCGATACCAGTGTTGATGAACGCACCATAACGATTTCACAACCGGGTCGTAAAGAACCCCTGGAAATCAAATTAGGCAAAGGCGAAACCTCTCTGGAGGATATTCGTGATGCCATTAACGATGCGGACAGCGGTATTTCGGCAAGTCTGGTAAAGGTTAAGGAAGACGATTATCAGTTGGTGTTAACCGCGGAAAGCGGCACTGAAAGCGAAATGACCATCTCCGTCTCGAATGATTCGAAACTGAGCGATTTACTGTCCTATGACAGCAAAGCGGGCAGCGGCAAAATGAAGCAACTGGTCGGTGCGCAAAATGCGCAGTTGACCGTCAACGGCATTGATATTGAACGTCAAAGCAATACCGTAACTGACGCACCGCAGGGCATCACGCTGCAACTGACCAAAGAAGTAAAAGATGCCTCTATCACGGTAACAAAAAGTGATGAAAAGGCCACAACGGCAATTAAAGCCTGGGTGGAAGCCTATAACTCACTGGTGGATACCTTTGGTACGCTGACTAAATATAAAGAAGTTGAACCGGGTGAAGCGGCCAGTACAGATAACGGCGCGTTACTGGGCGACAGTGTTCTCCGTACCATTCAAAACGGTATTCGTGCGCCATTTGCTAACAGCGGCAGCGAGTCCCCGTTTAAAACCATGTCTGAGATTGGCATTACTCAGGATGGCGGCACTGGCAAGTTAAAAATTGATGAAGAAAAACTGGCTAAGGCACTGAAAGATAACACAGCAGCGACCCGTGAACTGTTGGTGGGTGACGGCAAAGAAACCGGTATTACCACCAAGATTGCCACCGAAGTAAAAAGCTATCTGGCCGATGACGGTATTATCGACAATGCGCAAGACAATATTAACGCCAACCTGAAACTGCTGACAAAGCAGTATCTGACCGTGAGTAACAGCATTGATGAAGTCGTGGCTCGCTATAAAGCACAGTTTACCCAACTCGATTCCATGATGAGTAAGCTGAACAGCACCAGTACCTATCTGGGCCAACAATTTTCAGCGATGAATAATTCCTGATAACACGAGGTAAGCATGTATACCGCGAGCGGTACCAAAGCCTATGCACAGGTCAGCGTGGAAAGCGCCGTGATGAGCGCCAACCCGCATCAGTTGATCGAAATGTTGTTTGATGGCGCACATAGCGCCCTGGTGCGCGCTCGTCTGTTTATGCAGCAAGGCGATATCGTTGCCAAAGGTGAAGCATTAAGCAAGGCAATCAATATCATCGATAATGGTTTGAAGGCGGGTCTGGACCACGAAAAAGGAGGAGAGATCGCCACCCATCTTTCTTCGTTGTACGACTATATGGTTCGCCGTTTATTACACGCAAATCTAAATAATGATTGTCAGGCGATTGAAGAAGTCGAAGGGTTGCTCGGAAACATCGCGGATGCCTGGAAACAGATCTCACCAAACGCGTCGTCCCAGGAGTCCCGTTAATGACCTCAGCCGTGGAGTTTATCAACCGTTGGCAGCGCATTGCGCTGCTCAGTCACTCGCTGCTGGAACTGGCACAGCGAGGTGAATGGGACCTTTTACTGGAACAGGAAGTTACCTATCTGCAAAGTATTGAAGTGGTCATGGAAGAACAAACTCCATCAGGCATTACGCGAAGCGTTCAGGATTTGATTGCCGGGTATATTAAACAGACGCTGGATAACGAACAGTTGCTTAAAGCATTACTGCAGCAGCGTCTGGATGAACTCAGTACGCTGATCGGTCAGTCAACCCGCCAGAAGACGCTAAATAACGCCTACGGTCGGCTTTCCGGTATGTTGCTGGTTCCTGATGCCCCAACTGCCCCACAATAATTTCCCGTTACGTCTGAAAAATCCTCCATACTCCAGAAGTCGGCCAAACGGCTTCTGGAGCACGGAAGATGAAAAATCCCACCTTATTGCAGTACTTCCACTGGTATTACCCTGATGGCGGCCAGCTCTGGTCGGAACTCGCCGCACACGCGGGTGGACTTAACGATATCGGCATCAATATGGTATGGCTGCCCCCAGCCTATAAAGGCGCGTCCGGCGGATACTCCGTTGGCTATGACTCCTACGATCTGTTTGATTTAGGCGAATTCGACCAGAAAGGCACTATTGCCACCAAATACGGCGATAAAAATCAGTTACTGGCGGCAATCGACGCGTTAAAGCACAACGATATCGCGGTACTGCTGGATGTGGTGGTCAACCACAAAATGGGAGCCGATGAGAAAGAACACATTCAGGTTCAGCGCGTAAACGCCGATGACCGTACACAGATAGATGACGAGATTGTCGAATGCGAGGCCTGGACGCGGTACACCTTCCCTGCCCGTGCGGGTCAGTACTCTCAATTCATTTGGGACTACAAATGCTTTAACGGCATCGATCATATTGAAAATCCCACCGAGGACGGCATTTTTAAAATCGTTAATGATTATACCGGCGAAGGCTGGAACGATCAGGTCGATGACGAACTGGGCAACTTTGACTATCTGATGGGCGAAAATATCGATTTTCGCAATCATGCCGTGACCGAAGAGCTCAAATACTGGGCACGGTGGGTGATGGATCAAACCCATTGCGATGGTTTTCGCCTGGATGCCGTCAAACACATCCCGGCATGGTTCTATAAAGAGTGGATCGAGCACGTCCAGGAAGTCGCTCCCAAACCGCTGTTTATCGTCGCGGAATACTGGTCCCATGAGGTCGATAAACTGCAAACCTATATTAACCAGGTCGAGGGGAAAACCATGCTGTTTGATGCCCCTTTGCAGATGAAGTTTCACGAAGCGTCCCGCCAGGGGCGCGATTATGACATGAGCCAGATTTTCACCGATACGCTGGTGGAGGCCGATCCCTTTCATGCGGTGACGCTGGTTGCGAACCATGACACCCAGCCGTTACAGGCGCTGGAAGCCCCGGTCGAGCCGTGGTTTAAGCCGCTGGCCTACGCGCTGATCCTGCTGCGCGAAAACGGCGTGCCGTCGGTGTTCTACCCCGATCTCTACGGTGCACATTATGAAGATACTGGCGGTGATGGCGAAACCTACACCATCGATATGCCGATTATTGAACAACTTGATGAATTAATCCTGGCCCGCCAACGCTTCGCCCACGGCGTACAAACGCTCTATTTTGATCATCCAAACTGTATCGCCTTTAGTCGCAGCGGTACGGATGATGATCCCGGGTGCGTCGTCGTGCTGTCCAATGGCGATGACGGTGAAAAGAGCATCGCGCTTGGCGCAAATTACGGCAATAAAACCTGGCGTGATTATCTGGGGAATCGCGCAGAAAGCGTAGTGACCGATGAAAACGGCGTGGCGACGTTTTTCTGTGATGGCGGCAGCGTCAGCGTGTGGGTGATTGAAGACGTGTTGTAGCACTTAACCCCGGTGGCGACAGGCTACCGGGGCGCAATACTTATGGCAGCGGTGTAGCTAACGGCGTTTTCTTTAACACCTCGGCGCACTCCTGCGTCGGGCGATCCACCCGTTGCAGCGTCATACCGTCATAATCCAGCGTATTGCCATCGCGATCGATCTCATACAGCTCGCGTTTCACCGTCACGTTGGTGAGGTCACCGGAAAGCATGGTCAATTTCCCGGGGACGGCAATCACTCGCTGCCACTGACGGCAATCCAGCGTATCCCCCTCTTTCGTGACAATCAGACTGGCAATCGCTTCCGGGCTCACCAGCGCGCGCTGCGGACCTTTAGACTGCCAGTAACCTGCCAGACCGGCAGGGGCTGGTGTTTTCACCACGTCATTATAATTTTGTACTTCGGCGCAGCCGGCAAGCACCAACAATACACCCACAATTGCTAATTTTTTCATCATTCATCCTGCATGCGAAGAAAAAGGGATTGTGGCATTAAAGCCCTGATGTCGCCAGCCTTTCGGCAGCCCGGAGAAAGATTGATCCCGACGGTGTTACCTCTTATTACTCATAGTCAAAAATTCTGATCGGTGTAATATCCACGCTTCTTGTTACATACCTTCTGAGTTCAGAGTCAAAACGCATGTCATGGCAACACTTCAAACAGGCCTGGTTAATTAAATTTTGGGCCCCTGCCCCTGCGGTTATCGCAGCGGGTATTCTCTCCACTTACTATTTCGGCATTACGGGAACCTTCTGGGCCGTTACCGGCGAATTTACCCGCTGGGGTGGGCAAATCCTGCAACTGTTTGGCGTGCACGCCGAAGAGTGGGGATACTATAAACTGATCCACCTCGAAGGCTCGCCCCTGACCCGTATCGACGGGATGATGATCCTCGGTATGTTCGGCGGCTGTTTTGCCTCCGCGCTGTGGGCCAACAACGTCAAATTACGCATGCCGCGCAGTCGGATCCGTATTCTGCAGGCGGTGGTCGGCGGGATGATCGCCGGTTTCGGCGCCCGTCTGGCAATGGGCTGTAACCTGGCCGCGTTTTTTACCGGTATTCCACAGTTCTCGCTGCATGCCTGGTTCTTCGCGCTGGCGACGGCAATGGGTTCATGGTTTGGCGCCCGCTTTACCCTGCTACCGATGTTTCGTATTCCGGTTAAAATGCAGAAAGTTTCCGCCGCCTCGCCGCTGACGCAAAAACCTGAACAAGCGCGTCGTCGTTTCCGCCTCGGTATGCTGGTATTTATCGGCATGATCGGCTGGGCGCTGCTGACCGCAATGGACAAGCCGAAGCTGGGTCTGGCCATGTTGTTTGGCGTTGGGTTCGGCCTGCTGATTGAACGGGCGCAAATCTGCTTTACCTCGGCCTTCCGCGATCTGTGGATTTCCGGGCGCACCCATATGGCAAAAGCCATTATCTTCGGCATGGCGGTGAGCGCCATTGGTATCTTTAGCTATGTGCAGCTGGGCGTTGAGCCGAAGATTATGTGGGCCGGTCCAAATGCGGTGATCGGCGGCTTACTGTTTGGTTTCGGTATCGTGCTGGCGGGCGGGTGTGAGACCGGCTGGATGTACCGCGCGGTTGAGGGCCAGGTGCATTACTGGTGGGTGGGACTGGGTAACGTTATCGGCTCGACCATTCTGGCTTACTACTGGGATGACTTTGCCCCTGCCCTTGCCACTCGCTGGGATAAAGTGAATCTGCTTGACACCTTTGGGCCGCTCGGCGGGCTACTGGTGACTTATCTGCTGTTGTTTATCGCATTGATGCTCATCATCGGTTGGGAAAAACGTTTCTTCCGCCGCGCCGGGCTGACGCCTGCTAAGGAATCCGCATGAAAAATATCGTACCTGATTATCGCCTCGACATGGTCGGTGAACCGTGTCCTTACCCGGCGGTCGCCACGCTGGAAGCCATGCCGCAGTTGAAGAAAGGTGAAATTCTGGAAGTGGTCAGCGATTGCCCGCAGTCAATCAACAATATTCCGCTGGATGCGCGTAACCATGGGTATACGGTGCTGGATATTCAGCAGGATGGACCAACTATTCGCTATCTGATTCAAAAATAATAAGTGTTTGCCGGATAGCGCTGTGCGTATCCGGCCTACATTCTCTGCTTGTTGCACCTACACCTGCATCGACATCACTTCCTGGTAGGCTGATACCAGTTTGTTACGCACCTGAATGCCCATCTGCATCGAAACCGACGCTTTCTGCATATCGGTCATCACATCATTCAGCGCAATGCCTGGTTCACCCAGGGTAAATTTTTCAGCCTGAACGCGAGAGGCGGTTTGCACATCGCTGATTCTGTCCAATGCCGCGTGCAGTTGACCGGCAAAACTCACGGTCGATTGTGGCTGCACATCCTGCATTTTCGCTGACATTGCCGTGGCCTGTAGCTGACTGATAACCCCTTCAATCCCCTGTATTGCCGACATTCTGATCCCCTGGATGATTTTTTACGTAGCAGAGATTACCAGTTCGTCAATAAGATAAAGGCGCTAAATAACGATAAAAAACCTCGGTTTTTAACGCATAGAAAAATTCGAAACCGCAAATAATGAGACCGTCAATTTTTCGAGTTTGCTGACCCGGGAGTGAGTCTTGTTCCACTTTGCAAAAAACGCCGTCCACGATAAGCCACGAGGTGCGAGATGAGTGCGACAGCATCGACTGCAACCCAACTGAAACCTCTCGAGTGGTTAAATCGCCTGCGCGCGAATCCCAAAATCCCTCTGATTGTGGCGGGTGCCGCTGCCGTCGCTATCATCGTTGCAATGGTTCTGTGGGCCAAAACACCTGACTACCGCACACTGTTCAGCAACCTATCCGATCAGGACGGTGGCGCGATTGTCACGCAGCTGACGCAGATGAACGTTCCTTATCGTTTCACTGAGGGAAGCGGCGCCATTGAAGTCCCTGCTGATAAAGTTCACGAACTGCGTTTACGTCTGGCACAGCAAGGGCTGCCGAAAGGCGGCGCGGTGGGCTTTGAGTTACTGGACCAGGAAAAGTTTGGTATCAGCCAGTTTAGCGAGCAGGTCAATTACCAGCGAGCTCTGGAAGGCGAATTAGCCAGAACCATTGAAACACTGGGGCCGGTAAAACGCGCCCGTGTCCATCTTGCGATGCCCAAACCGTCACTGTTCGTACGTGAACAAAAGGCTCCTTCTGCCTCCGTCACGGTAAACCTGGAGCCGGGTCGAGCACTGGACGAAGGCCAGATTAGCGCGGTAACGCATCTGGTCTCCAGCGCTGTCGCAGGCTTACCGCCGGGCAACGTGACGCTGGTCGATCAGGCAGGACATCTGTTAACGCAGTCGAACACCAGCAGCCGCGACCTGAACGATGCGCAGCTGAAATATGCCAGCGATGTTGAAGGTCGCGTACAGCGTCGTATTGAATCAATTCTGTCGCCAATTGTCGGTAACGGCAACGTACATGCACAGGTTACCGCACAGCTGGATTTTGCCAACAAAGAGCAAACCGAAGAGAAGTACAGCCCAAATGGCGACGACTCACAGGCTGTTCTGCGCTCACGCCAGCTTAACGTCAGCGAGCAGATAGGAAGCGGAGCGCCTGGCGGCGTACCGGGCGCACTGTCTAACCAGCCCGCGCCGGCGAATACGGCCCCGATTAATACGCCACCGGCAAATCAGCAAAATGCGCAGAATGCACAGAATGCGCAAACGGCAAATAACGCCAATGCCGGCCCGCGCAGCACGCAGCGTAACGAAACCAGCAACTATGAAGTTGACCGTACCATTCGTCACACCAAGATGAATGTGGGTGATGTGCAGCGCCTGTCGGTGGCGGTAGTGGTCAACTATAAAACGTTACCGGATGGCAAACCGCTGCCATTAACCGCCGACCAAATGAAACAAATTGAGGACCTGACCCGCGAGGCCATGGGCTTCTCTGAAAAACGCGGCGATACCCTGAATGTCGTGAATTCCCCCTTCACCGCGAGTGATGACATGGGCGGAGAGCTTCCATTCTGGCAACAGCAGTCCTTTATTGAACAGCTGATGGTAGCCGGTCGTTGGTTACTGGTTCTGCTGGTGGCCTGGATCCTGTGGCGTAAAGCGGTTCGTCCGCAGTTGATGCGTCGCAGCGAAGAGGTCAAAGCCGCACAAGAACAAACACGTATTCGCCAGGAAACGGAAGAAGCGGTTGAAGTTCGCCTCAGCAAAGACGAGCAGACCCAGCAACGCCGTAACAACCAGCGGCTGGGTGCTGAAGTCATGAGCCAGCGTATTCGTGAAATGTCAGATAACGATCCGCGCGTCGTGGCGCTGGTCATTCGCCAGTGGATAAATAACGAACATGAGTAATCTTAGCGGCACCGATAAAAGCGTCATCTTATTGATGACCATTGGCGAAGATCGCGCGGCGGAGGTCTTTAAGCACCTTTCCACGCGCGAAGTACAGGCCCTCAGTACGGCAATGGCCAACGTGCGTCAGATCTCCAACAAACAGTTGACGGAAGTTCTGGCCGAATTTGAACAAGAAGCCGAGCAGTTTGCCGCACTGAACATCAACGCCAACGAATACCTGCGCTCCGTGCTGGTAAAAGCGTTGGGCGAAGAACGTGCCTCCAGCCTGCTGGAAGACATTCTGGAAACTCGCGATACCACCAGCGGCATTGAAACGCTCAACTTTATGGAGCCACAAAGCGCCGCCGATCTTATTCGCGACGAGCACCCGCAGATTATCGCCACCATTCTGGTTCACCTCAAACGGGCCCAGGCCGCCGATATTCTGGCGCTGTTCGACGAGCGCTTACGCCACGATGTCATGCTGCGTATCGCGACTTTCGGCGGCGTACAGCCTGCCGCACTGGCAGAACTGACCGAAGTGCTGAACGGCCTGCTCGATGGCCAGAACCTCAAACGCAGCAAAATGGGCGGCGTGAGGACAGCAGCAGAAATTATCAACCTGATGAAGACGCAGCAGGAAGAAGCAGTTATTACCGCGGTGCGCGAATTCGACGGCGAGCTGGCGCAGAAAATTATCGACGAGATGTTCCTGTTCGAAAATCTGGTGGATGTCGACGATCGCAGCATCCAGCGTCTGTTGCAGGAAGTGGATTCCGAATCGCTGCTGATAGCCCTGAAAGGTGCCGAACAACCATTGCGCGAGAAGTTCCTGCGCAACATGTCGCAGCGTGCCGCCGATATCCTGCGCGACGATCTTGCCAACCGAGGTCCGGTACGTTTGTCGCAGGTGGAAAACGAACAGAAAGCGATTCTGCTCATCGTACGTCGTCTGGCCGAGACCGGCGAGATGGTGATCGGCAGCGGCGAGGATACCTATGTCTAACGATCTGCCATGGAAAGTCTGGACGCCTGACGACCTCGCCCCGCCAATGGCGGAGTTCGTACTGGCCGATCATACCGACGATCAGCCGTCCGACGAGACAGAAGAGCCACAGCTATCTGCGGAACAACAGCTTGAGCAGCAGTTGGCGCAAATGCAGCTCCAGGCCCATGAGCAAGGATATAACGCCGGCCTGGCTGAAGGTCGGCAAAAAGGGCACGAACAAGGTTATCAGGACGGACTGGCCCAGGGGCTGGAACAAGGTCAGAACCAGGCTCGCGCCCAACATGCGCCGATTCATGCCCGCATGCAGCAACTGGTCAGTGAGTTTCAGAATACACTGGATGCCCTGGACAGCGTCATTGCATCGCGCCTGATGCAAATGGCACTGGAAGCCGCGCGCCAGGTTATCGGCCAGACACCCATCGTGGATAACGCCGCGCTGATTAAGCAAATCCAACAGCTGTTGCAACAGGAGCCGCTGTTTAGCGGTAAACCGCAGTTGCGCGTCCATCCGGACGATCTGCAGCGGGTAGAAGAGATGCTGGGGGCGACCCTCAGTCTGCACGGCTGGCGACTGCGTGGCGATCCAACGTTGCATCACGGTGGCTGTAAAGTCTCTGCTGACGAAGGCGATCTGGACGCCAGTGTTGCAACCCGCTGGCAAGAACTCTGCCGTCTGGCAGCGCCGGGAGTCGTGTAATGACCACTCGCCTGACTCGCTGGCTCAACACGCTGGACAACTTCGAAGAGAAAATGTCGCTGCTGCCTGCGGTGCGTCGTTACGGGCGTCTGACCCGCGCCACCGGACTGGTACTGGAAGCCACAGGTCTGCAGTTACCGCTGGGTGCCACCTGCGTTATTGAGCGTCAGGATGGCAACGAAACCCAGGAAGTCGAAAGCGAAGTAGTTGGCTTTAATGGTCAACGCCTGTTTCTGATGCCGCTCGAAGAGGTCGAAGGCGTTCTGCCGGGCGCGCGCGTTTACGCGAAAAACATCGCCGGCGAAGGGCTGCAAAGCGGAAAACAATTACCGCTGGGCCCTGCCCTGCTGGGGCGTGTTCTCGATGGCAGTGGGAAGCCGCTTGATGGGCTGCCTGCCCCCGACACCACGGAAACAGGGGCGCTAATCACCCCGCCATTTAACCCCCTGCAACGTACCCCGATTGAACACGTGCTGGATACTGGCGTACGACCTATCAATGCGCTGTTAACCGTCGGGCGCGGTCAGCGAATGGGGCTTTTCGCCGGTTCAGGTGTGGGGAAAAGTGTTCTGCTCGGCATGATGGCACGCTATACCCAGGCTGACGTCATTGTTGTCGGTCTGATTGGCGAGCGTGGACGCGAAGTTAAAGATTTTATTGAAAATATTCTTGGCGCCGAGGGACGTGCACGCTCGGTGGTGATCGCTGCTCCGGCGGACGTTTCCCCGCTGTTGCGTATGCAGGGTGCAGCCTACGCCACGCGCATCGCCGAAGATTTTCGCGATCGCGGCCAGCACGTGCTGCTGATTATGGATTCCCTCACCCGTTATGCAATGGCACAGCGTGAAATCGCACTGGCGATCGGCGAACCTCCGGCAACGAAAGGCTATCCGCCCTCGGTGTTTGCTAAATTACCCGCACTGGTTGAACGGGCTGGTAACGGTATTCATGGTGGCGGTTCCGTGACCGCATTTTATACCGTACTGACCGAAGGCGATGACCAACAGGACCCTATTGCTGATTCCGCCCGTGCCATTCTCGACGGCCACATTGTCCTGTCCCGTCATCTGGCAGAGGCGGGTCACTATCCGGCCATTGATATTGAAGCCTCAATCAGCCGCGCAATGACCGCATTGATCAGCGAGAAACATTATGCGCGGGTACGCAACTTTAAGCAGCTACTGTCCAGTTTCCAGCGTAACC
This sequence comes from Citrobacter sp. C6_1, assembly GCF_014596835.2. Taxonomy (NCBI): domain Bacteria; kingdom Pseudomonadati; phylum Pseudomonadota; class Gammaproteobacteria; order Enterobacterales; family Enterobacteriaceae; genus Citrobacter; species Citrobacter sp. C6_1. The sequence continues at coordinate 1,827,688 of NZ_CP115031.1, read as the reverse complement.
GCGATCTGGTCAGCGTAGGCGCCTACGCCAAAGGCAGCGATCCCATGTTGGATAAAGCCATTGCCTTATGGCCACAACTGGAAGCATTTTTACAGCAAGGCATCTCTGAACGAGCCGACTGGGAAGACTCCCTGCAGGCTTTGGATCTGATTTTCCCTGGTGTGTGATTAAGCAGGAGAGCATAGGTCATGGCACAACATGGTGCGCTGGCAACACTTAAAGACCTGGCTGAAAAAGAAGTCGATGACGCAGCTATCTTATTAGGCGAGATGCGCCGCGGATGTCAGCAGGCGGAAGAGCAGTTGAAGATGCTGATCGATTATCAGCATGAATATCGCAACAATCTTAATAGCGATATGGGTCAGGGTATCACCAGTAATCGCTGGATTAACTATCAACAATTTATTCAGACGCTGGAAAAAGCGATTGAGCAACATCGCCAACAACTCAACCAATGGACGCAGAAAGTAGACCAGGCGCTGAGCAGTTGGCGCGATAAAAAGCAGCGACTGCAGGCATGGCAGACTCTGCAGGACAGGCAAACCACAGCCGCGTTACTGGCTGAAAACCGCCTGGATCAGAAAAAAATGGATGAATTTGCTCAGCGTGCAGCTATGAGGAAACCCGAATGATTACTTTACCCCAACTGATTACCACCGACACCGACGTAGCCGCAGGTCTTCAGTCAGGCAAAGCGGTAGATTCCCCCGAGGATTTTTTAGCGTTGCTGGCAGGTGCATTAGGTGCAGGCGATGCACAGGGTAAAGATGCCCCGCTGTCGCTGGCCGATTTACAGGCCGCAGGCAGCAAACTGCAAAAAGGGTTATTGCAAAAGAATGGTGATACCGCGCAGACGGTAAAATTAGCCGATCTGCTGGCACAAAAAGAGGTCCAAACCGAGGCGTCGCTGACCGACCTGACTGATGCACAACAGCTGTTGTCTGCGCTCACGCCGTCACTGAAGGTTAATGCCCTGACAACACTGGGTAAAACCGCACAGCAGGATGAAAAAACAGTCCGTCTGAGCGATGACGATCTCGCCAACCTGAGTGCGCTGTTCGCTATGCTGCCGGGGCAACAGGTGACCACTCCGGCTGTTGATGCCACCCCAGCCCCGGCGGATACGACGCTGTCGGTGCTGTTACGTGGTAATACCCCCAACACGACTACCGATAGCGCCAGTGAATTACTGACCGGTGAAGGGAAAAAAGGTAAAGCAGATACAGCGATGCATACCAGTGGCGCGGATCAGACCAATAATGTTGGTTTAACGCCATTAACGGTAGCGGCAGCTACGCGCGCGGAGATTGAAAGTTCACCGTCACCAACCAGCGTTGGCGCAACAATAGCTCCGCTGGCTGGCACACAGACACATGCGCAGCCGTTACCGACTGCCGCGGCACCGGTATTGAGTGCCCCGCTGGGAAGCCATGAATGGCAGCAATCACTGAGTCAGCACGTCACGCTGTTCACCCGCCAGGGCCAGCAAAGTGCGGAATTGCGCTTACATCCGCAGGATCTGGGGCAAGTGCAGATTTCCCTCAAGCTCGATGACAACATGGCGCAACTACAAATGGTCTCGCCTCATAGCCACGTGCGCGCGGCGCTGGAAGCAGCATTACCGATGCTGCGTACTCAACTGGCTGAAAACGGGATCCAACTGGGGCAAAGCAGTATCAGCAGCGAAAGCTTTGCCGGTCAGCAACAGTCGCCTTCGCAGCAACAACAGGCTGGGCGTGCGCATGGACAAGATATTTTTGCTCCCGAAGATGATGCTGTTCTGGCCACACCTGCCGCACTGCAAGCCGCGGCTCGCGGTGATGGTGCAGTAGACATCTTCGCCTAACGCCAGAGGTAGCATGATTATCCGTGTCTTTTCCACGCTTTGTCGTGGTCAGGACACGGGATAATCAGCCTATAAGCTGTACCGAAACAGGAAGCCCGTATCTGATGACTGACTCCGCGATTAACAAAAAGAGTAAACGCGCTATTTGGATCCCTCTGCTGGTGTTAATTACGCTCGCCGCCCTCGCTACTGCGGGCTATAGCTACTGGCGCATGCAGCAGCAGCCGTCCGCCAGCGTAAAAGCGGAACCGGCTCCACCGCCTGCCCCAGTGTTCTTTGCACTGGATACGTTTACCGTCAATTTAGGTGATGCAGATCGCGTGCTGTATATCGGTATCACACTGCGCATGAAAGACGAGGCGACACGCTCGCAACAGAAGAAGGCAAACAGCAGCTGATTGCCGCTATCAAAGAGACGCTCGCGACTCCGCTCGTTGTCGGGCAGCCGAAACAGGTTGTCACCGACGTTCTTTATACAGCTTTTATTCTGCGGTAAAGACATGGGCGACAGTATTCTTTCTCAGGCTGAAATCGACGCATTGCTTAACGGCGATAGCGAAACTAAAGACGAACCCATTTCCGGTATCGCAAATGAAAGCGATATTCGTCCTTATGATCCCAACACTCAGCGCCGCGTCGTTCGTGAGCGTTTGCAGGCGCTGGAGATCATTAACGAACGCTTTGCGCGCCAGTTCCGTATGGGGTTATTTAACCTGCTACGCCGCAGCCCGGATATTACAGTGGGCGCGATCCGTATCCAGCCCTACCACGAGTTTGCACGTAACTTACCGGTTCCGACCAACCTGAACTTAATCCACCTGAAACCGTTACGCGGGACAGGTCTGGTGGTGTTCTCACCGAGTCTGGTGTTTATCGCCGTAGATAACCTGTTCGGCGGTGATGGTCGTTTCCCGACGAAAGTCGAAGGCCGTGAATTTACGCACACTGAACAACGCGTAATCAACCGCATGCTGAAACTGGCGCTGGAAAGCTACAGCGACGCGTGGAAGGCTATCAACCCACTGGAAGTGGAATATGTCCGTTCCGAGATGCAGGTGAAGTTTACAAATATCACCACCTCCCCGAACGACATCGTGGTGAACACCCCGTTCCACGTTGAAATCGGCAACCTGACCGGTGAATTTAACATCTGTCTGCCATTCAGCATGATTGAACCGTTGCGCGAACTGCTGGTAAACCCGCCGCTGGAAAACTCGCGTAATGAAGATCAGAACTGGCGCAATAATCTGGTGCGTCAGGTTCAGCATTCCGAGCTGGAACTGGTAGCAAACTTTGCTGACATTCCGCTGCGGCTGTCCCAGATTTTGAAGCTGAAACCCGGCGATGTACTGCCGATTGAAAAACCCGACCGCATTATTGCTCATGTGGACGGCGTACCTGTGCTGACCAGCCAATATGGCACCGTAAATGGTCAGTATGCGTTACGCGTAGAACATTTGATAAACCCGATTTTGAATTCGCTGAATGAGGAACAGCCCAAATGAGTGACATGAATAATCCGTCCGATGAGAACACTGGTGCATTGGACGATCTGTGGGCTGACGCGTTAAACGAGCAAAAAACAACGACCACCAAAAGTGCGGCCGATGCGGTATTCCAGCAGTTAGGTGGCGGCGACGTCAGCGGTGCGCTGCAGGATATCGACCTGATCATGGATATTCCGGTCAAGCTGACCGTTGAATTGGGCCGCACCCGCATGACCATCAAAGAACTACTGCGCCTGACGCAAGGTTCGGTCGTCGCGCTGGACGGTCTGGCGGGCGAGCCGCTGGATATTCTGATCAACGGTTATTTGATTGCTCAGGGTGAAGTTGTGGTAGTCGCAGATAAATACGGTGTACGTATTACTGACATTATTACCCCATCTGAACGTATGCGTCGTCTGAGCCGTTAACGATGAATACCCAGGCCACCGTCGCTCAGCCCGCTGCTGTACCCGGATCACCGTTAGTGCAGGTCAGCGGCGCGCTGCTGGGGATCATTGTGTTGATCCTGGGAGCCGCCTGGCTGGTTAAGCGCCTGGGATTTGCCCCCAAAAGCGTCAGTACGCGTGGGCTGAAAGTTTCGGCCAGTACCTCATTAGGCCCACGTGAGCGAGTGGTAATTGTTGAGGTCGAAGACGCGCGTCTGGTGTTGGGCGTTACAGCATCGCAGATTAACGTTCTGCATACCCTCCCCCCGGCACCTGCCAGTGCAGAAGAAAAAGCGGCCTCCCCTGCGGATTTCCAGGCCATGATGAAGAGTTTGCTGAAGCGTCCTGGGAGATCCTGATGCGCCGTTTGTTATCCCTCACGCTGACGGGTTTGTGGCTTTTCAGCCCAGCAGCCCTGGCCCAACTACCGGGTCTGGTTAGCCAACCGCTGCCCGGCGGCGGACAAAGCTGGACATTGCCCGTCCAAACGCTGGTGTTTATCACCTCGCTGACGTTCCTGCCCGCTATTTTGCTGATGATGACCAGCTTCACCCGCATCATCATCGTTTTTGGCCTGTTACGTAATGCGCTGGGAACACCGTCAGCACCACCGAACCAGGTTTTACTTGGACTGGCGCTGTTTTTGACCTTTTTCATCATGTCGCCGGTGATCGACAAAATCTACGTTGATGCGTATCAACCCTTCAGCGAAGAGAAGATCTCCATGCAGGAAGCCATGGAGAAAGGCGCACAGCCGTTGCGTGAGTTTATGTTACGTCAGACCCGCGAAGCCGATCTGGCTCTGTTCGCCCGCCTGGCAAACAGCGGCCCGTTACAGGGGCCTGAAGCAGTGCCGATGCGCATTTTGCTGCCGGCTTATGTCACCAGCGAGTTGAAAACGGCATTCCAGATAGGTTTTACCATTTTCATTCCATTTCTGATAATCGATCTGGTTATCGCCAGCGTCCTGATGGCGCTCGGGATGATGATGGTGCCTCCTGCCACCATTGCACTTCCATTCAAGCTCATGCTGTTTGTGCTGGTTGACGGCTGGCAGCTGCTTGTCGGCTCGCTTGCACAAAGCTTTTACAGTTAGAGGCGCGAAATGACTCCTGAATCGGTCATGATGATGGGCACTGAGGCGATGAAAGTTGCCCTTGCCCTTGCCGCACCTTTGTTGCTGGTTGCCCTCGTTACGGGTCTTATCATCAGTATCCTGCAGGCGGCAACCCAGATTAACGAAATGACGCTGTCCTTCATTCCGAAAATTGTCGCGGTCTTTATTGCCATCATCGTTGCCGGTCCGTGGATGCTTAACTTGCTGCTCGACTACGTGCGTACGCTGTTCAGCAATATTCCCTACATCATCGGGTAAACGACGCTATGTTGCAGGTGACCAGCGTTGAGTGGCTCCACTGGCTGAATCTTTACTTCTGGCCCCTGCTGCGCATACTGGCGCTCATTTCAACGGCTCCAATACTCAGCGAACGCGCCATCCCCAAACGGGTAAAACTGGGGCTGGGATTGATGATTACCATGGTTATCGCTCCGCTGCTTCCCCCCGCAAACGTGCCTATCTTTTCTGTCGGCGCGATATGGCTGGCGATGCAGCAAATCCTGATCGGCATCGCGTTAGGGTTCACCATGCAATTTGCGTTTGCCGCGGTGCGTACCGCCGGGGAAATCATCGGTCTGCAAATGGGTCTCTCCTTCGCAACCTTCTTCGACCCGGGCAGCCGCCTGAATATGCCCGTTCTGGCACGTCTGATAGATTTGCTGGCGATGCTGCTGTTCCTCACCTTTAATGGTCACTTGTGGCTTATCTCGCTGTTAGTGGATACCTTCCATACTCTGCCTATCGGTGGCCATCCGGTTAATAGCAATGCCTTTCTCGCGCTGGCGCGGGCGGGGGGGCTCATCTTCCTCAATGGTCTGATGCTGGCTCTGCCGGTGATGACGCTGCTGCTCACACTCAACCTCGCACTCGGTTTGTTAAACCGTATGGCGCCGCAGCTATCGATATTTGTCATTGGTTTCCCTCTCACCCTGACCGTGGGTATTTCATTAATGGCTGCGCTCATGCCATTAATTGCCCCCTTCTGTGAGCGCTTATTCAGTGAGATTTTTAATTTGCTGGCTGACATCATCAGTGAAATGCCTTCAAAATAATAACCCTTATTTTTTATCCTGTCTTACTAAGGATTGTCCTAAATTCAAATACAGACAACATCCACCAGGATAACGCTGTCGCTGTTTATTTGTTTTTGCCTCCCTCACATAACGCAACATTTACTTTACTTTAAGATGTTTCCTGGCAAATTATACGCAACTTTACGGGATAGTAAATTCGCCTGAAAACAGCGAAAGCGTCATATTGGGTCGTTATTATTCCGTTTAGTTGTGATGAAATAATCAGGTAAGGGGAATTATCGTTACGCATTGAGTGAGGGTATGCCATGTCAACGATTATTATGGATTTATGCAGTTACACCCGGTTAGGGTTGACCGGATATCTGGTAAGTCGGGGGGTGAAGAAAAGGGAAATCAACGATATTTCAAGCGTTGATGAACTCAGCATCGCCTGTGTCTCACTGCAGCCGTCTGTGGTGTTTATTAATGAAGACTGCTTTATTCACGATCCGGATAACAGCCAGAGAATTAAGCAAATCATTAATCAACATCCCAGCACTTTATTTATTGTATTTATGGCGATTGCCAATGTCCATTTTGATGAGTATCTCTTAGTAAGAAAAAATTTATTAATCAGTTCTAAGTCGATTAAACCAGATTCACTGGATGAACTTCTTGGCGATATTCTGAAAAAGGAAGTGGATATTGTCATTGATGTGAACCTGCCAACACTATCATTAAGCCGTACCGAATCCAGCATGCTACGTATGTGGATGGCCGGTCAGGGAACAATACAGATATCCGATCAAATGAATATCAAGGCGAAGACAGTCTCATCCCATAAGGGGAATATAAAACGAAAGATCAAGACACATAATAAACAAGTTATCTATCACGTTGTACGACTCACAGATAACGTCACCAATGGTATCTTTGTGAATATGCGTTAGGATGTTCTGACTGGTGGGTTTGCCACCAGTCAGAATCAGCGTCTGGATTACTCCACTTTTTCCACAAAGATCCCATCCTGATGGCCTGACTCATTAAAGAACCAGATACCGAGCGGGTAGTCTTCCAGAGAAACCAGGTACATGGTGCCTTCACTAAACTCTTCAATCGCCAGTACCCGGCCTGGCCGACGCGGCCCGCCGTCCGTTTTGACTGTAACCCGATCATTCACCTTCATCATTTTCCTCCTGTGGCTTTGTGCCAGTGTAGAACAAATTCCTTTTCCTGGCAGCGCCATGCTCGCGTGATTGCGGGTTTTCTCGACGGTCTATACTTAACTTGTACGCATCAGAGATTCTGATACGTGCCCCGGTATCCTTAACGGTTGAGAGGTATGAGGATGAAAACCGCGAAAGAGTACAGCGATACGGCCAAACGTGAAGTCAGCGTCGATGTGGACGCGCTATTGAAAGCTATCAACGAAATCTGCGAGAGCGAAATTCACCGCAGCCATGATGACCCCGATCGCGTCAGCATTGATGGCCGGGATTATCATACATGGCATGAACTGGCCGACGCATTCGAGCTTGATATCCATGATTTTAGCGTGACGGAGATCAATCGCTGACTTTGGGCGAAAAAAATCCCGGCCCTTATCGGGTCGGGATCAAACTTGCTTATGCAAGAAGCACTTGAAAATTCGTTACACCAGGAAATCTGATGCGAAACCAACCTTATCTGCAATTTTTTTGCCTGACAAGTAAATAATTCTCACCAAAATGATAAATATAACTAATGGTTGAGAGATCACCAGGTTACGCCAGCCTGCGGTATTCAGGCATCCTGCGTAGTGGACTGCGTTCGCCAGGAACCAGTTCATCTTCACGAAATGCCTCCCGTTTGACGCCAAAACCGTCATACCAGCGGCACTCCACCATTCCGCTGGCATACCCGGTAACGATCATGCGTGGGCCACCTTCTTTCGCGGTGACTTCCTCACTGACAGAAAAGACCATACCCGCCTCCTGTATCAAGAGAAACCTTTTCACCTTAGACGACAAAGAGACGTTTTGCGTAATTCGGTACGCGACAATTAGTGCGAAACTCCGCGTAACCTGGCTACCATATTTACCAGCAGTACCACGAACCCACCGATAATAAAGCCGAGCACCAGGTTCAGCAGAGTCGGAAGCATCAGAGCAATGAATGAACTCTGCTGTTGGGCAAATTGCTCAATCGCATGATGCAGCGGCGCAATACCGTGTACCACAATGCCGCCGCCGACTAAAAACATCGCCAGCGTGCCAACCACGGAAAGTGATTTCATGAGCCAGGGAGCAACCACCAGCAATCCTTTACCCAGAGCCTGAGTAAGTGCGCTGCGCTTTTCTGCCAGCCAGTAGCCAATATCATCGAGCTTCACAATAATACCGACCAGACCATACACGCCAACGGTCACCACCAAAGCAATACCCGACAAAACCAGGACCTGATTCAACAATGGCGCATCCGCCACAATACCCAACGTGATGGCCACTATCTCTGCAGATAAAATAAAGTCGGTACGTACCGCCCCTTTGATTTTATCTTTCTCAAACGTCAGCGGGTCCTGTGCGGCAAGAGACGTCAGACGTTGCTGGCGTTCTTCCGGTGTTTCCTGGTGTTTTCGCGCTTCCAGGGTGTGAAGCACTTTTTCCACGCCCTCAAAACAGAGGAACGCCCCGCCAATCATCAATAAGGGCGTGATCGCCCATGGAATGAAGGCGCTGATCAATAGCGCCAGCGGCACCAGGATAACTTTGTTGACGAAAGATCCTTTGGCTACACTCCAGACCACCGGAAGCTCGCGGTTCGCCCGCACGCCCGACACCTGTTGCGCGTTAAGCGACAAATCGTCTCCCAGCACACCCGCCGTTTTTTTCGCGGCCAGTTTTCCCATCACTGAGATATCGTCCAGAAGCGTGGCGATGTCATCAAGCAAGGTGAGTAAGCTACTTCCTGCCAAAATTTTAACCCTCAATATTATTTTTTTGCAGCCATAAGTATGAAGTAAAACACGCCATGCTGAAACAGACCTTTCTGGTCAACAAATATTTAACAACGGCAGGCAATTATAAGTCTCGCCAGCATGATAGTTTTGACGTTTACTATGTTGCACCTTTTTATTTCCACCGTGAGGGATTATGCGTTTCAGGCAATTGTTACCGCTTTTCAGTGCGCTATTCGCGCTGTACATCATTTGGGGTTCCACGTACTTCGTTATTCGCATTGGCGTAGAAAGCTGGCCGCCGTTGATGATGGCTGGCGTACGTTTTCTCTCTGCTGGAGTGTTATTAACATTTTTTTTACTTCTTCGCGGACACAAGCTACCGCCTCTGCGCCAGCTCCTGAACGCCGCGTTAATTGGTATCCTGCTGCTGGCCGTGGGTAATGGGCTGGTTACCGTTGCAGAACATCAAAATGTTCCTTCCGGTATAGCCGCCGTAGTGGTTGCCACCGTCCCGCTGTTTACGTTGTGCTTTAGTCACTTTTTTGGCATCAAAACGCGCAAACTGGAATGGATGGGGATCGCAATTGGACTCGCCGGGATCATCATGCTGAACAGCGGTGGTAACTTGAATGGTAATCCCTGGGGGGCGGTATTAATCCTGATTGGTTCAATGAGCTGGGCGTTTGGCTCCGTGTACGGCTCACGCATAACCTTGCCCGTTGGCATGATGGCCGGAGCTATTGAAATGTTAGCCGCGGGTATTGTGCTGATGTGCGCATCGCTGCTCAGTGGAGAAAAGCTGACCACGATGCCAACCTTCTCCGGTTTTATGGCGGTGGCATACCTCGCCCTGTTCGGCTCAATTATTGCGATTAACGCTTATATGTTCCTTATCCGTAATGTAAGCCCGGCGTTAGCCACCAGCTATGCCTATGTCAACCCGGTAGTGGCGGTTCTGTTAGGTACGGGACTGGGAGGTGAAAGCCTGGCGTTGATCGAGTGGCTGGCGCTCGGAGTCATTGTTTTTGCCGTGGTATTGGTGACGCTGGGGAAATACTTATTCCCGGTCAAAGCTGACGCGGTCGCAGCCCCATCGGAAAAGTCGTTACAGTAAATGAATGCCCTGAGTGTCGATCTGCGCAGTGGCACCGCCGCCGCAGATCCACTCGATAACCCGTTCAGACAGCGCCTCGTTATCCAGTTTCTCACGCCCACGCAGGGCGCACTCCCAGACAATCAAGACCCGCCATCCCAACGACTGCAATTTTTCGCAGTCCCGCTTATCACGTACCACGTTTTTTCCTATCTTCTCCAGCCAGAACGCCGTGCGGGTTGCCGGGACTTTAAAGAGATAGCAGTTGTGCTGATGCCAAAAACAGCCGTGGGTAAAGAGAACACAACGATAATCATCCACCACGAAATCGGGGCGGCCGGGCAACGTCGCATCCTGCACGCGAAACGTTACCCCCTGCTCCGTCAGGATGTCGGCCAGACGTTTTTCGATCGCCGTATCGCGGGTTCCTATCGCCCGCATATTTTTACTGCGTGTCGCCTTATCGTGAACGTCTGCCATGCTGCTGTTCTTTCTCACGGAGTGCAACAGCCTGTTTGATCTTCGGCTCCAGCAGTTTGGCTACCGCCGCAAATGCCGGAACGACCACCGAATTACCGAACTGGCGGTAAGCCTGGGTATCTGATACCGGAATGCGAAACTGGTAACCCTGAGGAGACTCAAACCCCATCAGGCGAGCGCACTCTCTTGGCGTTAATCGACGAGGACGATGTCGCTGATTGGCGGGATCATCGAAATCCTGTTCACCCAGCGCCATATCCCAGCCACGGTCTATCAAAATTTCAGCCCCATCCTTATAGTAACGTGCGGATAATGTACGCGTTACGCTATCGGGGTTACCGGGATAGACCATACCGTAGCCAAACCCATTGCCCCGTGCCTGATGTTTTTTCGCATAGCGATACAGGTATTTCCACAGGACCGGTGTCAGCACATATTTCGCATCAACGGTCGGTTCAAGCAGCTCTGCGAGCGTCGTTCGACGCTGAGGGTAGCGGCTGACAATATCGCGCAACGTAAAGTCTGACTTCAGGCTCAGATCACGTCGGAAGCCGACGAGCACGATACGTTCGCGATGCTGGGGTAAAAAATGTTGCCCATCGATAATCTTCGGATCATCCGGGCCATTATCTGCTGCATCCGCCACGTCATAGCCCAGTTCATCCAGCGTTTGCATAATGATGCGAAAAGTTTTTCCCTGGTCATGACTCTTCAGATTTTTAACGTTTTCGAGCACAAATATAGCCGGTCGCCGCGCGTCGATAATTCGCACCACGTCAAAAAAAAGCGTGCCTTGCGTATCACAGGCAAAACCGTGGGCACGCCCTAACGCGTTTTTCTTTGATACACCCGCCAGAGAAAATGGCTGGCAAGGGAAGCCAGCCAGCAGGACATCATGCTCGGGAACATGTTGACAAATATGTTCTGCAGCCTGCTCGTCACTCACCCCCTCATGATGGCTGAGGGTGATATCACGAATATCTTCATTAAAGTGGTGCTGCAGAGGATCGCAGTAGTGATTCGCCTTGTAGGTGCGCACCGCATGCTTGTTCCACTCGCTGGTAAACACGCACTGCCCGCCAATCGCTTCAAAACCGCGACGAATCCCGCCAATACCAGCAAAAAGATCGATAAAGCGAAAAGCATAATGTGGATGATGCGCAGGCGGCGTCGGGAGTAAAGAATACAGGTGAGCAAACTCACGATCGCTGAGGCGATGCCATGTTTGATTGGCGACCACACGCTTAAAGATGGCCGGACTCCAGTGGTTTTCGCCGACGCCATTAAGATGAGCAACCAGCGTTTTCACATCGTATATTTCAAGCAACTTAGCCAAAATCACCTGAACGGTAACTCCGGTATCATCTGTCATCGGTTTCATGGAGCCTGCTACTGAAAAATTATCCTGCATACGTTTAACCGGCCGAAATGGATAGTCGACAGGTTAACATAAATTGGTGCAATTGACGTTTCAGCAATGACGACTACTGATATGCTTTAAGGAGTTGAATCGCCGCAAGATCCAACATTTCATATTCTCCTTTTAATTCTGCGCTGAGTTTTGCCATATACGTCAATAAAAAGTCAGCATTATGCTGTGCCAAATGCCGCCCTTGTTCAGTTTGCATTGTCAGTGGCAGCGTCAGCAGTTTGGTCTGGAAATGATCAAGCGCGTACTGTTTATCATCCAGGTTGCGCTGCCGGGCAAACGGATCCTCCGCATCAAACAATGCCACACCCAGCGAGCCAGAAACGGCGAACACGCGCGCCAGACCGATAGCCCCCAGCGCCTCAAGCCGGTCAGCATCCTGCACGATTTTGGCTTCCGGGGTTTCTGGTATGATTTTGGCGCTGAAGCTGTGCGCCTCAATGGCATGGCACACGGCAGGTATTCTTTGTTGTGGAAAATCAGGGAAATCGTGCATCAAAACGCGACGGGTTTCCTGGGCTGCCAGTACCGACGAACGATGGCGATCGGGATGATTCTTCGGCAAACTGACGAGATCATGGAAGTAGCACGCCGTCAGCACCACCAGCCAGTCTACGTTCGCATCCGTGCTCAGCTTTTGAGCCGTCTTCCACACGCGGCGAAAGTGAAAGATGTCGTGGGCAGCGTCGTGCTCTGAATGATTTTCACGTAACCAGGCTTCAAATCGCGACTGCCAGTCGTGGAGTTCCATGCTCTCTCCCTTTACATAAAGAAAACCACCTTAGCAATAATTTTTACTCCGAACCACTGTCTGCCCTCTTTTATAGCAAAATTCAATTATTAAATAATATTTATAACAAATATCAATTTATAATTTCTGCATGCAGCATTGATAAAAAATTACCCAGAAAGCACGAGCAATAATAATAAAAGCACATAAAATACACATAACAAATACTAAAACCATAAGCATAAACCAATTGATAAATATACATTTGCGTGTTGAATAAAAACAACAAAAACATATAAAAATAATTTAAAATATTCAAATGGAAACATTTTGAAATATTTAAAATATAATTGTTACATGTTATATTTTAAATTAAATGAACTTCATAGATAGTATCGAAATGTAGTTTTCAGGACATCACTACATATTCATTTTAATTATTAAATAAAGGGAATACATAATGAAAAGAAAAGTACTGGCACTGCTTCTCCCAGCTTTATTAACTGCAGGCGCAGCAAATGCGGCTGAAATTTATAATAAAAACGGCAATAAACTGGATCTGTACGGAAAAGTCGATGGCCTGCGTTATTTCTCTGACGATGCAGGCAGCGACGGCGATCAAACCTATGCACGTCTGGGCTTTAAGGGCGAAACGCAGATCAACGATATGCTGACTGGCTACGGTCAGTGGGAATATAACGTTCAGGCTAACGGCACCGAAGGTGACAAAGGCGATTCCTGGACTCGTTTGGCTTTCGCAGGCCTGGGCTTTGCTGAAAACGGCACCTTCGATTACGGTCGTAACTATGGCGTCGTGTACGACGTTGAAGCCTGGACCGATATGCTGCCAGAATTCGGTGGTGATACTTACACTCAGACCGACGTGTATATGCTGGGTCGTACCAACGGCGTTGCCACTTATCGTAACCACGGCTTCTTTGGTCTGGCTGATGGCCTGAACTTCGCCCTGCAGTATCAGGGTAATAATGAAGGTAGCAGCGTAGGTCAGGAAGGTTCTGGTAATAGTGAAAACCGCAAACTGGCGAAAGAAAACGGCGACGGTTTCGGTATGTCCACTTCTTATGACTTTGACTTCGGTTTAAGCCTCGGTGCAGCGTACTCCAGTTCTGATCGTACTGATGACCAGGTTGCTCGCGGTTACCATGATGGTATAAACAAACGCAACAACTACGCAGGCGGCGAAACAGCTGAAGCCTGGACTGTTGGTGCGAAGTACGACGCTAACAACGTTTACCTGGCAGCCATGTATGCAGAAACCCGCAACATGACCTACTACGGCGGCGGTAATGGCGAAAGCAATGGCGGTATCGCAAACAAAACGCAAAACTTTGAAGTTGTGGCTCAATACCAGTTCGATTACGGTCTGCGTCCGTCCATCGCTTACCTGCAGTCCAAGGGCAGTGATTTAGGTGGTCAGGAAGTGAGCCATGGTAACTGGCGTTACGTTGACAAAGACCTGGTCAAATATGTTGATGTGGGTATGACTTACTACTTCAACAAAAACATGTCCACCTACGTTGATTACAAAATCAACCTGCTGGACGAAGACGACAGCTTCTATGAAAGCAATGGTATCGCGACTGACGACATCGTTGCCGTTGGTTTAGTCTACCAGTTCTAATTTTGCACAATACGTATCAGGCCTGCTTCATATGAAGCGGGCTTTTGTTTATTTTGAAGCGGATTTTTATGTCGCGAAGGCAATAGAACGACAAACTTGTGAGGATACTCAAAGAAAAAAACATCCGTGACTGCTGTCGTTGAAAGCAAGGCGTGCAAGTGTTTGAATAGTGGCGGAGAGAGGGGGATTTGAACCCCCGGTAGAGTTGCCCCTACTCCGGTTTTCGAGACCGATTTTATCGGTAATATTTTCAATAACTTAAATTTTCTCGTTGGTATATCCACAATATTTCCACTTCATAAAATTCAGCTACTTGCACATTTATCCATAGTTAATATACCAACACTTTCTGAGCTAAAACCTATACTTCAAAGTACAGCCTGGAGGTGAAAATGTGTGGGAGATTTTCCCAGTTAATGACGCGTGAAGACTATCTCGCCCTGCTTTAAGACTGGGCATCCTACTGATTATCTGTATTAGCTCAGACTCAAACTGACAGTCTGCTTTGAGCGAGGAGCGGACGATAAGCGCAGTTGACGTGGTAAGAAAAGGTATTTTCAATGTGCACTTGTAGACTGCAATCTACGTTTATTGGAAAATCCGAAATGAGGGTTTAAATGTTATTTAAGAGGGATTACATGCGTACTCGTCCAGCCTCTCGATTGATAGTCCTTTCACCTGAAAATCACGTTCTGCTCTTTAGATTCTGCCATAAAGCTGATGCTCTGGAAGGAAAAATATACTGGGCAACGCCAGGGGGAGGACTCGAGCACAACGAGTCTTTTGAGCAGGCGGCGTTACGTGAATTATTTGAAGAAACGGGCCTGACAAGAAGAACTACGGGACCACAAATAGCCTCCAGAACCTTCCCTATGGTGCTACCAAGTGGTGAGAACGTTCTTGCTGAAGAACGTTTCTTTATTATAACTACGGATAAATCAGAAATTGACCGCTCAGGTTGGAGTAACAACGAAAAAGAAGTCATTAGCGATCACTACTGGTGGAGCTTAGAAGAGCTCAGACAGACCAATGAAATCATCTTCCCACTCGATTTGATAATTAACATACTTGAAGACTTCCCGTGCACTTAACACTCTGAAATGATCTGGATGTCCGCTCCTGGCTGTGAGTTCAACTGATGGACGCAACACACTTATTGAACCGTTCTGCGGGTGATTCATAGTCTAGCGTTTTTCTCGGCCTTTCGTTGAGCTGTCTGGCAACACTGTTAAGTCTTTGCTGGCTGTGAACCGATAAGTCAGTTCCTTTTGGAAAATATTGTCTGAGCAATCTGTTCATATTTTCATTCGAGCCACGTTGCCAGGGAGATTGAGGATCACAAAAATAAATCTGAATGTCTGTCGCTATAGTAAATCGTGTGTGGCTGGTCATTTCAGCGCCACGATCCCAAGTTAATGTTTTATAAAGCTCAGCAGGTAATTCCCGGGCTTGTCTGATGAGTGCAGATATAACCGTTATGGTCTTGTTGTCTCTGATCTTCGCCAGCATAACAAAACGGGAATGACGTTCTACGAGGGTGATGATATAGGAGTTTTTCGAGCCCTGAATCAAGTCACCTTCCCAGTGACCTGGAATGGCTCTGTCTGCCGCCTCTGGTGGCCTTTCGCTGATAGGTATCGTGTTCGGGATTGACCCTAATCCTTTCCCTTTAAGCGATGACGTTCTGGATCTACGCACTGCTCTTCCGCTTCTGAGGCATTGCTGCAGCTCTTTTTTTAATGCTCCCCGGGTTTGTATAAAAAGCGTTTTATAAATCGTTTCGTGTGACACATGCATTTCCTGATTATCCGGATAACAGCGTTTCAGCCAACCGGCGATCTGTTCCGGCGACCAGTCCTGATGCATCTTCTCTGCAATGATTTTACACAATGCGGGGCTTTCAATTAGCTTGCAAGGTTTTGGTCTCAGTGCATTTTCCCACGCAGTAGCATCGGCTTTTGCTGCACGGTATTGTTTTGCACCACCGTGCCTCCTGACCTCGCGGCTAATCGTTGAGGGCGCTCTTGATAATTTGGCGGCAATGTCCCTGATACTGAGTTTGGCTACCAGCCCTCTGGATATCTCCTCTCTTTCATCAAGCGTAAGCGCTAATCGATGCCGCTTTCGAACGGGAGGACGGTAGCCACCTGTCTGGTGGATTGTGGGCATGATAGAAGAATGATATCTGTCGAACATTCTGGCGATATCATGCAGGGAATCACCTTGCTTATATCTGTCCCAGATAATAGCCTTCTGCTCTGGCGTGTAGTTAATCCGAGTTCTTCGTTTCATGGCAACGTCCCCCCCTTGATTAAGGATAGCGTTGCATCGACCCATTGAACTCACAGCACAAAGCGGACGAAGGTATCTGATGAGACTCATCTGACTGGGTAAGAGGGTTCACCGGATTTTCCCGGATGCTGATATCACCGTCTTTCTGCCGCAGCATATGAAGTAGTTTAATTTAGGAATTCCTGTTACTAACTCAGGTGTAGAACATACAACCACATACAATTCTTTACATTCATTGTTTTTTATGAATACTACTTAGTAATTACGTTGATGTAATGAAATGCGATGGATGAAATATGAATATATTTGAACAAACACCACCTAACCGCAGACGTTATGGCCTGGCTGCTTTTATCGGGTTAATCGCCGGTATCGTATCAGCATTCGTTAAATGGGGTGCTGAAGTACCCTTGCCGCCCCGTAGCCCGTCGGATATGTTCACTACTGCATGTGTTCCGGAATCATTAATCAGAGCGGCGGGACAAATTGATTGCTCCCGCAATTTCCTGAACCCTCCATATATTTTCCTTCGGGACTGGATGGGACTTGCAGATCCTAACGCAGCGGTCTACACCTTTGCCGGGCATGTGTTTAACTGGGTTGGTGTAACACACATCATTTTTTCTATTGTGTTCGCCGTAGGCTACTGTGTAGTTGCAGAAGTTTTTCCTAAAATTAAACTCTGGCAGGGGTTGTTGGCTGGTGCATTAGCCCAGCTTTTCGTACATATGATTTCCTTCCCTCTCATGGGACTGACCCCTCCTCTCGCTGACCTTCCATGGTATGAGAATGTATCCGAAATTTTTGGTCATTTAATCTGGTTCTGGTCCATCGAAATTATTCGACGAGATCTACGTAACAGGATTACTCACCAACCGGATCCGGAAATCCCTTTGGGGACAACCCGCTGATACCATCAATGAGATAGTAAAATGGCGCATATACTGCGCCATTTTTAGTATCTATGTGCTGAATACCACCAGCGATCAACACTGAAGCCAGCAAGCATGAGAAAGAGCAGATAAGCCGTACTGTCCAGGAAATGTTTGAAGAAGCTGAGTTTTGGTTAGTGAGTGAATGAAGTTCTTAAATATCCGCTACAACCTTGTTTTGATTAAGTGGCAGCGGATGAATTCTCAATCCCGTTCCTATTGGTCTGGTTTGTCCGGCCAGACAATTTCCAGCGGCTTACTGGTATCAATCCTGCTCAGAAGCACCGAATATCTTTCCCATTCAGTGAGCATTGATGTTTCCTGAGCGGTTGCCATCCCCAGTTTTACGGCTCGGGAAAGCGGGGAAATAGCGGCTTCTGCATCGTCAATTAATGTTTTTTTCTTTGCCTCTGCCTGACGTTGTAATTCCTCTGGCTCATACACACGCGGAATAACTTTTTTTCCGTCAAATACCCATCCGCCGAAAATGTCACAACCATCAGGAATACTGTCAACATCAACAACCGTCAAACCACCGGGATACAACCTGGATGCATCTTCGCTGATACTACGAATAACACCAGTATCATTCTCGATTGCCAGGCTGTATTTCTTTGTGAATTTGGGTAGCGATTTATACCAGTCCTTACCTGTGGCATCTATAAAATACTGAATGCCATCACCTAAAAATAATTCATCAGGAATGTAGCGTTGCAAATTAATCAGTTTCATTTTTAGTTCTCAATAATAGCCCAGACATTATTACGACGCGTTTGCAGTGAACGGTATAAAGCTATGCCAATCTGATTGCTCTCGTTACCGTTACCACCAGTAAGAAAACATCCGGCAGGAGCTTCCACTAAACCGCCATCCATGACCATACTGGCCTGGTCGCCTCGCCTTACCACATTGACAAAGTTTTGGTTAACCCAGGTTCTTACATCATTAATACGATTGGTTATCCACAGATTTATCCAGCCCGAATTACCGTTCTCTCCCCATGCAGCGCCGTAAATATTTGCATCAGCCTGGATGATACCCGACCCAAATCTTATATTGGCATGCGGAATACTGAACTCGCCAGTTTCCAGATCGAAAGTGAATTGCTTAACTGGACCACCGCCCCACGGAACACCAAAAATACGAAGCCTTCTGTCAACAAGATCCATATTCACAGATGTCCCCGTTGTGGTGTTAATAATTGTGTACTGCGGGCTGTCTGAACTTGATGTTTTAAGGACAATATCGCTTTCCAGCAGCGTCAGCCCCCCGGTCATCGTGTCGCCATTTTTATCAACGGCATTAGCAGCTTTATCAACCGTAGGCTTTAAGCCGATATTCTGGACAAACAATGGCGGATTCGGAATATCAGCGCCGTTCCGGTCTTTTGCCAGTCGCGCATTCGCATTATCCATCGCGATTTTGACAGCCAGCGGAGTCGCCGACTGTGTTTCACTGGTGCTGTTCACCGCACTGTTAAGCTGGAGCAACCCCTTTTGTTGTGTAGAACCATCAACGATACCAATTGACTCCCGCGATGTCTTTTGTGCTTCCGCGCCACGCGCTTTTATCTCTTTCAGGTTCTGGTCTATACGCAGAAACAACCCGTCTCCTGTGGAGACATTCAGCGTGATGCTTGAGGTATCTGATACTGCCAGGCGAAACTGCATATTTACGCTGACACCACCAACAGGTTTATCGATCGATGGGCAGTTTGCCACCGCGTAAAGTTCTCCGGTATCCGTCATTAAACCAACTTCACGAACGGTAAATCCACCAATCCCGGTCGGCAGAACGATTTTCGCCATTAACTGTGTGGACTGTTCCGGTGACACAACCAGTTCAGCGATATCTCCCCGGTAAGTTTCATTAATCAACCGGACTTGCGCCGGATCAGGCTTGACCTGCTTGCCATTACTGTCACCCACCACAAAGTGAGTCAGTGTAATCAGACGACCACTGGCAAGCGCCTCTGCCTCCAGTTCTTTACCCCGGTTCGTGATAATTGAGTAGTAATCAGCCATGAGATTCCCCGGCAAAAATGTCCACATCGATATGCGCTGTTGTCGCACCCGAAATATAAAAAGCACCGTCCATACCCACATTCGCCATCACATCAATTTTGCTCAGATAGCTACGCAGGTTCTTGGCACGGTCAGTAAGCTGGCGTATCTGATGATAGAGAGCGTCACTGACCCCTTCACTGCTCTGTACTTCGATCCGGAAGGTGTAAGGTACAGCGCGTGGGGTGTCTTCCCACCACTCAACCACGGTCGTGGGCAGGTTCACTGACCCAAGAGAACGGCGTACCGCCCCGGCCGTTCCCCTGTGCTGATGAACATAAGCGGCATCTTTTATCACCTGCCGCTTTTGCGCCTCTGTCCAGCTGTCATCCCAGAAATCAACAGCATGCTCCCAGGCCAGCCAGGGGAGAAGATGCGCCGGGCAGGTATCAGGGTTTTTGGACTTGCGCACCATATTGGTATCAAGAGTGGCGATTTGCTCAGCGCTGGCCTGCTCCTGCGCCCGCTCTTCATGAAATGCGCCAGGAGGCAGCAGGGATCGAAACTTAGCCGTCATTGCTGCTGACCTCCCTGCGGGTGACATTGATGGCCGTATACCACGGTGCTTTACCCGCTTCCGCTTCCAGATCTGCCACCGGAGAAATCAGTCTTACCCTGACCACACCGGATTGCTGCAGAGCTGCATAAATGGCGGACAGGGGGACGACGGTTTTAATCCGATGGGAAAGCGTGGTGTATGACCGTAAAACATCGATGGCATTATTCAGCACTGTACTGGCGTCCGGTCCTTCCGGAATTTCCAGTTCTGCCGTAACAGCATAGTTTGCAATCGTGGCACTTTTTATCGTCACATAGTCCGTTAACGGGCGGATTTCATCCGCATTCAGTGTGCTGTTAACCTTATCAAGCAGGGGCTGTCCCGCTGTCCCATCCCCGGTACGGGACAGGACATAGACATCAACGTAGCCGGGCCGGTTATGGGTTTCCGGCCCATAGGCATCTGCATCCAGCACATCCGTATCGGCAGACTTTGCATGAAAGCGGTAAGCGTTACGCGCGCCTGCTGTATTCAGCTGTGCCCATGAAAGCTGGATACGTTCGCGAAATGCCGCATCGCCTTCCAGCTCAGGCTCCACAGGCGGAACAGCAAGTGGATCGCCGGGCTTAATCACCTGCCGCTTAACGTTGAATGCGGCACCTATCTGGTCAAGGTCAGCCTCTTTTGCACTCGCGAGAAATACCGCCCGCACGGCATCATTAACCCGCTGAAAAGCCAGCGTCAGCTGATAGGCATTCACCTCCCCCTGTTTAAACGTCGGATCGGATTCCACCAGCGCATCAAACTGCTCATCAAGTTCCCGCAGGCGCGCCAGCCACCGGGTGAAGATTTCCGTCGCATCCGGCACCACAATGGCATCCGGTACGTCCAGTTCTGACAGGTTGATCACGTCATAGCTGCTTGCCATAAATCGTTATGTCTCCCGTTCTGACAGGTAAATTGGTTTCCTTGTTGATCCCCTCGATATCCAGTACACAGCCGGACTTCCCTTCAGGAAAGGAAACAAGCACACGGGTTACCTTCAGCCGCGTCTCCCACCGGGCCAGTGCGGTCGCAGACGCGGCGATTATTTGTAGACGGGTCATATCATCCCGTGGGTTATCCACCAGCGAAAACAGATCACTGCCATAGTCACGGACAAGAACCCGGCTCCCGATGGGCGTGGTCAGTATGTCGCTGACGGACTGGCGCAAATGGGCGACGCCGGACAGGCGTTTTCCGGTCCGGTTGTTTACACCGTTCATGATTAAATTCCGTTGCTGATTCGCCGGATGGCGGGAGGGTTAACCGAAGTAGGACGGGCTTGTTTTGTCCTGCTTTTCTGATTTTTTCGAAGCCGCTGCGGGTTTACGAATGTCCACGACAAGGTTGTAGGTGTAGCTGAATCCTGCTGACGTCAGAGAAAAGACCAGAGACTCAACCACCCAGGCCCGATCCTCACGGGAGCCAAAACCGGAAGTCGTCACACCTGCCTCTGCTGTCAGCGGAACATGTTTGGGGCGACATGGCCCCGTGAGCGTCATTTTCTGCTCGTTACGTTTCGCCTGGGTTTTCCTGGAGTTTGCCTGTTGCTCGGCAGTGGTTTTCTCCGACTGGGTAACGGAGTTACCCACGCCGACCGGAACACGCATATATTTATGTACGGCTTCGGCTACAGGCATTCGACGCGGTGCTCTGATGATCCCGGCAGTGTTTTTTCTTAGCTCCGCCGCCGTGGCCTGTCGCATGGCTTACTCCTCTTCTGGCGAACTGTCCTCCTGTTCCGGCGTATCTGCCTGCTCAACCTTCAGGGCTATCTGATCCCGCAGGTCATCGATGACTTTTTGCACCCGAACGACAGCTGCGGGCGTCATCGCACAATCACGTTCAAGAATATCCGGCAGTGTTTCCAGCACCTGAACGACGGCTTTTGCCATCGATGAAAATTCTCGGGTCACTGTCGATGCCGGGATTAACTCACCTGTTTCCTGCTGGAATTTAAGCCTCTCGCGTTCAGACTGAAACCATGCCTTACGATCCGGCGGCAACATCTTATCGATATCCACCAGCTCGGGTGCCGTGGTACGGCCCAGCAGTTCCCGGAGAATATCCACGACAGAATAAAGCTTGAGACGAGAATTACTGCCAGGGGCAGGCTCAATATTATTCAGCTTGCTGGAGATCGTCTGACGATGAAGATCGGTCACCGCTGCCAGCTGATTGATATTGAGGCGAAGGTTTTTCAGTTCGTTATCCATGATGATGAACAATATTTAACCATTTCGACATCGTGAATAATTTCACGACTGAAATATCAACAAGTTAAGGAAATGATGATGATGCCGATAAAATGCAAAAAACCAGCCGTTTTCCGCGTGTCCTCGCCCCCTCGGTGTTCAGAATCGCCAGAAGGACCCGTTAAAAGGTAGGCAGAAAATCTATGCTTAGAAGTGAAGGCTTTGACAACGTTCTAAATTTTATGACAGAAATAAAAAAGCATTACCTTTCAAGATAATGCTTTTCACTCGAACTGAGTCTTATACCAATTAGATTAATGTAATTTTAATATCATAGCTTTCAAGCCCAGTCATTTTTTCACGAGCAGTAAACTGGATGTCGGAAACTTCTTTTCCCGTCTTCTTTTTGAGTTCAATAATTTTTTTTGTGATGAATTCAGAAATATCCGCTTCAGTTTTTCTTTTTAAATCTTCGACGTTCATTGTTTACCTCTCTTGATCTCTAACGTATCAACGCCAAGCATGTTACATTCCCCGTGGAGCACTTGTATAAGCGCTGACATGTTTAAAAGATAGAATGGAAAGACTCAATTATCAAGAGGTTGCAGTACAATCTTCATGCAAAAGAGCTCGCGCCCCCACAAACTACTGTACTAAAATCCGGGTAGGTCACGAAACAACCAGTTCTCATCTCAAAAGCTTCGATGCAGCCTCGAGAATCTCTTCGGAACTGACATCACGGTCAGAAGCCACATAAACTATTTTATGGTCTCCAGTCAGAGATGGGAATCCCGCAGACATCACGGATAAATGAGCTTTTTCTCCATTGGGAAACTCACGCATTATCGTCGTAACACCCTTCATTACAGATACAACTACTGCCGGTTCTGAGTTAAAAAAAACAATTACTTTTTTCATAATTATACCGTGATGGTTCTTACATAAATGAACAGTTAAGCATACAAAAAAGGCTCCATAAGGAGCCTGAAATTTATTTTCTAAAATCTAACGAAGACTGACCAGAACGAATGTATAGTGCAACATTATCAAATGTTATCATTGTTGATTTGCAAAAAATACATTTTGCTCCGAAAGGATTTTTTTCAGTAACATCAAAGTTTGACGTTCTGTATTGAGATCCGTGACAACACGGGCATCTGAAGTGAATATTATTAGTAATAACAGTTACCTTATACAGCCACGACATTAACTGCCGAGGGTCCTTTGGGTCCCTGTTCAACACTAAATTCAACTTCCTGATTCTCATTCAGAGTTTTGAAATCATTGCTCTGGATAGCAGAGAAGTGTACAAACACATCTTTACTGCCGTCCTTAGGGGTGATAAACCCAAAACCTTTTTCAGGATTGAACCATTTTACTAAACCAGTCATTTTATTAGACATAATCATTACCTTAATTGAGTGGGCCCTTGGGCAGATTGGTCCGAAAAAAATTATCAGAGAGAAAAGCTAACAAGGAAATCTCAACAGGAACAAGGAATAAAATTACTTCAGCGACTGCTTCAGATAAATTCGTAACAAACCAGAGATTCATTAACGCATGATTAACCAAACATAGCAAGATTTAGTTTTGTAAGGAAATAACACATAACTTTGAGCATAAAAATTAATTTAAATAGCTTAAATCGAAAATCATGTCATGCTGCTTAAGACCTTTATCTAGCATCCTAAGTTGTCAGGGATTTTGACTCAGGGATGAGTCGTATTTCATTCATTGGATAATTCATATCCATCACATGTAAAAGTGCCAACCTCTTAATTTTTATCTTTATTTTGCCTTTTTTCTATGCGTCCATTATTGGTATTTCTCATAACCTCATATACGCGTTCACAAGTTAATCCGGCATAGAAGCGGTCGTCAGCAATCTCAGCATAATATTTAGCTTCTGTTGCAATATTTCCGAGCATGTCGGCGAGCATTGTGACGTCGGCTCTGGCTGTTTTGCTTCTGACGGTAGCGGCAAGATCTGCGGTGTGCTTTGCGGCATCCAGGCTGGTGGCAAGTTTTGTTGCTTCGGTGCGCAACTGGCTAACAGTGGCAGACAAGCCAGCAGCAGTGGCAGCAGATTTAGCGACTTGTGCTTGTGCATCTTTAACGGCCTCATCCCGAGCAATAATTCGCCCTTGTTCAATCATGCGGGCTGCGGTCTGCGCGTTCGCCATTTGCGATGATTCCACACTATCACGTTCCGCCCACTTACTTTCCCAGCCACGGTTACTCCAGGCATTTCCGCCGATGAATGCGACGGCCACCAGCAGCAAAATGGCAATAAACTGATAGCGCAGGCTCACTGGTCTATCCCCCAGCACGTCAGCGCGCTTTCCTGGTCTCGTCGCTCTACCTGCCCATAGCAGCCATTTTTCTGGCCTTTGGTCTGGCGACAATCGCGACCACCGTCTTTAATCCACCAGCGAATGGCTTCACATGCACCTTTACGGTCTCCTGTATTAATTCGCTTATAGAAAGTAGACGGGAAGCATTTTCCGGGACCGATGTTATATGGGCAGAAAGATGCGATCCCGGCTTTCTGTGGTTCGGTCAGTGGTACCTTGATATTTCGCTCAACCCACGCCAACGCCTTGTCGCGTTCTTTGCCATTCACCTGGGCGCACTTCTCAGCAGACAGTTTCATGCCCTGAACTACCGGCTTATCATCAACCATCGTGGCGCCACGGCAAATCGTCCAGAGCCCTCCGCCGTCGCGATACGCCGTCAGACTATTCCCCTCTTTCTCATCCAGAAACTGATCGAGAATAACGGGCGCGGATGCCCCGGCAAGAATCAAACCAACGACAGCTGCACTCAGTTTATTCTTCAGCTTTGGTGGCATAGCCATTGCGCCGATCCTCCCGTTCTTTCCAGCGGAAATACCAGTTCACTGCACAGGTGATAACTGTGCATGCGATACCGACAATAATTGCCCAGTCGCTCAGGCTTAACCCTGCAATTCTGTCGGCCAACATCCAGGACACCTCTTTTGCTGTTTTAGCTGTTTCGGCATATGCCTTCGCTGATACACCGCAGCCGGTCAGCGTGGTTCCTGTTCCATATGAAAGTCTGCTGTAAATGGTGCTCATTCTGGTCATAGCCTCACCTCCGATTTTTCGGATGGCGCTGTGTGTGTATGAAAAGGGTCAGGCTTCACGTGCTGGATTTATCAACAAAGCACGTAGTGAGTGATACCCGTGAGCCTGAAATGAAAAAGGCCGCCATGCGGCAGCCTCGGAGTAAGTACGGGTGTTTACATTGGTGGAGTGATTGGGCCTTGTAGCACCTCAGCTTCACCGTTATGGCAAATGTCATCGCCTCTGGTCAGATGCCAGACACCTGTGATTGTTTTACCTGTTTCCAGATCATCAACAGTGTCATTCGTATAGTACGCTACCTGTACAACACCGACATGCTGAATCCAGTAATACCCTTCCTTCATATCTCCCCCAATAACTAAAAATCATATTGTAAAGGAAGACTCATATGCTGTTTGTGCAAGAAAACACAACGGACAAGGGTGAGACGTCCCATTAGGTCACTGTCCGTTTTCTCAGATAGGGGCATTCTCATACTCAGGTTCTTTACGAGACTTTTTCTTAGTGCTATTCACCGCTAACCACTATCTTCTCGGCGACTCATTACAATCAATCTATGCGCGTTACCTTACTAATGGCTATATCAATTCAGTCACCGATATTTTTATCAGCTTCCTATCTTTTCATAAAATTAAGATTTCCTGGGCAAATTAAGGTAAAGTTGAAGTCCATCCATCAAGGAAAAGCCTATGTCAGAACGTAAAGACTCTAAATCACGCCGTAACTATCTTGTCAAATGTACCTGCCCAAACTGTACCCAGCAATCTGAACACAGTTTTTCAAGAGTACAAAAAGGTTCCCTTTTAATCTGTCCTCATTGCAATAAAGTATTCCAGACGAATCAAAAAGAAGCAGCCTGAATCTGTTTGAGATACCGTTTCTCGCACAGAATCACTACGTCTGTATTTTAAGATTATTCAAGTTACAGATAATAAAAAACCCGCTGGCTGCGGGTTTAGTATTTTCATATTCAATGAATAGTAATTATGATGATATCTGGGAAAACCATCCCCTTGCATACTTTAGTAGTGTAAGGCAAGCAGTTAGTCTCTACCGTTAAACTTTCCGTGCAGTGAACCTACACTCAACGACAATGGTCAGTATACTTTCTTTTCAAGATAGAGATGAAATATGCTCACCGTTGCCTTTAATGCTGGATCAGTAACATTCTAACGCTACTGATCCAACAATACATCCATTACTTCTGTCAGTATATCTACTCAGGCCTTAGCCGTCATCGTTATCGCATACAGACAAAAAAAGGATTTTACTCTGTGATAACTACACTGCCGGCAACCGGACCTTTAGCACCATTCTCAATGGAGAATGAGACTTTTTGGCCTTCAAACAAGGTGCGGAAATTATCGCTCTGGATAGCAGAGAAATGAACAAATACATCTTTACTACCATCTGCAGGAGAGATAAAACCGAATCCCTTATCAGCATTAAACCATTTTACTAAACCAGTCATTTTATTTGACATTTTCATTCCTTAATTTGGCCTTCCGGCGAACATGGTTTTATTACAGAAACTACTTAGCGCTTAGTGGAGAGACTCAAAGAAGGGATAAATATACAACACCTGAAATGAGAACTGCTTTAGTAAACTACTTTGTATTTTGTCTGATCTTAAAACCGACACAATCATTAACGCATGGGCGTATATAATAATCAATATTTATTTTAGCCATCCAGATCTCACGATGGCCGAAAAGTATTTCTGGCATTATCTATGAGCATGTGTATAGTGCACCTCGTTATTAGCTTTAAGGAATTTTTTTGTCTCGTAAAATGACAGGTATTGTCACAGCCTTTGACTGCAAAAGCGGAAAAGGTCTAATCTCCCCCTCCGATGGTCGCAAAGATGTGCAGCTTCACATTTCAGCTCTAAACCTCCGTGACTCAGAAGTACTCCTTCCCGGATTACGCGTTGAGTTTTGTCGAATAAATGGTCTTCGAGGCCCGTCGGCAGCGAACGTATATCTCTCATGACTTGTAGCCCCCTCTGACTTCTGGAATCATAATAGATAATTTAAAAACAGGGAGAGTTTCATATGTATCCGAAAATCTACTTAAACGACTGGCTGACAGGTCTTAAGAGCTCATGCTGCACGCTGATAGCGACTATACTTCTTTTCATCTAACCTGTTAGTTCGCCGCGTCCTGCTGGCCCCAGCTTGAAAGCAGGGGCTAGGAATCATGGTATCATCTGGAAAACACTGCAAATTCAAGCAGATGTCATTACAAATTGCGGTGCGAAATAACAATACTTAACAGACTAAATAGCTTTTTGGAATTCCACAACCCTTTTTGCTTTATATGTGCCAGTATTTTTTCTCGGGCATTCTATATCCATCTCCAGAGTTACATCCACCATCGCCAAGCAACCTTCAATAAAACCCTCAGCAGCCTGCAGTCGCTTTAATACTTGCGTATGGGAAATTCCCAACTTTTTCCCCATAACACGAACGGGAATACAATGGACGTAATACCATTCAAGCATCACACACAAAAGAGGATCATGTTTCTTAAGTCTGGCCATTGCGCAATTAATAATTAACCCATCGTTATCACTGCAAGACAATCTGGTTTTGCATGTCTGGGGCAACAGCCCCTTGAATCCTGCTGCTACTGGAGAATAGTTCACTCCTGAACTATCACTAGCGACCCAACCGCCCCATCGTTTTAAAGCCATCTGAATATCTCGCATGTTATCTCCTCTATTCATGCCAGTACGCCGATTGCCAGCGCACGATCTATAACGCGAAAAACAAGCATCAACTGGTCACCATATTTCGCTTCAAATGCCACAGGATCAGCATGCAACTCATCGTGATGTTCTCTGCACAGTGGTATAACAAACAAGTCGTGCGCCTTTGTTCCCATCCCCCCCTGTCCCTGGCCAATCAGGTGATGCGGATCATCTGCCGGTCGCCTACAACATTCGCAGGGTTGAGTTTTAATCCATGCCAGATATCTGGGAGCCGTCCAGCGGATCCGCTTTGGACGTTTCATATAAGTTTGCGGGGATTCAGGATCGACCAGAACACCAACAACGGGCTTAACCGCTGGTGCCTGCGCTGGTGGCATTTTCACGTTTACTGTGCTGGCTTTAGCTGTAATGATGCTGGTGGCGGTTACACCCGGTTCGATATCGCATTCACGCATGACTGACTGATGTTCTTCCGAAGGAATACGAAGCGCCCGACCGGCTACTGATTCGGGAATTGCGTCGGTAACCCCCATACGTACCGCCCACCAGCAAAGCTCCGCCAGCGACAATTCTTTGGAAGGATCCTGATTCAGCGCCACCATGATGCTGTTGATAATCCAGTTAATAACATTACGTCTCGCCAGCTCTGCAAGTTGCTCGCTGTAGTGGTCACGCAGATGGTTATCACAATGCCCACACAGAAGAACCGATCCGGGTTCATGATGTAGGATGGTTAACTCATGATAATGGTAATCACTGTGTGGCCACTGGCAGCAGTTACCGCCATAACGCATAAGCCAGTAATCAAGACCACCTAACCCACCAGCAGCCTTTGTAACCTTTTCGTCCAGGAAGAACGGTCGCAGGGACTCGTCACACGCAAGCGGCTGGCGAACGTCAGGAACGCGGCCTGCAGGCAAACGCTCCATACCTGCTGGCTGGCTTTCCACCAGCACGCGTTCACAACTGAATAATGACATCAGCTCACTGCCCGGCTTGAGCAGCACAATTCCAAGCTCACGTGCAACCACGGGTTTTAGCAGCGCCCTCATTCTGCTATCTCCCCGATAATTATTTGTCCCTTCTCTCCCCATAATTTAGTGACACGTGAATCCCAGATGTGAGCGTCATCTTCGTAGATGGCATCCATCAGGGCTTTCATCATGTTGTCGAAATCAGGTTTAGCCTGGTGTGGTTTACCGTTTAACTCAGCCCGTTTCTTTTTGCTCCAGCTCGCCGGCATCGGAAGAATAAAGGTGACATGCGAACCGCTTTCCGGCAGATCAACACTCTGCAGACGTACTTCATCACAGAAAGCCCGGTAACGCAGAACCTCAGGGCGCTTTTTCCATTTGTCAGCGCGCGTCATTCTGGGCTTACCCATTGGGGTGATATCGTAGACTTTCACATTCACCTCCATGTCCGTTGTTGCCAGGTTCTGTCCTGACGCGGAGGCTTAGATACCTCTGGCAAGAACGCGCTGATCGTCCAATGAACGAAGTCATTATCCAGACTACGCACGGTCTTAATCTGCTTTGCGTGATAGCGGGCTTCCAGTTCGTCAGCCTGCTCAGTGGTGAGTTGGGTATGTTGAAACCAGCTTTTCTTCATAACGCACCTCTGGATGCGGCAAAAAGAAAATCGCTGGCGTTGGTTAACGTCAGTACGTGGGATTTCTTGAATTGATCTTGCGCCATGGGGCTTTCTCCTGTGGCGCAGCAGGTATAGGTTGTTCAGGCCTATGACGGGAGTGTAACAGAATTCTGGGTAACGCGATAACCAGCCCTTTCCAGCATCTGAGTAAACAACGTAGGTGTACCAATAATTTCATTATCCTGAAGAGGCATGAAAGACACCATGCTACCGCGACGGTACATCAGGGCGCGCTCACACTCTGGAAATGATTGCAGTCTGGCAACGATGACCCCATCGTGACATCTGATGACTGCGTAGCCTTTTTTGGGCAATTCTACTTTTTCTTTCACCTAAACTCCCCCATGCAAACGGGATCAAAGTAACACCCAAAATAATTAATAAAACCAGTCGTCAGCGCTTTCCCAGGTATCCTGGAGGATTGATTCAATTTTCTTTTTGTCGTCCTTGTCACCGCCTAAAACATTTAACCCATCTGACCCGGCACGGCGGATTGTGAGCCTGCAATTGTCATAGTGATCATTCAGGCGCTTAAGCAATTCTTTCTCCAGTGCTGGTACCGCGCCTTTAGGAAGTTCTTTCATGCGATCAATGGTTAATTCAACTTTCATAATGGCCTCCACTGCATATACTGTGTTTTTATACAGTATACCTACACACGAAAATGATCAACGGCTTAAGAGCACAAATTGTTAAATTTCTGTCAGTAGTAAAAAAAGAAAACCCGCCGTAGCGGGTTGAATTAGCAATGTTTTATTAAGACGCTATTTGTTTCTGCTGACAAAACTTCGTCAGGTTAGCCCTTACCAGAGATTCAGCTAATGGTGGCTATGGGGTAATGGCTGTTCGTTTGATAACGTCATTCTCCGCCGCGCGTATGTGTTAACAGAAACGCCCTTCGCTGTTCCGTTCTGGAATGACAGGGACGTAAGGACCATGGTTGAACTGGGTAAATCTGTCGGTATCAATCCGCGCTTCGACATCCCGTTTGAAGGTGATTTGCACAATGCACTTTCTGACGCCCGGCATCAGGTCAAATACGTCTCTGCAATCTGGAAACGTCTGACCGCAAACTGATTTTCTAATTTCACAATTTATGGTTCCTGCCTGGTATGTTTTTACAGGCAGGCCATCAGAGAGATGAGCTATGCACGAACTTACACTGTCTCCTCAGGAAATTGCAGAAATTACTGGCTATCAGCGCTACACCCACCAGCAGCGACAGCTGCGGTGTCACGGCATACCGTTCACCACTGATGGGCGGAACCGCCCAATTGTATTGCGCAGAAGTATTGGTCCCGGAGTTTCTGAATTACCTAAGGTCGATGAATATGTTGCACTTGAGCCAAATTACGACGCAATCAATGGGCAGACCAAGAAAAGATCCTAAAGACAAGCACCTCCCGCCACGCGTAACTAAAAACCGTTATAGCTATGTGTGGAAGCCAAAAGGAACAAAACAAAGCGTAACTCTTGCACCTATTACCGGGACAAGTATGTCCCGGCTATGGGCGCGTTATGAGGAAGAGAAAGCCAAGCGTTCAGACGTGATGACATTTTCTAAATTATGGAAGTTATTCACCAGTAGCCCAGCTTTTGCTGAACTGGCTCCACGGACGCAGACTGATTACAGATCGTATGAAAAAAACCTGGTCCCAGTGTTCGGGAATATGCGAGCAGATGACATAAAAATTGAGATGGTCAGGATCTATATGGATAAACGTGGCCAGCGCAGCATTAACCAGGCAAACCAGGAACTCGGCGGGATGTCGCGTGTTTTCTCATGGGGATATGAACGAGGGTACGTGAAAGGAAATCCGTGCAAAGGAGTGCGCAAGTTCTCTTTAAAAGCCCGTGACGTGTACGTGACAGACGAAGAATATCAGGCAATTTATGAAGAGGCGGTACCAGCTCTCCGGGTTGGCATGGAGATATCTTACTTATGCGCAGCTCGCGTTTCCGATGTACTTTCTCTCAAATGGTCGCAAGTAAGCGAGGAAGGCATTTTTATCCAGCAGGGAAAGACCGGGACTAAACAAATAAAAATCTGGACTGAACGGCTTCATAACGCCATCGAACTTGCAAAAACTCTGGGTGGGCGGGAAACGGTTATCTGTAGCAGCAAAAAAACTAAATACTCGAAAAGTGGGTTTAACGATCTGTGGGAAACCGCAAGGGAAGCAGCAGGAAAAAAACTAGATAGAAAACTGCCGTGTACATTTCATGATCTCAAAGCCAAGGGAATATCTGATTACGAAGGTTCAAGTAAGGACAAACAACTATTCTCAGGTCATAAAACTGAAAGCCAAGTTGTGATTTATGACAGAAAAGTGAAAATTTCTCCCACACTTGATCTACCAAATATACAGACTGTAAAAAAAGTCAAAGCCTCCTAGGAGGCTTTGATTACATTAAGTAAATGCTTACCCATCGCCTCAGACATCTTAGGGGGAACCGCATTTCCTATTTGGCGAGCCCGAGATTGCAAAGAACCAGTAAACTTATAATCCAAAGGGAAAGTTTGTAAACAAGCTGCTTCACGAACAGATATTGCTCGATTTTGTGTCGGGTGTCCAAAACGTCCATTTGAATAACTAATACAGCGCGTTGTTAGTCCACTGGCAGGCTTATCCCAGCTCAGACGGCCATAGACATCTGTATGGCCTTTATGGTTACGATGACATTTCAAAATCAGTTCATCAGGCCAGAACTCTCGACTGCCACCCTCTGGGGTACATTTAATCCTACGCAAATTAAGCTCTGATAAACGTGCAGCCTCATGATCAGGAAGACTATTATGCTTTTCACCCGCCTCTATCCTCGGAAGATTACCGATCCAGTCTTTGACTGTTGAATAAGGTGTGTTTCCAATTCCATGTGTGGGGGAAGGTAATGCAACATCAAAATCTTTAGATGCAATAAGCACTAGTCTCTCCCGCGTTTGTGGCACACCGTACCATGCAGCCGGCATTACTTTATAATCCACACTGTAGCCATTTGAAGTGAGCATTTCTAAAAAAAGCATGAATGTCCCTTCATTTTTATTAAACCTTTGCATTCCAGGCACGTTTTCAACAAAAATGAAATCGGGCATATAATGTTCTACAAAACGACTGAATTCTTTTAATAAATCCAACCGAGGATCATCAGATTTTTTATTTGAGTTTTGCTTAGAGTATGGCTGACAAGGCGCACACCCTGAAAAAAGGATATAATCATTACGATGATTCTCTACCAGATTTTTTATAGCATCATTTTCAATAATTCGAATATCCGAATTAATAAACTCAGCCTGTGGGAAATTTGCACGAAATGAATTGGCCGCATCTACGTCGAAATCCAGACCAAAAACAACATCCATACCAGCTTGGTGGAAGCCTTGACTAGTTCCACCACAACCGGAGAAGAAATCGAACACTTTGATTTTCTTCATTTTTCCCTCAAATTCCAAAATCGTCACTTAATGATACCACGTTCAATAGCTTGAGTAATTACCTTTCTTATTTCCGCCATTTCTGGTAAATCATCTTTAAGTCTAGCAATCATTATTTTTTGAATACAAAAAATCTCTCCTGAATCTACTTCTTCTTTATCATATTGATGTTGCGCTAATAATCTAATCTGTTTTTTATACATATCCAAATCATTAGCATCCCAACTCTGTGAATCAATTATATTTTGTTCATCTGGCAATATAGCAGATTCGATAAGGAATTGTTCAGGAGTATTAAATGGTAAATACTGTACTTTCTGAAAAGCATACTCAAGCGCTTGTCTTTTCAGAGCATTTGCTTCAAGTTCATTTGCCTTACCATTACTACCACTTGCATTGATAACCAATTCACACCCGTAATATTCGCGCATTGTTTTAACTAAATTAGCATCTGCGATCTCACTAATTCTTACCGGTTTAACTTTTTTATTTTTATCTCCATCCAGCAAAAACAGAATATCATCACGAGATACCATAGCATAACTTGGAAGGTGCTTACTTAATATAGTCTCAGATCCACCAGGTATATAGCTTATATTAAACGATAGCTTTAGCATATCATCACTTTTAATTGCCTTGGCTATTATCTCTTTAGCTAACTTATCTTCTACAATTATAGTTTTCTTTGTAATATCATGACCTAACTCTACGAAAGCCTCATCTGGTGATATATTTTGAGCTATTTTTGCCGTTTCACTATCCTCATCAAAAATAAATAACTTAATCGCTTCTTTCGGAAGCAAATTTACAATAACTGGAGAATGAGTTGAAACAACTACTTGGTGTTTTTTTTGCTCAACAATAGAGTAAAGAATTTCCATCATTCTCTTCTGAGCACCTGGATGTAGAGAAACCTCTGGTTCATCAAGAAGAATTAATGAATTAGGTTTGGCTGAGTAAATGCTAAGTACAAGTGAAACAATAGCGAATTCACCACTCCCAGCAAAAGCCTCAGTATAGTTTAGTTTATCCGTTGAAAGTAAGGCAGTCCCACCTCTGGCTCCCCATAATCTATGCTCTAGAAATTTTATATCTTTATAATTTCTACCCAAAATATATGAAACAGCCTGAACCAAATCGGGTGTTAAGGTTACATTTCTTACAATGGTTTCCGAACCCCAAAGTCTTAAATTTTTAAGTTTTTCATCAAAAGCCTTCTTTATATATTTAGACTTACTTCTGATGTAATCCTGTTTTGTGATCAATTTTCCATCTTTCTTTTTTCTCAACTTAAAGTCAGAGTGATACATACATCTATCAAAAGCACTTATTTCTGATCTGAAATCTAAGAAAACCAATCCCTTTTTAACCTTTTGCCATCGAGTGGCATTACTTTCTGCACCTGAAACCTCAGAAACACTTTCCATATTATCGCCAACTGACGGGCGACTAGTCTCCCAATAGTCGATTGTATGTTTGGTCGCATTAATACGCGTTTGTAGTATTTCGACCAAGCGTCCATCAGAGTTTTTATAACCATAAATGTATCTAGGTTTCAGAGAACTTCCATCCGCAAGTTGTAGGTCAGGAAATTCATCTGTTTCTGTAGTAAACCAATAGCGCGTAATGCTTTTCCCATATGGGCAACCAAACAATGCCTTTATAACAGAGCTTTTGTTGGTTCCATTTTGACCAACCAAAGCAGTGATCGGAAATTGAAAGTCGATTCTTGCATTCTGCTCTATGTTTTTAAAGTATGGAAAACGGATATGCTGTATGAAAGGCTCAAATTGTCCGGCATTCAGTGCACGCTGAAGGGAACGGATCTTGTCCTTGTAAGATGAAGTACTCATTTTTCGCTAAAATCCATAAGCTATTAATAGGTTATGGGTGACATGATAGCGATTTTTAATGTAGATAAAAGAGGTTTGTTGACCAGTACTCCAATGGTATGTTAGCTGCCAAAATTAGCAAATATACCAAGCTAATATACCAACACTATACCAAGTGTGACGTGAGTCGTTGAAAGGAACTGGGCTAAGTGCTTGAATAGTGGCGGAGAGAGGGGGATTTGAACCCCCGGTAGAGTTGCCCCTACTCCGGTTTTCGAGACCGGTCCATTCAGCCGCTCTGGCATCTCTCCGTTCTGGTGGTTGCCATGATGCCAGGTAATTTGGCATTTTAACAGACCCAGTTCCGTCAATTTCGTTCAAGTGACGAGTTTGCGAGCAAAACGATGATTAAGTGGCCCTGGAAAGAGCAAGAAACAGCCCGGAATGATGACTGGCCCTGGGATGATGCCCTGGCAATTCCTCTTCTGGTGAATCTTACTGAACAAGAACAAGCCAGGCTTATTGCCCAGGCTGAGCGTTTTTTACAGCAAAAAAGATTGGTTGCGCTACAAGGATTTGAACTGGACGCACTGAAAAGTGCACGTATTGCTCTGCTTTTCTGTTTGCCTGTTCTGGAATTAGGCATCGAATGGCTCGATGGTTTTCATGAAGTCCTCATTTACCCTGCTCCGTTTGTTGTGGATGACGAATGGGAAGATGATATTGGGCTGGTGCACAATCAACGGATTATTCAGTCAGGCCAAAGCTGGCAACAGGGTCCGGTGATCCTGAACTGGCTTGATATCCAGGATTCCTTCGATGCTTCCGGCTTTAACCTGATTATTCACGAAGTGGCACATAAACTTGATATGCGTAATGGCGATCGCGCCAGCGGCGTTCCGGCTATCCCGCTGAGGGAAATTGCAAACTGGGAGCACGATCTCCATGCAGCTATGAACAACATCCAGGATGAAATCGATCTGGTGGGTGAAACAGCCTGCAGTATAGATGCCTACGCAGCAACCGATCCTGCAGAATGCTTTGCGGTATTATCCGAGTATTTCTTCAGCGCCCCCGAGTTATTTGCACCACGTTTTCCGGCATTGTGGCAACGTTTTTTCCAGTTCTATCGCCAGAATCCAATGCTTCGGTTGCGCGATAGCCAGGAAGAAGACCATTTTCGCTCATCAAATGTACATTAATACTGAATTTGAAGATTAATTAACCAATTGATATGACGTATTAATTTTACTATTGACACGTCATGATGAGGTCAGTAATATGCGCCTCGTTCACACGATTCCTCTGTAGTTCAGTCGGTAGAACGGCGGACTGTTAATCCGTATGTCACTGGTTCGAGTCCAGTCAGAGGAGCCAAATTTAAGAAGCCTGCTTAGGAAACTAAGCAGGCTTTTTGCTTTATATCTGATAATCAATCATCACTTCATCAGGCTCCATCGCCTGGCGTTTAATCTCTTCCACAGATAAACCTGCGTTGCATAGCTCGATGAATCGCCAGACGTAATTGCGCTGCAACTGACCGCGTTTGAGCCCCAGCCAAACGGTGTTCGCATCAAATAAATGCCGGGTATCAAGGCGGGTTAACGTCCCCTCCTCCTGCTCGCCACTGGATTGCTCCGCCACCAGTCCGATTCCCAGCCCCAGCGCTACATACGTTTTAATTACATCCGAGTCCTGTGCACTGAGGATAATATCCGGCACCAACCCTTTACGCGCAAATGCCTCATCAATACGTGAGCGCCCCGTAATACCCTGCCGATAGGTAATGAGTGGCCAGTGAGCAATAGACTCAAGCGTAAGCGGGGAAGCCTTAACTAATGGATGATCGTGTGGAACAAGCAGGCTGTGCTGCCAACGAAACCAGGGAAACGCCACCAACAGCGGATCGCTGCTGAGTCGTTCACTGGCAATACCAATGTCAGCGCCACCATTTTGCAGGAGAACGTCAATTTCTTGCGGCGTCCCCTGGATAAGCTCCAGGCGAACCTCCGGGAAGAGCTCACGAAATGCTTTGATCACCGCAGGCAGACTATAGCGTGCCTGCGTGTGTGTGGTCGCAATGGTCAGCACGCCAGACGTGTCATTGGTAAACAGGTCCGCCAGTCGGCGAACATTACTGGCTTCATTAAGAATACGCTCAGCGATCACCAGCAACGCCTTCCCCGGTTCGGTCATGCCAAGTAAACGTTTACCACGGCGAATAAAAATTTCGATGCCAAGTTCATCTTCAAGTTCGCGAATATGCCGGCTTACCCCCGACTGCGAGGTATAAAGAATATTCGCGACTTCCGTCAGGTTGTAATCCTGACGGGCCGCCTCGCGGATTATTTTAAGTTGCTGGAAATTCACTTTTCGCTCCGGGTACATCAAACATTACGCTATTGTTAAAGTCTGATGCCCGGCATAACAAATAATAAAAACCTGCATCTTATTCCTGGCTGGAATAAGGTCTAACTCACCAGCTGTAGCTCCCGGTTTTCCAGTGCCGGACGGCTAACCAGCGACAACAGGATCTCTTTCACCGCCTGAGCCTGTGGTGTCAAACTGCCCCTGGCTGACATGTTAAGCGAGAGGGGCAGATTCATGGAGGGCGTTGTAATCCGCGCCATCCAGCCATTCGCTGCATGACATAATGCCCGGGCTGCCGATTCAGGCAAAACCGTCACCCCCATACCACTGGCAA
Source organism: Citrobacter sp. C6_1 (assembly GCF_014596835.2). Classification (NCBI taxonomy): domain Bacteria; kingdom Pseudomonadati; phylum Pseudomonadota; class Gammaproteobacteria; order Enterobacterales; family Enterobacteriaceae; genus Citrobacter; species Citrobacter sp. C6_1. Next base: position 1,790,002 of record NZ_CP115031.1, on the reverse strand, counting down.
TCGCGGCCGTTAGGGTGGAGATAGAATCAATTTCACCTATTACTTTGGCCGTTAAGCGGCGCAGTGAGAAGGCTTCGTCAACACGGAGGCGAACCGCACTGTAATCCCGTGGCAGAAACAAATTCATCTGCGCAACTGCCGTTAAATCGACACTTGGCCCTGGACATTCGCGCGTCCCCACCAGGAAAAGATCCTCTTTGAGTAACGGTTGACTGGAAATACCCGCGATCGGCGAACGCTCGTAGAGCACCGCCATATCTAATTGACCACTGAGCAGTTTATCGTTCAGCACCGCCCCGCTGTTTTCATGCAAATAGACCAGTACATCGGGCAGCTCGGCGCGGACGGTCTGTAATAACGGCATGGTAATTGATGATGCCGCAGTGCCAGGTGCCAGGCCAATAGAGACGTGTCCACTCAGGGTCTGCCCTACATTATTAACCGCAAGCTGCGCCTGTTCACACTGACGTAATATTGTCCGGGCGTGCGTGTACAGTACTTTCCCAGCTTCCGTCGGCGTCACCCCGCGTTTGGTGCGGATCAACAACTGTTGATCCAATTCCCCCTCCAGCGTAGCAACCTGCTGGCTCAGCGCGGGTTGAGCGATATGCAATACTTCCGCTGCCTGGGTCAGGCTACCAATATCGACGATTTTTACGAAGTATTTCAGTCGTCTGAAGTTCATTTTGCCTCCTGTCGGAATACCAGAACCCATGCTGGCAGTCATGAAACTCAGGATTGCAAGATGCTTGCCAGTTTCATCTGTAGACGATTATTTAATGTTAAGCTCCCGTTAAGTAAGGGATGGCGCAGGAAAGTGATCGCTTCTATTGATTCCGCCTTTATCCGGGCTGCCCCACAAGAGGTAGACACGCACCAGAATGGGGCAAATGTCTAAAAAAGCATGAAAGATCGCCGCTTTGTTGAATTTGTCAGCAAACGAACACACAATTTCATTTCCCCCTTTGACAACCCCCATCGCCCCCGCTAATATGCGCCTCGTTCAAACGATTCCTCTGTAGTTCAGTCGGTAGAACGGCGGACTGTTAATCCGTATGTCACTGGTTCGAGTCCAGTCAGAGGAGCCAAATTTTAGTTTCAGGACATCCCAGCGAGTCCGGAAGCTTGTTAAAAAACAAGAACTTATCTTTACCCGGCTGTCCTGAGAAGGATTGCCGGGTTTCTTGACACCCATAGTTTTTTGGGGCTTAATCGGGTGCCTCACGGTTCGGTGAGAAAATAGAGCCGCCCGCTATGGCATTAACAGATACCGCTATCCGCAAGACTAAACCCACAGAAAAACCCTTCAAACTGGCAGACAGTTCAGGACTGTACCTGCTGATCAAACCTAACGGCTCGAAACTCTGGTATATGAAGTATCGCATCGACGGCAAAGAGAAAAAACTCGCCTTTGGCCCCTACCCGGATGTGTCCCTGTTTAAAGCGCGACAGTTACGTGATGCCGCGCGGGCGAAAATACGTGAGGGGGTCGATCCCTCCGCTGACAAGAAAATCGCGCAACAGAAAAATAAAAACGGTCATACATTCCGCCAGATCGCCATGAACTGGCACGGTGAACACAGGCGCTGGTCTGAACATTATGCGAACACCATCCAGCGCAGGCTGGAAATGTATGTTTTCCCGGATATCGGAGGACAGCCTCATCGATCATATCACCACGGAAACGCTGTTATTTACCCTGCACAAAGTGGAAAACAAGGGCTTTCTGGAGAAAGCCGCGCAGCTGAAAAACTACGTCACCGAGATCATGCGCTATGCGGTGAAAAGGAGTTAATCAAATCAAACCGGACGATGGCGTGCAGTGCGCTGAGTGAGTCGGGGTTGTGGAGCAAAGAAGCCATTGAAAAGCAGATGAGCCATCAGGAAAGAAACAGCGTGCGGGCGGCCTATATTCATAAGGCTGAATATCTGGAAGAACGGATCGCGATGATGCAGTGGTGGGCAGATTATCTGGATGCAAATACTGGCGGATATATTTCACCCTATCAGTTTGCCAGTAGGCTGAAAAAAGTGTCGTAATACAACGGGTTATTAAAGGGTAAACGGGTGTTTCCCCTTAAGTACGTTTCAATCCGTGAATTATTTCAGCAGATCAATCAACCGCAGCAGAGCCAGTAACAGCTCCAGTACGGCAATGAGCACAACCAGCTTACGCGTTAGTGTGTCCATTCGCTCTCCTTTTGAAAGGAGCGCAACGCCTGCATCTTACCCTTACACTGCCTGTCAGTGCAGGATTACATCTGCCAGGATTGTATTATCACGCAACGCCGCTCAGGTCGCCATCCGCAGCCTGAGAGCGAAAAATAGAGAACCCTGCCTCACCAGCAGGGTTTTTTATTTTCTGCGATCGGCCTTCCAGAGTGTCTCTTTATGTTGGCGGCTAATCGCGGTATCTTTTAGCTGTACCTGCAAAACCGGGTACCTGGTTAGGTGTTACGCCAGAACAAATCTGGCCGTCCCGTTATCGTAAGCCGGAATATAGCCAGAGCTAAACCGACTCGCCCGATCTTCTGTCAGCTTTGCTGGCGGAAGATCGGGAAAAGACAAGCGAAGCGCGGCAGACTGTCATTCATAAAATTGCGAAAAAATCTACAAACAACTCAATTCCCGAAAAAAAGGTTTCCTCTTTTCATCCGTGTAAAACGGTTGTAATCACCCTCTTGCCCTATGCTGTCGTAGACAGCTCCCGTTGCTTCACAACCTGAAAGAAGCACCTGTTCCGTCAGGACGGTTGATCCCTTTACCGGTGCAGGCCTCTGCAAACACTGGGTCGCAGGACATCGCGGCGGAGGCTCGAAGTTCACACTCAATAGATTTTTTAACCGCGCCAGTTCACCAGCACTCATTTCACACAACTGAAAATTCTACGATTTTCCGGCAAGTTTATACCTGCTGAATTTCAGCGCCTTTTACTTTATGGGCTGCGGCCTGCATTTACCGTAAGGCATTTGCTGCCGCGTGACCGTAAACCTGCACCAGAATCCGCGATCTTTCACACACTGCCCCTGCTTTCGGGGTTCCAGCACTCATTCCCGCATCTGACACGCCTTTTGAAGGATACGTTGCCCCTTCTCCCGCTTGCCCCTCTTATGCATTCCGTTAATAAATATAATCATCAATATAAATAACATAGAACTATCGTTTATCAAAAATCGATCGGTAAAGACTATTAATTGCATTCCGTGTGACATTAATCACAAAACTGGGGTACTCAATGTTTATTATTTACTGCATAGCAAAGCATATAGTTTTATTGCAAGAGAATGATCTCATCATGCGGTAAAATTTTTTACTTATGCAATCTTTGGAGGTAATTATTTTGCCATGGAAAGACCCATCATCAAATGCATTTTTTAGCTGGATTTACATAATATTATTCGGCGCGTGGGGAGGTTTTGTTAGATATATCCTTGACGTTAAATCTGGCCGGTCGGGAAGAAATTTATTTTCGGCGTTAGCACAAATTATAGTATCAGGATTTACCGGCGTGCTTTCTGGATTGATGTCACAAAGTCTTGGAACAGTATTTCATACTACGCTTGCAATCAGCGGTATATCAGGTGCAATGGGCGTTGTTGCCCTTAATTATTACTGGAAAAAAATTTCTGGAGATAGCAATGATAAATCATGAATTCAGTAAAACATCTGAAAAGAATCTTAAAGGCGTACATAAGGATCTTTCTGATGTGATGAGAAGAGCATTGAAGTTATCACCTATCGATTTTGGTATTTCAGAAGGGTTAAGAAACCAAAAGAGGCAGCTTGAGTTATTGGCATCAGGAAAATCATTAACGTCAAAAAGCAGGCATTTAACGGGACACGCCGTCGATATATTCGCAGTCATAAACGGTACAGCATCATGGGAGTTTAAGCATTACCAGACAATTGCAACGACTGTGTTTCAGGCAGCTAAAGAGCTAGCTATTGACGTTGAATGGGGGGGTAACTGGGCGGAAATTAAGGATGGCGTTCATTTTCAACTCTCACGAAAAATGTACCCAGAATAGCATCTACCGTGTTTAGCAGACCTACTCAAACGGATAATACGACATACCAACATTGGCAGGGTGATTAACCTCACTCCCGTTTAGACAGCTATTTTACAAAAGGAGGGTTATAATAAAAATCAGTTTTTAATTACCACAACACTAAGTTATAAATCAGGCATTTATTTTCTCGCTGTTTTTATTATCGACACATTTATGCCCTGATAGAAAATCGCATCTATATTTTATTGAACCAACCCAAAAGGAATAAAATCATGACAATTACTTATGTTAAAACTGAACTTGCACCAGCCGATAATCAGCTCGCTGCATATATTTATTTTACCTCAGATACACCAGTAAGCTATTCTTACACTGTATCAAAAAGGACAACCAGTTCAACCAGCGTAGATTTTACCTATACATCGGATCTGATTTATGGTGTCTCTCAAACCATAAAAATCCCTGTTATTGGCCTTTATGCACAATATGCAAACAACGTCCAGGTCGTGTTTAAAGATGAAACCGGAACTGAAGTTTTCAATCAGCCATTCTCTATTAGCACGGTAGATCAGGTTTATGATACATCGGTTATCTTCCACCTCGATATTGAACAAACAGATCCTTCGCTATTTACATCTGTATGGGGCAATAGTTGGTTAATGCAATCTACTGGCCGTGGTTACGACCAAAATGGTGACCTGCGTTTTAACTTTGTATCGGCTTATCATCTTCAGCCGTTGCGAATTCACAATGGTTACATCTACACTGGTACTGATGAAGATATGTCGTGGTACGGTCGCCGCTTTTTCAAAATTGACATTCTTGGTAATGTCATCTTTGAATTCGATATGCGTGATTCTGATGGCAATCACTACTCAAACACTCACGATTTAGTCTGGGACTCCGCAGGCGATGTCTATATGTTTGGTAACGACATTCCTAATCGGATAACCAATACGCGGGGCCAGGATTCCCTAGTCATGAAATTCAACGATCAGACTGGGAAAATGATTTGGGCAAAAAATTATACTAGCGAGTATAGCGGCTCTCAAATCTTAAATAACAGCACCCCTAATGATATTCATTTAAACTCGCTGTCATGGATTACCAGTAGTCCAAATAATGAGGAAGCAGTTATTGTGCATTCCCGTTCAACGAGCACGACCTTTGGCATCTCTATTGTTGATGGTAGTATCTTGTGGGCGCTCGACACCGGTAATTTCAACCCTCAGTTTCCGGTAAATCCAGACACTATTCATATTGATAACTCCGGTATTACTCACTTTGAGAATGGTGCTCATACTGTGTGTATCACGAACAATAGTGCCTTTGCAGAATATATCGACCCTACCGTAGGTAAATTTGTTTTATCTGTCTTTGATAATAGATCTTGTCTTGATGCTGATGGAAATTCTGTTGTTCGCCCGATTAATGACAATGCAACAACCGATGCCTATTCAACGCCTCCGGCTCGTATTCTATTCTATGCTGTAGACATGGCGGCAAAAACAGCTTTGGAAATTCAAGCACCTATCGAACTACCAACAACCCCTATCGTCCAGTGGACTGATTTTATGGGTAATGTTTTTGACCATGATGATTACTTCTCTATTTTCACCAACCATGCCCGTTCATTCTTTATCTCCGATGTGAACGGCAATATGATTGCCAGTATCTACGATGTCATCGCGCTTCCTGATGGCGCACCTCAATTCCCAGGTGAGGGCTATCGTACAAGATTATTTAAAGATACGGAGCTATCTGAATTAATCACTACAGCATCAGTTACTGTTAATCTGTAAAATGATGTAATCATAAAAACAGAAGCAATTGAACATCATGTTTTAAAAACTATTTGTTCCAACTGCATATGTTAAAAGGGTTCATGTATCTACATGAACCCTTGACAATATATACAACACCTTTGCTATTGAAAACTGTCGATGATACTAATCGTCAGAAGGCGCTATTGTAAGTTTACCGTTATATTCATGCGCCAGAGAAAGTAACGTTTGCGTTACGCTCCCTGCTGATAATTTGGTGCTATGGATAAAATCCGCTTGTTTATATAACCAGTGAATAAAATGTCTGCTGGCCGTCAAAGAGAGCATTTTAGCATTACGGCTATCACCACCTGTTAACGGGCAAACCATCTTACGGTTTGTTCCCTGCACCCAAAGCTGCCACTGGTTTTGCCACCAGCCATGCTGTGTTGTTCTCTGAAAACTCCAGGGTACATAAATATCACTATCATTTATTTCCTCTTCTATAAACCAAAGCTCACCTTGCCGTTGGCGAAACAGTTCTGCCCAAACAGTAATGACGGCTCCCCGAAGAAAGCATTCGTGTGAAATAACATGCTTCTTTACCTTAGGAAAAAAGATGTTCAGTACTCGAAAATGCCCGTGAGCCGTGATAACAGGACGCAGAATAGCACCTCTGGCGTTGCGTTTGAGAATCGCACTTCCATATTGAATTTCATCAAACTGACTCCTACGTAGGAATTGCGTCTCGCGCATATCAACGCGATTTACGATATCACTATGATGTAAATCAGGCTCAGCATTCCCGTGCCAGCGATACCGTAAAGTCTCACCAACATAATGCTGAGTAAAATTTGTGGAGATATGCAGAACATTACCGCAGACGGCATCAAAACTGAGTAGAACATACAGTTTCTGTTCTGCACTGCCCCCCTGGAACGGCACAACTAGTGAAACAGTTTCAATTCGTTCTGGGGGGACTATTTTTCTTTGTTCTTGCTGTTTGGGCGTCCAGACTTTTCTGCAGACTCGGCATTGAACACGCTGTGTTCCCTGTGGGTTATGACCATAACAAATAATTTCTTTGCGATAACATTCAGGACAAAAATGACCGTTTTCTGAAGCATAGGCACTTAAGTGAACAGACAGCCATTCATTAAATTGCTGTTCATCAAACAGCGGGGGATAACTCCCGCATGCTCGACAGTGTAATGCAGGAAATCCCAGTCTGTAGTCTGGCCAACTGAAATCTGCACATGCCCATATGGGTTGCCCTAAATTGCGGCAACCATACGATTTACAGGTATTGATCGTAAACTGAGTCAATTTAAGTCACCAACGATTTAAACAGGTCGTTGATTTTAGCGAGTAACTCCAGACTACTTTTGTGAAAAAAATCACACATCATGTAAATATTTTCACATATAAAAACAATCCTAAACGTAATTTGATAATTTTTTAACTAACTAAAGGTGACTGATTGTGAAGGTGAAAGTAATTGCAGCAAGCATTCTGTTGACGCTACCGCTTTGGGCTTGCGCCAAGGATATAACCATCATTTATACCAATGATCTGCATGCTCATGTAGAACCTTATAAGATTCCCTATATTGCGGACGGAAAACGCGATATCGGTGGCTGGGCAAATATCACAACCCTGGTTAAACAGGAAAAAGCAAAAAGTAAAGCAACATGGTTTTTTGATGCTGGAGATTATTTTACCGGTCCATATATCAGTAGCCTGACGAAGGGAAAGGCAATAATTGATATTATGAATACAATGCCATTTGATGCAGTTACAATGGGAAATCACGAATTCGATCATGGCTGGGATAATACATTATTACAGCTTAGCCAGGCGAAATTCCCAATTGTACAGGGCAATATATTTTATCAGAACAGCGACAAAGCATTCTGGGATAAGCCTTATACCATCATCGAAAAAGATGGCGTGAAAATTGGCGTCATTGGTTTGCACGGCGTGTTTGCCTTCAATGATACCGTTTCTGCGGCGACGCGCGTAGGTATTGAAGCCAGGGATGAAATTAAGTGGTTGCAGCGCTATCTCGACGAACTGAAAGGTAAAGTCGATTTGACCGTGCTGCTTGTCCATGAGGGAACACCAGCCCGTCAGTCCAGTATAGGGGGCACCGATGTACGTCGTGCTCTGGATAAAGACATCAAGACCGCAAGCCAAGTTAAAGGACTGGACATTCTGATTACCGGACACGCACATGTCGGTACGCCGGAACCGATTAAAGTAGGTAATACACTTATCCTCTCGACCGATAGCGGCGGTATTGATGTGGGTAAACTTGTGCTGGATTACCAAAATAAGCCGCATAACTTCACGGTGAAAAATTTCGAGCTTAAAACCATTTACGCAGATGAATGGAAACCCGATCCACAAACGAAATCGGTGATCGACAACTGGAATAAGAAACTTGATGAAGTGGTGCAACAAACAGTGGGACAGTCGCCGGTTGAATTGACACGCGCCTATGGCGAATCGGCTCCGCTAGGGAATCTGGCTGCGGATGCGTTGCTGGCGGCAGCAGGTAAAAATACACAACTGGCTTTAACTAATTCAGGTGGCATCCGCACTGAGTTACCGGCGGGCGCGATTACTATGGGTGGAGTCATCAGTGTGTACCCGTTCCCCAACGAGCTGGCAACGATGGATCTCACCGGTAAACAATTGCGTAGCTTGATGGAACATGGCGCAAGTTTAACTAATGGCGTTTTGCAGGTATCTAAAGGCCTGGAAATGAAGTACGACAGTAGTAAACCAATCGGCCAACGGGTCGCCGAACTGACTCTTAATGGCAAACCAATTGAGGATGCGACGGTTTACCATATTGCCACCCAGAGCTTCCTTGCTGATGGTGGCGATGGTTTTACCACATTTACTGAGGGTAAATCGCGTAATACAACAGGCGGTTACTATGTTTCTAACGCGGTGATTGATTATTTCAAAGCAGGCAACACCATCACGGATGAACAGATCAAAGGTATGCGCGTTGCTGATGTGAAAAAATAATCTCCTTTTAGATTATTTAGTGAAACAGAATTATCTGGCTTAATCACAACGGCATCGATGCCTGTAAATTAACAAGCAAAGATCAAATAAAGCGCTAGAACATTAGTTATTTGAGCATTATTGATTCAACCGCAGATGAAAAAGGATTCATGTGTTCACATGAATCCTTTTGAAAGCACCACTAAATTTTATATAACCAAATGGAAACTAGTTATGCAAATAATAACAAAACTTAGTCTGATTACATTGTGCTTATCCGCAACGTTAGCTGCACCAATTAGTGCAAAGGATGTGACTATTTATTACACCAACGATTTACATGCCCATGTTTCCCCGGGAAAAATCCCCGCCGTTGATAAAAACCGAGCCGTAGGTGGTTTTGCTAACATTGCAACCATCGTTAATGATGCCAAGAAAAAAAGCAAAGATGTATTTTTCTTTGATGCGGGTGATTATTTTACTGGTCCATATATAAGCACCTTAACCAAAGGCGAAGCAATTATTGATATTATGAATACCATGCCTTTTGATGCTGTGTCGGTAGGGAACCATGAATTTGACCATGGCGTCGAAAATATGGTTAAGCAGCTATCAAAAGCGAACTTCCCAGTTTTACTGGGCAACGTTTTTTATACTGATAGTGATAAACCTGTCTGGAATAAACCCTGGACAATTGTCGAAAAAGACGGCATAAAAATTGGCGTAATCGGAGTACATGGAAAATTTGCGTTTTATGACACTATTGCAGCTAAGGCTTACGCTGGCTCAGAGGCTCGTGATGAAGTGCCTTACATTCAAAAAGGGCTTGATGCATTAAAGGGTAAAGTCGACATCATCGTGCTACTCATCCACGAAGGGACACCAGCGCGTCAGTCAAGCTATGGAAATAAAGATGTTGCCAGAATGCTGCAGGCCGATATCGATACCGCAAAGAAATTTAAAGGTATTGATGTACTTATCACCGGACATGCGCATGTGGGTACACCAGAGCCGATTAAAGTCAATGACACACTTGTTGTTTCAACAGATGCGTATGGTACCGATATTGGTAAGTTAGTCCTGGACTTTAACCCCAGGACTAAAAAAATTGATGGCTATAACGGCAAGTTAATCACTGTATTTGCTGATGAATATAAGCCCGATCCAAAGGTCCAGGCCAGGATTGATGTGTGGAATACTAAACTGAAAAGCATCACCGACCAGGTTATTGGATCGACAACGGCACCGTTCACCCGTGCTTACGGTGAATCCTCACCGATGGGTAATTTAGTTCTCGACGCCATGATGGCCAAAGCACCAGATGCCGTCCTGGGATTACAAAACAGCGGTGGGTTGCGTGCCGATTTTCCACAGGGAAAATTGAAATATGGTGATGTAATTACGACCTTCCCGTTTAATAACGATCTTGTCGAAATGGATCTTACCGGAAAGGATCTTATTAATTTAATGACCCACGCCACTAACCTTACCAACGGGGTTTTGCAGGTGTCAAAAAGTGTCCATGTTGTATATGACAGTAAAAAACCGTTGGGTGAGCGGGTTGTTAAATTCACCATTAATAACCAACCTGTAGAGCCTGCCAAAACATATCGGGTTGTTACACATTCTTTTTGTGCGACCGGTGGTGATGGGTTTGAAGCTTTCTTAAACGGCACGAATGTCAAAACTATTAACAGCACCAGTTCTTCAGAGTCAATCATTGATTACATTAAGTCCAGTAGCCCATTAAAACCGGATCTGGAAATGAGGGTGGTTGATATAAGCTCGGCTAAATAATCTCAATTAATTAGCGACAGATATATTTTTGCCCAACTGCATTTTAAATATATAAAACATATAATGCTATTTTTACACTGGGAATTATTTACATTTTCTCTTTAAAGATGGCATTTTAAAAAAACCTCAACAGAAGGATTCTGTTTATGTTAAAGAAGAATGAAGTATTTTTATTGGGAACACTTTTATCATTACCAATGGTAACACTTGCAGAGACAGGAAATGATGAATATCTGTCAGACTGGTGGCATCAAAGTATTAACCTGGTGGGAAGCAACTCTACACGCTTTGGGCCACAAAAACGAGCTGATTTATATCCAGAATATCGAGCATGGGCGCATAAGGATTGGTTCGATTTCTATGGTTATGCAGATTTACCTAAGTTTTTCGGTTTAGGAAATGTTAACGACAAAGGTATTTGGGATAATGGTTCTCCATTTTTTATGGAAATAGAACCTCGTTTTAGCATCGATAAATTAACAGGACTCGACTTAAGTTTTGGTCCATTTAAAGAATGGTATTTTGCCCACAACTATATCTATGATGCAGGTAGTAATGAAGGACAACGTCAGAGTACCTGGTACATGGGATTAGGTACTGATATTGACACTGGATTGCCGATGTCTTTATCTGCAGATATCTATGCGAAATATCAGGGAAATAATTATAACGCTGCCAATGAAAACGAGTGGGATGGATATCGTTTTAAATTAAAATATGTTATTCCAATTACTCAGTTTTGGGGCGGAAAGTTAAATTATGTAGGTTTTACTAATTTTGATTTCGGTTCGGATTTAAAAGAAAAATCAGGTGGCAAGCAACAATTTTACTCTCGAACCAATAGCTCGATAGTAACCACTAATGTATTGGCATTAGTTTATCCTCACTGGAGTTACAGTGCGAGCTTCCGTTATTTCTATCATGGTGGACAATTTGAAGAAGGTAGTAAAGCATTTAATACCAATGGAGGAGCAGTCTCTATAGATTCAACAGGATGGGCATATTATTTGTCCGTGGGTTACACGTTTTAATTAAGACAAATAAAGTGGTTGGTCATCGATTTTTTAAGAGATAGTTGATTCGACTGCAAATGGTAAAAGGTTCATGGGCATGCATGAACCTTTTATCTAAATGTCATACTTTATATACCTAAAAGGAACTAATTATGAAGATGAAAATAATTGCTGCGGGTATTCTATCGACACTCTCGCTCTGGGCGAATGCCAAAGATGTCACTATTATTTACACCAATGATCTCCATGCTCATGTTGATAGTTACAAACTCCCGTATATCGCAGATGGTAAACGAGATATCGGCGGCTGGGCAAATATCACTACCATGGTTAAACAGGAAAAAGCAAAAAATAAATCCACTTTTTATTTTGATGCTGGAGACTATTTTACCGGACCATATATCAGCAGTTTAACCAAGGGGGAGGCAATAATTTATATTATGAGGACTATGCCCTTTGATGCGGTATCCATCGGTAATCATGAGTTTGACCATGGCTGGGATAACCTCTTGCGCCAGTTAAGTAAGGCGAACTTCCCTGTTCTGTTAGGGAATGTGTTCCATAAAGACAGCGAGATACCTTTCTGGAACAAGCCCTATACTATACTGGAAAAAGATGGTGTCAAAATTGGTGTTATTGGGCTGCACGGTGTGTTTGCATTTAATGACACGATTTCAGAACTCTCAATACAGGGCCTCGATAACAATAATAACAATCGTTTTGATAAATCAGCCGCAGCCCTTAAAAACCAGGGGATAGAAGCGCGTGATGAGGTAAAATATCTGCAGCACTACCTGGATGAGTTACGTGATAAAGTTGATATCACCGTTGCTCTCGTTCACGAAGGTGTCCCGGCACGCCAGTCCAGTATTGGTAATACAGATGTCAGACGTGCGCTGGATAAGGATATTCAGACAGCAAGCCAAGTGAAAGGGCTTGATATCCTCATCACCGGACACGCTCACGTAGGGACACCAGAACCGATCAAAGTTGGGAACACGTTAATTCTTTCTACTGACAGTGGCGGTATTGACATTGGTAAACTGGTACTCGATGTTAACCCAGCAACCAATACTCATGAAGTAAAAAGCTTCGAACTGAAAACAATTTATGCTGATGAATGGGTACCTGATCCAACAACCCAGAAAGTTATCGATGGCTGGAATAAAAAACTTACAGATATCGTGCGCCAACCAGTAGGTGAGTCACCTATCATGTTAACCCGTGCCTATGGTGAATCCTCACAACTTGGTAACTTGTTTACGGATGCAATGCTGGTTGCTGCACCGAAAGCACAGATCGCACTGATTAATTCCGGCAGTTTACGCGCGGATATAAATGCTGGCTCGATTACCTTTGGCGACATTACCAGTACATTCCCCTTCAAGAATGAGCTTACAGAGATGGATCTCAGTGGCAAGGATTTACGTAATCTGATGGAACATGGAGCATCACTCACGAATGGCATACTACAAATGTCAAAGGGTGCTGAAATGCATTATATCCCGCAAAAACCAGTCGGCCAGCGAATAGCATCTCTCACTATCAATGGCAAAGCGATTGTGGACACGGAGACTTATCATGTAGCAACGACAACATTCCTTGCACTGGGAGGGGATGGTTTTCTGGCCTTTAAAGAAGGTAAAAATGTGCAAGTTCGTGCCGGGCATAATATGTCCGATGTCGTGATTGACTATCTGAAATCAGGGCACAAAATCGTTCCTGCACAAGTTAATGAAATGCGAGTCGAAGTTATTAAGCAATAAAAGATAAATATTGATGATGCAATCCATTTTATGGATTGCATCACTTCCTTGCATATTACAAAACAAATAAAAATAAAGTGATGAAAACGATAATGAAAAATTGCCATGTGATGACACCCCCCACCAGTGCATCCTGCAATTCACGTTGTACGTAATGCTTCAAGGCGCAACCCTGCCCGAACGGTATGGATATAGATGATGTGACGCTTCAACTATTTATTCGCCAGCAAATTGATACCCAGGAAACTGGCGATGTGATTTTTACCTGGCAGGGAAATGAACCAACGCTTGACAGATTTAACTTTTTTAAACGAGTTATCGAGCTGCAACAGCAATTTGCACAAGGTAAAAACATTATCAACACATTGCTAATCGACGGCATTCTGCTGGATGATAGCTGGTGTGAGCTATTCAAGAAAAATCAGTTTCTGATTAGTATTGCAGTGGATGACGATATTTCGTTGCAAGACAGTGTCTGCAAAACGATTTCTGGTAAACCTCTATATCATCTGATTGAAGAGGCCGTGAGGTTGCTGCAAAAACACGATCTTGAATTTAGTACGCGGACTGTCATTAACGCCATGAATAGCCAGAACCCGTTGCGACTCTATCATTATCTGAAGAATCTTGGCAGTCGCCACATGCAGTTTATCCCCTTACTTGAACCTCTTACGCAAGGTGGTGTGGATGCACGAAGCCTTACGCCCGCGGCATTAGGGACTTTTTTAAAAACGCTTTTTTACAGCTGGGTACGTCTGGATATCGGAACAATTAAAATCCCCATTTTTGAGCACGCTTTCGCTGCGTGGTGTGGGTTGCCTGCACCGACCTGTGCTTTTGCGCTCTTTGGTGATAGCGTGTTCGCATCGAAAATAAACGATGATTTGTACGAGTGCGATTGCCTGGTTAATCCAAAAACTTTGCTGAGTAACAACCATCAACCTGTTATAACTACGATACTAAAAAGCACTGAAAATCAAATAATTGAGCAGAACAAGCCGCTACTGGTAGCAGAGTGTATGAGTTGCAAAGTGAAATTTGCCTGCCATGGCGGTTGCCCAAAAGATCGCGTTGTGCTTTCTGAACGCGGCATCCCGGAGCTCAATTATTTTTGCGAAAGCTATCAGGTTTTTTTCACTTATATTGAGCCCTATATGTTAATGATGAAAGCTTTGTGGGAACAAAACTATGCACCTTCCGATATTCGTCAGTATTTGTCCTGACATGATTCTCAATACGTGGTGATGGATGAAACAGCCGCACCGACAGTATTTTGCAATACCAGGGCTATTTTAGCGTCCGGGATTTGATTAATCCCGGAAGTAGGCGTTTTAGTGTTCGCGGAACTGCTAACATAAATCAATGTAATTCATCCGCTACTTCACAACACCCTGCATCCCCACAAACAAATGGTGGTCATTCTGATGGTCTTGACAAAACAAGATTTCTGATCTAGCTCCCAGTCAGTTAATGACTAAGGCGATCCCAGTCAGAGGATCCAAATTTAAGAGGCCCGTTTAAGGAAACTTAAGCGGGCTTTTTGCTTATTAATTTCTTCAATCGTCTTATTTTTCATCTTGCCCTCTTGTAAGGGATAAAATCGTTTTATCTTCTCGTCTGTCGCGGTAGTCTCATTACAGTCGTTTATATCTCGACTGCAATGTGCGTAACCTAACTCCAAGACTAATAATTAAAAAACAGTACAGACAGGATAACTATGGATTCCACCCTCACCTCCACGGGTCCCCAGCAGGACACCTCATCGCTTAACCGTGCCCGACGTGCCGCACTCGGCAGCTTCGCGGGTGCCGTGGTCGACTGGTATGATTTTCTGCTTTATGGCATCACCGCCGCGCTGGTTTTTAATCGCGAGTTCTTCCCGCAGGTCAGCCCGGCGATGGGTACACTTGCCGCATTTGCCACCTTTGGCGTCGGATTTTTGTTCCGTCCGTTAGGCGGGGTGATCTTCGGTCACTTCGGCGATCGCCTGGGTCGCAAACGAATGCTGATGCTCACCGTCTGGATGATGGGCATTGCCACAGCGTTGATTGGTATTATTCCCTCTTTTGACACCATCGGCTGGTGGGCCCCGGTTCTTCTGGTTACGCTGCGCGCCATTCAGGGATTCGCCGTTGGCGGTGAATGGGGCGGCGCGGCGCTACTCTCCGTCGAAAGCGCACCAAAAAACAAAAAAGCATTCTACAGCAGCGGCGTTCAGGTGGGTTATGGCGTCGGCCTGCTGCTCTCGACAGGACTGGTTTCGCTAATCAGTTCGCAAACGACCGATGAGCAGTTTCTGCGTTGGGGCTGGCGCATCCCGTTCCTGTTCAGCATTGTGCTGGTTCTGGGCGCATTATGGATGCGTAACCGAATGGAAGAGTCGGCAGAGTTTGAACAGCAAAAACAACAGCAGACGCAAACCAAAAAACGCCTGCCGGTTGTCGAAGCGCTGGCCCGGCACCCAGGGGCATTTTTGAAAATTATCGCCCTGCGCCTGTGTGAACTGTTGACCATGTACATCGTCACCGCGTTTGCCCTGAATTATTCCACGCAAAATCTGGGGCTACCGCGCGAACTTTTTCTCAATATCGGGCTGCTAGTCGGTGGATTGAGTTGCCTGACCATCCCCTGCTTCGCCTGGCTTGCCGACCGATTTGGCCGCCGCCGGGTCTACATTATCGGTGCCCTGGTCGGTACGCTGAGCGCCTTCCCGTTCTTCATGGCCCTGGAAGCGCAGTCCCTCTTCTGGATAGTGTTCTTCGCGATTATGCTGGCCAACATTGCGCACGATATGGTGGTCTGCGTACAGCAGCCTATGTTTACCGGCCTGTTTGGCGCAAGCTATCGCTACAGTGGCGCGGGCGTGGGTTATCAGGTTGCCAGCGTTGTCGGCGGTGGTTTTACGCCTTTTATTGCCGCTGCATTAGTGACTTTCTCCGGTGGCGACTGGCACAGCGTGGCCATTTACCTGATGGCCGGATGCCTTATTTCGGCCGTCACCGCAATGCTGATGAGAGATAAGCAACACGCGTAAACCTTTGTGCGAAGGCCATCGGGTCTTCGCATAATCTTCCTCAACGTCTGACTTTTGTTTCACATTCCTGTGACATACTATCGGGAGAGCAGTACATCTGTGGAACAAGGAGACAGACATGAACAATAAGGGCTCCAGCCTGACACCTGCTCAGGCACTGGATAAACTGGACGCGCTGTACGAACAGTCGGTGAAGGCTCTGCGTAGCGCCATTGGTAAGTATATTGAAACAGGGACGCTCCCTGACGACATCGCCCGCCAAAACGGTCTTTTTGTTTACCCATCGCTTTGTGTCACCTGGGATGGCAGTGCCACAAACCCACCGAAAACGCGCGCATATGGCCGTTTTACCCATGCAGGCTGCTATACCACGACCATCACCCGCCCGTCGCTTTTTCGCCCTTATCTTGAAGAACAACTGACGCTGCTGTATCAGGATTATGATGCGCATATTTCCGTCGAGCCGTCGCAACATGAAATTCCCTATCCGTATGTAATTGATGGTTCTGAACTCACGCTTGACCGCTCGATGAGTGCCGGATTGACGCGCCATTTCCCAACCACCGAGCTTTCACAGATTGGTGATGAAACAGCCGACGGTACCTATCATCCGGCGGAGTTCTCCCCGTTGTCGCACTTCGACGCGCGACGAGTCGATTTCTCGCTGGCGCGACTGCGTCACTACACGGGAACGCCGGTTGAACACTTCCAGCCGTTTGTGCTGTTCACTAACTACACCCGCTACGTCGATGAGTTCGTGCGCTGGGGCTGCAGCCAAATCCTTGACCCGGACAGCCCCTATATCGCGCTGTCATGCGCGGGCGGGATCTGGATCACCGCGGAAACCGAAGCACCGGAAGAGGCCATCTCCGATCTGGCGTGGAAAAAACACCAGATGCCCGCCTGGCATTTAATCACCGCCGACGGTCAGGGGATCACGCTGGTTAATATCGGCGTCGGCCCCTCTAACGCCAAAACCATTTGCGACCATCTGGCCGTGCTGCGTCCTGACGTCTGGTTGATGATTGGTCACTGCGGCGGCCTGCGAGAAAGCCAGGCGATTGGCGACTATGTTCTGGCCCACGCTTATCTGCGTGACGACCATGTACTGGATGCCGTACTGCCGCCGGATATTCCGATTCCGAGCATTGCGGAAGTACAACGCGCCCTGTATGACGCGACCAAAGAAGTCAGCGGCATGCCGGGTGAAGAGGTTAAACAGCGGCTGCGTACCGGCACCGTCGTCACCACCGACGACCGTAACTGGGAATTACGCTATTCCGCTTCTGCACTGCGTTTTAACCTCAGTCGTGCCGTCGCTATTGATATGGAGAGTGCCACCATTGCAGCCCAGGGCTATCGTTTCCGCGTCCCTTATGGCACGCTGCTGTGTGTTTCCGATAAACCGCTCCACGGTGAGATCAAACTGCCTGGTCAGGCCAACCGTTTTTATGAAGGGGCCATTTCTGAGCACCTGCAAATTGGCATCCGGGCTATCGACCGGCTGCGTGCCGAAGGCGACCGGCTGCACTCCCGCAAATTACGTACATTCAACGAACCGCCGTTCCGTTAAGGCCTGAAGGTAACTATGCACAATTCAACTCCCCTTTCCGCCCTGCGCAGTCTGCTGTTAGCGCAGGGACTGGATGGCATGATTGTTCCCCGCGCCGATGCTCATCAGAGCGAAGATTGCACACCGCACGACAATAAACTAGCCTGGCTCACCGGTTTTAGCGGTTCCGCGGGTCTTGCATTGGTACTTCGCGATCGCGCGCTGATGTTTGTCGATGGGCGCTATCAGGTCCAGGTGCGTAACGAAGTCTCTCTCGATGATTTTGAAATCCATCATTTACACGATGAACCTCTGGCCGACTACTTGCAGGCTTACGTCACCTCTGGTGCGCGTATCGGCTTTGAACCTCTGCTGATGGTCAACAGCCAATTTGAAGCACTGTCGGCCACCCACTGCAAACTGGTTCCGATGGAACGCGATCCCTTCGACCAGATCTGGCTCGACCGTCCAGCCGCCCCCAGTGGTGTTATTCGTGAAATGCCCGTTGAGATAAGCGGCGAAAGCAGCACACATAAGCGCGAACGAATAGTAGAGCAACTGACTCAGTATCAGGCCGACGTGCTGGCGATTACGCTACCGGATAACATCGCCTGGCTACTCAATGTCCGTGGAGCCGATCTTGCGATGGTTCCGGTTCCTTTTTCGTTTGCCCTGCTCCATCGCAGCGGCGAACTGGAGTGGTTTGTTGATAATAATAAGACGCAGCAACTGCCCGCATCATTGCTGGAGACGGTCACGCTGGCCCCGCAAGAGAGTTTCCTTGCGCGCTGCCAGCAGTTGGCGGAAGGAAAACGCTTCCTCGTTGATAAAGACTACGCCCCGGTCGCGCTGCGCTTTGCTATTGAAGGACACGGCGGTGACGTCTTATGGGCCCCTGACCCCATTACCTTAATGAAAGCGCATAAAAATGATGTTGAACTGGCAGGGTATCGGGAATGCCATGAACAGGATGGCGCCGCATGGGTAAACTTTCTGGCCTGGCTGGCGCATGAGGTCCCTCTGCGCGAGGCAGCAGGTAATCCTGTCACTGAACTGGAAGCACAAGCCAAACAGCTGGCGTTTCGCCAGCAGCAGCCAGGATTTATCGAGCAAAGTTTCAGCACGATTTCCGCCTCTGCCAGCAATGCGGCGATGTGTCATTACCATTCCAGCGAGAAAACAAACACGCCCATCACCACACAGGCAATGTACCTGAATGATTCCGGCGGCCAGTATCAAAATGGCACTACGGATACAACAAGAACACTCGCCTTTGGTCCACAGGAACCGCAGCGGCGACTGCATTACACCGCCGTGCTGAAAGGGTTTTTATCACTGATCTCATTGCAATTCCCCAGCGGCACGCAGGGTCATCAACTGGATGCGTTTAGCCGTCGGGCGCTTTGGGAGTTGGGTCTGGATTTTGACCACGGCACAGGACACGGCGTTGGCCACCAGCTACTGATCCATGAGCAGCCTCATCGTATTGCAAAAAAAGTAAATCCCTGGCCGCTGGTGGCAGGTAACATTATCACCATCGAACCGGGCTATTATCTGGCTGGACAATATGGCATCCGCATTGAGAATCAGGTGGAGATTATCAACAGTCGCCCTGGCTTCTGTCGTTTCTCAACGCTGACGCTGGTGCCGATTGATTTGAATCTGGTTGAGCGGCATCTGCTGAGTGAGGCTGAAAAGCAGTGGATTGATGATTACCATCAACAGGTCAGAGAAACGCTATCGCCACGCGTGGGCAGCGACGCGCGCCCGTGGCTGTTCGCGGCGACGGCGCCGATACGCGTTCAGGCCAATTAATGCAATAAAAAAGGCAGCCCGCAGGCTGCCTTAGTTCTCCCCAACGTCTTACTGCTTAGCTGTTACGGATGTACTCATCCATTTCAGTTTTCAGGTTATCGGACTTGGTACCGAAAATAGCCTGAACACCAGAACCCGCGACCACAACGCCCGCCGCACCCAGTTTCTTCAGGCCAGCCTGATCCACTTTGGCAACGTCAGCAACGCTGACGCGCAGACGTGTGATGCACGCATCGAGGTTAGTGATGTTTTCTTTACCGCCGAACGCGGCAACCAGGGCCGGTGCCATTTCGCCAGTCGCGCCCGCTTTGTTGTCTTCAGTCGCATCTTCACGACCCGGCGTTTTCAGGTCCAGCGCTTTGATCAACACACGGAAAATGGTGTAGTACACGATCGCATAACCGATACCGACAATCGGGAACAGCCACAGTTTGCTGCTGTTACCGGACAGAACGATAAAGTCGATCAGACCGTGGGAGAATGATGTACCGTCGCGCATACCCAGTAGAATACAGATTGGGAATGCCAGGCCAGCCAGAATCGCGTGGATGATGTACAGAATCGGTGCCACGAACATGAAGGAGAACTCGATCGGCTCGGTGATACCGGTCAGGAACGAGGTCAACGCCGCGGAGATCATGATACCGCCCACTTTCGCACGGTTTTCTGGTTTTGCAGAATGCCAGATAGCGATAGCGGCAGCCGGCAGACCGTACATTTTGAACAGGAAGCCACCGGACAGTTTGCCCGCAGTCGGGTCACCTGCCATATAGCGAGGGATGTCGCCGTGGAAAACCTGGCCTGCAGCGTTGGTGTATTCACCGATCTGCATCTGGAATGGAACGTTCCAGATATGGTGCAGACCAAACGGCACAAGGCAGCGTTCAATGAAGCCGTAGATACCGAACGCCACGACCGGGTTCTGGTATGCAGCCCACTGGGAGAACGTCTGAATAGCAGTACCGATCGGCGGCCAAATGAAGGACAGGACCACACCCGTGAAGATGGCAGCCAGACCAGAAATAATAGGAACGAAGCGCTTACCGGCAAAGAAGCCCAGATACTCAGGCAATTTGATACGGTAGAAGCGGTTGAACATATACGCTGCGATCGCACCGGAGATAATTCCCCCGAGAACACCCGTATCAGCAAGGTGTTTAGCGGCGATCTCTTCAGCAGGTAAATGCAGAACCAGCGGCGCAACAACAGCCATGGTCTTGACCATGATGCCGTAAGCAACAACGGATGCCAGAGCGGATACGCCGTCGTTGTTGGTGAAGCCTAACGCAACACCGATAGCGAAAATCAGCGGCATGTTCGCAAAAACAGAACCGCCTGCTTCTGCCATTACGTGCGATACAACGGCTGGCAGCCAGCTGAAGTTAGCGGAACCGACACCCAGCAGGATACCTGCGATCGGGAGTACGGATACCGGCAGCATCAGCGATTTACCGACCTTTTGCAGGTTAGCAAATGCATTCTTAAACATAATTAGGAGTGCTCCTGAGTATTTGTGCTTTTCTACGTTCTCACGCATTGGCGAGGGGGGAGAACCTCGCCGTGGACAGGGTATCTAAGTACCCTTTATTTATTACACAGAGTAAAATAATTCAGTTCGTTTTTGTTTGACGGCTATCACAATTCAGCTTTGGATGGCCGAAAAACTCGCACATTCCGATAAATTGAGTATCTGAATGTTTCCAACTGGTTATTCACCGCCCATTTAATGGCGGTGAACTTTACTCGCTTTATTTATTAATTACGAGCTTTAAAAAAACTCAGTTAGCGGACTGATTGCAGGCGAGAGGCGTCGATGTGAAACAGGCGGGCAAAGTTATCTGTGGTGATTTGCGCCAGTTCTTCAACGGCAACACCTTTCAATACGGCCATGTACTCTGCGACATCACGAACCATGGCTGGCTGATTCTCTTTTCCACGATGCGGTACGGGCGCAAGGTATGGGGAATCAGTCTCAACTAACAAACGATCCAGCGGAACATAACGCGCAGCATCACGAAGCTGTTCAGCATTACGGAACGTGACGATGCCAGAAAACGAGATATAAAATCCGAGATCCAGCAATTTACCCGCAGTTTCCCTGTCCTCTGTAAAACAGTGTAGTACGCCGCCACAATCCGTCACTTTTTCTTCGCGCAGAATCGACAGCGTATCAGTACGCGCATCGCGGGTATGTACGATAACAGGCTTGTGTAACTCACGGCCAATCTGAATGTGGTGGATGAATGATTCCTGCTGGCGCACCTTGGTTTCTGGCGTATAGAAATAGTCCAGTCCGGTCTCCCCCATCGCGACAACGCCTTCTTCAGCGGCATAACGGCGCAGGTCTTCAACGTCATAGGTTTCGTCCTGATTTAACGGATGCACCCCGCAGGAGAAAACCACATTGTCACGTTCACCAACCAGTTCACGCATACTGCGGTATCCCGGTAGCGTGGTGGCAACGGCAAGACAGAACTTCACATCGCGTGCGGCCGCTTTCGCCAGCACGTCATCCACGTCCTTATGCAGAGATTGATAATCCAGGCCATCAAGATGGCAGTGCGAGTCGACTAAAAACATAATGTCTCTCTCAAAGATGGGGAACAGGCAGCGTGGTGCCCGGTTGCAGATAATGCTCAGTACGGAGAATAAGATCGGTTAATACCAGTTCACGGTTTACGCCCGTCACGTTAAGCAATTGCTGACGACAGTGACAAACATCACCAAGTATCGCCTGTATCTGCGCGACGGATAACCGCTCAGCGATTGACGATATCAACGCCAGAGCATCAGGATTAGTTAAATGTGCCACACCATACGGGCGTTTGAGGGCATCTGTAAACAACGTTGCCAGCCAGTGTAAACGGGTCGCAGCTTGCTCATGATTGAGTGCCGCCAACAGGATATACCAGTCGTCGGACTGCAATGTGTTCGCCAGTGCCGCACAGAAGTCGGTCCGGTGCGCCCAGCTTTCGGCTTGTAGCAACGTTAATGCCGCACCGGGCGATCCGGCACTCAGCCGCAATGCGCTCAGTAGCGCCTCCTGAGATGCCGTCACTTCGCGGGCAAGCCAGGATATGGCATACGATTCTGCCGGAGGAGCAAGATGATGTAACCGACAGCGGCTACGTAGCGTCGCTAACAATCTTGCCGGCTCTGTGCTGGCGAGGAAAAACCAGGTCTGCGCGGGCGGTTCTTCCAGCGTTTTCAGCAAGGCATTGGCGGCGGCATCGGTTAACTGAGCGGCATCCGGGATCCACACCACTTTCGCACCGCCAAGGCGTGAATGCTCATACAGCTTCTCGCTGACTTCACGTACCGCATCAATACCCAGCGTGCTTTTGCCTTTTTCCGGCAGCAACGAATAGTAGTCCGGGTGTGTACCTGCCTGCATCAACTGACAGCCACGGCAGTGCCCGCAGCTTTTATGCCCTTCCGGCTGCTGGCACATTAAATAGCGGCTGAGCGCGTAAATCAACGCGTCGTCACCCATGCCGGGTAACGCCTGAATCAGTAACGCATGGTGACCACGACCCGCCTGGTAGCTGGCTACCAGTTTTTCAAAATCCGGTCGTAACCATGGATACCATTTCATGCGCCCTGCTCCTTCACCCACTCGGTGATGGTATTACGGATATCAGCCATTACAGCCTCCAGCGGCTGCGTAGCATCAATAGTACGAATGCTGGCGTCTTTAGCGGCGAGTTCGAGATAGCGTGCGCGGGTGCGATTAAAGAAATCAAAAGATTCCTGCTCGATACGATCCAGCTCGCCACGGGCACGGGCACGTTTTAAGCCGACTTCTGGAGTTACATCCAGATAGAGCGTCAGGTCCGGGCGAAAATCGCCGAGCACCGCATCGCGCAGGGTTGCCAGCATGTGTTGATCGATGCCACGGCCGCCGCCCTGATAGGCCTGGGTCGACAGATCGTGACGATCGCCAATAACCCAGCGGCCTTTTGCCAGCGCCGGCTTAATCACCGTATCAACCAGTTGGACGCGCGCGGCATAAAACATCAGGACTTCGGCTTTGTCGGTAATCACCTCGTCGCCGACCGATTTAATGTCCAGCACCAGACTTCTTAATTTCTCCGCAAGCTGCGTCCCACCGGGTTCGCGGGTAAATACCATGTCGCGAATCCCGAGTTGCTCAAGTGTCTCAACCACCACATTACGCGCAGTAGTTTTTCCGGCGCCTTCCAGGCCCTCGATGACGATATAGTTACTGCCCATTTTTTTCCTTAAGCACTTTCAGATAATCCTGCACGGAGCGGTTGTGGCTGACAAGATTAGTGTTAAACGTGTGGCCGCCTTTACCGTCAGCGACGAAATAGAGATACGGCGTTTTGGCCGGATGCGCTGCGGCCTGTAACGAAGCCTCGCCAGGCATGGCAATCGGACCCGGCGGCAAACCTGTGATGGTATAAGTGTTATAGGCAGTCGGCATTTCCAGATCCGCACGCGATAATTTGCCATTATACCGTGTCCCCATCCCGTAAATCACCGTTGGATCGGTTTGCAAACGCATGCCAATACGCAAGCGGTTAATGAAGACTGAAGCCACCTGGTCGCGCTCACTGGCAACCGCGGTTTCTTTTTCAATGATAGAGGCCATGGTGACCAACTGATTTTTATCCTGATAAGGCAAGCCGTCAGCACGCCCTTCCCAGACGGTGTCCACCGCTTTAACCATTTTCTGATGCGCACGTTTTAGCAACGCCACGTCGGTGGTATTCGCGGTATACATCCAGGTATCTGGCCAGAACCAGCCTTCCACCCATTGCGGGTTTTCCAGCTTCAGCGCCTGGGCGACGGTCTCATAGTTATCATCACTCAGCGTATGTTTGATATACGGCGCATCGCGCAGCTGTTTCAGGTAATCGCTCAGGCGCATCCCTTCAACCAGGCGTAACGGGAACTGCGCCTCTTTACCGCTTTCCAGCAGTTGTAGCATGTCCCGCACCGTCATGTCGGGCGTAAAACGGTAGGTTCCGGCTTTAAAATGCGACAGGTCGGGTTCCACACGCAGCAGCCACTGGAACACGCGCGGGCGATTGATAACCTTGTCCGTATACAACTGTTCCCCTAGCGCCAGACGGCCCGTCCCCGCTTTCAGCGTAAAAATCGTCTCTTCTTTGATCAATAACTTACTGTCCGCCAGATGGCGAACTTTCCACATTCCCACTCCCGCGGCAATGCCCAGCACAACCAGCAATAACAGGACAACGAGTAACAGTTTTTTCATGACTAATTCGGGTGCTCACAAAGTGGGGCTAAAAAATCGAATAACAAACGTGAAGACAGCAGCGTGTTACCACAAACACGCACGGGAATAACAGGCATTAACGCATTACAGACGACGATTTCATCGGCCCGCATAACCTCTTCCAATCCGGCATACTTTTCGACAATACTGAACGTCGATTGTGCCAGCATCCGGATACAGAATTGTCGCATAATGCCATTCACGCCGGCCTGATCCAGCCGCGGCGTATAAACCACGCTGTCTTTTCGCCAGAACAAATTAGCCGCACAGCATTCCGTAACCCATCCCTCGCTGTCAAGAACCAGCGCCTCATCGGCGTCCGTCTGCTCAAGATGAGAGCGAATCAACACCTGCTCAAGTCGATTCAGATGTTTAAGCCCGGCAAGCATCGGATTGCGCCCCAGGCGAACAGGACTTAACGTCAGCACGATACCTTGCTTTCGCCAGCTATCATAATGTGCAGGGTAAACAGAGACGGAGAGGATACGTGTCGGCTCATGACAGCTTGCCCCACTGTAACCACGACCGCCACTGCCACGACTGATAATCACTTTCAGTACGCCACGAGCATGCCCTGCAGCCAGTTTTTCCATTTCAGCTTGCAGTTCTGACCACTTATCGAAGGGGATAAACAATGTTTGGCATGCGTCCTGTAAACGCTGGAGATGCGCTGCAAAAAAGCAAATTTCGCCGTCGGTAATACGCGCAGTGGTAAAGCAGCCATCACCAAACTGCATCGCCCGATCGCTTGCAGCCAGCATATCCTGCTCACGGCCATTAATTAAGAACATAGTGGCTCCTTATTCGTGGTTCGCTAGTTTGGCAGGATGAGTCACCCAGGACAAGGACTGAAAACTGAATAAAAAAAGACCCGACAAGCGGGCCTTTTCTCTTAGAGCCTGGTAAGTCACCTGCTGGCGCTTAGATCTTTTTGAAGATCACAGAACCGTTGGTGCCACCGAAGCCGAAGGAGTTACACAGTGCGTATTCCATACCGCTAACCTGGCGCGCCTCGTGCGGAACGAAATCCAGGTCACAACCTTCATCCGGGTTGTCCAGGTTGATGGTTGGCGGAACAGCCTGATCGCGCAGCGCCAGAATAGAGAAAATAGACTCTACCGCACCCGCTGCACCCAACAGGTGACCGGTCATGGATTTGGTTGAACTGACCATCACACTACGTGCAGCATCCCCAAACACCGATTTCACGGCCTGGGTTTCTGCTTTATCACCTGCTGGTGTGGACGTACCATGCGCATTGACATAGCCAATACGACCAGGCTCAATCGCCGCATCACGCAGCGCATTGACCATCGCCAGTGCAGCACCTGCACCATTTTCCGGAGGTGATGTCATATGGTAAGCATCGCTGCTCATACCAAAACCAACCACTTCAGCATAGATTTTTGCGCCACGTGCTTTCGCATGCTCGTACTCTTCCAGTACCACCATACCTGCGCCGTCGCCCAGCACAAAACCGTCACGCTCTTTATCCCACGGACGACTTGCCGCTTGCGGGTTATCATTACGCGTAGACAGCGCACGTGCTGCGCCAAAACCACCCACACCCAGCGGTGTACTGGCTTTTTCTGCTCCACCCGCAACCATCGCATCCGCATCGCCGTATGCAATGATACGCGCAGCATGACCGATGTTGTGCACGCCTGAAGTACAGGCCGTGGCGATGGAGATGCTTGGCCCTTGCAGGCCGTACATGATGGTCAGATGACCCGCCACCATGTTAACAATCGTCGACGGAACGAAGAACGGGCTGATCTTACGCGGTCCACCATTTACCAGAGAGGTATGGTTTTCTTCGATAAGACCGAGACCGCCAATACCGGAGCCGATAGCGGCGCCAACACGGTGAGCGTTCTCTTCCGTAATTTCGAGGCCAGAATCCTGCATGGCCTGAACGCCAGCGACAATTCCATATTGAATGAAGGCATCCATCTTACGCTGTTCTTTGCGCGAGATAATGTCGTCACAGTTAAAATCCTTTACTAAGCCAGCAAATTTCGTTGCATAGGCGCTAGTATCGAAATGGTCGATCAGGCTGATGCCACTCTGACCGGCAAGGAGAGCTTTCCAGGTAGACTCTACGGTATTGCCGACAGGAGACAACATGCCCAGTCCGGTCACAACTACACGACGCTTAGACACGGTTGTCCTCCAGGGAGGGAAAAATAATTCAAGTGGGAAAAAAGATAAAACTCAGGCGGTCGAATGACCGCCTGGAGATGTTCACTTACGCCTGGTGGCCGTTGATGTAATCAATGGCAGCCTGAACGGTAGTGATTTTCTCAGCTTCTTCGTCCGGAATCTCAGTATCAAACTCTTCTTCCAGAGCCATTACCAGCTCAACGGTGTCAAGAGAATCTGCGCCCAGGTCTTCAACGAAGGAAGCATTGTTGGTTACTTCTTCCTGCTTAACGCCCAGCTGTTCGCCGATAATTTTCTTAACGCGTTCTTCGATAGTGCTCATACTCTTAAATTTCCTATCAAAACTCGCTTTCGCGATGGTTTTCGTAGTGTATAAAATGTTGAAAAATTTGCAACTAAATCCCGGCAGGTCTTACCACGATTTTGCGCTATTTTGAGGCCATTCACCCTAATAACGCAAATATTTTTCAATCGTGGTTAAACCATGTACATCCCGCCGTTGACGTGCAAAGTCTCACCTGTGATGTAACTTGCTTCGTCAGAAGCTAAAAATGCAACCGCACTGGCGATTTCCTGAGCGCCGCCAAGGCGACCCGCAGGAACCTGCGCCAGAATACCCGCACGCTGATCATCAGACAGCGCACGCGTCATGTCCGTTTCAATAAAGCCCGGAGCAACAACGTTTACAGTAATGCCACGAGACGCAACTTCGCGCGCCAGTGATTTACTGAAGCCGATCAGACCCGCTTTCGCCGCAGCGTAGTTAGCCTGACCCGCATTTCCCATGGTACCAACCACAGAACCGATAGTGATAATACGCCCATGACGCTTTTTCATCATAGCTCGCATTACCGCTTTTGACAGACGGAAAACAGATGACAGGTTGGTTTCGATGATATCGTTCCACTCGTCATCTTTCATGCGCATTAACAGGTTATCACGAGTAATCCCGGCATTATTGACCAGGATATCGACTTCACCAAATTCTGCACGAATATTTCCCAGAACTGATTCGATAGATGCAGGATCGGTCACATTCAACATCAGACCTTTGCCATTTGCACCTAAGTAATCGCTAATGGCCTGCGCGCCGCTTTCGCTGGTTGCAGTACCGATAACTTTCGCGCCACGGGCAACGAGAGTCTCAGCAATTGCGCGGCCAATGCCACGGCTTGCACCGGTAACCAGCGCGATTTTTCCTTCAAAACTCATGGTTTTCCTCTTTTATTGCTCTAGCGCCGCAGACATCGCCGCCGGCTCATTCAGTGCCGAAGCAGTCAGGGTGTCAACAATACGTTTCGTCAAACCGGTGAGGACTTTACCCGGACCGACTTCATACAGGTGCTCTACGCCCTGAGATGCCATAAATTCAACGGTCTTAGTCCACTGAACCGGGCTGTAAAGTTGACGAACCAGCGCATCGCGGATAGCATCGGCAGTGGTTTCGCACTTCACGTCAACGTTGTTCACAACGGAAACAGTCGGCGTGTTAAAGGTAATTTTCTGCAGTTCAACAGCCAGTTTCTCGGCTGCAGGCTTCATTAGCGCACAGTGAGATGGAACGCTAACCGGTAACGGCAGAGCACGCTTAGCGCCAGCAGCTTTACAGGCTGCACCTGCACGCTCTACAGCTTCTTTGTGCCCGGCAATAACCACCTGACCCGGTGAGTTAAAGTTTACCGGTGAAACCACCTGGCCTTCGGCAGACTCTTCACATGCTTTAGCGATAGCCGCATCATCCAGACCAATGATAGCAGACATGCCACCAGTGCCTTCCGGAACCGCTTCCTGCATAAATTTGCCACGCAGTTCAACAAGGCGCACGGCATCAGCAAAACTGATAACACCTGCACACACCAGCGCAGAGTATTCACCCAGACTGTGACCTGCCATCAGCGCAGGTGTTTTACCACCCTGCTGCTGCCATACGCGATACAGCGCGACAGATGCCGTCAACAGCGCTGGCTGCGTCTGCCAGGTTTTATTCAGTTCTTCTGCCGGACCTTGCTGAGTCAGAACCCACAGATCATAGCCCAGCGCCGCTGAGGCTTCAGCAAAAGTTTCTTCAACAATTGGGTAGCTTGCTGCCATATCAGACAACATTCCAACGGTTTGAGAACCCTGACCGGGGAACACAAATGCAAATTGCGTCATGTTAAAATCCTTATACTAGAAACGAACCAGCGCGGAGCCCCAGGTGAATCCACCTCCGAAGGCTTCAAGCAATACCAACTGCCCTGCTTTAATTCGCCCGTCCCGGACGGCTTCGTCCAACGCGCACGGTACGGAGGCAGCGGACGTATTGCCGTGTCTGTCCAGCGTGACGACGACATTATCCATCGACATACCCAGCTTTTTCGCTGTTGCGCTGATAATGCGCAGGTTTGCCTGATGTGGCACCAGCCAGTCCAGCGCAGAACGGTCGAGATTATTTGCTTCCAGCGTTTCATCAACGATATGAGCAAGTTCGGTAACCGCAACTTTAAATACTTCGTTACCCGCCATCGTCAGGTGAATCGGGTTTTCCGGATTCACGCGATCGGCATTAGGCAGCGTCAGCAGTTCGCCATAGCTACCGTCAGCGTGCAAATGGGTGGAGAGAATGCCTGGCTCTTCTGATGCGCTCAGTACAACCGCACCCGCGCCATCACCGAAAATAATGATCGTTCCGCGATCGGTTGGATCACAGGTGCGCGCCAGAACATCAGAGCCAACCACCAGAGCGTGTTTCACTGCGCCAGACTTAACGTACTGGTCGGCAACGCTCAGGGCATAGGTGAAACCGGCACAAGCGGCCGCGACGTCAAACGCCGGGCAGCCTTTGATCCCCAGCATACTTTGGATCTGGCATGCCGCGCTTGGAAATGCGTGAGTGGATGATGTGGTGGCAACCACAATCAGACCAATTTGTTCTTTGTCGATGCCCGCCATCTCAATTGCACGGTTTGCGGCAGCAAAGCCCATCGTCGCAACTGTTTCGTTTGGCGCTGCAATATGGCGTTCACGGATACCTGTGCGAGTGACGATCCACTCATCAGATGTCTCGACCATTTTTTCCAAATCGGCGTTAGTACGCACTTGTTCAGGCAGATAGCTGCCAGTACCAATAATCTTCGTATACATGTACGCTCAGTCACTTTTTGGTTATATACCGCCACGAGCAAATCACTGGTACGTTGACAGCACCCTCAGTCGCACTGTTACCTGTGCACTCGTGAGTTGATACTTTCGCCACCGTCCAGCAGTTCGAATCCAGCTGGGTATACAGATTCCAGGCGAGCGGCAATTCGCTGAGGAACTTGTCGCTGCACCGCCTGCACCGCCTGTTCAATCGCGACTTCAAATGCTCGCTGATTGGCAGCACCATGACTCTTAATCACCGTGCCGCGCAATCCTAACAGACAGGCGCCATTATACTGGTCGGGGTTGAGGTGACTAAATCGCCTTGTCAGGCTTTTTTGTAACCAACGTTTTAATAACAGCAGCCACCACGACCGTTTTTTGCCCTCACCCTGAGATTTCAGCAGTGAAAGGAACATTCTGACAACACCTTCCATCGTCTTTAATGTGACATTACCTGTAAAGCCGTCACAGACCAACACATCAGTTTTGCCAGTCAGCAACTCATTGGCTTCAAGATAGCCGATATAATTGATAGAAGGGATTGTTTTTAGCACAGCAGAAGCATCCCGAATACTGTCGAGACCCTTAGTTTCTTCTTCGCCGATATTGAGTAACGCAACGCGAGGCCTGGCAATGCCAACCACCTCTTCTGCCAGCACGGAACCCATGACGGCAAATTGCACCAACATCGTGCTATCACAATCCACGTTGGCGCCTAAATCCAGCACCACCGTTTTGCCCTTTTGCTGATGCGGTAAAACCGTGACCAGCGCAGGACGCTCAATACCCTCAAGGGGTTTGAGCAAGAGTTTCGCAAGCCCCATTAGTGCGCCCGTATTACCCGCGCTGACACAGGCTTGCGCTCGACCTTCTTTCACGAGCTCCAGGGCAACACGCATTGAGCTTCCACGACTGGCGCGAATAGCTTGCGAGGGCCGGGCATCACTGGCAATAACTGACTGAGCAGGGATAATCTGCAGACGTGAACGTTGTTCGAAGTCAGCTTTGGCAAGTAATGGCGTGATTGTATCGGGATCCCCGACTAAAAGAAGAGTGAGTTGCGAATTAGAATTCAGTGCCTGCAATGCTGCAGGCACTGTCACGGTAGGGCCAAAATCTCCCCCCATGACATCTAACGCCAGGGTTAGACGTGTCAAGGTATCGTCGCTGCCCGGTTAGGTATTTCCCCAGTTACCCGGGGAAAGCCTCACTAAGCTTCATCACGCTTGTACTCTCTGTGTTTCTCACCGAAGTGGGAAACCCATTGAGTCATGCGTGATTACTTAGCGATTACCTTACGGCCACGGTAGAAACCGTCGGCAGTGATGTGGTGACGCAGGTGTTGTTCACCAGAAGTTTTGTCTACAGACAGGCTGGTGACTGCGGTCAGAGCGTCATGAGAACGACGCATGCCACGTTTGGAACGGGTTGGTTTATTCTGTTGTACGGCCATGGACCTTACTCCTCAATTACTTACGCTTTAAGCTGGCTAATACGGCAAATGGGTTTGGTTTTTGCGCTTCATCAGGCAATTCACCAAAGACCATGTCCGCCTCGGACACTTCACAGTGTTCAGAATCATGCACCGGAACTACCGGCAAGGAGAGGATAATCTCATCTTCAACCATTGCAAGCAGATCGATTTCACCGAATTCGTTAACCTCAATCGGCTCATACGCTTCCGGGAGTGCTTCAGCCTGCTCGTCAGAACGGACAGGACTAAAACAATATGTTGTGTGAACATGAAGTGGGAACGGTTTCCCGCAACGCTGACACTCGAGCGTAACCGAAACCTTTGCATCACCGGTTATAACGGCAAGGCGCTGGTTATCGATAGCGAACGACATGGAGCATTCCACATCACTGTCCACACTGACTACAGAATCGGCGACGCGCTCAACCAGATCAGAAGTATAGATACCTTCATAATCGAGGCGTTTTTGAGCCGTACGAACCGGATCAAGAGTCAGGGGTAATTTTACCTTTTGCATAGGGCGCGCATATTAACTTTGTAACGTCATATAGTCAAAGAAAAAGGCAGCCTGTGGTTGCCTTTTGCCAATAATTCGCACACATTGCGGGTCATCGACTTAAAATCGATCACGACAAGCCATCGCAGCCAGCTTGAAGGACGAAGTTCATAGTTTAAAATGGCTCTCATCATTACGCTATATGCGGGAGAAAAAATATGCCTCAACTTATTCTTGCGTCTACCTCTCCCTGGCGTCGCGCTTTGCTCGAAAAATTGGCCATCCCGTTTGAATGCGCAGCCCCAGAGGTTGATGAAACCCCCTTACCCGGCGAAACACCCCGGCATTTAGTGTTACGCCTGGCACAGGAAAAAGCGCAATCCCTTGCCCATCGGTTTCCATCACATTTGATAATTGGGTCTGATCAAATTTGTGTTCTTGATGGTGAAATAACCGGCAAGCCGTTAACGGAAGAAAACGCCAGACAACAATTAACCAAAGCCAGTGGAAATATTGTCACTTTTTACACCGGACTGGCGCTTTATAATTCAGCTAACGGTCATCTACAAATCGAAGTTGAACCGTTCGATGTCCATTTCCGCCATTTAAGTGAAATGGAGATTGAAGATTACGTGCGTAAAGAACGCCCGTTACACTGCGCAGGTAGTTTTAAAAGTGAAGGATTAGGTATCGCACTCTTCGAGCGTCTGGAGGGCCGCGATCCTAACACACTGATTGGCTTGCCGCTGATCGCCTTGTGTCAGATGCTGCGCCGGGAAGAGATGAACCCGCTGAACGCCTGATTAAAGAACTGCTGTACAGGCGTAATCAAGTAGGCCTGATAAGCGCAGCGCCATCAGGCGGAAAGATGCCGGATGGCGACGTAAACGTCTTATCCGGCCTACGGGTTTAACGCGATAAAATCGCAACGCGCATCAGGCTTTGCTGCGTAATACCTCAAGGCAGCGTTTCAGCTGATTATCCATCGGCGCTTCAACCCGCATAACCTCACCCGTACCAGGATGAGTAAACTTCAACGCAGCAGCGTGCAGAAACAGACGGTTCAACCCCGTACCCGTCAGTTGCTTATCGAACTCACGGTCGCCATAGCGGTCATCAAAAGCAATCGGATGTCCGGCAAATTGCGTATGCACACGGATCTGGTGAGTACGACCGGTTACCGGGCTACAACGTACCAGCGTGGCAAACGCATAGCGCTCCTCCACTTTAAAACGGGTTTCCGACGGTTTTCCTTCCTGATTTACCCGCACGATACGTTCGCCGCTTTGCAGAATGTTCTTTAACAAAGGTGCCTGCACAGCTTTGACATGCGATTGCCACTGACCTCTTACCAGTGCCAGATAGTCTTTTTGCATCCCTTTTTCACGCAATTGTTCATGCAGTGAACGCAGCGCCGAGCGCTTTTTGGCGACCAGCAACACACCGGAGGTATCACGGTCCAGACGATGCACCAGTTCAAGGAAACGCGCTTCCGGACGTAAGGCACGTAAACCTTCGATCACGCCGAAGCTTAATCCGCTGCCACCATGGACGGCGGTGCCAGAAGGTTTGTTAAGCACCAGAATATGGTCATCTTCATACAAAATGACATCAGTCAGCGCAGCGACCTTCTGCAAATTCGGAGAAATCGCTTCTTCTTCACGCTCAGCGACACGCACTGGCGGAATACGCACAATATCCCCGTCTTCAAGTTTGTACTCGGGTTTGATGCGTTTTTTATTCACCCGCACTTCGCCTTTACGCAAAATGCGATAAATCATACTCTTCGGCACGCCTTTGAGCTGGGTGCGCAAAAAGTTGTCGATGCGTTGCCCTGCTTCATCGGCAGTAATGGCAACTATTTTTACGGCTGGAGTCTCTGTTTTCATGGGGGCCGATTTTAAATAGCCATCAAGATTCGCGCCACACATTTTTCTATGCTTATATTAACTGATATACCCGATTACTTAAGTTTGACATAACCGATTTGGTGGTTATTAAAGCAATCACCAGGCGGAAGTGTAAAAACTGTGAGTAACCGGGTGATAAATGGCAAAAGTCATCTTGCTATAACAAGGTTAGCAGTGGAATAATGGTCTTGTTTCCGTGTTGAATCTTGTTAAAACAAGAACTTTTCCGGAATGACCCAATTTTGCCCGACCGATCATCAACGCAGCAATGGCGTAAGACGTATTGATCTTTCAGGCAGTTAGCGGGCTGCGGGTTGCAGTCCTTACCGGTAAGTGCTCTATGGATTTCGCGTTGTAGGAAGGCGGCAAGTCTGGGAACCACCAGAAGCTTACTCCTGTAAGTGTCTGGGGTGAGAAGATGAAGCCAACGCACCAACAGCGTGTAAGACGACAAGCACAATGGAAGCTTCTCTGGAGAGTAATACCCAGACTGTTCCCCTGATAATTGCGCTGTGTTTCCGTATGAAATACAGGCAACCGACACTCTGCGCCTCTTTGAGCTGACGATAACCGTGAGGTTGGCGACGCGAATAGACACGAGGCCATCGGTTCACACCCGGAAAGGCATTTCTCTGCCCGCAGCTTAGTCGTCAATGTAAGAATAATGAGTAAGTTACGATGAAAAGAATGTTAATTAACGCGACTCAGCAGGAAGAGTTGCGTGTCGCCCTTGTAGATGGGCAGCGTCTGTACGATCTGGATATCGAAAGTCCTGGACACGAGCAGAAAAAAGCCAACATCTATAAAGGTAAAATTACCCGTATTGAACCGAGTCTGGAAGCTGCTTTTGTTGATTACGGAGCTGAACGTCACGGTTTCCTCCCGTTAAAAGAAATCGCCCGCGAATATTTCCCCGCAAACTACAGTTCCCACGGCCGCCCCAACATTAAAGATGTGTTGCGTGAAGGTCAGGAAGTTATCGTTCAGATAGATAAAGAAGAGCGCGGAAATAAAGGCGCAGCACTGACAACCTTTATCAGTCTGGCAGGCAGCTATCTGGTTTTGATGCCGAACAATCCGCGTGCGGGCGGCATCTCTCGTCGCATTGAAGGCGACGACCGTACCGAATTAAAAGAAGCGCTGGCAAGCCTCGAACTGCCTGATGGCATGGGGCTTATCGTGCGTACCGCAGGTGTCGGCAAATCGGCCGAAGCACTGCAGTGGGACCTGAGCTTCCGTCTGAAACACTGGGAAGCCATTCAAAAAGCGGCTGAAAGCCGCCCTGCCCCGTTCCTGATCCACCAGGAAAGCAACGTCATCGTTCGTGCTTTCCGTGACTATTTACGTCAGGATATTGGTGAAATCCTTATCGATAACCCGAAAGTGATGGAGATGGCGCGTCAGCACATCGCTGCGCTGGGTCGTCCGGATTTCAGCAGCAAAATCAAACTGTACACCGGTGAAATCCCGCTGTTCAGCCACTACCAGATTGAATCCCAGATTGAATCCGCCTTCCAACGTGAAGTGCGTCTGCCTTCCGGCGGCTCAATCGTTATCGACAGCACTGAAGCGCTGACAGCTATCGATATCAACTCCGCACGCGCAACTCGCGGCGGCGATATTGAAGAAACGGCGTTTAACACTAACCTTGAAGCTGCCGATGAAATTGCGCGTCAGCTGCGTTTACGTGACCTTGGTGGCCTGATCGTCATCGATTTTATCGATATGACCCCGGTTCGCCACCAGCGAGCGGTAGAAAACCGTCTGCGTGAAGCCGTTCGTCAGGACAGAGCGCGTATTCAGATCAGCCATATTTCTCGCTTCGGTCTGCTGGAAATGTCCCGCCAGCGTCTGAGCCCGTCACTGGGTGAATCCAGTCACCACGTCTGCCCGCGTTGCTCCGGCACCGGTACCGTGCGTGACAACGAATCGCTGTCGCTCTCCATTCTGCGCCTGATCGAAGAAGAAGCGCTGAAAGAGAATACCCAGGAAGTTCACGCGATCGTCCCGGTACCCATTGCGTCTTATCTGCTCAACGAAAAACGTACTGCGGTCAATGCCATTGAGACGCGTCAGAACGGTGTGCGCTGTGTGATCGTGCCAAACGATCAGATGGAAACGCCGCACTATTCCGTACTGCGTGTACGCAAAGGGGAAGAGACGCCAACTCTGAGCTATCTGCTGCCGAAACTGCACGAAGAAGCGATGGCGTTGCCGACGGAAGAAGAATACGTCGAGCGTAAGCAACCTGAACAACCGGCACTCGCCACTTTCGCGATGCCTGATGTTCCGCCGGCCCCTGCACTGCAGGAACCAGCAGTGAAAGCTGCCGCGCCTAAAGCTGCTGCTGCGACCGCACCTGTCGCTGCACAGCCGGGTTTGATTAGCCGTTTCTTCGGCGCGCTGAAGTCCATCTTTGGCAGCAGTGAAGAAGTGAAACCGGTTGAACAACCGGCCCCGAAAGCTGAAGAGAAAACGGAACGCCAGCAGGATCGTCGCAAACCGCGTCAGAACAATCGTCGCGATCGTAACGAGCGTCGTGATAATCGTGACAACCGTGGTGACCGTGACAACCGTAATGAGCGTTCAGAAAACGGCGAAAACCGTGAAGATAACCGCCGTAACCGTCGTCAGTCACAGCAGCAAAATGCGGAAGCACGCGATAACCGCCAGCAATCCACTGACGTCGCAGACAAAGCGAAATCTGGTGATGAGCAGCAGGCCCCGCGTCGCGAACGCAACCGTCGTCGCAACGATGACAAACGTCAGGCACAGCAGGAAGTTAAAGAACTGAACCTGGCTGAACAGCCTGCGCAGGATTCCGAGCAGGAAGAACGCGTGCGTCAGCCGCAAACTCGTCGTAAACAGCGTCAGTTGAATCAGAAAGTTCGATTCACCGACAGCGCGCCGGTTGAAGCCGAAGTGGCGACTGCAGCGATTGTTGCTGAAACCGCCGTTGCTCAATCGGTTGAACAGTCCGCCCCGGCTCAACGTACCGAACTGGCTAAAGTCGATTTACCCGTAGTCGTTGCACCAGAGCAAGAGGACAACAACGAAGCACGCGATAATAACGGTATGCCCCGTCGCTCGCGTCGTTCTCCTCGCCATCTGCGCGTAAGCGGGCAGCGTCGTCGTCGCTATCGGGACGAACGCTATCCGGTTCAGTCGCCGATGCCGTTAACGGTTGCCTGTGCTTCTCCGGAATTAGCGTCCGGCAAAGTCTGGATTAGCTACCCTGTTGCCCGCACTCAGGACATGCAGGTTGAAGAACAGCGCGAACAGAAACTGGATCAGGAACAAAACGCATCTGTGGCAGTAGAGCCTCAAGCCGCCGCCGCTGTCGTTGAGCACATTGCGGATATCCCTGTACAGGAAAACGTCGTGCAACCTGATGTTAGCGTAGCGGAAACGCAGGCCGTCGTTGTTGAAAC
Organism: Citrobacter sp. C6_1; assembly: GCF_014596835.2. Lineage (NCBI taxonomy): Bacteria > Pseudomonadati > Pseudomonadota > Gammaproteobacteria > Enterobacterales > Enterobacteriaceae > Citrobacter > Citrobacter sp. C6_1. The sequence goes on along the minus strand of NZ_CP115031.1, from coordinate 1,752,371 downwards.
CACGCATCCGGAAGTTATTGCTACTCCGGTCGAGCAGCAACTGCAAATTATCGCTGAGTCTGACGCACCGGTTGCCGAAGAGATCGCTGCGAAAGCCGAACCTGTGGCTGAAGAGATCGCTGCGAAAGCCGAACCTGTGGCTGAAGTTGTGGCTTCGCCGGTTATCGAAGAACCTACGGACGTCGTGGTCTCCCAGCCGGAAGCGGTTGAAGAGATTGTCGAGGTTGTGGAAACAGCGCCTGTTGTTGAAGAAGTCGCAGCGTCGCAACCAGTTGTTGCAGCACCTGTCGTCGAAACTGCAGTCGTTGAATCTGACGCTGTCGCAACCCGCGTTGACGCAGAACATCTTCACAGCCATGCGACCGCACCGATGACCCGCGCTCCGGCTCCGGAATATGTGCCTGAAGCGCCGCGTCATAGCGAGTGGCAGCGCCCGGCATTCGCCTTTGAAGGCAAAGGTGCTGCAGGCGGACACAGCGCCACACACCAGGCGACCGCGCCTGCAACGCGCCCGCAGCCCGTTGAGTAAATCATAATCAACATCACAGCCGACCTTCGGGTCGGCTTTTTTATATCTGTTCTACGCCTTTCATCCCCGTCAGCTGCGGCATGACATCCTTCATTAAGGCTAAAAATTTGCGTAATCGGGTCGGATAGTAGCGCGCCCAGGGGTAGACCAAATGTACAGGCAACGATGCCGCATGCCACTCGGGTAGCAGCGCAACCAGGCGTCCGCTGGCAATATCTTCCTCGACCATCCAGCTCGACACAATCGTCACACCTAGTCCTGCCAGGGCGGCATTTCTTGCAACATAAATACTGTCGGTGCTTAATCTGGGTGAAATATTCAGAGTGACCGGTTCATTACGCGATTGATTCAGTAACGAAACGCTGTGTTGGTAAAACGTGTTCACGGCAATCCACGGCAGCGCGGATAACTGCTCCGGATGCGAAGGCTCACCATACTGTTTCAGCAATGCGGGACTCACCACCATACTACGGGGAACTTCAGCCAGTAAAACCGAGACCGTAGCAGGATCAACCTCAGCCCCAACCCGGATAGCGCAGTCGATATTGTCGCTGAGAAAATCAACGGTCTTATCATTCAGCATCCACTCAACGGATAACTGTGGATAGCGGGAAAGGAACTGCAGAAGCGGTTCAAGGAGTTGTTGTTGGCCGAACGCATGTGGTGCCCGAACCCGCAACGTCCCCACCGGCTCATCCTCCGTGATGTTCAGTCCGTCCTCCAGCGCCAGCCAGGCATCAATGATGTGTTTGGCATGCTGATACCCTCGCTCACCATCATCAGTCAGCTTCATTGCATGGGTGGTACGCATAATCAGCTTAACGCCCAACAGCGTCTCAAGGGATTGTAACCGCCGACTGACGGTTGCCTGGGTGGTGCCCATTTGCTTTGCCGCCGCTGAAAGCGAACCGGCCTCGACGATGCGCACAAACGTGCGCATCAATTCCACCCTATCTATACGTTCAGTTTTTATCATTTAGTCATTATTCATACGTGTAACGTATAACTGTTTTACCACTGCGCTCGCTACCGTGCTACCTGTTGAAGGATAAAAATAGCCGCACATCCCGTGATTGAGGAATCATTTGTGAACACACACACCGCACTTTCCCGTTGGGTTATTTTTGTTCTGGCACTGGGCGCTGGGTTCAGCGTTGCCGCAATCTATTATGCCCAGCCTCTTTTACCTTTGATGGGTCAGGACCTGGCCTTAGGCGTCACTGGCATGGGGCTGGTGCCAACGCTCACCCAGGCAGGATACGCGCTGGGCATTTTATTTTTGTTGCCGCTGGGCGACCGTTATGACCGCCGGACATTGATCCTGCTAAAAAGCGTTTCTCTTGCCGCGCTGCTGTTGGCCTGCAGCTTTACCGGTCAGTTGCATTCGCTACTGCTGGTTAGCTTATTGATGGGGATGACAGCGACCATGGCTCAGGATATCGTGCCGGCCGCAGCCATCCTTGCGCCTGAAGGCAAGCAGGGAAAGACAGTGGGTACCGTCATGACCGGTCTTCTGCTGGGGATCTTACTCTCGCGGACCATCAGCGGGCTGGTAGGTGAAGCCTATGGCTGGCGGGAAATGTATCAACTTGCCGCTGTCAGTATTGCCGTGATTGCCGTACTGATGTGGAAAATGCTGCCCCGCTTTACGGTCCATTCCACGCTGAGTTATCCGGCATTAATGTTCTCCATGGCGCAACTGTGGCAGCGTTATCCTGCACTACGCCGGGCGGCGTTGGCACAGGGCTTCCTGTCCATTGCCTTTAGCGCCTTCTGGTCAACACTGGCGGTTATGCTCTCTGAGCATTACCACATGGGCAGTGCGATAGCGGGAGCATTTGGTATTGCAGGGGCAGCCGGGGCGCTGGCAGCCCCTATGGCAGGTCATCTGGCAGATAAAGTAGGTGCCGGACGGGTAACACAGTTGGGCGCGCTGTTAGTCACGCTTTCATTTGCACTGATGTTCTTGCTTCCGGCCCTGCCAGTACAGGGGCAGTGGCTGCTGATTGCCCTGTCAGCAATAGGCTTTGATCTCGGACTGCAATCCAGCCTGGTCGCCCACCAGAACCTGGTTTATAGCCTGGAGCCTCAGGCAAGAGGTCGTCTGAATGCGTTGCTATTTACCATGGTGTTTATCGGCATGGCGCTGGGTTCTGTACTCGGAAGTCAGGTCTATGCGCTGGCAAACTGGGAAGGCGTGGTGACACTGGCCACTTTCAGCGGCGTTGTTGCGCTGGTAATTAGACTGACCGGTAAATTACCTGTTAGCCAGACAACTGCAGCCTAAAAAAATGCCCGCTCCGGGGTGTATGTGGAGCGGGCAGACAAACATATCCAGTTTCATGATATGTTTCAAAAAGGATTGTTACCTGTTGAGCTGGAATAGTGACATTCCCTGCATATCGGTAAACGTTTTATACGATGCCTGTAGCGCAGCCTGCTGCATAACATACGAAGAAATCGCCGCATTCCAGTCAACATCAACCAGATTGCTCATCTGTTGCGTTTGACCCAACGCGCGATCGGCCCCCAACGAGTCCAGAGCGCTAAGTTCACTGAGTTGCGTACCGAGTTCAGCACGAACAGACAGCACATTATTCAGTGAGTTCTTCAGACCACGGTTGGATTTATCGATGGCGGCTTTGGCTGCCTCTTTAGCCGCATCATCGCCTTCAATCGGCTTATTCAGGGCTGCAATAGCGGTATCCAACATGACGAATAAGTTCGTTTCTGACTTGCTTCCATCTGGCTCTGGAACCGCGTTGCTGGTCACCGAGTCAAAAATCTTATCCCCGGTATGACCAATCACCATTGACCGAGCGGCATCGACCTGTTGGGTGATATTTTGAGTTCCACCACTATAGGTACCATCAGTTTGGGCAAATGGCGGGGCTTCCGTTTTGTAGCCGCCAAAGATATAACGACCATTACCGTCGGTACTGTTCGCCAGATTCATTAACTGATCGCGGATCCCTTGCAAATCAGTTGCCAACGATGCCCGGTTATCATCACTCAATGTACCGTTGCCAGCATTGACAATTTTTTCCTGTGCCGCGGTAATAGCGGTCGTCGCCCGGCTTAACACGTTCTCTTCCAGTGACACTTTTTGCGTCGCGAAAGTGCGCGCCAGCGTATATTGGCTGTTCTGCGCCTGGGCCTGTGAAAGTACCACGGCCTGTGATGCGGCAATCGGATCGTCAGACGGGTTGTTCACGCGTTTCCCCGTTGACATCTGCTCGCCAAATTTCAACCATTCAGCCTGAGAGTTGGTGATGCCGCGCATATTCTGCTGGTACATCATCTGAGTACTGATACGCATTGAATTCCTCTCCCTTAGCGAATATTCAGCAGTGCATCAAAGAGTGAATTCGCCGTTTGCAGTACCTGAGCGTTGGCCAGGTAATACTGCTGATAACGCTGCAAATTCCCGTACTCTTCGTCGAGGTTAACCCCGGAAATAGACTGTTGCTGATTTGAAAGCTGCGTGACCACGTTGTTTTGCGTGGTACTACTGGTTTTTAAGGTCGCCGTTTTGTTGCCGACATCGCTCACCAGCGTAGCGTAAGCATCGTTAAAGGTTTTATTCCCGATAGTTGCCTTGGTCTGCAGATCCAGCAATTTCTGACCGTTACGGTTATCGCTTTTTCCTTTATCAACATTGGGGTCAGTGTCATTTTTGGACACTTCAGCCATGGCGATTTTCGACTCGTCGGTCACCGCCACTTTCATATTAATAATGGCGTCACCCACGGGTTTCACCGTAAAGCTATCATTCGCCAGCGCACCATTTTTGACGGTGATTTCCAGCCCATCAAACGACATTTTTCCGTCAGTGACCGTCGGCTTAAAGCTGGTATTGTCAGCCAGACGGGTCACCTGCCAGTCAACGCCATCAAACGTAATTTTATAGTCTGTGGCCTGCACCGACGAGCTGTCGGTCATTTTAACGTCCAGCGCACCGGTCCCTTTATTTTTCGTATTGCTAAGGACTGCCGGGCCACCAATATCGAAAAAGTTTTTGCCCGGGTCGCCGTTGGCATCAAAACCTTTTTTGTGCTGCGTGTTAAACGCATCAGCAAAAGCGAGGGCCAACTGACCAAGGGTATTACGCGTCTGGTCGAGTTCCTGCGAACGGAACGTCAACAGCCCGCCCAGCGAACCGGTCGTGATCAGCTTTTCCGGGATGGCAACTTCTCCGGCCACGCCGTCAACATAAGCGACAGTCGTGCGAGAGGGATCATCGCTGGAAGGTACAGCGGCCAGTTGGCGAGCATTGCTGCCTTGCACCAGCGAATAGCCATTCGCCATAGTCACGTTATAGGTGCCGCCGTCCTGAATGCTGACTTCCACGCCGACAATCTTGTTCAGCTCACTCACCAGTTGATCGCGCTGATCGAGCAGATCGTTCGGTGATGCACCCGCGCCAACGCCGGTCAAACGGGAGATTTGGTCGTTAAGGCTGGCAATTTGCTTCGAATAGTTGTTGATTTGATCGACGCTGGCCTTAATCGCAATATTGACCTGCTTATCCTGATCGCGTAGATATTGGTCCGTCGTTCTGAACTGATTGACTAAGCCATCAGCTTTACCGATAAGTGCCTGACGCGCCGCCGGATCTTCTGCGTTACTCACCAACGTCTGCAGGCTGGTAAAAAAGCCCTGCATCGACGTTGAGATCGAACTGGTTTTGCTGGCGAGCAGGTTGTCGATTTTTGACATTTGCTCGTAACGTGTCGTCAGGCCGCTGCTCTGGTTCTGCGCCGCACGTAACTGATTAGTGATAAATGAGTCATACTCACGCTGTACGCCAGAAACATAGACACCATTGCCGACCCAGCCCCCCGCACCCAGCGTGCTGTTCGCTTGCGCCATAATTGTCGTTTGTCGGGTATAGCCGGCAACGTTATAGCTGGAGATGTTATTACTGGCAGTGTTCAACGCGGCCTGCGCTGCGCTGAGTCCACTCATCGCGTTATTAATCAAGCTGGACATGGAGGTTCCTTGTAATCCTTCAATACTCGGTATTATCGGCAGCAGGTCAGCAGACTTGAGCTATTTAAAAGAGATTATCGAGATTCGTGCTGTAGGTTTTACTCACCTTTTCGCTCATCGATTTTAGCTGCTGGATCATGCTGGTTAATTTGCGCGCATAGTTAGGGTCAGTGGCGTAACCAGCATTCTGCAATGCCTGGGCACCCTGCTCAGCGGTCGCGGCACCGGTCACCGCGGCGTAACGCGGATTGCGGGATATCAGACCGACATAATCCGACAGTGCTTCAAGATAGGAGCTATAAACACGGAATTTCGCTTTCACTTTTTTCGCCTCACCGTTTTCGTATTCGGTGGTGGTGATTTCAGTGGTCGGCCCTTTCCAGCTTCCCGAGGCTTTCACACCAAAAATGTTAAAGCTCGGCTCGCCATTCTCCCGTCGAATTTGTCGTTGCCCCCACCCGGACTCCAGCGCAGCCTGCGCCAGAATCAGATGATGAGGAACCCCACTCTGCTGACTGGCCAGTTTTGCCGGCAGCGAAAGTTGAGCCAGGAAGTCTTTGCTGTCACCCGACAGTGGCTCATCATTGCTTTCTGTGGTTCTGGGCATCGCTTTACGCACCAGTTGCGTCAGCGTCTGATTTTGATAGCTGGTCACCGTTTCCAGCGAGAATTTCATCGGTACCTGCGGCGCATCATCCGCAGGTTGCCCCTGTCCTTGCGTCATCTGCTTGACCATCATTTCTGCCAGCCCCAGACCTTTTCCTGCGGTCATCTGCTGGGCGATCTGTTGGTCATACATGCTGGTGTATAAACGCGTGGAGTCGCTGCTAAACACACCGTCTTTTGGCAACGCCTCGCGCATACTTTTCAGCATCATCTGCACGAACATCCCTTCAACCTGGCGGGCGACCGGGCGGATATTTGCCGCCGGATCCTGACCCGCTTTCGCTTTCAGTTCGTTCAGTGATTGTGCATCCCAGGCTGCGCTGGTCAGCAGTTTGCTATCACCAATCATCAGATGATTTCCAGTTTGGCGCGCAGACAACCCGCACTTTGCATGGATTGCAGGATAGACATCAGGTCCATCGGTGTTGCCCCCAGCGCATTCAATGCACGTACGACGTTGTTCAGGTTGGCGCTGGAACGCACGCTCTGCAACGAACCACCGCTCTGGCGCAGATCGATCTGCGTTTGTGGCGTCACTACAGTTTGCCCACCGCCAAACGGTGTATCCGGCTGGCTAACATTCGCCTGGCGGTTAACCGTAATCGACAGGTTGCCTTGCGCCACGGCACAGCTGTCCAGCGTTACCTCGCGGTTCATGACCACCGATCCCGTACGCGAGTTAATAATTACCTTCGCGTCCTGCGGCGTGACGTTCACCTCCATATTCTGAATGTCGGCGAGGAAGCGCACCTGCGAACTGTTGCCGCTTGGCACCCGCACCTGGATCGTCCGGGCATCCAGCGCCGTTGCGCTGCCAAAACCGCGCGAGCGGTTAATGGTGTCGGTAATTTGCTGCGCCATGGTGAAATCTTCATTATTCAGCTGCAAATTAATGGTGTTACCACCGCCGAACTGGCTGGGTAATTCGCGTTCGATGGTCGCGCCGTTGGTAATACGTCCGCCATTGAGCTGGTTTACCTGCACGCTGCTGCCACCCGCAGCCGCGCCTGCACCGCCAACCAGAATATTCCCCTGCGCCAACGCATATACCTGGCTATCGACCCCTTTCAGCGGAGTCATCAGCAGCGTACCGCCGCGCAGGCTTTTAGCGTTCCCCATGGAAGAGACCACCACGTCAATGGTTTGCCCCTGACGACCAAAGGCCGGGAACTGCGCGGTGACCATTACCGCTGCCACGTTTTTCAGCTGCATATTGGTGCCGGTGGGCACGGTGATCCCCAACTGCGACAGCATGTTGTTGAGCGTTTGTGTCGTAAATGGCGTCTGGGTAGTCTGGTCACCCGTACCATCCAGCCCGACCACCAGCCCATAACCAATCAGCGAGTTTTCCCGCACGCCCTGCACGCTGGTCAGGTCTCGAATACGGTCGGCATGCGCGAAGGCGGTTACCAACACCAGTACCATTCCAACAAAAGTTTTAAACACTGGAGACCTCGCTTACATCGGCGACAAGTTAAGGAAGAAACGCTGCAACCAGCCCATATTTTGCGCTTCATTGATGTAGCCGTTGCCGACGTACTCAATCCGCGCGTCCGCAACCTGCGTTGACGGTACGGAGTTACTGCCACTGATGGTGCGCGGGTTAACCACCCCGGAGAAGCGAATGAATTCAGTGCCCTGATTAATGGCGATCTGTTTTTCACCCACGACATGTAAGTTGCCATTCACCAGTACCTGATCGACCGTTACGGTCAGCGTACCGCTGAAGGTATTTCTGGCGTTCGCGCCGCCTTTACCGTTAAACGAGTTGCCACCAGAAGCCTCTACGTCGGCACGCTCGTTGCCAAATAACCCCTGCAGATAACGTGGTACCGTGTCAAACCCAAAGTTAGTTTTGCCATCACGACTGGCATTCGCCGAGGAGCTTTTGCTCGCGCTGACGTTTTCCTGCAATACGATAGTCAACGTATCGCCAATATTGCGCGGACGGCGGTCTTCAAATAACGGCTGGTAGCCATAATTAATCGGCTGCGCAGACTGAAATATTGATCCATTCGCCACCGGCGTCGGGCCTGGAACTGGCTGGGCAGTCGTCGCGCCCTGCACGAGCGGAGTGGCCGGGATCCAGGCGCATCCTGTCAGTGAAACCACCAGCAGGGCCAAAATCGGGTATGGGTGAAGCGCGTATTTTCGCATTGCCTTCATCTTCAAAATCAGTACGCCGGTGAGGCTTTCACCCCACCGGACGTCACTTTAGAGTTGCGTCAGTTTCTGCAGCATCTGATCGGTGGTCGATACCGCTTTACTGTTGATTTCATAAGCACGTTGAACCTGGATCATGTTGACCAGTTCTTCCGCCACGTTGACGTTAGAGGTTTCCACATAACCCTGGTACAACAGGCCCGCACCGTTCAGCCCCGGCGTGCTTTCGTTCGGTGCACCGGACGATTGCGTTTCGGTGTACAGATTCTCACCAATACTTTCCAGACCGGTATCATTCATGAAGGTCGTCAGGTTGAGCTGCCCTACCTGAACTGGAGCAGCCTGACCCTGCTGGGTGACACTGACAATCCCGTCGCGCCCAATAGTGATACTGAGCGAGTTAGCCGGGATAGTGATTGCAGGCTGCACCTGAAAACCACCCGCCGTTACCAACTGACCGTTCTGATCCACCTGGAAAGAGCCATCACGGGTATAGGCTGACGTGCCATCTGGCAGCATGACCTGGAAAAACCCCTGGCCTTTAATCGCCACATCTTTACTGTTGTTGGTCTGCGACAGGTTACCCTGGCTATGTAAACGTTCGGTCGCAACCGGACGCACACCGGTACCAATCTGCAAACCAGACGGCAGCGTTGTCTGTTCAGAAGACTGAGCGCCAGGCTGGCGAATCGTCTGGTACAGCAGATCTTCAAACACCGCACGCTGGCGTTTAAAACCATTAGTACTGACGTTTGCCAGGTTGTTGGCAATCACATCCATGTTGGTTTGCTGCGCGTCCAGGCCGGTTTTGGCGATCCATAATGAATTGATCATAAAATGTCCTGTATTAACTCATCGACAGCAGTTGGTTGGCGCGGCCCGCGTTATCATCCACGCTACTGATAATCTTCATCTGCATTTCGAAGCGGCGAGCGCTGGCGATCATATCGCTCATCGCCGCAACCGGTTTGACGTTACTGCCTTCCAGTACGCCCGACATCACGCGGATGCTGGGGTCGGCTTGCAGTGTCGGTCCCCGGGTAGCCTGCGCTGCCGCACTCAGACGGAACATACCGTCATCACCACGTTGCACTTCACTTCCCGTCGCTTTAACCAGCTTCAGACGTCCTACTGGCGCCACCGTATTCGCGGGATCGCCTGGGTTGAGCGCCGAAATCGTTCCGTCAGCGGCGATAGTCACTTCCGACCCTTCCGGTACCGCTATCGGCCCAGCTTCGCCAATCACCGGATGTCCCTGAATGGTCAGTTCACCGGTTGGACTCACCTGAATTGCGCCATTGCGGGTGTATCCTTCGCGGCCATCAGCGGTCTGCACAGCCAACCAGCCATCCTGCTGCAAAGCCACATCCAGCGGACGGGAGGTATAATCCATCTGGCCTGGCGTCATGTCAGCTCCAGGCGTGGAGGCGACCACCAGCGTACGCGTTGGCAGCGAAAGCCCTTCTACGGGAACCGCACGCAGCGCGTTGAGCTGAGCACGAAAACCCGGTGTGGAGGCATTTGCCAGGTTGCTGGCCGTCACCGCCTGTTGATTCAGCGTCTGACTGGCCGCGCCCATGGCGGTATATATTGCGTGATCCATTAAGCCATCCCGTCAGGCGCTTAGCGCAGGTTGACCAGTGTGTTAAGGATCTGATCCTGGGTTTTGATGGTCTGCGCATTCGACTGATAGTTACGCTGAGCGACGATCATATTCACCAGTTCTTTACTCAAATCCACGTTAGAGGCTTCCAACGCACCGTTGGTCAGTTTGCCGAAGTTCCCCGTACCCGCGGTACCCAGCAGTGCCACACCGGAGGCCTGCGTTGCCGCCCAGACGTTATCACCCTGAGATGCCAGACCTTCGTTGTTGGCAAAGTTTGCCAGCACGATCTGTCCCAAAACCTGTTTCTGTTCGTTGGAGTAGTTACCGACTACGGTACCGTCATTGTTAATCTGGTAGCTCACCAGATCGCCTGGTTTGTAGCCGTCCTGGTTAGTGGCAACAATGTTGTTTGCACCGGTGTTCTGCTGCATGGAGTTCTGGAAACTCATTGCGAAGGTGACGGCAGGTGCGCCATTGAGCGCAGCTGTGGTGATATTGAATGTACCGCCACCGGTTAGCGCCCCATTGGTATCAAATTCCAGCGTGGACGTTGGTGCGGTTGGTACAGCAGCCTTCGGATCGCTGCTATCAATGGTATAGACAGCCCATTTGTTATCAGGCTGTTTTACAAAATAGGCGTTAACTTCGTGGGCATTGCCCAGGCTGTCATAAACGGTAACAGGGCCTTTTTTGTTATAGCTGTCAGCATCTTTCGGATCGAACTTTGTCGTTGTCGGGATTTTATCCGATGAGTTCAGGTTGATCTGCATTGAGGCCTTGCTGGTTGCCTGTGCCGCCATCAATGTATTAGGGATCGTGATCGGCCCTGGGTTCGCACCTTGCTGAACTGTCGGCGGCGTACCGGTCGCTGGATAGCCCGTCAGTTTCAGTCCCTGCATGTTAACGATATTGCGGTTTTCATCGAGCTTGAACTGACCGTTACGGCTGAAGAAAACAGAACCATTGCTGTCAACCATACGGAAAAAACCGTTCTGGCTGATAGCCACATCCAGGCCACGTCCAGTGTTGGTGGTGGTACCATCGGTAAAGTCCTGGGTAATACCCGCAACTTTAACGCCCAGACCCACTTTAGAACCGGCGAACATGTCGGCAAAGGATGCCGTGCCGGATTTAAAACCGTAGGTGGCGGAGTTGGCGATGTTGTTACCAATGACATCGAGGTTGGTCGCTGCAGCGTTCAGACCGCTGACCGCTTGTGAAAAGGCCATGACTTACTCCTGATAAGTGTGAAGGCTTAAATTATCTGCCGTACTTCGTCGAGGGTGGTGGTTCCATAGGTGCCCAGGTCCAGCGTATTACCGCCGTTACTGCGGATAACACCCTGCACCAGCGCAAACTGTAGAGGCTGCGCCACAAGTTGCGTTCCGGCGTTGCTGGCCGCAATCGAAACGTTATACGAACCGCTCGGCGCATCCGTGCCGTCCGTCATGGTGCCATCCCAGGTAAAGGTGTGAACGCCCGCTTTCAACCCGCCAATATCAATGGTGCGTACCACCTTGCCGTCTTTATCGGTAATGGTTGCGGTAACCTTATCTGCCGGTTGCTGCAGCTCAACGCCAAACGGTGTCGTGGTCGTCGTTGCCCCTTCTTCCGCACCTTTACCGGTCAGAATGGTGGTTCCCGGGATCATGACGCCATGACCAATCAGAGTACTGGCCTGCAACGACTGGCTGCTATCGATCTGCCCGGAGATCGATCCCAGCGTGGTATTCAATTTTTCAATGCCGCTTACGGTACTGATTTGCGCTAACTGGGTAGTCAACTCATTGTTTTGCAACGGGTTGGTCGGATCCTGGTTTTTCAACTGCGCGACCAGAAGCGTCAGAAAGCTGCTTTGCAGATCGGCCGCGTTGCTCCCTGTCAGCGAACTTTTGCCAGTGGCAGTATTAACACCCGACGTACTCGGGTCATTCATTTTTACAGCAACGGACATGTGCGCCTCCTTTACTGGCCCAGCGTCAGCGTTTTAAGCATCAAGCTTTTTACGGTATTGAGCACTTCAACGTTTGCCTGATAGCTGCGTGAAGCAGACATGGTGTTAACCATCTCGCCGACCACGTCGACATTCGGCATTTTTACGTAGCCATTCGCATCCGCCAGCGGATTGCCCGGCTCATAAACCAGCTTGTCCGGCGCCTGACTTTCAATGACGTCAGAAACTTTTACGCCACCGGTTGCTGCGCCTGGCGCTGCATCGACCTGAAAAACAACCTGCTTTGCGCGATACGGCTGACCATCAGGTCCGGTCACGCTATCGGCGTTCGCCATGTTGCTGGCAGCCACGTTCAGACGCTGAGACTGAGCCGTCAGCGCAGAACCTGCGATATCAAAAATATTGAGCAACGCCACGGGTTAGTTCCCTCCTTGCAGCACGTTCATCATGCCCTTGATTTGCCCACCTAACGCGGTAAGCCCCATCTGGTACTTCAGGCTGTTATCCGCAAACTGCGTACGCTCCCTGTCCATATCCACCGTGTTGCCATCCAGAGACGGCTGGTCAGGAATGCGATAGAGCAACTCCGTAGAAGGAGCCGAGACAGTCTGGGCAGGAATGTGTTGTGCAGAGGTCAGCGTCAACGAAACACCGCCCGTTTCTTCCCGCCCGCGCACCATGACTTTTTTTAATTCACTGGCGAAATCCAGGTCGCGCGCCTGATACCCTGGCGTGTCGGCATTGGCAATGTTGGCCGCTAATATTTCCTGGCGTTGGGCGCGCAAATTCAGCGCTTCCTGTTGAAAACGTAAGGCGGCGTCGAGCTTATCGAGCATATCTCCTCCGCAAATGACAAAATTCAGCCGACAGCTTAAATCCCATCACGCGCGCGTTATCGCCGGAATAAACGCAAAATGCGTCGCTATTTGTTGCGTTGATGACTGCGTCACACAGGTAGAATCCTGCCACTACCTGAAAAAGCGCGAGGTTTTGATGCAAACGTTTAAACGTGGAATAGTTGTGGCAGCACTGCTGTTCAGCCCTATGACGCTGGCACAAGACCTGAATTCGCAGTTAACCGCGTGGTTTTCCCAGCGCCTGGCCGGGTTTAGCGATGAGGTGGTCGTCACTGTCCGTACGCCGCCAAACTTGCAGCCCAGCTGTGACCAGCCTGCGCTGAGCGTGTCCGGCAGTGCGAAACTGTGGGGTAACGTGAACGTACTGGCTCGCTGCGCCAATGAAAAGCGCTACCTGCAGGTCACGGTGCAAGCCACCGGCAACTATGTTGTCGCAGCGGCCCCTGTTGCCCGAGGAAGCGCACTGAACGCGGCCAGCGTAACGCTAAAACGTGGTCGTTTGGATCAACTGCCGCCACGCGCCGTACTGGACGTTAATCAGGTTCAGGATGCCGTGAGCCTGCGCGACCTGGTTCCCGGTCAGCCAATCCAGCTCACAATGTTGCGCCAGGCGTGGCGGATAAAAGCGGGTCAACGCGTGATGGTTATCGCCAACGGAGACGGCTTTCGGGTCAATGCCGAAGGTAAAGCGCTCAACAATGCAGCCGTCGCGCAAAACGCACGGGTGCGGATGATTTCTGGTCAGGTGGTGAGTGGAATCGTCGATTCTGATGGGAATATTCTTATTAACCTATAATAGGTTAAAGATTTTTTAGCGAGTGCCGATAGATAATCAACCAATGATTAAAGCGGGTCGCTATAGCGTAACCCCTCGATGAGGATAGAAAAAATGAGTATTGATCGTACCTCACCATTGAAGCCAGTAAGCACTGTCCAGCCACGCGAAACCAGCGACTCGCCGGTACAAAAAGCGCGGAAGGAAAAAACAGCGACGACAAACAGCACCAGCGTAATGCTGAGTGACGCTCAGGCCAAACTGATGCAGCCCGGCACCAATGACATCAACATGGAACGTGTCGAAGCGCTGAAAACCGCGATCCGTAACGGCGAGCTGAAAATGGATACCGGAAAAATTGCCGACTCGCTGATCCGCGAGGCACAGAGCTACCTACAGAGTAAATAAAGTATGACTCGTTTGTCAGAAATACTTGATCAGATGACGGCCGTCCTCAATGACCTGAAAACGGTGATGGATGCTGAGCAGCATCAGCTTTCTGCAGGGCAGATCAACGGTAGCCAGCTACAGCGAATTACAGAAGAAAAAAGTTCTTTGCTGGCCACCCTCGATTATCTGGAACAGCAGCGCCGCCTGGAAAATGATGCCTCGCGCAGCGCCAATGATGAGATTGCCGAGCGCTGGCAGACAATCACGAAGAAGACACAGCATTTGCGCGATCTCAACCAACACAATGGTTGGCTGCTCGAAGGGCAGATCGAACGCAATCAACAGGCAATTCAAGTGCTGAAACCGCACCAGGAGCCGACGCTGTATGGCGCAAACGGCCAGACCTCTGCGGCACATCGCGGCGGGAAAAAATTCTCTATTTGATCATTGCCTGATGGCATTGTGCTTATCAGGCAACGCTATTCTGTTGGCCGGATGCGGCGTTGCGCCGCCATCCGGCATAGGATGTCCATTACGCCGTCCGGCGAACAAACTCTTTCACTTTAAAGCCCAGCACAGCAAGAGCGGCAAAGTAGGCAACGATTCCCACGACCACCACCGCCATCAGACGCATCACACGCCACACCATTGTCCCCTGTGACCAGTCCGGCATCATGTAAAGCATCCCTACCAGCGCAGCAGACATCACCAGCACTGAAATCAGCAGACGCGTCAGGAACCAGGCCCAGCCCGGCTGTGGGGTGAATATTTTCTGTTTGCGCAGTTGCCAGTAGAGCAGTGAAGCATTCAGACACGCCGCCAAACCGATCGACAACGACAGTCCGGCATGCTTCAACGGCCCGATAAACGCCAGGTTCATCACCTGGGTCAGAATCAGCGTTACAATGGCAATTTTTACCGGCGTTTTAATATCCTGACGCGAGTAAAAACCAGGCGCCAATACTTTCACGACGATAATACCAATCAGCCCGACCGAATACGCCACCAGCGCGCGCTGGGTCATCGCCGCATCAAACGCGGTAAATTTTCCGTACTGGAACAGCGACACCGTCAGCGGTTTCGCCAGGATCCCCAATGCCACGGCACTGGGTAACGCCAGCAGAAAGCACAGGCGCAGCCCCCAGTCCATCAGGCGGCAATACTCATCATGATTACCGCTGGAAAAACTTTTGGACAGTGACGGCAGCAGGATTGTCCCCAGCGCCACCCCCAAAACACCGGACGGAAACTCCATCAGGCGGTCGGCATAGTACATCCATGACACCGAGCCGGAGGCCAGAAACGAGGCAAAAATCGTATTGATGATGAGAGAAATCTGGCTGACAGAGACCCCAAGGATCGCCGGCCCCATTTGCTTCACGACGCGCATCGCACCTTCATCGCGGAAGTTGACACGCGGCAGTACCAGCATGCCAATTTTCTTCAAATGTGGAAGCTGATAAACCAGTTGCAGCACACCGCCCACGGTGACAGCCCACGCCAGCGCCAGCACCGGCGGATGGAAATAAGGCGCGGCAAACAGCGCAAAACCAATCATGCTGATATTCAGAAACGTCGGCGCAAACGCTGGAATGGAGAAGCGATTCCATGTGTTAAGGATTGCACCAGCCAGTGAGGCCAGCGAAATCAGCAAAATATAAGGAAAGGTTATTCGCAGCAGTTGGGTGGTCAGTGTGAACTTATCTGCAGTATCAGCAAACCCTGGCGCGGTGACCATTATCACCCACGGCGCAGCAAGCATCCCGGCCACCGTGACGACGGCCAGCGCCAGCGTCAATAGACCAGAAACATAGGCGACAAACACGCGGGTGGCGTCTTCGCCCTGCTTACTTTTGTATTCGGCAAGAATCGGTACAAACGCCTGAGAGAACGCTCCCTCAGCAAAAATGCGGCGCAGCAGGTTAGGAAGTTTGAATGCCACAAAAAAGGCGTCGGTCGCCATCCCTGCGCCAAAGATTCTGGCGACAATCGCGTCACGCGCAAAACCCAGCACACGTGAGAACATCGTCATCGAGCTGACGGCTGCCAGCGATTTTAATAAATTCATCTATGTTGTATTCCAGACTCTGAGGCAGAACCCCGCATAGCCAGTCCATTGGCCGGAGAAGGCGTTGAGCCCTCATCCGGCAATGTCGCAGGGCCTGATGCCGACGCTAAAGCGTCTTATCAGGCTGACAAACTGGTCTATAGCTTGAAAAGAGGTGTTTTTTGAGTGGGCATATAGTACCTGGATTACCGTGAATTACTACCGCCAGATGTTACAGGGGGTTATTCCGCCATCGCCTCCCGCCACAGTTTATCAACCACACGCTGCGCCAGAATCGCCTGCTCGCCGGCCGTCTCAGGAACCGTCTGATTTTGTACACAGGCTATAAAATGGCGTGCGCATCCGGCAAACCCACGTTGTTCTAGCGTAGTTTGCCATCCAGCAATGGGCTTATGTACCCCCCCCTGCCCGCGTTCTTCGCGCCATTCCCGCATATCCGTTACATCAATCAAGCCACCCTCAGTCACGGCCTGGATACACTCGCGCTGGCTACCAGCACGGCGGTGCATACTGGTGGTTATCTGTAGCTGATCGGCAGAAAAATGATGTTCAGCATAAAGCATTTCACCGATGTCATTTGTTAACAGCGTGCCGCCATTAAGTTGAACCTTTCCTCCTGCCAGCCACAGCGCGGTGTCTACCACATGCAGGTAATCATCCAGCAGCGTAAAACGCAGATCGTGCGGCCCGACGCTGTTCGTACGGTGCTTGTCCATACGGACAGACGCCGCATTGACCAACTGCGCCTTTAGATCCTGATACAGCGGCGCAAAGCGGCGATTAAATCCAACCATTAGCGTCAGTTTTTTCCGCGCCGCTAGCTCCACCAGTTGTTCAGCTTCGCGCAGATTTTCTGCCAGCGGCTTGTCCACGCAAACATGAACGCCGGCATTCAACAACTCACTCACTACGGCGTAGTGAGTGGCGGTACTGGAATGAACGAAAACAGCATCGCAGGTTGCCGCTAAATTCTGTACGGAATCAACGTATGGCATTCGCCAGGTTTCACAAATACGCTGCGCTTTTTCCCGCGAGGGGGACCATGCGCCCTGCAGCGTCCAGTCCACAGATGCACCCAACACAGGCAACCATGCCTTTTGCGCGATGCCTCCTAACCCGACCACGCCAATACGCAATTTTCCCACGTCAGTCTCCCAGGTGTGCCAATAACGAATCGAGCCGCTGTTTCAACTCTGCCACTTCGCTTTCCAGCGCTTCAACACGCGCCTGCAAATCTCCAGGCGCCGCCTGCGGTTCATCTGCCGCGGCGAGTAACTCATCAACCTCGCCACAAAACAGGTGCATATAACGACTTTCTCGTTTCCCAGGTTCACGCGCCAGGCGAACCACATAAGGACCATCTTCCCGGGTAGCCAGTTTCTCCAGCGTCGACTCCACTTCCGCCATATCGCTGAACTCATACATTCGGGATGCGCGGCTACGCAATTCACCCGGTGTCTGAGCGCCACGGAGTAACAGCGTGGTAATCAGTGCCACTTCACCCGCGCTAAGCTTAAGATCGCCAAACTCTGAATTACAGAACCGCTGTTCGTATTTGGTCACGCGATTACCAAAGCCGCTCACCGTACGCAGAAAATGCCTTTTTACCAGGTTATCAAGCTGATCCTGCACGTCGGCTTCCGATAGATTCATCACCGGTTCACGGTTGGTTTTTTGATTACACGCGGTCACCACACCATTCACGGAAAGGGGATATTGTTCCGGTGTAGTAACCTGCTTTTCTAATAAGCAGCCAATCACACGGGCTTCGGTGGCGGTTAATTCGTATTTCATCGTCTTCTCCATTATTCAGGCCGTGCGCCTGAAACTTAGCGACCGGGGGTCCATTCTGATGTGGTCAACGCCGTCAGCACATGATCGCGCCACTGTCCATCAATCAGCAGATAGTCTTTTGCATACCCTTCTTTCTCAAAGCCGAGTCGCGCCAGCAAATCGCCGCTACGCTTATTGTGTGGCATGTAGTTCGCCATAATGCGGTGAATATGTTGCGTCCGCTGCACATAACGAATAGCGGCGGTCAGGGCTTCGTACATCAGCCCCTGCCCTTGCCACTTCTGCGCAATGGAATAACCGAGATAGCAAGCGTGGAAAGATCCGCGCACCACGTTCGAGAAGTTCGCTACGCCGATAATTTCTTTTTCATCAGGATCGAGCAGCGCGAAATACCAGGCCGTGCCTTGTTTATGAAATTCAGAGATCATGCTCAGACGCGCCTGCCAGCCAGAGGGGTAGCAGTGGCTTTCATCGCGGATAGGTTCCCAGGGCTTTAAGAAATGACGATTCTCTGCGTAATAATCTGCCAGACGCCAGGCATCACGCTCATGCACCAAACGCACGACAAGACGATCCGTGGTTAAGCGCACTTTTGGCACGTTACTGCGATAGCCAAACATTCTATACCTACTCCTTCCCGTAACGTCTTCAATACGCAATTCGCATTACTATACCTGTGCAAATACACCGTGTGAAAAGAGCAAAATGCCATTTTTTGAATTATTCACACATTTTGATGAAAACTCTCTATCAAGACTGACTTTTGATAAAAAAATATTGTCCCGCCAAGGGTGGGAAAAGCGCAAACGACACCGCAGAATAGAAGGTGCTTATCTTTTAAACTCTCCACCGAGTGACGAGTTTTTTCCCTGGAGGGGAAATGTCGCAAGTCTCGCAGGCAAGGAGCCTGGGTAAATATTTCCTGCTCATCGATAATATGCTGGTCGTGCTGGGTTTCTTTGTCGTTTTCCCACTGATCTCTATCCGTTTCGTCGACCAAATGGGCTGGGCCGCCGTGATGGTCGGTATCGCACTTGGATTGCGCCAATTTATCCAGCAAGGTCTGGGGATTTTTGGCGGCGCAATTGCTGACCGCTTTGGTGCCAAACCGATGATTGTGACCGGCATGCTGATGCGTGCCGCCGGATTCGCCACGATGGGGATTGCGCACGAACCCTGGCTATTGTGGTTCTCCTGTTTCCTCTCCGGCTTAGGCGGTACGTTATTCGACCCGCCCCGCTCGGCACTGGTGGTCAAACTGATCCGCCCGGAAAAGCGCGGGCGTTTTTTTTCTATTCTGATGATGCAGGACAGTGCCGGTGCCGTTGTTGGCGCATTACTCGGCAGTTGGCTGTTACAGTACGATTTCCGCCTGGTCTGCGCCACAGGTGCGATTTTGTTCGTTCTGTGCGCCGCGTTTAACGCATGGCTGCTTCCGGCATGGAAGCTATCCACCGTGAAGATTCCCGTGCGCGAAGGCATGAGTCATGTGATGCATGACAAACGATTTGTCACCTATGTCCTGACGCTGGCGGGGTATTACATGCTGGCGGTACAGGTTATGTTGATGCTGCCGATTATGGTTAATGACATTGCCGGTTCGCCAGCCGCCGTGAAGTGGATGTATGCCATCGAAGCGTGTCTCTCTTTAACGCTGCTCTACCCTATCGCCCGCTGGAGTGAAAAACGTTTTCGTCTTGAACATCGGCTGATGGCAGGCCTGCTGATCATGTCTCTTAGCATGATGCCCATCGGTCTGGTCGGGAATTTACAGCAGCTTTTCACCCTGATTTGCACCTTCTATATCGGTTCTATCATCGCCGAACCGGCACGCGAGACGTTGAGCGCGTCGTTGGCAAATGCGCGCGCACGGGGCAGTTACATGGGCTTTAGCCGCCTCGGGTTAGCCATCGGCGGCGCCATCGGTTATATCGGTGGCGGCTGGCTGTTTGACATGGGTAAAGCACTGTCACAGCCAGAGCTCCCGTGGATGATGCTCGGCATTATCGGCTTTATCACCTTCCTCGCGCTGGGTTGGCAGTTTAGCCATAAACGCCCGTCACGCGGCATGCTGGAACCTGATGCCTGATAGCTGACCAGGCGTCCCGGACTCAATTTCAGTTTTTTCTGCTGGTGTCCGGGCCGCTGGTGCTGGATGCTGCTTTGTGTCACGATTACGCCACAAGCATCATGTTGAGGAACCCCATGAAAAAGTTTCTTTTTGCTGCTGCACTGATTGTCAGCGGCCTGTTGGTTGGTTGTAATCAACTCACACAATACACGGTTAGCGAGCAAGAGATTAATCAGGCACTGGCAAAGCATAACGACTTCTCGAGAGATATTGGTCTGCCTGGCGTTGCTGAAGCCCATATCGTACTGACCAATCTCGCCAGCCAGATTGGTCGAGAAGAACCGAATAAAGTGACTCTGACAGGCGATGCCAATCTGGATATGAATTCCCTTTTTGGTAGTCAGAAAGCGACCATGAAGTTGAAGTTAAAAGCATTGCCAGTCTTCAATAAAGAAAAAGGCGCGATTTATCTGCAAGAAATGGAAGTGGTCGATGCGACCGTCACACCGGAAAAAATGCAGTCGGTACTGCAAACACTGATGCCTTATTTAAATCAGTCGCTGCGCAATTACTTTAACCAGCAACCGGCCTATATTTTGCGTGAAGATAGCAGCAAAGGCGAAGCGTTGGCGAAAAAACTGGCGAAAGGGATTGAGGTTAAACCGGGCGAAATCATTATCCCGTTCACCGATTAATAAACAACAGGGCGCTAATGCGTCCTTTTTTTCGTGCAAACGAAAACGTTTCCGCTTATCCTTTGTTTCCGGCAAAAAAGACTATCCTCAGCCGGAGCATATTGATGACTGCACCATCCCAGGTTTTAAAGATCCGCCGCCCAGACGACTGGCACCTTCACCTTCGCGATGGCGACATGTTGAAAACTGTCGTGCCTTATACCAGTGAAATTTATGGTCGCGCGATTGTTATGCCAAACCTCGCTCCGCCGGTCACGACAGTTGATGCGGCCATTGCGTACCGTCAGCGCATTCTGGGCGCTGTACCCGCCGGACATAGCTTTACTCCGTTAATGACCTGCTACTTAACGGACACGCTGGATCCTAATGAACTTGAGCGTGGATTCAACGAAGGCGTCTTCACCGCCGCGAAACTTTATCCCGCCAATGCAACAACCAACTCTACACATGGTGTAACCTCAGTCGATGCCATTATGCCGGTACTGGAGCGCATGGAAAAATTGGGGATGCCACTGTTGGTGCATGGTGAAGTGACGCACGCTGATATCGACATTTTCGATCGCGAAGCACGTTTCATCGAAACGGTGATGGATCCCTTGCGTCAGCGTTTAACCGCGCTAAAAGTGGTGTTTGAACATATCACGACCAAAGATGCCGCCGAATACGTTCGCGAGGGCAATGAGCTTCTTGCAGCAACCATCACACCGCAGCATTTAATGTTTAACCGCAACCATATGCTGGTCGGTGGAATTCGCCCGCATCTGTACTGCCTGCCAATACTCAAACGTAACGTTCACCAACAGGCGCTGCGTGAACTGGTTGCCAGCGGATTCAGTCGTGCATTCCTGGGTACCGACTCCGCACCGCATGCGCGTCATCGTAAAGAGTCCAGTTGCGGCTGTGCGGGCTGCTTTAATGCGCCGACCGCGCTGGGCAGCTATGCCACTGTGTTCGAAGAGATGAACGCGCTGGACCATTTCGAGGCCTTCTGCTCACTCAATGGCCCACAGTTCTATGGTTTGCCGGTGAATGAGACCTTTATTGAGCTGGAACGCGTGGAGCACCAGGTCCCGGAGAACATCGCGTTGGAAAACGATACGCTGGTGCCGTTCCTTGGCGGTGAAACGGTACGCTGGTCAGTAAAACGCTAAAAAAGTGTAGCCCACTGTTGTCAACTGGCGTAGTTAACTGTATAAATAACCAGTATAAACAACAGGGGGCTATTATGCGTATTGAAGTCACTATTGCCAAAACTTCACCTTTACCTGCCGGTGCTATCGACGCGCTGGCAGATGAACTCTCCCGCCGTATTCATCATCATTTTCCGGATAACGAAGGTAACGTTACCGTTCGTTATGCCGCGGCCAACAATCTGTCGGTTATTGGCGCAACAAAAGAGGACAAAGAACGCATCAGCGAAATCCTACAGGAAACCTGGGAAAGCGCGGATGACTGGTTCATCAACGAATAAAAAATGATATGCAGTGATGTTTGTTTGCCGGGTCGCCCCGGCTTTTTTACACATGCGTCCTTTAAATCAATCTTGCATTCACCACGCTAGCAGATAATTTATATTAAACACCTTGATTATCTTTTAATCAAAACACCAAAATAATTGCACAACATGCTAAAAAAAAATGAATAACATGTTGTTTTATTAATCATATAACACCGAAAACAAAAAATTTATGCGCCGTCCTCTTTAAATTTTCAATGAATACCCTTATTTATTGATATACTGAAGTTGCTTCAGAAAAAAACGCATTGAACCTCGAAAACCGTTGTCTAGTAACACGAATTAGGGGGCATGATGGAAAAGAATAATGAAGTCATTCAGACTCATCCGCTTGTAGGGTGGGACATCAGCACTGTTGATAGCTACGATGCGCTGATGCTGCGTTTGCACTACCAGACCCCGAATCGTCCGGACCCGGATGGGACTGAAGTCGGTCAAACGCTCTGGTTAACCACTGATGTTGCCAGGCAATTTATTTCGATATTAGAAGCCGGAATCGCCAAAATTGAATCAGGCGATTACCAGGTAAATGAGTATCAGCGACATTAAACCTGATACATCACCCCATCAAAAGGCACCTTCACGGTGCCTTTCTTATTTCCAGGTTGAATATTCCGGATCAGTTATTTACTCTGCTATACCTGTCATACTTCAAGTTGCATGTGCATTGGCTTTATTACTCGGCCCATCCCTGGGCCTCGCCCCTTCGGGGCCAGCGCAAGCGCTGTTCAAAACGGCCGGGGCGTTTTGTCCTGCAACTCGAATTATTTAAGGTATACTATCGCGATTGCAGAGAGAAGCGGATGAAATACGACTTAATCATTATTGGCAGCGGTTCCGTGGGCGCCGCAGCCGGATACTACGCCACTCGCGCCGGTCTGAAGGTACTGATGATCGATACGCATATGCCACCACATCAGCAGGGCAGCCACCACGGCGATACACGATTAATTCGTCATGCGTATGGCGAAGGTGAAAAATACGTTCCGCTGGTGCTACGTGCGCAAACATTGTGGGATGAACTTTCCGCACAAAATGAAGAGCCTGTTTTTGTTCGCTCTGGCGTTATCAACCTGGGTCCAGCAGATTCGACCTTCTTAGCGACCGTGACGCAAAGTGCCAAACAGTGGCAGCTCAATGTCGAACAGTTGGATGCAACTGCCATCATGACCCGCTGGCCAGAAATTCGCGTGCCTGAAAACTATATCGGGCTGTTCGAAGCCGAATCCGGTTTTTTACGCAGTGAGCTAGCCATTAAAACCTGGATCCGCCTGGCTGAAGAGGCTGGTTGTGCGCAGCTGTTTAAATGCCCCGTCACGGCAATTCATCACCACAATGATGGCGTAACGGTTGCAACAGCCGATGGTGACTACCACGCGAAAAAAGTTGTCGTCAGCGCCGGCACCTGGGTCAAGGCATTATTGCCTGAACTGCCGATACAGCCGGTGCGTAAGGTATTCGCATGGTATCAGGCTGACGGGCGCTACAGTGTCAAAAACAAATTCCCGGCATTTACCGGCGAACTGCCTAATGGCGATCAATACTACGGTTTTCCGGCTGAAAATGACGAGTTAAAAATTGGCAGGCATAACGGCGGACAGGTCATTCATTCACCTGAGGAACGTAAACCGTTTGCCGCTGTCGCCAGCGATGGTTCTGAAGCCTTCCCATTCCTGCGCGCTATTTTGCCTGGCATCGGCTGTTGTCTGCATGGCGCATCCTGTACTTACGATAACTCGCCAGATGAAGACTTCATTATTGATACGCTGCCAGACCATGACAACACGCTGGTGATTACCGGACTCAGCGGACACGGTTTTAAGTTTGCTTCCGTACTGGGCGAAATCGCGGCTGATTTTGCCCAGGGTAAACCGTCAGCCTTTGACCTGACGCCATTCAGGCTGTCCCGTTTTAAGCGATAATTGATCAATGGCCTCGTTGGTGAGGCCATTTTTAATGACAGGAATAACATTGATGCGCCGCATCTTTCACTATCTGGTTAATAATATTCGCGAGCATTTCATGCTCTACATTATTTTATGGTCGCTGCTGGCGATTATGGACGTCATATATATTATGTTCTTCTAATCTATATGCGCTGACATTAATTGACAAAAACTGATAATTACTTAATTTCATTGCAATAAACTGAATAACATAACTTTCATCTTTCCTTGTTTTCAAGCCCTTCCCCCTGTCCACTCACACTAACGATTTGATGATTGCGCCTTTAATTAATCAATTTTATTGAAATAAAAATAAATATCATCACCATTGTTATTTATTAGTTGCATTAATGTCTTTTACGCGCCATTTTCATTCACTTCTGAAATATCTAACGGTGTATTTATGCAATTCAATAATAGTCCACAGCGCTATGGCGTGGTGT
This sequence comes from Citrobacter sp. C6_1, assembly GCF_014596835.2. Taxonomy (NCBI): domain Bacteria; kingdom Pseudomonadati; phylum Pseudomonadota; class Gammaproteobacteria; order Enterobacterales; family Enterobacteriaceae; genus Citrobacter; species Citrobacter sp. C6_1. The sequence goes on along the minus strand of NZ_CP115031.1, from coordinate 1,727,906 downwards.
CTGCCGCATTACACTGGCTGGTCGCTATTGCCGTCTATGGCATGTTTGCTCTGGGTTTATGGATGGTAACACTCAGTTATTACGATGGTTGGTATCACCAGGCGCCTGAACTGCATAAAAGTATCGGTGTGTTGCTGATGATGGGACTGGTTGTCCGCATTGTCTGGCGGGTTGTTTCCCCTCCCCCTGCCGCGCTGAAAAGCTATTCCCGTTTAACCCGTATTGCAGCGGCATTGGGCCACCTCACGCTGTATACCCTACTTTTTTCTATTGGCATCAGTGGCTATCTGATCTCTACCGCAGACGGTAAAGCAATAAGCGTATTTGGTTGGTTCGATGTTCCCGCCACGTTTGCCAACGTAGGCGTACAAGCCGACATCGCCGGTAGCGTGCACCTGTGGCTCGCGTGGGCCGTGGTGGTTTTATCACTTCTGCATGGGTTAATGGCCCTGAAACATCACTTTATCGATAACGACGATACCCTTAATCGCATGTTGGGAAAATCGTCATCTGACTATGGAGCTTAAAAATGAAAAAAAACCTGCTGGGACTTACCCTCGCCTCTCTGTTATTCACCACCGGGTCGGCCGTAGCGGCAGATTACAAAATTGACAAAGAAGGACAGCATGCCTTTGTTAATTTCCGCATTCAGCATCTGGGATACAGCTGGCTGTACGGCACATTTAAAGACTTCGACGGCACATTTACCTTTGACGAGAAAAACCCGGCTGCCGATAAAGTCAATGTCACCATCAACACCAACAGTGTTGATACCAATCATGCCGAACGTGACAAACACCTGCGTAGTGCAGAATTCCTCAATGTGAGCAAATTCCCGCAGGCTACCTTTACGTCCACCAGCGTGAAGAAAGAGGGCAACGATTTGGATATCACCGGTAACCTGACCCTGAACGGCGTCACCAAACCGGTAACTCTGGATGCAAAGCTGATGGGCCAGGGTGGCGATCCATGGGGTGGCACACGCGCCGGTTTTGAAGCTCAAGGGAAAATAAAGCTGAAGGATTTCAACATTACCACCGATCTTGGTCCCGCTTCGCAGGAAGTCGAATTAATTATCTCGGTGGAAGGCGTACAGCAGAAATAACATCCTATTGATGCCGGATGAGGCTTTTGCCGCCATCCGGCATCGTGTTATTGCGCAGGATCGGGAATACCGAGCTTAGTATTTAAACGACCACGCGATTTATTAAAGATCTTATTGCCATTCTCACGCCCCGCGCGACGGCGGCGCTGCTCCTCTTCCGGCAGTTCACTCTCTTCACAACACAGTTCACTACAGCAGCCTTTATACTTTTGCGCACAGGCTGGACACTGTATAAACAGCAGATGGCAGCCATCGTTTTTGCAATTGGTATGGCTGTCACATGCGGTACCGCACTGGTGACAATGCGAAATCACATCGTCAGAGATCCTTTCACCCATGCGTTCATCGAAAACAAAATTTTTACCGATAAAACGCACAGGCAGTCCCTGCTCACGCGCTTTGCGGGCATACTCAATAATGCCGCCCTCAATGTGCCAGACTTTGCTAAACCCGTTATGTTTCATCCAGGCACTGGCTTTCTCACAACGAATTCCCCCAGTACAATACATAACGATTTTTTTATCCTTATGCTCCTGCATCATTTCTACCGCTTTCGGCAGTTGATCGCGGAAGGTATCTGCCGGGATCTCCAGTGCGTTTTCGAAGTGACCTACTTCATATTCATAGTGGTTGCGCATATCAATAAACACTGCATCCGGATCGTCCAGCATGGCATTCACTTCAGCAGCCTTCAGATAATCACCCACGTTGCTGGCGTCAAAATCAGGATCATCAATGCCATCCGCGACAATTCGCTCACGGACCTTCATGCGCAGAACCCAGAAAGATTTGCCGTCATCATCTAATGCAATATTGAGACGCAACCCGGATAACGCAGGATCAAATGCGTATAACTGTTGGCGAAACGCATCAACGTTACTTTGCGGTACACTGATTTGTGCGTTAATGCCTTCCCGTGCAAGATATACGCGGCCAAACACATTCAGCGTAGTGAACAGTTGATACAGTGCATCACGCGTTTGCTGAGGATCAGCGATGGTGAAATATTTATAGAATGAAATCGTCGTGCGCGGCTCGGATTCCGCCAGCATTTTAGCTTTGAGCGCGTCATTCGAAATGCGGTTGTGTAACACTGGCATGGTGTACGTATCCTGCAATCAGTAAAAATGAAAAGCGGCCGGCATGATAAAGCAAACTTCGCCAATTTACATCCACACATTTTACGCTACATTTCATACTTCACGATAAAAATGCAACAACAATTGATGATTTAATCACCGTTCTCCCGTCGTAAATTTTAGATACGCGCAAAAAAATGCGACAATACAGGGAATTGGTCGTTAGAAGACAGGATAGACATGACGAATTTACCCAAGTTTTCGGCTGCGCTACTGCATCCGCGTTATTGGTTAACCTGGCTGGGAATTGGCATCCTTTGGTTAATCGTACAGTTACCCTACCCAGTGCTCTATAAATTGGGATGCGCATTAGGCCGTCTGGCGTTACGTTTGATGAAACGTCGGGCAAAGATTGTTTCCCGCAATCTGGAACTGTGCTTCCCGCAAATGAGCGAGCAGGAACGCCAGCAGATGATGGTAAAAAACTTTGAGTCTGTCGGTATGGGCGTAATGGAAACCGGCATGGCCTGGTTTTGGTCCGACAGGCGAATATCACGCTGGACTGAAGTTATCGGAATGGAGCATATCCGGGACGTTCAGGCACAAAAGCGTGGGATCCTGTTAGTTGGTCTGCACTTTTTGACCCTCGAGTTGGGTGCACGCCAGTTTGGCTTACAAGAGCCGGGAATTGGTGTGTATCGTCCTAACGACAATCCTCTGCTCGACTGGCTACAAACCTGGGGGCGTATGCGCTCCAATAAATCAATGCTCGATCGTAAAGACCTGAAAGGGATGATTAAAGCGTTGAAGAAAGGTGAAGTGGTCTGGTACGCGCCGGATCACGACTACGGCCCTCGCGCCAGCGTATTTGTGCCTTTGTTCGCCGTTGAACAGGCTGCGACGACGTCCGGAACATGGATGCTGTCACGAATGTCGAATGCCTGCCTGGTGCCATTTGTTCCCCGCCGCAAACCTGACGGTAAGGGGTATCAATTGATCATGCTGCCACCTGAGTGTTCACCACCGCTGGACAATGCTGAAACAACGGCGGCCTGGATGAATAAAATCGTTGAAAAATGCATTATGATGGCCCCCGAGCAATACATGTGGTTACATCGCCGCTTCAAGACACGCCCTGAAGGTTCCCCGTCTCTGTACTGAGTCTTTGTTGCAGTCCTGTGGCTGCAACAACTTCTCTCCCCTTTTAGGTTTAACTGCTATCCGCATTGCAGCAACTATCAACCAGGCGCATAATTAGCCTGCTTATTTATATTTACTCGATAGCGCAAACAGCGCATCACACTGCGGATCGCTATGTCACCCTCTGATGTCCCCATAAACTGGAAACGCAACCTTACCGTTGCCTGGCTGGGCTGTTTTTTAACCGGCGCAGCATTTAGCCTGGTCATGCCATTTTTACCCCTTTACGTCGAGAGTCTTGGCGTGACGGGTCACAGTGCCCTGAATATGTGGTCAGGGCTGGTATTCAGTATCACCTTCCTGTTTTCCGCGATTGCCTCACCTTTCTGGGGCGGACTGGCCGATCGTAAAGGCCGGAAAATCATGCTGTTACGCTCGGCGTTGGGCATGGCCATCGTCATGCTGCTGATGGGGCTGGCACAAAATATCTGGCAATTCTTGATCCTGCGCGCCCTGCTGGGTTTGCTCGGTGGATTTATTCCTAATGCCAACGCACTGATCGCAACCCAGGTGCCACGCAATAAAAGCGGCTGGGCGTTGGGGACACTTTCCACCGGCGGCGTCAGCGGTGCTTTACTTGGACCACTGGCGGGTGGGTTACTTGCCGATCAGTATGGTCTGCGCCCTGTATTTTTCATCACAGCCCTGGTGCTGTTGATCTGTTTTATTCTGACACTCTTTTTTATCCGTGAACACTTCCAGACAGTGAGCAAGAAAGAGATGTTGCACGTTCGCGAAGTTGTAACGTCGTTAAAGAATCCAAAGCTGGTGCTGAGCTTGTTTGTCACTACCCTGATAATTCAGGTTGCAACCGGCTCCATTGCGCCAATCCTGACGCTGTATGTACGGGAGCTTGCGGGTAATGTCGGCAATATCGCGTTTATCAGTGGGATGATTGCCTCTGTACCCGGTGTTGCGGCCTTAATCAGTGCACCAAAGCTCGGCAAATTGGGTGACAGGATTGGTCCGGAGAAGATCCTGATCGTTGCATTGGTTATCTCCGTACTGCTGCTGATCCCAATGTCATTCGTCCAGACACCCTGGCAGCTAGGCGTGCTGCGTTTTTTACTGGGTGCCGCTGATGGTGCATTGCTGCCTGCCGTACAGACCTTGCTGGTGTATAACTCAACCAACCAAATCGCCGGGCGTATTTTTAGTTACAACCAGTCGTTTCGTGATATCGGCAACGTTACAGGGCCGTTAATGGGAGCTGCTATATCGGCAAATTATGGCTTCCGTGCCGTCTTCTGCGTCACCGCTGGTGTTGTGTTATTTAACGCGATCTACTCATGGAACAGTCTGCGCCGCCGCCGGGGATCTCAGATCCTGGGATGATTTGGTGTATTCATTCTCAACGGGCCCCCAACATATCAATTGGATTAATGTAGGAGGATACGCAGAGTGAGCTCCGTGACAATTCTGATCGTACTGGCTACACACCTTTTTTAAACGTCATGACACTCAATAACGCTTAATATTATTCTAGCTGTTATAGTAAACTACTTTATTTCTACCTGAATTTTTCGCTTCATACAGCGCAGCATCAGCATATGATACGACTTTGTCAGCAGAATAATCATCAGATTTACTACAATATACACCGATGCTGATTGTCATTTTCTCTTTCAAGCCATATATATTGGGCACCGCTGTTTCAGTTTCAACATTTTTTCTTATTCTTTCCGCAACAAACATTACTTCAGCGTTATCTTTACACTTAATCAGGATCCCAAACTCTTCCCCACCAATTCTCGCAAAAATGTCTGAGTCTCTGATCGATTTATTGACAATATCAACAATGCTTTTTATAACGCGGTCGCCTTCCTGATGGCCATAAGTATCATTGATGCGTTTGAATTTATCTATATCCAGTATCATTATACAAACAGCACCTTTTACTAAAGATGATTTCAGTGCCTTATAGAATAACTTCCGGTTATATATCTTAGTCATCGCATCTTTTATTGCTGAATCCTTCTCTCTCTTAAGAATAATGAACATGTTGTACATTAATATAGATATGATACATAAGGTGCTGATAACTTCGATTCCCCTACTGACATACCAAATATACATACTATATTCATCCAGACTTAACAGAAGAACATTCGTCAGGATTGCAGAGCAACACAGTAACGCGATGCTTTTCCATAAGATACCATGCATTTTGGTTTTCACTGCCAGATACAACAAAACCATTCCCCATGCAATAATCAGTGAATATATATAGCCAATATGCCAGTGCACCGTTTTATTGTCAGCTTTGAGACTGGTAATTTCAATCGTGACATCAGCGTTATAACTGGACAAATTATGCGAAAGGGATGCAATTGCCAGCATAATCAACAAGGCTATAATTATGTAACATGGTTCTCTTTCTTTAGTCTCAATAACTGTGGAAGTCGCTTTATAAGATTTCAATGATACAAAAAACAATGCAATAAAACTAACTTGCCTAAAATAATAGAAGATAGCGATATCATTTGTGCGTTTTTCTATCAAAACGCTATCATTAATTAAATCCTGAACGATATATATAGTTTCTATAAAATAGATATCATTACTAAGAAATGCCATTCCTAGTATCATCAGGTATGTTAGATCTTTCCTGCAAAGGTATTGAAAAAGCATAAAAAGAAAAATTATGCCGTACAGAAAAAACAACCCAACGATGATTATCAAATATGTTGTTTGAGGTACACTCTGCACTTCTAGCTGATACTGAGAAAGACACATGCCAGCAATAAAATAGCTGACTAAGCAAGTAATGTAAAAGTTCATCAACCTGCTATTGTTTGAATTACTATTATCCATAACAGCCCTGACAAGAATCCTATTTCGCATTTTATATATTAAGTCATTACTTTTTGCAAATTAATAATTTATCATTTTTTAATAATGACAATCTTATTTATAACGCATGTTATTATTCATTAAATATTATGGATGCTCTCTTATACTTCGCTATATATATAATATAGTCACCACATGCTTAATGATTAACAATATCATTTATGGATATCTAACTTAAACAAACATCGATACTTTCAGACGTAATACTCACACGCGTCATTTTTATACTTACCCTTTAATTTCAACTAGTTAAAATAAAAAATTTTGTATGAATTATAATTGTTTCACCCGCCATAAAGTATGGTTTGCAGTCTATTTAATCACCCCGTTTAAACTATAACATCCTCACCCATGGTGCTCCTGTCATAACGGCTTGAGTTTAATACACTCCAACCGATTCTTAAAAACTTAAGGTTTGCTGTTCATGAATCGTATTGGCGGTAGGGTTCCCCCGTTTTTTTTGTTGTTCCAGGAAGCACCACAACCGTATGGTTATGGTAAGAAACACCCGATGCTTCAAGCCGTTGCATACCTGAAACTTCGCGATAAACGAATGCTTTGACAGTTCTCACCACACCACCTATATCTTTTTATTAAGCCAATCACCCATGCGATCAGGATGCGAATATGAATGCCTTATACCCCACCCTTGAAGAAGCCATTGATGCAGCCCGTGAAGAGTTTCTGGCTGAGAATTCAGGCCTTGAATCTGACGAAGCCAGTGTCCAGCAGCTGAACGTACAAAAGTACGTGCTACAGGATGGCGATATCATGTGGCAAGCTGAGTTTTTTGCCGACGAAGATGATGGCGAAGGCGAATGTTTGCCCATGCTGAGCGGTGAAGCGGCACAAAGCGTTTTTGATGGCGACTATGATGAGATTGATATTCGTCAGGAATGGCAGGAGGAAAATACGCTCCACGAATGGGATGAGGGTGAATTTCAACTGGAGCCTCCCCTTGACACAGAAGAAGGCCAGACCGCAGCCGATGAATGGGATGAACGATAGTTACTCGTAAGGCCCATGGTGTATATCGAGCGGTAATAGCAACGTATCAAACACCAGCGAAAACGGCAGATCCAGGAGGGTGACATAACGCCACGCAGAGTCCCGGACATCCCATTGCACGCCTGGATAGTATTGATTTCCGTGTCCTTGTCCGGGGATCGTCCGGCTAATAATGCTGCCGCATCCGCTCAGAAGAAAGACCATCATTCCCACAGCGAGTATTCGCACTGGATACCTCATGACTTTTATATTCAGTATAAAAAAATACCGGCTCCAGGCCGGTATTTTTACGTTTCACACGCTTATTTTTTCCTGAGCGCCAGTGGGTTCAGGGAGATCCCCTGATAATAATTAACCCATGAAGAATACTTATCTGGTGAATTCCAGACGCGATAATGTAAACGCGCCATAGTCACCGGATCGCTCAACAGAACCAGGCGGCGATCGCGATTCAGTTTCTCCGGCGTTTCATTCAGCGCCTGCTCGACATGACGATCACGTGCGATTTCAAGCACGTTACTCGCACGATGGCGCGCGGTAGCCATTGCCGTTGCCAGCGCGTTAAACGACGGGTTAAACACAGCGTGCATGAAACCGTCATCCAGCGAACGATTACGGTTCAGCTCCAGATAGTTATCCGTGTCCACCAGCACCTTCGGCGGAGAATACTCTTCCGGGATCAGGAACAGTTTCCAGCGTTTGGTACGTAACCCAACCGTTGAACGACTGGAAATGACGGAAACAAACGGCGACAGGATTAGTGAAAAGACAATCGGAGCCAGCCAGAACAGGAAACGCAGATCCAGCCAGGCCATCCCTACTGCCCACACCAGGCCCAGCAACAGCTGAGATCCGTGACGCATAAACGCCTCACCCCACGGAGTGGAGTCGTCATCGCGTTGCGGCGAATTCCACACCACTTCCCATCCGAGGAAGGCACTGACCACGAAAACGGTGTGGAACAGCATACGCACCGGCGCCAGCAGCACGGAGAACAGAACCTCCAGCAGCAGCGACAACGTGACGCGAATAAATCCACCGTACTCTTTCGTGCCTTTGCACCAGATAAGCAAAATACTCAGCAGCTTCGGCAGGAACAACAGCACCATCGTTGAGGCAAACAACGCGATAGCCAGCTCAGGACGCCACTGCGGCCAGACCGGGAACAACTGACGTGGTTGCAGGAAGTACTGCGGTTCCGTCAACGCATGGACCACCTGCAATGCGGTCGACAACGCGAGGAACATAAACCATAACGGTGCTGACAGATAGGACATCACACCGGTCAGGAACACCGCGCGATGAACCGGGTGCATCCCTTTAACCAGGAACAGACGGAAGTTCATCAGGTTACCGTGGCACCAGCGACGGTCACGCTTGAGCTCATCCAGCAGGTTCGGTGGCAGCTCTTCATAAGAGCCCGGCAGATCGTAAGCAATCCACACGCCCCAGCCCGCACGACGCATCAATGCCGCTTCCACGAAGTCATGGGAGAGGATCGATCCCGCAAACGAGCCTTCGCCTGGCAGCGGTGCAAGCGCACAGTGTTCAATGAACGGTTTCACACGAATAATCGCGTTATGACCCCAGTAGTGCGACTCACCCAACTGCCAGAAGTGAAGTCCGGCGGTAAACAGCGGACCATAAACGCGGGTAGCAAACTGCTGGCAGCGCGCGTACAGGGTGTCCATACCGGACGCTTTTGGCGAAGACTGGATAATCCCGGCATTCGGGTTCGCTTCCATCAGGCGTACCAGACCGGTCAGACAATCTCCGCTCATCACGGAATCAGCGTCCAGCACCACCATATAGCTGTACTGGTTGCCCCAGCGGCGGCAGAAGTCATCAATGTTACCGCTTTTACGCTTCACACGGCGACGACGACGACGGTAGAAAATCTGTCCTTCGCCCTGCACTTCGGCAATCAGCTCCATCCACGCCTTTTGTTCCGCAACGCAGATATCGGGATTGTAGCTGTCACTCAGAATGTAAACATCGAAATGCTCCGCATTCCCCGTGGCTTTAACCGACTCCCACGTAGCGCGCAGGCCCGCGAATACGCGGTCAACGTCCTCGTTACAGATAGGCATGATTAGCGCAGTGCGGTGCTCAGGATTCAGCGGCTCATCCCCTACCGTTGAGGCAGAGATACTGTACTTGTCACGCCCAATCAGCAACTGCAGGAAGCCCATCAGCGCGGTCCAGAAACCGGCTGATACCCAACAAAAAAGCACGGCAAACAGAATGAGGATACCGGTCTGCAGCACATAAGGCAGCAACTGCATAAAGGAAACCCACAGGTTCTGCCCCATCATATCTGCTGGATTAATGAATGCCCATCCCTGATAAGGAAGGATCGTTTTCATATACCAGGTCGCTACGACCGTTTGCGCCAGCGTTAAGATCAACAGCGTATAACGGCGGATCGTGCCGACGGTACGCCATTTCTGCTCACTTTCTTGTTCTTCTTTCGTCAAACGAGAAAGATAACGCGGTGTGACATCGCGCCCGCGCAGGCGATCCCAAAAACGGCCAACCGGGTTAGTACGCCAGGGATCGGGAAACATTGAAGTACGTGTCGCTTTCGGCATTGCCTGCAGCTGGTCACGCCCTTCATCATCCTTTATCAACTGATCTTTGGCCAGAGAGTCTGGCCAGGCTTGCTCAAGGCGAGCTTTTACAGACCCCTGCGGTGAGTCATCTTCGCGCGAGTAAGTACGGTGCTCGGCATCCAGCGCCTGATGAACGGCGCGAATGTCAGTTTTCGGCAGTGCCGCTTTTTCGATATCCGAAAGCGGCATTGCGTCAATATACTCAGTTGTCTTATTCATTGGCAGGTAACTGGTAGCTCCAGGTTTCACTCAACGGCTGATCGGCATTGGCCAACGCAGCACGCATTTCAGTGGTTTTCTTCGCATCTTTCACTTTCACGCGCAGCATCAAACGCCACCCTTTCGTAACCGGGTTGTAGCGCACGGTGCTTTCCACGATTTCACCGTTGTCACCAATGCTGGTTTGCGCGGTAATCGGGGTGTCCTGCGGCAGCTTTTTCATTTCGGTGCCGGTGAAATCCACCACAAACGCGATAGTGCCGTCAGGCTGACGAATGAGATTGGATTGTTTGACATCCCCTGTGGAACGGCGAGTCTGCTGCACCCAGGCATTTTCTGGCGCATGAAGCTTATCTTCATCACGCGTAAACGTCAGGGTGTACTTAAAGTTCATCTCTTTACCTGCTTCCGGCAGTTGATCCGGCGTCCAGTAGGCAACGATGTTATCGTTTGTTTCGTCGTTAGTAGGGATCTCAACTAATTCAATTTTGCCTTTACCCCAGTCGCCTTTTGGCGTGATCCAGGCACTTGGGCGCAGGTCATAACGGTCGTCGATATCTTCGAAACGGGAGAACTGACGTCCACGTTGCAACAGGCCGAATCCTTGCGGGTTTTCCATCGCAAAGCTGCTCACCGCGAGATGTTTCGGGTTATTCAGCGGACGCCAAATCCACTCGCCGTTACCTGCATGGATAGACAATCCGTTTGAGTCGTGCAGTTCCGGACGATAATTTGTCGTCGGAGATGGCTGGTTCGGGCCGAACAGGAACATACTGGTTAACGGAGCTACGCCCAGTTTGCCCACTTTATCGCGCAGATAGACTTTGGACTGAACATCCACAACCGTGTCACGGCCTGGAATAATCACAAAGCGATACGCCCCGGTTGCACGCGGGGAGTCAAGCAGGGCATAAATGGTTAAACGTTTGTCAGTCGGTTTTGGACGTTCGATCCAAAACTCACGGAAGCGGGGAAACTCTTCACCAGAAGGCAGTGCGGTATCTATCGCGAGACCGCGCGCAGACAGACCATAGACCTGGCCTGCACCAAGTACGCGGAAATAGCTGGCGCCGAGCATGCTGACGATTTCATCGTTTTTGTCTTTGCTGTTGAGCGGATACAGCACCTTAAACCCGGCGAACCCGAGATCTTTTACGGTGTCTTTATCGTGCTGCACATCGCCAAAATTAAAATAATCCGGGCTGTATTTGATTTTTTTTACCGCAGTCGCGGTAACTTCGTTGATCTTGACCGGCGTGTCGAAGTACATACCCTGGTGGTAGAATTCGAGCTTAAATGGGGTCTTGAGATTGCTCCAGTATGCTTTGTCGCGATTAAACTGGATCTGCTGATAATCCGCATATTTCATGTCGCGGAAAACGGAGGGCAAGTTACTTTTTGGCGCCTCGTAGCCTTTATCGGCTAAGGATTGAGCTTGCTTTGCAACATCATCAATACTGAACGCCCAGCTCGATGATGTATACAGCGTTAACATTACTGCTGCACCCAACCAACGCATTTTCATCATTTGTAGTTTATGTTTCATAATTAGTAAGCACTTCCCCCTTTGTGTGCTTATATTGATCCGATCCATTTTAATGGATAATCGGGTATTCCGACAACTGAATCCCTGTATTGTTCGTATGCTGGCTCATGGTTTAAGCAGGTTCGCCTGCCTGTTTTCACTTTGAGTGCTTATCCTGGAGACAGGTTGTTGGACTTCGTGTAGGGTTGCCTTCGAATGTAACCATAATTCGTCTTAGGGATAAGACGAAAAGTCTGAGAATACGTAACTGTCTATGAGCTCTGTATCTCCACCGCGTGAATATTTTCTGGATTCCATCCGTGCCTGGCTGATGTTGTTGGGGATTCCCTTCCATATCTCGCTGATCTACTCCACGCATACCTGGCATGTGAACAGCGTAGAACCGTCATGGATATTGACCCTGTTTAACGATTTCATACATGCATTTCGCATGCAGGTCTTCTTTGTTATTTCGGGTTATTTTTCATACATGCTGTTTTTGCGCTACCCCTTAAAGCGGTGGTGGAAAGTGCGTGTTGAACGCGTGGGGATCCCTATGCTGACCGCCATCCCACTACTCACGCTGCCGCAATTTATCATGCTGCAATATGTGAAAGGCAAAGCCGACAGTTGGCATACTCTTAGTGGATACGATAAATACAACGCGCTGGCATGGGAGCTGATTTCTCATCTGTGGTTTTTACTCGTCCTTGTCGTTTTAACAACCGTGAGTATGTGGGTGTTTAGCCAAATGAAACACCGGTTGACGAGCCCCGATGGCGTCAGCACTTCCACGATATCGATGACAAAACTGACGTTGATCTTTTTGTTGCTTGGCGTCGGATACGCCGCCGTCAGAAGAACAATTTTTATCGTCTACCCGTCTATTCTCAGCGATGGCATGTTTAATTTTATCGTCATGCAAACGCTGTTCTATGTGCCGTTCTTTATGCTCGGCGCGCTGGCGTTTATCAATCCGCAGCTGAAAGCACTGTTCACAACGCCCTCGCGCAGCTGCACGTTAGGCGCAGCATTCGCTTTTGTGGCTTATCTGCTCAATCAACGCTATGGAAACGGCGATGCCTGGATGTATGAAACCGAATACGTAATAACGATGGTGATGGGACTGTGGATGGTTAACGTCGTTTTCTCGCTCGGCCACCGTTTATTGAATTTCCAGTCAGCCCGCGTCACCTATTTTGTCAATGCATCACTGTTTATCTATCTGGTGCATCATCCGTTGACGCTGTTTTTCGGTGCCTATATCACACCTCACATTACATCAAATCTGCTGGGTTTTCTCTGTGGGCTGCTGTTTGTTGTCGGGATTGCGGTAATATTGTACGAAATCCACTTGCGGATACCGGTGCTGAAGTTCCTCTTTTCAGGGAAACCCATCGTTAAGCAGGATAAAAACAAGGCCATTGCCGGATAGCAGGCCTGTCATTGCATGGTTCAGAGCAGCCATTCAATCGGTAATACAGAGGCCAGCCTCACCAGACCCCGCTTCCAGAATCCTGTGGCGGGTTCTTTTTTCACTACCCGCTCACTGCTGCCAGGACAATCTACCCAGTTTATCCGGCCCCAGCGGTCCAGGCGTAATTGCCAGGCCACATCACGCTGGCTTTGCATAAAGCGTTTATGAATCAATGACGCCAGAACTTCACTCTCAATCACAAATCCCATTTCCGTATTGAGCAACGTTGAGCGCGGATCGAAATTAAGCGAGCCGATGAAAACTTTGCGGCCATCAATGCTGAAGGTTTTCGCATGCAGACTAGAGCCTGAATTGCCGGTCAACCCGCGATCGTGTACCACCGCACCGCGATCGCGGGTTGGTTTTAGCTCATACAGTTCTACACCATAGCGCAGCAATTTTTTCCGCCAGCGCGCATATCCTGCATGCACAATTGCCACATCATTCGCGGCCAGCGAGTTAGTTAAAATAGCAATCTTTACCCCTTTTCGAACCAGGCGCAGGAGCTGTGCGACTCCGGCACGTGTCGGCACAAAGTAAGCGGAAATTATATCAATACGCTCAGTGGGTGAGCCCATGACGTCAAACAAACGTTGCGGTAATAGCGAGTGACGCGGCGCTTTCCCCTCTCCTTTTGCCGGATCGTCACTGAGCAGGCGCGTTTTGGCCCAAATCAGCGACAGTGAACCCTGATCAAGATGCGTCATAAACTGGCTGGTCTCCAGTTTGTGCAAATAGCGTCGGGTAATATCGTCGTTATACCACGATTCAGGCAGTTCAATGCGTTGAGTCGTTTCTGGCTCAGACAACTCCAGGACTCTTTGTAACGTTGAAACTGACTGACATTGCCAGTATCGCTCAAAATCATCCGCAACCTCTTTCACCACCGGACCGATGGCCATCACGTCAAGATCGGAAAACAACGGTTCTTCACCCGCACCGAAATAGGCATCGCCGATATTACGCCCGCCAACCAGCGTCACTACACCGTCCGCGGTATAACTTTTATTGTGCATGCGGCGATTGAGCCGGGCGAAATCGGTTAAATACCCCAACGCGCGAAGGATGCGAAATGAGAAGGGATTAAACAGGCGGACTTCAATATTCGGATGGTTATCCAGCAGACGCAGCGTGTCATCAAGGCCCGGCGTGTTGTTATCATCCAACAGCAAGCGAACCCGTACCCCGCGTTTCGCCGCGGCCAGCAGAACAGAAAACAGCAGCAGCCCGGACATGTCGTTCTCCCAGATGTAATACTGCACATCCAGCGTTCGTTCCGCCATTTCTGTCAGCCGATAACGGGCTGCGAAAGCATCCAGACTGTCATCCAGTGCCAGAATGCCGCACTGGTTCGGATGGCTTGCGCACAATGGGGTAATGGCACGCTCAAGTCGCGTCATATCAGGCCGTGTTATCATCGCCTTGTTGGGTGAGTAATCTCTTGTATAACCCGGCATTTTCCTCATCAAAACACACGAAGTAGATTTGATCAGGTAGCGCACGGCGGGTGATAAATTTCAGCACCGTATTCACCGCTATCTCCGCCGCCGCCGCACGTGGATATCCGTAGGCTCCGGTGCTAATAGCCGGGAACGCAATGGATTGATAGCCATTGGCCAGTGCCAGTTGTAATGAATTGCGATAGGCCTCTTCAAGGCGTTCTGCTTCATGATGATCGCCGCCCTGCCAGACGGGCCCAACAGTGTGGATCACCGCTTTGGCGGGGAGATTTCCCGCCAGGGTAATAACCGCATGACCGGTTGGGCATTCGCCCTGTTGCTGTAATACCTGTTTGCAGGCCTCCAACAGCGCAGGTCCAGCGGCGCGATGAATCGCTCCATCAACGCCACCGCCGCCCAGCAACGAGGAGTTGGCCGCATTGACAATCACATCAACGGCGATTGCCGTAATGTCGCCCTGTAAAACATGAACACGCGATTGCATAAGTTCCCCCTGACAAAACACTCTCTGTTAAGTGTACAGCAGGGTTTTCTATGAAATCTCACTTTTTAACCATACAGGTGCATATCTACGCCAGAACGATTCATTTATATTCAATATTAAGAATCGCCAGATTTTTCTGTTCATTAAGGTACTGCATTCTCATACTGGCAATTTGCTGGAGGCTTTCAGGAGCCATCGCTATCTGTTGTGTGTTATAGCGACTACTCCGTAACTTACCATCACGTATACATGACACTTCAATCTGTTGTTGTTGCGAGTTCACTTCACAAGGCGATTCAACTATTGCGCCACGAAAATGGATAATCCCGCCAGGTGTGATTTGCTGCGCCGTTGCGGGGAACATAAAAAAAGAAGTAACACATAAACTGGTACTTAAAATACGTTTTAATAAGGTGCTCATAAGGGTTCCTCAATGATAAACCATCCTTGAGGGATCAAAGTGATCCTTCACCGCTGTGATTAACGACCAAATAAAAACGTTTTCACGTCTCTATATTCATAGAACAGCACCGCTTTCCCAGCCACACCCTTAAAGCAAATACAGCAAAAAATCATGAGCGATTGCTTGAATCAGGCCACTGCTGGGACAGATGCAATGACTGCCCATCCGAAACGGTAACGACAATGTTGACCGTATCTTCAGGTGAAATATTAAAGCTCAGTTTTGTTAATTCAATCGGCCGATTAGCAGGGATCGACAGGCTTGTTTTCTGTTGTGTTTGGCTTTGCCCCCCCGCCCCTTTACGTATGGCAAGAATTTGTACCTGGCACACGCAGGGTTGCGATAATGTCACCTGCGGAATAATGGTATACATCTCACCTTGCTGGGCTGTATTAAAAGTTATTTGATTTGAAAGCGCGGCAATGAGTAATAGCGTATGCATAATATGCTCCCGAAAAAAAACAGGGCTTTCGCCCTGTTTATTATCAGTTATAAAACTGAATTAGTGCTGGTTAGCTGTCGCATTGTTGCCATAACCAACCTGCTGAATCAGAACATTCGAGTCAGATGCAGTCTGATTAACCACCGCACCGTTACGACCACCGAACTGAGTTACACTGATGTCAGCATTTTTTGCATTCCACTGATTGATATCAGCGCTGTTCTGGAAGCCAGTCTGTTTCAGGCTAATGGTACTGTCATCAGCACCTTGCCCGACGGTAGCACCGTTACCATGTCCGTGTTGCGTGATGGTCACATCTGATTTACGTGCATCACTTTGCAGCGCATTCGCAACGTTACTTGACCCATATTGGTAAATACTCAATGAAGAGTCCGGGCCATAATTACTGCCACCGTGATGGTGACCATTGCTGTTCAATTGCGGAACAAGGCCTGCCAGAGCACTGCCAGAAACTACGATTGCTGCGAATGCTGCCACTTTTAAAAGTTTCATGGTAAAACCCCCATCGGATTGATTTAAACGTCGTTTACGGATTAGCGTTGAGTAACGCGAATTGCCATTTGCGACTGTCTCTGCACCACAACTGCTGTTTTTTGTGTACCGTACTGGGTAATATTTGCTTTATTACCAGAACCTTTCTGGATAATCATCGCTGTATTACCGTAAGAACTTTGTTTAATACTCGCATCATTAGAGCTGCCTGTTTGATCAATATATGCAAAATTATATGATCCTGTCTGATCTGTTCTCGCCCGGTTACCTGAACCTTCTTGCGAAATGACCGACAATAACTTGCTGCCCTCCTGGCGGGTATTTGCACTGTTAGCAGTGCCAACCTGACCAATAATGGCTGCCTGATTAAATGAAGACTTACTTAATTCATTTACCGCAAAGTTATATTCTGAATTAGCTAAATCATAACTGGTTGCGGATGCAATCCCAGGCACACCCAGTATTGTCAACATCATAAATAACAACTTGTTTTTCATGCTGTCACCCTGGACCTGGTCGTACATGAAGTTAAATTAATTACCACTCAAATTGTTGTTAACATGACTTACATTTGTTAACGCCACGTTACGATGAAGAGTATGTCCGTTGAAACATTTTAAATAACTCACCCGCGAGTGGTATTTTGATATCCAGATTCACACCAAAGTACTAATTAACAGTGAATAACACCGCTACAGGTATAGGTTTTATTTTTATTTCGCCATCAGGAATGAATTTCTATGCAGTCACTGAAAAAGTGCATTTTCCACGATTTCAGGGCTTCGCAGCACCGTGTCGCGATGGTCACCGATGCAAGTCGTGACAAAGGTCAGTTTTTTCCGCTTAAAATTGTCCAACGTAAAGTGGGACAAATAATTTAGAATTCATTAGAAATCTAAAACTCGCCAATCGTTAATTAAAACATTAAAAATCAATATGTTATTATAATTTGTATGATTTTTTAAATCTATGCAGTAACGGTAAAATGTACAACTTTCCTATCAAATCTAAACTCCAACAAAACCTAAAAATCACATTTTAATATATAATTTTACATTCTGTTACATGTTTAACACTTGCTTTAAGATTTGTAATAGCTAGATTGAAATCAGTTGAAGTCCATTTGTTTTAATATTTTCACCCCTTTGGGTCGATATTTTATTTCTACACAGCAGTGCAACATCTGTCAGTACTTCTGGTGCCTCTATTTTAGTAGAGACAGCTGTCAGGTGTGCGACTAAAAAGTGGAGTTTCATCATGTTTAATGAAGTCCATAGCATTCATGGTCATACATTATTGTTGATCACGAAACCTTCTTTGCAGGCAACTGCATTATTACAACATTTAAAACAATCACTGGCGCTAACCGGAAAACTACATAATATTCAACGTTCTCTGGATGATATTTCCTCTAGCTGCATTGTTTTACTGGATATGATGGAGGCAGATAAAAAACTGATCCATTACTGGCAAGATAATTTGAGCAGAAAAAACAACAATATAAAGACGTTATTGTTGAATACCCCTGATGACTACCCTTATCGGGATATCGAAAACTGGCCACATATCAATGGCGTGTTTTACGCAACTGAAGATGAACAGCGTGTTGTTAGCGGCTTGCAGGGTGTCTTACGCGGTGAATGTTACTTCACGCAAAAGCTTGCCAGTTATCTGATCACGCATTCTGGAAATTATCGTTATAACAGCACGGAATCGGCGCTGCTGACACACCGTGAAAAAGAAATACTTAATAAATTGCGTATCGGCGCCTCAAATATTGAAATCGCTCGCTCACTATTTATTAGTGAAAATACGGTAAAAACACATCTTTATAATCTTTTCAAAAAGATAGCTGTCAAAAATCGTACGCAGGCGGTCTCATGGGCCAATGATAACCTCAGGCGATAAAGCCATGAAACGCTATTTGACCTGGATTGTGGCAGCAAATTTATTCTTTGCTGCCGGGAATTTGCACGCGACTACAAGCGTAGAGGTGGAGGTTCCCGGACTGTTAACTGACCACACTGTCTCTTCAATCGGGCATGATTTTTATCGTGCATTTAGTGACAAGTGGGAAAGTGAGTACACAGGAAATTTAACTATCAATGAAAGACCCAGTGCGCGTTGGGGAAGTTGGATCACCATAACGGTCAATCAGGACGTTATCTTCCAGACTTTTTTATTCCCCACGAAAAGAGACTTCGACAAAATTGTCGTCTTCGCATTGGCACAAACTGAGGAAGCATTAAATCGCCGGCAAATAGATCAAACTCTATTAAGCACGAGCGATTTAGCGCGCGATGAATTCTAAAACATGATTTTGTCCGGAGGCTTTCATGCGTGTCAAACATGCAGTGGTTTTGCTCATGCTAATTTCACCATTAAGTTGGGCCGGAAACATGACGTTCCAGTTCCGAAACCCAAACTTTGGTGGCAACCCGAATAACGGGGCTTTTTTGTTGAACAGCGCTCAGGCGCAGAACTCCTATAAAGATCCGAGCTATAGCGATTACGGAATTGAAACACCGTCAGCGCTGGATAACTTTACTCAGGCGATTCAGTCACAAATTCTCGGCGGCCTGCTCACCAACATTAATACCGGTAAGCCGGGAAGAATGGTGACCAATGATTTTATCATTGATATCGCTAACCGGGACGGGCAGTTGCAATTGAATGTTACCGACAGGAAATCGGGAAAAACATCAACGATCGAAGTGTCGGGTTTACAAACACAGTCAACCGATTTCTAAGCTATAGCCACGAAAGGAAAAAATCATGCAGCGCTTACTTATAATGGTTGCAGTATTTTTACTCAGCGGATGCTTAACGTCCCCACCGCAAGAAGCCGCTAAACCGACATTAATGCCTCGCGCCCAAAGTTACAAAGACTTGACGCATCTCCCGATGCCTACGGGTAAAATCTTTGTATCGGTTTACAATATCCAGGATGAAACGGGTCAGTTTAAACCTTATCCGGCAAGTAACTTCTCCACTGCCGTACCGCAAAGTGCCACGGCAATGCTGGTTACCGCACTGAAAGATTCGCGTTGGTTCATCCCGCTGGAGCGTCAGGGATTACAGAACTTACTGAACGAACGGAAAATCATCCGTGCGGCACAGGAAAACGGCACGGTTGCCATTAACAACCGAATTCCGCTGCAATCATTAACCGCAGCTAACGTGATGGTGGAAGGTTCAATCATCGGCTATGAAAGCAACGTTAAATCAGGTGGTGTCGGCGCGCGTTATTTCGGTATTGGTGCCGATACGCAATATCAACTCGACCAGATAGCGGTAAACCTGCGCGTAGTTAACGTCAGTACCGGTGAGATCCTTTCTTCGGTCAACACCAGTAAAACCATCCTGTCTTATGAAGTGCAGGCAGGGGTATTCCGTTTCATTGACTACCAACGGCTTCTGGAAGGGGAAATTGGTTATACCTCTAACGAACCGGTCATGCTTTGCCTGATGTCAGCCATTGAAACTGGCGTTATCTTCCTGATAAATGACGGTATCGATCGCGGCTTGTGGGACTTGCAGGATAAGAAACAAGTTGATAACGACATTCTGGTTAAATATCGACATATGTCGGTACCTCCAGCGTCCTGATACTAAAGAGAGAATAAAAAGCGTGAGGGAACCCTCACGCTTTTTTTATTTACTGGTCAGCGTGGATGAAGCCGGGTTTTCGCGACGAGACGCCAGCCACAATCCGCTGTTTTTCATTGCATAGCCGAATACCAGACCCAGCGCCAGAGACGGCAGAACCAACTGCCAGTCGCCCTGTCCTGCAAATGTTGCGCATGCGCCAATAAACGTGCCCGGCACAAATGAAAGCAGCCATTGCTTTGCCTGGATACACATCATAAATGCGACAATTCCCGTTATGACATAGCCAAGGATGTCCATATGCGGGGCAAGTGCACTACCATTAATAATCACCAACGCCCACACCACACCGCTTAGCAGCGTACACGCCGAGATCCACAGCCCTTTCAGTCCACCTTGTGGGCAGGCAAAATAGGCTGTACAGCCCAGGAAGCCAGCCCAACTGAGTAAACCAAGAGAAACGGCCACCCATCCCCAGAGTCCGGAGAGAATGCCCGTTGTGATTGCAATAGAGAGAAGTATGTTCATGCCGCGCATCTTAGCAGAAAAACGGCATGGTAATGAGATCGTGCACACAATTTATGCAAGATGATAAATTGCGTTGCAGTATATAGTGACTTAGATCACATTTACTCGTCTGTATCTTCCTGCAATTCATCCCACATTGCGCTAATTGCATCGCGCGTCAGCGGCGCCATAGTTCGCCAGAAAGCGGTATTCGCATGCGCCTCAACTTTACCAAGGAACGTGTCGCACCAGGGAAGCAGGTAGTCAACAAACAAGGTTTCCAGTGCTTCACTCTCATCTTCTGCGGACTGGTCTTCAAGCCAGGATGCCGCCAGCAACAAGGTACCAATATGATCGGCTGGTGTATCCGCCAGCGGCATTCCACGCGCAGACAAGAATGCACGAACATCCGCTTCCTTCGCCCCTTCTACCCAGGCGCTACGATAAGGCGGCACTGAACACTCTTTCCCGACAAACAGCGCGTTGTAATCCGCAGCAAGCTGGGGCATATCACAGCTTTTCTGCAAACGGGCCAACAGCTCATCCTGTTCCAGTGGCCAGTTAGCAGACAGTTTACCTTCGCTAATCAAGGTAAACAGGGGAACCAGTAAAGGGTCCTGCGGTTGGCGGTAAAACAGCGAGCCCAGTACACGGCACAGGATAGAAAACTCGTTCATTGATATATTCCAGTTAGTAACAATTAAAGTTCAGCAAATTCCGCGATAGGCTCCATGCCCCGCGATTCCAGAAACGACAGCAAGCGTTTTGGTGAAACGTTCAGAATTCGGTCTTCCGGGAAGCCCACATCATCCAGAATCTTACGGCATTCACCGAACTCTCCCAACGTGAATGCGGTATGGGAATCTGAACCCAGGGCCACCCAGCCACCTGCATCACGTACTGCCGCAGCCACAGCGCGACAGTTATCTTCACTGCCCTTACGCGAATGCAAAAACGAGGAATTATTGATTTCCAGCGCGACCTGGTATTTTGCCGCCGCCTGTGCAATTGCGGTGATATCGACGGGATATTTGGGATTTCCAGGATGGCTGATAATATGCACATTGCCACTCGCCATCGTGGCGATCATCGCCTGAGTATTGGTCTCTTTATCGTGAGGGGCAAAAACCGGCTCATGGAAGCCCGCAATAATCAGATCGAGTGAGTCAAACATCGGCCCTGAGCAGTCGATTTCCCCTTCAATATTCTTGATGTTCGCTTCTATCCCTCGCAGGATCCCCACGCCGTTCACCACGCGCGGCCAAATACGCATGTTAATAAAATGCCAGTGGTGTGGCGCATCCGCCATGTCCGGTCCATGATCGGTGATGGCAAACAGCTTGATACCTTTTCGATGAGCTTCAGCGATGTAATCACTCAGGGTGCTGTAGGCGTGGGTGCTGGCAACGGTATGCATATGCAGGTCAACGGGATACATAACTCTCTCCTGTAGTCGTTTTCCGTCAAGGATAGCAGGTATCGCCGCCATTAATACCCTAAATAATTCGGGTTGTATTTAGTCGAAACCCGGCGCTGGCCGGGTTGACATTGTTATCAGTAACCCCGAACACGATCGACCTGACCGGTAACCGCTTTTCCACTTTCCAGGCTCAGGATTGTACGAGAAATATAATCCACCGCTTCCGCTGGGCGCGTTACCGCAGCAATGTGCGGCGTCATCGCCACACGCGGGTGTTTCCACAATGGGTTGTCTTCCGGTAGCGGTTCTCGGCTATAGACATCCAGCATAGCACCTTTCAGTTTTCCGCTATCCAGTGATGCCAGAAGATCGTCTTCATTGAGATGAACACCACGCGCCAGGTTCAGCACATAGGCTCCATCCTGTAATTGATTCAACAGTCCGGCATTAATAATGCCTACCGTTTCTGCCGTATTGGGCAGAAGATTAATCAGCACACGCGTCTGGCTTAAAAATGCACTCAACTCTTCCGTGCCCGCAAAACTTTCCACCCCAGGCCAGGATTTACGGGTACGACTCCAACAGCGCAGTGGGAATCCCCATGCCTGCAGGCTCTCTGCCACTTTAGCCCCTAATACACCGGCCCCCATGATGCCGATGGTAAATTCATCACGGGTATACTCTTGCAACGGCTGCCACTTCGCCTGGGATTTTAATGCCTGATAGTCATCAAAGCGGCGGAACCAGTGCAACACCTGACTCACTGCATACTCCTGCATTTGCAGACCCATACCGGTATCTTCCAGACGGAAAAGTGGAATCGAGGTATCCAGCATCTCCGGGTGTGCTTTAAGCTTACTGAGGATGGAGTCCACTCCGGCTCCCAATGCAAAGACAGCTTTTAACTTTCGCCCTGCCAGCATTTCAACCGGCGGATGCCAGACCAGCGCATAGTCGGCATGGGCATTATCACCTGCTTTCCACTCGCGAACGTTAGCACCAGGGATGGCTTTCGTCAGCGCCTTTACCCACCAGGCCGTATCAAATGTAGGGTGATAGAAAATTATTTCCATATTGTCTCCTGAACATTGTTATGCGGAACATTCTCGCACTTATTATCACCATTTTCCGAGGGAACATCAGATTAGCAAATTTCAGGGTGCTGGCAAAAAAAACAATTCCCGCTCATTTAAGCCCCATGTTGCTTGAAGTTTGTGTAAATGCACGTTTTTTTGAAAAAGTAGATTGACGCCGGGGCGGTATTTCCCCTACATTAGCGCCCGTTCCAGCAGTACAGGAACAACAATATGGTGAGGTGTCCGAGTGGCTGAAGGAGCACGCCTGGAAAGTGTGTATACGGCAACGTATCCGGGGTTCGAATCCCCGCCTCACCGCCATATTTTGAGAAGAGCTCGTACGCAAGTACGGGCTTTTTTTTGCCTGTTTCACAGCCTGGCGGGGATGAGAAGCCCGGAGCGGGGTTCGACAACTGGCACAGCCAGTTGGACAGACTGCGAATGCAGTGAGCAGGCTGCCCGAAGGGCGAGCAACGCGAGTCAATCCCCGCCTCACCGCCATATTTTGAGAAGAGCTCGTACGCAAGTACGGGCTTTTTTCGCCACTGACCCATACAGGCTATCCCCCCCTCAGAACCCGTCGATGGGTCTTCGCTTTCAGCAAGTTCCTACGCCATAAACGCATTCCTGACATACACTAGTTAAAACGATAAAAGTGAGGCAACAGGATGATAGCATTCCCGGCCAGCTTACTGATCCTGAATGGAAAAAGTGCTGATAACCTTCCCCTGCGTGACGCTATTGCTCAACTGCGCAATGAGAGTGTCGAAATCCATGTTCGCGTGACCTGGGAAAAAGGCGATGCGCAACGTTACGTTGATGAAGCGCTCCGCTTGGGCGTGGCAACGGTGATTGCCGGCGGTGGTGACGGTACCATCAACGAAGTATCCACTGCGCTGATCCACTGTCAGGGGGAGAATGTTCCGGCACTTGGGATTTTGCCATTGGGAACGGCAAATGATTTTGCTACCAGCGTTGGCATTCCTGAAGCGCTGGACAAGGCATTAAAGCTGGCTATTGCCGGGAACGCGGTAGAGATTGATATGGCGCAGGTCAACGATAAAACCTGCTTTATCAATATGGCGACCGGAGGGTTCGGTACGCGGATCACCAGCGAAACACCGGAGAAACTCAAAGCCGCCCTGGGCGGTGTGTCGTACTTTATTCACGGGTTAATGCGCATGGATACGCTGAAGCCAGACAGTTGCGAAATTCGCGGCGAAAACTTTCACTGGCAGGGGGATGCGCTGGTGATTGGTATTGGCAACGGGCGTCAGGCCGGTGGCGGACAGCAACTTTGCCCGACAGCGCTCATTAATGACGGTCTGCTGCAACTGCGAATCTTTACCGGAGAGGAGCTGATTCCGGCACTGCTATCGGCGATAACTCAGTCCGAAGACAATCCGAATATCATTGATGGCACATCATCATGGTTTGATATCCGTGCGCCACATGAAATTACCTTCAATCTGGATGGTGAACCGCTCAGCGGGCAAGAGTTTCATGTTGAAATCCTGCCTGCAGCCCTGCGCTGCAGGCTACCGCCGGGTTGCCCATTATTGCGCTAATCCGACGGCACTCTACTGACATCAGGCAATCGTGACTTTGTTATCCAGATAAACATCCTGGACGGCATTAATCAGCTTCACGCCGTCAGCCATGGTTTTCTTGAACGCTTTACGTCCAAGAATTAACCCCATCCCACCGGCACGCTTGTTAATCACCGCAGTACGCACCGCATCGCTGAGATCGGTTTCTCCGCCGGCCGCACCACCGGAGTTAATGAGTCCGGCGCGACCCATATAGCAATTCGCCAGTTGATAACGCACCAGGTCAATCGGGTTATCACTGGTCAGCTTGCTATAGACACGATCGTCGGTATAGCCGAAGTTAACCGCTTTATACCCGCCGTTGTTTTCCGCCATTTTCTGTTTAACGATATCCGCGCCGATAGTCGCCGCCAGATGGTTTGCCTGCCCGGTCAAATCAGCCGAAACATGATAATCCACACCGTCTTTCTTAAACGCAGAGTTGCGCAAATAGGCCCACAGTACCGTCACCATGCCCAGCTCATGGGCGCGCTCAAAGGCCGCAGAGATCTCTTCAATCTGGCGGCGCGACTCCTCTGAACCGAAATAAATGGTTGCCCCTACCGCTACCGCGCCCATATTGAACGCCTGTTCTACGCTGGCATACAGCGTCTGGTCGAACGTATTGGGGTAGCTCAGCGTTTCGTTGTGGTTAATCTTCACGAGGAACGGAATGCGGTGCGCGTAGCGACGGGAAACAGACGCCAGCACGCCATAGGTCGATGCCACGCAGTTACACCCTGCTTCGATAGCCAGCTCCACAATATTCTTAGGATCAAAATACAGCGGGTTAGCGGCAAACGATGCCCCAGCGGAGTGCTCCACGCCCTGGTCCACCGGTAGAATCGACAGATAACCGGTCCCGGCGAGCCGTCCGGTGTTGTACAGCGTCTGCATATTACGCAGCACGGCGGGTGGACGGTTATTGTCAACCATCACGCGGTCGACGTAATCATGTCCTGGCAGGTAAAGTTGGTCAGAAGGAATGGTCATACAACGATGCTGTAAAAGGTTGTCGGCATCTTTGCCAAGCAACTGCGCAATATCAGTCATAGCTATGCTCCCGTAAGTTCCGATTTGATCTCGGAAGTGGATTGTCCTGACCCGCCTGATGGCGGGCAGCAATAAGCCTGGTACTGACTGCGCATTTTTTCCATCTTTAGCGCACTTTTCAGCGATTTCCGCTGGCTCGATTCAGGCATCAAAAAATGATACAGCGGTCAAACTTAGACCACAAAGGTATTTAAAAGGTATTATCAAGTGGTACTATCCAGACGTACCTTACCTGTCATGAAGGATTTAAAGATGAAAACTACAGTTAAGCTGTCGTTCATGATGTTTGTGGAGTGGTTTATCTGGGGCGCCTGGTTTGTGCCGCTTTGGCTCTGGCTGAGTAAAAGCGGCTTTACTGCCGGTGAAATTGGCTGGTCTTATGCCTGCACCGCCATTGCCGCGATCCTCTCACCGATCTTCGTCGGTTCGATCACTGACCGCTTTTTCTCTGCGCAAAAAGTACTGGCAGTGCTGATGTTTCTCGGCGCGATTTTGATGTATTTTGCAGCGCAACAGACGACGTTCGGCGGATTCTTTCCGCTATTGCTGGCGTATTCACTCACCTATATGCCGACGATTGCACTAACCAACAGTATCGCCTTCGCCAACGTCCCGGATGTCGAACGTGATTTTCCACGCATTCGCGTAATGGGCACGATCGGCTGGATTGCATCCGGCCTGGCTTGTGGGTTCTTACCGCAAATGCTCGGCTATAACGACATTTCACCGACCAACATTCCACTGCTCATTACAGCCGCGAGTTCCGCGTTACTGGGTATCTTCGCTTTCTTTTTACCGGATACGCCGCCGAAAAGTACCGGCAAGATGGATTTCAAAGTCATGCTGGGTCTGGATGCCCTGATCCTGCTGCGTGATAAGAACTTCCTGGTCTTTTTCTTCTGCTCTTTTCTGTTTGCCATGCCGCTGGCGTTTTACTACATCTTCGCCAACGGGTACCTGACAGAAGTTGGGATGAAAAATGCGACCGGCTGGATGACGCTGGGCCAGTTCTCTGAAATTTTCTTTATGCTGGCACTGCCGTTCTTCACCAAACGCTTTGGCATTAAAAAGGTATTGCTGCTTGGTCTTATCACTGCCGCGATCCGCTACGGATTTTTTGTTTACGGCGGCGCGGAAGAATATTTCACCTACGCCCTGCTATTTCTCGGCATTCTGCTACATGGCGTTAGCTACGACTTCTACTACGTTACGGCCTACATCTATGTCGATAAAAAAGCGCCAGTGCACATGCGTACCGCTGCGCAGGGGTTAATCACTCTCTGCTGTCAGGGATTTGGCAGCCTGCTCGGCTACCGCCTGGGTGGGGTGATGATGGAAAAAATGTTTGCTTATAAAGAGCCGGTTAATGGACTCACCTTTAACTGGGCTGGCATGTGGGGATTTGGTGCGATCATGATCGCCGTTATCGCCGTGCTGTTTATGATTTTCTTTCGCGAGTCAGACAAAGAAATTACCGCCATTAAGGTGGACGACCGCGATATCGCATTGCAACAAGGGGAAATTAAATGAAAGCAGAACGTATTCTCGGTGCTCTTTATGGGCAGGCGTTAGGGGATGCGATGGGTATGCCGTCGGAACTGTGGCCAAGAACCCGGGTTAAAGCCCATTTCGGTTGGATCGACCGTTTTTTGCCAGGTCCGGCGGAAAATAATGCCGCCTGCTACTTTAACCAGGCGGAGTTTACTGATGACACGTCTATGGCGCTGTGTCTGGCAGATGCCCTTCTCGAGTGCAACGGAGAAATTGTTCCGGACGTTATTGGCCGCAATATCCTCGCCTGGGCTGAACGTTTTGATGCTTTCAATAAAAACGTGCTGGGTCCCACCTCAAAAATTGCGCTCAATGCCATCCGCGACGGTAAGCCCGTTGCTGAGCTGGAAAACAACGGTGTCACCAATGGAGCGGCTATGCGCGTGTCGCCGCTGGGATGCCTGCTGCCCGCCCACGATGTTGATGTGTTTGTTGATGATGTGGCATTGGCCTCCAGCCCGACGCATAAATCGGATCTGGCTATCGCCGGTGCGGTCGTGGTCGCATGGGCGGTATCACGCGCTATTGATGGCGGAAAATGGTCAGAGATTGTCGACGCACTGCCTGCCATTGCCCGGCATGCCCAACAAAAACGGATCACCACCTTTAGCGCATCACTCTCTGCACGCCTTGAACTGGCGCTGAAAATCGTCCGTAATGCCGACGGCATTGAGTCTGCCAGTGAACAGCTGTATCAGGTGGTCGGAGCCGGAACCAGTACTATTGAATCCGTGCCTTGCGCCATCGCGATGGTCGAACTGGCACAAACCGATCCTAACCGCTGCGCCATTCTGTGCGCGAACCTCGGCGGCGACACTGACACCATCGGAGCAATGGCAACCGCTATTTGTGGTGCGCTACACGGCGTAAGCGCGATTAATCCGACGTTAAAACAGGAGCTGGATGCGGTGAATAAGCTCGATTTCACCCGCTATGCCAGTGCGCTAGTGCGACTGCGCGAGCTACGGGAGGCGCTATGAGTGCTACGCGTCTGCAAACGCTTCTCCCACAGTTGCACAGCCAGCGACCGGTAACGGTAGTCGGTGCGGCGGTTATTGATGTGATTGCCGATGCGTATGCTCTTCCCTGGCGCGGCTGTGATATTGAACTCAAACAGCAAGGGGTGAACGTGGGCGGTTGTGCGCTCAACATCGCCGTGGCGCTTAAGCGTTTAGGTATCGACGCCAGTAATGCTTTACCGCTGGGTCAGGGCGTATGGGCCGATATTATCCGCAAGCGCATGGCGAAAGAAGGATTGCACAGCCTGATCGATAATGCCGAGGGCGATAACGGCTGGTGTCTGGCATTGGTCGAGCCGGACGGTGAACGCACATTTATGTCCTTTAGCGGCGTCGAAAATCAGTGGAATGCTGACTGGCTGGCACAGCTAACTATCCCGCGCCACAGCCTGCTTTATCTCTCGGGCTATCAGTTAGCCTCTGGATGCGGTGAACTGCTGGTGCAGTGGCTGGAAAGTCTGGATGAAGTGACGCCATTTATCGATTTTGGTCCACGCATCGGTGACATATCCGAGGCCTTGATGAACCGCATTATGGCCTGCCGCCCGCTGGTATCACTCAATCGCCAGGAGGCGGAAATTGCCGCCGAGCGGTTTGCATTAAGTTACGACATAGCGGGTTTTGGTGCCGCATGGCTGAAGCGCTTTGCCACACCCGTGGTGGTGCGTCACGATAAAGATGGGGCATGGTATTTTACTGAGCACACATCCGGTTGCGTACCCGCCTTTCCGACCACAGTCGTTGATACCATCGGTGCGGGAGACAGTCACGCAGGCGGCATGCTGGCTGGGCTGGCATCAGGTTGGTCGCTGGGCGATGCCGTCCTGCTTGGCAATGCGGTAGCATCCTGGGTGGTGGGTCACCGCGGTGGCGACTGCGCCCCCTCACGCGAGGCGTTACTCCTCGCACACAAAGACGTATAGGTCGCTTCGACAGTAACTGATACTGTATTCAATAGGCCGTTGCTGCTGATCAAGCGCTACCTGCTTGATCACCAGTACCGGCACTTTGCTGTCCATCTGGATATGCGACTGGAACTCGGCGTCCGGCATCCGCGCACTGACGCGTGAGCGTGTGCGCTGTGGAAAGATATGTTGGCTGCGGAAATAGTCGTACAGTGAAACGCCAATGGCATCTACGTCATGGATAAGATGCGCGGGTACCCATGATTCTTCAATAGACACAGCATCTTCATCAACATAGCGAATTCGCTTAAGCAAGAAGACCTCACTGCCGACAGCAATGGCCAACTGCTGAGCTACCTCTTCCGGGCAGGGCACCACACGTTTATTCACCCACAGCGTATCCGGCTTTTTACCGCGCAACACCACCTGTTGTGAAAAACCGCGCGCTTCTTTGAGCGAATACTCGAAGATGTTATTGATTTGCGTCCCGTAGCCACGCGCACGCGTCACCACCCCCTCTTCCTCCAGCGCCTGCATCGCTTTCCGCACCGTAATGCGTGAAACGCCAGTCAACTGGCTGAGATCGCGCTCGCCAGGCAGGATATTGCCATGCTCCAGGATCCCACTGCGCACAGCGTTCTTAACCGTTTGAGCGAATTTCATATACAGCGGCGTGTTGTCCGCCGCTGAAATACGTTCATTCAGTTGCGCGATAAGCTGGGTATGCGCTTGTTCCATTTATCTTTTTCCTGGCAGCCGTTTCTGCAGCCAGTATACCATTTCTGCTCATCACCACCACGCGTGGAAATGATGCACCGGACCAATCCCCTCGCCCACTTCCAGCGTATCCGCCTGCGCCAACGCCGCAGAGAGCCACAACTTAGCCTCCTGTACCGTATCAGCCCAGTTAACATGACGTGGACGCAGTGCCGCCAGCGCTGCCGACAGCGTACAACCGGTGCCATGGGTATTTTTGGTCATCACCCTTGGCGCGGTAAAACGCTGTTCGCCATCACGGGTAAAGAGCCAGTCAGGGCTTTGCTCATCATCAAGATGCCCTCCTTTCATTAATACCGCCTCACAGCCCAGCGCTCGCAGCGCCCGTCCCTGTTCTAACATTTCCTGCTCCGTTCGGGCATGCGATGCCCCGAGCAACGCCGCCGCCTCCGGTAGATTAGGGGTAATAATCGACACTTGCGGTAACAGACGGGTACGCAGCGTTTCAACCGCAGAGGCAGACAACAGCGGATCGCCGCTTTTTGCCAGCATTACCGTATCCAGTACGACGTTTTGTACCCGGTGACGCTGTAAACGTTCGGCAACGGCTTCGACAATGTCGGTTTCTGCCAGCATACCGATTTTGGTGGTATCGATGCGCACATCGCTGAACACCGAGTCCAGCTGTGCAGCAACAAAGTCAGGTTCAATGCGATACACCGACTGCACCCCGCGCGTATTTTGTGCCACCAACGCGGTAATAACTGAGCAGCCGTATGCGCCAAGCGCCGAGAAGGTTTTTAAATCGGCCTGAATACCCGCGCCACCGCTTGGATCGGTTCCGGCGATCGTTAATGCGTTAATCCGTTTCATGCTTGCTCCTGGGCGTTCAGGTTATAGAGAGCGTCGAGAAATGCCGGAACAAAACTTCCCGGTCCCGTCGATTGTTCAGTGGCGCGTTGTCCGGCTTGCTTCATCCAGCTACAGGCAGAAGCAACATTATTCAACCGGTCGCCCTCCAGGGCGCAACTGGCTGCGACTACCGCTGACAGTGCGCATCCGGTCCCCACTACCCGTGTCATCAGCGGATCGCCACCATGAATACTCACCGTCCGCTGACCATCTGTGACGAAATCCACTTCTCCGGTAACCGCGACAATGGTTCCAACCTGGCGTGCCAGTGTTTGTGCTGCCGGAATCGCAGCCAATGCGGTGTCGGTGGTATCCACCCCGCGCCCACCGGCGTTCATCCCGGCCAGGGCGAGTATTTCTGACGCGTTGCCACGAATTGCAGCCGGGCGCAGCGCAAGTATGTCCAGGCAAAAGCGACGACGAAAATCCAGTGCGCCAACGGCAACAGGATCCAGCGTCCAGGGGGTTTTCGCCTGCTGCGCCTGTTCGACCGCCGCGCGCATGGCAATGGCGCGGCTCTCGGTCAGCGTACCCACGTTAATCAGCAGCGCACTGGCGATAGCCGCAAACTGGCTGGCTTCTTCAGGTTCGATCACCATCGCGGGCGATGCGCCAAGTGCGAGTAACGTATTGGCGGTGAAGCTTTGCACAACCTCGTTGGTCATACAGTGCGTGAGTGGGGAAAGCGTTCTAAATTGCTGTAAGGTGTGAGCTGCAAGGGCGCGGCTGTGCCGGTCAGGCTGCATGATTCAACTCCTGTCCGCGTGAAGAAGGGACACGAGCAGTGTCAGACTTCCCTACGCTGGCATTATCCAGATCAGGTGGTACGGGTATTTCTCAGCCTTCACGCGGAAGGGCACCCCGAGTCATGTACTTCAAAATCAAAAACTTGCGATTAACGTTCCGTTAATCCCTAATCAGGATCATGCCAGCGGAAAGCCTAAGACACAACCCCTTTGCAATCGATGTTTTCGGCTAAAAACCATCATGTGTCCCAGTTTGTGTCCCAAAATGTATCCCACAGGCTTTTATAACTGTAGGTGAATTTCAGATACAAAAAAGGCCGGGTTACCCCAGCCTCATTTGGTTTTGATTTTTCGTTGTCGCTGTTCATTCAGGTAAAACTTCACGGCGCTGTCGAATCCGTAGGTTTGAATCCGGTCCAACAGGCTTGACCTGCTACACCCAAGCCTGCGTGCTAATGCAGACATGTTGATGATCGAATCATCGCCTTTACCGTCCAGAATCCACTGTATCAGCGGCATGTTGCCAGTACTAATCAAAGCTAATTTCATGTTGTTTATCTCCTTTCCTTTGCCTCGCCAGCAGCGGGGGCAATGCGCCCCCAAAATCCGCTGTATTACGCTGCGTCGTTCGTGAGTCTGGTCACAAAGTCTGGACGGTACACCACAGGCAAAATTGAGCTTTCCGCGAATAGCTCAACGTTCTTAAACTTGTCCTGCACACTCCAGATACGGAAATCAACTGGATCAGCAAAGGCCAGATCAAGATTTCGGCTGGTTGCAGTTGCTACATAACCGAAAGGCAATGCGATTTCAGAAGATAGCGGCTTGCTGAAGCGGGGAACCAGGAAGGATTCATCCGGGCCAATTCCATAAAGTGCCTGATCAGTGACTTCCACTACGCGAACATTCTCGATGATGAATGTTGAGAATGCCGGAAGCACTTCTTTGTTAAACAGCACATCGCGATCAAGCACACCAAACTGGACATTCTGACGGATATCAGGGTGATATTTGATGCCCCGATAGACGTTGCTACCAGTAAACAGGATAAAGCCGTCAAGCTGACCAGCCAGACCCCCCATACGCACTTTAGCAGCAGTCACAGCGTCATCCAGGCTGCGAAGCGGGTCACCGGAGCTAACGTTGGTTTTGATCGTTCCGGTCGCCTGTTGGTAACCAAATTCATCTTCCCACGAAATAATCGGTTGCTGGGTGTAAGTTGCTTCAACAGTATTTCGGAAAAGTGCGTCAGCGAAAATCTTTTCCCTGGTACGCATGTACTTATCATGCATTGCGAGAGCAGAAGCTGTCACAGCGTCCATCACAGACATTTGCAGGTCTGAACCTGGTTTGCGGTAAGGTTGCACATCTGCCGCTGTAATACGGTCCTGATAAGCGTAAAGCGGCGCTTCAATCAGGTGATTGCTGGCACTACGCTTGGGAATAGCTGACCACTCGGAACCATAACGATTGACAGAGCTTGCCACCTTCTGGGCAACTTCATCAATGATATCAAGGCTCACCTTTGGACTCATGGAAGTCTGGCGGTCACTGAAAACGTTAAGCGTTGAGAGCAGTGTGTTTTTTGCTTCCACGTTTACAAAAGTGTTGGTGTAATCAGCAAAGCTGAAATTGGTTGATAATCCCATTTGTTTTCTCCTTATTATTCTGCGTCCGGTGCGCTGGCACGGATTGCGCCCGTTTTAGTTAGTGCAGCAACAGCATTAGCGCCAGCGGTCGCGCCCATAACAGCAATGATGGTGTCCTGTTTGATGTACACACCGCGATCAGCAACGATGACATGAGCATCATCTGCCGCCCTGTGGTGGCTCAGAACCAGCAGGCAATCATCCCCAGAGACATATGTAGTCCCGGCACTGGTAATGCAGCTACCCGGCTGCACTTCTACTGCCAAATCGACAGTAATTGTCTTGCGGTCAAAGTTTGGATCGACTGCATACGCGATCACCGAATTGTAAGAACGTTCTGTTGTTCCCATTTTCATATAATTAACTCCCGTTAAATTTCACATAGCTATGTAAACAAAAGGCCAGCGCCTGCTTGAGCCATAAACGGCGACAGGGCCAGCCTTTCGAATAGGGTTTTAGCACCCGCTAATTGCGGGCAGGAATGAGGAAGTGGCAACGCTCCAAAGAATGGGCAAGGAGACCCAAAAACGCTGCCACCTGATGTTGTTTAGTGTCCAACGTGACAGCCCGACGAGGAGGACGGGACTTTGGCAAACCCCGATCCAGGACCGGAGAATTTTGGTGCAGATTAATCCTGCTTTTCTGAATACAACAAGCGGCTATGGCTTAACCTTCCCGTGAGAGGCGGCGTATTGGTTGTATTTAGAAAAGGGCCGCGTGGTGAACACCAAGGCCCGTTAGGGTGAACGTTACCGTTCATCTTGATTCCTGTTTCGGCATTTGAAACCGGAGAATCAAGACCAGACCACACAGCCGCTTTGATATAATAAGGAGAAGGAAAAACAATTGGCAGTAGTAATTCCCTATGTAACTATTTTATCATGAATAATTAACTTTCACAACAAAGACTCGACGATATTGTCGGAAAATCAGATGGTTACCGTTAAATCTGACAACGTTATTGGGGAACCCCAAGAATGAGGTTTGTGTTATAAACATTATTCTCTCGGATTTTTGCATCAATAAGACCTTTCACAGCCCCGTCATTGATATTGATGTCAACATCCTGATGAAGGCTGAGGTCTGCTGTCCCCGTAACACTGACAGGGATCGGCCCTCGCGTCACATCCGCAATTGTGGGGATTGAGAATGTTGGTTTAAGCAATGGTTGCGGTTGTTGGCCCTGATAGTTCAGACCTGGAAAATTCAACGCTAACCCGTCCCAGGCAGTGCCTGTGCCAATACTGTTAGGCGAAGAGCTGTCAAGCCACGGATAAATCTGCTTAAGGGTCTGGCCTACAGTGCGAGGGTCGAAGCCTATATTCTCTTTTACCCACTCGGCGGCGGCATTGCCTCCCTCGTCTACTGTGGTGTTGTAAACAGCATCCGGTAACGTAGCCCCTTTGCGTAACTCAGCACCAATGCTGTTGACCCAGGCTAAGATATTGGTGGTCAACTCACCTAACGACTGTCCAAGATGGTCAGCGATAGGGATCAGCCCCGTCATGCTCTGTCGTAGAGTGTCCGTGTTGGTAGCATATTGTCCCAGCCCCTCAACGAATGAGGCGCTGAAGTGGTCAGCGAGGCTGGTTTGTACTCGGTTGTACTCAGCACCTAATGCTGCCAGTTTGTCGAGATTGGCCTGCTGTGCATCGGACAGGGACCAGCCCTCAGAGGCCAGTTGCTGCATGCGGTCAATAACCCCCCGCCCTTCATCATCAAACACCCCGAGGAAGACGGAACCATCATTCACGGCTTCGGCCAGGTGACGAACCGCGTTATCAGTCCATTTGAAAGTCTTCTGCAACTGTTTCAGGTACAGTATGAATTCAGGAAAATTCATGGTCTGAATCTCGCCAATCACTTTCTGGGCGACCTTCTGGTTCCCGTTAGTGGATTTCAGCACGTTATTAATGATATCGGCAAACTCACCACCGCCAGAGAAAGTTACTTCACCTGTTTTTTTGTTGCGTTTGAAAGAGCCAGTATTCAGCAATTCTCCAGCTTTTTCTGTCGTATCCTTGTTCAGCTCAGCCAGTTTATCAGCGCTGAGCGAATAACCCGCCCTGCTCATAGATAAATCCTGGATAGCTGCGAACTCTAATTGCCCCAGACCATATTGCTCTAGTTTTTTAATATCACGAGAGCGCTCAAGGCTTCCCTGAAGCGTCTGACCAACACGAGCAACTCCCATGCTGCCAATCAATGTTGCTCCACCGACTGCACCTCCGGCAACAATCCCGCCACCAATACCACGTCGCCCTGTCAGCCCTTCTGCACGCACACGACCAGCACGAATGCCAGCGGCTTTCTGTTCTTTGGTGATACGCTGTTGCAGTCGAGCCTGCTTGCGTAATTCTGAGGTTATACGGGCCATTTCGAAGCGGGTTTCTTCTACCGTGTAGCGCTCTTCTTTCTGGGCTTTAAGTGCCTCTTTTGCTGCACTGATGGCTTTATAACGGGTTGCAACGTCAGCGCCGTTCACATTTGCCAGAGTCAGAGCGCTACGGCGCAAACTGTTGTAATAAGTCACCTCACGTTTGAGCGCTGTTTCTTTCTTTTCTTCAAGGGCAATACGGCGTTTCGCCGCTACAATATCATCGGAGATACGTTTATGGCCCCGATTCATAGCTGCTGTCTGTGCTGTTGCTAATCCCGGCTCTGGTACTGTGCCCCCCATATTGGGGTTATACATTACCGCACGACTGGCTACCGCTGCCCGAATCCTCTCACTAATACGGCTCAGACGGAGGTCCTGACGTGCACGGGCCTCATCCTGAGTCAGCGCCTGCTCTGCATTCTTCGCAGACAATGCCGCCATTTTTTTATTGTGGGCCAGTTCCTGATTGGCAATTTTTGCCTGCACTTGTGCCTGTTTTTGTTGCTCCGCAACCAGACGTTGTTGCTGCTTTATTCTGGTTGTATGGGCCTTTGCCGCTGCTAAAGCAGCCTTGCCTTCACTCTGGGCTGTGCGTTTCTTCGCCGCCTCCAGCGCTTTAGCGGGCTTCTCCTGGGCTGCTTTCAGGCTCTTAATGGCCTTGAGTGCCTTGCCGTAGGCAGTTTGGTCAACTTTAAACGTAATCTCGTTTACGGTCTTAGTCACTATAATGTTAGCCATTCTTGCCTCCTTTGGAGGTTTGACGCTTGGTCAAAACACTTTGTGCCATTAAACCCCCTGCGGTTTGATAATATGCCCATAACGTTCCGGATCATCAGCAACCAGTCTTCGACAAGCGACCTTTGCTCTTTCGAGCGCATCAGGATCGATATCATGAGGTTTGAAAACTCCAGCATCAGCCCCCAACATCTTGATAATTTTTGTTTTGTTGCTTTTTTTATCAGTCGCTTTATTAACTGGTGAGTTTGTAGGAGCTTTGAGTTGTTCCAACCCGTTATCGGGTTTGCCTTCGGCAAATCTCCCTCGGAGATATTCAGGATTTTTCCTAAGAAATTCAGAGGTGACGCTCTTCAGATTGTCCCGCGCTTTTTGGAGTTCGTATTCCTCCGGTGTCATATTTTTCATAGCGGCAAACAGAGCATTTTTAATGCTGTCCAGTGTCATTGTGGTGTCTCCAAAGCAAATTATGGAACAAGCCAATCCCGGACAACAGACAATGGGCGACCATTGCCAATACGGGGATCAGCGATAAGTATTCAAGATAGCGGCCTAATGCATCGCAGGGCGATTAACGGCAACCGTTAACCCGCTGGCGGGTGTCAGTGCAGGCGGGGCGCTTTCTGCTTGCGGTGTGCGTGACGGCTGAGCGTTTTTCTGTACTCAATAACCAACGGGGCAGTTTCCTCCGGAAAACGGGCCAAAATCTCAGCGTGTGGGATACCTTCATCAGACAGGTAGCGCACAACTGTAAACAGCGGCAATTGCAGATCAGCGCAGATTTTTTCGAGCATCGCGCCGGATTCGAAATACTGACGTATAGTGACCCCGGTTGTGCGCTGGCTGGTATGTTTCACTCTTCGGAAACGTGGATTCCAGGTCTTAGCTAATTCAGCAACAAATTCAGGATCGAGTCTGAGGATTAGGGCAACTCTGCCAGAAGTCATGCCGTGCACAAGAAGAGTCTTTGCGGTTTTAAGGATCGATTCATCCCTGCGTCGATTTTTGAAAAGACGCTTTAGTTTATCGCTTTTCACGGTTTGAAAGCCGTGATCTGTCTGGCTGTCACCAGCTACTTGCTCACACAATTCAATCCTCCATCATCAAAAAGGAATTGATTCCATTGAGAAATCTTCCTCTGAATAATCAGACACAGGTTCAGATTTTGAAAATCCAGATCGCTGTTCAGCTACAGGTGCGGCAGGTTTCACCACGCCAGACTCCAACACATCAGGCTTTTGTTCATTCTTACCGCTTTTAACTTTCTGATTTTTTGCGATGGTAACAACAGCCTCACCTTGCTGTGATTTTCCCGCATTAAGTTCAGTCAAAATGATGTCAGGATCTTTTACGGTATAGTCAGTGTAAGAAATTTCTTTGCTTCCAGGTTTGCGGAATAAGGTTGCAGTAATCCACCCCATTTTCACCAAAAGTTTGACCTTCTTCTGAACGGTTGAAAGGCCCATGCAACAGCAATCCGCAATGTACTGTTGGGAAGGACGGATCTCCCCTGTCGCCTTCTTCCACCCAAGCAGATGACTGTAGACAGCCATGATCTCAGGGCTGTTTTGTACACCATTAAAGCGCTTGATACGGGCGACAGGTATCGACCAGTAAGAAAAAGTGTCGATGGTAATCGGTTTGTCTTCATTCGGCTGCGGTAAAGATTCGTAGAGCTTATTTTCTGTTGTCTCGGCTATCATTAAATCCTCGCTGGTTTTCTGTTTTTTTATTCTTTTCAATGATTTTTGCCGCTGTTTGCAGCAATTCACTACACAGCTTAGCCATGGGCATATCGCGGTGGTTAGCCTCTTTCAGCAACGCACGATAGGTGTCATCCGGGAATGAAATATTCATGCGCTTTTTCTCCCTGTTGGGTTGTGTGGTTGCTCGTTGTTTAATTGCCCGTGTACTTTCCGAATGTGTTTCGCCAGGTTCTGGCACATATTCCGGATCATCTTTGGCACGGGAATCCCCTGGCGGTCTGATTCTTCACGTAAAATTGCATATGTTTCATCGTCTAGTGAAATTTTCATCTCAAAATTCCCTCCGAATGCATAAAAGTCATCGCTCCTGCTATCGCGGATGGCGATCAGGAGTAAGAAGCCGTGTTTGCGGCGATTTCGTTTGGTGGCGTTGCTGCCAACGGAGTAAAGCAGAGAATGGTTATTCGGTTGTGGTCAGTTCGGGAATGTCTTTTCCGGTAATGCCTTCGAGTTCACCGCCAGACTCAATCATCTTAAGCAGAAGGATCTGCTCATTCATCAGGCCGATGCCATGAGAGGCGTAATAAACACGCCAGGCAGAAAGAACAGGCTCTATGATTTCCATAACATCACGGCCTTTTGCCAACTCATGGCTGTAAGGCTTCAGGATATCCCGGATGATTTTTGCATTCTTAGCCTGCTGGCGCAGACTTTTGATGATATTCATAGCTTCACGAGTTGCCGGGTATAGTTTGTCTGCTTTCTTGGAGCCGCCAACGCGGGTTCTGAAACTGCGAAGATTTACTAACGAAGTGATTTTGTTGTCGATTGCAGAAACAATCTCTGAGGCGGTAGCGTTCGAAAAATTGAAAAGGACGGGCTTTGTCATCTAATCTCCTGTGTTGTTTTAATGTTTCCTTTTCTCAAGGTATGAATATATTATGTCATAAATCACACTTTTTGTCAAGTTTCTTGTTGCATCATAAATAAAAGTATGCTATGAACCATTTGAGCTAGGCCGCATAATTCCACAAAGCAACATACAATGTCATTAGCAATTTGTGCTGAACGTGAGAATTTGTATTGCATTCTTATTTTAGGTGGTAAATAATTCACGGTTGCATAAAGCCATACAATGCGTTCTAAGCGATTCTGGTCCGTAGGCAGTGCCTATGGGTTACCTCTACCGCTTAAACGTCGTGTAGCGTGTCTGATGCGCTCTGTGAGCCTCCTGTTATCTAGTCTTGATTGTCCGTTGTCAATCAACGGTCACAACAATCAAGATGAATCGGGGATTCACCGCATAGCGGCTTTGTGAAGTCTGAGGGGGAGCGCCGCCCACCAAGGGGAGTTACGTCGCGTTTCTAGCTCCTCTGCGCTGTGCTCGATCCACATAGGCGAACAGGTTCGCATTTCCCACACAGAGTGTGAACAGTCGAAGCTGTTCACGATGCCGTAGCCTTTGGGTTACCCGAATCCATGATTGGGATGACCACACACAGAAACAGGCTGTAAGCCTGTTGATGAGTTGGTTATCACAGAATGGTAATGAGGGTTAGGAGGTCACAAGATGCCGTGTCTGTTTACGTCATCGAAGTTGAGCTTCTTACCACACAGATATGTGTAAACAGGCGAAGCCAGTGAGCGGAGCGATACAAGGCCCGTATGGGTGAACCGTCGGTTCATGGCATCGCCACCAGATTACTGATATCACTCAATAAACACCACAACCAAGAATGACCAAGTCATTCCCTGCCCTTGACCTTAAATCTTTTAAAGATCTTATAGGTGTTTTTATTATTGATTTTATAATGCTCTTATACCACGTCTAATAGAAGACACCCTCCCCTCTAATAGAAGACACGCATCTTCCAGTAGAAGACACCCTCTCCTCTGACAGAAGACACCTTGCCATGTTCAACCACTCGGCTACGCACTAACCAAAACAGAAAGCAAGTGTTTTTATAAAGATCTTTTGATCTTAGATCTTTCAAGGATCTTTATTATTTAGGTCTTTATTATATCGTAGGTCAAATTTGTCACCCCTCCCCCTTCAAATTTGTCAGGGGTAGGCTACTTCTTGACCAGTTCATCTTTTGGGATGTGCGCCTCGCCAAGCTGTAAATAAATGCCGGAAAATTCAACTTTAATCGCTAGTATTTCGCCGTAAATGCAGCCTTGCGTCACTGGCTCGCCTGTGGGATGTGGTGAGCGATATGGTGTAAGGTATACAATGAAGCCAGTAGTGGCAGGGCCTCGGCAGTTCTGCCATTGATGGTGTGGCTAAACACAATCACCGATCCACCCTTCCATACCGAAAAAATAAATTTTCTTCGCAAAAACAACTCAAAACCCTCCATTTATAGGCCTGTGAGAGCCTCTCAGCGGGGCGCTGTGCTATCAGTGAGTCAGTGGAGATAACGCCGCTACAGGCTTCTGGTAAAGCATACGGGGCTATTGGTGGGACTGCTTGCGCTAGTGTGGGAAAAGGTACGAACGGTGACGGCCTGGCCGGGAGAAAATCGCCCGTTGGTGGATGATGTTGTGGACTGGTGACGGGTATGAGAACTCACCTCTAACTTACACAATATGAAAGTGTAAATTAGCAAGTCATTGATTTTTCTAGAATGTGTTGTGGATGAACATCAAAGAAGCGTCTACACGCTGTCTTATGCACCTTCTATGCAGGTTCTATGCATCTGTGTTGTGTTTGCAAAGAGTTACCTTGCGATATTTTGAAATAATGGTTCATTTTTATTGACACACTCTCAGCCACGCCTAACACATCAGCCTATGCGCTGAGATATTTTCCGACACTGGAACCTGAAGAGTAACCCCAACTTTTGTTTCAATACGGGCAGGAGTGGGTTAAATCACATATAAAAACCCCTTTACAATGATCATGTTATGATCAAAACTCACCTTGTAACTTACATAACGAGATAACAGCGAGGGACGAAATGAAGAGAGTCGAGCCAGTCAGAGACAAAGAGAAGATCGCCGAGGTTGAGTCTCTGCTACGTAAACACAATACAAGCCCGATTTACGGTGATTTGTGGGTATTCCTGAACCAGACAGCAGCGCGAGTTGGTGATGCCCTCAGGTTACGTTATGCCGATTTTAACCACATAGAAGGGAATGTGTTAAATCTGAAGGAGCAGAAAACTGGTAAGACGCGCTCTATCATGCTAACAGCGAAAGCGCTCGAACTTGTAGCACAGCGCCGTGCTGATAATCCTGG
This sequence comes from Citrobacter sp. C6_1, assembly GCF_014596835.2. NCBI lineage: Bacteria > Pseudomonadati > Pseudomonadota > Gammaproteobacteria > Enterobacterales > Enterobacteriaceae > Citrobacter > Citrobacter sp. C6_1. The sequence goes on along the minus strand of NZ_CP115031.1, from coordinate 1,686,651 downwards.
TCATGAATACTTATTTGAAGTGGACAGCAACCGAGCCAAGGGCAAACCAATCAGTCGTGTGACGGTCTCTGCCAAGTTTAAAGAGGCCGGGGATATGCTAAATCTTCGCATTGCCGCCCACAGCCCACGCAAGAACTTAGGCTATCACGCTCTGAAACGTGGTGTAAGCCTGCCAACACTCACTAAGCTGTACGGGCATTCATCGCAGGCAGTCACATTGGCGTATTGTGGGATTATGGAAAAAGATATCGAAGACGTATTCCAGACTATCGACTACTGATGACTGTTTACGATTTTGCTATGCAAATCGCAACGCGACTATTGAGACGACTACTTTGAAGAAAATTTTACTTTTTGTGCTGGTCCTGCTGCCGCTGGCGGCTCATGCAGGAAGAATAACCATGAGCAACCCAGAAGAACAGGAATTACAGGGAGGGAAACGGCTTTGCACTTATGAAAACAGTACTTATCTGTTTACGCTGGTAACTCGATCTCAGTCCTGCCAATACTCGAAGACGTTCGACACAGAGGATAACGAAAAGTGAGATGCAATATTTATCAATGTTACCAGTAACTTGAAGTCTTCATGCTCACTTCAAGTAGATTAGTTCTAAACTCAATCAAATTTTCATTTTTTTTCTCTATTATTGACATCCCCGCCAGGCCTTATAAGACGCGCCCTTAGCGATTCCTACCCTTTTGCAACCTCAATTCAACCTCAAAATCAACTCTTGTGCTGAAAAGAATCCCTATTAGAATATTGAACATATAGGGGAAATAACTTTAAACACCCCCTATATGTAGTGGCTACGTACAAAACGCAGCCACAAAAAACGGATTCACTGATGTGAATCCGTTCTATGAAGCATGACCAATAGTGAGTCGCCAAACTCCTATGAATCTCTGCCTTGCCTTCATTTCTGACGTTTTGATTGTGCCAGGCAAAGAGGACCATGTAAACCTTAAAATCGACGCTCGAAAGGATCATTGCATGAGTATTTGCAAACAATCACACCGTTACAACACGCTTTTCATTAGCTTACCACACGATCAAGGTGGTGAAGGTCGCCATAAATGTTGCGGATGCGCTTATGACCAAGGCTACCAAGCTGGTTTGACCCGAACAGGCCAATTATGGGTAGACTTAGCCGCCTTACCCGATAGTCAAGCGGGGACCGTTCGCCATAAAAGCCCTCAAGCAGCGTTTGCTGATGGCTACCGTGACGGGGTACGTGATTCCTACCGCCAGGTCGGCTAAAATATGAGCTGGTCACGAGGAGGGAGACCTCCTCGCGACCTGTAATTGAAACAGCATTTCAAAGCAAATATTCTTCTAAACATCTTAGAGCACAGCATAAGGTTAATAATGAAAAGGAAATTACAGGTTTTCGTATCCAGCACTTTTACTGACCTGATTGAGGAAAGACAAGCAGCGGTAAGCGCAATCCTTAAAGCTGGGCACATTCCCGCAGGCATGGAGTTGTTTACCGCTGCTGATCGATCACAAATGGATATAATAAAAAATTGGATCGATGAATCAGATGTGTATATGTTAATACTTGGTGGACGCTATGGTTCAATAGAACCGACGTCAGGAAAAAGCTACACAGAGTTAGAATATGACTATGCGGTTGAAAAAGGTAAGGCTTTGTTTGCAGTAGTAATCAAGGAAGAAGCACTAAAGCGAAAAGTTAAAGAGCACGGCACTGATTTTATAGAATTAAATGAGCCTAAATCTTTAGCTCAATTTAAAAGCAAAGTTCTATCCAACATTTCATCATTCTTTGAAGATGTGAAAGATATTAGATTATGTGTACATGAAAGCCTTACTGATTTTAACTCCAATAGGAGCCTAAAGGGTTGGATTTCTGCTGATGAAATTATCGACTCACGTGAACTTGCTGACGAAATAGCCAAACTCAGCGAAGAAAACAGAGAATTAAAAGAGGAAATTCAATCACTAAACCAAAAATTACAATCCAAAAATGCTATTCCCTCAAAGGGAAATTCACTTAAAGAAATCGTTGATACGCTTAGGTCAAAAAAAATTACTGTCCCCGCAAACGCATCTGGACAAAAAAAAGATGTCGAAATGGATCTTGCGTCGATACTTGTCGGCACGAGGAATTATATTATAAATGGTATTACAAATGCCTCTACTGTGAGCGATGGGGAAGTGTTTTTATATCAGCATGTATGCCCAATCCTCAAAATTTATGGATTAGTAGAGAATGAAAAAGTTGCAGGTGTTCGTTATCGTCGTTATGGAATTACAGAAAAAGGCCTCGATTTGTTAGCTTACATGGATAAAGAGAAAAATTAAATTTTATAATAAATAAGCCACAAACTTTGAATTTTATTGGAAGCCAGGTTTCCTCAACCTGGTTTAGATTCCCAGTTTAGGCCATCTATTACATAACAAACTGCGGAAAGTGGGAAAGTATGTAGATAGCGCTGGGTTATACCTGAACCGCTTTTCTCATGCCCTACGATCTGTTGCAGGTGCGCCAAGTTGCCAACCCAACCAGCTAAACAGGTTGATATCATTGTGTGCCGGAAGCTATGCACCAGTCGGCGCTGTCCATAATCATCAAGGTACGGAATACCAAGCTGATCACGGACATCAGCCAAAACCTTGCCGATTTTAGGCATGTTCTTACCCGACACAGGCGAGAAAATCTTCTCTTTCCATTGACGGTTAACGAAATCAAGGAAACCCCACTCGATTAGTTTTGGATGGATCACTACCTGTCTAGTCGCGTTCTCAGTTTTCCCCTGCCCTCCTTCCGCGATCAGGAGATAGTGCCGCTGGCTATCTTCATCAAATTTGATCTGTGATTTCTCCAGCTTTGCGATCTCCCCTCTTCTTGCTCCTGTATACGCCAACAACAGGGTGCTCCACTTCTGCCAGCCATCAGGCTGTTTTAGTGCCCAGCCCACAAATTTTCTCATTTCTGCTGCACTGTATGCTCCAAATCTCGCTTTCGACGGTGCGGCTACTACTCCATCAGTCGGAGACTTCTCCAAGATGTCTTTATTGTCGGTCAGGAAGGTTTTGAACAGCGATTTGTAAATCTTCAAATGCTTGTGGATAGACTCAGCACCCACCAAATTTTCAGACGGCACATCATCACACTCGATCAGTTGCTGAACCGTCATTGAACGGTAAGGCTGTACAACACGCTTAGGCAAGTTTTCAACAACCTCCATTACCTGTTTAATGTCTTGCTTGGTAATCGTGGTTACATCTTTAGATGCACCAAGGACAATAAACAGCACTTCCATAAAGCGTTCATTGGACTGTGAGATTGCCTTCGTCCAGTTTTGAGCTTTCTCCTTTTTGTACATATTCCACGCGCCAGCCAGCGTTAACACTTCTTTTGGTTCGGTCTGCTCTTCTCGCATTGTAACGATGGTTGAGGCGACCACCTCTCGATATTCCTGCACAGCCAGCGGTTGGTGTTTACTGAAGTTGTCATTAAGAAATTGCTGCATTAACCAGTTTTCGTTCTGTTGCTTTAGATGGCAACTGAATTCAGACAGGCGATCCGCAAACAAGCACGGGTTGATGCTTCCACGTTGAACCAGCGGAATTACAGGAAAAGCAAAAGACATCAGCAAATGTGCCTGGGCGTAGCTGTCAGTCTCCAGAGACTTGCGAAAATATCTATTACCCGGCAGGCGAAAGCGAACGTAATAAATCCCGTTGCGAGTGATGGTGTAACGTATGGTTTTGTGTCCCATTTCGTGAGCCTCAATGTGATCGGCTAAACAAAACGGTTCGAAAATCGCAGATAAGTCTTTGATTCTTATCTTGGATAATCGCCAGGACTACGCTGGCATTATCCAGATCAGGTGGTACGGGTATTTCTCAGCCTTCACCAGGAAGGGCACCCCGAGTCGTTTGGTTACATTTCTCTTAATTTTTGTCAGCTTAGGTTAAGTTGCTCGCCGATGCAAGTTTACCCGTGGTGACGTCACTTATACACGCTGTACCCCACCGAGTACCCCATTTTGTACCTCATACTAATTAAGGAATAGCTCCCAACTTCATTTTGAAACACCAATAGTTGCTCGATTTATTTGGAACCAAGAATCCAACATTGTAATGTTTAAAAACAACTGTATCTGATGGGGAAAATATACACCAGTATAGTTTGGAGAACTTTTTATATATAGCAAGGCAACGGATGTGATAAGTGCTTTATAAAAGCATTTATCTTTACTCTATTTCATTGACAGAAAATGAAACGAATTAATTCTATGTGCTACAATGTGTAGTGCAGAAAAAAACCTGTGTTAACAACAAAAAAAATAAAAGGTGGTTTATATGAAAATGAAAGAATATTATGAAGAGATTTCTCTATTAAAATTTAAAGAATTAGAAGATGAACATGATTATATGGTAGCCATAGGTGATTTCCTAACAGAGTTATCAAACATAGCCGATCATTGTGAAAGGAATAAGTCACAAATTAACAAAGAGCAGAACAAGCAATACAAACCCTCTTATCAACAGGCCACATCTCAATCATTAAATACCTCAGCCTGCTAATTTTTGCATAGAAGATAGCGAAGTGAAATTTACGATGCTTTCGAAAATAATTACGAAACTGACTGTAGCTTTTGAGGCGGTAAAACGGCTTATTTCACTTGTTTATACACATTCTCTTGCAGTTGTCGCAACTCAAAAATACTAATAACTAAAACAACGAAAGGCCAGACACTGGAATGGCTGACCTTTCTACATTAATCAATATGGAGCGTGTACAAATGATTAATCCCACACCTATTTATAATAAATTTAAGTATGTCTCCGCCCCTTGTGGTTCAGGTAAAACTACTGCTATATGCAATATAATCAATAACAGTACTGAAAAATATATTTTAGTACAGAACACTCAAGAACTTATTAAGCAGACAGCAAAGCAAATCAATAATTGCGAGTATATAATTACAGATACAGTACCAAAAGATGAAAGTGTTATTAGTTCAGTTATTAACTTTTTTTCATCTGGTAGTAATAAAACATTACTCATAACAGATAAAACGTTTTTCAAAATTCCTCCTGAATTGTTATCTGACTGTAATATTTATATTGACGACGTTACTAATTTTCACTCTTTTCAGAATATTAATGAGGGTGATACTAATATAAAAAATGCAATTCTTAATTCATTAATACACAATGTACTGACATTAGATGATAAAAATATGTATATTGCGGCAGAAAGAAAACCAGAAATACAAGGGGAAGTACTGAAGAATATTTTGAACCAGCTACCAGCAATTAACGAAAATGATATGTTCATCATGAATAATGAGTACTTTACCGATGCGAAAAAGGAACAGCTTAATATTACCGCATGGAAAGATCTCAGTAAGTACAAAGACGTATCAATCACCTTTCTCGGAGCTAATTTCGAAAATTCATTGATCTATAAAGGCAATAAAGAACTCTTTGAAAGTACTGAACTTGGAGGATTACTGACACGAAAAACAGCTCTCAAAGACAGATTAAAGGTTTATTACTTCTCAAAAAATCAAAAACTATCGAAGACATGGAAGACTAATAACCCTGATAAAGTACAAAAAATATACTCATTTATTGATGAGAAACTTGAGGGGCAGGATTTCTACTGGACGAAGAACAAAAGCGATTCTCAGAGCCTTAAGAACGGCACAGAGATAAGCCCGGATGCCAGAGGATTTAACCAGTACCAACACTTGCTCACGTGCGTCTGGCTCGCTTGTATGCGTCCCTCTGAAACAGAGGCTAAACAGTGCGAATTGTTCTTTGAGATTGACGGCGAGGCGATACATGTTGCGAGGGAGTACGAAAGTTTACACCAGTTCGTACTACGAGGAATTTCAAGGGATTTTGACAGTACTGAAACACAGAGTGTTTATGTTTTTGATGAATGGCAAGCCAGATCTCTTACAGATAATATTGAGTATATAGATATCGGTATTGATGATGATGAGCAGAGGCAGAGAGGCAGGCCACAAGGTTCAAAGAATAAGCAAAAGCGTTTCACCCTTAATGATAAGCACGCTAAGCGTTTTCGCCGCTGGAAAGGCCACAACCCAGGGCTTGAGTTAGAAGCGTTCAAGGTGTTTCTTGACAGTGGTGATACACCTCTCACTCCCGAAGAGCAAAAAGCTATGTGGAACAAATACGAAAAGGAAGTACAAAAAAGCAAAAGATGATGTCCATAACACCATCATAAAAATACATAAATGTCCGAAAAATAATACCTTAAAATATTATAGGTAATAAATTTCGGACATAACAACGAGCGAAAGCGAATTAACTACCTGAAAGTAGGAGCGGCGAAGCAAGCGAACTGTTTCGGGTAGTTAGTGAGAGTGCTCACGCAGTGAGTACTTGATAGCTATCCCATTGTTTACATAGATAAAACAATTAAACAGTACCCGCTTTGCGTGTACTGTTCGCTGGATTAGGTTCTACTGCTTCGTTCCTTTCAGTCACTGGCAGAGCGAACCAATCGCGTTTTTCTGTTCTGTCATTCAGTACATAACTGATTGCTATTTAATTACTTATTATACTACTGATTCCTTTGTGTACTTAGTGGGGGATCTGCGGTTTCAGTTACTGGAAAAGCACTATCAGTACTGACCAGAGCGAAGCGACCCCGATCCGATCTGTCCCCCTTCATGATGGTGTTTCGGACAAAACGCACAGGAAGCCCCTGAATGCGATGTTCATTACTGACACACATGAATGACCAAAACCCTACAAAACGCCGTAGCTACGCTTTAAGAGCGTTTGCGTGATGGTATCGCTAATACTCCCTGTATTGAAATCAGATACATAACCCCTTTCATGGATGACGAATCCTCTTGATCGATTTTACCTATTGATTTGTATTGAATTAATAGCTATTGATAGATTATAGCGATCAATAAGTTATTAATCGATCGTTTTTATCGATCAATTATTGATATGCGTGCTACTCTTGAGCACCTGAACACGGACGGCTTTAAGTCCGTACTTTTGACCTGAGAGAAGATAATGGGAGTGACAAAACAGTGAGAGTGGTACAACTGCTAATCTATAAATTTTGGGGGATTCCTTTTTAAGGGATCTACCTAAAGGCAAACGAATTATTGTCGATAATACAAATAGAACGAACCATCGATTTGGAAAATTATTAAAGGATAATTGCGGTGAGTAAATATTTAAAAATAGGAATTTATGGCATTTGGGGAGTGTTTTTATTCCTTGCGTCAATGGAGAAATTTGGTGATCTTTTCGCAGTCGGTACAGGCTTCTGGTCGGTAATCATGCTTTCCGTCGCTGGATTGTGCCAGCTACTGGCAAGTACTGCCGCGATAGGCTGGGCTGTTTTGGGTTATGGTACGCTTAAAGCGAAGTTCTTACCCTATAAACTCGTTAATAATTATACGGTTCCTGTAGTGATCATTGTGCTTGCATTCGTGGCAAGTTCTGCCCGATCCTCAAGCGATGAAGCCAGAGCACAAAAACTTGGTTTTAAAGATAGTAAAGAGTTTTCTATCGCTCGTGAAAATCACATTACAAATACTGATGACTACGCGAAATTTGTAGAAGAACAACGAGTTAAAGCGGCGGAAAAGAAGGTTCAAGATGCGTTAGTAGCAGCTGAGAAAGCTAATCAGGATATAGTAAAGAAATACATTTCAATATTTGATGAGGATAAAAGAGAACAAGCTAAAAAAACGATTAGCAGAGATTTAGAAGAAAATTCAGTATTAACAGAGTCAATACTTACTGAAATTAAATCCTACCCCAATAACTCAGTTGATAGAACAGTAGGACAACGCACATACTTAGATATTGGCGTTAGTATGAAAGAATACATGTCAGCTATCGAGCAATCTAATTGTAGGCAAAGGCTTAACAATTCTTTATTTCCTTTAAATGAATGGAACAAATCTCAATTTAATTTATTGAACGAAAGATTTAATGCTATGAGAAATGGAGTTGATATGGATAAGATTCAGCTTGGCAAAGAATTGCAATACGAAAGAGATAAAATCACCATGCAGTACTTTTATGAAAAAAATAAATATCAAAAATCATTTAATGAGTGTGTTTTCAGTCTGTTGTCTTCTATACCCAATCGTCTTTCAAGACCTGATGCCAGACCAGCTCCCGTAACTGATTATATTCCTGAAGGTATTAAATGCATGAGAAAACCCGAAGGAAATATAAAATCGTGTTATTAAGCCCATTTAAATATAATGTACTGTTCTTTAATAAGGAATTAAAGTGAAAAAGACTTCTGTTGCAATGCTGTTATTGTTGAGTACTTCCTTTCATTTACAGGCTGCTGTACCTGATGGAAAAACAGTAACCCCCTTTGCTATTGATAATGAGGTTATTTGTTTGAAAGAAATTCAGAAACAAATGACGCCTTTCCTTAAACAGTTTGAACAGGAAAACGGTGTTAAGTACAAATTCAATGTTAAATCTGGTTTATCGTACAAGGATACTGTAGGGCTACGGTTACAGATCAACCGTGTGGATTCGGGGTTGAATGACAGGGTCGCCGATCTTGATTACTACTGGCTACAGGAGCGGGGAAGTATGTGCCAGCCAGCGTATATGGTACTTGATCGTTCTTAGTGAATACGGTGTTAAACAAGGCCGTGAAAGCGGCCTTTCAGCACAAGAAATGCTCGCAGTATTACAGAAAAAGACTCATACTTCTCCAATAACATAAGATATTTTTATATCGCGATATGCACGAAGGATTAGATATGAACCGGAAGCAATTCATCCAGTCACTCGGGGCTACTTGCAATAACTGGACTTGGAGTTGGTCGTTTGTTAATCATGAAAAGAAAATGGTCATTTTTGGGTCATGGGATGTTGAGAGTGATCAAGAGAGGTCTGTTATTCTCCGGGAGCGTTGGGAGTACAACTCAAATAACAAAAGGCAACCGGGCTATACACAGGCATTGGAGCACATCCGCTTAGCTCATGAAGGCTATGAATTGTTCACCTTCAACATGGTTTTCTCTGAACATCCAGATAACCCTGAAGTCGCAGTAATCAAAGATTTTGAGCGAAAATTGAACAAGCGTTATCTACGAAAAGAAGGGGAAATATGGTACGCAGATTTTATGCCTAATCCATTCCCTGATGAAATCCCTTCAGGAGAGTGTTTTGTTGAAGGTGCGAAAACGCAGGTAACAGTCAACTACTACGAGCGTGATCCCAAAGCTCGCCATGCTTGCATCCAGCATCACGGCACAACCTGTAAATGTTGCGGGTTTGACTTTGAGAAGGTCTATGGTGAACATGGTCGAGGATTCATTCATGTGCACCACATAAAGCCCTTGCATACGATTGGTGAAAATTACGTTGTCGATCCAGTGACTGACATGATTCCCCTTTGCCCAAACTGCCACGCAATGGTTCATCGTGGTAGTGAAACACTGAAAGTTGAAGAACTGAAAAAGAAAATGAGATTCTGGAGTTAGTAATGGATTTATCGCAATTGAGTTGCGTTGAGTTGATGCAACTAAATCAACTGACACTTGACGAGCTGGAACGAAGAGATGTGATCAGAACTCGTAACAATCCTGTCTGTGAGTACACCGAATGGCTGGTTGCTGAGAAAATGCAGATGGAGTTAGCTCCTCCGAGCACTAAAGGGTACGATGCAACAACTTCAGAAGGTCGAAAAATACAGATTAAATCCAGGAAAAATAACCTCAGGAATAAATCATTAGTACTTGGAATTATCAGGAATTATGAACTTAATCAGTTCAATGAACTCATCGCCGTAATATACAATCATGATTTCTCAATTCGTTACGCTATTTCCATACCACATGAATTAGTGAAGGAATATGGATTTTATAATAAACATCAAAATGGCTATACTTTAAGAATAAGCAATTTATTACTAAAAGACCCACGCGTAACAGACCTCATTGAGTTTTTTGAACCAGACACAGCACGTTCAAGTAAAGAGAACACGGTAAAACCAGATTCAAACATTATCCGTGATGTACAAACAATAGGAATGCAGACTTTTATTGAATACTATCAATGTGTTGAAAGTGGAATGGATGCAACCAATCTTGTTAAGAAAATGGTGACTGAACATCCAGAATGGAAGGAAAGTACTGCAAGAACAAAGGCATCTTCAATGCGACGAGTATTTAAAAATGATAGTAACATTGAAGCACTTAAAATCATCTATGAGTCAAATCACTCAGCAATTACTGATGAGATTAAGAGTAAACTGAGTACACTTTGGAGTAAATGAACAAAGTTTGACTTATATTTTGACATAACAAGTGAATAAAACTGGATTTCCATGACGGATTCGTGCCGCACGTCAATCGCTTTTTCGTCCTCGCTAAAAGTACTGGCCTTTAGGTCGCAAAATAATTAAAAGCCAGGCCTCCCGATTTTTGGCAAAAAATCTAAAGGGATCGTTTACTCAGATAAAAGTACAGTTAGAATTTTTCTGCACGATTTAAAATCTCGCTCGTCTGATCAGGTTCAACCCCGCCGACCAAATGCTGTGTACTCAGAACTCAGTACTGAACTTTTCACTAACCCTACATTGACTAAAAAACGAACGATCGAAAATCTCTTTTGGGTACTCCCCAACGATACTCCGTTTTCCTGCATCGCCAAGTATCATTTAGATGTTTATTGCACTTAAATGATACTGTATCCTTCAGTTAATTCAAATGATACTTTCAGAGAGCGAGGGCAAGGAAATGATTTTTGGTTATGCTCGTGTTTCCGACCGGAGCCAGAATCTTGATCGCCAATTGGCAGTACTGGAACCTGTTTGCAATAAAATAGTGACAGAGAAAGAATCTGGCAAGTCCACCAGCGATAGACCTGAATTGTTGAATCTGCTTTCACACCTCCGCGAAGGTGACACTCTCGTCGCCCACAGCATTGACCGCCTGGCACGCAATACTCGCGATTTGCTGGAAATGATTGATAACCTGGTTGCTCGTGGGATCACTGTTCAGTTCCTTGCTAACTCAATGAGCTTTGATAACTCGCCACAATCACGCCTTATCCTAACCATGATGGGAGCCGTTGCAGAGTTTGAGCGAGGAATGATCGCTTCACGCCGCAACGAGGGGATCGCCCTTGCCAAAGAAGCCCGGAAGTACAAGGGCAAGCAAAAGAACCAAGAACTACATAAGAAAATTATTGATATGTTGCAGGCAGGGAAGAATACCCCTGATGAAATCGCGAAACTATGCGATTGCGGCAGGGCTACAGTATTTCGCGTAAAAAAAGAAATGCTCGCTGGTATTAGCGTCATTGAACGCTGATATAGTGGATGGAGGTAAAGAATAAAAGCTTACCATTTTGTAATGTTCGAATCCTCCCGATATCCTTGGTGAGGCTGTTAATAATGTGACATAACTGGCACTTTCTTAAAGGTGATTGCTCAGCCGAGCATCGGACTTGATATAAAATGAGACATCACCATCCGCCCTTACTGGATCGTCATACTCCATTTTTTAGCATACCTATCGCTATATAAATAATTTTTCGCACTGATTTTCTCGGTGAATTTCCCTCAAAAAAGATCTCTGTATTAGCTAATTTACTCGCTATGCATTGTTGCGGGAGAGAATATATAATTAACTCTATTATGAAGAGTCGAAATTCCAAAGATAGATATAGTTGATTATAAACCCACCCCATTTATGATAATGTCTTTTGTTTCCAGTAACTACTTTTTGGTATTTCCATAGAGGAAATAACTTATAAATTTACTTTAGCAATTTTAGATATATGACCTTTATCGTTCAAAAAAAAATGGATATATTCCAATTTAATTACTGTGAACGTGAAAGAAACCTACTCATAGTTTCCTGTATGGTCTGCGACTGAACACAATATTGACGTAGCAATCTCCTTCTATTGTCTAAACTGACCACATCAAAGCCTTTAGCTTTGATAGCTTCATCAATTGAATGAGAGAAGTCTTTGAAATTCAATACATTACTATAGTACATCATTACAAACTTAAGATCTTCAGATGAAAGAAACATAAATTTATCCAATAATGTCGTATAAACATCAGTCTTAATAGAATATGCAGATGTAATTATAAATTCGGCTTCATCCTCATTGATTTCATCAAGTTTAAAACATCTCTGATAATCTCTAAACTTGATGTACTCATCGCTCATAGGAAGCATTGAAATCATATTCCTTTGGGCTTCTGCACCTATTAAATATAGCAACCTATTATTCTGTTCTATTTGCGTTTTATATTCATGATAGTTCTGATAAAAAATACCAGAAATAAAAATTACAAGTGTTATTGTATTAGTCCATATCACAGAGGAATAAAGTAATCTCTTATTTTTCTTTGCCATTACAACTCTCTCTTTAACTATAATATAATGTCATTATAATTTTAACTTTATTAACATTCAACAAAAATCATTTGAATTATCATTTTAGAACGCACACTTAATATTATAATTAATTGAAGTCATGCCTACTTAGTTATTTTTATGGAATTCACATAACCTATTCACTTTGAACGCATCATGCCTGAAAAAGATTAATCCAATTACTAAAATGGATACTTTACAACATTTTCATTCTCATCAAGAAGAAAAAAGTGTTCGTTATTAGAAAAACATCTCTCATTTGAAGAATTCATAATCATTGTATTTAAATCGGCAATTTCTTTTTGCGTAGCATTATGGACTGGCATTAATTTCATTTCTTTACTTCCAAATAAAAATGTATTCTTATTCAAAGGTGCCAATATCATTGTTCCTTTAGTAGCTAACCCAAATACTTCACGTGTATTATGCGTTAAAAAAAGTGGGGCATCACTGGTGATAGTATTAATTCCATCTGGTGACTTAATAAGAGAATAATTAAACATAGGGAAATAGCCTGCGGCAATTTCAGTTTGTTTAAGTTCGTACTCTATGATGTCATCTATATTGTAGTTCGCTACAGAGACATCTAATTTAACTCCTCTTTGCGTAAGGTCTTTTTTCATTGACTCTATTATTTTTTGTTCTTGTTTTAAAGGTGTTTCGATATTATTTCTATGCTGTGGGGTTCTCAAAAATAAAGATGATAACAACCAGATTAAACCTTCATCTTTGGAGTTAATTTCTTTGACCATATCTATAGTCTCTAAAAACTCACCAATACGTGGTTCGACCGTATTACCATACCATTCTTCAATAAATAATGGTCGCGTATTCTCTTCTAATTTATAATAATTATTGCTTACACAGGCATCATTAGGATTTGTACCATGTTTGAACCCAGGCTTATTTTTTGGAAACGCCCAAAATAAAGATGTTCTTTTCCCCTCATTGGTAAATCCTTTCAAATAACACGCTGGTACATAATGGTGTTTCTTAGATTGACTCATACAACTGAACTCCTTGTATAATATTTTTACCGAAAGTTAGATTTATTTTAAAACACGATAAAATGCAGCTTATTCATGCTACATAGCTTAAATCCATCTAATCCCATCAATTACATAACAAATTGACGATAGAGGGAAGGTATGCAAATAGCGTTTTGTGATCCCTCCGCTTTTTTCATGACCTACCGTTTGTTGCAAATGCAAGATGTTAGTTACCCATCCAGACATCGCAGCAGAACAAACAGAATGGCGAATACTATGCAAAAGCCTCCGCTGTCCAAAATCGTCTAAGTACGAAATGCCAAGCTGATCACGCACATCAGCAAATTCTTTACCGATCTTAGTCATATTAGTACCTGCCACTTCTGAAAAAATCCGTTCTTTCCACTGGCGATCAACGTATTCCATGAAACCCCATTCGATCAGCTTGGTGTGGATTACTACTTGCCGGGTGGCATTTTCTGTTTTCCCCTGCCCTCCTTCTGCAAGAAGGAAGTAATATCGCTGGCTATCCTCATCAAATTTAATCTGTGATTTTTCCAGTTTTGCGATTTCGCCTCTTCTGGCTCCGGTGTATGCCAACAACAATGTAATCCACTTCAGCCAGCCATCTGGCTGCTTGTGTGCCCATTCTACAAACTTCTTCATCTCCGCCGAATTGTATGCACCAAATCTTGCTTTAGATGGTGCAGCCACTACACCATCAGTTGGTGACTTCATCAAAATTTCTTTGTTTTCTGTGAGAAAGGTCTTGAACAGCGATTTGTAGACTTTAAGATGCTTATGGATAGCCTCAACACCAACAAGCTCATCAGGTGGCACGTCATCACAATCTATCAACTGCTGAACATTCATCGAGCGATATGGTTGGACAACACGCTTAGGTAAATTCTCAACAACTTCCATCACCTGTCTAATGTCCTGTTTAGTGATCGCTGTTACATCCGTATTTTGCCCCAACACTACAAACAATACTTCAATGTAACGTTCATTTGCCATTGAGATCGATTTAGTCCAATTACGCCCCTTTTCGGCTTTGTACATAACCCAAGCATCAGAGAGAGTTAACACGTTTTCCGGCTCGGCTTGTGCCGATGGTCCCTCGATTTCAACGGGAAGAACAATCGGTAGGCTGGGTAACAATGGAACTTTCACAACCCTACGTTCTGACAAAATCAGGTTTGACACAAACTCATCAAGCATCGAGATCGGAGTTGCTAATGATTTAATAAAAGGAACATGTGGAGTGATGCGAACCATCAAAGCAGAGGCTTCGCGATAACTATCGGTAAGAAGAGATTTTTTAAACATCCTGCCATTTGAAAGCCGGATCTGTAGATAGTAGTTACCGTTTCGTTGAAACGTGTATGGTAGGGTTTTGTACCTCATAATTATGCTCTTTTTGTACCTTAGGTGCATTACACACGGACAAAAAGAAATGTAACCATATGAATACTAATCAGAATTTTGGCAACCTACGCTGGCATTATCCAGATCAGGTGGTACGGGTATTTCTCAGCCTTCACCAGGAAGGGCACCCCGAGTCGTTGAAACACAAATATGATATTCAGGTTTCGGCAACAGGATACTGCCTGCGCTTAACGATGTAAATTGGCGCGGAACAGGCTTTGACGGTGAAACCGCTGGTCACGGTTGCTAGATTTCTGTACTTTCATTTACACTTTTTACGAAATAACTGGCGTGATCACAAAAAAATGCTTGTCAGACATCCGGTATGCCAGGAATGATACACGACTGATTTTGACGACCCGAATAAGTAGAGAGGATGGGTATGAAGAATAAAATGTTGCTGGGTGCACTCCTGCTCGCGAGCAGCGTCGTCTGGGCCGCGCCGGCCGCAACAGCCGCCCCCACCGGTATCGATAAGTATGAGCTGAGCAGCTTTATTGCTGACTTCACCCACTTCAAACCCGGTGACAAGGTTCCACCACTGTATCTCACCGAAGAATACACCATTAAGCAGTGGAATCTGCGCAACCTGCCCGCGCCGACGCCAGGCACCCACTGGACCTACATGGGCGGCGCGTATGTGCTGGTCAATGATGCCGACGCTACTATCATTAAAGCCTATGACGGCGAGATTTTTTATCACCGGTGAAAAAGATAACGCGCTTTCAACTAAGTGAGAGCGCTTATTAAAAATTATAACCATCTAAAAGTATTAATAATATTCCACTACTACTTTCACAAGACTTCTTACACTTCCCGAATGAAAATCATCGCTATACACCACGTATTTTCCATATAAAACAAGGTCCATTTTTTGCTCAATCGAACTAATTTCATTAAAACTCAAAAGATTATAGCTCTTACTACTACCACTATCGAAATATATCTTGTTAGCGCCATCTAATGAAATCTCAAATCCGACATCACCCGCACCTGTAGCATTTCGCGCATCTTCGTTTTTAAGAATACTACCAACTGCATTGCTTGACTCAAAATGATATCGAAACGAATCAGATGACACCCCTGTAGTACACTTAAAAGCAACCTCACCGGCCGTCTTTTCTAACCTAAAGAAACTCTGCGGTGTACCTCTCAGGTCATTAATAGATATATCTGGCGCACTAAGCACTCCATCTAAAAATTTGCATGTTTTAATTATTAATTTCACATCAGGATTTATTTTAAAAACATACTTATGGCCTTTATTTGATGTAGCGCCAATACCTGTACTTTCTCTAGGTTCAAACCTAATTTCAAAACCATCGGACAAATTTGCAGCATTTATGGAGTTTTGATTATTAGCAGAAATAACATCAAACGTGAATTTTAGGTTTTGCTTGTTAATTTCATTTATATCTTGAGCTTTATAGTTCGTTTCATAAAAATTGATTTTATATTCTACAGTATTTGGTGAGCTAGGGTAGTTTGCTTTTAGATAAATAAATCGCCCTCCCCCAACATCATATTTAAAGTAAGGTGAAGTTGGGTATTTAATGTCAAAAGTTGTTTCAACGCCCCAACCAAATATATTCCTGCACATTGGTTTTTTCGTGAATCCAAAGTTTTGCAAAACAAGTTCATTTCCATTCATTGTCGAAATAGATAACACCTCGTTTCTTTCTACACTTTCGATTCCGCCATCAGGAATATAGCAATTGGCAATGGAGTTAAAACTAAAAAAAACAACAAGTAAAAAAAATAATCTCATGATTTATCCCTCACCGACAAATATAAACTTTACTTTCATCAATCGTTTTGCCGAAAGTGATTGAGCATGAAAGTCCCTGTTGTTTATCAATCGCCACGTTTATCTCCGGTGGCATTTCATTGGTACGGATAAAAAGCTGGCTTCCCTGACCGACCACACCAATATTGTGCCCGTGGATATCCTCAACTTCATAACCAAACGTCAGCGGTGAACCATCAGGGCGCTGCGCCCGGATATACCAAGGTTTACGTTGGTCGGTATCAAACGTTGCCAGCACAACCGCTCCCCGGTACGGCGCTGCGCTACGGCGATTACCTTGCAGGTCGGTTTCACTCTTGGCATTAGACACATCCAACGTCAAGTGGTTTTCACGATAAGGCGTTAAGCCGTCGTAGACCACCACGCCATTGCGGTTGGTGGTACGGTATTTCTGCCCATTCACATATGCCCCTTCCAGACCCGGCGCATGCATCACGGTAAACGTTTCTGATAGCCGATTGGCTAAATTCACGCCACCAGACCAGGCCACAAGGCCGCCTGAAATACTGCCGCCAGTTTGTGTATATTTAGACGACTGACTGTAGCTGCCGTTAAGCGTCGCGACCGGCGCATTCCACGTCAGATTACCGCCCGCCGTTGTTTCGCTGTTCTGACGTTGATGACTCAGATTCACCCCATAGTTAAACTGATCGCGACTGCCTGCCGTTCCGGAAAGCCCGGTATTGTTAGACGCAAAACCATCATCATCAAAGGTCGTGGAATTAGACACGTACAGATGTCGGCGCGGAGCGCTAATATCATCTCCCCAATCGAAAGGTATAGAGATAAAGACGTTAAAACGCTTATCTTCGTGGTGATCTTCGTCATAGGTCTGGCTGGCTGAAAAGGTGTAGCTAATTCGCTGCCAGCTATTGGAATAACTCACCTGGTAATCTTTACTGCTGCCGCCACGCCCCCAGTAATCGCGCCACAGGGTACTGAGCGAAAACGAACCCCAACCTTGCGGCAGAGACTGGCTGACGTTAGCCGAAAAACTGTTCTTACGACCAAAATCGTTTTGATAATAGTCCGCGATATCGTACACATCATTTTCATCACGATGATAGCTGTTTTTATTGTTTGCCCAGACGTGATCGTTAAACGTGCGATAGTCTTTGGAAGAGTAGCGATACGCCGCCAGGCCAAAACGGGTGGCGGTTTGTGCCAGATATTTGTTATAGGCAATTTGGTAGCTCTGCCCATCAAACACGTCACCATTGTCCTGTTTACTATGGGACTGGGTTGCATCGAGGGAAATTGCGCCAATGCGCGTATTCCAGCCGGTCCCCACAGTGAAAGCATTGTAGTTGTTCGCCAGCATGGAACCGCCGTACAGCGTTAACAGATTATTCAGCCCGTATTGATAGCTCATCTGCGCAAAATCGGTCTGGTTGCTGGCGCCTTCGATATGGCTACGTCCAGCGGCAAAATCATATTTTGAAACACCCGGTTGCAGCATGTTGGGCACCGCTGCATACGGTACCAGAAAAGTGGTTACTGAACCGTCAGCCTCTTTGATACTGACATCAAGATCTGAGCCGCCACCTGCCAATTGTAAATCGGCGATGGAAAACGGTCCTGGAGGAACCTCTTTTTGGTAAACCACAAAGCCGTTCTGCTCAATGGTGACCAGCGCGTTACTCTGTGCAATCCCCTGCACTAACGGCGTGAAATTTTGTTTAGAACTTGGCAACATCTGCATATCGCGATACAGCCGCACGCCACGAAAGCGCACCGCATCAAAAATATCTGATGAGGTATACATATCCCCGGCACGCAGCGTGCCCAGAATTTGCGGTATGCCACGTTCCAGATACAGGGTATTACTTTTCCATTCACCGCTGCTGTCATCGGTTTTGTTATAACTGGCATCGGAATGCAACTGCCAGCCCAGCAGATTTAACCCACTGGTAAAACGTGCATAGGTACTTTTACTGTTACCCGAATCCTTATAATCGCTGTAATACTGGCTGGCATAGTACGAGGTATAGAAGGCATTGATGCCACGATCCCAGTTTTCCGGAGGAACATAGCCATTCTCAAGCTCATCGACATACGCCTGCGGTACGCTGAGATCAAGACGAAACGTGCCGATATTCCAGGCGTAACTGCCCCCTTGCACCGCCTGCTTCAAGGTTGGGCATTCATTTTTCTTGTCCAAAGCTTGCGTGCTTATTCCCAGACGCGTTAATGCGTCACGGGATAAACAAGTGTCATCCGGATTATCCTTAACGGTTATTTCATACTTACCACGCCACTGCTTATTGACGTAGATATCAATATCATATTGGCCTGGCAGTGGTTGGTTATCATCGAGGCGAAAATTTGAGACCTTTTCGCCTTTCATACCGCCCATCATAAAGTGGGTGTCAAACGTCTCTTCTGCGGCCTGGGCGTCAATGCCAACCAACAACAGCAGTATTGCCGAAGCAAGCGGAGTCATCCTTAACATAATCGGCTCCTGTTATTTTAGGCTGACGTTATCGCTGATATAATTGCCGTGATCATCAATAATGGTCAATTTATACTGGCTGGCGTTGCTATTCTTCAATGCCACTTTTTCACTGGAGAGCGGAGCAAGCATAATACTTTCATTGTTGATTTTGACATTATTAGCTTTAACTTCTGTCACCGTGACCCAGTTAGCTGCATCATTTCTGATAGAATAACCATTACCACTGCGTGTTAACGACAGTTTATGGAAAGTATTTTTATTAACAGCCGCTATACCTTTAGGACGATAAAATAATTTAATACGATTCTGCATCGCGAACTTCAATACATTTTTCCCAGTGTTGTCAGGGTTATTTGGTGGAATATCCAGTACATTAAGATAAAACAAGCTTTCTTTGTTATTGGGCAACATATTCGGCATTTTTTTAATTTTCAACTGCTGACCAGAGTCCGCAGCTATCTTAGCCACCGGAGGAGTCAGCATAAATGGTACGTGAATTTTTTCCGGTGGCAATGAGCTGTCACCGTCATCAATCCATGACTGTACCAGTGCAGAGCGTTCACCCTGGTTCATCAATTGTACCAGGACTTCTTTCTTTTCTGCTGGGTAAATAACACGAGTGCCATAGATCACAATGCCAGCATGGACGGGTTGCACAGATACGATTAATAAAGCGCTTAGAATCCATTTCATGTTGCGTTCGTCCTTTAAAAAAACAGCCGGTGAACACACCGGCATAGAAATTTATTCTGCAGAAACGGAAATAGTTAAAACTGATGATATTTCCCCTGCAACAACGGGTGTTGCTGTATTTAATCTAGCGTACTGCGCTGAAAATCCCAGAGTATATTCCACCCCTGAAGAATCATCTTTAGTTGCGGTAATAATATCTTTGACATTAGTTTCCTGATCATTAGTAATCGACTTATTACCTAATTTCAATTTAACACCAACGCCCTTAGACGCATCAACTTCACCGTTTACTTCTTTTTTATTTTTAAGTACACCCTCTGTAGTAAATTCTCCATTAGAAATTCTTATTGTATTTAATTTTGTACCTGCGGGACATATTATTTTCATTGGTGTTGAATCAGATACTTCAGTACCAACAACTGCACCTGCAGACAATCCAGAAAAACGTGAAGCATCAATTTCCGGCAATGTGATAACACTTGAATTCATGTTGTCTGCAAAATGGCAAGAACTATTAATAATAGTACCTTCGATTGTTAACGTCCCTTCTTCCCCAGCAGCAAAAGCCCCGGCACTCATAAACACAGCAGACAGTACAGCAGCAGAAATAATTGAGCGTTTCATAATATCTTCCTTAATAAAGTAATTTCTATTTATTACCAGGGGTCGGCCCTTGAAATTAAATTCGCACAGCATAAACGTTACCGCAATGTAAACATGTTGTTTTTTTGATTTAAAACAAGTTACAAATAGCAATATAATTGCAACAAATGAATATCATAGATATTATTATCGACTTTAATAAATTAACGTAATTAATCGTTAGATATCATTATTCAGGCCAAAAAAAAGCCCCCATCTCTCATTAAAATGATGGGGGCCTACTATGCAGTACGCTTTTTTAATCGTAGCGATTTAATACTATCTGTCGCGAAGAATCCCCAGGAACAGCGACGATACGGGTCACAACGCCTTGTGCTGGAGCAGTCATCACATTGTTGATATCTGCACTATGCACAGTCTGACCACACCGCTGTTGCACAGTACTAGCCACGACATCAGTGCTACAGGTGGGTTCAACTATCTTGCCGGTAATGGTCAAGGTCGCGGTATCAGAAGCAAAAGCAGACGTGCTAATTCCATAAGCCAGTGTGATAATTCCCAAGAATAAACTAATTTTCATGTGTTCATTATTCCTGTAATGGGTCAGAAACAGCATGCAGGCTGCTTGTCCGTTGAATTATGAGATAACTTCCCTGCTAAAACCAATTGAAATTGTAGATTAATGAGATTGGTATGATCAATTTGAATGATGCATTAAGGGGAATCATTAGGAAAAGGACGCGGATTATAATGGCATGATGAATAATATTGGGCTGTTTGCTCACTCAATATATTCACCGCATCAATATATAATTGATACGGTGAATAAGTACAACACCTTTCGCATCAGAAAAAATTACACTGCACGGAAGGCAATCTCGCCTGGAATCACTTCACCCTGCCAGTAGAGCTGGGCGGCAACACGGCCGGCCAAATCGCGGTAAATCGCGGTGAATTCACTGTCAGGACGACTGATAACCGTCGGCATACCGCGGTCGAGATCTTCACGCAAGGAAATATGCAGCGGCATCTGTCCCAGCAGTTGGGTGTGATATTGCTCAGCCAGCTTTTGTGCGCCACCCGTGCCGAAAATCGGTTCATGATGACCGCAGTTGCTACAAATATGCATGCTCATATTTTCAACAATGCCCAGCACAGGTACTTCCACTTTTTCGAACATCACGATGCCTTTTTTCGCATCGATAAGCGCGATGTCCTGCGGCGTCGTGACCACTACCGCGCCCGTTACCGGAATGTTCTGCGCCAGCGTCAGCTGAATGTCACCGGTGCCCGGCGGCATATCCAGAACCAGATAATCAAGATCCGGCCATAAGGTCTCTTGCAGCATTTGTAACAACGCTTTGCTGGCCATTGGACCACGCCACACCATCGCATTGTCATCGGTTACCAGATACCCAATGGAATTGGTTGCCAGGCCATGGGACATAATCGGCGCCATATGGGTGCCGTCTGGCGAGGTTGGACGCTGATTTTCCGCACCGAGCATGGTCGGAATGGACGGGCCATAAATGTCAGCATCCAGGATGCCCACTTTCGCCCCTTCGGCTGCCAGCGCCAGCGCCAGGTTCACCGCAGTAGAGGATTTACCCACACCACCTTTGCCGGAACTCACGGCAATGATGTTTTTCACACCATTAATACCCGGCTGGTTTTTCACACGCTTCAGCGTCGCAATGTTATGCGACAGCTTCCAGTCAATAGCTTTAGCACCAGTAATACGCAGTAAATCGGCACTACATTGCTCTTTTAATGCCTCAAACGCGCTGTGCCAGACGAATGGCATGACCAGCTCAACGTGCAACGTGTCGTCCATCCAGGCGACATGATGCAACGCTTTCAGCGTCGTCAGATTATGCTTCAGGGTTGAATGCTGAAAATTCGCCAGCGTCCCGGCGACCATGGCGCGCAGGGTCTCTGGTGATTTGGCCTGGGATTGTGCGTTCATCCCGACTCCTTTTTGTTGTTCTGAAAGTACAATAGTCACCAGGTAGTTTACTCCAACCGCAACAATTATTCATTTACGGATAAATGCCCTTATCGCTTGGCGCAGTAATTACCATTTTGGTACTATCAAAGCCCTTTTCACTACAAAAGAAGTAATTGCCCACTATGACTCAAGTCGCGAAGAAAATTCTGGTAACGTGCGCGCTGCCGTACGCCAACGGCTCAATCCACCTCGGCCATATGCTGGAGCACATCCAGGCTGATGTCTGGGTCCGTTACCAGCGAATGCGCGGCCACCAGGTTAACTTCATCTGCGCGGACGACGCACACGGTACGCCAATCATGCTGAAAGCACAGCAGCTTGGGATCACGCCAGAGCAGATGATCGGTGAAATGAGTCAGGAGCATCAGACTGATTTTGCAGGTTTTGACATCAGCTATGACAACTACCACTCAACGCACAGCGAAGAGAACCGTGAGCTGTCTGAACTGATTTATACGCGCCTGAAGGAGAATGGTTTTATAAAGAACCGCACCATCTCCCAGCTCTACGATCCGGAAAAAGGCATGTTCCTGCCGGATCGTTTCGTTAAAGGCACCTGCCCGAAATGTAAGTCTCCGGACCAGTACGGCGATAACTGTGAAGTGTGCGGCGCAACCTACAGCCCGACCGAACTTATCGAGCCGAAATCCGTCGTTTCCGGTGCCACACCGGTAATGCGTGACTCCGAGCACTTTTTCTTTGACCTGCCGTCGTTCAGCGAAATGCTGCAGGCGTGGACGCGCAGCGGCGCGTTGCAGGAGCAAGTGGCGAACAAAATGCAGGAATGGTTTGAATCTGGCCTGCAGCAGTGGGATATCTCCCGCGACGCACCATACTTCGGCTTTGAAATCCCGAACGCACCGGGCAAATATTTCTACGTCTGGCTGGATGCGCCAATCGGCTACATGGGTTCCTTCAAGAACCTGTGCGACAAGCGCGGTGATACCACAAGCTTTGACGAATACTGGAAGAAAGACTCCGATGCTGAGCTGTATCACTTCATCGGTAAAGATATCGTCTACTTCCACAGCCTGTTCTGGCCTGCCATGCTCGAAGGCAGCAACTTCCGCAAACCGACTAACCTGTTCGTTCACGGGTATGTGACGGTGAACGGCGCGAAGATGTCCAAGTCTCGCGGTACCTTCATTAAAGCCAGCACCTGGCTGAAACACTTTGATGCCGACAGTTTGCGTTACTACTACACGGCGAAGCTTTCTTCGCGTATTGATGATATCGACCTGAACCTGGAAGATTTTGTCCAGCGCGTCAATGCTGATATCGTCAACAAAGTGGTCAACCTGGCGTCCCGTAACGCGGGCTTTATCAGTAAGCGTTTTGACGGCGTACTGGCGGCTGAACTGGCCGATCCGGCGCTGTACAAAACCTTTACCGACGCCGCAGCGGTGATTGGCGAAGCGTGGGAAAGCCGTGAATTCGGTAAAGCAATCCGCGAAATCATGGCGCTGGCCGATGTGGCTAACCGCTACGTTGACGAACAGGCTCCGTGGGTCGTGGCTAAACAGGAAGGCCGTGACGCCGACCTGCAGGCAATTTGCTCCATGGGTATTAACCTGTTCCGCGTCCTGATGACGTACCTGAAACCAGTACTGCCGACGCTTGCTGAACGTGTTGAGGCATTCCTGAACAGCGACCTGACCTGGGATGCCATTGAGCAACCGCTGCTCGGTCACAAGGTCAACACCTTTAAGGCGCTCTACAACCGTATCGACATGAAACAGGTTGAAGCGCTGGTGGAAGCGTCCAAAGAAGAAGTGAAAGCCGCAGCCGCACCGGTGACCGGCCCGCTGGCGGATGACCCTATCCAGGACACCATCACCTTTGACGATTTCGCCAAAATCGATCTGCGCGTGGCGCTGATTGAGAACGCCGAGTTCGTGGAAGGTTCCGACAAACTGCTGCGCCTGACGCTGGATCTCGGCGGTGAGAAGCGTAACGTCTTCTCCGGTATTCGCTCTGCTTACCCGGATCCGCAAGCCCTGATTGGCCGACAGACCATTATGGTGGCGAACCTGGCTCCGCGTAAGATGCGCTTCGGTATCTCTGAAGGGATGGTGATGGCAGCAGGCCCTGGCGGAAAAGACATCTTCCTGTTAAGCCCGGATGACGGTGCGAAACCTGGTCAGCAGGTGAAATAACAAAAAAGCCGGAGATTATCTCCGGCTTTTCTTTTGCTTTTACTCCGGCTGGCGGTTTCGCCTTACCCGGTCTTCAAATCCCGTAGACTTTGCAAGCACAGCGCCGCTGGGCAACCATCACGACTTCGCGTTATGTACTCGCGCAGTTAAACCGCGCAAGAAATAGCGCAAGAATTGATCGCCACATTCGCGATAGTTCTTATGGTCCGGTGCACGCATCATCGCGGTGATTTCCGGCATCGATACACGAAATTTCTGTTCGGTCATGATGGCCAGAATATCATCGGTTTTCAGTGAAAACGCGATACGCAGTTTTTTCAGCACCGTATTGTTGTTAACACGACGTTCAATCGCCAGTTCCGGCGCAGAATCATCTTTGCCACGCAGATGGTAGATAAGACCGTTCAGGAAACCAGAGAGGATGATATCCGGGCAGCGAACAAACCCGTCCTCATCTTCTTTTGTCATCCAGGTGTCGAAACCTGCAGAGGTGGATTCCATCTCAGCAAGCGCAAGAATGCGCACCATATCGTTATTATTCGCTTTCAGGGTGTAGCGCAGGCTACGAAGAATATCGTTACTTAGCATAGAGCCTTCAACTGTCGGTGATGCAATGGCGCGCAGTGTACCAGTTTTACAGGCCAATCGCCTCTTTTAGACTTTTGAGGTACCGACGGCTCACCGGGACAGTCAGTCCGTTACGTAAAATCAGCTCAGCCTGACCGTTATCTTCCAGACGGATCTCCTGCAAATGGGCCATGTTGACCAGGTATTGTCGGTGGCAACGCAGCAGCGGAGTACGGCTCTCCAGCGTTCTGAGCGTCAGCTCGGTGAATCCTTCTTTGCCATCGCTACTGGTCACATAAACGCCGCTCATACGACTGCTGACAAACGCCACATCATCCATTTGCAGCAGATAGATTCGGCTATGACCGCTACATGGAATGAATTTAAGCGCCTGCTGATGTTCCGGCAGTAACGACACATCCTGCTTTGTTCGCTCCTGACGTAAACGGATCAGCGTTTTCTCCAGCCGCGTTTCTTCAATCGGCTTAAGCAGATAATCAAAAGCATGTTCTTCAAAGGCTTTCACTGCATATTCGTCAAAAGCGGTGAGAAAAACGATATACGGGCGATGCTCGGGATCCAGCATACCCACCATTTCCAGCCCGCTGATACGCGGCATCTGGATATCGAGGAACAGCACATCCGGGCGCAGCTTATGCACTGCACCAATGGCCTCTACCGCATTCGAACACTCCCCGACTATCTCGATGTCGCTTTGCTCCTGTAACAGGATCCGCAGGTTCTCCCGCGCTAGCGGTTCATCATCGACAATCAGCACTTTGATCATGCCAGTTCCTCCAGGGGAAGTCGTAAAGTAATTCGGGTAAAGAGCTCAGGCTCACAGGCTACGCTGATGCCAAAATCATCGCCAAACCGTTCCCGCAGGCGTTTGTCCACCAGACTCATTCCAAGCCCGCTGGACTCAGTCGTGGGCTGATACAGTCCGGCATTATCTTCAATATCCAGCATCAGATACTGTCCTTCCTGGCGAGCAGTGATGGAGACTTCTCCGGTATCAAGTAGCTGGGAAGTGCCATGCTTAATCGCATTCTCGACTATCGGTTGCAGAGTAAACGCAGGCAATTGCTGATGCGCAAGCGCTTCCGGGACCGTTAACGTCACCTGCAGACGGGACTGGAATCGTGCCTTTTCAATTTGTAGATAGGCATTTACGTGTTCGATTTCATCAGCCAGCGTCACAATTTCCGACGGGCGTTTTAAATTCTTACGAAAGAAAGTCGAGAGATATTGCACCAGTTGGCTGGCCTGCTCGCTGTCACGACGGATCACGGCTTTAATCGTATTCAACGCGTTAAACAGAAAATGGGGATTAACCTGAGCGTGCAGAAGTTTGATTTCTGACTGCGTCAGCATCGCTTTTTGTCGCTCATATTGTCCGGCCAGGATTTGCGCGGAAAGCAACTGGGCGATCCCTTCTCCCAGCGTGCGGTTAATTGAGCTAAAGAGACGGTTTTTGGCTTCATACAGTTTAATCGTCCCCATCACCCGCTGGTTTTCACCCCGCAACGGGATCACCAGCGTCGACCCTAATTTGCATTGCGGATGCAGTGAACAGCGATAAGGCACTTCGTTACCGTCGGCATACACGACTTCTCCGGTTTCAATCGCCCGTTGGGTGTATGAAGAGGATATGGGCTTGCCTGGCAGATGGTGGTCATCACCAATGCCGGTAAACGCCAGCAACTTCTCGCGATCAGTAATCGCCACCGCACCGATATCCAGCTCTTCATACAGCACCTGAGCGACCTTCATGCTGTTAACCTCGTTAAATCCCTGTCGCAGAATCCCCTCCGTAGAGGCGGCAACTTTTAGCGCAGTGGCAGAAAACGCCGAGGTGTATTTTTCAAACATCGCGCGTTTGTCGAGCAGAATACGCATAAACAACGCAGCGCCAACGGTATTGGTCACCATCATCGGCGCGGCAATGTTACTGACCAGGTGCAAGGCATCCTCAAAGGGACGTGCAATCAGCAAAATGATCAGCATCTGCACCAGTTCGGCGACAAAGGTAATCGCGCCAGCCGTCAGCGGACTAAACACTTTATCAGTACGACCACGTCGGGTAAGTACACTGTGTACCAGTCCCCCAAGCAGGCCTTCCACGATGGTCGAAATCATACAACTGAGCGCCGTCATGCCCCCCATCGAATAGCGATGAAGACCGCCGGTCAGGCCAACCAGTCCCCCAACAACTGGACCGCCAAGCAGACCGCCCATCACCGCGCCGATGGCGCGAGTATTCGCAATGGAGTCTTCAATATGCAGCCCAAAGTAGGTGCCCATAATGCAAAAGATGGAGAAGGTGACGTAACACAGAAGTTTGTGCGGCAGTCGGATAGTGACCTGCATCAGCGGGATAAACAGACGCGTCTTGCTCATTAGCCACGCGATAACGAGAAACACGCACATCTGCTGAAGCAGCAGCAACACCAGATTAAACTCGTACATACCCGCCAACCACACATTTCTTAAAAGCGCGTAACATACATGGGCTGCGCGTAACTTTCTTTGAACTGTTGCAAAAAAACAGGAATTTGTGAGAACGATCACTCGAAAGCGCGAGTATGGCGACAATCTCACCCTTGCTCTGATCAAAAAACAGACAAAACTACCTGGTTCGCAAAAGAGCGTCTAAAGTAAAACTGGGACCTCGCGAGCAAGAGTGAGACAACGATGGCGCTTTACACGATAGGTGAAGTGGCTTTGCTTTGTGATATCAACCCTGTCACTTTACGTGCATGGCAGAGGCGTTACGGATTACTAAAACCTCAGCGTACAGACGGGGGGCATCGCCTGTTTAACGATGCGGACATTGACAGGATCCGTGAGATAAAACGCTGGATAAATAATGGCGTTCAGGTCAGTAAAGTTAAAATGTTACTCAGCAATGAGAACATTGATGTGCATAACGGCTGGCGTGAGCAGCAAGAAACGCTATTGAGCTATTTGCAACGTAACAATTTGCACAGCCTCAGGTTGTGGATCAAAGAGCGTGGTCAGGATTACCCTGCACAAACGCTCAATACACATTTGTTTATTCCCTTGCGCCGACGTCTGCAATGTCAGCAGCCCATTCTCCAGGCGCTATTGGGGATCCTTGACGGTGTACTCATCAATTATATTGCGATTTGTCTTGCTTCGGCGCGTAAAAAACAGGGTAAAGATGCCCTGGTAGTCGGCTGGAATATCCACGATACCACCCGTTTATGGCTGGAAGGCTGGGTCGCCAGCCAGCAAGGATGGCGTGTTGATATACTGGCCCACTCGCTCAATCAGCTACGGCCCGAGCTGTTTGAAGGGCGCACCCTGCTCGTCTGGTGTGGAGAGAACCAAACCCCTGCACAACACCAACAACTGGATGAATGGCGCGCGTTGGGTCATGATATTTATCCACTCGGTATTTAATATTTTATTAACAAACGTGTACAATCCTTGAATTCACATAAGGAGTACAAAATGAGCGCAGCTAAAATCGGTGTTATAACCCTCTTCCTGCTGATGGCTATCGGTGGTATCGGCGGCGTGATGCTGGCAGGTTATACCTTTATTTTACGTGCCGGGTAAGGTAGTACGCTAATCGCTCAAACCCGCGATCGACAATGACTGCGGCCAATGCGACCAGCAGCGCCCCCTGGATCACATAGGCGGTATTAAACCCGCTTAACCCGATGATAATCGGTGTTCCTAACGTATTCGCACCAACGGTAGAGGCAATCGTTGCGGTGCCAATATTAATAATCACTGACGTGCGAATCCCGGCCAGAATAACCGGTGCCGCGAGCGGAAGTTCGACTTTGCGTAGCCGCTGCCCATGACTCATGCCCATCCCGCCGGCGATATCTATTACGCTGGCAGAGATCCCTCCCAGCCCTGCCAGCGTTGCCTGTAAGATCGGTAACACCCCATACAGGATCAGCGCGATAATCGCAGGCTCCGGGCCAAAACCCATCACCGGTACGGCGATCGCCAGCACCGCAACCGGCGGAAAAGTTTGCCCCACCGCGGCAATCGTTTCGACCAAAGGTCTGAACTCTACTCCCCATGAACGGGTTACCGCTACACCTGCCCCAACCCCAATAATGACAGCAATCAGGCTTGAAATGCCCACCAGAGTGAAATGCGCCAGCGCCAGCGCCATAAAACTCTCTTGCTGATAAACAGGACGCGGCAATTGGGGAAACAACGCGCTGAACAGTGCCTGGCTGTGGGGCAATCCCACCAGCAACACCAGGAACAGCGCAATGAGCCACAGCAGAGGATCAAACAGATGTTTCACTGTGCGGTGTCTCCGAAAGCAGATCGTGAAAATGGAGCGTACCACGGGCCACGCCCTGGGCATTAACCACCGGCAACACATCACAGCCACGGGCGACAAAAACAGATAACGCATCACGTAACGTCATCTCATCCACTAACGGCTCACCGGCCAACTGTTCACCACGACGGGTAAAATCCCCCACTGTGCGCAGTGACAGCAGTCTTACACCCAGTTCACTGTGGCCAAAAAAGGTCCGCACGAAATCATTCACTGGTGCCGTCAACATCGACAGCGGCGTGCCCTGCTGCACCACCTTGCCCGCATCCATTAACACCAGGTGCTCCGCCAGTCTCAGCGCTTCATCGATATCATGCGTCACTAACACGATGGTACGACCCAACAGACGGTGGATACGGGTCATCTCCTGCTGTAGCGCACTGCGTGTTACCGGGTCCAGCGCGCCAAAAGGTTCGTCCATCAGCAGAACCTGAGGGTCAGCCGCCAGCGCGCGTGCCACACCGACCCGCTGCTGTTGGCCGCCGGAAAGCTGATGCGGATAGCGGTGACGCAAATCCGCTTCCAGCCCCAGCAACGCCATCAGTTCTTCTGTTCGGTCATCAATACGCGCACGTGACCACTTTTGCAGCTGTGGTACGGTGGCAATGTTCTGCGCGACAGTCCAATGTGGAAATAAGCCAATCGACTGGATGGCATAGCCCATACGTCGTCTTAATTCCAGCACCGGCAGGCTACGGATCTCTTCCCCGGCAAAACGGATCTGCCCACTATCATGCTCGACCAGCCGGTTGATCATTTTCAACGTGGTGGACTTCCCCGAACCGGAGGTCCCGATTAATACCGAAAAACTACCTTCGCCTAAATGCAGATTGAGATCGCTCACGGCCTGTTGCTGGTTATAGGTTTTATTGACATGGCTAAATTCAATCATCGTTTGTCACCTTCAGCAGTGCTAAGCCTAAATCAAACAGCGCATCAATCAGCACTGCCAGTACCACCACCGGAATCACGCCCAGTAGCACTAAATCAACGGCGCTACTGAGCAGTCCCTGAAAAACCAGCGCGCCAAATCCGCCAGCCCCAATCAATGCGGCAATGACCGCCATCCCCACCGTCTGTACCATCACCACCCGCAAACTGCGCAGGAAAACGGGTAGCGCTAACGGAAGTTGCACCGAAAGAAAACGCTGACATGGGCTCATCCCCATAGCCCGCGCACTTTCCAGCACATCGCGCGGAACCTGATTCAGCCCGGCCACCACGCCACGAACCAATGGCAATAAGGCATACAGCACCAGCGCAATCAGCGCAGGCGTCAGGCCCGTTCCCGCTACGCCGAGCGAGCTAAGCCACGGGAAATGCTTAACCAGTCCAGCAAGCGGCGCAATCAACAAACCAAACAACGCGACGGAGGGGATCGTCTGGATGATATTCAGCACAGCAAATATTGGCCCCTGACGCGAAGCAGAAAAAGTGCACCAGATGCCCAGCGGCACGCCAATACACAGCGCAGGCACCACAGTACCGAACAGAATAGTCAGGTGCTGCGCCAGAGCATCATCAAACACATCCTGGCGGTTAGCATATTCTTTGAGCAAAGAAAGATCGTTAAGGGTACCGGACAGCAGCAGCGCCACTGGCACAGTGACAATTTGCGCATGCAGTACCCAGCGCCACAGTGGCTGAGTGGTAATACGTCGAATGGCGTCACTGCCAGCCAGCAACAACACCCCTGACCCAAGCCAGAAACCGCTCCCCAGGCTGGTTCTGGCGACAGAAGTTCCTGTCTGAGCCAGATGCGTTGCCGCTTTCCCGGCCATAAACAACGCCGCTATCACCAGTAACTGGACAACAACCAGCGTCAAAACACTGCCGGATTTACCGGGTATGATGCATAAAACCACGAGCAGTAAAAGTGTCGCCGCCAGTCCCCACGCCATGTTGGGCCAGACCTCCCAGAGTTGACGACCTTCACCGGAAACCAGACGATTAGGGGCATAACTGATGAAAGGAAGCGCTGCCGCCGCGAAGGTGAGAAACACCAGCAGCAACAGCACCCGATTGATTGAGATTTTCGACAAAACACCCATCCGCTGCAAAGGCCGTTACTTCACCCATCCTTTTTGCTTCAGGTAATCTGCAGCAACTTTTTTCGCATCCAGTCCCTCCACGGCAATGCTGGCATTCAGCTGTTGCAGCGTTTTTTCATCCAGACTG
The DNA here is from genome assembly GCF_014596835.2 of Citrobacter sp. C6_1. NCBI lineage: Bacteria > Pseudomonadati > Pseudomonadota > Gammaproteobacteria > Enterobacterales > Enterobacteriaceae > Citrobacter > Citrobacter sp. C6_1. Next base: position 1,655,026 of record NZ_CP115031.1, on the reverse strand, counting down.
GCAAAGACCGGCTGTAGCCATTCCCCCATTTGCGGGTAGTCCTTCAGCACCGATTCACGCACGACGGGCGCAGGCGCATAAATGGGCTGGACGCCTTTTGGATCGCTCAATGTTTGCAAACCGAGCGCCGCAACCGGGCCGTCGGTGCCGTAGGCCATCGCCGCATTGACCCCTGAAGTCTGCTGCGCCGCAGCTTTAATTGTCACCGCAGTATCGCCCCCTGCCAGTGACAACAATTGGTTCTGATTGAGCTTGAAGTCATACGCTTTTTCAAATGCGGGCAGCGCATCTGCACGTTCAATAAACTCAGCAGAGGCCGCCAGTTTGAACGTCCCCCCCTCTTTCAGGTAGCGGCCTAAATCCGCAAGAGAGACAAGTTTGTTTTTTTCAGCGATATCCTGACGTACTGCAATAGTCCAGGTATTGTTGGCGGGAGCAGGCGTTAGCCAAACCAGTTTATTTTGCTCAGCGTCCAGTTTTTTCACTTTCTCGAAACCTGCCTGCGCATTTTTCCAGGCGGGGTCGTTTTCATCTTTAAAAAAGAATGCGCCATTGCCGGTATATTCCGGATAAATATCCAGCTCACCGGAAGTGATGGCCCCACGCACCACGGGCGTAGTGCCCAGTTGTACTTTATTGACAGTTTTCACGCCGTGGCTTTCAAGCACCTGCAAAATAATATTGCCGAGCAGCGCCCCTTCGGTATCTATTTTTGAACCGACCGTGACGGGTGACGCGGCCTGTAAGGGCAAGCTTATCGTCGCTAACAGCGCCAGCGAACCCACCCATACCTTTGAGATTATCATGCTGCTCTCCTCATCCTTTTGCTGCCCTTTTCAGAGACTTGAGGAAAAAGCATAGTTGAAAAATCCAGTCTTAACCTGGCTATTGGGGGGTAACACTGAGAGTTATTAGCGGTAAGGCGAGAACAAAATAAAAAAAATCCGGCAAACCCAACGTGAATTTACCGGATGATAGGATTTCGCAGGCCTGATAAGCGTAGCGCTATCAGGCACTGTGCGTGGTTTATTCAGCCATTACAGCAGTTCAAACTCGCCCTGCTTCACTCTGGCGGAGTCTACGCCGATAAAGACGTTAAATTTGCCCGGCTCCGCATCGTATTTCATATGCTGGTTCCAGAACTTCAGCGCGTCAATATCAATGGGGAAGCTAACGGTCTGGGTTTCACCTGGCTTGAGGTTCACTTTCTCAAAACCTTTCAGCTGTTTTACCGGACGACTCATTGAGGCCGTCACATCCTGTAAATACATCTGAATGACTGTCGCGCCTTCACGCTTACCGGTGTTGGTTACCTGCACGCTGGCAGTCACTGTTCCGTCACGTTTCATTGTCGGTGCAGAGAGCTTCACATCAGACACGGTAAACGTGGTGTAGCTCAGACCATAGCCAAAGGGATACAACGGGCCATTCGCTTCATCAAAGTAGCGCGACGTATATTTGTTCGGCTTATCGGCGTTATACGGGCGACCAGTATTAAGATGGCTGTAATAGACCGGGATCTGCCCCACCGATCGTGGGAAAGACATCGGCAGCTTACCTGACGGGTTATAATCGCCAAACAGCACATCGGCAATGGCGTTACCGCCTTCGGTGCCGGCAAACCAGGTCTCGAGGATCGCATCAGCCTGCTGATCTTCTTTCACCAATGCCAGTGGACGACCGTTCATCAGCACCAGCACCAGCGGTTTACCGGTCGCTTTCAGCGCAGCAATCAGATCACGCTGGCTTTGCGGGATAGTGATATCGGTTCGACTAGAGGCTTCATGCGCCATCCCCTGCGCTTCACCCACTACCGCAACAACCACGTCAGACTGCTTCGCCGCATTAACGGCTTCATCAATCATTGCCTGCGGCGAGCGCGGGTCAACCTTCACCGCCTCTTCATACAGGTTGAGGAAATCGACAATGCCTTTGTCGTTGGTGATATTCGCCCCTTTGGCGTACACCACTTTACCCTGCTCGCCGAGGGCATTTTTAATCCCCGTCAGCACCGTTACCGACTGATCGGCAACACCGGCAGCGGACCAACTGCCCATCACATCACGCTTGCTGTCGGCCAATGGACCGACGACTGCCACGGTGGCGGATTTTTTCAGCGGCAATGTTTCCAGACGGTTTTTCAGCAGCACCAGGCTTTCTCGCGCCACTTCACGCGCCTCTTTGCGGTGCAAACGGCTTTCCGCGTTGGTGTCCTGTGGGTCAGATTCTTTGGCCCCCAGATGACTGTACGGGTCGTTAAACAGCCCCATATCATATTTCACGTTCAGCACGTGGCGCGCGGCATCGTCGAGTTCCGCCATCGTAACCTTACCCGACTTAATCAGTCCCGGTAGATACTTGCTGTAGTATTCATCGCTCATGCTCATGTTAATACCGGACGTGATCGCCACGCGCACAGCATCTTCGGGGTCGGACGCGGTTCCATGTTTAATCAATTCTTTAATTGCGCCGTGATCGGAAACCGTTATGCCTTTAAAGCCCCACTTATCGCGCAACACGTCTTTGAGCAGCCAGGCGTCAGAGGTGGCAGGCGTCCCATTCAGTGAGTTAAGCCCCACCATCACCGCACCGCTACCGGCATCCAGTCCGGCCTTGTAGGGCGGCATATAGTCGTTGAATAAACGCTGCGGACTCATATCCACAGTGTTGTACTCTTTTCCGCCCTCAACGGCGCCATAAGCAGCGAAGTGCTTGACGCTGGTCATCACTGAATACCTGTCGGCCGGGCTTTTCCCCTGCATCGCTTCCACCATGGTTTTGCCCATGATGGCAGTTAAATACGTATCTTCACCAAAACCTTCGGACGCACGGCCCCAACGCGGATCGCGGGAGACATCGACCATCGGCGCCCAGGTCATGTTCAGACCATCGTCTGCAGCTTCATACGCAGAAATCCGACCAACGGTTCTGACCGCATCAAGGTTAAAAGAGGATGCCAGGCCAAGGCTTATCGGAAACACGGTGCGTTGACCATGCAGCACGTCATAGGCGAAAAAGAGAGGGATTTTCAGGCGGCTAAGTTCCATGACCTGATCCTGCATCTTACGGATATCCTGGCGCGTGACGGTGTTAAAAATTGCCCCAACCTGCCCGTCTTTGATCATCTCGCGGATGGCTTCTTTCGGGTTATCAGGCCCGACGCTTATCAAGCGTAGTTGCCCAATTTTCTCATCCACAGTCATCTGTTTGAGTAAATCGGTCACAAACACATCCCGCGCTTCAGGCGTCAGTGGATGGTTACCAAACAAGGTGTCCGCCAGCGCTGGTTGCAACGCCAGGCCCACCGCGACACCTACAGAACATAGCCATTTCATGTTGATTCTCTCTTAATTTCTACCCGACGAGGCAGCGAAAATATAACAAAAACCGCAGCTTGCCGTAAGCCTAAACGGGAGTGGGGAAGAAAGCTAAGGATATTCTCTGAATTTTCAAAACCAGCATGAATCAGTGGGATACAACACAGAGACAATGCGAATGAGAAAGCGTATTGTCATACATAGCGCTATGCTTGTTCCTGATATTGAGTCCCACCACAAGGAGTGGAGAATGTCTTCCATTACAACAACTGATAATAAAGCGTTTCTGACTGAATTGACCCGACTGGTCGGCCATTCACACCTGCTCACCGAAGCGGCCAAAACTGCCCGTTATCGTAAAGGCTTTCGCTCGGGTCAGGGCGATGCGCTCGCCGTCGTTTTCCCTGGCTCGCTATTAGAACTGTGGCGTGTCCTCAACGCCTGCGTCTCGGCTGACAAAATAATTCTGATGCAAGCCGCCAATACCGGTCTGACCGAAGGCTCCACGCCTAGCGGCAATGATTACGATCGCGACATCGTCATCATCAGCACCCTGCGCCTCGATAAGCTGCACGTCATCGGCAACGGTGAACAGGTGCTGGCTTATCCCGGTACGACACTTTATTCGCTGGAAAAGGCGCTCAAACCTTTTGGCCGTGAACCGCATTCGGTGATCGGCTCTTCCTGTATCGGTGCTTCCGTGATCGGCGGTATCTGCAACAACTCTGGCGGCTCGCTGGTACAACGCGGTCCGGCATACACAGAAATGTCGCTGTTTGCGCGTATTGACGAACAAGGTAAATTGCAGTTGGTCAACCATCTGGGTATCGAGCTGGGTCAGACACCAGAGCAGATCCTGAGCAAACTTGATGACGAGCAGATCAAAGATGATGATGTCCAGCACGATGGGCGTCATGCACACGATCATGATTACATCACCCGCGTCAGAGATATTGAGGCCGATACGCCGGCACGCTATAACGCAGACCCTGAGCGTCTGTTTGAATCTTCTGGTTGCGCCGGAAAGCTTGCAGTGTTCGCCGTGCGCCTGGATACCTTTGAAGCAGAGAAAAACCAGCAGGTCTTTTATATCGGTACCAACCAGCCAGAAGTGCTGACGGAAATCCGTCGTCATATTCTGGCCAAATTTGAACATCTGCCGGTCGCGGGTGAATATATGCACCGCGATATCTATGACATCGCCGAAACCTATGGCAAAGATACGTTTCTGATGATCGACAAACTCGGCACTGACAAAATGCCGTTTTTCTTTACGCTGAAAGGCCGCACCGATGCGATGCTGGAAAAAGTGAAAATTTTCCGCCCACACTTTACCGACCGGGCAATGCAGAAGTTCGGCCATTTATTCCCCAGCCATTTACCGGCACGGATGAAAAGCTGGCGTGATAAATACGAACATCATCTGCTGTTAAAAATGGCCGGTGGCGGCGTAGCAGAAGCACAGAGCTGGCTGACTGAGTTTTTCAAAACCGCCGAAGGTGATTTCTTTGCCTGTACGCCGGAAGAAGGTAGCAAGGCATTTTTGCACCGCTTCGCAGCGGCGGGCGCGGCCATTCGATATCAGGCCGTCCATGCGGATGAAGTGGAAGATATTCTGGCGCTGGATATTGCGCTGCGTCGTAACGATACCGAATGGTATGAGCACCTGCCGCCGGAAATAGACAGCAAGCTGGTGCACAAACTCTATTACGGCCACTTTATGTGCTATGTCTTCCATCAGGATTACATCGTGAAGAAAGGTGTGGATGCTCACGAACTGAAAGAGCAAATGCTGGTGTTACTGCGTGAGCGCGGGGCACAATACCCTGCAGAACATAACGTGGGGCATCTGTATAAAGCACCAGAAACATTGACGCGTTTTTATCGCGAGAACGACCCGACCAACAGTATGAATCCAGGTATTGGCAAAACCAGTAAGCAGAAGTACTGGAAAGAATCGTAGGCCCGATAAGCGTAAGCGCCATCGGGCACGTTGCCGGGGGCGCTTCGCTTGCCCGGCCTACGGTTTAATCGTTTTGCGCCGTTTGCTCGCCCGTCGCTGTACCTGCCGCCGCCATCTGTGCGGCTTTTTGCTTTTTATAGCTCAGCGCCGCGGCCGGAACAGGCATCACCTTGCCGGTTTCGATCCAGGTGCGTAAACGACTGGCATCAGCAAAGTGGGTATATTTGCCAAAGGCATCCATGACCACCAGCGCTACCGGCTTGTTATTAATGACCGTACGCATCACCAGGCAGTGACCAGCGGCATTAGTAAACCCAGTTTTGGTGAGCTGAATGTTCCAGTTATCGCGGTATACCAGATGGTTGGTGTTACGGAACGGCAACGTATACGCCGGGTTGGCAAATGTCGCCATGTCTTCACGCGTCGTACTCAACTGACCAATCAGCGGATACTGCTTGCTGGCAATCAGCAGTTTAGTTAAATCACGCGCCGTCGAGACGTTATGAATCGATAACCCGGTCGGTTCCACAAAGCGCGTCTGGGTCATTCCCAACGACTTCGCCTTCGCATTCATCGCCTTGATAAATGCGTTATAACCGCCCGGATAGTGGTGCGCCAGGCTTGCCGCTGCGCGGTTTTCTGAGGACATCAGCGCCAGTAGCAGCATATTCTTACGACTGATCTCACTGTTCAGACGCACACGAGAGTAGATGCCTTTCATTTCCGGCGTCTGGCTGATATCAACTTTCAGTTTTTCATCCAGCGGCAGTCGTGCATCAAGCACCACCATCGCCGTCATTAATTTGGTAATCGACGCAATCGGACGCACGAGGTCCGGGTGGTTCGAATAGATAACTTTGTTGGTATTCAGATCAACAATCATCGCACTACCAGAAGCAATCTCAGGTTGAGATGCCGCTGCAGTAGTCGCCGTTTTCGCTACGGCTTGGGGTGCAAAAGGAACGGCCAGCACCAGGGCAAGACTTAATAATGAAACTCGGAATTTCAGCATGATGAGGTTTCTGATAATGGTTCACGCACGTCACAACGCACACCGCCTGAAATAAGGATTATCTCAGGCTAGCTCTGGCATCATAGCGATCCGGCAGGTTTGCCGCTACAGAAGAATCATCTCGAAATGCTGCGTTGCTGGCTTTTACGCCAACAACGCGGCACAGACAGGTTGTACACCTAGAACAATCGGTACCCGTAGCCCCACAGGATCACCGTAATCGCCAGCAGAACCTCCAGCACCAGCACGCCAATCGCCAGCGTTGAACTGGAAAAGCTCAGCCCTTCTTCTTTAGTGATATTCAGGAACGTTGGAATACCGAGATAGAGTAAATAGCCGGTGTAAAACAGCGCGATGGTTCCCACGAGCGCACACAGCCAGACCAGCGGATACAGCGCCACCAGCCCGCTTAAAAACAGCGGCGTGGCAACATATCCGGCAAAGACCATACAATGTGCCAGCGACGGGCGTCGCGAGTAATTACGCGCCATCCACCAGATAACTCTGCCCATGATAGCCACACCTGCCAGCATCACGCCGTAAAACAGAATTGCCATCGCAAATCCGGTAAACAGGGATAACTTCAGTATATTGCCGTCGCCAAAATTCCAGCCAATTTGCGTGGTGCCAATAAACGCACAAATCACCGGGATTGCCGCCATCAGCAGTACATGGTGGGTATAGTGATGCGAAACACTTTCGTTTTCGCTGTTGATCACGTGCATTTCACGATCGGGATGGGAAAACAGCCCCCAGACATGGTTCATACCGCCCCCTTCTTGTCAGCTCCGGACCTCAACACTTCAAGTATAATTCAGCTTTTGATTATTTTATGTACACATGAAAAATACCGATACGCTGAGTTGCTGCTTTTCCGGCATGAACAATTCACTGGGTGTATGCTATGGAGCGTGGAGGTCATACAACGTATGGATATAACGCATTATGTTGAGCAATACGGCTATGCGGCGCTGATTATTGGCAGCCTTGCCGAAGGCGAAACCATTACCTTGCTAGGCGGTGTTGCTGCGCACCAGGGAATTCTTAAATTTCCGCTGGTGGTGCTCTCCGTCGCATTGGGTGGGATGATTGGCGATCAATTACTCTTTTTACTTGGGCGTCGTTATGGCGGCAAAATCTTACGTCGTTTCTCGCGTCATCGGGCAAAAATCCACTACGCGCAGAAGATGATCCAACGGCGTCCCTACCTGTTTGTGGTCGGCACGCGCTTTATGTACGGTTTTCGCGTCATTGGCCCGTTGCTGATTGGGGCCAGCCACCTGCCACCGAAGATTTTCATCCCACTGAATATCCTGGGGGCGTTTGTCTGGGCATTGCTGTTTACCACGCTCGGCTATGTGGGCGGTGAAGTGATTGCCCCATGGTTGCATAGCCTCGACCAGCATATTAAACATGCGGTGTGGTTGGTTCTGGTTATCGGCGTTGTGGTGGCTGCCCGCTGGTGGATGAAACAGCGAAGTAAACGCAAAGAACATGCAAATTGACCCGACAGAGACTTCTGCCGGGTCAGACTATCAGGAGGCGCGGTAACCGCCGCCCAGTGCGCTGGTCAGCTGTATAGAAGCATCCAGCCACTGTCCCTGTAGAACCAGACCATTAAGCTGTTCGCGTAACGCCGGAATTTTGGCCTCGCTAACCCGGGAACCCGCAATGATACCGGCGCTATATCGTGCCTGCGCAAGCCCCACAACGCGCTGTGCGTCATGTTCAATTTGCTGCTGATGCTGGTTCTTCTGCGCCAGCGTTTCTACCTGTGATGCCGCACGAGCAACGTCATTCACCGCATCGACCACTGTCTTGTTGTAATTTGCCACCGTCAGGTTGCTCTGCGCTTTCGTGATATCGAGATTCGCATTCAGTCTGCCGCTATCAAAAATAGGCAGTGTCAGCCCAGCCGTCACCCCCATCTGCTGCGCGGAATGGCGGAATAAATCACTCAGATGCAGCGCATCCTGCTGTAAAAACGCCATCAGGTTAACGTCCGGATAGAATGCCGCTTTTGCCGCATCAATGCTGCTCAGCGATGACTCGATGTACCAGTGTGCGGCCTGTAAATCAGGGCGGCGGGCCAGCAGCGAATAACCAAGCTGGGACGGTAGCTGGCTTTCTACCGCTGGTAGCGTCGTCGCTTTAAGCTTCATGACGGAAGATTGCGAGTTGGTCAGTGCGCTCAGCCGCGCCTCTATCACCTTCATTTTGCCGCTGACATCGTTCAGCTGCTGCTCCGTTCTACTGGAGTCAATATCCGTTTCAACACCTTCGACAGAAGAGGTAATCCCGTTTTGATACAGTTGACGATCGACGGTGATGACGTTCTGCTGCTCGTTTTTAATCTGCGTCAGCACAGTTTTAAGCGCCGCCTGCGTCTGCCACTCCCAGTACAGACGCGATACGCCGCTCGCCAGTAACTGGCGAGTTTGCTCACGTTCAGCCTCACGCGCTTTCACCTCACCAATACGCGCCGCCACTTCAGCCCGGTTTTTACCCCACAGATCCAGGTTCCAGCCTGCGGTTAAACCAAAGGTTCCATTGGTGTACCACGGCCCGGTAGTGCCTGCCGCAGGATCGGTAATGGCAAACGGTCCCATTAAACCTTCTGCCGACATTCTTTGACGTTCAACGTCTGCGGAAAAATCAACTTCTGGACCATCCTGCGCCTCAACCGCTTTAGCCTGCGCTTCTGCCAGTTGAATGCGCTGTTCTGCTACCTGCATGTCTGGAGAATTCTTGAGGGTGCTGTCAATCAACGCATTCAGCTGTGGATCGTGATACGCCTTCCACCATTGGCTATCCGGCCAACCATTTTTTAATGCCGCAGGCAACGCGGAATCAACGTTCACAGCGGGCGTCTGCTGTGACAGCGATTGACGATTGTCATGCATGGGTGCACAACCAACCATCAAAATAAGCAGCGGCAAACATGCCGTTGCAACAAGAACAGAATTACGATTCATGGGAATATACAGGTTAGAAAAGATGCACAGAGAGTACGACTTACCACATTCTCTTTTTTAGTTACGCGTGGCAATACATCTTTTGAAATAAAATCACATGATTAAAAAACATATACATAACAAATTGTTCTGTAAAAATAATTCAACTGAGTTATAAAATACCGCGCAGTTTTCCTGGCCGCTTAATCACTATCAGCAGGAAGGCGAGCGCATCAGTAACTGGTTTGCTGAAGGCGTCAAAAAACAACATCGTAAGCTGGCAACCTGGATTAACGCCCTGGTTACCACCGGATTTGAGATTGTTTGTTTGGATTAATGGGGTCTATCGGCTGAACAAATTGCCGCCAACCCGGCGCTGGACGAAGAAAAAGAACGCCCGATGATATTTCTGCTCAGCGTACGTAAGCCTGTGTAATCCTGATGCCTGATGGCGCTGCGCTGATCAGGCCTACGAATTACGCGTCCGTTCCGTAGGCCGGATAAGGCGGGTACGCCGCCATCCGGCAATAAATCAGGCAGCACTTGTGATGGACTGAATCGCGCGTGCAATATCTGGTGAATTATTCAAAGCCCGAATTTCCTGAAACAGTTCTGTCGCTTCAACATATTCTTTACGAAGATAGCCCAGCCACTGTTTGATACGCGCCACATGATACAGCCCGGTATCACCCTGTTTTTCCAGTCGGGTATATTTTTGCAGTAACGTCACGACTTCAGGCCATGGCATACGTGGTTCGTTATATTTCACCACGCGACTCAAATTCGGAATATTAAGCGCACCACGCCCGATCATCACGGCATCGCAGCCGCTGATGGCCATACAGTCCTGTGCGCTTTGCCAGTCCCAGATCTCACCATTCGCGATAATCGGGATATTGAGACGCTGGCGAATCTCACCAATAGCCTGCCAGTTAATGTGCTCGGCCTTATAGCCCTGCTCTTTGGTTCGACCGTGCACCACCAACTCGCTGGCACCAGCCTGCTGGACGGCATCAGCGATTTCGAACTGCCTGTCACTGCTGTCCCAGCCCAGACGCACTTTTACCGTCACCGGTAAATGAGCCGGAACCGCATCACGCATGGCCTTCGCGCCACGGTAAATCAGCTCAGGGTCCTTCAGTAACGTTGCGCCGCCGCCGCTGCCGTTCACCAGCTTCGACGGACAGCCACAGTTTAGATCGACACCATACGAACCCAGCTCAACCGCGCGGGCTGCATTTTCTGCCAGCCACTGCGGATACTGCCCCAGCAGTTGTATACGCACAGGGGTACCAGATGTTGTGCGGCTGGCGTTAAGCAGTTCAGGGCAAATGCGGTGAAAGACTTTTACCGGTAGTAGTTGATCTACCACGCGAACAAATTCGGTGATACAGAGATCATAATCATTCACTTCAGTCAGCAGCTCGCGCACCAGTGAGTCGAGCACGCCTTCCATCGGCGCCAGTAAAACACGCATATTGTTACCCGCAAAAAAGAGAGGCGCTATGGTAACGTCTCTATGCAGGAGATTAAAGCGTCTCAGCGCCGGGCACAGATTTGGTTATGCTGATTAGGGGCATTGCCTGATGTTCCTGATATCTATTTCCACTATGCTTAGAATTCATGATGTGATCGGTAGCACGTTTTAAAGTTTAATTGTATGATGAATCAGTCTCGTCAAGGGTTTCAATTATGAGCAAGTCACTGAACATTATCTGGCAATATTTACGCGCATTCGTCCTCATTTATGCCTGCCTCTATGCAGGTATTTTTCTTGCATCACTGCTGCCTATAACGATTCCAGGCAGCATTATCGGCATGCTGATTCTGTTTGTATTGCTGGCATTACAGATCTTACCGGCAAAATGGGTAAACCCAGGTTGCTACGTACTGATTCGTTATATGGCCCTGCTGTTTGTCCCGATTGGCGTGGGGATCATGCAGTACTTTGACTTGCTACGCGCACAATTTGGTCCGGTCGTGGTGTCCTGCACCATCAGTACACTGGTCGTATTCCTGGTAGTGAGTTGGAGTTCGCACATTGTTCACGGCGAACGCAAAATCGTTGGCCAAAAAGGGTCTAAACAATGATGTCGTATATCTGGTGGTCGTTACCCCTCACCCTGGCGGTATTTTTTGCTGCACGTAAGCTGGCAGCGCGATTTAAAATGCCGCTATTGAACCCGTTGCTGGTCGCCATGGTGGTGATTATTCCCTTTCTGATGCTGACCGGTATCCCCTACGATCACTACTTCAAAGGCAGCGAGGTGCTGAACGATTTACTGCAACCTGCTGTCGTCGCTCTGGCCTATCCGTTATATGAACAGCTGCACCAAATCCGTGCCCGCTGGAAATCCATTATCGCCATCTGTTTTGCCGGCAGTGTCGTGGCCATGGTCACGGGCACATCCATTGCCCTGCTGATGGGGGCTTCACCAGAGATTGCCGCCTCTATTATGCCTAAATCCGTAACCACGCCTATCGCTATGGCTGTGGGTGGCAGTATTGGTGGTATTCCGGCAATCAGCGCAGTGTGCGTCATTTTTGTCGGTATCCTCGGTGCCGTATTTGGCCATACCCTGCTCAATGCAATGCGTATCCGTACTAAGGCGGCTCGTGGGCTGGCCATGGGCACCGCTTCGCACGCCCTGGGCACGGCACGCTGTGCAGAGCTGGACTACCAGGAAGGCGCGTTTAGCTCTCTGGCGCTGGTTATTTGCGGGATTATTACCTCATTGGTTGCCCCCTTCCTGTTCCCGGTTATCCTGGCAGTGGTTGGCTAATCAGCATTTTTAAGCTGTTTATTTGCGATGCGTTGCACATTTTTCATTTAAGTTTCATCAGTTGCATACACAATGAGATTTGGATCACATATAAAGCCCTATCAGGCCCGTAAACTATGGTTCCATTACATTGTTATGAGGCAACGCCATGCATCCACGTTTTCAAACTGCTTTTGCCCAACTCGCGGATAACTTGCAATCAGCCCTGGCCCCTATTCTGGCGGATGTACATTTCCCCGCCATGCTGACGGCTGAGCAGGTATCTTTGCTGAAACGCGAATCGGGACTGGACGAAGACGCGCTGGCATTCGCTCTGCTGCCTTTAGCTGCGGCCTGCGCGCGTACTCCGCTGTCCAACTTCAACGTCGGCGCAATCTCACGAGGTATCAGCGGAACCTGGTATTTCGGTGGGAATATGGAGTTTCTTGGTGCCACAATGCAGCAAACCGTTCACGCCGAGCAGAGCGCTATTAGCCATGCCTGGTTACGTGGCGAAAAAGGACTCGCCGCGATTACCGTCAACTACACCCCTTGCGGGCACTGCCGTCAGTTTATGAATGAGCTGAACAGCGGGCTGGATTTACGTATTCATCTGCCTGGGCGTGAACCACACGCACTACGCGACTATCTGCCGGACGCTTTTGGGCCAAAAGATCTCGACATCAAAACGCTGTTGATGGATGACCAGGATCACGGCTTCGCGCTGCAAGGCGATGCGCTGACCCAGGCGGCGATTGCCGCCGCCAACAGATGCCATATGCCGTACAGCAAATCCCCAAGCGGCGTGGCGCTGGAGTGTAAAGATGGTCAGATTTTCAGCGGCAGTTATGCTGAAAACGCCGCCTTCAATCCAACGCTGCCACCGTTGCAGGGTGCATTAAACCTGTTGAGTCTGAACGGTTACGACTATCCGGACATTCAACGTGCGGTGCTGGCAGAAAAAGCGGATGCGGCGCTTATCCAGTGGGACGCGACGTCTGCCACCCTGAACGCGCTGGGCTGCGATAATATCGAGCGCGCACTACTCGGTTAATGGTCTCAATAACGCCAGTTTGTAGGCCGGATAAGGTGTTTACACCGCCATCCGGCAATACACAGAATGCCTAAAATCCCTTCAATCAGACTGCTGTTTCTTGCGCTCCGTCGTTGGGTACAGTAGCCTGATTGAAATTCCATCCAAATAACGAGTTTTCTGCATGTTAAAGCGCGTGTTTTACAGCCTGTTAGTCTTGTTTGGCTTGCTGCTGTTGACTGTGCTTGGACTCGACAGGTGGATGAGCTGGAAGACGGCTCCCTACATCTACGACGAACTGCAGGATTTGCCCTACCGCCAGGTGGGTGTGGTTCTCGGTACAGCGAAGTATTACCGCACCGGCGTCATCAACCAGTATTACCGCTACCGCATTCAGGGTGCATTGAACGCCTATAACAGCGGAAAAGTAAACTATCTGCTGCTGAGCGGCGACAACGCGCAGCAAAGCTACAACGAACCGATGACGATGCGTAAAGACTTGATTGCCGCAGGCGTCGATCCGGCTGACATTGTGCTTGATTACGCCGGGTTTCGTACGCTCGACTCCATCGTGCGTACCCGCAAGGTATTTGATACCAACGATTTCATCATCATTACTCAGCGATTCCACTGTGAACGCGCCTTATTTATTGCGCTGCATATGGGGATTCAGGCCCAGTGCTATGCGGTACCTTCGCCAAAAGATATGCTCACCGTGCGGGTACGTGAATTTGGTGCCCGTTTTGGCGCACTCGCCGATCTCTACCTTTTCAAACGCGAACCGCGCTTTTTAGGCCCCCTGGTGCCAATTCCTGGTATGCATCAGGTACCGGACGATGCGCAGGGATATCCGGCAGTCACGCCTGAACAATTACTCGAATTACAAAAGAAACAAGGAAAATAAGCATGGATGTACAAACCCTTTTCGTCGTGTTGGCCTTTTTGCTCATTCCCGTGTTTTGTTTCCGTGAAGCCTGGAAAGGTTGGCGTACTGGCGCGGTAGATAAAATTAAGAAGAATGCGCGTGAGCCGGTTTATGCCTACCGGAATGAAGCCCCATTACAGTTCTGGTCTTATGTATTGGTTTATGCCGGATGCGGATGTTTATCTTTTGGTATGGTTATTTATTTAGTCTTTTATCGCTAAAGAGATTACCGTTATATTAGCATTTGAGAATAGCTAATATTATGATAATGGTTACTATTCCAGCATAAGGGATTAATGCTGCCTGTCAGCATTTCCTTCAAACTATCTTCTATTTGTGAATCCTTTCACAGAATACTCTTCCTGCAGTGCTTAGCCTTAAGAATAGCCTTTCATTTTTTATATTTTGTTATTAACGGTTTGCCTTAATTTACTCAAGCATTAAGGAAGAAAATATGCCACAACAAAATTATCTGGATGAGCTCACGTCGGCTTTTACCCCTTTATTAGCAATAAAAGAGGCTTCCCGCTGTTTATTATGTCACGATGCCCCTTGTAGTCAGGATTGCCCGGCGCAAACCGACCCCGGGAAATTTATTCGTTCCATTTATTTCCGCAATTTTAAAGGCGCGGCCGAAACTATCCGGGAAAATAATGCGCTCGGTGCGGTGTGCGCCCGGGTATGCCCAACCGAAAAATTATGCCAGCGCGGATGTACGCGTTCAGGAATTGATAAACCAATCGATATTGCGCGTCTGCAGCGCTTTATTACCGATTTTGAACAGCAGACGGCAATGAAAATCTATCAGCCCGCAACAAAAACGCAGGGCAAGGTCGCCATCATCGGTGCAGGCCCGGCCGGATTACAGGCCAGTGTAACGCTGAGTAATCTTGGCTATGACGTCACCCTCTTCGAAAAGCAGGCTCAGCCTGGTGGCTGGTTACGCTATGGTATTCCAGAGTTTCGTCTGCCGCAGACGGTTTTGGATCATGAGATTGCCCGTATTGTGGAAATGGGCGTGACCATCAGGTGCAATTGCGAAGTTGGCCATACTCTTTCCATTGAGCAACTCAAAGCGGAATATCGCGCGGTACTGATTACCGTAGGGATGTCTTACGGTTCAACGTTACCTCTGTTTGAGAGAGCGAATCACGTTGAAATTGCCGTCGATTTCCTGCAACGTGCCCGACAAGCCAGCGGCGATATTACCGTCGCAAAAAGTGCATTGATCATCGGCGGCGGCGACGTGGCGATGGATGTCGCCAGTACATTGAAGCTGTTGGGCTGCCCGTCAGTCACCTGTGTTGCGCGTGAAGAACTGGCTGATTTCCCGGCCAGCGACAAAGAATTCAACAGCACCCAGGCATTAGGGGTATCAATTATTGACGGTTTCACGCCGGTGGCGGTTAACGGAAATCGGGTTTCCTTTAAACACGTACACTTGCCAGGAGAACTCTCGCTTGAAGCCGAACACATTATTCTCGCCGTTGGCCAACATGCTCAGCTTGATAATTTCGCCGCGTTAAAGCCCCAGCGCAATCTTATCGATACGCAGAACTACCAAACCGCCGATCCTGTCCTGTTTGCTGCGGGCGATATTGTTGAGGGCGACAAAACGGTTGTTTACGCCGTGAAAACCGGAAAAGAAGCGGCTCAGGCCATTCATCACTATTTAGAGGGAGCTTGCTCATGTTAACGAAAGATCTTTCTATTACCTTTTGCGGCGTCAAATTTCCCAACCCGTTCTGCCTCTCTTCTTCTCCGGTAGGCAACTGTTATGAAATGTGCGCCAAAGCCTATGATAGCGGCTGGGGCGGCATTGTTTTTAAAACGATCGGGTTCTTTATTGCCAATGAAGTCTCCCCCCGCTTTGACCATCTGACCAAAGAAGATACCGGCTTTATTGGCTTCAAAAACATGGAGCAAATTGCCGAGCATCCGCTGGAGGAGAATCTGGCCGCAATACGCCGCCTGAAACAGGACTACCCGGACAAGGTTCTGATTGCGTCGATCATGGGGGAAAATGAACAACAATGGCAGGAACTGGCTCGCCTGGTTGAAGAAGCGGGTGCCGACATGATCGAGTGTAACTTCTCGTGCCCGCAAATGACCTCGCATGCTATGGGCAGCGATGTCGGGCAAAGCCCTGAGCTGGTTGAAAAATATTGTCGGGCAGTCAAACGCGGCTCTTCCCTGCCAATGCTGGCTAAAATGACACCGAATATTGGTGATATGTGTGAGGTGGCGCTGGCGGCAAAACGCGGAGGTGCGGACGGTATCGCGACCATCAATACGGTTAAATCCATCACTAATATCGACCTGAACCGGAAAATCGGGATGCCGGTCGTCAACGGTAAATCCAGTATCTCCGGCTACTCCGGCAAGGCCGTTAAACCTATTGCCCTGCGTTTTATCCAACAATTGCGCACGCACTCCGAACTGCACGATTTCCCAATTAGCGGCATCGGGGGAATTGAAACCTGGGAAGATGCCGCCGAATTTTTACTGTTAGGCGCTGCCACGCTGCAGGTGACCACCGGGATCATGCAGTATGGCTATCGGATTGTGGAGGACATGGCAAGCGGGCTGTCGCATTACCTCGCCGATCAAGGATTTGACTCGCTGGAGGAGATGGTCGGTCTCGCCAACGCCAATATCATCCCTGCAGAAGAACTTGATCGTAGCTACATCGTCTATCCGCATATCAATCTCGAAAAATGTGTGGGCTGTGGTCGCTGCTACATCTCCTGCTATGACGGTGGGCATCAGGCGATGGAGTGGAATGAGGAGACCCGTACACCACACTGCGACACGGAAAAATGTGTGGGATGCTTGTTGTGCGGCCACGTTTGCCCGGTAGCCTGTATCGATCTGGGTGAGGTGAAATTTAAACCCGGTGAGAAAGAACATGCGTTAACGTTGTAACGCTGACAAAAAAGCCCGGTGCAGATTGCGCTGTGCCGGGCTTTTTGCGTTATACGATCACTTCTTACGCGCGTACTTCAGGGAGTCCAGCGCGACCGCGAAGATGATGATGCCGCCCTTGATAATATACTGCCAGTAAGGGTTCACACCGATATAGGTCAGACCGTAGTTGATGACGGTGAAGATAATCACACCGGTCACCACGCCAAACACGGTACCTACCCCGCCGCTGAACGACACGCCGCCCACCACGCACGCCGCAATCGCATCCAGCTCATACATAAAGCCGAGGTTGTTGGTCGCCGAACCGATACGCCCGGCTTCGAGCAAACCACCAAAAGCATAGAACACGCCAGACAACGCATAGATAATCAGCAGGTTCAGCGCAACGTTTACCCCGGACACTTTCGCCGCCTCCGGGTTTCCACCGATAGCGAAAATGTTTTTACCGAAGCGGGTTTTGTTCCACAGAACCCATACAAAGGCCACGGCAATCAGCGCGTAGAAGGTAATGTAGGAGAGCCGGAAACTGCCCAGCGCAATAAAGCCCTGCGCAAAGGTTGAGAATCCGCTGTCAAAGCCTGATATCGGCGATGCGCCAACGAAGTCGTAGTACAGGGAGTTGATCCCGTAAACGATAATCATCGTACCGAGGGTGGTAATAAATGGCGTCACATTCAGGTAAGCAATGATGATACCGTTTACCAGACCGATGACAGCACCGATAACGCAGACAATCAACACGACCACAATAATTGGCATCGTCGCCATTTCTGGAAACACCTTGTTGGCATTCTCCATCGACTGCAGCAAGGTTGCCGCCACGACCGCCGCCAAACCAACCTGGCGCCCTGCTGACAGGTCGGTCCCTTGGGTAACAATCAGCCCGGCAACACCCAGTGCGATAATAATACGCACCGAGGATTGCGTCAGAATATTACTCAGGTTCAGTAAACTTAAGAAAGTGGGATCCTGGAAAATAATAATCGCCAGCAAAACCAAAAGAACAACGTAAATTCCGCCTTCTTTCAGGTAAGTAAGAAAACTTTTCTTATTTAACGCACTCATGAGGAGCCCCTAATCTTAAAGGTGCAAAGACGCAAGACGGAGGATTTCGTTTTGCGTTGTCGTTTTAGTGTCAACAATTCCGGCAACGAGACCATTACTCATCACCAGAATACGATCGGTAATACCCAATAGTTCCGGCATTTCAGAGGAAATAATAATAATCCCCTTATCCTTTTTCGCGAGTTCAGCAATCAACTGATAAATTTCAAATTTCGCGCCAACATCGATACCACGTGTAGGTTCATCCAGCATCAGAATTTCTGGCTGCGTTAATAACCAGCGGCCGATAACCACCTTTTGCTGATTACCACCGGACAGTGAACCGATTTGTGTACGATGGCCTGGCGTTTTCACCCTCATCGAGTCAATTACCCACTGGGTATCACTCTTCATACGGGAATTATCCAGCAGACCGACTTTATTTTTATAGTTTTGGATATTGGAGATTAACGAGTTAAAACCAATATCCAGATAGGCATAAATACCGGTTGAGCGACGCTCTTCGGTGACCAGCGCAAAACCATGATTGATGGCCTCATTTGCGCTGTGGTTATTAATTTTTTTGCCGTGTAGCGTAATCGTACCCGATGATTTCTCACGAATACCAAACAGCGTTTCAACGATATCAGTACGTTTAGCGCCGACCAGACCAGCAATCCCGAGAATTTCCCCTTTGTGCAAATCAAACGAGACATCACGAATTGACGGCTGACGCAGCGAGGTCAGGTTACGCACTTGCAGAATCACTTCACCGGGTTTGTTTTCTTTATCCGGAAAACGTTGGTTCAGTGAACGCCCTACCATCATGGCGATAATCTTATCCATATCCAGCCCTTCCAGCGGCTGGGTCGCAATCCACTGGCCATCGCGCAGCACGGTAATTTCATCACACAGTTGAAAGATTTCTTCCATTTTGTGAGAAATATACACAATACCGCATCCACGCTCTTTCAGCTTACGGATGATGGTAAACAGATGATTAACTTCTTTCTCGGTTAATGATGACGTTGGTTCATCCATGATGACGATTTTGGCGTCATAGGAGAACGCTTTCGCAATTTCAATCATCTGCATTTGTGAAACGGATAATGTGCCGACGCGCGCGCGTGGATCGATATCAATATCCAGCTCATCAAATATCGCTTTGGTATCGCGGTACATTTTTTCCTGATCGACAAACATACCTTTGGTGGGATAGCGTCCCAACCACATGTTGTCCATCACAGAACGTTGTAATACCAGGTTTAATTCCTGGTGTACCATCGAAATACCATTCTCAAGCGCTTCTTTAGCAGAATGAAAATCGATTTCTTTACCCTGAAATAGAATACTGCCGGAATCTTTTTGATAGATCCCAAAAAGACATTTTAATAATGTTGATTTCCCCGCGCCATTCTCCCCCATTAAGGCATGAATCGAATGTGGGCGGACTTTTAAATTAACATTATCAAGAGCCTTAACGCCGGGGAAGGACTTGTTGATGCCGGTCATTTCCAACAAGTATTCGCCTGACGACTGAGTATGTGTGCTGACCATAATTATACCTTGTTGGCCTTGCAGAGTGCGTTATTAAGGGCGCAATGAAATTGCGCCCACAGACGGAGTATTTACTTATTGGTAAACTCGGCCAGATTATCTTTATCGACACCTACGTACGGAACGCGAACAATCTTGTTCTCAATTTTCCAGTTGGTGCCATCTGCCGCACCTTTGCCATCAGCCAGGTTTTTCGCCAGATCAAAAGTGGCTTTCGCCTGGTTATTCGCATCGTTCAGCACGGTACCAGCCATAGCGCCAGATTTCACCAGCGCCAGTGCTTCAGGCAGGGCATCCACGCCAAATACCGGTACGCTGGTTTTATTGTGTGCCTTCAGCGCTTCAACTGCGCCCATTGCCATCGCATCGTTGTTGGCGATAACGACTTCGATTTTGTTCGCGTTCGGACCGGACATCCACGCATCCATCTTATCTTTCGCCTGGGCGGTATCCCACATTGCAGTATCTAACTGCAGTTGCTCAGTTTTAATGCCTTTGTCGTTCAGCTCTTTGATCACGTAGGTCGTACGTGCTTCGGCATCCGGGTGTCCCGGTTCGCCTTTCAGCAGAACAAACTGAATTTTGCCGTCTTTGTTCAGATCCCAGTTCGGGTTAGCGGCCCAGTGCTTGGCAATCAAATCACCCTGAATAATCCCGGACTCTTTAGAGTCAGTGCCGACATAATAGGCTTTGTCATAGCTGTCCAGCGCTTTACGGGAAGGCTCTTTGTTGAAGAACACAATCGGTACGTTCTGCCCGCGTGCTTTTTCAATGACCGTGCCTGCTGCTGCCGGGTCAACCAAGTTAATCGCCAGTGCTTTAACGCCTTTTGCCAGCAGCACATCAATCTGATCGTTCTGTTTGGACTGATCGTTTTGCGAGTCATTCATCAGCAGCTGTACATCCGGCGCCGCTTTGGCATCTTTTTCAATAGCCTTACGTACTACTGACATAAAGTTATCGTCATATTTATAGATAGTCACACCAATGCGGGTATCAGCAGCGTGCGCAGCCGCGCCGAATAACATGCTTGCCATTACAGCAGACAGGGTCAACACCTTCTTATTCATGGTATCTCCGGTTTTATTATGCAGGGTAGTGCTTGAGATAAATGCTCGGCAGGCAGAACGTTACTGAAGTGTTACTGAACGCCGAAGCTCACTTTTAAAAATATTTCTTCCGTGTCTGGCAACGCTCCAAAAACAGGCTTTAATTTTTGTTTAAGACGCCTATACCTCGATGAAAGTGATTATTCACCGTTACATAGTAGTTACAGCGCAGCAAACAGTGTCATCATAGCTATCGCATTGTTAAGATACTGTGAATTTACTCACATATTGAAAGCGGTTACATAGCCCGACATTATCAGTTAGTGATCGGTGCCGCATTCTGCCGCAAAGCCACAGAATGGCGCCGTACCAGCGTCGGCATAAAGCAATGTGTTGCGTCAGGATCCAGCGTTCCCGCCGCGCCTTGTAGCGCAAGCTCAGTGGCCATTTTTGCCATAGAAGCAATAGGATAGCGCACCGTTGTCAGTTGTGGGTCGGTGTAACGTGCGATAGGAATATCGTCGAAACCAATGATAGACAGATGTAATGGAATGGCGATGCCGTTGTCTTTTAGCGCCGTTAGCGCGCCAGCGGCCATATTGTCGTTGTACGCGAAGACTGCCGTAAGTTGCAGGTTACGTCCCAGCAGTTCCACCATTGCGGACTCTCCGCCCTGCATATCCGGTGAACCGGTACCTATCCAACTGTCGGCCGGGGTAACTCCCTGTTCTTTCATGGCACTTAGCCACCCCTCTTTACGCATGGCATCGTCCTCGATGCGGTGGCTTGACGCCAGATAACCGATACGTTGATGCCCATTATTCAGCAACATGCGGGTCGCCATTTTAGCCCCGCTGATGTTATCCAGACAGACGCAACGGTGGGCGTAACCCGGGACCAGGCGGTTGATCAGCACCATACCGGGGATCTGATCCATAAACTCGGCCAGCTCGCGATCGCTCAACGCTTTCGAGTGAACAATCAGTGCGTTACAACGCTGACGAATCAGCACCTCAATGGCATGACGCTCTTTTTCAGCTTCGTGGTAGCTGTTGCCAATCAGGACGTACTTCTGATGCTGCTGGGCAACCAGGTCCACGGCTTTGACCAGCGCGCCAAAAAATGCATCTGAAACATCCATCACCACAACGCCAATCGTCTCGCTCACCTGCGTCGCCAGCGCTTGCGCGTTGGCATTCGGTCGATAGCCCAACAGAGTGACTGCCTTCATTACCGCTTCACGCGTATCGGGACTCACCAGCGCGCTGTTGTTCAGTACGCGGGAAACAGTCGCGACAGAAACGCCAGACTGTCGTGCCACATCACGGATGGTTACCATATTCACTACCCTGTTTAAGATGCGGTTACCCGCAGACACCCCAGGCTGTGTATTTTGTCAGCACAACGACACGGACTGCGTGAGTGATGTCACAGGAATGAAAGCGCTTACATCCATTTTGTTAATGAATGTGACCCAGATCGTTATCTGGATGTTCGCGGTAATGATGTCCCTGACGCACGCAGGGTTAATTGACGCCATAGCCATTCTACCGGGCCTTGCCGGTAAAAATGCAACCAAATGACGGAGAAAAGCAGGTTTACAGCCCAGACCGGAATGACGAAATACAGCAACTCCAGCCGGTCGAATTTCATAAATAAGCCTGCCTGGTAAAACAGCGTGGTGCAAATTAAGGTTTGTAACAAATAGTTGGTTAGCGCCATGCGCCCCACGCAGGCGATGGCAATGACCCATTTTAAACGGCTAAGCTGCGGCCAGAAACCGAACATCAGCGCAGCGTAACCAATGGTCTGCAACGGCGCGCCCAGCTCTCGCGGAGCTTGTAACAGGAAAGCACACCAGCGGTAGGCCCAGTCCAGATGCCACTGAGCGATGACAGCAGGCAGGTTAATCGCCATCCCAATAATGACCAATAACGCGCCGGTACGTCGATAGTGTTGCAAACTGTACTGCCCTTTCAGCCAACCGCTGCGCATTAATGCTGCGCCGAGCAGCATCATCCCTGCCAGCTGCCAGCCGTACTGCGCACCCAACGCCAGCAAGCTATTGGACATCATATCCACGCGATTGCTGACCGCTTCCATTCCGCCGTTCACCTTCCAGTATTTTTCATACAGCAACGCAGAAGCATCTGGTGTCCAGGCGCGACTGGTCTCACTTCCGGAGATAAATCCCAGCAGCAGCAGTACGCCAACTCCCACCAGATAGAGCAACACGCCGGTATTAAACAGACTTTTGACCGAAGGGGCATCGCGAACCAGCCGCCAGCAAATCAGCCCAATCAGGCCATACGCCAGCAGGATATCGCCATCCCAGAACAGTAAACCGTGAATAAACCCCAGCAGAACCAGCAAAGTGAGTCGTGACTGGATCCAACGTTTGCCTCTCGGTAGCAGCATCTGCAGACCCGCGCCAAATAGCAGCGCAAACAGCGTGAGGAATTTTACCTGCGCAAAGAGATCGAGCAGCGCCCAGGTCCAGGCGTCGGATAAGGTGATGTTGCCATACCACGCGGGATTGAGGTATGCCGCCTTTGGCAGGCCAAAGGCGCTAATATTGAGAAGCAGGATGCCGAGGATGGCGACGCCACGAATAAAATCCAGCGTGACATTACGCTCCATGACCCCTGCCCTGATCAGTTGTGGTGACGCACGGCGCGCAGGAATTCCTGACGCGTATTCTGGCTGGACTTAAACAATCCGCCAAGCGAGGTAGTGGTGGTGGCGCTGGTCGCATCACGGATACCACGCGCTTTCACGCAGTAATGCACCGCATCAATCGACACTGCCACATTGTTCGTCCCGAGCAGCGTTTGCAGCGCGGTAAGAATTTGCTGGGTCAGCCGTTCCTGGACCTGCGGGCGCTGAGCGAAGAACTGTACAATGCGGTTAATCTTCGACAGACCGATGACCGAATCTTTCGGAATGTACGCCACCGTCGCCTTGCCATCGATAGTGACAAAGTGGTGCTCGCAGGTGCTGGTCAGCGTGATATCGCGAACCGTGACCATCTCATCAACCTTCATCTTATTTTCAATGACGGTGATTTTCGGGAAGTTGGCGTAATCCAGGCCGGAGAAAATCTCATCGACATACATTTTAGCGATGCGATGTGGCGTTTCCATCAGACTGTCATCGCTCAAATCAAGATTGAGCAATTGCATAATCTCGGTCATATGACCGGAGATCAGACGTTTGCGCGTTTCGTTATCCATCTCTTGCACGGGCGGGCGTAGTGGTGTTTCAAGACCACGCGCGACCAGCGCTTCATGAACCAGGGCCGCTTCTTTACTGAGTGATGACATTTCTTTTTCTCCTGCAGGTGGGGCGCCTCTGCCCTGCGTGGGGCAAAGTTTTTAGGCTGTGTCACAGCCAGAACATTGTGCGTGAGGCGGCGCACATAATCCAGTATTCACCGCGATAATTATTGAAATTGGTGCAGCCTTTTAGCACACAGATTTCATACGTCGTTCAACCGGGTGAATTCGAGTGTTAATGTAAAGTTATATAGATGATGAAGTATGTTTGCTCAATGCGGAAGTGAAAGTTACTCACAGTGCAATGAATAATCTGTATTATGGTGAGTTCGCAAACACATACAGGTTCAACACAACAAGGAGCCACGCATGGAAATGCTTGAAGAGCACCGCTGTTTTGAAGGCTGGCAGCAACGCTGGCGTCATGACTCCACCACGCTAAATTGCACCATGACCTTCAGTATTTTTCTTCCACCCCCCCGGGATAACACCCCGCCTCCGGTGCTGTACTGGCTGTCGGGTTTGACCTGCAATGATGAAAACTTCACCACTAAAGCCGGAGCACAACGCATCGCGGCTGAACTGGGCATCGTTTTGGTGATGCCTGATACCAGCCCGCGTGGGGAACAGGTCGCTAATGATGAAGGCTACGATTTAGGCCAGGGTGCCGGATTTTATCTCAATGCCACGCAACAACCGTGGGCAACGCATTTTCACATGTATGACTATCTGCGTGACGAACTGCCGGCACTCATTCAGTCACAGTTTAACGTCAGCGATCGCTGCGCCATCAGCGGACACTCTATGGGGGGGCATGGTGCACTGATCATGGCACTGAAAAACCCAGGCAAATACACCAGCGTTTCTGCCTTCGCCCCCATCGTCAATCCCTGTCGCGTACCGTGGGGTGAGAAAGCCTTTAGCGCCTACCTGGGTGAGGATAAATCACGATGGGCGGAATGGGACAGCTGTGCGCTGATGCTGGCCAGCAAACCCGAAGATGCGATCCCAACGCTGATTGATCAGGGGGATAGCGATCAGTTTCTCGCCGATCAGCTGCAGCCTGCAGTGCTGGCGGAAACAGCCCGTCAAACCGCATGGCCAATGACGTTACGCATTCAGCCTGGTTACGATCACAGCTATTACTTTATTGCGTCGTTTATTGAGGATCACCTGCGCTTCCATGCCCAGTATTTGCTGAAGTGATCACCAGTAAAGCGTCTTTTCTATTGCCGCGCTGTAACTCACCTCTTCGGATTGCGGCGCGGCCGCTTTACGATTTAAATCGGCCGCCTGTTGGCGGACCTGTAATCGTCCCGAATTGTCACCTCCCTCGTAGCCTTCGTTAAAATTGCGCATCTCAGACTCAAACAGAATCGCATCCAGATGGTGCAGTTTACTCAGTGCCCGCAACAGGGAATTAAGTGTATCCAGATTCAGGCCGCCGCCTTTTTCGATGCGTTTAATGGTCGCAATCCCCACCTGTGCACGGTCGGCAAGCTGCTGCTGCGTGAGCGCCAGAGAAATTCGCGTTTCCCTGATGCGAGCGCATAATGACAAGATGATTTCATCATTATTCATGGTGTGATATTTCATGCCGCCCTCCCGGTTTTTTGGGCTGAATTTTCCCCAGGCAGCCGTGATACGTTTCACGGTACTTCGCACTCATGTCTTTACCCGTTTCATACATCGCTGCAATCACCTCATCGAGCGAAACACATGGTTCACTGATGCGACTCATCGCCATCGTTGCGGCGTTAATCGCTTTTACTGACGAAATCGCATTTCGTTCGACACAAGGAATTTGCACCTGACCGCCAACCGGATCGCAGGTCAGTCCGAGATGGTGCTCCATGGCAATTTCTGCGGCACTTAACACCTGGCCGACGGAAGCGCCCATCAGCTCTGCTAATCCGGCTGCAGCCATCGAACTTGCCACGCCGATCTCTCCCTGACACCCGACCTCAGAACCTAAAATGGATGCGTTTTGCTTGAACAGTAGCGCGATGGCTCCCGCGGTGAGGAAAAAGCGGATAACCGACGCGTTATCCAGTTTGCAGACAAACTTATCGTACCAACTGAGAACCGCTGGAATGATACCGCTTGCTCCATTGGTCGGCGCGGTCACCACCCGTCCCCCGGCGGCGTTTTCCTCGCTGACGGCAATCGCAAACGCATTCACCCAGTTGATGTTGGTGAGAAAATCGTTAGCAGAGGGTCTGGTTGCCAGTGATTTATGCAAAGAGCAGGCCCGGCGCGGTACTTGATACGCGCCAGGCAGCAGCCCTTCAGTATGCAGACCACGTTGGACTGCCTGCTGCATCACCGCCCAAATCCGCGCAAAATAATCATGCAAAGCCGCCTGTGAATGCATCTGTAACTCATTTTTCATCATTAATGCCGCAACGGATAATCCATTGCGCTGGCACAGTTCCTGCAACTGAGTCGCATTTTGAAAAGCAAAAGGAAATACGTTTACTCGCGCTGACTTCGCGAGCGCAGGCTCACCCGGTTTACAAACCTGTCCGGAGCCAGTTGAAAACCATGTTTCTTCATACAACGTAAAATAATCATCCCTGGCGCGAAACGTCATCGCATAGGGATGGCCGGAATGTGGTTGTTGATTCGACTTAATAGCGACCGTCACGGCAACTGAAGGTGAAAGCGCCAAAGTGCCGTCCTGTTCAGCTCGTTTAATGGCTTCCATCTGCTGGCGTAAATCAACTTCATCCGGCTGATTGCCTAGCAACCCCAGATAAAGTGCAATATCAACGTTATGGCACTTGCGGCTTAATGAGAGCGCGCCATACAACTCGACCTCAATTTTTCGCGTCAGTGGCAAGATCTCCTGCTGCTTTAATTGTGAAATGAAGTTAAACGCGGCACGCATTGGCCCTACGGTTCTTGAACTGGAAGGTCCAATGACGACTTTAAAAATATCAACACAACTTTCCATTTTTATACCCATCCCTGTCAGTCACAACAGAATATACCGCCAGTGGCAACAGACCGTGACTTGTATATCAAAAACGATACCTTTCAGACTATGTTTATTTGTTGGTATAAAAAACAATACTATTTTATCTTTTTTTTAACCTTCACATCTGTGATAAAGCTGGATTCAATCGTCACTCTTCATTAATACAATAACCTCAGTTTACAGGAGTGACATTATGGCAATTATTTATTTCATCAGTTCAAAAGAGCCTGAAAAACTTCAGGCGTGGCTGTACGATACGGTTCTAAACACTAATCAATTTCAGTACACACTGGAAAACTTATATACCACCACTATTAATAAACCGTATCTGAAATTATCTCTACCCGATAAGATATTCACGGATGACATATATAGGAAACTGAGGACGACATCACTCATTCAGCAATTTGATTTCTTCCTAAAACCGCAAATCACTCCAACGAACGGTATCATTGCCTTTGACATGGATTCGACCTTTATTGAGGAAGAAGGTGTCGATGAGATCGCTCGGGCGCTGGGCATCACTGAACAGATCAGGGAACTGACACAGCAGGCGATGGAAGGAAAACTGGATTTCAATAGCAGCTTTACCCGTCGTATCGGTATGTTAAAAGGGACGCATATCGATGTAATTAATGGCGTATGCGATCGGATGACTGCCTCGCCAGGTATCACCACCATTTTGCCATTACTCAAACAGAAAGGGTTTAAAACAGCCATCATTTCTGGCGGATTAGATATTTTCACTCAACGATTACAGCAAAAATATCAGCTGGACTATGTATTTTCGAATACCGTAGAAGTCAGAAATCACGTGCTGACGGATAATATTTCCATGCCGATCATGAACGCAGAAAATAAACAAAAAACGCTAGCTACATTTGCCGACACGCTGCAGATCCCTCAGCAGAACATTATTGCCTGCGGTGATGGCGCTAACGATATCCCCATGCTTATGTATGCAGGCACGGGTATTGCCTGGAAAGCAAAACCAGCGGTCAGAGATTTAATCGCTAATCAGATTAATTTTCATGGATTCGAGTCGCTTCTGTTCTATATCGAAAATGAATTATAACCTCACGAGCACTGCCTGAAGGGAAACTCATATGAGCTTGAAATCATTTATTTTCAGCCAGGCTGACAAGCCGGTTGTAAAAGAAAAAAAAGAGATTGATCATACTTACAAAAAATTCCGTATAGAGATTATTACCTCCGTCTTTATCTCTTACGCCGTCTTTTATTTAACACGTAAAAACTTCTCAGCAGCCATGCCAGCCATGTTGTCAGATACCGCTCTGACCGCAGAAGATTTTGCCATCATGTCTTCACTGTTTTACATCCTGTATGGCTCAATGAAGTTTGTTGGCGGCATGCTGGTTGACAAAATCAATCCGAAAGCCATGACCGGCCCGGTGCTTATTGGCGTTGGGATCGTTAATATTCTGTTTGGTTTTTCCGACAGCGTTGCCGCGTTTTATGTGTTGTACAGCCTGAATGCTATCCTCCAGGGCACCAGTTTTCCGCCAATGGCAAAGATCATGGCATCCTGGTTTTCCAAGAATGAACGCGGACGTTGGTGGGCGGTCGTTGAAGCGGCGCATAATATTGGCGGCAGTCTCGCCCCACTGCTGACAAGTTTCGCGATTGTCTGGAGCGGTAGCTGGAAAATGGGTTTTTATGTACCGGGCGCGATCTCCTTGCTGATGGGAATCATTGCGCTCTGTACGATTAAAGACCGTCCCGGGACCTTAGGTTTGCCTAACGTTGGCGAATGGCGTAAGGATCCAACAGAGCTTGCCCAAGTGAAAGCCAGCCCGGTAAATCTCTCCTTTTGGCAGATTTTCGTTAAATATATCCTGATTAACCCGCTAGTGTGGATTATTATCGTTGGTGATATGTCCGTTTATATTGCCCGTACGATCCTCAACGACTGGCCGCAAATTTACTATTCTCAGATGCATGGCTGGAGTCTGATTAAAGCCAATTCCATTATCTCGTGGTTTGAAGCCGGTGGCCTCGCCGGTGGGTTACTGGCGGGTTACTTATCTGACTTTATGTTTAAAAGTAACCGCTGGATGACAGGTTTAATATTCGCATTAATGCTGTGCGTGTGTATTACCTTAATCCCACTGGTTCAGGATACCTCATATACCATTACGGCCATTCTCTTCACCATTATGGGTTTCGCCCTGTACGGCCCGCATATGCTTTTTGCCGTAGGTTGTCTGGATGTCACTCACAAAGATGCAGCGGGATCGATAACCGGTTTCCGGGGATATTCAGCTATGTCGGCGCCGCGTTAGCGGGTGTACCGGTGATCTTAGTGAAGAACAACTGGGAGTGGTCTGGTGTCTATTTGTATGCCGTGCTCGCAATCCTGTTAACCACCCTTTCACTGGCCTTGCTGGCTAAATTCCATCGGCTATAAGCCAGTTATGACATGGTAGCGGTGGTTTCGCCGCTACCATAAAGATGCGGTAGGTCCCGCCCTCTTCATTTCTCCATCTTTTCTTCACTTTTTCTCCTTTTTTATTTCATCGCTATCTCATTGACCCTAAAAGCTTTTTCTTGTTCTTTATATCAAACACAAATGATTTCTATTATCATTTGTGTTTACAAATATTCATACTTTTGTACAATCCCCCCGCTTCTTTACTGAAAAGAGTCCTTAAAAGACAAATACATACAATTGTCATGGCCTTTCACATGACACGCAGTTAGATTCATTTAAATGGAATGATACAAATGACTATACCTCACGTTAAGGCTGTAGCCGCCGCAGTATGCGTCGCGAGTCTCCCATCACTCGTCTATGCCGCCGACCAGGATACCGTGGTCGTCACCGCCACCGGGTTTGAGCAAAAAATTCAGGATGCCCCCGCCTCCATTTCGGTTATTACCAAGCAGCAGATCGAAGATAAAGCCTATCGCGATGTGACCGATGCACTGAAAGACGTCCCAGGTGTTGTTGTGACCGGCGGCGGTAGCAGCAGTGATATCAGCATCCGCGGTATGGCCTCACAATACACGCTGTTCCTGGTCAACGGTAAACGCATCAGTACGCGCGGCACACGCCCGAACAGCGACAACGCGGGTATTGAGCAAGGCTGGCTGCCGCCGCTGGAATCGATCGAGCGTATTGAAGTCATCCGCGGCCCGATGTCGTCTCTGTACGGCTCTGACGCTATGGGCGGCGTGATTAACGTGATCACCAAAAAAGTCTCGAATACTAAAGCCTGGACCGGCTCCCTGCATGGTGATGCCACCCTCCAGGAAGATCGGGACTCCGGTGACCTTTACCAGACCAATGCATACGCGTCCGGCCCCCTGATCGACGGGCTACTCGGCGCAAAAGTGACCGGGCTGTTCTCCCATCGCGGAGAAGATAAGATAGTCAATGGTTACAATGAACAACGCCTGCGCAACGGCGGACTCACCCTCAACTTCACCCCGGATGATAAAAATGACATCGACTTCGATGTCGCGCATGAACTACAGGATCGCAACAGCACTCCGGGCGAATCGATGGCGGCAGAAAACTGCCGTAACGGTGTTTGTAAGCCAAACAGCAAAAGCTACAACCGTTATGAACACACGACGTATTCATTAACCCACAGCGGTTATTACGACGATTTCAACAGCACCAGCTATGTTCAGCAGGAAGAGACCAAAAACCCTGGTCGTCAGATGAAATCCTACAATACGATCTTCAATAACCAGAACCAGGTCTTCCTCGGGGCGCACACCCTGACAGTTGGCGGGCAATACCGTTATGAAAAACTGCGCGATAACGGCAACCAACTGCAAGCAGCTGACGGTCTGAACAAGCTGACTCGCTGGAGTTGGGCATTGTTTGCCGAAGATGAATGGGCGGTTACCGATACTTTCACGCTGACCGGTGGTCTGCGTATGGATAAAGATGAAAACTACGGTGACAACTGGACGCCGCGCGGCTATGGCGTATGGCACCTGAGCGATCAGTGGACCTTAAAAGGGGGTGTTTCTGCGGGCTATCGTGCACCGGATCTGCGCCAGTCTTCTGCCAGTTGGGGACAGGTCACCGGTGGCGGTCGTCTGAACGGAATCATTGTCGGCAACCCGGATCTGAAACCAGAAAAAAGCCTGAGCGAAGAGATCGGTTTACTGTGGGATAACGGCAACGACCTCAATGCGGGTGTCACGCTGTTCAATACTGACTTCAAAAACAAAATCACCGAAGTTCGTCGCTGTAACAGCAGCGCCGATCCAGCTTGTACTATTGGCAACACTCATTACGACTTTGTCAGCGATCGGGTTAACGTTGATAAAGCCAATATGCGCGGCGTCGAATCCACCTTCGGTTGGAAGATGACCTCCGACATCAACTGGACAGCGAACTATACCTACACTGAATCTGAGCAGAAAAGCGGCCAGTTCTCGGGTCAGCCGTTAAACAAAATGCCGAAGCATATGTTCAACACCACGCTGGACTGGCAGGCGACCCAGGATCTCGGTTTCTGGAGCCGCCTGAATCTGCGTGGCAAAACATCAGAATACCTGAGCCGTACTTCCATGGCGCAAGGCACGCCGTCCTATACGCAGGTCGATATCGGTATGCGTTACTATGCGACCAAAGATGTACTGCTTACTGCTGGCGTGTATAACGTGCTGGATAAACAGATTGATTACGATACCTATGACACCGTGCTTGATGGTCGTCGCTACACTGTTGGCCTGACTTACAACTTCTAAGTCTGACGCAATAAAAAACCCCGGCACTCATCATGCCGGGGTTTTTTATTGCTTTTTTATACTGTTATTTCTTCACGCGACCCGGGAATTTCATTTCGCTGTAACGAACGAAACGGGTTCCTTTGGTCAGCTTATAGCCAAACCAGATGATCAGGAACAGCGGGATACCAATGTAGGTTGCCATTACGCCGCCCCAGTCAATGGTATCTTTCAGGAACGCTTCGTAGTTTTGCCCCAGGGTGATTATCAAGCACAGGACAAAGGCAAAGATCGGCCCCAGAGGGAAGAAGCCTGAACGATACGGCAGATCCTTAATATCATGGCCCTGCAACACGTAACCACGGCGGAAACGATAGTGGCTAATTGCAATTCCCAGCCAGGCGATAAAGCCCGTCATCCCGGAGGTGTTCAACAGCCACAGGTACACAGTCTGGTTACCAAACATGGATGTCAGGAAGCACAGACCTGCCACGACAGTCGTCGCATACAGCGCGTTACGCGGTACGCCGCCACGAGACAGTTTAGAGAAGATACGCGGCGCTTTACCGTCACATGCCAGGGTGTAGAGCATACGTGTTGATGCATACATCCCGGAGTTACCCGCCGACAGCACCGCCGTCAGGATAACGGCGTTCATCACCGCCGCCGCAGACAGCAGACCCGCGTGCTGGAATACCAGCGTGAACGGGCTGACGCTGATGTCTTTTACATCATTGCGCAGCAGGCTCGGATCGGTATACGGGATAATCAGGCTGATAATCAAAATCGCGAACACATAGAACAGCAGGATTCGCCAGAATACCTGGCGCACCGCGCGTGGAATGTTCTTCTCTGGATCTTCAGATTCGCCCGCGGCGATACCAATCAACTCGGTCCCCTGGAAGGAGAAGCCGACGATCATCGCCACACCAATCATGGCGGCAAAACCGCCAGCAAAGGGTGCATCACCTGTAGTCCAGTTACTCCAACCCACCGGTTGAGCACCTTTGAAGATACCGATAATCATCATTACGCCAACCACGATGAAGATAATCACAGTGGTGACTTTGATCAGTGAGAACCAATACTCCGCTTCGCCAAATCCACGTACCGAGATGTAGTTCAGCAGGAAGATAACGCCAAGGAACAGCGCACTCCAGATCCAACCAGGCGTATCCGGGAACCACCAGCTCATTACCAATTGTGCGGCCACCAGGTCCACGGCGATAGTCACCGCCCAGTTGTACCAGTAGTTCCAGCCGAGCGCGAAGCCAAAGCCTTCTTCTACATAGTTCTGACCGTAGGTAGAGAACGAACCGGAAACCGGCATGTAGGCAGCCAGCTCACCAAGACTGGTCATCAGGAAGTACACCATCAGGCCAATCAGAATATAGGAAAACAGCGCGCCGCCAGGACCCGCCGCAGAAATGGTTGCACCAGATGCAACGAAAAGACCCGTACCGATGGAACCACCAATAGCGATCATCGTCAGGTGACGCGCCTTCAGTTCACGGCGTAGCGTGGGCGCTTCTGTGGTTTTAGTTTCGGAAACCATGTGAAAATGCTATCCATCCAAAAAATGAGGCGCGATTGTAGCAGACGAAATGGCATTCTTCCGGCACAAATGCGCTGTTATAAGAGACCTTCATGACTGGCCGCGGATTATAAGTAAAGCAGAAAATGGGCAACGTATGACGATTGCCCTCAGTTGACGATGGGGTGTTCATTGCAGGTGCGACGCACCAGCGTCTTATTCAACCTGCTCTACCTGGTCGCTATAACGTAAAAAACGTAGCAGCGAGTTTGAAAGATGTTTTTGCCGATGATGGACGCGCCAAAGCGTGCGAACCAGACGTGGCAACGGCACCGGAACTTCGCTTAACGTTCCTGCCTGCAGTTGTTCTGCAATAACCCGACGCGACAAGCAACTGATCCCGAGACCATGGCGGACAGCATGTTTAATAGCCTCAGAGTTACCCAACTCCATTGCCATCTGAAATCTCGGTAGATGAGACAACAACAGGTAATCCACCAGCTCGCGAGTACCGGACCCACGTTCGCGCAGGATCCAGGGCGAAGCCGCAAGTTGCTCCAGCGTCACGGAGCCAGTGGTTAGCGGCGATGACGGCGCAGCAAATACCACCAGTTCATCTTCCAGCCACGGTTCAGAGATGATCTCCGTACTGTGACAGGGTCCTTCAATCAGCCCGATGTCGACCCGAAAATCCAGCACGGCATTGATAACATCCTGGCTGTTGCCCACGCTGAGTTCCAGCGGCAAATCGGGAAAATCCCGCCGGTAACCGGCAATCATGGCAGGTAAAATATAGTTGCCGATGGTGCTACTGGCATAGACGCGAATCGCGCCATTATCTTCACGAAAAAGCTGTTCGATTTCTGTCGTTTGCTCAAGCAAGGCCAACGCACGCGGATAGAGTAAGCGCCCGTGCTCATTGACGACCAGCCGCTTGCCGACGCGGTCAAACAATTGCACGCCAAGTTGCCCCTCTAAATCGGTAAGCGCAGCACTCACCGCTGACTGCGACAATGACAACATGACAGATGCCTGAGTCGTCGAGCCGCTTTTCAGTACCTCAGCAAACACTTCAAGTTGTCGCAGGGTGATATGCATAGTCGTTTTCCACCGGGTAGCCCGTGCTTACCACTTATAAAGATTAATTATAAATATATAATCAATTTTATTTTTAAGCCACTTCACCTTACAATTTTTGCCAAGAAATCATTCAAATTGTTCAGGAGGGGTTATGACTGAACTCGCCCTACAGAATCATCGTCGTACAGTGTGGCATTTTATTCCGGGGCTTGCCCTGAGCGCAGTTATCACCGGGGCCGCCTTATGGGGAGGTTCCATTCCCGCCGTCGCAGGTGCCGGGTTCAGCGCGCTCACCTTAGCCATCTTATTCGGGATGGTTATCGGCAACACCGTGTATCCACAAATCTGGAAAAGCTGTGACGGTGGTGTGCTGTTTGCTAAACAACATCTATTGCGTCTGGGGATTATCCTCTATGGTTTCCGCCTCACCTTCGCCCAAATAGCCGACGTTGGTGTCAGCGGTATCGTCATTGATGTCCTGACGCTCAGCAGCACCTTTATGCTGGCCTGCTTCCTCGGACAGAAAGTATTTGGTCTGGACCGCCACACCAGTTGGCTGATTGGCGCGGGGAGCAGCATTTGTGGTGCCGCCGCGGTATTAGCCACCGAGCCGGTGGTGAAAGCAGAAGCCAGTAAGGTCACGGTCGCCGTTGCTACCGTGGTTATCTTCGGAACCATTGCTATCTTCCTGTACCCGGCAATGTACCCGCTACTGGCGCACTGGTTTAGCCCGGAAACCTACGGGATTTATATTGGCTCCACGATGCATGAAGTCGCACAGGTTGTTGCTGCCGGGCATGCAATCACCCCGGAAGCTGAAAACGCAGCCGTCATTGCGAAAATGCTGCGCGTCATGATGCTGGCTCCGTTCCTCATCATCCTGGCAGCACGTGTTAAACAACTGTCTCCGGCGACCAGTGGAGAGAAAAGTAAAATCACTATTCCGTGGTTTGCCATCCTGTTTATTGTGGTCGCGATTTTTAACTCGTTCCACCTGCTGCCGCAGTCAGTGGTGAACATGCTGGTTACGCTGGACACCGTGCTGCTGGCAATGGCGATGGCCGCACTGGGGTTAACCACTCACGTGAGTGCGCTGAAAAAAGCCGGTGCAAAACCTCTGCTGATGGCACTGGTGCTGTTTGTCTGGCTGATTGTGGGCGGTGGCGCGATTAACGTTGCCATCCACGCGCTGATGGCATAAACGAGCACGACTCACCTCCATTAACCCGCTATACTTCCTCCTTTTGCATTTGAGTATGGCGGGTTTAATTTATGAAATATATTGGAGCGCACGTAAGCGCCGCTGGCGGTCTGGCTAACGCCGCTATTCGAGCCGCAGAAATCGAAGCGACCGCATTCGCCCTGTTCACCAAGAATCAGCGTCAGTGGCGTGCCGCGCCGCTGACCACCGAAATCATTGATGATTTCAAATCCGCCTGCGAGAAGTATCACTATACTTCCGCGCAAATCCTGCCTCACGACAGCTATCTGATAAACCTCGGTCATCCGGTCAGCGATGCGCTGGAAAAATCACGTGATGCATTTATCGATGAAATGCAGCGCTGCGAACAGCTTGGCTTATCCCTGCTGAACTTTCACCCGGGCAGCCATTTGATGCAGATCCCGGAAGATGAATGTCTGGCGCGCATTGCCGAATCGATCAATATCGCCCTCGCCCAGACCCAGGGCGTTACGGCGGTAATTGAAAATACCGCCGGACAGGGCAGCAACCTTGGCTTTAAGTTTGAGCACCTGGCCGCCATTATCGACGGCGTAGAAGATAAATCCCGTGTCGGCGTCTGTATTGATACCTGCCACGCCTTCGCGGCCGGTTACGATTTGCGTTCCGTTGAGGAATGCGAAAAGACGTTTGCGGAATTTGAACGTATTGTCGGTTTCAAATATCTGCGCGGTATGCACCTGAACGACGCCAAGAGCACGTTTGGCAGCCGCGTTGACCGTCACCACAGCTTAGGTGAAGGCAATATTGGCCACGACGCATTCCGATGGATTATGCAGGACAATCGTTTTGACGGCATTCCGCTGGTGCTGGAAACCATTAATCCAGATATCTGGGCAGAAGAGATTGCCTGGCTGAAAGCCCAGCAAACAGAAAAAGCGGTGGCCTAATCATGAACGACAGGGAAAAGCAGATCCTTAAGATCCTGCGCCGCAATCCGTTGATTCAGCAGAATGAAATCGCCGATATTTTGCAGATCAGCCGTTCACGCGTCGCTGCGCATATTATGGATTTAATGCGTAAAGGCATGATCAAAGGTAAAGGTTATATCCTTACCGAACAGGATTATTGCGTGGTTGTCGGAGCTATCAACATGGATATCCGGGGTGTTGCAGACATCCATTATCCTCAGGCCGCCTCGAACCCTGGCAGCATTCATTGCTCAGCAGGCGGTGTAGGGCGTAACATCGCCCACAACCTGGCGCTGCTGGGTCGCGACGTACATTTAATCTCCGCTGTTGGCAGCGATTTCTATGGCGAAACGCTGCTGGAACAGACCCGTCAGGCTGGTGTTAACGTTTCCAGTTGCATTCGTCTGCATGGACATAACACCTCCACCTATTTGTCGATCGCGAATCAGCAGGAAGAGACCGTACTGGCGATTAATGATACCCACATTCTGCAACAGCTAACGCCGCAGTTGCTGAACGGTTCACGGGATCTTATCCGCCATTCCGGCGTCGTGCTGGCGGATTGCAATCTGACAGCTGAAGCCATCGAGTGGGTATTTACTATTGCTGATGACATTCCGGTATTTATTGATACCGTTTCAGAGTTCAAAGCGGCAAAAATGAAGACCTGGTTTACACGTATTCATACGCTAAAACCCACGCAGAAAGAGCTGGGCATTTTATGGGGTAAGCCTGTCCAGTCGGATGCGGATCGCGTGCAGGCCGTCAACGACCTCCATCAGCAGGGAGTAAAACGCATCTTTGTGTGTCTGGAAGACGAATCCGTTTTTTGCAGCGAAAAGGACGGAGAGCAATTTTTACTGACATCGCCGAAGCATACGGTGATAGACAGTTTCGGCGCCGATGACGCATTTATGGCGGGATTGTTATACAGCTTTCTGGAAGGCAGTGAGTTCCGCGAAAGCGCGCAGTTTGCAATGGCCTGTGCAGCATTATCACGCGCCAGCGTCAGTATTAACAACCCAACGCTCTCCGCTGATAACGCACTGTATTTACTGCAAACAGCTTGAATGTCTGCCGGATAGCGCTACGCTTATCCGGCCTACACACTTTATTTTATGCCAGTCCGATAAAGAAACCGGCTATTGTAGCACTCATCAGGTTTGACAGCGTTGCCGCAGCCAGTGCTCTCATCCCAAGCTGTGCGATTTCCGGCGCACGCTGTGGCGCAATGGCTGAAAACGCACCGACGACAACACCAATCGAACCAAAGTTTGCAAAACCACACAGCGCAAACGAAATAATCGCAATAGTCTTCACATCCAACGTCCCACCCGTTTGCAGGTACGGAGAGAAATTGAGATAAGCGACAAACTCATTAATCGCCAGCTTCTGCCCGATCAGGCTACCTGCCAGCGTCGCATCGCTCCAGTCCACGCCCATAATCCACGCCAGCGGAGCCAGAATGTAGCCAAAAATGCCTTCCAGGGTCGCGTGACCGAAGCCAAACCAACCGCCAACGCCACCAATAATGCCGTTAATCAGCGCGATAATGGCGACAAATGCCATGACTACTGTCGCCACACCAGCGGCGATCTTCAGCCCGGTCATCGCCCCACTGGCCGCCGCTTCGATGATGCTTTTCGGTGGCGTTTCAGTAAATGACAGGTTTTCAAAGGTGACGCGAGATTCTTCCGTTGCCGGACTCAGCATACGCGCGAACAAAATACCGCCAGGAATTGCCATCAACGATGCCGCCAGCAAATAGTCGATCGGGACGCCCATTCCGGCGTAACCAATCATCATGGAGCCAGCAATCGAGGCCATTCCGCTACAAATAGCGGTAAACAGCTCATTGCGATTCAGGCGGTCAATAAACGGTTTCACGATTGCCGGGATCTCGTTTTGCCCGAGGAAAATCGTGGTTACTGCGACAAATGACTCGATCTTACTGATGTTCAACGCTTTCTGGAAAATACCGCCGAGGATGCGGATCAACAACCCCATCACGCCAATGTAGTAGAGCAGACTGATGAGTGCGGTCACAAAAATGATGGCCGGGAGCACCCGGAAGGCGAAGATAAACCCGGCCCCGTCAAACAGCACATCCATTTTTGGCCCAACGAGGGAGCCAAAGATAAATGCGCTACCCGCGTCACTATATGACATCACCTTGTGGACGCCGAGCGCGGCCTGTTCAACCAGCCATTTCCCCGGCGGGAAATACAACATGATACCGCCAATGGCGATTTGCAAAACCAACGCTGCGCCAACGGTACGCAGGCTAATCCGTTTTTTATTTACTGACAGCAGAAACGCGATGGCCAGTAATACCACCATACCCACAACACTTCTCATTATATCCATAATGAAATCCCTTCATGCCAGGAAACCCGGCGCTAACGCCAGGTTTTGGTAGGTTTGATATTCACGGGCGACCGCTTTCTGCCCGGAAATTTGGTCAGGCGAGGCGTTGGTATTCCTTCGCAATCTCGCAAGCCAGTACGGCGTTGTTGAACACCAACTGAATGTTAGATTTCAGACTGTCGCCTCCGGTCAGTTCCGCAACCCGTGCCAGAAGGAACGGCGTGCTATCTTTGCCCACAACGCCCTGCTCTTCAGCTTCCTTCACTGCCCGATCGATTGCCGCGTTAATTTTTTCCTCTGCCATGGCAAACTGTTCAGGGATGGGATTTGCGACAACCAGGCCGCCGTTCAGGCCGGTTTGCCATTTCACCGCCATCGCGCGGGCAATCTCTTTTGCGCTGTCCAGACGGATGCTGACCTCAAACGGACTGGTACGGCAGAAAAATGCCGGTAACGCTTGGGTTTGATAACCAATTAACGGCACACCAAAGGTTTCTAAATATTCAGTTGTTAAACCGAGATCCAGAATAGATTTCGCCCCGGCACAAATAACCGTGACATTGGTATGTGCCAGTTCTTGCAGGTCTGCGGAAATATCAAACGTATGTTCAGCCCCACGATGAACGCCACCAATTCCCCCGGTCGCAAATACTTTAATTCCCGCCAGCGCGGCAATAATCATGGTAGAAGCAACAGTCGTGGCCCCATTTTTCCCTGCCGCGACCACAAATGGTAAATCTCGGCGGCTAACTTTAGCCACGTTATGCCCTTCACGTCCTAAAAGTTCAATTTCATCTTTACTTAAACCTACTTTCATTATTCCGCCGATAATGGCAATAGTCGCAGGCACAGCACCATGTTTGCGAATAGTTTCTTCTACTTCAATCGCTGTCTGCGCATTTTGTGGAAATGGCATGCCATGGGAAATAATGGTTGACTCAAGTGCAACAATGGGTTTTTTACTGTTTAATGCTTCCTGAACTTCTGGAGATATTTGTAATAATTCAGAGGAAAGAGTTAATTCAGACATTCTGTGTTCTCCACTATTGAGCTAACATTCGCAACAGACAAATCAGGGTTATTGGTATATTCACAGGCCAGTGCCATAGATGAGCACCCCTGCGCAAATCGAACCGAATCAATAAAGGGCAGACCGTCGACCCAGCAGGAAGCCAGTCCCGCCATCATGGCATCACCAGCCCCCGTGACATTAATGACGTGAGTTTTAATGGGCAGCGACCAACCGCTACTCCCCGAGATATCACTGTAATAAACGCCGTCGCCGCCCATGCTGAGCACCAGCCGGTTTAGGCCGCGCTCATGAAACCACGTGGCAACTTTGCCAACATCTTCTCGCCCGGAAAGTGCAATCCCACTCAGGGTTTCAGCTTCAAGTCGATTAGGCTTTAAGGTGTGGATTTTGCAGAGCTGCTCGCGAATTTTAACGCACTTCCATGCCGATACCGGGTCAACAAACACCGGTACCTCACCCGCGTTTTCCAACACCCATGTCAGCGCGTCTTCACTGATATTACAGTCAGCGACAATGACTTTTGCTGCACGAATAAAATCACGATGTTGCGACAAAAAAGCCGCTGAAATGTGGTCAGTAATACTCATATCATTAATGGCAACCAGCATCTCACCGGTATTATCAAGCAGCGACAAATAACTTGATGTATTTTCTCCAGCAACAATCAGGCATTTTTCGACATGAACACCAGATTGATTAGTTTGCGCCAGCAGTGATTGTCCATAGAAATCGTTACCAACGGCAGTCAGTAACCATGAATCTTTCCCCAGCAGCGCCAAATTATGAGCGATATTGCGTCCCACGCCGCCTGGCGTAAATTTTATTTTCCCCGGATTCGAGTCCGCATAATTTAGAGAAGCATGCGAATACCCGGCCACATCCATATTGGCCGAGCCAATGGTTACTATGTATTCCTTTTCACGCATAGCACGTCCCCTGGCAATATAATTACCACTAATGAGTTCGTCAAAAATAACCTTTACCACAGCAAAGATTATTAGAGCACATGTTCACTATCAAACATATGTTCATGTTAGCCAGGTTTTTTGTAAAGTAAATCCATCAGCAAGATCTAAAGCAAATAGATATGAACAGAGTCACAATTTTTTATAGATACAGTTTGCAAGGAAGAGAAAAAATGAGAGGAAGAACACAAATTGAGCAAACTAAAAAAATAACCTCCGAATAACCGGAGACTTTACAGATGCGCCAGGCAGACTGGCGTGTATTAACTGAGCGAAACCAGATCCTCTGGCATATGGTTGTACAAAATCCGCCAGAAGTGCTCAGCCGTTTTATTCAGGCGGGTATCCATCCGGTAAATATAGGCCTGAATAGGCACCATCAGTTCCGGCGTCTGCAGACAAACCAGACGCTTGTCACGCAGTTCGTTTACGATAGTCCACACCGGCAGCCAGGCGATACCATGCCCATCTAGTGCCATATTTTTCAATAACTCACTCATCGAAGACATAAACAGCGTACGAGCAGAAATACCGCCCACTTCCGCCAGATGACGGTTTACCAATCTTCCCATGTAGGATGTACTGGTATAGTTCAGAATCGGCACCTGCGGCTGATAGATATCAAATAACGCCTCCCCCTGCGCGTCAGCTGCACAGACGGGATACAGCTCAGACTCAAAAACCTTCAAACCGCAGAATGGCGACTGCATTAAGTCTTCATCCCGAAAAGAGATAATAAAATCACTTTTCCCCTCGCGCAGAGTATTCACCGCCTGAACAACATCGATAGCTTCGACGTGCCAGACAAATTCTTCACCCCAGGCTGCCATTGAGTGCACTAATCTGGGCAACATCGTCAGCGACAGAGAATGTGCCGCCGCTATTTTGATATTGGGTACCCCAAGCAGGTTGTGCCCACTTAGCTCATCCAGATTGCATTCCAGCTGTTGCAGCAGACTACGGGTTTGCGAATGGAATAGCTTGCCCTCCTCCGTGAGTTGCAGTGGACTCGTCGTGCGATCAAAAAGCTGTACCCCCACGGCGGATTCGAGCGCTTTGATCCGCCGGCTAAATGCCGGTTGGGAGATGTTACGTTCCTCAGCCGCCTGGGAAAAATGACGGCACGCTTCCAGCGTCAGAAAGTCATATAACCATTTTGTCTCAATATTTTTCATGCGTATCACACGGATGTTTAAATATGCCAATTAACCTGTAGCATCATGCCTGAATATTTCCGCATATGATAATCCTCATCAACACCTGGTGATTCGTTTTTTGCATAAAGCCTTCGTTTTAAACATTAACAGGATCCTCTGCCCACTGGTTACGATCGCTTACCCACGCCGGATTGTCGGGTCTCTGGCTAAATACAGGACTACCGGGATTGTAGAAGAAACCACAATCATGCAGTTTTTGCATTGAACCCAACATTATTGCATTTCTCCTCGCGTCTCACTGCTGTTAAACATGATCAGCAGACACAATCCAGATCTGAATATTAATTATCGGTAAGTCGAGGTATATATCGTGAAAGGTTTAATTGGCGTACTGGGTGGTATGGGACCAGCTGCAACCGTCGATCTCTTTAATAAATTCGTCACATTTACCGCAGTACAACGTGACCAGGAACATATCCCATTAATTATATCCTCTATTCCTGACATTCCTGACCGAACCGACGCGTTAATGCATCATGGAAATTCCCCACTCCCGGCAATGCGCGATTATATGCATAAACTCGAAGATGCTGGCGCGGAGTGTATTGTGATCCCCTGTAATACCGCCCATTTTTGGTTTAAAGAATTAAAAGAGTGCTGTCACACAGAGCTGCTCAGCATTGTTGAAACAACCATCAGCGAGGTCAGGAACTGCGGAAAATCGCGTATCGGTTTACTTGCCACCAACGCCACGTTGTACATGGGTCTCTATCAAAAGGGCATAGAATCTCTTGGTTTAACCTGTGTCAGCCCTGACCCGGCCGGTCAGGAAAAGGTGATGGAAAGTATCTATTGCTTAAAAGCCGGTGATGTTAAGCGGGCGCAAACGCTGATGAATGAACAGGCAGAAGCACTCTTCTCACGCGGTGCACAGGTCATCGTGTTGGGATGCACTGAAGTTCCCGTCATTCTTGCTGAGGCAGTCAAAATGTCACCCGAAAAATATATTGATTCAACCGGTTCGTTGGTTCGCGCCGGTATTAAATGGTACGAGAAACGCGTTGGTAAAAATCATCTTTTAGCGCAGCAAAAATGAAATTCAGGTTAATTATCGCATCAAGCAAATACCTATATTAATAACGAATCACTCTCAGGCGGAGGCCATTATGATTTGGCTGGAAATTATCGTAGTGTTGGGCGCAATATTTTTTGGTATCCGCCTCGGCGGTATTGGTATTGGTTTATGTGGCGGGCTGGGGCTGGCTATTTTAACGCTGGGATTTGGGTTGCAAATTGGTTCGCCGCCCGTTGACGTGATTCTCATTATTATGACGGTGGTCGTGGCTGCCTCAGCACTACAGGCCGCAGGTGGTATGGATTATCTGGTACGCGTTGCCGGGAATTTTATGCGGCGTAACCCTAAATATATCAATATCATTGCGCCCATTATTACCTGGGCGATGACCATTATGGCGGGGACCGGATTTATTGTTTTTTCTACCCTACCGGTCATTGCCGAGGTAGCAAAAGAGTCCGGTATCCGCCCCTCACGCACGCTAGCAGGATCCGTCGTCGCCTCGCAGGTGGCAATATCCGGCTCGCCGATCAGCGCTGCGATGGCCGCAATGTTGACCATCATGGAAGGAAACG
Source organism: Citrobacter sp. C6_1 (assembly GCF_014596835.2). Classification (NCBI taxonomy): domain Bacteria; kingdom Pseudomonadati; phylum Pseudomonadota; class Gammaproteobacteria; order Enterobacterales; family Enterobacteriaceae; genus Citrobacter; species Citrobacter sp. C6_1. Next base: position 1,611,580 of record NZ_CP115031.1, on the reverse strand, counting down.
GCGTCAGCTTTATCCAGGTCATGGCGGTATGCCTGCCCGCCTCATTCGTTGCCGCAATGGTGGCCGCATTAATAGCTTCACGCCAGGGATGCGAGCTACAGGATGATGAAGTGTATCTGCAACGCCTGCAAAAAGGTCTGGTGCGTAAATATGAAAGCCAGAGTAGTACGACGCCGGGTGCTGTGCTTTCCGTTGCCTTGTTTATGCTGGCAACGGTCGTCATCGTCATCCTTGCCGCCTGCCCTCAGCTACGTCCGGGATTCGACGTCGGTAGTCCGATGAATACGCGGGATATTATTATTATCTGCATGTTATCTGCCGCTTGCCTGATGGTGGTGTTATGCAAAACATCAACAGATGCGATTGTTCTGACATCCACTTTTCGGGCAGGGATGAGTTCGTTGGCGGTGATTCTGGGGATTGTTACGTTGGGCACAACCTTCATTGACGCCCATTTAACAGGGATAAAGGATATCGCGGGTGACATTCTACGGGCTTATCCGATGCTGTTGGCACTGGTGCTGTTTGGGACCTGCGCACTGCTCTATTCGCAGGGAGCCACCACGCCGCTGATTATCCCGCTTGCCGTCGCGCTTGGTGTACCCACCTGGGCCATTCTGGCGTCCTATGTGGCAGTGACGGGGGTGTTTGTTCTACCCACATACCCCACTTCACTGGCGGCAATGGAGTTCGACACTACCGGGACAACGCGCGTGGGCAAGTATGTATTAAACCATCCGTTTATGTTGCCAGGACTTGGTGGGATCATCGCTGGCGTTGCCTTTGGTTTTATCATCGCGCCAATGATTGCCTGAACCGTTTTTCACATCTCCAGGCGGCGGTTAATGGATAAAAAAAGGGGCAGAGAAATCTCTGCCCCCGATGTCAGCATTAAATCATGCCGCTTTTGCCACAACATCTGCTTCCGGGCGCTTCAGCACCGCATAGGAGAGACCGGCTACCAGCGTGCCAGCAACAATCGCCAGCAGGTAACCAAGTACAGGGGTAATGGCGCCAGGGATCAACAGTACAAACAGTCCGCCGTGTGGCGCCATCAACTTCGCACCCACAGCCATTGAGATTGCTCCCGTCACCGCGCCACCGACGATACAGCATGGCAGAACACGCATCGGATCGCGTGCCGCGAACGGAATTGCACCTTCGGTGATAAAGCATAAACCCAGAACCAGCGCCGCTTTGCCACCTTCTTGTTGTGCTTTGTCGAACTTGCGACGCGCAACCAGCGTTGCCAGACCCAGCGCCAACGGTGGCACCATACCTGCCGCCATAATGGCTGCCATCGGTGCATAAGTTTGCGTACTCAGCAGACCCACCCCGAAAGCGTAGGCCGCTTTGTTCACTGGACCGCCCATGTCGGTACACATCATGCCGCCAAGAATAGCGCCAAGCAGAACCGCATTCGCCGTCCCCATGGTTTGCAGCCAGTGAGTCAGGCCTTCCAGAATACCCGCAACCGGTTTACCAATCAGGTAAATCATTGCCAGACCAACGACCAGGCTCGAAAGGAGCGGAATAATCAGAATCGGTTTCAGCGCTTCCATACTCTGTGGGAGTTTCAGCTTCGTGCTGATGAGCTTCGCCACATAACCGGCAAGGAAACCGGCGATAATCCCACCGATAAAGCCAGAACCGGTACTCACTGCCAGCATACCGCCGATAAGACCCGGCGTCAGACCAGGACGGTCAGCGATAGAAAACGCGATATAACCTGCCAGAACGGGCACCATCAGAGCAAAGGCTGAGCCCCCACCAATCTGCATCAGTGCTGCCGCCAGCGTACCCTGCTCTTTGAATGCTTCAATACCAAAGGCGAATGACAGCGCAATACACAGACCACCCGCCACCACCATCGGCAGCATGTAAGACACACCGGTCAACAGGTGACGATACGCGCCCGCACCCTCTTTTTTTCCTTCTGTAGCAGCAGTCTGATTCTTCCCGGCAGGCTGATACGGGGTCGCTTCATCCAGCGCTTTATCCAGTTCCTGCTTCGTTTTCTTCAGCGCCAGACCCGTAGACGTGCGATACATCGGTTTTCCAGCAAATTTCGCCAGATCAACCTCAATATCAGCCGCCACAATCACCAGATCAGCCTCGGCAACCTCTTCCGGCGTAATGGCATTACCTGCTCCTACTGAGCCACGGGTTTCCACTTTCACCCACCAGCCGCGTTTTTTCGCTTCGGTTTCAATAGCTTCAGCAGCCATAAACGTATGTGCGACGCCTGTCGGACAGGCTGTCACTGCCACCACACGTTTTGGACCATTGCTTGCTGCTGGCGTTGCCACAACCGGCGCACTATATGGCTGCGCATGACCTTTTGCTTCACTGAGAAAAAGCTCGGGATGCGCAACCGCACGACCGATGTCACCCAGCCAGACCTTTTTGCCGTTCAGCGAATTGTCGACAGGTAGCGTATCGCCCAGGACAATCGCCAGTTCTGCATCATTTGGATTGTCGATGATCTCCAGATGCGCTTTCTGTGCCGCCGCTCCAAGCAGGGTTTTCGCCATATAGGCGCGAGCCTGGCCGAGATTAGCGTCAATAATCAGCAGCGTTTTCATTATGCCTCTCCTGCTGTCAGTTAAACGGTTTTAAGTCGACACGCGCCATCATTGCGGCCAACTGAGGACGATCGGTAATACCCACATTGCTTTGGCTTACCGCCAGGGCGGCAACTGCCGTCGCCAGACGCAGGGTATGTTCGCTGGATTCACGCATCAGCAAGCCATAAATCAGACCGCCAACCATCGAATCCCCCGCACCTACAGTGCTGACCACCTCAACTGACGGTGGCTTAGCAATCCATTCACCCGAAGCGTTGACCCACAACGCGCCTTCCGCACCGAGTGAAATCACCACGTGCGCAATGCCTTGCTCACGCAGAGCATGTGCCGCATCAATAACATCTTTCATTTCTGGCAGCTTACGGCCAGCCCAGATTTCCAGTTCACGACGGTTTGGTTTCACCAGCCACGGAGCTGCCTTCAGGCCAGCGACCAGCGCTTCACGACTACTATCAAAGATAATGCATGGGCACTGACTGCGCAGGCGCGTCATCCAGTCAGTGAATGCTTCAGGGCTCACGCCGGTCGGCAAGCTGCCGCTGACACACACCATATCGAACTGACCCAGCCAGCTCAGTGAGTCATTCACAAAGCGTTCCCAGTCAGCCGGTGTGACTTCAAAACCAGAAAAATTGAAGTCAGAAACTTCACCATCTTTTTCAGTCAGCTTGACGTTAATTCGGGTACGCCCCTGCACCACCTGAAAACGGTTAGCGATGCCCAGCTCACTGAACAACTGCTGAAAACCATCCTGGTTGTCCTTACCCAGAAAGCCGCCAACCGTCACGTCAATCCCCAGGTCTTTAAGCACTTTTGCGACGTTAATCCCTTTTCCCGCCGCATGCAGACCGGTCGTTTTCACCAGATTGACTTCACCGCGTTCAATTTCCGGGCAAAAACCGACCAGATCGTAAGCCGGGTTCAGGGTGATAGTTGCAACACGTCTGCTCATTATGCGCCCTCCCCAAGACCTGCCGCGATGGCATCGCCAATGGCTTTCAGCGCCTGTTCAGCATCTTCACCCTGTGCGGTAAAGCGCAGGTGGTGTCCTTTTTTCACGCCCAATGCCACAACTTTCATCAAACTGCGTCCATTTGCCGGTTTTCCGGTTCCATCAAGATTTGTCACGGTTATTTCACTATTAAATTGTTTAATCGTATTCACCAGCATGGTGCCCGGACGGGCGTGTAAACCATGCTCATTACGCACTACAAACTCGGCACTCAGTACATCATCAGTTAATGCATCATCGCTGGTCAGCAGCGCCAACACCGTTGCAGCATCTGCCTTCAGCAAACGGTCAGCTTTATTGCTCAGCAACAGATCGCCAAGACGCTTCAGCACTGCAACGGGCTGGTCATCATTCATCGCGACAGTCACCAGCAGCGCAGCGGCTTCGCCCTGAACGTCAAATGCGCTTGCCGCACGACTGACCGCGACGGCGCTGCGCACATTGCCTTCAGCACAATCATTCAGCCAGATGCCCTGACCAAGATTCATTGGTTGCTCGTTAATCGCTCTGGCCACAAAGGTGGCATCTACTGCACCGGCTTCTTTCAGACGCGCGGCGTTCAGCGCCTGCAGCGTCACCAGCGAAGTGGCGACGACGTCCAATGACAGCGTTTCGTTATCAAGCTTCAGCTGTTCGCTCTGCTTTTCGCCCATCAGCAATGCACGTAATTCTTCTGCCGTGGTGGCAGATTTCAGCTGTTCTGCAACCGAGTCATCACTCAATACATGGGTCAGCTGACGCAACAACCCAAGGTGCTCATCTGAGCTGGCTGCAATGCCGATTGCCACATACGCAACCTGACCTTCGCCCCACGTCACACCCTGCGGAAACTGAAACACCTGCACCCCGGTTTTCAGCACCTGATCGCGTGTGTCTGTCGTACCGTGAGGAATGGCAATACCATTGCCGAGAAACGTCGATGTTTGTTGTTCGCGCGCCAGCATGCCATTGACATAGCCGTCCGCAACGTTGCCCGCTTGCACCAGGGCTGCGGCAACCTGGCGAATAGCCTCTTCTTTGTTCCCGGCCTGTTCGCCCGGGTGAATATCCTGAACAGATAACTGGAACATGATTCTCCTCTCCTGCTGAATTGAAACGATTCAGCTAACATGAGAAAAAAGGCGTCACCCGACTCCATTAGTTAAGGCAAGATGACGCTGAAACGTTTCAAGGAGTCTGGATCTTTCTGCTTCAGCACGCAAGTAAAGTTAACAATTAACTTGCTGAATTTAGATGTACCGCACATTTTCTCGGCGTTTCTTTGAAACAAGCTGACACAAAAACGTGTTCAGCTACTCAACTTCAGCATCGTCAGCATGTGGACTTCTCAGACTGAAATGACATTTTGATTTTCCATACCGATTTTGATTTAGTGCCCTGTTTATTTTCTGGCGAGCAGCGTAAACTCCGCCTCTCTTCACTCCACTGATAGCTAAACATGCATAACACCCCCGTAGCCGCCACACCCAAGGCGTTTGATTTAACGTCTTCGGCGTTCCTGCTTGTCGCTTTTCTCACGGGTATCGCCGGGGCATTACAGACACCCACGCTCAGCCTTTTTCTGACCAATGAGGTCCATGCTCGTCCGGGAATGGTGGGTTTCTTTTTTACCGGTAGCGCCGTCATCGGCATTTTGGTAAGCCAGTTTCTGGCCGGACGCTCTGACAAAAAAGGCGATCGTAAAAACCTGATCGTTTTTTGCTGTGTGCTGGGTATGCTGGCCTGCGTGTTGTTTGCCTGGAACCGTAACTATTTTATTTTGCTGTTTGTCGGCGTATTTCTCAGTAGCTTTGGCTCCACCGCCAACCCGCAAATGTTCGCGCTTGCTCGTGAACATGCCGATCGCACGGGCCGGGAAGCCGTCATGTTCAGCTCGATTTTACGTGCTCAGGTTTCACTGGCCTGGGTGATTGGCCCACCATTGGCCTACGCGCTGGCCATGGGGTTCAGCTTTACGGTGATGTATCTCAGCGCCGCGGTGGCATTTATTGTCTGCGGCGTGATGGTCTGGTTTTTCTTACCGTCAATGAACAAAAGCGTACCTCTCGCAACAGGGGCGGTTGAAGCTCCACGCCGTAATCGTCGTGATACGCTGCTGCTTTTTGCTATCTGCACATTAATGTGGGGCACCAACAGCCTCTATATCATTAATATGCCGCTGTTTATCATCAACGAACTGCATCTGCCTGAAAAACTCGCCGGTATCATGATGGGCACCGCAGCAGGACTGGAAATTCCAACCATGCTGATTGCGGGATATTTTGCCAAACGTCTGGGCAAACGTCTGTTGATGAGAATCGCCGCCATCGCCGGGTTCTTTTTTTATGCAGGCATGCTGTTGGCACATTCACCGGCGGTTTTGCTCGGCTTACAGTTGCTGAACGCGATTTACATCGGCATCCTCGGCGGGATTGGCATGCTTTATTTTCAGGATTTAATGCCGGGACAGGCGGGATCGGCCACAACGTTGTACACCAATACCATTCGCGTCGGCTGGATTATTGCCGGGTCGTTGGCGGGTATTGCCGCAGAAATCTGGAATTACCACGCCGTATTCTGGTTTGCGCTGGTAATGATCGTCGCGACGGTTGTGTGCCTGGTGCGCATCAAAGACGTTTAAGGCGCAGTCAACGCTTCCAGCTCAATAAGATACAGCATAGCCTGGTGTGTCGTTTTACCGCACATTTCCGCACTGGGTTGCAAACCGGCACACACTTTTGGGCGCAACGGAGACGCAAAAATTTTGCAACGCAGGGATTCATCTAACTGAACGCACGGCGTATTGGCGGGCTTGCCATCAGGCATGCCCGGGATCGGGCTGGAGATAGAAGGTGCGGTGCAACATGCGCCACAATCCGGACGGCATTCCATACAGTATTCTCTTTAGCATAACCATCGGATTGTGCGGGAAGCGCACAGTACCACCTTTTTTGCACCAGCAAAAGTGTGAATTCCGCTTGCCTGAATGCCCCGGCGCGAGTAGTTTGACGCGATATTTTAGACACTCCTCACTACAGGATTTTTTCGATGCCAAGAGCGAACGAAATTAAAAAAGGTATGGTACTGAACTACAACGGCAAGCTGCTGATTGTAAAAGATATCGATATTCAATCACCGTCCGCACGTGGTGCAGCTACGCTGTACAAAATGCGTTTTTCTGATGTCCGTACCGGTCTGAAAGTTGAAGAGCGCTTCAAAGGCGACGATATCGTGGATACCGTCACTCTGAGCCGCCGCGGGGTTGATTTCTCCTACGTTGATGGCAACGAATATGTCTTTATGGATAAAGAAGACTATACCCCGTATACCTTCACCAAAGACCAGATTGAAGAAGAGCTGCTGTTCATCCCGGAAGGCGGGATGCCGGACATGCAGGTACTGACCTGGGACGGCCAACTGCTGGCGCTTGAACTGCCTCAGACCGTAGACCTGGAAATCGTTGAAACCTCACCGGGCATTAAAGGTGCTTCAGCGAGTGCGCGTAACAAACCAGCAACCCTGAGCACCGGTCTGGTGATCCAGGTTCCTGAGTATCTGAGTGCGGGTGAGAAAATCCGCATTCATATCGAAGAACGCCGCTATATGGGACGCGCAGACTAATACCGCTGCCACACATTGACGATCAGGGACAGCACGAGCTGTCCCTTTGTCATTTTCAGCGTTGACTACTGAGATAAAAATCATCTATCAACAGTGATTCCAGATACTGCTCATCTTCCCGTATAAAACCCACAATTACGCTAACCGCCCGCGCATAAAATCCCTTCTCATCACGCTGCAGGCAGCTATCACGGAACAAGGGTGCCCAACACATAATGTGATGATGCAAAAAGTAATATTGTGCAGATAGCGTTTCCTCTTTGGCCACCATTCTCGCCATCAAAGCCAGCTGTATAGCGATATGATCGGAAGGCTCATTTTCCTGCGCAGCCAGCCCGTGTTCAACCAACAGTACATTCATTTGTCGACGTTCTTCGGCCGCTGTTGTGTGCGGATAATGTCCCGCATACGGAGAAACACCGCCAGGCGGCGCCAGCAGAAATAACGTTGCAAAATCTGCGGCCAGCTCCAGTTGTCGGCTTTCACGACGCAGAACCTGCGTCAGGCTACGCTCCAGTTTTTTGACATCCAGCGAAAGCCCGGGGATACCCGCCAGCGACGCAAGCCACTGTCGGGTATCCTCGCTTTCAAGACGGGCGAGTTGTTTCTGCTCCAGCTCACGAAACAGCAATTGTGAAAACCACTGGTAGACCGCGGCGCGTTGCTGGAAAATAAGGTTATGCAGCATTGTCCCCCTCCTCTTTCACTGTCTCCGGCCCACCAAATCCCGTGACCGGTGGAACATGTTGCTGATAGCGTTCGACATCCACCAGCACGGTATGCGCTGAAGGCCCTTGCGCCAGTTGAGACGTACCAATATCCGCGCTCAGAACATTAGGATCGCCATAGGTACATAGCGTCCCGACTTTCCCACCTTCCAGTGGGGAATACCATGCCCCTTCATGAATGCGGATCACGCCAGGGGTAAAATCAGGGCTAATCACCACTCCCGCCAGCACCTGACCGCGCGCGTTAAAGACCCGCGCAATATCCCCGGCTTTTAACCCCCGCGCGGCAGCATCTTGCTCGCTGATGTAAAGCGGTTCTCTTCCCGCTACCGCATACGTGCTGCGAAACGCATCACTTGAGCACAACTGGGAGTGCAGGCGTTTATCCGGGTGACAGGATTGCAGGTGTAGTGGATATTTATCTTTCCTGCCCTGATGGCTACGTTCAAACGGCTCCATCCACACCGGATGCCCGGGGCAATCGTCATACTGAAAACCGGCAATCGTTTTGCTGTAAATTTCAATCAGACCTGATGGTGTGCCCAGGGGATTAAGATCGGGCTGATCGCGAAATTCGCCATGACGCACCCACGGTTGTCCCGCGGGATATTCAACATACCCTTCACCTTTCCAGAACGTGTCAAAGTCTGGCAACGTAACACCGAGCGAGGCACCCGTTTTGACCCCTTCGTCATAGAGCGCTTGTACCCACTGCATTTCATCGCGGTTTTCCCGGTATACCGACTCCTTGTTAAAACGTTTACAGAGTCCGGCAAATACGTCGAAATCATGCCGCGCTTCATATTGCGGTTTGACGACCTGATGTAGCGCCATCAGTCCCTTATTTGAATGGGTGCCAAACTGCTCAATATCGTTGCGTTCAAAGCGTGTGGTAACAGGCAGGACGATATCGGCAAAACGACAGGATGCGGTCCATTGGTGATCTAACACCACCACGGTCTCCAGTTTCTTCCACGCCTCGATCATGCGGTTGCGATCCTGCTGGGCGTGGAACGGGTTAGCCGCGCTGAAGATCGCCATTTTGATGTCAGGGTAGATTAACGTCTCACCGTTAAACGCAATCTTTTTGCCCGGCTCCAGCAGGCAATCAACAATACGTGAGGTAGGAATATGCTCGGATACGCCGCGAAAATCTGGTTTATACTTCGCCTCTGGCGGATTGTTAATGCTCCCCAGACCAGAAAGTACCGGCCCGGCTGACGTCACCGTCCCTCCGCCGTTGTAGTGCCAGCCAAACCCCACACCGCCGCCCGGTAACCCGATTTGACCGACCATACTGGCCAGCACCACCAGCATCCAGGGATACTGTTCGCCGTGGTGCATACGCTGTACGCACCAACCGCCCATAAACTGCGTCCGGCCTTTCACCAGCAGCCGGGCAAAATCACGGATCTGATCCGCGGTCAGCCCACAGATTTCAGCAGCCCACTCGGCGTTTTTCGGCTGCTTGTCTGTATCTCCCATCAGGTAGGGTAAAAACTGCTCGAAGCCGACGGTGTAGTCGTTAATGAATGCCGTGTCGTACAGTTTTTCTTCATACAGGGTATGTGCGAGCGCCAGCAGTAACGCAACATCAGTCTGTGGTCGTAACGCCAGCTGTTCACACCCCAGAAAATTTTGCGATTTGCTCCGCACCGGATCAACGCTGATGACGCGCATTTTGCCCTGGGCGACGGCCTCTTTGATCTGCTGCCAGTAGCCAAACGCGTCGTGATCGGGAACCAGAAACTCGATCTGTAGATTCTTGATCGGATCGCAGCCCCACAGTACGATGGTATTGCTGTTCTCGATAACTAACGGCAGCGAGGTTTGCTGTTCATAGACTTCAAGCGAGCCAATAACATGCGGCAAAATCACCTGCGCTGCAGCCGCTGAATAGTCGCCTACGGTCGTCACATAGCTACCATGCAGGCCGAGCCCTCTGTCCATTGCACCGCCAGCCTTGTGGTATTTGCCCACCATTTGCCAATCCGCTAGCCCGGTAAAGACGCCGGATGAACCGTAGGTTTTTTGCACCCGCTCAAGTTCTTCATAAAACAGGTCCAGCGCCTGATCCCAGCTAACCCGCACAAAACGATTATCTCCCCGCTGGCTACGATCCGACTTCTCACGCTTGCGCAACCAGTCCAGTCGAACCATCGGATAGCGAACCCGTGAAGGGTTGTAGACGATTTCACGTACCGCATTGAGCATATCGCACGGGTATTTGTCATATTTGAACGGGCGCGTTTCCGTCCACTCGCCGTTAACCACTTTGGCTTCAAAAGCACCATAGTGTGAGCCGGACTGGATCCATTGTTCGGGGTTTTCCCCCGCCGCCCATACTTTTGATATCAGTGGATTAGGCGCCAGCGCACTGGCAGCGCCAACCGCCAGCATTCCGGTCAGAAAACGACGACGGGACGGATTAAAATCATGAATATCCATATCTTATCCTTATTATTTGTTGGGTTCAGACACATCGCTGGCGTGGGTCTGGAGGTATTTCAACAAAGTACGTTCTTCCACCGGATTGAGTCGATAATACGTCGACATCGCTTTCAGTCCGGCAATCCAGCCATTGGCGGTGTATCGGGTAGCCGGCGGCGTGCTGTGACAGGCGCTACACGTCGATTGCAGCATCTGATCTGAGTACTCCCACACCGGAGTAATGCTATCGATGAGTCCCTGCGCGGAGGTCCATGCGGTCACGCTCACCTGCTGCCATTCCTGATGCGAACCTGGGTCAGTCTGGGTTTGCAGGACTTTGACGTTTTCCAGCAGTGAAGCATCCAGAACCGCGGAGAATATGCGTTTGCCCATATACTGGGTGAGCACCCGCCCACGCCCCTTGCTTTCACGCCAGCCTGTTACTTCCAACTGGACGTTGCTCCCCTCTTTTTGCAGCACCTTGACCTGGGTCGCCGGAAATAACAGCGCTTTCCCTGCTGGTGCCCCTGCCGTGGCTGTCAGTGTTTTTTCGCTTAACGAAAACAGCGTCGTCGCAGTTGATAGTTTTTCTGCCTGCTGTTGTAGCTGCTTGTAGCGATCGCGAAAACCACTGCTCATGTCCGGTTTGTGGTGCGCGATCCCTTTGTGACAGTCAATGCAGTTGCTGTCCTTCGCCGCTGCCGCCGTCATTTGCGCCGCGGCATTGGCGGATTGTTTTCCATGATCCATCGCTTCATAGCTGTGACACGATTTACAGGCTGCCGAGTTGTTGGCGCTCATCCGCGCCCACTCTCTCTGGGCGAGCTCAGCCCGTTTAGCATTGAACTTTTCCGGGGTATCAATAGAAGGTGAGATAAAGGTGTGGTAGAGATCGTTAAGGGCTTCGGTTTTACGCATCAACGTCGGGACGACTCCCGGGGGAATGTGGCAATCCTTACACTCCGCTCGCACGCCAGAGGCATTACGAAAATGCACGCTGGTTTTATACTCATCTCCTGATGTGCGCATCGAGTGGCACGATAAACAAAACTCCGTAGTGCTGGTGTAATGGACTCCTTGCCATGTTCCCCAAATAACAATGGCCATTACGACTGCGCCACCTAACGCCCACCAAAGCGCGTTCTTTTTTATCCACGACATACCTGCCTCCATTTTTTTAATAGCGTCACGCTAAGGGATATTAAAAAGCAAAAATAGAGACAGCGATTTCAGATTATAGGAACAGCCTTAACTCTATGAGGCGTGTCAAAATAGCAATATGTTGAAACGTGTAATATGCCGTTATTGTTTAAACAAGGAAATTCCTCATGCTGACGCTGTCTCTCAACAGGGAAAGTCGCACCCCGCTACAATTGCAGATCTTTCAATTCTACTTTCAGGCAATTCAGCAAGGCGATTTGCTTTGCGGGGATAAACTGCCCTCTATCCGCGAGCAGGCGCAGACGTTAAACGTGGCCAAAATCACGGTGGTGATGGCGTATGAAAAACTGATGGCGGCCGGTTTTATTAAGAGCAGGCAGGGTATCGGCTATGAGGTCACATTTACGGCACCTATGCGTAGTCCCCCGGCACACGTGCCATCTGTGGAAGGCTCACCACCGATAAAGCCTAAGCCCGCCGGTGTTTCTACCGATGTTTACGCTGAAATGGGGCGTGAGTGCTATTGCCGGGTGGGCGTCCCTGACCCCAATGCGTTTCCCTGGTCAAGCTGGCGTAAATGGAATAATGCCCCCAGCGTACTTAAAGAGCAGTTACTGACCCGGTACCATTCACCAAATGGATTATTTTCATTGCGTGAGCAAATTGTCAGATACCTTAATTTATCCCGTGGCATTAATACCAGCGCACAAAATATCATCATTACTGATGGAATTCAGGAAGGATTATCACTGCTCAGTCAAATATTCATTATTCATCATGCACTAAGCCAGAATAAAAAATGTCACGTGGTCGCCGAATCACCTTGTTATTCTGGCGCATGGCATCTGTTTAATTATTATGGTGCCGATATTACGTCTATTGCCGTGGATAATCACGGGCTGTGCACCGATAATTTACCCGAAGTTGAAACCCAGCTTTGTTATGTGACACCCGCTCATCAGTATCCCATGGGCAGTGTTCTGTCACTTGAACGACGTAAGTCATTACTCACGTGGGCACAGCGAGTGGGTGCCTGGATTATTGAAGACGATTACGACGCCGTATTTACGTATGGCGAGAATCCCCTTCCGGCACTGAAAGCCATGGATTACCACAACCGGGTTATCTACATGGGGACCTTCTCAAAAACGCTGGGACCGGGGGCACGTCTCGGTTACCTCGTTTGCCCTGATGAACTGCTGCCCGCCATTCAAAATATGAAAGCGCTGAACAACAATGGTAGCCAGTGGTTATTGCAGCAGTTTTTAGCCGAGTTAATGCAAAACCAGGTGTTTTATACCCATCTCGGCAAGCTAGCCTGCAACTACGCAGCACGCCTCGCATTACTGCGTGATGGCTTATCAACCCTGTTCCCTGAAGGAAAGATCGATGGTGCCACGGCAGGGTTACATCTCTCATTGCGCCTTAACTGGTCGCCTGACGTCATCGCAAAACTACGTCAGCGCTGTCTGCGGGCAGGGGTACGCTTTGATACATTACAGGAAATTGAAAACGGCTCAGAAACAGCCTGGCGGCAAAAAAATTCCGATGCGGTGATGTTCTTTGGTTTTGGCGGGCTGCAGGTGCCGCACCTCAGAAAGGTATTAAACGTACTGGAACAGGAAAGGTGTGCGTTATTACAGCAATAACAACGCACCTGAGTATTGCCAGAGGACGGGACAAGCGCCATCCGGCAATTTATCGCCTGGTGTTGAGCGAATTACAGCAGATCGCGGAACTGCGTTTTTTTCAGCGCCAGCTCCACGCCGCGAACTTCTGCCAGCCCTTTCAGGCGACCAATCGCGGAGTAGCCCGGATTCGTTTTCTTGTGCAGATCATCAAGCATCTGATGCCCATGATCCGGGCGCATTGGGATCGGACGCAAATCACCCACTTTCTTACGGCGTTGCTCTTCACTCAAAATGGCTGCCACCACCGATACCATATCCACATCGCCCTGCAAGTGTGCGCCTTCGTGGAAGGTTTTCGGGTTTTCTTCACGGCAGGTTGAACGCAAGTGTGTGAAGTGAATACGATCGCCAAAGGTCTCAATCATTTTTACCAGATCGTTATCGGCGCGCACGCCGTACGAACCGGTACACATAGTGAAACCGTTATTGATACTATCAACTGTTTCTTTCAGCCATTGCATATCTTCAATGGTCGACACGATACGTGGCAGACCGAGGATTGGCCGTGGCGGATCGTCAGGATGCACTGCCAGACGTACGCCAACTTCCTCAGCAACAGGCACAATCGCCCGCAGGAATACCGCCATATTATTGCGCAGATCGTCTTTGCTGATGCCGTCATATTCAGCAAGACGCGCGCGGAACTGATCCAGCGTATATCCCTCTTCGGCACCAGGCAGGCCAGCGATAATGTTGCGGGTCAGCTTTTCAATGTCGGCAGCGGTCATTGCATTGAAGTAATCCAACGCCTGACGCTGCTCTTCAGCGGTGTAATCGGCTTCTGCACCCGGACGTTGCAGAATGTGCAATTCAAAAGCCGCGAACGCAATCTGGTCAAAACGCAGTGCTTTGGATCCATCCGGTAACTGATATTCAAGGTCGGTACGCGTCCAGTCGAGGATCGGCATGAAGTTGTAGCACACAGTATCAATACCGCAGGTCGCCAGGTTACGAATACTTTGCTGGTAGTTTGCAATCCACGTCTGATATTGGCCGGATTGTGTTTTGATATCTTCGTGGACGGGGATGCTTTCCACCACCGACCAGGTCAGCCCTTTTTCGGCCAGAATCGCCTGGCGCTTTTGAATTTCTTCTACGGGCCACACTTCACCGTTTGGAATGTGGTGCAAGGCGGTCACAACACCCGTTGCGCCAGCCTGCCGCACATCATCAAGCGATACTGGATCGTTTGGTCCGTACCAACGCCAGGTTTGTTCCATTGCTTCACCTCACAAGTTGTTATACCAAATTAACCGACTTTTATGACGACTACCATACAGGCATCCGCTATACGATCAACACATCGCCCATCATTGATTGATCCAGCTCACATTACCCGGATAAATGAGGCACACCAATTCAATTTGTTGTCATATAACTTTATACTGCCATTGTTAATTAATGGTTAATCAGGTGTATTTAATGAAGACTATTGCCTCAGCGTCTCTTGCGGAAAATGTCGTGATGCCTCAGTACGATCGCCAACAGCTAAAAACGCGGATCGTACATTTTGGTTTCGGTGCATTTCATCGTGCCCATCAGGCGTTATTGACCGACCGGGTGCTAAATTCGCAGGGCGGAGACTGGGGAATTTGTGAGATCAGCCTGTTCAGCGGCGACCGGTTGATGAGCCAGCTACGCGAACAGGATCATTTATTTACCGTGCTGGAAAAAGGTGCGGCCGGCAACCAGCCGATTATCGTCGGAGCCGTCAACGAGTGCCTGAATGCAAAGCTGGATTCACTGGCGGCTATTATCGAAAAATTTTGCGAGCCTCAGGTCGCGATTGTCTCGTTAACCATTACGGAAAAAGGCTACTGTATTGATCCTGCCACGGGGTCACTCGATATCGCTAACCCGCGCATTATTCACGATCTGCAAGTACCGCATGAACCCCATTCTGCACCGGGTATTATTGTTGAGGCACTACACCGCCGACGTCAACGTGGGCTGCAACCGTTTACCGTCCTCTCCTGTGATAACATCCCGGACAACGGTCATGTGGTAAAAAACGCCGTACTGGGAATGGCGGAGAAACGCTCACCTGAACTGGCTAACTGGATTCGAGAGCACGTCAGTTTCCCGGGAACCATGGTAGACCGGATTGTCCCGGCAGCGACTGAAGAATCACTGGATGAAATTGCCCGCGAATTAGGCGTGGCAGACCCTTGCGCAATCAGCTGCGAGCCGTTTATTCAGTGGGTCATTGAAGACCATTTTGTCAGCGGCCGTCCGCAATGGGAAATGGCCGGTGTACAGATGGTTGATGACGTTTTGCCGTGGGAGCAAATGAAACTGCGGATGCTGAACGGTAGCCATTCGTTTCTCGCTTACCTCGGTTATCTGGCGGGATTCCAGCATATCAGCGACTGTATGCAGGACAGCGCATTTCGCGAAGCGGCTCATCGCCTGATGCTCAGCGAACAAGCCCCGACGCTGCGCATCACCAACGTTGATTTAGACCAGTATGCCGACAGCCTGCTGGAACGCTTTGCCAATCCGGCGCTGAAACATAAAACCTGGCAAATCGCGATGGATGGCAGCCAAAAATTACCCCAACGTATGCTGGACGGGATTCGCGTTCATTTAGCACGCCAAAGCGAGTGGCCGCTGCTGGCGCTCGGCATTGCGGGCTGGATGCGCTACGTAAGCGGGATTGATGATTCAGGTGAAATTATCGATATTCGTGACCCGATGAGTGACAAAATCCGCACTATCGTCGAACAGAGTACGGAATCAGAACGCGTCAGCGCGCTGCTTTCACTGCACGAAATCTTTGCCACTGACCTCGCACAGAACCCACGCTTCGTCGATACCGTAGAAAGAGCCTGGCAACGTATCGCCCAATACGGTGCACATCAGGCGGTCATCGAGACGTTAAAAAGTTAACGATTTCTGTCATTAAACAGGACGAAGTTCGTCTTCGTCCTCTCTGCGCTTCTCTTTTCCCCCGTTTTTCGCCAGGATTGTTAAAAGCCATCACGGTAATTTATGAATCTGGAGTAAACGTGACTAAAACCAATCTCATCACGGGTTTTCTTGGCAGTGGCAAAACCACATCTATTCTTCATCTATTGGCCAACAAAGATCCCGCAGAGAAGTGGGCCGTTCTGGTCAATGAGTTTGGCGAAGTGGGTATCGACGGCGCGCTGCTCGCCGACAGCGGCGCAATGCTCAAAGAGATCCCCGGCGGCTGTATGTGCTGCGTTAATGGTTTGCCCATGCAGGTTGGTCTCAATACGCTGTTACGTCAGGGAAAACCGGATCGACTGCTGATTGAGCCCACCGGTCTCGGGCATCCCAAACAAATTCTGGATTTACTCACCGCGCCGGTTTACGAACCGTGGATCGACTTGCGCGCAACGATCTGTATCCTTGATCCGCGCCTGTTGCTGAATGAAAAAAGCGTCACGAATGAGAATTTCCGCGATCAGTTGGCCTCTGCCGATATTATCGTTGCCAATAAATCCGATCGTGCCACGACAGAAAGCGAAACTGCTCTGCAAACCTGGTGGCAGCACTACGGCGGTAACCGCCAGTTAGTTTATGCCGATCATGGACAGATCGACGGACACTTACTGGATTTGCCCCGACTGAATCTGACGGAGCTTCCCTCCAGTGCGGCACATACTCACCAGCATGCTGATAAAAAAGGGCTGGCAGCACTAAGCCTGCCTGCGCAGCAACGCTGGCGTCGCAGTCTGAACAGCGGTCAGGGGCATCAGGCCTGCGGCTGGATTTTTGACGCTGACACGGTGTTCGATACCATCGGCCTGCTGGAATGGTCACGTCTCGCCCCTGTCGGCCGCGTGAAGGGAGTGATGCGTATTAAAGAGGGGCTGGTGCGTATCAATCGTCAGGGTGAGGACTGGCATATTGAGACCCAAAACGTCGCCCCTCCAGATAGCCGCATTGAACTCATCTCCGATACCGAGACCGACTGGAATGCATTACAGAGTGCATTGTTGAGGCTTCGTTTAGACGCTGGCGCGTAAGGTTGCCTCCGTTTTATGGCAATGGTAGACGACGATGAAAACCCGATACCCACTAATACTCCTGCTTAATATTGCTGGTCTGGCGCTGTTTTTGTCCTGGTACCTTCCACACGGTCATGGGCTCTGGTTTTCTCTTGATTCGGGCATCTTCCACTTCTTCAATCATAAGCTGGTTGAGAGCCCGCTGTTCCTGTGGATTGTCGCGGTCACCAATAACCGGGCATTTGACGGCTGTTCATTATTGGCGATGGGCGCATTAATGCTGAGTTTTTGGTTAAAAGAAACGCAGGAAGGTCGTCGTCGTATTGTGGCGATTGGGCTGGTGATGCTGCTTACAGCGGTGATATTAAACCAACTGGGCCAGGCGCTTATTCCGGTTAAGCGCGCCAGCCCCACCCTCACGTTCGATAATATTAATCGCGTCAGCGAGCTGCTGCATATTTCAACAAAAGATGCGTCCAGAGACAGTTTTCCTGGCGATCACGGTATGATGCTGCTTATTTTTTCCGCATTTATGCTACGTTATTTCGGAAAAGTCGCAGGAATAATCGGCCTTATTATCACTGTGGTTTTTGCCTTTCCACGCGTAATGATCGGCGCACATTGGCTCACAGATATCGTGGTAGGTTCAATGACCGTCGTATTGATTGGCTTGCCCTGGTGGTTAATGACGCCATTAAGCGACCGCCTGGTTACGCTGTTTATTCATTATCTTCCCGGCAAAAATAAACAATTTTTAAACAAATAACGCAAAGTAATTAACATCATCAGGAATGCTTCTGATTTCCTGATGATATCTGCCAGGAAATTATCCTTCTGACTGTCATTCTCCTGTCATATTATTCCTGTTTAAAATGAATGAATTGCGTGTTTTTCACTCTATCTGTTCTTAATTTAGCCAATGCAGTTTATTCACTTTCTGTATCACTTTTTCTTATAAGAAATCACATAAAATCACTCGCAATGACCGGAGCGATCGGGTAATCTCAGACTCGTTTTGCCTCGCAGGATAATTGTTCACTATAAGAATAAATTTGTGCGTTCTGCCACAGATTTGACCTTAAAGAATTGTCTCATCATGCGTTGGTAATTAGTCTCGTCACGTTTGGCATTTTTTATAACGATATTTATCGTTAAGGACTTCAAGGGAAAACAAACAAAATGGTCAAATCTCAACCGATTTTGAGATATATCTTGCGGGGGATACCCGCGATAGCAGTTGCGGTTCTGCTTTCTGCATGTAGCACATCGAACACCGCGAAGAATATGCATTCTGAGACGCATGCTGTGGGTAATGGAGATAACTCTTCACTGCAAGCCTCTCAGGATGAATTTGAAAGTATGGTACGTAATATCGATGTTAAATCACGTATTATGGATCAATACGCTGACTGGAAAGGCGTGCGTTACCGCCTTGGCGGCAGCACTAAAAAAGGCATTGATTGCTCAAGCTTCGTACAGCGTACATTCCGCGAGCAATTTGGTTTAGAGCTTCCGCGCTCAACCTACGAGCAACAGGAAACGGGCAAATCCGTTTCGCGCACTAATCTGCGCACAGGCGATCTGGTTCTGTTCCGTGCGGGTTCCACCGGCCGTCACGTCGGTATCTATATCGGCAATAACCAGTTTGTACATGCCTCGACCAGCAGTGGCGTTATCATTTCCAGCATGAACGAGCCTTACTGGAAAAAACGTTACAACGAAGCTCGCCGGGTCCTGAGCCGCAGTTAATTTCGTTTGGCAGCTATCCCTTGGCTATCCTGATGAGACTTATCAAAAGCACTGCTTCGGCAGTGCTTTTTGCGTTGCGCTATATTTAAGAAAAATCTCACCATACGAATCAATCCAGGTTATAGTTTTACAGATCAAGCAGTTTAATAATAAGCAAATACCCCAGGTAAACATAAGGAACTATGTTCAGACGTCCCTCATCTTCCAGTCGAAATGTCCTTTTTACCTGTATTTTTACGGGGGTAGTCGTCGCGGTACTTGTCAGCACCCTGCAGTTTGTTGCCACCTGGCACAAACGAGATGTTAAGTACGAAACGCTTCTTTCCGATATCGATTCTTACATCAGCAGTTACCTCTCAGACCTCAAAAGCACAACAGATTCCCTGCAGCCGCTGGTCTCATACAATTGCCAACAAGTTGCCGCCAGGCTGACCGCCAGCGCAGCGTTTAACCTCAATGTACGCGCTTTTTTATTGGTAAAAGATGGTATTGCTTTCTGCTCCTCCGCAACTGGCGCGATGGACTCGCCTATTCTGTCGCTGGTTCCGAAGCTGGATCTCAAGCAAAATATCGATGTGGAATTACTGTCCGGTACCCCGATGATGCCGGACAATCCAGCGATCATGATTTGGCAGCGGAATCCTTCATTTAAGAATAGTGGCGTGTTTTCCTCACTGAATATCAATCTGGCGCCTTACCTGCTCTATACCGCCCGAGAAGATGATTTTGACGGTCTTGCAATTATTGTTGGTGATACCGCTATCACGACATTTTCATCCCAACTGATGGACGTTTCCGCGCTTCCGGAAACCACCTGGCGCCAGACAACGCTGAAAGGGATCCCGATGAAGATCCGGCTATACGCGCAAGAGTGGACGTACACTGACGTCTGGTATGCCGTCATGTTGGGATGTATGGCCGGGATCATGACCGGGTTGCTTTTGTGGTACTACAACTACGCCGTTCGTTTACGCCCGGGAAAGGATATTCTCAACGCTATCAAGCACGATCAGTTTTATGTGGTCTACCAACCGGTCGTTGAAATGCAGACGCTGGAAGTAAAAGGCGTAGAAGTATTGTTACGCTGGCGCCACCCGACAACAGGTGAGATCCCGCCAGATGCGTTTATTCACTACGCTGAATCACAGCAAATGATCGTGCCGCTGACGCAGCATCTGTTCAAACTGGTGGCCCGTGATGCCCCCGCATTAAAAAAAGTGTTACCGCAAGGCGCAAAGCTCGGGCTCAACATCGCCCCAACGCACCTGCATGGTGAGAGCTTTAAAGACGATATTCAGCGCCTGAACGCCTCCCTGCCACCACACCATTTCCAGGTTGTACTCGAAATCACCGAACGCGATATGCTCAATCAGCATGAAGCATCAAAGTTATTTGAATGGCTACACGCTGCCGGATTCGAAATTGCCATTGATGATTTCGGCACCGGCCATAGCGCACTCATTTATCTGGAACGCTTTACCGTTGACTATCTGAAAATCGACCGAGGATTTATCAACGCTATTGGGACAGAAACGCTAACGTCTCCGGTACTGGATGCGGTGTTGACACTGTCTAAGCGTCTTAATATGCTGACGGTTGCCGAAGGGGTAGAAACGCCTGAGCAAGCCCGATGGCTGCGCGATCGCGGGGTTCATTTCTTCCAGGGATACTGGATCAGTCGCCCATTAGTGCTTGATGATTTTGTACGTTGGATGGCGCAATCCGATAAGCCAACGTGGTGATCGCACCAGGCGATTTATATATTTTCATTCGCCATCCCAACCGCTATTTCTCAGGCAAGAAGCCTGTCGGGTTGTGACAGGACAAGGAAACCTCTGTGATATGATTCCTCGCGTACTGCTTCTGTTTATCGCCCTTATCGGGTTTAACGTTCATGCCCAATCCATCAAAGAAAGCTACGCCTTTGCCGTGTTGGGCGACCCCAAGTACGCGTTTAATTTTAATCACTTTGATTATGTTAACCCCGCGGCCCCTAAAGGCGGGCAGCTCACCCTCTCTGCCCTTGGTACCTTCGACAACTTCAACCGCTACTCGATGCGCGGCAACCCTGGCGCACGCACCGAAACGCTCTACGATACGCTGTTTACCACCTCGGATGACGAACCCGGCAGCTACTACCCGCTCATCGCTGACAGAGCGCGTTACGCCGATGATTACTCGTGGGTAGAAATCGCGATTAATCCGCGGGCCCGTTTTCACGATGGTTCACCCATTACCGCACGCGATGTCGAATTCACCTTCCATAAATTTATGACCGAAGGCGTACCGCAGTTTCGTCTGGTCTACAAAGGAACAACGGTAAAGGCAATTGCCCCGTTAACAGTGCGAATTGAACTCGCCAAACCGGGTAAAGAGGATATGCTCAGCCTGTTTTCCTTACCCGTTATGCCCGAAAAGTACTGGAAAGATCACAAGCTCAGCGACCCCTTGTCATCTCCACCACTTGCCAGCGGCCCTTATCGCATCAGTCAATGGAAAATGGGCCAGTACATTGTTTATTCGCGCGTTAAAGATTATTGGGCGGCAAACCTGCCCGTCAATCGCGGGCGCTGGAACTTTGATACCCTCCGCTACGATTACTATTTAGATGATAACGTCGCTTTTGAAGCATTTAAGGCTGGAGCGTTCGACCTGCGACTTGAAAACGATGCAAAAAATTGGGCAACCCGTTATACCGGTAAGAATTTCGCCAATCATTACATTGTCAAAGACCAACAAAAGAATGAGTCCGCGCAGGACACTCGATGGTTAGCCTTTAATATTCAACGTCCAATGTTTAGTGACCGACGTGTACGGGAAGCGATTACGCTGGCCTTCGATTTCGAATGGATGAATAAGGCCCTGTTTTATAATGCCTGGAGTCGGACAAACAGCTATTTCCAGAACACCGAGTATGCAGCCAGAGGTTATCCCGATGCGGATGAACTGGTGATCCTCGCGCCATTGAAAAAAGAGCTGCCACCGGAAGTCTTCAGTCAAATCTATCAACCACCGATGTCGGAAGGCGATGGCTACGATCGTGAAAACCTGTTGAAAGCCGATACGTTACTCCAACAGGCGGGATGGATACTAAAAGGGCAACAACGGATAAATATCACCAGCGGTAAACCGCTGACCTTCGAGTTATTACTCCCGGCAGGCAGCAACAGCCAGTGGGTATTGCCATTCCAGCACAACCTGCAACGGTTAGGTATTACGATGAATATCCGCCAGGTCGATAACTCGCAAATCACTAACCGTTTGCGCAGCCGTGACTATGACATGATGCCCAGGCTCTATCGCGCAATGCCGTGGCCAAGCTCAGACCTGCAAATTCTGTGGGCCTCTGAATATATAGACTCCAGCTATAACGCGCCCGGTGTGCAAAGCCCGGTCATTGATAAACTGATTAGCCAGATCATTGCCGCACAAGGGAATAAAGCCAAACTGATCCCGTTGGGGCGGGCACTGGACCGGGTATTAACCTGGAACTACTACATGTTGCCGATGTGGTACATGGCAGAAGATCGTATCGCCTGGTGGGATAAGTTTTCGCATCCGGCTATCCGCCCGATTTATACCATTGGCATCGACAACTGGTGGTATGACGTCAACAAAGCGGCGAAACTGCCCGCAGCCAGACGGCAGGGAGAATAAATGGGTGCTTATCTGATTCGACGTCTGCTGCTGGTGATCCCCACGCTCTGGGCCATCATTACTATCAACTTTTTTATCGTACAGATAGCACCTGGCGGTCCTGTTGAGCAGGCCGTCGCCGCCATTGAGTTCGGACAAAGCGGTGCGTTGCCCGGTGCGGGCAGCGAAGGTGTTCGCGCCAGCCACGCGCAAACCGGCGTTGGGAATATCAGCGACAGTAACTACCGTGGCGGTCGGGGCCTTGACCCGGAGGTTATTGCGGAAATTACCCGTCGCTACGGATTCGATAAACCCATTCATGAACGCTATTTCAAGATGCTCTGGGACTATATCCGTTTTGATTTTGGCGACAGTCTGTTCCGCAGCGCCTCTGTTCTTACGCTAATCAAAGACAGCCTCCCGGTGTCCGTTACCCTGGGGCTGTGGAGTACGCTTATCATCTATCTGGTGTCGATACCGCTTGGGATCCGCAAAGCGGTTCACAATGGCAGCCGGTTTGATGTCTGGAGCAGCGCATTTATTATTATTGGCTATGCCATTCCGGCCTTTCTGTTTGCCATTTTGCTGATCGTTTTTTTTGCCGGGGGCAGCTATTACGACCTGTTCCCGCTACGTGGGCTCGTGTCCGCTAACTTTGACGCCCTGCCATGGTATCAAAAAATTACCGATTATCTGTGGCACATTACTCTGCCAGTGCTGGCAACCGTGGTGGGTGGGTTCGCCGCGCTGACCATGCTGACTAAAAACTCATTTCTGGATGAGGTACGTAAGCAATATGTCGTTACTGCGCGTGCCAAAGGCGTTAGTGAGAAAAATATTCTATGGAAGCATGTGTTCCGCAATGCCATGTTGCTGGTAATCGCAGGATTTCCCGCCACATTTATCAGTATGTTTTTCACCGGTTCACTGCTGATTGAAGTGATGTTTTCACTTAATGGTCTGGGATTACTGGGGTATGAATCTACCGTATCGCGCGACTACCCGGTGATGTTCGGCACACTCTACATCTTCACCCTGATCGGCCTGTTGCTCAATATCCTCAGTGATATCAGCTATACGTTGGTCGATCCTCGTATTGATTTTGAGGGACGCTAATGTCGCGATTAAGCCCCGTCAATCAGGCCCGCTGGGCGCGTTTTCGTCATAACCGCCGCGGCTACTGGTCATTATGGATTTTTTTGGTGTTGTTTGGCCTGAGCATGTGTTCCGAGCTGATCGCTAATGATAAGCCGCTGTTGGTACGCTATGACGACAGCTGGTATTTCCCTCTGGTTAAAAACTACAGTGAGAGCGATTTCGGCGGCCCGTTAGCAACAAAGGCTGATTATCAGGATCCGTGGCTGCAACACCGTCTGGAGAGCCGGGGTTGGATACTATGGGCCCCCATCCGGTTCGGCGCTACCAGCATCAACTTTGCCACCGATAAGCCCTTCCCCTCTCCCCCCTCTGCGCAAAACTGGCTGGGTACTGACGCAAATGGTGGTGACGTGCTGGCGCGTATCCTTTACGGCACCCGCATCTCAATTCTGTTTGGCTTGATGCTGACCCTGTGTTCCAGCGTCATGGGGGTGATGGCCGGCGCGCTACAGGGCTATTATGGCGGTAAGGTAGACCTGTGGGGACAACGGTTCATCGAAGTGTGGTCCGGTATGCCAACGCTGTTTCTGATTATTTTGCTATCCAGCGTCGTTCAACCTAACTTCTGGTGGCTATTAGCTATCACCGTGCTGTTTGGCTGGATGAGCCTGGTTGGCGTGGTACGCGCGGAATTTCTGCGCACCCGAAACTTTGATTACATTCGCGCAGCGCAAGCGCTCGGGGTTAGCGATCGCAGTATTATTCTGCGCCATATGCTACCGAATGCGATGGTTGCCGCCCTGACCTTTTTACCGTTTATTTTATGCGCCTCGATAACGACCCTTACCTCGCTGGATTTTCTTGGGTTTGGCTTACCGCTTGGCTCGCCATCGCTGGGAGAACTCCTGTTACAGGGTAAAAACAACCTGCAGGCGCCGTGGCTTGGCATCACCGCGTTCATCTCCGTTGCCCTGCTATTATCGCTACTGATCTTTATTGGTGAAGCGGTACGCGACGCATTTGATCCCAATAAGGCGATTTAAGATGACACAACCTCTGTTAGCTATTGAGAATTTATCAGTCGGTTTTCGTCAACAAGATAGCGTACGCACTGTAGTCAATACACTCTCTTTGCGCGTTGATGCCGGGCAAACGCTGGCGCTGGTGGGTGAATCCGGTTCAGGTAAAAGCGTCACCGCGCTTTCGGTGTTGCGTCTGTTACCCACGCCGCCCGCGGTGTACCTCTCCGGTGATATCCGCTTTCACGGTGCATCATTACTTCACGCTAACGAGCAGACGCTTCGCGGTGTACGGGGAAATAAAATCGCCATGATTTTCCAGGAACCAATGGTGTCGTTGAACCCATTGCATAACCTTGAAAAACAGCTCTATGAAGTCCTGTCTTTGCATAGGGGAATGCGTCGGGAAGCCGCACGGGCAGAAATTCTGACCTGTCTGGATCGTGTAGGCATTCGCCATGCAGCGAAACGCCTTACAGATTATCCGCACCAGCTTTCCGGCGGTGAGCGCCAGCGCGTAATGATTGCTATGGCGCTGTTAACCCGCCCGGAGCTGCTAATTGCCGACGAACCCACAACCGCGCTGGATGTCTCTGTGCAGGCGCAAATTTTGCAACTGCTGCGGGAGTTGCAGCGTGAGCTGAACATGGGATTGCTGTTTATCACTCATAATCTCAGCATCGTGAGAAAGCTGGCCGATTCCATTGCCGTCATGCAGAACGGTCAATGCGTTGAACAAAACCGTGCCGAGCCACTGCTTGCCGCGCCAACCCATTCCTACACACAGAAACTGTTAAATAGCGAACCCTCCGGCGATCCAGTCCCTTTACCCGCCGGACAGCCGCCATTACTGGAAGTGAATGGGCTCAGGGTCGCCTTTCCTGTACGCAAAGGTATCCTCAAGCGCGTGGTGGATCATAACGTGGTGGTTAACAACGTCAGTTTTACCCTCAGACCCGGTGAAACTCTGGGACTGGTGGGCGAATCAGGATCCGGGAAAAGTACCACCGGTCTGGCGTTGCTGCGATTAATCACATCACAAGGCAGTATTGTGTTCGATGGTCTGGCGCTGCATACCTTAAATCGTCGCCAACTGTTGCCAATACGCCACCGCATTCAGGTGGTCTTTCAGGATCCCAACTCTTCACTGAATCCGCGTTTGAGCGTATTACAAATTATTGAAGAGGGATTGCGCGTTCACCAGCCAACGCTTTCCGCTGAACAGCGTGAAGCGCAGGTAAAAGCAGTGATGGCTGAAGTCGGACTCGATAGCGAAACCCGCCATCGTTATCCTGCAGAGTTTTCCGGTGGTCAACGCCAGCGCATAGCCATTGCCAGGGCATTGATTCTGAAACCCTCGCTGATCATTCTGGATGAGCCGACATCCTCGCTCGACAGAACCGTACAGGCGCAAATCCTCACGCTGTTAAAGTCCTTACAGGAAAAGCATCGCCTGGCTTATATTTTTATCAGCCATGATTTACACGTTGTACGTGCGCTATGCCATCAGGTAATTGTGTTGCGGCAGGGAGAAGTCGTGGAACAGGGGCAATGCGAGCACGTATTTAACGCGCCACAACGGGCCTATACGCGTCAGTTGCTCGCGCTAAGCTGACGCTCAAAACGGATTGTTGTTTGAAAACGGTTCTGCGATGGCCACGCCGAAATTTTTCAGCCTGCAGGTCGCGGCAAACTCATCCTGGCGATTCACAAACAGGCACGGTTCCCCTTCACATTCCAGTACGGAACAAGGAACTTCAATATCGCTAAGTGCCTGGCTGAGTTTATGCATGACTGACCACGCACTGTCACCATCAGGGCTAAGCAATTTGAGGGCCACCAGGCTGTTCTCATTGCTCTGACCGTTGTGCGGAATCGGTTCAACCTTTGAACCTGCGAAACCCACCGACCAACGATAGCACTGCGGCAGACGATGAACGATTGAGAGTTGTAATGTCATCACTTTCTTTCCCTGGAAGCACAATCACTTCACAATTATTTTACATCAATATTAACACATCATTGACAATACGTCTTTAGACAGTTGGTAAACGTTTACACCCAGTCTTTATGCCGCTTTCCGAATCCACTATTTAAATTTATTCAACGGTTCAGGCATGTTTCCGCGCTATATGTACTCGTTTCTGCGATCTAACTCAACCTTTTTAACTACAATGATGTGACTTTTTACATAAATTGATTTTACATAAAATAAACATAAGCGGGGAAAATGATAGATTTGCGGTTGATATACATCAACTCCGGAGGCCTTATGCCCCCCAGGTTGTGTAATAGATCACCGTTTTTTGGCGCGACTGGCGTAGAGATAGAAGAGAATTGAGCTGGTGGCGCAAAATGCAATCGACCAAATCATTGGCCAGGCTGAGTTAAAGGTTGCCAGAGATAACAGCGCCCCAACAATCGCGCCGATGCCAAAACGAAACGTCCCCGCCAACGATGAGGCCGTCCCGGCCATGTGTGGAAACTCATCCAGAATGACCGCCATCGCATTTGATGACACCATCGACACACAGCCTACAAACGCCGCAACACCGACAACCAGTGCCCAGAATCCAATCCCGAATAGCGCGCTGAATACCATCCAGCCCGCCATCACAAACTGGATCCACAGGCCAGTACGGAACATATTTAGTGCACCAACCCGCCGAACAAAGCGGCTGTTGATGATGGTCATCACGAACAGGAACACAATATTCAGCGCGAAGTAATAGCCGAAATTCTGCGGTGAAACGTGGTTGATCTCAATGTAGACAAAAGGTCCGGCGCTCAGGAATGAGAACATCCCGGCAAAGCTGAACCCACTGGCCAGCATGTAACTCAGGACGCGCTTGTGGCGAAACAGCGAGGCAAAGTTGCCCAGAGTAGTACGCAAGCGAAACGGCTGACGACGCTCAACGGGCAAGGTCTCTTTGATCAGCGTAAGGATCATCACCGACGCCAGAATAGCCGCCACGGCGAGGATCCAAAAGATGTAGTGCCAGCTCAGCCACACCAACACCCAGCCACCGATAATCGGCGCCATTAATGGCGCAATTGTCGTCACCAGCATGACGAATGACATCATGCGCGAAAACTCTTCTTTCGGATAGATATCACGCATCAGGGCGTTGATAACCACGCTCGCCGCCGCGGCCGCCAGGCCGTGGAAGAAACGCATCACGATCAGTTGATCGATGGTTTGCGCCAGCGCGCAGGCCACTGCCGCCGCCGCAAACACCAGCGTCCCGCCCAGTATCACCGGTTTACGCCCGATGCTGTCGGCCATCGGACCATAGATCAACTGCCCCACCGCGAACCCCAGAATATAGGTACTGAGGGTCATTTGCGCGCTACCTGCTGGCACACCAAACTGTTCAGAGATAACTGGCAGCGCCGGAAGATACATATCAATCGACAACGGCATCAACATGGCTAACAAGCCAAGGATAAAGACAATGGCAATTGACGAGTTCTGCCGGGTGGTCACATTTAGCTCCTGAAATTAACGCGGGGTTAAGTTAACGCTGGCGATTTCTTCTTCGGTCAAAAGACGGTATTCACCCGGTGCCAGATCATCATCAAGCCTGATGTCACCAATCCGTTCGCGGTGCAGTTCCACAACGTGGTTACCCACGGCGGCAAACATACGTTTAACCTGATGATAGCGCCCTTCGCTGATGGTCAAGCGCACCTGAGTTGGCGTAATGACTTCCAGCACGGCCGGTTTGGTCAGGTCTTTCTCATTATGCAACTGTACACCATGGGCAAACTGTTCAGCGGTATCATCTGCCACCGGCGATTCCAGCGTCACCAGATAGGTTTTCTCACAATGGTGGCGTGGCGAAGTGATCCGATGCGACCACTGTCCGTCATCGGTCATCAGCACCAGTCCGGTGGTGTCGATATCCAGACGCCCTGCCGCATGCAGTTTGTGCGCGACAGGCTCATCAAGAAAATAGAGCACCGTCGGGTGATCCGGGTCATCCGTGGAGCAAACATAGCCCTGAGGCTTATTCAGCATAAAATAGCGTGGGCCAGTCTGTTGAACCAGAGAATTGCCGTCATATTCAACGTCATGTTCTGGCAGCAGCTTAAAAGCGCTATTTCTGACGATTTCGCCGTCGACGGTAACACGGTTACCACGGATCTCACGCCCGGCAATAGCGCGGCTGACGCCGAGTTGCTGAGCGATAAATTTATCAAGTCGCATGAGTGTGATTTTGCCTGTAACAATACGGAAATCGGGCGTTATGCCCGAAAAGTGGAGCCGTTTTCCGCTCAGTATAACGAGCTAACAACTTCCCTCAAGGGAAAAAGATTCGTGGCATACTATACGCGAGACTGTTACATATTGTGAGCCCATGA
Organism: Citrobacter sp. C6_1; assembly: GCF_014596835.2. Classification (NCBI taxonomy): domain Bacteria; kingdom Pseudomonadati; phylum Pseudomonadota; class Gammaproteobacteria; order Enterobacterales; family Enterobacteriaceae; genus Citrobacter; species Citrobacter sp. C6_1. The sequence goes on along the minus strand of NZ_CP115031.1, from coordinate 1,582,526 downwards.
TTTTTACTCTTCGTCCTTACCAAAAAGAAGCCGTGGATGCCACGCTCAACCATTTTCGCCATCACCGCACTCCGGCAGTTATCGTCCTCCCCACAGGCGCAGGCAAAAGCCTGGTGATTGCTGAACTGGCGCGGGTTGCACGTGGGCGCGTATTGGTGCTGGCGCACGTCAAAGAGCTGGTCGCGCAAAATCATGCCAAGTACTGCGCTCTGGGGCTGGAAGCCGATATTTATGCGGCAGGTCTGAAGCGTAAAGAGAGCCACGGGAAAGTGGTATTTGGCAGCGTACAGTCGGTGGCGCGTAATCTGGATGCCTTTCAGGGAGAATTCTCCCTGCTTATCGTCGATGAATGCCATCGCATTGGCGATGATGAAGAGAGTCAGTATCAGCAAATCCTCACTCACCTGACCAACGTAAATCCCCACTTACGACTGCTCGGGCTTACCGCCACGCCTTTTCGTTTGGGCAAAGGCTGGATTTATCATTTCCATTATCACGGAATGGTACGCGGCGATGAAAAAGCGTTATTTCGCGATTGCATTTATGAATTGCCGCTGCGCTACATGATTAAGCACGGTTATCTGACGCCGCCGGAACGCCTCGATATGCCGGTCGTACAATATGATTTCAGCCGCCTGCAGGCGCAGAGTAATGGCCTGTTCAGTGAAGCCGACCTTAATAAGGAGCTGAAAAAACAACAACGCATAACACCGCATATCATCAGTCAGATTGTCGAGTTTGCTCAGACGCGCAAAGGGGTAATGATTTTCGCCGCTACCGTTGAGCACGCCAAAGAGATTGTCGGCCTGCTGCCCGCTGATGATGCCGCGCTTATCACCGGAGAGACACCGGGATCGGAACGTGATGTATTAATCGAAGACTTCAAAGCGCAGCGCTTTCGCTATCTGGTGAATGTGTCGGTCCTGACCACTGGCTTCGATGCCCCGCACGTCGACCTTATCGCCATTCTGCGCCCGACCGAGTCAGTTAGCCTTTACCAACAAATTGTCGGTCGTGGGTTGCGCCTGGCGCCGGGGAAAACCGACTGTCTGATCCTCGATTACGCTGGCAACCCGCACGATCTGTACGCCCCGGAAGTGGGTGCGCCGAAAGGAAAAAGTGACAACGTTCCGGTACAGGTGTTCTGTCCTGCCTGCGGCTTTGCCAACACCTTCTGGGGCAAAACAACGGCCGACGGCACGCTGATTGAGCACTTTGGCCGCCGCTGTCAGGGATGGTTTGAAGATGATGACGGCCATCGCGAACAGTGCGATTTTCGTTTCCGTTTTAAAAACTGCCCGCAGTGCAACGCGGAAAATGACATCGCCGCCCGCCGCTGCCGCGAGTGCGACACAGTACTGGTTGACCCGGATGACATGCTGAAAGCCGCGCTCAGGCTTAAAGATGCGCTGGTTCTGCGCTGCAGCGGGATGGCGCTACAAAATGGTCAGGATGAAAAAGGCGAATGGCTAAAAATTACCTATTACGATGAAGATGGCGCCGACGTCAGCGAACGCTTTCGCCTGCATACTCCCGCGCAGCGTACAGCCTTCGAGCAACTGTTTATTCGCCCGCACACCCGAACGCCTGGCATTCCCTTACGCTGGATAACCGCCGCTGATATCCTCGCCCAGCAGGCACTGTTACGTCATCCTGATTTCGTGGTGGCGCGCATGAAAGGTCAGTACTGGCAGGTGCGTGAAAAGGTCTTTGATTACGAAGGTCGTTTCCGGCGGGCACATGAATTACGCGGTTAATCGTACTTTTGATTGATGTACCAGCCGTTTGAGTATAGAATCTCGCCCGCTTTTGCATACGCAAAGCAGATCACTTACCTGTTGCTGGGTCGCCTGTAGCAGGAATTATTAAAGAGAGATTTAAATGTTTACTATCAACGCTGAAGTACGTAAAGAGCAGGGTAAGGGTGCGAGCCGCCGCCTGCGTGCCGCTAACAAGTTCCCGGCAATCATCTACGGTGGCGCAGAAGCCCCGGTTGCTATCGAACTGGATCACGATGCAGTTATGAACATGCAAGCTAAAGCTGAATTCTACAGCGAAGTTCTGACCATCGTTGTTGACGGTAAAGAAGTTAAAGTTAAAGCTCAGGCTGTACAGCGTCACCCGTTCAAGCCGAAGCTGTCTCACATCGACTTCGTTCGCGCGTAATCGCAAACAAGTTGAAGAAAAACCCCGCCAAGGCGGGGTTTTTTTATGGGATTTTGTAATCGATACTGATGGTTCTCGTCGACCGGATAAGGCGTTTACGCTCTCACCCGGCAAACGGTTTTATTTCCCGCCCGACGTGCGACGCTGCAGCTGGTCACGCAGGTTCGGTGGCGTACCTTTGATGGTCAAAGTATCTGTAGCCGGATCCCAGAAAATACGTTCACCCAGTAGCATGGCGTCGAAGTTGATGGTTAACCCACCGCCGCTGCCGGCAAATTTGGTTAACTGACGCAGCGTACTGCGATCCGCAGGGAAGCTCTCTTCCAGCTCGTAACCTTTATCAGCGGTAAATTCGCTGAAGCTAACTTCACTGACGCCGGAAAGCTCTTTGGACAGCGACTCCAGCTCGATCTCTTCACCGGCTTGTAGCTGTTCATTGCAGTAGCTGTACACCTGCTGACGCACGTTCTGGCGTTCAGCTTTATCGAGCTGCGCCTCGGCAGTAAAGTCATCGACCGCCTGCAGCAGGCCACGGTTTTGCGCTTTGGCATTCAGACCTTCGCTGGCGCCGAGGAAATCCATAAAGAAATCGGCAACTTTACGCCCGACCCGCCCTTTCAGGAACGTCAAATAGCGCGTGGACTCCGGGTTGGTTTCCCACTCGGTTAAATCAATACGCGCGACGATATCCGCATGATTGATATCCAGATAGTGCGTCGGGTTGATATCCAGATTTTCATTGACGCGCATGCTGCTTAAATTGTTCAGCACGGCGACCAGCAGATACTCTACCGCCAGATAACGGTAATGGCAGAACAGGACAATACCGCCGTCAGCAAAAGGATATTTCGCCAGCTCGTCCCGCAAACGCCCGGTCGCAGCACGACTAAAAGCCAGAAAATCCTCTTCACCCTGGCGCTGTAAGCGCAGCGTTTGCGCCAGCTCGCTCTCTTCGCTAAACAGGCCATAGGCTTTATTCTTGGCGCTATACACCCGGTGCAACTCAGCCATCATCTCGACAACCGTCGCTGTCGGTTCCAGTAATGAATCGCGCAAGACCAGCTCAAGATTCTGCTCGTCACGTTTGATAAGCTGGTGCAGGGCAATCTGGTTGATATCCAGACTCATGATAAACTCTCCTTTTAGACCGGGCGGTATTCAACCACCTGCCGGGCAGTGACGCAATAGAAGATAAAAAAGCAGAAAAAAAACTGTCTCTACGGTAATATGTTGCCCTTTCATGAACAGACTGATTTCGATTTATGCCACAAATTTCCCGCTATAGTGACGAACACGTTGAACAATTACTGAATGAGATGCTCAACGTACTGGAAAAACATAAGGCACCAACCGATCTTTCCCTGATGGTTTTGGGAAATATGGTGACTAACCTTATCAATACAAGCATCGCACCGGCCCAGCGCCAGGCGATTGCGAACTCTTTTGCCCGCGCATTGCAGTCTTCGGTAAACGACGACCAAGCGCACTAAGAGCCTGCTCCGGGGAAACGAACAACAGTTTATGGTAACTCATCGTCAGCGCTACCGTGAGAAAGTCTCCCAGATGGTTAGCTGGGGGCACTGGTTTGCCTTGTTCAACATTCTGTTGGCCATGGTACTCGGTAGCCGTTACCTGTTTGTCGCCGACTGGCCGACAACGCTTGCAGGGCGTGTTTATTCTTACCTGAGCGTTGTCGGGCATTTTAGCTTCCTGGTGTTTGCCACCTATCTGCTAATCCTGTTTCCTCTGACGTTTATCGTCATGTCCCAGAGGCTGATGCGATTCTTATCAGCGATTCTGGCGACAGCAGGCATGACGCTGTTGTTGATCGACAGCGAAGTGTTCACCCGCTTCCACCTGCATCTCAACCCCATCGTCTGGGAGCTGGTCATTAACCCTGACCAGAATGAAGCGGCCCGCGACTGGCAACTGATGTTTATCAGCGTGCCAATCATTCTGCTAATCGAAATGCTGTTTGCGACCTGGAGCTGGCAGAAACTGCGCAGCCTGACGCGTCGCCGCCATTTTGCCAAACCGTTAGCCGCATTCTTCTTCATTTGCTTTATCGCCTCGCACGTGATGTATATCTGGGCAGATGCCAATTTCTATCGCCCGGTTACCATGCAGCGCGCAAACCTGCCGCTCTCCTATCCGATGACGGCGCGTAAGTTCCTGGAAAAACATGGTCTGCTGGATGCGCAAGAGTATCAGCGTCGCCTGATCGAACAGGGGAATCCGGAAGCAGTTTCCGTGCAGTACCCGCTTAGCGAACTGCGCTATCGCGATATGGGCACCGGCCAGAACGTCCTGCTGATCACCGTTGACGGTCTGAACTACTCGCGCTTTGAACAGCAGATGCCTGCACTGGCAGAATTTGCCGGGCAGAACATCTCCTTTACGCGTCACATGAGCTCCGGCAACACCACGGATAACGGTATTTTCGGCCTGTTCTACGGCGTCTCACCAAGCTACATGGATGGCATTTTATCGACCCGAACGCCTGCGGCGCTGATTTCCGCGCTGAACCAGCAGGGTTATCAGTTAGGGCTATTCTCCTCGGATGGCTTTACCAGCCCGCTTTATCGCCAGGCGCTACTGTCAGATTTCTCGATGCCAAGCGTACAAACGCAATCTGACGAACAAACCGCAAGCCAGTGGATTAACTGGCTGGGACGCTACGCGCAAGAAGATAACCGCTGGTTCTCGTGGGTCTCCTTTAACGGGACGAACCTTGATGACAGCAACCAGAAGAATTTTGCCAAACGCTACGCCAGCGCGGCGCAAGATGTGGATGCCAACATCAACCGTATTCTCAGCGCACTGCGTGATTCCGGGAAGCTGAACAATACGGTGGTCATTATTACCGCAGGTCGGGGCGTGCCGCTGACGCAGGAAGAGAATAACTTTGCCTGGTCACGTGGCCATCTACAGGTGCCTCTGGTTATTCACTGGCCGGGAACACCTGCGCAGCGTATTAATAGTCTGACCGATCATACTGACCTGATGACAACACTGATGCAGCGCCTGCTCCACGTCAGTACCCCAGCAAGCGAGTACTCACAGGGTCAGGATTTGTTTAATGCAACACGCCGCCATTACTGGGTCACGGCAGCTGACAGCAGCACCATGGCCATTACCACACCAGAGATGACGCTGGTGCTTAATAACAACGGTAATTACCAGACCTATAATTTACGCGGCGAGAAAATTAAAGATCAGAAACCGCAGCTAAGTTTGCTGCTGCAAGTGCTGACGGATGAGAAACGATTTATCGCTAACTGATTAATTATAAATCAGTTAGCAGTCCATCCTCTTGCATTCGTGGTGGAAAGCAGTAGTATTAGCAGCCATAAGTGTCGGCACGTAGCGCAGCCTGGTAGCGCACCGTCATGGGGTGTCGGGGGTCGGAGGTTCAAATCCTCTCGTGCCGACCAAAATTCCCCAAAAAAACCAACCTTCTACGGTTGGTTTTTTTATGCCTGAGATTTAGCAATCCCTATTATTACCCCGGCCTTCAGCACAGGTTTTACTACTTACCCATGCACAAATTGGGGTAAAATTTATCCTCTCATCAGCGTATTGAATCTGGACGATTGATGCGCTGAAAACAATAATGATACTAATAAAAACTCAGGAGAATAGTATGCCTGAAGCAACGCCTTTTCGGGTGCTGATTGTTGATGACCACCCACTCATGCGGCGAGGAATCAGTCAATTACTGCAGCTGGATAGCGCATTTGACGTAGTTGCCGAAGCCGGCGACGGTGCGAGCGCTATCGATTTGGCAAACCGTCTGGACATTGATGTGATCCTGCTCGATCTCAATATGAAAGGCATGAGCGGACTGGACACCCTGAATGCGCTGCGCCGGGATGGCGTCACAGCGCAAATTATTATTCTTACCGTTTCGGATGCCGCCAGCGATGTGTATGCCTTAATTGATGCCGGCGCGGATGGCTATTTACTTAAAGACAGCGATCCTGAAGTCCTGCTGGAAGCCATTCGCGCTGGCGCAAAAGGAGGTAAAGCCTTTAGCCAACGCGTCAGCGATTATCTGCGGGAACGGGAACTGTTTGGCGCCGAGGAAGATCCGTTCAGCGTACTCACCGAACGCGAGCTGGACGTGTTACATGAACTGGCTCAGGGATTATCGAATAAACAGATTGCATCCGTACTGAATATTTCCGAGCAAACGGTGAAAGTGCATATCCGCAACCTGTTGCGAAAACTTAACGTCCGCTCTCGCGTTGCCGCCACCATCCTGTTTTTACAAACACGCGGCATGCAGTAATCAGATATTGCCCGATGGCGCTACGCTTATCGGGCCTACAAGTCACGTGCATCAGTAGGCCGGATAAGACGCTTTGCGTCGCCATCCGGCATCTTCCACTCTTACTTCTCCTGCGGCGTTAGCTGCTCCATCGCCTGTTTGATGCTGCGCTCAATTACCGCCCGACGGGTATCATTGGCGGGCAATAATTTCAGCATCATCTCCCACGCCGCAACCGCCTCGCCGAAGCGTTGCTGTTCGAAAGCATTAAACGCGTACATGCTGAGAATCCGCACGTTGGCATGTTCGCCGCGCACCAACTGGCGTAGCAGCTCCCCTCCCCGACGGTTATCATCTGGATCGGAAGAACGGGTCAGCGCTTCCGCGTAGCCCAGCGCGGCATCGCTGTTTTTCGGATCCAGTCGGTAGGCATTGGCATACGCTTCAGTCGCCGTACTGGCATTACCGAGAACCATGCCTACGCGCCCAAGCATGATCCAGCCTTCAACGTTCCCGGCATCGGTTTGCAGCCGAGTGCGTAATCCCAACGCCAGACGCGCCATATCCTCTTCATTCAGCGGTTCAGCCTTTGGATCTAACGCCCGCTCCAGCAACGCCGGAGCCTGTGCAGTCGCCTGCTGCCAGACCTTAACCTGCTTATAACTGCCGGTTTGGTAATAGCTCACCGCACCCACCACCAGCGCCACGATAACGCCGGGTATAAAGAGTCCTAATCCACCGCGTTTGCCGTCGGGGGTAATATCATCAGGAAATTCTTCCTGCTTCACCCGGACACGTCGGCGTGAACGGGCAAAAATAATCCAACCCCCCAGACCAATTGCCACAACGGGCATCACCCACAGCAGCACGGTCAGCGGCGTCAACGGCGGATCGTAAGTCACGAAGTTGCCGTAGCGCGCCACCATGTAATCGACAATTTCTTTCTGGCTTTTTCCTTCCTGCATCAGTTCGTAAACCTTCTGACGCAGATCGGTGGCAATCATTGAGTTAGAGTCAGCAATGCTGTTGTTCTGACATTTAGGACAACGCAGTTGTTCGGTAAGCTGGCGGAACTGCTGCTCCTGCGCTTCGTCCTTAAACTGCATCACGTCGATAGTCGCCAGAGCGGATCCCGAGATAACCAGCATCAGCAGGCCCAGTAAAAATCTCATTGCGCAGCCTCCTTACTGTACTTGTCCCATAACGGTTTGATCTCGCTTGCCCACACCCTGGCGTTTAAATCACCAGCATGGCGGTAGCGAATAATGCCTTTCCCGTCGATCAGGAACGTTTCCGGCGCGCCGTACACCCCAAGATCCAGACCAAGCATCCCGTCGCCGTCAAACAGGCTCAGCGCATATGGATTGCCCAGCTCTTTCAGCCAGACAATGGCTTTCTGACGATCGTCTTTATAGTTCAACCCAACGACCCGCACGCCTTGTGCCGACAGCTGGTTCAGATACTGGTGCTCAGCGCGACAGGTCGGACACCAGGTCGCCCAGACGTTCAGCAATACCGGTTTGCCCTGCGTCAGCACATCGGCCTGATAATGCTGGCCCGGATTTTCCAGCGATTCGAGGCGGAATGTTGGAACGGGTTTGCCAATCAGCGCCGATTCCAGATTCGTCGGGTCGTCCCCCTGCGCGTTACGCGCTAACTGCCACAGCAGCGCCGCCGCAATGATGAGAAAAATAATAAACGGGATTAACAGTGCGTTGCGCTTCATACAGCCTCCGACGCGTTTTTTTGCACCGCAGCGCGAGGACGCATGCGCTGGCGATAGCGTGGATCAAACAGGCAGAACAACCCGCCCAGCGCCATCAGCAACCCTCCGGCCCAAATCCAGCGAATAAACGGTTTATAGTACAGACGCACTGCCCACGCGCCGTTGTCCAGCTCTTCACCTAATGCCGCGTACAGGTCACGCGTCAGTCCGCCATCGATCGCCGCTTCGGTCATCATTGAACTGGTGCTGTTGTAAAAGCGTTTTTCCGCATGCAGCGTTGCTTCCGGCTTGCCGTCACGGGTAACACCAATCACGGCCACGCCCCCCCGGTAGTTAGGTCCGGTAATATCTTTTACTTCGCGGAAAGTGAACTGATAATCATGGATGCTGACGCTATCGCCCGCCTTCATGCGCACATCACGTTCAACGCTGTAGTTCTGGCTAAAGGCAATACCGACGATGGTAACAGCCAGTCCTACGTGACCTGAAACCATGCCCCAGTAGCTCGGCGTCAACTTCGTGCCGCGCGAAATACGCAGGAACGCTTCGGACATCGCCAGCACAAAAATCCAGCACGCCATCGCCATACCCACGACGGTCATCGCCGCAACGCGATCCTCAAACAGCCACGGTAGCAGCACGGACAGTACCAGCGTGGTAACAAACGCGACAATCAGTAGCGTTTTCAGCTTACGCGGTCGGTCACGTCCCCAGCGCACCAGTGGCCCAATCCCCAGCAATAGCGCAAACGGCGCCATCAGCCAGGTAAACATAGTGTTGAAGAACGGCTCGCCAATCGAAATACTGCCCAGTCCCAGCTGTTTGTGCACCAATGGCAGCAGCGTACCCAACAGCACCACCAGCATCGCAGCAATCAGCAGCACGTTATTACCCAGCAACAGCGATTCACGCGACCACAGCGCGTTATTCACCCGCGAGCGAACCTTGTGACCGCGCACTGCAAACAGCAGCAGGGAACCACCGATAACCAGTACCATAAAGGCAAGAATGAACATCCCGCGTGACGGGTCAGAGGCGAAAGCGTGCACCGAAACCAGTACCCCCGAACGCACCAGGAACGTCCCCAGTAAACAGAGCGAGAAGGCACAGATTGACAGCAGTAACGTCCAGGCTTTAAAGCTGGCGCGTTGTTCGGTCACTGACAGCGAGTGCATCAGCGCAGTCCCCACCAGCCACGGCATAAACGATGCGTTCTCTACCGGATCCCAGAACCACCAACCGCCCCAGCCCAGTTCGTAGTATGCCCAGGCAGAACCGAGCACAATACCCAGCGTCAGAAACACCCACGCCGCCAGCGTCCACGGACGCGAAAAACGGGCGAAGGTGCTGTCCAGTCGGCCGCTCATCAACGCGGAAATGGCAAAGGCAAACGCCACGGAGAAACCGACATAACCCATGTACAGCAACGGCGGATGGAAGATCAGCCCCGGATCCTGCAACAGCGGATTCAGGTCGCGGCCTTCAATAGGAAAATCTGGCAACGTGCGGGCAAACGGATTGGAAGTAAACAGGATAAACAGCAGGAAGCCAACGCTGACCATGCCCATCACCGCCAGTACGCGGGCGACGATATCCAGCGGCATCCGCTGGCTGAACAGCGCCACCGCGAACGTCCAGCCGCTCATCAGCAACACCCACAGCAACAATGAGCCTTCATGCGCGCCCCATGTCGCGGCGACGCGATACCAGACCGGAAGCTGGGTATTGGAGTTGCTGGCGACATAGATCACGGTAAAGTCATTGACCACAAATGCGTTTACCAGCACCAGAAACGCACCCATCACACAGATAAACAACACCCAGGCAAAGGGGCGCGCAGAGGCCATCATCCGGACATCGCCACGCGCTACGCCCCACAGCGGATAGACCGACAGCAGTAATGCAACGCCAAGCGCAAGACACAACAGCCCATTGCCAATTTCAGGCATCATGACGTTTTATCCTTATAAACACTTTCCGGGCGACGGTGGTTCTCCTGCATCGCTTTTTCGACTTCCGGCGGGGTGTAATTTTCATCATGTTTGGCCAGAACCTCTTTGGCCTGCACATGATTCCCCTGATCCAGCTCTCCCTGAACAACGACGCCCTGCCCTTCACGGAACAGGTCCGGCAGGATACCTTCATAAGTCACATCCACCACGCCTTCGGCGTCATAGATGCTGAAGTTAACTTTCAGCGACTGCGGGTCGCGCTTCACACTACCCGGCATAACCATTCCGCCAACGCGCAGGCGTTGACCGACTTCCGGCATCTGCTGAGTTTCACGCTTGCCGTAGAGTATTTCTCCCGGCGTATAGAACAAATCGATATTGGAACGCAGCGCATAGAGCACCAACGTGATGGTCAAAGCCAGACCCGCCAGCACCGCACAGGCTACCCATAGCCGATTTTTACGTCGAATATTCACGCCGCCTCCCGTTGCACTTGCGCTGCACGCATGCGGGCTTCCCGCGCCCGTTGTTGCGCCACCCCGCGCAAAATCGCGCGATGCTGTAGTGCAGAATGCAGCACCAGCACCACCAACGGAATTACGCTCATGGCCACAGCCAGCCAGACATATAAGGCGTAACCGCCCATCGCGAAAAAATCACTCCATGATGCAAATGCAGGGGTCATTGGCGGCCTCTTTTTAAGATCAGTTCGCTCACCCACGGGCGGCGTTTTTCCATCATCAAAATCAGGTTACGCATGCGCATCAGCGCCAGCGTGACAAACAGGAGCAGATAGCCGACGATCGCCAGACGCAGCGGCGCGCGCATTGCCGGATCAATACTTTGCTGCATGCGGGTCGACCCCTGGTGCAACGTGTTCCACCACTCGACCGAGTAGTGAATAATCGGTAAGTTGACCACGCCAATTAGCACCAGAATGCCGGCAGCGCGCCCCGCCAGACGGCGGTCATCAAAGGCATGCCACAGCGCAATGGCACCAACGTAGAGAAACAGCAGCACCAGTTCAGAGGTGAGACGGGCATCCCAGACCCACCAAGTTCCCCACATCGGTTTGCCCCATGCGGAACCCGTCACCAGCGCAATAAAGGTGAACACTGCACCAATGGGCGCCATCGCAGCCAGCGCCAGATTAGCCATTTTCATCTGCCAGACCAGGCCGATAAATGCGGCAACCGCCATTGATGCGTAAATGCCCATCGACCAGATTGCCGCCGGGACATGCAGATAGATGATGCGATAGCTCTGCCCCTGCTGATAATCCGCTGGCGCGAAGCCAAATCCCCAAACCCATCCTGTTACCAGTACCACTGCGCTGGCAATCGCCAGCCATGGAATAAACCAGCCACAGACCTGATAGAGACGTGGGGGCATCGCCAGTTGATGAAGTGTTTTCCACATAGTTCAGTCACCAGACTCAGTAAATTAGTAAATGTCCGTTTTACCGGAGGGCGGCTTCGCCTTGTCCGGCCTACAAGTCATATCTGCGCTATTGCACGCTGATACGTAACGCTGCAGCCGTGGCAAACGGGCTTAGCGTGGCACTACCTACCAGCAACGCGCCCAGAATCGCCATGTACCCCTCAACGGGTAAGTGCATGGAAGCTGCATCCATCGCGGCGGTCGCAAAAATCAACAATGGAATGGTTAACGGGAGTACCAGCACGCTCAACAGCACACCACCGCGCTTTAAACCCACCGTCAACCCCACGCCCGGTGCGCCGAGAAAACCCAGCGTCGGCGTTCCAAGCAGCAACGTCAGCGCCATAATTTGCCAACCATACATATCCATACCCAGCAGCAATGCCACCAGCGGCGAGAGGATCAGCAGCGGCAAACCGGTCACAACCCAGTGCGCCATCACCTTCGCCAACACCACTGCCGGTAGCGGCAATGGCAGCAGCATCAATTGTTCGAGGCTGCCATCCTGCAAGTCATCCCGGAATAAACGTTCCAGCGCCAGTAATGAGGCCAGCAATGCGGCAACCCAGATAATGCCCGGTGCAATACGCGCCAGCAGCTGCGGCTCCGGCCCAATGCTGAGCGGGAACAGTGTTATGACGATCAGGAAGAACCATAACGGATTGGCGATCTCTGCACTATGACGGAACGCAACCCGCAGTTCTAAACGGAAGATTTGCCACATCATTGCGTTGCCCTCTCGCTGGTCAGCGCAATACGTCGCACTTTATCGGTCTCAACACCCAGAGGCTGGTGCGTGGTAAGGATCACAATACCACCCTGCTCTGCATGCTGTGCCATGCGCTGAGTCAGTCGCTCAACGCCGTGCACATCAATTGCCGTAAAGGGTTCATCGAGGATCCACAGTCGCGCGCGGGTCAGCCAGAGGCGGGCCAGTGCCACGCGCCGCTGTTGTCCGGCGGAGAGTTGGTTAACCGGAATATCTTCATATCCGGCAAGCCCTGCCTGCGCCAGCGCCGCCAGACAATCGCCATCGTGATGGAAAAACCGTAGATTCTCCAACGCCGAAAGCCGGGTTTTTATCCCCGGCTGATGTCCGATCCACAGTAGTTCCTGATGGTAACTGTCCCGCACCTGGTGCAGCGATTTCCCTTGCCAGCAAACCTCTCCGGCATCAGGACGAGCCAGCCCGGTAAGCAACCGCAGCAGGGTGGTTTTCCCTGCGCCATTACTCCCGGTAATTTGTACCCATTCACCTGCATTGACGCGAAATGACAGATCGCTAAACAGAATTCTGTCATCTCGCTCGCAGAGCAGTTCTCTGGCCTCAAGCATCCTGATTATTTACATCCTGTTAAAAGCCCGGTTTGACTTCGCGCATATCTGGCAGTTTGTGTGCTATCCCTTTATGACAGTCAATACAGGTTTGCCCTTCTTTCACGGCCTGGTCATGCATTTTAGCCGCTACGCCTTTCTGGGCGGTTAAATCCATAAACTCGAAGTTGTGACAGTTCCGACACTCTTGCGAATTATTGTCTTTCATACGCCGCCATTCATTTTGCGCCATCGATAAACGGTGGTCTTCAAATTTTTGCGGTGTATCTATCAACCCCAGTGCTTTCGCGTACAGCTCCTTGCTGGCCTTGATTTTGCGGATCATTTTCGGCCCCCACTCATGAGGGACGTGGCAATCAGGGCAAGTCGCGCGCACACCGCTGCGGTTGTTGTAGTGTACGGTTTCCATGTATTCCTGGTATACCGTGTTGCGCATTTCGTGACAGCTAATGCAGAACTCTTCAGTATTGGCCTTTTCCATACCGGTATTAAAACCGCCCCAGAAAATAATGCCGCCCACAAAGCCGATTAACAACAGCGTGCCGAGCGCCAGACGGCTGGGGCGACGCCACCATTGCCAGACGCGCTTAATCCAGCCTGGTTTACGGTTAGAATTTTCCATAATGACCTCTTATTTCCCGTAACCTTTCGAGGGGGTGAAGGTATTTTCAACAATCGGCGCAGCGTCAGCCTGCGGAACGTGACATTGCAGGCAGAAATAACGACGCGGCGCGACTTCAGCCAGTACCTTGCCGTTGCTGTCCATAAAGTGCGTCGGGCTGATGCGCGGCGCACCGGTGGTGCGATAGCTTTCCACACCGTGGCATTGCAGGCAGCGGTTAGTGTTAGTCGTCACCTGATACCCTTCAACGCTGTGCGGAACCATCGGCGGCTGATTCACATAATTCAGCGGCATACGCTCCTGCTCTTTCGGCATGCGAATTGCCCCTTCCTGTGTCCCTGAGACTTCCGGTGACTGGCTCAGATCCACTCCGTTTGCAGCCCAAACGGCCCCACTGACTAGCAAGGCCAGCGCGGCGGTCCATTGACTCAGCGCTTTAATCAGGTCATGGCTTTTCATTGTTTCGCTCCCGAACTCCATCGCATTTACACTTCATCCTTTAAGCTGCCTCTTTGTTAGCTGCGCTCCGAAACCCCAGTCACATAGTTACTATGCTCCTGGGGAATTTCTCGCTTGCCGCCGCGATGCATCTCAAATGATTTTGTGTATCGTTATTGTAAAAACATCCTCAGAACAGACATCCACACAGCGACCGCAGGCCATGCAATCGCGACTGGTTACCTGCACCGGACTTTGCTCATCCAGCACCGGCGCACGTAGCACATGCGGTTCCGGGCAAACATGAAAACAATCCATACAGCGGTTACATCTGTTACGTTCTTTTGCCGAGACGGTTAATGCACCTTTACTGCCCACTATGCTATACAGCGCACCCAGTGGGCAGAGATGCCCGCACCAGCCATGCTCAACAACCAGTAAATCAAATAAAAACAGCGCGAGGATCAGCAACGCTCCGCTACCGAATCCCATTACCAGACTACGTCCCAGCAGAGAGACCGGGTTTATCCACTCCCACAGCAGCGTACCGGTCAGCGCAGAACCGACCAGAATGACCACCAGCAGGACGTACCGTATATAGCGCGGCAGGGTCGCGGACTGATTCAGGTCAAACCTTCTGCGCAGCCAACTGGCTAAATCGGTAACCGGGTTCATTGGGCAAACCCAACTGCAAAACAGTCGCTTACCTGCCAGGGCATACAGCACCGTGATGATGGCGGCGCCTGTTAACGCGACTGTTGCTGGCAGGTGCCCGCTGGCCAGGCTTTGCAGGGTAATGAGTGGATCGGTTAACGGAATGGTATCCAGCAACAGGCTACTGCTGTAATTACCATGCAGGATCCACACGCCCAGCCACGGACCGCTGAGGAACATCGCCAGGATCAAAAACTGACTCAGACGACGCAGCACCAGCCAGCGATGGCTCCGCCACCACCCTTTTTTCGCCTGCGCTTCACGCCCGGCATCACGTTTACGATTTGCCATTGTTCCCCTCCAGCCAACCGAAGCGGTAATGGTGTCCTAACTCCCCTTTCGCCAGCGACAGCGGCAGCACTTTTATTGCAGGCTGCTCCAGTACGCAGACTTTTTCGCATTTCCCACAGCCGGTACAGGCATCGCTGTGCACGGTCGGAATAAACCTCGCGTGCTTGCCGGTACGCATGTTGCGGTCCAGCTCCAGGGTGATAGCCTCATCGATTTTCGGGCACTCGCGATAGCAAACGTCGCAGCGTAACCCCTGATAGTTGAGGCAGTTTTCGTGATCCAGCAGTACCGCCAGTCCCATGCGTGAATCGTCAATAGACTCAATCTCCCTGTCCAACGCGCCGCTGGGGCAGACTTTGGCGCACGGAATGTCTTCACACATCTCGCAGGGGATGTCGCGAGCGACAAAATAGGGTGTTCCGGCCGCCAGCCCGGAGGCCAACGTTGCCAATTTCAGCGTGTCGTATGGGCAAGCCTGGACGCACTGGCCACAGCGCACGCAGGCGCTGGCAAATGCGTCCTCACTCAGAGCCCCAGGCGGGCGCAGCCGCACGCCGGTTGCTCGTGCGGTTTGCTGTTGCAACCCCAGCGCCACGCCAACGACGGCCAGCCCGCCTGCTGCGCGAACCATATCGCGCAGGAAGCGGCGGCGGCCATTTTGGGGTTTTGCTGACCGGGTCATAACGCGTTACACCTTCGCCAGTTTCACAGCGCACTTCTTGAAATCCGTCTCTTTAGAGAGCGGATCCGTCGCATCCAGCGTCAGGTTGTTCACCAACTGTGCGGCGTCGAAGAACGGCATGTACACCAGCCCCTGCGGCGGACGGTTGCGGCCGCGTGTTTCAACAATCGAAATCACTTCACCACGACGGGATACCACTTTGACCTTGTCGCCACGGCGCAGATCGCGCGCTTTCGCGTCCAGCGGATGGATAAACAGCACCGCCTCCGGGAACGCACGGTGCAGTTCCGGCACGCGGCGCGTCATGCTGCCGGTGTGCCAGTGTTCCAGCACGCGACCGGTGGAGAGCCACAGGTCATATTCTTTATCCGGCGCTTCAGCAGCAGGCTCAAACGGCAGCGCGAAGATGACCGCTTTGCCGTCCGGTTTGCCGTAGAACTTGTAGCTTTCTCCAACCTTCACGTACGGATCGTTGCCTTCGCTGTAGCGCCACTGAGTCTCCTTACCGTCGACCACCGGCCAGCGTAACCCGCGCGCCTTGTGGTAATCATCAAACGGTGCAAGATCGTGTCCGTGTCCGCGACCAAACCAGGCATACTCTTCGAACAGACCTTTTTGCAGGTAGAAACCGAGTTCGCGAGATTCATCGTTCAGTTGATCTTCAGCCAGTTCGCTGACCGGGAATTTCGTTACCGCTGGCGTGGCGAACAGCACGTCATACAACGTCTTACCGCGCAGCTCGGGTTTCTTCGCCAGCAGTTCCTCCGGCCACACTTCTTCCGTTTTGAATCGGCGGGCAAACTGCACCATCTGCCACAGATCAGATTTCGCTTCACCCGGTGCTTTAATCTGCTGACGCCAGAACTGAGTACGGCGCTCGGCGTTACCGTAAGCCCCTTCTTTCTCTACCCACATCGCTGTTGGCAGGATCAGGTCGGCCGCCAGAGCACTGACCGTCGGGTACGGATCGGAAACGATGATAAAGTTGCGCGGATCGCGCCAGCCAGGCATACGCTCTTCGTTGATGTTCGGCCCAGCCTGCATGTTGTTGTTACACATCACCCAGTAGACATTGAGCTTGCCATCTTTCAGTGCGCGGTCCTGCGCCACAGCATGCAGACCGATTTTCGCCGGAATTGTCCCCGCCGGAATGTTCCAGTGTTTTTCGCAGATATCGCGGTGTTTCTCGTTCGTCACCACCATGTCCGCAGGCAGACGGTGAGAGAAGGTCCCGACTTCACGCGCGGTACCACAAGCGGAAGGCTGACCCGTCAGCGAGAATGGGCCGCAGCCTGGTTGAGAAATTTTACCGGTCAGCAGGTGCAGGTTATAGACCAGGTTGTTAGCCCATACGCCACGGGTATGCTGGTTAAAGCCCATCGTCCAGTAGGAGATGACTTTTTTCTTCGGATCGGCATACAGCTGCGCCAACTGTTCCAGTTGATCTTTTGGTACGCCGGTCATTTCGGCGGTTTTGTCCAGTGTATACTCGGCAACGAAGGCTTTGTAGTCCTCAAAGCTCATCGGTTCAGAGGCATCGGAACCTGGATTTTTCGCCGCTTTTTCCAGCGGATGGGTAGGACGCAGACCGTAGCCGATATCCGTCGCCCCTTTACGCAGATTAACGTGCTTGCTAAAGAAGTCCTGGTTTATCGCATTGTTTTGAATGATATAGTTTGCGATGTAGTTGAGGATCACCAGGTCGCTTTGCGGCGTAAAGACGATGCCGTTATCCGCCAGCTCAAAGCTACGATGCTGGAAGGTAGAGAGAACGGCGACGTTGACGTTAGGATCGGACAGACGACGGTTGGTAATACGCGACCACAGGATCGGGTGCATTTCCGCCATATTTGCGCCCCACAGGACGAAAGCATCCGCATGCTCGATATCGTCATAACAGCCCATCGGCTCATCCATCCCAAAGGTACGCATAAAGCCCACAACGGCTGACGCCATGCAGTGACGCGCGTTCGGATCGATGTTGTTCGAGCGGAAACCGGCTTTGAACAGTTTTGCGGCAGCGTAGCCTTCCCAGATGGTCCACTGACCGGAGCCAAACATACCAATAGCGTCTGGCCCTTTCTCTTTCAGAGAGGCTTTAAATTTCTCTTCCATCACATCAAAGGCCTGATCCCAGCTAATCGGGGTGAATTCGCCTTCTTTGTGATATTTGCCGTCTTTCATGCGCAGCATCGGCTGCGTTAAACGGTCTTTTCCGTACATGATTTTCGGCAGGAAGTAACCTTTGATGCAGTTAAGCCCACGGTTAACCGGCGCATCCGGGTCACCCTGACATGCCACAACACGCCCTTGTTGAGTGCCTACCAATACGCCACAACCGGTACCGCAAAAACGGCACGGGGCTTTATCCCATTTGATGGCTTCTTGCTGACCGACTACCGCACGGGCTACGCCCGGCACGCTTAACCCGGCAGCCGCCGCAGCGGCCGCAACGGCGTTAGCTTTCATAAAGCTACGACGACTGAGTTTCATGGTGTTTCCTCACCTTGCTCATCCTGCTGGTGATAAACCAGCGACACCGCCAGCACGCCCGCAACGTTGCGCACTGACTCAATTGTTTTCATTAGCGTTTCACTATGCTCAGCTTCTACCACCACAATCAGCTGACCGCTTTCCACATCGCTGAGAGCAACTTCGCAACCCGGAAACGGACGTAACTGCGTGGCGATATCGCTGATGTACTGACTTTTGGCCTGAACGACCAGGCTGCAGACCTGCCAGTTAGTGTCCATGGTTGTACTCCGCATTAATGGCTGATACCGGACAGATAGCGACACACGCGCCGCATCCGTTACATGCCTGGTTGTCGAGCTGTGGCTGATAAATACCGGACAGCGTGGGACGAAAGGTAATGGCCATGGGTTCACAGCTATCCTGACAGCGATGGCATTCAACGGACTGATGCGCGAGACAGTTGTCACCGATCGAAAAATTCAGATCCCATGCCCTGGTGTGGCGCGGAAGAAAAAGTGATTCGGGACAGGCTTCTGCGCAGGCATAGCAAAAGCTGCACTCGCCATGTTTGAAATTTACGCTCGGGTAACCACCCTGGCCTCGCTGCAGGATGTCGGTTTCACACGCCTGGATGCAGGCGTCACAACGGAGGCAATGAGCCAGAAAGTGAGAGTCTTCCTTGCTCCACGGCGGACGAATCCCATTGCTGGCTTTACGCCAACTGCCTGTCAACATGCCTCGACGGGATAAATCAACCATGACATTGTCCTTCCATAATGACGCTCTCCCTGAGCGGGTTGAACGACAATAAAAAACGCACTATTTATGAGTAGTTATTTTTAGCCGTAAGATATTTCAGGATGTGTTTGAGGTGCATACCCCAATTGGGGTAAATGCTGTTGCCGGATCAAAAGAGTGTTGAGTTGGCGGGAAAAAGTGCGCTTTTGTTCACATTTCAATGAGTTATATAATCAATTATATAACGAAAAAATTAAACAGAGAATAATCTCATTATTCAGATAATTCATGGTGTTTATAGCTACATAAATTATAAACCTTCAATTAATACACTTAAAATATAAGTAAATTTAGATTAATGGACGATATGAATATGCTACCCTGCCCTTGATACGTTCATAAGACAGAAGAAAGGAAATACTGTGAACAATAAGATGAAGACAATTGTCCCTGCCGTACTCCTTGCCGCCTTCGCCAGCACCTCTGTGTGGGCGACAACCACCGATGCCAGCGCTCAGCCGCTGGAAAAAGTCGCCCCTTATCCTAAAGCGGACAAGGGAATGAAGCGTCAGGTTATTCAGCTTACTCCTGAGAAAGATGAATCTACTCTCAAAGTAGAACTGCTGATCGGACAAACGCTGGAAGTTGACTGCAACCAACACCGCCTGGGCGGAGACCTGGACAGCAAAACGCTGGAAGGTTGGGGATATGACTACTATGTCTTTGACAAAGTTACGTCTCCGGTCTCAACCATGATGGCTTGCCCGGACGGTAAGAAAGAGAAGAAATTCATCACCGCGTATCTGGGTGATGACGGTATGCTGCGTTACAACAGCAAGTTGCCGATTGTGGTCTACACCCCGGAAAACGTGGAGGTGAAATACCGCATCTGGAAAGCAGAAGATAAGATTCAGGACGCCGTCGTGCGATAAGTGAGAATGTGCCGGATGGCGGCGTAGCGCCTCATCCGGCATTTTATTTACAGCGCGATATCCGCCACGGCTTTCTGCTCAGGTTGCGGTTGTGCCTGAGGTTTCAGCTGTGGTTTCGGCGCTTCATCAGCGACCTGCGGCTTATCATATTTCAGCCCCAGAACGTCACTGGTGTACTGCAGCTCTTGTTCCGTAGCCTCAACGTTACCGTTCAGCTTCGTGCCATAAGACGGAATAATCGTTTTCAGCTTCGCCTGCCACTCAGGGCTGGCTACTTTATCTTTAAACACTTTTTCCATCAGATGCAGCATGATCGGCGCCGCGGTTGACGCTCCCGGAGAAGCCCCCAGCAGTGCAGCAATGGTTCCCTCTTTATCGCTGACCACTTCGGTTCCCAGACGCAGAACGCCGCCCTTCTCAGCATCGCTTTTGATGATCTGCACGCGCTGACCCGCTTGCCACAAACGCCAGTCTTCTTTCTTCGCCTCTGGATAGTACTCCTGCAGAGCAGCAAAACGATCGTCGTCGCTGAGCATCACCTGGCTTACCAGATATTTCACCAGATCGAAGTTATCCAGACCAACATTCACCATCGGCATAAAGTTCGACGTGGTGGTAGAACTGAGCAGATCCCACAATGAACCATTTTTCAGGAACTTGGTGGAGAAGGTCGCGAACGGCCCAAACAGCACCACGCGTTTACCATCGAGGATACGGGTATCGATGTGCGGCACGGACATCGGCGGCGCGCCGACTGATGCCTGACCATACACTTTCGCCAGATGGCGATTTACCACGTCCGGATTGTCCGCAACCAGGAACTGCCCACCAACCGGGAATCCGGCATAGCCTTTCGCTTCCGGAATGTCGGTTTCCTGCAGCAGTTTCAGTGCTGCACCACCGGCACCAATGAAGACAAACTTCGCCTTAATATCGTGTTCCGCTTCGTTGTTTTTCAGATCGGCAACCGTGACGGTCCAGCTATTATCCGCGTTACGCTTAAAGCCGCGAACTTCGGTGTTCAGTTGCAGAGCAAAATTAGATTTTTTCTGCAACGATGCAATCAGCTGGCGCGTAATTTCACCGTAGTTCACGTCAGTACCGATCTCGGTACGCGTTGCCGCAACTTTCTGTTTCGGATCGCGACCTTCCATAACCAGAGGCGCCCATTCTTTAATCTGCGCGTGATCTTCAGAGTAGCGCATACCGCGGAACAGGGTGCTTTGCTGGAGTGCCGTGTAACGGGCACGCAGGAAATTCACGTTCTCGTCGCCCCAGACAAAGCTCATATGGGGAACAGTGGTGATAAACGAGCGGGGTTCATGCATCACGCCGTTGTTGACCTGATACGCCCAGAACTGGCGGGAAATCTGGAAGGCTTCGTTAATGTCGACTGCCTTTTCAATACTGATGCTACCGTCAGCCTTTTTAGGCGTGTAGTTCAGTTCCATCAGTGCGGAGTGGCCTGTTCCGGCGTTGTTCCAGCCGTTTGAACTCTCCTGAGCAACGCCATCCAGTCGCTCTACCATGGTCATTGACCATTGCGGCTCCAGCTCCTGCAAATAGGTTCCCAGTGTGGCGCTCATAATGCCGCCGCCAATCAACAGTACATCCGTTTCCTGCTCTTCCGCCGCTTTCGCTTTTGCTGCCATTGAGACAACATTCAGCCCTAGGGCCATGGTGAAGAGCATGGCAGTCACTTTTTTCATAATGTTAATGCCTTACTTTTAGTATCGCTTTTTGCTTTTTATGCAGGTGAAAATCGAGCGGCATCAACGGTAACACTTAAGTAAAAATAATTAAATATTGTTTATAAATTATATTTAAATTTTAAAAATGTTATTGATACGTTGATTCTTTATGTGGTTATTGACAATCATTTCTGGAAACCTCCCCGTCAGACGGGTACTATGCTGCGCTTTGCTATTCACTGCACGGATGCCTGTCGGTCTGCTGTCATCAGGCCTTTTCTGACCTGAGAGTAACTATGTCTGCAACACACTCTTCCCCTGCCGCGATGGCAGAACACACCACCCGCATCGTGTTACGCCAACCCCACCTGCTGGTTCGTGAAACGCTGGCTGGTGTGGTAACCGCCCTGGCGCTGATCCCGGAAGTGATTTCGTTTTCAGTTATCGCCGGCGTGGACCCTAAGATCAGCCTGATAGCCTCGGTAGTACTGTGCCTGGCGATGTCCTTTTTAGGTGGGCGTCCGGCAATGGTTACCGCCGCTGCAGGATCGGTTGCATTAGTCATTGGCCCGATGGTGCATCAACACGGCGTGCAGTACATCCTGCCTGCGGTAGTGCTGGCCGGGATTATTCAGATCCTGTTTGGTGTGTCAGGAATGGCACGTTTGATGCGGTTCATCCCCACGGCTGTGATGACCGGTTTCGTCAACGCGCTGGGTATTTTGATTTTCTTTGCTCAGGTCCCGCACTTCTGGGGGAAAAGCCCGTTAATCTGGGGGCTGTTCGTCCTGACGCTGCTGATTATGCTGTGGGTTCCGCGGTTTATCAAAGCCATCCCCGCGCCGCTTATCGCCATTGTGCTGCTGACGGTGTTCACTGTCGCCAGCGGGCAACTGTTACCGACCGTCGGTGACGAAGGTTCAATGAGCGGCGGTCTGCCGGG
Source organism: Citrobacter sp. C6_1 (assembly GCF_014596835.2). Lineage (NCBI taxonomy): Bacteria > Pseudomonadati > Pseudomonadota > Gammaproteobacteria > Enterobacterales > Enterobacteriaceae > Citrobacter > Citrobacter sp. C6_1. The sequence goes on along the minus strand of NZ_CP115031.1, from coordinate 1,560,111 downwards.
CTTGACGCAGTTACTCGTACCACTCAACCTGCAAACGTTAGCCATTATCTGGCCCTACGCGCTGAGCATCGCTTTTGTTGGATTGATGGAATCGCTATTAACTGCCCGACTGGTTGACGACCTGACGGTCACCCCGTCGAATAAAAACCGCGAAAGCACCGGACTGGGCGTAGCCAATATCCTGACCGGTTTTTATGGCGGCATCGCCGGATGCGCGATGATCGGTCAAACGATTGTCAACATTGAGATGGGGAAAGCCCGCAGCCGTGTTTCCACGTTTGCCGCCGGGCTGGTCTTGCTGCTGCTCGTCACCGCACTCAGCGAGGTGATGGCAAAGATACCGATGTCAGTACTGGCGGGAATTATGGTGATTGTGGCGGTAAAAACGTTTAGCTGGCACAGCATCCGCCCCACGACGCTGACCAACATGCCGGTCGCCGAAACGCTGGCAATGTTGGCTACCGTCGCCGCGACAGTCTCTACCGGCAACCTGGCGATTGGCGTGGTTGCCGGCGTGATCACGATGTTGATACTGCCGCGCATCGTCAGAGGGAAACGGGCGTCTACATCAAAAACAGCGTCGCCAGACCCAGAAAAATAAAGAATCCGCCGGTGTCGGTGATAGCGGTAATCATGACGCTGGAGCCGACCGCCGGATCGCGCCCCAGCTTGACCATCGTCATCGGAATGATAACGCCCATTAGCGCCGCCATCAGCAGATTGAGCATCATCGCCAGGGTCATCACGCCGCCCAGCGCCATATCATCGTACAGCCACCAGGTGATGCCGCCCATGATTCCGCCCCAGACAAGGCCGTTGATCAGCGCCACCCCCATTTCACGCAGGATCAGAAACGTCAGGTTGCCAGGCTGAATATTCTGCAACGCCAGCGCCCGGACGATCATGGTGATGGTCTGATTACCCGTATTACCACCAATCCCTGCCACAATGGGCATCAGCGAGGCCAGCGCCACCAGTTGTGAAATGGTGTGCTCGAAACCGTCGATTACCCGCGAGGCGATAAAGGCGGTACAGAGATTAATTGCCAGCCACGCCCAACGGGTTTTTACCGCTTTGGTGACCGGAGCGAATACGTCCTCTTCGGCACTTAAGCCCCCCATTCGACGCAGATCGGTATCGGTTTCTTCATAAACCACGTCGACGATCTCATCGACGGTTAAGCGTCCCATCAGCTTGCCGGAAGGGTCAACCACCGCAGCACTGACCAGGTTGTCACGTTCAAACGTACGCGCAGCGTTCTCGGCGATATCTTCCGGAGAAAATGTCAGCGGATCATCCTCCATCACTTCGCTGACTTTGCGCTGCACGTCATTGAGCAGAATACAGGTTAGCGTCAGTTCACCCACCAGAACTTTATTGCGATCGGTTACGAAGAGTTTATCGGTGTTCTCCGGCATTTTTCCCAGCCGCCGCAAGTACCGCTGCACCACTTCCAGCGTCACGTCCGGACGAACGGTGATGACTTCGAACTCCATAATCGCACCAACGCGATTCTTCTCGTAGTGCAGCACCTGACGTACGCGCGCCCGCTCTTCAGCAGGCAATGATGCCAGCAGTCGACCGGTAAGGTTACGGGGTAAATGCTGTACCAGATAAATCTGTTCGTCGATGTCGAGATATTGCAGCGCATCCAGTAGCTCGCGGTCGCTCATCTCGTCGATCAGGTCATCCCACACATTTTCTGATGCTTCAAGCAGGACGTTGCCGCGTTTTTCACTTTCGACCAGTCGCCACAGGGCGTGACGCTCTTCGGAGGGCAGTGCTTCAAGGGTATCGGCCAGATCGGGTGGCGGCAGATGCGCCACCAGTGCCCCTACCTCAGCAATATCGTCGGCTAACGTACCGACGTCATATTGCTCAGCCAGGGTAAGCTTACCCAATAATGTTGAAATAATGGCTTTATCAGTGGTCAGTAGCCAGATAAGACGAGCACGTTCCTCGTCACGTAGCCTGGCGCTGTTTTTGTTTATTACGGACATTAATCATAAATCCATGATATGAAATACCATCAATCATGATGCCGAATTATGTAAATAACAATAAACGATGCCGCCGGATGAATAAAAAACCGGCGGCTTACGGAGATCAGGCGGTACGGGCTACCGCATCACGCGAGGCGGCGTCGCGCTCATCACCCAGCAGCTCGGTTAGCTGGCCGTTGCGCATCTCGAGCAGCCTGTCGGCATGGATAAAGTAGTGATCGTCATGACTAATGGCGAAAATGGTTTTGCCCATCTCCTGCATCAGCGGCAACAATACCTGGTAGAATTCACGCCGGAAATGCGGATCCTGATCGGCGCCCCATTCATCCAGCAGAATAATGTCGCGCTCCTCCGCTAAAGCCAGCAACAGCGCCACACGCTTTTTCTGCCCTTTCGACAGCTTCAGGTTGAGAATGCGCCCGTCGTTCAGCTCCAGCTTGTGCACCATTTGCAGATGTTCCAGCCACTTTGCTACCAGCACCGGAGAAGCCTCTCTGCCTTCGGGTCCCAGCAATTTGTCAAACAGCCAGACGTCGGTAAACACCGCAGAGAACAGCTTGCGGTAGTCCTCCGGTTTTTCGACAGCAACCGCCTTGCCATCCAGTAAAATCTCACCAGACTGCGGCTGGTACAACCCGGTCAGCAACATCGCCAGCGTGGATTTACCGCTGCCGTTACCACCAATCAGGAAGATCAGTTCACCACGACGAATGGTCAGATTCACTGGCCCAACGGAGAACGTATTATCCTGATAGTGGAAAACCACGTCGCGTAACTCCAGCGTTTGCCAGTTCGGAAATGCGGTTGGCCGCGGGAATTCTGCCTTGAAGGGGGCCAGGGAGAACTTATTCAGCTTGTTGAACGCCACCTGCGCAGTCAGCAGCGTTGGCAGCGCGCCGACGGCAGAGAGCAGCGGCGTGCGCAGGAATAGCAACGTCAGCGAATAGGTTGCCGCCACGGCGGTATCCGCCCAGCCCAGACTGTTGGCCATCCAGAATACCAGGCCAATGGCTCCCAGCATCATAATATTCGACCAGTTGACCGCGCTCAGGTGGAAGGTATCAGCACGAATAATATGGTGGCGGTATTCTTTGGCATCCGGGACGTACAGCTGGTTAAAGATATGCTCAGCACGTTCTCGGTTGAGCGTCAGCTCTTTGCGCCCTTCCAGCACCGACTGGTAGTCGTTGTACAGCTTGTCTTCGGTTTCACGCAGGGTCGCCATGTGTTTATACACCCGCGCCACCAGCACAAATCCGCCCCAGATAGTGATTGCCATCCAGATTGCCGTCACCAGCAGCATTTTCGTCGACAGCATCGCCAGATACGCCGCCGACCCGACGGTCAAAATAATCCCCTGCACCAGTTCAGGCAGGCGGACAAAGGCAATGGTAATGTTACGGATATCGCTGGTTAAACCGGCCAGTAACGAGGCGCTACCGATTTGCTCGATACGCTCGACGTGGGTGTCCAGAATACGTTTGATAAATTCGCTACGCAGACGGTAGACAAAGTGGTGTCCCAGCGTGGTGAGCGCCAGCTGTGAACCGAGGGTGACGACCATCAGTAACAGCAGCAGGCCAAGAAACTCCGGGAGCACCATCAGCGTGGTGTCGACCGTTTCAATCAGGCGCTGATTAATAAACGCAATCAGCCCAATCCCCAGCGCGGCACTGACAAGGCTGAGCGCCATGACGCTGATAAATGGCCAGCGATACTGCCGCCAGACAAGAAGTAAAAGTTCCATGCAAACAACCCGGACAAGTAATAACAGCCCGCAGTTTAAACATCTCTTCGCTGACAGCAATAATAATTCTTATTTTTATTCTTTTTTACCTGCTTGGCGAAACGTCAGGTTATAACGACAATCTCCCGTCAATGGATGATACCCCGTCTTAAGCGGCTGGACGCCGTGATAAAACAGCCGCGAGTTTCCCCCCCATACCACCACATCACCATGCTCCAGCAATACTCGCTTTAAGGGATCGTTGCGCCGTAAGCCGCCAAACTGAAAAATCGCCGGCAGGCCCAGCGATACCGAAACGATAGGCGCTCGCAGGTCAGGCTCATCTTTATCCTGATGTAAAGACAGTTTTGCCCCCGGCGTATAGCGATTAATAAGGCAAGCATCCGGTTGAAAATCAGGATAGCCTGCGGCCGTTGCCGCCTGTTGGCACTGCTCAGCAAAGACCTCGGGTAATGGCGGCCAGTGAGCGCCAGTTAATGGATCGACCGGTGAATAGAGGTAGCCATGTTGATCCGTTGTCCAGCCCAGATGGCCGCAATTCGTCATGGCTACCGACATCGTATAACCGCCAGGGGTGACCATCTGGCGAAACGGCGACTGTCTGGCTGTCGCCGCGATTGCCCGCAGTAAAGCGGGGGCGGATTCAAATGCAAAACGCCGCAAAATCACCGCACCTGACGCCAGCGGCTCGTGCCAGGGTTTCTCATCTGCAAAGAGATCGAGCATTATGTTTCCTCACGGGTGGCTTCACGTTGCAACAGTTGCGCCTTGCGTGTTATTCCCCAACGATAGCCAGAAAGCGCACCATCGCCGCGAATTACGCGGTGACACGGGATCACAATGGCCAGTTTGTTCGCCGCACAGGCGCTGGCTACGGCACGCACCGCCTTCGGCTTACCGATAGTGCTGGCCAGTTGCTGATAACTCACCGTCTCACCACAAGGGATTGCCCGCAGCGCTTGCCATACCTGCTGCTGAAAGGCGGTTCCCTGAATATCCAGCGGCAGTGACAGTGCAGTATTGCGCGTGTTAATCACGGCGATCACTTCACGCACATGTTGTTGAAACTCCGCATCGGCGGGCTCGTCACGTGCCGTCGGAAACAGTTCCTGCAATTCTGCTATCAGCGTAGCATCGTCGTCGCCCAGCAAGATCGCGCAGATACCTCGTTCACTTTCCGCTACCAGGCAGCGACCCAGAGCGCAATCTGCGAGGGTATAGCGCACAGAAACATTACCGCCGCCTTTACGAAATTGCCTGGCGGTCATGCCTAACGCCTGATCCGCTTTGCGGTAATAGCTGCTGCTGTCGGGGAATCCGGCGTCAAGAATCGCCTGCGTTACCGGTGCGCCTTTTGCCAGCGCGTCACGCAGGCGACGGGCACGCCACGACTGTTGCCAGGCTTTGGGGGTCATCCCAGTGGTTGCTTTGAACAGGCGATGCAGGTGAAACGGGCTCATCGCAACATGCTGCGCAAGAGCCTCCAGTGTGAGGGGGGACTCTCGCTCCAGCAACTGACAGGCGTGGGCTATTTTGCCCAGCCGCTGCTGTTGCGCGCTATCTTTGTCCGGCTGGCAACGTTTGCAGGGACGAAACCCTGCCGCCTGTGCCTGCTCTGCATCCGCGAAGAAACTGACATTTTTACGCAGCGCATGTTTTGCCCGACAGGACGGTCGACAGAAAATGCCGGTAGTCTGAACAGCAAAAACAAACTGACCGTCAGCATCCGCGTCACGGTCCAGCACAGACTGCCAGCGTTCATCATCAGTTATATGTAAGAGATTTGTCATGATGGACTCCTTTGTTAAGCATAGCGCTTAGCCTCAGTGTGTCCGCATTGTGGGTTATAAAAACCCGCAATCTTGCTTTTTAATTTTTTTCGCTGACCAGGAAGCTTTTAAATTGCGGCGACATCCAGGTTTTAAACCCTTCGCCTTCTTTAACAATCATATACACCGCCAACCCTTCGCGACGCACGACCTCTTTGGCTTTTTGCGGGCCAAGCACCATTAGCCCGGTATCCCAACCGTCAGCCTCCAGCGCCGTAGGTGCAATCACCGTCACAGAGACCAGATTGTGTTCGATCGGACGGCCGGTTTGCGGATCGATAACATGGGACAGACGTTTTCCGTCCAGTTCGTAATAGTTGCGATAGCTACCGGAGGTGCTGATGCCATGTCCATTGATATCGACAATCGCCTGGACCGCGTTTTCACGATCGGTCGGTTTCTGTATTGCCACACGCCACGGTTGCCCCTCGGCATTCATTCCACGGCTGCTCAGAGCACCACCAACAGAAACCAGATAGCGGGCGATCCCTTCCTGTTCCATCAATCGCGCCAGATGATCAGCCGCATACCCTTCCCCCACGGTGGAGAGATCAACGTACAGCGCCGGCAGATCTTTCTGCAAATAATTCTGGTGCGCCTCATTAACAACCTTCAGATGTGAAAGCCCGGTTTGCGCTTTTGCCGCATCAATTCTTGCCTGTACAGGAGTATGCAGCGGTTGCTGCTGTGGACCAAAGCCCCACAGGTTCACCAACGGACCGACGGTGATGTCCATCGCGCCGTCGGTTTTTGCGCCAATACGTAACGCCGATGTCACAATATCCGCCAGCGCATCATTCACCGGCCACGGTGACAGGCTTTTTGACAGGTTAAAACGCATCAGCGCAGAATCGTTCTTATAGGTAGAAAGCAGTTGATCATCAGCATCGAGCTGAGTCTGGATCTTCGCCTGCAACTCTCCGGCACGTTTGGCATCCACGCCAACCACACTGACCCGCCAGAAAGTGCCCATTGTTTTGCCTTCCAGGACTGTCGCGGTTGATGGCGCGGTCTGGGTTGATTTCGGAGCCTCATCGCACCCGACAAAAAAGAGTGTTACAGCCACGAGCGCTGCACGATAAAAAATCATATCCATACGTGATTACCCTTATGAAAACGGGCGCAAGAGTACACCAAAAAAGAGTGTTTGTACGTCAGAAAAACGGCATTAAAAAAGGCCCCGTAGGGCCTTTGATAGAAATAGATACAGATTAGAACTGGTAAACCAGACCCAGTGCTACGATATCATCGGTAGAGATACCTGCATTACGGGTGAACTGGTTGTCATCCAACAGGTTGATTTTGTAATCAACATAGGTAGACATGTTTTTGTTGAAGTAGTAGGTCGCGCCAACATCAACATATTTCAGGATATCCTGGTCGCCATAGCCGTTGTCCAGATCTTTACCTTTGGACTGCAGGTAAGCCACGGACGGACGCAGACCGAAGTCGAACTGGTACTGCGCAACAGCTTCAACGTTCTGTGCTTTGTTAGCCCAGCCCAGTTTACCTGCACGCGTTGCGTTGTAGGTCTGGGTGTACTGTGCTGCCAGGTACACATTGTTCGCGTCGTATTTCAGACCGCCGGTGTAGGTTTCAGCACGATCGCCGGTACCGAAGTTCAGCTTGTTCTGCTCATCAGTACGTTTGGAGCTGGTGACCGCGGTACCCAGGGAGAAGCCTTCGCCGATATCATAAGTGATAGATCCGCCAACGCCGTCACCGTTCTGATTCAGTGCGTCACGACCGTTGCCAGTCACGCCGGTCATGCCTTCACCTTCCGGACTACCGTTTTTACCCTGGTACTGCAGGGCAAAGTTCAGACCATCAACCAGACCGAAGAAATCAGTGTTACGGTAGGTTGCAAAGCCGTTACCACGCTGCTGCATGAAGTTGTCAGAACCGTAGGTATCGCCGCCGAATTCCGGCAGAACGTCGGTCCAGGACGTGACGTCATACACCACGCCGTAGTTACGACCGTAGTCGAAAGAACCTGCATCAGCGAATTTCAGACCGGCAAACGCGACACGCGTCCAGGCATTGTTTTCGTTTTCAGAGGAGTTACCCATGATCTGGTATTCCCACTGGCCGTAACCGGTCAGTTGGTCGTTAACCTGGGTTTCACCTTTGAAGCCGATACGCATATAGGTCTGATCACCATCTTTAGTAGAGTCATCAGAGAAATAGTGCAGACCGTCGACTTTACCGTACAGATCTAATTTGTTGCCGTCTTTGTTGTAAATTTCAGCCGCATTTGCTGCGCCTGCTACCAGCAGAGCCGGTACCAGGAGGGACAGTACTTTAACTTTCATGTTATTAACCCTCTGTTATATGCCTTTATTGCTTTTTTATGCCACTGCTCACTGGCTAACCCTCATTAACCAGTCGGCAACTTCATTCTCCGCAAAAATACAGAATAATCCAACACGAATATGATACTAATACTTTAAAGATGTTTCATTTATCGATGTAGATGTTTCAAAATATTAACAAAAGGGAACTTTTTTTAATTAATAAAATGGTGATAATAAGCACGAATAGTCAAGAATCATTACAAAATATATATAAATCAATAAATTACGCAAAACACAACCATAGCACTGAATGATAAAACAAAATCTTCACTCACAACTAAAATAGACTCGCTATCATCATTAACTTTATTTATTACCGTCATTCATTTATGAATGTCTGTTTACCCCTATTTCAGCCGAATGCTCTGCGTTCGGTTTTTTTTTACCCTTCTTTACACAAACATCACCGTTCTGTGCTACCAATGAAAAACTATAACGACTATTAACTATCTCACCTGTTCACCATCACATATAAATCAGGTAAATAATTTCTTGTTATTTAATGCTAAATCTGTAGGTTTCATACCTCTATTTGTACTGATAGTGACCGGCTGTACACGTTTGCATTGCCTGCCTGGCAACGATACACAGCAATAAAAAACGCAGCTCAGCAGATGTTGCGTAAGTATGGCAATTCATACATTACCCTTTATACTGCCCCTTCATCTTTAGCGTAGTTTTAACAGGTCATAAACACGAATGAGTCAGTCTGACACAACGGCTTCTACCCGATTCTCCCTGCTTCCGGGAAGTATTACCCGTTTCTTCTTATTACTCATCGTTGTGCTGTTGGTGATGATGGGCGTGATGGTCCAGAGCGCGGTCAACACCTGGCTAAAAGATAAGAGCTATCAGATTGTCGATATCACCCACGCAATTCATAAAAGGGTGGATACCTGGCGATACGTGACCTGGCAAATCTATGACAATATTGCAGCGACAACCAACTCATCGACTGCCGACGGGTTACAGGAAACCCGACTCAAGCAAGATGTCTACTATCTTGAAAAACCCCGTAGAAAGACCGAGGCGCTGATTTTCGGCTCGCATGATAGTTCTACGCTGGAGATGACCCAACGCATCTCCACCTATCTGGATACGCTGTGGGGCGCGGAAAATGTTCCGTGGTCAATGTATTACCTAAATGGTCAGGACAATAGCCTGATCCTTATCTCAACGTTGCCGCTGAAAGATCTCACCTCCGGCTTTAAAGAATCGACAATTGGCAATATTGTCGATTCGCGCCGCGCTGAAATGTTACAACAGGCCAATGCGCTCGATGAGCGTGAAAGCTTCTCATCCCTTCGCCGACTGGTCTGGCAAAACGGCCATTACTTCACGTTACGCACAACCTTTAATCAGCCAGGGCATCTGGCAACCGTGGTCGCGTTTGACCTGCCGATTAATGATTTGATCCCGCCGGGCATGCAGTTGGACAGTTTTCACCTGGAGCCTGATGCCACGTCTACGGCTGAGCATCTCAGTGAAAAAGAGTCGCCTGACAGCGTCAGCATCAACTTTAACAATAGCAAGATTGAGATCTCCTCAGCGCTAAATTCAACGGATATGCGACTGGTCTGGCAGGTTCCCTTTGGTTCATTACTGCTTGATACGCTGCAAAGCATTCTGCTGCCGCTGTTACTGAACATCGCTCTGCTGGCGCTGGCGCTGTTTGGCTATACCACTTTCCGCCACCTCCCTGCCCGCTCAAACGAAGTGGTGCCAAACCTTGCCGCAAATAATGAACTCCGGGTGCTTCGTGCAATCAATGAAGAAATTGTTTCACTGCTGCCGCTGGGGTTATTGGTTCACGACCAGGAATCCAACCGCACAGTTATCAGCAATAAAATTGCCGACCACCTGCTGCCACATTTAAATCTGCAAAATATCACCAGCATGGCGGAGCAGCATCAGGGGGTCATCCAGGCCACAATCAATAATGAATTGTATGAGATCAGGCTGTTCCGCAGCCAGATCTCAGCCCGCACGCAGATCTTTATCATTCGCGACCAGGACCGCGAAGTGCTGGTTAATAAAAAGCTGAAACAAGCGCAGCGACTGTATGAGAAAAACCAACAGGCTCGCGCCGCCTTTATGCAAAACATTGGTCGCGCACTGAAAGATCCTGCCAAAACGCTGGCCATCAATGCTGCCGCACTCAATACGCCCGACAGCCACAAACTGGCAAACCAGGCAGACGTTCTGGTACGTATGGTCGATGAGATTCAGTTGGCCAGTATTCTGGAAAGCGATGACTGGAAAAGTGAATCAACGCTGTTTTCCGTGCAGGCGTTAATTGACGACGTGGTACCTGAAGTGCTACCCGCCATCAAGCGTAAAGGGTTACAGCTGCTGATTAAAAATCACCTGAGCGCCAATGATGAGCGCCGCGGCGACCGCGATGCCCTACGTCGTATTTTGCTGCTGCTAATCCAATATGCCGTGACCACAACGCAGATTGGCAAAATTACGCTGGACGTCGACCAGGATGAGTCGGAGGCAGAGCGTCTGACCCTCCGTATTCTGGATACCGGGGAAGGCGTCGCGCTGAATGAAATTGATAACCTGCACTTTCCGTTCAGTAATGACACGCAGAGCGATCGATATGGCAAAGCGAATCCACTCACGTTCTGGTTGTGCGATCAGCTAGCGCGCAAACTGGGTGGACATCTGAATATTAAAGCGCGGGAAGAACTTGGAACGCGTTATATCGTCCATGTTAAGATGCCGCTGCATGACCAACATGCTGATAATGAAGAACGGCTGTTGGATGACGTCTGTGTGATGGTTGACGTCACCTCAAATGACGTACGCAGCATTGTATTGCGTCAGCTGGAAAACTGGGGAGCAACCTGCATCACGCCCGATGAGCGACTGAATAGTCAAGAATATGATCTCTTTATCACTGATAATCCGTCTAATCTTACTGCCTCGGGCTTGCTTTTAAGCGATGATGAGTCTGGCGTGCGAAAAATTGGCCCCGGTCAGCTGCGCGTCAACTTTAATATGAGCAATACTATGCAGGAAGCTGTTCTGGAGCTAATAGAAGAACAACTGGCGCAAGAAGAGATCCAGGAACTCCCCCTCGGCGGTGATGAAAACGCCGAACTTCATGCCAGTGGTTACTATGCACTCTTTGTAGACACAGTACCGGATGATGTTAAGAGGTTGTATACTGAGGCAGCAACCAGCGATTTCGCTGCGTTAGCCCAAACAGCCCATCGCCTGAAAGGAGTGTTTGCCATGCTTAATCTGGTACCCGGCAAGCAGTTATGTGAAGCGCTGGAACATCTTATTCAAGAGAAAGATGCTCCAGGTATAGAAAAGTACATCAGCGACATTGACGTTTACGTCAAGAGCTTGCTGTAGCAAGGTAGCCCAATACATGAACACTATGAACGTAATTATTGCCGATGACCATCCGATTGTACTGTTCGGTATTCGTAAATCACTTGAACAAATCGAGTGGGTGAACGTTGTCGGCGAATTTGAAGACTCCACTGCACTGATCAACAATTTGCCTAAATTAGATGCTCATGTGTTGATTACCGATCTCTCAATGCCGGGAGATAAATATGGTGATGGGATCACGTTAATTAAATATATCAAACGCCATTTCCCGAGCCTGTCGATCATCGTTTTGACCATGAACAACAACCCGGCCATCCTGAGCGCGGTACTGGATCTCGACATTGAAGGGATCGTGCTGAAACAAGGTGCGCCAACTGACCTGCCTAAGGCGCTGGCGGCGCTGCAAAAAGGTAAGAAATTCACCCCGGAAAGCGTCTCTCGCCTGCTGGAAAAAATCAGCGCCAGCGGTTATGGCGACAAACGCCTGTCACCGAAAGAAAGTGAAGTTCTGCGCCTGTTTGCCGAAGGTTTCCTGGTGACTGAAATCGCTAAAAAGCTCAATCGCAGTATTAAAACCATCAGTAGCCAGAAAAAATCTGCAATGATGAAACTCGGCGTGGAAAACGATATCGCCCTGCTGAATTATCTGTCATCTGTGACGTTAAGCCCGTCAGACAAAGAGTAATTCGGTTTCATATCATCTGCCTGATGGCACCGCGTTTATCTGGCCTACGAACAATACAGCGTTGTGTATGTTCTGTAGGCCGGATAAAGCACACAGCGCTACCCTTCCTCTTTTATCCCCGCGTTTTTCTCACGCGATCCGCATAGACCGTTAGCGTCTGCTTCAGCACGTCTAACGTTACTGGCTTGGATAAGCAACTGTCCATTCCCGACTCCAGACAACGCTGCTTCTCTTCCGCCAGAGCATTGGCCGTCACACCGATCACCGGCAGCGTTAACCCCAGTTGGCGAATGCGCTGCGTCAAACGATAGCCATCCATATTCGGCATGTTGACGTCACTCAGCACGATATCAATATGGTTTTTACTCAACACATTGAGCGCGTCCACACCGTCGTTGGCGGTTTTACACTGATACCCCAACGATCCCAACTGATCGGCCAGTAAACGACGGTTAATCGGATGATCGTCAACCACCAGAATCATCATGTCATCGTTTGTGGCTCCCACTTTGTCCGGAGCTGGCAACGCGGTGGAAAGCTCTTCACTGCCCAGTTCAACGCTGTAGATATGCGCCAGCAGCGCTGGCAACTCGTGCGGTGATGCCACACTGTGCACCCACTCGCCAGGCGTTCTTTCCAGCGGAATACCAATGTGGCGACGACAGAAAATCACCGTGGCTCGTCCCTGCCACGCCTGATCCAACACATCATCAGCAATCAATACATCATTTGCATCAGGTTGCTGCCCCTCATAACGCAGCACCGTCATCCCGGTACGCGTGAGGCTGGATTCGATAAAGTGATAGAGTGACGCGTTTCGCACCGCCAGCCAGCAGCGGGTACTGGCAAGACCGTCCACACTTTTATTCTGTGGATACTGAGCACCATACAGCGGTATCCGCAGCGTAAACTGGCTCCCCATCCCCGGTTCAGAATCAACGGAAATATCCCCGTCCATCATGCTGATCAGTTTTTCACAGATAGCCAGACCCAACCCGGTCCCCTGGAAATTACGCTGCACACCCGTCCCCACCTGGAAGAAGGGATCGAACAGACGAACGACTTCTTTGGCCGGGATCCCCACGCCAGTATCACGCACACGAATGCTGAGGTAGTCGCCGCTGCACTGAACATGCAACACAATACAGCCGGTATCAGTGAATTTAATCGCATTACTCAACAGGTTAGAAATGACCTGCTGTAAGCGCATCGGATCGCCATTTAATGCCACTGGCACATCCGGTTCAATGAAACAGTACAATCCCAGTTGCTTGCGTACCACCAGCGGCAGATAGTTGGCCGTAATATGGCTCATCACTTCCCGCGGTGAAAATTCACGCGGTTCAATCTTCAACTGTTCGGATTCAATTTTCGAGAAATCGAGAATATCACTGATAATCTTCAATAACAGGCTGGAGGAGTTATTCATCGCCGTCACCAGGCGATCCACTCCGCTGGGCAGTTCTTTCGTTTGCAGCAGGTCAAGGTTGCCGATAATGCCATACAGGGGCGTGCGTAATTCATGACTCACCGTCGCAAGGAACATTGATTTTGACTGGCTGGCCTGTTCCGCCGCCTGCGCCATCTCCTGTAACGACTCTTCCATTTTCACACGAGCACTCACATCGACCAGGACGCATATCGCTACGTTCTCATTGCGATAACGTGAATGCACAAAGCTGATTTGCAGATTGGTATTATTGCTGGTCAACACATCGACGAAATTAACCTGCTGGCCGCAGATAATTTGCGTCAACCGTTGCCTGTCTTCATGCGTCAGCATGTTGAGATAGGTATGCGCCAGCTCGTTGCTCAGAATATTAATGCCATCAATTGTGCGCAGAATACAAATACCGACCGGTGCAGAAGCCACAATTTTACGGTTAAACTGTTCATGCTCTTCCAGGCGCTGGGCATCGCTTTCCGCTGGAATAAAAATACGCCGCTCATACATGCGCGTCAGCATAAACAACGCTGCACCTACCAGCACATTCAGCAGAACCGCATTCAGGATCATCATGCGTATCCGCTCCAGCACCAGATCGACCGGCACGGAGTACACAATACTGAGCGATGATGGCGGCAGGTTTTTCTTCAACACCAGATTACGAAAGCCCGGCGTGTAGCCAAACCACGAGCGCTCCTGCATCCAGCGCGGTTCAGACTGAATATTGCCTTCAGGACCGGTGAGTGAAATCAGCGCATGACCATTTTCATCAAGGATTGTCACCCCCATCGGCAAACTGCCCGGCGTGAAGAAGTTCTCCATACGAATCGGCTGTTCCACACCCAGCAACGCCTGCAGACGATTGGCAAGATAGACCGGCGTCAGTGCATAAAAATACCCCACCCCCGGACGCGGTCCCTGGCTTATCCAGAACAGGTTATTGCCGTTTTCTTCCTGCGGTGCATTGCGATACTTAATGATGCGCTCATGCAGCGCTTTCAGCGCCTCGTCACGTTCGACAGGCATATCCCGCAGACCAAAATTGGCCATACAGAGGTTATCGCTGCCGATCAGGAACACACGGTTCAAATCATAAGCCGCTGAGAAATTGTCGCGCCAGTAGCGCATAAACCACGCCAATGACTCCAACGAGCCACGCCAGGCATTACCCATCACCGCACAGTCGGAATCAGCAAACAGCGGTTCAAAATTCGGCACCACGGTTTTATCATCCCGTGCCCGCAATGACATCACGCCGTTTTCTGCCGTTAATCGGTTTTCAGCAATGTATTTCAGCTCTTTTATTACGTCAGAAGTACGCTGAATGTAGCGTTGGGCCTGATCGGAGCTGAGATTAAACTCCTGACGGATCTCAGACTCTCGCTGGTGCAGCGCATTCACAATGTAGAACACCGAAGCAAAAGCAATCAGACACCAGACCAGTAAGGCCAGCGCTCTGAACAGGTAGCGTGAGACTTTTAGAGTTGAATGAACGGAAGCAAGGTATTTCAAAGGGGCGAAGCTCCGCCTCAGGGTATCAATAGAGTGTGGTTAAGGTAGCGGTAAATGTCTTTTGTCGCAATGCCAATAAAAAAGGGCCGGATTTCTCCGACCCTTCTCATCACAACTTAATTACTCTTCTGCGTCATCTGCCGCATCATCGTCGCTCTCAGCTTCAGGAGCGATATCCTCGTCCCCTTCCGCAGCGCTGCCGTCGATGGAGTCGAGCTCTTCATCATCAACCGGTTCAGCAACACGTTGCAGGCCGACTACGTTTTCATCTTCCGCCGTGCGGATGAGGATCACGCCCTGGGTGTTACGCCCTACCACGCTGATTTCCGACACGCGTGTACGCACCAGCGTACCGGCATCGGTGATCATCATGATCTGGTCGGTATCCTCAACCTGCACTGCGCCCACAACGGAACCGTTGCGTTCGGTGACTTTGATGGAGATAACGCCCTGCGTCGCACGAGACTTCGTCGGATACTCTTCCGCTGCGGTACGCTTACCGTAGCCGTTCTGCGTCACGGTCAGGATGGCACCTTCACCGCGCGGAACAATCAGAGAAACAACTTTATCTTCCCCGGCCAGCTTGATACCACGTACACCGGTCGCGGTACGCCCCATCGCACGAACGGCGTCTTCTTTGAAGCGCACCACTTTACCGGCAGCAGAGAACAGCATGACTTCATCGGAACCGGACGTCAGGTCAACGCCAATCAGTTCGTCGCCTTCGTTCAGATTAACCGCAATGATACCGGCTGAACGCGGACGGCTGAACTCGGTCAGCGCCGTTTTCTTCACGGTACCGCTGGCGGTCGCCATAAAGACGTTCACGCCCTCTTCGTACTCGCGTACTGGCAGAATCGCGGTGATACGTTCGTTGGCTTCCAGCGGCAGCAGGTTGACGATTGGACGTCCACGCGCGCCACGGCTCGCTTCCGGTAGCTGATAAACCTTCATCCAGTACAAACGACCACGGCTGGAGAAGCAGAGGATCGTGTCATGGGTGTTGGCCACCAGCAGGCGGTCGATAAAGTCTTCTTCTTTAATGCGTGCTGCTGATTTACCTTTCCCGCCACGACGCTGTGCTTCGTAGTCGGTTAACGGCTGATATTTCACGTAGCCCTGATGAGACAAGGTCACGACAACATCTTCCTGGCTAATCAGATCTTCGATGTTGATGTCAGCGCTGTTCGCGGTGATTTCGGTACGACGTGCGTCGCCGAACTGCTCACGAACCAGCTCCATCTCTTCACGGATAACTTCCATCAGACGATCGGCACTGCCCAGAATGTGCAGCAGTTCAGCGATCTGCTCCAGCAGCTCTTTGTATTCGTCGAGCAGTTTTTCATGCTCAAGGCCGGTCAGTTTCTGCAGACGCAGATCCAGAATCGCCTGGGCCTGCTGTTCAGTCAGATAGTACTGACCGTCACGCACGCCAAATTCTGGCTCCAGCCACTCAGGACGCGCGGCATCATCACCGGCACGTTCCAGCATGGCAGAGACGTTACCCAGTTCCCAGGAACGAGCAACCAGCGCCGCTTTCGCTTCAGCTGGGGTCGGTGCACGACGGATCAGTTCGATGATCGGATCGATGTTGGCAAGAGCAATCGCCAGCGCTTCGAGGATGTGTGCACGGTCGCGGGCTTTACGCAGTTCAAAAATAGTACGGCGGGTAACCACTTCACGACGGTGACGAACAAATGCAGCGATAATCTCTTTCAGGTTCATGATCTTCGGCTGACCATGGTGCAGCGCAACCATGTTGATACCGAAAGAAACCTGCAGTTGGGTCTGGGAGTAGAGGTTGTTCAGCACCACTTCCCCGACCGCATCGCGTTTGACTTCAATCACGATGCGCATCCCGTCTTTGTCAGACTCGTCACGCAGCGCGCTGATGCCTTCAACGCGTTTGTCTTTTACCAGCTCGGCGATTTTCTCGATCAGGCGTGCTTTGTTCACCTGATACGGAATTTCATGCACGATGATGGTTTCACGGCCAGTTTTCGCGTCAGCTTCAACTTCTGCACGTGCGCGAATGTATACCTTGCCGCGACCGGTACGGTAAGCTTCTTCGATACCACGACGACCATTGATGATCGCTGCGGTCGGGAAGTCCGGACCCGGAATATGTTCCATCAGCCCTTCAATGCTGATGTTTTCATCGTCAATATATGCCAGACAGCCGTTGATCACTTCCGTCAGGTTGTGCGGCGGAATATTGGTTGCCATACCTACCGCGATACCGGACGAACCGTTCACCAGCAGGTTAGGAATTTTGGTTGGCATAACGTCTGGAATGCGTTCAGTGCCGTCGTAGTTATCGACGAAATCAACCGTTTCTTTTTCCAGGTCAGCCATCA
Source organism: Citrobacter sp. C6_1 (assembly GCF_014596835.2). NCBI lineage: Bacteria > Pseudomonadati > Pseudomonadota > Gammaproteobacteria > Enterobacterales > Enterobacteriaceae > Citrobacter > Citrobacter sp. C6_1. The sequence goes on along the minus strand of NZ_CP115031.1, from coordinate 1,542,826 downwards.
GCTCGTGGGCGATTTTCGACATACGGATTTCCGTATAACGCATCGCAGCTGCGGAGTCGCCATCGACAGAACCAAAGTTACCCTGACCATCCACCAGCATGTAACGCAAGGAGAATGGCTGCGCCATACGAACAATGGTGTCGTAAACGGCGGTATCACCATGAGGGTGGTATTTACCGATTACGTCACCAACGACACGGGCAGATTTTTTATAGGCTTTATTCCAGTCGTTGCCCAATACGTTCATGGCGTAAAGTACGCGACGGTGTACCGGCTTCAGGCCATCTCGGACGTCCGGCAGCGCACGGCCAACAATGACCGACATCGCATAATCCAGATAGGAGCTCTTCAGCTCTTCCTCAATGTTGACCGGTGTAATTTCTCTCGCAAGGTCGCTCATCTAACCGCTATCCCTCTACTGTATCCCGGATTCAAAGGTCGCAAATTATAACACATACGTGAAGATTCAGGTAAATGGATTCCCCCAGACAGAGGCTTTATTCATCCCGTCAGGCTGATATACTCGTTTGCATCGCAAATTTAGGAGTAGAAGCCCCAATGAATGCCGAAAAACCCCCGGTAACTCACAACGTTGACCATGAAGAAATTGCCAAATTTGAAGCAGTCGCGTCGCGCTGGTGGGATCTTGAGGGTGAATTTAAGCCTCTGCACCGCATAAACCCGCTGCGTCTGGGCTATATCGCCGAACGGTCAGGTGGTCTGTTTGGTAAAAAGGTACTCGACGTCGGCTGCGGCGGCGGGATTCTGGCAGAAAGCATGGCGCGTGAAGGCGCAACGGTCACCGGCCTGGATATGGGGTTTGAACCCTTACAGGTGGCAAAACTGCATGCGCTGGAAAGTGGCATTCATGTTGAGTATGTGCAGGAGACTGTCGAAGAACACGCCGAGAAATATGCGCACCAGTATGACGTCGTCACCTGTATGGAAATGCTGGAACACGTACCAGACCCGCAGTCGGTGGTCAGAGCCTGCGCCAGACTGGTCAAACCCGGCGGCGAAGTATTTTTCTCCACGCTCAACCGTAACGGTAAATCCTGGTTGATGGCCGTGGTCGGCGCGGAATATATTCTGCGCATGGTGCCTAAAGGTACGCACGATGTGAAAAAATTTATTAAGCCGGCTGAATTGTTACAGTGGGTTGACCAGACTGTGCTGAAAGAGCGTCACATGACTGGTCTGCATTACAACCCCATTACCAACACCTTCAAACTGGGCCCCGGCGTGGATGTGAACTATATGGTGCATACCACCGCCAAAAGCGAATAAGCCGGCGCTCATGGCCTGATGACGCTCGATTGTAGGCCGGATAAAGCGCACCAGCGCCGCCATCCGGCACGACTCCGGGCTTTAACGCCTGATGGCGCTTCGCTTATCAGCCTACGTGATTACGCATCGCCTACTGATCCTGAGTAGGCGCCTTAGGGCAATATTTGTGCCAGATCATAAGAACTTTCTTTGCCTTAGATGAAGAAATCAGCACTCGATCAAATTTTCTATTTTTTTTCTCAATTATTGACATCCCCGCCAGGCCTTATAAGACGCGCACTTAGCGATTCTTACCCTTTTGCAACCTCAATTTAACCTCAAAATCAACTCTTGTGCTGAAAAGAATCCCTACTAGAATACTCACCATATAGCGTCTATTTTATCAAACAACCCCTACATATAGTATTTATCCACAGACTTAGTCACAACATGACTCTGTGGATAATATGGGGGATATTTTTTCTTTCACGGACAGGTAAAAAACCACATGAATCAGAGTCTGCTGGTGACAAAGCGTGATGGTAGTACAGAGCGCATCAATCTCGACAAAATCCATCGAGTTCTGGATTGGGCGGCAGAAGGACTGAATAACGTATCGATTTCACAGGTCGAGTTGCGCTCCCACATTCAGTTTTATGACGGTATCAAGACTTCCGATATCCATGAAACAATCATCAAAGCAGCTGCAGACCTGATCTCCCGCGACGCGCCGGATTATCAGTACCTGGCTGCTCGCCTGGCAATTTTCCACCTGCGTAAAAAAGCCTACGGCGAGTTTGAGCCGCCAAAACTGTTCGACCATGTGGTGAAAATGGTTGAAATGGGCAAATACGATAATCATCTGCTGGAAGACTACACGGAAGAAGAGTTCAAGCAGATGGACTCGTTCATCGTGCACGATCGTGATATGACCTTCTCTTATGCTGCGGTGAAGCAGTTAGAGGGCAAATATCTGGTGCAAAACCGTGTGACCGGTGAGATTTATGAAAGCGCACAGTTCCTCTACATTCTGGTCGCTGCCTGCCTGTTTTCTAACTACCCGCGTGAAACCCGTCTGGAATACGTTAAACGTTTCTACGACGCCGTTTCTACGTTTAAAATTTCGCTGCCAACCCCCATCATGTCCGGCGTGCGCACCCCAACCCGTCAGTTCAGTTCCTGTGTACTGATCGAGTGCGGCGACAGCCTGGATTCAATCAACGCCACGTCCAGCGCGATTGTGAAATACGTTTCTCAGCGTGCCGGTATCGGCATTAACGCCGGTCGCATCCGTGCGCTGGGTAGCCCGATTCGCGGCGGTGAAGCGTTCCACACTGGCTGTATTCCGTTCTACAAGCATTTCCAGACTGCGGTGAAATCCTGCTCTCAGGGTGGCGTACGCGGCGGTGCAGCCACGCTGTTCTACCCAATGTGGCACCTGGAAGTTGAAAGCCTGCTGGTGCTGAAAAACAACCGTGGCGTAGAAGGCAACCGCGTCCGTCACATGGACTACGGCGTACAAATCAACAAGCTGATGTATACCCGCCTGCTGAAAGGTGGTGACATCACGCTGTTCAGCCCGTCCGATGTTCCGGGCCTGTACGACGCATTCTTCGCCGATCAGGACGAGTTTGAACGCCTGTACACAAAATATGAAAACGACGACAGCATCCGCAAACAGCGCGTGAAAGCGGTTGAGCTGTTCTCGCTGATGATGCAGGAACGTGCCTCTACTGGTCGCATTTACATTCAGAACGTTGACCACTGCAACACCCACAGCCCGTTTGATCCGGCTGTCGCACCGGTACGCCAGTCCAACCTGTGTCTGGAAATCGCACTGCCGACCAAACCGTTGACCGATGTGAACGACGAGAACGGTGAAATCGCGCTGTGTACGTTGTCCGCATTCAACCTTGGTGCTATCGACAGCCTGGACGAACTGGAAGAGCTGGCCGTACTGGCGGTACGTGCGTTGGATGCGCTGCTCGATTACCAGGATTATCCGATTCCGGCCGCCAAACGCGGTGCGATGGGGCGTCGTACGCTGGGTATTGGCGTAATCAACTACGCCTACTGGCTGGCGAAAAACGGTAAGCGTTACTCTGACGGCAGCGCGAATAACCTGACCCACAAAACCTTTGAAGCCATTCAGTATTACCTGCTGAAAGCCTCTAACGAGCTGGCAAAAGAGCAAGGCGCATGCCCATGGTTCAACGAAACCACCTATGCGCAGGGTATTTTGCCGATCGATACTTATAAGAAAGATCTGGATGCCATTGCCAACGAGCCGTTGCACCTGGACTGGGAGCAACTGCGTGAGTCCATTAAGACCCACGGTCTGCGTAACTCCACGCTGTCCGCGCTGATGCCGTCGGAGACCTCTTCACAGATCTCCAACGCCACCAACGGTATTGAACCACCGCGCGGTTACGTGAGCATCAAAGCATCGAAAGATGGAATTCTGCGTCAGGTCGTGCCGGACTACGAACACCTGCACGACGCATATGAACTGCTGTGGGAAATGCCGAACAACGACGGCTACCTGCAGCTGGTAGGTATCATGCAGAAATTTATCGATCAGTCGATTTCTGCCAACACCAACTACGATCCGTCGCGCTTCCCGTCCGGAAAAGTACCGATGCAGCAGTTGCTGAAAGACCTGCTCACCGCCTACAAATTTGGTGTCAAAACGCTGTATTATCAGAACACCCGTGACGGTGCGGAAGATTCTCAGGACGATTTGGTGCCATCCATTCAGGATGATGGCTGCGAAAGCGGCGCATGTAAGATCTGATGAATGATGCCGGGTGGCGCTACGCTTACCCGGCCTACGATTGCACGGTTTGTAGGCCGGACAAGGTGCTTGCACCGCCTCCGGCACTCATCCCACAAAGGATTCACATCAATGGCATACACCACTTTTTCACAGACGAAAAATGACCAGCTTCTGGAACCGATGTTTTTCGGCCAGCCGGTGAACGTCGCCCGCTACGATCAGCAAAAATATGACATCTTCGAAAAACTGATCGAAAAGCAGCTCTCTTTCTTCTGGCGTCCGGAAGAAGTCGACGTTTCACGTGACCGCATTGACTTCCAGGCACTGCCGGAACATGAAAAACATATTTTTATCAGCAACCTGAAGTATCAGACGCTGCTGGACTCTATTCAGGGACGTAGCCCGAACGTGGCGCTACTGCCGCTGATTTCTATCCCTGAGCTGGAAACCTGGGTGGAAACGTGGGCATTTTCCGAAACTATCCACTCCCGCTCTTACACCCACATCATTCGTAACATCGTGAACGATCCCGCGGTGGTGTTCGACGATATCGTCACCAACGAACAGATCCAGAAACGCGCGGAAGGCATTTCCAGCTACTACGATGAGTTGATCGAGATGACCAGCTACTGGCATCTGCTGGGCGAAGGCACGCATACGGTCAATGGTAAAACGGTTGTCGTCAACCTACGTGAACTGAAGAAAAAACTGTATCTGTGCCTGATGAGCGTTAACGCGCTGGAAGCGATTCGCTTCTACGTCAGCTTTGCCTGCTCTTTCGCTTTTGCGGAACGCGAACTGATGGAAGGCAATGCAAAAATCATTCGTCTGATTGCCCGTGATGAAGCCCTGCATCTGACCGGCACCCAGCATATGCTGAACCTGCTGCGCAGCGGCGTGGACGATCCGGAAATGGCGGAAATCGCCGAAGAGTGTAAACAAGAGTGCTATGACCTGTTTGTACAGGCCGCGCTGCAGGAAAAAGAGTGGGCGGATTATCTGTTCCGTGACGGCTCGATGATCGGCCTGAATAAAGACATTCTGTGCCAGTACGTTGAGTACATCACCAACATCCGTATGCAGGCTGTTGGCCTTGACTTGCCATTCCAGACACGCTCGAACCCGATCCCGTGGATCAATACCTGGCTGGTATCCGATAACGTCCAGGTTGCACCGCAGGAAGTCGAAGTCAGCTCTTACCTGGTCGGCCAAATCGACGCCGAAGTTGATACCGACGACCTGAGTAATTTCCAGCTCTGATGGGCCGCGTTACTCTGCGCATCTCTGGCACACAACTGCTGTGCCAGGATGAACACCCTTCCCTGCTCGCCGCGCTCGAATCGCACAACGTTGAAGTCGAGTATCAGTGCCGTGCAGGTTACTGCGGTTCCTGCCGTACCCGCCTGGTGGCGGGACAGGTTGACTGGATTGCCGAACCTCTGGCCTTTATTCAGCCGGGTGAGATATTGCCCTGCTGTTGCCGGGCAAACGGGGATATTGAAATAGAGCTGTAACGCAAGGCGGGAAAAAAATTGTTACTGGCAAAAGAGCCGCCGATAGACGGCAGCCCTTTATTTCTCCTGCAGGCATGTAGGAAAACGTTGACAGCAGACGGCCTTATCTAGCAGTTAATCACGTTTCGTCCAATAATGCCTGTGACCGGAGGTGCATCACAGGCCTTATGCCATTACTCTTTATTCAGGAATTTCACTGCTTTGTCGGGGAAGTCGGTGAACAGCCCGTCAACACCCGCTTTGTTATAAAGAATGTCATACAGCTGGTTTACGTCAGTGGTGTAATCCGGCAGTTGATCGGCGCGAACGGTATAAGGATGCACCACCATCTTATTCTGATGTGCGTCCTGCACCATGCCAGTTAACGAGATATTGCCCTTCTTCGACTTCTCATCAATCAGCATGTGGTAGTCCGGCCCAATGCCGTCCGCATACGCCGCCACCTGCTTCATGGCACCCGGTTTGAACATCCAGTCGTAGTTGTAATTCACCCAACTGCCGTCCGGCTTTTTCTCCTGAGTTTCATTCCAGTCTGTATATGCAATCAACTGTACCAGATTGAGATCCATCCCCATCTTCGGTTCCAGTTCATTCTTAATGCGCTTTAACTCTGCGACATCAAAACACTGCAGATAGACCTTGTCGTTCTTGTCGGTGTACCCGTACTTTTTCAGCACTTCCAGCGTCTTAGCGGCGATATCCTTCCCTTCCTGGTGATGGAACCACGGCGCTTTCATTTCCGGGTAAATACCGATATTTTTACCGGTTGAATGATTTAATCCCTGAACAAATTCAATTTCTTCTTCGAAAGTGTGCACACGGAAATCAGATTTACCCATCGGGAAACGCCCTGGATATGTCTGTACCTTTTTGCCATTTTCGATATCGAAACCTTCGGTAAATTTCAGCGATTTGATCTCATCCAGCGTAAAGTCGATGGCATAGTAACGCCCATCTTTACGCGCACGATCCGGGAAGCGCTCAGCAACATCGGTGACGCGGTCAAGATAGTGGTCATGCAGGACAACCAGATGATCATCCTTAGTCATCACCAAATCCTGCTCCAGAAAATCCGCGCCCTGAGCATAAGCCATCGCTTTCGCAGGCAGCGTATGCTCCGGTAAATATCCGCTGGCGCCACGGTGCGCAATGACAATTTTATCTGCGGCAACCGCCGCACTGCTCACAACCATACCTGCCAGCATCAGCGCCACGCTGAGACTTTTCAATGTGGTTTTCATCTATTAGCCCCCGTTACGCTTGAGCAGCATCTCTTCGTGATGGCGTTTTTCACCAATCATGACGACTACCAACAGAATAACCGCCAGCACGCTACCGCCAATCATCACCATAAAGCCGCCGTCCCAGCCGAAGAAGTCAACGGTGTAACCGACAATGGCGCTCGCAGCCACAGAACCACCGAGATAACCGAACAGTCCGGTGAAGCCTGCCGCCGTCCCCGCCGCTTTTTTCGGTGCCAGTTCCAGCGCATGCAGACCGATCAACATGACCGGGCCGTAGATCAGGAAGCCGATGATAATCATACAAGCCATATCCACGTTCGGATTGCCTGCCGGGTTCATCCAGTAAACGACCGTCGCGATGGTGACCAGCGTCATAAAGAACACGCCGGTGGCGCCACGGTTACCGCGGAAGACTTTATCCGACATCCAGCCGCACAGCAGCGTCCCCGGGATACCGGCATACTCGTACAGGAAGTAAGCCCAGGACGATTTATCCAGTGCAAAATGCTTCACTTCTTTCAGATAGGTCGGTGACCAGTCCAGGATACCGTAACGCAGCAGATAGACGAACACGTTGGCGATAGCGATATACCACAACAGTTTGTTCGGCAGTACGTATTGCATGAAGATCTGCTTCGCAGTCAGCTCTTCTTCCGCTTTTTCATTGTAATCATCCGGATAGTCGTTCTTGTACTCTTCGATAGGCGGCAGGCCACAGGATTGCGGCGTATCACGCATCATCGCAAAGGCAAACAGCGCGACGACGATCGCACCGAAAGCAGGCATGTACAGCGCCGCTTTCCAGTCGTTAAACCAGGCCATACCCAGCAGGAACAGCAGCGGAGGCAGACCGCCACCCACGTTATGCGCACAGTTCCAAACGGAAACGATGCCGCCACGCTCTTTCTGCGACCACCAGTGCACCATGGTACGACCACACGGCGGCCACCCCATCCCCTGGAACCATCCGCAGAGGAACAGCAACACAAACATTACCGCGATGCTCGATGTCGCCCACGGCACAAAGCCCATAAACAACATCACTGCCGCAGCCAGTATCAGACCCGCTGGCAGGAAAACGCGCGGATTCGAGCGATCCGAAACGGACCCCATGATGAATTTCGAAAATCCGTAAGCAATGGAGATACCGGACAACGCAAAACCCAGATCGCCACGCGAGAACCCCTGCTCAACCAGATACGGCATCGCAAGGGCAAAGTTCTTACGTACCAGATAGTACGCGGCATAACCAAAAAATATCCCCAGAAAAATCTGCCAACGTAATCGACGATATGTCGGATCGATCTCCGCTGCAGGTAAACGCGCCGTGTGTGACGCTGGTTTAAAAATGCTCAACATAGTGTAGCCTCCGTGGCCGTCTTTCATTCGAAGTAAACACTGCAGTTCGTCATTACTACCCTACCGCTCCCAGTGTGGCCGCGATGTTAAGGAAAGATACATAACAAAAATGTGAAACGCAGCACATATTGTTACAGATTTATGACAAATGTTCATAAAGGCGCACGGAATCACGTTTCATTTTCGAATTATGAGCGATTATGCGCGAAATCAAACAATCCATGTTTTTTATGTGGCTAAATGATAAAAAACGAACTGTGAGGAAAAACAATGAAAACTCGCGACTCGCAAACAAGTGACGTGATTATCATTGGTGGAGGAGCAACAGGTGCAGGGATCGCACGCGACTGTGCCCTGCGCGGATTGCGCGTCATCTTAGTAGAACGCCACGATATCGCGACAGGCGCGACGGGCCGTAACCACGGCCTGCTGCACAGCGGAGCACGTTACGCCGTTACTGACGCTGAATCTGCCCGCGAATGCATTAGCGAAAACCAAATTCTGAAACGTATCGCCCGCCATTGTGTTGAGCCGACGGACGGTCTGTTTATTACGCTGCCGGAAGATGAACTCTCTTTCCAGGCCACTTTTATACGTGCCTGTGAAGATGCAGGCATCCGCGCAGAAGCGATTGACCCTCATCAGGCACGTATTATCGAACCTTCCGTGAATCCACAGCTGATTGGTGCGGTAAAAGTGCCGGACGGCACGGTTGATCCTTTCCGCTTAACCGCCGCCAACATGCTGGATGCACGAGAGCACGGTGCGATTATCTTAACAGCCCATGAAGTGACAGGACTGATTCGCGAAGGCGCGACGGTTTGCGGCGTTAACGTGCGCAATCATCTGACGGGCGAAATGCAGTCCCTGCATGCACCGGTTGTCGTCAACGCCGCCGGGATCTGGGGTCAACGCATTGCAGAATATGCCGATCTGAGCATCCGTATGTTCCCGGCCAAAGGTTCGTTGCTGATTATGGATCATCGCATTAACCAGCATGTCATCAACCGCTGCCGTAAACCGTCTGACGCCGATATTCTGGTGCCAGGCGATACCATCTCATTGATCGGTACCACCTCGCAGCACATTGATTACGATGATATCGACAGCAACCGCGTCACCGCAGAAGAAGTCGACATTCTGCTGCGTGAAGGCGAGAAACTGGCGCCGATTATGGCGAAAACGCGCATTTTACGCGCCTACTCCGGCGTACGTCCGCTGGTGGCCAGCGACGACGATCCCACCGGTCGTAACGTCAGCCGTGGGATTGTACTGTTCGATCACGCAGAGCGTGACGGACTGGAAGGGTTTATCACCATTACCGGCGGCAAACTGATGACCTACCGCCTGATGGCGGAATGGGCCACCGATGCTGTTTGCCGTAAGCTGGGCAATACCCAGCCTTGCACAACCGCAGACACCGCGTTGCCTGGCTCACAGGAATCTACCGAGCATACGCTTAAACGCGTTATTTCGTTACCTGCGCCGCTACGCGGTTCGGCTGTCTATCGCCATGGGGATCGTACCCCAGCGTGGCTGAGCGAAGGCCGTCAACATCGCAGCCTGGTCTGTGAATGCGAAGCGGTCACCGCAGGCGAAGTGCAATACGCCGTCGAGAATCTAACCGTCAACAGTCTGCTCGATTTACGTCGCCGTACCCGCGTCGGAATGGGGACCTGCCAGGGCGAATTGTGTGCCTGTCGTGCTGCAGGTTTGCTGCAACGTTTTAATGTCACTACCGCAGCACAATCCATTACTCAGCTTTCCGACTTCCTCAACGAACGCTGGAAAGGTGTGCAGCCTATCGCCTGGGGAGATGCACTGCGCGAAAGCGAATTCACTCGCTGGGTTTATCAAGGGTTGTGTGGTCTGGAAAAGGAGCACCAGGATGAAATTTGATACCGTCATTATCGGCGGCGGCCTCGCTGGACTGCTATGCGGCCTGCAACTGCAAAAAAGCGGACTGCGCTGCACGATTGTTACCCGCGGCCAAAGCGCTCTGCACTTTTCCTCCGGCTCACTGGATTTGCTCAGCAACCTGCCTGATGGTCAGCCGGTAACCGACATTGAAGCGGGGTTGAATGCGCTGCGTACTCAGGCACCAGGTCATCCTTATAGCACCATCGGCACGCAGACCGTACTGGCACTGGCGCAGCAGGCGCAGGATCTGTTGGAAGAGTGCGGAACACATTTGCACGGTAAGGTTCATCAGGCTCATCAACGTGTAACACCGTTGGGAACCCTGCGTTCAACCTGGCTTAGTTCAGCAGAGGTGCCGGTCTGGCCGTTATCAGCGCAACGTGTCTGTGTGGTGGGAATTAGCGGCTTACTGGATTTCCAGGCGCACCTTGCCGCGGCCTCACTGCGCCAGCGTAACCTCAGCGTCGAAACGGCTGAAATCGATTTGCCAGAACTGGATGTCCTGCGTGATAACCCAACCGAGTTTCGCGCCGTCAACATTGCTCGTCTGTTAGATAACGAAGATAAATGGTCGCTGCTCTATGACGCCCTGCTGCCAATCGCAAAAACCTGCGACATGATAATTATGCCAGCCTGTTTCGGCCTGGCTGACGATCGGCTCTGGAAGTGGCTCAACGACCGCCTGCCCTGCTCACTGATGTTATTACCAACTTTACCGCCGTCAGTGCTGGGCATGCGCCTGCATAACAAATTGCAGCGCCAGTTTGTACGCCAGGGTGGGGTGTGGATGCCAGGTGATGAAGTGAAAAAAATCACCTGTCAGGATAGCGTTGTCAGCGAAATCTGGACCCGCAACCATGCCGATATTCCTTTGCGGCCACGTTTCGCCGTGCTCGCCAGCGGCAGTTTCTTTAGCAGCGGACTGGTTGCCACGCGCGAAGCCGTTCATGAGCCGATTCTCGGTCTGGATGTGCACCAAACCGCCACACGTGCGCAGTGGTATCAGCGTGACGTCTTTGATCCACAACCGTGGCAACAGTTTGGCGTAACCACCGATGCTGAACTGCGTCCATCGCTTGCAGGAAAAACAGTAGAGAATATGTTTGCCATCGGATCGGTACTTGGCGGTTTTGACTCTATCGCCCAGGGTTGCGGAGGCGGAGTGTGCGCAGTGAGCGCTTTACACGCCGCACATCATATTGCGAAACGTGCAGGAGGCCAGCAATGAGCGACACACGTTTTGAAAGTTGTATCAAATGCACAGTGTGCACCACTGCCTGCCCGGTAAGCCGTGTCAACCCTGGTTACCCTGGCCCTAAACAAGCCGGCCCTGACGGTGAACGTCTGCGTTTGAAAGATGGTGCGTTATATGACGATGCGCTGAAATATTGCATCAACTGCAAACGCTGTGAAGTGGCCTGCCCTTCGGATGTCAAAATTGGCGATATCATTCAACGCGCGCGTGCCAAATACGACACGACGCGTCCGTCGATACGTAACTTTGTCTTAAGCCATACCGATTTGATGGGCAGTGTTTCTACGCCGTTCGCACCCATCGTGAACACCGCGACTTCACTGAAACCGGTGCGCCAGCTTCTTGATTATGCACTAAAAATCGATCATCGCCGTACGCTGCCAAAGTACTCCTTCGGTACCTTCCGCCGCTGGTATCGCAGCATAGCCGCACAGCAGGTGCAGTATCAGGATCAAGTCGCATTTTTCCACGGTTGCTTTGTGAACTACAACCATCCGCAACTCGGTAAAGATCTGATAAAAGTGCTGAACGCGATGGGTACCGGCGTACAACTGCTGAGTAAAGAGAAATGCTGTGGCGTACCACTGATCGCCAACGGTTTCACCGATAAAGCCCGTAAGCAGGCGGTAAGTAATGTGGCTTCACTGCGAGAAGCGATTGACGGAAAAGGCATCCCGGTTATTGCCACCTCTTCAACCTGTACCTTTGCGCTACGTGATGAATACCCTGAAGTGCTGGATGTCGACAACTCAGGTCTGCGCGACCATATTGAACTGGCTACACGCTGGCTGTGGCGCAAGCTGGACGAAGGGAAAACGTTGCCGCTGAAAACGCTGCCGCTAAAAGTGGTCTATCACACACCATGTCATATGGAGAAAATGGGCTGGACGCTCTACACGCTGGAACTGCTGCGACAAATTCCTGGACTTGAACTGACAGTGCTGGATTCACAATGCTGCGGCATTGCCGGAACTTACGGATTCAAAAAGGAAAACTATCCGACGTCACAGTCAATTGGCGCACCGCTATTCCGCCAGATTGAAGAAAGCGGCGCGGATATCGTCGTGACCGACTGTGAAACGTGTAAATGGCAGATTGAGATGTCGACAAGTAAGCGTTGCGAACATCCTATTACCCTGCTCGCCAAAGCGTTGGGGTAACTCAGTTGCCCGGTGGTGTTTGCTACCGGGCATTTTTGCGCATCCAGTTCCGCTTATTTGAATACGTTGCAGTCGGGCGTATTTATCTCTGATTCACCCACGCAAAGAATCAATTTCTCATATGCAGCGCTTGTGAAAAGTGGATACCGTCACGCCATCTTCTCTTTCTGGTGACGGACTACCATGGCTATACCCACCACATCCACACCGCATGATGCGGTTTTTAAAAAGATAATTTCTTATCCTGAGATGGCCCGGGATTTTCTGGAGATTCACCTCCCCGTCACATTACGTGAGATATGCAATTTGCAAACGCTGAAGCTGGAGTCCACCAGTTTTATCGAACAGGATCTCCGCGCGTACTACTCCGACGTATTGTGGTCGCTAAAAACCCACGAAGGTGATGGCTATATCTATTGTGTCATCGAACATCAGAGTACAGCTGTGCAGCACATGGCATTCCGCCTGATGCGCTATGCCACCGCTGCGATGCAGCACCATCTTGATGTCGGGAATAAAACGCTGCCGCTGGTGATCCCCATGTTGTTTTATCACGGTCAACAAAGCCCCTATCCCTGGTCACTCAACTGGCTGGATGAATTTGACAACCCACAACTGGCGCGACAACTTTATTCGGAAGCTTTTCCGCTGGTCGACATTACCGTGATTCCTGACGATGAAATCGCGCAACATCGGCGTGTTGCGTTGCTTGAGTTGATGCAAAAACATATCCGCGATCGCGATTTGATGGGATTAGTGGACCGACTGGTCTCGTTATTAGTTACAAGCACCGCTAATGACAGCCAGCTACAGACGCTATTTAATTATCTGCTACGGTACGGCGACGTTTCTCACGTCAACGAATTTATCCATAAAGTTGCCGAACGTTCCCCTCATAACAAGGAGAGGCTGATGACAATCGCAGAGAGACTCAGACAAGAAGGCCACCACGATGGGCTGCAACAAGGGTTACAACAAGGATTGGAACAAGGAGTACAAAAAGGTATGCAAGAAGAAGCAACAAGGATCGCTCGCATGATGCTGGAACAAGGGATTGATCGTGATTTGGTTCAGTTAATTACCGGGTTATTGCCAGACGATGTCACCGCGTGAGTCAGACAGGGAAGGTTTGTAACCTTCCCTGCCACTAATCAAACCGTCAGGGATTCTACCACGTCTATCCAGCCGTGTTCCCCGGCGATATCCTGACCATTTAGCCAACGCCGCAGCATATTAAGCGCCATCATTGCGCAAACTTCCTGACGAACAGCCAAACTATAGCGATTTGCATTGAGTCGCACCCGCAAGGCATGCGTGCCGTCAGGTGTTGCCAGTGCGAAGTTAATATGTTCGTTTTCGAAACCCGATACCGCCAGCGCCAGTTCGGCATAATGGTTGCCGCGTCGCTCGGTTATCCAGTGAGCCGTTTGCGCCAGCGTTTCTTCCTGAGATGGCACTACCTCGCTCGCTAACAACGGGGCACTGGCGCGAGACAGCTGCAGAGCAATTAAGCCTCCGGTAAATTGCTCGCTCAGCGTCAGACTGTACTGGCGCTCCTGGAGCTTACGGGCAATTTGCACAGGTAACCCTTCGGTACCTTCAAAAATCATATTCTGGCCGGCAACACGTTTCACCTCTGGCCATAGCGCCAGCATCGCTTCACGTTGGGAATCGGGTCCGGTTAACTTCAGCTCGATAATCGGCATCGACGAGCGATACCCCATTGTCACCCCGGGCGGTAAAACCAAAGAGTCCAGGCTCTGCGCCAGATCGCTTTCAGAACGACCAAAAGTCGTTAAGCGCAGGCATAGCGGGGGTTGAGAGAGAGAAAAACGTTCGCGCAGGCGCGGCAGGATCTCATGTTCAACCATGACTTTAAATTCTGACGGCACACCCGGCGTAAAGAACATCAGGCAGCGATTAAGCTTTACGGCGAACCCGCAGGCAGTTCCGACCGGATTATTAATGAACTCCGCGCTGGCCGGAAGCTCAGCCTGTTTGCGATTGCTCGGTGCCATGACGCGTCCCCGCTCACGGAAAAAACGCGCCATTTCGGCCAGCCACGCTTCATGCAGTACCAGCCCTTCACCTTTTGCCGTTGCCGCCGCCAGTGCGCTCAAATCATCGCTGGTCGGCCCTAAGCCGCCATTGACGATCAGTACATCAGCATGTTCGCTACGCTCACGCAGAATAGCGACCAAATCGTTCAGATTGTCGCCAACCGTATTGCGGCGTGTTAACGGTAATCCCTGATTAAAGAAAAAATCTGCCAGCCAAGCGGCATTGGTGTCGACGATTTGTCCGTGCAACACTTCATCCCCGGTGGATAGCATCTCCACGTTTAACATCGTGTTCTCCTGCTTTTATGATGAAAACACTATAACGCATGGAGGGGGGAAGGCGCGACTGAAGGCCGCGCCGGAAAAATCAGAAACTCGCGTTAACCCCAACGTACGGGCCATCCGCAATCGCGTTATCGCGGTTGCCGTCTTTGCCCGCCAGATTCAGGTAACGATAACCGGCTTCGATGCTCAGCGGACGCATAATGGTCAGGCGCGCACCGGCATTCGCCTCTTCATAGCTGTCGATCCCGCTGGAGAGTGAATCCGGGGAGTAGTAGTATTCACCAAACAGACGGATGCTGTCGCCAATCGGCCACTGCAAACCGCCACCGACCGCCGCAGCGTAACCCTCATCACCATCATTCGGGTTAGTATAAATGCCTTTACCACCAACCGTTGCCAGCAGTGGACCGAGTGGAATATTCAGACCCAGCCCCAGACCAGCCGCATCGCCGTCGTCATCGTTATGCATCCAGTTGCCGCTAACGGCAAGACCCGTGGTTTCAGTGCCCATACCGAAGCCAAGGTTGGTGTAATCTTCGCCCGCCTGGCCGCTAATGCTAATTGCGCTCGCCGACGCAGAAACAAACAGCATTCCGGCAAAACCCAACAGTAAACTTTTTTTCATTTTCTATCCTTTCCAGCAAGAATCAAAACATAGCCCCAAAACCGAGGGATTGTACTGCCAGATGGCGAGGAATCAATGAGCTAAAAAAGCGATGCAATACCATATTGTAACTAAATACTACTCAGAAAATTTAGATAAGGTTAAATTTTTGTATGAAATCTATCGCTGAGCGTCTCTGAATGCCATTTTCAACAACTATCAATTTTTCCCCAGCCACACGGGCTTAATCGTCGATGAAGCGTTTTTTCTTCAACCTGCAAAAGGTAAGATAGGTGGATGATGGAATTCTCAATCTCCCCTGGAAGGACTTGACCTATGCGCCAAAGAACAATTGTTTGCCCATTAATTCAAAACGATGGCTGCTATTTACTGTGTAAAATGGCTGACGACCGCGGCGTGTTTCCCGGTCAGTGGGCGCTATCTGGCGGGGGTGTTGAGCCGGGTGAGCGCATCGAAGAGGCTTTGCGTCGGGAAGTGAGGGAAGAGCTGGGTGAACAACTGGTATTATCAGAAATTACTCCGTGGACCTTCAGCGATGATATTCGCACCAAAACCTATGCCGATGGCAGTCAGGAAGAGATTTATATGATTTATCTCATCTTCGATTGTGTGGCAACTAATCGTGAAGTGAACATTAACGAAGAGTTTCAGGACTTCGCATGGGTTAAAGCGGAAGATCTTGGCACCTACGACTTAAATATCGCCACGCGTAACACGTTGACCTTGAAAGGGTTACTGTAAATCCCACGAATTTAAACGTAATATAAACAATGTTCACATTAGCGGTATTGTTCTCAACATTCAGCAACAGAGACCAATGCCGCCATAACGGCTAAAAACACTTTATATTCAAACAAATAAATCACTTCTCCCTGTTTTTATCTTTATACCACAAACCTTAAACTCTTAAGGATAAATTAACCTTCGGCCATTAACCTTTATAACCTGATGAAATAATTAACGACGCCCCTGTTTAGTCCTAAAAATAAAACTTCGGTAGCGTTAAATGGCTTGAAGGAATAATGATGTCTGACTTTTTGCCTTTCTCTCGCCCGGCAATAGGTGCTGCAGAGCTTGCCGCGGTGAAAGCGGTGCTGGACTCTGGATGGATAACCACTGGCCCGAAAAATCAACAGTTGGAAGAAGCCTTCTGCCAGCTGACGGGAAATCAACACGCCGTCGCCGTCTGTTCCGCCACTGCAGGTATGCACATCACGCTAATGGCGCTGAACATAGGTGCAGGCGATGAGGTCATTACGCCGTCAATGACGTGGGTTTCTACCCTCAATATGATTGTCCTGCTGGGCGCAACACCCGTGATGATCGATATTGACCGCGATACGCTGATGGTCACACCGGAGCAAATTGAAGCCGCTATCACGCCACGCACCAAGGCCATTATTCCCGTACATTACGCTGGCGCCCCAGCCGATCTTGATGCCATTTACGCCATCGGTGAACGCTATGGAATCCCTGTCATTGAAGACGCAGCGCACGCCGTCGGAACGTTATACAAGGGTCGTCATGTCGGTGCTCGTGGTACCGCAATCTTTTCCTTTCACGCTATCAAGAATGTGACCTGTGCCGAGGGTGGACTGATTGTTACTGACGACAGCCAACTCGCTCAACGGCTTCGCAGCCTGAAATTTCACGGCCTGGGTGTAGATGCGTATGACCGTCAAACCTATGGTCGCGCGCCGCAAGCTGAAGTTCTCGCACCGGGATACAAGTACAACCTGACTGACATCAACGCCGCCATCGCTCTGGTGCAGTTGAACAAACTGGATCGCCTGAACGCACGCCGTGCGCGAATTGCGCAGCAGTATCAACAGGCGCTGGCCGATACGCCGTTTCAACCGCTCGCCCTGCCTCAGTGGTCGTATGTGCACGCCTGGCATTTGTTCATCATTCGCGTGGATGAAGCCCGCTGTGGGCTAAGCAGAGATGCTCTGATGGAAGCACTAAAGGCCAGAAATATTGGCACAGGCCTGCATTTTCGCGCGGCCCACACGCAGAAATATTATCGCGAACGTTTCACCGATCTTTCTCTGCCTAATACCGAATGGAATAGCGCACGCATTTGTTCACTGCCGCTATTTCCCGACATGACCGACGATGACACACAACGCGTCATTACGGCACTTCGCCAGATTGCAGGACAATAAGCATGTTTGAAGCCTCACCGATTAGTAAAGTCTCGGTGGTCATTCCCGTTTTTAACGAACAGGAAAGCCTGCCAGAATTAATCAGGCGCACCAGCGCCGCCTGCGAAAAACTGGATACTGAATATGAAATCCTGCTCATTGATGACGGTAGCAGTGACAATTCGGCTCAACTGATGATGGACGCCTCCCAGGCACCGAACAGCCATATTGTCTCTATTCTGTTGAATCGAAACTATGGGCAACACTCGGCGATTATGGCCGGTTTCAGCCACGTCACTGGCGACCTGATCATCACGTTGGATGCTGATTTACAAAACCCACCAGAGGAGATCACGCGGCTGGTTGCCACGGCAAAAGAAGGCTTCGATGTCGTCGGTACGGTGCGTCAGAACCGCCAGGACAGCCGCTTTCGTAAGACCGCCTCACGGATGATCAACCATCTGATTCAGCGCACGACCGGTAAAGCCATGGGCGATTATGGCTGCATGCTCCGCGCTTATCGCCGTCACATCGTCGATGCCATGTTGCATTGCCAGGAGCGCAGCACCTTTATTCCGATCCTGGCTAACATCTTTGCCCGCCGCGCCACGGAAATCCCGGTACACCATGCCGAGCGTGAATTTGGCGACTCTAAGTACAGTTTCATGCGTCTGATAAACCTGATGTATGACCTGGTAACCTGCCTGACCACCACGCCATTGCGTATGTTGAGCCTGCTGGGCAGCATCATTGCCGCCACAGGGTTTACCCTGTCAGTCCTGCTTGTTGTTCTTCGCCTGACGCTCGGCCCGCAGTGGGCTGCAGAAGGTGTGTTTATGCTGTTTGCCGTGCTGTTTACCTTTATCGGCGCGCAATTCATTGGCATGGGATTACTCGGCGAATATATCGGTCGCATCTATAACGATGTCCGCGCACGCCCTCGCTATTTTGTTCAACACGTTATCCGTCCACAAACCACGCAGTCAACTGAGGAAAACCGCGCATGAAAGCCGTCGTATTTGCTTATCACGATATGGGTTGTCAGGGAGTCCAGGCCCTGTTGGATGCGGGTTATGACATCGCTGCTATTTTTACGCACGCTGATAACCCAGGTGAAAAAGCGTTTTTTGGCTCAGTTTCCCGCCTCGCTGCCAGCGCAGGTATTCCGGTGTACGCTCCGGACGAGGTCAATCATCCGCTGTGGATCGAGCGGATCGGGCAGCTCGCCCCCGATATGATCTTCTCATTCTACTATCGCCATTTACTCAGCGATGAGATCCTGCGTCTTGCGCCTGCGGGTGCCTTTAATCTGCACGGCTCATTACTGCCCAAATATCGTGGCCGTGCACCGCTGAACTGGGTATTAGTCAATGGCGAAACCGAAACAGGCGTGACGCTTCATCGCATGGTCAAGCGCGCAGATGCCGGTGCCATCGTCGCCCAACAGCGCATAACCATTTCCCCCGATGACGTAGCGTTAACCCTGCACCATAAATTATGCCAGTCTGCCCGCGAGGTACTGGCGCAGGCGCTGCCAGCCATCAAAGCCGGTGATTTTCAGGAGTACCCACAACAGGAAGCCGACGCCACCTGTTTTGGTCGCCGCACGCCGGAAGACAGTTTCCTCGACTGGAACAATCCCTGCGCACAACTGCATAACATGGTTCGCGCCGTGTCCGATCCATGGCCGGGTGCATTTAGCTATGCCGGTACGCAAAAATTCACCATCTGGTCATCGCGCCAGAGTGCAAATACATCTGCAGCGCTGCCGGGAACGGTTATCTCCGTATCACCCTTGCTGATTGCCTGTGCCGATGGCGCACTCGAAATCATTACCGGGCAAGCGGGTGATGGCATTACTATGCAGGGCTCACAGCTGGCACAAGTTTTGGGTCTGGTTGCGGGTTCTCGCCTCAACAGCCAGCCCGTTTCCGCCAGCAAACGTCGTACCCGCGTTTTGATCCTTGGCGTTAACGGTTTCATTGGCAACCACCTGACCGAACGCCTGCTACGCGAAGATAACTACGAAATCTACGGGCTTGATATTGGCAGCGATGCGATTGAGCGTTTTCTGCAACACCCACGATTCCATTTTGTGGAAGGTGATATCAGCATTCACTCCGAATGGATTGAATATCATGTGAAAAAATGCGACGTTGTGCTGCCACTGGTCGCCATTGCCACGCCGATCGAATATACCCGCAACCCGCTGCGCGTCTTCGAACTCGATTTTGAAGAAAATCTGAAAATTATTCGTTACTGTGTCAAATACCGCAAACGCATCATTTTCCCGTCAACATCTGAAGTCTACGGTATGTGTACCGATAAAGACTTCGATGAAGACAGCTCCAACCTGATCGTCGGCCCGGTTAATAAACCGCGCTGGATCTACTCGGTCTCTAAACAACTGCTGGATCGCGTCATTTGGGCATTCGGTGAAAAAGAAGGGCTACGTTTCACCTTATTCCGTCCGTTTAACTGGATGGGACCGCGTCTGGACAGCCTGAACGCCGCACGTATCGGCAGCTCACGCGCCATTACCCAACTGATCCTGAATCTGGTGGAAGGCTCCCCCATCAAGCTGATTGAAGGCGGCAAGCAGAAGCGTTGCTTTACCGACATTCGTGACGGTATCGAAGCTCTGTTCCGTATCATTGAAAACGAAGGCGGGCGCTGTGACGGCGAGATCATCAATATCGGTAACCCGGATAACGAAGCAAGTATTCAGGAACTGGCTGAAATGCTCCTTTCCTGCTTCGAAAAACATCCATTGCGCCAACACTTCCCGCCGTTTGCTGGTTTCCGCGACGTTGAGAGTAGCAGCTACTATGGCAAAGGCTACCAGGACGTTGAGCACCGCAAACCCAGTATTCGTAACGCCAAACGTTGCCTGAACTGGGAACCAACAATCGAGATGCAAGAAACGGTTGAAGAGACGCTGGACTTCTTCTTACGCAGTGTGGACATCACGGAACACACATTATGACCAAAGTGGGCTTGCGCATAGATGTCGATACATTCAGAGGGACACGCGAAGGCGTGCCCCGCCTGCTGGAGACATTGAACCGGCATAACGTTCGGGCAAGTTTCTTTTTTAGCGTCGGGCCCGACAACATGGGACGCCATCTCTGGCGTCTGGTGAAGCCGCAATTTTTGTGGAAGATGCTGCGCTCAAACGCAGCCTCACTCTACGGGTGGGACATTTTACTGGCCGGCACCGCCTGGCCTGGAAAAGAAATTGGCCTGGCCAATGCGGCCATCATTTCGCAAGCTGCCCGGTATCACGAAACAGGCTTACACGCCTGGGATCATCATGCCTGGCAATCACGAAGTGGCAATTGGAACGATAAACAGCTGATTGATGATATTTCGCGAGGCATTAATGCGCTCGAAACAATCATCGGCCAACCGGTTACCTGCTCTGCCGTTGCTGGTTGGCGTGCCGACTCACGCGTCGTCGATGCGAAAGAAACATTCCATCTGCGCTATAACAGCGATTGCAGGGGAACATCGTTATTCCGTCCTGTACTTGAAACTGGAGAAATGGGGACGCCACAAATTCCGGTCACGCTACCGACATGGGATGAAGTAGTTGGTCAGGAGGTGCAGGCAGCGGACTTCAACGACTATATTCTCTCCTGCATTCAGAGGGACAAAGGCACCCCGGTCTACACGATTCACGCAGAGGTGGAAGGCATTGCTTTTCATCAGAATTTTGACGAGCTGCTGACTCGCGCTGCCGACATGGGAATTATATTTTGCCCGCTCGGCGACCTGTTACCTGACAATGTCAGTTCGCTGCCGACAGGGCAGATCGTGCGTGGAAAAATACCCGGCAGAGAGGGATGGCTCGGCTGCCAACAACCGGTGAGTGCGACACAATGAAACCTGCTGCCCGCTACACTCTGGCCTGTATCGCGTTTATTGCGCTGTATTTTATTCTCCCCATCAACAGCCGCCTGCTCTGGCAGCCTGATGAAACGCGCTATGCTGAAATCAGCCGGGAAATGCTGACGTCTGGCGACTGGATCGTGCCGCACTTTTTAGGGCTGCGTTATTTTGAAAAACCCATTGCCGGATACTGGTTAAACAGCATCGGACAATGGTTGTTTGGCGCTAATAATTTTGGCGTCAGAGCGGGGGCCATTTTTGCCACCTTACTGACGGCACTCCTGGTCGCCCGGCTTGCCATGCGGTTATGGCAAGACAAGCGTACCGCCATTCTCTCTTCAGTTATCTTTTTAACGTTTTTCTCGGTTTACAGCATCGGCACCTACGCGGTACTTGATCCCATTATCGCGCTGTGGCTAATGGCAGGCATGTGCTGTTTTTGGGAGGGAATGCAGGCCACCACCAGAACACGTAAAGTTGTCGCCTTTTTGCTGTTAGGATTCACCTGCGGCATGGGCGTGATGACCAAGGGTTTTCTGGCGCTTGCCGTTCCTGTGCTCAGCGTACTGCCGTGGGTTTTCATGCAAAAGCGTTGGAAAGATCTCATTATCTACGGTCTACTGGCAGTGGTCGGCTGCGTGGTAATTGTGCTGCCATGGGGAGTTGCGATAGCCCAGCGTGAACCGGATTTCTGGCATTACTTCTTCTGGGTTGAACATATTCAACGCTTCGCACAGGATGATGCCCAACACAAGGCTCCCATCTGGTACTACATTCCGGTATTCGTGGCTGGCGCATTACCGTGGCTCGGGCTGCTCCCCGGCGCGCTGCGTACGGGCTGGCGTGAGCGGGATGTTCCGCGCAGCGCACAGTACCTGTTAAGCTGGATTGTCATGCCAATCCTGTTTTTCAGCATCGCCAAAGGAAAACTACCGACCTATATTCTCTCCTGCTTCGCGCCGCTGGCGATATTAACGGCGCGTTTCGGCCTGCAGGCCGCGGAAAAAGGCTCAGCCGCGCTGCGCGTAAATGGCTGGATCAACGTGCTGTTCGGTGTGTCCGGCATTGTCGCCACGATTATCGTGTCCACGCTCGGACCGTTGAAGACACCGGTCTGGTCGCATATCGAAACGTATAAAGTGTTTTGCTCATGGGGTATTTTTATCACCTGGACGCTATTTGGCTGGTATACGCTTAACAACCGTGAAAAAAACTGGAAATTAGCAGCGCTCTGCCCGCTGGGGCTGGCGCTGTTGTTCGGCTTCTCAGTACCTGACCGGGTAATGGAATCCAAACAGCCGCAGTTTTTTGTCGAGATGACCAAAGAGTCGCTGGAGTCGAGCCGTTATATTTTCACCGACAGTGTTGGCGTTGCTGCTGGCCTGGCCTGGAGCCTGAAACGCGATGACATCAACATGTACGGGCAAACAGGTGAGTTAAAATACGGCCTTAATTATCCGGATGCCCAGGGACGCTTCGTCAGCCGGGATGACTTTGCCGGCTGGTTGGCGCAACATCGTCAGGAAGGGATCATTACGCTCGTGCTGTCAATTTCGAAGGATGAGGATATTAATCAGCTTGCCATTCCCCCCGCTGACTATATCGACAATCAGGGGCGCCTGGTCTTGATTCAGTACAGGCCTAAATGATCTGGCTAACCTTAGTCCTTGCCAGCCTGCTCAGCGTCTGTGGACAATTGTGTCAGAAGCAGGCCACCCGCCCGGTACCCGCTCACGCGCGAACACGCTATATCGCGCAGTGGATTGGTCTGGCGCTGGCCTGTCTGGGACTGGCCATGCTGCTCTGGCTGGCAGTATTGCAGAATATTCCCGTCGGTATCGCCTACCCAATGCTAAGCCTGAACTTTGTATGGGTCACGCTGGCGGCATGGAAAATCTGGCGCGAACCTGTCACAACGCGTCACTGGCTGGGGGTTGGGCTACTCATCACAGGCATATTTATTCTTGGGAGCGCGGTGTAATGGGCATCTTTTGGGGGCTGTGTAGCGTGATTATTACGTCGGTTGCTCAGCTAAGTCTGGGCTACGCGATGGATAATCTGCCGCCCATGCTGCAACCGCTGGCGTTTATTTCCGCCGTTTTTTCAACCAGCAACAACGCACTCGCCTTATATGGCGGGCTGGTAGGTTATTTACTGTCAGTGATGTGCTGGCATAAAGCCCTGCATCAGCTCGCGCTGAGCAAAGCCTATGCCTTGCTCAGCCTCAGCTATGTGCTGGTGTGGATCGCATCAATGATTTTACCGGGCTGGCAAGGAACCTTTTCAATAAAAGCCCTGGTGGGTGTGCTGTGTATTATGGCGGGGTTAATGACCATATTCTTACCTGTCCGCCAACACACACCCTGAGATCATTTATCGTCAGACAGTTGTCGCAGACGCTCCCATTCTTCGCAGAGATACTGTCTGGCATCAATGATTTTAATCACTCGCGATGTGTCACGGTTAATACAATACTGGGCATCTTTTAGCGGTGACAGGAGATCGCCAGCTTTTACACGCTCGCTGGCTTGCGCTTCAGCCAGCATTTTCAACGAACCACCGGTATCACAAAGTACAATATAGAGCCTCCCTGCTTTTTGGTTACAGCAAGATTTCTTCACATGCCATTCCATAGCGCACCTTTTGCTATTGATTTTCACACCAGGTTACACTTCAGCAGATAAACAAAACCGCAATGGCCTGGGAATGGCAAAAGTGAGAAATGTAATCAATGTTTTCCTAATGTTAATACTGAAGCACTTACCCAATCCGACAGCGCACGACGAGAGATTTTGATTCCTCCGGCTTTGAGTTCGGGTGGCAATGTCAGCCAGCATACCGGTTGTTGAAAGCGAGCTAGCTTGTCTTTAACCCACTCTGCCAGATTGGTGTCCCCAGCGTTGGCGTCATACTCAACGACCGCAACGGGGCGGCTGCCAAACTCTTCATCTTCTATTGGAACAATAAAAGCTTGCAGAACATGGGGATGCGATACAATAACGCGCTCCACCTCTTCCGGTTGGATCCCTTCTCCGCCACTAAAAAACAGGTTGTCCATCCGTCCGACAAGGGTTAACTTGCCATCATGCACGATGCCGCGATCGCGGGTGGCAAACCAGCCTTGCGCATTAACCAGTGGATAAAGCTGTCCGTTGCGCCAGTACCCTTGCGCCATGCTGGCGGCACGAAGCCAGACTTCATCATCAACAATCCTGACTTCTCTGCCTGGTAGTGCAGAGCCGACATCCGCCTTACCATCGGCTTCTTTCGCACACACCGTGGAGGCAAATTCCGTCAACCCGTAACCGCACCAGCAACGAATACCCTGCTCACGCGCTTGTTCAGTCAATTCAACAGGAATCGCTGCACCGCCCAGCAACACGGCCTTTAGCGATACCGGTGTGTTATTGACCAACAGTCGCCAAAGCTGCGTGGGAACCAGCGAAGCATGGGTACACCCCGTCAGCATTTGCTCTAACGGTTGCTTATCGCGCACGGTCATACGCGCGCCCGCAAACAGCCAGCGCCACATAATCCCCTGGCCGGAAACGTGAAATAACGGTAGCGAGAGCAGCCAGTCATCGTCTTCGCCAAATGGCATCAGTGACAGCACCCCCTGCGCACTCGCCAAATGCGCCTGACAGGTATGTACCGCTGCTTTCGGCACTCCGGTTGAGCCGGAAGTTAATGTCATTGTGCTCAAGCGCTGAGGCAACCAGACGGCAGCATGCTCGCCAGACTGTTCCAGCATCCGCAGCGGTGCCAACCCCGGGAGCGGGCTTTCGCCTTCCAGATCCAGCGCAAAACGCAGCGTCAGATCCGGGATTAACATATCCAGCAACGGCTGTGGTAACTGCGGGTTCACAGGTAATATTCGTGCTCCGCACTGCAACAATGCCAGCCATGCCAGCAGCGGACGGGGATGATTCCAGGCGCGGAGCAATATGCCATCGCCCTCTTCCACCCCCTGAGCCGCAAAGCCGCTTGCCAGACGATCGACCCGCGCACAGAGATCGCCCCAGCGTAACACCTCATCGTTGAGGCGTAAGGCTGGCGCGTCCGCACGAACCTGTCGCCAGTGACGCCACGGCCAGTCAGCAAATTGCACCAGGCCTGATATGCTTACGCTATCGGGCATTTCCTGCTGGATCATAGCAGGCGTTCCAGCGCATCGACCTCAATGCATGGCAACGTACTGCCAGGCCACGCGCGTACCTGCTGACACTGCATCAGGTTGAGCGTATCCAGACCAGGGATAGTCTGTGGCGTCAACCAGGCAGCAATGCGTGCCAACTGGGTTAAGCCCAGGCTCGATTCGATAGAGGAGCTGATCACGGCGGTGAGACCGAGCGCGTGTGCGGCTGCAACCTGCTCACGCACCTTGTCGAGGCTACCCGTCAGCGTAGGCTTGATAACGACTGCCTTCACGCCCTCTTCGGCCATAAAGGTGAAATCGGCTTCACGCAGACTTTCATCCCAGGCAATGGCAATCCCTGTTTCACGCGAGAACGCACGGGAATCATCACGGGTTTTACACGGCTCTTCGAGGAAGGCAATGCGCCCGCGATACTCAGGATTGACATATTTCGCAAACTGCTGGGCTTTCAGCGGCGTCCAGGCACGATTGGCATCAAGCCGCAGGTGCAGTTCCGGGATCGCCTCCAGCAACAGGTTGACGACCATACCGTCGCGAACAGCTTCATACAGACCGACTTTTACCTTCGCAACTTTCTCGCCAGGCATGTCTGCCAGTTGCAGCACCAGATCGTCAGGATCACCTGTACACAACGGCGCAGCACGATAGTCCGCCGCCTCAGGCAACGTACCCGCAAGCTCGGCCAGCGCACAGCTAACACCAAATGCAACGGCAGGCAGCTGTGGTGAGGATGAATCCCCCTGCAGCCAACCGTTAACCCAGGCCAGCAGCGCAGTTTGCGCCTCTTCCCAGGTTTCCTGGCTGAAGCCCGGAAGCGGGGAGATTTCTCCCCACCCTTCACGCTCATCGTCACGAAGACATACGTATAACCCGTCACGCGTTTTTAACCGCCTGTCGCGCAGAATCACCCCCGCGTCCATGGGGATCTGCCAGCGGTATACCTGCGCGCTACGCATTACGGATTCCGTTTGAATTTGCTGAAATCAGGCTGACGTTTCTGGTTAAAGGCGTTACGGCCTTCCTGACCTTCTTCCGTCATGTAGAACAGCATAGTGGCGTTACCTGCCAGCTCCTGCAGACCCGCCTGGCCATCGCAGTCGGCATTCAGTGCAGCTTTCAGGCAGCGCAGCGCCATCGGGCTGTTTTGCAGCATTTCACGACACCAGCGCACAGTTTCTTTTTCCAGATCGACCAGCGGAACCACGGTATTGACCAGGCCCATATCCAGCGCCTGTTTTGCATCGTATTGACGGCACAGGAACCAGATTTCACGCGCTTTTTTCTGACCTACGATACGCGCCATGTAGGACGCGCCCCACCCGCCGTCGAAGGAACCGACTTTCGGGCCAGTCTGACCAAAGATGGCGTTTTCAGCCGCAATGGTCAGGTCGCACATCATGTGCAGCACATGACCACCGCCGATGGAATACCCTGCCACCATCGCGACAACCGGTTTCGGGCATGTGCGGATCTGGCGCTGGAAGTCCAGAACGTTCAGATGATGCACGCCGGAGTCATCCTGGTATCCGCCGTAATCGCCACGTACTTTCTGATCGCCACCCGCACAGAACGCTTTGTCGCCCGCACCGGTCAGAATAATCACGCCGATATTGTCGTCATAGCGTGCATCCGCCAGCGCCTGAATCATCTCTTTGACGGTAACAGGACGGAAAGCATTGCGTACCTGCGGACGATTAATGGTGATTTTTGCAATACCGTCGGTGGATTTCTCATAGAGAATGTCGGTGTAGTCTTCAGAGCAGTCGAGCCATTCTACTGGTGCGTAAAGCATTGTTTCATCAGGATAGATCATAAAATGTCCTATAGTCAGCGACGCAGAATCTGAGCCAGACAGTCCACCACGCCAACGGGATTGTCCCGATGCGCGTTGTGTCCGGCGTTACGAATCACATGGTTCGGCACGGATATTTCCGCCGCCAGAGTGCGGAATTTATCGTCACGTTCACCACATAAATAATAAAACGGAAATGTGCACGTAGTGAGTTGCGCACGTAAATCAGGTTGTATGGCCAGCGAAGTGGCTTCCAGCATTGCCGCCAACGTTTCACCTTTATTCTGGCAGCGTAAAGCGACCAGCGCCGCTCTTTGCGCGACATTCAGCGAGGAAAAGACCGGCTGTTGATACCAGTCATTAAACACCTCGCGCAGCGGCTCAGTGCGAAAACGCGCGGCCCAGCGGCCATCGGAGAGACGACGCTGAATGCGCTCATCTTCGTGTTGTAAGCCAGGGTGCCCACCTTCAACAACCAGACCGCAGAGTCCCGGCATCCCCTGACAGGCCGCCATCATTGCAACTCTGCCGCCAAGGGAATATCCCACCAGCCAGTAGTTAAGTATGTTGTAACTAAGCAGCGTGTTACGCAACAAATCGCTGACGTCATCGAATCCGTTCACGCTGATATCAGCAGAACCGCCGTGGCCAGGCAGGTCGATATACAACCGCGAATAGTCCGGGAATGCTTCACCTACCGTCTGCCATTCCCGGCGATCACCGGAAAATCCGTGCAGGAAAACCAGCCAGGGGGAATCCACATGACCCGTGTTCGCCTGCGCGTGCAGGATCATAGATGACTTACCTGCGCCAGCAGTTGCTGCAGGGTTTGCGCCCCGTCAGTTTCATTCACTACCAGCTCAATCACCGTAGCCACCGGGGTACGCCAGGCGTTCGTCAGCGCGCTCTCCAGTTGCGCCCAGTTCTCCGGGCGGTGATATTTGAGGTCAAACATAGCCGCGGCATGCTCAAAATGGACGTTCTGCGGCATCAGGTAGAACCGTTCACGTTCGCCTGGCGGGGTTGGCAGCAGGGAGAAAATCTGTCCGCCGTTATTATTCACCACAATCAGGACAAACGGCGCGGAAACCTGACGCAAAAGCGCCAGCGCATTCAGGTCATACAGCGCGGATAAATCGCCAACAATAGCCAGCGTCGATTTTGCACTGGCACGCTGTACGCCTGCCGCCGTTGACAGCAGGCCGTCAATACCGCTCGCACCGCGATTGCTGTAAACCGGGAAACCTGCCGGAAGCTGAGACAGTGCGTCAATCAGCCGTACAACCAGGCTGTTCCCCACGAACAACTGTCCCTGCTCTGGCAGATACTCGCGAATACGGTGCGCCAGCTGTGCTTCGCCAAACGTGTCACGGCGGGCTTCTACCGCCTGCCATGCCTGTTGCGCCAGCCGTGGGATCTCCACACACCAGGGCTGGCGTTTCTCCGCCGGATGCAGCTCCAGCCAGTCGCCTACTTTTGCCACCAGCCGGCGCCCACGATGGTGAGCCGGATCGAGGCGGCCTTCGATATTGTCGACAATCCAGAATTCCTGTGGGTCGCAATTGGCCTGCCATTGCAGCAGTCGTTTACCGGTCAGACTACTGCCGAGCTGCACCACAATCTGCGCCTGCTCTAATTCAGCTATCGCTTTCGCGTTCCCCAGCCACAGATCGGCGCAGGGCAACGGCTGTCCGGTTTGCGACAGCACATCACCAATGAGTGGCCAGCCTAACGTCTGCGCCCAGAGCGCAACTTTCTTGCCCTCTTCGGCGCTCATGCGCCCGGCAAGTACTACACCACGTTTTTGCCGCCAGAAAAACCAGTCGCGTTGTTTATCACTTTCCAGTCGACGCGCTGCGCCCAACCAGGGTTTATCATCCTGCCACCAGTCACCAAGACGCTGCTGCCAGGCCAGACCCGTTTCGTCCATCTCGCCATATAAGGGTTCTGCAAACGGACAGTTTATATGAACCGCCCCGCTATGCAGCGCGGCTAAGGCGTTATCGATGGCAGACACCAGCCAGCTTGCCGGAATGTCCTGCGTCGGACGCGGTAAAGAGAGCGTTTGCGACGGATGCGAGGCAAACATGCCGGCCTGACGAATAGCCTGGTTAGCGCCACAGTCAATAAGCTCAGGCGGTCTGTCAGCGGTAAGCAAAATCAGTTTTTCACCGGTCAGCCCGGCTTCAATCAGCGCCGGATACAAATTCGCTACCGCCGTACCAGAGGTGACAATAACGGCAACAGGTTGCCTACTGACTTTCGCCAGACCTAAGGCGAGATGCCCCAGTCCGCGCTCGTCAAAATGGGTATGATGGATAAAAGCGGGATTTTCCGCTGCCGCTAAAGTCAACGGCGTCGAACGAGAGCCAGGGGCAATGCAAACATGCCTGACGCCGTGGCGAGTGAGAGCTTCCAGAATGACCGCCGCCCAGCGTCGGTTAAATGCGCTTACTGACATGAGATTGTCCGGTATCAATATTGCGACACAGTATAAAGAATCGAATAAATGGATTTTTGATATGAGTCGGGAATATACACGAAATCATTATCCTTCTATCGATAATAAAGTACGTAACCCTGCCGCTTTATTATCTATTTCTTGCCATTCTTGCTCAGGTTCTGAACCGCGCACGATCCCCGCCCCGGCATACAGGCGTACGACATTTGCGCTAATTTTCGCTGAACGTAATGACACGCAAAACTCGCTCTGACGCAGTGAAAGATAACCCGCAGAACCGGCATACCACTCGCGTTCAAAGGGTTCATTATGTTGGATAAATTCACGCGCCAGCTCGCGTGGAATACCCGCTACGGCCGCAGTAGGCTGTAGCTGTACCAGACAGAGCGTATCATCCGCCTGATTGAGCGCAGTCCAGATACAGCGGCGCAGATGCTGTACTTTGCGCAGTCTAAGTACCTGTGGCGGCAGGACATCGAGGGTTTGCGTACAGTTCTGCAGCCGTTGGCAAATATCTTCCACCACCAACATGTTCTCACGCTGATTTTTATCGTCCTTCATCAGCCATTCACCCAACTGCCAGGCACGATGATCGTCAGGGTGATTGGCAACGGTTCCGGCCAGCGCCTCAGTGCGCAGTGCCGTGTCACGCCGCCTGTACAGGCGTTCAGGGGATGAGCCAAGAAAAGCAGATCCGGCGGAAAACGCCATATAGAAGTGGTAACAGTTGAGATTTAAACGACGACTGGAGGCCATAACCGCCGCGGCATTAACCGGCTGAGAAAACTGTAAATCGGTCGCCCGCGCCAGCACCACTTTGTCGAGTTCTTCCTCAGCAATGGTCTGCGTGGCAAGCTCAATAAGGCGAACCCAACCATCTTTATCCGGCCAGTGCTGCTCTCCCGTCAAAATCAGACGCAATGCGGGAAGCGGTTTTACCTGTGCAAGTGTTGAAATAAACGCAGCGGCCTGCGCGGCATCTTCACGCAACGACACGTCGCTATACAGGTGTAGTCGTAAGGTAGCAACCCCGGCGCAGCGTCGCCATTCCAGTCGCGGCAGCAATAAATTACCGCGCTGCGGCTCAAACGCATTCAGACCCCAGACGCGCAGTTCGGGGTAATTATCATGTTGGCGTAAAAACCGTTGAGCAGATTCCAGTGAGGAGAATGTCGCAACTGCGCCCAGCACAGCTGCTTCTTCATCGCCGTTACGTTGCTGCCAGTAAAACTGAGGCCAGACGGGCTGGCTGGCCAGCCATCCTAAAGCGTCAAAAGCATCGTTCAGTGGGAAAGGTATGTCGTAAATACGAATGCCAGGTGCTGCCGGTATCTCTTGCGACAAAATGCGCATCAGACTTTCCAGCGCAGTAGTGATTGAATGCACGCGGACCTCTCCCTGTTAAAAACCTCTCATTATACGGGGTACTGAGCAGAAAAAGCAGTACCCCCGTATAGGGGGTGCGATAACAGCGCTATATTTATCGCCGTGCCAGCAATAATCCCATCACTAAACCGACTGTCGCCCCCACGCCGATCCCACGCCAGGGTTTTTCGTGTACATAGTCATCTGCCCGGCAAACAGCCTGCTTTGCACGATAATAGTAACTGTCAGAGGCGTGACTAACGCGATTTCTCACCTCTTCTAACGCCTGCTCAGCCCGCGCTTTCAACTCAAGGTACTTCTGGTCGGCAGGATCGCCGGAAGAACGTAACACTTCTTCCAGCGTTTCACTCAACAATTCCAGATCGTCATCAATACGTGATTCGTAAGAATGAAAAGACATTTTATTCTCCCTTTCTATTGACGTATCCGCTAACTATAGACGACAGGTGCTGTTTACGCTTGATGCCCCTCACGCGCCATGCCGATGTGTGGAATACCGTCTTCGTCATAGATCTCCGTGACGGGAACAAAACCAAATCTCGCATAGAACGATTGCAGATGCGCCTGAGCCCCCAGGTATAACGCCTTATGCGGCCAATGCTGCGCACAGGATGCCAGCGTTTGCATCATTAACTGCTGCCCCAATTTTTCGCCGCGTAGCGCTTCGCTTACAATCACCCGGCCAATTACTACCGGCTCCAGATCATCGTCACTTTTCAGAATCCTCGCATACGCCACCAGTTCATCATTATGCCATCCCAGAATGTGACGGTTCTCGCCGACTAAGTCGTCGCCATCCACGTCCTGATACGGACATTGTTGCTCAACAACGAATACTGCGCAGCGAAGCTGAAGAATGGCATACAGCTCCTGAACACTCAGCTTTGCATGATGGAGATCTTGCCAGTGGATCATTGTCTGCCCCTTTGTTGTGATAACCTGAACACCCTGCCTCATTGATGGCGAAAAGTGTAACGTAAAGATGGAATTACTATTTTTAGGTACGTCTGCGGGAGTTCCCACACGTTCTCGCAATGTAACGGCAATATTACTGAATCTGCAACACCCGACTCAGGCAGGTTTGTGGCTTTTTGATTGCGGCGAAGGGACGCAGCATCAAATGCTTAGCTCCCCGTTCAACCCAGGCAAACTTGATCGTATTTTTATCAGTCATCTGCATGGCGATCACCTGTTTGGTTTACCGGGGCTGCTGTGCAGTCGTTCAATGGCCGGAAACGTCCAGCCGTTGACGCTTTATGGGCCGAAAGGATTACGGGAATTTACCGAAACAGCCCTGCGACTGAGCGGTTCCTGGACCGATTATCCACTGGAAATTGTGGAAATCACCGCCGGTGATGTTGTGGATGACGGCCTGCGCAAAGTGACCGCGTTTCGACTGGAACATCCGCTGGAGTGCTACGGTTTTCGTGTTGAAGAACACGACAAGCCGGGGGCGCTTAATGCCAGCGCCCTGAAGGCGGCAGGCGTTAAAGCGGGCCCGTGGTTCCAGGATTTGAAAGCCGGGAAAACCATCGTGCTGGAGGATGGTCGCGCGATTAACGGCGCCGATTTTCTCTCCCCGGCAACCCGAGGAAAATCCGTGGCAATTTTCGGTGATACCGGGCCCTGTGCGAGCGCTATCGAACTGGCAAAAGGGGTGGACGTGATGGTACATGAAACCACGCTGGACGCCTCAATGGAGGAAAAAGCCAACAGCCGCGGGCATAGCTCCACCCGGCAGGCCGCACAGCTGGCACTGGACGCCGGTGTGGGCATACTCATCATGACCCACGTCAGCTCACGCTACGATGCAAAAGGCTGCCAGCGGTTACTTGAAGAGTGCAGAGCGATTTTTCCAGACACGGAACTGGCTCACGATTTCGCCATTTTCACCGTTTAGCGCTTTATTTTTCCGCCTCAATGCCGATAACAGTGGAAAGGCTGGCTTTCACACTGAGGACAGGATGAACAATTTTCAGAAAGATATTGATGACAGGACCAATTTAACCTTGTCGAACCGCTTTGAGCTGCTGCTGTTTCGCCTTGGCAAATCCGTTGAGGAGCAGAAATCAGAGCTGTTTGGCATCAACGTATTCAAACTGCGTGAAATCGTACCGATGCCGACCTTCACGCGTCCGGCAGGCATGAAGGCACCGCTTTTAGGGATGGTTAACATTCGCGATCAGGTGATACCGGTGATTGACCTGCCTGCCGTCGCAGGCTGTAAGCCAGAGACCGGACTCAACATCCTGTTGATCACAGAGTACGCCCGCAGCGTCCAGGCGTTTGCGGTGGAGTCAGTAGAGAACATTATGCGCCTCGACTGGCAACAGGTGCATACCGCCGAGAAAGCCGTCAATGGCCGCTACATTACCAGTATCGCCTGTCTGGACGACAACAAAGAGACCAACAACCTGGCGCTGGTGCTCGACGTTGAGCAAATTCTGTACGACATCGTACCGTCGAACCACGATCTGCGCGCAACTGATCTGAAAACCAATAAGTTCAACATCACGCCAGGTGCGGTGGCGATAGTGGCAGATGACTCCAAAGTGGCTCGCGCGATGCTGGAAAAAGGTCTCAACGCCATGGAGATCCCACACCTGATGCATGTGACGGGCCAGGATGCGTGGGAAAAAATTCAACAGCTATCTGAAGAAGCGGAAGCGGAAGGTAAGCCAATCAGCGAAAAGATTGCCCTGGTGCTCACCGACCTGGAAATGCCGGAGATGGACGGTTTTACGCTGACCCGTAAGATAAAAACCGACGAACGCCTGAAGAAGATCCCGGTCGTGATTCACTCCTCGCTTTCCGGTAGCGCTAATGAAGATCACGTCCGCCGGGTTAAGGCCGATGGTTATGTGGCCAAATTCGAAGTCAATGAGCTTTCTTCAGTAATCCAGGAAGTGATGGATCGCACAGCGAAAGGCATCAGCGGTCCACTGGTGAGCAGGCAGCTTTTGAACTAACTATCTTTCACGCATAAAAAAACCCGCCGAGGCGGGTTTTTTCGTTATTGCATTTAGCCTTACATCAGCGGAGCCGCTAACTGCACGATGCTGATCAGCGGTTGCGGGTAGATACCCAGCACCAGTACCAGCAGGGCAGAAATCAGCACCACGATACCGCCCGCGCTGTACTGCCAGTTGGATGGCGCATCGCGGTTCAGTTGCTGCGGTGCGCTCAGGTACAGGCTCACGGCAACGCGCAGGTAGTAGTACAAACCAATCGCCGAACCGACCACCACAGCGGCAACCAGCCACCACAGGTTAGCCTGCACACCGACCGCCAGTACGTAGAACTTACCGATAAAGCCCAGCGTCATCGGGATACCCGCCAGAGACAGCATCATCACCGTCATCACCGCCGCGAGGATCGGACGATGCCAGAACAGACCACGGTAAGAGAACAGAGAATCTGCATCCGGAC
Source organism: Citrobacter sp. C6_1 (assembly GCF_014596835.2). Lineage (NCBI taxonomy): Bacteria > Pseudomonadati > Pseudomonadota > Gammaproteobacteria > Enterobacterales > Enterobacteriaceae > Citrobacter > Citrobacter sp. C6_1. The sequence goes on along the minus strand of NZ_CP115031.1, from coordinate 1,508,103 downwards.
CACGGTACGGGCTGGACATCAGGCTGACCACACCGAACGCGCCAAGGCTGCTGAACAGATAACCGGCCAGGTAAACGCCAACTGCTTCCATCGACATCTCGCCGCTCTGCAGAGCAATCAGTGCCACCAGCAGGTAACCGAGGTGAGAGATGGAAGAGTAACCGAGCAGACGTTTGATATTGGTCTGGCTCAGCGCCATCAGGTTACCGAAGATGATGGACGCAAAGGCAATCACACCGAGCACGATACGAACCGCTTCGCTGTCGCCAACCGGCGCGTACAGGAACAGACGCATTACCACGCCGAAGATAGCGATTTTGCTCGCCGTCGCCAGGAAGGTGGAAACCGGAGCAGGAGCGCCCTGGTAGACGTCTGGCGTCCACAGATGGAACGGAACCAGTGAAAGTTTGAAGCCGAGGCCAACAATCATCAGACCAAAGCCCGCCAGCAGCAGCGGTTCGCTCAGCATGCCGTCACCGAGGCTCTTACCAAGCGCAATGAACGACAGGTTGCCGGACTGCGCGTACACCAGCGCCATACCGAACAGCAGGAAGGAAGACGCGGCGGCAGACAGGATGGTGTATTTGATACTGGCTTCCAGCGAACGCTTCTGACGGAACGCATAACCGACCAGGCCAAACAGCGGCAGAGAGATCAGTTCGATACCGAGGAACAGCGCCGCCAGATGATTAGCATTGGCGAGCAGAATTCCACCCAGCGCGGCAATCAGCACCAGCAGGTAGAATTCTTCCCGGTTGTCGTCGTAGCCTTCCAGCCACGGGTAAGCAAAGGTACAGGTGGCAAGGCTCGCCAGCAGCACCAGCCCGGTGTAGAGCATAGCGAAACCGTCAACCCGCATCAGCGGGGTGACGTCCATGGCGCCCGCCTGGCCAACAAACCAGAGCGAAACCAGCGCGGCGTTAAGCCCAATGACCGACAGCGTGGCATTGAGGAAGTGATTGCGTCGCCACGCAATGGAGAGCATCACAACCACCACCGTCAAGCCGACGATCAGCAGCGGTAGCAGCGCAATCAGGTGTTGTGGAGTTATTGTCATGGCGATTTACGGCCTTGTAGTAGTAACGGAATTAACAAACCACTGCTGGATGTTGCTCATCGCAGAATGCGAGGTATCCAGAATCGGCTGCGGATAGAAGCCAAGCAGTACCAGAAGCACAACCAGCAACAGGATGATAAACAGCTCACGCAGCGACATCCCTGGCAGTTCAACACTGGCAATCTGGCTTTTCGCCTTACCAAAGTAAGCGCGATGCAGCATCGCCAGCGAGTATACAGAAGCAAACACCAGACCAAAGGTTGAGATCACCGTAATGACCGGAACCACCTGGTAGCTGCCGAACAGAATCATAAATTCGCCAACGAAGTTACCTGTACCCGGCATACCCAGCGTACACACTGCGAAGAACATCGACAGCGCTGGCAACCATTTCATTTTGCCCCACAGGCCGCCCATCATACGCATATCACGCGTGTGCAGACGTTCGTACAGCTGACCACACAGAATGAACAGACCGGCTGCGGACAGACCGTGCGCAATCATCTGGATAACAGCACCCTGGTACGCCAGCTGGCTGCCAGTGTAGATAGCAATCAGTACGAAGCCCATGTGCGATACGGAAGTGTAGGCAATCAGACGTTTGATATCGTACTGATTAAAGGCCATCCACGCGCCGTAGAAGATGCCGATTACGCCAAGCCACATAGCGATAGGTGCAAACTCCGCCGACGCGTTCGGGAACAGCGGCAGAGAGAAACGCAGCAGACCGTAGGCCGCGGTTTTCAGCAGAATCCCCGCCAGGTCAACGGAACCAGCGGTCGGTGCCTGGGAGTGCGCATCCGGCAACCAGCCGTGCAGCGGAACCACCGGCATTTTCACCGCAAAAGCGATGAAGAAGCCCAGCATCAGCAGGTATTCCACGCCGTGGGACATCGGGGTATTCAGCAGTTCTTCATAGTTGAAGGTCCACACGCCGGTCGCTTTATAGTGCACAAACACCAGCGCCAGGATGGCAATCAACATCACCAGACCACTCGCCTGGGTATAAATGAAGAACTTGGTTGCCGCCGTGATACGCGTTTTACCGTCAGAGGCTTTATGCCCCCAAAGTGCTATCAGGAAGTACATCGGCACCAGCATCATTTCCCAGAAGAAGAAGAACAGGAACATGTCGATGGCAAGGAACACGCCGATAACGCCGCCTAAGATCCACATCAGGTTCAGGTGGAAGAAGCCCTGGTATTTTTCGATTTCATTCCAGGAGCAGAGTACCGCCAGAACACCGAGCAGACCGGTCAGCACCACCATCAGCAGCGATAAACCGTCGATGGCTAAGTGAATAGAGATGCCGAAACGCGGGATCCACGGCAGGATAAACTCAGACTGCCACTGCGGAATGCCAGCGGATTGCGTCAGTGAATAGCCGCCCTGCAACCACAGTTGCAGGCCAAGCGCCAGCGTCAGTCCCATGGTAATCAGCGCGATCCAACGCGGCACCTTCACGCCAAAGCGCTCGGTCTGCCAGCACAGGAAGCCACCGATAAAGGGGATTAATATCAACCAGGGTAATAACATAGCTAAGTATGTCCCTTATATTTACTCCTGCTCAGGCTATCTCACTCGTCAGCCCAAATCCCGGCAGTGCTCGCAATCCTCACGTACTTCAGTACGCTCCGGTTGCTCTGCGCTGGCGGTATTCGGTCTGACTTCGCCGATGACGCCTGTACTTCAGGAACAGATTTTCAACGAATTCTAAAAATTATTTTGGGTTTGTAGGCCGGATAAGCGCAGCGCCATCCGGCAGTTGTTCATCCAGCCAACAAACTCAACGCAGTACCATCAACAGTGCCAGCACAACAACGGCGCCGATGCTCATTGATGCCACATACCAACGCAGATAGCCGTTCTCGCTTAACAGCAGGCCTTTACCTGCAAAGCGGGACAGGATCGCCGGAATGTTCATCATTGCGTTCAGCGGATCGCGTTTCAGCAGCCATGCAATGCCAAGGAACGGCTTGACGAACACTTTGTCGTACAGCCAGTCGAAGCCCCAGGCGTTATACCACCAGGTACCCAGCAGACGGCCTGGCGCACTGTTGGCAATCGATGTCACAAGCTGGCGTTTACCCAGCCACAGCCATGCTGCGATCAAGATACCCGCAATCGCGACGATACCGGAGGTAATTTCCAGCGTCATAACGCGACCATGCTCAAGCTCGGTCGTCGAAGGCAGTACACCATGAAGCGGCGGCACAATCAGCGCGCCAACGAAGGTGGACAGGATCATCAGCACAATCAGCGGCAGATGATGGGTAATCCCCTTCCCGGCGTGAGCGTGAATTTGTTCTTTACCGTGGAACACGATGAAAATCATACGGAAGGTATACAGAGAGGTCATAAACGCACCGACCAGACCTGCAACCATCAGATTGATATGACCGTTCGCCATTGCACCGGCCAGAATCTCATCCTTACTGAAGAAACCAGCGGTAATCAGCGGCAGAGCCGACAACGCTGCGCCACCAATCAGGAAGCAGAGATACACCAGCGGAATAGACTTACGCAGGCCGCCCATCTTGAAGATGTTCTGTTCGTGGTGGCAGGCCAGGATAACCGAGCCGGATGCCAGGAACAGCAGCGCTTTAAAGAAGGCGTGCGTCATCAGGTGGAAAATCGCCGCATCCCACGCCTGTACACCGAGAGCCAGGAACATATAACCAATCTGGCTCATGGTGGAGTACGCAAGAACGCGTTTGATGTCGGTCTGTACCAGCGCAGCAAAACCCGCCAGCACCAGAGTGATAGCCCCGATAATCCCCACCAGGTGCAGGATTTCTGGGGTCATCAGGAACAGGCCGTGGGTACGTGCAATCAGGTAGACACCGGCGGTAACCATCGTTGCAGCGTGGATCAGCGCAGAGACGGGCGTTGGGCCTGCCATCGCATCAGCAAGCCATGTTTGCAACGGCAGCTGCGCGGATTTACCGACCGCACCACCCAGCAGCATCAGGGTTGCCCACATCAGCATGTTGTTGCCGTCTGCAAAGTGCGCAGGTGCCAGTTCCACCATCTCGCGGAAGTTCAGCGTACCCAGCTCGTTGTAGAGAATGAACAGTGCGAAGGCGAGGAACACGTCACCGACACGGGTCACCACGAAAGCTTTCATTGCCGCTGCGCCATTCTTCGGATCGGTGTAATAGAAACCGATCAGTAAGTAAGAGCACAGACCCACGCCTTCCCAGCCGAGGTACATCAGCAGCAGGTTATCCGCCAGTACCAGAACCACCATGCTGGCGATAAACAGGTTAGTGTAGGCGAAGAAGCGGGAGTAACCCTCTTCCCCGCGCATATACCAGGAAGCGAACATGTGGATCAGGAAGCCGACACCGGTTACCACGGAGAGCATGGTCAGCGACAAGCCGTCCAGCACCAGGTTGAAACCGATGTTGAAATCACCGACGGACATCCACGTCCACAGCGGCTGGCTGTAGGCCTGCTGGCCATTAGCAAAGAAGTCAACGCCAACAAACGCAGTAACCAGCGCCGCCAGGCCAATCGACCCGACACCCACGGTCGCGGACAGATTTTCTGACCAACGGCCGCGGGAGAACGCCAGTAATACAAAGCCAATAAATGGCAGAATAATGGTTAAGGCAAGCATGTTCATCCACGCATCTCACTTACTGAATCGATGTTCAGGTTCTGGCGACGGCGATGAAGTTGCAACAACAGCGCAAGTCCAATGCTCGCTTCCGCAGCCGCAAGGCTGATGGCGAGAATGTACATCACCTGACCATCGGTCTGGCCCCAGTAGCTTCCGGCGACCACAAAGGCCAGCGCAGAGGCGTTAATCATGATTTCCAGCCCGATCAGCATAAACAGCAGATTGCGGCGGATAACCAGACCGGTCAAACCCAGGACGAATAAAATCGCAGCGAGGATCAGTCCATGTTGTAAGGGGATCATGCGTGCTCCTCCGTTTTTCTTTTCGCGCGGTCATCGGTGCGATTGCTCAGCACTTCACCTGAACGCTCTTCGCGCCCCACGTGGAAGGCCACAACCAGACCCGCCAGCAGCAGCATCGAAGCCAGTTCAACCGCCAGTACATACGGTCCGAACAGGGAAATACCGACTGCTTTCGCGCTAATTGGCGTCCCGTCGATGCCCTGATCGTTTACGCCCAGAATGGCGTAAACAATGACCACCAGCATGATGGCCGACAGAATCGCCGGTCCAATCCACACCTGAGGTTTCAGCCACTGGCGTTCCTGTTCAATTTCAGAACCACCGAGGTTGAGCATCATTACCACGAATACGAACAGCACCATGATGGCGCCCGCGTAGACGATAATTTCCAGCGCACCCGCGAAGTAAGCGCCTAACGAGAAGAACACCCCGGAAATCGCCAGCAGCGAAATAATCAGATACAACAGTGCGTGTACCGGATTGGTGTGGGTGATCACCCGCAAGGTTGCGAGAATGGCTATCAGGCCACAGATATAAAAAGCGAACTCCATTGCCCCTCTCCTTACGGTAACAGGCTCTTGACGTCGATAGGCTTGGCTTCGTTCTCTGCTTCGCCCTTATCTTTGCCGTCGATTGCCATACCTGCCATCCGGTAGAAGTTATATTCCGGGTATTTGCCCGGACCGGAGATCAGCAGATCCTCTTTCTCGTAAACCAGGTCCTGGCGCTTGTACTCACCCAGCTCGAAATCTGGAGTCAGCTGAATAGCCGTTGTCGGACAGGCTTCTTCACACAGGCCGCAGAAAATGCAGCGTGAGAAGTTAATGCGGAAAAACTCCGGATACCAGCGGCCATCTTTGGTCTCTGCTTTTTGCAAAGAGATACAGCCTACCGGACACGCTACCGCACACAGGTTACAGGCAACGCAGCGTTCTTCACCGTCAGGATCACGAGTCAGAACGATACGACCACGAAAACGGGGCGGTAGATAGACCGGCTCTTCCGGGTACATCTGCGTTTCGCGTTTCGCGAACGCATGCAGGCCGATCATCCAGATACTGCGTACCTGGGTGCCGAAGCCTACTAACAATTCTTTTAAGGTCATGGTCTTTGTGTCCCTTATTGCGCCTGCCAGAGAATGACAGCCGCCGTTACCAGCAAGTTGACGAGCGTCAGCGGCAGACAGACTTTCCAGCCGAAGGACATTACCTGGTCATAACGAGGACGCGGTAACGACGCACGAATCAAAATGAACATCATCATGAAGAACGCGGTTTTCAGCGCGAACCAGACGAATGGCGGTAAGAACGGGCCATGCCAGCCACCGAAGAACAGGGTAACCATCAGCGCGGAAATGGTGACGATACCGATGTACTCACCCACGAAGAACAGACCGAATTTCATACCGGAATATTCAATGTGGTAACCGTCGGCCAGTTCCTGCTCGGCTTCTGGCTGGTCAAACGGGTGACGGTGACACACCGCCACGCCCGCGATGGCAAAGGTGACAAAACCAAAGAACTGCGGAATAACGTTCCAGATATCAGCCTGGTTATTGACGATGTCGGTCATGTTAAATGAACCGGCCTGCGCCACCACGCCCATCAGGGAAAGTCCGAGGAACACTTCGTAGCTCAGGGTCTGCGCAGACGCACGCATCGCACCGAGTAGCGAGTATTTGTTGTTACTCGACCAACCGGCGAACAGCACCGCGTAGACCGCGAGGCCTGCCATCATCAGGAAGAACAGGATCCCGATGTTCAGGTCAGCAACGACCCAGTTCGGACTCACCGGTACAATGGCGAAAGCCAGCAGCAGCGAGGTGAAGGCGATCATCGGTGCCAGGGTAAAGATGACGCGATCCGAGAATTTCGGGATCCAGTCTTCTTTAAAGAACATCTTGATCATGTCCGCAACCAGCTGGAGCGAACCGCCCCAGCCAACACGGTTCGGTCCGTAACGGTTCTGGAACAGACCCAGCAGACGGCGTTCGCCAAAGCTCATGAATGCCCCGCAGGTGACCACCACCAGCAGGATCACCACCGCTTTGAGGATACTCAGCAGGATCTCAATCAGATCGGGTGTAATCCAACTCATTGTTGTGCCTCCTGCAGATCCTCAAGACGCGCACCTGCCAGAACCGGCGCGATGCCAGGCATGCCCATCGGCAAACCAACCTGCCCTGCCGTTAATCCTTCAGCGATTTCAACCGGCAGCGTGACCGTGTTGCCATCGTAGCTGAAAGAAACGCGCGTACCGGCATTAACACCCAACTTCGCGGCATCTGCCGGGTTGAGCTTGATGTACGGCTGCGGCATACGGGTCTGGAAGACCGGCGCACGCTGGGACATTTCGTCACTACCAAACAGATGATAGTAAGGCGCGATACGCCACTGACCTTCCTGAGCCTGGAAACTCGCCGGAACGGTAGTGAAGTAATCCATACCATCCGCAGAAGCTTCGATCAGACGCACGCCCGGATCGCCATGACGCAGTTTACCGCCCACTTCATCCTGGAACTTGTTCCACGCCTGTGGGGAGTTCCAGCCCGGAGCCCAGGCAAACGGAATTTGTGAACGCGGCGCAGACGGCTGGTTGTTGCCTTCCATCGAGAAGGCGAACATGGTGTCTTTGTCCTGCGGTTGACGTGGTTCGTGTACGCTGATGTTGGCGCGCATTGCGGTACGCCCACTGTAGCGATGCGGTTCACGCGCCAGCTTCTGTCCACGGATACGGAAGCTTGCGTCCGGCGCGGCATCTTTAATACCCGCCAGTTGCGGCAGCTTCTCAACGACCGCGTCGATAACGTGGTCGAGCTGCGTCCAGTCCACTTCACGGCTCTGCACGGTGCTGTGCAGCGAGTGCAGCCAGCGCCAGCTTTCCAGCATGATGGTGTTGCTGTCGTAGTACGACGGGTCATAGACCTGGAAGAAGCGCTGGGCGCGACCTTCGTTGTTAATCACCGTACCATCGCTTTCGGCGAAGCTTGCGGCGGAAAGCACCAGATGGGCGTTTTCCATAATCGCGGTGCGCTGATGGTCAACAACCAGTACCAGCGGCGCTTTCGCCAGCGCGGCATCAACGCGGGCGGCTGAAGCATGGCGATGCAAGTCATTTTCCAGCACCACAACGGCGTCAGCGCGACCTGTTTCCAGTTCAGTCAGCGCATCGTCGAGGGAACCACCGCCCATCATGCCGAGGCCCATGCTGTTGACCGAGCGAGCAATCATGGTGATGCCGACGTCTGCGCCACGACCCTTCAGCGCCTTCGCCACGTTGGCAGCAGCCTGAATCACCTCGGCGCTACCGGCATTGGTACCGGAAATAATCAGTGGTTTCTTCGCCCCGGCCAGGGCCTGAACGATAACGTCAATTTTGTTCTGCAGGTCACGGTCGATGCCGTCAACCGCTGGTGCGTTGTTATCCAGCGCATGGGCGATAGCGAAACCTAAACGCGCCTGATCTTCAACCGGTGCACGGTAGGTCCATGCCGCGATGTCGTCCAGACGGGTGTTATCGACGTTAGTGACAAACAGCGGGTGCTTGGCGCGCTGGCCGATGTTAAGGATGGCCGCGATCTGCCAGTCGGCCACTTTCTGCGCCGCCGCCATTTCGCGAGCTTTACCTTTCACCGCCTGGCGCACCGCCAGCGCAACGCGCGCACCGGTCTGGGTCACATCTTCACCCAGCACCAGGACTGCATCGTAAGATTCGATTTCACGCAGCGCCGGGGTATGAATACCACCGTCACGCAGCACGCTCAGCGCCAGTTGCAGGCGTTCCTGCTCACCCTGGGCGATACCGGTATAGAAGTTATCCGCACCGACCAGTTCACGCAGCGCGAAGTTGCTCTCAACGCTGGCGCGTGGGGAACCGATACCGATCACTTTCTTCGACTGACGCAGAATGTCAGCCGCGCCCTGCATCGCCTGTTCGGCGTTGAGGGTGATCAGGTCATCGCCACGGCGCTGTACCGGCTGACGCGGACGGTCTTTCAGGTTCACGTAACCATAGCCAAAACGACCACGGTCGCAGAGGAAGTAGTGGTTAACGGTACCGTTGTAGCGGTTTTCGATACGACGCAGTTCGCCATAACGCTCACCCGGGCTGGTGTTACAGCCAATGGAACACTGCTGGCAGATGCTCGGCGCAAACTGCATATCCCATTTACGGTTATAACGCTCGGAGTGCGTTTTGTCGGTAAACACGCCGGTCGGACAAATTTCTACCAGGTTACCGGAAAATTCGCTCTCGAGCGTACCGTCTTCCGGACGACCAAAATAGACGTTGTCATGTGCGCCATAGACGCCCAGATCCGTGCCATCGGCGTAATCTTTGTAGTAACGCACGCAGCGATAGCAGGCGATGCAGCGGTTCATTTCGTGGGAGATGAACGGCCCCAGGTCCTGGTTGCGGTGTGTACGCTTCGTGAAGCGGTAGCGACGGAAGCTATGACCGGTCATGACGGTCATATCCTGAAGGTGGCAGTTACCGCCCTCTTCGCAGACCGGGCAGTCGTGCGGGTGGTTGGTCATCAACCACTCGACGACACTTTCGCGGAACTGCTTCGCTTCTTCGTCATCAATCGAAATAAAGGTGCCTTCGGTGGCCGGTGTCATACAAGACATCACCAGGCGACCACGCGTGTCTTCCGCGTTCTGATATTGCTTCACCGCACACTGGCGGCAAGCACCGACGCTGCCCAGCGCCGGGTGCCAGCAAAAGTACGGAATATCAAGGCCGAGAGACAGACAAGCTTCCAGCAGGTTGTCCGCTCCGTTGACCTCATATTCTTTGCCGTCTACATGAATCGTAGCCATAGTCAGCATGCTTCCAGTTGGCTCGGTCAGTGACCAAGCGTTAATCGAATTTCTTATCGCGACACAGGGCTAACCCTGCTATTACCAGCGCTCTTTCAGCAGGTTCGGCTGAATACCACCAATAGCGTGGGTATTGCTGAAGGTCTGCTTGATGCCAGCTTCGAATTCTTCGCGGAAATATTTAATGGCGCTCTGCAGCGGTTCCACCGCGCCCGGTGCGTGCGCACAGAAGGTTTTACCCGGGCCGAGGAAACGACACAGTTGCTCAAGTGTCTCGATATCCCCAGGCTGGCCTTCGCCACGCTCCAGCGCGCGCAGAATTTTCACACTCCACGGCAGACCGTCACGGCACGGCGTACACCAGCCGCAGGACTCGCGGGCAAAGAACTCTTCCAGGTTACGCACCAGCCCAACCATGCCAATCTCGTGGTCGACGGCCATCGCCAGCGCGGTACCCAGACGGCTACCCGCTTTACCGATGCTTTCGAATTCCATCGGCAGGTCGAGGTGTGCTTCAGTCAGGAAGTCAGTCCCCGCGCCGCCAGGCTGCCAGGCTTTGAACTTCAGGCCATCGCGCATGCCGCCCGCGTAATCTTCGAGGATCTCACGCGCGGTAGTGCCAAATGGCAGCTCCCACAGTCCCGGATTCTTCACGCGACCAGAGAAGCCCATCAGTTTGGTGCCTGCGTCTTTGCTCTTCGAAATGTTCTGGTACCACTCCACGCCGTTTGCGAGGATAGCCGGTACGTTACACAGGGTTTCGACGTTGTTAACGCAGGTCGGTTTACCCCATGCGCCAGAGCTTGCCGGGAACGGCGGCTTGGAACGCGGGTTAGCACGGCGACCTTCGAGGGAGTTAATCAGCGCAGTTTCTTCACCACAGATGTAACGCCCTGCCCCGGTGTGTACGAACAGTTCGAAATCGAAACCGGTGCCCATGATGTTTTTACCAAGCAGACCGGCTTCGGTCGCTTCGGCAATCGCGCGGCGCAGATGCACAGCCGCTTCGATATACTCACCGCGCAGGAAGATGTAACCACGGTACGCTTTCAGCGCAAACGCGGAGATCAACATACCTTCCACCAGCAGGTGCGGCAGCTGTTCCATCAACAGGCGGTCTTTATAGGTGCCCGGCTCCATTTCATCAGCGTTACACAGCAGGTAACGGATGTTCATGGATTCGTCTTTCGGCATCAGGCTCCACTTCAGACCGGTGGAAAAGCCCGCGCCGCCGCGCCCTTTCAGGCCAGCGTCTTTTACCTGGTTGACGATTTCATCCGGTGACAGCCCGGTCAGGGCCTTACGCGCACCTTCATAACCGTTCTTGCTACGGTATTCGTCCAGCCAGACTGGCTGTTTGTCATCACGCAGACGCCAGGTCAGCGGATGTGTTTCGGGAGTACGGATAATGTCTTTCATTTATACCGCTCCAGCAGTTCGGGAATGCCTTCCGGGGTCAGGTGAGCATGAGTATCTTCATCGATCATCATGTTCGGCCCCTTGTCGCAGTTCCCCAGGCAACAGGTCGGCAGCAGCGTAAAGCGACCGTCAAAGGTCGTCTGCCCCGGCTTGATGTTGAGTTTTTTCTCAAGCGCAGCCTGGATCCCCTGGTAGCCATTGATATGGCACACGACGCTGTCGCAATAGCGGATCACGTGGCGACCGACCGGCTGGCGGAAGATCTGGCTGTAGAATGTCGCAACACCCTCGACGTCGCTTGCCGGGATCCCCAGCACATCAGCGATCGCATAGATCGCCCCATCCGGCACCCAGCCACGCTGCTTCTGAACGATTTTCAGCGCTTCAATGGACGCCGCACGTGGGTCTTCGTAGTGGTGCTTCTCGTGCTCAATCGCTTCACGCTCAGCCGCACTCAGCTCAAAAGCCTCGGTTTGTGGTTGTTGATTCTCGTGCATAATTAGCGGTCCACATCTGACATAACAAAATCGATACTACCCAGATGGACGATCAGGTCGGACACCAGGCTGCCACGTACCGCTACCGGGATCTGCTGCAGATGCGCATAGCTCGGGGTACGGATACGGGTACGATAACTCATGGTGCTGCCATCGCTGGTCAGGTAGTAACTGTTGATACCCTTGGTTGCTTCCACCATCTGGAAGGACTCGTTCGCCGGCATAACCGGGCCCCACGAAACCTGCAGGAAGTGGGTGATCAGGGTTTCGATATGTTGCAGCGTGCGCTCTTTCGGCGGCGGCGTGGTCAGCGGATGATCCGCTTTGAACGGGCCTTCCGGCATGTTGTTGAGGCACTGCTCAAGGATGCGCAGACTCTGGCGCAGCTCTTCAACTTTCAGCATCACGCGGGTATAGCAGTCGGAAACGCCGCCGCCAACCGGGACTTCAAAGTCAAAGTTTTCGTAGCCAGAGTACGGACGTGATTTACGCACATCAAAATCAATACCCGTCGCACGCAGCGCAGCACCGGTACAACCCCAGTCCAGCGCTTCTTTCTTACCGTAAGCGGCAACACCCTGCGAACGGCCTTTCAGGATGGTGTTGCGCAGTGCGGCTTTCTCGTAGGAATCCAGACGTTTCGGCATCCAGTCAAGGAAATCACGCAGCAGTTTGTCCCAACCGCGCGGCAGATCGTGTGCCACACCGCCGATACGGAACCAGGCCGGGTGCATACGGAAACCGGTGATCGCTTCGACGACGTCATAGATTTTCTGACGGTCGGTAAAGGCGAAGAATACCGGGGTCATTGCGCCGACGTCCTGAATGAACGTGGAGATGTACAGCAGATGACTGTTGATACGGAACAATTCAGACAGCATGACGCGAATCACGTTGACGCGATCCGGCGTGGTGATGCCTGCCAGTTTCTCAACCGCAAGTACGTAAGGCATTTCGTTAACGCAGCCGCCGAGGTACTCGATACGGTCGGTGTACGGAATGTAGCTGTGCCAGGACTGACGTTCGCCCATCTTTTCAGCGCCACGGTGGTGGTAGCCGATGTCAGGTACGCAGTCGACGATTTCTTCGCCATCAAGCTGCAGCACAATACGGAACGCACCGTGGGAAGACGGGTGGTTAGGACCGAGGTTGAGGAACATGAAGTCCTCATTTTCGGTGCTACGCTTCATACCCCAATCTTCAGGTTTGAAGGTCAGCGCTTCCATTTCCAGATCCTGTTTGGCTTTAGTCAGCTCAAACGGGTCGAATTCAGTCGCACGCGCCGGGTAGTCCTTACGCAGCGGATGGCCTTCCCAGGTATGCGGCATCAGCAGACGCGTCAGGTGCGGATGACCTTCGATGTCGATGCCAAACATTTCCCAGGTTTCACGCTCATACCAGTTGGCGTTCGGGAACAGTTTGGTGAAAGTCGGTACGCGCAGATCGTTTTCAGACAAAGCCACCTTGAGCATGATATCGCGATTGCGTTCAATGGAGATCAGGTGATAGAAAACGGAAAAATCCGCGGCGGGTAACCCTTCGCGGTGCGTACGCAGACGTTCGTCCATGCCGTGTAAGTCAAACAGCATGACGTAAGGTTTCGGCAGTCTCTTTAAGAAATCGCCAACTTCCAGTAATTGTTCACGCTTGACCCAAACAACGGGTACCCCGGTGCGAGTCGCCTGAACGGTAAAGGCATCCGGCCCAAAACGGTTGCGCAGTTCGCCAATGACCGGGTCATCAAGGTGATCCCGTGTTTGCCATACGGCGTCTTGCGCGGTTAAGTCGGTCATATTGTTCACCATTGCAAATGGTCCGTGGTGGTCGGCAGTGCTTCGCGCTATTTATGTAGTGGTAAGCGAAGGAAGTGCTGCTGCCGACAGGCGCAAATTAAATCTCGTCTGGTGTACGAAGATTCGTTACAGCAATACGTTCGCCGCGTTTACGCTCGCGTTCTGACTGCATATTGGCGCGATAAACGCCCTGATCGCCAACCACCCAGGAGAGCGGACGGCGTTCTTTGCCAATGGAATCTTGCAGCAGCATCAGAGCCTGCATATACGCTTCCGGACGCGGCGGGCATCCCGGGATGTACACATCGACCGGAATGAATTTGTCAACGCCCTGCACTACCGAGTAGATATCGTACATACCGCCGGAGTTGGCACAGGCGCCCATGGAAATAACCCATTTCGGTTCCAGCATCTGATCATAGAGACGCTGAATAACCGGCGCCATTTTGGTAAAGCAGGTTCCGGCTACGACCATCAGGTCAGCCTGACGCGGCGATGCACGCAGAACTTCCGCACCAAAACGGGCTACATCGTGCACGGCGGTAAACGAGGTCACCATCTCTACGTAGCAGCAGGACAGGCCAAAGTTATATGGCCAAATTGAGTTTTTACGGCCCCAGTTAACCATGTCATGCAGTTTGCCCATGAACACGTTTTTGTTAACTTCTTGCTCCAGGGGGTCGGTTACGATCTCCTGTTTTTGCAGGGGGTAACGGTCGTTCTCACCGTTAGGATCTATGCGGGTGAGCGTATAATCCATCTTAATGCCTCGCGGTTAGCGTTGACGATTAGCGATACTGTTCGTTTCCGGGTTCATACGCTCGCGGCGTGAACGCGCGGGCGTCCAGTCCAGCGCGCCAATACGCACCAGATAAACCAGACCTGCCAGTAACACAAAAATAAAAATTGCAGCTTCCACAAAGCCAATCCAGCCGCTTTCACGGATAGAAGTTGACCATGCGAACAGATACAGCGCTTCAACGTCGAAGATAACGAAGAACATGGCTACCAGATAAAACTTGGCAGACAGGCGCAAGCGGGCGGTGCCGACCGAGTCGATACCTGATTCAAACGGCACGTTTTTAGATCTCGCGCGTGCGCGACCACCTAAAAACCAACCGCCGACGAGCATCAGGCAGCACAGGCCAATGGCGACAATAAGAAAGATAGCGAATGCCCAGTGATGAGCGATGACTTCAGTGGATGTTGACATACTCATTGCTTACTCATCAAAAGTAGCGCCAAATTCTCTGCTCTTTTCGGCAGATGAACGCCACATCGATTCATGGGGAGGAATAAAAAAAACCTTACAATCACTGTGAAAAATCATTTTAGACAGCCAATTGATGGGGTTTTTTACTCCTTTCTATAACCTTTTGTCAACTTTAACAAAAGTTTCCTCACATTATTTTACACCGTTCCAACTTCATTAACATAAAGTGCTCTTTAGACCAATTTCGATCGCATCATCAGTCATTTTTAATGTTGTTGAATCGTGTCCGTTGTGAAGTAAAAAAGATAATACACGTCTATTTTGACAGGAATTCGCACAGATGCCTCCCCCTAAATGGGAGTATTTTCTTGATCTGTGACACGCTTTTGTTAATTCACCATAAAAAACAGCAACAATTTCTCTAGTTTTTTAACATGAAAATGCAGAGCGCCTCGAGTGATTATTTTTTGCACTATTTGTAGGTGTTTTTTTTACCTACTGATTTTGTTAAGTTTTGGTATACAAAATGACATCTCCGGCCATTATTTGCATAAAAAAAGAGCCGATGGATGTTTTTTCATCACCAGCGACTCATTTTTGCACTTACATTTTATAACGATTATTTATGGTACATCACTCGAAGTCGCCCTCAACAATCAGCGAATCGTCTCCCCCTTCAGGGGTAAACTGGTTGTATTGCCAGGGATTTTGATAGGTCTGCATCGACTTAAAGATCACCTGAGCCAGCTCATTTTGTGAGGCAGGGTCGCAGCACAGCAAGTACTCTGTTTCCGGCAATGGTGGCAATCCGTCCGCCGCGCCCAGTACGCGTAAATCAGGGCTCATCATTTCTACAGGACGGGCAGTCACGCCCAACCCCGCCTTCACTGCCGCACGCACAGCCGCTAATGTTGAAGCAACATAGGCCAGACGCCACGGGATCTGTGCAGCGTTCAGCGTTGCCAGTACCATATCGCGGAACGGACTCGGATCGTCCAGCAGCACCAGCGGCACCGGCTCACCTTTTTGTAAAATATATTCGGCCGCACAATACCAGTGCGTAGGTGAGGTACGCAGATTCAGACACTCAAAATCGCCTGGCCGGTTGGTTGTCACCACCAGATCAACGTCTTGTGACTTCAGCATATCCACCATGTAGGCGTTGCGTTTCACTCTGACATCCAGCGCAAGCTTCGGATAAACCGAACTTATCCGGTTCAGCAGAAAAGGAAGGATGGTATCCGCTGACTCATCAGAAGCGCCAATAGTTAACACTCCCTGAAGATTGTTAAACATCAATGATGAGCATGCCTCATCATTAAAACGCAATATTTTTCTGGCGTAACCCAGCAACTGAATCCCATGCTCGGTCAGTAGTTTGTTACGTCCATGGCGCGCGAACAACTCTTTCCCCACCAGTTGTTCGAGGCGTTGCATTTGCTGACTCACCGCAGACTGAGTGCGACATACCGCAGCTGCCGCAGCCGCGAAGGTATTCAGATCGGCAACAGCAACGAAGGTTCTCAGCAGATCGAGATCGAGGTTAATTATCGGACGATTTGCATTTATCATAATTTTTCACTTACTCGCGGGTCATACCGGGTTAATGCTGTGCATTCAGAAACAAACAACTCCATTTGTAATGGACCTCCCTCGCAGTTTCACCAGGTGTAACCGGGTGAAAATAAGGATGTATTTGCTTTAACAAACGAAACAATTTCTCTTCAGCGCTATTTAATACCCATAGCACTCATCGGAATATAGCAACGAGAAAGAGTCATTTTTTAGCTATTGGATGATTCTGACTAATGGAAAACATGTAAATTTTGTAAATTTAAAAAATAGTTAACAAACACTAATTTACACATTAAAAACTAACTTTTCAGTATGTTAGAAAATCTTAACTAACATTAGAATTATCGCAAAACACAAGTTTCGCACCATTTCATGGGACTTATCTTAACCTAAAACCACTATATTTATAAGTGTTATCGCGAATTAATCGAAGCAAAAAGGTGTTAACTCAGACTGGCTGTTTTCGTATTATTAACGCGTTCAATAAATACTGTTTAAATATTAAATAATAATTAATTAAGAATGCCACCATTCATTAATTATACTTAACAATAGATTCACACCGCGTCGTTGTCAGATCAGGCCGATAACAGTTAGTCAGGCTCAAACCTCAGTATTTTCGAATTGCGCAATACAGCAGATACTGCCGACCGCGCACCGCTTTGCACATCTCACTATTTTTAGCCAAACAAATCACCATATCCAAGTCGCCATTACAAAACATATAACCACAAAAAACAAAATAACAAGATTATAATTCTATATTAATTTCATTATTTAGTTATTACCAGTTAATTATAACCTCGCAACTTTCAAAATCTTCTACTAAAGACCCTTCAAAACTCACCGTCGGGGGAGTACATTGTTCTGTGCTGACTTCCACGGCAGGGAGTGGCATTCACAGCTAAAAAGGTCAAGATTCATGTCCCCCATTGAAAAATCCAGCAAATTAGAAAATGTCTGTTATGACATTCGTGGCCCGGTTCTGAAGGAAGCAAAGCGCCTGGAAGAAGAAGGCAATAAAGTTCTCAAACTCAACATCGGCAACCCTGCGCCATTCGGGTTTGAAGCACCAGATGAAATTCTGGTCGATGTGATCCGCAATTTGCCCACCGCACAAGGGTATTGCGATTCAAAAGGTCTTTATTCAGCCCGCAAAGCGATCATGCAGCATTACCAGGCCCGCGGGATGCGCGATGTTACCGTGGAGGACATTTATATCGGTAACGGCGTTTCTGAATTAATCGTTCAGGCGATGCAGGCGTTGCTGAACAGTGGGGACGAAATGCTGGTTCCTGCACCCGATTACCCGCTGTGGACAGCGGCAGTATCGCTCTCTGGCGGTAATGCCGTGCACTACCTGTGTGATGAATCGTCAGACTGGTTCCCGGACCTTGATGATATTCGGGCAAAAATCACCCCGCGCACACGTGGGATCGTCATCATCAATCCAAACAATCCTACCGGTGCCGTTTACTCTAAAGAGCTGCTGATGGAGATTGTTGAGATTGCTCGCCAGAACAACCTCATTATCTTTGCTGACGAGATTTATGACAAAATTCTCTATGATGATGCCGAGCATCACTCAATTGCGGCAATGGCCCCGGATCTGCTGACTATTACCTTCAACGGCCTGTCAAAAACTTACCGTGTTGCGGGGTTCCGCCAGGGCTGGATGGTACTGAACGGACCGAAGAAACATGCCAAAGGGTATATTGAAGGTCTTGAAATGCTGGCCTCCATGCGTTTGTGCGCCAACGTTCCAGCGCAACACGCCATTCAAACCGCGCTGGGTGGATACCAGAGCATCAGCGAATTTATCATGCCAGGCGGACGTTTGTATGAACAACGCAACCGGGCCTGGGAATTACTTAATGATATTCCGGGCGTTTCCTGTGTGAAACCGCGCGGCGCGCTGTATATGTTCCCGAAAATTGATGCCAAACGCTTCAATATTCATGATGACCAGAAAATGGTTCTGGACTTTCTGCTACAGGAAAAAGTGCTGCTGGTTCAGGGTACGGCATTCAACTGGCCGTGGCCGGATCATTTCCGTATCGTCACGCTGCCGCGTATTGACGATATCGAAATGTCGCTGAGTAAATTCGAGCGCTTCCTGTCAGGCTATCACCAGCTGTAATAACGTAGAGTGCTACCGAGATTTGCATCCGGTAGCACTCTCTGCGCAAAATACCTTTACTGAAGTCACTGAGTAAGGGTCGTTATGAAGCAGAGTCATTTTTTTGCCCACCTATCTCGTCTGAAACTCATTAACCGCTGGCCGCTGATGCGCAACGTGCGCACCGAAAACGTGTCTGAACACAGTCTGCAGGTCGCCATGGTTGCTCATGCGCTGGCCGCGATCAAAAACCGTAAATTTGGCGGTCAGGTTAATGCTGAACGTATTGCCCTGCTGGCGATGTATCACGATGCCTCCGAAGTGCTGACCGGCGATCTCCCTACCCCGGTGAAATATTTCAACTCGCAGATTGCTCAGGAATATAAAGCGATAGAGAAAATTGCCCAGCAAAAGCTGGTCGATATGGTTCCCGATGAGCTGCGCGATATTTTTGCGCCGTTAATTGATGAGCACGCCAGCAGCGATGAAGAGAGAGCGATTGTGAAGCAGGCCGATGCCCTGTGCGCCTATCTGAAATGTCTGGAAGAGCTTTCAGCCGGTAACAACGAATTTCTGCTTGCAAAAACACGGCTGGAAAAAACGCTGGAGTCACGGCGTAGTGAAGAGATGGACTATTTTTTAGCGATCTTTGTCCCAAGCTTCCATCTTTCACTGGATGAAATTAGTCAGGATTCACCGCTTTAAACGATTTTGCCGGATGGCGGCTAACGCCTTATCCGGCCTACAGGTAGCGTGATATCCGTAGGCCTGATAAGCGCAGCGCCATCAGGCGTTTACTGCGGTGGTCAAAACGGGAACAACATAGGGATCATCACCACACACACCGCCATCACGATCACCGTAAATGGCACACCAATTTTCACGAAGTCGCTAAAGCTATAGTTACCCGGCCCCAATACCAGCGTGTTGACGGGTGATGAGACTGGCGTCATAAAGGCTGCAGATGCGGCCATCGCAATGACCATTGCAAAAGGATAGGGCGAAACCCCCATCGACTTCGCAGCCGCTAACGCAATCGGCGCCATCAGCACCGCTGTTGCAGTATTCGAGATAAATAAGCCAATGGTCGCACACAGGACAAACAGACAACCCAGCATCATGTACGGGCCATATCCCCCACCGACGTCCATGAGTCCTTTTACCACCAGATCGACACCGCCGGTCTTTTGTAAAGCCAGTGCGAAAGGCATCATCCCGACGA
Organism: Citrobacter sp. C6_1; assembly: GCF_014596835.2. NCBI lineage: Bacteria > Pseudomonadati > Pseudomonadota > Gammaproteobacteria > Enterobacterales > Enterobacteriaceae > Citrobacter > Citrobacter sp. C6_1. The sequence goes on along the minus strand of NZ_CP115031.1, from coordinate 1,488,461 downwards.
TCAAGATAATGCTTGGCCAGTGGATCGCCTTATAGGCGCTCTCTGCATCAATACACCGGAATTTCCCCATCAGCAGGCAGGCGATAATTGCGGCCACCGTATTGGGTATTTCATCGGTGAGCATCAGGGCGACCATCAGCACCAGGCAGAAAATCGCGTGCGGTGCCTGGCTGTGTGCCGGAGACGCTTCACTGACTTCGACCGGCATGTTCAACACCACAAAGTCGCGGCCTTTTTTACCCAGCGATGTGATAAGTTTCCAGTTACCCACGACCAGAATGATATCGCCCATCAGCAACGGTTCATCCACCACCGCACCGTCCATCGCCGAACCATCACGCTTCACTCCGACGACGTTCAGGCCGTAACGCGTACGAAACGCGATTTCCCGTACCGTTTTACCGATTAATTCTGATTCCGGGATCAACGAAATCTCAGCCATCCCCACATCAAGCGCCTGTTCGGAAAAATACTCGCCGCGCAACACCATCGGCTCCAGCAATTGTTCACTGCAGAATTCGCGCAGATCGACATCAGCCGCGGACATATCAATCAGCAATACATCACGGGCGCGAAACTCAGAAACCCCGTTTACGTCAACTATCACACGACGAAAGCGACGCCAGCGCTCAACACCAATCACGTTCGCCCCGTAGCGCTCGCGTAGCTTCAGGTCGTCAAGACGCTGGCCAATCATCGGCGAGCCGGGACGAATAGCCAGGCGGCGGGCACGCCCCGTCAGACGATACTCTTTGATAAGATCGCGAAAGGTCCGGCGTTTCCAGCCATCCCCCTGTTGCCCCGAGTCCTCACCCTTGAGCATAAAACGCATCAGCAGCATGTAAATGATGCCGAGCACCAGAACAACCAGCCCCAACGGAGTCACGCTGAAAAAACTGAAGCCGTTAAGTCCCTCGCGCAGTAACTCACTGTTGACGACCAGGTTCGGTGGTGTCGCCACCAGCGTCATCATACCGCTGATAAGCCCCGCGAAGCTAAGCGGCATCATCAGGCGTGAGGGAGAGGTTTGCATGCGCATAGATACGCTTAAAACAACAGGAATAAAAATCGCGACTACACCGGTGGAACTCATAAAGGCACCGAGTCCGGCAACGGTAATCATCAGCAAAACCAGCATTTTGACTTCACTACTGCCGGCCACCTTCACCAGCCAGGCACCCATTACCGTCGCCACCCCGGTACGCACCAGGCCGTCGCCGATAATGAACAAAGCCGCTATCAAAATAACGTTAGGATCGCTGAATCCGGAAAAGGCTTCTGTGATGCTCAATGTTCCACTCAGAACAAAGGCAATAATGACCAGCAAAGCGATCGCGTCCATACGCACTCTGCCAGTTGCAAACAAGACGACGGCAATCGCCAGCAATGAGAGAACCCATATCAATTCACCGTTCACAACATATCCTTGTTAAATGAGAGGGATGAGTCGATTCTGCCATAAAAAAGCCCCAACAATCTGGGGCTAAATCATGATCAGGTATTTCTTACAACGACCACATTTCCGTTAGGTTGTTTGGTCACAGAAATATGTTCCAGACTGGTCAGCGAAAAATCGACCTCGTCCAGACGCGGCGTGTCCGCAGGCGCATTGACCGCGATCACATGACACCCAGCCGCCAGTCCTGAAAGCACCCCGGCGGGCGCATCTTCCACTACCGCACACTCCTGTGGCGCAAGCCCCAGAAGCTGAGCGCCTAGCAGATAAGCGTCTGGTTCTGGTTTCCCTCTTTTTACCCGCTCAGCGGTGACAAACACTTCTGGAGCGGGAAGCCCCGCGACACGATGGCGCGCCCGTGCGACCGGCATCGATCCGGAGGTCACAATCGCCCATGGAATGCCAGCTTTATTGAGGTGATTGAGTAAATCAACCGCCCCCGGCAGCGCGGTGATCCCTGCGGTTTCCGTCGCTTCGATCTGCTCCAGGCGGGTGAACTCCGCGGCGATCTCGGCCTCAGACTTACCCACCATAAAGTGTCTCAGAGAGGTAATGGCCTGCTTGCCATGAATAAAACCGAGCACCTCGGCGTGATCGAGGCCAAAACGATCGGCCCAGTTGCACCACGCGCGTTCTACTGCGGGTAAGGAATCGACCAGCGTTCCATCCAGATCAAACAGAAAACCTTTGCACTGCACGCTCGCCCCCTCAGGCATTAATGATTTGGTTAATTTCATTCGCGCTCAGATGATACTGGCGCGGGCAAGAGTGCCAGACGTTCAACATACGCTGATATTTTTCCCACATCGGAGTCTGGGCGTTGAAGCCATGCGTACCCGCATCAAAGTGGGTATAGCGACCTTCCACATTGACCATAAAGCGAACATACCCGAGGAAACGGGCTTCCGTTGCGGCGTCAAAACCGAGGAACGTCACGCGGCGCTCATCAATAGCCTGCGCATCCTTAAGATTAGTCCAGGACACATGTAATGCGTGATACATCTCCATAATATCGATAATCGTACGACAGGTTTCTTCCGTCAGCTCACCAAACTCACGATCCAGCTCGCGCATCTGCAAGCCGTAACCGCGTTCAATAATCGTCTGCAAACGACGATAACGCTCGGCGTTAGTGGGATCGAGCATAGTCATCATTTTGTACTGATTAGACAAAATCAGACGTTGAGCGTTGGTCATTTCCATTTGGGACTCCTGTATCACTACTACTGCGATGAAAAAAAAGAAGGCATCTTGTGCCTTCTTTTATATGCGTAATCAGGGGTCAATTACAAATCATCGAGGAAAGTTTTATCCAGTTGTTTGAAGGCACGCTTAAGCGTGTCAGCCAGCGCCTGGTAATCCGGCTTTCCTTCAACCGGAGAGAGCGCCTGTCCGGCTTCCTGCAATTTACCCCGAACTTCGTAGAACCAGTTGAGTATTGAAGGCGGCAGCGGCGTCACGGAACGTTTACCCAGCCACCACATACCCTGCATCGGCAGGCTGAGCGCAAACAGCGCAGTCGCCACGGCCGGTCCCAACTGCCCCCCTAGCGCAATTTGCCAGCATAAGGTGAAGACGGCGATGGGCGGCATAAAACGGATGGCGTAACGCGTCATACGGATCACGCGGTTCTCTACAAACACGGGCGCGAGGCGCTTTTCCATTGGCCACGTCTTAGCGTAGTGCTGCCCCCGGCGAAACAAGCTAAAAAAATTGACGGAACGATTATCCGGTGTCGACATGGCGGTTACCTCAACTTCACATATAAAAATTAAAAAATTTGCGCAAAACAACAACTACAAAGGACATCGTTCAAAACATTTTGTCTTTGACACCCACATTCAGGTATCCTGTGCCGGCCTGTAAGGCCTTTAGTCCAAAATCATTGAGTCGTCAAATTGACACATAGTATGCCATTGGCTGAAAAATACGCAAAATGACATAGACTCAAAGGTATTTATTCCATCGTGCCCAAAAAGACCCTGGCGCATGATGTTAATCATAAACGTCGGTGTCATCATGCGCTACGCTCTATGACTTCCTGACGTTTTTTTAGCCACGTATCATAAATAGGTACTTCCATGTCGAGTAAGTTAGTACTGGTTCTGAACTGCGGTAGCTCCTCACTGAAATTTGCCATCATCGATGCAGTAAACGGTGAAGAATACCTTTCTGGTTTAGCCGAATGTTTCCATCTCCCAGAAGCACGTATCAAATGGAAAATGGATGGCGGTAAACAAGAAGCGGCTTTAGGTGCAGGCGCCGCTCACAGTGAAGCGCTGAATTTTATCGTTAATACTATTCTGGCACAAAAACCAGAACTGTCTGCTCAGCTGACTGCGATTGGTCACCGTGTTGTTCACGGCGGCGAAAAATACACCGGCTCTGTGGTTATCGACGATTCCGTTATTCAGGGTATCAAAGATGCAGCCTCTTTTGCACCGCTGCACAACCCTGCACACCTGATCGGTATCGCAGAAGCGCTGAAATCCTTCCCGCATCTGAAAGACAAAAACGTGGCCGTATTCGACACCGCGTTCCATCAGACTATGCCGGAAGAATCTTACCTCTATGCTCTGCCGTACAGCCTGTACAAAGAACACGGTGTACGTCGTTACGGCGCACACGGTACCAGCCACTTCTTCGTCACGCAGGAAGCGGCTAAAGTGCTGAACAAACCGGTTGATGAGCTGAACATCATCACTTGCCACCTGGGCAACGGCGGTTCTGTATCTGCTATCCGTAACGGTAAATGTGTTGATACCTCCATGGGTCTGACCCCGCTGGAAGGTCTGGTGATGGGTACGCGTTCCGGTGACATCGACCCGGCGATCATCTTCCACCTGCACGACACCCTGGGCATGAGCGTTGACCAGATCAACAAAATGCTGACTAAAGAGTCTGGCCTGCTGGGTCTGACCGAAGTCACCAGCGACTGCCGTTATGTTGAAGATAACTATGCGACTAAAGAAGACGCTAAACGTGCAATGGACGTTTACTGCCACCGTCTGGCGAAATATATCGGTTCTTACACTGCGCTGATGGATGGTCGTCTGGATGCCGTTGTCTTCACCGGTGGTATCGGTGAAAACGCCGCGATGGTTCGTGAACTGTCTCTGGGCAAACTGGGCGTTCTGGGCTTTGAAGTTGACCATGAACGTAACCTGGCCGCACGTTTCGGCAAATCTGGTTTCATCAACAAAGAAGGTACCCGTCCTGCGGTGGTTATCCCAACCAACGAAGAACTGGTTATCGCGCAAGACGCGAGCCGTCTGACCGCCTGATTTCACACCGCCAGCCTAGCTGGCGGTGCTGTTTTGTAACCCGCCTGAAACGGGCGGTAACGAAAGAGGATAAACCGTGTCCCGTATTATTATGCTGATCCCTACCGGAACCAGCGTCGGTCTGACCAGCGTCAGCCTTGGCGTGATCCGCGCAATGGAACGCAAAGGCGTTCGTCTGAGCGTCTTCAAGCCGATCGCTCAACCGCGTGCCGGTGGCGATGCGCCAGACCAGACTACCAGCATCGTGCGTGCTAACTCTTCTCTGCCAGCCGCTGAGCCGCTGAAGATGAGCCACGTTGAATCTCTGCTGTCCAGCAATCAGAAAGATGTGCTGATGGAAGAGATCATCGCGAACTACCACGCGAACACTAAAGACGCTGAAGTTGTACTGGTTGAAGGCCTGGTCCCAACCCGTAAACATCAGTTCGCGCAGTCTCTGAACTACGAAATCGCGAAAACGCTGAACGCGGAAATCGTCTTCGTTATGTCTCAGGGTACCGATACACCGGAACAGCTGAACGAGCGTATTGAACTGACTCGCAGCAGCTTCGGCGGCGCGAAAAACACCAACATCACTGGCGTAATCGTTAATAAACTGAACGCACCGGTTGATGAGCAGGGCCGTACTCGCCCGGATCTGTCTGAAATTTTCGACGACTCTTCCAAAGCGAAAGTGATCAAAGTTGATCCGGCTAAACTGCAGGAATCCAGCCCGCTGCCGGTTCTGGGCGCGGTGCCATGGAGCTTCGATCTGATCGCCACCCGTGCAATCGATATGGCGCGTCACCTGAACGCCACCATCGTAAACGAAGGCGATATCAATACCCGCCGCGTGAAGTCTGTGACTTTCTGCGCACGCAGCATTCCGCACATGCTGGAACACTTCCGCGCAGGTTCCCTGCTGGTGACTTCCGCTGACCGTCCGGACGTGCTGGTTGCTGCATGCCTGGCAGCGATGAACGGCGTAGAAATTGGCGCCCTGCTGCTGACCGGCGGCTACGAAATGGACGCGCGCATTACCAAACTGTGCGAACGTGCATTCGAAACCGGCCTGCCGGTATTCATGGTAAACACCAACACCTGGCAGACCTCTCTGAGCCTGCAGAGCTTCAACCTGGAAGTTCCGGTTGACGACCACGAGCGTATCGAAAAAGTTCAGGAATACGTTGCTAACTTCATCAACGCTGACTGGATTGAATCTCTGACCGCAACGTCTGAGCGCAGCCGCCGTCTGTCTCCACCAGCGTTCCGTTATCAGTTGACCGAGCTAGCGCGTAAAGCGGGCAAACGCGTTGTTCTGCCAGAAGGCGACGAACCGCGTACCGTTAAAGCTGCGGCTATCTGTGCTGAACGTGGTATCGCAACCTGCGTACTGTTGGGTAACCCGGATGAGATCACCCGCGTTGCGGCCTCTCAGGGCGTTGAACTGGGCGCTGGCGTAGAAATCGTTGACCCGGATGTGGTTCGCGAAAGCTATGTTGCTCGCCTGGTCGAACTGCGTAAAAACAAAGGTATGACCGAAACCGTTGCCCGCGAACAGCTGGAAGACAACGTGGTTCTCGGTACCCTGATGCTGGAACAGGACGACGTTGACGGCCTGGTTTCTGGTGCAGTTCACACCACCGCGAATACCATTCGTCCGCCGCTGCAGCTGATCAAAACTGCACCGGGCAGTTCACTGGTATCTTCCGTGTTCTTCATGCTGCTGCCGGATCAGGTTTACGTCTACGGCGACTGCGCGATCAACCCGGATCCAACCGCAGAGCAGCTGGCAGAGATCGCGATTCAGTCCGCTGATTCCGCAACGGCTTTCGGTATCGAACCGCGCGTAGCAATGCTCTCCTACTCCACCGGTACTTCTGGTGCAGGTAGCGACGTAGAGAAAGTTCGCGAAGCGACTCGTCTGGCGCAGGAAAAACGTCCTGACCTGATGATCGACGGTCCGCTGCAGTATGACGCCGCCGTTATGGCTGACGTAGCAAAATCTAAAGCGCCGAACTCTCCGGTTGCCGGCCGCGCTACCGTGTTCATCTTCCCGGATCTGAACACCGGTAACACCACCTACAAAGCGGTACAGCGTTCTGCCGACCTGATCTCCATCGGGCCGATGCTGCAGGGTATGCGCAAGCCGGTGAACGACCTGTCTCGTGGCGCGCTGGTAGACGATATCGTCTACACCATCGCTCTGACCGCGATCCAGTCTTCCCAGCAGCAGTAATTTGCTGCGTGTGCCGGATACTTTATCCGGCAACACATCCTGCTTATCAAACCGGAAATAGCTAATATTTCCGGTTTTTTTATATCTGTTTTTCCCGTTTGCATAATCTGAAACATTTGCCAGGATGCGCTGCATCAATGAATAACTATTCTCCTGTTTGCATACTTACTCTCTTTTGCATTGCAACAGGGATAGTCTTTCATGTCAGCAGTAACAGAAACACGGCCAGCCAAAAAGTGGGCTATGCCCGACACGCTGGTGATTATTTTTTTCGTCGCCATTTTAACCAGCCTGGCAACCTGGGTTGTTCCCGTCGGGATGTTCGACAGCCAGGAAGTACAGTATCAGGTTGATGGGCAAACCAAGACTCGTAAGGTCGTTGATCCCCACTCTTTCCGTATTCTGACCAATGAAGCCGGTGAAGAGCAGTATCACCCGGTTAAGTTCTTTACCACCGGTGATGAAAGTCCTGGTCTGATGAACTTCCCGTTCGAAGGCTTAACCTCCGGCTCCAAATTTGGCACCGCTGTCGGCATCATCATGTTTATGCTGGTCATTGGCGGTGCATTCGGCATCGTAATGCGCACCGGAACCATTGATAACGGCATCCTGGCGCTCATCCGCCATACCCGGGGTAACGAAGTCTTATTTATCCCGGTGCTGTTTATTCTCTTCTCATTGGGTGGTGCGGTATTTGGCATGGGGGAAGAGGCTGTCGCCTTTGCGATAATCATCGCACCGCTGATGGTACGCTTAGGTTACGACAGCATTACTACCGTGCTGGTGACCTACATTGCCACCCAAATCGGTTTTGCCAGTTCGTGGATGAATCCGTTCTGCGTGGTTGTCGCACAGGGCATTGCGGGCGTTCCGGTGCTCTCCGGCTCCGGTTTGCGTATCGTGGTGTGGGTCGTTGCCACGATGATTGGCCTGACCTTCACGCTGGCCTACGCGGCACGCATCAAAAAGAATCCGCTGCTTTCGCGCGTGCATGAATCAGACCGTTTCTTCCGCGAACAGCAAGATGAGGTCATTGAGCGCCGCTTCACGCTCGGCGACTGGCTGGTACTGATGGTGCTGACGGGCGTGATCGTGTGGGTCATTTGGGGCGTTATCGTTCACGCATGGTTTATTCCTGAGATTGCCAGCCAATTCTTCACTATGGGTTTGCTGATAGGCATTATCGGCGTCGTCTTTCGGCTCAACGGCATGACGGTCAACATCATGGCGTCCTCATTTACTGAGGGGGCGCGCATGATGATTGCCCCTGCCCTGCTGGTTGGTTTTGCCAAGGGGATATTGCTGCTGGTAGGCAATGGTGAGTCGGGCGATGCCAGCGTGCTGAATACCCTGCTGCACAGCATCGCCAACGGCATTAGCGGTCTGGATAACGCCATTGCGGCGTGGTTTATGCTGCTGTTCCAGGCGGTGTTTAACTTCTTCGTTACGTCCGGCTCCGGTCAGGCTGCGTTGACCATGCCGCTGCTGGCACCGTTGGGCGATCTGGTTGGCGTAAACCGCCAGGTCACTGTTCTGGCTTTCCAGTTTGGTGACGGATTCAGCCATATTATCTATCCTACGTCGGCATCACTGATGGCGACATTAGGCGTTTGCCGGGTCGATTTCCGCAACTGGCTGAAGGTGGGAGCAACCTTGCTGGGACTGCTGTTTATTATGTCCAGCGTGGTGGTGATTGGCGCGCAGATAATGGGATACCATTAAGAATAGATTGCCCGGCCTACACGATTTCTTGACGCTGTAGGCCGGATGAGCCGATTTTATTCAGCTTCTTCCTGCTTTTCGGCTTTCGCCCCTTCATTCTTGGCGTTGCGTGTCATCCACAGCGCCAGGGCTTTCAGTGAGTCCGGTGTAAATTCATCACAGCGCGCGGTGATTTCTTCCGGCGTCAGCCAGCACACTTCACTAATCTCTTCTTCCTGCAGCGCAAACGGTCCGTGGGAAACACAGCTAAACAGCCCCCCCCAGACGCGACAGTTCTGGTCTTCAAAATAAAACTGACCATGCTCGGCAAACGGGACACCGGCAATGCCCAATTCTTCTTCCGCTTCACGACGCGCGGAGTCCAGAAGCTGCTCATCAGCCTGCACAACCCCCCCCGCGGTAGCATCCAGCATACCGGGCATAAAGTCCTTTGTCTCAGTGCGACGCTGAACCAAAATTTTACCCATACCATCGTGTACAACGATATACGTTGCACGGTGGCGCAAGCATTGTGCCCGCATTTGTTCCCGGCTGGATTGTGCGATGACTTCATTGTCTTCATTCACAATATCCACCCATTCAGTACTTGCCAAACGACGCTGTTCCACCATCAGGAAACCTTCTTTTTTCTAGCGCTCTTACGGCGCGTTTACGTTTGTGGGGTAACTTACGGATTAATCTCGACCTGTGCAATAACACTTTGATCATTGAGTGCCATCACGCTGAGAACATTATCATCCAGAATCCCGTAACTTGCCGTAAATCCCCCTTTCGGGATGCTTACCGAACCGGGGTTAAACTGGTAGATATTCCCACGTCGCTCAGCCACCGGCAGATGCGTATGCCCATAAACCAGCACATCACCGGCGTTTAGCGCTGGTAAGTTATCCGGACCAAAAAGATGTCCGTGCGTCAGAAAGAGTCGCTGGCTGTCAGTCAGAATTTGCTGCCACGGCGCGGTTATTGGAAAATGCAGGAGCATCTGATCCACTTCGCTGTCGCAATTACCGCGTACTGCAATTATCCTCGACGCCTGCTCATTCAAACGCTCGGCGACCTGCGCTGGCGCGTAGCCCTCTGGCAGCGCATTACGCGGCCCATGATTCAATACATCGCCCAGTATCACCAGCCATTGCGCACCGCTTTGGGCAAACCGTTCAAGTACGCATTCTGTAGCCGGCAACGAACCATGAATGTCCGATGCGAACATCAGTTTCATCACACACCCCTCGTTGAAAAATACCTTTCAATGATACTGGATTACGCCCCTACTTTCAGCAGGAACGCTTCGCTGAAAGCGCGATAAAACGTTGTACCGAAGCGCGCTGCCACTGGAAGGTGGCATACTCCGCGAGCTGTTCTGGTACATCATCGCCATTCAGAACCAGGCGATTAAGCATTAGCGCTAAATCGCTGTCTGCGATACACCATTCACCAAACAAATTCTGCTTACCGTGCGCCAGTAAACTGCCCGCTGTAGCAAACAATTTTTCCGCACTGGCCCTTCCAGCTTTCGTCAACGGACCTTTCTGCACGCCAGCAAAAACCACATCCGTCGAACGCTCTTCCCGGATAGGCATCAGATCGCTACGGAGCCAGGCCTGAACCTGGCGGGCGCGAGCCCGTTTTTGTAGATCGTGCGGGTAAATGCGCTCCCATTGCGGCGGAGCGAAACGCTCTTCCAGAAATTCGGCAATCGCCGAAGATTCACTCAGTTCAAAACCGTCAATGTCCAGAACCGGTACGCGCCGCGTCAGCGCATAGCCTTGCCATGAAGGTTGCAAGTGTTCGCCACTATTGAGGTCGACAGTTTTCAGCGTAAAAGGTAGCCCTTTCTCTTGCAGAGCGACATAAACAGACAGCACATAAGGGGAGAAAAAGTTGGCATCTGACCACAGCGTAATTGCAGGTTTGCTCATAATGTCCTCTGAGGTGTATTGGCTTGCTTTCAAAATATAGAGTCTTCCTCTCACTGTCACTTGATGAAAACTCACGCACGTCGACAGCTTCTATACTTGTAGTGACCCGGTTCATGACAAAACGGACGCTGAAAATGATCGACCTCTACTACACCCCATCGCCAAACGGGCACAAAATCACGCTGTTTCTCGAAGAGGCGCAGTTAAAATACCGTCTGATTCATGTAGATATCAGCAGAGGTAGCCAGTTCCGCCCTGACTTTTTGCTAATTTCACCGAATAATAAAATCCCGGCCATCATCGACTGCGCCCCGGTGGATGGCGGAAAACCCATTAGCCTGTTTGAGTCTGGCGAGATTTTACTCTACCTGGCGGAAAAGAGCGGAAAGCTACTCAGCGGCGAATTACGCGAGCGCCACACCACGCTGCAGTGGCTCTTCTGGCAGGTTAGCGGACTTGGGCCAATGCTGGGACAAAATCATCACTTCAGCCACTTCGCACCGCAGACGATTCCCTACGCCATTGAACGGTATCAGGTGGAAACCCAGCGACTGTACAACGTCATGAATAAACGCCTGGAAATATCACCCTGGCTGGGTGGCGATCATTACAGCATTGCCGACATTGCCTGCTGGCCGTGGATTAATCTCCACCAGCGCCAGCGTATCGACCTCGACAACTATCCGGCGGTCAATAACTGGTATGAACGTATCCGTACTCGTCCCGCAACAGAACGGGCGATGCAGCAAGCACAAAGCGAGAAAAGTTAACGCGATTCAGTTCTCGTGTATCATGAAAAGGTTCATACATGGAGGAAACCTGCAATGTCACAACCTGACGCAATTATTCGTATAAAAAACCTTCGTCTGCGCACTTTTATCGGCATCAAAGAAGAGGAGATCCTTAACCGACAGGATATCGTCATCAATATTGCCATTCACTATCCAGCAGACAAAGCCCGGACCAGTGAAGATATCAACGACGCGCTGAATTATCGCACCATCACCAAGAGCATCATTTCGCACGTTGAGAGTAACCGCTTCTCATTGTTGGAAAAATTAACGCAAGATGTGCTCGATATCGCACGCGAACATCACTGGGTCACTTATGCTGAAGTGGAGATCGATAAACTTCACGCATTGCGTTACGCCGACTCCGTTTCCATGACATTGAGCTGGCAGCGCTAAATGTAACCCGGGAGGCGACATGCAGATTCTGATTACCGGCGGTACTGGCCTGATTGGACGTCATTTGATCCCCTGCCTGCTGGAACTGGGGCATCAGATTACCGTAGTGACACGTACTCCTGATAAGGCTCGTCAGATTCTGGGCTCCCGGGTCACGCTATGGAAAGGGCTGGAAGAGCAGCAAAACCTTGATGGCATTGATGCTGTCATCAACCTTGCCGGAGAGCCTATCGCTGACAAACGCTGGAGCGCTGAGCAAAAAGAGCGTTTGTGCCAGAGCCGCTGGGGGATTACGCAGAAACTGGTCGATTTAATCAAGGTCAGCGACACGCCGCCTGCCTTACTCATCTCCGGTTCCGCTACGGGATACTACGGCGATTTGGGCGAGGTTGTAGTCACGGAAGAAGAGCCGCCGCATAATGAATTCACCCATAAGTTGTGCGCCCGGTGGGAACAGATCGCCAGCGCTGCGCAAGGCGACAGAACGCGCGTATGTTTGCTGCGTACTGGCGTTGTATTGGCCTCTACAGGCGGGATCCTCGCAAAGATGGTTCCACCGTTTCGTCTGGGGCTTGGCGGTCCTATCGGCAATGGGCGTCAATACCTGGCCTGGATCCATGTTGACGATATGGTCAACGGGATTATCTGGCTGCTGGATAACGATCTGCGCGGTCCCTTCAATATGGTTTCGCCATACCCGGTTCGCAATGAACAGTTTGCCCATGCGCTGGGTCATGCCCTAAACCGCCCGGCAATCCTGCGCGTTCCGGCGGCCGCTATGCGACTGCTGATGGGCGAATCCTCGGTGCTGGTTCTCGGGGGGCAGCGCGCGTTGCCCAAGCGACTGGAGGCGGCCGGTTTTGCATTTCGTTGGTACGATTTGGAAGAAGCGCTGGCCGATGTCATCAGATAATGTCTGATATCCCTTCACTGTTGCCATTGTGGTGGTATGGTTAAAAAACCGAATACCACAATGGCGACGTTATGGCGATAATATCAACACCCCGACTTACCCTCTCTTTGTACCAACTCGCTGACTGGCCTTTTTTCCAGCGGCTACGAGAAAATCCAGACATCATGCGTTTCATGGGCGATATCGCCCCAACCAAAGATACTCGCCTGCTCTTCGCCAGACGCCTTTCCGCTCGACATACCTTTGTTATCCGGGAGCACAACAACACGGTGCAACTGGGCGATATTGGCTTACAGATAAGCCATCTTTATCCTCAGGAAGCTGATATTGGCTATGCCATCACGCCGCGGGCGCAGGGAAAAGGTATTGCCAGCGAAGCCGTACGTGCCGTGTGTGATTATGCTTTTCAACAGGCTGGCGTAACGGCGATAAATGCCTATGTATTAGCCGGGAATACCGGGTCGATACGCGTTCTGGAAAAAACAGGATTTATACGCACTCAGGTGCTTGAAAAAGCCTATGAAGTGAACGGTATAGCGCATGATGACTGGGTTTATCGTCTGGAGTACAGCGCGTGAAAGCGGTAGGCCCGGAAAGCGTGGCGCCTCCGGGCAACTAAATTACTTCAGTGATCCTTTAAGGAACTGCTGTAAACGCGGGCTTTGTGGGTTCCCAAACACCTGCTCCGGATTGCCCTCTTCTTCGATTTTTCCCTGATGCAGGAAAATAACGTGTGAGGAAACGTGGCGGGCAAACCCCATTTCATGCGTCACGACCACCATGGTTTTCCCTTCCTCAGCCAGCTGTTGCATGATGCGCAGCACTTCGCCCACCAACTCCGGATCAAGCGCCGAGGTTGGCTCATCAAACAGTAAAACCTCCGGCTCCATCGCCAGCGCACGGGCAATTGACACACGCTGCTGCTGACCACCGGACAGGTGCACCGGATATTTACCCTGCGCACGCTCATCAATACCCACTTTAGCCAGATACTTCACCGCACGCTCGCGGGCTTCATGCTTGCTCAGCCCCAGCACCTGAATCGGCGCTTCCATGACGTTTTCCAGCACCGTCATGTGACTCCACAGGTTGAAGTGCTGAAAAACCATCGTCAGCCTCGTACGTAACAGACGCAGCTGATTTTTATCTGCAACCTTCAACTGACCGTCTTTGTCGCGCACCAGGCCAATATTCTGGCCGCTAACCACAATCGTTCCAGCGCTCGGCTTTTCCAGAAAGTTTATGCAGCGCAGGAAGGTACTTTTACCCGAACCTGACGAACCAATAATGCTGATAACATCACCCGCGTTGGCCTGCAGCGATACCCCTTTCAGCACTTCATGTTCGCCGTAGTGCTTATGTAAATCGATAACGTTTAATTTATTTTCAGACATCGTGTTACTCGAATCATTTAGAGGATACATGCTGCAACCAGCGTTTTTCCGCTTTACGGAACAGGCTAATCAGGACATACGAAATAATCAAATACAGAACAGCGGCAATACCGAAGGCGGTAAACGGCTGATACGTTGCCGAGTTGATATCGCGGGCGATCTTCAACAAATCAGGCACCGTGGCGGTAAATGCCAGCGCCGTGGAGTGCAGCATTAAAATCACTTCATTGCTGTATGCCGGCAGCGCAATACGCAGCGCGGAAGGTAAAATAATGCATCGATACAGTTTAAACGACGAGAAACCGTAAGCCCGCGCGGCTTCAATCTCACCATGGGGTACGGAACGAATAGCCCCGGCGAAAATCTCCGTGGTATAGGCGCAGGTATTCAGCGTCAATGCCAGCACGGTACAATTCAGCCCGCTGCGGAAAAACGCGTTGAGGAAATCGGTTCCTTTCACGATCTCCAGCGTATACATCCCGGAATAAAACACCAGCAGTTGAACGTACAGCGGCGTGCCACGAAAAATATAGGTAAACAGCCAGATGGGAAACTGGATAAATTTATTATTGGAAACGCGACCAATCGCCAAAAACAGCGCCAGTATCCCGCCCATCACCACCGACGAAATCAGCAACCACAATGTGATCGCCACGCCGGTGTAGCGATAGCCGTCGGTCCACAGCAGGGACTTCCAGTACTCCTGAATAATCTCAATCACAGGTCAGCCCTCTTCACACCCACGGAGTAGCGGCGCTCAAGGTACAGCAGCACACCATTAGACACAGTGGTAAACACCAGATAGATGACCCCGCACACCACGGCAAAATAGAACGGCTCCCAGGTACTCTTCCCGGCAAGCTGAGTGGCTTTCACTACGTCTTCAAGTCCGAGCAACGACACCAGCGCCGTGGCCTTCAGAATCACCTGCCAGTTATTGCCAATCCCCGGCAAGGCAAAACGCATCATTGCCGGAAACATAATGCGACGAAATATTTGTGAGCTGGTAAAGCCAAATGCCGTCGCGGCCTCAATATGACCTTTCGGTACCGCCATAAACGCACCACGGAACGTTTCGGTAAAATAGGCCCCGTAGATAAATCCAAGCGTAATAATCCCTGCGACCATCGGATCGATATCAATCTGGCCGATACCGATTGCATCGGTAATGGTATTCAGCGCGATTTGTAACCCGTAGAAGATGAGCAGCATTAAGACCAGATCGGGAACCCCGCGGATCAGCGTGGTGTACCCTTCGAAAATAAGCTCCATTGCCCGGTTTTGCGAAAGCTTCGCTGCCGCGCCGACAAGGCCTATCAGGACCGCCAGCACTACCGAGCTGAGAGCCAGCTCCAGCGTAACAATCGCGCCCTGTAAAATAACACCTGAAAAGCCATACAACATGCTGCCTGTCCTGTCGTGTGTGGTGGAGTAATAAGCCTCTTTTGATTTCAGACTAACCGTTAAATGCCGGATGGCGGCTTTGCCTTATCCGGCCTACAAAATCACCGTAGGCCTGATAAGCGCAGCGCCATCAAGCATAAATTCAACGCGTCAAAAATCTACGGGCTTTATCAGCACCTGCGGTGATTAACCGCCGTAAACATCAAAATCGAAATACTTTTTCGCCAGCTTCTCGTAAGTACCGTCAGCACGCATCTCTGCAAATGCTTTATTCAGTGCTTCACGCAGTTCGTTATCGTCCTTGCGCAGCCCCATACCGGTACCGACGCCAAACAGTTTCTCGTCTTTAACTGACGGGCCGCCGAATTTGTAATCTTTACCTACTGGCTGCTTCAGGAAGCCTTCGCTGGCCGCGACTTCATCCTGGAATGCGGCGTCAATACGCCCGGCAGTCAGGTCAGAATAGATATTGTCTTGCCCCTGATAAGAGACGATTTCAATGCCTTTTGGCGCCCAATGTTCGTTGCCGAACGTTTCCTGAGTCGTGCCCTGTAGCACACCGACACGTTTACCTTTCAGAGACTCAATGGTCGGCTGAATAGCGGAATCTTTAGCAACCACCAGACGAGAGTCGGCTGCATAAAGCTTGTCGGTAAAGGCAATCTCTTGCTGACGTTTTTCAGTAATGGAAAGCGACGACATGATGGCATCGATCTTCTTCGCTTTTAACGAAGGGATCAGCGCATCCAACGGGTTTTCCACGAAGGTACATTGTGTATTGATGCGTTTGCAGAGTTCTTTAGCCAGATCGATATCAAAACCGACCAATTCACCCTGCGCATTTTTCGATTCGAACGGCGCATAAGTAGGATCGGTACCGATACGAATTTTTTGCGGGATGGCTGCAAATGCTGCGGTAGCACTGGAGAAAGCCAGAACCAGAGAAAGAGACAACACCAGTTTTTTCATAACTATCCTCAACAGACTGTCTTTTATAGGGGATCTTTACAGGACCAGGTGCAGTTATCGTGCCATTAATCAGGCCGACAAGGCAAAGCATTCTACCCTGTCGGCGGTATTTATTTGCATGAAAAGCGCTTAAGTATGCAATCATACCTATTAAAGCCACGATAAAAGCACCAAAACAGTGCACTGAAATCATTATGCACCGTAATGGTTAACCCCTATGGTGCAGTCAATTCCCCGCTGCGACGTATTAATCGCCGTAGACATTGAAGTTAAAATACTTACTCGCCATTTTGTCGTAGGTGCCATCTTTACGCAGTTCGCCCAACGCTTTATCAAACGCCGCTTTCAGCTCGACATCGTCTTTGCGTAAGCCAATCCCGGTTCCGTCGCCAAAGTATTTTTTATCTTTTACCGAAGGACCTGCAAAGTCGTAGTCCTTACCGGCAGGCTGCTTCAGGAAGCCTTCGCTGGCCGCGACTTCATCCTGCAATGCCGCATCCAGACGGCCCGCCGTCAGGTCAGAATAGATCAGATCCTGGTTCGCATAAGCCACCACATCCACGCCTTTGCTACGCCAGTTGTCATTGGCATAGGCTTCCTGCGTCGAACCTTGCAGTACGCCAACATGTTTACCCTTGAGTGAATCCAGGGTCGGTTGAATTGGGGAGCCTTTCGCCGCGATCAGACGTGAGTCTGCTGCGTAAAGTTTGTCTGAGAACGCAATCTCTTGCTGACGCTTCTCGGTGATAGAAAGCGAGGAGATAATGGCATCAATTTTTTTCGCTTTCAGCGACGGGATCAGCGCATCAAAGTCGCTGGCAACCCAGGTACATTTGATCTGCATGCGCTTACACATCTCATTTCCCAGATCGATATCAAAACCGACAAAATCGCCTTTGGCATCTTTAGAGGAAAAAGGTGCGTACGTGGTGTCCGTACCGATACGAACTGTCTGCGGAAGTGCTGCGTAGCTGGCCGCGGTGGCACAGAGTCCTACCAGCAAAGACAAAGCAAGAACCGTCTTCTTCATACATAACCCTCAAGTGGCGTAATTTTATTATGTTTTACGTTGTGTTGTGTGTTTGCAGACTTTTTCATGCAGGTCTTATGCCATTTTCGCATCGATGAGGATATTCGACGTTAAATATGTTAATAAAACGTTGCAATATTGTCCTGATTTTGAAGATAGCAGGTCTGACGGTTGAACCGCAGCGTTTCGTTGCGTTTTAACGAATTAAATGTTGAGGATATGATCGCGGTTACAAAATTGCCCTGAAACAGGGCAACGAATGTTTATTTGCACGTTGATGGAACGACTTATGCGCCCTGCCAGCGAGTGAACAGATCCTGCGGAAGGGTGATATCAAACTGGTCAAGTACGCGATTAACCGTTTGATTAATCACATCATCAAGCGTCTGTGGCCGATGATAGAAGGCGGGAACGGGTGGCATAATCACCGCGCCAATTTCTGCCGCCTGCGTCATCAGACGCAAGTGTCCGAGATGCAGCGGCGTTTCGCGCACGCACAGCACCAGCGGGCGGCGTTCTTTCAACACCACATCTGCCGCACGGGTAAGCAACCCATCGGTGTAGCTGTGAACAATACCTGAAAGCGTTTTAATTGAGCATGGCAGGATAACCATTCCCGCCGTCTGGAAAGAGCCAGATGAAATACTGGCGGCAATATCACGCGTATCGTGTGTCACATTCGCCAGCGCCTGCACATCGCGCACGGAGAGATCCGTTTCCAGCGCCAGCGTCTGCCGGGCCGCGGCACTCATCACCAGATGGGTTTCCACATCGGTAACGTCACGCAAAACCTGCAGCAGGCGCACGCCGTAAATTGCCCCGCTTGCGCCGCTAATCCCTACAATGAGTCGTTTCATTTTATCTTTCCATCACTTGATGGGCTAACTGTGCCGTATTTCTTTACCACAGACAACCTGGAATCACCCACCTCTTCAGTCCGCAAAGCAGGTTTGAGCACAAACCATGAAATCAGAATACAAACCATAAAGGCCAGTTCTACCAGCATAATCACGCCCCCTTTTTCACTGAACCAGGTTCCCACCATAATGGCAACGTTAGTGACGATAACAAACCTGGCTATCCAGGGAAAAAACAGTGAACGATAGCGCAGTAAATCAGGGGAATACTTCCCGTCATTCACAGCCTTGCGAAACCGATACTGACACCAGCCAATGGTTATCCATGCCAGACAGCCCACCTGCCCGGTACTGGCAATCAACAAAATATAGAATTTCTGTGCAGGAATATATCGGGTCAGCATCGATACCAGAGCCAGAATCACCGTTATCAGAATAGCGTAAACAGGCACGCCGCTGGCGTTAGTCCTGGCGAAAAAACGAGGAGCGAAACGGTCGCCAGACATTGACCATAGCATGCGTGAACTGGCATAGATTGCGGAATTCGCTGCTGACACAGCAGCAGAGAAGATGACTAGCGTCATCAGTAAATCTGCGCCAGGCATACCGACACGTGAGAATACCCACACGAAGGGGCTCGTTCCATCAGGTATCTTTCCCTGCGGATAAACCAGCGCCAGAACGGCAATCGCCAGACCGTAAAACAGAATAATACGCAGACCGATACCCAGAATCACCCTGGGTAAGACGATGTGTGGCGACTCCGTTTCGCCTGCCGCATTGCCAACCAGCTCAACGCCCTGGAACGAATAGATGACGATTGTCATACAAACCAGAATTTGCTCCCATCCGTGAGGAAACCACAACCCTGCACTTTTTAACGTTGGATGCCAGCTCGTGTCTCCTGACAGCGAGAAGATCATTACCCCGCCCGCCGCGATAAAAAGCACTATCGCGAAAACCTTTATCGCAGATAACCAGTATTCACATTCGCCGAAACTTTTCGCCGAACAGAGATTGATAAGCATTAGCACGACAAGAATGATAAGGCAGAAGAAGTGGACGGGAATAACGGGGAAAAATTGATGGGCAATGAAGCCCGCGGCAGTCAGATCCGCCGCCAGGGAAAACACCCAACTCAGCCAATACAGCCAGCCAATGGTATAGCTCCAGATGGGATTGGGCAGGAACATCAACGCATAATGTTGAAAAGAGCCCGAGTGGGGAAATGCGCAGGACAGTTCGCCAAGGCACATCATGGTAGCCAGCATAATCGCGCCAGCAAACAAATAAGCCAGCAATGTTCCCGCTGGCCCAACACTATTCAGCGGTTCGGCAATGCCGATAAACAAACCCGTGCCAATGGTCCCGCCGAGCGACATCATCAGCAAATGGCGCTTTTTAAGGTTTCGTCGTAGCCCATTTTCGGGTTCGGCGGGGGATTGCGCTTGCAGGGTACTCATGGTCACTCCCTGTCTCAGAAAGGGTCAGAGACGCCGCCACAGACGCATCACTGTGGCGGCAGTGGCTTAACGAATAAACCGCGTGGCAACGCCCTTCGTCTGACAGGCCATCAGAAGCCCTGTGTAGTCGAGTTCAAAGCGGATGACATCCCCGACTTTCAGCGGCTGCTCGCATGCTTCAATATCCACCAGCGTATGATCGCTGGTCTGTCCCAGGATGGTGATATTGTCGTCGCAGGGCACGCAGTTATCGGAAGGGACGTCCTGTCGACCAAACGCCAACAACGCCCGCTTGCGAGTACCATGATCAACAAAGGTTTTTGTTTGCAGGAAGGCGTCTACACCAAGCTCTCCAACGGGTATTGTCGGCTTGCTGTTCAGCTCAATAATCTCTGCCTCAAGGACATACATATCGGAACAGGCTTTTTCCACCGGCTTTGCAGAGTGATGAAATTCGTTCAGATACTTCATCTCGACATATTCAATGCCGAACTCATGTAGCCCCCCGATCCGCAGGTGGTTTAACCCCTTAGGCCAAATGCCTTTATCCAGTAAATGGTAGCTGGTGCAATTACCGGCAGAGAGTCGGCGAACTGCCACACCGCTGTCCTGCTCGACTCGTGCGGCCAGTGCCAGAAAATCTTCACCATTTTTCACCGTCGGCAGGACGGTGCCATAGCAGTTGAAGTTGGTTCCCAGACCATACAGTTCCAGGCAAGGCAATTCCTGAATGAGTCGGATGGTGCTGAGAATGTGTGAATACTCGGTGAACCAGATACCTTCGCGTAAATCCCCCATATCAACCATCAGCAATACCTGATGCGTTTTCCCCTGGCGTTGGGCTTCCTGCGATAATGCCTGCAAAATGATGGGTTCGCTGTTCAGACTGATATCGGCATAGCGGATAACATCTTCAATCTCACTCAGACAAGGACTGCGGAGCAGACAGGTTGTACAGCCGATTTCACGGATTTTTTTCAGGTTATAGGTCCGCGATTCTGCAATCACCTTAATGCCGCCATCAAATACCGCCTGTGCGGTTTCAACACAACCATCAAAAACTTTATTGACAGCCATGACCTCAATCCCACTGCTGGCTAACAGCGCTTTTTCCGTTCGTGCATTTTCTTCCAGCTTGCGTAAATTGATTTCCAGGATTGGCATATACATTTTATTTCCCTCCTGCCACGCTCAGACGAGCATTACGTTTCTGGGCCCGGTGATAGATACATTCAGCAACGATAACGGCCAGCAACGCGCCACCGACGATCTTGCCGGCGTACTGGAAATAGCCTCCCATATCAATTTGTGAAGGCGGGATAAACAGCAGCGCGACAGCAAAAGCGATGGAGATAAATCCAAGTGCAGGCAGTACGGCAGGTAAGATTTTCCCTGGGATTTTGAAGCTTCTTGGCGTATCCGGTTGCGTCTGACGCAAACGCCAGAATGCCGGGAACATCACCAGATAAGGAATGAAATAGGTGATGGTCGTCAGGGCAGTCAACATCCAGTACGCCGCGGCGACACTCGGGGAAATAAAGGTTGAGAAACACAGTACCGTGACGATTATTGCCTGCACGATCAGCGCAAAGGCTGGCGTTTTCCAGACCGGATGCAACCGGGCAATTTTATCCCCTAACAGATTATCCTCACGTGAGGCTTCCTGAAGCATGTAGATAGGACCTACCAGCCAGGAATTGATCTGACCTAACGCGCCAAAAAACATACAGATTGCCATTACCGGGATCAGCCAGGGCATATGTAACGTATCCGCCGCGGCATGCATGGCCTGCATCACGCCCGCCACAATATCGGTTTTTCCCGCAGGCAACAGGGTGTTCAGCGCCCAGGTACCGACCATATAAATCCCAACAATAACGGCTGCAGAAACCGCCATCGCGCGCGGGAAATCACGTTGCGGATTGCGCGTACGTCCGGCAATCATCGGCGCGACTTCCAGCCCGGCGAAAGCAAACATCATGCTCGACAGAAAGACGATAGTATCCCAATGGCTCAGATCGGGAACCCAGTTCGCCGCCGTCGCATAATCGGTTTGCATCTCATGCCCGGTCGCCAACCACACAATAGCCAGGATAATCAAAATGGCGGATGGAATGAACACGCCGCACCAGGCGCTGACGCTGTTAATAATTTTGGTCCACTCCATGCCGCGAATATTCATTAGCGTCAGCAACCAAAAAATCACCGCCGAACCAATACCAATAAAGGCTTTATTCTCCGCGAGGCCCCCGCCTATCATGTAACCCAACGCCGTAAAACCGAACTGCAGCATCAAGGGGAAAAACAACACGCAGGAAAAGAGGAAGCACACCACCACTATCCACGCGATACGTTTCCCAAACGCCTCTTTAATCCAGACGAATATCCCACCATCTTTCGGCCATCCGGTCGACAGCTCGCCGCACACCATCGCCAGCGGAAAGAACAGACAGAATGCAGCTATCACCCACAGCAACATTGCTGAAGCGCCGTAGGGCGCGACATTGGGTATTTGCCGCAAACTCAGAATGGCAATGACATTCATAAAGACAATGTCTTTGATGCCAAGTAAGCCAGAACTATTGTTACTCATGGCCATCTCCTGTTATGCACTCAGGGGCATCACTGCCCTCTTCGAATCACCTGACTCACGGACTCCAGCCGATGCCGGAGTCCACAAATGAGATTTAATAAATGTCGTACTTGACCATGTCTTCGTAACTGTCTTCCCGACGGATTAAGCGGTCTTTACCCTCTTTGTCTATCATCACAACAGCTGAGCGTGGGCGGTTGTTATAGACGGTTTGGCTTTCGATGGTATAAGCGCCTGCATCCAGAAACGCGACGATATCGCCGATTTGCGTGTTCTGCGGCATCAGGAATTCTTCCCCCTTCACCCCCATATGGAAGTAATCGCCGCCATCACACAGTGGTCCGGCGAGTTTGATCCACGCATCGTGCGAATCAGTCATTCTGGAGGCGTTGTAGACGTAGAAGAACCAGTCAAAATGCTGGCTGTCTGACAGCACGCTGTATCCGGCATCAACAAATTTCCATTCAACATGGCATTCGACATTGCCGTTCAGGTCGTAGTTTGTTTTACGTTTTTCACAGGCAACTTCGGTTAACAGGACAGCAGCCGAGCCGGTCACTTTACGCCCAGGCTCAATGCAGATCTCCACATCCGTACGCCATTTATGAACTTCACGAATAACCGCATCAGCAAAGTCCTGCGCCGTTATCCCGGCATACATGTTGTCTTTCAGCGGATCGCCATTCTCTTCGTCATATTTGTAGGGTACTGGAATACCGCCGCCTACATTGATGAGATCAAATTTAATGCCCAGAACCTCTTCCAGACGCCGGGATTCATCCACCAGTACTTTGGTCGCTTTGGCAAAAGGTTCCGATTCCGGCACCTGGTCACCCACATGCATGTGCAATCCGCGCAGATGAACATAAGGCATTTCCAGGATCCGCCGACAGGTTTCTTCCGCTTGCTCCAGATCCAGTCCCGATTTAGCGTGAAAGGCCGTCACCAGCTCTGCGTGCGTCGCAGAAGGAACGTTTGGTTCCACGCGAACACAGACATTGGCGACTTTCTTCAATTTACGGGAGATCGCGTCGATATGATCCAGTTCATACAGGCTGTCAACGTTGATCAGGTACAGATCGTTGGCAATGGCATATTCCAGATCTGCAGGTTTTTTCACTACGCCGTTAAAAACGATCTGATCGCCACGAAAGCCAATTTCCAGACATTTACGCACTTCGTACTGTGAATTTGCCTCTGCACAAATTCCTGCGTCACGAATGGCCTGAAGAACGCCCATTACTGAACAGGTTTTAGAAGCAAAAAAGGTTTTGGTGTTTTGGTGGGCAGCGAACGCCTGCTGGATTTCGTTGATATTACGAATGATCTCTGACTCAGAGAACACATAAAACGGGGTTGGATACTTGCGTGCTAACGCATCCAGATCCACGCCATCAAAACACAAGTGCCCCTCTTTTTGTTGGAAACGGCGATCGTTCTCTATCACCTGCTCACGTACCCGGTTGTAGTTTTGAATAATCGAATCAGTCATAACATCCTCTGCTTATTTTCATTGTAAGAGTCCACATTCTTTTAATGGATATATAGCAACAGGCATGCCATGTTTTTATTGATTAAAAATCAACTAGTTATAAATAATCGCGAATTATATTTTTTGTCATTTAGCGAGTTATTCATCACAACGACGAAAATTCGTCATATTTATAATGATGCAGCGAAAAACAGGAAAAGAAGGAATCTGGCTATGGCTTCAACCAACGAAGAGCTGGCTGCGGCACTTAAAATGTTCTCCCGCTTCTTCGACCTCATCCATCAACCCCTGGCGGTGATCAATGAACGTGGCGAGTATGTCTACTACAACCAGGAAAGCGCGGATCTGGATGGATACAGCATTGAGCAGGCATTGGGAAAACATATGCTGGATGTCTATCCGAGCATGAAAGAGACGCAAAGCACCATGCTTTCATCATTGAAAAAGGGCGTGGAGTATATCGGTCACTACCAGATTTACTATAACGCACGCGGCCAGGCGGTGGATTATCAACATACCACCGCCCCACTCTGGTCAAGCGATGGCAGCATGATTGGCGTGATTGAGATTGGCAGAAATATGTCCGGCGTCAGGCGACTGCAGGAGCAGGTTGTTGAACTTAACCATCTACTCTATGCCGATCGCCATGAAAAACACCACGCTATCATCACTGAGAATGCGGAAATGCTGCACAACATTGCGAAGGCAAAACGCCTGGCAGCCAGCAATATTCCCGTGACCATCGTTGGAGAAACAGGAACCGGTAAAGAGCTTTTTTCTCGCCTCATTCATCAATGCAGTAAACGCGCTGATAAGCCTTTCATTGCCCTGAACTGTGGCGCACTCCCGCCGACACTCATTGAAAGTACACTTTTCGGTACTGTCCGCGGTGCGTACACCGGAGCAGAAAATAGTCAGGGGTATCTGGAACTGGCCAACGGAGGAACGCTCTTTCTGGATGAACTAAACGCGATGCCCATTGAGATGCAAAGTAAGCTCCTGCGTTTTCTCCAGGATAAAACGTTCTGGCGGCTGGGCGGTCAACAGCAGATCCATTCTGATGTACGTATCGTTGCAGCAATGAATGAAACGCCCGCACGGCTGATCCAAACAGGTAAACTACGCGCAGATCTGTTTTATCGTCTGAATGTGGGCATGCTCACCCTTCCGCCTTTACGCAAACGTCCGGAAGATATTGCGCTACTGGCTAATTATTTCATCGATAAATACCGTAATGATGTGCCGCAAGATATTCATGGATTGAGCGAAGCCGCACGCATTGCCTTGCTTCATCATACCTGGCCCGGCAATGTCAGGATGCTGGAAAATGCCATCGTGCGCAGCATGATTATGCAGGAAAACGACGGAATGCTAAAAAAGATTGTCTTCGAAGAGGAGGAATTAAGCTTAGGCGTTACGGATATCCCAACCGTTGTCAGCCGCCCAGTAAGCGCGGAGTCGGAGGGAGATGGATCCCTCGACGTGCAGGTAGCCAGGTTCGAAAAAAGCCTGATTGAAACGGCACTAAATACCTGTCAGGGAAATATTGCCGCTGCGGCACGCAGTCTCAATATTTCCCGAACGACGCTGCAATACAAGGTACAGAAATACGCCATTCGCTTCGGCGTGGTTAGTGACTGATGAAAGCCAGCGACATTTTGCCGCTGGCGATATCATTAACCTTCGTTGTGCATCTCAAGGTTTTCCGCTTCGTTCTGGCGCAAAATCGCTTTGGCGTCGTCATTACGCAGGGAGTCGAGGAAATCGAGATACTGCTGGTCGACGTCTTTAGTGACGTATACGCCGTTAAACACTGAACATTCAAACTGCTGAATATCCGGGTTCTCAGCGCGGACGGCTTCAATCAGATCGTTCAGATCCTGGAAGATAAGACCATCTGCGCCAATTATCTGGCGAATCTCGTCCACTTCGCGACCATGAGCAATCAGTTCCGTCGCCGTAGGCATATCGATACCATAAACGTTCGGGAAGCGAATTTCCGGGGCAGCAGAGGCCAGATACACCTTCTTCGCTCCGGCTTCACGCGCCATCTCGATAATCTGTTCTGAGGTGG
Source organism: Citrobacter sp. C6_1 (assembly GCF_014596835.2). Lineage (NCBI taxonomy): Bacteria > Pseudomonadati > Pseudomonadota > Gammaproteobacteria > Enterobacterales > Enterobacteriaceae > Citrobacter > Citrobacter sp. C6_1. The sequence continues at coordinate 1,462,486 of NZ_CP115031.1, read as the reverse complement.
TACCGCGCACGATAGAATCATCCACCAGCAGCACGTTTTTATCACGAAATTCCGCACGGTTGGCGTTCAGCTTGCGGCGCACGGATTTACGGCGCAGCTGCTGGCCTGGCATGATAAAGGTACGGCCCACGTAGCGGTTTTTCACAAAACCCTGACGGTACGGCTTACCGAGAATACGGGCAATTTCCAGCGCGATATCACAGGAGGTTTCCGGAATCGGGATCACCACGTCGATGTCCAGATCTTCCCACTCACGAGCAATTTTTTCGCCAAGCTTGGTACCCATGTTTACACGGGCGCTATAGACGGAAATCTTGTCGATAAAGGAGTCAGGACGTGCGAAGTAAACGTATTCAAACAGGCACGGATTGCTGACCGGGTTATCGGCACACTGGCGGGTAAACAACTGACCTTTTTCGGTGATATAAACCGCTTCGCCAGGGGCAACGTCGCGCAGGAATTCAAAGCCCAGCGTATCCAGCGCTACGCTCTCAGAGGCCACCATGTATTCGGTACGACCATCGCCAATATCACGTTTACCCAGCACCAGCGGGCGGATGCCGTTAGGGTCGCGGAAGGCAACCATACCGTGACCGATAATCATCGCCACGCAGGCATAGGCGCCGCGGATCTGGCGGTTGGTTGCGGCAATAGCGGCAAAAATATTGTCGGCTTCCAGCGGATAGTGGCGGAAATTATCCAGCTCGCTGGCGAAAATATTCAGCAGAATTTCAGAATCTGAAGTGGTATTGATGTGGCGGCGCTTTTCTTCGAACAGCTTTTTACGCAGCTCATGCGCGTTGGTCAGGTTGCCGTTGTGGGCAAGCGTGATGCCATACGGTGAGTTGACGTAGAAAGGTTGGGCCTCAGAGGCGCTGGAGCTGCCAGCCGTTGGGTAACGCACATGACCAATGCCCATGTTGCCCTGCAAACGCTGCATGTGGCGCGCTTCAAAAATGTCGCTCACCATTCCGTTCGCTTTACGCAAGCGGAAGCAGTTGTTGGCATCAATGGTGATGATGCCAGCGGCATCCTGGCCACGATGCTGGAGCACCGTTAACGCGTCATAAATCGACTGGTTTACCGGCATAACACCGGCGATACCGACAATACCGCACATACGTCTTTTCCTCGTTCAGCAACAACCCAAAGTTTATACTTTGGGCAAGAAACTTGACGAGCTTTGCAGATAGTCAAAGAACCATCTGATGATGAAACTGAACTGCGGGATCAGCTGCGACTTACTCCAGTCTTCACTTTTCGACAGACCGGTAAACGTATCGAGAAAGAACAGTATGGCGGCGACGATCAGCGCCCCTCTCAGGGCACCGAAGCAGATCCCCAACACCCTGTCAGTACCCGACAGGCCTGTTTTCTCCACCAGCTGGCCTATCACGAAGTTAACGATAGCGCCGACGATAAGTGTCGCGATAAACAGTATCGCGATAGCAATCCCATTCCGAACCAGTTCGTCTTCAAAGCCCGTAAACCAGACAGACAGGTAAGTGTAGTAATGGCTGGCGACAAAGAAAGCACAACCCCAAGTCACCAACGATAATGCTTCACGTACAAAGCCACGGATCAGGCTAACCAGACAGGAAAAACCAATCACCGCGATAATGGCGTAATCAATCCAGACCATAAGTGTCCCACGATTTTACGCCCTGTCGTCCTGTTCGGGGCGCATTCTAACAGAAAAAGAAAACGTTTGCGTAGGGATTTCCTTTCCACGCGTAAATAAAAATGGCGCTGAAAAAATCTTCAACGCCATACGGTTTTATGCCTCTTCGGACACTGCCGGACAGCGGTGTTTACCGTATCCGGCCTACATGAGCCCCCCCTTTAATTAGGGGTATATCCCATCACAACCCCACTCAGACCGGAGATTTTTTGCAGTTCTCCCAGCGAGTTTTTCAGCTTATCTCTGGACGCATCAGGCCCAACGAGAATGCGGGTTATTTTACCCTGTACCGGCGTTGACGGGGAAGTATATACCCGGAAGCCCGCACCACGTAACTTACCGACGATCTCATTGACCTTATCCGCATTTTTCAACGCACCAAGCTGCACAACGTAGGCTTTCCCGGTTGGTGCCGGCGCGTCTTCGACGACCGGTTTCGGTGCTGGAGCCGGTGCAGGCGCTGGCGTCGGAGCAACGGCAACAGGCTGCGGCTTCGGTTTGGGCTTCGGCTGCTCTACAGGCGCTGGAACAGGATCTATCTCCGCGCTGTTTGCCGTCGTCAAACGTGACGGATCCAACGAAGGCGCGGCAGCATCTCCCGCACGAACCTCTTCTGCCGCCCCTTCCGGCGGCTGGGTCGGCAGCGCCTGCGTTGCCGCAGGCATCATGTCTGGTTCATCGCGATCGCCGGGTTTCGGCACCAGAGGGATCGCCGCAAACTCATCCTGATAATGCTTTTTCTGCCCGTCAAGCAGCCCGGGGAGCACAATCACCCCCAGCGCGACCAGCACAATTGTGCCGACTAATCGATTCTGAAACTTACTCGCCACCGCTTCTCCCCACGTCTATTACTTCCATGACATGTGCGACAGTGTGAAACGATCCACACACCAACACGGTATCTTCAGGCTTCGCCTCAGCCAGTGCCGCAGACCATGCCTGCGCCACGCTGTCGTAGGCGTCACCTTTGCCCAGGTGCTCCAGCAATTGTTCTGCCGTTGCGCCACGCGGCCCCTCCAGGGGCGCACAGTACCAGAGGTCAACCACGCTTTTTAACCAGGCTAACGTACCGGCAATATCTTTATCATGTAGCATACCGATAACCGCAAGTACACGCCCGCTTTTCACTAACTTTTTCAGACGTCCGGTCAGATACTCCGCCGCATGCGGGTTATGGGCAACATCGAAAATAACGCGCGGCGACTCGCTCACAATCTGGAAGCGCCCCGGTAAAATCGCGTGTTCGATGCCGTCACGAATGGCCTGCTCGCTGACATTCAGCCCGCTTGCGCGCAGTGCGGCCAGTGCGGTAGCGGCGTTAGGTTGGGGAACCTGCGGCAACGGCAGATGCGTCAGCGTACCTTCACCGTCCGTAAAGGACCAGTCACTGTCGGTAACCGCATAGCGCCAGTCCACGCCACAGCGCTGCAAAATCGCCCCGGTCTCTTGTGCCACATCGGCAATGGTGTAAGGCATCTCCGGTTCGCCGACGATAGCTGGTTTTTCTGCACGGAAGATCCCTGCTTTCTCACGACCAATGCTTTCGCGATCCGGGCCCAGCCAGTCAGTATGATCCAGCGCAATGCTGGTGACCACCGCGACATCGGCATCGACGATATTGGTGGCGTCAAGACGCCCGCCCAGTCCCACTTCCAGAATCACCACATCAAGCTGCGCCTGTTTAAACAGCCATAATGCTGACAGCGTGCCGTATTCAAAGTAGGTCAGGGAAATATCACCACGCGCCGCTTCAATCTCAGCAAATGAGGCGGTATGCGCAGATTCCGGCAACTCCCCCCCCTGCACGCGGACACGTTCCGTGTAGCGCACCAGATGGGGAGAACTGTATACACCGACTTTATATCCTGCTGCGGTCAACACAGATTCCAGCGTACGGCAGGTCGTGCCTTTTCCGTTGGTTCCCGCGACGGTGAAAACAAACGGCGCAGGTTTTAATACGCCCAGTTTTTGCGCCACCAGACTCACGCGTTCAAGACCTAAATCAATGGTTTTACTGTGCAGGTTTTCCAGATAAGAAAGCCACGAGGCCAGGGGCGACGTGGCTTGGGGAATACGTTTATTGTCCATGTTGCCTGTAGATTCGTTATGTTGAGAAAAGCAAAAAGGCAGCGCCAACCGGCCTGCCCTTTTGTACTCGTCATCATTCAAGTTGCAGGTGTGTTGGCTGCGCTCGCTCACCCGAATCAATTAGCAGCGTAAACTCATCGGGATGAATTCTCTTGCCACTGGCCTGCAACCCGAAATCCATAGAGTAAACTATCAGACCTCTGATTCCTGATCAGCTGCCGGAGGCACCACCTCGCCTTCACGCGGCTCATCCGGATTCGGCGCAGGAAGATTCATCAGCTTCGCCAGAACGCTTGCCAGTTTCAGACGCATTTCCGGACGGCGGACGATCATATCGATAGCGCCTTTTTCAATCAGGAACTCGCTGCGCTGGAATCCCGGCGGCAGTTTCTCACGTACGGTCTGCTCGATCACACGCGGCCCCGCAAAGCCAATCAGTGCTTTCGGTTCGGCAATGTTGAGATCGCCCAGCATCGCGAAGCTTGCGGAAACACCGCCCATCGTTGGGTCAGTCAGTACAGAAATATACGGTAAACCGCGTTCCTGCATTTTCGCCAGCGCGGCAGAGGTTTTCGCCATCTGCATCAGAGACATCAACGCTTCCTGCATACGCGCTCCGCCAGAAGCGGAGAAGCAGATCAGCGGACAGTTATCTTCCAGCGCCTGTTCAACGGCACGGACAAAACGCGCGCCGACCACAGAGCCCATGGAGCCGCCCATAAACGCGAACTCGAATGCCGCAGCAACGACCGGCATACCATGCAGTGTGCCTTTCATTACCACCAGCGCATCTTTCTCGCCGGTTTCTTTCTGCGCAGAGGCCAGTCTGTCTTTGTATTTTTTGGAATCACGAAACTTCAGCACATCTTTCGGCTCAAGCTCGCTACCCAGTTCCACAAGAGAACCTTCATCTAACAGGCTATGCAGGCGATTACGCGCCGACATGCGCATGTGATGGTCACACTTCGGACAGACCTCAAGATTACGTTCCAGCTCAGCACGGTATAAAACCTGACCGCAGCTATCACACTTGGTCCACACCCCTTCAGGAATGCTTGCCTTGCGGGTGGGAGTAATGTTGCTTTTAATTCGTTCAATCCAGCTCATTGGTGACCTTTCTGCCTGAACCCTAGTCAGCTTTGTTATAAGGGGCGCATAATGCCATTTTTGCCCCTAACAGACCATGAATGTTGCACATTAAAACATAACAGCCCGAAACTTTGGATAAAAAAGTGGTCGAACCGCTGAGTTACTTTCTATTTTGCAGCCCGTGACGCAGCACGCTTATGGCGAATCACTTCAATCACTCCCGGCAATACGGAAAGAATGATAATCGCCACAATCAATAATTTCAGGTTTTCCTGAACGATCGGCAGATCGCCGAACAGGTAGCCTGCGTAGGTGAATAACAATACCCACAGCAGAGCGCCGACGACGTTATACATCGCAAAATGACGGTAGGACATGTGTCCCATCCCGGCAACAAACGGCGCAAATGTACGCACGATAGGCACGAAACGCGCAAGAATAATGGTTTTACCGCCATGACGCTCATAGAACGCATGGGTTTTATCCAGATAGCTGCGGCGAAAGATTTTGGAATTGGGGTTGCTGAACAGCTTCTCGCCAAACAATCGCCCGATGGTGTAATTCACCGCATCGCCCACAATCGCCGCCACTATCATTAACGCCACCATCAGATGGACATTAAGATCGTTCGTTGGCAGCGCAGAAAGCGCACCAGCAACAAACAGCAGCGAATCTCCTGGCAGGAACGGCGTGACCACCAGTCCCGTTTCACAGAACAGAATCAAAAACAGAATAGCGTATACCCAGATACCGTATTCCGCGACCAGCTCCGCCAGGTGCACATCAATGTGCAGGATAAAATCGATGAGGAAGTAAATCAGATCCATAATTTTGCCTTTATACGACTCAAATTAGTCCGCCAGAAATAGCGGGCCCATTGGCGGTTTTGGCAGGTCGAACCGATCCGGGTAATCTACTGCAACCAGATACAGTCCTTCCGCTTTCGCCGTTGCCGCTGCCAGCGTTCTGTCCTTCGCCGCTAACAGTTCTGCTATCCAGCTCTCCGGCTGGTTGTGGGTGCCTACTTCCATCAGGCTGCCGACAATATTCCTGACCATATGATGTACAAAGGCATTCGCTTTAATATCCACCACCACATACGCACCGAAACGTTCGACGTTAATGTGCATCACGTTACGCCACGGTGTGCGCGACTGACACTGCACCGCCCGAAACGAGGTAAAATCATTTTCGCCAATCAGACACTGGGCCGCACGATGCATACGCTCAGCGTCCAGCGGCTCATAGTAATGGGTTACCCCTTTACCTAAAACCGCAGGGCGCAACCGATGATTGTAGATGATGTAGCGATAACGGCGAGCCGTGGCGCTGAATCGGGCGTGAAAATCATCGGGTACAGCTTTCACCCAACGTACGGCGATGTCACCAGGTAAATTCGCATTTACCCCCAATGTCCAGGCCGCATCTTTACGCTGGGCAGTCGTTTCAAAGTGCACAACCTGCCCTGTGCCATGAACGCCCGCATCCGTGCGTCCCGCACAAAAGACATTAATGCGTTCATTCGCCACCTGAGAGAGCGCTTTTTCCAGTTTTTCCTGAACACTACGCACTTCGTTCTGGCGCTGCCAGCCATAATATTTGCTGCCGTCGTACTCGATGCCCAGCGCAATTTTATGGGTTGACGGCTGTTGCAGGTCAGACATTAGTACAGGTACTCCTGCACCAGTTTTTCCGCAATTTTCACCGCCATCAATGCCCCGCCAAAGCGTACGTTGTCTGCCACTGACCAGAACTGAACCTGCTCCGGCATGCCGTAATCGTTATGCACGCAGCCAATGGAAAGGTGCGGAGAGCCTGACGCATCGCCAACCTGAGTCGGGAAATCGGTCTCTTCTGACAACACCACATCTTCACCGCGTGAAAACGCGTCACGTGCTTCTTCCGCCGCCAACGGACGCAGGGCTTCAAAATTCACCATCTGTGCATGACCGTAGAATACCGGTGACTGCACGATGCTGGCTGAAATTAACAGGCCATCATCCTGCATAATTTTACGGACTTCATCGACGATACGACGTTCTTCGCGCACACTGCCTTCGCGATCGGGCAACAGCGGTAGCATATTGAACGCCAGTTGGCGGCCAAAGAAGTCATCCTCGTCAATCGGCATGCCATTAAGCAATTTCGCACTCTGTCCGGCCAGTGCGTCTACGGCTTTTTTACCGTGAGCGGAAGCCGAGATAATGTTGGTTACCGTAATACGTGAGAGGCCACCGTCATCGATCAGCGGTTTCAGCGCGGAAAGCAGTTGACTGGTCAGGCTGTTTGGCACCGCGATAACGTTACGATTGCGGTAATCCGCCAGTACAAATGGGTTAACGTCCGGGACGACCAGCGGAACGTCAGGCTCGAGCGCAAACAGACCACTGCTGTCAATCACCAGACAACCGGCATTGGTTGCTTCTTCCGCCCATGCGGCAGTGGCTTCAACGCCCGCGACAAAAAATGCCAGTTGAGCCTGGGTCCAGTCAAAGTCAGCAACATCCTGGACAATGACCGATTTACCGTTAAAACGCAGGTGTTCACCGGCGCTTTCATTGCGTGCCAGCGCATAGATTTCACCGACCGGGAACTGGCGTTCAGCCAGCGTATCGAGCAGGGCTTCGCCTACGGCGCCCGTTGCGCCCAGAATGGCAATATTCCAGCCTTCAGACATGGTGATTTACTCCAGAAATACATAAGCGTCCCTGTCGTATTATTCGACAGGGAGCATTAAGAAGACATTAATGTGCCGGATGATGAACGGCGTTAAAACCCAGCTTACACAGCAGGGCTGCGGCAGCAGCATCGTCACACATTACGTATAAAGACGACCATTCGCGACGTTCAAGATAATTCTTGCGCAGTTTATCAAATTCACCCGGAATTCCAGCAACTTTGCGCAGCGGCGCATCATCGCGGCGCACATCATACACTAAATGAACCAGCCTTTTCAGTGTTGGCTGATCTAACGGGCCATGCAGGGTGATACGACCAAATTCCGGCGCGGGCAACAGGGTACTGAGCGCAACGTGCTGCTCGTGACCAATAAACTTACTATAGGCCTCAAAGACCTGCGTGGTGCCACGCGCTTTCCCTTCCAGGGTATACCCGGCAATGTGCGCCGTGCCAATATCGGCTTTCTTCAGCAACGCCACGTTGAGATCCGGCTCTCCTTCCCAGACATCCAGCACAACGCTCAGCGGCTGCCCGGCATTCAATCGGTTCAGCAATGCCGTATTATCCACGACCGGCCCGCGGCAGGCATTAATCAGAATGGTGCCCGGTTTCAGGCGGCTAATCAGCGCCTCATCGGCCAGGTGCAACGTTTTGTAGGATCCGTCTTTAAACAACGGCGTGTGGAAGGTCAACACGTCTGCTTGCTCAACCAGATCCTCCAGCGCGCGGAAATCGCCCTCGTCACCGCGATCGGCACGCGGCGGATCGCACAGCAAGGTGCGGATCCCTAATGCTTCCAGGCGCGCCTGTAAACGCCCCCCCACATTACCTACGCCAACAATACCGACCGTACGGTCACGTAAGGTAAAACCGTCGCGCTCAGCCAGCATCAGCAGCGCAGAGAAGACATATTCCACTACCGCAATCGCATTGCAGCCGGGAGCAGCAGAAAAACCAATGCCTGACTGCGCAAGCCAGGCATCATCCACATGATCAGTGCCTGCCGTTGCCGTACCAACAAACTTTACCGGTTTTCCACTGAGTAGCGATGCGTTTACTTTCGTCACCGAACGCACCATTAGAGCATCCGCATCATCCAGTTCTGTGACGGGAATCGGGCGACCGGGAACCGCTTTGACCTCCCCCAAACGACTGAACAGTTCGCGGGCATAGGGCATATTTTCATCAACGAGGATTTTCACGTCTTTCGCACCTGTTTGAGAACGAGAGTTAACCGGGCAAGTGTGCCATAATCTCGCCGCCAGGCATACTGCGAGACCTGGTTAGCACAGATTTAAGGAACAGAGATGATGCAGCCCATTTCAGGTACGCCCGCCCGCCCTCCCGGCGAAGGCCAAAATGCCCCTTCCGCTGCGGGTGAACAACCGTTATCCACGCAACAACGTACCGTACTGGAACGACTGATTACCCGTTTGATTTCGCTTACCCAACAGCAAAGCGCTGAGGTGTGGGCCGGAATGAAGCACGATCTGGGCGTCAAAAGTGATACGCCATTGCAGTCACGTCACTTTCCTGCCGCGGAGCAAAACCTGAACCAGCGACTGGAGGTTGCTCAGCAAAATCATGCCAATCGTCAGGTGCTGTCACAGCTCACGGAATTACTGAGTCAGGGAAATAACCGCCAGGCGGTGAGTGATTTTATCCGTCAGCAGTTTGGGCAAACGGCGCTCAGCCAGCTCACGCCAGAGCAGTTGAAGAACGTGCTCACGCTGTTGCAGCAGGGGCAGCTTTCGATACCGCAACCGCAGCAACGGCCGGCCACCGACCGTCCGCTATTACCTGCAGAGCACAATACGCTGAACCAGTTGGTGACTAAACTGGCGGCGGCTACCGGAGAATCCGGCAAGATGATCTGGCAGTCGATGCTGGAGCTGTCTGGTGTAAAAAGCGGCGAGCTGATCCCCGCCAAACAGTTTACGCATCTGGTGACATGGCTGCAGGCGCGTCAGACCCTCAGTCAGCAAAATGCGCCGACGCTGCAAACGTTGCAGGCGGCGCTAAAACAGCCGCTGGAGCCAAATGAGCTAACGGTCATAAAAGAGTATGCGCAGCAAACGTACCAGATCCAGCCACAAACGATCCTGACAGCGGTACAAGTGCAGGACTTGCTGAATCAAATCTTCCTGCGCCGCGTGGAACGTGACCGGGAGCAGGAATTAAACGATCCGCGTCATCTTCAACCCATTTTCAGCCCGTTCGCACCGGTGATTGAAACGGTAAAAACACTGTCGGCACGACCGGGGCTGATGTTTGTCGCCTTGCTGATCGCATTAGCCCTGTTCTGGTTGCTTGCTTAACCTTTCCGCAGAGTCAGCAGCGTCACGAAAATGCCCACCACCGCGGAAATCGCCCCGGCAAGGAATACCGAGGAGTAACCGTATGCAGTGGCCAGAACCCCGGCGACAGGGCCGCTTATGCCGTAGGAGATATCCTGAAATGCGGCGTAACCGCCTAGCGCCGTACCACGAACCTGGGCAGGCACTCGCTTCACCACCTCCACGCCCAGCGCCGGGAAGATCAGCGAACACCCGGCCCCGGTTAATGCCGCTCCCAGCAACGCAATCCAGGCAGAGGGAGCCTGCCACAGCAAAATCAGACCCGCGGTTTCAACCAGCAACGAAACAACAGCAACCTTCACACCGCCAAACCTGTCCGGCATCCAGCCAAACAGAATGCGCATCAGCACAAATGCCCCGCCAAATGCGGTCAGAGTGAAACCCGCCATCGTCCAGCCGTTGCTGACAAAATAGAGCGAAATAAAGGTACCGATTACCGCAAAGCCCACGCCCTGCAGCGCCAGGCCCAGACCCGGTTTCCAGATAAGCCCTACCACACTCCATAACGAAGGGCGTTCTCCTGCATGTGCAGGCACTTTGCGCACGGTGCCATTGAATGCCCATGCCAGCAGCGGTAATACCATCGTGGTTCCTGCCAGCGCCGCAAAGCCAAAGTGGCTGTGGATCAGAAGCCCCAGCGGCGCCCCCGCGGCCAGCGCGCCGTAAATCGCCATTCCGTTCCACGACATAACCTTACCGGAACGCGTTGGCCCAACCAGCCCCAGCCCCCAGGTCAGCGTTCCGGTGAGCAACTGGCTTTCGCCAAAACCAAGGATCAAACGCCCGACAATCAACAACGCAAACTTCACCGGAACGGAAACGGGCAATAGCGCGGCTAACAGCCACGCCGCGCCCGCCAGCGCACAGGCAAACATCCCCTGTAGCGCCGAACGTTTAGCACCATATTGATCGGCTAAGCGCCCGGCGTAGCCGCGCGTTAATACCGTTGCCAGAAACTGTACGCCTACGGCGATACCGACCATGGTGTTGCCATAGCCCAGCTCCTGATGCACAAACAGAGGAATGACGGGCAGAGGTAAACCGACCGTCATATAGGTCAGGAAAACCGCAAAAGCGATACGAAACAGCGAAAAATTCGCCGAAGATGTTTTTTCTTGTTGGGTTACAACTGTCATGCGTTACTCCAAAATGCAGAGTAAGGCGAGGAATGTCCACGCCCCCTCTACCTGACTATCAGGATTAAGGTGCGTTGGATAACGTTAAACGCTTACGCATTATCAAGAGGATAATGTTGAAGCTGGAGTCTGCCTGCGAGTGGCCCTGGCTGTCAACTGTGAAAGCATAGCAGTGCGTTTCAAAGCGATGACTTCTCTACGAACAAAAAGGGAAATACCGCATCAATGCCTTTCGCTCTGAATCGCCCGGTTACCTGTTCACGCTGCTGCGGCGTCAGGAGCAGGAACATCATATCCCAAATCTCTTTGGGTCCTGCTTCCTGCACGATGTTGCGATCTGATGCTTCTGTTTTCTCATTTTCATTCAGATACGAGCGTACATACAGTGGGAACACAGAAATATGAAATTCCTCGGCCTTAGATTTCGCACGCTTACGCTTAACGCCCTCTTTCCCTGCACTGTAGGTATTTAAGCGCAGGCGTACAGCGGGTGCGCTTCCAGGAAACCCCGGTAATTCAAGACACTCCTTTACCGTGAACCACTCTTTTACCATCAGTTTCTTTCCTTTCTGCTGATGAAATAAAAATATTTTTTCTTTTTCGCGAAATTTCAAATTAATTCTGGCAATATTCCTACGACAAAAAAGAAAGTAACGTTCTTTTGTCTTTCTAATTTTCAACCTGAAAAATATCGGTGCCGATAACACATCTTCTTAGGATTACAGAATGGAACAAAAAAGCCAAGACTGGCATCGTGCAGATATTAAAAGTGCACTGGAAAAAAGAGGCATTACACTAAGAGAGTTGTCACGTGCGGCGGGTTTATCTCCTGACTCGCTGCGTAATGTATTTACCCGCAGTTGGCCCCGGGCAGAACAGCTCATCGCACAGGCGCTGGAAACCACGCCGGACGTAATTTGGCCGTCACGCTATCTCTCAAAATCAGCCAAAAAAGCCGTTACAAAGAATAATCACCAATTATAAATACATTATCCATAATTTACACAGCAGATTAATTAATATCTCAATCAAATATATTTACGATATTAATAGCACTATCGGCTATTTCCATCAGATTAAATCCTGTTAAAGCAATACACGAACTTATTACATATTCCATTAACAGGAGTCATGATGAGCTGGAATAAAACAACAGCAGTTAATCACGCTAAATCACACGCGGGTTCACATTCTCAAGGACGCTGCGCGGAATTTACCCGCAAAGCCATTCAGGCTGGAGGTATCACTCTTGGGAATACCTATCATGCTAAAGATTATGGCCCCATGCTAAAAAATGCCGGTTTCAGCCCCATCGGCACATTTGAACAACCCCGGGAAGGAGATGTCGTCATTATTCAGCCTTATGAAGGAGGAAACCCAAGCGGGCATATGGCGATATTTGACGGTCAGGCGTGGTACTCCGATTTTAGACAACGTGATATGTGGGCGGGGCCTGGCTATCGGGCGGCAAAACCGTCATACACTATTTACAGGAAACCGTAATGAAAGCGTTCTCGTTGATTGCTGTGGTTTTGTTACTTTGTGGCTGTTCTTCATCCCACCGTGACAGCACTCAGGATGTTCAACAATTCTATCTCGCGTGGATGTCCGCATACACACAAGATCGGGATACGTCCGCGCTCATGCAACGCTATGTAGCGAAAGACGTTATCAATCGTCTGGCGCTGATTGCTAGTCTTTACGAGCAGGAAATACTGGATTCTGACTACTTTATGTACGTGCAGGATTACGACCCAGAATGGATCCCGCTGCTACGGGTTGGAGCGGCTCAACCCTTTCTCGGTGGCGAAAAGGTGGAAGTACAATTAGGTGGGCCGACAGGCGAAACCCCCATGCTGCTGGAAGTGTATACGCGTTGGGAAGACAGGCGCTGGAAAATTTATCGCGTTCGCAATATTAGCGATCATTATGAACAGCCCATCTACAGTGCCGGGGATATTACCCGTGCGAAAGCATGGTCTGCGGAGATCTCACCGGAGTACGAAAAGATGAATAAGTAAAAAAGGGAGCCTGACGGCTCCCTTTCGTGTGCTGCATGAGCCGAGACTTATGCTTTCAGCTTACGCATAACCAGCGTGGCGTTGGTGCCGCCAAAACCGAAGCTGTTAGACATAACAGTCGTCAACGCTTGCTCGGTCGGTTTAGTCACGATATTCAGACCTGCAGCCTGCTCGTCCAGCTCTTCAATGTTGATGCTTGGCGCGATAAAACCGTGTTCCAGCATCAGCAGAGAGTAGATAGCTTCCTGAACGCCAGCCGCACCCAGTGAGTGACCGGTCATGGCTTTGGTTGCAGAAATGGCCGGGCTGTTATCGCCAAAGACTTCGCGGATTGCGCCCAGTTCCTTCACGTCGCCTACCGGAGTAGAAGTACCGTGGGAGTTCAGGTAGTCAATCGGGGTATCAACACCGTGCATCGCCATCTGCATGCAGCGAACTGCACCTTCACCTGACGGAGCAACCATGTCTGCGCCATCAGACGTTGCGCCGTAACCGACGATTTCCGCATAGATGTGCGCGCCACGAGCCAGAGCGTGTTCCAGTTCTTCGACAACAACCATACCGCCGCCGCCTGCGATAACAAAACCGTCACGGTGTGCATCATAAGTACGGGAAGCTTGAGACGGGTTGTCGTTATATTTGGTAGACAGCGCGCCCATTGCGTCGAACTCGCACGCCATTTCCCAGCACAACTCTTCGCCGCCGCCTGCAAAAACGATGTCCTGCTTGCCCAACTGAATTTGTTCAACAGCGTTGCCGATACAGTGTGCAGAAGTTGCACAGGCAGAGCTGATGGAGTAGTTGACGCCGTGGATTTTGAACGGTGTCGCGAGGCAGGCAGAAACGCCGGATGCCATCGCTTTGGTGACCACATACGGGCCAACCGCTTTCAGACCGCGCGGGCTGCGCATTGCGTCAGCGCCGAATACCTGAAAACGCGGGGAGCCGCCGCCGGAACCTGCAATCAGGCCAACGCGCGGATTGTTCTGGTAATCTTCTGCAGCCAGGCCGGCATCAGCCACTGCCTGCTCCATAGAAAGGAAAGCATAGATGGATGCGTCGCTCATAAAGCGCACTACTTTGCGGTCAATGAGGCCAGTGGTATCCAGTTTTACGTTGCCCCAAACGTGGCTACGCATGCCGGAGTCCTTCAGCTCCTGAGAGAAAGTGATCCCTGAACGTCCTTCACGCAGAGATGCCAGGACTTCCTGCTGGTTATTACCGATGCTGGAAACGATGCCCAAGCCAGTAATCACTGCACGTTTCATTCAATACCTCTGTAAGTCGCACTATTTTAAAGTTTCGAGTGGCACAATAGCGTACACTTGTACGCCGAACAAGTCCGATCAGCCATTTAATGTGGAAATTTGCGCAGCCAGGCACTCCTCGTTAAGATCGGGGCACAGCCTGCCAGACGAGTAACTTACGTGAAACAATACGCAATACAACCTGCCAACCTTGAATTCAACGCTGAGGGTACACCTGTTTCCCGAGATTTTGACGATGTCTATTTTTCCAATGATAACGGGCTGGAAGAGACACGTTACGTCTTCCTTGGCGGCAACCACCTCGCCGAACGTTTTCCTGTGCACCCACGCCCGGTGTTCGTGGTGGCAGAAAGTGGCTTTGGCACCGGACTTAACTTCCTCACGCTCTGGCAGGCATTCGCCGCCTTTCGCGCTACCCACCCTGAAGCTATCCTGGAAAGATTACATTTCATCAGTTTTGAAAAATTTCCGCTGACGCGTGAGGATCTGACATTAGCGCATCAGCGCTGGCCGGAACTGGCGTCGTGGGCAGAGCAACTCCAGGCACAGTGGCCACTGCCGCTGGCGGGTTGCCATCGTCTACTGCTTGATGAGGGGCGGGTTACTCTGGATCTGTGGTTCGGCGACATCAACGAACTCACCGATAAGCTGGACGAGTCCCTGAACCAACAGGTTGATGCCTGGTTCCTGGACGGCTTCGCCCCGGCAAAAAATCCGGATATGTGGACGCCAACACTCTTTAACGCCATGGCCAGACTGGCCCGACCAGGTGGTACGCTGGCAACTTTCACTTCGGCTGGTTTTGTACGCCGGGGATTGCAGGAAGCCGGATTTACAATGCAGAAGTGCAAAGGTTTTGGTCGTAAACGTGAAATGCTGTGTGGCGTGATGGAACAGACGATGACGCCCCCTTCATCAGCCCCGTGGTTTTTGCGTACAGGAACGGAGAAACGTGAAGCGGCCATTATTGGCGGTGGTATTGCCAGTGCATTACTGTCTCTGGCGCTACTGCGTAGAGGCTGGCAGGTCACGCTCTACTGCGCTGACGATAAACCTGCGCAGGGTGCTTCCGGCAATCGTCAGGGCGCACTCTATCCGTTGCTCAGTAAACATGATGTGGCGATTACGCTTTTCTTCCCTACCGCATTTACCTTTGCTCGTCGCCTGTACGACGCACTACCCGTTAATTTTGCCCATGACTGGTGTGGCGTAACACAGCTCGCCTGGGATGAGAAAAGCCAGCAGAAAATCAGCCAAATGCTATCACTTGAACTCCCCAGGGCGCTCGCCGTCGGGGTAGACGCAGATCAAATTTTGCAAACAACAGGCGTAGCAACCGAATGTGATGGCATCCAGTACCCGGCCGGCGGATGGCTGTGTCCGGCACAGCTTACCACTGCCGTTCTTGACTATGCGACAACGCTTGGGTTACGTACCCACTACCAACACACACTGACCTCACTTGCTCATCAAACCGCCAGCTGGCAGCTGCAGTTCGCCAGTGGAAAAACGGCAACACATGAGGTCGTGGTTCTGGCAAATGGGCATTGTATTCACCGTTTTGAACAGACTCAGTCACTACCGGTGTATTCCGTTGGCGGTCAGGTAAGTCACATTCCCACGACGCCTTCGCTTTCCGCACTACGTCAGGTTCTGTGCTACGACGGCTACCTTACCCCGCAAAACCCGGAAAATCAGCAGCACTGTATTGGCGCCAGCTATCATCGGGGTTCTGAAGAGACGTCGTTCCGTCATGATGACCAGCGACAAAACCGTCAACGTTTGATCGACTGCTTGCCGGCTGCGGCATGGGCAAAAGAAGTGAATGTCAGTGATAATGCTGCCCGTTGCGGCGTCCGTTGTGCCACGCGCGATCATTTACCGATGGTCGGTAATGTGCCGGACTATAACACCACACTCGATCAGTATGCCCGGCTTGCAGAAGACAAAGAGCATGCTTTAAGCGCACCGGTATACCCGGATTTGTTCATGTTGGGCGCGCTAGGGTCACGTGGGCTATGTTCTGCCCCGCTATGTGCAGAAATTCTGGCCGCGCAAATGAGCGATGAACCTATTCCCATGGATGCCAGCACGCTGGCGGCGCTGAATCCGAATCGTCTGTGGGTACGGAAGTTATTGAAGGGTAAAACGGTGAAATAAAAGGATGGGGGGTCATCCGATCATTGCCTGATGGCGCTACGCTTATCAGGCCTACAAACACCCGCCCACGTGGGCCGGATAAGACACCTCCGTGTCGCCATCCGGCACAATCTCCTGCAATTATTATTTTGTCGCCTTCTGGAACAAAGTGTCCCACATCTCTTTCACTAACGCCTGGTCACGCGGCGAGAGTTCGCCCGCGCTGATGGCTTTCTCCAGACTGCTGGTCACATTGGCGTACAATGCCTCAGCGGAATGGTCCTCACCACCGTCCAGTTCAGCAACGGCCAGCGTCAGGTGCCCACGCAAATAACCACTGGCAAACAACTCATCATCGCTGGCGTGCTCTACCATATCGTCGATTAATGCCAGAATGCGTGATTCAAACTCCGCGATCATCTTCTTTCCTCATTGTAAACGTGGCATAGGCGTCAGTTGAGCGCTTCGGGCCACGGGAATTGTTCCGCCTTAAGTTCAGGCGTGTGATAATAATTCTGTAGTGCGTTAATGAAACGCGCCGGGCGTTCGGGGATCCCCTTATCCAGATACTCCATCACCTGGGCATGAACACGGCGCTGGAATACCACGCGATCCGGTTCAAAGTCCCCTTCCAGGTTGTCGCAACTGACGTTAAACGGGTAGCCCGCCGCCATGCAAAACAGCCAGTCAAACGCCTGCGGCTTCACTTCCACATCTTCAAACTGGCATTGCGTCTTCGCGTCGCGCCCATCGGGGCAGTACCAGTAACCGAAATCGACCAGCTCACGACGCGCCTTACCGGCGATGCACCAGTGTGAGATTTCGTGTAACGCGCTGGCGTAATAACCATGCGCAAAAACGATACGGTGATACGGTAATTCCGCATCAGCAGGAAGATAGATCGGTTCGTCGTCGCCTTTAATCAGACGGGTATTAAATTCATCGGCAAAACAGCCGTTAAAAATCTCAATTAACTGTTCGTAGTGATGGGTATTATTCATTAGTTCATCCCCAGCCAGTGGAGAATCTCCTGTCCATGATTATCATAAAGTAGCTTGGCACTCATCACGGCGGAGACGATGACAATCATTGGCCGAATGAGTTTTTGTCCTTTGCTGAGCACCAGCCGTGAGCCCATCCGTGCGCCAATAAACTGGCCAATGAGCATCACAAATCCGGTCGCCCAAATCACTTTGCCGCCGAGAGCAAACAACAGCAGCCCACCGATATTCGAAGTGGCATTTAATACTTTGGCGTGGGCCGTCGATTTCGCCAGGTTATAGCCACACAGCATGACAAAGGCCAGCGCGTAGAACGACCCCGCCGCCGGGCCAAAAAAGCCATCGTAAAAGCCGACGCAGCCCCCGGCCACCAGCGCGAAAGGCAATCCGTGCAGTCGACGCTGCCGATCTTCTTCGCCCACTTTCGGCATTAACAGAAAGTAAAGGCCAATACAGATAACCAGTACTGGCAGGATCTGGCGCAAAATGTCTGACTGCACGTGCTGAACCAATAGCGCGCCGCTCATTGATCCGACAAACGTCATGAAGATATTGAGCTTCTGATCCGCCAGATTAACCACTCCCCGGCGAATGAAATAGAGGGAGGAAGAGATAGACCCCCCGCAGGCCTGCAATTTATTGGTGGCCAGAGCTTGCTCAGGTGGCATCCCGGCCGCCATCAATGCCGGGATGGTGAGTAAACCACCGCCTCCGGCCAGAGAATCAATAAAACCTGCCAGCATCGCCACAAAAAAAAGCACACCTAACAGCAGTGGCGTCACCATAAACAGAGAGGCAAAATGATCCATTAGAGTACATGCTCGTCCAGTAGCGCCTGGCAGGAAGGCGGCAACGGCGGCGGTGTCTTCTTCTCAGGCTTGGTGGTTCCAGGTTTTGGAGGTTCGAACCAGCTTTGCAGCTCTGCGCCACAGCCGTCACCCGGTGGCGGTAACGGTTGATCTTCGCACTCAAGGCTATCAGCAGGACAACGTAACCGGACGTGCATATGCGCACGGTGCTGGAACCACGGCCGCACTTTACGCAACCAGTCCCTGTCGGTCCCTGCATCCAGACAAAGTTGTTGCTTAATCGCCGGATTCACGAAAATACGCGTTACTTCATTATCTTTTGCCGCCAGCCTTACCAGGCTGAAAATCTCCGGTTTCCACAGTGATGGCACAACACGTTTGCCGTCCTGTGAGACCAGATCTAACGCCTGCGGCCGCAGCAGTTGTGACTGGGTCCAGCGCGTTTTCGGCAGTTGCAGGAAAATATCCACATCCAGTCCCGTCTGGTGGCTGGCGTGACCGCCATTGAATCGCCCACCGGCTGGCATGCCCATATCACCAATTAACACCGTGCCCAGCCCCAAATTATTGGCCTGATTACTCAGACGCTGGATAAACATCACCAGATCCGGATGACCAAAGTAACGACGCTGATCGGTGCGCATCACCTGATAGTGTTCTGACTGTACAGGCAGCGTATCTGCGCCAACAATACAGCCATTGGAAAACGCGCCGATAGACTGCGCGCTGCCTGTAACCGGATGGGTAATTTTCTGCCAGGGCGTCGCCGCCAGACAGGCGGTACTGGCAAACAGAGCCAGCGCCGCAAGTGCCGTTTTTTTCATTTTTACCAGCGTGGAATATCGGTCTTCACATCCGCATTTTGCGCCCGCTGACGCAACAGGTGATCCATCAACACGATCGCCAGCATTGCTTCGGCGATCGGCACTGCGCGGATCCCAACACACGGATCGTGACGACCTTTCGTGATCATGTCGACTTCTTCACCAAAGCGATTAATGGTGCGACCAGGAACGGTAATACTGGACGTCGGTTTCAGCGCCATATGCGCAACAATTTGTTGCCCACTGCTGATCCCCCCCAGAATGCCGCCCGCATGGTTACTCTGGAAACCTTCTTTGGTGATTTCATCGCGGTTCTGACTGCCGCGCAGCGCTACAACGTCAAATCCGTCGCCAATCTCAACGCCCTTAACGGCGTTAATGCTCATCAGCGCATGGGCGATGTCGGCATCCAGACGATCGAATACAGGTTCGCCGAGACCCGCAGGTACTCCGCTTGCAACAACGGTCACTTTTGCCCCGATGGAGTCGCCCTCTTTCTTCAGCCCGCGCATCAGTTCGTCCAGCGCTTCGAGTTTATCCGGGTCCGGACAAAAGAACGGGTTAAGTTCCACCTGGGACCAGTCTTTAATCTCCAGCGGAATATCACCCATCTGCGTCAGACAGCCGCGAATTTCAACGCCGAATTTTTCCGCCAGATATTTTTTGGCAATCGCGCCAGCCGCAACGCGCATCGCCGTTTCACGCGCGGATGAACGTCCGCCGCCACGGTAGTCGCGCAGGCCATATTTCTGCTCATAGGTATAGTCAGCGTGTCCTGGACGGAAAACATCCTTGATGGCGCCATAATCCTGTGAACGTTGATCGGTATTTTCGATCAGCAGGCCAATACTCGTACCGGTAGTGACGCCCTCGAACACGCCGGAGAGGATCTTCACCTGATCCGGCTCACGGCGCTGCGTAGTGTAACGTGAAGTACCAGGACGACGTCTGTCGAGATCGTGCTGCAGGTCAGCTTCTGTCAGAGAAATGCCCGGCGGAACACCATCGACAATACAACCGAGCGCCAGCCCGTGTGATTCGCCGAAAGTGGTTACGCGAAAGAGTTGCCCAATTGTGTTTCCTGCCATCACGGCTCCGTTATGCGTGTTGTGTATGTGCGTGCGCGTGTAGTTAGTCTTTATAAATGCTGAAGTGCTCACGAGCAGCAACTAACTGCTCTTTGGTCAGCATGAATACACCGTCTCCACCATTGTCGAATTCCAGCCAGGTAAACGGCACATCAGGGTATTGCTCTATCAGATGTACCATGCTGTTTCCGACTTCACAAATCAGAATACCGTTATCTGACAGGTAGTCCGGGGCGTTACCCAAAATGCGGCGAGTCAGCTTCAGTCCATCACTACCGGATGCCAGACCCAGTTCAGGCTCATGACGGTATTCATTCGGCAGGTCCGACATGTCTTCCGCATCAACATACGGCGGGTTAGTGACAATCAGGTCATACTGGATTTTCACCAGATCGCGGAACAGGTCGGAACGGATTGGCGTGACGTGATGAATCAGGCCGTGCTCTTCAATATTGTGTTCGGTCACCGCCAGCGCGTCAGTGGAGATATCCACCGCATCAACTTCGGCTTCCGGGAAGGCATACGCGCAGGCGATAGCAATACAGCCGCTGCCGGTGCACATATCGAGGATATGCTGCGGCTGCTCATTAATCAGGCCCGCAAAGCGGTTATTGATAAGCTCGCCAATCGGTGAACGCGGAACCAGCACGCGCTCATCAACATAGAATTCATGCCCGCAGAACCAGGCTTTGTTGGTCAGGTAAGCCACCGGAATACGCTCGTTGACGCGGCGAATCACGCGTTCAACAATACGATGGCGCTCGCTGGAGGTCAGACGCGCAGTGCGCATATCTTCTGGGATATCCAGCGGCAAATAAAGCGACGGCAGCACCAGCTGTACGGCCTCGTCCCATGGGTTATCCGTGCCATGCCCATACCAGATATTCGCCGCGCTAAAACGGCTGACCGCCCAACGCAACATGTCCTGAATGGTATGCAGTTCACTCACGGCTTCATCGACGAAAATTTTATCCACGTATTTCTCCAGGGCATGCTCGCATTAAATTCGGCGGCTAGTTTGCCACGAAGACGGCGATAAATCAGCATTCACGCGGAGCCTGAGCGCGAAAATTGCGTTTTAAGCGATCGGATGCCCGTCGAGTCGGGTTAAACTAAGGGAAAATAAAAGATGAGACACTCGAATGAAAAAGAAAACATCGCTCAGCGAGGAGGATCAGACGCTGTTTCGCCAGCTGATGACCGGCACCCGGCAAATTAAGCAGGACACTATTGTTCATCGGCCGCCACGTAAAAAAATTGCCGAGGTTCCGGTTAAAAGACTGCTACAGGAGCAGGCTGATGCCAGCCACTATTTCTCGGATGAGTTTCAGCCGCTGCTGAATACGGACGGCCCGGTAAGATACCTGCGTGCCGACGTCAGCCATTTCGAACTGAAGAAAATGCGCCGTGGTGATTACTCCCCGGAGCTGTTTCTCGATCTGCATGGGCTGACCCAGCAGCAGGCCAAACAGGAGTTAGGCGCGCTGATTGCCGCCTGTCGTCGTGAGCATGTGTTTTGCGCCTGCGTAATGCATGGCCACGGGAAGCATATTCTTAAGCAGCAAACACCGCTCTGGCTGGCACAACATCCGCATGTGATGGCCTTCCATCAGGCACCGAAAGAGTACGGTGGCGATGCCGCGCTGCTGGTACTGATCGAAGTGGAAGAGTGGTTGCCGCCTGAACTCCCCTGATGCAGGAAACAGAAAGAGCCGCATTTGCGGCTCTTTGATTTTCCGGATGGCAGCTGTGCCTTATCCGATACCAACCTTTTCAAATCGCTTTTGCCATTTTCAGGTTACACGGGCTCATCTGCCAGTTAAAAGTACCCTTCCCGCTCTCATCAAGCGTTACGCTGGCAATCGCTGATGTGGTAAACATCGGCGGTGTTTCACCTGGGCAAAGCTCAGACACCAGATACCCCACTAAAGGCAAGTGAGAGATAACCAGTGCCGTGGCGATACCTTCATTGGCCAGAGCCTGTAAATAGGCACTGACCAGACCGACATCGCCGCAGGGAGTCAGCTCCGGCAAAACATCCACACCGGCTGGCAGGTTCATACACTCTCCCACCACGTCCAGCGTCTGTTCGGCTCGTAGGAACGGGCTCACCAGAACACGTTCGATATCCACTTTTTGACCTTTAAGCCAGTTCGCCATCAGGCGAGATTCGTCACAACCACAAGAGGTTAAAGGACGAACCGAATCACTGGCGGCATCGAGGGCCGCGTCGCCGTGACGCATGATAAAAACTTGCATATTGCACCGCTTTTGTTAACCAGAATCACCAACACCTTTATTCACAGCCCCTATTGACCGTGGTAACGATGTGGTGGCCGGCATTGTGCCTTATCCATTCACCGAATGAAACGCTGTTTTTTACCTCAACGGCGTAAGTATAGTCAATCTCTGTTTACATTTTGAGCGCGACCCATACATTCAGTGCGGATTCATCCTACCTTTGACCTCATGAATTCAGGTCAGTTTCCCCGATATCCCAGAATCTTTCACCACGTTCCGCCATCTGCAATAACTGTTCACACGGTGTAAACCGTGAACCATATTGCGTGGACAGTCGTTGCAGAACCGCAACCACTTCACCCGCACCGAGAGAATCCATATACCGGAACGGGCCGCCGAGGAATGGCGGAAAACCAATACCAAATACAGCGCCGATATCACCATCACGTGCGCTGCGGACGACCTGCTCACCAAAACAGCGTGCTGCTTCGTTAAGCATTAACATGACACACCGCTCTGCAATTTGCTGGGCTGCGAGTTGGCCCTGACCCTGGACGCCAATAAGCGTATAAATTGCGGGGTCGACCTGTTTTTTGCTTTTACGCCCTTTCGCGCCATAAAGATAGAAACCCCGACCATTTTTTCTGCCTTTGCGATCGTCATTCAAAATTGAAGCAACAACATTTGCAGGCGCGCTAAAACGTTCTCCATAGGCGGCCTCAAGCACTGGTATAATTTTAGTGCCCGTATCAATTCCGACCTCATCCAAAAGTTGGATTGGCCCTACCGGAAAACCAAACTTAACCAGCGCGGCATCAATCGTGTCGACACGTTCGCCTTCAGTCAGCATGCGAATCGCTTCGTTGATGTAAGGCGCTAAAATACGGTTAACGTAAAAACCAGCCTTATCCTGGACAACAATCGGCGTTTTGCCTTGTTTTTTCGCTAACTTAACGGTTGTGGCAATCGTCTGCTCAGAGGTTGTTGCATGCGGAATCACTTCCACAAGTGGCATTTTTTCTACCGGGCTAAAGAAGTGCAGACCAATTACCTGTTCAGGTCTGGCTGCGTTCGCCGCAATATCGCCAATTGGCAAAGACGAGGTGTTAGACGCAAAAATGGTATGAGTGGCACAGTTCTGCTCAATTTCTGCCACCATCTGTTGTTTTAATGACAGATCTTCGAATACCGCTTCAATAATCAGATC
Organism: Citrobacter sp. C6_1; assembly: GCF_014596835.2. Taxonomy (NCBI): domain Bacteria; kingdom Pseudomonadati; phylum Pseudomonadota; class Gammaproteobacteria; order Enterobacterales; family Enterobacteriaceae; genus Citrobacter; species Citrobacter sp. C6_1. The sequence continues at coordinate 1,438,858 of NZ_CP115031.1, read as the reverse complement.
GCGATGAGCAAAACCGCGATAATCGGTGGTTCCCGAAATCAGCGCCAGCTGTTTATCACGCTCGCTCGCTTTAATATGACGGCGGCGAACCTTCGTTTCAAGCTGCTCCCAGCTGTACTTCAGCGCGTGGTTGATTCCCTTAGCGTTAATATCTTTGATGCGCACCGGCAAGCCACCTTTACAGGCCGTGACGTAAGCAATACCGCCGCCCATCAGGCCACCGCCCAAAATACCGACGCTATTCAGCGGGCCGGGCTTCGCTTCGCTACCGGGATCTTTTTTCACGTCGGTGTTGGCAAAAAAGATGTTCCGTAGCGCCTTAGACTGCGAAGTCATCGCCAGCTCGCCAAACGCGCGGGCTTCCGCCTCATAGCCGCTGCTGCTGCCCTGCGCGAGACCGGTTTCGATGACCTCAAGAATACGATCCGTCGCAGGGTAGTTGCCCAGCGTTTTTTGCGCCGTCTTTTTACTGACCATACGAAACAGCAGCGCACGTCCCAGCGGCCCCGCCAACACGCGTTCACGTACGGGCAGAACCCGGTGCGCCGAACTGTCTTTTTTGGCCAGTTCTACAGCCGCTTCCAGCAAAATGGCCTGTGGTACTACTTCATCCACCAACCCCACTTTTAGCGCCTGTTTTGCCCGGAGCTGTTTTCCTGTCAGGATCATATCCAGTGCAGTACTGACACCAATAAGGCGGGGCAATCGCTGGGTGCCACCGGAACCGGGAAGCAGGCCTAACTGCACTTCCGGTAAACCCAGCACGGTTTTAGCATCATCGGTACAAATACGGTTGTGGCACGCCAGTGCCATTTCCAGGCCACCGCCCAGACAGGCACCATGAATAGCGGCAACAACCGGGATCGGCAATGCATTAATTTCCGCCATGATCTGCTGCCCCTGACGGGCCAGCGTTTCAGCTTCCTGTGCGCTGCGACAACTACCAATCATGTTGATATCCGCCCCGGCGATAAAGTTATCGGGTTTCGCCGAAATAAACACCACGCCGCGCAATGCTTTGTTGTCGCGAATTTGTTTCAGAATGGCCCGAACCTGGGAAGCGAACTCCGCTTTCAGGGTATTCATTTTCTCGCCGGGCACATCAATGGAGACAACGGCGACGTTATCCAGACGCACGTTGAGCGTAAAAGCCGATGTCATTTCCATTATTCTGCCTCCAGAACCATTGCCGCACCCAGACCACCCGCCGCACAGGCTGTCACTAAACCAAACCCACCGCCACGACGGCGTAGTTCATGGAGGGTTTGAGTGATCATGCGTGCACCGGTGGCGGCGAATGGGTGCCCATAGGCAATTGAGCCACCCAGCACGTTAAATTTACTGTCATCGACTTCGCCAGTGGCGTGGGAGCGCCCAAGCACTTCGCGGGCAAAACGCTCGCTGCCCAGCAACTGGAGGTTCGCCAGCGTTTGTGCGGCAAAGGCTTCATGCATATCAATAAGCGTTAAATCCGCCATGGTTAACCCTGCGCGCTCCAGGGCAAGCGGTGTCGACCACGCCGGCCCCAGCAGCATGTCCTGCCAGACATCGATGCCGGTGAAGGCAAAACTACGCAGGTATCCCAGCGGCACCAGCCCCAGTTCTTTCGCGCGCGACTCCGTCATCATAATCACGGCGGCTGCGCCATCCGTCAGCGGGGTGCTGTTGGCCGCGGTAACGGTACCGTGTTTTCTGTCAAATGCCGGACGCAGTTTGGCGTAATCCGCCAGCGTAGAGTTACCACGAATATTGTTATCTTCTGAAAAAGGATCTTTAAAGGGGGGGATGTAGGTCGTCATCACCTCATCTGCCAGTTTTCCTTCAGCCCACGCCTGAGCTGCTCGCTGATGAGAACGGTGCGCCAGCGCATCCTGCTGCTCACGCGTGATGCCATAAGTTTTAGCCATTTGCTCGGCGGTATCTCCCATGCGTAAACCGGTGGAATATTCAGCCACTGCAGGTGGCACAGGCATCAGGTCGCGCAAGCGTAGCCGGGCAAAGAGCTTCAGACGTTGCCCGGTTGTGCGGGCTTTATTGACATCCACCAGTACTCGCGCCAGCTTTTTGCTGACGCCAATAGGCAGAACGGAAGAGGAGTCTGCGCCACCGGCAATCCCAGCTCGAATAGTACCGACCATCAGGCTTTCAGCGACATTCGCCACGGCCTGAAAGCTGGTTGCACAAGCCCGGCTTACGCTGTAAGCATCTGTATGCACATTCATCCCGGTTCCCAGAACGATTTCCCGGGCAATGTTGGGGGCTTCCGGCATTTGCACCACCTGGCCAAAAACCAGCTGTTCAATCACATCAGCAGGTATTTCGCTGCGGGCCAGCAATTCACCAACAACCATTTTTCCCAAATCAACGGCGGGAATGCCATGAAACGCGGTAGCCTGACGAGCAAATGGCGTACGCAATCCGCTCACGATGGCGATACGGTCGCCCTGGCGGGTAACCAGCGGTAAAGCCTGACTCATAACACTCCCCTGTAAAAAATAATAATAAGTGGTCTGACCTGATCACAGTCTTAACCAATTTTTTACATTTAGCCAAGCGGGGAGAAAAGAAAGTGAGAGCTATGACACAGTGAATAGTCACTGACTGTTACGAAAATGCCCTTGCCACCAGGTGGCAAGGGCATGAGCAGAAGGGATTAACGCAGGCCCAGCTGGAAAATCAGCGTTTCAGCTTCACAGGCAAAAACAAAATCGATATCCAGACGCACACCCTCTGACTCTTCAGTGAAAGTCGGGGTGATTTTGCAAGGTTCAGATTCCACGCTACGTGCCTTCTCAGTCAGAGCGGCCAGCGTTTCTTCTGCCTCTGCGCGATTCGCGAACACGCGGCTGTAGGAAGCGGTGCAATCGGAGTTGTCCATGATGGTGCCAACATCCATACAGCAGCAAACCGGGGTTTCATCAGCACTGCATTTACTCATTGTAGATTTCCTCTGTATTCGCACCCGAGGTGCCAGATAAACGATAGGGACATTTTACGCTCCCATTATTCGCCTCTCCAGTCGTTAATTGTGCGAAATGAGATAAGTGACAGAAATCACACTTAAAAATGATCTAAAACAAAAATCGCCCAAACAGGTGAGTGCGTACACCCGCAATTTTGCCAGCTGGATCGCGTTTCTTAGATCAGAATTGAAAATATTTATAAACATACTTGCAACATTCTGGCTGGTCAGACCTATACTCTCGCCACTGGTCTGATTTCTATGTGGTACCTCAGACCCTACACTTCGCGCTCCTGTTACGGCATGTAACATAGTTTGTATAAAAATAAATCTATGAGGTTATGGTCATGAGCCAGAAAACCCTGTTTACAAAGTCTGCTCTCGCAGTCGCAGTGGCAATTATCTCCACACAGGCCTGGTCTGCAGGCTTTCAGTTAAACGAATTTTCTTCCTCTGGCCTTGGCCGGGCATATTCGGGTGAAGGCGCTATTGCAGATGATGCTGGTAACGCCAGTCGTAACCCTGCGTTGATCATGATGTTTGATCGCCCTACTTTCTCTGCGGGTGCGATTTTCGTTGACCCGGATGTCGATATTTCCGGGCGTTCGCGCATTGGTAATGACGCCAGCCAGGATAATATCGCCCCAACCGCCTGGATACCGAACGTGCACTTTGTTGCCCCGATTAACGATCAGTTTGGTTGGGGGGCGTCAGTTACCTCTAATTATGGTCTGGCAACGGAGTTTAACAATAATTATGCAGCCGGCTCGATGGGCGGAAAAACCGATCTGGAAACGCTGAACTTAAACCTGAGCGGCGCCTACCGTCTGAATAATCATTTTAGCTTCGGCCTCGGTTTTAACGCCGTCTATGCCAAAGCGAAGCTTGAGCGTTATGCAGGCGATCTGCCGCAGCAGATCGTTGCAGGCTCTGGTGGCCGGGTTCCTCCCGCACTGGCCGCACAATACCCGGCAGATACGCAGATTGCGCGCCTGAAGGGTGACGAATGGGGCTTCGGCTGGAACGCCGGTATTCTTTATGAAGTGGATAAAGATAACCGTTACGGTTTCACCTACCGTTCGGAAGTAAAAGTTGACTTCGACGGTGATTACCGCAGCAGCCTGCCATCAATGGACCGTATTCCTGCGCAGTTGCGCCCGGTGTTCGCTAGCCTGCCTGCTGGCACTAACGGCAACACAATCGACGGATCACTTGATCTGAATCTGCCAGAAATGTGGGAGTTCTCAGGTTATAACCGCGTTGCGCCACAGTGGGCGGTTCACTACAGCATGGCATATACCAGTTGGAGTCAGTTCCAGGAGCTTAAAGCGAAAGGCAGCAACGGCCAGACGCTGTTCTATAAAGAAGAAGGTTTCAAAGACTCTTACCGCATCGCGCTGGGTACTACCTACTACTACGATGATACCTGGACATTCCGTACCGGTATCGCCTTCGATGATAGCCCGGTTCCAGCTAACCGCCGTTCCATCTCTATTCCGGATCAGGATCGCTTCTGGCTGAGTGCGGGTACAACCTACGCGTTTAATAAAGATGCTTCATTGGATGTCGGCATTTCTTATATGCACGGTCAGAAAGTGAAATTCGAAGAAGGCCCATACTCCTTCGAATCAGAAGGGAAAGCCTGGCTGTACGGTATGAACCTGAACTACGCATTCTGATTTTCATCAAACGTAAAAAAGGTGAGCTTTTTAGCTCACCTTTTTATTTGCTTCAATTCCTTACTCAGAATCGATCTCTTTTAACTCATCCTGAATATCTTTTGCGTTCGGGTTTTCTTCTGGTTTGAGTTTACCGCCATTCGCAATAAAGTCATGGCGCTGGAAGTAAGCTTCACGCACCATGATGTAAGGATCTGAGGATTGACGCAGCAGACCGTCAGAATCGAGCAGTTGCGCACGCGTTTCAATTCCTTCAACCGTCCATTTACCTATCGACAACGGCCAGGTTAACCAGGACAGAACCGGATACAGCGTATCCACCATATCGCCGCCATCATCACGCAGCGTGAAGCTGCCGTAGAACGGAAGCTGCATATATGGACCGTAACCGACATCATAATGGCCTAATGTGCTGCCGAAGCGGTGTGGTTCAACACGCTGCAACTTCGGATTCGCCATCCCCGCCACATCAATAAACCCGCCCATACCTAACAAGGTGTTGAGGAAGAAACGGGTAAAATGCACCATCCCCTGATAGGGATCGCCTTGCAGGAAATAGTTAACCATGACAGCCGGTTCTTCAAGGTTGCCAGTAAAGTTGCTCAAACCATTACGGGCCGGCTGCGGAACATAATCACGCCAGGCTACAGCCACCGGGCGAACAACGTATGGATCCAACACATTAAAGTTGAAGTTGTACATGGTGCGGTTGAACCCTTCAAATGGGTCCGAACGCCCCTGCTGTTCAGTACCGGAGCTCGCACACCCCACCAAAAGTGTGGTTCCCAGCGCAAGCGCCGACAGGCGAAGCTTCATAAGTGTCTCCCTGTGTATTATGGCTATCGCTGATTGCCATCCATGACGGAACGATGATGTATCCGCCTGATTAGATGTGAGCGATTGTAACAGCACGTCAATCGATGTCTATATGCCCTAACTTACTGATTTGATCATAGCCTGGTAATACAGACACAGTGATGGTTCATTTTAACGAAGCCAATAAAAACATGCGTTACCATTTTTGCGATTTCAGACTTTATCCACCAGCCTTCAAATAAAAACCGCTACGCTTTAGCAATACGTGCTTATTCAGGATCCTGGTATGAATGACATCGAAAAAGAGAAGATTGATCGCCACAGCGACGAGCTCCAGGTGGAAAGCGAAGAAAAGCGGAGCGGAAAAAAGATAGAGCTCAATGAGGACAGGCTCCCCTCACGTGCAATGGCGATCCACGAGCATATCCGCCAGGACGGAGAAAAAGAGATGGAACGTGACGCGATGGCGCTATTGTGGTCAGCCATCGCTGCCGGACTGTCAATGGGTGCATCGTTGCTGGCAAAGGGAATTTTTCACGTACAACTGGAGGGTGTTCCCGGCGGATTTTTGCTGGAGAATCTTGGTTATACCTTCGGCTTTATTATTGTGATTATGGCCCGCCAACAGCTCTTTACGGAAAATACCGTCACCGCCGTCTTACCCGTTATGCAAAACCCTACCCTCGGCAATTTTGGTCTGTTGATGCGTCTGTGGAGCGTAGTACTACTGGGTAATATTCTCGGCACCGGAATTGCGGCATGGGCGTTTGAATACATGCCGATTTTTGATGAGGCGACCCGCGACGCTTTCGTCAAAATAGGCATGGATGTTATGAAAAATAGCCCGACGGAGATGTTTGCCAATGCCATTGTCTCCGGCTGGTTGATTGCCACAATGGTCTGGATGTTTCCCGCCGCCGGAGCCGCAAAGATTGTCGTCATTGTCCTGATGACCTGGCTGATTGCCTTAGGCGATACCACACATATCGTCGTGGGTTCAGTTGAAATTCTCTATCTGGTCTTTACTGGCACACTGCACTGGGGCGACTTTTTCTGGCCTTTTGCCTTGCCGACACTGGCCGGGAATATCTGTGGCGGGACGTTTATCTTTGCGCTGATGAGCCACGCGCAGATCCGCAACGATATGAGCAATAAACGCAAGGAAGAAGCCCGGTTGCAAGCAAAGCGGGAAGCACAACCGCAGAAAAACCAGAAAAAACAGACCTGAGTGGCGACTGTTTGAGCAGTCAGGCAGCCTGAGACTTACCGTTGGGAGTAAAAAACGCTATACTCGTGCCGCTTCGTCCCCTTAGTTAAATGGATATAACGAGCCCCTCCTAAGGGCTAGTTGCAGGTTCGATTCCTGCAGGGGACACCATCACATCTATAACGCAACGCTCTGTTTTATTTCACCATCACGGTACTTGCCATAGCCCCACACCGTTTCTCCCCCGGCGTTTAGCGCCTGAGCATTTCGCGGTACCAGACAGGAGCAAGATCGGTTTGGCAAACCCCGTATTCTGGCATCCCGTTGGACGTTAAGGTTATAATCCTGACAACGATTTTATTGGATCAGATGCAAAAATGACAAAACTCACCCTACAAGAACAGATGCTGAAAGCTGGCTTAGTTTCCAGCAAAAAAATGGCGAAAGTGCAGAGAACGGCGAAAAAATCACGCGTTCAGGCCCGTGAAGCCAGAGAAGCGGTTGAAGAGAATAAAAAAGCACAAATTGAACGGGATAAGCAGTTAAGCGATCAACAGAAACAAGCGACGCTGTCGAAAGAATACAAAGCGCAGATTAAGCAGCTTATTGAAATGAACAAAATCACCATTTCCAAAGGTGATATTGGGTATAACTTCACCGATAATAATCTGATTAAAAAAATCTACGTGGATAAGGTGACACAGGCGCAATTGATTAAAGGACGTCTGGCTATTGCCCGGCTGACTGCAGAAAGCGACCGTGACAGCGAATATGCTATTATCCCGGCCGTCGTTGCCGATAAAATTGCACAGCGCGACGACAGCTACATCGTCTTAAATTGCGAGCTGAGTCAGGAAGCGAAAGACGAAGACGATCCGTATGCTGACTTCGTCGTACCTGACGATTTAATGTGGTAAGCGAAAAATGCCGGATAATAAGTCCGGCATTTTTTCTAATAATGAGGTGACGACTCAGATGTTCATTCAATTACCCTTATCATAACCGCACCTCATCTCTCTAGAACTTATAATGCTCTTTACTTAGCCCGTATTTTCTCATCCGCAAATACAGTTTTTTACGCGGAATTTGCAGATATTCTGCCACTTCATTAATACGCCCTTGATGAATATTTAGCGCTTCGGTAATGATTTGCCGCTCATACTCTTCAACCCGGCGATCCAACGGTGTCGGTCCCGGCATGTGCAACTGCGGATTAGCGGTCTCCGCCAATGGCAGCAACCCAACGGCAAAAAGCTCTGCGGCGTTTGCCAGCTCTCGCACATTACTTAACCACACACGACGTCGCATGCCTTTTAGCAATTCCCCGTCGACCTCCGGAATGGGGTGGTTCAGACGCAGACAGGCTTTTTGCAGGTAATGGCGAAATAGCGGTTCAATATCGTCCGGGCGCATGGATAGAGGCTGGCAGGCGATTTGTGTCATGGCGAAACAGTAATAGAGTTCGGCCACGATCTGGTTTGTTGCCGCCAGCTCCACCAGCGATGTCGTGCCAACACCAATTAACCGAAAAGGACGCCGCTCCTGACTTTGCAGGTGAACCAAATGGTGCTGCTGCTCGCGCGTCAGACACGCTATATGGCTTAATACCAGCGTCCCACCTTGCGCTTGAGCAATCAGCTCATCGAGCTGAGCCGTGTTCCCGGCGGTGAGTTCTGCGCGGATAAACGGCCCCTGGGCGCTACGTCCCAGCTGATGCAAATAACGGGCTCCCGTCATACGTCCCGTCCCGGGTTCCCCATAAAACCAGACGGCAAGATCCGTTTCTGCCAGTTGCTGCAGCCGTTGACGGTACTGATTTATCCAGTCGCTGTAGCCAACCAGTTCAACCTGCAGCTTTTGCTGGCAGTAATGACGACGGGCAATCACAGATTTTCGCTGCTGCAACGCCTGTGCAACCAGCAACAGCAGCTTACCGGGATCGACCGGTTTTTGCAGAAAATCCCATGCCCCTTTTTTCACCGCATCCACCGCCATCGGCACATCACCATGTCCGGTAATCAGCAGGATCGGCAGCTGGCTATCATCCTGATGAAAAAGAGCCATCAGTTCGATACCGTTACAGCCAGGCATACACACGTCACTCAGGACGATACCGGGCCAGTCAGCCTGTAGCCAATTTCGGGCATCGTAGGGGTTATTGCACGCGCATACCCGATAGCCTGCCTGCTCAAGCAACAAGGTGTAAGCATCAAGGACATCGGTATCATCATCAATCAGCAGAACAGAATATTCATCACTCAACATCTTCTACATCCGTCAGGTTGAATTGCAGTACCACGCAGGCATTGCGCCCCAGCGTCGACGCCAGGCGTAGCTCGCCGTTCATCTGCGTCATTAATGAGACACAAATTGATAGCCCAATACCGAGACCAACATCCTTACTGGTGGTAAACGGTTTTAATAGCGACGGTAGCAGCGCACCAGGCCAGCCGGGGCCATTATCGCTGACAAATACACACACCGTGCTGCCCTCAACCTGCCAGTGAACGTCAATCTTCGCGGCAACCGGGCAGGCATCCAGCGCATTTGCCAGTATGTTTACCAGAACTTGCTGAATTCTCACCTCATCGCCCGTAACCCACACGCGCTCAATTGGCAGCGAAAGCGTACCCTGCTGCGGTTTATGCCGCATAGCCAATAGTTCCCAGGCCGCGCTGAAGGTCTGCCGTAAATCGACCGGATGCAGCGGTGCCCCTGGCTCGGCTCGGCGTGCAAACTGTCGCAATGAGCGGATAATGGCATCGATACGGGTAATGAGTCCTTCGGCTTTGGTTAACGTGCTTCTGGCCTGCGCCAACTGCTCTTGTTCAATTGCTCTGCCCGCAGTAAACAGATACATCGACAACGCATTCAGTGGTTGATTGATTTCGTGGGCCAGCGTGGTCATGGTCTGTCCGACCACCGCCAATTTCGCCGTCTGAATCAATTCGCCCTGGGTCGCTCGCAGATCGGCCTCAATCTCCTTACGCTCTGCCACTTCCTGTTCAAGCTGACTTTTTTGCGTATTGAGCTGACCCAGCGTATGGCGCAGTAACCCTGCAATGCGCCCTAGCTCATCACGACCATAAACCGGGATCGAGGCATCGGTTCTGCCAAGACCAATTTGCACCACGGCCTGGTTGAGCGCGGTAAAACGCTTCACCAACCGTGAACGGATAAAGTAGTGGTTGAGTCCCCAGGCAAGAAGCAGCGCCAACAGCGTCGCCAGCAGAATAAGCCCACCGCTGACGCGAACAATCTGCTCCAGTCGCTGGTTAAACATCTGCATTTGTTGATGGCTACTTCCCAACTGAGCCTCAAGCAACGTTCGGAAACGTCCAAGTGTAGCTTCTCTGGCATGGCTGGCATCAACCAGCGCTTTTTGCGCCGCGACATAATCACGCATCGTATCGGGCATTTTGTTTTTCATCATCCCGATTTCCAGCAATTCGTCGATGGTTTGTCGCAACGTGATAGTACTGGGCCAGTCGTCCAGGGTGCGGATATTTTCATCCGCCGTTTTCTTCAGATTTTCCAGATAGCGAATATGATTCTCGACCAGCATGCCGTCGTCGCTACCTGACTTCAGTTCATTCAACCTGTCGCGTAAATCATCGACAATCTGGTTTTCAATTCTTGCCAGCGTGTACACCTGTTGCTGCTCATTCTGCACCTCCCTGGCGCGTTTCAGGTACAACGCCGCGTCGCCATTTTTCGCTTCAATTTGATCCAACAACGTTCCCTGCTGCCAGGTGAAATCCTGCACCAGAGAGTTCAGTTCGGTCGTGAAATCATCATGTAACCAGTCGATTCGCGCGGAAAGTTCGCTGACTTTTTCGCGTACCAGGAACATGTTGTAGAGCACCCGGTCCAGCTCGGTCATCAATGCCCGACTATCCTGCAAAATCACCGCCAGCTGTTGTTGTTCCGCGGGTTGCAATCCCCGGCTCAGCAGTTCAATTTTGTCCAGATGTTCTATGATCTGATTGCGCAATTGCAGCCGTACGGTCGTATTGGGGGCAAGCAGGAATTCATTAAGCTGATCGACAACCAGATTAAGATTCCCTTCAATCAAAAAAGCGGAATGCACGCGCGGGAAATAGTCATCGAGCGAATAGCGGATTTGCGAGCTTTGCTCATGCCAGGAATACAAACTGACACAGCTCACGCTCAGCGTCAGTAAAGCCCCCGTCAGAAAAGCCCCCCGCAAACTGCTGCTGATGCTGAGCTGACGAAGACGTTGCCATAGCGAACCGCCTTTCATTGTAGTTCTTCCAGTTTTGATATCGCCAGCCGCTGGTTTTTAAGAAACCAGAGTTGCCACTCCATCATTTGCTGTTCAGCAAAACTTTTGTTATCGAATTGAGCAAGCCAGGCTTCATCTTCGCTGCTCCTGGCGTCGATTGGGACCTGGGTTAACAGCGCTCTGATTTCGGGTAACGGGTGTTTCAGACGAGCTTCCGCACTGTACAGCGCTCGCCAGGCATCCTTAAGCTGCGCGAGGCGGAAACTGATGGCCGTATCAAACATTCGCTGGACCAGCTGTTGACGCTTCAGGATCAGACGGTAATTAAGCGGTGGCTGTTTCATCAAAATGGCCTGTTGGGCTGCACGCGGGTTATCTGCTGCCAGCGACGTTACCGGATATTTACCGGTATTCGCATCTGCAAGGATCCGCTGCCCTTCCGGGCTCAATAAATAGCGGATAAAACGTTGTGCTTCATTGGCACGCGGGCTGTTTTTCAGCACGGCTACGTAGGTCGGCGAGACCGCAGAGTGTGGAAAGTAATTAAAGGTCAGATTGGGGTCATTGAGCAGCAGATTGGCATAGTTATCAATAACCGGTCCCGCAACGCCCAATCCGCTCTTAATTTTGTCCGCAACACCAAAGCTGCGTGATGAAATGGTCACCAGGTTCCCGGCACTGGCCAGCAATGTCGCCCAACCTTCTTGCCATCCTTTTTGTTGCAGCAATGATTCAACCATCAGGTGATTGGTATCGGAGCGCGATGGGCTACTCATCAGCAGGGCATTTTGATATTTAGGATGCGTTAAATCCCCCCAGTCCGTCGGTGGAGGCAGATGTCGCGCCGTCAGTGCTGAACGATTAATCAGTAGACCAAATCCCGAGATCGCCACGGCTACAGACGTCGACCGTATTGACTCAGGCACCAGACGCTGGCTTTCCGGCAATGCATTATCAAAAGGAGCAAGTTTCTGATGCTCCTGAAGATGCTGCAGTAGCATCGGCGAAGAGGTCAAAATCAGGTCAACGTTTTCCGCATTCGCGGTATCGAGCAGTTGTTCGAGAGAAGAACTGGTGCGGTTTAGCGTGCGGATCATCACTGACCCCGGCTCCGTTTGCCAGCGCTGAATAATCCAGGCCGTTGCCCCCGGGGAAAACGTCGTCGCCATCACCAGTTCCTTCCCCTGTGCCAGACAGGTCGCCGACAGCGACATAAAACACAGTGAGAGCGCCAACAAACTACCCCGACAGAAAAGTCTGTTTGTGATCCTGCTCATAAATACCAACATCTTCAAAAAATAATATTGAGACAAAATTTACCCGTTTATCGCGACACATGGAAAAGATAAAACTGCTATCAAAATAACCAGACGGAATACGATAACAGAGATAAAGAATACCTGAAAATGTCGTTTGAATTTGTTAATACCCGCACATGCTGATGATAAAAACGCATTAAGAATAATAGCTCTGGCCTCACCATAATTCAAAAGAGTCAAAGTCAGCCCCATTTTCAGCAAATTGAGTCAATAGTGACACATTTCTTCAATTTGAATTTCTTAGCCATCTATTTCACTCTTCTCTGCGAAAAATCCTGATATTCACATCAATATAAATTTAGGTGATGATATGTTATCAATATTTAAGACAGGGCCATCGGCAAATAAAGTCCCGGAAGAGAAAATTCAGGAGACTTATGGTCGATACCGCATTCAGGCGTTACTTAGCGTATTTCTTGGCTATCTTGCGTATTATATTGTACGTAATAACTTCACCCTCTCTACCCCGTACCTGAAAGAACATCTGGATCTCAGCGCAACACAGATTGGTTTACTCAGCAGTTGTATGCTAATTGCCTATGGGATCAGTAAAGGCATCATGAGCAGCCTGGCAGACAAAGCCAGCCCGAAAGTCTTTATGGCTTGCGGCCTGATCCTGTGCGCTATCGTCAACGTTGGCTTAGGGTTCAGCACCGGATTCTGGATTTTTGCCGCACTGGTGGTCTTCAACGGACTATTCCAGGGGATGGGCGTCGGTCCCTCGTTTATTACCATCGCCAACTGGTTCCCACGCAAAGAGCGCGGACGCGTTGGCGCATTCTGGAATATCTCACACAACGTCGGCGGCGGTATTGTCGCCCCTATTGTTGGCGCCGCTTTTGCAATTCTCGGCAGCGAACACTGGCAAAGCGCCAGCTATATCGTCCCAGCCTGTGTTGCGGTGCTGTTTGCTTTTATTGTTCTGATGTTGGGGAAAGGCTCACCGCGCGAAGAAGGCTTGCCTGCTCTGGAACAGATGATGCCGGAAGAAAAAGTCGTGTTGAATGCCCGGCACGTAACCCAGGCGCCGGAAAACATGAGCGCCTTTCAAATTTTTTGCACCTACGTGCTGCGTAACAAAAATGCCTGGTATGTTTCATTGGTAGATGTTTTTGTCTATATGGTGCGTTTTGGCATGATCAGTTGGTTACCGATTTATTTGTTAACTGAAAAACATTTCTCGAAAGAACAAATGAGTGTGGCGTTCCTGTTTTTCGAATGGGCCGCAATTCCTTCCACACTGCTGGCGGGCTGGTTGACCGATAAACTGTTTAAAGGTCGTCGCATGCCGTTGGCCATGATTTGTATGGCGCTGATCTTCGTCTGCCTGATCGGTTACTGGAAAAGTGAATCCCTGCTGATGGTCACTATTTTTGCCGCCATCGTCGGGTGCCTGATCTATGTGCCCCAGTTCCTGGCGTCTGTTCAGACCATGGAAATCGTCCCCAGCTTTGCCGTCGGTTCGGCGGTCGGATTACGCGGTTTTATGAGCTACATTTTTGGTGCATCGCTGGGAACCAGTCTGTTTGGTGTCATGGTCGATAAAATGGGATGGCATGGCGGTTTCTATCTGCTGATGGGCGGGATTGTCTGCTGCATACTGTTCTGCTATCTGTCCCACCGCGGAGCGCTGGAACTCGAACAACAACGAAAAAATGCCCAACAACAGGACACGGAGCTGCAGCTTGCTGATGCCAGGTAATCGGCTTTAGAGAGAAAAAAGTGCCAGCGATGCTGGCACTTTAGTTTGTCCAGATGGAAGCCAGAAAATCAGTCAATGTGGTACACAATTGCGTTTTCCGTTATGAACCTGTGATTTAATTCTTATTGTCCCCTACCATAAAGCGAATGATCAATCCGCATGCCGGGGCAAGAAAAAGAAACAGTCCCGTTACCATTTCGTTTCCGTCAGTCAACCGTATGGTAAAGAAATAAATTAATGCCGTAAGGATAGCCATGCCGAAAAAAGAACTAATTGACGCGGCAGCGCCCATTACCTGCCAAATATAGCAACTAACGCACAGAATGCTCAATGCGAGGAAAGTCCAAAAATAGAACATAGCGTTACCTCCTGTCTGCCGTAAAAATCGACGTAAGTCCTTACACTTCCTTGATTTTATAGTCTAAGACAATTCCTATCCGTTCGCAATTCAAGCAACATTTTCGCTACAATAACTGTTCATCTTCTGAACTGCACATTCTCCGTTGACCTTTATTTAATCGTCATAAAAACAACAAATTATCTATAAGTCTATTCTTGCTTTTTATCGACCAAAAAACATTTACGAAACTTGAGGAATTATTTCTGGATGACATTAATCTTCGGGTGTACATTGAGCGTCCGATCATTCATACCCCTCGTGGTTTGTCCTGACTCAGTTTTACACTCTTTACAGGAACCATTGTCGCTAATAGTGACCTAACTGTTCAGTGTCAGAGAGTAACGCTGTAGGCAAAGAATCTTCGCGATACATTATTTTCGTACCAACAACAGGTGCTTATGTTCCCCCAATGTAAATTTTCACGCGCGTTTTTGCATCCGCGCTACTGGCTCACATGGTTCGGTGTCGGTGTGCTCTGGTTACTGGTGCAGCTCCCTTATCCTGTTTTATGTTTTCTGGGCACCCGTACAGGTACGCTGGCGCGCCCATTTTTAAAGCGCCGGGAATCCATTGCCCATAAAAATCTCGAACTCTGTTTCCCGAATCTGTCACAAGAAGAAAGAAACAAACTGGTCGACGAGAACTTCCGCTCACTCGGCATGGCACTGCTTGAAACCGGTATGGCCTGGTTCTGGCCAGATCGCCGGGTGCGCAAATGGTTTGATGTTGAAGGTCTGGACAACCTGCAACGCGCTCAGGCACATAACCGTGGCGTAATGGTAGTCGGCGTGCATTTTATGTCGCTGGAACTGGGGGGCCGCGTGATGGGTCTTTGCCAGCCAATGATGGCAACCTACCGCCCGCACAACAACAAATTAATGGAGTGGATACAAACCCGCGGCCGTATGCGCTCGAACAAAGCCATGATCGGCAGAAATAATCTGCGCGGCATTGTCGGCGCACTGAAAAAAGGGGAAGCCGTATGGTTTGCACCCGATCAGGATTATGGCCGTAAAGGCAGTTCATTTGCGCCATTCTTCGCCGTCAAAGATGTTGCGACAACCAACGGCACCTACGTGCTGTCACGCTTGTCGGGGGCGAAAATGCTGACCGTCACCATGGTGAGAAAATCTGATAACTCCGGCTACCGTCTGTTTATCACGCCAGAAATGGAAGGTTACCCGGAAGATGAAAACCAGGCCGCGGCCTATATGAACAAAATTATTGAGAAAGAGATCATGCGGGCACCCGAGCAGTATCTCTGGATCCATCGTCGTTTCAAAACCCGCCCGATGGGTGAAGCCTCGCTATATGTCTAAAAAGAAAGGCCGAATGGCCTTTCTTTATTTCTGCGCTTGAATTACTTAACCCCCCACTTGTTCTGTAGTTCAGTCATTCGTTCGCTATATTCTCTGCCAAGGCAGGCGGGTTTATCCTGCTCTTTCCAGCATTCATTACGTCCTTTGATCCAACCTCGTTGCACTGCTTTTAGCGTCGGGTCATTTTTCGATTTAGCCAGCGCCTGTTTGTAGACCTCGTTCAATCGTAAATCCATTGCGGAGAGCGATGGGCTCAGACAGATAATCTCTTCCATGCTTCCCTTTTCCACTGCAGAACAGGAGAATGATGGGCCAGCATGAGTCGATTTTTTCGCCACAGAGAAATCAACATTATCTTCAGGCTGACAAATCCCATGCTTGCGGTTTGGGCCAGCCCAGGACACTTCCGGGTTTCCGTCATCTTTTCTGGAAATTGAGACGGTATTTTTACCGCTCTTTGCCTCCCAGTAATTTTCATTGAAGGTCTTAATGGTCGCTTTTGTGCCATTAATCCATACATTGCCTTTACCATCACTATTCACACCACCAATACTTGCGCAACTGAAATTGAACGCTTGTGGTGCAGCCGCCATCGACGCCAATGGCGCAAGAACAAGTGCTAACATCATTAATCTGGTCATTTTTAACCTTTTCATTATCAAATTCCGCGAGGAAATTAACCGCATTAACCTCAAGGTAATATGAGAATTCTCTGAGTAACAGCCACGTCGCTCAATAGCAATTTATTACCGTCGGAAATTAAACTGTCGCCGAATCACGACACTTGTAAGTTACTAAAATTAAATAAAAAAACGCCTCTTGTTTCACCTCATTTTTAGGCGTACATTAGCGCCGTCTGGAGCATTAAAGCTCAGAATTCTGGGGTGATGCAGCCAAGCAAACGCGGGGTATTCTCCCTTTCGTTTATGCTCGCATCAGCTCTCTGTCAGGTAAGCATATGTTCATTTAGGCGTACTCATCGTATGCGGAGAGATGAAAAGTGAAATATTTCTTTATGGGCATTTCTTTTATGGTCATCGTGTGGGCCGGTACTTTTGCCCTGATGATCTAAATTGAAAGATGCAGCAAAAAAACAGGAGCCATTTGGCTCCTGTTTGCATGTGTGAAGTGAAGGTTTTGTTAGTCGGTACTTTCAGTGGCTGATTTCGGGCTGGCCGGCAGTAAACCATCTGCGCGGAACATGGCTTTGATTCCGCGGATTGCCTGGCGGGTACGGTCGCGGTTCTCAATCAACGCAAAACGCACGTGTGTATCACCATAGTCCCCAAAGCCAATCCCCGGAGAAACACAGACCTTCGCCTCATTCAGCAATTTTTTGGCAAATTCAAGCGACCCCATTGCGGCGTACTGCTCCGGAATTTTTGCCCACACGTACATCGACGCTTTTGGCATTTCAACCATCCAGCCCGCTTCATGCAGCCCCTTGACCAGCACATCGCGACGGCGTTTATATTGCTCCGCAATATCTCGCACGCACTGCTGATCGCCTTCCAGCGCTGCAATAGCGGCTACCTGCAGCGGTGTAAACGTTCCGTAATCGTGATAGCTCTTAATGCGCGCCAGTGCGTTTACCAGCGTTTTATTGCCAACCATAAAGCCAATGCGCCACCCCGCCATGTTATAGCTTTTCGACAAGGTGAAAAATTCAACGGCAACATCACGGGCACCCGGCACCTGCATAATCGATGGCGCTTTCCAGCCATCGTAGACAATATCGGCATAGGCCAGGTCATGAACCACCAGCACGTCGTAGCGTTTAGCCAGTGCGACGACCTTTTCGAAAAACGCCAGCTCGACACACTGTGCCGTCGGGTTGGACGGGAAGCCTAAGATCATCATCTTCGGTTTCGGGTAGCTTTCGCGAATCGCACGCTCCAGTTCATTAAAGAAGTCGACCCCTTCCACCAGCGGCACGGAACGCACCTGTGCACCGGCGATAACGGCACCATAAATATGGATGGGGTAACTGGGATTCGGCACCAGGACCGTGTCGCCGTGATCCAATGTCGCCAACATCAGGTGAGCCAGCCCCTCTTTGGAGCCAATCGTTACAATCGCTTCGGATTCAGGATCGATCTCGACGTCATAGCGTTCCTGATACCAGCGAGAAATCGCCCGACGTAAACGAGGAATACCGCGCGACGTTGAATAACCGTGGGTATCCGGGCGCTGCGCCACGGTACACAGTTTTTCGACAATGTGAGGAGGCGTGGCACCATCCGGATTCCCCATGCTGAAATCGATAATATCTTCGCCGCGCCGACGCGCAGCCATCTTCAGTTCAGCGGTAATGTTAAAAACGTAAGGGGGAAGACGATCAATACGCGTAAAACGACGTTCAGGGCGGGAATCAGCCATAATATCCTCAGATGTACGTTAGCGCCCGGACCGTCCGAGCGACGCTACCACGATGGTGGCACGTTTAGAAAATAGCCTGATTAATTTCCTTCTGTCGAGAGGTACAGCAAAATATTTTTTATCGGCATAAAAGAGGAACAACGTTTCTAAAACGGGAAATTCATGAATATCCACTCCTTATAAAATCACCAATTTTTAACATTTTGTTGTTAAATACATTACGTTGAAGTTCGCCTTCTCTGGAGATGTATTGTAAATACAACAATCATGCAACAATCCCCTTTTAATATTGTGGTTTTTCCTCATTAGCCCATGCTGACAGGGATGCTGGTCATCCTGCCTCGGGTTACCTATCATAGAGGTTTAACCCCTTCGCAAGAGTCACCTGTGCACGAAATATTCAATATGCTGCTGGCGGTCTTTGATCGGGCAGCGCTGATGCTTTTTTGTCTGTTTTTCCTGATTCGTATCCGCCTGTTCCGCGAACTGTTGCACAAGTCAGCTCACTCGGTGAAAGAGCTGCTCGCCGTTACTGCCATTTTCTCCATGTTTGCCCTGTTCAGCACCTGGTCTGGTGTACCGGTAGAAGGCTCACTGGTGAACGTGCGAATTATCGCCGTGATGTCAGGAGGAATTCTGTTCGGCCCATGGGTCGGTATCATTACCGGACTCATCGCGGGCACACACCGTTATCTGATTGATATTGGGGGTGTTACCGCCCTTCCCTGTTTTATTACCAGTATCCTTGCTGGCTGTATTGCGGGTTGGATCAACCGAAAAATCCCTAAGGCGCAACACTGGCGCGCCGGTATTTTAGGCGGGATGCTGTGCGAGTCATTGACCATGATTCTGGTGGTCGCCTGGGCCCCCACTACCGAACTGGGGCTGGATATTGTCTCGAAAATCGGTATCCCAATGATCCTTGGCAGCGTCTGTATCGGCTTTATCGTCATGCTGGTACAAAGCGTGGAAGGAGAGAAAGAAGCCAGTGCGGCAAAACAGGCTAAACTGGCGCTGGATATCGCTAACAAAACCCTGCCGCTTTTTCGTCAGGTCAATAGCGAGTCGCTACGCCAGGTGTGCGAAATTATTCGCCATGATATTCATGCCGATGCCGTCGCGATCACCAATACCCAGCACGTTCTGGCCTATGTCGGCGTTGGCGAACTGAACTACCGCGATAACGATGATTTCGTTAGCCCTACCACCCAGCAGGCGATAAATTACGGAAAAATCATCATAAAGAACAATGATGAAGCACATCGCACGCCGGAAATACACTCCATGCTGGTAATACCGTTGTGGGAAAAAGGTGTGGTCACCGGTACGCTGAAAATCTACTACTGCCATGCCCACCAGATCACCTCTTCATTACAAGAAATGGCTATCGGTCTGTCACAAATTATCTCGACTCAGCTTGAGGTTTCCCGCGCCGAGCAGCTACGTGAAATGGCAAATAAGGCAGAGTTGCGGGCACTACAAAGTAAAATAAATCCCCATTTCCTGTTTAATGCGTTAAACGCGATCTCATCGTCAGTGCGGCTAAACCCGGACACTGCACGCCAGCTCATTTTTAATTTATCTCGCTATCTTCGCTATAATATTGAATTAAAAGATGATGAGCAGATCGATATCAAGAAAGAGCTGTATCAAATTAAGGATTACATTGCCATTGAGCAGGCCCGTTTTGGCGATAAATTGACGGTTATTTATGATATTGATGAAGAGGTCAGCTGTTTTATTCCCAGCCTGCTGATTCAGCCATTGGTTGAAAATGCCATCGTCCATGGGATCCAACCCTGCAAAGGGAAAGGTGTGGTCACTATCAGCGTGGCGGAATGTGGTAATCGGGTACGCATTGCCGTCAGAGATACCGGTCATGGTATCGATCCGAAAGTCATTGAACGCGTTGAGTCCAATGAAATGCCGGGCAATAAAATTGGCCTGTTGAATGTGCATCACCGCGTTAAACTCCTGTACGGCGAAGGGCTACATATCCGCCGTCTTGAGCCTGGCACAGAGATTGCCTTTTACGTGCCAAACCAGCACTCACCTGCAGCAGCCCCGGCCACATTATTGCTTTAACCAGGAGTTAAGTTGTGAAAGTCATCATTGTTGAAGATGAATTCCTGGCCCAACAGGAACTTAGCTGGCTGATAAAAGAGCACAGCCAGATGGAGATTGTCGGCACATTTGACGACGGTCTGGATGTACTTAAATACCTGCAGCACAACCGCGTTGACGCTATTTTTCTGGATATTAATATTCCGTCACTGGATGGTGTGCTGCTGGCGCAAAACATCAGTCAGTTCGCGCATAAACCCTTTATTGTGTTTATTACTGCCTGGAAAGAACACGCTGTTGAAGCCTTTGAACTGGAAGCGTTTGACTACATTCTGAAACCGTACCAGGAATCACGGATTGTCGGCATGTTGCAAAAACTGGAGGCGGCCTGGCAGCAGCAGCAAACAGGAACCCCCCTTACCAGCCAGGTGACGCGTGAAAACGATACGATCAACCTGATCAAAGACGAGCGGATCATCGTTACGCCAATCAACGATATTTACTACGCTGAAGCCCATGAAAAGATGACCTTCGTCTACACGCGACGCGAATCGTATGTCATGCCGATGAACATCACCGAATTTTGCAGTAAACTGCCTGCCTCACATTTTTTCCGCTGCCACCGCTCATTCTGCGTAAACCTGAACAAAATCCGCGAGATCGAACCATGGTTTAACAACACCTATATTTTACGATTAAAAGATCTGGAATTTGAAATCCCGGTTAGCCGGAGTAAAGTGAAAGAGTTCAGACAGTTAATGCATTTATAGCGCAGAGAAAGAGCGATGAAAGAGCCAGGCCTACCCGCAGACCAACAGTTTTTCGCCGATCTGTTCAGCGGCCTGGTATTAAACCCGCAGCGCCTGGGGCGCGTATGGTTCGCGACCCAGCCCACCACGCTACCAGGCGGTAGTTTATGTATTGATCTTCCACGCCTCGATATCGTTTTGCGTGGCGAATACAGCAATCGGCTGGAAACCAAGCAGCATAGTCTGCCAGAAGGCGACATGCTGTTTATCCCGGCGAAAGCGGCAAATCTACCCGGCAGCGACAAGCCCGTGATGCTGCTGAGCCTGGTGTTTTCTCCGGCCTGGCTGGGGCTCTCATTTTACGATAACCGAACCGCATCGCTGTTGCGCCCGCTGCGCCGCATTGAGTTACCGCATCCGCAGCGCGGCGAAGGTGAGGCGATGCTGACCGCATTAACGCATTTAAGCCGCTCTCCTCAGGCTCAGGATATCATTCAGCCGTTGGTGCTTAGTCTGCTGCATCTGTGTCGTAGCGTGGTGAATACGCGCCCTGAGACAGAGCGCCCGCGCACTGAATTTCTCTATCACAGTATGTGTAATTGGGTACAGGATAACTATGCCCAACCGCTGACCCGGGAAAGCGTAGCGCAGTTTTTTAATATCACCCCCAATCACCTGTCAAAAGTGTTTGCCCAGCACGGCACTATGGGGTTTGTCGAGTATCTGCGGTGGGTCAGAATGGCGAAAGCGCGCATCATCTTACAGAAATACCATCTGTCTATTAGCGAGGTCGCGCAGCGGTGTGGGTATCAGGACAGTGATTATTTCTGCCGCCTGTTCCGGCGTCAGTTTGGTCTGACGCCGGGAGAGTACGGCGCACGTTTTCAGTCTGCACGTTGATTGAGACAGCATCAACGGGTTTAATACCCCACAGGCTTACTCAATAAAGTGAATATACGATGAAAAACAGACGTGCACTCTCCCTGATGTGTTTTCAGATGCTGGAATCAGGTGCGGATCGTCGGACCGTGAAAAAGGCTCTCACCACCCACCGTGTAAAGGGACGCGAAGCGGTGGTGCTGCTCTGCAAACAAGAGATGACGTTGTTGAGGGCCGGGAAACTACCGTTGTCTGATTGATAATTTCCCTTCTGACCCTCTTATCCACTCTTGCTGTCAAACTTAAAACGTCAGTTCCGCCTCCAGCAGCGCCAGAATACTGTCAGCATTTTCAGCGGCAAACAGCGACTGGCGGAACTGCTTGTTCACCAGCTTGCGCGCCAGCTGTGAGAAGACCTTCACGTGGTTAATGCCTTCATCGGCACCCAGCGTCAGCATGATCACCAGTTCCACGTCCCCCATCTCAGACTGCCAGTCAACAGGCTGCAGAAGCCGGGCAATGCTGATGCTGGAGTGGCTGATCCACTGGGATTTGGTGTGCGGGATAGCCACGCCAAAGCCGACGGCGGTGGTGACGATCTCTTCGCGCTGCCAGACATCTTCTTCCAGCTCAAACGGATGTTCAGTCCGCCCATTAACGCCAAGATTGCCGCACAGAAACTGAATCACCTGCTCTTTGTTGGTCAGTGGCTCGCCAACGAAAATATTCTCCAGCGCCAGCAGCGGACGCACATCTTTCTGCGGCGCAAACAGGTTGAGCAGATCTTCTATCTCCTGAGCGCTACGACACTCGCAGGCGCGCATGGCAAGTTCACGGCATGCGTGACTGTCCAGTTGACGAAGCTGACTTTTCACCGCCGGAATACGCGGACTGCTCATGCTCAGCTCGTCGAGTCCTAAACCCAGCAGCAGCGGTAAATAGCGACCTTCCCCGCCCAGTTCCCCACAAATGCCCACCCATTTACCGCGTTCGTGCGCCACGCGGACAATCTGCTGCAACATACGCAGAAACGACGGCGTAATCGGGTTGTACAGCGGCGAAACGCGCGGATTATTACGATCGACGGCGTACAGATACTGGGTCATATCGTTTGAGCCAATACTGAAGAAATCCACCTCATCGCAGAAATGGTCGATGATGTAACACACCGACGGCACTTCAACCATAATCCCCAGCGGGATAGTTGAGGCATTGCGTAAACCGTCGGTGTTTAGCTCAACCATCGCCTTCTGCAGTTCGCTTTTTACCCACAAAATCTGGTCGAGACTGTGTACCATCGGGATCATCAGTTGCGCATTACCGAAGGTCGCCGCACGTAAAATGGCGCGTAACTGCGTGCGAAACAGTCCGGCAAACTCCGGATAAATCCGCACCGCACGATAGCCCAGGAACGGGTTTTCTTCCTGCGGAATATTGAGATAGCGAATGTTCTTATCGCCGCCGATATCCATGGTGCGAAAGATAACCGGCTTGTCCCCCGCGGCTAATAAGACCTGCTGATAGGCTTCAAACTGTTCCTGCTCATCAGGCGCGCTGTCGCGGTCCATAAACAGCATTTCAGTACGAAACAGGCCAATCCCTTCCGCGCCATTGGCAAACGCTCCCGGCGCTTCCAGCGCGGTACCGATATTCGCCGCAACGTCAATACGCTGATTATCTTTGGTCAGCGCGGGCTGGGCGGCATCAAGCGCCTGCTGCCGCTGGCATTCATCGGCCAGCCTCTGCGCAATCGCGTAATAGCCGCGAACCGCATCATCCGGATTGATGGCCAGAACCCCACAGCGGGCATCCAGCACCGCCTGCTGTCCAGCATACCGGCTGATAGCTTCCAGCGGCAAGCCGCTAAGCACCGGAATAGCCGACGCGCGAGCGAGGATCAGGGTATGCGAGGTGCGCCCTGTTTTCTCGAGGATCATGCCAGACAGATGTTGCAAATCGAGGCTTAAAAACTGGCTGGGCGTCAAGTCCTCAGCAACCAGAATCGTCGATTTATTCAGCACCAGCGCATTACGCGGTCGTCTTTCAGGCCAGGTGATGTGCAGCAGCTGTTCGCTGATATCACGAATATCGCTGACGCGCTCGCGCAGATAATCGCTACCGGAGGCCGACAGCTTGTCGCACACCTGTTCCATATTGGCGATAATCGCCGTGCCTAGCCCCAGATGGTGCTCCAGCATTAAGCGGCGAATATTCCCGGCAAACTCGTCGTCCTGAATCAGAGACAGATGCGCGCTAAGGATGGCTTTACTCTGTCCATCGCGCTCGCGCAGCTGCTGATTGAGCTGTTCGGCAAGCGTCGCCAGACTGTGCTCCAGCCGGGTATTATCTTCCGCACTCGCCTCAATCGCGCGATAGCTTTCCAGATTATCGCTCTGCCACAGCGTGAGCTGACCTGCCCCCACGCCGCCTGCCAGCACGGTGCCATAAAGAAGGTCTGGGTTGAGGCGAATCAACGAACGCGGCAACGGATGCGCCGCCAGTTCCGCCTGCGTCGGCTGAACGCTGTCGCTGTCAATAAACCGGTGCTGGAGATACTCCTCCAGCGCTCGCCGGGCCTGTTCTTCATCACGACCGCTAATAGTCAGGCTACAGCTGTCGTTAAACAGCGTCCCGGTACCGATCAGCGCCAGCGAGCTTTTCGCATCCGCCCTCGCATTCTGGCGATGGTTAATCAATATCACCTCACTTTGCCACTGGCTGCACTGCTCTTTCAGCTCCCACGCAGGGCGCGCATGCAGGCCATTGGGTAACGGGCAAAGAAATTGAATCGTTAGCATAACAACTCCTGATTAGCGCGAAATCAGCACCTGAAATCCGTCAGATGAGCCACGGTTTCGCACGTAAGATGTGAAATAAGAGCCGACAATAACTGCTGCGTCTGAATGATGTCACGACAGTCGGCAATCGACGCCGCGCAGTGCCCATGACGCGTAGCGGGTCCCATAACAACCGTTGGGATCCCTGTGCCGCTGACGTGCACCGCCCCACCGTCGGTGCCGCCATTACTGAACATATCGAGCTGCAGGGAAATGCCCGCGTCAGCGGCCACGCTTTCAACCCAAGCCGTCAGCTTTGGCGGTGCAATCAGCGATTTATCACTTAACACCAGCATCGGACCTTTACCGAGCTGCCGATGGTTGGCCGTACCATAATCAAAGTTTTTGGCCCAGCAGGCGGTATCCAGCACGATCGCCACATCCGGCGCGACCGCGCGTGCTGCCGTTTGTCCTCCGCGCAGCCCCACTTCTTCGCTGGAGCTGGCTACCAGCCAAACCTCACAAGGGAGAGTGGCGTCATGCCATTCGCGCAGCAGCGCCACCAGCAAATAACATCCAAGCCGGTCATCAAAGGCTTTGCCCATCACTCGTTGGTGCGGCAAAACCTGAAAGGTGGTATCAAAGGTGACGCGATCGCCCGGGCGCACACCGGCCTGAAGCACCTCTTCATAAGAGCGCGCGCCAATGTCCACCCGCAGCGCGCCGACCTCGTTGCCGTTACGCTCTCCGTCAAGCAGACCGGGGATTTTGCTCTCTTCGCGGGTGGTGATCCGCACCGGCTGCAGTTGTCTGGCCGCCATGCGCACATTTCCCACCGGTAAGACATCAATCGCCCCTTCGCTGGAAATACTGCGCACGATAAATCCCACTTCATCCATGTGCGCGCAAATCATTACCTTCGGACCGGTTGATTCATTCAGACGGATCAGCACCGATCCCAGACCATCAAAGCGCACTTCTTTGTGCAGACGATCCGCTTCCTCAAGCAAGATCTGCCGCACATCCTGTTCTGCAGAGGCGATCGCATCCGCCTCGCTCAGCGCCTTCAGTAGCGATAAGTCCATTACGCCTCTCCCGTGTGTAACAATGTTTTCGCCATGGTGTAGAGCACCTCGCCGCCGTCTGGCGTCACCAGCACCACATCCTCAATCCGCACGCCGCCCTGCCCCGGCAGATAAATACCCGGCTCAACGGTGAGCAGCATGCCAGCCGCCAGAGGAGTCGCGTCAGAGGGAGAAAAACGGGGATTTTCATGCACCTCAATGCCGATTGCGTGTCCGGTATTGTGGCCGAAATTATCGCCGTAGCCTGCCTGCTCAATCACCCGGCGAGCAGCCTCGTCCACTTCATGACAGCGCCGCCCGGGTCGAATTGCCGCCACCGCCGCACGCTGCGCCGCCAACACAATCTGATACACGGCAGACAGAGGGCTCTCTTCCGCGGGGTGGCTGGCGTCCGGGATGCGAAAGGTTCGCGTCATATCCGAACAATAGCCCTGATACTGTGCGCCAAAATCCAGCGTGATGAACTCACCCGCCTCGACACGCTTGTCGCTGGCTTTGCCGTGCGGCAGCGCACCGCGCCAGCCGCTGGCGACAATGGTGTCAAAAGACGCTTTTTCCGCGCCGAGCGTACGCATATACCACTCCAGTTCGGCGGCGATTTCGCGCTCACTGAGACCGGGTTGAATAAAGCGGCGAATATGTTCAGCGCTAAGGTCGGCAATTCGGCAGGCCTCGCGAATGCAGGCTATCTCCTGCACCGTTTTCACCTGCCGGAGCACATCCGGTACGGCGCTCACCAACCGGGCACACAGTTTGCCTGACCAGGCTTGCGCCGTTGCCCAGCTAACCTGCTCGCCTTCGAACCCTATCGTTTGCAGCTTTTCGTCGGCAATGATGTGATTTACCTGCGAATACAGCGTCTGCGTTCCATCGAGCCGATGGATCTGATAGCCACGCGTGCGCGTTGAAACATCCGTGTAGTAACGGGAATCAACCAGGATGTGCGCGCTGTTATGGCTGATAAACACATACCCGGAACTGCTGGAGATCCCCATATACGACTGTTTATTCTGCCGCGATGACAGCAGCATCGCGTCGAGGTGTTGCACCGTTAGCCAGTCACGCAGCGAGGCAAGTAAGCTCATGGTCACAATCCTTTTAATCAGAGGCTTTCAATCAGCAATTTGCCTTTGCGATACATCATGTTACGTAGGAACACCACCATCAGAGCCGTAATCACCGCGCCTAACAGGATCCCCGCCATATAGACGCCGAGGTTAGTCACCAGCGGCCATGCCCAGATAGCCGATTCCGGGAACCACTGCACCGCCCCCAGCCAGACGGCAGCCGTCGATCCGACAATGGCGCCAACCATATACGAAGGAATTGCCGTGATGGGGCTTTCCAGCGCAAACGGGATCGCCCCTTCGCTGATGCCCATGAACGCGAGGAACATTGCTGTTTTTCCCTGCGGGTAGAGCTGTGCGCTGAACAGGCGTTTGCCGGTTAAGCGACGGTCAATAAGCGTGGCCAGCCCGAGGCCAATCGGGGGGATCACTATCGCAATCGAGCGTGCGGTGACCGGCAGAACATGATCGGTGGTAAAGCTAAAGGCGACGAATCCTGCTGCCTTATTGATAGGACCGCCGAGGTCAATCGCCGTTGCTGCGGAAATACCCATTGCATACATCAGCGTGCCTTTCTCCCCGGCCGCCGTTAGCAGAGTACGAATTCCGCCGTTAATCCAGCCGCCAAACGGCGTTATCACGTAATACATCGCCAGCATGACGAAAATGGCGGAAAGAATGGGCAGTAAAAAGGTGGTTTTGAACGCCAACAGGAAATCAGGTAGCTGGATTTTTTGGTTCATCCACTTCACCAGATACCCGGCGACAATCGAGATAATCAGCGCGCCAATAAAGGTTGACGGAACGGGAGCACTGGTTGCCCATTGCAGCGTCGCTGGGTCAAAATTCAGTATCTGCGTGGGCTGGGTGGACATCAGACCACCGATGAACCCCGCCGGAAATGCCAGCTTGCCGCCGATAGAGTTGGCGACGAACGCGGCAAACATCGGGATAGCAAAGCCAAACAGCACGCCGCCAAAAGATTGCGACAGCCAGGCAAATTTCAGTAATGAGAGATTAAAACCGGTGAATTTTCCGCTGTTCAGCGCATCCATGATGCCGGTGTCAGCAGGTATATCGAGCCAGCTATAAGCGATCAGTTGCGAGAAGGCGAGAATGACCCCGCCCATAATTAACGTCGGCACCATGCGTGAAATACCCGACATCACATGTTGCGGAAGTTCGCCCCAGAAGCTATTGCGGGAGGCCGGTGGATTTTTTATTGCCGCTGCCGCACCAGATGCGCCAGGCACAACGGTTGCACTGCGTTTTTTAATGGCCATACGTGATTCCCTGTCGATGATTATTGTTGTTCAGCGGCAACCATCTCTTCGATCTCTTTAATGATGCCAGCCGCATTTTTTATCGCGTCCTGTAACGTAATTTCGTAGACGTCACGCGACTCGAAACGCTCGTTATCTTCCGGGGTGACGGCGACAGAATGGATGATTAACGTCGCCTCCGCGATATCCTGCGCCGTCAGACGATTTTGAATTCCGTCCGCGCCCTGGGTTTCAATTTTCACTTCATAACCCGCTTCAACCGCCGCTTCTTCCAGCGCCTGAGCCGCCATAAAGGTGTGGGCCAGGCCCATCGGACATGCACAAACAGCAATCAGTTTTTTGCTCATATTAATTCCCTCGTAATAGTTAACGAGTGAAATTATGGTCTGAGGAAAGGAACAACCGTTACCAGAGAAATGATGCTTTTACTGGACAAATAATCCCGCAATCAGGAAGTGTGACGAAAGTCGGAAAGGCGGGCAGCAGGCATAAAAAAACCGCGTGATATACGCGGTTTTGCAGATTTTTTGCGATACAATTACAAAATATGCCCCAGTGTCTGGCGCATATGTGCGCCGGAACCCAGCAGACCTGGATTATCATGCACAATCAGATATACCGGGATATCCTGCACATAGGCTTTAAAACGCCCTTTATCCTCAAAACCACCGCGAAAACCCGACGCTTTAAAGAATTCCAGGAAGCGCGGCACTATGCCTCCGGCAATGTACACCCCGCCAAACGTCCCCAGCGTTAATGCCAGATCGCCGCCAAACCGCCCCATGATGACGCAGAACAGCGACAGTGCACGACGACAGTCAATACAAGAATCGGCCAGGGCGCGTTCCGTAATGTCTTTCGGTTGCAGATTTTCCGGCAAACGTCCGTCGGATTTCACAATCGCGCGATACAGATTTACCAGCCCAGGACCGGACAGCACGCGCTCCGCCGAAACGTGACCAATCTCAGCCCGCAGCACTTCCAGGATAATCGCTTCTTCCTCGCTGTTCGGCGCAAAATCTACATGCCCCCCCTCGCCTGGCAGGCTCACCCAGCGTTTATCCACATGTACCAGATGCGCCACGCCGAGACCGGTGCCTGCGCCATAGACCGCAATGGGTTTGCCCTCGACAGGCTCAGCGCCGCCAAACTGGATCAAATGCTCTTTTTTCAGCATTGGGATTGCCATTGATACGGCTGTGAAATCATTGATAATTTCCAGATGGCTAAAGCCCAGATTCTTTTTCATCTCGGCAATAGAGAATGCCCAGGTATGGTTGGTCATGGCCACCCAGTCGCCGGTTATTGGACAGGCAATGGCGATACAGCCATCTTTGACGCTAACGCTATGCTCATCCAGGTATACGCGCACAACGGCCTCAAGGCTTGGGTAATCCAGTCCTGAATAGGTTTTCGCCTGCGAAATCTCGCCACTGGCAATATCGCACAGAGCAAGACGCGCATTGGTGCCGCCAACATCACCTACTAAAGCATATTTTGTCATTCTTTCACGGCTCCGCTAAAGTCAGAATAAATCTTTGCCACACTGTAAATTCATGGGGGCATAACAACAACGCCCTGAAGGCTGATGCCCGTGGAATATCGATCCAGGTCACAGAATTACTTTATCGTTTCAGCACCTTTTGCAGCGATGCTGTTAGGCAGGCTGTGCAAACTACGTCTATGACACTGTATTAAGGAATAGAAAATGCTCCATCCGCGAGCCAGAACAATGCTCTTGCTATCAATGCCTGCGCTGCTGATTGGTGTAGCGTCCAGTCTGGTGCTGATTGCTGTGATGAAAGTTGCTTCCGTTTTACAGCAATTTTTGTGGGAACGTCTGCCCATAAGCATCGGTATTGCCCAGGATTCTCCATTCTGGATTATTGCTATGCTCACGCTTACCGGGGGCATGGTCGGGCTCATCATCCGCTACAGTCATGGTCATGCTGGCCCTGACCCAGCCTGCGAACTCTTAATCGGTATGCCCGTCTCGACGTCTGCGTTGCCAGGACTGCTGGCCGCCCTGATTGTTGGCCTCGCGGGTGGCGTCAGTTTGGGTCCAGAGCACCCCATCATGACCGTTAACATTGCGCTGGCAGTGGCGATTGGTAGCCGCATGTTTCCGCGAATTGCAAAGCTGGACTGGACCATCCTCGCCTCTGCTGGCACCATCGGGGCGCTATTTGGTACCCCGGTTGCCGCTGCGCTGGTCTTTTCGCAAACGCTGAACAGCTCCAACGATGCCCCCCTATGGGATCGTCTGTTCGCACCGTTAATGGCCGCCGCGGCAGGTTCACTCACCACCAGCCTGTTCTTTCATCCCCACTTTTCATTGCCTATCGCGCACTATACGCAGATGCATCTGGTCGATATCTTCAGCGGCGCGGTCGTTGCTGCCATTGCTATCGCGGCGGGGATGGTGGCCGTATGGTGCCTGCCTCGTTTGCACCATCTGATGCATCGCCTGAAACACCCGGTGCTGATCCTCGGCGTTGGGGGCTTTATCCTCGGTATTCTGGGTGTTATCGGGGGACCACTAACCCTGTTTAAGGGCCTGGATGAGATGCAACAAATGGCATTTAGCCAGACGCTGGGAGCCTCGGACTATTTCATGCTGGCGGTGATAAAGCTGGCAGCGCTGGTCGTGGCTGCAGCGAGTGGTTTTCGCGGTGGGCGGATTTTCCCCGCGGTATTCGTTGGCGTCGCGCTGGGGCTGATGCTGCACGCCCATGTCGAAGCCGTTCCTGCCGCGATTACGGTCTCCTGCGCCATTCTGGGATTGGTACTGGTCGTCACTCGTGATGCATGGCTGAGCCTGTTTATGGCGGCAGTGGTGGTGCCGGACACCACCCTACTACCGCTGTTGTGCATCGTTATGCTTCCGGCCTGGCTGCTATTAGCCGGAAAACCAATGATGATTGCTGACCGTCCCGATAAGTAGCTATCCCCCATTGCGGGATTCCAGCGCACGGGTCACCGTGCGCAAGAGTTCTGGAAGGTCAACCTTCGGCAACACCACTTCTATCAACGAGAGGCGTTGCGGTTTTGCCAGACGAGCCAGAACCTCTTCCAGTTGGACAGCCTGCTTCACGCGCCAGCATTCCGCCTGACATTCACGACTTAACGCCTGTGGCACCAGCGTCCAGCTCCATCCGGCTATATCATTGTATCGTTGGTTCGCACCATGAATGGCACGTTCCACGGTATAACCGTCATTATTGAGCAGTAAAATAACTGGAGTTTGCCCGTCTCTCAGCATGGTTCCCAATTCCTGAATGGTGAGCTGTGCCGCACCATCGCCAATAATCAGGATCACCCTACGGTGCGGGAAGGCTGTTTGCGCCCCGAATGCAGCAGGCAAAGCGTAACCGATTGACCCCCACAGCGGCTGGACCAGTACCTCCGCCCCGGCAGGAAGTGACAGCGCAGCTGCGCCAAATGCTGCGGTGCCCTGATCGACAAGAATAATGTCGTTGGGGGCCAGATACTGTTGCATCGTATGCCAGAAATTTTCCTGCGTCAGAGGGCCTTTCTCAACCTGCAGACGCCCGGCATAAGGACGTTCAGGCGGCAGTGAAAACGACATTTCCAGGCACAGTTCCCGTAGCGTAGTAACCGCTTGTTCCATAGGGATGTTAAACCAGCTTCCCCCAACCCGCGACGCATGGGGTTGAACCTCAATAGTTCGCTCGAGAGGCAAGTTTTGCGTAAACCCGGCGGTCAGCGTGTCAACAAACCGGGTGCCGACGCAAATAATCGTACCGGCATCCTCTATCGCCTGGCGCACATAATCACTGCTCGCCCCCGCACTGTATGTGCCCACAAACGCAGGATGTCGTTCGTCAAACAATCCTTTGCCCATCAACAGCGTGGCATGAGCCATCGGCGTTTCCATCATCCAGCGTTGTAAAACGGGCTGTAAGCCAAAGCGTAGCGCGAGAAAATCGGCTAATAGCGACACGCGCGAACTGTCCAGCAACTGCTCACGCGCATGATAGCGAAACGCAGCAGCTACACTACTTTCCGGCTCGCTCAAGGGAACAATGAGTATGTCACTCGGTGGTGTAGCAGGTTGCTTCGCAACATCAGCAGGTAGCATCAGGTAACCCGGTCGTCTTTCGGTTAACATCGCCTGCAACACGCGGTCAATTTCATAGCAGGCATTTTGTTCATCCAGCACTGCACTGGCGACCGTCACTGACTGTTGCATACGGTAGAAATGCTGAAAGTCACCGTCGCCGAGGGTGTGATGCATTAACTCGCCACGACGCTGAGCGCTGCGACATGGGGCCCCGACAATATGCAGGACAGGAACGTATTCCGCGTAACTTCCTGCAATACCATTAATTGCGCTTAACTCGCCCACACCAAAAGTGGTAAGCAGCGCTCCCGCTCCGGCTACCCGGGCATAGCCATCCGCGGCATACGCTGCATTCAATTCATTCGCACACCCGACCCAACGCACGCTTGAGTGGTCAATGACGTGGTCAAGAAACTGCAAATTGTAATCGCCCGGCACACCAAACAGATGGTCAATGCCACAGCCTGCCAGCCTGTCCAGCAGATAATCAGCAACGGAATACGGGGTTTGCATGACAGCTATCCTTCTGACGGTAACCTCATGTTGAGTATCGAAGAACTGCGATGACTGTCCAGGAATGTCGCTGCGAAGGAGGTGGAAAGCAGGATGTACAGTTTTGGCGATTTAAATTTCCTTGAAGAATCGATTGTGTAACCGTATACACTGAAAGACACATATGTTCTGGAAGGAGGCGACATGGTTTATCAGGCTAACGAAAATCGCTATCACACAATGGAATACCGCCGCTGCGGTCAGAGTGGGCTCAAACTACCGATTGTCTCTCTGGGCCTGTGGCACAATTTTGGTGATACCACTCAGGTCGAAAACAGCCGGGCCTTATTACAGCACGCCTTCGATCTGGGGATCAGCCATTTTGATCTGGCGAATAATTACGGCCCGCCGCCGGGTTCGGCTGAACGCAACTTCGGTCGCATCCTGCAGGAAGATTTTTTATCGTACCGGGATGAACTGATAATCTCGACCAAAGCGGGCTATACCATGTGGGAAGGTCCCTACGGTGATTGGGGATCGCGCAAGTACCTGATTGCCAGCCTCGATCAAAGCCTGAAACATATGGGGCTGGAGTATGTTGATATCTTCTATCATCACCGCCCCGATCCCCAAACACCGCTCAGAGAGACCATGAACGCGCTGGATCATATTGTGCGTCAGGGGAAAGCGTTGTACGTAGGACTCTCTAACTATCCGACTGATCTCGCCAGGCAGGCGATCGAAATACTCGATGATTTAGGGACGCCATGTCTCATCCACCAGCCGAAATATTCTATGTTTGAGCGCGAGGTTGAGAGGGGCCTGCTATCACTCTTGCAGGAAAAAGGGGTTGGCAGTATCGCCTTTTCCCCACTGGCTGGCGGGCAATTAACTGACCGTTATCTGAACGGTATTCCGGCGGATTCGCGGGCAGCGAGCGCCAGTCGTTTTCTCAACCCAGACCAGATCACCCCACAAAAACTGGAAAAAGTCCGTGCCCTTAATGCGCTGGCCGGGCGCCGGGGACAAAAACTGTCCCAGATGGCGTTAGCCTGGGTTCTCCGCGATGATAAGGTGACGTCAGTACTGATTGGCGCCAGCAAACCTGCGCAAATTGAAGATGCCGTTGGCATGCTGGCAAACCGTCATTTCTCTCCCGAAGAGTGTGCGGAGATCGACGCCATCCTGGGTTGATGGAAATAAAGACACATTTATTAACAAAAAGTGCGCTCTCTGACGATTTAAGAGTTAAGGCGATGAAACGGGGCTTTACTGCCCCGTAATATTGCGTTAACAGGCCGGCTACGGCTCGATCGTGAAGGAGAGAAAGAATGTTCAGGTCACTGATTCTGGCGGCTGTGTTATTGGCTTTTGCACCGCTGGCCGCAAACGCTGGCGAAATCACCCTGCTGCCGTCAATTAAATTACAAATTGGCGATCGCGATAACTACGGCAACTACTGGGACGGTGGGCGCTGGCGTGACCGGGATTACTGGCACCATAATTATGAATGGCGTAAAAATCGTTGGTGGCGTCATGACAACGGCTATCATCGCGGCTGGGATAAGCGCAAAGCTTATGAGCGTGGCTATCGTGAAGGCTGGAACGATCGCGATGACCATCGCGGGCGTGGACGTGGCCACGGGCACCGCCATTAATGTAACAAATCCCCATCATGCGGGGAGTACTGTTCACACGAATCATCGAGTTACTCAGGGCCTGTGTCTATACCCAGGCCCTTTTTGCATTACGCTTCGCCAATCGCCAGATGACGAGCAGTCACATCCGCTCCCCCCTGTTTTCCCGTAAATTTCCTGTTCATTTCACAAATTCGCAAAATCGGAAAAAAAAATTCCGATTTATCGTGTTTTTTTTGAACTTTGCGCGATAAATATTAACATTAATTTAATACTATAAAACCTGGGGTGAGCGCTAATGAAAAAACAAGAAAGACAAAAGGCCATTCGGGTTAAGTTAGTAACCGATAAAAAGGTTTATGTTAGCGAATTAGCAAAGGAATTGTCTGTCACAACTCGCACGATCCGTAATGACTTAAATGAATTAAGTCAGAATAGTCTTTTCTCGTTATTCCATGGTGGTGCACAATTAAAAAGCGCACCTGATGAATCATTATTTGAGCAGTCTTTCACCAACACAATATTGAATGGGTTCAAAAGCCACAAAGAAATTACATCGATTTCTGCTCATGCCAGGCAAAACAGCTATATTGATGATAGCATTTACATACTTGGTTCATTTAATATAGATATTGTTTCTGAAACGACGACATTTCCTCAGATTGGCCAGACTATCCGGGCGTCTGCAACCCGTTTTTATGCCGGAGGAAAAGGCACAAACCAGGCCGTTGCCGCGGCTAAAATCAATAATAATGTTCATCTTACCGTTAAGTTAGGAGCCGATGAGTTTTCAAAAAAAGCCAAAAGATATTTAACCAATACTGAAATTTCTTCTTTTTCTTTTTTTGAAAATGAAATGTCATCCACGGGCATTGCGATGGTATGGGTTTCAGGTGCCACGGGTGACAATATGATCAGTATCGATCTTGGAGCCAATGAAACATTTACCCAGGAAGATATTCTATTGGATATTGATACCATCCGTAATTGCAAAGTTTTTTTAACTCAGTTGGAGAATAATTTTCCGATCACACGCTTCGCTATCATGCAGGCAAAACTGGGAAAATCGCTGGTTGTCCTGAACCCGGCGCCTTATGTTTCAGAGATCAAAGAAATATTGCATTTAATTGACATTATTACGCCGAACAAAATTGAAGCTGAGGCGTTATCTGGTATCAACATTGTTGATATCTATTCGGCCAAAAATGCCGCCAGGAGCATTTATGTGCAAGGCGCAAAATGCGTCATTATCACGTTAGGTAGCGACGGTTGTCTGATCTTTGATGGCACAGTTTTCACTCATATTCCTGCCTATAAATCAGCCGTTGTCGATACCAGTGGAGCAGGCGATGCCTTTACCGGGGCACTGGCTGCATGCATTGCAAACGGTAAAGGACTCATCAATGCGGCGCAGTACGCTTCTGCGTTTGCCTCGTTGAAAGTTGAACGTAAAGGTGCATCAAACATGCCCAACAATTCACTCGTTTATCATCGTATGCAGTAGCTGTTTAGAGCATCATTCAGCCCCCTACACCTATAGGATAATTTCATGAAAAATAAAATGTTTTATCGTGTTATCGGTGCCACAGTCGGTTTAGCGCTTTCCGCCACTTTCACCGCCCCCGCTTTTGCCGCCGATACTCAGACGCATAAACCTAAAGTCGCGCTGGTGATGAAGTCACTGGCAAATGAGTTTTTCCTGACCATGGAAAACGGAGCAAAAGAGTATCAGAAAAAAAATGCCGACAAGTTTGATTTGATTTCTAACGGCATCAAAAACGAGACAGATACGGCAAATCAAATCCAGATCGTTGAACAAATGATTGTCTCGAAAGCCGATGCGATTATCATTGCGCCATCAGACTCGAAAGCCCTTGTACCGGTCATTAAGAAGGCAATTGATGCAGGTATTATTGTCATCAATATTGATAACAAATTTGATGACGGTGTACTTAAAGATAAAAATCTGAATATTCCTTTTGTTGGCCCAGATAACCAAAAAGGTGCAAAAGAAATTGGCGATTATTTAGCGAAACATCTTAAGGCCGGCGATCAGGTTGGCATTATTGAAGGCATCCCTACCTCCAGCAACTCTCAGCAACGTACTCTGGGCTTCCAAAATGCAATGGCGCAGGGCGGCATGAAAGTCGTTTCTGTTCAATCTGGCCAGTGGGAAATTAACAACGCCAATGCGGTCGCGGCGGCAATGTTAAGTGAGTATCCTGATATCAAAGCACTGTTAGCCGATAACGATAATATGGCATTAGGTGCCGTTTCCGCCATCCGCTCTGCCGGGAAAAAAGGACAGGTTCTGGTTGTCGGGTATGACAATATCGAAGCGATTAAGCCTATGTTAAATGACGGCCGCGTTTTAGCAACTGCGGACCAATTTGCCTCTCAACAAGCTGTATTTGGTATTGATGCCGCCCTTGATGCCTTAAAAAATGGCAAAAAACAGAGTGAGCTCTCCAGCAACGTAGAAACGCCAATAAAACTGATCGTCAAACAATAAGCGGAAAACAGTGCGCCGCTGTGGTACTGCCATCAGTTGAGTATCAGAGCGGCTTACCGGATAAGGCCAGAATATGAAAAGTGGGCAAGAAATCCTCTCAATACAGGGGGTAGGTAAAACCTACAGTGAACCTGTTCTGGTGGATGTGACGCTAGCATTATATCCAGGAAAAGTCCTGGCCCTGACGGGAGAAAACGGTGCCGGGAAAAGTACGTTATCAAAAATTATTGGCGGGTTAACCAACGCAACGACCGGGAAAATGGTTTATCAGGGGCAGCCTTACGCACCTGCGAGCCGAAAAGAGGCGGAAAAGCTGGGTGTTCGCATGGTTATGCAAGAACTCAATTTACTGCCTACGTTGTCGGTTGCAGAAAACTTATTTCTCGAACAACTTCCGCATCGATTCGGCTGGATCGATCGAAAAAAGCTAGCAGAAATGGCCCGTCCGGTGATGGCAATGGTTGGGCTGCAATCAGTCGATCCAAATACGCTGGTGGGCGAATTGGGTATTGGTCACCAACAGATGATCGAAATCGCCAGAAACCTGATTGGTGAAAGCCGGGTACTGATTCTGGATGAACCGACGGCCATGCTCAGTAGCCGTGAGGTCGAACTGCTGTTTAAACAAATAGCGCTCTTCAAAGCCCGAGGCGTTTCAATCATTTATATTTCTCACCGGCTGGATGAGCTTGCGATGATTGCTGATGACATCGCGGTGCTACGTGATGGTCATTTGGTTTGCGTGGACGATATTAAACGCTATACCCGCGATCAACTTGTTTCGTTGATGGTCGGCCGCGATTTAGAAAGTTCATTTGATTTAAGTGGACGCCAGGCAGGTCAACCCATTCTGAAAGTGGAAAATTTTAAGCGTGGGAAAATCATTCGGGACACGTCGTTTACCTTGCACAGTGGCGAAGTGCTCGGCATTAGTGGCCTTGTTGGCTCTGGCAGAACAGAGCTGCTACGCGCTATTTTTGGCGCAGACAAAATAGACAGTGGCACATTACTGATTGGTACTCCACTTAAACCGGTGGTGATCCGTTCGCCTGCACAGGCTATCCGACACGGTATTGCATTAGTCACGGAGGATCGTAAAGGTGAAGGGCTTCTGTTACCACAGTCGGTTGCCGCAAATATCTCGTTGGGTAACAGCGACAAAATTAGCCATTTGTCGGTCGTTAACACATTGAGTGAAACCACATTAGCGAATAAACACATTAAAAGTTTAGGCGTTCGTACAACGAACACTTCACAGGCCGTGGAAAGCCTGTCAGGTGGTAATCAGCAGAAAGTTCTCATTAGCCGGTGGCTGGAACGAGACTGTGAAGTCGTCTTATTTGATGAGCCGACTCGCGGTATTGATGTGGGTGCCAAGCAAGATATTTATCAATTGCTGAATACGTTAACAGCTAAGGGAAAAGGCGTTGTTGTCGTTTCCAGTGACCTACGTGAACTGATGCTGGTTTGCGATCGTATTGCGGTCATTTCCGATGGCAAGTTAGTGAACACATTTACACGTGATAACTGGAGCCAGGATCGCATTTTAGCGGCTGCATTTTCAGCCTATCAGCATTCAGAAGAGACTGTCAGCGAGTAGCCGGGGATAAAAAATGAAAAACAATTTTGCGACAAAACAAACGGCAGCAGAGAAAAGAAATACACCGACGTCATGGAAAGGGCTAAGTAGCTATATCGGGTTGCTCGGGGCGTTAGCCGCAATGATCGTCCTATTTTCATGCCTCAGTTCTCATTTCTGGAGCATGAACACTTTCAGCACTATTGCGAATCAGATCCCCGATTTAATCGTCATGTCGGTGGGGATGACATTTATCTTAATCATTGCCGGCATCGATCTTTCCGTTGGATCGTTGCTGGCGCTTGCTGCTGCAGTCGTCAGCGTCACCTATTTAAATTTTCATTGGACGCCCTGGCTGGCCGCGCTTTCAGGCGTAGCACTCGCCACATTTGTTGGGGCGCTAACGGGCCTGATTACCGTTGCCTGGCGTATCCCGGCGTTTATCGTCTCACTGGGCGTACTGGAAATGGCCCGCGGAGCAGCGTATCAGTTAACTGACTCGCGGACCGCGTATCTCGGTTCTATTTATGATTATTTAGCCGACCCCATTCTCTTTGGCGTCTCCCCATCTTTTATTATCGCGATCGTTGTCATTGTTGCCGGGCATCTGGTGCTGACGCGAACCGTATTTGGCCGCCATTTGATCGGTATTGGCACCAATGAAGAAGCCGTTCGATTATCAGGTATAAATCCAGGTCCTTATAAGATCGCAGTCTTTGCCTTGATGGGGGGATTATCCGGTCTGGCGTCGCTGTTTCAGGTTGCCCGCCTTGAAGCCGCAGACCCCAATAGCGGCGTTGGCATGGAACTACAGGTGATTGCCGCAGTTGTGATTGGTGGCACGAGCCTGATGGGAGGACGTGGCTCTATTATCTGTACGTTTCTTGGCGCGTTGATTATTTCCGTTCTGGCTGCGGGACTGGCGCAAGTTGGCGCGAGCGAACCGACAAAACGTTTTATAACAGGAGCCGTGATAATCGTTGCAGTGGTACTTGATACATACCGTAGCCACTTAAATAAAAAATAATCATGAGGGTTACCCGGTTTGACCGGGTAACCACAACAGATGAAAGCCTTGCTACAATCCGAGCGCGGTCCCGACCAGCAGCCAGATATTCAGTGCCACGACCAGCACCACAATCACCCAACCAACCTGTTTCACCCAACGGCTATTAACTAAATCCCCCATCAGTTGGCTGTTGCTGGTAAAAATCAGTAGCGGTACCAGCGCCAGGGCGATACCAAAGCTGAGTAATACCTGACTCATCACCAGTATCCGGGTGGGATCAAGCCCCATTAAAATCACAATAAATGACGGCATCATGGTGACGCTACGGCGCACCCAGAGCGGGATATGAAAGCGGATAAACCCTTGCATAACCACCTGCCCCGCCAGCGTACCAACCACGGTAGAGGAAAGCCCGGCCGCCACCAGGCTTAAACCAAACACGGTTGCAGCAGCATGACTCAGCAGCGGTTCAAGCGTCAGATAGGCCTGGTCCAGGTCTGCGATACCGGTATGCCCGCTAAAGTGAAACGCGGCTGCTGCGGTCGCCATCATTGCCAGATTCACAAATCCGGCAATCGTCATAGCGATAGCCACATCCCATTTCGTCGCTGCGTAACGCTGCTGGCGCGTACCACCGTGCAAATGCTGGGTTAAGGAGGAGTGCAGATAAATGACGTGCGGCATGATGGTGGCACCAAGCACACCGGCCGCCAGGAACACCGCTTCAGAATTGGGCAGGCTCGGTATAACCATCCCTTTGCTAAGCTGCGCAAGGTTCGGTTGGGAAAAAATCAGCTCGACAATATATGCCGCTGCCACGAACAACAACAAACCGCCGATCACTTTTTCCAGGGGTTTCTGTCCGCGACGCTGCAGCATCAGAATTAAAAATGTCGCAATACCAGTGAGCACAGCCCCCTGCAGCAGCGAAACGCCAAGGATGAGTTTAAAGCCAATCGCAGCGCCAATAAATTCTGCAAGATCGGTCGCCATCGCAATAATTTCGGCCTGTACCCAGTAAAACCAAACTACTGGACGAGGATAGTGATCACGGATCTGTTCCGCCAGGTTTTTGCCGGTGGCAATACCAAGCTTGGCCGACAGCACCTGAATCAGCATCGCCATCAGGTTTGCCCAGACCACTACCCACAACAGTTTGTAGCCAAAGCTAGCCCCTGCCTGAATATTCGTAGCAAAGTTACCGGGATCGATATATCCGATTGCCGCGATGAACGCAGGTCCCATTAATGCGAGCTTCAACTTGCGCGCTGCCCGTCCACTGCTACTCTCAACGCGATCGTTAGTCATTTTAGTGCCTCAGAAACATAGCCTTTGCTATGTTTCAAGCTACGCTTATTGAGAATGATTATCAAATTCATTTTAATGGGTGAAGTTGATTTCTCTGATAGCGTTTGTCTATGGAACGGTAAGAAATTTAGAAATGCCGCTAAGATGTTTGATTATTGTTATGAGATTAGCACAGTGACATAACTTTTCACTTCCATACTAAACATAACGGAAGTGTATCACCGATCACTAATTTTGAATCTCGTCACAGGTCCTTATTATAGTGTGTGTTTGATCTCGTTTTCTTTACTGTTGTTACATAGAATGTGCACGAAAACTAAATCTGCCTCAAATTTGGAGCAAATATGGATCGTGTCCTTCACTTTGTCCTGGCCCTTGCCGTGGTTGCGGTACTCGCACTGCTGGTAAGCAGTGACCGTAAAAAAATCCGCATTCGTTATGTTATTCAATTGCTTGTTATCGAAGTGTTACTGGCATGGTTCTTCCTGAACTCTGATGTCGGCCTGGGCTTTGTAAGAGGCTTCTCCGAGATGTTTGAGAAACTGCTCGGATTCGCTAATGAAGGGACTAACTTTGTCTTCGGCAGCATGAACGATAAAGGCCTGGCATTCTTCTTCCTGAAAGTGCTGTGCCCTATCGTCTTTATCTCCGCCCTGATCGGTATTCTTCAGCATATCCGTGTGCTGCCGGTTATCATCCGCGCAATTGGCTTCCTGCTTTCCAAAGTGAACGGTATGGGCAAGCTGGAATCCTTCAACGCCGTCAGCTCTCTGATCCTGGGTCAGTCCGAGAACTTTATCGCCTATAAAGATATCCTCGGTAAAATGTCTCGCAACCGCATGTACACCATGGCAGCAACGGCGATGTCTACCGTTTCCATGTCTATCGTCGGCGCGTACATGACCATGCTGGAGCCGAAGTACGTTGTTGCGGCGCTGGTTCTGAACATGTTCAGCACCTTTATCGTTCTGTCACTGATCAACCCTTATACCGTTGATGCCAGCGAAGAAAATATTCAGATGTCCAATCTGCACGAAGGTCAGAGCTTCTTCGAAATGTTGGGTGAATACATTCTGGCAGGTTTCAAAGTTGCGATTATCGTTGCTGCAATGCTGATTGGTTTCATCGCGCTGATCGCTGCCCTGAACGCCCTGTTCGCTACCGTTACCGGTTGGTTTGGCTACAGCATTTCCTTCCAGGGCATCCTGGGTTACATCTTCTACCCGATTGCGTGGGTGATGGGTGTGCCGTCCAGCGAAGCGCTGCAGGTGGGCAGTATCATGGCAACCAAACTGGTTTCCAACGAATTCGTCGCAATGATGGACCTGCAGAAAATCGCCGCTACGCTCTCTCCGCGTGCTGAAGGCATTATCTCTGTGTTCCTGGTTTCCTTCGCGAACTTCTCTTCCATCGGTATCATTGCAGGTGCAATTAAAGGCCTGAACGAAGAGCAAGGTAACGTGGTTTCCCGCTTTGGTCTGAAACTGGTATACGGTTCTACGCTGGTCAGCGTACTGTCTGCTTCCATTGCAGCACTGGTGCTGTAAGACGACATCAATACAGCCGTTACCAAACCGGGGAGATTCTCCCCGGTTTTTTTATGTCTGTTATCCAGCAATCTAAGCAAATAAACGAGAAACGCAGGCAGGAACCAAATGCAAAAAACCCCCGCTTTTCAGCGAGGGTTTCAATTTTGGTGGAGCTAAGCGGGATCGAACCGCTGACCTCTTGCATGCCATGCAAGCGCTCTCCCAGCTGAGCTATAGCCCCACGATGCGTTTACGTACCAAATTCATTGGGATTAAATTTGGTGGAGCTAAGCGGGATCGAACCGCTGACCTCTTGCATGCCATGCAAGCGCTCTCCCAGCTGAGCTATAGCCCCGTCACGTAAAGCTTGTCGAGTTGACGGGCGGCATCATATGAATTCCCTTCGCGTGTGTCAACGGCAAAATTAACTCATAGAATTCAATCGCTGAAAAAGCAGGCAAATGAAGAACATTGCGCAACAACTCGCATTCAGTAGTTAAACGCGTCACGGTTTCTACTAAAATGGTGCTATAAAATGAGCCACTAATTAACCCCACGACCATTCAGGGAATCGTTATGTTCAAGGAACGGATGACGCCAGAAGAACTTGCTAATCTGACCGGATACAGCCGACAGACCATCAATAAATGGGTGCGCAAGGAAGGTTGGGCTACCTCACCCAAACCCGGTGTTCAGGGCGGTAAAGCCCGTCTGGTTCACGTTACCGAACAAGTTCGTGAATACATTCGCAGCGCTGAGCGTTCAGCGGAAGGCTTATCAGATAATTTATCTTTATCCGGTGACACCTCCATCGAAGCTCTACTGATAAGGCTCGCCAAAGAAATGACGCCATCAGAACAGAAAATGTTTACGTCGCTGATCCTACGTGAAGGCATTACGGGTTTGTTACAACGCTTAGGGATTCGCGACAACAAATAATATGAAAAAATTACGCAGTAAAATGACCACCGAAGAGCTGGCTGAATGCCTCGGGGTCGCCAAACAAACCGTCAATCGTTGGATCAGAGAGCAAAACTGGACAACCGAAAAGTTTCCCGGTGTTAAAGGTGGTCGCGCAAGGCTTATTCATATTGATGCCGGCGTCCGAGAGTTTCTTCTCAATATTCCAGCTTTTCGCAAGGTGCCGGAATTTTATCAGGCAGAAGAACCGCTTGCCGAGTATACACACGTGGTTCGCAGTCACGCCTGCCGTCAGATAATCAGCGCACTGGATAACATGTCGCCAACAGAACAGGAAAAGCTGGCGATGTATATATCGCGCGAAGGTATTCGCACTTTCCTGACCCGTCTGGGCATTGATGAGTCTGAATAAATGCCAAAAAAAACGGCAGGGTATGCGCCTGCCGTTTTATCATATCTTAACCCGTCTTACTGCTGACTTTCACGCTCAGCAATGAACGCGAGCGCCTTGTTAATACGTTCAATGCTGCGAGATTTACCAATCGCATGCACAGTAACGTCTAACGCCGGAGACTGACCCGCACCGGTTACGGCTACGCGCAGCGGCATCCCGACTTTACCCATCCCCACTTCCAGCTCATCTGCGGTTGCCTGAATCGCGTGGTGCACGTTTTCTGCCGTCCACTCGCTAATCGCAGCCAGTTTGTCGCGAACCACTTCCAGCGGCTGACGCGCAACCGGACGCAGGTGTTTTTTCGCGGCGTCAGCATCGAACTCAGCAAAGTCTTCGTAGAAGTAGCGGCAGCTCTGCGCCATCTCTTTCAGCGTTTTGCAGCGCTCACCCAGCAGCTTGACCAGCTCTGACAGCTGCGGCCCAACGCGGGTATCAATATTTTCCTGCTCAATGTGCCATTGCAGATGCGTCGCCACATATTCTGGCGCCAGCGCATTAATGTAGTGATGGTTCAGCCACTGCAGTTTTTCAGTGTTGAACGCACTCGCAGACTTGCTCACCGCCCCCAGAGAGAACAGTTTGATCATCTCTTCACGGGTGAAGATCTCCTGATCGCCGCTGGACCAACCCAGACGTACCAGATAGTTCAGCAGCGCTTCCGGCAGGTAGCCGTCGTCGCGATACTGCATAAC
This sequence comes from Citrobacter sp. C6_1, assembly GCF_014596835.2. Classification (NCBI taxonomy): domain Bacteria; kingdom Pseudomonadati; phylum Pseudomonadota; class Gammaproteobacteria; order Enterobacterales; family Enterobacteriaceae; genus Citrobacter; species Citrobacter sp. C6_1. The sequence goes on along the minus strand of NZ_CP115031.1, from coordinate 1,394,708 downwards.
GCTGACCGCACCGTGACGTTTGGAGAGTTTTTTGCCGTCGTCGCCGTTGATCATCGATACGTGAGCATAAACCGGGACCGGTGCGTTCAACGCTTTCAGGATGTTGATCTGACGCGGGGTGTTGTTGATATGGTCTTCACCACGAATAACGTGGGTGATTTCCATATCCCAGTCATCAACAACGACACAGAAGTTGTAGGTCGGGGAACCGTCGGTACGGCGGATGATCAGGTCGTCCAGCTCCTGGTTGCTGAATTCGATCGGCCCACGGATCTGGTCATCAAAAATAACGGAACCGTCCTGTGGGTTGGCAAAACGCACCACGCAAGGTTCATCAGCAGCGTGATGTTCGTGGCCGTGACGGCAGCGCCCGTCGTAACGCGGTTTCTCGCCATTGGCCATCTGCTCTTCGCGCAGCGCGTCCAGACGCTCTTTGGAGCAGTAGCATTTATACGCGGTACCCGCTTCCAGCATCTCATCAATCACCGCATTGTAGCGATCAAAACGTTTGGTCTGAAAGTATGGGCCTTCATCCCATTCCAGATTCAGCCAGTTCATGCCATCCATAATGGCTTCAATAGCTTCCGGAGTGGAGCGTTCGAGATCGGTGTCTTCAATACGCAGCACAAACTCACCGCCATGGTTGCGTGCAAAAAGCCAGGAATAAAGAGCAGTACGCGCACCGCCGACGTGCAGGTAGCCTGTCGGGCTTGGCGCGAAGCGAGTTTTGATTTTCATGAAATGGCCTTACGTTTATAAAGATGCCGACAACCGGCAAATCCTGGGAAGATTATCAGGCTGGTATTCTATCACCGTGGTCTGATTCCTCAATGTTGTTCAGGCTGGAACATCACGCTTTGCCATTTTCGTATACAAATCATGCGGCATGGATTGTTTTGCGATCGTTTTGCTTAAATTTACGACGAACGAACAATTTCTTTAGAAAATGCGTTGACTCATTTTCAACTCTCCCTATAATGCGACTCCACACAGCGGGGGTGATTAGCTCAGCTGGGAGAGCACCTCCCTTACAAGGAGGGGGTCGGCGGTTCGAACCCGTCATCACCCACCAACTACTTTATGTAGTCTCCGCCGTGTAGAGTAAGAAATTGAGAAGTGGGTGATTAGCTCAGCTGGGAGAGCACCTCCCTTACAAGGAGGGGGTCGGCGGTTCGATCCCGTCATCACCCACCACTTTCTCGCCAGCTGGATTTCTTACAATAAAATTGAAGTACCGAAGTGGGTGATTAGCTCAGCTGGGAGAGCACCTCCCTTACAAGGAGGGGGTCGGCGGTTCGATCCCGTCATCACCCACCACTTCGGGTCGTTAGCTCAGTTGGTAGAGCAGTTGACTTTTAATCAATTGGTCGCAGGTTCGAATCCTGCACGACCCACCAATGTAAAAAAGCGCCCTAAAGGCGCTTTTTTGCTATCTGCAATTTGTAAGATTCGAACCTGCCGCAGGTTCGGTGTTGAGCGCAGCGAAACAACGGAGCCGTTTACGGCGACGGCCCGAGGGGCGAGCAAAGCGAGTCATCCTGCACGACCCACCAATGCAAAAAAGGGCGCTGGCGGCGCTTTTTTGCTATCTGCGATTTATACAAATCATGTTGTTAATGCTGTAACCAGTCTATTCAACGCCGGTGTAGCCTGCTGCTGCTCATAGACAATATACAAATCTGCCGGAATACGTTCCTCTAATGGCCGGAATACCACGCCAGGCCAGTTCATTTGCGCATAACCATCAGCCATCAGCGTAATGCCAATCCCCATACTGATCATCGCCAGCACCGTCTGCGGTTCGACCACTTCACGTGCTATCATCGGTGAAAATCCAGCCTGCTGACAAATTCGCTGTAAAAAAGCCCAATCTGAATGCACGGAAGGTAATGTGACAAAATATTCATTGCGCAGCGCCGCCAGTGGCACAGCCTGACATGCAGCCAGGTGATGCTCTTGTGGCACTGCGACTAAAAATGACGATTCGTGCAAACGCAGGCTGGCAAACCCCTCGGAGGGTTCAATCGCCATTCGCCAAATCCCGGCATCAAGTTCCCGACGCTCTAACAGCGCCATCTGCATACCTGGAGATTTCTCGCGAAACAGTACCTCAACATTGGGGTTTGCTTTCAAAAAATGGTGCATTGCAGGGCGCATTCTGCCCCACAGCGCCGTACCGACTACGCCGAGTTCAATGCGCCCAGCTTCACCGCGACCAATCTGCTCCACCCGCGCCAGCGCTTGATTTGCACTGGCCAGCAAACGGCGCGACTCCTCCATCAAAACTTTCCCCGCATGGGTTAACGCCACGCTGCGAGAATGGCGAATAAAAAGCAATGTACCCAGTTGGTTTTCCAGTTCCTTAATGTGAACACTAAGCGGTGGCTGAGACATATTCAGACGCGCTGCAGCGCGCCCAAAATGGAGTTCTTCCGCTACGGCAAGAAAATAACGTAACAACTTAAGGTCTGTTCGATATACACGTTCTATGGTTAAGCACTCCGCAGCGGTGATAAGGATCCATCACGTTATCATGGCATAAAGTACTTCACCACCAGATAACCTATATACATAAATACAATTGATAATATTCCCGGTAATACATTTGGAGCAGGAATAGGTAATCGTAATAATGTAAAAATGGCCCCAATGCCAAAACCAACACCCGAAGAGAAAAATATTTCTTTCACGCACTATCCTTTATAATTTAAAGCAGCCCTGACAACCAGAGCTGCTAATCCTTTTTAATGTGCAACCGCACGATTCGCTATTTTATCCGGGTCATGTTTGTATTTAAACCCGAAGAAAAATAGCACAGCGAGAAATAATGCATACCCCGCAAATACCAGCCAGATAGTTTGCCAATCCTTGACGCCATCGACAGAAAAATAGTCCACCGCCATCCCGCTCAGGATCGACCCCACCCAGGCTCCCACGCCATTAACCATGGTCATAAACAGCCCCTGAGCGCTGGCGCGAATGCTGGAGTCCACTTCCTGCTCGACAAACACTGACCCCGAGATATTGAAAAAGTCAAATGCACAACCGTAGACAATCATCGACATAAGCAGCAGGATGAAACCGATTGGTGACGGGTCGCCAAAAGCAAAGAAACCAAAGCGCAGCGTCCATGCCAGCATGCTCATCAGCATCACCGTTTTAATACCAAACCGCTTCAGGAAGAACGGGATGGTAAGAATAAATCCGACCTCAGCCATTTGCGAAACGGACAGTAAAATAGACGGATATTTCACCACAAAGCTGTTGGCAAACTCAGGGTTACGGGCAAAATCATGTAAGAACGGATTGCCAAAGACGTTGGTGATTTGCAATACCGCGCCCAGCATCATGGCAAAGAGAAAGAAAATGGCCATACGCGGATTTTTAAATAATACAAACGCATCCAGCCCGAGTTTACTGGCAAGCGTTGCAGTGGCTTTTTTCTCTGCTACCGGAATTTTTGGTAACGTCAACGCATAACCCGCCAGCACTAACGAGGCCCCGGAGGCAATATAAAGTTGCAGGTTACTCAGCTCAAGATGCAGCAGACTGACCGACCACATAGCAATGATAAAGCCTATCGTGCCAAACACGCGGATGGGGGGAAAACGAGTCACCGGGTCAAGACCCGCCTGCGCGAGGCAGGAGTAAGAGACGCTATTGGATAAGGCAATGGTTGGCATAAAGGCCATCGCATTGATAAGCATCACCCAAAACATCATATCGGCGTCGGTGACCGAGGCGGAGTAGAAAAGTACGCCAGCACAAACCAAATGGCAGAGCATATAAGCGCGCTCCGCTCTGAGCCATTTATCAGCAATAATCCCCATAATACCGGGCATAATAATCGCCGCGATACCTTTGGAGCTATACACCATACCAACGTCTGCACCGGTAAAACTCAGGGTATTAATCATGTAAGATCCGAGGGTCGTCAGCCAACTTCCCCAGATAAAATATTGCAAAAAGGACATTACCTTTAAGCGAGAAGTGATGCTCATCATCGTTTCCTTATCGCATCAATAGACCTCATCTCCGAGGTCTTTTATGTTGTTTTTATCAGGCAATTTTGCGCAGAAAGCCGCAAATAAGATTGATAAAGTTCTGTCGCGAAAGTTCCGCCGCAGCCAGCGTTTGCGCATGGGAGAGTTTTACATCGCCCAGTCCTTCCGCCAGGTTGGTAATCGCGGATACGGCAACGACTTTAAGACCGCAATGACGAGCAGTTATCACTTCCGGCACAACGGACATCCCTACCACGTCGCCACCAATAATCTGCATCATGCGAATTTCTGCCGCCGTTTCAAAATTTGGCCCCGGATAAGAGACAAATACGCCTTCGCTCAGCGGGAAACCTTCTTCTGCGGCAACGGTTTGCAGGATTGCACGATAGTCAGCATCATAGGCATTCGCCAGCGAAAAGAATCGCTCGCCAAAACGATCATCATTCGCACCTACCATCGGCGTACCTGGCATGGTGTTGATATGATCGTGTAACGCCACCAGACTCCCCGGACCGACTTCTGGACGCAAAGACCCCGCCGCATTGGTGCAGAACAGCACTCCACAACCCAGCAATTTTAAAGTACGAATCGCGTCGGTCATGATGGTCATACCCCGGCCTTCATAGAAATGACCACGACCTTTCATGCAGGCAACAGGCACACCGGCCAGATGACCGAGCACCAGCTCTCCTGCGTGTCCGTGGACGGTGCTGACAGGAAAGCCAGGTAGTTTTTCATAGGAAATGGCGACCGCATTCTCAATTTGCTCCGCCAGCGCACCAAGCCCGGAACCTAAAATAAACGCCACCCGAGGGGTAAAACCCGGTTTGTACGCGCGAATAATATCAACACAATACTCAGGATTATGAGAAAAGAGAGCGTGAGGCATAAATATCCTTTTTCTATCAGGTTAAATTTGACTCCTTTTTATAACGACGTTCACACCATGCTGACCAATACACTTTTCGTACCTTATCAATAGTCATTCGATATCGGTGGATTTAGATCCATCCTGTATTAATACCCGGACAAAACAGTATTGGTGGTTGTTTGTTTTCCGCATTAACAATATGCCGATTTTATTCTTATAAATTACTCACTTGTTCGTTAAACCATTAATAAAAATCGGCATAGGAAAATATGCGATGAAAAAACAGCTTCTCACTCTGGCACTCTCTTCTTTACTCATTATTCCCGCACTATCCCATGCGGAATTTAAAGGCGGATTCGCCGATATTGGCCTGCATTACCTCGACTGGACCTCAGAGACTACAGAAAAAACCAGTAAAAAATCACACAAAGATGATTTTGGTTATCTGGAACTTGAAGGCGGTGCAAACTTTAGCTGGGGGGAAATGTACGGATTCTTCGACTGGGAGAATTTCTACAATGCTCGTCACGCAAAACCCGGTAGCGAACAACGCTACACCTTCAAAAATACCAACCGTATCTATCTGGGGGATACGGGGCTAAACCTCTATCTCCATGCCTACGGAACTTACGGCTCACCGAATCGCGCTAACTTTCATGATGATATGTTTCTCTATGGTTTGGGCTATAACTTCACAGGTAACGGCTACTGGTTTAAACCCTTCTTTGCCAAGCGCTATACCGACCAGACCTATTACACAGGGGATAACGGTTATGTGATGGGTTGGGTGGCTGGATATAGCTTCTTGCTGGGCAGTGAGAAATTCAGTGTGACGAACTGGAATGAGTACGAATTTGATCGCGATGCAACCTACGCCGCAGGTAATGGTGGTAAAGACGGCATTAATGGCGCGGTCGCATTCTGGTGGAACGCCACCCCGCATCTGACCGCCGGCATTCAATACCGCTACGCCGATAATAAACTGGGGGAATCCTTCTTGCAGGACGGTATTATTTACTCCATCAAATACCTGTTTTAACGCATTACATCAGCCAGATAGTTAGATTTGATACAACGGATCGCGGGCACGACCAGCGGTTAATTCACTGGCCTGCATGCGCACCACGTCCCACAGCGCCTGAGCAGCGGTTGATAAAGAGCGGTTCTTACGTCGAGCCAGCATCAGTTGTCGTTCCACAACCGGCGTCAGGCGCTTAACCTGCAAGTGGCTACCCTGCGGTAAGGGGAGCGCCAGTGCGGGTAACACGCTGATGCCAATCCCCGCTTCAACCATCGGGAACAGCGTGGCGGGATGACCAATCTCCTGAACAATATTGGCATCAATGGAAAAATGGGCCAACGCTGCATCGATCAGCGGTCGGCTACCGGAGGCATAATCCTGCAAAACCAGGCGCTCATGCTGCAGATCCTGCCAGTTAATCCATTCCCGATGAGCGAGCGGGTGATCCTGACGACACAACAACAAAAACGGCTCCGATAGCACCGCTTCACACTGCAGATCGGTCACGGCTCCCGGGTCAATCACAATGCCAAAATCCACCTCTCCCTGACGAATACTCTCCAGTACCCATTGTTGTGGCCTGTCGTGCAGGACAAAATCGATTGCCGGATAAAGCTGGTTGCTCTGCGCAATACACTGCGGAATGAGATGCGCGGAAATCGTCTGGCTGGCAGCCACACGCACCGTACCGGTTAACTGCGTACCAACCTGACCGGCTTCACGCAGCGTACCGTGCAGTTCATCCAGAATGCGTTCCAGCCGTGCCGCCAGTTGCTGTCCGGCTTCCGTCAGTACCACCTCGCGCGTTGTACGATCCAGTAACCGGACCCCCGTCTGCCCTTCCAGCTCTTTTACACTATGACTAACCGCCGACTGGCTTAAGCCGATGATATCCCCCGCCCGGCTAAAACTTTTGGCCTGAGCGACGGTGACAAAGATGCGTAATTGGCGCAAAGAATAATTCATCGATTCGATTCATATATAGATGCAATAAATCAATTTTATTTCTCAAATGGAAAAACGCAAAATGTGAGTACCGAATTTCAGGAGCTTTTATGAAACTTTTTCGTATCCTTGATCCGTTCACGATTACGCTGATTACCGTCGTTTTGCTGGCGTCATTTTTCCCGGCCGAGGGCGGCTTTGTTCCTTTCTTTGAAGGACTAACCACCGCCGCTATTGCGCTGCTCTTTTTTATGCACGGCGCAAAGCTCTCGCGTGAGGCAATTATTGCCGGCGGTAGCCACTGGCGTTTACATCTGTGGGTCATGTGCAGCACCTTTGTGGTCTTCCCCGTGCTGGGCGTCCTGTTTGCCTGGTGGGCACCGGTCAACGTTGATCCGATGCTCTACACGGGTTTCTTGTACCTGTGCATTTTGCCTGCCACGGTGCAATCGGCAATTGCCTTTACGTCACTGGCGGGCGGTAACGTTGCCGCCGCCGTGTGCTCCGCTTCGGCCTCCAGCCTGTTGGGTATTTTCCTCTCGCCGCTGTTGGTCGGACTGGTGATGAATATGCATGGTGCAGAGGGCAGCCTGGAGCAGGTAGGGAAAATCATGCTGCAACTGCTGCTGCCGTTCGTACTCGGGCATCTTTCACGTCCATGGATTGGCGACTGGGTATCGCGCCATAAAAAATGGATCGCCAAAACGGACCAGTCATCCATTCTGCTGGTGGTTTACTCCGCTTTCAGTGAGGCGGTCGTGAACGGGATCTGGCACAAAGTTGGGGTCGGTTCACTGCTGTTTATTGTGATTGTGAGCCTTGTATTACTGGCCATCGTAATTGGTATCAACGTCTTTGTTGCGCGCAAATGCGGCTTCAACACAGCCGATGAAATTACCATTGTCTTCTGTGGGTCGAAAAAGAGCCTGGCGAACGGGATCCCCATGGCCAATATTCTGTTCCCGACTTCGGTGATTGGTATGATGGTGCTGCCGTTGATGATCTTCCATCAAATTCAGCTGATGGTCTGTGCGGTTCTGGCGCGTCGTTATAAGCGCCAGACGGACGCATTACAGGCGGCGCAGCAGAATACCCGCGCCGCGAAGGCTTAAAGCGGGCGTTTCAGGGGCTGTACCAACTGTGTCAGCCCCTCGGTTTTAATCAGCAGCGTGATTTGCATTAGCTCACCCAGTTTGCCCGGTGGAAATTCATCTTTACGGGCAAACCACAGCAGATACTCTTCCGGCACGTCAATCAGCCGACGCCCCTTATATTTTCCAAAAGGCATCACGGTATTGGCGATTTCAACCAGCTGCTCTTTTTCCATCTCAAGCACCCAGCAAGCGGATCATTTCAGCTTCGTCGATCACGGCAATGCCCAACTCCTGCGCTTTTGCCAGTTTAGAGCCCGCCGCTTCCCCCGCAATCACCAGATCGGTTTTCTTCGACACGCTCCCCGCCACTTTCGCACCCAGCTCGATCAGACGCGCTTTGGCATCATCGCGCGACATCAGACTCAGGCTACCGGTCAGCACAATCGTTTTACCGGCAAACGGGCTGTCGATTTCTTCAGCGTTGATAACCACCGGCGCTGGCCAGTGAATACCCTGCGCCAGTAACTGAACGATCACCTCGCGGTTGCTCTCTTCGGCAAAGAAGTTAAACACGTGAGTGGCCACTACAATGCCCACATCCGGTACTTTTTGCAGCTCTTCAATGGAAGCCGCTTCCAGCGCATCCAGCGTACCGAAGTATGCAGCCAGACCTGCAGCCGTCGCTTCGCCGACTTCACGAATACCCAGCGCGTAGAGGAAACGGGCAAACGTGGTCTCTTTCGCTTTTTCTAGCGCATTCACTACGTTTTGCGCCGACTTCGGCCCCATTCGATCAAGGCCGGTCAGCTTACCTGCAGTCAACGTGAACAGATCCGCTGGTGTGTGCACGTACTCTTTCTCGACCAGTTGATCGATAATTTTGTCGCCCATCCCGTCAACGTCCAGCGCACGACGGGAAACGAAGTGTTTGAGCGACTCTTTACGCTGCGCACCACAGATTAAACCGCCAGTGCAGCGAGTAACGGCTTCGCCTTCCACGCGTTCAACGTCAGAGTTACACACCGGACAATGAGTGGGGAACTCGATTTCACACGTATCTTCCGGGCGTTCGGAAAGTACAACGTTCACCACCTGCGGGATGACATCACCCGCACGGCGAATAACGACTTTGTCGCCAATCCGCAAACCCAGCCGCTCGATTTCGTCAGCGTTATGCAGCGTTGCGTTACTAACAAGCACGCCAGCCACCTGCACCGGCTCAAGGCGGGCGACGGGCGTAATCGCGCCGGTACGACCGACCTGAAACTCAACGTCACGAACAAAAGTCATCTGTTCCTGCGCCGGGAACTTAAAGGCTACCGCCCAGCGCGGTGCGCGGGCAACAAAGCCCAGTTGCTCCTGCAGCGCCATGGAGTTGACTTTGACAACCACGCCGTCAATATCGAATCCCAGCGTCGGTCGGTCTTCTTCAACCTTATGATAGTAAGCAAGTACTTCCTCCGGAGAGTCGCAAAGCGCCACTCTGTCGCTCACCGGCAGCCCCCACGCTTTAAATTGCAGCAGGCGACCCAGATGGGTATCAGGCAACTCGCCGCCTTCCAGTACGCCGACGCCATAGCAGAAGAAAGTAAGCGGTCGCTTCGCTGTAATACGTGGATCGAGCTGACGCAGTGACCCGGCCGCCGCGTTACGCGGGTTAGCAAACACTTTGTTGCCAGTGCGGCGTGCTTCTTCGTTGATTTTTTCAAACCCGGCCTGTGGCATAAACACTTCGCCGCGCACTTCCAGGCGAGCCGGAATATTATCTCCGCGCAGCTTCAGCGGAATGGCACGAATAGTGCGGACGTTCGAAGTGATGTCTTCGCCGGTGGTGCCGTCACCGCGCGTCGCGGCGCTGACGAACATACCGTTTTCATACAGGATACTGACCGCCAGGCCGTCCAGCTTAAGCTCGCAGCACCAGGTCAGTTTATCCGTGCTCTTCAGTCTGTCCTGAACGCGCTTGTTAAAAGCAAGGAAGCTCTCTTCGTCAAAAACGTTGTCCAACGACAGCATCGGCACTTCATGGCGAATCTGGCTGAACGCCGCCAGCGGCTCGGCACCTACGCGCTGGGTGGGTGAATCGGGCGTGACAAGTTCAGGATGCTGCACTTCCAGTTCACGCAGTTCACGCATCAGGCGGTCATACTCCGCGTCCGGCAGTTCCGGGGCATCTAAAACATGATACAGATATTCATGATGGCGAAGCGTCGCTCGCAGTTCATTCAGTTGTTGTTCTATAGATTGCATATCACACCATCAATGATAAAAAACCCCCGACAGGCGGGGGTTCAGAAAGGAGAGGTCACGCCAGAGGAAAATCAGGCGTGAGATTCTTTAACTTCGCGGATGCGGTCCTGATACTCGCGCAGTTTCTGCGGCGTCATCATACGACGTTGATCGTCGAGCACCACACCGCCCACTTCATCGGCAATGTGCTGTGCGGACTGCAGCATCAGCTTGAAGTTTTGCAACTCGTCGCCATAGGACGGAACCTGCATAAAGATAGTGACGCCCGGCGTGCTGAAATCGCCGGTCATCTCAGGGTCAAACGTCCCTGGGTTAACCATATTGGCAAGACTGAACAGCGACGGGCCACTACCATCCGGGCTGAGATGACGATGGAAAATGTTCATATCGCCAAATTTAAAACCAGCCTGCTGAATGCTGTTGAGCAACACTTCACCGTTGAGCTCGCTGCCATGATGCGCCGCAACGTTCATAATGATGACCGCTTCTTTACGCTGCGGTTTTTCAGCAACGGGCGCTTCTTCAACAACCGGTTCAGGCTGCGGTTGATGTTCAACGGCAGGCTCTGCGGGCTGGAAGGTCTGTGGCGCAGATTGCGGTGCTTGCTGCACGGGCTGCTGAACCTGCGGGGCGACGGGCTGATGTTGCATCGGCTGCTGCGCAGGTTGCTGCTGAACAGGCTGATGTTGCACTGGCTGCTGCGGTTGTACGGGCTGCTGCGGCTGCTGAACATGCTGCGGCGGTACCGGCGCTTGTGCAGGCTGCTGCGCGTGTTGACGCGGCTGAGCAGACGCATAAGGCGGCTGGTACTGGTGTTGCGGCGACTGAGGAGGAACACCATGTTCCTGCACGTTACCGGGAGCATGATTCACACGATGCACGCGGACTTCGCCCACGCCTTCGTCTTCCTCGACGTTGTCGTCGTAGGAGTCCTCGTCATCACGTTTAGACTTCATGCGTTTCAGTGGGCGATCGCGGAATATAGAAGACCGCTCTTTACGGCTAGTCCAAAAACCATGTACCAGTAAAGCGATTATGGCGATCGCGCCAACAATGATTAATATCAGACGCAAATCCTGCATCATTATATTCTCTGTTGTTCTAACACCTTGCCACCACGGCAAACATTTACTCACTAAGAGTATTTGTCGATTACGCCAAGTGCAAGTGTACTCTTGGCTTTCACAGCATAAAGATGAACAAAATTGTGCTTTTTGCTGTTTTTTCGAACATTTCCGAACAGCTTAACGCTCAACAACCCGGTAAGATACGCAAAGTTTACCAGAGCTTATATAACAAGGAGTATGTCCTGACCATGGTTTCATCATCTGCAGTTGTACCTCGCAGCGGTTTTTACTACTTTTCTCAGGGATGGAAACTCATCACTCAACCGGGAATTCGTCGCTTTGTTATCCTGCCTTTACTGGTGAATATTCTGCTGATGGGCGGCGCATTCTGGTGGCTGTTTACGCAACTGGACAGTTGGATCCCCGCGCTGATGAGCCACGTCCCGAACTGGCTACAGTGGCTTAGCTATTTGCTCTGGCCGATTGTCACGATCTCCGTGCTACTGGTGTTTGGCTACCTGTTCTCTACCATCGCCAACTGGATTGCCGCACCGTTTAACGGCTTATTGGCAGAACAACTCGAAGCCCGCCTGACAGGCGCGACGCCGCCTGACACTGGCGTTCTTGGCATCATGAAAGACGTGCCGCGTATTATGAAGCGCGAATGGCAAAAGCTGGCGTGGTATCTTCCGCGCGCCTTTGTGTTACTGCTCCTCTATTTTATCCCCGGCGTGGGGCAGACCGTCGCACCTGTACTGTGGTTCCTGTTCAGCGCGTGGATGCTGGCTATTCAATATTGTGATTATCCGTTCGACAACCACAAAGTGCCCTTTAAAGAGATGCGTATCGCCCTGCGCACACGCAAAGTCACCAACATGCAGTTCGGTGCGCTAACCAGTCTGTTTACGATGATCCCGGTGCTCAATCTGTTCATCATGCCAGTCGCGGTTTGTGGTGCCACGGCGATGTGGGTAGACTGCTACCGTGCTAAACACGCGTTATGGAAGTAATGCAAAAATGTGTAAAACAGGGGGGGCTTATGCCGTCCCTTATTCCATACTGACGTCGAATATTTCCTTTCTGAATATAGATATGCTAAATCCTTACTTCCCCATACTTTCTCAACAGGTATGCTGAAGCGGTATCCCAATTTCATACAGTTAAGGACAGGCCATGAGTAAGATTTTTGAAGACAACTCGCTGACTATCGGTCATACGCCGCTGGTTCGACTGAACCGTATCGGTAACGGACGCATTCTGGCGAAGGTGGAGTCACGTAACCCGAGCTTCAGCGTCAAATGCCGTATCGGTGCCAATATGATTTGGGATGCCGAAAAACGTGGTGTACTGAAGCCGGGCGTTGAGTTGGTCGAACCGACCAGCGGTAACACCGGGATCGCGCTGGCCTACGTTGCTGCCGCCCGTGGTTACAAACTCACCCTGACGATGCCTGAAACTATGAGCATTGAGCGTCGCAAGTTGCTGAAGGCATTGGGTGCAAACCTGGTGCTGACCGAAGGCGCGAAAGGCATGAAGGGCGCGATTCAAAAGGCAGAAGAGATTGTTGCCAGCGACCCAGAAAAATTCCTGCTGCTGCAGCAGTTCAGCAACCCGGCTAACCCGGAAATCCACGAGAAAACCACCGGCCCGGAAATCTGGGAAGATACCGATGGTCAGGTTGATGTGTTTATCTCAGGCGTAGGTACCGGCGGTACGCTGACCGGGGTGACCCGCTACATTAAAGGAACCAAGGGCAAAACGGACCTCATCACCGTTGCCGTTGAGCCGACAGATTCTCCGGTTATAGCCCAGGCGCTGGCGGGCGAAGAGCTGAAACCGGGTCCGCACAAAATTCAGGGCATTGGCGCAGGCTTCATTCCTGGTAACCTTGACCTGAAGCTTATCGATAAAGTGGTTGCCATCACCAATGATGAAGCGATTTCCACGGCGCGCCGCCTGATGGAAGAAGAAGGTATTCTGGCAGGTATCTCTTCAGGTGCTGCGGTTGCTGCCGCGCTTAAGCTCCAGGAAGATGAATCCTTTACCAATAAGAATATAGTGGTTATTCTACCGTCATCGGGTGAGCGTTATCTGAGCACAGCACTGTTTGCCGATCTCTTCACTGAGAAAGAACTGCAACAGTAATGCCAGCATGTTAAAAACGCGTAAAAAAGCACCCTTTTGGGTGCTTTTTTGTGGCCTGCTTCAAAGTTTCAATCCACCTGGCATTGATTCAACCCGTCGGAACTGGTATTTAACCAAACTAATTATTTTGATGCGCGAAATTAATCGTTACAGGAAAAGCGCTAGCTGAATCGATTTTATGATTTGGTTCAACTCTTCCTTTCGCGGCATAATGTTTAATGACGAACGAAACGTCAGCGGCAAGAAGTTGCCAGCAACGGATTGCACCGAACTCCTTTTGTGTCGCGTCCTGTTTACGTCGGCGCTAACAATACAGGCTAAAGTTGAACCGCCAGGCTAGACTTTAGTTCCACAACACTAAACCTATAAGTTGGGGAAATATAATGTTCCAGCAAGAAGTTACCATTACCGCTCCGAACGGTCTGCATACTCGCCCTGCTGCTCAATTTGTTAAAGAAGCAAAAGGCTTTACATCTGAAATCACTGTGACTTCCAACGGCAAAAGCGCTAGCGCAAAAAGCCTGTTTAAGCTGCAGACTCTGGGCCTGACTCAGGGCACCGTTGTTACCCTTTCCGCAGAAGGCGAAGACGAGCAGAAAGCAGTTGAGCATCTGGTTAAACTGATGGCTGAACTCGAGTAAGTTCAACGAGTTCTTTTAAATATCAGTCACAAGTAAGGTAGGGTTATGATTTCAGGCATTTTAGCATCCCCGGGTATCGCTTTCGGCAAGGCACTGCTGCTGAAAGAAGACGAAATCGTCATTGACCGGAAAAAAATTTCTGCCGACAAGGTTGATCAGGAAGTTGAACGTTTTCTGAGCGGTCGTGCCAAGGCATCTGCGCAACTGGAAGCGATCAAAACCAAAGCTGGTGAAACATTCGGTGAAGAAAAAGAAGCCATCTTTGAAGGGCATATCATGCTGCTCGAAGATGAGGAGCTGGAGCAGGAAATCATAGCCCTGATTAAAGATAAGCACATGACGGCTGACGCAGCTGCACATGAGATTATCGAAGGTCAGGCCACAGCCCTGGAAGAGCTGGATGATGAATACCTGAAAGAACGTGCGGCTGACGTACGTGACATCGGTAAACGCCTGCTGCGTAACATCCTGGGTCTGGCAATTATCGACCTGAGCGCTATCCAGGAAGAAGTTATCCTGGTTGCCGCTGACTTGACCCCGTCAGAAACCGCACAGCTGAACCTCGAAAAGGTGCTGGGTTTCATTACTGACGCAGGTGGACGTACCTCTCATACCTCAATTATGGCGCGTTCTTTGGAACTGCCTGCCATCGTCGGTACCGGTAGCGTCACCTCTCAGGTGAAAAACGACGACTATCTGATTCTGGATGCCGTAAACAATCAGGTTTACGTCAACCCAACTAACGACGTTATCGAACAACTGCGTGCCGTTCAGGAGCAGGTTGCTACCGAGAAAGCGGAACTCGCTAAGCTGAAAGATCTGCCGGCTATCACGCTGGACGGTCACCAGGTTGAAGTGTGTGCCAACATCGGTACCGTTCGTGACGTTGAAGGCGCTGAGCGTAATGGCGCTGAAGGCGTAGGTCTGTATCGCACCGAATTCCTGTTCATGGACCGTGAATCGCTGCCGACTGAAGAAGAACAGTTTGCTGCGTATAAAGCCGTGGCTGAAGCCTGTGGCTCTCAGGCGGTCATCGTCCGTACCATGGACATCGGCGGCGATAAAGAGCTGCCGTACATGAACTTCCCGAAAGAAGAGAACCCGTTCCTGGGCTGGCGTGCCGTACGTATCGCCATGGATCGTAAAGAGATCCTGCGTGACCAGGTTCGCGCTATCCTGCGTGCCTCTGCTTTCGGCAAACTGCGCATCATGTTCCCAATGATCATCTCTGTTGAAGAAGTGCGCGCACTGCGCAAAGAGATCGAAATCTACAAACAGGAACTGCGCGACGAAGGTAAAGCATTTGACGAAAGCATTGAGATTGGCGTGATGGTGGAAACACCGGCTGCGGCAACAATTGCGCGTCACTTAGCCAAAGAAGTTGATTTCTTTAGTATCGGCACCAATGATTTAACGCAGTACACCCTGGCAGTTGACCGTGGTAATGATATGATTTCACACCTTTACCAACCAATGTCGCCATCTGTGCTGACGCTGATCAAGCAAGTTATTGATGCTTCTCATGCTGAAGGCAAATGGACTGGCATGTGTGGTGAGCTTGCAGGCGACGAACGTGCTACACTTCTGTTGCTGGGGATGGGTCTGGACGAATTCTCTATGAGCGCCATTTCTATCCCGCGCATTAAGAAGATTATCCGTAACACGAACTTCGAAGATGCGAAGGTGTTAGCAGAGCAGGCTCTTGCTCAACCGACAACGGACGAGTTAATGACGCTGGTTAACAAGTTCATTGAAGAAAAAACAATCTGCTAATCCACGAGATGCGGCCCAATTTACTGCTTAGGAGAAGATCATGGGTTTGTTCGATAAACTGAAATCTCTGGTTTCTGATGATAAGAAAGACACCGGAACTATTGAGATTGTTGCTCCGCTCTCTGGCGAGATCGTCAACATCGAAGACGTGCCGGATGTAGTTTTTGCTGAAAAGATCGTTGGTGATGGCATTGCTATCAAACCAACCGGTAACAAAATGGTTGCCCCTGTAGATGGCACCATCGGCAAAATCTTTGAAACCAACCACGCTTTCTCTATCGAATCCGACAGCGGCATTGAGCTGTTTGTTCACTTCGGTATTGATACCGTTGAACTAAAAGGCGAAGGCTTTAAGCGTATCGCTGAAGAAGGTCAGCGCGTGAAAGTGGGCGACCCGGTTATTGAATTCGATCTGCCGCTGCTGGAAGAAAAAGCCAAGTCTACCCTGACTCCGGTTGTTATCTCCAACATGGACGAAATCAAAGAACTGATCAAACTGTCCGGTAGCGTGACCGTGGGTGAAACCCCGGTTATCCGCATCAAGAAGTAATTCTTGCGTAGGCCGGATAAGGCGTTTACGCCGCCATCCGGCAATCAGGCAATACCTTGCCGGATGGCGCTACGCTTATCCGGCCTACAAAGAATCTCGTATCGTAGGCCGGATAAGCGTAGCGCCATCCGCCATTAAATGTGCGCGGTCATCGGTCGATAATACGCCTCACGCATCAGGATTTTCATGCCCTCCGGCCCGCTCTCCAGCATCCGCCGTTCCGAATCCGCCACCAACAACTCACAGTCGTAACCACCTGCAATACCAAACATGGCTCGCGCCACGCAGATATCTTCCAGCGCCGTTGTCCCGCTGGTGTCAAAATGTCCAACCATACGCCCATTCTGGCGAACCACCAGCCGGTAACTCTTCATCGCGCCTCCCCTGCCGGTGGCAGAATTAACTCATCACAACCGCACTGGTTGGTCCACGTCATCACTTCCAGCACGCGCTGTGCAGCATCGTGCGTGGCAGCAGTAAGTGGTTTTCCCAACACGATACCGCTCACCAGTTCAGCGCAGAACAGATCGCCGGTCCCCTTCAGGTCTGTTTTCACCCGCGGATGGGCTAGCACCTCAACCGTTTCAGCTGTCACGACGGCAACCTGAATGACCGCCTCGGTTTCTCCCGGTGCGCTGGTGATTACCACCCATTTCAGCGTATCGGTGAGCAGCGATTTGGCTGCCGATATCGCTTCATCCAGCGTGCGACAAGGTTTACCGCTCAATATCTGCAGCTCAAACACGTTTGGCGTCAGTCCCTGTGCCAGCGGTAGCAGATGCTTGCGATACGCCTGCGGTATTTCGGCCTTTACGTACATGCCGCTGTCCGTATCGCCAATCACCGGATCGACCAGAATACACAGATCCGGGTGGGTAGCCCGAACGGTCTCCAGCCACTGTGCCAGCAGAGCGATTTGTTCCGCACTGCCCATATACCCCGTGGTCACCGCTTTTAACTCACGTAACGCATCGCGTTCATTTAAGGCGCGAAGATAGCCGCTAAACCAGTCGGCCGGGATAACACCACCATAAAAGGTCTCATAATGCGGTGTATTGCTGAACAGTACCGTTGGGATCGCAGTGACGCGTAATCCCTGCGCTTTGATGGCTGGGACGGCGATACTGTTGCCTACGCTGCCATACACCACCTGTGACTGGACGGCGACGATATCGGTTTGTAACGCCCGATGCTTGTCGTCGAAGAGCACTGACTGAATATCACTCCCCTGCTCCATAAATCTCTCCTCTCGCTGGACAGCGGGCTATCGCCTCACTATTATCGTCATATGCTAAAATTCATTTTGTCATAGGTCAATAATGATCGACGGAAAAACCGCTAACGAAATTTTTGACAGTATTCGTCAACATGTCGCTACAGGCACGTTGGCAGCAGGAGAAACGTTGCCGCCGGTGCGTGAACTAGCAACAGCATTGAACGTTAACCGTAATACTGTCGCGGCGGCTTATAAACGCCTTGTCACCTCCGGACTGGCGCAGAGCCTCGGACGCAATGGCACAGTGATCAAAGAAATATCTGCCCCCGTTGCGCTGGAAGGTGGCAATCCGGATACCGCGCTCGTCGATCTTTCCGGCGGTAATCCAGCGCCTTCGCGTCTTCCAGACCTCAGCCGTTATTTCGTGCAAATAAATAAGAATCCGCGTTTATACGGCGATGCCGCCGTATCACCCGGTCTTAAAGCGTGGGCCGCGCAATGGATGCAGGACGCAATGCCAGGCAAGGGAGAAATCGATATCACCAGCGGCGCTATTGACGCCATTGAACGTCTGCTATGCGCCCATTTACTGCCTGGCGATAGCGTTGTCGTAGAAGATCCGTGCTTTTTGAGCAGCATCAATATGCTGCGGTATGCCGGATTCTCAGCAAATCCTGTCAACGTTGACCACGAAGGCATGCAGCCAGAGATGCTGGAAATTGCGCTACAAAAAGGTGCGCGGGCGGTGATTATGACGCCGCGCGCCCATAACCCGACGGGATGCAGCCTGAGCGCATCCCGCGCGGCGCAATTGCAGGAAATCCTGGCCCGTTATCCGCAAACGCTGGTTATTGTCGACGACCACTTTGCGCTGCTGTCCGCTTGCCGCTGGTATCCGGTGATAGCAAAAGAAACCACCCACTGGGCCGTCATCCGTTCGATGTCTAAAACATTAGGCCCGGACTTACGCCTTGCCATCGTTGCCAGCGATCCGGTTACTTCAGCAAAACTGCGGTTGCGACTCAACTCCGGCAGTCAGTGGGTCAGCCATCTGCTTCAGGATTTAGCCTGCGCCTGCCTGAGCGACGAAGAATATCAACATAAGCTGGTGCAGACTCAGCAGTTTTACGCAACACAGCAGCAAAAACTGACCACCGCTCTCAGAGGATATGGCATTGATCTGCCCGTCGCTGATGGTCTGAATCTGTGGCTGCCTCTGTCGCACCACAGTCAATCACTTGCTTTTGCCCTGGCAAAATCCGGTTGGCTGGTACGCGAAGGTGAGGTGTTTGGTGTGAATACACCATCGCACGGTCTGCGCATTACGCTGTCGACCTTAAACGACAGCGATATTTATAAGCTGGCGGCTGATATTCATCAGGCGCAAAAGCGCTAACAGGAGAGAAAAAGTGCGAGTTCATTTTGTTATTCATGAGTCTTTTGAATCTGCTGGCGCGTATCTGCCGTGGGCAGAACAACGTGGCTATACCATCAGTTGGTCACAGGTTTACGCCGGAGAATCGGTTCCCGCCAATGCCGATGGCTTCGATATGCTGGTCGTCTTTGGCGGTCCGCAGTCTCCACGCACCACGCTGGCAGAGTGCCCGTATTTTGACTCTCAGGCTGAACAGCACCTGATCAATCAGGCGATTTCAGCACGCAAAATTGTGGTGGGGATCTGTTTGGGGTCGCAGTTAATCGGTGAAGCGCTGGGTGCGAAAGTATGCCAGAGCCCGGAAAAAGAGATTGGCCACTACCCGATCGCTCTGACCGAAGCAGGCCAACAGCATCCGTTGTTCAGCCATTTTGGTTCACCGCTTACCGTCGGTCACTGGCACAACGATATGCCGGGATTAACCGATCAGGCGACAATTCTTGCCGCCAGCGAGGGCTGCCCGCGACAAATCGTACAATACGGTAATTTCGTTTATGGTTTTCAGTGTCATATGGAATTTACCGCCGAAGCAATCGAGGGGCTGATTCAGCATTCAGAACAAGAGTTAGCAGAGGCCAAAGGAAAACGTTTTATCCGCTCTGTCGCTGAAATGCGCGAATGGGATTACCAGCAGATGAATGAAAAACTGTGGCAGTTCCTGGATAAACTGGTAGAGAACCGTAACGATTCATCATTGAAGGCCGGATAAAACACGTAACGTCTTATCCGGTGATCGTGTCGTATGTTTGCCTGATGGCGCTACGCTTATCAGGCAAACAAATTAGATCCCTGCGCCCTGGTTAAAGTGCTCCTCGCCAAAAACGCCGGTCGAAAGGTAGCGATCGCCGCGATCGCAGATGATCGCCACCACCACGGCTCCAGGTGTAGCACGTGCCACGCGTAACGCCCCCGCCACCGCGCCGCCAGAGCTGACACCGCAGAAAATGCCTTCACGAACGGCCAGCTCACGCATAGTGTTTTCCGCATCGTTCTGATGAATATCCAGCACTTCATCCACCAGCGAGGCGTTAAAAATGCCTGGCATATACTCCGCTGGCCAGCGGCGAATTCCCGGAATACTGCTGCCCTCTTCCGGCTGCAGACCCACGATTGTGACCGATTTTTCCTGTTCACGCAGAAAACGCGACACGCCGGTAATGGTGCCTGTTGTTCCCATACTGGAAACGAAATGGGTAACGCGGCCTGACGTCTGCTGCCAGATTTCCGGGCCGGTTGTGGTGTAATGCGCGTATGGGTTATCCGGGTTGTTGAACTGGTCCAGAAGTTTTCCTTCGCCGCGTTGCGCCATTTCCAGAGCTAAATCACGCGCTCCTTCCATCCCCTGCTCTTTGGTCACCAGAACCAGTTCAGCCCCGTAGGCACGCATCGCCGCACGGCGTTCCTGACTCATGTTGTCCGGCATTAACAGCTTCATGCGATAGCCTTTCAGCGCGGCGATCATCGCCAGCGCAATCCCGGTGTTGCCGCTGGTTGCCTCGATCAGCACATCACCCGGCTGAATTTCTCCACGCTTTTCCGCTTCGACGATCATCGACAGCGCGGCGCGGTCTTTCACCGAACCCGCAGGATTATTGCCTTCCAGCTTGACCCAAATTTCACTGCCGTTATCCGGCGTCAGACGTTGTAATTTCACCAGAGGCGTATTGCCAATCGTTTGTTCTAATGTGTTCATGAGTGCTGTCCAATAAAAAGCCGGGTGGCGCTGCGCTTACCCGGCCTACAAAATCACGGCATATGCGGTAGGCCCGGTAAGCATAGCGCCACCGGGCGATAAACCTGCAAATTAACCTATCAGGCAGATTCCGCCAGAGCAAGCTCCGCTTCGCGCGTTTCAATGCGCTGTTCGCCGTTATACAGACGTGCATTTTGCAGCCCAACAAACAGGCGCTCACCGCGACTCGGGGGATTATCGCCCTGCATTACTACCGTCAGCGGTTCGTTATACCACCCCAGCGGCTGCACAACTAATTGGGTGTAGTGACCTTTCGGACTGGCTTCCAGTACCTGAACAGGCAGCGGTGAATCCAGGCTGGTACGGCGGCTGACGTCCACTTCCCACGGACGCAGGAACAGATCCACCGGTCCCTGATAGCTTGGCGTATAGCCCAGCGGCCAGCGGTGTGCGCCGACGTGGAATTGTCCACCGCGAATCGTCCCTTGCAGTCGGTTAACCTCACCCATAAACTCCAGCACAAAGCGGGTAGTCGGTTCGCGCCATACCTGATCGGGCGCATCGGCCTGTTCGATATGGCCCTGGCTCATCACCACCACGCGGTCTGCGACTTCTGTCGCTTCTTCCTGATCGTGAGTAACAAACACGCTGGTGAACTTCAGCTCTTCATGCAACTGACGCAGCCAGCGACGCAACTCTTTACGTACCTGAGCATCGAGCGCGCCAAACGGCTCATCGAGCAGCAGGATCTGCGGTTCCACCGCTAACGCTCGTGCCAGCGCCACGCGCTGTTTTTGCCCACCGGAAAGTTGCGCCGGAAAGCGATCCGCCAGATGGGCAAGCTGCACCATCTCCAGCAATTTGGTGACTTTCGCTTTGATGGTCACCGCATTTGGACGCTCGCGACGCGGTAACACCGTCAGGCCAAAGGCGATGTTGTCGAAAACGGTCATATGGCGAAACAGCGCGTAGTGCTGAAATACGAAGCCAACTTTACGATCACGCGCATGTAAGCGACTGACGTCAGTACCATGAAAGCGAATATGCCCGCTGGACTGATGTTCCAGCCCGGCAATAATGCGCAGCAGCGTGGTTTTGCCCGAGCCAGATGGCCCCAGCAACGCGACCATCTGACCTGAAGGAATATCCAGCGAGATATCGTTCAGCACCTGGGTGCGACCAAAAGACTTCTTAATATTGGCAATCTCAATGCTCATGATTTTCCTCCTGCTGCGCGCGTTTCTCCTGGTTCTCCAGACGCCATTGCAACATGCTCTTCAAAAACAGGGTAATAATCGCCATCAGCGTTAACAGCGCCGCGGCGGTAAAGGAGCCGACCGTGTTGTAGTCTTGCTCCAGTAATTCAATTTGTAGCGGCAGAGACAAGGTTTCGCCGCGAATCGAGCCGGAAACCACCGACACCGCGCCAAATTCGCCAATCGCACGGGCATTAGTCAGCACCACGCCGTACAGCAACGCCCAACGAATATTCGGCAGCGTCACACGGCGGAACATCTGCCAGCCGGATGCGCCAAGCAGAACCGCCGCTTCGTCTTCGTTACTGCCCTGACTCAACATCACCGGCACCAGTTCGCGCACCACAAACGGACAGGTCACGAACACCGTGACCAGCACCATTCCCGGCCAGGCAAACATAATTTGCAGATTGTGTTCATCCAGCCATCCACCCAGCGGACCGTTAGAGCCGTAAAACAGCAGATACACCAGGCCGGCGACCACCGGCGAGACGGCAAACGGAATATCCAGTAAGGTCAGCAACAGCTGGCGTCCGGGGAAGTTAAAACGGGTCACCAGCCACGCCAGCAGCACACCAAACACCAGGTTCACCGGCACCGCAATCAGCGCAATCAGCACCGTCAACCAGATAGCGTGAAGCATGTCCGGGTCGGCCAGGTTCTGTAATACCGGCATTAATCCCTTGCTGAACGCCTGCACGAAGATGTAAATCATCGGCACCAGCAAAATAAACGCGGACACCAGCATACCGATGCCGATCAGAAACCATTTCCCCCAGTTAATGCGGGGCGCGCCATAGTGTTTCAATTGGGTAATCTCTGCCATCAGTGACCTACCACGCGTCGACCAAAGCGACTTTGCAGGGTGTTAATTGAAAACAGCAGCAACAGCGACGCCCCGAGGATCACAGAGGCAATCGCACTGGCAGCCGGATAGTCAAACTCCTGCAAGCGAACAAAAATCATCAGCGAGGTGACTTCCGTTTTCCATGCAATGTTGCCGGCGATAAAGATAACGGCACCAAACTCACCGAGGCTGCGGGTAAACGAAAGCGCAACCCCCGCCACCAGCGCGGGAGACAGCTCCGGTAACACCACTTTACGAAAGCTCTGCCAGCGCGTGGCACCGAGCGTTTCCGCCGCTTCTTCATATTCCGGGCCTAACTCTTCCAGCACCGGCTGCACAGTTCGCACCACAAACGGAATACTGGTAAACGCCATCGCCACCGCGATACCGAGCCAGGTGTAAGTCACCTTAATATCCAGCTTCGCCAGCCACTCGCCGTAGAAACCGTTGACCGAAAACAGCGACGCCAGCGTCAGACCCGCCACCGCCGTAGGCAGCGCGAATGGCAGATCCATCAGCGCATCCAGCAGCGTCCGACCCGGAAAACGATAGCGGGTTAAGATCCACGCCATCAGCAGGCCAAACACGCCGTTAAAAATCGATGCCACAAACGCCGACAGCAGCGTCACTTTATACGCCGCCACCACCTGCGGGTTGGTAATCACATCCCAGTATTGCGCCCAGCTCATTTGCGCCAGTTGCATCACCAGCGCGCTAAGCGGCAGCAGCAATATCAGGCAGACAAACAGTAGGCTGGTGCCCAGGCTTAAGGTGAAGCCGGGCAACACGCGTCGGGAAGAAACAGCAAACATTTACTTGCGCCCCGCCGCCAACAGCTTGTCCAGCTCACCACCGCTGACAAAGTGTGTCTTCATCACTTCAGGCCAGGAGCCGAACTTGTCTTCTACGCGGAACAATTCAGTCTGCGGGAATTTATCTTGCTGTTTGTCCATCACCTGCGGGTTATTCACGCGGTAGTAGAAATCGGTAATGATGGTTTGCGCCTGCGGGCTGTACAGCCAGTTCAGATACGCTTTAGCCGCTTTTTCAGTCCCGTTGGCCTGCACGTTTTTATCTACCCAGGCTACCGGGAATTCGGCGAGGATATTGGTTTTCGGGATAACCACTTCAAAACCCTGCGCTTCATACTGTTTGCGAATGTTGTTCACTTCTGATTCGAAGCTGATCAGCACATCGCCCAGGCCGCGCTCTGCAAAGGTGGTGGTAGCACCGCGGCCGCCGGTATCAAACACTTCGACGTTTTTCAGAAACTGGGTCATGAACTGTTCAGTTTTGGCTTTATCGCCACCGTCAGCTTTATCCGCAGCACCCCACGCCGCCAGATAGGTATAGCGCGCGTTACCGGAGGTTTTTGGGTTCGGGAAAATCAGTTTCACATCAGAACGCACAAGGTCATTCCAGTCATGAATATTCTTCGGGTTCCCCTTACGCACCAGGAAGCCCATGGTGGAATAGAACGGCGAGCTGTTATTCGGCAGACGACTTTGCCAGTCGGCCGGGATCAGCTTGCCTTTGTCATGCAGGATCTGCACATCGGTGACCTGGTTATAGGTCACCACATCGGCTTTCAGCCCTTGCAGAATCGCCAGTGCCTGTTTTGATGACCCGGCATGAGATTGTTTAATCGTCAGTTTGTCACCGCCGTTATCCTTCGCCCATTGCTGTTCAAACGGCGGATTAAGGGCGGCAAACAGCTCGCGAGACACATCGTATGAACTGTTCAACAGTTCTGTTGCCTGCGCCTGACCCACCAGCAACAATATTGCAGCCAGCGTCAGGGTTCTTTTTTTCAGTAAGTTAACGGCCATTGCGCACCCTTATAAATTTAATGACTTTCTTATGGTCATCATATTTATAACCGGCACTAAAGGAGTAACGGTTTTATATACCGTTTGATGATTTGAAAGTTGAAAAGAGAATAAGGGGAAACCCCTCCCCAGGTTCACCGGGGAGGAGACAGGCATCAATCAGATGCCGACGCTGATGCTTTCAGGCAGGGTGCTGCCGCCATCAATCACGTTTTGCGTGCCAGTTAAATAGCTGGACTCATCCGACGCGAGGAACGCCGCCAGTTCACCCACTTCAAGCGGACAGGCCAGACGACGCATCGGGATCGCTTTCGCCATGTCGACTAATACGGATTCAGGATCGTCCGGGTTAGACTGACGCGCGATATTCTCTGCCATCGGCGTACGAACGTAGCCTGGGCAAATGGCATTTACGCGAATGCCGGACTGCGCGTATTCAACCGCCAGGGACTTGGTTAAGCCGATAATAGCGGCTTTCGACAGCGCATACGCCGTTTCGCCCGGGTCGGCTACCATATCGCCTGTTACCGATGACATCATCACGATGCGCCCGTCTTTGCGCGCAATCATCTCCGGCAGAACGGCCTTCGTCACGTTCCAGACGCCTTTAATGTTGACATCAATGTGGAAGTCGCGATCTTCATCGCTCATTTCAAGGAAGTTGCCAAGGCGACATACGCCTGCATTGTTGACCAGAATGTCGATTTTGCCTTCAATTTTCTTCGCGCGTTTTACCGCTTCCGTGACCGACGCAAAATCTCTGACGTCTGCGTGAACCGCTGTGCAGCGATGCCCGCGCCCAGCCAGTTCATCCGCCAGCTTTTCAATCTCATCGGAGATATCCAGCAGGATTAAGTTCGCGCCATGGCGGGCAAACGTTCTGGCGATCCCCTCGCCAATACCCTGAGATGCGCCCGTAATCAATGCTGTTTTGCCCGTGAGTTTTCCCATTTCAATATTCTCCTTTTGAATATGAAGCCTTCACTTCATTCACGCAGAAGATACAGCATTAACAAATTCATGCTGAGGAATAGCTCACTAAATCAGGTTAATTTCAGGTAAAAAAAATCCCCGTCGGGGCGGGGATTTTCAATTTCATGACAGATAAGAACGCGGTAGGCCTGGTAAGCGTGAGCGCAACCAGGCAACACTGGGGTTACAGCGCCATCAGTCGATCCAGCGACGGTGCAAAGTAATAGCCACCGGTGACCGGTTTGGTGAAGCGCAGCATTGCATCACGTTTGCCGTCGGTATCGCCAAACATGCTCAGCAACTGTTGTTCAATGTTGTGCAGACGGGCGCAGTAGGCGCAGAAATAGAGACCATGCGTGCCGCTGGCAGTGCCGTATGGCAGGCTCTGGCGCACAATTTTCAGCCCTTTACCGTCTTCTTTGAGGTCAACACGGCTCAGGTGGGATGTTACCGGACGATCGTCACCATCGATCTCTTCGTTGGCTTCCTTGGTGCGGCCAATCATCATTTCCTGGTCATGGATGCTCATGCGATTAAGCTGCTTCAGGTTATGTTCCCAACGCTGCACAAACACATAGCTGCCACCGGCATCCACACCATCTTTGATAACGGCGACTTCACGGCGCGTTTCTTCGCCTGCCGGGTTTTCCGTACCGTCAACAAAGCCGCTGAGGTCACGCTCTTCGACCCAACGGAAACCGTGGATTTCTTCTTTGACTTCAATACAGTCGCCAAATGCTTCCATTGCCGCCTGCGCAACGGAGAAATTCACGTCATGACGCAAAGAGAGAATATGGATCAACACGTCATATTGGGTTGCTGGTGCCAGACCTTTACCATAAGGGATAAAGTCTTTTAACTCTTCAGCACCGACGCCGCCGCTCAATGCACGCCAGGTGTTGTTGCCAAAAGCGACAACCGCGCCCAGATGCGCATCCGGGAACTTAGCTTCAAAGGTCGCCAGCTTATCGGCGAAGGTTTTGCTGGCCGCACGCAGGGCCTCAACGTCGCCTTTAACATTGGCTTCAATCCAAATCGCCGCACGGCAATGTTCTGGCAAAATGCCACTCTGAACCTGAGACATTGTTCCTCCTGAAAAAAAGATGCCACGACATCGTGGCATTGATGGGCGTTATTCTACCTGTTTTTTTAGTCCGTCGATTTGTTCAGACGCAAATTAACGCCGCCAGATAATTTTGCTTACTTTCCACGCTTTCAGCGTGTCGTCAGACGGCATTATATCCTCGGGCCCGCTCCATTCACCGGAAAAAATATAGCTAATATGTTGACTTCCTTCAGCTTTACACTCAACGCCCGCGCTGTCATCGCCGGTTGCCTTTTGGCAATTACCGAAAGCTTTAGTGTAAAGGTCGCTAAACGGTGTACCGATTTCGACACCCGCGACTGACGAAATATCGTGGTCTAACACATCAATACGACTAATGGTTCCCTGGCTGCCATTGATGACTATCGCCAGCTTGTCGTTTTTCAGCGCTTCATAGAAGCGCACCACATTTCCGTTATCAGTCTTCATCCCGCTACGCAGGCGGTAATCACCGTCCAGCGCATCAGCAATGGCTTTTTCATCCAGCGGTGTCGCGCCCGTTAACGCTCCGACGCCCTGCTCTGTGACCTGCGTTGAAGAACCAAACCAGTTCCACGGATTGGCGGCAGACCAGTTCACCGAGGACAACGTTGAACACCCGGTCAGTAGCAGCGGCATCGCGCATAAAGTCAAACGCAGTGATTTCATTTCACTTCCTTCCTTATTTATCAACGTTGCTTGGAGTCCGGTTTCCCCAAAAAGTGCCGTTATTCTTTCTCAAGGGAAAAACAGGCACGCAAACGTTGATTGGTTAACAGCCAGACCAGTGCGACGATATCCGCCACCAGCAGCGCCAGCCCGACACCGTTGAGCGGATCGCCTGCCAGCCACATCACCGGCTGCCAGCACAGCAGCACCAGTTGAGCGAGAATCAATAATCCGCGCAGCCTGTGCCACAAAACGGGGAACGCAAAACGCCGCCCGCTGAGTAAAAACGCCAGTACGGCGGGAACGCCGGGGAGCAAACCCAGCCAGAATGCGTCATGATCGGGATAAAACAGGTTCAGCAACGTGTTGCCCTGCTCGCGCGAAGATCCCGCAATCACAAACAGCACCCAGGTGCGCGCCTGCAGCAGCAGTACGCACCAGAACAGAAATGGCAGACGCAGGCACCCGTGAACGTCATAGTCGGCCGGATGGAACTCAGTACTCTTCATCTTCAATCAAACGCTTGCCCAGATTGAGTACATCCGCATGTTCATAGCCCAGACGTTCATACATACCCAGCACCACGTCGTTATCTTCCCGCACCATAATTTGAATCTTCGGACAACCGCGGGCAATGAGCTTTTTCTCCAGTCGGTTAAGCAGCGCATTAGCGATGCCGCGACCGCGAAACTCAGGGTGCACGCCGAGATAATAGGCCGAACCGCGATGTCCGTCGTAGCCGCCCATCACTGTGCCGACAACTTCACCGTTCACTTCTGCGACCAGAAACAAGCTGACGTCATGATTGACTTTGCGTTCAATGTCCATTTCCGGGTCATTCCATGGACGCAGCAAATCACAGCGCTCCCAGAGGGTGATCACCTCTTCGAAATCTTCCTGGCGAAAAACGCGTATTTCCATGGTATTGGTTACCTTTTCAGGACGTTAAAAAGCGATTATGGCGCGAACCACTGATTTAGCCAATATCTGACGCGAAGCGGCGGAAAAAATGGCATAATACGGAATTGTCACGTATTGAAATGAAAAGTAAAACAATTCTTATCCCGATCCGTCGCAACGGACAACGCGATACGATATAACGTTTAGAACCTTTTTTTACAACTCAGGCCGTATGAGCACTTTTAAACCACTAAAAACACTCACATCGCGCCGCCAGGTGTTGAAAGCCGGGCTGGCCGCCCTGACGCTGTCAGGCATGTCGCAAGCCATCGCTAAAGAAGAAGCGCTTAAGACCAGCAATGGGCACAGCAAACCGAAAGCGAAAAAAGCCGGCGCTAAGCGCGTAGTTGTCCTCGATCCGGGTCACGGCGGGATTGATACCGGCGCAATTGGTCGCAACGGTTCGAAGGAGAAGCACGTGGTGCTGGCGATTGCCAAAAACGTGCGCTCGATTCTACGCAACCAGGGCATTGATGCGCGCCTGACCCGCTCCGGCGATACGTTTATTCCGCTGTACGATCGCGTCGAGATAGCCCACAAGCATGGCGCCGATCTGTTTATGTCAATTCACGCCGACGGCTTCACCAATCCGAGTGCGGCAGGGGCATCGGTCTTTGCGCTGTCTAATCGCGGCGCCAGTAGCGCCATGGCGAAATATCTGTCCGATCGTGAAAACCGGGCCGATGAAGTGGCCGGAAAGAAGACCACTGATAAAGACCATTTGCTGCAGCAGGTACTGTTCGATCTGGTGCAAACCGACACCATTAAAAACAGCCTGACCTTAGGGTCGCATATTCTCAAAAAGATTAAGCCGGTACACCGTCTGCACAGTCGTAGCACTGAACAGGCCGCCTTCGTGGTGCTAAAATCACCTTCGATTCCGTCGGTACTGGTCGAAACCTCGTTCATTACCAATCCGGAAGAAGAGCGACTGCTCGGCACGACGGCATTTCGTCAAAAAATCGCTACCGCTATCGCCAATGGCATCATTAGCTATTTCCACTGGTTTGATAACCAGAAAGCACACTCGAAGAAACGTTAATCATGAAGCCCGATGTACAGCGCGTAAAACAGTTCCTGCTCAGCCTGCAGGATGATATTTGTCAGCAGTTATCCGCCGTAGATGGCGCCGGGTTCGTTGAAGATAACTGGCAGCGCGAAGCGGGCGGCGGCGGGCGCAGCCGGGTGCTGCGTAACGGTGGTATTTTCGAGCAAGCGGGCGTCAACTTCTCCCACGTCTACGGCGATGCAATGCCGGCCTCGGCTACCGCCCATCGCCCGGAGCTTGCCGGGCGCAGTTTTGAGGCCATGGGCGTCTCGCTGGTGGTGCATCCGCAGAATCCTTACATTCCGACCAGCCATGCCAACGTGCGTTTTTTTATCGCGGAAAAACCGGACGCCGAGCCGGTGTGGTGGTTTGGCGGCGGCTTTGACTTAACACCCTACTACGGCTTTGATGAGGATGCGGTGCACTGGCACCGCACGGCGCGTGATCTGTGCCAGCCGTTCGGTGATGACGTGTACCCGCGTTACAAAAAATGGTGCGATGACTACTTCTTTCTCAAGCACCGTAACGAGCAGCGCGGCATCGGCGGGCTGTTTTTCGATGACTTAAATACGCCGGATTTCGATCACTGCTTCGCCTTTATGCAGGCGGTTGGCGCAGGCTACACCGACGCATATCTGCCGATCGTCGAACGCCGCAAAGCGATGATATGGGGTGAGCGCGAGCGTAACTTCCAGCTTTATCGCCGTGGGCGCTACGTGGAGTTCAACCTGGTGTGGGATCGCGGCACGCTGTTTGGCTTACAAACCGGCGGGCGCACGGAATCGATTTTGATGTCGATGCCGCCGCTGGTGCGTTGGGAATATGATTACCACCCGGATGACGGCAGCCCGGAAGCCGCCCTTAGCGAGTTTATTCAGGTGCGCGACTGGGTGTAATGGCCTGATGGCGGAACAATTCGTAGGCCGGATAAGACGCAAGGCGTCGCCATCCGGCAGCGCAGCAACCACAATTGCCTGATGGCGGCGAACGCCTTATCAGGCCTACTCAAGCTATACCATCACGCCCACTGACGCATGCGCTGATGCAGCGTCAGCGACGGTTTCTCCGCAAACAACTGCTGGTAGTCGGTCGCAAACTGCCCTAAATGCCAGAATCCCCACTGCATGGCAGCGTCTTTCACCGTGGTACTTTGCGACCACGGGCTTATCAGCTCGCGACGCACGGCGTTCAGGCGAATGCGTTTTAACCAGGCATTCGGTCCAATGCCGAGGATTGCGTGAAAAGCGTTTTGCAACGTCCGGCGGCTGACGTGCAGCTGGTTACACAGGTCGAGCACGGTCAGCGGTTCTGACATATTTTCCAGCACGTATTCGCGCGCCCGCGACAGCAGGCGGCGATAGCTCTGATGGCTGATGCTCTCAGCCGTGATTATCGGCTGCGCTTCCTCCAGCATGGTGCCCATCGCCAGCAGCAGGTTATCGCCCAACACTTTGCGCACCGCAGGCTGATGAAGATTCGCCGGATTTTCGCTGAACGTTGCCAGCGCCTGCTGCACAAAGCCCCAAAGGGCGGCTTTATGTTGTTCTTTCACCTCCAGCGCCGACTGGTTGCGCAGCATATGCAGCACCCTTTCCGGGTTATGCAGGAAGTTAGCCTGACGAGCAATCGCCTCTTCCGAAATAACGACACCCAGAATGGTGTAATCGTCCGGCGTACTCAGTTCAAACTCTGTCCCACCTGGACGGGTAGCGATTTCAGCGCTACCCAGACACTGGGTACCAATAAATCCCTGTTCGCCGCGGGTGGCCGGAATACCAAACCAGAACGAGTTCGGCCAGACCAGACACGACTGACGCAGCGCCAGACCGGTGTATTCACGGAACACCTGAATATCGTCGAGCAGGATTTCCGTGAACTCGCCATGAAATTTTCCCGGATGCAATTGGTCGTAGATCTGCTGCCAGGCGGTAATCGTCAGCGCATGCTCATACACATCCGTTGTTCGCCGCTGGTGAACGTTGTCCACCTCCACTTTCGGCGTAAGTTTAACGTCTTCGGGTAATGCTTCATGATAAAGATGGTGCAGGTTTGCAGTACGGGTCTTTTTCATGATCTTTTAAGCCGGAAGCTTCAACGAAGCCCCCGGCCCTCCGACAGGTTAATTTTTTAAGCGATAGCGACTACTGCGTTTACGCAACGCTCCGTCAGAAAAGAGCTGTTCCAGCGCCTTTCTGGCTTCATCAAGTGACCAGCCAAAGTGGGCAGCCACTTCCCCTGCCGTCACTCCTTGACGGACCGATGTTAACAGCGCCAGCAATTCATCAGAGGATTCAGATGACACAGATGCTTCCTGCGTCTTCTCTGGGGCCTCATCTGACTTCACTTCAGGCTTCTGCTCTGGTTTCTTCGGTTCTGGTTTCTTCGGCTGGCGCGTAAAACCGCCGATCAGCCACTGGGTGTCATCATCCGGCCGCCCTATCTCCTTGCGGCTGACAACACGTCCTGTACGCGCTGCGGCTGCGCTTCCGGCATCCAGCGCTGCACGACACGCGGCCAGATCGCCTTCCACCACCAGAGTCAGCCTGCCAGGATCCAACACCTGGTGACTGAGCAGACGCACGTTCGCGGCTTTCAGCATGGCATCCGCCGCGTCTACGGCAGCCACCATGCCATCCACTTCCAGTAATCCCAGTGCATTGATCATTGCAACCTCTCTTACGCGCGCTGGACAGGATTACGGGCAATATCCAGAACAGCATCAGCGAAAGCATTACAGGCAGCTTTACAGGCAGCCTGGCTACCGGTTAAAAACGCCGCTGAGTAGTTGGTTTCTGACGGCGGCGGCACATAGGTGACAATCTGTACATCGGCAGATTTAAGCGCAGCATCAATACCAAATGTTGCTTCCAGCGGCGGTGCCACCAGATACGCCATCGGATCGCCAAGTCGGCATCCTGCGGTCGCCGAGAGATACGAACCAGTACGCGAAACCACGTGCGCAAGGAAGGCGGTATCTTCTGCGTCATTGGCCCACTGGAACGCCGCGCCGCTTTCGATATTGGCGACCATGGCGTCCAGGCCGGCGCGAACTTCGGCCGGGTTCGGCCCGCCGAGCATGATCAGCACTTCGCCCGAGGTTGGAGAGGGACTGTGCGCCGCGCCGGCATACAGCGAGCGGCCATAAACCACTTCCACCATCGCCTGTTTTGTCGCTTCGTCTGCGGCAATATACGCCACGTCATCAGAATCTGCTGTGATGAGTCCGAGACTACGTATATGTGGCGGTAATTTAAGTTCACGGGCAAAACCGTCATTTACCGAGGCAATCACGCGCATTGCGGTGACTGAAGGTCTAATCAAATCTAATGCTGGCATGATGCCTCCTTAACGGGTCATATTGATGCCGGACGCTTTTTGCTCCAGCATGCGCTTGGCCAAATCCACAATCACCGCCGCCGCTTCAACCGGTGGCGTACCGCCCTGGTGAATATTGGAGATACAGGTACGATCAGCTTCAA
Organism: Citrobacter sp. C6_1; assembly: GCF_014596835.2. Taxonomy (NCBI): domain Bacteria; kingdom Pseudomonadati; phylum Pseudomonadota; class Gammaproteobacteria; order Enterobacterales; family Enterobacteriaceae; genus Citrobacter; species Citrobacter sp. C6_1. Next base: position 1,361,859 of record NZ_CP115031.1, on the reverse strand, counting down.
CGGTCGTCGCCACGCGTGGCGAATAGACGGCATAGCAGGACAGACTTTCCGACTGGCCGAGGCCCGGACGTTCCCCAACCAGCAGGATCACTGCTTTCGCGCCGAGCAGTTCACCGATCTGATCTTCGATTTTCACGCGGCCATAGCGAACAAAGAACGGTGTCCCGACTTTTAATCCGGCCTGTTTTAAGCCTGACAACAGCGGCGGCAGGATCTCTTCGTAGTTAGCGGTGATGGCGTCGGTAGACAGACCATCAGAGATAATCACCTGCACATCCGGGTTCATTACACACTGTGATTTCAGCGCTTCAATGGCTTCTGCGCTCAGACGACGCCCCATGTCCGGGCGCGTCAGATACAGATTTTTGTCGCTGATTTCTGAGCGTACTTCCAGCAAGCCTTGCGCTTTCACCCACTCTTCCGGTACTTCTTTCAACACTGTATCTTTTGAACGCGAGTGGTCAGCCAGGAAGCGCAGCAGCGCCTGAGTGCGCGGACGCGGACCGGCACGACCGGTACATACACGCGCGGCGGTGCTGCGGCGCAACTCGGTCAGCACTTCTGCGCGATGCGGGTTCTCAACGCCAATCCACGCTTTCGCTTCGGCTGAACCTAAGTCCATCGCACAGCTTTCACCCGTTGGTGCGGCGCACTGCGTAGTGCTGCATTTCGTTTCTGGTGACGGCGCTTGAGCCTGCGGCTGTGACTCCCCCATTGACGCCATTACACTGCGTACAATTTCTTCAATCTGTTTTTGATCCATCGTATGTCATCCCCGCGTCATCAGAAGAACAGTGACGGATCGCCCGCCCGTTTGGTCAGGCGACCGTTTGCCATAATGCCCATGGTTTCCAGCCAGCGTTCAAACTCCGGTGACGGACGCAGGTTCAGCAACTGGCGCACGGTCGCGGTGTCGTGGAAGGCGGTGGTCTGGTAGTTGAGCATGATGTCGTCACCGAGCGGCATGCCCATGATGTAGTTGCAGCCAGCGGTGGCGAGCAGAATCATCAGGTTTTCGTTGAGGTTCTGGTCAGCATCAGCATGGTTGGTGTAACAGCAGTCGCAGCCCATTGAGATGCCGCTCAGCTTGCCCATGAAGTGATCTTCTAAGCCTGCGCGAATAATCTGACGGTCGTTGTAGAGATATTCCGGCCCGATAAAGCCCACCACGGTGTTCACCAGGAACGGATCGTAGTGACGCGCCAGCCCGTAGTTACGTGCTTCCATCGTCACCTGATCGGCGCCGAAGTTAGCGCCAGCGGAGAGCGCAGACCCTTGCCCGGTTTCAAAGTACAGGCAGTTTTCCCCGGCGATACGATTGAACTCCGCGCCCACTGCACGCGCCTCATCCAGCATCGCCAGCTCAACGCCAAACTCTTTTAAGCCTTTCTCACTGCCGCAGATACTCTGGAAAATCAGCCCGCCCGGCGCACCGCGACGAATTGCTTCGATCTGGGTGGTGACGTGCGCCAGTACGCAGCCCTGGGTCGGAATATTGAACTTGTCGATAACGCCATACACGGTATCGAGCACGCGGCTTAAGTTCTCCACGTCATCCGTTACCGGGTTAACGCCGATCACCGCATCACCTGCACCGAAGGACAACCCTTCGTAGATTTGCGCGGCAATACTCTGCACGTCGTCACGGGTATCGTTCGGCTGCAAACGGCAGCTGAAGGTGCCCGGCAAGCCAATGGTGGTGTTGGCTTTTTTGATCACCGGCATTTTTTTGCCACCGTAGATCAGATCCGCGTTGGAGCAAATTTTAGCCACGCCTGCGACCACTTCTGACGTTAACCCTTTGCGCATAAACGCAATGTCATCGACAGAGGTTTCATCACTCAACACGTACTCGCGCAGCTCACTGATGCTCCAGTTTTTGATGCGGTTATAGGCCGTTTCGTTGACGTCATCCTGAATCAGACGCGTGACGCAGTCCTCTTCATAGGAAATCACCGGGTTATTGCGAATATCCGCCACCGTCATTTCCGACAACACCTGTTTGGCCGCCACGCGCTCCTGCGAACTGGTTGCAGCTACCCCTGCCAGCACATCCCCCGAACGCAGTTCGTTGGCTTTTGCCAGCACCTCTTTTACATCCTTAAACTGATAAACATTGCCGAACAATGTGGTCTTTAGTTTCATAAGTCGTTCCCTCAGGAAGGAAATGCGAGTGATTTCACCGTCACCGGCACAACCGATCCGCCAAAAAGAGGCGTACCAATGTCGATATAGTCCCCCGCCCGGACAACCACCTCATCGATGACCGCCAGCGGGTGTTGCTGTAACTGTGGGCGTAACAGCATGCCCAGGGCTTTACCAAAATCCTGCTCGGCTACCACCAGCAGGGGATGCGGATTCGGATAGCGCGCGACAAAGGCCAGCAGCGCATCAATCACCGTTAACAGCGCGGCGTAGCGCACCGGTAACGAACCTGGCAGCGCCAGCACGTAGGCGTCGGTTTTCGGGTCAAGGTCGAGCTGCAGCAGCGCCTGCTGCCAGGCCGCCACCAGATCAGCCTCATCAACCGGAATCGCCACCGGCAGATTGCGCAGCGGAAGCGCCACACCCTCCAGCCAGATAGTGCTGCCCGAAAGCGACAGCGTATGCGCCCCGGCGCCAATCACCGTGGCGCGCACGGTTTGCGCCGGAAACTGCACGTTCATCTCACGCAGGCGCGGATGTTCATGCAGCGCCGTTGCTAACAGCGGCCCAATGTCGGAAAAACAGAACGGATCGGCAGGTTGGTTGCGGTAGCACTCACCCACCCCGCCGGACAACGTAATCACTTCAGGCTTCACGCCAACGGGCAGCAGACCGGTTTGCATCAGCGCCTGCGCCAGCGGTGAAAGCGTGCCGTCAATCACCTCCACAATCAGCGCCGCCATCCGTCGCGCCACCTGAACAAGCTGCGCCGCATTGAGAGTTCGGGCATCAGTGCCTGGACCAAATACGTCATCAACAATCATTTGTCCTGGCTGATGCGCGTGAACCACGCGCCCCTGGCCGTCCGTTTCCAGTAGCCGTCCGCCGACGTTCAGACAGGCCGAGCCGCTGACTTTTCCCGCGTCGAACAGCACGTAGTTCGACGTCCCCCCGCCGATGTCGATATTCAGTACACGGCACAACTTCTGCTCTGACAGAGTCTGGGCACCCGCACCATGACCAGCAATCACCGATTCCAGATGTGGGCCAGCGCTTGCCACCACGAAGTCGCCCAGCGACTGGGAGAGCGTCATCACCGCCGGACGAGCATTGCGGGTTTTGGCGCTTTCTCCGGTAATGATGATCGCGCCGGAATCGACGCTCTCTGGCGCAATCCCTGCCGCCTGATACTGGGCGAGGATCAGTGCTTTCAGTTCGGCCTCTTTCAACCCGCCCTGCTTATCAACGGGGGTAAAGAACACCGGGCTTTGCCAGCTAATTTCGCGTTTGATGAATTCGTAGCGCGGCACCTGCGACACTGCCGCACGGTTAACCAGCTCAAGGCGCGAGAAGATCACCTGAGTAGTTGTGGTGCCGATATCGATACCGACGCTCAGTAGCTGGCGAGTGTTCACGATTGCGCCTCCGGATTGGTTTCTGCTGGTGCCGGAACATCTTCGTCTTTCGGTACTAACAGCATAGCCACGCCAATCGCCGTCACGCCGCCGATCAGCTTGCCGACAATCATCGGGAAGATCATGGCGTTCATGTTGGCAGCGGCGAAGCCTAAGTGGTCACCCAGAGCGAAGGCCGCTGAGACCGCGAACGCGCAGTTGATCACTTTGCCGCGGGTATCCATGTTTTTCATCATGCCGAACATTGGGATGTTGTTGGCAAGCGTTGCCACCATACCCGCAGCCGCAATGTTATTAACTTTCAACAGGTTGCCGACACTCATCAGCGGTTTTTCAAACCAGCGGGTCAGCAGCAGCACCATCGGGTAGGCACCCAGCAGCACACAGGAGATAGAACCGATAACTTCGATGGCGCGCATCACTTCACCCGGCTTATCGCCTGGCGCCATGAAAATAGGATCAAGACCCGGGATCAGCTCCCAGCCGAGCAGGAATTTAATCACCGCAGCCGCCAGACCGAGGGTGATCAGCGCTACCAGGAACTTGGCGAAGATCTGGAAGCCGTTGATCATTTTTTCCGGGATGAATTTCAGTCCCAGCGCCACCAACACGGCCACGATCAGCACCGGGATCATGTTCATCAGGATCAACGCAAAGGTGAACTCCACTGGCTGACCGTTGATTTCCACGCCGGAGTACATCGCGACCAGACCACCCGCAATACAGCCAATCGGAATGGTGACGATACCGGCCAGCACGCCCAGCGCCAGATAACGACGGTCAGACGGTTCAATAATTCCCAGCGCAACCGGAATGGAGAACACCAGCGTCGGTCCCATCATCGCGCCGAGGATCAGGCCAGAGTACAGCCATGCCGCAACGTCGCCGCCCGCCAGTTCTTTCGCCAGGAAGAAGCCGCCCATATCGCACGCCAGCAGCGTTCCGGCAAACATCGACGGGTTCGCGCCCAACATTTCGTACAGCGGAATAATCACCGGCCCGAGCACATGCGCAAGTACCGGCGCCAGCGCGGTCATACCGACCATCGCCAGGCCCAGCGCGCCCATTGCCATAAAGCCTTCTTCAAACTGACCGCCCGATCCCTCAATGCTCTTACCGAACTTACCGAGGAAGCGCGCCGAACCGCCGAACTGCGACAGGATCCTGTCCACGGCGGCAATCAGCATAAAGAACATCATGATGTACATGATGATTTCGTTAATTCCCATAGCCCCTACTCCCTGTCATTTGTGATTTGTAGGCCGGATAAGACGTTTACGTCGCCTCCGGCATTAACGCCGTGTTATTGCCGGATGGCGGTGCGAGCACCTTATCCGGCCTACAGGCATTACCCGGCAGCCGCGTACAGGTCGATAATCTGTGCCTGCGTGGCGGTGCGTGGGTTACTGCGAATACAAATATCCTCCAGCGCGGCGTGTGCCCATGCGCTGTAATGCTCGGGTTTTGCCCCAACGTCAGAGAGGCGTTTGGTCTGGCCCACTTCGCTAATCAGCTCGCTGACGGCGTTGATGGCATCACGATCGTCCGACTTCTTGTTGGTTAACGCCCTGCCGATATGGCTGAAACGCTCACGACACACCATGCGGTTGAATCCCATTACCGTGGGCAGCAGCATGGCGTTAGCCTGTCCGTGCGGGATATGCAGCGTCGCACCCGGTTGGTGCGCCATCGCGTGACACAGGCCCAGCCCCGCGCTGGAAAACGCCATTCCCGCCATGCAGGACGCCAGTAACATGCTTTCCCGCGCCGCCAGATCATGGCCGTATCCGACGGCCTTCGGCAGCGATTTACCAATCATCGCAATCGCGCCAATCGCCAGGCTGTCGGTAAACGGCGTCGCGTTCAGCGCGCTGTACGCTTCAACGGCATGGGTCAGCGCGTCAATACCAGTCATTGCCGTCACGTGCGCGGGAACGCCCTCCGTTACAGCGGCATCCAGAATGGCGACGTCCGGCATCAGGGTTGCATGCGCCAGCACTTTTTTAAGTCCGGTGGCGGCGTCGATAATCACCGTAACGTTGGTGGTTTCTGACCCGGTTCCGGCGGTGGTTGGCACGGCAATCAGCGGCAGACGCGGGCGCAGCACGCTGTGCTCCGTCATGTCAGCCAGCGTTTGCGTCGGGTTGGTCACCAGCAGCGCCACTGCTTTAGCGGCATCCAGTACAGAGCCGCCGCCAAAGGCCACCACGCCGTCACATTTTGATTCGCGCAGTTGCGCGACCGCCGCGCAGACGTCCGTAATACACGGCTCGCCGACCGGACATGGCCACAGCGTCATTGCCACGCCTTTCATCGCCAGGCTACGTTCCAGAGCGGCGGTCATCCCCGCCTGATGCAGGAAGCTGTCAACCATGACGAACATATGCGTCAGTCCGCGCGTTTGCGCTTCCTGTCCGCAGGTGCTGAGCGCTCCCAGTCCGCATAATGTGACCGGTGGAACGCTGAACGTTTTTACGCGTTGCAGATTCAGGGCATCGAATGCCTGAAAGAGCGCGGTCTGCAATTCAGCTTGCATAGATTCCTTCCGCTTTTACTTTTCCGCTATTGGCAATCGCCAGCGGGGTCATAAACAGACTGTGCTGCGGTAAATGCACCTGCAGCTCCGGGAAACGCTTACGAAAAAGCTCATCAACACCCGGCTGCATACAGGACCCACCGGCCAGCCATAAATCCGTAATCCCTTGTCCGGCAATATGATGGGCGACGATTTCCGCCATCTTTTCGTAAACCGGCTTAACCACCGGCCAGATTTCTTTGCCATTGCTGCGTTTGAACTGCTCGGCTTCTTCCAGTTGAATACGACGGTTCCCGGCGAGCGTCAGGGAAATGTGGTGCCCACCGGTCGCTTCGTCAGCGGAGTAAGTCACTTTGCCCTTTTTCACAATGGCGATACCGGTCGTACCACCGCCGATATCGACGACTCCGGCGTTATCAAGCGCCAGCAGATCCGCCACGGCGGTTGGCTCATCCAGCACATGGCTCACCTCAAGCCCGGCGGACTCCAGCACGTTGATGGAGATACGCGGATCAGTGCCCGGCGGGAATGAGGTAGCCGCATGAGTAAAGCGGCAACCCAGTTGTTGCTCGAGCGTATCGAGATGGCGACGAACAATGGTCACAGCACCGAAGAAATCCCAGACGATGCCATCACGCACGACGTCAGCCCAGTCCAGACAAACCGCAACCGGCTGCCCATCACTGTCGACAACCATCGACACTACATCACAGGTTCCCAAATCAACGCCCAGCCACAGCGGTGAATCGCTTACGGCAGGCGTCTGGTTACACAGCGATGCCGCTTTTTGCAGTCTTGGTGTGAGCCACAGTTGTTCGTCATGCGCCATCTCTTTCACTCCTTATACGATGCGAAACGCATCCACCAGCACACAGCGACGCAGGCGTACAAACGTGCGCGCACTGGTCACCCCTTCCCCGGTTGGCGTGGTAATGGTCATGGTCGTCCAGCCTTCGCCGCCAAGCCCAAGACCGGCAATGCACGGTCCGTTCTTGACGAAAATGCTGGTGTCGATGGCGTTAGCCATACGGTTCATGTTGTCGATGTTGCGTGAGTGCATCGCCGCCGTATGGTGACAACCACCTTCGAGCGTAACGGCCAGCGCAATGGCTTCGTCAACGTTAGCCACCCGCACCACCGGCAGCACCGGCATCATCAGTTCAGTCACAGCAAACGGATGCGTGGCGGAGGTTTCGACGAACAACAAGCGGGTTTGCTCCGGAACGTTCAGGCCGATCGCCGCGGCGATTTTTGCCGCATCGCGCCCGACCCAGTCACGGCTGACCGTGCCTTTACCACGCTCATCGACATTTTTCAGCAGTACCGGTTGTAGCTGTTCAGCCTGGGCGGTCGTCAGTTTGACCGCGTGCTGGCCCTCCATCAGACGCATCAGTTCATCAGCAACGCTATCCACGACGATCAGCACTTTTTCATCGGCACAGATAATGTTGTTATCAAACGACGCGCCTTTGACGATGGACTGCGCGGCGCGAGTCAGATCGGCCGTTTCATCCACCACCACCGGCGGGTTACCGGCACCTGCGGCAATCAGACGCTTGTTGGTATGCTTACGCGCAGACTCCACCACCGCTTCACCACCGGTGACGACCAGCAGTCCGATGCCCGGGTACTTGAACAAACGCTGGGCGGTTTCGATATCCGGGTTAGCAACGGTAACCAGCAGGTTCGCCGGACCACCTGCGGCGACTACCGCCTGGTTAAGCAGGCCGATCGCGCGCTGAGAAACGCCTTTTGCTGCCGGATGCGGCGCAAAGACGACGCTGTTACCCGCGGCAATCAGGCTGATGGCGTTGTTAATGACGGTCGCCGCCGGGTTGGTGGACGGCGTTACCGAAGCCACCACGCCCCACGGTGCGTTTTCAATCAGCGTCAGGCCGTTATCGCCGGTCAATACCTGTGGAGACAGGCATTCCACACCCGGTGTGCCGCGAGCCTGCGCCACGTTTTTGGCAAATTTATCTTCAACGCGTCCCATGCCGGTTTCACTGACGGCAAATTCCGCTAATTCTCTGGCGTGTTTTTCACCCGCTTCACGAATGGCGTGAATGGCCAGTTGGCGCATAGCAACGCTTTTCAGCCCCTGCTGAGCCACTTTTGCTGCCGCCACTGCGTCATCCAGGGAGGCAAAGACGCCCATTTCTTGAACGGCACTGACGGGTTGACTGCTGTCTTTCATTTTCAGCAGCACCGCTTTCACGACCTGTTCAATATCCTGTTGATTCATGATTTTCTGCCTTATTTGTGAAATACCACTTTCCCACCTGCCACCACTTCATCGACGATGCCAATCACGCACAGATCGACAGGCGATGAGTCGTTATGGTGCGCCTGGCGGGCTGAGCTTCCACTGACCAGCAGCACCCACTCTCCGGTTCCCGCCCCGATGCTGTCTATCGCAACAGCGCACTGCCCGTCGGGATTTCCCTGGGCATCAATCATTTCCACCATCAGTAACTTGTCGTGCGCGAGCCCCTGATGGCGAACGGTACAAACAATTTGTCCTGTGACGATTGCCAGTTTCATACCCGCCTCCGTGGCATATTTCAGGTAAAACCTCCCCCTACCCTCCGCAGAAGGTAATGTGAAAAGGAGAGAGGGTGACGCCAGCTTTCTCTCAACGATCCAGTGGCGTCACATGGACGACTTACATATCGTTGCTGTCGCCTTTGAAGCTGATCGGGAACACTTCTTCCAGATCGCCATGCGGACGCGGGATAACGTGTACAGAAACCAGTTCACCGATACGCTGCGCGGCAGCAGCGCCGGCATCCGTAGCCGCTTTGCAGGCTGCCACGTCACCACGAACCATGGCAGTACACAGGCCGCCACCGATTTGCTTCACGCCAACCAGTTTCACGCGCGCCGCTTTAACCATCGCGTCAGAAGCCTCAATCAGTGCAACCAGGCCCCGGGTTTCAATCATTCCTAATGCTTCCATTGTGCTTTCCTCTTAATCAAAGGGGTCCAGAACGGGACCGTTCATTCAACCAGTGTTTGCGAGACGCTTTCACGGCTCACGTCAGTCTGGCGCGGCACAGCTGCCACCAACGCCAGTTCGATAATTTCCTGTACGCTACAGCCGCGAGAGAGGTCGTGAAGCGGTGCGGCAAGTCCCTGAATCAAGGGACCAACGGCACGATAACCTCCCAAACGCTGGGCGATTTTATAACCAATATTGCCTGCCTCCAGCGATGGGAAAACCATCACATTGGCATTGCCCTTTAACGGACTGGCGGGCGCTTTTTGCGCAGCGACATCCGGCACAAAGGCAGCATCAAACTGCAGTTCCCCATCCACGGTGAGCTGTGGGGCACGCTCACGAACGATCTCCGTAGCCTGCTGCACGTTAGCGACATTGGGATGACGAGCACTGCCGTTGCTGGAAAACGACAGCATGGCCACGCGCGGCTCTTCACCTGTGATCGCCTTCCAGGTTTCAGCGCTGGCGATGGCGATGTCCGCCAGCTGTGCCGCGGTGGGCTGCGGCACAACGCTACAGTCTGCAAATCCTAATGACGGCCCGAGATACTGCGGCAGCATCAGGAAAATTGATGACAGCGTTTTGCAGCCAGGCTGTAATCCAATAATGCGCAATCCTGCACGCAGTACGTTTGCCGTTGACGACAGGTTGCCCGCAATACATACATCGGCTTTACCCGCACTGACCATCGCGGCGGCAAACATCAGCGGATCGTTGAGCTTCTCGCGCGCATCCGGCGGCGTTTTTTCGCCCGCGCGAGCCAGCCAGCGTAGGGCAAACTCTTCACGCATCTGTACATTGCTTTGTGGATCAATAACCTGAATACCGTCCATGGCTACGCGATGGCTGAGCGCAAACTGGCGTAGCGCAAACGGGCTGGCGACGAGAATCGGGCGCGCCAGACCGTGCTGGTGCAGGTAATTAGCGGCTTTCAGCACCCGTACATCCAGCGCATCCGGGAACACCACCCGAGCCGGCTTTTGTTTAGCGAGTTGGCGAGCACGTTCAATGATCATGACTTCTCCCCCAGTCGCTGTTGGATTTGGCTGACGCTTAGCGGATGCTTCGCCACGCTCAGAATCATCATTACGTAAACCGTGCTTGAAAGACGGTTGAGCGCCTGCAGAATGTCCGGTCGCAAGACTTCAAAACTGCGGGTGATAAACACCTGAGCGGCCACCGTTTCCGTTTCGCGGACTTTAGTGCGCAGCAGATTGAGCAACGCGCAATCACGTCCATGGCTGGCTTCCGGCACCAGATGATCGTGGTCCAGGTAACGCAGCGGCTGATGCGAGAGCCGGTGTAAATCTTCGTCGCTCAAGCCAACAATAGCTTGTGCGGCCAGCGGTTCGTCCACAGCATCAGCACGCATAATGTTGCCCAGGCGCGAGCGAATATCCGCCAGCCACGGCTGCCAGGGTTCCGCCAGTTCAATTTGTAACCACACGGCCAGACCAATGGTGCTGTCCAGCGCGGCGCGAAATCCAAGTCTGGGGTCACTTTTGGCGACCATTTTGTCCGCCGTCAGATGCGTCAGCGTGTCAGGTTTCTTCGCCACCGGTTGATGACACAGTTCACAGGTCGCCTGCGGATGTGTATCGCTGCTGGTTAAACCATGCACCGGCTGCGGCTGCTGTTCCTCGTCGTCAACAAACAAGCTTCCCTGCTCGTCGATATACTTAATGCGCAGACGACGGCTTTCCAGCAACTCCCGGGCAGACGGCGTCAGGCGGGCATCAGCGGGGAGATGAATTTCAGCCCCTTCGCTGAGCGTATGATTCGCTCTGAGCCATGCTTCGGTAATGAAATCCTTCATACATCCGCCTTAGCAGGACTGCCAGTTCGCAGGCCAGGCCACATACAGGAACTTCACTGTTGATGGCGTACCAAATTCGATGCTGGAGCCTTTCGGGATAAACATCACGTCCCCGGCTTTGGCAATCATGGTTTCGCCTTCATGGCGAACGTGTAGCTCGCCTTCCAGAATCATGTCGATTTCGTCGTAGTTCAGCGTCCATGGGAAAAAGGCGTTATCCCACTGCATAAACCCGGCGGCCATGCTGCTACCGTCCTGGTCGGTCACCAGATCGGTTAAGCCGACGCAGTGCGGTTGCGCGCCATCAAAACGGCCAAACTTCACGCTGCTGCCGTCGATGACTTTCACACCGCCTTTGCCGGTCACCGAGTTAAAACTCGGCTGCATTCCGCCCTGCTCCAGCGACTGCTTTTCCTTCATCACTTTGTCCATCAGCTGCGCGACCAGGCTTTCGGTAAACTGTCCTTCCGGCAGTTGTGCAATGATGGTTTCGCGAATACGCTGGCTTTCCGTCTTGCCGTCATCCATCGCAGCAGGCGCTGCGGTTGTGCCCGACATAGTGGCCGGAGCGGATTCATCGCATTCAGTGATAGTGACGCCGAGCAGCGCCGCAACTTCGCGCGCCTCCGGGGTGATGATGCTGGCGCGCAGAACAACCGATATGTCCTGTTCGCCGCGTGCGTGGGCCGCACGAATATCGTTAGCTGTGATGAGTTTTTTCACCTGCCCTTTCCTCCTTTTGGCTGAGCTCAGTCAGATAATCCACCAGGTGCTGCACACTGCTTGGGTCGTGGCTATTGAGCTCAAAAATCGGCTCCTGAAACCCTATCCCGCGAAGTAATTGTCGCGTTGCGGCGACATCGGCATCCGGCACATCCGTTTTGCTGATAACGGCGATTTGTCGTTTACTGGCGCCGATATCCAACAGCCCGGCAGGTAAGCGACTTTCTAGATCATTTGCCGCATGTATATAAATCAACGTATCGACATCCTGCAGCGTGGTAATTAAGGCGTGATACCAGCGCGGATGGCTAAAATATTCTCCTGGCGTATCGATATCGCCGTTTTCATTAAACTCCACGGCCTGTGTTTTTCTGGCGAGGGAGTAATTCCCCTGTAGCGCATTAAAGAGCGTTGTTTTCCCCGCCCCTACCGTGCCGACAAACGCAATACGTTTCATCGCCGCCTCTGATTAACTTTTTGTCAGGTTGCACAACGTGAAATTTAATAACCGGCCCAGACCGCTCACCGTCTGTAATAACGCTTCTTCAACCGCGCCTACCGAGCCGTAGATCACCAGCGCGCCGCTGAATCTATCGAGAAAGCCGATGTGTACATCCGCCGCTTTCATCGCTAAGTCACCGGCAATCATCGCGGTTTCACCTGGCGTCAGCGTCATAATGCCGATGGCGCCCGCTTCGGGAACGCCGATCTTTTTCGCCAGTTCCTCACCGGGGTGCGCAATGAGATGCGCCAGCGTGACCTGTTTCCCCGGCACAAATTCCTGAATAATGCGTTCTTTTTCCATTGCTCACCGCCTCCGCTAAAACTGCCCTCATCGTGGCAATTTTTTGTCAGAGTAAATAACAAAATTCGGCAACCAGGTTTAAAAGGTGAAGTGGATCACTAAGAAAAGAGAAATAAAAAGGCGCGGGAGAAACCCGCGCCGGAATTAATTAAAGTGAAATTACAGCGGCTGAGTCTGTGCTTCTACAACCGCCAGCGCCACCATATTCACGATACGACGAACAGAGGCGATCGGCGTTAATACGTGAACCGGTTTCGCTACGCCCATCAGCACCGGGCCGACCGTTACGCCTTCGGAACTTGAAACGCGGAGTAAGTTGTAACTAATACGCGCGGCTTCCATATTCGGCATCACCAGAATATTGGCGGAGCCTTTCAGCGGGCTGTCCGGCATCCGATCATTACGAATACTTTCCACCAGCGCGGCGTCACCGTGCATTTCACCGTCAATCATCAGTTCTGGCGCACGCGCCTTAATCAGCGCCAGCGCTTCACGCATTTTGCTGGCCGACGGGCAGTTAGATGAGCCAAAATTGGAGTGCGACAGCAGCGCCACCTTCGGTTCGATACCAAAGCGACGCACGGTCTCTGCCGCCATAATGGCGATTTCAGCCAGTTGATCCGGCGTCGGGTCGTCGTTGACGTAGGTATCGGCGATAAAGGTATTACCGCTTGGCAGCAGCAGCGCGTTCATTGCCCCTGCCGTATGGACGCCTTCACGGTGACCAAATACCGCGTTCACCACGCTGAAATGCTCATGGTAGTCGCCGATCGTACCGCAGATCATCGCATCCGCTTCACCGCGCTGCACCATGATCGCGCCGATCACCGTGGTATTAGCAATCACCGCCCGCTGCGCCTGCTCCTGGGTGATCCCACGGCGCTTCATGATCTGGTAATACTCACTCCAGTACTCTTTAAAGCGCGGATCGGATTCATTGTTGACTATTTCAAAATCAACGCCCGCTTTGATCTGCAGACCCAGTTTCTGGATGCGCATCTCGATCACGCTCGGACGACCAATCAGGATCGGCTTCGCCAGACCTAAAGTGATCAATTCCTGGGTAGCGTGCAGCACGCGCGCCTCTTCCCCTTCCGTCAACACCACGCGCTTCGGCGCTTTGCGTGCCAGCGAGAAAATCGGCTTCATGAACAGGTTAGTTTTGTAGACGAACTCACTCAGCTTATCGATGTAAGCATCAAAGTCGGCAATCGGGCGCGTCGCCACGCCAGAGTCCATCGCCGCCTTCGCCACCGCAGGCGCAATTTTGACAATCAGGCGCGGGTCGAACGGCTTAGGAATAATGTATTCCGGGCCAAAGCTCAGGTCCTGATCGCCATAGGCAGAGGCCACAACTTCGCTCTGCTCGGCATGCGCCAGCTCCGCAATGGCATGTACCGCAGCCAGCTTCATCTCTTCGTTGATGGCGGTTGCACCGACGTCCAGCGCGCCGCGGAAGATGAACGGGAAGCACAGTACGTTATTAACCTGGTTAGGATAGTCGGAGCGGCCGGTACAGATGATGGCGTCGGGACGCACCTCTTTTGCCAGCGGCGGCAGGATTTCCGGTTCCGGGTTCGCCAGCGCCAGGATCATCGGCGCACGCGCCATTTTCTTGACCATTTCCTGGGTCAGCACTTTCGGGCCGGAGCAACCGAGGAAAATGTCTGCGCCATCAATCACGTCGTCCAGCGTGCGCTTACCGTCATCCACCACCGCGTAGGCCGCTTTGGTTTCGGCCATATTCGGTTCACGATCTTTATAAATCACGCCTTTGGAGTCGCAGACCACAATGTTGTGTTTCTGCATCCCCAACGCCACCAGCAGGTTCATACAGGCAATCGCCGCTGCGCCTGCGCCGGACACCACCATGCGCACATCAGAGATATTTTTCTCCACCACCCGCAGACCGTTAAGAATTGCGGCGGTACTGATGATTGCCGTGCCGTGCTGATCGTCGTGGAAAACCGGAATATTCATGCGCTCACGCAGCTTTTGCTCAATGTAGAAGCATTCCGGCGCTTTGATATCTTCGAGGTTGATGCCGCCAAACGTCGGCTCAAGAGCCGCGACTACGTTGATAAATTTATCCGGATCGAGTTCATCAACTTCGATGTCAAACACGTCAATCCCGGCGAATTTCTTAAACAGAACGCCTTTCCCTTCCATCACCGGCTTGCCAGCCAGCGCGCCAATGTTGCCCAGCCCCAGCACCGCCGTACCGTTGGAAATAACCGCAACCAGATTACCGCGCGCGGTGTATTTGTAGGCTGCCAGCGGGTCTTTTTCAATTTCCAGACACGGAGCTGCAACACCGGGTGAATAGGCCAGCGCAAGGTCACGTTGAGTGGCAAGCGGTTTGGTCGGAGAAACCTGAATTTTACCTGGTACTGGAAATTCGTGGAAATCGAGGGCGCTTTGTTTTAACTGGTCATCCATCTTGTTGTTCCTTTCACGTATCGATCAAAAAAGTGTCGCAGGTAACCCTTCTATTGAGCCGCACATTATCACCTCTGTCAGCGGCGCAAACTTTGAAGGCCCCCAAACTCTCACTACTCAAAGAAAGAATTTGTTATCAATTTATAACAACCATGTTACCTGCTTAAGCCAGCAATACCATGCCTGTCTGCTATGCTTTTTGCTGACAACGCCTGCAAATTCTCCAAAAGTGTGAATTAACACACGCTCTAACGCTTTACTTTTCAAGGAGTATTTCCTATGACCCGTAAAGAGCTTGCCAATGCCATTCGTGCGCTGAGTATGGATGCCGTCCAAAAAGCCAACTCAGGCCATCCCGGCGCACCGATGGGGATGGCTGATATCGCCGAAGTGCTGTGGAACGATTTTCTCCGCCATAATCCGAGCGATCCTCACTGGTACGATCGCGATCGGTTTGTTTTGTCCAACGGCCATGCCTCAATGCTGCTTTACAGCCTGCTGCATCTTTCCGGCTATGACCTGCCGCTGGAAGAATTAAAGAACTTCCGCCAGCTGCATTCAAAAACGCCCGGCCACCCGGAGCTTGGCTACACGCCGGGCGTGGAAACCACCACCGGGCCGCTGGGCCAGGGTTTAGCCAACGCTGTCGGAATGGCGATTGCCGAACGCACACTGGCGGCGCAGTTTAACCAGCCGGACCATGAGATTGTCGACCACTTCACCTGGGTTTTTATGGGCGACGGTTGTCTGATGGAGGGGATTTCCCACGAAGTCTGTTCGCTGGCGGGCACGCTGGGGCTTGGCAAACTCATCGGCTTCTACGATCACAACGGCATCTCAATTGATGGCGAAACCGACGGCTGGTTTACCGACGATACTGCGAAACGCTTCGAGGCCTATCACTGGCATGTGATACACGACATTGACGGTCATGATCCTGAAGCGGTGAAAAAAGCGATTCAGGAAGCGCAAAGCGTTACCGACAAGCCGTCGCTGATTATCTGCCGCACGGTGATAGGTTTTGGATCGCCGAATAAAGCCGGGAAAGAGGAAGCGCACGGTGCGCCGTTAGGTGAAGAAGAAGTGGCGCTGGCCCGACAGAAACTGGGCTGGCATCATCCTGCTTTTGAGATCCCCAAAGAGATTTATCGGGCGTGGGACGCGCGTGAGAAAGGCGAAAAAGCGCAACAGGGCTGGAATGAGAAATTCGCGGCGTATCGACAAGCGCATCCGGAACTGGCGGCAGAGTTTACCCGCCGGATGAGCGGAGAACTGCCGGAAGCATGGGAAGAAACGACCCAGAAATATATTACCAACCTGCAGGCCAACCCGGCCAAAATCGCCACCCGTAAGGCCTCGCAAAATACCCTGAACGCCTACGGGCCGATACTGCCCGAACTGCTTGGCGGTTCTGCGGATCTGGCGCCCAGCAACCTGACCATCTGGAAAGGATCAACGTCCCTGAAAGACGACCCGGCAGGCAACTATATTCACTACGGCGTGCGTGAATTTGGCATGACCGCCATTGCCAACGGTATCGCCCACCACGGTGGCTTCGTGCCGTACACCGCAACATTCCTGATGTTTGTCGAATACGCCCGTAACGCCGCGCGCATGGCGGCGCTGATGAAGGCCCGACAAATCATGGTCTATACCCACGACTCGATTGGTCTGGGAGAAGATGGTCCCACGCACCAGGCCGTCGAACAGCTCGCCAGCCTGCGACTGACGCCGAATTTCAGCACCTGGCGTCCGTGCGATCAGGTTGAGGCGGCGGTGGGTTGGAAGCTGGCAGTAGAGCGGCATAACGGCCCTACGGCGCTGATCCTCTCCAGGCAGAATCTGGCGCAGATTGAACGCACGCCTGAGCAGGTAAAAGAGATTGCTCGCGGCGGCTACGTGCTGAAAGACGGCGGCGGTAAGCCGGATGTGATCCTGATTGCCACCGGGTCAGAAATGGAAATCACGCTGCTGGCGGCGGAAAAACTGACGGGGGAAGGTCGTAACGTCCGCGTAGTCTCCTTACCTTCAACGGATATTTTCGACGCTCAGGATGAGGCGTACCGGGAATCAGTCCTGCCAGCAAACGTCAGCGCGCGGGTGGCGGTCGAAGCGGGCATTGCCGACTACTGGTACAAATACGTCGGGCTGAAAGGCGCAATTGTCGGTATGACCGGCTACGGGGAATCCGCCCCTGCAGACAAGCTGTTCCCGTTCTTCGGCTTTACGGTGGAGAACATCGTCAATAAAGCGCATAAGGTGCTGAACGCCTGATGGCGACGCTCACGCGTCTTATCAGGCCTACGACATCTATCACCATCAGGCCGTATAAGGCGCAGTCGCATCCGGCATTAAATTAACGCGTGATCCACAGCGTGGGCCAGGCATCTGGCCCATGCCAGTTATCGCAGCTTGGCTCCTGGGCATAACGCACCAGACGAAAACGCTGGCCGTCAAACCGCCAGCGTGTCTGGATCCCGCAGTCCGATAAACCTCGCCCTTTGGCGAGAGTGACCAACTCCCGCGACTTCTCGTCAAACGTAGCGTTGGTCAGCTCCATGTCGGTACTGTCAGCATCGGTTTTAAATGGCAGGCTCAGACGTACAGCGCGAGAGGTAAACGGTGTGGCGCGAGAAACAATCCATGCCAGATCGATAGTGTTATACGCCCCGGCCTCACAACCGATCATCAGCAGCGCTTTATCATCCGTTAAGGCCGTGACGCGTATCTCGCGACGCATCGGATCGATCGAGCAGCGAATACCGTTGATCCGCCAGTTTCCGTAGTCCAGCAGTTCACTGCGCTCTTGCTGCGTGAGAGGCGTTGGCGTTGGGTTAATGACAGCCACGCCTTTTAAAGCGGGAGCCGGCGGTACGCTGAGCGGTGGCTCGTCGCCTTTTTCGATCCATGCGGTTTCGTTACCGACCCGTTTTTGCTGGGCGTCGATAAACAATAGCGCAGCTTTTAGCCCAACCAGTGACAGGGTTTGCGTCCCTTTTTGCAGGGTTATCGCCTTCGCATCCTGTACAGTCTGTAAAAATGCACTGATGGTGGCCGGATCATCGGTCATCAGTTGCCAGAGGGTAATACGCCAGTGTTCACCGGCCAGTGGGAGTGGCGCGCCGTCCAGCAGCAAGCGCGGCGCAATATCAGCCTCTTTGACATCAGGAGAATCCATACCGCCAAGTTCAATACGCAACACAGCATCGGTATGCGCCCCGGCACTGCGGCTCAGGGTCATCACCAGACCGTGATGATCTCCGGTATTGCGCGCTACGCAAAAATTTTGATTGTTGCAGGTCACCTGCCAATCAGAAAATGCCTGCTGCGCAGGCGCCGCCCACAGCAAGCGGGCCGGTAGCAGGCCGAGCAGGAACACGAAAATAATGCGATAGCGCATGGACGGTACAACCCCAAAATCAAAACACACAGCCCAGGCGGTATCTTCCTTGCGCGACTGATGAGGCTCAATAAGAATCGTCGGATTGGCCTGTATCTTTGTAAAGAAATATAAACCCTGACCGCTAATCCATAAGATGCGACGATTGCAGGTAGTTAAGTAATAGCACCGTTTTCCCGTCGCGAATCTCGCCCGTTTTGATCATCGATAGTGCCTGTTCAAAAGGCAATTCCAGTACTTCAATATCCTCATCTTCAATACCGCCACCCGCATTTGCCCGTTGGCTGTCACTGTATTGTGCGATAAAAAAATGGATAAGCTCCGTTACGCCCCCCGGCGACATGTATAACTCAAACAGTTTACGCACCTCGCCCACTTCAAAGCCAGTTTCTTCAATGGCCTCTTTGCGAATGCAAACTTCCGGCTCATCGTTGTCCAGCAACCCGGCGCAGGCTTCAATCAGTTGTCCACTTTCATTGCCGTTGACCCAGGTCGCAATACGAAACTGACGGGTCAGCACGACGGTTTTCTTCTCCGGATTATACAACAGGATAGTGGCACCGTTGCCGCGATCGTAAACCTCGCGTTTGTGACGAATCACCTCACCGTTGCTACGGGTCAGATCATAGGTGATGTTGCGCAGGATGAAGTAGTTATCGGAGAGGACTTTATCTTTGATGAGGGTGATTTTTTGTGACATACCGGCTCCACAGCAAGAAGTGAGAAATAATACTACGCCGTGAAACCGGGTTTGTCCTGGAGCAATGTAGGCCTGATAAGCAAAGCGCCATCAGGCATTCATGCGGCACATTGCCGGATGGCAACGCTAACGCGTTTTATCCGGCCTACTCGATTGAGCTCAGGCTAGTGAGATTTGGCTGATTTTACGCCCAGCCAGTCAACGATCCCCTGTGCGGCATGTCGCCCTTCCGCCATCGCCGTGACCACCAGGTCCGCACCACGAACCGCATCGCCACCGGCAAAGATTTTCGGGTTGCTGGTTTGATAACGGTATGCGCTTTCAACATCGGCGGCAATACGCCCCCAGTTATCGACCTTAACACCATGCTTCTCAAGCCACGGCATGCCGTGCGGATGAAAACCAAACGCCATGATCACCGCATCTGCTGGCATGACAAACTCACTCCCGGCGATGGGGACCGGGCGACGACGCCCCTGCGCATCAGGCTCACCGAGTTGGGTTCGTAAGAAACGCACGCCGCTGACGCGACCATCGGCATTCAGCACCAGCTCCACCGGCTGGACGTTAAACTCGAAGTTGGCCCCCTCTTCCCGGGCATTCTTGACCTCTTTTTTCGAACCCGGCATGTTGGCTTCATCACGACGATAGGCGCAGGTCACCTGGCTTGCACCGTGGCGCAGCGCGGTACGTACACAATCCATTGCCGTATCGCCTCCGCCGAGGACGACCACGTTCAGCCCGGCAGTGTCGATAAACGGCTCGTCAGGCAACTCATCCAGCCCCATCACCTGTTTGGTATTGGCAATCAGGAACGGCAGCGCGTCATACACGCCAGGCGCATCTTCATTTGGCAGATCCGCCTTCATCGAGCGATAAGTTCCGACCCCCACAAACACGGCATCGTAGTCCTCGAGTAACGCGGTCAGCGCAACGTCCTTGCCGACCTCACAGTTCAGCTCGAAATGAATACCCATGGCGCTGAAGATTTCACGGCGACGCGTCAGCAGCGATTTATCCAGTTTGAAGGCCGGAATGCCGAACGTCAGCAAACCGCCGATTTCAGGATGGCGATCGTACACGGTAGCACTGATACCGCTGCGCGCCAGCACATCGGCGCAGGCCAGGCCCGCCGGGCCCGCGCCGATGATGGCAACACGTTTGCCCACTTTCTGCACATGGCTTAGGTCGGGTCGCCATCCTTTGCTCAGCGCACGGTCAGAAATATAACGTTCAATATTGCCGATAGTCACCGCGCCATGTTCGTTCCGCACCGTGCAGGCCCCTTCGCACAGTCGGTCCTGCGGGCACACGCGCCCGGTCACTTCCGGCAAGCAGTTGGTCTGGTGAGAAAGCTCAACCGCCGCGTCAATATTCCCGGCTTTGACCAGTTCAATCCACTGCGGAATATGGTTATGCAGTGGACAGGTCCATTCGCAAATACTGTGGTCTCCGCATTTCAGGCAGCGGGACGCTTCCCGTTTCGCCTGCACTGTGCGAAACGGCAGATAGATCTCTTCAAAACTGGTTTTACGCGCCTCAATCGGCAGTTTATCCGGCTCGCCACGCGCAGGCGTCGCCTGCATTTGTTCACGTTTGGTGGTGACATGTGGCACGAAATCGGTAGCGCTGGCATGCCAGGGCTGGCTTTCCAGACTGGCGGTACGCAACCTGCGCGCTTTTGACAGGCCGGTAAGCGAATTTTCCGTCACCAGTTGTAGCGCCTGCGCCGGACAGTTCTCTACGCAGGCCGGTCCCTGTTCACGTCCCTGACACAAATCGCATTTGTGCGCGGTCGCTTTGACCTTTCCTTTAGCGACGGGCGTGAGTACGATCTGCATGGTGCCGAAAGGACAGGCCACAACGCACGATTTACAGCCAATGCACTTTTGCGGGTTAACCTGGACGCTGTCATTTTCATGGCTGATTGCCCCGTTCGGGCAACTTCGGGCGCAGGGCGCATCTTCACAGTGATGGCAGGTCACCGCGCTGCGCTGCTGCTGATGCTTGATGACGGTAATTCGGGGCTGAAAATGCCGTTGGCTCAGGACATGCTGTTCGCCATTGTGAGCCATGACGCAGGCGACCTCACAGGCGTGGCATCCCAGGCACTGCTGGCTATTGACCATAACAAAACGATTCATGGCTTCCTTCTTTTTTGGTTGCAAAAACCTTATTCTTTATATGAGTGTTGTTATTAACCGACACGGAAGGAAGCGGCAATGTTCATTTGCCCAGGAAGCACAACTATTTATCCAGAACCTGTGGCAGATCAATTTATTTCATCGCATATGAAATTGTGTTTCAGTTACCATTCAGTTTCATGGCGTTTTATTAACATTTATCAAATACACCGTATCGTTCACGCTGTTTTAAGGCGCGACGTGTATTGTGTGAGGATGCACAAGTGACGGTAAAGCGTCCGGTCTCGGCCAGTCTGGCTAAAGCTTTTTTCTACATAGTGTTGCTGTCGATTCTCTCAACGGGTATTGCGCTGCTCACGCTGACCAGCAGCTTGCGGGATGCTGAAGCCATCAACGTTGCGGGCTCATTGCGCATGCAAAGCTACCGTTTGGGGTACGATCTGCAAAGCCAAAGCCCACAGCTCAACGCTCACCGCCAGCTTTTCCAGCAGGCGTTAAACTCACCCGCATTGCAAAATCTGAACGCGTGGTATGTTCCGCAAGCGGTAAAAAGCCGCTATGGACATCTGCATGCCAACTGGCTGGAAATGAACGCCCGTCTGATCGATGGCGATTTAAAATGGTACCAGGCCAATATCAATAGTTATGTCGATCAAATCGATCTCTTCGTACTGGCACTGCAGCATTATGCCGAACGCAAAGTGATGTTAGTTTTCGGTATTTCGCTGGCAGGCGGGATCGGCATATTCACTCTCGTCTTCTTTACCTTGCGGCGTATTCGCCAGCAGGTGGTACGCCCACTGAATAAGCTGGTGATGGCCAGCCAGCACATTGAACACGGTCAGTTTGATATCCCGTCGCTGGATACCGGTTTACCCAATGAACTAGGGTTGCTGGGCAAGACCTTTAGCCAGATGTCGAGTGAGTTGCATAAGCTTTATCGCTCGCTGGAAGCCTCCGTTGCGGAGAAAACGCACGATCTCCACGAAGCTAATCGTCGCCTGGAGGTGCTGTATCAGTGTTCTCAGGCGCTGAATACCAGCCAAATTGACGTGTACTGCTTCCGCCACATTTTACAGATTGTCCGCGAACATGACGCCGCATATTTCCTGGAACTGACCGTCGGCGATAACTGGCGTATCAGCGAAGGGACGAAAAGCCCCGATCTGCCGATGCAGATCCTGCCGGTCACGATGCAGGAGACCGTTTACGGTGAACTGCACTGGCAAAGCCCGAATGTGAATGCTTCCACCCCGCTGCTCAACAGCGTTTCCTCAATGCTGGGACGCGGGTTGTACTTCAATCAGGCGCAAAAACATTTTCAGCAGTTGTTGTTAATGGAGGAGCGGGCGACGATTGCGCGCGAGCTGCACGACTCGCTGGCGCAGGTGCTCTCTTATTTGCGCATTCAGCTCACTCTACTGAAGCGCTCGATCCCGGAAGATAACGCCCCGGCACAAAGTATTATGGCCGATTTTTCTCAGGCGCTGAACGATGCCTACCGTCAGTTGCGCGAACTGCTCACCACCTTCCGCCTGACCTTACAGCAGGCCGATCTGCCCTCAGCTTTGCATGAAATGCTGGAAACGCTGCAAAATCAGACGTCGGCTAAACTGACGCTCGACTGCCGGTTACCTACGCTGGCGCTGGACGCGCAAATGCAGGTGCATCTGTTACAGATCGTCCGTGAAGCGGTGCTGAATGCCATTAAGCATGCCAATGCCAGCGAAATTGCCGTCAGCTGCGTCACCGCGCCGGATGGTAATCATACCGTGTATATCCGTGATAACGGTGTCGGTATCGGTGAGCCTCATGAGCCTACGGGGCACTACGGTCTGAATATCATGCGTGAGCGTGCAGAGAGACTCAGCGGCACGTTGACCTTCTCGCAACCCTCCGGAGGAGGCACGCTGGTGAGCATCAGTTTTCGTTCGGCAGAGACCGACAGCGGGCTAACGTAAAGAACCGCAAAGCGCCGTTGGGTCTGACTCCAGGCCTGACGGCGTTGGCACAAAAGGTACGCTGTAAACGGGCATGATAATTTACATTATCTTCTTTTTTTCTCCACGTTTGCCCCGTACCTTGCCGCTACAGTGAAGCAAGTCATACGCATAAATATACGCAGAAACACGAGGTCCCCTTTTAATGGCGAATTTTTTCATCGATCGCCCCATTTTTGCCTGGGTGTTAGCTATCCTGTTGTGCCTGACAGGAGCCCTGGCTATTTTTTCGCTGCCCGTTGAGCAATATCCCGACCTGGCGCCACCCAACGTGCGGGTAACCGCAAACTATCCTGGCGCATCTGCACAAACGCTGGAAAATACCGTTACCCAGGTTATCGAGCAGAACATGACCGGTCTCGATAATCTGATGTATATGTCATCCCAAAGCAGCGGGACGGGCCAGGCGACGGTGACGCTGAGCTTTGTCGCCGGAACCGATCCTGACGAAGCCGTCCAGCAGGTGCAAAACCAGCTGCAATCGGCAATGCGTAAACTGCCGCAGGCGGTACAGGATCAGGGGGTCACGGTGCGAAAAACCGGGGATACCAATATTCTGACCATCGCCTTCGTCTCCACCGATGGCTCAATGGATAAGCAGGACATCGCCGATTATGTGGCGAGTAATATTCAGGACCCGCTTAGCCGTATTAACGGTGTAGGGGATATTGATGCTTACGGTTCACAGTACTCGATGCGTATCTGGCTCGATCCGGCCAAACTCAACAGCTTCCAGATGACCGCCAAAGACGTGACCGATGCTATCGAGTCACAAAATGCGCAGATAGCCGTCGGACAGCTTGGCGGTACGCCTTCGGTGGACAAACAGGCGCTAAATGCGACGATCAACGCCCAGTCCCTGCTGCAGACCCCGGATGAATTCCGTGCGATTACACTTCGCGTCAACCAGGACGGTTCAGAAGTTAAACTGGGCGACGTCGCCACGGTTGAAATGGGTGCAGAAAAGTATGACTACCTCAGCCGTTTTAACGGTAACCCGGCTTCCGGCCTGGGAGTGAAACTGGCCTCCGGCGCCAATGAAATGGCAACGGCAGAGCTGGTGCTTAACCGTCTTGACGAACTGTCACAGTATTTCCCGCACGGGCTGGAATACAAGGTCGCGTATGAAACCACCTCCTTTGTTAAAGCCTCAATTATCGACGTGGTGAAAACGCTGCTGGAAGCCATCGCGCTGGTATTCCTCGTGATGTACCTGTTCCTGCAAAACTTCCGCGCCACGCTTATCCCGACCATCGCCGTCCCGGTGGTGTTAATGGGCACCTTCTCCGTGCTTTACGCCTTTGGCTACAGCGTTAACACCTTAACAATGTTTGCGATGGTGCTGGCAATCGGTCTGCTGGTCGATGACGCCATTGTGGTGGTGGAAAACGTCGAGCGCATTATGAGTGAGGAAGGGCTCACGCCGCGTCAGGCAACGCGGAAATCGATGGGGCAAATTCAGGGCGCGCTGGTCGGTATCGCTATGGTACTGTCGGCGGTGTTTATTCCGATGGCCTTCTTCGGCGGCACGACAGGGGCTATTTACCGCCAGTTTTCAATTACCATCGTCTCCGCGATGGTGCTGTCCGTTCTGGTGGCGATGATCCTCACCCCCGCCCTGTGCGCCACCTTGCTCAAACCCCTGCATAAGGGTGAACATCACGGACAAACGGGTTTCTTCGGCTGGTTTAACCGGATGTTTAATCGCAACGCCGAGCGCTACGAAAAAGGCGTCGCCAAAATTTTGCACCGTAGTCTGCGCTGGATCCTGATCTACGGCCTGCTGCTCGGCGGTATGGTGTTCCTGTTCCTGCGCCTGCCCACCTCCTTCCTGCCGCTGGAAGATCGCGGCATGTTTACCACCTCGGTACAGTTGCCCAGCGGCTCCACGCAGCAGCAAACGTTGAAGGTGGTGCAGGAAGTGGAGAAGTATTACTTCACCCATGAGAAAGACAACATTATGTCGGTCTTTTCCACGGTCGGTTCCGGCCCGGGCGGGAACGGTCAAAACGTAGCGCGTATGTTTGTCCGCTTAAAAGACTGGGATGAGCGCGACACTACCACCGGAACCTCTTTCGCTATCATCGAACGTGCGACTAAAGCCTTTAATAAGATTAAAGAGGCCCGCGTCTTCGCCAGCAGTCCTCCGGCGATTAGCGGCCTCGGAAGCTCTGCCGGTTTCGATATGGAACTGCAGGATCACGCTGGTGCCGGTCATGACGCGTTAATGGCCGCGCGCGACAAGCTGATTGAGCTGGCCGGGAAGGACGCATCCCTGACCCGCGTTCGTCATAACGGTCTGGACGACAGTCCGCAGTTGCAAATTGATATCGATCAGCGCAAAGCCCAGGCGCTGGGTGTTTCCATTGACGATATCAACGACACATTGCAAACGGCCTGGGGCTCCAGTTACGTTAATGACTTTATGGACCGGGGTCGCGTGAAGAAGGTCTACGTGCAGGCGGCGGCAAAATATCGCATGCTCCCTGACGATATCAACCTGTGGTACGTCCGCAACAATAGCGGCGGCATGGTGCCTTTCTCTGCCTTTGCCACGTCGCGTTGGGAGACCGGTTCACCGCGTCTGGAACGCTATAACGGCTACTCCGCCGTCGAGATCGTCGGTGAAGCCGCGCCCGGCGTCAGTACTGGTACGGCAATGGACGTGATGGAGTCGCTGGTTCGCCAGTTACCAACCGGGTTTGGCCTTGAATGGACGGCGATGTCTTATCAGGAACGGCTGTCGGGATCTCAGGCTCCTGCCCTGTACGCTATTTCACTGCTGGTGGTGTTCCTTTGTCTGGCTGCGCTGTACGAGAGCTGGTCGGTTCCCTTCTCCGTTATGCTGGTCGTACCGCTGGGGGTCATTGGCGCGCTGCTCGCCACCTGGATGCGTGGTCTGGAAAACGATGTGTATTTCCAGGTCGGGTTACTCACCGTTATCGGGCTGTCGGCAAAGAACGCGATATTGATTGTTGAATTCGCCAATGAGATGAACGAGAAAGGACACGATCTGCTCAACGCCACGCTGCATGCCTGTCGCCAGCGCTTGCGTCCGATTCTGATGACCTCGCTGGCGTTTATCTTCGGGGTCCTGCCGATGACCATCAGCAGTGGCGCGGGCTCCGGCGGTCAACATGCGGTGGGGACTGGCGTTATGGGCGGGATGATTTCAGCCACTATCCTGGCGATTTACTTCGTGCCCCTGTTCTTTGTGCTGGTACGCAGACGCTTCCCGTTGAAACCACGCCCGGAATAACCGGGCACAAAAAAGGCGACTTACGTTGAGTCGCCTTTTTTTATCCTTTGCAGGATATGAATTTCTTCCAGAAAATTATTTACGAAGCATCACTTCGATAAAGTCTTTCCAGTTCCCCAGTTCACGTTCAATCATAACAACCTCTCTTATTATTATGAGCATTCTACAAAATCATCATCATCAAAAAAAGAACATTTAACCGATGGTTGTGATTACATCCTCCCGTGTTCGGGGTTTATGTAATCATGCGCCATACCCATAAATTTTATGTGACTTACTGCAATATTTTGAAATATTCATACACTATCTACTACTTTGCTAATTCTGATTGAAAAACAGGCTGATGCAAACAGGTCAATTCTGAAATACCGATCGACGTGAAATTTTGGAACTTTCAGGAATCATTATTCACCGTTGTTCAACAATGTTATATTTTTCTATAACGAATGAATGACAATATGTATTATCAGAAACACGAGAATACAAGAATAAGTATTCAAAATACGTCAATAAGGATTCACATGATCACCCTCTACGGCATTAAGAATTGCGATACAATTAAAAAGGCCCGACGCTGGCTGGAAGAAAATGGGGTCGACTACCGCTTTCATGATTATCGCGTCGATGGTCTGGACAACACGCTATTACACACTTTTATCAGCGAGTTAGGTTGGGAGGCGCTGCTCAATACGCGTGGCACGACCTGGCGTAAACTGGATGAATCCACTCGCAGTCAAATCACCGATGCGACTTCCGCCGCCGCGTTGATGATTGAAATGCCTGCAATTATCAAACGCCCATTGCTCTGCGCGCCGGGTAAGCCTATGCTGCTTGGTTTCAGTGAATCCAGTTATACTCTGTTTTTTAATGAGGTGTAATCTATGTCGTGCCCGGTTATTGAGCTGACACAGCAGCTTATTCGCCGTCCTTCTCTGAGCCCGGATGATGCCGGGTGCCAGGCGTTGATGATCGAACGTCTGCGCGCGGTAGGTTTTACCGTTGAGCGTATGGATTTTGGTGACACACAGAATTTTTGGGCATGGCGCGGTACAGGTGAGACCCTGGCATTTGCCGGTCACACTGACGTAGTGCCCGCAGGCGATGTTGATCGCTGGATCAATCCGCCGTTTGAACCGACCATTCGCGATGGCATGTTGTTCGGGCGTGGCGCTGCCGATATGAAAGGCTCGCTGGCAGCGATGGTCGTGGCCGCAGAGCGTTTTGTCGCCCAGCATCCAAACCATCAGGGCCGTCTGGCGTTTTTGATAACCTCTGACGAAGAAGCCAGCGCCAAAAACGGCACCGTGAAGGTGGTTGAAGCGCTGATGGCGCGTAACGAACGACTGGATTATTGCCTGGTCGGCGAACCGTCCAGCACCGAAATCGTTGGCGACGTGGTCAAGAATGGACGTCGTGGTTCACTGACCTGCAACCTGACCATTCACGGTGTGCAGGGCCACGTAGCCTACCCACATCTGGCCGATAATCCGGTACACCGGGCAGCGCCAATGCTCAACGAACTGGTGGCGATTGAGTGGGACCAGGGGAACGAATTCTTCCCGGCGACCAGCATGCAGATTGCCAATATTCAGGCTGGCACTGGCAGCAACAACGTTATCCCCGGCGAACTGTTTATCCAGTTCAACTTCCGTTTCAGCACAGAGCTGACCGATGAGATGATTAAAGCACGGGTTCACGCGCTGCTGGAAAAACATCAGTTGCGTTATACCGTCGACTGGTGGCTTTCCGGTCAGCCGTTCCTGACCGAACGCGGTAAACTGGTGGATGCAGTAGTGAACGCCATTGAGCACTATAATGAGATTAAACCGCAGTTACTGACTACAGGCGGGACGTCCGACGGGCGCTTTATTGCCCGCATGGGGGCACAGGTCGTCGAGCTTGGGCCGGTCAACGCCACCATTCATAAAATAAATGAATGTGTTAATGCCGCCGACCTGCAGCTGCTTGCCCGTATGTATCAACGTATCATGGAGCAACTCGTCGCCTGATGAGTACTCCTGCAAGAGGAAAAATGCATGGACTGGCTAGCAAAATATTGGTGGATTTTAGTGTTGGTGTTTTTGGTAGGCGTGTTGCTTAACGTTATCAAAGATCTCAAGCGCGTCGATCCAAAGAAATATCTGGCCAACAAGCCGGAGCTTCCCCCGCATCGCGACTTTAACGATAAATGGGACGATGATGACGATTGGCCGAACAAGGATCAACCGAAGAAATAATTTCCAGGCCAATAAGTCCCGTAGGCCCGGTAAGCGTTAGCGCCACCGGGCATTAAGTGCCGGATGGCAACGCTTCGCGTTTTATCCGGCCTAAGGTTATCAATCAGATCATCTCAATCACATCATCATCGTGAGGTGTACCACCGCTCAGCGCTTCATCGAAGTAGTGCTTCGGTACGGTAAAACGCAGATGATCGAGCGCAAACTGCATGCTGCGTTCATCAATGGCGTGCCCCAGGTTTTCGACGATATCCAGCGTCACATCCCCACCCGCAGCAATTAATGCTTCCTGCGCGGCAACGGCATGGGAGAGTTCTATCACCCGGTCTTCACCACCGTGAATCAAATGCACCGTCGTTGCGGTAGTTGCAACCTGCGGTAAGGTGGCATAGCGACCATTGAAGGCAATGACCCGCGATGCCAGCCCCGGCTCGGCTTTGATGCTCTCAAGCGACATAATCGAACCCTGAGAAAAGCCAATCAGCGCGGTAGCCTGCGGTGAAACGCCGCTTTGTTTTTGCCAGTAGCGAACGGTTTCGATAAACACCGGCATAATCGCGTCAATACGCGCCTGGCGGTTCTCTTCCGTTACGCCCTGTACCGAAAACCACTGACGTCCGGAAGTCGTACCGTAAGGCTCTGCCCCGCCAATGCTGACGATTAGCGCATCCGGAAACAGCGGCGCAAACCAGGAGCCAATTTCGCCCATGGCAACCGGGTTATCGCCGACGCCATGAAACAGCAACAATAGCTGTTGAGCGGGTTTATCGGGACTTTGAACAACAAAATGGTCATGTTTCATGGCGATCTCCTTAACTGATGAGAATCATTCTACGCCGCTTAACCGCAATGACCATGCCAGGAAATTGAAGAAGTTAGTGAAAAAATTGCCATTGCATAATGCGATTATGTAGCCGCTGTTCACGCTCAGCATCCAACTGATTTAAGGCCTGTGCCGCTTCAGCGCGCTGAACGACCAGCAGTGCTTTACGACCTGAGACCTTCAGCTGTTGGCACAATTCGGCATCGCTGCGTTTAGCCTGTATACGTCCGCGCAATGCCGGAAGGGGTAACTCGCTGTACTCAAGCAGACGGCTCAGACAGCCCAGTGATGTTAATAGTGGTCGATGCGCGAAGGCAAACCCAGCCAGCTCATCCCAGTCATCCTCATTAAGCGTAGTCTCTTTCAACGGGGTAAGCGGGATGCGCTCATCGATCCACTGCGCCAGGATTTCCGCATCCCGGCGCAAACGCTGATGCTCTCGCCCGGCGAGGCGCTTTCCCGCTTCGCTGATGGGTAGCAACGCCATGGCGGTATAACAACCGCTGCTGGCTTCGCGATGGTTGCCCATCCGCACCAGCACAAAACCACAGCGTTGCCAGAAACGCCAAAGTTCAGCCGTATAACCAAAACTGACGGACAGATAGTCACACTGCGTGCAATAGCGCCGGGCCTGCATAATCAGCTGTTGCCCAATACCTTCCCGTTGTCGCGCGGGGTGAACCGCAATTCGACTGACCCGTCGCCCGACGAGCGTCGCCGCCAGGGGGTCACCGCCGTGCGCCGCCAGCGACTGCGCAACAAGATTACCTCTGGGTCGGCGATATCCGGCCCAGACGGCCTGGCTTAATTCTGCGGATAATCCCCCTTCATCGACCAGCCAGACGGCTCCCGCGACCGAATCAACAGCCGAAGCCTGCAGAAAATGCTGCCCCGGGGCGTCCATCATGCGTCGCAGATCCAGCGGTGAGGTACGGTAATGCGCCCCGGAAAGCAGCTGATATACCGCTAACGGCAGCGCCGGGTTTGTATGCCAGGCGTGTTGCTCAAACGCCGGGAAGTGCAACCCCCCCGATGGGGCATGCGTAAACGTTTCGTCATCAAACACCAGCGCATCGCTGACAATTTTCTCCAGCGGACATCCCTGCGCCCAGCGCACGGGCTGTTGCAACTCATAGCGTCGCAAATTGGGAAAGCGGGCGCAGAATTTCAGCAAAAACCCTCTGCCGGTTCCTTCATAGCCCTGAACGGTTGTCGTTAACAGCGTGCGGGGAAAACGCGCCACCAGTTGCAGCAGCAGCGGCGCGGGTATCGCGGCGGCTTCATCAACAACGAGCCAGTCAGCCGTTTCAGCACTGGCTAACAGCGCGTCCGGCGCCATAAAGCAGTAGCGTTCCCCAGCAAATTGCGCCAGTACATCGGTTGCCACTTTCGCCGGAGCGGTAACGATAGCCGTCCCCGTCATACGAGAAATCAACTGCCCGGCCAGCGCGGATTTGCCCCGACCCCGTGCGGCCGTCACCGCAACCACACCGGGAGGCATAGCCAGCAAATGATTTAATATCATCGCCTGTTCTGGTTGGGGTTCGCCGGTTGCCGCGAGCCAGGCTGCGCGAGCAGGAAAGTGCGGACAGGAAACCGGCTGATGCTGCTGCCAGTGTAGAGCCTGTCTATCGAGGGAAATCACCCGTTTGAGGTGTTCAACAAAGTGCGGTGTAGGAATGGGTTCTGCACAGTCGCTCCAGCGCAGTGAGTCTGCATCAGGATGCGTGTGCCAGGTATGCCACGACGGAGTCAGCAACACCAGCCAGCTCCCGGCGATCAGCGTACCGCTTAAGGCGGCAAACGCCGCAGCGTCAAATCCCTGCCCGGCGTCGAAAACCGCATGATGAAACTCGCGCCCCAGTAACGTTTGCAGCGCCTGTGGCGTACAGTTCGGTTCAGCAGGGGCATGCGCCCCTACCCACAACCAGTCGCCGGGTAATATGTCGCGTAGTGCTAACGCCTGCCCCTGACACCAGTTCTCCTCGCCGCTAATAATCAGCAGACGACGGATCCCCTCGCGAGCCATCTGTTCGGTTAACGCGCTCAGTGCTGTGTTATCAGACATCCCTGCCCCAGTATCTTAAATGCCTTTACCAAACGTATTACATTGTCCCGGATCGCCGCTGTCAAAGCCGCGCTTGAACCAGGTAAAACGCTGTTCAGAAGTACCGTGGGTAAAGCTGTCTGGTACAACGCGCCCTTGCCCTTGCTGCTGCAGGCGATCATCGCCAATGGCCTGAGCGGCGTTCAGCGCTTCTTCCAGGTCACCGGACTCCAGCACGCCCTGCTGCTGCATACTGTGTCCCCAGACGCCGGCAAAGCAGTCCGCCTGCAGTTCCATACGCACGGAAAGACGATTTACCTCAGCCTGTGAGGCATTCTGCTGCATCTGGCGAACTTTCGGTTCAATACCCAGCAGTTTCTGCACATGGTGACCCACTTCATGGGCGATAACATAACCCTGAGCAAAATCACCATCGGCACCCAGTTTGTTTTTCATGTCATCATAGAATGAGAGGTCGATATATACCGTGCCATCTGCCGGGCAATAAAACGGTCCCATCACGGACTGGCCCGCGCCGCAGCCGGTTCGCGTTGCTCCGCGATACATCACCAGCTTCGGTTGTTGGTAGGTCCGCCCCATTTTTTCAAACTGCTGCCCCCAGGTATCTTCCGTGGTGGCCAGAATCACCGAGGTAAATTTTGCCGCTTCATCATCATTGGGGCTGATGGAGTGTGATGATTGCTGTTGGGAAACAGGCTGACCGGTCATTAATCCGGTGAGATCCACGCCATAATAACCTGCGACAAGCACGACAATCAGCAGGATGATGCCGCCTTTACCACTGGGCAAACGAAAACCAGGGCCGCCCATAGAGGGGCCACCGCCGGAGCTGTTTCGTCTGTCTTCCACATTGTCACTTTCACGACGCCCTTGCCAGCGCATAATCACCTCAACTTTTTATTCATTATGATGATGATCGTAGGCGGTTCGGAACAGGATTACCATAAGAAACAGTAATCAAAATCAGCGGGATTGATGAGCCGGAGAGCGATCGCCGGCTCAGAGGGAGGATTAGTCTAACTTCACACCCAGACGATGCGCGACGGCCTCATAGGCTTCGATCAGGCCGCCAAGGCTCTGGCGGAAGCGATCTTTGTCCATTTTATCCAGCGTTTCTTTGTCCCACAGACGGCTGCCGTCCGGTGAGAATTCATCACCCAGCACCACTTCACCTTTATACAAACCAAACTCAAGTTTGAAGTCGACCAGAATCAGACCTGCGTCATCAAACATTTTTTTCAGCACGTCGTTAGCTTTGTAGGTCAGCTCTTTCATACGCGCCAGATTCTCTTTGCTCACCCAACCAAAGGTTTCGCAATAGGAATCGTTAATCATTGGATCGTGCATAGCATCGTTTTTCAGGAACAGATCAAACAGCGGCGGATTCAGTTCAATACCTTCCTCAACGCCTAAACGCTTAACCAGTGAGCCTGCCGCGCGGTTACGTACCACACATTCAACCGGTACCATCTCCAGTTTTTTCACCAGACATTCGGTATCAGAAAGCAGTCGCTCCATCTGGGTAGGAATGCCCGCTTCTTGCAGTTTAGTCATAATGAAATGGTTGAACTTGTTGTTCACCATGCCTTTACGGTCAAACTGTTCAATGCGCGCGCCATCCCCTGCTGACGTATCATTGCGGAATTCGAGCACCAACAGGTCCGGGTTTTCCGTGCTGTATACGGTCTTCGCTTTACCACGATACAACTCAGCTTGCTTTTGCATCTTTATTACTCCTGGGTGTGAATTAACGATAAATATTGCGTTTTTCTGCCGACGCACACGTTTGCGTATCATATCAGAAAAAAAGGGCTGGAGTTATCCAGCCCTTTTTTTTTACTTACTGAACGCTGCCTGGAAGACGGCGACCAGCGCGTCGTTCTGGCTTTGCGTCAGGGTATGCCCCTTCGGATCGATAAACTGCAAACTACTGCGGTTGTCTAAATCACCGACCTGCAGTTTGTAGTCGCCGGATACCAGGCCCGGATCGCTTGCGCCCAGCTCCTGCCAGTTACTGTCTGACAGTGGTTTGTAAGTCACAGCGATGCTGCCCTGAGAACGGGTGCTGTCGGTCACTTTCATGCCCACTTTTTCCAGCGCTGCCGGCAGACGCTGCCATACCACGTTGAACGGTCCACGTACCACCAGCATCGGTAAACCGGTGTCATCGGCGGCGCTCTGAACGTCCATAGTCGCGGCAGAACGGTTCTGCGCGGCATTCGCGGCGTCAGTGGCGTTCTTATCCAGACCAGCAGAGATAACGTTCATCATCTCAGCGCTGTAACGCTGCATTGATGCCGCATCGGCTACCGGTTTACCCGCCTGCTCGAGGTTAATCAGCTTCACCGTCACCGCCTGCTGATAGCCCTGCGGTTTAACCGAGATTTGATAACGTCCACGGTACTGTTCGTCTTCATCCAGACGGTTCCAGTCAACCCAATCGGTGGTCAGCGTCTGGCTGGCATCATCACGTTTCGCGATGGTGTAGTTTTTAGACTGAACAACGCTCACGACCTGCGGCCACAGCGTGTTGCCACGACCATTTTCGACCAACAATGTCGCTGTATCGCCCGCGATCTGAGTACGGGCGCCAGTAACTAATGCTAACGGCTGAGCCGGTGGGCGAATATCCAACGTTTTACCCACGGCACCGCTGCCGTTGGTTACCGGGATGTTATAATCACCCGACATAACCGGTAGAATCATCCCAGCTGGCGCGTGAAGCTCAGCAAGCGGTGCGGCCTCCAGATAGGATTCATCACCGCTCACCTGGCGCTTATAGCGCGAGTCAGAACTACAGGCCGCGAGCAACATAACAAGCGAAACACCCGCAACCTTGGCCAGGCGCGACTTTTGTACTGAGTAAGCCATCAAATCTCCCTAAACTTTACAGCAAACCGGCATGCTTAAGCGCCGCTTTGACGATATCACGAGCATTGTCCGTGATTGGCGTCATCGGCAAACGTAGCGTATCGGTCGCCACAAGTCCCAACTCCTTACATGCCCATTTCACTGGGATAGGATTGGGTTCGACAAATAGTTTGTTGTGTAACGGCATCAGACGTTGGTTGATCACCCGCGCCTCGGCAAAATGCCCTTCTGCCGCCAGTTTGCACATTTCGGCCATATCACGTGCCGCAACGTTAGCCGTTACGGAAATCACGCCATGACCACCAAGCTGCATGAAGTCCAGTCCGGTCGCATCATCACCGCTAAGCAGAATAAAATCGTCTGAAACCAGCTCTTTGATCTGGTGAACACGACTTAAGTTCCCTGTGGCCTCTTTGATAGCGACAATATTTTTTACCTTCGCCAGGCGACCCACGGTTTCCGGCAGCATATCGCAGCCAGTACGGGACGGCACATTATACAGAATTTGCGGCAGGTCAGTATGTTCCGCGATGGCTTTGAAATGCTGGAACAAACCTTCCTGAGTTGGGCGGTTGTAATAAGGCGTCACCGTCAGGCAGCCGACAACACCGCTGTCGTTAAAACGCTGCGTCAGACTAATGCCTTCTGCGGTCGCATTGGCGCCCGTTCCGGCAATAACCGGAATACGCCCATCGGCCAGCTCCAGCGTCATCATTACCACATCGCCATGTTCATCATGACTCAGGGTAGCGGACTCACCGGTGGTGCCAACCGAAACGATCGCCGAGGTGCCACTGGCGACATGATAATCAATCAGTTTTTTCAGGCTCGACCGGCAGACTTTACCTTTCTCATCCATCGGCGTAATAAGCGCGACAATACTTCCCGTGAACATGGGCCATCCTCTGTGCAAACAAGTGTCTCAATGGTACGTTTGGTACGACAATAAAAGCAAGCGACCATAGCCCTTCTGATTGTTGTATGCATGTTTTTTTTATGCTTTCCTTATGATTACCTCACCGCTCAAAGGAAGAACAGGTTTGACATCGCCATCGCAACACTATCTGGTCATTACTGCGCTGGGTGCTGACCGCCCGGGAATTGTGAACACTATCACCCGTCATGTCAGCAGTTGTGGCTGTAATATCGAAGACAGCCGACTGGCCATGCTGGGTGACGAGTTTACGTTTATCATGCTGTTATCCGGAACCTGGAATGCCATCACCCTGATTGAATCAACCTTGCCTTTGAAAGGCGCAGAGCTGGATTTATTGATTGTGATGAAGCGTACGACCGCGCGTCCCCGCCCGGCGATGCCCGCCACGGTATGGGTACAGGTCGATGTCCCCGACTCGCCTCATTTGATTGAGCGCTTTACCGCCCTGTTTGACAGCCACCAAATGAATATTGCGGAACTGGTTTCGCGCACACAGCCGGCTGAAAACGGCAAGGCTGCACAGTTGTTTATTCAAATTACCGCACATAGTCCTGCGTCACATGATTCGGCAAATATTGAGGATGCGTTTAAAGCACTCTGTACAGAACTCAATGCGCAAGGCAGTATTAACGTCGTCAATTACTCACAGCATGATGAACAGGATGGAGTTAAGTAATGAACCCACTGAAAGCCGGTGATATCGCACCGAAATTTAGCTTGCCGGATCAAGACGGAGAACAAGTAAATTTAACCGACTTCCAGGGACAGCGTGTTCTGGTTTATTTCTACCCGAAAGCCATGACGCCCGGCTGTACTGTACAGGCCTGTGGCTTGCGCGATAACATGGATCAGTTAAAAAAAGCCGGTGTTGAAGTGCTGGGTATAAGCACCGATAAACCAGAAAAGCTTTCCCGATTTGCGGAGAAAGAAGTGCTTAACTTCACGCTCCTGTCTGATGAAGATCATCAGGTTTGCGAGCAGTTTGGCGTCTGGGGTGAAAAGTCATTTATGGGTAAGACCTACGATGGCATCCACCGCATCAGCTTCCTGATTAATGCCGAAGGCAAAATTGAACATGTGTTTGATGATTTCAAAACCAGTAATCACCACGACGTGGTACTGAACTGGCTGAAAGAGAACGCCTGATTTACGTTTTGCTGGAAAAAGCCTGATGGCGCTTCGCTTATCAGGCCTGGGCAGTTTATTAATATTGCGAAACTTGTAGGCCGGGTAAGGCGTAGCCGCCACCCGGCATAAACATGAATCTGTACTTTTTCAGGCTGACATCCGCATAAGCGTTTATTCAAACGTCCCTTTTACGCAGGCTTTCTTCTCTCTGACCACAGCTTTTCCCTTCGCCCACAGGTGATTAACCTCCAGCGCATCGTTAAGCACCAGAATGTCCGCATCGCATCCCGCCGCCAGACGCCCCTTATGTTCGAGCCCCAAAAATTCTGCGACCGTACGCGTCAGCGGACACAGCGCCTGTTCCAGCGGCACAGCATGCACCTTCACTAACTGGCGCACCGTTTCAGCCAGAGATTCAAACCCTGCGACACCAATGCCGGTGAGATTACCAAACGTATCAAATTCCGGCTGACTTCCGTTGCCGTCCGAACTCAGGGTAATGCGTGACAATGGCACATTCTGGCGCAGCGCCGTGGCAATGGCCATGGCCGGATCGACTGGCTCATCAATGCTGCTGGTAATATCGATATAACCGCCCTGGCGGGCATACTCCAGCGCCGCCTGGAACAACGGTTGTGCACGGTTAACGTGTGTCGGCAACAGTTTGGTAATCGGGACATCACAGCACTCGAGGATGTTGTACAACGGCTCCAGCATGCGCGGGCTGTCACCCATGTGGAAAACGCTGATCCCCGGCTTGCGCCCTAACAATCCACCAACCCGCGACTGCGCCGCCATGTTCGCCAGCGCCGAGGTGTCCGGGGCAGAGGAACGATGGTCCGAAACCGCACATTTCACGCCAATAACTTTATCGATCAGCGCCACGTCGCGATCGATACTGCCGGTGATGGTCGGAGATGGCAGAGAATAGGCCCCGGTCAGCATCCATGCGCTGATGCCTTCAAACTCCAGCGCACGTGTTTTCGCCAGCAACGACTCAGGATGACGGGTAATCCCGTCCGTTCCCAATAATCCCACGACGGAAGTGATACCGGCTTCAACCAGTCGCGACAAGCGCACTTCAGGCGTACGGGTATGTGGCCCTGCCTCTCCGCCGCCGCCAATCAGATGGACGTGCTGATCGATAAACCCCGGGCACACAATCGCACCGTCAAGATGGATGCACTCGCAGCCGGGGAAGTCTTCAGGAGAAATCGACGGCGCGATGGCAACAATTGTACTGCCAGACACCAGAATATCCTGGCGGCCTAAATCTTCCGGCGCGTACACGTGTCCCTGCTGGAACAACGTCAAATTAAGAATGGAACAGTTCATAACCTTCCTTGTCAGGCAATTACCTGCATAACCCAAATAGAGAGCAGCGCATTAATAACGCATACCGCAATAATCAGCGGGTAATAACGAGGATGGCCCCCCGCAGTCCCCAGACAGCGTCCCACATTTTGCACCGGATTGCCCATCAGGTAGATAGCCGGCAGCAATACAGTCGCATCATGTCCCGAAAGCGTACCAGCAACAACCAGACTGGCACAAACGCCGACGCCGCCTCCCATACTCATCACCGCCGCCAGCAGCACGGTGGCAGATTCCCCCGGTAGCCCCCACAGCGCCATCACCGGTTCGCACACCCGCCCGACAATCTCGAGCAATCCCGTCACCTTCAGCGCCTGAATAATCACAAACGCCATCACCACGTTTGGTAACAGGCTGGTTGTAGCAATAGTAAACCCGCGCCGTGCGCCATCGATAAACATATCCATGACGTTTTTACGTACCTGCGTTGTCATCTCAGACCTCCTGCTGCAGACGGCGGTTTTCAAGCTGCGCAATCCACAAACGCAGCAGATTCGCCCCCACAAATTTGAAGACAAGGATCACCGCCAGCGGCGTAATCACCGGCACGGTAACCATCGTAAACAGCGCAGCACCCGAGGAAAAATAGTTGGTAATACACGCGCTGCCGCTGGTTTGCCAGCAGGCAAATATGGCGCGTTCCTGTTCAGTAATAATGCCCTCTTCCGCCATCTCTTTGGTCATCCCTGCTGCAGCATCGGTATTTTGCAAATTCGCAATCAGCGCCAGCGAACAAACACCCGGAATACCGAGTAACGGGCGCAGGACCGGCGTCATCAACTGTTGCGCCGCGCGCAAACCGCCCAGCCCTTCAGTGACGGAGATTATCCCGAGAGAAAGAATGACGGAAGGTGCCAGCTCAAGCGCGAATAAGAAGCCGTCTTTGGCCCCCATCCCTCCAGAGCCGCGAAAAGAGACCGCCGTATCGCCTGCGGCATTAATCGACCCAAACGCGCCGTTGAGGACGGTGAAGTCAAAAACTCGCCACCATTCGGTACTTTTCGCAAACATGCCGGAAAAAAGAATAATCGTAATAAAAAAAGCGAGATAACCGCCCCATCCCGCCTTTTGCTGCGTGTGTGTGTTGTGACCCATGTTGTTCTCCTGTTGGCCTTATTCCTTGCGTGACGAAAAAACATCACGAGGGCCAAATTAAAGACAAACACGGAGAAAAACGATACCGGAGGAAATTATTCAGAAAGTGAGGATAGAGGTCAGACAAGTTCAGTTCCGACGGCATGGCGCCATCGGAACTGATGGATTAGCGATCGTCAACCGTCTGACCATCCGGCCAGGCATGCACCACGGCTTTGATTAGCGTCGCCAGCGGAATGGCAAAGAATACCCCCCAGAATCCCCACAGACCGCCGAAAATAACAACCGACAGAATAATCACCAGTGGGTGCAGGTTTACGGCTTCGGAGAAGAGTACGGGAACCAGCAGATTGCCGTCCAACGCCTGGATTATCAGGTACACGGCGAAACAGCTCCAGAACTCCGTTCCGAGTCCAAACTGAAACAACGCCACACCAACAACCGGAATCGTTACCACAAACGCGCCGATGTACGGGATTAGCACAGAGAACCCCACCAGCACCGCCAGCAGCAGAGAGTAGTTAAGGCCAAACATCAGGAAGCCTAGCCAGGTTGCAACACCGACCACCACCATCTCCAGTACTTTACCGCGGATATAGTTGGT
Source organism: Citrobacter sp. C6_1 (assembly GCF_014596835.2). Classification (NCBI taxonomy): domain Bacteria; kingdom Pseudomonadati; phylum Pseudomonadota; class Gammaproteobacteria; order Enterobacterales; family Enterobacteriaceae; genus Citrobacter; species Citrobacter sp. C6_1. The sequence continues at coordinate 1,322,339 of NZ_CP115031.1, read as the reverse complement.
GATTTGCTGGTTCATTTCTTTCCAGACTTGTCCTGCCAGTCCACGATTTCGCGGCAGCACCCGGCGCACAGCATTCAACATCTGGCTCTTATCCTTCACCAAAAAGAATACCATCAGTGGGACAAGCACCAGATACACCGCCAGCGTCAGTAAACCGACCAGTGAAGCCAGCGAATATTTCACCACCGAATCGCCCATGGTGAGCATTCGCGAGCGCATATTCTCCGCCATCGCATCAATGATGCCCGCATCCATCAGCGCCGGATAACGTCGCGGTAAGGTAGCGGCAAAGTCAGACAACTTGTTGAGCATGCCAGGCATATCGCGGATCAGATAGATGCCTTGCTGCCATGCGACCGGCATTACCACAAACGCCATCAGCAGTAAAATGCCGACAAACACCACCAGCACAATTGACGTCGCCCAACGCCGCGAGCAACCGATATTTTCCAGCCGGGCGGTAGGCCATTCCAGCAGATAAGCCAGCACAATCGCGACCAGCAGCGGCGCTAACAGACCACTAAAGAAGAACAGGATGCCAAAACCGGCAACCAGAATAATCAGCAAGGCAATAGCCTCAGGGTCGCTAAAGCGGCGGCGATACCATTGCGTCAACATTTCGAGCATAAAACCTTCCCTGAACCTCAATAGCGGGATTGCGATCCCGAATTGTATCGAAATGTCACAAAAAAGACTTCGCTTTTTATGGCTGATTACGCAAAGTGAAAAGACATTTTTCCTGGGTGTTCATCGTCAGGTTTCGCAGTTACACTCGCTAAGCTTGCGGAGTGTGAACGATACTTCACGGCATTGGTCAAATGGCTATCTCAAAAAAGAATACAGGACAGAGGTTATGTTCAGGCAGTTGAAAAAAAACCTGGTTGCTACCCTCATTGCTGCACTGACCGTCGGTCAGGTTGCGCCCGCATTTGCTGATACTGCGGACACCCTGCCTGATATGGGAACGTCGGCAGGCAGTACGCTTTCTATTGGACAAGAAATGCAGATGGGCGATTATTACGTTCGCCAGCTGCGCGGTAGTGCGCCGTTAATTAACGATCCGTTGCTGACCCAATACATTAATGCTCTGGGGATGCGCCTGGTTTCGCATGCAGATTCGGTAAAAACGCCCTTCACTTTCTTTTTAATTAACAACGATGAAATAAACGCCTTCGCTTTTTTTGGCGGCAACGTTGTATTGCACTCCGCACTGTTCCGCTATTCCGATAACGAAAGCCAACTGGCGTCGGTAATGGCGCACGAAATTTCTCACGTCACGCAGCGCCACCTGGCGCGCGCGATGGAAGATCAGAAACGTAGCGCACCGCTGACATGGGTTGGCGCATTAGGCTCGATTTTATTAGCGATGGCCAGCCCGCAGGCAGGGATGGCGGCGCTAACCGGTACGCTGGCGGGTACGCGCCAGGGAATGATTAGCTTTACACAGCAGAACGAACAGGAAGCAGATCGCATCGGTATTCAGGTGCTGCAACGTTCGGGATTCGATCCCCAGGCCATGCCGACGTTCCTCGAAAAACTGCTCGATCAGGCCCGTTACTCTTCGCGTCCGCCGGAAATTTTGCTGACTCACCCCCTGCCTGAAAGCCGCCTGTCGGATGCCCGTAACCGCGCCAACCAGATGCGCCCGGTCGTAGTACAATCTTCAGAAGATTTCTATTTGGCCAAAGCGCGCACCCTGGGCATGTACAATTCAGGCCGCAACCAGTTAACCAGCGATCTACTGGATAACTGGTCGAAAGGTAACGTGCGCGAACAGCGCGCTGCGCAGTATGGCCGGGCGCTGCAAGCGATGGAAGCCAGCAAATACGACGAAGCACGTAAAGCGCTACAGCCGCTGCTCGCGGCAGATCCGAATAATGCATGGTATCTCGACCTGGCAACAGATATCGATCTCGGCCAGAAGAAAACCAGCGATGCCATTAATCGCCTGAAAAACGCCCGTGACCTGCGTACCAATCCGGTACTGCAGCTCAACCTGGCGAATGCCTATTTACAGGGCGGACAAGCCAAAGAGGCGGCAACCATCCTGAATCGCTATACGTTTAATCATAAAGATGACACCAACGGCTGGGATCTGTTAGCCCAAACGGAAGCCAATCTGAATAACCGCGATCAGGAACTGGCGGCGCGCGCGGAAGGGTATGCCCTCGCCGGACGTCTTGATCAGGCGATCTCGATGCTCAGCAACGCCAGTGCTCAGGTGAAACTAGGCAGCCAGCAGCAGGCCAGATACGATGCCCGTATCGACCAACTGCGCCAACTGCAAGAGCGCTTTAAACCGTACACCAAGATGTAATTATCGAACCCTTGCCGGATGGCGACGCTGTAGCGTCTTATCCGGCCTACATCAGACGCGATTGTAGGCCGGATAAGGCCTTTAGGCCGCCATCCGGCAGTATTGTTATGCAAGGAGAAGTCATGTCAGACGCGATTAAAATCTACCATAACCCACGCTGCTCCAAGAGCCGTGAAACGCTGGAATTACTGAAGTCCAACGGCGTGGACCCGGAAGTGGTGTTGTATCTGGAAACGCCGGCTGATGCAGCAACCCTGCGTGAACTTCTGCAGATGCTGGGTATGTCCAGCGCGCGTGAGCTAATGCGCCAGAAAGAAGATCTCTATAAGTCGCTTAACCTGGCGGACAAAAATCTGAGCGAAGATGCGCTGATTCAGGCAATGGTAGAAAACCCAAAACTGATGGAGCGCCCGATTGTGGTAGCGAAAAGTCAGGCACGGATTGGTCGCCCACCTGAGCAAGTGCTGGAAATTATTGGTTAACCTTAAGACTGCCGCAGTTTTTCGGCTGCGGCACTTACAGCTTCAGTATCTCTTTTACGAACGGAATGGTCAGCTTACGCTGGGCGGTGATCGATGCGTGATCAAGCTGATCCAACGTCATAAACAGCGTACGCATTTCCCGATCCAGACGCTTAAGCAGAAAGCGGCCCACATCTTCCGGCAGTTCAAATCCGCGAAGTCTGGCGCGTAATTGCAACGCCTGCAGCTTATCTTCATCGGAAAGTGGTTGCAGCTTGTAGATTTGCCCCCAGTCCAGACGCGAAGCGAGATCTGGCAATCCCAGATTCAGCTGTCTTGGTGGACGATCGCCGGTGATCAGCAGGCGTGTTTTCCCCGACTCCAGGATACGGTTGTAGAGATCAAAGATCGCCATTTCCCACAGCGAATCACCGGCCACACATTCGATGTTGTCGATGCATACCAGCGATAAATGCTCCATCCCGTCGAGCACCTCGGGGACGAACCAGGTACGTTTGTCGAGCGGCACGTAGCCTACCGCATCGCCGCGCGCGGACAGTTCCGCACAGGCTGCATGCAGCAAATGACTACGGCCAGCGCCTTCACGCGACCAGAGATAAATATACCCGCTATGTTCCTGACGCAGCACGTTTTGCAGTGCAGCCAGTAAAGAGGAGTTATCCCCCGGCCAGAAACTTGCGAAAGTTTCGTCATCAGGAAGATAAAGTGGCAAAGAGAGCTGTGCCGGTGTGTTCAGAGATACCTCAACCCAGGATTTCATAAAATCGCGTTGAGTTTAACACAGAAATGCGTCGCGATAGAACCGGGCAGCATTGCTACCCGGTCAGAGACTTAGTGTTGCGGGCTGTCAGCATCTTCAGCATCGAGGACAACTTCTTCCGGGCGCAGCAGGCTGATCACTTTGAAAATCAGGCTCAGACAGACACCCACAATGGTCGCCAGCGCCATGCCTTTCAGCTCAGCAGCACCGATGTGAACTTTCGCGCCGCTGACGCCGATGATCAAAATGACCGAGGTCAGGATCAGGTTCTGTGCTTTGTTATAGTCAACTTTTGACTCGATCAACACGCGAATACCGGAAGCGCCAATCACGCCGTACAACAGCAGAGATACACCGCCCATGACCGGCAGTGGAATGATTTGGATCGCCGCCGCCAGTTTACCGACGCAGGAGAGCAGAATGGCGAAAATCGCCGCGCCGCCAATAACCCAGGTACTGTAAACGCGGGTAATCGCCATAACGCCGATGTTCTCGCCGTACGTGGTGTTCGGCGTAGAACCGAAGAAGCCGGAGATCACCGTCGACAGACCGTTAGCAAACATAGATCGATGCAGGCCAGGATCGCGAATCAAATCTTTTTTCACGATATTCGCCGTTACCACCAGGTGCCCGACGTGTTCAGCAATAACCACCAGCGCCGCAGGCAGAATGGTCAGAATAGCGACCCATTCAAAGCGCGGCGTGTAAAACGTTGGCAGAGCAAACCAGTGAGCCTGCGCTATCGGCGTGGTGTCCACAACGCCCATCACGAAGGAGAGCGCGTACCCAGCCAGCACCCCAATCAAAATCGGGATAATCGCCATAAAGCCACGGAACAGTACGGAACCAAATACCGTCACCGCCAGCGTCACCATTGAGATGATGATGGTTGTTGAGTCTGGCGCTTGTCCTTCAGCAGGCAGTAATCCCGCCATACCCGCAGCGACACCCGCCAGCTCCAGACCGATGACGGCAACGATTGCGCCCATCGCCGCAGGCGGGAACATGACATCCAGCCAACCAGTACCGGCCTTCTTAACGATGAACGAAACCAGGCAGAACAGGATGCCACACATAATGAAACCGCCCAGCGCCACTTCATATCCTAGCGGCAGCAGCAGCAGAACCGGGGAGATAAACGCAAAGCTTGAACCGAGGTAAGCCGGAATTTTACCTTTACAAATAAAGAGATACAGTAACGTACCAATGCCGTTAAACAGCAGAACGGTAGCTGGGTTGATATGAAACAGGACTGGCACCAGTACCGTTGCGCCAAACATGGCGAACAGGTGCTGCAAACTAAGCGGGATTGTCTGTAAAAGCGGCGGTCTTTCACTCACCCCGATAGCACGGCGCGTCATAGTGTTTTCCTCTGAGTGTTGTTTGTTATTAGCGATTGGGTTGTTTTATTCAAAAAAAAGCCGACTCTTAAAGTCGGCTTCTTTTTATTTATTCATTTACTTGGTACCAAAAATCTTATCGCCGGCATCGCCGAGCCCAGGAATAATGTATCCGTGCTCGTTCAGTCCCTGATCGATGGAGGCGGTGTACAGCTCGACATCCGGGTGCGCTTTTTCCAGCGCCGCGATACCTTCCGGCGCGGCAACCAGTACCAGTACTTTAATGCTGCTGCAGCCTGCTTTTTTCAGCAGGTCGATGGTAGCGATAACGGAACCGCCGGTTGCCAGCATCGGGTCAACGATCAGCGCCATACGCTCATCAATGTTAGAGACCAGCTTCTGGAAGTACGGAACCGGCTCCAGCGTCTCTTCATTGCGGTACATACCCACCACACTGATACGCGCGCTCGGAACGTTTTCCAGTACGCCTTCCATCATGCCCAGGCCCGCACGCAGGATTGGCACAACGGTGATTTTTTTGCCTTTGATTTGGTCAACTTCAACCGGACCGTTCCAGCCTTCGATGGTCACCTTTTCGGTTTCCAGACCAGCGGTTGCTTCATAAGTCAGCAGACTGCCAACTTCCGAGGCGAGTTCACGAAAGCGTTTAGTGCTGATGTCGTTTTCACGCATCAGTCCCAGCTTGTGTTTGACGAGTGGGTGTTTGACTTCCACGATCTTCATACTCTTCTCCTTTCCTCAGACGAGTGGCAACCACAAAAAAATCGCCGGATTATACCGCTTTTCGTCTCTGGCGCAACACTGGATACGCTTGATATGGATCAACCAAAATCGTTTGCGTCCGGATGATGAGTATAAAACAAGCCCCGCTATAAGTGCGGGGCTTGTTATCAATGCTATGAATTTTATAGGTTTTCAGCATTAGTTTGGATGACGTTTCGATACCAGGAAAAAGATTTCTTCGGCGAGCGTGCTAATGTCCCACTCCCGTCATTATTTTTATCAACATAGATAAAGCCGTAGCGTTTTTTCATCTCCCCCGTCCCGGCCGAGACTAAATCAATACAGCCCCACGGGGTATAGCCCATCAGATCCACGCCATCTTCCACCACCGCTTTTTTCATTTCGCGGATATGCGCGGCCATATAGTCAATACGATAGGAATCATCCACCGAGCCGTCGGCCTGCTGCACGTCAATCGCACCAAAGCCGTTTTCTACAATAAACAGCGGCAACTGATAATGGTCCCAGAACCAGTTCAGCGAATAGCGCAGACCGACGGGATCAATCTGCCAGCCCCAGTCCGATTTCTGCACGTACGGGTTAGAAACCAGACTTTTCGACTCGTCGTAATCCAGCTGTGGGTTGTCCGCCGTTGCCTGGGTCGCGAAAGACATATAATAGCTAAAGCCGATGTAATCAACGCAGCCCTCGGTCAGCGCCTGACGGTCTTCCTCGGTGATATCCAGTTCAAAGCCACGACGGGCAAAGTAATTGAGAAGATGCTGCGGGTATTTGCCGCGCACGTGTACGTCAGTGAACCAGTAGCGGCGATGCATGGCGTTCATCGCCATCATCATATCGTTCGGCACACAGGTCAGCGGATAAATTGGGCACATCGCAATCATGCAGCCAATTTGCAGCGTCGGGTTAATCTCGCGTGCGGCCTTTACTGCCAGCGCGCTGGCTACCAGCTCATAGTGCGCCGCCTGGTACATGACCGGTTCGCGATCTTCACCGGGCAGGTATTTCAGACCAGAGTTAGTAAAGAGCGCGAAGTCTTCGTGATAATTTGCCTGATTGTTAATCTCATTAAACGTCATCCAGTACTTCACTTTGTGCTGATAACGAGTGAAAACCACCCGGGCAAAACGGACAAAAAAATCGATCAGCTTACGGTTGCGCCAGCCGCCATATTCCGTCACCAGATGGTAGGGCATCTCGAAGTGCGACAACGTAATCACCGGCTCAATGCCATATTTCAGGCATTCGTCGAACAGATCATCATAGAACTGCAGGCCAGCTTCATTAGGTTGCGCGTCGTCGCCTAAAGGGAAAATCCGCGTCCAGGCAATGGAAGTGCGAAAACATTTAAACCCCATTTCAGCAAACAGCTTGATGTCGTCTTTATAGCGATGATAAAAATCGATGGCATCGTGGTTAGGATAGTTTTTACCGGCAATCACACCGTCAGTAATTTCACGCGCTACGCCGTGTGCCCCCGCCGTCATGACATCGGCAACGCTAATACCTTTACCGCCCTCCCGCCAGCCACCTTCCAGTTGATGAGCGGCGACAGCTCCACCCCACATGAAATCTGCTTTAAATCCTGACATCCCCTTCCCCTATCGTGATGAGTCTGCGCAAAACACTCTCAGTGAGGTTCGTAACAGAAAACAGAAACCGGTTTCAGTACGATACTGTGCATTCGGCTGGCAGGTTTCAAGCACAAGACTGTACCCGGTTTCATTTTCGTGGCGCAGTTCAAACAAATAGATAAATGATTGTAAAATGCTGAAAAAATCAGCAGATAAAACTTGATGCAGAGCAGGCTCGCAAACGTTTGCTTTCCCTGTTAGAATTGCGCCGAATTTAACTTTTACTGCAAGTAAACATGTGGGGAAGCAGGCAGTGACCGATAAAACCTCTCTTAGCTACAAAGATGCCGGTGTTGATATTGATGCAGGTAATGCTCTGGTTGATCGAATCAAAGGCGTAGTAAAGAAAACGCGTCGTCCGGAAGTTATGGGTGGTCTGGGTGGCTTCGGTGCGCTGTGCGCATTGCCGCAAAAATATCGTGAACCGGTATTGGTTTCCGGCACTGATGGCGTTGGCACAAAACTGCGTCTGGCGATGGATCTGAAACGCCACGACACTATCGGCATTGACCTCGTCGCAATGTGCGTCAACGACCTCGTGGTTCAGGGCGCTGAGCCGCTGTTCTTCCTCGACTACTATGCAACCGGCAAACTGGATGTGGACACCGCAGCCAGCGTCATTAACGGGATTGCCGAAGGCTGCCTGCAGTCTGGCTGCGCGCTGGTTGGCGGAGAAACGGCAGAAATGCCGGGGATGTACCACGGCGAAGATTACGACGTGGCAGGCTTCTGCGTTGGCGTCGTCGAAAAATCAGAGATTATCGACGGTTCTAAAGTGGCTGACGGCGACGTACTGATTGCGCTCGGCTCCAGTGGTCCGCACTCCAACGGTTACTCTCTGGTGCGTAAAATCGTTGGAGTCAGCGGTTGTGACCCGGAAACCACCGAGCTTGAAGGCAAGTCGCTGGCCGATCACTTGCTGGCTCCGACCCGCATTTACGTAAAATCCATTCTGGAACTGATCGAGAAGGTTGATGTGCATGCCATCGCGCACCTGACTGGCGGCGGCTTCTGGGAAAATATTCCACGCGTTCTGCCGGACAACACGCAGGCCGTGATCGACGAATCTTCATGGCAGTGGCCAGCCGTCTTCAACTGGCTACAAACGGCGGGTAACGTCAGCCAGCATGAAATGTATCGCACCTTTAACTGCGGCGTAGGCATGGTTATCGCCCTGCCAGCTCCGGAAGTGGACAAAGCCCTGGCTTTGCTCAATGAGAAAGGTGAAAACGCATGGAAAATCGGTATCATCAAAGCTTCTGATTCCGAACAGCGTGTGGTCATTGAATGAAAAACATTGTGGTGCTCATTTCCGGCAACGGAAGCAATTTGCAGGCGATGATCGACGCCTGCGAACAGAAAAAAATCAATGGCACCCTACGTGCAGTATTCAGTAACAAGGCCGATGCGTTCGGCCTTGAGCGTGCACGCGAAGCGAATATTCCGGCGCACTCGCTGGAAGCCGCCCAGTTTGCCAGTCGCGAAGCCTTCGACCGCCAGCTGATTCAGGAAATTGACGCTTATTCACCTGATGTCGTGGTGCTGGCCGGTTATATGCGCATCCTCAGCCCGGCGTTTGTCGCGCACTATTCTGAGCGATTGCTGAATATCCACCCGTCTTTATTGCCGAAGTATCCAGGCCTGCATACGCACCGCCAGGTGCTGGAAAATGGCGATGAAGAACATGGAACCTCCGTCCACTTCGTCACCGATGAACTGGACGGTGGGCCGGTTATTCTCCAGGCTAAGGTTCCGGTATTTGAAGGCGACAGCGAAGATGATGTCACGGCACGGGTTCAGGCCCAGGAACATACCATTTACCCGCTGGTGGTAAGCTGGTTTACCGATGGTCGCCTGAAGATGCGTGATAACGCAGCATGGCTGGACGGCGTTCGTCTGCCGCCACAAGGCTACGCCGCCGACGAATAATAAAATCCGACCTGTAAACCGGATCTCACCCTCCGGTCTACAGGCATAAATACCTTTTCCGGTTAACATCTCCGGTATTCATCTACGCTCCCCCTTTCTCTTTGCTATCAGACGGTTTATTGTCATATTTTTCTGGCACAGTTGGACATCTGAGAGCAATGCTCGCCATAATAAATCGGTAGTGTCCCGTGAATGAAACGGAGTAAAAGTGGTAATGGGTCAGGAAAAGCTATACATCGAGAAAGAACTCAGTTGGTTAGCGTTCAACGAACGCGTACTCCAGGAAGCTGCTGATAAATCAAACCCGTTGATCGAACGGATGCGTTTCTTAGGCATCTATTCCAACAACCTCGACGAATTTTACAAGGTTCGCTTTGCCGAACTGAAGCGCCGAATCATTATTAGCGAAGAACAGGGTTCAAACTCTCACTCCCGCCACCTTTTAGGCAAAATCCAGGCTCGCGTATTAAAAGCCGATCAGGAATTTGACGGCCTGTACAACGAGTTGCTGCTGGAGATGGCGCGCAACCAGATTTTCCTCATCAACGAACGTCAGCTATCGGCCAATCAACAGAGCTGGTTACGCCATTACTTCAAGCAATATCTTCGCCAGCACATTACGCCGATCCTGATTAACCGCGAGACGGATTTAGTTCAGTTCCTGAAAGACGACTACACCTATCTGGCGGTGGAAATTATCCGCGGCGATACAATCCGCTACGCGCTGCTGGAAATCCCTTCTGATAAGGTTCCCCGTTTTGTGAACCTGCCGCCGGAAACCCCGCGGCGTCGCAAACCGATGATCCTGCTGGACAACATCTTACGTTACTGCCTTGACGACATTTTCAAAGGGTTCTTTGATTACGATGCGCTGAACGCCTATTCGATGAAAATGACCCGTGACGCCGAATACGATTTGGTGCACGAGATGGAATCGAGCCTGATGGAGCTGATGTCATCCAGCCTGAAACAGCGTCTGACCGCAGAGCCTGTACGCTTCGTCTATCAGCGCGACATGCCCAATGCGCTGGTTGAGGTACTGCGTGAAAAACTGACAATTTCTCGCTACGATTCGATTGTGCCCGGCGGGCGTTATCATAACTTCAAAGACTTTATTAACTTTCCCAACGTTGGCAAAGCTAACCTGGTGAACAAACCCCTGCCGCGTCTGCGCCATATCTGGTTCGATAAAGAGAAGTTCCGTAACGGCTTTGATGCAATCCGCGAGCGCGATGTACTGCTGTATTACCCGTATCACACCTTTGAGCACGTTCTTGAACTGTTGCGTCAGGCTTCTTTCGACCCGAGCGTGCTGGCGATAAAGATCAACATCTACCGTGTGGCAAAAGACTCGCGCATCATCGACGCAATGATCCATGCCGCGCATAACGGTAAAAAAGTCACCGTAGTGGTGGAATTGCAGGCGCGCTTTGATGAAGAAGCCAACATTCACTGGGCCAAGCGTTTGACTGAAGCGGGCGTTCACGTCATCTTCTCCGCGCCGGGCCTGAAAATTCACGCCAAACTGTTCCTTATCTCGCGTAAAGAAGGTGATGAAGTCGTGCGCTATGCGCATATCGGGACGGGCAACTTCAACGAAAAAACAGCGCGCCTGTACACCGACTACTCGTTGCTGACCGCTGATTCGCGTATCACCAACGAGGTTCGTCGGGTGTTTAACTTCATCGAAAACCCGTATCGTCCGGTGACGTTCGATTATCTGCTGGTTTCTCCGCAGAACTCACGCCGTCTGCTGTACGCGATGATCGACAAAGAGATCGCCAATGCGCAGCAAGGGCAGCCTTCCGGTATCACGCTAAAACTGAACAACCTGGTCGATAAGGGCCTGGTTGATCGTCTCTATGCGGCCTCAAGCTCAGGCGTACCGGTTAATTTGTTGATTCGCGGTATGTGTTCTCTGATCCCAAATCTGGAAGGTATCAGCGACAACATTCGCGTGATAAGCATTGTCGACCGCTACCTTGAACACGACCGGGTTTATATTTTCGAAAACGGTGGCGATAAGCAGGTATACCTCTCCTCCGCAGACTGGATGACCCGCAATATCGACTATCGCATCGAAGTCGCCACCCCGCTGCTTGACCCTCGCCTCAAACAGCGCGTGCTGGATATTATCGATATCCTGTTCAGCGACACGGTGAAGGCTCGCTTCATCGATAAAGAACTCAGTAATCGCTACGTACCGCGCGGAAACCGCCGCAAAGTTCAGTCACAATTGGCGATTTACGACTACATCAAATCACTCGAGCAACCTGACTAACGCTATGCCAATACACGACAAGACTCCACGACCGCAGGAATTTGCTGCGGTCGACCTTGGTTCAAACAGTTTCCATATGGTCATTGCCCGCGTGGTTGATGGCGCAATGCAGATTATCGGACGACTGAAACAACGCGTTCATCTGGCGGATGGCCTCGGCGAAGATAACAAGCTGAGCGAAGAGGCAATGGAGCGCGGATTAAGCTGCCTGTCCCTGTTCGCCGAACGTCTGCAGGGCTTTCCCCCGTCAAGCGTATGCATCGTGGGAACCCATACTTTGCGTCAGGCGCTGAATGCGACCGATTTTCTCAAGCGAGCGGAAAAAGTCATTCCCTACCCGATTGAGATTATCTCCGGTAACGAAGAAGCCCGACTGATTTTTATGGGCGTGGAACACACTCAGCCGGAAAAAGGCCGCAAGCTGGTTATCGATATCGGCGGCGGTTCAACAGAACTGGTGATCGGCGAAGATTTCGAACCCAAGCTGGTCGAAAGCCGCCGTATGGGCTGCGTCAGTTTTGCCCAGATGTATTTCCCGGGCGGTGTCATCAGCCGGGAAAACTTTCAGCGTGCCCGCATGGCGGCAGCGCAAAAGCTCGAAACCTTAACGTGGCAGTTTCGCATTCAGGGCTGGAATGTCGCAATGGGCGCGTCAGGCACGATTAAAGCGGCACACGAAGTGCTGCTGGAGATGGGTGAAAAAGACGGTTTTATCACCCCTGAACGCCTGGACAAACTGACATCTGAAGTGCTGAAGCATGCCTCATTTGATGCGCTCAGCCTGCCGGGGCTGTCAGAAGAGCGAAAAGCGGTATTTGTTCCCGGGCTCGCGATTCTGTGCGGCGTGTTTGACGCGCTGGCGATCCGCGAACTTCGCCTTTCTGATGGCGCGCTACGCGAAGGCGTGCTGTATGAGATGGAAGGACGTTTTCGCCACCAGGACGTTCGCAGTCGTACCGCCAGCAGTCTGGCGAATCAGTACAACATCGACAGCGAACAGGCCCGGCGCGTGCTGGAAACAACGATGCAAATGTACGACCAGTGGCATACGCAGCAGCCAAAACTGGCCAATCCTCAACTGGAAGCATTACTGCGCTGGGCAGCAATGCTGCATGAGGTTGGGCTGAATATCAACCACAGTGGCTTACATCGCCACTCTGCTTATATCTTACAAAACAGCGATTTACCGGGGTTTAATCAGGAACAACAACTGATGATGGCAACATTAGTTCGTTATCATCGCAAAGCGGTGAAACTGGATGACCTGCCTCGCTTTACGTTGTTCAAGAAAAAACAGTTTCTGCCGTTAATTCAGCTATTGCGCCTGGGCGTACTGCTGAATAATCAGCGCCAGGCGACCACCACGCCACCAACCCTGACTCTGATAACTGATGACAACCACTGGACCTTACGCTTCCCGCATGACTGGTTTAGCCAAAATGCGCTGGTGCTGCTCGATCTGGAAAAAGAGCAGCAATACTGGGAGGGCGTAACCGGCTGGCGTCTCAAAATTGAAGAAGAAAGCTCACCCGATATCGCCGCATAAACTCTCAGCAGGTGCCAGTTCAGCTGGCACCTGTTCTTCCAGCGTTTCATGCAATGGCAGGGGTTTACCAATCAAATATCCCTGCATGTAGTCAATCCCCAGCGAAATTACCGCACTGCGTATTTCTTCAGTTTCGACATACTCCGCAACCACCTGCATTCTTTTCATCCGCGCCAGGTGGCAAATAGAGGCCACAATTTGGTAGTCGAGGCTGTTCGAAACGATATTGCGAATAAAGCTGCCGTCAATTTTCAGGATATCGGCACTCACATTCTTCAGTCGCGCATAGCTGGCGTATCCGGTGCCAAAATCATCAATCGCAATCTGACAGCCCATAGATTGCAGTTGCAGTAACGTTGCCTGTGCCTGTTCCGCATTGGTTAAGGCGTTGCTTTCCGTAACTTCAAAAATCAACTGCCACGCTTCAACCTTGTACTTAACCAGTAGCTGGTTGATGTCATGTGGAAGTCGGGCGCGACATATCGACGTAGGTGATAAGTTAATGGCAAACCGACGGGCAGGCATTTTTTCCCGATTCTGCGCCATAAACTTCAGCGTATTTTCAATCACCCACAGATCGATGCTGGACGACAAGCCAAACTCATGCGCGATCGGCAAGAAGCAATCAGGAGGGATGGTTTCACCGTCATCTCCTGCAAGGCGCAGCAGGATTTCATGATAAACGTCGCCGCGTACGCCAGAAATCGGCTGCGCCATCAGGAAAAAGCGATTGTGCTCCAGCGCCTGCTGTAGACGATTCATCATCGCCACTTTATCTTTCAGATCCCGCTGCAAGTGCATTACGCCTCGGCGCTGCAAGTTCTCTGGCGCATTAGTCGCCAGGGAAAGCTCGGCAATGGTGCTTAACTCCCCCAGTAACAGATAGATATGGTTAACAGGAGAACGGACATAGCAAAAACTGATCCCCACCTGCGGCTGTAAAGGCATGCCATCCCAAATAAAACGGAACTGTTTGATATGCCTGTCCAGGGCTTCAATGCGCTCCTGATGCGACTCGGTGTTAAAACGCAAAACTAAGTCATTACCCGATAACTGATAGACATGCTCATCCTGTTCCAACAGTGGCGTTATCCACTGTGAGAGTTTTTGCTTGTACTGGATACGCAGCATAATGCCGTAATTTTTTACCAGTAGTCCCATGCCCGGAACACGCAAAAAGCAGAGCACTGACCATGGCGTTTTTTTCAAATCCCGGTTCAATGCGCGCAAATTCGGCAGATGCACCATCGGATCAAAGTATGCCAGGCGATGGTTGCGCCGGGTAACAAAGCGTTGGCGCGTTGCCAGTACGGCAATGAAGTTCACGATGAAGGAAAAAACCAGGTAACTCGACGAGGTAATGGCAAGCTGTGTGTCATAACTCGAATACCAGGGCATATAGCGCTGATAATAATGGATTGCGATAATCAGTACGACAGACCATATCAGCGAAATAAATCTAAAACCGTATCGCATTGCTCCCCATAACATGGCAGGGAGCAATAACGACAAGGTATAATTTGTGCTAAATATTGAGCTGTGCTCATCTAGTGGTAGACACAACAATGTCATTATTGTGGTCAAAACAATCAGCCAGACCGCAAACTCTATTTTGGTAACTTTGGCGTCAAACTGTTGCTTTAATTGAGAAAAATAGCCTCTGATATGCAACGGATTACGAATCGTTCGAATAATGAAGTAGCACAGTGGAACCCCAACCAGATTCCCGGTCAGCATGGCCTGATAGTTGATCAACGTGCCAGTATTAAAGGGCATAACCCCCACCATAACGGATTTGCTCTCATAGACGCCGACAAACGCGGCAAACTGGAAGAGTATCAGAAACAGGGTTGCCGGACAGAAGACCTGCCAAAACATGCGCTGAAACATCAGGCGAGAGTCACCGTGAGATACGTTGTTCCGCCGGGGAGCAAATACTTTATACCCTCCCCAACTCAGCACTATCGTAACAATAAAGTGCGTAATAATTGACAGCGTTTCAAATAACCCAACCTGTGGATATTTGTAGCAGATAATGGAAATGATAATTCCCGGCAATGCCGCCCAGCTAAAAAATAGCATCAGGCTAATCATCAACGCCAAAGGCATGTAGAAAAGAATTACGGTCCCAGTACTAATATGGGCATAGGTATTGGCAGCGCTCAATATAGGCAACAGCAAAGATGGTAAGATGAGAGGTAACGCCCACCATCTATCTCTCATACCAATATAATTTTTATTGAGTTTCATAGATGCTCAGTAGAATCCCGCACATCCTGCAGGGGGTATTCAGACAGGCATCCCACCTGACTCTAAAACGGTAAAGTTAAATACATCACTATGCCTCATCGATTTTAGTTGTCAGCAAAAGGTGACGTTTGACATATATCAAAAAAAAAGCCCCTCATTAATCAATTATTACTCTTTTCATTGTTTTTTATCGTTATTTCATTATTAATGCAAATAATAATATTAATATTCATAACATATGAGGATGAAACAACTGAAGCAATTTTACATAATGAAAAATTGACCATTTCCTCACAGTATGCCTTAATGTGAGTATCGCCCTCAGTTGGGTACACTACAAGGAACCTTTTGTGAGCCAGGTTACCAGCCTACGCAAACGACACCGATTTAATAGTCGCATGATCCGGATCGTACTGCTTATCAGTTTTCTCTTCTTCTTCGGACGCTTCGTCTACTCCGCCATTGGTGCGTGGCACCACCACCAGAACAAAAAAGAATCTCAGCAGATCACCCAGCCGCAACAGGCATCTCCTGCTCAAACCGACGTGCGCTGATCGCTCGCGCCTGTGATATCTCAGCATTAAGATTCCTTACCGGATGGCTAAGTGCCAGACATTTAACCATCCGGTAAGGGATTTGAGTGATGAAACATTATGCAGTCTTACCCACCACACGCACTGAATTATCGGATAACAGACTGCGTTTTTCGCACAAATGCACAATCTTTTAATCCCACTTCACCGCACTATTCGCGCTGATTTTCACATTTCGATTTATTGGGTATAAAAAAGACACACTGTGTTCAAATAGACGTCAATTAATATCGTCAGAAAATATCACAGGCGAAAGTATTAACATTACGTATGGAATTAAATATTTATTTGAATTGTTACCATTTTAAATTCTACAGGGTAATACCATGAGTGGTTTTTCATTATTTCCGAAAATACGAAGCGGTGTTGAATGGATCTCCGGGCATAGCGACGCGGTTATTCAGTTTGGCTGGAATATTGTTGCCGCCGTGATTTTACTGTTTGTCGGTAAATTTATCGCTCGCCTGCTCTCCCGTGGACTGGAAAAGTTACTGTTAAAACGTAAAGTCGACAGAACCATCATTCAATTTTTCACTGCGCTGGTACGTTACATTACCCTCGCCTTTGCCGTGGTAGCCGCATTAGGGCGCGTGGGTATTGAAACATCATCTATTATTGCCGTCATTGGCGCTGCTGGGTTGGCCATTGGCCTTGCGCTACAAGGGTCACTCTCCAACTTTGCCGCTGGCGTACTATTGGTCTCCCTGCGTCCTTTTCGCGCCGGAGAGGTGGTACAGATTGGGGCAGTCACCGGAACGGTGGAAAAGGTGCATATTTTCTCCACCACCCTGCTCACCGCCGACAGCAAAGAAGTGGTCATTCCAAACGGTAAGATCATCGCTGACAATATCATTAACTATTCCCGCCACCCTTTCCGCCGTATCGATCTGGTGATTGGCGTGGGCTATCAGAGCCGGATAGCTGACGTTAAGCGCGTGATTAACCATATTATCGGGCAAGATACCCGCATCGATAAGCAACGTGGGGTGACCGTTCGTCTGGGTGAACTGGGCGCTTCAGCATTGAATTTTTACGTCCGCGTATGGGTACCCAACATCGAATACTGGAATACCTATTACGATCTGTTGGAAAACATTAAAGAAGCCCTGGACGCCAACCATATTGCCCTGCCGTATCCGCAGATGGATATCCGCGTGGAGAACGTGTCATCCCAATCTCACCCCCAGCTACAGTTAGTTGATTAATAGGCTGTACTTCGGTGTGAGCGCAATAAAAAACCCTCTGTTAAAGAGGGTTTGACATATTACCGTTTCAAAAACCACTAACGGAGAGAGATATTATTCCCACTCAATGGTAGCTGGCGGCTTACCGCTGATGTCATACACCACGCGGGAAATACCGTTCACTTCGTTGATGATGCGGTTAGAGACGCGGCCCAGGAAGTCATACGGCAGATGCGCCCAGTGGGCGGTCATAAAGTCGATGGTCTCAACAGCACGCAGGGAAACAACCCAGTCGTATTTACGGCCATCGCCCATGACGCCAACGGAACGTACCGGCAGGAACACGGTGAACGCCTGACTGACTTTGTTGTACAGGTCAGCTTTGTGCAGTTCTTCGATGAAGATAGCATCTGCACGACGCAACAAATCGCAGTACTCTTTCTTCACTTCGCCCAGTACGCGCACGCCCAGACCCGGCCCCGGGAACGGGTGACGGTACAGCATGTCGTACGGCAGACCCAGCTCCAGACCAATCTTACGCACTTCGTCTTTGAACAGCTCACGCAGCGGTTCAACCAGACCCATCTTCATCTCTTTCGGCAGGCCGCCCACGTTGTGGTGAGATTTGATAACGTGTGCTTTACCGGTGGCGGAAGCCGCGGATTCAATCACGTCCGGATAGATAGTGCCCTGCGCCAGCCATTTAACGTCTTCCAGTTTCAGTGCTTCTTCATCGAACACTTCAACGAACACACGACCGATGATTTTACGTTTGGCTTCCGGATCGCTCTCGCCTTTCAGCGCATCCAGGAAACGCTGCTCGCCTTCAACATGAACAATATTCAGACCGAAGTGGTCACCAAACATATCCATCACCTGCTGAGCTTCATTCAGGCGCAGCAGACCGTTGTCAACGAACACACAGGTCAGATTTTTGCCGATCGCACGGTGCAACAGCATCGCGGTGACGGAGGAGTCAACGCCACCGGACAGACCGAGGATCACTTTATCGTCGCCAACCTGCTCACGGATACGTGCAACAGCGTCGTCGATGATTTTTTCCGGCGTCCACAGCGCTTCACACTGGCAGATGTCACGCACAAAGCGCTCCAGCATACGCATGCCCTGACGGGTGTGGGTCACTTCCGGGTGGAACTGTACGCCGTAGAAGCGTTTTTCTTCGTGCGCCATAATGGCGAACGGGCAGCTGTCGGTGCTGGCGACAGTGACGAAACCTTCAGGAATGGCGGTCACTTTGTCACCGTGGCTCATCCATACGTCCAGCAGCGGTTTGCCGTCGGCGGTCAGGGAGTCTTCAATACCACGCACCAGCGCGCTGTCAGTCTGAACCTCTACCTGCGCATAGCCGAATTCACGTTCGTTAGACCCTTCAACGTGGCCACCGAGCTGCATTGCCATGGTCTGCATGCCGTAGCAGACGCCGAACACCGGCACACCGGCATTGAAAACGTATTCTGGCGCACGCGGGCTGTTTTCTTCAGTGGTGCTTTCCGGACCACCGGAAAGAATGATACCGCTTGGGTTGAATTCGCGAATTTGTGCTTCCGTAACATCCCATGCCCACAGTTCACAGTAGACGCCCAGTTCACGTACGCGACGTGCAACCAGCTGAGTATACTGCGATCCGAAATCGAGGATGAGAATGCGATGTTTATGAATATTGTCTGTCATTGACGCTAATTCCGAGGCAAGTGAAACAAATTCGCCCGGCATAGAGCCGGGCGCGGAAACTTATCAGGAGCCCATGCGGTAGTTAGGGGACTCTTTGGTGATGGTCACATCGTGAACGTGACTTTCCTGGATACCCGCACCGCTGATACGGACAAATTCAGCCTGAGTACGCAGCGCGTCGATAGTACCACAGCCGGTCAGCCCCATACAGGAGCGCAGGCCGCCCATCTGCTGGTGAATGATCTCTTTCAGGCGGCCTTTATACGCTACGCGGCCTTCAATACCTTCCGGGACCAGTTTGTCGGCGGCGTTATCGCTCTGGAAGTAACGGTCGGAGGAGCCTTTGGACATCGCACCCAGAGAGCCCATACCGCGGTATGATTTGTAAGAACGACCCTGGTACAGTTCGATTTCGCCCGGGGATTCTTCGGTACCCGCCAGCATGGAGCCCACCATGACTGCAGCAGCACCGGCAGCGATTGCTTTCGCGATGTCGCCAGAGAAACGAATACCGCCATCGGCGATAACCGGAATACCGGTGCCTTCCAGCGCTTCAACGGCGTCAGAAACAGCGGTGATCTGCGGAACGCCCACACCGGTAACGATACGGGTGGTACAGATGGAGCCAGGGCCGATACCCACTTTAACAGCGCTGCAGCCGGCTTCAGCCAGAGCGCGAGCGCCAGCGCCCGTTGCGACGTTACCACCGATGATCTGCAGATCCGGATATTTAGCGCGAGTTTCACGAATACGCTGCAATACGCCTTCAGAGTGACCGTGAGAGGAGTCAATCAGCAGTACATCAACGCCCGCGGCAACCAGCGCGTCAACGCGCTCTTCGTTACCAGCACCCGCGCCGACAGCAGCACCAACGCGCAGACGACCATGCTCGTCTTTACAGGCGTTAGGTTTACGTTCTGCTTTCTGAAAATCCTTAACCGTGATCATGCCGAGAAGATGGAAGCTGTCATCAACGACCAGCGCTTTCTCAACACGTTTTTCGTGCATTTTTGCAAACACAACATCACGCGCTTCGCCTTCGCGTACAGTTACCAGACGCTCTTTCGGCGTCATATAAACGCTAACCGGTTGGCTGAGGTCGGTAACAAAGCGTACGTCACGACCGGTGATGATACCGACCAGTTCGTTGTCTTCCGTTACAACCGGATAGCCTGCAAAGCCATTACGCTCGGTCAGTTCTTTCACTTCACGCAGCGTGGTGGTGGGCAGTACGGTCTGCGGATCGGTCACCACGCCAGATTCGTGTTTTTTCACACGTTTAACTTCTTCGGCCTGGCGCTCGATGGACATGTTTTTGTGGATAAAACCGATGCCGCCTTCCTGAGCCAGGGCAATTGCCAGGCGAGCTTCCGTCACGGTGTCCATAGCCGCAGAGAGCATAGGAATGTTCAGGCGAATGGTTTTCGTCAACTGGGTGCTGAGATCAGCAGTATTCGGCAGAACGGTAGAATGAGCGGGAACGAGGAGGACGTCGTCAAACGTCAGGGCTTCTTTAGCGATACGTAGCATGGGCAATATCTCACCTGGGAGGTTATTAAATATTGCCGCGGCATTATACAGAGCGTAACCGATTGCATCCACACTTTTTTGCAAAAAAACCTTGCGCTCCTCTGTGAGCATGTTACTTTCGATTGAATAACCTGCTGATTTAGAATTTGATCCCGCTCACATGTTATCCTCTCAAACCACCTCAATTTTTACCGTAAGCCGCCTGAATCAGACGGTTCGTCTGCTGCTTGAGCAGGAAATGGGACACGTGTGGATCAGCGGCGAAATTTCGAATTTCACCCAGCCCTCTTCAGGCCACTGGTATTTCACGCTTAAAGATGACACCGCCCAGGTACGTTGCGCGATGTTCCGCAACAGTAACCGCCGGGTGACCTTCCGCCCGCAGCATGGACAGCAGGTGCTGGTACGCGCCAACATTACGCTGTACGAGCCGCGCGGCGACTACCAGATAATCGTCGAGAGCATGCAGCCTGCGGGCGAAGGATTGTTGCAGCAAAAATATGAACAGCTGAAAGCCAAATTACAGGCTGAAGGTTTGTTCGATCAGCAATACAAACAACCGTTGCCCTCACCGGCCCATTGCGTCGGGGTGATCACCTCGAAAACCGGGGCTGCGCTGCACGATATCCTCCATGTTCTGAAACGTCGTGACCCTTCCCTGCCCGTGATAATTTACCCAACCGCCGTGCAGGGTGATGATGCGCCGGGGCAGATTGTTCATGCCATTGAACTGGCTAACGCACGTCTGGAGTGCGATGTTTTAATCGTCGGGCGTGGTGGTGGATCGCTGGAGGATTTATGGAGCTTTAACGACGAACGCGTGGCGCGGGCAATATTTAACAGTGCCATTCCGGTCGTTAGCGCCGTTGGCCATGAAACCGATGTCACTATTGCTGACTTCGTCGGCGACTTGCGCGCGCCTACGCCGTCTGCGGCGGCGGAAATTGTCAGCCGCAATCAACAGGAGCTGTTACGCCAGATTCACTCTGTGCAGCAGCGTCTGGGTATGGCGATGGATTACTACATCGCGAACCGCAACCGCCGTTTCACTCAGATGTTCCACCGTCTGCAACAGCAGCACCCTCAGTTGCGTCTGGCCCGTCAGCAAACAGTGCTGGAGCGGCTGCGGCAGAGAATGAACTTCGCACTTGAGAATAAGATTAAGCAAGCCAACCAGCGCCAACAGCGCGGAAGTCAACGCCTGAACCAACAAAACCCACAGTCGCGCATTTATCGGGCGCAAACCCGTATTCAGCAACTGGAATATCGTCTGGCGGAGAATATCCGCGCGCGTTTAAGCGAGCAGCGAGAACGCTTTGGTAATGTGGTGACGCATCTTGAAGCCGTAAGTCCGCTTTCCACGCTGGCGCGCGGCTATAGCGTCACTACCGCGACGGACGGCAAAGTGCTGAAGCAGACCAAACAGGTGAAGGCCGGTGATGTGCTCACGACCCGACTGTCAGATGGTTGGGTAGAGAGTGAAGTGAAAGGCGTAACGGCGGCAAAGAAAACGCGTAAGAAAAAGCCGGATTAAACCGGCGCAAACTCCACGCGTTTCTTCGAAATCAACCCATGGCCATTCTGACAGAAGT
This sequence comes from Citrobacter sp. C6_1, assembly GCF_014596835.2. Taxonomy (NCBI): domain Bacteria; kingdom Pseudomonadati; phylum Pseudomonadota; class Gammaproteobacteria; order Enterobacterales; family Enterobacteriaceae; genus Citrobacter; species Citrobacter sp. C6_1. The sequence goes on along the minus strand of NZ_CP115031.1, from coordinate 1,300,444 downwards.
AATCCACCGCTCCGCAGGCTTTTAATACCTGGAGCGGTTGATGGCACTCCGGACAGCGCGCTTCTAACGGAATATCTTTTTTGCAGTTTTCACAGTGCGCCACACCGTTTTGCAGTTCCAGTTCTGCGTGACAATCCGGGCAGTTCATTGACATGGTGACTCCTCTAAAGGGCATTCAGCTCTGCATTAATTTTACCACGATACGCTTAGTGTGGGCCACGCAGCTGTTGCTGCAAGGTGAGTAATCGTTCAACCTCCTCCAGTCTGCGCTGCGTTGTGCACCTCACCTCCTGTGGGTTGCGTTCAAACAGACTTTGCGCCCCCAGAATATGTTCCGCCAGACAATGGGCATAAATCGTACCGGGAAGCCTCCAGCGACGCACAGCATCACCGTCAATCACTTCAAGCACATCCTCGGCCCCGCGCCGGTCATGGCTGATGATACGACCATCGCTCAGATACAGGCGCAAACCTTTTTGACCGCCAGTTGGACCCGCGTATTTATTCAGCCAGATATCCAGCGGTATACTGCTAATCTGCCCCTGAAGATGAGCTTCACCCTCTGCCGTAGTCAGGTCACCGCGGGAGATATCACGCCCCAGGCGGTCTTTAGCCCGCTTCACCTGCAAAGTCATACTGTCATTGCCGCCCAGGCAACGTACCGTTTCACGCAACATTGCCAGCACGTGCGTACCGATATCCAGAATCACGCCATCCGGGTGGCGCAGCTCGCGCGCATCCGGCTCACCGGTGGCAAAGTTAAGCGCTATAGGCTCCCCTGCGGCGTTAAAACCGCTTGGCTCCTGCAAGAAACCTTCGATTTTAACAATGTCCGAAAAGTGGGAAACCAGTGTCGGTTGTGGGTTATCGCCCTGCCACTGCGCCCCGAGCTTCCCCAATGCCAGCTGCATTGCGCCATTACGCGCCATCCAATGGTCTAGCGCCAGTACGCGATCAGCGACGCCGGGTTGAACCAGCAGCATTTTCAGTTTTTCAATTTGGGAAAGCGTGGCGACAATCGGTTTTTCGACCACGATACGTGCGATGGGAGCGGCCAGCGCCTGTTCCAGCACCTCAAGATGGTGCAGGGATGCGGTGGTGATAAACAGGGTATCAAGCGGTGTTGCCAGAAGTTCAGCGAGCGATGCGCAGCGTGTCACATCTGCAGGCTGTTTTGCGGGTTGCACATCAAATCCCACACAGCGGAATGAATCACCGAACATATGACGTAATGCGGGCAAGTATGCCGTTTCAACCACCGCGCCAAGCCCCACAAACCCTAACAACATACTTTTACCTCGTTGATTGAATTGCCGGAGCAGAATGCCCGCCCCGGCAATGTCGAGGTGTTATCAGGCGCTGGTAACCGGTTTAGTCTGCGCATTCTCCAGCATACGGCGTACCGGAACAATGAGGACTACCAATACCGCAGCACAGATTATCAACGCGATAGAACAACGCGCAAACAGATCCGGCAGCATATCAAGCTGGTTGGCCTTCACATGACCACCAATCAGACCCGCGGCCAGGTTACCCAGCGCACTGGCGCAGAACCACAGGCCCATCATCTGCCCACGCATTCTTTCCGGTGCCAACAGCGTCATCGTCGCCAGACCAATCGGACTCAGACACAGTTCGCCAAGCGTCAGCATCAGGATGCTTCCCACCAGCCAGAAAGGCGAAACGCCTGCACCACCATTATTCAGCACGTTTTGCGCTGCCAGCATCATCAGGCCAAAACCCGCTGCGGCACACAGAATACCGATAACAAATTTAGTAATACTGCTCGGGCGAATGTTCATGCTGGCAAGCTTCGGCCACGCCCAGCTAAAGACCGGGGCCAGCAGGATGATAAACAGCGCGTTAATCGACTGGAACCAGACTGCCGGGATTTCAAAACCGCCGATCATACGATTAGTGTAGTCGTTAGCGAACAGGTTAAACGACGTTGGTTTTTGCTCAAATGCCGACCAGAAGAAGGCAGCGGAAACCAGCAGAATAAAGCAGACCAACAGTCTGGCGCGCTCTTTACGGTTCAGCCCTGCAAAGACAAACAGGTAGATGAAGTAGAGGGCTACGGATGCCGCAATCACATACACCAACACGCTGGCTACCGCGACCGGGTTAATCACAATCACACCTTGAGCAATCAGGGTAACAATGACTGCCACACCTACCGCCAGCGCCAACAACCACGTGCCTACGCCCTTTCTTTTGACTACCGGGCTGTTCCAGGTCGAGTCCAGACCGACTTCGCTGTCGTAGCGTTTCATCGCCGGAACAGCAAATACGCGGAAGATAATCAACGCGACCAGCATCCCGATGCCACCGATTCCAAAACCCCAATGCCAGCCATGAGATTTAATCAGCCACCCGGAGATCAACGGAGCAATGAAGGAGCCCATATTGATACCCATGTAGAACAGCGAGAAACCGCCATCACGACGCGCATCGCCTTTTTTATACAGCGTACCCACCATCACCGAGATACAGGTCTTAAACAGACCAGAGCCGAGCACGATAAACATCAGGCCGATAAAGAACAGGTTGTCACCCATGATGGCCGAGAGCGCAATCGACAGGTGACCAAGCGCAATCAGGATGGAGCCATACCATACCGCTTTTTGTTGGCCGAGCCAGTTATCCGCCAGCCACCCACCCGGCAACGCAGCAAGATACATCGTACCAGCAAAGATACCGACAATCGCCGACGCATTTTCACGCGCCAGCCCCATGCCGCCGTCATAAACGGTAGCCGCCATAAACAGGATCAGTAACGGGCGAATGCCATAAAACGAGAAACGCTCCCACATCTCTGTGAAGAACAATGAGCCGAGCGGATAAGGATGACCGAAGAAAGTTCGGCTTTCTTTTTGATTAACAGAGGATTGCATAATTCTCCCGAAAAGATATGTCGTGTGCTTGTAAACACCGTGATGTACGCCGGCCAGGTACGTAGCTGGTCGATTTTTTACATACGGCGAAGAGTTATTTAACCATTTGATAACCTGACAGTAGTTTTGTCTAGTACCAACCGGGTGACTTTAAGATGAAAATTCGACAATTGTCTACTTTCTTAGATTTAAACTTGGTAAAAAGCGAATAGTCATTGACAGCAAACAGACAGGTACAGGCGAAAAAAAGCCCGCGATTTACGCGGGCCTCTATCGCCATCAGCAAACTTACTTGCTTTTTTTGATGTGCTTAATCAAACGCTTACGCTTACGCATCTGAGTTGGTGTCAGTGTATTACGTTTGTTGGCAAACGGGTTTTCCCCTTCTTTGAACTGAATACGGATTGGTGTACCCATGACTTCCAGTGATTTGCGGAAGTAGTTCATCAGATAGCGCTTGTATGAATCCGGCAGGTCTTTCACCTGGTTACCATGAATCACCACAATCGGTGGGTTATAACCACCGGCGTGTGCATACTTAAGCTTCACACGGCGACCACGTACCAGCGGCGGCTGATGATCTTCTGCCGCCATGGTCATGATGCGAGTCAGCATCGCGGTGCTGACGCGGCGGGTCGAGCTGTCATACGCTTCGCGCACGGATTCGAACAGGTTACCTACACCGCTGCCGTGCAGCGCAGAGATAAAGTGAACGCGGGCAAAGTCGATAAAGCCCAGACGGAAGTCCAGTGTCTCTTTTACCTGTTCTTTCACTTCCTGTGTCAGGCCGTCCCATTTGTTGACGACGATAACAAGTGAGCGCCCACTATTGAGGATAAAGCCCAACAGCGAGAGGTCCTGATCGGAGATCCCTTCGCGTGCGTCAATCACCAGCATCACCACGTTGGCATCTTCAATTGCCTGCAACGTTTTGATTACGGAAAATTTTTCTACCGCTTCGGTAATTTTACCGCGCTTGCGCACGCCTGCGGTATCGATGAGCACATATTCGCGTTCATCACGCTGCATTGGGATATAAATACTGTCACGCGTGGTCCCCGGCATGTCGTAAACCACCACACGATCTTCGCCAAGAATACGGTTAGTAAGCGTGGACTTACCTACGTTCGGACGACCAACAATCGCCAGTTTGATCGGCAGATCCTGCGGGTTGAAGTCGTCTTCAGGCTCTTCTTCGCCATTTTCTTTGGCTTCAAGTTGCGCCCAATATTCCGCGTCTTCGTCCACTTCTTCCTGCGGAGCGACGTCATCCATCCACGGCAGCAGAACATGCTCCAACAGGCTGAGAACGCCACGACCATGGGACGCCGCGATGGGGTAAATTTCGCCCAGCCCCAGCGAGTAAAAATCAACAACCGCCTGATCCGGATCGAGTCCGTCAGTTTTGTTGGCAACGAGGAAGGTTGGTTTCTGGCGCGCACGCAGATGCTTGGCAATGGCTTCATCTGCCGGCATCAGACCAGCACGCGCATCCACCATGAACAGCACAACGTCCGCTTCTTCGATAGCCAGCAACGACTGCTCAGCCATACGGGTTTCAACACCGTCTTCGGTGCCATCAATACCGCCAGTATCAATGCAGATAAACTCGCGGCCTTCAATTTCCGCACGACCGTACTTACGGTCACGAGTCAGACCCGGGAAATCCGCAACCAGCGCATCTCGGGTGCGAGTTAGACGGTTAAATAACGTGGATTTGCCAACGTTAGGGCGCCCGACAAGCGCGACCACAGGTACCATGTTTAAAGCCTCATTTAAAAAATCATCAGACAACGGACGCTATTTTTGCGCCATTGTTAAAAACAGTAAAACGGCCCCTGCACCAGGAGCCGTTTTTCAAAGCGAGCGGCCGCGACGATTAACGCGTAATGGAGTACAGCGTACCGTCTTTCGCCTGGATCAGCAGTTTACCATCAGCAGAGACCGGCTCGGTCAGGAAACCTGAGCTGTCGACTTTCTGCTGAGCGACAAAGCGACCATCTTCAACGTTAATCCAGTGCAGGTAGCCTTCGCTATCGCCTACGACCAGGTTGCCGTTATACAGAGCCGGAGACGTCAGCAGACGGTGCAGCAGATCGCTTTGCGTCCACAGCGTCACGCCGCCGTCGGTAGTCAGCGCCAGCACACGGTCATTCTGATCAACCAGATAGATACGATTACCATCAACGATGAAATCATTCACCGAGCCCAGTTCACGTTTCCACATGATCTGGCCGCTGCGCAGATCCAGCGCCGTCAGGTTACCATTATAAGCCAGTGCGTAAACTACACCATTGACGATAACCGGCGTGGTATCGACATCACTCAGACGATCGATTTCGGTTGGGCCAGTGGCCTGAGAAATACGCTGCTGCCAAATCATCTGGCCCTGCTGCATCAGTACGGCACTTACGCGACCATTATCGCCACCCACAATAGCTGCGCCAAAGGCCGTCGCCGGAGCGGATTCACCACGTAAGGAAAGTGATGGCATGTCGAGGTTCACGGTCCATTTGATGGCGCCGTCAGCTTCGTTCAATGCCTGCAACTGGCCGTTGCTGGTGTGGATCAACACCATGCCATCGCTAACAACCGGACGAGACAGCGCTTCGCCGGCAACTTTCGTTTGCCATGCGGTGGTCCCGTCGCTGGTGTTAAGCGCATAAACCTGTGCTTTTTCGCTGCCAATATAAACATGGCCGCCCGACACGGTTACACCGCCAGAAAGCTGAGCAGATGCACGGGAGAACCAACCGTCTTTCTCACCCAGATTAACAGACCAGACTTCTTTGCCGTCGTCTGCGTTCAGCGCTTTCACCACACCGGCGCGAGAGGCTGCATAGACCACGTTATCCGCCAGCGCAGGATGAAGGTTGGAGTAGAAATCACCAATACCGTTACCTACAGAAGTGCTCCAGGCAGTAGACGGAGTAAACTGGTTTTCAACCACCGGTAACGGGGACATCTTAACGACATCTTCTTCGCCACTAAACAGTGAACAGCCGCTCAATAGGGTAACGGAAAGCAGCCCTGGCAGAAGTAATTTACGCAATTGCATCGGGTCCCTCTCAGATGGACAAATTATTGATTTTCATCTGCATCATTTCGCTCAGAGCAGGAGAGGCATCGCTTTTCACGCCCGCTTCCCATGCGCTACGCGCACCTTGTTTATCGCCTTTGCTCAGCAACGCTTCACCACGCAGATCGGCCACAATTGCCGCCCACCCTTCACCTTTAATGGTATCGAGTGTTTTCAGCGCGGTATCAGCCTGCTTAAGCTGAACCTGAACACGAGCAAGACGCAGATTAAGCACCGCTTTGAGATTCTCATCGCTGGTGGCGGCCAGACCTTGTTGTAACTGGGCCGCGGCTTTCTCTAGTTCGTTTTGGTCAACAAACTGCTGTGCCAGTTCCATTGACGCTAATGCGCCATAGGTGTTTTTGTTTTCCGCGGCAAATTTCTCTGCAGCAGGAATGCTATCAGGCTTACCTGCGCTAACCGCAGTCACCGTATTTTGATATGCCAGAGAAGCAGAGCGTGCGGACTCCGTCTGATGACTGGTCCAGTAACGCCAGCCGACCAGCGCGCCAACCCCTAAAATTACCCCAACAACCAGCGCTTTGCCGTTTTCAGCAAAGAAGCGTTTTACCGCATCAACCTGGTCGTGTTCGTTCTCGTAAATTTCCACGCTGTCCTTCTCCTTAGCCCAGTAGAGTGCGCAAATGCGCGGCAACGCTATCCTGCGCTACTGCCGTTTGCTCACCAGAGCGCAAATCCTTCACTACAACAGTACCGTCAGCCACTTCGGACTCACCCAGTACCAGTGCAACGCGGGCGCCCCACTTATCGGCGCGAGCAAACTGTTTCTTAAAGTTGCCGCCACCGTGGTTAGTCATCAGTTTCACACCAGGAACTTCATCGCGCAGACGTTCTGCAAGCCGCATTGCCGCCGACTGCGTGTCCGCCCCTGAAGCAACCAGGTATATATCGACAACAGGGGAGGCAATAAATTCCGAATTAACTGCCTGAACTAACAAAACAAGTCGTTCCAGGCCCATAGCAAAGCCTACAGCCGGCGTTGCGCGGCCGCCAAGTTGCTCTACCAGACCGTCATAACGACCACCTGCACACACGGTACCCTGTGAGCCCAGGCTGGTGGTGACCCACTCAAATACGGTGCGGTTGTAGTAATCAAGACCACGAACCAGACGCTGATTGACGGTGTAGGCAATACCTGCGGATTCCAGCAGTTTGCACAAACCCGCAAAATGCTCGCGCGAGTCGTCATCCAGATAGTCGCCCAGCGCAGGCGCGTCGTTGAGCAGCGCCTGTACTTCCGGGTTTTTGGAGTCGAGCACGCGCAGCGGGTTGGTGTACATGCGGCGCTTACAGTCTTCGTCCAGTTTATCTTTATACTGTTCCAGATAAGCCACCAGCGCATCACGGTAGTTCGCACGAGCTTCCAGCGACCCAATGGAGTTCAGCTCAAGTCTGACATGCTGGGAAATACCCAGCGCACGCCACCAGCGGGCGGTCAGCAGAATGAGTTCAGCATCAATATCCGGGCCTTGCAGGCCAAAAACTTCGCAACCCAACTGATGGAATTGACGATAGCGTCCTTTTTGCGGACGTTCGTGGCGGAACATCGGCCCGATATACCACAGACGCTGTTCCTGATTGTACAGGAGACCATGTTCGATGCCGGCGCGTACGCAGCCCGCAGTCCCCTCAGGACGCAACGTCAGGCTGTCGCCATTGCGGTCCTCAAAGGTATACATCTCTTTTTCAACCACGTCGGTGACTTCACCGATCGCGCGTTTGAATAACGGGGTCTGCTCTACAATCGGCAAGCGGATTTCACTGTAACCATAGCTGCCGAGCACGTTTTTGAGAGTGCCTTCAATGCGCTGCCAGATGGCGGTTTCGCCAGGCAGATAATCGTTCATGCCGCGAATGGCTTGAATGTTTTTTGCCACGTTTATTCTCTTTATGAATATAAAAATGAACCCTCAGCGCTAACCCGAACAATGCGGGCGCCATGCGGGTTCAATCATACACGGGAAGCATGCCGCTTCCCATCACGTTGTTATTTTTCAAGCTGCTGCACGTCGATACGACGCGCTTCGTCCAGAATACTTGCTTTAGCACGAATGCGGGCTTCAAGCTGCGTAATCATGTCGTCGTTATCGAGTCTGTCCTTACGCACGCCGTCTTCATACAGACCGCTTTTCTTGTTACCGCCCGTCACGCCCAGCGTAGAAACCAGCGCTTCACCAGGGCCGTTTACCACGCAGCCGATGATCGATACATCCATTGGCGTAATGATATCTTCCAGGCGTTGCTCCAGCGCGTTCACTGTACCGATAACGTCAAACTCCTGACGCGAGCAGGTTGGGCAAGCGATAAAGTTGATCCCGCGCGCACGAATGCGCAGTGATTTCAGAATATCAAAGCCCACTTTGATCTCTTCCACCGGATCCGCCGCCAGAGAAACACGCAGCGTATCGCCGATCCCTTCAGATAACAGCAGGCCGAGGCCGATCGCGGACTTCACGGAACCACTACGCAGGCCACCGGCTTCGGTGATCCCCAGATGCAGCGGCTGATCGATCTGTTTCGCCAGCAGGCGATAAGATTCCACGGCGAGGAAAACGTCAGACGCTTTCACGCTGACTTTGAACTGTTCGAAGTTCAGTCGATCGAGATGATCCACATGGCGCATCGCAGATTCCAGCAGCGCCTGCGGCGTCGGCTCACCGTATTTTTCCTGCAGATCTTTTTCCAGCGATCCGGCATTGACGCCGATGCGGATAGGAATATTTTTATCACGAGCGCAATCCACCACCATGCGAATACGCTCTTCATTACCGATATTACCTGGGTTGATACGCAGGCAATCAACGCCGTATTCCGCCACCTTCAGCGCGATACGATAGTCGAAGTGAATATCAGCAACCAGCGGGACGTTAACCTGCTGTTTGATAAGCTTGAACGCTTCTGCGGCATCCATTGTCGGTACAGAGACACGAACAATGTCTGCGCCTACGCGTTCCAGCGCTTTAATCTGATTAACCGTTGCTTCCACATCCGTGGTACGCGTATTGGTCATCGACTGTACGGCGATGGGCGCGCCATCGCCGATCGGCACGTTCCCAACGTAAATGCGTGTCGATTTTCTACGTTGAATTGGAGCCTGGTTATGCATTAAAAAATCTCCCGCATTGCCGTCTGTTACTGAGCCGTTGATTGTTCGGCATTAACGGTCAGACGCGCAACCTGGTTAGTTCTGATAAAACGACTTAGATCGACAGGTTTACCCTGGAACTGAATCTGCACTGCCGCCGGAGCGCCAATTTTCAGTTTATATGGCGCCTGACCGACCAGATTCAGATTGCCATCTTTACGCTGCATCCCGCTGAACAGTTTCTTGCCGGTCGCATCGGTGACTTCCAGCCAGCAGTCGGCAGTAAAGTTCATCACCAGCGCGTTAGGATCGCCAGCCGGTGTCGTGACGCCAGCCTGGTCAGTCGGCAGCGGTGCTGCAGCGGCCGGTGCGGTTGCGGTATCAACGTTAGCCTGAGAAGGCGCCACAACGGCGTTCTGTTGCGCATCAGCAGCCGGAGCCTGAGTCGCGGCGGCATTTTGTTGCGCTGGCGCTGCATCCGTTACCGCGCCATTGTCAGCAGCCGACGTGGTATCCGGGCTTGCTGCAGCGCTGGTATCTAACGGTACATTCTGCGCACCCTCTTTACCGGCATTCAACTCAGCGGAGGATTGATCGGCCATGGTGGTGATCTCTTCCTGCTGCGCCTTATGGTTCTGCCACCACCAGGCGCCTGTCAGTCCGACAACGACAAACAGTACCAGCCAGGTAAAGGTCATTAACCAGCCATCGCGTTTCTTACGACGCTTACCGAGCGAAAAGCTCTGCATCGGTGCGACTTTGGCAGGACGAATCGGAGCCTGTTTTTCCAACCCTGGCAACAGTTCTTCTTCAGGAATATGCACCAGACGCGCATAAGAACGGATATACCCGCGCAGAAATGTTGAAGCGAGATCGGCTGGCGCCTTATCTTCTTCAATATCGCGTACCGTGGAAACCTTCAGGCAGAGTCGTTCCGCGACCACCTGCTGGCTGAATCCGAGTTGTTCACGGGCATTGCGCAGACGAACGCCGGTGGAGAGTGCTTCATTTTTGTCGTGCGTGGCTTCAGTATTCATTCGCTACAGCTGCGTAAATTTGGGTTCTGATGCCGGCGAGCCACAATGCTCACCCACACCGCGAAACATCTGGTCAGTTAACCTTCGTCAGACAGTATAAAACGGTCAGACTATCAATGACAAAACAGCGTAAACCTGAGGGCTAAACGCTTGTTGAACCGCTACATACTGCCTTAAAGTCGACTAAAACGCACCGTTATTATTGCTCAGACGACTACAACAAAGGACCTTATGTAACTTACATTGCACTACGGTACATTATTTATACCGTAGTGCATTCGGCATCAAACGGTTTTGATATCGATAGCATCGCCTTGCATACGCTTGCGCAGAGTACGCTTAGTACGGTCAATAACGTCGCCCGCCAGCTGACCACAGGCTGCATCGATGTCATCGCCACGTGTTTTGCGCACGATGGTGGTGAAACCATAGCTCATCAGCACTTTGGAGAAACGATCGATACGGCTGTTAGAACTACGGCCATACGGCGCGCCCGGGAACGGGTTCCACGGGATCAGGTTGATCTTACACGGCGTATCTTTCAGCAGTTCAGCAAGCTGATGAGCATGCTCAGTGCCATCGTTGATGTGATCCAACATCACATACTCGATGGTTACACGACCCTGATTCGCATTGGATTTCTCCAGATAGCGGCGCACAGCCCCGAGGAACGTTTCGATATTGTACTTCTTGTTGATAGGCACAATTTCGTCACGAATTTCATCATTTGGCGCATGCAGAGAAATCGCCAGTGCGACATCAATCATATCGCCCAGTTTATCCAGCGCAGGGACAACGCCTGAGGTGGAGAGCGTAACGCGACGCTTGGACAGCCCGAACCCAAAGTCATCCAGCATGATTTCCATCGCCGGCACCACGTTGGTCAGGTTGAGCAGTGGCTCACCCATCCCCATCATCACCACGTTGGTGATAGGACGCACGCCCGTTGCTTTCACCGCGCCGACGATTTTCGCCGCACGCCAGACCTGACCAATGATTTCCGACACCCGCAGGTTACGGTTAAAGCCCTGCTGCGCCGTAGAGCAGAATTTACACTCTAATGCGCAACCGACCTGTGAAGAAACACACAAGGTGGCACGATCGTCTTCCGGGATATACACGGTTTCGACACGCTGATCGCCAACCGCGATGGCCCATTTGATCGTACCGTCAGAGGAACGCTGCTCTTCCACCACTTCCGGGGCGCGAATTTCAGCCACTTCTTTCAGCTTGTTACGCAGAACCTTATTGATGTCAGTCATGTCATCAAAGTTGTCGCTGCAATAGTGGTACATCCACTTCATGACCTGATCGGCACGAAACGGTTTTTCGCCCATTTCTTTGAAGAATTCGCGCATTTGCTGACGGTTCAGATCCAGCAGGTTAATTTTTCCATTTTTATTTGGAACCGCAGGAATGACGACTTCAGAGGTGTTAACTAATTCAGACATAATTTTTTCCGGCCTCGTTGTTACACGTTGTGGCCCGTGGAGGGTTAAAAAGAAACGCCCCGGCAAGCGATCTGCTCTTCCGGGGCGTTGCATTGTACAAAGTCTGGCGCAGGGATGCCACGTTTGCACGAAGCATTAGCGAAAATAATATGTAAAGAAAGAACGTAGGCTTGATAAGACGCCTCGCGTCGCCATCAGGCAAAGCAGTGCCGGATGCGCTAAACGCTTATCCGGCCTACAGGACGAGCTTTATTAGCGAGTGCGCGGGCAAACCTCGCCTTCACCAAAGAAATAGGCGATTTCACGCGCCGCAGACTCAACGGAGTCAGAACCATGGGTGCCGTTCTCAGTAAAGCTGTCAGCATAATCTGCGCGCAGAGTACCAGCCAGCGCATTTGCCGGGTTGGTTGCACCCAGCAGATCGCGATGGCGCTGTACGGCATTTTCGCTTTCCAGAACAGAAACAACGATTGGACCAGAGGTCATGAATTCAACCAGACCGTCAAAGAACGGCTTGCCATCATGCTCGGCGTAGAAGCCGCGCGCCTGCTCAACGGTCAGGTGCAGCATTTTAGTACCAACAATTTTGAACCCTGCAGCTTCAAAGCGCGCAAAGATGCTCCCAATAACGTTTTTTGCCACCGCGTTTGGTTTGATGATGGAAAAAGTACGTTCAATAGTCATGATTACCTCTGAAAAAGATGTTTTGTTGTGGTTTACCTGGCGCGGATTATAAAGAGCATCCCGGCAATTGACTATTGACGAAGATAACATTTCTTTAAAATAAGATGAATTTTAGCAACAAACAGTGACCAACTGGTCTACTGCAACGAAAATCTCACCGTCGCCACCTGTCCGGCGTCATCCATCACCAACAGTTGATAATCTCCTTTGGTCGCCAACTGTAGCGTCAAACGGCGTCCGCGTTCATCCAGCCGTTCACCGTTAAGAAACCACCAGCGATCGCCTGTCCCGCCGCTGGTTTGTACCGGCAATAAGGCCTGCGCAGAACCGGGTAAACGCTTCACAATCGCGCCATCGCGAACGCCTGTCAACTGCAACGGCAGGGAAGCAACCTGTCCCAGCGGCGGACACGTGGCAGAAACCGGCGGTAGCCTTGCCCCACGGCGCTCTGACTCCGGTAACCATGGCTCCAGCGGCAAAGGCCAGACGATTAACGTTTGCTCGTGCGCCTGTGGGCAATCCGCCGCCACACGTTTGCCTTCATCGTCCAGCCAGATGGGGAAACGAATGCCACTCACGCCTTCCTGTTCGGGCAATAACAACGTTGGCGGCTGGCTACCGTCCAGTAGCCAGGTCGCTAAGCGGCGACGGCAGTTGCCGTCTCCGTCTGGCAAAAATTGCCCGCCAGGCCAGCACACTACGCCCCGACTGACCGACTCTGGTCGCGGGTCTTCCGGCTGATTTGTCCCGCGAGAGAGCAAAAGATTGTTGACCTGATTGAGCAACGGCACAGCGCTGGCAAAACCAAACTGCCCCACCACCGGCGTACCGTCGGGCCTGCCGGTCCAGATGCCAATCACATAACGGGCGTTAACGCCAATCGCCCACGCGTCGCGATAGCCATAGCTGGTACCCGTTTTCCATGCCAATGGCACCACGCGGCTCAGCGCGTTATCCGGCAGCGGCTGTGCTTCGTCAGCCATAATGCGGCGAATAATCCACGCCGCACCTGCTGACATCAACGGACGCTCCAGCAGCGGGTCGTCTGGCTGCAGGCGCAGTTTTCCCGCGTTCCCCTGGCGGGCAAAGGCGCTGTACGCCGCCGCCATATCTTCAAGTCTCGCCCCCGCGCCGCCCAAAATCAGCGACAGATTCGGCGCGGCTCCTGCGGGTAAGTACAACGGCAAGCCCACATTACGTAATTTTGCGGCAAAACGCTTCGGGCCATAGGCTTCGAGTACCTGCACGGCGGGTAAATTCAGCGAACGCACCAGCGCTTCGCTCATACTCACCGGGCCATGAAAACCACTGTCAAAATTCCCTGGTCGATAATCCCCGGTGCGACGCGGTACATCTTGCAACAATGAAGCCGGATGGATGAGTCCGTCATCCAGCGCCAGACCATAGATGAACGGCTTCAGCACCGAGCCCGGCGAACGAATCGCATTCACCATATCCACATGACCAAAGCGGGAGTCGTCATTCATATCTACCGAGCCGACCCAGCCACGCACGCTCATGTCGGTGTGATCGACCACAATCATCGCCAGCGAACTGCGCGCAGGTAAGCGCCCCTTCCAGTTTTGCGCCAGCTCTTCCAGCTGGCGCTGCAATCCGGCGTCAAGGGTGGTCACGATTTTATCGCTCCGGCTTTTTCCCAGCATCATGCGCGAGAATAACGGCGCGAGCTGCGGCATTTGTCGGGGCGCCAGCCAGACCGGTTCTTCGCGTGATTCCTGCACTTGTCTGGCTGGCCAAATACCCTGCGTTGCCATGCGTTCGAGCACTTTATTTCGCGCGGCTTCGGCGCGATCCGGCCAACGATCCGGGCGCAGGCGACTCGGTGCCTGCGGCAGCACGGCCAGCAGCGCGGCATCGGAATAACTCAATTGCGCGGGTGATTTCCCAAGATAGGCCCAGCTTGCGGCTCCCACCCCTTGCAGCGTACCGCCGAACGGCGCGCGGTTAAGATACAGCGTCAGGATGTCGCGCTTGGAGAGATGCCATTCCAGCTGCAATGCGCGCCAGAGTTGGCGGAATTTGCCGCCGAAGGTGCGCGGATGGGGATCGAGCAATCGTGCGACCTGCATGGTGAGCGTGCTACCGCCCGAAACCACGCGCCCGGAGGAGAGATCCTGCCATGCCGCACGCAGTACTGAAAAAGGATTAACGCCAGGATGTTTCCAGAACCAGCGGTCTTCGTAGTTAATTAACGCCTCAAGGTACCGGGGGGACACTTCATCAATTGTCACCGGATAGCGCCAGATGCCATCCGCGTCGGCGAAGCGCCAGAGCGGCGTACCATCATAGGCCACCACGACACGCGCCGGATCGACTTCGTGCAGCGGCAGCGGCCAGATTTTATCTGCCGCCCAAACCGCCGCCGTAAGCAATAACGTAGCGGCTGCCAGCCAGAGCCAGCAGCCGTGTTTACCCAACCCACGCATCATTTACGGTCTGACAATCAACAGTCCCTCTGTCGCACCGGTCGCGCGCCACTGCGGAACGTACATTGACTCCACCTGCGGCACAGGAACCTGATACGTTCCCGGCGTTACCGCCCGCGCCAGATACACCAGCGTCACCGGCTGTCCTTCGTTGACCGCCACCGCGGCGACAAAGCGATCGTCGCGGAACTCAACGTGCTGGATATTCGCCTGCTGCATCTGATTGAGCAGATTAGCCACCTCGCTGCCGCTGTCCTGCAGGCTGGCGCTGCCGTTGGCCAGATTCTGGTTTTCCAGTTCCAGGCCCGCTGGCAGTAAGTCGACCACCAGCGCATCCGGTACGTTCTGGCTGGCTTTCACCTCCAGCCAGACCAGCACCAGTTCGCCGCTGCGCAGAGAATCCAGCGATTTGCTGTTCCCGTCGAGCCCCAGGATCTGACGCTCAATATGCAGAACGTTGCTGACAGGCGTTGGCGAGGTTTGCGGGTAACCGCTCACATCCAGACGCAACCACAGAGGCAGATTACCGGTATTGGTCACGCTCAGCGTAGACAGCGCGTCGGCATCCAGATTACGCGTCTGTGATTTCTCTGCGGCTAACGGCTGTTCAGAGAGTGACGTTTGCGCCTGCCACGAGCCAGGTAAATCCTGTAACGTACGCGCGGCAAGGAACAGCGCATTATTTTCCTGGGTAGAGAGCCAGCGCTGCCCAAAGGCCTGTTCTGACAAGGTGTTCAGCAGCGTATTCTGTACCTCAGGTTTAAGTTTGTTTTCTTCCAGCAAGGCCAGCATCAACGCGTTGTCGCGCAGCTGGCTGCCGTAATCCGCCATCCACTGCTGCGCATCGCGGCGTGGCGTATTCAACGCCAGGGTCAACGCCTGTTCACTACGGTTAGCATCGCCCATATTTTTCAGCGCAATACCCAGTTGCAATAGCGGTAAACCCGAAGCGGCCTGTGCACGATGATCCCAGATCTCACGCAGCGCGCCGAGCGGGGCTTTCTGCTGACGAGCCAGTACCAGCGCGGCGTAGGCCTGGACGGCAAATCGGCTCGCTGATGCGTCGTCGGTATAACGAATCGACATCATGCCCGGATCCTGCAAGTAGCGCAGAAGTCGCTCGTTGCCCCGGTTAATGACCTCTGCCGGCACGCTGTAGCCCTGTTCATTCGCCCGAACGAGGAAATCCATCACATACGCGGTCAGCCAGTACTCTTCCGCTCCGTTCTTATCCCACAGCGCAAACCCACCGTTGTCACGCTGCATTTGCAGTAAACGAGAGATACCAATCTCTACTGCCGCACGGCGTTTTTCATCACTGTCGCCCGCGATACCTAACGCCTTCAGCTGCGCGGCGTTGGTGTATAAAGACGGGAACAACCCGCTCGCCGTTTGCTCAAGGCAACCGTAAGGATAAGCTTTCAGTTCACGGATGTAGCGCGCCAGATTCAGCGGCGGTTTACCGCTGAACAGCAGTTGTCCCTGCATTGTCGCTGGGGAGAAATTCGTCAGTTCTTCACCCGGAAGCTGCCAGGTTGCGCCCGGCTGAAGCGCGACCCCGGTGTTAACGGTTTGCGCCGGGAACGCCGGACGCACACCAATCTTCCACTGCTTATGCTGAACAGGCAGCATTTCGCCCGGTAACGTCAGACCGCTAATCTGCGCCTGAATTTCGCCATCGCCAAAGCCCTCCCGCGCACGCACCGGAATAAACAACGTAGTCCGTACGCCAGGCGCCAGATTTACCGGCGCGGGATCTTGTCCCATCAGCTCCAGTAAACCGCTGGCTACGAGCTTAATGTCCAGCGTTTGCGGTTTGTCAGTCAGGTTGGTCACATCCAGCGTCAGGCGCGACGTATCTCCCCCTGCCAGAAAGCGCGGCATATTCAGTTCAGCAATCACCGGCGCGGCGACAATCACTTTGCTTTCGCTGCTGCCATAGTCATCCGCAGTCCAGGCTTGCGCCATGACCCGCAGCTCGCCGTTGAAATCACCAATCGGTAATGTCACCGTACCTTCGCCTTGCTCGTTAAGTATGACCGGCAACGCCTGTTGCGCCACGATGTTAACGTGATTGACTGGAGGCTTGCCGCCGCGTTTTAACTCATCGCCATCACCACCAAAGCGCAATGCCGCCAGACGCCCCTGACCTTCGATTACCTGGCCGTAAATATCATAAATATCCGCGCCATAGCGTTTTTGCCCGAAAAACGCCTGCCACGGATCCGGCGTGACGTAATCCGTAATATTCAGGACCCCGCTGTCAACGGCAGAGACCAGTACATTAACCTGTTTTGGCACGTCACCATTTTTAACGCTGGCTTTAATCTTGACGGTCAACGGCTGATTGGGCCGTATTTTCGCCGGACTTTCCAGCGCCAGCCCCAGACGACGGTTTTCATCACCTAACGGTAAATGCAGTAACCCGACCGCCCGTTTTGGCGTTGCTGAGCGGGATTTATCGCCAGGGCGTATCACTAAAGCGCTGAGATACAGGTCATGGCGGTTCCAGCTTTTATCGACCGGGATGGAGAGATCAAGACCCGCCGTCGGCACGTCGATCTCTTGCCACCACAGCGGACCTTCGCTGGATTCAACCATCGCATAGCCTTTGCCGGCGGCGGGTGCAGCAATGTGCAGCTTCATGGTATCGCCAGGACGATAGCTGGGTTTATCCAGTTTCAGGGTCACGCGATCGGGACGTACTGACCCGCTGCCGTCGCTGTTATCCTGCCAGCTATAACCGGCCCAGAAGCGCACGCTGCTCACCGCATCATTCGGTGCTTTCACTTCCAGGCGATAGGCGCCCCACTCAACCGGGAAACTGACTTTACCGGTTTCATCGGCCTTAAGATCCAGGGTCTGCTCACCCTCCACCAGATCTTTTTGATCAAACTGAGACTGCCAGCCCTCGCCCTCAGACCAGTTCCAGTAGTAATCACGGCGTTCACGGATCAAACGCACCTGCAATCCGGATACTGCTTTTTTCTCGCCTTGCGCGTCGGCATACACGATATCGAACGCGGCATTGCTGTTTTCATCGACGATGGGCTGATTCACGGTGGTATCGGTGCGGTAGTCATAAACGGCTTTTGCCGCAAACTGCGGACGAATACCCGGCAGCGTATCCGCAGGCCAGATGGCTTGTTCAACCCGACGCGTCACCGGACGGCCGCCCGACTCCAGCAGGCTGGCTTGCAGAATGACCTGTAACGGGGAATGCGTCTCCTGCCACTGGCTGTTGGTGGTCACTTCGCCGCGACCGTGGTCATCCAGCGTGAGCTGAACTTCATCGAGGCTGCGGGAAAGGTTTTCTTCGGCGATATTCCCAAACTGGAAGCCCGGCAATGCCTGAACCGCATCCCGCAATGGACGCAGATAAAGCTGTCCTTGCAGCGCATTGCCGTTGGCGGGCGCGCCGTACAGGTAGTAGCCCACCACCGAGAACTTCACTTCATCAGTTGGTGCCACTGGCCTCTTGTTTGCGGTGAGATTGAGCGCCATTCGCTCCGGCATAAAGTCTTCGACGTGGAAATCCCACATCCGCGACTGGTTATCACCGGTATTAACCCGAATATGCCACATGCCGGTTGGCGCGCTGCTGTCCAGCGGCCAGCTAAAGCGGTACAAGCCGTTTTCCGGTTGGCTAACTACCGAGCGTAAAACCTGTCCGTCGGGTTTCACGACCTCCAGCTTCACCGGCTGGTCGGGCAACGTTTTACCATCGCTGTCGCGCAGTAATCCGTTGAGGATCACCGTTTCGCCAGGACGATAGAGATCGCGTGGGCCGAACATAAAGAACTGTTTGCTGTATCCCGGCGCGCCAGCGATATCAAATTCAGCCAGATCCAACGCCGGGAGCTTCAGATCCAGCAGCGTGGTTTGCCCGTCTTTGCGGGCCAGCAATAAGGCGGCGTCTTTATCCGTCTCGAGCTTCACGTGCCCCTGAGCGTCGCTGGTCGCCTGTGCCAGCGTCTGTCCTTTTTCATTGAGTAAGGTGACATCAATCCCCTGCTGCGCGGCGCCGTTTTCCAGACTCTGCGTAAAGACATCCAGTTGATTATGGTAACGGTGTGCAGACACACCAATATCGCTGAGCGTGAACAACGTCGCGGCATTGCTGTAGTTGTAATGTCCGGCCTGATTCATCACCGCCACGTACACGCCCGCCTGCTGCAGCGGCTTGATATCGCTCAGCGGCAGCAGCAGTTTCTCGCGGGTATTGCGCGCAGGATTGAGGTCAAAGCGCCCGGTATACACCAGTTCCGCCATTTTCAGCAGATTGTCGGACTCCCAGTTAGACAACGAATTGCGGTATTCCCACTGGCTGACAAACGCTCCGAGCGACTCAGGCTTCACGCGAAAGAAGTTCACATCCACGCTATTGACGTTAAGAGCCATCACCGGCAGCCCTTCAATCACTTTTCCCGGCAGCAGCGAGCCGCGACTGGCGAAGCCTACGCTTGGCTGGACGTCGCGGGTGGTAATATTTTTTTCATAGTCGATAGCGAACGTCGCTTTATTCAGTGCCAATAAATCACGCTCAATGGTCACCACCAGCTCGCGGTTAGGTTCGAGGTGGCGTAAGCGTAGCTCTTTCAGATTTGGCGCCAGCTCCCAGGCCCCATCCACTTTGCCGCTTTTTTTATCGACAACATGCAGTACGCGAGAAAAATCTTGTTCAGGATCGAGAGGAATAGAAAAAGTCAGCACCAGCGTCGCCGCACCATCCAACTGGACTTCTGAAGCATCCAGCAGCGTCAACGGCTTGCCCTGGCTTTGCTGCATCAGCTTTTGTAATTGCCCCGGATCTTTTGCCGGCGTGGTCTGTGGGGCGGGCGTATCATTTTTTGCCGCCACCGACGGCTTATCGTTATTATCGCACCCCGCCAGCGCCAACATCAGCATACAGGCCACTACGCGTAAATGTTTCATTTTTCATCCCTGGCCTGAGTGGCCCGTTAGCTACGTAGAACAACTATTATGCGTCAGATTTCAACAGGTGGAAGTCAGTAATAGGATGTTGTTGTCTGAATTTTCGTGATTAATGTGGGTCCACCTGACAAATCAGCCTCTTTTACTTGTCGCTTTACGGTAAACAGCCGACAATTCGCCGAAACCTGGTAAAAATGGAGATGCCTATGACCACCGCCTTCTTTGTCGCTGCCGACTGGCTTATCGAACACATTGACGATCCGGAAATACAAATTCTTGATGCCCGGATGGCTCCTCCAGGACAGGAAGATCGCGATGTTGGCGAGGAGTATCGCGCGAGCCATATTCCTGGTGCAGTCTTTTTTGATATTGAAGCGCTTTCCGACCATACCTCGTCATTGCCACACATGATGCCGCGCCCGGAAGCCTTTGCCGTAGCTATGCGCGAGCTGGGGGTTCATCAGGATAAGCATCTGGTTGTCTACGATGATGGCAACCTGTTTTCTGCCCCGCGTGCCTGGTGGATGTTGCGCGCATTTGGCGTGGAAAATGTCTCCATTCTGGCAGGCGGTTTTGCGAGCTGGCAGCGTGATGCGTTACCGTTGCAGAAAGGGAACGTTGATTTGCCCGAAGGCGAGTTTGACGCCGCGTTTACGCC
Source organism: Citrobacter sp. C6_1 (assembly GCF_014596835.2). Lineage (NCBI taxonomy): Bacteria > Pseudomonadati > Pseudomonadota > Gammaproteobacteria > Enterobacterales > Enterobacteriaceae > Citrobacter > Citrobacter sp. C6_1. Next base: position 1,280,153 of record NZ_CP115031.1, on the reverse strand, counting down.
AGAGGCCGTAGTGCGGGTGACCGATGTCCTGCTGGCCAGCCATGAAAAAACCGCACAGATTGTCGATGCACGACCGGCTGCGCGTTTTAACGCCGAAGTTGACGAGCCGAGGCCAGGCCTGAAGCGTGGTCATGTGCCCGGTGCGCTGAACGTACCGTGGACAGAGTTGGTTCGTGACGGTGAATTAAAAACCACCGATGAGCTGGATGCTATCTTCTTCAGCCACGGCGTGAGTTTTGACCGCCCTATTATCGCCAGTTGCGGCTCCGGCGTAACGGCTGCCGTGGTGGTGCTCGCACTTGCCACGCTGGGCGTTTCCAACGTCGCGTTGTATGACGGCGCATGGAGCGAATGGGGAGCGCGCAACGATTTACCGGTAGAACCCGCTGAGACTAAATAAAATCTGATTTACACCTCTTTTTCGCCCACAAAAAAACCGCTCATTGAGCGGTTTTTTTGTGCCAGTCCGGTTCGCGGCCTTCCCAGCAGGCTGTGTTGCCATAGCAACGCAGGCGCACCTCAGTAGCTAAATATTCCGGTTTAATAGAATAAAAGTCAAGTTAATTAACAGGGAAACTATTCAACATTTAATGTATTATTCTGAGCGGCCCTTTCCGCTGTCTCGCAAACAGGCACTGGCTTTAGGGAAGGTCATTGTATGGCCGTATACGCAGGTGCACCTCAGCGCTTGCTATCACGGCATGATCGCCAGTGGTGCTGTCGTGATGCGGTCTTCGCATGGACCGCGCAATGAAGATACGGTACTTCTGTATCGTGCTTGTTGTATCTGGAACGTTGTGTCTTCACGGGGATCGGAGTTACTCAGGTAATTCTGTACGCGTGACGCTCAGCGCCCAGGGCAAGTAAGCCAGGTAGCCGCCCTATGGGGCGGCTTTCCTTTACTCAGATAATCCTGTTCTGTTTGAAATCCCGCAGGAATCCGCCCCAGCGACGCTCGTAGAAAGGCGCGATGTGTTCGGTAATAAAGTGGCTGACCCCTTTCTCACCTTTCACCACCTGGCAGATATCAATCGGTTCATCGCCCGGTAACGTGTCCGTTGCAACACTCCCCGTGGCATGAATAATCTCTTCAATATCGCCATCGGCTTCAATTCCAATCAGCAGGTTGGGTTGGGCATCCGGACTTTCTTTGATCGAGCAGAGAAATGCGCGTTTTACCGGCTTAATGGTTTTAAACAGCGTAGTCAGCGAGTCAATCATCTGCGCCGGAGGTTCAGCGACTTCAGAGAGGATCAACGATTCACCGCCTTCCAGTACTTCCTGGGTGCTGAGCGGATTCCCCTCTTCTCCCATCAGCAGGCTGATTTCACGCGGCATAAATTCTTTGCCGGTCGGCAGTTTCGCGTTGAGAAACAGCGTTTCGCCGAGCGTCATTTCAAACAATGTACGCACCGGCATGACGACAAATGCCTGCTCATCTTCAACCGCCTGCTGCAGGGCTTCCAGGGAGGTAAAGAACGGGATCACGGTGGTGCCGTCTTCCTTTTCCCAGTGCTGAAGGTCGAGGGCGCTGTCTTCAACCACCGCCTCGCCTTCTGCGGCAGTACCCGGCACCCAGACGGTAGACTCCAGTAAAGTACGGAAAAATGCCGGGCGATGCGCAGGCTCTGTCGCCGCTTGCTCCAGCAGGGTTTCTAATTCGTTTTTCGTTTCGGACATAGAGATCACAAATTATGAATATATGAGTTGTAGGCCTGATAAGACGCACCGCGTCGCCATCAGGCACAATGCCGGGTGGCACTTCGCTTACCCGGCCTACAAAAACACCTTTCAGGCAGTCAACAGATTCGCGATAGTACGCACACCTAAACCGGTTGCGCCCGCAGACCACTGCTCAACTGGCGCTTTGCGATAGGTTGCAGAGCAGTCAATATGCAGCCAGCCCTGCTGATAGTTTTCCACGAAATGGGACAGGAAGCCCGCCGCGGTGCTGGCACCCGCCGGATAGGCCGCGCTGCCGGTATTATTCAGCTCGGCAAAGTTAGACGGCAACTGGCTACGGTGGAACTCTGCCAGCGGCAGACGCCAGAACGGTTCGTTTTCTTGCGCCGCACTTGCCAGCAGACGGGCAGCCAGTTGATCGTCAAAGCTAAACAGCGCGTGGTAATCGTTGCCCAGCGCCGTTTTTGCCGCGCCGGTCAGCGTGGCGGCATCAATAATCAGTTCCGGTTTCTGCGCGCTGGCGTCGATCAGGCCATCAGCCAGCACCAGACGCCCTTCGGCATCGGTATTCATTACTTCAACCTTTTTACCATTGCGATAGTGAATAATATCGCCGAGCTTAAAGGCGTTGCCGCTGATCAGGTTATCCGCGCAGCACAGATACAGCTTCACGCGCTTGTTCAGACCACGGGTGATGGCGAACGCCAGCGCGCCGGTGACCGTTGCCGCACCGCCCATATCAGACTTCATTGAGTCCATAAATGCGCTTTGCTTGATGCTGTATCCGCCGGAGTCAAAGGTAATTCCCTTGCCAACCAGACAGGCATAAACCGAGGCTTCTTTATCGCCAGTTGGATTGTAATCCAGCGCCAGCAGCACCGGAGGACGTTCGGAGCCACGACCTACGGTATGCAATCCCATGTAGTTCTGCTCGCGCAGATCTTCGCCTTTAGTGATGCGGTAAGAGACGTTATCGCAGGCAACAGAGCACAGCAGGTCTACTGCGCGTTGCGCCAGCTGTTCCGGGCCCAGCTCTTCTGCCGGGGCGTTAATGGTATCGCGCACCCAGTCAATAATTTTCAGACGGTTATCCAGCTCTTTGCGCTGTGCCTCATCCAGAGCAGCCCACTCAACTTTGCGGGTGCCTTTTGGTCCTTTGTAGCCCTGCCAGAACGCCCAGCTACGTTCGGTATCCCAGCCTTCACCATCCAGTTGGACATGTTTAATACCCAGACCGTCAATTTTACGCGCAGCGCGCTGGATAAGGCCGAGGTCATCTTTTCCGTTCAGGTGCAGGGTAATGCCATCATTATTAATGCTGTATGTCGCCTTTTCACCCCAGCGGGCATCGGCAGGTTGCGTGGAAAGCGTAATTTTCATGGCTTCTGTCATTGTATTTATCCTTATTTTCGCGCATACAGGAAAACGGGCCACCCGTGGGCAGCCCGTTGACTTATTCGGCTTCGTCCAGCCAGACCAGCAAAATGGCCTCAAGGATTTTTTCGTTCGATGCCTGTGGATCATCATCGAACTCTTCCAGGTCACAGATCCACTGGTGCAGATCGGTGAAACGAACGGTCTTGGGGTCGAGATCGGGGAACGCGTCGTACAACGCCTCGCCGATTTCGCGGCTATCGGTCCACTTCAGTCCCATACTACCCTCTGTTAATGCTCACGCGCATGATTGATTGTGTAACGTGGGATTTCGACCACTAAATCGTCCTCGGTGACGCGCGCCTGACAGCTTAAACGGCTCTCCGGCTCCAGTCCCCAGGCTTTATCCAGCATGTCGTCTTCTTCTTCTGTGCTTTCCGGCAAAGAATCAAAACCTTCACGTACGATGCAGTGGCAGGTTGTGCAGGCACAGGATTTTTCACAGGCGTGTTCAATCTCGATACCGTTACGCAGGGCAACGTCAAGAATGGTTTCGCCGGTCTCAGCTTCCAGAACTGCACCATCGGGACAGAGATCCTGATGAGGCAAAATAACAATCTTTGGCATATTAAACCTCGTCCACGGAATGGCCTTTCAGCGCGCTACGGACGGACTTGTCCATGCGGCGAGCGGCGAACTCCTGGGTTTGTTTGTCTACGTTTTTAATGGCTTGTTCTATCGCGTCAACATCGTCACCCTGTGCAACCTCGCTCAAGTGCGCGGCTGCGGTGTCGATAGCCTGACGTTCTGCGGCGCTTAACAGCGCGGCATCAGCGTTCAGCGCACCGGATAAACTTTCCAGTACGCGTGCCGCTTCGACTTTCTGTTCTGCCAGCATACGGGCTTTAACGTCCTGCTCGGCAAAACTCATCGAATCCTGAATCATGGAGGCGATTTCACTGTCGGTCAGACCGTAGGACGGTTTAACCTGAATTGAGGACTCAACGCCGGTGGATTTTTCCATCGCGGTGACGCTCAGCAGGCCATCGGCGTCCACCTGGAAGGTCACGCGGATATGCGCGCCGCCAGCTGGCAATGCTGGGATGCCGCGCAGCGCAAAACGCGCCAGTGAACGGCAGTCCTGCACCAGCTCACGTTCACCCTGCATCACGTGAATGGACATCGCGGTTTGGCCATCTTTAAAGGTGGTAAAATCCTGCGCGCGCGCCACCGGAATCGTGGTGTTACGCGGGATCACTTTCTCCACCAGACCGCCCATCGTTTCAAGGCCGAGCGACAGCGGGATAACGTCCAGCAGCAGCATTTCGCTGTCCGGTTTGTTCCCGACCAGAATATCCGCCTGGATTGCCGCTCCGATAGCCACCACTTTATCCGGGTCGATAGAAGTCAGTGGCGTACGGCCAAAAAATTCACCGACGCGTTCACGCACCAATGGCACGCGCGTTGAACCACCGACCATCACCACTTCCAGCACATCCTGCGGCTCCACGCCCGCATCTTTCAGCGCGCGACGGCAGGCCAGCAGCGTACGCTTGACCAGTGCGGAAATGAGTTCATTAAAGGTTTCACGGGTGATTTCACCCTGCCATCCCGCCACGTTAACCGTCACAGAATCGGCATCGCTGAGCGCGATTTTCGCGGCAATCGCGGCATCCAGCAGTTCGCGCTGTACGCGGTTATCGCTACGATCGGTCACGCCAGCCTGCTGGCGAATATAATCGGCCAGCAGATGGTCAAAATCGTCGCCGCCGAGCGCGGAATCACCGCCGGTCGCCAGCACTTCAAACACGCCGCGGCTCAGGCGCAGAATAGAAATATCAAAAGTACCGCCGCCAAGATCGTAGACCGCAATCACGCCTTCCTGACCGGAGTCCAGACCATAGGCAATCGCAGCTGCGGTCGGTTCGTTCAACAGACGCAATACGTGAAGGCCCGCCAGACGCGCGGCATCTTTGGTCCCCTGACGCTGTGCATCGTCAAAGTAAGCCGGAACGGTGATTACCACGCCGTCCAGTTCGCCGGACAGTGATTCGGTCGCCCGCGCGGCCAGCGCTTTCAGAATATCCGCGGAGACGCGCACCGGATTAAGCAATCCGGCAGCGGTTTCAATCATCGGCAAGCCGTTTTCGCTTGCCTGGAACGTATATGGCAGATGCGGGTAACGCGCCTGGATATCCGCCAGAGAGCGGCCCATCATGCGTTTTACCGAACTGACGGTGTTTGCCGTATCCAGCGCAGCATTGGCGCGGGCATCGTAACCGACAGAATAACCCTGCTGCTGATAGTGAACCACTGACGGCAACAGGTGGCGACCTTCATGGTCTGCCAACGTTTCGGCCTGGCCGCTGCGTACGGTCGCAACCAGGGAGTTGGTGGTGCCTAAATCGATACCTACCGCCAGACGACGCTGGTGCGGCGCGGCGCTCAGACCAGGCTCACTAATTTGTAATAAGGCCATTTTCGCTTCCGGAAATTAAAAATCGAGCAGTTTTTCTTCGAGTTGTTCTGCACTGCTTCGCAGTTTATCGAGAAAACGCAGCTTACGCACGGTATCTGCCGCTGCGTCCCACGTCTCGCTATCCAGCTGTTCCACCATCAGTTGATGACGAACGTTATACATTTCGCTGACGCGCTGCATAAACGCATCTAAACGTTGACTGTCTTTTGCCTGTTCAATTTCGTCCAGCTCTTCCCGCAGCTCCAGTTGTTCCATCAGGAACGCGGTATCGCGCACCGTGTGCTGCTCGCTGCGGATATCAAAGCCGTGTAAAGACAATAAGTATTCGGCGCGCATCAAAGGATGACGCAGCGTTTGCCAGGCCTGGTTGATCGTGGCGGACTGCGAAACCGCAGCAAGTTGTTCCGCCTGGGAACCGCTGGCAAATTTATCAGGATGATACTGACGTTGTAGATCCTGAAAACGGAGGCTCAGCGCCTGAGTATCGAGCTGATAACGGGCCGGTAAGCCAAAGAGGGTGAAGTAGTCCATAACATTCTCAGGGTAGCCTGTTAGAACAAACCCCACACGTAGCAAAGCCACGGTGGGGTTTTCGGGTGACGCGCGTTACACGTGGAAGCTTTCGCCGCATCCACATTCGTCTTTCACGTTCGGGTTAGTGAACTTAAACCCTTCGTTCAGACCTTCTTTGACGAAGTCTAACTGCGTACCGTCGAGGAATTGCAGGCTCTTACCGTCGACCACAACTTTAACGCCTTTGTCTTCAAACACGGTATCTTCAGCCGCCGGCTCGTCAACAAATTCCAGTACATAGGCCATACCTGAGCAGCCGGAGGTTCTCACGCCCAGACGCAGACCAAACCCTTTACCGCGGTTTGCCAGGAAGGTATTTACACGCGCTGCTGCACTGTCGCTTAAGGTAATCGACATAATAAAACCTCAACTCTTAATTATTTTGCTTCACGTTTGCTTTTGTAATCCGCAATCGCGGCTTTAATCGCGTCTTCAGCCAGAATAGAGCAGTGAATTTTCACCGGTGGCAGTTCAAGCTCGTCGGCGATATCGGTGTTTTTAATCGCCTGTGCTTCGTCCAGAGATTTCCCTTTTACCCATTCGGTAACCAGAGAGCTGGAAGCAATAGCGGAACCGCAGCCGTAAGTCTTGAAACGCGCGTCTTCAATGATACCTTCATTGTTGACTTTAATCTGCAACTTCATCACGTCGCCACAGGCTGGTGCACCCACCATGCCGCTGCCCACGTTCTCGTCGCTGTTGTCAAAAGAGCCCACGTTACGTGGATTCTCGTAATGATCGATTACTTTTTCGCTGTAAGCCATGATGAATTCTCCTTATCGATACCGATTAGTGATGTGACCATTCAATGCTGTTCAGATCCACGCCCTGTTTGAACATTTCCCACAGTGGAGAAAGGTCACGCAGACGGCCGATGGAGTTGCGAACCAGATTGATGGTGTAGTCAATCTCTTCTTCGGTAGTGAAACGACCTAAAGAGAAACGAATTGAGCTGTGTGCCAGCTCGTCGGTCATTCCCAGCGCACGCAGCACGTAGGATGGCTCCAGGCTTGCAGAAGTACATGCAGAACCGGAGGATACAGCCAGATCTTTCAGCGCCATAATCAGCGATTCGCCTTCAACATAGTTGAAGCTAACGTTGAGAATATTCGGTGCGCCCTGCTCGAGATCGCCGTTAAGATACACTTCTTCCATATCTTTCACGCCGTCCCACAGACGGTTACGCAGGCTGCGCAGGCGCGCCATCTCGGTTTCCATCTCTTCTTTGGCGATGCGATATGCTTCACCCATCCCAACGATCTGGTGCACAGGCAGCGTACCGGAACGCATGCCGCGCTCGTGACCGCCGCCGTGCATCTGGGCTTCAATACGAATACGCGGTTTACGACGCACGTACAGCGCACCGATGCCTTTCGGGCCATAGATTTTGTGACCGGAGAAGGACATCAGGTCAACTTTCAGTTGGCTCAGATCGATAGGCAGTTTGCCCACGCTCTGGGTCGCATCAACGTGATAGATGATGCCGCGCGCACGGCACATTTCGCCGATAGTCGCGATATCCTGCACCACGCCGATTTCGTTATTCACGTGCATGATGGAGACGAGGATGGTGTCGTCACGCATTGCCGCTTCAAGTTCTTTCAGGTCGATAATGCCGTTACGCTGCGGGGCGAGGTAGGTAACCTCAAACCCTTCGCGCTCCAGCTGACGACAGGTGTCCAGCACGGCTTTGTGTTCGGTTTTGCTGGTGATGATGTGCTTGCCTTTTTTCTGATAAAAGTTGGCTGCACCTTTAATCGCCAGGTTATCGGATTCAGTCGCACCGGAGGTAAAGACGATTTCACGCGGGTCGGCACCCACAAGATCGGCAATCTGGTTACGGGCGATATCTACCGCCTCTTCAGCATGCCAGCCGAAACGGTGTGAACGAGACGCTGGGTTACCAAAGTTTCCGTCCAGGGTCAGACACTGCATCATTTTCTCGGCAACACGCGGGTCCACCGGCGTGGTTGCGGAGTAGTCGAGATAGATCGGTAATTTCATTGCTCTATAAACTCCGTACATCGCTTCAATGCAAGGAATCAGGCAACCGGCTGGATGTACGACCGAGTTAACGGGGCGTCTAACACCCCGGCCTGATTCTAATATCTTATTATCTTTGCCCTAAATAGTTCGTGTTGCAGCAAGGCGACAAACTTGAGAGTGCCCAGGAGCTTACATCAAGTAAGTGACTGGGGCGAGCAAGTGTGGCCAACGCAGTTGCGGCACGAAATATAACGGGCAAATTATGCGCGTAACTTAACGTCGATCGCGTCTTGTGCACGATTAGTGCGTGGAGCGTCATGCGTGTGCTGGCGACCAGACACATCCAGGACTTCCTGATTATTCACCAGTTCACCCAACGTAATGTTGTTGAGGAAACCGGTCAGACGATCGCTCAGATCGCGCCAAAGCGCGTGGGTCAGGCATTTATCGCCGCCCTGACAACCGCCTTTGCCCTGGCAACGGGTCGCATCTACAGACTCGTCCACAGCGCTGATGACTTCACCTACTGCGATGCTGCCGGCATCTTTACCCAGCAGATACCCGCCGCCTGGTCCACGTACGCTGGAAACCAGACCGTTTTTACGCAAACGGGAAAACAGCTGCTCCAGATATGACAGGGAAATGCCCTGACGTTCAGAAATATCAGCCAACGGTACCGGGCCCGTTTCGGAGTTGAGCGCAACGTCCAACATTGCGGTCACGGCATAACGCCCTTTTGATGTCAGTCTCATGTCTTACTTAGCCTCAAACTCGCCCCTGCCCGGGGTTTTTTATTGTAAAATGGGGGTATTGCATAGCAGGGGCAAGTCTGACATTCCCGACTAAATCAGTCAACTATTTACTTGACTAATTTAGTCAGGTATTTGACGTTCCGTGCGGTATTCGTTTGCCGGATGCGCTTCGCTTATCCGGCCTACAGGCCGCACGATTCGTAGGCCGGATAAGCGAAGCGCATCCGGCATTAGTACAGTTACTTGCTTTTATTCTGTTGCTCAATTGAAGCTAAAATTCCGCGCAAAATGTTCAGCTCCTGGCTCTCAGGACGCGCACGCGTAAACAGACGGCGCAGCTTGTTCATCACCTGTCCCGGATGCCCTTCACGGATAAAACCGGTCGACAGCAGCGTTTGTTCCAGATGACCGTAAAAACGCTCTAAATCATCGACCAGCGGGTACTCAGCTTCTTCGTATTCTGCGGTCTTCTCGCTTTCCTGCGTTGCCAGCCAGGCCATGCGCACTTCATAAGAGATGACCTGCACCGCCATCGCCAGGTTCAGCGAACTGTATTCCGGGTTCGCAGCAATAGCGACGTGGTAATGGCACTTCTGCAGTTCTTCATTCGTCAGACCAACGCGTTCACGACCAAACACCAGCGCTACGGGCGAATTCGTCGCTTCAGAGACGCTTTTTAAACCGCATTCACGCGGATCCAGCATCGGCCACGGCAGCGTACGGGAGCGCGCGCTGGTGCCTACCACCAGGCTGCAACCCGCCAGCGCTTCATCGAGAGTATCGACGATTTGCGCGCTGCCGATCACATCGCTGGCACCTGCCGCCAGAGCGATGGCCTGGGAATCCGGTTTAACCAGTGGATTTACCAACCACAGATTGGTTAAACCCATGGTTTTCATTGCGCGGGCTACAGAGCCCATGTTGCCAGTGTGAGAGGTTTCCACCAGCACAATTCGAATATTTTGCAGCATTGTATTTCTTCGGCTAAAGATTATTCGGGCATATTATCATAAAACGAAGACATATTCCGAACTCGCTGCTATACTCTGCGCCGTTTTCCCGTTCTTTAACATCCAGTGAGAGAGACCGATGCATCCGATGCTGACCATCGCCGTGCGCGCAGCGCGCAAGGCGGGTAATGTAATTGCCAAACACTACGAAACCCCAGACTCTGTAGAAACCAGCCAGAAAGGCAGCAATGATTTCGTGACTAACGTCGATAAAGCCGCCGAAGCGATTATTATCGAAACTATTCGCAAATCTTACCCGCAGCACACCATCATCACCGAAGAAAGCGGTGAGCACGCTGGTGAAGATCAGGATGTTCAATGGGTTATCGATCCACTGGATGGCACTACCAACTTCGTAAAACGTCTGCCGCACTTCGCGGTATCTATCGCAGTACGCATTAAAGGCCGTACTGAAGTCGCCGTTGTTTACGATCCAATGCGTAACGAACTGTTCACCGCAACTCGCGGCCAGGGCGCACAGCTGAACGGCTACCGTCTGCGTGGCAGCACCGCCCGCGATCTGGACGGCACCATCATCGCCACCGGTTTCCCGTTCAAAGCGAAGCAGCACGCCGCTTCTTACATGAAAATTCTTGGCAAAATGTTTACCGAGTGCGCTGACTTCCGCCGCACAGGTTCTGCTGCGCTGGATCTGGCTTACGTTGCCGCGGCGCGCGTTGACGGTTACTTCGAAATTGGTCTGAAACCTTGGGATTTCGCCGCAGGCGAGCTGATTGCGCGTGAAGCTGGCGCACTGGTTTGCGACTTCACCGGTGGTCATAACTACCTGGCGACTGGCAACATCGTTGCAGGTAACCCGCGCGTTGTTAAAGCCATGTTGGCTAACATGCGTGACGAACTGAGCGATGCGCTGAAGCGTTAATCATTTGATGCCGGATGGCGGCTTGCGCCTTATCCGGCCTACCTGGGGAGTTCCCCGTAGGCCTGATCAGCGAAGCGCCATCAGGCATTCATCCGACAACAGTGCTAAAACGGTCTTATCCCTCGCCCTACCGGCACCGCGCTCATCCACATCACTACCGCAGCAGCAATCAGCACCGCCCCACCGGCTAATGCCAGCGTGATCCATCCGATTTGCCGCCACAGCACCGGCGCTTTGTGTCCGCTAATTCTCACCGCCAGCGAGCGAAAACAGTGTACCAGCAGAGCCAGTGACGTAATCGTCAAAGAGGTTCCTGCTGCCATCGCCAGCGCCGACGCCATGCCCCAGCTAAAAACGCCAACCACTTTACTGAACAGCAGCACCATAATTGCGCCAGAGCAGGGACGCATGCCCATAGAGAGAATAATCATCAACCGGGCGCGCCAGTCATCGCCGCTTTGCAGTTGTTCCGGGTTGGGCAAGTGCTGATGCCCGCAGCCGCAGCCCTCGTGATGCACATGGTGCGGCGTAAAGGCGGTGAATTTCGGGCGCATCAGCAGCTGGCGCAATTTCTTCAGCGCACGGACACACAATAAAACGCCCAACATGCCAACCAGCGCATAGCTGGCTTTCTCCAGCCAGAAACTGCTCATATGCAGCTGTCGGGCAGGCAGTTGCAGCACCGTGAGGACTACAACCACCAGTCCTATTGCCACCAGCCCCTGCAATAGGGAAGACGCCAGCGTCAGCCCAATGCTCGACTTGAGCTTCGACGGATGCGTCGCAAGCCAGGTCGTGATGACGATTTTGCCGTGCCCCGGCCCCAATGCGTGCAATACCCCATATATAAAGCTAAACAACAGCAGAGATCCGCCCGCACGTGTGGGGTTCGCGGCAACCGCTTTCAGCAACCCGCTCATCTGCTGGTTAACGTCGCGCTGCCAGACGACACTGTGCATCATTACCTGAGGCCAGGCCTGCCACAACCACAGCCCCCCGCCTGTCGCCAGCAACAAAAAGACCGCCAGTGGCCATAGCGTGAGCCAACGGCGTCTGGCTGCGCGTTGTTGATAAACTACTGACATTGCAGCGTCACCGTCTGTGCAAACTGTTTACCCAACTCCATATCCTCCGGCGGTGCGTCTTCTTTATCCAGCGACTGCGCAAAGCTCAACATGTGTTCATTCGGCGTCGGCGTATGCATTGAAATATGGCATTGCTGGCTTATGGTCTGCGAAAGCCGGGCGTCGCTGTCTTTGTCATAGCTCATATCGACGTAGTAGGTCGGATCGAAGGTTGAAATAGTATATTTTTGACCGCTCAGTGGTTGAGCTTCGGCCAGCGGCAGAACGAACGTCAGCACCGCCTGGTGTTCTTCACGCGCCATGCCATATTCCGTCGGTCTGTTTTTAAACTTTACCTTTTTCCCTTCGTGCCACACTTCGGTGAAATAGTGCTGCCCGAGAACGTTGGCCATCACTTCCGCCGCCAGTTTTTTCCAAACTTCATCGCCAGGTTTAGCATTCCCCGCGTCGTAAAGCAGATCCGCCGACGTGATTTCATCCATCGTCCAGCGCATTTTTAGCGCGACGAACCGATCATTCTCGCTCACGACTTCGGTTTTCAGATGAATAAAGCTGTGGGGATGCGCACCTGCGCCAAAGGACAGAACAGCGAGAAACAACGTCATAATGATACGTTTAACGCCTTGCATGAGTTCTCCACGATAAAAATCAACACCGCCACAAATAATGATGCCGTATTTGGCGCAAGTATGCCGAGGATACCATTGAACGAAAAAATGTTGAGCACCGTTTTCCGGTATCGATTCAGTTCTCAATTTAGACAATTTATTGTTCATCAATGCCAGAGCAAATCCCTTTTTATCGCTAGAACTTAAGTCAAATGAAAATAAAATGTTAAATATTAGTTTCATTTTAATGATTTTTTAACTTTTAATTCATTCAACTCATTATAAATCCGCTCAAATTTAACCATTATTTAACCATTTATTTTCCATAAATTAACATTACCGGGCATAGATCACATTCATCAAACTTGTGATTCATTCCCTCTTCCATTCGTTGTTAACTTCACGCCGTGACATGTCCTGCCCCCTACGAAAGGTACAACTATGAAATTCAAACTCGCATTACTCAGTGCAACCCTGGTTTCTGCATGCATGTTGTCCGGCACGTCCTTTGCGGCGGAAAAATATGAAATTGCTGTGGTTGCCAAAGTCACCGGTATTCCGTGGTTTAACCGCATGGAAACCGGTGTTAACGAAGCAGCAAAAAAACTGGATGTGAACGCTTACCAGACCGGTCCGTCTACGCCGGATCCGGCACAGCAGGTCAAAGTCATTGAGGATCTGATCGCCAAAAACGTCAACGCGATCATCGTGGTACCAAACGATGCCAAGGTTCTTGAGCCAGTACTGAAAAAGGCGCGCGAGAAAGGCATTGTGGTTCTGACGCACGAATCCCCGGACGAGCAAATCGGTCAGTGGGATATCGAAACCATCGACAGTGAAAAATACGCACAGGCCAACGTTGATGAGCTGGCAAAAAACATGGGCGGCAAAGGGGGTTATGCCATCTATGTCGGTTCGCTGACGGTGCCACTGCATAACGCGTGGGCGGATTATGCAATCAAGTACCAGAAAGAAAAATATCCGGAAATGTTCGAGGTCACTTCACGTCTGCCGGTTGCGGAAAGCATCGATAAATCCTACGCCACGACGCTGGATCTGATGAAAACCTATCCGCAGATGAAGGGGATTATCGGTTTCGGCTCGCTGGGTCCAATCGGTGCGGGTCAGGCTGTACAGAAAAAACGCGCCAAAGATAAAATTGCCGTTGTCGGGATCGCCATGCCAGCACAAGCTGCGCCTTACCTGATGCGCGGTGATATCAAAAAAGCGCTGCTGTGGGATCCAAAAGATGCGGGCTATGCGCTGGTAACGGTTGCCGATCAGCTGTTGCAGGGCAAAGAAGTCAATGCCGATCTGAGTATCGACGGTTTAGGGAAAGCCGATATCGACACGGAGAAGAAAGTGATCCGCTTTAACAAGATCCTCGAAGTCACCAAAGACAACGCACAGTCACTCGGTTTCTAAGGCTTTTGCCAACACCAGGGAAACCATAACGCCGACCGTCTGGTCGGCGCTATCCACCAAACTAACACTCAGCGTCCGTCAGGACGCTCGCAGGGGTATTGTCCATGACAGACACCACCGCATTTATCACTCTTGAGAATATCAGCAAACAATTCCCGGGCGTGCTGGCGCTGGATAACGTGAATCTGACGCTGAGAAAAGGCGAAGTTCACTGTCTGGCGGGTCAAAACGGCTGTGGTAAAAGCACCATTATTAAAGTGATCTCCGGGGTATATCACCCGGAAAAAGGCGCGCAGATTTTACTCGATGGCAAACTGTTCCATCACCTGACGCCGCAGCTTTCGTCCCACTACGGCATTCAGGTTATCTACCAGGACCTGTCGCTGTTTCCTAACTTTAGCGTCGCAGAAAATATTGCGGTTAACCGCTACCTTCCCGGCGGCGATATCTGGGTGCGTCGCGGTTCCATGAAACAGCAGGCGCTGGCCGCCATGAAGCGTATTGGTGTGAACATCGATCCCGATAAAAAAGTTGAAAAACTCTCGATTGCCGACCGACAGCTGGTCGCTATTTGTCGGGCGATTGCCGCCGACGCGCGCCTGGTCATTATGGATGAACCCACCGCCTCGCTGACCCGTCAGGAGGTCAATGGCCTGCTGAAGGTGGTTAACGAACTGAAAGCGGCCGGCATTTGCGTAGTGTTTGTCAGCCATCGTCTGGATGAAGTAATGGAAGTGGCAGACCGTATCAGCGTGATGCGCGACGGCAAACTGGTGGGCACATATCCTGCCAGCGAACTGGACAGTCACGAGCTGGCTTTCCTGATGACCGGACAACGCTTCCACTACAGCCCGCTGCCGGAGAAATCATTCGACGATCGAGAGCCCCTGCTGGAACTGCGCAACCTCAGCCGCAGAGGCAAATACCAGAACATTAATCTGTCGCTGCATGGCGGCGAGATTGTCTCGATTGTCGGCCTGCTGGGCGCCGGGCGCACCGAGCTTTGCCTGAGCCTGTTCGGCATGACCCACCCGGAAAGCGGCGAGATGCGTATTAACGGTCAGCCGGTCACGCTGCGTAATAACCACGACGCCATTAAGCACGGGATCGGCTACGTCTCAGAAGATCGCCTGACGCAGGGGCTGATCATGGAGCAATCGATCTACGACAACACCATCGTCACGGTCTTTGATCAACTGCATACCGGCAGCGGCCTGCTCAATCATCATAAAGCGCAAAAGCTGGTCGCCGATTTAATCCGCGAGCTCAATATCAAGGTGTCCGATCCTCATCTCCCGGTCAAAACGCTTTCCGGCGGGAATGCCCAGCGTATCGCCATTGCCAAATGGGTGGCGACGAATCCCCGCATTCTGATCCTCGACTCGCCTACGGTAGGCGTGGATATCGCCAACAAAGAGGGTATTTACCAGATCGCCCGCGATCTGGCGGAACAGGGGATGGCGGTGCTGATGATTTGCGATGAAATTCCGGAAGCGTATTACAACAGCCACCGCGTGCTGGTGATGCGTCGCGGCAGGCTGGTGGCGGAATTTAATCCTCATCACTGCCGTGAAGAGGAGATTGCTGAAGTGGTCGAGGTAATCAATGAATAAGATGCTTCTGTCCCGTTTAATCGGGCAACATGAATTCTGGCTGGGCCTGCTGGTCGTGGCGCTGGCGGTTGGGCTAAGTGTCAGCACCGATGAGTTCCTCTCGCTCGGCAATCTGACAGATGTGGCCACCAGCTACGCGATTCTCGGCATTCTCGCCTGCGGGTTGTTTGTGGTGCTGATTTCCGGTGGGATCGATATCTCATTTCCGGCGATGACCGCGATTGCCCAGTATGCGATGGCCAGTTGGGTGATCGGCCACGGCGGCAACTTCGCTCTGGCGTTAACCATTGCGATTGCGGTGGGCCTGCTGCTTGGACTTATTAATGGCTTCCTGGTCTACTGGCTGCGCGTTCCGGCAATCATCATTACCATCGCCACGCTGAACGTCTACTACGGCCTTCTGGTTTACGCCACCAAAGGCACCTGGCTGTACGGTTTCCCTGACTGGTTTATGAACGGCATTAACTGGTTCTCCTTCACCGCGGCAGATGGCTACGACTACGGCCTCACCCTGCCCCTGCTGTGCCTGGCGGCGGTGATCATCTTTACCGCTGTGCTGATGAACTATACCCGTCTTGGCCGACAGGTTTACGCTATGGGCGGTAACCGCGACGCGGCCTCGCGTCTGGGGTTAAATCTGCTGAAACTGCATTTCTACGTGTATGGCTATATGGGCATTCTGGCAGGTGTTGCCGCCGTGGTGCAGGCGCAAATCACTCAGTCAGTTGCGCCCAATTCGCTGCTCGGCTTTGAGCTGACGGTGCTGGCGGCGGTCGTACTCGGCGGAACCAGCATGAGCGGTGGGCGCGGAACGTTGACCGGAACCCTGCTCGGCGTTGTCCTGCTGGCCTTCTTACAAAATGGTCTGACGCTACTCAGCGTCTCCTCTTACTGGCACACCGTATTCAGCGGCGCCATTATCCTGGTCAGCATCAGTGCCACGGCCTGGAACGAAAAACGCAAACTGGCAAGGGAGCTTTGAGATGAAAACAATCGCCAGATTTTTACCCGGTGATGCCATCATTCGTCTGCAATGCGTCATTATTGTGGTCGTCGCCCTGGTCTTCTCAGCCCTGCTCGGCAGTCGTTTTTTCAGCGTCGCTAACTTCCAGTCGATAGGCTCACAGTTACCGATCCTCGGCATGCTGGCCCTCGGAATGGGTATGACCATGCTGACCGGCGGCATTAACCTGTCAATTATTGCCGGGGCGAACGCCTGCTCGCTGGTGATGGCGGCGATTATCGTCACCCATCCGGATAACCCGCTGTTTCTGGCGCTGGCGCTGCTGGCGGGCGCTGCCGTGGCGGTGGCTATCGGTACGCTCAACGGCGCGCTGATTGCCTGGGTCGGCGTCTCACCGATTCTCGCCACCCTCGGCACGATGACGCTTATCTCCGGGCTGAATATTCTGCTTTCCAACGGGACAGTGATTTCGGGTTTCCCGACCGCAATTCAGTACCTTGGCAACGCCACGATTGCGGGTATTCCGGTGGCGCTGTTGCTCTTTTTCCTGGTGGCAATCCTGCTGTGGGTACTGCTGGAGCACACCACACTGGGGCGCAGCCTGTATCTCGTCGGCTCCAATGAACAGGCTACCCGCTACAGTGGTGTGAATACCGTACGGGTGCAAATTTCCGTGTACGTGATTTCAGCCCTGCTCGGCTGGGTCGCCGCCATTCTGATGATGGCGAAATTCAACTCGGCAAAAGCCGGATACGGCGAGTCCTACCTGCTGGTCACCATCCTTGCTTCCGTACTCGGCGGCATCAATCCGGATGGCGGCTTCGGACGCATTATCGGCCTGGTACTGGCGCTGATTGTGCTGCAAATGCTGGAAAGCGGCCTTAACTTGCTGGGGGTCAGCAGCTATCTGACGATGGCGCTGTGGGGCGCGGTGCTGATCCTCTTTATCGCATTACAGAATCGTAAAGCCTGATTTCAGGAGAAAAAATTATGGCAAGTTACTTTATTGGTGTGGATGTCGGAACCGGAAGCGCCCGTGCTGGCGTGTTTGATCTCAACGGCAGAATGGTCGGACAGGCCAGTCGGGCCATCGAGATTTACCGTCCGCAGGCCGATTTTGTTGAGCAGTCTTCCGATAACATCTGGCAGGCGGTGTGTAACGCGGTTCGCGATGCGATTAACCAGTCGGATATCAACCCTATCCAGGTGAAAGGTCTGGGTTTTGACGCCACCTGTTCACTGGTGGTGCTGGATAAAGAAGGTAAACCGCTGACCATCAGTCCGTCCGGGCGCAGCGAACAGAACATCATTGTGTGGATGGATCACCGCGCCATTACCCAGGCCGAACGCATCAACGCCCTGCACCACCGGGTGCTGGACTACGTTGGCGGCATTATCTCACCGGAAATGCAAACGCCAAAGCTGCTGTGGCTGAAGCAACATATGCCTAACACCTGGGCCAATGCCGGTTATTACTTTGACCTGCCCGATTTCCTGACCTGGCGCGCAACGGGCGATGACACGCGCTCATTGTGCTCGACGGTGTGTAAATGGACTTATATGGGCCATGAAGACAAGTGGGATGCCAGCTATTTCCGCCAGATTGGGCTGGAAGATCTGCTGGAACACGATGCTGCCAAAATTGGCCGTTACGTGAAAACCATGGGCGAACCGCTTGGTCATGGTCTTTCTGCGCGCGCCGCCAGCGAAATGGGGCTGATTCCGGGAACCGCTGTCAGCGTCTCTATCATCGATGCCCATGCCGGTACGCTCGGCACGCTTGGCGCCTGCGGTGTCTCCGGCGAGGTGGCTGATTTCGATCGCCGCGTCGCACTAATTGGCGGCACCTCCACCGGTCATATGGCGATTTCCAAAGAGCCGCGCTTTATCGGCGGCGTCTGGGGGCCTTACTACTCCGCCGTGCTGCCGGAGTACTGGCTCAACGAAGGTGGGCAGTCGGCAACCGGGGCGTTAATCGACCACGTTATTCAGTCCCATCCATGTTACGAAACCTTGTTGACCCAGGCGAAATCTCAAGGGCAGACCATTTATGAAGTGCTGAATGCGCTGCTGCGTAAAATGGCCGGAGAGCCGGAAGATATCGCCTTTCTGACCCGCGATATGCACATCCTGCCCTATTTCCACGGCAACCGCTCGCCGCGCGCCAACCCAACGCTCACAGGCGCTATCACTGGACTGAAGCTGTCGCGCACGCCGGAAGATATGGCGTTACAGTACCTCGCGACCATTCAGGCCATTGCGCTGGGAACCCGTCATATCATTGAAACGATGAATCAAAGCGGCTACACCATCGATACCATTATGGCCAGCGGCGGCGGGACGAAAAACCCGATCTTCGTTCAGGAGCATGCCAACGCCACCGGCTGTGCGATGCTGCTGCCTGAAGAGAGCGAAGCCATGCTGCTGGGCGGCGCCATGATGGGAACTATCGCCGCGGGCGTGTTCGATACCTTCCCGGAAGCAATGTCAGCGATGAGCCGGATTGGTAAAACGGTTACCCCGCAGACTAATCGCATTAAGCAGTACTACGATCGCAAATATCGGGTGTTCCACGAGATGTATCAGGACCATATGAAATACCGCCAGTTGATGCAGGAGGACGCATGAGTGATTCATGGTCTCAGGCCAGCGGCGTATTCCAGCTCTATAGCGATGCCCTTGCTGGTCTGGGGCAGCATCTCACCGAACCTGTCTGGCAGTTGCTGATGGCGGAGCTGCGCGGTTGTCAGGGCAAAATCGTCGTCACCGGCGTCGGTACCTCTGGCATTGCAGCGCGTAAAGTCGCGCATATGCTTGCCTGCGTGGAACGTCCGGCGATTTACCTCAACGCGACTGACGCAGCACATGGCGATTTGGGCTTCTTACGCGCTAACGATCTGGTGATTATGCTGTCGCGCGGGGGCAATTCAGACGAACTCACCCGGCTGCTGCCAGGGCTGACAGCGAGAAATGTGCCAATCCTGAGCGTGACTGAAAACGCGGATTCGGCCATCGCGAAAGCGTCGAGGCTGGTGATTTCCACCGGCGTACAGCGAGAGGCTGACCCGCTGAACATGTTGGCTACCACCTCGATTTTACTGGTGCTGGCTATCTTTGACGCCGCCTGCGCCTGTCTGATGAGCGAGAGCGGCTACTCAAAGGAGACGCTGTTGTCTGTGCATCCGGGCGGCGATGTGGGATTAACGCTGAGTCGTGAGCAGTAACGCCATCCGGCGTATTGTTACGTTCACCTTATGTTTTTCACTTCTCTGAAACGATACTGCCTGTGAACGTGTTAAGGGTACTATCGCCGTACCCTTAACAATCCCGGCTCCCGGCCTTTCGGAAACACGTCGGCAATTTTCAGCCGGACCAGCCCGCACCTGACCACCTGTATTTTTATTTGAATATATCTGAACAGCAACGCAGATTTAACTGGAAGTCAGAGCGTTGCAGCGATGACCCCGGTCCGGCTGAAAATCGATGAGGCGTTGACGGCTGACCGGGTCTGCCCGCAGGGATGCGGGCAGAGGGGACGGCCTGCAGGGACGCAGGCTCGACCCCGACCCGACAGGCAGACGGAATAAGACGAATACATCGCGTAGCGACGATTTTCCCGCCGGGAGCCTGGGTTGCAAGGGAGGCGGCGGTGAGCCTCCCTTGCACGTTCACGGGTATCAGTGCTTCAGAGAAATGACGCTGCTGAGGTGAACGGAACCCTTTCTCTGCGATAGCATGTTCATACTTCCCTCCGCCAGCATTCCCCCCTCTGGCATTTTTTTATATCTCAACAAAAAGATAAAACAGTGAAAAAGCGGATTAACGCGCTGCGTTCCACTCCCGCTATCTGTTCCGCACGTTAAAAATTCTGTGACGCTCTCCAGCATTCCTGGTGGAAAGCATTCCATTCCTCAAATCTATGAGCAAACTTTAGCTATTCTTATCAAACATACTTACGGGAGACCCTACAGATGATGTCAACGCTTGCTCCGCCATCTGTACTTTCCGCTCCCCAGCGCCGTTGCCAGGTTCTGCTGACGCTTTTCCTGCCAGGGCAAATCGCGACTACACAAACCTTCAGCAGCCTCAATGGTGTCGATGATGCCACGGTTCAGGAAGATATTATTGGCGCAGGGCTCGAAATCCAGCGCTATCACCGGCTCACGATAGCCACCGCGCAGAATGGTGGCTATGCGATCGAAGGAACCCCGCTAAATCAGCGTCTGTGTCTGTTGCAGTGGCTGCGCCGTGGCCTGCGGATTTGCCCGACTTTTATCGCTCAGCATTTCACGCCCACTTTAAAAATTGCTCTTAAACAACAAGGTATCGCACGTACTCTGTATGACGACACCAATCTGCATGCGCTCATCAATCTGTGCTCCCGGCGCTTACAGAAGCCGTTTGAATGTCGTGACATCCAGTTCCTGCGCTTGTATTTACAATATTGTCTGCTACAGCACCACGCGGGGATCACCCCGGAGTTTAATCCACTCCAGCAACGGTGGGCGCAATCCTGCGCGGAGTATCCGCTCGCCGAGGAAATTGGCCGCCACTGGCAGCGCCACGTCATGCAAAGTGCGCCGCTGGGCGAATCGCTGTTTATGGCGTTGTTATTCTCCATGATCCGCATCCCCGACCCGATCCGCGATAATCACCAGCAGGATCGCCGCCTGCGCCTTGCTATTGCGCGGCTGGTGCTGCGTTTTCGCGAGTATGGCAACGTGCGCTTCAGCGACGAGCAAGGGCTGAATGACCAGTTGTATATCCACCTGGCCCAGGCACTGAACCGCAGCGTGTTTGCCATCGGCATTGATAACACGCTACCGGAGGAGTTCAGCCGACTTTATCCCCGGCTGGTTCGAACTACCCGCGAGGCGATTCACGGCTTTGAAGCGGAATACGATGTCCAGTTTTCCGAAGAAGAGATCGGCCTGGTCGCCGTTATTTTCGGCGCCTGGCTGATGCAGGAGAAGGATTTGCACGAAAAACAGATTATCCTGCTGACCGGTAGTAACGAACAACTTGAAGCGCATATAGAACAACAGCTGCGCGAACTGACGCTGCTGCCGCTCAACGTAAAACACATGCCGATGCAGGACTTTCAAAAAGAGGGAGCGCCGCGCGGAGTCACGCTGATTATTACACCGTACACCACGCCGCTACCGCTGTTTTCTCCCCCGCTGATTCATGCGGATCTGGCGCTTACGTCTCACCAGCAGCAGCAAATCCGCAAAATCCTCGAATCATAACGTTGCAGGCTGCGCCGCCACCTTCGGACGCAGAAAGATTGCCGGAAGTGCCACCAGCGCCATCACCCAGAATACGCCGCTGCCCAGGTTCTGGTACAGATAGCCGGCGAAAACGGTCATGATGGCGATACTGCCGCCCATCGCCACCGCAGAATATACCGCCTGGAGACGAATCACCTCACTGCCCTGTCGCGCAGCAATGTAACGCATCGCCGCCAGGTGGCAGACGGTAAACGTTCCGCAATGCAGGATTTGCACCACAATCAGCCATGGTAGCGCTGTGCTCCAGCCCATCAGACCCCAACGCGCCACGCCGCAAACGGCGGAAAGCAGCAGAAGATCGCGAGCGCTAAAGCGGCGGAACAGCTTGTGGCTAAGCGCAAAAATAATCACTTCCGCCACCACGCCTAAAGACCATAAATAACCCACCGCCGAAGCGGAATACCCGGCAGACTGCCAGTAAATAGCGCTGAAACCGTAATAAGCGGCATGCGCGCCTTGCAACAGACTCACGCAAGCCAGAAAACGCCAGCTTTGGGTTATTAGCGCGCGCCAGGCGGGCCATCCCGCGCTCTCCTGCTGACGGTTCTCCCCCGCTGGCTGTACGCTTGGGCGGATCATCATCCCCAGCAGCATTGATGCCACACCAAGCGACAGCAGGACCAGGATAATCCGATAGTCAAACAGGCTCACCAGCTTGCCGGTCAACGCAGAGCCGATCACAAAGGCCACGGATCCCCACAGCCGTACCCGACCGTAGTCCATGGTTATCTGTTTTTGCCAGGTGTTGGCCAGTGCGTCGGTCAGCGGCACCAGCGGCGAGAAAAACAGGTTAAAGCCGACCATCACCACCATCAGCCACGCCACGTTAGTCCCCGCCCAGAAGGCCAGCGCAAACATCAGCGTCAACAAGGCCAGAATACGTAACGCTGAGATCAGACGAGAGGGATCGCTTACGCGCGGCGCAATCAGTAAACTGCCGAGAAAACGGGCAATCAGCCCAGTCCCCAACAGTAAACCAATCGTTTCCGGCGTCAGCCCCAGCCCTTCGAGCCAAACGCTCCAGAAAGGCAGAAAAATACCGTAGCTAAAGAAGTAGGTGAAATAACCGAGCGCCAGCCAGCGCGTGGAATGCAAAGCCATGAATCCCTCCCGTTTGGTGGCGATAGTCTGGCGACAAACGCAGGCTGGCGCAAGAGAGCATTAACAGGCAGATAACATGATATTTGCCCTATTCGACGCAAATTTGCATCGCAAAATGACAGCGTTCACCCTGCGCTAAAACCTGCAACCCCGGCTGCCCCGGCATGTGGTGGGCATTCACCGGATGCGTCTGCGGCTCCAGACACAGGAACGGCTCACCCGACATTCTGAACAGCATCAACCATGGAGTTTGCGCTAAAATCGTGACTTTCATCACATCTCGCTGAATAACGGCCCGTCCGCTCCAGCCGGAATAGCCGACGTTCAGCCAGCTATCCTCACCGTATTGCGCACGCATGAAATCCGCCGCAGGTGGAATGACACGTTGCCATTCCTGCGGCAGATGCTGTTCTCCCTCCGGCCAAAAGCCGCTGGCGGTGAACTGCGCCGTACTGCGTTTATCAAAGGCGAAAAACGGATGAAATCCACAGCCATAGATCATCGGCTGCTCACCGCAATGGGTAAGCGTCAACGAGGCGTGCAGGCTGGACGCTTCCAGTTGATAACACAGCTGCGCCGTATAGTCGTAGCCGCAGGGGTGCCAACTACGCAACTGCAGCAAACAGCCGCTTTGGGTCGCGGTAACCACCTCCCAGCGCTTCAGCCAGCCGTCGCCGTGCAGGAAGAAGGTGTCGTCTGCATCATGCTGAGGTAAAACCACCTGTTCACCACGCAGCAGGAAGCGATTGCCCACCACCCGATTAGCCAGCGGCAGCATAGGGAACATACCGCAATCATCCGGTCGCTGCCCCAGGCCTTCGCGTAAAACGGCCTGTTGATGTTGTACCGACACCAGACTCAGTAGCGAACCGCCCTGCGGATCGACGCACATCCGCAGATGTGCGTTTTGTAGCGTTAACAGACCCTCCATTAGCGGGCGCTTCGCGGTTGGGCTGATGCGACAACTTTCGTATGCTGTGCCGCCAGCTGTTCCTCCAGCGCTTCCAGCGTCACGCCTTTGGTTTCCGGTACATTACGCAGAACATAGATGAAGCCCATCGCGCAAATCACACCGTACAGCAGGAAGCTTCCCGACGCGCCCAGGCTCGCATTGAGCAGCGGGAAGGTATAGGTCAACAGGAAGCAGGCAATCCACAGCGCCAGTGTACCGAGCGACATTGCCAGCCCGCGCACGCTGTTGGGAAAAATTTCTGATAGCAGCACCCAGGTCACCGGCGCCAGCGTCAGGGCATAAATCGCGATTGCCGCCAGCACCAGAACCAGAACCGGCCAGCCCATAATGCCCAACCCGTACGCCCCGGCAATCAGTACGTAGATAACCGTCAATCCTGACGCACCGAACATCATCAGTTTACGACGGCCAATTTTGTCCACTAACGGCAGAGCGGCAAGGGTAAAGACCAGATTGATGATCCCCGTCGCCACAATCGATTTTAAGGTACCGTTGATGTCGAATCCGGCAGAGGCGAAGATCTCTTGTGCATAGTTGAAAATAACGTTGATCCCACACCACTGCTGGAACACCGCCAGCACCATGCCAATAATCACAATCGGCTTGATCTGCGGTTGTAACAGCGTTGACCACGCGACCTTGTGGTTATCTTTTTGCAACGTATGTTCGATCTCTTTCAGCGTTTGCCCGGCATATTCCGTCGAACCAATGCGCTGCAGCATGGCACGAGCACGATCGACTTTGCCTGCTTTCACCAGCCAACGCGGCGATTCAGGCACAAAGAACATCAGCACCAGGAAAATTACCGCAGGCACCAATTCCGCACCAAACATCCAGCGCCAGCCCGTCTGACCGTTCCAGCTTTCCACAATCGCCTGCTGTGTGGCGCCTGTGGCGACAGGTTCAGCAATCATCAGGTTGATAAGCTGCGCCGCCAGTACGCCAATCACGATGGTGAGCTGGTTAACGGCAACAAAGCGACCACGCTTTTCCGCGGGGCTGACCTCGGCGATATACAGCGGACTTAGCGCAGACGCCAGACCAATCCCCACGCCGCCCACAATGCGATAAACAATAAACATATCGAAGTTACTGGCGACGGCGGTTCCCCAGGCGGAAGCGCTAAACAGGATCGCCGAGAGGATCAGCGGCATCTTTCGGCCAAACTTATCGGCGCACCAGCCGGAAATCAGCGCCCCAAAGATACAACCGACCAGCGCGGAACTCATCGCCCAGCCGGATTGCGCCGGATCGGTAATCGAGAAATACGCTTCATAGAAGGGTTTTGCCCCGCCGATCACCACCCAGTCATAGCCAAACAGTAAACCTCCGCAGGCCGCAACCAGGCAGATAGTCCAGACATAACCAATCTTTAAATGTGTCTGCGCGTTATTCATTATGATTCCTCTTTCAGGGAAACGCAGGGTACAGTAGGTTTCGGGTGAGGTTATCCCCCACCCGTTTCGGGTGTTACTGGAAAAGCCTTACGTTAATGGCGTGACGCAGCAGTAATGCCTTATCATGTGCCGGATTGAGTTGCAGGAGTTCATCAAGTTCACGCTGACAGGCGGCGCTATTTCCTAGCCCCAGATGCCCGAGCGCATTGATAAACAGGCAGTGTTGCTGGTGTTTTGCTTGTGCTGAGGTATCCAGCACCACCAGGTCGGGTAGCGATACGGCAAAGAAATCAACATCCGGCACGTTGTCGTGATGCGACTCAACCCATTGCAGGAAGCTATTGAACAGAGCGTCCGCCTCTGCATCATCGCCAAGTTTTCTCTGCGCCATACCCTGCCAGAAGAGATAGTCCACTGGCTGGTCGTTGTAGTAACGTCCGGCATCCAGTGAGCTTCCGCCGCGCGTCGCACGGGAGAAGTAGCGCTGAGATTCTTCGAAATGGCCTTGCAACTGCGCGCAATACCCCAGCAAATACCAGATGTCGTTATCCGTTTGCCCTGGCAAACGGCCCTCGCCGAGGTTTTGCGGATAGTGCAGCGCCTGTTGCAGTTGCGTAATAGCAGTTTGCGGGTCGCCGGACTGCACGGCAGCCAGCGCGCGATGTAATTGATTAAGCAGATATTGCCCGGTGGCTTTACCTTCACCGCCTTCCCACGGATGGAACACCCGCTCACGTAATACTGCGGCGGCATCGTCATAGCGCCCCAACCCATTCCACAAGCTGAGCAGTTCCACCGTCAGATCATCACGCAGGAAGACAATCTCTTTACTGGCTTCCAGCCGCTGCAGGCGCTGTTCAGCCGGTTGTGCCATCAGCTTGTTGAGATAGTCGAGTTCAAACAAGAAGCGGGCATTTTGCGGCTCCAGCGCTACGGCTTGCGACAGATACTGTTTCGCCTGCTGTGCATCGTGCAGTTTGTTCCAGGCGTAAATCCCCAGTAAACGATGCGCCGGAGCGAAATCCGCTTCCTGCGCAAGCGTGAACTGCCAGCAGGAAACCGCCTCGGCATAACGCCGTTTGCTGTACCAGAAACAGCCGAGTAAATAGCGGGCAAATGCGCTCTGCTCAAGGCTTTGCAGCATCTGCACTTCATCCAGCGTATTCGGGAAACGAACGCGGTTTTGCAGGCATGCACGGGCTCGCTCGATGAAAGGTTGTGGATCGTCGCTCAGCGAGGCGCGCCACAGCATCGGCAACGTTTCCTGGCTGTTGAGCAGTTCCAACACACCACGAGCAGCATCCTTTTGCCCCAAAGAGGTCAGCCAGCCTGCCAGCTCACACGCATTGGTCCCGCGACGCCCGGTAATTGCGATCAGCGCAAGCGCTGTCGCCTCGTCCTGGCAGATGGCCCAGCGAGCATAGTACAGGGTGTAGCTCAGCGGATAATCCACCAGCTGTTGGCGGATATAGTCCAGCGCTTGTTCACGACGATTAAGCCTGGCCAGCGCCAGCGCTTTCAGCCCCATCGCCAGGTTATTACTGCCGTTAAAGCGCAGGCTCTGCTCCACCTTTTCCAATGCGCCAGCGTAGTCCTGACGCTTCATCGCCAGACGCGCTAACGACCAGAAAGCCGCATCCCGGCAGTTGCCGCTCCAGCTGGCCTTATAATAATTATCCCACGCGCTGTCATCATCGCCCTGACGTTCCTGTGCGGCGGCCAGCAGCATACTCGCCTCGCCATCACGCGGGTTTTTATTGAGCTTATGCGCTCGCTCCAGCGCTTTGTCCGCGCAATGTTCTGCCAACGCCCAGTCTGCGCGGTTTAACGCCAGCGTTCCCAGCGCCACATTATTGCGGTAATCGAGCGGGTCAACCTCCAGCCCGCGGCGATAATAATCTTCGGCATAGCGGCTGGCGTGGTTGTACTGCTCCAGATGCTGGCCAATAAAATAGAGTTCGTCGGTATTAGACAGCGCTTCTGGTCGTGCTGGCGCGACGGCCGCTGAAGGCAGTGGTAACTCTTGCGCGATGTGCTCTTTGTACTGCAAAAGCGCAGTGCCATCGGCGCCAGTGACAGTCATCGTTACCCGCGCATGGTTATTGTCAGACACATCAGCCAGCCAGCTTTGTCCGGGCTCCAGGGTCAGCGTATGCTCATAGAATGGTTGCCCATCGGCAGAAAGCGTAATCTGCACGTCGCGCAGCGGCGCAATGGCATAAACGCCCACAGAAAGCTGGTTACTCTCACGTACCAGGCGCAGCGCCAGCTGCGTGCTGGCGTTTTGCACCATGCCCAGTTCGCTGTAGGGCAGGAAATTTTGTACGAAGACTTTCTCTTCATACGGCGCAAGCCAGGTGAAATCCGGCTGGTTATCGGTAAAGACCCCGGTCATCAGTTCAATATACGGACCGTTGTCATCGGTAAGGTTACGATCCCAGGCAACGCCAAAGTCGCCATAGCCCCAGGTCCACTGTTTTTTCCCCGGCGAAACGTGGTGATCGGCCACATGCAGCAGCCCGCCTCGCTCACCGTGATGCCATGCGCCAACAAAATCATAATCTGATTTTTCAGCCATGTAGGAGGTCGGTACCGGAACATTTTTGTAGCGCGAGATATCCACGCCAGCCGAGTAGTCCACTTTATAGTATGTGCCGGTGGCGATGGGAAACGCAGAAACATCGCGCTTACCGTGGTCGAATACTGCGGTCACATCTGGCGGAAACACGCTCTGGTGATCGTCGCCGCCCTTCACCGCTGGATTCGCCCACCATAAAAAATGGCGCGGCGTAGCGTTACCGTTAAACACCTTCCCGGTTATCTCGATCAGGGCGCGATCCGGATACAGCGTAAATCCGGTCATCACCTGTAAACCGCGCATAGGTTCTACCTCACCCATCCATACGGTATATTCGCCATGCTCACCCTGCTGCTGCGTAAAATCGACCGGCATAAAAGTGGTTGGGCGATGATGCTGCGGCCAGTTAAATTCAATGCCACCAGAGATCCACGGCCCAAGCAAACCAACCAGAGCGGGCTTCACCACTTCGTTGTAGTAGACAAAATCGCGCTGCTGAACTTTGTCATACGCTCGATGAATACGCCCGCCTAACTCCGGCAACAGCATGACGCGAATGAAGTCATTCTCCATCCACACCGCCTTGTAGTCGCGCATTTCACGTTTGCCGGTCAGCGTATCAATCACGCCATACGGGTACACCGCGCCAGAAGATCCCTGATAAACCCTTTTCTCCAGAAACATGGGGTTAGCGTCTTCTTCACCCGCCGTCCACGTTGGGAGGGTGATCGTTTCTTGCCAGACTTTAACTGAACCGTACATGCCGCTCTCCACTCAATAAACAAAAGTAAAAATTCAACTTGATGCTATTCTGCGGCAGTTAAGTGGCGTTAAAATGCGCAATGCTCACGCAATATAGTTAAGGGAGTTAAGTGAATGCAGCGTTCGGGGTTCAACAACGCCAGGGTTCGTCAGGCGAATAAGCAGATCTTTTTGTCGCACCTGTGGCGGGAAAAGCAGCTCAGCAAGTCACAGTTGGCGCAGCTCACCAGCCTGTCGATCCCGGCGGTCAGTAATATCCTCGAAGAGCTGATGGATGAAGGGAGAATCAGTCATTCGCGAGAAACCTTAAGCCAGCGCGGTTTGAGCAGCGGCAGCTATCATTTGCCAGAAAAAGGCGCATGGACGCTATGTATCAACGTCACCCCTACCAGTATCACCAGCCAACTGGCGGACGCGCGGCTGGTTGCCATCGGCGACTGGCGTCATGAGGTCATTAAACCGGAAACCCCCAAAGCGCTGCTGTCGGCCCTGGCTGCACACTGGCGGGAATACCGTCGACAATTTCCCGAGGTCACGATTAATCTGGCGCTCGGGGTTCACGGTCAGGTTGATCCGATCACCGGCGCATCAAAAACCATGCCCCAGGCTCCATGGAAAACACCGGTGGAGATAAAATATCTGCTGGAAGAGATGCTCGGCGTACAGGTCCGCCTGGACAATGACTGCGTAATGCTGGCGCTGGCCGAAAAATGGCAAAACCCAGCGGCTAACGGTGATTTTTGCGTGATTAACGTTGATTACGGCATTGGTTCATCGTTTGTGATTAACGACAATATCTGGCGCGGTAGTCTGTATGGCAGCGGTCAGATTGGACACACCATCATTCATCCCGATGGAGTTGCCTGTGACTGCGGTCGCTATGGCTGTCTGGAAACGGTAGCGTCATTAAGCGCGTTGAAAAAGCAGGCTCGCGTGTGGATGAAATCGCAGCCGACGCCCCTTTACGATCCGGAAACGCTCACCACCGACCAGCTTATTACTGCCTGGCAGAACGGTGATGTTCGTATTCAGGCCTGGGCCGAGCATGCCGCCAGCGCCATCGGGCTTAGTTTATATAACTTTCTGAATATACTGAATATTAATCAGATATGGTTGTACGGTCGTAGCTGTGCTTTTGGCGATAGCTGGCTCAATACCTTGGTGCAGCAAACTGGGTTTAACCCGTTTGATCACGGTGATAACCCGCGCGCCAGAGCGACTCAGATAAGCTTCGGCCAGCTCAATCGCGCCCAACAACTCATGGGAATTGGCTATCTGTATGTCGAGTCACAGCTCAGCGAGTTGTAACCATTACGCCGTCAGACTCACGGCCAAACGTTCATGTACCGTGGCGATAAAATCGGTCAGTGCCGGTTTGAGCGGTCCTTTTTTCCACGCCATCAGCAACGCAATGGTTGGAGCATCGCCAACAATAGGGCGAAAAACCACCTGTCCGGTATTAAAATTATTCATATAACCGGGTATCAAAGTCACCCCCAGCCCCATACCAACCAGGTTCATGGTCACCAGAATATTGGTCGCCACCTGCACAATATTGGGCTGGCTTTTCTGCTGCTGAAACCAGTTTTTGACAATCTTCGCTAATGCGCCGGAATACGCGGGATCGGTGCTGACAAAGTTCACTCCGTGCAGTTGCTCTGCGGAGATCGCTGGCTCATTGGCTAACGGATGATTCACCGGCAATACCACCACCAACGGCTCATGAATGAGCTCCAGATAGTCCAACTCCGGGCTGTATACCGGGTGGCGCATTAAGCCAACGTCCAGCTCACCGCGCAGGATCCTCTCCTCCTGCTCGGTGGTTATCAAACTCACCAGTTCAATGTGCGTATCCGGCTGCTTTAAACGAAACAAAGGCAGCACCTTCGGTAGCAAATTCACCTCTGCGGAAGGGACAAAACCAATCGCAAAATGGTTATCTTCCTGCACCGTTTTACGGGCGCGAACTTTGGCGTTTTCCGCCTGTTCGAGGATCGCCAGCGCATCCTGTAAAAAGCATTCTCCCGCCGCCGTCAGCGCAACTTTTCGCTTATCCCGCACCAGTAACGAAACGCCTACGCAAGTTTCCAGATCGCGGATCTGGCTGCTTAACGACGGCTGAGAGGTATGCAGCTTTTCTGCCGCTCGGGTGAAATTCAGCGCCTGCGCCACCGCTACGAAATAGCGTAAGTGCCTCAGTTCCATGCCCTTCTCCTTGTTATCGAAAAAATGTCTCAACTGGTAGAAATTTACTATTTCACAGATTGATAACTAACCAGCAACATCCTTAGGGCACAAAAAATGAAGGTCAATACATCTTAGCTTTCAGGATTAAAAAATATGACCACACCCTCAAATTTAGACATCTACCAACTGATCGACACGCAAAACGGTCGCGTTACCCCACGAATTTATACCGACCCTGAAATTTACCAACTGGAGCTGGAACGCATCTTCGGGCGCTGCTGGCTGTTTCTCGCCCACGAAAGCCAAATCCCCAAACCCGGTGATTTTTTTAACACTTACATGGGCGAAGATGCCGTGGTAGTCGTCCGCCAGAAAGACGGCAGCATCAAAGCGTTTCTCAACCAGTGCCGCCACCGCGCGATGCGCGTCAGCTACGCCGACTGCGGCAATACCCGCGCCTTTACCTGCCCGTATCACGGCTGGTCGTACGGCATTAATGGCGAGCTGATCGACGTCCCGCTGGAGCCGCGCGCTTATCCGCAAGGTTTATGCAAATCCCACTGGGGGCTGAACGAAGTGCCTGGCGTCGAGAGCTACAAGGGACTGATTTTCGGTAACTGGGATACCTCCGCGCCAACGCTGCGTGATTATCTCGGCGACATCGCCTGGTATCTCGACGGCGTACTCGATCGTCGTGAAGGCGGCACCGAAATCGTCGGCGGCGTCCAGAAATGGACCATCGACTGCAACTGGAAATTCCCCGCCGAACAGTTTGCCAGCGACCAGTATCACGCGCTGTTCAGCCATGCCTCCGCCGTGCAGGTGCTGGGGGCGAAAGACGACGGGAGCGATAAGCGCCTCGGCGACGGCCAGACCGCCCGCCCGGTGTGGGAAACCGCCAAAGACGCGCTACAGTTCGGCCAGGACGGCCACGGCAGCGGTTTCTTCTTTACTGAAAAACCAGATGCTAACGTCTGGGTCGACGGTGAAGTCTCCAGCTACTACCGCGACACCTATGCGGAAGCCGAACAACGTCTGGGCAAGGTTCGCGCCCTGCGTCTGGCCGGTCACAACAACATTTTCCCCACGCTTTCCTGGCTGAACGGCACCGCCACGCTGCGCGTCTGGCATCCACGTGGACCCGACCAAGTAGAGGTGTGGGCGTTCTGTATTACCGATAAAGCCGCCTCTGATGAAGTGAAAGCCGCGTTTGAAAACAGCGCCACCCGCGCCTTCGGGCCAGCCGGATTCCTTGAGCAGGACGACTCGGAAAACTGGTGCGAGATTCAAAAGCTACTCAAAGGCCACCGGGCGCGCAACACCAAACTGTGTCTGGAGATGGGCTTAGGCCAGGAAAAACGCCGTGAAGATGGCATTCCGGGGATCACCAACTACATCTTCTCGGAAACCGCCGCGCGTGGCATGTACCAACGCTGGGCCGATCTGCTCAGCAGCGAAAGCTGGCAGGACGTACACGAGAAAACCGCCGCTTACCAGCAGGAGGTGATGAAATGAGCACGTTAGTTTCTCTTGAGCTTCATCATCGCATCAGCCAGTTTCTGTATGAAGAAGCGCGTCTGCTCGACGACTGGCAGTTTCGCGACTGGCTGGCGCTGCTGGATGACGACATTCGCTACACCATGCGTACCACAGTCAATGCCCAGACGCGCGACCGTCGCAAAGGCGTGCAGCCACCGACCACCTGGATTTTCAACGACAACAAAGACCAGCTTGAGCGCCGCATCGCGCGGCTGGAAACCGGCATGGCCTGGGCGGAGGAGCCGCCTTCCCGCACCCGTCATCTGATCGGCAACTTACAAATCAGCGAAACCGACGTGCCCGACGTCTTCGCCGTGCGCCTCAACTATCTGCTGTATCGCGCGCAAAAAGAGCGGGACGAGACGTTTTACGTCGGCACGCGCGTGGACAAAGTCCGTCGTTTGCCCGGCGATGAGTGGCGCTTACTGGCGCGTGAGATCGTGCTGGATCAAGCGGTGATCACCTCCCATAACCTGAGTGTACTGTTCTGATGAGCCGTGTATTTGCCTGCCCTGTAGGGGATTTGCTGGAGGGTGAAGCGCTCCGGCTTGATACCTCGCCCGTCATCGCGCTGTTCAACGTTGGCGGCGAGTTCTATGCCATTAACGATCGCTGTAGCCACGGTAACGCCTCGATGTCAGAAGGTTATCTGGAAGACGATGCCACGGTGGAATGCCCGCTGCATGCGGCCAGCTTCTGCCTGAAAACCGGTAAAGCGCTGTGCTTACCTGCCACCGATCCGCTGACCACCTACGCGGTTTACGTGGAAGGTAGCGATGTATTTGTTGATATTCCAGAGGACACCCGATGAGCGATTTACGCGATAACGTGGTTTTTATTACCGGCGGCGGCTCCGGCCTCGGCCTGGCGCTGGTCGAACGCTTTATTGAAGAAGGCGCGAAGGTCGCCACGCTGGAACTGTCGCCAGCCAAAGTCGCCAGCCTGCGCCAGCGTTTTGGCGAACACGTACTGGCGGTAGAGGGCAACGTCACCTGCTACGCCGACTATCAGCGTGCGGTCGATCAGATCCTCACCGCGTTTGGCAAGCTGGACTGTTTTATTGGCAATGCGGGCATCTGGGATCACAACGCAACGCTGGTGAACACCTCTGTTGAGGCGCTGGAGAGCGGCTTTCATGAGTTGTTCAACGTTAACGTGCTGGGCTATCTGCTGGGCGCGAAAGCCTGTGCCCCGGCGCTGATCGCCAGCGAAGGCAGCATCATCTTTACTCTGTCCAACGCCGCATGGTATCCCGGCGGCGGCGGGCCGTTGTATACCGCCAGTAAGCACGCGGCCACCGGGCTGATTCGCCAGTTAGCCTACGAACTGGCGCCGAAAGTGCGGGTGAACGGCGTCGGTCCATGCGGCATGGCGACCGATCTGCGCGGCCCACAGGCGCTGGGGCAAAGCGATACCTCAATTATGCAGTCACTGACGCCTGAAAAAATCGCCGCTATTTTGCCGCTACAGTTCTTCCCTGAACCTGCGGATTTTACCGGCCCGTATGTGATGCTGGCGTCAAAACACAACAACCGCACATTAAGTGGCGTGATGATCAATGCCGATGCCGGGCTGGGTATTCGCGGTATTCGCCACGTCGCCGCTGGTCTGGATCTCTGAGGAGGCGTTATGAACAAAAAAACTATCGCTATCGTCGGCGGCGGTCAGGCTGCTGCTATGGCTGCCGCCGCACTGCGCCAGCAGGGATTTGACGGCGAATTACACCTGTTTTCCGATGAGCCGCATCAGCCGTACGAACGCCCGCCATTGTCCAAAGCTATGCTGCTGGACGACGCCCCGCAGCTACAGCCGGTGCTAAACACGGCCTGGTGGCAGGAAAATAATGTTCATCTGCATCTGAACGTGACTATCCAGACGCTCGGTCGCCAGACACATCAGCTAGTGCTGGCTGACGGCCAGGTTTATCCGTGGGATCAGCTACTGATTGCCACGGGAGCGGCTGCTCGTCCTCTTCCACTGCTGGATAAACTGGGCGATCGCTGCTTTACTCTGCGCCATGCTGGAGACGCCGAACGCCTGCGCGATGTGCTACAGCCGGGTAAGGCTATCGTGATCGTCGGTGCGGGCACCATTGGCCTGGAACTGGCGGCCAGTGCGACCCAGCGCGCCTGCCGGGTAACCGTGGTCGAGATGGCGTCGTCGGTGATGGGCCGCAACGCCCCTGCTCCTGTGCGCGATTACCTGCTTGCCCGCCACCAGCAGGCGGGCGTGCGGGTGTTACTCAACAGCGCCATTGAACACGCCGAAGCGGGAGAGTTTCTCTCGCTGACGCTGCAAAACGGCGAGACGCTGCTGGCCGATGCCGTAGTTTACGGCATCGGTATCGTGGCGAATGATGTACTGGCTTGCGAAGCAGGGCTGGAGACGGCGAACGGCATTATCGTTGATACCGCCTGCACCACGACCGACCCGGACATTTTCGCCGCCGGTGACGTGGCGCTCACTCGCCAACCGGACGGTTCGTTAGTCCGTGTGGAAAGTTGGGAAAATGCTAACTTCCAGGCACAGGTTGCTGCCGCGGCGATGCTCGGCTTGCCGCTGCCCACTGCCACGCCAGGTTGGTTTTGGACCGATCAGTACAGCGATAACCTACAGTTTGTCGGTGAGATGCAGGGAGAACGCTGGCTCATACGCGGCAATTCAGATGCGCATAAAGCAATATGGTTTAACCTGCAGGATGGCGTGATTGTCGGCGCAGTAACGTTGAATCAGGGACGAGAAATACGTTTATTGAGAAAATGGATTCAGGCAAAGAAAAAGCCACCAATGGCGGCTTTAGTCGATGAAACAATGTTGCTTAAGTCAATATAACTGCCGGATAGCACTTCGTTTATCCGGCCTACATGTGAGTTACCTGTAGGCCGGATAAGGTGTTTGTATGGCTTACGCGTAAACCGGGAAGCGTGCGCAGATATCCAGAACTTTACCTTTGACGCGCTCGATTATGGCTTCGTCATTGATGTTGTCCAGCACGTCACACATCCAGCCAGCCAGCTCTTTCGCTTCCGCTTCTTTGAAGCCACGGCGAGTGATTGCCGGAGAACCGATACGGATACCGGAAGTCACAAACGGGCTCTTCGGATCGTTCGGCACGCTGTTTTTGTTGACGGTGATGTTGGCACGGCCCAGCGCAGCGTCAGCTTCTTTACCGGTCAGGTTTTTATCAACCAGATCCAGCAGGAACAGGTGGTTTTCAGTCCCGCCAGAAACCACTTTGTAGCCACGGTTCAGGAACACTTCCACCATCGCTTTGGCGTTTTTAGCAACCTGCTGCTGGTAAACCTTGAACTCAGGCTCCATTGCTTCTTTCAGCGCCACGGCTTTCGCCGCGATCACGTGCATCAACGGGCCGCCCTGCGCGCTTGGGAACACCGCAGAGTTGAGTTTTTTGTACAGCTCTTCATCACCGCCTTTCGCCAGGATCAGGCCGCCGCGCGGACCCGCCAGCGTTTTGTGGGTGGTGGTGGTGACAACGTGTGCGTGTGGAACCGGGTTCGGGTAAACGCCTGCGGCAATCAGACCCGCAACGTGCGCCATATCGACGAACAGGTATGCGCCGATGCTGTCAGCGATTTCACGCATTTTTGCCCAGTCAACAACGCCGGAATAAGCAGAGAAGCCGCCGATGATCATCTTCGGTTTGTGCTCTTTGGCCTGCTTCGCCATGTCTTCGTAGTCAATTTTGCCGGACTCATCAATACCGTAAGGGATGATGTTGTACAGTTTGCCGGAGAAGTTAACCGGGGAGCCGTGAGTCAGGTGGCCGCCTTGTGCCAGGTTCATACCCAGAACGGTATCGCCCGGTTGCAGCAGAGCGGTGTAAACAGCGAAGTTAGCCTGAGAACCAGAGTGCGGCTGTACGTTAGCGTAGTCAGCGCCAAACAGCTCTTTGGCACGATCGATAGCCAGTTGCTCAACGATATCAACGTACTCGCAACCGCCGTAGTAGCGCTTGCCCGGATAACCTTCAGCATATTTGTTGGTCAGCTGAGAACCCTGCGCCTGCATAACACGCGGGCTGGTGTAGTTTTCGGAGGCGATCAGTTCGATGTGCTCTTCCTGACGTACTTTTTCCTGCTCCATAGCCTGCCACAGTTCGGCATCATAATCGGCAATGTTCATTTCACGCTTTAACATCCGCATCTCCTGACTCAGCTAACAATAGAATTTCGGCCTAAAAAGGCAGTCCCTAGGACTTCGGCCAACAGTATAACCGAATCATTCTTCGATAACAGGTCTTGACAAAGGATTTTACGCAAACGATTACCTTCACGGCACGCAAGGCTTTGGAGAACAAAGGTCTGCTGAATTTCAACGGATTTCTTTTCAGGTTTGTGATGCAGATTTTTCACGATGTAACCTTTACAACGCAAAGTTACAAAGAACCATTTACAATGCAGGGGTATTTTTTATAAGATGTATTTGACATACATCATTAAAGTCTCAGATAAAGGAAGACCGTATGCTTGACGCACAAACCATCGCTACAGTGAAAGCCACCATTCCCCTGCTGGTTGAAACAGGTCCGAAGCTGACCGCCCATTTCTACGATCGCATGTTTACGCATAACCCAGAGCTGAAAGAAATTTTCAACATGAGTAACCAGCGTAATGGCGATCAGCGCGAGGCGCTGTTTAACGCGATTGCCGCGTATGCCAGCAATATCGAAAACCTGGCGGCGCTGTTGCCAGCGGTTGAGAAAATCGCGCAGAAGCATACCAGCTTCCAGATTAAACCAGAGCAGTACAACATCGTGGGTGGTCATTTGCTGGCAACGCTGGACGAAATGTTCAGCCCAGGCCA
Organism: Citrobacter sp. C6_1; assembly: GCF_014596835.2. Lineage (NCBI taxonomy): Bacteria > Pseudomonadati > Pseudomonadota > Gammaproteobacteria > Enterobacterales > Enterobacteriaceae > Citrobacter > Citrobacter sp. C6_1. Next base: position 1,243,066 of record NZ_CP115031.1, on the reverse strand, counting down.
GGAAGTGCTGGATGCGTGGGGTAAAGCGTATGGTGTGCTGGCGAACGTTTTCATCAACCGTGAAGCGCAAATCTATAGCGAAAATGCCAATAAAAATGGCGGCTGGGAAGGTACCCGTCCTTTCCGTATCGTGGCAAAAACGCCGCAAAGCGCACTGATTACCAGCTTTGAGTTTGAGCCTGTCGACGGTGGCGCAGTAGCTGAATATCATCCGGGGCAATACCTGGGCGTTTGGCTGAAACCGGAAGGTTTCCCGCATCAGGAAATTCGTCAGTACTCACTGACCCGTAAACCTGATGGCAAAGGCTATCGTATTGCCGTTAAGCGTGAAGACGGTGGTCAGGTTTCCACCTGGCTGCACAACCATGCGAATGTTGGCGACGTTGTTCACCTGGCCGCACCTGCGGGCGATTTCTTTATGGACGTTGCGACCGACACCCCGGTATCTCTGATCTCCGCGGGCGTGGGACAAACCCCAATGCTGGCGATGCTGGACACGTTGGCAAAAGCGAAGCATACGGCGCAGGTTAACTGGTTCCACGCGGCAGAAAATGGCGATGTACATGCCTTCGCTGATGAAGTAAATGAACTCGGCAAAACGCTGCCACGCTTTAGTGCACACACCTGGTATCGTGAGCCAACCGAAGCCGATCGCGCGAAAGGTGCGTTTGATAGCGTAGGTCTGATGGATTTGAACAAGCTGGAAAGCGCAATCAGCGATCCGGCGATGCAGTTTTATCTGTGCGGTCCGGTTAGCTTTATGCAGTTTGCCGCAAAGCAGCTGGTTGGTCTGGGCGTAAAAAACGAGAACATTCATTACGAATGCTTCGGCCCGCATAAAGTCTTGTAATGTATTACGCGAGTAGGCCGGATAAGGCGTTTATGCCGCCATCCGGCAACCACCCTGCCTGATGCGTTACGCTTATCAGGCCTACAAATTAACGGCGTGGCTTAGATTGCCGCGTCGTCTTCTTCGCCGGTACGGATACGAATAACACGCGCCACATCGAAGACAAAAATCTTACCATCGCCGATCTTGCCGGTCTGGGCAGTACGAATAATGGTGTCGACGCAAGTATCGACAATATCGTCGGTAACCACAATTTCAATTTTTACCTTCGGCAGAAAATCCACCATATATTCCGCGCCACGGTACAGCTCGGTATGGCCTTTCTGACGGCCAAAGCCTTTCACTTCCGTTACCGTCATACCGGTAATGCCGACTTCGGCCAGAGCTTCGCGGACGTCGTCCAGCTTGAAGGGTTTAATAATCGCATCAATCTTTTTCATGCTATTCCTTGAAAAGGTCGCCTGTCTTTTGATCGAATAAAGCTAACATAATCCGCAGATTTATTCTTTGAAATCGTTTGCATCCAGCTCATGACGAGAGAGCAGCTTGTAGAACTCGGTGCGGTTGCGTCCCGCCATTCGCGCCGCATGGGTTACATTGCCCTTGGTGATTTGCAGCAGCTTACGCAGGTAGTTGAGTTCAAACTGGTTGCGCGCCTCAACAAAGGTCGGCAGCGCGGTGTTTTCCCCTTCCAGCGCCTGCTCCACCAGCGCGTCGCTGATCACTGGCGAAGAGGTCAACGCCACGCACTGCTCAATTACGTTGACCAGCTGACGCACATTGCCCGGCCAGCTGGCGGTCATTAACCGCTTCATGGCATCGGTTGAAAAGGCGCGTACGAACGGTTTGTGCCGTTCAGCAGACTGGCGTAGCAGATGGTTTGCCAGCAGCGGAATATCTTCCGTACGTTCAGCCAGCGCCGGGATCTTCAGGCTCACTACGTTGAGGCGATAGTACAAATCCTCACGAAATTCCCCCCGCGCCATTGCTTTGGGTAAATCGCGGTGGGTCGCGGAAACGATCCGTACATCAATGTCGATATCGCGGTTACTTCCCAGCGGTCTGACTTTTCGCTCCTGCAATACGCGCAGCAATTTAACCTGCAACGGTGCTGGCATATCGCCAATCTCATCGAGAAACAGCGTCCCGCCTTCCGCAGCCTGAAACAGCCCTTCACGATTGCTCACCGCGCCGGTAAAAGCGCCGCGCGCATGACCAAATAGTTCAGACTCAAGCAGTTGTTCCGGCAACGCGCCACAGTTAATGGCAATAAAGGGCTTGTGGCTGCGCGGGCTGGCGTTGTGAATCGCCTGGGCAAAAACCTCTTTTCCGGTCCCACTTTGGCCGTTGATGAGTACGCTAACATCCGATTGCGCCACCATTCGCGCCTGTTCCAGCAAACGCAGCATCAGCGGACTGCGGGTGACAATGGACTCACGCCAGCTGTCATCAGTAGCAGGCGCAGACTGTTCCAGCGCTCCGTCAATCGCGTGATATAACGCATCCTTGTCGACTGGCTTAGTGAGAAAACTGAACACCCCTTGCTGGGTCGCCGCAACGGCGTCCGGTATGGAGCCGTGAGCGGTCAGGATAATAACCGGCATTCCCGGCTGCACTTTCTGGATTTCAGTAAACAGCTGCATGCCGTCCATTTCATCCATGCGCAGATCGCTAATAACCAGATCCACTTTTTCGCGATTCAGCACCCGTAGCCCTTCCTGCCCGCTTTCCGCGGTCACGACGCTGTAGCCTTCACTGGTCAGTCGCATTCCAAGTAATTTCAACAGACCCGGGTCATCATCCACCAGCAGCAGATGCGCAGGCTTACGGCTTATCATGGCGTTACCTCATCGGCTGGCGGCGTGGCGCCATTCTCGTCATCGGGCGTGGTGAGTTTATCGTTCCCGTGCGGCGCATCAGGATTGTAGCTCCCGGCGGGTTTGCGCGTGGAAAGCTGGCGCTCAATATCGGTCAGATTCTCCAGCTTGCGGGTCGTGAGATCGAGCTGGGACTGCAAATGCTGTTGCTGTTGACGCAGCGTATCGAGATCGCTGTCTGACGACTGCTGGAGCTTACTGTAGCGCAGGCGCTCTTCGGCAAGCTGTAACTGCAACATTTGATTACGGAACCAGGCCTGATAAAGCGGTCGAACCTGAGTCGGAATTTGTGGGTTTAACGCGTCGAGACGCGTAACTACCTCCCGCCGTTCAGGCGGGGTAATACGGGCGTTATCAAGCAGGATCCCGCGTTTGAAAGCGCCCTGCCAGGAATCCGTGAGTTGAGCACTGGCTTCACTGCGCGCCTGCACCGGCATCATGCGATCGGCACAGTCCATCGCCCGCAGCCAGTACAGCGGGTTGGTTTCTGTGGACTGGCCAGACAGCGACCAGATATCCGTACAGTCGGTTGCAAGGTAGTCCGCCAGTTGATGCGGCGGAATTTTCTCCTGAGAAGGATCGCCGATGATATGATTCACCGCGTTCGGAACGCAGCCAACCAGCGCCAGACACGGCAGGCTTGCGAGGATAACGCGACGGAAAAAATGTCGTTTAAGCATTCGAACAACAACGTAAGGCATACTCACCAGACTTAGGTTTATTTTAGTGATTTTTCGCAGCAGCTAGCGGCAGCTCTATGCGAAAACAAACGTTTTGCGCATGGTCATCAACCAGATACAGTTTGCCCCGCATACGGCGGATGCAATCTCTGGCAATGCTCAGCCCCAATCCGCTTCCTTTTACCGCCCCTTTTCGCTGATGGCTTCCCTGGAAAAAAGGCTCGAAGATCATGGTCTGTTCCGCTTCTGGAATCGGTGTGCCGGTATTCATTACATCAATATATACCGTTGAGCCATGCAAACTGCTGCGGATCCAAATGTTACCGGATTCAGCGCCGTAGTGCACCGCATTGGAATAAAGATTGTCCAGCACGCTCATTAATAGCATCGGCTCAGCCAGGCAGGCGTTCACCGCAAGCGCAACATCAGTATGGATCATTTTGGCGCGGGCGGGCAGGCTATGCGCAGAAACCACGCTTTCCACCAGCGGCACGATTTCTACACTTTCAAGCTCAACCTCATCATCCGCCAGCTTGCGGTTGTAATCGAGAAGCTGCTCAATCAGTTTTTGCAAGTTGCGGCTGCTGTCATCGAGGATGCCGACCACCTCTTTTTGCTCCGGTGTTAACGGGCCCACTACCTGATCGGCCAGCAATTCGGTACCTTCGCGCATACTCGCCAGCGGTGTTTTCAGCTCATGAGAAAGATGGCGTAAAAACTGATGCCGCTGCGACTCAAGCCAGGAAAGACGTTCGCTCAGCCAGATAATGCGCTGCCCCACGGATCGCAGCTCACGGGGCCCGGTAAATAATACGCTATCGCCCAGTGAGCGCCCTTCCCCCAGACGGTTGATCATCCGCTCGATGCCCTTCACCGGGCCGATAATCATGCGGGTAAACAGCAGCACCATCGCCAGGCTAACGAGAAACAGCAGCAGCGCCTGCCAGCCAAAGAACTGACCACGTTCGGCAATTTCTTGTTGTAACTGCTGACCACGCGAGAAAACCACGGTACGTGTGGCCTGCACCATGTCGGTATTCGCATTAGCGAAGGCTTCCAGGCGGGCTGCCGCCACGCTGTCAGGGCCGCTGTTACGACACTGCAATTGAGCGAGATCGTTGAGATCCTGCCGCAACGCCTGGTAGAGCTTGTTGTCCGGCAACACGCCCGCATGTGCATCCAGCATGTCGCTATAACGTTTACGCTGGCTCTGGTAAACCTTTGCCAGCGTCGGATCATCCAGCACACAATACTGTCGGTAGCTACGCTCCATCTCGAGGGCAGCATTGGTCATCGCTTCACTGCGTCGGGCGTCAATCAACGTAGTTCGGTTAGTCAGCGCTGCCTGCGCGCTCAGGGCATTCAGACTTTGCCACGCCTGCCAGGCCAAAACTAACAACGGCAGCAGGATCAGCAAAAATGCCAGCGTCACCAATTGACGTAAAGATCGGGGGAAAACAGACCAGCGCTTCAAGGCGTTACTCTCAATGGACGGAAATAGATTGATGCTAACTGAGGGGAACGTCAGATACAACAAAGCCGGGATTAACCCGGCTTTGTTATGGAATAAGGCGGTGCCTAACTCGACGTTTCGCCCGAAGGTTGATATGAGCTTCGCTAATATCAGATGTTGGACGGCAGGCACCTTGTTGTGCGTCATTCGAAGTTTATGTAGCACGTCCCGAAGGGGCTGACATAAGAAGGTGAATGAGCCACTGGTTAATATTATGCAGCATCTGTGCCAATATTCAAAACACTTTATTAACACAATGATAAATATAGAAAATATGATTATTTATTTGAGAAATGATTTTGACCATTTTTCACCCACACCGTCGCCAATCAGCAACACCTGTAGCATTTAAAAACAAATCATTTATAAATCAAAAAATTAAATGTCTCTTTTTGACGACAACGCCACCTCACCTATGTCGGCATTTCCCGACACTTTACTTTTAGGTGCAAGCGCTGAGTTTATTGCCGGATAGCGGCGTGAACGCCTTATCCGGCCTACAACCGCATTTCCCCGTAAGCCTGATAAGCGTAGCGTCATCAGACGGCAGACAAAAAAAAGCCCCTCACGAGAGGGGCCTGATGATCATAGGCTAATTATCCAAGCTGTTTACGCGCGTTGCGGAAGATACGCATCCACGGGCTATCCTCGCCCCAGTTTTCCGGGTGCCAGGAGTTGCTCACGGTACGGAACACGCGTTCCGGGTGTGGCATCATAATGGTGACGCGACCATTTTCAGTGGTCACAGCAGTAATACCGTTCGGCGAACCGTTCGGGTTAGCCGGGTAAGCCTCGGTCACCTTACCGAAGTTATCAACGTAGCGCAGTGCCACCAGACCTTTGCTCTCAAGCTGAGCCAGATGCGCACCGTCACGCACTTCCACACGACCTTCACCGTGAGAAACGGCAATCGGCATCATCGACCCCACCATATCGGCAAGCAGTAAAGATGGGCTTTGCGTCACTTCGACCAGGCTGAAGCGGGCTTCAAAGCGGTCGGAGTGGTTACGCACAAAGCGCGGCCACAGGTCGCTTCCGGGGATTAGCTCACGCAGGTTAGACATCATCTGGCAACCGTTACACACGCCGAGTGCCAGCGTTTGCGGGCGATGGAAGAAGGTTTCGAACTCATCACGCACACGGTTGTTGAACAGAATTGACTTCGCCCAACCTTCGCCTGCGCCAAGCACATCGCCGTAAGAGAAGCCACCACAAGCCACCAGCGCCTGGAAGTTACCCAGGCCGATGCGTCCGCCCAGCAGGTCGCTCATGTGTACATCGATGGCGTCAAAGCCCGCACGGTGGAAAGCCGCCGCCATTTCGACGTGGGAGTTAACGCCCTGCTCGCGCAGCACGGCCACTTTCGGACGCGCGCCAGTGGCGATGTACGGCGCGGCAATATCTTCGTTGATATCAAACGACAGTTTAACGTTAAGGCCTGGGTCGGCATCGTTGGTTTTAGCATCGTGTTCCTGATCGGCACACTCTGGGTTGTCGCGCAGACGCTGCATCTGCCAGGTGGTTTCCGCCCACCACATACGCATCGTGGTACGACTTTCGCTGAACACCGCATGACCATCTGCTTCAACCACAAAGCGGTCGCCCTGCACGGCTTGACCCAGATAGTGCACGCAATCGGCCAGGCCATGTTGAGCCAGCAACGCCTCAACCGCGTCACGATCGGCTGCCCGAACCTGAATCACCGCGCCCAGCTCTTCGTTAAACAGCGCCGCCAGACGATCGTCACCCAGAGAGTGAATATCAGCTTCAATACCGCAGTGACCGGTGAAAGCCATTTCCGCCAGCGTAACCAGCAGTCCGCCGTCGGAACGGTCATGGTAGGCCAGCAGCTTACGCTGTGCGACCAGCGCCTGAATGGCGTCGTAGAAGCCTTTCAGCTGCTCTACGTTACGCACATCGGCAGGCTTATCCCCCAGTTGACGGTAAACCTGCGCCAGCGCCGTCGCGCCCAACGCGTTGTGACCAAGACCAAGGTCAATCAGCAACAGGGCGTTGTCTTCAGTAGAAAGCTGCGGGGTAATCGTGTGGCGCACGTCTTCCACGCGGGCAAAGGCGGTGATCACCAGCGACAGCGGCGAGGTCATTTCACGCTGTTCGTTGCCTTCCTGCCAGCGGGTTTTCATCGACATAGAGTCTTTGCCCACCGGAATGGTCAGGCCAAGCGCCGGACATAATTCTTCCCCAACGGCTTTTACCGCTTCGTACAGTCCGGCGTCTTCGCCAGGGTGACCTGCAGCCGCCATCCAGTTGGCCGACAGTTTAATACGTTTGATATCGCCAATCTGCGTTGCCGCAATGTTGGTCAGCGCCTCACCTACAGCCAGACGCGCAGAGGCTGAGAAGTCGAGCAATGCGACTGGCGCGCGCTCGCCGAGAGACATCGCTTCGCCGTAGTAGCTATCGAGGCTTGCGGTAGTGACCGCGCAGTTGGCGACCGGGATCTGCCATGGACCAACCATCTGGTCACGCGCCACCATACCGGTAACGGTACGGTCACCGATAGTCACGAGGAACGTTTTCTCCGCGACAGTTGGCAGATGCAGCACGCGGTTAACCGCATCTGCAATCGAGATTTCACTACGATTCAGTGCATCGCCTTTGGCTTTCAGCGTCTGCACATCGCGGGTCATTTTCGGTGTTTTACCCAGTAGCACATCGAGTGGCATGTCGATCGGCTGGTTGTCGAAGTGGCTGTCGCTCAAGGTCAGATGCTGTTCTTCGGTGGCTTCACCGATCACCGCGTACGGCGCGCGCTCGCGCTTACACAGTTCGTCAAACAGCGGTAGCTGATCGGCAGCAACCGCCAGCACGTAGCGCTCCTGGGATTCGTTACACCAGATTTCCAGCGGGCTCATGCCCGGCTCGTCGCTGAGGATGTCACGCAGCTGGAACTTACCGCCGCGGCCGCCATCGCTGACCAGCTCCGGCATGGCGTTAGACAGGCCACCCGCGCCAACGTCATGGATAAACAGGATCGGGTTGGCATCGCCCATCTGCCAGCAGCGGTCGATAACTTCCTGGCAACGACGTTCCATTTCCGGGTTATCACGCTGTACAGAAGCGAAATCAAGATCGGCATCAGACTGGCCAGAAGCCATAGAGGAGGCTGCCCCGCCGCCAAGGCCAATGTTCATCGCCGGGCCGCCGAGGACGATCAGCTTGGCGCCAACGACGATCTCGCCCTTCTGCACGTGATCGGCACGGATGTTACCGATCCCGCCTGCCAGCATGATCGGTTTATGGTAACCGCGCAGCTCTTCGCCGTTATGGCTGTTGACCTTTTCTTCATAGGTACGGAAGTAGCCGGTCAGCGCCGGGCGACCAAATTCGTTGTTAAACGCCGCGCCGCCCAGCGGGCCTTCGGTCATGATGTCGAGCGCGGTGACAATACGATCCGGCTTACCAAAGTCCTCTTCCCAAGGCTGTTCAAAGCCAGGAATACGCAGGTTGGAGACGGAGAAGCCTACCAGCCCGGCTTTCGGTTTTGCACCACGCCCGGTTGCACCCTCATCGCGGATTTCTCCGCCGGAGCCGGTTGCCGCACCTGGCCACGGAGAGATAGCCGTCGGGTGGTTATGAGTTTCTACCTTCATCAGGATGTGGGCTGGTTCCTGATGGAAATCGTAGCGGCCGGTTTTGTGATCGGCAAAATAGCGACCCACTTCAGAACCTTCCATTACCGCGGCGTTGTCTTTATAGGCAGACAACACGTGGTTCGGCGTGGTTTCGAAGGTATTCTTGATCATCTTGAACAGCGACTTAGGCTGTTGTTTACCGTCGATAATCCAGTCAGCGTTAAAAATCTTGTGGCGGCAGTGCTCGGAGTTAGCCTGCGCAAACATATACAGCTCAATGTCGTTCGGGTTGCGTCCCAGTTTGGTGAACGCATCCTGCAGATAGTCGATTTCGTCTTCCGCCAGCGCCAGACCCAGACGCAGGTTAGCGTCGATCAGCGCCTGACGTCCCTCACCCAGTAGATCAACGCTGGAGACCGGTGCTGGCTGGTGATGAACAAACAGTTTTTCGGCATCGTTCAGCGCAGAGAAAACCGTTTCCATCATGCGGTCGTGCAGTTCGTCGGCCACCATCTGCCATTGCTCAGCGGTCAGTGTAGAGGCTTCTACATACCAGGCAATGCCACGTTCCAGGCGGCTAATCTGGTGCAGACCGCAGTTGTGGGCAATATCAGTCGCTTTAGAAGACCACGGGGAGATGGTGCCAGGGCGAGGCGTAACCAGCAGCAGTTTTCCTTCCGGGGCGTGGCTGTGAAGAGCAGGGCCATATTTCAGCAGACGTGCTAGCTGCGCGTGCTCATCCTCATTCAACGGTGCATTCAGATCGGCAAAATGGACGTACTCGGCGTAAATATTGTGGACCTGGAGGTTGGCAGCCTGAAAACGTGCCAGCAGTTTGTTAATACGGAATGCAGACAGTGCAGGTGAACCACGCAGAATTTCCATCATAAGTCTCTCGTCTTCTAAGCTTTCGGTGTGCCCAAGTGGGGAAACGGGCGTCATTATAAAGAATCTACCGCGCCGACGAAACCGTTTGCGTCGAAATAAAATCACGACCGTCACTTATCATCAAATGCGGTCAGATTTCTGAATAAGTTGCCAACTGACGCAAGTTTAAGCAAAATGCCGCTCATTAATGACAACTTCACTTCTTAATCAGCACCACAGCAGGCAGAGAAAACGTACGGTTCAGAGAATTAACTAATTGAAAAAATTAAAGATTAATTATCTGTTCATCGGCATATTAACGCTGTTGTTGGCAGCGGCCCTTTGGCCATCTATTCCCTGGTTCGGTAAAGCCGAAAATCGTATCGCCGCCATTCAGTCGCGGGGAGAGCTGCGCGTCAGTACCATCGACTCGCCGTTAACTTACGCGACCCTCAACGGCAAAAAATTCGGCCTGGATTATGAACTGGCCCAGGAATTTGCCGACTACTTAGGCGTGAAGTTAAAAGTTACCGTACGCCAGAACATCAGCCAGCTTTTTGACGACCTGGATAACGGCAATGCCGACCTGTTAGCCGCAGGCCTGGTCTATAACAGCGAGCGGGTGAAAAATTACCAGCCAGGCCCGACCTATTATTCGGTTTCACAACAGCTGGTGTACCGGGTTGGGCAATATCGCCCGCGCACGCTTGCCACCGTGAACGAAAGCCAACTGACTATCGCCCCGGGGCACGTGGTAGTTAACGACCTCCAGCAGCTAAAAGAGAAAAAATTTCCCGATCTGAGCTGGAAAGTTGATGACAAAAAGGGCACCACCGAATTGCTCGATGATGTAATCGCCGGAAAGCTGGATTACACCATTGCAGATTCTGTCGCCATCAGCTTATACCAACGCGTGCATCCTGAGCTGGCCGTGGCGCTGGACGTCTCTGACGAACAGCCGGTGACCTGGTTTAGTCGTCTGGACGATGACAACACGCTGTCTGCCGCCTTGTTGGATTTCTTTAACACCATGAATGAAGACGGTTCTCTGGCACGGCTGGAAGAGAAATATCTCGGGCATGGCGATGATTTTGACTATGTCGATACCCGCACCTTTTTGCGCGCCGTAGACAGCGTATTACCGGACCTCAAGCCGCTCTTTGAGAAGTATGCGCAGGAGATAGACTGGCGACTGCTCGCGGCAATATCCTATCAGGAGTCACACTGGGACGCGCAGGCGACTTCCCCGACCGGTGTACGCGGGCTGATGATGCTGACCAAAAATACCGCCCAGAGTCTCGGGCTAACTGATCGTACCGACGCCGAACAAAGCATCAGCGGCGGCGCGCGGTATTTGCAGGACATGATGAGTAAAGTGCCGGATACTGTCCCCGAAGGAGAACGCATCTGGTTTGCACTTGCGGCCTACAACATGGGGTATGCGCACATGCTGGATGCCCGGGCGCTGACAGTGAAAACCAAAGGCAATCCGAACAGTTGGTCCGACGTAAAACAGCGTCTGCCGCTACTCAGCCAAAAGCCGTATTACAACAAGCTGACCTATGGCTATGCGCGCGGTCACGAGGCCTACGCCTATGTGGAAAACATCCGTAAATACCAGATTAGCCTGGTGGGGTATCTGCAGGAGAAAGAAAAACAGGCGCAGGAAACGCAGCAACTGGCTCAGAATTACCCTGCGGTGTCACCGACTGAGCTGTTGGGTAAAGATAAATTTCCACTTTCAGCCTTTCTGACTCAGACGTCGTCAAACTATCTGTCGCACTCCCCTTCTCTGCTGTTTTCAGCACAGAAGAAAGAGGACAAGTAGTCTGGTTGGTATTTACTGATTGGCGGATTTTTTCAGCGCTTTGATTTCCTGCCGACGCATGCGGAAAAAATCACTGAGCAGCGTGGCGCATTCATCCCGTAACACCCCTTCGGTCACCTCAACCCGATGATTCATTCCAGGGTGATGCAGCACATCCATTAATGACCCGGCAGCGCCCGTTTTCGCATCGCGTGCGCCAAAAACCACCCGGCCAATACGACTATGGACCATCGCGCCTGCACACATCACGCACGGCTCCAGAGTGACGTACAGCGTGGCATCTAACAGACGGTAGTTTTGTAGTACCAGGCCGCCCTGACGCAGCGCCATAATCTCAGCGTGAGCAGTCGGATCATGGTGGCCGATCGGACGGTTCCAGCCTTCGCCAATCACGCGGTTGTTATGCACTAATACTGCACCCACCGGGACTTCACGCTCATCCCAGGCGCGTTTAGCCAGCGTTAAGGCGTGACGCATCCAGTATTCGTGGCTAAATTCAACTTCAGACAAAGGGGTTACTCCACCAATAAAAGCGGGCGCATTATACACAGACGCTATCGTTTACTCTATTCGAGTTGTTGCAGCTCTCCGCGCGGCGTGACGCGCCAGCGATGCTGGCAAAAAGAGAGCAACGGATTGTCCTGCTTACTGTCGCTATAGCCGCTGTAAAGAGACAGCGGTGCGCCAATCTGCCGCTCCAGTTGAGTGACTTTCTCATGGCCCAGGCAGCGCAGCGTCAGTACCCACCCGCCGTATCCCCGCGCCATTTTGCTGGCGATCAAATTGACACGCGGTAGCCACGGCGTGTCGAAGTAAACCTGCTCGACCAGCGACTGCGGAGAGCCGGTGATAAGCCAAATGTCAGCGTCAGAGCTTAACAGGTAGGTTGTCAGCCGCTGCTGCACGAGCGGAAAGGCCGTCACGTTACTGCGAAACCAGCGCACAAAGTTAGACTGATGCGCTTTCAGACGCGCCTCGCTGCGGCCAAAAGTGCATCCCCACAACAGCAGACTCATTGGCCAGCGGGCGGCGCGCCCTTGTATCAGCAGCGCCAGCGCAATCACCGGTAGCAGAGGCAGCACCAGCAACGCGTTCAGCGGCTGGCGGCGCAGCAGATAACGTATAAAACTACCGAACATATCCTGCTGGTGTAACGTGCCATCCAAATCAAAAAAGACAACGCGGCGCTGGTGATTGGTCAAACCTTAGTCCTCTGGATCGTTGAACCCCAATAGCCAGGTAAACAGGAACCCGGCGATAACTGCTACCAGATAGCCTAACAGATAGAACATCACTTTTCCGGCAACAATCGTCAGTGCCAGCGGTAATCCAGAGATGCCAAAGGTGATAACCGTCGCCACCTTCCAGTAGCTAATCAGCGCCCCACCTACCGCTCCGCCAAGGCAGGCACCGATAAACGGTCTACCTAACGGCAGCGTGACGCCAAAAATCAGCGGCTCGCCAATGCCCAGCAACCCAACCGGCAGCGCACCTTTGATCACTTTTTTAAGCCGTGCGTTACGGGTTTTCATCAGTACGGCAATGGAAGCACCAATTTGTCCGACGCCTGCCATCGCCAGGATAGGAAAGAGCGCGTTATAACCGTGTGCCTGTACCAGTTCAACGTGGATCGGCACCAACCCCTGATGAAGTCCGGTGAGCACCAACGGCAGGAAGGTTCCTGCCAGCACGGCACCGACCAGAAAACCGCCGCGATCGATAGCCCAGGATGCGCCGTGAGCAATAGACTCAGAAATCCAGCCGCCAAGCGGTTGCAGCGCCACAATCGCGATTACGCCGGTAATGATGGTAGTCAGCAGCGGATTAAGGATAAGCTCCAGTGATTCTGGCAACAGCTCGCGGAATTTGCGTTCGATCCAACACATCAACGCCACCACCAGCAGCACCGCGATCACCCCGCCGCGCCCCGGCTGCAACGCTTCGCCAAACAGCGTGATTTGCGCCAGTTGCGGACTGGAGAGGATCCCCGCCATCACCCCGCCCATCGCCAGCGAACCGCCGAAGACTTTGGCGGTATTTACCCCGACCAGAATATTCATGATGGCAAACACGGCGCTGCCAAATATTCCCATCAGCCCAAGCATATTTGGATAGTGGGTCGCAAAATCCCCCACGATATCCGGTCGCTTAAGGATGTTAATAATGCCGGTAATCAAACCGGAGGCGATAAATGCCGGAATAAGAGGGATAAAGACGTTCGCCAGCTTGCGCAGCGCATCGCTCATGGGCGCTTTGTACTTCGCTTTGGCCTCTGACTTCGTGCGCTCGATATCATTCGTATCTGCACCTTCGCCACTATCGGCAATCAGAGAGCGCATAGCATCCACCACCTTGGCCGCTTTACCGGGGCCGACAATGATCTGGTGCTGCGCGCCCTGCTTCACGTAGCCGCTGACACCGGGCAGTTGCCTGAGACGAGGGATATCGAGCTGTCCATCATCCTGAACTTCCACCCTGACGCGGGTCATACAGTTTTCCAGGCGCAGAATATTTTTCTCTCCGCCAACGCCCAGCAGAATATCGCTGGCCAGCACCGCCGTCTTATCCATATACACCTCTTAGTGTTCTAACGCCGCGCGTAAAAAACCCTGGTGAGCGGCAAGCTTTTCGCGGGCGGCAGCGGCATCCAGGCCTGTGAGCGCCATTAAAATAGCCGGCTTGACGTCAAAATCAGTCTGCTTTAGCAGCGCTTGCGCCTGTTCACGCGCAATGCCCGTGGCTTCAACCACCATACGGCACGCCCGATCGACCAGTTTGACGTTGGTTGCCTGCATGTCCACCATCAGGTTCTGATAAACCTTGCCAAACTTCACCATCGCCCCGGTGGAGATCATATTGAGCACCAGCTTTTGCGCGGTACCGGATTTCAGTCGCGTTGAGCCCGTCAGCGCCTCCGGCCCCACCACCGGGGAGATGGCAATATCCGCTTCATGCGCGATAGGGGAATCCGGATTGCAGGAAATAGCCGCCGTCGTACAACCTACCGAACGCGCATATTTCAGCCCGCCAATCACATACGGCGTACGACCTGAAGCCGCCAGTCCCACCACCAGATCCTGTGCGGTAAGATTGAGCGCACGCAGATCGTCTTCACCTAGCTGTGGGTTATCTTCCGCACCCTCAACCGCCTTCAGCAGCGCGCCCGGCCCACCGGCAATCAGCCCAACCACCAGACCGTGTGGAACGCCGAAGGTCGGTGGGCATTCAGACGCATCCAGTACCCCGAGACGCCCGCTGGTCCCCGCTCCCATGTAAATAATGCGGCCACCTGCTTTTAGCGCGTTAGCTGCCGCATCGACCGCGCACGCAACTTGAGGCAGAGTTGCTTTTACTGCTTCGGCTACCAGCGTATCCTGTTGATTAAAACGATGAACCAACTCCAGCGTGGAGAGCGCATCCAGGTCCATGGTCTGTGGATTGCGGGTTTCTGAAACTAATGCACCGAGATTCATTTTTTGTTCCTTAGGAATTTTTAATTCATAATAATCTGCCATAATGGAATATTATATTCATCCAGGCGAATGAAATTTTGTTCTGTAATCGCCATCACGTTTTCGCCAGGAGACAGCATGAACTGTTTAATTCGCATTCGTCAGCGTTACCCGGACCTCGCGCAAAGCGATAAAAAATTGGCGGATTATCTCCTTGCCCAGCCGGATACTGCGCGTCATCTCAGTTCGCAGCAGTTGGCCGCGGAGGCGGGTGTCAGTCAGTCCAGCGTGGTGAAGTTCGCGCAAAAGATGGGTTTTAAAGGATTTCCGGCACTCAAACTGGCGATCAGCGAAGCGCTGGCCAGCAATCCCAACCCCCATTCCATTCCGGTACATAATCAGATTCGCGGTGACGATCCTATGCGTCTGGTGGGGGAAAAGTTGATTCAGGAGAACGTGGCGGCGATGCATGCGACGCTGGACGTCAACAGCGAAGAGAAACTGATGGAGAGCGTCACAATGCTGCGTTCAGCCCGGCGCATTATCGTGACCGGGATTGGCGCATCGGGTCTGGTGGCGCAGAATTTTGCCTGGAAACTGCTAAAGATTGGTTTTAACGCGGTGGTTGAACGCGATATGCATGCCCTGTTGGCGGCAGTGCAGGCGCTTTCGCCCAACGATCTGCTGCTGGCCATTTCGTATACCGGCGAACGCCGTGAGCTCAACCTGGCTGCGGATGAAACGTTGCGCGCCGGAGCCAAAATTCTCGCCATCACCGGATTTACACCGAACGCCCTGCAGCAGCGCGCAAGCCATTGTCTGTACACGATTGCCGAGGAGCAGGCCACGCGTAGCGCAGCGATTTCCTCCACCCACGCGCAAATGATGCTGACTGATTTACTGTTTATGGCGCTGGTGCAGCAGGATCTTGAGCACGCCCCGGAACGCATTCGCCACAGCGAAGCTCTGGTAAAAAAACTGGTCTGAGCAAAGAATGCGCGTATAATGCCCGCCCGATTTGTGATGTTTTGAGAGTTTCCTGATGGCCCTGTTAATCACTAAAAAGTGTATCAATTGCGATATGTGCGAGCCCGAATGCCCGAATGAGGCAATCTCGATGGGTGACAGCATTTACGAGATTAACAGCGACAAATGTACGGAATGCGTAGGCCATTACGACACGCCAACCTGCCAGAAAGTGTGCCCGATCCCCAATACTATTTTGAAAGATCCGGCACATGTCGAAACGGAAGAGCAGTTGTGGGATAAGTTTGTGCTGATGCACCACGCCGATAAACTTTAACCGCGTCGCCATCCGACGATGAAGCCTGATGGCGCTAATGCTTATCAGGCCTACCCAGCCCCCGCAATAATCGTATTACCCGTAGGCCGGATAAGACGCTACGCGTCGCCATCCGGCAACGTGCAGAATCTAACTCTCGATAATCACCGTAGCGCAGGCGTAGTGACGCTCATCGGCCAGCGTCACATGCATATGCGCGACACCCAGTTTTTCCGCCAGTTTTAACGCCTCGCCCCATAACCGCAAACGCGGCTTACCAAGTTCATCGTTAAAAACTTCAAACTGATTAAACGCCAGACCGTTGCGAATACCCGTCCCGAAGGCTTTTGCTGCGGCCTCTTTTACCGCAAAGCGCTTTGCCAGAAAACGCACCGGTTGCTGATGCGTTTCCCAGATGGCCCATTCATTGTCACTCAGGACCCGTCTGGCCAGGCGTTCACCGGAGCGGGAGATCACCGCCTCGATCCGCGCAATCTCTACGATATCCGTGCCTAAACCCAGAATCGCCATTAGCCACGCGCTTCCAGCATCAGGCGTTTCATTTCCACCACGGCATCTTTCAGACCGCTCATCACCGCGCGTCCGATAATGGCATGGCCAATGTTCAACTCATGCATTTCCGGGATCCGCGCAATGGCTTTAACGTTGTGGTATGTCAGGCCGTGACCCGCATTCACCTTCAGGCCAAGGCTGGCGGCAAAAGTTGCCGCTTTGGCGATACGCGCCAGTTCGCTGGCCTGTTCAGCGTCGGTTTTCGCATCGGCGTAACAGCCGGTGTGAATTTCGATATACGGCGCGCCGACTTCGGCTGCGGCCTTAATCTGCTCTTCATCGGCATCGATAAACAGCGAAACCAGAATGCCAGCGTCCGCCAGGCGCTTGCAGGCATCGCGCATCTTGTCTCGCTGGCCGGCGACGTCCAGACCACCTTCCGTCGTGACTTCCTGACGTTTTTCCGGCACCAGGCAGCAAAAATGCGGCTTAGTCTCAACGGCAATCGCCAGCATCTCTTCGGTGACAGCCATTTCCAGATTCATACGTGTATCCAGCGTCTGGCGCAAAATACGTACGTCGCGGTCGGTGATATGACGACGGTCTTCACGCAGGTGTACGGTAATACCGTCCGCGCCCGCCTGTTCAACGATAAACGCCGCCTGAACCGGATCCGGGTATGCGGTACCGCGTGCATTACGTAACGTGGCAATGTGGTCAATATTGACGCCTAACAGTAATTCAGCCATGACAATCCTCATTAATCATTATTTGTTTTTACTGCGCGTTTTGGCATAAATTGCCGGAACAGTTCCCGGCTTTTTAACGGCTTACCACCAAGATACGGCTTTAACGCCATGCGGGTAAAGCGTTTCGCGGCGCGTAACGTATCGACATCGGGAAATTCACGCGACTCAAGCGCTTTGAGATGGCGTCCGGTAAACGTGTTGTTATCAATAACAACGCTGGCAATAAACCCTTTTTCTTCCCGGTAACGATAGGTCATGGTGTCGTCTACCGGCTCGCCGCTGCCCGCACAGTGGGTAAAATCGACGCCGTATCCCAGATGTCCAAGTAAGGCCAGCTCAAAGCGACGCAGCGCAGGCTCTGGCGAACCTGTCGCACCAGCCAGCGCCTGAATACAGTTCAGATAATCGAAAAAGAGTTCAGAAAAGCGGGTCTCGTATTCAAGGACGCGCGAGACAAGCTCGTTGATATACAAGCCGCTGTACAGCGTGATACCGCTAAGAGGGAGTGCCAGAGAAACGGCTTCAGCACTACGTAGAGTTTTGACCTCACCACGTCCACCAAAGCGAAGCAACAACGGGGTAAAAGGCTGGAGTGCGCCTTTCAGATTGGAACGTTTAGAACGTGCGCCTTTGGCGACAAGGCGCACGCGACCCGACTCTTCCGTGAAGACGTCCAGCACGAGACTGGTTTCGCTCCAGGGGCGACTATGCAAGACAAAGGCTCGTTGCCATCCTTCCATATACTCGCCGTGTTTCAGAAGATGGGTTTAGACGTCGTCGCCGTAACCGAGGCTACGCAGCGCGCGTTCGTCATCGGCCCAGCCAGATTTTACTTTCACCCACAGTTCGAGGTGAACGGGCGCTTCGAACATCTCCTGCATGTCTTTACGCGCTTCGATGCCGATGGTTTTAATTTTGGCCCCTTTGTTGCCAATAACCATCTTCTTCTGCCCTTCACGTTCAACGAGGATCAGACCGTTAATATCGTAGCCACCACGCTCGTTGGAGATAAAACGCTCAATCTCAACGGTTACGGAATACGGCAATTCAGCGCCGAGGAAACGCATCAGCTTTTCGCGGATGATTTCAGAAGCCATAAACCGCTGAGAACGGTCAGTGATGTAATCTTCCGGGAAGTGATGAATAGCTTCCGGCAGATGCTTACGTACGATGCCCGCAACGGTATCAACATTCAGGCCAGTCTCGGCAGAGATCGGGACGATATCGAGGAAGTTCATCTGGCTTGCCAGGAACTGCAGGTGCGGTAGCAGATCGGCTTTTTCCTGAACGTTGTCAACTTTGTTCACGGCCAGAATTACCGGCGCTTTACCGTCGCGCAGCTTGTTAAGCACCATTTCGTCGTCCGGCGTCCAGCGCGTGCCTTCGACAACGAAAATAACCAGTTCAACATCACCAATCGAGCTGCTCGCCGCTTTATTCATCAGGCGGTTGATGGCGCGCTTTTCTTCCATGTGCAGGCCCGGGGTATCAACATAAATCGCCTGATACGCACCTTCGGTATGAATACCGACAATGCGGTGACGTGTTGTCTGCGCCTTACGTGAGGTGATGGAAATCTTCTGCCCAAGCAGATTATTCAACAGGGTGGATTTGCCGACGTTCGGGCGACCGACGATGGCAATAAATCCGCAGTAAGTTGTATCGATGCTCATTCCAGCTCCAGTTTTTTCAACGCCTGTTCGGCGGCAGCCTGCTCAGCCTTACGACGGCTCGAACCTGTGCCAACCACCGGTTCACTCAGGCCGCTGACCTGGCAGTGGATAGTAAATTCTTGATCGTGTGCTTCACCACGAACCTGCACCACCAGATAAGACGGCAGCGGCAAGTGGCGACCCTGCAAATATTCCTGCAGGCGCGTTTTCGGATCTTTTTGTTTATCGCCAGGGCTAATTTCATCCAGACGAGTCTGATACCAGTTCAGGATCAGCTGTTCAACGGTTTGAATATCGCTGTCGAGGAAGACGCCGCCGATCAACGCTTCGACGGTATCGGCCAGAATTGATTCGCGACGAAAACCGCCGCTTTTCAGCTCGCCCGGTCCCAGGCGTAAACATTCACCGAGGTCAAATTCACGGGCTAATTCAGCCAGCGTATTTCCACGCACCAGCGTGGCGCGCATGCGGCTCATGTCACCTTCGTCCACACGCGGGAAACGGTGATACAGCGCATTCGCAATAACAAAGCTCAAAATAGAGTCGCCCAGAAATTCTAAACGCTCGTTATGTTTGCTGCTGGCACTACGGTGAGTTAATGCCTGCTGCAACAGCTCCTGATGATTAAAAGTGTAGCCCAGCTTCCGTTGAA
This sequence comes from Citrobacter sp. C6_1, assembly GCF_014596835.2. Classification (NCBI taxonomy): domain Bacteria; kingdom Pseudomonadati; phylum Pseudomonadota; class Gammaproteobacteria; order Enterobacterales; family Enterobacteriaceae; genus Citrobacter; species Citrobacter sp. C6_1. Next base: position 1,223,534 of record NZ_CP115031.1, on the reverse strand, counting down.
GCCGATTAATTACGATGGGATTCATGCGATACCAATAAATGAATGCGTCAACAATTCAGCACACGAAACAGACCTGATATACATCCGTCATTAGAGAAACCAACGCTGTTTCGTGTGCCGTGGCAACCTGACGGTGCCAACCTAAAACTTCGGGGGAATATTCTATACACAACGACAAGGGATGTCGTTAGTCTGAGGGAATTAATCCGAGAAATAATTCACGCTGTTGTTATTAAGACAACAGCGTGAACCATTATCAGCAATTAGTGGATGCCACCAATGCGGCTCAAACGAACGCCTGTTGGCCACTCACCTTCTTGTTTGTCGAAACTCATCCAGATAGCGGTCGCTTTACCCACCAGATTTGCTTCCGGTACAAATCCCCAATAACGGCTGTCCGCGCTGTTGTCACGGTTATCGCCCATCATGAAGTAATGCCCCGGAGGAACGATCCAGGTGGCTAACTGCTGACCCGGCTGACGGTAATACATCCCCACCTGATCCTGCGCGATTGGCACCATCAGAATGCGGTGTGTTACCTCACCCAGCGTTTCTTTACGCTCGGTCAGGCGAATACCGTTGTCTTTCGTTTCATTCAGCGGAACGTCAAAGAAACCGCTGGTCGCTTCCCCGCCGTTGCGGCGAGCAAACGTCTGTACAAAATCACTTGGCTGAACATCAGAGTACGTTACCGGCAGCGCGTTTTCACACGCCTGACCAGAACTGCATCCAGGCTGAATCGTCACCTCTTTCGCCACCGGATCATACGTCACTTTGTCTCCCGGTAAACCGACAGCGCGTTTGATGTAGTCCAGGCGCGGATCTTCCGGGTATTTAAATACCACGATATCGCCGCGTTTCGGATGGCCGGTTTCGATCAGCGTTTTCTGATAAATAGGATCTTTAATTCCGTAGGCAAATTTCTCTACCAGAATAAAATCACCAATCAACAGTGTTGGCATCATCGAACCCGACGGGATCTGGAACGGCTCATAAATAAATGAACGCACCACCAGCACAATAGCCAGTACCGGGAAAACAGACGCACCGGTTTCCAGCCAGCCCGGCTTAGGGGCAACTTTTTTCAGCGTTGCTTTATCCAGTGAATCGCCTGCAGCGGCCTGTGCCGCAGCCTGGCGCTCCCGGCGTTTTGGCGCGAAGACAAACTTATCTACACACCATAAAATGCCCGTCACCAGTGTGGCAATCACCAGAATCAGGGCAAACATGTTCGCCATGCCAACTCCTTAAGATTATTTGCTGTCTTTACCGACATGCAGAATAGCGAGGAAGGCTTCCTGCGGCAGTTCGACGTTACCGATCTGCTTCATTCGCTTTTTACCCTCTTTCTGTTTTTGCAGCAGCTTTTTCTTACGGCTGATATCGCCACCGTAGCACTTAGCCAGAACGTTTTTACGCAGCTGCTTCACCGTTGAACGCGCAATGATGTGCGTACCAATGGCCGCCTGAATTGCGATATCAAACTGCTGGCGAGGGATCAGATCTTTCATCTTCTCGACCAGTTCACGGCCACGGCTCTGGGAGTTATCGCGGTGGGTAATCAGTGCCAGTGCATCGACGCGTTCGTTGTTGATGAGAACATCAACGCGCACCATGTCAGACGCCTGGAAGCGTTTGAAGTTATAATCCAGCGACGCGTAACCACGAGAGGTCGACTTCAGACGATCGAAGAAGTCGAGCACCACTTCCGCCATCGGGATTTCATAGGTCAACGCAACCTGGTTACCGTGGTAAACCATGTTGGTCTGTACACCACGCTTCTCGATACACAGCGTAATAACGTTGCCGAGGTACGCCTGCGGCAGCAGCATATGACATTCAGCAATCGGCTCGCGCAGTTCGTAAATGTTATTCAGCGGCGGCAGCTTGGACGGGCTATCGACGTAGATAGTCTCTTTCGCGGTGGTTTCCACTTCGTAAACTACGGTCGGCGCAGTGGTGATCAGATCCAGATCGTATTCACGTTCCAGACGCTCCTGAATGATCTCCATGTGCAGCAGCCCCAGGAAGCCACAGCGGAAGCCGAAGCCCAGCGCGGTAGAACTTTCCGGCTCGTAGAACAGGGAAGCATCGTTGAGGCTCAGCTTACCAAGCGCATCACGGAAGTTTTCGTAGTCGTCGGAGCTGACCGGGAACAGACCCGCATATACCTGCGGCTTCACTTTTTTAAAGCCAGGCAGGGGTTTATCTGCCGGGTTACGAGCCAGCGTCAGGGTATCGCCTACCGGTGCGCCGAGGATGTCTTTAATAGCGCAAACTAACCAACCTACCTCGCCACACTTCAGTTCTGTACGGTCAACCTGCTTCGGCGTAAAGATCCCCAGGCGGTCGGCGTTGTAAACCTGCCCGGTGCTCATCACTTTAATTTTGTCGCCTTTACGCATGGTGCCGTTTTTAATACGCACCAGCGAGACCACACCGAGATAGTTGTCGAACCAGGAGTCGATAATCAGCGCTTGTAACGGGCCTTCCGGGTCGCCTTCCGGCGGCGGAATATCACGCACCAGACGTTCAAGAACGTCGGTCACGCCAACGCCGGTTTTCGCCGAGCAACGGACAGCGTCAGCCGCATCGATACCGACGATATCTTCAATCTCTTCCGCCACACGCTCTGGATCGGCGGCTGGCAGGTCAATTTTGTTCAGTACCGGCACCACTTCCAGATCCATTTCCATGGCGGTATAGCAGTTAGCCAGTGTTTGCGCTTCAACACCCTGCCCGGCATCAACGACCAACAGTGCGCCTTCACAGGCGGCAAGCGAGCGTGAAACTTCATAAGAGAAGTCAACGTGGCCCGGGGTGTCGATAAAGTTAAGCTGGTAGGTTTCACCATCAGATGCTTTAAAATCGAGCGTCACGCTCTGCGCTTTGATAGTAATACCGCGCTCACGCTCAAGATCCATCGAGTCGAGAACCTGCGCTTCCATTTCACGGTCAGACAGGCCACCGCAGATCTGGATAATACGGTCAGACAGCGTCGATTTACCGTGGTCGATGTGAGCTATGATTGAAAAGTTACGTATGTTCTTCATATAGTGTAATTATTGTGCCTTACGCCTGCCTGGGCAGGCTCTGAGAAGTCGCTGTTCTGAGCTTAACGTCTGTTTTAGTGAAACGCCGCATTCTACACTACATCGCTGAGGCGAGGAAATGTTCATAGAGCAAGGATAGCGGGAACTGGAAACAACTTTGCAAAGTCAGTGAAACTTTTGCCGGATGGCGGCATAAACGCCTTATCCGGCCTACCTCTGCATCTGAGGACGCTGTCGGCCTGATAAGCGCAGCGCCATCAGGCAAAGATATCACTGCTGGGTTTCAACACGAATCAGATCAGGCGGGAGAGCTACGTTGAGAATAACCGGTTGCCAGGCTTTGCGCTCAGCAAGCTTACGGGAATATCCTCGCGCAATCAGGAATCCCCCCACGCCGCCCAGTATCGCCCCGCTGAGTGCGGCGATATCACTGCCAAACAGCACCTGAAACAGCGCAGCAAAAATAAAGAGTCCCGCCAGCGGAGACATATAAACCAGCATCGCCGAGCCTAACAGGCTCCCTTCGGCAATACCCAGTTCAACTTTCTGCCCTGGCGTCAGCGGTTCATCGCTGGGTACCACGATAGTATGCGTTGTTTGCGGCCCCAGTTTGTTCAGCACTCGACTGCCGCATCCAGCCCGCGAGGCGCAGCTGCTACACGATGCTTTAACATCGCAGCTGACCGTTGCCAGACCATTTTGCCAGGAAACAACCGTTGCCCATTCTTTAATCATTGCGCGGCCCTGAACTTGATATTGTCTGCAATACGCTTCGCCGTTTGCGGCGGAAGCTCACCGACGATAGTGATTTCGGCATTATCCCGCACGGTAGTACTGACCGTTCGACGTCCGGTACGCAGCAGCTGATCGGCGCTGTTTTGCGACGCACGGTTTACGTTTACGGAGAAACTGAACAGACCATCGGAATAAAGCCGTGATTCGATCGGCATGTTATCCATCGTCGGCAGCGGGCGTCGACTGCTGGAAACCTCGCTGAAGCCCTGCGGCAACCACGACGGACTCCAGTTAAAGTTGGTTTTCTCACCCGCAGGAACTGACAGTAACGGCGGCAGATTGGCTTTCGCCAGCGTCTGCATGCTATCGCTGACACCGTTGTTAACAGTAAAGGCGATAACGCGGAACTGTTCCAGCGTTTCGCCATCCCGATCGAGGAGATCGACACGCATTGGCAGCTTGGTTTCGGTGTCCATCCAGACGATGTAGCTGTAACGCGTACCGTCACGGGCTACCACGCGGATCACTTCACAGAGTCGGTCGGCAATACGGGTGCGGCCTACAGAGATAAAATCATAGTAGGGAGCAAGACGTTTGAAGTCGGTGTAAATCAGGGATGGCAGAGAGTCAACGATATAGTCGCCGTTCAGCGTGAACGGTTCGAGACCTGGCTCAAAATAGCTGATTTCGTTGCCACGTTGCACCACTTCCCGGCGCGGGCCATCCATTTGCAACAGTTGCGCGAGCGGACGGTTATCCAGGCGGGCATGGCGATAACGTAGGGATTCAACACCCTGCTTATTGATGCTGACAAATGACAGCTCATAGGTGAGCGACTGGCTGGCCAGATTCATCTGCTGCAACAACGCCCCGGACGCAGGATTGGCCGAGGCGTTTACAGAGAAGAACAGGCTACCAGCCACAAGTGACATGGCAAACCAAAGTTGCTTCATTACTGCGATTGCGTTCCTAAAGTTTGAATTCCTGGCACCTGGACAGCGGCTTGCTGTGTTTGCGCCTGCTCAAACTGAAGCTGTTCGGAGTGCAGTCGACGTTGCAGTTCGTAATCCTGCAACATGGCATTAATACGACGACGCTGCTCCTGTACCTGCTGTTGCTGACCGCCGCTGGCCGTCGCGTCAGAAGGTACACCCAGGCTCACCGGACTGGCTTTACCCATCATCGGTAATGTATTAAATACCGGCGTTTCGGGCTGCTGGGACGTTTCAGATTGTCCATTATAGTGCTGGACGCCAACAATAACTGCAAGTGATACACACGCGGCCACACCCATTTGGGTAAGCTGCGCGGCCCACGGACGCATTTTCTTCCAGAATGGCATCTTCTGCCACTGATGCGGTGCTGGCTGGGCCTCAGGAATCAATGGCACCGCCTGACGTACTGGCTCATCTGCGATAGCAGCCATTACGCGGTCGGAAATATCGAAATGGAGAACGTCGGCGGTATCACCTCGCATGGAATCGCGAATCAGGTGATAACTCTCCCAGGTTTTTTGCATTTCCGGGTCATGAGCCAGCTCTTTGAGTAACTCAGTGTCCAGCGTTTCGCCATCCATTAAAGCGGAAAGTTTTTCTTTCTGCATGCCTAATACCTTTTCCAGTATCCCGCTATCGTCAACGCCTGATAAGCGGTTGAACTTTATTATCAATAGCTTCCCTCGCTCGGAAGATACGTGAACGCACCGTACCCACCGGACAATCCATGATAGCGGCTATCTCTTCATAGCTCAGGCCATCCAGCTCCCGCAAGGTTATTGCCATGCGTAAATCTTCCGGGAGGGACTCAATAGTTCGGAAAACTATCTGTCTCAGTTCTTCTGACAACATTAAGTTCTCAGGGTTCGAAATTTCTTTCAGCGCACCGCCACTTTCGTAATTTTCTGCTTCAATCGCATCTATATCACTGGAAGGTGGACGACGCCCCTGAGCGACCAGGTAATTCTTCGCTGTATTGACTGCAATACGATACAGCCAGGTATAAAAAGCACTATCTCCCCGGAACGAGTCCAGCGCACGATAGGCCTTAATAAATGCTTCTTGTACAACATCGGGAACATCGCCCGATGGTACATAGCGGGAAACCAGACTCGCCACTTTATGCTGGTAGCGAACCACCAGTAAGTTAAAGGCTTTCTGATCTCCCTTCTGGACCCGTTCAACCAGGACCTGGTCCGTTAACTGCTCGCTCATCCGAGGTAAAGTCTCCCCAAACCAAATTTCCACGCGCTTTCGAAACGCCACTCCATAAGCTTCACTATGAGCAAGCAAAAGCTTAGAGTGCTCAAGTTTCGTAAAGTTCCGTTACGCATTTGTTTTTGTTTGTCATGTTGTAGACAGGTCTTATCTCTCATTATAAGTCTACATAACCCGATCAACGCACTATCTGTATAGAAATGCCCATTTCACCGCCTGCAGAGTAACCCAACAGCCACTTTATTTCACCTCATAATCTGATGCTAACGGCCTGCTTCACAAAATATTTTTGCTCTTTCACTCATCCACATGCCTTTCCTCTGTGTTTAGCCATTGCAACACGATTAAAAATAAAACGTGCAGTATCGCGCAATGTGGTGCTATGGTGATCAAACACTGTTTAGTAAATTAAACAAAAATCATGAATACGACTCCTGAATTATCCTGTGACGTGCTGATTATTGGCAGCGGGGCTGCCGGACTCTCACTGGCTCTGCGGCTGGCTGAAAAACATCAGGTTATTGTTCTGAGCAAGGGGCCTGTCAGTGAAGGCTCGACATTTTATGCTCAGGGCGGTATTGCCGCTGTTTTCGATGAAACCGACAGCATTGACTCCCACGTTGAAGATACGCTGATTGCCGGGGCCGGGCTGTGCGATCGTCATGCCGTTGAGTTTGTTGCCAGTAACGCCCGTTCATGTGTCCAGTGGCTAATTGATCAAGGCGTCTTATTTGATACGCAGGTTCAGCCCAATGGTGAAGAGAGTTACCATCTGACCCGTGAAGGCGGTCATAGCCATCGACGCATCCTGCACGCTGCGGATGCCACCGGCAAAGAAGTTGAAACCACCCTCGTCAGCCAGGCACAAAATCATCCCAACATCCGGGTTCTCGAACGCAGTAATGCTGTCGACCTGATTGTCTCCGATAAAATCGGTCTGCCGGGAACGCGTCGGGTTGTCGGCGCATGGATCTGGAATCGTAATAAAGAAGCCGTCGAAACCTGCCATGCGAAGTCGGTAGTGCTGGCAACCGGCGGCGCGTCAAAGGTGTATCAATACACCACCAATCCGGATATTTCTTCGGGTGACGGAATTGCAATGGCCTGGCGCGCAGGGTGCCGTGTCGCCAATCTGGAATTTAACCAGTTTCACCCGACGGCGCTGTATCATCCGCAGGCACGCAATTTTCTGCTGACCGAGGCGCTACGTGGCGAAGGCGCACACCTGAAGCGCCCGGACGGTTCACGCTTTATGCCCGACTTTGACAAACGCGGCGAGCTTGCCCCACGTGATATTGTCGCCCGTGCCATCGACCATGAGATGAAGCGTTTGGGTGCTGACTGCATGTTCCTCGACATCAGCCATAAGCCAGAAGAATTTGTTCGTCAGCATTTCCCGATGATTTACGAAAAATTGCTGGGACTGGGCATCGATCTGACCAAAGAGCCGGTCCCTATCGTTCCTGCCGCGCACTATACCTGCGGCGGCGTGATGGTTGATGACTTTGGTCGTACAGATGTCGACGGGCTGTATGCGATCGGCGAAGTGAGTTATACCGGCCTGCATGGCGCCAACCGCATGGCGTCGAACTCATTGCTGGAGTGCCTGGTTTACGGCTGGTCCGCGGCCGAAGATATCGACAGGCGTATGCCTTATGCACGCGGCGTCAGCACGCTCCCGGGCTGGGATGAAAGCCGGGTAGAAAACCCGGATGAGTTGGTTGTCATTCAGCATAACTGGCATGAGCTGCGGCTGTTTATGTGGGATTACGTCGGTATTGTGCGCACCACTAAACGTCTGGAACGCGCCCTGCGTCGTATCACCATGCTGCAACAGGAAATCGACGAGTATTACGCCCATTTCCGTGTGTCGAACAACCTATTGGAGCTGCGCAATCTGGTGCAGGTTGCCGAGCTGATTGTCCGCTGCGCGATGATGCGCAAAGAGAGTCGGGGCCTGCACTACACGCTGGATTATCCAGAACAACTTCCAGAGGCGGGCCCGTCAATTCTCTCGCCGCTCAGTCATCACATAAACAGATAGAACGCCTGGGTCAGCGCCGTGTAGCCTTCAGAATAACGCTGGTCTGACCCACGGATAACCAACCTGTCACTAAAGCACTCCCCGGCCTGCGGGGAGAATGCCAGCAAAACCCGATGTGGTAGACGAGCCTCGGTTTCTGCTACATCCGTGCGCAATCGCAGATGCCAGCCCATGCTAAGTGCCTGCTGGGTAAACGCGTTACCAATCTGCTCCGGTAGCACCACACAAAAAAAACCTTCTTCCGTAATGCTGTCAGCCGCCAGGGTGAGCAATGCTTCGTGATCGAGCGTGGTCGTGTAGCGCGCCTGTTCACGTTGCGGGGTTGCGCATTCCACACCCTGTTCATAATAGGGTGGATTGCTGATAATCAGGTCAAAACGTACGGTCTGGCGCGGTACCCATTGCTGAGCATCCTCTGAATGTACCCTCACACGATGCATCCACGGAGATTGCGCGATGTTATCCTGTGCCTGCTGCGCGGCGTCAACATCAAGCTCAACAGCATCAATGATGACGTTTTTATCTGTACGTTGGGCCAACATCAGCGCCAGCAGACCGCTCCCGGTACCAATATCAAGGATCCGTTTTACACCAGCCACAGGAGCCCAGGCACCCAATAAAATGCCGTCCGTTCCGACTTTCATTGCACAACGATCATGTGCCACAAAAAACTGCTTAAAAGTAAATCCATTACGCCGAAGTACGGATGTAGACTGGGGCATGAAGAACAACCTTCCTGGAAAAAAAACGATAACATAGGATAAAAACAATACCTGAGAAGGTATATCCATACAAACAGATGAAGATTGCAGCCGTAACGTCTATAATCAGCGCCCCACTCAGAGGTAGAACATGACTGTAACGACTTTTTCCGAACTTGAACTCGATGAAAGCCTTCTGGATGCCCTCCAGGAAAAAGGTTTCACTCGCCCGACCGCCATTCAGGCTGCCGCCATTCCGCCTGCGCTCGATGGCCGTGATGTACTCGGTTCTGCGCCGACAGGCACCGGTAAAACGGCGGCATATTTGCTGCCAGCGTTGCAGCACCTGCTCGACTTCCCGCGCAAGAAATCCGGTCCACCGCGCATTTTAATCCTGACACCGACGCGCGAACTGGCGATGCAGGTTGCCGAACACGCCCGTGAATTGGCCAAAAATACGCATCTGGATATCGCCACCATTACCGGTGGCGTGGCTTACATGAACCACATGGAAGTCTTTAGCGAAAACCAGGACATCGTGGTCGCCACCACTGGTCGTCTGCTGCAATACATTAAAGAAGAGAACTTCGACTGCCATGCAGTTGAAACGCTGATCCTCGATGAAGCAGACCGTATGCTGGATATGGGCTTTGCCCAGGACATCGAGCATATTGCCGGTGAAACCCGTTGGCGTAAGCAAACCATGCTGTTCTCCGCCACGCTGGAAGGCGATGCGATCAAAGATTTTGCCGAGCGTCTGCTGGAAGATCCTGTCGAAGTCTCGGCGGATCCGTCCACCCGCGAACGCAAGAAGATCCATCAGTTTTACTACCGTGCCGATGATATCGAGCACAAAACTGCCCTGCTGATCCATCTGTTAAAACAGCCGGAAGCGACCCGCTCAATTGTCTTTGTACGCAAACGCGAACGTGTGCACGAGCTGGCAGGCTGGCTGCGCCAGGCAGGCATTAATAACTGCTATCTCGAAGGCGAGATGGTGCAGAACAAACGTAACGAAGCGATCAAGCGCCTGACCGATGGTCGCGTGAACGTGCTGGTAGCAACTGACGTTGCCGCACGCGGGATCGATATTCCTGACGTCAGCCACGTATTTAACTTCGACATGCCGCGCAGTGGCGATGCCTATCTGCACCGCATTGGTCGTACCGGTCGTGCCGGGCGTAAAGGTACTGCAATCTCTTTGGTTGAAGCGCATGACCACCTGCTGCTCGGCAAAGCGAGCCGCTATATTGACGAGCCGCTGAAAGCACGCGTCATCGACGAACTGCGTCCAACCACGCGCGCGCCAAGTGAGAAATCCAACGGTAAGCCATCCAAGAAAGTGCTGGCGAAGCGCGCCGAGAAAAAAGCGAAAGAGAAAGAGAAGCCACGGGTGAAAAAACGTCACCGCGACGCCAAAAATATCGGCAAACGTCGTAAGCCAAGTGGAGCTGCTACCCAGCAGTCCGACAAAGAGTAAACCGAGTGCCGGGCCGTTTAGCCCGGCATTTTTTCATGCGCAACAAAGCTCTCTGTAATACATTCCATAAAAACCCGCATCGCCGGGCTAACGACTTTTCCGGCATGATGTGCGCACAATGCGGTAATCAGTTCCGGCTTTTCACTGAACGGCAACTCGATTAATTCTCCTGAGTGTAATTCCTTCTCAACGGTAAACCGCGGTAAAAAACTGACACCAAGATTCGCAGAGACACACTGCTTGATGCTTTCGATACTCCATAGCTCAATAGTATTTTCCAGCGTTATCTGCCGCTTACGCAGCAGACTTTCAAAACGCTGTCTAAAAATACATTGCGGTTCATTAATGATAAAACTGCAGGGAATATGCTGATTATGCTGAGTGAAATCAACATTCTGAAGAGCCGGAGAGGCGACCAGCGCCAGTGACTGTTCACCCAGTGACAGCATCTCAAGCGCCTCATCATTCCCAACCCGATAAAATACCCCCAGATCAACCTCATCACCCAGCAGAGCATCACGAATGACATAACAATTGAGCGACTGTAGGGACAACCGAACATTGGGAGCGCGCTGTTTAAAGCGCTGTAAAACCTGCGGCATTTTATAGGCCAGCAACGTTTCTCCGGTGGCGACGCGGAGATCACCGCTTGGCTGTGCATCTTGTTGCGCCGTCTGACGGATCGATGCCATCACACGAGTCAGGTCATGTATATGCGGCATCAGCCGTTTGCCCTCACTGGTGAGACACATCCGCCGGCCAATTTTTTCAAACAGCTGCACCGAGAGCTCTTGCTCAAGCTGTTGAATATGAAAGGTAACCGTTGACTGCGTACAGCAAAGTTTCTGCGACGCCCGCAGGAATGAACCTTCTTCCACCACCGTTTTTAGCGTAATAAACCGACGTAAATCCATCCGCACTAACCCATCGAAAATATCGAACTTAGAATGCAAAAACATTCATTTTTTTAAATGTTTTGTCTCGAGTACTGTCTGCTAAAACAGAGGAGATAACAAGTGACCCCCATGCTTTTAAGTGCATTCTGGATCTATACACTGATTACTGCGCTAACACCCGGCCCGAATAATATCCTCGCGCTCAGTGCCGCAACGTCACATGGCTTACGTCAAAGCACGCGTGTTCTGGCCGGAATGAGTCTGGGCTTTTTAATCGTCATGCTGCTGTGCGCCGGGATCTCGTTTTCGCTGGTCGTCCTGGATCCGGCTATTATTCATTGGCTGAGTTGGGCAGGGGCAGCCTACATTTTATGGCTGGCGCTGAAAATCGCCACCAGCCCAGCCTCAAACGATAGCCTGCAGGCGGAACCGATTAGCTTTTGGGCGAGTTTTGGTTTGCAGTTTGTGAACGTCAAAATCATTTTGTACGGCATTACCGCGTTATCCACATTTGTATTGCCGTATACCCAGGACGCGCACTGGTTGATTGGAGTGAGTATTCTGCTGGCGTTGATTGGAACCTTTGGCAATGCCTGTTGGGCGCTGGCAGGCCATCTTTTTCAGCGCGTTTTTCGTCGTTACGGTCGGCAGTTGAATATCATTCTGGCATTACTGTTGGTGTATTGTGCGGTGAGGATTTTTTACTAACGGATATAAAAAAGCGGAAGACGCACTGGCATCTTCCGCTTTTAGATTCTCTGCTGGGCGGGGTTATTCCCCGCGAGCCTTACAGGCTCTCAGTAAAGGTACGAGCAATAACGTCGCGCTGCTGTTCTGGAGTCAGAGAGTTAAAGCGCACTGCATAACCAGAAACACGGATGGTCAGTTGCGGATATTTTTCCGGGTGCTTAACTGCATCTTCCAGTGTTTCACGACGCAGAACGTTAACGTTCAGGTGCTGACCACCTTCTACACGAACTTCTGGCTGTACATCTACCGGTACTTCACGGTATTCGATTTCGCCCAGTTTGCTGACGGCAACGACGTCATCAGCATTGAAACCTGCTTTCGCAACGATGCAGCGTGCTTCGCCTTTTTCGCTGTCCAGCAGCCAGAAAGAGTTCAGCAGGTCGTCGTTTGCAGCTTTAGTAATCTGGATACCTGTAATCATGTTGATGCCTCCCCGGCAAAATTATTTGATTTCGGTTGGCCGCATCCGGCCAATTGGTAAAACCATTGTTGCTTGAGTGTATATATACCCCTCACCCACCCTTGAATCTTTGATTTAAATCAATAAAAACCACACATCAAAAGTGGTGATAGGTGGATTTTATTGTTTTACATCAACTTACGCCATGCAAACAGATAAACTTTTTACATAAATTTTCAACTATCTTTAAGGGGTAGCCCCTTGAGAAACGTACAGAATTTTGCGACGTCGAAAGAAGCAGTTAAGCTAGGGGGATTGAAAATTCGCAGGAGAGCGAGATGGCCACCGAATTAACCTGGCACGATGTGCTGGCTGAAGAAAAACAGCAGCCTTATTTTGTTAACACACTGCATACTGTTGCCGGCGAGCGTCAGTCAGGAATGACAATTTATCCGCCGCAAAAAGATGTATTTAACGCGTTTCGCTTTACCGAACTTGGCGACGTGAAAGTCGTCATTCTGGGACAAGATCCCTATCACGGTCCAGGCCAGGCACACGGTCTCGCGTTCTCTGTTCGTCCGGGGGTTGCCACTCCACCTTCGTTGCTGAACATGTACAAAGAGCTGGAAGCAACAATTCCCGGCTTCACCCGCCCAACGCACGGATATCTGGAAAGCTGGGCACGCCAGGGCGTATTGTTACTCAACACCGTGCTTACCGTCCGCGCCGGTCAGGCTCATTCGCACGCTAGTCTGGGATGGGAAACGTTTACTGATAAAGTCATCAGCCTGATTAACCAACATCGGGAAGGCGTGGTTTTCCTGCTTTGGGGTTCACATGCTCAGAAGAAAGGCGCGATTATTGATGCGCAGCGTCACCATGTGTTGAAAGCGCCACACCCATCACCGCTCTCTGCGCATCGCGGTTTCTTTGGTTGCAATCACTTTGTACTGGCTAATGAATGGCTGGAACAACGAGGTGAAAAACCGGTTGACTGGATGCCGGTATTACCCGCAGAAAGCGAGTAAAAAAATGCCAGCGATTCGCTGGCATTTTTATTATCAGGCTTTGTTCTGACGCCACCACTCCGCGAGCAGCACGCCGGTCGCGACAGAAACGTTGAGCGTTTCTACCTTGCCGGTACCATCAATCGCCACGCACAGGTCGTCGGCTGAGCATGCGGCTTCTGGGAGAGCTTCACGCTCACGCCCTAATACCAGCACCATTTTTTCTGGCAGCGTGGTTGTAAACAGCGGTTTGCCTTTCACGCTTGAGGTCATCACTACCGTGTAACCCGCGTTACGGAAATCATCCAGCACGTCGACAATACTGTCACCGGTAATCGGCTGAACGTGCTCTGCTCCACCTTCAGCGGTACGGATAGCCGCACCCGATTCCAGTAATGCTGCGTCCTGTACCACTACGCCTTTCACGCCGAAGTGCGCACAGCTACGCATCATACCGCCCAGGTTATGCGGGTTGGCGATATCTTCCAGCGCCAGCACACAATCCTGCGCTCCGGCCTGACCAACCCACTGCTTAACGGTGGTACCGTTACGCTTTTTGATCAGGAAGCAGACACCACCATGGTGCTCGGTACCAGATGCTTTCGCCAGTTCGGCCTCATCAACCACGTGATAGGCTTTGCGGTTTGCCGCCATCCAGCGTAATGCTTCTTTAAAGCGCGGGGTGACGCTCTGAACAAACCAGGCGCGGACAATGGCGTCCGGGCGGCTCTGGAACAACGCCTGGCACGCATTTTCGCCATAAACGCGGGTTTCTTCCGCGCGCTGACGACGCAGTACTTCAGGATCGATAAAGCTCTTACCGCTGATGCCACCATGATCGGCTTTATCCGCAGTATCATCACTCGGTGCGCGGGATACGGTACGCCACGGTGAATCTTCACGTTTACGGTCGCGTTCAACATCGCGGTCACGACCACGTTCACGACCGCGTTCGCTGTTCGGCCCCTTTCTGTCATCACGGGCAGGGCGACGACCGCCTTCGGCTCGGGAAGTACCGGGGCGACCGCCGCCTTTACCAGTACGTGGATTTTGGGTGCGTTTATCCGAGTCATCGTCACTGCGGACGTACATCACTTTGACCTTGCCGTTTTTGTTCTTCAGTTCGTCGCTCATGTTTTTCTCCACCTGCTCTGCGCGAAGCGCGCAGATTACCCGATGTGCACGTCGTTAGCCATTATTTCATTTAAAAGCTAAGGACTATTGTACTCATTGAATAAAACGCATTGTTGTTTAGAACAGACTCCCCGATAATATGTAACATAATAGAAACATACTGGCGTTACTGCCGTGAAGTCCACTCCATTCATCCAGAGGTTAGTTATGAATACCGTTTGTACCAGCTGCCAGGCTATCAACCGCATCCCCGACGATCGTGTCCAGGAAGCGGCTAAATGCGGACGCTGTGGTCACGACCTGTTTGATGGGGAGGTGATCAATGCGACCGGTGAAACACTGGATAAACTGTTAAAAGACGATCTCCCAGTGGTGGTTGATTTTTGGGCCCCCTGGTGTGGCCCATGCCGCAACTTCGCGCCAATTTTTGAAGATGTCGCGGAAGAACGTAGCGGTAAAGTACGTTTTGTTAAAGTGAATACGGAAGCCGAACGTGAGCTCAGCGCCCGCTTCGGTATCCGCAGCATCCCGACCATCATGATCTTCAGAAAAGGTGAAATCGTCGACATGCTTAATGGCGCCGTACCTAAGGCCCCGTTTGATAGCTGGCTTAACGAATCATTATAAACTCTGCGGGGCACATCTTGTGCCCCGTTTTGTCCTCTGAGACAATAGCATTTTTCAACGTGCTTCCCGATGACCAATAACGCCGTTCTCCAGTTACGTGCCGAGCGTCTTGCGCGCGCCACGCGCCCTTTTCTTGCCCGAGGTAACCGCATTCGTCGCTGTCAGCGCTGCCTGCTACCGCTGAAACTGTGCCTGTGTGAAACGCTGACGCCAGCTCAGGCGAAAAGTCGTTTTTGCCTGGTGATGTTTGATACCGAACCGATGAAACCCAGCAATACCGGGCGTTTAATTGCCGATATACTGCCTGATACCGCTGCGTTTCAGTGGTCACGTACCGAACCGCCGTCAGCATTGCTTGAGCTGGTGAAAAATCCGGATTATCAGCCGATGGTCGTATTCCCGGCATCTTATGCCGACGAGGGGCGTGAGGTCATTTTCACACCACCGGCGGGTAAACCACCGCTGTTCATTATGCTTGATGGCACCTGGCCGGAAGCACGCAAAATGTTCCGCAAAAGCCCGTACCTTGATAACCTG
Organism: Citrobacter sp. C6_1; assembly: GCF_014596835.2. Lineage (NCBI taxonomy): Bacteria > Pseudomonadati > Pseudomonadota > Gammaproteobacteria > Enterobacterales > Enterobacteriaceae > Citrobacter > Citrobacter sp. C6_1. The sequence goes on along the minus strand of NZ_CP115031.1, from coordinate 1,207,957 downwards.
CCGGTGATCTCCGTCGATCTATCACGCCTCTCCGCTTACCATCTGCGCGAAGTCCATGCCGAGGGGCAATATTGCACTGCCGAAGTGGCAATCGCTTTACTGGATCTGGCAGGCGATAAGCAGGCAGCCGAAGGATTAGGTGAACACTTCACGCGCTTTAAAACACGCTACCTGGCAGGAAAAACGCAACATCAGGGAAGCGTCACAGCAGACTCGCCAGAAAGCGTGTAAAATCATTCGGTCACTGGAGTCATTAAGGAAGCCGATATGAGTCAGCGTGGTCTGGAAGCACTACTGCGACCGAAATCCATTGCTGTGATTGGGGCGTCAATGAAGCCCAATCGAGCAGGATACCTGATGATGCGTAACCTGCTGGCAGGAGGGTTCAACGGCCCCGTTTTACCAGTGACCCCCGCCTGGAAAGCGGTGTTGGGCGTACTGGCCTGGCCCAATATCAGCAGCCTGCCTTTTAGCCCCGATCTCGCCGTATTGTGCACCAATGCCAGCCGCAACCTGACGTTGCTCGAAGCGCTTGGCGAGAAAGGTTGTAAAACCTGCATTATTCTCTCGGCTCCTACGGCGCAACACGCGGAGCTGTTGGCCTGCGCATCACGCTACAACATACGTCTGCTGGGTCCCAACAGTCTGGGGCTTCTCGCTCCCTGGCAGGGGCTTAACGCCAGCTTTTCCCCCGTCCCGATTAAGCGCGGCAAGCTGGCTTTCATCTCTCAATCCGCAGCCGTATCCAATACCATACTCGACTGGGCACAGCAGAGAGAAATGGGCTTTTCTTACTTTATCGCGCTGGGTGACAGCCTGGATATCGACGTTGATGAGCTACTGGATTACCTGGCACGCGACAGTAAAACCAGCGCGATATTGCTGTATCTCGAACATTTAAGCGATGCCCGCCGCTTTGTCTCCGCCGCCCGTAGCGCCTCACGCAATAAACCTATTCTGGTGATTAAGAGCGGTCGCAGCCCTGCAGCGCAGCGTTTACTGCATACCAGCGCCGGGATGGACCCTGCGTGGGATGCAGCTATTCAGCGCGCCGGTTTACTGCGCGTACAAGACACTCACGAGCTGTTCTCAGCGGTGGAAACCCTGAGCCACATGCGCCCGCTGCGTGGCGACAGGCTGATGATCATTAGCAATGGAGCCGCGCCTGCCGCACTGGCATTAGATGAGCTGTGGTCAAAAAATGGCAAGCTGGCGGCATTGAGTGAAGATACCTGCCAGAAATTACGCGATGCGCTACCTGAACACGTTGATATCGCCAACCCGCTGGATCTGCGGGACGACGCCAGCAGCGAGCACTATGTTAAGACACTGGATATTTTGCTCGCCAGCCAGGATTTCGACGCGCTAATGGTGATTCACTCACCCAGCGCAGCCGCCCCCGGAACCGAAAGCGCGCAAGCATTGATCGAAGCGGTAAAGCGTCATCCGCGCGGCAAGTTCGTCTCGTTGCTGACCAACTGGTGCGGCGAGTTTTCATCCCAGGAAGCACGCAGACTGTTTAGCGAAGCCGGATTACCGACTTACCGCACACCTGAAGGCACCATCACCGCCTTTATGCATATGGTGGAATATCGACGTAACCAGAAGCAACTACGGGAAACGCCTGCGCTGCCCGACTCTCTGACCACCAACACCGCCGAGGCGCATAATCTGTTACAGCAGGCGATTGCCGAAGGCGCAACGTCGCTGGATACCCATGAAGTACAGCCGATTTTACACGCCTATGGCTTACACACGCTGCCGACATGGATCGCCAGCGACAGTGCAGAAGCCGTACACATCGCAGAACAAATCGGTTACCCGGTAGCACTGAAGCTGCGCTCTCCTGATATTCCGCATAAGTCGGAAGTTCAGGGGGTTATGTTGTACCTGCGTACGGCAACAGAAGTGCAGCAGGCAGCCAATGCGATTTTTGATCGGGTAAAAATGGCCTGGCCACAGGCACGTATCCACGGTTTGTTAGTACAAAGTATGGCGAATCGCGCTGGTGCTCAAGAACTTCGCGTCGTCGTTGAACACGACCCGGTATTTGGTCCGTTGATTATGCTGGGTGAAGGTGGTGTTGAGTGGCGACCGGAAGAGCAAGCCGTGGTGGCCTTGCCGCCACTGAACATGAATCTGGCGCGTTATCTGGTGATCCAGGGGATCAAAAACAAAAAGATCCGCGCTCGCAGCGCACTACGTCCCTTAGATATTGCAGGCTTAAGCCAACTGTTGGTCCAGGTCTCCAACCTGATCGTCGATTGTCCGGAAATTCAGCGCCTGGATATCCACCCTCTACTGGCCTCTGCTGGGGAATTTACTGCACTGGACGTCACACTGGATATTGCCCCTTTCACGGGCGATAACGAAAGCAGGCTGGCGGTACGCCCTTATCCCCATCAGCTTGAAGAGTGGGTGGAGTTGAAAAACGGGGAGCGCTGCCTGTTCCGTCCCATTTTGCCAGAGGATGAACCTCATCTGCAGCAGTTCATATCTCAGGTAACGAAAGAAGATCTTTATTATCGCTATTTCAGTGAGATCAACGAATTCACCCATGAAGATTTAGCCAATATGACGCAGATCGACTACGATCGGGAAATGGCCTTTGTGGCGGTACGCTGTAAAGATAATCAGCAAGAGATCCTCGGCGTAACGCGAGCAATCTCGGATCCTGATAACGTTGATGCCGAGTTTGCCGTGCTGGTTCGTTCCGATCTCAAAGGGCTTGGATTGGGTCGCCGGTTGATGGAAAAATTAATCGCATATACGCGAGATCACGGACTTATACGTTTGAATGGTATTACGATGCCAAACAATCGTGGGATGGTCGCCCTGGCCCGAAAACTCGGGTTTGTCGTTGACGTCCAGCTCGAAGAGGGAATTGTTGGGCTATCGCTTAATCTGGCCCAATTCGAGGAATCGTGAGTAAGGTACTGGAAATGTTGACCACATTAATGGGGACTGGTGGTATCATTGCCCGCTTATGTCGTCTGCAAAGCACAGAGGACCCTTCAATGAACAGAGAAGAAATGCACTGTGATGTTGTCAAAATTTAAGCGTAATAAACATCAACAACACCTTGCCCAACTACCTAAGATTTCTCAGTCAGTTGATGATGTAGATTTCTTTTATGCTCCCGCTAATTTCAGGGAGACTCTGCTGGAAAAAATAGCCAGCGCGACGCGACGGATCTGCATCATTGCACTGTACCTGGAACAGGATGACGGTGGCAAAGGCATTCTCGATGCGCTCTATGCGGCAAAACGGCAGCGTCCAGAGCTAGATGTACGGGTGCTTGTCGACTGGCACCGAGCCCAGCGTGGACGTATTGGCGCCGCGGCATCGAATACCAACGCTGACTGGTATTGTCGAATGGCGCAGGAAAACCCGGGTATCGATATCCCTGTCTACGGCGTGCCAATTAACACCCGCGAAGCGCTTGGTGTTCTGCATTTTAAAGGCTTTATCATTGATGATAGCGTCCTGTATAGCGGGGCCAGTCTGAACGATGTTTACTTACACCAACATGATAAATACCGCTATGACCGCTATCAGCTGATTCGCAACGCGAAGATGGCCGATATCATGTACGATTGGGTTACGCAGAACCTGATGAATGGGCGCGGCGTTAATCGTCTCGATGATATCCATCGTCCTAAAAGTCCGGAAATTAAAAACGATATCCGCCTGTACCGTCAGGAATTGCGCGATGCATCCTTCCATTTTCAGGGTGATGCGGATAATGAACAGCTTTCGGTCACGCCGCTGGTTGGGCTCGGAAAATCCAGTCTGTTAAATAAGACTATTTTCCACCTCATGCCCTGCGCGGAGCACAAACTCACCATTTGTACGCCTTATTTCAACCTACCTGCCATCCTGGTGCGCAATATCATTCAACTACTGCGTGAAGGGAAAAAGGTCGAAATCATTGTCGGTGATAAAACCGCCAACGACTTCTTCATTCCAGAAGATGAGCCATTCAAGATCATCGGTGCGTTGCCTTATCTGTATGAAATAAATCTGCGCCGTTTCCTGAGCAGACTGCAGTATTACGTGAATACCGACCAGTTGGTAGTGCGCTTATGGAAAGATGATGACAACACCTATCATCTGAAAGGCATGTGGGTTGATGATAAATGGATGCTGCTGACTGGCAACAACCTTAACCCTCGCGCCTGGCGTCTGGATCTGGAAAACGCCATCCTTATCCACGATCCTCAGCAAGAGCTGACTCCCCAGCGCGATAAAGAGCTGGAGCTCATCCGCACGCATACCACCGTCGTGAAGCACTATCGCGACCTACAGAGCATTGCCGACTATCCAGTCAAAGTACGTAAGCTTATCCGTCGATTACGCCGTATTCGTATCGACAGATTAATTAGCCGTATTCTGTAACCAAGACCCCGTCCAGTGACGGGGTTTTTCCTATGGAGGCCACGGTGCGTCTGTTTATTCTTACCAGTGTTTTGCTTCTTTCCGGTTGTAGCCACATGGCTAACGACAGCTGGAGTGGGCAAGACAAAGCTCAACACTTTATCGCCTCCGCCATGCTTGCCGCAGCCGGAAACGAATATGCCCAACATCAGGGCAACAGCCGCGATCGTAGCGCAGCTATCGGTTTGATGTTCTCAGTCAGCCTGGGCGCGTCAAAAGAGCTGTGGGACAGCCGCCCCGCCGGGAGCGGCTGGAGCTGGAAGGACTTCGCCTGGGATGTGGCTGGCGCGTCTACCGGCTATGCGGTCTGGCAATTGGCACATTATTAGAGGCGCAGGCCTTTCCCCTTCCCATGCAGCATCAGTGATACCAAAAATGCGACGACTGCCAGCGCTGTAACGTACCAGAAGAATGTCGTTTCCATACCGACAGACTTCAGGGATAACGCAACATATTCGGCTGAACCACCAAACAAAGCATTAGCCACCGCATAAGATAACCCAACCCCCAGAGCACGCACCTGCGCCGGGAACATTTCGGCCTTCAGAATACCGCTAATTGACGTATAGAAACTCACGATCAACAAGGCACACATCACCAGAGCAAACGCCATGTAAGGAGACGTCACGCTTTGCAACGCGGTCAAAATGGGAACAGTGAAAATCGCGGCTAACGCGCCAAAACACAGCATTGAAGTCCGTCGGCCTATTTTATCTGACAACGCACCGAACAGCGGTTGCACTAGCATAAACACGCACAATGCAGCTGTCATAATGCCGCTGGCCACGTTGGCATGCATACCAGCCGTATTAACCAGATATTTCTGCATGTAGGTCGTAAACGTATAAAAACACAGCGAGCCAGCAGCGGTGAATCCCAGTACCATAAGAAAGGCTTTGCGGTTACGCCACAGCCCTTTCAGAGAACCCGCTTCTTTCAACGCACGGACATCCTGTTTCGAGGTTTCATCCAACTGGCGACGCAACCATAGCGCAACAATAGCCAGCACGGCTCCCAGCGCAAAGGGAATACGCCAACCCCACGCTCTTAGCGCCGAGTCTTCTAACGTTTGCTGTAATATGACCACAACCAGCAATGCCAGTAACTGCCCGCCGATTAACGTCACATACTGGAATGAGGCATAAAAACCTTTCTTACCTTCAACGGCTACTTCACTCATATAGGTAGCGCTGGTTCCGTATTCCCCACCAACAGATAACCCTTGGAATAATCTGGCCAGCAGTAATAGCGCGGGAGCCCAGGTGCCGATGGTTTCATATCCCGGAAGACAAGCGATCACCAACGATCCCATGCACATCATACAAACGGACAGCAGCATAGACTTTTTACGCCCGTGTTTATCCGCAATACGACCAAAAAGCCATCCCCCGATTGGCCGCATCAGAAAGCCTGCAGCAAAAACGCCGGCAGTTTGTAAGAGTTGCGTGGTGGTGTTTCCAGATGGAAAAAAGATATGAGCAAAGTAGAGAGAGCAGAAAGAGTAAATATAGAAATCAAACCATTCGACCAGGTTCCCTGACGATGCTCCGACAATCGCCCATATACGACGACGGGTGTCGCCATCTGCCAGCGCCCCGTTCTCAGTTACACTGCTATCAGCCATTAAAATTGTACCCCTGCCAGGATCTTATGAATCTATCAATGATGTTTCGTGTCTGTTTTGGTAAATTAAATGTTATATAATTGTTATAATTTATTATGGGAGATAGATCACGATTTTAATTAGCAGGAAAAGGATTAAGAAATGTTCGAAGGAAGAGAACCAGGTTGGCTGTCAGAATTGCCTGATGCGCTGCGCTTATCAGGCCTACAAAATACGTTCAGCCCGGCGCAGGCCGGATAAGGCGGGACGCTGCATCCGGCGGTTTTTACCCCGCACAGACGCAAAAAAGCCCATCCGTCAGGATGGGCTTCTTCACTTTAATTAATGCCTGGCAGTTCCCTACTCTCGCATGGGGAGACCCCACACTACCATCGGCGCTACGGCGTTTCACTTCTGAGTTCGGCATGGGGTCAGGTGGGACCACCGCGCTACAGCCGCCAGGCAAATTCTGTTTATCAACACGCCCTGGCATGTCGATGTCATCTGTAATCAGGCTGAAAATCGTCTCAATTCCGCCAAAACATCTTCGGCGTTGTAAGGTTAAGCCTCACGGTTCATTAGTATCGGTTAGCTCAATGTATCGCTACACTTACACACCCGACCTATCAACGTCGTCGTCTTCAACGTTCCTTCAGGAGACTTACAGTCTCAGGGAGAACTCATCTCGGGGCAAGTTTCGTGCTTAGATGCTTTCAGCACTTATCTCTTCCGCATTTAGCTACCGGGCAATGCCATTGGCATGACAACCCGAACACCAGTGATGCGTCCACTCCGGTCCTCTCGTACTAGGAGCAGCCCCCCTCAATTCTCCAGCGCCCACGGCAGATAGGGACCGAACTGTCTCACGACGTTCTAAACCCAGCTCGCGTACCACTTTAAATGGCGAACAGCCATACCCTTGGGACCTACTTCAGCCCCAGGATGTGATGAGCCGACATCGAGGTGCCAAACACCGCCGTCGATATGAACTCTTGGGCGGTATCAGCCTGTTATCCCCGGAGTACCTTTTATCCGTTGAGCGATGGCCCTTCCATTCAGAACCACCGGATCACTAAGACCTGCTTTCGCACCTGCTCGAGCCGTCACTCTCGCAGTCAAGCTAGCTTATGCCTTTGCACTAACCTCCTGATGTCCGACCAGGATTAGCTAACCTTCGTGCTCCTCCGTTACTCTTTAGGAGGAGACCGCCCCAGTCAAACTACCCACCAGACACTGTCCGCAACCCGGATTACGGGCCCACGTTAGAACACCAGCCATTAAAGGGTGGTATTTCAAGGTTGGCTCCATGCAGACTGGCGTCCACACTTCAAAGCCTCCCACCTATCCTACACATCAAGGACCAGTGTTCAGTGTCAAGCTATAGTAAAGGTTCACGGGGTCTTTCCGTCTTGCCGCGGGTACACTGCATCTTCACAGCGAGTTCAATTTCACTGAGTCTCGGGTGGAGACAGCCTGGCCATCATTACGCCATTCGTGCAGGTCGGAACTTACCCGACAAGGAATTTCGCTACCTTAGGACCGTTATAGTTACGGCCGCCGTTTACCGGGGCTTCGATCAAGAGCTTCTCCTTACGGATAACCCCATCAATTAACCTTCCGGCACCGGGCAGGCGTCACACCGTATACGTCCACTTTCGTGTTTGCACAGTGCTGTGTTTTTAATAAACAGTTGCAGCCAGCTGGTATCTTCGACTGATTTCAGCTCCACGGGTAAACCGCTTCACCTACATATCAGCGTGCCTTCTCCCGAAGTTACGGCACCATTTTGCCTAGTTCCTTCACCCGAGTTCTCTCAAGCGCCTTGGTATTCTCTACCTGACCACCTGTGTCGGTTTGGGGTACGATTTCGTGTTACCTGATGCTTAGAGGCTTTTCCTGGAAGCAGGGCATTTGTTACTTCAGCACCGTAGTGCCTCGTCATCACACCTCAGCGTTAAAAAGGTACCGGATTTACCTGGAACCTCCGCCTACATGCTTGAACCGGGACAACCGTCGCCCGGCTAACATAGCCTTCTCCGTCCCCCCTTCGCAGTAACACCAAGTACAGGAATATTAACCTGTTTCCCATCGACTACGCCTTTCGGCCTCGCCTTAGGGGTCGACTCACCCTGCCCCGATTAACGTTGGACAGGAACCCTTGGTCTTCCGGCGTGCGGGTTTTTCACCCGCATTATCGTTACTTATGTCAGCATTCGCACTTCTGATACCTCCAGCAACCCTCACAGGCCACCTTCAACGGCTTACAGAACGCTCCCCTACCCAACAACACATAGTGTCGCTGCCGCAGCTTCGGTGCACAGTTTAGCCCCGTTACATCTTCCGCGCAGGCCGACTCGACCAGTGAGCTATTACGCTTTCTTTAAATGATGGCTGCTTCTAAGCCAACATCCTGGCTGTCTGTGCCTTCCCACATCGTTTCCCACTTAACTGTGACTTTGGGACCTTAGCTGGCGGTCTGGGTTGTTTCCCTCTTCACGACGGACGTTAGCACCCGCCGTGTGTCTCCCGTGATAACATTCTTCGGTATTCGCAGTTTGCATCGGGTTGGTAAGTCGGGATGACCCCCTAGCCGAAACAGTGCTCTACCCCCGAAGATGAATTCACGAGGCGCTACCTAAATAGCTTTCGGGGAGAACCAGCTATCTCCCGGTTTGATTGGCCTTTCACCCCCAGCCACAAGTCATCCGCTAATTTTTCAACATTAGTCGGTTCGGTCCTCCAGTTAGTGTTACCCAACCTTCAACCTGCCCATGGCTAGATCACCGGGTTTCGGGTCTATACCCTGCAACTTAACGCCCAGTTAAGACTCGGTTTCCCTTCGGCTCCCCTATGCGGTTAACCTTGCTACAGAATATAAGTCGCTGACCCATTATACAAAAGGTACGCAGTCACCCCATTAAGAGGCTCCCACTGCTTGTACGTACACGGTTTCAGGTTCTTTTTCACTCCCCTCGCCGGGGTTCTTTTCGCCTTTCCCTCACGGTACTGGTTCACTATCGGTCAGTCAGGAGTATTTAGCCTTGGAGGATGGTCCCCCCATATTCAGACAGGATACCACGTGTCCCGCCCTACTCTTCGAGTTCACAACCTGTGCATTTTGGTGTACGGGACTATCACCCTGTACCGTCGGACTTTCCAGACCGTTCCACTAACACACAAGCTGATTCAGACTCTGGGCTGCTCCCCGTTCGCTCGCCGCTACTGGGGGAATCTCGGTTGATTTCTTTTCCTCGGGGTACTTAGATGTTTCAGTTCCCCCGGTTCGCTTCATTACGCTATGTATTCACGTAATGATAGTGTGACGAATCACACTGGGTTTCCCCATTCGGAAATCGCCGGTTATAACGGTTCATATCACCTTACCGACGCTTATCGCAGATTAGCACGTCCTTCATCGCCTCTGACTGCCAGGGCATCCACCGTGTACGCTTAGTCGCTTAACCTCACAACCCGAAGATGTTTCTTTCGATTCATCATCGACTTGCAAAAATTTGAGAGACTCGAACACACCGCTTTTCATTTCTTATTACGGAGAAATGAAACAGTGTGTCGTTTCAATTTTCAGCTTGATCCAGATTTTTAAAGAGCAAATATCTCAAACGTCACCCGAAGGTAAGTTTTGAGATATTGGGGTCGGCGACTTTCACTCACACATACCAGCAAGTGGCGTCCCCTAGGGGATTCGAACCCCTGTTACCGCCGTGAAAGGGCGGTGTCCTGGGCCTCTAGACGAAGGGGACACTGAAGTCTCAATCGCAAGACGCCTTGCTATTTACTTTTCATCAGACAATCTGTGTGAGCACTACAAAGGCAGGTTCTTTAAGGTAAGGAGGTGATCCAACCGCAGGTTCCCCTACGGTTACCTTGTTACGACTTCACCCCAGTCATGAATCACAAAGTGGTAAGCGCCCTCCCGAAGGTTAAGCTACCTACTTCTTTTGCAACCCACTCCCATGGTGTGACGGGCGGTGTGTACAAGGCCCGGGAACGTATTCACCGTGGCATTCTGATCCACGATTACTAGCGATTCCGACTTCATGGAGTCGAGTTGCAGACTCCAATCCGGACTACGACGCACTTTATGAGGTCCGCTTGCTCTCGCGAGGTCGCTTCTCTTTGTATGCGCCATTGTAGCACGTGTGTAGCCCTACTCGTAAGGGCCATGATGACTTGACGTCATCCCCACCTTCCTCCAGTTTATCACTGGCAGTCTCCTTTGAGTTCCCGACCGAATCGCTGGCAACAAAGGATAAGGGTTGCGCTCGTTGCGGGACTTAACCCAACATTTCACAACACGAGCTGACGACAGCCATGCAGCACCTGTCTCACGGTTCCCGAAGGCACTAAAGCATCTCTGCTAAATTCCGTGGATGTCAAGAGTAGGTAAGGTTCTTCGCGTTGCATCGAATTAAACCACATGCTCCACCGCTTGTGCGGGCCCCCGTCAATTCATTTGAGTTTTAACCTTGCGGCCGTACTCCCCAGGCGGTCGACTTAACGCGTTAGCTCCGGAAGCCACGCCTCAAGGGCACAACCTCCAAGTCGACATCGTTTACGGCGTGGACTACCAGGGTATCTAATCCTGTTTGCTCCCCACGCTTTCGCACCTGAGCGTCAGTCTTTGTCCAGGGGGCCGCCTTCGCCACCGGTATTCCTCCAGATCTCTACGCATTTCACCGCTACACCTGGAATTCTACCCCCCTCTACAAGACTCTAGCCTGCCAGTTTCGGATGCAGTTCCCAGGTTGAGCCCGGGGATTTCACATCCGACTTGACAGACCGCCTGCGTGCGCTTTACGCCCAGTAATTCCGATTAACGCTTGCACCCTCCGTATTACCGCGGCTGCTGGCACGGAGTTAGCCGGTGCTTCTTCTGCGAGTAACGTCAATCGTTGCGGTTATTAACCACAACGCCTTCCTCCTCGCTGAAAGTACTTTACAACCCGAAGGCCTTCTTCATACACGCGGCATGGCTGCATCAGGCTTGCGCCCATTGTGCAATATTCCCCACTGCTGCCTCCCGTAGGAGTCTGGACCGTGTCTCAGTTCCAGTGTGGCTGGTCATCCTCTCAGACCAGCTAGGGATCGTCGCCTAGGTGAGCCGTTACCCCACCTACTAGCTAATCCCATCTGGGCACATCCGATGGCAAGAGGCCCGAAGGTCCCCCTCTTTGGTCTTGCGACGTTATGCGGTATTAGCTACCGTTTCCAGTAGTTATCCCCCTCCATCGGGCAGTTTCCCAGACATTACTCACCCGTCCGCCACTCGTCACCCAAGGAGCAAGCTCCTCTGTGCTACCGTTCGACTTGCATGTGTTAGGCCTGCCGCCAGCGTTCAATCTGAGCCATGATCAAACTCTTCAATTTAAGTTTGATGCTCGTGAATTAAACTTCGTAATGAATTACGTGTTCACTCAGAGACTTGGTATTCATTTTTCGTCTTACGACGTTAAGAATCCGTATCTTCGAGTGCCCACACAGATTGTCTGATAAATTGTTAAAGAGCAGTGCCGCTTCGCTTTTTCTCAGCGGCGCGGGGTGTGCATAATACGCCATCCCACTACGAAGTCAAGCATTTAATTTCGCTTTCTTCGCCGGGGTTCTCAGTGGAACCCCGCTGACCCGGCGGCTTGCGTGCCGTTGTTCCGTGTCAGTGGAGGCGCATTATAGGGAGTTATTTCAGGCTGACAAGTTAAAAATACAAAAAACTTATCAAGCGATTATTTTTCAATCAATAACGCTATTCTTGCCTGGTTATTAAACAAAAACGAGCCCCGCAGGGCCCGTTTATTGAGGTTTTGTGACTTACTGCACTGCCACAATGCGATCGTCATTCACTTCCAGACGAATCGTTTTGCCTGGAATCAGCTCACCAGACAAGATTTGCTGTGCCAGTGGGTTTTCGATCTGCTGCTGGATAGCACGTTTCAATGGACGTGCACCATATACAGGATCATAACCATTCACACTCAGCAATTTAAGCGCTTCGTCAGAGATGTGGATTTCATAACCACGCTCTTCCAGACGTTTGTACAGACGCTGCAGCTGAATTTTGGCAATAGAGGCAATGTGTTTCTCACCCAATGGATGGAATACAACAACCTCATCTATACGGTTGATGAATTCCGGGCGGAAGTTCTGGCTCACGACACCCAGCACCATATCTTTCATATGGCTGTAATCCAGCTCACCGAAACGCTCCTGAATCAGATCAGAGCCCAGATTCGAGGTCATGATGACAACCGTATTACGGAAATCGACCGTTCTCCCCTGCCCGTCAGTCAGACGACCATCGTCAAGCACCTGCAACAGAATGTTGAAGACATCCGGATGTGCTTTTTCCACTTCATCCAGCAGAATGACCGAATAAGGACGACGACGCACCGCTTCCGTCAGGTACCCACCTTCTTCATAACCGACATATCCCGGAGGCGCACCTACCAGGCGAGATACCGAGTGTTTCTCCATAAACTCGGACATATCGATACGGACCATCGCATCGTCACTGTCGAACATAAAGTTCGCCAGTGCTTTGCACAGCTCGGTTTTACCGACACCGGTTGGCCCCAGGAACAGGAATGAACCAATCGGACGATTCGGATCAGACAATCCTGCACGGCTACGACGGATGGCGTTAGATACCGCTTCTACCGCTTCGTTCTGGCCAATCACGCGGCTGTGCAGATCCTGCTCCATCCGCAATAATTTTTCCCGCTCGCCTTCCAGCATACGAGCCACCGGGATACCGGTCCAGCGCGCCAGCACTTCAGCGATTTCTGCATCCGTCACTTTATTACGCAGCAGACGCATAGTTTTACCTTCAGACTGGGTCGCTGCTTCCAGCTGTTTTTCCAGTTCCGGAATTTTGCCGTACTGCAGTTCAGACATGCGCGCCAGATCACCGACACGACGTGCCTGTTCGATAGCGATTTTTGCCTGTTCCAGCTCTGCCTTGATGGTTTGCGTGCCGGAGAGAGAAGCTTTTTCAGCTTTCCACTCTTCTTCTAACTCTGAATACTGGCGCTCTTTGTCGTCCAGTTCTTCATTAAGCATATCAAGACGTTTTTTACTTGCCTCATCAGACTCTTTCATTAACGCCTGCTGTTCCAGCTTGAGCTGGATAATACGGCGATCGAGTCTGTCGAGCTCTTCCGGCTTAGAGTCAATCTGCATACGGATACTGGACGCAGCTTCATCGATAAGGTCGATAGCTTTATCCGGCAACTGACGGTCAGCAATGTAGCGGTGAGACAGCGTGGCAGCCGCAACAATTGCCGGGTCAGTAATCTGCACGTGGTGGTGCAGCTCATAACGCTCTTTCAGCCCACGCAAAATCGCGATGGTATCTTCTACTGAAGGTTCGGCCACAAACACTTTCTGGAAACGACGTTCCAGCGCCGCATCTTTTTCGATGTACTGGCGGTATTCATCAAGCGTGGTCGCCCCTACGCAGTGCAGCTCCCCGCGCGCCAGCGCCGGTTTCAACATGTTGCCGGCGTCCATCGCACCATCGGCTTTACCTGCACCGACCATAGTATGCAACTCATCGATAAACAGGATGACATTGCCTTCCTGTTTAGAAAGATCGTTGAGCACTCCTTTTAAACGTTCTTCAAACTCACCACGATATTTGGCTCCAGCCACCAGCGCGCCCATATCCAGCGCCAGCACGCGACGACCTTTTAAGCCTTCCGGCACTTCACCATTGATGATACGTTGAGCCAGTCCTTCAACAATCGCGGTTTTACCAACACCTGGCTCACCGATCAAAACCGGGTTGTTTTTAGTACGACGTTGCAGCACCTGAATAGTGCGGCGAATTTCTTCATCACGACCGATAACCGGATCGAGCTTGCCTTGTTCGGCGCGTTCGGTCAGGTCGACGGTATATTTTTTCAAGGCCTGACGTTGGTCTTCAGCCCCCTGGTCATTCACGCTTTCACCTCCACGCATTTGTTCAATTGCCTGAGTGACATTGGCGGTCGTCGCGCCAGCTGATTTTAATAAATCGGTCAGCGTACCGCGTGACTCAAGCGCCGCCAGAACGAACAGTTCTGACGAAATAAAGTTGTCCCCACGTTTTTGCGCCAGCTTGTCGCAAAGATTCAGTACGCGCACCAGATCCTGAGAAGGCTGCACATCACCACCGGTACCTTCTACCTGCGGCAAGCGGCTCAACGCCTGGTCAATCGCTGTGCGTAACTGGCCAGCATTAATGCCAGCGGACGTTAACAAAGGACGAACCGATCCCCCTTCCTGATTCAGCAAGGCGCTCATTAGATGAAGTGGTTCGATGAATTGATTGTCGTGCCCCAATGCGAGTGACTGGGCATCGGCAAGAGCAAGCTGGAATTTATTGGTAAGACGATCCAGACGCATAACTCCTCCCATAACAGGTCAAAATTGCTACTGGAGATTAAATGAGGTCATCCCTCAATTATTCAAGGTTAATGACCTGAATTATGTGAAAAGAAAATTACACGTACCGGATCGTCTTGATTCTTTAGGTTATATCAGCCAAATAAAACTTGCCATACGACCCGTGGTATTGTCGCGACGATAAGAGAAGAACGTCTCACTTTCGCTGAAGGTGCAATGGTCACCACCGTAGACGTTCTCAACCCCCACATTTGCCAGACGCTGGCGCGCAAGCTGGTAGATATCCGCCAGATATTTTTCACCACGCGGCACAAATGCACTGTCAGCGTGCGGATCTTTTGCCATAAACGCTTCGCGGACTTCTGCTCCCACTTCAAACGCGTCCGGGCCAATCGCCGGTCCTAACCAGGCAATAATGTTTTCCGGTTTATCGGCAAAGCACGCCACCGTTTCTTCCAGCACACCTTCACATAACCCGCGCCAGCCCGCATGGGCCGCCGCCACTTCAGTTCCTGCACGATTACAAAACAGCACCGGCAGACAGTCCGCCGTCATCACCGCACATACGGTGCCTGGCGTATTACTGTAGGACGCATCTGCACGTTTAGATAAGTATGGCCCGCCGCTCAATTTCAGGACGTCTTTACCGTGTACCTGTTCAAGCCAGACGGGTGTCGAAGGCAGATTGCCCGCAGCAAACAGCCGCTTGCGGTTCTCTTCCACATGCTCCGGGTTATCACCACAATGGGCACCCAGGTTAAGCGAATCATAGGGCGACAGACTGACGCCGCCAATGCGGGTAGAACTACAGGCCGCGACACCCTGAGGTATCGGCCACTGCGGGACAATTAGCTTACTCATAGCCAGGCAACATCATCCTTATGCTCTTCGAAATCAGCGCGCATCACTTCGATAAGCTCCACCATATCTTGCGGAATCGGCGCATGCCATTCCATCTCAATACCGGAAATCGGGTGATACAAACGCAACATGGTCGCGTGCAGCGCCTGACGGTCAAACTTACGCAGCACGGAGATAAACTCGTCAGAAGCGCCTTTCGGTGGACGCGGACGACCACCGTAGACCTGGTCGCCCACCAGCGGATGGGTGATATGCGCCATGTGCACGCGGATCTGGTGCGTACGTCCGGTTTCCAGACGCAACCGCAGACGCGTGTGCACACGGAAATGCTCCATAATGCGATAGTGCGTTACCGCAGGTTTCCCCATTGGATGCACTGACATATGCGTACGTTTGGTTGGATGACGGCTGATCGGTTCTTCGACTGTACCGCCCGCTGTCATATGGCCAATCGCCACGGCTTCATACTCACGAGTGATTTCGCGCAGCTGCAATGACTCGACCAGGCGCGTTTGCGCCGGGACAGTTTTTGCCACAACCATAAGTCCGGTTGTGTCTTTATCCAGACGGTGTACGATACCGGCACGAGGAACATCCGCGATTGGCGGGTAGTAATGCAGTAACGCATTCAATACCGTACCATCAGGATTACCTGCGCCCGGATGTACCACCAGGTCACGAGGTTTGTTGATGACAAGAATGTCGTCATCTTCATAAACGATATCCAGCGGGATATCCTGAGCTTCAAAACGAACCTCTTCATCAATTTCAGCATTGATGGAGACACGCTCTCCACCTAACACTTTTTCTTTCGGCTTATCGCAAAGATTGCCATTTACCAGTACGCGCTGGTCGAGGATCCATTCTTTTATGCGCGATCGCGAATAATCAGGGAACAATTCGGCCAAAGCCTGATCTAAGCGTTGACCAAGCTGATTTTCGGAGACTGTTGCGGTGAGTTCTACTCGTTGTGCCATAAACTGCTTCTTCGTTTAACGTTGGGTTTTACGGCTTTGCCGTTTAATATAGTGTGCTATTGTAGCTGGTCTTAACCGGGAGCAGGAACAGAGAATCTCCCGTATTACATTTTGAGGAAAGTCAAAACGTCATGACGCGCATGAAATATCTGGTGGCAGCAGCCACGTTGAGCCTGTTTTTGGCGGGTTGCTCTGGTTCAAAGGAAGAGGTGCCCGATAATCCGCCAAATGAAATCTACGCGACTGCTCAGCAAAAGCTGCAGGACGGTAACTGGAAACAGGCAATAACGCAATTGGAAGCGTTGGATAACCGCTATCCATTTGGACCGTATTCTCAGCAGGTGCAATTAGATCTCATCTACGCCTACTACAAAAACGCCGATCTGCCACTTGCTCAGGCTGCCATCGATCGTTTTATCCGTCTTAATCCGACACACCCTAATATTGATTATGTCATGTATATGCGTGGCCTGACCAATATGGCGTTGGACGATAGCGCGCTGCAAGGATTCTTTGGCGTCGATCGTAGCGATCGCGATCCACAGCATGCCCGAGCTGCGTTTAATGACTTTTCCAAACTGGTACGTGGCTATCCGAACAGCCAGTACACAACCGATGCTACGAAGCGTCTGGTGTTCCTGAAAGATCGTCTGGCGAAGTATGAATACTCTGTTGCTGAGTACTATACCGCCCGTGGCGCATGGGTTGCAGTCGTGAACCGTGTGGAAGGTATGCTGCGTGACTATCCGGATACCCAGGCAACGCGTGATGCCCTGCCGTTGATGGAAAACGCTTATCGCCAAATGCAGATGAATGCCCAGGCAGAAAAAGTAGCGAAAATCATTGCCGCTAACAGCAGCAACACCTGATTGACCTCAGAATGCAAAACGGCAGCCCAAGGGCTGCCGTTTTTTTATCCGTTAACACCACAACTGAAGCGGTTTAGCTGCGACGCATCCTATCAAATATGGCCTGCTTTCAGGTATTCCTCAAGTAAAAAATCGCCTGTTCCTGCGGTGCCTCACAAAAAGGTTTTCTTGACAAAAAGCGACAAAAATATGTGATTTAGATCACATATTTTGACATTAGGAACGGTATGCTGGAATCACCAAGACGGGAAAGACAAGAGGTAAAATTTATGACAATGAACATTACCAGTAAACAAATGGAAATTACTCCGGCAATTCGCCAGCATGTCGCAGACCGTCTCGCCAAACTGGATAAATGGCAAACTCATCTGATTAATCCACATATCATTCTGTCTAAGGAGCCACAGGGTTTCATTGCTGATGCCACCATCAATACACCGAACGGACATCTGGTCGCCAGCGCAAAACACGAGGATATGTACACCGCCATTAACGATTTGATCAACAAGCTGGAACGGCAGCTCAATAAAGTGCAGCACAAAGGCGAAGCCCGTCGTGCAACAACTTCAGTAAAAGACGCCAACTTCGTCGAAGCAGAAGAAGAGTAGTCCCTTACATTGAGTGTATCGCCAACGCGCCTTCGGGCGCGTTTTTTGTTGACAGGGTGAAAACAGTACGGGTACTTTACTGATATAGCCTAAGGAAAATTACATGAAACTTGTCCCGTTCTTCTTCGCATTCTTTTTTACCTTCCCCTGAATGGGAGGCGTTTCGTCGTGTGATAAAGAATGCGAAGACGAACAATAAGGCCTCCCACAACGGGGGGCCTTTTTTATTGATAACAAGAAAGGCAACACTATGACATCGGAAAACCCATTGCTGGCGCTGCGCGATAAGATAAGCACGCTGGATGAAAAATTACTGGCCCTGCTGGCAGAACGACGTGGTCTGGCGGTAGAGGTCGGCAAAGCCAAGTTGCTGTCTCATCGCCCAGTACGCGATATTGATCGGGAACGCGATCTGCTGGACCGTTTAATTCAGCTTGGTAAAGCGCATCACCTCGATGCCCACTACATCACGCGCCTGTTCCAACTAATTATCGAAGACTCCGTCCTGACGCAACAGGCACTGCTGCAGCAGCACCTGAACAAAATCAATCCGCACTCTGCACGCGTAGCCTTCCTGGGACCAAAAGGCTCTTACTCACACCTCGCCGCCCGTCAGTACGCCGCACGTCATTTTGAGCAGTTTATTGAAAGCGGCTGCGCGAAATTTGCCGATATCTTTAATCAGGTTGAGACCGGACAGGCAGACTACGCGGTAGTGCCTATTGAAAACACCAGCTCCGGCGGGATCAACGACGTTTACGACCTGCTACAACACACCAGCCTGTCTATCGTTGGCGAGATGACTATCACGATTGACCACTGTGTACTGGTGTCCGGCACAACAGATCTCGAGACTATTGAAACGGTTTACAGCCATCCGCAGCCGTTCCAGCAGTGCAGCAAATTCCTGAATCGCCATCCACACTGGAAGATTGAGTACACCGAAAGCACCTCAGCAGCAATGGAAAAAGTTGCGCAGGCTAACTCGCCGCGCGTGGCGGCTCTTGGGAGCGAAGCCGGAGGCGTGCTGTATGGTTTGCAGGTTCTTGAGCACATTGAAGCTAACCAGACGCAAAACATTACCCGCTTCGTGGTACTGGCACGTAAAGCAATCAATGTTTCTGACCAGGTGCCAGCGAAAACCACGCTGCTAATGGCGACAGGACAACAGGCCGGCGCGTTGGTTGAAGCGCTGCTGGTACTGCGTAACCATAATCTGATTATGACCAAGCTGGAATCACGCCCGATTCACGGCAATCCGTGGGAAGAGATGTTTTATCTTGATATCCAGGCCAATCTGGAATCGCCCCAAATGCAAAAAGCATTGAAAGAGCTGGGTGAGATTACGCGTTCGATGAAAGTATTGGGATGTTATCCGAGTGAAAACGTGGTGCCGGTCGATCCAAGCTAACGTTTGACAATACCGGAGGCACTACGCTTATCCGGCCTACAATTCATGCGATTTTTGTAGGCCGAATAACGCGAAGCCGCCATCCGGCATCTTAATTAAGGACGGCTGTCATTCGCCTGGCGTAACAAAGTACGGCTTTCACTCTGGAAGCGCTGCGCATAGTCGCCAAACCAGTGTTCCACCTTACGGAAACTGTCGATAAAAGCCTGCTTATCGCCCTGCTCCAGTAAACCGATCGCCTCACCAAAACGTTGGTAGTAGCGCTTGATCAGCGCAAGGTTGCTCTCAGACGACATAATAATATCGGCATAGAGCTGAGGATCCTGGGCAAACAGACGGCCAACCATTGCCAGTTCAAGACGGTAAATAGGTGAAGAAAGAGCCAGCAACTGCTCCAGTTGCACATTCTCCTCCGCTAAATGCAGCCCATAAGCAAATGTCGCAAAGTGGCGTAGCGCCTGAATGAACGCCATATTCTGGTCGTGTTCAACGGCGCTGATCCGATGCAGCCGCGCCCCCCATACCTGAATCTGTTCCAGAAACCACTGATAGGCTTCCGGCTGCCGCCCATCACACCAGACGACGACCTGCTTGGCCAGACTGCCGCTGTCCGGACCAAACATCGGATGCAATCCCACCACCGGGCCATCGTGTGCCGCCAGCATCGCCTGTAAAGGACCGTTTTTCACCGATGCCAAATCGACCAGGATACAGTCAGAAGGCAAACGCGGTAATTTGGCGATCACCTGCTCGGTGACGTGGATCGGCACACTGACGATCACCATGCCGGCATCAGAGACGATCTCCGGCGCACGCTCCCAGTCCTGTTGTTCCAGGATCCGCACCTGGTAACCTGACAGGGTGAGCATTTTCTCAAACAGGCGCCCCATCTGACCACCGCCACCGACGATCACCACCGGGCGCAGAGAAGGACAAAGCGTTTTAAACCCTTTGTCATTTTCACTGGAGTAGGACTCGCGCATCACCCGACGCAACACATCCTCAATCAGATCCGGCGGTACGCCCAGGGCTTCCGCCTCTGCCCTGCGGGAGGCCAGCATAGAGGCTTCCCGCTCCGGCACGTAGATCGGCAACCCAAAACGGCTTTTTACTTCACCAACTTCGGCAACCAGCTCCAGACGGCGTGCCAGTAAATCCAGCAACGCCTTGTCGACTTCATCAATTTGATCGCGTAATGCGGTCAATTCAGCAACCATAACCAACCTCTTATGCTACACGCGCCGTCAGCTGGCCGTTTAAATCCTGGCTAATTTCACGCAGTAGCGCATCCGTCATTTCCCAGCTAATGCAGGCATCAGTTACGGAGACGCCGTATTTCATTTCGCTACGCGGCTGTTCGGAGGACTGGTTGCCTTCGTGAATATTACTTTCAATCATCAAGCCAATGATCGAGCGATTGCCATCTTTGATTTGTGCAATCACGGATTCAGCCACGGCTGGCTGGCGACGGTAATCTTTATTGGAATTACCATGACTGCAATCTACCATCAGAGAAGGTCGTAGTCCTGCCTGCTCCATCTCTTTTTCACACTGGGCGACATCCGCCGGGCTGTAGTTCGGCGCTTTACCGCCACGCAGGATCACGTGACCATCTGGATTACCCTGCGTTTGCAGCAGTGCAACCTGCCCGGCCTGGTTAATACCAACAAAGCGGTGCGACTGTGCCGCCGCTCGCATGGCATTAATGGCGGTTGCCAGACTCCCATCTGTACCATTCTTAAAACCAACCGGCATGGAAAGACCAGAAGCCATTTCACGATGCGTCTGTGATTCAGTGGTACGCGCACCGATAGCAGACCAGCTAAACAGATCGCCCAGGTATTGCGGGCTGTTTGGATCTAACGCTTCTGTTGCCAGCGGTAGCCCCATATTCACCAATTCAAGCAGCAACTGACGCGCAATTTTCAGACCCGCTTCAACATCAAAAGAGCCATCCATATGAGGATCGTTAATCAACCCTTTCCAGCCGACGGTGGTACGGGGCTTTTCAAAGTAGACGCGCATCACCAGGTAGAGGCTATCGCTGACCTCTGCGGCAAGGGCTTTAAATCGACGAGCGTACTCAATAGCCGCTTCAGGATCGTGAATCGAGCATGGACCACACACCACCAGCAGTCGCGGGTCGCGCCCAGAGATAATGTCTGAAATGGTTTTACGCGACTGAGCGATTTGCGCCTCCTGTGCGAGGCTCAGCGGAAATTCCGCTTTAAGCTGCTCTGGGGTCATCAGAACCTGTTCGTCGGTAATGTGTACGTTGTTCAGCGCGTCTTTTTGCATGATGGTGATCCTGTTTAGCTCGTTTGCGATAGTTTTCCTCAGCGAGGAGGTAATCACGATAACACAACGGGTAAAGATTTCAATCCACATTCCGTAAATTTTTATTTACGTAATGCCATTTTACAGCAAAAACACCGCAAAATTCCGTACAATTAAATTTACACTCTTCTATATATGAATCCGCTATGCTTTAAAAAAACGGGGAGAACAGGCAATGAAGCAACTCATCTGTACCTTATTTGTATTATTTTTCAGCGGATGTCAGATAGATCCCTATACTTTTACTCCTACCTGGACAGGCACCGACTGGTTTGATGCCGGGATACAGGATGCCATTTCAGGCCATGTCGTTAAAGATAACGAGACACTTGCCGACAACTACAATGACCCAGAAGTCGATCGTGCCCAATATCTTAAGGGGTACGCCGAAGGACAAAGGAAAACCTGTCAGCAGGACTTTGTTTACGCGAGAGGATTGACCGGCAAAACCTTCCCCGCCAGTTGTGACACGGTAGACAATGTCAGTCGGTTACATGAGGCATGGCAAAAAGGAGCAAACGAAGGAGCGGCCTCAACAAGGTTAAATTAAACAAGAGCTTAAATTTTATAAATTAATGAGATTTAACTTAAATACTCAATACGCTCATTCCAGGAATAATGACGCCCTGGGAAAATAATGTTATTTTGTTGCAAACAATCTTGAATGTATATCGACGCAATACGGCAAACGCTGGTAGGTACCTATTCATGAGCTTTTCTTACCGACTCATACTTCTACTGGCACTGCTTCTGACCGGATTACCTCTGTACGCTCACAGCGTCACGGAAGAGGCAAAATCTGTGCGCTCTATGGTTTCCGGTATCGTCAGTTATACACGCTGGCCAGCACTTTCAGGGCCACCAAAACTGTGTATATTCTCTTCTTCGCGCTTTTCCAGCGTGCTGGAAGATACCCGAGCAGGAGCACTACCCTATCTTCCTGTCATCATTCATACGGAACAAGAAGTTTTAGTTGCGCAGTGTGATGGTTTTTATTTTGGAAAAGAAAGCCCCACATATCAGGCTGAACTAAAGAATAAATATCCTACTAAGGCATTGTTATTAATTGCCGAACAGAATCCCGAATGCGTTATTGGCAGCGCTTTTTGCCTCATAATTAAAGATGAAGACGTGAGATTTTCCGTAAATATGGATTCCCTGTCACGCAGCGGTGTAAGGGTGAGTCCAGACGTATTGATGCTTGCGCGGAATAAAAAGCATGAATAAGGGTCCTTCTCCCATAAAACGCCCAACGTTCAAGCGGACGCTGCGGCGTATCAGCATCGTCAGCGTACTGGTAACCATGACGCTGATTTGGCTGCTGCTTAGCATTTCGTCTGTGCTGGCTTTGAAGCAATACGCACAAAAGAACCTGGATCTCACAGCAGCAACCATGACCCGCACGCTCGAAGCAGCATTAGTCTTTTCGGATAGCGTTGCAGCGTCGGAAACGCTGGCGGCACTGGGACAGCAAGGGCAATTTTCAGTTGCAGAAGTCCGCAATCAAAAGCAGAAAGTGATCGCCACCTGGCGCTATGACGCGCAGGATACTACTGACAAAATCAGCGGTATCATCAGCCACTGGCTATTCCCGCAACCGGTAACTCAGCCCATTTTGCACAATGGCGACATTATTGGTGAAGTGCGCCTGATTGCTCGCGACAGCGTTATTAGCCATTTCATTTATTTGTCGCTGGCCGTTCTTACCGGATGCATTTTACTGGCATCGGGTATTGCATTAATGCTTACTCGTTATTTACACAATGGTGTCGTGGACGCCCTGCAAAATATTACTGAGGTGGTACATGATGTTCGTACCAATCGTAATTTCTCACGGCGCGTATCTGAAGAACGGATTGAAGAATTTCATCTGTTTGCGCAGGACTTTAATAGCCTGCTGGATGAGATGGAAGAGTGGCAACTACGTCTCCAGGCAAAGAATGCCCAACTGTTGCGTACCGCGCTACATGACCCTTTGACTGGTCTTGCGAACCGTGCCGCATTTCGTAGCAGTATTAACGCACTGATGAACGACGACGCGGCCCACAGCAGCTCTGCGTTGTTATTCCTTGATGGCGATAATTTTAAATTTATTAATGATACCTGGGGACACGCTGCGGGCGATCGAGTCCTGATTGAAGTCGCAAAAAGGCTGGCCGAATTTGGTGGTAATCGGCATCACCCATACCGACTTGGCGGCGATGAATTTGCCATGGTGCTTTACAGCGTCCATTCTGAATACGAAGTTCAACGTATTTGCACGGCGTTGTCGCAAGAGTTTAATCGACCTTTTGACCTGCATAACGGTCATCTGGCAAGCATGACACTCAGTATTGGTTTTGCGCTGACGTGGGAACATGCCTCTGCCGAGAAATTACAAGAACTTGCCGATCACAATATGTATCAGGCTAAAAATTTGCGCGCTGAGCGCATTATTAAAAAATAAGGAATTACACACATGCTAAAACGTTTATTATCCCCGTTTATTCTCATCATGCTGATTCTGGCCGGTTGTCAGGCACCTCAGGGGAAATTTACCCCAGAGCAAATTGCAGCGATGAAATCGTACGGATTCACTGAAGCTTCAGGAGACTGGTCGCTGGGTTTGTCTGACACTATCCTGTTTGACAAAAACGACTATAAACTCCGCCCTGAAAGTGAAAAGCAAATCCAGGAAATGGCGTCCAAACTGGCTGCTACCGGGTTAAACCATGCTCGTCTGGATGGTCACACCGATAACTATGGTGAGGACAGCTACAACGAAGCTCTGTCACTCAAACGCGCCAATGTGGTTGCAGACGCCTGGGCTCAGGGTGCCAATATTCCACGTACTAACCTGACAACCCGAGGGCTCGGGAAGAAATACCCGCTTGCCAGCAACCAGACTTCAAAAGGCCGTGCCGAAAACCGCCGCGTTGCAGTCGTGATCTCGACACCGTAATCAATATCCAACTGGCTGCGCGTCGCGCAGTCATCTAATAAAAAAACAAAAAATAAAGGTCGGAATAAAAAAAGGGCCAGCCTTTCGGCCAGCCCTTTTCTAACAGGATGTCGCTTGCGCGAATCTTAGTTAAGACGCTCTTTGATACGAGCAGACTTACCAGTGCGCTCACGCAGGTAGTACAGTTTAGCTTTACGAACAGCACCACGACGTTTAACAGCAATGCTGTCAACTACCGGAGAGTGAGTCTGGAAGACACGCTCAACGCCTTCGCCGTTGGAAATTTTACGAACAGTGAATGCAGAGTGCAGACCGCGGTTACGAATAGCGATAACCACGCCCTCGAATGCCTGCAGACGTTTTTTGGAACCTTCAACAACCCATACTTTCACTTCCACGGTATCACCCGGACGGAAGGAAGGTACGTCCTGCTTCATCTGTTCTTGTTCAAGTTGCTTAATAATGTTGCTCATAATTTAATCTCTTATCCTGGGTAAACTGATATTGGGGGCTTACGCCTGCCCATCATGTTTATGTTGCTGTTGTGCGTGTTCCTTTTTGAACTCCGCCAGCAACCTTGCTTGCTCTTCAGTCAGAGCCAGGTTTTCCAGAAGTTCAGGTCTTCTAAGCCAGGTCCGGCCCAGCGACTGTTTCAAACGCCAGCGACGTATCTCAGCGTGGTTCCCCGACAGTAACACCGCCGGTACTTCCATCTGCTCTAACACTTCAGGTCGGGTATAGTGCGGGCAATCCAGCAATCCATCAGCAAACGAATCTTCGATTGCCGAAGCTTCATGACCCAGAACGCCCGGAATAAACCGGGAAACGGAGTCGATCAGCGTCATTGCCGGTAACTCACCACCGCTGAGTACGTAATCGCCGATTGACCATTCTTCGTCAATTTCGGTTTGAATCACGCGCTCATCTATTCCTTCATAGCGACCACATACCAGAATCAGCTTTTGATTCGTGGCCAGTTCGCTAACGCCCGCTTGATCAAGCTTGCGTCCCTGAGGTGACAGATAAATCACCTTTGCGCCTTCACCAGCCGCAGCTTTTGCTGCATGAATGGCGTCCCGTAAAGGTTGCACCATCATTAACATCCCCGGTCCGCCGCCGTAAGGACGATCGTCCACGGTACGGTGCCGGTCATGAGTAAAGTCACGAGGACTCCAGCTCTGAATGTTCAGCAGGCCATTTTTTACTGCCCGGCCAGTTACCCCGTAATCGGTAATTGCGCGGAACATTTCTGGAAACAGGCTAACGATACCTATAAACACAAGCCAATCCCCATAACGCCGACTTTTACCGTTTATCCGGTGGTTTAAAAACCAGGATCCCAATCTACTTCAATAGTACGAGTAGCGAGATCGACTTTCTTGATAACCTGCCCATCGAGGAACGGCACAAGACGTTCCTTGATACCAAACGCATCTTTCAGGTTTGCCTTGATGACGATAACGTCATTCGAACCGGTTTCCATCATATCGACGACTTTACCGAGATCGTAGCCCTCAGTGGTCACTACCTGGCAGCCCATAAGGTCTTTCCAGTAGTAGGAACCATCTTCCAGCGCTGGCAACTGCGAGGAATCCACGACAATTTCACAATTAGTCAGTAGATTCGCCGAATCACGATCGTCAACGCCTTTCAGCTTGATGATCAGATCCTGATTGTGGTGCTTCCAGCTTTCCAGCTGTACTTGCTGCCACTGACCCGCCTTCTGGATAAACCAGGGCTGATAGTCAAAAATGCTTTCGGCGTCTTCAGTGGAAGAAAACACTCTGAGCCAACCACGGATACCGTAAGAAGACCCCATTTTCCCCAAAACAATGGGTTCCACAGGAGCCTGTGCGGCGAGTTGCTTGCTCATCATGACCACCGTGACAGATTAAGCTGCTTTGTTTGCTGCTTTGATCAGCGTAGCTACGCGATCAGAAATAGTCGCGCCCTGGCCAACCCAGTGAGCGATGCGATCCAGATCCAGGCGAGTGCCTTCTTCTTTTTCGCTAGCGATTGGGTTAAAGAAGCCAACGCGCTCGATGAAGCGACCGTTGCGTGCATTACGGCTGTCGGTAACAACAACCTGGTAGAACGGACGCTTTTTAGCGCCGTGACGAGCTAAACGAATAGTAACCATAACATCCTCTTGTGTGAATAAAACACCGGGCCCCATCGAGGGAAGGGACCCGGTGTCATATTAAAAGCCCGAAAATTTTACTGATTTCTGGGGAAAATGCAATCAGCATCTTGATACTGAGCATTAAACAAGGGACAGAAGGCGTATATCGGTGCAGCCAGTTTAGTTCCGGCGTGCGCACAGAAAGCGGAACGTACACGTAGTACGTGAGCATTTCGAGCACACCCCGGGGCTAAAATGGCAAACAAGATAGCCTTATACCCTTGTTTTAGCGGCCAGGGAATCCTGGGGGCATCATCCCCTTCATACCACGCATCATCTTCGCCATACCGCCCTTCTTCATTTTCTTCATCATGCGCTGCATGTCGTCGAACTGTTTCAGAAGACGGTTAACGTCCTGTACCTGCATCCCGCAGCCCAGTGCGATACGACGTTTGCGGGAGCCTTTGATGATTTCCGGCTTAGCGCGTTCTTTCATCGTCATCGAGTTGATGATGGCTTCCATACGCACCAGCACTTTATCGTCCATCTGCGATTTCACGTTGTCAGGGATTTGCCCCATGCCCGGCAGCTTGCCCATCAGGCTGGCCATGCCGCCCATGTTTTTCATCTGCTTAAGCTGTTCAAGGAAATCGTTCAGATCGAAGCCGTCGCCTTTTTTCAGCTTGCTGGCTAATTTCTCTGCCTGTGCACGGTCAACTTTGCTTTCGATATCTTCGATCAGCGACAGCACATCACCCATGCCGAGAATACGTGAGGCAATCCTGTCCGGGTGGAACGGCTCCAGCGCTTCCGTTTTCTCACCAACACCGAGGAACTTAATCGGCTTACCGGTGATATGACGAATAGACAATGCTGCACCGCCACGGGCGTCACCGTCGACTTTAGTCAGTACCACACCGGTCAGCGGCAGTGCTTCGTTAAACGCTTTCGCAGTATTCGCAGCATCCTGACCGGTCATGGCATCGACAACAAACAGCGTTTCTACCGGATTGATAGACGCGTGGACCTGTTTGATTTCGTCCATCATCGCTTCATCAACGTGCAGACGACCGGCGGTATCCACCAGTAGCACGTCGTAGAATTTGAGCTTAGCTTCTTTCAGCGCGGCATTAACGATATCAATCGGCTTCTGACCGACGTCAGAAGGGAAGAAGTCCACACCGACCTGTTCGGCCAACGTTTCCAACTGTTTGATCGCCGCCGGGCGATAGACGTCCGCAGAAACCACCAGTACTTTCTTCTTGTGCTTCTCGCGCAGGAATTTACCCAGCTTACCGACGCTCGTGGTTTTACCCGCACCCTGCAGGCCCGCCATCAGCACCACGGCCGGTGGCTGTGCCGCCAGGTTTAGCGTCTGGTTCTCTTCGCCCATCGCCGAAACCAGTTCGCTACGAACGATTTTGACGAACTCCTGACCCGGGGTCAGGCTCTTGTTAACTTCGTGACCAACCGCTTTCTCTTTTACGCGATTGATAAACTCACGCACTACCGGCAGCGCTACGTCAGCCTCCAGCAGCGCCATGCGCACTTCGCGCAGCGTCTCTTTAACGTTGTCTTCAGTAAGGCGTCCACGGCCACTGATATTGCGCAGCGTGCGCGACAAACGATCGGTTAAATTATCAAACATTGTCTCTCGCCTGGGGTGGAAACGGTCGGTCGCAACAGCGACACATCAACAGAAATTTGTCGCAGTATAACATGAAGCCGCCTTTGTTGTTATGCAACGGTTGGAGCAGCGGTCACGTAACGCTATACTGCTTTTCTTTATTACTGGCCAACTGTCGACACCCATATGCCCGTTTTTGCTCTGTTAGCCCTTGTCGCCTATTCCATCAGCCTTGCGCTGATCGTTCCCGCCCTGCTGCAAAAAAACAGCGGCTGGCGGCGTATGGCTATTCTTTCTGCGGTTATCGCGCTGGTCTGTCACGCGTTTGCCCTGGAAGCACGTATTCTGCCAGGTGGTGAAAGCGGGCAAAACCTGAGCCTGTTGAACGTCGGTTCTCTGGTTAGCCTGATGATCTGTACCGTCATGACCATTGTGGCCTCGCGTAACCGCGGCTGGCTATTGCTACCGATCGTCTATGCGTTTGCATTAATCAATCTGGCATGCGCTACGTTTATGCCCAACGAATACATCACCCACCTTGAAGCCACACCGGGCATGATGATTCACATCGGGCTATCGCTCTTATCCTATGCCACCTTGATTATTGCCGCGCTGTATGCGCTGCAGTTGGCATGGATCGATTATCAGCTCAAAAATAAAAGACTGGCGTTCAACAATGAAATGCCGCCATTGATGAGCATTGAGCGCAAAATGTTTCATATCACCCAGATAGGCGTGGTTCTGCTGACGCTGACGCTGTGTACTGGCCTGTTTTATATGCACAACCTGTTCAGCACAGAAAATATTGATAAAGCCGTTCTGTCTATTGTGGCATGGTTTGTCTATATCGTTCTGCTGTGGGGACATTACCATGAAGGCTGGCGCGGACGTCGTGTCGTCTGGTTTAACGTCGCAGGCGCAGGCATTCTGACGCTGGCCTATTTCGGTAGCCGCATCCTGCAGCAGTTTGTGAGTTAAGTCTTTTAAGGAACCTACGTGGAACACATCTCCACCACCACGCTTATTGTTACGCTTCTCATCATGGTGGTTATTTCCGCCTATTTTTCCGGTTCCGAAACCGGAATGATGACCCTGAACCGCTACCGTCTGCGACACCGGGCAAAACAGGGAAATCGTCAGGCAAAACGCGTTGAGAAATTACTCCGTAAGCCTGACCGTCTGATAAGCCTGGTCCTCATTGGCAACAACCTGGTGAATATACTGGCCTCCGCGCTCGGTACCATTGTCGGTATGCGCCTGTATGGCGATGCGGGCGTCGCTATTGCCACCGGGGTATTGACGTTTGTGGTGCTGGTTTTTGCGGAAGTGCTGCCAAAAACCATCGCCGCGCTGTATCCGGAAAAAGTCGCCTATCCAAGCAGCGTCCTGCTGGCCCCGCTGCAGATTCTGATGATGCCGCTTGTCTGGTTACTGAATACCATCACGCGTCTGCTGATGCGTATGATGGGCATCAAAACGGATATCGTGGTGAGCGGTTCGCTGAGTAAAGATGAACTACGAACGCTGGTGAATGAATCGCGCTCGCAAATCTCTCGCCGTAACCAGGATATGCTGCTGTCAGTGCTGGATCTGGAAAAAGTCAGCGTCGATGACATCATGATCCCGCGTAATGAAATTATCGGCATTGATATTAACGATGACTGGAAATCAATCGTGCGTCAGCTTTCGCACTCTCCGCACGGTCGTATTGTGCTGTATCGTGACTCGCTGGACGACGCTATCAGTATGCTACGCGTCCGTGAAGCGTGGCGACTCATGGCCGAGAAAAAGGAGTTCACCAAAGAGACCATGCTACGCGCCGCCGACGAGATCTACTTTGTCCCGGAAGGTACCCCACTCAGCACTCAGTTGATCAAATTTCAGCGTAATAAGAAGAAGGTCGGCCTGGTGGTCAACGAATATGGCGATATTCAGGGGTTGGTCACCGTTGAAGATATTCTGGAGGAGATTGTCGGTGACTTCACCACGTCAATGTCCCCGACGCTTGCCGAAGAAGTCACGCCCCAGAATGACGGCTCAGTGATTATTGATGGCAGCGCCAACGTTCGTGAAATCAATAAGGCGTTTAACTGGCATTTGCCGGAAGATGATGCGCGAACGGTAAACGGAATAATTCTTGAAGCACTGGAAGAGATCCCCGTTGCCGGCACGCGAGTGCGCATTGGTCAGTACGATATCGATATTCTCGACGTACAGGACAATATGATTAAGCAGGTACAGGTATTGCCGGTCAAACCACTTCGCGAGAGCGTATCTGACCAGTGAGGATAATCCAGACCGGGTAACGCATCAGCACTACCCGGTCTGAAGCTGATTAGCTTTTTGCTTTCGCCACAGACACCATTGCGGCGCGAATGGTACGTCCGTTCAGGGTATAACCTTTCTGCATGACCATCAGCACATTACCGGCAGCAACTTCATCAGACTCAACCATGGCAATCGCCTGGTGCACGTTCGGGTCCATCGGCACATCAATATCCGCAACCACCTGCACGCCAAACTTCGCCACGACATCCAGCATCGACTTGCGGGTCAGCTCAATACCCTCAACCATCGCCGCCATCGCGTCATTATCTTTGTCCGCCACTTCCAGCGCGCGGTCCAGGCTATCCAGCACCGGCAGCAGTTCGTTGACGAATTTTTCCAGCGCGAACTTATGCGCTTTTTCTACGTCCAGTTCGGTACGACGACGCAGGTTTTCCATTTCCGCTTTGATACGCAACACGCTGTCGCGCTCGCGAGTTTCGGCTTCAGCAAGCTGAGCTTCCAGATTCGCAATTTTTTCATCGCGCGGATCCACCTGCTCAGCAGAAGCGTCTGATTCAACCGCCTCAACTTCTTCGTGCTGATCCATGATAATTTCTTCCGGGGCTTGCCCCTCAGGCGTTTTCTGTTCTTTACTACTCATGAATTTCTCCGCGTTTTTTTCGCATTCATCTCGCTAACCTGGATTATTATGGGGATAAGATTCAGGGT
Source organism: Citrobacter sp. C6_1 (assembly GCF_014596835.2). Taxonomy (NCBI): domain Bacteria; kingdom Pseudomonadati; phylum Pseudomonadota; class Gammaproteobacteria; order Enterobacterales; family Enterobacteriaceae; genus Citrobacter; species Citrobacter sp. C6_1. The sequence continues at coordinate 1,176,767 of NZ_CP115031.1, read as the reverse complement.
TTCAAGGGAAGTACTCACATTGTCACTAATCTTCATTACAAGGACCTCGAGAAAATGAACAAACATTTCAAGTGTATTGGCATTGTGGGGCATCCACGTCACCCCACTGCACTGACCACACATGAAATGCTCTACCGCTGGCTGTGCGTCAAAGGTTATGAGGTTATCGTTGAGCAACAAATCGCCCACGAGCTGCAGTTGAAAAATGTGAAAACCGGTACGCTCGCAGAAATTGGTCAGCAGGCAGACCTCGCCGTGGTAGTCGGCGGCGATGGTAATATGCTGGGAGCTGCACGCACCCTGGCACGTTATGACATCAAAGTTATCGGGATTAACCGCGGCAATCTCGGTTTCCTGACCGATTTAGATCCGGACAATGCCCAACAGCAATTAGCTGACGTACTGGAAGGCCACTACATCAGCGAAAAGCGCTTTTTACTCGAAGCCCAGGTGTGCCAGCAGGATTGCCAGAAGCGCATTAGCACGGCCATCAATGAAGTTGTGCTGCACCCTGGTAAAGTGGCGCACATGATTGAATTTGAAGTCTATATCGATGAAATCTTTGCCTTCTCCCAGCGTTCAGACGGGCTAATCATCTCCACCCCGACCGGCTCTACCGCCTATTCGCTCTCTGCCGGAGGCCCGATTCTGACACCTTCTCTGGATGCTATTACGCTGGTACCGATGTTCCCGCATACGCTTTCCGCGCGACCGCTGGTGATCAACAGTAGCAGCACCATTCGCCTGCGCTTTTCTCATCGCCGCAACGATCTTGAGATCAGCTGTGACAGCCAGATCGCCCTGCCTATCCAGGAAGGTGAAGACGTATTGATTCGCCGCTGTGATTATCATCTGAACCTGATACACCCCAAAGATTACAGCTATTTCAATACATTAAGCACTAAATTAGGCTGGTCAAAAAAATTATTCTAATTTAACGCCAACCTCTTTACTGTATAAAAAACCAGTTTATACTGTATGCAATTACAGTTATGGTTTTTCATACAGGAAAACAGCTATGTTGGCACAACTGACCATCAGCAATTTTGCTATCGTTCGTGAACTTGAGATCGATTTTCAGAGCGGAATGACCGTTATTACCGGTGAGACCGGTGCGGGTAAGTCCATTGCCATTGATGCTCTCGGTTTATGCCTGGGCGGCAGAGCCGATGCCGACATGGTGCGTACAGATGCCACACGCGCCGATTTGTGTGCGCGTTTCTCTTTAAAAGACACCCCTGCGGCGCTACGCTGGCTGGAAGAAAACCAGCTTGAGGAAGGTCGTGAGTGTTTGCTGCGTCGCGTTATCAGCAGCGACGGCCGCACCCGAGGCTTTATTAACGGTACCGCCGTTCCGCTGTCGCAACTGCGCGAGCTGGGACAGTTGCTTATTCAAATCCACGGCCAGCACGCGCACCAACTCCTGACGAAATCTGAACACCAAAAATCGCTGCTTGATGGTTATGCCAATGAAGTGACCCTGACTCAGGAAATGGCCGCGCGCTACCGGCTTTGGCACCAAAGCTGCCGCGACCTGGCGCATCATCAGCAACAAAGCCAGGAACGTGCGGCCCGGGCGGAACTGTTGCAATATCAGTTAAAAGAGCTGAACGAATTCAACCCCCAGGCGGGCGAGTTTGAGCAAATTGATGAAGAGTACAAGCGCCTGGCTAACAGCGGGCAGTTGCTCACCACCAGCCAGCAAGCGCTGGCTATCATGGCAGACGGCGAAGACATTAACCTGCAAAGCCAGCTGTACACCGCAAAACAGCTGGTTAGTGAACTGGCGGGAATGGACGGTAAGCTCTCCGGTATTCTGGACATGCTGGAAGAGGCGACCATCCAGCTCAGTGAAGCCAGCGACGAGCTGCGCCACTATTGCGATCGTCTGGATTTAGACCCTAACCGCTTGTTCGAACTGGAACAGCGAATTTCTAAGCAAATCTCGCTGGCGCGTAAACATCATGTTGCCCCTGAAGTACTACCACAGTTCTATCAGTCATTGCTGGATGAACAACAGCAACTGGACGATCAGGCCGACTCACTCGAAACGTTAACCCTGGCGGTGAACAATCATCACCAGCAGGCGCTGGAAACGGCAAAAATGCTGCACCAGCAGCGCTGGCATTACGCTCAGGAATTGGGGAAACTCATCACAGAAAGTATGCATGCACTCTCAATGCCGCACGGTCTCTTTTGCATCGATGTGAAGTTTGATGAACACCATCTGGGCATGGACGGAGCCGATCGCGTGGAATTCAAAGTTACCACTAACCCGGGGCAGCCGTTACAACCCATTGCGAAAGTCGCTTCCGGCGGCGAGCTGTCGCGCATTGCGCTGGCTATTCAGGTTATTACCGCACGTAAAATGGAAACCCCGGCGCTGATTTTCGATGAAGTGGATGTCGGCATCAGCGGCCCGACGGCAGCGGTTGTGGGTAAACTACTGCGCCAGTTGGGTGAATCAACCCAGGTGATGTGCGTCACCCACCTGCCGCAGGTTGCTGGCTGCGGCCATCAGCATTTCTATGTCAGCAAAGAAACTGACGGTGCGATGACTGAAACACACATGCAGCCGCTTGATAAACGCGCTCGCCTGCAGGAATTAGCCCGCCTGCTTGGCGGTAGCGAAGTGACGCGCAATACCCTCGCAAATGCAAAAGAACTGCTGGCGGCATAAACTTTTTTACCTTGTGAAGGTCTGAGTTCAACATAAAATCGCCGACCGACCCGACAGCAAAAGGTTTTAAAGTGGTGAAAGGTCTATTATCATCGGCATATTACATATGAGCCGCGTACTGCTCGGGCCCGAAAAGGAATCAAATCACTATGCGCTGTAAAACGCTGACTGCTGCTGCAGCAGTACTACTGATGTTGACTGCAGGCTGTTCCACTCTGGAGCGAGTGGTTTACCGCCCTGACATCAACCAGGGAAACTATCTGACACCTACCGATGTCGCCAAAGTGCGTACAGGTATGACGCAACAGCAAGTTGCTTATGCACTGGGTACACCAATGATGTCCGATCCTTTTGGTACTAACACCTGGTTTTATGTGTTCCGTCAGCAGCCAGGGCATGAAGGCGTTACTCAGCAAACGCTGACGCTGACCTTTAACAGCAGCGGCGTATTGACCAACATTGATAACAAACCCGCTCTGACCGACAACAAGTAGGTCTAAAAGATCAAAAAAAGGTGCTCAATGAGCACCTTTTTTATTGTCTGTTATTTTTTAGCGGATTTCTCTGCTCGCTGCCTACGCAGTTCTTTCGGATCGGCAATCAGCGGCCGATAAATTTCCACCCGATCGCCGTCATGCAGAACATCAGCAAGCTTAACCGGACGGCTGTAGATGCCTACTTTATTTTTACTGAGATCGATATCGGTACGTAATTCCAGCAGCCCGGAAGCGCGGATAGCCTCTTCAACGGTTGCACCCTGCTGCAGCGTGACGCGCTGTAAATACTGTTTCTCGGGCAGCGCGTATGCTACTTCAACGACAATTTTAGCCGACGCTGACACTGTAAACCTCTTTTGCACGAACCGTGAAAGCCTGCACCATATTCGACGCCAGCTCTTTAAATATACGGCCAAATGCCAGTTCGATCAGTTTATTCGTGAACTCAAAATCAAGATGAAATTCAATGCGACACGCTTCCTGGCTCAGCGGCGTAAACTTCCAGCCGCCAATGAGTTTTTTGAACGGTCCATCGACCAGATGCATGAGGATGCTCTGGTTACTGGTCAGTTGATTACGTGTGGTGAACGTTTTGCTAATCCCTGCTTTAGAAACATCCACAGCCGCTGTCATCTGCCCCGGAGTCGACTCCAGGACACGGCTTCCGGTGCAACCCGGTAAAAACTGAGGATAGGATTTAACATCATTCACTAACTGATACATCTGTTCCGCACTGTAAGGTACTAAAGCGGTCCGGCTAATCTGAGGCATAACAATTTCCATCAATATCAATCGTGCAAATAATACCATTTATCATCCGCTAAAAAAAACGCTAAAGCCCAACTCGTGCTAAGATAGCGCCTTGCGCCCCGCTGGATGAAATGGGGTGTTTTTCAATTCCAGATTACCTATACTGAGCGGCATTATGACGAAGAAAAAAGCACACAAACCTGGCTCAGCCACAATCGCGCTCAACAAGCGCGCACGACACGAATACTTTATTGAAGAAGAGTTCGAAGCTGGGCTCGCATTACAAGGCTGGGAAGTCAAATCCCTGCGCGCAGGAAAGGCCAATATTGGCGATAGCTATGTCATTCTCAAAGACGGCGAAGCGTTCCTGTTTGGCGCCAACTTCACGCCGATGGCCGTTGCCTCAACGCACGTCGTGTGTGACCCTACTCGCACCCGTAAGCTTCTGTTAAACCAACGCGAACTTGACTCCTTATATGGACGCATGAATCGTGACGGTTACACCGTCGTGGCACTTTCGCTGTACTGGAAGAATGCCTGGTGCAAAGTCAAAATTGGCGTTGCAAAAGGGAAGAAACAGCACGACAAGCGTTCCGATGTAAAAGAACGTGAGTGGCAGTTGGACAAAGCTCGTATTATGAAAAATGCAGGCCGTTAAACACAATTTCCCTGTGACCAGTCTCTCCTCCTGAGGCTGGTTCTTATTTTTTAGTTATTGAAACCCACACAATACATTCACCAGATTTATAATTTATTTGTGCTGAATCGTTCAGGTATGAAATAAACCTCTCTAACGTTACCATAGCAGTCCATAGTCTAATAAAATAAAATCTCAAGACTATGTCGCTCATATTTTTCACTTATTTAATAACACTATTGTTACTGGTGTTTATTATATCAACGTGCATTTACAGTAAAACAAAGACATTAATATACAACAAGTTACAACAACATCAATTGTTAAAAGCATACTGAAAAGTATCTTTTTCAAATGACTAAGTATTTTTTAATATGGATAAGTTGCAGAATGCTTTCTTTCTGACTATATCATCTAATACGAAAGAACTATTCAATCCAAAGGACCCGAGCGTAATTAATCAATAAAATAACATCTGCTTGATCTAATCAATGAAATTACAAGTATAAATTCATTTTTATGATGAACGGCCCCCTGTCTGCTCATTTTCCCAACGCGCTGTTGCGGATTAATACTCCCGGCATGCCATCAGGAGTGAACATATGCGTCTACTCGCCGTTGTATCAAAATTAACTGGCGTTTCCACAAATGTTGAATCCTCTGAAGTAACGCTAAGTTCGCCTTCTATCGTGAAACTGTCGGTATCGCGTGAGGAGATGAGCCAACTCGCACGCGTTAATCAGGATTTGGTTGTCACACTCCGCTCAGGTGAAACCATCACCATTAAAAACTTCTATGTCGGAAAAGGTGATGCGCAAAACCAGCTTGTCCTGGAAGACAGCAATGGCGCGCTATGGTGGGTTCAGGATACTGATGGGGCATTCCACTATCAGCATCTGGACGATCTCACCCCATTAATGGCGAGCGAAGGCAGTCATGAAGGCGGCGCAGTTTGGCCCTGGGTTCTTGGCGGGATCGCCGTGGCTGGGGGAATCGGCCTCGCCGCCGGTGGTGGTGGCGGTGGCGGTGGCGGTGGCGGTGGCGGTGGCGGTGGTAGCAGTAGTGGCGAAAATGGTAATAATGCTGGCAATGGCAATGGCAATGGCAATGGCAATGGCAATGGCAATGGCAATGGCAATGGCAATGAAGGAAATGGTGCTGGCGACGGAAATGGCAACGAAGTAAATGGTGATGACGGCTCGCCACCCACGACAACGCCCACGATGCCAAGCGTACCAATTATTACCAGCGTCACTGACAATCAGGCTCCCATTACTGGCATTGTCAATCAACAGATATCCACTAATGATAATACGCCAGAACTTCAGGGCACTGGTCCCGCAAATGCCACCTTACATATTTTCGATAATGGTACCGAAATAGGTCAGGTCCCTATCGATGCTAACGGGAACTGGACGTTTACTCCATCTTCCCCGCTCGCGGAAGGCACTCACCAGTTTACGGTCAGCGCATCAAACAATGCGGGCAGCAGCGCAATCTCAGACAGTTGGGTCATTACCGTCGATACCACCCCACCTGCCGCCGCAGTAATTTCTTCAGTGAATCAGGAAGGCACCACGGTGACGGGTAGTGCAGAGCCCGGAAGCACTGTCACCATCATTGGCAGTAACAACCAGGTTCTGGGTTCAGCCATCGCCGGTTCAGGCGGCACCTTCACTATTAGCATATCGCCCTCGCAAACACATGGTGAAACGCTGACAGCAAAGATTCAGGATGAAGCAGGCAATATCGGGCCAGATACCTCATTCAGTGCCTCAGATTCCGGTTTTCCAGGCGTACCCGTGATTGTCAGCGTTATAGATGATGTCGCGCCCTCCGTTGGGTCATTGACCAACAATCAGTCCACTAATGATGCGACCCCAACGCTTTCCGGGACAGCTGACGCTCACAGTACGGTTAAAATTTACAATTACGGGGTATATGTCGACAGCATTGTCGCCGACAGCAACGGTAGTTGGGACTGGACCTCCAGCACAAACTTGCGGGATGACTCATACGCTTTCACCGCTACGGCAACCAACCACCTGGGTACGGGGGGAATATCGACGGTATTCAATATCAATATCGATACTCAGCCGCCGTTATCACCAGACGATCTGAATGTATCTGCCGATGGCGCTGTCGTCACTGGTACGGCTGAACCCGGCAGTACCGTGACTATAACCGACAATAATAATCATTTAATCGGCAGTGGTGTTACCGGGCCAGATGGCTCGTTTACCATCACCATAAACCCACCACAAACCAATGGCGAAACCATAACCGCTATCGCTACCGATCCAGCAGGAAACCCGAGTTTGCCAGAAACAGCACTCGCTCCCGATATCACCGCCCCGCAACCGCCCACAAACCTGACAATCAATAACGCGGGCGATCAGGTTTCCGGCATGGCAGAGCCCAACAGTACCGTACATATTCTCAATCCTGGTGGCACTATCATTGGCACGACCACCGCTGATGCAGACGGAGATTTCACCGCCACACTGGTTCCGCCACAAACGAACGGCGAACATCTTGTCGCCAACGCAACGGATGCAGCAGGTAATACCAGCGATAACACAGCAGTCACCGCGCCAGACAGCACCGCACCTGACGCACCAACAGGGGTGATTGTCGCCGGGGATGGTGGTTCAGTCAGTGGACATGCTGAAATCGGCAGCACTATCACCGTAAAAGACGGCAACGGGAATACGATTGGCGTGGGTCAGGCAGACAGCGGTGGCCACTTTGCCGTGTCGATCACCCCGTCACAAAACAAGGGTGAAACGGTAAAAGTGACTGCAACGGACAGCGCAGGCAACGAAAGTCTGCCCGCTTCCGCGCTGGCTCCGGATATTACCGCACCAGACCAACCGATTATTATTGCCGTCTTAGACGATGTTCCCGACGTCATCGGAAAAATTGATAACAACACGCTGACAAACGACGATAAACCGGAAATTAAAGGCACCGCCGAAGCGGGCTCGCAGGTAAAAATTTATGATAATGGCACCCTGCTTACCACCGTTACCGCCGATATCAATGGTAACTGGGACTACACGCCGACCACCGCGCTGAGCCAGGGCGCACACGTATTTACGGTTACGGCAACCGATGCCGCCAACAACACCAGTAGCGCCGCCAACTGGAAAATCATTGTCGATAGCGTCGCGCCGACCGTCCCGGTCATTACTCTGATTAACGATGACGTAGGAACCATCACGGGTAACATCGCGAATAACAACTGGATAACCAACGACAACACGCCGACCCTCTCCGGGACCGGCGAGCCAGGCTCGCTGGTGAACCTGTATGATAACGGTTTGCTGATAACGGTGATGCTCATCGACAAGTCAGGTACCTGGAGCTATACCGTCCCGGACAACAAGCAGCTCGCCGATCGCGACCATCATTTTACAGTATCCGCAACGGATGCCGCCGGTAACGTCGTCACCTCCCCCGTCGCGGTCACCATTACCGTTGACACCCAGCCTCCAGCGACTCCTGTCATTTCAGCCGCCACAGATGACATCGGCAATGCGCCCGTTGACTTGCCTTCTGGTAGAAGCTCAAACGATAACCTGCCGTCACTGAAGGGGACCGGAGAAGTTGGCTCCACCATCACTATCTACGATGGTGCCACACCGATTGGAACGACCACCGTTGTGGCCGGAGGAAGCTGGAGTTTCCCGGTCGCCCAGCCACTTAGTGAAGGTTCGCACACATTGTCAGCTATCGCGACAGATGCGGCGGGTAACGCCAGTACCGCCGGAAGTTTCATGCTGACTGTCGACACAACGCCCCCCGCGGCCCCGATCATCACCTCTGCGGAAGGACTTATTGGCATTGAAACTAAAGCACTGAGTAATGGCGGCAGCACGAAAAGCGACAACCCTAAACTATCCGGAACAGGTGAACCGGGTGCGACAATTACGATTTATGAGAATGGCGGCCTCGCCGGCATCACTACCGTACAGCCAGACGGCACCTGGACATTTACCCCGACCTCACTTGCCGATGGGCCGCATAAATTCACCGCCACGGCGACCGACGCTGCGGGCAACACAGGGATCCCATCGGCGGGCTTTACGTTGACGGTGGATAATCTGCCGCCAACGCAACCGCTCCCCCCCACCATTACGGACGACGTCAATCCGATAACCGGGGTCGTGACAAACGGCATGACTAACGACACCACGCCAACGTTCAGCGGCACGGGGAGTGTCGGCGATCTCATTACCCTCTATCTTAATGGCAACTCTTCGTCGCAGGGTACCGCGACGGTTGGGGCAGACGGTAGCTGGAGCTTTACACCATCAGTGCCACTTCCCCAGGATGTTTATCAGGTGACCATTACGGCGACCGATCCTGCTGGCAACGTCAGCCCGCCATCAAATGCCATCCTCCTGGAGATCGATACAACGCCCTCTGTCCCCCCTGTTATTCTTGTCGTCAATGATAATGTCGGTGGTTTCCAGGGCGATCTTGCGCCTGGCGCAATAACAGATGATACGACGCCAACTATTCACGGAACCGGCACTGACGGCGACACGATCACGCTGTACAACGGCAGTACGATTATCGGTACCACAACGGTGGTTGGCACCACCTGGAGTATTACTCCAGGGACGGCACTGGCAAACGGAAGTTATACGCTAACAGCCATTGCAACCGATGCGGCGGGGAACGCCAGTGCCCCATCAAACAGCGTCGCGTTTACGGTTAGCAGCACCGTGCTGACCTTACCGCAGGTTACGGATATTGAAGATGACGCTGGCGTCATTATCGGTTCATTGACCAACGGTAGCGTTACGGATGATACCACCCCAACAATCAGCGGAACCGGTGCGCCGGGCAGTACGGTCGTCATTTTCGATGGTGGCAATCCTATTGCCGAAACCCTCGTTGCGGCGAATGGTAGCTGGAGTATTGAGATTACGCTGACGGGAGATGGCCCGCACACGCTGACGTTCGGCGCCAGGGATGCCGCGGGCAATTCCCTGGCGGCAGGAAACCCTGTAATGTTGATACTCGATACGCAGCCTCCCGCCGCGCCAATCGTCACCAATGTTGACCCGAACGGCACGCTGGTGAGCGGGACAGCCGAGCCCGGCAGCACCGTCATCATCAGAAATGGTACCACGGTACTGGGTCAGGGTATTGCGAATAGCGTTACAGGTGTCTACACCGTCTCGATTTCACCCGCACAAACTACGGGGCAGAATCTGAATGCAATCGCCCTGGATCAGGCGGGCAATAGCAGCGACTCTACGCCGTTTAACGCGGCTACTTCCAGCATTCCGCATCCGCCAACTCTCGAAATCATTGATGATGTCTCGCCCGTTACAGGAGTGATTGGCAACGGTAAAACCACCAATGACACCTTACCGCTGTTACAAGGAACCGCCACGGCAGGAGCAACGGTTAAAATTTATCAGGATGGGAATGTAATCGGTACGGTCACCGCCGATGCAGTCTCCGGCGCATGGAGCTATCCATTATTCACCCCGCTGACAAACGGCACGACCTACAATTTCACCGTATCGCAAACTGTAAACACAGAACCCAGTGGGTTGTCGCCCAATTACGCCATTACTATCGATACTAGCGCCCCACCAGCACCCGCGATCATCAGCGTGATTGACGACCTATTACCGGGCACAGGATCGTTAGATACCGGACAAATTACCAACGATGCACGCCCGACCTTCAATGGAACCGGCGAAGTGGGTGCGACTATCACCCTTTACGATAAAGGTATCGCGATTGGCACAACAACCGTGAGTGGCAGCGGATACTGGAGCTATACCCCGACAAATGGGTTGGGAGAAGGCGAGCATATCTTTACCGCACGCGCAACGGATGCGGCTGGCAACCAGGGCGATCCCTCCAACAGCTTCCGGATTATTGTCGATACGTTAATCCCAGGCGCGCCCTCTATTGTGACGGTAACGGACGACGTCGGTACCCCGCAGTCCCTTACATCCGGACAGCTAACCAACGACAACACCCCAACGCTTGCTGGTGTCACCGAGGCCGATTCAGTGGTTACCATTAGCGATAATGGCGCAGTAATTGGCACAACCACCAGTGATGAAAACGGCAACTGGAGCTTTACGCCAACTCCAGCACTTAGTGAAGGCAATCATTCGTTAACCGCAACCATCATGGACGGTGCTGGCAATATCAGCCCGGCAAGCCCACCTTTCGTTCTGGTAGTTGATACGCTGCCGCCCGCGGCGCCGAGCATTACCTCGGTGATTGACGATCAACCCGGCAACACATCGCTGACTAACGGACAATTGACTAACGATGCACAACCCACGCTGAACGGCAAAGGAGAGATCGGCGCATCTATCACCATCCGCGATAAAGGCGTTGATATTGGTACAACCCAGGTTGATGAATCCGGCAACTGGAGCTTCACGCCAGATGCCCCACTGACTCAGGGGCAACACATCTTTACCGCCGTTGCCACCGACCAGGCGGGCAATATGGGTGGGGTATCTTCATCCTTTACCCTCGAACTGGATTCCATCGCCCCGCAGCCCCCCATCATTAGCACGGTGCTGGACAATACGGCTCCCACAACAGGCGCGATATCCAATGGGCAGACGACAAACGAAACACGCCCGGCACTGAGCGGCACGGGCGAAGTGGGAGCGACCATTACTGTTCTGAGCGATGGTCAACCCATTGGCACCACCACCGTGGGTGCGGGAGGTATCTGGAACTTTACCCCAACGGATGCACTGAGCAACGGCCCGCATACATTGACCGTCACCGCGACCGACAGTGCAGGTAACACCAGCCTTGCGTCGAACGGCTTTGGGCTCATCGTTGATACGGTATCGCCGGGTATACCCATCATTTCTCAGGTCGCAGATGATATCGGCCCGCTGACGGGCAGTCTGAACAACGGCCAGACCACAAATGATGCGCAACCCACGCTCAGTGGTAGGGCAGAAGCCAATTCCACGATCATAATTTATGACAATGGCACCTATCTCGGTACCGCTCCGGTAGACGCCAATGGAGCCTGGAACTTCACGCCAACAGGCGGACTTGGAAATGGTAACCATGCGCTCACGGTGACCGCCACGGACGCAGCCGGAAACGTCAGTCAACCATCCGCCACATTTAACATCATTGTGGATACCGTTGCCCCGCTTGCCCCCACCATTATCCAGGCCGTCGATGATGTACAGCCCGGCACCGGGACTCTGTCCAGTGGAGCCTGGACCAATGACACCCGTCCGCTGCTCAGTGGCTCAACGGAAGCGAATGCCCGGGTCGCGATTTACGATAACGGCACGCTACTGGGGACGGTAACAGCCACAATAGATGGGACGTGGGAATATCTGCCACCCACACTGAGCAACGGTCAACATACATTCACTGCCATCGCCACAGACGCCGCAGGCAATATCGGTGCCACCTCAAGCGGATTTATTATTAATGTCGATACGAACCCACCGCCAATCCCACAACTGATCTCGGTCATAGATGACATCGCAGGGGGAGTTTTCAATGCAGCGCTGAACAATGGGCAGCTAACCAACGATGCCCGCCCAACGCTCAACGGTACCGCCGAAGCCGGTAGCACTGTCAGTATCTATGACGGGAACACTCTGCTTGGTACTGCGCTGGTGCAAAGCAATAATAGCTGGACATTTACCCCGACCACGCCGCTCGCGATCGGATCCCATACCTTCACTGTGACCGCTACCGATGCGGCAGGTAATACCAGCGGCGCAACAACAGGTTTTACCGTGGTGGTGGACACCGCTGCTCCGGCACAGCCTTCAATAAGTAGCATTATTGATGATGTTGGCCCCAACACCGGTGCGATTGGCAGCAACCAGCCCACCAATGACTCACGCCCAACCCTGAACGGATCCACAGAGGCCAACGCGCGAGTCGATATTTATGATAATGGCAGTTTTGTCATCAGCGTAACGGCTGACAGCACCGGCAACTGGAGTTACACGCCGTCCTCTGCTCTGGCTCAAGGGGCACATTCTTTTACCATCACGGCGACAGATGCAGCGGGGAATACCAGTGGATTATCGTCTGCAGCAGCCATTGTGGTCGATACCATCGCCCCCGGTGTTCCAACCGGGCTGGCGGTCAATGCCAATGGAACGGCGTTAACCGGCGTGGCCGAAGCGAACAGCACGGTCATTATCACCTCCGGTAGCGGAACGGTACTCGGCACCACAACAGCGAATGCTTCCGGTAACTTCACCTTTACCCTGAATCCACCGCAAATTAGTGGGCAAACGCTGCTGGTCAGCGCACAGGATGCCGCTGGCAATACCGGCATCACAGGAAACGTGCTGGCCCCATTTACCGGTGTTCCTCCCGCACCAGTGATCTCCAGCGTATTCGATGATGTCGGCACCATCACGGGTCTGGTCACCGCCGGGAAAACCACGAATGATACCCGCCCAACACTGAGCGGAACTGCGCAGGCAAACGCCGTTATCAACCTGTATAACAACGGCACGTTGATGGGTAGCACAACCGCTGACGGGAATGGGATCTGGAGTTTTACGCCAGGCAGCGCCCTGAGCGAAGGCAACCACGCGTTTACCGCCAACGCCACAAATGCCAACGGCTCGAGCGTTTTGTCTGGCTCGTTCAGCGTCATTGTGGATACCACGCCACCGCCACCCCCTACGATTTTGATCAGCGCCGATGGCGGAACAGTGAGCGGCATCGCCGAAGCCGGCAGTACGGTTACGATATCCCTGCCTGGTGGCAGCAGCGTGACAGCGGTCGCCAACAGCAGTGGGGTCTACAGTGCCACCTTGCCTGTACGCCAGATTGAAGGTCAGTCGTTATCTGCAACGGCAACCGACGCGGCAGGCAACACGTCATCGCCTGCCAGCATCATCGCGCCGGTACTCCCCCTGCTGGCAGAAGATAATGTCACCCGTTTGCCGCTACAGACTGACGTGACAATCAGCACTGAGCATCAAAGCGATTACGGTTTCCTGCTGGTGAACGCACTGGGTAATGTCGCCAACGTGCTGGGTAACAACACAGCAAGTGTTAATTTCAGCATCCAGTCTGGCGGTAGTGGCTCCATCACCATCAACGCCGCGGCGACCGGCATTGTGCTGTCACTATTAAGCTCAATGGAGATTGTTATCCAGCGCTATGACACCTTGCTCAACACCTGGATAACCGTGGTCGATACCTCGAAACCCAATTTTGCCAGTTTGCTAACCATCGGAGCCTCTGGAGTGACGCTCAATTATGATGGGCTGACAGGTGGGGATTATCGCGTGGTTAGCTTCAACACTAACCTGCTGGCGACCGGCGCTTACACCAGCCTGGACGTTGCCGTGGTGAAAACCAACGGCGGAACCATCACCGGGGGAACCACAGAATCCGGTAACATCATCACCGATACCGATCCAACTCACGGTCAAGATAACGCCCCTTCCGGCACGCTGGTCACCACTATCACTGACGGTAACGGCAACGTCGTGAACGTCCCGGCGGGCGGCATTGATGTGCAGGGGAAATACGGCATTCTGCATATCAATCAGAATGGTAGCTACACCTATACCCTGACCAATACGTCAATCTCAGTGTATGGCCGTTCCGAAAGTTTCACTTACACGCTGACGCATGGTAGCGATCATTCCTCGGCAAAACTGGTGGTCACGCTGGGTCAGGCCCCAACCACCAGCACGGTAACGGCAGCAGACGATGTGGCTGCGCTGACTTACGGGACGCAGGCCATCGCAGTCGACAACCATCCATCACAACAAACCGGCTTCACGCTCGCCAGTGTTGGTTTGGGACAATTGCTGGATGTCAGCCTGGTCAACGGTTTGACCAACCCGATTAAATTCAACGTTGATGACGGCGCGACCCGAACGATAACGGTTCAGGCCAGCGTACTTGGCGTAACGCTGGGCGGCTTTGATCTCTATGTCTACCGCTTCAACGAGTCTATTCAGCAGTATGAGCAGTACCGGGTACAGCCGAACTGGGTAACCGCCCTACTGAGCGGCAATTCACCGGCGTATACCATTACGCTGCCGGGCGGTGACTATCTGTTCCTACTAAACGCTTCCGGCGGCCTGACGCTGCTGACCAGCTATACCCTGAATATTCAGGCCGATCACACCTACGCCGTCGACAGCCTGAGCGCGGTAACCAACGGTAATATTCTGGTCAATGACTCGGCTCCGATAAACAGCGTCATCACCGAAGTGAATGGTGTTGCGATTAACGGGACGGGCACCACCAGTATTAACGGACAATACGGCACCCTGACTATTGATGCGAAGGGGAACTATACCTACACCCTGAAAAGCGGACTGGGCGCAGACGGTATCAGCACACCGGACAGTTTCGTCTATACGGTCAAAGCCCCCAATGGCGATACAGGAAGCGCCTCGCTGAACATTACGGCGACCCCGCAGGCGCTGGACGCAGTAAATGACGTCAGCAGCATGATGGCGGTAAGTACCGTTCAGGACTCTGCGGCATACGGAAGCGGCGCGCTGGGCACAGCGACGATTCCGACGCTGGGGAGCAAAGCAACTGGTTCAGGTTCGTTTGATATCGCAACAAATGACGTACTGAAAGGCGCCACGCTCAACTTCAGCATCGGCACACTTATCACCGTCGGTACGCTGGGCGTAACCTGGACAATCACCGGTCCTGACGGATTCTCGCTTTCAGGCTCTGTACCCGCCAGCTCTATCAGCCTGTTAGGCAGTTCAATTGCCGTCTCGCTGGGTAATGCCGAGCTAGCCGCTGGTCATTACAGCATCAGTTTCACAGGAACGATGGGGGGACTGGCCGTTGGCAACGTCAGCATTACGCCGAACGTCACGGGCACGACATGGCACCTCAATACCTGGGACGTTAACACCACGACGATGAATGGCAATATTTTTGATGGCAGTGATGCCGCTGGCACGCACGATCAGCTCTCAACCGTCCATACCCAGCTCACTATCACCGGCTTTAACGGCAGTACCGCCACACTCAATCCGACCGGCAGCATCAGTAGCACAACAATCCAGGGTCATTATGGTTCACTGACCATGAATCTGGATGGCTCATACATCTATACGCTGAAACCGGGTACAACCGTGGCATCGATGACCAGCAAAGAGACATTCACCTACACGCTTAACGACCAAAACGGGCATACGGACACCGCGACGCTGACCATCAATATGAATCCGCAGATGGCAAGCACCGCACAGCATGACGTGATCACCGGATCGGTCTACGGCGATACGCTGATTTATCACCTGCTCAATGCCAACGACGCTACCGGCGGTAACGGGACAGCGGACAACTGGACCAACTTTTCACTGGCTCAGGGCGACAAAATCGACATCGGCGACCTGCTGGTAGGCTGGAACGGACAAAACGCCACGCTCGGCAACTACCTCACAGTGACCACCAGCGGTAACAACACCATCGTTTCCATTGATCGCGACGGTACAGGCAGCACGTACCACACCACTAACCTCGTAACACTGGAGAACGTCCACACCACGCTCGATGAGCTGGTGCAACAAAATCACATTGTGACCTGAAACGAACGCCATACCGCTATAACGATATAACAACAGCCCCGGATGCCATGACGTCCGGGGCAATAACAGTCGTCACGGCCCTATTTTGCAAGGGATAAACTATGAGAAATGTCGCCCCTGTCGCTGTAATGCTGGCATTAACGTTTTGTTCCGTTCGTGCGAATGCCGAAGATGAACCGCAAGTTATTACGCCGGAAGGGCTGGCAGCCAGTCAGATGCTTCCCTCTCTGGATGGTTCTGTGGCCGATCTACCGTTGAGCGTTGCCGCTCCCGGAAGCCTGACGCTTAACGACGCGGTGAGCCGCGCCGTGAGCTGGCATCCTTCTATTCGTGAATCCATTGGCAAACTGCTCTCGCAAAATGAGCAGATAGACGTGGCGAAAGCGAAATATTATCCGCAAGTTACAGCCGGAATGAACAACGGCTACAGCAATACCTACACTGACCATGGCTTCAGCCCTGCACTGGTCATTTCGGTGTCACAAATGCTGTATGACTTCGGCAAAGTCGCCAGCCAGGTGCGCGCCGAAACTGCCGGCTCGGCGCAGCAACAGGCAAACGTATTACTCAGCATCGATACTGTCGCCCACGCCACCGCCAATGCCATCGTCCAGGTTCAGACATGGCAACAGATGGTGGATGCCGCCGAAGAGCAACTGGTCGCGCTAAACGGTATTGGTCGGCTGACCAGAGAACGTAATGATGAAGGGGCGACCTCGCTGTCAGACGTAGTGCAAACCGATGCGCGTATTGAGTCTGCTCGTTCACAGCTGGCGCAATATCAGGCCAATCTCGACAGTAGCAAAGCGACATTGATGAGCTATCTCGGCTGGAACTCGCTTAACGGCATCAGCAATGAGTTTCCGGTAAAACTGGATAGCAGTTGCGATGTGGTAAAACCGGAGGATAAGTTAGTTCCCGCGGTGCTGGCGGCATGGGCGCAGGCGAACGTCGCGCAGGCCAACCTGGATTACGCCAACGCACAGATGACGCCAACCATCTCTCTGGAGCCATCGGTTCAACACTATCTCAACGACAAATACCCCAGTCATGAGGTGCTCGACAAAACGCAGTACTCAGCGTGGGTAAAAGTCGAAATGCCGCTGTATCAGGGCGGCGGTCTCACCGCCCGACGCAACGCCGCCAGCCACGCGGTAGAGTCCGCACAGTACTCTATTCAGCGCACTCGACTCGAAGTACGACAGAAATTACTGGAATCCCGCAGTCAGGCGATGAGTCTCGCGACTGCCCTGCAGATCCTGCGCCGCCAGCAGCGGCTGAGCGAACGCACTCGTGAACTGTATCAACAGCAGTATCTGGATCTCGGCTCACGCCCATTACTTGATGTTCTTAACGCCGAACAGGAGGTGTACCAGGCCCGTTTTGCCGAACTTCAGACCCAAAGCCAGCTTCGCCAGTTACAACTGAACTGCCTCTACAACACCGGAGCGTTGCGCCAGGCGTTCGCCTTAAATAACCGCAGTATTCAATCGGTGGAGATCCAGCTATGAGCGACGTCGAGCCGGTTATTGAAGATGCTATTGGCGAACCCGCCCTGAGGCAGTGGGCACAGGCAGTTACCCACATTGCCGGTCACTATCGCCTCACTTGCTCGCCTGGTGCTATTCAGGCTAACGCCCCATGGTTC
The DNA here is from genome assembly GCF_014596835.2 of Citrobacter sp. C6_1. Classification (NCBI taxonomy): domain Bacteria; kingdom Pseudomonadati; phylum Pseudomonadota; class Gammaproteobacteria; order Enterobacterales; family Enterobacteriaceae; genus Citrobacter; species Citrobacter sp. C6_1. The sequence continues at coordinate 1,158,976 of NZ_CP115031.1, read as the reverse complement.
GAGGGGAAAAACAGAACCCTTGCTTTGACGCAATTAGCACGCCAGGCGGGACTTTCCTTTCATACGCTGGATACCGCAAAGCAGGTACTTAACCAATGGCGTTTGCCGGTGGTGGCGGAACTGCACGACGGCCAAATCATGGTGTTAGAACATTTCAACGGTGAAGACGCACTGGATGTCTTTATTATTACCGACGAGGGACAACGCAACCGGCTGGCGGTGGCTGAGCTTCTGCCAGAAATCCATACTATCACCGCACTGCGCCCGTTATCGGCGTTAAAAGACAGTCGGGTTGATCGCTATATTTCGCGCTTTAGACCCGACTGGATACGCGAGCTGGTTTTACAAGATATCCGCCCTTACCTGCCCGTCATGATTGCCGCCTTTCTGATTAATGTCCTGTCGCTTGCCGGGATTATTTTTTCGATGCAGGTTTACGACCGGGTGATCCCCGCCCAGTCGTATCCGACACTCTATGTTCTCTCGACCGGCGTCCTGGTCGCGGTATTGTTTGGCTTTTTGCTTCGCGAAGCGCGTACCCACATTATGGATCTGCTCGGCAAACGCGCCGATATGCGCATTTCCGATCGCGTGTTTAGCCACGCATTGCGGCTGCGCAACAGCGCCGTCCCCCGCTCAACGGGGAGTTTTATTTCCCAACTCCGCGAGCTGGAGCAAATCCGGGAGATGATCACATCCTCAACCATGTCGACCATCGTCGACCTGCCGTTTTTCTTTCTGTTTATCGTGGTGCTGGCCTGTATTGCCCCGCCATTGGCGTGGATAGCCCCCGTCGCCGCCCTGCTGATGATCCTGCCTGGCTTGCTGTTACAGAAGAAGCTAGCGGTACTTGCTAACCAGGCCACGCATGAATCCACTCTGCGCAACGCGGTGCTGGTCGAAAGCGTTCAGGGGCTGGAAGACATCAAGCTGATGCAGGCGGAAAACCGCTTTTTACAGCAGTGGAACAGCTACATCCGTATTACTGGCGAGTCAGGGCTGCGCACGCGCAGGCTGACTCAAGGGCTAATTGGTTGGGGCATGTCAGTGCAAAGCCTGGTCTACGCCGCCATCATTATGTTCGGCGCGCCGATGGTTATTGAAGGCACGATGACCACCGGGGCCGTGGTGGCGGCATCGATGCTCGGTTCCAGAATGATTGCCCCAATGGCTAACCTGTGTGGTGTGCTGGCTCGCTGGCAGCAGGTCAAAGCGGCCAAAATGGGGCTGGACAGCATTATGCAACTTCCCACCGAGACGCAGCACGATGAAGACCGGGTACACCAGGAGATCTTCCGTGGCCACTATCTGTTTGAAAATGCGCACTTTCGCTACCACAGTGACGACCAGCGCGTACCGTTACGCATCTCGCGTCTGGAAGTGATGCCCGGAGAGCGGATTGCTATTCTCGGGCGTAATGGCGCGGGTAAATCAACCCTGCTACAGGCTATGGCGGGCGGCGTGGAGATTATTCAGGGAGATGTCCGACTCGATAACCTGAGCCTGGCGCAAATCGATATGGCTGATTTACGCCGTAATATCGGCTTTCTCAGCCAGAACGCACGGCTTTTTTTCGGTACGTTACGCGAGAACCTGACACTCGGCGCACCGCATGCCAGCGACACGCAGATATTCGACGCGCTGGAGGTCAGTGGCGCGTCAGCATTCGTCAAACAGCTCGCCAAAGGGTTGGCGCACCCCATTATGGAAGGCGGTAATGGACTTTCCGGCGGGCAGCGTCAGTCAATTCTGCTCGCAAGAATGTTACTGCGATCGCCCAATATCGTACTGCTCGACGAACCCAGTGCCGCGTTGGATGAACACACCGAACGGGAATTTATACAACGGTTAAACCAGTGGCTGGGCAACCGCACACTGGTTGTCGCCACGCATCGCGTTCCGGTTCTGGAGCTGGTCGAGCGCGTGGTGGTGCTCAAAGAAGGTCAACTGGTCATGGATGCCCCAAAAGCGCAGGCGCTAAATGCAAATCGGGCACCTGCACAGACTCACGGTCGGGAGTGGAAAAATGAAAACCAATCCGCATGACGCCGCCATGGACGACCTCGATATCCGCCAGGAACACCGTTTTTCCGGCGCCAGTCGCATTATTCTGCTCAGCACACTGCTGTTTGCTGTCCTGGGGATCTGGGCGTATTTCGGCAAGCTGGATGAAGTCTCTACCGGCAGTGGGAAAGTCATCCCCAGCTCTCGCGAACAGGTATTGCAGTCGCTTGACGGAGGGATCCTCGCCGAACTCAGCGTGCACGAAGGTGATAAAGTTCAGGCCAACCAGATTGTCGCCCGCCTCGACCCAACGCGTTCTGAATCCAACGTTGGGGAAAGCGCCGCCCGATACCGTGCATCTTTAGCGTCAAGCGCCAGACTGAATGCCGAAGTCAACGATTTGCAGCTAACGTTCCCCAGCTCGCTGCAAGCCTGGCCGGATCTTATCGCCTCTGAAACGCGGCTGTATAAAAGCCGTCGCGCGCAGGTTGCTGATTCTATGGCGGAACTGCAGGATGCGCTGGTCTCGGTAAATAAAGAACTGGCCATTACCCAACGGCTGGAGAAGAGTGGTGCCGCCAGCCATGTGGAAGTGCTGCGCCTGCAACGCCAAAAAAGCGATCTGGGATTAAAAATCACCGATCTGCGCTCGCAATATTACGTGCAGGCGCGTGAAGCGCTGTCGAAGGCCAACGCCGAGGTAGATATGCTGGCGGCCATCTTAAAAGGTCGCGAAGATTCCGTCACCCGCCTGACCGTTCGCGCCCCGATGCGCGGTATCGTAAAAAACATCCAGGTCACCACGATTGGCGGCGTTATCCCTCCTAACGGCGAAATGATGGAGATTGTCCCGGTAGACGATCATTTGCTGATTGAAACCCGCCTGTCACCGCGCGATATCGCGTTTATCCACCCCGGACAGCGGGCACTGGTAAAGATTACTGCCTATGACTACGCCATTTACGGAGGGCTGGAGGGCGTGGTCGAAACCATCTCCCCAGATACCATTCAGGACAAAGTGAAGCCGGAGATCTTTTACTATCGCGTTTTCATACGAACCCATCAGGACTTTTTGCAGAACAAGCTGGGACGCCATTTTTCTATCGTACCGGGCATGATTGCTACTGTGGATATAAAAACAGGTGAAAAAACCATCGTCGACTATTTAATCAAACCATTTAATCGTGCAAAAGAAGCACTGCGCGAGCGGTAAATCCTTGCGGTTAAGGGGTTGTGGGGGCTGGTCACGCGTGTCACAAGTCTGTTATACTTGCTCTAACACATTGGGGCTGATTCTGGATTCGACGGGATTCGCGAAACCCAAGGTGCATGCCGAGGGGCGGTTGGCCTCGTAAAAAGCCGCAAAAAAATAGTCGCAAACGACGAAAACTACGCTTTAGCAGCTTAATAACCTGCTCTGAGCCCTCTCTCCCTAGCTTCCGCTCTTAAGACGGGGAGCAAAGAGAGGTCAAACCCAAAAGAGATCGCGTGGATGCCCTGCCTGGGGTTGAAGCGTTAAAACTAATCAGGCTAGTCTGGTAGTGGCGTGTCTGTCCGCAGGTGCCAGGCGAATGTAAAGACTGACTAAGCATGTAGTACCGAGGATGTAGGAATTTCGGACGCGGGTTCAACTCCCGCCAGCTCCACCAAATATTGATGTACCCAAGTTCAGTAAAGTCTACTAAGCCCGCACAGCACAAGCTCTGCGGGCTTTTTTACGTCCATTGTCGTCTAGTGAGAATTGCTGAGAACCACGAGTTATGGCACCCTAAATGGGACCCAAGACAAAGGGTCCAAAAATCGAGGGTCCCAAAATGGCAAAGATCGCGAAGAAACTCACCGACACTGAAATCAAAAACACCAAGCCAGCAGACAAAGAAATCAACTTGTTTGACGGGGATGGCTTGATTCTACGAATCTCTCCCCTCTCAACAGGTGGGAAAAAGAATTGGTATTTCAGGTATTCAGTGCCAGTGAGCAAGAAAAGAACCAAGATGAGCCTTGGGACCTACCCTCACCTTACCCTGGCAAGAGCAAGAGCCTTACGTGATGAATACCTCTCCTTGCTTGCGAATGGCACGGACCCTCAAGTCCATAACAACGATAAAGTTAATGCATTAAAGAATGCCACAGAACACACATTACAAGCCGTGGCGAGAAAATGGTTGGATGAGAAGGTAAAGACCTCTGGCATCTCACAAGACCATGCAGAAGACATCTGGCGGAGTCTTGAACGAAATATTTTCCCCGGTCTGGGTAATGTGCCAATCAATGAGATCCGTCCCAAGCTCTTAAAACAGCATCTTGATCCAATTGAACAACGGGGAGTACTGGAAACTTTGCGGCGGCTAATTTCCAGGTTGAATGAAATCTTCCGTTGGGCGGCTACAGAAGAGCTGATTGAATTTAACCCCGCAGATAATCTAGGCCAACGTTTCAGTAAGCCTAAAAAACAGAATATGCCTGCCTTACCCCCCTCTGAACTCCCTCGTTTTCTGGCAGCACTGAACAATGCTTCTGTCCGTTTAGAAACAAGACTACTGATTGAATGGCAACTTCTCACATGGGTTCGCCCTGGTGAAGCTGTCCGCGCAAGATGGTCTGATATAGATATGGATAACAGCATGTGGAACATCCCAGCTGAATTTATGAAGATGAAAAAACCTCATAAGGTCCCATTAAGCAAAGAATCTCTTCGGATACTCAAGTCTATGGAATCAATCAGTGGGCACCGCGAGTGGGTATTTCCCAGCATAAAGGCTCCCTTAAATCATATGCATGAACAAACAGCCAATGCAGCAATTATCCGTATGGGCTTGGGAGGTGAACTTGTTGCCCACGGGATGCGATCTATTGCAAGAACGGCAGCGGAAGAGTCAGGTAAGTTCAGGACAGATGCCCTTGAAGCGGCCCTTGCCCACTCAAAAAAAGACGAAATTATCGCTGCATATAATCGTGCGGAATATATTACCGAACGAGTAGCTCTCATGCAGTGGTGGGGAGATTATGTCCAGGCGCAACAGCTTAAAATTTTTGCTGCTTAAAGGGACGAAAGGCTACTAATCAGTAGCCTTTCCAGTATCCCCATACATGGGGCAAATAACAAACTGTACATAGTACAGGATACAGGATACAGGATACAGGATACAGGATACAGGATACAGGATACAGGATACAGGATACAGGATACAGGATACAGGATACAGGATACAGGATACAGGATACAGGATACAGGATACAGGATACAGGATACAGGATACAGGATACAGGATACAGGATACAGGATACAGGATACAGGATACAGGATACAGGATACAGGATACATATCAGCAAAAACACTTGATGACATACATTATTAATAAATCATTTTTAAATAATGTCAACGTCTGTGATGTGATTTATTTCTATAATTAATGTTAGATCTGGCAATGCCATTATACTTTTAAAAAAAATAAAATCCATACTATTCACCCCGTTACTTATAATCAAATGAAAATATAACTCATCCTAATCCTGTAAAATAAAATTTATTTTTCACTTACAAACAATCAGCCTTTAAAAAAACAACTAATAAAAATTCAATACACGATAATAATTTCACACCTACACATTTACCATTCACTGTTATAGCCCATTATAATCTTGAGCTAAAGAAATGTATTACCGGGTTTCACTTGCATAATCGAAGATGTATATTAGAAGCACTACCTGCGCTGCAAGAGAAGCCTTTAAAATCAATACAAGCGAAGCATTTAAACAGCCTTTTCATATAACTTCCTTTAAGCTACCGAAGCGATGCCTTCGGAGCTTCTCCTGAACTGCAAGAGAAGCTTTAAAATCAATGCAAGCGAAGCTGTATATATTTACATAAGAATATCCGTTACTACGTTTTTTATTATTATAACTAAAGCAAGGGCTAACCCTACGAAGCCGCTGCGCTTGCTTCTCCGGATTGCCCTTGCTTTTCTTCCCTTCGGTCAGAAAAGAAAAGCAGGCCGGAGCTACCTATCTGCAATGCTGTTCATTCTACTGATACGTTTATACTGTGCACGTTCTTCTGCATGCTGTGTAAAGTCACCATAAAAGTTTCCCCGACATTATTGCGGACTTCAAACTAACATCTGAGACGCATGCCAAATCACAATCGATTAGAATACCAACCTGTGGTCGATTTAGACACTATTTTATTATTATTATTATATTCTAAAACTCGATAATTAACTCTTATATTCATAGAAAATGGCATTGCATTAGTCAATTAAAAAAATTAAAAATAAATTTGAAAAACAAAAATTCATTGATTATTGTTATTTTACATTATAATAAAGGAGAAATAACATGAACCAAAAATCACAAAACAATAACACCCTTAACCTTTTTAAAATAAAATCACCAGCAGAGCTCAAAAAACTATTAAAGACAGGGATAGATATAAATACCCTCAATTCCTCGAACCAGAATGCTTTGTTCGGCTGCAGATACCCGGAACTTATGAAAGCAATGATTAGCTCCGGAATAAATATCAATCAGACTGACATACTGAATAAAAACGCACTTTTCTATACGCCCTCTCCTGAAACCCTGAGCGTGCTGGCTGAACACGAGATTGATATCAACCATACGGATACCTTGGGCAGAAATGCGCTTTTCTACACCAGTGACGCTGAATCAGTTCAGTTACTGGTAAAAAATGGTATCAGCATAAACCACCCTGAACTTGAAGATAAAAATGCGCTTTTCTTTGCAACCAACGAAAGCTCAGCCAGAGAACTCATCGACAGTGGTATTGATATTAACCACACTGACAGCTATGGAAGAAATGCCCTTTTCTACGTCTGTGAGGCTGACGTTAAGCGTCTGCTGATTAAGAAAGGTATCAATGTTAACCAAAGGGATATATATGGTCATAATTCCATTAACATTATCGGCATAGATGCTGACTTACTGGATGTTTATTTCGCTGCGGGCCTTGATCCTGACATACAGGATCGAAATGGGAACAGTTTAATTTTTTACCCTTATAAAAAACCAATCACGGACATTTTAATCAAAAATGGCTGTGATATAAACCAGGTTAATAACAATGGGGAAACCGTCTTTGAATACATACAGACCATGATATTCAGCAACTCTCAACTTGATCAGTGTCTCAGCGTGCTTACGCCTTTCATTAACCTTATTAAATCCAGACTATTAACTTTTAATCGTCTTACTTTTGGCTGCCTTGAGTTTATTAAAATATTGCAAAGTCAGAATATTGATTACAAAATTAATGAGCGGTGCGTAGTAAAATACCCTAACAAAGACATTAAAAAATTCATTACTGAAGCACAGAAAGTCATTGATATCCGCCATGTCACTCTGTGTTCATGGTATGACACCCCGCTTGTCAGTTTAAAAAACAAGGAAATTATTAAATGGTTTATAAGAAACAATGTTAAGGTAAACATTAATGATATTGAAGAACAGGACATACGTACTGAAATCCTTGCCTATCTTGCACTGAGGGAAAATAAAGAACTCAAAACCTTTATTAATCAGGATATAAAACATACTGCCTGTAAAAGAAGGCTGTGAGGATTATTTTCCCATACGCAGATTTGCTCCACCCATGGTACTTACATAAATACATTATACACCGGCGCTGTACAACGTGATAAAGCTGTCAGCGCCCACCTTTACATGCTATGTTAGAATAAAGGCTGTGTGATTGGCATCCTGATGCTCTGACAGAAATAAACAATACCACAGTTGAAGGCGGTACAGGAAAACTTTTGCACCCGCTAAATAGACTTAAGCCCTGATTTAATAAGCGACTACAGGATGGCGCGAATAAATAGAGAAACTAACCTTTATTTTTACGCCACATAAAAACCAATAATAATAAAAATTGTTTATTTTAATCCATTATTTTTCACAATCCTTGACAGCAATTTGTAGTAAAGAGCGAATAAACACAACCGCCAGATACTAAAAACTTCCCTATCAATATTTTCACTATACAAACAGGCATTGGAGCTATACCACATGCCCCCAACAAAGCTCAATATATTTGTTATAAGGAGGCCTGCTAGAACTGATGCTTCATTTATCCTGACAAAAAATTCCATACCTGCCTTACAATATGATTTGAATTTTACTATTCCCTCTGATATTTATGACCTTCCTTTTTAATCTATGTTGCACCTTCATATAAAATAATTCAAAATAAATTTGAAAAATAAGAAATCATTTATTATTGTTATTTTGTATATTAACCACAGGAGATACATAATGAAAAACAAAAATAAGATAAGCAATGATAGTCTGTTCAACGCCAAATCAAAAAAAGATGTTATTCGTTTATTAAAAATGGGCGTAGATATCAATACACTTAACGAACATGGACAAAATGCATTATTCCATTGCCACTCTGCTGAAGCTATGCAGGCCATGATTGACGCAGGAATAAACATTCACCACCTGGATAACAGGTCGGAAAATGCACTATTCCATATTAATGATATAAAAATTATTAATATGCTTATTCGAAATGGAATTAATATCAATCACAAAAATCAGTCTGGACAGTTAGCCTTTCCGAACTTTTCCGTCACTCCAGAAGTAATGACACTACTTATCGAGTCAGGTCTGGATATCCATTCTCTCGATAATAATGGGCGCACACTCCTTTTCACCCCCTTGCTAGCTGATATTTATATTTTATTAATTGAGGCAGGCTGTAATATAAATCACAGAGATCATAATGGCCAGACTGCTTTCGATTTTCTGCAATCAAGCCAGTACAATCTCGCGTTAGCTTATTCTATTCATTTAAAGGACCGTTCACCCGTCATTTTTAAACATTTAACACATACCAGTGTAGAACTGATGTTTGAACTGAATGAGCAAGGAATAGATTTTAACATAGACAACCAATGTAGATTATCTATCGATGAAAGCGAGACTAAAGAAATCATTACGGTAGCCATGAAAATCACAGACCTCAGCCATGTAACATTTTGTCTTGGTCACTCTGAATTACCTATTATAAAATACGCAAGTCAATCTTTTATAAAGTTCCTTATCGACTGCAATATAACAGTAGATACAGATTTACTGAAAAATAGGAATATTTACGATGAAATCATTCATTACAAAAACCTTAAAGCCTGAACATTTACTTACAGGATCACACTTCGCCCTCTGGGTTGAACAGTTAAACAAAGGAGATACAGACTTAACCGTGGTGGTGTTCGTGCGGCCAATAGTGCCTTGCATATTATTGTCATTGGCCGATCACGCACGAACACGAGGACACAGGAGTATGTGGCAAAAAGGGTAAGTGAAGGACACTCGAAAATGGAAGCACTGCGTTGCCTTAAACGTTATATCTCACGTGAAGTCTATACGCATCTACATAATCGAAACCGATTAATCAACAGTACTCAAATAACTACTTGCTCTTAGAAGGGCGTCCAGGGTAGTCAGTACACGAGCCATGAGTGGCAGTCGTTCCTGAAATCACACAGACTGGAGGGTAGTATGAGTCGTCGCGGTAATTGCCACGATAATACGGTGGCCGAATCGTTCTTCAGTTCACTGAAAAAAGAACGCATCAGGAAGATAATCTACAAAATCCGGGATCTGGCCCGGGCGGATATCTTCGTTTACATTGAAGTGTTCTACAACTGGGCCCGGCATCACAGTAACCTCGACGGCGTCAGCCCGGAAGCCTTCAAGCAGGCCTCGTCGTGAGGACAGAATATGTCTACTGTTGTGGGGTCAGTCCAATAAGAACATACTGGTAAGCATAACGATACTCACTTTTTTACTTCTTAACCTTAGCAGTGAATGCTTTAATGCTGCAAAATAGTTAATCTGTGTAGTGTTAATAACCAGAAAGACCATTAATCAACATGAAAACTCCAGTTTTTAAACTCGATGGCATAGATCATAAAATTCTTAATGTACTCACCAGAAATGCCAGGATGACCACAGCGGAGATTGCAGAGCATGTAGGACTATCGCCCACACCATGTGGGCGTCGTATCCGTCAACTTGAAGAGGCCGGTGTCATTGAGGGTTACACAACCCGACTTAATCCTGAAGCTATGGGGCTCGGTATATGCGTTCTGGTTTCTGTGAAACTCTCTTATCAGGCCCCTGAAGGACATGAACAGTTTCTTAAAGCAACAAGAGATCATCGTGAGATTACTGAATGTCTCCTTGTTACTGGAGATAGCGACTACCTGTTACGTGTGTGGGTAGAAAATATGGCAGCCCTGGCAGAATTTATCCCTGCGGTGTTACAGGGGCTCCCTTGCGTTGCTGAAACCTCGACCACACTTGTACTGAAACATGTTCACGGTGCGCCAGGTAGTGCATGAACACGACCTTCAACCTCAGGCTGAATGAGATAAGACTGGTGTCAGATGAAGATAATGGGTTATTACCATTTAGGCATTCATCCCCCCTAAAAAGTAATAAATTTTTTTGGAGACAGTGCAGATACTCCACATGATTATTTCCGTTTTGATAAATAAGAACTTATGCATCCCATTGGTTATGCGAGTTGTACCCAGTTCAATGCGTAGATTTTCGGTATTCCTGCCCCGCCAATAATCACATCACATATGGTGAGTAAGATCAGCTTTTACCGTAAAAAAAAACCGGTATTCAAAATACCGGTAAAATAAAAAAACGGAAAATAAACTTCATTTCACAATGAAGTAATTCCGCGATAATCACTATAGCATTCGTTACCATAAGACTATCACGAACGGGGGTTTACATTAATCCAACGCCTGTTAGCGCCATATTAATATCTTCGATAATATCATCCGGATCCTCAAGACCAATACTGAGGCGGAAAAAACCATTATGGAATTCTTGAGGATAATATTTAATTTTTTCTGAAGTAACTTCATTATAAACTATCAGTGTTTCCCCGTCGCCGAGTGATACAGCATGAGAAATAAGAGATAAAGCATTTAGGAAAAGATAGTTGGTTTTTTCATCCCCTTTCAACGCAAAACTAATCATACCCGAATAGTCCGCCATTTGCTTTGTAGCAACAGCATGTTGAGGGTGTGATTCGAGCCCCGGATAATAAGCGAACCTGATACATGGAAGGGCTGATAAATGAACGGCCACTTTATGTGCAGAAATTGAGTGTTGCTTCATCCTTAACGGTAATGTTACTAACCCACGATTAATTAAGTACGCGTTGAAAGGACTCAGGATCCCGCCAAAGTTAACCATTGCAGTAAGCTTTATTTTCTCGATAAGTTTCTTATTACCTAAAACGCAACCTCCGAGAGCATCACCATGGCCATTAATATATTTTGTCATACTATGTACGACAAGGTCTGCACCTAACGCCAGTGGTTTCTGATACAGGGGGGAAGCGAATGTACCATCTACAGATAACAAAATATTACTAAGAGATGCCAACTTAGCAATTTCACTAATGTCACTGATACCTGTAGTAGGATTACCGGGAGTTTCAATATGTATCATTCGGGTATTAGATTTAATATGATTGCCTACATTCTTAGCATCTGTGGTATCAATCATACTTACTTCAATACCAAGTTGTTCAGGCAGTATTTCCCGAAAAAGAATATTCACGGAACTGTAACAAACCTGAGAACAGATTACATGATCTCCTTTTTTTAGTAAGGTAGCAAAAACAGCGTGTAGGGCCGCAGCACCACTGGCAAAAGTAGCACAATCTTCAGCCTCTTCAAGTGCCTTAAGTTTTTCTTCCAGAGCAGTCTGGTTAACATTACGGTTTCTGGCATAAATATTGGAATTAATACCACTCCAATCAACTGGCGTACCATCGGTAGGCAGCCGGTAATTACTCGTCAGATAGATGGGAGTATGCAGGGCACCGTAAAAATCGTCATTATTGTTACCTGAATGAACACATACTGTATTAACCTTCATATAATTTCCTATTAATGTCAGAAACTTAGAAAAGATAATTAGACAGGTGTATTGATCAACCTTGTTTCTGCAAAGCCATCCTGAAAAAAGATGCAACTGTGGAACAAAACTGTTTCTTAATACCTGCCAGACAACAATATTTATTTTATCAATTTCCCTAAAAATGTTCCGGTCAAAATGAATAAGAAAACATTACCTTATTTGCATGATAACTCTATTTTTCATGAAAAATTAGAGGAAAACTGCAAGTTTATTTTATTTGATATGACATGTACATCAACCAAGACATAAGCATTGAACGTCAAGATGTTAACTATATGTTAGTAACAAATCATGTGGCTTTTCTGGCTATCCTGAAGATGTTTTCTGGTGTGTAAAAATATATTCTTATTTATCATTGAGTTATACAAAAAACATATCAAGCAATAGTAGCAGAGAACGTAAAACTAGATATCGGTCAATATTTATATCTATAATGGTCATCATAATGACCTGGCGTTTTCTGACGATACGCAAACATTTAGCTATTGATATCTAAGTCTTTTATACAGGCAGCAGATGTAATGCCATCAGCATGCCGGCAAGAGGAAACCTTCATGTTTTCAAACAGGAACCCTGTCAGCCCTCCCGGACAGGACGTACACGAACCAGTGATTTTAAGAGACAAGCAACATTACGGCGTGCGCATTTTAAGAGGAAAAAATCATGACTAACCCTCCTAACACCAGTTCTGAAATAGGACTCGGAAAATATCCATGGCCACAGGTAATTAAATGGTTATTAATTATCTTAGTAGTATATGCCATAGGCAGTGTGTTTATATCCAATCCATTTTCTATCTTCGTTGATAGAACCACCCCGGTTGATTACTCTAGGGTGATGTATTTTCATGGCATGACTGTTGGTCTTGCAGGAATAACAGCTCTGATTATCAGCCAGGTTTTTAATCTTGATAAAAAATTCAAGAAAATTATATTCTTCTGCACAGTCGCCACTGTGATAATTGGTGTTACAGGTGGAGCGGTTAACCGCTCAATGGAATATACTAAAATTTTTCTCTGGTATCAAATCCTCGCATTTATTGCACTTGATGTTATTTTAATCACGATGACATACGGTTTAATAGTGATTAAAAATGAGGATCTCAAACGATCAGCTACATATTATTTAGTTTTATCGGCGTCAGCCACTGCTGTTATTGCCGCCCTGATTGGTGATCTGGCAGGATTTATCCTTGACTTTGGTGACTGGCCGGGGATTCTGGGATGGTACGCTGGCAAGATAGGCTATTCCTTACAAGAATGGCAGGATAATTTGTTAAGATCGCATTCAGATATGATGGTAGTAGCAGTAATTGGACTTATTTTATCTGTCATCAGTTGGAAATATGGACGCCATCTGTCAGGTTCTGCAGCAGTTGCAAAATCCACAGGGGAATGGATGGCCATAACAGGTCTGATTCTACTCATTATAATCATGGTTGTTTCCGGTTTTGGTGGCTCTGGTATGCAGATTCCTCATATTTTTACTGAGAAGGGATTCTATGCTCCACGGGGTCAGAGTGTGGCTGGCATTGATCTAGGGGACTTTACTATTGGTACGTTCTTCTTACTGGGCGGTATGTTACTTATCAGTGCTATTTTGTTCGGTAAAAAAATGCCGGAACATACGCTAACTAAGACAGCTAAATATACTCTCGGTGGTATTTTTATTACCTGGAGCAGCATTGTTATCACTGTTGCAGGCATGGGATTTCTGGAAGAGTACCGGGCCGATCTTTACAACTCCTCTAAAGATGTCCCCCTGGGAGACTACGGATTTGCTTTCAGAATGCTACATCTTGATGTCAGCCTAATCCTTTTTCCAGCAATCATGGTAGTGATGTTGCTAGCCCACCATTTTTTAAGAGATGACGAGAATAAATTTATTCAGTGGATATTGCGCACTGGTGTGATGCTCTGTTCTGCTGGCTCGCTTGTGTATATGGTTCTTAATCCAGGGCCATTTGGCCCAGGTTACTGGATTGTCGGGATAGGATTTGTGATTATTATCCTTGCTATGATTTACTTTTTCGTTCGTAGTGATAATAAAGAAAAAGAGAAATTCAATGACCATACTATAGTATAGACGCCAGTATATTATTATGGGTGCTGCAACAGCACCCTTATTAATTACTGGAACCTGTTTTTTACTACACCATATCTATGGTGGTAATAGAGCCAGTCCTGATAATTTTCTTCATACAGAAAAATACCCTTATCTTTAACACTAATAACACCATATTTAATTCTTAGCTTAAAAAGTGTATCCCGAAGTTCATTATATTTATATTTTCCTTCAGTCCTCATTTCCAGCGAAATCATACGCTTTTCCTCCAAAATCATCTTGTAGGCAGACCTGCAAGACTGCTGAAACCAATCCATGCCAACCTCTTAAGCATACTTCACTATTTTTTCCTGAATGCTGCTTCCTTACTGAAAAGGCTACAGAACCTCAATCACAATGACTCAAATAGTCATTATATTGACCTTTTATAGATCAAGGTCAAAATACCTACTTCTTTTGATCATTATATTGACCCCAAAAAGGAGTATGAAGTGCAATTTTTCAGCTTTTTTAGGCGTGAATACAGTGTTTGGATTTCAATTTAAGTAACTGATTACTTTAGAAAGAGGGAAGTATAAATGGCTTCATATCTGGAAAAGATAAAGGCATCAAGACGTACTTTATTAAAGAATTCAACAATGTGCGGTCTTGCTGCCATTGCAGGTAACGTGTTCATGCCATTTGCCAATATTCCACCTGTCAGGGCAGCCGGACAAACAGCAAGTCCTGACAAAGTGGTTTGGGGGGCATGTTCTGTTAACTGTGGCAGCCGGTGCGCATTACGCTTCCACGTCAGGAATGATGAGATTTACTGGGTGGAGACAGATAATACCGGTCTGGATGAATATGGTAACCATCAGGTCAGAGCCTGCCTGAGGGGACGATCAATCAGGCGACGAATCAATCATCCTGATCGGCTTAAATATCCAATGAAACGCATTGGCAGAAGGGGCGAAGGAAAATTTGAACGTATCAGTTGGGATGAAGCACTGGATGCGATTGCATCATCAATAAAAAAGGTGAAGAAAGAATATGGCAATGAGGCAATCTACCTGAACTTTTCTACTGGTGTCATTGGTGGAAACATAACCTATTCAGAGCCTTTCGATTCCCTTTTTGCACGTTTGATGAATTGCTATGGCGGTTTCCTTCGCTATCACGGTGACTACAGCAACGGACAAATTAATACCGCTATGGAGTATACCTATGGCCAGGATATTGGTAACAGCATGTCCGATGTTGAAAATACCCGACTCTTGGTCATGTTTGGTAATAACCCAGCAGAGACAAGGATGAGCGGAGGTGGCGTAACATATTACCTTGAACAGGCGCGTGAAAAATCAAATGCCCGGATGATAGTTATCGACCCCCGCTATACGGATACCGCAGCAGGCCGTGAGGACGAATGGATCCCTATTCGCCCTGGTACAGATGCTGCTCTGGCTGCCAGTCTGGCATGGGTGCTTATTACTGAAAATATGGTCGATCAGAATTTTCTGGATAATTACTGTGTTGGCTACGATGAAAAAACACTACCAAATGGCGTCCCGGCCAACAGCCATTACAAGGCTTATATACTGGGCTACGGTGAAGACAATACAGCCAAAACACCTGAATGGGGTGAAGGCATAACCTCTGTTCCAGCTGAGAAAATCATTAAACTTGCCCGTGAAATAGGTTCTGCAAAACCAGCATTTATTTGTCAGGGATGGGGGCCGCAACGCCAGGCAAATGGCGAACTCAATGCGCGCGCAATCTCCATGCTGGCGATACTTACCGGAAATGTGGGTATCCATGGCGGAAATAGTGGTTCCCGTGAAAATTCTTATATGATGCCAATTGAGCGGATACCGGTTTTTGAAAACCCGGTTACAACCAGCATTCCCTGTTTTAAATGGGCTGATGCGGTTGATCATGGTACTGAAATGACCGAACTAAAGGATGGCGTAAGGGGTAAAACCAAGCTTGATGTTCCGGTGAAATTCATATGGAACAGGGCTGGGAATATGTTAATTAACCAGCATGGCAATATTAACCGGACACATGAAATTCTTTGTGATGAGAATAAATGTGAAATGATCGTCGTCTCTGAAATCTTCATGACTGCCTCTGCTAAATATGCCGATATTTTAATACCTGATCTTATGAGTATTGAGCAGGAAGATTTTATGCCAAATGAATATGCCGGAAATATGGGGTATCTCATTCATGTTCAGCCGGCAACCAATGCTAAATTTGAGAGGAAACCTATATACTGGACGGTTAGTGAAATTGCTAAAAGATTAGGCGATGACATCTATAAGAAGTTTACTGAAGGCCGGACACAGGAACAGTGGCTGGAGTTCCTGTATGATAAAATGCGCACTGATGACCCTTCCCTTCCCTCCTATAAGGAATTCAGGGATATGGGGATTTATAAACAAAAAGACCCAGCTGGACATCTGGTTGCCTTTAAGGAATTCAGAGATGATCCGGTAAAACATCCCTTATCAACACCATCAGGTAAGATTGAAATTTATTCTTCAAGGCTGGCAGAACTGGCGCAGAAATGGGAACTCCTGGATGATGAAGTCATCAGTCCGCTTCCGGTTTATGCATCAACCTTTGATGGCTGGGATGCTCCTGAGCGTAAATCTTATCCGCTACAGATGACTGGATTTCATTTTAAAGGACGAGCCCACTCCAGCTATGGAAATATCGATATCCTCAAAAGTGCCTGCCCACAGGAAATATGGATCAACCCACTTGATGCAGAACAAAGGAATATCATACACGGAGATACTGTTAAGGTATTTAATGCCAGAGGTGCGCTCACTATTAAAGCTAAGGTTACCCCAAGGATCATGCCTGGCGTAGCAGCGATGGGAGAAGGCGCATGGCATAACGCAAATATGGACGGGGATAGAATTGATCATGGTTCCTGCATCAATACTCTGACCAACCATCGATCTTCTCCGTTGTCCAAAGGAACTGCGCAGCATACAAACCTTGTTGAAATTATAAAATATGAAGGGTAAGTAAATGTCAACTCAATATGGTTTCTATATAAACAGTGAACGTTGCACTGGTTGCAAAACCTGCGAACTGGCATGTAAGGACTATAAAAATTTAGCTGCCGATATTAATTTTCGCAGAATATATGAATATACAGGTGGATCATGGCTCAGAGAGGAAGGTGAAAGTATCCATAATAATGTTTTTACATATTATCTCTCAATATCCTGCAATCACTGTGCCGATCCTGCCTGTACCAAAGTCTGTCCCAGCGGAGCCATGCATAAAAGGGAAGATGGCTTTGTGGTGGTCAACGAGGATGTTTGTATTGGGTGTAAATACTGCCACATGGCCTGTCCTTATGGTGCTCCGCAGTTTAACGAGGAACTTGGACATATGACAAAATGTGATGGTTGTTATTCGCGGGTTCATCAGGGAAAAAAACCGGTCTGCGTTGAGTCGTGTCCGCTTCGTGCAATTGACATGGGACCAATAGAAGAGCTCAGAAAGAAATATGGCCAGTTAGCTGCTGTTGCACCTTTACCGTCATCACATTTTACCCGGCCCAGCCTAGTCATTACGCCGAACGCAAACAGCCGGCCAGTGAATGATCGCACTGGATACCTGGCAAACCCTGAGGAAATTTAAAATGAATAATGGATGGCATGAATTACCCCTCGTATTTTTTACTGTACTTAGCCAGTGTGTGGTGGGAACGTTTATCATTTTAGTCTATGGGTGGTTTAGTAATAATAACAGTCTGGTAAGAAAAAAAATCCTGACAAGGATGTTTATATTGTGGATCATGATGTCTGTTGCGTTTGCAGCCTCGACTTTTCATCTGGGCTCTCCATTTCGCGCACTAAATGCGCTTAACCGAATTGGTTATTCAGCATTAAGCAATGAAATAGCTGCAGGGTCTGCTTTTTTTGGTATTGCTGGTCTATGGTGGCTAACCTCATGGATTAATATACTGCCTTTGAAATTAGCAAAGTTTTTTTCTCTTGTTGCGGTCATTTCCGGACTACTTTTTCTGTATCTGATAACAAAAGTATACTCTTCGGTGCCAACCATTCCTACATGGAATAATGTATTTACGCCATTGTCTTTTTATATGACAAGTTTAATAGTAAGCCCTGTTCTTGGTGCTATGCTGTTACAGTCCAGTGGTGTTGAACTTAAAAAAAATATATTGCATATTTTTATGGTACTGGTCGTATTTCTTAGTCTGATGATTACCCTTTTACAATGGCATGATCTGTCACTCATAAGTACCACGTTACATCGTGGGAGCGAAATTCTGCCAGAATTCCCCTGGCTGGTTGGATTGAAATACTCATTCATTATTTTTGGGGTATACCTGTGCATATTTTTCATTTCAATACGCGTTTCCCCTAACCCTGCCTGGCTTTTTTTATCATGTATAATGGTATTTTTCGGAGAAATAGTAGGTCGATTCATTTTTTATAGTTTACATTTCACTGTTGGACTTGTTTAGGGTAAGGATGATTAAGTAATGGGAATTTTTAATGCTGACAAATTAGCTTTAGTAAAATACAGCGGAAGAATTTTAGGTAGCCTTTTTCTTAATCCCCCTTCTTCTGGTGGAAACAGGGAAATTATATCTTTTATTGCTTCTCATAACTGGATTTGTGATTGGCCAGAAAGAAATAAACATATAGACAGATATGCCTCACATTTAACATCAAGCCTGGAATACCAGGGGGAAACCCGGGATACAGCTTACACCCGCCTTTTCATGGGACCGGGGAAACTTACAATTCCACCATGGGGGTCAGTGTGGCTTGATAAGGATTGTGTGAATTTTGGACACTCAACATGCGAGCTTCGTAACTGGATGGATGTTAAAGGTATTGCATATCCCCGCAAGGATGCTGAACCTGAGGACCATCTGGGTTTGCTTTTATTGTTGGGTTCGTGGCTTGCAGATCAAGATGATGAAACTGGATTAAGTGAACTCATGTCTATACACCTTCTTCCGTGGGCGTTTCATTATCTGCACAGCCTGACCTTATATGCAGACCACCCTTTTTACTCATCATTAAGCGCACTGACTAATGAAACGCTCAGGTTATGGCAGAAAGAGAATCCAGTACCTGTCCGGAGCCGGAAAATATACTTTTCAATCCGGGAGGGCAGGTGAAATGGCGAGACTGGTTTTTCATTAGTCTAACCCAACGGTGAGCTGTATTCTGGCATGATAGATGAATAATTCCTGGCTCAGAACAGAGTACAGTTCAGCTTCTGATAATTCCTAGCTACCTGCTAGGAAAGCTTCTGCACAGATGTTATAGTCTTGAGATGACTAAATTATAACCGCCTGAGGACGACCTCCGGCGCGAGTAACCTGAACGGGACGGCCCATTTTCTTCTGGTGAGGAATATGGGCCTTTTTTATCTTTTTCATTTCACTTTCCCTGTTTTACTTCTTGTAAAACCACGTGGCCCCCTCCCCTTTTTTAGTCTGGCTGATCTGGTTTTTGTTGCTTCAAGCCCGAAAGTATTCCCTCATTCTATCTATCAAAAAAGGAGTCTTTATGGTAACTGGTAACGCAATAGTCGGAGGTTCGTGGGCACTGGTCGTTTTTGTAATCGGCGCCATCTCCATCAGCACTCTCCTGCTGATACTCTCACGCTTTCTTGGGGGACGTTCAAAAGGTCACAGTAAGCATGAACCCTTTGAATCAGGTATCTCACCAGTAGGGACTTCCCGGCTACGGATCTCAATTAAATTCTACCTGGTGGCCATTGCCTTTTTGATTTTTGAAGCGGAGGCCTTATTTTTGTATAGCTACGCCATCTCGGTGAGAGAAACGGGTTGGGCCGGTTTTATTGGTGCTGCTGTGTTTATCGCCATTCTGCTGGTAGGTCTTATCTATGAAGCACGCATGGGGGTTCTGAAGATAGGCGGACAGGACAACACGAGACACACCCGGCCTCCGACAGATAAATGAGATGGCTTTTGTTGCAATCTGACAGGACAGTATTCCGTTGGTTTAAGGTTAGCCAGCCGGAATACTGTACCATTGTTAAATGTAATAAATGCGGTCTGAGTCATCCTGTCAAAGCGGGTTCAGGGTCAGACAAAAGTGTATGATCCTGGCTGTGCTGAACACCGTGAACAGCCCGTGCTACAGGAAGAAGATAATCAGTGTTACCTGCGCCTTTTTTTATCCACTATTCCTCCTAGTTTCCAGCCGATTATTGCCAGTACAGGAGGTATGGAGAACATCAGAAATGAGGCTTTGAATCCTGGATCAACACCTGTATCAATGATTAGCTGCACGATGATATAGCCAGTCATCAAACCGATAAGCAGAAAAAGGGGTTGAACAGTACTCATGATACACCTCCGGATATAATCCGAGGGTCGTCCCTCTGGGAAATAGTTAGATAATACACTGCGGGTCGTCCCGTCAGCCCAGGCCCTGTTGCACCTGGAGAATACTTTATACCACAGATTCAATAGCGCTTAAAATATATAATAGCATAAGTCATTGCTCAATAATTTTAACCACTCATAAACAGATCAGGAGCAACCTCAACCTTTTAACAACGAGTCAGTGATCTTTATCATCAATTTTTATCTGGCCATTATGTTCAATAAAACAGTTACAAACACGCGTATCAAAACCAGTAGGCATAAGAGACATTTAATTTTAAGTATTGTATCTCTCTCTTCAATGTATATAATTGGAATGTAGCCGGGACGACCCGGTTAACATCAACACTTCGGGACGACCCGGCACGCAGGAGTTCTTATGGCCTGGTTGTACTTAATTCTGGCTGGTATTTTCGAAATTGTCTGGGCAGGAGCAATGAAGGAATCACAGGGATTTACACGTCTCATTCCCAGCATTGTTACTCTACTGTTCATGATCCTCAGTTTTGGTTTACTGGCTGTATCAATGAAAACTCTTCCTCTGGGTACGTCCTACACAATATGGGTCGGTATCGGCGCAGTCGGTGCCTTTATGCTGGGTATCACCCTCTTCGGTGAGGCGGTTAACCCGATGAGGTTGATTGCTGCCCTATTGATCATTGGGGGAGTGATCATGATGAAGTTCGCCACGAGATAATTTTCGCCTGCAGGAAAATATTGCTTTTTCCTGCAGTCTTCCCCTTTATAGCACATCCGTGATGACCAGAGATTAGTGTCCGGAGCTTGATGCGCACTGCCTTTCTGATAAAAATCTACGTGATGCTATGTCGTTACATTTAAAGTAACAGCGTTTTCAATAATTCCGGGAATGCCGGTTTTATTGTGGGCATAGTATTAAAATGAAAATATCTTCATATTTTATGCCAAGCATTACTGTTTATGAGGACTATGAGACCAAATAAGATGTTAAGTCTGTTCAGATTTTCGATTTAAAACAAACATTTTTGTTGACTGCAAGTTGTTAAATAAGAATACGCTACACTCGACATCATTTTATTAAACTGCCGGGAGGATACATCTCCAGCCCGGCAAAAATATGTCGTCAGGATGCGATCTTCATCATTATAAGACCAACCACAATTATTACTGCAGCCAGTATGCGCATTGGAGTGGCCGGTTCACCCAGAAAATACAAACCAGCACCAAATGAGCCCACCGCCCCTATCCCGGTCCAGATAGTATAGGCTGTTCCCAGAGGCAATGAGCGCATCGCTGCAGACAGCAAAGCAAAGCTCGCAATCATTCCAGTGATCGTCACTATTGTGTACAGCGGTCGGGTGAATCCTTCTGAAAGCTTCATGGCATATGCCCAAACCACTTCAAGTACACCTGCGCCAGCAAGCATTAACCAGGCCATATCTACAACTCCTATAACAGATCGGGTCGTCCCGTAAAAGCCCTATATGTAGCGGGTCGTCCCGCCACGGCTTGATTGTAATGAAATCCAGTTATATGCAGCGCCAGTACCTCTGCATATTCCCGTACGAAGAACATAGAGACTGTTAGGTCCGGGGATCACCATGATAACCAGCTCACCGGTCAGAAAGGTCCAGAAATTCAATACCCATAATCCTGGAGCATAAAGCCATCCCCTTATACAGCTCCTGAAATCTTTACCGTCTTCAGGAGCAGCCATACCTACCTGATAAAACCGGCAGAAAACGTTTTCTGCTGACTATCCGACGGGTTATTTTGTCAGTGATTATTTTTAAACGACAGCCGAATGCGGCCCGACAGGGAGATCACGAGAACTGCTGACAGGACACTCAGGCTTAATACGAGCGGCGCGTAGGTCCCCAATGTCATCATCTGGCCAGCTGCAGCGGTACCCAGTGAGCCAGCGGTGATCTTCATGGCTCCAACCCAGACGAAGACCTGGCCACGACAGGATGGTGGAGAATATTCGCAGCGCGCGGCGAGCGTTGCGGCAAAAAAAGCTGAATTGAGCATGCCAGTGATAAAAAAGCAGACAAAAACCGGAAAATAGCCACTGACCCAAAAAATGGAAAACAAGCCGCCGGCAGTCAACCATCCTGTGCTCAGCATCAGCCCGTCGGGTTCTCCTCTCAGTGGAATAATCATTAGGAAGACTGATCCTGCCAGATTACCCGCTCCATAGGCTACAGTCAGGAAAGCGGCTGTAGCAGAAGTGACACCCAGAACCTCTGACATATTTACAGCAACAACCGGCAGGACTGCGACAGCAAACGCGACAGCCATCGTCAGAAAAAGCGTCCAGCGCAGATGAATGTGCCTGATCATCAAACCCACCGTTGCAATGGCACCGGTAACTTCTACAGGCTTTCCGGATTGTGTGACCGGCGAAAGTGGAAGACGCATGATAAAAAAAGCTGCAATAACAGTACCCACAGCAAGAAGGTAAAAAGCAGCGGAAGGAGAAGCCCAGGCGGAGATGGCGGCAACAGCAGAGGGACCCAGTGTGCCACCGAAACCGTAGGTCGCCACGTCAAGACCCTGAGCCCGGCGCTGACTTTTCTGCTCCGACCCTGCAATGGCAGGCAGAAAAGTGCTGATCCCACCAGTGAAAAGAGGACCACAGAGTCCTGCAGCGACCAGAAGTAATACAGTCAGAAGTACAGGGACGTGGCCGAAAGTCGCTGTCAGTAACCCTATGAGGGCGGCATAAGCCAGACAGGCAGTTGCAATTACCCTGCGCCCGTCGATGGCTGTATCGATCCTGCGGGCAATGAACGGTCCAAGCATATGTGGGAGGGTAATGCAGGCTGCCATCCACCCCGTAACCGAGAAATACTGTTCAGATGACTGGCACAGTAAAATCACGGCCAGCACCCCGCCCCCATCTGCAATGCGTGCCAGCATCGCTGCACAGGCATAGCGAAAAAGGCCTGCCTTAACAGGAGCGTTTGTACACCGTAGGGTTGTCATGAGGATTATTGCCCGGTCATTTTTCAGAAAGACCGGCAGAATGCCAGTCCTGTGGGTGGGTTACTTCAGCTCAAGCTCAGTTATCACATGGGCAATATCCGCGATATCGCCTGCTGACAAAGGCTGTAGAGGACGAGGCAAGCAATCCGTATCAGTCAGCCCAAGCACGCCAGCAGCTGCAGCAATAACGCGAATACTACCGCCATGTTTACGGAATAACGCCCACAACGGTTCCAGCCGGGTTGTCAGTTCGGTTACACAGGCATGATCCCTTGTTGCTGCTGCCTCAGTGATCTGTTTTGCTGTTTCCGGGAACAAACCGCCGCACACTGAGTACCAGACCTCACAGCCTGCATTTAATCCCAGTCCGGCATAAGCATCGCCACTAATACCGATCGTCACTCCCGGGTGAAGATATCTGCGTAGCGCAGCCACCCTCTCAGTGGCCGCAGCCAGATTATTAGGGACACCAGGAATCTTAACTGAACGAACGCCTTCGAGTGATGACAGAAGACCATGGAGTTCATCTGTAAAGGTAAAATGCGTGGTGCCCGGATTATCATAGACACATACAGGGACAGACACATGCCGGGTCACCGTCTCAAAAAGTGCAAAGACCTCTTCATCACGGAGTGATTGATAGCTGACCGCCGGAAGCAACAGGGCATCCGCGCCCGCTGCCTGTGCATCATCTGCCAGATACAGGATGGCATCGGTACTGACCGCCCCCACACACACCATCACAGGAATATCTCCAGCAAGCTGTTTCGCCAGAGTAGCAATACGATTTCGCTGTTCCCGGGTCAGATACGCATAACTTCCTGTTGATCCCAGAATGCCCATCGAATCAACACAGGCCGCCGTAAGGCGGGCCAGAATCTTACTGAACCCCTGTTCGTCGACGCCGCTGGCGGTGATTGGGGTTAACGGGAATGCAGACAATCCGGTGAACATTGTGTTTCTCCTGAATGATATTACTGTCATTGCTCTTCGATGAGAGCCACTTCAAACCACAGACCGGGCATCATTTGTTCAAGGCCGTCAGTCAGCTTCCTCCCGGCTTCATGAAGCTTCTCGAGGGGCATTTGTGGCAGGCTTTCCAGAATGAACCACATTTCTTGAGCATCCACACTTAAGCGGGTTCGGATCCCCTGTCGCCAGTTCCAGCGACGGCAGGTCACTCCAAGGTCATCACACCAGATAACTTCACCTTGTGGAGGATATTCAACGGCAGTCTCACCTTCTTTCACAGTATCAAAAGGTTCTGTACCTCTTGCCACAACCAGACGTGGTGAACCCTGATAGGCAGAGATATTCTCCCCGCCAACCGGAACGGCATACTGCAGACTGACAGCGTTGTACAAATCCACTACCGGGTCGAGCGCCGGCATTGTACCGTCGCGAAGAACGCGCTTACGTAAGGCATCTGCTGAGCAAGGAGTACGTTTTGGCTTGGCACCAAATCCCTTGAATGCTTCTGCCCAGGCCGACAGATGAGCCTCAGCCCAGTCGGGATTGCCAGCCAGAACAGCTTCACAGGCTTCTTTCAGAGCCATTTTTCCAACGTGAGGGTTAAGAACAGGCGCCGCCTGCACATAAATACTAAGAGCACGGAAACCGGGGGCGATGCCGTAAACTTCAGGAGCAATTGACGGAGATACTTTCGACACGAGATAATCCTGTAATGACCAATTTACTTCATGATATCGACCAATGACCAAAAAAGTCAATTTAGTGACCGAAGCCGGTTCAGATGTTAGTATCATTAACGAAGCTGTTTCGCACCGGATAAAGCAGTACCGCAAGCAAAAAAAATTATCTCTCGATGAGCTATCCAAACGAGCAAACATCAGTAAAGGCATGCTGGTAGAGATCGAGGGATGTAAGGCCAACCCCAGTATTGCGCTGCTGTGCCGTCTTGCTGCAGCCATGGGGGTATCCGTTGCGGATTTTGTTAACGTCAGTACAAAGCCAGATGTCCGCATCATTGCGAACACTGAGATCCCTGAGCTCTGGAAAGGAGAAAAAGGGGGAAGTGCCCGGCTTCTTGCAGGATCGGGAGGGCCGGACATGACTGAACTCTGGATGTGGGAAATGATGCCTGGGGAAAGATTTTCTTCGTCAGGGCATCCTTCCGGAACGCTGGAATTACTTTATGTACAGGCCGGTACGCTTACGCTGGGAGTAAAAGAGAGTTTTTTCCAGGTGAGTTCCGGTTACTCCGCGATCGCCAGAACAGATGTCCCGCACTTTTATGAAAATCAGAGCGATGGCATCCTGAATTTCATCATGACCGTTAACGAAAAATCATCCTGAGGGGTGTCTGGCAGAATATGAATTTTACATAACCACATGGAGCACATGAACATGCATAAATCATCAGGCTTTTTCGTCACACTTATGGAACTCAAGAAATATCAGGAAATCGCTTTCTATGACCTGTTACTTTCTCCTGAATGCCATTCCCGGCCTGATGTTGTTCGTGTGGGAGCATACTGGCTCAACCACATTCATATCGTGGATAAGATTTTTAAGGCACATTTATGTGGAGAAAAGCATGGCCTTGACTCTACTGTCAGTGATGACATTCCCGAGCTGCAGGTGCTCAGGCAACAGGCTGTAAACAGCAACGACTGGCTTATTACCTATGCCAGATCTTTGAATTCAGACACAGCCGCTGAGAGACTGCAGTTCACTTTCACTGACGGGGACCCTGGCGACATGACACGTGGGGAGATCCTTCTGCATCTGCTCACACATGCCATTTACCATCTGAGCACCTGCAGTCCGTTACTGGAGAAAAACAGACTCCCAATCCCTCCCATGCTCCTGACCACCATGCTGAGTTCCTCTTATGAAGATACTCTTTGTGGCAATAAATAGCACCTAGGCTGACAGGTATCCTAAAGGAGGTGCCTTGTGCACACTCAACATCTGACTTTTAAAAAAGACGGCTATACAGTGACAACTGACCCTTCACTTTTCCGGACTGATGCCATACGCGATTATCTTTCGCAATCATCCTGGGCTCCCGGAATTGATGAGGAAACCGTCAGGCTATCCGTGTGTAACAGCCTGTGTTTCGGCTTACTAGACGGTTCGGATCAAATCGGATTTGCCCGGCTTGTCACTGACTATGCCACCTTTGGTTATCTCTGTGACGTGTACGTACTTGATAAGTACCAGAAGACCGGACTGGGCAGGTGGATGATTGAGTGCTGCCATGCGCACCCGGTTTTTTCACGCCTTCGGCGGATAATGTTGGTTACAGACAGTGCGCCGTGGCTATATCAGAAATTAGGGTTCAGTCCTCTGAACCAACCTGATTTTGTCTGGCAAATCAACCGACCGGACATCTACCGGAAATCTGGCCAGAGTGAGTGAAACCTGAACGTCCGATAATAAAATATTCAGTGATGTCTTACCGTCAGTCTGCACGGGAAGCCGTGCAGAAATCTGCCACCCGGGCGACTCTTATGCGAGAGTCGCTTTGCTTAATTTCGGCACTCACTTGCCCGACTTCGGCCTATTTGCGTTCTGCCCTAACCCGAGTGACCTGCTCCCCTTAAATTGACACAGAGAATTGTGTTGGCAAGGTCCGCTTCTGGCACTAAGCGGACGAGCTTAGTGAGCAGAAGATCTGCTGTGAGCGAGATATAGTCATTCGCTCCCTGAGAATTACACTTTGAAGTGATTCAGGGTATGCGCTTACTGGTTACGAATATTGAGCGAGAATCACGAGATGACCGCCGCTTTTCTTTCGAGCCAGTAGGTGCTCTGATACTACCCACATAATGTGTACGCGGCTCTAAGCGAGGTTCTGACTTTCAAACTGTTTCGGGCTGAGACTGATCTTACCTGCGAATATTGGACACGCGACTAAGAGAGTAGACTCTTTGCCAGCATGCCGAAAATACTCCCTTTTGATAGGAACTATTGTCCCTGAAAATCAACTATCGATCAGAGCAGCAGAGAAAGCAGGCCGTAAATATTTTCTCAGATATGAATTTCTTAGCTTTATTGGTACACCTATGAACAATAGTTTTATTCGAATTAAAAGTTATACCTGAGCACAGAATAAATGAGATGATATAATCCAGCTTTTCACCTCACTCTAACAATCACAATATGGATAGAGTTGAAGAAATTCTTTATTGATGGAACACTTTTACTGAAAAACCTTCCTGCTATATAAAATTTCGAATAAATGCTGCCCTGCTCTCTAGATAGCATATACCCCAATTTATACCCCTATCAACGCCTGATATTTTCAGCCACCCACTGACAATCATGTAATTTCCGCCACAAACAAACAAATTTATTAATGATAAATAAAAAACAGCACTTTTTGAAAAAATTACATTCTCTATATAAAACATCGAATTAAATTGATTAAATAAAAAGAAAACGCTTTCTTATTTTTAATCATTAAAAATAAATTTGATTTTTATTTAATTAATAATATATATTCATTTCATTCAAACAATAAAGGAGAATGAAAATGAAAAAACAAAATTACCCAACACTAACAAACTATCTTGCTAAAACAAAAAAGAATGCAGATCTCTACAGATTATATAACCCACAATTTTCTGTATTTAGCAAAACAGCCAATGAAAAACAGGATTTTTATTTTTGCTACTTCTCCAGACATATGATTACTCAGAGAAATATCTTAACCCTCTTTTCTATTCATACCTTTCTCTCTTACAACATAAGCAAGAAAGAGACAATTAAATCATTTGTTCATTTTCTCAGAAACGCGAACCATGACGCCTTCAACAATGCATTCCAGTTTCGCGGGTGCAATATCATTTATCAAAACAAGAAAAGAGAAGTTAAAGAGATCTCATGGTTTTCATTCTCTCGGATCTATGACGATATCGTCAAAATCAAAGAGTATAGTGCTAACAATGAAATTTATAACAAATTCGCAGCTTAATAAAGGAGAATAGCCATGACAATGTATACAATAGATAATTTGTTTTGCAGTTGGACCAGAGAGAACGTCCATGATTGTATCAAAGCAGGAATCGACATTAATTCATTAAATGAAGATGGTCGTAATGCTCTTTTCTTTTGTAATCATGTGGACGCTGTAAAAGCAATGATTGAAGCAGGCATAGAAATAAACCTCACAGACCGTTATGGTAATAACGCACTGTTCTGTAACACTAACCCCAAAATTCTGGAATTGTTAATCCATTCAGGCATTAATATTCAGCATAAGAATAATAAAGGTCAATCCTGCCTTCACACGAAGCGCAATGATATAAAGTGCGCGGAGATCCTTTTTAACTCAGGAGTAGATATTCACAGTATCGATAATAAAGGCCAGACCATTCTGTATAATCTCTACTTCGAGGATATTTTTGATTACTGGATAAAAAAAGGCTGTAATATTAATCACACTGATCATAATGGTAAATCAGTACTCGATTTGTCTGTGGACAATGGAAAGTGGCATTACAAATCAAACGTCGGTGCTCTTATCCGTCATATAGATAAAATCGATAGCACACCTGTTTTAATCAGACATATCACCTATAACTCTTTAGAGCTTATTAAATTCCTCAAACAAAATGGTGTTAATTTCATGCTTGCAGAGCATTGTACAGTTGAATTATATGTTAAAGACATGAGATCAATCTTTAACGAAATAAAACAACATATCGAAATAAAGCACACACAGTTTTATAATTGTCGCAATGAGCATATTGGTATCTACACCGGCATAGAGAGAGTGAAATGGTTTATCCGAAATGGTATCCGAATGGACGACGATATACTCAGACAGCGTTCTGACTCCGATAAGATTTTTTCTTATATCGCAGGAAGAGAGAAAAAAGATCTGTTAAAAGAAATGAAGCCAGAGATCCCCCGTGCGCCTGTGCGAAAAAGACTCTAAAATTCAGAAGTGAACACCCTTCTTCTAAGTCTGAAAGGTTTTATTTCATGATAACTCAGTTTATAAGTCCTCTTGGGTATACTATTTGTTAAATGGTATACCTTTCTTAATCCAGCTAATTAAAATATTTACCCCACAACAACTTGACTTATTCACCTCATCAGTTATCTGTAGTAATAAACATGCAATAAAAGGATAACTATGAACAGTGACATGAGTAATGATGATGATATAACCAGAGTATCAAAACGCGGTAAATTCCATACTGACAAACTTCCTGATAATGAAATACGAACTCACTGCATCAGTGTCAGATTAAATGAGGAAGAGTTAATTATTCTCGACAGTAAGAGAGGCCAGTATAAAAAAGGAGAATGGCTTAGAATGGCATCTCTGAATAAACTCCCACCGGTTCTGCCTGAAATTAATCGTGAAGCATGGGTTAAACTCGGCAACCTTTCGCAGGATTTAAACCACCTGCTGAACCATCTCGACAGCAAAAGCCCTGACAGCGAACTGACCCGTACAGAACTCTTTGCCCTGCGCAGACAAATAAAAACTCTTCGCGATCACCTTATTCCTACAACCTTTCTGGAGTCAGACCGATGAAAGGCATGCAGAAAATAAAAAGGGGTAAACAATTCGCTGGTGTGATTCTCTACAGCCTGAAGTCAGGTTCTCACCACAAAATCACGCCTTATGTTATCGGTGGCAACATGACGGGCAGCGCTGCTGCAGAGCTTATAAATGAATTTGAAGGCACCCGACTGCTGCGTCCCGATGTCGCCAAACCTGTCTGGCATAATTCGCTTCGCCTGCCAAAGGGTGAGAATCTGTCAAACAGACAGTGGGCAGCATTCGCTGACGATTATATGGCCCGAATGGGCTTCACTGACACCCATCTTCGCTGCTATATCATGCACGATGATCCGGATGGGCAGCATATTCATATCATTGCAAGTCGTATTAACATGGTCGGTGGAAAACTCTACCTGGGGAAAAATGAAAATCTTATCAGCACGCGGATTATCAGTGAGCTGGAGAGAGTACACGGTCTCACCGAAACTACGAGTGTAACGGGTAGTCACCGCCAGGATAATAGGAAGCCTTCCCGTAATGAACTGATGATGGCAGAACGCACAGCAGCTCCCTGCCCTAAGTCACAGTTGCAGGCCCTTATCGGCAATGCATTAACCCCCCGTCCCGATTTACTAACTTTTGTTCGCTTACTGGAACAGGAAGGAGTGAGCTGCAAACCCAATATCGCCACAACGGGTAAAATGAATGGATTTTCATTTCAGTACCAGGGTATCGCCTTTAAAGCCTCTCAATTGGGTAAAAAATATGGCTGGTCTTCCCTGCAAGCACTGATTGATTTTACGCCGGAGCATCTGACTTTACTAAAAGAAGCGCAGAAGCCAACAGAACCTACAACTGTGCCAGTGCCAGTGCCAGTGCCAGTGCCAGTGCCAGTGCCAGTGCCAGTGCCAGTGCCAGTGCCAGTGCCAGTGCCATCATGCGCCCCTGAAGAACGGGTTGCAAACCGGGAAACGATTCTGGAGAAAATCCTTCAACTTGAAAAAAAAATTCGTCTGGAAAGACAACAGGAAACAGTGGGTGTCATTCAACTCAGGAGCAAACTGCATAATACAGCTCGTAAGATACCCCGCCAGCGTCGTCTGCATTCGTGGCTTGTATTGCTCGGCCATATTGTGGCACTTCTCAGGCGCAGGGGCATGTCTCTGCTACATGCCACTGCACATCCTTTCCACCAAATCCTGCACCTGCATCTTCTGACACCCTGTCATTCCATGACAACAAATCCCATTAAAGAACAATTAGTTAAAACTAACCCCCATCCTGCACCATAAGTTAATTAGTCCATACTTTAGTGATAGTCAATAAAATATTGATCGTTTATATAGATCGATAATCTAGTTATAATAGGCGCAGACTATCAACTAAGATCCATCGATCGGTACAAGCAATTTTACTAAAGCGGATCATTCATCGAAAATGTTCAAAAATACATCACCTTAAATCAGGCCACGGAGTCATGATGGATAATAAAACGATTAGCTGCCCCTTCTGCTTTACACAAAGCCCGCACGGCGTGCGGATTTGCAAAGGTTGCCATGCAAAAGTGGCCTATGGTGAAAGTCCGCTCAGTGTGGCATTCCTGTTTCAATTCGTGGCATTCGGTCTCGCCTGGTTAGTATTTTCATTGACCGGCAGCACTCCTGTCTCAGTCATTACATTTTTTGCCAGCGTCATTATTCTTATCTGCATAATTAAAAAGAAATATGCAGACAGAGTTGTTTTTATACGGTGATATTAATTTCACACCACCGCAAACATAAAAAATTAATATGAGAGAACTTATGAACAGATTCATGATTTCTGTGTTTTTTATTTCTTCTTTACTTATTTCTGGCTGTTCATCATCAGGCAACCAGCATCTAAAAAAAGAAACATCACAAAGTCTGCAGTCGAAAATCATCAAAAATAAAACAACGAAATCAGAAATCATTACCGCATTCGGTCAGCCCGAAACCAAAACTACACTTGATAGTGGCAATGAAGAATGGACTTACTCGATGGACAACAATCAGTTTGATGCCACCACATTCATTCCCGTGATTGGACTGCTGACAGGGGGTTCACAGACGCAGGCCAAAACGCTGGAAATCGAATTTAAAGGCGAAACGGTCAGCAATTGGACGTTCTCTGAAAACAGCAGCAAGATGAAAACCGGTCTTATTCAATAACGTACTCTACAGTCTGGGATTATTTTATGAAAACATATGCATTTACCACACTCATTGCGTCCATTTTTTTGCTGAGTGGCTGTACCGGTGAACCGTCTGAGCAGGATATTTACACTGCGATGAATAAGGTCGTGGAGCAGACGAATTCCATCGTTAAATCCATAGCGAGAAACGATATCACGCCTGACATGCTGCGGACGTTAAAATCAGTCAAAAAACACGACTGCGAAAAACTATCGGATAAAAGCTATAAATGCAATGTAACAGCTGTTGTCGATAACGAAAAACGCACAGCGGCTGTCACGCTGGTCCAAACGGATGATGGCTGGCAGGTCGTTGATAAGTAAGGCCACAGTAAAACAATCCCGCCTGGCAGGACACCAAACCGGTGGCTCCTGCCTTTTTAATGCCCGGTAACGTCTTGCGGGAAACGACTGGTTTATGTCACTCAGCCATACTCAGCCTTGTCCGACGCATTTCCGCTGTCTCACAGCCTTTTCCTGACCACGGATCCTGGTGGTGTATAAGCCAGAGAACGTGCAATGCGTTTCTTTTCATACTGTGCCAGTAAATCAGCATAGATGTGCTCTGCTTCATCCAGATTGCCTGAAATATAATTCACGAGCGAATTCAGGCAATGCAGCAATGTGTTACTGTTTGCGAGTTGCCTGAGCAGAGGGGCCTTCAGGGTAGAAACGACTCCTATAAACATCTGCATGATATTATCAACGTGATAACACGAATTGCGATATTGCGCCCGTGAATAAAAATACTTCAGATGGTATCCAGCGAAAAGCACATAAAGTTTTCTGTAAAAATTATTGTTGTTAACACTGTCGCGGTGGTGTGTTATATACTTATCAACAACAAATATAAACTTTTCTTCCTGAGAAGAAACACAAACATTACTCATAACCCTCTCCTTTTTTGTTTTTATAATTAAGTACTATCAGCTTTAAAATTTAAATCAATACAAAATTGAAAATATTTTATTTTAAAATGACAACTATTTATCCTGTTAATACTGGAAACAGCTTTCGCTGTTGCAATATTGAGCCCGATCGATTGCATTACCACTTTCTTTTTTCAAAAGCCAGGTAGTTTCCAGATTTCAGATAAAACCCCTTCAGGAATTTTTTTGAGAGAGTGCTACGCACCGGCTCACGCCCCGACGACAGATATATGTAGATTATTTTTACCCGTCAGATGAAAACCCAACGTTTAATCCCCCTTGCAGCGCCGCTGAGTGCCCACAGCACTCACTCGCTGAAGCAGAAAGGATTTTTCCGAAGGGGTTCCGGCGTAAGCCGTATTAAGTTAACGGGTAAATCATGTAGTCGGGTCCACTCTTTCGCTAAACTCAGCAGTCTGAATCTCTGCGCGAAGCGTATTTTTGCAGAGAGCTAAACCCGACTGTCCGAACTCCTGCGCGAAGCGTATTTGTACTGAGAGCTAAACCCAACTGTCTGAACTCCTGCGCGAAGCGTATTTCTACTGACAGTTAAACACTATAGCAATGTTCTGAAGCCCAGTGGCGCAACACACAGGTGCGCAGGCTTCACTTAAGGAATAATATTACGAAGGAAAATCAGCAATGGCAGTGTTTATCAAACTGTGTACAATGGAATTTTGTGTCAGTCTAAAGCTAAATTTCGGTTTCTTGTTTCTTTAGCACTCTTTTATCTTGCAAATTCAAAAATAAAATTAATCAATTACATTAACAAGTTAAGATAGAATATTGGTTGTATCTTTCAGAACCCAAAATTATTAATGACATAACAGGTGATGGTGAAATTTAGCACCCCTCGTAATAACTCTGACAACCCTTAATATTCCACTAAAAAAAATAATCACAGCGCAATAAATATAATATTTTTTAAATTTTCATTACTAATAGCATTGACAAACAAATTTAATATGCCATATCTGTTATCACAATAATAAAAAAGGAACCATTATGTCAAACACAAGTGTTATGTTAACTAAAGAACAAAAAGCAATTATTGCAGAAGCATTAGATGTTATGCCCGAAGATCTGGAAGAAATAAAAGTTAAAGCAAGTGCCTGTAAAAAGACATCCTTTCGTGACGATTTTTCGATGGTCTTTAAAGATAATACGGCCACACTCGCCCGAATGGATTTGACACCAACGGCATTCAGAATTGTTCTTTATCTTTTCTCAGCCATTGATTATGGAAATATTATCCCTGACTTTTCACAGTCACGTACCGCCAGAGAGTTAGGACTGAATAAATCAAATGTTTCACGTGCATTCAGAGAATTATTTGAGAGGAAAATACTGATCCGTAATGCTGAAGATGGTCAGGTTTACCTGAATTCTAATTTATGCGTAAAAGGCATTCCTCATCGTTTCAATGAAGATCTGATG
The DNA here is from genome assembly GCF_014596835.2 of Citrobacter sp. C6_1. NCBI lineage: Bacteria > Pseudomonadati > Pseudomonadota > Gammaproteobacteria > Enterobacterales > Enterobacteriaceae > Citrobacter > Citrobacter sp. C6_1. The sequence continues at coordinate 1,124,504 of NZ_CP115031.1, read as the reverse complement.
GATAAATTCAGTAAATCCAGACTTGAGACTGAAGATTTTGCCACTTCATTCAACTTTTATCGCGCAGGACGCAAAACAAAGCCTGTAAAAAAATCCAGAAACAGATATCCAACTGACGGCATTCCCTTTTAAAAGACATAACAGCGCGGTGATTTTACGCCCCACACCAGTGAAAAACTTAACAAAATAAAAGATATCTTTATGAAGCAAAGACTCCCTGCTTACCTTTACCAGAATAAATTATCAGATGAACAACGCAATCTGAACAATACTGCTCACAATGTGTTTTGGCTTCTCACATTAATCGCTTCATACACACCAGATAAAAACACTGTTTACCTGAACTTTCACCGTGCAACATCCATCACACAGCAGGAAGAGATACATATTACGCCAGCCCGATTTTATCGGGCCATCGATAAACTGATTGATACGAATGTTATTATACCTACTGAGTTTAAATACCAGTATCGTTTAAACCCTGTATTTTTCAGTTATCTTAAATAAAACAAAGGGCAGAGAATGAAAGTTCAGGATATTCCTATCCTGCAATGCTTGCTATAGCAAAACCACATGACCACTATCAAAAGCACATAATTTTTATATACCATTGCCAGTAGAATTAAAATAAGAAGGTACAGACTTGTGCTGTCTGTACCCATGATAATTTATTACAGACTTTACACCTTTTTACCTGCGTTATTCTTTCTGATAATATTTTTTTCATTGACAAGGTGCTCAATACACATTCGTACTTCATCATTAATGGTAACATCTGTAGCACCCTCCACCAGTATAGAACACAACAAATAAAGAAGGACGTGCTCAAACTCTATCTCTTCGACTGGATCTACATAATTACGATAGGTTTCAATAGCCTCATACAAGCTATCCGGTGAAGTCACAAATGCACATACAAAATCTTTATCTTCCGGTACTCTGATTGAATTATTCATTTTAAATCTCCTGTACTTATTAATCTATAATGTCACGGTAAAAATGCGATTATAATTTCCACCAATGACTATTGTTATTACTTCTTAATACCAAAGCCTGACCTAATACTACTTGTAAAATATCAGGCGGCCCTCTGCTCATTGTTGAATAGCACCATTTATTTTTACACACCAAATTTAATACACTCATCATTAACCCCGTAATCAGGCTGCATTTTTACGTGAACGCTCAATTGCAGATGCGATCCATTCATCAATTTCGCTTTCGACAAATGCAATTGCACGCGAACCAATTTTTATGGGTTGTGGAAATAAACCTTCGTTGATTAGACGATAAATCCAGGCCTTGCCATAGCCGGTTCTGTTCATAACTTCTGGCAAGCGAATTAGGCGGGTATTTTGATTTTTCATTTTGTTTTCCCTTTATCGTTGTGATGGGATCACTATACGAACAGTTGGGAAAAGAAAGGAGCGAGTTTCCTAACTGCAGGGTTACGGTCTGCCCTGCAGTAGTAGACTTCGGGAATTCGAGATCAGTTAGAATCAGAGAGTTTCATCACATCTGAAACTCTCATGTTTTTCAGGTGGGGATTTCGGTTCATGAAAAAATTGAACTGCCTAATGAAGTCTATCGTTGCAGCTTTCATCGCAAGCGGACGATCTGAGTCTTTAATGTGATACCCTAAACGGGTAGTTGTTTCTTCATCTTCATCAGTATAAAGAAGCCGGGAGAGGCGATCATCTGAGATTCTTAGTTCTTTCCTTTTTGCCCAAAGTAAGATGTCCAGCATCGCAACCAACCTGTAATTTATGATTTTTTTAATGGTTCCATAGCCGAAACGAACGATACCGGTTTCATTAACTTCCACTCCTTTTACCGATCTCCATTGTGGCAGGGCCGCTTTTATCGATTCAGCTATTTCATCGTCAGTACCACTACCAAGATCGATTTCAAGCAACACCGTTTTCTCACATAAGGGGGACAAGAGTTGTGACACATAAGCTTCGTGATGAGGCGCATTAACACAATATTCATCGTTTCCTTCCTCCCAAGTGAAAAGATTCACACTAAGGGCCATCACACTAAGTTCAGCAAGCCTGGTGATATCCGTGATAAAAATGTGTGGAGGACTGTAGAGAGTATCGTTAACTGTTGGATAATCGAGTTGCTTCCCTTTGAAAAGATGGGGGTTCCCACTGAAAATTTCAGTCATGTACACCCATAGCCCTTTCTTTTCTTCGTCAGTAGGCCCTGGCTTGTACAGAAGCGCTCTTGCCCAAAGTTCGTGATACAAGGCATTTAAACTGATGTCTTCGAGCTTGCGATAGTTATCTATGTCAAGCCAAGCTTTGATTTCTTTAGTATGCTCTGGTGTCCAGTTTTTCAAAATTCAAATCTCCTGCCTTCTTAAAGATTTAAGTCATACGAATAGAGTTCAGTTAGTTTGAAAAAACTACCGTATTCACTAATCGATGAAAAGCAGTTCCTGCTTGCACGTTAACCTAGCCAGAAGGAAGTTGAACTGAGAAATTTGTTATCTTTTGATGCAACTTGCCAGGGTCTACGTCCTGTCAGGAGAGAAGAGGCAGAGATATGGCCCGACTACGCCCTGCCTCTTACTTTACTCTGGGCGTATCTTGTCGTTGTTCTCGACCTGTTTGCCAGAAAACCCGGTGGGTGGCAATGAAATTCAATTCGCACCTGACAGCAAACTTACCATCAGAGCACTGGAAATGGCTTGGGAGCGCCAGGGGTCAACAAGGGGTAAAAAGTGATCCACATACCTCCACCACCGACATTCTAATGTAAATCCACCTTGTTTACTCAGGATTAGCTTCAGCGACAACCCCGGCTTTCCGTTTTTGCTTCAGTCGATAGCCTTCTTCTTTTTATTTGTACGATGTGTGTGATGTAAAATCCGGTTCAATATTGCCGATATAATGGTAGCATCTCCCACGAAGGTTTGGTCCTATAGTCCGGACGGTAGGTTACAGGCGTAAATTTACTGCAGGTGTTTCTGATGTATCCACGGGTGGTTTGTTGAAATTTTTATTCCGCACATCATGAACACCTTTCCCCAGTTGTTGCATTTCACAGAATTTCTGATATCTAATGACTTAAACATTTTTTCATGGGGGTGTTTATGGACTTAGTCATGTCCTTATTACAAAAGGGATTATTAGAAAAGGCATTAGACCTTGCCATTTCTGAATCATTCTTCAATGCAACGTCGCCTGATGGTATAAAGAATGCTTTAAAAGTTGGCTATGATATTAATGCTGTTCATAATAACGGTGACAATGCCCTTTTTAGCTGCAGAACCCTGGAAGCCATGGATTGCCTGCTAAGTTATGGAATTAATATACACCATATCAACGGACATGGGCAAAATGCGCTCTTTCATCAAAAAAATCCAGAAATACTGAGGAAACTGATTGGACTGGGTTTAGACACCTCGCATACGGATACTAATGGCTACACATGCATTTTTGAACATTACAGGAATGCTGAAGGACTGACAGAATTAATTAATGCTGGTTGTGATATAAATCACATCGATAAAAAAGGAAGAAATATTCTCTTCTTGCCCCTCTCCCCGGAAGTTTTATCCGTAGCAATAGATGCTGGATGCAATGTCAATCAAATTGATCATTCAGGGAAAGGGTTTATTGACAATGTATATGATTATGAATTACATGATATCATTCTCTCGCATATTGATAGATTTGACAGAAGAACGCTGCATGTAGATTTTTGTAATCTCGACTCAGCCTTTTTTTTGTATTACCTTTCTGAACATGGATTCAAAATAGAACTTAATAAAGACCATTTCACCATTAACAGTTACATTGGTGATTATAAAGAAATCTTATCCATACTTGATTTCATCAGTGAAATTCATGATATTCACTTCTATAAATACAAAGGCGGTCCTCTCTATAAGGATATCGACAAGCGAATTGTAAAGTGGATGATAAGAAATAAGCTCTTGGTTGATTTATCAAAAATAAATAAACACAAGGATTACGAAGAAATTAATTCATACAAAATCCGTCGCGAACAGAAAGAAATCTCCAAGCATTTAAAACCTGCTAAAAGTATATCTGTAACAGTTAAAAATGGCGGAAGATTGTGAGAGCTTATATGTGTGATTTATTCGAATTGTTTCAATATACTGCCTCAACATGAACAAAGAAATTCAGCATTAACTATATTGGGAATTACTCTATGAAACGTATGGTGCTAAGGGTCTGACGCCTCTGCCTGGTGATGTGGAAGCAGCAGGCAATTTGAAAATATCTGCTCGTTGTTTAGTGAACTTGTCAATCATTATTTCGTCATTAGATCAGGACTTCGAAGAGCGGGTTGTAGCTAGGCTTGTCGAGTTAGCGAAGACCAGACAGGTCATAATATTCACACACCGCCTTTCGCTTGTTTCCATCATTGATGCTGTAATTAAAAAGCACAGTGAGAATCCGGCTAATGAGAAAATTAACCATACCGTGCAGTCGCTTAGACGATTAGATAAAATTTCGGGAATCTTGGCGCAACACAGCTTGCGGGATGCCAAGCCTGAAAAGTCGCTTAATATGATTAGGGATCATGTCATCCCTAAGCTCAAAAAGCATCAAGCCGATGCAGATGCCGATGTTTATGATCTTACGGCAAAAAGTGCATGCAGTGATTTTCGGATAATCTTGGAACGAATAGTAAATTTGTCCTTTTAAATGATGTGATTGTCCGGTTCAGACGTGATGTCAATACTAAAGGGAAGCTGCGGGGTATCACCAAGGTAATAGCAGAAGACTGTGATCTTATTGACGCGCTGATGACCAAGTATTCAGTTTACGAGCACTCTCAATCCGATGAGCTGCCTCTGGTTCCGGTTGAACTCGATGAATTCGAAAAAGATGTATTGGAGCTCATTGCATGGATAAATGAGTTTAAAACTCGAATCGGCTGAAGTTAAAATTGCGAGCGGCCTCGCAGCCATGGGCCGCTATTCGCTCACAACGGATCTTATAACTTTGCTTTCTGTCCGCTCCGTGCCAGGAACGGACATAGAAAACACGATGTTAAAAGATTAGGCGCATCTATCCGATCGTATTCATTGGACGTAATGATCGTACTAAGCCGATCTCAAAGGAAAGCATTAATCAGGTAATTGGGCTATTAGGATAAAAAGGAAGGCTGACGGGGCATGGTTTTCGTCACACAATGAGCACCATTCTGCACGTAGAAGGATACAACTCTGCATGGATCGAAACACTGCTTGCACATGTGGATAAGAACGCTATTCACGGGGCTTACAATCATGCACAATATTTGGAAGGGAGACAACAGATGATGCAGTGGTATAGTGATTACATAGATAGCTTGTCTAGAAATAAACTTCCGCAATTTTTTCTTCAAAAAAGGCTGTATGAACAATAAGTCTTGTTGATGCATACAAAGGTTTATTGTCGATAGCAAGAGGAGCGTCACAATCATGAATGTACAGGAAACCAAATTTTCATCTAAAGAATTTCTAAGGCGCCGTCGCCCTGAAAAATTTTCTGATTCAACAATCAGAGAGACTGGTACTTTAGATAGAGTTGTACTGGAACACTTCCTCTCTACTCTAAATACAAGAAATCAAGAATTACAATTCGAAGATTTTGCAAAAAAAATATGTGAAAAAATAATTTGCCCTAATCTCCTGGAACAGACTGGTCCTGTAGCAGGGGGGGATGGTAAAACTGACACACAAACATTCCCTGTTTCGGAACAGAATAAGCTTCTTTGGTTCGAAGGTGTTAATGAAGCATCAAATAAAGAACGTTGGGCCTTTGCGGTAAGTACACGTAAAGACTGGAAGAAAAAATGTCATGAAGATGTACTTAAGATAAAAGAAACAGAGCGTGGGTATACTAAAGTATTTTGCGTAACGAATCAATCTGCAAAGTCCAATATTCGTTCAGAGGTTGAGGATACACTAAAAACAAAAACTGGAATAGATGTCCGTATATTAGACATTAATTGGCTATTAGATCAAATTTACAAAAACCATTTTGAGCAATTGGTCATTGATTCATTGTCAGTTCCAACACAATATAAAAGAGAAATTATTTTTGGAGAAAATGATTATAAGAAACATAAAAAATATGAAGAATTAACCGAGTATATTAGAGAGGAAATAAACCCTGCTGAAATTTCATATGAACAAGTGGATATAGTTTTAGAAATTGCAGAGTTAAGCGCTGAACTTGAGAAACCTCTAATTGAAACACAAGGTCTATTTGAAAGAGCTATAAAAATCTCAAAAAAATTCGGGACTAATCAACAATTGCTAGATGCGTATTATCAATACGCCTGGAAGTCCCATTTTTGGATGGAAGATTTTAATCTCTTCGAAGAAAATCTTCAATTAGCGTATGAAAGTATAGCATCATCAACTAATTCCTCAAAATGGGAAAAAGTTTTAAATTTAGTAACCGTTCATAAAAGTTATATTAGACTTAACAACGCAACATCTACAATCGACATTGAGAATATTGAACGTAACATGCTCGCCAAACTAGATGAGATAGCTGACGATGATTCACGTCCCAGTAATGCGCTAACAGCGAGAACTCACAAAGCCATTTATAAATTGACAACGTTTTCAGATGTAGAAGATGCTTCGGTTGTATTTGAAGAGTTACATGAAATTTTTAAAAATAGTGGGAATTTAATAGGCTATCCTTTTGAGAAAAACTTCCAACTTTTGAACGAACTAGATGACATTTTTTTCGATGTAGATGCATATGAAAATTTATTAGACTATATGACTGAGCAATCTGCTGTTAGAGGTGGTGAAGTTAAAGGGGCATTATTAAATCTACGAAGAGGTATAAAGAGGCTTCAAAATGGTCACCCTTATCAGGCAATCAAGTATTTAGGAAAATCTTTTATTCCACTCTATAAAGAGGAATCACGAGATAAATTTATATTAGCATTAAAAGCTATTGCTTATGCTTACGAATCCATTGGATTGCTATGGAGTTCACGTTCATGCTTGCTTCTATCCGCTTCTTTGATTACAGATAACTTCTGGAAGTATGATGAGATATCATTAAAGCAGGCTGAGATTTATTATAGTTTATGCCTAACAGAAATAAAACTAGGGAAATTAGCACATGCCATTTTATGGTATGAACTGTTTTTAATAATTAACGAGAATATCAGTGATAGCTCGTTCGGCGATAAAGAAAATCAGCAAGTCGATTTTTACATAAGTCAACTCATTTTGAACACTGACCTAAAGGGAATAAATCGACAGAGTAATATCCCCGATGAACTCGATAGATTAGGCCTTTTTGTATCATCGGGATGTCTTAAATATGCTTTAGGTTATATTGAAGATTTTGAACGTGAGTACGAAGTTACTGCCGATAAAGATCATAATGATTTCTTGCAAAAAATACGTGACTTTGATGCAGGATTTAATAGTAAGGGCATAAAAGATAACCATGACAAACGAGGAGTACATACATCTTTTATTTTTGGATGCACCATAGAAATTAACTTTCCGAATCGGTCACCATTTATAGAATTTTCAACTAATGTCTTATCACTTTTAGAGGGTGCTTTTGCAACCTGTACGATTGACAACATCCATCTTAAAGAAGCATTTTTAATTATTGAAGTAATAGCAGATGACGATGATGACTTATCCTTATCACATGAAATAAATAGCAATAGTGGAAAACTAAATCTTACAATAAATTGCGCTGGTTTTGATGCAAGTGATTTTAGAATCGAGGCTCAACAAAAAATCACAAATGAATTCAAGAAATTAGTATTTGATCTTCTCCCTGAATTATTTTTTATAAAAAATACAGAATACATTGAAAAAATGATCTTCGAAGATGCTGCATTCGACAGAGCAATTAGTTTTGGTGCCTGTATCAAATCTATTGAAAATGTTCTTGGAAATGATATTGATCAACAAATTAAGAAAATTTATTCCACCAGTGCTGAAAAGAAAACTTATCCTCTTTTAAGAGATAAATCCTGGGATAGTGAATTTCCGAAAGTGTTGGAGATCGAGGATATAAAAGCTCCAACACCTGGTAAAGGAAGAATGCCTGAAGAGGAACTTAATCCCGAAAATATAACACATAAAGATTATTCCATACAAAGTCTAATCAAACCTCGTCTATGGGATAGAACACGCTGGCAAGGAGTAGGCTTCGCTCAATTTAAATCGTGTTATCCAGGGTTATATCTATTATTTAAACACCCCGATATAGGTGAGGATATTTTCAAAGATCTTATATCATCAGTAGGCTTGGTAGATAGTAAAGCCAGATTACGGGTTTGTATTGTCAAGGGTATTTCAGTTAAAAACCCAACTCATTATAGAGTACTAATATCTGAAAATATGATGACAACTCCGTTAACTAAAAGAATGACAATGATCAGTAGAATTAATACGATGACTCCTGATAGCAATGTCAATTTAGAAAGGTTTTTTGCTGCATATCAGGCTTGTGGAAAATTCTATCTTGGATGTGATGCGATGTTAAAAAATATTGTTCCTGAGCATCCACAAAGAGATAGTTTAGGGATAGAAATGAGTACGTTAGATGTTAGGTGGGCTTGGGAAATTGGGTTAAATGATGTTGATTGCATTGGGGTTAATTTAAAAGAAGATGACCCCTATATTCCTAGTGATGTAGCTGAGATCCCATTATTGCAATTGATAAACAGTAAATAAAATGTTTGCCAAGAATACCGCCTCTTAAGGGGGCGGGTTCTAAACAAATCTTTAGCCTCTTCACTAATGCTATTAGTGTTATTGCTTTCACAATAAATTACTGACCTACTCCCCATTGCTTAACACGCATCGAAGTAAGTATGCATTCCGAGGTTTCGCTCCTCGCTCATAGCAGACCTCGCCTCCGCTACGTGCCAAAAGCGGAAGTAGCTAACAACAGCCTGTGTTGATTCACGGGGAACAGGTCACTGGGTTAAACTAATTATGCCCTTTTAGAACCTTTTTTCTTAAGTGAATATATTCACACATTATTTTCTACTGCCTCAGTCATAAAGTTTATTTTTTGGCTTTTGACATCATGAGAAGAAAATATGAAGGGTGGCTCTTTATTTCTGAAGAATGGCTTGTTATATTAAAAACATCTTTTAGAATCGTAAAAGCTCCTGTAGCCAACGACACTGGATTTGGTGCACCAATAAAACCTATCAATGATGGCGCAATGTTAAGAAAAAGTTCTTTATTACTTTTCCGCTTATAGGCCTGTATTTTTTGCTCAATATCCGTCAATCCTTCATCCCATACGCGCTCGACAAAATGTTGATTTATCAGTTGTCTCTTATATGGGTCACTTTCTGCTTCTATGTCATACGCAGCTTCACGTAGTACAGAGCGGAAGGCATTAAAACTCGACTCGTAGTCAGTTCTAATTTTGTAGAGTTCTCTTGGAGTAAGTCCCTCTAAAAATGGAACGTCAATAGAGAGTTTAACCCTCTGAACTTCATTCTTTTGATCAAGTTTACGGAGAATCTCTCCATGAAATGGGCAATATGCCCCCAGGGACGCTCTACATGAATGCGCTTGGTTAAGATCAGTAATAAGGTTTTTATAATGAAAGAGAACTGTACGGTTTTTTGCTCCCTGCACCCACCGTTCATAACTTTTTTTTCCGCTATGATTTCCCATGACAAGTTCCATAGACATGGTGCCGTCATCATTATCAATGGCATTTTTTATATGTTGATACATATATCCATTTGTATACGAGCTTTCGCAACCTTTAATTTCCAACATGATTTCATTCGTTAAAGCATTTTTGTTTAATATCCGTATTTTATTTGTATTGCCCAGACGTTCTATATTCTTTACGGATAGTCTATTTTCATACAGACGGGCAACATTAGGGGGGAGATATCGAAATATAAAATTAGCATCAGAGTTATCGTCTAAAATTCCATTAGCTCTCTCCGAATCTTTAATAGAAGATTCGCTTCGTACAAAAACGATAAACTCTCCACGGATAAGATCAAAGTTTTCTTTAGCAAACCTGATAAACCTAGCAATTTCCTTCCTGAGATGTTCAACCTTCTCATTGCTATCGCTTTCAATAAATTTTTCAAATACGTTTTCTGAAAGATTCACCCTGTATCGTATGCTCAATGAATACAGAATGTCATCAAGAATGACTCTGTCCATTGAAAACAAACCACTCTTATACCTTTCAATATTACGATTCCCCGCCATGTAAACATTCAGCCGAGACTCCTGTACAGAATTTGTTTGTTCGATAATCAGTGAATCTATCCTTTTATTATATTCAGCTAACTCAATTAGCAATTCGTTCAATCCGATATTTTCATATTCCTGATCTAGAAGTCGATCAACCCAAAAAAGGCTTTCTGTGAGGGCATAGAGGTTGTTGTACATACTAGTTCCTTTTTACTAGGCTTCAGTACTGTGTTCCCAAAGTTTGTCAGTGGTTTCACACAGAGTACATATCATTTTACATTTAAATGTACTTCCAAGCATCCTGCTGTTAGTGCCGGATTACAGCATCTATCAACCGTATGTTTGGAAAACAAACTGCGCATAATCCTTGTGAGTTGTGATGTCCGCTCCTCGCTCACAGCGGACCTTCTGCTCAGTTAGTTCGGCCGCTTCGTGCCAGGAGCGGACTCAATGTAATGCTATCCATTAAATCCTTATTCGATGCGCTCCACATTTGGATAACGCTCGGTAGTAGCTTCATGGAAAATGTCACCCAGCCAGCAATCTCACCTTCTGCCATATCGTCTAGAATAGCGATGTCATAAAGTCGAGAAAACTTTCTCTCCGTCAGGTCGGCACGAAATACTAGCCACCGATCATTCTTGCGTTGAACACCAATATGCCGTCCAAAAACGTTATAAATCAACATATGCAATCTCCGATCATGCTAATGAGTCCCTGAATCTATGATACATACGTCTGGGCGGGTCATATGAAAGCCCAGCATCCATCCCTCACTCACACCAGCCATTTGCTTTACTTTATATCCTCCTGACAACTCGGAAGAAAATTAAGCATCGACCTTTTGAGATTGATTAGTTTGGCTTTATTTCATCCGTTACCCATCAGACCTAATCTGTCGGGCCCGAAACGCATTACTTCGCGGTTCGGCGGAGCTTACCAGCCTGCCGGTTAGCGCAGCTGGGCTGACGACCCGGCTGGCCGTGGTGGAACCGGAGGGGGCATTTAGGTTCGTTAAGGGAGATGTGGTTCAATGCCGTTAATAAAAGTAAGGGAAAGATCTGACTCGTTATGCGGGTTCGAGTACCAAAAACATAAGTTGCTGACAACAATCTGCATTCACTCTGAGCTAACGAGCTGAATGCTGTGGCCAGGATCAAATAACCAATCTCGTCATCACAGTAGACTCACCCTACACAAGCCAGTTTTTTGCTCCAAAGCTCAAATCTGTAGACAAAATGTACAACCTGAATGTATAACGACCAATTGGGATTATTCTTACTTGCTGACTGATATCTGGCACCCTGCCCACGGCTCTCACTTGGATGACAAATATGGAAATTGAGAAAAACACGATTGATGATGTTATGCGGACTGTGTTTGAAAATATCCTGTCAGATGGAGTTACTGTTGAAACAACACGGGGACCGACAAAAGAGATTCTGGGTACACACATCATTTTAAACAATCCGATTTGCCGGATTAGCAGAACAGAATCCAGGGGTAAAATATTCACCTGTCTGGGGGAGTTAATGTGGTACCTATCGGGCAGTGACGATGTCGAATCTATTCGCTATTACATCTCAAAATACCAGGATTCTGCAGAAAGTGATGGCACGATTAATGGCGCTTACGGGCCTCGTCTCTTTGGTACCAAGAATGGAATCAACCAGATTGAGAATGTCATCCGGCTTTTAAAAAAACGCAACACATCCAGGCGAGCAGCCATACAACTGTTTGACGCAAATGATATAGCCCATCCCTTCGTTGATGTCCCCTGTACTGTCGGGCTCCAGTTTGCGATTAGGAATGATTCCCTCGATATGTTCACATTCATGCGTTCTAACGATGCACGGGCAGGACTGGTTCACGACATATTTGCATTCACGATGCTTCAGGAAATGATTGCAAAAACCCTCGGTTTAAATTTGGGTGTTTATCGCCACTATGCGGCAAGTCTGCACATCTACATCGAGGATATTCCCCTCATCGAAGCTGCGCTCAAAGAGGGTTATGCGCCATCTGTACCAGTTATGGTAGCAATGCCCACAGAGGATATAACTAACTACTTATGCAACATTGTTGATGCAGAGAAACGCATCCGTGAGGGCGATATTCCAGATATTGATGCGCTAAGGCTGAGTGAATACTGGAAAGATGTCCTTCGTATGCTGGCGATATTCAGATGCAAAAAAGATAAGAACCTGCCAGCTGCTCAGGCCATTGCAGGGAAATTGCAAAATCAGTCCTACAAAATTTATCTTGAGTGGTTGTGAGGGAGAAAAATGAAACGACAGGACCTAATTGATGAAATTTCAGAACAGCTCAAATCATTCAGTACACATGAAACCCCGCTTGAGGGATTAGATACCCCCGACAAAATCACAACGCTCGCCGCACAGATACTCGACAGCAAGCGTCGCATTGAGTACGTCGGAGCCATTGGCAGAAATAAGATATCCCCGCTACGGGGAAATCCCCACTGTGATATTTTTGATCCGCTACGGGCTGCGTGGTTGCATGTTTATGAAGGGAATGTAGATGAGGCGTGCTGGCTTATTTTCCTGTCTACCCACTTTGGCAAACATCTTAAGTACGGTTGGCAGTTGTGCGCCGACATTTACGGTGGCCTCGGTGGCGATGTATGGACCTGGGAGAAAGTGGTTGCGGAAGTGGACACCTTTCACGCCTGGTATGAGGGCTGCTATCGCCAGATGCTGGCAGACGGTCAGAAAAGAAGGTTTGGGAACCACAGAAAGTACGAATCCCTCAGACCGGACTGCAAGCGCCCCCTTCCACGCGTCATCAGCTCATATGTAGCGTGGGTAGGAAACGCAGGTAGTCATGAAGCGCGGTTTGCTGAAGCCAAAGCCGCATCCAGTAGTCAGGAAGAGTACTTTGATATTCTTTACCGGAGCATGAAGGCGGTTTTGTCATTTGGGCGGGCTGGAAGGTTCGACTTTCTGACGATGCTCATCAAGTTCGGCATTATTGATGCCAAGCCGGGGACGCTGTATCTGAACGGGGCAACAGGACCTCTGGATGGCGCAAACCTTCTGTTTTACGGTGAAGCGAGAAATGCGGCCAATTATAAAGTATTGGACGAACTTCTGGCGAGGCTCAGCGCCTTCATGGACATGGGGCAGCTTGAAATGCAAATTCTTGAAGATGCTCTTTGCAACTGGCAGAAATCACCCTCTCGCCACGTTTACTTTGGAGGATGACTTCAGGACAGATCTTCACGGTTATATTTGACTTTGAATTTGGCAAAATGATCAAAGGGGATTCTTTGGGCGTGCTGTAACTGCCCCAGCACTATCCCTTTTGATACACCAATTTTCCGGGCAAATTTAATAATATTTTTCCAGTTCCGCCCAGTCAGCGTGTCAAACTCTGCACGGTATGCAGGGGGAATCAGGACGCTGCTGGAAAACTCGTTTGCTTCCTGTTCTTCTTTTTCAGAAAGGCCACTCATTCCTTCTATGCGGTGCTGTTCACAGTTGTGCAGAACCAGATGGCCAACCTCATGAAACAACGTAAACCAGAAATGATCGTCTCTCAGATACCGAAAACTCATTATCAGTGTCGCTTTGCCGTGTTCAAAAAAACAGGTAGCGCCGCTTGCTGGACATCCTTTTGGCGTTGGCAGGATCACAAGCGCTACACCAGCGTCAGCGAGTATGCTGCGTATCGCAGGAAGAAATACTTTGGGATCAGGCTCAAGAGAATGTTTTCTTAAATCTTCCAGACTGCCTTTAAGTATTTCCTTATCCCATGCATAAGTTCTCTGTTTCCGCGAAATATATTCAGCTTTCTTGAGCCAAGTAATTACGGCCATTTCTTCCGTTCTGAAAGCTTCGGATTTTCTGAAAGCTATAGCAGTCTGTTTATTTTTATAATAATTAAACCATTCGGGTACGGATGAAACGCCGAAAAAGCTCAGGCAACACTCGACTTTTTTATTACCGCTCAGGCCCTTCGGAATCCAACCCAGTTTACTCATATCTGACGTAGGCAGAGACTGAACCCATTCATTATTTTGGCGAATGATCGCATCTTTATGTTGGCGATATTTGTCTTCACGACTGAGCCAGAAAGTCGTGCTGACATCGAAGAGAGATTCGAGCTTGTTGGCAATCTTCTCAGTGAGAATAAGCTCACCAGAAATCAACTCACGACCTTTAATCAGGGAAAGGCCAACTCTTTTACTGAGCTCTTCTTCGTTGAAACCATGTTCGTCCATGAGGTCTATTATGGTATCTCCGGGGGCTGACACCCAGTCCGGGTTAAATCCGTTATCAGAAACCATAATCTTCGCCTATATGAACCAGTTTCAACCGGGTTACCCGCCCCCAGTCTAGTGAGTTGTCTGCCTTCCGGGGGGGGGCTAGATGCCCATTTACAAAGTACATTTTAACCCCTTCTGTGAGGTTAATTGTAATGTAATCGCATCCATTTTCGCATAAAAATTCTGTTTTAAGAAAACCCGGAAGCTTAGCTACCGATGCTGAAGACCAGATATCAGCACACCGCACGCGCAGTTTTGCAGCTACTGCATCACCGAACAAATTTATCCCTGCTTCTTTGAACTCAATTGAGTCTCTGAGTTCGGAACTGTCACAAAAAATCTGCAATGGGTTACCAACGCTGAGCGATTTATCAGAGAATATTATATTCTAATGTATAAAAAATCCACGATTTCACGGGTGGTTATGACCAGCTCCCCGTTGATTCACACAGAAGGCTGTTAGCAATGTCCGCAGATCGCTCATAGCAGACATGAATACTCTGCTGATTGGCCACTCCGTGCCTGAACGGGCGAGGTACACCATCTACTCAAACGGACAAGTTTATGGATCACTACAGTATTTGAGATAGAGCCGTTTTTATTGACCCCCTCAGTAATCAGACGCTAAATATCCCGCCACACTTACATTTAGTATGCCATAGAGGGTGTTATTTTGAAGTCGCTAGGCATGTTGGAACCATGCGAGGTACTGTGGTTCTACTTTATGGTTCCTTTTTGGAACCCATAACGAAATTAATTTAAACACAAACATTAAATATCAATACACTATGATTAAAAGTACAGGGACGCCAGCCCACCAAAATTCTCCATCGGTGATTACCAGAGTCATCCGATGAAGTCCTAAGAGCCCGCATGGCACAAGCCCTGCGGGCTTTTTTGTGTCTGTCGTTGTCCGAGAACATCCGGCTAAATCCAGAGAAAATTGGGCACCGCCTCATGTGAGCGGATATAGCGACCGACTGTCTGATTAATCTTCCATTTTGTCACGTCGATATTGTTGCGCAACTCTTGCATTCTGCGCAGGCTCGGTTCATCACCGGCAAGGGGCTGCTCGCGATATTTCCATTCAAGGTCGGCCAGCCCACCAAACACCGGTGACAAGCCCTCGGCGTAAGCTGAGGGCATTTTGTATCTGTTCGGTCTAACCCTAGCCCCACGAAAATTGGATTAGAACAACACCAAATTGCATCTGGACAACATATCATCTGCTTACTGTCATTCAATTGGGTGAATAAAATAGAATGAATACATCCGATTTTAATATATATATCCACAAAAAATAAAAACCGCATGGCACAATAGAAAAAAATCAAAACATCTAAAAAATAATGGTAAAATTCTTAGTAAATTTAATAATAAATAAGAAACCACGATCCATAAAAATTTAGCTTTAGTCAGCCAATAACAATAAGTTAGGCCATCATTGATTGCATTAATAGAACGTTTCAGGGACAATAAAAAACTGTTCTCCATTTTAAATTCATGCAGGAGGCATGATGGAGCAGCTTGATAAACAGGTCATACCCATTCGTCAATTACTTTCTGTTAAGCAATTAGCGATTCCGAGTTACCAGCGCCCTTATCGCTGGAATAGCAAAAATATAGCTGACCTTTTTTCCGATCTGGGATCACATCGTGATAAAACGGCCTATCGACTAGGCTCCGTTGTTTTCCATAAGCACTCGGAAGAAGAAAAAACGTGGCTGGATATTGTTGATGGTCAACAACGAACCCTGACCTTAATGCTGGCAGTCAAAGCATTGACAGAAACTCGCCTGCACAACCTCAAACGCAAAGACCTGGTCGAGCAACTTACCAAACTCAAACCTGATGTCGATGCTTTTATGGCACGTCAGCGTTTTACCAGTCTGGATTCACAAGCCAATCTTCGACGTAATTACCTGGAGTTACTCAGGCTTGTTGAACGCACCGAGTTCAGCGAAGAACTTATCGACTTTATGCTGAACCGCTGCGAAGTTGTCACTTTCGTGTTGAATGAAGTTTCAGAAGCATTTCAGTTCTTCGATTCACAAAATGCACGCGGTAAAGATCTGGCTCCCCACGATCTACTTAAAGCCTTCCACTTACGTGAGTTTTCCTCTGATGAAGCTGGGCTAAAAGCTAAAGCCGTCGCTCACTGGGAGAGGTTGCCTAGCGAAAGGCTGGCAACGCTCTTTGCCAATTACCTGTTCCGGGTTCGTCAGTGGGCAGAGGGTAAATCAGCCCGCTTCTTTGGCAAAGGTGAAGTTGACCTGTTTAAAGGGATCAATATTTCTCAGATCGCGCATTTCCCGTATGTGGGTTCATTGCGGATCGCCCACCACTATGTCGATGATTACAACAGTCAATACCAACGCAAAATTGACGGTCAGAGCCTAAGCTTCCCCTTCAGTCTGGATCAGATGATCATCAATGGCCGCCGTTTCTTTGAAATGGCCGAACATTATCAAAAGCAGGTCGCCGTTATTATCAACAGAGAAAAAGATGCTGATGAGAATAAGCCAATTACTCTATTGAATGAGGTGCTGGAACCCTGCGCAAGCAATATTCTATACACCCTGAACAGCTATGTCAGGCGCACCCGCACTGGCGATCGCTATGTCCGGGCGATGTTCGATTGCGCTCTGATTTTTTATATTGATAAATTCGGGACTCAGGAACTGTCTCTGGCGATAGAAAAATGCTTTATCTGGGCATATACCTGCCGTATTGGTCAGCAGGTGGTTCAATTAGCTACCGTCGATAACTATGTGCTACATAACAACCTACTACGTACTATCCGCGATGCACGTCACCCCAAAGATCTACATGCTTTCCCCCTGCGCACACTCGGCATCCAGGATAATAAAAATAATCGCAATGGAACTGAAGATGAGCTAATCATGCTATTCAGGAAGATGAGATATTATGAGTAATTCCCACGTACGGCCTTTTTTTATAAACGATTTACTTAGCGACCGCGCAAAATATTTGATTCCAATGTACCAGCGTAATTACGCCTGGGGCCAGGGCGAAATCACTCAGCTTTTACAGGATGTGCTGGATTATCAGAAAAAATCCACTTCCGCCAGGCACCCGCAGACTTATTACATCGGTACATTAGTGGTGTTTTCCCGGGGTGATGACTGCTATGAAGTTATTGACGGGCAACAACGCTTTACAACGCTCTCCCTACTTGCTAACTGGCTCAAATGCCACGCAGATAAATCTGTTGATATGCAGTGGTATCAAAAACTCAATCTCACTTTCGAAAGTCGTCCTGTCTCTACCCTCACCTTCGAAAAGTTATGGCAAGGCGTAGATGTGCAACATATGCGCGGTGACGATTATAACGAAGGTTTGATCAGAGGTTACGAAATGATCGGCAAAGCATTGGCTGAGCTTCAGCTTAAAGGCCGCGCGTTGAAGGTGTTTTGCAAGTATCTGTTCAATCACGTGCAGATTTCTCGTATCGAAGTGCCAGCAGATACCGATCTTAATCATTTTTTTGAGGCGATGAACAATCGCGGCGAACAGCTCGAAAAACACGAAATCGTCAAAGCGCGTCTGATGAATGTCCTGAATGGGATTAGGAATACCAAAGAGCGGCACAAAAGTCTTGATACTCTGGCCAGGGTATGGGATGCGTGTTCGAATATGGAACGTTACATCCAATACGGTTTTACGCCAAAAGAACGTCAACAACTGTTTGGCAAAAAGCATATACATCAATTTAATCCGACCAGTTTCTCAAATTTGGTTGAATTGCTGGATCAAGCTGGCTCATTTCCAGATACCGACGCCACAGAAGCGCAACATCAACGCCAGGGGCAAACTCTGGAAGAAATATTGTGTGACACTCGTCTGGACAGTACTCTCCAGCAAGAGGAAGACAGCGCAGGCTCAGAGCGTTTTAACAGCGTGATAAATTTTTCAAATTTCCTTCTTCATGTACTCCGTCTTGTCAGCAGAGACCCGGGTACAACTGAGGGAGTGCCACTTGATGATAAGCAACTCGTTGAGCAATTTGAGTCACGCCTGCTGAAGCAGGAAAAGCCAATCGCCGCGGTAAAATCTTTCATTTATAGTTTACTGAAATGCAAATATCTTTTTGATCGCTATATTATTAAGCGAGAATTCACTCAGGGCACTGACGGATGGAGCCTGAAACGCTTGTATCAATACTCGTCCCAAAGTGTAGGTTATGTTAATACCTTTGATAATAACGAGGGAGAGTTTGATGATATAAACCGCCAGGTCCTGATGTTGCTATCAGCTTTCCATGTCTCAACGCCAACACTGGTTTATAAACACTGGCTCAATGGTGCGCTGACATATTTGTTTGATGAGCACAGTCCGGAAGATGAAATTGATGCTGGAGACTACCTGGCATATCTTGAGAACATGGCTCGCCGCTTTGTCTTTATGCGATTTTTAGCCCAGGATGGGGCTGTATCATATTACAATATGATCTTTGGTGATGATGATTTTCTTCCAGAGATCATCTGCGACAAACGTTGGTCGCAGGCTATCAACGCTAAATTACGATTCGGGACTATCGAAAACAACTTTGTTTTTAACTATCTTGACTATTTACTTTGGAAAAAACAAAACACGAGTAACGATATTGCCCGCCGTTTTGAGTTTACCTTCCGAAGCTCGGTGGAACATTTTTATCCTCAGCACCCTATAGATGGCCACCCCAAAATGGATGAAGAGCAGTTACATGATTTTGGGAATCTCTGCCTGATTAGCCACAGTAAAAACTCGCGGCTAAGTAATTTCCAACCCCAGCAAAAGAGAGAACATTTTGAAGCCAGCCTGGCTCGTAAAGAGATCGACAGTCTGAAACTTCTGGCGATGCTCGAGCTGATGAAGCGCAATAAGCAGTGGAGCGAGAAAGAGATTATCAGTCATGGTAAGGAGATGGTAGCGCTGCTGGCCGAGGAAGTGGAAGAGATGTATTAATGCAGAAAGCCGCTCCCGGCAAGGTGTCGCGAGCGGATATAACGTTGTCGGCGTGTTATGGCGGTGCGGGCACCTATGCCGTCATTCTTTCATTGTTTATCAGCGTTGCCAGGCGCTTAATCTGTTGTCCTTCGCTATCAAAATTACCCTCATCAAGCCAAAGGGTGAACGCTTCGCGTAGCGCTGGGTATTCACTATCAATGATCGAATACCACGCGGTGTCCCGATTACGCTGGTGTACAACAACGGCCTGACGGAATATGCCTTCAAAGGTAAAACCAAAGCGTGTTGCTGCCGCACGAGAAGGCGCATTAAGCGCATCGCATTTCCATTCAACGCGACGATACCCCAGCCCCTCAAAAACATAATCTAACAGCAGCGACATGACCTCCGTTGAAACCCGCGAACGTTTCATGCGTGATGAATAGGTCACCCAACCCACTTCTATTACGCCATTCGATGCATCAATGCGCATAAGTGCCAGCGTGCCGACAGCCTGCATACTGGCCAAATCGATTACGGCAAAATGCATGGGGTCGGTCTGCGCCGCAATCTTCGTTAAATAGTTTAAGAAAGAATCAAAGGTCGCGAATGGCCCTGACGCGAGATAGGTCCAGTCGCGAGAGTCAGGCGTATCGCAATAGGCTTCATAAAGTGCCTTTGCGTGGCGTTCGACGTTAATACGCTCAAGTTTGCAATAATGACCGGTGATGTGCTGAGCCGCGGGAAATCGCGCACCTTGCCAGTCCGGTAACGCTAAACCAACGGGTTGCTGGAATTCATTAAACGTGGATGACATGCTATTTACCTCTCATAATAGAGTGTCAAATGACTGCAGAATAAGAGACATCTGACGGGGTAAAAAGAACCACAATGGATGTTTTTAACAGATCCACATGGCAATGCTATACCGAATACCAGCACCGTATTGCTTATGCGCAATTAAAAAATACCGGTCATGCAACTGTGGTGGAAATAAGAAACACTGCTATTAATGACATTATTATGCGCCATCGCTATCAGCATCAAAGCGACGCTACATGGCATGGGCAAGACGACGAATACCCTCAACAATAACCTCTGGTGGATGATTCGCAAAACCGATCAAAATCCCCTGTCGGGAGGTATCCCCATGATAATAATGACTCAATGATTGAATCCCCAGCCCCAGCATTCTGGCTTTCTGTTCGACCTCATCGCCAGTCAACCCGTCATGCAACCAGCAGACAATATGCACCCCAGAATCAGAAGGCTGAACGGTCATTTTATCGGCAAGATAGCATTGAATAGCATTGACCAACGCCGTTCGCCGCTCGTAGCATGCCTTACGAACCCGTCGCACATGGCTGGCGTAATGTCCTTCTTCAATAAAACTCGCCAGTACCGCCTGCTCAAGATAACTGGAGCCAATATCGGAAAAATATTTTGTCACGATAAACTGTTCTTTTAATCCTGGCGGAACAACTAAAAAACCTAAACGAAATTCTGGGTACATCATTTTTGAAAATGTCCCTGAATATATTACCCGCTGATGCTGATCTAATCCCTGCAAGGCTTGCAAAGAGCGTGCGGCATAACGAAACTCACTATTGTAATCATCTTCAAATATCCATGCCCGGTTAACCCGAGCCCATTCCAGTAACTCAAGTCGTCGGGATAAACTGAGTGTTCCGCTAAGCGGGTACTGATCGGAAGGAACAACATAGGCCAGTTTCGCATGAGGGAAATGATCAATGCCGTATTGAACATTCATTCCTTTGCTATCCACCGGCACAGGTCTCACAATTGCCCCTGTTGACATAAATACCCCGCGCGCACCTTTATAACCAGGGTCGTCCAGCCAAACGTCATTTCCTTTTGTAAGTAACGCCCGGGCAGTAATATTTAACGCCTGCTGAATACCGTTTACGATAATTATCTGATCTTCACTACAGTTAACCCCTCGCGTTGTTTTCACGTAGTGAAAAATTGCTTTTCGTAAGGGATAAAAACCGCAGGGGCTGGTATGAGAGCCGAGTTGATGCCGGGATTGTCTCCAGACTCGTCCCAGTAACTTGCCCCATAATGAATGAGGAAAGAGATCAGTACAGCCCACACCGACGGCGAACAGACGGTTCATTTCACGCCCTTCAACATCACCAGACCATAGACCACGAACGGATACGATATCCGCATTTAGCTGCCCATCGGCGGGCAGTTCATCTCCTTGCTGCGATTCAGGATAGAGCCCGCTGATGCTGCGGTCAGGAAGACTTGGCGTGACAAAGGTTCCAGCGCCTTTGCGCGTTTGAATATACCCTTCGTCTAACAGTCGGTCATAACCCGCAATTACCGAGTTCCGTGAAATTGACATCATCTCGGACAGCCCCCGGGTTGAGGGTATCTTTGTCCCTGGCGGCAGACGGCCTTCTACGATTGCGTTGCGTAGCGCATGGTACACCTGTTCCTTAATAACGCCTTGCTCTAAGAAAAGCTCCTGAAATAAAGGTGCACTATTTTTTTTCATTGCACTCACTCTTACGTTAAAAGTGGATCCTGGAAATATATGCAAAGTGTCTCTTTGCGGTGGCTTAAGCAATATTTAGGATAACCGCCATAGCAAACCACTCTGACTAAAATTATCAGGAGACCTATGAGTAACCAAAACACAACTACGCCGATTACCATCGAACCCGTCACCCAGCAAGACTACGCGGACTGGCTACCGCTTTGGATAAATTACCAGATTTTTTATCGTACTGAAATTTCAGACAAGGTCACACAATTAACCTGGGGCCGTTTTCTCAATCCTGTGGAGCCTGTTTTCTGTGCTGTCGCAAAATCTGACGGTAAAATTGTCGGTCTGGTGCATTATCTCTTTCATCGCTCAACCTGGGCGGAGTCTGATTATTGCTATCTGGAGGACTTATTCGTTAGTGAAGAAACCCGGGGCAAACACATCGGCAAGCAGCTTATCGAGTATGTTCAAAAACACGCCCGCAAGCGCCATGCTGCAAGATTATACTGGCACACACATGAAACAAACCTCCGCGGTCAGCGCCTTTATGACTGGGTTGCCAGCAAGAGTGGGATGATCGAGTATCGTATGTAAAATAAATAATACCCATTAAATCGGGTAGTTCTAAGTAAACATCCCCCCGTACTGTACCTTCATTTTTCAACACTTCGTCTGCGGCTCTGTTTCGCAAAGCCGCAGAATCCGAAATTGTCAGATTTCCGAGGCCAAATACCCGCTACGCTGAAAAGTGACATATTCATATATATTCTAAACTTGCCATCAATAAACAAGCATTACTTTTCAACACGTTGTACATATCTTATTACTCATGGTTTTTATTCCCACATAAAATTACCCTACACTTGTTTCTACATCTCTATATTGATGGAGCGTTCTCTAAACAAGCCGCCGGGTTGCATTTAATTGATGGAGTGCCAATGCAATTGTTCTAAATGTAGTTCATTCACCAGAGAAGTATATAAAAGAGCCAGACCATTAAATGCCGAGGTTTTAAATTACCTTGACGTCTATACAAATTGTTTCCCTAATAACAATGTTATACACACCTATCCTGAACTGGATGAAATAAATAGTAAGACATCTTATTTTTGCAGTTTAAAAAATCCGCTATTGTTTTCCTTAGAGAGAACGATTAACGGTTTAATTTAACAGCATAACTATAAATCCTGTGGCTCTGGAACAGCAGAGCCACAGACATTTGACACTAATCAGGCTTTACTGGGTATTGCACCTACGGCATGCGAACCTTTTACGGTCAACGTCACCACGGCGGAACATAACAGTGCGGCGATCATAAAGATAAATGCACTGTTGTAACTTCCGCCGCTGCTTTGGATCAGCCAGCCAATAACCGGTGCAGAAACTACCCCCGCCATCTGACCGCCAAAGTTAACGATACCGGAAGCCCGCCCCATGATATTGCTGGGGATGGTATCCATTAAAATGCCCCAAAATGTCGCCATGGCAAAAAACATAAACAGCGCAGAGATACACTGATAAACCACCGCCATATCCGCACTGCTCACGCTGAAGGTCAGATACAGGAAGCCCGCCGCAATAACCGACGTCGCGACATACAACGTCTTGCGCATCGGTTTGAATTTATCTGAGCAATATCCGCCGATTAATGTCCCACCCGCGCCAAACAGGAACGGAATTGCCGCCATCACCCCCGTCTTCGCCAGTGAGAATTCACGCACCGTGATCAGGTAGCTTGGCAACCAGGTTGAAAACCCCCAGAAGGTGATATCAAACAAGAACCAGATACTGGCCATCTGCCAGAGCACCGGCATCTTGAGCACATCTTTAAACGCGATAGCGCTCGTATTTTGCAGACCACCCTGATCGTCAGCTGCTAAATCGGCCAGATCCTGTTGCGTAATCGCAGGGTGATCTTTCGGGTTGTCACGTGTGAATAAGTAGATACCCGCAGCAATAAACAGGCCCGGGATCCCCAGCACAATAAAGACCATGTGCCAGCCAAACGCCCCGATAATACTTGCAGCAACCACCACCGCCAGTGCGGGGCCTAAGGTATTTACCGTTGACTGAATTGCTGTAGCTCGACCGCGTTCTTTCGAAGGGAAATAGGTGGAAATCATTTTCCAGGAAGCTGACGGGAAGCACCCTTCGCCAATACCGAAGAAGAAGCGAACAGCCAGCATCAACGGCAGCGTTAATACCGCACCGGTTAAGCTGGTGAAGACAGACCACCAGGCAATACCAATGGCCATAATTTTACGTGAGCCAAACTTATCCGCCAGTAAACCACCGGGGATTTGGAACGCAGCGTAACCAATGAAAAAGGCGCTAATAATTAAACCTTGTTGGGTTGTATCAAGATTTAAATCTTTGCCGATATAAGGCAACGAAACGCTCATGACCATTCTGTCGAGGAACGAGAGCAGCCATGCCAACCAGATTAATGTCAGGACGGTATATCTTGCTTTCCAGGTCTTAGGTTTACCTGAAGGTAAAGATGTTTGTAGGTTCATTGTGATGTCCTTGGGGTGTAGTGATCTACCGCGGCCATAAATGGTCGCGATAGATCCATGCGTGTTTAGCGTTATTTATTAATATTGTTTTCTGATAACAGTACCGCTACAGGCATAACTTTCCGTGCCATTAATTAAGGCTATGCGTCCATTAACCATCACGATTTCAATCCCTTCCGGATACTGATTAGGTTCAACAAATGTCCCCTTATCCGCAATAGTATTGGGATCGAACATCACAATATCCGCCGCATACCCTACCTTCAGTAACCCGCGATCCTGCAGGCCCAACACCTCAGCGGGTTTGCCTGTCATCTTGCGGATTGCCGCTTCCCAGCTCAGGCATCCTTCTTCACGCACGTATTTACCCAGCACGCGCGGGAAGGCGCCAAACACACGTGGATGTGGTTTACCCGCGCCCATCAGTCCGTCAGTGCACACATTTTGTTCCGGCCGGCAGAGAAATTTAATGACGTGCTCTTCAGTGCCGTAGAAATCGACCATGCCAACGGCATTTTCTTCTTCAAACAACAGATCGAAGGTGGCGTTGTACGGATCTTTACCGCGCAATTCCCCCAGTTGAACAAGGTTCAGACCAACAGCATCCTGATTTTTCTCTGTCTTGACGCTGGTGACAAAAATCTGATCCAGGCCTGCAAAATCAATGAAGTTATCCCAGCCAGGAATACCCTGCTGGATATCCTCTATCATTTTGGCGCGCAAATCAGGCGAGGCCAGACGCTCAAGTAATTTGTCCGTCCCGCCAGAGTGAACCCACGGTGGCAGGATCACGCCGAGCATGGTGCTTCCCGCCACGTACGGATACTGGTCGAAAGAGATACGGATCCCCTCTTCCTGGGCTTGCTCCAGCATGCCCAACATCTGGTCAATCAGCCCCCAGTTTTTCTTCCCACAGACTTTCATATGTGAAATATGCAACCAGACGCCGGTGGCTTTAGCGATATCGATCAGTTCCTGCGTTGAACTGATGATATCGTCAGCCTCACTGCGCTGGTGTACCACAAAGATCCCGTCATATTTCGCCGTGACCTTGCACAACTCAATCATTTCAGCGGTATCACCAAAAGCACACGGCATATAGATAAGCCCGGTAGAAAGACCAAACGCGCCGGCTTTTAGCTCACGCTCAAGGACTTCACACATCTTCGCCACATCTTCACGTGTGGAAGGGCGTCCATCCAGGCCCATCGCTTCCATGCGTACGTTACCGTGTGGCACCAGATACGCCAGGTTTGTCGCCGGATGTCGGGATGCCAACAGATTGAGATAACCGTCCGTGTTTTTATATTTCCAGTCAATTTTGTCGGTATCGCCGTCCAGTCCGGCAATATTTTTACGCCATGCCGGAATATACTCCTCCGGCAATGGTGCCAGCGCTACGCCATCCTGCCCCAGCAATTCGGTAGTAATTCCCTGGCGGATTTTCGCTGACAACGCAGGATTAATAATGGCTGACAGGTCAGAGTGTGTGTGAGTATCAATAAAGCCCGGACAAATAATTTTTCCTGTTGCATCAATAACCTGTTCATTGACGCCAACATCAATTTGACCAATTTCGACAATATGCCCTTCATCAACCATTACATCAGCAATTCGGCCTGGATTACCCGTTCCATCAATCACATTTCCGTTTTTAAAAATGGTTTTCATCGTTATTCTCCATTGCGGTGCCGCGAAGCAGCGCCACCTGTAAGGTAAGAGGTATTTATCTTTATTTTTTAACGGCGATAGAGTGTCTGGATGATGCTGTAATAGCCGCGGGCCGATCCGGTCAACTGATCGATCTCAATATACTCGTCGATGGTATGCGCCAGGTTTTCACGCGACGGCCCAAATCCGATGGTTTTGATCCCCGCTTCCCCCGCGTAGTGGCTGCCGTTAGTGCAAAATGAGTACTGAGTAATCGTTGGCGAGAAACCCGCTTCACGAACGCCCGCCAGAGCGGCCTGCACGAACTCGTCGGACTCGTCATAAACCCAGCCAGGGAAGAAACGCTCACCCTCAATGGTGGCGCCGGTATAGCAAGACTCCTTGCCAACGGCGTAAGAGACGCGGGCTTTGAACTGTGGGTCCTGAGCGGTTAGCTCCGCAAGTGCATTTTCCAGTGGCGCAATAACGCTTTCTTTGGTTTCGCCCACCAGCAAGCGGCGATCGTAAGTGGCACGGCAGTAATCCGGCACCACTGATGCGCCTGGATACGGCGACGATTTAATGTCTGTCAGTTCCAGGATTCCAGGGCCAAGAACCGGGTGGGTTGGCGGAGTAATGGTGCGAATTTTGTCGATCAACTGCGCCATTTTGTACACCGCGTTAATTCCTGCCTGCGGGTTAGCAGAGTGGGCAGGTTTACCAAAGGTTTCAACCACAATTTCAGCACGCCCACGCTGGCCGATTTTCAGATTCAGTTCAGAAGCTTCGCCAATAATGACGTAATCAGGCTGATAGCGCTCACTGACCAGACGAGCGGCAATGCCTTCAAAACACTCTTCATGAACGATACAGGCGACGTAAATTTTCCCGGCGAAATTACGCTGATTATCCTGGCCGAAAAATCCTACGGCGGAGATCATCGCAGCAACAGCACCTTTCATATCGGTGGTGCCACGGCCATAAATTTTGCCATCGTCAATATCCCCACCGTACGGGTTGCGGGTCCACTTCTCCTCGTTCACCGGCACAGTATCGATATGACCATCCAGAACCAGCGTTTTCCCCGGCTGATTTCCCACAATACCGCCGACGATATTGCCGTATTTATCAACATGGATGTCGTCGAACTGGTAATGCTGCATCATTATTTTTATGGCATTTACCACGTCCCCTTCCTGACCGGAATAACTTTTTTGCTGGATCAGCGCCTGGCAATTTTTAATAACTTCTTCAATACGGGTTGCAGATAACATGGGGTTTCTCCGTTAATACTCTCAATCAGGAAATTATTTATTGATGCCCGGGT
The DNA here is from genome assembly GCF_014596835.2 of Citrobacter sp. C6_1. Lineage (NCBI taxonomy): Bacteria > Pseudomonadati > Pseudomonadota > Gammaproteobacteria > Enterobacterales > Enterobacteriaceae > Citrobacter > Citrobacter sp. C6_1. The sequence goes on along the minus strand of NZ_CP115031.1, from coordinate 1,097,054 downwards.
ACTGACCGCCCCAGACAATATCCAAATACTGTTGCGGGTCGGTATCACCTTCGGTACTTATCAGCAACACGCGGGAATGCTCATCCAGACCCAGTTGCTCACGGGTTTGGGCCAAATCCGGGGAGGTCATCAACAGCGCCAGAAGACCTGTCGTGACGGCCCCAGACTCACCTGAAATAATTTGTGGATCGCCCGCCAGCGGATTACCCAACATACGCATGCCCAGCGCCGCGACTTCATCAGGGCAGGAAGCAAATGCGGTGGCATAATCACGCAGTAACTTCCAGCCAATGCTGTTTGCCTCACCACAGGCCAGACCCGCCATCACGGTCTGTAAATCGCCGCCTACCGCAACAGCATCCCCCTCTTTTGCACGGGCTGAACGATAGAGACAGTCGGCAATTAACGCTTCGGCGACGATCACTTTCGGACGATTTTCGCCCCACGCGGCCGTCACCATGCCCTGCACCATTCCCGCAAATGACCCCACACCGGCCTGAACGAAAACATGCGTCGGGGCGACCTGATGGAGTTGATCAATCGCCTCCAGCATCAGCGTGCCGTAGCCCTGCATAATCCACTGCGGAATCTTTTCGTACCCTTCCCAGGCCGTGTCCTGTACAACGATCCAGCCATACTTTTGCGCCTGATCCGCGGTCATACGCACGGCATCGTCATAGTTCATATCCACGATTTCAGCGGTAGCGCCTTCATTGCGGATAGATGCCAGCCGCTGCTGTGAAGACCCTTTCGGCATGTAAACCACTGCATTTTGCTTGAGCTGGCGCGCCATCCACGCCACTCCACGCCCGTGGTTACCGTCGGTGGTGGTGGCAAACGTCACGGTCTTCAGGTCATGACGTACAGCTTCACTGGTCATGACATCAAACGGCAATTCGCTGATATCCTTCCCCACTAATTCCGCGATATGGCATGCCATCGCGTAGGCGCCGCCCAGCGCTTTGAACGCTTTCAGGCCAAAACGCTGAGACTCATCTTTGAGGTAAATATTTTTTACGCCCAGTTTTTGTGAAAGTGCCGGCAACGTATACAGCGGCGTTGGAGCGTATCCCGGAATAGACCGATGAAAATTCAACGCTTTTACCAGTTCCTGGCGACTAAAGGGTGCCAGCGGTGCGTTAGGGTGCTCGGTAAACGGCGTCTGGTTGATAAAAAATGATAAGTTTTGCTGCATCATAAAACCTCATTATCCTGGTAATTCATTCCCTGTAATCGGTGTAATACAGAGTTATTTACGCTATCGGTAATCCATAAAAGCAAAATGCTTACCAGTTTTTTAGAAAATGAGGGGAAACTTAAAAATAATTTAATAAGTTCTTTTATTTCAATGTATTAATCAATTTTCAATAATAGCAAGGTAAAAACAGCCGTCGTTAGTTTATCGCCAGATTTTGATAAATTCTCATAAATGATAAATAGTGTGATCACGAAGGATAAAATTAAAAAAACATCCAAAAACAATGCGGTAGATTGATTTTTCGCAAATCAATTTTGCAATAGTTCGCCTATTTATCATTTTCCTTGAGAAATGAGACACCTTACCGGAGAAGTATCATGATTTCAGTACTGAGCAATATCCAGGATGATATATGCAATTATGCCGACGCTATTTCCGGCATTACCGGGACTGATGTAGAAATCATTGATGAATCTTTAATGCGCATTGCTGGCACCGGTAAATACCGGCATATGCTCAATGAGAACGTGGCAAAAAATGGTTATATCTATCGGCATGTTTTGCAGGTCCGTGAGACGGTATTGATCAAAAACCCCGGTGAACATCCTCTATGTCAGCTGTGTGAAAAACACCATTACTGCTCTGAAATGCTGGATTTGAACGCCCCTATTTTTCTCAATAACCGCGTCATTGGGGTGATCGGCATTATTTGCTCAACGCAAACACAGCGTGACACTTTGCTAAGCCAGATCGATAAATTTGTCACGTTTATAGAGCAAATCGCCGTCATGATCTCCAGTAAGGTCTTTGAATGCCTGGAACGCTTACGCGCGCAGGAGACGCTCGGTGCCTTTCGTCGTCTGATTGATGCAATGGATCGCGGCGTTGTGGCCATCGATGGCAAGGGCCGCATCTGGCATGCCAACCATTCAGCAGATCGCATACTTAACCGTGAGGTTCAGGGATTACCCCTGACCATTGAAACGACCGGAGACAGTTTGTATGGCGATGAGGAAGCATGGCTGACGCTTGAAGGGCAAAAACACCATGTGCTGTGTAAACAAATCTCGCTCTCGTCACTGGATAACGACCGATTAACCATGGTTATCTTTCGCGATGCGTACGACTACCTGAGCACGATTGCCCCCTCACCCTATGAGTCTGACACACAGGTACGTCTTATTGGCCATTCCCCCTCAATGGAACAACTCAGAAGTACCATTAGCAAAATCGCCAACAGCTATGCCAGTGTACTGATCACCGGGGAAAGTGGTTCAGGTAAAGAAGTTGTGGCATTTGCTATTCATCAGAGCAGTCCGCGTAAAGCCGCCCCCTTCGTGACCATCAACTGCGCCGCTATCCCTGAACAACTCCTGGAAAGCGAACTGTTTGGCTACGTACGCGGCGCATTCAGCGGTGCCGATCCCAAAGGACGCGTGGGGAAATTTGAGCTGGCCAATGGGGGGAGTCTGTTCCTCGACGAGATTGGCGATATGCCACTGCATTTGCAGGCCAAGCTGCTCAGGGTACTGCAGGAAAAAGCCATCACCCGTGTGGGGTCTAACAACACCATCAATATTGACGTGCGGATTATTGCCGCAACCAACAAAAACATCAGCGCGATGGTCGAGAATAATCAGTTTCGTGAAGATCTTTTCTATCGCCTGAACGTGGTGCCATTGGTTCTCCCTTCCCTGCGCGAGCGACGGGCGGATATCGCCGTCCTGGCACAATATTTTGCCGATGAATTTTCGCTAAGCTACCAGCGACCGCCGCAAAAACTTCCCGATGATGTTATTAACCGCCTTTATGCCTGGCACTGGCCGGGCAACATCCGTGAACTGCGCAACGTCATCGAGTACATTTTTGTCATGCGCGGAGAAGCCGCCGGGATCAACGCCAGCCATCTGCCCCCTTACCTGCTTACCGCAGCCGATGGCAGAAAAAGCACAATGATGGCGCAACCTCGCCAGCTTGCCCACCAGGGCAAACAAGCAGAGAGAGATGCCATTGAAAACGTCATGCAGCGATTTGGTTCAAGCGTTGAGGGTAAGAAACAAGCCGCGACAGAACTGGGGATCAGCATTGCGACGCTGTACCGAAAAATAAAACTGTACGGGTTATGATTTCCCCTTGCGTCCGCCACGGGCAATCAATGTCTGATGGCGCCCCGCTTATCAGGCCTACGTCTTACAAGCTTTAGTAGGCCGGATAAGGCATCAGCGCCGCCATTGGGCAGTTACGGCTAAGCTTCTTAATCAAACACACCATTAATAATGGCGGTGACGACAGCGGTGCTCAGTGCAATCAACACCAGATTGTCACCGATAACCTGCCATTCATAGCCAGGATAATACGGGAGTTGATTCAGCATAGAGGGTGGGACGCTCTTCTTCGCAATTCCAGGAGGGAGTGGTTTTCCTCGAGCCAGATTTTTTGCAATACCCGGTGGCAGTGATTTATACCCCGTCAAACCATATCGGACAGCGTATTGCCTTGCCACGTGATAGCTGATGTCACTATCGACGTGATCAGGTTTGCCATAATTTTTACGCTGATCTGACTGCTGATTACCTTTGTGACCTGAATTTCCTTTCTGACTATTACCATGATTGCCGCTGTTACCATTCCCATTACCGTTTCCGGGGTTAGCAAATGCAGGCGTGACACATATCGTCATCGCGGCAACAGCGACTAAAGCCGTTGCTAAAGTACGGAGCATGGACATGATGATTCCTTTATCAGTGGTTACCTCTAAAAATGTACGATATGGCGTGAATTTGAGCCATTGCTATAACTCCGATTTGTACACATCTGCATGCCTGGAGTTCTGATGTCTCGCGCTTATTAGAGCGAGGTGGCGCAATCTCTATGTTCAGCTGTTTTGTGACCGTCTTCAGCGCCTTTAGTTTTGCTGGCGCCATGAATTTGACTGGCAAGATTTCAGCGAGAAACTTAAACAGTGCAAAATGTTTCTTTTTCCCTCGCCACATAATCCTGGTGGAATGGTGTGGTCACGGGAAACGCTTGAAAAAATCAGTCACTATTGCCAGCAGGCCGGCGTCATCATTCTATCCGATGAAGTGCATAGCGATTTAACCCTGCCAGGTAAGCAACACCTGCCCTTTTTTACCCTCGATGACGCAGCAGGAAGTCAGTCAATCGTACTGACCTCTGTCAGCAAGACCTTCAACACGGCGGCGATCCAGGGGGGGGATAGCCATTATAAAGAATGATGAACTGCGTCACCGGTTCTATCATTTTCTCGATAACTGTTATCTTGCAGAGACTCACTCACTGCAACAGGCAACGATTTATAGCGCCTATACCCATTGCGGTGACTGGCACCGGGAATTATTGGCTTATCTGGCTGATAACGTGACATTTGTTAGAAATGAAATCGAAATTCACTGTCCGTTGATCTCAATTGTCTATGGCGGCGCATCCTATCTGCTCTTTCTGAATGCCGAAAAAATGGCGCTTAGCGAGACGCAGCTAAGCGATTTTTTTGTCCATGAAGCCAGACCAGGCCTGTCACCAGGGTCACAATATGGTCCTGGCGGAGAGGGGCACATGCGTCTGAACGTTGGCTGCCCGCGCGCCTTACTGGTAGAGGCGATGAACAGACTAAAAGCGGCATACCAGAAACGGCTGAACGCATAACGCAGGCCGCTACGCTTGCCCTGCTTCGTCAGGGCAAAATGGCCCAAAGATATTGACCGAACTGCTATAAAGTCTTTCCCTTCTGTCGGCGGGTGTTAAACTGGAAAGTGTGATCTTCATCATAACCTGCTTAAACAGAGAAAAGAGACACTGCTATGCAACATATCATTGAGGGCTTCCTCAACTTCCAAAAAGAGATTTTCCCTCAACGTAAGGAACTCTTCCGCAGCCTGGCATCCAGCCAGAATCCTAAAGCGCTTTTCATTTCCTGTTCTGACAGCCGTCTGGTGCCAGAGTTAGTGACGCAGCAAGAGCCAGGACAGCTTTTCGTTATCCGTAACGCCGGTAATATCGTACCGTCTTTTGGCCCGGAGCCTGGCGGCGTGTCTGCTACCATTGAGTACGCGGTCGTTGCTTTAGGCGTGACTGATATCGTTATCTGTGGTCACTCCAACTGCGGCGCGATGAAAGCCATCGCAGAAAGCCAACCCCTGGACCCGATGCCTGCTGTCGCCCACTGGCTGCACTATGCCGATGCCGCGAAAGCCGTGGTTGAAAAGAAAACCTGGGCTAACGAAATCGATAAAGTGAATGCCATGGTGGAAGAAAACGTAATTGCCCAGTTGAACAACATTAAAACGCATCCTTGCGTGGCTGTTGGCCTGCGCAACAACGCGATTCGTCTGCACGGCTGGGTCTACGACATCGAAAGTGGAGAAATTCGTACTCTGGATAAGAACAGCAAAACTTACGTTTCGCTGGCCGATAATCCACACGTCCATTTCGAGTAAAACTGCACTGGAGCACGGATGCTCTGGCAATCCTCCCACTACGATTTCTGTTAGTAGACAAACACCCCTCATGCGACTAGCTTTTAAACTAGCCATCAGTGTGGCTGTCGTGGAACCCGCAATAGATTAAGCGATCAAAAGGAGCAGGTACGCATGCGAACGAAAAATAACAGACTGATTAATATGTTATTTTTTCATGAGTCGTGGGATATTATGATCCTGAAAAATAATGGTTCGCATACCTTTCCCACTAACACACTGGAAATTCTGAACCGCACTCGGGCCCAGCAGCTCAAAAAGAAATATACCTTTCAGGCCGATCCTTTCATTATTGAAAAAGACAATAAAGTTTATGTTTTTTATGAAGCATTAAGCTTTCGTAATTCGCAAGGTATCCTGCGCTGCCGTATCCTTGATGCTAACCTGGTTGAGCTTGAGGATGTGAAACTCGACGGTTTTGATAACCTAAAATGCCATTTATCATTTCCTTTTTTATTTTACAACAACGATCAGCTTTTCATGATCCCGGAGTCTTCTGAAAGGAAAGAGGTTATCTTATTCCAGTCGATAGATTTCCCTACGCGCTGGAAACAGGTAAAAGTAATAGTACCTGACCAGGCGCTCACCGATAACGTCGTCGTTTCGTTGCATGAAAATTTTTATCTTTTATCCACCACGATGGAAGATAAGTTAGTTATCCATACGGCCAGTGATGTAACCGGGCCATGGCAAAAAATAGTGCCAACGCTTAACCTGTCTAATCAACACCCCCGAGGCGCTGGCGCACCACATTGCGTTGAGAATAGACTCTATTTTCTCACCCAGGAATGCACACCAGAGACGTACGGAAAGTCAATTTATATCAAAGAGTTAATCACACTTAACGCATCCAACTTTGATGAGCGTTTGATTGCGCAGATCAATGCCAGCATCAACCAAAGCGAGGGCGTCCACACGCTGAACTTTACCGATAACTATATCGTGTATGATAGTAAGATAAGCAAATTCAGCCTGTTTTCTATACTTAAAAAAATATCTTATAAATGCAGGGTGAAATACCGGAATTATTACTTTAACCGACGCCACCAATAACGTTTATTTATGCCGGTGGCATTAATGAATTAATGATAGTTTGCAAAAATATATCTGGAGACTGTATGGCAATTTTAGTCACTGGTGGTGCTGGTTATATTGGTTCACATACCGTGCTGACGCTTCTGGAAAGAGGTGATGACGTTGTGGTCATCGATAACCTTTCCAACTCCTCACAAACATCCCTGGACAGGGTTGCGGAACTGGCCGGCAAAGCACCCATCGTTTATATTGCCGATGTGCTGAACAACGATGTTCTGAAAACGATTTTCTCTAACCATAACATCACCGACGTCATTCATTTCGCTGGATTAAAATCAGTTTCAGAATCAATAAAAGAGCCGCTTGCCTACTATGACAATAATGTCACCGGCACGCTGGTTTTACTGCGTGAGATGTTAGCTGCGGGAGTGAAGCACTTTATTTTCAGCTCTTCCGCCACGGTATACGGCAACCCGGAAAGCGTTCCATTAAGTGAACAATCGCCAACCGGTGGTACCACCAATCCGTATGGCACATCAAAATTCATGGTCGAGCAAATTCTGGCAGACTTTTCCCGCGCACAGCCCGATTTCCGAATCACCTGCCTACGCTACTTTAACCCAGTCGGCGCACATCCATCGGGCAGGATTGGCGAAGATCCGAATGGTATCCCCAACAATCTGGTACCGTATATTTCTCAGGTGGCGATTGGCAAGCTGGAAAGCGTTTCGGTCTATGGAAATGACTATCCAACCCCCGACGGTACCGGTGTGCGTGATTACATCCATGTGATGGATCTGGCAACTGGCCATTTAGCGGCACTGGATTGCCAGGAAAAAGGTGCGGCATACAAAGTCATCAATCTCGGTACCGGTATCGGGTATTCCGTACTTAACCTGATCGCAGCCTTCGAGAAAGCGGCGCAAACCCGAATTAATTATAAGATTGTGGCCAGAAGGCCCGGGGATATTGCCGAATGTTGGTCAGACCCGTCGTTAGCACGAAAAGAGTTAGGATGGCAGGCCATCTACAATCTGGATGAAATGATACGCGATACCTGGAACTGGCAAAAAAACAATCCGGATGGCTATCACGTTTAATTTTTAACGCTAAGGAGCCTGATTGCCAGGCTCCTGACTACGGCAGGCTATTTCACCGTGACCGCGGAGACGCGATACCAACCGTTGCTCTGCTTCCCTTCATTGGCAAAGTTAATTCTTGCCGCACCGGTTTTATCCACTATCGCCGCCTCAATAGCATACTTCCCTTTCGGCAGCGTCCCGGGCATCGGCATCGGGTAACTCAGTGAGTGCTTTCCGGGCAGCCAGTGGCGTATATCTTCCGGGGCATTCCCTTGTGCCACCACCTTATTGGCCTCATCAACCAGACGAAATGCCAGCGTGTAGGGCAGGTAAATCGGCGCGTTCCCCTCATTATACCAGGTGCTTGTCAGGGTGAATTCTTGTCCACCTTCCCAGACTGACTCGTGGCTCAGGGATGCTAAGCGAAACCGATAGCCCAGTTTTGTCAGTGCCTCGTCGACAATCGGACGATACTCACGAGGCACTGTTCTCGATTTCAGGTTAATCGTACTGGTATGTTGCTTCACCGCCCAGTCAAAAATCCCCTGCACTTCCTCTCGCGTATAGTGAAAAGTATTTTTCCAGTCCTGCATGTACGAGCAGATCTCAAAGCTCACTGGCGCATGTTTCCAGGCATCATTAAATCCTGAATAGCTTTTCCGTGCGGCCTGCAGCCGTTGCGGATAATCATCCGCCATATGATTCCAGGAAGCAGAAAACACGCGGAGATCGCCCAGGCAGTCCGCACGCCAGCCCGCCCCGCGCGCGACCGCATTCGCCAGACTTTGCCCACCACTCATCAACATGATTTTTGGCGTACTGGGGAAAGCAGTGAAATGCATCGTCACATAGCGGTCCAACTGCGCCGTGGTGTAGCGCTCCAGCAATGGCTTCAGCATCGGGAAGTTGCTGTTATGCCACTCTCCCCACGACCCCACCATACCGATATCGACGAAAGCCAGGTTCTCGTTACCATCATAGCGTTTACCCATCGCGTTCAGCAGGCGCTGGCTATATTCAATAAATAAGGGATCGTCTAAATCAGGGATAAAGGTTTTTTTGTCAGGCGTCCAGGTTCCCTTTACACCTTTGTTAATCAACCAGTCGGGAATTTGTGAACCGGTTTCCGGCTCAGCAAGCGCCATAAACCGCAGTCCGACGTTCATCGCCGGTCGATGCGCCGCGGCATACTTGAAAGCGTCATCAACCAGTGCAAAATTGTACTGGCCTTCGACAGGCTCAAGGTCACGCCAGTAAAAGCGCTCATATTCAAAGCCGGTGTCGGGATAATCCGCCAGTCCAAGCGTTTCACCATATCCCTGATGAAAACTGGCGATCCCGATACCTGGGTTTGTCAGTGGGCCCGTCATTGCCTTGGGGGTTACGGTCGTTACTGCGGCCAATACCGTCAGCGGACAGAACAGACACAACAGCGCAGAAAACCATTTACACTTCATCGCAGTGACGCCCTCCACAGGTTTGTTAACACTAGCGGTCTTTCAGGCTTAACCACCAGTCCCAGATACCAACGTGAAAATGTTGGAATACATCAATACCCAATGCGGACTTGATCATATACAGCGTCAGTAATACGCAGCAGGAGACAAACAGCGTGCCTAGCAGCAGCAAAAAAGTGAGTAACATGGTCGATAAGGTCGACTCCTGACGATGCCGCTGACGTAAGTCTCTGCCGAATAAAAAAACCAGATAAAAGCGTTTACCGAAAAATGGAAAACTTCTGCGAATATCGATCCGATGTCTTGATGCCAGCGTGCTGGCGACGATCGCTTTCTCGATCCCATCTTTTTGTTCCGGAGTCAGTCCCTCCGATATATGCTCATCAAGTTGCGCATAAAATCGTTCGATGACGGGGGGGCGATTCTGAGGACTGGTCAAAATTAACCTATATCTTTATCAATTGAGTGATAGACATTGACTGTTTTTCTGGCAATTTCCTGCCAGTCATAATTTTGCAAATATACACGATAGTCCACGCTATTTGCGCTGGCCCAGGCAGTTAATTTCTCAGCAAGACTGGACAATGAGCCGACCCGAAAATAGGTCTCAGACGGCAACTGCACTTCCAAATTTGCGGGAATGTCGCTCACCACCGCCGGGAGGGAATACGACATCGCCTCCAGAAGCGCAATCGGTAGCCCTTCATGGTAGGAAGGCATAACGAACAGCCTGGCCTGCGAAAACACCGCCTGAAGTTCATCTCCCCTTAAAAATCCGGTCATCACCACGCCAGGGGTATCAGCGGCAAGTTGCTTGAGTCGAATACTGTATTCCGTTGGGTGATCGGCATCGCCAATGAGCACTAGCGGCTGTTGCAAACCACTTTGTTTGTACGCGGAGATGGCATCATGCATCCCCTTTTCTTCCACAAACCGTCCGACCACCACGAAATAGTTTTTCGCCTCGAGTCCAAAGCGGGAAAGCGTGGCATGAAGGGTTTGATCTGACAACGGACGAGGCTTATTGACGCCGTTGAAAATCAAATGCGCATCATAGCGAGCATGTTTTTTCTGAATCAGTTGGTTAATGACCTCAGAAATCACTATCACCTCATTGGCATATCTCACCGCCCAGCGTTCGCCCAGCAGCAATATTTTTTTGGCGACAAATCCCCATTTTTGACGATCGTAATCAGGCCCGTGGTGGGTAAAAACCACCTTCTTACCTAACACGCGTAATAATGGGATCACCAAACCCGGCCCTATAGCATGGACATGCACAATATCAGAACGGTCGACACAGGTTCTAAACGCCGCTAAAACGGAGTGCACAATCGCTTCCAGTGACCGTTTTTTGGGTGCCCACAGCGCATAGGTCTCAACTTTCTTATAAGAAGATCGTTTGTAGCTAACATACGGCGAGCGGGCGATAACACAAATATCAACGTCAAACTGTTGTTTAATCGCCGGATAAAGATTCTGACAGTGGGTTTCCACCCCGCCCAAGACATCCGGAATACCGCGGGTACCAAAAACCGTTATTTTTTTACTCATTCTATGGCCTGCTCAGAAGTTCTTTATATAGCGCCTGTAAGGTGTCCATATGTTTGCTAAGCGCATATTTTTCACTCAGGCGCGCGCGACCCCGTAAACCCATGACACGTGCTTTATCCGGATCATCAACCAGAGCATCCATCGCCTTCGCCAGTTCCTGCGCATTACCCGGCTCAAATAAAATCCCTTCAATACCGTCGCGTATTTGTTCGGGGATCCCGCCAATGCGCGCCCCGATCACTGGTTTCGCGAAAGACATCGCCTCCAGCACCGCCATTGAGCAGTTTTCATAACATTCAGAGGGGAGGATCACCACACGGGCATGCTTAATGAGCGTATTGAGGGCATCCCCTTGTTGTACATAACCTAAAAACTCAGCTTCCGGGTATTTCGCCACTAACTCGTCATGCAACGGACCGTGCCCCACTATTTTCAGCGGAGTCGGGTTACGCATTTTCTGATGAGCGGCCAGCAACGTTGCCACCCCCTTTTCACGACTCAGGCGGCCGACGTACAGTATATAACCGTCATCGACGACCTCATCGATGGGCTGGCTATCATCAACACCATTGACGATCACATCGATCCGCGATTTCGGCAACGTTCGGAGTAACACGCCGCGTAGAAAAACGCTGGGTGAAACAATCACATCCAGAGCCTGATAATTTTGGGCAATGTATTGCCAGGTCGCTTCTAACGAGAGCAGCAAGCTTTTAGAGGCAGAGCCTTCCTGACAGCGATAGCGGAAGGCATTGAAAACGGTACCGGTGATACAGGCATCACACACCTTCCCATCGCGTAACATGGAGTATGCAGGACAGACAATCTTATAGTCGTGCGCCGTCAACACCGTTTTACAGCCAAAATTGCGCGCCACTTTAATCAACGCCGGCGTCAACTGATGGTAAATATTATGAAAGTGAACGATATCAGGGCGTTCTTTTTGTAAAAGCGCCAGCATTTTTTTGCAGGCCTGGGTGTTATGAATAAAGTTAACCGCGGTTTTGATGCCCCCCAACAGATTACTCTCTTTATGGTAATCGACATTGCTGACGAAATAATCCGCATAATCAGAGGGGAAATTTTTCTCATGCTGCATGGAAAAATCAATGACCTGGACACCAGCCTGTTTCAGCATGTCGCGTTCTTGAAAATAAACCGTTTCCGCGCCGCCTTTGATGAAAAAAAACTTGTTAACTAATAATACTTTCATGGCGCCTGCCCCGGTTATTCATGAATGATTTTACTGTTGGGCGGAGTCAGCGGATCGCGTACCGGATAAAAAATACCTTTGATCAACCCCGCTGAACGTACGATTAAATTAATAACGCTTTGCAGCCCATCTGTTAACGAGCGGTTTTGCACAATCTTCAACAAGGCAAATGCCAGTAAGGGTAGAAGCGCAACGGCAAACACATTGATATTAAAGGTAAGCAGCGCAACAAATAAGAGAATAAGGTAGAGCGCAAATACCGCCTCATTCTTCACGATATTGAATGACTGGGAAAACCAGGGTTTTCCCCAACTACAACGCAAAAGCTCACCCGGAGCCTGGTAATAACCGCTGGTCCAGCGGCGCGCCAGCATCTTAAACGTCGGCAGCGTATGTGACGTATGGCTGAAGTAAGGAATATCCAGACGTCGCAGTTTATAGCCCGCTTCGCTTAAACGCAGACCCAGCTCAGCCTCTTCATAAGCGTGCAAATTACGGTTGGTCAGATAACCAATTTTTTCAATTGCCGATCGACGATACAGTCCGCCGCCCCCCAGATGATCGCTATCGCCAAGAGGATAGATTTTATTGATCCGCTGCTTACGAGACTTAAATTCATAGTTAACGGCATCATCCATTTCGACGGTACCGGCCACCCCGGCATAGTCCGGTTCCGCCTGCAAAAAGGCAACAGCCTGGTCAATGAAGCCATCCTCCAGCTCCATATCTCCATCCATCAGTAATAAATATTCCCCTTCGCTATACAGATAGCCCAACTGATGGCCCACCCCACAACAGCGATCGCCAGGATCGGTGAGTGACACTACCGTGACGCCTTTATTGGCTGCCAACTGTTGGGTGTTATCTATCGACAGACTGTCAGCCACAATAATTTTATGCGGATACCCGACCAACTGACGCCGAATGCTGTCGATCGTTTTCTCAATACCTTTAGATTCGTTGAACGTCTTAATACTCACGGAAATAAATGGCTTATTGTCCATGCCAGCCCCCTGCACTGCGAAGTACGGTTCGACGAATCACTAAGCTCGCCCCCAGCGATAAATAGAATAAGAACTGTAACATCGGCGTAATCATCAATATCTGGCTGTAAGGTAAGCTGATTAAACAACTGATAGCAAAAGCGTTAAACGCTGGCGCAAAGCTCAGTAACTGCAGATCCTGTTTATCCAACTGTTCAAGCATCAATATTGGTTTTGGCTGGCATACTTTCAGAATATAAATAAACAAGCCAATAAACAGCAGCGTGCCAATAATGCCAACTTCCCACAGCAGCATACTCAGCGCAGTCGAGTCTAAAATCAGGTTATAGATAATGTTCAAAAACCCAGGAGAGACCGTACTACCACTGTTTGTGGCATTAAGCCCGTAGCCAAATAATGTGCCCGACAGTCCCCATAGATCGTTATTTTTTAACCAGAACAGAAACGTTGTGAAACGCCCCAACTCTCCGGTCGACATGATGTAGTTCGGATCAAAAATATAGCTCAATGAATCAATAAAAATGCTTAATGAGCCTTTCGTCGGATCGCTGCCAAAAGCAGAAGAGTAGTACCAGGCCAGTATCATAATCGACAGGCCGATGAGCACCAGCATTCCTGCCACAATGATAAATAACGTCTTCAGGTTTACCTTACTGACATCTTTAACATAGCTCGGCGATATCCACACCCACGCCAGAAATATCGGTGACAGCAGGATGACAAACTTGACCTCACCAATGATGCATAACCCTATTCCAAGGATGATATGCAGCGCTGCGGATTTAAACGTCGTAAGCCCATGCTTATATTCAGAGAGTTTCAGCAACATAATTAACAGGCAAAATAACCCCATCGCCGCCGTATTGCCGCCACCCATTGGGTCTCCGCCAAATGTCCCTACCACGGAGTCCCATTTTTCATCTTCCCCGCGCACAGCCACACGCTGAGGAACAACCAGCAAAACCTGATAAATCATTACCGGGATTTGCGCATAGAACACCCAGTACAGATAGCGTGTCGCCCGATATATCTGCGATTCACGGCAAAAACCCAACAGCAAGCAAACCATCACCAACGATAACGCGATTTCGTTTTTGAAGGCCACTATTGCAACGGTGACCCCGCCCTGAATCAGGGTTGATGTTCCCGCCAGCACCAGAAAGGAAAAATACAGCGCAAGGATAATGGTTTCCTGTGCATCCAGACGCAGCGCCCCGTCTCGCGTCTGCATCACCAGTAATCCCACCATCAGTAATGTCAGGAAAAACGGGATCCACAACACGGACTGCATGCCGGTGAAATACTGCACCAGACCACACAGGATCAGCGTTATAAAGGTGTAGACCTGTAAATAATTTCCGGTATTCAGTGTCATGGCGTCACCGGCTTGTTTTTCAGGAGATGGGCCCGCTTGTTCATTTTCAGGTAAATGAACGCATAGCGAATAAATGTCAGTGAAGAGAACAATATTACTGATGCCGCATAATCATGGTAAAAATAGGGAACGACCACAAACGCCAGTAGCACAATCGCCAACTGTTCAAGTTGGATACGCAGAAAATAGCGGTGCGAACCAAAAATAAGCTCAATCACCGTTAAAGGACTTATCGCCAGCGCCGGGAACAAATAGGGCAGCATGTAGCGCGACGTTTCAATGGAGTTAATCCAGTCTTCGCTAAAACCCAGGCGCATCACAATGGGATAAAAAATAAAGACGCCTAAGGTACAGATAACCCCCAGCACTAGCAGCAGCATACGTACCTTCGTATACTCCTGATAATTGAAGGTGTTATTTCTGAAGTCGATGGACCATTTAGAAAAAATGGTATTGCGTACCGCGTTGCCGATAATCACTACCGGTGCCAGACAGAACCGGCTGACAACGGAAAAATACCCCGCCGTCAGCGCCGAAAACCAGAAGTTAATCAGCATAATAGGCAAGTTACTGCTCGCCATTGCCAGCACCTCAGCACTACCAACTTTGGTGATATGATGAATATTCTGTTTAAAAAATCGCAAATTACTTGCCGGGCGCAAATGCTGCGACGTCACCGAGCGAATATCAAACGAATGAAAAATACAGCTAGTGGTCAGCAATATCATGGCGCAGGCCCACGACCAGTAAAATGTCTGTACCTGGTGCGTGAGCAGTACCGAGAGCACCACCACCACGGAGACAGAAATACGCTGAAAGATTAGAAAATAAAAGTTGGCTGTCCGCAGCGATAAGTTTTCCGATATTAACGCCCACGCCGTTGAAAGCGTCAGCAAATAGAGAAACAGTATGTTCTGGTGAAACAACCACGCGGTCAGGACGGCATACGGTAACGCAATGAGCGCGCTTTGCAGCAAACAAAACACCACATTTTGCGCCAGCTCGTCATCCTGCTGTTTGGGAATCAACAGCTGGGAGGCAAAGGTACACACCTGCGCCCCCACCACCGCGATGCTGTAATTGAGCGCATACAGCCCAACCTCTGCCATATTGTACTTATGTGAGATCAACCAGATAGACAGCGCACCAATCAGCTGCGAAACGACTGATGAACTGGCTATCGTAGAAGCGCTCTTCAGTAAACTCATACACGACCTGGCGTAGTCATCAGTTGGTCAGTATTGAAGTTCAATGAGCGCAACCCCTCCTGCGTTTCAAGGTTTTTTTCCTCGACCGCATTCAACACTGCGCCAATCACCACGCCCTGATTATCCTCAATCTTATCCAGTGCGCCGGCAATATTCTCCGCAGAACCGGTCCCGGCTTTCACGATAAAGATAACCCCATCAACGGCTCGTTTGATCAGTTGGATATCCTGACTTTGATTCACCGCTGCAACGTCAATAATAATGCGTTGATACTGCGACTTCAGTTCGCGCATCACGGGTTCAACGTGCTCTGACGACAGCATCAGTAAAGAGGAAATGGTCATCTTACCGTGGGGGATGAAATCAAGATTTTCAGTGATCTTAACCCGTGCCTTTTCAAGCGGAGCCTCTCCCCGCAACAGCTCCGCCACACCAGCAGAAGTCGCTGATGCCAGTTCAGAAGACAGCCCGTTGGTATTGAAGAAATCAGCATCAATAAGCAACGTTTTCTGATCGAAGCTGAATGAACTGGCCAACAAATTCGCCAGCAGAGAGCGCCCTTCACCCTGCTCCGCCGAAGCAATAGCGACCGTTTGCAGCGGCCGATTATCCAGCATAATTCGGGTGCGAATACCGTGGATGATATCGGCATTCAGCGGGTTCTTCAGTATCATATCCCGCACCTGTGCGCGTGCCGAAGTACCGGTAAATCGACGAATTTCGCCCAATGGCTCGACATTGAGACGTTTCTTCAGACGGCTCAGGGTGCTAATTGAATTATCCATTGCCGCTTTGACGATGAAATACATGATGCTGAATACCACAACCAACATCACCACCATCACGAGCAGCAGCGATTTATTCGGCTTAGACGGCTTTAACGGAGGAACGGCTGGATCATACAGCACCGCATCCGCATTAACCCCGGACAGCGACAATTCCTGAGTCCGCTGATAAAGCGTCTTATATAGATCTTCCATTTTATCTAACGCCAATTTTTGGCTGTTCCAGGCATCCCGTTTTGATGCCATCTTCTGGAAGATCTCTTTTTGCTCAGCAACCTGCTGCTGGTAATTCTTTTCGTCGGCCAGCGCAGCCAAATACTGCTGACGTAAGCCAAGTTTTAACTCACCCAGTACCCGACCCGTTTGATTTTGGATTGATTGCACATCGGCTTCTGCTTTTAAAATATTGGCACTTTTAGGCCCATACACTTTGCGCAGTTCCGACAACGTGCGCTGCGCCTGAATCAGCGCAATGCGTAAATCCTGAATCTGCGCATGGTCAGAAACTGATGGCAGCGAAATGATATCGCCTGAAGATTTCCCTCGGCTATTTACTTCATTGTAAACAGACTCCGCGGCAACACGACGTTGGGTCGCATCGGCAAGACGGTTGGTCACAATGCTTAACTGCTCTGTTTCAAAACCATCAATACCACGGAAAGTCAGCAGCCCAGAGTTTTTCAGGTAGCTATCCATTTCCTCTTTTTGTTTCGCTATCGATTTCTGAATCTCTTCCATTTTTTCAAAGTTGAGATTGCGAGCCTGCTCTGCTTTCAGACGCTTTTGATCGACCGTGTAGTTGATAAAGGCCTGAGCGACGCCATTGGCTATCTCAGCTGAAAGTTGAGGCGAGGAAGATTCATAAGAAATAGAGGCCAGATTAGTGGTACGGATACCGATGACCTTCAGATCTTTCGACAATGTTTTCAGCGCCTGATCAACCCTCAGTTGCTGATCTTCACTGCCAGAGCCGGGCTTCACCCCGGTAAAATCCGGGTTTTCATCCAGCTTCAGATCGCGGACCGCCTGCTCGAGGATAATGCGTGACTGCATCAGCGCATATTGCGTTTCGTAATATCCACTACGCGTTGAATCAAAACCATCCACCTGTGGAAACGGCGAAACGTTATCGGCTTGTGCCTTAATCAGCACCGTTGCCGTCGAGACATATTTTGATGACATCATGCTGATCAAGGGATACGCCACTACCCCGGCAATAATGCCGGCCAGCGCGATTTTCCAGGCATTCTTTTTCAGTTCTTTGGCAAAGCGGGAGAAATCGACGGAGTTTTCTCGTTGCTTGCCGTTTTCCACTATAGATAGTTTCATCGTTAGAAGAACCCCATGCCAATAATCACGACATCCCCAGGACGAACAGAGTGCGTTAAATCAACATTCTCAAGTAGCTGATTGCTACCGGAGAGGCGAATGTTGATATCTTTGCGATCTGCACGGTCAGTAAATCCCCCCGCCTGAGCAATAGCTTTCTCTACGGTAAGTCCCGGCTCCCAGGCGAATCCATTCGGGCTTTTCACTTCCCCTGACGCGTAGAATTTGCGGAACTCGGCAATACTCACTGTCACCATGGGATTAACCATATACCCATTGCGCAAGCGTTGAGTTAATTCAATATTCACCTGTTCTGGTGTTTTATCTTTTAAACCCAGCACGCCGATATAAGGGAAGTTTATTGTTCCACTCTTATCCACGATAAACTTCATCGTCATTTCGGGTTCCCCGTAAACAACGATATTGACAGTATCCCCCGCCCCAATTCGGTAATCCTCTGCCACCGCAGCAGGATCGTCCATTAATGGTGGCCTGGACGTTGTGCATCCGACCAACAGGATACTGAGTAGCAAAAACGCGCACAGTTCTATTATTTTCATTTTAGATCTGAACCTTAGCTTTAAGCATAATCATAGAATTATCATAACCCAACGTTCTAATGACTTCCTGACTGTCGTCGGGACCGATATAAAACGAATCAGTATCCTTATTCGAATTTAAGGTATCTAATTGATATTTAATCTCAAAATTGACAGACGGCGTGTAGTCATAGCTCATGGTTACGCTAAATACACCATTTTTATCATGTCGATCCTTGTTCTGTTTTTTATAGTCTTCCGTGGTGTATGAGTAGTCCAGCAAAGTAGAAAAACGATTGCCCAGCCAGAAATGCTGATAAGAAATCCCATACTCAGTCACTAAGATATACCCCCCAACTTCCGAAGGGTCTTTAATACTTTGAGCAGAATGGGCGGTGAAGACTGACTGATTTAACGGCTTCCACTCCCCCTTTATATCCCAGTTTAGACCATTAAAATCACTCGAGTTTGCGGCATTTTCAAATGTTTTGTACAGCCATGAAATATTCATGTCGACGTTGGTTTTCCCCGTCAACTGCGATTTCAGACCGTAAAGCAAATAGTATTCATTACTGTCTTTTTCTGAGTTGTTATCATAGTGACGCTGATTAGTAATAAAACTATAGCGAAAGCGCGTTCTGGATGTGTATTGGTCAAAAACTTCAGCCACCAGACTATTTTCATGCCATTCCTGCTGCTGAATATAATTGTAAAAATCCGGGCTGGTATCCTGCACATCCGAGGTATTCCCGAACGTCAGTTTTTTATACAACAGTGCCAGTTCCGCTTTGCCGCGTCCATCTGGTGCGCCATAGCTATAGCGCAACTCACTGTTGATAAAATTATTCGTCAGCGGAGAGTTAATTCCATACTGGCGGAACTGGTTCGGCAAAAAGCCCTCTGTGATATCGCGGCCGCGAGATTCATGTCCAATTGAATCTTCCAGATTCAGGGTTAAGCCGTGCATTTGCCCGTAACGCCAGGCACCGTTAAAACGGAAAAAATGGTCGTTATAGTTATCGGCAGAATCGCTTGAGTAGTTACGATAATCACCTGAATACATTAGCAAATACTTATCCTGGCCGCGCTCACCGATCATACTAAACACAGGCGCCGCGCTCTGGAAAGCTGAACCTATCGCATCGCGGTTATGGGGCTGATAAGTCACGTTATCATCATAACCGTAATCCACAGCAGCTTGGCCCTGGAAGTCAATCCCCGCAAAGCCAATGTGTGATTTCGGCGTTAGATCAGCCCATGCGGACTGCGATATCACGATTCCGGTAATAACTATTAATTTAGTATGCATTCTTACCGACAAATCCTTTGAAAATAGTTTTAATAATAATTTTTATATCCAGCCATAACGACCAGTTCTGAATATATTCAATATCATACTGAACGCGCTTTTCCATCTTATAAAGTGCATCGATTTCCCCACGGAAACCGTTAATCTGCGCAAGCCCGGTGATCCCCGGCTTAACTTTATGGCGGATCATGTAGTTTTCGACCTGTTTGCGGTACTGTTCATTATGCGTAACCGCATGAGGTCTGGGGCCGACAATAGACATACTTCCCTGCAATACATTAATGAATTGCGGGAGTTCATCAAGAGAGGTGCGTCGCAAGAAACTACCAAATTTTGTCACGCGCGGATCATTCTTAGTGGCCTGGATAACCGTATCGGAATTCTCCATAACTCGCATCGAGCGAAACTTCCATACCTTAATTTTTTGTCCGCTCAGGCCGTATCGATCTTGTTTGAAAAACACCGGACCACGGGAGGTAAGTTTAATACCAATAGCAATCGCTAACATCAGTGAGGAGATCATCACCATAATGATGCTACCGAGAATCAGGTCTTCCGCACGTTTAATAAATGAACCGGCTCCTTCAAACGGTGAGCTAAAGATGCCAATGGTTTGCAGATTGTGGATCGAGCGCAACTTGGACATATTGTTACTGTAGGTATAAAAATCAGGAACAATATAGGTATCTACCGTGGTATCTGACATCATGGCCAAAAAGTGACGGATACGATGTAATGCCACCATCGGCAATGCGATATAGATCTCGTCGATATTCCCTTGCTTAGCCTCTTCAACCAGATTAATGACAGGGCCGCGAAAGGGACTTTTAATCTTATCCACGATATCACCACAGCGGGACAACGCACGTTCGTCATAAAAAGCTAAATCTAATTTGATATTGGAATATTCAGCTATCAATGCATTTTCTGCTGCCACACCGTTGTCGGTCAGACCAATAATCGCCACACGAATGTTTTTTTTCGTTGAATATTTAAAAATGAAAAAACGAATAAAATAAAGAAAAGGTAAAGGAATGAAATACCAGTAAACAATAGGGGATAAAAATGACGGAGTCAGACTTGCCAGGTATCCAAGTGACTCTGGTTCGGCCACCGTCATGCTGATCACTTCGTTGAACGAGATTGCCAGCAGCGTACAGAAAAGTAGCCGTTTTTGGTTACGTATGCCGATGGTTTTTATCTTCTGCTGATACATTTTGGTGTATTCAGCAAGCAACAGGAAAAACACTGAGAAGAGGATACTCAGAATGACAATGGTCTTAAACGGCACCATATCTAACAGATGGGCGCTAAAAATTAACGTAATATTGATTACAATAAAATCGACCAGCTTTAAAAAGACTGGATATCCTTGACTGCTAATCTTTAGCGAATTTTTAAGCATATCTCAGCCCATTATTTATTGATATTTAATTATTTTTTTCTCTTTTCATGTTGCTAATTATATCACAAGTCTAAAAAACGCAATGGTACATTGTCAGTAAATGTAAAAAATAATGTTGACTAGTGTGACTATCACCCACGTTTCATTTATATCATTATGATTTTTATCATTAATTTCTGATTGGGCGTTTTATCGCCACCACCAAAAAAGATGATAATTTACAACACAACCGTTATTGACAGATAACAATTAGTAGACTATGAAAAGCCGCTATATGTATGATGAATAGCATAAAATCGTTTCTCTTTTTCCCCTAAATAGCCGTTAAAAATAATTAACTGCCCTGCAATACAAATAAAATCAATAAATCACATAGAGTTATTATTAATAATGATCAGCTTTCTTATTTGTAATTTTATTAAGAAAAATCTGCACCTGAGAAATAAATATATCAGTTCGTGATGCTTAAAAATCGTACTCGTACGCTCAGTCCCCCTAACGTATCGCTGCGCGACAACTGTGGGTGTGTACGGTGCAGACGAGCAATATCATTGACCAGCGCCAGCCCAATCCCCGCCCCGGGGACGTTGCCCACGTTTTCCAGACGATGAAACGGTAACAGCGCCTGATGCACCATTTGTTCATCAATGCCGGGCCCGCTGTCTTCAACCATCAGCACTACGGCCTCCCCTTCTCGCAATAGTCGGGCGGTCACCATCCCCCGCGCAGGCGTGTATTTCAGCGCATTATCCAGCAGATTCCCGCACAGCTCGCCGAGCAGGACATCATCCCCTTCAATCCACACCGCGTCCTGCTCCCCTTCATAGCCGAGATCGATAGCTTTGCTGCGCGCCTGCGCCAGGCGGGTAAAACAACTGGTTTGCACCACCTCAAACAGATTGACCGGTGAAAAGTGCCTTTCCCCCTGCTCTTTGCGCTTCACAGCCGAAAGTTGTAATAACCTTTCCGTCAGATGAATGGTGCTATCCAGCGTGGTACTCATGGCCTGTAAACTCTCATACCACTGCTGCGGTTGCGGGCTGGCGAGGGCGACCGCCGCCTGGGTTTTCAGCACCGCCAGCGGAGTTTTTAACTGATGAGAGGCATCAGCGCTGAAACGTTCCTGGCGCGAAATAAGCGCACGTAGCCGATCAATGTAGCGGTTGAATGCCACAATCAGCAGACGAGTCTCTGACCACGGCAGTAGCTCCGGCAGCGGTGTCAGCAACCCCGGCTCGCGGCGTACCATCAGCGATGACAACTGGCGCATCGGGCGTAACACCCGGCGCAGCAGCCAGCCAACCAGCACCAGCGTGAGCAGTACCAACAGCCCTTGCGAAACCCATGAGGAAAACAGCAGTTGCCGCGCCAGATAACGACGTGATTGCAGCGTTTCGGCGACATAAATCTCCGCCATACCGACAATCCCGCCTTCATTCACCGGCTGGAGCAGACGCGCCACGCGAATGGCCTCGCCGCGATATTCGGTGTGATAAAACCACGCCAGCGCCGGGTATAATTGGGTGCGCGAAGTGGCAGGCGGCATCTGCGGTAAATCGTCATAGCCTGAAATCACTTTCCCCGCCGGGTCCACCACCTTGTAGTACAGCCTGTCGTTCATGTTCAGTTCAAAGCTGTCCAGCACCACCCACGGCACATTGACTTCCAGGTGTTTATTGCGCACCACCAGCCGCTCGGACACCGTTCTCGCCGACGAAAGCAGCGTCCGGTCATACGCCTGCGTCGCGGCCTGTAATGCGCTAACGTAGCTGTTAAATGCCGACAGCCCCCACAGCAATAGCAGCGGCAGGCCAAGGAACATCAGCAGTTGCAGATACAGCGACTGAGGCTTAACCCACTTCATCACTGCGCTCCAGCACATAGCCCAGGCCGCGCAGGGTCGCGATGCGCACGTCGCTTCCGTGTAATTTTTTACGCAAACGGTGGATGTAGAGTTCAATGCTTTCAGGGCTGACCTCATCACTCAGGCTGAAGACCTGTTCGAACAACTGCTGACGCGAAACCGGACGCAACCGTCGGTACATCAGCACCGTCAGCAGCGCCTGTTCGCGTGGCGTGAGCGCCAGCGGTTGTCCCTGCAACAGAAAATAGCCTTCATCGTGAAACGCCAGCTCTCCTAGCTGCTGGATGCCCTGCACCTGTCCCGCACTGCGCCGCAGCAGAGCCCGCAGCCGGGCATCAAGTTCTTCGATTTCAAATGGCTTCGCCAGATAGTCATCAGCGCCTGCGTTGAGTCCCTTCACCCGATCCGCCACCGCGCTGCGTGCCGTCAACAGCAGAACGGGGAGCGTCTGCCCACGCTTACGCAGCCGCTGAACCACCTCAAGGCCGTCCAGTCCCGGCATATTGATGTCCAGCACCGCCAGCGCGTAGGTTTCGCTATGTAAAAGGTGATCGGCTGCCAAACCGTCAAAAACGCAGTCAACGGCAAAACCGTTTTGTACCAGCGCTTTCTCCAGCCAGTGAGCAAGTTCACGGTTATCTTCCGCTAATAAGAGACGCATATCACATCCTGTAAAGTTTCTGCCGCATTGAAAGGGAATTGAAAGGTTAATGTTTTAACAATCACGCAACCAAACTGCTACACATCGGCTCACATAATCACAAAAATAATCTTCCGTACCCGAAATCCGGTCATCCGGCGTGAGGATAAATAATGAAAAAACAATTACTTCGTACCCTTACTGCAAGCATGTTACTGATGAGTACCTCTGTTCTGGCGGAACAAGCGCCCTCGCGCACCGAATGTATCGCCCCGGCGAAACCCGGCGGAGGTTTTGATCTCACCTGTAAGCTGATTCAGGTGAGCATGATGGAAACCGGCGCCATCGAAAAACCGATGCGCGTGACCTATATGCCTGGCGGCGTGGGAGCCGTGGCGTATAACGCCATCGTCGCGCAACGCCCTGCCGAAGCCGGCACCGTGGTGGCCTTCTCCGGCGGCTCGCTGCTGAACCTGTCGCAGGGCAAATTTGGCCGCTACGGCGTCGATGATGTGCGCTGGCTGGCGAGTGTGGGCACCGACTACGGCATGATTGCCGTGCGCAACGATTCCCCGTGGAAGACGCTGAAAGACCTGCTGACGGCGATGGAGAAAGATCCCAACAGCGTGGTGATTGGCGCAGGTGCCTCTATTGGCAGTCAGGACTGGATGAAGTCGGCGCTGCTGGCGCAAAAGGCCAACGTCGATCCGCACAAGATGCGTTATGTGGCGTTTGAGGGCGGCGGCGAGCCGGTCACCGCGCTGATGGGCAATCACGTGCAGGTGGTCTCCGGCGATCTCAGTGAAATGGTGCCGTATCTCAGCGGAGACAAAATCCGCGTACTGGCAGTGTTCTCCGACCAGCGCCTGCCGGGTCAGTTAGCCAATGTGCCCACCGCCAAAGAGCAGGGGTATGACCTCGTGTGGCCGATCATTCGTGGCTTCTATGTCGGACCAAAAGTTAGCGACGCCGAATATCAATGGTGGGTGGACGCCTTTAGCAAACTCCAGCAAACCGATGAGTTTAAAAAGCAGCGCGACCTGCGCGGTCTGTTTGAATTCAACATGAGCGGGAAGCAACTCGACGCCTACGTGAAGAAGCAGGTCACCGATTATCGTGAGCAGGCAAAAGCCTTCGGTCTGGCGAAATAAGCACAGGGGCACCATGATGAGCGATCGTATTTTTGCGGGTATCTGGCTGTTGCTCTGTATAGCCGGGCTATTCGTAGCCTGGCAAATCAGCAGCGAATACAGCTATGAACCCGTCGGGCCACGTCCCTTTCCACTTGGCATTATTAGCTTGATGCTCTTGTGTGCCGTCGCGCTGCTGTTGCGCCACCCGGACACCATCAGTTGGCCTCGCCGCCACGTGCTGCAAAAGTTGCTGACGATGGTGATTATTCTGTTTATGTACGCCTGGGGTTTCGAATGGCTGGGCTTCCCCATCGCCACCGCCATTCTCACCGTGGTGATCGGCATGCTGTTCGGCGCAACCATCCCGGCAGCGGGCATTTCCGGTTCGGTTCTCGGCATTCTGTTGTGGTATGCCTTCGACCGACTGCTTGACGTCACCTTACCACTCGGCGCCTGGCTGGGTTAACGGAGAAACGATGGATACCTGGATTTATCTTTCTCAGGGTTTCGCGGTGGCGATGACGCCGGAAAACCTGGTTATTGCCTTGATCGGCTGCTTTGTCGGCACCATCGTTGGGTTGCTGCCTGGCCTGGGGCCGATCAACGGCGTGGCGATCCTGCTGCCGCTGGCCTTCGCTTTGCATCTCCCTGCGGAGTCTGCGCTGATCCTGTTGGCAACTGTTTATATCGGCTGCGAGTACGGCGGGCGCATCTCCTCTATCCTGCTCAATGTTCCTGGCGATGCGGCAGCCATTATGACCGCCCTTGACGGCTATCCAATGGCCCAACAGGGACGCGGCGGCGTGGCGCTTTCTATCTCAGCAGTCAGTTCTTTCTTCGGTTCGCTTATCGCTATCGGCGGCATCATTCTGTTTGCCCCGGCGTTAGCCCAGTGGTCGCTGGCCTTCGGTCCGGCGGAATACTTTGCCTTAATGGTCTTTGCCATTGCCTGTCTCGGCAGCATGATGGCGCAGAACCCACTGAAATCATTTCTGGCAGCGCTGATCGGTCTCGGCCTTGCGACCGTCGGCGTAGACGCCAACACCGGGGTTTATCGCTTCACCTTTGACAGTGTTCATCTCTCCGACGGTGTGCAATTTATCGTAGTAGTGATTGGGCTGTTCTCTGTCTCAGAAATATTATTAATGCTGGAACATACCAGCAGTGGCCAGACGCTGGTGCGTAAAACGGGCCGTATGCTGTTCAATGCCAAAGAAGGTATGCAGTGCGTGGGCGCAACGCTGCGCTCATCGGTGATTGGCTTTTTCGTCGGCGTCCTGCCCGGCGCCGGGGCCACCATCGCCAGTGCTATCACCTACATGACCGAGAAAAAGCTCAGCGGTAACAGCGACAGCTTTGGGAAAGGGGACATTCGTGGTGTTGCCGCACCTGAGGCGGCCAACAACGCCTCGGCCTGCGGCTCGTTTATCCCAATGCTGACGCTCGGCGTGCCAGGTTCGGGCACCACGGCGGTAATGATGGGGGCGCTGACGCTGTACAACATCACGCCGGGGCCGGCAATGTTCACCGAACAACCGGATATCGTCTGGGGACTGATCGCGGCGCTGCTGATTGCCAACGTGATGCTGCTGGTGATGAACATCCCGTTAATCGGTCTGTTCACCCGCATGCTGACCATTCCGCTGTGGTTCCTGGTTCCGGCCATTGCGGCGGTTTCGGCGGTCGGTGTGTATGCCGTCCACAGCACGACCTTCGATCTGGTACTGATGGTCGGTCTCGGCGTACTGGGATACATTTTGCGTAAAATGCACTTCCCGATGTCGCCATTGATTCTGGGCTTCGTTCTGGGAGAAATGCTGGAGCAGAACCTGCGTCGTGCCCTGTCCATCAGTAATGGCAGCATGGATATTCTGTGGGCCAGCGGCGTGGCGAAAGTCCTGCTGGTGATGGCGGTCATGGTTATCGTTATCCCGCCAGTGCTGCGCCTGATCCGCAAACGCAACAATAAGCCGCAGGTGGATATCGGCTAACAAATTGCCGGATGGCGCAGTTCACAACGCCATCCGGCATTTTCATCTTCATTCCTGAAATGCACTGAGTACGTGTTCGACAAACTGCGTCAGTTTCGGCAATGGGCGTAAATCCTGGCGCCACAGCAGATGAATCGGTCGCGGCTCTGGCGTAAACCCTTCCAGCACCCGGACCAGTTTGCCGCTGGCAAGCTCTTCCGCCAGTAACACCTCTGGTTGTAACAACAAACCCGCGCCCGCCACTGCCGCCATACGCAGGCCATGACCATCATTACAGCGTAGAATCGCATCACGTTTCCACCTGACCTCACCCGCCACACCCGGCAGTTTCCATTCATTACGTGCCGTCCACACGGTATGCGACAAACACAGATGATCCACCAGATCCACGGGCGTTCGTGGAGTGCCGTATCGGGCAAGATAGTCCGGCGACGCACAGATAGCCATACGGTACGGACACAGATATTTCGCCACCACATCCGTCTGATAAATATCGCCAATACGGATCGCCAGATCGATACCTTCATCCACCAGATCGACCATTCGGTTGGTCAGATCTAACTCAATGCGTACCTCTGGCCAGGTTTGCAAAAAATCCGCGGCCAGCGGCGAGATAACACAGGCCCCAAAGGAAGTAGGCGCGCTGATGCGCAACGTGCCCGCAGGAGCCAGCCGCAAACGCTCTACCGAGCGTTCGGCTATCGACACTTGTTCCAACACTCGCCGGGCTTCCTCAAAATAGACACGCCCGGCATCGGTCAGACTCTGACGGCGTGTGTTACGTTCCAGCAAACGCGTACCGAGCTGCGCTTCCAGCAGGGAGATATATTTCCCCACCATCACCGCAGATATCTCCAGTCGCGTAGCCGCACCGGTAAAGCTTCCACTTTCCACCACCGCGATAAACGTTTCCATGCCGCGCAGCTTATCCATATTGCAAACCTCTGGTTAGTAATCATCTAACTTTTAGCCAGTTTATCTGATTTCATTTTCATTAAAGAATAGCGGCTCACACTATTGCGGAGGTGGTTATGAAAATCGTCATTATTGGTGCCAGCGGTACAGTGGGTCGTGCAGTCACAGAGACGTTGAGCCGTAAACATGAGGTTATCCGCGTGGGCTGCACGCAGGGTGATTACCTGGTCGATATCACCTCACAAGAGAGCGTACAGGCGCTATTTGAAAAAACAGGACGCGTGGATGCGATTGTTTCCGCCACCGGCAATCTGTTCTTTGGGCCGTTGTCGACGATGACCGACGAAGACTTTAATCAGGGGTTACAGGATAAACTGTTAGGTCAGATACGCCTGGCCTTAACGGGACAGCATTTTCTCAATGATGGCGGCTCGATTACGCTGATTAGCGGCATTATTGCCCATGAGCCCATTGCCCAGGGGGCAAATGCGGCAACGATCAATGCCGGTCTGGAAGGATTTGTGCGCGCGGCTGCCTGTGAGCTGGAACGTGGTCAGCGTATTAACCTGATAAGCCCGACCGTTCTCAGTGAATCTGCTGAAGCCTACGACGGTTTCTTCCCGGGCTTTGAAAGCGTGCCAGCGGCAACTGTGGCCAACGCTTACCGCCGCAGCGTGGAAGGCATTCAAACGGGACGTATTTATAAAGTCGGTTACTAACATTTTTACTGCCGCTGTGCCCCAGCGGCGGCAGTATTATTAATCCTCTGTTTTTAAATAATATTCTCATGTTTATCTCCCGCGCTTTTCATTTAACCCCACCCTTTATAATGTTAAATATTTGTTGCTTTTGATCACAAATAATAAACAAACAAGCTCGTTCTGTGCGCGCTTTCCAAAAATGTAGATATTTTTAATTTATGGCTACGAAACGAGCATCGCCATGTCTCCCTGACAATCTACTGAGAGGATCGATTCTGATGAACGCACTGACTGCCGTACAACCGAACGCTGAAGATCCAGCCCAGCACTACAGCGGTTTCACGTTGAAACCATCAGCCCAGTCTCCACGCTTACTGGAGCTGACTTTCTGTGCTGAAACTACGGAGCAATTTCTGCAAGCCGTCGCACAGTGGCCGGTGCAGGCACTGGAATACAAATCCTTCTTGCGCTTCAAAGTCGGCAAAATCCTCGATGACCTGTGCGGCAATCAGTTGCAGCCTCTGCTACTAAAAACCTTGCTGGATCGTGCTGAAGGCGCACTGCTGATCAATGCCGTGGGCGTGGATGATGTGGCGCAGGCGGAAGAGATGGTCAAGCTGGCGACGGCGGTAGCGCATCTTATCGGGCGCTCCAATTTTGATGCGATGAGCGGGCAATACTACGCGCGATTTGTGGTGAAAAACGTCGATAACTCCGACAGCTACCTGCGCCAGCCGCACCGCGTGATGGAGCTACACAACGACGGTACCTACCTCGAAGAGGTAACCGACTACGTACTGATGATGAAAATCGACGAGCAGAACATGACCGGCGGTAACTCGCTGCTGCTGCACCTCGACGACTGGGAACATCTGGATCAGTACTTTACCCATCCGCTGGCACGTCGCCCCATGCGCTTTGCCGCACCGCCTAGCAAAAACGTGAGCCAGGACGTGTTCCATCCGGTGTTTGACGTTGACCAGCAGGGTCGCCCGGTGATGCGTTACATCGATCAGTTCGTCCAGCCAAAAGACTATGAAGAAGGCGTCTGGCTGAGCGACCTGTCCGACGCGCTGGAAACCAGCAAGAACATTCTTTCCGTTCCGGTTTCAGTGGGTAAATTCCTGCTGATCAACAACCTGTTCTGGCTGCACGGTCGCGATCGTTTCACCTCGCATCCTGACCTGCGCCGTGAACTGATGCGTCAGCGTGGTTATTTCGCTTACGCGACAAACCACTACCAGACCCATCAGTAAGCGCGAAGGAAAAAAGCGGATGTATGATTTTGTGATTATTGGCGGCGGCATTATTGGCATGTCGACCGCCATGCAGCTGATTGATGTCTACCCGGATGCCAGAATCGCGCTACTGGAAAAAGAGTCCGGCCCGGCCTGCCACCAGACGGGCCACAACAGCGGCGTGATTCATGCCGGGGTCTATTACACTCCCGGTAGCCTGAAGGCGCAGTTTTGCCTGGCCGGAAATCGCGCCACCAAAGCCTTTTGCGACCAAAACGGCATCCGCTATGACGTTTGCGGAAAAATGCTGGTTGCCACCTCGGCGCTGGAAATGGAGCGGATGCGCGCGTTATGGGATCGCACTGCCGCTAACGGTTTAGAGCGCGAGTGGTTAAACGCCGAAGAACTGCGTGAGCGTGAGCCAAACATTACCGGACTGGGCGGTATTTTTGTCCCGTCGAGCGGGATCGTCAGCTACCGCGAAGTCACCGCCGCGATGGCGAAGATTTTCCAGGCCAGGGGCGGTGAGATTGTTTACAACGCCGAAGTCAGCGCGCTGAAAGAGCACGCGGCGGGCGTGATTGTGCATACCCGTCAGGGCCTGGAATATGAGGGCGCAACGCTGATTACCTGCTCTGGCCTGATGGCGGATCGACTGGTGAAAATGCTTGGCATCGACCCCGGATTCATCATCTGCCCGTTCCGCGGCGAATACTTCCGCCTGGCGTCAGAACATAACCAGATAGTCAATCATCTGATCTACCCGATCCCCGATCCGGCGATGCCATTCCTTGGTGTGCATCTGACCCGGATGATTGACGGCAGCGTCACGGTCGGCCCCAACGCGGTGCTGGCATTTAAACGCGAAGGCTACCGTAAACGCGACTTCTCGCTCAGCGATACGCTGGAGATCTTCGGCTCTTCCGGCATCCGCCGCGTGCTGCAAAACAACCTGCGTTCCGGGCTTGGTGAAATGAAGAATTCGCTGTGCAAGAGCGGTTATCTGCGACTGGTGCAAAAGTACTGCCCGAGCCTGACGCAAAACGATCTGCAGCCGTGGCCTGCAGGTGTGCGGGCACAGGCGGTGTCACCGGACGGCAAACTGATCGATGATTTTCTGTTTGTCACCACGCCACGCTCAATTCATACCTGTAATGCCCCGTCTCCTGCGGCAACGTCAGCAATCCCTATCGGCGCACATATCGTCAGCAAAGTTCACGCCCTGCTGGAGAACCAGAGTAATCCCGGACGCACGCTGCGTGCGGCACGTAGCGTGGAGACATTACACGCCGCATTCACCCGTTAACACGATGAAGACAGGAAGCAATTATGCAACTTAACGATCCCACCTTATTTCGCCAGCAGGCACTGATCGACGGCAACTGGCGTAACGCCAACAGCGGCGAGACCCTCGCGGTGACCAACCCCGCTAACGGTCAGCAATTGGGTAGCGTACCGAAAATGGGGGCGGATGAAACCCGCGAAGCCATTAACGCCGCGAATCGCGCCCTACCCGCGTGGCGGGCGCTGACCGCCAAAGAGCGGGCCAATATCCTGCGCCGCTGGTTCAACCTGATGATTGAACATCAGGACGATCTCGCCCGTCTGATGACACTGGAACAGGGCAAACCGCTGGCGGAGGCCAAAGGCGAAATCACCTACGCCGCTTCCTTTATTGAGTGGTTTGCCGAAGAGGGCAAACGCATTTATGGCGATACGATCCCTGGCCATCAGGCCGACAAACGTCTGATCGTCATCAAGCAGCCGATCGGCGTGACCGCCGCGATTACGCCGTGGAACTTCCCGGCGGCGATGATCACCCGCAAAGCCGGTCCGGCGCTGGCAGCAGGTTGCACCATGGTGCTTAAACCCGCCAGCCAGACGCCATTCTCTGCGCTGGCGCTGGCAGAGCTTGCTAATCGCGCCGGGATCCCGGCAGGCGTTTTCAGCGTGGTGACGGGGTCAGCCAGTGCTGTTGGTAATGAGCTGACCGGCAACCCGCTGGTGCGCAAGCTGTCATTTACCGGCTCCACTGAGATTGGACGCCAGCTAATGCAGCAGTGCGCCAAAGATATCAAGAAGGTGTCGCTGGAGCTGGGCGGCAATGCGCCGTTTATCGTCTTTGATGATGCCGACCTTGATAAAGCCGTGGAAGGCGCGCTGGCCTCGAAGTTTCGTAACGCCGGGCAGACCTGCGTCTGCGCCAACCGTCTGTATGTTCAGGACAGCGTGTATGAGCAGTTTGCCGACAAGCTCCAGCAGGCGGTGAACAAACTGCACCTCGGCGATGGTCTGCAACCTGACGTCACCACCGGGCCGCTGATCGATGAAAAAGCTGTCGCCAAGGTGCAGGAGCACATCGCCGATGCCCTGGATAAAGGCGCACGCATTATCACGGGCGGTAAACCTCACGCGCTCGGCGGAAATTTCTTCCAGCCCACCATTCTGGTGGATGTGCCTGCCAACGCGAAGGTCGCCAAAGAAGAGACGTTTGGCCCGCTGGCGCCGCTGTTTCGCTTTAAAGACGAAGCGGACGTCATCGCTCAGGCCAACGACACCGAGTTTGGTCTGGCAGCCTATTTCTACGCCCGTGATTTAAGCCGGGTATTCCGCGTTGGTGAAGCGCTGGAGTACGGCATTGTCGGCATTAACACCGGCATCATCTCCAACGAAGTCGCCCCGTTTGGGGGAATCAAAGCCTCCGGTCTTGGCCGTGAAGGTTCAAAATACGGCATCGAAGACTACTTAGAAATCAAATATATGTGTATTGGCCTTTAATAAAATAAATACTGGAGAACACCTGATGAGCACCAATAAAGAACTCATGCAACGTCGCAGCAACGCCGTTCCCCGTGGCGTAGGACAGATCCACCCGATTTTTGCCGAACGCGCAGAAAACTGCCGGGTCTGGGACGTTGAAGGCCGTGAGTTCCTCGATTTTGCTGGCGGTATTGCGGTGTTGAATACCGGTCACCTGCATCCGCAGATTGTCTCTGCGGTGGAAACGCAGTTAAAAAAGCTGTCCCATACCTGTTTCCAGGTACTGGCCTATGAGCCGTACCTCGAGCTGTGCGAAATGATGAACAAGAAAGTGCCGGGCGATTTCGCCAAGAAAACCCTGCTGGTAACGACCGGCTCCGAAGCGGTGGAAAACGCGGTAAAAATCGCCCGCGCTGCCACCAGGCGAACCGGCACCATCGCCTTTAGCGGTGCCTATCATGGCCGTACCCACTACACCCTCTCATTAACCGGGAAAGTAAACCCCTACTCTGCCGGAATGGGGCTGATGCCAGGCCATGTGTATCGCGCGCTTTACCCGTGCCCGCTGCACGGCATCAGTGACGACGATGCGATTGCCAGCATTCATCGCATCTTCAAAAATGATGCCGCGCCGGAAGACGTTGCCGCCATCGTGATTGAACCCGTTCAGGGCGAGGGGGGTTTTTACGCCGCCTCGCCTGCTTTTATGCAACGGCTGCGCGCCATTTGTGATGAGCACGGCATCATGCTGATTGCCGATGAAGTACAGAGCGGCGCGGGTCGTACCAGTACGTTGTTTGCCATGGAGCAGATGGGCGTTGCGCCCGATCTCACTACCTTCGCCAAATCCATCGCCGGAGGTTTCCCGCTGGCGGGCGTGACCGGACGCGCCGACGTCATGGACGCTATTCCTCCGGGTGGTCTGGGCGGTACCTATGC
The DNA here is from genome assembly GCF_014596835.2 of Citrobacter sp. C6_1. Classification (NCBI taxonomy): domain Bacteria; kingdom Pseudomonadati; phylum Pseudomonadota; class Gammaproteobacteria; order Enterobacterales; family Enterobacteriaceae; genus Citrobacter; species Citrobacter sp. C6_1. Next base: position 1,063,887 of record NZ_CP115031.1, on the reverse strand, counting down.
CGGTAACCCGATTGCCTGTGCCGCCGCGCTGGCGGTACTGAACATTTTCGAGCAGGAAAACCTGCTGCAAAAAGCCAACGATCTGGGGCAAACCCTGCGTGAAGGCCTGCTGGCCATTGCGGAAACCCACCGCGAGATTGGTGATGTTCGCGGGCTGGGCGCAATGATTGCCATCGAGTTGTTCGAAGACGGCGACCACACCAGACCCGATGCCAAACTGACTGCCGACGTCGTCGCGCGTGCACGTGACAAAGGGTTGATCCTGCTCTCCTGCGGGCCTTACTACAATGTGCTGCGCATCCTTGTTCCACTGACCATTGAAGATGCGCAAATCCGCCAGGGGTTGGACATCATCGCGCAATGTTTTGCCGAGGCGAAGCAAGGTTAACACTCCTGCATCCGAGCCGGATGGCGACGCAAATGCGTCTTATCCGGCCTACAAAAAACGCAATCCGTAGGCCGGATAAGGCGGAGCCGCCATCCGGCAAACAGATCAATAACAATAATACGCGTGCCCCGGCGCGGGAATGCCGGGGTGCTCTCCCAAGTGCAATACTTTCGAGAGGTTTAAAGATGGGGCAACTGTCACAATCACATGATTTAGGGGGCGGGCTGAAATCACGCCACGTCACCATGCTGTCCATTGCCGGGGTTATCGGCGCCAGCTTATTTGTCGGTTCAAGCGTGGCGATAGCAGAAGCCGGTCCCGCTGTGCTATTAGCTTACCTGTTCGCCGGGTTACTGGTGGTGATGATTATGCGTATGCTGGCCGAAATGGCCGTCGCCACACCCGATACGGGATCGTTTTCCACCTACGCCGATAAGGCCATCGGGCCGTGGGCAGGTTATACCATCGGTTGGTTGTACTGGTGGTTCTGGGTGTTGGTTATCCCACTGGAAGCGAATATTGCCGCCATCATTCTGCACTCCTGGATCCCTGGCATCCCCATCTGGCTGTTTTCCCTGGTTATCACCCTGGCATTAACCGGCAGTAATTTGCTGAGCGTCAAAAATTACGGCGAGTTTGAATTCTGGCTGGCGCTGTGTAAAGTGATTGCCATTCTGGCGTTTATCGCCCTCGGCGCAGCGGCGATTAGCGGTTTCTACCCTTATGCCGAAGTCAGCGGGGTTTCGCGCCTGTGGGATCAGGGCGGCTTTATGCCCAACGGTTTTGGCGCCGTGATCAGCGCAATGTTAATCACCATGTTCTCCTTTATGGGCGCAGAGATTGTCACCATCGCCGCCGCCGAATCAGACACCCCGGATAAACACATCGTCCGCGCCACCAACTCGGTTATCTGGCGTATCTCCATTTTCTATCTGTGCTCTATTTTCGTGGTGGTAGCACTGATCCCGTGGAACATGCCGGGACTGAAAGAAGTGGGCTCTTACCGTTCGGTGCTGGAATTACTGCATATCCCACACGCGAAGCTGATCATGGACTGCGTCATTTTGTTGTCGGTGACCAGTTGTCTGAACTCCGCGCTGTATACCTCATCACGCATGCTCTACTCCCTGAGTCGTCGCGGCGATGCCCCCGCTTTTATGGGCAAAACAAACCGCAGTAAAACGCCTTATGTCGCGGTATTGCTGTCAACCGGCGCGGCGTTTCTCACCGTGATCGTCAACTATTACGCCCCGGCCAAGGTGTTTAAATTCCTGATCGACAGCTCCGGCGCCATCGCGTTGTTGGTTTATCTGGTGATTGCGATTTCCCAACTGCGGATGCGTAAAATCCTGCTGGCGCAAGGCGGTGAAATCAAACTGAAAATGTGGCTCTATCCGTGGCTCACCTGGGTGGTCATCGCGTTTATTATCTTTGTGCTGGTGGTGATGCTGTTTCGCCCGGCACAACAGCTGGAAGTTATCTCTACCGGGTTGTTAGCCATAGGAATTATTTGTACCGTGCCTATTATGTCGCGCTGGAAAAAACTGCTATCGTGGCAAAAAGCACCGTTGCAAAATACGCATTAAACCTGTTCCCGGCGCAGGCCGGGAAATCCTTTCTGGAGTAAGACCATGACCGCCATTCCCCAACCGACGGCCATTGATGGATACCGCTGGCTGAAGAACGACATCATCCGCGGTGTGTATCAGCCTGATGAAAAACTGCGTATGAGCCTGCTGACTTCACGTTATGAACTGGGCGTTGGGCCACTGCGTGAAGCGCTTTCGCAACTGGTTGCCGAGCGGCTGGTCACGGTGGTCAATCAGAAAGGGTATCGTGTCGCCCCAATGTCTGAGCAGGAGTTGCTCGATATTTTCGATGCCCGCGCCAATATGGAAGCCATGCTGGTCGCGCTGGCCATTGAACGCGGCGGTGACGCCTGGGAAGCAGAGATTCTGGCGCGGGCGCATATGCTCGCTAAGCTTGAAGCCGTAGATGCCAGCGAACAGATGCTCGACGAGTGGGATCTGCGCCATCAGGCGTTTCACACGGCAATTGTCGCCGGCTGCGGTTCACAATATTTACTGCAAATGCGCGAACGACTGTTCGATTTGGCGGCGCGCTACCGGTTTATCTGGCTGCGAAAAACGGTGCTGTCGGTGGAAATGCTGGAAGATAAACACGATCAGCACCAAACGCTGACCGAAGCAATTCTGGCACGCGATGCCGCGCGCGCCAGCGAGCTAATGCGCCAGCACCTGCTGACGCCAATTCCGATTATTCAACAGGCGATGTCCGGCAAATTGCTGACGCAATAAACCTGAACATCATCATTGTTGCGGAATACGTAAAACCTGCCCGGGATAAATTTTATCCGGGCTTTTCAGCATCGGTTTATTGGCTTCAAATATTTGATTATACAGATTGGCGTTACCGTAAACCTGTTTGGCAATCGCGCTCAGGGTATCCCCTGATTTCACGGTATAAAACTGGCTTTCGCTCGCTGGCGCAGAGGTTGTAACCTGATCGTCGACGCTGGCGATACCGGAGATATTACCAATCGCAATCAGGATTTTTTCTTTCGCTTCCTGACTTAATCCATCGCCAGAAACGGTGGCTTTGCCTTCGTTAATTTGGACGTCCACTTTATCCGCATCCGGAATACCGGTTTTATTCAGGTGTTCCTGCACTTTTTTTGCCAGATCGGCTGTGTCATGATTTCCAGTGACCGCATCCCACAGTTTTTCACCCGCATCTTTTACAAAATTGAAGAGTCCCATATCCACCTCGGTAATTAACAATCAACCCCAAAAGTGTAGCAGAGGAGAAAGGTGCACAACGAAAACGGCGCAAATGCGCCGTTGTAGAAGGGGAATTAGTTACGCGTCTGTATCCAGAAGGCGTGGATCAGACCAGGGATGTAGCCCAGCAGCGTCAGAACAATATTGAGGATGAACGCCCAACCGAATCCTTTACCCAGCAACACGCCGAGCGGAGGCAAAATAATAGTAAAAACGATTCTCCAGAAACCCATACACACTCCATACAAGCAAAAAAATAATCATTTCTTAGAAATCTAAGGTTAGTGAGTTTATCCAACTCTGCCTGGCTTACCCTGCGGTTTTACCCTCCTTTACGCTCTTTACGCTCTTTACGCTGGCGTACGATGCTTATTTACTTTAGAATAATCTTAACTTAGCAAACACTAAAATACATATGACTGAACTTGAACAACTGCAGGCCAGCGCAGAACAGGCTGCCGCCCTGCTCAAAGCGATGAGTAATCCAAAGCGGTTACTGATTTTGTGCATGCTCTGCGGTTCACCCGGCACCAGCGCAGGCGAGTTAGCCCGTATTACCGGCCTCAGCCCCTCCGCCACTTCGCAGCACCTGGCGCGTATGCGAGAAGAAGGCCTGATAGACAGCCAACGCGATGCCCAGCGCATCCTGTACTCCATTAAAAATACGGCCGTGAATTCGCTGATCGCCACATTAAAAACACTGTATTGCCCATAAGGAGCCATCATGACTATTGGGACGATTTCCCCGCGCGAGGCGCAGGCGCTGGTCGCGCAAGGCGCAAAACTGATTGATATCCGCGACACTGACGAGTATCTGTACGAGCATATCCCCGAGGCGCATCTGGCACCGTTATCCACCCTGGAGCAGGGTTCACTCCCCGCAAACTTACGGGCTGAGCGCATTATTTTTCACTGCCAGTCAGGCAAGCGTACACAAAACGCGGCGGCAAAATTGAATGCCGCCGCCGCGCCGGCACAGGTCTGGCTGCTGGAGGGCGGAATCGACGGCTGGAAAGCGGAAGGTCTGCCGGTTGCAAAAGATAGCTCACAACCGTTGCCGCTAATGCGTCAGGTGCAGATTGCCGCAGGCAGCCTTGCCCTGCTTGGCGTCATTCTCGGTTACGCCGTTAACAGCGGCTTCTTCTTACTTAGCGGTTTTGTCGGTGCTGGGCTGATGCTTGCGGGTGTAACTGGCTTCTGCGGTATGGCGCGACTGCTCGACAAAATGCCCTGGAACCGACGTACTCATTAAGCGGTAATAGAAGAAACAGCGCTGTACCCGCCGATTGACGTGATCTATGGTGGGCTTTGTGATTAAGAAAGGAGCGCAATATGTTTAAACCTGGCGATCTGGTGCAACCGCGTATGGGTGGACCAAAACTGAAAGTTGTCGAAGTGAAAGACGAACAAATTGTGGCGGTACAAGCCAGCAATGAAAGCGGCGAAAAATACACCCTAAAAGCGGCTGATGTCACACGATATTCTGAAGAAGGCGATTTCGGCGTCTGCTGAAAATAAGCGGTGAGGTTCCCCTCACCGCATTGATATTAGATCAAAAAATCATCGAGAGATTTACCGGCAGCCAGCGCCTGCGCAATCGGCTTTGGCGTGCGGCCTTGTCCAGTCCATGTTTTTGTTTCACCATTGGTATCCGTAAAACGATATTTCGCCGGACGTGGCTGACGTTTTTTAACCGAACGCGATGTTGCCGCCGACATGCTCAACAGTTCTTCAGGATCAATCCCATCGGCTCTCATCATCGCCAGCAGTGTATTAATTTTTTCCTGCTGTTCTGCACGTTGGCGCTGTAGCTGTTCTTCTTCGTCACGTCGTTCTTTGGTGACTACCCGGAGTTTTTCCAGCATATCTTCCAGAACCTCGACGGATAATTCACGTGCCATGACACGTAGCGATCGAATATTATTTAAGTTTTTTAACATTGAACTCATATTAATAAAACCTCTTTAACGCAAAAACAGAAATCGGTATTACGAAGCAAATTGTATGCGAGTATTTTTTCTTTTTCCAGTCTCTTTTTTGTCGCAAGATATTAAAACAACAATCGCTATTATTATTTATCTTGTCATACGGTGATCTTTAGTCAGCGATATTTTATATTTGGCCAGAAACCAGAATAAATAGACTTTGGGATATCTCGCTGCCGCACCAGATAAACCAATACCGGCATCGCGCAGGCGTTGCGGTAGATATGCGAAATTTTCGTCAACATTCGAAAAGGAGCGCAAAAAGTTCAGAAAAACAAGTCAAAATAACCTGTTGATTTTTAATGATTTTAAGTTGCATGACAACGAAAATGCCAAAACGAACAAAAAACAAACCATCACAGAGCATTTTATCGACAAAAAGGCAATAAATAAAAATTTTAAGCTAGTTGATAGTTATTATGCAGGCAGATATCCTATTAAAACGCGAAAGCGACAAGACAAATCACTAGCAGAAAAGGTATTGAAAACCTTTTTTCCCCTTTTTACAAGGAGCATTAACATGTTCTCTCCGCAGTCACGCTTGCGTCATGCTGTAGCAGACACGTTCGCGATGGTTGTTTATTGTTCTGTCGTGAACATGTTGATCGAGATATTCCTTTCAGGAATGAGTTTCGAACAGTCACTGTACTCCAGACTGGTCGCTATCCCCATCAACATCCTGATCGCCTGGCCATACGGTATGTACCGCGATTTGTTTATGCGCGCGGCACGCAAAGCCACGCAGGCAGGATGGGCAAAAAATCTGGCGGATGTGCTGGCCTATGTCACGTTCCAGTCACCGGTGTATGTGATTATTCTGCTGACGGTTGGCGCTGACTGGCACCAGATCACGGCTGCGGTAAGCTCCAACATCGTGGTCTCAATGCTGATGGGTGCAGTATATGGCTACTTCCTTGATTATTGCCGCCGCCTGTTTAAGGTCAGCAGCTACCACCAGGCTAAAGCGTAAAAACATCTCATCGCGACTGGCACCGCCAGTCGCGTTATCAGTTTGAACTCACGTCGCCAAACAATCCATTCAGATAACGTTCCAGCGCGATACGCGAGCTAAAGCCGTGTGGAATACCATAATGTTCATGCGTATCGCCGGCTAAATAAAGCGGGAATTGCTGATAGTGATCGCAGGTTTTAATATCCGTAGCCGGTTCTGCCAGTGAAGAACTACGCTCTTTTAGCGTGGGATGGATCACCAATGCGGTACGCCCCATCCGCGCTTCACGGTTTACATATACATAATTCTCACCACGTCGATAACCGTATGTTTTCTGTGTGACTACATCAACGGTAAAGCCCACTTTTTCAAGTACGCGCGCCACCTCATCAGGTCGTAAATACATATTATTTTCCTCGTTATCTTTTACTGCGGGCTTACCTTACCTGATTCAGCATTAGCAACGCTTTCAGAAAAGTCCATAAACGAGTGAACACGATGGGACGAATATCTTAAGAACCGTACAGATTTATGTCAGCGCCATCCGCAGTTGGTACGCCGCCTGTTGCGCCATTTCCGCCGAGCTGATATTGGTAAATGACAGCAATATTCCCCCCTTTCCTTCTGACGTTATTCGCCAGCGGCTTAACGCCTGAACAGCTAACCCGGCCTGATTCGCTTTACGCACCAGCGCAACATCATCTCCGTCCACACTCATCACCAGTTGAATCCCCCCTTCCTGAGGAATGACGCTAAATCCTTGTTCGGTCAGGGCGTTTTCCATCCACTGACGCCGCTCGGCATAATGCTGGCGCATGCGTTTTAAGTGCCGCCAGAAGTGGCCGTCTTGCATAAAATCCGCCAGCGTTTGCTGCCATAAAACCGGAACGCTACAGGCCGTTAGCGCCGCCTGCTGACGAAAATGTTCGACCTGAGTCAGAGGCACCACCAGCCATGCCGTGCGCAACGCCGGAAACATCGATTTGCTGAACGTGCCGGCATAAATTACCCGCTGCGGCGCATCCAGACTTTTGAGCGGTGGTAACGGTTTGCCGTGGTAACGAAACTCACTGTCGTAGTCATCTTCGATTACCCACGCCTGTGCGCGATCGACCCATTCCAGCAACTGGTGACGGCGTGCCAGAGAAAGCGCCACGCCCAGTGGGCTTTGGTGTGCAGGTGTCAGCATGACAAAACGAGCCTGTGGAAAGTCGCGGATCCCCGCGCTGACATCAAGGCCATCGGCATCAACCGCTACAGGCATCAGCTCGATGCGTTCCTGGGTGACTACGGGCCGAATCAATGGAAAGCCGGGATCTTCAACCCACATTCCCTCGCCGGGTGTGGCCAGCGCGCGCAGGATCAACATCATCGATGCCGCATAACCCGACGTAATAAAAACCTGCTCCGGAAGACATTCAATGCTGCGCGACACGCGCAGGTAATCGACTATCGCCTGGCGTAACAGCAGTTCACCGCAAACATCCCCCACCGCAAGATCAAAACGTGTTTGGGTACGCAAACGTCGCCCCATGACCCGTGCCCAGATATCGCGCGGAAAAAGATCGAGAGCTGGCAATCCCATCTGAAAAAGCTGTGGTGTGCCGTTTTCTCCGGCGAATACAGCAGGGGTTGCAGGCGAGGTTTCCAGTCGCAATTGCTCGCTGACAAAGGTTCCCGCCTGCCCGCGTCGCGTAAGCCAGCCCTGCGCCACCAGCTCAGCATAAGCGTTTTCTACCGTAGAACGTGAAATCCCCAGTTCCTGGGACCAGGTTCGGCTGGAGGGTAATCTTGCGCCCGGCTTAAGATCGCCTTTCTCAATAGCGGTTTTTAACTGACGGGCAATTTGCTGGTAGCGCGGCATTTATGGTCTGCTTTTTAAGTAAAAATATGGCTCTCTTTAGCAGACCATTATAGTGCTACATTGCAGGTCATCCAAATGAGGAGCAATACCATGACCATGTTACGCCAGCCCTATTATGAACTCAGCCCTGAAATCTATACCGCTCTGGTTCAGGCAAGCAAAGCGCTGGAGAACTGCGCGCTGGAACCTACGCTGACGGAACTGATTTACCTGCGGGTCTCGCAAATCAACGGCTGCGCCTTTTGTCTGGAAATGCACAGTAAAGCGCTGCGAAAAGCCGGTGTTGCGCAGGCTAAACTGGACGCGCTGGCAGGCTGGCGGGTGAGTCACCACTTCAGCGCGCAGGAACGTGCGGCGCTGGCGTGGGCCGAATCCGTCACCGATATCGCCAGCAGCCATGCCGGAGATGATGTTTATCTGCCGCTGCTTGACCATTTTAGCGCCAAAGAAATAAGCGACCTGACCTTCGCAATCAGCCTGATGAACTGCTTTAACCGCCTGGCTGTGGGAATGCGCATGTAATTCTGCGCTGCCGGATGGCGGCATAAATGCCTTATCCGGCCTACGTTGTGCTCTCCTGTTGCCCGTAGGCCCGATAAGCTTAGCGCCATCGGGCAATTTACAACCACCAGTAAGCCTTCCCCCGCCACGTTCATCACCCGGCCCTCATCAATCTAAAATTCCCATATCTTGTATGGTTGAATCTTTTCAAAACTACATCTAGTATCTTCTATATCAAATGCACACAACCTGACGCTGTCTATCGCGTCACTCTTTCATCTTTTAATGGAAATACGAATCATGCGCATTGTTATTTACACTCGCAATAACTGTGTTCAGTGCCACGCCACCAAACGGGCGATGGAAAGCCGTGGTTTTGACTTTGAGATGGTAAACGTCGATTTACAGCCCGATCTGGCTGATAGCCTGCGCGAGCAAGGTTTTCGTCAGTTGCCTGTCGTGGTGGCAGGTGAAACCCGTTGGTCAGGGTTTCGCCCGGACATGATTAATCGCCTGCGCCCGGAACCACGCGTGGCCAGCGCATGACGACGCTCGTCTACTTCTCCAGCAGTTCCGAAAATACGCACCGATTTATGCAGCGTCTGGGGGTGCCTGCCATCCGCATCCCGCTTAATGAACGCGAGCGGATCCGGGTAGACGAACCTTACATTTTAATCGTGCCGTCCTACGGTGGCGGCGGCACGGCTGGCGCGGTTCCGAGACAGGTGATCCGCTTTTTAAACGATACGCATAACCGGGCATTAATCCGTGGCGTAATCGCCTCCGGCAATCGCAATTTCGGTGATGCATACGGTCGCGCGGGTGATGTCATTTCACAAAAATGCGGCGTGCCGTGGCTTTATCGTTTTGAGCTAATGGGCACCCAAAGCGATATCGACAACGTTCGAAAAGGAGTGAGCGAATTTTGGCAACGACAACCGCAGAACGTGTAATGCAGCCAACGCTGGATTATCACGCCCTGAACGCCATGCTGAATCTGTACGATAAAGCCGGGCGCATTCAGTTCGACAAAGACCATCAAGCGGTGGAGGCTTTCTTTGCCGCCCACGTCCGCCCCAACTCGGTGGTGTTTGCCAGCCAGCAGGCGCGTCTCGAAACATTGGTGGATGAAGGCTATTACGATGCCAGCGTGTTAAGCCGCTACAATCGCGCGTTCGTGCTGAAGCTATTTGACCACGCCCACGCCAGCGGATTCCGTTTCCAGACGTTCCTCGGCGCATGGAAGTTCTACACCAGCTATACGCTGAAAACGTTCGACGGTAAGCGCTATCTCGAAGATTTTGAGGATCGGGTAACGATGGTGGCACTCACGCTGGCACAAGGCGATGAAGCACTCGCGATGCAACTGACCGATGAAATGCTCTCCGGGCGCTTTCAGCCCGCCACGCCAACCTTTTTAAACTGCGGTAAACAGCAACGCGGCGAGCTGGTCTCCTGTTTCCTGTTACGCATTGAAGACAACATGGAGTCAATTGGTCGGGCGGTCAACTCGGCGCTACAGCTTTCTAAACGCGGCGGCGGCGTGGCATTTTTACTCTCCAACCTGCGCGAAGCGGGTGCGCCGATTAAACGCATTGAGAACCAGTCCTCTGGGGTGATCCCGGTAATGAAAATGCTGGAAGATGCGTTTTCTTATGCGAATCAGCTCGGCGCACGTCAGGGCGCGGGTGCGGTGTACCTGCACGCGCACCATCCGGATATTTTACGTTTTCTCGATACTAAGCGCGAAAACGCCGACGAGAAAATCCGTATCAAAACGCTCTCGCTTGGCGTGGTGATCCCGGATGTTACCTTTCGACTGGCGAAAGAAAATGCCCGGATGGCGCTGTTCTCACCTTATGACGTGGAGCGCATTTACGGCAAACCGTTCGGTGATATCGCCGTGAGTGAGCGGTATGACGAATTGGTGGCCGACGAACGCGTGCGCAAAAAATACATTAACGCCCGCGAATTCTTCCAGCGGCTGGCCGAGATCCAGTTTGAGTCTGGTTATCCTTACATCATGTTTGAAGATACGGTGAATCGCGCCAATCCGATTGCCGGTCGGATCAATATGAGCAACCTGTGCTCGGAGATTTTGCAGGTTAACAGTGCCTCCACCTACGATGAAAATCTCAATTACGCGCAGACAGGACACGATATCTCCTGCAATCTCGGCTCCTTGAACATTGCCCATACCATGGATTCACCCGACTTTGGCCGCACCGTTGAAACAGCCGTGCGCGGCTTAACCGCCGTTTCGGACATGAGCCACATCCGCAGCGTGCCCTCGATTGAAGCCGGGAACAGCGCGTCGCACGCGATTGGCCTTGGACAGATGAACCTGCACGGGTATCTGGCACGGGAAGGGATTGCCTACGGTTCGCCAGAAGGGCTGGATTTCACCAATCTCTATTTCTACACCATCACCTGGCATGCGCTGAATACATCGATGAAGCTCGCCCGCGAGCGCGGTAAAACCTTTGCCGGATTCCAGCAGTCCCGCTACGCCAGCGGCGAGTATTTTAACCAGTATCTGCAGGGCGACTGGCAGCCAAAAACCGACAAGGTCCGCACACTGTTTGCCGCCAGCGGCATTACGCTGCCGACGCGCGAGATGTGGGCGCAACTGCGTGAAGATGTGATGCGCTACGGTATTTATAACCAGAATTTGCAGGCGGTTCCGCCCACCGGTTCTATCTCCTACATCAACCATGCCACGTCAAGCATTCACCCGATCGTGTCGAAAGTGGAGATTCGCAAAGAGGGCAAAACCGGGCGCGTTTACTACCCTGCCCCGTTTATGACCAATGAGAATCTGGCCTTGTATCAGGATGCCTACGAGATTGGTCCGCAAAAAATCATCGATACCTACGCTGAGGCAACGCGCCATGTCGATCAAGGGCTTTCACTGACGCTCTTTTTCCCCGATACCGCCACCACTCGCGATATCAACAAAGCGCAGATTTACGCCTGGCGTAAGGGCATCAAATCGCTGTATTACATCCGACTACGTCAGCTGGCGCTGGAAGGGACTGAAATAGAAGGCTGCGTGTCATGCGCACTGTAAGGAGAACAAAATGGCATTATCACGCGTGAGCGCCATCAACTGGAACAAGATTGAGGATGATAAAGATCTCGAAGTCTGGAATCGCCTGACCAGTAACTTCTGGCTACCGGAAAAGGTCCCGCTTTCCAATGACATCCCGGCCTGGCAAACGTTGAACGCTGCCGAGCAGCAGCTCACCATCCGCGTATTTACCGGCCTGACGCTGCTCGACACCATTCAGAATATTGCCGGTGCGCCAGCATTAATGGCTGATTCATTAACACCACATGAAGAGGCGGTGCTGTCGAATATTAGCTTTATGGAGGCGGTGCACGCCCGTTCCTACAGCTCTATTTTCTCCACCCTTTGCCAGACCAAAGACGTGGATGCGGCTTACGCCTGGAGTGAAGAAAATACCCCACTCCAGCGCAAGGCGCAGATCGTTTTGGCACATTACGCCAGCGACGAACCGCTGAAGAAGAAAATTGCCAGCGTGTTTCTGGAATCCTTCCTGTTCTATTCCGGTTTCTGGTTGCCGATGTATTTTTCCAGCCGCGGCAAATTGACCAATACTGCCGATCTTATTCGTCTGATCATTCGTGATGAAGCGGTTCATGGTTATTACATTGGCTATAAATACCAAAAAGGTCTGGAGCATATTTCCGAATCCGCACGCGAGGAGTTAAAGAATTTTGCCTTCGACCTGTTGATGGAATTGTATGATAACGAAGCGCGTTATACGGAAGAATTGTATGCAGAGACCGGCTGGGTGGAGGACGTCAAAGCCTTCCTTTGCTACAACGCCAATAAGGCATTAATGAATTTGGGATATGAGGCATTATTCCCGGCAGAAATGGCGGATGTGAACCCGGCAATCCTTGCCGCGCTGTCGCCCAATGCTGACGAAAACCACGATTTTTTCTCGGGTTCAGGGTCATCTTATGTGATGGGTAAAGCCGTCGAAACAGAAGATGACGACTGGAGTTTCTAGCGCTCATTTTCGCGAAAAACACCGTACAATTTTCGCGGAAATATTTTAACAGGATCACACTTTTATCGCACAAATATAATTGTGTGATCTACACTCAATACCAGCCGCATTATTCGCCTGCATTCCAGCAATTCAGGCGATTTTCCCTTGCCATTTACAAAAAATATCAGACAACTCACATTCGCGCTCAGCCCTTATATCATGGGAAATCCCGCCGCCTGGCCTTCGGCAATATTCGTGCCACAACCAAATTCAGGGTTGCCTCAGATTCTCAGTATGTTAGGGTAGAAAAAGGTCACTATTTCCATCAGGTAATATATCGATATAAACAAATAACAGGAATCATTCTATTGCATGGCAATTAAATTAGAAGTTAAAAATCTCTATAAGATATTTGGCGAGCATCCGCAGAGAGCTTTCAAATATATTGAAAAAGGACTTTCAAAAGAGCAGATTCTGGATAAAACAGGGCTATCGCTTGGCGTTAAGAACGCCAGTCTGGCCATTGAAGAAGGCGAGATATTTGTCATCATGGGATTATCCGGTTCGGGTAAATCCACAATGGTACGCCTTCTCAATCGCCTGATTGAACCCACCCGCGGACAGGTATTGATTGACGGCGTAGACATCGCCCGGATATCCGATGCCGAGCTTCGCGAGGTGCGCAGAAAAAAGATTGCGATGGTGTTCCAGTCCTTTGCCCTGATGCCGCACATGACGGTGCTGGACAATACGGCATTCGGCATGGAATTAGCCGGTGTTGGTGCGGATGAACGTCGTGAAAAAGCGTTAGATGCGCTACGTCAGGTTGGTCTGGAGAATTATGCTCACGGCTACCCGGATGAACTTTCCGGGGGGATGCGGCAGCGTGTGGGACTCGCCCGTGCGTTAGCCATTAACCCTGACATCTTATTAATGGATGAGGCTTTCTCAGCCCTCGATCCCTTAATTCGTACCGAAATGCAGGATGAGCTGGTAAAACTACAAGCGAAGCATCAGCGTACCGTGGTCTTTATTTCGCACGACCTCGACGAAGCCATGCGTATTGGCGACAGAATTGCCATTATGCAAAACGGTGAAGTGGTGCAGGTCGGTACGCCGGATGAAATTCTGAATAATCCGGCCAATGATTATGTCCGCACCTTCTTCCGTGGCGTTGACATTAGCCAGGTCTTCAGTGCGAAAGATATATCACGCCGTAGTCCCGAAGGGCTAATTCGTAAAACGCCAGGCGTCGGCCCCCGTTCGGCGCTGCAATTACTGCAGGACAAAGATCGCGAATATGGTTATGTGATCGAGCGCGGCAACAAATTCGTCGGCGTTGTCTCTATCGACTCATTAAAAACAGCGTTAAGTCAGGCGCAAGGTATTGAAGCGGCATTGATCGATGAGCCGCTAGCCGTCGATGCGCAAACTCCTCTCAGCGAGTTGCTTTCTCATGTCGGCCAAGCTCCGTGCGCGGTGCCGGTTGTTGATGAGGAACAGCAGTATGTGGGCGTCATTTCAAAACGCATGCTGTTACAGGCTTTAGATCGTGAGGGGGTAAACAATGGCTGATCAAACTAATCCGTGGGATACCACACCAGCGGCCGACAGCGCCGCACAAACTGCCGATGCCTGGAGCACGCCATCCGGTGCGCCCACTGACGGCGGTGGCGCGGACTGGCTGACCAGCGCCCCCGCGCCGGCACCAGAGCATTTCAATATTATGGATCCGTTCCATAAAACGCTGATCCCACTGGACAGCTGGGTCACTGAGGGGATCGACTGGGTTGTTACCCATTTCCGTCCGGTCTTCCAGGGCATTCGTGTCCCGGTTGATTACATTCTCAACGGTTTTCAACAGCTGCTGTTAGGTATGCCAGCCCCGGTGGCGATTATCCTGTTCGCGCTGATTGCCTGGCAGATTTCCGGTGTTGGGATGGGCGTTGCTACGCTGATTTCCTTAATTGCCATCGGTGCCATCGGCGCGTGGTCGCAGGCCATGATAACCCTGGCGCTGGTGTTGACCGCGTTGCTGTTCTGCGTGGTGATCGGTCTGCCGATGGGGATCTGGTTGGCGCGCAGTCCACGGGCAGCAAAAATAGTTCGCCCGCTGCTGGATGCGATGCAAACCACACCTGCGTTCGTCTATCTGGTGCCGATTGTCATGCTGTTCGGTATTGGCAACGTCCCGGGCGTGGTGGTGACGATTATCTTCGCCCTGCCGCCAATTGTGCGTCTGACCATTCTGGGGATTAATCAGGTGCCCGCCGATCTGATTGAAGCCTCGCGCTCGTTTGGTGCCAGCCCGCGTCAGATGCTGTTTAAAGTGCAGCTCCCGCTGGCGATGCCCACCATTATGGCCGGGGTGAACCAGACGCTGATGCTGGCACTCTCCATGGTGGTTATCGCATCGATGATAGCCGTCGGCGGGCTGGGTCAGATGGTTCTGCGCGGAATCGGTCGTCTGGACATGGGGCTGGCTACCGTTGGCGGTGTGGGTATCGTGATCCTCGCCATCATTCTCGACCGTCTGACGCAGGCCGTAGGCCGTGACTCGCGTAGCCGTGGTAACCGCCGCTGGTACACCACAGGTCCTGTTGGGCTTATCACTCGCCCTTTCACGAAGTAATTCACTCGTTGCCCGGTAGCGCTGCGCTTACCGGGCCTACAATTCATCAACTTACACAAAATCATTCAGGATGAAGTGTAATAAGGAACAACGATGCGACAGAAAGTAATTATTGCCACAGCGTTTGCCTCCCTTGTCTCCACCAGCGCTTTCGCTTCTGACCTGCCGGGCAAAGGCATCACTGTACAACCTATCCAGAGCACCATCTCTGAAGAGTCCTTCCAGACGCAGTTAGTTAGTCGTGCGCTGGAGAAACTGGGCTACACCGTAAATAAGACAAGCGAAGTCGACTACAACGTCGGCTATACCTCTATTGCCTCTGGCGATGCGACGTTTACCGCCGTGAACTGGCAGCCGCTACATGATGATATGTACGCCGCAGCGGGCGGAGACAAAAAGTTTTATCGCGAGGGGGTATTTGTTACGGGGGCTGCACAGGGTTATCTGATCGATAAAAAAACCGCTGAGCAGTACAAAATCACCAACATCGCCCAGTTAAAAGATCCGAAGATTGCCAAAATCTTTGATACCAACGGCGATGGTAAAGCTGACATGATGGGTTGCTCGCCGGGCTGGGGTTGTGAAGCGGTGATTAACCACCAGAACAAAGCGTTCGATCTGGAAAAAACAGTCGAGGTCAGCCACGGTAACTATGCAGCAATGATGGCTGACACCATTACCCGCTTTAAAGAAGGCAAACCGATCCTGTACTACACCTGGACACCATACTGGGTCAGTGACGTGATGAAACCGGGCAAAGATGTCGTCTGGCTACAGGTCCCGTTCTCTTCTCTGCCAGGTGAACAGAAAGATATTGATACCAAACTGCCGAACGGCGCGAACTATGGCTTCCCGGTAAACACCATGCACATCGTCGCTAATAAAGCCTGGGCGGAGAAAAACCCGGCGGCGGCGAAACTGTTTGCCATCATGAAATTACCACTGGCAGATATCAATGCGCAGAACGCAATGATGCATGATGGTAAAGCCTCAGAAGCTGACGTTCAGGGCCACGTTGACGGCTGGATCAAAGCCCACCAGCAGCAGTTCGACGGCTGGGTGAAAGAAGCGCTGGCTGCGCAGAAATAACCCTCTCGTAGGCCTGATAAGCATAACGCTATCAGGCCCAGTAACCACACCAATGCCGGATGGTGGCGCGATGCGCCTTATCCGGCCTACACGCCCTTCCCTCACCGCACAATCCATCACCCAACAAATCAGCAACATTTAATCACTTCCGTTATGATTGTTTTCTGCACCCCATTATTCAGTTGAAAACAATGACCAAACCCACTCACGGGCTTAGCCCGGCACTGATTGTATTAATGTCTGTGGCGACCGGCCTCGCCGTTGCCAGTAACTATTACGCCCAGCCGCTGCTCGACACCATCGCGCGAAACTTTTCGCTGTCGGCCAGTACTGCGGGCTTTATCGTCACTGCAGCCCAGCTTGGCTACGCTGCAGGGCTCCTGTTTCTGGTACCGCTTGGCGATATGTTTGAACGCCGGATGCTGATTGTCTCGATGACACTGTTAGCAGCAGGCGGCATGCTGATTACCGCCAGCAGTCAGTCGCTGGGGATGCTGATCCTCGGCACTGCGCTAACCGGGTTGTTCTCAGTTGTGGCACAGATCCTGGTTCCGCTGGCGGCGACGCTCGCCACGCCTGACAAGCGCGGTAAAGTCGTTGGTACGATTATGAGCGGCCTGTTGCTGGGGATTTTGCTGGCACGAACGGTTGCAGGGTTGCTGGCGAATCTCGGCGGCTGGCGCACCGTGTTTTGGGTGGCCTCAGTACTGATGGCGTTGATGGCGATTGCCCTGTGGCGTGGTTTGCCGAAGATGAAATCAGAGACCCATCTTAACTACCCGCAGCTATTGGGTTCTGTGTTTAGCCTGTTTATCCACGATAAATTACTCCGCACCCGCGCGATGTTGGGCTGCCTGACCTTTGCCAACTTCAGTATCCTCTGGACATCAATGGCATTTTTACTCGCCGCACCACCGTTTAACTATTCAGAGGGGATGATTGGCCTGTTCGGTCTGGCCGGAGCCGCCGGTGCGTTAGGCGCTCGTCCGGCGGGCGGTTTTGCCGATAAGGGTAAATCACACCTCACGACTACCGCAGGCCTGCTGCTACTGTTGTTCTCCTGGCTGGCTATCTGGTTCGGACATACTTCAGTGCCGATGCTGATTATCGGTATTCTGGTACTGGATCTGACCGTTCAGGGGGTACATATCACCAACCAGACCGTTATCTATCGCATTCACCCGGACGCACGTAATCGCCTGACTGCCGGATACATGACCAGCTATTTCATTGGTGGTGCGGCAGGTTCGCTGATTTCAGCTTCAGCCTGGCAGCATGCCGGCTGGGCTGGCGTTTGTCTGGCAGGTGTGACTGTTGCCGTACTCAACCTGCTGGTCTGGTGGCGAGGTTTTCACCGCCAGGAAGCCGTAAATTAGGCGTATAACGTCTGTTTATCTTTGATTGGGCTCCTCAGGGTGTTAAGGAGCCCATCAGTCTGCTAAGGTTATAACGCATTGAGCCAGGTTATTTTAATTTCGGTAATGAAGCCTATAATCCTATGGAAAGCCCTGTTCCCCAGTCTGAATCCCGTTCTGCAACGTTAACTGAAGGATTCAAAGACAGCCTACCGATAGTTATCAGTTATATTCCGGTCGCATTTGCATTTGGTATGAATGCGACTCGCCTGGGCTTTACTCCCGTTGAAAGCGTTTTTTTCTCCTGCATCATTTACGCCGGCGCCAGCCAGTTTGTCATCACAACCATGCTCGCCGCAGGCAGCTCACTGTGGGTCGCGGCTCTGACCGTCATGGCGATGGATGTTCGCCATGTTTTGTACGGCCCTTCTCTGCGCAGCCGTATCGCCCGACAGCTGAGCAAACCTAAAAGCGCGCTATGGGCCTTTGGCCTCACCGACGAAGTCTTTGCCGCGGCAACGGCCAAGCTGGTGCGGGATAACCGGCGCTGGAGTGAAAACTGGATGATCGGCATCGCGCTATGCTCCTGGGCTTCCTGGGTACTTGGTACGGTTATCGGCGCATTTTCCGGCACTGGTTTACTGAAGGGATTCCCGGCGGTAGAAGCGGCGCTGGGGTTTATGCTCCCGGCGCTGTTTATGAGTTTTCTGCTGGCCTCTTTCCAGCGTAATCAAACGCTATGCGTCACGGCGGCTTTAGCCGGTGCGCTGGCTGGCGTGACGCTGTTTTCTATCCCGGCAGCCATCCTCGCAGGCATAGTCTGCGGATGCCTGACCGCGCTCATTCAGTCGTTCTGGCAGGGAGGTCCTGATGAGTTATGAGGTTCTGCTGCTCGGCCTGCTGGTCGGCTGCGTCAATTACTGTTTTCGCTATTTACCACTGCGTCTGCGAATGGGGAATGTGCGCCCGACAAAACGCGGAGCCACTGGAATATTACTCGACACCATCGGTATTGCATCAATTTGCGCCCTGCTGGTGGTGTCTACTGCGCCAGAAGTGATGCACGATGCCCGTCGTTTTGTGCCTACGCTGGTGGGGTTTGTGGTACTGGGTGCAAGCTTCTATAAGACCCGCAGCATCATCATTCCGACCTTACTGAGTGCCCTGGGCTATGGATTAGCCTGGAAAATGCTGTTTGTCTTATAGATTAAAATAATCATTTTAAATAAATAATACATTTACTTTATTTGTCACTGTCGTTACTATATCGGCTGAAATTAATGAGGTTATACCCAAATGGATAGTTCGTTTACGCCCATTGAACAAATGCTAAAATTTCGCGCCAGCCGCTACGAAGAGTTCCCTTATCAGGAAGTGCTTCTGACTCGTCTTTGCATGCATATGCAGGGCAAGCTGCTGGAAAACCGCAATAAGATGCTGAAAGCTCAAGGGATTAACGAGACGTTGTTTATGGCGTTGATTACGCTGGAGTCTCAGGAAAACCACAGTATTCAGCCTTCTGAACTGAGTTGCGCACTTGGCTCGTCACGGACTAACGCCACCCGTATCGCGGATGAGTTAGAAAAGCGTGGCTGGATCGAGCGCCGCGAAAGCGATAACGATCGCCGCTGTCTGCATCTGCAATTGACCGAAAAAGGCCATGCTTTTTTGCAGGAGGTATTACCGCCTCAGCATAACTGCCTTCATCAGCTTTGGTCATCTCTCAGCACCACCGAAAAAGATCAACTTGAGCATATCACCCGTAAACTTCTGACCCGTCTTGATCAGATGGAGCAGGATGGCGCGGTGTTAGAAGCGCTGCGCTAACGCGCTGACTCGCTCAGAAATCCAGATTTATAAATGAAAAACCGACAGGCCAGCACGCATACTGCTGGCCTGTCTGATAAACAGGTCGGCTTCAGCCGATGTGAAAAAAAATAAGATCGTGGAGAACAACATGAGCGCAAATGCGGAGACTCAAACCCCGCAGCAACCGGTCAAGAAGAATGGCAAACGTAAAAGTATGCTGCTCCTGCTGACCTTGCTCTTTATTATCATTGCCGTGGCATATGGGATTTATTGGTTTTTAGTACTGCGTCATATCGAAGAGACAGACGATGCGTACGTGGCAGGGAACCAGGTTCAAATTATGGCGCAGGTATCAGGCAGCGTGACGAAAGTCTGGGCTGATAACACTGACTTTGTAAAACAGGGCGATGTCCTGGTCACTCTCGATCAGACAGATGCCAGGCAGGCATTTGAAAAAGCCAAAACTGCGCTGGCGTCCAGCGTGCGCCAGACGCACCAGTTGATGATCAACAGCAAGCAACTGCAGGCCAGCATTGAAGTGCAGAGAACTGCGCTGGCCCAGGCACAAAGCGACTTTAATCGCCGTGTCCCGCTGGGTAATGCCAACCTGATTGGCCGCGAAGAACTGCAACATGCCCGCGATGCCGTCGCCAGCGCTCAGGCTCAGCTTGATGTCGCAATCCAACAATATAATGCGAATCAGGCAATGATTCTGGGCAGCAAGCTGGAAGATCAACCTGCTGTACAACAGGCTGCCACCGAAGTGCGTAATGCCTGGCTGGCGCTGGAACGTACCAAAATTGTCAGCCCGATGACCGGCTATGTTTCCCGTCGTGCCGTGCAGCCTGGCGCGCAAATTAGCCCGACTACGCCGCTGATGGCGGTTGTTCCGGCCACTAACCTGTGGGTGGATGCCAACTTCAAAGAAACACAGCTGGCGCACATGCGTATTGGTCAACCGGCGACCGTTATCAGTGATATTTACGGCGATGACGTGAAATACACCGGGAAAGTCGTCGGCCTGGATATGGGTACGGGCAGCGCGTTCTCCCTGCTGCCGGCGCAAAACGCAACCGGTAACTGGATCAAAGTTGTCCAGCGTTTACCGGTACGTATCGAACTGGATGCGCAGCAACTGGCACAACATCCACTGCGTATTGGTTTGTCGACACTGGTTACGGTAGATACCGCTAATCGTGACGGGCAGATCCTGGCAAGCCAGGTCCGCACGACGCCAGTATCAGAAAGTAATGCACGTGAAATCAACCTTGATCCGGTCAATAAGATGATCGAAGAGATCGTGCAGGCCAACGCGGGCTAATTCAAAGGTGCGTGTGATGCAACAGCAAAAACCGCTGGAAGGCGCGCAGCTCGTCATTATGACGATTGCGCTGTCCCTGGCGACATTCATGCAGGTGCTGGACTCCACCATTGCTAACGTGGCGATCCCCACTATCGCCGGGAACCTCGGCTCTTCACTGAGCCAGGGAACCTGGGTGATCACCTCATTCGGGGTGGCGAATGCTATCTCTATTCCGATCACCGGCTGGCTGGCCAAACGCGTTGGTGAAGTAAGACTATTCATGTGGTCAACTATCGCCTTCGTCATTGCCTCATGGGCATGTGGGATGTCCACCAGCCTGAACATGCTGATTTTCTTCCGCGTCATTCAGGGTATTGTCGCCGGTCCGTTAATCCCGCTCTCGCAAAGCCTGTTACTGAATAACTATCCTCCCGCCAAACGCTCCATTGCCCTCGCGCTATGGTCGATGACGGTGATTGTTGCCCCGATATGTGGCCCCATTCTTGGGGGCTATATCAGCGACAACTATCACTGGGGCTGGATATTTTTCATCAACGTGCCAATCGGTGCTGTAGTGGTATTAATGACGTTGCAAACCCTGCGAGGTCGGGAAACCAAAACCGAGCAGCGGCGTATCGACGCCATTGGTCTGGCACTGCTGGTCATTGGTATCGGCAGTTTGCAGATTATGCTCGACCGCGGCAAAGAATTGGACTGGTTCGCCTCGCAGGAAATTATCATCCTGACGGTGGTCGCCGTGGTGGCAATCAGCTTCCTCATCGTCTGGGAGCTTACCGACGAGCACCCCATTGTCGATCTCTCGCTGTTTAAGTCGCGCAACTTTACCATCGGCTGTCTGTGTATCAGTCTGGCCTATATGCTCTACTTCGGCGCAATCGTTCTGTTGCCGCAGTTATTGCAGGAGGTGTACGGATATACGGCAACCTGGGCAGGTCTGGCGTCTGCGCCGGTTGGGGTGATTCCGGTGATCCTGTCGCCGATTATCGGCCGTTTCGCACACAAGCTGGATATGCGTCGGCTGGTCACTTTCAGCTTCATCATGTATGCCGTCTGTTTCTACTGGCGTGCGTGGACATTCGAACCCGGTATGGATTTTGGCGCATCGGCCTGGCCGCAGTTTATTCAGGGGTTCGCGGTAGCCTGCTTCTTTATGCCACTGACCACCATCACGCTATCGGGTTTACCGCCTGAACGTATGGCGGCAGCATCGAGCCTGTCTAACTTTACGCGAACGCTGGCGGGTTCTATTGGCACATCGATCACCACAACGATGTGGACTAGCCGTGAGTCGCTGCACCATGCGCAACTAACGGAGTCAGTAAACCCTTACAACTCTAATGCACAGGCGATGTATGACCAGTTGCAAGGGCTGGGAATGAGCAAGGAGCAGGCCTCCGGATGGCTGGCACAGCAAATCACCAACCAGGGGCTGATTATTTCTGCTAACGAAATCTTCTGGATGTCTGCAGGGATTTTCCTCGTGCTACTCGGCCTGGTATGGTTTGCCAAACCGCCATTCGGTGCAGGCAGTGGCGGCGGCGGCGCGCACTAATACGTTAATAATTAATTAGAATTTATAATATAAAAAGCAGCAAAGATTATCTTTGCTGCTTTTAAGTGCCATATTACATACCCGCAAGAGGAATATGCTTATGGCTTCAAGCCAGTAACATCTACCGTTAATATTGAAACAATACCTGAAGGTGCAATATTGGGAATACCCTTACCACCATATGCTAAATCAGGCGGTATATATATTTTCACGCGCCCCTTTGTGCCTACAAGAGTAACGGCCTTACTAAGTAATTCAGGTAATTTATCAACCTTGCTGTTAATATTAACATTATTTGATATAACTGCGCCCGTACTAACCTCTTCTTTCATTACAAACTGTATATAATCTTTTTTCTTCGCTTTCCGCTTTGCGCCTTTGCTTTCCACAACATAAATAACACCATCGGATTGCTGAATAGCTCCTTTTATCGCCTTAACTGAACGCATCAATTCCTCTGACTGTTCTTTAACAGAAGGCGAAGTTATTATCGTTTGTGAGTTTTGTTGCTGTTGCAATAACGGTTTTTTGACAACCGCATTACCACCAGGTGTGGCATTCTCTGGCACGTTAGCTGCCTTTCTGGTACTCAAATTCATCTGTCGTATTGATGCTTCAAGCTCAATATTTTTTTGAGTATTTTTAGACAACTCTTGCTCAAGCACGCCAATTCGCGATGATTTTTCACCTATTGAAACATTCAATCTAGAAATCAAGGTATTAAGTTCAATATTTTTCCTTCTTTCCTCCGCAACTAACTTTGACAGAGTCTCAGAATTTCGCAATGACTCAGCCATTTTAACCATATTTGATTTTTGCTCACTATTCTGAGCGATCAAACTGACGTTCTGAGATTCCAGATATTCTTTTACTTTTTTCGTATCTTCTATTACGTTGACAAGCTTCAAAACCTGTTGAGCAAGTAATGTAGATTTTGCTGCTGCTTTAGCTTTGTCTTTCTCCAGTACCGCCAGCTGAGCCGTCTGTTTCTCCAGTTTCGCCGCATCAGCGCTGCCGGATTTATTCAGGTCGGCTATCTGCTTCGCCAGCGTGACTTTGTCTTTCTCCAGCACGGCCAGCTGAGCCGTCTGTTTTTCCAGTCTCGCCGCATCAGCGCTGCCGGATTTGTTCAGGTCGGCTATCTGCTTCGCCAGCACGCCCTTGTCTTTCTCCAGTGCCGCCAGCTGAGCTGTCTGTTTCTCCAGTTTCGCCGCATCAGCGCTGCCGGATTTATTCAGGTCGGCTATCTGCTTCGTCAGCACACCCTTGTCTTTCTCCAGCGCCGCCAGCTGAGCCGTCTGTTTGTTCAGATCTGCTATCTGCTTCGTCAGCACGCCCTTGTCTTTCTCCAGTGCCGCCAGCTGAGCCGTCTGTTTCTCCAGTCTCGCCGCATCAGCGCTGCCGGATTTATTCAGGTCGGCTATCTGCTTCGCCAGCGTGGCTTTGTCTTTCTCCAGCGCCGCCAGCTGAGCCGTCTGTTTCTCCAGTCTCGCCGCATCAGCGCTGCCGGATTTATTCAGGTCGGCTATCTGCTTCGCCAGCACGCCCTTGTCTTTCTCCAGTGCCGCCAGCTGAGCCGTTTGTTTCTCCAGTTTCGCCGCATCAGCGCTGCCGGATTTGTTCAGGTCGGCTATCTGCTTCGTCAGCACACCCTTGTCTTTCTCCAGCACTGCCAGCTGAGCCGTCTGTTTCTCCAGTTTCGCCGCATCAGCGCTGCCGGATTTGTTCAGGTCGGCTATCTGCTTCGCCAGCACGCCCTTGTCTTTCTCCAGTGCCGCCAGCTGAGCCGTCTGTTTCTCCAGTCTCGCCGCATCAGCGCTGCCGGATTTATTCAGGTCGGCTATCTGCTTCGTCAGCGTGACTTTGTCTTTCTCCAGCACTGCCAGCTGAGCCGTCTGTTTTTCCAGTCTCGCCGCATCAGCGCTGCCGGATTTGTTCAGGTCGGCTATCTGCTTCGTCAGCACACCCTTGTCTTTCTCCAGCGCCGCCAGCTGAGCCGTCTGTTTTTCCAGTCTCGCCGTATCAGCGCTGCCGGATTTATTCAGGTCGGCTATCTGCTTCGTCAGCGTGACTTTGTCTTTCTCCAGCGCCGCCAGCTGAGCCGTCTGTTTCTCCAGTTTCGCCGCATCAGCGCTGGCGGATTTATTCAGGTCGGCTATCTGCTTCGCCAGCACGCCCTTGTCTTTCTCCAGTGCCGCCAGCTGAGCTGTCTGTTTCTCCAGTTTCGCCGCATCAGCGCTGCCGGATTTATTCAGGTCGGCTATCTGCTTCGCCAGCACGCCCTTGTCTTTCTCCAGTGCCGCCAGCTGAGCCGTCTGTTTGTTCAGATCTGCTATCTGCTTCGCCAGCACGCCCTTGTCTTTCTCCAGTGCCGCCAGCTGAGCCGTCTGTTTCTCCAGTTTCGCCGCATCAGCGCTGCCGGATTTGTTCAGGTCTGCTATCTGCTTCGTCAGCACGCCCTTGTCTTTCTCCAGTGCCGCCAGCTGAGCCGTCTGTTTCTCCAGTTTCGCCGTATCAGCGCTGGCGGATTTATTCAGATCAGCTATCTGCTTCGTCAGCGTGACTTTGTCTTTCTCCAGTGCCGCCAGCTGAGCTGTCTGTTTCTCCAGTTTCGCCGCATCAGCGCTGCCGGATTTATTCAGGTCGGCTATCTGCTTCGTCAGCGTGACTTTGTCTTTCTCCAGCGCCGCCAGCTGAGCCGTCTGTTTTTCCAGTCTCGCCGTATCAGCGCTGGCGGATTTATTCAGATCGGCTATCTGCTTCGCCAGCGTGGCTTTGTCTTTCTCCAGCACTGCCAGCTGAGCCGTCTGTTGTCCCAGCGCTAATTTCTGTTTCAACGCATCAGCGCTGCCGGATTTGTTCAGATCCGCTATCTGCTTAATCAGATCAGCTTTATCTTTCTCTAGTGCAATTTTGTCTTTTTCTAGCAATGCCAACTGAGCTATTTTTTGCTCTGAACTTACTTTCTGTTTTAAAAGTTTTGCTTTTTCCGTTTCCAAATAGCTAAGCTTTTTGGTCTGCTGTTCCAATAAAAATCTTTGTTTAGGTGCCTCTTTTGAACTCGCCGCTAATACCGTTAATTGTTTTGATAA
Organism: Citrobacter sp. C6_1; assembly: GCF_014596835.2. Taxonomy (NCBI): domain Bacteria; kingdom Pseudomonadati; phylum Pseudomonadota; class Gammaproteobacteria; order Enterobacterales; family Enterobacteriaceae; genus Citrobacter; species Citrobacter sp. C6_1. The sequence continues at coordinate 1,038,521 of NZ_CP115031.1, read as the reverse complement.
ATCATATTTTTCTTTTTCTAAAACAGCCAACTTTGCAGTCTGTTGCTCTAGTTTTTCTTTCTGGTTAGTCACATCCGCGAGTTCTTTTTCAAGACCAGAAATCTTTTTATTTAATATTATTGATTGGTTATTTAACTCACTTTTAACATCAACAGCGATAGATTTATTGGTTGTTTTTTTGTCCTGGGAATTGACACCTTCAGCAAAGGATGCTTCAAGCTTCCTCTTTAACTCCTTATTTTTTTCGAGGGCGATACGATACTGCGCCTCCCGGAGACGATTAACTCTCTCCAGAGCTGTAATTTTTCCCTGCAGGTCATTCGCGCGTATCTGTGTAGTCGGTTCTGCAATAACTACGCTATTGGGAATACCACTATTACTGATAACCTTATCCTCAGATAACTTCTCTAAAAGCATAGAGTGTTCTTTGGAAAGGAAATCTTCTGAAAAAACAGAATCAGACAGCAACATGAGGAAACATGAAGCTGCAATCAGCGATATTTTTCTCATAGTTTGTCCAATTCACTCGCCTGTTGGTTCATTACGTTAAATACAGCATTGCACACGCGAGAGCAAACTACCATTAACTTACTATTAACTTCGAGTTTAATAATTTCCGCAGATTCACTATCCAACTGCGACTTTTGCTTATTGTAAAAGACATATAATTCATTAATTTTATCAAACTGCTTTTTATACACATCAAAAGATTTTTTATCTAACACTTTCAATGCGTTTATATTCTGATAACAACTCACCTGCCCTTGGGGTGGGTTTTTTACAACATCAGGAATATTTTTTGCACAACCTGACATTAGAAAACATGCACAAATGATAATCCTTGAAATATTCATACGTTCCATACATTAACATCCCTGATCATTATTGAATAATAAGTAAAACAGCCATCTAAAAATCTCAAGAAAAATATCATTACAAAAAAATAAAAACAAGATCACGCCTGGCAAAAAACACAAATATAAAAACAAAAAAAATAACAGATAATAAAAAAGAACGTAATCACCAAATCAATCAATCTATTAAATAACAAAGGTGAATATTATAAATATAAGCCAAATGAAAATATAATATATAAATAATATTAGTGAAAAAAGTAGGTGCCCCCGCCAGACATATGGCGGGAATCCGACTGTAGATGCTCCTTCTCAAAAAGGGAACGCAGTATAAAGAGATCAGAAAACGGGGTAAAGGCACGAAAAAAGTAGCCGGGTCTGGGAAATAAGATGACAACCAGCCTGCTGACCGCGGCGTATAAAGGAAGAGTCTGCCATCTACTGACATCGATGACGGACGCCATGCGCTACCCCGGAGGGGAAATGGCGGACCTGTATAACCATCTCAGGGAGATCGACCCAGGTTGCAGAGAGATAAAACAAACGATGCAACTGAGCTGGCTGACTCTGAGAAGTAAAAAGCCAGAGCTTTCGGAGCAGGTACTGTGGGGAGTGTTACTGGCTTATTATCTGGTGAGATATCAGATAATTAAAATGACGGAAAAGCTGAAAGGATGCTGGCCAAACCAGCTGAGCTTTTCAGAATCATGCGGAATGATAATGAGACTGCTGGTGACGCTGCAGGGCGCTTCACCGGGGCGTATACCGGAACTGATGCGCGATCCTGAAAGTATGGGACACTGGTGAAGTTGCCAACCAGACGGGAAAGCATCTTCCAGAGGGTGGTGAAGGAGGAGCCATAGAAATACACCACAGCCCCGAAAAAGAGCCAGTCAGTTGCTTAACTGACTGGCATTACTCACCAGGGGCTGATTATTTCTGCTAACGAAATCTTCTGGATGTCTGCAAGGATTTTCCTCGTGCTACTCGGCCTGGTATCGGTTTGCCAAACCGCCATTCGGTGCAGGGAGTGGCGACGGCGCGCACTAATAGCGATTTGTCGGTACTGAGAATCAAAACCCAATATAGATATTGAATCTATATTTTGCTCAATTCATTGATGCCTTCAATATGAATTAATGCCAAACCGGAGCATTTTTTGATATTTTTCGTTGTCTCTTAGTAAGAGAATCGCCTTAGCGATAAACCAATCAATAAGGAGATGTCAATGGACAACATTAATGCTTTAGCACAAAAACATATGGATATACTGGTAAACGCTGCAATGAGCCCAGGTGATAAAACTTTGCACAAAGAAGCAACTAAACTGCATGGCGTAGGCGAGTGTCTGAAGTACATTTTTACTTTGGGAATTAAAGACTCAGGAGAGAAGCGGCTTAAGTCTGTCATCAATAGTCTCTCGCGTTCTTTGGCTTCAGAGAATATATCCCCGCGAAAAATACTGAACAGTATTATTGATAACTCCGACTCCAACATGTCTATTAGATTCACTATTGATGAGTCAGAAAAATCGCTACAAGGTGAATATGAACTATGTATAACTAAGGACACGGATGGAGCATACTCACTGAAGATTAGTGAAGAAAACGTATCGGAACCATTAGAATTACAATTAAGTGAAGCGCAGTTCATATCAGGAGCCAGATATTTTAATACCATATATTTTTTGGATGAATACAACCTATCAGAAGCCAGACAAAAATATATTGATACGGGATGCCTCGATCTATCAGGGGAAGATTTAAGCGGACGTGATATGAGCGATTTGGATTTGAGTAATGCTGACCTTTTCGGGGCAAATCTAAGTAGAACAAGTATAGAAGCTGAGCAACTACTTGGTACTAGTTTAATACGTGACAATTTTAGCGAAGATAATCAGCTTGAAGCAGCAAAAAAGTTGAGTGAGATAATGTTGTTGGAAACAAATAACTTCAATAAGAATGATAAATTATTCGAATCCACTAAGAACATGGCTAAACCAGAGTGTCAACATAATCAGCTTGACGCAGCAGAAAAGTTGAGTAAGATGTTGAGTGGGATAATGTTGTCCGAAACAAATGACTTCGATAGATCCAGTAAGGATGGTAAATTATTCGAATCCATTAAACACATGGCTAAACCAGAGTGTCAACAATTGTTTAATAAGACATTGGAAGAACATGGTGTGTTCATGATGGATTCATATTCAATCGCAGGAAACATTATTCTAATGATTCAATCCTTTACAGAACAATAACTCCAGATGAATGGAATGAAGCCGTAAAATCCGGTTACTTTGATGCAGATAAAATGGCACTACTTTCGAGAGGACTCAGTACGACCACAGAGTACAAGGATTTCATCAAGGATCTAAAAGATTATCTGGAATCCCTTAACATCACTAGCCAAGAGAGTTATTGTAAAATACTGGACAAAGGTGAGATTATGATGGGAAAACATGACTATTGTACCAATGTCAGTGTAATAACCCCAGAAATCTTAGAAGACGTAGAAATCTTTGGACAATATACCTCTTTTTATAGAGAGTTTGGCAAATTAATTGATGTTATTTTTAATAAAAAATAAAGATAAAATTCAATAGCGCTCACAACAACATTCTGACGATGTCATTTAAAGGTGCGATGGCCACGCGCATTGATAAAAAAAAGCCAGTTCATCTGAACTGGCTTTTTTATACCGGCTGGAGCCTATTATTTGTAGACCAGATGAGAAGCGTGACCTTCACCATCCAGCATGACAACTAAATATGCAGTTCCTGCAGTTTGTCTTTTGGCAGCGCCAGCTCTTCATTGCTGTTAACGCGAACATCACGTTCCAGAATATGACGTGCAATGTCCTGCGCTTCGCTGAGGGAGTGCATCTGATACGTACCGCACTGGTAGACGTTCAGTTCCGGGATCTGATTCTGATCCTGCACTTTCAACACATCTGCCATTGCCGCTTTCCAGGCATCAGCTACGCGTTGTTCGTCCGGCGTTCCAATCAGGCTCATGTAGAAGCCGGTACGGCAACCCATTGGCGAAATATCGATAATCTCGACACCGTTGCCATTCAGGTGGTTACGCATAAAACCAGCAAACAAGTGTTCCAGCGTATGAATACCTTTCTCAGGCATCACTTCTTTGTTCGGAATGCAGAAACGCAGATCAAACACGGTGATAGCGTCGCCATGTGGGGTGTTCATCGTTTTTGCAACCCGGACTGCAGGAGCTTCCATCCGGGTGTGATCGACAGTAAAACTATCTAACAACGGCATTTAGCCACCTCCGATAAATTTTTTTAAAATATTCTGAACTCTTTGTTCCGGGGCGAGTCTGAGTATATGAAAGACGCGCATTTGTTATCATCATCCCTGTTTTCAGAGATGAAATTTTGGCCACTCTCGAGTGGCCTTTTTCTTTTGTATCAGGCGTGCTTTTCCAGCCACACACCAAACGGCTCAGTATCTGCCGCTTCAATCTCCTGCTGACGGCGCTTAGAAGCCACACTTTCAGCAATAAACTCTTCTTCCTGCAGCAGTTCCAACGGCTCTTCGCGCAACAAGTTACGGTACGCTTCACCCAACGCTTTACCCGTGCCACCGATACCTGTATCAATCATAGACCGCAGGATCCGCGCTGAGAATGTCAGCTCAGGATTATCAAAGCAGGCAACCAGTTCGTCACATACTTTTTGATATTCCTCTCCCCCGTGAATGCCGTCCAGCGTTTGCGCCACACGTTTCAGATCACGGAACAGATCTTTACCCACTTTAGGCAATGGGAACTGAGCCGTTTCACAACCAATACCTAACGTCAGGCCTGGCTTGCGCCCTTCCAGAATAACGCGATTCCAGTTAGTACGCGTACACAGCAGCTCGTCGCTACTCATTTCCGGGGCATCAGCCAGAACGCACCAAACCATGAACAAATCGAGGAAGCGCACCTGCTGTTCATCTACGCCGATTGGCGAGAATGGGTTGATGTCGAGCGAACGCACTTCGATGTACTCAATGCCGCCGCGTAGAAGCGCATCAGACGGCGTTTCACCGCTGCGAGTCACGCGTTTCGGACGAATTGGCGCATACAGTTCATTTTCGATCTGCAAAACGTTGCTGTTGATTTGCAGGCGCTTACCGTCTTTCTCCAGACCGATCGCCGCATACTCCTCTGAAGGCGTTTTAATCGCGCGCTTCAATCCTGCCACATACTCATGCAAATCGTTAAACGTAATTCCGAGATTACTTTGCGACTTATTGGTATAACCCAGGTCACTCAGACGCAGCGACGTGGCATAAGGCAGGTAATACATACCACAATCGGTTTTTTCAAACGGCAGCGTTGTCGGCTTTCCTTGCAGGAAGGAGGAACAAATTGCGGGTGAGGCGCCAAACAGATACGGGATCACCCACCCGAAACGGTAGTAGTTGCGGATCAGACGGAAATACCCTGCTGACACTTTTTCTTTAGCGTCTTCATCGCCATCTGTTACGCCACATTTCGCCTGCCAGAAAGCCATCGGCAACGAGAAGTTGTAGTGTACGCCGGAGATAGTCTGCATCAACGCGCCGTAACGGTTTTTAAGGCCTTCACGGTAAAGGGTTTTCAGACGACCGATATTCGACGTACCGTACTGCGCCAGCTCGATATCCTGACCTTCGGCAATATAGCAAGGCATGCTCAACGGCCACATACGCTCATCGCCAAGATTCCTGGCAGTATAGCGATGCAGATCGCGCATGAACGTGAGCATTTTGTGAATGCCATCGCCCGGTGGAGTAATAAACTCCAGCAGTGTTTCGGCAAAGTCAGTGGTTATCCATTTATGCGTTAGCGCTGAGCCTAACACTTCAGGATGGCCTGTCGTTGCCAATGAACCATCAGCATTAACACGCAGCGTTTCGCGCTCGAGCCCGCGTTGAATCCCCTCTAACGCATGAGGATGTTTTTCCAGCCAGGCCAGCGCCTGTGATACGTCCGGGATCAAATTGACCTCCCGCCTGTCAAAATCGTTTTAATTAGCATAATGGTATTGGTCACCCTGAAGGTTATTCCACAACACTATTAGTGCCACCACATAATGCCTTGCGTCGTAACCGCCGCGACCACAACATAGCGCAGCGTTTTGCCAAGGCATAAGAAAAAGAGAACTGGCCCCCACGAGATGCGCATCCATCCCGCTAACAAGCACAGTAAATCACCCACAACCGGCATCCAGCTTAATAATAGTGTGACAGCGCCATAGCGCCTCAGCCAGCCAGTAGCTTTCTCTTGCCAGCGCGATGTTTTACGCAACGGAAAGAAACGCCCAAGGATAACGTTAGTTAACCCTCCAAGGCTATTACCCATTGTTGCTGTTAAAACTAAGACCCAGGGATGACTCGCTCCAGAAACCAGTAAGGCAACTAAAACAACTTCAGAATTTCCAGGTAATAGCGTGGCGCTGAGAAAGCTGCTGGCAAACAACGAGAGGAGCGACAGTCCATCACTCACAATAACCGGACATCCACGGCATCCATTCCCGCGGCACGCGCTGCCTGTAGCCCAAAATCGGCATCTTCAAACACAACGCAGCGAGCCGGAACGACGCCCATACGCTCAGCACATAACAAGAAGGTATCAGGAGCCGGTTTATGGTGTTGTACGTGATCGGCCGCCACCACGGCATCAAAATAACGACGCAGCCCAAGGTGAGTAAGCAGAGCTTCTGCAATGGCACTTTCGCTCCCTGTGCCTACTGACATAGGACGGCGACCATACCAGGCCTTCACAACATCGACCAACGGTAAAGGCTGGACGCTATCCAGCAACATGCTTTTAACCTTATCGGTTTTTTCACGCGCCAGTGCATGAGGGTCAAGATCGGCATGGTTCAGTTCAATCACCGATTGGGCAATACGCCACGTTGGGGAGCCGTTGAGAGCAACCATAGCCTGCTCATCAAAACGTAGCCCATAGCGTCCTAATACCTCATGCCACGCTTTACGGTGCGTAGGTTCGGTATCCAGGATGGTACCATCCATATCAAAAATTAAACCTGCATAACGTTCGTACATCGTCTTCTCACAAGCCGATTAACCAGACGTTATTTTATCGTAATTGATTGATTTTGTCGCTGACAGCGAATTGAGGATTGTTCAGGGAAGACAAGGAAATAATTCAGGAGAAGATGGTGCATCCGGGAGGATTCGAACCTCCGACCGCTCGGTTCGTAGCCGAGTACTCTATCCAGCTGAGCTACGGATGCATCGGAAAACTTGCTTACTGCCGATATTGATATCGTAATAAGCGATACCAAGTAAGAGATGGTGCATCCGGGAGAATTACTCGGCTGCGCCTCGCCCTGCGGGCCGTTGCTGAAGCAACGTTATCCTCCCTGGTGCTCGCGATTATCTCGCAGACCATGAAATAACAGTTTCGCTGTTATCTCGGAGAAGATGGTGCATCCGGGAGGATTCGAACCTCCGACCGCTCGGTTCGTAGCCGAGTACTCTATCCAGCTGAGCTACGGATGCATCGGAAAACTTGCTTTACTGCCGATATTGATATCGTGAGAAGCGATATCAAGTAAGAGATGGTGCATCCGGGAGGATTACTCGGCTGCGCCTCGCCCTGCGGGCCGTTGCTGAAGCAACGTTATCCTCCCTGGTGCTCGCGATTATCTCGCAGACCATGAAATAACAGTTTCGCTGTTATCTCGGAGAAGATGGTGCATCCGGGAGGATTCGAACCTCCGACCGCTCGGTTCGTAGCCGAGTACTCTATCCAGCTGAGCTACGGATGCATCAGGGAAACTTACTTTACTGCAGATTTGATGTCGCTGCTAAAGCGCTATCAAGTAATATGGTGCATCCGGGAGGATTCGAACCTCCGACCGCTCGGTTCGTAGCCGAGTACTCTATCCAGCTGAGCTACGGATGCAAATGGCGGTGAGGCGGGGATTCGAACCCCGGATGCAGCTTTTGACCGCATACTCCCTTAGCAGGGGAGCGCCTTCAGCCTCTCGGCCACCTCACCAACACGCCTCTTGCGAGTACTTCGAAGAACTTGTTTCTGCTCATCGTCGCTGCGTGGCGCACATATTACTTTCTGGGACTTATAAGTCAAACAATTTTTCCAGAGCTTTTATCGTTTGCACATTTCACGCGCAATTAGTCTGCAAAAACGGCAAAAAGAGTGTTTTATCAACAGATAAATTGGCGATTTCCTGAAGGAGTGAACAAACGGAAACTTCGCAGGAAAAGGCATTACGCGCAGTGGAATCGAAAAAATGGGGAAGACGAAGAAGAAAAGAGAAGAAAAAGAGTAACTCAATCAGGTTGCGCCTCACCAGACAGGTGAGACGCGGAAACCTTAGTAACTGGACTGCTGGGATTTTTCAGCCTGGATACGCTGGTAGATCTCTTCACGATGGACAGAAACTTCTTTCGGGGCGTTGACGCCAATGCGCACCTGGTTGCCCTTCACCCCTAAAACTGTCACGGTGACCTCATCGCCTATCATGAGGGTCTCACCAACTCGACGAGTCAGAATCAGCATTCTTTGCTCCTTGAAAGATTAAAAGAGTCGGGTCTCTCTGTATCCCGGCATTATCCATCATATAACGCCAAAAAGTAAGCGATGACAAACACCTAAGTGTAAGCAGTCACGGCATCACATTCTGTTAAACCTAAGTTTAGCCGATATACACAACTTCAACCTGACTTTATCGTTGTCGATAGCGTTGATGCAAACGCTGCGGATTGAAGTCCGCAGCGTCGACTTACGCTTATAATTTTTACAGTTTTGCGCTAACCCAGCCTTTCACACTGGCTAACGCTGCCGGCAGAGCAGCAGCATCCGTACCACCGGCTTGCGCCATGTCCGGACGACCACCACCCTTGCCGCCTACCTGCTGAGCGACCATCCCAATCAGTTCCCCTGCTTTCACGCGGTCTGTCACATCCTTAGACACGCCCGCAATCAGAGAAACCTTACCTTCAGCAACTGTTGCCAGTACGACAACAGTAGAACCCAGCTGATTTTTCAGATCATCAACCATGGTACGCAGCATTTTCGGTTCAACGTCCGCAAGCTCGCTGACCAACAGCTTCACGCCGTTGATATCAACTGCTTTGCTGGAAAGGTTCGCACTTTCCTGCGCTGCGGCCTGTTCCTTCAATTGCTGCAATTCTTTTTCGAGCTGACGCGTACGTTCCAGTACGGAACGAACTTTGTCACCGATAGTCTGGCTATCACCTTTCAGCAGCTGCGCAATATCGCTTAAGCGATCGCTCTCAGCATGCACAGTTTGGATAGCGCCTTCACCGGTCACGGCCTCGATACGACGAACGCCCGCAGCGGTGCCAGACTCGGAGATAATACGGAACAGACCGATATCGCCCGTACGGCTGGCGTGAGTACCACCACACAGTTCGGTAGAGAAATCACCCATACTCAGAACACGCACGTGGTCATCGTATTTCTCACCAAACAGCGCCATTGCACCTTTGGCTTTCGCTGCCTCGAGATCCATGATGTTCGTTTCAATCGGCAGGTTGCGACGAATTTGCGCATTCACCAGATCTTCAACAGCACGAATTTCGGCAGGCTTCATCGCTTCGGTATGCGAGAAGTCGAAGCGCAGCACTTTATCGTTAACCAGTGAGCCTTTCTGCGCCACATGCGTGCCCAGAACCTCACGCAGCGCCGCATGCATCAGGTGCGTTGCGGAGTGATTGAGACGGATCCGCGCACGACGCGCTTCATCCACATCAGCCTGCACCGCATCGCCCACTTTCAGAGAACCCGCAGACAGTTTGCCGATGTGACCAATCGCCTGACCATATTTTTGCGTGTCGTTCACGGCAAATGCAAAACCAGCGCCTTTCAGTTCGCCTTTATCGCCAACCTGACCACCGGACTCTGCATAGAATGGCGTCTGGTCTAGAACAACGACAGCGTCCTGACCGGCGTTAATGACATCTACCGCTTTACCATCAACAAACAGCGCGGTGACTTTGCCGTTCAGTTCCAGGTACTCGTAGCCTTTAAATTCAGAAGCACCATCAACGCGAATCATCGCATTGTAGTCTGCACCAAAGCCGCTGGCTTCACGCGCACGACGGCGCTGTTCTTCCATTGCAGCTTCAAAGCCAGCTTCATCAACCTTAATGTTACGCTCGCGGCAAACGTCTGCCGTCAGATCAACCGGGAAACCGTAGGTGTCATACAGACGGAATGCGGTTTCGCCGTCCAGCGTATCGCCGGACAGTTTCGCCAGTTCTTCATCCAGCAGCGCCAGACCACGCTCCAGCGTACGCGCAAACTGCTCTTCTTCGGTTTTCAGAACCTGCTCAACCATAGCCTGTTGACGCTTCAGCTCTTCGCCCGCAGACCCCATCACGTCTACCAGTGGACCAACCAACTTGTAGAAGAAGGTATCTTTCGCACCCAGCATGTTGCCATGACGTACCGCGCGACGAATGATACGACGCAGCACATAGCCACGGTTTTCATTCGACGGAACAACGCCATCGGCAATCAGGAACGCACAGGAACGGATATGGTCGGCGATAACGCGCAGTGACTTGTTGCTCAGATCGGTCGCGCCGGTGACTTTCGCCACGGACTCAATCAGTGAACGGAACAGGTCAATTTCATAGTTGGAGTTAACGTGTTGCAGCACGGCCGCAATACGCTCCAGACCCATACCGGTATCCACGGACGGTTTCGGCAGCGGTTCCATGGTGCCGTCAGCCTGACGGTTGAACTGCATGAAGACGATGTTCCAAATCTCAATGTAGCGATCGCCATCTTCTTCTGCGCTTCCCGGAGGCCCACCCCAAATGTGGTCGCCGTGGTCATAGAAAATTTCGGTGCACGGACCGCAAGGACCGGTATCACCCATCTGCCAGAAGTTGTCGGAAGCATAAGCTGCGCCTTTGTTATCACCAATGCGGATGATACGTTCGCGCGGAATACCGACTTCTTTTTCCCAGATTTCATAGGCTTCATCGTCAGTTTCATAGACGGTGACCCACAGACGTTCTTTTGGCAGGGCAAACCAGTTTTCACCGGTCAACAGTTCCCATGCGTATTGAATGGCGTCGTGTTTGAAGTAATCGCCGAAGCTGAAGTTGCCCAGCATTTCGAAAAAGGTATGGTGACGTGCAGTGTAACCGACGTTTTCCAGGTCGTTGTGCTTACCGCCCGCCCGCACGCAACGCTGCGAGGTGGTTGCGCGGGAATAATTACGCTTGTCGAGGCCAAGGAAAACATCCTTGAACTGGTTCATCCCGGCGTTGGTAAACAACAAAGTAGGGTCATTGTTCGGTACCAGGGAGCTGCTGGCAACTACCTGATGTCCTTTACTATGGAAAAAATCGAGAAACGCCTGACGGATCTCAGCGGTGCTCTTGCTCATAATTATCCTGAAGAAATCAAGCTAACGAAATGTCATTACCAGCATCGGCATGCAAACTGCGCCTCTGGCAATCGAAAAGTGGGAATAAGATAAGTTTTCTTTACTGGGAAGTAAAATCCCGTATGCGCTCAATCGTCAAAATTTCGCCATATTGCCTGAATATCTTCCATCAGATAGCCGCGATAGAGCAAAAAACGCTGGACCTTTATCTTATCTGAAAAATCCACAGGTAAAGGTTCTCCGTATTTCCGGACGGCCTGCTCACGCGCAAGCAGCGCCCAGTCAATTTCACATTCGCACATAGCACGCTCAATGGCCTCACGCGCGATCCCTTTCTGATTTAGTTCCTGGCGCACGCGGGCAGGTCCGTAGCCCTTACGGCTACGGCTGGCGATAAACTGCTGAACAAATCGGTCATCATCAAGATAACGGCTTTCAATACACCAGGCGATGACCTTGTCATAATCCTCCGGCGTAGCATCAATGTCTTCCGGTCCATTTTTTCCCATCACCGGAGCGGCCAGCTTGCGCCGCAGTTCCTGCTCGCTGTGATCGCGCATCGCAAGTATTCGCACGGCGCGGTCAAGTAATCGGGAGTAAGTAGAGCGGCGGGAAGTTGAATCTGTCATATTGAGCCTTCAGAAATGGAAAAGGGCTGCATGATATGCAGCCCTTTTGTATGCGATTGCGTCAGACTATCAGAAATCTTCGTTGGTTTCTGCTACGTCTTCACCACTGTCATCAACGGAGAAATCGGGCGTTGAATCCTGGTTATTGAGCAGTAACTCGCGTAATTTTTTCTCAATTTCTTTTGCGGCAGCCGGGTTTTCTTTCAGCCAATTGGTTGCGTTCGCTTTACCCTGACCGATTTTCTCACCGTTATAGCTGTACCATGCACCGGCTTTTTCAATCAGCTTCTCTTTCACGCCCAGGTCAACCAGTTCGCCGTAGAAGTTGATACCTTCGCCGTAAAGAATCTGGAATTCAGCCTGTTTAAACGGTGCTGCAATTTTGTTTTTCACGACCTTAACGCGGGTTTCGCTACCGACCACGTTATCGCCCTCTTTCACCGCGCCAATACGACGGATATCCAGACGGACGGAGGCGTAAAATTTCAGGGCATTACCACCGGTAGTGGTTTCCGGGTTACCGAACATAACGCCAATCTTCATACGAATCTGGTTGATGAAAATCAGCAGCGTGTTGGACTGCTTCAGGTTACCGGCCAGCTTACGCATTGCCTGGCTCATCATACGTGCCGCAAGACCCATATGAGAGTCACCGATCTCACCTTCGATTTCAGCCTTCGGCGTCAGTGCAGCAACGGAGTCAACAACGATAACGTCGACTGCGCCAGAACGCGCCAGCGCGTCACAGATTTCCAGAGCTTGTTCACCCGTATCCGGCTGAGAACACAGCAGGTTATCAATATCAACGCCAAGCTTACGCGCATAGACAGGATCCAGCGCGTGTTCTGCATCGATGAACGCACAGGTTTTACCTTCGCGCTGTGCGGCGGCAATAACCTGTAATGTCAGCGTTGTTTTACCGGAGGATTCTGGCCCGTAGATTTCGACGATACGGCCCATTGGCAAACCGCCCGCGCCCAATGCGATATCCAGAGAAAGCGAACCGGTGGAGATGGTTTCCACGTCCATGGAACGGTCTTCACCGAGGCGCATGATGGAGCCTTTACCGAATTGCTTTTCGATCTGGCCCAGCGCTGCCGCCAACGCTTTCTGTTTGTTTTCGTCGATAGCCATTAATTACTCCTGTCATGCCGCTTTCGGGTTAAACCGCGAAACGTGATAGATAAAGTTCTGTTGAGGCAATTATACTGTATGCTCATACAGTATCAAGTATTTTGTAGAAATTGTTGCCACAGGGTGTGTAACGCATACGCAGTCGCCTGACGGCGTACCGACTCACGGTCGCCGCTAAAGCATTCCCGGCGGGTAATCCCCTCGCCGCTTGCGCTGGCAAAGGCAAACCATACCGTCCCCACAGGCTTTTCTTCGCTACCGCCATCGGGTCCTGCGATACCGCTAATCGAGACGGCGAAGTCTGCACGGGCGGCTTTTAGCGCGCCAATCGCCATTTCAACGACCACCGGTTCACTCACCGCCCCATGCTGAGCCAGCGTTTCTTCGCGCACGCCAATCATCTGCGCTTTGGCTTGGTTGCTGTAAGTGACAAACCCGCGTTCAAACCAGGCGGAGCTTCCGGCAATATCCGTAATAACTTTAGCCACCCAGCCGCCGGTGCAGGATTCCGCCGTCGTCACGGTTGCACCGCGCGTTTTCAGCGCCAGGCCAACCTGCTCGCTTAACTGCATCAGTTCACTGTCGGTCATTTCAGCCTCTGTCAGTTAAAAAAATATGCCGGACAAGATAGCACTTTCATAACCAATGTGGGGATGAGGAGAACGTTTTACGAGGGGGATTCCAAAAATTGCTCCGTTGCAGAAATAAGACCTGCCGGATAGCGATGCCAGAGCATCTTATCCGGCCTACAAGTAAAATCTTCCTGTAGGCCGGTAACGCGCGATTACTGCACACGCGCCAGCGCCACCGCCTGGCCCAATTGCCACACGGCCATCGCGTAATGCGTGCTGTGGTTGTAACGGGTGATGGTGTAGAAGTTCGGCAGTCCATACCAGTACTGGTAGCCGGTGCCAACATCCAGACGCAGCAGGCTGGCCTGCTGATGATTCCCCAACGACTGCTGCGGTGTCAGGCCAGCAGCGGCAAGCTGAGAAATGCTGTATTGGGTTTTAAAGCCATTCGCAAGACCCGGTGCCTGTCCATTTGCAGGTACTGCCACGGTATCGCCTTTCACCCAGCCGTGCCCTTTGAAATAGTTCGCCACGCTACCGATGGCATCAACCGGATCCCACAGGTTAATGTGACCATCGCCATTGAAATCAACGGCATATTGTTTATAGGAAGACGGCATAAACTGGCCGTAGCCCATTGCCCCCGCGAAAGAACCTTTCAAATCGAGCGGATCGTCGCTTTCATCCCGCGCCATCAGCAGGAAGGTTTCCAGTTCGCCAGAGAAGTATTCCGCCCGACGAGGATAGTTAAACGACAGCGTCGCCAGCGCATCCAGAATCCGCGTTTTGCCCATCACGCGGCCCCAGCGCGTTTCAACGCCGATAATGCCGACGATAATTTCTGGTGGTACTCCGTATACCTGCCACGCGCGGTTCAGGGCATCTTCATATTGGTTCCAGAACGCCACACCATTTTGCACGTTGTCCGGGGTGATGAACTGTTTGCGATAGCGCAGCCATGCGCCGTTAGGTCCGGCTGGCGGCTGCGTTGTGGGTGCCTGGCGATCCATCAGACGCAATACTGAGTCCAGGCGCTTGGCCTGCGACAGGATTTCCTGCAACTGCTGGCGGTCAAAACCATGCTTGTTCACCATTTTCTCAATGAACTGCTGCGCGTTCGGATTATTGGCAAAATCGCCGCCCGTTTGCATGACATTGTGCTGCGGCTCAAGCAGGAATCCGCCGGATGGCGTACCCGTAGTCGTTTGAGTCTCTGAAGGTTTAGGTTTGCTGCTACAGGCAGCGAGCAATACGAAAAGGGGAAGTAACGCTACATAACGACGCTTGAACATGAGACATCCATTAAACAAATTCAGCCTGGGGGAAGTATGGTAAAGCATCCTCCGTCACACAAGGAAGCAGTTGTCGCTCTCCTTCACAGAATTTCCCCCCTCTTGCACTTCCGCCCGGCACAATTGCGAGCCTTCACGCATTATCTTTCAAATTAAAATATTTATCTTTCATTTTGAGATCAAAATAACACTTTTAAATCTTTCGATCTGATTAAAATTAATTACCGTTTGGCAAGATAACTAAAAACCCCTACAGGAGAGAATAATGATCGACACCATCACACTCGGTGCTGAGTGGTTTATCGGGTTGTTCCAGAAAGGCGGAGAGGTCTTTACCGGCATGGTGACCGGTATTCTCCCCCTGCTGATCAGTTTGCTGGTCATCATGAATGCGCTGATTAACTTTATCGGTCAGCAGCGTATTGAACGTTTTGCCCAGCGCTGCGCCGGAAACCCGCTGTCCCGCTACCTGCTACTGCCGTGCATCGGCACATTCGTTTTTTGTAACCCTATGACGCTGAGCCTGGGCCGCTTTATGCCGGAAAAATACAAGCCCAGCTACTACGCCGCCGCCTCTTACAGTTGCCATTCAATGAACGGCTTGTTCCCACACATTAACCCCGGCGAACTGTTTGTTTATCTGGGGATCGCCAGCGGACTGACTACGCTGGGCCTGCCGCTCGGCCCGCTCGCGGTGAGCTATTTGCTGGTCGGTCTGGTAACCAACTTCTTCCGCGGCTGGGTAACCGATTTCACTACCACCATCTTTGAGAAAAAAATGGGCATCCAACTTGAGCAGAAAGTCCATCTGGCGGGGGCAACATCATGACGCATATTCGTATTGAAAAAGGTACCGGCGGCTGGGGCGGCCCGCTTGAACTGGATGCCGTTCCGGGCAAGAAAATTGTCTATATCACTGCCGGAACGCGCCCGGCGATTGTCGACAAACTGGCGAATCTGACCGGTTGGCAGGCCGTTGATGGCTTCAAAGAAGGTGAACCGCCGGAGAATGAAATTGGCGTGGCGATCATCGACTGCGGCGGCACGCTGCGCTGCGGGATCTATCCAAAACGTCGTATCCCGACGGTGAATATTCACGCTACGGGTAAATCCGGTCCGCTGGCCCAATACATTATCGAAGATATCTATGTCTCTGGCGTAAAAGAAGAAAACATTACCATTGTCGGTGAAGCGTCCGCTACACCAACGCCGACAAGCAGCACTATCGGTCGCGATTACGACACCAGCAAAAAAATCACTGAACAGAGCGATGGCCTGCTGGCAAAAGTTGGGATGGGTATGGGTTCCGCCGTTGCGGTACTGTTCCAGTCCGGACGCGACACGATTGATACGGTGCTGAAAACCATTCTGCCGTTTATGGCATTCGTCTCGGCGCTGATTGGCATCATTATGGCTTCTGGTCTGGGAGACTGGATCGCCCATGGACTCGCGCCACTGGCCAGCCATCCTCTGGGACTGGTGACGCTGGCCCTGATTTGTTCTTTCCCGCTGCTGTCGCCTTTCCTCGGCCCCGGTGCGGTCATCGCCCAGGTTATCGGGGTACTGATCGGCGTGCAAATTGGTCTGGGGAATATCCCGCCACATCTGGCGCTACCTGCCCTGTTCGCCATTAACGCCCAGGCTGCATGCGACTTTATTCCTGTCGGGCTGTCGCTGGCCGAAGCGCGCCAGGACACGGTTCGCGTCGGCGTGCCATCGGTTCTGGTGAGTCGTTTTCTGACCGGCGCGCCTACCGTTCTCATCGCCTGGTTTGTTTCCGGCTTTATTTACCAATAAGAGGCACCCAAAAATGACCGTGATTTATCAGACCACCATCACCCGCATCGGCCAGAGCGCCCCGGATGCACTCAGCGACCAGATGTTGATTACCTTTCGTGAAGGCGCGCCCGCGGATATCGAGGAGTTTTGCTTCATTCATTGCCACGGCGAGCTGAACGGTTCGTTGCAAGCTGGGATCCAGTTCGAACTAGGCCAGCATCACTATCCGGTCACGGCCGTTGGCAGCGTGGCGGAACAAAACTTACGTGAACTGGGACATATCACCCTGCGTTTTGACGGACTGAGTGAAGCGGAATTCCCCGGCACCGTACACGTTGCAGGCCCCGTACCGGACGGTATCGTGCCGGGCTGTATTTTGAAGTTTGTTGCTTAAGATTGAAGGAGATAAAGATGAATCAGGTTGCCGTTGTCATTGGTGGAGGCCAGACCCTTGGCGCATTCCTTTGCCGTGGGCTTGCGACAGAAGGATACCGCGTCGCGGTGGTGGATATTCAAAGCGATAAAGCCGCCAACGTGGCGCAGGAAATTAACGCCGAATTTGGCGATGGCACCGCCTACGGTTTTGGCGCCGATGCCACCAGCGAGCAGAGCGTGCTGGCGCTGTCGCGCGGAGTGGATGAAATATTTGGCCGCGTCGATCTGCTGGTTTACAGCGCGGGTATCGCTAAAGCCGCGTTTATCAGCGACTTTCAGCTTGGGGATTTCGACCGCTCGCTGCAGGTGAATCTGGTTGGCTACTTCCTCTGCGCACGTGAGTTCTCACGCCTGATGATTCGCGATGGCGTTCAGGGACGCATTATCCAGATCAACTCCAAATCAGGGAAAGTGGGCAGTAAACACAACTCAGGCTATAGCGCGGCAAAATTTGGCGGCGTGGGCTTAACCCAGTCACTGGCGCTGGATCTGGCGGAATACGGCATTACCGTGCATTCACTGATGCTCGGCAATCTGCTGAAATCACCGATGTTCCAGTCGTTATTACCGCAATATGCAACCAAGCTTGGCCTCAAGCCAGACGAAGTGGAGCAGTACTACATTGATAAAGTGCCACTCAAACGCGGCTGCGATTATCAGGACGTGCTGAACATGCTGCTGTTTTACGCCAGTCCAAAAGCCTCTTACTGCACCGGGCAGTCCATCAACGTGACCGGCGGTCAGGTGATGTTTTAATGTTGAATTGCCGGATGGCGGCTGTGCTTATCCGGCAAAATCAAAGGAGTACATTATGGTTTCAGCACTGATTACCGTCGCTGCTATCGCCTGGTGTCTGCAACTGGCGCTCGGTGGCTGGCAAATATCCCGCTTTAATCGGGCTTTCGATAAGCTCTGCCAACGGGGTCGGGTTGGCGTGGGGCGCTCCGGCGGACGTTTTAAACCCCGCGTGGTGATCGCCATTGCGTTAGATGAGCAGCAGCGGATTACCGATACGTTATTTATGAAAGGTCTTACGGTATTCGCCAGACCGGGCAAAATTGCCACAATAATGGGCAAACATCTTGATGAATTACAGCCTGATGTGATCTTTCCCCATGATCCGCTTTCGCAGAATGCACTATCATTGGCGCTTAAACTGAAACATGGGTAATTTCGTTGTGAATGCTAATAGCTTGCGAAATTATCATTTTGCAACCTATACCCTAAATAATTCGAGTTGCAGGACGGCCAACGCACATGCAACTTGAAGTATGACGGGTATATACATAAGTCAGGGTAATCACGCCTATGAAACCTCGTCAGCGTCAGGCTGCCATACTGGAGCACCTGCAAAAGCAGGGAAAATGCTCAGTTGAAGAACTGGCCCACTACTTTGACACCACCGGTACGACCATTCGCAAAGATCTGGTCACTCTGGAAAATGCCGGAACCGTCATTCGCACCTATGGCGGCGTAGTATTGAATAAAGACGAATCCGACCCGCCAATCGATCACAAAACGCTGATCAATACGCATAAAAAAGAGCAAATTGCCGAAGCCGCCGTTCGCTTTATTCACGATGGCGACTCCATTATTCTGGATGCGGGCAGTACGGTGCTGCAGATGGTGCCGATGCTCAGCCGCTTTAGCAACATCACCGTCATGACCAACAGCCTGCACATTGTCAACGCGCTTTCAGAGCTGGACAACGAGCAAACCATCCTGATGCCCGGCGGGACATTCCGTAAAAAATCTGCGTCATTTCACGGTCAGCTGGCAGAAAACGCCTTTGAGCAGTTCAGCTTTGATAAACTCTTCATGGGCACCGACGGCATCGATCTTAATGCCGGTGTGACCACATTTAATGAGGTGTTTAGCGTCAGTAAAGCGATGTGCAATGCCGCTCGCGAAGTCATTCTGATGGCTGACTCGTCAAAATTTGGGCGCAAAAGTCCCAATGTTGTGTGCAGTCTGGAAAGCGTCGACAAATTGATTACCGATGCGGGTATCGACCCTGCATTTCGTCAGGCGCTGGAAGCAAAAGGGATTGAAGTAATCATAACCGGAGAAACCAATGAGTGATGCACTACTGAACGCGGGTCGTCAGACGTTAATGCTGGAGCTACAGGAAGCCAGCCGACTACCAGAACGACTGGGCGATGATTTTGTCCGCGCTGCCAATACTATCATCCACTGTGAAGGCAAAGTGATTGTTTCCGGGATTGGCAAGTCAGGCCATATTGGCAAAAAAATCGCGGCAACCCTCGCCAGCACCGGCACACCCGCCTTTTTTGTGCATCCGGCAGAAGCGCTGCACGGCGACTTAGGGATGATTGAAAGCCGCGATGTCATGCTGTTTATCTCCTACTCCGGCGGGGCTAAAGAGCTGGATCTCATCATTCCACGCCTGGAAGACAAATCCGTCACCCTGCTGGCAATGACCGGAAAACCGACCTCGCCGCTGGGTCTGGCGGCCAAAGCCGTGCTGGATATTTCCGTTGAGCGCGAAGCCTGTCCGATGCGCCTGGCACCGACCTCCAGCACCGTTAACACGCTGATGATGGGCGACGCGCTGGCCATCGCCGTGATGCAGGCGCGCGGGTTTAACGAAGAAGATTTCGCCCGTTCCCATCCGGCAGGTGCACTGGGCGCGCGCCTGTTAAATAAAGTGCATCACCTGATGCGCCGTGACGATGCTGTACCACAGGTAACGCTCACCACCAGCGTCATGGATGCGATGCTGGAACTTAGCCGTACGGGTCTTGGCCTGGTGGCAGTCTGCGACGATGCCTCGCTGGTAAAAGGCGTCTTTACCGACGGCGACCTGCGCCGCTGGCTGGTTGGCGGTGGAGCGCTCACCACTGAGGTTAGCGAGGCGATGACCCACAATGGCGTTACGCTGCAGGCACAGAGCCGCGCCATCGACGCCAAAGAGATCCTGATGAAGCGCAAAATCACCGCCGCACCGGTGGTCGATGAAAACGGTAAACTCACCGGTGCTATCAACCTGCAGGATTTCTATCAGGCCGGTATTATCTAATCTTTCAGCCCCAGACGTTTCGCCAGCCGGTGCAGGTTGGCGACGTCTGTTTCCAGCGCCCGCGCACTTGCCGCCCAACTGTGATTATTTTGCGCCAACGCCCGGCGGATCATCTCCCGCTGGAATGACTCCGTTGCCTCACGCAGATTATGCTGCGGCGAGATCTCTGCAACAACTTCCGCCGCCGGTGTTACAGGCGCTTCATCCTGCAGGGCAAAATGCTGCGGCTCCAGCACCACTTCATCCCCTGCCCTGGTGGCTCTTGCCAGAACGACCGCCCGGTGAATGGCATGTTCCAGTTCGCGCACGTTACCAGGCCAGGCGTAGCTCAACAGATGACTACGCGCACCGGGGCTTAACGCCACGCGGGACAGTCCCAGCCGCAGCCGACATTGCTCGCAAAAATAGCCTGCCAGCAGCACTACGTCTTCGCCGCGTTCACGAAGAGGCGGAACGGAAAGGGGAAAGACGCTCAGCCGGTGGAACAAATCCGCACGGAAATTTCCGGCCAGCACCTCTTCGCGTAAATCACGGTTTGTTGCCGCCAGTACCCGCACGTCGACGCGCAGGCTGCGATCGTCGCCCACGCGCTGAATATCACCGTACTGCAACACGCGCAGCAGCTTAGCCTGTAGCGCCAGCGAGAGTTCGCCAATCTCATCTAAAAACAGCGTCCCGTTGTCGGCCATTTCAAACTTACCGCTCCGATTGCTGATAGCCCCGGTAAAGGCCCCCTTTACGTGACCAAACAGTTCGCTTTCCGCTACGCTTTCCGGCAACGCCGCACAGTTCAGATACACCAGCGGATTCACCGCGCGGGGTGAACCTTCATGGATTGCTTTGGCTACCAGCTCCTTCCCGGTCCCCGTTTCACCGCTAATCAGTACGTTGAGATCGGACCCTGCCACAATCTCAATTTCTTTTTTCAGTTGCATCATATTGGGCGACAGGCCAATCATCTGCGTTTCCGTCACCTGCTCGAAAGCCGTTGACGAACCCGGCAGCATATTCTGGCTTTCCAGCTGTTCAATCAGCAGCGCATTGCTCAACGCGCCAGCCGCCAGCGCGGCAATCAGCCTGAGTTCTTCATCGCTGAACACATCGAACTGATCAGGCTCCATGCCATCCAGCGTGAGCGCCCCGATCAGATTTTGTCCGGCAAACAGCGGCAATCCGATACAGGCATGCACCTTCAGGCTCTCCTGGCCTGGGATCAGCCCGTCGTAAGGATCGGGCAAATCGCTGTCGGCAGGAAAACGTACCACGTCTCCGGCACGGGCAATCGCTTCCAGACGAGGATGCCCTTCCAGCGTAAAGCGCCTGCCGAGAACATCCTGCGCCAGCCCATCGATTGCCAGTGGAATAAACTGTCGCGACTCATAGCGCAGCAATGCCGACGCATCGCACTCCAGTACCTGACGCAGGGTGGTTATCAGGCGTTGAAAACGATCCTGATGTCCAATACCGCTTTGTAATTCAATGGCGATGCCCGCCAGCACGTCTACGGAAAAGCTCATGGCTACCTCATTGTCATTTTGACAATTCATATTGTCATATTGACAATAAAATATATAGTCATTTTGACTACCACCTTATAGGCAATAAACAGTAAACACTTTAAAATCAAATAAATAAAAAGTTGGCACACAACCTGCAGTTAGCAAAACATCTTTTTTGAAAAACGCTGAATTAATTGAGGTTGCTATGTCTATTCTGGTTAAAAATAACATTCATTGGGTTGGCCAACGTGACTGGGAAGTGCGTGATTTCCACGGAACTGAATACAAAACACTGCGCGGCAGCAGCTACAACAGCTATCTCATCCGTGAAGAAAAAAATGTCCTGATTGATACCGTAGACCACAAGTTTAGCCGTGAATTCGTGCAGAACCTGCGCAGTGAAATTGACCTGGCAGATATCGACTACATCATCATTAACCACGCGGAAGAAGACCATGCCGGTGCGCTGACCGAGCTGATGTCCTGCATCCCGGACACGCCAATCTACTGCACCGCTAACGCCATTGACTCTATTAACGGACACCATCATCACCCGGAATGGAACTTCAACGTGGTAAAAACTGGCGACAGCCTGGACATCGGCAACGGTAAACAACTGATCTTCGTTGAAACGCCGATGCTGCACTGGCCGGACAGTATGATGACCTACATGACCGGCGACGCCGTGCTGTTCAGTAACGATGCCTTCGGCCAACACTACTGCGACGAACGTCTGTTTAACGACGAAGTTGACCAGACCGAGCTGTTCGAACAGTGCCAGCGTTACTACGCCAATATCCTGACGCCGTTCAGCCGTCTGGTGACGCCGAAAATTACTGAGATCCTCGGCTTCAACCTGCCGGTCGATATGATTGCCACTTCCCACGGCGTAGTGTGGCGCGACAACCCGACACAAATCGTTGAGCTGTACCTGAAATGGGCGGCGGATTATCAGGAAGACCGCATCACCATTTTCTACGACACCATGTCCAATAACACCCGCATGATGGCGGACGCAATTGCCCAGGGCATCAACGAAGTCGACCCAAATGTAGCGGTGAAAATCTTTAACGTCGCCCGTAGCGACAAAAACGAAGTCCTGACCAACGTCTTCCGCTCTAAAGGCGTGCTGGTCGGTACTTCCACAATGAACAACGTGATGATGCCGAAAATCGCCGGTCTGGTGGAAGAGATGACCGGCCTGCGTTTTCGTAACAAGCGTGCCAGCGCCTTTGGTTCACACGGCTGGAGCGGCGGTGCGGTAGACCGTTTGTCCACACGTTTGCAGGATGCCGGTTTCGAGATGTCGCTGAGCCTGAAGGCCAAATGGCGTCCGGACCTCGATGCGCTGGAACTGTGCCGCCAGCACGGCCGTGAAATTGCGCGTCAGTGGGCGCTTGCTCCACTGCCAGAAACCCCTGTCAAAGCCGCATCCAAAGAAGAAGAGTGCGCCTGCGCCGCTGCGGCTGCCGCCGATCTTGGTCCCAGCATGCAGTGCAGCGTGTGCCAGTGGATTTACGATCCAGCAAAAGGTGAGCCGCTGCAGGACGTTGCACCGGGTACGCCGTGGAGCGACGTACCGGACAACTTCCTGTGCCCGGAATGTTCATTAGGTAAAGACGTCTTCGACGTATTGGCAACGGAGGCAAAATGAGCCACGGAATTGTCATTATTGGTTCGGGCTTCGCCGCCCGCCAGTTAGTCAAAAATATCCGTAAGCAGGATGCGGCTGTTCCGCTGACCCTGATTGCCGCGGACAGCATGGATGAGTACAACAAGCCCGATCTCAGCCATGTTATCAGTCAGTCGCAGCGTGCAGACGACCTCACCCGCCAGTCAGCGGGGGAGTTTGCTGAACAGTTTAATTTGCGCCTGTTCCCACATACCTGGATTTCCGACATCGACGCCGATGCCCACGTAGTGAAAAGTCAGGACAAGCAGTGGCAGTACGACAAACTGGTGCTGGCGACGGGGGCTTCAGCCTTTGTACCACCGGTTAGCGGGCGTGAGTTAATGCTCACTTTGAACAGCCAACAAGAGTATCGCGCCTGTGAAACGCAGCTGCATGACGCCCAGCGAGTGCTGATTGTTGGCGGTGGCCTGATTGGCAGCGAGCTGGCGATGGATTTCTGTCGGGCCGGTAAAGCGGTGACGCTTATCGACAACGCCGCCAGCATTCTGGCCTCACTGATGCCGCCGGAAGTCAGCAGTCGATTACAGCATCGTCTGACCGATATGGGTGTCCATCTGCTGCTGAAATCTCAGCTTCAGGGGCTGGAAAAAACGGCCTCGGGTATTCGCGCCACGCTCGATCGTAGCCGCAACGTAGAAGTCGATGCGGTGATTGCCGCCACAGGCCTGCGCCCGGAAACCGCACTGGCGCGTCGCGCCGGATTGAACATCAATCGTGGCGTCTGCGTCGACAGCTACCTGCAAACCAGCCACCCGGACATTTATGCCCTCGGCGACTGTGCGGAAATTAATGGTCAGGTTCTGCCGTTCCTGCAGCCGATTCAGCTGAGCGCCATGTATCTGGCGAAGAACCTGCTCGGCGGCAATGCGCCATTAAAGCTGCCAGCGATGCTGGTAAAAGTCAAAACGCCAGAGTTGCCATTGCATCTGGCCGGGGAAACCCAGCGCCGCGATCTAAACTGGCATATTGCCGCCGAAGCGCAGGGTATGGTAGCCCGAGGGATGAACGACGAAGGTCAATTGTGTGCCTTCGTCGTCAGTGAAGACCGGATGAAAGAGGCCTTTGCGCTGCTGAAAACGTTGCCCGTGTAAGTCTGTGATGCCGGGTGGCGCCGCTTCTCGTCTTATCCGGCCTACGAGTGAGTATCTATTTGTAGGCCGGATAAGGCGCAGCCGCCATCCGGCATTCTACGCTTCACTTAACACCCGCGCTGCAGCAATCACGCCCTGCCCCAATGACAATCCACCGTCGCCCGCCGGTAAACGCTGCGGGAACAATAAGGTAAAATCATGCAGATAAAATGCCAGCCGGGATGACAATAAGCGGTTATGCATCACGCCGCCGCTGAATACTAACGTTTCAATTCCGCGCATTTCGGCCTGCTCACGCATCAGCGTGGCAAAACCGCGCGCCAGCGCATCGTGAAACGCCCACGCTCTTTCTGCAGGGGCGGTCTGCCAGGTCAGCCATTGCTGCCAAAAAACCGCTAAGTCCAGTTGATTGCCATTAAGCGGCACCGTAACAGGGTGATCAACGCCTGCACACTGCGATGCCAGCGCCTCCAGCGCGCAGGCAGCCTCACCTTCATAACTCAACGATTCCGGCGCACAACGCAGCGCGGCGGCAACCGCATCAAACAAGCGCCCGCACGACGATGCCAGTGGGGCATTGATTCCCCGCTCGATGGCGCGCGCCAGTACGTTCCAGTTTTGCCGTTGCAGCGCCGATGTTTCCGGGTAACCCTGCCAGTCAGGAACAAAGCGCAGGCACTGCGCGAGCAGATTACGCCACGGCTGCTTTGCCGCCAGATCGCCGCCCGCCAGCGCTACCGCCGGTAAGCCGCCAAGATGTTCGCATTCACGATAATTGACCCGCAGACATTCGCCGCCCCACAGCTCGCCATTTTCCCCCATGCCGATACCGTCCAGCGTCAGAGCAATCACATCGCCGCCATCGAGCGGCCAGCCGTGCTCGGCCAGACATGCCGCAGCATGCGCATGGTGATGCAGTACCGTTTCGGTTGGCAGATTCATTTCGCTGGCCCACTGGCTGGAAACATAGCCAGGGTGCGCATCATGCACGATACGCTGTGGCGTAAAATCATAAATATTCTGGATCAGGCGTAGCGCATCACGCCACTGCAGCTGAATGCCATCATCGCTGAGATCGCCTAAATGCTGGCTGATAACCGCCTGTTCGCCGCGCACCAGGCAGAAGGTATTTTTCAGATCCGCGCCTAAGCACAGCACTGGCGGCACGTCACGAAATCCCGGCGGCAGTGCTATCGCATCCGGCACGTAACCCCGGGAACGACGCAGCATTTCCCCGCTGTCACGCACCACGGAGTCATCCATCCGCTGCACAATTTCGCGGTTATGCAGCAGAAAACCATCGGCAATCTCACGTAAATCTTCCAGCGCCTGCGCATTGGTAATAGCAGGTGGCCTACCGCTAAGATTGCCGGAGGTCATTACCAGCGGACAATTCATCTCTTGTAAGAGCAGATGCTGCAACGGATTCGCGGGCAGCATGACGCCTACTTCCGTTAACCCTGGCGCAATGCCCTCGCTCAATGCAGCGACATAGCATTTCTGCACCAGCACGATTGGCGCCGCAGGCGTTGTCAGCAAACGACGCGCGGGTTCAGGTAATCCGTCATCAGCAGGCAGCATTACCGCCAGCGGTTTCGCCGGACGGTGTTTACGCAACCTGAGCAGCGCGACGGCGTCATCATTGCGCGCATCGCACACCAGATGAAACCCACCAATCCCTTTAACGGCCACAATGCCGCCTGCTTTCAGCTGTGCCACCGCCGCCTGCAGGGCGTCTTCTTTTTCAGCCCGCACGTCAGTATTGATCCATTCCAGATGCGGGCCGCATGCCGGACAGGCAACGGGCTGGGCGTGGAAGCGACGGTCATACGGATCGCGATACTCTTTGTCGCACTGCGGACAGAGCGGGAATGACGCCATGACGGTCAGCGGACGGTCATACGGCATGGCGCGGATAATGGTAAAACGTGGACCACAGTGGGTACAGTTGATAAAGGGATAACGATAGCGGCGTTCGCCGGGGGTGTTCATTTCAATCAGACATTCGGGACAGGTCGCGGCGTCAGGAACGATCTGCGTATTCATCGTACCGCCAGCGCTTTGGCGAATAGTGAAATCGGCAGGCTGTTGCGTCCAGGCGAAAGGTTCGCGCTCAACGCTATCAATGCGCGCCAGCGGCGGGCAGTGTTGGTGCAACTGCGCAATAAACTCCGCCGGATCTTCTTGTAAGCGCACAACCACACCGTCACCGTCGTTACACACGTCGCCATGTAGCTGTAACCGTTGCGCCAGTTGCCAGACGTAAGGGCGAAATCCGACGCCCTGTACCTTGCCGCGAATACGCAACTGTACGCCGGAGGGGGTGTTTATTGTCATTAGATTATTCCCGCAGTCATCAATCCCGGTTAGCCTGATGGCGCGATGCTTATCAGGCCTACGGGGATGCGAACAGTAGGCCGGATAAGGCGAAGCCGCCATCCGGCATAAGTACTACCGTATTTTACGCGGAATTTCAGATATCAGAACAGCAAAGATGCGGTGGAATCCAGCGCCGCGCGACGGCGTTTTTCAGCGCTCAGTTGCTCAAGTTTATTGCGATCCACATAAATCAGCGCGTGAGTCGGGCAGACTTCCATACAGGCAGGACCGGCCTCACGGTGGTGGCACAGATCGCACTTATTGGCTTCGGCTTTTTCTGCGCGGACGTTCAGACCTGCCCCACTATTACGTACAACCGGGCGCACAACCACTTCCATTGCGCCATAAGGGCAGGCCACAACGCAGGTTTTACAGCCAATACAGCGTTCCTGCATTACGTGGACAAAGCCTTTATCACGGCTGATTGCACCGTTCGGACAGACATTAGCGCACGGCGCGTCTTCACACTGGCGGCACAACGTCGCCGTGGAGACATTAACGCCTTTGATGACGTGAATGCGGGGTAAAAAGGTTTCAGGGGTCAGCGATGCGCAGTCCTGGTTATCCTGATGGGATACCACGCAGGCCACTTCACAGGTACGGCAACCAATGCATTTATTGGCGTCAGCAATGATGAAACGGTTCATCAATTTCTCCAGCAATGACAGATTATCTGCCGAAGCATTCATAAATCGTGCCAGCTTTTAATTTGCTGTTATTAAAGGTTTTTTATTTTGATGAACACAAGGAGGACGTGTCATCGTCACTAGTGACGATGACTAATGACAGCCGTCAGGACGAAACGGGCGACGCAACAGAGTCACGTTGAATGAGTTCACCGGTGAAGGTTTTTGGCGGGGTAAACGCCCCGTCCCCTAGCATAAAAATCAGCCGTCCAATCGTTTCCTGGATCATTTCCGTCACCGGGATCTTGACGCTGGAAAGCGCAGGAATCGTATATGGCGCGAGGGCGATATCATCGAAGCCAATCACCGACACCTGTAAAGGCACGCGCACACCATGGGCGTGTAACTGCTTCATCGCGCCAATCGCCATATCGTCATTGCTGGCCACCAGCGCTGTAAAATTGACCTTACGTGAAAGCAAAGCCTCAACGCCCGCAGCACCGCAGGCCGGCGTCCACTTTCCTTTAACAATCAAGTCATTATTAAGCGAAATACCATGATGCGCCAGCGCATCTTTATAGCCTGAAAGTCGCTCCACGCCGGTAGGTGAATCCATCGAGCCGGTAATAAAACCAATCTCTTTGTGCCCGGCGGCAATGAGCTGAGTAACGGCGTTAAAGCTGGTCTGCTTTTGATCGCACCACACGCAGTGGCTGGTGTTTTTCCGCAGTCGTCGGTTAAGCACCATAATCGGCTGACTATGGGCGTCGATGATATCGTCTATCTCATCCACGCTGAGAAAACGCGGATAAATCATAATCGCGTCGCAGCGTAAGTCCAGAAGGTATTGGATCGCCTGGCGTTCTTCCTCAGCGCTATGCTTACCATCAGCCAGCAACAGCTGACGTCCCTTATCCTCCGCCATGCGTGCGGTATGAAACAACAGTTCGCTGAAATAGACGCCGTGATAAAGGGTGTTCGTCACCACCAGTCCCAGCGTCTGCGTGGTTTTCGCCGCCAGGCTGCGCGCCAGCAAGTTAGGGCGATAACCACTCTCTTCAATGGCCTGAAACACGCGATCTTTGGTCTCCTGGCTGACGTAGCCGTTCCCGGAAAGCACCCGGGAAACCGTCGCTTTCGACACGCCGGCACGCTTCGCCACCTCCAGCATCGTGGTCATATTACTCATCCCTTTTCTCTCAATGTGACGCAGTGTACTGCACCGTTTCGCCGCTGTCCTTGCTGCTAAATCGCAGATGCCAACATCTGGTGATCAACGTCACAATTATAAAAACCGATCAAAATTAAATCTTGCTCATTACTCATAAATTAAACATGATTTTGTGGAACCGGTTTCCTATCTGCGTTTCATAACCCAGAAAAGCGACCCAACGTAAACGGATAAAACATAACGTACCCTACTGATAAAACAGGATTAAATCCGATGTCCAAGAATTATGCAGCGCTGGCGCGCTCCGTTGTGACGGCTCTGGGAGGCGTCGACAACATCACAGCAGTGACCCACTGTATGACCCGTTTGCGTTTCGTTATCAAAGATGACTCGCAGGTCGACAGCGCGACGCTGAAGACGCTTTCTGGCGTGCTTGGCGTGGTGCGTAGCGATAACCAGTGCCAGGTGATCATCGGCAACACCGTTTCACAAGCGTATCGCGAAGTGGTCAGCCTGTTGCCTGCCAATATGCAGCCCGCTGAGCCGCAAACCAAACCCCGACTGACGCTGAAGCGGATTGGCGCGGGGATCCTTGACGCGCTGATCGGCACCATGTCCCCGTTGATCCCGGCGATTATCGGCGGATCAATGCTCAAGCTGCTGGCAATGATCCTCGAAATGACCGGCGTGCTGGAGAAAGGATCGTCCACGCTCACTATTCTGACCGTTATCGGCGACGGCGCATTTTTCTTCCTGCCGCTGATGGTCGCCGCTTCGGCAGCCATCAAATTCAAAACCAACATGTCGCTGGCAATCGCCATCGCAGGTGTACTGGTGCATCCCAGCTTCATCGATCTGATGGCGAAGGCCGCGCAGGGTGAGCACGTTGAGTTTGCCCTGATCCCGGTGACGGCGGTGAAATACACCTACACGGTGATCCCGGCGCTGGTGATGACCTGGTGCCTGTCATACATCGAGCGTTGGGTGGATCGCATCACCCCGGCAGTAACCAAAAACTTCCTGAAACCAATGCTGATCGTGCTGATCGCCGCGCCGCTCGCCATCGTCATCATTGGCCCGATCGGCATCTGGATCGGTAGCGCAATTTCAGCGCTGGTGTATACCATTCACGGCTATCTCGGCTGGCTGTCGGTGGCCATTATGGGCGCATTGTGGCCGCTGCTGGTGATGACCGGTATGCATCGCGTCTTCACGCCAACCATTATTCAGACCATTGCCGAAACCGGAAAAGAAGGCATGGTGATGCCGTCTGAAATCGGCGCCAACTTGTCGTTAGGCGGTTCATCACTGGCAGTGGCATGGAAAACCAAAAACCCGGAACTGCGTCAGACGGCATTAGCGGCCGCCGCCTCTGCCATCATGGCGGGGATTTCCGAACCCGCGCTGTATGGCGTAGCGATCCGCCTGAAACGACCACTGATTGCGAGTCTTATCAGCGGTTTTATCTGTGGTGCCGTTGCCGGCATGGCCGGGCTGGCGAGCCACTCCATGGCGGCTCCGGGCCTGTTTACCAGCGTACAGTTTTTCGATCCGGCCAATCCGATGACTATCGTCTGGGTGTTTGGCGTGATGGCGCTGGCGGTGGTGCTTTCCTTTGTATTAACACTGATTCTCGGCTTTGAAGATATTCCTGTCGAAGATGCCGCCGCGCAGGCCAGAAAAAACCAGGCCGCACAACCGGGCAATATCAATGGAGCCAGCATTTGACTGGTATGAACTGAGGTTAATTATGTCTGTTTTTCCGCAAGGATTTTTATGGGGCGGCGCGCTGGCCGCCAACCAGTCTGAAGGGGCGTACCGGGAAGGTGGCAAAGGGCTGACCACCGTCGATATGATCCCCCATGGCACAAACCGCATGCCCGTCAAACTGGGACAGGAAAAGCGCTTTACGTTGCGGGATGACGAATTTTATCCCAGCCATCAGGCGATCGACTTTTATCATCGCTATAAAGAAGATATCGCGCTGATGGCGGAAAT
Source organism: Citrobacter sp. C6_1 (assembly GCF_014596835.2). Taxonomy (NCBI): domain Bacteria; kingdom Pseudomonadati; phylum Pseudomonadota; class Gammaproteobacteria; order Enterobacterales; family Enterobacteriaceae; genus Citrobacter; species Citrobacter sp. C6_1. The sequence goes on along the minus strand of NZ_CP115031.1, from coordinate 1,007,925 downwards.
GGGGTTTACCGTTTTCCGTACTTCCATTGCCTGGAGCCGCCTCTACCCCAACGGTGATGAGCTGACGCCGAATGCAGAGGGTATCGCGTTTTACCGGGCGGTGTTTGCCGAGTGTAAAAAATACGGTATTGAGCCATTAGTCACGCTGTGTCACTTCGATGTGCCGATGCATCTGGTCACCGAGTACGGTTCATGGCGCAACCGTAAAATGGTGGAGTTCTTTACCCGCTACGCCCGTACCTGCTTCGAGGCCTTTGACGGGCTGGTGAAGTACTGGCTGACATTCAACGAAATCAACATCATGCTGCACAGCCCTTTTTCAGGTGCCGGACTGGTGTTTGAAGAAGGCGAGAATCAGGATCAGGTGAAATACCAGTCCGCCCACCACGAACTGGTAGCCAGCGCGCTGGCGACGAAAATTGCCCATGACGTTAATCCGCACAACCAGGTCGGATGCATGCTGGCGGGCGGTAATTTTTATCCTTATTCCTGTAAACCAGAAGATGTGTGGACCGCGCTGGAAAAAGACCGCGAAAACCTGTTCTTTATTGATGTGCAGGCGCGCGGGGCTTATCCCGCATACTCAGCCCGCGTGTTTCGCGAAAAAGGCGTTGTGATTGAAAAAGCCCCGGAAGATGACGATATCCTGAAAAACACCGTCGATTTTGTCTCGTTTAGCTATTACGCATCGCGCTGCGCCTCGGCGGAAATGAACACCGGCAATACCAGTGCTGCCAACGTGGTGAAATCGCTACGTAATCCATACATTGCCGCCAGCGAATGGGGCTGGGGCATCGATCCGCTCGGTCTGCGCATTACCATGAATATGATGTATGACCGCTACCAGAAGCCGTTGTTTCTGGTGGAAAACGGGCTGGGGGCGAAAGATGAAATTGATGCTAACGGTGAGATCAATGACGATTATCGCATCAGCTATTTACGCGAGCACATTCGCGCCATGGCCGACGCGATTGAAGATGGCGTGCCGCTGATGGGTTACACCACCTGGGGCTGTATTGATCTGGTTTCAGCCTCGACCGGTGAGATGAGTAAGCGTTACGGTTTTGTGTATGTGGATCGCGATGATGCGGGCAATGGCACGCTGGCGCGCACCCGTAAGAAATCATTCTGGTGGTACAAAAAAGTGATCGCCAGTAACGGCGCCGATCTGGCGTGACGGAGCTGCCGGAGGGGTCCACTGCCCTCCGGCAGACGTGCGTATTTTCATTTATTGCATTCAAAATGTGGAATCGTCCTTCCAGTTTCAGGTTTGCCCCCACGCGTTTTTACTGGCATTTTATTCAGTAGTTTTTAATCCTGGTCGTTCACCACAAGGAAACGTGCATGTCTGATAAAAATGGCACAACAGCAGTGGCTATAACCAAACCCGTACGTCGATTGAAAGTTGGCTATGTCAGAAAACGCCATGAAGATCCCAAAACGGGTTACACGCGACGAATCAGTCGGCACGCTTCACTCACGCTGAATGGCGACTGGCTGGAACAAGCTGGGTTTCCTACCGGTACGGCAGTGAGTGTGTCAGTGATGCAGGGGAAATTAATTATTGAGCAGGTCATTGAGTAACGAGGAAGGCGGGAAACAGGCCGGATGTCACTCACATCCGGCACTGATACGGTTTACTCTTCCGGCGCTTCAAGCTCGGAGAATCCACCGTGTCCTTCCCAGTCGGCTAATCGCTGATAGACGGTATCGACCGCATCTTTGATCGGTTGTGTCATCGGGTAGTAAAAACCGACAATATCCGGCTGAATGCCAAGGAAAATCACCTCGCCAACGTCATCTCTCAGCTGATCGACCAGGTAGTTCAGCGGCATGTTGTGGGTGGTCATCATGAACATCTCGGCAATATCATCAGGATCGATAATACGGATTTCACCGGGGTTGAGGCCCATGTCGGTGGCATCCACAATCAACAGACGCTGCGGGCGCAGTTCACGGATCGCGACGATGTCGTTTTCCGGCGCGCTGCCGCCGTCAATGACCACCCAGTTGCCTTGAGGGTTTGCGGCACACATTTCGGCCAGCAGGGGACCCGCACCGTCGTCGCCCATCATGCTGTTACCCACACATAATAAAACGTCAGTCACGGTGTCTCCTCACCATCAGATAGATGGCGCTTTCCTGGTGAATGTCGTGCAGCATGCTGAGCATCAGTTTGCTCCACTCCTGCTGCTGCGGGGTCTGCACGGCACGCGCATCGTCGAACGCGCGCGCCAGCATTTGCACATGGTTGAAATCGATGACGATCTCGCCGTACTTCGGCACACCTTCCATTTTCCGGCGGGCTTCACTGCCTTCGGCAAGCGTGGCAATCCACGCCAGATAGTCATCCCACGGACAAGTCAACGCCGCTTCCAGGCAATCGATGATCCCGAGGTGGTGACCAATCGCCAGGCTGTAATAGACAACCTGCTGCGCCTCGGCGGGCGTCGCATCGTTCTCATCAATAAACTTACGGCTCAGTTGGCTGAACACCACCGTTTCACTCATCGGATACGTGCCTCTTCAACAACATGGTTAAGATGGGTGACGATCTCGGTCAGACGCGGATCGTTTTCCGCTTCCAGCCAGCGCGTCACCTGGTGCTCGCCCTGCCCTAACTGCGTCATATAGTCATCAGCAATCTGACGGCCGTAGCGATAACCCGCCAGACGGCGAGCTTCGCGATCAACCTTCACGCGCAGTGGTTGAACCATATCCGGATGCAGAATTTCGGCAGGCTGCCCATCCAGTTCACCTGGCGCTCGCGCGTGAATTTTCTGTTCCAGCAGACCCAGCGCCATGGCAAAACCGTACAGCGTGGCTGCAGGCGTTGGCGGGCAGCCAGGGATATACACATCCACCGGTACGATTTTGTCCGTGCCGCCCCATACGCAGTATAAGTCGTGGAAGATACCGCCGCTGTTGCCGCAGGCACCGTAAGAGATACAAATCTTCGGGTCTGGCGCAGACTGCCAGGCGCGCAGCGCCGGAGAACGCATGGCACGGGTTACCGCGCCGGTAAACAGCAGGATATCCGCATGGCGTGGGGACGGTACCACTTTGATGCCAAAACGTTCGGCGTCAAACAACGGAGACAGCGTGGCGAAGATTTCGATTTCGCAACCGTTGCAGCCGCCGCAGTCCACACGGTAAACGTACGCTGAACGCTTGATGCTTTTTAGCAGCGACGCTTTCATGCTGGCAATGGATTCATCCACCGTCATCGGTACCGGAATACCGTTGGCGTCACGTGGGCCTAATAAATTGCTCATCAGCTGGCCTCTTTCATATGGCGAGTCAGTTCAATACGGTCAGACGGCACCAGACATTTCTGGCGCTTACAATCCGGGCAGGTCTCAAAACTTTCACGGTGGTTTTCCGCACGGGAATCGCCGTTGTGCTTCAGCAACGCAATGGCGTAATCAATCTCTTTTTGTACCGCAAACGGGCGGTTACATACGCGACAATGACACAGCGCAAAGCGAGACTGCTGCAGGAAATCCTCTTTCTTCCACACCGCCAGCTCATATTCCTGCGACAGCTTGATTGCCGCCGTCGGGCAAACTTCTTCGCAGCGGGCGCAGAAGATGCAGCGACCGAGATTGAACTGCCACGCCAGTTCATTGGTGACCAGATCGGTTTCAACCGTCAGCGCATTCGACGGGCACGCATTCACACAGGCCGCGCAGCCAATGCACTGCTGCGGATTGTGTTCCGGTTTGCCACGGAAGTTTTTATCGACCGCAATCGGCTCCAGCGGATACGACGACGTCGGTGCCCCGGTTTTGATGACTTTTTTGATAAAGGTAAACATGGCGATTCCTTATTTCAGCGGCGAGTTTTTACGCTCGATGCTGTAGCGCTCAAGTTCTTTGTACGGCACGACTTTGCTCTTCTTCTTACGCACATCAACCACGGTCATACGGTCAGTACAGGAGTAGCAAGGATCGAGACTACCGATAATCAGCGGCGCATCGGAAACGGTATTGCCACGCAGCATGTAGCGCAGCGTCGGCCAGTTGGCGTAGGTCGCCGCACGGCAGCGCCAGCGATACAGTTTCTGGTTGTCGCCGGTCATGCTCCAGTGGATGTCATCTCCACGCGGCGCTTCAGCAAAGCCCAGTGCGAAACGGTGAGGAATATAGGTAAAGCCTTCTACCATCAGCGGACCGCCCGGCAGGTTATCCAGACCAAAGTCGATCATATTCAGTGCGGTGTAGACTTCATTAATACGAACTTTCAGACGAGAAATAACGTCGCAGCCCTGTTCGCTATGAACTTCCATCGGCAGCAGACCATAGCCGACAAACGGGTGATCGGCGCGGGTATCACGCGCGTGGCCGCTGGCGCGTACCATCGGGCCGACGTTACTGAAGTCGCGGGCAATTTCCGGATCCAGACGACCAATACCGACAGTACGCTGTTCCATGTTCGGCGTGCTGAGCAGCATATCGACCAGTTCCTGCACGTCACGACGCATCTGCTGCGCCAGTTGACGGGTCTGGATCATATCTTCTTTCAGCAGATCACGACGGATACCGCCGATCAGGTTCAGACCGTAGGTTTTACGTGCCCCGGTGAGGATCTCCGCCATTTTCATCGACGTTTCACGCACGCGGAAGAACTGCATAAAGCCGGAGTCAAAACCGGTGAAATGGCAGGCCAGACCGAGGTTCAGCAGATGCGAGTGCAGACGTTCCACTTCCAGCAGAATGGCGCGGATCATCTGCGCACGCTCCGGCACCACGATGCCCATCGCATTCTCAACGGAGGTGGTATAGGCGGTGCTGTGGGCAAAGCCGCAAATGCCGCACACACGGTCGGACAGGAACGTGACTTCGTTGTAACCCATGCGGGTTTCCGCCAGTTTCTCCATGCCGCGGTGGACATAGAATAGGCGGTAGTCGGCGTCGATGATGTTCTCGCCGTCAACAAACAGACGGAAGTGGCCAGGTTCATCAGAGGTGACGTGCAGCGGACCGATCGGCACCACATTGTTTTTCTTGTCGCCCAGCTCGTTGATGAACTCGTAGGTTTCCGCATCGGTGGTCGGCGCCGGACGCTGACGATAATCCATGCTGTCTTTACGCAGCGGATAGAGTTCGTCCGGCCAGTCATCCGGCAATACCAGGCGACGCTCATCCGGCAAACCAACTGGGATCAAACCGTACATATCGCGCACTTCGCGCTCGCCCCAGACCGCAGCCGGAACGCGCGGCGTGACGGACGGGAACTCCAGTTTATTGGCATCCACTTCAACGCGGACGGTTATCCAGCACTTGGTGCCCTGCTCCATCGACATCACGTAGTAAACGGCATAATGGCCGCACAGCTGGCGCTCGTCGTTACCAAACAACACGGACAACCAGCCGCCCTGTTTGTAGTACAGGAATTCCACCACTTCCGGCAGGTAATTCACCTTGACGGTGATCGTCAGTTGATCTTTGGTCTGCCAGGCTTCATCCAGCACCACACCCGGGAAGGCCTGGTGCAGCGCAGCGAGATAGTGTTGACCTAATTTTTCTTCAGACATGCTCAAACTCTCTTAAATCACGCCACCAGCAAGGAGACGAACGCTAAAAACGCAAACCCAAAACCGGCCCAGGTCACGCGTGAAGTGGCGCAAAAACGCAGACGCGCCATGCTGTTTTCGAACAGGGCGATGACCAGCACGCCGAGGACCAGCTTGACGACGGCAATCACCAGCGCCAACAGCAGTCCACCTGCGGTAAAGGTTTCCATCTGCCCCCACGGTAAGAACACGCCGACGAACATTTGCAGAACGACCAGTTGTTTAAGGCTGATGCCCCATTTCAGCACCGCAAAACCGCTGCCACTGTATTCGGTCAATGGACCTTCCTGCAGTTCCTGCTCGGCCTCTGCCAGATCGAATGGCAGTTTGCCCATTTCGATAAAGGTGGCGAAAGCACAGGCGCACAGCGCCAGAATCAGCGGGATGCTATACGCGGCAGGCCAGTGATAAACGGTATCGGCAATGTTGCTGATATGGGTCGAACCGGCAACCTGCGCCGCGACCCACAGCCCCAGCAGCAGGATAGGTTCAACCAGCACGCCGAGCATCGCTTCACGGCTGGCACCAATGGCGGTAAACGGACTACCGGTATCCAGTCCCGCGATAGAGAAGAAGAAACGGGCAATGGCGAACAGGTAAATTAAGGTGATCAGATCGCCCAGCTGCGGCAGCGGCGAACCCACGGTCACCACCGGCAACGCGGTGGCAATAGTCAGCATCACGCCCACCATCACAAACGGCGTCAGGCGGAAGACCCAACTGGAATCCGCAGGCGCAATGCTCTGACGACCCAGCAGTTTGATAATGTCGCGGTATTCCTGCAAAACGCCCGGACCCCGGCGATTGTGCAAGCGCGCACGCGCCACACGGGTAACGCCGGACAGCAGCGGCGCAACGGCAAACAGCACCAGCGCCTGAATTAACGGATATAAAACACTCATTCTCAGGCTCCTCGTGAAACCACAATCACCACCAGCACCGCCAGCTCAATCAGCGCCAGGCGACGGAACAGCACCGGCGCAGCCGCATTCTGCCAGCCCGGAACCAGTGATACCGGATTCAGCCATTTACGCAGTTTGAGTACCGGTGCAAAGGCCTCTTTCACCGGCATGGCAAAACCGTGCGCGGTAATGACCATTGACTGCTCGTGATCGTAACCACAAACCCATGCCGCACCGCGTGAACGCGACGGCAGACGGTTGCCTTTGAAAATAGCCATGATGATGAACGGCAGCAGCGGACACGCGATCAGCAGCAGCGTGATCATCGGCTGAGAAACGGTGGTGTTCGCGGTTTCCAGCGGCAGCGGAACGGCAGAGGAAATCATCGGCAGCAGCCACGGCGCAGCAACACCGCCAATCACACAGCAGATCGCCAGCGCAACGACGCTCACGCCCATCAGGATTGGTGCGCAGCAGGCATTCTCAGCTTCCTTCGTACGCGGCGCGCCAAGGAACGTAACGCCATAGACTTTCGCCATACACATCACCGCCAGCGCGCCGGTAATTGCCAGCCCAACCGCCAGCAACGGCCCTAACAGACGACCGACAAACGCGCCGCTGTTACCCAGTTTGAAGAAGGATTGATAGATAACCCACTCACCGGCAAAACCGTTCAGCGGCGGCAGCGCGGCCATCGCCATCAGGCCAACCAGCATCGCCAGAGAAATCACCGGCATGCGTTTACCGATCCCGCCCAGTTTTTCGATATCGCGATGACCGGTACGGAACCAGATGCTGCCTGCGCCCAGAAACAGAACGCTTTTGAACAGGCTGTGGTTGACCAGATGGTACAGCCCACCGGTTAAACCCAGCGCAATCAGCGCAGGTTGATTCAGGGAAATTCCGGTTACGCCAGCCCCCAGACCCAGCAGAATAATGCCGATGTTTTCCAGGGTGTGGTACGCCAGCAGACGCTGGATGTTGTGCTCCATCAGCGCATACAGACCGCCGACAAACGCGGTGATCATGCCCAGTACCAGCAGCGTTATGCCCCACCACAGCGGCGCGTTACCGCCCAGCAGCGACAGCGACAGAATACCCAGCAGACCCACCTTCATGACGACGGTAGAGAACAGCGCCGCAGCCGGTGCGCTGGCGTTGGCGTGTGCCTGCGGCACCCATCCGTGCAGCGGAATAATTCCGGCCAGCAGGCCAAAACCCGCCATGCCCAGCAGCCAGATGTCAGCGCCGAGCGGCAACTCCTGAGTACGCAGGTCAAGCAGACGCAGCTCCAGGGTGCCGTAGCGTTGCCACACCAGGTAGCAGGCAATCGCCAACAGCAGCGTACCGATACGCCCTAGTGCAAACCACAGTTTGCCCTCTTTGCTGCAGCCGGTGAGAAACACGGCACACAGCGCCATGATTTCCGCCATCACCACCAGCGTCCCGAGGTTGCTGGCTACCACCGCACATACCGCCGCGGCCATCAGCAGATTGACCAGCAGGCCGTTAGCTAAAACCAGCGGGTGACGATGCCAGTCAATGTTGTACAGGCTGACAAACAGGCCGCACAGACCCAGCGTAATCAGCCAGATAGCGTTCAGCGGCGTCATTTGCAGACTGTGACCAATAAACGGCATCACACCACTTACCGCCAGCCCATTAATCAGCACGCTAAAACCCGCAGCCGCCGTACACAGGCTGCCGACCGCGCCGCCAACCCCGGCAATCCAACCGCTCAACGATTTATGAAACGAAAACAGAAATGCCAGAACCGCCGCCGCTGTAAACCAGGCCACGCCGCTGTTAATTAGTGAAATTGCGCTCATTTTGCATCCCCACTCTGAGCCTGCTGAAACAAGGTGAGATCGCCGAAATCGGTGTTGAAAGTCAGCTCACGCTTACGTTTGCTGGCGCGGGCGATATCCATGTTGCTTACCAGGTGCAGGGCTTTGGTTGGGCACATGCGCACGCAGGCCGGACCTTGTTCGTCAAAACTGCACAGATCGCATTTCACCGCGATGGCGCGAACGCCCGGAACCCAGTCCAGCAGCGTGCTCACGCGAGCAGGCGCTGGCGGAGCCGGAGGCGCTTTTGGCGTGTTGGCGTTTGCCGGGATATGCAGCGGACGGCTACCGGAAAACTCAATTGCACCGAATGGACAGGCAATCCCGCACAATTTACAACTGACGCACAGGCTTTCATTCAGCTGCACGGCACCGTCAACACGATTAATCGCATTAACCGGACAAACGGTGGCGCAAGGCGCATCTTCGCACTGGTGGCAAAGCTGCGGCGCGGATTCTTTTTCATTTAACATCACTTTCAGGCGCGGCATTGACTGCAGGCCATGCTGGCGATGTGTCTCTGAGCAGGCGGCTTCACAGGTGTGGCAGCCGATACAAAGAGTGGAGTCAGCAATTACAAAACGATTCACCAGGCATTCCTCAGGTGATAGTCATTTTTGACGAAAACATGTCTGCGAAATGTCATTTCGACATTTTTCGACATGCCCATTCCCTAAACTGTCGTGACGCAGAATGAAAACGCATCATGACAAAAGTGGGCGGCACCCGAGGCTTAAGCCGGGCTTTGTCCCTCAACCAGCTGGCTTAAATTCACCGGCATATTGTTCTCAACCGCGGTGTACAGGCTGTCGTAGACGGTGGCGATTTTTTCGAGGTAGTGCTCCAGCACCTGTTCACGATCGCGGTTGCTGATGCGCTCATCGACTTTACCGTCGAGGGTCAACTGTGCCTGTGCAATCAGTTGCTTATCATCACCGTCTTTCGTTTCAACGTAGTACTCGATGGTATGGCTATTGAAGCCATCTGCCAGCGTGACGTAGATAGTGAAGTGTTCAAAAAGGACGAAGCAGAGATCTTTGTCCGGTGCACAGCTCATTGCATGATGCAAACGCGCTTTCGACAGGGTGATCCCCTGAACCAGCGAGTTACAGTAAATACGCCACTGGTCCTGTAGGCGACGATGCCGTTCAGCGATGTAATCGGCTTTTTCGCTTATTTCCCAAATAGTCATGTCAGGTTACCCGTTTAGCAGAGATGAACAGCCTTAAGCACATTTCATGCCAAAATTAAAATCATTTATTTTCATATGGTTATGAATTCACAGTGCGGTGACGACATGTCATTTCGTCATCGTCGACATTGTCACGAACGTGAAAATTCAACCTGGCATGTTTATTGCTTTTAAAACGGCGACATCTTAGGAGGCGATATGCACGAAATAACCCTCTGCCAACGGGCACTGGAATTGATTGAACAACAGGCCACCCAACACGGCGCAAAGCGGGTAACTGGGGTCTGGCTCAAAATTGGCGCATTTTCTTGCGTAGAAACCAGCGCTCTCGCCTTTTGTTTTGATCTGGTATGCCGTGGCACCCTTGCAGAAGGTTGTAAACTCCACCTCGAAGAACAAGAAGCCGAATGTTGGTGCGAATCTTGTCAGCAATACGTCACCTTACTGACGCAACGTGTGCGCCGTTGTCCGCAATGTCATAGCGATATGCTGAGGATCGTGGCCGATGACGGCCTACAGATTCGACGAATTGAAATTGATAATAATCCAACGCCGGATGGCGACGCGTAAGCGTCTTATCCAGCCTACAGGAATGGTCTGAGTTGTAGGCCGGATAAGGCGAAGCCGCCATCCGGCAACAGATATACCGCAAGATAAAGATCAGGAGTGAGCGATGTGTACGACATGTGGTTGCGCTGAAGGCAACCTATATATAGAGGGTGATGAACATAACCCCCACTCGGCGTTTCGCAGCGCGCCATTTGCCCCGGCGGCTCGCCCGGCACTGAATATTACCGGTGTGAAAACCTCCAGTTTCACGCCGAGCCAGACCGAAGAAGGCGACTTGCACTACGGTCACGGTGAAGCAGGCACCCACGCGCCAGGCATGAGCCAGCGCCGCATGCTGGAAGTGGAAATTGACGTACTGGATAAAAACAACCGTCTGGCCGAACGCAACCGCGCCCGCTTTGCCGCCCGTCAGCATCTGGTACTGAACCTTGTCTCAAGCCCGGGTTCCGGTAAAACCACGCTGCTGACCGAAACGCTGATGAAGCTCAAAGACAGCGTGCCATGTGCCGTCATTGAAGGCGACCAGCAAACGGTTAACGATGCCGCACGTATTCGCGCTACGGGCACGCCCGCCATCCAGGTCAACACCGGCAAAGGTTGCCACCTCGACGCGCAAATGATTGCTGACGCCGCGCCGCGTTTGCCGCTTGAAGACAACGGTATTTTGTTCATTGAAAACGTCGGCAACCTGGTTTGCCCGGCCAGTTTCGACCTCGGTGAACGCCATAAAGTCGCCGTGCTTTCCGTCACCGAGGGCGAAGACAAACCACTGAAATACCCACATATGTTTGCCGCCGCCTCGCTGATGCTGCTCAACAAAGTGGATCTGCTACCGTACCTCAACTTTGACGTAGATAAGTGCATCGCCAGCGCCCGGGAAGTAAACCCGGAAATTGAGATCATCCTGATTTCCGCCACCAGCGGCGAAGGGATGGACCAATGGCTCTCCTGGCTGGAGACGCAGCGATGTGCATAGGTGTTCCGGGTCAAATCCGCACCATTGACGGCAACCAGGCTAAAGTCGACGTTTGCGGTATTCAGCGCGACGTCGATCTAACGCTGGTCGGTAGCTGCGATGAGCATGGTCAACCCCGTTTGGGCCAGTGGGTACTGGTTCACGTCGGCTTTGCCATGAGCATCATTAATGAAGCAGAAGCGCGCGACACGCTCGATGCGCTACAAAACATGTTTGACGTTGAGCCGGATGTCGGCGCGTTGCTGTATGGCGAGGAAAAATAATGCGTTTTGTTGACGAATACCGCGCACCAGAACAGGTGATGCAGTTGATAGAGCACCTGTGTGAACGTGCTGCACTCCTCCCCTACACAGCTGAACGCCCGCTGCGCATCATGGAAGTTTGTGGGGGTCATACCCACGCAATCTTCAAGTTCGGTCTCGATCAGTTACTGCCTGAAAACGTCGAGTTTATTCATGGTCCAGGCTGCCCGGTTTGTGTGCTGCCAATGGGCAGAATCGACAGCTGTGTAGAAATTGCCAGCCATCCGGAAGTAATTTTCTGCACCTTTGGCGATGCGATGCGCGTCCCGGGTAAACAAGGTTCCCTGCTACAAGCCAAAGCGCGCGGCGCGGATGTCCGTATCGTCTATTCACCGATGGATGCGCTGAAGCTGGCGCAGGAAAACCCAACGCGTAAGGTGGTGTTCTTTGGCCTGGGTTTTGAAACCACCATGCCAACCACCGCCATCACTCTGCAGCAGGCCAAACAGCGCGATGTGCAGAACTTTTACTTTTTCTGCCAGCACATCACCTTGATCCCAACGCTGCGCAGCCTGCTGGAACAGCCGGACAACGGTATCGACGCCTTTTTGGCGCCGGGTCACGTCAGTATGGTGATTGGCACTGACGCCTATAATTTCATTGCCTCAGATTTCCATCGCCCACTGGTGGTCGCCGGTTTCGAACCGCTCGATCTCCTGCAGGGCGTGGTGATGTTGATTGAGCAGAAAATTGCCGCGCACAGCCAGGTAGAAAATCAGTATCGCCGCGTGGTACCCGACGCCGGTAACGCGCTAGCGCAGCAGGCGATCGCCGACGTGTTCTGCGTCAATGGCGACAGCGAATGGCGCGGTCTGGGCGTCATTGAATCTTCCGGCGTTCACCTGACGCCTGACTATCAGCGTTTTGACGCCGAAGCGCATTTCCAGCCAGCGCCGCAGCAGGTGTATGACGATCCGCGTGCGCGTTGCGGAGAGGTATTGACCGGCAGATGCAAACCGCATCAGTGCCCGCTATTTGGCAAAACCTGTAACCCGGAGACCGCATTTGGCGCCCTGATGGTCTCCTCCGAAGGCGCATGTGCCGCCTGGTATCAGTATCGTCAGCAGGAGTGTGAAGCATGAACAGCGTACAACTCGCCCACGGTAGCGGCGGTCAGGCTATGCAGCAGTTGATCAACAGTCTGTTTATGGAGGCATTTGCGAATCCGTGGCTGGCGGAACAGGAAGATCAGGCACGTCTGGAACTGGCACAACTGGTCGCAGAAGGCGACCGTCTGGCGTTTTCAACCGACAGCTATGTTATCGACCCATTGTTCTTCCCAGGCGGTAATATCGGCAAGCTGGCTATCTGTGGTACAGCTAACGACGTGGCGGTCAGCGGCGCGATCCCGCGCTATCTCTCCTGCGGTTTTATCCTCGAAGAAGGTTTGCCAATGGAGACGCTGAAAACCGTCGTTAACAGCATGGCGGCAACCGCGCGCGAAGCGGGAATTGCCATCGTCACCGGCGACACCAAGGTTGTACAGCGCGGCGCGGCGGACAAGCTGTTTATCAACACCGCTGGAATGGGCGCGATCCCCGCCAACATTCACTGGGGCGCACAGACCCTGAGCGTGGGCGATGTGCTGCTGGTCAGCGGTACGCTTGGCGATCATGGCGCAACTATCCTTAACCTGCGTGAACAGCTGGGGCTTGATGGCGAACTGGTCAGCGACTGCGCGGTATTGACGCCGCTTATCCAGACGCTACGTGATATCCCCGGCGTGAAGGCGCTGCGTGACGCGACCCGTGGCGGCGTGAATGCGGTAACGCATGAATTTGCCGCATCATGCGGGTTTGGCATTGAGCTGTCTGAAGCGGCCCTGCCCGTGAAGCCCGCGGTGCGTGGCGTTTGCGAACTGCTGGGTCTGGATGCGCTCAACTTTGCTAACGAAGGTAAGCTGGTGATTGCCGTTGAGCGTCAGGCTGCTGAAACGGCGCTTGCCGCACTGCGCGCGCATCCGTTAGGACGCGATGCCGCAATGATTGGCGAAGTGGTAGAACGCAAAGGTGTGCGTCTGGCCGGACTTTACGGCGTGAAACGAACTCTCGATTTACCACACGCCGAACCCTTACCTCGTATATGCTAGCAGCCAGTTGGCAGCATACTGTAGGCCGGATAAGACGCATTTGCGTCGACATCCGGCATTAACGCTGCATTATCGCCTGATGGCGCTTTGCTTATCAGGCCTACGGATTGCGTGACCAGCGAGTTCGCGGTCAGCTATCCGGCAATAATTTACGACTAATACCTATAATTCATTTACCGTTTTCGCACCGTTCTGCGGTGCTTTTCCTGGAAAAGCAATATGTCGTATACACCGATGAGTGACCTCGGGCAGCAAGGCCTGTTCGATATTACTCGTACATTATTACAGCAGCCCGATCTCCCGTCTCTCAGCGAGGCGCTTTCGCAGCTGGTCAAGCGTTCAGCGCTGGCCGACTGTGCGGCTATTGTCTTATGGCAGGCACAAACGCAGCGTGCGCGTTATTTTGCGGCGCGTGAAAATGGTAAACCCATCGATTATGAAGACGAAACGGTACTGGCCCATGGCCCGGTACGCCGTATTTTGTCTCGTCCCGATGCGCTGCACTGCAACTATCACGAGTTTACTGAAACCTGGCCACAGCTGGCCTCTGGCGGATTGTATTCTGAATTTGGCCACTACTGCCTACTGCCGCTGGCGGCGGATGGGCGTATCTTTGGCGGCTGTGAATTCATCCGTAACGAAGATCGTCCGTGGAGTGAAAAAGAGTACAACCGGCTGCAGACCTTCACCCAGATAGTCGGCGTCGTTGCTGAACAAATTCAAAGCAGGGTCAGCAACAACGTCGATTACGATCTGCTGTGTCGCGAGCGTGATAACTTTCGCATCCTGGTCGCCATCACCAATGCGGTGCTCTCCCGTCTGGACATTGACGAACTGGTCAGCGAAGTCGCCAAAGAGATCCACCACTATTTCGACATTGATGCCATCAGCATCGTGTTACGCAGCGATCACAAAAACAAGCTCAGCATTTATTCCACCCACTATCTGGATGAACATCATCCGGCGCACGAACAAAGTGAAGTGGATGAAGCGGGTACGCTTTCTGAACGCGTTTTCAAAAGCAAAGAGATGCTGCTGATTAATCTGAGCGAACGCGATACGCTCGCCCCTTACGAACGGATGCTGTTCGAAACCTGGGGCAACCACCTACAGACTCTGTGCCTGCTGCCGCTGATGTCCGGCAATACTATGCTCGGCGTCCTTAAGTTAGCGCAGTGCGAAGAGAAAGTGTTCACCACTGCCAATCTGAAACTGTTGCGCCAAATCGCCGAACGCGTGGCGATCGCCGTGGATAACGCCCTCGCCTATCAGGAAATTCACCGTCTGAAAGAGCGCCTGGTCGATGAAAACCTGGCGCTGACAGAACAACTCAACAACGTGGAGAGCGAGTTCGGTGAAATCATTGGCCGCAGCGAAGCCATGTACAGCGTGCTCAAGCAGGTCGAAATGGTGGCGCAAAGCGACAGCACCGTCCTGATTCTCGGCGAGACCGGAACCGGTAAGGAGCTGATCGCACGCGCAATCCACAACCTGAGTGGACGTAACGCCCGCCGGATGGTGAAAATGAACTGCGCGGCAATGCCTGCCGGATTACTGGAAAGCGATCTGTTTGGTCACGAGCGCGGCGCGTTTACCGGTGCCAGCACGCAGCGGATTGGTCGTTTCGAGCTGGCGGATAAAAGCTCGCTGTTCCTCGATGAAGTCGGTGACATGCCGCTGGAGCTTCAGCCCAAACTGCTGCGCGTACTGCAAGAGCAGGAGTTTGAACGTCTGGGCAGCAATAAACTGATCCAGACCGACGTTCGCTTGATCGCCGCCACTAACCGCGATCTGAAAAAGATGGTCGCCGATCGCGAGTTTCGTAACGATCTCTACTATCGACTGAACGTCTTCCCGATCCATCTGCCGCCACTGCGCGAGCGCCCGGAAGATATTCCGCTGCTGGTTAAAGCTTTCACCTTTAAAATTGCTCGTCGGATGGGGCGCAATATCGACAGCATTCCCGCCGAGGCGCTGCGTACGTTGAGCAGCATGGAGTGGCCGGGCAACGTGCGCGAACTGGAAAACGTGGTGGAGCGCGCAGTTCTGCTTACCCGAGGAAACGTGCTGCAGCTGTCCCTGCCGGATATTGCCGCGTTGACGCCGTCTGCACCACCGGTAGCCACCGAAGTTGCGCAGGATGGCGAGGACGAATACCAGTTGATCATGCGCGTTCTGAAAGAGACCAACGGCGTGGTTGCCGGTCCTAAAGGCGCGGCGCAGCGCCTGGGACTGAAGCGCACCACGTTACTCTCGCGCATGAAGCGATTGGGCATCGATAAGGATGCGCTGGTTTAGCCAGTGAGACTATACTGGGTGATAACTCAACGAAAGGAGGCAGTATGGCGGTATCAGCACGTAATCAATTAACCGGTACAGTCAGTGCAGTTGCCACTGGCGCAGTAAATGATGAAGTTGAACTGACGCTGGCTGGCGGCGCAAAACTGGTCGCAATTGTGACCCATAGCAGTCAGCAGGCACTGGGTCTGGCGAAAGGAAAAGAAGCCATTGCGCTGATCAAAGCGCCGTGGGTGACGCTGGCGACTGAAGACTGTGGCCTGAAATTCACTGCCCGTAACCAATTTGCCGGTAGCGTTTCACAGGTAACCGAAGGCGCCGTTAACGCCACCGTACACATCGAAACTGATGCCGGTTTTGACATTGTCGCGGTCGTGACGAACGAAAGTCAGCAAGAGATGAAACTGAGCCAGGGAAGCCGCGTTATTGCGCTGATCAAAGCCTCAGCCATTCTGATTGCCACCAAAGCGTAATATCCATTCATCATCGCATGGCAAGATTGCCCGATGGCGCTACGCTTATCGGGCCTACGCACAGGTGAGCTTGCTGGCCGGATAAGGCATCGCCGCCATCCGGCACAAAATAACCAGATTACTTCTTGCGCTGATATTTCTCAGGTAATTCCGGGACAGGACGCTTGTCATCAATCAGATGGCGAACGGTCAGAACCGGGTGACGCCAGAGCATTCTCGGCCCGGCCCAACGCATAATTTGCTTCATCTCTTCGCGTTTGGCAGATTGATAGCAGTGCACCGGACACTGCTTACAGGCCGGTTTTTCCTCACCAAATACGCACTTATCGAGGCGCTTTTGCGCATAAGCAAACAACGTATCGTAATGCCCTGGCTCGTCTGAAGCTTCCGGACACTGGCTTTCGTACAGCGAGATCATCTTTTGGATCGTCATTTTTTCACGAGCAATACGTTTGCCGGACATGATGCCTCCATAGCTAAGTTGCATAAATAATACACCTTAAAAATACGCAGCACTATTACCTGAAGGTGATACATCCTCACCCCATGCAAATAAGAATTATTTTCATTTATTTATGCCATGTGCTATATAACATAGCAAAGGCTATATTCGATGATAAATTAACCATTTTGTTGTGAGGGATACTATGCCGCATCTGCCCCATCTGAAATCGTTTCTCCTTGCCAGCGTAATCACGGCGCTGACGCTGTCTCCTGCCTGGGCGAAAGATAAATTTAAGGTAATAACCACCTTTACGGTGATTGCCGATATGGCGAGCAACGTGGCTGGCGACGCAACAGAGGTCAGTTCCATCACCAAACCCGGCGCAGAAATTCACGAATATCAGCCCACACCAGGGGATATTAAACGCGCACAGGGTGCACAACTGATCCTCTCCAACGGCCTCAATCTGGAGCTGTGGTTTACCCGCTTCTACCAACATCTGTCCGGCGTACCGGAAGTGATGGTCTCAAATGGCGTACAACCAATGGGTATCAGCGAAGGGCCGTACAACGGCAAACCGAACCCACATGCCTGGATGTCAGCGGAGAACGCACTCATCTACGTGGATAACATTCGCGATGCGCTGATGAAATACGATCCAGACAATGCCGCCACCTACCAGAAAAATGCGGAGAATTATAAAGCAAAAATCCAGCAGACCCTGGCGCCGCTGCGTGCTGAACTGGCAAAGCTCCCCGCCGATAAACGCTGGCTGGTCACCAGCGAAGGCGCATTCTCTTATCTCGCGCGTGATAACGGCCTGAAAGAGCTGTATCTGTGGCCGATCAATGCCGATCAGCAAGGTACGCCCAAACAGGTACGTAAAGTGATCGACGCGATCAGGGAGCATCATATCCCCACCGTATTTAGCGAAAGCACCGTGTCCGACAAGCCTGCGCGTCAGGTCGCCCGTGAGTCTGGCGCACATTACGGCGGCGTGCTGTATGTTGATTCGCTCAGTGCTGCCGACGGTCCGGTACCGACCTATCTGGATTTACTGCGCGTGACGACAGAAACCATCGTCAGCGGCATCAACGACGGGTTAAGGAGCCAAAAATGAGTCAATCTGCGATTACCGTGAATCAGGTTACGGTGACGTATCGCAACGGGCACACCGCACTGCGGGACGCCACTTTTCAGGTTCCGGGCGGCTCAATTGCCGCCCTGGTCGGCGTCAACGGTTCGGGGAAATCAACGCTATTTAAAGCGCTGATGGGGTTTGTCCGTCTGGCGAAGGGGGAAATATCTATTCTGCAGCAACCGGTGAATAAGGCGCTCAAACAGAATCTGATCGCCTATGTCCCCCAGTCAGAAGAGGTGGACTGGTCGTTTCCGGTACTGGTGGAAGATGTGGTGATGATGGGACGCTTTGGCCATATGGGCTGGTTGCGTCGGCCAAAACAGATCGACCACGACTGCGTGGATGCGGCGCTGGCGCGGGTTGACATGCTGGACTATCGCCACCGCCAGATTGGTGAACTCTCTGGTGGGCAGAAAAAACGCGTCTTTCTGGCGCGCGCCATCGCCCAGGACGGCCAGGTTATTTTACTGGATGAACCCTTCACCGGTGTGGATGTAAAAACCGAGGCGCGTATCATCGACCTGCTGCGCGAATTGCGTGATGAGGGCCGGACGATGCTGGTCTCCACCCATAACCTGGGCTCGGTCACCGAGTTTTGTGATTACACGGTAATGATTAAAGGCACCGTGCTGGCAAGCGGCCCAACCGAAACCACCTTTACCACCGAGAACCTTGAACAGGCATTTAGCGGCGTTCTGCGTCACGTTGCCCTGAGCGGCGGCGAACAACACGTGATTACCGATGATGAACGTCCGTTTATTTCGCGACGCCCGGCAAGCGAGGGGGAATAATCATGAACTGGCTGACAGAGCCGTTTGGTTACCAGTATATGCTCAACGCCATGTGGGTCTCGGCGATGGTCGGTGGCCTGTGCGCGTTTCTCTCCTGCTATCTGATGCTTAAAGGCTGGTCGCTGATTGGCGATGCGCTATCGCACTCTATCGTGCCGGGCGTGGCCGGAGCCTATATGCTAGGGCTTCCCTTCGCGCTGGGTGCATTTCTTTCCGGTGGACTGGCTGCGGGCAGCATGCTGTTTCTCAATCAACGTTCACGCCTGAAGGAAGATGCGATTATCGGGCTGATTTTTTCGTCTTTTTTCGGTATCGGGCTTTTTATGGTGTCGCTCAATCCGATGTCGGTGAACATCCAGACCATTATTCTCGGTAATATCCTGGCAATTGCGCCGGAAGATATTCTGCAACTGGCGATCATCGGCGTGGTATCGCTGACCATCCTGCTATTGAAGTGGAAAGATTTGATGGTGGTCTTTTTTGATGAAAACCACGCCCGGTCTATCGGTCTGAATCCAGGTCGGCTGAAGCTGCTGTTTTTTACCCTGCTCTCCGTTTCAACGGTAGCCGCCCTGCAAACCGTCGGCGCCTTTCTGGTGATTTGCCTGGTAGTCACTCCCGGCGCCACAGCCTGGCTGTTGACCGATCGTTTTCCTCGCCTGCTGGCGATCGCCGTGGCTATCGGTAGCCTGACCAGCTTTTTCGGCGCCTGGCTGAGCTACTGGCTGGATGGTGCAACCGGCGGAATTATCGTCGTACTGCAAACGCTGCTGTTCCTGCTGGCGTTTGTCTTCGCCCCCAAACACGGTCTGCTGGCGAATCGCCGCCGCGCCCGCCAGGTCAATAAGGAGCTGGTATGATCTTAACAACGCTGCTGGAACCCTTTCAGTTCAGCTTTATGGTCAATGCGCTGATCATCTCCACTATTGTGGCTATCCCCTGCGCGTTGCTATCGGTTTTTTTGGTGCTCAAGGGTTGGGCGTTGATGGGTGATGCCATGAGCCATGCGGTTTTTCCAGGGATCGTTCTGGCGTATATCGCAGGCATCCCGCTGGCAATTGGCGCATTTATCGCTGGATTGTTCTGCGCGATAGCAACCGGATACCTCGACGATAACAGCCGCATTAAGCGCGACACCATCATGGGCATTGTTTTCTCCGGGATGTTTGGTGCGGGACTGGTGCTGTATGTTTCCATTCAGTCGGAAGTGCATCTGGATCATATTCTGTTCGGCGATATGCTCGGCATATCACTGAGCGATATCGTGCAAACAACGGCGATTGCTTTGGGGATCGCGCTTATCATCGGGCTGAAGTGGAAAGATCTGCTGCTGCATGCGTTCGACCCACATCAGGCCAAGGCCAGTGGGCTTAACACCGCCCTGCTGCACTACGGCCTGTTGTGCATGATCGCCCTGACGATTGTCGCCACGCTAAAATCAGTTGGGATTATTTTGTCGATTTCTTTACTGATTGCGCCCGGCGCCATCGCGATTTTAATGACGCGAAAATTTTCTCACGCCTTGTGGCTGGCGGTGGTGATGTCGGTCATTACCTCATTTATGGGGGTGTATCTGTCATTTTTCATCGACAGCGCACCGGCTCCCACCATCGTCGTATTATTTTCCCTGCTGTTTGTGATTACTTTTATTTATGCAACCCTGCGCGATCGGCGTTTAGAGAATCAACTTCAGCTGCATGATGTATAAATAATGCTTCATGGTATGTCAGCTAATGATGTTTATGCCTCTAAAGCCTCGTTTCCACATCCTGACGGGTATTATCGTTATTCCATAACGATAAAAAGAGCAACCACGAAATGAAAGAGTAATTTGATACAAACTTCACCAGCCACACCTCAATGGTAAATTAGGGTGTGGCATTGATATTTGAATTTCACCTATTAAAGATAAAGAAAATCGACTCATTAACCGGTGTTTTATTAACCATCTAACTTTATGATCATTGTTTCGATACTCACTGAAGAAGGATAAGTTGCAGGTTTATAGATAAACCCATACAACATCGGCAAAATTCATATCACACACAAAAAAAATAATTAATAATTTCTTATTAAGCCATACTACTGGCGGGTTATGGCTCCAAAACCCTTCGCCGCCCCCCCCCATAACTGAGCCGTATATGCACTCTGAGCATTCAGCCACGCTCTTTGAGCAGCCTGGACAGACATTAATCTCAAAGGTTAAATCACATCAACATCATTATTTAGCCTGCACTTCTGAAAATGATATCAGGCATAAAAGCAATGCTGAGAGGGACTCGTCCCACACCATTAAAAATTGAAATTTAACCCTTCACAATCAAATAATCAAAGAATAAAAAACTATAATAGTCAATTTTTATGAATTATATGGCTAGAAAAATAAAAATACTGTTTCATATCAGTCATCCAATCCGACCTGTAACCAGGCTCATTAATCAGGAAAGTTAATATGACGTTAAGAAAGACATACATGAAACTTGCGCTGGCTATTTTGTTCGAAATATTTGCAACAACTATGCTAGTCCTTTCTGAAGGATTTACCCGCATCCTTCCTTCTGTTTTAGCCATAATAGGATATGGGCTTTGCTATTATATTCTAACTTATGTGTTTCGCAGAATGCACCTTGGCGTTGCTTATGCGATCTGGTCTGGTGTGGGTATCGTCGCAGTAAATATAATTGGCATGTTAAATTTCGGCCATTCAATAAGTGGGGGCCACTTACTGGGCATGTGGTTAATCGTTGCCGGAGTTATTGTTATTAATTTTTCCGCAAAATATAAAACGATGGAAAACACATGATTCAAATAATACTCATGAGTACAACGTGGTTATTTATTGCCATTCTTACTGAGGTTTTTGGCACTGCCATGCTACCCAAAACCCGACATTTTCAGAGACTCGTCCCAACCATATTTTGTGCGTTAAGTTACGTAGTCTGTTTTTATGCCCTGGGGCAGGCAATGAAATTAATGACACCAGGTATCGCTTACGCAATCTGGTGTGGTATGGGCACAGTATTAATTACTGTGATAAGTAGTATTTATTACGACATGCATACCAGCATATTTGAAAAAGCAGGTATTGCACTGATCCTGAGTGGCACGCTGCTGATGGGATTTGCATAAAAGGAGTTATTAAATGGAAAAGCAACTTACCGATCGTATTGACGCCCTGAAAGTCCAATATTTCAGCGCAAAGCCGTTTATCTCTGTTTCAAGGGCACAGGCGGTTACAGAAGTCTATAAAAACAACCCCGGGCTGGATCTGATTATGTTACGGGCACTGGCCTTTCGGCGCGCCTGCGAACAGGCACCTTTATGGATTGCCGAGAATGAGCTTATTATCAGCCACCCGGCAGGCGGTCCGCGCGGTGGAGAAGTATCACCAGAGCTCAGCTGGCGCTGGGTGGCTGAAGAACTGGATACCGTAAAAGAGCGTAAACAGGATCCCTATCAGATAAGTGACAGCGCAAAGCGTATTCTCAGAGAAGAAATCTTCCCTTTTTGGCGCGGTCGCTCGCTGGATGAAATCGCAGAAACGCAACTCCGTCATGCAGGCCTCTGGGAATGGTGCAATGAGTACGGCGTCTGCGACGTGACCATTAAAACCCAGAATGGCGGTGGTGATACCTGTCCGGGTTACGACACGTTATTACTGACAGAAGGTATGGGCGGTTTACGTGACAGGGCTATTCACGCAATTGAACAGCTAAGTTTAACCTGCGCAGAAGATATGGAACGCCACCAATTCTATCTGGCAATGAAAGAGACCTGCGATGCGGTGATCCATTACGCCCATCGTTACAGCGACTACGCCGCACAACTGGCTGCTGAACAAACCGATCCTCAACGCAGAGTAGAGTTGAACCGTCTCGCTGACATTTGTCGCCGTGTACCGGAACACGCGCCGCGTAATTTTTATGAGGCGCTTCAGTCCCTGTGGTTTGTACAGTCTCTGTTTTGTCTTGAAGAAAACCAGACCGGTATTTCACTGGGACGCGTCGATCAGTATCTCTGGCCATTACTGGAGCGTGACCTGGCAGAAGGGACATTGACTCATGCCCAGGCAGAAGAGTTACTGTGTTGCTGGATGATTAAAATGGCAGAGAGTTTGTGGATTTGTAGTGAGTCTACAGCAAAATATTTCGCTGGGTATCAACCATTTATCAATATGGTTGTTGGCGGGCAAAAACGTGAGGGCGGCGATGCCACCAATCCGCTGACAATGATGATTATGGCCTGCTCACGCAAGTTGAAAATTTATCAACCCAGCCTGGCTGTAAGGATACATAACCAGTCACCGTGGCACTATCTGCGCGAAATTGTGGAAGTTATCCGCGGGGGAACAGGTTTTCCGGCCTGCCATTTCGATGACGCGCATATCAAAATGATGCTGCGCAAGGGATTTGATTATGAAGATGCCCGTGATTATTGCCTGATGGGCTGTGTTGAGCCTCAAAAGTCCGGGAAAATGTATCAATGGACATCTGTAGGCTATACCACGTTTACTCGGCCGCTGGAACTGGCGTTTAGTAATGGTTATGGGCCGCAAGGTGAGCGTATCGGTCCGCAGACCGGCGAACTGACAGAGATGACCACTTACAACGATTTTGAAGCGGCAGTAAAACAGCAACTGGCGGCTATTACGGCTAAAGCGGCCCAAGCCACACTCATCATTCAGAAGCTGCACAGACAGTATGCCCCAAAACCGCTTATTTCCTGCCTGATTGAGGGATGCCTGGAAAAGGGACGCGATGTTACCGCGGGCGGAGCGTGGTTAAACAACGGCCCCGGGCTTATCTGGACAGGTCTGGCTGATTTAGCGAACGGGTTGATGGCCATTAAAAAAGTGGTGTATGAGCAAGAGCAGGTCACTCTGACTGAGCTGGATGAAGCGTTGAAAGCCAATTTTGTTGGGCATGAAGCGCTTCGCCAGCACTGCCTGCGAGCACCGAAATACGGCAATGATATTGCAGAAGTTGACGAACTGGCGCGTTCCCTTATTCATTACACTGAGCAAGAGCATCGCCGCTATCACATGCTTTATGGCCGCTTCACGCACGGCACGCTATCTATTTCAAATAATACGCCGTTCGGACTGGCAACCGGTGCGTTGCCTGGCGGCAGACTGGCTCATAAACCTCTGGCCGACGGGATAAGTCCATCGCAGCAAACCGATATCAACGGCCCGACGGCAGTGATTAACTCAGTGAGCAGGATAAACGTTGAAGAGATGGAAATCGGCATGGTGCATAACCTCAAACTAATGCACGGTATGTTGGAAAGCGATGAAGGCATTAATCAGCTGATTAACCTGCTTCGCACCGCCAGTATGCTTGGTAATGGGCAAATGCAGTTTAGCTACGTCGATAATGAAGAGCTGAAGCGTGCGCAGGCACGCCCGGAGGAGTATCCGAATTTGATGATTCGTGTGGCCGGATACAGCGCATTTTTTGTTGAACTCAGCCGTGAGGTGCAGGATGAAATCATTAGCCGAACCGTTCAACATGAATGCTGAGCCGCTAACAGGCCGCGTCTTTAATATTCAGCGCTTCTCGTTACATGATGGCCCGGGTATTCGCAGCGTCGTATTCCTTAAAGGATGTCAGATGAGCTGTATTTGGTGCGCGAATCCCGAAGGGCTGCGACAGGATAATGACGTGCTGTGGCGTACCAGTAGTTGCCAGCACTGCGGGGCCTGCGTTGATGCCTGCCAGAACGGCATTCATCAGTGGAGTAATAAGCGTCACGTTATTGATCCCAGTATGTCGTGTGATGGCTGCCGTCTTTGTGAAGACGCTTGCCCATCCCAGGCACTTAAGATTGTCGGGCGCCAGATGTCAGCTGATGAGGTACATCAAGAGGTTGTAAAAGATGTGGCTTATTATCAGTTATCAGGAGGAGGCGTTACGCTCAGCGGCGGTGAAGTGATGCTTCAACCGGATTTTGCAGTCCAGGTACTACAAAACTTACGCCGGGAGGGTATCCATACCGCGGTGGAAACGGCAGGGTTCGCCCCCTGGTCAGCGGTTGATAAAGTCAGCACGGTGGCTGATCTGGTGCTCTATGATCTCAAGCTGGCGGATGACACACTTCATCAACGATTTACCGGGGTCAGTAATATCCGTATTTTACGCAATCTTGAAAAATTACTGACGTTGAATACTCCAGTGCGCCTGAGGATCCCAGTGATTCCCGGCGTTAACGATTCATCACATGAAATAAATAATATGCTCCAGCTTATCAGCAATCTTACTGCCGGAAAGACATCCTTTCAGGGTATTGATTTATTGCCTTACCATGCTTACGGCGTACAAAAATACTCACTGCTGGGACGCGATTACCCGGCCAGTACTATTATCAGGAAGGGTACAGAAAGTAATGGCGCAACATTCCTTCAGATTGCAAAAGACAGAGGAATCTCCGCTACGCTTTCAACCAGCCTGGTGGGTTAAAAGAACTGTGCCGCAATTGCACAACTTTGGTTTAACAACATTACTCATTTTTTCAGCAAACTGTCTGTTATCTGTAGTAATTTTGCTGATAAGCTAATAACAGAGAATATTACCACTTCGGGCTAAATTCATTAGCGACTGTTAAATTCGTTAATAATTACCAGTTATATTGATGAGAAATTTCATAAATGTAACCAATGTACGGGAGGCAATTTAGCGCATAATCACCCGGATATCTGTGTTATAATTTTCTGTAATAACGCAGGTATCTGGTAATTGCCAATATGATTTTTTTAATTGCGGAGAAAATAAAGTTTAATCCAGAGGATGGATCGCTAACCCATTGTGCCACACAGGAAACGGTAAAACTCACCCTAACGGCCAGTCGCTTGCTGGAAACCCTATTAGGGGCGTCTGAAGGGATACTATCACGTGAGAAATTATTAACTATGGTATGGGACGATTATGGCTTACAGGCGTCCAATAGCAGCCTTAATCAGTATATCAGCATCTTACGTCGCGCATTATCTGCATTCGGCTGCGAAGAACTGATAATTACTGTACCGAAGATGGGGTTCAGGCTAAATCCTGACATCACGCTTCAGTTAACCCAGACAGTGCCGTTCAGTATACCTGAACAGGTCAATTCTCAACGTGCCGGGAAACTGTTTTCTTTAAAAAATGCGTATCTCACGGTGATTATCGTTCTGACATTATTCATTTGCGGTGCGATCGTTTTTTTTAATACCGTCTCATCGGTCAGTACCAGCCACTACCCGTTGTATAAAGACAGTCTGGCGACCGGGTGCGAGGTGGTGTATATGAAAAATCTGAGTGAGCGAGATCGGGAGAAAGCCAGGCAGAATATTGCTGCCATTCTTAAGGACAATGCTGCCACCTGCGGCCCTGAACAAAAGGTGATATTTGACAGTAATGACTCCTTTACCGCGCGAAGCGCCGGGCGCACCCTTTTTTCGCTTTGCACAGCAGGAAAAAATAATCAAATTATCGCGTGTGACAACGTCTACTACCACAACTGGAAGCAATCATGAAAATTAAATGGATAGTGTGCATGGGTCTTGTCCTGATTGCTGTCTGCCTGGGTGTTTCATTTAACTATGCCCATGGTATCAGTAACTTCAAATGTACGAATCAGTCACGCTATCGTATAACAAGAAATTCAGTGGTATATGATTTCTATGTTAAGCAAACCATTCAATTATATGAAGATAATACGGGATTTATTTCATTTAATGGTAAGGTCGTGGGAGGCGCTGTAACACAAAGCGTGAGCCGTAAAATTCTTCTGCGGGATGGCCGTCAGAGAGATAACCATACTCTCCAATACCAGAATGACGGCGTTCGCAGATTACCAGCAGACCATGTTGAGGATGATATTTTTCAGATCTTACTGGCAGAAGTCGGCGGTGATGACGCAACCCTGATTTTTGAGCGTGAAAGAATTGATAACCACGCCTGGCTTATCGGTAATCCGGATGCCTGGGTTCTGACTTGTGTTGAATATTAAAACAATAAAAGCGTGACTACAGAGTTAAATAATTAAACCTGCAATGACATTAAGTCACCGCCCTTGTTTTAATATTAAATTATAGCAGTATTAAACAACATCCTGAATTTATCATACCGTGTACCAATGGCTACCCCTCATTACGGTTGCGGGTACACAGTGATATTGAATGCGGTGACTGAACTTTTACCAATAAGCATTTGAATTAACTCGTCCATGCCTCCGGAGTAAGGACCGTGTTGTATCTGTTTCTTCTTGCACGACAAGAATACGTGTAACTAGCGGAAAAATAAAGGAAGTTATATACCAACCAAACTGAGTCTGCATTGTGCCAGCCTCTGGCTGGCATTCTGTTTTCGTCCGCTCACATATATAACCCTACAAAATTAATTACATCATTATCGCTGAGGATATAAAATTGTTTCGTTATTTACCCCTGATTATCTTTGCCGCTTTTTTAATTACAGCGTGCGAGCAGAAAGAAATAGATTTACCCATTCAACCTCGCACAATTAAAGTTGTGGAGGTGGGAAAGTCTGAAAAGGCCCGTCAACGTATTCTCCCCGCAAGAATTGAGTACAGCGATTCCACTGCACTATCTTTTGAACGCTCCGGCCGTATTGAATGGCTTGATATCCGCCAGGGAACTCCAGTGGCGAAAGGACAAGTGATCGCCCGACTCTCTACCGATGAAGCTCGGCAACGGGTAAAAGAACGGCAGACTACAGCCGACCTTGCACAGCGACAGTTTGAACGCTTCCAGGCATTGTCTGCGCGCCATGCCGTCTCGCGTGATGAGATGGATGTACAACGTGCCAGAAGAGATGCTGCAAACGCGGCGCTACAGATCGCTCGCGAAGAACTGAACCAAATGATACTCACCGCCCCGTTCTCCGGTATCGCTGTCAGTGTAAATGCTCGAAACCATCAGGTTGTGGCAGCCGGACAGGCTATCGCCACTCTGGCTCGCAACGACATGCTCGATGTGGCATTCAGCGTGCCGGAAAACCTGTTTACCGCAATGGACATTCGCAATATGGCCTATCGACCACTGGTGCACATCACTGCACTGCCGGGACGCCAGTTTCAGGCTGATTACAAAGAGCACTCGGCTAGCAGCAACAATAACACGCTCACCTGGAAGATGATTTTAACCATGCCACGACCGTCTGACTTCCCTGCTGTTGCTGGGGTCAGTGGTACGGTCACCATCGATCTATCAAAACTGCCAGCCAGTACCTTGCGTGAAAAGCTGGTCGTGCCAGTTGAAGCTGTGTTTAACCCGGACAACAGCCCACTCAATCACCCCCACGTCTGGGTGGTAAAGGGCAGCGGCGAGCAGCTTACGCTGGAAGAACGCAGTGTAACCACTGGTGAACTCACCGAGGGCGGTATCGTAATAACACACGGTCTAACAAACGGTGAACGGGTGGTCGCTGCCGGGGTGAATGAAATACATGCTCAGCAGCAGGTTCGTATCTGGACACGTGAGGGGGGACTGTAATGGATATCTCCCGACAGTTTATTAATAATCCCGTCCGCGTCTGGCTGCTCATTCTGTTACTAGGTATCGGCGGTATTTTTGCACTACTTAACATCGGTCGTCTTGAAGATCCAGAGTTTGCTATTAAAAGCGCCGTGGTTGTTACCCTCTATCCTGGGGCATCCGCCGAGCAAGTGGAAGAAGAAGTAACGCAACCACTGGAGAAAGCCCTGCAGCAACTGCCCTATCTGGATAACATCAGCTCGATTTCATCCAACGGGATGTCGCAAATCACAGTGAACATCGCTTCGCACTACCACTCGGATAAATTACCCCAAATCTGGGACGAATTACGTCGTCGGGTAGGTGATGCAGGACGCGTCTTTCCGCCTGGTGTCATGCAGCCCTTCGTAAACGATGATTTTGGCGATGTTTTTGGCTTTTTCTTCTCAATTTCCGGTGACAATTTCAGCAATAAAGAGCTTGCACAATATGCCGAACAGCTGCGACGTGAGCTGGTACTGGTACCTGGCGTAGGCAAGGTCATGACCGGAGGAATCATAACGTCACAGATCAATGTAGAGGTGTCACTGATAAAAATGGCTGCGCGCGGCATCACGCCGGCTCAGCTATCCGCTGCGCTGAGTCGACTGAATATTGTGTCAAACGCAGGGGTGATAAAATCTGGTACAGAATCAATCCGTATACATTCCACCGGCGAATTCGAAAATCTTGATGAACTGGGCCATCTGCTTGTTAGCCCAGCGGGTGACAGCGCCAGCACACGCCTGAAAGATATAGCCACACTCACGCGCGGTCTCGCTGATTCACCCTCCAGCATTTATCACGCCAATGGTCAACCCGCCGTGATGATGGGGGTATCATTTATACCCGGTGTTAATGTGATTGACGTGGGACAAGCGCTGAAATCTAAGTTACTACAGATGTCTGAGGAAAAACCCGCCGGTCTGCAGATCGGTGTATTTTACGACCAGTCTGCTGAAGTGGCATCTTCAGTAAATGGCTTTCTTACTAATTTTCTAATGGCGCTGACGATAGTCATCGGAATTTTGGTGATATTCATGGGTCTGCGCAGCGGCATTATTATAGCCCTGTCATTAGCGCTCAATGTGCTGGGCACGTTGTTTATTATGTATCTGTGGGGACTTGAGCTTCAGCGCATCTCCCTGGGGGCGCTGATAATCGCGCTGAGTATGCTGGTAGATAATGCGATAGTGATTGTGGAGGGATTACTCATTTCGCGTCAGCAGGGCGCGTCAGGGGTAAAAGCGCTAAACTTTATTATTCGGCGATCCGCACTTCCACTGTTGGGAGCCACAATTATTGCTATCCTGGCATTTGCTCCTATTGGCCTGTCACAGGACTCAACGGGCGAATACTGTAAATCGCTGTTTCAGGTATTGTTAATTTCACTGATGCTGAGTTGGTTCACAGCCCTAACCATTACGCCGGCACTGGTTAAATGGTGGCTGTTTAAAACCGAATCCCCTCTTAAGCAGCCATCAGAATTCGCTCCCTATAGTGGCAGTTTTTACCGACTCTATGAGCACATCCTGAATACTCTGTTGGCACACAAAACAGCCACACTTTCAGTCATGGCAGTACTGCTGGCGTTAGCAATCTGGGGCTTTGGCTCGGTACGACAAAATTTCTTTCCTTCAGCCAGTACACCGATTTTTTTTGTGGATCTGTGGCTACCTTATGGTACAGACATCACCTCCACGGAAAAAATGGCTAGTGATATTGAAAAAATAATTAACGGTCGCCCAGGCGTGGTTTCCACGGTGTCAACGATAGGTCATGGCAGCATGCGGTTTATCCTGACTTACAACGGTCAGCGTCAGTACAGCAATTACGCACAAATCATGGTAAGAATGGACAATGAGCGCAATATTGGGGCACTGGCGAGCCAGTTGGATACCGTTATCGCGCAGGATTACCCGCAGGTCAATGCCAGTACCAATCGCGTGATGTTTGGCCCTTCGGGCAGTAGCAGTATTGAGGTACGCATCAGAGGGACAGCGCCCGATATCATGCGCCAGATTGCCAGCAAAGTAAGTACTATTCTGGCCGACAATCGCGATACCAGTAGTGTAAGTAACGACTGGCAAAACCGCAGTAAAGTCATTCGCCCGCAATATAATCCAGTGCTCGGTCAAGAGTTAGGTGTGGATAAAAAAGAAGTAGATGACGCGCTGGAAATGAATTTTTCCGGCAGTCGCATCGGACTATATCGCGAAGGCACGGATATGATGCCGATAGTGGTGCGTCCGCCCGAAAACGAGCGGCATGACATTAATCATCTTAATAATGTCCAGGTCTGGAGCCAAAATCAGCAACGCTATATTCCACTCAGTAACGTGGTCGATGGGTTCGTATTGCAATGGGAAAATCCACTGATTCTGCGTCGCGATCGCAGCAGGGTTATGACCGTCATGACCAACCCTGACCCACTGAGCAATGCCACTTCCGCCGATATTCTGGCGCGCGTTCGCCCACAGATTGAACAGATTCCGTTGCCGCACGGTTACAACATTACGTGGGGAGGAGATGCGGAAAGTTCAAGCGAGGCACAGCAAGGCCTGTTCTCTACCCTGCCGTTAGGTTATCTGGTGATGTTCACCATTACTGTGTTGATGTTTAGTTCGCTGAAAAATGCTTTCGCCATCTGGCTTACTGTGCCGCTGGCATTAATTGGCGTCACAACGGGTTTTTTACTTATCGACATTCCGTTTGGCTTTATGGCCCTGATAGGTTTGCTGAGTCTGAGTGGAATGTTGATCCGTAACGGGATTGTCCTGGTTGAGGAGATTGAGCATCAGAAACAGGTGAAGCCGCAACATGAAGCGATTATATCCGCCGCCACTTCACGTTTACGTCCTGTTCTGCTCACAACCTTCACCACTGTACTGGGTTTCGCGCCACTGCTGAGGGATGTCTTTTTTCAGAGTATGGCCGTGGTTGTTATGTTTGGTCTGGGTTTTGCGACGATCCTTACCTTAATGGTTCTGCCGGTCATCTATGACTGCCTGCACCGTGCGGAGACACCATGAAACATCACGGGGTAAATGTTAAAAATCGACAGACTGCTTGTCGGTTT
Organism: Citrobacter sp. C6_1; assembly: GCF_014596835.2. Taxonomy (NCBI): domain Bacteria; kingdom Pseudomonadati; phylum Pseudomonadota; class Gammaproteobacteria; order Enterobacterales; family Enterobacteriaceae; genus Citrobacter; species Citrobacter sp. C6_1. The sequence continues at coordinate 976,734 of NZ_CP115031.1, read as the reverse complement.
GCTTTTTTCTGGGGCATGCTGATGTTTGTTTTCAATTATGTACCAGCGCTCGGCTCCTTACTTGCCGCGATTCCGCCGGTCCTTCAGACGCTGATCTTTTTCGATATACAGGCCGGCCTGTTGGTCGCCGGATTTTTCGTGATGCTAAACCTTTCTCTGAGTTCAGTGATGGAGCCACTTATACTCGGCAAACGGCTGAATTTACCACTGAAGCTTCAACTACTGGCATTCCTGATCTGGCAGGCACTACCTGGCATAACTGGAGCGATACTGGCCATACTCACCTTTTTACTGAAAAAAGTGTGGCGAGCATTACGTGAACTGGAATGGCGTATATCAGCAGACGAGAGAAGTCGTGGAAAGTTACCAATTTTAACCTGAACAAGTTTACCAGTCGGGGACTCGCGTAACGGTAGAAAAAAGAATTCATCCCGGTGGCACCACATGAGAGACGTAAACCACGATTTTCGCCTACGTCAGCTTCATCTTTGCCACCAGGCTTCATCATTTTTACCGCTTTAAACGAAAGTGGCTTTCCCTCTTGTTTTCCTGCCATAAAGACTCCGTTATCATGCACCTTATGCAGTCATGAATTCCTACTGTTAACTGTAGGATTTCATGATATTCGATGAGACAACGTGAAACCTAATGATAACCATAAAATTCACTAACTCATTAAAAATTAAGAAATATGGATATCACACTCCAATGAGTACAATAGAAAATCTAGACTCTCACACGCCGATGATGCAGCAGTACTTCTCTAGACAATCTAATGTCATGATCTAAAATGAATAAATATAAAAACCCTCTTCAAAAGTTACTTATAGGCTACATATGAAAAGGATAATCGGTTATCTCTTCACATTACTCTTACTTGTTGTGCTTGTGTATGCAGGATTAGTAAAGGGCGATGTATTCCCTGAATGGATCATGAGTAAGAAGCTCATGATTCGTTGTGGATTGATAGGTGTTCTTGGTGGAACTCTTTACTGCATTCGTGGAGTATATCTAAACAAATGTGTTAGGAATTGTTGGGATGACCGTTGGCATGTTTGGTATGTATTAAGACCTATCGTTAGTGGCATCTGCGGTGTAGTGGCTTATCTATTCCTTAAAGCTGGATTAATAGTGTTAGATGCATCACAAAATGGCAGTGGTGGTGACTACGGATATATGGCATTTGCCTTCTTTGCAGGGTTGAATGTCGATAAGTTCGTTGGCAAAATTGAAGATGTTGGTATGGCTATTTTTGGGATTGAAAAATCTCGCACAGCAAGATCGGGTGATAATTCCGATCAGAAATAATTAAAAAGGATATGATATGTCTGCAAAGATATGCTTCTTTCCCGTTGGGAATGGGGATATGACCCTCATCCAAACGGAAGATGATAAAAATATTTTAATAGATTGTCGCATCAGGGATGGTGAAGAACATCCTGATGTTCGCACCCAACTCAGAGAAAAGCTTCCTCGAAATAACGAAGGTCGTTTGTTTGTCCATCTTTTTATTTGGACTCACCCTGATTCAGATCATTGTGATGGGGTGGCTGACCACTTTCATTTAGGAAAACCAGAAGATTGGAGTGAGAAGAACGATAAAATTTTTATAAATGAGATTTGGTCAAGTCCAATTGTATTCAGGCGACACCATGCACAAAATCATCCGTTATGCGATGATGCAATAGCTTTGAATAAAGAAGTTAAGAGAAGAGTTAATCTTTATAAAGAAAAAAATTATTTGGATGGAGTTGGAAACCAAGTTCTGGTCTTAGGAAAAGACGAAGATGGGAAAACAGACGACATACCAGGTATCCTATTAGAATTAGACCAAACAACCCGCTGGATTAATCAAAGTTATTCTTCATATTTTGAAGCTCATTTATTGGGTCCTTCACCCAAGAAAGATCTTGATGAGTTGGAAGATAAATTAGGTAAAAATCATTCCAGCGTAATAATAAATTTTGAAATTAAAGGTGACAATAAAACTGCACACTTTTTAAGTGGTGGTGATGCAGAAGTCGTTTGTTGGGAAGGTGTTAGAGATCGTTTAACCAATAAATATTCTATGTCATGGTTAGATTATGACATTTTACAAGCACCACATCACTGTTCTTGGCATAGTCTATCTCATGATAGTTTAAGCAAAAAAGGAGATGATGCTAAAACTTCCGAGAAAGCTATGGAAGTTTTTAATAGAGCAAAAGAAAAAGCATTTATAATTTCAAGCTCTAAAACAATTGAAAATGACGAAAAAGATCCTCCAGCATACCGAGCCAAAGAAGAATATGAAAAAATAGTAGATGATGTGCAAGGTCAGTTTTTATGTGTGTCAGACCATAAAAAGAATGGAGAGAATATTCCGTTAGAGATTGAAATTTCCGATAACGGTATTAAGAAAATTGCTGCATCTGCATTAGGTATGGCCGAATCATCAAGTGCCGCTGTAAATAGACAAGGTGGTGGTGGTTATGCCTGATTGTCTTAATAAAAAGATAGATCAGTTGAGCACTATCCTTGCACCTTATGGTGCAAGGAAGCTTTCTACGAATGAATTATCAAAATTCAACGGTAAATATGTTTGTGCTTGGGAATTAGTAACTGATTTAGAATTTAGTAATGAACCTATTGTATTGCAACTAAGATACAAAACTCTTAGTCAATTTGACATCCCAGATGTGTTTATTTCCTCACCAAAAATTGATGTTTGCCAACTCCCACACTTGGAAAAAAATGGCAAGTTATGTGTTTGGCCTGACATTTATATCATCGATCATAATGATATGACCTATGCAGTCGATTTACTAAACGATGCTATACTAATGCTAAGAAAAGGAATAAATGGTGATTTAAATGAGGATTTTATTGATGAGTTCCAGAACTATTGGATTTATCAATGTAATAAAATAGATCGACTTATAAGCCAGTGTGATCTAACAAATAAAAACACAAGGTTGGTTTTCGGTTATCGGACCCGGAAATTTGGAGTAATATATTCTGACACACAAAAAGAATTAATTAACTGGTTGGAAAACCAAAAAATATTGCCATTAGAATCGGATGGAAGTAATTCAAAAGATAAACGAATAAGGCAACAGCAACTCTCTAAAGTAGTTTCAATTCCATTGATATTCTTCAATGAAGCCTGGTATCCGAGTCAATATCCCAAAACTGCAAGGGATTTTTTTGAACTCATAAATCAGCAACAGGAAGATCCAGAAAGCACTATTGAATTGATCTTAAGATCTTGTGCTAATATGTTCAATGTCAAGCCCATAATTCTAGTTTCATTCCCAACGCCTTCTGGGATGAATATTATAGGAATACAGATTCCTAAGGGAGTTAGTGATCTTGCCACTGACCGCTTTGATACCAGAGGTATTAGTCGGGGTCGATTCAGAAATACAGCTTTATTAGATGGTTATAGAAATTACATTGATGGAAAGATTTTAAAAAATAGAATAGGCCAAACTAAAACAGAAAATCTTATAGTAGACCGTTCTGACGATTCTTGGTTAACGGGTCGTGAGCATAACAAAACTTACAAGAAAATCTCTGAACATAAAGTAGCTATCGTCGGATGTGGTTCAGTAGGATCTTCGGTATCAAGACTGTTACTTCAATCAGGCATTAGAAAAATGATGCTTTGGGATGATGATTTAATGAAGAGTGAAAACTCCTCTCGTCATCTATTAGGATTTGATTCTGTTTATAAAAATAAAGCATTAGCTCTTGCCTCAAGGCTACGGGAAGAGTTTCCAAATGTCTATATAGAAGCTTTTAATGAAGATTGGACAGAAGATTCCAAGTATAACAAAAAAATTGCAGAAGCCGATATTATAGTAAGCTGCACTGCACATTGGAATACTGAACAGCAGTTAATTAAAAGACAGTCGGAAGACATTCTCGGTGCTATTGTCTTTGCATTTGTTGAAGCTCATGCAATGGCGGGGCATGTAATAGTCAACCAAGTGGATTCTAATGCTTTTAATAGCTGGCATATTACAGAAGGCAAAAATATAGGTGCATTAAAATATCCTGCTACTTACTGGAAAGAAAATACTCGTAAAAGAATAGCAGCATGTGCCGGAGAGTTCCAACCATACGGAGCTATCCCTTTGACTAATTTACATGCTCTAACGGCAAGAACTGTAATAGATCTAATCATGGATCGTTTTTCAAATAAATCTTTTGCATATAGTTACATAGGAAGAGAAGCAGAGCTTTTAGAACTTGGTGGTAACTGGAATGATAAATGGATTGCACAATTCGGAAACCCAGGAAAGGGTGATTGTATTATACCTTTGATTTTTGAAAATTCTAATTGGGAAAAAAGTGATGCATAAATTTCATTGTGCCGAATTAGATTTCAAAATATGCATCAGCCAAAGCATAGTAGATGAATTATTTTCTCATCGTCAAACCCACTGTTTTAGTAAAGAATCAGGAGGTATGCTATTTTCCAATAATCTCAATGATTCTGAGATTGAAATCAATAAAATAACTACACCAGGCTCTACTGACTTGAGGAAAAGAAATTATTTCAAGTTAGATGAGAAAAAAGCCAAAGAAGATATCATATCGTTATTCAAGCAGGGTTTCCACTACTTAGGTGATTGGCATACACATAACGAAGGAATGGCAAGCCCATCAGGAACAGATATCCGCAGTATCCAAGACTTATTTATCAAATCAGGTCATACAAGACCTTTTTTTCTCATGCTAATAATCCCAAACAAAGAAAATATTTCACACTGTTATTTATCAGCAGCAGATGGGAAGATGTTATATAAATTCACATATCAAAAACCAAACAAATAAAAAGGTTGTAATTATATGAATAGCACAAGTAAATCATATCCACGGTGGTTAATCATATTAATACTGTTATTTATTTTTGCTGGCTTCGTTGTTCTTGGGGTAATAATTAATCATAAGTATCACTCTAATGAAAGCTTATCTAAATATATACTCTTAATTCCCCCTGCAATTTTGTCATTAGGTTTTTCTGTATTTTATAAAAGATACGAAGTACAAGCTGAGTGGCTATTTTCATTTGCGACAGCTTCGGCTGCGATAAGTTTATGCGTTGATTCTTTACCTGGTGTCCAAAATGACCTTTTTCCTATATTCCTTCAAAGCGGGTTAGGCTATGCACTTCTCGTAATAATTGCAGCATTGTCGTTCGCAAAAATAATTTCGGCTTTCGTCAGTAGATTCATAAACTAATCATATTTCAATTCTTAAAAGTGTAGTTAATATTTTCAGTTGCTACACTTATTTACAGGAAAGAAAACAAAAGGGAATACAATAATATAATATATAGGTAGTAAAATTATAAATGTTTCACCAAGACTATTGCTGTTAGCTAATAGTTCATTAACGAAAAAAGTGTATATGAATGATAACAGGAACATAAAAGCCAACAGATATAGTATTTTTTTATTATTAATCATAATCAGGCCTCATCTATTTTAACAATAATCCATTGATACAACATTATATGAGTATGTCAATAGCATCTATATAGATGCAAGGTATGACTAAACGAAGCGGAGCTTCGTTTAGTCTCCTTGTTTTTCGCCCTTCGGTTGAAAAAGAAAGAAAGTCAAAGTCTTATCTAACTAATTGACATAAATTGCATTTCTATTATAACTGTATTATGGGTGTGCAAGGATTGCTCACCATAAAGCGAATACACATATGAAAAGGAGTTTCTATGAGTAATACAATAACCTTATCCTATACAAATGATTTTAAACCAGTCAATAATCATATCCCCCCTGCTCAATCTTTGCGAATACATTGTGTCAGTGTTCGATTTAATAAAGAAGAATTGGCTATTCTCAATAAAAACAGAGGTGACAAAAGCAAAGGCGAATGGCTTCGTTTAACTTCTCTTGATAGGCTTCCTCCTGTCGTTCCTGCTATCAATGTTGAAGCTTGGAAATCACAGTCTAACATATCCCAAAAGCTGAACCGCCTTATAAGCCATCTTGATGCAAAAAGTAGCAATAGTGAGTTAGCTAAAACAGAGATCTTCGCAGTCAAGAAACAGATCAAAGAGCTTCGCTCGTGCCAGACAGCCTCTATGAGTAGGTATTCCTATGAAGTGAATGCAACAGCCCCTCATCCCTCTAAAAAATGGTCATGAGAGCATGATTGTCAGGATTGCAATTAGCCATCAAATTCTTTTTATTTTTTTAGCTTTATCTGAATTTTCTAATATGATTGAAGAAATTATTTTTTCTTCTTTTTTTGCAATTAGAGATTGGATATTAATAGTACCATAATCTAAATTATCTCCCCACCAGTACATGAATTCTTTTATTACGGGAGTCATATTGTCTATAACCTCTTGAGATCCTTCGTTATAAATAAAAGATAGTATTTTTAAATTTTCAACATCAATCTCTTGCACAATTATCCGAAACATATCATCAGTTGGATATAAATTCGTTTCATTTAATGATATATTTAATTTTTCAAGCATCTCATTCATAAGCAAGTCTACTTCATTGAAGGCCGTATTATATTCAGTCATTATTTAACCTCTTGTTTTAAATTTATACAACATTACAATTAATCACTTTAAGAAAGAATGTCAAGCATTTTTGTGAAATAACTAATATTTATTATAAAAAGAATTGCTTGAGTGAATAATTTTTTAATTATAAGCACCATACAGTGTCATCTATTCAACCGAAGCGGAAATTTATAGCATCTTCTGTGCTGCAAGAGAAGCTTTAAAATAAATGCAAGTTAAGCTGTATATCTTTATATAAAATATCAGGCACTGCGATTTTTTATTATTATAGCGAAATGAAGCAAGGGCTAACTCTGCGAAGCCGCTGCGCTTGCTTCTTCGAGTTCCCCTTGCTTTTCTGCCCTTCGGTTAGAAAAGAAACCAAACCGCTACCAACCTTGAATATCTATATCCTTGAATAGCCCCTCCCCCCTTAACTATCATTATCAAAAATAAAAAAATAATTTTACAAACAACCCCATACACATCATTTTAATTACAACCTTATTAAATTAAAAATTCAACCTTAGATGGAATTTAATGTGCAAGGAATGTCTTGCTGTAACGGAGAATTTTAAATATTGAAAATTATAGTTATGGTTTGTCATAGCCTGTGCATATATTCACCTCATGTATGTGCACTAAGAAATCTTTTTGAATACTGGAGTTACCCCTGCTAAAACGGACACGGCTAATTAACTGCTAATATGGCATCACAATATTCGCGTGGCGATTTCATGTTCCCCCCCCCTTGTGTGGACGCAGATTATTATAGCCCTCTATCCATTCTGCCATTTTTTCCATCACTGAGACTGCATACAGCCAGCAGATCATTTACGTACACGTAACCCCTCTTGAACGTCTTCACAAACGATTCTGCCATGCCGTTACTTTCTGGACTGTGTACTGGTGTAGTACACACGATGAACCCCAGTAAACTGGCGAATGTACGCGTGGCATCGGCTGTGCAGCAATTATGCCAATGACAGTGGCTCCATTGACGGCAATGAGCTGACATCTACAATCCCGCTACAAAGCACTTACTCCATGAGTCATTGCACTTGCTGAGCTAAACAAACACACTAAAACAGATAAAAAATTAATCGCTTTATAAGCTCGTAACAACCGGAACTTTAAGGCAAAATAGGGCGATTTTCCTTATTCATGAAGTTACGCTAATGGCTAGAAAACCTAAAGAAATCAAAACAGACCCGTTAGAGGTCATCCTGTGGAAAGCGGCTGATAAGCTACGTAAAAACATTGATGCCGCAGAGTACAAGCACGTGGTACTGGGCTTGATTTTTCTTAAATACATTTCAGATTCTTTTGAATCACATTACGAACAGCTAAAAGCCGGAGAAGGTGAATTTGCAGGAGCCGATCCGGAAGACAAAGACGAATATACCGCCTATAACGTGTTCTATGTTCCTGAACTGGCGCGATGGAGTTACCTGATATCTAAGGCCAAGCTACCGGAAATCGGTAAGCTGGTTGATGATGCGATGGAGTTTATCGAAGCGGGTAACCCACAGCTAAAAGGAGTCTTGCCGAAAGTCTATGCTCGCCAGAATCTTGATGCCACAGTGCTGGGGGAACTGATAGATTTGATTGGCAACATTGCTTTGGGAGATGCCAAAGCGCGTTCTGCTGACGTTTTAGGCCACGTATTCGAATACTTTCTTGGTGAATTTGCACTGGCAGAAGGCAAACAAGGCGGTCAGTTCTATACGCCTAAATCTATTGTAAGCCTGCTGGTCAACATGCTGGAACCCTACAAAGGCCGTGTGTTTGACCCCTGTTGCGGTTCTGGTGGTATGTTTGTTCAGTCAGAGAAATTCGTTGAAGCTCATCAGGGTAATATCGACGATATTTCGATTTACGGTCAGGAATCCAACCAGACGACCTGGCGACTGGCAAAAATGAACCTTGCTATTCGTGGTATCAACTCAGAACACGTCCGCTGGAACAGTGAAGGCTCATTCCTGAACGATGCCCATAAAGATTTAAAATCTGATTTTATCATTGCTAACCCACCGTTTAACGTTTCCGACTGGTCAGGTGAACAACTTCGGAGTGATGCCCGTTGGCAATACGGTATCCCTCCTGCTGGCAACGCTAACTTTGCCTGGATGCAACATTTTCTGTATCACCTGTCGCCAAAAGGTCAGGCTGGGGTTGTGCTGGCAAAAGGGGCTTTGACTTCGAAAAGTTCTGGTGAAGGTGATATCCGTGCGGCGCTGGTTAAAGATGCAAATGTTATTGACTGTATCGTTAACTTACCCGCAAAACTGTTCCTGAATACCCAGATCCCTGCCGCATTATGGTTTATGCGCCGTGATCGTGAAAACAGCAGCCAGTATCGTGATCGCAGTAAAGAAATTCTGTTTATTGATGCCCGTAATCTTGGTCATTTGATTAATCGTCGTACCAAAGTGCTTTCTGACGACGATATCAAGACCATTGCTGATACCTACCATAACTGGCGTAATAAAGGTGGTGACTATGAGGACGTTGCTGGTTTCTGTGCTTCCGTAGACATTGATGAAGTGGCTAAACTCGATTATGTGCTGACACCGGGTCGTTATGTCGGTCTCGCTGATGAAGAAGACGATTTCGACTTTAAAGAACGGTTTACTGCTCTTAAAGCGGAGTTTGAAGCACAACTGGAAGAAGAAGCGCGCCTGAATAAAACTATCGCTGATAATCTGGCGAAGGTGATGTTATGAGTGAGTGGTCAAACGTAAATCTAGCGTCATTGTTGTCGTTTGGTAATGGCAAATCCCGGCCATTAGATTCTGGAAATATTCCAGTATATGGCGGCAACGGTATTATGAGCTATGTATCTCACTTTAACTATGATCATGAAACAATCATAATTGGTCGTGTAGGGGCCTATTGCGGTGCTACTTATTATGAAAATAAGCCCATTTGGATTTCTGACAATGCTCTGTCAGCCAAAGCGGTTGGTGAACATAATACAAAATATTTATATTATCTATTAAAAAACTTAGATTTAAATCAATTTGCAGAAGGTTCAAGTCATCCTCTGCTAACACAAAAGCTGTTAAATTCAATTGAAACAAAAACAGCATTAAATCCTAATGAACAAAAATCTATTGCCTCTGTGCTGTCCTCTCTTGATGACAAAATAGATCTGCTTCATCGCCAGAATAAAACTCTGGAATCTATGGCTGAAACCCTGTTCAGGCAGTGGTTTATTGAAGAAGCACAAGATGAATGGCCTGAAAAAAGCCTCAATCAATATGTTGAGCTAAATAAATCATCAATAAGTAAAAAGTATGATTTCAAAGAGATTCAATACTTGGATACAGGTTCTCTAACCAAAGGGAAAATATCTGAACTTCAAACCATGCTGTTATCAGAGGCACCAAGTCGAGCTAAAAGATTAGTCAATGAGTTTGACATAATAATATCAACAGTACGCCCAGATCAGTGTCATTATGGTATTTGCATTGATCCACCGTCAAATCTCGTTGTTTCAACAGGTTTTTGCGTCATTTCTGGCAAATCAATTAGCCCATTTTTTATTTACTATCTTTTAACTTCTGAGGATATGACCGAATATCTGCACTCAATAGCAGAAGGTTCTACGTCAACCTATCCTTCTTTAAAACCAGAAGACATTGGCAATGTTTTATTCCTCTATCCAGGTGAGGAAAAATTAAAAAACTTTCATAAACTTGTTGGCTCTTACTGGAACAAGATTCATAACAACTACAAAAAAATACAGACCCTAGAAACCCTCCGAGATACTCTCTTACCGAAGCTGATGAGCGGTGAAGTACGGGTTCAGTATGCAGAACAAGCAATCGCGTCAGTAGCATAAAATAATTAAGCGGATACACAGCCCGTTCTCTGGGTAAGCAATAAGGACAATACGCATGGCAAAGATGACCGAATCCGATATTGAAGTAATGGCGATTGAGCACCTGCAAGGTCTGGGCTATGAGTATGTTTACGGCCCGGACATTGAACCCAGTGGCATCAATCCGTTACGTAGCTATCAGCAGGTTATCCTTGAAGATAAAGTGCGTACTGCCCTGCAACGTCTGAACCCGCACCTTAGCGAACAGAAGTGTGAGGAAGCCCTGAAACAGGTGATGCAGATCAGCACACCTGACCTGATGGCAAACAATCTGGCTTTTCATCGCCTGTTGACCGAAGGAATTAATATCGAAGTCAGTAAGGATGGTAATACACAAGGAGAGCTGGCCTGCCTGATCGACTTTAACGATCCCACGAATAATGAATTTCTGGTCATTAATCAGCTCACCATCAAAGAAGGCAACCATACCCGTAGACCGGATCTTATTTTGTTCATCAACGGTCTGCCATTAGTCGTTATCGAACTTAAAAATGCCGCTGACGAAAATGCAACGGTTGCAGGTGCTTATAACCAGATTAAAACCTATCAGAACCAAATCCCCAGCCTGTTTACCTACAATACATTTAATGTGATATCTGACGGGCTGGAAGCCAAAGCGGGGACGGTTTCTGCCGATTTCAGTCGTTATATGACATGGAAAACATCAAACGGCAAAACGCAAGCCACCAGTACCCAGCCAATGCTCGAAGTCCTGTTACAGGGGTTGCTTAATCCTGTAACACTGCTGGATATGATCCGCCACTTTATCGTGTTTGAGGCCAGCAAACATGAAGACAGCAAAGGGATTATCAGTATCCGTACTGTTAAAAAAATGGCGGCTTATCATCAATACTACGCTGTCAATGCGGCGGTACTTTCCACTATCCGTGCCTCGGCGGTGAATGCGGACTCCCCCTCTGCCGAAGTAGCAGTACGCCAGCAGGGGCGTAACAGTAAAGATCTCGTTAATGCGCAAAAAACCGGGGACCGCAAAGCGGGCGTAGTCTGGCATACCCAAGGTTCCGGTAAATCGCTTTCGATGGTGTTTTATACCGGGAAAATTGTACTGGCGCTGGATAATCCGACCGTGGTTGTGATCACTGACCGTAACGACCTTGATGATCAGCTATTCGGTACGTTTTCTTCTGCTACACAGCTACTACGTCAGACACCTAAACAGGCTGATAACCGGGAAGAACTCAAAGAATATTTGCGCGTCGCGTCTGGTGGTGTGGTGTTTACCACTATTCAAAAATTTCAACCTGATGATGGCAGTAATATCTATGAGTTGCTGTCAGACAGAACCAATATTGTCGTTATCGCTGATGAAGCCCACCGCTCACAGTACGGTTTCAGCGCCAAAGAAGTTGACGTGAAAGACAGCGAAGGCAACGTAACAGGTAAGCGCACCGTTTATGGCTTTGCCAAATATATGCGTGATGCCTTACCCAATGCGACCTATCTGGGCTTTACCGGAACCCCCATAGAAAAAACGGACGTAAATACCCCTGCTGTTTTCGGTAACTACGTTGATATCTACGATATTTCGCAGGCCGTTGAAGACGGTGCAACCGTGCGTATCTTCTATGAAAGTCGTCTGGCGAAAATTGCCATCAGTGATGAGGGTCGACAGCTTATCGAAGAGTTTGACGATGAGTTTAACGAGGATGAGCTGACACTTACCCAGAAAGAACGTTCTAAATGGGCCAGAATCGAAGGGCTGATTGGCAGTTCAAAACGCATTAAAGCCATTGCAGCGGATATGGTCCAGCACTTTGAACAACGCTTAAAGTCCAATGCCGATCATGGCAAGGGCATGATTGTTACCATGTCCCGTCGTATTGCCGCTGAATTGTATAAGGAAATCGTCGCACTTAAACCCGAATGGCATAGCGATGATTTAAATGACGGCGTGATTAAAGTCGTGATGACCTCTTCCGCTGCTGACGGGCCAGAAATCGCTAAACACCATACCACTAAAAAAGAACGTCAGGTTCTGGCTAACCGAATGAAAGACGACGACGACAAGCTGAAACTGGTGATAGTGCGTGATATGTGGCTGACCGGCTTTGATGCGCCAAGTATGCATACCCTGTATATCGACAAACCGATGAAGGGCCACAACCTGATGCAGGCCATTGCCCGTGTCAACCGCGTGTACAAGGACAAAATCGGTGGTCTAGTGGTTGACTATCTGGGTATTGCTTCTGATTTAAAAGAAGCCTTGTCGTTCTACTCCGATGCCGGAGGACGTGGTGATCCAGCCGAAGTTCAGGAAGAAGCCGTAACGCTCATGCAGGAAAAGCTGGAAATCCTGGAAGGCATGATGCATGGATACGATTACAAAGCTTACTTTGCCGCAACTACCTCACAACGCCTGACAATTATTCTTGAATCAGAAAACCATATTTTAGGGCTGGATAACGGTAAAGGTAAAATGCGTTTCCTGGCTGCGGTTGCAGCCTTATCGCAGGCATTTGCATTGGCGACACCGCACGATAAAGCAATGGAAGCGGCACCCGAAGTAGCATTCTTCCAGGCAGTAAAAGCCAGACTGAATAAATTTACTGAAAACTCAGACGGATCAGAAGAAGAACACAATGACAGTCTCGAAGTTCGGGTAAAACAGACTATCGATCAGGCTCTGGTTACCGATAAAGTTGTTGATATTTTTGACGCTGCTGGGATACAAAAGCCTGATATTTCCGTTCTTTCTGAAGAATTCCTTCAGGAAATGAAGGATTACCAACACAGAAATATTGCTTTGGAAACGCTTAAAAAACTGCTTTCTGACGAGATCAAGGTTCGCTCGAATCAAAGTATCACCCAAGGCAAAAAACTGATTGATATGCTGACCTCTGCAATCAATGGCTACCAGAACAAGGTACTGACCGCAGCGGAGGTAATTGATGAGCTAATCAAGCTTGCCAAGACTATCCAGGAATCTGACAGCCTTGCCACCCAGTTAAACCTCAGCGCTTATGAATATGCCTTCTATTCTGCTGTTGCAGATAACGACAGTGCTCGCGAGTTAATGGAAAAGGAAAAACTACGAGAACTGGCAGTCGTACTTACGGAGGCTATCCGCAACAATGTCAGTCTTGACTGGACAGTGAAAGAAGCAGCAAGAGCAAAAATTCGCGTGGTGGTAAAACGTCTGCTCAAAAAATATGGTTATCCACCCGATATGTCCTTGCTCGCCACAGAGACCATTTTGAAGCAGGCTGAACTTTTAGCTGGAGAATTAGGAAAATGATTCCCTAAATTTTTAGCATATAAACTATTTTAAGTTATACAGGAGAAGCTAATGGATAGCAGGCCATATCTTAAAACAGTACTATATATACTATCACTGTGGCTTTTATTTTTATCATTATTAATTATGTCCTACGATAAGGTTTTGATAAAAAATGTGTGGGACTATATTTTCACTGAAAATTTTACTTTTCCGATCTCGTCATTGAGAGTGAGAAATATCGTTTTCATAGTTAGTTTGGTTTTCATCTTTATCGGTGCAATTATTTTAATAATTCTTGCAAATAGTTTTGGTTCGGGCTGGTCTGTTGCATGTACTGTATCAGACATTAGCAATGAAAATCATGAGCATTTAGAATTTTTAACCACTTATATAATGCCCTTAGTTTTTACTGATGTCGACAGTAAACGAACTGTATTAAATTTAGGATTGATGATATTTGTCATCGGCGCGATATACGTAAAAACAAATAGGTTTTATTCAAATCCATCACTTGCAATACTCGGATTCAGAATATACAAAGCTAATGTTCATGATAGAGGTGTTAAAAAATGCACAATTATATGCCGTGGTGTTCTAAAAAGCACAGATAGTATAAAGTATATAAAAATCGACGATGAAACTTATTTGGCTAAAATAATATAGAGATCACAATATGTTCACTGACATTGAAAATATTTTACAATCACAGAAAATCTCTGGTGAAGCTTTTTTTGTTGCTGATACTCAAGGTGTTGTAGATATATTTAAAGTTAATCTTGAACCTAATGCCGAAGTAGATCTGACCACTTCATTTTCCAAAAGTATAATGGATAATATCATTGAACCTAACAGAGGTAAGGCAGTAATCCCACTTGTGTCAACATTACTGGAACGAGACAAACAAGTTTTCGAATATGACCATTTAGCAATCAATCACCTCCCTATTGAATTTACGAAGATGAACGATGTGCTAAATTTCGGAGTCAATGGTAATGCAACACAGTTTGATTTCACTACACAAAGCCTTACATCGGTAAAAGCCGTAATTTACCATATTTGTGATGGCAATGGGAACAGTGTAGTAATTTACCAACACAAATACCCTGTTTCACTACATAAGAAAACAAAAAAATCTTTTTTTAGTTTAAATGGCAGAACCTTAGATAAAATAACTCATGATAGTATTGATATAAATGACACTATTGACTTTTTCTTCTTCCAGAATAAATATTACGCATTAAATATTAAATTACTTGAAAGAATGTATGGGTTAGAGAGTGTGATAGATAATCTTGCAAACAACTCAACGCCATTGATAATCAGTCTTGGAATTGTTAACACACAAGGTATGCCAGCACCGCTAGATATTTTCAAGGATATGTATAAAGACAGGGCATTTATGCGTAGACTTGCTATGGTCTCGAAAGGAAGCTTAGTACAAACGGGGGTATCAATACCTCAAATACAACAAGTAATGCAGCAATTCCCTGTTTTTCAGAGAAATATTGATCTGACAGGTGGCTTAGTGAACCTTAATACGAAAGATCAAAAAAGATATTTTATCCGACTACTTAATAATGAAGCTTCTTTTGCTGCCCTCGACAACTCGCCCTTCCTGGCTGTTGAAAAAGACTCCGCTGCTTAAATTTTAAATGAGCATCCTCAAGCCGAATAACTTAAAGGATGCTCTTCAAATTTTAATAAGCATTATCAACAGCAAAAAACCTCATAAAAAACACTACTCATTTAATTTCCAAAATTAAGAAGAACATTAATAATCACCATTATATTACATGATCTTTTCCATATCCTATAGCATTACTCTCTAAAGTATTAATATCTGAGCCTCTAATTATCTCCTTTATACAGATCAGTTCCAATATGGATAAATATTTTTGTGAAAATGGTTAACCCACATCACATAGGATAACCTTAACGTCCCTATGTTCCATTAAGTTAAGAATAACCTCAAACAAACCAAATCAGATCCCCCCCTAATAAAACAAAAATAAATTTGAATACCGTAAAATCTGGTGTCATTAATATCTTGAAAACAACAAAAAAGGAGATAAACAATGATATCAAGCGAAAATAATAAAAATAACCTATTCCGTGTAAAGTCTAAAAATGGTGTCCTTCGTTGCCTTAAGGCTGGCGTGGATATAAATACCTGTAATGAAAAAGGTCAAACAGCTCTTTTTACCTGTAATGTACCTGAAGCTATACAGGCAATGATTGACGCTGACATTGACATTCACCACTTGGATAATGACGGTAATAATGCATTATTCTATGCTCAAAATGTTGAAACAGTGGAACTTCTTGTCAGCAATGGTATTAATGTTAACCACCGGAATAAGTCAGGTACCCTTGCGATTCAACATATTGATGTTTCACCAGGGTTAGTAAAATATCTTATCAAAGCTGGACTAGATATCCATACCAAAGATAGCTATGGCAACTCCTTTCTTTTCATTCCATTTGAAGGATATGTATACGATGCACTCATTGAGGCTGGTTGCGACATTAATCATAAAAATTTAAGCGGGCAGACAGCATTCGATTACTGGCAGTCAGAAAACCACAGCATAGCTGGTAAATATACTCACTGGGAATCTAAAAACGATAACTACATTCGTTTTCTTATCCGTAATATTCATCTTAAAGACAGTTCAAAAATTGTATTCACGAACATTACATTTAAATCAATTGAGCTGTTGTCGTTACTTATAAAGCAAAAAAATGAATTTGAGATAAGTGATAAGTGATAAGTGCATTATCACACCAACAAATGCCGACGTTAAAAAATTAATTTTACAACTAAAGAAACTGACAGACATTAGTCATGTTTGGTTTTACATAAACAGTACATATCTACTGACTCACTATGCAGGAAGACTGCTAATTAAATGGTTAATATGTCATGATATAAAAGTTGATATAGAATCACTAAAAGAACGCTACTTCTATGAAGAAATCCTCCAGGAAAAATCACAGAGAGAGCAAAAGGTTTTACCAACAACGATTCAACCAGTTACCTGTAAAGCAATTACAAAAAAAAGATTATGAATTGAATCTGCCTGAACACTCTCCCCTTGGCTTTAACCTTTAGTTAGATAGCCAAGGGACGCTAACATCATTAATTTAATACAAAGCCCCACATTGCACCTTAGCACTTTGAGAAATTTATTTTTAAAAACACCCTCATCGCCAATTCATACAATATCAATTACTACTCTCAAACCAAATCAATCAAATAAAACACAGCACTTTTTGATAAAAATAATTAACAATGAAAAACAACACCTTATATGAAATATAATAAAAATATATCTATTTAATTAAATAAATATAAAAATATATTTGCATTTTGTTTATTTAATAATATATATTTCCTTTGTTAATTAAATAAAGGAGAACTAAAATGAATAAAACAAACTATCCAAGCCTGACTAACTATCTCGCAAAAACAAAAAAGAACGCAGATCTTTATAGATTATATAATCCACAATTTTCTTTTTTCTGCAAAAGTGACACTCAGGAGCAAAGATTTTATTTCGATTATTTCTCAAGACATATGGTCTCGAAGAGAAATATTTTAACCGTATTCTCTATCTATACATTCACCTCTTATAACATGAATAAAAAAGAGACAATAAAAAATTTCATTCGATTTCTCAAAACGACGAATGAAAGTACATTCCATAATGCTTTTTCATTTCGCGGTGGTAACATTTTGTATGTAAGCAACAAAAACATGTTGAAAGAGATCTCATGGTTTTCACTCGCTCGAATTTACGAAGACATTAAAAAAATAAAGGAATATAAAACCAACCATGACAACTATATCAGATTAGTCGCTTAACAGAGGAGAAAAATTATGAATAACAACGCAATAAATGCATTACTCTCTTGTAAAACTCCAAAAGACATTCAGGCTTGCATTAATGCAGGCTCCGATATTAATACACTGGATTCGTTTGGAAGAAATATACTGTTTTACTGTAAAAACCCAAGAATGATTGACACTCTGGTTAAAGCAGGAATAGATTTTAACCATGCTGACAACTATGGTCACAATGTTTTGTTTAACCAGCGAAATCCTCACATACTGAAAAAATTGATTGATTCCGGCGTAGATATACACCACAAAAATGGTCTCGGCCAAACCTGTTTATGCTCGTTAGCTGATAATATATCCTGTTGCAAAACCCTGATCAATGCTGGAATTAATGTCAACAATGTGGATAAATGCGGAAGAACAATACTTTTTTACGTAAAAAATCACTCTATCTTTGATTTGATGGTTCAGGCCGGTTGCGATATAAACCACAGAGATAACCAGGGTCACGGTATTTTTGAAATTTGCTATTCATTAGGCGATTTCAAAGCCAAAATGCTCATTCGTCATATTAGTATGAAGGATAGCAGTCCAGTAATTTTCAACTACCTCAACAGCGAAAGTCTGCAGATAATGGATTTGCTTCAGAAGAAAAACCTTAACTTTACTATCTCTGATAACTGCCAGGTTTATCTAAGTGCCAATGAAAATGAAATGAGCTCTTTCTTCAGTGAACTAAAGAAGAAGACAGATATCAGCAACACACATTTTCGCCATATTGTACTGCGAGGTTATGATTTACGCGGGGACATTGAAACCATTAAATGGTTTATCCGCAATGACATCAAAATAGATAAAAAACAACTGGAACAGCATATTCGACATGATGAGATTTGTAAATATATAGCAGAACATGAGAGAAAGAAACTTAGCGAAATTATGAAACAAACAATCTCTTTAATGCCAGTAAAACGTAGATTGTAACCTCCACCCCTCCTCACTGTCATAATGAATTTAATATGAACCCTATTTTCACCCAGAGCAGATTACCTAATTAGCAATCTGCTCCACCTATCTTATTTATAAATTTCGACACTGCCTTGACTTATTTTACCAATGCGCTAACTGTAGATCATGAACACATTTTAAAAAAGGTTAGATATGCATAAAAATGAAAGTAAAGAAGATCTATCAAGAAGCTCAAGAAGAGGTAAATTCCATACAGCAAAATATACACCTAATGAAGTTCGAACTCACTGCGTCAGCGTTCGGTTAAACGAAGAAGAATTATCTATTCTCGATAGTAAAAGAGGCCCTTATAAAAAAGGGGAATGGCTAAGAATGGCATCCCTCAACAAACTCCCACCGGTGTTACCTGAAATCAATCGTGAAGCATGGATTAAACTCGGCAACCTTTCACAGGATTTAAACCGCCTGCTGAATCATCTCGACAGCAAAAGCCCTGACAGCGAACTGACCCGTACAGAACTCTTCGCCCTGCGCAGACAAATCAAAACTCTCAGGGATCACCTTATTCCATCAACCTTTCTGGAGCAAGACCAGTGAAAGGCATGCAGAAAATAAAGCGGGGTAAACAGTTTGCAGGTGTGGTTCTCTATAGCCTTAAGTCAGGATCTCACCACAAAATCACGCCTTATATTATCGGTGGCAACATGACGGGAAGCACTGCTGCTGAACTTATCAGTGAATTTGAAGGCACAAGACTACTGCGCCCCGGTGTCGCCAAACCTGTCTGGCATAATTCGCTTCGCCTGCCAAAGGGAGAAACACTGTCAGTCAGACAATGGGCGGCATTCGCTGACGATTATATGACCCGGATGGGATTCACTGAAACCCATCTTCGCTGCTATATCATGCACGATGATTCGGACGGGCAGCATATCCATATAATAGCTAACAGAATTAACATGGTCGGTGGGAAGCTGTACCTTGGGAAAAATGAAAATCTTATCAGTACCCGGATTATCAGCGAGCTGGAGAAAGTCCACAAACTCACTCAAACCACATCTGCAATCAGTAGTCATAGTCAGGAGAAAAGAAAGCCTTCCCGCAACGAGCTGATGATGGCTGAAAGAACGACAACTCCCTGCCCCAGGTCCACTCTGCAGAGCCTGATTGATAATGCGTTAACCGGCCGCCCTGATTTGCTGACTTTTATCGCTATGCTGGAAAAGGTAGACGTCAGCTGCAAACCCAATATCGCCTCAACGGGAAAAATGAACGGCTTTTCATTTCAGTACCAAGGTATTGCCTTTAAAGCCTCTCAATTGGGTAAAAAATATGGCTGGTCTTCCCTGCAAACATTGATTGATTTCGTACCGGAACATCTGACTTTACTGAAACAAGCACAAAAGCCAACAGTACCTGCACCTGTGCCATTAACAGTGCCAATGCCAATGCCAATGCCAATGCCATCATGCGAGTCTGAAGAACAGGCTGCAAACCGGGAAACGATTCTGGAGAAAATCCATCAGCTTGAAGAAAAAATTCGTCTGGAAAGACAACAGGAGACAGTGGGTATCATTCAGCTCAGGAGCAAGCTGCACAATACAACCCGTCAGATACCCCGCCAGCGTCGCCTGAAGGCGTGGCTTTTACTACTCAGCCAAATTGTTGTACTTCTAAGGCGCAAGGGACTGTCACTGCTGCATGCCACAATACATCATTTCCGCAAGATTCTTCATCTGCACCTATTAGAACCCATTCCTTTCACAGCCGGTCATTCCCTTCAGGAACAATCAGTTAGTAATAACCAGCACCTCACACCATAAGAATCCTTAGTTTATAATGCAATGATAGTCAATAAATTATTGATCGTTTATATAGATCGATAATTTGATTACAATAGTTAAAACCAATCACAGAGCAATCATCGATCGGTACAAGCAATTTTACTAAAGCGGGTCATTCATCGAAAATGTTCAAAAATACATCACCTTAAATCAGGCCATGGAGTCATGATGGATAATAAAACGATTAGCTGCCCCTTCTGCTTTACACAAAGCCCGCACGGCGTGCGGATTTGCAAAGGCTGCCATGCAAAAGTGGCCTATGGTGAAAGTCCGCTCAGTGTGGCATTCCTTTTTCAATTCGTGGCATTAGCTCTCGCCTGGTTAGTATTTTCATTGACCGGCAGTACTCCTGTCTCAGTCATTACGTTTTTTGCCAGCGTTATTATTCTTATCTGCATAATTAAAAAGACCTATGCAGACAGAGTTATCTTTATACGGTGATATTAATTTCACACCACAGCAAACATAAAAAATTAACATGAGGGACCTATGAAAAAATTCATTACTTCTGCGTTTTTTATTTCCGCTTTACTTATTTCTGGCTGTTCGACATCAGGCAATCAGCATCTCAAAAACGAAACATCACAAAGTCTGCAGTCAAAAATCATCAAAAATAAAACAACGAAATCAGAAATAATTACCGCATTAGGCGAGCCCGAAACCAAGACTACACTTGATAGTGGAAATGAAGAATGGACTTATTCGATGGATAACAATCAGTTTGATGCCACCACATTTATTCCCGTTGTCGGGCTGCTGACGGGGGGCTCACAGACGCAGGCCAAAACGCTGGAAATCGAATTTAAAGGAGAA
This sequence comes from Citrobacter sp. C6_1, assembly GCF_014596835.2. NCBI lineage: Bacteria > Pseudomonadati > Pseudomonadota > Gammaproteobacteria > Enterobacterales > Enterobacteriaceae > Citrobacter > Citrobacter sp. C6_1. Next base: position 955,617 of record NZ_CP115031.1, on the reverse strand, counting down.
ACGGTCAGCAAATGGTCGTTCTCTGAAAATACAAGCAGAATGAATACAGGTCTGATTCAATAACTCACGTTACAGCCAGGGAATTATTTATGAAAACTTATGCCGTTATCACACTCGTTACCGCTGCATCGTTGCTGAGTGGCTGTAACAGCGAACCTTCCGAACAGGATATTTACACTGCCATGAATAAGGTCGTTGCGCAGGCGAATGCTTTCGTGAAATCTATAGCAGGCAAGGATGTCCCAAAAGACGCACTGCGCGAATTAAAATCAGTCAAAAAGCATGACTGCGTAGAAGTCTCTGATAAAAGTTATAAATGCAATGTGACGGCTATTGTCGATAACGAAAAGCGTACTGCTGCTGTAACCCTTGTCAAAACGGATGATGGCTGGCAGGTCGTTGATAAGTAAACCCACCTTAAAGCCATCACGACAGGCGGGACGCCAACTGGGTGGCTCCTGCCTTTTTAATACTCGATTTTGACCTGCCGGAAACGCCAGCTCCATTTCTCTCCACCATTCAGCATCCCATTCCTTGTACACGCTGCTGCCGCTATCAAAGTCTTTTCCTGATCACTGAGCCTCGCGGAGTATAAGCCAGAGAGCCTGCAATGCGTTTCTTTTCATACTGAGCCAGCAAATCAGCATAAATATGCTCTGCTTCGTCCAGATTGCCTGAAATATAATTCACAAGTGAATTCAGGCAATGCAGCAATGTATTGCTGTTTGCAAGCTTCCTGAGCAGAGTTGTGTTCAGGGTTGAAACGACTCCTGTAAACATCTGCATAATATTATCAACGTGATAACATGAATTGCGATACTGCGCCCGTGAATAAAAATACTTCAGATGATACCCGGCGAAGAGAACATAAAGTTTTTTGTAAAAGACATTGTTATTAACGCTGTTGTGATGATGGGTTATAAATTTATCAACAACATGTATAAACTTTTCCTCCTGAGATAAAACATCAATAGCACTCATAATTTTCTCCATTTTTTGTTTTTATAATTAAGTACTATCATCTTCAAAAATAAAATCAATAGTAATTTAAAAATATTTTTATAAAACAATATTTATTCTATTCTCACTTAAAACAGCTTTCACTGTGGAGATATTGAGTCCTCCAGATTGCATTACTATTTCATATTTCAATTATCTGAGTCATTTCCATATTTCAGATAAAAAAACCACAGGAATATTTTTGAGAGCGTGCTACGCACTGGCTTACGCCCCGACTACCGATAAATGTTAATTATTTTTACCAAACCGGTGAAAACCATAATTTTGTTTCCCTGGCAGCGCCGCTGAGTGCCCACAGCACTCACTCGCTGAAGCAGAAAGGGTTTTTCCGAAGGGTCCCGGCGTGAGCCGTACTCAGCAAATGGGCAAATCATGTATCTGTGTTCGCTTTCCCGATCAACTCAGCCTCCTGATTTTTTGCGCGAAGCGTATTTGTAATGACAGTTAACCTCAGGTCTATGAACTCGTGCGCGAAGCGTATTTATACTTACAGAAAATACTGTAGTAATGTTCTGAAGCCCAATGGCGCAACACACAGTTGCGCAGGCTTCACTTAAGAAATGATATAATGTAAGAAAAACAATAATAAAAGTGTTTTCATCAGGTACACCAAGGCCTTGAGTATCGTTCTAATGCAAAACTGTGGTTTCTTATTTCTTTATCACTCTTTTATCTTGCAGAACACAATTGAAAATTAACCAATAAAATCAAATAATTAAACAAACCCTGCCGTTATTAATTTCAGAACCAAAAATCATTAATTACATAACAGGTGATGGTGAAATTTAGCACCCCTTGTTTTAAATTTGATAACCAACCATCTCCCACTAAATAACAACCGTAAAATCTCAAAGTAAATACAATTAAATAATACTACCAACCAAGTTGACAAATAAATTAAATGTGCCATATATGTAATCACAACAATAAAAAAGGAGCCATCATGTCAATCACAAGCGTTGTATTAACTAAAGAACAAAAGTCCATTATTGCAGAAGCATTAGAGGTTATGCCCGAAGATCTGGAAGAAATAAAGATTAAAGCAAATAGCTATAAAAAAACGTCATTCAGAGACGATTTCTCAATGATATTCAAAGGCAATATGGCCACACTCGCCAGGATGGATTTGACGCCCACAGCGTTTAGAATTGTGCTTTATCTCTTCTCAGTAATTGATTATGGAAATATTATCCCTGATTTTTCACAGTCACGTATAGCCAAAGATCTTGGGCTGAATAAATCAAATGTCTCACGCGCATTCAAAGAGTTATTTGAGAGAAAAATACTTATTCGTGACGCCATAGATAACCAAGTATACCTTAATTCAAACTTGTGTGTTAAAGGAATCCCTCGTCGTTTCAATGAAGATCTGATGGATAAATTTAGAAAGTCCAGACTGGAGACAGAAGACTTTGCCAATTCGTTTAACTTTTATCGTGCAGGGAGTAAAACAAAGCCGGTTAAAAATCCCAAAAGAAGATATCCTACAGACGGCATTCCATTTGATTAAAATAATAAATAATGCTGTTGAACAATTTATACTTCCGCAAATGACTATTTCCCAATATAAATTTAATTTTATATTGGGAATGAAATTAATCATAAAATATCATTAAGTATATGACGTTCTTGTTCAATTTCACATGATTTAACCATCCCACTTAGTACACTAACAAAAACGTCATTCCATTTCTGGCGCTCTCTCGAAGCATGCCAGTTCTCAAACAACACTTTCTCAAGAGAGATCCAAATAACTTCTGCGCGAGAGGTATTTAATAGCTCCTTGAATACTTCGTCAGATACAGTAAGGGCATGAGAATAAATTTTATTATCAATAGTCCAGAAAGGCTCTGGCTTGGTAAAATCAGCCAAAGAAGCAAAAGCCAACCCACGGACCTGTGCTGCTTCCATTGTGCTGTTCACTTTATGATTATCCCGCCAGGTTTTTAAATCACCCAACAGATAATTTACGCGTTGATTTCTTGCTTTGCTATCTTCAGCCTGGTATTGGATATAAGCAGGGCCATTACCAGTCTGGCGATAACGAGCCAATGTTTTGACACTTACACCAAGGTAAAGGGCCGAAACTTCAGCACTCAGGGTTGCATCATCTGGCATACTACCAAATAGCCGCCATACTTCAGCATATTCCCTTAAAGTATCGATTGCACTCATTCCCTGTCCCCCTAATTTGTTGGCAATGGTTGATATTTCGCCGAAGCCAAAAGTGTATTATACAACTCAGGTACTGTCATCAGCATATGAAGCTCAATCCGTTGAAGTGCCTCAAAAACTCGCTCGTTATCAGGCTCAGCATATCTTTCAGTAGGGTCCGTGGTATTACGGTGGTTAAGCAATCTTTTCACCACTGCATACGAAGTTAGTTCTTCTGCAACACGGCCAAAAGTTCTTCGCAGATCGTGCATTCCCAGCTTCATTATTCCAGCTTCCTGACAGATATACTCGCGCAAGCTTTTACTGTCAGAATAATGTCCAACCTTGCTTCGTGATGAACGAGCCGGAAAAACCCATTTGCGTTTATCTGCCCGTATTTCGGTATCGTTGACGATATCTCGTCGGTCTTCCAGAATTCGCTTTGTAGCATCACAGATTGGAAGCTCATGGTCGTTACGATTTTTCGTGTCGTAAAAGCGAATAACCCGGTTTTCGAGATCGACATAGCTTGTCGTTCTGACTTCCTCTTCTGTCAGGGCCTCTCGCCAGCACAGTGTTGCTGTCTCTTCTTTCCTGGCTCCTGTCAAAATGGTCAGCAACAGATAATCACAACCCAAACGATTAAAACCTCTCTTATTGTGTAATGCAGCTAGAAACCGTCCCAAAGTATCTTTGGGGGACAATGGATTTCGTACGCCCTTGGCACGATAGCTATCTTCCAGCTCAGATCGTGTTCTGAACTTCTTCTGTACCTTTAAAATTGAAAAAGGATTATAGGACAACGAAGGTTGTCGTTGCTGGGTCTGAGCATTCCCAGCTTCAATCTCGATTGCGTGTTTTACAGCAACATTGGCCCACCTAAAAGTCTGTTCTGCTGCTGTTCTGGCTCTTGAAGCAATCTCGTCAAACTTTCGAAGGATTTCATTACCAGTAAGATCCTTGATTCGAAGGTTTTGCCATTCTTTCAACCGATTCTCAGCTTTGTCTAACACATTGAGAGTGTTTGGTTTAGCAGGTTTGGTTCTGCCAAGTAAGTGACTCCTGTATTGGGCAAAAGCTTCACTCACGGTCAATTCAGCCAGATCGAGTTCCCTTTTAATCTTGTTGGGATTTCTCTTTGTTGCAATCATTGTCTGAACCAACTGCCGAGCTGCCTCACGGGCTTGATCGATACTCGGAAAATCGGACACATTCCCAACCTTTACTTTCAAGACAGAGCTTGGCTTCTTACCCTCACTGACATTACGATCTGAAGAGGCTACTCTTCGCTGGATTACATAGGTTTTTTTCGTCAAACTGACCTTCACACCGAAGCCAACGGGTGAATCTCGATGATCGTCAAAAACTATGTAAGGTTTTTGGTCAGGGTTGGCTTCGAAAACGACTTTTCCAGAGCTACTGAGCTCAGGCTTAACATTAATACTTAACTTGTTGATAATAAAAGCCTGATTGAGAGTTGTTTTCAAAGTATCACCACCATTTGTAACCCAAAGAAGGAGTACAACCAATCTATCACGCTTTGGGCTACAAGTGAGCTACAAATTTATGGGTTTATGTGGGTTTAAAGGGGTTTTACCTGGGGCCATATGAGCACTTGAAAGAATTAAAAAATGAGTAAAATCAATATGAATGAAGACATTGATAAGGACTTCTCTAGCCATACCCCCATGATGCAGCAGTATCTCAAGCTGAAGGCTCAGCATCCGGAAATACTGCTGTTTTACCGCATGGGCGACTTTTATGAACTGTTTTATGACGATGCGAAACGCGCGTCTCAGCTGCTTGATATCTCCCTGACCAAACGCGGTGCATCCGCAGGTGAGCCGATCCCGATGGCGGGCATTCCTCACCATGCGGTCGAGAACTACCTCGCCAAGCTGGTCAATCAGGGTGAATCTGTCGCTATTTGTGAGCAGATTGGCGATCCGGCGACCAGCAAAGGGCCGGTTGAACGCAAAGTGGTACGCATTGTCACGCCGGGTACCATCAGCGATGAAGCACTTTTACAGGAACGTCAGGACAACCTGCTGGCCGCCGTCTGGCAGGACAGTAAAGGCTTTGGCTACGCTACGCTGGACATCAGTTCCGGGCGTTTTCGCGTCAGTGAACCCGCAGACCGTGAGACAATGGCTGCGGAACTACAGCGTACCAACCCCGCCGAATTGCTGTATGCCGAGGATTTCGCTGAAACTTCACTGATTGAAGGACGCCGCGGCCTGCGTCGTCGTCCGCTGTGGGAATTTGAAGTTGATACCGCCCGCCAACAGTTGAACCTGCAGTTTGGCACGCGAGATCTGATTGGCTTTGGCGTGGAAAATGCCCCGCGTGGATTATGCGCCGCCGGCTGTCTGCTGCAATACGTCAAAGATACCCAGCGCACTTCGCTGCCGCATATTCGTTCCATCACCATGGAACGTCAGCAGGACAGCATCATTATGGATGCCGCCACGCGCCGCAATCTGGAAATTACCCAGAACCTGGCGGGCGGCGTTGAAAACACGCTGGCGTCAGTACTCGACTGCACCGTGACGCCAATGGGCAGCCGTATGCTCAAGCGCTGGCTGCATATGCCTGTGCGCGACACTAAAATCCTCACCGAGCGCCAACAAACCATCGGCGCGCTGCAGGATGCCACCAGCGAATTACAACCCGTGCTGCGTCAGGTGGGCGATCTGGAACGTATTCTGGCACGTCTGGCACTGCGTACCGCGCGTCCACGCGATCTGGCACGCATGCGCCATGCCTTCCAGCAATTACCGGAACTGCGCGCGCAGCTGGAAAGCGTAGACAGTGCCCCCGTGCAAATGCTGCGCGAAAAAATGGGCGAATTTAGCGAACTACGTGAACTGCTGGAACGCGCCGTCGTCGAAGCACCACCCGTGCTTGTACGCGACGGCGGCGTCATTGCCCCGGGCTACAATGAAGAGCTGGACGAGTGGCGAGCGCTGGCTGATGGCGCAACTGACTATCTGGACAGACTGGAAATCCGTGAGCGCGAGCGCACCGGTCTGGATACGCTGAAGGTTGGGTTTAACGCCGTTCATGGCTACTACATTCAGATCAGCCGTGGGCAGAGTCATCTGGCACCGATTAACTACGTGCGTCGCCAGACGTTGAAAAACGCCGAACGCTACATTATTCCGGAACTGAAAGAGTACGAAGACAAAGTTCTGACGTCAAAAGGCAAAGCGCTGGCGCTGGAAAAACAGCTGTATGACGAGCTGTTCGACATGCTGTTGCCGCATCTGGCAGATTTACAGCAGAGCGCCAGCGCGCTGGCGGAGTTGGACGTACTGGTCAACCTGGCCGAACGCGCTTATACCCTGAACTACACCTGCCCGACCTTCACCAATAAACCCGGTATCCGTATTACTGAGGGTCGTCATCCGGTGGTTGAACAGGTGCTGAGTGAGCCGTTTATCGCCAACCCGCTCAACCTCTCGCCCCAACGACGGATGCTAATTATCACCGGGCCGAACATGGGCGGTAAAAGTACCTATATGCGCCAGACTGCGTTGATTGCGCTACTGGCCTACATCGGCAGCTACGTTCCGGCGCAGAAAGTGGAAATAGGCCCGATCGATCGGATCTTTACCCGCGTGGGCGCGGCGGATGATCTGGCATCCGGTCGTTCTACCTTTATGGTAGAAATGACCGAAACCGCCAACATTCTGCATAACGCCACCGAGAACAGCCTGGTGCTGATGGATGAGATTGGGCGCGGCACCTCCACTTATGACGGTCTGTCGCTGGCATGGGCGTGCGCGGAAAACCTGGCTAATAAAATCAAAGCATTAACCTTGTTTGCCACCCACTACTTCGAACTGACTCAGTTACCGGAAAAAATGGAGGGCGTCGCGAATGTGCATCTGGATGCGTTAGAGCACGGCGATACCATCGCCTTCATGCATAGCGTGCAGGATGGCGCGGCGAGCAAGAGCTATGGTCTGGCAGTAGCCGCCCTGGCAGGGGTGCCGAAAGAGGTTATTAAACGCGCGCGGCAAAAACTGCGCGAACTGGAAAGCATTGCGCCAAACGTTGCCGCGACCCAGGTCGATGGTACACAGATGTCGCTGCTTTCAGTGCCTGAAGAAATCTCGCCCGCCGTTGAAGCGCTGGAAAACCTCGACCCGGATTCGCTAACACCGCGCCAGGCGCTGGAGTGGATCTACCGGTTGAAAAGTCTGGTGTAACGTTGTAATGCCCGATGGCGCTTTGCTTATCGGGCCTACGGCAACGCGAGAATGGGTGCAAGAGGACGAAACCAGACCATCAAGACGCGGGGTTTCCCCCGCGTTGTTGCTACTTCTTCGGTTCGTAAGCGAGAACAGCTTTAAACTCCATACCACGTTCTTTAATACTTAACTCGCACAACGAATCTCGCACCATTAACGTGAATCCCAGCGCCGTGAAACACAGCACTACAATTGCCACAAGGGCATATTTTGTCAGCATGTCTTGCCTCCCTGCAAAGAAGAGACTAACATCCAAGTGGTCTAGGTTTGAACGCTAGCCTCAGGTTGATAGAACTATCTCCTGGGGCTTTTGTCTTTCCGGGACCTAACAAATGCTCAAAACCCAAAAAGCCTCAAGCACCCGCCGCTATTCTATTTCAGGTGTCATCTCTTCAAATAAATTAAGCCATTCGCTACGAGCTTGCTCGCAAAATAACAAACCCCGGATATTCCGAGGCTTAATATTGGTGTGTCCTTCCCGATGGCGCTATGCTTATCGGGCCTACAAAATACCGCTATATGTAGGTCGGGTAAGGCGAAGCCGCACCCGGCGTGTTGATTAGCGCTTATCTTCTGCCAGCAGCGGTGGAATACTCGGCACCATCGGTGCGTCATCCATATCTTTTTGCGTCATACGAAACGCCTGCGGGTAGTGCTCGCGGCTGGTGCGGCGTAGCGGTTCGGTATTACGCCAGGTGTACAGACAATGCTGGCACTGATATACCGTCCAGACGCCTTTTACCGGCGAGTTCGCCATCACTTCAATATGTTCATCGGCACAACGTGGACAAATCATCTGCAACTCCTTATTTACGGTTAGCCAGCATGGCGGTCAGCTTTTCAGCCCAGGCTTTCGTTTCCGGTAAATCACATACCGGCTGGCTGTAGTGCCCACGGTTATCCGGTGCAACCGGCGTGGTGGCATCAATGATTAACTTGTCGGTAATCCCCGCCGGACTGGAACCTGGATCAAGCTCCAGCACCGACATATTCGGCAATTGCACCAGATCCCCCGCCGGATTAACTTTCGACGACAGCGCCCACATCACCTGCGGCAGATTGAACGGGTCAACGTCCTCATCAACCATAATCACCATTTTCACGTAACCCAGACCATGCGGCGTGGTCATCGCCCGCAACCCTACCGCACGGGCGAAGCCGCCGTAGCGTTTTTTGGTGGAGATAATCGCCAGCAAACCGTGGGTGTACATGGCGTTCACCGCCTGTACTTCCGGGAATTCGGCTTTCAGCTGTTGATACAGCGGTACGCAGGTTGCTGGCCCCATCAGATAGTCGATTTCCGTCCACGGCATCCCAAGATACAGCGATTCAAAAATCGGTTTACTGCGATAAGAGACTTTATCGATACGCACGACAGTCATGTTACGTCCACCGGAGTAGTGACCGGTAAACTCGCCAAACGGCCCTTCGATTTCACGCTTACGGCTTTCAATGACGCCTTCGAGGATCACTTCTGAACCCCACGGTACGTCAAAGCCAGTGAGTGGTGCGGTAGCGATCGGATACGGGCTTTCACGCAGCGCGCCCGCCATTTCGTATTCCGACTGATCGTACTTCAGCGGCGTAGCCCCCATCAGGGTAATAATAGGATCGTTACCCAGGGTGATGGCAATCGGCAGGTCTTCACCACGCTCTTCCGCTTTATGCAGATGCAGCGCGATATCGTGCATCGGCACCGGTTGCAGGCCCAGCTTACGCTTGCCTTTTACTTCCATACGGTAAATACCGACGTTCTGCTTACCGAAGTTATCCGGATCCAGCGGATCGCGCGACACAACACAGGCTTTATCGAGATAGAACCCTCCATCGCCATCGTTCAGGCGAAACAGCGGCAGAATATCAAACAGGTTGATATCGTCACCGTCGACGCTGTTTTCCGCCCACGCCGGGTTGGCACGACGCTCCGGCGTAACCGGAAATTTATCCCAGCGGCGAATGAATTCATCGATCTGTTTTTTCACCGGCGTATTCGGTGGTAAACCCAGCGAGATTGCATGGTTCTGCCAAGAGCCGATAGTGTTCATTGTCACACGGGCATCGGTAAATCCACGAATATTGTCAAACCACAGCGCCGGCGCCCCGTCGCCAATACGTCCGGTGGCATTGGCAGCCGCTGCTAAATCCGGTTCGGCGTTCACTTCTTCACTGATTTTCAGCAATTGTCCCTGGTCGTCCAGCGCCTGCAAAAAGCTACGCAAATCATCAAATGCCATTACTCATTCTCCTGTAAAAAATTCTGCGCCTGTCGTAATCCCTGCCAGCGACGGGCGTTGGGGTGTTCCAGACCAAACTGATCGAGCACGCGAGCCACAATGTGTTGCGTGATGTCATCAACCGTTTGCGGGTGGTTATAAAACGCGGGCATCGGCGGGACCATCGCGACGCCCATGCGGGAAAGTGCGAGCATATTTTCCAGATGAATAGTGCTCAGCGGCATTTCACGCGGAACCAGCACCAGCTTGCGCCCTTCTTTCAGCACCACATCAGCGGCACGCCCCACCAACCCTTCCGCATAGCCTGCACGAATACCGGCCAGGGTTTTCATACTGCAGGGGATAATGATCATGCCGTCAGTACGAAACGATCCGGAGGAGATGGTCGCCGCCTGGTCAGCCGGGTTGTGGCAATAATCGGCCAGCGCTGACACATCGCGGACGTTGTACGGCGTTTCCAGTTCAATGGTGGTTTTGGCCCACTTTGACAGCACCAGATGAGTTTCCACCCCCGACATTTCCCGCAGCGCCTGCAGTAGCGACACACCAAGCGGTGCGCCAGTCGCCCCGGTCATTCCTACAATCAGTCTCATTTCATCCTCAAAATTGTTCGTATGCGAACATTTTTATTAAAATACTCCCTCAAGGCATTCCGGGCAAGGGTACCTCGCACAGATTGTTAAAGCAGCAATGGTTAAACTATGACGCATTACCCGTTAAGATAGAGACTAACAGAAATTCCGGAGCTCTCATGCCGTTACGAAATACCGCCTTCCACCTTTTACGCCAGCTTTTTCAACAGCATACGGCTCGCTGGCAACATGAATTACCGGAACTGACCAAACCGCAGTATGCGGTGATGCGCGCCATTGCCGAACAGCCTGGCATTGAGCAGGTTACCCTGACCGAGGCTGCGGTCTGTACCAAGGCGACGCTTGCGGAAATGCTGAGCCGGATGGAAAAACGCGATCTGGTCAGGCGTGAGCACGACCCGGCGGATAAGCGTCGGCGGTTTGTTTATTTGACCGCGCAAGGAGAAGCGTTACTGGCCAGCGCAACCCCGCTGGGAAATAGCGTAGATGATGAGTTTTTGGGGCGATTATCTGATGAAGAACGTGAGCAGTTCACACGTCTGGTGCGTAAGATGATGAACTAATTTGCCGGATGGCGACATAAATGTCTGATCCGACCTACAAAGTCCTGCTCCCCGTAGGCCTGATAAACGCAGTGCCATCAGGCAACAAACATAGAAAAAGGCCAGCCTCACCGAGACTGGCCTTTCTTGATAGAACTTGTGCTTACTCGCGGAACAGCGCTTCGATGTTCAGCCCCTGCGTCTGCAGGATTTCACGCAGACGACGCAGACCTTCAACCTGAATCTGACGAACACGTTCACGGGTCAGGCCAATTTCACGGCCCACATCTTCCAGTGTCGCAGCTTCGTACCCCAGCAGACCAAAACGACGTGCCAGCACCTCACGCTGTTTGGCGTTCAGTTCGAACAGCCATTTGACGATGCTCTGTTTCATATCATCGTCTTGCGTGGTGTCTTCCGGACCGTTTTCCTTTTCATCGGCCAGAATATCCAGCAACGCTTTTTCGGAATCGCCACCCAGCGGGGTGTCTACCGAGGTAATACGCTCGTTGAGCCGGAGCATACGGCTGACGTCATCAACCGGTTTATCCAGTTGTTCCGCAATCTCTTCTGCGCTCGGTTCGTGGTCCAGTTTATGCGACAACTCACGCGCGGTACGCAGATAGACGTTCAGCTCTTTTACAATGTGAATCGGCAGTCGGATCGTACGGGTTTGATTCATAATCGCCCGTTCGATCGTCTGGCGGATCCACCAGGTTGCGTATGTTGAGAAGCGGAACCCGCGCTCAGGGTCAAACTTCTCGACGGCACGGATAAGCCCCAGATTGCCCTCTTCAATCAGGTCCAGCAATGCCAGACCACGATTGCCATAACGACGAGCAATTTTCACCACCAGACGCAGGTTACTTTCAATCATGCGGCGGCGAGAAGCGACATCTCCACGCAGTGCGCGACGCGCAAAATAAACTTCTTCTTCGGCTGTTAACAGTGGCGAATAACCAATCTCACCAAGGTAAAGCTGAGTCGCGTCCAACACACGCTGTGTGGCCCCCTGCGATAACAGCTCTTCTTCAGCCAGGTCGTTATCACTGGGTTCCTCTTCACTCAAGGCTTTCTCATCAAAAGCCTCTACTCCGTTCTCATCAAATTCCGCATCTTCATTTAAATCATGAACTTTCAGCGTATTCTGACTCATAAGGTGGCTCCTACCCGTGATCCCTAACGGAACTAGCACGTGAAAGCCTGGTTCCGCCGAATTATCGCTGCGGTAAATAGCGCAGCGGGTTTACGGATTTCCCCTTGTAACGAATTTCAAAATGCAAGCGTGTAGAACTGGTTCCGGTGCTACCCATGGTAGCTATCTTCTGCCCCGCCTTGATTTCTTGTTGTTCCCGGACCAGCATTGTATCGTTATGGGCGTAGGCACTCAGGTAATCATCGTTGTGTTTGATGATAATAAGATTACCGTAACCACGCAGCGCGTTACCGGCATACACGACGCGTCCATCTGCGGTCGCGACAATAGCCTGTCCTTTGCTGCCTGCAATGTCGATCCCTTTATTGCCACCTTCGGTAGCTGCGAAGTTTTCGATCACCTTGCCGTCAGTCGGCCAGCGCCAGGTAGAAATCGGCGAACTGGTAGAAGTTGAGCTTGCAGTCGATTCGGTTGCACTAACTGCCGGAGCCGTTACAGGCGCTGTGACAACGGTCCCAGCAGGCTTGTTGTTCGGCAACATTTTGTTAGCACTTTGTTCACCTGAATCCTCAGAATACGTAATTGTTGGTTTCGAAGCAACAGCAACGGTGGAATTTTGTGCAGGGTTGGTCACAACTCCTTGCTGTGCTGCATCCGCCTGGGTGATGGCATTACCACCGGTAATCGGTGCACCCGACGCGTTGCCCACTTGCAGAGTTTGTCCGACATTCAGGCCATACGGGGCCGGAACGTTATTGCGTTGTGCGAGGTCACGGAAATCGTTCCCGGTAATCCAGGCAATATAGAAAAGCGTGTCGCCTTTCTTAACAGTATAGGTACTGCCACCCGTATAGCTACCTTTCGGAATATTCCCATACTGACGATTGTACACAATCCGCCCGTTTTCCATCTGGACAGGCTGTTCTGCAACCGGCTGAATCTGTGTTGGCTGAGTCGCCGGGCGTTGCACCGGTTGGATCTGTGGCGTTTGTTGTACTGTCGCCGTTGATCCCATTTTTGGTGGAGGCGTAATCAGCATGCCGGAGCTGGTGTTCGATGATGCATTGCCGCCAACAGAGCTGACCGGCGCTGGCGGATTCGAGGTGTTTGAACAACCTGCCAGCCATAACGAAACCAGTGACAATGCCGCAATACGGCGAACGGTAAATTTGTGGCTTCCCGCGCTCATTTATCCCCCAGGAAAATTTGGTTAATACCCAGTGACGTAATCACCGTGCAAGGCATCGGGCTGGACACTGGAAAACGTGACCACGATACACTTACTAATTCCAGAATATCCAGGAAAACTCCAGGTATTCAGCAGCGTTAGCTACGCCAGCTCCCCCTTGACTAAGGGAACAAAGCGTACGGCCTCCACGGTGTCGATAATAAATTCGCCTCCCCGACGACGCACCCGTTTCAAAAACTGGTGCTCATCGCCCACGGGCAAGACGAGAACGCCGCCTTCATCCAACTGCATCATCAATGCCGTTGGGATCTCAGGCGGTGCTGCCGTCACAATGATAGCGTCAAACGGCGCTCGAGCCTGCCAACCTTGCCATCCATCACCATGACGGGTCGAAACATTATGTAAATCAAGCTGTTTCAGGCGACGACGCGCCTGCCATTGCAAACCTTTAATGCGCTCAACAGAGCACACATGATGCACCAGATGCGCCAGGATAGCCGTCTGGTAGCCAGAGCCGGTACCAATTTCCAGAACCCGCGATTGCGGCGTTAGCTCCAGCAGCTCGGTCATGCGAGCCACCATATAGGGCTGTGAGATGGTCTGCCCCTGGCCAATCGGCAGGGCGATATTATCCCAGGCCTTATGTTCAAACGCCTCATCAACGAACTTTTCACGCGGCACTGCGGCGAGCGCATCCAGGACATGCTCATCTCTGATGCCCTGCGCACGTAATTGTTCAAGAAGAGTGTGTACGCGTCTGCTTACCATTGCGTGTCGACTCCCACGCTGTCTAACCAGTCAGAAACAACCTCATGCGCACCGTATGCGGTTAAATCAACATGCAGCGGCGTGATGGAAACATAACCTTCATCAACGGCAGCAAAATCCGTATCCGGACCGGCATCGCACTTTTCGCCCGGCGGGCCAATCCAATACAGCGTATTGCCACGCGGATCCTGCTGTGGAATCACCTGATCCGCCGGATGACGGCTGCCGCAGCGGGTGACGCGGATCCCTTTAATCTGATCCAGCGGTAAATCCGGCACGTTGATATTCAAAATGCGTCCGGTGCGCAGCGGTTCACGACTCAGCGCCCGTAAGATACGACAGGTTACTGCGGCAGCGGTATCGTAGTGTTTATGACCATCAAGTGAAACAGCCAGCGCAGGGAACCCGAGGTGACGACCTTCCATCGCCGCCGCCACGGTACCGGAATAGATGACATCATCACCCAGATTTGGACCCGCATTAATACCAGAAACAACAATGTCCGGACGCGGACGCATTAATGCGTTCACGCCCAGATAGACGCAGTCGGTAGGCGTACCCATTTGTATGGCAATATCGCCGTTATCATAGGTAAACGTGCGAAGCGAGGACTCCAGCGTCAGCGAATTAGACGCGCCACTGCGGTTACGATCCGGGGCAACCACCTGTACGTCAGCAAACTCACGCAGCGCTTTCGCCAGCGTTTGTATACCGGGTGCGTGAACCCCATCATCGTTACTCAGCAATATACGCATAATCACCCATTGTGTTAATAAGTTCCCTTACAACACTGGTGGCGAAGCTACCTGCCGGTAGCCAGAAGCGCAACTCAACGGTTACGTCATCCCACCAGTTCCAGCTTAATTGTTGTGGATACAGCAATATAGCGCGGCGCGATGCCTCAACTTTCTCGCGCAATAACAGAGACTGTAGCGCGGTTTCGTCAGCAATAGCGGCCTCTTCAAACGCCAGAGCATCGCGCTGAGTTCCCCACTCACCGCTGCCCGGCAATGCCGCTGTTATCATCAATTCTTTCTCATCGACGCGACGCTGTAATTCGGTCTGTTCTTCCCGTGTGGCAACAAACCAGCTTCCGCGTCCCGACAATTGTAGCGCATCGCCGTCAACAACTTGATTAAAGTCTGTTTTTTTCAGGCGTTCATTGACTATCTGATTAAACAACGCGCTACGGGCCGCCGACAACCAAAAACTGCGTTTATTGCGATCGCGCACCGGCGCATCGCTTTGCGCCCAGCGTAACGCCCCTTGCAGGTTGCTACCGCCGATACCAAAACGTTGAGCGCCAAAATAGTTCGGTACACCGCGCTCGCTAATCGCCTGTAAACGCGCTTCAACATCATCACGCTCGCTCACTTCACGCAACACCAGCGTAAACGCGTTGCCTTTCAGTGCGCCTAAACGCAGCTTACGCTTGTGGCGGGCGTACTCCAGCACTTTACAGCCTTCAAGCTCAAATTTGCTTAAATCGGGCATTGCATTGCCCGGTACGCGCGCGCACAGCCACTGTTCCGTGACCGCATGCTTATCTTTCTGCCCGGCAAAGCTGACTTCGCGGGCGTGGATTTTAAGGAATTTGGCCAGCGCGTCAGCCACAAAACGGGTGTTACAACCGTTTTTCAGAATACGCACCAGAACGTGCTCGCCTTCGCCATCCGGTTCGAAGCCTAAATCTTCGACGACGACAAAGTCTTCCGGATTGGCTTTCAGAACTCCGTGGCCGAGTGGTTTACCATGGAGATAGGTCAGATCTTCAAACGCTGTCATTTCGTTGCCTTAATGAGTAACGCCACCGCTTCACAGGCAATCCCTTCCCCACGCCCGGTAAAACCGAGTTTTTCCGTGGTGGTCGCTTTCACGTTAACATCATCCATATGGCAGCCGAGATCCTCGGCAATAAACACCCGCATTTGCGGAATGTGCGGCAGCATCTTCGGCGCCTGAGCAATAATAGTGACATCCACATTACCAAGCGTATAGCCTTTAGCCTGAATACGCCGCCAGGCCTCACGCAATAACTCGCGGCTATCGGCACCCTTGAACGCTGCATCGGTATCCGGGAAGAGTTTACCGATATCACCCAACGCCGCAGCCCCCAGCAGGGCATCGGTTAGCGCATGTAATGCCACATCGCCATCAGAATGCGCCAGCAATCCTTTTTCGTATGGGATGCGCACACCACCAATGATAATTGGGCCAACACCGCCAAAGGCGTGTACGTCAAAACCGTGTCCAATTCGCATTATGTCTTCTCCTGGTATACACATCATCCTTCAAGCTGCTTCTTTGTTGGCTACCTTTGTTCACCCCAGCCACTTACTTATGTAAGCTCCAGGGGATTCACTCAGTTGCCGCCTTGATGCAGCTTGAATGATTTTGTGTCTAGATTCTTCGGGTCAGATAAAATTCCGCCAGTGCCAGATCTTCCGGACGGGTGACTTTAATGTTGTCAGCGCGTCCTTCAACCAGCAGCGGATGAAAGCCGCAATATTCCAGTGCCGAAGCCTCATCCGTAATGGTTGCGCCTTCGTTTAGAGCTCGGGTCAGGCAATCGTGTAACAGCTCACGTGGGAAATACTGCGGTGTCAACGCATGCCATAAATCGGTGCGTTCGACCGTATGAGCAATCTCAGTCTTACCTGGCTCGGCACGTTTCATGGTGTCGCGTACGGGAGTCGCCAGGATACCGCCGATACGGCTGGTTTCACTTATTGCCAGTAAGCGGGCTAAATCATCCTGATGCAGACATGGCCGCGCGGCATCATGCACCAGTACCCACTGAGCGTCTCCAGCGGCTTGCAAACCGGCAAGGACAGAATCGGCACGCTCATCGCCGCCATCCACCACGGTAATTTGCGGATGCGCTGCAAGTGGTAGTTGGGCAAAGCGGCTGTCGCCGGGACTGATCGCGATAACGACACGCGTCACCCGGGGATGCGCCAGCAGCGCATCAACCGAGTGTTCAAGAATGGTTTTATTGCCAATTGAGAGGTACTGCTTAGGACACTCCGCCTGCATTCGGCGGCCAAATCCGGCAGCCGGCACCACGGCGCAAACGTCCAATAAAGAGGCTGCCATGTTAAATCCTTGGCTGGTTTATCGATTGTTTTGCCCTGCGGTCTGTGCGCGTTTAGACGCGTCAGGGACCAGGCGATAAAACGTTTCGCCCGGCTTAGTCATGCTGAGTTCGTTGCGTGCGCGTTCCTCGATAGCTTCCTGACCGCCATTGAGATCGTCAATTTCAGCAAAGAGCTGATCGTTACGCGCTTTAAGTTTCGCGTTTGTAGCTTGCTGCGCAGCAACATCATCGTTGACGCGACTATAGTCATGTATGCCGTTCTTACCGAACCACAGCGAATACTGCAGCCAGACTAATAAAGCCAGCAACAGCAGCGTTAGTTTACCCATCCTGCCCCCTGAAAAACGGCATTAACACCCCATAACTTCCGCAGACAACTTTACATCAACGGTCGGGAATGCCGCGACAACGCGGGCAAATGTACCACATTTGCCCGTTGTTACGTATACCTCGTGTAAGGAGAACATAATCTCATTGTTGGTTACGGTTTGAATTAGAGCTGTCGGTATGCAGCACCACTCGCCATGAAAAAAGGGAAGTAAACCTAGCCCAGCAGCCACAGGAACAATGCGCCAAACATCGACCCAACCACCAGCAGGGTAAACGTAACGCTTAGCAGCAGCCGTCCCTGCATAAGCGAATGCAGGGCAATACCCGCCACAATGGCGACGGGCAGCAACGCGAGGAAAAAAGGCCAGGTATAAAGGAAAAAAAATAGCGTATTAGGGCCATACATCAGGCATGGGAACCCCAGCGCCAGCAACCACGCAGCAAAACCGACAACGGCACCCGGTAGTGACCAGGTGGTTTCGTCGTCTGCGGCGAAGGTATCTGAGTCTGTAATGGTAATGTTATGGCTGTTACGCATATCTAATCCTGTGACCGTGACTGACCGGGCATACAAGCTCGGGTGTCTCAGGATCTGATAATATCTTCCTGCCTCAGCAGGTCTAATAATTGGGGTACCAAATTTGTTACCAATTGTTCACCATCAAGATGAATCTCTGGCGATTCAGGCGCTTCGTATACCGAGTCGATTCCGGTGAAATTGCGCAACTCCCCCGCCCGCGCTTTTTTATACAGCCCTTTTGGATCGCGTGCTTCACACGTTGCTAATGGCGTATCGACAAACACCTCTATAAAACGCCCATGACCCACACGTTCGCGAACCATCTGTCGTTCAGCACGATGAGGGGAAATAAAGGCCGTCAGTACCACCAGCCCCGCATCCACCATCAGGTTAGCCACTTCGCCAACCCGACGAATATTCTCCTTACGATCGGCATCGCTAAATCCGAGATCGCTGCACAAGCCGTGGCGCACGTTATCACCGTCCAGCAGATAAGTGCTAACCCCCTGCTTGTGCAATGCTTCTTCCAGCGCCCCTGCTACCGTGGATTTACCGGAACCAGAGAGTCCGGTAAACCACAGCACAACACCACGATGACCGTGGCGTTGTTCCCGCTGTTGCGGCGTAACAGGATGGGCATGCCAGACGACGTTTTCGTCATGCAGCGCCATTATTTTCCTCCCAGCAGATCGCGCGCGCCCCAGTGTGGGAAGTGGCGACGCACCAGCGCATTAAGCTCCAGTTCAAACGCGCTGAACTGGGATGCCATGGCCTGCTCCTGGACGATCGGCTCGCGTACCAGTCCAGCACCGACGGTGACGTTGGTCAGACGGTCAATGATAATCAGGCCGCCCGTCACCGGATTATGCTGATAGGTGTCCAGCACCAGCGGCTCATCAAAGGTCAGATTAACCAGACCGATGCCGTTTAGCGGCAGCGCTTCAACGTCACGTTGGGTCAGGTTATTAATATCGACCTGATACTCCACGCTATCAACACGCGCACGCGTCTTCTTGCCTGCGACTTTGATGTCGTAGCTCTGCCCTGGCGACAGCGGTTGTTCCGCCATCCACACCACATCAACGGCAGCGCGTTGCACCGTCGACAGCGTTTCCTGGGCATCAAGCAGCAGATCGCCCCGGCTGATGTCGATCTCATCTTTTAGCACCAGGGTAATGGCTTCACCTGCATGTGCTTCCTGCAAGTCGCCATCAAACGTGACAATCCGGGCGACGCTGGACTCAACGCCGGATGGCAGCACTTTGACGCGTTGCCCTACCTTCACGCTACCCGAAGCCAGCGTTCCGGCATAACCGCGAAAGTCCAGATTCGGCCGGTTCACATACTGCACCGGGAAGCGCATCGGTTGGGTATCAACACTGCGTTGGATCTCAACGGTTTCAAGCACTTCCAGCAGCGTCGGGCCGCTGTACCACGGCATGCTGAAACTTTGCGACGCCACGTTGTCACCTTCCAGTGCTGAAAGCGGTACAAAACGGATATCCAGGTTGCCCGGCAACTGCTCTGCAAAGGTCAGATAATCTTCACGAATCCGGTTAAATGTCTCTTCGCTAAAGTCCACCAGATCCATTTTGTTGATCGCAACGATCAGATGTTTTATTCCCAACAGCGTGGAGATAAAGCTGTGACGACGCGTCTGATCCAGCACGCCTTTACGTGCATCGATCAGCAGGATCGCCAGATCGCAGGTCGACGCGCCAGTGGCCATGTTACGGGTGTACTGCTCATGGCCGGGGGTATCCGCAATGATAAATTTACGCTTCTCGGTAGAGAAATAACGGTAGGCCACGTCGATGGTGATGCCCTGCTCACGCTCGGCCTGCAAACCATCAACCAACAACGCCAGATCGAGCTTTTCGCCCTGGGTACCGTGACGTTTGCTGTCGTTGTGCAGCGATGAGAGCTGATCTTCGTAGATCTGTCGGGTATCATGCAACAGACGTCCAATCAGAGTACTTTTCCCATCATCCACGCTACCGCAGGTTAAAAAACGCAGCAGGCTTTTGTGTTGTTGGGCAATCATCCAGGCTTCAACGCCGCCTTCATTAGCAATTTGTTGTGCAAGTGTCGTGTTCATGGCGGCTCCTTAGAAATACCCCTGACGTTTCTTCAGCTCCATGGAGCCCGCCTGGTCGCGGTCAATCACGCGGCCCTGACGTTCACTGGTGGTTGAAACCAGCATCTCTTCGATGATTTCCGGTAGCGTCTGCGCGTCCGACTCCACCGCGCCAGTGAGCGGCCAGCAGCCGAGAGTACGGAAACGCACCATACGTTTTTTGATAACCTCACCAGGCTGCAGATCGATTCTGTCGTCATCAATCATCATCAACATGCCATCGCGCTCAAGCACCGGACGCTCTGCGGCAAGGTACAGCGGAACAATGTCGATGTTTTCCAGCCAGATGTACTGCCAGATATCCTGTTCCGTCCAGTTAGAGAGCGGGAATACGCGAATGCTTTCGCCTTTGTTAATCTGGCCGTTGTAGTTATGCCACAGTTCCGGACGCTGGTTTTTCGGGTCCCAGCGATGAAAACGATCGCGGAAGGAATAGATGCGCTCTTTCGCGCGCGATTTCTCTTCATCACGGCGTGCGCCGCCGAATGCTGCGTCAAAACTGTATTTGTTCAGCGCTTGCTTCAACCCCTCGGTTTTCATAATGTCGGTATGCTTGGCGCTACCGTGGACAAATGGGTTGATCCCCATCGCCACCCCTTCCGGGTTTTTATGCACCAGCAGTTCGCAGCCGTAGGCTTTTGCCGTGCGGTCACGAAACTCATACATCTCACTGAATTTCCAGCCGGTATCAACGTGCAGCAGAGGAAACGGCAGTGAACCAGGATAAAACGCTTTGCGCGCCAGATGCAGCATTACGCTGGAATCCTTGCCGATGGAATACATCATCACCGGATTCGAAAACTCGGCGGCCACCTCACGAATGATATGGATGCTCTCCGCTTCCAGTTGCCGCAGGTGGGTAAGTCGTTTTTGATCCATAACCGTTCCTATGTATTGCCGTTATTTTGCTAACGAAGTTCAGATAACCTGACTATAGGGAGGGCAAGAGAGCGAATGAAATTACGAATTGGAATGAGTAGTTCCTCAAAGGAATAACGATTTGGAAAAGCAAAGTTCAAAAAGTGCTTAAGCCGCCGGATTTCGGGCATTTAGGAGCAAATGAAATTGTTTTACCTCGATCACAGTTTCATACTAGCGGCTGAAAATTTCTGCTTGGTATTTAAGGACTCACTATGTTTTCCGCATTGCGCCACCTGACTACCGCCCTGGCGCTCGGCGCGTGCTTTATCCTTCCCGCACAGGCAACCTCTTCGAAGCCCGGAGATATGGCAAATACTCAGGCCCGATATATCGCAACATTCTTCCCTGGCCGCGTGACGGGCTCTCCGGCAGAAATGCTATCTGCTGATTATTTACGTCAGCAATTTCAGCAGATGGGCTATCGCAGTGATATTCGGACGTTTAATAGCCGTTATGTTTATACCGCCAAAGACAACCGTAAGAACTGGCATAACGTTACGGGCAGCACCGTCATTGCAGCGCATGAAGGCAAAGCGCCGCAGCAGATTATTATCATGGCGCACCTCGACACTTACGCCGCGCAGAGCGATGCCGATTCCGATGCTAATCTGGGCGGATTAACCTTGCAGGGCATCGACGATAACGCCGCAGGTTTGGGTGTCATGCTGGAATTGGCTGAAAAACTTAAAAATGTGCCGACACAGTACGGCATTCGGTTTATCGCCACCAGCGGCGAGGAAGAAGGCAAACTGGGTGCAGAAAATATCCTCAAGCGCATGAGTGCGGCTGAGAAGAAAAATACCCTGCTGGTTATCAACCTCGATAACCTGATCGTCGGGGATAAGCTCTACTTCAATAGTGGGAAAAGAACCCCGGAAGCCGTACGAAAACTGACGCGCGACCGGGCGCTGGCAATTGCACACAGCCGCGGTATCGTCGCCAGTACCAACCCGGGCCTGAACAAAGACTATCCGAAAGGAACCGGATGTTGTAACGATGCCGAGGTCTTCGACAAAGCGGGAATCGCCGTGCTCTCGGTAGAAGCAACCAACTGGAACCTGGGTAAAAAAGACGGCTATCAGCAACGCGCCAAAACTGCCTCTTTCCCCGCCGGTAACAGCTGGCATGATGTGCGGCTGGATAACCAACAGCATATCGATAAAGCGCTTCCAGGCCGGATTGAACATCGCAGCCGCGACGTGGTACGCATTATGCTGCCGCTGGTAAAAGAACTGGCGAAAGCAGGTAAATCCTGAAGAAGAAGCCCGGTAATATGTAAATGTTACCGGGCTTTTAGCCGTTACCCTTCGTGCAATCCGCACTCTCTTTTCAGCCCAAAGAACCGCGTCTCTTCTTCCGCCATCCCCGGCTCCCATTTACGCGTCGTGTGGGTATCACCCACTGACAGGTAGCCTTGATCCCACAGCGGATGATACTTCAGACCGTGTTTTTGCAGATACTGGTATACCGTACGGTTGTCCCAGTCGATAATCGGCAGCACTTTAAATACGCCACGCTGAATAGCCAATACCGGTAAATGTGCACGGCTACCGGACTGCTCGCGGCGCAGACCCGCAAACCAGGTTTGCGCGTCGAGTTCCTGTAGCGCCCGGTTCATCGGTTCGACTTTGTTGATGTCATTGTATTTCTCAATGCCTTCAACACCTTGTTCCCACAGCTTGCCGTAGCGCGCTTCCTGCCAGGCCGCGCTCTCTTTCGCCCGGTAGACCTGCAGGTTGAGTTTGAGTTTGTCCGTTAACGCATCGATAAACTGGTAGGTTTCCGGGAATAAATAGCCAGTATCGGTGAGGATCACCGGGATATCCGGGCGAACCTGGTTCACGAGATGCAGGCTGACCGCCGCCTGAATGCCAAAACTTGATGAAAGGACATATTCGCCGGGCAGGTTTTCCAGCGCCCACGCCACGCGATCCTCGGCACTCAGTTTTTCCAGTTCGGCGTTGGTTTCTGCCAGAGCTAATACGCGTTCGACTTTCGGCAGTTCATTCAGCGTGTTTAGATCGAGTTGGGACATAAGTTCCTCACTGTGTGCCTTGCCTGATGGCGCTTCGCTTATCAGGCCTACGCAGACGGTAGGCCGGATAAGGCATGTATGGCGCCATCCGGCAATTCATGTTATTCCCAGAAATCACGCGCTGGATCGAGCACCGGGCGAATGATGCCCGCACGCACCGTAAAGTCACCGAAGCCTTCACCCGCTTCGCGCTCTTTCGCCCAGCGCCCAATCAGTTCGTCAACGACGTCGAGAATTTCCGATTCCGTAATATTTTCGCGATACATACGCGGGATGCGCGTGCCCATGCGGTTACCGCCCAGATGCACGTTGTAGCGTCCCGGCGCTTTGCCCACCAGGCCCAGTTCCGCCAGCATCGCGCGGCCACAGCCGTTCGGGCAGCCGGTGACGCGCATCACGATATGTTCGTCAGGAATGCCGTGTTTTTCCAGAATCGCTTCCACTTTATCAGTGAACGATGGCAGGAAGCGTTCGGCTTCAGCCATCGCCAGCGGACAGGTCGGGAACGACACGCAGGCCATCGAGTTTTCACGCTGCGGTTTTACCGCATTCATCAGACCATGATCGCGTGCCAGCTTCTCAATCTTCGCCTTATCACTCTCCGGGACACCAGCAATGATCAGGTTCTGGTTGGCCGTGATACGGAACTCGCCTTTGTGGATCTTCGCGATCTCCAGCAAGCCGGTTTTCAGCGGACGCCCCGGATAATCCAGAATACGGCCGTTTTCAATAAACAGCGTCAGGTGCCAGTTATTGTCGATCCCCTTCACCCAACCGATCCTGTCGCCACGACCGGTGAACTCGTACGGACGGATCGGCTCAAACTTGATCCCCGCACGGCGTTCAACTTCCTCTTTAAACGTCTCGACACCTACCCGCTCCAGCGTGTATTTGGTTTTGGCGTTTTTACGATCGGTACGGTTACCCCAGTCGCGTTGGGTCGTGACCACCGCTTCCGCCACCGCCAGGGTGTGTTCCAGCGGCAGATAACCAAACTCACTCGCCGTACGGGCGTAGGTTTTCTTGTTGCCATGCTCAATCGACAAACCGCCGCCGACCAGCAGGTTAAAGCCTACCAGCTTGCCGTTTTCGGCAATCGCCACGAAGTTCATATCGTTAGCGTGCAGATCGATATCGTTCTGCGGCGGGATCACCACTGTGGTTTTAAACTTACGCGGCAGATAGGTCGCCCCGAGGATCGGCTCTTCATCCGTCGTCGCGACTTTTTCCTGATCCAGCCAGATCTCAGCATAAGCGCGAGTGCGCGGCAGCAAGTGTTCGGAGATCTTTTTCGCCCACTCGTAGGCTTCCGCATGCAGCTGCGACTCATATGGATTGGAGGTACACAGCACGTTACGGTTCATGTCGTTGGCGGTCGCCAGCGCGTCCAGCCCCACTGAATGCAGCATCTGATGCACCGGCTTCACGTTCTTCTTCAGAATGCCGTGGAACTGAAAGGTCTGACGGTTGGTCAGACGAATGCTGCCGTAAATGGTGTTTTCATGGGCGAACTTGTCGATCGCCTGCCATTGTTTGGTGGTGATGACTCCCCCTGGCAGGCGGCAGCGTAGCAGCATCGCATGACGCGGCTCCAGCTTCTGTTCCGCACGTTCGGCACGAATATCGCGGTCGTCCTGCTGGTACATACCGTGAAAACGGATCAGCAGGAAGTTGTCACCGTGGAAGCCGCCGGTCAGGCCGTCGTTCAGGTCTTCCGCGATGGTGCCGCGCAGGAAATTACTTTCACGCTTCATGCGCTCGGCGTCAGTCAGTTTGCCTTCGACCACTAAAGGCCCTGGGTATTTTTCGCTCATTAGTAGACATCTCGCTGATAACGGCGCTCAACGCGCAGCTCACTTAAAAATTCATCCGCCGCTTCGATGTCCATTGCACCGAATTCAGCAATCACTTCCAGCAGTGCCTGCTCAACGTCTTTCGCCATGCGATTGGCGTCGCCGCAGACATAAATGTGCGCACCGTCGTTAATCCAGCGCCACAGTTCCGCGCCCTGTTCGCGCAGTTTGTCTTGTACGTAGATTTTTTCTTTTTGATCGCGAGACCAGGCCAGATCGATTCGGCTCAACACGCCCTCTTTCACGTAGCGCTGCCATTCCACCTGATACAGGAAATCTTCGGTAAAGTGTGGGTTACCAAAAAACAGCCAGTTTTTCCCTTCTGCACCGTCTGCCGCACGTTGCTGCATAAAGGCGCGGAACGGCGCAATCCCCGTTCCTGGCCCGATCATAATTACCGGTGTTTGCGGATTTTCTGGCAGGCGGAAGTTGTCGTTATGTTCGATGAAGACGCGGACTTCGCCCTCTTCTTCCACGCGATCGGCAAGGAAGCCGGAGGCCCCGCCTGCACGCGCACGGCCTTCAACCTCAAAACGCACGGCACCAACGGTGATATGTACTTCGCTTTCCACTTCCGCCTGGGATGAGGCAATGGAGTACAACCGTGGCGTCAGCGGACGCAGAAGATCAACTAACGCCTGAGCGTCCAGTTGCGCCGGGGAGAAACGCACCATATCAACGATTGGCGTGGTGGCGGCGTAATGCTGTAATTGTGCTTTATCGCCTACCAACGGCAACAGCGTTTCGCTGCGCGTCAGGGTGGCATAGTTTTCCACGATATTGGCCGTATTGACGGTCAATTCGAAATGCCACTCCAGCGCGTCAGCGAGCGGCAGCGTTTTGCCCTCGACAGTGACCGGCTCAGTACCTTTCAGCCACAGCAGTTCCACAATTTCTTTGACCAGGGCTGGATCGTTCTGATACCAGACCCCCAGTGCGTCGCCTGGCTGATAGCGCAGACCAGAATCGCCGAGATCAATTTCGATATGGCGTACATCTTTTTGTGAGTCGCGACCGGTAATTTTCTGGTTCACCGCAAGTGTTGCACTCAGCGGTGCTTCTTTGGTGTAAGGACTGGTGTGCAACTCGTTCACCGCACCGCTCGCTGCCGCCTGTGCAGACGGTGCAACAGGCGCGCGAGCCTTCAGTACATCAACCAGGCGGGCACGCCATTCTGCCGCCGCCGATTGATACTCAACATCAGCATCAACGCGGTCCAGCAGGCGTTCACCACCCAACTCTGCCAGTTTCGCATCAAAGTCTTTACCTGACTGGCAGAAAAATTCATAAGACGTATCGCCAAGGCCAAATACGGCGAAGGCCGTGTTTTCAAGCTTCGGCGCTTTTTTAGAGAACAAGTATTTATGCAACGCCACGGCTTCTTCTGCCGGTTCACCTTCCCCTTGCGTTGACGCCACCACAATCAGCAACTTTTCATTGGCGATTTGTTTGAATTTATAGTCGCCAGCGTTGATCAGAGTGACGTTGAGCTTCGCAGCGATCAGATCATCGCGCAGGGCTTCCGCCACACGACGCGCATTACCGGTTTGCGAGGCGGAAATCAGCGTAATGCCTGGCATTTCAGCAGCAGGCGCAGGCGCTGCAGCATTCGTTCCTGGCTGCTGATTCAGCACGCCCCAGACATAGCCAGAAACCCACGCGAGCTGTGCGGGAGTGAGGTCGGTCGTGGCTGCCTGAAGGCGTGCCAGTTGCTCCGGGTTTAGCGGTAGCAGAGTGGAAGGTGGGGCCTGTGTCGTCATGCGTTGTCATGTTCCAGTAAGCAAAGCGGATTTCAGCAATAAAACCCAAACTGAAGATAAGGTTAACGGTGGGGATAGTAACAATTAAAGAAGGGATGGAAATAACAAATAACCAAATGGACTAACCTGTTTTAGTTATAGTTATTAACAGCAAAAGCGATTTAATAACTGTATGATATATAAATAATTATCAAACATTCTCCTAACAAATATGTCGTTCTGGTACCCAGCGCCCTTTTAACTAATGATAAAATTTGCTCTTTACGGTACCCTACGGCGTTTTTTGCATTCTTGAGAGTAAATAATGTCCACCACCTTGTTTAAAGATTTCACCTTCGAAGCCGCTCACCACCTGCCGCACGTACCGGAAGGACACAAGTGTGGCCGTCTGCATGGTCACTCATTTATGGTGCGTCTTGAAATTACCGGTGAAGTCGATCCACATACCGGTTGGATCATGGATTTTGCCGAATTAAAAGCGGCGTTTAAGCCGACTTACGACAGGCTTGATCACTACTACCTGAACGATATCCCGGGCCTTGAAAACCCAACCAGCGAAGTCTTGTCCCGCTGGATTTGGGAACAGGTAAAACCGGTTGTTCCTCTGCTGAGCGCAGTGATGGTAAAAGAGACCTGCACAGCAGGTTGCGTTTATCGCGGAGAGTGATCCCGACCTTGCCGGATGGCGACGCACCGCGTCTGCTCCCGGCCTACCTTATTAACAAGCGTAGGCCGGGCAAGCGAAGCGCCCCGGCAAAACTTGTCAGGCAATATTCAGGTACTTATGCGTCTGCATCGACAAACGCCAGTTACGCGCAATACAGGTATCAATACACAAACGCGTCGCATCTTCTTTCTGACTGATTGGCTGCAGCGCAATAATGCGTGGTTTATCATCGCTTAACGTAGCCAGCAGTTCATCCAGCGCTTCAATATCGCGAACGCGACCCACCGGATGCTTGATTTCATTGGCTCGTTCCAGCGCCTGTGACAGTACGTCATAGCCGCCACGCATATTCACCTTCGGTGATACCGTCACCCAGGTATTCGGCGTACAGCGCACTTCGTGGGTGCCGCTGGTTTCAATCTGGCAGCTAAAGCCGTTCTTTTCCAGCAGGTCAGTCAGCGGCATCAGGTCATGAATGCAGGGCTCACCGCCGGTTATCACCACATGACGGGCGGTATAGCCCTGGCGCTGAATAACAGCCAGCAGATCTTCACTGCTCGCCGCGCCCCATTTATCACTCTCTTTCGTCTTGGCCAGGATGCTATATAAGGAGACTTCCCGATCCTCAAGCTTATCCCAGGTGTGTTTGGTATCGCACCAGGCACAGCCAACCGGGCATCCCTGTAAACGAATAAAAATGGCGGGGACGCCGGTAAAGTAACCCTCACCTTGCAGGGTCTGGAACATCTCGTTAATCGGGTACTGCATAGTCATCTCTGTTTAGGGTTATGAACGCGTATTATCGCAGATTTACACTCTCAGGTCTTGCCCCCGGCTGCGCTGTCCCGTGAGTTAAAAATCATGAAACGTGATCTCGTGTTTACGCCTGCAATGATCGAATAGCTGTGATTTAATTTCATAGCTATGAAGGCAGCGTTTTGATGTAACAAAATATTTTTGATAATAACCTTATAAAAATAGTATAAACATTTTAAAAGTAAAATATTTCAAGCATGTACAAACGGATACATGAAATTATGAATTTATTAGCATCACGCATAGTCAAATTCGATCTGCGGTATCTTTTTATATTAAAATAGGCTTAAGAAACTTAAAGTTACGCTAATTTTCCATTTAATCTCCGTTTAATTATCCGCGCCTAGAATCCAGTCACCCCCCCCTGATGAGACTGCATTCATGAATACACTATTAATTACTGGCGCAACCGGTTTTTTGGGCGGAGCCGTTTTAGAAAACATTCTGAATCAGACAAATGGATTTAATCTGCTGCTTTTAGTTCGTGGCGATAATGATGTATCTGCGCTGGAACGGATAAAGGAAAATCTGCGCAAATTCAATATTGCAGAAGAAAAACTGGCCGCACTTAGCCCGCGAAATATCCTGTTGGGTGATTTGGTGGAACCTGAAGCGTTTCTTAACGACCCGCGTCTGGACCAGGTTACTCATGTCATCAACTGTGCCGCCGTCGCCTCTTTTGGCAACAACCCGCTTATCTGGAAAGTAAATGTCGCAGGAACGCTGAAGTTCGCCCAGAAAATGGCCTGTGTCGGCAGCCTGCAGCGTTTTCTTCACGTTGGTACAGCGATGTCATGCTCCCCAGAGCCCGACTCACTGGTGGCAGAAAGTGCAGAATTTTGCGAACGTGCTGAGCACCTGGTTGAGTATACGCACTCTAAATCCACGATAGAGCGTCTGATGCAACAGGAATGCCCAACATTACCACTGGTTATCGCGCGGCCTTCGATCGTTGTTGGCCACACTCATCATGGCTGCCAACCCTCCAGCAGTATTTTCTGGGTATTCAGCATGGGTCTGATGTTACAAAAATTTATGTGTTCGATGGAAGACCGTATTGACGTGATCCCGGTTGATTACTGCGCCGATGCCTTGCTGATGTTACTGAGCTGTCCGCTCGCTCGCGGTGAAGTGGTGCACATCTCAGCCGGAGAAGAAAATAGCGTGAGGTTTGCAGATATTGATAGCGCGATGGCATCTGCGCTGGAACAAGCTCCCGTCGGTAATAAATACGCACAGGTCAGGTATGAAACGCTGGTCAAAATGCGCCGCGAACTGAAGAATATTTTTGGCCCCTGCAACGAACGGCTGATGCTGAAAGCCATGCGTCTGTACGGCGCGTTTGCTACGCTGAACGTGCGATTCAGCAATGATAAGCTGCTCAGCATGGGGATGCCGAAGCCGCCGCGTTTCACCGATTACATTGAGCGCTGTGTACAGACGACACGTGGGCTGACTATTCCACAGCAAATGGCGGTGGACTTTAAATAGGTTGCTATTGTGCAGGCAAAAAAATGCCAGCCTGAAGGCTGGCATTTTTAAATCAGAGAAAGAACAGGATTACGCCTGACCTTTGATCTCTTTACGACCATTGTACGGTGCTTGTTCACCCAGAGCTTCTTCGATACGAATCAGCTGGTTGTACTTAGCAACACGGTCAGAACGGCTCATAGAACCCGTTTTGATCTGGCCTGCAGCGGTACCAACAGCCAGGTCAGCGATGGTAGCATCTTCAGTTTCGCCAGAACGGTGAGAGATGACAGCAGTGTAGCCAGCGTCTTTCGCCATTTTGATCGCAGCCAGAGTTTCGGTCAGAGAACCGATCTGGTTGAATTTGATCAGGATGGAGTTAACGATGCCTTTTTCGATGCCTTCTTTCAGGATCTTGGTGTTGGTTACGAACAGGTCGTCACCAACCAGCTGGATTTTGTCGCCCAGTACTTTAGTCTGGTATGCGAAACCATCCCAGTCAGACTCGTCCAGACCATCTTCGATGGACACGATCGGGTACTGTTTGGTCAGTTCTTCCAGGAAGTGAGTGAATTCTTCGGAGGTGAATGCTTTGTTGCCTTCGCCAGCCAGAACGTATTTACCGTCTTTGTAGAATTCAGATGCTGCACAGTCCATCGCCAGGGTGATGTCTTTGCCCAGCTCGTAGCCAGCTGCTTTAACCGCTTCAGCGATTACAGCCAGAGCTTCAGCGTTGGAACCCAGGTTCGGCGCATAGCCGCCTTCGTCACCCACTGCAGTGTTCATACCTTTAGCTTTCAGAACTTTAGCCAGGTTGTGGAACACTTCAGAACCCATACGTACAGCTTCTTTCAGGGTTTTAGCGCCAACAGGCTGAATCATGAATTCCTGGATGTCGACGTTGTTGTCAGCGTGCTCACCACCGTTGATGATGTTCATCATCGGAACCGGCATGGAGTATTTGCCCGGAGTGCCGTTCAGTTCAGCGATGTGAGCATACAGCGGCAGGCCTTTAGCGGCAGCAGCAGCTTTAGCAGCAGCCAGAGAAACGGCCAGGATGGCGTTTGCACCGAAGTTGGATTTGTTTTCAGTACCGTCCAGATCGATCATGATCTTGTCGATGCCAGCCTGATCTTTAGCATCTTTACCCAGCAGAGCCTGAGCAATCGGGCCATTCACAGCTGCAACAGCTTTCAGTACGCCTTTACCCATGAAACGGGATTTGTCGCCATCGCGCAGTTCCAGTGCTTCGCGGGAACCAGTAGAAGCACCTGACGGAGCTGCTGCCATACCAACGAAACCACCTTCCAGGTGTACTTCGGCTTCAACAGTCGGGTTACCACGGGAGTCGATGATTTCACGACCGATGATTTTAACGATTTTGGACATTAGGTTTTCCTCAGTACAAGTTAAACTAAAACTCCAGACAAACAATGCACCCTGATGGGTGCATTGCCGTTCTAACTTTTTACTTCTTACTTCGCCTGACGCTTCTGATGTTCACTGGCGGCTTTCACAAAGCCGGCAAACAGCGGGTGCCCATCACGTGGCGTGGAAGTAAATTCCGGATGGAACTGACAGGCCACGAACCACGGATGATTCGGTACCTCAATGATCTCGACCAACTGATCATCACCGGAACGGCCTGCAATACGCAGACCCGCAGCTTCAATCTGTTTCAACAGCATATTGTTGACTTCGTAGCGGTGGCGATGGCGTTCAACAATCGTCGGTGTACCGTACAGTTGACGAACCAGACTCTCATCGCTCAGCTGACACTGTTGCGCACCAAGACGCATTGTGCCACCCAGATCGCTCTTCTCGGTACGGACTTCGACATTGCCGTCTTCATCACGCCATTCAGTAATCAGGGCCACCACTGGGTACTTACAGTCTGGCACAAATTCTGTGGAGTTGGCGTTGTCCATTCCCACGACGTTACGAGCAAACTCAATCAACGCAACCTGCATACCCAGGCAAATGCCCAGATAAGGAATATTGTTCTCACGCGCAAAGCGTGCTGTCGCGATTTTCCCTTCAACACCACGGTAGCCGAAGCCGCCGGGGATTAGGATGGCATCAAGACCTTTCAGGATCTCAACACCGCGCGTTTCAACATCTTGCGAATCAATCAGCTTGATGTTGACGGTGACACGATTCTTCAGACCACCGTGCTTCAGCGCTTCAATAACTGACTTATAGGCATCCGGCAGTTCAATGTACTTGCCAACCATACCGATAGTCACTTCGCCTGCCGGATTCGCTTCTTCGTAGATAACCTGTTCCCATTCTGACAGATTCGCTTCCGGACAGTTCAAGCTGAATCGTTTACAAATATAATCGTCAAGGCCCTGGGATTTCAACAGGCCCGGAATTTTATAGATGGAATCGACATCTTTCAGAGAAATCACCGCTTTTTCCGGAACGTTACAGAACAATGCAATTTTTGCACGTTCATTAGCCGGAACTGCGCGATCGGAGCGGCAAATCAGGATATCTGGCTGAATACCGATAGAAAGCAGCTCTTTTACAGAGTGCTGAGTCGGTTTAGTTTTGACTTCACCTGCCGCCGCCATGTACGGAACCAGCGTCAGATGCATAAACAGCGTGTGCTCGCGGCCAATTTCTACAGCCATCTGGCGAATCGCTTCAAGGAACGGCAGAGATTCGATATCCCCAACGGTTCCGCCGATCTCGACCAGAACAACATCATGACCTTCACCGCCTTCCAGAACGCGCTCTTTAATGGCATTCGTGATGTGCGGAATGACCTGAACGGTAGCGCCCAGATAGTCACCACGGCGTTCTTTACGCAGAACGTCGGAGTAGATACGACCCGTGGTGAAGTTGTTACGGCGGCTCATTTTAGTGCGGATGAAACGCTCATAGTGACCCAGGTCCAGGTCGGTTTCAGCGCCGTCTTCGGTAACGAACACTTCCCCGTGTTGGATAGGGCTCATAGTACCTGGATCGACGTTGATGTACGGATCCAGTTTCATCATGGTCACATTGAGGCCACGGGCTTCAAGAATGGCTGCCAGGGAGGCTGCGGCAATGCCTTTTCCCAGAGAGGATACGACCCCGCCGGTCACAAAAATATAGTTCGTTGTCATGCTGGACCTGAGAAGTTAGGGTGAAACGATGGAATTACCAAGACGGGAAAGTAGTATACCCGAACATGACGAGCGCCACAAACTTTCATTATTCCTCCTCTTCACCAGGCTCACATTAACATCGGGAGTGAGAAAATAGCCCCTTTGGGGTAAATGTTTTTGACGTAAATCAAGCGCTTGTTATTTAAAAAATCACACAAATCGCCCTTGACCGACGAAATCCCTTAGAGATCAATTTCCTGTCGTTTTACCTGTTGCCAGACTTCTTCCATTGTTTCCAGATCAACACCAGTCATTTCCAGGCCTCGGGCTGCCACAATTCGCTCAACCTCACGAAAACGGCGCTCGAATTTTTCATTCGCTTTCTGCAATGCCGTCTCTGCTTTTGTCCCTAAATGACGGGCCATATTGACCGTGGCAAACAGCAGATCGCCCATTTCCTCCTCCAGTTTAGCCTGATCAACGACAGCCTGCTTCGCCTCGAACATGACTTCGTCAATCTCTTCATAAACTTTGTCGACAACCGGTCCTAATGTCTTCCAGTCAAAACCAACATTGGAGCAACGTTTCTGGATTTTCTGAGCGCGCATTAGCGCCGGTAAACTACGGGGAATATCGTCCAGCGCGGAATGTTGTGACTTCTCGGCACGTTCTTCGGTTTTGATTTGTTCCCAGCGGGTTAGCACTTCGCGACTAGTGCTGGCAGAAACATCTGCAAATACATGCGGATGCCGACGTTCGAGCTTATCGCTAATCGCGGCGCAGATGTCATTAAAATCGAAGCGCCCTTCTTCCTGCGCCATCTGGGCGTAAAACACCACCTGGAACAACAGATCGCCCAGCTCTCCACGCAGGTCATCGAAGTCTTCACGCGCAATCGCGTCCAGCACTTCATAGGTTTCTTCGAGGGTGTAAGGAGCAATAGTGGTGAAAGTCTGCTCTTTATCCCACGGACAGCCGTTTTCCGGGTCGCGCAGGCGCTGCATAATACCGAGCAGCCGATCGATTTGATTCATTGGATTGTCCTGAAAAAAACAGGCCCGATGAACGGAGCGCCATCGGGCAAATAATAATGCCTGATGGCGACGCAAACGCGTCTTATCAGGCCTACAAATTGTCGTTAATTACCGTGCAAGCGACGCGCGTCGATCACATCCGGCACCTGGTTCAGTTTGCCGAGCACGCGCCCGAGCACCTGTAAGTTGTAAATTTCGATGGTCATATCGATGGTGGCAAGCTGCTGTTTGGTATCGCTACGGCTGGCAACGCCCAGCACGTTTACCTTCTCGTTGGCGAGAATGGTGGTGATATCACGTAATAAACCGCTACGATCGTTCGCCTGGACGCGAACCACCAGCGAATATCCTGCCGAGTAGCTTTCGCCCCAAACCGCGTCAACAATACGCTCCGGTGCATGCGAGCGTAGTTCATTCAGCTGTTCACAATCCGCCCGGTGCACGGAAATGCCGCGTCCCTGAGTGATAAACCCGACAATTTCATCACCTGGAATCGGCTGGCAGCAACGCGCGATGTGGTGCATCAGGTTACCCACCCCTTCTACCACCACGCGACCATCGTCTTTACGGCGACTCTGCGGAGCCTGCGTTTTCTGCTGAAGTTGTTTCAGCGCAGCGGCATCCTGTTCAGCTGCGCTGGGTTTATTAAACTGCGCTTGCAGGAAGTTGACCATCTGGTTGAGGCGGATGTCGCCGCCGCCGATCGCCGCCAGCAGCTCTTCCAGCTCATTAAAGCTGTAACGCGGAAGCAGGTGTTTTTCAGCCTCTTTCAGGCTAATACCCAGGTGCGCCAGTTCATCATCGAGGATCTGACGACCAGCCAGAATATTCTTGTCCCGGTCTTGTTTACGGAACCAGGCGTGGATCTTCGAGCGCCCCCGGCTGGTCGTCACGTAGCCCAGGTTAGGGTTCAACCAGTCGCGGCTTGGGTTTGGCTGTTTCTGAGTGATGATTTCAATTTGATCGCCCATCTGCAGCTGATAGGTAAACGGTACGATGCGCCCGCCAATTTTCGCGCCAATGCAACGATGCCCCACATCACTGTGGATGTGATAAGCAAAATCGAGCGGCGTTGAGCCCGCCGGTAAGTCCACAACATCGCCTTTTGGCGTAAAGACGTAAACTCTGTCATCAAAGACCTGGCTACGCACTTCATCCAGCATTTCACCGGAATCCGCCATCTCTTCCTGCCAGGCGATCAGCTTACGCAGCCACGCAATGCGATCTTCATGGCCAGAACGCGCCGCGCCTGAAGCAGTGCCTTCTTTGTACTTCCAGTGTGCCGCGACGCCCAGTTCGGCATCTTCGTGCATCTGTTTGGTACGGATCTGAATTTCAATGGTTTTCCCGCCCGGCCCCAGCACAACCGTATGGATTGACTGGTAGCCGTTGGGTTTCGGGTTCGCGACGTAGTCATCAAACTCATCCGGCAGATGGCGATAGTGAGTATGTACTATTCCGAGCGCGGCATAGCAGTCCTGTAAACGCTCTGCCACGATACGCACTGCGCGCACATCGAACAGTTCATCGAAGGCCAACTGCTTTTTCTGCATTTTGCGCCAGATGCTGTAGATATGCTTCGGACGTCCGTAAACTTCGGCTTTGACGCCTTCCGTTTTCATCTCTGAGCGCAAATGACCGACGAATTCATCAATATAATGTTCCCTGTCGATACGACGTTCATGCAGCAGCTTGGCAATACGTTTGTATTCAGCCGGGTGCAGGTAACGGAAGCAGTAATCTTCCAGCTCCCATTTTAACTGCCCAATTCCCAACCGGTTGGCCAGCGGGGCATAGATATTGGTGCACTCTTTTGCTGCCAGTACGCGTTCATCTTCCGGCGCGTCTTTCACTTCTCGCAGATGGGCAATACGTTCCGCCAGCTTGATGACCACACAGCGGAAGTCGTCGACCATTGCCAGCAGCATGCGACGAACGTTATCAACCTGCTCGGAAGAGACGGAGTCGGTATGCGTGGCTTTTAGCTGGCGTATTGCCGCCATATCACGCACACCATGGATAAGGTTAACGATTGACGTGCCTACGCTCTCGCGCAGGATGTCTTCACTCACCACATTGGCATCCGCCAGAGGGAACAGCATCGCCGCTCGTAGCGTGTCGATATCCATACTCAGCATGGAGAGTATTTCCACCATTTCGACGCCACGCCACAGCAGCAGATCCGCATCCGGATGACCCTGTGTCTGCTGCAGGCAATACGCCCAGGTTTCGGCTAAGCGTTCACACGACTGCTGGCTGGAGATCCCAAGACTCGCGATCCATTTCTTTGGATCAAACTCACCAGCTTTATTTATATGTGCACTTCTTACCGCAACCATCGTCCTCTCCTTAAGGGGCATGGCCTGTCGAAGTCGACAAGCCGTACCCATTGTCTTTCACGCTGCGTTACAACCCGAAATCCAATGGGTATAAAATTCATTACAAACGCTCAAACAGGGCCATCGATTCCAGATGTCCAGTGTGCGGGAACATATCGAGCATCGCCAGTCGCCGAACGGTATATCCTGCATTGAGTAACGCTTCGCTGTCACGAGCCAGCGTAGCAGGATTACAGGATACATAAACAACGCGCCCAGGGTTTAACTTTATAATATGTTGCATCACTCCGGCAGCCCCCGCACGCGCAGGATCGAGCAATACTTTGTCAAATCCGTTTTTTGCCCATGGTTGTTTAGTGACATCTTCTTCAAGGTTTTCATGAAAGAATGTCACATTGTGTAGTCCGTTATTCCGCGCATTTTCCCGGCCTTTTTCCACCAGCGCAGGGACACCTTCAACTCCCACAACGCTCGCTGCTCGTACGGCTAACGGCAACGTAAAATTCCCCATACCACAGAACAAATCGAGCACCCGGTCCTCTGGCTGCACATCCAGCCATTCCAGCGCACAGGAAACCATTTTTTGGTTTACCCCTTCATTGACCTGGATAAAATCACGCGGGCTGAAGGTTAAACGTAGTCCATTTGAATCATACCAGGGCGATTCTTCTGAATTTGATTCCAGTATCTCGCTTTGCGGAGCCAGAAACAAAGACAGTCCCTGAGAATGCGAAAAGCGTTCCAGTTTTTCTTTATCCGCGGCACTCAGTGGTGCAGTGTGGCGCAAAATCATCAGAGTTCCACTTCCAGCCTGCACCAATTCGACATGCCCCAAGTGACGCAACCCCTGCAGACTCTGCAGGCATGCCCGAATTTCAGGCAGCAACGCCTCAAGTTGGGGCACCAAAATAGGGCATTGTTTTACATCGATAATGTCGCTGGAGCCGGACTTGCGAAATCCGATCTGCAATTGCTGCTCTTTCGAGCGATAGTTCAGACTTAAACGCGCGCGGCGTCGATAACCCCACAGGGTATCGGCGATAACTTCTGTCACCTCACATTTCATTAAACGCGATAACGCTGCACTTTTGCTACGCTGCTGCAACGAGATGCTGGCGTGCTGCTGTTGACAGCCACCACAGACCCCAAAATGTGGACAACGTGGCACTTCACGTTCCGAGCTGTCGTTTAAACGACGTTTGACTTGCGCACGGGCAAACTGTTTTTTATCTTCAGTTATCACCACTTCTGCGCTTTCCTGAGGCAGCAATTCCGGTATAAACAGGGCTTTCCCGTTATGACGAGCAACGCCCTGACCAAAAGAATCAAGGTCATTGACGGTAACGGTTATGATCTGACGCGTCGTCACGCGTCGTTTTGCAGAGTAGAATTGCGCCATCGACGAGATATTTCTCTATTTAACAGTGTGACCCTAATTGTCCCATAACGGAACTCCATGACCAACTACAGCCTGCGCGCACGCATGATGATTCTGATCCTGGCCCCGACCGTCCTGATAGGTTTGCTGCTCAGTATCTTTTTTGTTGTGCATCGCTATAACGACTTGCAGCGTCAACTGGAAGATGCTGGTGCCAGCATCATCGAGCCACTCGCGGTTTCCAGCGAATACGGCATGAACTTGCAAAACCGGGAATCCATCGGCCAGCTTATCAGCGTGTTGCATCGTCGCCATTCCGATATTGTGCGGGCAATTTCCGTCTATGACGAAAATAACCGACTGTTCGTCACCTCCAACTTTCATCTTGATCCGTCAGAGATGCAATTGGCTACCGGATCGCCGTTTCCGCGAAAGCTGAGCGTAACCCGGCACGGGGATATCATGATCCTGCGTACCCCTATTATATCGGAAAACTATTCACCGGATGAATCTGCCGTTAGCGATGCCAAAAACGCCAAAAATATGTTGGGGTATGTGGCGCTTGAGTTGGATCTCAAGTCCGTGCGATTACAGCAGTACAAAGAGATCTTTATCTCCAGCGTCATGATGCTGTTTTGTATTGGCATTGCGTTAATTTTCGGCTGGCGTCTGATGCGTGACGTGACCGGACCAATTCGCAACATGGTGAATACCGTTGACCGAATACGTAGAGGTCAGCTCGATAGCCGCGTGGAAGGTTTCATGTTGGGCGAACTGGATATGCTGAAGAATGGCATCAACTCGATGGCAATGTCTCTCGCCGCCTACCATGAAGAGATGCAGCACAATATCGATCAGGCGACGTCAGATCTGCGCGAAACGCTGGAGCAAATGGAGATCCAAAACGTTGA
Organism: Citrobacter sp. C6_1; assembly: GCF_014596835.2. Lineage (NCBI taxonomy): Bacteria > Pseudomonadati > Pseudomonadota > Gammaproteobacteria > Enterobacterales > Enterobacteriaceae > Citrobacter > Citrobacter sp. C6_1. Next base: position 917,342 of record NZ_CP115031.1, on the reverse strand, counting down.
GCTGGATCTGGCAAAGAAACGCGCTCAGGAAGCTGCTCGTATTAAATCAGAGTTCCTGGCGAACATGTCTCACGAGCTACGTACACCGCTAAACGGTGTCATTGGCTTTACACGCCTGACACTGAAAACCGAGTTAAATACCACCCAGCGCGATCACCTGAATACGATTGAACGCTCTGCCAACAACCTGCTCGCTATCATCAATGATGTGCTCGACTTCTCTAAACTGGAAGCGGGTAAACTGATTCTGGAAAGCATACCGTTCCCACTGCGCAGCACACTGGATGACGTCGTAACGCTGTTAGCGCACTCCTCCCATGACAAAGGGCTGGAGCTAACACTGAATATTAAAAATGACGTTCCGGACAATGTGATTGGCGATCCGCTACGCCTGCAACAGGTCATTACCAACCTGGTCGGCAATGCCATCAAATTTACCGAGAGCGGCAATATCGACATTCTGGTTGAAAAACGCGCGCTCAGTAACACCAAAGTCCAGATTGAAGTTCAAATCCGCGATACCGGTATTGGTATCCCAGAACGCGATCAGTCACGTCTGTTCCAGGCTTTCCGTCAGGCTGATGCCAGCATTTCGCGCCGTCACGGTGGTACCGGACTTGGCCTTGTGATCACACAAAAACTGGTCAATGAAATGGGTGGGGATATCTCGTTCCATAGCCAACCAAATCGCGGTTCCACTTTCTGGTTCCATATCAGTCTTGATCTCAATCCTAATGTTATCAGCGATCGTTCAACCACCCGCTGTCTGGCCGGTAAACGACTGGCTTACGTTGAACCAAATGCTACCGCCGCGCAATGCACGTTAGATATCTTGAGTGAAACGCCGCTGGAGGTGATTTACAGTCCGTCATTCTCTGCATTACCGGCTGAACACTACGATATCCTGCTACTTGGTGTACCCGTTACTTTCCACGAGCCACTCACCATGCAGCATGAACGTCTGGCAAGCGCAGCCGCGATGACCGATTTCCTGTTGCTGGCGCTGCCTTGCCATGCGCAGATTAACGCTGAAAAATTAAAACAAGGCGGCGCGGCGGCATGTCTGTTAAAACCGCTCACCTCAACCCGATTGCTGCCTGCGTTAACCGAATATTGCCACCTGAACCAGGGGGCAGAACTCCAGTTGCCAGATGAAAGCAAGATTGCGATGACCGTGATGGCGGTGGACGACAACCCGGCGAACCTGAAGCTTATCGGCGCATTGCTTGAAGATAAGGTTCAGCACGTCGAGCTGTGCGACAGCGGGCAGCAGGCGATGGACAGAGCCAAACAAATGCAGTTTGATCTGATCCTGATGGATATTCAGATGCCAGACATGGACGGTATTCGTGCCTGCGAACTGATCCATCAGCTTCCACACCAGCAGCAGACACCGGTTATTGCGGTAACGGCGCATGCCATGGCAGGGCAAAAAGAGAAGTTACTCAGCGCCGGAATGAATGACTACCTGGCTAAGCCAATTGAAGAAGATAAATTGCACAGTTTGCTGTTGCGCTATAAGCCCGGTACCGGCACATCAGCCCGGACTATCGTGCCGGCCCCCCCTGAACCCGTGATCAACCCGAATACGACCCTCGACTGGCAGCTGGCGTTGAGACAGGCTGCCGGTAAAAACGATCTGGCACGAGATATGCTGAAAATGCTGATCGATTTCTTGCCGGAAGTGCGCAACAAAATCGAAGAACAACTGGTGGGTGAAAACCCTGAAGGGTTGGTGGATTTGATTCATAAACTACACGGCAGCTGCGGTTACAGCGGGGTTCCCCGCATGAAAAACCTGTGTCAGCTTATTGAACAGCAGTTACGTAACGGGACCAAAGAAGAAGAGCTGGAACCAGAGTTTTTAGAGCTTCTTGATGAGATGGACAACGTCGGGCGGGAAGCGAAACGGATATTGGGGTGATATTCGCCGAATGCGGCGTAAACGCCTTATCCGGCCTACAAGTTTTGCTGTTTATCGTAGGTCCGACAGGCGTCGCGCCATCGGGCACATCGCCAGAGGCGGCGTAAGCGCCTTCTCCGACCTACAACTCAGCGTAATTGCTGCCCTGCTTTAAGCGTTGCGGCCACGTTTCGTGCCGTCATCCGCACATTTTCACTCGCATTATCCAGCGCCTCATCCAGCGTGCAAATGGTATAAATCACACTAAAAACAGCATCAATTCCATGCTCATGCACCACACCAACATCTGGCGTCAGGCTGCCTGCAATACCAATGACGGGCTTATTATATCGCTTTGCAACGTTCGCTACGCCTACCGGGACTTTGCCATGGATCGTCTGACTGTCAATACGCCCTTCCCCGGTCACAACCAGATCTGCATCCGCAACGCAGTCGTCGAGGTGTAACGCATCCGTCACGATCTCGATACCACGGCGTAGCTGCGCGCCGCAAAACGCATACAGTGCAGCCCCCATGCCTCCGGCAGCGCCTCCACCGGCCAGATCCAGCACGTTAATGTCCAGATCGCGGGCAATCAGTTGCGCATAGTGCGTCAGCGCATTATCCAGACGGGTAATCATTTCTGGCGTTGCCCCTTTTTGTGGACCAAATACTGCAGAAGCGCCCTCTTTACCGGTCAGCGGATTCGTGACATCGCAGGCCACTTCGATACGACAGGTGGCAAGGCGTTTATCTAACGCTGAAATATCTATCCTGGTGAGCGCTTCCAGACCGATCCCGCCTTGCGCAATCTGGTTATTCTGCGCATCCAGCAATTTGGCGCCCAGTGCCTGCACCATACCGGCGCCACCATCATTAGTCGCGCTACCGCCAATCCCGATGATGATGTGTTCTACACCCGCATTCAGCGCATGGCGAATCAACTCTCCGGTCCCCCATGAGGTGGTTTTCAGCGGGTCGCGTAACCCTGCCGGAACCCGCTCTAACCCACTGGCGGCCGCCATCTCGATAAACGCTGAGCGCTCATCTCCCGATAACCCATAAAATGCCTGTACCTTACTTCCCAGGGGACCCGTAACATCAACATGCACAAGGTGGCCCGCCGTAGCGGCAACCATCGCCTCGACCGTTCCTTCACCACCATCAGCGACCGGTATCTTTACGTAATCCGCATCAGGCCAGATCTCACGAAAACCCTGCTCAATGGCAGTTGCCACCTCAAGCGCACTCAAACTCTCTTTATAAGAATCCGGTGCAATTACTATTTTCATAAGCCGTCCTTACGCATGTTGATTCTGTTAATCATACACCTGGAGATGTGCCGGTTCCTGTCAGAACCGGCATAACGCTTAGCGCACCATGCATGGGCGTTTATTATCGAAGGTCCAGTTCGGGATCAGGTACTGCATTCCCATCGCGTCATCACGCGCTCCCAGGCCATGTTGCTGGTACAGCTCGTGTGCTTTCATCACCTGGTCCATATCCAGTTCTACACCCAAACCCGGCTTCGCTGGTACCTGTACCATGCCGCCTTTAATATCGAACGGTTCTTTGGTCAGGCGTTGGTTACCTTCCTGCCAGATCCAGTGGGTATCAATGGCCGTAATTTTACCCGGCGCCGCCGCCGCCACATGAGTGAACATCGCCAGCGAAATATCAAAGTGATTGTTAGAGTGTGAACCCCAGGTGAGGCCAAACTCATGACACATCTGCGCCACGCGAACAGACCCCTGCATGGTCCAGAAATGCGGGTCAGCCAGCGGAATATCCACAGACTGCAATGACAGCGTGTGCCCCATCTGACGCCAGTCGGTAGCGATCATATTGGTCGCCGTCGGCAGGCCAGTAGCGCGGCGGAATTCCGCCATCACTTCACGCCCAGAGAAACCCTGCTCCGCACCACACGGATCTTCAGCATAAGCCAGCGATCCTTTCAGATACTTACCGATCTTGATCGCTTCATTCAACGACCATGCACCATTGGGATCGAGCGTTACGCGAGCCTGCGGGAAACGCTTCGCCAACGCGACGATAGATTCCGCTTCCTCTTCCCCTGCCAGCACGCCACCTTTCAGTTTAAAGTCGTTAAAGCCATATTTCTCATACGCAGCTTCAGCCAGGCGCACAACCGCATCCGGCGTCATCGCCTCTTCATGACGCAGACGATACCAGTCGCACTTCTCATCCGGCTGACTCTGATACGGCAGCGGCGTCGCTTTACGGTTGCCAACGAAGAACAGATACCCCAACATTTCCACTTCGCTACGCTGCTGTCCATCACCCAGCAGAGAGGCGACGTTTACGCCCAGATGCTGACCTAACAGATCCAACATGGCCGCTTCGATCCCAGTAACCACATGAATAGTGGTACGTAAATCAAAGGTCTGCAAACCGCGACCGCCCGCATCACGATCGGCAAAAGTATTGCGTACCGCATTCAGCACGTTTTTGTATTCACCTAACGTTTTGCCTACCACCAGCGGGATCGCATCTTCCAGCGTTTTGCGGATTTTTTCTCCGCCGGGAATTTCACCCACGCCGGTATGACCGGAATTATCTTTAATAATCACAATATTGCGCGTGAAGAACGGAGCATGTGCACCGCTCAGGTTCATCAGCATGCTGTCATGACCCGCAACCGGAATAACCTGCATAGAGGTAACCAATGGGGTAGAAAATTGTGCGCTCATAATTAAGTCCTTATCCAAAATTAGTGGCGGCCGAAAACGGGACGTTTACGGTCAAAAGTCCATCCGGGGATCAGATACTGCATCGGTACTGCGTCATTACGCGCACCGCCGGGCAATGCCTTATAGGCTTCATGCGCTTTCTGCACCTGATCCCAGTCCAGTTCCACACCCAGACCGGGTGCATCTGGAACCGCAATTTTCCCGTTCTTAATCTCCAGCGGATTTTTGGTCAGACGGCAATCGCCCTCCTGCCAAATCCAGTGCGTATCGATGGCCGTCGGATTGCCCGGCGCTGCCGCACCGACGTGAGTAAACATTGCCAGCGAAATATCAAAGTGGTTATTGGAATGGCATCCCCAGGTCAGGCCCCAGTCATCGCACAACTGTGCCACGCGCACCGCGCCGGAAAGCGTCCAGAAGTGCGGATCGGCCAGCGGAATATCGACCGCATTCAGCATTACCGCGTGGCCCATTTCACGCCAGTTGGTGGCTATCATGTTGGTTGCTACCGGTAGACCGGTTGCACGGCGGAACTCGGCCATCACTTCGCGGCCAGAAAAACCCTGTTCAGCGCCGCATGGATCTTCGGCGTAGGTCAGAACATCGTTCAGCCCTTTACACAGGGAGATGGCTTCATCCAGCAACCAGGCACCGTTAGGATCCACCGTAATACGTGCATCCGGGAAGCATGCTTTCAGCGCACGGACGGTTTCAATTTCTTGCTCACCCGGCAGCACACCGCCCTTCAGTTTGAAATCTTTAAAGCCATAACGATCCTGTGACGCCTGCGCCAGACGCACCACCGCGTCGCTGGTCATCGCTTGCTGGTGACGCAGGTGATACCACTCATGGTTTCCCGGCGTACTTTCCAGATACGGCAAATCGGTTTTGCTGCGATCGCCTACGTAGAACAGATAGCCGAGTACGGTGACAGCATCGCGCTGCTTGCCCGGCCCTAACAGTTCACAGGCCGGTACGTTGAGCGCCTTACCCAGCAGGTCGAGCAGCGCAGCTTCCAGCGCCGCCACCGCATTGACGCGCAGTTCAAATGTCCAGGCGCCTTTGCCAAAGGTGTCAAAATCAGCGGCCTGGTTGCCTTTATGCACCTGCTGAACCACTTTATTCAGGCGCGCGACCTCCTGACCCAATACCATCGGGATAGCGTCAACCAGCGTCTGATAAATCACTTCACCGCCCGGCGCTTCACCGACGCCGGTATTGCCGGCGTTATCGGTAAGAACCACAATATTGCGGGTGAAATATGCATTGTGCGCACCGCCAATATTGAGCAGCATGCTGTCATGACCGGCCACCGGGATGACCTTCATGTCGGTAATAACGGGACTCGATTGTGTTGTCATCATTATTGTCCTGCGACAGGTTTCAGTTCGATACGTTTAATATCACCGACCAGCACCAGATAGCTCACCACCGCAATCAGCGCATGTACACCTACGTAAATCAACGCGCCGTTAAACGAGCCGGTGGTCCCTACGATGTAGCCGATAGCAATTGGCGTCACGATGCCGGAGATGTTGCCGAACATATTGAACAGACCGCCGCTCAAACCACTGATCTCTTTCGGCGCGGTATCGGCCATCACGGCCCAACCCAGGGCACCTATACCTTTACCGAAGAAGGCCAGCGCCATAAAACCGATGATCATCCACTCCACGTTGACGTAGTTACAGAACACCATCACCATCGACAACAGCATGCCCATGACGATCGGCGTTTTACGGGCGATATTCAGCGAACCGGTACGACGCATCAGCCAGTCGGAAATAATGCCGCCGAGCACACCGCCTGCGAATCCGCAAATGGCCGGGACCGAAGCGACAAACCCCGCTTTCAGAATCGACATACCGCGCGCCTGTACCAGATAGACCGGGAACCAGGTGATAAAGAAGTAGGTCAGCGCGTTAATACAGTACTGGCCGATGTAGATACCGATCATCATGCGGGAACCCAACAACTGTTTGATTTGTCCCCATTTCACGCTGAACGGAACTTTAGCTTTAGCTGCTGCCTGATCCATGTTGATCAGTGCGCCACCTTCGGCAATGTAGTCCAGCTCTTTTTGGTTGACGCCCGGATGCTGGTTCGGTTCGTGAATCACTTTCAGCCAGACAAAGCTGATGATGATCCCGAGTCCACCCATAAAGAAGAACACGTGCGACCAGCCCACTTCGTGGGTCAGCCAGCCCATGATTGGCGCGAAGATAACGGTGGCAAAGTACTGCGCAGAGTTAAAGATTGCGACCGCCGTGCCCCTCTCCTGTGCCGGGAACCATGCCGCAACTATCCGACTATTGCCGGGGAAGGAAGGTGCTTCAGCTAAACCGACAAGGAAGCGCAGGGTAAACAGCGCAACGATAATGCCGAAGCCGCTAAAGATATCGACGAAGCCCTGCAGCAGGGTAAACATGGACCAGATAAAGATGGACCAGAAATAAACACGTTTTGAACCGAAGCGGTCGAGCAACCAGCCGCCAGGGATCTGACCGATAACATAGGCCCATGAGAATGCGGAGAAGACGTACCCCATCCCGACGGCATCAAGGCCAATGTCTTTGGCCATCTCTGAGCCGGCAATGGATAAAGTGGCGCGGTCGCCGTAGTTGAAGGATGTGACGATAAACAACATCACCACTATCCAGTAGCGAGCGTTAGTGCGTTTTTCCGCGCTGCTCGCCGCCTGACTTAATGAACTCATTGTTGCACTCCTGAATCTTGGCTGTCGCCAGTTCATTCTGTACAGCACCTGTAGGGTGATCAGAATGAGAGGTTAGTGTGTGGCAGTTTTGGTACAGCTCAGGGCCGTTTTATTCTGACTCGCTGCCTTTTCGGGAACTGACGGGAAAAGTATATGAAGGAGTGGCTCTTACCCTCACCGTGCAAAAACACAACATTGCGAGGGGTGAATAAGGTTGTTTATGGCATAAGCCTAAGGGAATGGAAGATGCTTCACGAAATTGGCGTTTGAGGGGGTTTTATTGCCGGGCGGCGGCTTCGCCTGACCCGGCCTACGGTTCAAATGGGGGTTGTATGCCCGTGCGGGGGAGAGGTTATTTCAGCAAGGTTCCCCAGTTTTCTACCCAGGGGTTGGATTCGCTTTCCGGTTCAGGATGTTCGCTGGCGTCAATCAGCAACATTTCACCCACGCGCTGCGCGCTTTGCTCCTGTAACAGCGCATCAAACTGTTTGCCACCATTGCAGAAATTAACGTAGCTGCTGTCGCCCAGCGCAATTACCCCATAATGCAGATTTGGCTGGAAACCGAGATTATCTTTGATCCCCTGAAACAGCGGCACGATGCTATCGGGCAGATCGCCCTGCCCGGTCGTTGAGGTCACCACCAGGACATATTTGTCCTGATATGCCTGCCAGTCGCTGAGCTCGGGATCTTCAAACACCGTGGCTTTATGACCTTGTGCCGTCAAAATAGCCTCCGCCTCTTCAGCAACCAGCAGCGCGTTTCCATACATTGTGCCGACAAAAATTCCAATTTCCGCCATAACCGTAATCTCCTGGGACTTAAGAATCTATCTGCTCATCCTGACCTGACCGCTCGACGAACTCAACCCTTTCATTCTCAGGGAGAAGTCCACGCCAGCCAAATTGTGACAATGCTTGCATCCAGACGTCATCCAGCCCGGCGCGAATTACCAGCGGCTCACCGGTGAACGGATGCGTCAGCTCAAGCTGGCTGGCATGAAGCATTAATCGCTGACAGCCAAAATGCTCTGCGGCGCTGCGGTTTTGTCGCAAATCACCGTGCTTACTATCGCCAATAATCGGATGACGCAAATGCGCCAGGTGACGTCTGAGCTGATGTTTACGGCCGGTTTTAGGATCCAGCTCCACCAGCCCGTAACGGGTGGTTGGATAGCGACCGGTTGCCACGGGCATTTCTACCGTAGCCAGCCCGCGATAGTGGGTTACCGCAGGCTGTGGACCTTTGTCGTCACGGGCAAATTTATCGGCAATCTTGTCCAGCTCTTCCACCAACGGATAATCCAGCACGGCATCATCCATCAGCCAGCCACGCACAATCGCATGATAGCGTTTTTGGATTTGATGCTGCTCAAACTGCTGTGCCAGCCGTCGTCCGGCCTCGCTGGACAGTCCCATCAACAGCACACCGGAGGTCGGTCTGTCGAGTCGGTGGGCGGTAAAAACGTGCTGACCAATCTGGTCGCGCACCGTTTGCATTACCACCACTTTCTCATCGCGGTCGAGCCAGCTACGATGAACCAGCCAGCCCGAAGGTTTGTTGACTGCAACCAGCCATTGGTCTTGATAGAGAATTTCCAGCATCAGGCGTCATCACGGGTAAATAGCGCATCCAGATCCTGCAATGCAATCAGGATCACATCGCGCTGTGGATGATCGGCTGCCAGCGCCATTTCATAATATGGCGCAATAGCGAACGCTTCTGGAAGTGGCTGCGCATTATCAAGCAACGCATGCATGCGGGGAATCAACACCCACTGCAGCCATTCAACCGGTTCCATGGTATCCATACAAAAAGGCTGCGTGCTGGAAAACAGATGCGCTTCTGGCTCATCCATCCGCCAGTGATTATGTTCACGCAGCAGTGCTTCAAGCGCATGCAACTGCTCGCGCACACGGTCATGAGTCGTCATGAAATTAACCTCAATGATGAAAAATCTGGCGCGAAGAATAGCACCAGTAGAAAGGAAATAAAAAAAGGGAGCACTGTAAAAACAGTGCTCCCGGTTCGTTTCGCAGCATTCCAGCTACTTTTGGTGCTCCCTGCTCATCCGTGACAACTTTTCCTGTGGTCTTGCGACCTCGTTCATCCTGAACATTTGCATCCTGCTCACACCGCCCCCGATGTGAAAACTTCATCCTGAAGTGTCCCTGGCCATCCTGACCCGCCGAACATCCTGACCGGCTCTCGTTCTCCATCCTGGAGGTGTCCTTTAACGCATCCAGCGTTTTCCTCTTTGCTTCATCCTGAAACCTGTCCTTGCAGCACCGTCCTGGTGTGTCCTGCCGAAGCGTCATCATCCTGATGTTCACTTCGTTGTGCGACTCCTTGTCGACAGAGATAGAATCGCCTGTTTCGCATTGTCTTACAAGACACTTACAGACATACCTTAATGATTATTTTCGTATGAAAGTTGAAGATAAAACATTAACTAATTGAATTATAAATAGTTAACATTATATCGACCGATGAAGTCTTTACTGATCACCTGGCAATCTCCTACAGGGTTTGTAAGAGATCTCTCACACACCCAGGGCAAACTGGATTACAGAACAGGCTTAAGTTGAGTAAGAAATTCCGCAAGCGAGGCCGCCAGAACCGTTCGTTTACGGGTTCCCAGCGTTTCCTTGCAGACTTCCCCAGACAAGTTGCACACTGAAATAACATCAAGTTCATTGTCCAGTGTGGCAATAAAAAGCGTTGGAGAGAGCTTAAGGCGTTTTTGCGTAACCAGGTGGCCGATCTGGTTTTCCTGTACGCGTCTGAAGTCATCTTCAGACCAGGTTTGCAGAAGAGTCAGTTTCTCATCCGCAAATTGTGCGTGCATGTCCCCGGCAAACTGGGTGGTATAAAACGCATGAACAGCGGGTTGTACCACAATATCAAAGGCGCGTTCAACCGCGTTTACATTCGGCTCGCCCACAAAAGGCTGCGGTTGCCAGTACACCGCATCGTTCGTGGAGGAGATGATGCACGGAGACGGTACGCCATACAGCTCTTCACTCAGAGGCCAGCTGCCGTTTTTTTCATGCCATGCATCGCAATAACGCGTCGTAAAGGCTGTCAACGCCTGTGCTGTCAATTCGTCCACTGATTTCTCTCTTCACAAAAGCCAGGATACACTTGTCGCATAGTGTATCTGGTTTATGACGGTGAAACATGTCTTCTTATGAAAATCATCGGGCGCTTGACAGCCTGACTCTCGGAAAATCAACGGATTACCGGGATATTTACGACGCCAGCCTGCTGCAGGGTGTTCCGCGCAGCCTGAACCGCGACCCGCTGGATCTAAAGGCCGATAATCTGCCTTTTCACGGCGCGGATTTCTGGACGCTGTATGAACTATCATGGCTGAATGCCAACGGCTTACCGCAGGTTGCGGTCGGCCATGTGGAGCTGGATTACACCAGCGTTAATTTGATTGAATCAAAAAGTTTTAAGCTGTATCTGAACAGTTTTAATCAGACGCGTTTTGACTCATGGGAACACGTCCGTCAGACGCTGGAACACGATCTACGCGCCTGCGCGCAAGGTGATGTCAGCGTAGCGCTTTATCGTCTTGACGAACAGGAAGGGCAGCCGATAGCCCACTTCAATGGCACCTGTATCGACAATCAGGATATCGTCATTGATAACTACCAGTTCAGCACCGACTATCTGGAAAACGCCGTGAGCGGCGACAAAGCAGTAGAAGAGACACTGGTCAGCCATCTGCTGAAATCCAACTGCCTGATCACCCACCAGCCTGACTGGGGTTCCATACAAATTCAGTATCGCGGTCGCAAAATCGACAGGGAAAAGTTGCTGCGCTATCTGGTCTCCTTCCGCCACCACAATGAATTTCACGAGCAGTGTGTGGAACGCATTTTCAATGACCTACTGCGTTTCTGTCAGCCGGAGAAACTGAGCGTATACGCACGCTATACGCGGCGCGGCGGCCTCGATATCAACCCATGGCGCACCAACACAGATTTCACCCCCGCAACAGGCAGACTGGTGCGTCAGTAATCTTTTTTCTCAATTTTGCGTGTCGGATTCCGCGCGCAAGGTTGTGAAAGGTCATAAGCCAGGGCTATTGTAATCAGTAGAGGATGATATCTCTCGTCCCGTAAGGAGTTTACTTGATTACACATATTAGCCCGCTTGGCTCAATGGACATGTTGTCGCAGCTGGAAGTCGATATGCTTAAACGCACGGCCAGCAGCGACCTGTATCAACTGTTTCGTAACTGTTCGCTTGCCGTTCTGAACTCCGGCAGTTTGACAGACAACAGCAAAGAGCTGTTGTCTCGTTTTGAAAGTTTCGACATTAACGTGCTGCGCCGTGAACGCGGTGTGAAGCTGGAACTGATCAACCCACCTGAAGACGCGTTTGTCGATGGGCGCATAATTCGCGCGCTGCAGGCCAACCTGTTTGCCGTACTGCGCGACATTCTTTTCGTCAATGGTCAGATCCATAACGCGGGTCGTTTTCAGCATCTGGATCTCGAAAGCTCGGTTCACATCACCAACCTGGTCTTCTCCATTCTGCGTAACGCCCGGGCACTTCACGTCGGTGAAGCGCCGAACATGGTCGTCTGCTGGGGCGGTCACTCCATCAACGAGAACGAATACTTGTATGCGCGTCGCGTGGGCACTCAGTTAGGTCTGCGTGAACTGAACATCTGCACCGGGTGTGGTCCGGGCGCGATGGAAGCTCCAATGAAAGGCGCCGCGGTCGGCCACGCTCAGCAGCGCTACAAAGACAGCCGCTTTATCGGTATGACCGAGCCGTCAATTATCGCGGCGGAACCACCAAACCCGCTGGTTAACGAACTGATCATCATGCCGGACATTGAAAAACGTCTGGAAGCGTTCGTGCGTATCGCTCACGGCATTATCATCTTCCCGGGCGGCGTAGGGACAGCAGAAGAGCTATTGTATCTGCTGGGTATCCTGATGAATCCGGCGAACAAAGATCAGGTTCTGCCATTGATCCTGACCGGGCCAAAAGAGAGCGCAGATTACTTCCGCGTGCTGGACGAATTTATCGTGCACACGCTGGGAGAAGAGGCGCGCCGTCACTATCGCATTATCATTGACGATGCAGCGGAAGTCGCTCGTCTGATGAAAAAAGCGATGCCGCTGGTGAAAGAGAACCGCCGGGACACCGGTGATGCCTACAGCTTTAACTGGTCAATTCGTATCGCGCCTGATTTGCAGATGCCGTTCGAACCGTCCCACGAAAACATGGCGAATCTGAAACTGTATCCAGACCAGCCTGTTGAAGTGCTGGCTGCAGACCTGCGTCGCGCATTCTCCGGTATTGTCGCGGGGAACGTGAAAGAAGTCGGCATTCGCGCCATTGAAGAGTTTGGCCCGTACAAAATCCACGGCGACCCTGAGATGATGCGCCGCATGGACGATCTCCTGCAGGGCTTTGTTGCACAACATCGTATGAAGTTGCCGGGCACTGCGTATATCCCGTGTTACGAGATCTGCGCATAACCTTCAACACCGGGTAGCTGATGCTACCTCGGTGACAGTTTTGTCCATATCAAAGCCGGATTTGGCACATCAGCCAACCGGCTTTTTTAGTGATACCAGTCACATAGCTCACGCAATAACATAAATATCAATTATCTTTCGTCTGACAAGCCCCGAAACGCAAACGATTACCCTCCAAAGGAAACCGTTATTTATCACCGCAAATTATAATTAGTCACCAGAATTCACTAAAAACAACAGTTTTTATAGCGCAACCCTCGTATCTTCGCGCCCTGCCTTTCATGCCATATGTCGTTAATGTTAGCCTTCACGCCCGTAAATTCGCTTTGACTATTTTTTAACAGATTAATGGTCCAAATTTATCCACATAAAAGGTGGATTATTGCATTTGAGATCGCGATCACTGATACATTCATTACTTAAATGTATCTTTCCGCCCGAAAATTATTACGGCGAAAAATTATATAAAAATCGCTAAACGAATTTCGTTTTACAGTCGGGTATTTTTTCATTGGATTGAACCCAAACCCGACTTTTTAAGCTTCCTCCAGGAGAAACAGATGGAAAACACGCAAACCAGCACTATCGTTACGGGCCAGACCCGCAGCGCATGGCGCAAGACAGACACCATGTGGATGCTGGGCCTTTACGGCACGGCGATTGGCGCAGGTGTATTATTCCTGCCAATTAACGCAGGCGTTGGCGGAATGATCCCGCTGATCATCATGGCCATTCTTGCCTTCCCAATGACCTTCTTTGCTCACCGTGGTCTGACCCGCTTCGTGTTGTCCGGTAAAAATCCGGGTGAAGACATCACTGAAGTTGTAGAAGAGCACTTTGGCGTTGGCGCAGGTAAACTGATTACCCTGCTCTACTTCTTCGCTATCTACCCGATTCTGTTGGTTTACAGCGTAGCAATCACCAATACCGTTGAAAGCTTCCTGACCCACCAGCTGGCGATTACGCCGCCGCCGCGCGCAATTCTGTCTCTGATCCTGATTGTTGGCATGATGACCATCGTGCGTTTCGGCGAGCAGATGATCGTGAAGGCGATGAGCATCCTGGTATTCCCGTTCGTTGCGGCTCTGATGCTGCTGGCGCTGTACCTGATCCCTCAGTGGAGCGGTGCGATTCTGGAAACCCTGTCCTTTGATTCTGCGGCAACCACCGGCAACGGCCTGCTGCTGACCCTGTGGCTGGCAATTCCGGTTATGGTGTTCTCCTTCAACCACTCCCCGATCATCTCCTCCTTCGCCGTGGCGAAGCGTGAAGAGTACGGTGATGAAGCAGAGAAGAAATGCTCCAAGATTCTGGCATTCGCTCACATCATGATGGTACTGACCGTTATGTTCTTCGTCTTCAGCTGCGTATTCAGCCTGACTCCGGCAGATCTGGCTGCAGCGAAAGAGCAGAACATCTCTATCCTGTCTTACCTGGCAAACCACTTTAACGCACCGATTATTGCCTGGATGGCACCGATCATCGCGATTATTGCTATCACCAAATCCTTCCTCGGCCACTACCTGGGCGCGCGTGAAGGTTTCAACGGTATGGTAATTAAGTCTCTGCGTGGCAAAGGCAAGTCCATCGAAATCAATAAACTGAACAAAATCACTGCACTGTTCATGCTGGTAACCACCTGGATTGTGGCGACGCTGAACCCGAGCATCCTCGGTATGATTGAAACCCTGGGTGGCCCGATCATCGCGATGATTCTGTTCCTGATGCCGATGTATGCGATTCAGAAAGTACCGGCAATGCGTAAATACAGCGGCCATATCAGCAACGTGTTCGTTGTGATTATGGGCCTGATCGCTATCTCCGCTATTTTCTACTCTCTGTTCAGTTAATTCCCTTGCGCCGCTCTTCGGGGCGGCGCACCTCGATACACAATGGACGCCTCATGATTAGCGTATTCGATATTTTCAAAATCGGCATTGGCCCTTCCAGCTCCCATACTGTTGGCCCGATGAAAGCAGGCAAACAATTCACGGATGACCTGATTGCACGCGGAATTCTCACTGACGTAACCCGCGTAGTGGTTGATGTCTATGGCTCTCTGTCCCTGACCGGGAAAGGTCACCATACCGACATCGCGATTATTATGGGCCTGGCGGGTAATCTGCCGGATACCGTAGACATTGATGCTATCCCGGCCTTTATCCAGGATGTGAATACTCATGGGCGTTTGCTGCTGGCGGACGGTCAACATGAGGTCGAATTCCCGGTTGATAAGTGCATGAATTTCCATACGGACAATCTGTCCCTGCACGAAAACGGGATGCGTATTACCGCACTGGCGGGCGAAAAAGCCATTTACAGCCAGACGTACTATTCCATCGGCGGTGGATTTATCGTTGATGAAGAACACTTTGGTTTACCGAATAACAATCCGGTAAACGTGCCGTATCCGTATAAATCCGCAGCCGATTTGCAACGACACTGTCAGGAAACCGGCCTGTCACTTTCCGGCCTGATGATGCAGAACGAGCTAGCCCTGCACAGCAAAGAAGAGCTGGAACAGCACTTTGCAAACGTCTGGGAAGTGATGCGTAGTGGAATTGAACGCGGTATCACCACCGAAGGTGTATTGCCGGGCAAACTGCGCGTTCCGCGTCGTGCGGCAGCACTGCGTCGCATGCTGGTTAGCAGTGACAAAACCACGACTGACCCGATGGCAGTTGTAGACTGGATCAACATGTTTGCGCTGGCCGTGAACGAAGAGAACGCTGCCGGTGGACGTGTAGTTACCGCCCCGACGAACGGCGCATGCGGGATTGTTCCTGCAGTGCTGGCGTACTATGACAAGTTTATCCGCGAAGTGAACGCTAACTCACTGGCACGCTATATGCTGGTCGCGAGCGCCATCGGTTCCCTGTACAAGATGAATGCCTCAATTTCGGGTGCTGAAGTCGGCTGCCAGGGTGAAGTCGGCGTGGCGTGTTCTATGGCGGCAGCGGGTCTGGCAGAGCTGCTGGGCGGTAGCCCGACGCAGGTATGTATCGCCGCAGAAATCGGTATGGAACACAACCTGGGTCTGACCTGCGATCCAGTTGCCGGACAAGTTCAGGTTCCGTGCATTGAGCGTAACGCTATTGCATCGGTGAAAGCGGTTAACGCTGCTCGTATGGCGCTGCGCCGTACCAGCGAGCCTCGTGTATGCCTCGATAAAGTCATCGAGACCATGTACGAGACAGGTAAAGATATGAACGCCAAATACCGCGAAACCTCGCGTGGCGGTCTGGCGATGAAGATCGTTACCTGCGATTAATTCTCAGCACATTTTAGGATCTGTAGGCCGGATAAGGCGCTCGCTGCCATCCGGCTTTTATTGCCTGATGGCGCTTCGCTTATCAGACCTACGGATAGCGCTATTTCGCAATGCTCGCCTCCCCCCACTGTGAATGTTACCCTACAGCCTGATTTATCAGGGAGAACACCGTGGCCGTCCATCTGCTCATTGTCGATGCACTCAATCTCATTCGTCGCATTCACGCCGTCCAGGGGTCGCCCTGCGTTGAGACATGCCAGCACGCACTCGATCAGCTGATTGTTCACAGCCAACCCACGCACGCCGTGGCGGTATTCGATGATGAGGCACGTAACAGCGGTTGGCGTCACCAACGGCTGCCTGACTACAAAGCAGGTCGCCCACCGATGCCCGACGAATTGCATCACGAAATGCCCGCCCTACGCGCCGCTTTTGAACAACACGGCGTCTGTTGTTGGGTCTCGAGCGGGAATGAAGCCGATGATTTAGCCGCAACGCTGGCGGTGAAAGTCATCCAGGCGGGACATCAGGCCACCATCGTTTCGACAGATAAAGGTTATTGCCAACTGCTCTCCCCAACATTACGCATTCGCGACTATTTCCAGAAGCGCTGGCTGGACGCGCCGTTCATTGAGAAAGAATTTGGCGTAATGCCTCAGCAGTTGCCAGATTATTGGGGACTGGCCGGGATCAGCAGCTCAAAAGTGCCGGGCGTTGCAGGTATTGGTCCCAAGAGCGCAACACAGCTACTCGTGCAGTTTCAGCATCTGGAAGGGATTTACGCACATCTGGAAGATGTGCCGGAAAAGTGGCGTAAGAAACTCGAAATACATAAAGAGATGGCGTTTCTGTGCCGTGATATCGCGCGGCTGCAAACGGACTTACATATTGACGGAAATCTCCAGCAGCTTCGGCTGGCACGGTAGTCTTATTGCCGGATGGCGCTGCGCCTATCCGGCCTACACATCGTACCCTCCTGTAGGCCGGATAAACGCCAGGTGATTACCAGGCGGTGTGGTACAGCTCGACAATATCGGCAATGCTTGCTTCACGCGGATTACCGCCAGTGCAAACATCGTCAAATGCCGCCTGCGCCAGCGCAGGAATATCTTCCTTACGTACCCCCACATCACGTAAGTGCGGCGGGATCCCCACATCGCGGTTAAGCGCAAACACAGCATCTACCGCGGCCTTACGCGCCTCTTCCAGCGTCAAACCTTCCACTTTCACCCCCATAACCCGGGCGATATCGCGGAATTTCTCTCCGGTGTATTCGGCGTTGTAGTGCATCACGTGCGGTAACAAAATGGCATTGGCGACGCCGTGCGGAGTGTTATAAAAGGCCCCTAGCGGGTGCGCCATCCCATGCACGAGTCCCAGACCGACGTTTGAAAATCCCATCCCGGCAACGTACTGACCAAGCGCCATTGCCTCACCGGACTGGCTGTCACCATTAACAGAGCCGCGCAGCGCCCCGGCAATGATCTCAATGGCTTTGATGTGCAACGCGTCAGTGAGTGCCCACGCCGCCCGCGTAATATAACCTTCAATAGCATGGGTCAACGCATCGACCCCGGTCGCAGCTTTTAACGCGGCAGGCATACCGTCCATCATATCGGCATCAATAAACGCCACCTGCGGGATGTCATGCGGATCGACGCAGACAAATTTACGCCGATTTTCTTCGTCCGTGATCACGTAGTTAATGGTCACTTCCGCCGCCGTCCCTGCCGTCGTAGGGATAGCCATCACCGGTACGCTCGCAGCACGTGTTGGCGATAACCCTTCAAGGCTGCGTACATCGGCAAACTCAGGGTTATTGTGGATAATGCCAATCGCTTTGCAGGTATCCTGTGGGGAGCCGCCGCCTATAGCTATCAGATAATCAGCACCACTTTGCTGAAAGACTCCCAATCCCTCCTTCACCACTGCAATTGTAGGATTTGGGATCACGCCGGAATAGATTTCCCACGGCAAACCGGCGGCATCCATACGGGATGTCACCTTATCGACAACGCCGCACTGTACCAGGTTTGCATCGGTGACAATCAAAGCCTTGCGATAACCCCGACGGATAACCTCATCCGTTAATGCCCCAACAGCTCCCCGGCCAAACCATGCCGTTTCATTCAGAATCATTCTGTTCGCCATCGTATTTCTCCTTTTCGCTATGCGAAATTACTCTTCAATTCGTAATCCGTAAGATTTGAATTTCTCCAGCACAATGGCGATCTCTTCGTCATCCAGCACTGGCACCGGGTCGACAATCGCCAGGGTGCTCAGATAAAGGCGGGCCAGGACTTCTACTTCATGCGCCAGCCATAGTGCTTTTTCCAGATTCGCTTCACAGGCAATCAACCCGTGGTGCTGCAACAACGTTGCCTTACGGCTTTTCAACGCGACGCTCACATGCTCTGACAGCTCTCGTGTACCAAACGTCGCATACGGCGCACACGGGATAGAGTTCCCCCCAGCCGCGGCAATCATGTAATGGATTGCCGGAATAGGACGGTTCAGAATCGACACGGCGGTGCAATGAATCGCATGGTTATGAACGACTGCATTGGCATCCGGGCGCGTCTGATAAGCCGCCAGGTGAAAACGCCATTCACTGGAAGGTAATTGTCCTTTATCATATTTGCCGTCGTTATCTACGAACACGATCATGTTTTCAGTGAGTCTTTCGTAAGGGATACCGCTGGGTGTGATCAGCATTCCATTTTCATAGCGCGCACTTACATTTCCTGCAGTCCCCTGATTCAACCCAAGCCGGGTCATTTCAAGGCAGGTTTCGATGATTTCACGTGATAAACGCATTCTTTCCATAATGATTCTCCGGGTACAGTTGCCCCTCGTCTTTATTGCGAAAAAATGCAGCCGCAGAGTAAGACGGGTCAGGTTTCAAGTATGAGCAGCCACTGAACATATTTATTCAGATTCAGTTGGCCGATTTAGTTAGTGCGACGAATTATTGTTGTCTTACACGCTTAATTAGTTTCATCTCAACTTTTACAGTTTCTTTAATTGGCTGGTCATCAATAGCACTCATCATCATAGCGAAGGCTTTTTCCGCCCAGACATTTTCATCCTGCTGCATTGACCAGACATTATTCGCGAGGAATCCCAGCATGGGATGTTCATCAAATGTCCCGATATTAATATCCGGTGGGATCACACCAAAACGATTGCGAATAGCAACAACGGCACCTTCCAGCACAGGTAATGATGAGGCAATAAACGCCTGCGGACAGCCCTGTTCGTTGATCAATTTATCCATCAACCGATAACCACCCTCCGGCGTATTATCCGGACCTTCACGCACCCAGTCACGATGAGAAATCCCATTATTGTTCAATGCGTTAAGATAACCTTTTAAACGATCGCCAATACTGGGCAATCCGGTATCCCCGACTAAAAACCAGATCGGAGATTTGCCTGCATCAAACAAACTTTGCGTCAGCTTTTCACCGCCTAAAATGTTATGACTTTCAACCAGCGCGTTATCGGTATACTTAAAATCCCTGTCGAGTAGCACCATCGGTTTTCTGACCTGACGCAAATGGTGTTGCTGATTCTCTAATGTTGAGGGAACAATAAAAAGACCGTCAACATTACGAGCTATTAACGCTTTCGTTAATTTGTTTTCATAATCAACATCATCGTAGGTACAACTAATCGTTAATTGATATCCAGAACGACGGCAACGTTGTTCAAGTTTCTCGGCCAGTGTGGCAAAAAAGACGTTAGATATATTGGGTACAATCAGCCCCAACGTATCTGTTTTATTCAGTTTCAGGCTGCGGGCTGAATGGTTTATGACATAACCATACCGTTCAACGTATTCATTAATACGCGTTTGGGTTTTGACACTGATACGATATTGCTCAGCCTTCCCGTTCAGCACCAGTCGCACGGTCGTCACCGATAAATTCAGATCGCTGGCTATCTGTTCTACTGTTTTAGCCATTTATATGTCCCAGTTCACATCCAAAAACGTCAATTCTCAATCATAAAAGTATTTTAAACTTTTGTCTTACTGCATAACCTGGTTAAGCGCTTGCTGTTGATCCCACATCATCAGATATACCTGGTATTTACGGTCATAGAAGTCCTGTCGTGCCGGATTCGCTTTAATCACCCCGCCTGGACGAACCATCGCCCGGCAGGCGGAGGGAACATCTGCCCACACCCCGCAGGCTACCGCACCGGTGATAGCCGCACCTAACGTCACCGCATCTTCTTCCTGGATAAGATGAATATCGCATCCGGTGGCGTCTGCATACTCTCGCAACCACAGTGGATTATGTGTTGCACCACCGCACAGCGTCAGTCGAGAAATGGTATGACCGTTGTCGCGCATCACTTCCATAATGTGTCGGGTACCGCAGGCAATCGCCTGTAATGTCGCCAGATACAGACGAGCAATCTGCTTCTCGCCTCGTTCAAGCGTCAAACCACAAACGCTGCCCCGGGCATCGGGTCGCGCACGCGGGGAACGGTTACCATGATGATCGGCCAGGACATGCAGATAACGACCAGGCTCTGACTCCTGCGCTTCCAATGCAGCCACCCATTCATTAACTAACGCTATCGGATGGCAACCCCGCGCCTCAGCCTGGTGATACAACTCAGCGCTGGCACCCGACTCCTGAAGCGTCCAGTCAACCAGCGCCCCAGCCGCGCTTTGCCCCCCTTCCGTCAGCCAGTAGCCAGGCAGCATGGCAGACCAGTACGGCCCCCATACACCCGGTGTATGAATCTCCTGCTCGCTGCACAACATATGGCAATTTGATGTTCCGCTGATCAACGCCAATGTTCCCGCAGGCTCGACACCGGCAAGCGCCACACCACCCGCATGCGCATCAATCATGCCACTGGCAACTACCACCGCTGTCGTCAGTCCCAGCGCCTGTGCCGCATCGGGGCTGAGCGTCCCAACGGCCGCGCCTGGGGGCAGGATCCGCGACGGAATTTTGTTCAGTAAATCAGTTAATTCAACCGCATCCAGCAGGGAGTGGCTAAAGCGTTGCTCATGTGCCAGATAGTTCCATTTACAGGTTAAAGTACACAGACCAGCAACATCACGAGCGGTGGCTTTCCAGACCAAAAAATCCGCCAGGTCGTAGAAGCGGTGTGCACTCTGCCAGGTCGCGGGGAAATGGTTTTTTAGCCACAACACTTTGGGTAGTTCCATTTCGACACTGACTTCACCACCGACATAACGCAACGCCGGATCCTGCGTAGCGTTGATACGCAGTGTCTCCTGCACCGCACGATGATCCATCCACATGATGATGTTGTGGTCTGACGGTTCACCAGGTGAAACCGCCAGACCCTGCCCCTGTTCATCCAGAGCCACTAACGAACAGGTGGCATCAAACCCCAACGAGCGGATCTCCTCAACGCCAACCCCGGCTGACGACACAGCCTCCTTCACGGCATGGCAAACCTGCTGCCAGATTTCGGCAGATGACTGCTCTACCCGCTCGGGTCCTGGTCGAAACTGCGAGATAGGGAATGTCGCAAAAGCCAGCCGTTTGCCACTGGCATCAAAAACACCAGCCCTGACACTGGCAGAACCGACATCCACTCCGAGGAAATATCCACTGCTCATAGTAGCTCCCTGACGCTGGCTAATAATGGGGCGAATGTACCGTCCCCGCGGTCTTATTTTTTACCGAATGGGTGCAACAGCTTGTCGATTTCCGGTGTATCAATGTTCTGCGCACTGACAAACTTCACCGGAATATCAATTTCTTTCGGCACAGACTGACCCGATACCGCTGCATTCAGCGTCTTGATGCCCTGATAGCCAATCTGATAAGCGTCCTGCACGACAAAGCCCTGAATAACCCCAGACTTCAGGAAGGCAATGATTGCCTCAGTGCTATCAAAACCAATCACCTTCACTTTGCCTTTCAGGTTCTGACTATCAATAGCGTTTGCTACGCCCAGCGTTGAACCTTCATTAGTGCCATAAATCCCCGCAATATCGGGGTTGGCCTGGATCATATCGATGGTTTTATCCATCGCTTTTTGCGGATCGCCATCACTGTACTGAACCGGCAATACTTTGATATCCGGATATTTTTCCTTCATGCGGGCAATAAACCCTTCCGAACGCTCAATCGCTGAGGAGGTCCCCGCCACGTGCGCAATAATGCCGACTTTCCCTTTGCTACCCACTTGTGCAGCGAGAGCATCTGCCGCTTCAGCCCCTGCTTTACGGTTATTCGTTGCCACAAAGCTGACAGGAATGTCAGAATTTACGCCTGAGTCAAACGTCACCACCTTGATGCCGCGTGAATTCGCTGTTTCCACTAATGGCGCAAGCGCATTGGCGTCCAATGCCGCCAACAGCAATCCATTAGGTTTTTGCGCCATTGCGTTTTCAACCAACTGAATCTGCTCGGCAATCTGAGTTTCATCGGCAGGCCCAACATAGCTGGTCTTATCGCCCAACTCTTTCGCTGCCGCTTCGGTACCCATTTTTACGGTCTGCCAGAATTCATGCTGGAAGCCTTTACTGACCACAGGAAGGTTCATATCTTTAGCCAGTGCGCTGGATGTCATGCAGGCCAGCAGGGATAACGCATAGACAAAATTCCTGGTTCTCATTGTTTTACTCCGTTCTGAGTGAGTCACCCTAAACGTCAGGGTTATGTTGTCCCGTGACTTCCGGGTGCGTAAATCAACGAATTTTTTTGCGTAAAGTATCGAGATAAACCGCGGCGATAACGACTACGCCCATGGCCACCATTTGCCAGAACTGCGAGACGCCCATCAGGTTCAGACCATTTTTCAACACGCTCATAATGAATGCGCCGATAATGGTGCCGCCAATAGTGCCAATCCCCCCCATCAGGCTGGTACCGCCAATGACCACCGCTGCAATGGCTTCCAGTTCATAGCCCACGCCGACGGTTGGCTGGCCCGAGTTCAAACGAGAGGCCAGAATGACCCCGGCAATCCCGGTCAGCAGACCACAAAATGCGTAGACGAAAATTTTCACGCGCTGGACTTTAATCCCGGAAAGATGCGCAGCAACCTCATTACTGCCCACGGCATAGACATAGCGACCAATCACCGTTTTCTTGAGGATATAGGCGGCGATCAGTGCGACAACCACGAGGTAGAAAACGGGGTAAGGCAGCACATCGAACAAGCGTCCCTGTGCCAGCATCTTGAAGGTGGGATAATCAGCAAAGTAAATTGCCCGGCCGTCAGTCATTACCATATTGATGCCTCTGACGGACATCATCAGACCCAGGGTGGCAATAAAGGGCGGAATAGTCATTTTAGTGACCAGCAAGCCATTGATATAGCCGCATAATCCACCCGCCAGCACACCCGCCAAAATACATACGGGCAGAGGTAATCCCAGCGTGGCGCTGATACCTACCGCAACACCAGAAAAGGCCACTACCGAGCCAAGAGAAAGGTCGATTCCTGAAGTGATAATGACGAAGGTAACGCCAATCGCCATGATGCCAATCACCGAGGTTTGCAGGGCAATTGTCATAATGTTTTCAGTGTTAAAGAAGAAAGGTGATCCAAAACTAAAAAATATCACCAGAATAATCAGACTCAAAAGCGGCGCCAGGCGCATTAAAAGCTCTTTGTTAATTTTTATTTTCTTATTATTGCTGTCTGAAGAGGTTACAGAGATAGTCATAAATTAGTCCTCTAACGTCGCATATTGCATGATTTTTTCTTGTGTGGCGTCATCAGAAGCTAACTCTCCGGTAATACGCCCATTACGCATAACTAAAATGCGATCGCACATACCCAGCACTTCCGGTAATTCAGAGGAAATCATGATGATTGATTTCCCTTTTGCCACCAGTCGATTCATTAATTCATAAATTTCAAGTTTGGCTCCCACATCAATACCGCGGGTAGGTTCATCAAAGATGAGAATGTCGGTGTCTTTGCATACCCATCTGGCAATAATAATTTTTTGCTGATTACCGCCACTTAAATTCAACGCAGCCTGTTCAAGATGCGGCGTCTTAATACGCAGTGCTTTCACCTGCTCTTCGCTGGTTTGCTGACAGCGTTTACTATCCACGTTGCCATATCGGTTGGAATATTCGGGGTAATTTCCTAGCATAATATTGCGTTCAACGGACAACCCTAATGCCAGCCCCTCTTTTTTTCTGTCCTCGGTTAAGTAGCTAATACCCTGCTGGATGGCATCAGGAATATCCTTGATTACCGTCTCTTTACCGTTCAACTTGATGGTTCCGCTGTCGATGGGATCGGCACCAAAGATAGCCCGTGCCAGCTCTGTTCTCCCGGCCCCCATCAGCCCGGCAAAACCTAAGATTTCCCCCTGATGCAAGGTAAAATCGATATTGTTCAGTACGCCTTTGCGCGTCAGGCCACTGACTTCCAGCACTGGTTTACGCTGGAGTTGCGGCTCCCGGCGGGGATAGATATTGCCAAGGTCACGCCCAACCATCATGGCAATCAGGTCGCTGATTTTGACCGAGTCATAATCCACTGTGGCAATAAACTGTCCATCCCGCATGACGGTAGCGCGGTCGGCGATCAGCGCCAACTCCTCCAGTCGGTGCGAGATATAAACGATGCCCGTTCCCTGTTCTTTTAGTAAACGTGTAACCCGGAATAAACTGTCAATTTCGGTTTCCGTCAACGCCGCCGTTGGCTCATCCATAATAAGAATCTTGGCATTCACCGATATCGCTTTCGCAATCTCAACCATTTGTTGCTGAGCAACAGTAAGATCGGCAACCAGCGTGTCTGGGGAGATATTCAGGTTTAATTTTTGCAAAATATCGATAGCAGCCTGCCGCTGTTGTTTCTCATCCAGACGCCAGCGATTATTTTTGCAAAACTCCCTGCCAATAAATATATTGTCTTCGACCGTCAGTTCAGGAAAAAGGTTAAACTCCTGATGAATAATGGTGATACCTACGCTTTGTGCGCTCAATGGGTTTGCAAACGAAACGGGTTGGCCCTCAAAAATAATATCCCCTTCATCAGGTTGATATACACCGGATAAAATTTTCATCAGGGTAGACTTTCCCGCGCCATTCTCCCCCAACAGCGCATGAACCTCACCTTTGCGTAAAGTAAAATCCACATTACTCAACGCTAATACGCCGGGAAAGCGTTTCGTAATATGACTCATCTGTAAAAATGTTTCAGACATTGCTGCTTTCCTCAATATACAGAAACTGTAATCAGTGAATCAGGCGAAAAACAGCGTTGCCAGGAAGCCATCGTCACCGTTAATGCGAATGTGCCTACAAGATCATATGCGTTTTATCAACAATGCTAACTCGAGTTAGCGATTGCCTTTTAAAGCTATTTTAGCTGCCAAAAATAGCCAAATCATTTGGTTTAAAATTGTGACACTGGACAGACAATTTATTTTATCTTATTAATTTAAAAAGAATTTAATTAAAAAGCCTGTATTTGTTTATTTGACGTAGATCGAATTTTAACCACTTCTCGTGAGGCTTCTCACAGTTCCATAACAAAAAAGTTGTGCAAAAAACTCTCTAGTACCTAAGCTAACTCGAGTTAGCAAAAATGGGTAATTCAGCCAACTGCGACAGTGGTGTCCGACATCCGCTTTTGCAGCACGGCATAAAGTGAGATGAGGAACCTCGAATGAAAAAAAATAGTTTACCGAAAATCGGTATTCGTCCGGTGATTGATGGGCGTCGTATGGGTGTACGCGAGTCGCTCGAAGAACAAACCATGAACATGGCAAAAGCCACTGCCGCACTGATTTCCGAGAAACTTCGTCATGCCTGCGGGGCACAGATCGAGTGCGTTATCGCAGACACCTGTATTGCCGGATTGGCTGAATCTGCCGCCTGTGAAGAAAAATTCAGTAGCCTGAACGTCGGTGTGACAATTACCGTCACGCCGTGTTGGTGCTACGGCAGCGAAACTATCGACATGGATCCGATGCGCCCGAAAGCCATCTGGGGTTTCAACGGGACGGAGCGTCCAGGTGCCGTGTATCTGGCTGCCGCACTGGCTGCACATAATCAAAAAGGGCTTCCCGCCTTCTCTATTTACGGTCATGACGTGCAGGATGCAGGTGATACCACTATCCCTGCCGATGTTGAAGAAAAACTGCTGCGTTTCACTCGGGCAGGTTTAGCCGTTGCCAGCATGAAAGGTAAAAGCTATCTGTCCATCGGCGGCGTTTCAATGGGAATTGCAGGCTCTATTGTCGACCATAACTTCTTTGAATCCTGGCTGGGAATGAAGGTTCAACCTGTTGATATGACCGAATTGCGTCGTCGCATTGACCAGAAGATCTATGACGAAGCGGAGCTGGAAATTGCCCTGGCGTGGGCGGATAAACATTTCCGTTATGGCGAGGATCAGAACGCGCAACAGTATAAGCGAAATGAAGAACAGAGCCGTGCAGTGCTGAAAGAGAGCCTGCTGATGGCCATGTGCATCCGCGACATGATGCAGGGTAACCAGAAACTGGCAGAGAAAGGCCGGGTTGAAGAGTCGATGGGGTACAACGCGATTGCCGCCGGTTTCCAGGGCCAGCGCCACTGGACGGATCAATATCCGAATGGCGACACCGCCGAAGCGTTGCTGAATAGCTCATTTGACTGGAATGGCGTGCGCGAACCGTATGTCGTCGCCACCGAGAACGACAGCCTGAACGGCGTGGCGATGCTGTTCGGTCATCAACTTACCGGCACGGCGCAGGTCTTTGCTGATGTACGGACCTACTGGTCACCGGAAGCAGTAGAACGCGTCACAGGTAAACCGCTGACCGGTCTTGCGGAGCACGGCATTATTCACCTGATTAACTCCGGCTCTGCGGCACTGGATGGTTCCTGCAAACAGCGCGACGGCGAAGGGAACCCCACCATGAAGCCGCACTGGGAAATCTCGCAGAAAGAAGCGGATGATTGCCTGGCGGCAACCGAATGGTGTCCCGCAATTCACGAATACTTCCGCGGGGGCGGCTACTCTTCCCGTTTTCTTACCGAAGGTGGCGTACCGTTCACCATGACCCGCATCAATATCATCAAAGGCCTGGGCCCAGTGCTACAAATTGCGGAAGGCTGGAGTGTGGAATTACCGAAAGAGGTACATGCTCAGCTTGATGCTCGCACCAACTCTACCTGGCCAACAACCTGGTTTGCCCCGCGTTTAACCGGCAAAGGTCCGTTCAGCGATGTCTATTCCGTAATGGCTAACTGGGGTGCCAACCACGGTGTGCTGACGATTGGTCACGTCGGCGCGGACTTTATCACCCTTGCTGCCATGCTACGTATCCCGGTGTGTATGCACAACGTGGAAGAAGAGAAGATCTATCGCCCTTCCGCATGGGCTGCCCACGGTATGGACAGCGAGGGCCAGGATTATCGCGCCTGCCAAAACTACGGCCCGCTGTATAAACGTTAATGCGACTCTGCCCGGTGGCGCAAGCTTACCGGGCCTACGGGTGCACAACGTGTAGGCCGGATAAGGCGTTTACGCCGCCATCCGGCAACGTCTCGGGAGAGATTATGAAGAATGAAGTCATCCTGGTTCTCGACTGTGGCGCGACTAACGTGCGGGCAATCGCCGTTGACCGCCAGGGAAAGATTGTCGCCCGCGCAGCGACCCCGAACGCCAGTGACATCGCCATAGAGAACGCTGGCTGGCATCAGTGGTCCCTCGACGCCATTGTGCAACGCTTTGCCGATTGCTGCCAACGACTCACAACGGAACTGACCGCCTGTAACATTCGAGGGATAACGGTCACCACATTTGGCGTTGATGGCGCGCTGGTTGATGCGTATGGCAAACTGCTTTATCCGGTTATCAGTTGGAAATGTCCACGTACTGCCGCCGTCATGGCTTCTATCAGCCAACGGATATCACCTCGGCAATTGCAGGATATATCCGGCGTCGGCGCGTTCAGCTTCAATACGCTGTACAAGCTGGTATGGCTTAAAGAGAATCACCCGCAATTGCTGGAACAGGCACACGCCTGGCTATTTATTTCATCACTGCTCAACCATCGCCTCACCGGTGAGTTCACCACAGATATCACCATGGCCGGTACCAGTCAGATGCTGGATATTCATCAGCGAGATTTCAGTGTTGATATTTTGCAGGCAACCGGGATACCACGCCGACTGTTTCCACGTTTAGTTGAAGCGGGAGAGCAGATCGGAACGTTGAAAAATGACGCGGCAAAGCAACTTGGGCTCACAGCGGGCATTCCGGTTATCTCTGCCGGCCACGACACGCAGTTTGCGCTCTTTGGCGCAGGCGCGCAGCCAGATGAACCCGTGCTCTCTTCCGGTACATGGGAAATACTGATGGTACGCAGCGCACAGGTCAATACTGCCTTACTCAGCGACTATGTGGGTTCTACCTGTGAACTGGACAGCCAGCCGGGTCTCTATAACCCCGGTATGCAGTGGCTGGCATCCGGCGTGCTTGAGTGGGTACGCAAGTTGCTGTGGACACCCGACACCCCCTGGCAAACGCTCATTGATGAAGCACAAGCCATCCCGGCGGGCGCTGAAGGGATAATCATGCACTGCGATCTGCTCGCCAGCCCACGTGCCGGCTGGCAGGGTGTCACACTCAACAGTACCCGTGGACACTTCTACCGCGCGGCGCTGGAAGGATTGACAGCCCAGCTGCAGCACAATCTACACACACTAGAAACCATCGGTCATTTCAACGCGACAGAGCTACTTCTGGTTGGAGGAGGAAGTCGTAATGCACTGTGGAATCAGATAAAAGCGAACGTTCTGGGTATTCCCATCAAAGTGCTGGATGATGCCGAAACGACGGTTGCCGGTGCAGCGATGTTTGCCTGGTCCGGTATTGGCGAATTTGCCTCTCCCGAGCAGGCTCGTGCGCAGGTGGACTATCAATATCGTTACTTCTATCCACAAACAGAACCCGTATTCACAGGAGTCGAGTGACATGCTCAAAACGATTTCCCCCTTAATTTCCCCAGATCTGTTAAAGGTGCTGGCTGAAATGGGTCACGGTGATGAGATTATCTTTTCCGACGCCCACTTTCCGGCCCACAGTATGGGCCCGCAGGTTATCCGGGCCGATGGTCTGCAGGTCAGCGACCTGTTGCGGGCGATTATTCCGCTGTTTGAACTGGACAGTTACGCCCCACCACTGGTGATGATGGCCGCCGTCGAAGGAGACTCGCTCGACCTCGACGTAGAAGCGCGATATCGGCAAGCACTGTCATTACAAACACCTTGCCCGGACATCACGCGCATTGACCGTTATGCATTTTATGAACGCGCACAAAAAGTATTCGCAATCGTTATTACAGGGGAGCGGGCAAAGTACGGAAATATCCTGTTAAAAAAAGGGGTAACGCCATAATCTCTTACCTGAATGCCCGGCAGGTACGGGCATTCTCGCATGATGGGGTGAGAAAACATGAAAGCAGCACGCCTGCAAGCGATCCTGAGTCTGTTGAACAACCATAAAAGTCTGACGACGGAAACCTTATCCTCACAGCTCAATGTCAGTAAAGAAACTATCCGTCGCGATCTTACGCAACTGCAGGCACAGGGTAAGGTACTGCGTCATCACGGGCGCGCCAAAGTGATACATCGGGTAAACCAGGACTGCGGCGAGCCGTTTCATATCAGACTGAAAAGCCATTATTCCCACAAAGCAAATATCGCCAGAGACGCGTTAACGTGGATAGAGGAAGGTATGGTGATCGCCCTGGATGCCAGTTCTACTTGCTGGTTCCTGGCTCGCCTGTTGCCAGACATTAACATTCACGTATTTACGAATAGCCAACCGATTTGCCTCGAATTGGGAAAACGTGAAAATATTCAGTTGATCAGTTCCGGTGGTCGACTTGAGCGTAAATACGGTTGCTACGTTAATCCATCGCTCATCTCACAGCTAAAGTCGCTTGATATCGACCTGTTTATCTTTTCCTGCGAGGGGATCGACCGCGACGGTACACTCTGGGATTCAAATGCTACCAATGCCGATTTTAAATCTATCCTGCTTAAGCGTGCGGCGCAGTCATTATTATTGATTGATAAGAGTAAATTTAATCGCTCGGGTGAGGCGCAGATTGGGCATCTGGAAAATGTAACGCATATTATTTCAGATACAGAAATGATTGAAGCAACCCACGCCGGATGAGGCGTTCACGCCACCATCCGGCATATAAGTATTATCGTTCGTCGCGACGACCACCGACGGCAGCCCACAGACGACGCACGTGCACGGTGACTTCTTCACGGTCGTGATAAAGCTGACGCGCCTGAATCTGCGCATTCACGCCATGCTCATCGAGCTGTGCCTGAATATAAGCCAGGTTTTGCGACACTTCCTCGTAGCGCTTTTTCATCGGCAGCTTAAGGTTAAAAATCGTCTCGCGGCACCAGCCGTTCACCAGCCATTGCGCCATCAGCGCAGCAACTTTGGCCGGTTTCTCCACCATATCGCAGACCATCCACGAGATGTTGTTACGATTCGGGCGATACTTAAATCCATCTTCCCGCAGCCAGGTAACCTGCCCGGTATCCATCAGGCTTTGCGCCATCGGACCATTATCCACCGAGTACACCCACATATTGCGTTTAACCAGTTGGTAGGTCCAGCCGCCAGGACATGCTCCTAAATCAACGGCATACATTCCATTGGCCAGACGCTCATCCCACTCATCGGCAGGAATAAACACATGCAGCGCCTCTTCCAGCTTCAGCGTTGAACGGCTCGGCGCATCAGCCGGGAATTTCAGTCGCGGAATCCCCATATAGAACGGCGAGTTATTATCAGGCCAGGAGTAGCCGGTGTAGCAACAGCCAGGTGCAATAAAGAAGACGTGCACTACCGGACGTTTTGGCGTTTCATGTTTTGCCAGCACACCCGCTTCACGCAGCGCGGCGCGCAGCGGTACGGTAAACTTGCGGCAAAATTTAACCAGTTCTTTGCTTTCATTGGTGTCGGCGACTTCGACACGCAAATCACCGCCTTTCTCCACCACTCCCTGCAGCATACCGACGATCGGTGTGATGCGGTCTTCCGGCGGCAAATATTGCAGTAGCTCGCCGACAACAAACATTTGGCGAGCAAAAATCAGCGAGCTGAACGGCAACTCTTTAACTAGCTTTTCCGCATCTTCCTGCTGATAGCATTCAAAGATGACATAACCCGCATTTTCTTTGACGCGGGCGAAACCAAAGATTTCGCGACGCCCTGCTTTATCCGTAATTTCTGCGGCGCACTCTTTTTCAAAACCCGGGCGACACAACAATACAACCTTATTCATGGCTTACGCCCTTACGTTTCAATCGAATAGCGCCCACTAACATCAGTGCCCAGCCTACAAGGAAGCTAAAACCACCGACAGGGGTAACAAACGCCCACAGGCGTAAATGAGAAAGCGCGAGGCAATACAGACTGCCGCTAAACAGCACGGTCCCTAATGCCAGAAACACGCTACTCCAGTAAAACCAAATACTAATACGTCGCTGCATGGCGACGGCCAGACCAAAAATAGCCAGCGTATGAAATGCCTGATACTCAAGGCCAGTCTGAATCCACCCCATTTCAACAACGCCGAGGGTTTTACTCAGAACATGTGCCCCAAAGGCTCCCAGAGCTACAAAGATAAAGCCACTGATGGCGGCAAAAATCAGCATAAAACGGCTGGTCATGTTAATACCCTACGTAAATTATTGTTCATAACGAAAGCGGAATTTTTCTTGTTCCGTGGCCGCTTTCGCCAGTATCCACTGACGGAAGGCGGCTATTTTACCCAGTTCTGCCTGACTGTCATGACAAACCAGATAAAATGCGTTTTTGCTGACCAGAACATCATTAAATGGGCAAACCAGACGTCCGGCTTCAATTTCGGACTGCGCCATAACGTTATTGGCCAACGCAACGCCCTGTCCATGGATAGCAGCCTGTAGCACCATGGCGCTATGGCTGAAGATAGGTCCCTGCTGTACGTTAATATGATTCAGCCCGAGCTGGCGTGTATAAGCTTGCCAGTCACGCCGTGACGCATCGTGCAATAATGTATGTTTTGCCAGATCCTCAGGCGTCTTCAGCGGTTTATCGCCGGTAAGTAATAGCGGCGAGCAAACCGGCAATAAATATTCTGCGTACAATTTTTCAACGCGCAGACCCGGCCAGTTGCCGCGCCCGTAGAAAATCGCCACATCAACATCATCAGCCAGTTTGTCTTCCTGACGGTCAACCGCCTGGATCCTGACATCGATTCCCGGATAAGCTGAGTTAAAGCTAGAGAGTCTGGGCACCAGCCATTGAATCGCAAAACTGGGCAATAAACTGACGGTAAGCGCGCCTTTTGCACTGCGTGCCTGAAGTTTACGCGTCGCATCGGTTAATTGCGAAAAAATCTCTTTGATGTCGAGGAAATAGCTTTGACCTTCTTCCGTCAACAACAGCGATCGATTGCGCCGACGAAACAGCTTCAGCCCCAAAAAATCCTCAAGTGACTTGATTTGGTGACTTACTGCGGCCTGCGTCACAAAAAGTTCTTCTGCTGCGCGCGTAAAGCTTAAATGGCGCGCGGCAGCATCAAAAACACGTAACGCATTTAAGGGTGGTAATCGTTTTGACATGACTTTTAGGCTTTGATGTTAAATGAATTTAACAATTACCTAACAGGCTGTAACCTATTAGTTTTTTTAATCTGAGCCATTATAAATTGTCCGTTGAGGTTCTACCAGCAAATACCTATAGTGGCGGCACTTCCTGAAGCCGGAACGAAAAGTTTTATCGGAATGCGTGTTCTGGTGGGCTTTTGGCTTACGGTTGTGATGTTGTGTTGTTGTGTTTGCAATTGGTCTGCGATTCAGACCATGGTAGCAAAGCTACCCTTTTTCACTTCCTGTACATTTACCCTGTCTGTCCATAGTGATTAATGTAGCACCGCCAAATTGCGGTGCTTTTTTTTGTCCGAGTGTCAACCAATGACGATCGGCTATTTCTCCAGTTCTACCATCTCTTTCACATCGGTACGGTTAATCTGCTGTTTGTTGCCGTTAGCGTCTTTATACGAAATCATCCCCGTATCATCATCGGTCTTTGGCTTACCGTCAGACACGATTGTCCTACCATCGTTGGTGTGCATCACGTAATTCGGACCGGAACAGGCGCTCAGGGCAAAAGTCAGCATACAGGCAGAGATTATGGCGGTAGTCTTTTTCATCTTCTTCTCCTCACAGCAATTTATGCCAGATAAAACGAATTCCATAACAGGCAAAATTATTCGCCTAACACTATTTAGCATAAGACACTGCACAGACTTTGCCGGGATATCCAGAGGATTCCGATGGTTAGCACAACCCTTGTGTCTGCGCCCTTTTTGCGCCACGATCCGTTTACTGAACTGAGGAATACCATGAACGCTTTTAACCCCACGCAGTTTCGCGCACAATTTCCCGCACTCAACGATGCAGGTGTCTATCTCGACAGCGCCGCGACGGCATTGAAGCCGCAGGCGGTGATTGAGGCGACCCATCAGTTTTATAGTCTGAGCGCCGGGAACGTCCATCGCAGCCAGTTTGCTGAAGCCCAGCGTCTGACCGCGCGCTACGAAGCCGCGCGGGAAAAAGTCGCACGGCTGATTAACGCGCCGGATGACAAAACAATCGTCTGGACCCGTGGCACGACGGAAGCTATCAATATGGTTGCCCAAAGTTATGCGCGTCCACGCTTACAACCGGGCGACGAGATTATCGTCAGCGTAGCGGAGCATCATGCCAACCTGGTTCCCTGGCTGATGGTGGCGGAGCAAACGGGGGCCAAAGTCATCAAGCTTCCGCTCAATGCCCATTTGCTGCCTGACACTGAGCGCCTGGCGGATCTCATCACCCCACGCAGTCGCGTTCTGGCTCTCGGTCAGATGTCGAACGTCACCGGTGGCTGCCCTGACTTAGCCCGCGCGATTACGCTTGCTCATGCAGCAGGCATGGTGGTGATGGTGGATGGCGCTCAGGGTGTTGTACATTTCCCCGCAGACGTTCAGCAGTTAGATATTGATTTCTATGCGTTCTCGGGCCACAAGCTGTATGGCCCCACCGGCATTGGCGTGCTGTACGGTAAGCCTGAATTACTGGAAGCCATGTCCCCCTGGCTCGGCGGAGGTAAGATGATTAGTGAAGTCAGTTTTGACGGTTTCACCACCCAGGCTGCGCCATGGAAGCTTGAGGCCGGTACGCCTAACGTTGCTGGCGTAATCGGACTAAGCGCAGCGCTCGAATGGCTGGATGAGGTTGATGTTGCACAGGCTGAAAACTGGAGCCGTGGTCTGGCGACGCTGGCAGAAGATGCGTTGGCGAAACGCCCCGGCTTTCGTTCCTTCCGCTGCCAGGACTCCAGTCTGTTAGCCTTTAATTTCGCAGGCGTTCACCACAGCGACATGGTGACGCTGCTGGCCGAATATGGCATTGCGTTGCGAGCGGGGCAGCACTGCGCACAACCGCTGCTGGCGGATCTGGGCGTCTCCGGGACGCTGCGCGCCTCATTTGCACCTTATAATACGCAAAGTGATGTGGATGCGTTGGTTACTGCCGTTGACCGCGCGCTGGAAATATTGGTGGATTAATGACAAGCCTTCTGCTCGCCGGACACCCGTTTGGCACAACCGTAACGGAAGAGACGTTACGCAATACCTTTATCCCACTCACCCAGTGGGAAGATAAATATCGTCAACTTATTTTACTGGGTAAGCAACTTCCGCCCCTTTCGGATGATCTGAAAGCGCAGGCAAAAGAGATTGCCGGATGTGAAAACCGCGTCTGGCTGGGGCATACCCTTCATGAGAATGGCACTCTGCATTTCTTCGGCGACAGCGAAGGTCGCATTGTGCGCGGACTGTTGGCCGTATTACTCACGGCTGTCGAAGGTAAAACGGCCGCCGAGTTACTGGCGCATTCGCCAATGGAATTATTTGACGAGCTAGGTTTACGCACGCAGCTCAGCGCCTCGCGTAGCCAGGGGCTGCATGCTCTGAACGAGGCGATTCTTGAGGCTGCTCAGAAAGCCGGATGACGACGCTGATGCGTCTTATCCGGCCTACAACACCGCACAAACCGTAGGTCGGATAAGCATAGCGCCATCCGACACAATCAATGCTGGCGCGCCGCTTTGGCCATCATCTTCTTCAAAGCGTGTGAGACGGCAACAAAACCAAAGGTCGCCGTCACCATGGTGGCAGCGCCAAACCCGGATGCGCAATCCATACGCTTAGGCCCTTCCGCCGTCGCTTTCATCGCACATACCGAGCCATCTGCCTGCGGGTACACCAGCGCTTCGGTCGAAAACACGCAGTCCACGCCCAACTTGCCTTTGCTGTTTTTCACCACCCCAAAATCACTTTTCAGCCGCTCACGTAGCTTGGCCGCCAGCGGATCCTGGATGGTTTTTGCCAAATCAACGACCTGTATCTGCGTCGGGTCGATCTGCCCGCCCGCACCACCGGTGGTCACCAGCGGAATTTTGTTACGCCGACAGTAAGCGATCAGCGCCGCTTTTGGGCGCACGCTGTCAATCGCATCAATGACATACGCATAACCCACACTCATATACTCAGCAACGTTATCCGGCGTGACAAAATCATCGACCACGTTAACCCGGCACTCCGGGTTAATCTG
Organism: Citrobacter sp. C6_1; assembly: GCF_014596835.2. Taxonomy (NCBI): domain Bacteria; kingdom Pseudomonadati; phylum Pseudomonadota; class Gammaproteobacteria; order Enterobacterales; family Enterobacteriaceae; genus Citrobacter; species Citrobacter sp. C6_1. Next base: position 881,591 of record NZ_CP115031.1, on the reverse strand, counting down.
ACGGATACGTTCAGCCATCACTTCAGCTTTTGCCAGACCGACGTTATCGCGCAGAGCATGGATCTGGCGGTTAGTATTGGTGACGCACACATCATCCATATCGATGAGCGTGATGGCACCAATGCCAGTGCGCGCCAGTGCTTCCGCCGCCCACGATCCCACGCCGCCAATCCCGACCACGCAAACGTGCGATTGGGCAAACAGTTGCAGCGCATTTTCACCATACAGACGCGCCGTACCGCCAAAACGCTGACGCCATGCATCGCTAATAACCACAGACATAACACCTCAAATTCATTAATACTGAGCAGTATGGCTGCCGGATGGCGCTTCGCTTATCCGGCCTACATTATGGACCAGGCCTAATAAGGCGCAGCCGCCATCCGAAAATTAACCGCTGAACACGTTACCCGCACCCGGCGCGGTTTTCAGTACCCACACGCGGCCGTAGTGATTATACCACCCCGCACGGTGTCCAGCGTCGGCTCCAATGCCCTGGTAGATATCGAAGTGCTGTCCTTTTATCGCCCCGCCGACATCCAACGCCACCATCAGACGTAATTCATACTGACCGGTGAATTTCCCGTTATTGTCCAGCAGCGGAACTTCCGCCAGTAACGTTGTGCCCGCAGGAATGATGCTGCGATCAGAAGCCACGGATGCGCGACCAATCAGCGGTACCGCGCTGGCCCCTTTGACCGGCGCAAAAGATTGCGGTTTAAAGAAGACAAACGATGGGTTCTGCTCCAGAAGCTCACGCACTTCAGCTTCGCTGTGCGTTTCACCCCAATGGCGAATGGCCTGCATCGACATATCTTCTTTTTTCACTTCACCACGGTCGATAAGCACCTTACCGATGCTGCGATAGGCGTGACCGTTTTTCCCGGAATAGCTAAAAAAGTTCAGCGGACTGCCATCGCCGAAATCGATGTAACCACTGCCCTGAACATCCATAATGAAGTTATCCATTAGGGAGTTGCTGTACGCCAGAATATAATTGTCGCTCAGGGCGCCCGCATAAATCTCGGCACGGCTTGGTAAGCGCCCACGTTTTGGCGGCATGCGGTAGATAGGGTACTGAAATTCGCCCTGACGCGTATGGCGCGCCTGGATAACCGGCGTGTAGTAGCCCGTAAACTGGACGTTACCGTAGTTGTCCGCCCCTTCCATTTGCCAGGCATCAATACCAAACTGGCGCATACTGCGCGTATCGCCACCCGCTCGTAACCACTGCTGGATAGCGTTGTAAACGTTGCTCTGGTTACCGTACAAACGTGGCGATGCGCTGCGAATTTGATTAACCTGCTCGGCGAAATCACCGGCATTGATTGGTGCGCCAACCGCATCAGGCTGGTTCACCAGTGAGAAAGGCTGGGTAAATTTCCCGTCTTTATACTGCTGCCCACGATCGGTGGGTTTTGAGGAACACGCGGCGAGCATCGCGACGACTGCTCCCGCCAGAAGATATTTTGCCCAACGTCCTTTCATTGTTCTCGTCTTATGTTGCCTGAATGCGAGACGAAGATAACAAACCCCCGAACCTAATGAAATGCGTATACCTACCCGAACGCAAATTTTGCGCAAAAAATAATCCAGAGTGCGTTGTTTTTGTTCATTTTCACCCTAAAAACGTGATCAAGGTGAAAAAAGGGTTGCATGAAAATGCGAGCAGAGTATAGTGCGCATCCACGGACGCGGGGTGGAGCAGCCTGGTAGCTCGTCGGGCTCATAACCCGAAGGTCGTCAGTTCAAATCTGGCCCCCGCAACCAATTAAAATCAGAAGCAGTAACGTTACTCGATGGAAGAGTAATGACGGACGCGGGGTGGAGCAGCCTGGTAGCTCGTCGGGCTCATAACCCGAAGGTCGTCGGTTCAAATCCGGCCCCCGCAACCAATTAAAATCTGATGTAATATTTTTGCAAAGTGTTTGAAATACGAAGCAAAAAGACGGACGCGGGGTGGAGCAGCCTGGTAGCTCGTCGGGCTCATAACCCGAAGGTCGTCGGTTCAAATCCGGCCCCCGCAACCAACACATTAAACACCTTAACGGGTGTTTTTTTGTATCTGCGATCCGTAAAAAAAGCGCTTTTCAGCGCTTTTTTGTTATCCCCTTCTCGCCAGCGTCGCCCCATCGGCAAAGTAGGCTTTAATCCCCGCCAGAATCGACTCTGCAACTTCCTGCTGGAAGGTCGCCGTTTTGAGTTTGCGCTCTTCCTCAACGTTACTGATAAACGCTGTTTCTACCAGAATGGACGGAATATCCGGCGCTTTTAGCACCGCAAACCCGGCTTGTTCAACCTGATTCTTATGCAGATTGTTGATTTTACCAAGCTTATTCAATACCGCTTTACCAAACTTCAGGCTGTCGGCGATGGTCAGCGACTGCACCATATCGAACATGGTATGGTCGACGTAGCGGTCGCCACTCTTGCTGACGCCACCGATGAGATCCGAGGCGTTCTGGGTCTGCGCCAGATATTTCGCTGCGGTACTGGTCGCGCCTTTGGTCGAGAGCGCAAACACCGACGAACCGCTGGGCTGTCGACTGGTAAAGGCATCGGCGTGAATCGAGACAAACAGGTCTGCGCGCTGCTTCTGCGCTTTCGCCACGCGGACTTTAAGCGGAATGAAGATATCTTCATTTCGCGTCATAAAGACCTTCATGTTGCCCTCTTTCTCTATGAGAGCTCGCAGGCGCCGGGCAATCTGCAGTACCACATCTTTTTCACGCGTCTTGTATTTCCCCACCGCACCGGAGTCTTCCCCGCCGTGGCCCGGATCCAGCATAATAACAATGGGGCGATCGCGTCCCGCTTTGCCCGGCTGTGGGCCACTCTGCGCAGGCGGTACCTGTTTATCCAGATCGCCCCTGTTGTAATCTTCCAGCAATGCCAGCAGCGGATCCTGAACATCCTGGGCATTTGCGGGATAGAGATCCATCACCAGACGTTCTTTAAAGCCCGCCACCGGTGCCAGGGCAAAAAGTTGCGGCTTCACATTCTGTTTCAGCTCGAACACCATTCGCACGGTCTGTGGATCAAACTGGCCAACGCGCGCCGACTTAATATACGGATCGTCAGGACGAATCTGCGCTCCCATGCCCTTGAGCACCGAGTTCAGATTAACGTCTTCAATATCCACAACCACACGCTCAGGATTACTCAGGGCAAACTGTTTGTATTTCAGCAGACGGTTAGATTCTACCGTGACGCGGGTATAGCTGGACGCAGGCCAGATACGTACGGCAACGACCTGACTCGCAGCAGCCAGACCAACCTGGCTGACGCTTAAAAGCCACATAGCACCCGCACCTTGCAGTAAACGGCGGCGACTGATTGCTGAGTTGGATCCCGACATGCTTCTCCCGAGCAAAAGAAATCTGTATTGAGGTAATACGTAAAACGTCCGAATTGACCGGAAACTTTAGCGAATGACGCATAATCTGTCATCTATAAAAGGGTAAACATTCTTTTTATATTCACGGTATTACTGATAAAAATCTTCGGCATGGGTAAAAATTACGCTTGCGCACAGAACAAAAACAGAATAAAAATACACAAATTACGAATAATCATGCAATGAGGGTGTGCCGTGGTGAAGGAGCGTAGAACCGAACTGGTACAGGGATTCCGCCATTCTGTTCCCTATATCAATACCCATCGGGGAAAAACGTTTGTCATTATGCTGGGCGGCGAAGCCATCGAGCATGAAAACTTTTCCAGTATCGTCAATGACATTGGTCTTCTTCATAGCCTCGGCATCCGCCTGGTCGTGGTCTATGGCGCACGACCGCAGATTGATGCCAATCTCGCGGCGCATCATCATGAACCGGTGTACCACAAAAACACACGCGTCACCGATGCGAAAACCCTGGAGCTGGTCAAACAGGCTGCGGGGCTACTTCAGCTTGATATTACCGCCCGCCTGTCGATGAGCCTGAATAATACGCCGTTGCAAGGGGCACATATCAATGTGGTCAGCGGTAATTTTATTATCTCGCAACCGTTGGGTGTGGATGACGGCGTCGATTACTGCCATAGCGGGCGTATTCGTCGTATTGATGAAGAGGCGATTCACCGCCAGTTAGACAGCGGCGCGATTGTGCTGATGGGACCGGTCGCCGTTTCCGTCACCGGTGAGAGCTTTAACCTGACGTCAGAAGAGGTCGCCACGCAGTTGGCTATCAAACTGAAGGCGGAGAAAATGATCGGCTTTTGCTCCTCTCAGGGCGTCACCAACGATGATGGCGATATTATTTCCGAGCTGTTTCCCAACGAAGCCCAGGCTCGCGTTGAATTGCAGGAAGAGAAAGGTGATTACAGCTCCGGCACGGTGCGCTTCCTACGCGGCGCAGTGAAAGCCTGTCGCAGTGGCGTACGCCGTTGCCATCTGATCAGCTATCAGGAAGATGGCGCATTACTGCAGGAACTGTTCTCCCGCGACGGGATCGGGACGCAGATCGTAATGGAAAGCGCCGAGCAGATCCGCCGCGCCACCATTAACGATATCGGTGGGATTCTGGAGCTGATCCGCCCACTGGAGCAGCAAGGCATTCTGGTCCGCCGCTCCCGCGAACAGCTGGAAATGGAGATCGACAAATTCACCATTATTCAGCGCGATAATCTGACCATCGCCTGTGCCGCTCTGTACCCTTTTCCGGAGGAGAAGATTGGCGAAATGGCGTGCGTGGCAGTGCATCCGGACTACCGTAGCTCATCACGCGGCGAAGTTTTGCTGGAGCGGATTGCTGTGCAGGCCAGACAAATGGGACTCAGCAAGCTGTTCGTGCTGACGACGCGCAGCATTCACTGGTTCCAGGAGCGCGGCTTCACGCCGGTGGATATCGACCTGCTGCCGGAAAGCAAAAAAGAGATGTACAACTATCAGCGGCGGTCAAAAGTGCTGATGGCGGATTTGGGATAGCGATCGTTGCCGGATACGGCCTACAATTCGCTGGCACATCTTTGGTATGCAGATCGTAGGCCTGATCAGACGCGATAGCGTCGCCATCAGGCACACAGCCGGATGGCGCTGACGCTTATCCGGCCTACATCATGCCATCATTAAACAACGCCGACAGCCCGCTTCGGCGTTCGGTTCGGGTGGCAATGGCGCTACTCAATATCCGTTCATCGGCATACAACGACAAACGACGGCGGGCACGGGTGACGGCGGTATAGACCAGCTCACGGGTCACCACGGGTGAGTGCTGGCTGGGCAAAATCAACGCCGCATGGTCGAACTCAGATCCCTGCGATTTGTGCACGGTCATTGCCCAGGTGGTTTCATGTTCAGGCAAGCGACTGGGCTGGACCGATTTGATAGAACCGTCCGGCAGCGCAAACCACACTCTCAGACCCTGCCCACGATCGAGGGCAATGCCAATATCACCGTTAAATAATCCCAACGAACTGTCATTGCGCGCGATCATTACCGGTCTTCCCTCATACCAGCGGCTATGCGTCGAACGGTGAATTTTGCGTTTTTGCGCCATCACCCGCTCAATGCATTCATTCACCCCCCCCACGCCAAACGGACCTTCCCGCAGGGCGCACAATAGCTGATACTCATTGAAGGCCTGAATGACAGCATCCGGCTCGGCGCGCTCGCGCAGTAAATCGAGACAGTGTCCATAACCCGCCAGCGCTTCCTCCAGCATCGCGGCGTAATCTTCGCTGTTGTGTAACGTGCGTTTTTCGATATCGCTAAATCCCTGTTGGAAGACCGTTTTTATCGCAGTTTTATCACCACGATTAATCGCCGCAGCCAACTGACCGATTCCGGAATCGCTACCGAAACGGTAACTCTTTTGCAGCAAGCATAAACTGTCACGTAAAGACGCGGCCTGAGTTCCGGTTCCCGCTGGAATGGGACTACCGGTCAGTCGACTGAGTTGTTTGGCACGTTCCGGAGTAAAGCCATCACCGACGAAAGCACAGATATCCCCCAGCACCGCCCCCGCTTCAACGGAAGCGAGCTGGTCGCGATCGCCAAGAAAAATCACCCGCCCGTGTGGCGGCAGCGCATCGATAAGGCGCGACATCATCGGCAAATCGATCATCGAGGCTTCATCCACTACCAGCACGTCCAGATGCAGCGGGTTTCCTGCATGATGTCGCAGGCGTTGGCTTCCAGGCTGAGCGCCCAATAAGCGGTGCAACGTACTGGCATCATCGGGAATGCGCTTCTTTTGCTCATCGGTCAGCGGCAGTTCTCGCAGCGCCGCGCCCAACGAGGCGGTCAGACGTGCAGCCGCTTTTCCCGTGGGTGCCGCCAGACGAATACGACAGCGTTCACCGTCCGCCATCTGAATCAACGCCGCCAGAAGCCTCGCCACCGTTGTCGTTTTTCCGGTCCCCGGCCCGCCGGAGATCACCGATATACGGCGGGTCAGCGCTACGGCAGCAGCCACTTTTTGCCAGTTCACGCCCTCCGATGGTGGGAAAAGCGCTTCCAGCGTGCGGATCAACCGTGGCTCGTCCACCTCAATGGCGTAGTTAACTTCACCGAAAAAACGGGCCACCGTGCGTTCGTTATGCCACATCCGGTTCAGATACAAGCGATCGCCGTACAGCACCAGCGGCGTAGGCTGCTCGCCACGGCTTACCGCCCCGGAGGCCAGCAGACACTCCGCCCAGTCTTCGGGCTCTCCCGCTTCAGCGAGCCAGGCGTTCAACAGCGGATGAGCATCTTCGCGTAAAGATAACCGGGAAAGCGGTAAGCAAACGTGCCCCTCGCCCGCCTCACGGCTAAGCAGAGCCGCCGCCAGCGTAACGGCAGGGTTGTCGTTTCCGGCAACCGCCAGCGCGAACTGGGCATCCAGAGGCCGGAGCTGCTTTTGCTCAACGGCTTCCAGTAATCGTTTCTGGATTGTCATGACATCTCCTCCAGCGGCACTCCGGCAAACAACTCGTCCATCAACGCGATCAATTCCCCATCGGGTCGGGTGGCGTAAATTCCCTGCTGCGGATTGTCACTGTCAACGCCACGCAGGAAAAGATAGATAACGCCGCCAAAATGGTGTTTATAATCGTAACCAGCAATGCGATGGCGCAAGTAGCGATGCAACGCCAGGGTATAAAGTTGATACTGCAGGTCATAGCGATGCGCCTGCATGGCAGAGGCCATTGCCTGCTGGGTATACGCAGAACTGTCTTCACCCAGCCAGTTTGACTTGTAGTCGAGCAGGTAATAACGCCCCTGGTGGCGGAATACCAGGTCAATAAACCCTTTCAGCATGCCGCGCACCTGCATAAAATCCAACGCAGGGCACCCTGCCGAGAGCGGATCGTATTGGCGGATCAACGCATCAAGTTGGCTGGCCATCAGCGGCTGCGAAATAGGCAGATAAAACTCCATCTCCACCTGTTTTTCACGCGCGGAAAGCTGACTCAAACTCACGCCCGTCTCGTTGAGAGGCGCCTGCAAAATGGCGTCCAGCCATGCGGTCAAAACCGGCGTCCAGTGCGCGTCATAACCGCCCAACGCCAGTTGCTCCTCGACCCAATGCGGATCCACCGGTTGCGTAAAATCGAGATTTTCAAACAGGCTATGCAAGAATGTACCCGGCGAAGCGCCGCGCGGGAACTGATGCGGCGTGAGTCCGGGCTCCTCAATAACCTCACCGACGCCTGCGGCATCGATGTCCAGTCGCGGGATCAGATCCTGCGCAATACCATGCCCGCGCTGTTGCAAGCCGGAATAGCTGGTCACGCGCCAGCTGTCGCCGGGCGTACGCTGCAGTATTTTCGCGCTCAGTTCTCCGCTGACGTTCTGCGCAACCTGCCAGAGTTCACCGTCAGGCTGCGCAGGCGTCTGGCAGGCAATATCATCGCAGCACAGCGCTTCAATCGCGCCACGCAAACCCGCGGCATCCATCGGCTCGCCTTTTTGCAACAGGCGGCCAAGGGCGCTCTGATGCACATCGGTATCCCCTTTCTTATCGCCCCGACGGCGCACCAACGGCGCCACGCCAAGGCTGCAGTGCCATACCGAACGGGTCAGCGCGACATAGAGCAAGCGCAAATCTTCTGCCAGACGTTCCGCTTCGGCCAGCTCAACGCTCTCCGCGGCATCGCTGAGATCCAGCACCGCTTCAAAGGAGCTGCGATCGTGGTAGAACGCCTGATCCTGGACGCGGAAATTGGTGATAAACGGCAGCCAGACCAGTGGATATTCCAGCCCTTTCGATTTATGAATAGTGACGATTTTGACCAGATGCTTATCACTTTCCAGCCTGAGCTGCTGACTGGAGGCATTGCTGTCGGGTTCAAGAATATGCTGAGATAGCCAGCGCACCAGCGCATGCTCGCTTTCCAGTTGCGATCCCGCTTCCTGGAGCAGTTCGCTGATATGTAAAATGTCAGTCAGGCGGCGTTCACCCCCCGCCGTCGCCAGCAGGTTTTCCGCAATCTGGCGGGCAGCCATCAGCGCGCGCAGCATCGGCATCACGCCGCGTTTATGCCAGATCTGATGATAACCATCGAACTCCTCGACCACCGCATCCCAGGCATTTTCGTCGTTATTTAACGCTTCAAGATCCTGCGCATTCAGCCCCATCATTGAAGTCGCCAGCGCGCTACGCAGCGTGTTCTCACGCTCCGGCGTCATCACTGCCTGCAGAACCCACAGCAGCTCCTGTGCTTCGAGCGTTTCAAACACGCTGTCACGGTTGGAGAGATAAACAGAGGGAATGGCCAGTTGCGTCAGCGCATCGCGGACCAGCGCCGCCTCCTGGCGGCTACGAACCAGTACGCTGATATCCGAGGCGCGTACCGGCCTGGACGCTTTACCGCTGACCAGTTGCGCAGCGCCAGAATGCCCGGCCTTAAGCCAGTCGCGAATTTGCGTGGCGCACACCTGCGCCATGTAGTTCTGATAGTCGCCCACGCCACAACTGTCCCCTTCCATCAGCCACATACTCATGGCAGGCTGCGTTTCACCGTGTATAACAAACCGTAGCGACTGATTTTTCTCTGCGGATCTCACCGGGCTAAAAGGAATTTCGCGGAACATAAAGGCGTCGTTCATCTGGCTGAAAATCGTATTCACGCCATTGACCATGCCAGGAGCCGAACGCCAGTTAGTATCAAGCGTATAGTGCGCGCTGACTTCGCTACGCGCCTTCATGTAGGTAAAAATATCCGCGCCGCGAAAGGCGTAAATCGCCTGTTTTGGATCGCCAATCAGCAGAAGTGCGGTATCCGGCTGATGCTGCCAGATACGGCGGAAAATACGGTATTGCTGCGGGTCGGTATCCTGGAATTCATCAATCATTGCCACCGGGAAACGGGTACGAATAGCCGCCGCCAGCGCATCGCCGCTTTCGCTACGCAGCGCCGCGTCCAGGCGGCTGAGCATATCGTCAAAACCAAGCTCACCACGTCGGCGTTTTTCCTGTGCGACCGCCTCGCGGATTTCCGACAATGCCCGGGTGATCACCAGATCGCGGATTGTCAGCGGTTCACTCAGCAGTTCATCAATCGCGACAAACAGCGGATGTTGAGGGGTTACACCACCCGCTTTGGTGCGGTCTTCCAGAAAACGCTGAGAGAATTTCTCCAGCGCATCAGGAAGCTGGTAGCTTCGGGTTTCTTCCTGCGCCCACGCGCTGATCTTTTCGATCCACTTCCCCTGATTACCACGATTAAATTTACGTCTGTCGATCCCGGAGGCTTCCAGTAGACCGTCCAGCTCAGCGACGGAATCACGCCATTGCTGCTTAATCTGGTCGATACACGCCAGAATTTTTTCGTGCCGGGCTGCCAGCGTTTCATCAGCTGGCGGTGGGGCTTTAATCACCGGGGATTCACCCTGCAGGTAGCGATCAATATCCCTTAGCAGCGCCTGTGGACCTTTCCACGTTTCAAAAACAACCTGAGCAATGTCGCGAGACAGCGGGTAACAATGTCGACGCCAGAAATCTGCGCAGGCCTGATAGCGCAACAGCGACTCATCCTCAATCAACTGCTGTTCAAACAACATGCCTGACTCAAAGGCGTTGAGGCTGAGCATACGCTGACAAAAACCATGAATGGTAAACACCGCGGCTTCATCCATCTGCCTTTCAGCCAATAGCAGCCACTGGGCGGCCTGCTTTTTATCGGCAATTTCATCTAACAGACGAGCGTATAGCGGGTTGTCGGTGGTTTCACGCAGGCAGGCAATGCGCAGTTCATGGATGTTGCTACGAATACGACCGCGCAGCTCTTCAGTAGCCGCCTCGGTGAAGGTGACCACTAACAGTTCTTCGACGGTCAGCGGACGGGGAAAGGCGGCAGAGCCGCCCAGCCCAAGCAGTAAACGTAAATACAGGGCGGCGATGGTAAATGTTTTACCGGTGCCCGCAGAGGCTTCAATCAGGCGCTCGCCCGTCAGGGGCAAGCGCAGTGGATCAAGGGACTCAGCGGCATCATTCATTCTTATCACTCATCAGGGGTAAGGTTTGCTGCAACGCGCTGACGGTCTGCCACACTTTCCAGCCTTCCGGGTGCACATATTCTGCTTTCCCGTTCTGACTGCCGGAAACCTGTGACAGTATCGCCATGCCTTGCGGCTCAACCACCGCCTGATGGAAGAAGTCGGCAAGCTTTTGCGGCGTCAGCAGTTTAATCTGAGCCACGATTTTATCACGTGAATCGAAGCGCATATTGCCGCGATCGAAATCTTTGCTTAGCTGAGAGGCTTCGGCTCCCAAAGTTTGCGGCGCCTGCAGCATTTGCGCGATGATCGCTTGCTGAATTTGTGCGAACTCATCAGCTTTCATCGCCCGCAGCTTCGCTTCCGCCGTCGGGAAAAACGCTTTATAACGTTCCCAGAGATAGGACGGTTGCTTGTCGCTGCTTTGCAACAGGAAGCCCATTCCCCACTGACGGCCAACGCTCATTGGGAAAGCAAAGACGGCATAACCTAATTGCTCTTCAGTACGCAGTTGATTGTAGAACCACGGTTGAACAATCTGTCCTAGCATTGCGCTGTAAGCCGAGCTGGTGTACTCGTCATAGCCGGAGGGTACAAATACCGCCGCCAGCGCTGAATCCGTACTGCTGCCCGCTTTTTCAAAGATGGCAGACTGCTTCTTGTCTACCACAACATCTTTGTTTCGGCACCACTGTGAGCCGTTCGCACCAAGCTGCTTCTGGATATCCCGAGCCATGGTTTTCGCCTGAGTTTCACTCATATTGCCGACCACCAGGAATTCGGGACGCGCACCGGCTTTTAAGGTGTCACGGTAGGTCATCACTTCTTTCAACGTAATAGATGGCAACATCTCACGCCGTTCATCACGTGAGAAGTACGGTACCTGAGACAGCATCTGAACCGGCATAATCGCCTGATCGTAGGCTTTGCCTTTCTCCGCAGAGTCCATCATCTGGGCGTACCAGGATTTCGCCTGTTCCAGCTGTTCATCTGTTGAGGTGTAACTGAAATAACCGCTCAGCAGCGCCTGAAAAAGCTGTGGCAAACGTTGGGTGTAGCCGTTGGCATTGAGCATCAGGCCGTTATTAGCGTTAGTAGAAAAACCAATCCCCCCCACTGCGGCCTGGTTACTTAACTGGTCGAGTGCAATACCCGCCAGATAATCGTTCAGGGCGAATAAGACCTGGTTTCTGGCGCTGTCCATCGCTTTCGGGTTACGCAGTATCACGCTGACATCAACCTTTGGCTCGCTGGCAAAATATTGACTCGGGGCATACACCACGCGTAAATCAGGCTCATCAACGATCAGTTCCGGATGAGCATATTTTTTATCCGTCTTAATCAGCGTGAAATCATCTGGAATATACGGGTTCAGCTCCGGTAACGACAGAGCAATGCCCTGCGCTTTTTGCTGCCAGTCCGCGAATGTTTTCTCGCTGATTTTATCTACCTGATAAGGCGCATTGACAAAATAAGCGGTTTTATTGTGTGGCTCTTTCTCACTGATATACCAGATGCGCGCATTCTGCGGTGTCATCATCGCTAACCGTTGCTCAACGGCCTTCGCATCGTATTGATCGGCAATATTCACGGCATCCAGAGTATGCTCGACGGGAACGCGAATCATGGTATCAGCCAGCCATTCCACGTAGTCCATATCACGAGTGATGGAAGGATAACGGAAATCGAGATCCAGCACGTGCGCCAGTTCGTCAAAATAGCGTTTATCGACACCTTTCTCTCGTAACAGATTGAGATAACTAAAGATTGCAGCAACAACTTCATCACGGTTAGCCAGACCTTTGTCGGTCAACGTCGCGGAAATGGCTAACACGCCGCTATTCCCATTAACCACCGGATCGGAGTCCGCACGAATACCTTCAACCAGCCCCTGCTTTTGCAACCAGTCAGACAATGTGCCCGGACTACGATTGCCAATCAGGTAAGTCACCAGCTCATCGGTTTTACTGCGGAACTGCGCGCTATTGTTATCAATACGAAACTCGACGCGCAGCACTTTACGCGGCATTGCCGGAACATAGTGGATAATGACGCCCTTTTGCGCGTCAGTGACTACCGGTACAGTAATTTCAGGCTTGTCGATATTTCTGTTCGGCACGCGTCCAAACGTGTCAGCCGCTATCCGCGCCAGCTCTGGCAATGGTTTATTGCTATAAATCACCGCCTTCATCAGGTTCGCGGAGTAATACTTTTCATGAAATTTTTGTAAAGCCTGCACCACCGGATTGCCCGGTTTATCGCTTAATGTCTCGAGATTTCCGCCGGAGAAACGCGAACCAGGGTGCGCCGGGTTAATGGTCTCAGCACTCACCTGCGCCATACGCATCCCGTCCCGGGTACGCGCCAGCGTCAGCTCGGAGTTAACCGCGTTACGCTCGCGATCGGCATATTTTTTATCCAGCAACGGATCGGCAATTGCATCCGCCAGACGATCTACCGCCCCGACCAGCGCGTCATTTTCGACTTCAAGATAGAAAGCGGTGCGGTAAGGCGCGGTGCTGGCATTATGGCTGCCGCCGTGCATTTTCAGGAACTCGGCCAGGCTGTCCGGCTGTGGGTATTTTTTCGACCCCATCAGACACATATGTTCAAGGTAATGTGCCAGCCCCTGATGATCGTCCGGATCTTCCAGCGAGCCGACAGGCACCACCAGTGCAGAGAGGGATTTCACAGCCTGAGGATCGGATACCAACAACACGACCATGCCATTATCAAGGCGCACGGCCTGATACTGGCGGGTATCTTTATTGCTTTTACGGATGGTTTCAGCTAAAGGCTGCCAACCGGTATCTGCCTGACTTACGGGCGCCCAAAAGGCGACGAACAACAGTAATGCGCTGAACCAGGTGCTGCGGGGCATTCACAAACCTCATCATTAACGTATTCACCTGTTCACTGCAAACAACGCATTTAGCGTGGTCTGAACAGGGCAAGACACTGTGCTGAACGCGTCAGCCTCTTCTCTTTGTAAGAATCAGTCCGTGACAGAAAGCGCATCATAGTGGAAGCCATCAAGTTGCGCAATTTTTATACAATCATCACGACTGATTAAATCGAAAAATCGGTAACAGATAACGCTGAGACTGTAAAACAATGGTCTCCAGTGTTTCAGCATCCAGTTGGCGCCAAAGACGCTGATACCAGATGTCATCACCTTCACCGCGTACCATCATATTGCCTTCATAGGCCTGCAAAAACTTACTGCGCGCTTTTTGCAACGTATCATCGTCATCTAACATGGCATCATTTACGGCGTCATAACAGGTTTTTATCCACGCCCCACCACTTTCCGGTAATACCAGTAACGGCGATGACATGCCTTCCCGATATCCCTCAATAAGTTGCGACAGATACTGTAACGCCTGTTCGGCCTCCAGTGGAGGGAAACGCCACTCGCCGTCTTTGCGTAAGAACAACCGGCTTTCTCCCGTGCCGCCACTGGCACAATAGACAAGATGTTCCAGCCAAAGTTGCACGCCCTGCGCAATGCTGATCAAAGATGGGCGCCAGCGCAACAATCCGTCTTCCTGTACCTGCGGGAGCCAACCCGTAATTTGTACGCCATTACAGGTCAGGTCAATTTCCATGCTTTGGCTGGGCTGGCGACAGGCAATAATGCGCTCAGCCAGCAACTGCATCTCCTGGTGTTGTGTATCCCAGAGAATTTCACCAAATGCACCATAGGGAAGCGACCCCGCAGCGCGGAAGCGGCGGAACAAACGTTCAGCATCGTGTTCTTCGACCAGCGTGTTAAGCAACTGCTGATTAAGCTGATAGCGGCTGAGCCCTTCAAGGATAAAGGGTTCAGTTTCCGGGATCTCGCTCTCTTCTGAGCGGAAATTTACCCTCAGGCGCATCTGGAAAAACGCCCGCACCGGATGAGCCCAAAAGCGTTGCAGCGTTTCCAGCGTCAGGGTTTCAGGCATTGTAAAGGGGAGCGGCTGGACAAAATCCGTGTGCGCTTTGCCTGACAGGTTTGCCGCTGGCAACCACTCGCGCGCATAACTTTGCTGCTCACCTGGCAGATAGTTTTGTGCATCAAAGGGCATCCGGGTATGTAAACGGGTAATGTACGCTTTTACTTTCGCTTCACTTTGATCGCTAGTGAGGAATTCATCGCCCGGCAAATAGTGGCTTTGCCCAATGTAATCCATAAGTTCCTGTACCAGCACCGACGGGAAGCGTTCACTGTTATCCTGGATTGAGCGGCCGATATAGCTGATATAGAGCGTTTGCTGCGCTGAGATCAATGCTTCAAGGAACAGATAGCGGTCATCATCACGGCGGCTTCGGTCACCACGCCTCGGTTTTTGGCTCATCAGATCAAAGCCCAGCGGCGCAAGCTGGCGCGGATAAACACCATCGTTCATCCCAAGCAGACACACCACCTTGAACGGAATGGAGCGCATCGGCATCAGCGTACAGATATTGACAGGCCCTGCCAGGAAACGCTGGCTGATTCGTTCCTGATCGAGTCGCTGTGCCAGCTCATCACGCAACAACGAAAGCGGAATGGCACCGTCATACTCGGCACCCAAACCTTCGCCAATAATGGCCTGCCACTGCTGTTCAATCAGCGTCATCGCCGCTTCGGTATCCGCGTCCGGCAGGAAGAAATCATTAAGCATGTCCCGGCAAACGGGTAGCCACGCCTCCAGCGGACGCTCTACTGCCAGCTCCCGGCGCCAGAGATTAAGCTGCATTAGCAGCGAGGCCAAATGCCCGACTAACTCGGCAATCAAACCGCTGGACTCAT
Organism: Citrobacter sp. C6_1; assembly: GCF_014596835.2. Taxonomy (NCBI): domain Bacteria; kingdom Pseudomonadati; phylum Pseudomonadota; class Gammaproteobacteria; order Enterobacterales; family Enterobacteriaceae; genus Citrobacter; species Citrobacter sp. C6_1. Next base: position 866,394 of record NZ_CP115031.1, on the reverse strand, counting down.
CATAGGGCAATACCGACTGCCACTCACCCTGTGCGCTTTCCATCGCATAGCCCAGCAGCATACGTGTTAAACCAAATTGCCAGGTATGCTGGCCAGTTGGAGGAAGCGCGAGTTCGCGCACGTTGTCGTCGTCAATGCCCCAGCGAATTCCAGACTCATTGACCCACAAACGAAGATAGCGCAACCCTTCTTCATTGATGTTGAAACGCGCAGCCAGCACAGGCACATCCAGTAATGCCAGCACATCCTCCGAGATAAAGCGGCTGTCCGGTAGCGAAAGCAGGCTAATAAAGGCCTGTAAGACGGGATGAGACTGACGCGCCCGGCGATCGGAAATAGCATACGGCAGGTAACGATCGGCCGGTGCGCTGCCAAAGACCGACTGAATGAATGGGCTGTAGCTGTCGATATCCGCCACCATCACGATGATGTCGCGCGGCGTCAGCGTTGGATCCGCCTCCAGCATTGCCAGCAGGCGGTCATGGAGTACTTCCACTTCGCGTTGTGGGCTATGACAGACATGGAACGTCACACTGGTGTCGTTCAGATCCAGCCTTCGTTTATTGTCGCTTCGGGAATACTCCTCCAGCGTAACACCCGCCACCGCATGGTTTTCGAGCTCCAGAATATCCGCTTGAATATTATGCAAAAGGTTATCAGGGGTGATATCGACAAACGCATCCAGCTCCTGGCTGTTTTCCAGTTCCGAAAGCAGATATATGTAGTCGCGTCCTAGTTTTCCCCATGAGGCCAACATCGGATTCCCTACATCCTGCTCACCATCGCTGTTAAACAGTCCTTCAGCATTCTGACTATCGCGAAACAGCGGTAAATGTCGTTCTTCAAAGCTATGCCGACGCTGACGCGCCAACAGTTTAGCCAGATAAGCGGAGTCTTTAATATCCCCCCAGTAGTAACGACAGGGATTGGTAAAAAGCAGATGAATATCAATGTGTTTACCCAGCGCTTGCAATGCCTGCAGATACACGGGCGGTAGCGCGGAGATACCACAAATAAAGACGCGCGAGGGCAGACCTTGTGGGCAGTCAGACGTACTTTCCAGGGTCTGAATAAACCGCTGATATAAATTGGCACGATGCCAGCGTGGCTGCCCCAGTTCAGCCGTATATTCCACCAATGCTTTCCACAATGGCGCTTGCCAGGCCTGAGCGTCTTCTAACCCCTCCACCTGCTGTCCCGCCTCCCACTGCGTCAGCCATTCTGGGCGGTAGACTAAATACTGGTCGAACAGATCCGCGGCGCGTGATGAAAGCTGAAACAGCTTACGTTTGTCTGTGTCGTCGGTGAGATAGTGGCGTAGCAGTGCGAAATCATCGTTATCCAGCAATTGGGGTAGCAGCGTCATCAGCTTCCAGCTCATGCTCTGTTTGCTGAATGCGCTCTCTTTTGGGATATCCGGCAATACGCGCACAAACATATCCCAGATAAAACTCGCTGGCAGCGGGAAATCAATGTTAGCGGCAATACCAAACTTCTGTGCCAGAGTCATTTGCAACCACTGCGCCATACCGGTGCTTTGAACCAGGATCATCTCGGGTTCAAAGGGGTCGTCCAGCCGCTCGCGCTCAACGATATATTCCATCAACGCTTCCAGCACATCCAGACGATTGGAGTGGTAGACCCTTAACATAGCGACTCCTGACTACTGACGATTTGGGCAGTGCAGTCGTGTCATCTGACCCTGCCTGCCCAGAGGGGAAGTAATTTTAACATTGATGCTGACACATCCCGCTACCGTTGTCTGCATTCGGTTAATTTGCCAGTTCAAAGGTGGTGAATACATACGCAACTGTGTTTGCTGCCAGGCGTGATGCCACAATTGTTGGTACTGGCTTCTGACTAAAAAGCTCTTCATCAGCGCCCGCTGATATCCCGAAAGCGCGGTCACGATCATAATCATCAGCACCATTGCCAGCATCACTTCCGGCAAGCTAAAACCACGCTGTCTGTTCAGGGTATCAGACATAGCTCCAGCACCTTTAACGGGCAGAAATCGCTCCAGCCATGCGCTGAGAATTCGATAGTACCCTCGATAATCATCCCCTGACGCCATAGTGATATACCTTCATATTGCGCAATAAGCAGCACAAGATCGTCGTCGAGCACACGCAGGCAGACCGTCGCACCCTGCGTGGAATAGCGTCGACACTGCGTTGCCATCTGCAAGCTCCAGGGCTGCATACGTGCCCATTCCATGGCGGATTGCACCACTGCCTGATGTTGTAGCGACTGGCTTTCCGTTGCCACCCGCGACGCAAAACTCGCCTCCTGTCGGCTCACGCCTTGCAGCAACAGACTGCCGAGTACCAGGAGTAAAAGCACCATTGCAAGCGATGAAACACCTCTCTCACGGTTCACAGGTTGAATCCTGTGACGTCATAGAATGCCTCAATGACCTTTTGAGGCTCGGCGTTGCTTCTCCCGCGCAGGTGCAACGAAAGCACAGGCGCAAATCCGCTGATATTCAGGCGCTCCACCTGAAATACCTCAATCTGAATAGAATCCGGATCGGTCATTTTATCCCAACCGTTTCCCACGCAGGTTGTTGCGCCACGCAAGGTTTCCAGCACCTTATCTTGAACACGAAACCCAACGACATCAGCCTCCTTCGCCGGAATATCGTCCCAGACACCGTTGCTGTTGGCATCCCAGCGTACAATCACACAGTCTCCCGCGGCTGATATCATCAGCCCTTCTCCGATACAGTTTCCCCGACAATAGCCAGCCCGCTGGAGATGCTTCGCCACGGTATAGATCCGCTGCCAGAGCTCATCTTCAAGCACCAGCTGACGAGTGTTATGCAAAATCTCTCGCTGCAGCGCAGGTAAAAATCGCGCAGCGCTGAGGAGTAAAATACTGCTTATCACCATAGCGATAAGCACCTCAAGCAGTGAAAAGCCACGTTCACTTACCGACATTGATCCGCCTCACTGCGTTCGCAAAGCCTGATTCGTCCCCAACCAGACACCACCACACGCCATTCACCTGCAGCATTCTTCAGGTAGATATGCCCGGCCCATGCGGTATTACGTAAGCCAAAAAAAGCCAGTGACGGTGTTATCTCTACCATCTCGACATCAGCCCAGAGCGGCGTAAAAATCAACGGTGAAACCGGCTGACACGAAGTTTGTGACGTCGCTGAGCTTGCCAGACACCATGTTCCTCCTTCGCGGAGCACGTTGATGACGTGATCACGATTACGCCAGTTAGCATCTTCGCGCAATTGCAGCAGGTAATCCCGCACCTGGCTGGCTGTTTGCCATAACCGCTGCTGTTGTTGCCAGCGCTGCCAACCGTATAACCCCGATGCGCCAAGCGCCGCGACAATCAGCATTGCAATCAGGGTTTCGAGAAGCGTGTAGCCTTGTTGTTTTTTCATGTCGCCAGTATGGCGTGAGAGAAATTAATAACGAGGGGGAAATTCAGCTTCTTCGGCAAGCTACGGAGAATATTTAGCGCATTGCATCACGTTGCAAAATTTCAGGAATCAACGCCGCAGAATGGAATGTAAGGCAAAAAAAAACCGACGCGTAAGGCGCCGGTTGTGACAGGATTAGTCTCGATCAAATAGCGACCGGTGCTTTAATGCCTGGGTGCGGATCGTAACCCTCAATTTCGAAGTCGTCGAAACGATAGTCGAAAATTGAATCTGGTTTACGCTTGATAACCAGCTTCGGCAGCGCGCGTGGCTCGCGGCTAAGCTGCAGATGTGTTTGATCCATATGGTTACTGTACAGGTGCGTGTCACCGCCTGTCCAGACAAAATCACCGACTTCAAGATCGCACTGCTGCGCCATCATGTGAACCAGTAAGGCGTAGCTGGCGATGTTGAACGGCAGACCGAGGAATACATCGCATGAACGCTGATACAGTTGACAAGAGAGTTTGCCATCCGCCACGTAGAACTGGAAGAACGCATGACACGGCGCCAACGCCATCTTATCCAGTTCGCCTACGTTCCACGCGGAAACGATAATACGACGAGAATCCGGGTCGTTTTTCAACTGGTTCAGCACTGTCGTGATCTGGTCAATATGGCGGCCATCCGGTGTTGGCCATGCACGCCACTGTTTGCCGTAAACCGGACCTAAATTACCGTTCTCGTCAGCCCATTCATCCCAGATTGAGACATTGTTTTCATGCAGGTAGGCAACGTTGGTGTCGCCCTGCAAAAACCACAACAGCTCATGGATGATCGAGCGTAAATGGCAGCGTTTAGTCGTAACCAGCGGAAACCCTTCCTGCAGATTAAAACGCATCTGATGACCAAAAATGGAAAGCGTTCCGGTTCCGGTGCGGTCGTTTTTCTGTGTGCCTTCATCCAGCACTTTTTGCATCAGTTCTAAATACTGTTTCATGGTTCCTCAGGAAACGTGTTGCTGCGGGCTGCGACGGTACGCCCAGACCATCATAATAATACCTGCGACAATCATCGGGATAGACAGGATCTGTCCCATGCTGATGTACTGGACCCATGTGCCGGTAAACTGCGCATCCGGCTGGCGGAAGAATTCGACGATAATACGAAACGCGCCATAGCCAATCAGGAACAGACCGGAAACCGAGCCCATCGGACGAGGTTTGCGAATGTACAGGTTAAGAATGATAAACAGCACAACCCCTTCCAGCGCCATCTCATAAAGCTGTGAGGCATGGCGCGGCAACGAGCCATAGGTATCAAAAATAGACTGCCATTGCGGATTAGTTTGCAGCAATAAAATATCTTCAGTGCGGGAGCCAGGGAACAACATGGCATACTTGAAGTTCGGGTCGACGCGCCCCCACAGTTCACCGTTAATAAAGTTACCCAGGCGGCCTGCGCCCAAACCAAACGGAATCAGTGGAGCAATAAAATCAGAGACCTGGAAGAATGTACGCTTGGTGCGTTTGGCGAAGATAATCATCACCAGAATCACCCCAATAAGCCCGCCATGGAAGGACATGCCCCCATCCCAGACGCGGAACAGATATAGCGGGTTATCAAGGAACAGCGGGAAGTTATAGAACAGCACGTAGCCAATACGCCCGCCGAGGAAGACCCCGAGGAAGCCTGCATAAAGTAAGTTTTCGACTTCGTTTTTGGTCCAGCCACTGCCCGGGCGATTAGCCCGGCGCGTCGCCAGCCACATCGCGAAAATAAACCCCACCAGGTACATCATGCCGTACCAGTGAAGCGCGACGGGTCCAATTGAGAAAATGACCGGATCGAAATCCGGAAAATGCAGATAGCTACTGGTCATCTGTCACCACAAGTTCTTGTTATTTCGCTGAAGTCAGACAGCAATTGATAAGCGCGCCAGCATAATGCAGGCGCTCCAAAGGTGCGAATGATAGCACAAGGGGATCGCAGCGGATGCCGGGAAGATGTAAAAGATCTGTATAGGTAATCTTTACTCACCGTATTGCCTGATGGCGCTACGCTTATCAGGCCTACAATCCTCCGCGAATCAATCCTCCCATGCCACGGCGCTCCATAAAGGCCGCCACCTGATGGCGTACTTCTGTCGCCATCTGCGCTTCCAGGCTGCGCTGAGCCAGCGTTTGCGCCTCATCAAAATCGATGTGGCGCAGTAGATATTTAACGCGAGCCACTGAACGACCGTTCATTGATAAATGGCGAAAACCCAGGCCAATTAGAATGGCCACGCACATCGGGTCGCCCGCCATTTCACCGCACAAGCGCAAATCGATGCCGCTTCTTTCGGCTTCCTGTGCAATCATCGCCAGTGCGCGTAACATCCCCGGATGCAGGCTGTCATAAATGCTGGCTACCCGCGTATTGTTACGATCGACAGCCAGAATGTACTGGGTGAGATCGTTGGTCCCAACCGAGATAAAATCGATCCTGTTTGCTAAATGCGGCAGCATAAACACCATCGACGGGACTTCCAGCATGATGCCAATGCGTGGTTTTGGGATCTCGTAGCCGATCATCTCTTCCACTTCGCGTCCGGCACGTTCTATCAGGCGTCGCGCTTCATCCACTTCATCAATACTGGTCACCATCGGCAGTAAAATGCTCAGGTTTCCGGTTGCCGCATTCGCGCGCAGCATGGCGCGAACCTGGATCAAAAAGATCTCCGGTTGATCGAGCGTGATGCGGATCCCACGCCAACCAAGACACGGGTTTTCTTCGCTGATGGGCATGTACGGCAGTTGTTTATCGGCCCCGACATCCAGCGTACGCAGGGTCACGGGCTTGTCGTTAAACATTTGCAGCATGCCCTGATACTGCGCAACCTGCTCTTCTTCCGAAGGAAAACCGCTTTGCAGCATAAACGGAATTTCAGTGCGATACAGGCCAATGCCGTCGATCCGGCTACCCAGCTTCTCTTCATGTTCAGGGCTGAGACCCGCATTGAGCATCACCTTCACGCGCTCGCCGCTTTTCAATTGTGCTGGCTGGTTGACATCGTCTTCCGCCAGGCGGCTCAGTTCAACTTCTTCACTGATAAGACGCTGATATTCCTGGATCAATACCGGTTCCGGATCGACCAGCAATTCACCGCGATAACCGTCCACCACCAACGTACGGCGATGCAACACCGACGGCTGGATATCAGCCCCCATTACGGTCGGGATCCCCAGCGCACGAACCATAATTGCCGCATGAGAGTTGGCTGCGCCATCCCGGACAACCACGCCGACTAACCGGTCCTGAGGAAGTTCCGCCAGCGTGGTCGCGGAAAGCTCATCTGCCACCAGCACAAAGCGTTCCGGCCAGGCGTTCGGTCCCTGGATCGCGTCATCAAGATGGAACAGCAGACGCTGGCCCAGCGCGCGCAAATCCCCGGCTCGCTCTTTGAGATAGTTATCGCTCAGCGCGGCGAACTGTTCGGCAAACTTTTCGATAATCGTTTTAACGGCCCACTCGGCCACCGAACCATTATCCACTTCCGCAAATAACTCGCGGCGCAAACGGGTATCGGAGAGCAGGTGCGAATAGAGATCAAAAATTGCCGCCGTCTCTTTCTGTGCCCCGGCAGCAAAACGCTTACTATAGCGGCGAAATTCATTCGCGGCTTCTTCCAGTGCGCCAGTCAGACGTTCACGCTCAAGCACCGGATCCAACGTTGAAGCCTGATACACCTGCTCCATCAGCGGCAGCGTGGCATCCTGCCAGCCTTCCGCGATCGCCACACCGGGTGCTGCAGGCAATGCGCGGATACGCGTTTGCCGGTATTGCCCAAATAGTGCGGTTAACTGCGACTGAGACAGAATAGCGGCCATTTGTGTGGCAAGCGTGACCAGAAATGATTCTTCGCTTTCGTCGTACTGGCGCAACTCACGTTGCTGTACCACCAGGACGCCTAATAACTGGCGTCGCTGGATGATCGGTACGCCTAAGAACGCACGAAAGCGTTCTTCTTTCACCGAAGGAATATATTTAAAGCTGGGGTGTTTTTGCGCATCGGCAAGGTTGATAGGTTCCGCCAGCCTGCCAACCAGGCCAACGATCCCTTCATCAAACGCCAGTGCAACAGTGCGACCGCGTGGTTTTTTCAGTCCTCGGGTCGCCATGAGGTAATAACAGCGTCGGTCGTGATCGGCCAGGTAGACCGAGCAGACCTCTGTATCCATCGCAAGACAGATGTCAGTAACCAGAATATTCAACGCCTCATTGAGACGTGGAGCACTGGCCACCTTTTCGACTATTTCGCGCAGGCGGGTGAGCATAATTTGCGTAGCTTAACCTCTTTTACGTCTGTACGCAGGTGCGCTTTGCGGCTTAGGAGTGCTCTCCTGAAGCGCCATCACAACACTTGCGAATTCTTTCATCACCCTGCGATAGACATCGCGTTTAAATGACACCACCTGTCGAACCGGATACCAGTAACTCACCCAGCGCCAGCCGTCGAACTCAGGTGTACTGCTGGTTTGCATATTGATTTCAGCATCGCTGCTGACCAACTGCAGAAGAAACCATTTTTGTTTCTGGCCGATACAAACCGGCTTTGTGTCCCAACGCACCAAACGTTTCGGTAACTTGTAACGCAACCAGTTACGAGTAGAAGCAAGGATCCGCACATCTTTACGGCTCAGACCTACTTCTTCAAAGAGTTCCCGGTACATCGCCTGCTCTGCTGTCTCTCCTGCATTTATCCCGCCTTGCGGGAATTGCCAGGAGTGCTGACCAAATCGCCGGGCCCACATGACCTGCCCCTGGCGGTTACAAATTACTATCCCTACATTCGGGCGGTAGCCATCGTCATCAATCACCGGACTACCTCAACATAAACCTTATATACAAACGATTGTTTCACACTCCAGAGGGGCGGTAAACCACTCTGTTAAGAGCGCGATATTCTAATAACAATTGAATAACTCACAGCAAAGGGCCGAGTTATAAACAGAAGATACGCTACATAGGCGATTTTATTCACCTTTTCTGTGGATATAGTTGTGAAGAAGTACGGAATTACTATGGGAAAACCCGGAACAGTCTGAATAAGACATCCGTCACAATCCAAAAATAGTCTTATATATTCATTAAGTTAAAAGTAATAACTGTAGCTAAACCTGCAGAAGTGTGATGCACATCACGCATACGATCTTCGAGCTGATGAAAGATCGACCAGCGTTGGTTTTATCCACAGATTATGCCAATAAGTTAGGCACAATTTGTGTGAAAATTCGATTTTCGTCGCACGTCAAGGCTGTAAATTGAAACAGTAGTGGGGGTTTTTCACAGTTATCCCATCTTTCTGTGGATAACATGGTGTAAGATCCTGTTCATTGTCAGTGACCAGAATTGGAAAACCCGGCTTTCTGTTGCGCAACCCTCTACATCAAAATATAAAAACCACTATAAATCATGCAATTGGATAAAATATGTGGAAAAAGATAAACTCTGTCCACACGGTGTAAAATCATTGCTCATTTTTTAACCCAAGGGTAACCCTGATGCCAGAACTCCATCCATTGCTTTCTCCTCCAGAATCCGAAGCCCAGTTGCTGCACCAGGCACGGCAACTTTCGGGCTACACGCTGGGAGAACTGGCGGCGATGGCAGGACTCGCCACGCCAAAGGATCTGAAGCGGGACAAAGGTTGGATTGGCGTGCTGCTGGAAATTTGGCTTGGGGCCAGTGCGGGCAGTAAACCGGAGCAGGATTTTGCCGCGCTGGGCGTGGAGTTAAAAACGATCCCTGTAGATAGCCTTGGCAAACCGTTGGAAACGACCTTTGTCTGCGTAGCACCGTTAACCGGCAATACTGGCGTGACCTGGGAAACCAGCCATGTTCGACACAAGCTTAAACGCGTGTTGTGGATACCCGTAGAAGGTGAACGCAGCATCCCTGTGGCTGAACGGCGCGTTGGCTCTCCACTACTGTGGAGTCCGAATGAAGAGGAAGATCGACAGTTACGTCTGGACTGGGAAGAGTTGATGGACATGATAGTGTTAGGCCACGTCGAACGTATCACCGCCCGTCATGGTGAAGTTTTACAACTACGCCCAAAAGCCGCCAACGCCCGGGCGCTTACCGAGGCCATTGGCGCTCATGGCGAACCCATCCTCACCCTGCCCCGCGGTTTTTACCTGAAAAAGAACTTCACCCGCGCATTGCTGGAACGGCATTTTCTATTCCAGGCTCAATAACACACCCTGACCTTTCGCCCGTCGCGTTACGCGCCTATAATTACCGCTTCTTTTTTTTGGCAGGACTTTGTTCGATGTTATTTGCATGGATAACCGATCCTAACGCCTGGCTGGCGCTCGGTACGCTGACGCTGCTGGAGATCGTTCTCGGGATCGACAATATTATTTTCCTTTCTCTGGTTGTAGCAAAACTCCCAACAGCACAACGCAATCATGCCCGACGAATCGGGCTGGCGGCAGCGATGGTGATGCGTCTGGCGCTGCTGGCATCCATCGCATGGGTAACGCGGCTCACGAACCCGTTATTCGAACTGTTTGGCGAGGCGATTTCAGCGCGCGATCTGATCCTTCTGCTCGGCGGATTGTTCCTGATCTGGAAAGCGAGTAAAGAGATCCACGAGTCCATTGAGGGTGAAGAGGAAGGGCTGAAAACCCGCGTCTCTTCTTTCCTGGGCGCGATTGTGCAGATCATGCTGTTGGATATTATCTTCAGTCTGGACTCTGTAATCACCGCAGTAGGCTTGTCCGATCATCTGTTTATTATGATGGCAGCCGTCGTGATTGCCGTGGGCGTAATGATGTTTGCAGCCCGCCCAATCGGTGAGTTTGTTGATCGTCACCCTTCGGTAAAAATGCTGGCGCTCTCTTTCCTGATACTGGTTGGCTTCACGCTAATCCTGGAAAGCTTCGATGTCCATGTGCCGAAAGGATACATTTACTTCGCTATGTTCTTCTCTATCGCTGTAGAGACCCTGAACCTGTGGCGCAATAAAAAAAATCCGCTCTGACTGACACTCTCGCTCCCCGCATGGGGAGCGAATACTCCCCGCGCACCTTCCTTCTCTCACAGATTAAGATTTTACTGCTTTCGCCCTGCACAACTTCGCGTTATTACTAAACTAGTGTCAGACGCAGGCCATTGAGGATAAGCAGATGAAAAAATGGGCAGTTTTAATTTCCGCCGTCGGGCTGGCTTTTGCCGTTTCCGGATGCAGCAGCGATTATGTGATGGCAACAAAAGATGGGCGAATGATCCTGACCGATGGTAAACCAGAAATTGACGATGATACCGGTCTGGTGAGTTACCACGATCAGCAAGGCAATGCGATGCAAATTAACCGCGACGAAGTCTCTCAAATCATTGAGCGTTGATGGTTAAGGTCAGCCACGCTGCTGGCCTTAACAATTTTGCTTCCCTTTTTCCCTTCCCTCAGCCATTTTTATAATCCTTATGTCGTGATTATAAAAAGGAAACGGCTATGCAATATCACCGTATACCCCACAGCTCGCTGGAAGTCAGTACACTGGGGCTGGGCACAATGACGTTTGGTGAACAAAACAGCGAAGCCGACGCACATGCACAGCTCGACTATGCCGTTGCACAAGGCATAAATTTAATCGACGTTGCCGAGATGTATCCGGTACCGCCGCGTCCAGAAACCCAGGGACTCACCGAAACTTACGTGGGCAACTGGCTCGCCAAACACGGCAGCCGCGAAAAACTGATTGTTGCCTCTAAAGTTAGCGGCCCGGCGCGTAACAATGACAGCGGTATTCGACCGAATCAGGCGCTGGATCGTAAAAACATCCGTGAAGCACTGCACGACAGTCTGAAAAGACTGCAGACCGATTATCTCGATCTCTATCAGGTCCACTGGCCGCAGCGTCCGACAAACTGCTTTGGTAAGCTGGGATATAGCTGGGCGGATTCCGCGCCGGTCGTTTCCCTGCTGGATACGCTGGACGCGCTGGCAGAGTTTCAGCGTGCAGGTAAGATTCGTTACATCGGTGTTTCCAACGAAACGGCGTTTGGCGTAATGCGTTACCTGCACCTGGCAGACAAACATGACCTGCCGCGTATCGCCACCATCCAGAACCCGTACAGCCTGCTAAACCGCAGCTTTGAAGTTGGACTGGCCGAAGTGAGCCAGTATGAAGGCGTTGAGCTACTGGCCTACTCGTGCCTTGGTTTTGGCACCTTAACCGGTAAATACCTGAACGGTGCGAAACCTGCCGGCGCACGCAATACGTTGTTTAGCCGCTTCACGCGCTACAGCGGCGAGCAAACGCAAAAAGCCGTCGCAGCCTATGTGGATATCGCCAAACGCCATAACCTCGATCCTGCGCAGATGGCGCTGGCATTCGTGCGTCGTCAGCCGTTTGTCGCCAGCACCCTGCTGGGCGCCACGACGATGGAGCAGCTAAAAACCAACGTTGAAAGCCTGTATCTGGAGTTGAGTGAAGAAGTACTTGCAGAGATTGAAGCGGTGCATCAGGTGTATACCTATCCTGCACCATAATTTTTAGTGCCTGATGACGCAGCGTTTATCAGGCCTACAAATTGTTCGTCCTGTAGGCCGGATAAGACGCTTGCGTCGCCATCCGGCAATGTTACCGGCGGCGCTGCCAAATCCACAGCGCCGCAATCGCCAGCGCAAACAGCGCCCCAAACCCAATACCAATCGCGACCGCCGGGATCCCCACCAGCACCGCCAGTGAGTAAATACCCAGCATCAGCAACATCGCACTGTTTTCGCCCAGGTTTTGCACCGCAATCGCATTGCCCGCGCCGACGCTTTTCTTGCCCCGCTCCTGCAGTAACGCATTTAGCGGCACAACAAAGAACCCACCACACACGCCGATAAGCAGCAGCAACACGTAGGCCGGAAGCAGCGAATGTTGAAGAGAGAAAATCAGCACCACGATGCCGATCAGTATCCCCGCAGGCATACAGCGCGACACGGTTTCCAGCGTCACCAGTTTCGCAGCCGCCCCCGCGCCGACAACAATCCCGATCGCGACCATGGCATTAAGGTAGGTCGGCGTGGCGTTATCGGTGATGCCGAGCGCCACCGGAACCCACAGCACCAGCAGAAAACGCAGCGTAACACCCGCACCCCAGAAAAGGCTGGTTCCGACCAATGAGAAACGCGTTTCACCGTTGCGCCACAGTGAGGAGGCGGCACAGAAAAAACTGCGCGTCATTTTGCCCAGATGCCACGACTGACCGGGGCGAGCCGCAGCCAGTTTCGGGATATACAGGTTAGCCACCACGGCACCAGCATAAGCCAGGGCGCAGGCGGAAAGCGCAGCAATGACATGCCAGTCGGCCAGCACACCACCAGCAACAGAACCCAACAAGATAGCGGCAATGGTTGACGCCTCCATCAGGCCATTCGCTTTCACCAGTTTATCGCCGGTCGTCAACTCACCCAGGATGCCATACTTGGCCGGAGAATAAGCCGCTGCACCAATACCCACCAGCGTATACCCCAGAAATGGGTTAACGCCAAAACAGATACTCGCCGCCCCCAGTAGCTTGAGACCGTTGGCGAACATCATCACTCTGCCTTTCGCAAAGCTATCCGCGACCTGCCCGACAAAAGGAGCAAATAGAATGTAAGCACCCACAAACACCATTTGCAGGATTGGCTGGCTCCAGTCCGGGTAGAACTGCGCCTTGAGCAAAGCCAGGGTAGCAAACAACAACGCGTTATCGCCAAACGCTGACAAAAACTGCGCGGCGATAACGGACATCATCCCTTTTGACCAGATTGAAGTGCTAGTGTGTACTGACTCACGCATGTTGTTTTTCCGGTTCATCGACCCAGTTTTTCAGTGTCACAAAATCTGGCTTACCGCTGCCGAGCAGAGGGAGTTGTTTCAGGTGGCGGATATCACGCGGTACGGCAAGCTCTGGAATGCCGTGGATGCGCGCATACTGGAGTAATTTTTCACGGGTCAGCTCGCCGTCGGTAGTAAACAGCACCAGCGCTTCCCCTTTATTGGCATCGCTCTTGATAGCCGTGGCATGCATTTTTTCAGCAGATACCGCCAGCGCCAGCTGTTCAACCATCTCCAGTGACACCATCTCACCGGCAATTTTGGCAAAGCGCTTGGCACGTCCCTGAATCTGTACAAAGCCATTTTCATCAAAGCGTACAACATCACCGGTGTCGTACCAGCCGTGTTCTATCTGACCCTGCGCATTTTCTGCGGTTGGGACTTCCAGTACACCAGGTTTTTCGACGCGCAGATAGCCGCTCATAATATTAGGGCCTTTCAGCTGTAAACGCCCGCCATCTTCAATACCAGGCACCGCCAACAGTCGGGCATCCATACCAGGCAGAATGCGCCCTACCGTTCCCGATTTCGCCGCCATCGGTACGTTGATAGACACCACCGGCGCACATTCCGTCACGCCATAGCCTTCAAGGACGCGCAGGCCAAATTTCTCCTGCCACAACTGTTTCGTGCTGTCCTGCAGTTTTTCCGCTCCCGCTACCACATAGCGCAGACGGTGGAAATCGTACGGATGAGCAAACCGCGCGTAGTTGCCGAGGAACGTTGACGTACCAAACAACACGGTGCAGTTCCTGTCGTAGACCAGCTCCGGCACAATGCGGTAATGCAGCGGACTGGGGTACAAAAACACTTCAGCACCGGTCAGTAATGGCGTGAACAATCCTACCGTCAGGCCAAAAGAGTGGAACAGCGGCAGCGCCGACATAAAGCGGTCATCGGCGGTGAAATCGGCAATCGTCTTAATCTGCTCGACGTTCGCCAGAATGCTCTTATGGCTGTGTACGACACCTTTCGGGTGGCCTTCTGATCCCGAGGTAAAGAGGATCACCGCAGCCTCTTCCGGCTGCTGCTTCACCTGTGCCAGGTGTGGAGCCAGCAGATGTGAAAAAATCCACAGCTTATCGCCAAAGGTCACATCGGCCTTCAAGTCCTCCAGATACACCCAGCGCACTTGAGTAAGTTGTTCCGGTAAATGCCAGAGTTTGCCTTTATCGAGAAACTGCCGGGAAGTGAAGATCGTTTTGATTTCAGAGGCAGTAATGGCGCTGGTCAATCCCTTCACGCCCGCGGTGTAATTCATCATGGCCGGAATGCGTCGACGCGCAATGGCGCCAAAAATAACCGCCGCGCTGATTCCCGCATTTGGCAGCATCAGGCCGATTCTTTCACCCTCGGTGCTGTATTTTTCCAGAATACGCGCGACAAACAGCGTTTTCGTCAGCAGTTTGCGATAGCTGTCCGGAGTGAAATTAATATCTTCAATGCAGTTTTTGCCTGCGCCAAACCGATATTTTGCCGCCAGCAGAGACTCGTATAACGTTTCACGCGGGCGTACCGCCATACGCGCTTCCATCATAATCTGGTGCAACATTTCACCGGCGATTTTGCGGCGTTCGCGCGCGCGCGGCGCTTCCGGCATCGGCAATACCGTTGGCGGTAGAATATGGAGTCTGATTTGCGGAAAGAAGCGCTGTTTAACCAAACCTTTCAGACGGCTGAAATGGGTCAGTTCTGCACCTTCTATACGCACAGGCACCACCGTCGCCTTTGATTTTGCGGCAACGAACCCGGCACCGTCGTAGATTTTCATCAGTGAACCGGTGGTAGAAATACGTCCTTCCGGGAAAATAACCACCGGGCGCCCCTGTTCGACCAGACGAACCAGATGCTTAATCGACATCGGTTTGGTTGGGTCTAACGGCACGAAATCAATCAGCGGGGTTAGCCAGCGCATATACCATTGCTGACTAATAGAGGTGTAAACGGCAAACACAGGGCGAATCGGTAAAAAGAGCGCCAGCAGGATACCATCGATAAATGAGACATGGTTGGGCGTGATTAAGACGCGTTCTCCCCGTAGCGCGCTGACATCGCCCGTAACGCGAACACGAAACAGCACGCGAAACAGATTTCGAAAAAAGCCAAATAGCATCTCAACTCCCTGTGCCATTAATTATATAACCATCAATGGTGGGAGAGTATACGAGTTGGAGAAGGGGCGCGACAGATAACGGGTAAATAGAGTCCGAAAAAAAACCTGCGCATCCGCGCAGGTCGGTGCAAGAGACAGGTACGAAGTGCGTACCGAATAATCTCACCAATCAATACCTCTGGGATCTTGATTGTGGTCGTCACCGCGCCGTTCCGCCAGTTGGAAAACGCAAAGGAATGAACCCAAGTGCAACGAGTTGTGTAAATTATCGGTTACTGTTACAGATACGCTGGACGCAAAAAAAAACCTGCGCATCTGCGCAGGCTGGTGTAAATTTTGTGATCAACCCGAAAGTTGATTTCACCTATCAATACCTCTGGGATCTCAACTCTATCAATCCGCTCTCTCACCTCACCAGCGAACAATCGCAACAGCACATCGCAAAGTGTAAGCAAAGGTTTTCATTTTCTATTTTCTGTCTTACTTCGCTCGTGTCCGCTCACATTTGCGACGTCCTGACGGGCAATCTGCTTGAACAGGCAGCCGTTTTCCGTAACACTGGCGAGATGTAAGCGTTTACCCACAACAGGTACTATCATGGCGACCATAAAGGATGTAGCCCGACTAGCTGGTGTATCAGTCGCCACCGTTTCTCGAGTGATCAATGACTCCCCCAAAGCCAGCGACGCATCGCGTCTGGCTGTAATGAGTGCAATGGAATCACTCAGCTACCACCCCAACGCCAACGCGCGGGCGCTGGCACAACAATCTACTGAAACCGTCGGTCTGGTAGTCGGTGATGTGTCCGATCCGTTCTTTGGGGCAATGGTTAAAGCTGTCGAGCAGGTGGCCTATAATACCGGTAACTTTTTACTGATTGGCAACGGCTACCATAACGAGCAAAAGGAACGTCAGGCGATTGAGCAACTTATTCGCCACCGCTGCGCAGCCCTCGTGGTCCACGCTAAAATTATCCCGGATGCCGAGCTGACATCATTGATGAAACAAATCCCCGGAATGGTCCTGATCAACCGAATTTTACCGGGATTCGAACAACGCTGCGTTGCGCTGGACGACCGTTACGGTGCCTGGCTGGCAACCCGTCATCTTATTCAGCAGGGCCATACGCGCATCGGTTATCTGTGTTCCAACCACAGCATTTCAGATGCGGAAGATCGTTTGCAAGGCTATTACGACGCGCTGGCGGAAAGCAATATTCCGGTAAACGATCGACTGGTCACGTTTGGCGAGCCCGATGAAAGCGGCGGCGAGCAGGCAATGACTGAGCTGCTTGGTCGCGGCAAAAACTTCACGGCTATCGCCTGCTATAACGACTCAATGGCGGCGGGCGCTATGGGTGTATTAAATGATAACGGCATTGATGTGCCGGGAGAAATCTCGCTGATTGGTTTTGATGATGTACTGGTTTCACGCTACGTGCGTCCACGGCTGACGACGGTACGCTACCCTATCGTGACGATGGCAACCCAGGCCGCCGAACTGGCGCTGGCGCTGGCCGAAAAACGCCCGGTCCCGGAAATCACTCACGTCTTTAACCCAACGCTGGTACGCCGGCATTCCGTTTCGGCGCTGACTGAGCCGGGAAATTCTTCGTCAAACGATTAATCAGGATTGCGTCATGACAACGATGTTAGACGTTTCACGACATGCTGGCGTATCGAAAGCGACCGTTTCACGCGTACTTAATGGTACGGGGCAGGTAAAAGAAAGCACGCGCCAGAAAGTCTTCAACGCCATGCAGGCACTCGATTATCGGCCCAATTTTTTAGCGCGCTCACTGGCAAACCGCACCAGCAACAGCATTGGTCTGGTGGTATCTACATTTGATGGATTCTACTTTGGTCGTTTGCTGCAACAGGCATCGCGCCAGACGGAGTCTCACGGCAAACAGCTGATTGTCACCGACGGCCATGACACACCAGAGCGAGAGCAGGAAGCCGTTCAAATGTTGGCCGACCGACAGTGCGACGCCATTATTCTCTACACTCGCTACATGAGCGAAAAGGCGATTATGTCGCTGATGACCCGCATTGATATGCCCTTGCTGGTCATTAACCGCGACGTCAGCCAGGCCCGCGACCGCGCGATTTTCTTTGAACAGGAAGACGCGGCGTTTCAGGCAGTCGATTACCTCATCTCGCAAGGACATCGTGATATTGCCTGCATCACCGTACCCGGCCATACGCCAACCGGTAAATCCCGGTTGATGGGATATCGTAAAGCGCTGGAAAAAAACGGTATTCCCTGGGAACCCGCCAGGGTCAAATACGGTGATTCAACGATGACCAGAGGCTATGAAGCCTGTCGTGAACTATTGGATGAAGGGGTGATATTCAGCGCGCTGTTCGCCTGTAACGATGATATGGCGTTAGGTGCATCGAAAGCATTACATCAGGCTGGACTAAAGATCCCCGAAGATGTTTCGTTGTTTGGTTTTGATGATGCGCCCAGCGCGAAATGGCTGGAGCCAGGACTCTCTACCGTCTATCTGCCGATCGATACCATGATAACCACGGCAATCGATCAGGCTATTCGTCTGGCTAATGACGAAGACGTTGAACCCATTCCGCCGTTTACGGGCACCCTGGTGTTGCGGGAATCGGTGACAACAGGGCCGTATTATAAGTAATTCTTAATCAGATGCCGGATGGCGGCTTCGCCTTATCCGGCCTAAAGACCCCACCGTTAATTTCGTAGGCCGGATAAGCGTAGCACCATCCGGCATGCAATCAGATAAGCTCCAGCGCTAACAGCTCTTCAATGGTCTGACGACGACGAATCAGTCGCGCCACGCCGTTATCAAACAGCACTTCCGGTAACAGCGGGCGGCTATTGTAGTTCGACGACATCGACGCGCCATACGCACCGGTATCATGCAATACCAGGTAATCTCCCGGCACTACCGCAGGTAATAGACGGGTTTCGACTTTACCGCCTTCCTGTTGGGTAAAAACATCGCCCGATTCGCACAGTGGACCGGCAACCACCGTCTCAATCTGCGCCGCATTATCCAGCGAGCGGCCATCCCCGGCCAATGCGGAGATATGGTGATAGCTGCCGTACATTGCTGGCCGCATCAGATCGTTAAAGCCAGCGTCGATCAACACGAAGTGGCGACTGCCCATCTCTTTCACACTGCGCACCTGCGCCACCAGCACACCCGCTTCCGCCACCAGAAAACGTCCTGGCTCGATCTCAAGCTTCACCGGATGCCCCAGATGTTTGGCTATTTGATCGCGTGCCGCGCTCCACAAACCAACGTAGTGATCGGTGTTGATCGCCTCTTCTCCTTCGCGATACGGGATCGACAAACCTCCACCCGCAGATATAGCTTCCAGATCCTGACCTAATTCAACAACCTGACGCACCATCGCGCCACACACTTGCTCCAGATGGCCGTAGTCCACACCGGAGCCGATATGCATGTGAATGCCCACCAGTTTCAGTTGATAACGCTGAATCACCTCCAGCGCCGCCGGAAGGTCGCTATACCAGATACCGTGCTTGCTGTTCTCGCCGCCGGTATTGGTTTTCTGGCTATGCCCGTGACCAAAACCCGGGTTGACGCGCAGCCATACACGATGCCCTGGCGAAACCTGGCCCAGTTGTTCCAGCATATCAACCGACCCGGCGTTTACTGGAATACGTAGCTCATGCACCCGGGCCAGCGTCGCCTGGTCAATCATATCGGCGGTAAAGACGATCTCATCATTCTCCGGCACAAAACCTGCCGCCAGCGCACGTTCAATCTCACCCAGCGAGACGGAATCCACCTTCACGCCCTGCTCACGCATCAGACGCAAAATATGAATATTCGAGCAGGCCTTTTGGGCAAAACGCACCACATCAAACTGACTCAGTTTGGCTATCTGCGCGCGGATAATCTGCGCATCGTAAACCCATACCGGACAGCCGAATTCGGCGGGCAGACGCAGCAGGTTATCTGCGGTCAGGTCAGTATCAGTGCTGTTGAGTGGACGTGGCATGGTGTGCTCCGGTATTGGCTTTTTTATGATTACGCCACAGCACGAAGAGAATAAAAAATATCGTTTTATCGCGAGTCTATGCAAAAATGATATGGGATGTTTATTTGAGGATCGCCAATGCCCGCCGTTAACTTGCGCCACATTGAAATTTTTCACGCCATTATGACAGCAGGCAACCTGACGGAAGCCGCACGGATGCTGCACACGTCGCAGCCTACCGTCAGTCGCGAGCTGGCAAGATTTGAAAAAGTTCTGGGGTTAACACTGTTCGAACGTACGCGAGGCCGGCTGCATCCTACAGTGCAAGGGCTACGCCTGTTTGAAGAGGTGCAGCGATCCTGGTATGGCCTGGACCGGATCGTCAGCGCCGCCGAAAGCCTGCGTGAATTTCGTCAGGGCGAGCTGTCGATTGTCTGCCTGCCAGTGTTCTCACAGTCCTTTTTACCGCCGTTGCTGCAACCCTTCCTCACCCACTACCCGCAGGTTAACATTCAGATTGTGCCGCAGGAGTCGCCGCTGCTGGAAGAGTGGCTATCAGCACAACGTCACGATCTCGGGTTAACTGAGACCCTGCATACCCCCGCCGGGACTAAACGCACTGAATTACTGTCGCTGGATGAAGTTTGCGTGCTGCCGCAGGGACATCCCCTGACCGGGAAAGCAGTATTAACACCGCAGGATTTTCAGGGGGAAAACTATATCAGCCTGTCGCGCACCGACAGCTATCGCCAGTTGCTGGATACCCTGTTTAATGATCATCAGGTCAAGCGCCGAATGGTCATAGAAACGCACAGTGCCGCATCAATTTGTGCGATGGTACGTGCCGGCGTGGGGATCTCAGTAGTAAACCCGCTGACCGCCCTGGATTACGCAGGCAGCGGGATTGTAATCCGGCGTTTTAGTGTTTCGGTGCCTTTTACCGTCAGCCTGATTCATCCACTGCATCGCCCGGCATCCGCGCTGGTTGATACTTTTACAGCACATCTACAGTCCCATCTCCACCGGCTTACCGACCCGCTGGAGGCTATTTTGCAGTCTCAGGTGAAAGCATAAACGTCACGGCATCCTGCGCATGGATCGCCGCGGTATCGAAGACCGGCAACGGGCTCATTTCAGTGGGAACCAGCAGGCCAATTTCGGTGCAGCCGAAGATCACTCCTTGTGCCCCCTGACGGGCCAGTTGCTCAATCACGCTCAGGTAATAATCACGGGATGTTTCGCTAAATTCACCAAGGCACAGTTCCTCGAAAATAATCTGGTTTATTTTCTGTCGGTCGTCAGCATCAGGGATTAGCGTGCTAATGCCAAATTCCGTCTGTAAACGCCCACGATAGAAATCCTGTTCCATGGTGTAACGCGTGCCCAACAGCGCGACGTTACTCATCTTCTGCTGTTGTATGGCTCGTCCTGTTGCATCGGCAATGTGCAAAAACGGGACATCGCAGGCCGTTTCAATGGCCTCGGCCACTTTATGCATGGTGTTAGTACACAGCACAATTCCCTCAGCCCCCGCTTGCTGTAGCCCCACCGCCGCCTGCGCCAGGATCTCCCCTGCCCGCGGCCAGTCACCGTTCGACTGACACGCTTCAATCTCATGGAAATCGACGCTATGCAGCAGAATTTTCGCAGAATGCAGACCGCCCAGACTCTGCTTAACCCCTTCATTAATCAGACGATAATAGGGAATAGTGGATTCCCAGCTCATTCCGCCTAACAGACCGATCGTTTTCATCATTTGCCCTTATTCGTGGTTGTCCTCCCAGTGAACCAAAGATGTGATCAACTTTCCACATCTGTCGGCGCACATTTCCTTTTTTCATTTTCTGATATAAATTTAATGAAATAATGTTTCATTTTACTGCGGGAATACCGAATGTTTATTTTTCATAAAGAAACCGCGCTTGAAGATCTGGGTAACGGCGTTACCCGGCGTATTCTGGCTCACGATGGCAAAATGATGGCCGTGGAAGTTAATTTCGAGCAGGGCGCAGTTGGCCCAATGCACAACCATCCGCATGAACAACTCACGTACGTTTTATCGGGTGAGTTTGAATTTACGATTGGGGAAGAAAAGCATGTCGTCCATGCAGGTGACACCCTGTACAAGCAACCCAATATCATGCACGGCTGCGTCTGTTTACAGCCGGGGACATTGCTCGATACCTTCACCCCGGTGCGCGAAGACTTCCTGCAGGCGTAATCTCTCCATTCTCAAACCTTGTTATACAAAAATGCCGGGTATCGCTTACGCTTACCCGGCCTGCACAAGACGTCATCCGACACTGCGTCTCACTATTTACACCCCAATATCTCTTAACTTCTCGCCAGCCATCAGCTTACGTTCGATATGCTCAAGCGTAACGTTTTTGGTTTCAGGAATAAGCCAGAAGGTAATACCAATAAATACGACGTTCAGTGCGGTATAAAGCCAGAACGTACCCGCGGCGCCAATACTGTCGAGCAACGTCAGGAAGGTTGCGCCGATAATCATGTTCGACACCCAGTTGGTGGTGGTGGAGCAGGTGATGCCAAAATCGCGACATTTCAGCGGCTGGATTTCCGAACACAGGATCCACACCACCGGTGCGGCGCTCATTGCATAACCGGCAATACACATCATGGTCATGCCGACTGACAGCCAGGAAAGTCCACTGGATGCGGTGCCGTTATCAAACTGCATCAGGCAATAGCCGAGCACCAGCGTCCCAATGGCCATCACGCTGAAACCAATTTTCAGCGCCGGTTTACGCCCGGCTTTATCTACTGTAAAGACAGCGATAAAAGTCGCGAACATAAACGTTAAGCCAACCACCAGCGTGGCAATCATCTGCTGCTCTGTGGTGGTAAAACCGGCCATTTTAAAAATGCGCGGCGCGTAATACATAATGATGTTCATCCCGGTGAACTGCTGCATTGCCTGCAACAACATCCCGAGGAAAACCGCGCGCCGTACGTTACGGTTAATTTTAAACAACGCCCAACCGCCCTGCTTCAGCTTCAGGCTTTCACGAATTTCATTCAGCTCATCGCGGGCTTTTTCTGACGTATCACGCAGCATACGTAATACTTCTTCGGCTTCGATGTGGCGGCCTTTCTCCGCCAGCCAGCGCGGGCTGTTAGGTAAGAAAACGACCAGAGCAATCAGCAACACCGCCGGGAGCGCCAATACACCCAGCATAGCGCGCCAGTTACCGCTGTAGCTAAACGCGGTATCGGATAAAAAGGCCAGCACAATGCCCAACGTAACCATCAGTTGATACATACTGATCATCTTGCCACGCACATTCTCACTGGCCATTTCAGACAAATAGAGTGGCGCAGTGTAGGAGGCGATACCTACGGCAACGCCCAGTACCACGCGGGCAAAAATGAGCATTTCCACGCTGGAAGCAAATGCCGACCCCAGGGAACCGACGACAAACAGGATCGCCCCGGCCATCAGGCTGTATTTGCGTCCCAGTCGGAATGACAACCAGCCGTTAAACAGCGCACCAATCGCCGCGCCAAGCATCATACTGCTCACCACCCACTCCTGCAGACGGCTGGTCAATACAAAGTGATCGGTGATAAAAGGCAACGCGCCGGCAATTACGCCGATATCGAGGCCAAATAACAACCCTGCGACAGCCGCAGAGATCGAAACAAACATATTCATACGTCGCGTATCGCGCACAGTGCGCGGCGCTAAAGCAGCATCATTATTTATTGAGACCATTTTTTCCTGCCAGATACAGAGTAAGCCATGTCGATGAAAGTAAGGGATCCCTTGCAGGAAGCGTCAGGCGGGAAACGGCAAAAACATGGATAAAATTGCTGCACCACATCGTTATGTGATGGATATTCCAATTTTAAAATTTACCGCTAATTACTCAATTAAATTTAAAGCAATGATATTAAAGAATATTAAAAATAAAGAATCCATATACAGGGAAATAAATATGGAATAATTTATAACCACAATATGGATTTTAATGATCCAAATATGAAAAAAAACCCTGCCAGATGGCAGGGTTTATCGGTGCTGGAAGGCGGATTAACGCGCCAGCCAGCCGCCGTCTACCGCTACGGTATAACCGTTGATGTAGTCAGAGGCGCTGGATGCCAGGAACACGACAGGCCCCATCAGGTCACTCGGCAGCCCCCAACGACCCGCCGGGATACGATCGAGGATTTCGGCGCTACGCTGTTCATCAGCACGCAGCTGTTGAGTGTTGTTCGTCGCCATGTAACCCGGGGCGATCGCATTCACGTTGATATTATGTTTTGCCCACTCGTTGGCCATCAGACGCGTCACGCCCATTACGCCGCTTTTTGACGCGGTGTAAGACGGCACACGGATGCCGCCCTGGAAGGAGAGCATAGAGGCGATATTAATAATTTTACCGCCGTTACCCTGGGCAATGAAGTGCTTCGCCGCCGCCTGAGACATGAAGAACACGCTCTTAATGTTCAGGTTCATCACGTCGTCCCAGTCTTTTTCGCTGAAGTCGATCGCATCTTCACGACGGATAAGACCGGCGTTGTTCACCAGAATGTCGATATGACCGAATTCTGCGACCGCACGCTCCAGCAGTGCCGGAATACCATCAATTTGACGCAGATCGGCGGTCAGGCTTAAAAAACGGCGGCCCAGTGCGGTAACACGTTCGATGGTTTCAGTCGGCTCAACAATGTTGATACCCACGATATCACAACCTGCTTCCGCCAGACCCAGCGCCATCCCCTGACCCAAACCGGTGTCACAACCCGTCACAACGGCGACTTTACCTTCAAGAGAGAATGCATTCAAAATCATTGTAAATCCTTATTTTTTATAATGCCCGTCACAGACAGGCTGAGTAGCCGCCCGCGACTAGCGCAGATCTTTGACTGCAACGTGGTCCATATCATCAAAGACCTGATTTTCGCCAACCATACCCCAAATGAAGGTATAGGCTTTCGTACCAACGCCAGAATGGATAGACCAGCTCGGAGAAATTACCGCCTGCTCATTGTGCATCACAATATGACGCGTTTCCTGAGGTTGCCCCATCATGTGGAAGACACAGGTGTCTTCTTCCATATTGAAGTAGAAATAGACTTCCATACGGCGTTCATGGGTATGGCACGGCATGGTGTTCCACAGGTTGCCCGGCGCCAGTTCGGTCAGGCCCATGCTCAGTTGGCAGGTTTCCAGTACGTCCGGCACAAAATACTTGTTGATGGTACGGCGATTACTCGTGAGATCATCACCCAACGTCACTGGCGCAACGTCGGCTGGGGTCACTTTTTTGGTTGGATAAGTCATGTGTGCCGGCGCGCAGTTATAATAGAACTTGGCGGGTTTTGCTGGGTCAATGCTTGCAAAAACCACTTCTTTGGCCCCTTTACCGACATACAGCGCATCGCGATGACCAATTTCATAGCACTGGCCGTCAACAGTAATCGTGCCCGGTCCACCGATGTTGATCACGCCTAACTCACGACGCTCGAGGAAGTAGGTTACGCCCAGCTGTTTGCCAACTTCACCACCTACAGAGACGGTTTTACCCACTGGCATAATGCCGCCAACAATAATGCGGTCAATGTGGCTGTAGACCATGGTGTATTCGTCAGCAACAAACACTTCTTCTACCAAAAACTCATTACGCAGCGCCTGGGTATCCAGGGTTTTAGCATGCGCACTATGGATGCTTTGTCTTACGTCCACATTTACCTCCAGTGATAAATTGACCGTGAATTCTTGAGCGATAGCAAAACGCCGTTCCGTTTTACCTAATGCGTTCATGATATCCCTCCCGGAACGGGTTTTCAATTATAACTAAAACGATGTTTCACTTTTTCCGCATCTTATTATCAAAAGTGTAAGTGCGATCACGTCAGCGCGTATAAATAGCGAAATGTGTTTAAATAAAATGATTTAATAACAATAAGATAAATTGATTCATTCATTAGAGGTGGGGATAAAAAATGAAAAATTCAGCCGAGATCATCGGCCGATAAGACACCTTTTCTAACAAAGTGCGCAGTTAATCACATGAAATGAAACAATGTTTTGATAAGTTAACGGTGTTTAGAGTGTATGTTTCTGTAACTGGCCTTGCCCTCCTGCTGGAGGGCTTTTTTACAGGTGCAGCGAAAACACTTAGAAAGGCGTTTAAGACGGTAAATCTAAGATCGTTAATCTCGTTCGATAGCGAGTGCCACACCCTGGCCACCGCCGATACACAGCGTTGCCAGGCCTTTGTGCGCCCGACGTTTCACCATTTCATGCACCAGTGAAACCAGAATCCGGCAGCCTGATGCGCCAATCGGGTGACCGAGCGCAATGGCTCCGCCGTTCACATTCACCCGCCGTTCATCCCACTCCAGCATTTTCCCAACGGATAATGCCTGCGCGGCGAAGGCTTCATTGGCTTCAATCAAATCGACATCCGCCAGTTGCCAGCCGACGCGCTCAAGGCAGCGACGCGTCGCGTACACTGGCGCAATCCCCATGAGCGCGGGGTCAACGCCGACACTGGCAAAGGCGCGAATGCGCGCCAGTATGGGTAAATTCAGCGCCTGTGCTTTGGCTTCGCTCATCATCATCACCGCGGCGGCACCATCATTGATAGATGACGCGTTGCCCGCCGTAACCGAACCAAGTCTGTCGAAGGTAGGATCCAGGCGCGCCAGCCCTTCGGCGCTGGCATCGGTGCGCGGCTGCTCGTCGGTATCCACCACAAAGGATTGCCCATTACGCTGGGTCACCACCGGCACGATCTCATCTTTAAAGCGCCCGGCATCAATTGCCATCCGCGCTTTATGCTGCGAATGAAGCGCGTAGGCGTCCTGTAATTCGCGGCTGATACCATATTCCCGCGCCAGATTTTCTGCAGTGACGCCCATATGATAATCGTTGAAAGCATCCCACAGCCCATCATGCACCAGGCTGTCGACCAGTTGACTGTTACCCAGTTGCGCCCCGGTGCGGCTGTCGGTGAGGACATGCGGCGCGCGGCTCATATTCTCTTGCCCGCCCGCAATCACAATGTCAGCTTCGCCGCACTGGATAGCCTGGGTCGCCAGATGCAGCGCTTTCAGACCCGAACCGCAAACATCGTTAATGGTGATAGCGGAAACGGTATTGGGCAACCCACCATTGATGGCGGACTGACGCGCCGGGTTCTGCCCGGCACCTGCGGTAAGCACCTGACCGAGGATCACTTCATCCACAGCGTGAACGTCCACGCCCGTGCGTTCCAGTAACGCCCTGACCACCATACTACCTAATTCAACGGCAGAGTGGCGCGCCAGTGTCCCCTGGAAGCAGCCAATCGGTGTCCTTAACGCCCCGACTATCACAACCTCTTTCATCACCACCTCAGCGCAAAATAACACCGCAATAGTAGATGATTGTTAAAAAGAGTTATCAAGGTTGTTTAAAAACGGTGATTTTTATCACAAAGGAAATTCGTATCATTTATTGGTCATCTGAACGCCACTCTGCTGTAAATGGTCGCGCAGCCAACTTCCCGCCACGCCAGGCGGGGATTTCTTATTCCACAACAGATCGATAGAGATAGCCTTTGGCCAACCGGGCAGCGTCAATGGAACCAGCGGCTTTTCTGCCGCAAATTCTTCTACCAGCGCGCAAGGCAGCGCGCACCAGCCGAATCCCTGAACCGCCATACTCAGCAGTAACAAATAGTTGGGAGCAGACCATACGGGGCCGCGCGCCACGTTGGTGCGGCTTTCCAGATAGGTATTCAGACGCAGCTCGCGCCAGGTGTGGAGCTGTTCCCACTGCAGTTTTTCCTGGCCCGCCAGCGGATGCGAAGCCGCGACATATAATCCCATCCAGGTTTGCATCGGCAGACGCGTGACGCCCATGTCGGTCGGGTAATCCTGCCGCGCTTCGATCAACCCCACCTGAGCACGTCCTTTTTGCAGCAGATCGATCACGTCCTCGTCTTCACCAATCAGACATTCAAACTCGGTATGGGGAAACTTGCGGTCAAACTGCACCATCAGTTCTTCCAGCACATCCGGATGCAGCGTATCTGACAACACGAAGGTCAGACGCGCTTCCGTTTCACCCGACAGCGAAATCGCCGCTTCGTCCAGACGATCGCTCGCCGACAGAATCGCCTGCACATAACCCAGCACCCGCTTACCTTCTTCGGTCAGCGTTGGCTGGCGTGATGAACGGTCAAACAGCGCAAAACCAAGGTCGGCTTCCAGATGCGCAATGGCCGTACTGATGGTGGACTGGCTTTTGCGCAGTCGCCGGGCCGCAGCCGAAAATGAGCCGCAGGAGACGGTCTCTACAAATGCCGTCAACGCTTCAGGAGAGTAACGCATGAACTATCTACTTTATCGATGGATACTATCTTTTAGATATCACATAAAACGATAAAATTGCCACCATTCCGTTATCCAGGCATCAAAGAAGGTTTAGGTTATGCAACACGATACAGTCCAACGTCGCTCGTTAATGGAGCGCATTTTTCATGCCGTCTGCTTTGAAGGCATTGCCACCGCGATCCTCGCACCAACCACCGCATGGTTAATGCAGCGCTCGGTGCTGGAAATGGGCGGACTGACTATTATTCTCGCTACCACGGCGATGATCTGGAATATCATTTATAACGCCCTGTTTGACCGCTTATGGCCGTCACATCTGGTGAAACGTACGGCAAAAGTCCGCGCATTCCACGCCTTAGGTTTCGAGAGTGGTTTTATCGTCATCGGGGTAAGCATCGTGGCGTATGTGCTGAACGTCAGCCTGCTTCAGGCATTCACGTTGGAAATAGGTTTCTTCCTCTTCTTCCTGCCGTACACCATGTTCTATAACTGGGCGTATGACACATTGCGCGAGCGCGTAATGAAGCGTCGTCAGCAGCGCGTTACTGCCTGATAATTCAAACAATAGTCGGAATTTTCTCAATTCCGGCTATTCATCCATTCACCAGCCCACTTGTTCACACTTCCCCCAGCCCCTCTCATTTGTGGTAAATTGCGCTTCTTTTTGTTTATTTTATAGTTGATACGTTCAAATAATGTCGAAATTTTGGTCAAAAGAAGAGACTCTCTGGAGCTTCGCACTATATGGGACTGCCGTCGGCGCAGGAACCCTCTTCCTTCCCATACAGCTGGGTTCTGCAGGCGCGGTGGTGCTGTTTATCACCGCACTCGTCGCCTGGCCTTTAACCTACTGGCCGCACAAGGCGCTGTGCCAGTTTATCCTGTCATCAAAAACCTCTGCAGGTGAAGGGATCACCGGCGCGGTCACCCACTATTACGGCAAAAAGATAGGTAGCCTGATTACCACCCTCTATTTTGTTGCTTTCTTTGTGGTGGTGCTGATCTACGCCGTGGCGATAACCAATTCACTCACCGAGCAGCTGGCAAAACATATCGCGATAGATCTTCGCGTGCGTATGCTGGTCAGTCTGGGCGTGGTGCTGGTACTGAATTTAATTTTTCTGATGGGTCGACAAGCCACCATCCGGGTGATGGGCTTTCTGGTGTTCCCGCTCATCGCGTATTTTTTATTCCTTTCGCTGTACCTGACCGGAAGCTGGCAGCCGACGCTACTCACCGGCCAGATGTCTTTCGATCAGCACACGTTACATCAGGTATGGATCTCTATCCCCGTGATGGTTTTCGCTTTTAGCCATACGCCCATTATCTCCACGTTTGCCATCGACAGACGTGAGAAATACGGCGAGCAGGCCATGGGTAAATGCAAAAAAATCATGAAGGTCGCCTACGTCATCATCTGTCTGAGCGTACTGTTTTTCGTCTTTAGCTGTCTGCTTTCGATTCCGACAAACTATATCGAGGATGCAAAGAATGAAGGCGTGACCATCCTGTCAGCACTGTCGATGATGCCAAACGCGCCGGCCTGGCTGTCAATCTCCGGGATTATTGTTGCCGTCGTGGCGATGTCAAAATCGTTCCTCGGCACCTACTTTGGCGTGATTGAAGGGGCGACAGAAGTCGTAAAAACGTCGCTGCATCAGGTGGGTGTGAAGAAAAGCCGGGCCTTTAACCGCGCCCTGTCCATTATGTTGGTCTCAAGCATCACGTTTATCATCTGCTGCATTAACCCTAATGCCATTTCAATGATTTACGCGATCAGTGGGCCGCTGATTGCCATGATTCTGTTTATCATGCCGACGTTATCGACCTATCTGATCCCGGCGCTGAAGCCGTACCGTTCAGTGGGTAACCTGATAACGTTGATTGTCGGTCTGTTGTGCGTATCCGTGATGTTTTTTGGCTAAATGACGTTATCAACGGCTCATTCATCAGCGCGTGGATGAGCCGCACTCCGCCTTACTTGATGTAAGAATCCAATACCTTCAGGACAACGTCCAAATCCTCTTCACGCTTTATTTCATCGCCCTGATGCACAATATGCTCGGTCAGATGGCCTTTAATCACCTCACGCATTAATCCGTTTACCGCACCGCGGATCGCCGCAATTTGCTGCAATACAGCCGCGCATTCATGCGGTTCATCCAGCATGGTTTTCAACGCCACTACCTGGCCCTGAATCTTACTGGCACGGGCTTTCAGCTTTTGTTTGTCGCGGATCGTATGTGACATAGCATTACCTTAATTAACGTAAATCCGTAGCGACAATACCATCGACATTCTACTGGGGGGTAGTATTTGATACTGGGGGGGAGTAGAATCAGGCAAAATTAGACAACTAAGAATCATTCTCATGGGTGAATTTTCTACGCTTCTTCAGCAAGGCAACGCCTGGTTCTTCATTCCCAGTGCAATTTTATTGGGGGTGTTACACGGCCTGGAACCGGGGCATTCGAAGACAATGATGGCGGCGTTTATTATTGCCATAAAGGGGACTATCAAGCAGGCGGTGATGCTGGGGCTGGCGGCTACCCTGTCGCATACGGCCATAGTATGGCTGATTGCACTTGGCGGAATGTATATCAGTAAAGCGTTCACGGCCCAGGCCGTCGAACCCTGGCTACAGTTTGTCTCGGCGATCATTATTTTAGGCACTGCATTCTGGATGTTCTGGCGGACATGGCAAGGCGAGCAGAACTGGCTGACTCAGACACATCACGACCATCATCATGATCACGATCATAACCACGATCACCACCACCATCACGAACATGACCACCACCACGACCACGATCATAACCATGCCGCGTTGGCAGGGCTGAGCGAGGGTTCGAAAGAGTATCAGGACGCGCACGAACGCGCACATGCCAACGATATCCAGCGCCGCTTTGCGGGCAAAGAGGTCACCAACGGGCAAATTTTGCTGTTTGGTCTGACCGGTGGTCTGATCCCGTGTCCTGCGGCTATTACCGTCTTACTGATTTGTATCCAGCTCAAAGCCTTTACGCTGGGGGCAACGATGGTGCTGTGCTTTAGCCTCGGACTGGCGATAACGCTGGTAACGGTAGGGGTTGGCGCGGCTATCAGCGTACAGCAGGCGGCAAAACGCTGGAGCGGATTTAACACGCTGGCGCGTAAAGCACCCTATTTTTCCAGTGCACTCATCGGCATGGTCGGCATATATATGGGGATTCACGGCTATCTGGGGATCGCCGGTTAACGGTAACAGCGCGCAGCAGCAATTGCCGCTGCGCGGAAAACCAAACTAGCTTGCGACATTCCCCCACACCAGTTGGCCTTTATGGAAGGTCGCGGTGCGAGGGGAAATCCTCGCGACCGCTTCCGCAGAGCAGGACGCATCGACCAGCACAAAACTCGCGTCATCCTGTGCTTTCGGCCACACACGTTCGCCTTTATCGTTGAGCGGCAGCACATCGCCAGTGGCGAGGAACAGCGCTCGCGACAGGTTAAGCTCATTAGGGCGAATATAGAGCTGCGCGTACAGATTCGCCTTCTCCAGCATGTCTCCCAGGCCATACGGCGACCAGTGGTCAATTACGCTGTCGGTGCCGGTAATCACCTCCACGCCTTTATCGCGCAGCTGTTTCAGCGGCATGTGCATCGTGCCAATCGGCACCGTCGAAGCAATGGTAATTTGCTGCGCCGCCATGCGGGTTGCGAGTTCATCCACCTGCTGTTCGTTCAGCGTAGACAGCGCAAACGCGTGGCTGATGGTCAGTTTTCCCTTCAACTGCGGGGTTTTCTCTACCGTCTCCACCATGTAATTCACCGCCGCCACGCCCGCCGGACTGGTTTCATGCAGATGAATATCCACGCCTTTGTTGTAATCCAGCGCAATCTGGAACATGGTGTCGAGGGATTTCTCCATCGCCCCGTCCACACTGGTTGGGTCCAGGCCGCCGACGTAATGCGCCCCCGCCTGCATCGCTTCACGCATCAGCGGTTCAGACTTCGATAACAACAGGCCATGTTGTGGAAACGCCACGATTTCGCAGGCAAAACCCGGCTGACGACGCGCCAGTACCGCCTGCAGGTTTTCCAGGTTTTTCAGCCCGGAAACTGGCTCAATATTGCAGTGGCTGCGGGCAATCGATGTCCCTTTTGATTGCAGCAGATCGATAAGCTTTTCCGCCCGCTCCTGAGTATAAGGCTGCAGCTCGGGTAGCAGCTTTTGTTCCAGGCGGATCATATCCTGAATGGTGGTGCCCGCCGGACGGTTCAGAGAACGCCAGGGGCCACCGTAAAAGGTTTTATCCAGATGGATGTGCATGTCGCGCATGGCGGGCAACATCAGCTTTCCACCCGCATCGTAGTGCGGCAGCGTCGCATCCGGATGCTGCTTATTCTCGCGTAGCGCAACAATCTTCCCATCCTGAATTTCAACGGTTTGCAGTGCAGTACGGGTATGTACCACCACGGCATTTTCGTAATCAAATCCCGCTTCCAGCAGAACGTTATCGAGGTAGTAGTGTTTATCGTTAATCGTCATCGTGCTCTTCGACCCGCAGGTGTTCCCGACAGGATTAGCAGCATACGTGACCGGAGCCACTGCGCCAAACAGCGCAGCAGCAGTGACCATTTTTCCGCTCTGACTTAAAAACTCGCGGCGGCTGTTACTTTCCTTCATTCGCATCTCCTCTCAGGAATGGACAATGTGGGTACCCGTTTCACCGCGCAGTGCGGCGGGCAGGCATTCCGGCGTAGTGATGATCACCCGCTTACCGCCACGTGCCAGGAACGTCAGGCTGGCGATAATTTTGGGTAGCATGCTGCCCGGCGGGAAGTGACCTTCCTGCATGTAGCGGGTCATTGTCGCAATATCCACAGTATCCAGCGCCTGCTGGTTGGGCTTACCGAAGTGAATACACACTTTCTCTACGCCAGTAGTGATCACCAGAATGTCAGCGCGGATCTCCTGCGCCAGCAGCGCAGTGGAGAGATCTTTATCAATCACCGCATCCACGCTGTGATAATCCCCGTGCTCGCTACGTACAACCGGGATCCCACCGCCGCCCGCGCCAATCACCACAAAACCTTGCTGAGTCAGCGTTTTGATCGCCTCTGCTTCAACAATACGTTTTGGTTCAGGGGAGGCCACAACCCGGCGGTAGCCGCGTCCGGAATCTTCCACAAAATGCCAGCCCGGATTGACCCGCAGCAGCTCATCGCGCTGCGCTGCGCTAAAGAAGGCGCCAATCGGCTTGGTTGGATTCGCAAACCCTGGATCGTTCTTATCGACCTCTACCTGCGTGACCACCGTCACCGCCTTCTGCTCACCGCGTCGCGCCAGGCGGTTATTCAGCGCCTGTTGGATCAGGTAGCCAATACCGCCCTGAGTATCAGCGACGCAGTTTGCCAGCGGAGTGAGCGGCAAACCTTCACGTTCGTGCGCGATTTCAGCACGCCGGAGATCCAGCCCCACCTGCGGTCCGTTACCGTGTGTCAGCACAATGTTGTAGTCCGATGCCAACATCTCCAGCACCGTGTCCGCCACCGCTTTTACCGCTTCAGCCTGGTGCTCAATCGACTGGCTGGCGTTATCTTTGATAATGCTGTTGCCGCCAATGGCAACGACCACAAGTTCTTTCATAGTGTTATCTTCCGCTTACAGGCGATTCAGGTCGTTTTCGTCGGTTCCTGCTCAGGCGCAGTCACCGCTTCACGGCTATCAAGAACATGCTTGAGGACAAACATGCCGCTCATCATCAGGTAGGCCACAACAAACATCATCGAGCTGCCCTCAGCAAAGCCGACTGCCGGGGAGTGAATCACACCAAACAGCGACAGCAGTGCACCGAAGGCAGCGGCAATCGCCCCACGTAACGGCTTGTTCATGATGGCGAAGATAGCGACGCAGCCCCACAGCATACTGGCCAGCGGCGCACCGCTTCCCAGATGCACCAGTCCGTCGTAATAGACACCTTTGCTGTGCAGCAGATCGCTCCCCAGTTTCCCCGCAGATGTTCCGGCGGCCCCCATCACGCTGTTAACGATGGTCAATGCCCAGTTGGCAATCCACGGGAACAAGCAGATGAAGATAACGGGAACCTCGACTTTGGGCGTTTCTCGTACCACCTGGTTAGCGGTCACCACGCCGATAAACACCAGAATCGGCACGATCGCGGTCATCGGAATAATGGCGAGCATAAATGCGCCCAGGCCAAACAGCGGTACCAGGAACATGGTGATACCAGATGCCAGGGTATAACCGATGCTGGCGCCCATTGCTTTCCAGCCCGCATGCCCAACATACACGGTCACCGGGAACGGGTTGCCCAGCATGCAGCCAAGCATGGAGGCAAAACCGTTCGCCATCATCACCTTACGGGTGTTGTACTCATCCCCCGCCGCGTGCGCACTTTCAATGTTCTCAAGGTCAAAAATATAGTTCGCCAGACCCAGCGGAACTGCAGAAGCCAGATACGGCAACGCATGCGGTAATCCTTGCAGGAAGCTGTCGACATGAATTTCCGGCGGGTTGAAGCCAAAGGAAGACATCGACGCTTTAATGGCTTCCGGGCTTTGTAAACCGGAGATCCACGCCAGGGCCGTACCGGCAATCAGCAACAGCAAACCGGTAGGAATGCGAGCAAAAATCGGCTTCTTACCGAACCAGTTGATGAAAATCAGCAACAGGACGATGAAAGAAACGGTCGGCGCTTCAAACGCCTGCAGCATGGGGTTCATCGCCAGCAGCAACAGTCCCAGGCCGGACAGACAAGAAAGCAGTACCGTACGTGGAATCATCTTGCGGATGGTCTCGCCCAGGAAGGAGCCGCCCACCAGGATCAACGCTTCCACAAAGCACCATACCAGTGCTATCTGGATGGCGAAGTTGGCATCTTTGGTTTGCTGATAAACCGGCATCAGCACCAGGAACGTCACGGTAAAGATTGACGGTGCGCTGGGCCCGGACGGCAACGCCGTCACATCATTACGGCCGGTGTGTTTTGCCATCTGCAAGCCAAACCAGGCATAGCAGACGCTGGCCACCAGCACCGCCAGACCAAAGGCTGGCGCAATGCGGCCGTAAACTATTTCAGTCGGGATGCCGACAACAAAAATGAGCAGCCCCATCATTGTCAGCAGGTTAGTCAGGTTGTTGGTCATCAGCCCGAAGTAAGCCGCCCAGTCACCACGTTTCCATTCTAGTTTTATGCTGTTCATGGAATATCCTTCACAGGTTAAGCATCGTTTGCGATCTCAGGGATCGCCCAGCCCTGCAGGTAAGCAACGTTTTTCGCTTCGCTACCGTGGGGCTAACGCAGTTAGCCCCGATTGTTGTTATTGGCAGTAGCGGTCGCGCCAGTTGAGGATCGCCTTTTCAAAACAGGCGAATGGCGGGTGGACTATTCCGGCGCCGATCATGCCGATCCCCGCGTCTTTATGCGCAATTGCGGTGTTAATCACCGGCAGAATACCGGTGCTGCACACGCGCGTAATATCTATCGCGGTCGGTACGCCCATAAAACCCAGCAGTGGAATGGTGACGTTGGGGTTTTCACCGAGGGTGATTTCACGCATCTGGCGAGAGAAATCGACCGCTTCTTCAACTGTTCCCCCCACCAGCGCCACGATAGCTGGTGCCGTCGCCATGGCGAAACCGCCAATGCCGTAGGTTTCGGTAATCGCGCTATCGCCGATGTCACGACCGGAATCTTCCGGCTTATAGCCCGCAAACATCGGACCTATCACCTGTTGCGCCGGACCGGTAAACCACTGACCCGGTAAGCCGCTGATGCGCAGACCAAACTCAACGCCGTTACGCGCCATCGTCGTCACCACGGTGCTGTATTCGATACCGTGGGCGGCGTCCATCGCCGCTTTACACATCGCCATCCAGGTCGGCCCGGAGAAGTAATCGCTGCTGAGGACGAATTCAAACACTTCCCGCTGTTGCTCAACCGGATAACCGGTCTGAATGATCCACGGCGTCAGCGCCTGAATCAGTAGCGCAGTCCCGGCATTGTTGCGGTTATGACACTCATCCCCCATGTGCAGCGCCTGCGCCAGCATCAGGCGCAAGTCGATTTCTCCCGCCAGCTTCATGGCATCGCGCAGCATTGGGCCCATCACATCACGCATCCAGTTCAGACGATCGATAACGCTTTGATCGTTCGCCCCCATGCGCAGGATCTTCGCCATCTGCTCGCTCATATTGGTATATGCGCGGTTGCCGTAGGTTTTGTTCTCAACGACGTGCATAAACATGGATGCTGACGTCACACCCGCCATCGAGCCAACGCAGTCATGCTCGTGGCACGGAGAGAAGATGATTTCGCCAGAAGCCGCCAGTTCTGCGGCTGCATCCAGATCTTTCGCCAGCCCTTCAAACACCAACGCACCGGTGACTGCGCCCTTCATTGCGCCGCACATGTTTTCCCAGCGGATCGGCGGCCCGGCATGCAGGATGGTGTTGCGGGTCATCCCCGGCACGACATTGATTGCCTGGTCATAGCCAATCAGCACCGGATGCGACTGGATAATGCGTTCCAGCGCCAGCTGATTAGCGGCAGTAATTTTGTCTGCCAGCGGAGAATCGGCAATCTGATCCAGTGCAGCAACCACCTGCATGTTGCCCTGGCCCGGCGGCGTCCAGTCGAGTTGGGTCACAGGTACGTTTTGCTTTTTCAGGTCATCGCTGAACATCGCAATGCCAACGTTAATCACATTCAGCGGCTGGTTAAACAGCGTCTGGCTCATCAGGCTTCCTCCCCTTTACAGATAAATTCACGCGCCAGCAATCCGGTGTTGGTGCTACTGCTCGCCCAGATAACCCCGGCATCGGTCAGCATCTGGCACTGTTTTTCCAGCGACGGCGTATCCTGATCGGTTCCCAGCACATAGCCGAGGATCTCCAGCGGACGCCCCTCTGCAGCGGCGATCGCTTTGGCTTCAACGATCGCGTCGAGCATCACGCCGACCGGATCTTCATGCGATCCAAAGCCGAGGACGAAATCCATCACGATCACGCCGACTTCAGGATCGCGCGCCTCCTGCAACAGACGACTAATGCGGTTGGTGGGATCGATCATCGGGTGCGGTTTACCGTTGGTGAAATCATCATCACCGAAATCGAGGAAGGTATGCGCGACGCTGCGGTTAAGATCCTGCAGGCGGAACGCCGGATCCGGATGGATGTTGCTGTACACTTCGGCATGTTTTTCCATCGCGGTAAACATCGCTTCATCGCACAGTGTGCCGCCGCAGAACAGCCCACGAATGTACTTTTGCTGTGGCGTCAGACGGGCGCGAACCTCTTCAATCAGCGGCCAGTTGAGCGGATGCAGATCCAGGCTCTCTTTTTTCACGCCGGTCAGCAGCACTGCTTTCAACGCCGCCTCTTTAGTACCGCGTGCAAACTGCAGGCCTTTTTCATCCGCAGGCGCAGCTTCACGTCCAAGGAAACACACCACAACAGGCTTATGGCAAGCGCGCGCGCGTTCCAGCACCTTGCGAGCCACCGCTGGCGCAGGCGGTTTGGAGATAAGCGCAATGATCTCGGTTTGTGGATCGGCTTCCAACATGCCAATCGCGTCAAGCATCATCAGACCACCAATTTTCTCGCTTAGATCGCGTCCACCCGTGCCGATCAGTTGGGAAACACCGCCGCCAAACTCATGAATACGCACGCTCAGTTCCTGGCTACCGGTACCGGATGCCCCCACAATACCAATGTTGCCGCGACGTACTGCATTACCAAAACACAGCGCCGCGCCGTTAATAATGGCGGTCCCGCAGTCTGGCCCCATCATCAACAGTCCTTTTTCGTGTGCCAGCTGCTTAAGCGCCAGTTCGTCCTCAAGAGAAACGTTGTCCGAGAACAGCATCACATTGAGGTTATTTTGCAGTGCCTGACGTGCCTCACGTGCGGCAAACAGACCGTTAACCGAGATAACCGCCAGGTTACTGTCAGGTACGTGCTTTTTAGCACTGGCAAGCGTGGCGTAGCGCGCTTCATGCTGGCCGCCCTGCTCTTTATGCGTGAACAGATCCTCAATCGCTACCAGCGTCTGCTCGTTCGCCGCTTCACTCGCGCCTTTAATGACAATCATCAGATCGCCACTCTTCGCGTCTTCCAGCTCAGGCGTGAGCAAGCCAAGATTCTTCAGCACGCCCTTGTTCATTTCTGTCGCCATTGCCACGAACGCCTGCTCCACACCATCGAGCTTATTTGCGCGTGTTGAAATAGACATCAGTGAGACAGAATCAAAATACGTATTCTTTTTAACAACTATCCTGATCGACATAATTCCCTCCGGACCTGTGGCTCAGGGCGCAGGCATCCGCCATGCCGTATAGCATGTCGCAGCCAGAACTTGAGCCGATATTTTTAATATCAGTTATATATTGCGTAGAAACGGGTTGTTGCTCATTAATAATATGGTTCAGCAGTCGTGCGACACTTTCCCGATAGCGCTGATGAAAAGCCTCCTCCAGCGTAATTTTACTGAGCAATGTCGTATTATTTCCGTCACGCTGCAAGGCGGCGAAAAACTCTCCCCGATATTTTCCCAGCGGGTGTCCTGGAATAAATAAGATGGTACTTAGACCCACTAAATAATCATCGGATGATGGCGTCAGCCCAATACCCAGGCCAATTAAACGGCTGACGGCAGCAGAGATATTTTCTCCTGTGTTCAGCGCCGTCATTAATGTCTGGCGACGCTGGAGTAGTTCACGGGTGATTTCCTGATAAAACGGGTTGTCACCCTGGTACAGAAATAAGGTGTCGTCGTTTTTAAGCTGTTGGCGGAGACACTCTTCCCAGCGATGCCACCGAATAGCCGCAAACGCTGTTGCATCTGGCGTCCACTGTGGCATTCGCCACGGCAGGCACCCGGAAGTCTCTATCCACTTATCCTTACCAACGACAATCCCTGATTCGGTAAAACTGACCGGCTCACCGGGATGAAACAGGTCTTCACAATGCGTCAGCGCCAGCCGACAGCTATTGGGCGCGTTATCACAGCCTTCACTCAGTAACGTCAATAATCGCTGCTGCTCGGGTATGAACAGATTCACCGCGCGGGAAAAAACCTGTTCGACTCGCCCGGTACCCCGGAATGAAAGAAACGCGCCGTCAGCGGTTAGCGCCCGAACGCATCGCCGTGATGGCGTGGCGATAGCGGCGCTCCTCTGTCAGGCTCCGGCGGCAATCAGCAGCTCGGCGATTTCGTGATACCCCTTTTCCCTCGCCAGCTCTAGCGGGGTTTTACCGTATTTATCCGTCATGTGCGGGTTCGCGCCATGGTCGAGCAACAGCTTGACGATCTCCTGCTGCTTCGCGCCACCGTCGTTAAGTACGATAGCTTCCAGCAGCGGCGTCCAGCCAACGAAATTGGTGTGGTTGACGTTAATATCGGTACGCAGCAGCAGCTCGCGCACGATCTCTACATGACCTTTCTCACTGGCAGGCGTAATGCCGACACCGCCAAAACGACTCAGGCGCTCAAGATCCGGGTTAGCCGGTAATACCGTGCGCAGCAGTGTTAAATCATTTGTCAGGCAGCTAATCAGAAATGGATTAAAACAGGTTTGATCTTGTTTATTAATATCAGCACCGGCAGCAATCAATAAAGAAACGCAGTCATAATGTTTATTCAGGCTGGCAATAATAATGGCAGTACGGCCCTGGCGGTTGGTGGCATTAATATCCACATTTTTTTCCAGACAGGATTTTAATCCTTCGGCGTTACCCTGTTCTGCCGCCAGCAGAAATTCAGTAATAAGTTCTTTCTCTGACATAATCACTCTCCTGCAGTTTTTTAGACTCTTCATATTTCCGATAACCTGAGAATAGCAACAGAGTTTAGAGAATAACATCCGCTTAAATTTCATTCATCGTAAGCGTGTCGATTGTTGAATCAAATTTAATAATGAGGGTAAAACGTGCTGTAGTGCAATCTTTCCCTTATGACGGAAGCCGTTTTAGCGATGAATCAGAGCCTGGGGAAATCAGGCGGTATGCAGCACGGATAGTGGGTCGCAACTAAAATACAGAAGTGTGATTGCCTTCAAATCAAATGTAACTCTAGTGTTAAATTCTGTTCAAAACTGATTGCTCTCGATAAGGATTACAAATACATTCAACAATCATCGTATCGTGGGCATCGCAGCATGGCCTGAGGGGAGAACGGATGAATTCAATTTTTACCGAGGAAAACCTGCTGGCCTTTACGATGGCAGCGCGCTATAGCAGTTTCAGCAAGGCCGCAGAGGAGCTTGGCTTAACAACGTCGGCCATCAGCTACACCATCAAACGCATGGAGATGGGGCTCGATGTGGTACTGTTTACTCGCAGTACCCGCAGCATTGAGCTCACCGAGTCCGGTCGCTACTTCTTTCGCAAAGCAACCGACCTGCTGAATGACTTCCACGCCATCAAGCGCAGCATCGATACCATCGCCCAGGGTATTGAAGCCAGGGTACGCATTTGCATTAACCAGTTGTTGTATACCCCACAGCATACTGCACGGCTGTTACAGGTACTCAAAAAGCAGTTTCCGACCTGCCAGATAACCGTCACCACCGAGGTGTATAACGGCGTCTGGGATTCGATCATCAACAACCTCGCCAACATCGCTATTGGCGCGCCCGATACCCTGCTGGACGGCGGCGGGATTGATTACACCGAAATCGGTGCGATCCGCTGGTCGTTCGCTATCGCACCGGATCACCCACTGGCGTTTATGCCTGAGCCGATTTCAGAAAGTCAGTTGCGTCTGTACCCGAACATTATGGTGGAGGACACCGCGCACACCATCAACAAGAAGGTCGGCTGGTTGCTGCACGGGCAGGAGTCGATTCTGGTTCCTGATTTTAATACCAAGTGTCAGTGCCAGATTCTGGGTGAAGGCATCGGTTTTCTGCCGGACTATATGGTGCGCGAGGCCATGGAAAAGTCGCTGCTGGTCACGCGACAGATCCATAACCCTCGTCAGGATTCACGCATGCTGTTGGCAACCCAGCACGCGGCAACCGGTCGCGTAACGCAGTGGATTAAAAAAGAGTTTGGCCCACAAGGGGTACTGACGGGGATTTATCAGGATCTGCTGCATCGGCAGTGATGTGCCGGATAAGACTATCCGGCGAAAATCAGTCTTCAGGCGCGAATATCGTCGTACTCGCGAGTTTTATCAAACTCATGCCGGGCAAACGGACACAGCGGGATCACTTTGCGGTTTTCGGCGCGCATTTTCTCCACCACCTTCGCCACCAGCAGCTTACCCACGCCCTGACCTTTCAGACTAGGGTCGACATCAGTATGCTCAATGATGCTCAGATGCTCGCCCGTCGGCACAAAAACAATCTCGGCGACCTGCCTGCCTTCAGCATCGTTAACATAAAATTTGTTGTGGCCTGCAAGAATTTCCATGGTTCCCTCACTTATTTCTGGCGATACTTCAGTGCACCACTCGGACAGGTATCAATAACCCTGATAACCGTCGCAACATCGACTTCATCCGGGATGATCCACGGTTTACGCTTCAGGTTGAAAAGTTTTGCGCTTCCTCGTACGCAATTGCCTGAATGTTGGCACATCCCCGTGTTGAAATAGACATCAATCTTCTCGCCGGTATAGGCCCGGTAACCTGCATCCAGTAGTTCCTTATCCACGACATTGCCTAACATTTTTTTATTGTCTGGGTCTAATCATAGACCGATGCGAGGCTGAAGGAAGCCGCTGAAAGCAGAAATATCACTCAGACCGTCTCTGCCACGACGGCTGCTGCTCTGGTGGCAAATACTCCAGCATCGCAGGCGTCGGTGGCGGCAGACGGTTATCGGCGATATCCCTGTCCACATCGATATGACTGATCTCACCACTTTCATGATGGTGAACCGTCAGCACCCTCGCCTTGTTCAGCTCTGTCACCAGCTCGCGGGTAATGCGTAAACTTTCCGCCAGCTCATGATCTTCCAGACCCGGTCTGCGACTGCGGCGTTCCACCCGGAAACGAAACTGGTTGTACTTAGCCCAACCAATAAGCACCAGACCATTGACCAGGGCAATAAGAATGTAAAACGTCACCGTATCCAGGGTCGTGAAAAAGGGGCGAACCCCCATATGCGGTGAATGCGCCAGTGCGACGATCAACCCTTTATAAATCAGGTATAAGAACCCAATCCAGGCAACAAGCGTCAACACGACGTCGATCACCCGCGGCAGCAGACGCCGTTCGGTAAAAATCAGCGGTTGGTTCATGATTCAATCCTCCCGATACCACGATCAGGACTGACCCAGCGTGCCCTGCCGCGTTTGCGTTTGAGCATCACTTTGGGGAACGCCACCAGCGTGGTGAACAGACTCAGCATCCAGTACACCACCGGGAACCAGATGATCCAGAACAATGAGGCCCCAATCCCTTTTTCATAGCGCCGTTCAATCATCAGGCTCACCGCGAACTGCAACAAGCAGACTACGCCGAGGATAAGCCCAGTGAAGGCTGGCGGGAACAGATGCTGAACATACAGCGTGTCTGGCATCGGGAATAGCAGCCCTAACAGGAACAGCACGATACTAACCGCATACGCAAATGCCCAGGCGGTAGAGAAACAGAACTCAAGGAACAGTGGCCACATACGGCGGAATTCCCACGACCACAGGCGGCGCATGTTAACGATAAACACCTCCGCACCACCTTGTGCCCAGCGCAGGCGCTGTTTCCACAGTCCTTTCAATGTTTCAGGCATCAGGATCCAGCACAGGGCACGCGGCTCAAAGAATACCGACCAGTGGCGCAATTGCAGCTTCCAACTGATGTCGATATCTTCGGTGATCATGTCCGGGCTCCAGTAGCCAACTTCAGCCAACGCCCGGCGACGAAACGCGGCAACAACACCTGAAACGGTAAATATCTGCCCGTAGACTCGCTGAGTTCGCTTGATCAAGCCGATAATCGACGAGAACTCGCCGACCTGTACACGGCCAATTAACGTCGAGCGGGTACGAATACGCGGGTTACCGGTCACCGCACCAACGCGCGGGAACTGGATCAATGGGGCCACAATATAGGCGACAGCATCACGATCCAGTAACGCATCCCCATCGATGCAGACCAGGTAATCACTGCGCGCTGCAGCTGCACCGGTTTTAAGAGCCAAGGCTTTCCCCTGGTTTTCCGCTAAGTGAATCACTCGCAGGCTTGGGTACTCTGTTGCCAGCTGTTCCAGAACATCGTGCGTGTCATCTGTCGAACCATCATTGATGGCAATAACTTCAATATTCTTATATCGCTGAGCCAATGCAGCCTCGATCGTCTCGCGCGCGTTGATCCCTTCGTTAAAACACGGGATCAAAATCGAGACCAGCGGATTTCCCTCCAGAGTTGGCGGCGGCGTTTCATCTCCCCATTTCCAGTGACGCTCACGGTAAAACCAGAAATAGACCCCGCCGCTTATCCACAATGCAGACATGAACAAGGGCCAGAAGAAGACAAAGTTCAACATCACTTCACCCGTGAAGACAACAGCCACGCCAAACGGCAGGCTGAACATCAGGCAAAGTATCAGGAAAGCAATTATGCGATCGGTCATTTTTGCGGGTACCAGTATGAGGAGAACGTCGAACGAATCTCTGACATCTCAGGTTTATCGCTGATGAAATCATCCGGGTAATAGCCGTAGTTGCCTGCGCCGCTTAACTTAAGCTGACGCATCCATTCGGCGAGTTGTTTACCGCTGATTTCGGCCTGTTCCCCGGATTTACGCCAGTCGCGTGCCTGCAGTTCAAACACGGTTTTATCCAGCGCGCCGGGCGTCTGTGCGACAGCATTCACCAGTCGATCAAGCCAGGCATTAGCATCATTGGCCGGAATTTTCTCCATGAATGGCATCGCCATGGGGGCTGTCCAGTCATAGGTATTCAGGAAATCATTCAGGTTTTGCGCAAACCAGGCTTCACTTTCAGGTTCCAGTACCGGCATAGCATAGATATTACGGGCGGTTTGTACCTGCGGACCGCGAATATTGCGTACCGATTGCGTCAACTGCTTAGTGAAGTCGATCAACATCTTACTTTTCAGGCGAGTCCAGCGCTCAAACGCCTGAGGGTTATTACGGATTTGCTCAATGCTTCCCGGAAGTCCTGCGGCACGGTAGGCGGCTAACGCCTCCGGCGACGCATCTTCAAAATCCGTCAGGAAGGCATCGTCATGGAACAAGATGCCTTTGAAGCTGGCGTGCTTCGCCAGGTCTTCGTAGATCTCGGTAATGCGCTGACGCGCTTCACTGCTCCAGGGTGAAAGACGGACATAGTTCTCGCGGTTGATCGCGGTACGTCCGGTTTTCGGATCCCATGCCGTTACACGCGGAATTGAGGCGTCCAGATCGAAAGCCAGCACCGGCATCCAGGCGTACACGGTAACCCCTGCACGGGTTTGTAACTGCCAGGAGATATAGTTAAACAGATCGGCGCGCATCGGCAGCCAGCGGTTAGGGAAATAGACCTCGCGAATATTCCCGTCGCCCTGCGGATCGGCATACGCCTGCAGGAAGACATGAGAGATACGCATGTCATAGACACGCTGAATCAGCTTATCGATGTTTCTCTTTTGCTGGGCGGGGTCTTTGTCATAGACGTAATCCAGATCGACATGCATCACGCGCATCGTCTGCGGCTCACGCACCTGAGCAACCTGACTGGCAAAACGCTTGAGCGATGGGTTATCAGAAATCAGTACACGCGGGATATCATCAAGGAATGCCGCATTCGCCAGCCCTTCATTGAGCGTAAACGCCATCTTATAACCTTGCTCTTTGGCCAGATTTAAGGTTGTACCGCTGGCGGCACCGTAAGGCCAGACCCACGCACGTGGCGATTTCCCCGTTACCGCTTTAATTTTATTGGTGATCAAAGAGATATCGGTATTAATACGGCGATAGTATTGCTCGTCCGTTTCGTAATTGCCGGTTTTCTTATCGTAAAGACGGTTTGCCACAGCAGGTTCTTTACTTCCTTGCGGGTTCGCCTCAGCACCGAAGTGCGAGTTCCAGGTATGCGCGCCGATTTCCACCAACGGCGATTTGCCCATTTCCTCGACCATCTTCCAGGTGGCGAATTTGTCGCGCGCCGTCATCAGGCCACCAAAATCGACTTTTTTGTCCGCAGGGGCATCCACCCAACTTCCAACAGGTGCCCAAAGGGCTGGCCAGTTGTAGGCTTTCAGCAGCGGCCAGACACGGGTATAGAAACT
This sequence comes from Citrobacter sp. C6_1, assembly GCF_014596835.2. NCBI lineage: Bacteria > Pseudomonadati > Pseudomonadota > Gammaproteobacteria > Enterobacterales > Enterobacteriaceae > Citrobacter > Citrobacter sp. C6_1. The sequence goes on along the minus strand of NZ_CP115031.1, from coordinate 821,464 downwards.
GCTATATCCATCATCAAAGGTGAGCAGCACCGCTTTTTCCGGCAACACGATTTTACCGTCATGAGCATCCAGAATTTGCTGAACGCTGATCGGGTTATAGCCATTATCACGGAGCCAGGCTATTTGATCGCTCAGCGCGCTGGTTCGCACAGAGAGGTAGCGCTGATCGGCTGCATCATCTTCTACATCGTGATAGCCCAGAACCAAAAAACTATTTTTCGGCCACGGGTGATCTGCCGTCAGCGGCGTTCTCTCATCAGGAGGAACATAGCGAGGCGTCGTATTGTGCGCACTGCTGCACGCGGTAATCATCAACCAGCCAGCGATGAGTGCGCTAAGCCATAGGCATCTTTTCAGCATGAACAATCCTTAAAACCTGACATTCAAATCGAAAGCGAGGGAGATATTCCGCTCACGTTTACCGTCGTAGGGGCGTTTATCCCACACCAGCATCACCCCGCCATCTACGACGTTGTTCCATTTAAGCCGTTGACCGTAACCCAACTGGACGATAGCCCCCGCGTCTTCACCTTGTTGCCAGTAGCCGCCCACGCCAGCCACTCCCTGCTGTGTCCACACGGTGTCATAGTGTCGGTAAAGCACCTGCTCCGCGGTTAAGCCAGGTACCACGGAGAAATCACTTTTGGGGTTGTAATACGGCACATTCTCTTTGGTGTTGGTGCTACCGCCGATACCCGGGGTAAAGTCCAGCGTGAAGCGCGGTGTCGTCCACATACGCTCTTTTCCGCTAAGCCCGTATTCGATACGATCGTTACCATCCGAGAAATGTGAGGCTGCAAACGACAATTGATACTCTCGCCGTTCGTTTTGGTACCAGCGGACATACATATCGCCGCCGTTTGCATATACGCCGCTACGCAGCGCACGCAGTGGCGTATTGCGGGAAAGACGCTCTGCTGACCCACCCACACGCCAGTTATCATTGAAGTCATGCCAGGCTGAAAGACGGCCCCCCATTTTCTGCCCGTCGCCATAATTACGGCCAGACAGTTCCATTTCGGCCCAGTAATCACGTGAAGTCCATTCAGCACCAGCCGCCAGATCGCGGCTGATGCCTTTTCCTTCTTCAAACTCGCCGGTGGCAAAGTTGAAACCGGTAAACAGTCGCCAGTTGTCATTAATCGGCGGGCTGTAAATCGCAGTATTGATGTTAAAGTCATTCTTACCGCTGACCGGACTATCGGAGGAAATCCCCTGCGTACCGCTGATACGCAATTCCGACATTTTGTGCACATCACGAATACGCGCCAGACGCAGGGTCGCTTCATCATCCGGGCTACGGACGATGACATCATCGGTCAGCTCGTCGGCCTGCTTCCACTCCTGAAGATCCAGCGCCACATAGGCCTGCTGACGCTCCAGCTCCAGGTTGCTGGGCTCAATCACTTCCGCAAGCTTTAGCTCTTTTTCCGCCGCATGTGGCAATCCACGGGCTTCCAAAACGGAGGCATAAGTTATGCGCAGCCCCTGGTTACCGGACCCCGTTCGTGCCAGATGTTCTGAGAGTTTTTCTGCCTCTGGCAGTTCATTGGCAGCAAGATGATATTGCGTCAGCAGCGTCTGCCCGAGCAGCCAGTTATCGTTAGGCTGTGGCGTTGGCGAGCCATAGATACGGCGCAGGTACGGGCTATCTTTGATCAAGTCATCGACTTGTTTTTTAGCGGCATCAAAGTTTTCATTATCAATATGCGCATAGAACAGATCCTGTTGATCTTCAGGACTGAGCGGCGTCACAGGGATAGGTCCGTTCGGGTAATAGATGCTCGTCAGCATTGCTTCGGTCTTTTCCGGCTGACGTTCGCTGAGCCACGCCGAAGCCACCCAACGTTTGGCATAGTTGGGCACTTCACCGTCCGCTGAAAGGGATTCGTACTCCTGAATCACGTCGGCAGTACGCTTACGCACCAGCAGGGCGCCCATGCGGTCAATTCTCGCCCGACGCACATCGCCCTGGGCTGCGGGATCATCTTTCCAGGCTGCCAGCAACTGGTCATAGCGAGCAAGCGCTTTATCCGCCACGATAAAACGCTCATCTTCATTTCGTGCAGAGGTATAAGAAGCGCGCACCTTTTCGGCTGCAGCATCAAGCGCCAGACGCCGCTTAACGGGATCAGATGTCGGAACCACTTCCGTCAGCCCCAACGCCGGTTCAGCTACACGGTTGGCTGACAGCGCTGACAACAGCGTGGATTTCGCATTTTTGTTACCCGGATCGACTTCATCCGCCTCGCTGGCGACTAACAGCGCATCCCAGTTTTTACCCTGTGAATGATACACATAGGCAAGCAGTGCATCAGATTCAGCCCCCGGATGCGCGCGTGCCCATTTATTCGCTTCAGTCAGGGCCTGCTGATTGTAACGTGCATCCGCCAGCGTCATGATCCAGCCAGTACGCACATCGGCGTTTTCAGGCTCTTCCTGTACAACGCTTTCCCAGAGGGCTAATGATTCATTCCAGCTCTTCTGATTGCGGTACGCACGTGCAGCGGCCACTTTGCCACGTGCGGGCACTTCCATCTGCCCATGATACCTTTGCCAGATATCAATGGTTGCTTTATCGTTGTTATCAACCCAACTGGATACCTGCAGCCAGTCAGCCACCTGATTTGGCGTTAACGCACTTTTCTTTCCCTGCTCCTCAAGGTAGCGCAATAGCGGTGTGCTATTACCACCTCGCGCTTCAATAATCAACGCATCATAATCTGATACTGCTGCAGAGGCTTGCATTGGGAAAAGAACGCTTGCCGTAAATAAACAGGTTACTGACTTGAAGCGTTTAATAAAGTTGGCATGTCGACGCATACTGAACATATCTGCCCTTATATCTTACATCATAGTAAAAATAAGCGTTTTCAATAAGTTATAGTCATTCCCTGACGGTTGCCGACCATGTAAAGTGCACTGCCGCTTATTTCGTAATATGGCTAAAAATCATTTAATTCTTTCGCCTTATTGACTCCCTGTGACTCGTCCACTCGTCGTTGAGAGGCTGGCGAAAGCTCAGGAATTTTATCACTCAGTGTGGGGTCTTGCTATGTTATAAGAAAACTCTTAGGCAAAAAAAGTATTTTAAACCAAATTATCCTAATACTCTTGGGATCGAATACTGGATTTAGATTAAGTTTCCGTGACGAAACCACGTAACGATGATAACTATTATCAGCAAATATAGAAACACCAGGTAACTGTTTGCCTGATAAGCATTTTGAAAATTGACAGGAAAAAACTGATAATTAACAGTAACTGATAACACTATAAATAACATCAGTTAATTTTAAACGGCTAAGTTTCAGGGTTAAATGGGCAACATGACACCAGGCAAAAAGAATTAGATAAAGATATAACAAAATGAAACTAAAGGGCTTTATGAACAGTAAGTTTATCACCTACCAAAAATGGCATTGTGGAATACCTCAATGAACGACCACAGGTAATTGTTAATTCCACTACGCCCTGGTGTATTTATCATTCCGCAAAACTGTACTTATCTATTTGTTAAATTATTGGCGATATCAACGACAATCAATTTTTACCCTTACAAAATACAAGCCTAATGTTATTGAATGATGTCCATTGAACCATAAGCTTTTACGCTTACCCTTTGCGCATTCTTTCAGGTAATCTGGCAAAAGACGCCAATGGGAGCTGGGAGCTGGGAGCTGGGAGCTGGGAGCTGGGAGCTGGGAGCTGGGAGCTGGTCAATGAAAATCGTTAACGCAGAAGAAAAGCACATCCCCGCTATCCATACTATCTACGCACATCATGTTCTTCACGGGACGGCCAGCTTTGAGACTGACCCGCCAGATACTCGCGAAATGCTTGTTCGCCTGACTAAGATCCGCGAGCTGGGGTTGCCGTGGGTTGTGGCCCTGCAGGACGAAAAAGTCATCGGTTACTGTTATCTCACCCGCTACCGTGAACGCTATGCCTATCGTTATACGCTCGAAGACTCGATTTATATTGATCCGACAGCACAACGTCAGGGCGCGGGCAAAGCGCTACTACACCATGTTATTACATGGGCAGAAATACACGGCTACCGACAGATGATTGCCATCGTCGGCGACAGTAATAATCAGGGATCGCTGAAAGTCCACCAACAGGTCGGATTTACGGAGGTCGGCACGCTAAAGAATATTGGCTTCAAGCATGGTCGCTGGCTCGATACCGTATTGCTACAACGTAATCTGGGTGAAGGTAACAGCACACTGCCGCCCGATACTGGCGTGATACTTTGAGGGAAAACGGAGGCCCCCCCCTTAATACTTATTTCAGTCGTTTACCTGCTTTATCTACCAGCTACTCGCCATCTTCCTTTACGAAAGTGCCTTTTTGCGCATTCGGGAGGATTTCCAGCACTGAAGTGGTTTACTGAATTTGGCCACCTGAATAGAGGTGATATGCTAAATCTTCGCATTGCAGCCCACAGCCCCGCAAGAACCAGGGCTACCATGCTCTGAAACGTGGGGTAAGGGCATAGCTCACAGGCTGTTACGCTGGCATACTGCGGGATTATGGAAAAGATATTGAAGACGTATTCCAGACTATCGACTACTGATGACCGTTTACGATTTTGCTATGCAAATCGCAACGCGACTATTGAGACTACTACTTTGAAGAAAATTTTACTTTTTGTGCTGGTCCTGCTGCCGCTGGCGGCTCATGCAGGAAAAATAACCATGAGCAACCCAGACGAACAGGAATTACAGGGAGGGAAGCGTCTTTGCACTTATGAAAACAGCATTTACCTGTTTACGCTGGTGACGCGCTCGCAGTCCTGCCCGTACTCTCGCACGTTCTCCACCTCGGACAGCGAAAAGTAAATGGCACAATGCCCGACTTAGTCAGGCAGTATTACGAGAAAATCCATACCACCTTCAGAGTTTTTGTTCACTTTATCTACAGAAAATCCTTTTTCATCGATAAACTTCAATAAGCCTTCATCAGTATAAAACCCCTGAATTCGTTCTTTGGTCTCAGCACTGACTAAGAAGAATTTCTTGGCTATATTTTGAGTCTCGTTCTCCGCAACTTTTTTAGGTTGAGTATTTGATGAGAGAGACCAAACCAAACAGACTAACCAACCAAGAAAGGTCCAGCCAAGGAAGATATTTAAAGCAAAAATAGGCTTAAAGTTTCTGTGCCATCTTCTGTAAGCAATAACAGATGGGATGAGATAAAGAACCAGCAGTACAGCAAGAAACATAAATCCATTAAGCGAAGAATAATCGTTCATCCAAAAAATCTCGTCAAATTATGTTATCAAGTATTAGCTTACTTAATTTCTCTTAGTTGCAACAGCATCATTTGCTGATGATGTGGCTACAGGCTTTGAGAGGATAGTCGTGAACGTTTCAAGGGTGTGTTACGAATTTCAGGGTGTTAAGAAATGTTGTAACAGATAGATTGGATAGCAGCGTTCATGGTAAACCACTCCGGCGCATCAAATCTCCTGGCAATAATTTAAGGTTTGGTATTGGACATTTTGTTACCCTCAACCATTTGCCAGATCAGACACTATGAAGAAGGTTTAAAAAGAATTTGGGGTACTGCTACCTTTTTTAAGCTGTCCAAAACTTAGGCCGGTGCGGGCGTAGAACAATGGGTAGTTTAAGTTGTACCTGCTAAGGTGGGGTAAACGTTACTAACTGATAAATCATAACTTGTTGATTTATAAGGAAATTGGAGCGGGCGAAGGGAATCGAACCCTCGTATAGAGCTTGGGAAGCTCTCGTTCTACCATTGAACTACGCCCGCGAAGAGGTGCGTGGGTCATTATAGACCTTACGCACCCTCTGACAAGCCCAAACTATGCTAACTGCTGATAAAATAGCCTTTTAGCACTTAGGTTTACTCCCCTGCGGCGGTAAATAACGCAGCGGATCAATCGCCGTTGCACGATAGCGAATCTGGAAATGCAGGCGTACAGATGCCGCATCTGTACTACCCATGGTGGCAATTTTCTGCCCAGCCTTCACGCTCTGCCCGTTGTTCACCAGTAGCGTATCATTATGCGCATAAGCGGTAATGTAATCCTCGCTGTGCTTAATCATGATGAGGTTGCCATAGCCCCGCAACTGGTTGCCGACATATACTACCTTCCCTGCCCCCGCCGCATAAACCGGTGTGCCGCGCGCAGCTGAGATATCAATACCCTTGTTGCCGCCATCCGCCGTTGAATAAGGCAGGATCACTTTTCCGCTGGCTGGCCACAACCAGCAGCGTTGTCCCACCGGCGGCCAGGATGACTGCGGTACGGAGGACGACGGTCTGACTGCCGCTGTTTTTGTGGAAGATTTTGTGGTGGTCTTGCCGGAAGTCGGGCTGGTTTTCGTGCTACCGCTAAGCTTCAGCCTTTGCCCTACTTCGATGGTATAGGGAGGAGATATATTGTTGAGACGGGCGAGATCCCTGACGCTGGTACCGGTAGAGCGCGAAATCGCGTACAGCGTGTCACCACGCTTCACGGTATACGTAGAGCCGGAATTAGATGAACTGGAACATCCTGCAACGATCAGGCTGCCCACCAACATTATCAAGATAGAAAAGCGTTTACTCATCAGACATTCTGCACTAAACACGAACGTTCACCTCCAAACCAGAGGCAATTATCATACCAGCCAGCCGGACGATCCCCAATCGCTTCGGTTCAACCTGGTGTATTAAACGGATATCCCTGCGCAATAATATCCATCAGCGCGGGTAAATCAGGCATGGACGGTAATTTCACTAGCGTCGGATAAAATATTTATGGCGAAGGGAATACATCCACCACGTAGCACTGGCTGAATTTATCCGCGTCGACTTCTGAAGAGGGTAGCAATGCCGCGGCTTCCAGGCCGGACTCCAGCCAGTCGAGGATCACCCCGGCAGTGGATATGCATGATCATCCAGGCGTTCACACCAGAGTTACACGGTGATGACCATTGCTATCCCGCAAATTATTATCCAGGTCGCGCTGGCGATGCTGGCGGTGGTTATTCTGCCGATGATCGCCCCAGACATGATGGCGGATTGCTAATGGTCGCGACCGGATTGCGCATCTGCAACATTAAACTATTTCCGGTCGCCAACATGCTGCCAGGGCTTGTTTTGATAATGCCTTTGTCCCATTTATGGGCTACCCTAGTGGCCTGAGTACATGACCCGGCGGGTTTGTACCGGGTTATTTTTTCTTTTCAGGAGTTGTCATGGCCGGGGAACATGTCGTTTTGCTGGATGAGCAAGATATACCTTCAGGTATACTCGAGAAGTATGCCGCCCACACCCACAATACCCCTCTACATCTCGCGTTTTCCTGTTGGATTTTTAACGACCAGGGCCAGCTGTTAGTTACCCGTCGTTCACTGCACAAAAAAGCCTGGCCAGGTGTCTGGACAAACTCGGTGTGCGGTCATCCACAATCAGGGGAAACAACTGAAGATGCCATTATCCGTCGCGCCCGCTTCGAGTTGGGTGCTGATATTCGCGCACTCACGCCCGTATACGCGGATTTTCGCTATTGCGCAGCAGATCCGAGTGGAATTGTGGAAAATGAAGTTTGTCCGGTATATGCCGCACAGCTAATCAGCACGCTGCAGCCGAATGCGGAGGAAGTGATGGATTATCGGTGGAGCAATCTTGAGGATGTGTTATGCGGGATTGACGCTACACCGTGGGCCTTCAGCCCATGGATGGTAATGCAGGTTTCAGACGATAAGGCGCGAAAATTGTTGCGCGCATTTTCCAGCGGCCATTAATTAATTGCCGGATGACAACGCAAACGCGTTTTATCCGGCCTACGAATAGTCTTCCCCGTAGGCCGGACAAGGCATCAGCCGCCATCCGGCAGTTCACATCTTACTTAACCGGACGCATTGCCGGGAACAGGATCACATCGCGGATGGTGTGGCTGTTGGTGAACAGCATAACCATACGGTCGATACCAATACCCAGGCCCGCAGTCGGCGGCAAACCGTGTTCCAGAGCGGTAACGTAGTCTTCGTCGTAGAACATCGCTTCGTCATCACCCGCATCTTTGGCGTTAACCTGATCCTGGAAACGCTGCGCCTGATCTTCGGCATCGTTCAGCTCGCTGAAGCCGTTACCGATCTCACGTCCACCGATGAAGAATTCGAAGCGATCGGTGATTTCCGGGTTTTCATCATTACGACGCGCCAGCGGAGAAACCTCTGCCGGATACTCGGTAATGAAGGTTGGTTGAATCAGGTGCGCTTCCGCCACTTCTTCAAAGATCTCGGTCACAATACGACCCAGACCCCAGCTCTTCTCAACCTTGATGCCGATAGATTCAGCAATCGCTTTCGCTGAGTCGAAGTTATCCAGATCGGCCATGTTGGTTTCCGGACGGTATTTCTGAATCGCTTCGCGCATGGTCAGTTTTTCAAACGGCTTACCGAAGTCGAAGACTTCTTCACCGTAAGGCACTTCAGTCGTTCCGAGAACGTTCTGCGCCAGAGTACGGAACAACGATTCAGTCAGTTCGATCAGATCTTTGTAGTCCGCATAAGCCATGTAGAGTTCCATCATGGTGAACTCTGGGTTATGGCGAACAGAGATTCCTTCATTACGGAAGTTACGGTTAATTTCAAATACGCGTTCGAAACCGCCAACCACCAGACGCTTGAGGTACAGTTCCGGCGCAATACGCAGGTACATGTCCAGATCCAGCGCGTTATGGTGGGTGATGAACGGACGTGCTGCCGCACCGCCGGGGATCACCTGCATCATCGGGGTTTCAACTTCCATAAAGCCACGGCCCACCATGAACTGACGGATACCCGCCATGATCTGTGAACGCACTTTAAAGGTGTTGCGGGATTCATCGTTAGAGATGAGATCCAGGTAACGCTGGCGATAGCGCGCTTCCTGATCCTGCAGACCATGGAATTTATCCGGCAGCGGACGCAGGGCTTTGGTCAGCAGACGCAGTTCGGTGCAGTGGATAGACAGCTCACCGGTCTTGGTCTTGAACAACTTACCTTTCGCGCCGAGGATATCGCCCAGATCCCATTTTTTGAACTGCTCGTTGTAGACGCCTTCCGGCAGGTCATCGCGAGCAACGTACAGCTGAATACGGCCGCCAACATCCTGCAGCGTAACGAATGATGCTTTACCCATAATACGACGGGTCATCATGCGGCCAGCAACGGATACCTCAATGTTCAGCGCTTCCAGCTCTTCGTTTTCTTTCGCGTCGAAGTCAGCGTGCAGTTGGTCTGAGGTATGATCGCGACGGAAATCGTTCGGGAACGGGATCCCCTGCTCACGCAGGCTCGCCAGCTTCTCACGGCGCGTTTTCAGTTCATTGTTAAGGTCGGCTACCGCGTCAGCGCCCTGTACGTGTTGTTCAGACATGTTGGTTCCTCATAACCCTGCTTTCAAACTTGCTTCGATAAATTGATCCAGGCTGCCATCCAGCACCGCCTGCGTGTTACGGGTTTCAACCCCGGTACGCAGATCTTTGATGCGGGAGTCATCAAGGACATAAGAACGAATCTGGCTACCCCAGCCGATATCTGACTTGGTGTCTTCCATCGCCTGTTTCTCGGCATTCTTCTTCTGCATTTCCAGTTCATAAAGCTTCGCTTTCATCTGCTTCATGGCCTGGTCTTTGTTCTTGTGCTGGGAACGGTCGTTCTGGCACTGCGTCACAATCCCGGTCGGGATGTGGGTAATACGCACCGCAGATTCCGTACGGTTAACGTGCTGACCGCCCGCACCCGAGGCGCGGTAAACGTCAATACGCAGATCCGCTGGGTTGATATCGATATCGATATCATCGTCAACTTCCGGATAGACAAACGCAGAACTGAACGACGTATGGCGACGGCCGCCGGAATCGAACGGGCTCTTACGTACCAGACGATGTACACCAGTTTCCGTGCGCAACCAACCGTAAGCATATTCTCCAGCGATTCTGATGGTCACGGATTTAATACCCGCCACTTCACCTTCAGACTCTTCAATAATTTCCGTCTTAAAGCCGCGCGCTTCAGCCCAACGCAGATACATACGCATCAGCATGCTTGCCCAGTCCTGCGCTTCGGTACCGCCGGAGCCAGCCTGAATATCGAGATAGCAATCCGCGCTGTCATATTCACCGGAGAACATACGACGGAATTCCAGCTGGGCCAGTTTATCTTCCAGCGTATCGAGTTCTGCTACGGCTTCGTTAAAGGTTTCTTCGTCGTCGGCTTCTACAGCCAGTTCCAGCAGGCCGGAGACATCTTCCAGGCCCTGGCTCATCTGATCGAGCGTATCAACGATGGCCTCAAGGGAAGAACGTTCTTTACCCAGCGCCTGAGCGCGTTCGGGTTCGTTCCACACGTCCGGCTGTTCCAGCTCGGCGTTTACTTCTTCCAGACGCTCTTTCTTGGCATCATAGTCAAAGATACCCCCTAAGAACGTCTGAGCGCTCCGTGAGGTCCTGAATGCGGTTATTTACCGGATTAATTTCAAACATGGTCTGATTTCTTTTATTGGACTAGTCAAAATGCGGTGATAAGAGCGGGATTGTACCGGATCCCGGCTCAATTTTATACACACTAAATTCGTCAAACTGGCCAGATATTATCGATAATAATCTGCAGGCTGCGGTTGCCACGAAACTCGTTAATATCCAGTTTGTAGGCAAGCTGAACTTCGCGAACACCGTTATCCGGCCAGCAGGTGGTATCGACATTAAACGCAATTCCGTCCAGCAGTGGGCCGCCGCCAACAGGCTCCACCATCACTTTCAAGTGACGCTCACCGACCAGGCGCTGCTGAAGCAGTCGGAAGTGCCCGTCAAACAGCGGCTCCGGGAACATTTGTCCCCACGGACCGGCATCGCGCAGCATTTGCGCGACCTCCATGGTCATCTCTGCCACACTCAGCGGACCATCAGAGACTACCTCACCCTGTAATAAAGCGGGGTCAAGCCACTCGGTTACCAGTTCGCCAAAACGCTGCTGGAAATGCTCGAACTGCGCTTCTTCCAGCGACAGACCTGCTGCCATCGCATGTCCACCAAACTTAATGATCATGCCGGGATAAAGCGTATCCAGACGCTCCAGCACATCACGCATATGCAGTCCCTGGATCGAACGTCCGGAACCTTTTAAGGTGCCATCCCCCGCAGGAGCAAAGGCGATTACCGGACGATGGAAACGCTCTTTAATACGCGATGCCAGAATGCCGACCACCCCCTGGTGCCATTCGGGATGATACATCGCCAGGCCCCCCGGGAGTGTGTCACTACTGCGCTCCAGTTTTTCACACAGGGCCAGTGCTTCTGCCTGCATCCCCTGTTCAATCTCTTTTCGCGTCTGGTTGAGAGCATCCAGTTCATTGGCCAGCATACGCGCTTCACCAATGTTGTCGCACAGCAGCAGCGCCACGCCGACGGACATATCATCCAGACGACCTGCCGCGTTCAGCCGAGGGCCAAGCGCAAAACCTAAATCACTGGCGGCCAGTTTGAGCGGGTCACGATTGGAAATCTCCAGCAGCGCTTTAATGCCAGGGCGGCACTTTCCAGCACGAATGCGGCTTAAACCTTGCCACGTCAGGATACGGTTATTGGCATCCAGCGGCACCACGTCTGCTACTGTGCCCAAAGCAACCAGATCAAGCAAATCGGCCAGGTTCGGCGGTGCAATGCCGCGTTCATCAAACCAGCCTTTGTCACGCAGGAAGGTGCGCAACGCCAGCATCAGGTAGAAGGCCACACCAACGCCTGCCAGCGATTTCGACGGGAATTCACAGTCGGGCAGGTTAGGGTTGATGATAGCCTCTGCGCCCGGCAGCGTGTCACCGGGCAGGTGGTGATCGGTCACAACGACCGGGATCCCCAACGTTCGGGCATGTTCAACGCCCGCGTGGGACGAGATACCGTTGTCCACAGTAACGATCAGCTGAGCGCCCCGGGCATAGGCCTGATCCACCACTTCCGGGCTTAAACCATAGCCGTCTTCAAAACGATTAGGCACCAGGTAGTCAACGTTGCTGCAGCCCAACGCACGCATCGCCAGGATGCTCAGCGCCGTGCTGGTCGCACCATCGGCATCGAAATCCCCCACCACAATGATGCGGGTTCCTTCGCGAAAGGCGTTATAGAGGATCTCAACCGCTTTTTCGACGCCGTTCAAATGCTGCCACGGCAACATCCCTTTCACGCTACGTTCAAGCTCCTGCGCATTGCGCACGCCACGACCAGCGTACAAACGACGCAACAAGGGAGGCAAATCCGCTGGCAGTTCGGCTGTCTCGTCGGCTTCGCGCCGACGGAGTTGTATCTGTTGTTTCACGCGAATTATTTACCGCTGGTCTGTTTTTCGTGTGCGTCGAGGAATTCTTTCATCTCTTTCGGCCCCTGATAGCCCGGAACAACATAGCCGTTGCTCAGGACAATCGCCGGTGTGCCACTGACGCCAAACTGCACGCCCAGTGCATAATGATTCGCGATATCCACATCACAGGTCGCCGCTTTCACGTCTTTGCCCGCCATTGCATCGTCAAAGGCTTTGTTTTTGTCCTTCGCACACCAGATAGACTTCATGTCCTGCTCCGCCTGGCTTTCCAGCCCTTGTCGAGGGAAGGCCAGATAACGGACGGTGATCCCTAACGCATTGTAGTCTTTCATCTCTTCATGCAGCTTGTGGCAGTAGCCACAGGTGATGTCGGTGAAAACGGTGATGACGTGTTTTTCTTGCGGCGCTTTGTAGACGATCATCTCTTTTTCCAACGCATTCAGATGCTTCATCAGCAGTTGATTAGTGACATTCACCGGACTTGCGCCACTTACGTCATACATCGGCCCCTGAATAATATGCTTGCCGTCTTCAGTCACGTACAGCACACCGCTATTGGTCAGTACGGTTTTCATGCCCGCAACCGGAGCAGGTTGAATTTCGGTGCTCTGCACGCCCAGCTTCGTTAATGACTGGCGAATAGCTGCATCGTCTGCATGCACCATGCCCGAAAACGCTGTAGCCAGCAGGGTGAGCATCATAAAACGTTTCTTCATAACCTATCCTTTACTGTCAGCACTCACGCTCGTGGGTGATGCTGTTGATGTAGTTGACGCAAGCGCTCCGTTGCGACATGTGTATAAATCTGCGTAGTCGAGAGATCGCTATGCCCCAGCAGCATCTGCACCACGCGCAGGTCAGCACCGTGATTGAGCAGATGCGTGGCAAAAGCGTGCCGCAATACGTGCGGTGATAGTTTCTCGCTGTCGATCCCTGCTAACACAGCATAGTGTTTAATACGATGCCAGAAAGTCTGACGGGTCATCTGCTGCGCACGCTGGCTGGGAAACAGTACGTCAATCGATACGCCGTTGAGCAACCATGGACGACCGTGTTCCAGGTATGTTTCCAGCCAGTACACGGCTTCTTCGCCTAACGGCACCAGCCGCTCTTTGTTGCCTTTACCAATCACCCGCACAACGCCCTGGCGCAGACTAATATCGCTCATCGTCAGCCCCACCAACTCTGATACGCGCAACCCCGTGGCGTACAAAACCTCCAACATCGCTTTGTCGCGTAGCTCAAGCGGTTGGTCAATAAGCGGGGCCTGCAGCAGCCGTTCTACCTGCGCTTCGCTAAGATCTTTTGGTAAACGCTGCGGAAGTTTAGGTGAAGCAAGCGAGGCGCTCGGATCGTCTTCGCGAAATTTTTCGCCGTAAAGATGCTGAAAAAAACGCCGCATGGCACTGAGCAAACGTGCTGAACTGGTGGCTTTATACCCGCCATCCATCCGCTCAGCCAGCAATGCCTGCAAATCATCGCTCTGCGCCGTCGCCAGTGAAATGCCACGATGGTGCAACCATTCAACAAGCATTGTCAGATCGCGACGATACGCACTTAACGTGTTCTCTGCCAGATTTCGTTCCAGCCACAGTGCATCAAGAAACTGCTCGATGCGCGCCAGATCCTGTTCCACTCGCGCCCCTTATTCCACTCTCATTTTTGATGCATTATGCCTCATTGTGCCGAGAATGCGGCGATTCTGTTACACTACCCGCAACGCTACAGCAGAATTGAGATGTTTACGTCATGAACATGGGTCTTTTTTACGGTTCAAGCACCTGCTACACCGAAATGGCAGCAGAAAAAATCCGCGATATCCTGGGTCCCGAACTGGTGACACTGCACAATCTCAAGGATGATTCCCCAGCCCTAATGGAGCAGTATGACGTGCTCATTTTGGGTATTCCAACCTGGGATTTCGGTGAAATTCAGGAAGACTGGGAAGCGGTCTGGGATCAACTGGACAACCTCAACCTGGAAGACAAGATTGTCGCGCTTTACGGCATGGGCGATCAACTGGGGTACGGTGAGTGGTTCCTTGATGCACTGGGTATGCTGCATGATAAACTGGTCACCAAAGGCGTTAAGTTTGTCGGTTACTGGCCAACAGAAGGTTATGAATTCACCAGTGATAAACCCGTGATTGCCGATGGGCAGTTGTTTGTCGGTTTAGCACTGGATGAAACTAACCAATACGACCTCAGCGATGAACGTATCCAGGCATGGTGTGAGCAAATTCTCGGTGAAATGGCCGAACACTGGTCCTGATAACTGTGTTGCCGGATGACGGCGTGAATGCTTTCTCCGGCTTACATAGCGCGCTAAACCGTAGCTGCTCGCCATCAGTCATTTGCCGGCGTTAACCCTGCTTCGCCTGTTGCAGCATTAACCGCCGCAAATCCCGCCACTCTGCGTCATCCATGCTGTCCGCTGCCAGCCACAAATGCTGACGTTTTCCCGCATCGGAACGCAAACGCAGCATCATGCCCGTTTTAATCATCCAGGGTGTACAAACGATAGACCACTCCTGCCCCTGCCAGCGCAGGCGACCGTCCATTAACAGTCTAATATCTCCCTGACAAGCGTTAATGCGACGCTGACTGCGTACGCTATCAAACACCACCAGAGAGAGCAGAACCAACCATAATGGGGTGTAGCTCAATGGCCAGGGCATCAATAAAATGAATACCGCAACCAGCCCATGAATGAGCAGAGAGAGCCACTGTGCGCGCCATGAAACGCGTAAATCAGATTGCCACTGGACCACGTTCCCGATTCCGTGTCTGGATGAGTCGCACCATCTGCTCCAGCTGCTCATCAGCCGGTTTCCCATGATTCATCAACCAGTTAAATAAGTCTGGATCATCACATTCCAGCAGGCGGATAAAGATGCGTTTTTCTTCGTCACTTAAGTTGTCATACTCATGTTCGAAAAACGGCATGATAGAGATATCCAGTTCACGCATACCGCGGCGGCATGCCCAATGAATACGTGCTTTGTTGTTAATATCCATGTTCTTTTCCCTGTCTCGCGAAAACGAAGTATCCGGCTATTGTAACGTGTTTTTCACGCTCTTTTACGGGAATATCAGTAAACGGAAGCGCGATCGCTAAATAAAACCACATTAAGTCAAAGGGTTCACTTTTTTGGATGTCTCCTCGCAAAGCTTAATATAAGGCACAAACAGGATGTTTAAACCGCTTGCAATAGCCCATAGCTCTTTTACCATTAGTCATTATTACCGCGTTAAGCAAATCAGGACATTATTATGGCTTTTACATCGTTTCCTCCTCGCCAGCCGTTTGCGTCGGCACGTTTGCCTCTGACGCTAATGACGCTCGACGACTGGGCTCTCGCCATCATTACCGGTGTCGACAGTGAAAAGTACATCCAGGGCCAGGTCACCGCTGATGTCAGCCAGATGACCGAACAGCAACACCTGCTGGCAGCTCACTGCGATGCCAAAGGTAAAATGTGGAGCAACCTGCGCCTCTTCCGTCAGGCTGATGGTTTTGCCTGGCTTGAACGCCGTAGCCTGCGTGATGCCCAATTGACCGAACTGAAAAAATACGCCGTCTTCTCGAAGGTCGTGATTGCCCCGGATGACGAGCGTGTCCTGCTGGGCGTGGCGGGCTTCCAGGCGCGTGCTGCACTAGCTAATCTCTTTAGCGAACTGCCAACCAGCGATAAGCAGGTCGTTACCCACGGCGCTTCCACCCTTCTGTGGTTCGAGCATCCATCTGAACGCTTCCTGCTGATCGTTGATGTCGCAACAGCTGAGATGATTACAGAGAAACTGCGTGGTGAAGCTGAGTTAAATAACAGCCAACAGTGGCTGGCGCTGGATATCGAAGCAGGTATCCCGGTGATCGACACCGCCAACAGCGGTCAGTTTATTCCTCAGGCCACTAACCTTCAGGCTCTGGGGGGTATTAGCTTCAAAAAAGGCTGTTACACCGGCCAGGAAATGGTTGCCCGCGCAAAATTTCGCGGTGCCAATAAGCGCGCAATGTGGACCCTGGCGGGTACTGCCAGCCGGGTACCAGAAGCGGGTGAAGATCTGGAACTAAAAATGGGTGAGAACTGGCGTCGTACCGGTACCGTTCTTGCTGCCGTGCAGCTGGCCGATGGTCAGGTGTTAGTACAGGTCGTGATGAATAACGATATGGAAGCAGACAGCGTGTTCCGCGTGCGTGATGATGCGAAAACGCTGCATATTGTGCCGCTGCCGTATTCACTGGAAGAGTAAAAGATTAACGCCGGATAGCGCTACGCTTATCCGGCCTACAGGCACATTTTGTAGGCCGGATAAGGCGTTAGCCGCCATCCGGCATCAAGGGTTACGCCTGTCCAACATACAAATAAATCGCCAGGAAGTGGCAAACGCTGCCACCCAGCACAAATCCATGCCAGATCGCGTGGTTGTAGGGAATGCGCTTACAGACGTAGAAAATTACGCCCAGCGAATACACGACGCCGCCAACGGCCAGCAACGTCACACCACCCGCCGCCAGTTTAACCGCCAGTTGATACACCACAATCAGCGATAGCCAGCCCATTGTCAGGTAGGTTACCAGCGACAGAACCTTAAAGCGGTGCGCAATAGTCAGTTTGAATAAAATACCGATTAGCGCCAGGCTCCAGATAACAATCATCAGTCCGCGTGCCAGCGGCGAATCCAGCCCCACCAGCAGAAACGGCGTGTAGGTCCCGGCAATCAGCAGATAAATCGCGCAATGGTCGAATTTTTTCAGCCAGATTTTCGCTCTCTGATGGGGGATCGCATGATACAAGGTTGAGGCAAGGAACAGCAGGATCATGCTGCCGCCGTACAGGCTATAGCTGGTAATGGCCATAGCGCTGGCGTTGGTATCCACTGCCTGAACCAGCAACAGCACCAGTCCGACAATCCCAAACACCAACCCGATACCATGGCTGATGCTGTTGGCTATTTCCTCTGCCAGCGAATATCCCTGCGCGATTAATGGCTTCTGAACCATAAGTTACTCCCCAGAAACGAACACTTTCGTTATTGCGTCTCTAGCGTAACTGAGAATAGTTCCAGTGAACACCTGTTAGCTAAAATATTTATCAAAAATAAAATAATTAATTAAAATCATATAATTATATTTTACATTTCAGCTAACAGCTGTACCTGTAAAGTTAAAGGCATTTAAAATCAATCACATAAAATTGCGTTTGATCCGGGTAAATCTCGGCAATCACCTGTTTAAGTTCTTCAAGCGTCATGTTTTCCTGCTGGGCATGTTTATCCGTTAGCGTATCCAGCGTGACGGTTGAGGTACCAACAACCTCAATCGTGCAGAAGTAACCCTCATCTTCAAAGCGTCCGACCCGCAGAATGTCCCCGGCTTTGAAGTGTGATTCGGACTCGTCACGAATGGTGATGGTTTTGCGTCCGGCCAGAATGTCATCCTGGAAACGCTGAAAAAAAGTGATGTCATTTGGCTGCATGTTATTATTCCCTGTAGATGAAGTCTGATGAGTGAGTTTTGCCATTGTGAGTATGTTCTCCCACGCTGCCATCGCCAGTCTCAACAATCTTGAGATGCTGGTCTACAACTATGTCATCAAAAACCGTGACAAAGTCATGTACATGACCATTC
Organism: Citrobacter sp. C6_1; assembly: GCF_014596835.2. NCBI lineage: Bacteria > Pseudomonadati > Pseudomonadota > Gammaproteobacteria > Enterobacterales > Enterobacteriaceae > Citrobacter > Citrobacter sp. C6_1. The sequence continues at coordinate 803,519 of NZ_CP115031.1, read as the reverse complement.
GCGAACTGGCTGATGCCGTGGGCGTTTCCACTACCACCGTACTGCGCTTTTGCCGCAAGCTTAAATGTGAAGGTTACTCAGAATTTCGCGTGCGCTTCAAATTATATTTAGAGCAGAATGAACCGCAACAGGCTAATTTCGGTGCCAGCGAAATTATCAGTTTCTTTAAAGGCGTCAATAACGACGAGTTCGATAAACTGCTCGATCAGGCTGTTGATATTATATTATCGTCCGAACGTATTATATTCGTCGGAGCGGGAACGTCTGGAGCGCTGGCGAAATATGGCGCACGTTTTTTCTCAAACGTCGGTAAATTCAGTAATCACATTGATGATCCTTATTTCCCGGTAACCAACGATATGGCCAGGAACGCGCTGGCGATCGTGCTTTCCGTTTCTGGTGAAACAGAAGAGATCCTGCGCTTTGCCAGTCAGTTCAGCCTGCACAACTGTAAGGTTCTGTCGGTCACCAGCCATGAACACTCTCGTCTGGCGAAGCTGGCCGACTTTAACCTCTCCTGGCACGTACCGCAAACCCGCATAGCGGGGGTCTATGATATTACCACGCAAATCCCTGTTATTTATATTCTGGAATCACTCGGCCGCAAGCTGGCGAAAAGAATAGCGTAAAAAAACAACCTGTTTTTTTGATGTAACAAATCACATTTACGCTATTTTGTTATATAGTGACATTTATCTTTCCTTTGTTAGACTCAAAATCAGATTGTATTAATTTGAGACTGAGCGCAGATGAAAAAACTTACCTTACCAAACGATTTTTTATGGGGCGGCGCGGTGGCGGCGCATCAGGTTGAAGGCGGCTGGAACAAAGGTGGCAAAGGCCCCAGCATTTGCGACGTCCTGACCGGTGGGGCACACGGCGTTCCGCGAGAAATCACTCAGGAAGTTGAGTCCGGTAAGTACTACCCCAACCACGAAGCTGTCGATTTTTACAGTCATTACAAAGAAGACATCAAGCTGTTTGCCGAGATGGGATTCAAATGCTTCCGTACCTCAATCGCCTGGACCCGTATCTTCCCCAAAGGGGACGAAACCCAACCGAATGAAGAAGGGCTAAAGTTCTACGACGACATGTTCGATGAACTGCTGAAGTACAACATTGAACCAGTCATCACCCTTTCCCACTTTGAAATGCCGCTGCACCTGGTTCAACAGTACGGTAGCTGGACCAATCGTAAAGTCGTCGATTTCTTTGTCCGTTTTGCTGAAGTCGTTTTTGAGCGCTATAAGCACAAGGTCAAATACTGGATGACCTTCAATGAGATCAACAACCAGCGTAACTGGCGCGCACCGCTGTTTGGTTATTGCTGCTCCGGCGTGGTGTATACCGGGCATGAAAACCCTGAAGAGACTATGTACCAGGTGTTGCATCACCAGTTTGTCGCCAGCGCGCTGGCGGTAAAGGCGGCACGTCGCATCAACCCGGAAATGAAAGTCGGCTGCATGCTGGCGATGGTGCCACTGTACCCGTTCTCCTGTAAGCCTGAAGATGTGATGTTCGCGCAGGAATCGATGCGTGAGCGCTACGTTTTCACTGACGTTCAGCTGCGCGGCTACTATCCATCATATGTACTGAACGAGTGGGAACGCCGCGAATTCAACATCCGAATGGAGGCCGGCGATGAGCAAATCCTGCGTGAAGGCACCTGTGACTATCTCGGATTCAGTTACTACATGACCAACGCGGTAAAAGCGGAAGGCGGCAGCGGCGATGCCATTTCTGGTTTTGAGGGCAGCGTACCGAACCCGCACGTAAAAGCATCCGACTGGGGCTGGCAGATTGATCCCGTCGGTCTGCGCTATGCTTTATGTGAGCTGTATGAACGCTACCAGAAGCCGCTGTTTATCGTTGAAAACGGGTTTGGCGCTTACGACAAAGTGGAAGAAGACGGCAGCATCAACGACGACTATCGCATCGATTATCTGCGTGCTCATGTCGAAGAGATGATGAAAGCGGTGACCTATGATGGCGTAGATCTGATGGGCTACACGCCGTGGGGCTGCATCGACTGCGTGTCATTCACCACTGGCCAGTACAGCAAACGGTATGGCTTTATCTACGTAAACAAACACGACGACGGCACCGGCGATATGTCGCGTTCGCGTAAGAAGAGTTTTGAGTGGTATAAAGCGGTGATTGCCAGCAACGGCGAGAATCTGTGATTTTTTGCCGGATGGCGCTGCGCTGATCCGGCCTACGGAGACTTCATCTGTAGGCCGGATCAGGCGTTTACGCCGCCATCCGGCAAACAACTCATTACCTTCCGCCAGCCAGTTCCAGAAAACTCCCCGTCACGTAAGACGCTTTCTCGCTCAACAGCCAGATAATCGCCTGCGCGACCTCCTCCGGCTGTCCGCCGCGCTGCATAGGTAACAGTGATTTCACGCGATCGACTCTTCCCGGCTCGCCGCCTGACGCATGCATTTCAGTGTAGATCAGACCAGGTCGCACGCAGTTTACGCGGATCCCTTGTGCCGCAACCTCCAGCGCCAGGCCGGTGGTGAGCGTGTCCACAGCCCCTTTCGATGCGGCATAATCAACATATTCGAAAGGTGCGCCAAGCCGTGAGGCCGCTGAAGAAACATTAACAATCGCCCCACCTTGCCCCCCGTGCTTGAATGACATCCGTTTTACTGCTTCGCGACAGCACAGAAAATAGCCGGTAACATTAGTCGCCAGAACGCGATTAATTCTTTCGGCGGTTAGGCTTTCCACCGTGCTCTGTTCAAACAAAATCCCGGCATTATTCACCAGGGCAGTCAGCGGCTCGCCTTCACGGTCAATAGACTCAAACATTGCTACCACCTGGCTTTCATCGCTGATATCTGCCCGCAAAGCAAACGCCTTCCCGCCTGCAGCGACGATGCTGTTCACCACCTCCGTTGCCGCACGAATGTTGTGATGAAAGTTCACCGCGACCGTGTAGCCCTCTTGCGCCAGTTGCAGCGCGGTTGCCCGACCAATGCCACGACTGCCGCCCGTCACCAATGCGATTGCCATAACGTTTCTCCCAAAAAATAAAGGCGCCGAAGCGCCTTTAAAAGATAGTTGAATCAGCAGATTACTGATATTCGCTCATCGGTACGCAGGAGCAGAACAGGTTACGGTCACCGTAAACGTCATCAAGGCGTTTCACGGTTGGCCAGTATTTGTTCGCCACACCCGCCGGGAAGACGGCGATTTCGCGGCTATAACCGTGGTTCCACTCCGCCACCAGCTCGTTTTGCGTGTGCGGTGAGTTAACCAGCGGGTTATCTTCCAGTGACCATTCACCGGCTTTCACGCGATCGATCTCAGCGCGGATGGCCAGCATCGCATTGATAAAGCGATCCAGTTCCACTTTGCTTTCCGATTCGGTCGGTTCAACCATCAGCGTACCCGCTACCGGGAACGACATGGTCGGCGCATGGAAACCGTAGTCAATCAGACGCTTGGCAATATCCAGTTCGCTGATGCCGGTTTCTTCTTTCAGTGGGCGAATGTCGAGAATACATTCATGCGCCACGCGACCATCACGACCGGTATACAGCACCGGATAGGCATCTTTCAGACGGCTGGCAATGTAGTTGGCATTCAGAATAGCTACCTGGCTTGCCTGCTTCAGACCTTCTGCGCCCATCATACGGATGTACATCCAGCTGATTGGCAGAATAGATGCGCTACCGAACGGAGCGGCAGAAACTGCGCCCTGACGGGTGAGCATCCCTTCAATCTGTACCACACTGTGACCCGGAACGAACGGTGCCAGATGCGATTTCACGCCGATCGGTCCCATGCCCGGGCCGCCGCCGCCGTGCGGAATGCAGAATGTTTTATGCAGGTTGAGGTGCGAGACATCCGCGCCGATAAAGCCCGGCGTAGTGATCCCAACCTGAGCGTTCATGTTCGCGCCATCAAGGTAAACCTGACCGCCAAACTGGTGCACAACGTCGCACACTTCACGGATCGTTTCTTCATACACGCCGTGGGTGGATGGGTAGGTCACCATGATGCAAGAGAGGTTGTCGGCACGTTGTTCTGCTTTTGCACGCAGATCGTCCAGGTCGATGTTGCCATTCTTATCACAGGCGACTACCACCACCTGCATCCCCGCCATTTGTGCGGAAGCCGGGTTAGTACCGTGGGCGGACGCCGGGATCAGGCAGATATCACGATGGCCTTCGTTACGGCTTTGGTGATAATGGCGAATCGCCAGCAGCCCCGCATACTCACCCTGCGCACCGGAGTTCGGCTGCATGCAGACTGCGTCATAACCGGTCAGTTTTACCAGCCACTCGGAAAGTTGGCCGATCATCTGGTGATAACCTTCCGCTTGCTCAGGTGGGCAGAACGGGTGCAGTTCGGCAAATTCCGGCCAGGTGATAGGGATCATCTCGGCAGCGGCGTTGAGCTTCATGGTGCAGGAGCCCAGCGGGATCATCGCCTGGTTCAGCGCCAGATCTTTACGCTCCAGCGAGTGCATGTAGCGCATCATCTCGGTTTCGCTGTGATAGCGGTTGAACACCGGATGGCTGAGGATCGCATCGTCACGCAGCATGCTTTCCTGAATAGAACGGCTGTCGAGCGCCACGTCTTTATCCAGCGTATCGATGTTCAGAGCGTGACTGTCGCCCAGCAGAACATTGAACAACTGCACCACATTTTCGCGGGTGGTGGTTTCATCGAGGGTAATACCTACCGCGTTATGGATGTCGCTACGCAGGTTGATTTCTGCCGCTTCGGCCCGCGCCAGTACTGCGGCCTTATCGGCAACTTCAACACACAGGGTGTCGAAGTAGTGCGCATGACGCAGCTTCAATCCTTTCTGTTGCAGACCGGCTGCCAGGATATCAGTCAGGCGGTGGATGCGATTAGCAATGCGTTTCAGGCCAACCGGGCCATGATAAACGGCATACAGACTGGCGATATTCGCCAGCAGGACCTGCGAGGTACAAATGTTGGAGTTCGCTTTCTCGCGGCGGATATGCTGCTCACGAGTCTGCATCGCCATACGCAGTGCGGTATTGCCCGCCGCATCTTTCGATACGCCGATAATACGGCCAGGCATAGAGCGTTTGAATTCATCTTTAGCGGCAAAGAACGCGGCATGCGGACCGCCGTAGCCCATCGGTACGCCGAAACGCTGCGCAGAGCCGAACACAATGTCTGCGCCCTGTTTACCCGGAGCGGTCAGCAGAACCAGCGCCATAAAATCAGCCGCGACACTGACCACAACTTTACGGGATTTCAGCTCGGTAATCAGTTTGCTGTAGTCATGCACTTCACCGGTGGTGCCAACCTGCTGCAACAGCACACCAAACACATCCTGGTGATCCAGTGCTTTCGCCGCGTCATCAACAATGACGTCAAAACCAAAGGTTTGTGCACGAGTACGCACAACATCCAGCGTTTGCGGATGAACATCAGCGGCCACAAAGAAGCGGTTGGCGTTTTTCAGTTTGCTGACGCGTTTTGCCATCGCCATGGCTTCAGCAGCAGCGGTAGCTTCATCCAGCAGAGAAGCGGAGGCCATGTCCAGGCCGGTCAGATCCAGCGTCACCTGCTGGAAGTTGAGCAGCGCTTCCAGGCGACCCTGAGAAACTTCTGGCTGATACGGCGTGTACGCAGTGTACCAGCCCGGGTTTTCCAGCATGTTGCGCAGGATAACCGGTGGCAACTGCACGGCGGTGTAGCCCATGCCAATGTAGGACGTGAAGCGCTTGTTACGCCCGGCGATGGCTTTTAATTCAGCCAGCGCAGCGTATTCGGTCGCCGCCTCACCCACCTGTGGCGGGGTTGCGAGCTGAATGTCTTTCGGCACAATCTGGCCGATCAGCGCATTTAACGACTCGGCGCCAACCGCATGCAGCATCTCTTGCTGCTGTGCGGCGTCCGGTCCGATGTGGCGTTCAATGAAAGCGCCGCTGTTTTCAAGCTGGCTTAACGTCTGTGTCATGGGCGATGGTTCCTGAAACGTGCAGTGAATCGTGATTGTCTCTGTTTACGAGTCCGGCAGCGCTAGCGCTTACCGGGCCTACGCATGCTTTGTAGGCCGGATAAGCGCAGCGCCATCCGGCAAAAGCGTATTTACTCGTCTTCTAACAATGCTTCATATGCGGTCGCATCCAGCAGCGATTCAATTTCGCTTTCATCGCTGGCTTTGATTTTGAAAATCCAGCCGCCCGCATACGGCTCGCTGTTGACCAGTTCCGGGGAGTCGCTGAGCGCGTCGTTAACCGCCACAATCTCACCGCCTACTGGCGCATAGATATCGGAGGCCGCTTTTACGGACTCCGCAACGGCGCAGTCATCGCCCGCGCTAACGGTTGAGCCAACTTCTGGCAGGTCAACGAAAACCATGTCACCTAACAGCTCCTGAGCGTGTTCGGTGATACCCACGGTGTAAGAGCCGTCAGCTTCTTTGCGCAGCCATTCGTGTTCTTTGCTGTATTTCAGTTCTGCAGGTACGTTGCTCATCAATCAATCTCCAAAAAAGGATGAATTACGCGACGGCTTTGCCGTTACGCACAAAAACAGGTTTAGTCACTTTTACAGGCATTTCGCGGTTACGGATCTGGACGATCGCGGTCTCACCGATGCCCTCCGGGACACGTGCCAGCGCGATGCTGTAACCCAGGGTTGGGGAGAATGTCCCGCTGGTGATAATTCCTTCCTGCTGGTTGCCGGAAGCATCGGTGAAACGCACCGGCAGTTCATTACGCAGCACGCCTTTCTCAGTCATTACCAGCCCGACCAGCTGTTCGTGGCCTTTTTCACGCTGCATTTCCAGCGCATCCCGACCGATAAAGTCGCGATCGGTCGGTTCCCACGCTATAGTCCAGCCCATGTTGGCCGCCAGCGGCGAAATGCCTTCGTCCATCTCCTGACCGTACAGGTTCATGCCTGCTTCCAGACGCAGCGTGTCACGCGCCCCCAGACCACAAGGTTTAACGCCTGCTTGTACCAGCGCATGCCAGAAATCTGCCGCCTTTTCATTCGGCATGGCAATTTCATATCCCGCTTCGCCGGTATAACCCGTGGTCGCGATAAATAAATCACCCGCCTGAACGCCGAAGAACGGTTTCATACCTTCAACAGCATGGCGTTGTTCGTCAGTAAACAGGGTGGCAGCTTTTGCCTGCGCGTTTGGTCCCTGCACCGCGATCAGTGACAGGTCATCACGAACAGTGATGTCAATGGCGTAAGGTTCAGCGTGTTGGGTAATCCAGGAGAGGTCTTTTTCACGGGTGGCGGAGTTTACAACGAGGCGGAAGAAATCTTCAGTGAAGTAATAGACAATCAGGTCATCTATCACGCCGCCCGACGCATTGAGCATGCCGGAGTAAAGGGCTTTACCCGTCTTCGTTAGCTTCGCGACGTCGTTTGCCAGCAGATAACGCAAGAACTCCCGGGTGCGGCTGCCGCGCAGGTCGACGATGGTCATATGCGACACATCAAACATACCGGCATCGGTGCGGACAGCATGGTGCTCATCGAGCTGAGAACCGTAATGCAGTGGCATCATCCAGCCATGGAAATCGACCATGCGCGCGCCACATAGCGTGTGTTGTTCGTACAAAGGAGTCTGTTGAGCCATCTTTTCCTCGTTGAATAAGCGGGGCTATCAACTCTTTCGTGGTGAAATCTTCGCCACGAAACCCAGCACCACAGCCGCTCCAGGGGCTGCGACGCAAACGTTCTCTTTGTCCTGAACTTACCACCGAAACAGACGCTAAACCATAAGGCAAAATTAACCATCACATTAGCTTATGACCAAAAACAGCCAGATCGTCGACAGAATAAAAATCCAGAACTATGGCAACAAATCAGAATAACAAATAAAGACAAGCTGAAATTAGCCGCATCAACCAACATTAAATGTGGAAAAAATGTCAAAAATGGCGTTATGAAAAAAACGTAATATAAAAAAAACTAATGCGAAAAAAGGCGTGGAATTAGATTATTTCAAATGAGAGAAGCATCCCGGCGCGCAGGCCGGGAGAGGAAAGTGTGACGGGTCTCAAACTCTTAAGATTGTCCTTACGGACGCTAGCGCAACCACTCAGGAAGATCGTTCAGTCCCATCGCCTGGCGGATGAGCTGTGGTTTTACGCCTGGCAGGGTATCGGCCAGTTTCAGACCAATATCACGCAGTAATTTCTTCGCCGGATTTTCCCCGGCAAACAGTTCACGGAACCCTTGCATTCCAGCCAGCATCAGCGCAGCACTGTGCTTACGGCTACGCTCATAACGGCGCAGATAGAGGTACTGACCGATGTCTTTCCCCTGGCGTTGCAGGCGCTTAAGTTCATCAATCAACTCCGCCGCATCCATAAAACCGAGGTTCACGCCCTGTCCTGCCAGCGGATGAATGGTATGCGCCGCATCACCCACAAGGGCCATACGATGGGCGGCAAACTGACGAGCATAGCGTCCAGTCAGCGGAAACGTCTGGCGTTCGCTTTCAAGCTGGCATAACCCCAGGCGATTATCAAAAGCGATATTCAGCGCCTGATTGAATTCGTCTACACTTACCTGCTGCATACGTTCAGCATCCTGCGGCGAGAGCGACCAGACAATAGAGCACAGGTTCGGGTCACTGAGCGGCAGAAATGCCAGGATCCCCTCACCGTGAAACACCTGACGCGCAACCGCGCCGTGGGCTTCCTGCGTACGGACAGTCGCTACCAGCGCATGATGACGGTAATCCCAGAACGTCAGCGGAATATCCGCTTTGTTGCGCAGCCACGAGTTTGCACCGTCAGCACCGACGACCAGGCGAGCGGTCAGCATAGAGCCATCTTTCAGCGTCAGGAACGCCTCGTTTTCTCCCCAGGCCACCTGCTGTAACTCAGCCGGTGCCATCAGCGCGATATCCGCTGAACGCTGCGCTTTTTGCCACAGTGCGTAGTGAATCACCGAGTTTTCGACGATATGCCCCAAATGACTGTAACCCATACTCTGGTCATCAAACGCAATTCGTCCAAAGCTGTCTTTGTCCCAGACTTCCATGCCGTGGTAGCAGCAAGCGCGACGGGCGACAATATCGGACCAGACGCCAAGACGGGTCAGCAGTTTTTCGCTGGCGGCATTAATAGCCGATACGCGAAGCTGAGGAGGTGCATCCGCCGCCAAAGGCTGCGGAACATGTTGTTCCAACACCGCAACGCGCAACCCGCTGCCCAGCAAGCCGCAGGCAACCGCCAGCCCCACCATGCCGCCACCCACAATTGCTACATCAACACTTTGCACTGTTTATACCTCGAAACCTGTAATCCGTAGGCCTGATAAGCGCAGCGCCATCAGGCATTTTTGCGGAGACCCTTGCCGGATGGCGGCGTTGCCTTATCCGGCCTACAGGTCATATTTATCGCGCAACCCAACCGAGGGTTCGCTCCGCCAACGCATCGCGCGCGGGTGTGAATAATTCCATCGCCATCAGCCCGGCATTACGCCCAACGACCAGCGGAGCCCAGCGATTGGCAAACAGATACACCAAATTGTTGGTCACGCCAATCGTCGTTTCGCGATCGCGTTCGCGGCGCTGCTGATAGCGTGCCAGCACCGCATAATCACCGACATCTTCCGCGCTGTTCTGCGCCTGGGCCAACGTTTCAGCCAGGCTCATCACATCACGCAGACCAAGGTTGAAACCTTGTCCGGCAATGGGATGCAGCGTCTGGGCTGCGTTCCCTACCAGCACGGTACGATGGGTAATCGCTTTTTGCGCCGAGGTTAACGAAAGTGGATAGGCGCTGCGTTTACCAGCATGGGTAATACGTCCCAGTCGCCAGCCAAAAGCGGTTTGTAGTTCACGGCAAAAACGTTCGTCGGACCAGGCCATAATCTCATCACGCTGCTCCAGCGGATGGCACCACACCAGCGAGCAGCGACCGTCAGACATCGGCAGCATTGCCAGCGGGCCATATTGCGTGAAGCGTTCAAACGCTCGACCCTCGTGCGCAACGGAGGTCGTGACGTTGGCAATTACCGCCAGTTGCTCATAGGGCTGTTGCAGCCAGTCAACGCCGCAGGCGGTAGCCAGTGCGGAGCGCGTACCGTCGGCGGCCACCAGCAGGCGACCATCGATCATTTCGCCATTTTCCAGCGTAACTTCTACGCGCTCCTGCGTGCGTGACACGCTGGCTACGCGGTCGGGGCAGTGCAGCGTGACGCCCGGCGCTTTACGCAGCAGCGCAAACAGACGTAGCCCCACATCATGCAGTTCTACCACCTGACCGAGCGCTGAAATATGGTATTCCTGCGCATCCAGCGTTACAAATCCGGCATGGCCACGATCGCTGACGTGAACGGTTTTGATCGCCGTTGCGCAATCGGCAATCGCCTGCCATATGCCAATTCGCGCCAGCTGTTGGCAGGTCCCTGCCGCCAGCGCGATCGCCCGGGCATCAAACCCGGGATGGCGATCATTGTCAGGCGCGCTCGCTTCTATCAGATGAACCGGCAGCGTCCCATGGCTAAGCTCGGAAATAGCCAACGCCAGCGTCGCACCAACCATACCACCACCGACGATAATCACGCTCATTGCAGTCGCGCCGTAGCCATCAGAGCTTCAATGTCATCCGCCTTCTTCACCACGCTGGCGGTCAGATTTTCATTACCGTCTTCGGTAATAAGGATGTCATCTTCAATTCGAATGCCGATACCACGGTAGGCAGGCGGTACATCGGCGTCGGGCGCGATATAGAGCCCCGGTTCAACCGTGAGCACCATTCCCGGCTCCAGAATACGCGAACGATCCTGACCATAAACGCCAACGTCATGGACATCCAGACCCAGCCAGTGGCTAAGACCATGCATAAAGAATGGGCGATGCGCATTTTCGGTAATCAGTTGATCGACCTCGCCGTGCAGAATGCCAAGCCTCACCAGACCCGTAATCATGATACGCACTACTTCGCTGGTGACTTCCTGGATGGACGTCCCGGGACGATACAGGCGCAGGCTGGTCTCTAAGGATTCCAGTACGATATCGTAGATTTCACGCTGTGCTGGGGTAAATTTACCATTTACCGGGAAGGTACGCGTAATGTCGCCCGCATAGCCTTTGTATTCGCATCCGGCATCAATCAGCACAAGATCGCCATCGCGCATTTCACTTTCATTTTCGGTGTAATGCAGGATACAGCCGTTTGCACCGCTGCCAACGATGGTGTTATAGGATGGGTAACGCGCGCCGTGGCGGGTAAATTCGTGATGAATTTCCCCTTCCAACTGGTACTCAAACATCCCCGGACGGCATTTTTCCATCGCTCGGGTATGCGCCAGCGCGGTGATCTCTCCGGCACGGCGCATGACCGCTATTTCTTCCGCTGATTTGAACAGGCGCATTTCATGCACCATAGGACGCCAGTCGATGATCGCGGCGGGCGCGTGCAGATTTTGTCTGGAACCTTTACGCAGTTTATCCAGCGCCGTACAGACAATCTCGTCTGCCCAGGCATATTCGCCCTGTGCGTGATACACCGCGTCCAGGCCATTGAGTAAAAGGTGCAGCTGTTGGTTGATTTCGCTGAAAGCCAGCGCCCGGTCAACGCCGAGTTTTGCCGGTGCGGCATCCTGGCCAAGACGGCGGCCAAACCAGATTTCCGCCGTCAGATCGCGAACCCGATTGAACAAAACGCTATGGTTATGAGTGTCATCGCTTTTAATCAGCACCAGCACGGCTTCAGGTTCGTTAAAACCGGTGAAGTACCAGAAATCACTGCTTTGGCGGTACGGGTATTCACTGTCCGCGCTGCGCGTCGCTTCAGGCGCGGCAAAAATCAGCGCGGCGCTGCCGGGCTGCATTTGTGCCAGTAAAGCCTGGCGGCGGCGCTGGAATTCTAGCTGAGATATTTCGCTCATCACACTCTCCTTGGCGTTTTGTTCTTAATGCAGAGTCGGTTTACGGACTTCAGGCGCGGTCGGCTGCTGACGCGTAAACGTGTCATGGCACAGCAAGGCGGCTACGCGCACGTATTCGATGATCTCTTCGAGCGACATTTCCAGCTCTTCCTGATCTTCGTCTTCGTCATATCCCAACTGAGCGATATTGCGCAGGTCGTCAATCGCTTCCCCGGTTTCACCTGTCACCTTGTCGAGCTTCGGTTGTGTCACACCGAGGCCCAGCAAAAAGTGGTTAACCCACCCCGCCAGCGCATCGGCGCGATCAAACACGCTAACGTCATCGCCTTCAGGCAGATAAAGCTGAAAAAGGAAGCCATCATCTTCCAGCGCATCGCTGGTGGCAGAGTGCATTTTCAGCAGCGCCTGAGCCAGCTCGTGACCGAAGGCCAGACCTTCGTTCGTCAGGTCGTGCAACAGCGGCTGCCATGAGCTGTCGTTGTTGCCACCGCAAATCATCCCGCTGATCAAACCGTGCATTTCGGCGGGGGTCAATCCGGCCCCTTGTTGGTTCAAAAACTGGCTAACTTCGTTGTAACCAGGCATTTCGTTCTGTATAGACATAAGCATTCGTCATCAAAGGGAGGATATTCATGATATGCTACCACTTTGGACCCTGGTGAACCAGAAAAGGGCTTGTATCTTGATACCAGGGTAGCTATAGTGTCGCCCCTTCGCGGACCCACGGTCTGGAGACGAAGGCAGCGCAGTCAATCAGCAGGAAGGTGGCATGTCTGCACAACCCGTCGATATCCAAATATTTGGCCGTTCACTGCGAGTGAATTGCCCGCCTGAACAAAGGGATGCGTTGAATCAGGCTGCGGACGATCTGAATCAGCGATTGCAAGATCTGAAAGTTCGCACTAGAGTCACAAATACTGAGCAGTTGGTTTTCATCGCCGCGTTGAACATCAGCTATGAATTAACTCAGGAAAAAGCGAAGACGCGTGAGTACGCGGCGAGCATGGAACAACGTATTCGGATGCTACAACAGACCATCGAACAAGCGTTGCTTGATCAGGGTCGCATAACCGAAAAAACGGGCCAAAACTTTGAATAACACTTTTCGGTTTACTGTGGTAGAGTGACCGTGAAGACAAAATTTCTCTGAGATGTTTGCAAGCGGGCCAGTCCCCTGAGCCGATATTTCATACCACAAGAATGTGGCGCTCCACGGTTGGTGAGCATGCTCGGCTCGTCCGAGAAGCCTTAAAACTGTGACGACGCATTCACCTTGAACCAAGGGTTCAAGGGTTACAGCCTGCGGCGGCATCTCGGAGATTCCCTTCTACCTGGCAACAGCCATGACACTACTTTCTGAACTCCCTTTATCCCGGCAAGAAATTCGTCAACTGATTCGTCAGCGTCGACGTGCGCTTACCTCTGAGCAGCAGCATCAGTACGGTCAGCAGGCCGCGACCCGAATGCTCAGCTTTCCCCCTGTTGTACTCGCTCATACGGTGGCAGTATTCCTCTCGTTCGATGGCGAACTCGATACCCAGCCGCTAATAGATCAGCTGTGGCGAGCGGGCAAGCGCGTTTATCTTCCGGTTCTTCATCCCTTCAGCGCCGGTAATTTGCTGTTCCTGCACTATCATCCGCATAGCGACCTGGTAACCAATCGCTTAAAGATCCAGGAACCACGACTTGATGTACGTGACGTATTACCGCTGTCACGGCTGGATGTACTGATTACGCCGTTAGTGGCGTTTGATGAATATGGGCAACGCCTGGGCATGGGCGGCGGATTTTATGACCGCACGCTACAAAACTGGCAGCAGCATAAGATCCAGCCCGTAGGCTACGCGCACGATTGTCAGCGAGTAGAAAAGCTGCCTGTTGAAGAATGGGATATCCCGCTGCCTGCGGTGGTGACGCCATCAAAAGTATGGGAATGGTAGCTTTTTTGTCGATTGACAGCGCCGTTTTTTTAAACTAGCTTTCTCGGTGAAGGGTGAGGGAGGCGAACCTCCCTCCTGCGTACTCTCTGTTAATATGCTGGCGAAGCGATGATTAACAGGATCAGCAGCATGATGACGTATCTCATCATCGTCCCTTTCCTTTTTAAAGCCCCTGCTTCGGTAGGGGCTTTCCCGTTTCAGCACGATGCTGAGCCCCTGGCGTAAATTCCTTTTATTGATGTACAACGCAGAGCGCAGCCTTTAATTACAAATTGCGGCAAGGCTCGAAAACGGAATGTATGCGTTACACAAAGAGATAGTAAGGCAGGATAATCAGAGGAAAGATGGGCAGGCCAGCAGCCTGCCCGTTAAAAGGAAATCAGTACAGCAGACGAGCGCGAATGGTTCCCGGAAGAGCTTTCATCGCCAGCAACGCTTTCTCCGCCACATCTTCATCCGCTTCAATATCAATAACCACGTAACCTACCTGTGCGGAAGTCTGCAGATACTGCGCGGCAATGTTGACGCCCTGCTCGGCAAAAATCTGGTTCAGCGCCGTCAGTACGCCGGGACGGTTTTCGTGAATGTGCATCAGACGACGACCACCATGCAGCGGCAGCGATACTTCCGGGAAGTTCACGGCAGACAGCGTAGAACCGTTGTCGGAATACTTCGTCAGCTTACCCGCTACTTCAAGGCCGATGTTTTCCTGCGCTTCCAGCGTTGAACCACCAATATGCGGCGTCAGGATCACGTTATCAAAATCACACAACGGCGAGGTGAAAGGATCGCTGTTAGAAGCTGGCTCCGTTGGGAAGACGTCGATGGCCGCTCCCGCCAGATGTTTCGTTGCCAGCGCATCACACAGCGCAGGAATATCGACAACCGTACCGCGTGCGGCGTTGATCAGCAGTGCACCTGGTTTCATCAGCGCAATCTCATGCGCACCCATCAGATTTTTGGTGGAGGCATTTTCCGGCACGTGGAGGCTAACCACATCGCTCATATTCAGCAGGTCGGAAAGATGCTGTACCTGCGTGGCGTTGCCCAGCGGTAGTTTATTTTCAATATCATAGAAGTAGACGTGCATCCCCAGCGATTCCGCCAGAATGCCCAACTGAGTACCAATGTGGCCGTAGCCGATAATCCCCAGTTTCTTGCCACGCGCTTCAAACGAGCCGGTAGCCAGTTTATTCCACACGCCGCGGTGCGCTTTGGCGTTCGCTTCGGGTACACCGCGTAGCAGTAGAAGCAGTTCGCCAATCACCAGTTCGGCAACAGAACGCGTGTTAGAGAATGGCGCGTTAAACACAGGGATCCCGCGCTTTGCCGCAGCGGTCAGATCAACCTGGTTGGTGCCGATACAGAAGCAGCCAATCGCGACCAGTTTCTCTGCGGCGTCAATCACATCTTCAGTCAGATGGGTACGGGATCGCAGGCCAATGAAGTGGGCATCACGGATGGACTCTTTCAGCTGTTCAGTGTCCAGAGCGCCTTTATGAAACTCGATGTTGGTATAACCTGCTGCACGAAGGCTTTCGAGTGCTTTTTGATGCACGCCTTCAACCAGCAGAAATTTAATCTTCTCTTTCTCCAGTGATACCTTTGCCATTTCCCCGACCCTGTCTTTTTTGTTCAAACTAATGTGTTGTGTGTGGGATTTTCATCCTCCTCTTCAACATATCAAAAAATAATATTGCGGCAATATGAACGTTTGCGTCGTCATGCTGAGGAAATGTCATTCAGCGGGAATTGTCAGAGGAAAATACTGGCGATAAGTTTTTCTTTGGAGGGATCGGCAGGACAATATTATAAACGTGACACAAGTCACCAAATTTGCCCTGCCAAAATTTTTTTAACGGGAGAAGACGCTCCCGTCAGATCATTTTACGATAGTTTTCACGCCGTCCGGTGTGCCAATCAGCGCCACATCCGCACCACGATTGGCGAACAGACCTACGGTTACTACGCCCGGAATCGCATTGATGGCGTTTTCCATGGCCACAGCGTCAAGGATCTCCAGGCCGTGCACATCGAGGATCACGTTACCGTTGTCCGTCACCACGCCCTGACGGTATTCAGGACGGCCGCCCAACTTCACCAGTTGACGCGCGACTGCGCTGCGCGCCATTGGGATCACTTCCACCGGCAGCGGGAAGTTACCAAGAATATCGACTTCTTTGGACGCATCGGCAATGCAGATAAATTTCTTCGCCACCGAAGCAATGATTTTTTCACGGGTCAGCGCTGCACCGCCGCCCTTGATCATCTGCATGTGGCCGTTGATTTCATCCGCGCCGTCAACGTATACGCCAAGGCTGTCCACCTCGTTAAGATCGAACACGTGGATACCGAGGCTTTTGAGTTTTTCGGTCGAGGCGTCCGAGCTTGACACTGCGCCTTCAATCTGACCTTTCATTGTGCCCAGCGCATCAATAAAGTGTGCGGCTGTTGAACCGGTACCTACGCCCACAATGGTGCCGGGCTGTACATACTGAAGTGCCGCCCATCCTACTGCTTTTTTCAGTTCATCCTGCGTCATGATCGTTTCGCCTGTGGTGTGAATATGGTGGAAAAATTCATGCGCATTATAGAACATTGTGCAGAAAAATGTCCCCACACCCGCTCGCAAGCGGCGGATTTCGTCTTTACCCAACCTAAATTTGTGTCATAGTGCAGAACAAGCAAAAATTTCAGGAGTGCGTCAAAGCAATGAAACGTCCGGACTACAGAACACTACAAGCACTGGATGCGGTTATTCGTGAACGGGGATTTGAGCGCGCGGCGCAAAAGCTGTGCATCACGCAATCCGCAGTTTCACAACGCATAAAACAGCTTGAGAATATGTTCGGACAACCGCTGCTGGTGCGTACCGTACCACCACGCCCTACCGAACAGGGGCAGAAACTGCTGGCACTTTTGCGTCAGGTTGAACTGCTGGAAGACGAGTGGTTGGGCGATGAACAAACCGGCTCGACGCCACTGCTGCTCTCGCTGGCGGTGAACGCCGACAGTCTGGCGACGTGGTTACTTCCGGCGCTGGCCCCGGTACTGGCCAATTCACCGATTCGCCTGAACCTGCAGGTTGAAGATGAAACGCGCACCCAGGAACGTCTGCGTCGTGGTGAAGTGGTCGGTGCGGTGAGTATTCAACATCAGGCGCTGCCAAGCTGTCTGGTGGATAAACTTGGCGCGCTGGACTACCTGTTTGTTGGCTCTAAACCATTCGCCGAGCGTTATTTCCCTAACGGCGTCACCCGCTCCGCCCTGCTGAAAGCCCCGGCGGTAGCGTTTGACCATCTTGATGATATGCATCAGGCGTTCTTACAACAAAACTTCGACCTGCCGCCGGGCAGCGTGCCGTGCCACATCGTTAACTCGTCTGAAGCTTTCGTCCAGTTGGCGCGTCAGGGCACTACCTGCTGCATGATCCCACACTTACAGATTGAGAAAGAGCTGGAAAGCGGCGAGCTGATCGACTTAACGCCAGGCCTGTTCCAGCGGCGGATGCTGTACTGGCACCGCTTTGCGCCGGAAAGCCGCATGATGCGCAACGTTACCGACGCGCTGCTGGAATACGGACACAAGGTGTTGCGTCAGGATTAATTCATCGCACGAATGCCGGATCGGCTTTGCCAATCCGGCATGTATGACTCTATCGACTTTTCATGCTATTCCCGCCACGTCTTTGAAATAAATCACAAAATAAAACACGCCACGCGGCAAAAAACGACGTCCTGTTGGCTATTTTTTGCTGGCGACAAGCCAAATGAAAAAGCACACCGTATTCGCAAAGATTCAACTTATTGCGTAATACGGAGCAGAAAATGGCAAACGTGCAGGAGTGGCAAACACTCGCCAACAAAGAACTCAGTCGACGGGAAAAAACCGTTGAGTCGCTGGAAAGACAGACGGCGGAAGGGATTGCCATCAAGCCGCTGTACACCGAAGCGGACCTCGATAATCTGGAAGTAACAGGCACCCTCCCCGGTCTGCCGCCTTACGTGCGCGGCCCACGCGCCACCATGTATACCGCGCAGCCGTGGACCATTCGCCAATACGCCGGTTTCTCTACCGCCAAAGAGTCCAACGCCTTTTACCGCCGCAACCTCGCCGCCGGGCAAAAAGGGCTTTCCGTCGCCTTTGACCTTGCCACCCATCGCGGTTATGACTCAGACAACCCGCGCGTGGCGGGTGACGTCGGCAAAGCGGGTGTGGCGATCGATACCGTCGAAGATATGAAGGTGCTGTTCGATCAGATCCCGCTGGATAAGATGTCGGTATCGATGACCATGAACGGCGCGGTGCTGCCGGTGCTGGCGTTTTATATCGTCGCTGCTGAAGAACAAGGCGTAACGCCGGAACAGCTCACCGGAACCATTCAGAACGATATTCTGAAAGAGTACCTGTGCCGCAACACCTATATTTATCCACCAAAACCCTCCATGCGCATTATCGCTGACATCATCGCCTGGTGCTCCGGCAACATGCCGCGTTTTAACACCATCAGCATCAGCGGTTACCACATGGGTGAAGCTGGGGCGAACTGCGTACAGCAGGTGGCATTTACGCTGGCAGACGGAATTGAATACATCAAGGCCGCGCTTTCCGCCGGGCTGAAAATTGATGACTTCGCCCCACGCCTGTCGTTCTTCTTCGGCATCGGTATGGATCTGTTTATGAACGTCGCCATGCTGCGCGCGGCGCGGTATTTGTGGAGCGAAGCGGTCAGCAGTTTTGGTGCGACTAACCCGAAATCTCTCGCTCTGCGTACCCATTGCCAGACGTCCGGCTGGAGTCTGACTGAGCAGGACCCGTACAACAACGTGGTGCGTACCACCATTGAAGCGCTCGGCGCCACGCTTGGTGGCACTCAGTCCCTGCATACCAACGCCTTTGATGAGGCGCTCGGTCTGCCCACCGATTTTTCCGCCCGTATTGCGCGTAATACGCAGATCATCATTCAGGAAGAGTCAGAGATCTGCCGCACTGTTGATCCGCTGGCCGGATCGTATTACGTGGAGTCTCTGACCGATCAAATCGTGAAGCAGGCGCGCACGATCATCAAGCAGATAGATGAGGCTGGCGGCATGGCGAAGGCGATCGAAGCCGGATTGCCTAAACGGATGATCGAAGAAGCCTCCGCGCGTGAACAATCGCTGATCGACCAGGGTAAACGCGTCATCGTCGGCGTGAATAAGTACAAGCTGGATAAAGAAGACGAGACGTCGGTGCTGGAGATCGACAACGTGAAGGTGCGCAACGAGCAGATTGCCTCACTGCAGCATATCCGCGCCACCCGCGACAGTGATGCCGTTAACGCCGCGCTATCCGCGCTGACCCACGCCGCGCAGCATAATGAAAACCTGCTGGCAGCCGCCGTCAACGCCGCCCGCGTTCGCGCCACGCTCGGTGAAATCTCCGACGCGCTGGAAGCCGCCTTTGATCGCTATCTGGTTCCCAGCCAGTGCGTCACCGGGGTGATTGCGCAAAGCTATCACCAGTCTGATAAATCCGCCGATGAGTTCGACGCCATTGTTGCGCAAACCGAACAGTTCCTCGCAGAAAATGGCCGCCGCCCGCGCATTCTGATCGCCAAGATGGGTCAGGATGGCCACGATCGCGGCGCAAAAGTGATCGCCAGCGCCTACTCCGATCTCGGTTTCGATGTCGACCTCAGCCCGATGTTCTCCACTCCAGAGGAAATTGCCCGTCTGGCGGTAGAAAACGATGTCCATGTGGTTGGCGCATCATCGCTGGCGGCGGGTCATAAAACATTGATCCCAGAGCTGGTCACCGCGCTCAAAAGCTGGGGACGCGAGGATATTTGCGTCATCGCCGGAGGGGTAATTCCGCCACAGGATTACGCTTTCCTGCACGAGCATGGCGTGGCCGCTATTTATGGCCCCGGCACGCCAATGCTCGACAGCGTCCGCGATGTGTTAACCCGTATCAGTCAGCATCATGATTAACGCCGCCACGCTTGAGGATACCGTCCGTCGGTTGCGACTTGGCGAACGGGCTACGCTCGCCCAGGCGATGACGCTGATCGAAAGCAGCCACCCGCGCCACCAGCCGCTCAGTACGCAATTGCTCGACGCGATTATGCCGTTCACCGGTAACGCCCTGCGTTTGGGGATAACCGGTACGCCGGGCGCGGGGAAAAGCACCTTTCTGGAAGCCTTCGGCATGCTGTTGATTCGCCAGGGGTTACGCGTGGCGGTGATCGCCGTCGATCCCAGCAGCCCGGTCAGCGGCGGCAGTATTCTCGGTGATAAAACCCGCATGACGGAACTGGCACGCGCCGAATCTGCGTTTATTCGCCCGGTACCTTCCAGCGGGCATTTAGGTGGCGCCAGCCAGCGCGCCCGCGAATTAATGCTGCTGTGCGAAGCGGCGGGCTTTGACGTGGTGATTGTGGAAACCGTCGGCGTTGGACAGTCAGAAACCGAAGTCGCAGGTATGGTGGATTGCTTTATCTCACTGCAAATCGCCGGCGGTGGTGACGATTTGCAGGGCATCAAAAAAGGCCTGATGGAAATGGCTGATCTGGTCGTCATCAACAAAGACGACGGTGATAACCATACCAACGTTGCCATCGCCCGCCATATGTACGAATCCGCCCTGCATATTCTGCGCCGCAAATATGACGAGTGGCTGCCGCAGGTTCTGACCTGTAGTGCGCTGGAAAAACGCGGTATTGAGGAAGTTTGGCAGACGATAACCGACTTTAAAACGTGCCTTACCGCCAGCGGTCGACTTGAAAAAGTCCGCCAGCAGCAGGCGGTGGACTGGTTACATCGTCAGGCTGAAGAAGAAGCACTGCATCTGCTGTTTGCCCGTACTGATTTCGACCGTTATTTCCAGCAGACGCTACAGGCCGTCAAAAATAACGATCTGTCGCCGCGTACCGGTCTGCGGCACATCAGCGAATTTATCCAGCATCATTACTTTCACTAAAGAGAACATTATGTCTTATCAATACGTCAACGTGGTCATCATCCAGAAAGTCGCGGTTATTGAGTTCAACTACGCCCGCAAGCTCAACGCCCTGAGCAAAGTGTTTATTGACGATCTGATGCAGGCGCTGAGCGACCTCAATCGTGCGGAAATTCGCTGCATTATTCTGCGCGCCCCGAGCGGGGCCAAAGTGTTCTCTGCCGGGCATGATATTCATGAACTCCCCACCGGACGCCGCGATCCGCTCTCTTATGACGATCCGCTGCGTCAGATAACCCGCATGATCCAAAAATATCCGAAGCCGGTGATCTCTATGGTCGAAGGCAGCGTTTGGGGCGGCGCATTTGAGATGATCATGAGTTCCGATCTGATCATCGCTGCTGAAACGTCCACCTTCTCGATGACCCCGGTCAACCTCGGCGTGCCGTATAACCTGGTCGGCATCCACAACCTGACCCGCGACGCCGGTTTTCACATCGTGAAAGAGCTGATTTTTACCGCTTCG
Organism: Citrobacter sp. C6_1; assembly: GCF_014596835.2. Taxonomy (NCBI): domain Bacteria; kingdom Pseudomonadati; phylum Pseudomonadota; class Gammaproteobacteria; order Enterobacterales; family Enterobacteriaceae; genus Citrobacter; species Citrobacter sp. C6_1. Next base: position 782,246 of record NZ_CP115031.1, on the reverse strand, counting down.
CCCATCACCGCTCAACGCGCCATGGCGGTCGGGATCCTCAACCATGTTGTTCCCGCCGAGGAACTGGAAGATTTCACCCTGCAAATGGCGCACCACATCTCGGAAAAAGCGCCGCTGGCAATCGCCGTCATCAAAGAAGAACTGCGCGTGCTGGGGGAAGCTCACACCATGAACTCAGACGAATTTGAGCGCATTCAGGGTATGCGTCGCGCGGTATACGACAGCGAGGATTATCAGGAAGGGATGAACGCGTTTATGGAAAAACGTAAACCTAATTTTGTCGGCCATTAATCACGTCCGAGGAAGGAGACGGCCATGAAACGGATGAACGCCGAACAGGCGGCAGAAATTATCCAGCACGATGATATGGTGGCGTTCAGCGGCTTTACCCCCGCGGGTTCGCCAAAAGCGTTACCCAGCGCAATTGCCCAACGCGCCTGCGAGCAACATCAAACCGGGCAGCCTTTTCAGATCCGTCTGCTGACCGGGGCATCAATTGGCGCCGCCGCTGATGATGCCCTGTCTGCGGCGGATGCCGTTTCCTGGCGTGCGCCTTATCAAACATCATCTGGCCTGCGTGAGAAAATTAATCAGGGCCAGGTGAGGTTTGTCGATCTCCATTTGAGCGAGGTCGCACAGATGGTTAATTACGGCTTTTTTGGCGAGATCGACGTTGCCGTTATTGAAGCCTCCGCGATTGCGCCAGACGGCCGGATTTGGCTTTCCAGCGGCATTGGTAACGCGCCCACCTGGCTGCTGCGGGCGAAAAAAGTCATTATTGAGTTGAATCATTATCACAATCCCCGCGTGGCAGAGTTTGCCGACATCGTGATACCTGGCGCGCCACCGCGGCGTAACAGCGTACCCATTTTTCATACCATGGATCGCGTAGGTAGCCAGTGTGTGCAGATAGACCCCAGGAAAGTGGTCGCGGTGGTGGATACCGAACTGCCCGATGCCGGAAATGCGTCGGATAAAACCAATCCGGTCAGCCAACAAATTGCCGATAACGTGGTCACCTTTCTGCTGGCAGAAATGGCGCACAAACGCATTCCAGCTGAGTTTCTGCCCTTACAAAGCGGCGTGGGTAATATCAACAACGCGGTGATGGCGCGACTGGGGGAGAATCCGGATATCCCGCCCTTTATGATGTATTCGGAGGTGCTACAGGAGTCGGTGGTGCATCTGCTGGAAACGGGCAAGATAACCGGTGCCAGCGCTTCCAGTCTGACCATTTCAGCCCCGTCGCTACAGAAGATTTACGACAACATGGACTTCTTCGCCAGCCGGATTGTGCTGCGCCCGCAGGAGATCTCCAATAACCCGGAAATCATTCGTCGGTTGGGCGTCATTGCGCTCAATGTTGGTCTGGAGTTTGATATCTACGGCCATGCTAATTCCACGCACGTTGCGGGCGTCAACCTGATGAACGGCATCGGCGGTAGCGGCGATTTCGAGCGTAACGCCTATCTGTCGATTTTTATGGCTCCGTCGATTGCCAAAGGCGGGAAAATATCCACTATCGTGCCGATGTGCAGCCATGTCGATCACAGCGAGCATAGTGTGAAAGTGATCGTCACTGAACAGGGCATTGCCGATCTGCGTGGTTTATCTCCGATGCAGCGGGCGCACACGATTATCGATAACTGTGCGCATCCGCTTTACCGGGACTACCTGCACCGCTATCTGGAAAAAGCGCCCGGCGGGCATATCCATCACGATCTCAGCCATGCGTTCGATCTGCATCGCAATCTTCTCGAAACAGGCTCGATGCTCGGTTAACTTGCCGTACCGTCACGATCTTCAGCAATATGCTGGAGCATGGTGGCGGTATAGCGATGATTTTTCAGCGAATACAGAAACTCCTGCATATACATTGGGTTACCGGGCGCATCGAAATATTTCAGCGTCGACGGGTTCACCAGGCGCCAGGCGAAATACGGGATCACCGTCAAAAACTGCCCACGCTCCACCGCGCTAATCTTCGCCATAAAGCTGTACGGACGATAGATAATCGTCGGGTTGATCCCACAGGGTCGCATGTAAGCATCCAGCATCGCCTCAAAGTTGGCGCGATTCTGGAAACGCATTTGCAGCCAGGGCAGCTCGCGCAACAGATCCTGCGGCTGTTTTTCTTCGTAGCGCCGGGAAACGAGAAAGCCCAGACGCAGCGGAGGCAGTTCGCTGATCGCCATATTTTCCAGCCCCTGCACGCGGGGGGAAACGTGCTGCGGCGAGATAATAAAATCCAGTTTGCGATCGAACAGGTTATCAATCACCCCATTTTCGCTGAATTCAACGGCCTGAGCCGTCACGCCGTCATACTTATCGCCAAGGCTGATCAACTGGTCAAAAATAATCGTTGGGTAGGTATTGTCGATGCCGATGACGATTTCCCGCGAGCGGCGAGAGGTGTTATGGATTTCGTTATCAATGGCAGAAAGGCGCTGATAGACGGGAAACAGCTTCTGATACAACTCTTGTCCGGCTTTATTCAGGCTGATGTTGTTATCTTTGCGGGTAAATAACGTATAGCCGATTTGATCTTCCAGTGCGGCAATGCTTTTACCGAAAGGTGATGCGGTCATATGTATTTTTTCTGCCGCTCTGGCGATGTTATTGGTTTGCGCCAGCAGAATGAAATTACGCATCTTTTTTGAGATAAAAATATCCATAGCGTCCCCTTAAAAATCGCTATGGCCTATCCTCATTACGGCGAAAAAAAAGACCGGATGTGAAGTCTCATTTTTACAGTTGCTCACAGAAAAAACCCGGCTGGAAAGCCGGGTCTGAAAAGATTACTGCGTTTTGGCAGGCGCTGCTGCTGGCTGACCCGCCGCGGGTTCGAGCTGGAAGACCACATCAACCTGATCGTCAAACTGAATAACTGGCTGTTCGTAGGTTTCCTGAGCAGAGGCAGCAGGTGCGGCATCTGCTTTCATCATCCGAACCATCGGGCTCGGCTGATAATTGGAAACGTGGTAGCGCACGCTGTAAACGGGACCCAGTTTACTGTTAAAGCCCGCGGCCAGCTGTTCAGCCTGATGAATTGCATCATCAATTGCCGCTTTACGCGCTTTATCTTTGTAAGCATCCGGTTGGGCAACGCCCAGTGATACCGAACGGATCTCATTCAGACCCGCTTTCAGCGCGCCATCGAGCAGAGCGTTAAGTTTGTCCAGTTGGCGCAGCGTGACTTCAACGGTGCGCACTGCACGATACCCTTTGAGGATACTTTTACCATTCTGGTAGTCGTAGTCCGGTTGGGTACGCAGGTTGGCCGCGCTAATGTCTTTCTTCGCTATCTGGTTCTGTTCAAGGAAAGACAGATATTGCGCCACGCGCTCATCAGCCTGCTTCTTCGCTGACGCCGCATCCTTGGCAGCAACGTTCACTTCAATTGCCAGCGTGGCGATGTCTGGTGTCGCATCCACGCTTGCCGTTCCGGAAGTCACGATGTGCGGTCCATTTGGCAACTCATTTGCCTGTACCGATAGTGCGCTGAATCCGATTAATGCCGCCAGGGCCATTATTTTGAACTTCACGGTCGTTCCTCCATGTTTCAATAATTACCCCGAAACTCAGGGCACATGCAGGCAAGCTTAGCCGATCTCGCTGCGTTGTCCATCAGACAACACTTAGTTGAACAACGCTTGAACGTGCGCAACACCTTCTTTTGCCAGTTGAAAAGCAATAAACCACATCACTAATCCTACCAGCGTATTGATGATGCGCTGCGCTTTAGCAGTGCGCAGACGCGGAGCCAGCCAGGCCGCCAACAATGCCAGACCGAAGAACCACAGGAACGAAGCGCTGACGGTTCCTAGCGCAAACCAGCGCTTCGGCTCAACGTCCAGTTGCCCCCCCAGACTCCCCAGCACCACAAAGGTATCCAGGTAAACATGGGGATTGAGCCAGGTCACCGCCAGCATAGTAGCGATGATTTTCCAGCGCCCCTGCTTCATTACTTCAGCGCTGGCCAGTTCCAGATTGCTGCTCATCGCCGTTTTTAACGCACCAAAACCGTACCAGAGCAGAAACGCCACTCCGCCCCAGGTGACCAGCGCCATCAACCACGGCGACTGCATCAGCAAGGCGCTACCGCCAAAGATCCCGGCACAAATCAGCACTAAATCGCTGATAGCACAGAGTAAAGCAATCATGATGTGATACTGGCGGCGAATGCCCTGGTTCATCACGAAGGCGTTTTGCGGGCCAAGCGGAAGTATCATGGCTGCACCAAGCACAAGCCCTTGAAAGTAATACGATAACACGTTAATCATCCCGAACTGTTTCTCTTAGGAGCAGACTATAGCGCGGGAAAATCATTAGCGGAAATTGATAATTTTAATCGCAGATTAGGGAAATTAATGGAAAGGACGTTTTGTCGGCCCGGAAAGCGATAGCGCCTCCGGGCGCGTAATTACTCTGCCGTACTCTCTTTCACACGCTTGAAGTTCACATCCATCTGCGGATACGGGAAGCTGATGCCGTTGGCATCGAACTCACGCTTAATGCGTTCCAGTACATCCCAGTAGACACTTTGCAGATCGCTGCTGTTGCTCCAGACGCGTACGACAAAATTAATTGAGGAAGCCCCCAGTTCATTCAGGCGCACCGTCATTTCACGGTCTTTAAGAATGCGATCTTCCGACTGGATAATATCGGTGAGGATTTTTTTCACTTGATCGATATCGGAATCGTAGGCTACACCGATAATAAATTCGTTACGACGAACCGGTTCACGAGAGAAGTTAATGATGTTCCCGGCGATGATTTTACCGTTCGGGATCACGACAATCTTACCGTCAACGGTGCGCATAGTGGTGGAGAAAATCTGCACATTGAGCACGGTTCCGGCCACGCCACCGAGATCGACATACTCACCTGCACGGAACGGACGGAACATTACCAGCAGGACACCTGCGGCGAGGTTAGACAGCGAGCCTTGCAGCGCCAAACCGACGGCTAAACCTGCGGCACCGAGCACGGCGATCACGGAGGCCGTTTGCACCCCAACGCGGCCCAGAGCGGCAATCAGCGTGAAAGCGATAATACCGTAACGCACCAGTGCAGAGAGGAAGTCGGCAACGGTGGCATCAATTTTACGCGCCAGCATCAGGCGGTTAACGGTATTTGATACAATGCGCGCCACGATCATACCGATAATGACAATCGCGATGGCCGCAACGATGTTGACGGCATAGCTCAACAGCAGTTCCTGGTTACGCACCAGCCAGGTGCCCGCACCGTTTATGCTGTCGACAACATTCAAATCTTCCATTCACTATTCCTTTTTTGCTTACCCAAACGGGAGAAATAAAGCCGCCCTGACGGGACTGGCAACCTGACAAGGGTAAACAATAAACCTGGATTTTGCCAAACAGATCACAGAATTCTCTGCCAGCAGCACGTTGACATAACAATAAAAAAGGCCCGCATTTGCGGGCCTCATGTCACGTGGAACGACGTAAATTACAGAACGTCAACCGCGTTCAGTTCTTTGAAAGCCTGTTCCAGACGGGTGATCATGGTTGCCTGACCAGCACGCAGCCATACGCGCGGATCGTAGTATTTCTTGTTCGGCTGATCTTCGCCTTTCGGGTTACCCAACTGGCCCTGCAGGTAAGCTTCGTTTGCTTTGTAGTAGTTCAGAACGCCTTCCCAGGTAGCCCATTGGGTATCGGTGTCGATGTTCATTTTCACTACGCCGTAGCTTACGGAGTCTTTGATTTCCTGAGCAGTAGAACCGGAACCGCCGTGGAAGACGAAGTTCAGGCTGTTGTGCGGCAGGTTATGTTTCTTAGAAACATAGTCCTGAGAGTCGCGCAGGATGGTCGGGGTCAGAACGACGTTACCCGGCTTGTAAACGCCGTGTACGTTACCGAAGGAAGCTGCGATGGTGAAACGCGGGCTGATTTTGCTCAGCTCGGTGTATGCGTAATCAACGTCTTCCGGCTGGGTGTACAGTGCAGAAGCGTCCATGTGGCTGTTGTCCACGCCATCTTCTTCGCCACCGGTGCAACCCAGTTCGATTTCCAGAGTCATGCCCATTTTGGACATGCGCGCCAGGTATTTGGAGCAGATTTCGATGTTCTCTTCCAGAGACTCTTCAGACAGGTCGATCATGTGAGAAGAGAACAGCGGTTTGCCGGTTGCTGCGAAGTGTTTTTCACCCGCGTCCAGCAGACCGTCGATCCACGGCAGCAGTTTCTTCGCGCAGTGGTCAGTGTGCAGGATAACCGGAACACCGTAGTGTTCAGCCATCTGGTGAACGTGATGCGCGCCAGAGATAGCACCCAGGATTGCAGCGCCCTGAGGAACGTCGGACTTCACGCCTTTACCCGCGATGAAAGAAGCACCACCGTTGGAGAATTGTACGATTACCGGCGCTTTAACTTTTGCAGCAGTTTCCAAAACGGCGTTGATGGAGTCGGTACCCACGCAGTTAACAGCTGGCAGAGCAAAGTTGTTTTCTTTAGCTACCTGGAAAACTTTCTGTACGTCATCACCAGTGATTACGCCTGGTTTTACGAAATCAAAAATTTTAGACATTTTACGAGTCCTGTATCTTCGGCCTTGGAAAGGGCGCGCGCCCTAAAGCGCGCTAAAATAAGGGCAGGTTTCCCTGCCCATTAAATTCTTACTTTTTAGCACGCTCTTCGAGCATGGCTACTGCTGGCAGCACTTTGCCTTCCACGAATTCGAGGAACGCGCCGCCGCCAGTAGAGATGTAGGAGATTTTGTCAGCAATGCCGAACAGGTCGATTGCTGCCAGGGTGTCACCGCCGCCTGCGATAGAGAATGCTTCGCTGTCTGCGATGGCATTAGCAACGATTTCAGTACCTTTGCGGAAGTTCGGGAATTCGAACACGCCAACCGGGCCGTTCCACAGAATGGTTTTCGCATTCTTCAGGATGTCAGCCAGTTGCTGTGCAGAAGCGTCGCCGATATCCAGGATCTGCTCGTCTTCTTTTACATCGCTAACGGATTTCAGGGTAGCCGGTGCGGTTTCAGAGAATTCAGTCGCTACGCGAACGTCGGTCGGAACCGGGATGTCGCAAGTGGTCAGCAGACGCTTAGCTTCGTCAACGAGATCTGCTTCGTACAGGGATTTACCCACGTTGTGACCTTGAGCAGCAACGAAGGTGTTCGCGATACCACCGCCAACGATCAGCTGGTCAGCGATTTTTGACAGAGAGTCCAGAACAGTCAGTTTGGTAGAAACTTTAGAACCACCAACGATAGCAACCATCGGACGAGCAGGTTCTTTCAGCGCTTTACCCAGTGCATCCAGCTCGGCAGCGAGCAGCGGACCTGCACAAGCGACATCGGCGAATTTACCGATACCGTGAGTAGACGCCTGCGCACGGTGAGCAGTACCGAAAGCGTCCATAACGAATACGTCGCACAAAGCAGCATATTTTTTGGACAGCGCTTCGTCGTCTTTCTTCTCGCCTTTGTTGAAGCGAACGTTTTCCAGAACAACCAGTTCACCGGCAGCGACTTCAACGCCGTCCAGGTAATCTTTTACCAGGCGAACCGGCGCAGACAGTTTGTCTTTCAGGTAGTTAACAACCGGCAGCAGAGAGAATTCTTCGTTGTACTCGCCTTCGGTAGGACGACCCAGGTGGGAAGTTACCATCACTTTAGCACCCTGTTTCAGTGCCAGTTCGATGGTCGGCAGGGAAGCACGGATACGTGCATCGCTGGTTACTTTCCCTTCTTTAACTGGTACGTTCAGGTCCGCACGGATAAAAACGCGTTTACCAGCCAGATCCAGATCGGTCATCTTAATTACAGACATGGTGAATCCTCTCGTTGATTCATAAAGTTTTGTCGACGCTCAAGCGTCGAGCCTGAAACCAATAGCAGCCATCGCTAACGTCGTGTCGAGCATACGGTTAGCAAAGCCCCATTCATTATCACACCAGACCAGCGTTTTGATCAGGTGAGCGCCACTCACGCGCGTTTGCGTGCCATCAACGATGGCGCTGTGCGGGTCGTGGTTAAAATCTACTGAGACCAACGGTAATTCCGTATAGTCAACTATACCATGAAATGCACCTTGTGCTGCTTTTTGCAGCAACTGGTTGACTTCACTGGCTTTTACTGGTTTTTTCACCGTCACGCTTAAGTCGATCGCCGTCACATTTATGGTCGGTACACGCACCGCTATCGCCTCAAAACGATCGTTAAACTGCGGGAAAATTCGCGTGATGCCCGCCGCCAGTTTGGTATCAACCGGAATGATCGACTGGCTGGCCGCTCGCGTGCGACGCAGGTCAGGATGATAAGCATCAATAACCTGCTGATCGTGCATCGCGGAGTGGATCGTGGTGACGGTACCAGACTCAATGCCGTAAGCATCATCCAGCAATTTGATGACGGGTATTATGCAATTCGTGGTGCAGGAGGCATTGGAAACGATCCGGTGCTCAGCGCGCAGCTGATCCTGATTAACGCCAAACACAACGGTTGCGTCGATGTCGTGACTACCAGGATGTGAAAAGAGCACTTTCTTTGCGCCGGCGGCAATATGCGCCTCGCCGTGTTCGCGACTGCCGAAGACCCCTGTACAATCCAGCACAACGTCGACACCCAGTTCGCGCCATGGAAGCGCATCGAGCGTTCGCTCATGCAGAATGCGGATCGCGTCATCGCCAACGATGAGCTGGTCTCGTTCCTGACGAACATCCCAGGCAAAACGCCCATGGCTGGTGTCATATTTCAACAAATGCGCCATGCCTGCAGCATCCGCCAGTTCGTTGATTGCCACCACGGTGATTTCCGCCCGACGCCCGGATTCATACAAAGCACGAACCACGTTGCGTCCGATGCGACCGAAACCATTAATCGCTACGCGTACGGTCATAGGTCTCCTGCAAGGATTTCTCAGAAACGATGTGGCAGACAGAGTAATGCAGCAAATCGCTCAGGGAAACCTTACCTGTCGCAAACTGCGACTAATTGGTTAATTGTCGAACATTTAGTCTACTGAAACGCTTCAGCTAGAATAAGCGAAACGAGGAATAAAAGGAATGATTGTCCAGCAACAGAACACAGTTATCTGACTTACGTCACATTTTAATGTCCTTCAACACGACTTTTATTCCATATTCCAGAATTACGAATAACCGTAGCAAGATTATTTCGTTGCCATGTCACAAATCCTGATTAATATCAGAAAGCTCCCTAAACCGCGTCTATATTATCAGCGCAACGTCCGAGTCTCGGAGTCCCTCAACTATGGCAACATTCTATCCCCAACCATCTGAAGCTCGCTTTCATGCGCTGCGTTTATTACCGGGCCAGGAAGTCTTTTCAGCGCTACACGCGTTTATCCAGCAGCATCAACTCCAGGCAGCCTGGATAGCGGGTTGTACCGGCAGTTTGACCAATATTGCTCTGCGCTTCGCCGGACGTGAAGAAACCACACTACTTACGGGTACGTGGGAAATTATCTCTCTGAACGGCACGCTGGAACTTACCGGCGAGCATCTCCATCTGGCGGTTGCTGACCCACGCGGCGCAATGCTGGGCGGGCACATGATGCCGGGCTGTACCGTGCGAACCACGCTGGAACTGGTGATTGGCGAGTTGACGTCTCTGGCATTCAGCCGTCAGCCCTGCGCCGTTTCCGGTTATGACGAACTGGTTATTTCATCCCGCTAACGCTTCACTTATACGAGGTCTTTTATGGCGCGTCGCCAATTTTCCAGCCAGTCTCTGGTACTTATTGTCATTGCTATCGCCATCAACATGATCGGTGGGCAGCTTATCAGCATGTTGAAATTGCCTATTTTTCTCGACTCGATTGGCACGTTGATCAGCGCGGTGCTGTTAGGTCCGGTTGTGGGGATGCTAACCGGATTACTCACTAACCTGTTGTGGGGGTTACTGACCGATCCGATCGCCGCCGCCTTTGCGCCCGTCGCCATGGTTATTGGACTGGTTGCCGGTTGGCTGGCACGAGCGGGATGGTTTCGCACCTTACCCAAAGTCGTGGTCAGCGGCGTAATTATCACGCTTGCCGTGACCCTCGTTGCCGTGCCGATTCGCACGACTCTGTTTGGCGGTGTCACTGGCAGCGGCGCCGATCTTTTTGTCGCCTGGATGCACTCGGTCGGTCAGAACCTGGTGGAGTCCGTCGCCATCACCGTCATCGGTGCGAATCTGGTCGATAAAATCCTCACGGCAATCATCGTCTGGGTGCTGCTGCGACAACTTCCGCTGCGCACCACGCGCCATTTCCCTACGATGTCTGCCGTGCGCTAAATGCATCCGTTTACGTCGTTAACTCTGTGGGCGCTTGCCGCCTGCTCCACGCTCCTGCTGCCAGCCGGAGTGCCGCTGAGCTTGTACAGCGCCGCGACGTTTGTCGGTTTGCTATGTATGAAGGCTACGCGGTCGCGGGCGAAATACGTACTCTGGCTGATGATCCCCTTAGGACTGGGGCTATGGCTGGTGCACGGCGGATGGCTTACCGAGTGGATTAGCGGGCAGTCGCGCGCACCAGAACGCTGGGCCGATGCCGTTACGCTCTGGCTGCGGATCCTGGCCATTGTGTCGACATCGCAGATGTGGATGCAGTACGTACCGGTTTCGCGCTTTATGCGCGCCCTGTTTGCTTCACGCCTGCCGCCAGGCGTTGCCTACCTGTTCGCAGGCCCGCTGCTGGTGGTTGAACAACTCAAACGCCAGTTGGCGATTATTCACGAGGCTCAGCGCGCACGCGGCGTACCACTGGACGAGTCCTGGTACCAACGTTTACGCGCCATGCCTGCATTGATTGTGCCGCTCACCCATAACGCGCTCAATGACTTAGCCGTTCGCGGTGCAGCGCTCGATATGCGCGGATTTCGACTGCATCGCACTCGCACCACGCTGTGGGCGCCGCCAGACAGCACCCTACAACGTCTGGCCCGCTACGGTATGGTGGTTCTGATGGCAGTTGAGACAGGAGTCTGGATATGGTTACGTTAGAGCAGTTTCGCTATATTCCGACGCACGCTATGCGGCCATCCGCCTGTTACAACTTCCATTACGCCAGGCCTGGTATGGTGGCTATTTTTGGTGAGAACGGCAGCGGGAAAAGTACGCTGGCACAGCTGATGGCTGGCTGGTACCCCGATTTCCTTCCGGGAGAAATTGAGGGCGCAGGCACGCTGCTGGGTAATCCCATCGGGCGACTGTCGCTGGTAGAGCAGTCGAGTACCATCCAGCTTGTGCAGCAGTCACCTTACCTGCAGCTTTCAGGTTGTACTTTCAGCGTGGAAGAAGAAGTGGCGTTTGGCCCGGAAAACCTCTGTCTGGACGAGGCTGAAATTATGCAGCGCATAGATGCCGCCCTGACGCTGACGGAATGTCAGCCCCTGCGTCATCGTCATCCCGGCACCCTTTCCGGCGGGGAAACCCAGCGGGTAGTCATTGCCAGCGCACTCGCCATGCAGCCGAAAATATTGATTCTGGATGAAGCGTTCAGTCGCCTGACGGCGCAAGCCACGGCAATGCTGCTGGCGCGACTGCAACAGTGGGCACAGGAACAGCATGCTTTGGTAATACTTTTCGAACGCAACCCTTCACCTTTTCTCAGCTACTGCCAGCAGGCATGGCAGCAGCGCGACGGAGCATTGTCACCACTATGCTAACGCTAAACCAGGTCAGTTATCGCTGGCCGAACGCCGCCGATGACTGTTTACGCAATATTTCGCTGGAACTCCAGGAGGGGGAATGGCTGGCACTAACGGGCGATAATGGCGCAGGAAAATCCACGCTTTTGCGCATCATGGCCGGGCTACTGACGCCTTCATCCGGCACAATAACCCTGCAGAGCCGTCCGATTGCGCAACTGAAAAACCGGGAGCGTGCCAGGGTGCTCGGCGTCCTGTTTCAGGAAGCTGAAAATCAACTTTTTCACAGCAAGGTGGCAGAGGAAGTGGCTTTTGGATTACGGCTACAGAAGCATCCGGCGACTGAAATTGCGCAACGCACGATGGCGGCGCTGCGATTATGTCAATTAGAGGATGTCGCCGACGCGCACCCGCTCGATCTGCATACTGCACAGCGACGTATGGTTGCCGTCGCCAGTCTGGAAGCCCTCGAACCTGCTATTCTACTGCTGGATGAGCCCAGCCGGGACTTTGATGCGCACTGGCTTGGCGTCTTCGAAAACTGGCTGGCAGTGTGTCGTACGCGTGGCGCCAGCGTTGTAGCGATCAGTCATGACGCTGCATTTACGCAGCGCCATTTTTCGCGCGTAGTACGGCTACACAACAAAAATCTCATGCCGTCCGATATGCCCCCTCAAGCGTCATCTCCAGCATAAGGTCTGCTGGCAGGCTATCTTCCAACACCCGACGAACATTCGGTCCGTCGGTACGCTCATAAAATGCCTCAGCGTCAACTTGTGAGAGTCCGCCAGCCAGTTTACGGCCTACCAGTCGCGTACGCAGCGCATTGGCTGGAGCGCGAATAAACAACGAGTAATCACAAAACTCAGCTAACGCTCGCCATCTTTCATCATCGCGCAATAGCCAGTTTCCCTCCACAATCACCATCGGCGCAGTCACCCGTATGGCCTCTTCGACCGGATCGTGTTTTTGCCGATCGTATTGCGGCCAGAAGCCTTCCCCTTCCCTTATCTGGCGTAGATTCTGCGCAAGCTTATCCACATCAAAGGTTTCCGGCGCACCTTTGTATGTCCGCAGATTATGGGCATCCAGCCAGTTGTTGTAGTGATGAAAGCCATCCATCGGCAGCGTCTGGATCTTCGGCAGACAAGGATCCTGAGCGCAGAGATATTCCCAGAAGGTGGTCAGCGTCGATTTACCCGTACCCGGTGGCGCGCAGAGAAAAACTATCGTACGTCGCTGCGGGTTAGCGGCCTGTATTTTTGCCAGTTGCTGTAATAACGGTTTGTGGACGTTCTCTATCTCATCATCATGGTAATGTGCTTCAACCTGGAGCCCATTCACCGTTAGTTCGATTTTCACGGCGTTAATTCCTTTAAAATCGCCGTCACCGCCAGCGTCATTGCCGTCTTGACCATTGCGCTAAAGCGCACCTCGGACCACGCAGCAAAGTCGGCAAATTTCATTGACTCCAGCGCGCCGTAGAGCGTTGCGTTGCGGGTAATACTGTTCACGTTGCTAACAAAATCCCAGGTGATGTCATCGGCAAAACCGGGGATAGTATCCTGCCCGTTTAAGTACTGATAAAACTGGGAAAAATGGGTGATATCGGCGTAAAGCCATTTATCCATTTTTCCCAGCGCATAAATCAGACGTAGCGCAACGTCGATATCGTCAAGCGGTCCACTCTGGGCGAGCAACGGCTTCACTGCATATTCCACGATCTCTTCATCGTTATTAACGAACAGCGACGGCAGAAAGCGCTTAATGCCCTGGAGCAAAATGTTATGTGCCGTCGTCATAAACGAAAGTAAATTATTTTGAGCATCCAGTTGCTCAAGCACATCGTCTTCTGTCAGCGTCGTCATTAGTTACCCGATAAATCACCATGAATGCAGAGAGTCTATTATATTACACGTTCGATCCGCGCCGCCGATCAGTAAAGTTTGCGTGCGCACACCATTCGCAACCTGTTGGATCCCTTTCACAAGATCGCCGCCCGTAACACCCGTCGCGCTGAAGAGGATCTTATTTCCCCCTACCAGTTCGTCGAGCTCATAGATACGGTTGATCTCAACGCCCATTTCCATGCAGCGCTGACGTTCCTGTGCCGCAATCAGACGATTATCTTCGCTATCACCTTTCGCCTCGCAAAAATCAATCAGTTCAGCCTGCATGTCGCCCCCCAGCGCTTTAACTGCGCAAGCTGAAATAACCCCTTCAGGTGCCCCGCCAATGGTGTACATCAGGTCATAGGGATTTTCCTGCATACAGGCCAACACGCTGGCAGCCACATCGCCATCGGGCAGCGCAAAGACTTTGACGCCCAGTCGTGTCGCTTCGGCAATCGCCGGTTGAAGACGCGGTTTATCCAGCGTCACCATCCGCAGTCGCTCCAGCGGTTTGCCCAGTGCCTCAGCCACATTGCGCAGATTGTCTGCCAACGGCAGTGCCAGATTAATCGCCCCTTTTGCATACCGATTAACAACCAGTTTTTTCATGTACATATCAGGGGCGTGTAACAAACTGCCGCGAGGGGCAAACGCCATGACAGCCAGCGCATTGCATTGCCCCATCGCCACCATTCGTGTGCCTTCAATAGGATCGACGGCGATATCGACCTCAGGTCCGGCGCCGGTTCCCACTTCCTCACCAATCCACAGCATCGGGGCACGATCAATCTCCCCTTCGCCAATGACGATTCGCCCGCGGATGGCAATACTGTTCAATGCTTCGCGCATTGCCGTCACGGCCAGACCATCAATCTTGTTTTTATCGCCGCACCCGGTTTGCGGCCAGGCTGCCAGCGCAGCCTGCTCCGTGATACGAAATAGCGGCCATGCCAGCGACATCATATCGCCGCCTCCCCGATATCAACGCCGAAGTGTGCCAGCAGGTATTTTTCTGCCTTTTCATTCCAGATGCCGTGAGTTTCCTCCACCAGCAGCGCCAGCTCTTTGAATAATGGGTCAGTTTTCCCTTTCTCGGCAAAATCAGCAATAGCGGTTAGCGGCATGGTAACGCCGTTATAAATCAGCTTTTTACCGCCGGGAATTGCCGGTAAATTCAATACGGTTTCCGGAACCGCATCAAGGCCGCCAATGTGCGTTACCATAAACGACGGCTGTAGCTGTCCGGTTGCACTGAGTGCAATAGCCTCTTTCATATCATCCGTTGATCCGCCGGAGGTCCCGACCACGTGAGTGCTGTTGTAGTGCACGTTATAAAAATTAAACGGCACTTTGAAGTTGCTGTCCGTCGGCCCGGCAAAGAAATTCAGGCAACCATCTTCCGCAAGTAAATCGTCAGCCATTTCAATGACGGCTGGCACTGCCGCATACACAAAGACATCATCAAAACCTGCGTCATTGGTAAGGGCGCGCAGCATCACGGTCGGAGAGTCCATGCCGGAGGTATTCACATAGATAAGCTCAATCCCTTTTTCTGCCGCCAGCTCAATCGGCAACAGTTTTTTAGCCTGCGCCAGTCGTGCTTCATCAATGTCAACCACCACCACGCGTGACGGCTGAATACTGCCGTTAATGGCATAATCTATTGCGCCGATACCCATCGGCCCGGCGCAGGCCAGAAGCGCAATGCTTCCCCCCGGCTTAATCCCCATGCGATGCTCATAAACGTAAGGCGTGGTATGAAAATTCGCGTTATACGCACCAATAATGCAGCACATCGGCTCTGCCAATGAGGCGGCGGCAAAATAAGAGCCGTGGTAAGGTAGAACGCATCCTAGGTTAATCGCCACTTCCGGGATAATCATATATGTCGCATTGCCGCCAAAATATTCGTAGCTGTATCCCGCGGAATATCCACTTGGCAATCCCATCGCGGGTTGCAACACAAAACGCTGACCTTTCTTATATTTATCCGTCAGGTTTTTTCCTACCTCAACAATGATACCTGCACATTCATGTCCGGTAATAACCGGATGATTTTCCAGATCGTCCGGTACGCGTTTATGATCGCTCCCCAATGCCGCCGCTTTCCAGGTGGATAAACAAACGCTATCGGATATTACGCTTACTAACAATTCATTATCTGTAATTGCAGGCAGTTCAAATTCGCGGATACGAATATCCTGCTTGCCATATATGGCAGCCACTTTCGTTTTCATACTTACTCCAAAAATAGAAGAAGGCTAGTTCGCAGTGATGCGTTTAAATAAATCGTCCAACAGTGGGTCACCAATATAGTTCTTAATCAGCACTAATGGCTTTTCACTCACTCGTTTAACACGACCTTCAAGACTGGCGTGGGTGACAATAATATCGGCATCTTGCGGAACGTTTTCGATGGCATAATGCGTGACATTAATATTCAATCCCGCTTTCTCCAGACGCTTACGAAACGAGGTTGCCCCCATCGCACTGGAACCCATTCCCGCATCACAGACGAAAGCGACGCGTTTAATATTTTTATAAGAGAACTTACCTTCCTGCTTCATCGCTTTGACGGTTCTGGCTGATTCAGCAAAGTCATCCTCACTTTCCGTTTCTACGCTCTTTTCCATTTTCAGGATTACAGAGGTAATCACAAAAGTAACAACGGTTCCCGCTGTAACGCCTGCAATGGTCGCGAGGAAAGAACCTTTTGGCGTTAATGCCAGATAGGCGAATATTGATCCTGGGCTCGGTCCTGCAACCAACCCACCGTCCAGCAAGTGAAATACCCACGTCCCGGTCATTCCCCCGGCAATCATCCCAATCAGGGTTAAAGGCTTCATCAGCACATACGGGAAATACAGTTCATGAATACCACCGAGGAAGTGGATAATCATGGCGCCTGGCGCGGATTTTTTACTCATCCCTTTGCCAAAGATGGCAAAGCCGAGTAACAGGCCTAATCCCGGCCCCGGGTTGGATGCCACCATGAAGAAAATCGATTTTCCCGTTTCAGAGGCTTGCTGCATTCCCAACGGATAATAGACGCCCTGATCGATAGCATTATTCAGAAAGAGGATTTTCGCAGGCTCATTGATTACAGATAGCAACGGCAGATAACCTGCATGAACCAACGCTTCAATACACTCCTTCACAAAATTATTGGCAATGAGAACCGCCGGGCCAATAACTTCGAACCCCAGCAAACATAAGAGCATTCCCGCAATACCCAGGGAGAAGTTATTGATAACCATCTCGAAACCAGCGGGGATGCGTTTTTCCAGCAGGCGGTCGATATGCTTAATCACCCAGCCGCCAAGCGGCCCCATCACCATCGCGCCAAGGAACATTGGGATATCCGCGCCCACAATAACGCCAATAGAACCAATGCCTCCCATTACCGCGCCACGTTTTCCGCCAACCAGATGCCCCCCTGTGGAGCCAATCATGACGGGCAGTAAATAGGTAATCATCGGACCGACAATTTTGGCGAAATGCTCATTCGGCATCCAACCGGTAGGAATAAACAATGCGGTTATAAAACCCCAGGCAATAAAGGCACCGATATTGGGAATGACCATTGCAGTCAAAAACCCACCAAAAGCCTGGACTTTGGCACGAGCAGACTTGTTTTCCATAATAATATCCTGAAAGGAAACGATGAATTATGCGAAGGCGATAATATCCGCCAGTTGTTTTTCTGATTTAGCCGCTAACAAAGCGGTTAGCGCTTCCTCTTCACATAATAATTCGCTTAAGGCCTGAATAGCGCCAATGTGAGAGTCAGCATTTGCCGCCGACAACCCGATTAATAATTTGATACCTTCATCATCATCGGCAAATTTCACTTCCTGTTTAAGAAGAGTTAATGACATTCCGGTTTTTAACGCGCCACATTCCGGCCGAGCGTGTGGCATGGCGACGCCAGGCGCTAAAATATAATAAGGGCCATTGTTAATCGTTGAGTCTTTGATCGCCTGAATATAATCTGAATTGACATAATGATTGGCGAGTAAGGATGACATAGAAAAGTCAATTGCTTCCTGCCAGTTCTTTGCTGAATCTTTTATTGAGATAGATGATTCGGGAAAGTAATCAATCAACCGCATACATTTTCCTTATTTTATTATTAGGGTACGAGTTAGCGTTAAAAATAAAATACGCGTGCGGCAACATGAAATCAATCGAGTGGGGAAATACGTATGGTGCGGAATGTCTTTTCGTGAAGTCTTTAAAAACAATGAATTGAGACATTAAAAATAAAAAGCAACACTAATTGTGTGACTCATACTGCAAATATCAAATAACATTAAATATCACATTTGTGATACAGATCTACAATTACAGGTTGCGCGGAGTAAATTAAATTCAATCAAATTAAAAAACGGGCCGCCTGAGCGACCCGTTTTCACCTGTAATCGAAATTACAGCAGTTCTTTTGCTTTCGCGACTACGTTGTCGACGGTGAAGCCGAACTCTTCAAACAGCAGTTCTGCCGGTGCAGACTCACCGAAGGTGGTCATCCCGACGATTGCGCCATTCAGACCCACGTATTTGAACCAGTAGTCCGCAATGCCTGCTTCGATAGCGACGCGAGCAGAGACGGCTTTCGGCAGTACGGATTCACGGTAAGCCGCATCCTGCTTGTCGAATGCATCGGTAGACGGCATGGAAACCACACGCGCTTTCACGCCTTCAGCGGTCAGTTTGTCCCACGCAGCCACAGCCAGTTCAACTTCAGAACCAGTAGCGATGAAGATCAGTTCCGGCTGACCGTCGCAGTCTTTCAGCACGTAACCACCGCGAGCGATGTTTGCCAGTTGCTCGGCGGTACGTTCCTGCTGCGCCAGGTTCTGGCGAGAGAGGATCAGCGCGGTCGGGCCGTCCTGACGTTCAACGCCGTATTTCCACGCAACGGCGGATTCAACCTGGTCACACGGACGCCATGTGCTCATGTTCGGGGTCACACGCAGAGAAGCAACCTGCTCTACCGGCTGGTGAGTCGGGCCATCTTCGCCCAGACCGATGGAGTCGTGGGTATAGACCATCACCTGACGCTGTTTCATCAGCGCAGCCATACGCACCGCGTTACGGGCATATTCCACGAACATCAGGAAGGTAGAGGTGTACGGCAGGAAACCACCGTGCAGGGAAATACCGTTTGCGATAGCGGTCATACCGAATTCACGTACACCGTAATGGATGTAATTACCGGCAGTATCTTCGTTGATGGCCTTAGAACCAGACCACAGAGTCAGGTTAGAAGGCGCGAGGTCAGCGGAGCCGCCGAGGAATTCAGGCAGCAAAGGACCGAAGGCTTCAATCGCGTTCTGAGACGCTTTACGGCTGGCGATTTTCGCCGGATTAGCCTGCAGCTTAGCAATGAACTCGTTGGCTTTCGCGTCGAAGTCAGACGGCATTTCACCTTTCATACGACGGGTGAATTCAGCAGCTTCCTGCGGGAAAGCTTTGGCATAAGCAGCGAACTTCTCGTTCCATGCGGCTTCTTTTGCCTGGCCGGCTTCTTTCGCATCCCACTGTGCGTAGATTTCAGACGGGATTTCGAACGGCGCGTATTTCCAGCCCAGCTGTTCGCGGGTCAGTGCGATTTCTGCATCGCCCAGCGGCGCACCGTGAGAGTCGTGAGTACCGGCTTTGTTCGGGGAACCGAAACCGATGATGGTTTTGCACATCAGCAGGGACGGTTTGTCAGTCACTGCGCGTGCTTCTTCAACGGCGCGTTTAATCGCGTCAGCATCGTGACCATCTACGCCACGAACCACATGCCAGCCGTAAGCTTCGAAACGCTTCGCGGTGTCATCGGTGAACCAGCCTTCAACGTGACCATCGATAGAGATGCCATTGTCATCATAGAACGCAACCAGTTTACCCAGTTTCAGCGTACCGGCCAGGGAGCATACCTCGTGAGAGATACCTTCCATCATGCAGCCGTCGCCCATGAACGCATAGGTGAAGTGGTCAACGATGTCGTGACCAGGACGGTTAAACTGCGCCGCCAGCGTTTTTTCAGCGATAGCCATACCCACTGCATTCGCAATGCCCTGACCCAGAGGACCGGTCGTGGTTTCAACACCCGCGGTGTAACCCACTTCAGGGTGACCCGGCGTTTTGGAGTGCAGCTGACGGAAGTTCTGCAGCTCGGACATCGGCAGATCGTAGCCGGTGAGGTGCAGCAGGCTGTAAATCAGCATTGAGCCGTGGCCGTTAGACAGCACGAAGCGGTCACGGTCAGCCCAGGACGGGTTAGTCGGGTTGTGGTTCAGGAAATCACGCCACAGGACTTCGGCAATGTCAGCCATGCCCATCGGGGCACCCGGGTGACCGGATTTGGCTTTCTGTACTGCGTCCATGCTCAGCGCACGAATAGCATTGGCAAGCTCTTTACGTGAGGACATTTTGACTCCAGATCGGATAATGAAGGCCACGCCCTAAACGACTTGACGACAGCGCGTTTTGGGCTACGCCGGAAAAAAGTGCCAACAATGTAACCCAAGCCGCGTGTCATGTACATGGAGCATCCTTTTGCCGCTTCAGAAATCTCTGGATCATGCGCGCAAGTTGCGCAATCTTCTCGCCCGCTTATTGTTCTTTTCTTTATACTTAGGCCGAGCGTCGGTTCACCTGTAAACGACGCATTTTTTAGAATAATCCTGACCTTGTGCGGAAGAGAAAAAATGAAAATTCGCGCTTTACTGCTTGCTACGAGCATGGCAGCGGCTTTGACCGGCTGCCAGAACATGGACTCAAACGGGCTACTTTCCTCAGGCGCAGAGGCTTTTCAGGCCTACAGTCTGAGCGATGCGCAGGTAAAAGCGCTGAGCGATCAGGCCTGTAAAGATATGGACAGCAAGGCTACTATCGCCCCGAGCGGCAGCGAGTATGCTACGCGCCTTGGCAAAATAGCCGCCGCGCTTGGCGATAACATTAACGGCCAGCCGGTGAACTACAAAGTGTATATGGCGAAAGATGTGAATGCCTTTGCCATGGCGAACGGCTGTATTCGTGTATACAGCGGCCTGATGGATATGATGACCGACAACGAAGTCGAAGCGGTGATCGGCCACGAAATGGGTCACGTTGCGCTGGGTCACGTGAAAAAAGGGATGCAGGTTGCGCTGGGTACGAACGCCGTGCGGGCAGCAGCAGCATCCGCTGGCGGTATTGTCGGCAGCCTGTCGCAGTCGCAATTGGGCGATCTTGGCGAGAAACTGGTGAACTCGCAGTTCTCTCAGCGTCAGGAATCCGAAGCGGATGATTACTCGTATGATCTGTTGCGCAAACGTGGGATCAACCCGGCTGGCTTAGCCACCAGTTTTGAGAAACTGGCAAAACTGGAAGCAGGACGCCAAAGCTCAATGTTTGACGATCACCCGGCATCCGCAGAACGTGCGCAACATATTCGCGATCGCATGAGCGCAGACGGGATCAAATAATCTTCGAACAGTGTCGGATGGCGGCGCGAACGCCTTATCCGGCCTACAGAATGACAAATTTAGTCCAGCGATCGGGCGTTATTGGCGAAGCCAGTTTGAGACCGGACAGCGCACAGCCACCGGAGCGTACACGTAGTACGTGAGGATGGCGAGCACTGCCCGGGTTCAAAATGGCGAGTAAAATAGCCCGAAACCGTTACTCGCCTTTTTTCGCCGCCTGGATATAGAGCATTTCTAATGCCAGCGTTGCCGCCGCCAGTGCGGTGATCTCTGACTGGTCGTAGGCCGGAGCCACCTCAACGACATCCATCCCGACGATGTTCAGATCTTTCAGACCACGTACCAGTTTAATCGCGCGATCGGAAGTCAGGCCGCCGATCACTGGCGTACCGGTACCTGGGGCAAACGCCGGATCCAGACAGTCGATATCAAAAGTCAGATACACCGGCATATCGCCAACGATCTGCTTAACCTGGGCGATAATGTCATCTACGCCGCGATCGTTGACCTGGCACGCATCCAGCACGGTAAAGCCGTTGTCTTTGTCGAACTCGGTACGAATACCGATCTGCACAGAGTGATTCGGATCGATCAGACCTTCGTTTGGCGCAGTGTAGAACATGGTGCCGTGGTCGAATTCGCAGCCGTTAGCGTAGGTGTCGGTGTGGGCATCAAAGTGCACCAGCGCCATTTTACCAAAGTGTTTAGCGTGCGCGCGCAGCAGCGGCAACGTAACAAAGTGGTCGCCGCCAAAAGAGAGCATACGCTTTCCGGCAGACAGCAGCTTCTCAGCATGCGCCTGCAGTTTTTCACTCATTTCACGCGCATCCCCGAACGCATAAACCAGATCGCCGCAGTCCACCACGTTCAGGCGCTCGCGCATATCGAAGTTCCACGGGAAGCGGTTGTGCTCCCAGGCCAGGTTGGTGGATACCTGACGGATCGCCGCCGGGCCATGGCGGCCGCCCGCGCGACCTGACGTTGCCATATCAAACGGTACGCCGGTGATCACCCAATCGGCGTCGCTGTCGTAAGGCATGAAGTTCATCGGCAGACGCAAAAAACCAAAGGCGTTAGAAACCAGGGAGTTGTCGTATTGATGACCTAAGGTGCTCATGTACTGACCTCTTATAAAATCGGTGAAAAAAAATCCCCTCCGCGTCGTTAAGCCCGACGAGGAAGGGATTGATTTACGAGACTACTTGTATGGGCGAATTATCGCCGTTAATTTGCCCAGGTTCAAGCGAACCCGAGCAGCCTTACTCGTCTTCGAGATAAGTGTATCCGTACAACCCTGCTTCGAACTCTTCGAGGAATTGCTGTTGCAGCTCAGCATCCAGATCGGTTTTTTTCACCTGGTCACGGAACTGCGTCAGCAGAGTGTTCGGATCCAACTGCACATACTGCAGCATATCCGCCACGGTATCGCCTTCATCAGAAAGCTCTACTTCCACGCTGCCGTCAGGGAAGACGAACACGTCAACCGCTTCGGTATCGCCGAACAGGTTGTGCATGTTACCGAGGATCTCCTGATACGCCCCCACCATAAAGAAGCCCAGCATCGGCGGGTTTTCCGGGTCGTATTCCGGCATCGGCATGGTCGTCGCAATCCCGTCGCCGTCAACGTAATGGTCGATAGCACCATCGGAGTCACAGGTAATGTCCAATAGCACCGCACGACGCTCTGGCACCTGATTCAGTCCTTCGAGCGGCAGTACCGGGAACAGCTGATCGATCCCCCATGCATCCGGCATCGACTGGAACAGGGAGAAGTTGACGTAGATCTTATCCGCCATACGCTCTTGCAGCTCGTCGATAATCGGACGGTGCGCGCGGTTGCTCGGGTCGAGCTGTTTCTGCACGTCATGGCACATGTTCAGATAGAGCTGCTCTGCCCACGCACGCTCCTGCAGACTGAAGGAGCCTGAAGAGTAGCCCACATGTATATCATGCAGATCCATCTGGCTGTCGTGCAGCCATTCGCGCAGCGAACGACGGGTTCCCGGCTCGTGCATCTCTTGCCAGGTTTCCCACATGCTTTGCAGGGCGCGCGGAGCATCTTCAGCCGGAGGTGTGGCTTCGGTGTGTTCGCTACGCTCAACGCCGATAATGTTCGACACCAGCACAGTATGATGCGCGGTCACCGCGCGACCAGACTCGGTGATGACCGTCGGATGCGGCAGACCATGTTCTTCACAAGCATCGCCAATGGCCCAAATGATATTGTTCGCGTATTCGTTCAGACCGTAGTTTACGGAGCAGTCAGACTGCGAACGGGTACCTTCGTAGTCCACGCCCAGACCACCGCCAACGTCGAAGCACTGGATATTCACGCCCAGCTTGTGCAGCTCAACGTAGAAACGCGCTGATTCACGTACGCCGGTGGCAATATCACGAATGTTCGCCATCTGCGAGCCGAGGTGGAAGTGCAGCAACTGAATGCTGTCCAGACGACCGCGCTCGCGCAGAATTTCCACCAGTTGCAGCACCTGATTCGCCGCCAGGCCGAATTTTGATTTCTCGCCGCCGGAGGACTGCCACTTGCCGGACCCCTGCGATGCCAGACGCGCACGCACGCCCAGACGCGGAACCACATTCAGACGTTCAGCTTCATCCAGCACGATAGCGATTTCAGACATCTTCTCGATGACCAGATAGACCTTATGGCCCATCTTCTCGCCAATCAACGCCAGACGGATGTATTCACGGTCTTTATAGCCGTTACACACGATCACGCTACGGGTCATTCCGGCATGGGCCAAAACGGCCATCAGTTCAGCTTTGGAACCGGCTTCCAGCCCCAGCGGTTCGCCGGAGTGGATCAGCGATTCAATCACGCGACGATGCTGGTTGACCTTGATCGGGTAAACGAGGAAATAGTCGCCGTTGTAACCGTAAGATTCACGGGCGCGTTTAAACGCGGCGTTAATCGAACGCAGTCGGTGTTGCAGGATCTGCGGGAAGCAGAATAATGCAGGCAGACGCTGGCCCTGCGCTTCACGGGCTTTCACCAACTCAGCAAGGTCAACGCGCGCTTCTGGTACGTCCGGATCCGGGCACACGCTGATGTGGCCCAGCTCATTGACGTCATAGTAGTTATTACCCCACCAGGCAATATTGTAAGTACGCAGCATCTTGCTGGCTTCCTCGGAACTCATTGCAACCTCCTGCATGGAGCGTAGTACACCGTGTTCGCCTGCTGACGAAGGCGAACCCAAAGAAATGTCGTCAGACATAGCGAACCTCAATTTTATTAACAAGTGTAAAACAGTTGACTACTATCGCAATCCATAGACGCGATAACAACCCAAATACAGGCAGAATTTCCAGCAGATAGTGCTGACGCTCCGACTGTGCGACCGGTTTCTTTTTCATATCAATGTAAACACGTAACCGAACTTAATGCTGACGGTTCGGCGAAACCACGAGAAAACTCTTGTTTACCAAGAGCGCCCTTGTTCAGTTCTTAGTGACCGTTACCGGCTCTTGAGTCCTGAGAAGCGCCGAGATGGGTATAACATCGGCAGGTATGCAAGATGCAGATTGCGGGGGACATATGTACACCAGAACGGTGCGACAGATTCAGCAGAATACAACGGTTCATTATCTCGTATCACCTCCACGGTTGCTCCTGACGGAACGAACCCACAAGCCAAAGCTAAAGTGTTAACCCGGCTGGAAGTGGCAACACGATGAAAACGTCGTGTGCTTTTGTATGAGCCGCGCGCCGCGTTTTATACCCATAAGGAAGTCAAAAAGCAAAAGATAAATGCGCGCATTGCCAGCACCGTCAGGAAAAATTTCCAGTTACATTTTCAGTACAATGCGACCTCAATCAAAAAAAGCTGGAAATCAGGCGAAGAACTGTCCTAAAATAGCCGTCCAGATGTTAATCCATCTATACCGATTAACACTCAGACTGCCAGTGTCCGTCATCTGCAGACTCATGGTAGAATCTTCTACACATGGCTATTCCACTCGACAGTTTGAGCTAACTAAATATTCCTTAGGTGAAATTAAATATGGCAAAACACCTTTTTACGTCCGAGTCCGTATCAGAAGGGCATCCTGACAAAATCGCTGACCAAATCTCTGATGCCGTGCTGGATGCAATCCTCGAGCAGGATCCGAAAGCACGCGTAGCCTGCGAAACCTATGTCAAAACCGGTATGGTTTTAGTTGGCGGTGAGATCACTACCAGCGCCTGGGTAGATATCGAAGAGATCACGCGTAACACGGTTCGCGAAATTGGCTATGTGCATTCCGACATGGGCTTTGACGCCAACTCCTGCGCGGTTCTGAGCGCCATCGGTAAGCAGTCTCCGGATATCAACCAGGGTGTTGACCGCGCGGATCCGCTGGAACAAGGCGCTGGCGACCAGGGCCTGATGTTTGGTTATGCAACCAATGAAACCGACGTGCTGATGCCAGCTCCAATTACCTACGCGCATCGTCTGGTACAGCGTCAGGCTGAAGTACGCAAAAACGGTACTCTGCCGTGGCTGCGCCCGGATGCAAAAAGCCAGGTTACCTTCCAGTATGACGACGGCAAAATCGTCGGTATTGATGCCGTGGTTCTGTCGACTCAGCATGCTGAAGATATCGACCAGAAATCTCTGCAAGAAGCCGTCATGGAAGAGATCATCAAGCCGGTACTGCCGACTGAATGGCTGAGCGCTGCGACCAAATTCTTCATCAACCCGACGGGTCGTTTTGTGATCGGCGGCCCGATGGGCGACTGCGGTCTGACCGGTCGTAAAATCATCGTTGATACCTACGGCGGCATGGCGCGTCACGGCGGCGGTGCATTCTCTGGTAAGGATCCATCTAAAGTTGACCGTTCTGCAGCCTATGCAGCTCGTTACGTCGCGAAAAACATTGTTGCCGCTGGTCTGGCTGACCGTTGTGAGATTCAGGTTTCCTACGCCATCGGCGTGGCTGAACCGACCTCTATCATGGTAGAAACGTTCGGTACTGAAAAAGTGCCTTCTGAGCAACTGACCCTGCTGGTGCGCGAGTTCTTCGACCTGCGTCCGTATGGCCTGATTCAGATGCTGGATCTGCTGCACCCGATCTACAAAGAAACCGCAGCTTACGGTCACTTTGGCCGCGAACATTTCCCATGGGAAAAAACCGACAAGGCGCAGTTGCTGCGTGACGCTGCCGGTCTGAAGTAATTAACTGAAGACTGTCCGCTTAGTAAGACCAGCCTCGTGCTGGTCTTTTTTTATACCCCAATTTCCCCCCTACGCCTCGTCACCTGAACAATGCAGTGAAGCTTTCCTTTTAACAATAATGGAAGCGATTACATAGCTCCGTTTTTCTATCCACAACAAGTTAACATCTCTTTTCCGTCACGCTTGCGCCAATGTTACATTACTTTTCAGGATTGTCTTAATTTCAGGCAATTAACCATATTTAGTCGTATTATAAAGTGTTAATTTTCAAACAGTTAATTAATATTAGTTATGAATGCTAGTGTAACCGATTACACTAATGTGATGTGATTCGCATTTTTTTACCCCGTACTCACCTACCCTTAACATCAACAAAACTAGTTACCCAACCGGAGGGCATCATGCCTGACTATAAAAAAGCGGGGCGTTCCAACAAAGCCATGACATTCTTTGTCTGCTTCCTTGCCGCCCTGGCAGGATTACTTTTTGGCCTGGATATCGGTGTTATTGCGGGTGCTTTACCTTTCATCACCGATGAGTTCCAAATTACCGCACACACTCAGGAATGGGTGGTGAGCTCCATGATGTTTGGTGCAGCTGTCGGCGCTATCGGTAGCGGTTGGCTCTCCTTCAAACTGGGTCGTAAAAAGAGTCTGATGATCGGCGCAATCCTGTTTGTTGCCGGTTCACTGTTCTCTGCCGCGGCGCCTAACGTGGAAGTACTGCTGGTTTCTCGCGTACTGCTGGGCCTGGCTGTCGGCGTTGCGTCTTACACCGCGCCGCTGTACCTGTCTGAAATTGCCCCGGAAAAAATTCGCGGCAGCATGATCTCCATGTATCAGTTGATGATCACCATCGGTATTTTGGGTGCGTATCTTTCCGATACCGCGTTTAGCTACAGCGGCGCATGGCGCTGGATGCTGGGCGTTATCATCATACCGGCGTTATTACTGCTGGTTGGCGTTATCTTCCTGCCGGACAGCCCGCGCTGGTTTGCTGCTAAACGTCGCTTTGTCGATGCCGAGCGCGTCCTGTTGCGTCTGCGTGACACCAGCGCAGAAGCCAAACGCGAGCTGGATGAAATCCGTGAAAGCCTGCAGGTAAAACAGAGTGGCTGGGCGCTGTTTAAAGAAAACAGCAACTTCCGCCGCGCGGTGTTCCTGGGCGTACTGTTACAGGTGATGCAGCAGTTCACCGGGATGAACGTCATCATGTATTACGCACCAAAAATCTTTGAGCTGGCGGGTTACACCAACACCACCGAACAGATGTGGGGGACGGTTATTGTTGGTCTGACCAACGTGCTGGCAACCTTTATCGCCATTGGTCTGGTTGACCGCTGGGGCCGTAAACCTACACTGATCCTCGGCTTTATCGTCATGGCCGTCGGTATGGGCGTGCTGGGTACGATGATGCACGTGGGTATTCACTCGGCGGCCGCGCAATACTTCGCTGTACTGATGCTGCTGATGTTTATCGTTGGTTTCGCCATGAGTGCCGGTCCGCTGATTTGGGTACTGTGCTCTGAAATCCAACCGCTGAAAGGCCGCGATTTCGGTATCACCTGCTCTACCGCAACCAACTGGATTGCCAATATGATCGTCGGTGCAACCTTCCTGACGATGCTGAACTCGCTGGGAAGCGCCAATACTTTCTGGGTCTACGGTGGTCTGAACGTCCTGTTCATCTTCCTGACCCTGTGGCTGATTCCGGAAACAAAAAATGTCTCTCTGGAACACATTGAACGTAACCTGATGAAAGGTCGTAAACTGCGCGAAATTGGCGCACACGATTAATCACCTCATCGCTTCCTCCCGCTGGGAGGAAGCCTTCCTCTTGCAGTCCCTTCCCTGTCGCACTATCCTCTGGCGTTATGAAAACCTCCCGTCTTCCCATCGCTATCCAGCAAGCCGTTATGCGCAGCCTGCGGGAAAAACTCGCCCAGGCCAATCTTAAGCTCGAGCGTAATTACCCGGAACCTAAGCTGGTGTACCAACAGCGCGGAACCGCCGCGGGTACCGCGTGGCTACAAACCTACGAAATTCGTCTGAATCCCGTCCTGCTGATGGAGAACGTTGACGCGTTCGTTAACGAAGTGGTGCCCCATGAACTGGCGCATTTACTGGTGTGGAAATACTTTGGCCGCGTGCCGCCGCACGGCAAAGAGTGGAAATGGATGATGGAAAGCGTGCTGAGCGTCCCGGCCCGACGCACGCATCAGTTCGAACTGCAATCCGTGCAGCGTAAGACCTTTACTTACCGCTGCTCGTGTCAGGAACACCAACTGACCGTTCGTCGCCATAACCGCGTGGTACGTGGCGAAGCCATCTACCGCTGCGTCCACTGCGGTGAGCCGCTGGTTGCAGAATAATCTTCAGAATTATCAGGAACTTTTCTGTTCCAGCTGATTGCATACAGGAACAACTTTCGCTACGTTGCGGGCTCGTTTTGACACGGAGCTCGTGATGTACCGTAATCTTTCATTTGCAGCAGCCTTGTTGGCCGCTGCGTTCTCAGGCACGGTGTTCGCCGAAGGTATCAACAGTTTTTCTCAGGCAAAAGCCGCTGGCGTCAAAGTTAACGCCGATGCGCCAGGCGATTTCTATTGTGGTTGCAAAATTAACTGGCAAGGCAAAAAAGGGGTCGTGGACCTCGAATCCTGCGGCTATAAAGTGCGAAAAAACGAAAACCGAGCCAGTCGAATTGAATGGGAACACGTTGTCCCCGCCTGGCAATTTGGCCATCAGCGCCAGTGCTGGCAGGACGGAGGGCGTAAAAACTGTGCGAAGGATCCGGTCTATCACAAGATGGAAAGTGATATGCATAACCTGCAGCCTGCGGTAGGTGAAGTGAATGGCGATCGCGCAAACTTTATGTACAGCCAGTGGAACGGCGGCGAAGGCCAGTATGGACAGTGCGCGATGAAGGTTGATTTCAAAGAGAAAGTTGCCGAGCCGCCTGCCCGCGCCCGTGGCGCCATCGCGCGTACCTATTTTTATATGCGCGACCAGTACAACCTGACGCTCTCCCGCCAGCAAACCCAGCTTTTTAACGCCTGGAATAAGCTGTATCCGGTCACCGACTGGGAGTGTGAGCGCGACGAACGCATCGCGAAGGTACAGGGGAATCATAACCCCTATGTGCAACGCGCTTGCCAGGCGCAAAAGAGCTAACCTACACTAGCGGCAATATTTTTAACCATGCCCTGGCCTGTTGCAGCCCAGGGCCATGACGCGGATGTTTAACTATGCGCATTCCTCGCATTTATCACCCACAGCCACTCGCTTCCGGTAGCCAAATTTCACTATGTGAAGATGCTGCCAACCATATCGGCCGCGTACTACGTATGGGGCCAGGCCAGGCGCTGCAGCTATTTGACGGCAGTAATCAGGTATTTGACGCCGAAATCACCCACGCCAGTAAGAAAAGCGTGGAGGTGAAGGTGCTTAACGCTGAACCCGACGATCGGGAATCGCCGTTGCATATCCACCTGGGCCAGGTGATGTCGCGCGGTGAAAAAATGGAATTTACTATCCAGAAATCGATCGAACTGGGTGTAAGCCTCATTACGCCACTTTTTTCTGAGCGTTGCGGCGTTAAACTGGACAATGAACGCCTGAACAAGAAGCTCCAGCAGTGGCAGAAAATCGCCATTGCCGCCTGCGAACAGTGCGGTCGTAATCGGGTGCCTGAAATTCGCCCGGCAATGGATCTGGAAGCATGGTGCGCAGAACAGGACGAAGGACTGAAGCTCAATCTGCATCCTCGCGCCAGCGCCAGCATCAACACGCTGCCGCTCCCGGTGGAGCGCATCCGCTTGCTGATTGGCCCGGAAGGTGGGTTGTCGGCAGATGAAATTGCCATGACCGCACGGTATCAGTTTACTGATATTCTGTTAGGACCTCGCGTTCTGCGTACTGAGACAACTGCGCTCACCGCCATTACCGCGCTACAGGTGCGTTTTGGCGATCTGGGCTAAGGCATAAACGGAGAAGAACATGATCAAGCTCGGCATCGTGATGGATCCCATCGCAAGCATTAACATCAAGAAAGATTCCAGCTTCGCTATGCTGCTGGAAGCACAACGTCGCGGTTATGAACTTCACTATATGGAGATGGCCGATCTTTATCTTATCAACGGTGAAGCCCGCGCCCATACGCGTACCCTGAGCGTAGAGCAGAACTACGACAAATGGTATGAATTTAAGAGCGAACAGGATCTCCCGCTGGCAGACCTGGACGTTATTCTGATGCGTAAGGATCCGCCGTTTGATACCGAGTTCATCTACGCGACCTATATTCTGGAACGTGCAGAAGAGAAAGGAACGCTGATCGTCAACAAACCGCAGAGCCTGCGCGATTGCAACGAAAAGCTGTTCACCGCATGGTTTGCCGACCTGACGCCGGAAACGCTGGTCACGCGTAACAAAGCGCAACTGAAAGCCTTCTGGCAAAAACACAACGACATCATTCTCAAACCGCTGGACGGCATGGGCGGGGCCTCTATTTTCCGCGTGCAGGAAGGCGATCCAAACCTTGGCGTTATTGCGGAAACGCTGACCGAGCACGGTACCCGCTACTGCATGGCGCAGAACTATCTGCCAGCCATTAAAGACGGCGATAAACGCGTGCTGGTGGTCGATGGCGAACCTGTTCCATATTGCCTGGCGCGTATTCCACAGGGCGGAGAAACCCGTGGCAACCTGGCCGCAGGGGGTCGTGGCGAGCCGCGTCCATTAACCGACAGTGACTGGGAAATTGCCCGTCGCATTGGGCCGACGCTGAAAGCGAAAGGTTTGATTTTTGTCGGTCTGGATATCATTGGCGATCGTCTGACGGAAATTAACGTCACCAGCCCAACCTGTATTCGCGAGATTGAAGCGGAGTTCCCGGTTTCGATTACCGGTATGCTGATGGACGCCATTGAGGCCCGTCTGCAGAAGTAAATACGTTGCCGGATGGCGACGACTTCGCGTCTAATCCGGCCTACAATTGCACCCCGTAGGCCGGATTAGGCAAAGCCGACATCCGGCAAGCTATTTTCAGAGGGTGACATCTTCGCACTTTGCCCACATACTGGGCGCTGTTGCTTTTTTGAACCAGGAAACAGAACCTCTGACAATGAATTTACAGCATCACTTTCTAATTGCCATGCCTGCTCTCCAGGATCCAATTTTCCGCCGTTCCGTGGTGTATATCTGCGAACACAATGAGAACGGAGCAATGGGGATTATCGTCAATAAGCCTCTGGAAAACTTACAAATTGAAGGGATTCTGGAAAAGCTGAAGATTACTCCAGAAGAACGCGATCCGGCCATTCGTCTGGATAAGCCCGTGATGCTCGGCGGCCCGCTGGCAGAAGACCGTGGATTTATTCTCCATACCCCACCGTCGCGCTTTGCGTCCAGTATTCGCATTTCTGATAACACCATCATCACAACTTCCCGCGATGTATTAGAAACGCTGGGCACGCAGGAGCAACCGTCCGAAGTGCTGGTGGCATTAGGCTATTCATCATGGGAAAAAGGCCAACTGGAACAAGAGCTACTGGATAACGCCTGGCTCACCGCCCCCGCCGATCTCAACATTTTGTTTAAAACACCGATCGCCGATCGCTGGCGCGATGCGGCAAAACTTATCGGCATAGATATTCAGACCATGCCCGGCGTGGCGGGGCATGCCTGATGAGCGGAACATTACTCTCGTTTGATTTTGGTACCAAAAGTATTGGCGTCGCCGTGGGTCAGCGCATTACCGGCACCGCCAGGCCGCTGCCTGCCATCAAAGCGCAGGACGGTACGCCAGACTGGAATCTGATTGAACGTCTGCTGAAAGAGTGGCAACCGGACGAAATCATTGTCGGCCTGCCGCTCAACATGGATGGCACCGAACAACCCCTTACCGCGCGCGCGCGTAAATTCGCCAACCGCATTCATGGTCGCTTTGGTGTAACCGTAACGCTACACGATGAACGTTTGAGCACCGTCGAAGCCCGCTCAGGCCTGTTTGAACAGGGCGGTTACCGGGCGTTGAATAAAGGCAAAGTGGACTCCGCTTCTGCCGTTATTATCCTGGAAAGCTATTTCGAGCAGGGCTATTAAAGCCGCCCCTGCGCCTGGCGCTGCTGCAAACTTTGTGCGAACGTCTGCATACCTGTCTGCTGCCCGGTTTGTATCACGCCGGGTAGCTGATGCGTTTTCCCTTCGCGGATCAAATTGCCCACGGCGGGCGTGTTGACGAGCAGCTCGAATAGCGCCACGCGTCCCCCCTGCTTATCCTCCTCCAGTTTTTGCGAAATAACCGCCCGCAGGCTATCCGCCAGTTGATTACGCACGGGATCTTTTTCTGATGCCGCAAAGGTGTCTACCAGCCGCGCGATGGCCTGCGCCGCACCTCGCGTATGTAACGTTGCCAGCACCAGATGTCCGGTCTCCGCCGCCGTCAATGCCAGCCGAATGGTTTCCACGTCGCGCAGCTCGCCCAGCAAAATAACGTCGGGATCTTCGCGTAGCGCACCGCGCAAACCGGCGGCAAAAGAGGTGCAGTGTACGCCCACCTCCCGCTGTTGAATCAGACAACGTCGGCTGGTGTAGCGATATTCAATAGGATCTTCCAGCGTCAGAATATGCCCCTCAATGTGTTGATTGAGATAGTTCACCATCGCCGCCAGGGTCGTAGATTTACCGCTGCCGGTAGCGCCCGTCACCAGAATCAATCCGTTTTCACTGTGCAGCAGTTCAGGTATGACCGCGGGAGGCTGGAGATCGTCTAAAAGAGGACATTCCAGCGGTAGCAGTCTTAGCGCCAGCGACATTCCCTGTTGATGGGTAAATGCGCTGGCGCGCAGCCGTCGGGAGTCCATTAGGGTAACGGCAAAATCAATCTGCCCTTGCTCCCGCCACTGTACCTGTTGTTGCTCACTGAGCCAGCACATCAGCAGATTCTCTACGTCAGGCGCGGTAAACGGTGCGCTTTCGACTTTTCCGCGTATGCGCCAACGCGCAGGCCATGCATTGCACAGGTGTAGATCCGACACGTTATGCTTTACACTAAGGGCCACTATTTCTTCCATATTCATATGAACATCCTCGGAAAATGAACGATATCGCGCATAACCTGGCACATGTCCGGGACAAAATCTCAGCCGCCGCGACGCGTTGCGGGCGGTCTTCAGAAGAAGTTACGTTGCTTGCAGTCAGCAAAACCAAACCTGCGAGCGCCATCGAAGAAGCCATTACCGCAGGGCAGCGTGCCTTCGGTGAAAACTATGTCCAGGAAGGGGTGGATAAAATCCGCTACTTTCAGGAAAAAGGCGTCAACGATCTGCAGTGGCACTTTATCGGCCCGCTACAGTCCAACAAAAGTCGTCTGGTCGCTGAACATTTTGACTGGTGCCATACGATTGATCGTCTGCGCATCGCTGCCCGTCTGAGCGAACAGCGCCCGGCAGACCTGCCGCCGCTGAATGTGCTGATCCAGATTAATGTCAGCGATGAGAACAGTAAGTCAGGGATTCCGCTGGCAGAGCTTGATGCCCTGGCCGCTGAAGTCGCTGCGCTGCCGCGCATTACCCTGCGTGGTTTGATGGCGATTCCCGCGCCTGAGTCAGATTATGTAAGGCAGTTTGAAGTTGCCCAGCAAATGGCGGTAGCATTTGCCGGGTTGAAAACACGCAACCCAAATATCGATACGCTCTCACTGGGG
The DNA here is from genome assembly GCF_014596835.2 of Citrobacter sp. C6_1. NCBI lineage: Bacteria > Pseudomonadati > Pseudomonadota > Gammaproteobacteria > Enterobacterales > Enterobacteriaceae > Citrobacter > Citrobacter sp. C6_1. The sequence continues at coordinate 748,383 of NZ_CP115031.1, read as the reverse complement.
ATGTCTGATGATATGGATGCCGCTATCGCGGCGGGTAGCACGATGGTGCGCATCGGCACTGCCATTTTTGGTGCTCGTGATTACACTAAAAAATAAGGAAAATTAAGGAACACCATGAATACGTTGACCTTCCTGCTCTCAACGGTAATTGAGCTGTATACCATGGCGCTGCTGCTACGCGTGTGGATGCAGTGGTCTCGCTGCGATTTCTACAACCCGTTCTCGCAGTTTATTGTGAAAATCACTCAGCCCATTATTGGGCCGTTACGCCGTATTATTCCTCCGATGGGGCCCATTGACAGCGCATCAGCATTAGTCGCGCTCGTTCTCAGCTTTATCAAAGCCATCGTGCTGTTTAAGGTGGTCACGTTCCAGCCGATCATCTGGATCGCCGCCGTGCTGATTGTCCTGAAGACCATTGGACTGCTGATTTTCTGGGTGCTGCTGGTGATGGCGATTATGAGCTGGGTCAGCCAGGGTCGCAGCCCGGTGGAGTACGTGCTGATTCAACTGGCGGATCCGCTGCTGCGCCCTATCCGTCGTATTCTTCCGGGAATGGGTGGGATCGATTTCTCTCCAATGATCCTGGTTCTGCTGCTCTATGTCATTAACATGGGGATCGCGGAAGTGTTACAGGCGACAGGCAACATGCTGCTGCCGGGGCTGTGGATGGCACTATGAGTGCCGTAACCCCCTGCGATGACGGTCTGGTTTTACGGCTCTACATTCAGCCGAAAGCCAGCCGTGACAGTATTGTGGGTTTACATGGCGACGAGCTAAAAGTCGCCATTACCGCCCCGCCGGTTGATGGACAAGCCAACAGCCATCTGGTGAAGTTTCTCGGCAAACAGTTCCGCGTAGCGAAAAGCCAGGTCGTTATTGAGAAGGGCGAGCTTGGCCGCCATAAACAGGTTAAAATTATTCATCCGCAACAGATCCCGCCCGAAATTGCGGCACTAACTGATTAGGTATCCCATGCAAAAAGTTGTCCTCGCGACCGGCAATGCCGGTAAAGTGCGTGAACTCGCCTCTCTTCTGAGTGATTTCGGTCTTGATGTTGTTGCCCAAACGGATCTGGGTGTTGATTCCGCAGAAGAGACCGGACTGACGTTTATTGAGAACGCCATTCTGAAGGCGCGTCATGCCGCGCAAATTACAGGTTTGCCAGCCATTGCTGATGACTCTGGTCTGGCGGTTAACGCCCTTGGCGGCGCGCCGGGAATTTATTCAGCCCGCTATTCCGGCGAAGACGCGACTGACAAACAGAACCTGGAAAAACTGCTGCACACCCTGCGGGATGTCCCGGATGACCAGCGTCAGGCGCAATTCCACTGCGTGCTGGTGTATATGCGCCATGCAGACGATCCCACGCCTTTAGTGTGCCACGGAAGCTGGCCGGGCGTGATTACCCGTGAACCGGCCGGAAACGGTGGTTTTGGTTACGACCCCATCTTTTTTGTGCCGTCGGAAGGGAAAACCGCTGCTGAGCTGACCCGCGAAGAAAAAAGTGCGATTTCTCACCGCGGGCAGGCGCTGAAGCTGCTGCTGGATGCCCTGCGTAATGGTTAAGCTTCCGCCGTTAAGTCTTTATATTCACATCCCGTGGTGCGTGCAGAAATGCCCGTACTGCGACTTTAACTCGCATGCACTCAAGGGCGAGGTTCCTCATGACGACTATGTCCAGCACCTGCTGAGCGATCTGGGTTCTGAGGTGGACCACGCCCAGGGACGTGAAGTAAAGACGATTTTTATCGGTGGTGGTACGCCGAGCCTGCTTTCTGGCCCGGCAATGCAAACGTTGCTCGACGGCGTGCGCGCACGGCTGAATCTGGCCGCAGATGCAGAAATCACAATGGAGGCGAATCCCGGGACGGTGGAAGCTGATCGCTTTGTTGATTATCAACGCGCTGGCGTAAACCGGATCTCGATTGGCGTACAGAGCTTTAGCTCCGCCAAGCTCGAACGTCTGGGACGTATTCACGGGCCGGAAGAAGCCAAACGCGCAGCACACCTGGCGAGTGGTCTGGGGCTACGCAGCTTTAACCTCGACCTGATGCATGGTTTACCGGATCAGACGCTGGAAGAGGCGCTGGGCGATTTACAGCAGGCCATCGCGCTCAATCCGCCGCATCTTTCCTGGTATCAGTTGACCATCGAACCCAACACGCTGTTCGGGTCCCGACCGCCGGTATTACCGGATGACGATGCGCTGTGGGATATTTTTGAGCAAGGCCACCAGTTGCTGACCGCCGCCGGTTATCAGCAGTACGAAACCTCAGCCTATGCTAAGCCGGGCTATCAGTGTCAGCACAACCTTAATTACTGGCGTTTTGGTGACTATCTCGGTATTGGCTGCGGTGCGCATGGCAAAATCACGTTCCCTGACGGGCGCATTCTGCGCACCACCAAAACGCGGCATCCGCGCGGATACATGCAGGGGCGTTATCTCGAAAGCCAGCGTGATGTCGCCGAGGCCGATAAGCCGTTCGAGTTCTTCATGAACCGTTTCCGTTTACTGGAAGCCGCGCCTCGCGCGGAGTTCACGCAATATACCGGGCTTAGCGAAGACGTTATTCGTCAACAGATCGATGAAGCTATCGCCCAGGGCTACCTGAGTGAATGTGATGAATACTGGCAGATTACCCAACACGGTAAGCTGTTTTTGAATTCCCTGCTGGAGCTGTTTCTGGCGGAGTGATACGGCAATGATCCAGGCCTTATCCGGCAATTGCCGGATGGCACTGCGCTTATCAGGCCTACAGGGTTAGGTCGATAAGCGCAGCCACCTTCAGCCATTAATACTGATTAAACATTTCCTGGATCTGTTTAGGATCTTTGGTCTGCGTCAGCGCCAGCTGCAGCAGCACGCGGGCTTTTTGCGGGTTCAGCGAGCCTGACGCCACAAATCCGTATTTCGCATCATCCACTTCCGCATCCTGGGTAGTTGCCCCCGTCGGTACACGAGATGAACGTACGACTACCGTACCTTTATGCGCGGCAGTTGCCAGCGTATCAAAAATGGTTTTATACAGGTTGCCGTTACCAACACCCGCACTGACGATCCCGGCGTAACCGGCATCAACCAGCGCTTTTGCCGGCAGGTCAGAAGCATTCGCGTAGTTGTAAACAATCCCCACTTTCGGCAGCTCGGTCAGCTTAGACACATCAAACGGAGTCGATGTGGTGTGCTTACGCGCAGGCGTACGCTGGTAATCGATTTTTCCGTTATGGATATAACCCAGCGGGCCATAGTTAACGGATTTGAAGGTAGCGACATCGGTGGTATTGGTTTTGGTCACGTCGCGACCATCCATAACGGTGTCGTTCATCACCACCAGCACACCGCGGTTAGCTGAGGCTTTATCTGCGGCGGTTACCACTGCGTTATACAGGTTGAACGGGCCATCGGCGCTCATACCCGTAGACGGACGCATTGCGCCGACCAGTACCACCGGCTTGTTGCACTTGACGGTCAGGTCGAGGAAATAGGCGGTTTCTTCCATGGTATCCGTACCATGCGTTACCACGAAGCCGTCGGTTTTATCACACTCGGTATTAATCTTCTTCGCCAGCGTTAACCAGACTTCGTCATTCATATCCTGGGAGCCGATGTTCACCACCTGCTCACCTTTCACGACCGCAATGTCTTTCAGCTGAGGCACTGCATCTACCAGGTTTTCTACACCAACTTTACCCGCCGTGTAGTTAGATTTTGTCGCGGAATCACCACCGCCGGCAATCGTCCCGCCAGTCGCTAAAATGGTGATATTAGGTAATGCCAGCGCTGCACCGCTGAAACCCATAACCAGTGCTGCCAGTGCCGTTTTTCTGAAAAACTCCATGTTATTTCTCCAGTTACTTGAATTTGCTGCATTATGTCCATCCCACAGATGAATAATGTGATGCAATCCAATTAACCAGATTTATATCTCCATCAAATTGTCATTCTTAGAGATGGATATCAAAAAAGAAGATAAACACAAAATAAAACGGCACAGAAATGTTTCTGTGCCGTTAAAAAGAGGTGAAGATTATTTCAGACTACTAACCAGCGTTTTACGATCGTTTTCCAGCGTCACGACGCGGGCGCAAACATCTTTGCCAAACTGCTGGAAGTCTTGTTCCTGATTCTTCCACTCATTCTGAATTGACGTTTGCAAACCGCCCAGACTACCGAGCACACCCTGCAGCGGATTACCGCCGCCTTTGAGCACGGCTTTAGCACCCATTTCGTTAATGCTATCCTGCAAAATGCCGCCCATCGCCTGATTGACCAACTGTTGGCCATCAGCACGCACCTGATCGATTGCCTTATAATGAAAGGTCAGACCGTCTGTACGGTGCTCGATGATACGATTCATCTGCTCTTTTAATTGCGCATCAAGCTTGGTTAAGCGGCCGCGCATGTTGCTGCTTTCACCCACTTCTTTGGCGATGATTTTATCCAGCGCCACGCGTCCTTTTTCCACACGCGCTCTGGCTCCCTCATCAATCCATGGCAGACTGCTTCGCAATGCCGCCTGATAATCTTTGGCCTGCTCACGCTGTGCAGCATTCAGGGTGTACTGTTTGCCGTTGAAGGTGACGTTGCCAGCCGGCGTGATAACCAGATCGCCGTTTTCGCCTTTCACCTGCACCGTTTGCGGGCTCAAAATCACATCGTCACGTGGGGTGACGCTGCACTGATAATCTGCATGTGCGGCCATCGCCGTGAACGTGAGGACTGCCGCCAGCAGCGTTTTGCGCATCATATCTATCCCTCAATACAAATCGGGCCGGCATTTGCCGACCCTGTGCTACTTAGTCCCACCAAACATCGAAAAGTTCGCTGGTGCGCACTTCTTCGAGTTTGTGCTCTTCCAGCCACTTACGCACGATTGCCTGATGTTCTTCGGTGCATTTGCCGATTTCCTGCAGACAGATCAGACCTTCCCAGGCCAGATAGCCGCTGCCGTCAAAAGCCAGCTTGTTCGGTTCGATAACTTCATTGATAAAGTCATCAACGATTTGATCGACCTGCTCTCCAGATGTCCCTTCCGGGAAACGCCATGCAACCGAAAATCCTACTTCCTGGAATTCTTCGATGTGCATCTTTTTACGCAGACGACGGCTACGGTTCTTTGCCATTATTTCACCCTCTCGAACATTAAGTCCCATACGCCGTGGCCAAGACGATGACCACGTTGTTCAAATTTGGTTACCGGGCGCGATTGTGGGCGCGGTACATAATCGTTACTCTCGGACTGGTTTTTATACCCGTCAATGGAGGACATCACTTCCAGCATATGTTCCGCATACGCTTCCCAGTCGGTTGCCATGTGGAACACTCCGCCCAGCTTCAGCTTACTTAAGATATGCTCAGCAAACGGTACCTGAACGATACGGCGTTTATTATGACGTGCTTTATGCCACGGGTCAGGGAAAAACAGCTGAACCATAGATAAAGAATTGTCAGGAATCATTTTATGCAGGACTTCAACGGCATCATGGCACATGACACGCAGGTTCTCGACGCCCTCTTCATGGGCTGAAGCCAGACACGCACCAACGCCCGGCGAGTGAACCTCAATGCCGAGGAAATTCTGTTCCGGACGCGCTTTCGCCATTGCGACCAGCGACGCACCCATACCAAAACCGATTTCCAGCGTGACTGGCGCATCACGGCCAAACAGTTCTGCGAAATTTACAGGCTCTTCGCTGAACTCAACGCCCATCACCGGCCAGTAGTTTTCCAGCGCGTGTTCCTGCCCTTTCGTCAGTCGCCCCTGGCGACGAACAAAACTACGAATCCGGCGCAGAGGGCGGCCGTTTTCATCAAATTCCGGTGAAATGACGTCGTTCTTCATAAAAGTTTAGTCTGCTGTGTTTGAGTTCTGAAAACGGGCATTATCCAAAGTTAGTTGCCGGATGCAAGTAAAGGAAGAAAGTGAGCAGCGGAAAGTTCCGGTTTACACCCCGTTGCCGCTGTGCTGCAATCTTGCCCCCGGCAATAATGAAACGGTAATCATGCAAGCGTCTCAATTCTCGGCTCAGGTGTTGAGCTGGTACGACAAATACGGGCGGAAAACGCTACCCTGGCAAATTGACAAGACGCCTTACAAAGTATGGCTCTCTGAGGTAATGCTGCAACAAACTCAGGTTGCGACCGTTATCCCTTATTTTGAGCGTTTTATGGTGCGCTTCCCAACGGTAAGCGATTTAGCTCATGCGCCGCTGGATGAAGTTCTGCATTTATGGACAGGGCTGGGCTATTACGCCCGGGCGCGTAATCTGCATAAAGCCGCACAGCAGGTTGTGACGCTGCATGGCGGCACATTCCCACAAACCTTTGATGAGGTGGCTGCTCTGCCAGGCGTAGGACGTTCAACCGCAGGCGCGATCCTTTCTCTTTCTCTGGGTCAGCATTTTCCGATTCTCGACGGTAACGTCAAACGCGTGCTGGCTCGCTGTTATGCTGTAAGCGGCTGGCCGGGTAAAAAAGAGGTCGAAAAGAAGCTGTGGGAGTTGAGCGAGCAGGTTACACCTGCCCATGGCGTTGAGCGGTTTAATCAGGCGATGATGGATTTAGGCGCCATGGTCTGTACGCGCTCAAAACCTAAATGTTCGCTGTGTCCGTTAGATAATGGCTGTGTGGCCAGCGCCAATGCAAGCTGGGCGCTGTACCCGGGTAAAAAACCCAAGCAAACGCTGCCGGAACGGACGGGCTATTTTTTACTGATGCAGCATAATGACGAAGTATTGCTCGCACAGCGACCGCCCAGCGGCTTATGGGGTGGTTTATACTGTTTTCCGCAGTTTGACGATGAAAACGGACTGCGCAACTGGCTGGCGCAACGACAAATTAACGCAGATAATCTGACCCAACTTAATGCGTTTCGCCATACCTTTAGCCATTTCCACTTAGACATTGTGCCTATGTGGCTTCCAGTGTCTTCATTCGGCTCATGCATGGATGAAGGCAACGCGCTCTGGTATAACTTAGCGCAACCGCCGTCGGTCGGACTGGCGGCTCCCGTGGAGCGTTTGTTACAGCAATTACGTGCCGGTACACACGTTTAACGTACCGGTCGAAAGAGAGGATTTTATATGAGCAGAACGATTTTTTGCACTTTCCTGCAACGCGAAGCAGAAGGCCAGGACTTCCAGCTGTACCCGGGCGAGCTGGGGAAACGCATCTACAACGAGATTTCTAAAGAAGCATGGGCGCAATGGCAGCATAAGCAAACCATGCTGATTAACGAGAAGAAGCTTAATATGATGAACGTTGAGCATCGTAAGTTACTGGAACAGGAGATGATTAACTTCCTGTTTGAAGGCAAAGATGTGCATATTGAAGGCTATACACCAGAGTCTTAAGAACCGTTGCCGGATGGCGCTGCGCTTATCCGGCCTACGATTTGATCTGGTCCTTGCAAATAACAAACACAACACGCACTCCCGGAATGATGAAAAAATTTCTCGCGCTTGCCGTTATTGCGCCGTTGCTCATCTCCTGTTCCAGTTCGACCAAAAAAGGCGATTCTTATAACGAAGCCTGGGTCAAGGATACCAACGGTTTTGATATTCTGATGGGGCAATTTGCCCATAACATTGAGAATCTGTGGGGATTTAAGGAAGTGCTGATTGCGGGTCCAAAGGACTACGTAAAGTATACCGATCAGTATCAAACCCGCAGCCATATCAACTTTGATGACGGTACGATAACCGTCGAGACCATTGCCGGGACAGATCCCGCCGGGCACCTGCGTCGGGCGATTATCAAGACATTGCTGATGGGTGATGATCCGGGTTCTATCGACCTCTATTCCGATGTCGACGACATTAAGATTTCCAAAGAGCCGTTCCTGTACGGGCAGGTGGTCGATAATACTGGCCAGCCAATTCGTTGGGAGGGACGCGCCACCAATTTCGCTGACTATCTGCTGAAAACACGCCTGAAAAGCCGCAGCAACGGTATTCGCATCATCTATAGCGTGACCATCAACCTGGTACCGAACCACCTTGATAAGCGCGCGCATAAATACGTCGGCATGGTGCGTCAGGCTTCGCGTAAGTATGGCGTCGATGAGTCGCTGATTCTGGCCATCATGCAAACCGAATCCTCATTTAACCCGTATGCGGTCAGCCATGCCGATGCGCTGGGGCTGATGCAGGTGGTGCAACACAGCGCCGGGAAAGATGTGTTTCGTTCGCAGGGGCGCTCCGGCACGCCGAGCCGTAGCTTCCTGTTTGACCCGGCCAGCAACATTGATATCGGTACCGCTTATCTGGCAATGCTTAACAACGTCTATCTGGGCGGTATTGATAATCCAACCTCCCGTCGCTATGCGGTCATCACGGCATATAACGGCGGTGCGGGCAGCGTGCTGCGCGTTTTCTCGAACGATAAAATTCAGGCCGCGAATATTATCAACAGTATGACCCCGGGGGACGTTTATCAAACGCTGACTACCCGACATCCGTCTGCTGAATCACGCCGATACCTTTACAAGGTCAATTCCGCGCAAAAATCATATCGACGCCGCTAATATATCCCTCTTCTGTCCCGGTAAACGGGGCCCGGAAGAGGGTAAAGTGTTAACCCCGTCACTATTTTGCTTTGCAATTAGAAATTGTTTGCAAATATTTGTCACAGGTAACAAAAAAAGAGTGTCCCTCGTTGATAGAATCACATCATCAAGCCCCGGCAAATGTGCCTTTTAAAACATTCATCCGCATTACGGTGTGAGGAAATTAACATGAATCTTAAGCTGCAGCTGAAAGTGCTCTCGTTTCTGCAGTTCTGCTTATGGGGTAGTTGGCTCACTACCCTCGGCTCCTATATGTTTGTCACCCTAAAATTCGATGGTGCATCCATTGGCGCAGTGTATAGCTCGCTGGGGATCGCCGCCGTGTTTATGCCTACGCTGTTAGGGATTGTGGCCGACAAATGGATCAGTGCGAAATGGGTGTACGCCATTTGTCACCTGGTCGGCGCAGCAACACTGTTCGCCGCAGCCGAAGTCACCACCCCAGGCGCCATGTTCTTTGTGATCTTGCTTAACTCTTTGGCCTATATGCCAACGCTCGGGTTAATCAACACCATCTCTTACTATCGCCTGCAGTCAGCCGGGATGGATATTGTCACCGACTTCCCGCCAATCCGTATCTGGGGCACCATCGGCTTTATCATGGCGATGTGGGGCGTGAGCTTCTCCGGCTTCGAGCTGAGCCATATGCAGCTGTATATCGGTGCAACGCTGTCCGTTGTTTTGGCACTGTTCACGCTGACGCTGCCGCATATTCCGGTGGCTAACCAGCAGAAAAACCAGAGCTGGACATCCATGCTCGGTCTGGACGCCTTCGCGCTGTTTAAAAACAAGCGCATGGCGATTTTCTTTATCTTCTCAATGATGCTGGGCGCTGAGCTGCAGATTACCAATATGTTCGGTAATACCTTCCTGCACAGCTTCGATAACAACCCGCTGTTCTCCGGTAGCTTCATCGTTGAACACGCCTCGGTGATGATGTCGATCTCGCAGATTTCCGAGACGCTGTTTATCCTGACCATCCCGTTCTTCTTGAGCCGTTACGGTATTAAGAATGTGATGCTTATCAGTATTGTGGCGTGGATGTTGCGCTTCGGCCTGTTTGCCTACGGCGATCCAACGCCGTTCGGTACCGTGCTGCTGGTTCTGTCGATGATTGTTTACGGCTGCGCCTTCGACTTCTTCAACATCTCGGGCTCGGTGTTCGTGGAGAAAGAAGTTCGCCCTGAAATCCGCGCCAGCGCACAGGGTATGTTCCTGATGATGACCAACGGCTTCGGTTGTATTCTGGGTGGTCTGGTGAGCGGTAAAGTGGTTGAGTACTACACGCTGAACGGTATTACCGACTGGCAGACCGTGTGGCTGATCTTCGCTGGCTACTCGCTGGTACTGGCTTTTGCCTTCGTGGCGCTGTTTAAATACAAACACGTACGCGTTCCGACAGGCACGCACACTATCGCACACTAACGTTTACACAGAGAAAAGCGGGTTGCCAAAAGGTAACCCGCTTTTTTTGCGCTTACTTCACAACATATCCATACAGACGCTTAATACCGTCCGCATCAGTCTCACTGTAAACGCCCTGCAACTCCGGCGAAAAGCCCGGCAGCAGGTTTACGCCCTCTTCCAGCGCCAGGAAATAACGTTGCACCGCCCCGCCCCAGACTTCACCCGGTACCACGCACAGCACGCCCGGAGGATAAGGCAGCGCACCTTCTGCCGCAACGCGGCCAGCGGCATCACAGATCCGAACCAGCTCAACATCACCACGGATAAAGGCGCTGTTCGCATCCTGCGGGTTCATCGCCACGGCAGGCAAACTCTCCTGGCGGAACATCGCTTTTTGCAGATCCTTGACATCAAAGCTGACGTATAAATCGTGCATTTCCTGACACAGTTCACGCAGCGTGTAATCCCGGTAACGTACCGGATACTTGTTGAAGATGGAGGGCAACACGTCCGCCAGCGGCGTATCGTCCTCAATGTGCTGCTCAAACTGCGCCAGCATTGCCACCAGTTGCGCCAGTTTCTCGGTGCTTTCTGCCGGGGTCAGCAGGAACAAAATCGAGTTAAGGTCGCATTTCTCCGGAACAATGCCGTTTTCACGCAGGTAATGCGCCAGAATCGTCGCCGGAATACCAAACTCAGTATATTGCCCGGTTTGCGCATCAATGCCCGGAGTGGTTAACAACAGCTTGCAGGGATCAACGAAATACTGGTCGCGCGCGTAGCCGGAAAAACCATGCCATTTAGCACCCGGTTCAAAGCTAAAGAAGCGGCGCTCGCTGGCAATCACCGGCGTTGGATAGCTTTCCCACGGTTTGCCATCGACTACCGGGGGAATAAACGGCTGAATCATCTTACAGCGGGCAATAATCGCTTTACGGGCCTCGATCCCCAGCGCCACACACTCCGCCCATAGCCGACGACCGCTCTCGCCTTCATGGATTTTGGCGTTCACGTCCAGCGCCGCAAACAGCGGGTAAAACGGACTGGTGGAAGCATGCAGCATAAACGCATTGTTCAGACGCTTATGCGGGCAGAATCTCGCCTGCCCACGAATATGGTTATCCTTTTTGTGGATCTGCGAAGTTTGTGAGAATCCGGCCTGTTGTTTGTGTACCGACTGGGTGACAAAGATCCCCGGATCGTTAGCATTAAGATCCAGTAGCAGCGGTGACCCATCGGCCATCATCGGGATAAACTGTTCGTAGCCAACCCAGGCAGAATCAAACAGGATGTAATCGCACAGGCTACCGATCTTGTCGATCACCTGTCGGGCGTTGTAGATCGTCCCGTCATAGGTACCGAGCTGAATGATCGCCAGACGGAACGGACGCGGCTGGTCAGCCTTGTGCGGCGCAACTTCACGCAGTTGCTGGCGCAGATACGCCTCATCAAAGCAGTGCTCATCAATACCGCCAATAAAGCCAAACGGATTACGCGCCGCTTCCAGGTAAACCGGCGTCGCCCCCGCCTGGATCAGCGCACCATGATGGTTGGACTTATGGTTGTTGCGGTCAAACAACACCAGATCGCCACGCGTCAGCAGCGCATTGGTCACCACTTTATTCGCCGCAGAAGTCCCGTTCAGTACAAAGTAGGTTTTATCCGCGTGGAAAACTTTCGCGGCAAATTTCTGCGCATGTTTCGCTGATCCCTCATGAATCAGCAAATCGCCCAGCTTAACGTCAGCGTTGCACATATCCGCGCGAAACAGGTTCTCGCCAAAGAACTCGTAGAAATGTCGGCCCGCCGGATGCTTCTTAAAAAACTCACCGTGCTGGTGCCCCGGACAAGCAAATGTGCTGTTCCCCATTTCGACATACTGGGTGAGCGTGTCATAGAACGGCGGCAGCAACTCTTCCTCATACTGACAGGCAGCAGACTCCAGCTCCAGCCAGTCCTGAGCCTGACCGTGAATCACCGCATTAACGCCCGCAGGCACATCGACATCAGACTCTGCGAACAAAAACACCGGTATATGAAAACCGGTACGTTTCAGCAAGGCCAGGATCCCACTGCGGCTGTCCGCAACGGTAATGACGACTGCCGCGACGTCAGTAAAATCGGTGCTGTCCAGTGACACCACCTGACGATGGCTGGAAAAACGAGAAACCAGTTCACTACTGGCGGCAATTTTCATTGATTTCATAAGCGCAATAACCCGTTTCGGGAAAATCAAAAGTCCCGGACAAAGCCACATTGCTTTGCCCACGAAATGACAGGTCAAACTGGTTACCAGCCCCGACCGCCAGACATCAGTAAAAGCAGATAGCCTCTGATTTTACTGTTATCCTGCAGTGAGCGTGCGCTGCCCTCACCGCATGGTGAGAGCGTGAAGATAAGTTGCAGAAAGGGGCAAACGTCGCGCAAAAAGGCGATGTTGAAGGCGATGTAGGGGGAGTAATATCATCCCAGGCAACCCCATTCAGACAGGAGAAAATTCGCGCAATCATGGCACCTTTCACCTACAGGCGCAAGATAAAATCCTGTGCTTAAACCTCACAGATAAACAAACATTTCGTCTGAAAATAGCGGCATAATAATGCAATCTGAAACATAATTTCACCCAGACAATTGCCTTTAACATCAAGACGATAATAGGTATGCAGGAGCGAACGTGGTAATCGGACCCTTTATTAATGCCAGCGCCATTTTATTAGGTGGTGTTCTCGGCGCGCTGCTCAGTCAGCATTTACCCGAACGTATTCGGATCTCAATGACCTCAATATTCGGGTTGTGCTCGTTGGGGATTGGTATCTTGCTGGTTATCAAATGCGTTAACTTGCCGGTGATGGTGCTGGCGACGCTGGTCGGTGCATTAATTGGCGAGTTCTGCCATCTGGAAAAAGGAATCAATGCCGCGGTTGCCAAAGCTCAGCAGCTTTTCACCAAATCGGATGTCAATGCAACACACGAATCTTTCATCCAAAGCTACGTGGCTATCATCGTGCTGTTTTGCGCCAGCGGAACCGGGATCTTCGGGGCAATCCATGAAGGGATGACCGGCGACCCGAATATTTTAATCGCCAAGTCATTTCTGGATTTCTTCACCGCTATTATCTTCGCCTGCTCGCTAGGGATCGCCGTGTCTGCCATTTTTATACCGATGCTGGCAATTCAGTTGACGCTCGCCACCTGCGCGGCTCTGATTTTACCGCTGACAACCCCAGCCATGATGGCCGATTTCAGCGCGGTAGGCGGACTGCTGTTGCTGGCGACGGGTCTACGTATTTGCGGAATCAAAATGTTTGCGGTGGTGAATATGCTTCCCGCCCTGCTGCTGGCAATGCCGCTTTCCGCAGCATGGACGGCATTTTTTGCCTGAGAATGCGTGCAATACCAGCAATGTGGTGATAGATTGTGCAGTCTGCATTGATTTGAAGAAATTTCGTTGACGAAACGAAGTGAATCGGGTTTAATGCGCCTCGTTGCCCGGATAGCTCAGTCGGTAGAGCAGGGGATTGAAAATCCCCGTGTCCTTGGTTCGATTCCGAGTCCGGGCACCACTATTTAGAAAAACCAGCCCTAGGGCTGGTTTTTTGCTTTTGGGGATTCGACAATTCGGATCCTTATCTCTTATCTGGCTGGGCATAGCGCGAAGGCCAGATTTTTTCCGGCGCAACATCCAACTCCTCCGCGATCAATCTTTCTCCCTTCGGCCAGTGTTTTATCAACGCGTTTGCTAAAGTAGAGGACGCCAGCCCAGATTTGCGGGAAACGGCGGATAACGACGTTCCGCGTTTTTTCAGCGCCGCGATAATGTCGGCGGGATGCCAGTCCAGTTGCATCATGCTCATGCCGCTACCCCGTCAATAAACTTCACACCGTCGGTAGTGCGTAACCAGCGCGGGGCTTTCATTTCCGCGGCGAAGTAGTTGATCAGGTCATACAACAGCCAGCTAAGCAATTTCTCCGTTTCCGAGGAAAATCCCTGCCCCGCCAGCGTCTGTGTCAGGGCAAGGCAGTAGCTGCAAAGTTCGGTACATTCTGGCCCAAACTGAGGGGCGTTTGCGGGGAGGGTATCAACGGTCAGGCTTTCAATAAGATGCGACGGGACGGGTTCTAACAGCGTGGGCTGGAGCAGCGTCAAAGCGGCGTTGAGTCTGCCGCAGAGCGCCATTTTTAACGCGATATCTTTACTTTCAATCAGGGTTTCGGCGAAGTTTTCGCAGTGGCTGGCAAGGACGGTGAAATCCGTGGCGGCATTGAAGGGAACGGTGAGTAACGGGTGTGTCTGGATGGGGATCGTAGCCATAGTGGCAGCCTCCAGTAAGTGATTAATTGAACCACCACCGAAGAGACCAATCTTGCGGGTGGTGGAACCGGACGGAGTTGGTCTTACCGGCCTTACTGGACACCGGCGCGTCTTGCGACGCCTCCGCCCGGCCCACCATTGAGATGTAGCCGGATGAACGACATAAAAAAGACGCAAAGCGCGTCATATGTCGCCAGTAAGGAATATCTTCAGGAGACCAATCCCGGCACCTGAATTTGCAGGTGCTTGTAAACGATACCGCGATTGACTCACTGCGGCAAGGCCATTTTTTTGAAGTCAGATCGCAGAAATGAACAAACCACAGCACTAAGCTCATACAAAAATATGGTATGCTCAAAATCGTATTCTGATTCTCTCAGAAAGGAAAATAGACGTGGAAAAAATCTAAAACGATATTGATACGCTTTTAGTTTTTATGAACGATGATCTAGAAAACCAAGGGATGACGATTCAACAAGCATATTTTGACTTTACCGAAGAGGCTGGTGATTTTATTTCTTTCACCGCAAAAAACGACTGGAGTAAAGACGACCTCTACAAAATTATTAAAATATGTATAACACGCTCTCTTATTAAGAACGATTATGGAAATACTTTTTGTGAGATCAAAATTACAGAAGAAGGTCAAAGCAGAGCGATTTCCGTAAAGCATGGTAAAAAACGCGCTTATGAACTCGGAGCAAGTATGCAAATAGCAACACTTAACGTTAATGGCCCGGCTCAGGTTGGAAACGGAAACACTCAGAATTTCAACATGGTGTTTCATGAACTGGAGCAAAAAATTGATGCCTCTAGTGCTTCTGATGAAGAGAAAAAAGAAGCAAAAAGCCGACTCGCTAAATTACTCGAACACCCTCTGGTCTCAGCAATTGCCGGCGGGATTGCTGGTGGTATCTCTGGCATAGCCGGATAAAAGTGGCAAGCGCATGGACGAACTAAGAAAAAATATCAGTCTGCATTGTACATTTTGTCATTCTACACAATTCGCAATTCCCTATGATGGTTATGAACCTCATCATGGTAGTTTTGTTATTTGTGCACAATGTGGGCGTGAAAATGATTTCACGTCTTTATTGCTCATCGTTAACTCTAAAGGAATGGATATGGCTAAGGAGTATGCTGAAAAAGTTATTGAGGATATGAAAAAAGAGTTAATTAAATCTTTTAAAGGCAGTAAATTTATAAAAATAAAATAAACTGTTAGAATCCTCCAATGATTAACACATCATTAATTTCCGGATAACTATTTCAATAATCATATGCAACTATTAAAAAGCCCCCGAGGGGGCTTGTCGTTAAAATAGTTTATTCTACCGCTCGGGTTTTATACATTAAGAGGCAACGATACCTGCGGCTGTAAAGGAATCAAAATTTGATTATATGCCCTTAATATTTCATTATATAAATCAGCATGTTTAGAAGCCTTAACTGTAATAATTAATGCGTATTTGATTTTCTCCGGTTTTGAAGCCATGCCACCACAATCTCTTGCATTATAATGAATATCGAACACTGGATTTTTAAGAGAAGATCCTCGCATATTTTTACTATTATGCAAAACCGTCTCCCATTTTCCCATATCAGAACGACGCTCACTCTCAGTGGCATATTTTTTTAGCTCAAAAAAGCCCTTACTATCGGCGTTTGTTTGCCCTTCTGATTTGCTTTTATCTTCATTAGGTCGGAAAGAAACCTCTAAACCGGCTTTAGTATAAGATGCTGAATCTTGCGGATCTGTTGCCGAGGCATAACAAAAAGTAGCAGAGAGAGATATACTTCCATTTAACGTACCATTTGGTAATGGCAATGGAGCCCTGAGATATTTTCCAGGCTTAAGCTCTCCCTGATAAACGATTCGCGCAACACCATCAGGGCTAGTAATGATATCATTTAGATTTTCAGGTATTTTACCCCAACCTACTTCAGTAACATGATGCCCATTAGTATTTGCAGCATGCACTAACAACGCTTTAATTGCCAGTGGAGACAACTCTTGCCCCATAATGGAACGAATACCAACAGCACTTCTCAACGCATAGGGTGCAGAAAAACTGGTTCCCATTTGTGGCGTAATAACAGGGGAACTACCTTCTGCAATAACATGGAAATATCCATCAATATCCCCGCCAAATGCTGTCAGATCGGGTTTTATTATCCCTGGACTTCTGCCTGGTCCAAATGCACTGTACTCTGCACGTTGCCAGTTTTTTTCGTCTTGTGAGTTGGCGGCACCAATCGCCACAGCATTTACACAATCTGAAGGGACTTGAATTCTTGCATTGCCTGATTCTCGATCTCGTCCACCATTATTTCCTGCCGCAACAGTCATAAACGTTTCGCCGTCACTTAGCAAATCATCAATAACTGCCGTCCAAGCATGTACTTCAGTATCTTCAATGGGTAAGTCTGGCCCAAGGCTTAAATTTAAGAATTGATATTGACGAGACAGCAGAACTTCTTCAATAAACCCTAATGTCCTATATAATTCAAGGGGATCTTCGTCCTCAATATTCTTATCTAATATTCGAAGATTATCGACATAAGAATATGGCCTCTGAACGGCATTTTTAGGGGATATCGGACCAAATAAAAATGCCGATGTTACTGCCAAGCCATGTGCCAATCCCCCCTCGTCATCTTCTGCGTTATCATCCAAAACACGGTAAGATTTAATCCATTTATTTAAAGAGTGAACAGCGGGTAAACCGCCATCTAATATCGCAACCTTTGGTTCGGAAGATATCGGCTCAGCGTTCGGCAATACACATGGTATATTTATGCTGGACACACGTTGCATAGGCCTCATTCCACGTAACTGAGGAACAGGCCTAATAACTCTGATAAAAGAAAATTCAGATAATTTGCTCAATTGCTCTTCAGAACATTTTACAGGAGTAAACCATAATCCACCTGCAACAAAGGTTAACTTTGTGTGTACCTCAACGTTAAGAGAGTCAGCATATTTTAAAAAAGACTGCTGAACAACATCACGACCATTATCAGGAAGAAGGTGAATACCTACCTCATAAAACCCACCATTTTCTGTTTTGCTGCTAATGATCCGCTCTTGAGAAAGATAAGGGGTAATTTCTTCAAAACGAGCAAAATCTATTGCTTCATCCGTTCCTGATAAAAATGACTCAGCCAAATCAGGCAATGCTCTGAAAGCATTTCTTTTTCCAGCAACAAAAATTTCCGTAGTCGAACTCTCTGTTACCTGTGCTTTTTTTTTCCATTTTTCAGGCTTAATTCTTACGGTTCTACTACCCACAGACGATAACCCAGCTTCACGTAAGAAACTTACAGGGTAGTATGAACGGGCGATGAAACTAGGGTTGAGCGTGAATTTTGCGATCGCAAAATCATTAGGACAAGCCATATTAGGTAATGAATCTAATGATTTTGAAGTAATCTCTATTTGAGGAATAAGGCGTTCTTGAGCCTCACGTAATGTATACACTTCTTTAGGCATCGGAGGTCGACGAGGTCCCTTAACGTCATAGGTTAATAACTCTCCGCGACCGATTAGGAAATTATTTTTGTTCATTAATCAATCCTTCCATCTAAGTTAAAATTATTACGCTGAGGCCAAACGTTTTCTGATGGTATCTCGGCTAACGCCAGTCAATCCAGAGACCACATGTTGTGATAATTTTTTAGTCTTCGATAATGAGACTGCCATATCTATACGTTTAGGTCGGGGCATTTGCTCTATTTTATTTTTTACAAAATCTTCAATTATCTCGGCATCCGAGGCTATGCCCAAAGCAATACTACGCCTAATTCTATTTATTGATCTCTCAATATCGCTGAAAGACTCACCCTCGAAAATCATTGCCAGAATGTCAGCCCAAATTGCAAAAATAGCAAAATCAGCCCCCATAAATCTTTTTACTGCCTCATGAATGGCAGCTCGGTTAGGAGTTTGAAATTCCACAACCAGATCAAATCTCCGCCACAAAGCAGGATCGATCAAGTCAGCATAGTTTGTTGCAGCTAAAAGCAAACCCGTCGAAGGCCATTGGTCAACTTCTTGCAGGATCACGGTAACTAAACGTTTCAACTCCCCGATATCAGCATCATCGCTTCTTCTCTTAGCAATAGCGTCAATTTCATCTAACAACAGAACACAAGGGGATTTTTTTGCAAAATCGAGTGCTGCTCGTAAGTTATTGCCACTTTTCCCCAGAAGGCTGCTCATGACAGCGGTTAGATCCAAGACATAGAAAGGAACATTCAATTTTTGAGCAAGCCATTGAGCTGTCATGGTCTTTCCTACACCCGGAGGACCTACAAATATTGCCGACTTCGTGGGACTCAGACCTAGCTTATTGAGTTTTTGGACATTTTTCCGTTCAAGGATTATTTGATCCAAACTATCTTCAATTGTTTGAGAAAGCATCGGTTTTTCTAAATTTTTCTGTTCATCAAATACTTTCAGCAGATTCATTCGAGAATCTTCATCTACTGGTACTACTGGTGGCACGCCCTGTGCCGTAGAAAATTTTCGCAACGCCGGAGCCGAGCGATGAGGCTTATTACGCAAATATAGATCAAGTTGTTCGGCTAGCAACGGTGCGGTATCACGATACTTCCGTACTAAACGAGCAACATATAGACGAACATCATCATACTGTTCAGTTAACACCAGCCGAACAAGCTGGGCTAAATCCGCCTGAATTCCACTCAATTCGTCCATCATAAAAACAACCTTTTGATTTTATTTGAAATTTTACATTAGTTTAATGGGCTAAAATCATTATCTCACCTTTCAAATGTAATGAAAAGGGGACGTTTATCTGTACACATGCCACTAGACTCGAAAAACTACTGTTTATATATCCAATACAATCACATATCGCGTAAACAAATTTTGAAAACGAGAACGGTATCTTTAATGTCTCACCTCACCTGAGATCATTTAGCCTGTAGCACTGGCCGCAACGCCTTACAGGCAATGATTTCGACACACCGCTATAGAATATGACTGGAAGTAAAGGTTGCTGGAGAGTAACAGCAAGATAGCTACGCTCTTAGAGGCATGGGCATAGGGCAAAAACTAGCTGGCTGCTGGCTGCCCCTCGGAGAAAATGCTTCCACATAAGCCCAAAATCACAGCCCTTTAATCGACAATACAATTCAGTTGAGTCACTTATCAATTGACTACTCTGGTCTCTGAGAACATTATTTTAGTGACAAGGAATCAGAAGGTTATGTGTATGAGTCACTTAATGTTAAACGTACCATTCAATGAGAAAGATGAAGTAAAGCGGAAAGGTGCTCGATGGAATCCAGAGCTAAAAAAATGGTATGTACCAGACGGTAAGTCCAGCTTGCAATTTATTCCATGGATTCAAGAATTGAAAGATAGCACAAAATATCAATTATATAATGAATGCTATTTCATTGGCGAAAACGAACGCCTGTGTTGGAAATGTGGAGAGCCAATTAGCCTCTATGCATTCTGTCTGCCTCGAGGACATAAGTACCTGACTGTCGATTACCTTGACCCGGATGATGAGGCTGCCACGGAAAACCCTAATGAATGGCAGTATTACGACAGCTCTCTTTTCCGTTATGAAAACGATGGCACATGTTATTCATGGTCTGAAAGCCCCTGCTTTTCTGGTATATCAAACATTACTGACGTCGATTCTCGTTCACTGAGCCAGATAAGGCACTTTGCTCCCACCTGGCGTCCCGGATACAGTAAAACTGCCGGATATAGCTATTATGCTAATCATTGCCCGCACTGCGCACGATTACAGGGGGATTTTATGATTTTCAGTGAGCCCGGAGGAGCCTTCCTACCTGATTCATCCCAACAGGCAGCAAAAATCAAATTATATAAAATAGATGAACCTGTTTTTTTAAGTGGAGGTAACTGTTTTACTACCTGCGATTTTTATGAGGATATGACTCATATGCCTTAGTTGGGCTATATTGAGGCTGATATAACCGCCACACAAACGCTGAAGTTTGTTATTGAATATTATCCTGAACGACCATTTACTAAAAGTTAGCGTGCTCAGGAGGAAACCCCTTCTCCTGTTGTATATAAGTACCCCCCACACATAACGAAGCCCCCACTCTTAAACAACGATTTTTCGTGATAACCCTCACAAAAATAAAGCGATTTTTTATGGGGGCTTTAGTGGGGGCGCTGTTTGTGAGAAATACCAGTAAAACCAATAACAAACAGCACCTTAATCGTGGATGTGATTCCGAGTCCGGCACCACTAATTTAAAGAACCCGCCCACAAGGCGGGTTTTTGCTTTTGTTTGATATAATTTACTCCCTCCCCATGGCGCTTTGTTTCAATAGCGCATAACGATTAAGAAGCTGATTAAGCCGCATATCGAGCTGCTGATACAACGCGGGTGATACACTCCCCTGCTGGCTTAATTCCTCATCGATTTGACGCAATAACTCTTCTGTCGGCGGTGTTTGGTCAAGCTGGCGGCGGATAGTGAAAATGGCTGATTTCAGCTCCGACCCCGTCAGATATTTCCCTTTGCGTTCATCGAGTGCATTTAGCTGAGTGGTTAACGCTTCCAGCCCCTGCTGGGCATGATGCCAGTTTTGCAGTGCGCTTTCCGGCAACGCTTCCGTGATTAACTGTTTTTGTAATCCGCTTGAGAATTCCGTCGTCAGCGATTCTTCCGGCCACAGGGTGGCTAACTGCTGCGCTAATGATGCGGCATACTCCCTCGACCATAGAGGTGACAGGTCATGTAAAACGTCCAATTGCCCTTGCGTTGCGGCAATTATTTCCTGTTTCTGCTCCTTCAAATCTGAAGATTGCCTCAACGTGGACAATTGCTCTGGCGACAGCATCTGCGGCAATGGCTTCACCAGTTCATATCCGTCGGCGCGCATATGCATAATACCAAGAAAAGCGCCTGTAGTTACGCACGCAGTCACCATGGCACCGATAGCAAACCCCAGCCACATCCGTCGGGTTCCATGACCGGTTTGAGTAGCAAAAACCGTTGCGCTCGATTGCTCTGGTGACACGGGTTCATTAACCACAAAGACCAACTGTGGCAAAGACGTCTCAACGTTAATGGTCGCACCTGAAGCCGGTATCATCACAGCGCCCGCTCCCGAATCCGCTTCAGCTTTCTCCAGACGCAAAGCAGCATTGTGCATCCAGGTAACAACCGCCTCCAGTTTACTCAGCGCTTTCAACTCAAGCCGTTGCAGCACTTCGCAGACATGTTTTAAACTCTGCTCAACCCGATACACCATTGATAAATCAGCATATGACAGCGTCAGCGTACGCAATTCTTGCTGTATCCTCAATGTCCTCCACCACGACACGCCCATCACGCAGCGGGTGTGATGCCTGCAAGTCATCGCCAGGATCGGTCATTTCGGTTACCAGACTGCGCAACCAGTTATTAAGTTCAAGCTCAAGCAAGCGGCGATCTTTGGTCGTACCAATATTTTCTCGCTGCAGGATTTTCAGGTAGTGAGCGATACGAGAAAGCAGGAAGATATACGGCAGACGTGAGTTAATCCGGCTGTTAGCCGTCGCTTCCGGAGTATCAAACTGCGCAGGTTTCTGAGCCGAGTTAGCAGAGAAGAAGCAGGCGTAATCACGATTCTTATAATAAGAAAGCGGAATAAAGCCAAGGTTGGCGAATTCAAACTCCCGGGTTTCCGGAATCATCACCTCAGACGGGATCTTCACCTGATTACCGGTACCCAGATCGTACAAATGGATAGGCAAATCTTTCACCGCGCCGCCCGCCTGCGGCCCACGGATCTGGACGCACCAGCCATTCTTGATAAAGCTTTTCACCATATTCACAGCGAAAGAGAAAGATGCGCTGGTCCACAGATATTTTTCGTGATCCGGCCCCTTAACTTCTTCAACATAGTTAAAACTGCGTACCGGCACGGTATCAGGACCATACGGCAGACGACCCAGCACACGCGGCATAGTCAGCCCGATATAGCGTGAATCGTCGCTATCACGAAATGCTTTCCACTTGATGTATTCAGCACGTTCAAAATAATCATTGATATCTTTTATGGCCGCGACTTCTTCCATATTTTCTTTCAGGAAAAATGTCGGCCCAACGGAACCAATGAACGGCATATGACAGGCTGCCGACACGCCAGAAATATTGCGCAGCAGTGAAATATCCTGCGGGCTGTTATCAAATTCGTACGCTGAAATCATTGCCGCAATGGGTTCACCGCCTGGCTGATCATATTCTTCAATATAAACATGGCGGTATAACCCGCTCTGGATAAGCTCCGGCGCGTCGTCAAAATCATCACGTAACGCATCCTTGCTGATATCCATCATTTCTACCCGGACATTTCGACGAAAATCGATGCCAGTGATCATCGAATGTAAACCGCGCCAGAGCGATTCTTGCTTCTGAAACTCCGCATGATGCATGACTTCATTTACCTGATCGCTAATCTGCTTATCAAGGCGAGCAATTTGTTCATCAAGCAGCGTTTTATCCAGGCGCTCTACTGGCTGTGCGGCGTCCGCCAGACATGAAACCAGAACCTGAATAGCGGCGGTCACGCGTTCAGCCGGAGCGGCATCAGATAGCGCTTCATCGCTCTGCCACGCATCGACATTTTTTAATGTCGAAACCGGGGCAAGATTAATTTTATCAAAGAGGGATTGATAAACGCTACGTTCACTGGTCGTGGTGGTCGCGGCTGAAGAGGTATGTTCCTGAACAGACATCAACATATTCCTTTTATGATCCTTTACTATTCCTGCCGATTAAGCGGAGGAAACCCTGTATAGCCTTAAATCTCTTCCGGCATCATAGTTGCCAGCTCATCACGCAGTTCCTGACTCAGGGCTGGATCCTTAAGGATGGTTTCCAGCTCGCGACGAAAAGCCGCGTTATCGAGTAAGTTAGATTTCAGGTCACGAAGTAAGTTACGCATAGCCAACAGAACGCGTAATTGTGGGATATTCCTGGCTACCTGCTCGGGCTCAAAATCGCGGATATTTTTAAAGGTAAGATTAATATCGTCTTTTCTACCATCACCAGCTAACGTATTTTTAACATTCAGATTAACTACTGGCGAGAACTTAGCTAACACATCATTGAAATTATTTTTATTATATATCAACCTTTTCGCGTTCCGATAGTGGTCGTTGTTCTCTACCATTACTGAAATCACCCACGGTCAAAAGTTTTAACGGCAATTCAACCTTTTTCTGAACGCCTCCGGTATGTAAATCTAACTTGATATTAACACGTGCCGTCGGCACTTCATTCTGAAAACTGTCACCCATACATCCCTCTCAGACCGGCGATTCCTGCCGATATTTTGCATTTCCTAACGGAGCATTTTCCAATCGCTCAACGAGTTTCATACAACGTCATTTCTGTGGGCAGTCAACAACGACTGTTAATGACAATTAATGATTATAATTAGTGTGGCGATGCAATCCGATATATTCTCTAATATAAAACATGATCAATATCATCGATTAACCAAATAATACATCAGTATTATTTATTTAAAAGAGAGATCAAGAAGCTCTTTGTCTAATACAAATAACAGGAATTAATTAATGTTAAATACATTCACTAAATAAATATATTTTTATTATGAAATATCACCAAGGGGAATATCCATCATTATACATATAGACCACGTCATTTATTAAAACATAATCGAAATCAATTTAACTATAAATAAAAAAGCCGAAGATATACTTCGGCTTTTCGCACCTCATTCCTGAGCACGCAGAAAGATTACGCTTCCTTCACCACAATCAACGGCTCAATATCGCTCTCTTTTTTAATCACCAGCGATTCGTCACCGCGCAGGCAAGTCCCGCCGTAGTTACCACCTACGGTGAACGTACAAACCTGAATATATTTACCGGCAACCTTCGGCAGACACCAAAGCTGCTGATAAATGTTCTTCTGCTCGGCAAACTTACCACTGGTTTTATCCAGCAGCTCTTCCTGATGACTCACCAGATCGATGTTGCTGCCACAACGTCCTGCAATAGGTTTCACCGCATAACCGGTTTGCGCCAGCTCTTCATTAACAGTGAAATCGGTATCAAGCAGATAGCGGTGGTGCGGGAAAAGCTGCCAGAGGATCGGCAAAATCGCTTTGTTGCCAGGGATCACCGTCCACAGAGGTTCGAACACCAACACTTCCGGGCGCAGCAACACGTCGATTAAACGCACTTCCTGCTGGGTATGCCCGGTACGAATCGGCACCGCGGCATATTCAGTTTCACTCACCTCACGCACCTGCTCAATCGCAGTTTCCCACGCCCAGGTTTTCCAGACGCAGTTCACCAGGCGACCGTCACCGTCAATCAGTTGGCCAGCGTCATCCCAACGTAGCTCATCGAGGCCACGCAGAATTTTGCTGTCAAACCCGGCCTGACGCAGCGCCTGCTGCATAAACTGCGCGTGATAGTTTTCTTCGATATCCTTATCCTGCATGATGTGGACAAACGGACGTGCGCGGCTGTGCTTCCAGGCACCCGCCAGTTCGTTGATCAACCCTTCAGCCGGGTTGTGTCCCTGCCCTGCGTAGCCCCGCTCAGCCCATCTTTCGAGGATCAAACCGGCTTCGGTATGGCACGATGCGGAATCGGCGTTGTACTCATACACCTTCAGTCCGCGTTCATCCATACAGAAATCCATACGACCCGTAATCATATGATGCCGACGCCGCTGCCAGGAAAGGCGCAGACGCGGCCAGAGGATTTTCGGGATATCGAACAGCGCCAGCAGATTATCGTCTTTCAGCACCTTGTCGGTCGCGTGCAGATACATCAGGTGCAGCTCGTTGGTCGCTTTAATCAGCTCCTGCTCGGCACTTTCGGTAATCGTGAAGTACTGATGCGGATCCTGATTAATGACGTGGCCGTTCGCCAGCACGTAGGCTTTTTGCAGCGGATCCTGCTCATCGAGCCACTTACCGTCAAACTGTCCGTTATCTTCCAGTCGCGCGCTGCCAATTTTCAGCGAGTCATTGGCGATCTCCGGCTGCGGCAGGCTGTAACGGGTATCCTCGGTCTGGATCATCCAGCCAAGGATGGTGGTGTCGTCAAAGGTATCCCGCAGGGTGTAGCAACCGTTTTCAACCACCATCTCCAGCTCGCGGGTCCACTGCTGCCCTGGCGGCAGCGGCGTATGGAGCACGTTCTGTTCGGCAATACGGATTTTGTTTTCCAGCAACTGGGTGACGACCGCCACATGACCGGTGTCTTTAAATTCGCCGCCTTTCTGCCAGATAAGCAGAGCACCTGCAACCGGCGCACGGGGCGAACCATTCGGAAATGCCTGTAACGGCAGGATATTGTCATTCACCACTTCACGCAGGAAGCGCAAGGAGAAGATCTCCCATGCCATGCCCACATCGGTGAAGACCATGCCATAGTTTAGGAAGAGAAAGCGGCGTGCAAATTCTACGCACTGCCATTTGTGGCCCATGTATTCGTCGTCGATATAGCTACGAAAAGCAGCATCATCGTCGTAGTCCCGTGGGTCGAGGGAGCTGTAATCTGAAGAGTAGATTGCTACGCCGCCTGGGGCGTAGCCCAATAATGTCCCGAATGGGGCATCCTGACTGGTCGTTCCTTTGCTCATGCACCTTACCTCAAAACAATACAGCCTGAGCAGGTTGGCGTGAATTTTTCGCTCTGATTGCCTGCTCTGCGACACTAACCGGACAGAGGTTGACATCATCATACACCTCAACGCAGCGGCTGGCGCTCAGAGGCGAAAAATTCACAGCAGGAACTACGCCTGGGTAAGGATGACCGGCACGCTTTTATACGCCGGAGTTAAGCTTTGTGTGTCCACCGCATCCAGCGACAGCAGGACATTCGCTTCCGGCAGATACGCCCCAATTGAACCCGCCGCCATGTTGTAAATCACCACCGTTAACCCGTACATCACGCGATCGGCACAGGGAAGCCCGTTATCGTCCAGCGCCTGAACGTTGACCACATCCCCCTGACTCAGCCCGCGAGCCGCTGCTTCCTGGGCACTCAAAAACACCACGTCGCGCCGACCGGTAATGCCACGATAGCGGTCGTTCATGCCATAGATAGTCGTATTATATTGATCGTGACTGCGCAACGTAGCCAGAACCAGCGCATCCGCAGGTTGGTTTTCCCGCACCACGGCCCGTTGGCGGCTGACGATAAAGTTGGCTTTGCCATTCTCCGTTCGCCATTCACGCCGCGAAGCAGGCGTATCCATACGAAATCCGCCTGGCTCGGCAATACGCGTGTTGTAGTTGTGGAATGCCGGAATCACAGCTTCAATGGCATCGCGGATCAGCGCGTAGTTCCCGGCTAACGTCTCCCAGTTGACCGGCGAGTGAGGCAGAGTGGCGCGTGCCATTGCCGCCACAATTGCCGGTTCAGACTTTAACCACCGCGAAGCGGGTTTCAGCCCACCACAGGAAGCGTGAACCATCGACATCGAATCTTCGACGGTGACTGACTGAATCCCCGTCGCCTGCATGTCGCGCTCGGTTCTGCCCAACGCGGGGAGCAGGTAGTTATGTTTTGCCAGCAGCAGGTGTGATCTGTTCAGTTTGGTCGCAACGTGAACCTGCAGATCCAGCTTTTTCATCGCCGCAAAGGTACGCTGCGGCTGCGGCATCGCCACCGCAAGGTTTCCCCCCATGCAGATAAGCGCTTTTGCCTCTCCCCGCTCGATGGCCCGAATACTCTCCACACTGGAACGGCCATGTTTGCGCGGAACACGGATAGAAAAATACGTCTCAAGGCGTTGCAGGAAATCTTCGGATGCCGCTTCGTTGATCCCTACCGAACGATCTCCCTGCACGTTAGAATGACCGCGCAACGGGCAAATCCCCGCCCCCAGCTTACCTATATTGCCTTTCAGCAGCAGCAGGTTTACCAGCTGCTGGACGTTCTCAGTGCCGTTTTTATGCTGGGTGATGCCCAGACCATAGCAAACAATCGTGGCGCGGGATTTACTGTAGCTGTGCGCCAGATCTTCCATCTGACTACGCATCAGTCCCGAGTCCTGTTCCAGCTCCGCCCAACTACGCTGGCGTAAGTCATCATACAGCGCGGCATATCCGGCGGTGTGCTCATCGATAAACGCATGATCGAGCGTCGGCTGCTGATCCAATAAGATCCGCGCTTCATCCATCTCGATCAGCGCCTTCATGATGCCTTTGAGCAGCGAGGCGTCACCGCCCATTTTGACCTGGTAGTATTCGCTGCTCAGTTCCGTCGCCTGACCGGTAAACATCTCTTTCGGACTTTGCGGGAAGCTAAAGCGCTCAAGCCCCCTTTCGTTCAGCGGATTAATGGAGATAATTTTAGCCCCGCGTCTGGCAACGTCGCGTAAGGTAGTCAGCATGCGCGGATGGTTGGTGCCAGGGTTATGCCCGATACAAATCACCAGATCGCAGTGGTCAAAATCCTCAAGTTCAACGGTTCCTTTTCCAAGGCCAATGGCCGGCGTTAGTCCTGCACTGGTCGGCCCGTGGCACATGTTTGAGCAATCAGGGAAGTTGCTGCTGCCATATTCGCGGGCAAACAGCTGATACAAAAACGCTGCCTCATTTGACGTTCTGCCGGAGGTGTAAAACTCAACCTGCCGGGCTGAATCATAACTGCGCAGACGCTCACCGATCTCATGGAAGGCGGTATCCCAATCCACCGCCTGCCAGGTATCTGACGCTGCATCGTATTTCATCGGATGCGTTAAACGACCGATATTTTCCAGCTCATAATCGCTGTAGTGCCAGAGTGTGGAAACCGGGTGACGGCTGAAAAATTCCGGTGACGCTTTCTTGCGGGTTGTCTCCCAGGAGACCGCCTTAACGCCGTTTTCGCACAGCTCCATTGGCGCGCGATGACCCGGGTCCGGCCACGCACAGCCCGGACAATCGAACCCTTTCACCTGGTTCATTTTGAACATCGCGATAATGTCGCGTACAACAGCCTTTTGCGAAAACAGCGAAGCAGTGACGGCTTTTACCGCGCCCCACCCACCCGCCGGGCCCTGATAACCGCTTACTCCTGGAACACCCTTTTTCATTATTACTGCTTATTCACCGCCAATTTTTGATGGTGAATACGGTAGCAATTTCCGTCCAACATTGATTTCCTCTTCATGGAGTACGGGCCAGGTACAATGAACGGGTTAGATTTATCTTCCCCTTTCAGCACAAAACGGCATAAAGTCCCAATCTGTTAAATTGAGTTCTACCTGGCTGCTACACTGCATCAAACAACCACTCAGAAGGCAGGTCACTATGTCAGACAATACCTATCAGCCCGCGAAAGTCTGGACGTGGGAAAAATCGAACGGCGGCGCATTCGCCAATATCAACCGCCCTGTTTCCGGCGCTACACACGAGAAAACGCTGCCGGTTGGCAAGCATCCGCTGCAGCTCTATTCTCTGGGTACGCCAAACGGGCAGAAAGTGACGATTATGCTGGAGGAGTTGCTGGCGCAGGGCGTGAAGGGCGCGGAATACGATGCCTGGATCATCCGTATTGGCGACGGCGATCAGTTTTCCAGCGGCTTTGTGGAGGTGAATCCGAACTCGAAGATCCCGGCGCTACGCGATCACTCGCAAAACCCACCGGTTCGCGTATTCGAATCTGGCGCAATCCTGCTCTATCTGGCAGAAAAATATGGTTATTTCCTGCCGCAGGATTTGGCTAAACGCACCGAAACGCTGAACTGGTTATTCTGGCTACAAGGCGCAGCCCCATTCCTCGGCGGTGGCTTTGGCCACTTCTACAACTATGCGCCAGTGAAGATTGAATACGCGATTAATCGCTTCACCATGGAAGCCAAGCGCTTACTCGACGTGTTGGATAAACAGTTAGCGCAGCATCAGTTTGTCGCCGGAGATGAATACACCATTGCCGATATGGCGGTCTGGCCGTGGTTTGGCAATGTGGTATTGGGCAACGTGTACGACGCGGCAGAGTTCCTTGACGCCGGAAGTTACAAGCACGTGCAGCGCTGGGCAAAAGAGGTGGCAGCGCGTCCGGCGGTTAAACGTGGTCGGATTGTAAACCGCACTAACGGACCGCTGAACGAGCAGCTTCATGAACGCCATGACGCCAGCGACTTCGATACCCATACCGAAGATAAGCGCCAGGCTTAAAATGCCTGATGGCGACGCCGGGGTGTCTTATCTGGCCTACAAAGACGCCCTGGCGTAGGCCGGATAAGGCGTTTGCGCCGCCATCCGGCATAAAATCATGCGCTGGTGACGTCATACTCCATGCGGCGAAGTGCATCCAATGTGAATTTAGCTTCATCTTCATCAATGATGCTCATGGCGAACCCTACGTGCACCAGCACCCATTGCCCGACCAGTTCGGCAGGCTCGCCTTCACATATCAGGGCAATATTGACATCACGCTTGATGCCGCACACTTCAACCTGCGCAAGCTGGTGAATATCTTCACCAACGGCCAGAATCTGACCAGGGACTCCAATACACATATCTGACTCCGCCCCATAGCAACCTATGGGCTATTCGACTTCAATACTTTTCACTTTCAGTGAATCGCCCGCATCAACTCGCAGACGATCCCCCTGACAATGTGGACACTGCGCATCATGCTGGGTGATTTCCACAACCTGACTGCAATCCCAGCACCACGCCTGGGCAGGTTTGTAATCAATATGCAGCTCACATCCTTGCGCCAGCGTACCCTGACAGACGATGTCGAAACTGAAACGGACGGCACTCTCCTCAACGCAGGAGAGCGCGCCAATTTCCAGCCAAACGCCGGTTACACGTTTGACACTGTGCTGCTCTGCCTGCTGTTGAACAATCTCAACCGCGCTCTGACACAGGGACAGCTCATGCATTTTCGCAGTTCCGCCGGCCCAGCAGCAGCGCGCGGCGGTTGAGCTGCGGCGCATTTGGATCGCTCACCGGCAGCGATAACAGCATTCGCGCACAATCGTCAGTCAGGCGCACACCTTCTTGCGCAGACATGCTGTGCGAAAGCGGCGACATCAGCGAGCAGGAGAGGTATTGCGATACACCCTCCAGTTCACCCACGGTAAAGGTCATTTCGCCATAAGGCAGACGCAACCCGATTTTTTCGCTGACTTTACGCACCGGCCAGACCTGATCCGGCCCAGGGAAAATCAGCGCGCTGAGCATCCAGGGTGTGATAACACACCCCGTCCACTGTCCTTCAAACAGCGTAAAATCAGAGACATACACCGGCATATTCGGATGCAGAAAAGAAAGATCGTGCATCGAACGCCGGGCAACCTCTTCAAACGCGGCCTGAATTTGCTGCTTCGGGGCTGTCTGAAAGCCTAAGAACTCCTCAGACATGTGCCTTCTCCCGTGGAATCGCTTCAACGCCAGACTCGCGCAGCGCAGCAAGAACCTGCTCAAGCGCAGGTTCAATCATCGCTTCAACCGTTGGCGTTAGCCCGATATGCGGCTCCAGCGATTCCGGAATAACGCCGACTAAAGTCAGCTTTGTCGGGAACTCGCCGGTGAAACGCAGGGCCGACAAAACGTCGGCCAGGCCAAGCTGGTGCGGTGAGATTTTGTTGGTAAACAGCGCCGGGATCTCTTCATCCCGCAGGACCATCATCGTTCCTGGCGTGTTTTTCTTCGACACAATGGCGTCAGCAATGATCAGATGATCTCTGTTCGCCATATCGCCAAGAAGCTCCATCCCAGCCGTACCACCGTCCAGAACATCAACAAAGTCTGGCAGGATGTACCGTTGCTCTAATGCCTCAACGATACGTACCCCGATGGCTTCGTCGGTCAGCAAAATATTGCCGACCCCTAAGACTAATATCCGCATTACAGAACCTTAACTGAGACCACTTCGTTCCCGTCAACGTCCACCACATGCACCGCACATGACATACAAGGGTCGAAGGAGTGAATGGTACGAACCACTTCCAGCGGTTTGTTTGGATCGGCAATCGGCGTACCTACCAGCGAGCGCTCATACGGTCCCACTTCATCATTAAAGTTACGTGGGCCAGAGTTCCATGTTGACGGTACAACCGCCTGGTAGTTGCTGATAATGCCATCTTTAATCACCATCCAGTGAGACAGCATACCGCGCGGTGCTTCGAGGAAACCAACACCTTTGAATTCGCCTGTTGCCGGAATATCCGGTTTCACGAAGGTGGTGTGGTCGCCTTTACCGATGTTCACGATCAGCGCGTTGTACTGATCCTGCAGAACGTTCTGCAGTTCACAGCAGTGAACGGTACGACCAATGATACGGCCCAGCGTAGAGTGCAGCTGCGACACTTCGATAGTTTTACCGGTCAGCCTGGTGTAAATCGCGATGATTTCATTCAGCTTGGCATGGGTAGACTCGCGTTTGGCCGCCAGTTTACACAGCATGTTAGCCAGCGGACCCACTTCAACCGTTTTACCGTAGAAGGTCGGCGCTTTAACCCAGGAGTACTTGCCGTCATCTGACCAACCGGTGTAATCAGGAACCGTTGTGCCTTCCCACGGAGCCTGCGGCGCTTCGTCTTTGTACCACGCGTGTTTCGCACTCTCCTGAATCCCTTTGATCAGGTACTCATCGGAGTGAGAGGTGATCGGACGATAGGTCGACAGATCTTCATTAGTGATGTAACCGCCCGGGAACAGGAAGCTGCCGTTTTTACCGTCAGTCGGGAATTCCGGCGCGCTCAGATAGTTAACCGCGCCCTGACCACGTTCCAGCCACTCCGGATAGAACGCAGCAATGACCGCGGTATCAACCTTGTAAACCTGCTCAACGAAGTCGCTCAGCTTATCAATGAAAGACTTGATGTACATCAGGCGTTCAAGGTTCAGCACACCAAGACCGTCGAGGTTAATCGGGTTAGCAACCCCACCTACCGCCAGGTTCTGGATGTGCGGCGTTTTACCGCCCAACAGCGCCACAACGCGGTTGGCATCACGCTGGCATTCCAGCGCCTGCAGGTAGTGAGCGACCGCAATCAGGTTCACTTCCGGCGGCAGCTGCATTGCCGGGTGACCCCAGCAACCGTTGGCAAAAATACCTAACTGACCGCTGGCAACAAGGTCTTTGATCTTGTTCTGAACCTTAGTGAACTCTTCTGCACTGTTCAGGTGCCAGGAGGACACGCCGTTCAGCATGGCAGACGCTTTCGCTGGATCGGCCTTCAGCGCAGAGGTGATATCCACCCAGTCCAGCGCAGAGAGCTGATAGAAGTGAACAATGTGGTCATGCGTGGTGTGTGCGGCCAGAATGATGTTACGGATGTACTGTGCGTTTACCGGAACATCAATATTCAGCGCGCTTTCAGCTGCACGAACAGAAGAGATAGCGTGAGTTGTGGTGCAAACACCACAAATACGCTGCACAATCATCCAGGCATCGCGCGGATCGCGATTTTTCACGATCTCTTCCATGCCGCGCCACATGGTACCGGAAGCCCATGCTTTAGATACCACGCCATTTTCGATTTCGCAGTCGATGCGTAAATGACCCTCAATACGGGTTACCGGATCAATAGTAATTCTCTGGCTCATGCTTTGCTCGCCTCATGACGATTTTGATCGTTTTGTTTTAAAGGAGGAAGTATCGGCAGTAGACGAATGAGTACGATGTATGCACAAATCTCAATAGCCACAAAACCAATAGAAATCAACAGTTCTTCCCAGGTCGGGAAGTAGTGGTAGCCACCACCAGGATTGAATGCCACCAGCGAATAGGACAGACGCCATGTTGCACAACCCAGCAATGCGCTCAACGCGGACAGATACAGCATACGCGAGTCATTGCGCAGCTTCGTGACACGCAGCACCACCAGCGGGAAGACCATCAGCACGACTTCAATCCAGAACATCACGGAGTAAAGATCGCCTGCAAACGCATACGACAGCTTGTCGCGGTAGATCAACTCGCCAAAGCGCAGAACCACGAAAATCGCCAGCAGCACGCTGATGGTGTTCGTCAGCTTGATGAACAAACTTTTCTCGTCCGGACCGTTACCTTTCAGACCCGCTTGTACCAGTGAGCCTTCAAAAATGACGATAGAGAAGCCCATTATAAAGGCGGTTAATACCGAGAAAAGTGGCAACATTTCATAAGCTTGCCATAGCGGATGTACTTTATAGCCCGCAGAAATCATCAATGAACCCATTGAAGACTGGTGCATGGTCGGCAGCAGCGCGCCGAGAGCGATAATAAAGAACATCACTTTATTCAAACGTTTGAGCGATACTTTCCAGCCCAGACGTTCAAACAAGGCCGGAGCAAATTCCAGCGCCATGATACCGATATAGATGGTCATACAGACCGCCGTTTCAAACAGTACCGAGTTCACGTTGAAGTGACCCGGAATGTAGAAATACGGCAGGTTCCAGTAACGACCGACGTCAATGGTGATCGACAAACCACCCAGCGAGTAACCAAACAGGCTGGCCAGCAGCGCCGGACGTACCAGTGGATGGTATTGTCCTCTGTTGAAAACATACACCGCCCACGCCAGCGCCCAACCACCACACGCGAAACCGGTACCGATCAACAGGTCAAACGCGATCCATACGCCCCACGGGAAACCGCCGTTCAGATCGGAGACTGAACCCAGTCCGAAGACCAGACGTTTTACGATCAGGAGCATACACAGGACGATTAACGGCCCAAAAATAATGACCGGTTTGCTGATTATTCTTCCGCCCAGCGGTTTAGGATCATGACTCATGATCGTCTCCTCCATCGTGATGGTCGTTTTTCGTATTACGACGAACCAGCACGGTTAAGCCCGCCAGCGCTGCCAGGGGTAAAATCATGCCCTTATACAGGGAATGTTGAACATGTTCGGAACGCGCACCGGTTGACAGGTCATCCAGTTTTGGCAGATCCAAATCCTCGTAAGGAACACCCGTCAGCACCATAACCTGCGTACCACCGCCTTCCTTTTCACCGTACAGGTGCGGGTAGTACTTCGGTACCGTATGCAGATAGGTATCACCAGCGTTCACTGTCTGACGCGGATAGTGGTATTCGCTGCCAGGCTTCAGTGCGAGACGTTTTTTCGCCTCAGCCATCAGCTCTTCACGCGTACCAAAAATCACTGCACCGGCAGGACACACTTCAACACACCCCGGTAAACCACCTTTGTCCAGACGTTCAACGCCTTTCTGGTTACACAGTTCACATTTATGCAGCGCACCAAACGGGTTGTTGTAGTCGTATTTAGGGACGTTGTACGGGCAGGCAACCATGCAATAACGGCAGCCGGTACAGACATCTTTGTCATAGTGGACGATGCCGGTTTTCGGGTCTTTCTTCAGCGCGGAAACCGGGCAAACGGAGACGCAGTTCGGATCGACACAGTGCATGCACTGTTTCTTAATGTATGCGTAGCCATTTTCTTCCTGGTCTTTGTTAACGCCAGTTCCGCTACGCCATACCTGGATGATGTTATTGGTATACGGAGACAACTTGTCGTTGTTCGACCAGGTCTGCTCGCCTTCCGGATTACGCGCCGGGAAGTTGATATCCTGACACTTGGTGACGCAGGCCTGGCAGCCTACGCACAGCGTCGAATCATAGAGCATCCCAAGAGAACCCGGGATCGGCGGACGGTTTTCTGCAGCCGCATGGCTGATGGACGGCGCGGCGCCCAACAGCAATGCCCCGCTGGAGGCTGCTTTAATAAAGTTACGTCTGTTCACGGTTATTCTCCCCGTGAGTCAGCGTTATCTTTCTTCTGCTGACGCCCCAGTTCACGAACCGCCATCACGCTGACACCGGCAACCAGTCCTACTACGCCACCAAGCAGCCCAATCGCTCCGGCAGAAACATTGCCGCCTTCTTTCATATTGACATCTGGCTTCTCGGAACGCGGCGTTTGGTTTTCCACATGAGCAAGCTGGTGAATACCTTTATGGAAACCGACGCCTTCTTCGTTACAGCCGTAGCAAGGGTGACCAATAGCCACCGGCCATACGCCGCCAACGTCGCAGAATTGCAGCGTTGAACAGTTGCCATAGGTTTCGGGTCCTTTACAGCCCAGATGGTAGAGGCACCAACCTTCACGGTGGCCTTCATCGCCGAACTCTTTCGCAAAACGACCGGCATCAAAGTGCGGGCGACGTTCGCAGTGTTCATGAATCAAACGGCCATAGGCGAATGTCGGACGGTTTTTGGTATCCAGCTTCGGCGGCTTACCGTAAGTGATGATATGCGCGACAGTCGCGAGGAAGTTATGCGGGTTAGGCGGACAGCCTGGGATGTTGATGATGGTTTTGCCTGGCAGAACTTCTTGCAAGCCGACTGCCCCCGTTGGGTTCACGCCAGCGGCAGCTACACCACCCCATGCGGCACAAGAGCCGATAGCGATGATAGCTGCTGCACCTTCGGCCGCTCTGCGGATGTGATCCACAATTGGCTCACCGGCAACCATGCAGTAAATACCATTATCTTTTAGTGGTATAGAACCATCTACCACCAGAACATATTGCCCTTTGTACTTCTCCAGAGCGTTATGTTTGTTCTCTTCGACCTGGTGGCCAAAGGCGGCAGAGAGCACCTCATGATATTCAAGAGAGATCGTCTCCAGAACGAGGTTTTCCACTGTAGGGTGTGTCGCACGAAGCAGCGATTCAGTACAACCCGTACACTCCTGAGCACCAATCCAGATAACCGGTGGGCGCTGAGGACGAGAAACTGATTCGGCCATTTCTGCGGCGGCTTTGCTACTGAGCCCCATGGTAGCGGCCAGTGCTGCACAAAGCTTCATGAAATCACGGCGATTGATGCCGTTCGAATTGATGAGAGAATTATCTCCAGTCATTTTATTGTTATTCCGTTGCGAAGACCTGGCTTTTATTTTGCACCATTCGCATGTTGCTTATTGCGATCGGCGCGCCATTACCACACTTTTTATATGGTTATGTGCATTATAATACTTCGGCGGAGCAACAAAACGAAGGCGTAGGTCAATAGTGTAATTAATTAAAGCAAGATAATACCCCTTTTGGATCAAGCTTCGAGCCGATAGCCGGCCATGAAAAAACGAATTGTTGTACTCGACTGGTTCTCTTTGAAGAAATCCATCACCATCTCTTTATCCAGCCCGTAACGACGCGTCAGGATCCCCGCTTCCCACGCGCTGAGCTGTCGGTCACCCGTTTTTTCAAACATTCGATGTGAAAAACCCAGAACAAAACCGCGCTTATAATCTGCACAAAAATTCGCCACTGAACGAGCACTGTCCGCACTTGAGGCGTTCAATCCGGCCATCAGGCCCTTACCAAAATGGTTGTCCATGCATAACCTCCAATCGCTATATAATAAATTATATAGCGATTTTTTAAGCAAAGGCCAGAGGTATCACGCACTTTTTGTGCCAGATTAAAAGGACACCCACTCGTCCGTTTTAGGCGCTGCAGCGGTTCTGTCTTCAGCGGAAGGGGAAGCAGTATTGGCAGCGGCGTATTGCACATCGTTGGCTGAAAGCCGGAATTGTTGTACAGAGCGTTGCAGCTCTTCCGTTTGCCGTTCCAGCGCCACTGCAGCAGCGGATACTTGTTCTACCAACGCGGCATTCTGTTGCGTCACGCTGTCCATCTGAGTGATCGCAACACTGACCTGCGAGATACCTTTATTTTGCTCTTCAGAAGCA
This sequence comes from Citrobacter sp. C6_1, assembly GCF_014596835.2. Classification (NCBI taxonomy): domain Bacteria; kingdom Pseudomonadati; phylum Pseudomonadota; class Gammaproteobacteria; order Enterobacterales; family Enterobacteriaceae; genus Citrobacter; species Citrobacter sp. C6_1. The sequence goes on along the minus strand of NZ_CP115031.1, from coordinate 711,444 downwards.
GAGGCAATTTGTTTCATGATAACGGTCACTTCGGTCGCGCCGCGCAGAATTGCCTCCATCGTTAACCCGGTCTCTTTAACCAGACGAGCGCCCTGATCGACACGACGCGACGATTCACCAATCAGCGTCTCAATCTCTTTTGCCGCACCGGCGCTACGGCTGGCAAGGTTACGTACTTCACCAGCAACGACGGCAAAACCACGTCCCTGTTCACCAGCCCTGGCCGCTTCAACGGCGGCGTTGAGCGCCAGAATGTTGGTCTGGAAAGCAATGCTATTAATGACGGAGGTAATTTCTGCGATCTGTTTAGAACTGGCAGCAATACCGTCCATGGTGTCAACCACTTCAGAAACCAGGGTGCTGCCTTTACCCGCCGTCTCTGTCGCCGTATCGGCAAGCTGGCTGGCCTCACGCGCATTTTCGGCGTTAAGTTTTACCGTGGCGGTCAGTTGCTCCATGCTGGCAGCGGTCTCTTCCAGCGCCGCGGCCTGCTCCTCAGTACGGGAAGAGAGATCGTTATTACCGCTGGAAATCTCCGTTGCGCCTCGCCAGATATTGTCACTGCCTGAACGAATCGTACTTACGGCTTCACGCAGGCTGTCCTGCATTGCGCACAATAAAGGGACCAGTTGGCCCACGCAGTTACGCCCAAAATCTTCAATCGGATGGCTGAGATCGCCCTGGGCAATCTGGCGGAACTGCTGGCGAATGCGATCGAGAGGTTTCACCATCATGGTAACGAGGTAACGATCGGTGAAGAACAGGAGGGCGATCCCGAGGATAACGGCAGTAATAATCAGTGTCCGAATGATCGACGTTTTACCGTCTACCATAATACGCGTCGCATCAAGTCTCTTTCCGGCGGTGGCATCAAACCGTTCAGCGCTGGCACCAAATTCACGGCTCAGTGCGGGCGTAATCGTGCTGGCATGTTCCGAAAACGCCGTAAGCGAGCCCTGCTGCGCCAGTTGCATTTGCGGTATCACACCTTTATCCAGCAAAGCTTGCCACCTGGCCAGCACTGCTGCTGAAATTTCCGGGTCCATAGGGCCTGGAGACAATGTTTTCATCTCCTGGAGCTTTTGGCTCAGATTATCCAGCGATTGCTGGGCAGGTGTAAAATCAGGCGTTCCACCGCCAATTTTGACATCCACAGCACGGCTCAGGCGTGTCACAAAGCGAAAGTACTGATCGTTCCCCTGACTCAGCACCGTCATCTGTTTGACGAGATGGCGGTCAATATCATTCCCTTCTGATATTTTTGATAAAGCATGCAGACTGAATAAACCCACGCCCGACCAGAGCAGGCAAAAAAGTCCCAGTATTGCCAGCATGACAATACGAATAGTGAAGTTTTTCAGCAAATACATAATAATTTCCTTGCCATTGATGAGGAATTCGCCATCAGGCGATACTTCCCCTTGTTATCGGCAGGCAATGAAGAAGATATAATACGTTCTTTATTTTTTTACTTTTTTAAGTCTATCTATTATTCCTGCTGGTCATATCAATATGAATGTTAATGAAATTAGGTAGCATTATTATTCAGATAATTAACCTAAAGCTGTAAATAATGCGTTGTTTTTCATAACAAATATTTATCAAACCAGGCAAGAGTGCGTTCCCAGGCTAAATCAGCAGCTGCTTTATCATAACGGGGGGTCGAATCGTTATGAAAACCATGATTAACACCGGGATAGATATATGCTTGATAGATTTTCTTATTCGCTTTGAGTGCGGCTTCATAAGCGAGCCAGCCTTCATTAATTCGTGTGTCTAGTTCTGCATAGTGTAATAATAAAGGCGCATTAATTTTAGGGACATCGGAAGCAGGAACCTGACGCCCATAAAAGGGCACCGCACAGGCCAGTTCAGGGAAAGCAACAGCCGCTGCATTCGCCACACCACCACCGTAGCAAAATCCAGTGATCCCCACCTTTCCCGTCGCCATCGAATAACGCTGCATAAACTCAATAGCGGCAAAAAAATCATTCATCAGCTTAACGGGATCAACCTGCTGCTGTAATTCCCGGCCTTTATCATCATTGCCGGGATAACCTCCCAGTGAACTTAATCCATCGGGTGCCAGCGCAATATAACCCGCCTTCGCCACCCGCCGTGCTACATCCTCAATATACGGATTCAGCCCACGATTCTCATGTACCACTACCACCGCCGGAACCTTCCCCGTCACCTTCGCGGGTTTCACCAGATAACCTCGCACATCACCATGCCCATCAGGCGATGGATAGGTAATGTATTCTGCCAGAATATCGGGATCGGTAAATTCTACCTGCGTTGCCAGGGCATAGTTCGGTTTCAGCAAATTGAATAGCGCCAGTGCCGTCATACCACCTACCGCATATTTCGCCGCCAGATTCAGAAACTCGCGTTTCGTAATTTTGCCATGGGCGTAATAGTCATAGTAAGCGAGTAACTCCTGCGGAAAGTCTTTAGCAGTCAAACGCGGCATGGTCGCACTCCTGAGTGATGTTTTTTTAAGCAAAGCACAGTGATCTGTTTTTGCCCAGTTTTTCATCCCAGTGTGACCTGGTGAACGGGATATTCAGTGGGAACTCGCTAGAATAGAAACGTTGTTTCGAAATTCACCTGCACTAAGGAGATCTCATGGCCTGGTTTGCCAATCCTGAACGTTATGAGCAAATGCTCTATCGCTACTGTGGGCGCAGCGGCTTGCGCCTGCCCGCGCTGTCGCTGGGCTTATGGCACAGTTTTGGACACGTTCACGCTCTGGATTCACAACGAGCACTGCTGCGAAAAGCATTTGATTTAGGGATAACACATTTTGATTTAGCCAATAACTACGGGCCGCCTCCGGGCAGTGCTGAAGAGAATTTTGGTCGATTGTTGCGCGAGGATTTTGCACAATATCGTGATGAATTGATCATCTCAACCAAAGCGGGTTACGACATGTGGCCGGGGCCGTACGGTTCTGGCGGCTCACGCAAGTATCTGCTGGCCAGCCTCGACCAGAGCCTCAAGCGCATGGGTCTCGACTACGTCGATATCTTCTATTCGCACCGCGTTGACGAAAATACACCGATGGAAGAGACTGCTTCCGCGCTGGCCCATGCCGTGCAAAGTGGCAAAGCACTGTATGTCGGCATCTCATCTTATTCGCCAGAGCGCACGCAGAAGGTGGCCGAACTGCTGCGGGAATGGAAAATTCCGCTGCTTATCCACCAGCCATCCTACAACCTGCTTAACCGCTGGGTAGACAGCAGCGGCTTGCTGGATACGCTGGAATCCAACGGGATGGGCTGTATTGCCTTCACCCCGTTGGCGCAGGGGCTCCTGACAGGGAAATACCTCAACGGTATTCCTGATGGTTCCCGTATGCAGCGTGAAGGGAAAAAAGTCCGTGGACTGACGGAAAATATGCTAACGGAAGCAAATCTTAACAGTCTGCGTTTGCTCAATGAGATGGCCCAACAACGTGGGCAGTCGATGGCGCAAATGGCGTTAAGCTGGCTACTAAAAGATAACCGGGTCACATCGGTATTAATTGGCGCCAGCCGACCTGAGCAGTTGGAAGAGAACGTTCAGGCACTGGCAAACCTGACTTTCAGTGCCGAAGAACTGGCACAGATCGATAAACATGTCGCGGACGGTAAGCTCAATCTGTGGCAAGCCTCATCAGACAAGTAACGATCTGACCATTACGCCGGGTGTAGTCCTACCCGGCGTAATGGCCTGCTGATGAGAGTGGGCAAGTAAATCTCGCCTCACACCTCGTCCTCTTTAATCAACGGACGCTGGTATTCCGGCCATACCAGGGCGACAAGTGCAGGATAGGCTTCAAGGCTGAACTCCCTGAAGCACTGCCGCAAGTTAAGCACATCCAGATCGGCGTGCGGGACTTTCTCCCCGCTGAGGCAGCGCTTTTTAATATTGTCATAATACTTATAAACCGCAGAGTTAAGATCGCTACAGCGCCGCTGCGCGTCAAAGAGCCCCGGCGTTTCATTCAGCTCCACCATTGTCATCCGCTTGACTGTGGAGTGGATAAAATCAATATATTCGTGATTGACTCGCCAATACCATACCGGAGTAATCGAATTCATCAGGGCAGAAAAATGATCTTCTCCCTCTTCTTTACTTAGCATTTCTGGCTGGTACTGTGCGTTAACATCTTCTGTATAACGGTTTTTATTTGCACTACGCATTAGCAAAAGTACCCCGCAGGTCAGCAATAGCAGGGTAATAACAGAATAAAATATACTGTTCATAGCGGGCTCCATTTTTTTTGATTTTAAAATTACCCCATGCTATTGTCAACGCGGCCTACCTTATTAAAAACATCATATTATTGGCAGCAAAGGATATTTCAACATGCTTCCCGAGCATCTTGTTCCCTCTCGTTTTCATTTATCCGCAACCCCGAACAATACAAACACCACAGAAAATAGTGAAAATTTGACTCAGGGGAAGATAACGCTAAGTGATTACGAATCAGAAATTTTGATTAGTTCCGCAGCTACCGGCCAGTCCCGGAATATGTTATTTGAAGAGTGTGATCGTCATTTAAAAGAGCGTCTTTTCCGCGCTGCAAAAATTGAGTCATTTACTCGTCTGCTCAATTCATTACAGGCGGAAGGCGACATTAACGCCCAGGAATTAAGTAAAATTTTGGCCAAAAAAACAGCCATGATAAATGAACAAGGCAACAAAATTTGGCTTAATTTAATTACTCGCGAAACCAACGATCCTATTTTTTATTCTCTGGAAGAGAAATAAAATGAAAGATGTTGAAGATAATAATGTTTATTTGGCTTTAGATAACCACAAAAGCGATGAGTTTGTCTTAAAACAAAATCTGTCTGTGTTGATAGCCAATAAAAACGCGACGCTGGAAAGCCTTGCTCAAGAGATGGTTTCTATACCCGCCGCGCTGGTGCGGATGAAATGGCAAAATCGTCATGAAATCTACGCACTGCAAGCCAAAGAAGAGATTTACGGTGCCACTATCGAGGCCATCATCGCTCAGCAACCAGAATTGCGGGACAAAATCATGGCCCGTCTGGAAAGCACATACCAGCATCTGCTTGCACGTGAAACTGCCACACTGCGCCTGACCCGTAAGCTATCCGAAGGGAATTACGAACCCACAAAAATCACTACGGTAGCGCTGGACGAGAACAGATAAGGCAAAAGATTTGCAGGGAAATGATATCAGGAGAAGCTTGCCGGGTAAGGTCAAACCTGTACCCGGCAACAAGGATTATTTGGCTTTCACGGTCTCTTCACCGACCAAACCAATCTTCAGGTAGCCCGCCTGATGCAGCGTATCCATAACCTTCATCATGGTTTCGTAGTCAACGGTTTTATCTGCCCGGAAGAAGACAGTAGTGTCTTTCTTGCCTTCAGTTAGCGCGTTTAGCTCGTTAATCATCGTCTCATCGGTGACCTGATCGTTACCAATAAACATGGTGTTATCGGCTTTTACTGACAGGTAAACCGGTTTTTCCGGACGCGGTTGCGGCGTACTGGTGGATGCAGGAAGATTGACCTTCACATCCACGGTTGCCAGTGGCGCTGCCACCATAAAGATGATCAATAATACCAACATGACGTCGATAAACGGTGTCACGTTGATATCATGCATTTCACCGTTATCGTCCAGGTTTTCATTAAAGCTCATTGCCATGGAACATTATCCTACACGTAATTTCTGCGCAGCACGTACCGGGTGTGCAGACGCGCTTGCACTCAGGTCCAGGTCACGACTTTGCAGCAACAGCACCTGCGCAGCGACATCGCCCAGCATCGCTTTATAGCTGCCAATCTGACGAGCAAAAATGTTGTAGATAACCACAGCAGGGATTGCCGCGACCAGACCGATCGCCGTCGCTAACAGAGCTTCTGCAATACCCGGCGCAACAACAGCCAGGTTGGTGGTTTGGGTTTGCGCGATACCGATGAAGCTATTCATGATGCCCCATACTGTACCAAACAACCCGACAAATGGAGAGATAGCCCCGATGGTTGCCAGGTATCCATTACCCCGCCCCATCTGACGTCCAACGGCGGCAACGCGACGTTCCAGACGGAAACCGGTACGCTCTTTGATCCCTTCGTTGTCATCACTGCCTGCTGACAGTTCCAGTTCATTCTGCGCTTCATTAATCAGCAGAGAACCCAGGCTTTTGGCATCGAATCCAGCGGCAATCTCACTTGCCTGATCTAAAGAGCGGGCATCTGCCAGCATGCGCTGTTCACGCTTAAGACGGCGCTTCTGCGTAAAGAACTCAAGGCTCTTACTAAAGAAGATAGCCCAGGTGACCACTGACGCCAAAATCAGCCCAATCATCACGCACTTAACCACGATATCGGCGTGCTGATACATACCCCAGACGGAAAGGTCCGTCTGCATCAAATTATTACCCACTCTGTATCTCCAGAACGCAAATCACAAAATCTGAGCGTAATCATATCAAAACGACGTCGAATTGATAGTCGTTCTCATTACTATTTACATAGTGCCGCACCTTTGGTTTCTTTTCCTTGCGCTCACGCAGTAAAAAAGTTACCAGAAATCGATTTGAGAATATTTTGTACTTTATGACTATTCTGCAGGACGCGGCAGATGCGATTCATGCTAGTTTAGACATCCAGACGTATAAAAACAGGTCGAACAACATGGCAGATAAACAACTTGAAACCAAACTCGTGCACGCAGGACGCAGTAAAAAGTACACGCTGGGTTCGGTAAATAGCGTGATCCAGCGCGCTTCTTCGCTGGTTTTTGACTCCGTAGAGGCCAAAAAACAAGCCACCCATAACCGTGCTAACGGCGCGCTTTTCTACGGACGTCGCGGCACGCTGACGCATTTCTCCCTGCAGGAGGCGATGTGCGAACTGGAAGGCGGCGCGGGCTGCGCCCTGTTCCCCTGCGGTGCAGCAGCCGTTGCCAACACCATCCTTGCCTTTGTTGAACAAGGCGATCATGTGCTGATGACAAACACCGCCTATGAACCCAGCCAGGATTTCTGCACTAAGGTGCTGGGCAAGCTTGGCGTGACAACCGGCTGGTTCGATCCGCTGGTCGGCGCGGATATTGTGAAGCATATACAACCGAATACTAAAGTCGTTTTTCTTGAGTCTCCAGGTTCTGTCACCATGGAAGTTCATGATGTTCCAGCCATTGTTGCCGCAGTCAGAAGCGTAGTGCCTGACGCGATCATCATGATTGATAACACCTGGGCTGCCGGGGTGCTGTTCAAGGCGCTGGATTTTGGCATCGATATTTCTATTCAGGCAGGCACCAAATATCTGATTGGTCATTCTGACGGCATGGTTGGGACAGCGGTATCCAATGCCCGTTGCTGGGATCAACTGCGTGAAAACGCCTATCTGATGGGACAAATGCTGGATGCCGATACCGCCTATATGACCAGCCGCGGATTGCGGACGTTAAGCGTTCGCCTGCGCCAACACCATGAAAGCAGTTTAAAAGTCGCCGAGTGGTTGGCTGACCATCCGCAGGTTTCCCGCGTGAATCACCCGGCACTTCCCGGCAGCAAGGGACACGAGTTCTGGAAACGCGACTTTACCGGTAGCAGCGGTCTGTTCTCATTTGTTTTGAATAAGAAGCTAGATAGTGCAGAACTGTCTGCTTACCTGGATCACTTCAGCCTGTTCAGCATGGCCTATTCCTGGGGCGGTTTTGAATCACTGATTCTGGCTAACCAACCGGAACATATCGCGGCAATCCGTCCGCAAGGCAAAGTGGACTTCAGCGGAACGCTCATCCGTTTACACATCGGTTTAGAAAATGTTGACGATCTGATTGCTGATTTAGCCGCAGGATTTGCCCGCATCGAGTAAAATTGCCATAGATGGACATATATGCAGACACTTCTGGTGGAAAAGTCTGCAATTGTTGCGTCCGGGATCAAGGCATCCCGGACAATTCAGGAGTACAATCCACCCATAAACGCTGTTCCACAGGAAAGTCCATGGTAGTCATTCAAGATATTGTCTCCGCGCTCTGGCAACACGATTTTGCCGCGCTGGCGGATCCGCATGTTGTGAGCGTAGTGTACTTCGTTATGTTCGCCACACTGTTTTTAGAAAATGGCCTGCTGCCCGCCTCCTTCTTACCCGGAGACAGCCTGTTATTGCTGGCAGGGGCGCTGATCGCTCAGGACGTGATGAGTTTTTTACCTACCATAGCTATTCTGACTGCCGCCGCCAGTCTCGGTTGCTGGCTGAGCTACATTCAGGGACGCTGGCTGGGCAACACACGGACGGTAAAAGGCTGGCTGGCGCAATTACCTGAAAAGTATCATCAGCGCGCCACCTGTATGTTTGACCAACACGGGCTGATGGCGCTGCTGGCCGGACGTTTCCTGGCATTCGTTCGTACCTTGCTGCCAACCATGGCGGGGATTTCGGGGCTGCCTAACCGTCGCTTCCAGTTTTTTAACTGGCTGAGCGGTCTGCTGTGGGTCACTGTGGTCACCAGTTTCGGCTATGCGCTCAGTATGATCCCGTTTGTTAAACGCCACGAAGATCAGGTAATGACCTTTTTAATGATCCTGCCAATCGCCCTGTTAACCGCAGGTCTGTTGGGAACGCTGTTTGTGGTGATCAAAAAAAAATACTGTAGCGCCTGAACCGCATCCGTAGGCCGGATACTCTCCGGCATTTCGCCATATGGCGCACAGCGTTTAGGCCTACGGGATACCTGTCAGGCCGACAAGAAATCAACTCCCCTGCATCATCCGAATTCTGGCTGCATCCTCTCCAGGCGTTACGCCAAAGTAACGTTTGAACTCCCGACTAAACTGCGATGCACTCTCATAACCCACGCGCATTGCCGCCGCACTGGCTTTCATCCCGTCATGAATCATCATCATCCGCGCTTTATGCAATCGATAGCTCTTCAGATACTGCAACGGTGAAGTACTGGTCACCGATTTAAAATTATGATGGAACGCCGACACGCTCATATTGGCTTCTGCCGCCAGCTGTTCTACATTGAGATTTTCGGTGTATTTGGTTTCAATCCGCTTCAGCACACGGCTTATCAAACTGAAATGTGTCTGGCGACTGACCAGCGCCAATAACGCCCCTCCACGCGGCCCGGTCAGCACATGGTAGAGGATCTCACGAATAATCTGTTTTCCCAGAATACGTGCATCCAATGGCCGTTCCATCACATCCAGCAGGCGTTCCGCTGCACAGAGAATTTCATCGGATAGCGTCGCGGAGTTGATCCCGCTTGCCGCCATTGCGGGCTGGAACAGTTCATCCTCCCCAATATCCATCAGCAATTCCTGCAATTGCAGGATATCGACGTTCAGGCGGATACCAGCCAACGGAACGTCCGGTGTCGCATAAGTTTCACATTCAAAGGGTAAAGGTACTGTGAGCAGTAAGTATTCGTTGGCATCATAGCGAAAGACACGCTCGTTGATATAACCAATTTTATATCCTGAAAAGAGAAATATAATGCCAGGCTGATACATCACTGGTGTGCGCCCCCCAGGTTCAGAGCCATACAGTAAGCGAATATCAGGCAGCAGATCATTTAATTTATTTTCATTATTTTTCAGCTGGTTAATTTTATCTGTCAGCAGGAGACAGATCTCATCACGGTTCATAGGGCACCATTTCATCATTGATTTGCAACCCTGATATAGTGCGCACTTTTATCCATTTTCTCCAGTAGTCTGTAGAAATGGGCAAGACATCGGCAGAAATGAGCATTGAGAGGAACGCTTCTGACGACCACAATGTTCACCATCAGGCAGGCACTCGCCTACCCTCTTTTTTACCCACACAAGGTAACGAGCAATGAACAACTTTAATCTCCATACCCCAACCCGCATTCTGTTTGGTAAAGGCGCGATTGCAGAACTGCGCGACCAAATCCCACAGAATGCTCGCGTACTGATTACCTACGGCGGTGGTAGCGTGAAAAAAACCGGCGTTCTGGCACAGGTTCAGGATGCACTGAAAGGCCTGGACGTGCTGGAATTTGGCGGTATTGAGCCGAACCCGTCTTATGAAACGCTGATGAACGCGGTAAAAATTGTCCATGATGAGAAGGTGACATTCCTGCTGGCGGTAGGCGGCGGTTCTGTTCTTGATGGCACAAAATTCATCGCCGCAGCGGCACATTATGCTGACGGTGTTGACCCGTGGCGCATTCTGGAAACCCACGGTAACGACGTACAAAGCGCCATCCCAATGGGCTCGGTACTGACCCTGCCGGCAACCGGCTCTGAATCTAACTCCGGCGCGGTAATTTCGCGCAAAACGACTGGCGACAAACTGGCCTTCATGACCCCGTTTGTCCAGCCCGTATTTGCTGTGCTCGATCCGGTTTACACCTATACCCTGCCGCCGCGTCAGGTTGCCAACGGCGTGGTAGATGCTTTTGTTCATACTGTAGAACAATATGTGACTTATCCGGTAGACGGGAAAATTCAGGATCGCTTTGCCGAAGGCATTCTGCTGACGCTGATAGAAGACGGTCCAAAAGCGTTGCAGGAGCCGGAAAATTACAACGTACGTGCAAACGTCATGTGGGCAGCCACTCAGGCGCTGAACGGCCTGATCGGCGCAGGCGTACCGCAGGACTGGGCAACCCATATGCTGGGTCACGAGTTGACGGCGATGCACGGACTTGACCACGCTCAGACACTGGCAATCGTCCTGCCTGCATTGTGGAATGAAAAACGCAATACCAAGCGTGCCAAACTGCTGCAATACGCAGAACGCATCTGGAATATCACCGAAGGCTCCGAAGACCAGCGCATTGATGCCGCGATTGCCGCCACCCGTCAATTCTTCGAACAAATGGGTGTACCGACTCGCCTGTCTGACTACGGTCTGGATGGCAGCTCCATCCCGGCACTGCTGGAAAAACTGCAAGCGCATGGCGGCACGAAACTGGGTGAACATCAGGATATTACTCTGGACGTCAGCCGCCGGATTTACGAAGCTGCCCGCTAAGGTTTTTTAACCTCCGACTTTCGTTTTTGGCTATTTATACCAGGCTTAAGTCACACCTAACTCACCGGGGGCTGCTCCGGTGAACTCAATTTACACCCAATCATTCATGATGCATCGAGGCGGCAATTGAGTGAATCCCCGGGAGCGTACATAAGTACGTGACTGGGGTAAACGCAAGCAGCCAACAAAGAGGCAGCCTGAAGGATTAAGTGTAGGGGGGAATTATGACCGGTCCAACCATTATCAAGCTACAGGATGGTAACGTCATGCCGCAACTGGGCCTGGGGGTCTGGAAGGCAAGCAACGAAGAAGTCATCACCGCCATTCATAAAGCGCTGGAAGTAGGGTATCGCTCAATTGATACCGCTGCGGCGTACAAAAACGAAGAAGGTGTCGGCAAAGCAATACGCGATGCGGGCGTGCCACGCGAAGAGTTATTCATTACCACCAAGCTGTGGAATGATGACCAGAAACGCCCACGGGAAGCGTTGCTCGAAAGCATGGAGAAACTCCAGCTCGATTACCTCGATCTCTACCTGATGCACTGGCCTGTCCCGGCGATCGATCACTACGTTGAAGCGTGGGAAAACATGATCGACTTGCAAAAAGAGGGGCTGATTAAGAGCATCGGCGTGTGCAACTTTCAGATCAACCATCTCCAGCGGCTGATGGATGAAACAGGCGTCCCGCCGGTGATTAACCAGATAGAACTGCATCCACTGATGCAGCAACGCCAGCTGCACGCCTGGAACGCCACACATAAAATCCAGACCGAATCCTGGAGCCCGTTGGCGCAGGGCGGTAAAGATGTATTCGATCAAAAGATCATTCGCGACCTCGCTGAAAAATATGGTAAATCACCGGCGCAGATTGTCATCCGCTGGCATCTGGATAGCGGCCTGGTGGTGATCCCGAAATCCGTCACCCCTGCCCGTATTGCCGAGAACTTCAATGTCTGGGACTTCCGCCTGGACAAAGATGAACTCGGTGAAATCGCAAAACTCGATCAAGGGAAACGCCTGGGCCCTGACCCGGATCAGTTCGGCGGTTAATCTCTCCTCTCCAGCCCGGCATTCCCGTCGGGCTTTTCCCTTGCCGAAATATTAAGAAACAATAAACGCACAACTATAGATGTATTTATGGCACATCCACGTGCAGCATTACGCAATATAACTTACTAATTATTCAGTAATAATATTGTTTTCATGAATACATCACAAATGTCTATAGGTGCGTGACCATGGTGGAAAAAACACAGCAAGGCGTCAAATGGCTCCCATTGATTCTTATACTATTTATTTGTGCCGGGCTCTGGCAGCTTACCCCACCCAGTGGGTTAAGTGCGCCAGCCTGGCATTCAGCCATTATCTTCGTTGCTACCATTGCTTCTATCGTGGCAAAAGTTCTGCCTATTGGCGCAGTCGGCATTATCGGTATTACCGTTTTTGCCCTCGCTTATGCTGCCGGGGATAAAACCGCCAGCGGCGCTATTACCACCGCACTGAGCGAACTGAACAGTTCGCTGATCTGGCTGATTGTCGTCGCCTTTATGATTGCCCGCGGGTTTATCAAAACGGGACTCGGACGACGTATTGCGCTGCAGATGATTCGCCTGCTCGGCAAGCGCACGCTGGGACTCGCCTACGGGCTGGCGTTTGCGGACCTGATACTGTCCCCCGCAATGCCAAGCAATACGGCACGCTGCGGCGGCGTCATCTATCCAATTGCCGACTCCCTGGCGCGCAGTTTCCATTCGAACCCGGAAGATGAGTCCCGCAGTAAAATCGGTACCTTTCTTATCACCTGTATTGGCAACGTCAACGACGTCACCGCCGCGCTCTTTATGACTGGCTATACCGGCAACCTGTTGGCAGTGAAACTGGCGGCCAATGCGGGGGTCACACTCACCTGGGGCAGTTGGTTTATGGCGGCGCTGCTGCCTTGCCTGGTTTCCTTACTGCTGGTTCCATTACTGGTCTACTGGATTGTGCGTCCGGAAATTAAACACACGCCGGATGCCCCTAATCTGGCGCGTAAAGAACTGGCGGAAATGGGCCGTATGTCACGCGGTGAATGGCTGATGCTGGCTACCGTCGGCGTCCTGCTGGTGCTGTGGATTTTTGGTGATACCCTGGGCGTCGACGCCACCACCGCCTCATTTGTTGGTTTATCCATCTTGCTGCTCAGCGGCGTTCTAAGCTGGGAAGATGTCAAAAGCGAGAAAGGTGCGTGGGATACACTGATCTGGTTTGCCGCACTATTGATGATGGCAAATCAGTTGAAAAAACTGGGCTTTACCACCTGGTTTGGCAACCTGATTGGCGATAGTCTGAGCAGTACCATGCATGGGACCAGTTGGGTGGTTGTCCTGCTGCTGCTCAACGCCGCCTACTTTTATACCCACTACTTTTTTGCCAGCGGTAATGCGCAGATTGCGGCGCTGTACGCCGTTTTCCTTGGCGTCGGCCTGCATTTGAATATTCCTGCAGCCCCTACGGCGTTGATGCTGGCCTTCACCAGCAGTCTGTACTGTTCCCTCACTCAGTACACTCACGCTCGCGGGCCGATTCTGTTTGGTGCCGGGTACGTACCGACGGGGGTCTGGTGGCGAACAGGATTCATCATCAGCCTGTTTAATCAAGCCGTCTTTATCACTGTAGGGCTGATGTGGTGGAAGATACTGGGTCTATACTAAACTCACTGCGTCCTGACGAAACGTCTTATCTACGGAGAAAAGGAATGACCTGTATTTTCTGTCAAATTGTTGAAGGTAAAGCGCCCTGCCATAAAGTCTGGGAAGACGAGCATCACCTGGCCTTTCTGTCGATTTTCCCGAACACCGAGGGGTTTACCGTGGTGATCCCGAAAAAGCACTACCCAAGCTATGCATTTGATATGCCGCCACAGGCGCTGGCAGACCTGATGCTGGCGACCCAAAAGGTGGCGAAAAAACTGGATAATGCTTTCCCGGATGTCAGTCGTACGGGGATGTTTTTCGAAGGGTTTGGCGTGGATCATGTGCACAGTAAGCTCAGCCCTATGCATGGCACAGGTGATTTGACGCGCTGGAAACCGATCGAGTCCCGGCAAACTAAATTTTTCGAGCAGTATGAAGGGTATCTGTCGTCACATGACCACGAACGGGCTGACGATGAAAAACTGGCCGCATTAGCGGCCAGAATTCGCGAAGCATAAATACTGAGCACGTCTGCCGGATAGCGGTGCAAGCACCTTATCCGGCCTACGGTCTGTCAGGCCCGGTAAGCATTCCACTCCCGGATCTGACAGATTAGCGCCCCGCGACTTTCCCGCGTTTTTTATTCGCCGCAGGCGTCTGACGCTGGTGCGCGACTGGCGTATGCTTGGTCAGTGCCGGACGGGTATGGCGGTTCTGACGACGTGCTTCACGCATCTCTTCCAGCGTCGGGGCCGGAACCAGACATTCGCGGCGACCGCCAATCAGATGCTTTTTCCCCATATCTTCCAGCGCCTGACGGATTAACGGCCAGTTAGCAGGATCATGGTAACGCAGCAGTGCTTTATGCAGACGGCGCTGTTTATCACCTCTTGGCACTACCACATCTTCACTCTTATAACCAATTTTGCCCAACGGGTTTTTCCCGGTGTAATACATGGTTGTAGAGTTTGCCAGCGGTGATGGGTAGAAGTTCTGCACTTGATCCAAACGGAAACGACGCTGTTTCAGCCACAGCGCCAGATTCACCATATCCTCATCACGCGTACCCGGGTGCGCGGAGATGAAGTACGGGATCAGGTACTGCTCTTTACCGGCCTGTTTAGAGTAGGTATCAAACAGCTCCTTAAAGCGGTCGTAGCTGCCCATACCCGGCTTCATCATCTTCGACAATGGGCCTTCTTCGGTATGCTCCGGCGCAATCTTCAGGTAGCCACCCACATGGTGAGTTGCCAACTCTTTAATATAGCGCGGGTCCTCAACGGCGATGTCATAACGCACCCCGGATGCGATAAGGATCTTTTTAATGCCTTTCAGATCACGCGCGCGGCGATAGAGATTAATCGTCGGTTCGTGGTTAGTATCCATATGCGGGCAGATATCCGGGTAAACGCAGGACAGACGACGACAGGTCTGTTCTGCACGCGGAGACTTACAGCGCAGCATATACATGTTTGCCGTTGGACCGCCGAGATCGGAAATCACGCCGGTAAAGCCCGGAACGGTATCGCGAATGGCTTCGATCTCATTGATGATCGAATCTTCAGAACGGCTCTGGATAATGCGCCCTTCGTGCTCGGTGATCGAACAGAACGAGCACCCACCAAAACAGCCTCGCATGATATTGATCGAGAAACGGATCATCTCATAGGCGGGAATACGGCTGTTACCGTACGCCGGATGTGGTACGCGCTTGTACGGCAGTGCAAAGACGCTGTCCATTTCTTCAGTCGACAACGGGATCGCTGGCGGGTTAACCCAAATATAGCGATCGCCATGCTTTTGCATCAGCGCACGCGCGCATCCTGGGTTGGTTTCGTGATGCAGAATACGTGACGCATGGGCGTACAGAACTTTGTCGCTCTTCACTTTCTCGAAAGACGGCAACAGTACGTAGGTTTTTTCCCACGGCTTCGGACGCGGCGGCTGTACGGTTACCGCTTTCGCTTCTTGTTTTTTCGGCGCCACGGGTTTGTTGTCAGCACACGGCAAATCTTCGCCGTACGGATGCGGAATAGGGTCAATTTTCCCAGGCATGTCCAGACGCGTGGAATCCACCCCGCTCCAGCCCGGCAGCGCTTCTTTGACCATAATCGCGGTATTACGCACGTCGCGGATCTGATCAATGGTTTCGCCCATCGCCAGACGGTGTGCGACTTCCACCAATGGGCGTTCGCCGTTGCCAAACATCAGCATGTCAGCTTTTGAATCCACCAGCACGGAACGACGCACGGTATCTGACCAGTAATCATAATGCGCAGTACGGCGCAGGCTGGCTTCAATACCGCCGAGAATAACCGGCACATCTTTCCAGGCTTCTTTACAGCGCTGGGTATAAACCAGCGTCGCGCGGTCCGGGCGTTTACCCGCCACGTTGTCCGGCGTATAGGCATCGTCATGGCGCAGTCGGCGATCGGCGGTATAACGGTTGATCATCGAGTCCATGTTGCCGGCGGTTACGCCGAAGAACAGGTTCGGTTTACCCAGACGCATAAAGTCATCTTTGCTGTTCCACTCCGGTTGGGCGATGATCCCCACGCGAAAGCCCTGTGCTTCCAGCATACGGCCGCAAATAGCCATGCCGAAGCTCGGGTGATCGACGTACGCATCGCCGGTAACCAGAATGATGTCGCAGCTATCCCAGCCAAGTTGATCCATTTCGTCGCGTGACATCGGCAAAAATGGTGCCGGCCCAAAGCAGGCGGCCCAGTACTGCGGCCAGGAGAAAAGGTCTCTGTCCGGTTGGATCAGGGATATTGCGCTCATAATGCTTCCAAAAAAATGGTAAAAAAATAATCAAAGGCCGGGGATTATACGCTGGATCAACAGGGGAAATGAAGGAGTATTGTAAGGATGTTAAATTTCATCTCTGCTGGTGCTACGCTGACCGTTCCTGTGCTTTCGCACGGCCCAGGCCGGGTTAGGCGAAGCCGCCACCCGGCACAGGAATATCCATTACGGTGCCGGGTTCACCAGCATCTGGCCAATAGAACCACGGTCTGCCATTTCCAGCGTCTGGCTGTTGAAGTAGAACGGAAAATGCGCCCAGGAAGGCTGCCCATAATAGACCAGCAACTCCACTTGCCCATCAACCCATACGGTATCTTTCCAGCCACGGTCTTCCGGGAACGGCATCGCGCCATTCACATTACGGATCAGGAAAGAGACGCCTTCAATATGGAACGACTGCGGCATATCGGCGCGCACCGTCCAGCGCTCCCAGGAGCCCTGCTGCGCCGTGATATCCATGCGATTAACATCCCACAGTTGGCCATTGATTCCAGGATCGTCATCAAGGCTAATATCACGGCTGCGAATCGGCGAGCCGCTCAAAATTTCGGTGGGTAACAGACGCATTGGCAGGCTATCCGTTACCAGCGGCAGAAGGCCGGTTGGACGCAGAGTCAGTACCAGCGTGGAGATCAGGATACTGGAAGGTTCAAAGAAACCACGGATCCTGTCAACAATACTGGCCGCCTCGCCGCAGGTAATCGAAACTTCATCACCGTTGGTCATATCGACCAGAATCTCACGACGCTCGCCTGGCGCCAGCGATAGCTGCTTCACCGAAACCGGCGCGGGTAAAAACCCCTGATCGCCAGAGATAACATGCAGCGCGCGACCATCGCTCATTTTCAGCAGATATCGACGCGAATTTGAGGCATTCAGCAAACGCAAACGCACCCAGCCGCGGGACACTTCGACATACGGACTTTGCGCCCCGTTGACCAGAAGAGTATCCCCCACAAAACCCCCACTGCCCGGTTCGCTATATTCTGGCGTACCGAAATTATCCAGCCGCTTATCCTGAATAATGACTGGAAAATCATCCACGCCATAGTGGTTAGGGATCGGCAGTGATTTACTCACTTCATCTTCAACCAGCCACATCCCGGCAAGGCCGTTATAGACCTGCTGGGCAGTGCGATTTGGCGTGTTGGCGTGATACCACAAGGTTGCAGCACTCTGGCGAATCGGCAGCACGGGCGCCCAGTCCGCATTAGGCGACATCATACGCGCCGGCCCCCCCATAAGAGGACCCGGGACCTGTAATCCGGCAACGGTCATTGAGACATTTTCTGTCAGACGGTTGCTGTAGATAAGCTTGACGTCATCACCTTTCCAGACGCGGATTGTCGGCCCCAGGTAGCGCCCGTTAACACCCCAGACGGGTGCGCGCGTGCCCGGCGTAAACGACCAGTGCGCACGTTGCAGCGTCATAAATAGCGGCTGTCCCCGACGGGACTCCAGCAGGGGGGGAACAGGTAGCGGTTGTTGCTGACCGGCAGCATTAGCCTTCAGCGGAACAGCACCTGCACACAGTGCGATCCCCGATGCCTGAATGAACTGACGCCGACTGAATGACATATAAGCTCCATGAAAAACTGGCGATTAACACGCAGGAAATCATTTCCTGTAACAAACCCGAAATGAGCGAATCAAACCTTACCGGCAGTTTCCCGCTCAGCAACTTCTTTATCGAGTTCTGCGATTTTTTGTTCCATCAGCGTGCGGCAATGCGCTGCCAGTTCACGAACCTGATCTTTACCAAAATGACTGATATCCACTGGCGGCAGCATCTCTACAATCGCCAGCCCATTATTGAGTCGGTTCAATTTGATCTTATTAGAGGTTGTTGAAACGCAAACAGGGATAACCGGGACACCCGCAGCAATTGCCGCATGGAACGCACCTGTTTTAAACGGCAGCAGACCACGGCCACGGCTACGCGTTCCTTCAGGGAACATCCAGATAGAGATACGACGCTTTTTAAAGTGGTTCACAACCGCCGCAATGGTGCTGTGCGCTTTGGCGCGGTTATTTCTGTCGATCAACAGATTACCGGTGAGCCAGTACAGTTGTCCGAAGAAAGGGATCCACAACAGGCTTTTTTTACCTACTGTAACCGTCGGTGGCTGAACGATATTTGCTGCGGTAACCATGTCATAGTTATTCTGATGGTTACAAATATAGATAGCATTACCATAGTTCTTCGCGTCAGGCGGCATGCGACACTCAACCTTCAGGCCATACAGGGGAGCCAGGCGACCAAACATATGGCCGAACGTCGCAACGTGTTTTGGATTTCGTGGGCTGAACAGACAGTATATGCAACCGAAAATACAGACCAAAATGCAGTAAATAACAGTAATAATTAAACGAAAAATATATAGCATAACAACCTCTAAAGGCCTAAGAGCCTGGCATTCTACGTCACCTGATTCCGAACACTGCATCAGGTTAGGGCATTGTTAAGAGTGGCTCTCTGGAAAAGCGTATTGTTAATCGCAACGCACGAATAAACAACGGTTTCACGGGAATTTTTAAAACCAGCTCTCCCTGTGCGAAAACAGGGAGAGCCAGACGCTGGCGTTATTCTTCGCTGTCGCCGTGACGGGCGCGTCGAGGCGAGTCAATCTCAACACGGTCGATGCGTTGCAGACCGCGCATGAGCGTACCGCGACGACCACGCTCGCCGGTTACTTTCTGCAACTCTTCAGGACGCAGTTTAATTTTGCGCTTGCCGACGTGAATAGTCAGCGTGCTTTGTGGCGGCAGCACGTAGAGCAGCGCCAGGCCATCTTCACCTTTCGCTGCTTCCGCTGAAGGGATGTTGATAATCTTGTTCCCTTTACCTTTCGACAACTGCGGCAAATCGCTCACCGGGAACATCAACATGCGGCCCGCATGGGTAATCGCCAGCAGCATATCGGTTTCATCTTCAATCACCACCGGCGGCATAACATGTGCGTTTTCCGGCAGCGTAATCAATGCCTTGCCCGCACGGTTACGCGCAACGAGGTCATTGAAAGTGCAGACAAAACCGTAACCAGCATCAGATGCCATAAGCAGTTTCTGATCGTCGCCTTCCATCAGCATATGCTCAACCGTCGCGCCCGGTGGCAGCGTGAGCTTACCGGTCAACGGTTCCCCCTGACCCCGTGCAGACGGCAGCGTAATTGGGTCGATAGCATAGCTACGCCCGGTTGAGTCAACGAATACAACCGGTTGGTTACTCTTACCCTTCACAGCCGACTTAAAGCTGTCGCCCGCTTTATAGCTTAAGCCAGGCGCATCAATGTCGTGGCCTTTCGCACTTCGCACCCAACCACTCTGGGACAGCACAATGGTCACCGGCTCAGACGGCAACATGTCGTGCTCGCTCATCGCCTTCGCTTCTTCACGCTCCCGCAATGGAGAACGGCGATCGTCACCATAAGCATCCGCATCAGCCTGCAGTTCTTTCTTCAGCAGGTTACTCATTTTGCGCTCAGAGGCCAGAATGCCCTGCAGTTGATCGCGCTCTTTCGCCAGTTCGTCCTGCTCACCACGGATTTTCATCTCTTCCAGTTTGGCAAGGTGACGTAATTTCAGCTCAAGAATGGCTTCCGCCTGAGTTTCTGAAATACCAAACCGCGACATCAGCTCAGGCTTTGGTTCATCTTCATGACGAATAATTTCGATCACTTCATCAATGTTGAGGAACGCTATCAGCAAACCTTCAAGAATGTGCAGGCGTTTGAGTACTTTCTCCAGGCGATAGTTCAGGCGACGGCGCACGGTATCGCGACGGAACGTCAGCCATTCGGTGAGGATCTCCAGTAGGTTTTTCACCGCCGGACGACCGTCGAGGCCAATCATGTTCAGGTTAATGCGATAGCTTTTTTCCAGATCGGTAGTGGCAAACAGATGGTTCATCACCTGTTCCATATCCACGCGATTCGACCGCGGGACAATTACCAGACGAGTCGGGTTTTCGTGATCCGATTCATCGCGCAGGTCGTCTACCATTGGCAACTTTTTATTGCGCATTTGAGCCGCAATCTGCTCCAGTACTTTTGCGCCGGAGACCTGGTGCGGCAGCGCGGAAATCACCACCGCGCCATCTTCTTTCGTCCATACCGCACGCATGCGAACGGAGCCGCGACCGTTTTCGTAAATCTTACGAATCTCCGCACGCGAGGTAATGATCTCTGCTTCGGTCGGATAATCCGGCCCCTGTACAATATCCAGCAGTTGATCCAGCGTCGTTTTCGGCTGTTCAATCAGCGTAATTGCCGCTTTGGCCACTTCACGCAGGTTGTGCGGCGGAATGTCCGTCGCCATACCCACGGCAATCCCGGTCGTGCCGTTTAGCAGGATATTCGGCAGACGCGCAGGCAGCATTTTTGGCTCCTGCATGGTACCGTCGAAGTTTGGCACCCAATCCGACGTTCCCTGACCGAGTTCACCCAGCAGGACTTCCGCATATTTCGACAGGCGGGATTCCGTGTAACGCATCGCGGCGAAGGATTTCGGATCGTCTGGTGCCCCCCAGTTCCCCTGCCCGTCAACCAGCGGATAACGGTAAGAGAAGGGCTGGGCCATCAGCACCATCGCTTCATAGCAGGCGCTGTCGCCGTGCGGATGGTATTTACCCAATACGTCACCGACGGTACGGGCGGATTTTTTAAATTTGGCGCTGGCATTCAGCCCCAGTTCGGACATCGCATAAACGATGCGACGCTGAACAGGTTTCAGACCATCACCAATAAACGGTAACGCCCTGTCCATGATGACGTACATGGAGTAGTTCAGATAGGCGTTTTCCGTGAATTCATGCAGCGCCAGGCGCTCTGCCATATCGCTCATTAATCGTGGTTCCTCAACTTATACCCGTCTATTGAAGGGCAATATTGCCGCAGATACTACCCTATCTGGCGTGTTGAGTCACAAAGAAAAGGGCCGCGAATACGGCCCTGATGGGGATTATTTGGCAACTTTGGTAATCTGTTTCACGTCGATTTCAACGGAGTTCCAGTCTTTATCCACTTCACCCTGGATTTCAACCACATCCTGCGGCGTGACGGTTACGCCGTTCCAGCGCTTGTGGTCAATATCTACATTCACTGTGCCGGTCGCATCTTTAAACACATACAGGTCGTCGGAAATACGCTCAACGATGTTCCCGCGCAGGGTAACCCAGGTGTCATCACGCAGCGATTTGGCGCTTTCTACCGTCGTGCTGCTACCGTTTGGGCCAACAAAGCCGCCGTTTTGGCTTTGCGTTGTCGTCGTCGGTCCAGAGAAGCCGCCCTGCTGCGCTGCCAGAACAGGTGCGGAACACAGTGCCATTACAGCAACCATTGCAGCTAATTTTTTCATCGTCATGTCTCCCTTTCATGTTGGTTTACGACTATTAAATAAGTTAATCCTTAACAAGTTCTTAAGGCAAAAAAAGATACTTTTTTTACTGTACAGAGGCTGTAGCCACAGGTTTACTTGACGGTAATGAGAGCGACCGCAGGGAAGAACATATGCGTATTTTACTGGTAGAAGATGACACGCTGATTGGCGATGGCCTTAAAACAGGTCTGAGTAAAATGGGTTTCAGCATCGACTGGTTTACCGAGGGTCGCCAGGGGAAAGAAGCGCTTTACAGCGCCCCTTATGATGCGGTGATCCTTGACCTGACGCTACCTGGTATCGACGGGCGCGATATCCTGCGCGAATGGCGGGCAAAAGGTAAGCAAGAGCCTGTGCTGATTCTGACGGCTCGGGATGCGCTGACAGAACGCGTTGAAGGCCTGCGCCTGGGCGCGGATGACTATCTGTGTAAACCCTTTGCACTCATCGAGGTTGCCGCCAGACTGGAAGCATTGGTACGCCGCGCCAGCGGCCAGGCCACCAGCGAACTGCGCCATGGTCAGGTCTCGCTTAATCCCGGCGCGCTGGTCGCGACAGTCGCAGGTGAACCTTTGTCACTCAAACCCAAAGAGTTCGCCCTGCTGGAGCTACTGATGCGTAATAAAGGCCGCGTGCTGCCCCGCAAACTGATCGAAGAAAAACTGTATAACTGGGACGAAAACGTTTCCAGCAATGCCGTTGAAGTGCACGTCCACCACTTACGCCGTAAGCTCGGCAGCGACTTTATCCGCACTGTACATGGCATTGGCTACACCCTGGGTGACGCATGAAACTCACACAACGCCTGAGTCTACGCATCAGACTTACGCTTATATTTATCATTTTGGTTTTGGTAACCTGGTTGATTTCCAGTTTTGTTGCATGGAAACAAACCACCGATAACGTTGACGAGATGTTTGACACGCAACTGATGCTGTTTGCCAAACGGCTGGTCACGCTGGATCTTGATGAACTAAAAGCTTCTGAGCGCATCGCGCAGACACCGAAAAAGTTCAAACATGGCCATATTGACGACGATGTACTGACCTTTGCGGTCTACACGCCGGATGGGAAAATGGTTCTTCATGATGGTGACAATGGTCAGTACATTCCCTATAGCTATCGTCGGGAAGGGTTTGACGATGGTTATCTGAACGGTGATAACGATAAATGGCGCTTTATCTGGCTAACTTCAGCGGATAAAAAGTACCGGATCGTGGTCGGTCAGGAGTGGGAATATCGCGAAGATATGGCCCTGGCGATCGTGACAGCCCAATTGGTGCCGTGGCTGGTCGCCCTGCCGCTGATGCTGCTGATCCTGATTGTCCTGTTAAGCCTTGAACTTAAGCCGCTAAAAAAGCTGGCGCAGGCCTTACGTGTGCGGGATCCGGAATCTGAAGAACCACTGAGCCTAAAAGGTATTCCTGGCGAGGTTCGCCCGCTGGTTGAGTCGCTCAATCAACTGTTTATCCGCACACACTCGATGATGGTTCGCGAACGGCGCTTTACCTCTGATGCCGCCCACGAACTGCGCAGTCCGTTGACGGCACTGAAGGTACAGACCGAAGTCGCGCAGTTGTCCGACGATGATCCGCAGGCACGACAAAAAGCGTTAATGCAGATGCAGACGGGAATTGACCGCGCTACCCGACTGGTTGATCAGCTCCTGACGCTTTCGCGCCTCGACTCCCTCGACAACCTTCAGGACGTGGCTGATATCTCGCTGGAAGAACTATTGCAATCCGCTGTAATGGATATCTATCACCCAGCGCAACAGGCACACATTGATGTGCGTTTGCAGATTAACGTCCACGATATCAAGCACATGGGACAACCCTTGTTACTCAGCCTGATGGTGCGGAATCTACTGGATAATGCGATTCGCTATAGCCCACAGGGTAGCATTGTAGAGGTGACGCTTAACTCCCGCTATTTTAGCGTCAAAGATAACGGTCCGGGCGTTGCGCCGGAAGTCCTGACGCACATCGGTGAACGCTTTTATCGTCCGCCGGGACAAAGTGTTACCGGCAGCGGTCTCGGCCTGTCGATTGTCCGCCGTATCGCGACGTTGCATGGAATGTCAGCCTCGTTTGGCAATGTGCCGGAAGGTGGCTTTGAAGCGAAAGTCAGTTGGTAACTGGGTTATTATTGCTCAAATAGCAAAAGACTTTGCACATTTTGCTAATTTCACCGCACCGCTGGTGGGAGTAAAATCGTCCTCAAACGTATTTCCTTGAGGACACAACATGAGCAACATTCTGATTATCAATGGGGCGAAAAAATTCGCTCACTCTAACGGTCAGTTAAACGACACCCTGACCGAGGTCGCGGATGGTATCCTGCGCGACCTCGGGCATGATGTTAAAATCGTGCGTGCAGATAGCGATTACGACATTGAAACGGAAGTGCAGAACTTTGTCTGGGCTGATGTGGTTATCTGGCAAATGCCGGGCTGGTGGATGGGTGCACCGTGGACGGTGAAAAAATACATCGATGATGTGTTTACCGAAGGTCACGGTACGCTGTATGCCAGCGATGGTCGTACACGTTCAGATGCCTCTAAAAAATACGGCTCAGGCGGGCTGATTCAGGGCAAAAAATACATGCTGTCCCTGACCTGGAACGCGCCAATGGAAGCCTTCACTGAAAAAGACCAATTCTTCCATGGTGTTGGCGTTGATGGTGTGTATCTGCCGTTCCATAAAGCAAATCAGTTCCTGGGAATGGAAGCGCTGCCGACGTTTATCACCAATGACGTGATTAAAATGCCAGATGTTCCGCGTTATATCGCAGAATATCGCAAGCATCTGACCGAGATTTTTGGTTAACTAGTCACCTGGAATTAGAAGGAGTTAACCATGCTTACTGTTATTGCAGAAATCCGTACACGTCCAGGTCAACATCACCGCCAGGCGGTACTGGATCAGTTTGCTAAAATCGTTCCGACCGTACTGAAGGAAGAAGGCTGCCACGGCTATGCGCCGATGGTGGATCATGCTGCGGGTGTGAGTTTTCAGACCACAGCACCAGACTCAATCGTGATGGTTGAACAGTGGGAAAGCATCGCGCATCTTGAAGCGCATTTGCAGACCCCGCATATGAAGGCCTACAGCGAAGCCGTGAAAGGCGACGTGCTGGACATGAATATCCGTATTCTGGAATCGGGTATTTAAGTTATCGTCATGGCCGCCGGGCCAGATAAGCGCAGCGCCATCGGGCATAATGACCTTGCCGGATGGCGGTATTAACCGCCTTATCCGGCCTACATACCCATATCCCTTAGCCTTCGAGATCCGCCAGGTCACCTTTCTCCTGCAACCAGTTGCGACGATCCTCTGAACGTTTCTTGGCCAGCAGCATATCCATCACCGCATTCGTACGCTGATCGTCCTCATCATCAATGATGAGCTGCACCAGACGACGCGTATTGGGATCCAGCGTCGTTTCACGTAACTGCATCGGGTTCATTTCACCCAGACCTTTAAAGCGTTGTACGTTCGGTTTCCCTTTCTTGCGCTTTAACTGCTCCAGCACGCCCGCTTTTTCTTCTTCTGTCAGAGCGTAATACACTTCTTTGCCGAGATCGATACGGTACAACGGCGGCAGCGCCACATAGACGTGGCCGTGTTTCACCAGCGTACGGAAGTGTTTCACAAACAGCGCGCACAGCAGCGTCGCGATGTGCAAACCATCGGAGTCCGCATCCGCCAGAATACAGATCTTGCCATAGCGCAACTGGCTCAGATCGTCGCTGTCCGGATCGATGCCGATCGCCACCGAAATATCATGCACTTCCTGCGAGGCCAGCACTTCATCAGAAGAGACTTCCCAGGTATTGAGGATCTTACCTTTCAGCGGCATGATCGCCTGGAATTCACGATCGCGCGCCTGTTTGGCGGAACCGCCTGCGGAGTCACCTTCGACGAGAAACAGTTCGGTGCGGTTAAGATCCTGTGCAGTGCAGTCCGCCAGTTTGCCCGGCAGCGCCGGACCGCTGGTCAGCTTTTTACGTACGACTTTTTTCGCCGCACGCAGGCGACGCTGGGCACTGGAAATCGCCATCTCAGCCAGCAGTTCGGCTGACTGTACGTTCTGATTCAGCCACAGGCTGAAGGCATCTTTCACCACGCCAGAAACAAACGCCGCACACTGACGCGAAGAGAGGCGTTCTTTGGTTTGACCGGCAAACTGCGGATCCTGCATTTTTACCGACAGCACATAGGCGCAGCGATCCCAGATATCTTCAGCAGACAACTTCACGCCGCGCGGCAGAATATTACGATACTCGCAGAATTCGCGCATTGCATCCAGCAGACCCTGACGCAGACCGTTGACATGCGTCCCACCCTGCATGGTTGGGATCAGGTTCACATAGCTTTCGGTCAGCAGCTCGCCGCCTTCCGGTAGCCAGAGCAGCGCCCAGTCTACGGTTTCTGTTTCACCGCTGAAATTACCGATAAACGGTTTTTCCGGCAGCGTCGGCAGGCCATTTACCGCTTCGCTCAGGTAGTCATTCAGACCGTCCTGGTAGCACCAGCGCTGCTCGCTGTTGTTAACTTCATCTTTAAAGGTGATCTCTACGCCCGGGCACAGCACCGCTTTGGCTTTCAGTACGTGCGTTAAGCGAGAAACAGAGAAACGCGGGCTGTCAAAGAAGGTTTCATCCGGCCAGAAGTGTACGCTGGTACCGGTATTGCGTTTACCGCAAGTACCGACCACCTGCAGATCCTGCACTTTGTCACCGTTTTCAAACGCGATATTGTACACCTGACCATCGCGACGCACGTTCACTTCTACACGTTTTGAAAGCGCGTTGACCACGGAGATACCTACCCCGTGTAAACCGCCTGAAAACTGGTAGTTCTTATTAGAAAATTTACCGCCTGCATGCAGGCGACAGAGGATCAGCTCGACCGCCGGAACGCCTTCTTCTGGGTGAATATCCACCGGCATGCCGCGTCCGTCGTCAATGACTTCCAGCGATTGATCGGCATGTAAAATCACATCCACGCGTTTCGCGTGGCCAGCCAGTGCTTCATCCACACTGTTATCAATCACTTCCTGTCCAAGATGGTTAGGACGGGTCGTGTCAGTGTACATCCCAGGGCGACGGCGTACCGGCTCAAGCCCAGTGAGTACCTCAATGGCATCAGCGTTATAAGTTTGCGTCATGGTTTAAATTAGCAATTCGAATTGATCGTCAGAAACTGTGCAGTCCAAGGAAATCGACAATCGGGTTGAAATAATCTTCGAAGCCCGTGAATGCGTGGTTTCCGCCCTCAATAACTGTCTGACGGCAGGAGGCGTAATACGCCACCGCCTGGCGGTAGTCCAACACTTCATCGCCCGTTTGTTGAAGCAGCCAGATCAAATCCGGCGCTTCCAGCGGGTCAATCTGCATGACTTTAAGATCGTAAATATGGCGTGACTCTAGCACATATTGCTGCCCCGTGTAGGGGTTCTCGTTTTGACCGAGATAGTCGACCAGCAGTTCATAAGGCCGTACAGCAGGGTTCACCACCACTGCCGGCAGCATAAAACATTGCGACAGCCAGGTGGCGTAATAGCCTCCTAATGAGGAGCCGACAATCCCCAGCGACTCTCCGCCATGTTCAAGAATGATCGATTCCAGCATCTCTGCGGCCTGGGCCGGATACGGCGGCAACTGCGGCACGATCATCTCAACGTGCGGATGGTGCTCCGCCAGCCAGTTTTTCAGCAAGCACGCCTTCGCCGAACGAGGAGAACTATTGAATCCATGAAGATAGAGAAGCGTAGACATCAGTAGCCTTCTGAAGCGGTATCAGGGTGGAAACGATTACCCTGCAGACGGCGAACCTGAGTCTGCAACGTCCCGTCAGCAAAAAGCTCCAGCGTCCGCCAGCCGGGGCTGATGGTATCTAACGTGAAGTTGGAACAATGCGGCTTAAACTGCACGCAGGTCGATGGCGTCGCCAGTAGCCGGCGACCGTTCCAGTCCAGATCCAGTTCCTGATGAATATGCCCGCACAGCAGATACTTCACGCGCGGATAATTCACCAGCACGTTGTCGAGCTCCGCCGCATTGCGCAGGCTGTGCTGATCGAGCCAGCTGCAGCCCGCAGGCAAAGGATGATGATGCAGCAGCAGCAAGGTATTGCGCTCAGGCGCATCGGCAAGTTTACGCTCCAGCCATTCGAGCTGAAATTCACTTAATTCACCGTGGGGAACGCCGAACACCTGGCTGTCGAGCAACAATATTTGCCACTGTTCGCCGATGAAAACGCGCTTGGCAGGGGAAATTCCCGCGTCCTGTAGCGCGCTGTACATTGCCGGCTGAAAATCGTGATTGCCCGGTAGCCAAACGCAGGGCGCACGAAAGCTTGCGATGCCCTCAGCAAAATGCTGATAGGCAGCAGCGGATTGATCCTGCGCCAAATCCCCCGTCGCGACGATCAGATCGTACTCTGGCGACTCTGCATGTATGGCATCCAGTACGGATTGATAACTGTCCCAGGTGTTCACACCCAGCAGCGTTTCATGCTTTTCGGCAAACAGGTGAGTGTCTGTAATTTGTAAGATCCTGACTCTGGCCTCACCAGCCAAAGGAAGGGTTAACAGGCTTTCCAAATGGTGTCCTTAGGTTTCACGACGCTAATAAACCGGAATCGCCATCGCTCCATGTGCTAAACAGTACCGTAACCAGTCGGCCAAAAACTGATTAATTTGATGCTTTTCGTCGCGTTGATGCAACTTTTTATTTGGATAATCATACCGCGCTTTGAAGCGAAAGATCTGCTGACTTGAACACACTTCAGCCACCCTCGCATCATGATACAGGCGCACAGTCAGCGACGGCAGGCTCCAGTAGGTAACCGCTGGTGCCGTCTGTTCGATCGCGACAAGCGTAGTGTATCGGGTCGATTCCACGATCGTTAATCGATATTGTGCGTTTGCAACCTGATAGCTCACTGTTTCACCGGCTGCATCATTGCGTGGCAACAGGCGGCGCAACTGCGAAAAATTGGTTTCGCACAGGCGCATCATTTCAGGGAAGTCAGGTGTGTAACGCTTCATTTTTTCCACTCAGTTTTTAACTCTTGATAGTGCAGCTGTAACCATTGCAAAGCGATGACAGAAGCCGCGTTGTCGATTATCCCCTCTTCTACCCATTGATAAGCCTGTTCCCGACTCACCACATGAACACGAATATCTTCGTTTTCATCCGCCAGACCGTGGATACCATTTGCGGTCGAAGCGTCCACTTCACCTACCAAAATAGACAGGCGCTCACTGGTGCCGCCAGGGCTTGCCAGATAACTCAGCACGGGTTTCGTACGTTTAACGTCCAGTCCGGCTTCTTCCATTGCTTCACGACGGGCCACATCTTCAACGGTTTCGCCTTCTTCAATCATTCCGGCTACCATTTCCAGTAGATACGGCGTTTCGCTGGTGTCATAGGCCGCGATGCGGATCTGTTCAACCAACACAACTTCATCCCGCTCAGGGTCAAAGGGTAGCAAGACTGCCGCGTGTCCGCGCTCAAAAATTTCACGCTTCACTTCACCGCTCATACCACCGTTAAACAGGCGATGACGGAAGCGATAAAGATCCAATGAAAAAAAACCGCGGTATAGTGTTTCTCGTGCAATAATTTCTACATCATTTTTAGTGAATGTCATTGGCAAGTTGTCTGGTTTACGCATTGTGCTGTCCTGGTACCAATAGTGATTAAAATGTGAATTTCAAGGTCGTTTGACTGCTGTTTGAGCGCCCTTGTGTTAAATTGATGCAAATTAACGCCGTATGGCACGTAACGCCAACTTTTTGAAGTGGCGGATTCTGCTAGAATCAGCAATTATTTTTACAATTTGATCAGCGCTAAATACTGCTTCACAACAAGGAATGCAAATGAAGAAATTGCTCCCCATCCTTATCGGCCTGAGCCTGTCGGGGTTCAGTACTCTGAGCCAGGCAGAAAACCTGATGCAGGTTTATCAGCAAGCACGCCTGAGCAACCCGGAATTGCGTAAATCCGCCGCCGATCGCGATGCTGCATTCGAAAAAATTAACGAAGCGCGTAGTCCTTTACTGCCGCAACTGGGCTTAGGTGCCGATTACACCTACAGCAATGGCTACCGTGATTCAAATGGTATCAACTCCAACGCCACCAGCGCGTCATTACAATTGACTCAGACGCTGTTCGATATGTCAAAATGGCGTGCCCTGACGCTGCAAGAAAAATCAGCGGGCATCCAGGACGTGACCTATCAGACCGATCAGCAAACGCTGATCCTGAATACCGCCACGGCCTATTTTAACGTATTGAACGCGATTGACGTGCTGTCTTATACCCAGGCACAAAAAGACGCCGTTTATCGTCAGTTAGATCAGACGACCCAGCGTTTTAACGTTGGCCTGGTTGCTATCACTGACGTACAGAACGCCCGTTCACAGTACGATACTGTGTTGGCGAATGAAGTTACCGCGCGTAACAACCTGGACAACGCCGTTGAACAGCTGCGTCAGGTCACCGGCAATTACTATCCGGAACTGGCTTCGCTGAATGTTGATGGCTTTAAAACCAACAAACCGCAGGCGGTGAATTCACTGCTGAAAGAAGCAGAAAACCGCAACCTGACGTTATTGCAGGCACGTTTAAGCCAGGATCTGGCGCGTGAGCAAATTCGTCTGGCACAGGACGGTCATCTGCCGACGCTGGGTTTAACCGCCTCTACTGGTGTTTCTGATACCTCTTACAGTGGTTCTAAAACTAACACCTCTCAGTATGACGACAGTAACCAGGGCCAGAATAAAATTGGTCTGAACTTCTCGCTGCCGCTGTACCAGGGCGGGATGGTTAACTCGCAGGTTAAACAAGCACAGTACAACTTTGTTGGCGCCAGCGAGCAACTGGAAAGCGCGCACCGCAGCGTAGTACAGACCGTTCGTTCGTCATTCAACAACATTAATGCGTCTATCAGTAGCATTAATGCGTACAAACAAGCCGTTGTCTCTGCGCAAAGTTCACTTGACGCGATGGAAGCGGGTTATTCTGTCGGTACACGTACCATCGTGGACGTGTTGGATGCCACTACCACGCTGTACAACGCTAAGCAGCAGTTGGCAAATGCGCGTTATACCTATCTGATCAACCAGTTAAACATCAAGTCTGCGCTCGGTACGCTTAACGAGCAGGATCTGGTGGCGTTGAACAATACGCTGGGCAAACCTATTTCCACCGCACCTGACTCCGTTGCGCCGGAAAACACCCAGCAAGACGCCGCAGCAGATGGTTATACCGCCAACAGTGCGGCGCCGGCGGTCAAACCGGCAGCAGCACATACATCCAGCAGCAGTAACGGCAACAACCCGTTCCGTAATTGATGTTGATGACGGGGCTTCGGCCCCGTCTGAACGTAAGACAACGTAAAGATCCGCCCCTTCCTGCGCATTCTCGCCTCTTCCCGCTTCAATTTCGACCAGTCATCCTCTATCCTGAGCATTATTTACTGTGTTTACCACTGGGTCCTGGAAGACAAAAATGAAACGGACAAAATCGATACATCATGCTTCGTTCCGCAAAAGCTGGAACGCGCGCCATCTGACTCCTGTCGCCCTGGCAGTTACCGCTGTGTTTATGCTCGCGGGCTGTGAAAAGAGTGACGAAACGGTTTCGCTTTATCAGAATGCGGACGACTGCTCTGCGGCGAATCCAGGTAAAAGCGCTGAATGTACGACCGCATTCAACAACGCGCTGAAAGAAGCTGAACGCACGGCGCCAAAATACGCCACGCGCGAAGACTGTATTGCCGAGTTCGGTGAAGGTCAGTGCCAACAGGCACCTGCCCAGGCAGGTATGGCACCGACCGGTGAAGGCCAGGCTCAGGCGCAGAATCAAAGCAGCGGCAGCTTCTGGATGCCGCTGATGGCTGGCTACATGATGGGCCGCATGATGGGCGGCGGAATGGGCGCTCAGCAGCCGCTGTTCAGCTCGAAAAACCCGGCCAGCCCTGCATACGGCAAATACACTGACGCCGGCGGCAAAAACTACGGCGCAGCAACGCCGGGCCGCACCATGACCGTACCAAAAACCGCCATGGCACCGAAACCAGCCACCACGTCTACCGTAACCCGTGGCGGATTTGGTGAGTCAGTCGCCAAACAGAGCACCATGCAGCGTAGCGCAAGCGGCACCACCACACGTTCAATGGGTGGCTGATCGTCATGGAAAGAGTCAGTATTGTTGAGCGCCCGGACTGGCGCGATAAGGCCACCGAATACGGTTTCAACTTTCACACCATGTACGGCGAGCCGTACTGGTGTGAAGACGCATACTATAAGCTGACGCTCGCTCAGGTCGAAAAGCTGGAAGAGGTCACCGCAGAGCTGCACCAGATGTGCCTCAAGGTGGTTGAGAAGGTCATTGCCAGCGACGAGCTGATGACCAAGTTTCGTATTCCGAAGCATACCTGGGGCTTTGTCCGCCAGTCCTGGCTGACACAGCAACCGTCGCTCTATTCCCGCCTCGATCTGGCGTGGGATGGTACCGGTGAACCCAAGCTTTTAGAAAACAACGCCGATACGCCAACCTCATTGTATGAAGCTGCTTTTTTCCAGTGGATCTGGCTGGAAGATCAGCTTAATGCGGGCAACCTGCCGGAAGGCAGCGATCAGTTCAACAGCCTGCAGGAAAAACTGATCGAACGTTTCACTGAGCTGCGCGAGCAGTACGGTTTTCAGTTGCTGCACCTGACCTGCTGTCGCGATACGGTCGAAGATCGTGGAACGATCCAGTATTTGCAGGATTGCGCGGCTGAGGCTGAAATTGCCACTGAATTTCTCTATGTCGAAGATATCGGTCTTGGCGAAAAAGGTCAGTTCACGGACATGCAGGACCAGGTGATCGCCAACCTGTTCAAGCTATATCCGTGGGAGTTTATGCTGCGTGAAATGTTCTCCACCAAGCTGGAAGATGCCGGCGTTCGCTGGCTGGAACCAGCATGGAAAAGCATTATCTCCAACAAAGCACTGTTGCCGCTGCTGTGGGAAATGTTCCCGGATCATCCGAATCTGCTACCGGCATATTTCGCCGAAGACGACTATCCGCAGATGGATAAGTTTGTCGTGAAACCGATCTTCTCGCGTGAAGGCGCTAACGTTTCCATCATTGAGAACGGTAAAACGATCGAAGCCGTGGAAGGCCCATACGGTGAAGAAGGCATGATCGTGCAGCAGTTCCATCAGTTACCGAAGTTTGGCAACAGCTATATGCTGATCGGCAGTTGGCTGATTAACGACCAACCGGCCGGGATCGGCATTCGCGAAGACCGCGCCCTGATCACGCAGGATCTCTCCCGTTTCTATCCGCATATTTTTGTCGAATGATTGAGAGTGCCGGGTGGCGGCTCCGCCTTACCCGGCCTACGGCACGAACTTAATGCCCGATAAGCGTAGCGCCATCGGGCGTTCATCACCCAACCTGCACCGACAACATACTTAAACTTCCCATCTCGATACCATCTACAGGGATCGTAACAGACTCTTTACCATCCCATGCCCCGAGAACATACAGCAGCGGCAGATAATGATCTGGCGTCGGGTTCGACAGCGATCCGCCTTCATGATCCATATAGTTAACCAGCGGGTGCTGTTCAACCGGTCCCTGCCATGTGAGGTTTGCTTTAACATAATCGTTAAATGAGGTCGCCCACGGATACGGCGTATTTTCGCCGTGCCAGCGCGCAGTACGCAGGTTATGCACCACGTTACCGCTGGCTACCAGCATAATGCCCTCATCACGCAGCGCCGCCAGCTTACGACCCATTTCGAAATGCCAGGCCGCAGGTTTGGTGCTATCGACACTCAACTGCACCATCGGGATATCTGCGTTCGGGTACATCTTGATCAGCACACCCCATGAGCCGTGGTCAAATCCCCACGCCTCTTTATCTAACGTGACTGGCACTGGAGAAAGCAGATCCACCAGATGCTGAGCCAGTTCAGGAGACCCCGGGGCCGGATAATGCGTGTCATACAGCGCCTGCGGAAAACCACCAAAGTCATGAATCGTTTTCGGTGCTTCCATCGCGGTTACGCCAGTGCCGCGCGTAAACCAGTGCGCTGAGACCACCACGATGGCTTTCGGACGTGGCAACGTTTCCCCCAGCTGCTGCCAGGCACGGGTATAAACGTTATCTTCCAGAACATTCATCGGGCTGCCGTGGCCCAAAAACAATGCTGGCATACGAGTTGAAGACATGATGATATCCTTACTGAGGGAGTCATTTTGATATCACCACAATACGCTTTTTCGGTTGATGAAGAACTCAGATAACCATGATGAAGATCATCAGTTATTTTGACGAACCGCCCCGAATAGCAGATTGATAAGGAGCTTTATTTGTCGATGTCAGTACCTTTACTTCTGACCTTACTGGCAGGCGCCGCCACATTTATCGGTGCATTTCTTGGCGTGCTGGGACAAAAACCCTCTAACCGCGTTCTCGCATTTTCTCTGGGTTTTGCCGCAGGTATCATGTTGCTAATCTCCCTGATGGAGATGTTGCCAGCCGCACTGGCAGCAGAGGGAATGTCTCCGGTGCTGGGTTACGGGATGTTTATCGTTGGTTTGCTGGGCTACTTTGGCCTGGATCGTTTGCTGCCGCACGCTCACCCTCAGGATTTAGTCCAAAAAACCACACAGCCGTTACCCGGTTCCATTAAGCGTACTGCGATTTTATTAACTCTGGGTATCAGCCTGCATAACTTCCCAGAAGGGATTGCGACTTTTGTTACCGCCAGCAGCAACCTCGAACTGGGCTTTGGTATTGCGCTTGCCGTCGCATTACACAATATTCCTGAAGGATTAGCCGTTGCAGGTCCGGTCTATGCAGCCACGGGTTCAAAACGTACCGCTATATTCTGGGCAGGGATCTCGGGAATGGCGGAAATATTAGGTGGGGTACTGGCATGGTTAATTCTGGGCAGTTTGATTTCACCCGTGGTGATGGCGGCAATTATGGCCGCGGTCGCCGGAATTATGGTGGCGCTGTCAGTCGATGAATTGATGCCACTGGCAAAAGAGATCGACCCGGATAATAATCCCAGCTATGGGGTGCTTTGTGGCATGTCAGTTATGGGGTTAAGCCTCGTCATCCTCCAGTCTATGGGAATCGGATAATCCTGAGGGCGGATGCCACCCTGCTATTTTACAGCATCCGCTCATCCATAGCAGAACGTGAAGGACTATTCCTGTTCCTTAATCACGCTGTTATCTTCACCAGAACGACGGAAGAGTTTGTTTCGCGCCTCGAGCAATGCGTCTCTGTCTTGTCGGAATGCCCGACAATAACGCTTCATATGGCAATAATAACCCAATGCAACGAGTGCAATTAATACGATCCAATACCAGGCAATAAACATTCTTTTACCCTTAACATTTAACATCATTAAACATTTAACGTTAAAATTTTACACAAGCTTATTCTGACATACCCCTATAGTGGCATATTCCAGAAACAAATATATGATTTCGATCATATAAACCAGCAGCTATGCCAATAGCTAAAACACTTATAAAAAATAAAACTGTGTCGACGAGATCACACTAATCAATAATAAATATTGTCCTTAAAATACCTCACTCATACTATCCAGCAAATAACAAAAATTAGATCTTGCAGAATAATACACTTCATAAATATTTATATACCCACAATAAAAATGACATCAGTAGTACTATTTTCATTTTTAGCCATATCGTAAAAACATAATATATTCATTGAGATTATATTTAAAATTAATATAAGGAGATATATCCATGTTTAGACAATATCGAAAAACGCTACTCGCAGGCACTCTGGCACTGACGTTTGGATTAACGGTCGGAAATTCTTTTGCTGCGGGCTTTCAACCCGCCCAACCCGCAGGAAAACTGGGCGCAATAGTCGTTGATCCTTATGGAAACGCCCCACTTACCGCGCTGGTTGAATTAGACAGTCACATTATTTCAGATGTTAAAGTCACCGTTCATGGCAAAGGCGAGAAAGGCGTTCCTGTTACTTATACTGTTGGCAAAGAGTCGTTAGCAACCTATGACGGCGTGCCTATTTTTGGTCTTTATCAAAAGTTTGCTAATAAGGTCACCGTTGAATATAAAGAAAATGGCAAAGCCATGAAGGATGATTATGTGGTGCAAACGTCCGCCATCGTTAATTACTACATGGATAACCGTTCAATTTCCGATTTACAGCAAACGAAAGTTATTAAGGTAGCGCCTGGTTTTGAAGACCGTCTGTATCTGGTGAATACCCATACCTTCACTGCACAAGGGGCGGAATTCCACTGGCATGGTGAAAAAGATAAAAATGCCGGCATCCTGGATGCGGGTCCGGCGGGCGGGGCATTACCCTTTGACATTGCCCCCTTCACCTTTATCGTCGATACGGAAGGTGAATATCGTTGGTGGCTGGATCAAGATACCTTCTATGATGGCCATGACATGGATATCAATAAGCGCGGTTACTTGATGGGGATTCGAGAAACGCCGCGCGGCACCTTCACTGCCGTGCAGGGCCAGCATTGGTACGAATTCGATATGATGGGGCAGATTCTGGCCGATCATAAGCTACCGCGCGGCTTCCTCGACGCGTCGCATGAATCGATCGAAACAATCAACGACACCGTGTTGCTTCGCGTGGGCAAACGCGATTATCGCAAAGAAGATGGCATCCATGTGCAAACTATCCGCGATCAGATAATTGAAGTAGACAAGTCCGGTCGAGTGGTTGACGTGTGGGATCTGACAAAAATACTCGATCCGATGCGTGATGCGCTGCTGGGTGCGCTGGACGCAGGTGCGGTATGCGTCAACGTTGACCTCGCTCATGCCGGTCAACAGGCGAAACTGGAGCCAGATACACCTTACGGTGACGCCCTCGGCGTGGGTGCGGGTCGTAACTGGGCGCACGTTAACTCCATTGCCTATGATGCCAAAGATGACTCCATTATTATCTCTTCCCGCCATCAGGGCGTCGTCAAAATCGGTCGCGATAAACAGGTGAAATGGATCCTCGCTCCGTCGAAAGGCTGGAATAAGACGCTGGCAAGTAAGCTGTTAAAACCGGTTGATAGCAAAGGCAACGCGTTAAAATGTGACGAAAACGGCAAGTGCGAGAATACCGATTTCGATTTTACCTATACACAGCACACCGCATGGCTCTCGAGCAAAGGGACATTAACCATCTTTGATAACGGCGATGGTCGTGGGCTCGAACAACCGGCATTGCCGACGATGAAATACTCCCGTTACGTCGAATATAAAATTGACGAGATAAAAGGTACCGTTCAGCAAATCTGGGAATACGGCAAAGAACGCGGTTACGATTTCTATAGTCCCATCACCTCGGTTATCGAATATCAGAAAGACCGTGACACCATGTTTGGCTTTGGTGGTTCAATTAATTTATTTGAAGTTGGACAACCAACCATTGGCAAAATCAATGAAATTGACTACAAGACCAAAGAAGTCAAAGTTGAGATAGATGTCCTTTCAGATAAACCAAACCAAACTCACTACCGTGCATTACTGGTCCGCCCACAACACATGTTTAAATAATCGCGTTAGCTTAAGGATTAATTATGTCATCTAAATGGATTACTTCATTATTTAAAAGCGTGATATTAACCGCAGCGCTTACCTCGTCGTTTGCCGCCTCCGCTTTTACAGAAGGCACTGATTATATGGTTTTAGAGAAACCGATTCCTAATGCTGATAAGACGTTAATAAAAGTATTCAGCTACGCCTGTCCGTTCTGTTATAAATATGATAAAGCCGTGACTGGCCCGGTTTCTGAAAAAGTGGCTGATCTCGTCACCTTCACACCATTTCATCTGGAAACCAAGGGTGAATATGGTAAACAGGCCAGTGAAGTTTTTGCGGTAATGATTGCTAAAGACCAGGCCGCAGGGATTTCATTGTTTGATGCCAAATCACAGTTCAAAAAAGCGAAATTCGCTTATTACGCTGCTTACCACGACAAGAAAGAGCGCTGGTCAGATGGTAATGATCCGGCCGCATTCATTAAAACAGGCCTGGATGCTGCAGGTATGAGCCAGGCAGATTTTGACGCCGCGCTGCAAGATCCCGCCGTTCAGCAAACGCTGGAGAAATGGAAAGCGGCATATGACGTCGCCAAAATTCAGGGGGTTCCGGCTTACGTCGTTAACGGTAAATACCTGATCTACACAAAAAGTATCAAATCCATTGACTCCATGGCAGAGCTTGTCAGAGAACTGGCGACAAAATAAACAGGGACCAGGCTATGGCTTTCATAAAAGGATTGTGGCGGGACTTACGTACCACGCCGGTTGATACGCTGGTGAGATGGCAGGAACGGCGCTCTCTGTGGCTACTGATGGTCTGCGCGATGGGCGGGTTAATAATACTGGCGCACTCATTCTTTCAAATCTACCTCTATATGGCCCCCTGCGAGCAGTGTGTCTACATTCGCTTTGCCATGTTTGTAATGGTTTTCGGTGGATTGATCGCGGCAATAAACCCTAAAAATGTTGTTCTGAAGCTTATTGGTTGCATCGCGGCATTTTATGGCAGCATCATGGGCATTACGTTCTCCATCAAACTTAACGGTATTCATTATGCTGTACATAACCCGGACCCGGATTCGTTGTTTGGTGTCCAGGGATGTTCCACAGATCCGATATTCCCTTTCAATTTGCCGCTGGCAAACTGGGCTCCGGAGTGGTTTAAGCCCACAGGGGATTGCGGCTATGACGCCCCCGTGGTTCCCGATGGCGTAGCGCTCAGCAGTACGCAAAAGTGGTTTATCGATCTATACCAACAGTCTGAAGGCTGGTATCTGCTCCCGCCGTGGCATTTTATGAACATGGCACAGGCCTGTTTGCTGGCCTTTGGTTTATGTTTATTGCTGTTGGTGACAATGAGCGGTGCCTGGGCTTTAAAACTGGCCAGAACCAGGTAATTGGGAGCAAAAAACAAAAAAACCGAAGCCTGGAATATGGCTTCGGTTTTTTATGCTTACCAAAACTAACGTGGTAATAGTCTATTAGCTGGCTTTGCGCTCGTGCGCCTGGCGGTAAGCCACCAGGTCTTCAATAGTGACCACCGCCATATTGTGCTTGCCGGCAAACTCAATGCACTGTGGCGCACGCGCCATGGTGCCATCGTCATTGGTCAGCTCACACAACACGCCTGCCGGTTTAAACCCTGCCAGCGTCATCAGATCGATGGTGGCTTCGGTGTGGCCACCACGAGTTAACACACCACCAGCCTGAGCACGCAGCGGGAACACGTGCCCCGGACGGTTCAGATCGGAAGGTTTTGCGCCATCCTTAACTGCCGCGCGTACCGTAGTAACACGGTCCGCTGCGGAAACACCGGTGGTCACACCTTCTGCAGCTTCAATGGTCACGGTAAAACCGGTACCGTAAGCACTGGTGTTATTTTCCACCATCATTGGCAGATCGAGCTGTTTGCGGCGGTCTTCGGTGATGCACAGGCAAACAATACCGCTGCCGTGACGGATGGTCAGCGCCATCTGTTCAACGGTCATGGTCTCGGCCGGGAAAACCATATCGCCTTCGTTTTCACGATCTTCGTCGTCAAGCACCATCACACCGCGTCCTTCACGCAGCGCAGACAGCGCATGTTCAACACGTTCGAAAGGCGTACCAAAAGAGGAAAGTAGCGTCTGATTCATGGTAAAAAAACCTCACTAAAATTATGGTTACCAGAATCAGGGCAGTCTTAGGAGTACCGTCTAAGCGGCAAAAAAATAACGTGAGCGGGTCCATGCCCGACTGGATCGTTACTCTCTCCCATCCGGACTCTAACCGTCGGCCCCGGAATTACACCGGATCTGCTGACCTTTGAGTTTGCACCCAAAGCGCTCGCGGGCTTTCAACCTGAGTTGATTTACCGCCGGTGGGGAATTTCGCCCCGCCCTGAGAATAAGCGAGTTAACTATAACGCTATTGATTACCTTCATCAACGCCTTTGCTCATCTTAGCTTCACACAATTCTGGTTTATGCCTGGGACAGTTCGCACTACAATAGGCAGCAACACGTACCAGTTCAGGGAAACCATAATGATTGACCCGAAAAAAATTGAGCAGATTGCTCGTCAGGTTCACGAGTCGATGCCGAAAGGGATCCGCGAGTTTGGCGAAGACGTCGAGAAGAAAATTCGCCAAACGCTGCAATCACAGCTGACCCGTCTGGATCTGGTAAGCCGCGAAGAGTTTGACGTACAAACCCAGGTTTTACTGCGTACCCGTGAAAAACTGGCGCTGCTTGAGCAACGTCTGACGGAGCTTGAAGCGCGCGAGAAAGCGGCGGAAGTCAAGTCTGCGCCCGCAATCCCGCCAGTCGATCCACTGGTATAAAAACGACAACGGGCCGCAAGGCCCGTTAATATGTTAGTGTTCCAGTTCTAATTTTTTCGCCTCTGTTGCCTGCTGGCAGTAAAGTGCATAGCGTTTGCAAAACCAGCTGCGATGTTCTTCATCCATATTTCCAGTTACAGCCTGGATATCAACGGGTCGGCCCTCAGCCTGCATTCTGGCAAAACTCCGCGCCAGGAAATCGAAATTATTCAATGAATACATACTACTGTTCATGAGCATACCCTCCAGTTATTGAATATCTGTTAAGGCCATATGCTTTTTCTGATTTCAGTATTTCCCTGGATGCGAAGATATTCTGCACATATTGTGCGCAAAAAAATCACCAGCTTCACAGTTTCCTACGAAATCTAAGATGGATGATGTTTTTGGTATGTTACCTTACCGCCGTTGTGGCGGTGGTCGTCTTATTAATTATCGGGATTATCTTTGCCCGTCTGTATCGTCGCGCGTCTGCTGAACAGGCGTTTGTACGTACCGGACCTGGCGGGCAAAAAGTGATGATGAGCGGCGGCGCAGTCGGTGAAGTGAGCGCAGGTGGAAATTTGGCTGAGCAGGCATTATCCGCCGTCCTTGCCTATCGCACACAAGCGCCGCTGATTGATTCGCTGTTAAATGAAATTGGCTTATCCGGCGGTTCGCTAAATGCGCTGACCACGACGACAGTCGACGTTAACCCGCAGACAACGGTAAAAGAAGAATAACCACTTCTGCATCATTCCCCTATCCCTGGCCGTAAAGCCGGGGATTTTTTATTCTGCAGCAGCGTTTTGCGTGGATGCTCCAGCAATAAGAAATCGGAGGGAGAAAGCCCTTGCCCCTGTCAGGAGGCTCACTAACAATCGCCTTGTCAGCAAGGGGCTGCAACGAGAAAGCCCCTCTCGAAGAAGGGGCTTTAATAAGGAAAGGGTTATGATGAAGTTCGTCATCATACTGGTTGTGCTGTTATTGATAAGTTTCCAGACCTATTAACAGTCAATCAGAGGGGGGAGAAATCCCCTCTCACCCTTATTCCTGTACTTTAGGTCGAAAAAACAGCAGCGTCAACAGCGGGAAACGCACCAAAACGAAAATTTCGACGCGTTTCCAGCATTTGCTATTTATCGCTGTCTTTCTGGATCTTCCTGATGATATTGGTCGTTGAGCAGCCATCTTCAAAGTTCAGCACCAGCACTTCACCGCCGTTCGCCCAGACCTCTTTGCTGCCCGCAATATCTTCTGGCTTATAGTCGCCGCCTTTGACCAGCAGATCCGGCAGGATGCCGGCTATCAGACGCTGCGGTGTATCTTCTTCAAACGAGACCACCCAGTCGACGGATTCCAGCGCGCCCAGCACGATCATGCGCTGTTCCAGCGGGTTGACCGGACGCGTTTCGCCTTTCAGACGTTTGGTCGACGCATCGCTGTTTACCGCCACGATCAGGCGATCGCCCAGCTTGCGTGCATTCGCCAGATAGGAGACGTGGCCCGCATGCAGGATGTCGAACACGCCGTTGGTCATCACCACTTTCTCACCGCGCTTGCGGGCGCTGGCAACGGCCTGTTTCAGCTCTGCTTCTGTCATCACGCCAAAACCGGTATCCGCGCGACCGCGCACGGCGTTTTCCAGCTCAATAGGCGACACGGTGGAAGTTCCCAGTTTACCGACCACAACACCGGCAGCAGCATTAGCAAAATAGCACGCCTCTTCCAGTGAGTTACCCGCCGCCAGCGTCGCCGCCAGCACGCCGATTACCGTATCGCCCGCACCGGTCACGTCATACACTTCCTGCGCCTGCGTCGGCATATGCAGTGGCGATTTGCCCGGTTGCAGCAACGTCATACCCTGTTCTGAACGGGTAATCAGCAGTGCGGAAAGGTCGAAATCAGCAATCACTTTCATGCCGCGCTCAACCAATTCATCTTCGCTTTTGCATTTACCGGCTACCGCTTCAAACTCAGACAGGTTCGGCGTTAGCAGCGTTGCGCCGCGGTAACGTTCAAAATCGATCCCTTTCGGATCGATAAGCACCGGCACGCCAGCCTTACGCGCCAGAGCAATCATCTGCTGCACGCTTGCCAGCGCGCCTTTGGCGTAGTCGGAAAGCACCAGAGCGCCGATAGAACCCAGCGCCTGATTAATACGCTCGTGCAGCGGTTGCGGATCCACGCCTTCAAAACCTTCTTCGAAATCCAGGCGAATCAACTGCTGGTTACGGGAAAGCACGCGCAGTTTGGTGATTGTCGGATGCGTCGGCACGGAAACGAAGTCGCATTTTACGTTCACATCCGCCAGCGTTTTGCTCAGCGCCCGCGCCGCGTCGTCGATACCGGTCAAACCCACCAGACGGGAATTTGCGCCCAGAGAGGCAATGTTCATCGCCACGTTTGCTGCGCCACCGGGACGTTCTTCGATGGTATCGACCTTCACCACCGGAACCGGCGCTTCAGGTGAAATACGGCTGGTAGGGCCGTACCAGTAGCGATCCAGCATCACATCACCGACAACCATGACTCCTGCACGTTCAAACTCTGGCAGCGTTACTTTCATTCCTGTCTCCTGAGAGATTCTCTGAGGGTCTTAAAATTTGCGCGCGATAATAGCACACTTCACTCGGCAACCAGCCACTTCTGCCAGCTGTCACGCACCAGCGTACGTTCAGCGCTGAAGAGCTCCGGCGCGACATGACCCGGAAGTTCCTGCAACGCAAGATGGTGAAGTTCGTCGCGCAGCGTTGTATAAGCGCGGGTAAGCGCCAGCGCTTCCTGCTCATCCATAATGTCGTTTTGCGCCA
Organism: Citrobacter sp. C6_1; assembly: GCF_014596835.2. Taxonomy (NCBI): domain Bacteria; kingdom Pseudomonadati; phylum Pseudomonadota; class Gammaproteobacteria; order Enterobacterales; family Enterobacteriaceae; genus Citrobacter; species Citrobacter sp. C6_1. The sequence goes on along the minus strand of NZ_CP115031.1, from coordinate 668,400 downwards.
GCAATTCCAGAATGCGCACGTTATCCGACCAGCGCGTCAGCTTCGGTTTTTCATGCGCATAGCGCAGCACCAGATATTGCGTAATAAACTCAATGTCGGTAATGCCACCCTCATCCGCTTTAATATCAAAGCGATCGCGATGCTTATTGCCTAAATGGGCGCGCATTTTCTCACGCATTTCACGCACGTCGGTCTGCAAGGTTTTCCCATCACGGACGAGGATCATGATATCGCGACGAATCACATCAAACTGAGAGGTCAACTGCGGGTCGCCATATACCACACGAGCACGTACCAGCGCCTGATGCTCCCATGTCCAGGCTTCGTTGCGCTGGTAATCGGCGAAAGCCTCGGTTGATGTCACCAGCATTCCCGCCGCGCCGGATGGACGCAGCCGCGCATCCACTTCGTACAAAATACCGGACGAGGTGCGGGTGCTGAAAAGGTGCATAATGCGCTGCGACAGACGCAGATAGAACTGTCGCCCGTCAATCTCACGCTCACCATCCGTCATCACGTCCATCGGACAATCATGCAGGAAGATCAAATCAAGATCCGAACTGTAGCCCAGTTCCCAGCCGCCCAGTTTGCCATAGCCGACGACGGCAAAACCGCGCCCCTCACGTTCGCCAAGATGGGTAGGTTGCCCGTAGCGAGCAACCATCTGCGTCCACGCCTGCTGGACTACCGCATCAATAATCGCTTCTGCCAGCCAGGTTAAGTGATCGCTCACCTTCATCACCGGCAGCGTACCGGCAATATCGGCTGCCGCGATACGCAACAGTTGCGTTTGTTTAAACTGGCGCAGCGCTTCCAGTTGCTGTTCTTCGTCATCCTCCGGTACGCGCAGCAAATACTGGCGCAGCTCATCACGGTAGGCATCCGTCGCGGTGGGTTGATACAGGGTGTTCGGATCCAACAGTTCATCGAGCAACAGTGGATAGCGCGCCAGCTGGCTGGCGACCATCGGAGAAGCCGCGCAGAGCGAAATCAGGTGCTTAAGCGCGCCGGGGAATTCGCTCAGCAGCTCCAGGTAGGTCGTGCGGGTCACGATGCCCACCAGCAGCGGTGTGATACGCGACAGCGGTATTGAGGCGTCGTCACGCGTACAGACATCGCTCAGCAGGTGCGGCATTAAATGATCCAGCACCTGACGTCCGCGTGGGCCAATGGTGCGTTTATCCAGCTCTTTGCGGAAATCAGCAATCAGAGACAGCACGCGCCGGCGATCGTCATCCGCCAGATGCGTCAATACCGGCGTGGTATCATCTTCCTGTAATGCGTCCTGCCACAGTTCGCGCCACTGCTCAGAGAGCGACTCTTCCTGGGTTTCAGCTTCGTCATCGCCAATCAGCTCGTTGAATACCCGGCGCACATTGTCCATATGATTGGCCAGCACATCGGTTAACTGCTGCCAGTCATCAACGTTCATCCCCCACGCCAGTCGCGCGCGATTCAGTTCATCGCCCGGCAACGTCTGGGTCTGCTCATCATTGATACTTTGCAGCAGGTTTTCCAGGCGGCGTAAGTAGAGATAGGCTGCGCGCAGTTGTTCCGCGTCGGTATCAGACAGCAGGTGCAATTCATTGATGGCACTGAGCGTGGGTAACAGCGAGCGGGATTGCAGCGACGGCTCGCGCCCACCGCGAATAAGCTGGAATACCTGCACGATAAATTCGATTTCACGAATACCGCCCGCCCCCAGCTTGATGTTGTCTTTCAGGCCACGGCGGCGCACTTCACGGGCAATCATCCCTTTCATGTTTCGCAGAGACTGGATCACGCTGAAATCAATATAGCGGCGGAAGACAAATGGCCGCAGCATCGCGCGAAGTTCACTGACGTAAGTGCCGTCGGAATCGCCCATAATGCGGGCTTTGACCATCGCATAGCGTTCCCAGTCGCGCCCTTGTTCCTGGTAATAATCCTCCAGCGCAGAGAAGCTCAGCACCAGCGGGCCGCTATCGCCAAACGGGCGTAAACGCATGTCCACCCGGTAGACAAACCCATCCATTGTGGGCTGATCCAGCACCTTGATAAGCCGCTGGCCCATGCGAGTAAAGAACTGCGCGTTATCCAGCTCGCGACGCCCGCCCTGCGTGCTGCCGTGCTCCGGCCAGGCAAAAATCAGGTCAATATCCGAGGAGAAATTCAACTCGCCGCCGCCGAGTTTTCCCATGCCTAAAATCAGCAGCGGCTGCGCAACACCGTCAGAATTACAGGGCGTTCCCCACTCACGACAGCAGGCGTCATACAACCAGTCGCGTGCGGCAATAATCAGCGTTTCAGCCAGATGGCTTAACTGCTGCAAAATACTCTCTTCCGTCACCCGCGACAGCGTCTGCGCCCAGGCGATACGCACCATGATGCGGCGGCGAAACAGGCGCAGCTCGCGCATCAGCGTGTTTTCATCGCCGACGTCAACCAATGCTTGCTGCAACCACTCGGCATAGTGTTGCCATTCATCCGCCTGAGGTGGCGTACTTTCCAGCTCAGCCAGCCATTCGGGATGGGCAATAATGCTGTCGCGGACAAAATCACTGAATGTAAGCACTGACTTCGCCTGCACGCTAAGCGAGGACTCAGAGATTGCTGCTGGCAGCCGCTCAACAACGGCCGGCCAGTACTGCTGTAACGGTGAAGAGAGCTGCTTCATGTATGGGACATCCTTTGCGTATTGAGGCTCATGGTATGGCCTCGTAGGCCTGATAAGCACTGCGCCATCAGGCATCCCGGCCTCAACCCTGATTATCGTTTTCCGCTGTGCAGCCAGAACGGTTCCAGCGCGATCGCCTCGTTGCGGAAATGTTCAATTTCAATATATTGGTTGGCCACAATGGCGCGACGTAAGCCCTGCCAGTTGGCGATCCATTCCGATGCAACATTTTCGTCGTAGTATCCCGACAGCATCAGCATGCTATCAATGTTGCGCGTCAGGCGCGGCAGCTGATCGACGTACTTATCGCCCAACGGCTGAGCAAAAGTGGTTTTCAGTTCAGCGGCATGGCGTGAGAGATGCGTATCCGAGAAACGCTTAAAGGAATCGGCAATTTTGCCCTGCGCCTTCGCATCAAGGAACGGCTGCCACCCTTTGGTCACCAGCCATTCGGTCAGCGCCAGTTTGGCCATTGCCGTTTCTGTGCTGTAAACCGCCGAAACGGCAGAGGCATCAGACGCGATGATCGCTTCCGACCGGGTCAGCAAATCACGTAAGTGAGCGCTCGCTTTTCGTGGCACATTACCGCCAAACAACATCAGAATGTGACGCACCAGCCCCATTGCCGCTAGCACCTCGGCTTTCGCCCCTTTGACGCCGCGTACCCACAGCTCTTCGTGGTACTGCCACTGTGATAATGCCAGCTCCAGCGCCGCTTCCAGCCCCTGCTCAATGCTCGCCTTCGCCGGAACCTGTAAAATGCGCGTCGGTTTGAGTTCACGCGGCGCATTCCCCTGAGCCAGATGATAGCCGCGCGCGGCTTTGCTCAAACTGCCCTGGCGTAAACCGGTTTGCGAAACCAGCTGGTTTGCCAGCTTCAGTACCGCACGGGTATCGCCGCTTAGCAGCTCAAGTTCAAGCTCACAGAGAGGTTCAGCACATTCGCCCGCTTTTACTTCCCCGAGATCGAGGGCGATTTCGATACGGCTGCCGTCAACATCAAGGCGCCATTTCTCACGGTAAAAATCGGTACTGAACAGCGGCTGCACCTGAGAGTCAAGCTCAGCGGGCAGTTCGCCATCAGGCCAGACTTCCGTTGGGAACAAGGCAAGATCCAGCTCAGGCGCGTCCAGCGCAACGTTAAATTCCGGTCGCTGATGCAGGCCGCCCGTCACGCGTCCGGCAATTTTCATGGTCATTTCGTAATGACCGTTTTCACCGCGAATACGCAGCCCCATATCGTGACCACGCAACCACGCATCCGGCGTTTCGTAGTAAATATTCAGCAACTGGCTGGGGGCATAATGCTCTCCCCCCAGCGTATTCAGACGTTCACGCAGCGCATCTACAGCGTCACTATTGACGATAAATTTTAATTCGATTTCCTGGGCCATGGTCTTGTACTTATGGGTTATGTCACAGTTGAGAAAACTGACTGCGAACTAAGTTCGTTCTTTATGGTCAGTAGATAGTATTTTGCGCCAAATTGCCATGCAACGAGCAATTTGACGGGCGTAAAAGTTTCGGGTGGTGGCAAAAAGGACACAGATGATTCCGATTGATGTCGAATGCTTTGCGTAGAGACACTGATGCCACTACTATCGTTCCACTTTCTATGACAATAACGACAGCCTGATGCCAAAATTACGCCTGATTGGATTAACTTTACTCGCACTTAGCGCCACTGCAGTCTCTCATGCCGAAGAAAAGCGCTATGTCTCTGACGAACTGAACACCTGGGTCCGCAGCGGTCCGGGAGATAATTATCGCCTCGTGGGTACGGTTAACGCCGGCGAGGAAGTCACGCTATTACAGACCGATGCCAACACCAACTACGCTCAGGTGAAAGACAGCACCGGACGTACCGCCTGGATCCCACTGAAAGAGCTGAACAGTACGCCGAGCCTGCGTACCCGCGTTCCCGACCTGGAAAACCAGGTTAAGACACTGACCGATAAGCTCAATAATATCGATACCACCTGGAATCAACGCACCGCCGATATGCAGCAAAAAGTATCGCAAAGCGACAGCGTGATCGACGCGTTGAAGGAAGAAAACCAGAAGCTGAAGAACGAGCTTATCGTGGCGCAAAAGAAAGTCAGCGCCGCTAACCTGCAGCTTGATGACAAGCAACGTACTATCATCATGCAATGGTTTATGTATGGCGGCGGCGTGCTGGGACTCGGCCTGCTGCTCGGTCTGGTTCTGCCGCACATGATCCCGAGCCGGAAGCGCAAAGATCGCTGGATGAACTGAATCGCCTTCTCCGTCACACTGACATATGATTAAGGAATACTGTTTTTCAAAAGGAATGTGGCGTGAAGATTTATCTGGTCGGTGGTGCTGTTCGGGATGCGTTATTAGGGCTACCGATTAAAGATAAAGATTGGGTCGTTGTCGGCGCCACGCCGCAGGAGATGCTTGACGCGGGCTATCAGCAGGTAGGTCGCGATTTCCCCGTGTTTCTCCACCCACACACCCGGGAAGAGTATGCGCTGGCGCGCACTGAACGTAAATCAGGTTCGGGATATACCGGATTCACCTGCTACGCCGCGCCAGATGTGACGCTGGAGGCCGATCTTCAACGCCGCGACCTGACTATCAACGCAATGGCCCGCGATGACAACGGGGAGATTATCGACCCGTATAACGGACGCGACGATCTGGAAAACCGCCTGCTGCGTCATGTATCCCCTGCTTTTAGTGAAGATCCGCTGCGCGTTCTGCGCGTGGCGCGCTTTGCTGCCCGCTATGCACACCTTGGCTTTCGTGTTGCTGATGAAACCATGATGCTGATGCGCAACATGGCCGCCGCAGGAGAGCTGGAACACCTGACGCCAGAACGCGTGTGGAAAGAGACAGAAAGCGCCTTAACCACCCGTAATCCACAGGTATTTTTCCAGGTCCTGCGCGATTGCGATGCACTGCGCGTGCTGTTCCCGGAAGTAGATGCTCTGTTCGGCGTCCCCGCGCCCGCGCAGTGGCACCCGGAAATCGATACCGGCATTCACACGCTGATGACGTTGTCGATGGCGGCCGTGTTAAGCCCGGAGGTCGACGTGCGTTTCGCCACGCTGTGCCACGATCTTGGCAAAGCATTAACGCCTAAAGCACTATGGCCGCGCCATCACGGCCACGGTCCGGCAGGCGTTAAGCTGGTTGAGCAACTGTGCCAACGCATGCGCGTACCCAATGACATCCGCGACTTAGCCAAACTGGTGGCCGAGTTCCACGACCTGATTCATACCTTCCCGATCCTGCAACCGAAAACCATCGTTAAGCTGTTTGATTCCATCGATGCATGGCGCAAACCGCAGCGCGTGGAGCAAATCGCCCTGACCAGCGAGGCCGACGTGCGTGGGCGAACCGGTTTTGAAGCGGCGGATTACCCGCAAGGCCGACTGTTACGCGAAGCCTGGCTGGTTGCACAGGCGGTTCCCACGAAAGATGTTGTGGAAGCGGGATTCAAAGGTCAGGCAATTCGTGAAGAACTGACCCGACGCCGCATCGCAGCAGTGGCCAGTTGGAAAGAACAGCGTTGTCCGAAACCAGCCCATTAAACTGACGTTGCCGGATGGCGGCATAAATGCCTTATCCGGCCTACATATTGCGCCCGTAGGCCGGATAAGCGCAGCGCCATCCGGCATTTAAGGCGATCAGAAAAAAACCACATAGACGGCGGCAGCAACAATAAAGCGGTAAATCGCAAACGGAATGAACGAAATACGCTTAATCAGTTGCAGGAAGGTTTTGATCGCCACCAGCGCCACAACAAATGCCGTCACGAAGCCGACAGCAAACATCGGAATATCTGCTGCAGTCAGAAACGACCAGCTTTTGTAGAGATCCAGCGCCGTCGCGCCCATCATCATCGGCACCGCCAGCAGGAATGAAAACTCAGAAGCCGCGTAACGGCTCACGCCCATCAGCATACCGCCAGAAATCGTCGCCCCGGAGCGAGAAAAACCCGGCCATAGCGCCAGACACTGAAAACAGCCAATCATAAACGCCTGGCGATACGTCATATCATCCAGACCCGGCGCACGCGGCTCTTTCGGCTTCAGGCATTCTGCGGCAATCAGCAGCACGCCCCCTACCACCAGCGCATACATCACGTTGATCGGGTTAAACAGCGATTTGATGGTGTCGTGGAATATCAGCCCCAGTACCACGGCTGGAATCATCCCCAACAGGATATGCCCCAGCGTCAGCCGACCTTTACCAGTACCTTCATGCGGGGTCTTGCCAAAGTGAATGCCAATTAAACCAAACAGACGTCGCCAGAACATCACCACTACCGCCAGAATGGAACCCAGTTGGATCACGACTTCAAACGTTTTTGCGGTATCGCCCTCAAAACCTAACAAGTGGCCAACAATTATCATATGGCCGGTACTGGAAACGGGTAGGAACTCCGTCAGCCCTTCGACCACACCCAAAATTGCCGCCACCAGCAGCGAGTGCATATCACTCATTAATAAACCCCTAGATAGAGAAAGCACGGCAAAAAAGAGCCGACGAAAGGACTCTTTTATACCTGTTTGATTTAGAAATTATTAAGTTAATTATTTTCTTTCAGATTATTGCCACGCTCAATGATGACCCCGACGTTTGCCGCACGGGCCACCGCACCAGGTTTGCTGAGTTTGATGCGCACCCATGGAGACTTAAAGCGGCTAAGCAGCAGATCCGCCACCTCTTCCGCCACACGTTCTACCAGCGCAAAACGCCCACCTTCCACATGATTAACAACTGTTTGAGCAATATCAGCATAGCTCAGACAATCAGCGACATCATCACTTTTGGCAGATTGACGGTTATCCCATGCCATTTCGATATCGAACACCAGTTTTTGTTCGATAGTTTGTTCCCAGTCATAAACACCGATAGTGGTGATTACTGAAAGTTGCTCTATAAATACAATATCCATCACGACCTGCCTGCTTTTTGGCTAACCCGGATACCACTTCCGGCGAAATATGCGTATTATCCACAGAAGTAGCGTTTTACACGACATTTTCAAAACGGAACAGCTTATGAGTGCAATCGCGCCTGGAATGATCATCTTCGCGTACCTCTGCGGCTCAATTTCCAGTGCTATTCTGGTATGCCGCCTTGCTGGATTGCCGGACCCGCGTGACAGCGGCTCCGGCAATCCGGGCGCGACGAACGTATTGCGAATCGGTGGCAAGGGAGCCGCCGTCGCGGTGCTGATTTTCGACGTCCTGAAAGGTATGTTACCCGTCTGGGGCGCCTATGCGCTAGGCGTCAGCCCCTTCTGGCTGGGATTGATCGCAATCGCCGCCTGTCTCGGACACATTTGGCCGGTATTCTTCGGCTTTAAAGGTGGGAAAGGCGTTGCCACCGCCTTTGGCGCAATTGCGCCGATTGGCTGGGACTTAACCGGCGTGATGGCCGGAACCTGGCTGCTAACCGTCCTGTTAAGCGGCTATTCGTCGTTAGGCGCTATCGTCAGCGCGCTGATCGCCCCTTTTTACGTCTGGTGGTTCAATCCCCAGTTCACTTTCCCGGTGTCCATGTTGTCGTGCTTAATCCTACTGCGTCACCATGACAACATTCAGCGTCTGTGGCGTCGTCAGGAGCCGAAAATCTGGACCAAGCTAAAGAAAAAACGCGAAAGAGACCCCGAGTGATTTTATTGTCGGATAGCGACGCATCGGCGTCTTATCCGGTCTCGGGGATGTGATACCCTTCCACCGGCTTGCCTAATCGACGCTGACACCACCCCGCCAGAAACTCCACGCACACGCGAAGCTTCACGCTGCGATACAGCGGCTCCTGATAAACCGCCCAGATATTGGCGCTTTGCGCATAATCCGGCAGCACACGCACCAGTTCACCGCTAACCAGAAATGGCTGCAGATCCCATTCGGAACGCAGCATAATCCCTTTTCCCTGCAGCGCCCACTGCAACACAATCTCACCGCTGTTGGAGGAAAGATGTCCCGCCACCTTAATCGACTTTTTCTCCTGGCCGTTATCCAGTTCCCACACCCCGTGAGTCATATCCCGTTCTTTGGTAACCAGGCAATCATGCCGACTTAATTCCTGTAGCGTCGTCGGCTCACCGTATTTTTGTAAATACGTCGGCGCTGCGCATAATATCCTTTTATTTTTCGTTAACAAATGCGCAATATAATAATCAGGAATCTCATCATTGATACGAATATCCAAATCGATATTATCCTGCGCCAAATCAATTTGCCGATCGTAAAGTTCAAAATGTACCTGTAATTCAGGATAGCTGTGCATCAATTCTGTAATTGCCGGGGCAATATAACTGCGCCCAAAGCCAAAGCTACAGCCGATACGAATCATCCCTGCCGGACGCGTTTTGATTTGTGTGACGTCATCCACCAGATGCTGATAACGGGCAAGGATCTCCAGCGCATGTTCATAGCAACGTTGACCACTCTCCGTTAGCGCCACGCCGCGCGCCGAGCGGCTTAGCAACGTAGCCCCAAGCGTGGACTCAAGGATCTGAATGCGCTTCGTCACAAACGCTGGCGTCTGGCCCAGCGTCGCGGCGGCGGCGCTAAAGCTGCCGCTATGAACAATTTCAACCAGCACCTGCAGGTCTTTCGCCAGGGGATACGTGTTCAGCATGATCGGTAATCCGTAATGTTGTTAACCGCAGTGTAATTCTCCCATACGTATTAAACCCTGCCCTGGCGCAATTTTTATTGCCTTATCTGGACATCATTCACGAACTGTTAATTAGATATTCACAGTGCCAAATAATATAAAACCACATTTTTAGTGGTAGTTTGTGGCGGAGAATTTATTTCCAGATAAATAAAAGAACTGGAGTTAATAAGATGAGCAATCAAAATAACCAAAATGCGATAACTACGCTGACGAACATTGTCGCCGACTTTACCGCCATGATTTCTACCCGCATGCCTGACGATGTTGTGGATAAATTAAAGCAACTGCGTGAAGGCGAGACCTCACCGATGGGTAAAATCATCTACCACACCATGTTTGACAACATGCAGAAGGCGATCGACCTGAATCGTCCGGCCTGTCAGGACACCGGTGAAATCATGTTTTTTGTGAAGGTTGGTTCCCGTTTTCCGCTACTTGGCGAACTGCAAAGCATTCTGAAACAGGCCGTTGAAGACGCCACGGTAAAAGCGCCGCTGCGCCATAACGCAGTTGAGATTTTTGACGAAGTGAATACCGGAAAAAATACCGGCACCGGTGTGCCGTGGGTCACCTGGGATATCATCCCTGACGGCGACGATGCAGAAATCGAAGTCTACATGGCGGGCGGCGGGTGTACGCTGCCGGGGCGCTCGAAAGTGTTAATGCCTTCTGAAGGCTACGAAGGCGTGGTGAAATTTGTCTTCGAAAATATCTCCACGCTGGCAGTCAACGCCTGCCCGCCGGTGCTGGTGGGCGTGGGTATTGCCACCTCCGTAGAAACCGCTGCCGTGCTTTCTCGTAAAGCGGTGCTGCGCCCTATCGGATCACGCCATCCAAACCCAAAAGCGGCAGAACTGGAACTGCGCCTGGAAGAAGGACTTAACCGTCTGGGCATTGGGCCGCAAGGGTTGACCGGGAATAGCTCGGTGATGGGCGTACATATCGAATCCGCCGCACGCCATCCGTCGACTATCGGCGTTGCCGTCTCTACCGGCTGCTGGGCGCATCGTCGCGGCACGCTGTTGGTTCATGCCGACCTCTCCTTCGAAAACCTGTCTCACACCCGGAGCGCGTTATGAAAAAGATCCTCACCACCCCGATCAAAGCCGAAGATCTGGCAGACATTCGCGTTGGCGATGTCATTTACCTGAGCGGCACGCTGGTGACCTGCCGTGACGTTTGTCACCGCCGCCTGATCGAACTAAAGCGCCCGATTCCTTATGACCTGAACGGCAAAGCCATTTTCCATGCGGGCCCGATCGTTCGTAAGAACGGTGAAAAATGGGAGATGGTCTCCGTCGGCCCAACCACCAGCATGCGTATGGAAGCCTTTGAGAAAGAGTTCATTGAGCAAACAGGTGTGAAACTGGTAGTCGGTAAGGGCGGTATGGGGCCGTTGACGGAAGAAGGCTGCAAGCAGTTCAAAGCGCTGCACGTCATTTTCCCGGCTGGCTGTGCGGTCGTCGCGGCAACCCAGGTTGAAGAGATCGAAGAAGTGCACTGGACGGAGTTGGGCATGCCGGAATCTCTGTGGGTATGCCGGGTAAAAGAGTTCGGCCCGCTGATCGTTTCCATCGATACTCACGGTAATAACCTGATTGCCGAAAACAAAAAGCTGTTCGCTGAACGTCGCGATCCTATCGTCGAAGAAATCTGCGAGCACGTGCACTACATCAAATAACCCTCCCGGAGAGGCGTAATGCCTCTCCCTCTTCGCAGGGATACAACAATGGCACCTTTAGCTGGTTGGTGGCGATACCTGGTTCCGCTGGTAGTCATCGCCATTATTGCTGTTCTGCCCGTCCCCACCGGTCTTGAGAGTCATACCTGGCTCTATTTTGCCGTCTTTACCGGTGTGATTGTCGGGCTTATTCTGGAGCCTGTACCGGGCGCGGTGGTGGCGATGATTGGCATTTCGATCATCGCCGTCCTTTCACCGTGGCTACTGTTCAGCCCGGAGCAGCTCGCGCAGGACGGTTTTAAATTTACCGCCAAATCGCTGTCGTGGGCGGTATCGGGCTTTTCAAACTCGGTCATCTGGCTGATCTTCGCGGCCTTTATGTTTGGTACCGGCTATGAAAAAACCGGGCTCGGTCGGCGTATCGCGCTGATGCTGGTGAAAAAGATGGGGCACCGGACGCTGTTTCTCGGCTATGCGGTGATGTTCTCTGAGCTGATCCTCGCCCCCGTCACGCCTTCCAACTCCGCGCGCGGAGCCGGAATAATCTACCCGATTATCCGCAACCTGCCGCCGCTGTATAATTCACAGCCCAATAGCGCCAGTTCACGCTCCATTGGCTCGTACATTATGTGGATGGGCATTGTCGCTGACTGCGTCACCAGCGCCATTTTCTTAACGGCGATGGCGCCGAACCTGCTGCTGATCGGCCTGATGAAAGGCGCATCCCACACGGCGCTGAGCTGGGGCGACTGGTTCTTAGGCATGCTGCCGCTGAGCATTTTGCTGGTGCTGATCGTGCCGTGGCTGGCGTATGTATTGTATCCACCGGTACTGAAATCCGGCGATCAGGTTCCACGCTGGGCGGATACAGAGCTAAAAGCGATGGGACCGCTGTGCGCTCGCGAGAAAAAGATGCTGGTGCTGATGGTCGGCGCACTGGTGCTGTGGATTTTCGGCGGCGATTTTATTGACGCCGCGATGGTCGGATACAGCGTGGTGGCGTTGATGCTGGTATTGCGCATCATCAACTGGGATGACATCGTCAGTAATAAAGCCGCGTGGAACGTCTTTTTCTGGCTGGCCTCGCTGATAACGCTCGCCACCGGACTGAACAACACCGGCTTTATCTCCTGGTTTGGCAAACTGCTGGCGGGAGGACTGAGCGGCTATTCGCCGATGATGGTGATGGTGGCGCTGATCGTGGTGTTCTACCTGCTGCGCTACTTCTTTGCCAGCGCCACGGCGTATACCTCTGCCCTCGCGCCGATGATGATTGCCGCCGCGCTGGCGATGCCGGAAATCCCATTACCGGTCTTCTGCCTGATGGTCGGTGCCGCCATTGGTCTGGGCAGCATTCTGACCCCGTACGCCACCGGTCCTAGCCCTATCTACTACGGCAGCGGCTATTTGCCGACGGTGGATTACTGGCGGCTTGGCGCTATTTTTGGCCTGATTTTCCTCGTGCTGCTGGTGATCACCGGTCTGGTCTGGATGCCCCTCGTTTTACTGTAATCTCCCATTGGGCGGCATATTGTCGCCCCTTAATCCATAAGCTTCTCATATGATCGGTTTCCCGATGCGCTGAGGCATACTTTTTTGCATGCAAACACCCTCATGCTGATAAGGGAAACGCTCTGGATACGGTTGCGCACGAGACACTCACACGGGGCTGGCAGGCCGAACTGGATCTGCACTTTACCTGCACCGGGCACAAAACGGTGCTGGCCTCGGCGCGTCATCATGGTCCATTGACGGTCCAGCGCCCGTTTTACCCGGAAGAGGACGTCTGTCATCTCTATTTGCTGCATCCACCTGCGGGAATCGTTGGTGGGGATGAGCTTCATATCGCCGTCACGCTCGACGAAAACAGCCATGCGTTAATCACCCAGCCCGGCGCGGGTAAGTTTTATCGCAGCCGTGGGCCACAAGCGTTGCTGCGCCAGCATTTCACGCTAGCTTCGCATGCCACGCTGGAGTGGCTGCCGCAGGATACGATCCTCTTTCCCGGCGCCAACGCTGTTATTCAATCCGTCTTTCACATCGCATCCGCAAGCCGCTTGCTGGCCTGGGATCTGTTGTGTCTTGGGCGACCGGTTATGCAGGAAACTTTCAGCCACGGCGTGCTGCAAAATCGCCTGGAAGTGTGGCGAGATGGGCAGCCGCTGCTGATAGAACGCTTGCAGTTGCAGGAGGGGAATCTGAGCGGCGTCGCGCATCACCCCTGGGTCGGCACGTTGCTGTGTTATCCGGCCAGCGAACACATGCTGGAGGGCACGCGCGAGCGGCTTACACCGCTTGGCGATTACGCCGGAGCAACGCTTAACGACTCGCTGCTGACAATCCGTTTTCTTGCTAACGACAACCTGGTTGTTCAGCGCGTGATGCGTGACATCTGGCAATTCCTGCGCCCGCTGCTTACGCAGAAATCTCCCGTACTCCCGCGAATCTGGCAAACCTAAGAGAACCCTTATGGAACTGACTCCCAGAGAAAAAGACAAGTTGTTGCTGTTTACCGCCGCGCTGGTGGCGGAACGTCGCCTGGCCCGCGGGCTGAAGCTGAACTACCCGGAATCGGTGGCGCTGATTAGCGCTTTCATCATGGAAGGCGCGCGCGACGGGCAAACCGTAGCCGCCCTGATGGAAGACGGGCGTCACGTGCTGCGTCGCGATCAGGTGATGGAAGGCGTACCGGAAATGATCCCGGATATTCAGGTTGAAGCCACGTTTCCGGACGGATCGAAGCTGGTCACCGTCCACAACCCGATCGTCTAAGGAGCGGTAATGATCCCAGGTGAATATCAGATCGCAAAAGGCAATATCACGCTTAATCAGGGGCGGGAGATCTGCACGATCGTGGTGGAAAATCATGGCGACAGGCCCATCCAGGTGGGATCGCACTATCACTTTTACGAAGTGAACCCGGCGCTGCGCTTTGACAGGCTGGCCGCACGCGGCTTTCGTCTGAACATTGCTGCGGGCACAGCGGTGCGTTTTGAGCCGGGACAAAAACGCGAAGTCGAACTGGTGCGCGTCGCTGGCGCACAAAGGATCGTGGGTTTTCGCAGTGAAGTGATGGGCGCGCTGGAGGCAGATAATGAGTGAAATTTCCCGGCAGGCGTACGCCGATATGTTTGGCCCAACCACCGGCGATAAGGTACGCCTGGCAGATACTGACCTGTGGATCGAAGTAGAAAAAGATTTCACCACCTACGGCGAAGAGGTCAAATTCGGCGGCGGAAAAGTGATCCGCGACGGCATGGGCCAGGGGCAAATGCGCGCGCAAGCGTGTGTGGATCTGGTAATAACCAACGCGCTGATCGTCGATCACTGGGGGATCGTGAAAGCAGATATCGGCATCAAAGCCGGCAGGATCTTCGCCATCGGCAAAGCAGGTAATCCCGATATTCAGCCCAACGTCACGATCCCGATAGGCGTGGGAACTGAAGTCATCGCCGGGGAGGGCAAGATCGTCACCGCGGGCGGCGTGGATACGCATATTCACTGGATCTGCCCACAGCAGGCGCAGGAGGCGCTGGTTTCCGGCGTAACGACGATGATCGGCGGCGGCACCGGTCCGGCCGCGGGAACTCACGCCACCACCTGTACGCCGGGTCCGTGGCACATCGCGCGCATGCTGCAGGCGGCAGACGCATTGCCGGTTAACATCGGTTTACTGGGCAAAGGTAACGGCTCAAATCCTGACGCCTTGCGCGAGCAAATCACCGCGGGCGCAATTGGCCTGAAAATCCATGAAGACTGGGGTGCCACGCCCGCCGCTATCGACTGCGCGCTGACCGTGGCCGACGAAATGGACATCCAGGTCGCGTTGCACAGCGACACGTTGAATGAGTCTGGATTCGTCGAAGATACGCTGGCGGCGATTGGCGATCGCACTATTCATACCTTCCACACCGAAGGGGCGGGTGGCGGCCATGCGCCGGATATCATCACCGCCTGCGCACATCCGAATATCCTGCCCTCCTCTACGAACCCGACGCTGCCCTATACCCTCAACACCATCGACGAGCATCTCGACATGCTGATGGTTTGCCACCATCTCGATCCGGATATCGCCGAAGATGTGGCCTTTGCCGAATCACGCATTCGCCGGGAAACGATCGCTGCCGAAGATGTGCTGCATGACATTGGCGCCTTTTCCCTGACCTCGTCCGATTCACAGGCAATGGGGCGCGTGGGCGAAGTGATTCTGCGCACCTGGCAGGTAGCACACCGTATGAAGGCGCAGCGTGGCACCCTGGCAGAAGAGACCGGCGACAACGACAACCTGCGCGTTAAACGCTACGTCGCCAAATACACCATCAACCCGGCGCTAACCCACGGTATCGCTCATGAAGTCGGCTCCGTTGAGCCTGGCAAACTGGCCGATCTGGTGCTGTGGTCACCGGCATTCTTTGGCGTAAAACCGGCAACGATCGTTAAGGGCGGGATGATTGCCTGCGCGCCGATGGGCGACATCAACGCCTCGATCCCGACTCCGCAGCCGGTGCATTACCGCATGATGTTCGGCGCACTTGGCGCGGCGCGGCATCACACCCGGTTGACCTTTATTTCGCAGGCCGCTGATGCGCAAAACATCGCGCAGCAGCTCAACCTGCAAAGCGCCATCGCCGTCGTTAAAGGCTGCAGAACAGTGAAAAAGGCCGACATGATCCACAACGACCTGCAACCCCATATCACCGTCGATGCTCAGACCTACGAGGTGCGTATTGATGGCGAACTGATTACCAGCGAACCGGCAAACGTTTTGCCGATGGCACAACGCTATTTTCTGTTTTGAGGAGTGACGATGATCTACCTGACCCGACGCCTTGACCACGCTCACCGCGTCACCGCAAGCGTCACGCTACCCATTGATATGCGAGTAAAAAGTCGTGCCAGAGTGGCGCTGAACGACGGTCGCGAAGCCGGGTTGATGCTACCGCGCGGTTTGCTGTTACGCGGTGGCGACCTGCTGACCACCGACGATGGCAGCGAGGTGATCGAAGTGATCGCCGCGCCGGAGTCGGTTTCCGTGGTGCGCTGCGCCAATCCTTTCCTGCTCGCCAAAGCCTGTTATCACCTCGGCAATCGCCACGTTCCGCTACAAATTCTGCCGGATGAGCTGCGCTACCACCACGATCATGTGCTGGACGCCATGCTGCGCCAGTTCAACCTCGAGGTGACGTTCGCCCAGTTGCCGTTTGAACCGGAAGCAGGCGCTTATGCCAGTGAATCACACGGGCATCATCACGGCCATGCGCACTGATGCATAACACCCAACAACTGCGTCTGATGCAGCTCGCCAGCAGCGCACTCCCGGTGGGGTCGTTTACCTGGTCCCAGGGTCTGGAGTGGGCGGTGGAGATTGGCTGGGTGAAAAGCGTCGATGACTTCTCTGCCTGGCAAATTCAGCAGATGGAGCAGAACTTTTTTACCGTCGACCTACCGCTGCTGGCGAGACTGTATCGCGCCTGCGAGCAGGACGATCTCGACGCCGCACGCCGCTGGAGCGCTTACCTGTTAGCCTGTCGCGAAACCCGCGAACTGCGGGATGAAGAACGCAGTCGGGGCGCGGCGTTTACGCGGCTGGTCACCGACTGGGAGGCGGATTGCTCGCGAGAGTGGCGCACTCTCTTCGCCGACAGCCAACTCTGCGGCATGGCCTGGCTGGCCGTGCGCTGGAGAATTCCCCTGACCGAACTGGCGTTAAGCCTCGGCTACAGCTGGATTGAGAGCGCTGTGATGGCTGGCGTCAAACTGGTTCCCTTTGGGCAACAGGCGGCCCAGCGCTTGATTATTGCGCTCTGCGGTCGCTATGCGCAGGGTCTGGCACAAGCGCTGGCGACGCCTGACGCCAGTCTCGGCTCCGCAACGCCGCTGGCTGCAATCGCCTCTGCCCGGCATGAAACGCAATATTCCCGATTATTCCGCTCCTGAGGAGAAAAAATGAGTAACTACAAGCATCCCCTGCGTGTGGGCGTTGGCGGCCCGGTCGGTTCCGGCAAAACGGCGCTGCTGGAAGCGTTATGCAAATCCATGCGCAGCAGCTATCAACTGGCGGTAGTGACTAACGATATCTACACCAAAGAAGATCAGCGCATTCTCACCGAGGCGGGCGCACTGGAGCCAGACAGGATCGTCGGTGTGGAAACCGGCGGTTGCCCGCATACCGCCATCCGCGAAGATGCATCGATGAATCTGGCTGCCGTAGAGGCGTTAAGCGAGAAATTCGGCAATCTGGATCTGATTTTTGTGGAAAGCGGCGGCGATAACCTGAGCGCCACCTTCAGTCCGGAATTAGCGGATCTGACGATCTATGTGATCGACGTTGCCGAAGGCGAGAAGATCCCGCGTAAGGGAGGCCCGGGGATCACTAAATCCGATTTTCTGGTTATCAATAAAACCGATCTGGCGCCTTACGTCGGCGCCTCGCTGGAGGTGATGGAACGCGATACCCTGCGCATGCGCGGCGAGCGTCCGTGGACGTTCAGTAATTTAAAATCCGGAGAGGGTCTGGAAAAAATTATCGCGTTTCTGGAAGAGAAAGGAATGCTGCGGATGTAGCGTCTTGCCCGGTAACATTGCGTCACCGGGCAAAAAATCACGCCGCCGGTAATTCCGCCAGCGGCCAGCGTGGGCGCACGGTTACGCCAAGATCCGCCGTTGCGCCTGCTTTAAAACGCACCATGCCCGCGTAGGCGATCATCGCCCCGTTGTCGGTACAAAATTCCGGACGCGCGTAAAATACTTCGCCACGACGTTTTTGCATCATTTCAGCCAATTTTGCGCGCAGCGTACGGTTCGCGCTCACGCCCCCCGCCATCACCAGACGTTTAAAACCGGTTTGATCCAGCGCGCGTTTGCACTTGATCATCAGCGTATCCACTACCGCATCTTCAAAGGCACGGGCGATATCTGCGCGCGTCTGATCGTCATTTTCGTTATTACGAATGGTATTCGCGGCAAAGGTTTTCAGCCCGGAGAAGCTGAAATCCAGCCCCGGACGGTCGGTCATCGGGCGCGGGAAGACAAAACGTTTTTCAACGCCTTGCGATGCCAGTTTTGACAACATTGGGCCGCCAGGGTAATCCAGCCCCAGCAGCTTGGCCGTTTTATCAAACGCTTCGCCAGCGGCATCATCAATCGATTCGCCCAGCAATTCATACTGACCGATACCGGTGACGCTAATCAGCTGCGTGTGACCGCCGGAAACCAGCAGCGCGACGAACGGAAAAGCAGGAGGATTATCTTCCAGCATCGGCGCCAGCAGATGCCCTTCCATATGGTGTACAGGAATTGCCGGCACGCCCCATGCGAACGCCAGCGAACGTCCTACGGTGGCGCCAACCAGCAGCGCGCCAACCAAACCAGGACCTGCGGTATACGCTACCGCATCAATCTCTTTTGCCGTCAGTCCCGCCTCTTTCAGCGCGGCCTGGATCAGCGGTACGGTTTTACGTACGTGATCGCGCGAGGCCAGTTCTGGCACTACGCCGCCGTAGTCAGCGTGTAATTTCACCTGACTATACAATTGGTTGGCTAAAAGACCTTTTTCATCGTCGTAAATGGCGATGCCGGTTTCATCGCAGGATGTTTCAATACCCAGTACACGCATGACTTGTTTTACCTCGCTCTATTACCGCGCAGTGTAGGACCAATGCGGGTTGATGTAAAACTTTGTTCGCCCCAGGAGTTCCGCTCGTGTATACTCCTTGTCCTTATAAAAGTCCCTTTCAAAATCGCGTCGGTGCTTTACAAAGCAGCAGCAATTGCAGTAAAATTCCGCACCATTTTGAAATAAGCTGGCGTTGATGCCAGCGGCAAACCGAATTTATTAAAGGTGAGAGTTACATGCCGGTAATTAAAGTACGTGAAAACGAGCCGTTCGACGTAGCACTGCGTCGCTTCAAGCGTTCATGCGAAAAAGCAGGTGTTCTGGCGGAAGTTCGTCGTCGTGAGTTCTATGAAAAACCGACTACCGAACGTAAGCGCGCTAAAGCTTCTGCTGTGAAACGTCACGCGAAGAAACTGGCTCGCGAAAACGCACGCCGCACTCGTCTGTACTAATCTATTGAGAGCCAACGCTCTCAATTCAGACTGAGTTGTAGTTGTAAGGCCGTGCTTCCGGAAGGAATGCGCGGCTTATTTTCGTTTATGCATTGGCATATACACAAAATCATTCAGTATGCATCAAGGCGGCAAGTGAGTGAAGCCCCGGAGCTTACATAAGTAAGTGACAGGGGTGAGCGAGCGCAGCCAACACAGAGGCAGGCTGAAGGATGAAGTGTATAAAAGGGGCATATGGCTGGACGAATTCCACGCGTATTTATCAATGACCTGCTGGCAAGAACCGACATCGTCGATCTCATCGACGCGCGGGTAAAGCTGAAAAAGCAGGGCAAAAATTATCACGCGTGCTGTCCGTTCCATAACGAAAAAACCCCCTCTTTCACCGTAAACGGTGAAAAACAGTTTTATCACTGCTTTGGGTGTGGCGCGCATGGCAACGCCGTCGACTTTCTCATGAACTACGACAAGCTCGAGTTTGTGGAAACCGTCGAAGAACTGGCCGCAATGCACAACCTTGAAGTGCCCTATGAAGCAGGCAGTGGCCCCAGTCAGATAGAGCGCCATCAACGGCAAAGCCTTTATCAATTGATGGACGGCCTGAACACTTTTTATCAACAGTCTTTGATGCAGCCCGCCGCTACCCCTGCGCGCCAGTACCTGGAAAAGCGAGGATTAAGTAGCGACGTAATCACCCGTTTTGCTATTGGTTTTGCGCCCCCCGGTTGGGACAACGTCCTGAAACGGTTTGGCGGCAATGCTGAGAATCGCAAATCGCTGGTTGATGCGGGGATGTTGGTCACCAACGATCAGGGACGCAGTTACGATCGCTTCCGCGAACGGGTGATGTTCCCCATCCGCGACAAACGTGGTCGGGTCATTGGTTTTGGTGGACGCGTGCTGGGCGATGCCCTGCCAAAGTACCTCAACTCCCCGGAAACCGATATTTTCCATAAAGGTCGCCAGTTGTATGGCCTTTATGAAGCCCAGCAGGATAACGCCGATCCACAGCGCCTGTTAGTGGTAGAAGGCTATATGGATGTGGTGGCGCTGGCGCAATACGGAATTAACTACGCCGTGGCATCCCTTGGGACGTCAACCACCGCCGATCACATCCAACTGTTGTTCCGCGCGACGAACAACGTAATTTGCTGTTACGACGGCGACCGTGCCGGACGCGACGCAGCATGGCGCGCGCTGGAAACCGCACTGCCTTATATGACAGACGGCCGCCAGCTACGTTTTATGTTTTTACCTGACGGCGAAGACCCCGATACGCTGGTGCGTAAAGAAGGGAAAGAGGCCTTTGAAGCCCGGATGGAGCAGGCGCTGCCGCTCTCCGCGTTTTTATTTAACAGCCTGTTGCCGCAGGTCGATTTGAGTACCCCAGACGGGCGCGCACAGCTCAGTACGCTGGCGCTACCGCTGATCACTCAGGTACCAGGTGAAACGTTACGCATTTATCTGCGACAGGAGTTGGGAAACAAGCTCGGCATTCTGGATGACAGCCAGCTTGAACGTTTAATGCCAAAACTGGCAGAAAATGGGGCTTCCCGCCCTGTTCCACAGCTAAAACGTACGACCATGCGTATACTGATAGGGTTACTGGTGCAAAACCCGGATTTGGCTCCGCTGGTTCCGCCGTTAGGCGCTCTGGATCGAAATAAGCTGCCTGGACTTGGCTTATTCAGAGAACTGGTCAACACTTGTCTGTCTCAGCCAGGTCTGACCACCGGACAACTTTTAGAGCACTATCGCGGTACAAATGATGCTGCGACCCTTGAAAAACTGTCGATGTGGGACGATATAGCAGATAAAGATATCGCAGAAAAAACCTTCACCGACTCACTCAACCATATGTTTGATTCGATGCTTGAACTGCGCCAGGAAGAGTTGATAGCTCGTGAGCGCACACACGGTTTAAGCAGCGAAGAACGCCGGGAACTCTGGACACTAAACCAGGAACTGGCCAGGAAATAACAGAAAGACAAAACAAAGACAAAATCATTCGCGTTGTATCAAGGCAGCAAGTGAACGAACGCCTGGGAGTGTACATAAGTACATGACCAGGATGACAAATCCGCCGGGAGCGGATTTGAACGCTGCTTGCGGCGGCCCCGTAAGGGGCGAGGCTCAGGATGAGCCGAGTAACGAACGCAGCTAACGCAGAGACAACGTGAAAGATGAAGTATTTAACGGCTTAACTGCCGAATATCGTTCGGGAAGCCCCCGACAGCCGCACGGAGAGGCAGCGGCAAAATATAAGTATGCCCTCGTTTTGCCGTTGGCGGTTTTACCGCCCAACACCAATCAAACGAATTAAGTGTGGATACCGTCTTATGGAGCAAAACCCGCAGTCACAGCTGAAGCTTCTTGTCCAACGTGGTAAGGAGCAAGGCTATCTGACCTATGCCGAGGTCAATGACCATCTGCCGGAAGATATCGTCGATTCAGATCAAATCGAAGACATCATCCAAATGATCAATGACATGGGTATTCAGGTGATGGAAGAAGCACCGGATGCCGATGATCTGCTGCTTGCTGAAACCTCCAACAGCACCGATGAAGACGCGGAAGAAGCGGCTGCCCAGGTTCTGTCCAGCGTTGAGTCCGAAATCGGCCGTACAACTGACCCGGTTCGCATGTACATGCGTGAAATGGGTACCGTTGAACTGTTAACCCGTGAAGGCGAAATCGACATCGCTAAACGCATCGAAGACGGGATTAACCAGGTTCAATGCTCCGTTGCAGAATACCCGGAAGCCATCACCTACCTGCTTGAGCAATACGATCGCGTAGAAGCTGAAGAAGCACGTCTTTCCGATCTGATCACCGGCTTTGTCGATCCGAACGCAGAAGAAGACATGGCGCCAACCGCGACCCACGTCGGCTCTGAACTTTCTCAGGAAGAGATGGATGATGACGAAGACGAAGATGAAGAAGACGACGACGACAGCAGCGACGACGATAACAGCATCGACCCTGAATTAGCGCGCGAGAAATTCGGTGAACTGCGTACTCAGTACGAAATCACTCGCGACACCATTAAAGCGAAAGGCCGCAGCCATGCTGCCGCGCAGGAAGAAATTCAGAAGCTGTCTGAAGTGTTCAAACAGTTCCGCCTGGTGCCGAAGCAGTTCGACTACCTGGTAAACAGCATGCGCGTCATGATGGACCGTGTGCGTACTCAGGAACGTCTGATCATGAAGCTCTGCGTTGAGCAGTGCAAAATGCCGAAGAAAAACTTCATCACCCTGTTCACTGGCAACGAAACCAGCGAAACCTGGTTCAACGCGGCAATCGCGATGAACAAACCGTGGTCTGAAAAACTGCACGATGTGGCAGATGACGTTCACCGCGGCCTGCAGAAACTGCAGCAGATTGAAGAAGAAACCGGCCTGACCATCGAGCAGGTTAAAGACATCAACCGTCGTATGTCCATTGGTGAAGCGAAAGCCCGCCGTGCGAAAAAAGAGATGGTTGAAGCAAACTTACGTCTGGTTATCTCCATCGCTAAGAAATACACCAACCGTGGTCTGCAGTTCCTGGATCTGATTCAGGAAGGCAACATCGGTCTGATGAAAGCGGTTGATAAGTTTGAATACCGTCGTGGTTACAAGTTCTCCACCTATGCAACCTGGTGGATCCGTCAGGCGATCACCCGTTCGATCGCGGATCAGGCGCGTACCATTCGTATCCCGGTACATATGATTGAGACCATCAACAAGCTCAACCGTATCTCCCGTCAGATGCTGCAAGAGATGGGGCGCGAACCGACACCGGAAGAACTGGCTGAACGTATGCTGATGCCGGAAGACAAGATCCGTAAAGTGCTGAAGATCGCTAAAGAGCCTATCTCCATGGAAACGCCGATCGGCGACGATGAAGATTCGCATCTGGGTGATTTCATCGAGGATACCACCCTCGAGCTGCCGCTGGATTCTGCAACTACCGAGAGCCTGCGTGCCGCCACGCACGACGTCCTGGCTGGCCTGACCGCCCGTGAAGCAAAAGTTCTGCGTATGCGTTTCGGTATCGATATGAACACCGACCACACGCTGGAAGAAGTCGGTAAACAGTTCGACGTTACCCGCGAACGTATCCGTCAGATCGAAGCGAAGGCATTGCGTAAACTGCGTCACCCGAGCCGTTCTGAAGTACTGCGTAGCTTCCTCGACGATTAATCGTTTCTGTTATTAAGAAGCTCCCTCCGGGGAGCTTTTTTTTTGGGATTTTCCGCAGTGTACAAAAATTGGTAGGGGCATTGCCTATACATGCAATTGTAAATGATATTTATTTTCATTATCATTTTTCTTTTCGTAAACAACTGTAAAGAAAAATGACATGAATTTCAAAACATTAAAAAATAAGTCCCTCTGCGCGCTTGCGATTTCACTGGCACTTTATGCCGGTTCAGCCCTGGCAAAAGACTTTACTGAGGATCAGTTCGCCTCTCAGACGCTTGGTCATGGCGTTTACGAACTGGCTTATGACGCCGGACAACAGGCTATCTATGCAGCCTCTGCCCCCTCTTTCGACAAAGATAAAACCGCCGGTGAAGTGTTCCTGTTTTCAACTGAATCATTAAAAGTCGATGAGCGGATCGCCACCGAACGCCGTCCTTTTGCGGTCTCACTGGATGAACCTAACCACATTCTCTGGCTAGGTAATGCGCTGGATGGCTCACTGACCCTGCTGGATACCCGCACCCATAAAGAAGTGAAAATGCTTCAGCTTGCAGACGAAGAAAATAAAGCCCACGTTCGTGAAGTGGTGCTCGACAAGAAGCACCACCGTCTGTATGTCTCCGGTATTGGCAGTGAAAATAAAGGTGTGCTGTGGGTTGTCGACACACATAACCAGAAACTATTACACGCTCTCAAAGGGATGGATCCGGTCGGTTTCGCCGTTGATGAAGCTGGCAATAAAGTTTACGCCGTCACCGGCAAAGGCGAACTGGTTACCCTGGATGGCAAAACGTCGCAGGTTCTGTCGCGTGTGAAGGTTGACCCCTCCGAGCCGAAGCATTACTTCCTGAACATCGCGTTGAACACGGCCAAAGGCGTCGGATTTATCGCCGATACCAACACCGCCGACGTGCTGGTAGTTCAACTGGACAACGGTAAAATTGTTCACCGTGTTCCCACGCCAAACTCTATCGCTGCGGTCTATAACCCTGCCCGCAACGAAGTGTATGTTACCCATCGCAATGCCCGTCAGATTAGCGTTATCGATGCCAACACTTACAGCCTGAAGCACACCATCAAAACGGCAGCAATGCCAAACAGCATGGTGCTTTCTCCTGACAGCAAAACGCTCTTCGTTAGCGTGAAGCAGGATGAAAAAGCCAACAAGGCTGACTATGTACTCAAGCTCGATTTAACCCAGTTCTGAGGAATGCGTTGTGATTAACCAGACTCGTACCGCGCTGGCGATTTCGCTCGCCCTTGCCAGCCTCCCGGCGACCGTTTTCGCCGAAGAAACCACACCAGATAATGAAGATCAACTGGTGGTCACCGCCACCGGTTTCGCACAGGAACGCCGTGAGGCACCGGCGACCATCTCCGTCATCGGCGAGAAAGAACTGAACACCCGCTCGAACCAGAACGTCACCGAAGCCCTTCGCGAGATGCCCGGCGTATTGGTGGGTAATGGCAACGGTAGCCTTGCCACAGGCGATGTGCAGATGCGCGGAATGGACTCGACCTATACCTCCTACATGGTCAACGGCATCAAACAAGGCACCCGCGAATCGCGTCCTTACGG
Organism: Citrobacter sp. C6_1; assembly: GCF_014596835.2. Classification (NCBI taxonomy): domain Bacteria; kingdom Pseudomonadati; phylum Pseudomonadota; class Gammaproteobacteria; order Enterobacterales; family Enterobacteriaceae; genus Citrobacter; species Citrobacter sp. C6_1. Next base: position 643,561 of record NZ_CP115031.1, on the reverse strand, counting down.
ACACCATATCGGGACAGAGGCTGCCTTTTTACCGCCGCTTGCTGCTATCGAGCGAATCGAGGTGATTCGCGGACCGATGTCCTCACTGTATGGCTCTGACTCCATCGGGGGCGTGGTCAACGTCATCACCAAAAAAGGCTACAACCTCGATAAATGGACGGGTGTGCTGGAAGATAACTACTTCCTGCAAGAGAAGAGCGAGTACGGTAACACCAACCAGACCAATGTCTTCCTGATGGGGCCAATTATCCCCAGCAAGCTCGGGGTGAGCGTAGCGGCGGATTATCTTGATCGCCGTGATGACGACAGCATCTCCGATGAGCGCTTTGTGAAGCACCAGGCTGGCAATCTGGATGCCACCATCAACATGTCGCCGACCGACACCCAACTGTGGGATTTGAACGTCGTCAAAGGGCATCAGGTAAAATCACACAATGATAAAGCCTGGCAATGGGACTTTGACCGCGATGCCGCTTCACTTGCGCAGCATGCCTGGTACGGCGACGATCTGCTGGAAGTGAAGAACTTCATCAGCTACGAGAACGCTAAAACCGAGTATCGTGTGCCGGGCATGAGTTCGCAGTTCATTAAGCAGAAAAACTATGAAGCCAACAGCGCGAACACCTTTACACTGGGCGACCACAAGCTGACGCTGGGGATCAACTTCACCCGTAATGAGCTGGACGACACTTTCGGCATCGAAAACAAAGAAGTGCCGGGCATAACGCCTGTCAGCAAGATCACCCGTGACGGCTGGGCCATCTTCGCGGAAGATGCCTGGATGATAGTTCCGGACTTCACCCTCACCACCTCGGCGCGTCTCGATCACGACAGCTACTTTGGCTACCACGTCACGCCAAAACTCTACGGTAACTGGACGATTGACGAAAGCTGGGCGCTGAAGGGCGGCGTATCGGCGGGCTATAAAAAACCGGACCTGCGTGAGAACAATGAAGGTTTCACCAGCGTCTACGGTTCGTATCCGTATTCCTTCATTGGGATCGGTAACGATGACCTGAAACCTGAGCAGAGCGTCAACACCGAGCTGGGCGTCTACTGGCAACAGGACACACTGGCGCTGGATGCAACCGTGTTCTTCACCAAATTCAAGAACAAGATCAGCGACTACACCATCTGTACCGCAACGGCCACGCAGAAGTGCATTTACAACGGGTATGAAGCGGAAGAGGTCTCGCAGTATTTCAACGTCAGCAACGCGGAAATCTATGGCCTGGAGCTGAACGGCGACTGGCAGGTCACTGCCGCGCTGAAAGCGAATGCGAACTACACCTATACCCACAGCGAGCAAAAGAGCGGTCAGTACAAGGGCGAGGCACTGAACGAGTTCCCGACGAGCATGGCCAACCTGTCTCTGACATGGAATGCACTTAACGATCTTGAACTGTGGAGCAAAGCCAGCTGGCGCAGCAATACGCCGGACATCGGCAAATCAACGTCAACCGACGCCTATGCGCTGGTCGATTTAGGGGCACGCTACCATCTCAACAAGAGCATCACATTGATGGCGGGGGTTTATAACCTGTTCGACGTGAACCCAATCTACAAAACGTCCTATAACCAGTCTTCCATCCTGGAAGGACGCCGCTACAACATGGGCGCACGCTTCGAGTTCTGACAGTGACGCCGGAGCCTAAGGCTCCGGCAGTTACAGGCCGCGCGCCTTCAACGCCACATTCACTTCCCGATACGCCTCCACCAGTTTATCCAGCGTGATCCGGCTTAACCCACTGGGGTTCGGCAATACCCAAATCTGCGTCGCACCAATGGTCAGCGTCTGTTTCCCCCACTGCGCGCCACGTTGACTGAACCCCTGCTCAAACGCCTGCTTACCAAGGATAGCGAGCGCGGCGGGCTGATACTCTTCTATTTTCTCAATGAGCAGACGACCGCCGTTACGCATCTCCTGGAGCTTCACTTCATTGGCTTGCACCGTTGGTCTGTCGACAAATTTCGTCACGCCGCAGCGGAAGTCCAGCAGGTGTTGCGCCTCTTCGGGTTTAAGCTGACGATCGGTAAATCCCGCCTGATGGATGACCTTCCAGAAGCGATTAGCGGGGTGTGCAAAGGGGAATCCTGTCCCTGCGGAAGACAGCCCCGGATTGATGCCGCAAAACACCACCCGCAGCCCCGGCGCCAGTATGTCCTTAACCATAATTACTCCGAACAATACATCAAGGGACAAGTATAACGAACTGAAAATACATTGTTTATAAAAACAGCATCCGTACGCTTATGTCTGGATTGCAACGCGGAGTTACTTTATAATCCACCGCCACGGCCCCTTAGCTCAGTGGTTAGAGCAGGCGACTCATAATCGCTTGGTCGCTGGTTCAAGTCCAGCAGGGGCCACCAAATTTCAAGGACTTGCGAGAAATCGCAGGTCCTTTTTGTTATGGGAAATATATTCAATTGTTGGCAAACCAACAATTGAGTAGTTCAGGATGTGTAATGGTCTCTGGGAACACGCCATGCGGGGAATAAGGTATATCATGCGATACGCCAGCCCATATTGCTGGCATGCCATTAGGACGCTGCCATCAGGGATGGAAACGTCCGTTAGCGTTTTATTCGATAGTCAGCTCACACGAGTTCTTTGAGCTGCTCCTGCATATAGGTTGAAAAATACTCTGGGTTCTTGATAAGGATGCGGTTACCGGAGGCGACTTTTTCTGCCCATCCGGCTACTTTTTTCGTGAACTCAGGATTCCATCCCTCCTGCTCACCCCGTGCCATTACAACTTCCGGACTCGCTGGCACACCTAAGTCATGCAAATACTTTAGGATTCCCTTAGCGGTACTTTCATCCATTGAATGGGGTACTGACACTGAGGTGTTCATACCACCAATAAAATCCAATGCTTTCTCAATTGCTGTTGGCATGCTCTTATCCTTAAAATTAACCACGTGAGAGACACATTTATACTATGTACCCAACTCAGCCGGGATATCAAAGAGAACGTTGCCTTTATTTGATTTACCCCGCAGCTAAACGCTTGCGGCGGCTGTTTTCTGCACGATTAATTCGCCATTCCGGCCAAAACCAGCCCGGTCGCCACCGCATTACGCGGCCCTTCGGTACCACGAATGTTGCCCTGTCCGGCGACAACCCCGTAATGTGCCAGCGCGTCGGTAATCATCTGTGGGATTTCGAAATCCAGCGATGAGCCCCCCACCAGCACCACAAAAGTGATATCGCGAATGGAGCCGCCGGGTGACACCTGGCGCAATGCACGCAGACAGTTCGTCACAAAGACCTTCTCCTTAGCCTGACGTCGCACCAGACGAATTTTTTCCAGCGAAGTCTGGTTATCCACGGGGATCAGCTCGCCGTCTTTCAGATACACCACTTTGGCAAACACCGACGGGCTGAGTGGTTCGCGGAAAAACTCCACCACACCGTTCTCATGGCGAATACTGAACAGGCTCTCTACTTTCGCCAGCGGGTATTTTTTTATTTCCTCGGCCAGAAACGGATCGCTCAGACCCAGCTCCGTCTGAATCAACAGGCTGACCATATTCCCCGCGCCGGCCAGATGTACCGCCTTGACTGCACCTTCGCTATTGATGATGGCTGCATCAGTGGAACCTGCGCCTAAATCGAGGATCGCCAGCGGCGCAGCACATCCAGGCGTCGTTAACGCGCCAGTCACGGCCATATTGGCCTCTACACCACCCACTTCAACAGCGGTGTTTAATCGCGCGCTCAACTCGCTGGCAATAGCCTGCATTTGTAAACGATCGGATTTCACCATCGCCGCAATGCCGACAGCATTTTCCATCGAACACTCTCCGGCGATGCCGCCCTGCACCTTGCGCGGAATAAACGTATCAACCGCCAGCAGATCCTGAATATGCACCGCGTTCATATCATGCCCGGACAGCGATGCCATCACCTTACGCACGCGTTCCAACATACCGCCTGCGTGCGTTCCCGCTTCACCGCGAATGTCACACACTGGTGCACAGGCGCTCATCGCCTGCATGATAGCCTGCGCCCCTTGCGCCACGTCAGCCTCGTCGCCGCGCCTTTCTCCGCGGATAAAGATCTTACCCGCCGGGATCACCCTTGAGCGCACATCACCCTGCGGCGTTTTCAGCACCACGGCGGAGCGGTTACCAATCAGCGCCCTGGCAATAGGGACGATGGCTTGCGTTTCCTCCGACGTCAGGGCAAAGAACGTGGCGATGCCGTAGGGGTTAGACAGCGCACGAACAACCTGGCCCGCGGCTGCGACTTCGACCGCCGCCAACACCCCCTCCGGCACTTTTTCCAGCAGCGTGACTTCATCAACCACCGGCATAGTTCGCCGCAGACGATTGTTCACCAGCACGCCATCATCTTTTTTCAGGATTGCCGCCACCACGTGGATTCCGCGATCCAGTGCCTCATTGATAAGCCAAACGGCTTCGAGGAAATCCATCTCCTCGCCGACCAACGGGATCCAGCCCTGGCCAAACCGATCTTCGCTCAACGCCGCCAACTTCTCCACCGCGATGGTGGTTCCCATGCCCACGCCAACGCCGCCGGGCGTTTGCGGGTTATGCCCAATCATTGTTGATTCGGTAATAATGGTTTCCGTGATCGTTTCCATCGCCACATCACCAATCACCGGCGCGGCCTCATTGATACAGATTTTCGCCACATCGTTAAGCGACCATGGCGTTTTTTCCAGCGCCTGCTGCAGGGAAGCGACCACCCCGGCAATATTGTCCCGCGTTCCTTTCATGCCCGTGGTCGCGACAATCCCGCTGGCGATAAACCGGCCATGCTGCGCCAACGCCACTTCCGTGGTGGCGTTGCCGATATCAATCCCTGCGATTAACGGCATATTCCCTCCGTCACTGGCTGCCTTTACGCAGCTTGTTTCTCTGCTGATACACCTCTGCCGACTCACGCACAAATCCGGCGTTCACCGTCGCGTGCCAGGTATGTTCCAGCTCATCAGCGATCGCCTGTAACTCCGCGAATGAAGAGCGGAACGGACGTAGTGCGTTGTAGATTTCCAGAATGCGGGTATCCGGGATGGCAATCAGTTCGGCCGCGCGGCGGAAGTTGCGCGCCACGGCGTGACGTTGCATCTGTTCGGCAATCTGCGCCTGATACTCCAGCGTTTGCTGAGAAATACGCACATCCTGCGGCCCCACATGTCCCGCCAGCACATTCTCAAGGGTGATATCGGTTAGCGGTTTCCCGGTGGGGGTCAGAATTTTCTCCGGGCAGCGGGTAGCTAAAGGATAATCCTGCGCGGTCATGATGTTGTCGTTCATTGTCATTCCCTTACTAATGCAATATGCAGCGTGACAGGCGCAGCATCCTGCACCACATGCTTGGTTTCTTTAATGTGAAACAGCGCGGCTTTGGCCATAAATTTAGGGCGCACCATCTGGTCATTGACCACCGGAACCGGCGAGGGTGACTCTTTGCGTGCATAGCGCGCAGCGTTCTTTCCAATCTGGCGATAGGTTTCCAACGTCAGCAGCGGGGCCTGAGAGAAGAGTTCAAGGTTACTCAGGGGCAACAAATCACGCTGATGAATAACTGTGGTTCCCTTTGACTGAATACCAATCCCGATGCCGGAGCCGCTGAGGTTCGCCGCATCCCACGCCATAAAAGAGACATCCGAGGTGCGCAGAATTCTCACCACCCGCGCATGCAGTCCCTCTTCTTCAATCCCTGCCACCAGCTCTTTCAGAATCGCGTTGTGCGGCATATCAATCAGGGTCTTATGCTGGTGCTTGCCAAAGGCCGGCCCGACACCAATCACCACTTCGTCAGCGCGATCGTCTGCTTTTGCCGCATCGCCTTCACTGACCTGCAAGGTAAAAACGGGCTTACGTTCAGTTGTGCATTCCACGGTGTACCGCCTTATTCAATCGAGCTGGGCTGAACCACGCCCGCAATATTTTTAATTTCTGCCCAGCGTTCGGCACTGATGCGATAGCCGGTGCCGGGTCCCTGATAATCATTGATATCGTTCACGGCGCTGACCACGTCGAACTGACGATCCAGAATGGCCGATGTTTGCAGGTAATCACCGGTCACGCGCTGTCTCAACATATTGAGAATATTGCTGGCGATATCTTCAAATCCGCTACCGCTTAGCGCCCCGACGATATCCAGCCCGGTAATGTTGCGCTTCATCATCTCTTCCACTGCCGCCAGATCTTCCACCACATTTCGCGCAGGCATGTCTTTGCTGCCGTGAGCGTAGGTGGCAGCCTCCACTTCCTCATCACTGATTGTCGGCAGACTCAGTTCGCGGAATACCGCCTGAATAGCCCGCGCCGCCTTGTTACGGATGGCGATGGTTTCTTCTTCGGTTACCGGGCGCAGGCCGCCGTCAACCATCAGATCACGTTGCAGTATGTTGTAATCATCGAAGTCTTCAGCATCGAAGTTAGAACCAGCAAACATGTTGTCGTAGTTGGGGACGGCGCTATAACCAGAGAAGATAAAGTCGGTGCCGGGCAGCATCTGCATCAGGGTGCGGGCGGTACGGCGAATATCAGAGTGTGAGAAGGTCTGGTCATTGGCCGAGGCCACTTCAAGGTCGAGCATCGACGCAATCAGGTTTTCTGCCAGCACGGCGCGAATACCCGACGGCACTGCGCCGGTCATGCCGATACAGCTGACCGCGCCGTTTTGCAGCCCCTGCACGCCCGCACCCTTAGTAATGAAAATGCAGCGGGATTCCAGGTACAACATCGATTTACTCTCGGAATAGCCCATCAAGGCTTCCGAACCGGTACCGGAGGTATAGCGCATCTTCAGGCCGCGGGACGCATAGGCCGAGGCGAGAAACGCTTTTGACCACGGCGTATCGTCGCCGTCAGTGAAGACCGATTCCGTTCCGTAGACCGACACCGTTTCGGCGTAGCTGGTTAACCCACGCATTCCCAGCTCCAGCTCAGTAGCCTCTTCAACAGAACATTGTGTCAGTACGCCAGGGCGACCACACTGAGAACCGACCAACAGCGCAAGGGCGTTAAACGGCGCATAGCGGGCAATCCCGACTGTCGTTTCCTGCTCGGAAAAACCACGAATCCCCGCTTCAGCGGCATCAGCGGCAATCTGCACCGGATTATCTTTCAGGTTGGTCACGTGGCACTGGTTAGAAGGGGTGCGTCGGGCGCGCATTTTTTGCAGCGCCATCATCATCTCTACCACGTTCATTTTCGCCATCACCTCCACCGCTTTCGCCGGGGTAATAGCAGTGGTAATGGCAATGATCTCTTCGCGACTGACGTGGATATCCACCAGCATTCTGGCGATCTCCAGTGCGTCGAGCTGCATGGCGCGCTCGGTTTCAGCCACGTTTATCGCGTAGTCGGCGATAAAGCGGTCAATCATGTCGAACTGTGCGCGGCTCTTGCCGTCCAGTTCAACAATACGACCCTTTTCCACCTTCACAGAAGAGGCCGGATCGTAGGGACTTTCCATGGCGATCAGACCTTCTTCCGGCCATTCGCCAATAAGCCCATCCTGATTTACAGGGCGCTTCGCAAGGACTTCGAATCGTTTTGATCTTCTCATAGTTTATGGACTCAAAAGATAAAGAATAGGGACGCCAGGCTGTATCGCTGGTGCTCTCCCCCCCAGCAATCGCCTTTATCAGCAATAGCAGAACTTTAAATGAGCAGGCCGATAAAAAAATAAAATTAATTACGTTCCAATTTGGTACCTAATAAAAACGCATCGTTTCATATTGAAACGCAATTCAGGAATATCCATCGTGAATTGTGACGAGGTTAAATGATCATTATCAATAAACGCAAAACCGGGAAGGTGAATTTAATATCTTTGAAATTTTCGCCCTATTGACTTAATAACGCACGGCGAGAAAATAAGGTAAAGCCAATGATAAAAATAGCTGTTGCGCGATATGTTTCGTGACCTCAGCCCTACAACCTTGTCAGGAGAAACTGTGAATAAGAGCCAACAAATTGCCACCATTACGCTGGCGGCTGCAAAAAAAATGGCGCAGGCCGTTGAGGCTAAAGCGCTTGAGATCAGCGTTCCGGTGGTCTTTTCCGTGGTGGATCGCGGTGGGAATACGCTGCTAATGCAACGCATGGACGAGGCGTTTGTCACCAGCTGTGATATCTCTCTTAATAAAGCGTATACCGCCTGCTGCCTGCGCCAGGGTACCCATGAAATTACCGATGCAGTACAACCAGGTGCTTCTCTATATGGTTTACAGCTTACCAACCAACAGCGCATTGTTATTTTCGGCGGCGGTTTACCCGTCATATTAAACGGTAAATTAATTGGTGCCGTTGGCGTTAGTGGCGGCACCGTGGAACAAGACAGATTATTAGCAGAAACCGCACTGAATTGTTTCTCTGAATTATAATTTAAATCTAAGAAGGTATATTATGAGCTATCGTATGTTTGATTACCTGGTGCCAAATGTGAACTTCTTTGGCCCCAATGCTATTTCCGTTGTCGGCGAACGCTGCAAACTGTTAGGCGGTAAAAAAGCGCTGCTGGTCACCGATAAAGGTCTGCGGGCGATAAAAGACGGTGCGGTAGATAAAACGCTGGCACATCTGCGTGAAGCCGGGATTGAGGTGGTCGTATTTGACGGCGTAGAGCCGAACCCTAAAGACACCAACGTGCGCGACGGTCTGGAGGTCTTTCGTAAAGAGCAGTGCGATATCATCGTTACCGTCGGCGGCGGTAGCCCGCATGACTGCGGTAAAGGCATTGGTATCGCGGCGACTCACGAAGGCGATCTCTACAACTATGCCGGGATTGAAACCCTGACCAACCCGCTGCCGCCGATTGTCGCGGTGAATACCACTGCCGGTACGGCCAGCGAGGTCACCCGCCACTGCGTGCTGACCAATACCAAAACCAAAGTGAAATTCGTGATCGTCAGCTGGCGTAACCTGCCGTCGGTTTCCATTAATGACCCGCTGCTGATGCTCGGTAAACCTGCCCCACTTACCGCCGCAACCGGGATGGACGCTCTGACTCATGCCGTGGAAGCTTACATTTCCAAAGACGCCAACCCGGTCACCGATGCCGCCGCTATCCAGGCGATCCGTCTGATCGCCCGTAATTTACGTCAGGCTGTCGCGCTGGGCAGCAACCTGAAAGCCCGTGAAAACATGGCCTACGCTTCGCTGCTGGCCGGTATGGCTTTCAACAACGCCAATCTCGGCTACGTTCACGCCATGGCGCATCAGCTTGGCGGTCTGTACGACATGCCGCACGGCGTGGCAAATGCCGTACTGCTGCCGCACGTGGCGCGCTATAACCTGATCGCCAACCCGGAAAAATTTGCCGACATCGCAGAGTTTATGGGCGAAAACACGGACGGACTCTCCACCATGGATGCTGCCGAACTGGCCATTCACGCCATCGCCCGTCTTTCCGCCGATATTGGCATCCCACAGCATTTGCAGGAGCTGGGCGTCAAAGAAGCCGATTTCCCTTACATGGCGGAAATGGCGCTGAAAGACGGCAACGCGTTCTCGAACCCGCGTAAAGGGAACGAGAAAGAGATCGCTGAGATCTTCCGTCAGGCTTTCTAATCCAAAGGGGGCGCGATGTCACTTTCATCACCGAGCGTACATCTGTTCTATCACCCACGCTGGCAGGATACCCGCGCGCTTGATGAGCTGTGCTGGGGACTGGAAGAACAAGGCGTCCCATGCCGGACGGTCTGTTGCGACGGGAATGACTGTGCGCTGGCCTTGAGCAAACTTGCGGCCAAAAGCTCAACGCTGCGTGTCGGTCTTGGTCTTAACGCCACGGGTGATATTGCTTTAACCCACGCCCAGTTGCCCGAGGATCGGGCGCTGGTCGGTGGTCATATTACCGCCGGAATGGCGCAGATCCGCACGCTTGGCGCCAATGCCGGTCAACTGGTCAAAGTGCTTCCTTTCAGCGAGATAACATAAATGTACCGTATCTATACCCGCACTGGTGATAAGGGCAAGACCGCGCTGTTTGGCGGCAGCCGTATCGACAAAGACGATATCCGCGTGAATGCCTATGGCACCGTGGACGAACTGATTTCCCAGCTTGGCGTATGCTACGCCAGCACGCACCTGACAGAGCTTCGCCAGGATTTACATACCATCCAGAAGATGCTGTTTGTTCTCGGCGCGGAACTTGCCAGCGATGAGAAGGGTCTTGCTCGCTTAACGCAGACGATTAGCCCCGAGGATATTCAGGCGTTGGAGCTGCTTATTGATCGCAATATGACGCAAAGCGGCCCGCTAAAAGAGTTTGTTATTCCGGGGAAAAATCTCGCATCGGCACAGTTGCATGTTGCGCGCACGCTGGCGCGTCGGCTGGAGCGACTCCTCATCGCCATGGACAGAACGTTGGCGCTGCGTGATGAGCTTAAGCGTTACATCAATCGTCTGTCAGATGCGCTGTTTTCGATGGCCAGAATCGAAGAAACTACTCCAGATGTTTGCGCTTAAACTGGCTGGCATCGATGTCGTACTGCTTCATCTTGCGCCACAAAGTTGTGCGGCCAATATTCAACAGTTGCGACATTTCCTGCACACGTCCGCTGGTGACGCGGGCGGCATGGATAATCGCCTCTTTTTCGATGGCGGTAAACGTCAGACTGGCTGGCAGCAGTGAAGACGCCGTCTCCAGACCCGGACGTTCGGCAAACAGATAATCCGGCAAATTACTCAGGCGAATATGGCCATTGTCGCTACTAATGGCGATATTTTCGATAATGCTGTTGAGCTCAAAATCATTGCCCGGCCACGAGTAGGCCACCAGTTGCGCCAGCGCGTCGTCATCAATTTTCAGGCTGGTTGAAAAGCGTTTTTTCAGGCTATTCAGCCGCGTATAAATCAGCGAGGGAATACTGTTACGCCGCACCCGCAGTGGTGGGATCACTATCTCAAAAGAGTGCAGCGCATAATACAGCTGACGGCTAAAGCGGTTTTGTTCTACCAGGTTGGCGAGATCAACCGTGGTGGTGGCGATCACCTTAACATCTACCGGGATCAGGCGGCGGGCATCAAGGCGTGTCAATACGCCCTGCTTGATAACCTGCAACAACGCGGATTGCAACTCTGGTGCCAGGTACTCAATTTTTTCCAGAAACAGCGTACCGCCGTTCGCCAGTTCAAGACGGCTCAGCCGACCGTTTTCATCATCGGTTGGCGCACTGCCCATAAAATCCTGCCCCAGCACGCTGTTAGCATACAGCTGGCAGTTCACGGCGATATACGGCCCGCTGGCACGTTCACTTTCATTGTGAATAGCCTGGCTCAATAGCTCTTTACCCACCCCCTCTTCACCACACAACAGAATGGGGAAACTCCCTCTCGCCGCCTGGCGACCAAAATGGATCAGCCGACGGGTTTCCGGATCATCCGTCGACATCTGTTCAAAGGTGTGGCTGACTTTCCCGAGCTGGCTGGTCATCAACTGACGCATTTGTTCGACCGGGTGCAGCAGCAGAATAAAGCTGTTGCCCTGCTCTTCAACAATCGGCTTCAGGGTAATGACGGCATCAACAAACTGGTGCTGGCTTTCGAAAGTCACTTCGACGTGATTCAGGCCACGGGCATGTTTGATCGCCCGGCGCAGCAGCATGGGCAGATTGAGCAAGTCGTTAATGTTTTTTCCCTGGCTGGCCTGCACGTCTAGATGCAAAAGCAGCGCCGCGCGCGCATTGAGGAACTGCAACACGCCCTGTTCGTTCCACGCCATCACGCCATCATCCATGCTCTCCAACAGCCCATACATCTGATTCAGATGGCGGTTAGATTCGGCCAACAGACTGTCGGTCAGTAAAGAGTTGCCGACTTCTCTGGCAATCGCCAGCGTCAGGGAGAGATCAGAAACGGACTCATGCTCCACCAGGCAGCACAGGGAAATAGAGCCAAACAGCCGCCCATGGTTATCGAAGACCGGGGTAGAGCAGAACGACCACGGATGCAGCGCCTGCTTAAAATGCTGATCGCCAGAGGTTTTTGTCGGCTGCCCTGGCATCGTTGCCAGCGATAGCGCACAACTACCGATAATGCTTTCCGCACAGTAGCTGCCGTCACGAAACCCAAGCTCCGCCAGCTGTTCCACCGTCTGCGGATCGCCGCATCGGCTGAGAATACAAGCCGATTCATCCAGAATCAGCAGCGCGCACGGACGTCCATCCATAAACTCCCAGGCATCTTCCAGCGCGGCCTGCCCAATCGTCAGCAACGCAGTCTTACGGCGACAAATCGACGCAAAAGTCAGTCCCTGCGCCTGATGCGGTGCCTGCCAGGTTTCCCGCTGCATAAACTTGCTGCAACGATGCCATGACTGAGCAATGACCGAAGAGACTTCCTTCCCGATGCCATGAATGTGCGCCGTCATATCCATTTCCGCTGTTTTACCATAGACAACCCCTCCGGCAGAGACTGCCAGAGGGGGAGAAGATGCCGAATAAAAGGCTTACCGACGTCTGATTAACGCGCCAGCCACTGCTGTCCCAGCAGGTCTGCCGTCAGAATAGCGGCATGGACGCTTTCAGGCGTCACCGGGAACGGCATATTGTGAATGGTTTCACCTTCCGCGCAGGTGGCTTTCGCAACGGCCATAATCTTAGCGTCGATGCCGTCTTTCACACCCATTTGCGCCAGCGTTACCGGCAGATCCACTTTCTGGCAGAAGTTCAGCACCGTTTCGATCTCTTCCATCGGGCTGTTCTGCAGCACCAGTTGCGCCAGCGTACCAAACGCCACTTTTTCACCGTGGTACAAATGGTGACACTCTTCCAGAATGGTGAAGCCATTGTGGATGGCGTGTGCGCCCGCAAGACCACTGCTTTCAAAGCCAATGCCGCTGAGATAGGTGTTCGCTTCCACGATACGTTCCAGCGCGTCGGTCACCACGCCAGCCTGCGCCGCCAGACGAGCCTTTTCACCTTCTGCCAGCAGCGTATCATAGCACAAGCGCGCCAGGCTCAGGGCCGCCGCCGTGGACTGCCCCCCCGCCATGCTGGTCGCTCTGGCATCAAAACACGCTTTTGCTTCAAACCAGGTCGAGAGCGCATCGCCCATCCCGGCCACCAGCAGACGTACCGGCGCTTTGGCGATAATTGCCGTATCCATGACAACCATATCCGGATTTTTCGGGTAGATCAGATACTCTTCGAACTCACCGGCTTCGGTATAGATAACAGACAGCGCACTGGTTGGCGCATCAGTTGAGGCGATAGTTGGAATCACCACCACCGGCAGTTTCTGGTAGTAGCCAATCGCTTTGGCTGTATCCAGCGTTTTCCCACCGCCAATCCCAACCACACCACGGCAACCGTGCTGCTTCAGAATGGCAATCAGGCGATTAATTTCGACATGGCTGCATTCACCATTGAAGCGTTCCGCGTGACAACTAATACCGTGGCTGTGCAGGCCATTGAGTACTTTGTCTCCCGCCAGTTTCATGACGAAGTCATCTGCAATCACGAAAAAGCTGTCTGCCAGATTTTTAGCGTATTGACCAAATAAGGTAGAAGCGTCAGGACCCTGGAGATATTTGGCTGGAGATTGAATAACTTTTAGCATTCCTTTCATCCTCAAATAAGTACATGTTTTTACATGGTGAGCCCTGGCGTTAACCTGTTTAGCCTGTTGCGAACGGCGAAAACGGGAGGTACCGGAGCGATGCAATAACTGTATGGCGAGGCGGGAACAAAAAAATCATTCATCTTTTTGTTCTGATATGAAACAGATAAAAATGACATGCGTTCCATATTGAAACGGTTAACCCTGAAAATATTAAGGTTTGCGATCCCGATCCGTTCATTTATCGACAAATCCTTGCAGAACGCGAAAATCAAATTCCCTTTGCCCCTCTCTGACACCGTTAAAAGCAGTAACAAAACGTTTACTGTGCGCTGTGGCCAGCACTGAAAAGGCGATAAAAAAGTCGAGCGGGCTCGCATTGTGATCGTTCTCCTCAAAAATACGTTCCATTACGGAACAAAAAATAACAATTACGTTCCGTAATGAAACTCATTTTGCCGCTGTTTTTTTCCACGCTGACTCCGCCAGAATCTCCCCATCGCCTCCGCACCATGACAATGCATTCGGGGGTTTGTCTTACACTCAACCTCGAGGAGCCGTTATGTCTCAATTCTTTTTTAATCAGCGTACCCAACTCGTTAACGACGTCATCGACGGTACGATTATCACCAGTCCGTGGAACAATCTGGCGCGTCTGGAAAGCGATCCGGCTATTCGCATCGTGGTACGTCGCGATCTCAACAAAGATAACGTGGCGGTGATCTCTGGTGGTGGCTCAGGACACGAACCCGCCCACGTTGGCTTTATCGGCAAAGGGATGTTGACCGCGGCAGTTTGTGGCGACGTGTTTGCGTCCCCGAGCGTAGATGCAGTGCTTACCGCAATCCAGGCGGTAACTGGCGAGGCTGGCTGTTTGTTGATCGTTAAAAATTACACCGGCGATCGTCTTAACTTCGGCCTCGCCGCCGAAAAAGCACGCCGCCTTGGCTATAACGTCGAAATGCTTATTGTCGGCGACGATATCTCCCTGCCGGATAACAAGCATCCTCGCGGGATTGCGGGCACTATCCTGGTACATAAAGTGGCAGGCTATTTCGCTGAACGCGGCTACAACCTCGCTACCGTCCTGCGTGAAGCGCAGTATGCAGCAAGTAACACCTTCAGCCTGGGCGTCGCCATTTCCAGTTGCCATCTGCCGCAGGAAACTGACGCCGCCCCGCGCCACCATGCGGGCCATGCCGAACTGGGCATGGGCATTCACGGCGAACCGGGTGCTTCGGTTATCAACACGCAAAACAGTGCGCAGGTGGTGGCTCTGATGGTCGATAAACTGCTGGCGACACTGCCTGAAACCGGCCGTCTGGCGGTGATGATTAATAATCTGGGCGGCGTGTCCGTTGCTGAAATGGCGATTATCACTCGTGAACTGGCAAACAGCCCACTGCATCCGCGTATCGACTGGCTGATTGGCCCGGGCTCGCTGGTCACCGCCCTGGATATGAAAGGTTTCTCGCTGACCGCCATCGTACTGGAAGAGAGCATCGAAAAAGCACTGTTAACCGAAGTAGAAACCAGCAGCTGGCCGACGCCTGTCCCACCACGCGAAATCAACTGTGTGCCGTCATCGCAGCGCAGCGCGCGTGTCGAATTCCAGCCCTCAGCCAACACGCTGGTCGCCGGGATTATTGAGCAGGTCACCGGAACACTTTCCGATCTGGAAACACACCTCAACGCGCTGGATGCCAAAGTAGGCGATGGTGATACGGGTTCAACTTTTGCCGCTGGTGCGCGTGAAATCGCTGACCTGCTGCATCGTCAGCAGCTTCCACTGGATAACCTCGCCACGCTGTTCGCCCTGATCGGCGAACGCCTGACCGTGGTGATGGGCGGGTCCAGCGGCGTACTGATGTCCATCTTCTTTACCGCCGCCGGTCAAAAGCTGGAGCAAGGGACTGATGTTGCCGAAGCCCTGAACACAGGGCTGGCGCAGATGAAGTTCTACGGTGGTGCAGACGAAGGTGACCGTACGATGATTGATGCGCTGCAACCCGCACTGACATCTCTGCTGGCACAACCGCAAAACCTGCAAGCCGCTTTTGACGCCGCACAAGCAGGCGCAGAACGTACCTGTCTGTCGAGCAAAGCCAACGCGGGTCGCGCATCATATCTCAGCGGCGAAAGCCTGCTGGGCAATATGGACCCCGGCGCGCACGCCGTCGCAATGGTATTTAAAGCGCTGGCAGAGAGTGAACTGGGATAAGCCATAAGTGCCTGATGCGCTGCGCTTATCAGGCCTACGAGTGCAAAGCTTTGTAGGCCGGATAAGGCGCTTGCGCCGCCATCCGGCGAAGATGCGCCTGATGCGCTGCGCTTATCAAGCCTACGAGTGCAAAGCTTTGTAGGCCGGATAAGGCAACGCCGCCATCCAGCTGAATATTAACGATAAACGCGAATACCGCCTTCTACGCCCCGGCTAAACAGTACTTGCCACAGCTCAATATCTCTGGCGCGGAACGCACCAGCACAAGCGCACAGGTAATAATTGAACATCCTTCTGAAGGTGGCGGAATAACGTGATGACAGTTCCGGCCATGCCTGATTAAAGCGCTCGTGCCATGCCATCAGCGTTTTATCGTAATCGCTGCCAAAGTTATGCCAGTCTTCCATCACAAACCGTGATTCGCTGGCCTCGGCAATATGGGAGATCGCCGGTAAGCAGCCGTTCGGGAAAATGTATTTATTGATCCATGGATCGACGCTCATCCCTTTTTTATTGCTACCAATGGTATGTAACAGGAACAGCCCATCCGGTTTTAAACAACGGTCGGCGATGCTGAAATAGGTGTCGTAGTTTTTCGGCCCTACGTGTTCAAACATCCCCACGGAGACAATACGATCGTAGTGTTTATCGAGGTCGCGATAATCCTGCAGCAGAATATTAACGTCCAGCCCTTCACAGCGCTGCTGCGCCATTTTCTGCTGCTCTTTGGAGATAGTGACCCCTTCTACCGCCACGCCGTAATGACGCGCCGCATATTCGGCCAGCCCGCCCCAGCCACAACCAATATCGAGTAAACGCATACCCGGTTTAAGTTGCAACTTCTCGCAGATCATTTTTAATTTGGCATTTTGCGCGTCTTCTAAGGTGGTTGCCTCTTTCCAGTAGCCACAGGAATATTGCATGTGGGGATCCAGCATGAGCGCAAAGAGATCGTTGCCAATATCGTAGTGTTCTTTACCGACAATCCACGCACGACTGCGAGACTGCAAATTAAACAGGCGGGCGCTGGCAATACGCAATATATCCTTCAGATTTCCCGGCATTTGCTGGTCGAGTTTTGCTTTCAGGATTTTGCAGAACAGAACATCGAGCCGTTCGCAATCCCACCAGCCTTCCATATAGCTTTCGCCAAGCCCTAAGGAGCCTTGTTGCAGCACCCGTTTAAAGAAACCGGCATGATGAAGCTGAATGTCCCAGGGGCGGGAACCATTGATCTGAATATCTGCTTGCTGGAGCAGCTCTTTTCCCATTCGGGTCCAGTTATCATTTGTTTCATTGACGATGACAGCATCTGAACAAAGCGTGTTCATGGTATTTACCAAAAGTGGGCTATTAATTATTACGCAAGATTATTATGGAAAAAAGAATGTATGTATTATGATTTGCGGACAAGATCTATCGAACAGCGGCCACACCACCGGGAGCATTGACGATTTATTTATGGAAACTCTCGCGCAAAAACATTGGAATTCCTTCCCGGACGATTCCATGGCAGAGCTGCCGCAGGACGTTTACTTTCGCTCTTATGTCCTTGAAGCCAACCACCATGTTCCGCAGCACTCGCACGCTTTTATGCAGTTTCATTTTGCCCGCAAAGGCAGTATGCGCATTGATGTCGCCGGCAAGTGCTGGATAATCCCCGCGCATTACGGCATCTGGATCCCCAATAATACTGAGCATGCAGTTTGGGCGCTGGATGATGTGCATTTAGAAAATCTGGATATTAAACCGGGTTTTCTCGAAGAAAGTATCCATGAGTGTAAAGTCGTGGCGATCAGTGATTTCGCCAGAGAGTTTATTCATTACGCCACAAATTCAATTTCAGGCCATTATGATAGCCAGTCAAAAGAAGGCAAACTGGTCAGTGTGCTGGTGGACATTATTCTGCAATTACCAGAGGTCGCCTTTGTATTACCCTGGCCACAGGATCGTGAATTAACCCATGTGTGCCGAACAATACAAGCGTCTCCGGCGCTGGAACATTCTGTAGAGTATTGGGCACAACATTTGGGTATGTCTGCCCGTACCTTTTCGCGTCATTTCAAAAAAGAAACCGGATTACCCTTCAGCGTCTGGAAGCAAAAAATGCGAATTCTGGAGTCTGTACTCATGCTGAAGAAAAATAAAAGCGTAACCGCCGTGGCGCTCGATGTGGGATATTCAAGCACCGCAGCGTTTAGCTATGCATTCCGCCAGGCGTTTGGCGTTTCACCGTCACATTATTAATTAACGTTCCGACGTTGATGCCAGTAAGCCGCAGCACGCACCAACTGCTGATCGAAAGCCTCAGTAGCAAAGCGGGCGCTCAGGTTTTTCACCACTTTTCCTTCGCCAGTTATCCAAATGAAATAATCCTGTGCAGGTACGATCAGCTGTGAAAGCTGATCATTCACTGCCTGTTCGTCATGGCCGACAAACCACTGAATCGTAAAACCGTCGAGATGAGCGAAATAATCCTGATACGCTGCATCGTGTACGCTGACCAGCGCCGTCACGTTTGGACGTACCGCTAAACGACCGATCGCCTCCAGCCGACGACGTAGCGCTGGCATTCCAGATTCATCACACACGTAAACCTGGTACGCATAGTCTTCTGGTACCACCAGCGAGCCACGCGGTCCGCCAATCGTCAATTTGTCACCTTCACGCGCATTCATCGCCCACGTACTCGCCACCCCGCCATCGTGGATATAAAAATCCAGCGCCAGTTCATGGCGTGCCGGGTCATACAACGGCGTGTAATCACGGGATACCGGGCGTACACCCTCTGGCCAGACAATCCCCTCATCCGTCACCACGGGTGGCACAAAGTGACTGCCCGGCTCAGGGAAAAAGACCTTGGTGTGGTCGTCAAAACCCTGTGAGCTAAAACCATCCAGAGCGTCACCGCCCAGTACAATGCGCTGGAAACCCGCGCTGATACGTTCAACCCGCAGGACGGTCAGTTCACGGAAGCGCAGCTCATTGCGAACGCGCTGTGGATAGCGTGAAGTGTTATTTGTCATTTTTTCGCCTTTGTGACAGAGATTAGATATATCTAAATAAATTTTAAATGATAATGATTGCTAGTTGAGAATATTGCAAGAACTTTTTTGATAGGGTCTGGATAGAGCATCTCAAACGCTGCAATAAAAAATAAAAACATATAAATCAATCAAATAAATTAATATCTCTGCATGGACTTGCAAATAGAAAAAATTTAGATATAAATTAGATATATCTAAACAACATCGGGAGATGAATGATGCAAGATCATCATGAAGGGTGCTGTAAACATGCGGAACACCAGCACGAAGGCTGCTGTAAGGGTGAAGAACGTCATCACGAAGGCTGTAACAAAGAACACCATCATGAGCATGGCTGCGGACACCGCCACGGCCGCGGCGGTGGTGGCGGTCGACGTCAGCGTTTCTTCGGCCACGGCGAATTACGTCTGGTGATTCTGGATATTTTGACCCGCGATGCCAGTCACGGTTATGAACTAATCAAAGCCATTGAAACATTGACTCAGGGTAATTACACCCCAAGCCCGGGCGTGATTTACCCGACACTGGATTTCTTGCAGGATCAGTCGCTTATCGCCATCCGTGACGAGGAAGGCGGACGTAAGCAAATCACAATCACGGAGCAAGGCCTGCAATGGCTGGAAGAGAACCAGGAACATCTGGAACATATCCACGAACGTATTAAAGCACGCTGTGTCGGCTTTGAATTACGCAAGAATCCACAGATGAAACGAGCACTGGAGAATTTTAAAGCCGTGCTGGATCTGCGGGTCAATCACGGTGACACCAGCGAAGCGCAAATCAAGAAGATCATCGGTATTATCGATCGCGCATCGCTGGACATCACCCAGCTTGATTAAGCAGGCTGCGCGTCCTCTTTACGCACGCGGAACACTTTAATCATCTCTTTTAAGTGTAATGCCTGTTCGTTTAATGACGCCGCTGCCGCAACGGACTCCTCTACCAGACAGGAGTTCTGTTGCGTGGTGGTGTCGATCAGGCCAATCGCACTGTTAATCTGCGAAATACCGTCCGTCTGCTCGCGGCTGGCCTGACCGATTTCCCGTAATATCACATCCATTTCTTCAACGTTAGTGACCATTCCATTGATCAACACGTTGGCTTTTTCAACCAGCACCAGTCCTTCCCGGGTCTGACTGGTGGAATCTTCAATCAGATTGCGGATCTCACTGGCAGACGATGCGCTTTTTTGCGCCAGTTGACGCACTTCTCCGGCAACTACCGCGAAACCACGCCCATGCTCACCGGCGCGTGCCGCTTCGACAGCCGCATTCAGCGCCAGGATATTGGTTTGAAAAGCAATCGAATCTATCAGGTTGATAATCTCTGACATACGGTTAGAGGTTTCATTAATCACGCGTATTTTCTGCGTCACCTGATTCATCATCTCACCGTTGTTTTTCACCACCGCCGCCGCTCCCGTAGACAGCTTCGTCGCTTCATGGGTATGGTCTGCCGTCGTTTTTACCGTCGCGGTAATTTGTTCCATCGACGCCGCCGTCTGTTCTACCGAGCTTGCCTGTTCTTCGGTACGCGCAGCCAAATCCTGATTACCCGCGACAATCTGCGCCGCCGCCGCAGAGATATTCTCGGAGCCGTTTTGCACTTCCTCGACAATCTCTAACAGTCGGGTTTTCATTGCCATCAGCGCTTGCAGCAGCACACCGGTCTCATCCTTCTGTTCCATACTGATATTGCGAGTAAGGTCGCCCTGCGCAATCGCCTCGGCAAACTGCACGGCTTCATTAAGGGGTCGGGTAATTGAGCGCACAATATACCAACCCATCACACAACCGGCGGCAATGCTAATCAGCGCCAGAGTAATCAACAGCGCACGATTGGTGTGGAAATCATATTCCACCTGAGCGCCCGCCTTCTGCATCTGGGCATCTTCAATGGCGATCAATTCCTGCACTTTTGCTTTATACGCCTGCTGCACATTCACCGTGCGGGTCATCATCTCGTGCATCGCACCGGAGCGATCGTGATTCTGCAGCGCCTGCAGAATACGGAATCGGGAAGCCAGATACTGCTCACGCACATCGCGGATATCCGCAACAATTTTTTTGGATGCATCATTGAGAGGCGCAGCACTCAGCGCATCCAGCAGAGCAGAAATTTGCTGGCTGATGGTATCGAGCTTTTTCTAGGACGCCTGGGTCCATTTGCCTTCCTCATCCAATAACATCAATTGTTGAGTACTGACAAACTCCTGAAAATTATCAATGAGCAGATTGGCTTTTACCGTAATCGGATAGTCATTGGTAATGATGTTCTGCATCCCACTGTTACTACGATCCAGACTCAACAGCGAAAGACCCGAACTCACCATCATCAGTACAATAAACAAACCAAACGCGATAAATAATTTCGAGCGAATCTTTACGTTATGCAAGAACATATTTTCTCCCTGGAGACAGTTTTCTTCAGACAGATAACCTTATCGGTCAATACCAACCTAACTTTATGATATTGATCGTTTTTTAATTTACACCAATGTTACGAAATAGTTTTTGACGATGAATCAAGCAAGACCGATCGTTATATAAGCGATATTTAACAATATTTAAAAATAGGACGCTCACGGTTAGAACGGAATAAGGAAAATAGAATCGTAATACCAAAGTGGTATTATTTAATATATGATTAACAAAAATATTACAAAAAACGCCTACCGGGGACGATAAGCGTTTGGCGGGAAAATGGAATGGGGTGAGAATTAATGCAGCACGGTCACCGCATCTTCCAGACGACCGGCACGATGTTTTACCATTGCTGAAATCTGCGCGCTCTCTTCAACCAGTTCAGCATTTTTCTGCGTAATATTGCTCAACTCATTTACGGCACGGGTCAGGCTGGAAAGCCCATCTGACTGCTCCAGCGTTGAATGGCTGATTTGAGCAATCAACTGTGTCACATTCTGGACCTGCGCCACAATATCATCCATTGTCCGCCCTGCGGCATGAACCTGATCGGAGCCGGACTGCACCTTGTCGGCGCTGGCATCAATCAGTTTACGGATATCATTTGCTGCGCTTGCACTACGACTGGCAAGATGACGCACTTCTCCCGCCACCACGGCGAATCCTTTCCCCTGCTCACCTGCCCGTGCGGCTTCAACGGCGGCGTTCAGAGCCAGAATATTTGTCTGGAAGGCGATATCGTTAATCAGGGTCGTGATAGTGCCGATCCGTTGGGTGCTGTTGGCAATATCGTCCATTGTTTTAATGACCGTATCCATCGCCTCACCGCCCTGTGTCGCCGCGCTGCTGGCGGCAATAGACAGCTTATCAGCGGCCGCAGCTGTCGCAGAGTTTTGCTTCACCGATGCCGCCATCTGATTCATGGTGGTGACCGTTTCCTGCACATTCTCTACCGTCTGCTGTGTATGCTTGTTTAAATCATCACTGCCTTTCGCCAGCGTTTCACTGTCGTTACGCACACAACTGACCTGACTCGACACGTCATGAATAAGCCAGCGGCACATTAACCCTAACTGCCCCACCGCCCGTAGCATCAGACCCAGTTCATCGCTACGGTTAAGATGGGTCACGCTGTTGCGCTCGCCAGTCGCGACTTTCAGTGCCTGCTGGGCAACATTCTCGATTGGGCGCACAATCTGCCATTCGAAAATAACCGTCGCCAGCATCATCACCAGTGCGCTCACCAACAGTTGCGGCCATTCAGCGCCCATCTGCTGTAGCGCAGTCGCCAGGATAACAAACATGAAAGCCATGACACTGCGTACCCGCCAGCGAACCGGCAGCGACGGGAGTTTACCCAACCAGCCTTTACGTACCACCAACCCCTTATGGACGCGCCGATGACAACGGCCTTCATTGAGTGCTTTATATAAGGGTTCGACCGCCGCAATTTCCGCTTCCGTCGCCCGGGTACGGATCGACATATACCCGGTTACGCGCCCTTCCCGCACCATCGGCACCGCATTGGCCCTCACCCAGTAGTGATCGCCATTCTTCCGCCGGTTTTTCACAATACCACTCCACGGTTCCCCCTGTTTCAGGGTGTACCACATATCCGCAAACGCCGCTTTCGGCATGTCCGGATGACGAACCAGGTTGTGCGGCTGAGCAAGCAATTCATTCAGCTGATAGCCGCTGACCTGGACAAAGGTATCGTTCGCATGGGTGATATAGCTTTGTAAATCGGTGGTCGACATGAGGGTGATATCATCATCCAGCGGTGTATTTTGCTGGCTAACATAGGGATGAGAAGACATGGTTGCGTCCTGTGCAGGTTATCTGGTTGTTAACTCTTTCGGCTTATGTTATTTCGGCGCTAATCTTTTTAACTTTAGTTGTTAAATTTGATTTAGATCGCAATTTGCGATTAAACCTCAAAATTTGTACGTTTTCTAATTCATTGATTTAAATTACTTTCATTACGTAACTATTCAACACACCTTCACTCTGCGCACCGCAATAGTGCAATTTTCGCCCACTTTTAGCGCAATAACGCGTTTTTCCCGTCGGTTTTACGTGCGTAAACCTGGGTAAAATATCAGCAAATGTTAATGTTTGAGATTAAATGTTGCACAAGCAAGATCTTCCCTGGTGTTTATCCCGATTTTCGTTAAGCGCGTCGGGATGGCGCAATCCCTGCAATACTTAATTCAGTATCATGTGATACGCGAGCTCCGGGAGCATATTTTGAACAGGTTACCTTCCAGCGCATCGGCTCTGGCCTGCAGCGCACACGCACTGAATCTCATCGAGAAGCGAACGCTTGATCATGAGGAAATGAAAGCACTAAACCGAGAGGTGATTGATTACTTCAAAGAACATGTCAATCCTGGGTTCTTAGAGTATAGAAAATCTGTAACTGCCGGCGGGGATTACGGAGCCGTAGAGTGGCAAGCGGGAAGCCTGAATACGCTTGTCGACACCCAGGGACAGGAGTTTGTCGATTGCCTGGGAGGTTTTGGAATTTTCAACGTGGGGCACCGTAATCCAGTAGTGGTCTCCGCCGTACAGAATCAACTCGCGAAACAACCTCTGCACAGCCAGGAATTACTTGACCCATTGCGGGCCATGCTGGCAAAAACGCTTGCTGCACTGGCACCCGGAAAGCTGAAATACAGTTTCTTCAGTAACAGCGGAACCGAGTCGGTTGAAGCGGCGCTAAAACTGGCGAAAGCGTATCAATCGCCGCGCGGTAAATTTACATTTATTGCCACCAGCGGAGCCTTCCACGGTAAATCGCTGGGGTCGCTATCCGCCACCGCTAAATCAACCTTCCGCAAACCGTTTATGCCGCTGCTGCCGGGCTTCCGCCATGTTCCTTTTGGCGATATTGATGCCATGCGCACCGTCCTGAGTGAATGCAAAAAGACCGGCGACGATGTTGCCGCTGTGATTCTGGAGCCGATCCAGGGGGAAGGAGGCGTGATCCTACCGCCGCAAGGGTATTTAACCGCGGTACGTAAACTTTGCGATGAGTTTGGCGCGCTGATGATCCTCGACGAAGTGCAAACCGGCATGGGGCGCACTGGCAAGATGTTCGCCTGCGAACATGAAAACGTGCAGCCTGACATTCTGTGTCTGGCCAAGGCGCTTGGGGGTGGCGTGATGCCAATTGGCGCGACCATTGCCACCGAAGAAGTGTTCTCCGTTCTGTTCGACAATCCTTTCCTGCATACCACCACGTTCGGTGGCAACCCGCTCTCATGCGCGGCGGCGCTGGCGACCATTAACGTCCTGCTGGAGCAAAATTTACCCGCTCAGGCAGAGCAGAAAGGCGATATGTTGTTGGATGGCTTCCGTCATCTGGCGCGTGAATATCCGGATCTGGTACACGACGTTCGCGGTAAAGGCATGCTGATGGCGATTGAGTTTGTCGATAATGAGATTGGCTACAGCTTTGCCAGTGAAATGTTCCGTCAGCGAGTGCTGGTCGCCGGAACACTGAATAACGCGAAGACGATCCGTATCGAACCGCCGTTAACGTTAACGATCGAGCAATGCGAACTGGTATTGCGATCAACCCGCAAAGCCCTGGCCGCATTACGGGTGAGCGTGGAGCAGGTATAACCACTGCCGGATGTATCTTATCCGGTCTACTAAAGGACCTCCTTTGTAGGCCGGTTAAGGACCGGAAGGCTGGTCACCGTTGTTTAACGGTGCGGCCACACAATCCCATGCGGATGCGGTAATTAGCGTGATGCTCGATCCTAAAGAGTTCAACACATATGTCCCACCTGGCTCCGCTGCACTGACCCATCCGACCTTCGGCGCGGACGCGTCTGGGTGGATCAGTTCTGGTTCGGGCTAAAAGGGATGGTGCATTATGGCTATCGCGATGAAGCATTAAAACTGGCCGATACTTTCTTCCAGCATGCCAAAGGGCTGACGGCAGAAGGCCCAATTCAGGAAAACGACAACCCGTTGACCGGCGCGCAGCAGGGCGCACCTAACTTCTGCTGGAGCGCCGCGCATCTCTACATGCTGTATAACAATTTTCTTAAACAGCAGTAACGTCGATTGGCTCTCCTGAAAAGGAGAGCCTCTTTTTTGAATCTCATCACAATCACGGCATTCCCCTTTTCCCTTTTACGCGGCGACGGCTAAATTAGTAACTCATCCGACCACATAACAATAATTTTACATACTGGACACCTTTATGAGCTATCCGTCGCTGTTCGCCCCGCTCGATTTGGGATTCACCACGCTTAAAAACCGCGTGCTGATGGGTTCAATGCATACCGGTCTGGAAGAGTATCCCGATGGTGCAGAACGGCTGGCTGCGTTCTATGCTGAACGCGCTCGTCACGGCGTAGCCCTGATTGTGACCGGAGGAATTGCGCCCGCGTTATCGGGCGTGGGTATGGAAGGCGGCGCGATGCTGAACGACACCAGCCAGCTGGCGCACCACCGTATCATTACCGATGCGGTTCACGATGAAGGCGGGAAAATTGCCCTGCAAATCCTGCACACTGGTCGCTACAGCTATCAACCGCATCTGGTTGCGCCTTCAGCCATCCAGGCCCCTATTAACCGCTTTATGCCGCATGAACTGACGCACGATGAAGTGCTGCAACTGATTGAAGATTTCGCCCATTGTGCACAGCTGGCGCGGGAGGCAGGCTACGATGGCGTCGAAGTGATGGGCTCGGAAGGTTATCTGATCAACGAATTCCTGACCCTGCGCACCAACCAGCGCGATGATGAATGGGGCGGTGACTATGCCAACCGCATGCGTTTTGCCGTGGAAGTCGTGCGGGCGGTGCGCCAGCGTGCCGGCAGTGACTTTATTATTATCTTCCGCCTGTCGATGCTCGACCTGGTGGAGCAAGGCGGAACCTTTGACGAAACCGTCCAGTTAGCTCAGGCTATAGAAGCCGCAGGCGCCACAATGATTAACACCGGCATTGGCTGGCATGAAGCGCGTATTCCCACTATCGCCACACCGGTACCCCGGGGTGCGTTTAGCTGGGTAACGCGCAAGCTGAAAGGGCACGTGACGATCCCACTGGTCACCACTAACCGCATCAACGATCCGACCGTTGCGGATGACATTCTGGCACGCGGCGATGCCGATATGGTATCGATGGCCCGGCCATTCCTTGCCGATGCTGAGCTGCTGTCAAAAGCACAAACCGGGCGAGCGGATGAGATCAATACCTGTATCGGCTGTAACCAGGCCTGCCTGGATCAGATCTTCGTCGGCAAAGTCACCTCTTGCCTGGTGAATCCGCGCGCCTGTCATGAAACCAAAATGCCGATCGTTGCGGCCACTCAGCCGAAAAATCTGGCGGTGGTCGGCGCGGGCCCTGCGGGTCTCGCTTTTGCTATTAACGCCGCCGCGCGTGGACATCATGTAACGCTGTTTGACGCGCATGGCGAGATAGGCGGGCAGTTTAATATCGCCAAACAGATCCCCGGCAAAGAAGAATTCTATGAAACCCTGCGTTACTACCGCCGGATGATCGACGTAACGGGTGTCACGCTGAAACTCAATCAGTTTGTTAGCGCCCACGAACTGCAAGCCTTTGATGAAGTGATCCTCGCCAGCGGGATCGAACCGCGCATGCCGCCGATCGAGGGGATCGATCACCCTAAAGTACTAAGTTACCTCGACGTCCTGCGCGATAAAACGCCGGTAGGGAAACGCGTGGCGATCGTTGGCTGCGGAGGGATCGGTTTTGATACCGCCATGTATCTGAGCCAGCCCGGCGATCCCACCAGCCAGAATATTGCCGAATTCTGCGTGGAATGGGGAATCGACACCAGCCTGCAACAGCCCGGCGGTTTACGTCCGGAAGGACCACATCTACTCCGCAGCCCACGCCAGATAGTGATGTTGCAGCGTAAAGCCAGTAAACCCGGGCAAGGTTTAGGTAAAACAACGGGATGGATCCACCGCGCTACCCTGCTTTCACGCGGCGTAAAAATGATCCCGGCAGTCAGTTATCAGAAAATTGATGATGATGGCTTACACGTTGTGCTGAACGGCGAACCGGTGATCTTTAACGTGGATCACGTGGTGATTTGCGCCGGACAAGAGCCACGCCGTGAACTGGTCGATCCGCTGCACGCGGCAGGTAAAACGGTGCATCTGATCGGGGGGTGTGACGTGGCGATGGAGCTGGATGCCCGACGCGCTATTGCGCAGGGGACCCGCTTAGCGCTGGAGATTTAACACGTTGTATCCCGTAGGTCGGATAAGGCAACTGCTCACATCTTTGCCTGATGGCGCTACGCTTATCAGGCCTACGAGGCAGCTCGTGTAGGCCGGATAAGGCGTTAGCCGCCATCCGGCACACGCGATTAGCGGCGGCGACCCGTTTTGATCGCTTTCAGCACCACAAACTTATTGTTGGTGGCGATGGTCACGCAGTTGCCAAAAATCTTCTTCAGCTTGTGGAAGTAATCGAGGTGGCGGTTGGCCACGATGTACAATTCACCATTGATTTTCAGGCAGCGACGCGCGTGGTGGAACATCTCCCAGGCGATGTTATCGGTCAGCGCATGTTTCTGATGGAACGGCGGGTTACACAACACGGCGTTAAAGCGGAAAGGCTCCACGCCAGACAACGCGTTGTTGATCATAAACTCGCAGCGATCCAACGCTTCCGGCATGTTGCTTTCGACGTTCAGACGGCTTGATGCCACCGCCATCGGTGATTCATCCACAAACACCACGCTGGCTTGCGGGTTCTTCTCCAGCAAAGTCAGGCCAATCACACCGTTGCCACAACCGAGATCGACAATCTCCCCTTCCAGATTTTCCGGCAGATGCTCAATAAAAAAGCGCGCGCCGATATCCAGCCCGGTACGGGAGAAGACGTTGGCGTGGTTATGGATAGTCCAGTCGGTACCTTCCAGTTTCCAGCTCAGCGTCTGCAAGGCATCAGCCAGTTCTGGATTACTGAAAGTGCAGTTAATCAGACGGGCTTTTTTCCACGCCAGCGTGGTGGTGGTTGGACCTAGCACCTTTTCAAACAACTCCAGCGTCGAGGTATGCACATCGCGCGCCTTCGCCCCGGCGATGATGCGCGTTTGTGGCGTTACCACTTCGCGCAGAGCACGCAGTTGCTGCTCCAGCAGCGCCATGGTTTTTGGCAGCTTAATCAGCACCACGCCCGGCGCCTGCGGATATTCAGCGGTGCTGTCGAGGAATTTGACGCTCGACTCGGCAATATCGTTGTGACGCAGGTTCTCACGTGTGGCAAGCTCGCTGAGATAGGAGTCGCCAATGCTGTACGGCGTATGTTCCGCCAGCGCACAGCCCAGCGCACCGAAGGTATCATTCAGGAGAAGCACCGGGCCGCTAATCTCGGTATCGTCCAGCTGTTGCAGCAGATATTCATCTGCAGCTTCCCACGCCAGCAGCGGGTTAACGTCATCCGTTTCCGGGAAACGTTTAAGTGACAGCGAACGGAAACCGTTGTCTATGTGGCTCATCGGCCCTCCTGAATGGTAAAATTTCGGCGTATCCCTGAAAAGGGTGCGTGAGTATACACTTTTTATACTTTATATGGGGCACTAATGAGTCAGTTGACCTATCTGCAAGGCTACCCGGAAAATTTACTTTCCCAGGTTCGTACGCTGATTGCTGAACAGCGTCTGGGGGCGGTGCTGGAAAAACGTTATCCCGGTACGCATGACTTCGCGACCGACAAAGCGCTCTGGCAATATACCCAGGATCTGAAAAATCAGTTTCTGCGTAACGCCCCGCCGCTGAATAAAGTCATGTATGACAGTAAGATACACGTGCTGAAAAATGCGCTGGGACTGCATACCGCCGTCTCTCGCGTGCAGGGTGGCAAGCTCAAAGCCAAAGCGGAGATCCGCGTCGCTACCGTGTTCCGTTCTGCGCCTGAACCTTTTTTACGCATGATCGTCGTACATGAACTGGCGCATCTGAAAGAAAAAGAGCACGACAAAGCGTTTTATCAGTTGTGCTGCCATATGGAACCGCAATACCACCAGTTGGAGTTTGATACCCGCCTGTGGCTCACGCAACAATCGTTAAAGCAAACTGCGTAGTCGCGCACTGGCTTTGTCTTCAGGGCATGCTAAATTGACGAAAGAATCCCTTTTCGCAGCCTGAAGGCCTTTATGATACGTTTCGCAGTAATTGGCACAAACTGGATCACCCGCCAGTTTGTCGATGCCGCCCATGAAACCGGCAAGTATAAGTTAACCGCAGTGTATTCCCGTAGCCTTGAACAGGCACAGACCTTCGCCAATGATTATCCCGTCGAGCATCTGTTTACCTCGCTGGAGGCAATGGCGCAAAGCAACGCGATTGATGCCGTTTACATTGCCAGCCCGAACTCTCTGCACTTCCCGCAGACAACGCTGTTTCTACAGCACAAAAAGCATGTCATTTGCGAGAAACCGCTGGCCTCAAACCTGGCGCAAGCCGAAGCCGCTATCGCCTGCGCGCGCGAAAATCAGGTGGTGCTGTTTGAAGCGTTTAAGACCGCCAGCCTGCCTAATTTCCTGCTATTACAGCAATCACTCCCCAAAATTGGGCGAGTCAGGAAAGCGCTGATCAATTACTGCCAGTATTCTTCACGTTATCAGCGTTATCTGGACGGTGAAAATCCCAATACGTTTAATCCGGCGTTTTCTAACGGTTCAATTATGGATATCGGCTTTTACTGTCTGGCCGCTGCGGTTGCGCTCTGGGGTGAACCACTGAGCGTTCAGGCAAGTGCCAGCCTGCTGGAAAGCGGCGTCGATGCCCACGGCGTGGTGGTACTGAATTACGGCGATTTTAGCGTCACGTTGCAGCACTCGAAAGTCAGTGATTCCGTACTGGCCAGCGAAATTCAGGGCGAATCAGGGTCACTGGTTATCGAGAAGATTTCCGAGTGTCAGAAAGTGTGCTTTATTCCGCGCGGTGGCAAAACGCAGGATCTTACGGTGCCTCAGCACATCAATACTATGCTTTATGAGGCAGAGGCTTTTGCTCATCTGGTTGAATCCGGCGAAGTGGATCATCCGGCACTGGCCGTCAGTCGTATTACCGCCAAACTGCAAACGGAGATTCGCCGCCAGACCGGCGTTATTTTCCCCGCAGATGATGCACAGATACCGCTGACCGCGTAAAAGTATGTAAAATGAATGTTGCAGGCCATTGACTGAAGGCATGGCCTGTAATATTTTGTAACCCGCAAAGGGGAGTAACTTCGTTGTCGGTTGATCGTCATTACGATGTGTGAAAAACCACATCCGGTCACCGGGCGATAACAAAGGAATACGACAGCGTATTCCTTTGTTGTTGTAAGTGAGACCTTGCCGAATGGCAAGGTCTATGCATAAAAAGCAGCGGCTAACGTCATTCGGCGTTGGCCGTTTTTTTATGCATGGGGAAATAAAATGAATACTGTCGGCACACCGTTGTTATGGGGTGGCTTCGCTGTTGTGGTGGTCATTATGCTGGCCATCGACCTGCTGCTACAGGGTCGTCGTGGCGCACATACGATGTCGATGAAACAGGCCGCGGCCTGGTCAATCATCTGGGTAACGTTGTCGTTGCTGTTTAACGCGGCATTCTGGTGGTACCTGGCTGAGACTCAGGGCCGTGCCGTTGCCGACCCGCAGGCGCTGGCGTTCCTTACCGGCTATTTAATTGAAAAATCGCTGGCGGTAGATAACGTCTTTGTCTGGCTGATGCTGTTCAGCTACTTCTCCGTACCGCCTGCATTGCAGCGTCGGGTACTGGTGTATGGCGTGCTGGGAGCGATTGTTCTGCGTACGATCATGATCTTCGCTGGCACCTGGCTTATCACCCAGTTTGAGTGGCTGCTGTACGTGTTCGGCGCGTTCCTGCTGTTTACCGGCGTGAAAATGGCGCTGGCAAAAGAGGATGAATCAGGCATTGGCGACAAACCGCTGGTACGCTGGCTGCGTAGCCATTTACGTATGACCGATACTATCGAAAACGAGCACTTCTTCGTGCGTAAGAACGGCCTGCTGTTTGTCACGCCGCTGATGCTGGTGTTGATTCTGGTTGAGCTAAGCGACGTGATTTTCGCCGTCGACAGTATTCCGGCAATCTTTGCCGTCACCACCGACCCGTTCATCGTACTGACCTCGAACCTGTTCGCTATTTTGGGTCTGCGTGCGATGTACTTCCTGTTGGCAGGTGTGGCAGAGCGTTTCTCCATGCTGAAATATGGTTTGTCGATCATCCTGGTGTTTATCGGTATCAAGATGCTGATCGTCGATTTCTACCATATCCCGATCGCTATCTCGTTAGGTGTGGTCTTCGGTATTCTGTTTGTGACGCTGGTTGTGAACGCGTGGGTCAACCACCAGCACGATAAAAAGCAGCAAATACAGTAACTTTTACTTAGCGAGTTGATAAAGCCCGACCGCACATTGCGTGCGTCGGGCTTTTTGCTGGGTATGTCAAAACAATGTTAATATAAAGTTATAAAATATAATCTGAGCGCGGAAATCAGGATTTTTATCTCCCCGAAACGGCATCTTTCCTTGCTGTGGGGCTACGCGCAACTGCTGGCCGTACTGGTTGGCTGTATGCTGCTGGTGGCGCTGGTGGTCAACCCGCTGCTGGTATTCTGGAAAATTCGCCGTAACCCGTATCCGCTGGTGCTGGCCTGTCTGCGCGAAAGCGGCGTGTACGCTTTCTTTACCCGCAGCTCTGCCGCCAACATTCCGGTGAATATGGCGCTGTGTGAGAAGCTGAATCTGGACCATGATACCTACTCGGTATCTATCCCGCTGGGCGCCACCATCAATATGGCGGGCGCGGCGATCACCATTACCGTACTGACGCTGGCGGCCGTGAATACGCTGGGCATTCCGGTCGATTTACCGACGGCGCAGTTACTGAGCGTGGTGGCGTCGCGGGGGGCTCTCTGCTGTTAATTCCGCTGGCGTGCAATATGTTTGGTATCCCGAATGACATCGCCATGCAAGTGGTGGCCGTTGGCTTTATCATCGGCGTATTGCAGGATTCCTGTGAAACGGCGCTGAACTCTTCTACTGACGTGCTGTTTACCGCGGCGGCCTGCCAGGCTGAAGATGAACGTCTGGCAAATAACGCCTTGCGCGGCTAATCGTTTCTCCCCTCCGTCAGCGGGCGGAGGGGTTCTCTTGCTGTACGCTTTTTTCAATTTTGAACGGATCAATTCCGCGTTTTTGCATGCGCCTGAAGCGGATAATGTTCAGGCCGTTCATCACCAAAAAGCTGCCTTCGATCATCGTCCCGCCAATCGATCCTAACCAGAAATTATGAACAACCCAGCAGGCGGTTGCGCACCACATTACGCAGCGCACGGTTAACCCCTGGCAGCGAAACAGTGCCCAGGTGCTGGCCAGCGTGCCGATTATCGGCAACAGCTCCATCGCATGCTGCAATTTTGCCAGCCCAAGAACCAGCGTGAGGACAATAAAAACGGTCATGACCCACAGCTTGCGGGTATGCATTGAGACGAGTGTGCGGATGGTGTTGAGCTCAGCGCTCATTCCCGCGGGCCAGGCGCCCATCAGAAAAAAATGCACGCCGATAGTGGCGCTGTAAACGGCGAGTTGCAGCCGAAACCGGCGCTCATCACGATTGAAAAAGGTGGTAATGCCGATCAGAAAGGCGATGACACCTACGCCCTGGGCCAGCCAATACGCGGTCATGCAAGCAACCCCAACTCCATTTTGTAGGCCGGATAAGGCGTGTTCGCCGCCATCCGGCAACGGTTTGTGCCTGATGGCGCTACGCTTATCAGGCCTACGATTTGCGCAGACCTGCAGGCTCCATCAGGCATTTATTACAGCGTCACTCCCGACTTAAACAGCGCCAGTTCGCGGAAATCGTTGCGCTCGTTGCAGGTTTGCTTACCGTTGGTGAACTCAACGATGGTATCGACAAACTCGTTCAGCAGTTGCGGCATCGCTTTACCGTGGATTAGCTGCCCGGCATCAAAATCGATCCAATGCTTTTTCTTCGCGGCCAGCTCGCTGTTGGTCGCGATTTTCACCGTCGGTACAAAACCGCCGTACGGTGTACCGCGTCCGGTACTGAACAACACCATATGACAGCCGGCCCCCGCCAGCGCACTGGTCGCTACGGCATCATTACCCGGAGCACTTAACAGATTCAGACCTGGCGTTTTCAGGCGTTCGCCGTAGCGCAGTACATCAACAACTTTGCTGGAACCCGCTTTCTGTGTACATCCCAGCGATTTATCTTCCAGCGTGGTGATGCCACCCGCTTTGTTCCCCGGCGATGGATTCTCGTAGATCGGCTGGTCGTGGGCAATAAAGTACTGCTTAAAGTCATTGACCATGGTAACCAATTTGCCAAAGGTTTCTTCATCGCGGCAGTGATCCATCAGCAACTGCTCGGCGCCGAACATTTCCGGCACTTCGGTCAGCACGGTAGTTCCGCCGTTCGCAATCACGTAGTCAGAGAAACGCCCCAGCATCGGATTAGCGGTGATCCCAGACAAGCCGTCAGATCCGCCGCATTCCAGACCAAACTTCAGCTCACCCAGCTTACCCGGCTCACGCTTATCGTTACGCATCACGTTGTACAACTGATGGAGATGTTCGATCCCCGCTTCCACTTCATCTTCCTGGTGCTGGCAGACCATAAAGTGAACGCGATCAGGATCATACTCCCCTAACGTTTCGCGGAAGGCATCAACCTGGTTGTTTTCACAACCGAGGCCAACCACCAGCACCGCCCCCGCATTCGGGTGACGCACCATGTTTTGCAGCATGGTGCGGGTGTTAATGTGGTCGTCACCCAATTGCGAGCAGCCATAGGTGTGACTGAAGAGATGCACGCCGTCGATACCTTCAGCGTCGTGGGTCTCTTTCAAAAAGCGGTTCTGCATCTGACGCGCCATGGCATTCACGCAGCCGACGGTCGGCAGGATCCACAGTTCGTTACGCACCCCAACGTCACCGTTCGCGCGGCGATAAATCTGCACATCGCGATCGGCAGGCTGCGCGACTTCCGCCTGGAAATCAGGTTGGTAGCGATACGTGTCCAGGTCGCTCAGATTCGTGCGCGTGTTGTGAGCATGAATGTGCTCACCCGCAGCGACATCAACCAGCGTATGACCGATTGGCAAACCGTATTTAATGACGTTTTCACCTTTCGCGATACCGCGTAAAGCGAATTTATGGCCACGAGTCACCGCCTGGCGCAGAGTGACCACCTGCCCGTCAACGGTGACGTCGGTTCCTTCTGCCAAATCAGCAAGCGCAACTGCGACGTTATCCAGCGCATGGATCTTGATGTATTGCATACCTTCACCCGGGCCTTAGTTCAGTTCAATGGCGAAGTAATCACGCGCATTGTTGAAGCAAATATTTCTCACCATTTCACCCAGCAGCTGGATGTCGGCAGGCGCTTCACCTGCGGCAACCCAGCGACCAATCATCTGACACAGGATGCGACGGAAGTATTCATGGCGGGTGTAGGACAGGAAGCTACGGCTATCAGTCAGCATGCCGACGAAACGGCTCAGCAGCCCGAGCTGCGCCAGCTGCGTCATCTGACGTTCCATCCCGTCTTTCTGATCGTTGAACCACCAGCCGGAACCGAACTGCATTTTGCCCGGCATACCTTCGCCCTGGAAGTTACCGATCATAGTCCCCAGCACTTCGTTATCGCGCGGGTTCAGGCAGTACAGGATGGTTTTCGGCAGCAGGTTTTGTTCATTCTGCTTGCTCAACAGTTTGGACAGCTCTTCCGCCATCGGACGGTCGTTGATGGAGTCAAAGCCGACGTCCGCACCCAGCAGCTTGAACTGACGCAGGTTGTTATTACGCAGCGCGCCGATGTGGTACTGCTGTACCCATTCGCGACGCGCGTATTCTGCGCCGAGGAACACCAGCACGGCAGTTTTGAACTGGGCGACTTCGTGCTCGCTCAGGGTTTCACCGGCCAGGCGACGGGCCAGGATGTTATCCAGTTCAGCTTCGTTAGACTCGGCAAACAACACCACATCCAGCGCATGGTCAGAGACTTTACAACCGTGCGCAGCAAAGTGATCCAGACGCTTGGTCAGTGCGGTTTGCAGGTCGGTAAAGCGGCGGATCTCGGTGTCAGAAACTTCACCCAGCTTCGCCATGTAATCGTTAAAGGTCGCCAGTTCAATGTTGAAAGCTTTATCCGGACGCCAGCTTGGCAGCACTTTGATAGCAAAGGTGCTGTCTTTCGCGACCGCAGCGTGATGCTCCAGAGAATCGATCGGGTCATCGGTGGTACCGACCATTTTCACATTCATCTGCTGCATGATTCCACGTGCGGAAAACCGATCCTGCGCCAGCAATTCGTTGCACTGATTCCAGATTTCATCGGCAGTTGCAGGTGACAACAGCTTACCTGTAATACCAAATGGGCGACGCAGTTCAAGATGCGTCCAGTGGTAGAGCGGGTTACCGATGGTGTGTGGGACCGTCGCGGCCCATGCTTCAAACTTCTCGCGATCGGACGCATCACCGGTACACAAGCGTTCAGCGACGCCGTTAGTACGCATGGCGCGCCATTTGTAGTGATCGCCTTTCAGCCAGATGTCATACAGGTTGTTAAAACGGTAGTTATCCGCGATTTGTTGCGGCGGCAAATGGCAGTGGTAGTCGAAGATTGGCTGGTCTTTGGCGTAATCATGATACAGACGACGGGCAAATTCGGTGTCCAGCAGGAAATCTTCAGTCATAAACGGGGTCATTATCGTCTTCCTCTCAGCGAGTGCGTCAGATTGCTTATGTTTTGATGTTGTCAAAGTTATCACACCAATTTCCATACACCGAAGATATTTTCGTGAGTTAGATCAACAAATGATAACAAAAAAATTACTCTCAAAGAGGTAAAACTCACGGCAAGCCGCGCCAGCACTGGCTTTGCTGAATCGAATTAATGACCACACGAAGATTCACACTTTTGTGATGGCACTCACCTTTTAAAGCTGTATGACAAGTTATCTTTTTGCCGTCGCGATACATAGGCCGACGGAATGCAAATTACCGATGGTCCACCATCGGATTGACCGGTATGGAAACCGAATTAGCACAATCATTGACATGGCAAAGTTCGGGGCAGTGCCGGTTTTTTTTCGGTCACGCCCTTCGTAAAAGAACATCCTCCGCCCTGGACTGGACGATGACCGCTCGTTAGCGGACATAACAAAACGATGAGGTTTTACATGCGTAAAATTAAAGGGTTACGTTGGTACATGATCGCACTGGTGACGCTTGGCACCGTGCTGGGTTACCTGACACGTAACACTGTGGCGGCAGCTGCGCCAACTCTGATGGAAGAGTTACACATCTCCACTCAACAGTATTCCTATATCATCGCAGCGTATTCTGCTGCTTACACCGTAATGCAACCCGTTGCTGGCTACGTGCTGGATGTGCTCGGCACCAAAGTAGGCTACGCGATGTTCGCCGTTCTGTGGGCCGTCTTCTGTGGTGCCACGGCGCTGGCTGGTAGCTGGGGTGGACTGGCACTGGCACGAGGCGCAGTCGGTGCCGCAGAAGCCGCGATGATCCCTGCGGGTCTGAAAGCCAGTTCAGAATGGTTCCCGGCAAAAGAGCGTTCTATTGCCGTAGGTTACTTTAACGTCGGCTCTTCTATTGGCGCGATGATCGCTCCGCCGCTGGTCGTGTGGGCTATCGTCATGCACAGCTGGCAGATGGCGTTTATTATTTCTGGTGCCCTGAGCTTCATCTGGGCGATGTCCTGGCTTGTCTTCTATAAACACCCGCGCGACCAGAAAAAACTGTCTGACGAAGAGCGTGATTACATCCTTAACGGTCAGGAATCGCAGCATAAAAACAGCACAGCGAAGAAAATGTCGCTTGGCCAGATCCTGCGTAACCGCCAGTTCTGGGGTATCGCACTGCCACGTTTTCTGGCAGAACCAGCCTGGGGGACATTCAACGCCTGGATCCCGCTGTTCATGTTTAAAGTCTACGGCTTTAACCTGAAAGAGATTGCGATGTTCGCGTGGATGCCAATGCTGTTTGCTGACATGGGCTGTATCATCGGGGGTTACTTACCGCCGCTGTTCCAGCGCTGGTTCGGCGTAAACCTGATCGTGTCCCGTAAAATGGTCGTCACCATGGGTGCACTGCTGATGATTGGCCCAGGGATGATTGGTCTGTTCACCAGCCCGTATATTGCTATTGCCCTGCTGTGCGTCGGTGGTTTTGCTCACCAGGCACTGTCTGGCGCGCTGATTACGCTCTCTTCTGACGTATTTGGCCGCAATGAGGTCGCGACCGCTAACGGCCTGACGGGGATGTCAGCCTGGCTGGCGAGTACTCTGTTTGCCCTGGTCGTTGGCGCCCTGGCTGATACCATCGGTTTCAGCCCGCTGTTCGCCGTACTGGCAATATTCGACCTGCTCGGTGCGTTAGTCATCTGGACGGTACTGCAGAACAAATCGGCCAGCGAGATTGATTCAGATCCGCAAACCGGCTCTCCCGCCACGCAAAATTAACCTGACGCTAGTCGTCATGGGTATATAATGCAGAGCCGCCAGTTAACTGGCGGCTTTTTTGTCGGTGCGAGTAGAGCCGCCATCGCAAAAGTGGTATAACAAATATAGTCTGCTGTATCATGCCTGGAGTGCATATGGAAATCACTGAACCACGACGTTTGTACCAACAACTTGCTGCCGATCTAAAAGAACGCATCGAGCAAGGCGTCTATCTGGTGGGCGATAAACTTCCCGCCGAGCGCTTTATTGCCGATGAAAAGAATGTCAGCCGTACCGTGGTTCGTGAAGCGATTATCATGCTCGAGGTTGAAGGCTACGTTGAGGTGCGTAAAGGATCAGGTATCCACGTCATCTCTAACCAACCCAAACATTATGTTGCTCCCGACGAAGGTCTGGAATTCGCCAGCTACGGTCCTTTTGAATTGCTGCAAGCGCGTCAGCTCATTGAGAGCAACATCGCCGAGTTTGCCGCCACCCAGGTGACCAAGCAGGACATCATGAAACTGATGGAAATCCAGGAGAAGTCGCGCAACGAAAAAAGCTTTCGTGACTCCGAATGGGACCTGCAGTTCCATGTTCAGGTCGCGCTAGCGACGCAAAACTCAGCTCTGGCCGCCATTGTTGAAAAAATGTGGACTCAGCGCGTTCACAACCCCTACTGGAAGAAATTGCACGATCACATTGATCTGCGCACGGTAGACAACTGGTGTGATGACCATGACCAGATCCTGCGAGCATTAATTCGCAAAGATCCACATGCAGCCAAACTGGCGATGTGGCAGCACCTTGAGAACACGAAACAGATGCTGTTTAACGAAACCAGCGATGATTTCGAGTTCAACGCGGATCGTTACCTTTTCACGGAAAATCCGGTCGTTCATCTGGATACTGCTGCAAACAGCACAAAATAAACGTTCAGACTTTCACAGGCGCGATAACAGCGCCTGTTTCTGACACACGGTAAGCATTAGGTATAAAGTGTCAGCCTGTGTAAATCCTCTCGCCTCACTCCATTGCGATCAGCAAAATCAGAGTTCAACCACCGTAATTTCTATAACGGACAACGTTGACCTTTGTTACAATTAGATGCTATTTGAATTTTTGTGTTTGAGAGCTTGCTTACTTCACAACTTTACAGGGAATAGTTCAGGCCGTGAATTTGTGTCAGACCGCGATCCATGTAAAAAACACCAATAAAATTGCGGCGTTACAAACTCCAGAAAACCGGCATGACGACAACCGATTCTCCAGGAATATTGAATGGAACTACTGACTCAATTATTGAATGCTTTATGGGCTCAGGATTTTGAAACTCTGGCCAATCCTTCCATGATTGGTATGCTGTATTTTGTACTGTTTACAATTTTGTTCCTGGAAAATGGGTTGCTACCCGCGGCCTTTTTACCTGGTGACAGTTTACTGGTACTGGTCGGCGTTCTTATTGCCAAAGGCGCAATGGGTTTTCCGCAAACCGTACTGCTGCTCACCACCGCAGCCAGCCTCGGTTGTTGGCTCAGCTATATTCAGGGCCGATGGTTGGGTAATACCCGCACCGTGCAAAACTGGCTTTCACATCTTCCTGCTCATTATCACCAACGCGCGCATCATCTTTTCCACAAGCATGGCTTATCCGCACTGTTGGTCGGTCGCTTTATTGCGTTCGTCAGAACATTACTACCGACCATTGCCGGACTGTCAGGGCTGAATAATGCGCGTTTTCAGTTCTTCAACTGGATGAGCGGGCTATTGTGGGTACTGATTCTGACCACGCTGGGCTATCTACTGGGCAAAACACCTGTTTTTCTCAAGTATGAAGATCAGCTCATGTCCTGCCTGATGCTGCTTCCTGTCGTATTACTGGTGGTTGGCCTGGCCGGTTCACTGGTTGTACTCTGGAAAAAGAAATACGGGAACCGAGGGTAAATTATGCTGAAATCACGCATAACGCTCCGACGACTGGCCTGGACCACCTCCTTTATGCTGTTTTTGAGCGCGTTAATCCTGACCTGGTCGGTCATTCGCCAGCAGGAATCGACGCTTGCCATTCGCGCCATAAACCAGGGAGCCAGCATGCCTGATGGCTTCTCTATCTGGCATCACCTGGACGCCAACGGCATTCGTTTTAAAAGTATTACTCCGCAAAATGACGCGCTGCTGATCACCTTTGATTCCAGCGCGCAGAGCGCAGCCGCAAAGGTCGTGCTGGACCGAACGTTACCGCACGGCTTCGTTATTGCTCAACAGGATGATGACAATCAGGCAGTGCAGTGGTTATCTCGTTTACGGGATACACCGCACCGCTTTGGTTAATCTCCAGGAATCTGAATTAGATCACTCACTTTGGTGATTTCACCGTTTAGTGCCTATGATTAATAAACTGAAGTTATGACCTACAGCTTTATTATTCTGGAGCATCGACCACAACACATCGGGTCGCATCACAATGGAAGGTTCAAGAATGAAATACCGCATCGCTTTGGCAATGAGTCTTTTCGCTCTCAGTGCCGGCAGCTACGCTAACTCCCTCTGTCAGGAAAAAGAACAAGACATTCAGCGGGAAATTAGTTATGCCGAAAAACACAACAATCAGAGCCGCATCAATGGGTTAAACAAAGCACTTAGTGAAGTTCGGGCAAACTGTACTGACAGCAAACTGCGCGCGAATCACCAGAAAAAAATCGCGGAGCAGAAAAATGAGATAGCCGAACGTCAGCGTGATTTAGCCGAAGCGAAGCAAAAAGGCGATGCGGATAAAGTCGCAAAACGCGAACGTAAGCTTGCAGAGGCTCAGAAAGAGCTGAAGGAACTTGAGACCCGCGATTACTAAGTACGGTAACTACCCACTCACCTGGAGAAAACTATGTCAAAAGATAACGCTACGGAAAATCTGCGCGCTGAGCTGAAATCCCTTGCGGATACGCTCGAAGAAGTACTGAGCTCCTCTGGCGATAAGTCGAAGGAAGAGATGAGTAAAATTCGCAGCAAAGCCGAACATGCGCTGCGCGAGAGCCGCCATCGTCTGAGCGAGACCAGCGATGTGATTGCTAAGCAAACCCGTGAAGCGGCCGCCAAAGCCGATAACTATGTGCGCGAAAACCCATGGACAGGCGTTGGTATTGGCGCTGCGGTCGGTGTGGTGCTTGGTGTACTGCTGTCGCGCCGCTAACAATGGCAGACTCTCAACACGCACAAGGTCCAGGCAAAAGCATCCTGGGGACTGGACAACGGGTTCTCACGATTCTCGTTGAGATCGTAGAGACCCGATTACGGCTGGCCGTCGTTGAGCTGGAAGAGGAAAAAGCCAATCTCATCCAGATCCTGCTGATGCTTGGGCTGACCATGCTGTTCGCGGCGTTTGGCCTGATGAGCCTGATGGTGCTTATCATCTGGGCCATCGACCCTCAATATCGCCTGAACGCCATGATTGCCACAACCGTTGTGCTGTTGCTTTTGGCGCTCGTTGGCGGGATATGGACATTACGTAAAGCCCGTAAATCGACGCTGTTACGCCATACACGCCACGAACTCGCTAACGACAGGCAGGCCCTGGAGGATGATTTCTAATGAGCAGTAAAGTCGAGCGCCAAAAACGTAAGGCACAACTGCTTGGACAGATCCAGCAGCAACGGCTGGATCTGTCTGCCACTCGTCGCGACTGGCTGGAGGCCACCGAAGTCTACGATCGTGGTTGGAAGACGCTGTTGAACCTGCGCGGCTGGGTGCTGGTCGGCAGCAGTATTATGGCGGTTCGCACCATCCGTAATCCGAACCTACTGGTACGCTGGGCCAAACGTGGCTTTAGCGCCTGGAGCATCTGGC
Source organism: Citrobacter sp. C6_1 (assembly GCF_014596835.2). Taxonomy (NCBI): domain Bacteria; kingdom Pseudomonadati; phylum Pseudomonadota; class Gammaproteobacteria; order Enterobacterales; family Enterobacteriaceae; genus Citrobacter; species Citrobacter sp. C6_1. The sequence goes on along the minus strand of NZ_CP115031.1, from coordinate 601,968 downwards.
GTCTGGTAAAATCGACCATCAGACAACAGCAGCTGCGCGGCTGATCCCCTCTCCTTCCACCTAACCTCAAATTTTTTGAAAATTTCTGACAGTTTTCCTTGCTAACAATTGTCATTCTGTACGTCTATGATTCTCTCCATCGACAGCAACGACGCGTTCTGCAGCGTTGATGCACAAAAAACAAAACAATCCGCCTGAGTGGTTTCCTGGAGAGTATGATGAAAAAATTAGAAGATGTTGGTGTACTGGTAGCGCGCATTCTGATGCCAATCCTGTTTATTACTGCAGGTTGGGGAAAGATCACCGGATATGCGGGTACCCAACAGTACATGGAAGCCATGGGCGTCCCTGGTTTTATGTTGCCGCTGGTTATTCTGCTTGAGTTCGGCGGAGGTCTGGCAATCCTGTTTGGTTTCCTGACCCGTACTACCGCGCTGTTCACCGCAGGCTTCACGTTGCTGACGGCGTTCCTCTTCCACAGCAACTTTGCGGAAGGGATGAACTCTCTGATGTTCATGAAAAACCTGACCATCGCAGGCGGTTTCCTGCTGCTGGCTATCACCGGTCCGGGCGCATTCAGTATTGACCGTGTACTGAATAAAAAGTGGTAAGCGAGCTATACTAAACGCATTAAAAAGCGAGGAGACATCTCCTCGTTTTTGCTATCTGAGGAGGCGAAAATTATGGGACAACTCATTGACGGCGTCTGGCATGACACCTGGTACGACACCAAATCAACCGGGGGAAAATTTCAACGCTCGGCATCGGCATTCCGTAACTGGCTCACCGCGGATGGCGCACCGGGTCCTACGGGTGAAGGTGGCTTCGCCGCCGAAAAAGACCGCTATCATCTCTACGTTTCTCTGGCTTGTCCGTGGGCGCATCGCACGCTGATTTTGCGTAAACTCAAAGGGCTGGAACCGTTTATTTCCGTTTCCGTAGTGAATCCGCTGATGCTGGAAAACGGCTGGACGTTTGACGATACCTTCCCGGCAGCAACCGGCGATACCCTGTATCAGCACGAGTTTCTTTATCAACTCTACTTACATGCCGATCCACACTACAGCGGTCGGGTGACCGTTCCAGTGTTGTGGGACAAAAAGAATCACACCATCGTCAGTAACGAATCTGCAGAAATCATCCGCATGTTTAACACTGCGTTTGATGCGCTGGGTGCGAAAGCCGGAGATTACTATCCACCAGCTCTGCAAAGCAAAATCGATGAGCTGAATGGCTGGATCTATGACAACGTCAATAACGGCGTATATAAAGCCGGATTTGCTACCAGCCAGGAAGCTTACGACGACGCCGTAGAAAAAGTCTTTCAATCGTTGGCGCGGCTGGAGCAGATCCTGGGTCAACATCGCTACCTGACCGGTGACCAGCTAACCGAGGCCGATATTCGCCTGTGGACCACGTTGGTACGTTTTGATCCTGTGTATGTCACCCACTTCAAATGCGACAAACACCGCATCAGTGACTACCTGAATTTGTACGGTTTTCTGCGCGATATCTACCAGATGCCAGGCATTGCGGAGACCGTCAATTTCGATCACATCCGCAATCACTACTTCCGTAGCCACAAAACGATCAACCCGACCGGTATTATTTCAATCGGCCCGTGGCAGGACCTCAGCGAACCTCATGGACGTGACAGCCGTTTTGCCTGATTTACACAGGCCTCCGTTTGGGGCCAAATAATTAATACTACAAACATTTACCAGCATTATATTCGCAGCTATTCTTATTTTGATTGCTTTAAAAACAAGTAATTGAATGCAGAACGAGGCAAAAATGGATTGGTATTTAAACGTATTAAAGAACTACTTTGGGTTTGGTGGCCGCGCGCGTCGTAAAGAATACTGGATGTTTGTGCTGGTCAACATCATCTTCACGTTCGTGCTGGGCATTCTGGACAGAATGCTTGGCTGGGAACGCGCCGGAGGAGAAGGCATATTAACGACGATTTATGGGGTTCTGGTCTTTATTCCATGGTGGGCGGTACAGTTCCGGCGTTTACATGACACCGACCGTTCAGCCTGGTGGCTACTGGTGTTGCTGATCCCGATCGTCGGCTGGTTGGTCATCATTATTTTCAACTGTCAAAACGGCACGACGGGGAGCAACCGCTTCGGCGCTGACCCCAAACAGTTATCCTGAATTTAAATACGCCCCTTCCGTTGAAGGGGCGTATTTCTTATTTACCCGCAAACAGCTTGGGGATTTCCCGCAGACACCAGGATTTCGCCTCACCCATGCTGTCCCGACGCCAGGCCATAATAATATCAATTTCGCTTGTCGATTCCGGGCTTACTACCCGCAGCCGACCAGCGGCAATATCCTCTTCCACCAGTGGATACGGCATCGTCGCCACGCCCAGGCCAGCCAACAGCGCCTGGCGTTTATCTTCAATCGTACTCACCGTCAGACGCGGCTGTTTATCCAGCAGTTGAACCGTGAGTACCGGGCGTTCACGGGCGGTGTCCGCCACTGCGATCCCGCGGTATTTCACGCGGGTGACTTCCGATAACGGTTCCGGCTCCTGATGAATGGGATGATCCGGAGCCGCCACATAGACGTTCATCAGTGAGTACAGCTTACGCGAGTTGATTTCTGAGGATGAGCGAAAATGCATATCCGGCGCAATCACGATATCCGCCCGCCCCTGCTCAAGACGCTCCCACGCCCCGGCCAGAACTTCGGTAATGACGGAAAGCTGGGTATTGGCCTTCCCGGCAAGTCGGTCGATCAGTGGGAAAAACGCCGCCGTCGGTACCAGCGCTTCGGTAACGATGGTCAGATGCGTTTCCCAACCGCGAGCCAGCGCTTCGGCATCGGTAGTCAGCTTATCCGCAGCTTCCAGCAGTACGCGCCCACGCTCCAGCAGCATACGCCCGACGTTAGTGAATTTTGTACGGTGGCCTGAACGGTCAAACAGCACTACGTCCAGCTCTTCCTCCAGCTTCTGCATGGTATAGCTAAGTGCGGAAGGCACGCGCCCCAGTTCGTCCGCTGCGGCGGCAAAGCTGCCGCGCCTGTCTATTGCGTCCATGACGCGTAACGCTTCAAGCGTTAAAGCCCTTTCTTTAGCCATCTCGTTCTCATTCAGGAAATTTGAACATACCGGGCAGAATATCTGGCTAACAATGCAGCGTCTAGCCATTTAACATAAAAGGAAGTAAAGAGAGGTCAAGAACTATGATTACTACCCGTACAGCCAAACAATGCGGGCAAGCAGACTACGGCTGGCTGCAGGCCCGTTATACCTTCTCCTTTGGACACTATTTTGATCCTAAACTGCTGGGTTATGCCTCGCTGCGTGTTCTGAACCAGGAAGTTCTGGCACCGGGGGCCTCTTTCCAGCCACGTACCTATCCAAAGGTTGATATCGTCAATCTGATCCTCGAAGGGGAAGCAGAGTATCGCGACAGCGAAGGTAACCATATTCAGGCCAAAGCCGGAGAGGTGTTACTGCTCGCTACGCAACCAGGGATCAGCTACAGCGAGCACAATATCCGCAAAGATAAGCCCCTGACCAGAATGCAGCTCTGGCTGGACGCCTGCCCGCAGCGCGAAAACGCCTGCGTACAGAAAGCGACGCTGAGCGCAGGTAAGCATCAGCTGCTGGCCTCACCGGACGGTGAACAAGGCAGTCTGCATCTGCGCCAACAGGTATGGGTGCACCACGTTGAACTGCAGCAAGGTGAATCGCTGAGTTTTCAGTTACATGGGCCACGCGCTTATTTACAGTCGATTCACGGCAGATTCCATGCGGTGACGGCTGGCGCCGAAAAAGAAGCGCTCACCTGCGGCGATGGGGCATTTATTCGTGACGAAACTAACATAACGTTAGTCGCCGATACCCCGTTGCGCGCTTTGCTGATAGATTTGCCCGTATAGTCAGAGAAAACAACGGAGTACGACTGTTGAGTAAGAAGTTATCAAAAAAACGCCAGCCGCAGGCTGTGCCGGAAAAACGGGAGACAGTTCCCTTCGGCTATGAAGAAATGCTGACAGAGCTGGAAGCAATTGTGGCCGATGCTGAGCTACGGCTGGAAGATGAAGAAGCCGCCTGAAAAGGCGGCTTAGACTTATGCCGGGTGACGGCTGCGCCTTACCCGGCCTACAAGACAGAGTATGTTGTAGGCCTGATAAGCACAGCGCCATCAGGCACCGGGTTTACCATCGTTCCTGCTTAATGTGTCTTACTGGCCATGATCTCAATGATCTGCTTGTCGGTTTCCTGCATCGAACGACACGCCAGCGCACACAGGTTAGTGATAGATTGCTCCACGTTGTGCGCCACAATCCCTTCGTTGCCGGTTACAGCGGTATCATCCAGCGCCATCAGCACCGCTTTCCACGCCGCAGATGCGCTGGTTGAAACTTTCATCGCGCAGCTGTTTGAAGCGCCATCGCAAATCATTCCGCTCACGTCGCCAATCATGCTGCTGATCGCCATCGCGATAGTGTTATAACGACCATCCACGATCCATGCCATCCCCGCCGCCGCGCCCATTGCTGCCGTGGTTGCCGCGCACAGCGCAGACAAACGCGGAAGCTGATGATGGATGTAAATAGCACTCAGGTGAGACAGCATTAGCGCACGGGCCAGTTTCTCTTCATCAGCCCCAAAGTGCTCAGCCACCACCATCACTGGGACGGTGGCGGTAATCCCCTGATTGCCGGAGCCGGAGTTGCTCATGGCTGGCAACGTCGCCCCGCCCATTCGCGCATCCGATGCCGCGCTGGTACGAATAAGAATGGCGGTTGAGAGATCGTTAGCCAGCAGACCACGTGCGCACTGCTTCTCCAGCGTAGTTCCGATGTGCAAGCCCCAGTTGCCACGCAGTCCTTCCTGAGACAGCGCACCATTCAGTTTGGCCGCATCGAGAATAAAGCGGATTGACTCAAACGGCACAGCATTCACAAATGCCACAATCTCTTCCAGCGACGTGTGGGATAGCACTGCCAGCGGGGATTCCTGCTCATCAGCCTGAACCTGCTCAGGCTTAGTAAACACCACGCCGTTATTGGTCTCGATGTGCACAATGTTGGTATGACCGCCGACAATCGTCACGCACGCCCATCCTTTAGCGCCGTACACCTTCGCACGAGAGAAGAGAATATCCTCGCAAGGCTCCTGCAGCATTACCGCCACCTTCCCGGCGGTCAGCATCGCTTTGGCATCCGCAATCGCTTGTGGTGACGCATCTTTCAGTACCTCTAAACCGGCACGGGCATTTCCCCCCAGCGCACCCAGCGCCGCCGCGACAGGCAACCCGACCATTCCGGTACCCGGCACGGTAACGCCCATGCCGTTTTTCATCAGGTTCGGTGAGACCCACGCATCAATACGTTCTACCGCGCCGTCCAGCTCGGAGGATGCGACCGCTGCCGCCAGAGCCAGAGAGATAGGTTCCGTACAACCCAGCGCAGGCTTAACTTCTTCCTGCACCGCGCGGATAAAACTATCCCATAATGGATTCAATGTAGTCTCAAACATAACAACAACCCTTGCTCAGATAACTCAGGAAAATGCCAGGAACGGAGAAACGCACAACAACAGGCCGGTGACGATAATCAGGTACAGAGAGGCGCCTTTGTATTTGTGCAGTGCAGGAACTTTGTAGACCAGCCAGGCCGGGATCAAGCAGCCCACCATGCCGAAGATTGGGCTACAAATAGAGGTGAAGCTCAGTACCGGCGCATTGAGCACAATTGCACTCCAGGCCAGTAAGATAGCGAAGACCATAATGCCGCGTTGAACCAGAGTTTCGTTGATTTTCTCGGCTGGCATTTTGCGGCGCAGCACGTTCATTACGATCCCCTGAGTGGCTTCACGAAAGCCTAAGTAAACACCGAAGAAGGCGGTCATCACGGCGAAAATGTTCAGAATAACGCTGACGATTTTCACCCAACCTGCACCATCACCACTGATAAACTGCGCGGCGATCGCCAGAGCGGAAATGTTCTGCTCATAGGCTTTAACCGCTTCGTCATGCCCCATCGCCAGCGTGAAGGAAACGGCGTAGAAAAAGACGGTGACAAACAGAATACCGAACGCGATGTTCATAGCACGCAGAGCTTTATGGCGTGCCACCTCAATCGATTTCTCACGAGAGCGGTACGAAATAACCATCGGGCTTAGCGTCTGAATAAACAGAATTGAAGTCAGGGTAAACGGCAGCGTGATAATTGCGTTTTTGATCAGCAGCGCCATCGGCGGCAGTGAGCCCGCGTTATACAAATGCCACATTCCCACCATCGATACACCAAGCGCTGCCACCACCAGCAGCTTGGTCAGTACCATGCCGGTGGAGATCTTAAACAGCAGTTTTTCCCCGCGTGACGAGATAGCCACCAGGATGCAAATCAGCACCAGGCCGTAGAACGGGCTGTCGGATAGTAAGCCTTCAGTAACGCCAAATGTGTGCAGATAAGAGGCGCTGTCGTTGGTGATGGCGGTGGAATAGACGAACATCCAGATAACCAGCATCACAAAATATAATGCGCCTAACAGGATGCCCCAGTTTTTACCCAAATAGCCGCTGATTACGCTTGGGTAATCTTTACATTCCGGGGATTCCGCCAGCGTGTTGATAAACAGGCGCTGGAATAAATACATCGCAGGATAGCCGATAATGGAGGAGAGCAAGAAAACCCACAGCCCCATCAGACCCACCTGGACGGGAAGGAAAACAATCCCCGCACCAATCGCCATCCCAATACTCATAATGACCCAGCCGGTGTCCGTGCTGTCGAACTTAATAGCTTCCCGCCATTCGCTTTCGGTCATTCCCGCCCGACGCGCAGGCGCTGATGCGTCGAGTATTACGCTACTATTCGTTGCCGTTTCCATAATTTCCCGCTTAATGTGTAGGTAGAGGTTTTTTTTATTTTATCGCACTGCTTCAAGGCGATACGCAGTACATGAGATGCAGGCAAGCTATTAGAATGGAGAAATCATACGCGCAGGGTTAGAGAAAAACTTCACAAACAAACCCCTGTAATTGCTGATAGTTAAGAAATATTTTCTCTTAAACCTTGATAAGATGTTATTCCTTTCTATTTTTGAAGCAGATCACAACAAAAAAGGCGTACTAAAGTACGCCTTTTGGGTTCTGTCGGATTGAGTCACTCTTTGCCGGATAGCGGCGCTTGCGCCTTATCCGGCCTACAAAAGCGTGCAAACTGTAATCACGACCATTAACCTCAGGTACAAACCACTTTAATTGCCAGGCCTCCACGTGAGGTTTCACGGTATTTGTCGTTCATGTCTTTGCCCGTCTCGTACATGGTCTCGATCACTTTATCGAGTGACACGCGTGGCTCGGACGTCCGTCGTAACGCCATGCGCGCGGCGTTGACGGCTTTTACCGCGTTGATCGCATTGCGCTCAATACACGGTATTTGTACCTGCCCGGCGACCGGATCGCAGGTCAGTCCCAGGTTATGCTCCATGGCGATTTCCGCCGCAATACACACCTGAGACGGGCTACCGCCAAGCAACTCGGTCAGCCCGGCAGCCGCCATTGAACAAGCAACGCCAATCTCACCCTGACAGCCCACTTCGGCACCCGAAATCGAGGCGTTCATCTTATACAGCGCGCCTATCGCCCCCGCGGCCAGTAAGTAGCGGGCAATGGAATTTGCATTCACCGGGCGGCGGAACTTGTCGTAATAGGCCAGGACAGCAGGGATAATCCCACATGCTCCGTTGGTCGGTGCCGTCACAACCCGGCATCCGGCGGCGTTTTCTTCGCTCACGGCCAGCGCGAACATGTTGATCCAGTCAATGACGTTCATTGGGTCGCTGGACAGGTTGTCGCTGGAGACCAGCAGTCGACGCAATGCCACGGCGCGACGCGGTACATTAAGCGGGCCCGGCAGGACGCCTTCGGTGTTCATGCCGCGCTCAATCCCGGCATGCATGACGTCCCAAATGGCAGCAAAGCCAGCATCGATTTCTTCTTTGCTGCGCATCGCCAGCTCGTTTTGCATCATCAGACCGGAAACAGACAGCCCGTTGCGCTCACACAGTTTCAGCAGTTCGCTGGCGGAATGAAAATTGTAGGGCACGTGTGCTTCAACATCATGCGCCTGACCAAATTGCTCCTCTTCAACGATAAAACCACCGCCGACGGAGTAATAGGTTTTGCTTAACAGCGTCTCGGTGCCGTTCCACGCGGTGATGCGCATACCATTTTCATGGCGCGGCAGCGTTTCGGTATGGAAGAGAATATTTTCATCTGGAGAGAAATCGACAACATGTGTGCCCTCTGCCACCGGTAAACGTCCGGTACGGGCCACTTCCTGCGTAAAACCAGCGATTGAATCTATATTAACGTTTTGTGGGCTGTTACCAGCCAGCCCCATCATGATAGCGACATCTGTCGCATGACCTTTTCCGGTCAGGGAGAGCGATCCATAAAGATCGACCACAATATGTGTAGCCCTGGGGAGTTCCCCGCTGCTGACCAACAGATCGATAAAGCTTTTACCTGCATTCATGGGCCCCACGGTATGGGAGCTGGAAGGTCCAATGCCAATCTTAAAAATATCGAATGCGCTAATCATATCCACACCCTCGGATTGCCGTTCAGTGAAGACCAGGTTTCACACTCATTAAAGGATCGGGGCGATCCGCAGATCGCCCCGCAAGGGATTACACCGTGTCGCCACGTACAGCGATGGCTTCAATTTCCAGCTTTACATCCTTCGGTAAGCGGGCGACCTGCACGCAACTGCGCGTGGGGTAGATAGCCTTGTGCTCATCAAAGAACTGCTGGTACACCTGGTTAATGGTGGCGAAGTCATTCAGATCGGCAACGAAAACGGTGGTTTTCACGATGTCGCTCACTTTCAAACCGGCGGACTCGACAATCGCTTTCACGTTTTCCAGGCTTTGACGCGCCTGATCGATCACGTTTTCTGCCACTTCACCGGTCTGTGGGCACACCGGTATTTGGCCCGATGTGAACACTATGCTGCCCAGATCCACACCCTGTACGTAAGGGCCAATGGCCCCTGGCGCACATTCAGTTGCAATAACTTTTCTCATAGCCCCTCCGGCGTTAAAGCGCCTGGGTGAAAGTACGGGAAATTACATCCTGCTGCTGTTCACGGGTCAGCGCGTTGAAGCGCACCGCATAACCAGACACGCGGATCGTCAGGTTTGGATAGTTTTCCGGGTGCTCAATGGCATCCATCAACATTTCACGGTTCATGACGTTAACGTTCAGATGCTGCCCACCTTCCACATGCGCTTCATGATGGAAGTAACCGTCCAGCAGACCGACCAGGTTGGTTTTACGCACCCCGTCCTCTTTGCCCAGCGCAGCCGGCACAATGGAGAAGGTGTACGAGATACCATCTTTGGCATAGGTGAACGGCAGTTTGGCCACCGAGGTTAACGACGCAACCGCACCTTTGCGATCGCGACCATGCATCGGGTTAGCCCCTGGCGCGAATGGCGTGCCTGCGCGGCGTCCGTCCGGCGTGTTACCGGTTTTCTGTCCATACACCACGTTGGAGGTGATGGTCAGAATGGACTGCGTCGGCACCGCGTTACGGTAGGTTGGCAACACCTTAATTTTCTTCATAAAGCGTTCGACCAGGTCGCAGGCAATGCTGTCCACGCGCTCGTCGTTGTTGCCGTATTGCGGATAGTCGCCTTCGACTTCGAAATCAATTGCCAGGCCGTTTTCATCGCGAATCGGTTTCACGTGGGCGTATTTGATAGCCGACAGAGAATCCGCCGCTACGGACAGACCCGCCATACCGCAGGCCATCGTGCGATAAACATCACGATCGTGCAGCGCCATCAGCGATGCTTCGTAGCTATACTTGTCGTGCATGTAGTGGATGATGTTCAGTGCGCTGATGTACTGCACGGCCAGCCAGTCCATAAAGTGGTCCAGGCTCTCCATCACCGTGTCGTAGTCCAGCACGTCATCCATCAGTGGTGCCGTTTTCGGCCCGACCTGGATTTTCAGCTTCTCATCCATGCCGCCGTTGATTGCGTACAGTAACGTTTTAGCGAGGTTGGCGCGCGCCCCGAAGAACTGCATTTGCTTGCCGATAACCATCGGGCTGACGCAACAGGCAATGGCATAGTCATCGCTGTCAAAGTCTGCACGCATCAGGTCGTCGTTTTCATACTGTAAAGATGACGTGACGATAGATACCTGGGCGGCATATTTTTTGAAAGCAATCGGTAGCTGCTCAGACCACAACACCGTCAGGTTCGGTTCAGGTGCCGGGCCCATGGTGTGCAGCGTATGCAGATAGCGGAACGAGTTTTTCGTCACCAGCGTGCGGCCATCCAGCCCCATACCGCCGATAACTTCGGTCGCCCAAATAGGGTCTCCTGAGAACAGAGTGTCGAATTCCGGGGTACGCAGGAAGCGCACCATGCGGATCTTCATAATGAAGTGGTCGATCAGCTCCTGCGCCTGCTGCTCGTCTAAAATTCCCGCTTTGAAATCGCGCTCAATGTAGATGTCGAGGAACGATGCGGTACGACCCAGCGACATCGCGCCGCCGTTCTGAGATTTCACCGCAGCCAGATAAGCAAAGTACACCCACTGCACCGCTTCCTGCGCATTACGTGCCGGGCGGGAGATATCGCAGCCATACTTCGCCGCCATTTCCTGCATTTGCAGCAAGGCGCGACGATGTTCAGACAGCTCTTCACGCAGGCGAATCGTGGCTTCAAGATTCTGCCCCCACTCCAGGTTCGACTGAAGATCGGCAAACTGCAGTTCACGCTCGCGCACCAGGTAGCGGATACCGTACAGCGCCACGCGGCGATAGTCACCGATGATACGGCCACGGCCATAGCCGTCCGGCAGACCAGTCAGCACGCCGGATTTACGGCAGCGCAGCATATCCGGAGAGTAGGCGTCGAATACACCCTGGTTATGGGTTTTACGCAGCTCAGTAAACTGGTATTCAAAATCAGCATCCATCTCACGACCATAAGCATCAAAAGAGCTTTTGATCATGTTGATGCCGCCAAACGGATGTAGCGCACGCTTGAGCGGCTTATCCGTTTGCAGACCGACGATTTTTTCCAGTTCTTGTTCAATATAACCCGCATCATGTGCGGTAATTGTGGTAGCAATATTGGTATCAAAATCAACCGGCGCATGCGTCGAGTTTTCGATACGGATGCCCGCCATGACTTTTTCCCACAATGCCGTGGTCGCAGGCGTTGCTTCGGCGAGGAAAGATTCATCCCCTTCATAAGGCGTATAGTTGTGCTGAATAAAATCACGGACATTAATTTCTTCTTTCCAGTCCGTACCTTTAAAGCCATTCCAGGCTTCGGCATACAGCATATCGCTGGTATCGATATTTACCTTCATGAAAAATAATCTCTCTGCTGAAAATTAATTATGCAAATTCTACTGGTGTATTAATTTTGCCTAACGCAATGGCATCACTCGCAATCATTTTCTCTTCATTTGTGGGAATAACCGCACAAATAACACGAGCATCTTTATTTGAGATAATTCTTTCGCCATGGGAATTTGGCAGACTATTCATTTCGCTGTCTATATTCACACCTAAAACAGCAAGGTGCTCAATAACCAGACGACGAATTAATACCGAGTTCTCACCTATTCCACCAGTGAAAATAATCCCATCAAGACGATGCAGCGATGCGGCATGTCCGGCGATATGACGCGCGATACGATGCACAAACGTTTTAATTGCCAGTTGTGCGCGTTCGTGTCCCTCGTGCCAGGCTTTTTCCAGCGTACGTAAGTCGGACGACAAACCGGAAATACCCAGCAGGCCAGATTCCTTATTCACTACACGTTCAAGGTCGCTTAGCGTCTGGTTGGTTTCACTGGCGATCCACGCCATCGCACCGAAGTCCACATCACCGCTGCGAGTCCCCATCATCAGGCCTTCCAGCGGCGTCATCCCCATCGAGGTATCCACGCTCAGTCCATTACGCACCGCACAGATAGACGCCCCATTCCCGAGGTGAGCCACAACAAGGCCAGAATCATCATGCGGTAGCTCAAGCAGCTCATGCGCACGTTGAGAAACATAGCGGTGCGACGTGCCGTGGAAGCCATAACGACGAACACCCAGTTCCTCAAAATATTTCCACGGTAAACCGTACATATACGCTTCAGGCGCCATTGTCTGGTGGAAGCTGGTATCAAATACCGCGACCTGCTGCCGACCTGGGAAAAGATGCTGTGCAGATTCAATCCCACTCAGGTTCGCATAATTGTGTAACGGTGCTAAAGGAGAGACCCGGCGAATATTCTCGATAACTTCATCTGTAATAATGGCTGATTCGGTAAAGATATTTCCGCCGTGGGCAATGCGGTGGCCAATTAAGGCCACGCTGTCCATTAAATTACGTTTCTCCAGTTCAACGGCAATAGCCTTTAATGCGTCTTCGTAGCTGTGGTGAGCCAGCTTAGCTGGCTCTCCTCCATTAATTGCTATGAACGCATTTTCAGAGTTAATACCGTCTGCAATTCCCGCCAGTAAAACTTCACAGTTTGCTGCATCCAGCACTGAAAATTTAATGGAGGATGAACCACAGTTAATAACCAGTACTACCGGAAACTCATTCATTTCACTACTCCGCTCATCCTGAGCTTATGGATTAAAACAGTTTGTAGACAATGTTCAGGATGGTCAGCAGACCAATCGCGGTAACAAACACGTTATCCAGACGGCCACGGTATTTCGCCAGTGACGGCGCTTTACGGATGGCATACATCGGCAGCAGGCAGAGCAGAGAGGCAATAATCGGCGCGCCCATTGCTTCAATCAGGTCCAGGATATTCGGGTTGGCGTAAGCCACAACCCAGGTGGAGCCCATGATGAAGATCATGCTGATAGTGTTCAGTTTGCCGACGGAAACTTTCGTTTTATCGCCTTTGTAACCAAACTTCAGCACCAGACCGTTCAGGCCTTCCAGCGTGCCCAGATAGTGGCCGAAGAAAGATTTGAAGATAGCGACCAGGGCGATGATAGAAGCACCGTACTCCAGAACGGTCGCGAAGGTGGACTTCGTACCGGACAGTGAAGCGAAGTGGTTCGCCAGGTAAGACAGTACCGGAATGTTTTGCGCTTTCGCATCCGCCATATTTGCCGGAGACAGCGTAAACAGGCAGCTAAAGGCGAAGAACATAACTACGGCAACCATCAGCATACTGGCGCGGGAGATGATTTTGGAACATTTCTGCTCGGTGAATTCACGACCGAAATCTTTCTCATACTCTTCACGTTTAGACACTACGAAGGAAGAAACGATCGGTGAGAAGTTAAAAGAGAACACCATGATGGAAATACCCAGCCATACGGTAACCAGGATACCGTCATGGCCAGTCAGTGCGATATTGCTGAGATCAACCTGATCGATAACCGCAGAGTTCCAGTAAGGAATCAGTGACAGAGAGATTAGCACCAGGCTGGCGATAAACGGCCATACCAGGTAGCTCATCACTTTAACCATCAGATCTTTACCGAACCAGATGACGAATGCCATCAACAGCAGCAGGAACAGTGCCACGAAGCCACGGTTTAACGCGGGCATCTGCAGCTGGTTTTCCCAGAAGGTCATAAAGGTGTTGGTAATGGTGACGCCATAAATCCACAGCAGCGGACAAATCGCAAAGAAGTAGAGGAACGTGATAACCACGCCGCCCGTTTTACCAAAGTGCTCTTCAACCGTTTCTGTGATGTTACCGGAAGGATTAGAACCGGAAAGACACAGGCGTGCCAGCGCACGGTGGCAATAGAAGGCGATGGGGTATGCTAACACCAGCATGATCAGAATGGGGATCAGTCCGCCAAAACCTGCGCGGATAGGGAAGAACAGCACCCCTGCGCCGATGGCTGTACCAAATAAACCCAGTGTCCAGGTGGTGTCCGATTTGCGCCAGGACGACTGTTTTGTCTGGCTGGATACAATGCTATCAGTAGTACTCATATCCTATCCTCAACGAAGTATATTAAGCGTCAACTAAACCAGTAATTTGAGATACACGAGAAAGGTCGATATTACCGCCAGAAATAATGCTGACTGTTTTTCTGTTCTGGATATAGCTATCTAATTTCCCGCTTAATAATGCTGCGCATGCCAGCGCGCCGGCACCTTCAGTCACAACTTTATTTCGCTGAATTAATGCCACCATGCTGTTGCGAATTTCATCTTCGCTGACCAGGACAATGTCATCCACCAACTCACGAACAATTTCATACGTTAAAGTACCCGGGCGAGAGACGTCACAACCATCCGCCAGGGTGCCGGTCGTTCGGTGCGTGGTTATTTCTCCAGCGTGGAAAGATGCCGCCATGCCGTGAACGTTTTCAGACTGCACACCAATAATTCTAATTGTTGGGTTGATAGATTTAATTGCTACGGCAACACCCGCAATCAGTCCACCACCGCCAATTGGTACAATCACGTTATCGACATCGTACAGATCTTCTAAAATTTCCAGGCCAATCGTTCCCTGGCCAGCAATCACTTTTGGATCATCGTATGGCGGAATAAAGATACGGCCTTCCGTTTCCACAATCTCGCTAACCTTCGCGATGGTGTCGTTGAAGTTGTCGCCGTGCAGCACAACTTCTGCGGAATAATCGCAGGTTGCCGCCACTTTTGACTTCGGCGCGCCTTTTGGCATCACCACTTTGCCATCGATACCGAGCATAGCGCAGGAGAGAGAAACCCCTTGCGCATGGTTACCCGCAGAGCAAGCCACCACGCCCTTCATTCTTTCTGCTTCAGTTAATGAACTGAGCTTGTTAAAAGCGCCACGGATTTTAAATGAACCGGTACGCTGCATGTTTTCAAACTTGAGGAAAATTTCCCCTTTGCAACGTTCACTAAAATAGTTAGAGCGAGGCATTCCCGTTTTATAAATTTTCCCCGCCAGTCTTTTTTTCGCTTCGAGGATATCTTCAATTGCAACTGGGAGATCGTATGTAATGTGCATTAGAACCTCTTACCTGGGTATTAAAGTAAATAGATAGCCGTGACCAACGTCTGATATAGATCGATGGCGTTAATTTTGCATTAAAACAAGTTCAACCTTTAATCAATTTCAATTAATTGCTTTCGCCTACAAGAATTATATGATGAATATTCTTTGGCTAATTCAACCAAAATAGATGCTGCTTTTTTTATTCGATAATTTTTAGACCAAACGGCGGCATAACGTGCAACCGGTAAGGCTTCTTCTACCGGGATAGTAATAAACTGGTCTGAACCAAATGGAGCGGTCATATCACAGGGAATTACTGTTAAGAAATCAGCATTGAGAACAAGATTATAAATCGTGACAACGGAGTCTGTTTTAACGATGTTTTCACTGCTGATGCCATTATTTTGTAACGTGGTGAGAAGTTCGCTGTAGTAACCCATATTCGTTTGTGGCAACACCCACTGTTCGTTTTTCAACGCGCTCAGTGTGGTGATGCCGGTGCATGTTCGGGACTTACTGGCCACCAGAATAAACTCTGACTCAAAAAGCGGCTCAACATGGAGATCCTGCAGTTTCATCTCATCACTTAGCGTACCAATGGCGAAATCCAGACGCCCATCGCGTACCGCAGGTAAGAAAGAGGAGAGCTGGGCCTCATACATGGAAACCTGCGCTTTCGGGAACACCTCTTTGAATTTTTTTATCATGCCGGACATGATGGTAAAGGCGATCAGTGAAGGGAAGCCAAACGACACATCAACGATCGCGTTGCTGGTCATGCTGTTCATCTCATCAACCATGTTTTTCATTTCGCGGGTAATGGATTCAGACCATGAAAGCATCACCTGACCTGCCTGGGTCAATGTCACACCGGTATTTTTACGTACGACTAACTCAATGCCAAAATAAGCCTCAACATCGTTAATGATTTTGCTGACAGCGGGTTGAGTTAAACCTAATTCTTTTGCAGCCGAGCCGATAGAACCACTTCTAATGACTTCCTGAAAGACCACTAAATGCTGTGTTTTAGGGAGAGTAATAGTATTCATATCGACCTGCGTTAATTACTTTGTTGACGGCAGGAAGTGTACCAAATTAAGCAATCGAGGATATGTGCGACCACTCACAAATCCCCTTCACTTACATTTTGTAAGAGTATTATTAAACAATAAAATTCTTTATAATCAATAAATTATAAAAACACGATCTCACTTTAACCTGACTTTAATCAAAAAAAGATGGGGGGATAACAGAATTTTATGGCAATAACACACCTGCTTTTCCCGCTATTTCCAAAAATCGTGAAAGGCTATATTTCAATCAATTACAGAACAATTATACGGCAAAATGATGCTTAAATTTAATAAGCAACTTATCAAATTTAATTATATTTTAATTGTAACCATGAATAAATAACGCCATGCATCACATTTTTTCGCCTTATTTGTTTGTAAAGAAACATTGCATTCATTAATATTTAAATCAAATAATACATAAAATCATCATATGCAACATTACATTAACACTGATTTTGTACGATTTACCAGCGAGTAATTTTGTGATGGCGATCGATTACGTTCATTTATTCTCGATAAAAACGTATCGCACAGCGTTTTGTGTTGGCCATCACAAAACAGGAAATATCCACCAGTACCTGTTGCCAGATAAAGAAGGTTATCTCCTTCAATAAAGGGAAGGCCACTTCTCATTGCGAGCCACCAGGTTACATCATTAATGCCATACTTAAATGCGCTGTCACTTCATGAAGGGGGATTTGCACCCAGCAATGGTTTTCTTCATCACAAAAAGTGACCTCATTGTCGCTACCGTCTATAAGCAAAATAAAACGTGCTCCCTGGCGTTGCGCGTTCTTCTGCCGGGTCGATAAGCGTAGCGTGGAGCAGTCATTGACAATGCTTAAATGCGGGAAATTACGCCTGAGCCGGCGGCCAAGCAGTATTGCCTGATCCCGTGCCCGTTCCTGGCTGGGTATGATGACAACATCGACATGCTTAGCGTAATCGCTGTTTTTTTTCGTCACGGTGAGCAACTGCATAATCGGTTCCAGCATGAAAGCGAAGCCACATGCAGAGACAGGATGCCCAATTAGCCGACTGGCGCTGTTGTCGTAACGCCCGCCCCGACATAGTAATTTATTGTGATGCAAAGAATCCGCATACCATTCGAAAAGCTGGTCGTTATAGTCATTTACGGGGAAGAGATTTTTATCGTGGGTAAAAGGGATATTCAGTGCAGTCAATGAGTCGCAAAGATGCGTAAAACGCTGACGGGATTGTAATGACAGGCATGCTTCAAGTTGCGGCGCTTTTTCTGCCAGCCGCAGCATCAAATTATCTTTATCACTCAGTAAACGCTCAGGATGTTGCTCCAGGCAAGCTAACTGCCTGGAATTAAGCAGTGATGCCAGCGGCTGATAGTATTGCTGCAAGTGACGGCGAAATTGAGTGAACTCCTCGGCATTGCCTAATGTATTGACTTTGAGTTCGACAAACGGCAACAGTTGTAGCGATTTGAAAAAATCGTACTGTAAGGAAATAAGTTCAATCTCAATGCCAATATCTGGATAGCCAAACGCTTCCACGCCCAATTGATGAAATTGGCTGATGTTCTGTTGGTTCTGACGGCGGAACATTGCCCCCTGATACCATAATCGTGTGCCAATTTGTAAATTCTGATATTGCGATAAAAGCCGTAGACATCCCATCGTTCCATCACCACGAAATAACGCCTGATGATTAAGCATTAGCTCATCACTTTCACCGGAAAAAGACCTCGTAGCGTTTTCTTTCAGCCTTTCAAGAAGCGGCATGCGGATCTCCTTGTAGCAATACTGCTGCAATAAATACTCCGCTTTTTTTTCCAGCCACTCCCAGTCCGCGGCGGGGTTCTGGTAATGCTTACGTGGACGACCACTTTTTCGTGGCCGCAGATTCCGCTGATATTTTTCTTCCAGCGACTGAGAGTAAGGTGTCGTTGCCAGTAGGCAGTTTTGCACCAGTGATGACTCAATACGCGTAATGACTGCTGGAACAATCATACCCAGGCAAAAGCGCTGGTAGGCACCTGAACGCTGCGCCGCATTTTCTCCGAGGCGCAGATACTCTTCATGGGGAGTGATCCGCACTTCAGGGGAATCAGCAAAACTATGATGAGGTGTTTCATCCACGCAATGGCATTCAACGTATTTTTTTGTCAGTAAGAAATAGGCGTTGGGTTCGACGGGGCAGCAATTGTATCGACTATCCCAAAGCGTACCATGGCGTTGGTGACGGTGGTTGAAGTAGTGGGTGTAACCTTTGGCGATATATTGCATAAAACGCCCGAGGCATTCTTTATCAGGAGCGGACAGAAATAAAAATATTTTCTTTGATGAAAGTGAATACGCATATAATCTTATCGCATAGATACTCATTGCAGCATCAATGCATTGATAAAAATACTGGTAATCTTCTTCACCTTTAAAAATAGTTTCATCATTATGCCCGCACAATTGCACGAGGTGAGGAATTCCATCGATAAATAATCGGTTTTTTCGTGGCATAGGAATAATGTTTGAATAATATTTAAGTTGGCTAAATAGTGTTTTTATTAGTACATAAGCCACGTCTGTTAATATATTAAGATTTCTAAAGAATCTTACAGGAGCTACCAAAAGACAACAAGATGCCCTTTTGATAGCCCAGTTCACTTATTTCTGGTTAAGCTCATCAAGTCGTAATGCAATATCTTGAATCGCTAGTAAATTTTGCTGGTTATTTTGTAAATCCCAAAGACGAATTTGTTGATCAGCATTAATGGTCAGAATAAAACGACAACCACTCTTAAGGGCATTTTGATGCTGTCGTTTAAGTTTGGTACCGCTACAATCAGTGAGGACACGTAAACCAGGCAAGTCTCGACGAAGCACGCAAGCCAGCACTTGCACCTGTACGCCCCCATCTTCCAGCTCGCTGGTAATCACAACGTCAGGATGGAATTGCCACTGAGGATTCAGGCCGTCATAAACAGTCTGCAGCAGAAGCAACAATCGTTCGATACCTATGGCAAACCCACAGGCGGGCAATTTCTTACCATTAAATAACTCAGCCAGGCCATCATAACGACCACCACCGCAGACTGTCCCCTGAGAACCTAAGTCATCGGTAATCCATTCAAAAACAGTGCGTGAATAGTAATCCAGCCCGCGCACCAAGCGTGGGTTAATGTGATAGGTTATATCGGCATTGTCCAGCAGAGTCCGCAACGTATTGAAATGCCGCTGTGAATCATCCGCCAAAAAATCCAGTAAACGAGGTGCGTTCTCTATCATTTCTTGCATTTCAGGGTTTTTACTATCGAGGATACGCAGAGGGTTTACGTCCAGACGCTTGATGCTGTCTTCGTCCAACAAGTCTCTATGTTGAGTGAACCAACTCACCAGTTCCCTGCGATGTGCCTGGCGTTCTTCCGGTGTCCCTAATGAGTTAATTTCCAGCCTGACGTTCTGTGATATGCCTAAATCTTCAAATAGATCGCGCACCATAAAGATCAGTTCAGCATCAACATCGGCACCGGACATTCCGAAGGCTTCGACGCCAAACTGCGTGAACTGGCGTAACCGCCCTTTTTGCGGACGCTCGTAACGAAACATCGGTCCCTGATACCACAAACGCTGTGACTTGTTGTAACACATGTTATTTTCCAGGACCGCACGCATACATCCGCTGGTTCCTTCCGGACGCAAGGTAATATGCTCACCGCTTTTATCGGTAAAGTCGTACATTTCTTTTGAGACGATATCAGTCGCTTCACCCACCGCACGTTCAAAGAGCGCAACGGGTTCCAGGAGCGGCAGACGCATTTCCTGGTATCCATAACGAAACGCCATTTGATGAAATTTACGCTCCAGCCACTGCCACATAGGTGTTTCGTCAGGCAGCACATCGCGCATACCTCGTATGGCCTGAATTTTGCTCATGACAACTCCTTGCTTAATAAAGAAAAATATTGTTCAGTCAAATTGTGCTGCGGGACACCCTTGTTCAGGCGATGGCGTCGGGCAACATAAAGAAGGTAAAGAGGGATGGTGATCATCTGTAAAATAATTCCCCATACCACGGTAGAGGCACTCTCTGTCATTAACGCCAGCGCAATAAAGCTCAACGCAACCAGACTGAGGCAGCAATAACTCCAGAAACTGGCATCTCCTCCCCGGCGATGAACAACCATCATGACCGGCAGTGATACTGCAGCAAATGCATAGGGGAGTAAGCTGGCAGAGATGGCCAATGTAATCACGCTCTGGAACTGGTTCTGCAGATTTGGCGACAATGTGAATAGCAGAAGTGCAGTCATCAGCGCTGCAGTAAAAACCAACCCACACCAGGGAACACCATGGCGGTTAGTACGGGCAAAAAAAGCAGGGAGTAAATTATCTTCCGCCGCAGCCCTGGGCACTTCCGTTTGCAGGATTTGCCAACCAGGCATCGCACCGAGGCAAGCGATAACAACCATGGCTGAAATAATCGCTCCAACCGTACTTCCCCACATTGCTTTTGCGCTGTCGGCAAAAGGAGAGGAGGAGTTCATCAGCACATCATGGGGGAGTAGCCCCATCATGACATTGGTTGAACTGGCATAACATAACCCAGCGAGCCCCAACCCTAACAAGGTGGCCAGCGGTATTGTGCGGCGTGGGTTTTTCACTTGGCTAAACGAGACAGATGCAGATTCAATACCCAGAAAACCCCATAATGAGATGGTTGCCGCGTTAATAATTGCCTGATGATCACTGACGCCACTAAGATTCCAGGCAGCCTGATAACGCGCAACGTCAAAATGTCCCCAGCCCATGACGCCGATGCTGAGGATCACCAGCACCATGCAGCTGCCCGTGAACATTTGCATATAGCCAACCCGTTTCGCTCCACGTAATCCCCAAAGAACAGAGCACCAAAGCAGCAC
Organism: Citrobacter sp. C6_1; assembly: GCF_014596835.2. Taxonomy (NCBI): domain Bacteria; kingdom Pseudomonadati; phylum Pseudomonadota; class Gammaproteobacteria; order Enterobacterales; family Enterobacteriaceae; genus Citrobacter; species Citrobacter sp. C6_1. The sequence continues at coordinate 581,032 of NZ_CP115031.1, read as the reverse complement.
AATGCATGCCGTCGTGCCATAAAATGGGTTGTGTAATACCGGGAAGAAGAAAGAGAGATATCCCACGCCGGCTAACAGCAGCGCGCAGTTGCCAATCCACGTTGACAACCAATAGAACAATGTCATTTGTAGGCCGATAAAGGGGCCAAAGCTGGCAGTAATACTGGCTATGATGCCGCCATTGCGCGGAAATAACTCACTCATTTTGCAGAAAATGAGTGCCAGGGCAGCAATCGCTAAAAACGCAAGTCCCCACCCCCAGACAGAGATTGAACCTATTCTCGCAAGCGTGGCAGGCAGCATAAACACACCGCTACCCATCATATTTGATGCTGTCATCATGGTCAGCGCAAGCAGGCCCATTTGGTTTGTTTTCGCGCAACATTTATCCATGCCAGTCCTCATTTAATAGATCATGGTGAGATGAACGGGACTTCCCCCGCGCATGTCCTGGGCCAAAGTTTGTCGTTACAACCCATCGGTAAAGCGGTAATCTCGTTGAAGGCTCTGTAAGAACAGAGCCTGATAGACGCAACCGATATTGATTGGTCTCGGCATCGGTTGCGCCGCCCCTGAGGGCAGTGATGATTATCACTGCCCTTTCTTCATGCGGCCTGCTGGTTCAGGTCAGCAATCACATCGTCAATCAGCTCATCAATCTTGCTGGAGTCAAGGTGGTGCGCAGTGGTAATCAGGTGAGCGATGTCACCGGAAGTGGCCAGACAGTGTTTCTTCCAGACTGCTTCTGACGGGCAAGGGAAAACCACGGTAATTGAGTTTTTATTGCGCCATGCATCAATACCAGCAGCCTGTAAGCGATCGACTGCGTACTGTGCCATATTCAGGCTATGTTCAATGCGGCGTTGCCAGTCGCTCCAGGAATGGCTGCGAATAGCTTCCCACATCATTAGCGGTGTATGGCCGTTACGAGAACCAGAAATGGTTTTATCGTGTGCAGAGATGTAATCAATTTCGACAGAAATCCGGTCAACGTTTTTCCTTTTCGCTACCACGATGCCGCAGGGAATAGGCGAACCAATCATTTTGTGGCCGGAAACGCCAATAGAATCAATACCATCAGCGAAGTTAAAAGGTTGCGGATCGTTGACAAATGGCAAAATCATACCGCTCAACGCAGCATCAGCGTGTAGATAATAATCGTCACGTTTGATACCCAGTTGACCAATCCGTTGTTGGATCTCAGCAATATTATCAATAGCGCCACGAACGGTTGTGCCGATATTTGCAAAAATAATCGGATGTTCTTCGTTATCGCGTTGAATTTTACGAATCAAATCATCATAGTCCATCTCACCATTCGGCTGTGATTCCACCAGACTTGATTTAATGCGCAACAACTTAACAATTTTTGCAACGGAATAATGAGTATCTTTCGAGTAATAAAGCGTACCTTCTGGAAACAGTTCACGCCCCAGATAGCAGCCAAACATATTACCTTCAGTTCCCCCATTGGTAACGTAGCCCCAACTTTCTTCAAATGGGATTTTGAAAATTCTGGCGAAATACTCCATTACTTCTTTTTCAAAATCAAACGAGTTCAGCAAATAATTACAATACTCTCCCCAATCACCACAATTATTTATGGAGAAACGCATAAACCGTTCCAGTATAGTGTAATCGAAGTCGGCTGACTCCGGATAGCCTATATTAAAATACTGATTTTTTACGCAATATGACCAAAAAGCATCGAGCTTATTCTGATCGACAATAGATAATGTCATTTTAAACTCCCGTGGATAAAACCAATACAGTTGGATACGTTTAGATACGTTTATCTAAATAAAGAATATCCTGACCTTTCTTACTACGCCCGGCAGCAACAAAAGAGAACAATGGAATGGTTACCATCATCATCAAGATGCCCCAGAATATGGAGTCGCTGCCAGAACCAAGCAAAGCAAAAATGCAGTAAATCATGCCAATAACAACCAACGTGCAGTAAAACATAAACGATCTTCCACGATTGGCTTTCTTCGAAACAAGAATAATTGGAAGCGAAATCAGGGCGTACATATATGGCAGAAGTGAAGCAAATACCGACATTAAAATTACAGCCTGGAATTGTTTCGCCAGATTCGGAGATGCCGTCAGAAGCAAGACAATACTCATTAATACACCGGTGAAAATGAGGCTTTTCATCGGGACATCTTGCTTGTTGGTTTCTTCAAAGAATTTCGGGAAAAGTCCTTGTTGAGCACCTGCGCGCGGGCCTTCTGACTGAAGTATCAGCCAACCTGAAATTGAGCCAAAGCAGGCAATGATGCTCAGTGCGGAAGCAATGTTCCCTGCCGTATTACCGAACATATAGCGTGCGGCATCAGCAAAAGGTGCAGCTGAATCTACCAGAACATTATGTGGTACCAACCCCATAATAACGGTGCAGCTACCAACATAGCATACGGAAGCGATTAATAACCCCATAACGGTAGCCCGAGGAACCGTGCGTTCAGGATCTTCGACCTGACCGGTAGAAACGACTGCAGATTCAATACCAAGGAAGCCCCATAGCGCAATCGACGCTGCAGAAATAATTGCCGAGGAATCACTATGACCCGTTCCATTATAAACTTCAGTATAGAGCGACGGGTTAAACCAGAACCACCCAATAAATCCTACACCTAATATTACGATTAACCCGCAAGTTGCGGTAAAGGATTGTGCCCGCCCCGCAACTTTGGCACCAAAACTAGCAAGGAAAACAAATGCCCACAGAATAATAATTGCGGCAATACAACCGTAAGTTGGATTTTTAAGCTCTGGGAAAAAGAAACTGAGATAGCCGACACCTGCGACCAATAATGCAACGTTACCTACCCATGCGCTGATCCAATAGCACATTGTTGTCTGAAACCCAATGAATGGGCCAAAGGCATCACTGGCATAAGCAACGATACCGCCGGTACGAGGTGTAATTAAACTAGTTTTAGCAAAAACTAATGCCAGTGCAATAACGCCGATGATGGTAAATACCCATCCCCATATTGAGATGGAGCCTATGCCTGCGAGATTAGTTGGCAACATAAATACGCCAGACCCCATCATATTTGATGCGGTCACTAACGTTAGGGCAATGACTCCCATTTTATGAGCAGAGCCTGAGCTTACTGTTCCCATAATGGTTTCCTATTAATTTAAAATTTTGCAATAAGTGGAAATTCGTACTGAATTCGTGGGTCATTGTTATGAATAGAAATGTCCATTATTGTGACAACAATCAAAAATAATAATGAATCAATTTTTTTTGAGCTGTTTTTTCGCTCACTTTTTAACCATTTTATTAGTAATTGACTCTGTCCCCTTTTATTCGACCTGAATAAATAAAAGGCGACACTAAAATAATCAGGAAAAAATCACGACGATCATTTATTAATAATGTAATTTTTTGTTGATGGCTTTGTTTTAATGTTAATAATTATGAGTAATTTAAAGATGTCCTGTTTATTACGCCAAAAACGGGCATTTCTGATATGGATAAAGTAGAAGGGTGTGATTCAAAAGAGGGAACATAATTTATGTTACAACGGACAGAACGATGACTTCCTGTGAGCTACGCCTCACAAAGCAAAACCCCGCCGAAGCGGGGTTCTATAAAGAGTGAAGCTGACCGATAAGCCGCGTTCTTTTGAGCATAGCGTCGTGGACAGTCATTCATCTATTCTGTCTCACAAAGCAAAACCCCGCCGAAGCGGGGTTTTATAAAGAGTGAAGCTGACCGATAAGCCGGGTTCTGTCGTGGACAGTCATTCATCTAGGCCAGCAATCGCTCACTGGCTCAAGCAGCCTACCCGGGTTCAGTACGGGCCGTACCTTGTGAACCCCTATTTGGCCTTGCTCCGGGTGGAGTTTACCGTGCCACGGACTGTTACCAGCCGCGCGGTGCGCTCTTACCGCACCCTTTCACCCTTACCTGATCCCACTTGCGTGGGCCATCGGCGGTTTGCTCTCTGTTGCACTGGTCGTGGGTTTCCCCCCCAGGCGTTACCTGGCACCCTGCCCTATGGAGCCCGGACTTTCCTCCCCTCCGCCCGTCTCCCCCGAAGAGGACGACGACGAAGCGGCGACTGTCTGGTCAGCTTCGGCGCGCAGTATAGAGGGTTTGCGGGGTAATGTCACCCCGCACTGCGCATTCCTATCGCTAACGTGGCGGCGATGTTTCTTGAAGCACGATAAATATTATCAAATGCCCCACGGAAGGCCTCTTCCAGCGTGCTAATGCTGGTCAAGACGCTAAACACTGCATCGATGCCATATTGATGCACCACCTCCACATCACGCGTCAGGCTGCCGCCAATACCAATTACCGGTTTGTGGTATTTCTTCGCGACGCTTGCCACGCCCACCGGCACTTTGCCGTGCACACTCTGGCTGTCGATGCGTCCCTCACCGGTGACCACCAGCGTACAATCGTGAATATGTTCTTCCAGATTGAGCGCCTGCGTCACAATCTCGATACCACTGCGCAGATCCGCGCCTAAAAAAGCCATTAACGCGGCCCCCATACCACCAGCCGCTCCTGCGCCAGGCACGTCTTTCACATCCACCCTGAGCGATTTTTTAATGATATCGGCATAGTGAGAGAGATTACGGTCCAGTTCGAGAATGCGTTCTTCCGTCGCCCCTTTCTGCGGGCCGAAGATGCGGGATGCGCCAGTATCGCCTGTGAGCGGATTGGTCACATCGCAGGCCACGCGAATGGAGCAGGTTTTTAATCGCGGATCCAAACCGGAAATGTCGATGCTGTTGAGGCTCATCAGACTACCGCCCCCGTAGCCAATCTCAGTCCCGTTAGCGTCGCAAAGTTTCGCGCCCAGAGCCTGCACCATACCCGCGCCGCCATCGTTGGTTGCACTACCGCCAATGCCGATAATAATGCTCTGCGCCCCGCTATCCAGCGCCTGCAAAATCAATTCCCCGGTACCGCGTGACGTGGTGACTAGCGGGTTACGCTTTTCAGGAGGTACTAACGCCAGACCGCTGGCTGCCGCCATTTCGATAAACGCAGTTTTACCATCTCCGGACATGCCCCAGCAGGCATTCACTTTTTCGCCCAGCGGCCCCGTCACCCACGCGGAATATTCACTCCCTTGCGTGGCGGCAATCATGGCTTCGACCGTTCCTTCGCCGCCGTCGGCCACCGGAACTGAAACATATTGCGCATCGGGAAATATTTCCCGAAATCCTTTTTCTATTGCCTGAGCGACCTCAGTGGCAGATAGACTTTCTTTATAAGAGTCTGGGGCAATTACGATTTTCATAGTTATGTAGCCTGACTGTGCCGCGCAAGGCAAGAAATACAGGGCGCACATCCGCGCCCTTCTTGTTAGCGTGTGACTTCCACTTTCGCCAGTTTTTCGTAGTAGCATGCGAGCGCGCTATGATCGGCGGTGCCCAGCCCATCTGCGCGGAGCGCCTGCATCATTTCCATGACTGCAGCAGTCAACGGCAACTGCGCGCCGACCCCATGCGAGGTATCCAGCGCATTCGCCAGATCTTTGATATGCAGATCAATACGGAAACCCGGCTTAAAGTTGCGATCCATGACCATCGGCGCTTTCGCATCCAGTACGGTGCTTCCCGCCAGTCCGCCTCGGATCGCCTGATACACCAGATCCGGGTTCACACCCGCCTTGGTCGCCAGCGTCAGCGCTTCAGACATCGCCGCAATGTTCAGCGCCACAATCACCTGGTTCGCCAACTTAGTAACGTTACCCGCGCCAATGTCACCGGTATGTACCACCGAACCAGCCATCGCTTTCAGCAGATCGTAATACTTGTCAAAAATCGCTTTATCACCGCCAACCATCACCGACAACGTGCCATCAATCGCTTTTGGTTCGCCGCCGCTTACCGGCGCATCCAGCATATCCACGCCTTTCGCTTTCAGCGCGTCGCTGATTTCGCGACTGGCTAACGGCGCGATGGAACTCATGTCGATAAGCACTGTGCCCGGCTTCGCCCCTTCAATAATACCGTCTTCCCCCAGCGCCACCTCTTTCACGTGCGGAGAGTTCGGCAGCATGGTGATGATCACGTCGCACTGCTCAGCAATGGCTTTCGCCGTGGCAGCGGTTTCTGCACCTGCGGCAATGACTTGTGCAATGGATTCCGGGTTACGGTCAGCAACCACCAGCGAGTAACCTGCCTTGAGGAGGTTTTTACTCATTGGTTTACCCATGATACCGAGGCCAATAAAACCAACTTTCATTGTCATGTCTTTATCTCTCTCTACTGTCGATGGTGGTTATTTCTTAAAAGAATCAGCCAGTTTCTGTGTGGCTGAACGGAACACGCCAAGGTCGCTGCCAACGGCAACAAAGGTCGCGCCCCACTCCAGATAACGACGCGCATCCGCCTCTACCGGGGCCAGAATACCGCTTGGTTTGCCATGTGCTTTCGCGCGGGCAAAAATGTGCTGGATAGCTTTCTGCACATCAGGATGTGACGCATTGCCGAGATGGCCTAACGCCGCGGCCAGATCGCTTGGGCCGACGAAGACACCGTCTACGCCTTCGGTCGCCGCGATGGCGTCAACGTTATCAACGCCCTGCTGACTTTCGATCTGCACGATGATGGTGATGTTCTTATTCGACTGCGCAAAGTAGTCCGGTACGGTGCCAAACATATTGGCGCGATGGGAGACGGACACACCGCGAATACCTTCCGGCGGATAGCGGGTCGACGCCACGGCGTTCACCGCTTCTTCTTCGGTCTCAACAAACGGGATCAGGAAGTTATAAAACCCGATATCCAGCAGACGCTTGATAATCACCGGCTCGTTGGTCGGTACACGCACGACCGGCGCGCTGGCGCTGCCTTTCAGCGCCATCAATTGCGGGATAAACGTCGAGATATCGTTCGGCGCGTGTTCGCCATCCAGCACCAGCCAGTCAAAACCTGCCAGGCCTAAAACCTCGGTACTGATTGGGCTGGCTAATGCAGACCAGCAGCCAATCTGAATCTGTTGCGCCGCGAGAGCCGCTTTAAACTTATTCGGGAAAATCGTGTTATTCATCGCCTATACCTTTGTTTATTTCTGCAATTCCATACGTTTAATGTCACCGACAATAAACAGGTAGCAAACCATTGCCATCAGCGCCGAACACCCTACAAACATCAGCGCAGCATTAAATGAGTGCAGCTCGCTCACCAGATAACCAATCACCAGCGGGGTGATGATGGAAGCGACGTTGCCAAATACGTTAAAAACACCACCACACAGACCGACGATTTCTTTCGGTGCGGTATCGGAGATCACCGGCCAACCCAGCGCGCCGAAGCCTTTGCCGAAGAACGCCAGCGCCATCAGCGCGACAACCAGGGTGGTGTTATCGGTGTAGTTACACAGAATAATGGTCGACGCGAGCAACATTCCGAGCACAATTGGCAGCTTACGCGCCAGAGTAATACTGGAGCCGCGTTTAATCAGATAATCGGAGAACACCCCGCCGAGCACGCCACCGGCAAATCCACACAGCGCAGGAATAGACGCCACCAGGCCTACCTTCAGGATCGACATACCTTTTTCTTGCACCAGGTAGATCGGGAACCAGGTCAGAAAGAACCAGGTGATGGTATTGATAAAATACTGTCCGAAGAACACCCCAAGCATCATGCGATTAGTCAGCAACTGCTTGATATAATGCAGCTTAGGACCGCCAGATGCTGCATCGCCCGGCTTCTTGTGATCCATATCCACAACCGCGCCGTTGTCAGAGATAAACTTCAGTTCTTCTTGCGACATACGCGGATGCTCGGTCGGGTTATGGATCAGTTTCACCCACAGCCCAGTGAGCACAAAACCGATAACGCCCATCACGGTAAAGACGTGCTCCCAGCCCCAGGCGAAGGTCAGCCAGCCCAGCAGCGGCGAAAACAGTGCCAGGGAGAAATATTGTGCGGAATTAAAAATCGCGGATGCCGTGCCGCGCTCTTTTGTCGGGAACCAGGCCGCCACGATACGGGCGTTCGCCGGGAAGGACGGCGCTTCGGAGAAGCCCAGCATAAAGCGCATGATGAACATTGAAATACCCGCCCAGGCCAGCGGGAACATATCGACAAAACCCTGCAAAAAGGTAAACAGCGACCAGAAGAACAGGCTGTAAGTGTAGACTTTCTTCGAGCCGAACTTGTCGAGCAGCCATCCGCCGGGAATTTGCATCAGCAAATAAGCCCAGCCAAAAGCCGAAAAAATGTAACCCATTGATATGGCGCTAAGCTGTAGCTCTTTCGCCACTTCCGTACCGGCAATAGACAACGTCGCACGGTCCGCATAGTTAACGGCTGTAACAATAAAGATTATCAGCAATATTAAATAACGAGTGTGCGTACCTTTCTTTTTCTCGACAACTGTATCCAGTATCATTCTAATTACCTCGGGTACATAAAAGTTTTTATTATTATTTGGCAGATATCCCTGGTGATAAATTACCGATAATAAAAACGTATAATAATTTATCAGACGCTATGAAACCGTGATTTAGTATAATCAGCAGCGCAACGTTAATCATTGTGCAAGCGCTCATTAAACATGCGTTATGAAAATAATGTTTTGGGCATATGCACACATGCATGGGCGCTAATCCACACATTTACGTATTGCTACCCCTGCTGGTGCGGTCTTGCTGAGTTTAAGTGATCATTGTCACATTTTTCACGATAAACTCCTGACATTCTTATTTCACGATACCGAATCTTTATTACTGATAATGAGATTCGAAATATAAATATCCACACTATTATCACCACTTGTTGGAGAATACTGGACAATGGCCGACATCGAAATTAGACAAGAATCGCCAACGGCGTTTTATATTAAAGTTCACGACACAGATAATGTGGCGATTATTGTCAATGACAATGGTCTGAAAGCCGGGACGCGTTTTCCGGATGGACTGGAGCTAATTGAACATATTCCCCAGGGACATAAAGTGGCGCTCGTGGATATTCCTGTTCACGGTGAAATCGTACGTTATGGCGAAGTGATAGGCTATGCCGTTCGCGATATCCCACGCGGCAGCTGGATCGATGAATCGATGGTTGAACTGCCAAAAGCCCCGCCGCTGGAAACATTACCGCTGGCAACCAAAGTCCCGGAACCGCTGCCGCCGCTGGAGGGGTATACCTTCGAAGGGTACCGCAATGCTGACGGCAGCGTCGGCACCAAGAATCTGCTCGGCATCTCCACCAGCGTGCACTGCGTGGCGGGAGTGGTGGACTATGTAGTGAAAATCATTGAGCGCGACCTGCTGCCCAAATATCCGAATGTCGACGGCGTAGTCGGGCTCAATCATCTGTACGGCTGCGGCGTAGCGATTAACGCGCCAGCCGCCATCGTGCCGATTCGTACAATCCACAATATTGCGCTGAACCCGAACTTCGGCGGTGAAGTAATGGTCATCGGCCTCGGCTGCGAAAAACTCCAGCCTGAGCGTCTGCTGGAGGGTACTCACGATGTAAAAAGTATTCCGGTCGACAGCGCCAGCATCGTCAGCCTGCAGGATGAAAAACACGTTGGTTTTAAATCCATGGTAGAAGACATTTTGCAGGTCGCTGAGCGCCACCTGGCAAAGCTCAATCAGCGCCAGCGTGAAACCTGCCCGGCATCTGAACTGGTGGTCGGCATGCAATGCGGCGGCAGCGATGCGTTTTCTGGCGTAACGGCCAACCCGGCGGTAGGTTATGCCTCCGACCTGTTAGTTCGCTGCGGTGCGACCGTAATGTTCTCGGAAGTGACCGAAGTCCGCGATGCGATCCATCTTCTGACCCCGCGGGCAATTAACGAAGAGGTGGGCAAGCGCCTGCTCGAAGAGATGGCCTGGTACGACAACTATCTCGATATGGGGAAAACTGACCGCAGCGCTAACCCCTCTCCGGGTAACAAGAAAGGCGGTCTGGCAAACGTGGTGGAAAAAGCGCTGGGTTCTATTGCAAAGTCGGGCAAGAGCGCGATTGTCGAAGTCTTGTCGCCGGGTCAGCGTCCAACCAGGCGCGGCCTGATTTACGCAGCCACCCCGGCAAGCGATTTTGTCTGCGGCACGCAACAGGTTGCTTCCGGGATCACCGTACAAGTCTTTACCACTGGTCGCGGTACGCCGTACGGTCTGATGGCCGTGCCGGTGATAAAAATGGCGACGCGTACCGAGTTGGCCAATCGTTGGTTTGACCTGATGGATATCAACGCAGGCACCATCGCTACCGGAGAAGAAACCATTGAAGAAGTGGGGCTGAAACTGTTCGAGTTTATCCTCGACGTCGCCAGCGGACGTAAGAAAACCTTCTCAGATCAGTGGGGACTGCATAACCAGCTGGCGGTATTTAACCCGGCACCGGTAACCTGATTCCTGAAAGTTAAATTCGATTACAGGTCGGGGAAGTTCGCAAACTTCCCCGACTTTTTTATCAGATACTCACCAGAACAACCTCAATGCCATGCTTACGTAATCCTTCCAGACTCTCCTCTGGAATACCTTCATCGACAATAATCATATCAATCCGCTGTGTATCAATGATCTTATGCAGACTGGAGCGGTCAAACTTCGTCGAGTCGGTGACGACGATAATACGCTCAGCCACTTCACACATTCGGCGGTTAAGACGCGCTTCATCTTCGTTGTGCGTGCTAACACCACGCTCCAAATCAATCGCATCAACGCCAAGAAACAGCATGTCGAAGTGATAATTTTGTAGCGATTGCTCAGCCTGATCGCCATAAAAAGATTGCGACTGACGACGCAAATGGCCGCCGGTCATCAGCAGTTCAACCCCCTCGGCTTCCAGTAACGCATTGGCGACATTCATACCGTTGGTCATGGCAATGACATTGGTATGCTGGCGCATCAGACGGGCGATTTCATAGGTCGTGGTGCCGGAGTCAAGGATCACGCGGTGCCCCGGTTTTATCAACTCTGCGGCGGCCCTGGCAATACTACGTTTTACCGCCGTGTTAAGTGAGCTCTTATCTTCTACGGAAGGCTCCACAACAGGCGCATTGCCTTCGCAAATCAGTGCTCCACCATAGGCGCGTACCGCAATCCCTTGCTTTTCCAGAAAAGCGAGGTCGTTACGAATAGTGACCGTGGAGACGCCAAAAAATAAGGAAAGATCGTTAACCTGAACGCTTCCCTGCTGCCGTAACCGCTGGATGATCTGCTCACGTCTTTCGCTGGTGCCTATAACGCGCTTGTCTGCAGAAGACTCGGTGTTACTCATAAGAAATCCTTTAGTTGAATCTTTCGTTTTATTTCGTTTTTCCTATTAACGCCTTTCCTTTACGCGAATGCAAGCCCCACAAACGGGTAAGAACCGAACGAGCTTACGCTGAAACCTTTCATTATGTTTCTTTTGTGAAACAGATCGGAAAACCATTATCTTTCGTTTTATTTTTATAACACCATGATGCAATATTAAATGAAACAAAACGAAAGATTGATGTCGCAGTTATCTGACCTGGAGAGGAAAGTGAAACATCTAACTAAAATGGTCGAGCAGCATAAACGGGGGAAGGCAAACGGGATTTATGCCGTTTGTTCCGCGCATCCAATCGTACTGGAAGCCGCAATACGCTACGCCCATGCAAACCATACACCGCTGTTGATCGAAGCAACCTCTAATCAGGTTGACCAGTTTGGCGGCTATACGGGTATGACACCAGCCGATTTTCGCAGCTTTGTCTGCCGTTTAGCCGACTCGCTTAATTTTTCTCAGGATATGCTGGTTCTCGGCGGAGACCATCTCGGGCCCAACCGTTGGCAAAATCTGCCTGCAGAACAGGCAATGGCCAACGCTGACGATCTGATCAAAAGCTATGTCAGTGCAGGTTTTAAAAAAATCCACCTCGATTGCAGTATGTCGTGTGCTAACGACCCGGTTCCACTGACAGATGACATCGTCGCGGAACGCGCCGCGCGTCTGGCAAAAGTAGCCGAAGAAACCTGTATGGCACATTTTGGCGAGTCGGATCTGGTCTATGTAATTGGCACAGAAGTGCCGGTTCCAGGTGGCGCCCACGAAACGTTAACCGACCTGGCGGTAACAACGCCCGATGCCGCACGCGCAACGCTGCAGGCTCACTATCACGCCTTTGAAAAGTGCGGTCTGGAAGGTATCTGGCCGCGTATTATCGCCCTGGTGGTGCAACCTGGCGTTGAATTCGACCACACACACATCATTGATTATCAACCACAGAAAGCTGTGGCACTCAGCAAAATGGTTGAAGACTACGACACACTGGTGTTTGAAGCGCATTCTACCGATTACCAAACGCCACAGTCCTTGCGCCAACTGGTGATAGATCACTTCGCTATCCTGAAAGTGGGACCCGCGTTGACCTTCGCTCTGCGCGAAGCGCTGTTTTCACTGGCCGCGATTGAAGAAGAATTACTGCCTGCAAAAGCCTGTTCAGGCCTGCGACATGTGCTGGAAAGCGTAATGCTTGATCGACCAGAGTACTGGCAGAGCCACTATCACGGCGATGGTAATGCACGCCGTTTGGCTCGCGGATATAGCTACTCCGATCGGGTTCGTTACTACTGGCCGGACAGCCAGATTGATGAAGCATTCGAACGGCTGGTGCGCAACCTGGCTGATGACCCCATTCCCCTGCCGCTGATTAGCCAGTATTTACCCTTGCAGTACGTAAAAGTGCGCGAGGGAGATCTCAGCGCCACACCGCGAGAACTCATCATTAACCATATTCAGGACATACTGCAGCAATATCACTGCGCCTGCCAGGCGTGCTTGAGATCGTAACGCATAACAAAAAAGAGAAAAAAATACCATGCCAAACATTGTATTAAGTCGCATTGATGAACGTCTGATTCACGGTCAGGTTGGTGTGCAATGGGTTGGGTTTGCGGGGGCAAACCTGGTGCTGGTCGCGAATGATGAAGTGGCTGAAGACCCCGTGCAGCAAAACCTGATGGAAATGGTACTGGCAGAAGGGATCGCCGTACGCTTCTGGTCGCTACAAAAAGTGATCGACAATATTCACCGTGCCGCCGATCGCCAGAAAATTCTGCTGGTCTGCAAATCGCCTGCGGATTTCTTCCGTCTGGTCGAAGGCGGTGTTCCTGTTAACCGCATCAACGTTGGCAATATGCACTACGCCAACGGCAAGCAACAAATCGCCAAAACGGTTTCTGTAGACGCTGCCGATATTACGGCATTCAACGGGCTAAAAGCCGCTGGGGTGGAATGCTTCGTTCAGGGCGTTCCAACAGAACCCGCCCAGGACCTCTATAAACTTCTCTGAGGGATTCACAATGGAAATCAGTCTGTTGCAGGCTTTTGCGTTGGGTATTCTCGCCTTTATTGCTGGGCTGGATATGTTCAACGGGTTAACGCACATGCACCGCCCGGTTGTTCTCGGGCCACTGGTCGGCCTGATTCTGGGCGATCTGCATACCGGTATTTTGACAGGGGGTACGCTGGAACTGGTGTGGATGGGTCTGGCCCCGCTGGCTGGAGCTCAGCCGCCAAACGTGATTATCGGTACTATCGTAGGAACCACGTTTGCCATAACGACCGGGGTGAAACCCGAAGTTGCCGTAGGTGTGGCGGTACCGTTCGCCGTAGCGGTACAAATGGGGATCACCTTCCTGTTCTCTGTGATGTCAGGGGTGATGGCTCGGTGTGATCGCATGGCAGCGAATGCCGATACCGCAGGGATTGAGCGGGTCAACTATCTGGCGTTGCTCGCACTGGGGATCTTCTACTTCTTATGCGCGTTCCTGCCGATTTACTTTGGTGCGGAACATGCCAAAACCGCTATAGATGTTCTGCCAGCTCGTCTGATTGATGGCCTCGGTGTGGCAGGCGGCATTATGCCCGCTATCGGCTTCGCCGTACTGCTGAAAATCATGATGAAAAACGTCTATATCCCTTACTTCATTCTGGGTTTTGTGGCCGCAGCCTGGCTCAAACTCCCGGTGCTAGCGATTGCCGCAGCTGCACTGGCCATGGCGTTGATCGATTTTCTGCGTAAATCACCTGAACCTACAGCTCCTGCAGCACAAAAAGAGGAATTCGAAGATGGCATCTAATCAAACGACTCTGCCAAACGTTTCCGAAACCGAAGAAACGCTGCTGTCCGGCACAAATGAAAACGTCTACGAAGACCAGAATATCGGTGCCGAGCTGACAAAAAAAGATATCAACCGTGTCGCCTGGCGTTCAATGCTGTTACAGGCTTCTTTTAACTACGAACGTATGCAGGCGTCAGGATGGTTGTACGGCTTGTTACCTGCACTGAAAAAGATCCATACCAACAAACGCGACCTGGCGCGTTCGATGACAGGTCATATGGGCTTCTTCAACACCCACCCTTTTCTGGTCACGTTTGTTATCGGGATTATCCTGGCGATGGAACGCTCCAAGCAGGATGTGAACAGTATTCAAAGCACCAAGATTGCTGTCGGCGCGCCGCTTGGCGGCATCGGTGATGCCATGTTCTGGTTAACGTTATTGCCTATTTGCGGCGGTATCGGGGCCAGCCTGGCGCTGCAAGGTTCTATTCTTGGCGCAGTTGTCTTTATTGTTATGTTTAACGTGGTTCATCTTGGTCTGCGCTTTGGACTGGCACACTATGCTTATCGAATGGGCGTTGCTGCCATCCCGCTGATTAAAGCTAATACCAAAAAGGTTGGACATGCGGCATCCATCGTAGGGATGACGGTGATCGGCGCGTTGGTAGCAACCTATGTTCGCCTGAGCACTACCCTGGAAATCACGGCTGGTGATGCGGTTGTAAAACTGCAAACGGATGTTATAGACAAGCTGATGCCTGCTTTTTTGCCGCTGGTCTACACATTAACTATGTTCTGGCTGGTCCGTCGTGGCTGGAGTCCTTTGCGCCTTATCGCCATTACCGTGGTGCTCGGCGTCGTGGGCAAGTTCTGTCATTTCCTGTAAATACGAGGGGTTGTAGATGTTAGGTATTATTTTGACCGGCCATGGCGGGTTTGCCAGCGGAATGGAAAAAGCGATGAAACAGATTCTGGGTGAACAATCACAGTTCATCGCCATCGACTTTCCGGAAACCTCAACCACCGCCTTACTCACCTCGCAGCTTGAACTAGCGGTGAGTGAACTGGATGCGCAGCAAGACATCGTGTTTCTGACAGACCTGTTAGGCGGGACGCCGTTTCGCGTCGCTTCCACGCTAGCGATGCAAAGGCAAGGCACTGAGGTGATCACCGGCACCAATCTGCAACTACTGCTGGAAATGGTGCTCGAGCGCGATGGCCTGACCAGCGAAGCATTTCGCTTGCAGGCGCTGGAGTGCGGGCATCGTGGCTTAACTAGCCTGGTAGACGAACTGGGACGCTGTCGTGAGGAAAAGCCCGTTGAGGAAGGGATATGACACAGCTACTGCGCGCCAGACGCCTGCTGACAGAACGGGGCTGGCTGGACGATCATCAATTACATATTGAAGATGGCTTCATTGCAGAAATAGAGCCCATCCCCTCCGGCGTTATGATCCGCGACGCAGAGCTGCTTTGTCCGGCTTACATTGATATCCACGTACACGGCGGCGCGGGCGTCGATGTGATGGATGAGGCACCGGATACGCTCGATAAACTGGCGATGCACAAAGCACGTGAAGGGGTAGCCAACTGGCTACCCACCACCGTCACCGCTCCACTACCGGATATTCACAAGGCGCTGGAGCGTATTGCCCATCGCTACCATTCCGGTGGACCTGGCGCGCAGGTGCTGGGCAGTTATCTTGAAGGCCCGTACTTTACGCCGCAGAACAAAGGGGCGCATCCGCCTGAGCTTTTCAGGGAACTGGAGCTCAGTGAACTGGATGAACTGATTGCAATTTCCAGGCAAACATTACGCGTCGTTGCACTGGCACCAGAAAAACCAGGTGCATTACAAGCAATTGCGCATCTTAAGCAACACAACGTAAGGGTTATGCTGGGTCATAGCGCAGCCACCTGGGAACAAACCCGCGCGGCCTTCGATGCCGGTGCAGACGGGTTAGTGCACTGCTACAACGGGATGACCGGCTTACATCACCGGGAGCCAGGAATGGTTGGCGCTGGGTTAACAGATCCACGCGCCTGGCTGGAGCTTATCGCTGACGGGCACCATGTCCACCCGGCAGCCATGAAGCTATGCTGCTGTTGCGCAAAAAACAGACTGGTGCTGATCACCGATGCCATGCAGGCTGCTGGAATGCCAGATGGTCGCTATACGCTCTGTGGCGAGGAAGTGGAAATGTGTAGTGGTATTGTACGAACCGCCTCTGGAGGCCTGGCGGGTAGTACGCTTTCGGTTGATGCGGCCGTACGTAATATGGTCGAACTCACCGGGATAACGGCAGAAGCGGCAATTCATATGGCCTCACTCCACCCTGCGCGTCTGTTGGGTATTGATCGTCTGATGGGATCATTAGCGGTGGGCAAACGTGCCGACACGATCGCGCTTAATAGCGGGCTGCATTTACAACAGATCTGGATTCAGGGTCAGGTTCCCCCCCTTTAGACCTTTCATTTTATCTCCTGTTGGCCTGCGGTCTTCGATCGCAAGGCCTTTCTTTTCCTTTCGTTTGTGGAAATACCGATCCATATTGCAATCAATCTCTTCATTATAGATCAATAAGATAACTGCAACCTTCGTTCTAACGATCACAATTTTCGTTTTATTTCATTTTGGATTATTGATCTTTCGATTTCTTTTCTATAGATTTTAATCAATCGACAAGATGAACAAGTGAAACGAAACGAAAGATAGCGACATTTTCGCCAGCGTCTTATGTGGAATTTACGAGACTAAGGACTTAAGTTATGCCAGAAACCTATACCCCTGTTACTGCGGTAACAGGCACCTGGACCGAAGAAGAGATCCGTCAACAGCCAGCCAGTTGGATCCGCTCCCTCACCAATATCGACAACATTCGATCTGCCATTGACAACTTTCTCGCGCCATTGCTGCGCAAAAACGATCTGCGGATCGTACTGACCGGGGCCGGAACCTCAGCATTCATTGGCGACATCATTGCCCCCTGGCTGGCAAGCTATACCGGAAAAAACATCAGCGCTGTGCCGACCACCGACCTGGTGACCAATCCGATGGATTATCTGAATCCCTCACATCCGCTGTTGCTAGTCTCTTTCGCTCGCTCAGGTAACAGCCCGGAAAGCGTTGCGGCAGTGGAGCTGGCTAATCAGTTTGTACCTGAGTGCTATCACCTGCCAATCACCTGCAACGAAGCAGGTAGCCTGTATCAAAACGCAGTCGCAAGCGACAACGCTTTTGCTCTGTTAATGCCCGCTGAAACACATGACCGCGGTTTTGCCATGACCAGCAGCGTTACCACCATGATGGCCAGCTGTCTGGCAGTATTCGCCCCGGAGAAAATCAGCAGTCAGACCTTCCGCGATGTGGCCGATCGGTGCCAGGCGATCCTGACTTCACTTGGCGATTTCAGCGACGGTGTGTTTGGCAATGAGCCCTGGAAACGGATCGTCTACCTCGGTAGCGGTGGATTACAGGGAGCTGCGCGAGAATCGGCACTGAAAGTCCTGGAGCTGACAGCGGGCAAACTGGCTGCATTCTATGACTCCCCGACCGGTTTTCGTCACGGTCCAAAGTCGCTGGTTGATAACGAAACGCTGGTCGTGGTCTTTGTTTCCAGTCATCCCTATACACGTCAATACGATCTCGATTTGCTGGCAGAATTACGCCGCGATCGGCAGGCGCTGCGGGTGGTCGCGATTGCCGCACAAACCCATGAGGTGATTGAAGCGGGTCCACATATTTTGCTGCCGCCAGCACGCTCTTTCATCGATATGGAATTGGCGTTCTGCTTCCTGATCTACGCCCAGGTCTTTGCTTTGACGCAATCCATCAATATCGGTAATACGCCGGATACACCTTCCGCCAGTGGCACAGTGAACCGTGTTGTACAGGGCGTTGTTATTCACCCCTGGAACGCCTAAGAGGATCGTTTTATGAGCATCATTTCCACAAAATACCTTCTGCTGGATGCGCAAAAAAAGGGCTACGCCGTACCCGCCTTCAACATCCACAACGCCGAGACGATCCAGGCAATCCTTGAGGTGTGCCATGAAATGCGATCGCCAGTGATCCTCGCCGGAACGCCTGGCACCTTTAAGCATATTGCACTGGAAGAGATCTATGCGCTGTGCAGCGCGTATTCCACCAGCTACGACATGCCGCTGGCGTTACATCTCGATCATCATGAGTCGCTGGACGATATCCGCCGCAAAGTGAATGCTGGCGTTCGTAGCGCAATGATCGACGGTAGCCACTTCCCGTTTGAAGAAAACGTAAAGCTGGTGAAATCTGTCGTCGATTTTTGCCATGCCAAAGATTGCAGCGTGGAAGCAGAGTTAGGTCGCCTCGGTGGTGTTGAAGATGACATGAGCGTGGATGCTGAAAGCGCCTTCCTCACCGACCCACTAGAAGCCAAACGGTTTGTTGAGCGTACCGGCGTAGATAGCCTTGCCGTTGCCATCGGCACTGCGCACGGCCTGTACACCAAAACGCCTAAAATCGATTTCCAGCGCCTGGGTGAAATTCGTGAAGTGGTGGATATTCCGCTGGTGCTGCATGGCGCAAGCGATGTCCCTGACGAATACGTTCGCCGCACGATCGAGCTTGGTGTGTGCAAAGTTAACGTCGCCACGGAGCTGAAAATTGCCTTTGCCGACGCGGTCAAAGCATGGTTTGCAGAAAATCCGCAGGGCAACGATCCTCGCTACTACATGCGGGTTGGTATGGATGCAATGAAAGAAGTGGTGCGCAGCAAAATCAATGTATGTGGCTCGGCAAATAAATTGATGGCTACCTGCGAATTATCGTGACCGTCGTTAGATTTCAATTTTTATTCACGAGTGCTATCTGCGTAATGTCAGGTAGTGCTCATTGTTCAAATAAAATAGAGGTATGATTTTTAAATCATGCTGAATAAATTTATGAATTCAATGCTGCAAAAATAATATATTTCAATCATCTATGTCATTCAATCTTTTTATGGTGAGGATTTAAGTATGAGCAGTCCAAATATTCTATTAACCCGCATTGATAACAGATTAGTCCATGGACAGGTTGGCGTGACATGGACATCAACAATTGGAGCTAACCTGTTAGTCGTTGTTGATGATGACGTTGCTCAGGATGAGATCCAGCAGAAATTAATGGGCATCACCGCTGAAACCTATGGCTTTGGCATCCGTTTCTTTTCTATAGAAAAAACCATCAACGTTATCGGTAAGGCCGCACCACACCAGAAAATATTCCTGATTTGCCGAACACCACAAACGGTCAGAAAACTGCTTGAAGGAGGCATTACGCTGAAGGATGTCAATGTAGGCAATATGCATTTTTCAGAAGGTAAAAAGCAGATCAGTAGCAAAGTTTACGTTAACGATCAGGATCTTGAAAATCTTCAATTTATTAAGAAACAAGGCGTTAATATTTTTATTCAGGATGTCCCTGGCGATCAAAAAGAACAGATCCCTGAGTAAGGGATAAATCAGATTTTTCATAATAAAAGGATTTATTTATTTGAGGTATCCGACATGCATGAAATAACACTACTTCAGGGCATATCCCTGGCTGCATTAGTCTTCTTCCTTGGAATAGATTTTTGGCTGGAAGCCTTGTTTTTATTTCGGCCAATCATTGTATGTACTCTAACCGGCGCTATTCTCGGCGATATTCATATTGGCCTGATAACGGGTGGTCTGACAGAACTGGCCTTTGCCGGTTTGACACCCGCAGGTGGTGTACAGCCGCCGAACCCCATCATGGCCGGTTTAATGACCACGGTGATCGCATGGTCTACCGGTGTGGATGCTAAAACAGCTATCGGTCTTGGCTTACCTTTCAGCCTCTTGATGCAGTACGTCATATTGTTCTTTTACTCAGCATTCTCTTTATTCATGGCGAAAGCAGATAGCTGTGCGAAAGAAGCAAACACAGGCGCATTTACACGTTTGAACTGGCTGACAACGCTGATAGTGGCTTCTTCTTACGCCATCATCGCCTTCCTGTGTACGTATCTGGCACAAGGCGCTATGCAGTCTCTGGTAAAAGCCATGCCTGCCTGGTTAACACATGGATTTGAAGTGGCCGGTGGCATTTTGCCCGCAGTCGGTTTTGGTTTGTTGCTCCGCGTGATGTTTAAAGCACAGTACATTCCATACCTGATTGCTGGCTTCCTTTTCGTTTGCTACATCCAGGTTAATAACCTTTTGCCCGTCGCCGTATTAGGCGCAGGCTTCGCCGTATATGAGTTTTTCAATGCGAAAGCCAAACAGCAGGCTCAACCTCAGCCTGTCGCCAATAAGAACAATGAAGAAGAGGACTACAGCAATGGGATCTGAAATCAGTAAAAAAGACATTACTCGCCTGGGGTTTCGATCGTCCCTTCTTCAGGCCAGCTTTAACTATGAAAGGATGCAGGCAGGTGGTTTTACCTGGGCGATGCTCCCGATCCTGAGAAAAATCTATAAAGATGATAAAGCCGGTCTGAGCGCGGCGATGAAAGATCATTTGGAATTTATCAATACCCACCCGAACCTGGTAGGCTTCCTGATGGGACTGCTAATCTCAATGGAGGAGAAGGGAGAAAATCGCGACACGATTAAAGGCTTGAAAGTAGCATTGTTTGGACCCATCGCCGGGATCGGCGATGCCATTTTCTGGTTCACCTTGCTGCCCATTATGGCGGGGATCTGCTCCTCTTTCGCCAGTCAGGGGAACATCCTGGGGCCAATTCTGTTTTTCGCCGTTTATTTGATGATCTTTTTCCTACGTGTCGGTTGGACGCACGTTGGTTACTCGGTCGGAGTTAAAGCTATCGATAAAGTACGGGAAAACTCGCAGATGATTGCCCGCTCAGCGACGATCCTCGGGATAACCGTTATCGGTGGGCTCATCGCCTCCTATGTGCATATCAATGTTGTAACTTCCTTCGCGATCGACAGTACCCACAGCGTGGCCTTACAGCAGGATTTTTTCGATAAAGTATTCCCGAATATTTTACCTATGGGCTACACGCTGCTGATGTACTACCTGTTGCGGGTGAAAAAAGCACATCCAGTACTGTTAATCGGCGTAACGTTTGTACTGTCAATTATCTCGTCAGCACTTGGCATTCTTTAAACGAAAAGAGGATGAAGCTGCCTGCAACATCCTCCTTCAAAAGGACTCGATAAATGCAATATACCCAGTACTGCGACAATTATGACGTATTGAGCGAACGCGCCAGCGAGCAGTTAATTACGCTGATACAGAAGAAACCTGATGCCACCATCTGTCTGGCAACCGGAGGCTCGCCGCTTCTCACCTATCGCTACTTTGTCGAGAAAATTAACCAGCGTCAGATCGATATTGAGCGGGTAGTTTTCGTGAAACTGGACGAGTGGGTTGGCATTCCCCTGAACTCTCCAGCAACGTGCGAATCTTTCCTGCAACAACACATCGTTCAACCATTGGGTTTACGAGCAGAACAGCTGGTCGGTTTTCAATCCGAAAACATTGATGAGCAAGAGTGCGAGCGCATCACAGATATTATTGCCAGCCGGGGCGGCCTCGATTTATGTCTGCTTGGAATCGGCAAAAATGGTCATTTGGGGTTGAATGAACCTGCCGAGTCACTGGAACCGTTTTGCCATATCAGCGTACTTGATGAGAAAACGCGCCATCATGACATGTTAAAAACGGCCGCTAATCCTGTAACTCGCGGCATTACGCTCGGGTTGAAGGACATTCTGAATGCAAAAGAGATCTTGTTGTTGATAGCAGGTGAAGGGAAGCATGATGCGGTAGAAAAATACCTGGCCGCCACCGTTACAACAGCTATTCCTGCTTCATTTTTATGGCTGCACAGCAATGTGGGTTGCCTGATTGACGGCTCACAATACTCTGATAAATAAAATTTACAGCACCCGCCACATCCCTCCTTTCGTCGCGCCAACGCGTTGCAGTTTACCTTTTAGCTGCAACGCTTTCAGATAGCGTTCAACTGTTCGGGGTGAGATTTCACACTCATCAGCGATACTTTTGGCAGATCTACCAGGCTGATGCGACAAGATTCGTAGAATGCGTTTTTCTATATCCAGTAAATCAGACGCCATTTCTTCCGACATTTCTTCCGACATTTCTTCCGACATTTCTTCCGACATTTCTTCCGACAGGGTTGCTGATTTTCCTAATCCCTCTTGCAAAGCAGAGATAATATTTTCCAGAATAAATTCTATAAATGGCGTGCAGTTGCTTTGCCGATCGCACACTCCTAGTACCTGATAATAGCGATCCTGCTGGTAGTGGATCAGCGTTTCCACCGGCAACCAGGCTAATTCTGAACGCCACTCACGCAGGATTAATGTCTGCCACAATCGCCCCATCCGTCCATTGCCGTCGGCAAAAGGATGAATAAATTCGAACTCATAATGGAATACAGCACCCGCGATAAGCGGGTGAAGTTCTGTCGTCTTTAACCAGTCCAGTAAGTCATTCATCAAACGAAGAACTTGTGAAGCCGGTGGGGCCATATGAATAAGCTGCTTTTCCCTGTAAACACCGACATTGCCGGCTCGCAATTGGCCCGGGTTATCGACAAGCCCCATCATCAGGATTTGATGTGCCTGTAAAAGATCGGAGAGTTTTTCACTTTTCCACTCCGACATTTTTTCATAGGCCAGAATCGCATTTCTGACTTCCTGTATATCTTTAGCCGGAGCCAAAATACGCTTACCGTCCATCAGGGCTGTAACCTGATCCGTCGTCAACGAATTATGCTCAATCGCTAAAGAAGCCTGGATAGTACGAATACGGTTCTCTTTACGCAACAGAGGAGATGTCCTGCCCGCCATCGCCGCCCAATGCCCCATCAGCTCACCAATCTCAATGACTTGATTGAGGATCAATGGCGTAACGGTAAAAGGCGGTTGGTAGGTGCTCACGTTTACTCTCCCTGCTGTTCCAGCGCGTGTTTGTACAACGCATTCTTCTTCACGCCATGGATTTCAGCGGCCAGCGCGGCGGCCTTTTTCAGCGGCAGTTCGGCCTGCAGCAGCGCCAGGGTTCGCAGCGCATCGGCAGGCAGATCGTCTTCTTGCGCTTTATGCCCTTCAACAATCAGCACCATTTCGCCTTTGCGACGGTTTTCATCTTCCTTGATCCACGCCAGCAGTTCGCCGACCGGTGCGCCGTGAATGGTTTCCCAGGTTTTGGTCAGCTCGCGCGCCAGCACCACGTAACGGGATTCGCCCCAGACGGCAACCATGTCTTCCAGGCTATCCAGCAAGCGGTGGGTAGATTCATAAAAAATAAGCGTACGCGGCTCTGCCTCAATGGCTTTCATCGCATCACGACGCCCTTTCGATTTGGCAGGCAGAAAACCTTCATAGCAAAAACGGTCTGAAGGCAGACCAGCAGCGCTCAGCGCGGCAATGGCGGCGCAAGGGCCCGGCAGAGGAACAACGCGGATCCCCGCTTCGCGACAGGTGCGCACCAGATGGTAGCCAGGATCGTTAATCAGCGGCGTTCCGGCATCGGAAACCAGCGCAATGTTTTGCCCTTCTTTGAGTTTCGCCACCAGCGTTTCCGCTTTTTGTTGCTCATTGTGATCGTGCAACGCAAACAAACGGGCGTTTATCGCGAAATGTTGTAACAACAATCCGGTATGACGGGTGTCTTCAGCGGCAATCAAATCAACGGCTTGTAAAACTTCGAGCGCTCGTTGGGTAATATCAGCCAAATTTCCTATAGGAGTAGGTACAATAAAGAGTTGGCCTTGAGAATTATCCGCCGATTCGTGTTGTTTCATTGTGTCGTCCGTATTGCCGATTTAATATTGAGCATTGAGTAAAAAAATATCACTGGATACAGTATGGTACCCTCAACATTTTCTCGTTTGAAAGCCGCGCGCGCGCTGCCAGTCATTCTGGCTGCACTGATTTTCGCAGGCTGTGGCACCCAGGCGCCAGACCAGAGTGCAGCCCATATGCAGGGCACTGCGCAGGCTGATTCCGGCTTTTATCTGCAACAAATGCAGCAAAGCTCAGATGATAGCAAGACCAACTGGCAATTACTCGCCATTCGTGCACTGCTGAAAGAAGGCAAGAGCCAGCAGGCTACCGAGCTGTTCAACCAGCTACCGCAGAAACTCAGCGATACTCAGCGTCGTGAGCAGTCTCTGCTGGCCGTCGAGATCAAGCTCGCGCAGAAAGATATCGCTGGCGCTCAGGCCCTGCTGGATAAACTCACTCCTGCCGATTTCGATCAAAACCAGCAGGCCAGATACTGGCAGGCGCAAATCGACGTCAACCAGGGTCGCCCATCACTGACGCTACTGCGCGCCCTGATCGCTCAGGAACCGCTGCTGGCCGCGAATGCTAAGCAGAAAAACATCGATGCCACCTGGCAGGCGCTGTCATCCATGACCCAGGAGCAAGCGCAGGCGCTGGTCATCAATGCAGATGAAAACGTGCTGCAAGGCTGGCTGGATCTCCAGCGCGTCTGGTTCGATAACCGTAACGATCCGGACATGATGAAAGCCGGTATTGCTGACTGGCAGAAACGTTATCCGCAAAATCCTGGCGCAAAAATGCTGCCAACGCAGTTGGTTAACGTGCAGAGCTTTAAGCCCGCCTCCACCAGCAAAATTGCGCTGCTACTGCCGCTGAACGGTCAGGCCGCTGTATTTGGCCGTACTATTCAGCAAGGCTTTGAAGCGGCGAAAAATATGGGTACTCAACCCGTAGCGGCCCCTGCTGTAGCTGCGCCTGCTGTGGATACAACAGCTGCAACGACCATGGAACAGCCGCAAACGACTGACGGCGTTGCCAGCCCTTCTCAGGCGTCAGTCAACGATCTGACCAACGAGACGCCAGCACAGCCGGAAGCTGCGCCTGCACAGCCAACGACCGCCAGCGCGCCGGCGAATCCGTCCGCAGAGCTGAAAATCTACGACACGTCATCACAACCGCTGAACCAGATCCTGACTCAGGTCCAGCAGGATGGCGCCAGCATCGTGGTTGGTCCGCTGTTGAAAAACAATGTTGAAGAGCTGATGAAAAGCAACACTCCATTAAACGTGCTGGCGCTTAATCAGCCGGAGTCGGTGAAAAACCTGCCGAACGTCTGCTACTTCGCTTTGTCGCCAGAAGATGAAGCACGCGATGCCGCGCGTCACATCCACGACCAGGGCAAACAAACGCCACTGCTGCTGATCCCGCGCAGTTCGTTAGGCGATCGCGTGGCCAATGCCTTTGCTCAGGAATGGCAAAAACTGGGCGGCGGCGTAGTGTTGCAGCAGAAGTTCGGCTCCACCGCCGAGCTGAAAATGGGCGTCAACGGCGGCTCGGGGATTTCCCTGACGGGCAGCCCGATGGCGTCCTCTGTACCTGCGCAACCTGGCGTGACGATTGGCGGCCTGACGATACCGGCTGCGCCAACCGATGCCCAAATCACTGGCGGCAGCGGTCGTGTTGATGCCGTGTATATTCTGGCAACGCCGGAAGAAATTGCGTTTATTAAACCGATGATCGCCATGCGTAACGGCAGCCAGAGCGGTGCGACGCTGTACGCCAGCTCCCGCAGCGCGCAGGGTACCGCTGGTCCTGATTTCCGTCTGGAGATGGAAGGCCTGCAGTACAGCGAAATACCGATGCTGGCAGGCGCTAACGCTCCTCTCATGCAGCAAGCGCTTGGCGCGGTTCGTAACGACTACTCGCTGGCGCGTATGTACGCGATGGGCGTCGATGCCTGGTCGCTTGCCAACCACTTCTCGCAGATGCGTCAGGTGCAGGGTTTCGAAATTAACGGCAACACCGGGGCCTTAACCGCAACGCCGGATTGTGTGATTAACAGGAAGTTATCATGGCTCAAATACCAGCAAGGACAAGTCGTCCCCGCCAGTTAACAAGTAAACAGACCGGTGACGCGTGGGAATCCACCGCGCGTGACTGGCTGCAGAGCAAGGGATTGCATTTTATCGCCGCCAACGTGCGTGAGCGTGGCGGCGAAATCGACCTGATAATGTGTGAAGGCAACACCACCGTATTTGTTGAAGTCCGCTTTCGACGCTCGACCCAGTTTGGCGGTGCAGCGGCAAGTGTGACCCGGAGCAAACAACACAAATTATTACAGACCGCCCGCTTGTGGCTTGCGCGCCACAATGGGAGTTTTGATACTGTGGATTGCCGGTTCGATGTGTTAGCCTTCACCGGAAATGATGTTGAGTGGTTTAAGGACGCGTTCAACGACCGCTCATAGTTGAAGATTCAGAGCCTGGTTCTTAAGGATTAGCGTGTTAGATAGAATTAAAGTCTGCTTTACTGAAAGCATTCAAACGCAGATAGCTGCGGCTGAAGCACTTCCGGATGCGATCTCCCGTGCAGCCATGACGCTGGTTCAGTCCTTGCTCAATGGCAACAAAATTCTCTGTTGTGGTAATGGGACGTCCGCTGCCAACGCACAGCATTTTGCTGCCAGCATGATCAATCGTTTTGAAACAGAACGCCCAAGTTTACCTGCGATTGCACTAAATACTGATAATGTGGTCTTAACTGCGATTGCCAACGATCGCCTGCACGATGAAGTTTATGCAAAACAAGTCCGTGCGCTGGGACATGCAGGTGATGTTCTACTGGCAATCTCTACGCGTGGTAATAGCCGTGATATCGTAAAAGCCGTTGAAGCCGCCGTGACACGCGACATGACAATCGTCGCGCTGACCGGGTATGACGGAGGAGAGCTGGCCGGATTACTGGGGCCGCAGGATGTTGAAATCCGTATCCCCTCGCACCATAGCGCCCGCGTTCAGGAAATGCATATGCTAACGGTCAACTGCCTTTGCGATCTCATCGACAACACGCTTTTCCCTCACCAGGATGATTAAGGAGTACACATGAAGGCATTTTCGCCGCTTGCTGTGATTATCGCTGCACTGCTGCTGCAAGGCTGTGTCGCTGCTGCCGTTGTCGGAACTGCTGCTGTCGGCACCAAAGCCGCGACGGACCCTCGCAGTGTCGGCACCCAGGTAGATGATGGAACCCTGGAGTTACGTGTCAATACGGCGTTGTCGAAAGATGCCCAGATCAAGAAAGAAACGCGAATCAACGTCAGCGCGTATCAGGGTAAAGTGCTGCTGGTCGGTCAGTCGCCAAATAGCGAACTGTCTGCGCGGGCAAAACAAATTGCGATGGGCGTAGAAGGTACGACTGAGGTCTTTAATGAGATCCGTCAGGGCCAGCCAATCGGCCTGGGCGAAGCATCCAACGATACCTGGATCACCACCAAAGTACGTTCCCAGTTGCTGACCAGCGATCAGGTGAAATCCTCTAACGTGAAAGTCACGACCGAGAATGGAGAAGTCTTCCTGCTGGGTCTGGTGACCGAGCGCGAAGCGAAAGCGGCGGCGGACATCGCCAGCCGGGTAAGCGGCGTGAAACGCGTCACGACGGCCTTTACGTTTATTAAATAATATTGATGCCGGATGGCGACGCATGAGCGTCTTATCCGGCCTACAGGACGTAATCGTTTGTAGGTCGGATAAGCGTCAGCGCCATCCGGCATTTTATTTCGCCCTTTCGCGCAGCTCGGAAGAGGTCAGTACCGTCACGCCCTCCGGTCCAGGCGCCAGCGCCTCTGCCAGCATAGCCCGCGCCACATCGCGCGCTTCAATCGACTTCCAGTTACCCGGCAGCAACCGAAATAATGGCGCTAAAAACATTTCATTCGCCCGCTGTTTATCCCGATCGCCCAGTAGCATAGAAGGCCGGGCAATCGTCAGCCGAGGCCAATTCTGCGCGATCAGCGCCTGCTCCATTTCACCTTTCACCCGGTTATAAAAAAACGGCGAATTGGCATTAGCGCCCATCGAACTCACCACCAGCATATGCTGTGCCCCCAGCCGACGCCCTGTCAGGGCCGTATCCACTACCAGCGTATAGTCAGCGTGGATAAATGCTTCTTTGCTGCCCGCTTCACGTCGGGTCGTTCCCAGACAACAAAAGACAATATCGACCGGATCGGTAACCTGTGCCAGAGCATCGGTTAGCTGCGGATCGTGGGGATTATAGATGCCAACCGTATCAGCCAGCGGTCGACGCGTCGGCGCCGTAATGGCATTGATCCGGGGTTCATTCAGTAGCATCCGCAATAAATGTCCACCCACCAGACCCGTTGCACCGGTTATTAACACCTGGCTCATCGTTTATTTTCCCCTGACGCTTCAATCACTCTTTTAACTATAGATCACGTAGCCAGTGCATCTTTTTACCGAAGCCCAGCGTATTGTCCGTGAATTTGACTTCATCCAGTCGAATCTCCCACACGGGCGCTGGCAACATTCTGGCGACAGGGAAACGGCGGTTGTAAGCGTTACGCGCGGCTTCACTCTCCTGCCCTTCAAGGCGGCGAATCTCCCCCTTAAACTGCACGCCACGAATCAGGGCGACCGTTTTGGGCTGACCATTTACCGTGCCGGCAATCGGCGCGCGCGGCCCCGACATCTGCGCATGGCGCGTTTTATCTTCGGTCAGCACATAGAATGCCATCTTCTGCGCATCAAACAGGTAAAACGCATTGGCGCACCACAATTCACCTTCATGATGAACGCACCAGGTCACGACGTGCTGCTTTGCCAGCCAGCGGGTCACCGCAGTCAGTGTTTCCATGTCTGTTCTCTTTTATACTGTAGGCCTGAAAATTATCACGTCGATGGTGACAATGACACCCTGGTATCTGTACCTGATCCGTACCGCGGACAACGCCTTATACACCGGTATAACCACCGATGTGCAGCGCCGCTATAAGCAGCATCAAAGTGGGAAAGGTGCGAAGGCGCTACGCGGAAAGGGGGAACTCACGTTGGCATTTACGGCGCAGATCGGCGATCGTTCGCTGGCTCTGCGCATAGAGTATCGCGTCAAACAGCTCACCAAGCGGCAGAAAGAGCGCCTTGTAGAAGGCGAAGGGTTTGAGGCGCTACTGAGCAGCCTGCAAACCCCGGAGCTTAAAAACGATTGAAGTGATCGTGGTATTCCACAAGACCCGTCACGCCTTCCAGCGCGTCATCCGCCAGGCGATGGACCTGGAACGCGCTTTCGGTGCCTGGCCAGCGGCAATGCAGATCGTGATGCGCAGCCAGCTCAAAGCCAAAACGGCTGTACAGAGCCGGATCGCCCAGCGTCACCACCGCGGCGTAGCCAAACTCGTTCAGGGAATCGAGCCCTTCATAGACCAGTTGACGCGCCAGACCCTGCCCACGGTAGTTTTCATCTACCGCCAGCGGCGCCATGCCGACCCATTGCAGATCTTCGCCCTGGACATCGACAGGACTGAACGCGACATAACCCACGACCTGACCTTCGTCATCGGTAGCAACCAGACCCAGCGTCAAGAACCCGTCTTCACGCAGGTCGTGTACTAGTTTAGCTTCCGCATCGCTTTCAAACGAACGGCGCAGCAGTGCATCAATACCAGGGGCATCAATGGGAATTTCAACTCGAATCAGCATGGCTCACCTACCGAAGTCTGTTTGGTTTCTGGCGTAGTTTTCATTCCCGCCTCAACAAAATCCGCCAACTGCATCAGCATGATGCGCAGCGCCTTAGGCATCTGCTCCAGTTCGATGGCGTCCATTAGATTTTTTACATACAGCCCTAATTCTGTATCACCTTCAATCACCAGGCGACGTTGGAAGAAAAGCGTATCCGGATCCTGCTTACGCGCCGCGATCATCAGAAGATCGCTGGCATCGGCGCTAAAACTGACATCCGCATCTGCATTCTGGCTGACGATCAGTTTATCGTTTTCAACAGAGGTATACCATTTAAGGCCAATGTCACGTACATGAATGCTCAGCCAGCGACCGTCGAGAAACTCCAGCTCCCCATCGGCCAGCGCCTGACTAAACTGCCAGCTCAGGACCTGTTCCAGAACCTGGCGCTTCAGCGCAAAGGGCGTCAGTTTAACCGGTACACTCATCAGAGAAGGACCAAAATGTACTAAGCGTGAACGCAGTTTATCCAACACGAGCTTTACTCCCTGTTTCAATAGTCCTGCTATTTTGCCATATCAAATAAACGACATAGCGGCATAAATCAACAATTCGCTACGAAATTGTTACCTCTTTATTGGTGTCATCAATACGACTTTAACTGCCTCAAATCAAAAATTGTCTCAGCAAGGTTAACTAAAATCCCTCTTCGTTAACATTTCTGCGCCCTACATGGCGCAACGTTCAGGATAAATTATGGAGCTGCTCTGCCCTGCCGGAAACCTCCCGGCGCTTAAGGCGGCCATCGAGAACGGCGCTGATGCTGTCTACATCGGGCTGAAAGATGATACCAACGCCCGTCATTTCGCCGGCCTTAATTTTACCGAGAAAAAATTGCAGGAAGCGGTGAATTTTGTCCATCAGCACCGCCGTAAGCTGCACATCGCAATTAACACCTTTGCGCATCCGGATGGTTACGCGCGCTGGCAACGTGCCGTAGATATGGCGGCGCAACTGGGTGCGGATGCGCTGATCCTCGCCGACCTCGCCATGCTTGAGTATGCCGCAGAGCGCTACCCGCATATTGAGCGCCATGTCTCTGTTCAGGCATCTGCAACCAATGAAGAGGCGATTAATTTCTACCATCGCAACTTTGACGTTGCCCGCGTGGTGTTGCCGCGCGTGCTGTCTATTCATCAGGTGAAGCAGCTTGCTCGCGTCACGCCAGTTCCCCTGGAAGTGTTCGCCTTTGGCAGCCTGTGCATTATGGCGGAAGGCCGTTGCTATCTTTCGTCCTATCTGACGGGCGAGTCTCCTAACACGGTGGGGGCCTGCTCCCCTGCTCGCTTTGTGCGCTGGCAACAGACCCCGCAGGGACTGGAGTCACGGTTAAACGAAGTCCTGATCGATCGCTATCAGGACGGAGAAAACGCCGGTTATCCGACGCTGTGTAAAGGCCGCTATCTGGTTGATGGCGAGCGCTACCATGCACTGGAAGAACCCACCAGCCTGAATACGCTGGAGCTGCTACCAGAACTGCTGGCGGCCAATATTGCTTCGGTAAAAATCGAAGGGCGCCAGCGTAGCCCGGCCTATGTCAGCCAGGTAGCGAAAGTGTGGCGCCAGGCAATCGACCGCTGTATGGCCGACCCGCAAAACTACACCCCGCAGGACGCGTGGATGGAAACGCTCGGTTCAATGTCCGAAGGCACGCAAACCACGCTTGGCGCGTATCACCGTAAATGGCAGTGAGAGAAGCAATGAAATATTCCTTAGGGCCGGTGCTGTGGTACTGGCCGAAAGAAACGCTGGAAGATTTTTATCAGCAGGCCGCCGTAAGCCAGGCCGACGTTATCTATCTTGGCGAGGCGGTATGCAGTAAACGCCGCGCCACCAAAGTGGGTGACTGGCTGGATATGGCGAAATCACTCGCTGGCAGCGGTAAACAGGTGGTGCTGTCGACGCTGGCGCTGGTGCAAGCCTCCTCTGAGCTGGGAGAACTGAAGCGCTATGTTGAAAACGGCGACTTCCTGCTGGAAGCCAGCGATCTCGGCGTGGTAAACATGTGCGCCGAGCGTAAGCTGCCGTTTGTCGCCGGGCATGCGCTCAACTGCTACAACGCGGTAACCCTGCGTTTGCTGCTCAAGCATGGCATGACGCGCTGGTGTATGCCGGTAGAGCTGTCCCGCGACTGGCTGGTAAACCTGCTCAATCAGTGTGATGAGTTGGGTATTCGCAATCAGTTTGAAGTCGAGGTGCTGAGCTACGGGCATCTGCCACTGGCATACTCCGCCCGCTGCTTTACCGCACGCTCTGAAGATCGACCAAAAGACGAATGTGAAACCTGCTGTATCAAATACCCGAACGGGCGCGATGTGCTGTCGCAGGAGAATCAGCAGGTCTTTGTGCTCAACGGGATCCAGACCATGAGCGGCTATGTTTACAACCTCGGCAACGAGCTGACATCCATGCAGGGGCTGGTTGATATTGTGCGCCTTTCCCCGCTGGGGACAGAGACATTCGCCATGCTTGACGCCTTCCGTGCCAACGAGAATGGCAGTGCTCCATTACCGCTTGCCGCCCACAGTGACTGCAACGGCTACTGGAAGCGACTGGCTGGTCTGGAGCTGCAGGCCTAGCCGGATGGCGGCAAATTGCCTTATCCGGCCTACAAATAGCGATCCCGTAGGCCCGATAAGCGCAGCGCCATCGGGCATTGTTTTTGCCGTCAGTCTCATAAAGCTCACTTTGTTAACAACGGTAATCAAATTTTAATGCAGTATTAAAAGATTAACCGGTAACAAAGTGAGCCGTTATGACTGACAAAACTATTCCGTTCTCGGTGCTGGATCTGGCGCCGATCCCTGAAGGTTCTTCGGCAAAAGAGGCCTTCACGCACTCGCTTGATCTCGCCCGACTGGCCGAAAAGCGCGGCTACCACCGCTACTGGCTGGCAGAACATCACAACATGGTCGGTATCGCCAGCGCCGCAACTTCAGTGCTGATTGGCTATCTGGCTGCCAATACCACCACGCTGCATCTCGGTTCCGGTGGCGTTATGCTGCCCAACCATTCGCCGCTGGTAATCGCCGAGCAGTTCGGTACCCTGAATACGCTGTATCCGGGACGCATCGATCTTGGGCTTGGCCGCGCGCCGGGGAGCGATCAGCCAACGATGCGTGCGCTGCGCCGCCACATGAGCGGTGATATCGATAACTTCCCGCGCGACGTCGCTGAACTGGTGGACTGGTTCGACGCACGCGATCCTAACCCTCATGTGCGCCCGGTTCCCGGCTACGGCGAACAGATCCCGGTCTGGTTATTAGGCTCCAGCCTGTACAGCGCACAGCTGGCAGCCCAGCTTGGCCTGCCGTTTGCCTTCGCCTCACACTTTGCTCCGGATATGCTGCATCAGGCGCTGCACCTGTATCGCACCCAGTTCAAACCCTCAGCGCGGCTGGCAAAACCGTACGCGATGGTGTGCATCAACATCATTGCCGCCGACAGCAATCGCGATGCCGAATTTCTTTTCACCTCGATGCAGCAGGCGTTTGTGAAACTG
Organism: Citrobacter sp. C6_1; assembly: GCF_014596835.2. Classification (NCBI taxonomy): domain Bacteria; kingdom Pseudomonadati; phylum Pseudomonadota; class Gammaproteobacteria; order Enterobacterales; family Enterobacteriaceae; genus Citrobacter; species Citrobacter sp. C6_1. Next base: position 547,964 of record NZ_CP115031.1, on the reverse strand, counting down.
CGTCGTGGCGAAACCGGCCAGCTACCACCGCCGGTAGAGAATATGCATCAGCTGTGGTCCGCTTCTGAGCAATACGGCGTACAACAGGCGCTGAGCATGTCGCTCGTCGGCGATAAGACGAAAGTCCGTCACGGCCTCGACGCTATTTTGCGCGAAACCCAGGCTGATGAAATTATGGTTAACGGCCAGATTTTCGATCATCAGGCACGACTACATTCGTTTGATTTGGCGATGGATGTGAAGCAGGAATTATTAGGGTAGTGCGATTTATGCCGGATGGCGGCTACGCCTTATCCGGCCTACACGGTACTGTAGGCCTGGTAAGCGCAGCGCCACCGGGCAACGGTTTTACTGATAAACCGGTAACAGATTAAAGCTCGACAGAATATGGATAATCGCGTTGCCGATACCAAATACCAGGATCAGCGCAATCATCGGCTTGCCACCCCAGACGCGGAATTTCGGGCTACCGAAACGCTCGCGGGATTTACGCGCCAGCAGCGCCGGAACAATGGCGGCCCAGATGGTTGCCGCGAGTCCTGCATAACCAATGGCGTACAGGAAACCGTTCGGCCACAGCAAGCCACCCACAATTGGCGGGACAAACGTCAGCAATGCCGTTTTAAAACGCCCCATCGCCGAGTCATCAAAGCCAAACAGATCCGCCAGGTAGTCAAACAGACCGAGCGTGACGCCAAGGAATGAACTCGCCACCGCAAAGTTGGAGAACACCACTAACAGTAGATCCAGGCTGCGGCTGTTCAGTACGCCGCTCAGCGCCTGTACCAACACATCAATGTTGCCGCCCTGCTGCGCAATACCGATAAACTCCGGACGTGGAATGTTGCCCATCGTTCCCAGCAACCATACGGTATACAGCACCAGCGCCAGCAGCGTGCCATACACCAGACACTTAACAATGGTCTTCGGATCTTTGCCGTAGTACTTCATCAGGCTTGGGACATTACCGTGATAGCCGAATGAGGCCAGGCAAAACGGCAGCGTCATCAGCAGATACGGCGTATACGAAGCGTTGCTCTGCGCCACGTTAAACAGCGTCGTGGGCGTAACATGTCCCAGCAGACTGCCGAAGGTCAGGAAAAAGGTAATCACCTTCGCGCCCAGCACAATCGCCGTCATGCGGCTAACCGCTTTGGTGCTTAACCACACCACAAATGCCACCAGCAACGCAAAGCCAAGACCCGCCGCGCGCGCCGGAACATTCAGCGACATCTCGGAGAAGGTGTGATGCAGGATCGACCCGCTCGCTGAAATATACGCGTAGGTCAGAATATAGAGAACGAAGGCGATCGAGATACCGTTCACCACGTTCCAACCTTTGCCCAGCAGATCTTTCGTGATGGTGTCAAAGCTGGAACCAATGCGGTAATTGAGGTTAGCTTCGAGGATCATCAGCCCGGAATGCAGCATACAGAACCAGGTGAAGATCAGCGCCGCCATTGACCAGAAGAACCACGCCCCGGACATGACCACTGGCAGAGAAAACATCCCCGCGCCAATAATGGTGCCGCCGATAATCACCACACCGCCGAGCAGCGAAGGTGACGTTTGGGTGGTGGTTAGTGTTGCCATTTAGCCATCTCTCCAGTCATTTATATTGTGACTACATCTCAATGTGCTGCACTGTACCAGTACACGAGTACGAATGAAATAAAAAAAGCCCCGATTGTTGAGATCGGGGCTGTATATATTACTTTACGCAGTGAAACTTATGCGTCACCGCCGAAACGACGGCGACCAGCGGAGTCATCACGGCGCGGAGCAGAAGAATCGTCACGACGCGGACCACGGTTGCCTTCACGACGTTCGCCGCTGAAACGACGACCATCGCCACGACCGCCTTCACGACGCTCACCGCTGAAATTACGACCTTCGCCACGACCGCCTTCACGACGCTCGCCGCTGAAACGGCCACCGCCACGACGCTCACCACCGGTGTGCGGAACTGCATCGCCAACCAGCTGCATGTTCATCGGCTTGTTGAGGATGCGAGTACGGGTAAAGTGCTGCAGCACGTCGCCCGGCATACCTTTCGGCAGCTCGATGGTGGAGTGGGAAGCAAACAGCTTGATGTTACCGATGTAACGGCTGCTGATATCGCCTTCGTTAGCAATCGCGCCAACGATATGACGAACTTCAACACCGTCATCACGGCCCACTTCAATGCGGTACAGCTGCATATCGCCAACGTCACGACGTTCACGACGCGGACGGTCTTCACCACCACGGTCATTACGCGGGCCACGATCGTTGCGGTCACGCGGACCACGATCGTCACGGTCGCGGAATTCGCGTTTCGGACGCATCGGCGCATCTGGCGGCAGAATCAGCGGACGTTCGCCCTGAGCCATTTTCAGCAGTGCGGCTGCCAGAGTTTCGATATCCAGCTCTTCTTCCGGCTGCATTTTCGCCAGCAGAGCACGATACTGATCCAGATCGCTGCTTTCCAGCTGCTGCTGTACTTTCGCGGCGAATTTTTCCAGACGGCGTTTGCCCAGCAGGTCTGCGTTCGGCAGTTCTACTTCCGGAATCGTCAGTTTCATGGTGCGTTCGATGTTACGCAGCAGACGACGCTCGCGGTTCTCAACGAACAGCAGCGCGCGGCCAGCGCGACCCGCACGACCAGTACGGCCGATACGGTGAACGTAAGACTCGGAATCCATCGGGATGTCGTAGTTAACAACCAGGCTGATACGCTCAACGTCCAGGCCACGGGCCGCAACGTCGGTTGCAATCAGAATGTCCAGACGGCCATCTTTCAGACGCTCCAGAGTCTGCTCACGCAGGGACTGGTTCATGTCGCCGTTTAGTGCAGCGCTGCTATAACCGCTACGCTCCAGCGCTTCTGCCACTTCCAGGGTCGCATTTTTGGTACGAACGAAGATAATCGCCGCATCAAAATCTTCTGCTTCCAGGAAACGCACCAGCGCTTCATTTTTACGCATGCCCCAGACAGTCCAGTAGCTCTGGCTGATGTCAGGACGCGTGGTAACGCTGGACTGAATGCGTACTTCCTGCGGCTCTTTCATAAAGCGGCGGGTAATACGACGAATCGCTTCCGGCATAGTCGCGGAGAACAGAGCGGTCTGATGACCTTCCGGGATCTGCGCCATGATGGTTTCAACGTCTTCGATGAAGCCCATACGCAGCATTTCGTCTGCTTCGTCCAGTACCAGACCGCTCAGTTTAGAGAGATCCAGAGTCCCGCGCTTCAGGTGATCCAGCAGACGGCCCGGCGTACCGACGACGATCTGTGGTCCCTGACGCAGGGCACGTAATTGCACGTCATAACGCTGGCCGCCGTACAGGGCAACCACGTTCACGCCGCGCATGTGTTTAGAGAAATCCGTCATGGCTTCTGCAACCTGAACCGCCAGTTCGCGGGTCGGTGCCAGCACCAGAATCTGAGGTGCCTTCAGCTCAGGATCAAGATTGTTGAGCAGCGGTAAAGAGAACGCTGCAGTTTTGCCGCTACCTGTCTGGGCCATACCCAGAACATCGCGACCGCCCAGCAGATGCGGAATGCACTCTGCCTGGATTGGAGATGGTTTTTCGTAACCCAGATCGTTAAGGGCTTCAAGGATAGGAGCCTTCAGGCCCAGATCTGCAAAAGTGGTTTCGAATTCAGCCATGTAGTACGTGTGCCTCAAAATTAATGGCGGCCAGTCTACATAACTCATCATGAAATTGATCTGCAATTTTCATTGAAAAGTGTGAACCGGCTCAAAGTAGGTGTATTAACGAACAACAACGCCCTCACCCGTGAAGGTGATGGCAATCAAAAAAGATTACGGGCTGATGTGTACGTCAGCTATTGCTGGTCCGATTCTGCCAGGTCATCTTGGTCCTGGCCCAGGAGCGATAATTCCAACAATGCGTATCGGTGCTCAACAAAGTTATGAACGTTGTTAGCCACCGCCAGTTTGAACAATGCCGTAGCGTTGTCCAAATCCCCCAGACTTAGGTAGTACTTACCTAAATAGAAGTTGGTTTCACTGAGATGCTCAGCGAGCGAGGTGTTATCCGTTGCGTCCGCCTTCAGGCGTTCCATCAGCGTTGCTTCGCTAATGTTGCCCAGGTAGAACTCGACAATGTTCCATCCCCATTGCTCTTTATCCGATTTCTCAAAGCGTTGCTTTAACGCTTCTTTAGCCTGCTTCTCATCGAGCTTCTGCTCGGCGAGATAAAGCCACAGACTACGGAAAGGATCATTGGGATCGTCTTGATAAAACGCTAGCAGATCATCTTGCGCTAACTTGTCGCGACCGCCGTAATACAATGCGATACCGCGATTTAAGTGCGCGTAGTTGTAAGTTGGATCAAGCTCAAGTACAGAATCAAACGCTTCATAGGCAGCATCAAAATTGCCTGCCTGCGTTAAATATATACCTAAGTAATTGAATACTTCAGGCATATCTGGTCGGATTGCCAGCGCTTGTGAAAAATCATTTCGCGCCAGTGCCCTCAGACCGAGACTATCATACAACACTCCGCGCTCATATAAAAGCTGTGCGCGTTCGTCATCGGTTAAAGCCCGACTGGCAAGAATTTGTTCCATACGTGCCAGAATCACTTCCTGCTGCAAAGTCGGTTGCAATGGTACTGCGAGGACTTCACTTTTACGCCAGGTGGAATTACTGCATCCAGCCAGCGTGAGTGCTGTCGCAACGAAACACCAGCGCAAAAAAGGCTTCATTTCCCACTCCCGAAGACAACGATTGAATGAACGTCCAGGTTCCCCGGTTGCTAACAAGGCGTCCTGCCGGGTTAAACGCCCTCCGCTTTCACGGAGGGCAATGGCAACCTTACTCGCCCTGTTGGCTTACCGGAGCTTCCGGTTCGCCTGCAGGTTGAGACTGCTCAGTTGCTTCTTTAATGCTCAGACGTACACGGCCCTGGCGATCAACTTCCAGAACTTTGACCGGTACTTCCTGACCCATCTGCAGGTAATCGGTCACTTTCTCAACGCGCTTATCAGCGATCTGAGAGATGTGCACCAGACCTTCTTTACCGCCACCGATGGCAACGAATGCGCCAAAGTCAACGATACGGGTCACTTTACCATTGTAGATACGGCCTACTTCGATCTCTGCGGTGATCTCTTCGATACGACGGATAGCATATTTCGCTTTTTCGCCGTCGGTCGCAGCAATCTTCACGGTACCATCATCTTCGATTTCAATGGTGGTGCCGGTTTCTTCGGTCAGAGCACGGATAACAGAACCGCCTTTACCGATAACGTCTTTGATCTTGTCCGGGCTGATCTTGATGGTGTGGATACGCGGAGCAAATTCAGAGATATCGCCACGCGGTGCGTTGATCGCTTGTTCCATCACACCCAGGATGTGCAGACGCGCACCTTTAGCCTGGTTCAGAGCAACCTGCATGATCTCTTTGGTGATACCTTCAATTTTGATATCCATCTGCAGTGCAGAGATACCGTCGCGGGAACCCGCCACTTTGAAGTCCATATCGCCCAGGTGGTCTTCGTCGCCCAGGATGTCAGACAGCACAACATAGTTGTCGCCTTCTTTCACCAGACCCATCGCGATACCCGCAACGGCGGCTTTGATCGGCACGCCTGCGTCCATCAGCGCCAGGGAAGCGCCACATACGGAAGCCATGGAAGAAGAACCGTTAGATTCGGTGATTTCAGAAACCACGCGCACGGTGTACGGGAATTTATCCAGTTCCGGCATCACTGCCAGTACGCCACGTTTCGCCAGACGACCGTGACCAATCTCACGACGCTTCGGAGAACCGACCATACCGGTTTCACCTACGCAGTACGGAGGGAAGTTGTAGTGGAACAGGAAGTTGTCAGTACGTTCGCCCATCAGTTCGTCGAGGTTCTGCGCATCACGGGTGGTGCCCAGGGTCGCGGTAACCAGCGCCTGAGTTTCGCCACGGGTGAACAGTGCGGAACCGTGGGTACGCGGCAGAACGCCAGTACGCACGTCCAGACCACGGATCATGTCTTTTTCACGGCCATCGATGCGCGGCTCGCCTGCCAGTACGCGGCTGCGAACAACGTTTTTCTCGATAGCGTGCAGGATTTCACCCAGTTCGTTAGCGTCCAGGGTTTCGTCTTCAGCCACCAGAGTCGCGATGGTTTCAGATTTGATCACGTCAACCTGAGCGTAACGCTCTTGTTTGTCGGTGATGCGGTAAGCATCGCTCAGGCGAGCTTCTGCCAGTGCGGCAACGCGCGCGTTCAGCGCTTCGTTGACGGCTTCTGGCTGCCAGTCCCAACGCGGTTTGCCAGCTTCTTTCGCCAGCTCGTTGATCGCCTGAATAACAACCTGCTGCTGTTCGTGACCGAATACTACAGCGCCCAGCATCTGGTCTTCGCTCAGCAGTTCAGCTTCAGATTCAACCATCAGTACGGCTGCTTCTGTACCGGCAACCACCAGGTCCAGTTTGCTTTCTTTCAGTTCGTCCTGAGTCGGGTTCAGTACGTACTGGTCATTGATGTAACCAACACGTGCAGCACCGATCGGGCCGTTGAATGGGATGCCAGACAGCGTCAGCGCAGCAGATGCACCAATCATGGCCACGATGTCCGGGTTAACCTGCGGGTTAACGGAAACAACGGTGGCGATAACCTGAACTTCGTTAACGAAGCCTTCCGGGAACAGCGGACGAACCGGGCGGTCAATCAGACGCGCAATCAGGGTTTCGCCTTCGCTCGGACGGCCTTCACGACGGAAGAAGCTACCCGGGATACGGCCAGCAGCGTAGGTACGCTCCTGATAGTTAACGGTCAGCGGGAAGAAATCCTGGCCTGGTTTCGCTTTTTTCTGGCCAACAACGGTAACGAATACCGCAGTGTCATCCATGCTAACCATAACAGCGGCAGTCGCCTGACGCGCCATCATGCCGGTTTCCAGCGTAACGGTATGCTGACCGTACTGGAATTTACGAACGATCGGATTAAGCAAAATAATATCCTTTCTCTATTTTTTGACGGCACATTTTTGCGCCATCGTTAATACCCGATCTTCTGCGCATCCTCGCGACTAATGACAACCCTAACCCATAAGCATGAGTAAAGCCTCTCATTAGCCGCGCGAACCTCTGCAACGGAAGATCATTCATAGCAACAATACATTAGTTTCCAGCGAATTGCTGCCATCTGCTGGAAAAAAGGGGCCATGAAGGCCCCCTCTTTCTGAAACTCGAAAGAATTAGCGACGCAGACCCAGACGCTCGATCAGCGCGGTGTAACGTGCAACATCTTTACGTTTCAGGTAGTCGAGCAGTTTACGACGCTGAGAAACCATGCGCAGCAGACCACGACGGCTGTGGTGATCTTTTTTGTGCTCTGCAAAGTGGCCCTGCAGGTGGTTAATCTGTGCAGTCAACAGAGCAACCTGAACATCGGTAGAACCGGTGTCGTTTGCATCACGACCAAACTCAGAAACGATTTTTGCGGTAGCTTCAGTACTTAGAGACATTGTAAAACTCCAAAGTGTTAAGAATGAAAGGATGCCGATCTCTAATTCAGCTATCCCAGTGTATACACTTTATCCTTCAAACTGACTCTGCGTTGGCTGCGTCCGCTCACCTCAGTCACTTACCTAAGTAAGCCCCTGAGGATTCTCAGACTTGCCGCCTTGATGCAGCTCGAATGATTTTGTGTATACGCCACGCAGATTGTTAAACAATTCACGCGACGTTAAGCGGCAGTATTCTACTCGCAGCGCCCTTTTATCGCAAGACAGAGAGCGCTATGCAGGATACTCAACCACCAGGCGGCGGGGAGCAACACGACCTTCATCGTCCATTTCCCCCATGCCGATAAACTTGCCTTCATCACCTTCCGTCACGCGCACCAGTCCTTCCAGCGGCGCACCTGACGTCCGTACCGGATTACCATTTTTAAAGTAAACCGACGATGTTAAAGGTAAATTAACCACCGGATAGTCCGATGCCGGACTGTCCATTGACATCAGCAAAGGATCAAGCAACTGCGCCGCCGGAATATTTTGCTGTTCGGCCTGTTCAACCAGTTCACGCAGATGTTCCAGCGTCACCATTCGATCCACCGGATACTTGCTGACCGTCAGACGACGCAGATACGTTACGTGTGCGCCGCAGCCCAGCTTCTCACCCAGATCGTCAACGATGGTGCGAATATAGGTGCCTTTAGAACAGTGAACTTCCAGCTCCAGCTCGTTACCTTCGTGGCGAATAAACAGCAGCTCATAGACGGTAATCGGACGCGCTTCACGCGGCACTTCAATGCCCTGACGCGCATATTCGTACAGCTTCTTACCCTGATACTTCAGCGCTGAATACATCGACGGGATCTGCTCGATATCGCCGCGGAAAGTCTCCAGCGCGCTTGCAAGCTGCTCAGCGGTGAAGGTTACCGGACGTTCCTGCACGATTTGCCCATCGGCATCAGAGGTATCCGTACGTTGTCCCAGACGGGCAACCACACGATAGCGTTTATCAGAATCCAGCAAATACTGTGAAAACTTCGTCGCTTCACCAAGGCAGATAGGCAGCATGCCTGTCGCCAGCGGATCCAGCGCGCCGGTATGTCCCGCGCGGTTGGCATTGTAGATGCGCTTTACTTTTTGCAGTACGTCATTGCTGGACATGCCCTGCGGCTTATCCAGCAGCAGGACACCGTGAATATCGCGACCACGACGACGAGGACGACTCATCAGTCCTCCTTGCTGTCGTCCGCTGGGTTCACACGACGCTCATCGTCATGTTTCACCACGCTGGTCACCAGGTTGGACATGCGCATCCCTTCTACCAACGAGTTGTCGTAAAAGAAGGTCAACTCAGGCACGATACGCAGACGCATGGCTTTACCCAGCAGAGAGCGGATAAAACCAGAGGCTTCCTGCAGTGCCTTAATGCCGTTTTTCACGGCAGCTTCGTCCTGGTCGTTAAGGAAAGTCACGAACACTTTGGCATACGCCAGATCACGGGACATCTCAACGCCAGACACGGTAGTCATCATGCCCACGCGTGGGTCTTTGATTTCGCGTTGCAGGATGAGTGCGATTTCTTTCTGCATCTCCTGCGCGACGCGCTGCGGGCGACCAAATTCTTTCGCCATAATAAATTCTCCAGAATAAAGACAAAAAAGGGGCAATAAGCCCCTTTTTAAATTTCTTGCCGGGTGGCGCTTTAAAGCCTGATGGCGCTACGCTTATCAGGCCTACAACCCGGCTAACAATCCTAACGTAGGCCCGGTAAACGAAGTGCCACCGGGCATTACGAAGATTAAGCGATGGTACGTTTGATCTCGATGATCTCGAACACTTCGATCATATCGCCAACGCGAACGTCGTTGTAGTTCTTCACGCCGATACCACATTCCATACCGTTACGGACTTCGTTGACGTCATCTTTGAAGCGGCGCAGGGATTCCAGCTCGCCTTCATAGATAACCACGTTGTCGCGCAGTACGCGGATTGGGTTGTGACGTTTAATCGTGCCTTCGGTAACCATACAGCCTGCGATAGCGCCGAATTTCGGTGATTTGAACACATCACGAACTTCAGCCAGACCAATGATCTGCTGTTTCAGTTCCGGAGACAGCATGCCGCTCATCGCTGCTTTCACTTCGTCGATCAGATGATAGATGACGGAGTAGTAACGCAGATCCAGGCTTTCTGATTCGATAACTTTACGTGCAGAGGCATCAGCACGTACGTTGAAGCCAACCAGAATCGCGTTGGATGCCGCAGCCAGGGTCGCGTCGGTTTCGGTGATACCACCTACGCCAGAACCGATGATCTTCACTTTGACTTCGTCGGTAGACAGTTTCAGTAAAGAGTCGGAAATCGCTTCTACAGAACCCTGAACGTCAGCCTTCAGGACGACGTTCACTTCGTGAACTTCGCCTTCGGTCATGTTAGCGAACATGTTCTCGAGTTTAGATTTCTGCTGACGAGCCAGTTTAACTTCACGGAATTTGCCCTGACGGTATAGTGCAACTTCACGGGCTTTCTTCTCGTCACGAACAACGGTAACTTCGTCACCTGCAGCCGGAACACCGGACAGACCGAGGATTTCCACCGGAATGGACGGACCTGCTTCCAGTACTTCCTGACCCAGTTCGTTACGCATCGCACGAACACGACCGTATTCGAAGCCACACAGTACGATGTCGCCTTTGTGCAGCGTACCTTCACGCACCAGGACGGTAGCAACCGGACCACGACCTTTATCCAGGAAGGATTCGATAACCGCGCCGCTAGCCATACCTTTACGTACAGCTTTCAGCTCCAGTACTTCGGCCTGCAGCAGGATAGCGTCCAGCAGCTCGTCGATACCGGTACCCGCTTTCGCAGAAACGTGAACGAACTGGCTCTCGCCGCCCCACTCTTCCGGCATGATGCCGTACTGGGACAGTTCGTTTTTAACGCGATCCGGATCCGCTTCCGGCTTATCGATTTTGTTGACTGCAACTACGACCGGCACGCCTGCCGCTTTCGCGTGCTGGATTGCTTCGATAGTCTGCGGCATCACGCCGTCATCTGCAGCAACAACCAGAACAACGATATCCGTTGCCTGAGCGCCACGAGCACGCATGGAGGTAAACGCGGCGTGACCCGGGGTATCCAGGAAGGTGATCATACCGTTGTCAGTTTCAACGTGGTACGCACCGATGTGCTGAGTAATGCCGCCTGCTTCGCCAGAGGCCACTTTCGTAGAACGAATGTAGTCCAGCAGAGACGTTTTACCGTGGTCAACGTGACCCATGATGGTGACTACCGGTGCACGCGGTTCAGCCGCAGCGCCAGTGTCACGGTCGCTCATTACTGCTTCTTCCAGCTCGTTTTCACGACGCAGGATAACTTTGTGGCCCATCTCTTCGGCAACCAGCTGTGCGGTTTCCTGGTCGATGACCTGGTTGATGGTCGCCATTGCGCCCAGTTTCATCATCGCTTTGATGACCTGAGAGCCTTTAACTGCCATCTTGTTCGCCAGATCGCCAACGGTGATGGTTTCGCCGATCACAACGTCACGGTTAACGGCCTGAGCTGGCTTCTGGAAGCCCTGCTGCAGAGCGGAACCTTTACGCTGCTTACCGCCTTTACCGCCGCGAACCGCTGCACGTGCTTCTTCACGGTCAGCTTTAGATTCAGCGTGTTTGTTGCCTTTCTTCGCCGGACGCGCTGCTTTCGTGCTGCGAGTACGACCACGGCCGCCTTCGACTTCACGATCGTTCTCGTCTTCAGCCTGGCGAGCGTGCTGGGAAGTGGTGACGTGATAATCGCTGGTATCTTCAACAGGTTCAGCGTTATTCACACCATTTTTCTCGTTTTCTTCCGCCATACGGCGAGCTTCTTCCGCTACGCGGCGCGCTTCTTCTTCAAGCTTGCGACGTGCTTCTTCTTCCGCTTTACGCTTCAGTTCTGCGGCTTCATTTTCACGGCGGGCTTTTTCGGCCTGGGCGGTTTTAGTCATATCGTCGGTCTGTTGATTGCTCACTTTGTCTTTTTCCGCAGCTTCACGTTTCGCTTTATCAGCGGCTTCACGCTTAGCTTGTTCTGCGGCCTCACGTTCGGCTTTTTGTTGCGCCTCGCGTTTGGCAGCTTCTTCTGCCTCACGACGGGCTTGCTCTTCCGCTTCACGCTGCGCCTGCTCTTCCGCGGCCAGGCGTTCAGCCTCTTGCGGATCGCGTTTCACAAAGGTGCGTGTCTTGCGGACTTCGATTTGTACCGATTTGCTTTTTCCACCGGTACCTGGAATATTGAGAGTACTGCGCGTTTTACGCTGCAATGTCAACTTATCCGGCGCTGAGCCGTTTTCACGGTTCAGGTGCGCCAGTAAGGTTTGTTTCTCTTGTGCGGACACAGAGTCGTCAGCAGACTTCGGGATACCGGCATCAGCAAATTGCTGTACCAGGCGATCCACGGAGGTCTGTATCTCTGCAGCCAGCGTTTTTACGGTTACATCTGTCATACTGTTCCTTCCTGCTACAGTTTATTACGCTTCGTCGCCGAACCAGCAAATATTACGGGCAGCCATAATCAGCTCACCGGCTTTTTCGTCGGTCAACCCTTCGATATCAGCCAGATCATCAATGCCCTGTTCAGCGAGATCTTCCAGCGTACAAACACCACGGGCCGCCAGTTTGAAGGCCATCTCACGATCCAATCCTTCCAGATTCAGCAGATCGTCAGCCGGTTTGTTATCACCGAGACTTTCTTCCTGGGCCAGTGCCAGAGTGGTCAGTGCGTTTTTAGCACGCTCGCGCAGCGCTTCAACGGTCTGTTCATCCAGGCCGTCAATTTCCAGCAGTTCTTTCATTGGCACATAGGCCAGTTCTTCCAGCGTCGCAAAACCTTCTTCCACCAGAACTGTCGCGAAATCTTCATCGATATCGAGATATTTGGTGAAGGTATCAATGGCTGCATGTGCTTCAGCCTGATGCTTCGCTTGCAGGTCATCAACGGTCATCACGTTGAGTTCCCAACCGCTCAGTTGTGAAGCCAGGCGGACGTTCTGACCATTACGTCCAATCGCCTGCGCCAGGTTACCGGCTTCAACCGCGATATCCATGGTGTGTTTGTCTTCATCCACCACGATAGAAGCGACGTCTGCTGGCGCCATTGCGTTAATCACGAACTGCGCCGGGTTATCATCCCACAGGACAATATCAATACGCTCGCCGCCCAGTTCGGTAGAAACCGCCTGAACGCGCGCACCGCGCATCCCAACACACGCGCCGACCGGATCAATACGCTTGTCGTTGGTCTTAACGGCGATTTTCGCACGAGAACCCGGATCGCGAGCTGCCGCTTTAATTTCGATCACTTCTTCGCCAATTTCTGGCACTTCAATGCGGAACAGTTCAATCAGCATTTCCGGCTTGGAACGCGTCACAAACAGCTGCGCACCACGCGCTTCCGGGCGCACAGAGTACAAAACACCACGAATACGGTCACCAGGACGGAAGTTTTCACGCGGCAGCATATCTTCACGCATGATCACGGCTTCAGCATTACTGCCCAGATCCAGAGAAATGTTGTCACGGTTGACTTTCTTCACCACGCCAGTGACGATTTCGCCTTCGTGTTCACGGAATTGATCGACAACCATCGCACGTTCAGCTTCACGTACTTTCTGTACGATAACCTGTTTCGCGGTCTGAGTAGTGATACGGTCAAAGGTGACAGATTCGATCTGATCTTCAACATATTCGCCCACGTTCAGACTTTCGTCTTCAAAGCGCGCCGCTTCCAGCGTAATTTCTTTAGTTGGCTGAGTGACTTCTTCTACGATAACCCAACGACGGAAGGTATCGAAATCACCGCTTTTACGATCGATCTCCACGCGGACATCGATCTCTTGTTCATATTTTTTCTTTGTTGCTGTCGCCAGCGCACTTTCCAGCGCTTCAAAAATTTTCTCGCGTGGCAGCGCTTTCTCGTTGGATACGGCTTCAACAACAGCCAAAATTTCTTTGTTCATCGCGGGCTTTTCACCTCAATCCAGACTGTTAAAAGTGGGGAACCAGGTTCGCCTTCTGGATATTACTCAGCGCGAACACTTCATCTTTACCTTCGACTGTGACCGTGATCATCTCACCGTCCACCGCTTTGATAACGCCCTGCCATTTACGACGGTTTTGTACCGCCATACGAAGAACCAGCGTGACTTCTTCACCCAGGAAACGCACGTAGTGTTCAGCCGTGAACAGAGGACGGTCGAGACCCGGAGAGGAGACTTCCAGGTTGTAGGCAACAGTGATTGGGTCTTCGACATCCATCACCGCGCTTACCTGATGGCTCACATCAGCACAATCATCAACATTGATGCCATCTTCACTATCAATATAGATGCGCAGTGTGGATGTGCGACCGCGAATAAATTCGATGCCGACCAGTTCGTAGCCCAGAGCTTCAACTGGTGCTGTAATCATCTCTGTTAATTTTTGCTCTAATGTGGACAAGCCCACCCCCAAGACATAAAAAAAGGGCCTAAAGCCCAGTTATTCTGTAGTCAGATAACAAAAAACCCCGATAAATCGGGGCTTTAGATAACTGAACCCTATAACCGCACCTGCGGTTCGGAGAACCTTCCGAAAGAATTTTTTTCAAATCCAGCTACGAAGGCCTAAGTCTTCACAGTATATTTGAAAAAGAACTCTAAGGGAAAGTGGTTGCGGGGGCCGGATTTGAACCGACGACCTTCGGGTTATGAGCCCGACGAGCTACCAGGCTGCTCCACCCCGCGCCTGAAACGTGGCAAATTTTACGCGTTTTGGGTAAAAAATGCAAATACTGCTGGGATTTGGTACCGAGGACGGGACGTAAAATCTGCGCACAGTATATTGATTCCCTATGCGTTATGTCAACCTTGTTACGACTATGCAAATCAATGAATGCTGGCCCGCGGATGATCAGCAAGATAAATATGCCATCTACGCCGTTATTTAACGAAATTATCACTAAACTCTTCCTGTCATCCAGAAAAGATGATTAAATGAAAACTCATTTATTTTGCATAAAAATGCAATTAGTATAATAAGCCGACCTCTTCACCAGTCTATCAAGCAGGGTTTTATTTTATGACGACGATTCTCAAGCATCTCCCGGTAGGTCAACGTATTGGTATCGCTTTTTCCGGCGGCCTGGACACCAGTGCAGCACTGCTGTGGATGCGACAAAAAGGGGCTGTCCCATATGCATATACTGCGAATTTGGGCCAGCCGGATGAGGATGACTATGACGCCATCCCTCGCCGTGCAATGGAATATGGTGCTGAGAATGCTCGCCTGGTTGATTGCCGCAAGCAGCTGGTTGCCGAAGGGATCGCTGCCATTCAGTGTGGTGCGTTCCATAACACCACCGGCGGACTGACCTATTTCAATACCACCCCACTGGGCCGCGCAGTCACCGGCACCATGTTGGTTGCCGCCATGAAAGAAGATGGCGTGAACATTTGGGGTGACGGTAGTACCTATAAAGGCAACGATATTGAACGTTTCTATCGTTATGGTCTGTTAACCAACGCTGAACTGCAGATTTATAAACCCTGGCTGGATACCGATTTTATCGACGAACTCGGTGGTCGCCATGAGATGTCCGAATTTATGATCGCCTGCGGCTTCGACTACAAAATGTCTGTCGAAAAAGCGTATTCCACCGACTCCAATATGCTCGGCGCGACTCATGAAGCAAAAGATCTGGAATTCCTGAACTCCAGCGTCAAAATCGTCAACCCGATTATGGGCGTGAAGTTCTGGGATGAGAGTGTGAAGATCCCGGCTGAAGAAGTGACCGTACGCTTTGAACAAGGCCATCCGGTTGCCCTGAACGGTAAGACCTTCAGTGACGACGTTGAGATGATGCTGGAAGCCAACCGTATCGGCGGTCGTCATGGTCTGGGTATGAGCGATCAGATTGAAAACCGTATTATTGAAGCGAAGAGCCGCGGCATTTACGAAGCCCCGGGGATGGCGTTGCTGCATATCGCTTACGAGCGTCTGCTGACCGGTATTCACAACGAAGACACCATCGAGCAGTATCACGCGCACGGTCGCCAGTTGGGTCGTCTGCTGTATCAGGGCCGCTGGTTCGACTCTCAGGCGCTGATGCTGCGTGACGGTCTACAGCGCTGGGTTGCCAGCCAGATTACGGGTGAAGTCACGCTGGAACTGCGTCGCGGTAATGACTATTCAATCCTCAATACCGTGTCTGACAATCTGACGTACAAACCAGAACGTTTGACCATGGAGAAAGGTGATTCCGTATTCTCGCCGGACGATCGTATCGGTCAGTTGACCATGCGTAACCTGGATATTACCGATACTCGTGAGAAGCTGTTCGGCTATGCGCAGTCTGGCCTGTTGACCGCCTCTTCCGCAACCGGCCTGCCACAGGTTGAGAATCTGGAAAATAAGGCGAAGTAAATATTCACCATCTTATTAAGGCCGCGCAAGCGGCCTTTTTTATGCGCGGAATAGAGGGTGTCTGTAGGTCGGATAAGGCGTTTACGCCGCCATCCGACATTATTACAGCGCCTGATGGCGCTACGCTTATCAGGCCTACTGGACAGCCACAAATAACAGTGACTAGTCCTGATATAAGTTGACAGTTTTCTGTCTGTAAAACGCCTGATGAACATCATCGGGCGTTTTGTATTTCAGGGCCAGGTGCGGCCGCTCATGGTTATAGATTGCCACGGATTCTTTTACCATTTCCCGCGCCTGCGCCAGGTCTGCAGGGCGCGAGAGTAAAAATTCATTTTTCAGGATCCCGTTTACCCGCTCAGCCAGCGCATTCTGGTAGCAGTCATAACCATCGGTCATTGAACAGGTTATTCCGTTTCTTTCATGAACTGACTGATAAAGTACCGAACAGTATTGCAGTCCTCTGTCAGAGTGATGTACCAGCGGACCTGTCGTTTTTCTCCGCCTCAGCGCCTGTCTGAACGCTTTTACCACGTTTTCTGTCTGCAGGTTTTCCCCGACATGGTAACCCATGATTTTTCTGGAACAGGCATCCGTGACCAGACTCAGATAAGCTGTACCGCTGCGCAGAGGAAGGTAAGTAATATCGGCGACCCAGACCTGCTCTGGCTCAAGGGCAGTAACCTGTTCACGACCGGGTTTCAGCAGATTAGGATGCCGGTAAAAGCGATGATGGCTGTTAGTGGTTTTGTGATATGCCCGTTTCACTGGCACCAGAAGCCGGTATTCATCCAGCAGGTTAAACAGACGGTCTCGTCCGATATTCAGCCGTTTATCGGCCTGAGTGTTCAGCAGATAGTGCAGTTTACGCGTGCCGATTCGCGGCTGACGACACCTGACGCGGGCAACAAAATCAAGAATCTGAGCATGATTTTCCTGTCGTTTTCTGCGCCTTGTGTTGTCCTGATACCATGCCTGTCTGCTGTGCCCCAGGAACTGGCACACGCGTGTAACGGTTATTTTTGGGGCCGGACTTTGCGCGAGGACTTGCCGGGCCGCTTTTTTACGAGACTCACCCCGTAATCATTTTTCAGGACATTGATAACCGACTCAAAAAAATCAGCTTTCTGGTTTGCCAGCTCAAGCTGTTCTTCAAGTTCCCTGATTCTTTGCTCGGGTGTAAGTGGGACAGTCGTCTGAGCCACAGGCAGTTTCCTCTTCACCAGGTCAGGAAGTCCGGGGCTCCAGTCAAGGTGGCCATATTTACGCAGCCAGACAAGAACGGTGGAACGCCCCTGAATGCCATACCGCTGCTGGGCCTGCCTGTAGGTCATCTCGCCTTTTTCAACCTGCTCAACAACAGCTATTTTAAAGGATAGAGGATAATCGCGTTGGGTGCGTTTGAACTCAGTCATCATCACGTTCTCCGTATTTAAGTCAGGAACGTGTCAACGTTATTCAGGACGGGTCACAGACGAAAAAAAAGACGCTTTGCAGCGTCTTTTTTTTGGAATTTGGTACCGAGGATGGGACTCGAACCCACAAGCCCGTTAGGGCACTACCACCTCAAGGTAGCGTGTCTACCAATTCCACCACCTCGGTACAGAATACTTAGCGTGGGATATCGCTGGTCGGCTGAGCCGGAGCAGCTGGCTGAGTTTGCTCGGTTTTCGCCGGTGCACTCAGATTTTCCCACTCACTTCCTTTATTGGTCTTATTGCTGTTCATGTTACCCAGCACCAGACTGATAATGAAGAACAGAGTCCCTAACACAGCTGTCATACGGGTCATGAAGTTACCAGAACCACTTGAACCAAACAGTGTACCAGAAGCGCCTGCGCCAAAAGAGGCTCCCATATCAGCGCCTTTACCTTGCTGCAGCATGATCAAGCCGACAAGGCCAATTGCTACAATAAGGAAAACTACCAAAAGAGCTTCGTGCATAATCAACCTGTTCCTTGCGGATTTGCCGCGTACCAATGCTTCGACCAATAAAGCGGGAATTTCAATTATTTCCCACTGAAGCGGGTGTGAATACTAACCAAAGCGAATAACCTTCGCAAGGGCAATTTGTTAGCATTGTATCAAGTGCGGAAAAAATCGCCACATCAATCAAAAACGCAGCAACTTATCCCAGCATCGCTGCATTACTGACCGCTGATCGTCAAGGTTTGCCCAAACAACAATAGGGATTTCACAAACCAGATCCGAATTTTCTGGCCAACACTGAATGATCTCCTGATTCACCAACTCCTCAGCCACCATTGATTCAGGTAACCACGCCATTCCCATATGGCGCAGTACCATTTCTCGTATTGTTTCGCTTAGCCCAGTCTCAAACACTTTTTTCAACCGTGGGCGCACTCGTTGTTCTGCCGGATCAATAATACGTCTGACAAAGGTATAGTCGCTGTAGCATAGCCAGGGGATCGCGGTATGCGGATCATCCAGTCTGTCCGCGAGTTGCGCAGAAACCACCGGGATAAAACGCTCATATCGCCATAAAGAACGTTTCAGCCCTCCGGCAATCTCCAGCCCCGGTTGTGAGGAGGGTAAATCGTAAGTCACCAGCATATCAATTTGCCGGTTTATCAGGGCATTAAAGTGATTATCAATCCCCTGGATGCTGGCATTTACCGTGAAATTTAACTGCGGTTCACTTTGTCGCAGATAGTTGATCATATCTGGCAAGATATTCACCGATAGCGTATGCAGACTCACCATTACCAGCGTATTGTCCGTCGCTGGCATCATCGCCGACAGCTCGTGGCGCGCCTCTGTTAACGTACTGAGGACTTGCCTGGCATAAGGTTCAAAACGTTCGCCATAACAGGTTAGCGTAACGGGCGTCGTGGTGCGGTCAAACAGCGGGACCCCCAACATCTCCTCCAGCGCCTTTATACGTCGGCTTAGCGCGGGTTGGGTGATATGCCGTTGTATCGCTGCCTGGGAGTAATTCCCATACTGACTCAACGCCAGAAAATCTTCTAACCACTTCGAATCCACGTCTCATTCCCCATCATGCCATAACCGTATCCACCGATAACAAATCGGCAATAGTCACAGTTATAGTAATGGCTTTAATGTGGACATCATAACAACAATATTTCCGTTTCACCTGCCGACTCTCACCCTCGACGTTTGACAGGATCGTTATGTTTACTTTATTGACCAATGCCCGTGTTTTTTCTCCGGAGGATTTAGGCCTCTGCTCCTTGCTCATTCATGCCGACCGCATTGTTGCGGTGGAAAAAGATATTGCACTCTTTGATGGCGTCAAAGAGGTCATCGATTGCCGCGGTAAGTGGGTAATTCCCGGAATTATCGATCAGCATGTCCATCTTACCGGTGGCGGTGGCGAAGCCGGATTTGCCAGTCGGACACCCGCCGTCAAGCTGCGCGATCTGATTCAAGCGGGTATTACCACGGTGGTTGGCGTGTTAGGCACCGATGCCATTTCTCGTTCGCCCAAAGATCTCTACGCCAAAATGCAATCGCTCAATATTGAGGGATTACGCGCGTTTATGCATACGGGAGCCTACGAGGTACCCAGCCCGACCATTACACGATCCATCCGCGATGATATGGCCTTCATTCCGGCGATCCTGGGTGTCAAAATCGCCCTCGCCGATCACCGTGGCTCTTACCCCTCTTTCCAGGAGTTGCTGAGGATTGTCAGTGATATCCGCGTGGCTTCCCTGCTGGCAGGGAAAAAAGGGTTGCTGCACGTACACCTGGGCAATCTGCCGGAAGGGATGTCACAGCTGATGGAACTGTGCGATGCCGGTATTCCGATTCACCACATTTCGCCGACGCATGTCGCGAGGACAGAAGCATTGTTCGAACAGGCTATCGCTTTTGCACATCGCGGTGGACATATCGACGTGACGTCTGGCGGCAGTCGATTTATGCCCCAGGAGCAAGCAATTCTCCACGCACTGGAATCACAGGTTCCGGCCGATCGCATCACCATTAGCTCTGATGGCAATGGCAGCGTGCCGCGCTTTAATGCGCAAGGCATCGTAGAAGGATTAAGCGCCGCGCCGGTAGCTGGCAACCTCAACCTGTTGCCTCGTCTGATTGATGTGGGGATCCCGGTGCCACAGGCGATTGCGATGTTGACGGCAAACGTGGCGCGCTCGCTGGGTATTTCTGGCGGCGTACTCTGCGCAGAAGAACGTGCTGATATTTGCGTGCTTAATGACGACCTCTCACTGGCCCACCTGTTTGCCGCCGGAAAGCCGTTACTGCGTGATGGTGAGTGTCTGGTTACCGGCAACTTCGAGTAAGGGGGCGAGAATGTCATTATTACTGGCGCTACTCGCCATCATTTTTGCCGGACGTCTGATCCTCAAAAAATATCACCCCCAGTCGGTACTGCTCCTGACCGGGATTGTGCTGCTGCTCATCGCGCATTTTAGCGGGATGACTACGCTCAGCAGCCTGGTGAAAAAGAGCACCGGATTTGGTCCCTTTGACGCCTTTGAGTTTATCCGCGATACCCTGAGCGTGCGCCTCGGCGGTCTCGGACTACAAATCATGCTGATAGGTGGGTTCGCCACCTATATGTCGGCCATTGGCGCAAGCCAGGTGCTGGTTCGGGTAACATCTCGTCCTTTGCAGCGTCTGAACTCACCGTACCTGCTGTTGGGACTGGCGCTGTTACTGGGTCAATTCCTGTCGCTGTTTATCAGTAGCGCCACCGGGCTGGGTCTGCTATTGATGGCAACGCTTTACCCGTTGCTGACCCGTCTTGGCTGCAGCCGCGCCGCCGTTGCCGCCGTTATCGCCAGTACCTGTGCGGTTGAATTTGGTCCGGGTTCCGGCAACTCAGTTCTCGCCGCGAAAACGGCGGGTATCGAGGTAGTTAACTATTTTGTTCAGGATCAGTTACCGATTGTCGTTCCGGTTATTCTTTTCATCGCTCTGCTGCATATTGTTGTACAACGCTTTTTCGATCGTCGGGAAAGTGGTGACAATGCCGCGCAGCAAATGCAGACATTAACCTCAACCGAAGAAGCCGAAGCGCCGGTTGCCTGGCTATTCCTGCCGATGTTACCGCTGGTGTTGATGCTGGCGTGCAGTGATTTGCTGTTCAGCTCACTCAAAATTACGCTCGATACCGCCGTACTGATAAGCCTGGCCATTACCCTGGTATGTGAGTATTGTCGCCACCGTAAGGCTCGCGACGTGATGGCTGGTGTACAAAAAGTTTTCGACAGTATGGGCAGTGTGTTTGCCACCGTGGTGACGCTGATTATCGCCGGTGAGGTTTTTTCTGCCGGACTGAAAGCCATTGGCGCCGTCGACGCGCTGCTGTCGCTTTCCGGTGAATTTGGCCTCAGCGCGGCTTCCATAATCTTGCTGATGACGCTAATCACCTTTGCGATTTCAGCGTTGATGGGCTCCGGGAATGCAGCATTTTTCTCCTTCGCCCCGATGGTGCCGGATATCAGCCGCCATATCGGCAGCGACGTGGCGGTTATGATGCTGCCGATTCAGATCTCAGCGGGCATTGGACGGACGTTGTCGCCTATTGCCGGCGTGATTATCGCCATCGCCGGGATCGCAGGTGTATCACCGGTGGATATCGTTAAACGCACCGCAATTCCGATGCTGGGAGGATGGCTGCTGATGATTGCGCTGACATTCGCCCGATCCGGGCATTTGCTGGCAGTTCTGCCGTGGCTGGCAGTCCTTGTACTGCTGATGGTCGGCGGTTACTTCTGGCAGCGCCGACGTAAACAGCCGCTGGCAGTGCAGTAAAAAAAACCGGAGTCTCTCAGACTCCGGCTCTTACGCTGTACGGAAAGGGTTAAACGGCTTTCACTGCATCCGCAATGCGGTGCGCAAACTCCGTAACCTGTGCTTCGTCTTCACCTTCAACCATCACACGGATTAATGGCTCAGTGCCCGACTTACGCAGCAGTACGCGTCCACGGTTACCCAGTGTCGCTTCAACCTCTGCCATCACCGCCTTCACGCTTTCATGTTCCAGCGGATCGCCGCTACCCGCGGTGTAACGTACGTTAACCAGCAGTTGCGGGAACATTTTCATGCCGCTGCACAGGTCGTGCAAACTCATATGGTTGCGCACCATCGCTGCCAGTACCTGCAGACCCGCCACGATGCCGTCACCGGTGGTGGTTTTGTCCAGCAGGATCACATGGCCTGAGTTTTCGGCACCGATACGCCAGCCTTTTTCCTGCATTTTTTCCAGCACATAACGGTCGCCAACTTTCGCGCGGGCAAACGGAATACCCAGCTGTTTCAGCGCCAGCTCGAGGCCCATGTTGCTCATCAGCGTGCCGACTGCGCCACCGCGCAGCTGCCCCTGACGCAGGGCTTCACGAGCGATGATGTACATGATCTGGTCGCCGTCAACTTTATTACCTTCGTGATCAACCATAATGACGCGGTCGCCGTCGCCGTCCAGCGCAATCCCCAGATCGGCTTTTTCCGCGATTACGCGCGCCTGCAGCGCACGGACGTCGGTGGCGCCGACTTCTTCATTGATGTTCACGCCGTTTGGCTCACAACCAATGGCAATCACGTTTGCACCCAGCTCACGCAGTACATTTGGCGCAATGTGGTACGTCGCGCCGTTGGCACAATCCACCACGATTTTCAGCTCACTCAGGCTTAGCTCATTCGGGAAGGTGCCTTTGCAAAACTCGATATAGCGACCGGCAGCATCAACAATACGGGTAGCTTTACCCAGTTCAGCCGAGTCCACGCAGGTGAGCGTTTTTTCCATTTCAGCTTCGATAGCTTCTTCAACCGCATCTGGCAGTTTTGTCCCGTCGATGGAGAAGAATTTAATCCCGTTGTCATAAAATGGGTTGTGCGAAGCGGAGATAACAATCCCGGCCTCAGCCCGGAAAGCACGCGTCAGATAAGCAACAGCAGGGGTTGGCATTGGGCCCGTGAAAGAAGCTGACAGTCCGGCGGCAGCCAGACCCGCTTCCAGCGCGGACTCCAGCATATAACCGGAAATACGCGTATCTTTACCGATAATGATTTTGCGTGAACCATGACGTGCCAGCACTTTTCCTGCCGCCCAGCCCAGCTTAAGGACAAAGTCAGGAGTGATTGGAGCGTCGCCTACACGACCACGAATCCCATCGGTGCCAAAATATTTACGATTACTCATAGCGTTTGTTTTCCTTTGCAGACAATGTGGCTTCCACCACACGCATCGCTTCTACGGTTTCTTTGACGTCATGGACACGAACAATCTGCGCACCCTGCATTGCGGCAATGACCGCGCATGCAAGGCTGCCGCTCAAACGCTCAGATGGCCCCACATTGAGCAATTGGCCAACCATTGATTTTCGTGACATCCCTACCAGCAGCGGCAGATTAAAATGATGAAATTCCGCCAGACGTGCCAGCAATGTGTAGTTGTGGGTAAGATTTTTACCGAATCCGAATCCTGGGTCGAGTAGCAATTTATCTTTTGTGATTCCGGCCCGTTCACAACGTGCTATTTGCTCAACAAAGTAACGATTTACCTCAGCAAAAACATCCTCGTATTTTGGCGCTTCCTGCATGTTTTTCGGCTGCCCCTGCATATGCATCAGGCAAACGGGCAATCCGGTTTCCGCTGCGGCTTCCAGCGCCCCAGGCTCCGAGAGTGAGCGAATGTCATTAATGATATGTGCGCCGACTCTGGCGCATTCGCGAATCACTTCCGGTTTTGAGGTATCTACCGAAATCCACACTTCAAAACGTTGAGCAATTGCCTCCACCACCGGGATCACTCGCTGCAACTCTTCTTCCACGCTCACATCGGCAGCACCGGGACGCGTGGATTCACCACCCACATCAATGATAGTCGCCCCGGCGTTAATCATCAGGTTTGCGTGTTTTACCGCCTCAACCAGAGAGTTGTGCGCCCCGCCATCGGAAAAAGAATCTGGCGTGACGTTCAAAATCCCCATGACGTGCGGATGACTGAGATCCAGTGAAGAACCCTGAGCAAAGAGTTTCATAGCTTTATCCCTGAAAAAAATCTTGAATATGCAGATAAGAAAAACCCCGGAGCAAGCCCCAGGGTTTTCAATTAAAACACGGTCATCATCAACGATAACTTATTTGTCGCCCAGTTGCTCTGACATGGTGCCAGAGTCCGGCGCACGCGGTTCATCAACCGGACGCGGCGCGCTCGGCTTGCCGGTGCTGCCAGAGTTGTTGTTAGAAGAACCCGGTTCTTCCCAACCCGCTGGCGGACGCACGTCGCGACGAGCCATTAAATCGTCAATCTGCGGTGCATCGATGGTCTCATATTTCATGAGCGCATCTTTCATCGAGTGCAGAATATCCATGTTTTCATTCAACAGACGACGCGCACGGTCATAGTTACGTTCAATCAGCAGTTTAACTTCCTGATCGATAATGCGCGCGGTTTCATCGGACATATGTTTAGCTTTCGCCACAGAACGTCCCAGGAACACTTCGCCTTCTTCTTCCGCATACAGCAACGGCCCCAGTTTGTCAGAGAAGCCCCACTGAGTGACCATGTTACGCGCCAGGTTTGTCGCGACTTTAATGTCGTTGGACGCACCGGTAGAAACATGTTCAGCACCGTAGATGATCTCTTCCGCCAGACGACCGCCGTACAGCGTGGAGATCTGGCTTTCCAGTTTCTGACGGCTGGCGCTAATTGCGTCGCCTTCAGGCAGGAAGAAGGTGACACCCAGCGCACGGCCGCGCGGAATAATCGTCACTTTGTGCACCGGATCGTGCTCCGGTACCAGGCGACCGATAATCGCGTGGCCAGCTTCGTGATACGCGGTAGATTCTTTCTGCGCTTCCGTCATCACCATGGAGCGACGTTCCGCACCCATCATGATTTTGTCTTTCGCTTTCTCGAACTCAACCATCGATACAACACGCTTGTTGCCACGCGCTGCAAACAGTGCCGCTTCGTTCACCAGGTTCGCCAGGTCCGCACCGGAGAAACCAGGCGTACCACGAGCAATGATTGCCGCATCGATATCCGGAGACAGCGGTACGCGACGCATATGCACTTTCAGAATCTGTTCACGACCGCGAACGTCTGGCAGCCCCACCACAACCTGACGGTCAAAACGGCCTGGGCGCAGCAGCGCAGGGTCAAGAACGTCCGGACGGTTAGTTGCCGCGATAACGATAATACCTTCGTTACCTTCGAAGCCGTCCATCTCAACCAGCATCTGGTTCAGCGTCTGTTCACGTTCATCGTGACCGCCACCCAGACCCGCGCCACGCTGGCGACCTACGGCGTCGATTTCATCGATGAAAATGATGCACGGTGCCGCTTTCTTGGCTTGTTCGAACATGTCACGCACACGAGATGCACCCACACCGACGAACATTTCCACGAAATCAGAACCGGAAATTGTGAAGAATGGAACCTTCGCTTCACCCGCGATGGCTTTTGCCAGCAGGGTTTTACCTGTACCCGGAGGACCAACCATCAGGACGCCTTTCGGGATCTTACCGCCCAGTTTCTGGAAACGGCTCGGTTCACGCAGGTATTCAACCAGTTCAGCGACCTCTTCTTTTGCTTCGTCACAACCAGCGACGTCAGCAAAAGTGGTTTTGATCTGATCTTCGGTCAACATGCGCGCTTTGCTCTTACCGAACGACATGGCACCTTTGCCACCACCGCCCTGCATTTGACGCATAAAGAAGATCCAGACACCAATCAGCAGCAGCATTGGGAACCAGGAAATGAAGATAGAAGCCAGCAGGCTCGGCTCTTCAGGCGGCTCGCCAACAACCTTGACGTTTTTGGTCAGCAGGTTATCAAGCAGCTTCGGATCGTTAACCGGAATGTAGGTCGTGTAACGGTTACTATCTTTCTTGGTAACGTTAATCTCACGTCCGTTGATACGCGCTTCACGAACCTGGTCCTGATTGACCTCTTGCAGGAAGGTAGAGTAATCAACCTTACGGCCATTAGACTCGCTGGGCCCAAAGCTCTGGAATACTGACATCAGCACAACGGCAATGACCAGCCAGAGTATTAGGTTTTTCGCCATGTCACTCAAGGGATTAACCTCATATTACAACTGTGTTAAAAACAGCGTCAGGATACTCTATATCCAGTTTCTTTCAAACTTTCGTTTGAAATCTACCGGTTATGGTTTACGCCCGGTCGCTACAATGTACACTTCACGCGAACGGGCGCGAGAAGAGTCCGGCTTACGAACTTTGACCTTCGTAAACAGGGAGCGAATCTCTCTTAGATACTCATCGAAGCCTTCGCCCTGGAACACCTTCACTACAAAACTACCACCTGGCGCTAATACATCACGAGCCATTCCAAGTGCCAGTTCAACCAGATACATGGCCCGGGGAATATCCACCGCCGGTGTTCCACACATATTTGGCGCCATATCAGACATGACAACTTGTACTTTACTGTCACCTACACGCTCAAGTAACGCTTTCAGGACTAATTCATCACGAAAGTCGCCCTGAAGGAAGTCCACACCAACGATTGGATCCATAGGTAAAAGATCGCAAGCGATAATGCGGCCGCTGTTTCCGATCTGCGTAACCGCATATTGCGACCAGCCACCGGGTGCAGCGCCGAGGTCAACAATCGTCATCCCCGGTTTAAAAATTTTGTCACTTTGCTGTATTTCATCAAGTTTAAACCAGGCACGGGAACGTAACCCCTTTTTCTGTGCCTGTTGAACATATTTATCGCTAAAGTGTTCCTGAAGCCAGCGACTCGAGCTGGCAGAACGCTTTTTACCTGTCATTTCACTTTCCCATCGGGCAGTTCATCGTAACCAATGGTGTAAATATCTACACAGCTATTTGGCGATATATGGGAGATGGCGGTAGAATGACCCGTTTTCAATCCCAACGTAAGCAAAAATATACGATGAATCTGAGTACTAAACAAAAACAGCACCTGAAAGGTCTGGCACATCCGCTCAAGCCTGTAGTTATGCTTGGCAATAATGGTTTGACCGAAGGGGTACTGGCCGAGATTGAACAAGCGTTAGAGCACCATGAGCTTATCAAGGTGAAAATCGCCTCGGAAGATCGCGATACTAAAACCTTGATCGTGGAAGCTATCGTACGCGAAACCGGCGCCTGCAATGTACAGGTCATCGGCAAAACGCTGGTACTGTATCGCCCGACTAAAGAACGTAAAATCTCGCTGCCACGCTAAGAATATCCCAAAGTTGCACACGAAGTTTGTGTAAAACGCGGGAATTTCCGCTAGCAGGAGAGCAAAATGCCACGCTCTCTTCGTTGATAAAAGGCCGCTATGCGGCCTTTTTCCTTTCTTTACAATGTATCAACATCTTAACCAAGATGCGAATTACAGGTATTCTACCTTCGTCACTTCATATTCAACTTCACCGCCCGGCGTTTTGATAACCACCACATCATCCTGCTCTTTGCCAATCAGGCCACGAGCGATAGGCGAGTTCACCGAAATCAAATTCTGTTTAAAATCGGCTTCATCATCGCCGACAATACGCCAGGTCTGCTCTTCGTCGTTATCGAGATTCAGCACGGTAACCGTCGCGCCGAAAACGACGCGGCCATTGTTCGGCATTTTAGTGACGTCGATAACCTGCGCGTTGGACAGTTTGGCTTCGATATCTTTAATGCGCCCTTCGCAGAAACCCTGCTGTTCACGCGCCGCGTGATACTCCGCGTTCTCTTTCAGGTCACCGTGTTCACGCGCTTCCGCGATCGCGGCAATAATTTCAGGGCGACGTACAGATTTGAGAAAATCCAGTTCTTCGCGCAGTTTTTCAGCACCACGTAAGGTCATCGGGATAGCTTGCATTTGTTATACCTCTTGAACATTCCTGTAGGGGGCGGTTGTCCTCACCCCGGCTGCTAAGCCCACCCTGGCATACGCCATGCCAGAGTCAGAAGCAAAAAAATACCGACCCGGGGCACGAGGTCCCAGGTCAGCTACAATTCTCTATTTGATGTTCATTTTACCCTGGAGTTCCCTATGGGTCATCGTTTACTTTTTAGGGCGTTGCGCCGTAGTATGACGGCCTGTTTCCAGGTTGTTAGCGCGAGATTATGCGATTTCCCAGATTTGCCATTGGATTAACTGCCAGTATAGCGTTCAGCGTTCAGTCGGCGAATGTCGACGAGTACATCAGCCAGCTTCCTGCCGGGGCCAACCTAGCCCTTATGGTACAGAAGGTTGGCGCGCCTGCGCCCGCGATTGATTACCATAGCCAGCAGATGGCGCTGCCGGCCAGTACCCAGAAAGTGATCACCGCGCTGGCGGCATTGATTCAACTCGGACCTGATTTCCGTTTTACCACGACGCTTGAGACAAAAGGCAACGTAGAAAATGGGATATTGAAAGGTGACTTAGTTGCGAGATTTGGTGCCGATCCGACGTTAAAACGTCAGGATATTCGCAATATGGTAGCAACTCTGAAAAAATCAGGGGTGACGCAAATTGCCGGAAATGTCCTGATCGACACCTCCATTTTTGCCAGTCATGATAAAGCGCCCGGCTGGCCCTGGAACGACATGACGCAATGTTTTAGCGCTCCGCCAGCAGCGGCGATTGTCGACCGAAATTGCTTCTCTGTATCGCTCTACAGCGCACAAAAAGCCAACGATTTGGCGTATATTCGCGTGGCGTCTTACTACCCGGTGACCATGTTCAGCCAGGTTCGCACCCTCGCACGTGGTTCTGCCGAAGCGCAATATTGTGAACTGGACGTGGTGCCCGGCGATTTGAACCGCTATACGCTGACCGGATGCCTGCCGCAGCGCGCCGAACCTCTGCCACTGGCGTTTGCTATTCAGGACGGCGCCAGCTATGCCGGAGCCATTCTTAAAGATGAGCTAAAACAAGCGGGGATCACTTACAGTGGCACGCTGCTGCGTCAGACGCAGGTCAACACTCCGGGAACCGTGGTCGCCAGTAAGCAGTCAGCGCCGCTGCATGACCTGCTTAAGATTATGCTGAAAAAATCGGACAACATGATTGCCGACACCGTTTTTCGCATGATTGGCCATGCGCGATTTAACGTACCGGGCACCTGGCGGGCAGGTTCAGATGCCGTACGTCAGATCCTGCGTCAGCAGGCGGGCGTCGATATCGGCAACACGATCATTGCCGATGGCTCTGGCCTCTCTCGCCATAACCTGATTGCCCCCGCCACCATGATGCAGGTGCTGCAATACATCGCGCAGCATGACAATGAGCTGAACTTTATCACCATGCTGCCGCTGGCGGGCCACGATGGCTCCCTGCAATACCGTGCAGGCCTGCATCAGGCTGGTGTTGATGGCAAGGTTTCAGCGAAAACAGGCTCACTGCAAGGGGTGTACAACCTCGCGGGATTCATCACCACGGCAAGCGGTCAGCGTATGGCATTTGTGCAGTATCTGTCTGGCTATGCGGTAGAGCCGGCTGATCAGCGTAATCGCCGTATTCCGCTGGTGCGCTTCGAAAGCCGGTTGTACAAGGATATTTATCAGAATAACTAGATGTTGAAGATGCCGGATGACGCTTACGCTTATCCGGCCTACACCAACTGGAAACAAAAACCCCGGCAGCATGGCCGGGGTTTTTAATGCGATTAACGCTTGTAGATGAACTCAACGCCTTCTTCGTCGTCTTCGTCCCAATCGTCATCCCAGTCATCTTCCGCTTCGTCTTCGACTTCAGCGAGCTGCTGACGGTGATAATCATCCCACATGAACTCAACTTTCTCCGGCTGTTTCGCTTCTTCAGCCTGAACGATTGGGTTCTCAATGATAAAGGTCATCACATCCCAGCAAAGATCCTTCACACCCAGCTGACTGGCGGCAGAGATCAGGTAATATTTACCTTCCCAGCCCAGCGCTTCGGCGATGGCTTTCGCTTTTTCTTCCGCTTCAGCTTTGTCCATCAAATCAATTTTGTTGAACACTAACCAACGCGGTTTAGACGCCAGATCCTGACTGTATTTTTCCAGTTCGCCAATAATGATACGGGCGTTTTCTACCGGATCGGAACCGTCAATCGGATCGATATCAATGAGGTGCAGCAACACGCGGCAACGTTCCAGATGTTTCAGGAAACGAATACCCAGACCAGCGCCTTCAGCCGCGCCTTCAATCAGACCCGGGATATCGGCAACCACGAAGCTCTTCTCGTTGTCCATACGCACCACGCCCAGGCTCGGTACCAGGGTGGTGAACGGATAATCAGCGACTTTCGGCTTCGCCGCAGATACTGCACGGATAAACGTCGATTTACCGGCGTTTGGCATACCCAGCATACCCACGTCTGCCAGCAGCATTAGCTCCAGCATCAGATCGCGCTTATCGCCAGGTGTACCCATCGTTTTCTGACGCGGGGTACGGTTGACCGACGATTTAAAACGGGTGTTACCCAGACCGTGCCAGCCGCCTTTAGCGACCATCAGACGCTGACCATGTTTAGTCATGTCGCCCATGGTTTCGCCCGTGCCCTGATCGATAACACGCGTACCGACAGGCACTTTAATCGTGACATCTTTACCACGCTTGCCGGTGCAATCACGGCTCGCGCCATTCTGACCACGTTCCGCACGGAATGATTTTTCAAAACGGTAATCGATCAGCGTGTTCAGGTTTTCGTCGGCTTCCAGCCAGACGTCACCGCCATCACCACCGTCACCACCGTCCGGACCGCCTTTTGGGATGTATTTTTCGCGGCGGAAGCTGACGCAACCATTACCGCCATCACCTGCAACGACCAGAATCGATGCTTCATCAACAAACTTCATTTTACTCTCCGTAAATCATTCGCCTGAGCGGGGTTGCGAAACCACCGTTTCATGCTTACGTAAACCGCCCCAAATTCGATGACCAATGGCGGAATACATCGCGCCCGCAACCACGATAAACGCACCGAGATAACCTAATAGGTTTAGCATCGGTCTGGCGAAGAAATCGGGCCAGGCCAGTGATAATAAATCTGAAAATAACAACGTAAACAGCGGCGTGAGCGTGATAATGGCGCTCACCTGCGCCGCCTGCCAACGCGCCATCGCTTCCGCGAGAGCGCCGTATCCTACCAGCGTATTCAGGCCGCAGAATACCAGGCATGCCAGCTGCCAGTCGCTGAGCTGCGTGATGACACCGGGTTTAGCCAGCGGCAATAACGCAATCGTACACAAAGTGTACAGTAAAAACAGGATCTGCGGTGATGCCAGCCGACGCAATAACACCTTTTGCGCGACCCCA
This sequence comes from Citrobacter sp. C6_1, assembly GCF_014596835.2. Classification (NCBI taxonomy): domain Bacteria; kingdom Pseudomonadati; phylum Pseudomonadota; class Gammaproteobacteria; order Enterobacterales; family Enterobacteriaceae; genus Citrobacter; species Citrobacter sp. C6_1. The sequence continues at coordinate 516,838 of NZ_CP115031.1, read as the reverse complement.
TAGCTCACCCAAACCGTCGCGGCACCGACACCAAAGATAACGCCCCAGGTGTAATCGGTGAGCCGGGTAAAAATTTCGATCAGACTGGTATTAAAAAACAACACCAGCCCGCTCAGAAGCATAATAGCGCCAATAATCTGCGTGCCGCGCATCTTCTCCTTCAGGATAAAGACGCTGGCGATCATCATGCCAACAGGTGACAGTTGACCGATAACCTGCGAAGCCGTTGGGCTCAAATATTGTAAAGACGAACTAAACAGAATGAAGTTACCGAACAGTCCACCAGTGGCAATAGCCAACAGCACCAGCCAACGCGCTTTGCGAAAAATACGCAATGGAGGGAGCTTTTTTTTAACCGCAAGAATAGCGCCAAGGCCAATGCTTGCCATTAAAAAACGGTAGAACACGACGGTAGGAGGTTCCATCACCTCCAGCACTTGCTTCATCGCTATTGGTAAAGCCCCCCAACAGACAGCTGTCGTGAGCGCTAAAAGAATACCAATACCTGCCTGCTGCTTCATGCCGTATTTCCTGCAAGGGCTCGTTTCCGGGTTATCACGGCGCGACGAGCGTATTTACCGGTCGTCGAATGTAAAAAGCCCCGCAACGTGTTGCGGGGCTTTTATCCGTTACCGGGACGCGAAAAACTTATTCAGCAACAATGCTGATGAATTTACGGTTTTTCGGGCCTTTCACTTCAAATTTCACTTTACCGTCTGCTTTAGCAAACAGAGTGTGGTCTTTGCCGCAACCAACGTTGGAGCCAGCGTGGAATTTAGTACCACGTTGACGAACGATGATGCTACCAGCCAGAACTGTTTCACCGCCGAAACGTTTTACGCCCAGACGTTTAGCTTCTGAATCGCGACCGTTACGAGTCGAGCCGCCAGCCTTTTTATGTGCCATTTAATCTGCTCCCCTTAACTTAAGCGCTGATGCCAGTGATTTTCACATCAGTGAACCACTGACGATGGCCCTGCTGCTTACGGTAGTGTTTACGACGACGAAACTTAACAATTTTAACTTTCTCGCCACGACCGTGAGCAACGACTTCAGCTTTGATAACGCCGCCATCAACGAAAGGAACGCCGATTTTGACTTCTTCACCGTTTGCGATCATCAGAACTTCTGCGAACTCAACAGATTCGCCAGTTGCGATGTCCAGCTTTTCCAGGCGAACGGTCTGACCTTCGCTTACTCGGTGTTGTTTACCACCACTTTGGAAAACCGCGTACATAAAAAACTCCGCTTCCGCGCACACCTTTTTGATGATTCAGAGTGCGCTATAAATATTCACAATAGGGCGCGAATATTACGCAAAACGCGAGCCTTTGACAAGTGCTACCGTCAATACATGAAGAAAAAAAACACAACGTGTACCGTAACGTTTATCTGCGGCGTTTTTTCAGTACAATCAGCATATATTTCTAACCCTAAACCCGACGTTACCTTCTTAAATAGTGAGGTAATCGGGGCGAGAAGCCCGGCTTTTGCGATGAATTTAGAAAAAATCAATGAGTTAACCGCGCAAGATATGGCGGGGGTCAATGCGACAATCCTTGAACAGCTCAATTCCGACGTCCAGTTGATCAATCAATTGGGGTACTACATCGTGAGCGGAGGCGGAAAACGCATTCGCCCAATGATCGCTGTACTCGCGGCGCGCGCTGTTGGTTATCAGGAAAATGCCCACGTCACGATCGCGGCCTTAATCGAGTTTATCCACACCGCGACCCTGCTTCATGACGATGTAGTGGATGAATCCGATATGCGCCGTGGGAAAGCCACGGCAAACGCAGCGTTTGGCAATGCTGCCAGCGTTCTGGTCGGCGATTTTATCTATACCCGCGCCTTTCAGATGATGACCAGCCTCGGCTCCCTGAAAGTGCTGGAAGTGATGTCTAAAGCGGTCAACGTTATTGCTGAAGGCGAAGTCCTGCAGTTAATGAACGTCAACGACCCGGATATCACCGAAGAAAACTATATGCGTGTTATCTACAGCAAGACGGCTCGTCTGTTTGAAGCCGCGGCCCAATGTTCAGGTATCCTCGCAGGTTGTAGCGATGAGCAAGAGAAAGGCCTGCAGGATTATGGCCGTTACCTCGGTACCGCTTTCCAGCTTATCGACGATTTACTGGATTACAGCGCAGATGGCCAGCAGTTGGGTAAAAACGTGGGTGATGACCTCAACGAAGGTAAACCTACGCTACCGCTGCTGCACGCGATGCGCCACGGCACTCCTGAGCAGGCGCAAATGATTCGCCAGGCGATTGAGCAAGGTAATGGTCGCCACCTTCTGGAGCCGGTTCTGGAAGCGATGAACGCTTGCGGGTCACTGGAATGGACCCGTCAACGTGCAGAAGAAGAAGCCGATAAAGCCATCGCGGCGCTTCAGGTACTTCCAGATACTCCGTGGAAAGAAGCCCTGATTGGCCTGGCGCATATCGCCGTACAGCGCGATCGTTAATTTCCCTCGTCTCGCTTCCCAGCATCCCGTGCAGCACACGGGATGTTCTTATAAGATCCAAAAAGTCATAAAAATAATCAAATCACTTGTATAACCTTGGCATATTCTGAATATATAAGCACTTTACGAGAACATTTTAGAACATTCGTTCTCGAGGCGTATAGTAACTCCACAGGCTGATTGTGAAACCGTAACTGGTTAACCAAAGGAGATGTGGAACTATGGAAAGCAAATTCATTGACTGGCATCCGGCTGACATCATCGCGGGGCTACGTAAGAAAGGCACGTCAATGGCCGCTGAGTCACGTAAGAATGGCTTGAGTTCATCAACGCTGGCAAATACGTTAACCCGACCATGGCCGAAAGGTGAATTGATCATCGCGAGAGCGCTGGGCACAGACCCGTGGGTAATTTGGCCGTCACGCTACCATGACGCCAGGACACATGAATTCATCGACAGAACGCGGATGATGAGAGTACGGAAAGAAAAAAAGAGTCCTGAGTCGCGGTAAAACAGCAACCCCCGGATCAACGATCCTGGGGGTTACAACACGCGTTGGCGATTACTCGCCTTTAATGCGCTCAATGTTTGCGCCCAGCGCACGCAATTTATCCTCGATGCGCTCATAGCCGCGATCGATGTGATAAATACGGTCAACAACCGTTGTGCCTTCAGCGATACATCCCGCTAACACCAAACTTGCTGACGCGCGCAGATCGGTCGCCATTACCTGTGCACCGGAGAGCGTCTCCACGCCGTGGCAAATCACGGTATTGCTTTCGATTTCCGCATGAGCGCCCATACGGCTCAGCTCAGGCACGTGCATAAAGCGGTTCTCAAACACGGTTTCCGTGATAAAGCCCGTCCCTTCTGCCACCAGGTTCAGCAGCGTGAACTGGGCCTGCATATCGGTTGGGAACGCCGGATGTGGCGCAGTGCGCACATTAACCGCTTTCGGACGTTTGCCGTGCATGTCGAGGCTAATCCAGTCTTCACCGACTTCGATATCCGCCCCCGCATCACGCAGCTTCGCCAGAACAGCATCCAGTGTATCTGGTTGTGCATTACGGCAGATAATTTTGCCGCGAGAAATCGCCGCCGCCACCAGGAACGTCCCAGTTTCAATACGGTCTGGCAGAACGCGGTAGACACCACCGCCGAGACGTTCAACGCCTTCAATGGTGATACGATCGGTACCCTGCCCTGTGATTTTCGCGCCCAGCGCAATCAGGAAATTCGCGGTATCCACAATTTCCGGTTCACGGGCGGCGTTTTCGATGATGGTCGTGCCTTCGGCAAGCGTTGCCGCACACATGATAGTAACCGTCGCACCGACACTCACTTTGTCCATCACAATGTGTGCGCCTTTCAGACGCCCCTCAACGGACGCCTTCACATAGCCTTCTTCCAGCTTGATGGTGGCACCTAACTGCTCCAGACCAGTAATATGCAGGTCAACCGGACGCGCGCCGATGGTGCAGCCGCCCGGCAGAGAAACCTGACCCTGACCAAAACGAGCGACCAGTGGCCCCAATGCCCAGATAGACGCACGCATGGTTTTCACCAGATCGTACGGTGCGCAGAAGACGTTAACGTTACGCGCATCGATGTGCACGGAACCATTACGCTCTACTTTCGCCCCCAGCTGGCTCAACAGCTTCATGGAGGTATCTACGTCCTTAAGTTTCGGGACGTTTTGGATCTCTACAGGTTCTTCAGCCAGCAGCGCCGCAAACAGGATCGGCAGTGCGGCATTTTTAGCGCCTGAAATTGTGACTTCGCCCTGGAGCTTGGTTGGCCCCTGAACACGAAATTTATCCATTATTCTGTTCTCTGTTAAGAATTCATCTTCGCTACCGGTACATCACCCGTAGCTCAAAAACCGTTAAGTTTGCGATCGCGCGCCCATTCCGCTGGGGTAAACGCTTTAATCGACACAGCATGAATGCGGTTGTCCGCAATGTACTCCATCAACGGGCCATAGACCGATTGCTGCTTCTTGACCCGGCTCATGCCGTCAAACATCTCACCCACGGCAATAACCTGAAAGTGACTGCCGTCACCAGAAACGTGGACTTCCTGGAGGGAGAGTGCGTTCATCAGCACGCTCTGAATTTCATTATTTTCCATGGGCTCTTCATTCGTCAGATAGTAAAAACAGCCCAACATCTTAGAGCAAAGTGGCGCTGTCATAAATAAGCAAAAAGCCTCGCTGATAAATCAGACAAGGCTTTGGCGGCAGATCCCCTTCAGGGGTTTTGCCGGATGGCGGCACAAGGCCTTATCCGGCCTGAAAAAATTAACGCGGAAGGACGTCGTCAGGTAAATTGTAAAGCTGCGCCAGCGTGTATACTTTATCGTTAACGCCAGCAAGCGAAACGCTGTTCCCCTGCTGCTTGCCCTGATTAATCAGGTGCAGTAGTAATGCCAGGCCACCAGTATCGACCCGGGAAACCTGGTTCAGGTCGATGCAGGATACGCCCTTCATCGCCTCAACGCGTGCATCCCATAATGGGTTTAACACGTCCTGATCCAGCTCGCCCACCAGCACCAGCTTGTCGCCTTCACGCGTCCAGGTGAGTGACTGCGTCATTATTTTTTCTCTTCCAGAGTAATTTTCTGCTGAGAAATTGATTTCAGCTGAGCCGTGAGGCCATCAATACCTTTCGTACGCAGCAGGTCGCTCCACTCATTTTGTTTGGTGGTGATCATACTTACGCCTTCGGCAATCATGTCATACGCCTGCCAGTTACCGGTCTGAGAATTTTTACGCCACTGGAAATCCAGACGCACCGGCGGACGACCGTTTGGATCGATAATCGTCACGCGAATAGGCACGATGGTCGCATCACCCAGCGGCTGCTCTGGGGCAATCTGATAAGTCTGGCCGTGGTACATCGCCAGCGCCTGACCGTAAGCCTGCTTCAGGTATTCACGGAATGCGGCGAAATAGGCGTCACGCTGAGCGGGAGTGGCATCTTTGTAGTAACGGCCCAGTACCAGCGCGCCCGCATATTTAACCTGCACATACGGCAGCAGTTCCTGATCGACAACCTGACGCAGATAATCCGGGTTGGAACGAATTTTAGGTTGCTCGTTCTTCAGACGGTCAAACGTCTTCTGCGCGGCCTCATTCATCAGTTTGTACGGATTCGTCTGATCCGCTGCGGTTGCCACGCTAAGTGGGGCAATGACCAGCATAGCCACCATCATCAATCGTTTAAACATACGTCGATTCTCCTGAGATTATTTCGTTGCGCCCGCAGGCGTAGTGGCTTCATTATTGCCTTCAGTTGCGGCTGGCGCATCGCCAGAATTCTTATTGTCATCACCTTTACTGTTGCTGTTGTAAAGGAACTGACCAATCATATCCTCCAGAACCATCGCGGATTTCGTGTCCTGAATCGTACCGCCATCTTTGAGGATAGACGTTCCCAGCTCAGGATCTTCAAAGCCCACGTTCAGTGCCAGATATTGCTCGCCCAGCAGACCGGAAGTACGGATGCTTAGAGAACTGGTGTCAGGAATATGGTTAAAACGTGATTCGATTTCCAGCGTCACGCGCGGCAGGTACGTTTTCGGATCTAACGAGATGTCCGCTACGCGTCCAACCACGACCCCGCCAATCCGCACCGGGGAGCGCTCTCTCAGGCCGCCGATGTTATCAAAAGTCGCATAAATCGTATAAGTCGGTTCAGTACGCATTGAGGTAACGTTCGCCGCCTTCAGGCAGACAAACAGCGCAGCCAACAGCGCAACCAGCAGGAATAACCCGACCCAAATTTCATTTTTTTTCGTTTGCATGAACTCAATTCCCAAACATCAGTGCGGTCAGCACAAAATCCAGCCCCAGAACGGCAAGAGAGGCGTGCACAACGGTGCGTGTCGTTGCCCGGCTAATCCCGGCAGAGGTCGGAATCGCATCATAACCATTGAACAATGCAATCCATGTGACCGTAATGGCGAACACCACGCTCTTAATCAAACAGTTGACCAGATCCAGACGCCAGTCGACGGCATTTTGCATAGCCGACCAGAAAAAGCCTGCATCAATCCCCTTCCAGCTAACGCCGACCAGCGAGCCACCCCAGATCCCAACCGCGACAAATATAATCGTCAGCAGCGGCAATGAAATGACACCGGCCCAAAAACGCGGAGAGATCACCCGGCGCAGTGGATCGACGGCCATCATTTCCAGGCTGGAAAGCTGCTCGGTCGCTCTCATCAGACCAATCTCTGCGGTTAAGGCCGAACCGGCCCGCCCGGCAAACAACAGCGCCGCTACAACCGGCCCCAGCTCACGTAACAATGACAGCGCCACCAGCATACCGAGGCTGGTTTCCGCGCTGTAGGTCGTCAGCACCAGGTATCCCTGCAACCCCAACACCATACCGATGAACACGCCTGACACAATAATGATCAGCATCGATAAGACACCGACATTATAGAGCTGGCGTATCAGCAGCGGCGCATGTTTGCGAAACTCCGGTTTGCCGACAACCGCATTGAACAACATTAATCCAGCTCGCCCGAACGTCCTGAGGGTTTTTATTCCCCGATGTCCGAGTGATGCCAGCGCATTTAACAACATGGGTGGCTTAACTCCCTGTTTAGAGTAAATCGATATGGTAGTCACCCGCCGGGTAACGGAACGGAACCGGTCCATCGGCAATGCCGTCGAGGAACTGACGCACTCGCGGATCGGCATTTTCTTGCAGCGCCTGAGCACTACCGTAGGCCACTATTTTTTTGTCCGCCATTATATAGGCGTAATCCGCAATACTCAGTACTTCAGGCACATCATGGGATACCACCACACAGGTGACACCCAGCGCGCTGTTCAGTTCTGAAATCAGCTTCACCAGCACGCCCATGGTGATGGGATCCTGACCGACGAACGGCTCATCAAACATAATGAGGTCAGGCTCCAGCGCGATAGCACGCGCTAACGCAGCGCGGCGCGCCATCCCGCCGGATAATTCAGAAGGCATTAATTTGGCCGCACCCCGTAGGCCGACGGCCTCGAGCTTCATCATCACCGTGCTCTTCAGCAACGGCGCTGGCAACGTCGTATGCTCGCGCAACGGGTATGCGACGTTGTCAAACACGTTCATGTCGGTAAACAGCGCACCAGACTGAAACAGCATGCTCATACGCTTACGCACGGTAAATAAACGCGAACGGGACATGGCTGGGACGTTTTCGCCGTCAAACAGGATCTCGCCCTTATCCGGGGAGATTTGTCCGCCAATCAGACGCAGCAGCGTCGTTTTGCCGATGCCTGATGGCCCCATGATCGCCGTCACCTTACCGCGCGGCACCGTCAGGGAAATATTATCAAAGATGCAGCGGTCACCTCGGGAAAAGCTGACATCGCGCATATCGACTAGATTCGCCACAGACTGACCCATTGATTCATCCTTTACTGTTGCCTCGTTGATCGAAGAGTTGGCGCTCAATTTAGCCCTGAACTCGACATATTTACAGATTATTGCCTGTCCTGGTTAGCGAAAGCTGGCATTTGTTTTACTTTTTAGCCGCATAAAGTCAAAATTAAGAATTCGTTACGGCTTCCAGAAGATCCTTCAAGTGAACCGGCGAGTATACCTGAAGAAAGGACTTTAGATGCTTTTAGCGACGGCGCTGTTAATAATTGGTTTACTTCTGGTGGTTTACGGTGCCGACCGTCTGGTATTTGCTGCATCCATTTTATGCCGCACCTTCGGTATACCCCCCATTATCATCGGGATGACGGTCGTCAGCATCGGCACATCCCTACCTGAAATTATTGTCTCTGTTGCGGCATCAATGAATGGGCAGCTCGATTTAGCCGTCGGTACCGCCATCGGCTCCAACATCACCAATATTCTTCTTATTTTAGGCCTGTCAGCACTCATTCATCCTTTTACCGTGCATTCCGATGTTCTGCGTCGTGAATTACCGTTAATGTTGCTGGTAAGCATTTTGGCCGCGTCCGTACTGTATGACGGCCAGTTAAGCCGCAGTGATGGCCTCTTTCTTCTGCTTCTGGCCGTGCTATGGCTGCTATTCATTGTTAAAATCGCTCGTCTGGCAGAACGTCAGGGCAATGACAGCCTGACCCGGGAGCAAGTTGCGGAACTGCCTCGCGAAGGCGGATTGCCTGTCGCATTTTTATGGCTGGGAATAGCGCTGATCATTATGCCAATGGCAACGCGTATGGTGGTTGATAACGCCACTGTACTGGCAAACTACTTTGCCATGAGCGAGCTTACTATCGGTTTGACGGTCGTCGCCATTGGTACCAGTCTGCCAGAACTGGCAACCGCCATTGCAGGTTTGCGTAAAGGTGAAAACGATATTGCCGTCGGTAACATCATCGGCGCGAACATTTTTAATATTGTTATCGTTCTTGGGTTACCTGCACTGATTACGCCAGGCGAGGTCAACCCAATGGCCTTCATCCGTGACTATAGCGTCATGCTGCTGGTGAGCGTTATTTTTGCATTACTCTGCTGGCGACGTCCGCGCCAGATTGGTCGTGGCGCGGGGGCGCTGTTGACCGGCGGTTTTATCATATGGCTGGCGATGCTGTATTGGTTATCGCCACTTCTCGTTGGATAACTGGAAACGCATTATGTCGCACTTAGAGTTGCAACCGGGTTTTGACTTTCAGCAAGCAGGCAAGGAAGTCCTGACAATTGAACGTGAAGGCCTGGCGGAGCTTGATCAGTACATCAACCAGAACTTTACCCTCGCCTGTGAAAAGATTTTCAGTTGCCCGGGCAAAGTCGTAGTGATGGGAATGGGAAAATCAGGGCATATCGGGCGCAAAATGGCCGCCACGTTTGCCAGTACAGGCACGCCCTCATTTTTTGTGCATCCTGGCGAAGCCGCACATGGCGATCTGGGTATGGTGTCACCGCAGGACATCGTGATTGCCATTTCTAACTCCGGTGAATCTAATGAGATTGCAGCGTTAATTCCGGTGTTAAAGCGCCTGCATGTCCCCCTTATTTGCATGACGGGTCGTCCGGAAAGCAGTATGGCGCGTGCAGCAGATGTACATCTGTGTGTTAAAGTGCCCAAAGAAGCTTGCCCATTAGGTCTGGCACCGACCAGCAGCACGACCGCAACGCTGGTGATGGGCGATGCGCTTGCCGTTGCGTTACTAAAAGCACGCGGCTTCACCGCAGAAGATTTTGCGTTATCTCATCCAGGTGGCGCACTGGGGCGTAAGCTTTTGTTGCGCGTTAACGATATTATGCATACGGGAGACGAAATCCCGCATGTGACTAAAAGCGCCAGCCTGCGTGACGCCTTACTGGAGATCACGCGGAAAAACCTCGGCATGACCGTCATTTGCGATGACGCGATGAAGATTGACGGCATCTTTACGGATGGCGATTTACGTCGTGTCTTCGATATGGGCGTTGATGTACGCCAGTTAGGCATTGCCGATGTAATGACTCCTGGGGGCATTCGCGTGCGTCCAGGGATTCTTGCTGTTGATGCCCTGAACTTAATGCAGTCCCGCCATATCACCTCGGTAATGGTTGCTGATGGCGACCAATTACTGGGTGTGTTACATATGCATGATCTGCTGCGTGCAGGTGTAGTGTAAGAAACTCAAGGATAAAGAAAATGAGTAAAGCAGGTGCGTCGCTTGCGACCTGTTATGGCCCCGTCAGTACTGACGTCATCACCAGGGCAGAAAACATCCGTCTGCTGATCCTTGATGTGGATGGCGTACTGTCTGATGGTCTGATTTATATGGGCAACAACGGTGAAGAGCTGAAGGCGTTTAACGTCCGCGATGGCTACGGCATTCGTTGCGCGCTCACTTCCGGTATTGAGGTTGCCATTATTACCGGACGAAAGGCTAAACTTGTAGAAGATCGTTGTGCCACATTAGGGATCACACATCTGTATCAGGGGCAGTCGGACAAACTGGTTGCTTTTGGCGATCTGCTTAGCAAACTGGCGATCGCGCCTGAGAATGTGGCGTATGTTGGCGATGATCTGATCGACTGGCCGGTGATGGCAAAAGTGGGATTAAGCGTAGCGGTAGCGGATGCTCATCCGTTGCTGATCCCGCGGGCCGATTACGTCACCCGTATCGACGGGGGACGCGGCGCAGTGCGCGAAGTCTGCGACTTATTACTGCTGGCGCAGGGCAAACTGGATGAGGCCAAAGGGCAATCGATATGAGCAAAACCAGACGTTGGGTTATCATTCTACTGTCGCTGGCTGTCCTTGTGATGATTGGTATTAACCTGGCAGACAAAGACGACACCGCTCAGGTTGTCGTTAATAACAACGAGCCAACCTATAAGAGCGAGCATACCGACACCGTCGTGTACAGCCCTGAGGGCGCGCTGAGCTATCATTTGATCGCGCAACACGTTGAATATTATTCAGATCAAGCAGTTTCGTGGTTCACCCAACCGGTGTTAACCACGTTTGATAAGGACAAAGTACCGACCTGGTCAATCAAGGCTGATAAGGCCAGGTTGACCAACGATCGGATGCTGTACCTGTATGGCCATGTTGAGGTTAACGCGCTGGTGCCTGACTCTCAACTACGCAGAATTACTACCGATAACGCGCAGATCAACCTTGTGACGCAAGATGTCACTTCCGATGATCTGGTCACGTTGTATGGAACAACATTTAACTCCAGCGGACTGAAGATGCGCGGCAACTTACGCAGCAAGAACGCCGAGCTGATTGAAAAGGTTAGAACCTCATATGAAATCCAAAACAAACAAACTCAGCCTTAATCTTGTGCTTGCCAGCTCACTTCTGGCCGCCAGCATTCCGGCATTCGCCGTCACTGGCGATACCGAGCAGCCGATCCACATTGAATCGGACCAGCAGTCTCTGGATATGCAGGGCAACGTGGTGACGTTTACCGGCAATGTCATCGTGACTCAGGGCACCATCAAAATTAATGCCGATAAGGTCGTCGTGACCCGTCCGGGCGGTGAAGACGGTAAAGAAGTGATTGACGGTTATGGCAATCCGGCGACCTTTTACCAGATGCAGGACAATGGTAAACCGGTTAAAGGCCACGCCTCACAGATGCACTATGAGCTGGCAAAAGATTTCGTCGTCCTTACCGGTAAGGCTTATCTGGAACAACTCGATAGCAACATCACGGGCGATAAGATCACCTATCTGGTAAAAGAACAGAAAATGCAGGCCTTCAGTGAGAAAGGCAAACGCGTCACCACCGTTCTGGTTCCGTCGCAATTGCAGGACAAAAACAAGACCAAGGCTCCGGCAGAGAAAAAAGGTAACTGATTCGTTATGGCAACATTAACTGCAAAGAATCTTGCAAAAGCCTACAAAGGCCGTCGTGTGGTGGAAGATGTCAGCCTGACCGTCAACTCCGGGGAGATCGTCGGTCTGCTCGGTCCTAACGGTGCGGGCAAAACAACAACCTTTTACATGGTCGTCGGCATTGTGCCGCGCGATGCTGGCAACATTATCATTGATGACGAAGATATCAGCCTGCTGCCTCTGCATGCGCGTGCCCGCCGCGGTATCGGCTACTTACCGCAGGAAGCCTCTATTTTTCGTCGCCTGAGCGTGTTTGATAACCTGATGGCAGTGCTGCAGATTCGTGACGATCTTTCCAGCGAGCAGCGTGAAGATCGCGCCAATGAGCTGATGGAAGAATTTCATATCGAACATCTGCGTGACAGCATGGGACAGTCGCTCTCCGGCGGTGAACGACGCCGCGTGGAGATCGCCCGTGCGCTGGCCGCTAATCCAAAATTTATCCTGTTGGATGAACCGTTTGCCGGTGTTGACCCGATTTCTGTTATTGATATCAAACGGATCATCGAACACCTGCGCGACAGCGGGCTTGGCGTGCTGATTACCGACCATAACGTGCGCGAAACGCTGGCTGTTTGTGAGCGCGCCTACATTGTGAGCCAGGGACACCTGATTGCACACGGTACGCCGACAGAAATCCTGCAGGACGAGCACGTTAAACGCGTATACCTTGGGGAAGACTTCAGACTCTGATAGGGTAGTAGACTTCACGTCACCGCAGGAGACAACAACTCTGAACATGAAGCAAGGTTTGCAACTCAGGCTTAGCCAACAACTGGCGATGACGCCTCAACTACAACAGGCTATCCGTCTGTTGCAGTTGTCCACGCTGGAACTTCAGCAAGAACTTCAGCAAGCGCTGGAAAGTAACCCACTGCTCGAGCAAACCGATCTTCACGACGAAATTGATACCCAGGAAAAGCAGGATAGCGAATCCCTCGATACGGCTGACGCACTCGAACAAAAAGAGATGCCGGAAGAGCTACCGCTGGATGCCAGTTGGGATGAGATTTACACCGCAGGGACGCCGTCTGGCACCAGCGGAGATTACATCGACGACGAACTGCCTGTGTATCAGGGTGAAACCACGCAATCGCTGCAAGATTACCTGATGTGGCAGGTGGAGCTGACGCCATTCTCAGATACCGATCGTGCTATTGCCACGTCAATTGTGGATGCAGTCGACGAAACGGGCTATCTCACCGTCACACTGGACGACATTCTCGACAGCATGGGCGATGACGACATCGGTATCGATGAAATCGAAGCCGTGCTTAAACGCGTTCAGCGTTTTGATCCCGTGGGCGTGGCGGCCAAAGATCTCCGTGACTGCTTACTGATCCAGCTTTCGCAGTTTGACAAAGCCACGCCATGGCTGAAAGAAGCACGTCTGATCATCAGCGATCACCTTGATCTGCTCGCCAACCACGACTTCCGCACCCTGATGCGCGTAACCCGACTGAAAGAAGAGGTGCTGAAAGAAGCCGTCAATCTGATCCAGTCGCTGGATCCGAGACCCGGACAGTCGATCCAGACCGGTGAACCAGAGTACGTGATCCCGGATGTGCTGGTGCGTAAGCATAACGATCGCTGGGTAGTCGAACTCAACAGTGACAGCATTCCGCGTTTACAGATCAACCAGCACTACGCAGCCCTGTGCAATAACGCGCGCAATGATGCTGACAGCCAGTTCATTCGTAGCAACCTTCAGGATGCGAAATGGCTGATTAAAAGTCTGGAAAGCCGCAATGACACGCTATTGCGCGTTAGCCGCTGTATCGTTGAGCAACAACAAGCCTTCTTTGAGCAAGGTGAAGAATATATGAAACCGATGGTGCTGGCGGATATCGCCCAGGCCGTCGAGATGCATGAATCAACCATTTCCCGAGTGACCACGCAAAAGTATCTGCACAGTCCGCGCGGCATTTTTGAATTGAAGTATTTCTTCTCCAGTCACGTCAACACTGAAGGCGGAGGCGAAGCCTCTTCTACAGCTATCCGCGCACTGGTGAAGAAATTAATTGCTGCGGAGAACCCTGCGAAACCGCTGAGCGACAGCAAGTTAACCTCTATGCTGTCAGAACAGGGTATCATGGTGGCGCGCCGCACCGTTGCGAAGTACCGAGAGTCTTTATCCATTCCGCCGTCTAACCAGCGCAAACAGCTGGTTTGACCCAACCGATAAGGAAGACACTATGCAGCTCAACATCACTGGAAATAACGTCGAAATCACTGAGGCCCTGCGCGACTTTGTCACCACAAAGTTCGCCAAGCTTGAGCAATATTTCGACCGGATTAATCAGGTCTATATTGTGTTGAAAGTGGAGAAGGTCACACACATCTCGGATGCAACACTGCATGTGAACGGTGGCGAAATTCATGCCAGCGCGGAAGGTCAGGATATGTACGCCGCCATTGACGGTTTAATTGATAAACTGGCTCGGCAGTTAACAAAACATAAAGATAAACTGAAACAGCACTAACTTGTCCGGGCAGTTAGCGGGTGCAGGACGGCCTGTTGTGCAGCACAACGGGCCATTTGTACAGTTAGCGCTTAGGTGAAATTATGACAAATAACGATACGACTCTACAACTGAGCAATGTTCTTAACCAGGAATGTACGCGCGCGGCCGTTCACTGCCAAAGCAAGAAACGCGCACTGGAAATCATCAGTGAACTGGCGGCAAAACAACTCAGCTTGCCTCCTCAGGTGGTATTTGAAGCCATTCTGACGCGCGAAAAAATGGGCAGTACCGGTATTGGCAATGGTATTGCCATTCCGCATGGAAAGCTGGAAGAAGACACGATGCGCGCAGTGGGCGTGTTTGTGCAACTTGAAACGCCGATTGCTTTCGACGCCATTGATAATCAACCCGTCGATCTGCTTTTCGCCCTGCTGGTCCCGGCGGACCAAACCAAGACGCATTTGCATACGTTGTCACTGGTTGCCAAACGTCTGGCAGATAAAACCATCTGCCGCCGCCTGCGCGCCGCGCAGAGTGACCAGGAGTTGTATCAAATCATCACTGACACCGAAGGTGGACAGGATGAAGCATAACAACCCAATGGCATCTTTTTCTGTCGTTGTGAGGAGAAACAGTACATGGTACTGATGATCGTCAGCGGTCGTTCAGGGTCAGGTAAGTCTGTCGCCCTGCGCGCGCTGGAAGATATGGGTTTTTACTGCGTGGATAACCTTCCCGTCGTGTTGTTGCCCGATCTGGCTCGAACCCTCGCCGATCGCCAGATATCTGCGGCTGTCAGCATTGATGTGCGCAACATGCCCGAGTCCCCGGAGATTTTTGAGCAGGCCATGAGTAACCTGCCTGAAGGCTTCTCACCACAGCTGCTGTTCCTTGACGCCGATCGAAACACCCTGATTCGCCGCTACAGCGATACGCGCCGTTTACACCCGCTGTCCAGCAAGAATTTGTCCCTGGAAAGCGCTATCGATAAAGAAAGCGATTTACTGGAGCCGTTGCGTTCGCGCGCTGACCTGATCGTAGACACCTCTGAAATGTCTGTGCACGAGCTGGCGGAAATGTTACGTACCCGACTGCTGGGCAAACGTGAACGTGAATTAACGATGGTTTTCGAATCCTTTGGTTTCAAACACGGTATCCCGATTGATGCGGATTACGTCTTTGATGTGCGCTTCCTGCCTAACCCGCACTGGGATCCAAAGCTGCGCCCGATGACCGGTCTTGACCGCCCCGTCGCCGCCTTCCTCGACAGACACACAGAAGTACACAATTTTATCTACCAGACGCGCAGCTATCTTGAGCTATGGTTACCCATGCTGGAGACCAACAACCGCAGCTATCTCACTGTAGCCATCGGCTGTACCGGCGGGAAACACCGTTCGGTGTATATTGCAGAGCAACTGGCAGACTACTTCCGCTCACGCGGTAAAAACGTGCAGTCACGCCATCGTACGCTGGAAAAACGCAAATCATGACCGTGAAGCAAACTGTTGAAATCACGAATAAGCTGGGCATGCATGCCCGGCCGGCAATGAAACTGTTTGAGCTAATGCAGGGTTTTGAAGCAGAAGTTCTGCTGCGTAATGATGAAGGGACGGAAGCCGAAGCAAACAGCGTTATCGCTCTGTTGATGCTGGATTCCGCCAAAGGACGCCAGATAGAAGTTGAAGCCACGGGTCCGCAGGAAGTTGAAGCTCTGGCTGCGGTGATCGCCCTGTTTAATTCAGGGTTTGACGAAGATTAGTCTCGTAGGCCGGATAAGGCGTTTACGCCGCCATCCGGCGATACAGCCGAGCCTTATAATGCCTGATGGCGCTACGCTTATCAGGCCTACAAAATTCACCGCAACCTTCAGCTAATACAGCTTATTTTCACGCATAAACGACTCACCGCCCAACTGGCGCATTTGGCGCATGATCCACGCCTGACGACTGCGCACATAGCCAGAAGGCGCATTCGCCTTAAAACGCAAAGGATTGGGTAATACCGCCGCCAGCAAGGCCGCTTCAGACAGGCTCAACCGACTGGCTGGCTTATCGAAATAGCGCTGCGCCGCCGCCTCCACGCCGAAAACCCCATCGCCAAACTCAGCAATGTTCAGGTAAACGGTCAGAATGCGTTTCTTGCTCCAGACCGTTTCCATACCCAGCGTGAGCCCGGCCTCGAGCCCTTTGCGCACCCAGCTACGCCCATCCCACAAAAAGAGGTTTTTTGCCGTTTGTTGCGATAACGTCGAGGCGCCGCGAATACGGTTTTCATTACGTTCGTTATGCGCCAGCGCTTTCTCTATCGCAGAGACATCAAATCCCCAGTGGTCGGGAAACTTCTGATCCTCCGCGGCAATCACCGCCAGCCCCATCCACGGTGATATCTCATCCATACTGACCCAGTCAGAATGCGCCACATAACCAAAATCACCGGACAGCCATGCGCCCAGTTGCCGCTCAATCATGACCGCCGAGAAAGGTACAGGCATCACGCTGAAAAGTGCGATGCCCCCGCCCCAGAATACGGCGAGGACAATCACCGCCCGCAGAAAGATACGTCGCAGTATGGCGGTAATGCCTTTTTTCATTCAGCTAGCACCAGCACACGCGAGACCAGCTTATCGATACCGCTTGCGGCCTGAGCAATATCCTGCGCCAGCATGTAAGCAGGCGTGGTGACAACTTTATTATCTTCATCAACCACAATGTCATCGACCGGGCACGGCACATGTTCAGCGCCCATCTCTTCCAGCACTTCTGCCGTATCGATATCAGTACCGATGGTCAGACGCAGAGGGAAGTCAAAAATTTTAGGTAACATAGCGGGCGCAATGCACATAAAACCCAGCGGCTTACCGGCCTGATGCAGCGCCTTTGCCAGCGCGGCTAAGTCGCTATCAACCCGACACTCACTGCCCTGGCTGGCAAAATTACTCAGATTTTTTGCTGCGCCAAACCCGCCAGGCACAATTAGCGCATCCAGCTCCGTTGCGGCCGCCTGAGCCAGGGGGCGAATATCACCACGCGTAATACGCGCAGCTTCAATCAGGACATTGCGCGTTTCCGGCATCGGCTCGCCCGTCAGATGATTAATCACATCCGCCTGCTGTTTATCTGGGGCAAAGCAGATGGCCTGAGCACCATTGCGGGCAATAGCCAGCAGCGTGAGTACGGCTTCATGGATTTCTGCACCGTCATACACGCCACATCCGCTGAGCACTACGCCAACTTTTTTCATCGTGATACTCCTTTCGCAACTGACTGAAGCATATTAATAATTCTGATTAGAATGCCACGCTTCACACATTTAACTGATTCATGTAACAAATTATTTAAGATTTGCTATCTTAACTGCGTGCGGCCTGAAAATTAGGACTGCGCCCTTGTAAACAATGATAATAATTTACGGCGCAGCCACGATTTCCCTGGTGTTGGCGCAGTATTCGCGCACCCCGGTCAAGCCGGGGTCATTTTTTTTCCACGCTCGTAACCCAGGCTCTTAAAACCGCCACGTCGTGCTGCCACTCCTGCTTCATCTCTTCAATCCATTCACCTACATTATCTTCCCAGGCAGGAAGGTCCGGCGACTGGATTTGCTGACCTAACTGTTGCAGGTGACGCAGCCCTACTGAACCTGCCGCGCCTTTAATTTTATGGCCTTCCTCAACCACGCCTTTTTTGTCCCGAGCGGTCAGATTAGACTCCAGCACGCTCAGATATCCCGGCATCATCTTCTCAAACACCGCCAACCCGTCGGTAATTAACTTCGGTCCCACCAGTTCGAGGTATTGTTCCAACATAGGAATATCTAACAGCGCTTGCGATTTACTGCTCTCTTCAGATGTCACAGTGCTCTCCTCTTTGTTTCGGGTATCCCAGTATTTTTTGATCATGGCGGTTAACGCCGGAACTGACAGCGGCTTACTCAGCACGTCGTCCATTCCTGCATCCAGATATTCTTTTTTATCTTTCAGTACGTTGGCGGTGAGAGCCACCAGCGGTGGGAGATCCTCACGGGGGTATTTTTGCGTCAGCTCGCGGGAGATATCGAGCCCGGTCATATCCGGTAGCTGAATATCCAGCAGCACCAGGTCATATTCCCCCGGTTTGAACATGTCCAGCGCGGCTTGTCCGGTCATCGCGACATCCACGCTATTGCCCAGCTTTTCCAGCACCGAACGCGCTACAATGACGTTCAGTTCAATGTCTTCCACCAGCAGCACATTCAGGGCTGGCAACGGCATTTCATCGTCTTCAAAAGCATCTTCAATCTCTTCGGCCACGGCAGGAGCATGCACGGTTAGCGTAAAGATGGAGCCTTTCCCGGCCTGGCTGGAAACCGTAATATCACCGCCCATATTTTTCGCCAGACGGCGAGATACCGCGAGGCCAATCCCGGTTCCCGTTGCCGGTTTACCACCATGGCTGTCCTTCACCTGATAGTACATGGCGAAGATTTTATCCTGTTCATCCTGTGGAATACCGATCCCAGAATCCTCCACCTCAAAATGCAGTATGTCTCCCTCGTCATAGCGCGCCCGCACGGTCACCTGCCCTTGCTGGGTGAATTTCACGGCATTGCTGATCAGATTCCACAGAATCTGGCGCAGACGCGTTCCGTCTGTGATGACCTTATGCGGCAGCGGTAGCGTCGGCTCAAGAACAAAGCGCAGCCCTTTTTGTTGCGCCTGCAGGCCGGAGAGGTTTTCCAGATCAGCCATAAAGCTGGTGAAATCGATTGGCTGGTTATCGAGCTGGACTTTGCGCCGTTCCATCTTATCCATATCGATAATATCGTTGAAAATGTTCCCCAGCGTCACGGCGGAAACATGGATAGTTTTGAGATATTTTTCCTGCTCAGCGGTTAACTCTGTATCCAACAGGATCCGACTTAAACCGACGATACCGTTAAGCGGCGTACGCAGCTCGTGGCTGATCGTAGAGATAAAGGTGGTCTTGTCACGGCTGGCGCGCTCAAGGGCGTCCTGATAGCGCTTACGCTCGGTAATATCACGACCAAAACCCATCAGACCATGTCGCTTCCCGACGCGGTCGTAGTAAGGCACTTTACGGATCTCAAAGCAGGCTTTGCGCCCGTCCGGATAGTCGAGCCATTGCTCATAGGTCAGTGAAACGTTATGGCGGAATACCTTCTCGTCGGTTTCAATCACTTTTTCCGCCGCCTCTGGCGAATACACATCAGCCGGTTTTAAATTCACCAGTTGCTTTTCGCTCTTACCGGTCAGCAGCTCCATAGCACGGTTACAGCCGGAAAATTCTTTATCTTCATTGCGATAAAAAACCAGGTCCGGTGAAGCATCAAGGAAAGAACGTAAAAATGAAGATTGTTGCTCAAGCTGGATCTGCGCTTCTTCACGCTCTTTGATTTCGACTTTCAGTTGTTCAAACGTCTCCTGCCGCTCAGCTTCCGCCTTTTCACGTTCAACAATCTCCTGATTGAGCTGGGCAATATTATCCTTCAACTGCACATTAAGCTTGAGATCGCGCTCGCGCATCTCTTCCAGCTTCTGTACCAGTCGTGACAGACGTTGCCGGGACTCTTCCAGTTGTTCAACCACCACCGACAGGAAGTAGACGGCCCAGGGGGTAATTAACAGGCCAAAAAAGATAGAACGGATGACATCAATGCTTTCTACCTGCCCATGCAGCACCATGGTGACAGCCATCTGCACCACGATTGCCAACACAACCAAAGCCAGCGCCAACAGCAGCGAAAAGCGCACCAGACCTAACTTCATCATCAGGTCGACATAGTATTGCGCCAGCATACGAATTTGCTTCATAGAGGGTTCCTTCACGACAACTTGGCACAATAATACTCAATTCTCAGCGTGACGTTTAAGATTGTGCAAGAAATGCGGGGGTTATCGGTGAAATGGCTGGGTAGGCGGTAGGCCGGATAAGGCATAGCCGCCATCCGGCAATGTGCGCCGGGCCGCCTGATGGCGCTTCGCTTATCAGGCCTACATGACTACGGAGGGTTAGATCCCCGGCTGAATCCACGGCGTACCCAGCGCCGAGCCTTGCACGCCGTGCTCATTAAGGTACTTATCCAGTTCAACCATCCCGGTCCAGCGATTTTCACACCACAGAGGTGCCAACAACGTTGGGCGGCGCGCGCTGGCGGAAATGCGGTGATAAATTACCTCGGGTGGCGTATGGCGAATCATCTCCCCGGCAGTGACCGTGTACTCATCCAGTTCGATGCCGTGCAACCGTCCGGCCTCCCAGGCTTTCGCCATCGTACTGCCCTTCACGATATGCAGCGGATGCAGCTTAATACCGTCAACACCCGTCTCCACCACACGTTCCATCGTTTGCAGGCATTCCGCTTGCCCTTCACCAGGCAGGCCGACAATAAGGTGTGAACACACTTTCAGTCCACGCTCCCGTGCCAGTTGGGTAGTTCGCTGATAACAGGCAAAATCATGCCCACGATTAATGCGATGCAGCGTCTTGTCATGGGCCGTTTGCAAGCCCAGTTCCAGCCACACTTCGTAGCCCTGATCCTTGTACTCGCATAGCAGATCGAGCACGGCACCCGGCACACAGTCAGGGCGTGTGCCAACACA
Organism: Citrobacter sp. C6_1; assembly: GCF_014596835.2. Taxonomy (NCBI): domain Bacteria; kingdom Pseudomonadati; phylum Pseudomonadota; class Gammaproteobacteria; order Enterobacterales; family Enterobacteriaceae; genus Citrobacter; species Citrobacter sp. C6_1. The sequence goes on along the minus strand of NZ_CP115031.1, from coordinate 495,983 downwards.
CAGCCCGACGATGCTGGCCTGACTGACCGCCTGTTGGTACATCGAACGCAGCACCTGTACTTCCGCAAAGGTACTGGTATAAGCCTGAAAATAGGCCAGATAGCGCTTCGCGCGATTGACCAACTGCGCCTGATGCTCAAGCTGTTCAGCGATAGAATGATGCTGCTGCGCTTCGTCAGCAAAGGAGGCGACATTACAGAAGGTACATCCGCCACGTCCAATGGTGCCATCGCGATTTGGGCAGCTAAACCCGCCGTGCAGCGTGAGTTTATGAACCTTTTGCCCATAACGGCGAGAAAGATCCCCACCAAACATATTGACTAATTTCTGTAACTGCATAATCTGATAGACCGCGCCTTGAAAAGAGGCCAAAGCCTGCCATTTTTAGCCCCAGTCGGCGATGACCTGGATCAATCGCCCTGGCGAGCCTTTATTTATTGAATAACAATTCAAAATAATCGAAATTTCATTCAATCAAAAAGTAATTACTTTTCCTTATATCTCGCTATTTTTTTTATCTTCTGATGGCTCTCACATAAAAACAGTATCTTTAAGACGCCAAAAGTCTACAAACCAGCATAAAATACCAAACATCGGGATAAACAAAGGGAGGACGGGAGATAACCGGCCTTTCTGACAGTGAGACAGATCACACTTCACCAGCGATCACCCGCTGGTAAAATCAATGTAAAAAAGCCTTTCTTTTCAATGCATTCATAAAGTTAATCGCCCTATAGCACATTTTTGCATAAATAAGATTGCCATTTGACCTGTGTGTGGATTCCCGATAACTTGGAAATCCGCTGGAAGCTTTCTGGATGAGCAGTCTGCTCATCATATTTATGCAGTAATTGAGATTCCCTCTGAAGCAAGTCCTCAAACTTGTTTGACCTATGCGAAAAGGATAAAGAGGGCGAATGCGAGGTGAGCGTATGAAACGCAAACCCCGTCGCCATGCTCTTGGTGTGCCCGTGCGCAAACGGTATCGGAGAGGTGTCCCGCAGAGCCTGGGGAGGTTCACTGATATGTTGTACGATAAATCCCTTGAGAAGGATAACTGTGGTTTCGGCCTGATCGCCCACATAGAAGGCGAACCTAGCCACAAGGTAGTGCGTACCGCCATACACGCGCTGGCCCGTATGCAGCACCGTGGCGCAATTCTTGCCGATGGCAAAACCGGCGATGGTTGCGGCTTGCTGTTACAAAAACCTGACCGTTTTTTCCGCATTGTTGCGCAAGAGCGCGGCTGGCGTTTAGCTAAAAACTACGCCGTTGGCATGATCTTTTTAAATAAAGACCCCGAACTGGCGGCGGCATCTCGTCGCATTGTTGAAGAAGAATTGCAGCAGGAAACCCTGTCGATCGTAGGCTGGCGCGACGTGCCAACCAACGAAGGTGTTCTCGGTGAAATAGCCCTTTCCTCCCTGCCTTGTATTGAGCAAATTTTTGTCAACGCCCCTGCTGGCTGGCGTCCACGCGATATGGAGCGCCGCCTGTTCATCGCACGCCGTCGTATCGAAAAACGCCTCCAGGACGATAAAGACTTCTACGTCTGTAGCTTATCGAATCTGGTCAATATCTATAAAGGTCTGTGCATGCCGGCGGATCTGCCGCGCTTTTACCTGGACCTGGCAGACCTGCGTCTGGAATCGGCCATCTGCCTGTTCCACCAGCGCTTCTCCACCAACACCGTGCCGCGCTGGCCACTGGCGCAGCCATTCCGCTATCTGGCGCACAACGGAGAAATCAACACCATTACCGGCAACCGCCAGTGGGCGCGCGCCCGTACCTATAAGTTCCAGACCCCGCTGATCCCGGATCTGCACGACGCCGCGCCGTTTGTTAACGAAACCGGCTCAGACTCCAGTTCGATGGATAACATGCTGGAACTGTTGCTGGCTGGCGGGATGGACATTATCCGCGCCATGCGCTTACTGGTTCCACCGGCCTGGCAGAACAACCCGGATATGGATCCGGAACTGCGCGCGTTCTTTGATTTTAACTCCATGCACATGGAACCATGGGACGGCCCGGCAGGTATTGTCATGTCAGACGGTCGTTTTGCCGCCTGTAACCTTGACCGTAACGGCCTGCGCCCGGCGCGCTATGTCATCACCAAAGACAAACTGATTACCTGCGCCTCTGAAGTCGGGATCTGGGATTATCAGCCGGATGAAGTGGTCGAGAAAGGTCGCGTCGGACCGGGCGAACTGATGGTTATCGATACCCGCAGCGGACGCATTCTGCATTCCGCCGAAACTGATGACGACCTGAAAAGCCGTCACCCGTACAAAGAGTGGATGGAGAAGAACGTCCGCCGTCTGGTGCCGTTCGAAGACCTGCCAGACGATCAGGTCGGCAGCCGCGAACTGGACGATGACACCCTCGCCAGCTACCAAAAACAGTTTAACTACAGCGCCGAAGAGCTAGACTCCGTCATTCGGGTACTGGGAGAAAACGGTCAGGAAGCCGTTGGGTCAATGGGTGACGATACTCCGTTTGCCGTGCTCTCCAGCCAGCCGCGCATTATTTATGACTACTTCCGCCAGCAGTTTGCGCAGGTCACCAACCCGCCGATCGACCCGCTGCGTGAAGCACACGTCATGTCGCTGGCCACCAGCATCGGTCGTGAGATGAACGTCTTCTGCGAAGCCGAAGGCCAGGCGCACCGCCTGAGCTTTAAATCGCCGATCCTGCTGTACTCCGATTTCACCCAGCTCACCACCATGAAAGAGGAGCATTATCGCGCTGACCGTCTGGATATCACCTTTGATGCGACCGAAACTACGCTCGAAGAGATCGTCAAAGCATTGTGCGATAAGGCGGAACAGATGGTGCGCAACGGCACGGTGTTGCTGGTACTCTCTGACCGCAACATCGCCAAAAACCGTCTGCCGGTTCCGGCGCCAATGGCCGTGGGCGCAGTGCAAACGCGTCTGGTAGAACAAAGCCTGCGCTGCGACGCCAACATTATCGTTGAAACCGCCAGTGCCCGTGACCCGCACCATTTTGCTGTCCTGCTCGGCTTTGGCGCGACGGCAATCTATCCGTATCTCGCGTATGAAACATTGGGACGCCTGATCGACACTCAGGCGATTGCCAAAGATTACCGGACCGTGATGCTGAACTACCGTAACGGTATCAATAAAGGTCTGTACAAAATCATGTCCAAGATGGGCATCTCGACCATTGCCTCTTACCGCTGCTCGAAGCTGTTTGAAGCCGTTGGTCTGCACGATGATGTGGTTGCGCTGTGCTTCCAGGGCGTGGTTAGCCGCATCAGCGGCGCAGGATTTACCGACTTCCAGCAGGATCTGCTGAACCTCTCCAAACATGCATGGCTGGCGCGTAAGCCCATCAGCCAGGGCGGTCTGCTGAAGTACGTCCACGGCGGCGAATACCACGCCTACAACCCGGACGTGGTGCGCACGCTACAACAGGCAGTGCAAAGCGGCGAGTACAGCGACTATCAGGAATATGCAAAGTTGGTCAACGAGCGCCCAGCGGCCACGCTGCGCGATTTGCTGGCGATTACGCCTGGCGATGAAGCGGTAAGCATTAACGAGGTCGAACCTGCGACCGAACTGTTTAAGCGCTTTGATACCGCCGCCATGTCTATCGGCGCATTAAGCCCGGAAGCACACGAAGCGTTGGCCGAAGCGATGAACAGCATCGGCGGTAACTCGAACTCCGGCGAAGGCGGCGAAGACCCGGCGCGCTACGGCACCAACAAAGTGTCGCGGATTAAGCAGGTAGCTTCTGGTCGCTTTGGCGTAACCCCGGCGTACCTGGTCAACGCCGATGTTATCCAGATTAAAGTCGCTCAGGGCGCGAAGCCTGGCGAAGGCGGTCAGTTACCGGGCGACAAAGTCACCCCGTACATCGCCAAACTACGCTATTCAGTACCGGGCGTGACGCTGATCTCCCCGCCGCCGCACCATGATATCTACTCCATCGAGGATTTAGCGCAGCTGATTTTCGACCTCAAACAGGTCAACCCGAAGGCGATGATCTCGGTGAAACTGGTTTCCGAACCGGGAGTCGGCACGATCGCCACCGGCGTGGCGAAAGCCTATGCGGATCTGATCACCATCGCCGGCTACGACGGCGGCACCGGTGCAAGTCCGCTCTCCTCCGTGAAATATGCGGGCTGCCCGTGGGAACTCGGCCTGGTGGAAACCCAGCAGGCGCTGGTGGCTAACGGTCTGCGTCACAAAATTCGTCTGCAGGTCGATGGCGGTTTGAAAACTGGCGTCGATATCATTAAAGCAGCGATTCTGGGTGCAGAGAGCTTCGGTTTCGGTACCGGCCCAATGGTCGCGCTGGGCTGTAAATATCTGCGTATTTGCCACCTGAACAACTGCGCAACCGGTGTTGCAACTCAGGATGAGAAACTGCGTAAGAACCACTATCACGGCCTGCCGTTCAAAGTGACCAACTACTTTGAATTTATCGCTCGTGAAGTGCGCGAGCTGATGGCGCAACTGGGCGTTACCCGCCTGGTGGATCTGATTGGTCGTACCGACCTGCTCAAGGAGCTGGATGGATTTACCGCCAAACAGCAGAAGCTGGAGCTGTCTCGTCTGCTGGAAACCGCCGAACCGCATCCGGGTAAAGCGCTGCATTGCACCGAGAACAACCCGCCGTTTGATAACGGCGTGCTGAACGCCCAGCTGTTGCAGCAGGCGAAGCCGTTCGTCGATGAGCGCCAGAGCAAAACCTTCTGGTTCGATATCCGCAACACCGACCGTTCCGTTGGCGCGTCGTTATCAGGTTATATTGCCCAGACTCACGGCGATCAGGGGCTGGCGTCTGATCCGATCAAAGCGCACTTCAGCGGTACTGCAGGCCAGAGCTTTGGCGTGTGGAACGCGGGCGGCGTGGAGCTGTATCTGACCGGCGATGCCAACGACTATGTCGGTAAAGGCATGGCGGGCGGCCTGCTGGCGGTACGTCCTCCGGTTGGCTCTGCTTTCCGTAGCCATGAGGCGAGCATCATCGGTAACACCTGCCTGTATGGCGCCACCGGTGGTCGCCTGTTTGCTGCGGGTCGTGCGGGTGAGCGCTTTGCGGTGCGTAACTCCGGCGCAATTACCGTGGTTGAAGGTATTGGCGACAACGGCTGTGAATACATGACCGGCGGCATCGTCTGTATTCTCGGCAAAACCGGCGTTAACTTTGGCGCAGGCATGACCGGCGGATTCGCCTACGTGCTCGACGAAGACGGTGAATTCCGCAAACGCGTAAACCCGGAACTGGTCGAAGTGCTGAACGTGGACTCGCTGGCTATCCACGAAGAGCACCTGCGCGGCCTGATTACCGAGCACGTACAGCATACCGGTTCTTCACACGGCGAAGAGATCCTGGCTAACTGGCCCGCGTTCTCAGCGAAATTCGCGCTGGTAAAACCAAAATCCAGTGATGTGAAAGCACTGTTGGGTCACCGTAGTCGTAGCGCAGCTGAGCTGCGTGTGCAGGCGCAGTAAGGGGTAGCAGCAATGAGTCAGAACGTATACCAATTTATCGACCTGCAGCGCGTTGATCCGCCAAAGAAACCGCTGAAGATCCGTAAGATCGAATTTATCGAGATCTACGAGCCGTTTTCTGAAGGTCAGGCCAAAGCACAGGCAGATCGCTGCCTGTCCTGCGGTAACCCGTACTGCGAGTGGAAATGCCCGGTACATAACTACATCCCGAACTGGCTGAAGCTGGCTAACGAAGGACGTATTTTTGAAGCAGCAGAGCTGTCGCACCAGACCAACACGCTGCCGGAAGTTTGCGGTCGTGTCTGTCCGCAGGACAGGCTGTGCGAAGGTTCATGTACGCTGAATGACGAATTCGGCGCAGTGACCATCGGCAATATCGAGCGTTATATCAACGATAAAGCCTTCGAGATGGGTTGGCGTCCGGATATGACCGGCGTTCGCCAGACGGACAAACGCGTGGCGATTATCGGTGCGGGTCCGGCAGGTCTGGCCTGTGCGGATGTACTGACCCGCAACGGCGTGAAGGCCGTTGTGTTTGATCGCCACCCGGAAATCGGTGGTCTGCTGACCTTCGGTATCCCGGCCTTCAAGCTGGAAAAAGAGGTGATGACCCGCCGTCGTGAAATTTTCACCGACATGGGCATCGAGTTCAAACTCAACGTCGAAGTGGGCCGTGACGTGCAGCTCGAAGCGTTACTGAAGGATTACGACGCTGTGTTCCTGGGCGTCGGCACCTACCAGTCGATGCGCGGCGGGCTGGAAAACGAAGATGCTGATGGCGTGTTTGATGCCCTGCCGTTCCTGATTGCCAATACCAAACAGTTGATGGGCTTTGGCGAAAGCAGCGACGAGCCATACACCAGCATGGAAGGCAAACGCGTCGTCGTACTCGGCGGCGGCGATACCGCGATGGACTGCGTGCGCACTTCGGTTCGCCAGAATGCTGCACACGTCATCTGCGCCTATCGTCGCGACGAAGAGAACATGCCGGGTTCCAAACGCGAAGTGAAAAACGCGCGTGAAGAAGGCGTCGAGTTCCAGTTCAACGTCCAGCCGTTAGGCGTGGAAGTGAATGCCAACGGTAAAGTGTGCGGCGTGAAAATGGCGCGCACCGAAATGGGCGAACCGGATGCGAAAGGTCGCCGTCGTGCGGAGATCGTCGCCGGTTCCGAACACGTTGTTCCGGCTGATGCGGTGGTCCTGGCGTTTGGTTTCCGCCCACACAGCATGGAATGGTTGAAAGGGCACAGCGTCGAGCTGGACTCTCAGGGGCGTATTATTGCTCCGGAACGTAGTGACAACGCTTTCCAGACCAGCAACCCGAAAATCTTCGCCGGTGGCGACATCGTGCGTGGTTCGGATCTGGTGGTCACCGCAATTGCCGAAGGTCGTAAAGCGGCTGACGGGATCCTGAATTACCTGGAAGTGTAAGTCAGCTTTTTCTGGCATCTTATCGTCCTCCGGGGATAAGATGCCAAATTCCTTCCGCAATACTGCCAAACCTGTAGATTAAGCCAGTATCACAACTCATTTTCTACGGTGTTCGCCATGCCTGGCGGCGTATTCAGCTATATCCTGCTGAACCCACTTTTTAATCGTAGCCTTGCAATATCCCCGGAGGTCAGTCATGCAGAATAACACCATCACCCTAACTCAAACCCGTCTGCAGGGGCGTGAAGGATTGTGGCAAATCACGATTGAAAACGGGCGTTTTAGCCGTATTGCCCCCCAGGAAACAGCATCTGCGCCACAGGGCGAGGTGCTTGATGCTGAAGGCGGGCTGGCCATTCCCCCTTTCGTTGAACCACACATCCACCTCGACACAACGCAAACGGCAGGGGAGCCCAGTTGGAACCAATCGGGTACGTTGTTTGAAGGTATTGAGCGCTGGGCCGAACGCAAGACGATGCTCACCCACGAAGACGTGAAGACCCGCGCCATGCAGACCCTCAAGTGGCAGATGGCCAACGGCATCCAGTATGTCCGAACTCACGTAGACGTTTCCGATCCTACGCTGACGGCACTGAAAGCCATGCTGGAGGTGAAGCAAGAAGTCGCGCCGTGGGTAGAGCTGCAAATTGTCGCCTTCCCGCAAGAGGGTATTCTTTCTTACCCCAACGGCGAAGCGCTGTTAGAAGAAGCCGTGCGTTTGGGTGCCGACGTCATTGGCGCAATTCCTCACTTTGAATTCACGCGTGAATATGGCGTTGAATCGCTGCACAAAACTTTCGCCCTGGCGCAGAAGTATGACCGACTTATCGATGTGCACTGTGACGAGATTGATGATGAGCAATCGCGCTTTGTTGAAACCGTCGCGGCGCTGGCACATCGCGATGGCATGGGATCGCGCGTGACAGCCAGCCACACCACGGCGATGCATTCCTACAACGGCGCATATGCTTCCCGCCTTTTCCGTCTGTTAAAAATGTCAGGTATTAACTTCGTAGCGAATCCGCTGGTGAATATTCACCTGCAAGGACGTTTTGACACCTATCCTAAGCGCCGTGGCATCACCCGCGTCAAGGAGATGCTGGAGGCGGACATCAATGTTTGCTTTGGCCATGATGACGTTTTTGACCCGTGGTACCCGTTGGGAACCGCGAATATGCTGCAAGTTCTGCATATGGGATTACACGTGTGTCAGTTGATGGGGTACGGACAAATCAATGATGGGCTAAATCTCATCACCACCCACAGCGCGAAAACCCTACACTTACAGGACTACGGTTTAACTATTGGAAATTCCGCTAACCTGGTGATTTTACCTGCAGAAAATGGATTTGATGCGGTTCGCCGCCAGACACCGGCACGTTATTCAATTCGCCATGGGCGGGTTATTGCCGAGACCGTGCCAGGTCAGACAACGCTCCATCTGGCACAGCCAGAAGCAGTAACGTTTAAGCGCTAGATTTTCTTTTCGGAAATAGCCGCAGACTCACAGCCTGCGGCAAAAACTTATGGCGAAATATTTTCTGTCAGGCAGCTAACAAACTGGCGCGCACCTTCACAACAACTTTTTTGATTTCCGCTGGAGTCCCCGCCACACAGCCCGGTTTATGTGGTTCACCCGGCATGAAAATTGCGAACGTACCAGGGATGAGCGTAATGGCCTGTTCATCATGAATTTCAGCGCACAGCTGGTAATCCTCTGCAATATGCATCTCTTCACACTGCCGGGCAGACCCCGTCATACCAAACAGAATACGCTCTTCACCCGCCAGCAGTACCTGAATATCAATATATTGCTCGTGCAACTCCGCTTTCTTTTGCTCCGGTTGCTGCGTAACAAACTGCATAACGTTCATAAAGACATTCTCGCCTTGCAGCTCATAGCGCCCCGGTGCTTTATCCTGCGGTTTTGCCGCAACAGCCTGCGTTAATGCCTGCTGCAATACCGGATGCAATCCAGCAGAAAGCTGAGACTGTAAATCCCCTGACATCATCATCATTCTCCCTGGGCCAACAGCGCGGCCCCCAGTAGTCCAGCGTCATGACGGTAATGTGCCGCCAGTAATTTCACGTGATAAGCCGCGGGTTCCTGTACCAGCCAGGCTTTCACCTGCGCCAGATAACCTTCAGCCAACCCGACGCTTCCGCCAATAACAACGCACTGGCAGTCGGTTGTTGCCTTCACATCGGCAATCAGACGTGCCAACGTGCATGCCGATCGTTGGATCAATTGACACGCCTGCTCGTCCCCCTGTCCGGCCCGGCTAAAAATAGTTTTTGCATCACATCCAGCAAGTGAGCCTTCGGCTGCCGCTGCAATCCCACGGCCAGAAGCGATAGCTTCCACGCACCCCACACGTCCACAACCACATTGCGGGCCATTCGGATCCGCCAGTGTATGACCTACATGCCCCGCCAGCCCCCCGGCCCCGGTTAACAACTTTCCGTTGCTAACCACGCCGCCACCAACACCGGTCGAGACAGTAATAAACGCCATATCGTGGTATTCCCCGCCAAGTGCATGATATTCAGCCCACGCAGCGGCCTGTGCGTCATTCACCGCCAACGTCGGGAGACCGGTGAGAGACTCCAGCGTTTGCACCAGCGGGAAATGCATCAATCCCCCCAGATTTAATGGATTCAGTGCCAGGAGCGCGCCCTCACGGATGATGCCGGTCGAGGCAATCGCCACGCGCTGAGCCTGCGCCAGCAACGGCTCAATCAGCGCTTCCAGGGCAGCTCGCAGCGCTTGTGGTGTTTTGCTGGCGGGTGTCGGAAGTTCGTGACGGTCACGCATTTGCAGGCGACCATCCACCAGTGCAGCGGCCAGTTTAGTGCCGCCGATATCAATCGCCAGGGTGGTCATAGCGCGGCCTTCTTCATCGCCGTGGTGTACCACTGGCAAATGTGTTCCAGTCGGGTAATAGCAGAACCCACTGTCACCGCCCAGGCCCCGTGACGCATGGCTTCAGCTGCTTGTGCTGGCGTGTTATAGCGTCCTTCGGCTATCACCCGACACCCGGCATCACGTAACGCTTTCACCAGCGCCAGATCCGGCTCATCTGGTGTTTCTGGTGTCGTATAACCCGACAGCGTCGTACCAATAATTTCCGCGCCGAGTTGCCGGCAGGCCAGGCCGTCTTCCAGCGATGAACAGTCGGCCATGGCCAGACAGTGATGTTGATGAATTCGTGCCAACAGTGCGGCGACGGGAACAGGGCGCACGCGGTCTGTACCATCAATCGCTATAATGTCAGCGCCCGCCTGCGCCAACGCATCGACATCATCTAAAAATGCAGTGATGCGTACCGGGGAGTCAGCAAGATCGCGTTTCAGAATACCTATAATTGGCAGCGAAACGACCGCCCGGGTCGCCCGCAGGTTCTCCACGCCTTCAATACGCAGCGCCACCGCACCCGCCTGCTCGGCTGCCAGCGCCATGGCGGCGACAATTTCAGGTTTATCCAGCGGGCTGTCAGGAACGGGCTGGCAGGAGACAATCAGTCCGCCATCAGCGGCAATTTTTTTATCCAGTAGCTCAAGTAACGACATACATCTTCCCTTTCGAATCTTGCCCGGCTCAACGCCGGGCAAGCGGATTAACTTTTTGATTTCACCATGGTGCTTTTATCGCCGCCAAACGGCACTGCCCCACTAAACGGTTTACCATCAATGGCATCATGTGTACGTAGTGCTTCAGGCCGCAGCCAGCGCTGTACACGAGACGGCATATCAAGACCAATCAGCAGGATCACCACAAATGTCAGGCCGAAAGAGAGCGATCCCAGCGCAGTACCCAGATCCAGACGTTGTGCGATCAGCGCCCCGATGATCGGCGCCAGTGCCCCACCAAGTGCCCCGACGTTGTAGGTAAACCCCAGGCCTGCGGCACGTTGGTCGGTATCGAAATAACCACCAATGAGTTTTGGTAAGATCCCGGAGATCCCCTGCCCAAGCATTTGCTGGAAAAACAGCAGTAAACCCAGAACCCAGACGTTAGCTCCGCCAATCGCAAACACAGGCATAATCAGCAACTGCGAGGCCAGCAGACTGCACACATAAGCCTTACGGGTACCCAGCCAGTCGCCAAGGAAACCACCGACGCAGCAGCCAACCGCCGCACCAAAGCCGCTAAAGAACAGGACCCTGGCAACCGTTGAAGGGTCATACATCAGTTCAGTTTTCAAATACGTTGGCAGCAGCGCCTGAATCGGCCACGAGTAGAGAAACGCGAACAGCACGACAACCATCAACATCACCCCCGTCGGCCAACGTTTACCGCTGCTTTGCACCATAAAGATAATGAAGATGAAGGCACACATCAGCCCGAGGATCGCCACGATTGCCGCATTTTGCAGGTCGCCCGCAAAACAGAACCACAGCGCAGTCGCCGCTACGATGGTCATCAAGATATTGATTACCCGATGTTCGCCCCGATAGAGAATGTCCACCATCGTGCGTACCGGCGCTTTACCTTCGTGTTTTTCTTTCCAGTCCTCTGCCTCCGGAATATTTTTACGCAGCCAGAGGGCAAAGATAATCGGCAGAATGCCGATGAAGAACAGCGCACGCCATCCCCAGACCGGAACCACCAGGCTATAAACCTGGGCGGCAATCACTGCGCCAACGGAGAAACCGGAAATCAGGAAGCCACTGGCTTTGTTTCGCAGGTGCTTAGGCCAGCTTTCAATAACGTAGGTGGCGCTGGAGCCGTACTCGCCGGCCATTCCCATACCGATAACCAGGCGGGCGATAAACATGGTGGTGTAGCCCGGTGCGAAGCCGCAGGCCAGCGTCCCCACAGAGAATAGAATGATGCTGGTGACCATTGCCAGGCGACGTCCATAGCGGTCACCCATCGCACCCAGCATTAACCCGCCAAACCAGCGAGAGATGAAGGCGGCTGAAATCAGGCTGGCCGCCTGCACCGTCGTCAAACCGAATTCACCTTGTACTTCTGTCAGCACAAGGGCGATTAACACAAAATCAAAACCATCAAGCAGATACCCCAACCAGGCGGCAGAAAATGCCCGCCATTGTGCCCGGTTGAGATGGCGATACCACGGGATGCTCTGGATAGAAGTACGCATTTTACTCTCCCGACGATCTTTTGTTGTTGTGCCGGATGGCGGCTTCGCCTTTTTCCGGCCTACGGTCGAAAAATCCAGGCCGGGCAAGCAAAGCGCCCCCGGCTACCCGCGGTTACGCTTTTTCCGCCAGCAGTTGGTTCGCCAGCGCTTTCAGTTCTGGCAAATATTGTTCATCTACGGGAGCGAACGGTTTACGGCACAACGGTACAGAAACCACATCCATATAGTGCAGTACCGTTTTCAGACCGCGGAATACGCCAACCTTGATGAGCAGATCGATAACCTTATTGCACTCGGTTTGCAGCTTTTGTGCAGCCCGGATATCGCCTTCTTTGAGCGCTTTCACTATTCCCTGATAACGCCATCCCATGATGTTGTAAGTACTGCCAATCCCACCATCCGCACCGGCCAGCAACCCAGAAGCGAAAATCTCGTCATAACCGTTGTAAAGCACCAGATCGGGGTGAGCGCGGCGGATCTGTTCCATCTGATAGAGATCGCCTGAGGTTTGCTTCAGCGCGCCAACACCCGGCAACGTCACCAGCGTGTTGATCTGATCCAGCGTCAGTTTTACGCCGCTCAGTGCCGGGATGTTATAGACCACCATCGGTAAACCCTCAGCGGAATCAATAATTGCGCGGTAGTGATCGCAATGTTCTTCAAAGCTGAACGGATAGTAAAACGGGGTAACCGCGGAAACTGCGTCAAAACCATAACGGTGTGCGGCGCTCGCCAGCTGCTGGCTTTCTTCAGTACTCACCGTGCCAACGTGGGCAATTAAGGTCACTTTACCTTTCGCTTCTTCAGCAACAATTTCCAGCACCTGCTCTCTTTCAGCACGATTCTGCACAAAAGCTTCCCCCGTTGAGCCACCAACATAGAGCCCATCAACGCCCTGCCCGATGTTGAAGCGCACCAGACGACGCAGGCTCTCGATATCCAGTCGCTGTTGGTTATCGAATGGGGTTAACAATGCCGGCATTACGCCTTTTAAATCTCTTGCCATAACGACCTCTGTCAATGATTAGTGTTGACTGACTGCATACCTTTATACCTGTTATACCAGATCAAATAAGCAGCAATACAATACGGAACGCTTATAGTGCGATCTGCCTCACTAAACACTTCATCCTTCGAGCCGCCTCTGCGTTGGTTGCGTTCGCTCACCCCTGTCACAGAGTTATCTATGCTCCAGGGGGCTCGCTCTCTTGCCGCCTTGATGCAGCTTGAATGATTTTGTGTTTAAACGATCGTCGGGATCGCGATCACTTACGCAATTTTTTGTTTTTACTGAGGGCGTGCCAGGTGGCGGAAACGCTGTTGAGATGTTCTTGTAATGCGCGGTCGGCTTCATCAGGATCATGCTGACGAATAGCCTCAACAATATCAATGTGTTGTTGATAACTCACGTTATTGTGCTCGTACAGCTCTTGATCGGGGACGGTTGGACGTGCGGCAATCAGCCAGTCCAGCAGCGCGACGTGGATCGCCATAAAGATAGGATTACCGGGGATCTCTGCCAGCACACGGTGGAAGTCAACGTCTGAACGGATGAAGAGCGCATTGTCTTCCAGCGACTGACTGTTGATCTCCAGTGCTTTCGCCAGTCTGTCGATTTGCTCGTCAGTGGCATGCTCTGCGGCATAACGCACCAGGCTGGATTCAAAGAACAAGCGCAGCTGCTCAAAATGGGAAATACCACCAGGATGTGAGAGAAAATCTTTCGCCATGCCGGACAGTTCACTGATAATCGTATCGGCCGAAGGACGTGAAACGCGGGCGCGTTCACCGTTGTTAATTTGCACCAGACCTTTGCGTTTTAACGCGGCCAGGGCTTCTCGTACAGAAGGACGGCCAACATTGAAGAAAGCCATCAGTTCTCGTTCTGACGGCAACTGTTCCCCTTCGCCAAATTCCCGACGGCGAATCATCTGCTCTAGTTCTTCTTCAACCATTTCAGACAGTTTTTTACGCGCCAGCGGGCGGCTGCGTAAGCTACGGCCAATGGTGGATGGAGAGTCTTCAGCTTGCGAATCAAATGCGTTCATAGGGTCCATTCAGCTAAGTCGTGGTGACAAATAACGGCGGGTTCATCGTAACACAGGATCGAAAGCAGGGTGAAATGGTGGTCAGTGGGGGATAAGCTCATACAAATAATATATAAAATTTCTATATTTAAATATGAATGATTGAGTGGACAGTTTTTTATTACCATGGAGGAAAACTAACTTTATGAAATCTGCGAATATGATCTTTAAAATAAATCATAAGGCACTATTTTAAAACGAAAAATAACCAATGCTCGATTATAAAAACACGATATCCACTCCAAAATACATGCCAGAAAAAATATAACATCCGCATTTAAAACAGCGTTATTACCGGATTTATCTTCTTCTCTGGCATGGAGTGAAAAAATGTTCGGCATTATTATCTCTGTCATCGTTTTATTAACGATGGGTTACCTGATCCTCAAAAACTACAAACCACAGGTAGTACTGGCAGCAGCCGGGATCTTCCTGATGATCTGCGGCGTCTGGTTGGGGTACGGCGCACTGGTCGCCAGCGACAAAAGCAGCGGTTATCTGCTGGTCGATATTTATAATGAAATTCTACGTATGCTTTCAAACCGGTCGGCAGGCCTTGGGCTGTCCATCATGGCAGTAGGCGGTTATGCCCGCTATATGGACAGAATGGGAGCCAGCCGGGCAATGGTCAGCCTGTTGAGCCGCCCACTCAAGCACATCCGCTCACCCTATATTGTGCTTGCCGCGACGTATGTAATTGGTCAAATCATGGCACAGTTCATCACCAGTGCTTCCGGATTGGGCATGCTGCTGATGGTTACGCTCTTCCCAACGCTGGTCAGCCTGGGCGTGAGCCGTTTATCCGCGGTAGCGGTCATTGCCACCTCGATGTCGATTGAATGGGGCATTCTGGAAACTAACTCAATTTTCGCCGCACAGGTTGCGGGGATGAAAATAGCCACTTATTTCTTCCACTACCAACTTCCTGTCGCATCCTGCGTCATCATCGCCGTCGCCATCGCACACTTTTTCGTTCAACGCCGGTTTGATCAAAAAACACAACCAGACAGCACAGGCTTCAGTGAACAAAAGACGCTGGAAGATGTGCCGCCACTCTATTACGCCATTTTACCGGTGATGCCGCTGCTCCTGATGTTGGGTTCGCTGTTGCTGGCGCATATGGGATTAATGCAGGCAGAGTTGAATCTGGTGGTGGTGATGCTAATGAGCTTGACGCTGACCATGTTTGTGGAGTTTCTTCATAAACATAATCTGCGTGAGACTATGGATGATGTGCAGGCGTTTTTTGACGGCATGGGAACACAATTTGCCAACGTCGTCACACTGGTGGTGGCCGGTGAGATCTTTGCCAAGGGTTTAACCACTATCGGCACCGTTGATGCGGTGATTAAAGGTGCGGAACACTCCGGGCTTGGCGGTATCGGTGTGATGATCATTATGGCCGTGGTTATCGCCGCCTGTGCAATTGTAATGGGATCCGGGAATGCACCGTTTATGTCATTCGCCAGTCTGATCCCGGATATTGCTGCGGGGCTGCATATTCCTGCGGTTGTGATGATTATGCCGATGCACTTCGCCACCACGCTGGCACGTGCGGTTTCACCGATTACCGCTGTGATTGTCGTGACATCCGGTATTGCTGGCGTGTCGCCTTTTGAGGTAGTAAAACGGACAGCCATCCCAATGGCGATAGGATTTGTGGTCAATATGATTGCCACTATCGCGCTGTTTTATTGATATCTGACGCAGAATGCAAAACAGGCCCGCAAGGGCCTGTTTGATTATTTCACTACGCGTAGCGCCGGACGCCCACCGCGAGGAGGCGGCGGTGTGTCGTCAGGATCGTCATCGTGATTATCCGGTTTATCGCCATCAATCACCGACATCACCGTTTCGTTTTCGCCTTCCGGCACGACATCGTCATCATTGAGGCTGTCGACATCTTCGTCATAGGCCGCTTCAGGTTCAAACATCGTTCCTGCGCCGTTTTCACGGGCATAGATCGCGAGTACCGCCGCCAGTGGTACGGAAACGTTGCGCGGCACGCCGCCAAAGCGCGCGTTAAAGCGCACTTCGTCGTTTGCCAGTTCCAGATTGCCCACGGCACGCGGCGCAATATTCAAAACAATTTGCCCGTCACGTGCATATTCCATCGGAACCTGCACGCCCTGGAGCGTCACATCCACCACCAGGTGCGGCGTGAGCTGGTTGTCTAGCAACCACTCATAGAATGCGCGCAGCAGATACGGACGGCGTGGTGTTAGCTGTGGCAAATCCATACAGGTTAACCCCGGCCCAGACGCATTTCACGTTCAGGCTCAGTCAGAGAAGCCAGGAAAGAGTCACGTTCGAAGACGCGAGTCATGTACCCTTTCAGTTCTTTCGAACCTGCACCGTTGAATTCAATACCCAGCTGCGGTAAACGCCACAGCAGCGGCGCCAGGTAGCAATCTACCAGGCTGAACTCATCGCTCAGGAAGTAAGGTTTCTGGCCAAATACTGGCGCAATTGCCAGCAGTTCTTCGCGCAGACGCTTACGCGCGACTTCGGCTTCAGAAGCAGAACCGTTCACGATGACGTTCATCAGCGTGTACCAGTCTTTTTCAATACGCTGCATGTACAGGCGGCTCTCACCACGCGCAACCGGGTAAACCGGCATCAGCGGCGGATGCGGGAAACGCTCATCCAGGTATTCCATAATGATGCGAGATTCCCACAGGGTCAGCTCACGATCCACCAGTGTCGGGACGCTCTGATTCGGGTTGAGGTCGATCAGATCCTGCGGTGGATTGTCCTTTTCCACGTGCTCAATCTCGAAACTAACACCTTTTTCAGCCAGCACGATGCGGACCTGATGGCTATAGATGTCAGTAGGACCAGAAAACAGCGTCATTACCGAACGTTTGTTGGCAGCGACAGCCATGAAAACCTCCAGGTATATTCAGAATTTTTACTGCTACCAGCCACTATGTGACCAGCCAGAAGTGATGTCACCCAGATTCGGGAAAGTCATTACTGTTCAAAATACAAACAAAAAATGAACAATACCGGATATTTGGGCAGAAAATTGGATGATAGTTTACCAGATTTTGTGACCTTTGTGGTGAGTCGATTCTGGAAATGGGGAAAAAGAGGTGGCAATCAGCGGATTACCGTGGTTCTACGCGGAGAAATAACCATAAAAAAACCCGCCGAGGCGGGTTTTTTCGCAAATTGTCGTCTGCCGGAGCAGAGTACAATTAACGTTTGGAGAACTGAGGACGACGACGTGCTTTACGCAGACCGACTTTCTTACGTTCAACCTGACGAGCATCACGGGTAACGAAGCCAGCTTTACGCAGTTCGCCACGCAGGGATTCGTCGTACTCCATCAGAGCGCGGGTGATACCGTGACGGATCGCACCAGCCTGACCAGAGATACCACCACCTTTAACAGTGATGTACAGATCCAGTTTCTCAACCATGTCGACCAGTTCCAGCGGCTGACGAACTACCATGCGGGCAGTTTCACGACCGAAGTACTGTTCCAGAGAACGTTGGTTGATTACGATTTTACCACTGCCCGGTTTGATGAAAACGCGAGCTGCGGAACTTTTGCGGCGACCAGTGCCGTAGTATTGATTTTCAGCCATTGCCTATAATCCCGATTAGATGTCAAGAACTTGCGGTTGCTGTGCCGCGTGGTTGTGCTCGTTGCCAGCGTAAACTTTCAGTTTACGGAACATAGCACGACCCAGCGGGCCTTTTGGCAGCATGCCTTTAACCGCGATTTCAAGCACACGCTCAGGACGGCGAGCAATCATCTCTTCAAAGGTCGCTTGTTTGATACCACCGATGTGACCGGTGTGGTGATAGTACACTTTGTCAGTACGCTTGTTGCCGGTTACAGCAACTTTGTCAGCGTTCAGAACGATGATGTAATCACCGGTATCTACGTGCGGAGTGTATTCCGCTTTGTGCTTACCGCGCAGGCGCAGAGCCAGTTCGGAAGCCAGACGGCCCAGAGTTTTACCGGTCGCGTCAACAACATACCAGTCGCGTTTTACGGTTTCTGGTTTAGCTGTAAAAGTTTTCATTAAAAGCTTACCCAAATAAATAAGTTACACGTTGGTGAACACCCAAACGTTTTGTCAGTTGAGGTTCACACGACATTGTCCAGCAAACCTACCCCTTCGAATAGCCTATGCCGGCGCATAGAAAGTTTTGGGAAAAAAACTCTCTCGTAACGTGGGGTCGCAAGATTATAGAGAAGTCAGGGTCAAAGATCGACCCCTTTATGTGATTTGCGGCAGGTTTAACCGGCTAAATGTTCCCGCTTCAGATACTCCTCGCTTTGCATCTCCTGCAAACGCGACAAACAACGCTGGAATTCAAACTTCAGGCGCTCGCCCTGGTAGATTCCATATAAAGGCGCTGCGGCGCTGACCACCAGCTTAACGTGGCGTTCGTAGAACTCATCAACCAGCGCGATAAAGCGTCGTGCCTCACTCTCCATCAGCGTCGTCATGACCGGTACATCAAACAACAGCACAGTGTGGAACAGGCGCGACAGTGCAATGTAGTCATGCTGGCTACGCGCATCGACACAGAGCGTAGTGAACGATACCGCCAGCGTTTGGTTCTCAACGGCCAGCGTCTGCATCGGACGATGATTGATCTCCAGCATCGGCGCATGTTCACCTTTGGTTCCCGCTAATGCCAGCCAGAGTTTATCCATCTGTTGGCGGGTTTCCTCATTCAGTGGCGACAGCCACAAATGCGCCTGCGTTAAGGTGCGCAGACGATAATCGACGCCAGCATCAACATTCATGATGTCGCAATGCTGTTTGATAGCATCAATGGCAGGAAGAAAACGCGCACGTTGCAAACCGTTACGATACAGTTCATCTGGCGGAATATTGGAGGTCGCGACCAGCGTAATGCCACGGGCAAACAGCGCCTTCATCAGGCCGCCGAGCAGCATGGCATCGGTGATGTCAGAAACAAAAAACTCGTCAAAGCACAGCACATCCGTTTCGGTTTTGAAGCGGTCAGCAATCACTTCCAACGGGTCGGTCTGGCCTTGCAGAGCCGTCAGCTCTTCATGCACGCGCAGCATGAAGCGGTGAAAGTGCAAACGCTGTTTACGTCCGCCAGGCAGACTATGGTAGAACAAATCCATCAGCCAGGTTTTCCCGCGCCCTACGCCCCCCCACATATACAGACCACGCACTGGCGTGTTTTCTTTCGGCTCACGTTTACCCAGCAATTTACCAAAGCGGGCCATCAGTCCACTCTCCTGCGCCGCTGGAGGTGCAATCGTCGTGAGCTCCTGGTAAATCGTTTCCAGTCGATTCACCGCTTCTTGTTGTACGTTGTCGGGTTGATGGCTGCCGTCGTTAAGGGCCTGCAGGTATCGCGATGTCGGGGAAAGGCTTTGCATGATGTTATTGTTATTCCTTGAGAATCGATGTGCCGTCGCTCACGGTTGACGAAAAAAAGGCCGTTCTACATTACGTGATATAAACACGGGATTCCACTTCTACGGGATTAGCGGTTATAGTGGCATAATCAGGCGCAGGCATGGAGCCTAAAGCCAACACCCTACGGAAACACAAGACAACGGGAGATGTTCATGACCTGGGAATATGCGCTAATTGGGTTAGTCGTCGGTATCATTATTGGTGCTGTAGCCATGCGTTTTGGTAATCGTAAATTACGCCAACAGCAGGCATTACAGTACGAACTGGAAAAGAACAAAGCTGAACTGGAAGAGTACCGCGAAGAGCTGGTGAGTCATTTCGCCCGCAGCGCTGAGCTACTGGATAACATGGCTGATGATTATCGTCAGATCTATCAGCATATGGCGAAAAGCTCCAGCAGCCTGCTGCCGGGCATGTCAGCGGAAAACAACCCATTCCGCAATCGTCTTGCTGAGTCTGAAGCAGGTAACGATCAGGCGCCGGTTCAGATGCCGCGTGACTATTCCGAAGGGGCTTCCGGCCTGCTGCGTAGTGGCGCAAAGCGCGACTAAACGCACATCGTTAAGAAATTTATTGGGCGCAGCAATTGCGCCCTCCGCTTCTCTTCCCGTCCCAGCTATTATTTAGTCGTTAGCCTCATTGTGACCAAACCGAAAATTCAATAACATCAAACTGTTTTGAATCATCTTCCGTTTACTCAAGGTACGAGAGCAGGATCCATGAAAAAACAAACCCAGCTGTTGAGTGCATTAGCGTTAAGTGTCGGGTTAACTCTCTCGGCGCCATTCCCGGCCGCAGCGTCGATTCCCGGTCAGGTTCCCGGGCAGGCTGCGCTCCCCAGCCTCGCCCCGATGCTGGAGAAAGTGTTACCTGCCGTGGTGAGCGTAAGGGTCGAAGGTACCGCCACTCAGGGGCAGAAAGTCCCGGAAGAGTTCAAAAAGTTTTTTGGTGATGATCTTCCCGATCAACCTTCCCAACCTTTTGAAGGGTTAGGTTCCGGGGTCATTATTGATGCCGCCAAAGGCTACGTCCTGACCAATAACCACGTCATTAACCAGGCGCAAAAAATCAGCGTCCAGCTTAATGATGGCCGTGAGTTCGACGCTAAGCTTATCGGCAGCGACGATCAGAGCGACATCGCTCTGCTGCAAATTCAGCATCCCAGCAACCTGACGCAAATTGCCATTGCCGACTCCGACAAACTCCGCGTGGGTGACTTTGCTGTCGCCGTCGGTAACCCGTTTGGCCTGGGACAAACTGCCACCTCTGGCATTGTATCGGCTTTGGGGCGCAGCGGGTTGAACCTCGAAGGTCTGGAAAACTTTATTCAGACTGACGCTTCCATCAACCGGGGTAACTCTGGCGGTGCATTGCTTAACCTCAACGGTGAGCTGATTGGTATTAACACCGCGATTCTGGCTCCCGGCGGCGGCAGCATTGGGATCGGCTTTGCTATCCCCAGTAACATGGCGCGTACGCTGGCGCAGCAGTTAATGCAGTTTGGCGAAATCAAACGCGGTCTGTTGGGTATTAAAGGGACTGAAATGACCGCTGACATCGCTAAAGCATTCAAACTGGATGTACAACGTGGCGCGTTTGTCAGCGAAGTTCTGCCTAACTCTGGCTCCGCAAAAGCGGGGGTGAAATCCGGTGATGTTATTACCAGTCTTAACGGCAAACCGCTCAGTAGTTTCGCCGAACTGCGTTCACGTATTGCGACAACCGAACCGGGGACCAAAGTCAAACTGGGCCTGCTGCGTAACGGTAAACCACTGGAAGTTGAAGTGACGCTGGATACCAGTACATCATCTTCCGCCAGTGCGGAAATGATTGCTCCGGCGTTGCAAGGAGCCACGCTCAGCGACGGGCAGCTAAAAGATGGTGCCAAAGGCATTCGAATTGATAACGTTGAAAAAAGTAGCCCAGCTGCACAGGCCGGCCTGCATAAAGATGACGTTATCATCGCCGTTAACCGCGATCGGGTGAACTCGATTGCCGAAATGCGCAAAGTGCTGGAAACGAAACCGTCAATCATTGCTCTGCAGGTCGTTCGTGGAAACGAGAGTATTTACCTGCTTTTGCGTTAACCAGGACAACCGGACATCAGCCCCCCGTGTGATGTCCGGTAAACTCGTGATATGCTGCTGCCGTTCCCTTTTTTAATGACGCCGCCATCATGTTTGTGAAGCTTTTACGTTCGGTCGCGATTGGTTTAATCGTCGGCGCCATTCTGCTGGCCGCGATGCCCTCTTTGCGAAAAATTAATACGCTTACCGCACCACAGTTCGACAGCACAGATGAAACACCTGCCAGCTATAACCCGGCAGTTCGCCGTGCTGCGCCTGCCGTGGTCAACGTGTACAACCGCAGTATGAACAGCACGACGCATAACCAGCTTGAGATCCGCACGCTCGGTTCAGGCGTGATCATGGATCAGCGCGGCTATATCATCACCAACAAACATGTCATTAATGATGCCGACCAAATCATCGTCGCATTGCAGGATGGGCGTGTCTTTGAAGCGTTGCTTGTTGGCTCCGATACCTTAACCGACCTTGCGGTGCTGAAAATCAACGCAGCAGGCGGGCTGCCGACGATCCCGATTAATAACAAACGTGTACCGCATATTGGTGATGTCGTGCTTGCCATTGGTAACCCGTACAACCTCGGGCAAACCATCACTCAGGGGATCATCAGCGCCACGGGTCGTATTGGCCTGAACCCAACGGGTCGGCAAAACTTCCTGCAAACAGATGCATCCATTAACCATGGTAACTCTGGCGGTGCGCTGGTTAATTCTCTGGGTGAGTTGATGGGGATTAACACACTGTCGTTTGATAAAAGCAATGATGGTGAAACGCCGGAAGGGATTGGCTTTGCCATTCCGTTTCAACTGGCGACGAAAATCATGGATAAGCTGATTCGTGACGGGCGCGTTATTCGTGGCTACATCGGCATCAGCGGGCGTGAAATTGCACCGCTGCATGCACAAGGTAGCGGCATGGATCAAATTCAGGGGATTGTCGTGAACGAAGTGGCACCGGATGGTCCGGCGGCCCAGGCCGGAATTCAGGTCAACGACCTCATCATTTCGGTCAATAATAAACCGGCAGTATCAGCGCTGGAGACCATGGATCAGGTCGCTGAGATTCGCCCCGGTTCGGTTATCTCCGTGGTCGTGATGCGCGATGATAAGCAATTGACGCTGCAGGTCACGATTCAGGAATATCCGGCGACCAACTAACGCGGATATAAAAAAACCGGAAATCATCCGGTTTTTTTAACATTTCGATGGGCTTGTAGGCCGGATAAGGTGTTTACACCGCATCCGGCATCTGTATGCCTGATGGCGACGCAAAACGTCTTATCAGGCCTACCGAAAAGCGTTATTTAACGAACTCTTCGCCCAGCGTGATATCTTTCTTCAGCGTGTCCAGCATGCCTTCCAGCGAGCTTTGTTCGAACGCGCTCAGTTTACCGATGGACTGACGTTCTTCTACGCCATTTTTGCCCAGCAGCAGCGGCTGAGAGAAGAAGCGAGCGTATTGGCCATCGCCTTCAACGTAAGCGCATTCCACCACACCTTTTTCGCCGCTCAGCGCGCGAACCAGTGACAGACCGAAACGAGCTGCAGCCTGACCCATAGACAGGGTTGCAGACCCGCCACCGGCTTTTGCTTCCACAACTTCAGTACCCGCGTTCTGAATACGTTTGGTCAGGTCAGCCGCTTCTTGTTCAGTGAAGCTTACGCCAGGAATTTGTGACAGCAGCGGCAGAATGGTCACACCAGAGTGTCCACCGATAACCGGGACTTCAACGTCGCCAGGCTGCTTGCCTTTCAGTTCCGCCACAAAGGTGTTGGAGCGGATGATGTCCAGCGTAGTTACGCCAAACAGTTTGTTCTTATCGTATACGCCTGCTTTTTTCAGCACTTCAGCAGCGATAGCAACGGTCGTGTTCACTGGGTTAGTGATGATACCGATACACGCTTTCGGACAGGTTGTAGCAACCTGCTGCACCAGATTCTTCACGATGCCAGCATTCACGTTAAACAGGTCAGAACGATCCATACCTGGTTTACGTGCAACACCCGCAGAAATCAGCACCACGTCAGCACCTTCCAGTGCAGGGGTCGCATCTTCACCGCTGAAGCCTTTGATTTTCACAGCAGTAGGGATATGGCTCAAATCAACGGCCACACCAGGCGTTACTGGAGCGATGTCGTACAGGGAGAGTTCTGAACCTGAAGGCAGTTGGGTTTTTAACAGTAATGCTAGCGCCTGACCGATACCACCAGCAGCGCCGAGGACTGCAACTTTCATCCTAAACTCCTTATTATATTGATAAGCAAAATGTCTATTGCTCCGCGGCGGCGACCTTAATTCACAAATCCAACGAATTCAATAACCACGCTTCAAGAATGCGTAGTCACGCAAATTTGGCTTTTATGCATTTAACTTACGTAAAATAAAACCTAAGTTACGTAATTCAAAACCACTCGCACAGTAGAGCAACTTTCCAACAGGTGCTGACAATATACCCTACAGCCCTCTCAAAACAACATCAATTTGATAACATTTAATTTACTTTTAATCTTATTTGCGAGCCGTGACACAGGCATGTTTCTTGATAACGAAATTTGATAAAATCCCGCTCTTTCATAACATTATTTCAGCCTTGAACGAGGCAGACCGTTTGCATAAAAATTCATCTGTATGCACAATAATGTTGTTTCTACCGCCATATTACGGGTGACTTATGCGAAGCTCGGCTAAACAAGAAGAATTAGTTAAGGCGTTTAAAGCGCTACTTAAAGAAGAAAAATTCAGCTCTCAGGGCGAAATCGTCCTCGCGTTGCAGGATCAGGGCTTTGATAATATCAACCAGTCCAAGGTTTCACGCATGCTGACCAAGTTTGGTGCCGTGCGTACCCGCAATGCGAAAATGGAAATGGTGTACTGTCTGCCTGCAGAGCTGGGAGTCCCGACAACGTCAAGCCCGTTGAAAAATCTGGTGCTGGATATCGACTACAACGATGCCGTTGTCGTTATTCATACCAGCCCAGGCGCTGCGCAGCTGATTGCCCGCCTGCTGGATTCACTGGGTAAAGCAGAAGGCATTCTTGGAACGATTGCTGGTGACGATACCATCTTCACCACACCGGCCAAAGGTTTTACGGTAAAAGACCTGTACGAAGCCATTCTGGAACTGTTTGAACAAGAACTGTAATCCTCTTCCCCGTCACGCCCAGTGGCGGGGGAAAAATCTCTCTTTTCTGCTCCCCTCCTCAACTTTCCACTACCGAACATTTAACAAATAGTGCGTTTCACCGCCAAAATACATTCACACAGTGAATGATACACATCAAAAACGCACAATTTGCAAAATATCGTATCTGAATGAATTAATTGATTTTATTTTCAAAAATAAGTTCTAACCTGTATTTTTAATTCCATATAGTTATAAAAAATACTTTTTTTAACACTTAATTACCACAGAAACAATTAGCGTGGTATTAATTTATCGCGTGATTAGTGTATACTTGATTTTGTGATGAGGGTCACAAAACAAAGACCCTTAATAAAAGAATTCGACGAGGTAAATATCATGAAAATCAAAACCACTGTTGCAACTTTAAGCCTTCTCTCAGTTCTCTCTTTCGGTGCAAGCGCCGCTGTTAATCAGGTGAACTCGCAAGAAGCACAAAATCTGCAATCCATGGGTACCATCTCTGTATCTCAGATCGGTAGCTCACCAATGGATATGCGTCAGGCAATCGCCGCTAAAGCAGAAAAAGCGGGCGCCAGCAGCTATCGTGTCACTGAACTCCGTGAAGGTGCTCACTGGCATGCAACCGCAGAATTGTACAAATAAACCCTCGTCGTCTAGTCCGACGACTTGCCCCCGCCTGCCGGGGGCTTTTTTATGCCTGTTTTGAGTGGCGAACGTTAAAGCGTAACTGTCCTTCGAGCTCTTCTTCTGCTTCATCGAACAGTAAAATTAGCGCGCCATATCGCCTGCGTAACTTATCCGGTAAATGGACAAATTCGATTTCCAGAGGTAACGGCAAGATTTCCCCAACCACAACCTCCCACAAAGAATCTAAATCAACCACCTTTTCCCGGGCCAGACCGAATGTACGTGCAAACTCACGGTAGAAATCACTCTGATTTTCAATCTCGTCAAAATCAAACGTATAGATATTCATCTATAGCCACCATCCCGACGCCAGTTACTCAACAGACCACCGATATGCAGGGTCTTCCTCAACCTGTTTCCCCTGTATCCCGCCAGCAAAATTTTATGCTCCTGCGATCCAGGCATCGTTTATCACCCCAGCTAAATGCTCGTCTTAAGTATAGCCCTGCCTCAGTGTGCGTAATACCTCAGGAATGAACTGTTCATCGTTTAGACAAAGAGAGATACATCACATTTTTGTGCAAGCCTATGGCTGCGTTTCAGAAACAGTATGAAACACGTTGGCCATAACTTTCTGAAAAATAATAGATCAGATATTTATCTGATTTTTTCAATATAAAAATCATATCAATAACCGTATTTATCATATTTGATTTGAAATTGAAGCCGCCACAAAATGCCTGCGACTGAATAGTCTCTGGAGTCGATATGTCCATGTCTGTTGTCAACGATACCCCGTATGAAGCGGCTGAAATTCTGCGTGCTGCAAAACCCAATTTTCATCCACGTGTCGCTCTGATACTTGGGTCAGGTCTGGGGGCACTTGCCGATCGCATGGAAAATAAAACCACGCTTTCATATCAACAATTACCTGGGTTTCCGGTCAGCACCGTAATCGGCCATGCCGGGGAAGTGGTGATGGGAACGCTTTATGGTATCAACCTCATCTGCATGAAGGGGCGTGGACATTTTTATGAAGGGCAGGGAATGGGCATCATGACCCATGCCGTACGTACCTTTAAACTGTTGGGCTGCGAATTTTTATTCTGTACCAACGCCGCGGGTTCGCTGAACGTAGATATTCCTGCAGGTAGTCTGGTCGCCCTCAACGATCACATCAACACCATGCCATCTACCCCACTTGTCGGGCCGAACGATGAACGCTTTGGTCCTCGCTTCTTTAGCCTCGCTAACGCATACGATCGCGAACTGCGCCAGCAGCTTCACGGAGCCGCAGAGCAGTTGGGTATCACGCTTCATGAAGGGGTTTTTGTCTCTTATCCTGGACCTAATTTTGAGACAGCTGCGGAGATTCGCATGATGCAGCGTATGGGCGGCGATGTCGTCGGTATGTCGGTGGTACCGGAAGTGATAGCTGCACGCCACTGTGGCCTGAAAGTACTGGCCGTTTCAGCCATCACGAATATGGCTGAAGGCCTCAGTGATGTTGAGCTTTCCCATGAACAAACGCTGAAATGCGCTGCCATGGTAACTGAAGATTTTATTCGTTTGATCGGCCAGTTCCTCAAGCAGTACGCCTGATCGTGGTTCCGTAGACGGACAGGTCGCCCTGCTCCGTCTGGAGAAAAGTTATGCCAGACAATCAGTTTCCTCGTGCAAATCTCAATGCCGTTTCGTACCTGAGCTATTACTTTGTTGGCGCACTGGTGTCGACACTGGGGATTGTGCTTGGGCCACTTTGTGCCGCTTTTCATAAAGACCCCAGCTTTATCGGGCAGGTCTTTACTCTGATGAACATCGGAATGTTTGTGCCTATTATGCTTGGCGGCATTCTGATGAAAAAATGGGGGCTGAAAAAACCATTAGTTATTGCTGCAACGCTCACCGTGATTATCAGCGCAGTACTTTTTATCCAACCAACCTTAACGTTGTTTAGCATTGCAGTGGCCGGAATTGGTGCCTGCGGGGGCGTGTTTATGACCATCGGCAGTTATCTGGTGGTCCGTATTAATCCCGATGAAAAGAGCCGCTCTTCCAGTCTGATTTTTACCGATTTCTTTTTCAGCTTTGCCGGAGCAACCCTTTCTTTACTGTTAACCTGGATGTTTAAACTGGGTGCCAGTTGGATTGCGATGTATGGGATTATGGGCGGTCTGGGCGCGCTGATGTTGGCACTTACCCTGCGTTGTCGCTTCCCATCGACAGAGGCTGCGCAGCCGCAGCAACACGAGAAAACGGAAGAGTCAGAACCTTGGGGGATCTCTGTCTATTTGATCTGTTTTACTCTCTTTGCTTTCCTGCTGGCTGAACCCATTTTTACCATGTGGACACCGGGCTACCTGCAATCGCGTTTTACACTTCAGGCGCAGGATGCCGCGCTATTCACTACTGTGTATTGGGTGACGAAAGCCATTGGCCTGTTCCTGAATCGATTCACCGTGAAGTGGATGAAACTGCGCACTTTCCTGCTGATCTGCGCAAGTATTGGTCTGCTCTCCATTGCGCTGATTGCCAACAGCAACAATACCACGCTGATTCTGATAGCGTGCAGTGTGTTTGGTTTCTTTAACTCCGGTTTATTCTCCGGCCTGATGAGCTATGGTTCACTGCAGGTGAGTCGCAGTTCACCAACCTTGATCTCCGCCTTGTTGACGTGCGGCACAGTAGGCACGCTACTGTTTGCCAGCGTCTCCTCCATGGTAAACAACCACTTTGGCCTGCAGGGGGCGGTGAATACGTCAACTGTTGCCTATTGTGTGTTACTGCTGACGCTGGTTATCGCTGTCACCTGCAGCCAGGCCGAGCGTCTCGCCCGCCCGCCATCCGCTGCGGTTTGACAAGCTTTGGGGAGGACGGCATGATGCCGTTTCTCTCCCTCTCTTACGCGTAACCAGCATGATTGATCTCCAGGCCAATAGCCGAATTCGTCTTCGAACATTGCGTTATTTTCAGGTTCTCGCTGACGAGCTGCACTTTGGCCGGGCCGCGGCCCGGTTAAACATCTCTCAACCACCGTTGAGTATGCAGATTAAAGAACTGGAAGAGATCCTTGAAACGACGCTATTTGAGCGTACCAGCCGTAAAGTGGTTCTCACGCGAGCCGGGCAGGTATTGAAAACGGAAGTCGATCGTATCCTGAGTACCACCGATCAATCCCTCAATTATGTGCGACAGATTGGCCGTAGCGAACATCAGCATTTCAACATTGGGATAGTCGGTAGCGCACTGTGGGGGACGCTGCTTACACGTCTAAAGGATTTTAAGAAGCAACAGCCGTACGTAAACTGGAGCTTGCAGGAGCTTTCCCAACATCAGCAAATTGAAGCCTTGCATGCCCGGACGATTGATATTGCGATTAGCCGGAACGTACTGCCCCAATCCGAGACGAATATTCGTAGCCAATTGATTTCCCGCGAAGCGGTTGCTCTCGCCGTACCTGAACACGATCCTCTCTGCCAACACCAAAGCGTCTCACTGGCGATGCTCGCTGAACGCCCCATCATTTCGCTTTCATTCAATCAAAGCAATTTCGCCCGTCAGATACATGACCGCTGTGTTGAGGTAGGATTTTATCCTCTGATTACCCACCAGGTTAACGAACCGCAAACAGCGCTGGCGCTGGTTAGCGCAGGAATTGGTCTCTCTTTACTGCCAGAAACCTGCGGATTGATCCACTGGCCTGGCGTTCGTTTCTTACCGTTGAATGACCCTATTCCAGCCGATCTTTATGCCTACTGGTACGACGAACCGCTTTCCACATTAATGAACGCGTTTATCATGGCATTACAGGGGCGGTAAAACTGAAACCGGAAGAGATATCCTCTTCCGGTTAGATGATTTATGAATTGCTGGTCAGCGCATGCTGGTACTTGTGCAACATTCCCGTGAGTCGTTTCACTGGCTCCGTCACCTGAGGCGGGGCTTCCCAGAGCGTTAATTTTTCCTGGTAGATGTCAAGCTCCTCCAGCAACTGACTAAAGTAGCGTCGGCGTTTGTCATCATTGACTGCAGAAATAACATGATCGGCGGTACGGCGAAGCTGGCGATGAAACGCCGATAAATCGTCGTTTACCGGTACAGGCGCATCACGTAAACGCTGGTGAGCAATAATCATCGTCAGTGCCAGGCGGAACTTTGCCAGATCGCCGGGGAATTTGTTCATCAGTAAAAACAGCTGCTGATACAACGCCGGAAGGTGGTTTTCTTTACGGCGCACAACATTGGTGGTCATTGCAGAGACCGCTGCCGACACAAACTGGTTAAGCAACACACGACCTGTTCTGTCACGCGAGTTATCCCGCACCAGCAGAATAACGATAAACGCCAATACGCAGCCGACAATCTGCCCCAGTGCACTGTCGAGGAACTGACTAAAGTGGAAGGTCATCGGGTTATCAAGCACGATGATGTTAATGGTGCTCGCCAGCGCCCCCATTGAGCCCAGACGCCGCTTCTGCACCTCAATACCCAGAAAGAATCCCAGCACCGCCAGACTCAGACACAGCAACAACATGCTTTGCTGGGTATTGGGGATAATCACCAGAAAATAGAGCGCCCCCAACGGTAATGCTGCCAGCGTGCCATAGATAAAGTCGATGGCCACCATGCGGGGGTTAGGCAAACGCATGGCCAGCGATGTGACGACCGCTATCATAACCATCGCGCCGCTACCTGATGTCCAGCCGGTCCACAACCAGAATAAGGTTCCCAGCACACAGGACAGCGTAGTACGCCAGAAGTTGACCAGCGCATGGTGACGTTCGGCGGATTCCACCTTCACCACCGGCTCGCCTTGCAGGATCTCTTCTTCGATAGCGCTAATTTTGGTATTGCTGACCACTCCGCGTTTCAACAGCAGGTAGCGCGTCGCCGCGCCGGCCCAGCTATAGATCGTCACTGGCGTATCACGCTCACCGGTCCAGACAATCACACGGCGCATCCGCTTCAATTGTTTATGTACGTCCTGCACCGTTTCAACCGGCGTATCAAACAACTCGCGGAAGGTATCGGTAATCAGTTCTGGTCGGGTGTTCTGAATAAGATAGGTTTCGCAGGATTGCGTGATGAGCGTAAGCGACAGCGTGTTCAACGCTTTGAGTCTACGATTGGCGCGCACCCAGCGTGAGGATTCCATGTTCAGGTTGCTGCGCATACCTTCAAGCGCTGCCGTACGACGAACTAAAGCGCCCCAGGCCTTGTCCACCTCTTCGCTATCACCATGCTTTATACACAGTTGCATAAGCTGATATTGCGCCACCAGAAGACTGTCTAACTCGACATCTATCTCCTGTTTCACTGAACGGGGCGAAAAGAGCAGGTCGGCGATGATAGCGCAGACAATCCCCATCACAATCTCGCTGCAGCGTTCGAGCGCAAATTGTGGCGTCAGTAGAGGCTCCGCCTGAATAGTAATGACGATAATCAACGCCGTGTAACCCGAAAGCCCCCAGGCATAGGAGTTTTCGATCTTTACCAGTGAAGAGATCCAGGTACAAAAACCGGCCCAGATACAACACACCAGGATCATCAATAGCGGCGCACGGATCATACTGATAATAATGATCAGCGCGGCAATACAACCAATAAATGTCCCGACAATACGCAGCATACCGCGGTAGCGGATAGCGCCTGAATAAGGTTCTCCGCCAGCGGCAAAGGCTGGACCTGCCGCCACAATGGCTGCGGTAAGTACCGCCCAACGAGGGGTCTCAAGCTGAAAGTGAAAGCCAACGAACAGCGCCAGTACAATCGCGCAGGCCAGCTTTACCGCAAAGCGGATATGCTGATTGGCAATGGAGAAAATGCCCATCACAGTTAACCAAACTCGCGCAGACGGTGCGCCATTTTACGGAAGAACGACTCCTGGCTGGCATCGCGATCCTGCTTGCCGGTAATGACGACGGTCGCCGTCGTCCCGGCAGGCCACAAGGTTCCCTGCTGCTCATCAAGACGAATACGCACCGGCACGCGCTGCGCCAGACGCACCCATTCAAGATTGGAGTCAATGGTTGCCATACCTTTCGCATCCCGCGTGCTGCTGGCATTCGTTACGCCAGCCGCCACGCTATCGACGGTGCCTTTCAACACATTATTACTGCCAAGCGGGGTGATTTCAGCGCGATACCCAGGGCGGACGCCTTCCAGTTTGGTTTCTTCCATATACGCCAGCACATAGAAAGAATGCTGTTTGACCAACGCCACCGCCGTGGAGCCGCGCGTGATAAATTCGCCGCTATAGACGTTCAGGTTAGTCACCCAGCCGTCTGCCGGCGCGCGGATAACGGTACGTTCCAGATCTAATTTCGCCAGGTCGCGGGTCGCTTGTGCTTTCGCAAGCTGGTGTAATACGGTTTGCAGGACGTTGTTTGATTGGTCGATCTCCTCACGAGACATAGCCTGCACGCCCAGTCGGTTACGACGACCAGCCTCCTGGCGTTTTTCCTGCGCCAGTACCTGATAATAGGCCACGTCAGCTTCGGCCTGCTCGAGGGCTTTCTTATAGCGTGGCTGGTCGATGGTGAACAGGATCTGATCCTTTTTCACCAGTTGGTTATCATGGATGTTAACGTTGGTAATAAGGCCCGCAACATCCGGCGCAATGGCAACAACATCGGCGCTGAAACGCGCATCACGCGTCCACGGCGACTCGGTGTAGAACACCCATGCGCGGAAAATAGCGATGAAGGCCAGAATGACCAGTATCACGGTAATGGCCGTGCGGGAGAGTTTTCTTGTTAGTGTTTTCACTTCAACCTCAAACGAACAGGCGCGTTATTAAATAGAACAGACAGCAATACAGCGCGGTGTTAAACAGAGCCGGATGCCAGACAAAATCATAGATGCCCGTCGGAACAAGCACCCGGCGCACCAGCCAGAAAATCGCCAGTGACAAAAGTAATTCGAAAAAAATCGGTGGGAAGGACAGACCAAACACCACGATAACGGGAAACAGACTCATGTTGACCTTGGTAACGTAAGAGAGTGCAGATGATAGATTTTCTAGCGTATGTCACCGCAGAGAAGGGCAAGGATGAGCCAGGCGAGAGCGACATAGCCGTTATTTGAATAATAATATATTAACGTAACTGTTATGCTGTTATCTATATTATGTGATCTAAATCACTTTTAAGCCAGAGTGAACAATGGAACGATTAAAACGTATGTCGGTGTTCGCCAAAGTTGTCGAACTGGGCTCCTTCACCGCCGCCGCAAGACAGCTACAAATGAGCGTTTCATCGATAAGCCAGACGGTCTCAAAACTGGAAGATGAGCTACAGGTCAAGCTGCTAAACCGCAGCACACGTAGCATTGGGCTAACTGAAGCCGGTAAAATTTATTATCAGGGCTGCCGCCGGATGCTGCACGAAGCGCAGGATGTCCACGAGCAGCTATATGCCTTTAACAACACGCCCATCGGCACCCTGCGCATTGGCTGTTCTTCAACCATGGCACAAAATGTCCTCGCCGGATTGACCGCCACAATGCTGAAAGAGTACCCCGGCCTGACGGTCAATCTGGTCACCGGTATCCCGGCGCCTGATTTAATCGCCGATGGTCTGGACGTGGTTATCCGCGTCGGCGCATTGCAAGACTCCAGCCTGTTTTCACGTCGTCTGGGCGCCATGCCGATGGTGGTCTGCGCGGCAAAAAGTTATCTCGCCCAGTTTGGCGTTCCAGAGAAACCCGCCGATCTCAGCAACCACTCGTGGCTGGAATACAGCGTGCGTCCGGATAATGAATTCGAGCTTATCGCTCCGGAAGGAATTTCCACCCGCCTGATCCCAGAGGGTCGTTTTGTGACTAACGATCCGATGACATTGGTGCGCTGGCTGGCCGCAGGCACGGGCATTGCCTATGTACCGCTGATGTGGGTGATCAATGAGATCAATCGTGGCGAAGTGGAGATTCTGCTTCCCCGCTACCAGTCGGATCCGCGTCCGGTCTACGCGCTGTATACCGAAAAAGACAAATTGCCGCTCAAGGTGCAGGTGGTGATTAACTATCTGACAGACTATTTTGTCGATGTGGCGCAGCTATTCCAGGGAATGTACGGTCGGGGAAAAGAGAAATAAAAAGAGTACAGGCCGGATAAGGCGTTAACGCCGCATCCGGCAAGATGCCCGATGGCATTGACGCTTATCGGGCCTGGATCATGATGTTATGCGGTACCGCCCACGGTCAGGTTATCCACCTTCAGCGTCGGTTGACCCACGCCCACTGGCAGGCTCTGTCCTTCTTTACCGCAAACGCCTACGCCGTTATCCAGTTTCAGATCGTTACCCACCATCGAAATTTGCTGCATCGCTTCGATACCGGAGCCAATCAGCGTTGCGCCTTTCACCGGTTTGGTCACTTTACCGTTTTCAATCAGGTACGCTTCGGACGTCGAGAACACAAATTTCCCGGAGGTGATATCCACCTGGCCGCCGCCGAAGTTAGGCGCATAAATACCGTATTCAACGGATTCGATGATTTCCTGCGGCGTGGATTTACCCGGCAGCATATAGGTGTTGGTCATACGCGGCATCGGCAGATGCGCGTAAGATTCACGGCGACCGTTACCCGTTGGTGCCACGCCCATCAGGCGCGCATTGAGTTTATCCTGCATGTAGCCTTTCAGAATGCCGTTTTCGATCAGCACGTTGTACTGACCCGGTGTGCCTTCATCATCAATAGCCACAGAACCACGACGATCCGCCATTGTGCCGTCATCAACGATGGTGCACAGCTCTGACGCCACCAGCTCACCCATGTGACCGCTGAACACCGACGTGCCACGGCGGTTAAAGTCACCTTCCAGACCATGACCGACCGCTTCATGCAGCAGAACGCCAGGCCATCCAGCACCGAGTACCACCGGCAGCGTACCCGCTGGCGCCGCTACCGCAGAGAGATTAACCAACGCCATACGTACGGCCTCTTTCGCCCATGCATCAGCACGGACTTCGCCATCGAGATCGGCAAGGAAATAGTCATAGCCAAAACGACCGCCGCCACCGCTGGCGCCGCGCTCGCGCTTACCGTCCTCTTCCACCTGTACGCTTACGGACAAACGCACCAGCGGACGGACGTCAGCGGCCAGCGTACCGTCGGTCGCCGCCACCAGAATCAGTTCATAAACACCGGTCAGACTGGCGGTCACTTCCTGAACGCGCTTGTCGGCAGCACGCGCCACGTTGTCTACGCGGCGCAGAATATCCAGCTTCTCTTCACGGCTCATGCTCTGCAGGGGATCAACTGAGGTATAAAGCGCCTGATGCTCCACCGCCCCCAGCGTTTTTACCTTGCCGTCACCGTTGTCACGCACGATAGTACGGGCAGCATGAGCGCTTTGCTCCAGCGCCAGCAGGCTAATCTGGTCCGCATAGGCAAACCCTGTTTTTTCGCCGCTGATGGCGCGCACGCCAACACCCTGATCGATATTGTAAGAACCATCTTTAATGATGCGGTCTTCTAAAACCCAGGATTCGTGATAGCTCGACTGAAAATAGAGATCGCCGTAATCAAGACGGCGTTCGGCCAGTTGGCCCAGGATGGCAAACAGATCCTGATGTTTCAGGCCATTCGCCGCTAGCAATTGTTCACTTACCAGGTTCAGACTCATCGTTTTTGCTACTCATTAGTTACTGTTGTAGGCCTGATAAGACGCGCCAGCGTCGCCATCAGGCGCTTCAATGCCCGGATGGCGGCGTAAACGCCTTATCCGGCCTACGGACTGCTGTAGAAGTTCTATGTTGAGATTGGGGCAATTACTCGCCCCCGTCAAATCATTGCTGGCTTTCTTTGCGCGGCTGGCGCAGAACTTCGTTAATCTGTGGCTTATCGACCGGACCGGTAATGCGATAGCGCAGAATTGAAACTTTGCTCCACAGCGGCCCCAGAACTTTACTGGCGGCAAATACCGCCGCGCCAACAATCGGGTTGACGGCAAACGCCGCGGCCACCCCAACGGTGGCAGAAATTTCAGGAGCGACAACGGCTTCCATATCCAGTTCGCGACGCACCAGATTCACCGAACCTTTCATGGCGATATCAGCTTCGAGGCCATCCACCAGCGTATCATCAGTGTGCATCACACCGTCTTTGATCCATGCCGTACTGCGGATAGAGTCAAAGTAAAAACCTTCGCTGAACGTATCGCTAAAATCAAAGCGCAGTTTACGCAATAGCGCATCAAAGCTCAGCAGACGTAACAGTTGCCCCGCATGTCCGGTGCTAAGTTCAGTCAATTCACCTTTGCCTAAACGGGTGCGCAAAATGCCATTCAGTGAAGCTTCATCCGGATCCCAGGGCGGATTACGCCAGTGCAGATCGTACTCGACGTTAAAGGAAGAGTTACGAATCGGGGTAGATACGCCAAAGAAACCCGCGGCTGAATCAATCTTGTTGCCATTCAGCTTTCCTTTCAGTGATGTACGCTCCTTGCCCGGCGCGTTCACCCACACGCCATCGGTAGTCAGTCTGGCAAAGCCTGTATCCAACAAACCGTTACTCAGCGTTAGCGTGTCGCCTTTAATCGCGACATCGGCATCAATACGCCCATATTTTTGCCCCCACATCCAGCACTCTTCGCAGCGTATCTGCGCATCCGGCCAGCCACGGAAACTGACGTTATTGATAGCAGAGAACGGCGAGGCTGGCGTTGTATTTGGTGATGACGTTGCAGCGCTCGGGTTGTAATACAGGTACTTGATATTGGCAAGCCACGGCGCATTATTGCGCATAGCCAATGTGGCGTTAATCTCACGCCCCTGCGCCTGCACGGTGGAGCCATTGATTGATGGCGCAGACACAATACTCAAATTATTCCACTGCTGGCCGCCCAGGGATAACGATGGCGTACGCACCGTGATACGTTGTGGGAAGTTGGCATTGGTGCCAACGTTATCCGCAGCGCCTTTCTGGAACAACGCCAGCCATTGCGCCCCATCCATAGGAGGAAGATTCAGCTCAATGCCTTGCTGATCGGGTAACGCAGGCACGGTACGGCTTTCCGACGTCCAGATTGCGCGGTCAAGCGTCAGTTTCTGATTCAGCAACCAGCGGCTGTTAAAGTGATTCTTACTGCCCGCGTTGCCGGTCAGATCAAAACTGCGCAGATTGCCGTTGGCCTTAACGTTCACCGGTAACGCCTCGCCGGGTGCCTTATTCAGCGGTGAAGGTAAGTGACTGCTTACATTTTTCAGGTCGCCTTTCAGCTCAATGTTGTAGGTCGCTCCGGCATGATATGGCAGGTCAATGCCAACCTTACCGTTCCACGCCATACTGCCGCTTAAGGCCTCACTCACCTGTGCGGGGAGTATCCCCATGCGAGTTGGCTGCCAGTCGCCGTTCAGATTCACAGCAACCTGGTAAGCCTTTGCACCCTCGGTCGTGGAAAAGTCGACGTTCAGCGGCTGATTAAACCAGTTCGCCGTCATCGGCTCGCTCTTGAGATCGCCGTTGATAAAGCTGAATTTACCGTTCAAATTCTTCAGCGTGCTGTCGAGCGGCTTGATAAACAGACTGTTATTACGCAGGTTCACATCGCCTTTGGCCGTAACCAGCGAACCATCTAACGGGATATCAAGATGTAAGCGAGCACTCACATCACCGTCAATTTGCAACTGTTCCAGCGTGGCACCGAGCGACTCTTTCAGCGGTGTTTCGTCGAAATAAGGCCCAACCGCTTTGCCCGGCCCGTTGATGTCGGCATCAATCAGCAGTTTTTCTTTTGCGTAGTCAGGGATATTTGCCGTCAGGTTTGTGGCTTTTACCCCCCCCAGATTGACGCTATCCGTCTTCATCCACAGGCCATCGTTAATGAAGTTCAGTTCAATATTGAGGTCAGTCAGTGCGGGCCAGTCCGGCTGGAAGGCAAATTTTGCATTACGCAGCGGCACCAGCACCTGGAACTGACCTTCGTTATGCAAATACGGGAACAGATGTGGGTTACCGCCATAAACCAGTGTTGCGTTATCCGCCTCACCGCCCTGAATTGCCCCACTGAGGTAATCAACCAGCTCTTTTCCCATCAGGTTTTCCGGGAAATAGCGCCAGGCCTGGGAGCCATCGTGAGTGCTAATCCCCGCCAGAATCCCCAGCCACGGTTCATCACCTGTTGGTTGCAGATAACGAAAACCGCCACGCGCATGTACCGCTTTCGCTTTAACGTCAATATTGCGCCCGTCTAGCTGAAAGCCATTTTCATTCTTCAGCCAACTGAGCGTTGCCACGCCATCTTCTATCTCCAGCGGGGCACGAAAGACGGTTTCATACGGCATTTTTGCCTGCTTCATGGAGGCCGTTAATGCGCCATTTTCCACGCTGCCAGACAATGTACCGGAGAAATGTTCTGCCCCCGGCAGCAGCTTCCACTGTTTCCAGGCCAGATCGGTCCACGAGGACTGGAAACGGGTTTTTTCGGTCGCCTGTAACGGGATATCCAACGCCAGCACGTTTATCTTGCCGCTCGGTTGCGTGGCCCGCCAGATATCACCCAATGCCGGAGATAATTTAGCGGCCATCGGACGTAGCCCCTCTAACCCGGCTAACTCCAGGTTACTGGCGCGAATACGTAATTCGTCGCTGCGCTTGTTATTAGCGCCCCCTACTTCCTGCTCAGGGAACCAGGCCAGCGTTAATGCCCCGCTCGGCCAGGGTTTGTCATCCATCGTGATGCGCGTATCCGGGATTGCGAACAACCAACCGGAGTGCTCACGGCTGATATGCGCAGTCAGGTTATCGACGGACAGCGTGTGGATGTTGCTCTCCCCCTTCCAGCTTGCGCCGCCCTTTTTCAACCAGACATCGCCACCTGAGATTTCGCCTTTGCTGAGCGTCATCCAGCCTTCCAGGCTAAAGCGCGCGGTTTGCAGCGCAACATTGTCCTGCATCCATTTCCCCAACCACGGCTTAACGTCGATGTCGTCAGCCTGCAGCCAGACTCGGCCATTATTCAGCAGGCCGTCATCATCACGCAGATCCATACGCACCTGCATAACACCGTGCTGGCCGGTCAGGCTGGAGAGGCTGACCTGGCCTTCAGCACGATGCCGGTTTTTACCGTTCAACCAGGTTAGCTGAGGGATCGCCAGTTCCGCGCGCTGGCCTGACAGGGTCAAAAAACTGACCTGGCTGTCGCGAAGATCAAAATGGTCAAACTGGCGCAGGAACAGATCGCTGATGTGGCTGGTTTCAATCCCGTCGCCGCTATCGCCGCGTTGGATCGGCGTATTGGTGCGCAACTGCAGTTGCCAGAAGGTGAGATCGCGAAACTGCCAGCGCATGTGCAGCAAACTTTGCCAGACATCCAGCGCCAGCGTGACACGCTTTACCGAGAATTCGCCACCGTCTTTCAGCTGTGCATGAATATCGAGTGCTTCGAGCGTAGGGCCAAAATTTTGCCAGTTAGCAGAAAGCTGGCTGGCGGAAACGGGAATACCGGTGGCAGATTCGATCTTACCCAGAATGGTCGGACGCCAGCTATCGAGATGCGGCAGAGCAAGGCGCAGCCCACTGACCAGCAGCGCTGCGACGACAACGAATGCGGCTCCAGTGAGCAGTAAAATCCCCGGCAATCGCCTCACGCGCCTCTCCTTGTCTGCCAAAAAATGTGACTCACACCCCTTGAGTGAATATTGCCGGATAGCGGCGCTTATGCCTTATCCGGCCTACATGCGCGGGTGCCACTACACGATTTACATCATGACCACGTCAAACTGCTCCTGGTTATAGAGCGGTTCGACTTGTACTTTGACCTGTTTGCCGACAAAGATTTCCACTTCCGCCAGCGCATGCGATTCTTCACTCTTCAGGGCTTCAGCCACCGCAGGAGAGGCATAAACCAGGAAACGATCGGATTCATATGCATGGTGAACGCGCACAATTTCACGCATGATTTCATAGCACACGGTTTCCACCGTTTTCACCGTGCCACGTCCGTGGCAGGTTGGGCACTCGTTACACAGCACATGCTCCACGCTTTCGCGCGTGCGTTTGCGCGTCATCTCTACCAGACCCAGCTGTGAAAAACCGTTGATACTGGTTTTTACGCGATCCTTGCTCAGCGCCTGCTCCAGAGAGTGCAGCACCCGGCGACGGTGGTCTTCATTATTCATGTCGATAAAATCGATAATAATAATGCCGCCGAGGTTACGCAGACGCAGCTGACGGGCAATGGCCTGCGTTGCTTCAATATTAGTATTAAAGATAGTGTCGTCGAGATTACGATGCCCAACAAACGCGCCGGTATTGATGTCGACGGTGGTCATCGCTTCGGTTTGGTCGATGATCAGATAGCCGCCGGACTTCAGCTCAACTTTACGTTCGAGCGCGCGCTGGATTTCATTCTCAACGTCAAAGAGATCAAAAATAGGCTGGCGTCCGCTGTAATGTTCCAGTTTGCTGGTCATCTCAGGGATGTATTCCGCCGTAAATTCCAGCAACGCTTCATAGGTCAGGCGGGAATCGACACGAATTCGGTCTAACTGAGCATCGGCAAAATCACGCAGAACGCGCTGCGCCAGTGCCAGTTCACCATACATCTGGTAGCGCGTTTGCGGGCGCTTCTTACGCTCCATGACCTTCGTCCAGACACGCTTCAGGTAAGCAGCATCAGAGGCAAGGTCTTCTTCACATACGCCTTCAGCCGCCGTGCGAATGATGAATCCGCCCTGCTCGTCGCAGTAATCCGCCACCACTTTCTTCAGTCGCTCGCGTTCAGTTTCGCTCTCGATTCGCTGAGAAACCCCCACGTGCGAGGCGCCAGGCATAAAAACAAGATAACGGGAAGGAAGCGTGATATCCGTCGTCAGGCGTGCGCCCTTCGTGCCCAGAGGATCTTTCACCACCTGTACCATCAGGTCTTGCCCCTGACGCACCAGTTCGGAGATATCGCGCACAGTGAACTGTTTTTGTTCTTCACCCGCTACGCATTCGGTATGCGGCATGATGTCTGATGCGTGGAGAAATGCGGCTTTATCCAGCCCAATATCTACAAAAGCCGCCTGCATACCCGGAAGTACACGACTTACACGACCTTTGTAGATATTGCCTACGATTCCGCGTCGCGCCTCACGTTCAATATGAATTTCCTGCAGAATACCGCCATCAATGTACGCCACCCGCGTTTCCGATGGCGTTACGTTTACCAACAATTCAGCCGTCATGTTTATCCCTTTTCTCACGCAGTGCGTTAAAATTGCTCAGCAACTCATACGTTTCTACCAGCGGTAAGCCGACTACGGCGTGATAGCTGCCATTGATCTTCCTGACAAAACAGCCACCCAACCCTTGAATACCGTATGCACCTGCTTTATCCATAGGCTCACCGCTGGCAACATAACCCGCGATGTCCTCATCTGTTAGTGCTCTGAATGTCACTTCCGTCACCACCAGACAGTCCAGGCTGTGCTGGCGATCGGCTAATGCGACAGCCGTCATGACCTGATGCGTTTTACCTGACAGTTTGTGCAGCATCGCTGCTGCATGGTCGGCATCATGTGGTTTTTCCAGCACTTCGCCATTAAGGATCACAATGGTATCCGCTCCCAGCACAGGTAAATCGCGCTCAGCCAGTGCTACGCCCGCTTGCGCTTTTTCACGCGCCAGACGAACAACATACTGCTGGGCGCTTTCCTGCGGGTGCCGCTGTTCTTCAATTCCAGGAACCACCCGTTCAAACGTAACACCAAGCTGAGCGAGCAACTCCTGACGACGTGGAGAACCTGAAGCAAGATACAGAGTATTCATATCAACCTTTATTGCACCGCAAACTGCTGGCGGACTTTACGCATCAGTAAGAATAGCCATGGCCAAAGCACACCATTTACTACACTACTCCAGAACACTTCAGGTCTGAAAGAGACGTTGATCACTAAAAACTCGGCCCAGAAAACAATAATATCCACGACCAGTGACAACAACATAACTACCAGCGCCTGCTGCCAGAGCGCGAGGTTACGGAAGAGCTGAAATTTCAGTGCGACCAGATAAGCAATGATACTCATCGACAATGCCCGCACACCAAGCGTAGAGCCGCTAATGAGATCCAGTATGGCACCCACGATAAATCCTGTGCCCACATTTACGCGATGCGGCAGCGCCAGGATCCAGTACAGCAGAATGAGCAGCACCCAGTTCGGCCGGAAAACGAGGATCTCGTCCGGCCAGGGCATGACTTGCAGCAGAAATGCAATTAGGAACGAGAGCCAAATGACCCAACGTCCCTGGTGACGGATGCTTGCCACTTACTGCCCTCCCGGCTTACGCGGAGCAGGTTGTGACGGCGTGGTTGTTGCAGGAACCGGCGTTACACCTGTCGCCGGAGCAGGAACTGGCGCAGGAGGCCCCATGGCATCCGGTGCCGGCAGGACTTGCGGCATCATTTGCATCAGACGTTCATTAGCTACACGGTGCACTTCTTCCGGCGTCATCGGGTTAGCGCCATTGCGATCGGCCCCCCACAGCAGCAGCAGATAACGTAAACGCTGTAAACCCGCCGTCGGACGCGCCTGAATCACGGTGTATGCGCGCTGGGTATCCAGCTTCACAGAGGAAACGACACCGACGGGATAGCCTTCAGGGAAACGCCCACCCAGACCGGAGGTCACCAGCACATCGCCAACGCGAATGTCAGTATTAGCCGGCAGGTGTTCAAGCTGAAGATCGTCCGTGCAACCGTTACCGGCAGCGA
This sequence comes from Citrobacter sp. C6_1, assembly GCF_014596835.2. Classification (NCBI taxonomy): domain Bacteria; kingdom Pseudomonadati; phylum Pseudomonadota; class Gammaproteobacteria; order Enterobacterales; family Enterobacteriaceae; genus Citrobacter; species Citrobacter sp. C6_1. The sequence goes on along the minus strand of NZ_CP115031.1, from coordinate 453,893 downwards.
TCACGCGAATATCGTTACGCAATACCTGGATTGGCAGCGCATGCGTCGCGTCACAAATCAGCAGTACGCGGCTGGTCAGTTTAGCCACCGCAACGACCTGGCCCACTACGCCTTTATCGCTGATGACCGGCTGACCTTCATAAACGCCGTTAACACTCCCTTTGTCGATCACAACCTGATCGCTGTAAGGATCGTTAACCGTTGAGATGACCTGCGTCACCATTTTTTGTTCGTCCTGGCGCAGCGGCGATCCCAGCAGCTCACGCAAACGCGCATTCTCCTGTTTATATTGCCCCAGCATCAGCAGTTCACTGTTTTTCAGCAGCAGTTCCTGACGCAACGCCCGGTTTTCAAGTTCGAGTTGGTCACGAGAAGCCAGCGTTTGCGACACGCCGTCGAGTAATTCACGGGGACCATTAGAGATAAAGTAGAAAGGACTGACGGCGGTATCCATATACGTTCGGATTTGACTAAACGTACCCAGGCGGCTGTCGGCAATAATAACGCCGAGCGCCACCAGCACCGCCAGAATAAGGCGAATCTGTAGCGACGGGCCACGGCTAAAAATTGGCTTCATAGTCTATGCGTATTCTCGCATCAGAGCGGAAGAGCAACCCATGGCTACCCTTCCTGCATCCGATTACTCTTCGCTGAACAAGTCGCCGCCGTGCATATCGATCATTTCCAGTGCTTTACCGCCACCGCGAGCCACACAGGTCAGCGGATCTTCGGCAACAACAACTGGAATACCGGTCTCTTCCATTAACAGACGATCAAGGTTACGCAGCAGCGCACCACCGCCGGTCAGGACCATACCGCGTTCTGAGATGTCAGACGCCAGCTCTGGCGGGCACTGTTCCAGTGCAACCATCACCGCGCTTACGATACCGGTCAGGGGTTCCTGCAGCGCTTCCAGGATCTCGTTAGAGTTCAGGGTAAAGCCACGTGGAACACCTTCTGCCAGGTTACGACCGCGAACTTCAATCTCGCGTACTTCGTCGCCAGGATAAGCAGAACCGATTTCGTGCTTAATACGTTCCGCGGTAGCTTCACCGATCAGCGAGCCGTAGTTACGGCGAACATAATTAATGATGGCTTCGTCGAAGCGGTCACCACCAATACGCACGGAGGAGGAGTAAACTACGCCGTTCAGAGAGATAACGGCGACTTCTGTGGTACCACCACCGATATCGACAACCATTGAGCCGGTTGCTTCAGAAACAGGCAGGCCCGCACCGATCGCTGCCGCCATCGGCTCTTCGATCAGGAACACTTCACGAGCACCTGCGCCCTGAGCGGATTCACGGATGGCACGGCGTTCAACCTGAGTTGCTCCAACCGGTACACACACCAGTACGCGCGGGCTTGGGCGCATGAAGCTGTTGCTGTGCACTTGTTTGATAAAGTGCTGGAGCATTTTTTCAGTCACGAAGAAGTCAGCGATAACGCCATCTTTCATTGGGCGAATTGCAGCGATATTGCCCGGCGTACGACCCAGCATCTGCTTCGCATCATGACCTACTGCAGCCACGCTTTTCGGCGAACCGGCACGATCCTGACGAATGGCCACAACGGAAGGCTCATTCAATACGATGCCTTGTCCTTTTACATAAATAAGGGTATTCGCGGTACCCAGGTCAATGGACAGGTCATTGGAAAACATGCCACGAAATTTTTTCAACATACTAAGGGATAATCCTGAAAGCTGGGGCGGAAAACAAAATCCGCTTACTTTACCAACCACACGCAGCAGCGACAAGGCGCAAAAATCATCTGCTACGGTGAAAATTAGTGCAGTTCGTTTCCTTTGTTACAAAACCGGCCTGAGTCCATCAGGGCTGAAAAACTCAGCAGCAGTCCTCGCTTTTGTTTGCAACCTGTCAAAGGTCATTCACCTGCATGTTTGCTGTTACAACCTGGCGAGCAGACAAGCACACCCCCAGAAGGCACAGCGCGCGTTATTCTACGTGAAAACAAATTAAACGGCAGGTTAAACCGAGTATCTTTGCGAATATTTTTTCACGTTTGTGTCAAGTGGCTGTGATGCGGCAAAAAAATCACCCTGCCCACCCGCGACTCCACGTTCGGTCAGGGTATGCCACTCGCTGCGCGAACGAACGCCCGTGGCATAAACCTGCGTTGGCGTTCCGGTACACGTCTCTACCAGGCTCTGAACCAGCAACTGATTTTCCGTTCGCTTATCAATGTTTCTCACCAGACTGGGATGAAGCTTCAACAATTCGACATTCAGCTCTTTGATCCAGCTGGTACTCACCAACGTTAAACCGGCCTGCGTAACGGCGATACGTACGCCAAGCGCATCCATCAATCGGATAACCGGTTGTAACCGGCTGATGTGTTGACAAACATCCGCCTCAGCAAGTTCAATAATTATGCGTTTACGTAGCGATTTTTCGCACTGCATCAGCGTATCTCGCAGCCAACGCTGAAAACGTGGGCGAATGAGCGATTCAACCGTCGTCTGCATCGCCAGATTTTCCTGCGGCCAGTAACCCAAAAGCAGGATGAGACGGCTTAACTGCAGACGGTCATACTCTTCCGCCAGACCAAATTGCAGCACCATCGGCATATATTCCGCCGAGATGACCTCTTCGCTGCCATCGAAAATACGGCACATAAGCTCGCGATGGTGCACCCGCCCTTCACGCGTTACGGCAGGTTTTTGATAAATTCGCGGTCCGCCCCGACTGAGCATCTGCTCAATCAGCGTTCGCCAGCGCACATTGCCCCGGCCTTTTTCCGGCAGAGAGTCGTCATACACCGACCAACTGTTCCCGCCTTGTAATACTGAATTCCGGGTGGCCGCCTCAGCGTGATCCATAACTTGTTCAGTAGATTGACCGCTGCGACAGACACAAATGCCAATATGAACCATATCGGCACGATCGATCATTTTATTAGCCGGAAGTGCATCCACCGCCTTTAAGAGTTGCCCGGCAATGCTTTCCGCTTCTTTTAACGTGCGGTGTGGCAGCAGGATGGCAAAATCACTTCGGTGGTAACGCGCTAACAGTGCGCCTGGATAGCGCATCATAAAGGTGGACAACAAATTGATAAGCGTTGAAATTTGTTCTTCCGCCTGGGTAATGCCCCAGCTCTCGCGTAGCAGCGTAAAGTCCGGCAGACGAACCATCATCACCACACCATGCGAGCCGACTTTTTCCTGATCCTCCAGCAGCGTCGCCAGTTGGTTATCAAAGAACAAGCGGTTGCTCAGCCCCGTTTTTGTATCCTGCGCGACATAGGAGCGAATTAGCGTATCCAACCTGCTGCGCTGCTCACGAGCATTTTGAATTTCGGTCAGTAGCATGTCGAGCGCACTACTGGTACGCGCTGGCCACTCATAGACCGTTCCCCGCACATTTGGCCCGCGTTCACCGTTGAGGATCCGCGTTGAACGAATCTCCAGTAATTCCTGTCCGGACAGTTGACGTTGAAGCCAGCGTACCGACAAAAACAGCATCAGGATAATAAAGCCTATCGATAGCGTAAGCGGTGCCGTGGTCATCAACGAATGGAAATAGTTGCCCATCGGATCCTGGTAAACCATACGCAGCGACATCCCCGGATGCTTGACCAATGGCACGGTGAGATCGCGATAAAGGTTATTCGTCCCCGCCGGGCGGTAGCTGCTGGTTCGGGAATGGCTATAAACAACGCGGTCACCCTGAAGCAATTCAATACGGACGATATCAACCGAAATCATTAATTCATCAATTTGCGGCGTTAAGGACACGACATCCCTGGTGACCAGATGGGTATCGATCGCCGTCGCGACGGCATGGACGCGAGTGGTGAACTTATATTGAATAGCGTTATAGAAACTCAGCGAGCAACCTATCAGCGTCACGAAAATCGTTAACCCGGTAAGCAGCGTGACAAAGGCTGAAAATTTCGTCGTTAATCGCATCCTTGTGTTAACTCCGACAGTGATGAATCAGGTGTGAAAGTGAAAAAGCGACACGAAAATGCAAAACTGAACGCGAAATCCGTCAATTTACACAAATAATGTGGGCATACTACCAAATCAGGTATATCTGGCAATTTATTGCGCAGAATCGGCATCATGTTTTAATTAGCGAGTATAGTCTTCACAGATAATTTTCCAATCCACTATATGAATTGAGGACAGGTTATGCAGGCTTTGATCTTAGAACAGCAGGACGGAAAAACCCTCGCATCCGTTCAACCCCTCGACGAAAATCAGCTACCTGAAGGCGATGTGACGGTGGATGTTCACTGGTCGAGCCTGAACTATAAAGATGCCCTCGCCATCACCGGCAAGGGTAAAATTATCCGCAATTTTCCGATGATTCCTGGTATCGATTTCGCCGGTACCGTACGCACAAGTGAAGATCCTCGTTTTCATGCAGGTCAGGAAGTCTTACTGACCGGATGGGGCGTGGGTGAGAATCATTGGGGTGGGCTGGCCGAACGCGCTCGTGTGAAAGGCGACTGGCTGGTTGCGCTGCCAAAAGGACTGGACGGTCGCAAAGCCATGGTCATTGGCACCGCCGGTTTTACCGCGATGCTGTGCGTCATGGCGCTTGAAGATGCCGGTATCCGCCCGGAAGACGGCGAAATCGTCGTCACCGGCGCCAGCGGTGGTGTAGGCAGTACTGCCGTTGCGCTACTGCACAAACTGGGTTACCAGGTTGCGGCAGTATCGGGCCGCGAAAGCACCCACGACTACCTGAAAAGCCTGGGAGCCAACCGCATTCTGGGTCGTGATGAGTTTGCTGAATCTCGTCCGCTGGAAAAACAACTGTGGGCGGGTGCCATTGATACCGTTGGCGACAAAGTGCTGGCAAAAGTACTGGCGCAGATGAACTATGGCGGTTGTGTTGCCGCCTGTGGTCTGGCTGGCGGTTTTGCGCTACCCACCACGGTGATGCCGTTTATTCTGCGCAACGTGCGTTTACAGGGCGTCGACTCCGTGATGACGCCTCCGGCTCGTCGTGCACAGGCCTGGCAACGTCTGGTTAACGACCTGCCAGAGTCGTTCTATACCCAGGCAGCGACAGAAATCACGCTTGCCGATGCACCGAAGTTTGCCGATGCCATCATCAATAACCAGGTGCAGGGCCGTACGCTGGTGAAGGTGCAATAAAACAATTCGCAGATACAAATTTACATTTAATTAACTAAATTTCTCTGCACATTGACGGACTCCCTGCCATAGTAACTACGCGCCAGTATGAGCCTTTGCGCGTATGTCGGGAGTCCGTTATGAAGAAAATACGTCCGTTCACTGAAGCCGATGTAACAGCCGAGTCGGCTTTTTTTATGCAGCGCCGCCAGGTGTTGAAAGCGCTGGGTATCAGCGCCGCCGCTTTGTCTTTGCCCTTTTCTGCCGAGGCCGATCTTCTGAGCTGGTTTAAAGGCAATGACCGTCCGCCCGCGCCTGCCGGTAAACCCCTTGATTTCACCAAGCCGACAGCCTGGCAAAATACGCTTCCTTTAACACCAGAAGATAAAGTTTCTGGCTATAACAACTTCTACGAGTTCGGCCTCGACAAAGCCGATCCTGCAGCCAATGCCGGCAGTCTGAAAACCGATCCCTGGACGCTGAAAATCAGCGGTGAAGTCGCTAAACCGTTGACGCTCGATCATGATGACTTAACCACCCGTTTCCCACTGGAAGAGCGTATATATCGAATGCGCTGTGTTGAAGCCTGGTCGATGGTCGTACCGTGGATTGGTTTTCCTTTACATAAACTGTTAGCGCTGGTTGAACCCACCAGCAATGCAAAATATGTCGCGTTCGAAACACGCTATGCTCCCGAAGAGATGCCGGGACAGAAAGATCGCTTTATTGGCGGTGGGTTAAAATATCCCTATGTTGAAGGGCTACGTCTGGATGAGGCCATGCATCCGCTCACGCTGCTTACCGTGGGCGTGTATGGCAAGGCACTTCCGCCACAAAATGGTGCCCCTATTCGCTTAACGGTGCCATGGAAATACGGGTTTAAAGGCATTAAGTCGATCGTCAGTATTAAACTGACGCGTGAACGCCCGCCAACCACCTGGAATATGGCTGCGTCCGATGAATACGGTTTTTATGCCAATGTGAATCCGCATGTCGATCATCCCCGCTGGTCACAAGCGACTGAACGCTTCATCGGCGCGGGCGGCATACTGGATGTACAGCGCCAGCCCACGTTGCTGTTTAACGGCTATGCAAAGGAAGTCGCTTCCCTGTACCGGGGTCTCGATCTGCGGGAGAATTTTTAAGTGCGCCTGACTGCAAAACAGATTACCTGGCTGAAAGTTTGCCTGCATCTTGCCGGACTTTTACCGTTTCTCTGGCTATTTTGGGCGGTAAATCATGGGGGACTGAGCGCCGATCCGGTCAAAGACATTCAGCACTTTACCGGTCGGACAGCTCTGAAATTCTTACTGGCTAGCTTGCTGGTTGCGCCGTTGGCGCGCTACGCTAAACAGCCATTATTGATACGCACGCGTCGCCTGTTAGGGCTATGGTGTTTTGCCTGGGCGACATTACATTTAACCAGCTATGCGCTCCTGGAGCTGGGCATTAATAATCTGGCGTTGTTAGGACGGGAGTTAATCACGCGACCTTATTTGATGCTGGGCATTGTCAGTTGGGTCATCTTATTCGCCCTCACCTTAACCTCTACACAGGCAGCCCAGCGAAAACTGGGTAAATATTGGCAGTATCTGCACAACTTCGTCTATCTTGTGGCGATCCTGGCACCCATACATTATATGTGGTCGGTAAAAATTATCTCTCCACAACCGATTATTTATGCCGCACTTGCAGCGGTGCTGTTAGCCTACCGCTACAAGAAGTTTCGCCAGTGGTGGCGGTAGTTTCACGATATGTGCAGTACGTTGCAAAACACAGACGAACCCATGTTCTTTACATGCCAGCGGTTGATTATCTTCCCTGATAAGACCAGTATTTAGCTGCCAATTGCTACGAAATAGTTATAATGTGCGCCTTTGCTCTCCCCGGTAGCGTTTTTACAGCGCAGAAAGGGTGACAATCGCATATTGAAGGTATATTTTGTCTTTTACCCGAAAATGACAGAAGATAGCCGCACAATGACTAACAAGTCTGGCAATCTCATATAATGGCCGCAGCACGCAGTGCAACGCCTGAGATGCGTGGCATCTTGTCACTCACTGTTATAAAAATGCTATACAGACGGCGGTAAAACGCCTGTCACAATCTCACTAAACAAAGAGTACGGAACCCACTCATGGATATTCGTAAGATTAAAAAACTGATCGAGCTGGTTGAAGAATCAGGCATCTCCGAACTGGAAATTTCTGAAGGCGAAGAGTCTGTACGCATCAGCCGTGCAGCGCCAGCTGCAAGTTTTCCAATGATGCAACAGGCTTATGCTGCACCAGTGATGCAGCAGCCAGCTCTGTCTAACGCTGTTGCACAGACTGCTACTCCAAGTATGGAAGCGCCGGCAGCAGCGGAAATCAGTGGTCACATCGTACGCTCCCCAATGGTTGGTACGTTCTACCGCACCCCGAGCCCGGACGCGAAAGCGTTCATCGAAATCGGCCAGAAAGTCAATGCGGGCGATACCCTGTGCATCGTTGAAGCCATGAAAATGATGAACCAGATCGAAGCCGACAAATCCGGCGTAGTGAAAGCGATTCTGGTAGAAAGTGGTCAACCGGTAGAATTTGACGAGCCGCTGGTCGTCATCGAATAACGAGGCGAACATGTTGGATAAAATTGTCATCGCTAACCGCGGCGAGATTGCCTTGCGTATTCTTCGTGCCTGTAAAGAACTGGGCATCAAGACTGTCGCAGTGCACTCAAGCGCGGATCGCGATTTAAAACACGTATTGCTGGCGGATGAGACGGTCTGTATTGGCCCGGCTCCGTCCGTAAAAAGCTATCTGAACATCCCGGCAATCATTAGCGCCGCTGAAATCACCGGCGCGGTGGCAATTCACCCGGGTTATGGCTTCCTCTCTGAGAACGCCAACTTTGCTGAACAGGTAGAACGTTCCGGCTTTATCTTCATCGGCCCGAAAGCCGACACTATCCGCCTGATGGGCGACAAAGTGTCTGCGATCACCGCCATGAAGAAAGCTGGCGTACCGACCGTTCCAGGCTCTGACGGCCCGCTGGGCGATGACATGGACGCTAACCGCGCGCATGCTAAACGCATCGGCTATCCGGTTATCATCAAAGCCTCCGGCGGCGGCGGCGGTCGCGGTATGCGCGTCGTGCGCAGCGATGCCGAACTGGCACAATCCATCTCCATGACCAAAGCGGAAGCGAAAGCGGCTTTCAACAACGACATGGTCTACATGGAGAAGTACCTGGAAAACCCACGCCACATCGAAATTCAGGTGCTGGCAGACGGTCAGGGTAACGCGATTTATCTGGCTGAGCGTGACTGCTCCATGCAGCGTCGTCACCAGAAAGTCGTCGAAGAAGCACCAGCACCGGGCATTACCCCGGAACTGCGTCGCTACATCGGCGAGCGTTGCGCCAAAGCGTGCGTTGATATCGGCTATCGTGGGGCAGGTACTTTCGAGTTCCTGTTCGAAAACGGCGAGTTCTACTTCATTGAGATGAACACCCGTATTCAGGTTGAACACCCGGTAACTGAAATGATCACCGGCGTTGACCTGATCAAAGAGCAGCTGCGTATCGCTGCGGGACAACCGCTGTCCATCAAGCAGGACGAAGTTGTGGTTAAGGGCCATGCGGTGGAATGCCGTATCAACGCCGAAGACCCGAACACCTTCCTGCCAAGCCCGGGTAAAATCACGCGTTTCCACGCGCCGGGTGGATTTGGTGTGCGCTGGGAGTCTCATATTTACGCAGGCTACACTGTACCTCCGTACTATGACTCAATGATCGGTAAGCTGATTTGCTACGGCGAAAACCGCGACGTCGCTATCGCCCGCATGAAAAACGCATTGCAGGAACTGATCATCGATGGCATCAAAACCAACGTTGATCTGCAGATCCGCATCATGAATGACGAGCACTTCCAGCATGGTGGAACCAATATCCACTATCTGGAGAAAAAACTCGGACTTCAGGAAAAATAAGCGTGCGTTAATCGAAAAGGCCGGAAATTCCGGCCTTTTGTTTTTCTCCCCTCCCGTACGCGCCATAAGGTACAATCCCCGCTTTCTTTATCCACAAGGGACAAAAAATGGACGCTCGTTTTGTTCAGGCCCATAAAGAGGCGCGCTGGGCGCTGTGGCTGACCCTTTTATACCTTGCCGCATGGTTAGTGACTGCTTACTTACCAGATTCAACCCTCGGTTTTACCGGCTTACCGCACTGGTTCGAAATGGCCTGCCTGCTAACACCGTTGGTTTTCATCGTACTGTGCTGGGCGATGGTGAAGTTTATCTATCGCGACATTCCGTTGGAGGATGACGATGCAGCTTGAAGTTATTTTGCCGCTGGTCGCCTATCTGTTGGTGGTCTTCGGTCTCTCTGTTTACGCCATGAGAAAGCGCATGACCGGCACTTTCCTGAATGAATATTTCCTCGGCAGCCGCTCGATGGGCGGGGTCGTGTTAGCCATGACGCTAACAGCAACCTACATTAGCGCCAGCTCGTTTATTGGCGGCCCTGGCGCCGCTTATAAATACGGGTTGGGATGGGTATTACTGGCGATGATCCAGTTGCCTGCAGTTTGGCTCTCTTTGGGGATCCTCGGGAAGAAATTCGCCATTCTGGCGCGCCGTTACAACGCCGTAACCCTTAACGACATGCTGTTTGCCCGCTACCAGAGCCGTCTGCTGGTCTGGCTGGCAAGTCTTAGCCTGCTGGTCGCGTTTGTCGGAGCAATGACCGTACAGTTTATTGGCGGCGCACGTTTGCTGGAAACCGCCGCGGGCATTCCTTACGAAACCGGTCTGCTAATCTTTGGCGTCAGTATCGCCTTGTATACGGCGTTCGGTGGATTTCGCGCCAGCGTACTGAATGACACGATGCAGGGCATGGTGATGCTGATTGGTACTATCGTTCTGCTGGTCGGCGTCGTTCATGCCGCCGGTGGCCTTAGCAATGCAGTGGTAACCCTGCAAACCATCGACCCTAAACTGGTCTCGCCGCAGGGCGCGGATGACATTCTGTCACCCACGTTTATGACCTCATTCTGGGTACTGGTGTGCTTTGGCGTCATTGGCCTGCCGCATACGGCGGTACGCTGTATCTCCTATAAAGACAGCAAAGCGGTGCACCGCGGAATTATCATCGGCACCATCGTAGTGGCGATCCTGATGTTTGGGATGCATCTGGCGGGTGCATTGGGACGTGCGGTGATCCCTGACCTGACGGTACCGGATCTGGTTATCCCAACCCTGATGGTCAAAGTGTTGCCACCGGTAGCTGCCGGTGTCTTCCTCGCAGCGCCCATGGCCGCGATCATGTCGACGATCAATGCCCAATTGCTGCAGAGCTCCGCTACGATCATTAAGGATCTGTACCTGAATCTTCGTCCGGAACAGTTGAAAAACGAAACCCGGCTGAAGCGCATGTCGGCCGTGATTACCCTGCTGCTCGGCGCGTTACTGCTGCTGGCTGCCTGGAAACCGCCAGAGATGATTATCTGGCTTAACCTGCTGGCATTTGGCGGGCTGGAAGCGGTCTTCCTGTGGCCGCTGGTGCTGGGCCTGTACTGGGAGCGCGCAAACGCGGCAGGCGCATTGAGCGCGATGATTGTCGGCGGCGTGTTGTATGCCGTACTCGCGACCTTTAACGTTCAGTACCTGGGCTTCCATCCGATCGTGCCCTCGTTGCTGATAAGCTTGCTGGCTTTCCTGATCGGCAACCGTTTCGGTTCCACCGTTCCGCAAGCCACCATATTGACTACTGATAAATAAAGAGTTTTGCCATGCCATGGATCCAACTAAAACTGAACACGACCGGTGCCAACGCTGAAGAGTTAAGCGATGCGTTGATGGAAGCGGGCTCCGTTTCCATCACTTTCCAGGATACGCATGATACGCCGGTGTTCGAGCCTCTGCCGGGCGAGACTCGCCTGTGGGGCGATACCGATGTTATCGGCTTGTTCGACGCAGAAACCGACATGAAAGAAGTCGTTGCCATTCTGGAGCAGCATCCGCTGCTGGGTGAAGGCTTCACGCATAAAATCGAACAGCTTGAAGATAAAGACTGGGAACGCGAATGGATGGATAACTTCCATCCGATGCGCTTTGGCGAACGCCTGTGGATTTGCCCGAGCTGGCGCGATGTCCCGGATGAGAATGCCGTCAACGTGATGCTGGACCCGGGTCTGGCGTTTGGTACCGGCACTCACCCCACCACCTCTCTGTGCCTGCAATGGCTGGATGGTCTCGATCTTAACGGCAAAACGGTTATCGACTTTGGCTGCGGCTCCGGCATTCTGGCCATTGCGGCACTGAAACTGGGCGCAGCGAAAGCCATCGGCGTGGATATCGATCCACAAGCGATTCAGGCCAGCCGTGATAACGCCCAGCGTAATGGCGTTTCTGAGCGTCTGGAGCTTTATCTGCCGAAAGACCAGCCAGAAGCGATGAAAGCCGACGTAGTGGTCGCCAACATCCTCGCGGGCCCATTACGTGAACTGGCGCCGTTAATCAGCGTACTGCCCGTTGAGGGAGGTTTACTGGGGCTTTCAGGCATTCTTGCCAGCCAGGCTGACAGTGTCTGCGAAGCCTATGCCGATCTCTTTACGCTCGATCCGGTCATCGAAAAAGAAGAGTGGTGTCGTATTACCGGTCAGAAAAAATAATCTTCACTCGTTACTATCGCTAGCCCCATAATCGCTTTCGTTTTCGCAAAATGATTTGCGGAAATGAGAGCGAGATCGCATTACAAAGTCACTATTTGTTCACAAAAACAGCTTTTTATCCTGATGTCCTGAGCCTGAGCGCAATAAAAAAAGAGAAGTTTTCGGAATTTATAAACAGATGATAAATCAGCGCAACCACGTATCATAATGATTATTAAAGCTTTTAATTTGAAACTGTGTACTTAGTCAGCAATTCATTGATCCACCTCAGTGGATTGGTCAAAGTTTGGCCTTTCATCTCATGCAAAAAATGCGTAATATACGCCGCCTTGCAGTCACAGTATGGTCATTTCTTAACTCATGCGCATCGGACAATACCAGCTCAGAAATCGCCTGATCGCAGCACCTATGGCTGGCATCACTGACAGACCATTCAGGACGCTGTGCTATGAGATGGGAGCAGGATTGACGGTATCCGAGATGATGTCTTCTAACCCGCAGGTTTGGGAAAGCGACAAATCTCGTTTACGTATGGTGCACGTTGATGAGCCAGGAATTCGCACGGTGCAAATTGCCGGTAGCGACCCTGTTGAGATGGCTGATGCCGCACGTATTAACGTGGAAAGCGGCGCCCAGATTATTGATATCAATATGGGGTGTCCGGCTAAAAAAGTGAATCGTAAGCTCGCAGGTTCAGCCCTCTTGCAGTACCCGGATTTAGTGAAATCGATACTAACCGAGGTCGTCAATGCAGTGGACGTTCCTGTCACACTCAAGATTCGCACCGGCTGGGCTCCGGAACACCGTAACTGCGTAGAGATTGCCCAACTGGCTGAAGACTGTGGCATTCAGGCTCTGACCATTCATGGACGCACCCGCGCCTGTTTGTTCAATGGAGATGCTGAGTACGACAGTATTCGGGCAGTTAAGCAGAAAGTTTCCATTCCGATTATCGCGAATGGCGACATTACTGACCCGCATAAAGCCAGAGCTGTACTCGACTATACGGGGGCGGATGCCCTGATGATAGGACGTGCAGCTCAGGGAAGACCCTGGATCTTTCGGGAAATCCAGCATTATCTGGACACTGGGGAGCTGCTGCCCCCGCTGCCTCTGGCAGAGGTGAAGCGCTTGCTTTGTGCGCATGTTCGGGAACTGCACGACTTTTATGGTCAGGCAAAAGGGTACCGAATTGCGCGTAAACACGTATCCTGGTATCTCCAGGAACACGCTCCGGATGACCAGTTTCGGCGCACATTCAACGCCATTGAAGATTCCAGCGAACAGCTGGCGGCGTTGGAGGCATACTTCGAAAATTTTGCGTAAACAGAAATAAAGAGCTGACAGAACTATGTTCGAACAACGCGTAAATTCTGACGTACTGACCGTTTCTACCGTTAACTCTCAGGATCAGGTAACTCAAAAACCCCTGCGTGACTCGGTTAAACAGGCACTGAAGAACTATTTTGCTCAATTGAATGGTCAGGATGTTAACGATCTCTATGAGCTGGTACTGGCTGAAGTAGAACAGCCCCTGTTGGACATGGTGATGCAATACACCCGCGGTAACCAGACCCGTGCTGCCCTGATGATGGGCATCAACCGTGGTACGCTGCGTAAAAAACTGAAAAAATACGGCATGAACTGATACTAATCAGTTAAATGTTTGTTTTAAAAGGCGCTACTCGGCATGGGGAAGCGCCTTTTTTATTGACGTCATACGGGAGGCTTTGGCGATGAACGCGAGATGTGAACCTGTCTATTTTGGCGATGAATCTAAAAAGATAATCCTGGGTGATGCGCTGACCGAACTGAAAAAGCTGCCGTCTGAAAGCGTCGAGCTCGTTTTTGCCGACCCACCTTATAATATCGGTAAAAACTTTGACGGGATGGTGGAATCCTGGGATGAAGAGAGCTTTTTGGCATGGCTGTTTGAATGCATTGACGAGTGTCATCGGATTCTCAAACCACACGGCACCATGTACATCATGAACAGTACGGAGAACATGCCGTACATCGACCTCAAATGCCGCCAGCTTTTTACCATCAAAAGCCGTATTGTGTGGGCCTATGATAGCTCAGGGGTACAGGCCAAAAAGTACTTTGGTTCGATGTATGAACCGATCCTGATGATGGTAAAAGATCAGAAAAACTATACGTTTAATCGCGATGATATTCTGGTGGAAGCCAAAACGGGCGCTCAACGCGCGCTGATAGACTACAGAAAGAACCCACCCCAGCCATACAATCAGAAAAAAGTGCCTGGCAATGTCTGGGAGTTTCCCCGCGTTCGCTATCTGATGGACGAATACGAAAACCACCCCACGCAGAAACCCAAAGCCCTGCTGGAGCGCATCATTCTGGCTTCCTCCAACCCAGATGACAAAGTGCTGGATCCGTTTGCCGGTAGCTTCACAACCGGTGCCACTGCCGTGGAATTAGGTCGCAAGTTTGTCGGGATTGAAATCAATGCCGAATACGTAAAAATGGGGCTCAGAAGATTGAGTATTGGTTCTCATTTTTCAGAGATTGAACTTGCAAAGGTGAAAAAGCGTAAGACCAAAAATCTGTCTAAAAAGAGTCGATTACCAGAAAAGAGCGGTGGAATTTCAGCAAAGTAAAAGCATTGTAAGTCTGCTTTTCAGCTTTTAGATTTCGTGTATATTCCCTGCACGCTTGGGCATGAATACACAGGATTTGGTAATGATTCGCAAGTATTGGTGGCTGGTTGTTTTTGCGGTTTTCGTTTTTCTTTTTGATGCGCTACTTATTCAGTGGATAGAGCTGATGACGACAGAGCACGACAAGTGTCGGAATATGAACTCGGTGAATCCCCTTAAGCTGGTCAACTGCGTCGATCTCGAATAGCGCCACCAACCCCGCTTCAGCAGCCGTCAGGCCTGGCGGCTAAAACTACCCTACCTGACTCTCACTCTGCGTTAATTGCCTTACGATACCATCTGGGCTTAACATTTTTAATACATTATCAACTAATACTGGCGCTTGTTTATAAAGATCATAACTCATTGGATTAATGAGCCAGTTTTTAACGATGCCACTAAAACTGCCATGAAGAATAATTATTATAATGTCTAAATCAAGACCGGTGGCGATAAGCCCGTCGTCCATACATTTCTGCAAGGCAATACGCATACCAAGATGGTTGATACCAATTTTTTCACGAATAGCCTGTTCCGATATCATATCATTATGGAATTCACATTTATGATATAAAATCTGCATTAATGCCTGCTGTCGAGGATTCTCAGCAATATATTGCAAACCCACAACTAATCTTTCTTGTAGCCGCTGTAATGGGTTATCTCCCCAACGGCCCACAAGCCGCTCTTGAATAAGATCGCGCAAGGGCGGCTGCTGTAACCAAAGCTCATTAAAAAGCTGCGTTTTATTTTCGAAATGCCAATAGAGCGCTCCCCGCGTAACATTGGCCGCATCCGCGATGTCGTTGAGCGTCGTATTACTCACACCACGCGCGGCGAACTGTACAATCGCTGTTTCAATCAGGAGCTGACGCGTTTTGAGGGCATCGGCTTTCGTTTTTCTGACCATAGTTTCGAATGCCTGAGGCAGAGTAGATAATGATTAACTTTCTTATTTAATATTTACTATACGGAATAAATGTACCACCGGGCAATTATTTAAACGAGTTCTAAACTATTTCATTGCGTGGATTACACACAAATAATCAAAACGAATAAAAAACATCAATCCATTCACCAATTATATAATCATTTCAATATGTATTTATACGCATCATAACATTGCGATTAACAACATAATAAATCAGTACTTGATTACTCTTTTTTGTTTTTATGTGCCGTGCATCGTCCCCGTAAATAAGTATTGCTTACATCGCAAGCTAATAATTTGTAGGATAGCCAACTATTATTTTTGTGCACGTTATCTCCCTTGCCTCACCCGGTAAATAACGAGCTTTCGGTTTTTTAAGGAATCGTAATGACGAAAAATGCCAGGTTCTCACTCCTGCCCTCATTCATCATCATCTCCGCTGCATTACTCGCCGGTTGTAACGATCAGGGGGATACACAAGCTCATCCTGCCGAGCCACAGGTTACTGTCCATGTCGTTGAGTCGGCCCCTTTAGCCGTGACGACTGAATTACCGGGACGAACAACCTCATTCCGTATTGCTGAAGTCCGTCCTCAGGTCAGCGGGATTGTACTTAAACGGAATTTCACCGAAGGGAGTGATGTTGAAGCAGGTCAATCGCTTTATCAGATCGATCCCGCAACCTACCAGGCAGACTATGACAGCGCCAAAGGTGAGCTGGCGAAGAGTGAAGCGGCTGCTGCAATTACGCATTTAACGGTAAAACGTTATGTTCCGCTGGTTGGCACTAAGTACATCAGCCAGCAAGAGTACGATCAGGCCATTGCTGATGCCCGCCAGGCCGATGCATCCGTAATAGCAGCAAAAGCCGCGGTCGAAAGCGCACGTATTAACCTGGCCTACACCAAAGTGACATCGCCCATTAGCGGACGGATCGGTAAATCTAACGTCACCGAAGGCGCATTAGTCACGAATGGTCAGGCAACAGAGTTAGCCACCGTTCAGCAACTTGATCCTATTTATGTCGATGTCACGCAGTCCAGCAACGACTTTATGCGCCTCAAGCAATCAGTTGAGCAAGGGAGCCTGCATAAAGACGATGCCAGCAGTACCGTCGAACTGGTGATGGAAAATGGCCAGTCGTACCCGCTGAAAGGCTCTTTGCAATTTTCTGACGTGACGGTTGATGAAAGCACCGGTTCGATCACCCTCAGGGCCGTATTCCCTAACCCGCAGCACACGCTGCTACCGGGCATGTTTGTGCGCGCGCGCATTGATGAAGGCGTCCAGCCGAATGCCATTCTTGTTCCGCAACAGGGAGTAACGCGTACGCCTCGCGGCGATGCCACCGTGATGATCGTTAACGACAAGAGTCAGGTTGAGTCTCGCGCCGTCGTTGCCGCACAAGCCATTGGCGACAAGTGGCTCATCAGCAAAGGCCTGCAACCGGGAGACAAAGTTATCGTGAGCGGCTTACAGAAAGCACGCCCTGGCGTTCAGGTTAAAGCAACCGCCGATACCGAAACCCCAGCCACGAAAGCCCAATAAGGTAACCGGACATGGCTAACTTTTTTATCAGGCGTCCTATTTTTGCCTGGGTACTGGCCATCATTCTGATGATGGCGGGGGCTCTGGCAATCATGCAACTCCCTGTGGCACAGTACCCGACCATTGCTCCCCCTGCGGTTGCCATTACCGCCACCTATCCAGGTGCGGATGCGCAGACGGTACAGGACACTGTTACGCAGGTTATCGAACAGAATATGAACGGTATCGATAACCTGATGTATATGTCCTCCACCAGCGACTCCGCCGGGAGTGTGACCATCACGCTGACCTTCCAGTCTGGTACCGACCCCGATATCGCCCAGGTTCAGGTGCAAAACAAACTGCAACTCGCCACGCCGTTACTGCCGCAGGAAGTCCAGCAGCAGGGGATCGGCGTTGAGAAATCCAGCAGCAGCTTTTTAATGGTCGCGGGGTTTGTTTCTGATAACCCGCAAACCACGCAGGATGACATTTCCGACTACGTCGCCTCAAACGTTAAAGACTCAATCAGCCGTCTTAATGGCGTGGGTGACGTGCAACTGTTTGGCGCGCAGTACGCTATGCGTATTTGGCTGGATGCGAACTTGTTGAACAAGTACCAGCTTACGCCGGTTGATGTGATCAATCAGTTGAAAGTCCAGAACGATCAAATTGCCGCGGGTCAGTTAGGGGGGACGCCTGCATTACCTAACCAGCAGCTTAACGCTTCTATCATTGCGCAAACGCGACTGAAAGATCCTGAAGAGTTCGGCAAAGTCACTTTACGTGTGAACAGCGATGGTTCGGTTGTTCACCTGAAGGATGTTGCGCGGATCGAGTTGGGTGGTGAGAACTACAACGTCGTGGCGCGTATTAACGGTAAGCCTGCATCTGGCCTCGGTATTAAGCTGGCAACCGGGGCAAACGCGCTGGATACCGCTAACGCCATCAAAGCCAAGCTGGTTGAGCTGCAACCGTTCTTCCCGCAGGGAATGAAGGTAGTCTATCCGTACGACACCACGCCGTTTGTGACCATCTCCATTCATGAAGTGGTGAAAACGCTGTTTGAGGCGATCGTACTGGTGTTCCTGGTCATGTATTTGTTCCTGCAGAACATCCGGGCAACACTCATTCCAACTATCGCGGTACCCGTCGTGTTGTTGGGTACATTTGCCGTACTTGCCGCGTTTGGCTACTCGATAAACACCCTGACGATGTTCGGGATGGTGCTCGCCATTGGTCTATTGGTCGATGATGCGATAGTGGTGGTGGAAAACGTCGAACGTGTGATGATGGAAGATAATCTGCCGCCTAAAGAGGCGACGGAAAAATCTATGTCACAAATTCAGGGAGCGTTGGTCGGTATCGCCATGGTGCTGTCTGCGGTCTTTATCCCGATGGCCTTCTTTGGCGGATCAACCGGGGCTATCTACCGGCAGTTCTCCATCACCATCGTCTCCGCCATGGCGCTTTCTGTACTGGTCGCACTGATCCTGACTCCCGCACTTTGCGCAACGCTGCTGAAGCCGTTATCAGCCGAGCATCACGAGAAAAAAAGCGGTTTCTTTGGCTGGTTTAATGCCAAATTTGATCACAGCGTCAATCACTACACCAATAGCGTCAGCGGTATTGTGCGTAAAACCGGGCGTTACCTGGTTGTCTACCTGATCATCGTGATCGGCATGGCGGTGCTGTTTATGCGTCTGCCGACCTCCTTCCTGCCGGAAGAAGATCAGGGCGTATTTATGACCATGATCCAGCTCCCGGCGGGGGCAACACAAGAGCGCACCCAGAAAGTGCTGGATCAGGTCACCCAGTATTATCTGAACAATGAGAAAGCTAACGTCGCAAGCGTCTTCACGGTTAACGGCTTTAGCTTCAGCGGTCAGGGGCAAAACTCCGGTCTGGCGTTCGTCAGCCTCAAGCCCTGGAATGAGCGTAGCGGAGAGGAAAACAGCGCCGAAGCGGTCATTGCGCGCGCCACTCGCGCCTTCAGCCAGATCCGCGATGGACTGGTCTTCCCCTTCAACATGCCGGCTATTGTTGAGCTGGGTACCGCAACCGGCTTCGACTTCGAGCTGATCGATCAGGGTGGTCTGGGACATACGGCGTTAACGCAAGCACGTAACCAACTGCTGGGTATGGTGGCTAAACACCCAGACTTGTTAGTCCGCGTGCGTCCGAACGGCCTGGAAGATACTCCCCAGTTCAAACTGGACGTCGATCAGGAGAAAGCGCAAGCGCTGGGCATTTCGCTGTCGGACATTAACGAGACGATCTCTGCATCGTTGGGCGGCTATTACGTCAATGACTTTATTGACCGCGGCCGGGTGAAGAAAGTGTACGTTCAGGCGGATGCTAAATTCCGCATGCTGCCAACGGACATCAGTAATCTGTATATCCGCAGTGCCAATGGTGAGATGGTTCCGTTCTCTGCGTTCAGCGCATCGCATTGGATCTATGGTTCACCCCGCCTGGAGCGTTACAACGGTATGCCATCCATGGAAATACTGGGGGAAGCCGCGCCGGGTCGAAGTACCGGTGAAGCGATGGCGCTGATGGAAAGCCTGGCGGAAAAACTGCCAAACGGCATTGGTCATGACTGGACGGGTATGTCCTATCAGGAACGACTGTCAGGTAACCAGGCGCCTGCGCTGTATGCCATCTCGCTAATCGTTGTCTTTCTTTGCCTTGCTGCATTATATGAAAGCTGGTCGATTCCCTTCTCGGTTATGCTGGTTGTACCGCTCGGTGTGGTTGGTGCGTTGTTAGCTGCATCGCTGCGTGGGATGAATAACGACGTCTACTTCCAGGTGGGTCTGCTAACCACTATTGGACTCTCGGCTAAAAACGCCATCCTGATCGTTGAGTTTGCCAAAGACCTGATGGATAAAGAGGGCAAAGGGTTGATCGAAGCCACTCTGGAGGCATCGCGCATGCGTCTTCGCCCTATTCTGATGACATCCCTGGCATTTATTCTGGGGGTTATGCCACTGGTTATCAGCCACGGTGCGGGTAGCGGGGCGCAAAACGCTGTCGGCACAGGCGTAATGGGGGGAATGCTGACCGCAACATTGTTGGCTATCTTCTTTGTCCCCGTCTTCTTTGTTGTCGTCAGACGGCGTTTTAGTCGGCACAATGATTAATTTGTAAAATAAAGGCGTCTTCGGACGCCTTTTTCACCGATGATGCCCCTCTTTATTTATTAATAAGATAGCCATTTATTTCTTTTTAATCCTTCCTGGATGCTCGCTCGCCGCCTTTCTTTTTATCCATTATTTTTACAATCCACATGAATTGAGATTATTCCTCATGTCAGTCTTTTTTTAAGCGGTGGTAAAATAATTGCCGGGTTCGCAGATGGCTTAGCGTTTGTCTTTGCTCAATTAGCGAAACGCTTATTTTTGAGGTAACACCATGAAAAGATTAATATCCGTTGCATTGCTAACCGCATTTCTGGCCGGCTGCGCACACGATTCTCCTTGCGTACCTGTATACGACGATCAGGGGCGCCTGGTTCATACCAATACCTGTATGAAAGGCACTACGCAGGATAACTGGGAAACTGCCGGTGCCATCGCCGGTGGCGCAGCAGCCGTTGCCGGGCTGACGCTTGGGATAGTCGCCCTGACCAAATAAATCTTCTTAAAAGCGCGGTGATTACCGCGCTTTTTGCAATAAAATTTAAATTTTCATATAAGACAAAAAGTTGGAATATAGCACTCAACGTATAATAAAATTATTATAGATTTCCCTCACATATCCACGATTTGAAATTAGCATTTTTTCTGATCTTCGTAACACCACATTTTCTTTCCATTACTCTCACGCTATCAATATTAACGTCCGAAATCGTTATCATGCGTCCTGTCTGATTTTTAAATTTTTTGCGCCAAAATGTGGCTTACGTTTCAATTTTGCACCACTTCAGGGCGCTGCATTTATTTTTTCCTGTCTACACTCTGCATATTGCGTCGAATAATCGTGCGCAAAAACCTGGCACTACCTTTGCTTAGAAGAGTATGGCCATAGCCACAGACAGGAAAAAGACGTTTTCAGAACGTTTCCATAACAATAATTCCTCCACACAGGATGCTCTATGAAAAAGATGATAATAGCCAGCCTGGCTACGGCCGGCGTGCTGCTTGCGGTTGCAAATCAGGCACATGCCGGCGCAACTCTCGATGCCGTAAAGAAAAAGGGGTTTGTGCAGTGTGGTATCAGTGATGGCCTGCCTGGTTTTTCTTACGCTGATGCAAGCGGTAAATTCTCTGGTATTGATGTCGATGTATGTCGTGGCGTTGCCGCTGCCGTATTTGGTGATGACAGCAAAGTAAAATATACCCCACTCACCGCCAAAGAACGCTTTACCGCACTACAATCTGGCGAAGTCGACATGCTCTCTCGTAATACCACATGGACCTCCTCTCGTGATGCAGGAATGGGAATGTCTTTCACTGGCGTAACGTATTACGACGGCATTGGTTTTCTTACCCACAATAAAGCGGGCCTGAAGAGCGCTAAAGAACTGGATGGCGCAACGGTTTGTATTCAGGCAGGAACAGATACTGAACTGAATGTGGCCGACTACTTTAAAGCCAATAACATGAAGTATACCCCTGTCACCTTTGATCGTTCTGATGAGTCCGCTAAAGCGCTGGAATCAGGGCGCTGCGATACGCTTGCTTCCGACCAGTCTCAGTTGTACGCCCTGCGGATCAAACTGAGCAACCCCGCAGAATGGATTGTACTGCCAGAAGTTATTTCTAAAGAACCACTGGGGCCAGTCGTGCGTCGTGGTGACGATGAGTGGTTCTCGATTGTTCGCTGGACGTTGTTCGCTATGCTGAACGCCGAAGAGATGGGTGTTAACTCAAAAAATGTTGACGAAAAAGCGGCAAATCCTGCAACACCGGATATGGCGCACCTGTTAGGTAAAGAGGGGGACTATGGCAAGGATCTGAAACTTGATAACAAATGGGCTTACAACATTATCAAGCAGGTAGGTAACTACTCGGAGATCTTTGAACGTAACGTTGGATCGGAAAGCCCGTTGAAGATCAAGCGTGGACAGAACAACCTCTGGAATAACGGCGGCATTCAATATGCGCCACCAGTGCGCTAATGCGTAGTGATGTAATGGGCGCCGCTTCCGCGGCGCTTAGTCCAGAGTCATAGTTACCGAGGTTTTCTTATGTCCCATCGCCGCTCAACCGTAAAAGGATCGTTATCCTTTTCTAACCCTGCGGTCCGCGCCTGGTTATTTCAAATACTCGCTGTGATTGCGGTCGTTAGCATTGCGGTCTATCTCATCCATAACACTATTAATAACCTGAGCAGTCGCGGTATTACCTCGGGATTTTCTTTTCTCGAACGCAGTGCCGGATTTGGTATCGTCCAGCATCTGATTGATTACGAGCAAGGCGATACATATGGCCGCGTCTTTATCGTCGGTCTGCTTAATACACTGTTAGTCTCCGCATTGTGCATTGTTTTCGCATCATTTCTCGGCTTTTTTCTCGGACTGGCACGGCTGTCGGATAACTGGTTACTACGAAAGCTCTCTACGATCTACATCGAAACGTTCCGCAATATCCCGCCATTGCTGCAGATCTTCTTTTGGTATTTTGCCGTATTACGGAATTTGCCCGGACCGCGGCAGGCTGTTAGTGCCCTGGATCTGGTCTTTCTGAGCAATCGTGGGCTCTACATTCCGGCACCACAGATGGGAGAAGGTCTGATTACCTTCTGTGCCGCAATCGTGCTTGCCGTCATCATCACCATTGGGTTATTCCGCTTCAACAAAATGCACCAGACCAAAACAGGCCAGTTACGCCGAACATGGCCAACAGCCCTGGTGCTAATCATGTTTCTACCGATGATTTCACATTGGATTTTCGGTGCGGCGCTGCACTGGGATATCCCTGAACTGCGCGGGTTTAACTTCCGGGGCGGTATGGTGCTTATTCCCGAACTGGCTGCCCTGACGCTGGCGCTTTCGGTGTATACCTCAGCGTTTATTGCAGAAATTATTCGGGCAGGAATTCAGGCTGTTCCTTATGGGCAACATGAAGCCGCACGTTCGCTGGGCCTGCCAAATCCGGTAACGTTGCGCCAGGTGATCATCCCGCAGGCGCTGCGCGTCATCATTCCCCCATTAACCAGCCAGTATCTGAACATCGTCAAAAACTCCTCACTTGCGGCCGCCATTGGCTACCCGGATATGGTGTCATTGTTTGCCGGTACTGTGCTCAATCAAACAGGACAGGCCATCGAAACTATTGCCATCACCATGTCGGTGTACCTGATCATCAGCCTGAGCATTTCTCTGCTGATGAATATTTATAACCGCCGTATTGCACTGATTGAGCGCTAAAGAGCCATGATGACAAAAGCACTGCTGCCTCACCCCGCGCGCCAGAGCAGCAACCCGGCTAGCCGCAGTCTACTCTGGGTGCGTAAAAACCTGTTCTCCAGCTGGTCAAATAGTCTGCTCACGCTGTTATGCGTATGGCTGATTTGGTCATTTCTTCCGCCACTGCTGAACTGGGCATTCCTGCAGGCCAACTGGGTCGGTTCGACCCGAGCAGACTGTACCAAAGCCGGAGCCTGCTGGGTGTTCATTCATGAACGCTTTGGGCAATTCATGTATGGACTTTATCCCCACGATCAGCGCTGGCGCGTCAATCTGGCCCTGATTATTGGTCTGCTTTCCATCATCCCGATGTTCTTGAAAATCATCCCTCACCGTGGCCGCTATATCGCCATCTGGGCAGTAGTGTATCCCCTTACAGTCTGGTGGCTAATGTACGGTGGTTTTTTCGGGCTTGAGCGCGTAGAAACCCGCCAGTGGGGTGGATTAACACTGACGCTTATCATCGCATCCGTGGGTATTGCAGGTGCGCTTCCGTGGGGCATTTTACTGGCGTTAGGCCGCCGTTCTCATATGCCGATCGTGCGTGTTTTATCGGTCATTTTCATTGAATTCTGGCGTGGAGTACCGCTTATAACCGTCCTGTTTATGTCCTCAGTCATGCTCCCGCTATTTATGTCGGAGGGTACAACTATCGACAAACTTATTCGGGCACTGGTTGGTGTCATTCTTTTCCAGTCAGCCTATGTTGCTGAAGTGGTACGCGGAGGATTACAGGCCTTACCAAAAGGTCAATATGAAGCGGCTGAATCACTGGCGCTCGGGTACTGGAAAACGCAGGGGTTGGTTATTCTTCCCCAGGCGCTGAAGCTGGTCATTCCAGGCCTGGTCAATACCATCATCGCGCTATTCAAGGATACCAGCCTGGTCATTATCATCGGCCTGTTTGATCTCTTTAGCAGCGTCCAGCAAGCAACTGTCGACCCGGCCTGGCTGGGAATGTCGACAGAAGGATATGTTTTCGCTGCACTGATTTACTGGGTTTTCTGTTTCAGCATGTCGCGCTATAGCCAGCATCTGGAAAAACGTTTTAACACCGGGCGTACACCGCACTGAGGAATTTATGAGCCAAATAGTAATGCCGTCCACTGACGCGATGATTACGCTGGAAAACGTCAACAAATGGTATGGGCAGTTTCATGTCCTGAAAAATATCAACCTGCAGGTAAAACAGGGAGAGCGTATCGTATTGTGCGGGCCTTCTGGTTCCGGAAAATCGACGACTATCCGCTGTATTAACCATCTGGAAGAACATCAGCAAGGGCGTATTGTCGTGGATGGAATCGAGCTCAACGAAGATATCCGCAATATCGAACGTGTCAGACAGGAAGTTGGCATGGTCTTTCAGCACTTTAATCTCTTTCCCCATTTGACGGTCCTGCAGAACTGCACGCTGGCACCTGTCTGGGTGCAAAAGATGCCGAAAAAAGAGGCGGAAGCTCTGGCAATGCACTACCTTGAGCGAGTTCGCATTGCTGAACATGCGCATAAATATCCCGGGCAAATCTCTGGTGGGCAGCAACAGCGCGTGGCCATTGCACGCTCGCTGTGCATGAAACCCAAAATCATGTTGTTTGATGAACCCACATCAGCGTTAGATCCTGAAATGGTAAAAGAAGTACTGGATACCATGATAGGTCTGGCGCAATCGGGCATGACCATGCTGTGTGTTACCCATGAAATGGGCTTTGCCCGCACGGTGGCTGACCGGGTGATCTTTATGGATCTTGGTGAGATTGTTGAACAGGCGCCGCCAGATGAGTTTTTTGCGCATCCAAAATCTGAACGTACACGCGCCTTTTTGTCGCAGGTTATTCATTAAATACATCGGCTGGCTACAGTTCCGGATTTTGTTCCGCGTATAAACGCAAAAAGGCCATCCTGACGGATGGCCTTTTCACTTATTTGATGTCTGGCAGTTCCCTACTCTCGCATGGGGAGACCCCACACTACCATCGGCGCTACGGCGTTTCACTTCTGAGTTCGGCATGGGGTCAGGTGGGACCACCGCGCTACAGCCGCCAGACAAATTCTTTTCTAAGTGCCGAACTTTAACCGAAAAACTGGTGCTGATACCCAGAGTCGAACTGGGGACCTCACCCTTACCAAGGGTGCGCTCTACCAACTGAGCCATATCAGCACACTAAATTTGATGCCTGGCAGTTCCCTACTCTCGCATGGGGAGACCC
This sequence comes from Citrobacter sp. C6_1, assembly GCF_014596835.2. Lineage (NCBI taxonomy): Bacteria > Pseudomonadati > Pseudomonadota > Gammaproteobacteria > Enterobacterales > Enterobacteriaceae > Citrobacter > Citrobacter sp. C6_1. Next base: position 428,391 of record NZ_CP115031.1, on the reverse strand, counting down.
CACACTACCATCGGCGCTACGGCGTTTCACTTCTGAGTTCGGCATGGGGTCAGGTGGGACCACCGCGCTACAGCCGCCAGGCAAATTCTGTTTATCAACACGCCCTGGCATGTCGATGTCATCTGTAATCAGGCTGAAAATCGTCTCAATTCCGCCAAAACATCTTCGGCGTTGTAAGGTTAAGCCTCACGGTTCATTAGTATCGGTTAGCTCAATGTATCGCTACACTTACACACCCGACCTATCAACGTCGTCGTCTTCAACGTTCCTTCAGGAGACTTACAGTCTCAGGGAGAACTCATCTCGGGGCAAGTTTCGTGCTTAGATGCTTTCAGCACTTATCTCTTCCGCATTTAGCTACCGGGCAATGCCATTGGCATGACAACCCGAACACCAGTGATGCGTCCACTCCGGTCCTCTCGTACTAGGAGCAGCCCCCCTCAATTCTCCAGCGCCCACGGCAGATAGGGACCGAACTGTCTCACGACGTTCTAAACCCAGCTCGCGTACCACTTTAAATGGCGAACAGCCATACCCTTGGGACCTACTTCAGCCCCAGGATGTGATGAGCCGACATCGAGGTGCCAAACACCGCCGTCGATATGAACTCTTGGGCGGTATCAGCCTGTTATCCCCGGAGTACCTTTTATCCGTTGAGCGATGGCCCTTCCATTCAGAACCACCGGATCACTAAGACCTGCTTTCGCACCTGCTCGAGCCGTCACTCTCGCAGTCAAGCTAGCTTATGCCTTTGCACTAACCTCCTGATGTCCGACCAGGATTAGCTAACCTTCGTGCTCCTCCGTTACTCTTTAGGAGGAGACCGCCCCAGTCAAACTACCCACCAGACACTGTCCGCAACCCGGATTACGGGCCCACGTTAGAACACCAGCCATTAAAGGGTGGTATTTCAAGGTTGGCTCCATGCAGACTGGCGTCCACACTTCAAAGCCTCCCACCTATCCTACACATCAAGGACCAGTGTTCAGTGTCAAGCTATAGTAAAGGTTCACGGGGTCTTTCCGTCTTGCCGCGGGTACACTGCATCTTCACAGCGAGTTCAATTTCACTGAGTCTCGGGTGGAGACAGCCTGGCCATCATTACGCCATTCGTGCAGGTCGGAACTTACCCGACAAGGAATTTCGCTACCTTAGGACCGTTATAGTTACGGCCGCCGTTTACCGGGGCTTCGATCAAGAGCTTCTCCTTACGGATAACCCCATCAATTAACCTTCCGGCACCGGGCAGGCGTCACACCGTATACGTCCACTTTCGTGTTTGCACAGTGCTGTGTTTTTAATAAACAGTTGCAGCCAGCTGGTATCTTCGACTGATTTCAGCTCCATGAGTAAATCACTTCACCTACATATCAGCGTGCCTTCTCCCGAAGTTACGGCACCATTTTGCCTAGTTCCTTCACCCGAGTTCTCTCAAGCGCCTTGGTATTCTCTACCTGACCACCTGTGTCGGTTTGGGGTACGATTTCGTGTTACCTGATGCTTAGAGGCTTTTCCTGGAAGCAGGGCATTTGTTACTTCAGCACCGTAGTGCCTCGTCATCACACCTCAGCGTTAAAAAGGTACCGGATTTACCTGGAACCTCCGCCTACATGCTTAAACCGGGACAACCGTCGCCCGGCTAACATAGCCTTCTCCGTCCCCCCTTCGCAGTAACACCAAGTACAGGAATATTAACCTGTTTCCCATCGACTACGCCTTTCGGCCTCGCCTTAGGGGTCGACTCACCCTGCCCCGATTAACGTTGGACAGGAACCCTTGGTCTTCCGGCGTGCGGGTTTTTCACCCGCATTATCGTTACTTATGTCAGCATTCGCACTTCTGATACCTCCAGCATGCCTCACGACACACCTTCAACGGCTTACAGAACGCTCCCCTACCCAACAACACATAGTGTCGCTGCCGCAGCTTCGGTGCACAGTTTAGCCCCGTTACATCTTCCGCGCAGGCCGACTCGACCAGTGAGCTATTACGCTTTCTTTAAATGATGGCTGCTTCTAAGCCAACATCCTGGCTGTCTGTGCCTTCCCACATCGTTTCCCACTTAACTGTGACTTTGGGACCTTAGCTGGCGGTCTGGGTTGTTTCCCTCTTCACGACGGACGTTAGCACCCGCCGTGTGTCTCCCGTGATAACATTCTTCGGTATTCGCAGTTTGCATCGGGTTGGTAAGTCGGGATGACCCCCTAGCCGAAACAGTGCTCTACCCCCGAAGATGAATTCACGAGGCGCTACCTAAATAGCTTTCGGGGAGAACCAGCTATCTCCCGGTTTGATTGGCCTTTCACCCCCAGCCACAAGTCATCCGCTAATTTTTCAACATTAGTCGGTTCGGTCCTCCAGTTAGTGTTACCCAACCTTCAACCTGCCCATGGCTAGATCACCGGGTTTCGGGTCTATACCCTGCAACTTAACGCCCAGTTAAGACTCGGTTTCCCTTCGGCTCCCCTATGCGGTTAACCTTGCTACAGAATATAAGTCGCTGACCCATTATACAAAAGGTACGCAGTCACCCCATTAAGAGGCTCCCACTGCTTGTACGTACACGGTTTCAGGTTCTTTTTCACTCCCCTCGCCGGGGTTCTTTTCGCCTTTCCCTCACGGTACTGGTTCACTATCGGTCAGTCAGGAGTATTTAGCCTTGGAGGATGGTCCCCCCATATTCAGACAGGATACCACGTGTCCCGCCCTACTCTTCGAGTTCACAACCTGTGCATTTTGGTGTACGGGACTATCACCCTGTACCGTCGGACTTTCCAGACCGTTCCACTAACACACAAGCTGATTCAGACTCTGGGCTGCTCCCCGTTCGCTCGCCGCTACTGGGGGAATCTCGGTTGATTTCTTTTCCTCGGGGTACTTAGATGTTTCAGTTCCCCCGGTTCGCTTCATTACGCTATGTATTCACGTAATGATAGTGTGACGAATCACACTGGGTTTCCCCATTCGGAAATCGCCGGTTATAACGGTTCATATCACCTTACCGACGCTTATCGCAGATTAGCACGTCCTTCATCGCCTCTGACTGCCAGGGCATCCACCGTGTACGCTTAGTCGCTTAACCTCACAACCCGAAGATGTTTCTTTCGATTCATCATCGACTTGCAAAAATTTGAGAGACTCGAACACACCGCTTTTCATTTCTTATTACGGAGAAATGAAACAGTGTGTCGTTTCAATTTTCAGCTTGATCCAGATTTTTAAAGAGCAAAACTTCGCAGTGAACCTTTTCAGGTACACTCTGAAGTTTTCTTGTATTGTTGCAGTAAAGATGGTGGAGCTATGCGGGATCGAACCGCAGACCTCCTGCGTGCAAAGCAGGCGCTCTCCCAGCTGAGCTATAGCCCCATCGTAGTTATCTCATTCACCTTAATTCTTGCTGAGACAAGGCGTGGAGCGGCGAAGCATACTGAAGTATGCGAGTCGTTTCACAACGCGGTATCAGAAAGAATTTGGTAGGCCTGAGTGGACTTGAACCACCGACCTCACCCTTATCAGGGGTGCGCTCTAACCACCTGAGCTACAAGCCTGCAGAGATTTTCTTACTGCTAATTTTCATCAGACAATCTGTGTGAGCACTACAAAGAACGTTTCTTTAAGGTAAGGAGGTGATCCAACCGCAGGTTCCCCTACGGTTACCTTGTTACGACTTCACCCCAGTCATGAATCACAAAGTGGTAAGCGCCCTCCCGAAGGTTAAGCTACCTACTTCTTTTGCAACCCACTCCCATGGTGTGACGGGCGGTGTGTACAAGGCCCGGGAACGTATTCACCGTGGCATTCTGATCCACGATTACTAGCGATTCCGACTTCATGGAGTCGAGTTGCAGACTCCAATCCGGACTACGACATACTTTATGAGGTCCGCTTGCTCTCGCGAGGTCGCTTCTCTTTGTATATGCCATTGTAGCACGTGTGTAGCCCTACTCGTAAGGGCCATGATGACTTGACGTCATCCCCACCTTCCTCCAGTTTATCACTGGCAGTCTCCTTTGAGTTCCCGACCGAATCGCTGGCAACAAAGGATAAGGGTTGCGCTCGTTGCGGGACTTAACCCAACATTTCACAACACGAGCTGACGACAGCCATGCAGCACCTGTCTCACGGTTCCCGAAGGCACTAAAGCATCTCTGCTAAATTCCGTGGATGTCAAGAGTAGGTAAGGTTCTTCGCGTTGCATCGAATTAAACCACATGCTCCACCGCTTGTGCGGGCCCCCGTCAATTCATTTGAGTTTTAACCTTGCGGCCGTACTCCCCAGGCGGTCGACTTAACGCGTTAGCTCCGGAAGCCACGCCTCAAGGGCACAACCTCCAAGTCGACATCGTTTACGGCGTGGACTACCAGGGTATCTAATCCTGTTTGCTCCCCACGCTTTCGCACCTGAGCGTCAGTCTTTGTCCAGGGGGCCGCCTTCGCCACCGGTATTCCTCCAGATCTCTACGCATTTCACCGCTACACCTGGAATTCTACCCCCCTCTACAAGACTCTAGCCTGCCAGTTTCGGATGCAGTTCCCAGGTTGAGCCCGGGGATTTCACATCCGACTTGACAGACCGCCTGCGTGCGCTTTACGCCCAGTAATTCCGATTAACGCTTGCACCCTCCGTATTACCGCGGCTGCTGGCACGGAGTTAGCCGGTGCTTCTTCTGCGAGTAACGTCAATCGTTGCGGTTATTAACCACAACGCCTTCCTCCTCGCTGAAAGTACTTTACAACCCGAAGGCCTTCTTCATACACGCGGCATGGCTGCATCAGGCTTGCGCCCATTGTGCAATATTCCCCACTGCTGCCTCCCGTAGGAGTCTGGACCGTGTCTCAGTTCCAGTGTGGCTGGTCATCCTCTCAGACCAGCTAGGGATCGTCGCCTAGGTGAGCCGTTACCCCACCTACTAGCTAATCCCATCTGGGCACATCCGATGGCAAGAGGCCCGAAGGTCCCCCTCTTTGGTCTTGCGACGTTATGCGGTATTAGCTACCGTTTCCAGTAGTTATCCCCCTCCATCGGGCAGTTTCCCAGACATTACTCACCCGTCCGCCACTCGTCACCCAAGGAGCAAGCTCCTCTGTGCTACCGTTCGACTTGCATGTGTTAGGCCTGCCGCCAGCGTTCAATCTGAGCCATGATCAAACTCTTCAATTTAAGTTTGATGCTCGTGAATTAAACTTCGTAATGAATTACGTGTTCACTCAGAGACTTGGTATTCATTTTTCGTCTTGCGACGTTAAGAATCCGTATCTTCGAGTGCCCACACAGATTGTCTGATAAATTGTTAAAGAGCAGTTGCGACGCGCTTTAGCGCTCTGTCGCGAGGTGGCGTATATTACGCTTTCCTCTTTCAGAGTCAACCCTGAATTTCAGGATTTTTCTCTTCAACCGGACCGGCTGTTTGCTTGAAGTGATTCACATCCGCCGTGTCGATGGAGGCGCATTATAGGGATCCCATTTTTTAGCACAAGTGTTTTTTGGATCTTTTTTGCCGAATGCTTGTTTTTCACTCCTTTCGCTACATTCCTGTGCAATTTGGCTGATTTTTGATAACTAAATCACTTGCACAGTCTCAATAATCCAACCAAAGTCTTCATTACCGCCCTATTTTCATTGAGGTAAACATGTCTGATGTACTGCGTCCTTATAAGGATCTTTTCCCACAGATCGGCAAACGCGTCATGATCGATAGTAGTAGTGTTGTCATTGGCGATACTCGTCTGGCTGATGATGTCGGAATTTGGCCACTGGTTGCGATTCGTGGCGACGTGAACTACGTACAGATTGGCGCCCGTACAAACATTCAGGATGGCAGCGTGCTGCATGTCACACATAAATCCACATCTAATCCGCAAGGTAACCCCCTGATCGTAGGCGAGGATGTGACGGTCGGTCATAAAGTCATGTTGCACGGTTGCATCATTGGCAACCGCGTTTTAGTCGGTATGGGATCGATTTTGCTCGATGGCGTAGTAGTAGAAGATGACGTCATGATCGGAGCGGGAAGTCTGGTCCCGCAAAATAGGCGCCTGGAGAGCGGATATCTGTATCTGGGAAGCCCGGTTAAACAAATCCGCCCACTAACTGACGAAGAGAAAGCAGGCCTACAGTACTCTGCTGACAACTACGTGAAGTGGAAAGATGAGTATTTAGGTCAGGATAACCAGACCCAACCCTGAGAGTCTTCCTGCTGGTCCTGGATCAATGCTTCAGCCTCTTCTTCCAGATCCCAGCGATATTCGCGAAAAGTTTCAAGCCACTGTTCAGGCGTGTCGCCACCAAAGCGATGCGCCAACGTCTCTCCTTTTATGGCACATTTTAGCTGCATGCCATGAACCATCGCAGGGAAGACGACGGAATTAATATCCGCCACCCACTCTTCCCTATCAGGGAATTGAATCGCCTGATTCATGCAGAAAGTTCCTGTTGCAGTGTTTTAATCACAGGCTCAATCTCCGGCAGTACACCATGCCAGAGCAAAACAGCATGTGCCGCTTGCCCCACCAGCATTCCCAAACCATCGGCACAATGTTTTGCACTATGCGATACGCACCATGAAAGGAACGGGGTATTACCCTTTTGATAGAACATGTCGTAGCAATAGACCGAAGGATGAATAAGCGATGCAGGAATGGCTGGAACATCACCGCTAATACCACTGGACGTTGCGTTGATGATCAGATCGAAGGTGTAATTATCCAGCTCATCCATTCCTACCGCCTGAACGCTGCCGGTATGGGAGAAGATCTGCGCCAATTCTTCAGCACGTGAGGCGGTACGATTAACAATAGTCACCGCGCAATCCATAGACAAGAGAGGCAGCAACACGCCACGGGACGCTCCACCAGCCCCAATCAACAGGATACGAGACCCGGGATGAATGAAAGACAAACGCTCAAGATCGCTAAGCAGGCCGATACCATCTGTGTTATCACCCAGTAAACGCCCATCCTCCAGCCGTTTTAGAGTATTGACCGCCCCAGCCAGCGATGCCCGCTCTGTGAGTTCATCAGCACGCGCAAACGCCTCTTCTTTAAAAGGAACGGTAACATTAGCCCCTTTCCCCCCATCAGCAAAAAAGGCATTGAGCGTATTCACAAAGTTATTGATGGGCGCCAACACCCGACCATAAGAGTGATCAATCTTCAGCTGCTCTGCAAATTGCTGATGAATAAAAGGCGATTTGCTGTGCGCTACCGGATTACCAAAAACAGCATAGGCTTCTTTCATATTACCCCTGTCGAAACTGTTCACCCGTCAAAGCATCTCTGATTTCCGAGGGATTCAAACGTCCGCCGGTATTACCTTCAACCACTGGAAAATCTTCCCCGAACTGCGCTCGTACTTCCTCTACCGTTCTGCAGGGTGCCAGCCCACTCAGATTGGCACTTGTAGAAACTAATGGCTTGCCATAAGCCTGGCACAATGCAACCACCAGCGGGTGATCCGTGACGCGCACGGCGAGCGAATCAAAACGACCGGTTAGCCAACGCGGCGTTGTCGCAGGAGCCGGGAAAACGAAGGTGACAGGGCCAGGCCAGCGTGCGAAAACAGCTTCACGTTGAGCATCGGTGAGCATACTGTCATCAATATACGGTTTGAGTTGATCAAAGTTTGCCGCAATCAAAATCAAACCTTTATCAATTGGACGTTGTTTGAGTTCCAACAGACGCATTACCGCCGTTTCGCTGTCAGGATTGCAACCGACACCAAAAACGGCTTCTGTTGGATAAGCGATGACATTTTCTTGTTGCAGAACCTCTATCGCGGCAGCGATAGGGTCTGTAGGCAGGTTTTTATTCACTTTTTTATTCCGCCGGGATCGGCTTTCCACATTGTTTACTGGCACAGAAATGCTTCGCACCCTGCGCGGTTTTCTTTTCGATGAGTAGCGGATAGTGGCACTCTGGACACTCTCCCGCTAACGGTTTGAAGTTAATGACAAACTGACACTCCGGATAGCGATCGCAGGAGTAGAAGGTTTTGCCATAACGTGAACGCCGCTGAACCAAATGGCCCGTCTGGCATTGGGGGCATACTATTGCGGTTTCATCAGGCTTATCGATAAGCTCAGTGTGATCGCAGGCAGGGTAATCACTGCACCCAATAAACATACCGAATCGTCCCTGCCTCAGCACCAGTTCAGCGCCACATGCAGGGCAGAATTTACCCTCCAGAACTTTGACTATATGTCCGTCCGCAGATGATTTCAGCGGACGGACATAATCGCATTCTGGATAGTGTGAGCAACCAAGAAACGGGCCGTGTTTCCCGGAACGAATAACCAGTTCAGCCCCACATTGTGGGCAGGGCTCGTTTTTACGCACCGTAAACAGTGCTGATTTAGCCATAACAACTCATACTGAATGAAGATTGATTAATGCAGCATACCTTCATTCACTTCAAAGAGTAATTCTTCCATTTGCTGATAGGCATTTTCGCAGCCTGGAATGTTGAACAGAACCATCAGGATCACCCACTTCAGGTCTTCCAGATCAAACTCAGCCGTATCCAGCGCAAGTACGCGCTCTATCACCATTTCTCGCGTTTCGAGGTTTAGCACCTGAATCTGCTCCAGGAATAGCAGGAACCCCCGACAGCTCGCATCCAGCCGATCGCACTCTTCTGCAGTATAAATACGTACAGAAAGGGGATCTGATGCAAGCTGCATAGGTTCTGCAAGGCCGTCCTGATAATCAGCAAGTTTTTCCAGCCACAGTAACGCGTTGTAGATGTCTTCACGATCAAAACCAGCGTCGGTAAGATCCCGTTCCAGTTTGTCCTGATCCACACGCAGCTCAGCTTCGTTATGGATATATGTCTCAAACAAATACATTAGTACGTCGAACATGGCTTGCCCTCCTCAATCGGACATAGCCGCCGGGTACAGCTGCGATCCATCCTGCTAACTCCAGTTCGAGCAGTTGAGCCACTATCACTGGCACAGGTTGGCCGGCACGTTCAGCGACGACGTCAACAGGTGTTACCTCATCTCCTACGTTAGCCAGGAGCTCTGAAAATGGCAATGCCACCTCTTCGTGATCCGGCGAATAAATTGATTTTTCAGGCTCATCTGGCAACCATTGCAGCCCATATTGCAAACTTTCCAGTATTTCCTCTGGTGCCGTCACAAGCATGGCTCCCTGCTGAATGAGCCAATGGGGACCTTCACTTCCCGGGCTCCCTATCGGTCCAGGCAAAGCAAAAACCTCCCGTCCTTGTTCCAGCGCACAGCGTGCAGTGACTAATGAGCCACTACGCTGTGCCGCTTCAACAACCAGTACTCCCTTACTTAGACCACTAATAATGCGATTTCGTCGGGGAAAATTACGCGGTAACGGGAGCATATCCAAAGGAAACTCGGACACCAGCGCGCCTCCGGCCTCTATCAAACTTTCAGCAAGACGAACATGTCGCCGTGGATATATGGTTTCCAGACCATTTCCCAGTACCGCAATACTGGCCCCGTGTGTGTTTATCGCTGCAGTATGCGCCACACCGTCAATCCCTTTAGCCAGTCCGCTAGTGATCGTCACACCACATGCTGCAAGCTTTTCACAGAACAGCCGCGCCCATCGTTCGCCATACCAGGAGTACAGCCGACTGCCGACAACAGCAACTTGAAATGAGTGAAGACACTCAGGGTGGCCAACAATGAAAAGTACGCCAGGGTAATCCTCAATAGCACGCAGCTGTGGCGGAAAATACTTGCTGTCGGCAAAAACCAGATGATGATGGGGTAACTCAAGCCAACGCAGCGTTTTTTCCAATGACTGCTCAGAAAAGGCCTGAAAACGTTCGACCTGGCGAGGAGTGAGCCCTGCATGCCGAAGTACCGTATTATTAATACTCGGTTGAGCGATAAGCCAGTGAGCAGTGCGCACCATCTCATCACCATACAGTTCATTCACTTGTGCTAAACGTAACCAAATCTCAATATGGGTCATCCCTGTTCCCCCGCCACAAGCAGTCCTGGCAATCTTTGCGATTGGTCACTGATGCTGTCAATCAGAGCGGGTTTTGTCTAGAATAGAGGTAATAATCTTTCCAATTCCTGAACACAACTCTGGATAACTATGTCAGTTTTGCAAGTGTTACATATTCCGGACGAGCGTCTTCGCAAAGTCGCAAAGCCGGTTGAAGAAGTGAATGCAGAAATTCAGCGTATCGTTGATGATATGTTCGAAACGATGTACGCCGAAGAAGGTATCGGTCTGGCGGCAACACAGGTCGATATTCATCAGCGCATCATTGTTATTGATGTCTCTGAAAACCGTGACGAGCGTCTGGTACTCATTAACCCAGAGCTGCTGGAGAAAGACGGCGAAACCGGCATTGAAGAAGGCTGCCTGTCTATTCCTGAACAACGTGCATTAGTACCGCGCGCTGAAAAAGTAAAAATTCGTGCGCTCGATCGCGACGGCAAGCCTTTTGAACTGGAGGCCGACGGCCTGTTGGCTATCTGCATCCAACATGAAATGGATCACCTGGTCGGTAAACTGTTTATCGATTATCTGTCTCCGTTGAAGCAACAACGTATTCGTCAGAAAGTTGAAAAACTCGACCGCCTGAACGCCCGAGCTTAAGGACAAGAATCAACGTGTCAGACTCACTACGTATTATTTTTGCGGGTACACCTGACTTTGCAGCGCGTCATCTCGACGCGCTGTTGTCTTCTGGACATAACGTCGTTGGGGTGTTTACCCAACCGGACCGCCCTGCGGGACGTGGTAAAAAGCTGATGCCCAGCCCGGTAAAAGTGCTGGCGGAAGAAAAAGGGATACCCGTTTTCCAACCTGTATCTCTTCGCCCTCAGGAAAACCAACAACTGGTTTCTGATCTGCACGCAGATGTAATGGTGGTGGTGGCATATGGCCTGATTCTGCCAAAAGCCGTACTGGACATGCCGCGTCTGGGTTGTATCAACGTTCACGGTTCTCTGCTTCCACGCTGGCGTGGGGCCGCGCCGATCCAGCGTTCATTGTGGGCAGGCGACACCGAAACCGGTGTAACCATCATGCAGATGGATGTCGGTCTGGACACAGGCGATATGCTGCATAAGCTGTCGTGCCCAATTACGGCAGAAGATACCAGCGGTTCGTTATACGACAAGCTGGCAGATTTAGGGCCTCAGGGGCTGATTGAAACGCTAAAACAGCTTGCTGCTGGCACAATAAAACCAGTTGTTCAGGATGAATCTCTGGTTACACATGCAGAAAAACTCAGCAAAGAAGAGGCACGTATCGACTGGTCGCTTTCGGCCGCTCAGCTGGAACGATGTATCCGCGCCTTTAACCCGTGGCCAATGAGCTGGCTTGAAATCGAAGGTCAGCCAGTGAAAGTCTGGAAAGCTTCTGTTATTGCTGTGAACACACAGTCTGCACCAGGCACCATCCTCGAGGCGACAAAGCAGGGCATCCAGGTCGCAACAGGCGACGGCATCCTGAATCTCATCGCTTTACAGCCTGCCGGTAAGAAAGCGATGAGCGCACAGGATCTGCTCAATTCGCGTCGGGAGTGGTTTGTGCCCGGGAATCGTCTGATCTGACGGTTCATCTCTTTTAAAGCCCGGAGCCTCCGGGCATTTTTATTTTTGCGCTTATGAAAAAACATCTTAATTTACGCAGTATGGCGGCTCAGGCTGTCGAACAGGTTGTCGAAAAGGGCCAATCGTTGAGTAACGTGCTGCCCGCCATGCAGCAAAAAGTTGCTGATAAAGACAAAGCGCTGTTGCAGGAACTTTGCTTCGGTGTATTGCGTACGCTCTCCCAGCTGGAGTGGATGATCCAGCAGTTGATGGAACGTCCAATGACGGGCAAACAGCGCACCGTTCACTATCTGATCATGGTGGGCTTCTACCAACTGCTGCATACCCGTATTCCACCGCATGCTGCATTGGCAGAGACCGTAGAAGGCGCGGTCATTATTAAGCGCCCGCAGTTAAAAGGGCTGATCAACGGCGTATTGCGCCAGTTTCAACGCCGTCAGGATGAACTGCTGGCCGAGTTCGCGCAAAGCGATTTACGTTTCTTACACCCCTCCTGGCTGGTGAAACGTATTAAGGCCGCTTATCCGCAGCAGTGGGAAGCCATTCTTGAAGCCAATAACCAAAGACCACCGATGTGGCTGCGTGTCAATCGTAATCACCATACGCGCGATGCCTGGCTGGACCTGCTTAGCGAAGCGGGATTAACCGGCTTCCCGCATCCGGATTATCCCGATGCAGTGCGTCTGGAAACGCCGGCTCCTGTGCACGCCCTGCCTGGTTTTGACGAAGGTTGGGTAACCGTCCAGGATGCTTCGGCTCAAGGATGCGTAACCTATCTGTTGCCGGAGGACGGCGAACAAATTCTCGACTTGTGCTGCGCGCCGGGCGGGAAAACCACTCACATTCTGGAAGTTGCTCCGCACGCTAACGTAATGGCCGTCGATGTCGATGAGAAACGCTTATCGCGCGTTTACGACAATCTTAAACGTCTGGGCATGAAGGCAACCGTAAAACAGGGTGATGGTCGATATCCACAGCAATGGTGTGGCGAACAACAGTTTGACCGTATTTTGCTGGATGCTCCGTGTTCTGCCACCGGCGTTATTCGTCGCCATCCAGACATCAAATGGCTGCGTCGCGACCGGGATATTGCCGAACTTGCGCAGTTGCAGGCCGAGATCCTGAATGCAACCTGGTTACATCTTAAACCTGGCGGCACGCTGGTTTATGCAACGTGCTCTATCCTGCCAGAAGAAAACCAGCAGCAAATTGCTGCCTTCCTGGCATGCACGCCAGATGCGGTATTAAGCGAAACCGGTACGCCGGAAAAACCCGGACGTCAGAATTTACCGGGAGCGGAAGATGGTGATGGCTTCTTTTACGCTAAGCTAATCAAAAAGTGATGAGATAACGGGTCGCGACTGATGAAAATTATCATTCTGGGCGCAGGGCAAGTTGGCGGTACGCTGGCTGAAAACCTGGTCGGAGAGAACAACGATATCACGGTAGTCGATACCAATGGTGAGCGCCTGCGCAGCCTGCAGGACAAGTTTGATCTCCGCGTCGTGCAAGGGCACGGTTCACATCCTCGCGTACTGCGTGAAGCTGGGGCCGACGATGCCGATATGCTGGTTGCCGTAACCAGCTCAGATGAAACAAATATGGTTGCCTGCCAGGTAGCTTATTCACTGTTTAATACACCTAATCGCATCGCCCGTATTCGTTCACCGGATTACGTTCGTGATGCGGACAAGCTATTCCAATCCGATGCGGTACCTATCGATCACCTGATTGCGCCTGAGCAACTGGTTATCGATAGCATTTATCGACTAATTGAGTACCCTGGTGCGTTGCAGGTGGTAAATTTTGCCGAAGGTAAAGTCAGTCTGGCGGTGGTCAAAGCCTATTACGGCGGGCCATTGATCGGCAATGCACTGTCGACAATGCGTGAACATATGCCGCACATTGATACCCGCGTGGCGGCGATTTTCCGTCATGACAGACCGATCCGTCCGCAAGGTTCTACCATTGTTGAAGCGGGTGATGAAGTCTTCTTTATCGCAGCATCACAGCATATTCGCGCCGTAATGAGCGAATTGCAGCGTCTGGAAAAACCGTACAAACGCATTATGTTAGTGGGTGGCGGTAATATCGGCGCGGGTCTGGCACGTCGTCTGGAAAAAGATTACAGCGTCAAACTGATCGAGCGCAATCAGCAACGGGCATCCGAGCTTGCGGAGAAATTGCAAAATACGATCGTCTTTTTCGGTGATGCCTCGGATCAAGAGCTGCTGGCTGAAGAACATATTGATCAAGTTGATCTGTTCATCGCAGTGACCAACGATGATGAAGCGAATATCATGTCGGCGATGCTTGCCAAACGGATGGGTGCCAAGAAAGTGATGGTGTTAATCCAACGCAGAGCATACGTCGATCTGGTGCAAGGTAGCGTGATCGATATTGCTATTTCACCGCAGCAGGCGACCATCTCCGCGCTGCTCAGTCACGTACGTAAAGCTGACATTGTCGGTGTTTCTTCACTACGCCGTGGCGTCGCGGAAGCCATTGAAGCCGTCGCACACGGGGATGAAACAACATCTCGGGTTGTGGGGCGTTCAATTGATGAAATTAAACTTCCCCCTGGAACCATTATTGGCGCCGTTGTGCGTGGTAATGATGTGATGATTGCCAACGATAACCTGCGCATTGAGCAGGGCGATCACGTAATTATGTTCCTGACAGATAAAAAGTTTATTACCGACGTCGAGAGACTATTCCAGCCAAGTCCTTTCTTCCTGTAATAATTTGGGCGCTAATACAGCGCCCTTTTTATTTCCCTTTATATTTCATGGTCTAATAAATTTTCCTTTCGGCAATACATAAATGGAAATTGCCTAAACATTTGTTAAACTTATAAACGTCAGCTGCATAGGGAGAATAAAATGAGCATTATTAAAGAGTTTCGCGAATTCGCGATGCGCGGGAATGTTGTCGATTTGGCAGTGGGTGTCATTATTGGTGCGGCATTCGGTAAGATTGTTTCATCACTGGTTGCCGATATCATCATGCCGCCACTGGGGTTGTTAATTGGTGGGATTGATTTTAAACAGTTTGCTTTAACGCTACGTGATGCACAGGGAGACATTCCTGCCGTGGTCATGCATTACGGTGTATTTATTCAGAATGTCTTCGATTTCATTATTGTTGCGTTTGCTATCTTTATGGCAATCAAACTGATCAACAAACTGAACCGTAAAAAAGCGGAGGAGCCGGCAGCACCGCCAGCTCCATCGAAAGAAGAAGTATTACTGAGTGAAATTCGTGACCTGCTGAAAGAACAGAATAATCGTTCTTAAACGCTCACTGAAACAAGAAGGCCAGTGGTAAAAAAGTGATTCACTTTCTTGCCACTGGCCTCCCAGTTACCCCGATTGCCATGTTTACCTTTACGCAGGTAACTACCTTTCCCTTTTTTATTTTTCTCAACTCGCTGCCTGAACAGTGGATCATGCAGTAGCGCCTCAATGGCGTTGTCCTTTATCTGCCCTTTGGTGTGCTGATAACGACTCATAATATCTCCAGTTTGTAATAATTTACGCCGCGAGTGTAGACCTGACCGTTCAATAAATCAACAGCCTGATGTTGTTCCGCTGGCGCCTTGTTCAAGAGCTTCAAGGATAGAGCAGTAAACGCTGCTATGTGCCTTTCCACAGCATGCATCATTCAATCGCTGCAACGATCGTTGCATCGTTTGAAGTTCGGCTATACGGGCTTCGACTTCCTGCAATCTTTCCTGAACAATCCCTTTTGATTCCTGGCAGGTATGGTGCTCTGGGTCGACACGGATCGAAAGTAATTCACGGATAGACTCAAGCGTAAAGCCTAGCTGTCTCGCGTAACGAATAAACTTCAGCCGTTGCAGATCGCTTTCTGTATAGAGGCGAAACCCACCTTCTGTACGTATTTCATGTTCCATCATCTGCTGCTTTTCATAGTAGCGGATAGTATCAGGCGTCACGTCAGCCAGTTTCGCTAATTCTCCAATACGGTACATGCTCTCTCCGCTAATCGTCATTGATCTTCTGTAGCAGCTTATCTGCATATTCACCGTGTAAAAACTCGGTGCTGACTCCAGCCTGTCGGAGTTTGAGTTCCAGTAGTGACAGTCTTCGACTTACCTCCTGATAACCAGGATCATCTTTGCGGATCCCTGCGAGTAATTCAAGCAGCTGTATTGCCTCTCTGCGCTGCTCAAGCTCAGGAGGAAGACAGCCTGCATTTTTTAATAAACGGAATCCGGCTCGCAGTTCCGGCGGAACATGGGAATCGTCATCAAGAACCAACGGCTCACCTGCACCAGGCAAACCATCAAACTCACCTTTAGACTGTGCATCAATAATATGCCGCTCTGCCCACTGGTCCAGTAACCACATACAACACTCCAGGGAATGAACAAAAAGAATACAGATATTGTAGATAAGTGGGGATATGACGGATATAAAAAAACCCGCCGAGGCGGGTTTTTTTACGTTACTACAGATTACTCTGCAGCAGCTTCTGTTTTCTCTGAACGATCAACCAGCTCGATGTATGCCATCGGCGCGTTGTCGCCTGCACGGAAACCACACTTCAGAATGCGAGTGTAACCACCGGCGCGGCTCGCGAAACGCGGGCCCAGTTCGTTAAACAGTTTTGCCACGATCTCGTTATCACGAGTGCGGGCGAATGCCAGACGACGATTAGCTACGCTATCAGTCTTGGCAAGAGTAATCAGCGGCTCAACTACGCGACGCAGCTCTTTCGCTTTCGGCAGAGTCGTCTTGATGATTTCATGACGAACCAGTGAACCTGCCATATTGCGGAACATAGCCTGGCGATGGCTGCTGTTGCGGTTCAGTTGACGACCACTCTTACGATGGCGCATGACCTTATCCTTCTCAGTAAAACCTTAACCTGTGATCCGGTTACTCGTCAGCGATGCTTGCCGGTGGCCAGTTTTCCAGGCGCATGCCCAGAGACAGTCCACGGGAAGCCAGCACGTCTTTAATCTCAGTAAGAGATTTTTTACCAAGGTTAGGCGTCTTAAGAAGCTCAACCTCAGTACGCTGTACCAGATCACCGATATAGTGGATAGCTTCTGCTTTGAGGCAGTTAGCAGAGCGGACAGTCAATTCCAGATCGTCAACAGGGCGCAGCAGGATCGGATCGAATTCTGGTTTCTCTTCTTTAACTTCCGGCTGACGAACATCACGTAAGTCAACGAAAGCTTCAAGTTGTTCAGCCAGAATGGTTGCCGCACGACGAATCGCCTCTTCAGGATCGATTGTGCCGTTGGTTTCCATTTCGATGACCAGCTTGTCCAGGTCGGTACGCTGTTCTACACGCGCTGCTTCAACATTGTAGGCAATACGCTCTACAGGGCTGTAGCATGCGTCGACCAGCAGACGGCCGATTGGGCGCTCATCTTCTTCCGAATGAATTCGGGTAGAAGCCGGCACATAACCACGACCGCGCTGAACTTTGATGCGCATGCTAATAGATGCGTTCTCATCGGTCAGGTGGCAGATCACGTGCTGTGGCTTGACGATTTCGACATCCCCATCATGGGTAATGTCGGCTGCAGTCACAGGGCCAATGCCAGATTTATTCAAGGTAAGAATAACGTCATCTTTACCCTGAACTCTCACCGCCAGCCCTTTCAGGTTGAGCAGGATTTCCAGGATATCTTCCTGAACGCCTTCTTTGGTGCTGTACTCATGTAGTACACCATCAATCTCAACCTCGGTCACCGCGCAACCCGGCATCGATGAGAGCAGAATACGGCGCAGTGCGTTACCCAAAGTATGGCCAAAGCCACGCTCTAAAGGCTCAAGGGTCACCTTGGCGTGCGTCGAACTCACTTGCTCGATATCTACCAGGCGCGGTTTTAGAAACTCTGTCACAGAACCCTGCATTGTGTCCTCTCTTTGGTACTAAGCTTTACTTGGAGTAAAGCTCGACGATCAGGTGTTCGTTAATGTCCGCAGACAGATCAGAACGCTCCGGCTTACGCTTGAACGTACCTTCCATCTTGCCAGCATCAACTTCCAGCCAGGTTGGCTTTTCACGCTGCTCAGCCAGCTCCAGAGCGGCTTTCACGCGAGACTGCTTCTTCGCTTTCTCACGAATGCTAACAACGTCATTCGGACTAACCTGATAAGAAGCGATGTTAACAACACGACCGTTTACCATAATTGCTTTATGGCTGACCAGCTGACGTGCTTCTGCACGAGTGGCACCGAAGCCCATACGGTATACAACGTTGTCCAGACGACCTTCCAGCAGACCCAGCAGGTTTTCACCGGTGTTGCCTTTCAGACGTGCTGCTTCTTTGTAGTAGTTACGGAACTGACGCTCCAGCACACCGTAGATACGGCGAACTTTTTGCTTTTCACGCAACTGCACACCATAGTCAGACAGACGCGGTTTACGCGCACCGTGCTGGCCAGGAGCTTGTTCAATTTTACACTTGGTATCGATCGCGCGAACGCCAGACTTAAGGAATAAGTCAGTGCCCTCACGACGGCTCAGCTTGAGCTTAGGACCCAAATATCTTGCCATTTTCTTTCTCCAACAATCCTAGAAACGACAGCGTTATACGCGACGTTTTTTCGGCGGACGACAACCGTTATGAGGGATCGGAGTCACATCAGTAATATTAGTGATGCGGAAACCAGCGGCGTTCAGAGCACGAACAGTAGATTCGCGACCTGGACCCGGTCCTTTGACCATAACTTCCAGATTCTTGATACCGTATTCTTTTACGGCTTCAGCGCAACGCTCTGCTGCAACCTGAGCTGCAAACGGAGTGGATTTGCGAGAACCACGGAAACCGGAACCACCGGCTGTTGCCCAACCCAGTGCGTTACCCTGACGATCAGTAATGGTAACGATGGTGTTGTTAAAAGAAGCATGGATATGAGCCACGCCGTCAGAGACTTGTTTTCTTACACGTTTACGTGCACGAATTGGTGCCTTTGCCATTATTCAATCACCCCGATTATTTCTTGATCGGTTTGCGCGGACCCTTACGGGTACGTGCGTTGGTCTTGGTACGCTGACCGCGAACCGGGAGACCACGACGATGACGCAAACCGCGATAGCAACCAAGGTCCATAAGGCGCTTGATGCTCATGCTAACTTCACGGCGCAGATCACCTTCAACGACAAATTTGGCAACTTCGTCACGCAGCGTGTCGATTTGTTCTTCAGACAGCTCACTGATCTTAACATCTTCAGCGATACCCGCGGCAGCCAGAATGGCTTTAGAACGGGTCTTGCCGACGCCGTAGATCGAAGTTAATGCGATCACAGCATGTTTCTGATCAGGAATGTTAATGCCTGCTATACGGGCCACTATGCACTCCTACTATTTAATATGTACGCACCATGCTGAAAAGCCCGTTTTCAGGATACTCAAATGGAAACGCACAGACATACAAAAGATTGGCTGGCTAATCTAGCCAGCTCAACCCAACTTTGCAAGAAAAATATGCGAATAAATCAGCCTTGGCGCTGTTTATGCTTCGGCTCGGCACTGCAAATCACACGGATGACACCATCACGCTTAACGATTTTGCAGTTACGGCATAATTTCTTGACGGAAGCACGAACTTTCATTTTTACTCTCCGTAACTTCTCGGGCGACTGTTAACGGCCGTAGCCTTTCAGATTCGCCTTCTTCAATGCAGACTCGTACTGACTTGACATCATCAGAGTTTGCACTTGAGCCATAAAGTCCATAATCACGACAACAACGATAAGCAGTGAGGTCCCACCGAAGTAGAACGGTACTTTCATTGCATCACGCATGAACTCCGGGATCAGGCAGATAAAAGTAATGTAGAGCGCACCAACCAAAGTCAGGCGGGTCATTACTTTATCGATATACTTCGCCGTTTGCTCTCCCGGACGAATTCCTGGTACAAATGCACCGGACTTCTTCAGGTTATCTGCTGTTTCACGCGGGTTGAAAACCAACGCCGTGTAGAAGAAACAGAAGAATATGATTGCAGACGCATAGAGTAACACATAAAGCGGTTGCCCAGGCTGCAAATACAGCGAAATTGTTGTCAGCCAGTTCCAACCAGTCCCGCCCCCGAACCATGACGCGATGGTCGCCGGGAACAGAATAATACTGGAAGCGAAGATTGCCGGGATTACCCCCGCCATATTCACTTTCAGCGGTAAATGTGTGCTCTGTGCAGCATAGACACGACGACCTTGCTGACGTTTCGCGTAGTTTACCACAATGCGGCGTTGACCACGCTCAACAAATACAACAAAGAACGTCACTGCGAATACTAATACTGCAACCAACAGCAACACGAGGAAGTGCAGGTCGCCTTGACGCGCTTGCTCGATAGTATGGGCAATGGCTGGCGGGAGTCCCGCGACAATACCGGCGAAGATAATGATTGAGATACCGTTGCCGATACCACGTTCAGTAATCTGTTCACCCAACCACATCAGGAACATCGTCCCTGTAACCAGACTTACAACAGCGGTGAAATAGAATGCAAAGCCTGGGTTCATCACCAGACCCTGCATACCAGGCATATTCGGCAGACCGGTAGCAATACCGATCGACTGGAATATAGCCAGCACCAGAGTACCGTAGCGGGTGTACTGGCTGATCTTACGACGACCAGACTCCCCTTCTTTCTTAATTTCTGCCAGCGTTGGATGAACCACCGTCAGCAACTGGATAATGATCGACGCCGAAATATACGGCATGATCCCCAGAGCAAAGATAGAAGCACGGCTGAGTGCACCACCAGAGAACATGTTAAACATTTCAATGATGGTGCCTCGCTGTTGCTCAAGCAGTTTGGCAAGTACAGCGGCATCAATACCAGGGATCGGAATGAAAGAGCCAATACGGAACACAATCAGCGCGCCGATTACAAACAGCAGTCTGCGTTTCAGCTCGCCTAAGCCACCTTTGGCACTTTGAAAATCTAATCCCGGTTGTTTAGCCATCTGCTACTTATTCCTCGATTTTACCGCCAGCAGCTTCGATAGCAGCACGAGCGCCTTTAGTAACACGCAGGCCACGAACAGTTACCGGAGTAGTGACTTCACCAGCCAGGATCACTTTCGCGAACTCGATCTGGATACCGATAATGTTGGCTGCTTTCAGCGTGTTCAGGTCTACAACACCGCCTTCAACTTTAGCCAGGTCAGACAGACGAACTTCGGCTGTAATCGCTGCTTTACGTGAAGTGAAGCCGAATTTCGGCAGACGACGGTACAGAGGCATCTGACCACCCTCGAAACCGCGACGTACGCCACCGCCAGAACGAGATTTCTGACCTTTGTGACCACGACCACCGGTTTTACCGAGGCCAGAACCGATACCACGACCCAGGCGGCGAGCCGCTTTTTTAGAGCCTTCGGCCGGAGACAGAGTATTTAAACGCATCTCTTACTCCTCAACTTTAACCATGAAGGAAACCGCGTTGACCATACCACGAACAGCAGGAGTATCCTCGCGCTCTACGGTGTGACCAATACGACGCAGACCCAGGCCAAGCAGCGTTGCCTTGTGTTTCGGCAGACGACCGATTGCACTGCGGGTTTGAGTAATTTTAATAGTCTTTGCCATGGTTTATTTCCCCAGAATTTCTTCAACGGATTTACCACGCTTGGCAGCGACCATTTCCGGAGATTTCATATTTTCCAGACCATCGATAGTTGCACGAACCACGTTAATCGGGTTAGTGGAACCATACGCTTTAGCCAGAACGTTACGAACTCCAGCGACTTCCAGAACGGCGCGCATTGCACCACCGGCGATGATACCGGTACCTTCGGAAGCCGGCTGCATGAATACACGAGAACCCGTGTGAGTACCCTTAACCGGGTGCTGCAGGGTGCCGTGGTTCAGCGCGACGTTAATCATATTGCGACGGGCTTTTTCCATCGCTTTCTGGATCGCTGCTGGAACTTCACGCGCTTTACCGTAACCAAAACCAACGCGACCGTTACCATCACCAACTACAGTCAGAGCTGTGAAGGAGAAAATACGACCACCTTTAACGGTTTTAGATACGCGGTTAACCGCGATCAGCTTTTCCTGCAGTTCGCCAGCTTGTTTTTCGATGTGAGCCATCTTACACCTCTACCTTAGAACTGAAGGCCAGCTTCACGGGCAGCATCTGCCAGTGCCTGGACACGACCATGATATTGGAACCCGGAACGGTCAAAAGAAACATCTTTGATGCCTTTTTCCAGAGCGCGTTCAGCAACAGCTTTACCTACAGCTGCAGCAGCGTCTTTGTTACCGGTGTACTTCAATTGTTCAGCGATAGCTTTTTCTACAGTAGAAGCAGCTACCAGAACTTCAGAACCGTTCGGTGCAATTACCTGTGCGTAAATATGACGCGGGGTACGATGTACCACCAGGCGAGTTGCACCCAGCTCCTGGAGCTTGCGGCGTGCGCGGGTCGCACGACGGATACGAGCAGATTTCTTATCCATAGTGTTACCTTACTTCTTCTTAGCCTCTTTGGTACGCACGACTTCGTCGGCGTAACGAACACCCTTGCCTTTATAAGGCTCAGGACGACGGTAGGCGCGCAGATCTGCTGCAACCTGACCGATCAGCTGTTTATCAGCGCCTTTCAGCACGATTTCAGTCTGAGACGGACATTCTGCAGTGATTCCCGCAGGCAGCTGATGGTCAACTGGGTGAGAGAAACCTAAAGCCAGGTTTACTACATTCCCTTTAACCGCTGCACGATAACCTACACCAACCAGCTGAAGCTTCTTAGTGAAGCCTTCGGTAACACCGACAACCATTGCATTCAGCAGGGCACGCGCGGTACCAGCCTGAGCCCATCCATCTGCGTAACCATCACGCGGACCGAAGGTCAGTGCATTATCTGCATGATTTACTGCAACAGCATCGTTGAGAGTACGAGTCAGCTCGCCGTTTTTACCTTTGATCGTAATAACCTGACCGTTGATTTTTACATCAACGCCGGCAGGAATAACGACCGGTGCTTTAGCAACACGAGACATTTTTTCCTCCGATTAGGCTACGTAGCAGATAATTTCGCCACCAAGACCAGCCTGGCGCGCTGCACGATCAGTCATAACACCTTTAGAGGTAGAAACAACTGCGATACCCATGCCAGCCATAACTTTCGGCAGCTCGTCTTTACGCTTATAAATGCGCAGACCTGGGCGACTGACACGCTGAATGCTTTCTACAACAGCTTTACCCTGGAAATACTTGAGAGTAAGTTCCAGTTCCGGCTTGGTGTCGCCTTCAACTTTAAAATCTTCAATAAAACCTTCTTCCTTCAGCACGTTGGCAATTGCCACTTTCAGCTTGGAGGAAGGCATGGTGACCGCAGCTTTATTCGCGGCCTGACCGTTACGGATACGGGTCAGCATATCCGCGATCGGATCTTGCATGCTCATCTGTCTTTACTCCCGTGATTCAATTGGTAATTACCAGCTAGCCTTTTTCAAGCCTGGTACTTCACCGCGCATGGCGGCTTCACGCAGTTTGATACGGCTCAACCCGAACTTGCCCACATAGCCATGCGGACGACCTGTTTGACGGCAGCGGTTACGCTGACGGGACGGGCTGGAATCACGCGGCAGAGACTGCAGCTTGAGAACTGCGTTCCAACGATCTTCGTCGGTCGCGTTCACATCAGAGATAATAGCTTTCAGTTCAGCGCGTTTTGCGAAGTACTTATCAGCTAAAGCTACGCGCTTTACTTCGCGTGCTTTCATTGATTGCTTAGCCATTCAGTAACCCTACCTTACTTGCGGAACGGGAAGTCAAAGGCAGCCAGCAGAGCACGGCCTTCTTCGTCAGATTTCGCAGTAGTGGTAATGGTAATATCCAAACCACGCACGCGGTCGACTTTATCGTAGTCGATTTCTGGGAAGATGATCTGCTCACGGACACCCATGCTGTAGTTACCACGACCGTCGAAAGACTTAGCGGACAAGCCACGGAAGTCACGGATACGTGGAACAGCAATAGTGATCAGGCGCTCAAAGAACTCCCACATGCGTTCGCCACGCAGAGTTACTTTACAGCCGATCGGATAGCCCTGACGGATTTTGAAGCCTGCAACTGATTTGCGTGCTTTGGTGATCAGCGGTTTTTGACCGGAGATTGCTGTCAGGTCAGCTGCTGCGTTATCCAGCAGTTTCTTGTCAGCGATCGCTTCACCAACACCCATGTTCAGGGTGATCTTCTCGACCCGAGGGACTTGCATGACAGAATTGTAGTTAAACTCAGTCATGAGTTTAGCGACTACTTCGTCTTTGTAGTAATCATGCAGTTTCGCCATCGTACTACTCCAAATTACTTGATAGTTTCGCTGTTAGATTTGAAAAAACGGACTTTTTTGCCGTCTTCGAATCTAAAGCCTACACGGTCAGCCTTGCCGGTTGCCGCGTTGAAGATAGCAAGGTTAGAGATCTGAATAGCTGCTTCTTTCTCTACGATGCCGCCTGGTTGGTTCAGGGCCGGAACCGGCTTCTGATGTTTCTTAACCAGGTTGATACCTTCAACAATGACCTTGCCGGAAGACAGGACATTCTTAACTTTACCGCGTTTACCTTTATCTTTACCGGTTAACACGATAACTTCGTCATCACGACGGATCTTCGCTGCCATGATTCGCTCCTTAGAGTACTTCTGGTGCCAGAGAGATAATTTTCATGAACTTCTCGTTACGAAGTTCACGAGTTACCGGCCCAAAAATACGCGTACCGATAGGTTGCTCGCTGTTATTGTTTAAAATAACGCATGCATTACCATCGAAGCGAATGACAGAACCGTCCGGGCGACGAACACCCTTCTTGGTGCGCACCACTACCGCCTTCAGCACATCACCTTTTTTGACCTTACCACGCGGAATTGCTTCCTTGATGGTGATCTTGATGATATCGCCGACGCCTGCGTAGCGACGGTGCGAGCCACCCAGAACCTTGATACACATTACGCGACGTGCACCGGAGTTGTCGGCGACGTTCAGCATAGTCTGTTCTTGGATCATTTTAGTGCTCCGCTAATGTCAACTACTACTGAGACCCGAAAATCAGGTCGTTAAAAAAGCCCCATATCGGGGGCGCGGCATTATAACACCGCTTCAACGATATGGGTAGAAAAAATAAACGGCTCATCGCTGAGCCGTTTATTCGTTGAGAATGCCTACTGTATTACAGAACGGCTTTCTCTACAACGCGAACCAGCGTCCAGGACTTAGTCTTGGACAGCGGACGGCATTCGCGGATTTCAACCACGTCACCAGTACCGCATTCGTTGTTCTCGTCATGTACGTGCAGTTTGGTCGTACGCTTAATGAATTTACCGTAGATCGGGTGTTTCACAAAACGTTCGATAGCAACAACGATGGATTTCTCCATTTTATCGCTAACAACGCGACCTTGCAGAGTACGGATTTTATCGGTCATTACGCACCCGCCTTCTCAGTCAGTAAAGTCTTAACGCGTGCGACGTCACGACGCACTTGCTTCAACAGGTGAGACTGTTGCAGCTGGCCACTTGCAGCCTGCATACGCAGGTTGAACTGCTCACGCAGCAGATTCAGCAGCTCGGTGTTCAGCTCTTCAACACTCTTCTCACGCAGCTCTTTTGCTTTCATTACATCACCGTCTTAGTTACAAAGGTGGTTTTAATCGGCAGTTTCGCTGCTGCCAGCTTGAATGCTTCACGGGCCAGCTCTTCCGGTACGCCGTCCATTTCATACAGGACTTTACCCGGCTGAATCAAGGCAACCCAATACTCCACGTTACCTTTACCTTTACCCATACGCACTGCCAGCGGCTTTTCAGTGATCGGTTTGTCCGGGAATACACGGATCCAGATCTTACCTTGACGCTTAACTGCACGGGTCATAGCACGACGTGCTGCTTCGATCTGACGGGCAGTCAGACGACCACGGCCAACAGCTTTCAGACCGAAGCTGCCGAAGCTAACATCCGCGCCAGCAGCCAGACCGCGGTTACGGCCTTTGTGCATTTTACGGAATTTTGTACGCTTTGGTTGTAACATCAGCGACGCTCCTTATTTACGGCCTTTACGCTGCTGCTTTTTAGGTTGCGCAGCCGGTTTTTCCGGTTGTTCAACAGCAGCCATACCACCCAGGATCTCGCCTTTGAAGATCCACACTTTAACGCCGATTACACCGTAAGTGGTGTGCGCTTCAGAGGTGTTGTAGTCGATGTCAGCACGCAGAGTGTGCAGAGGTACGCGACCTTCGCGGTACCATTCGGTACGTGCGATTTCCGCGCCGCCCAGACGGCCGCTAACTTCAACTTTGATACCTTTAGCGCCCAGACGCATTGCGTTCTGTACAGCACGCTTCATAGCACGACGGAACATAACGCGACGTTCCAGCTGAGAAGTGATGCTGTCAGCAACCAATTTTGCGTCCAGTTCAGGCTTACGCACTTCGGCGATATTGATCTGAGCAGGAACGCCAGCAATATCCGCTACGACTTTGCGCAGTTTTTCTACGTCTTCGCCTTTCTTACCGATAACGATACCCGGGCGAGCGGTGTGAATGGTCACACGGATGCTCTTAGCCGGACGCTCGATAACGATACGAGATACAGACGCTTTAGCCAGTTCCTTAGTCAGGTACTGACGTACTTTAAAATCGCTGTCCAGGTTGTCAGCGAATTCTTTGGTGTTCGCAAACCAGGTTGAGTTCCATGGTTTTACAATACCCAGGCGAATACCATTAGGATGTACTTTCTGACCCATTGCTAGTCTCCAGAGTCTCAGCGATCGGACACAACCACAGTAATGTGGCTGGTGCGCTTCAGGATGCGATCTGCACGACCTTTTGCACGCGGCATAATGCGCTTCATGCTCGGGCCTTCGTCTACGAAAATTTTCGTAACTTTCAGATCGTCAATGTCAGCGCCATCGTTGTGTTCAGCGTTAGCAATGGCAGATTCTAGGACTTTCTTAACCAATACAGCCGCTTTCTTATTGGTGTAGGTCAGAATATCCAGAGCCTGCGACACTTTCTTACCGCGAATCAGGTCTGCAACAAGGCGAACCTTCTGAGCAGAAGAACGAGCATGGCGATGTTGAGCTAAAGTTTCCATCTCTTCCTCCTACCTTATTTCTTCTTCGCTTTTTTATCAGCAGCGTGGCCGCGATAAGTACGAGTCGGTGCGAATTCACCCAGTTTGTGACCGACCATTTCGTCGGAAACAAATACCGGAACGTGCTGACGACCATTATGGACAGCGATGGTCAAACCGATCATGTTAGGAAAGATCGTTGAACGACGGGACCAAGTGCGCAGGGGCTTCTTGTCTCCGCTTTCCACCGCTTTCTCTACCTTCTTCAGCAAGTGCAGGTCAATAAAAGGACCTTTCTTGAGAGAACGTGGCATGGCTTATCCTCTAAAATTATTTGCTACGGCGACGTACGATGAATTTATCAGTACGCTTGTTGCTGCGGGTCTTCTTACCTTTGGTCTGAACGCCCCACGGAGTTACCGGGTGCTTACCAAAGTTACGACCTTCACCACCACCATGTGGGTGATCGACTGGGTTCATCGCAGTACCGCGAACGGTAGGACGAACACCACGCCAGCGTGCAGCACCTGCTTTACCCAGAACGCGCAGCATATGCTCAGCATTGCCAACTTCGCCCAGAGTCGCACGGCAATCTGCTTCGACTTTACGCATTTCACCAGAACGCAGACGCAGGGTGACATAAGCACCATCACGAGCAACGATCTGAACGTAAGTACCAGCGGAACGTGCCAGCTGACCGCCTTTACCTGGTTTCATTTCTACGTTATGAACGGTAGAACCAACCGGGATATTGCGCATCGGCAGGGTGTTACCTGCTTTGATTGCAGCATCAACGCCAGATTGAATCTGGTCGCCAGCTTTCAGGCCTTTAGGGGCCAGAATGTAACGGCGTTCACCGTCTTTGTACAGAACCAGCGCGATGTTCGCGGAGCGGTTCGGATCGTACTCAAGACGTTCAACAACTGCCGGGATACCGTCTTTGTTGCGTTTGAAGTCAACAATACGATAAGCCTGCTTGTGACCACCACCGATGTGACGAGTGGTGATGCGGCCATTGTTGTTACGACCACCGGATTTGCTGTTTTTTTCAACCAGCGGAGCAAAAGGTTTGCCCTTGTGCAGCTCTGGGTTGACCACTTTAACAACGTGGCGACGACCCGGAGATGTCGGTTTACATTTAACAACTGCCATTGTATTACTCCTCCGACTTACTCAGCGCCGCCGACGAAGTCCAGATTCTGGCCTTCCTTCAGGGTGACGTAAGCTTTTTTCCAGTCGCTACGACGACCGATACGCTGTCCGTGACGTTTAACTTTCCCTTTAACTACCAGGGTGTTAACGACTTCGACTTCGACTTCAAACAGTTTCTGCACAGCAGCTTTGATTTCTGCTTTAGTCGCGTCTTTAGCAACTTTGAGAACGATGGTGTTAGTTTTTTCCATCGCAGTAGACGCTTTTTCAGAAACGTGCGGTGCGCGCAGCACTTTCAGCAGACGTTCTTCACGAATCATGCCAGCATCTCCTCAACTTGCTTAACAGCATCAGCAGTCATTACGACTTTGTCGAAGGCGATCAGGCTAACCGGGTCGATACCCGTTGCATCGCGAACGTCAACCTTGTGCAGGTTACGTGCTGCGAGGAACAGATTTTCGTCCAGCTCACCGGTGATGATCAGCACATCTTCCAGAGCCATGTCTTTCAGTTTCTGTGCCAGCAGCTTAGTTTTAGGCGCTTCAACAGAGAATGATTCGACAACGATCAGACGATCCTGACGTACCAGTTCGGACAGAATGCTTTTCAGCGCGCCGCGGTACATCTTTTTGTTAACTTTTTGACTGTGGTCCTGTGGACGAGCAGCGAAGGTCACGCCACCTGAACGCCAGATCGGGCTCTTGATAGAACCTGAACGCGCACGGCCGGTACCTTTCTGGCGCCACGGCTTTTTGCCTGAACCAGTTACTTCAGCACGAGTCTTCTGAGCACGAGTACCCTGACGAGCACCAGCTGCATAAGCAACAACAACCTGGTGAACCAGCGCTTCGTTGAAATCACGACCGAAGGTAGTTTCGGAAACAGTCAGCGCGCTCTGCGCGTCTTTCAATACTAATTCCATTGCTATCCCCTTACGCCTTCACAGCTGGTTTAACGATCAGGTCGCAACCGGTCGCACCCGGAACACCACCTTTAACCAGCAGCAGGTTGCGCTCAGCGTCAACACGTACTACGTCCAGGCTCTGAACGGTTACACGTTCGTTGCCCAGCTGACCTGCCATTTTCTTGCCTTTGAACACTTTGCCCGGAGTCTGGTTCTGACCGATAGAACCCGGAACGCGGTGAGACAAGGAGTTACCGTGAGTAGCGTCCTGGGTACGGAAGTTCCAGCGCTTAACGGTACCAGCGAAACCTTTACCTTTAGAGGTACCGGTTACGTCAACTTTTTTAACGTCAGCAAACAGTTCAACGCTAATGTTCTGACCAACGGTGTATTCTTCACCATCTGCCAGACGGAACTCCCACAGGCCACGGCCAGCTTCTACGCCAGCTTTAGCAAAGTGGCCAGCTTCCGGCTTAGTTACGCGGTTAGCTTTTTTAGCACCGGTGGTAACCTGAACAGCGCGATAGCCATCGTTAGCCAGATCTTTAACCTGAGTAACGCGGTTTGCTTCAACTTCGATAACGGTTACTGGGATAGATACGCCATCTTCAGTGAAGATGCGGGTCATACCCACTTTTTTACCGACTAAACCAATCATTGTATCAACCTCTCAATCGCTCGATGACCTGATTAACCCAGGCTGATCTGCACGTCTACACCGGCAGCCAGGTCCAGACGCATCAGAGCATCAACGGTTTTTTCAGTTGGCTCAACGATGTCAACCAGACGCTTGTGAGTACGAATCTCGTACTGATCACGCGCGTCTTTGTTAACGTGCGGGGAGATCAGAACGGTGAAACGCTCTTTGCGGGTCGGCAGCGGGATCGGACCACGAACCTGCGCACCAGTGCGCTTGGCAGTCTCGACGATTTCCGCGGTTGATTGATCGATCAGACGATGATCAAACGCTTTCAAACGGATACGGATTCTTTGGTTCTGCATGAGACCAGAGCTCCAATTATTTTATAGACGAAATAGTTACTCCTCAAACCCATTACGATTGATGGGAGAGTGTAACCGTTCTTACAGAGTTCCCCAATTGGGAACATTGTCAGATAGTCAAATCGACTATCAGTGGTCCTGATTGAACCAGCCGTCAATTAAGACAAGCCCGCGCATTATACGTAAATCTCAGCCTGACGCAAGTGCCGTGTAGAAATTAATCACTCTTACGCAGATGCGAGTGCTGTTCCACTCTGATTGTATTCACTTTCACGCGGCGAAAATTCTCTGGAAAGACGTCAGCAAAATGGATATTCGGGCATTGTGCAGCTAGCGCGACTTGCCTGAGAGTTACATCTTTCTCGCACCGGATTGAGACATGAATACTGAACTTCCCTTTTTGCTGATTTATATCTCTCTATCCGGACTGCTTGGGGTTCAGGATTTGCGTACTGGGCTATTGCCCGACAAATTCACCTGCCCTCTTCTCTGGAGTGGTCTTCTTTTTCATCAATGTTGCAACCCCACACAGTTGTCTGATGCACTTTGGGGTGCCATTGCAGGGTATGGTGTATTTTCTCTCTTCTATTGGGGATACCGCCTGGCATGGCACCAGGAAGGATTAGGCTATGGGGACGTAAAATTTCTCGCCGCACTTGGCGCGTGGCATCGATGGGACTCATTACCTCTGTTGATCTTACTTGCCGCCGGACTGGCTTGCTGCATAACAGGCGTAGCATTTATGACGCATGGAAAAAAGAAATTAAAAAACCCGCTGCCTTTTGGGCCATATCTGGCGGCTGCGGGTTTTGTTGTTGGCTGGCTAAATCTGATACAGGGAGGTTAGTCGCTGACCTTAATTTGCGATTGCAGATAGTTTTGCAATCCAAGTTTTCCAATCAGATCCAACTCCGTTTCGAGCCAATCAATATGCCCTTCTTCTTCAGTCAGGATCTCAATCATCATGTCCCGACTAACATAGTCATGAACGCTATCGGCATAAGCAATGGCTTCGCGTAAATCTTTCGCACCATCAAGCTCGAGTCGAAGATCGGATTGCAGCATCTCTTCAACATCTTCACCAATCCCCAACTTACCTAGATCTTGTAAGTTTGGAAGACCTTCTAAGAATAAAATACGCTCAATATATTTATCCGCGTGTTTCATCTCATCTATTGATTCATGGTACTCAACATCATTGAGGCGAGTCAGTCCCCAGTTTTTAAACATACGGGCATGGAGAAAATACTGGTTGATTGCGACAAGCTCATTTCCCAATAGTTTATTGAGATAATTTATGATTTTAACATCACCTTTCATTTTATAGTCCCTCCGCTTCCACTCTTAGAGCGTAGATGGGGCTACAGGGATGTCAAAAAAAAGAGTGTGACTTAGGCGATCTCTTTAAATTCTGGCATTTGAGTTAATTCATCCTGCATGACTTCACGCGCAGCACGAATGCACTTACCACATTGATTTCCAACAGGAATAAACTTACGTAATTGCTGAAAGGACTGAGGATGAAACTGGCGAACAGCCTGGCGAATTTTTTTATCACTTATCGCATTACACAAACAAACGTACATGATCGCTCCCGTTCAATTTCTGCGCAAAGTGTAAATGAGAATGGTTATGATTACAATAGCACAACGCTATTTACGCGATGGAAGAATGAACAAAAAATGCGAACAAATATGACAACGGTTAAATCACAGGTAGCAAAAAGGGCGCCTAAGCGCCCTTTTTAAGCTCAAAGCTAATTAAGCAATAATTAGCTCATTACTTTAGCAACAACGCCCGCGCCAACGGTACGGCCGCCTTCACGGATTGCGAAACGCAGACCGTCATCCATCGCGATCGGGTGGATCAGGGTAACAACCATTTTGATGTTGTCGCCCGGCATTACCATCTCTACGCCTTCCGGCAGTTCAATGGTACCTGTCACGTCAGTAGTACGGAAGTAGAACTGCGGACGGTAGCCTTTGAAGAACGGAGTATGACGGCCGCCTTCGTCTTTGGACAGAATGTACACTTCAGATTCGAACTTGGTGTGCGGCTTGATAGAGCCCGGCTTAGCCAGTACCTGACCACGTTCGATTTCTTCACGTTTGATACCACGCAGCAGAACACCAACGTTCTCACCAGCACGGCCTTCGTCCAGCAGTTTGCGGAACATTTCAACGCCAGTACAGGTAGACTTGGCAGTCTCTTTGATACCAACGATTTCAACTTCTTCACCAACTTTGATGATACCGCGCTCTACACGACCGGTAACAACGGTACCACGACCGGAGATGGAGAATACGTCTTCGATTGGCAGCAGGAACGGCTTATCGATAGCACGTTCTGGTTCCGGGATGTAAGAATCCAGGAAGCCAGCCAGTTCGATGATTTTCGCTTCCCACTCTGCTTCGCCTTCCAGCGCTTTCAGAGCAGAACCACGAACGATCGGCGTGTCATCGCCCGGGAAATCGTACTGAGACAGAAGTTCACGAACTTCCATTTCTACCAGTTCCAGCAGCTCTTCGTCATCAACCATGTCGCATTTGTTCAGGAACACGATGATGTACGGAACGCCTACCTGACGACCCAGCAGGATGTGCTCACGAGTCTGCGGCATCGGGCCGTCAGTCGCAGCAACAACCAGGATCGCGCCGTCCATCTGCGCAGCACCGGTGATCATGTTTTTAACATAGTCGGCGTGGCCCGGGCAGTCTACGTGCGCGTAGTGGCGAGTCGGGGTGTCATATTCAACGTGAGAAGTGTTGATGGTGATACCACGAGCTTTTTCTTCCGGAGCGTTATCGATCTGGTCGAAAGCACGAGCAGCACCGCCGTAGGTTTTAGCCAGTACGGTGGTGATTGCAGCGGTCAGGGTAGTTTTACCGTGGTCAACGTGGCCGATGGTGCCGACGTTAACGTGCGGTTTTGTACGTTCAAATTTTTCTTTAGACACGGCTATATTCCTTACTATAGTGCTCTCCCCTGTGGAGAGAGCACGGGACTTAGGTTTTAATCCTGTGGCTTATTTACCACGGGCTTCAATAACGGCCTGAGCAACGTTGTTCGGCGCATCGTCGTACTTCAGGAACTCCATGGAGTAAGAAGCACGGCCTTTGGTCAGAGAACGCAGTTGGGTTGCATATCCGAACATTTCAGACAGCGGAACTTCAGCGTGGATAACAACGCCAGTGACGTTGGATTCCTGACCACGAAGCATACCACGACGGCGGCTCAAGTCACCGATAACGTCACCAGTGTTCTCTTCCGGAGTCTCTACTTCAACCTTCATGATAGGTTCAAGCAGAACTGGTTTCGCTTTCTTAAAGCCATCTTTGAAGGCGATAGAAGCGGCCAGTTTAAACGCCAGCTCAGAGGAGTCAACGTCATGGTAAGAACCGAAGTGCAGACGCACGCCCAGATCAACAACCGGGTAACCAGCCAGCGGGCCAGATTTCAGCTGTTCCTGGATGCCTTTATCAACGGCCGGGATGTATTCGCCAGGAATTACACCACCTTTGATGTCGTTGATGAACTCGTAGCCTTTCGGGTTTGAACCCGGCTCCAGCGGGTACATGTCGATAACAACATGACCGTACTGACCGCGACCACCAGACTGCTTAGCGTGTTTACCTTCGATATCGGTAACTTTCGCACGAATCGCTTCGCGGTAAGCAACCTGAGGTTTACCGACGTTCGCTTCAACGTTGAACTCACGCTTCATACGGTCAACGATGATGTCGAGGTGCAGCTCACCCATACCGGCGATAATGGTCTGGTTAGATTCTTCGTCAGTCCATACACGGAAAGACGGGTCTTCTTTAGCCAGACGGCCCAGAGCCAGACCCATTTTTTCCTGGTCAGCTTTGGTTTTCGGTTCAACTGCGATGGAGATTACCGGTTCAGGGAATTCCATACGTTCCAGAATGATCGGGTGATCCGGGTCACACAGAGTGTCACCAGTGGTCACGTCTTTCAGACCGATTGCAGCCGCGATATCGCCCGCGCGAACTTCTTTGATCTCTTCACGTTTGTTGGCGTGCATCTGAACGATACGGCCAAAACGCTCACGTGCAGTTTTGACGGAGTTCAGGATGGTGTCACCGGAGTTAACCACACCAGAGTACACACGGAAGAAGGTCAGGTTACCCACGAACGGGTCGGTAGCGATTTTGAATGCCAGAGCAGCGAACGGCTCGTCATCGCTAGCATGACGCTCAGCAGGAGTATCTTTACCGTCGTCCAGAATACCGTTGATCGCAGGTACGTCGACTGGGGATGGCAGGTAATCAATTACCGCATCCAGCATCGCCTGAACACCTTTGTTCTTGAACGCAGAACCACAGGTTACCAGGATGATTTCATTGTTCAGAACACGCTGACGCAGAGCTTTTTTGATCTCTTCTTCAGTCAGTTCTTCACCACTCAGGTATTTCTCCATCAGCTCTTCTGAAGCTTCCGCAGCGGACTCGATCAGGTTCTGGTGCCATTCTTCAGCCAGTTCCTGCATGTCAGCCGGGATATCTTCATAAGTGAAGGTTACGCCTGCATCTTCTTCGTTCCAGTTGATGGCTTTCATTTTCACCAGGTCAACAACACCGGTGAACGCTTCTTCAGCGCCAATTGCCAGCTGCAGCGGAACAGGGTTCGCGCCCAGACGGGTTTTGATCTGACCAACAACTTTCAGGAAGTTCGCACCCATACGGTCCATTTTGTTAACGAACGCAATGCGCGGAACTTTATATTTGTTTGCCTGACGCCATACGGTTTCAGACTGAGGCTGAACACCACCAACTGCGCAGTAAACCATTACCGCACCATCAAGCACACGCATGGAACGTTCTACTTCGATTGTGAAGTCAACGTGCCCCGGGGTGTCGATGATGTTTACGCGATGCGGTTCGTACTGCTTAGCCATACCAGACCAGAATGCAGTAGTCGCTGCGGAGGTGATAGTAATACCACGCTCCTGCTCCTGCTCCATCCAGTCCATGGTGGCTGCGCCGTCATGAACTTCACCGATTTTATGGTTTACACCGGTGTAGAACAGAATACGTTCGGTAGTAGTGGTTTTACCGGCGTCGATGTGCGCACTGATACCGATGTTACGGTAGCGCGCGATGGGTGTTGTACGAGCCATTTGATTCCTCGTTTATCTTTTAGGCGTTCAATTTAAGTAGCCCAAAGCGGGCTGCTTACTAGAAGCGCCCGCCTGGTGACTAAAACTCCGAAGGGATTACCAACGGTAGTGTGCGAACGCCTTGTTGGCTTCTGCCATACGGTGAACGTCTTCACGTTTCTTAACTGCAGTACCTTTGTTTTCTGCAGCATCAGAAAGTTCGTTCGCCAGGCGCAGAGCCATGGATTTATCACCGCGTTTACGAGCAGCTTCAACGATCCAACGCATTGCCAGGGCATTACGACGGACCGGACGGACTTCAACTGGTACCTGATAAGTAGAACCACCAACGCGGCGAGACTTAACTTCGACAGTCGGGCGCACGTTTTCGAGAGCTACTTCGAAAGCTTCCAGTTCGTTTTTACCAGAACGCTGAGCCAGGGTCTCCAGCGCGCTGTATACGATAGTTTCGGCAGTAGATTTTTTACCATCTACCATCAGGATATTTACAAATTTAGCCAGCAGTTCTGATCCGAACTTCGGATCCGGCAGAATTTTACGCTGACCAATGACGCGACGACGTGGCATGGAAATACTCCGTTGTTAATTCAGGATTGTCCAAAACTCTAAGAGTTTAGTTTGACATTAATATAAAACGTTTGGCCTTACTTAACGGAGAACCATTAAGCCTTAGGACGTTTCACGCCATACTTGGAGCGTGATTGCTTACGGTCTTTAACGCCGGAGCAGTCAAGCGCACCACGAACGGTGTGGTAACGAACACCCGGGAGGTCTTTTACACGACCGCCACGGATCAGGATCACGGAGTGCTCCTGCAGGTTGTGACCTTCACCACCGATGTAGGAAGTCACTTCAAAACCGTTAGTCAGACGAACACGGCAAACTTTACGCAGTGCGGAGTTCGGTTTTTTAGGAGTGGTAGTATATACACGAGTACATACGCCACGTTTCTGCGGGCATGCTTCCAGCGCAGGCACGTTGCTTTTTGCAACTTTGCGTGCACGTGGTTTGCGTACCAGCTGGTTAACTGTTGCCATTAAATAGCTCCTGGTTTTAGCTTTTGCTTCGTAAACACGTAATAAAACGACCTCATACAATATGAGGACGCAGAATTTTAGGTCGGTGTCGAAAAGGTGTCAAGAAATATACAACGATCCCACAATTACCAGGTCATCTGGCTGAGATGCTTCACCGTAAGTCTGACGAAGTCAGTATAGCCAACCCTGACGACACTGTCTGAAATTTGACCACCCAACCCGCGAGCTTTAATGTCTTCTTCCAGTACATAGACCTTAATGGAGGCATTTTTCAGACTTTCAAGGAAACGACTGCCTTCTATTGCTGCAGTGACGCCATCCTGAAGCAGTAAAAGCTCGTCATCTTCAGCGATCAGACGCAGGAGGGAGGAGAAGTCGGTTAGCCACGCAGAGCGATGTAAAATATGCAGCATGAGAGCCTCAAAACCTCAAAATGACGTCATAGTTGCCAAGCTCACGCCGCAAATCTTCCGGTTCGAGCGCCGTCGCATCAACCACAAAATTCGCCCCCTCTGCCAGGCCTCGCTCACGCAATGAGGCCGCACAAAGCCAGCATTGTTCTATATCGTACAATCCTAACAGTTTGAAAGTAGCAATATAGTCTCGCGCCAGAACGACATCCGGCTGCTGACCCTGGAGGATTTGGAAAACGCCATCACCGATGAAAAATACGCCGAGATCATCCGTTAAAGCCGATGTCGCCAGTAAGGCATCTAACCCTTCGCGGCCGGATGCGCTACCGTGCGGCACAGTAGAAAAAACAAAGGCAACTCGTTTCATTAAAACTGCACCACGCGATCGCACGTCAGGGATGCTTCAGCCAGCGATCCAAGACCGCTGAGAGTAAATCCTGATTGTAAATTAGCACCAGACAACCCTAGCCGTGTTGCCTCAGTCTCATCAACAACACCACGCCGCAAGGCTGCCGCAACGCAGATATTCAGCGCCACGCCATGCTGTTGGTGAAGCTTTTGCCAGGCTCGTACTAAATCAAATTCATCACTGGCGGGCGATGTCAGAACGTTCGCGTTATACACGCCCTCACGATAAAAGAAGACGCTACACAACTCGTGTCCTTCTTCGAGTAGCGCATGCGCAAATTGTAATGCGCTACTCGCTTGCTGTGTGCCGTAGGCGGGCCCGGTTACCATGATGGCAAAACGCATTACTTATCTTGCCCCTGGAAATCACCGCTTTTGAACTGGCGAATATAGAGGTAGACCGTGTGCTTAGAGATGTTCAGACGATCGGCGACCTGATTGATCGCATCTTTAATATCGAAGATCCCTTTCTCATACAGGTTCAGGACAATCTGACGATTCTTGGCATTGTTGGAGACATTACGATCGGCGTTCACTTCTTCAATGGTGAACTCCAGCGTCTGCGTCACCAGATCTTCGACTGAGGACGCGAAGTTCACAGCTGATCCCACTTCCGGGGTCTCTGGCGGGATAAAGGTATTCATTATCTGCGAGAAAGGAACATCAAGGTTCATGTTGATGCACAGCAGACCAATCACGCGATGCTCACGGTTGCGAATAGCAATCGTCACCGACTTCATCAAGACACCGCTTTTCGCGCGTGTGAAATAACACTTCGACACGCTGCTATCCGCACCCGTCATATCATGCAGCATACGCAACGCAAGGTCGGTAATCGGCGAGCCAATTTTACGGCCCGTGTGTTCACCGTTAGCGATGCGAATGGCCGAGCATTTCAAATCCTGCAAAGAGTGCAATACGATTTCACAATGGGAACCAATGAGCATCGCCAACCCGTCCACTACCGCTTCATAGGATTTAAGGATATCGAAGTCGGTTTGATCGAAAGGACGTTGATCCAGTAAATCTAGCTCACTGGTTTCGTTGGTTAAAAGCGACCTGGACATGGAAAAAAGCACTCCTTTTCAGGAGCCTGTCGTTATGTTGTCAGGGCAGGCTCATCACTATTATAGGGGCATCTAAAGTAATACAGCGCACAAGGCGCTTTCCAGTATTAATTATATCCTGTCGATAATAAAAAACCGCCGCCCTGTGGGCGGCGGTTTCTGTTAGCTTATTTTTTGCTGCTGTCTGCAGCTTTATCTGCCGGCGCAGCATCTGGCTGCGCGTCAGCTTTCGGTGCCGGTTTGATATCTAACAGTTCAACATCAAAGACCAGCGTAGAGTTGGCCGGAATGCCCGGAACGCCGGTTTTGCCGTAAGCCAGATCCGGTGGGATAACCAGCTGGATTTTGCCGCCTTTCTTGATGTTTTTCAGGCCCTCAGTCCAGCCCGGGATTACACCGTCAAGACGGAAAGAGAGCGGCTCACCACGGGTGTAAGAGTTATCAAACTCTTTACCATCGATCAGCGTGCCTTTGTAGTTCACGACCACCGTATCGCTGTCTTTCGGAGCGGCACCGGTACCTTCTTTCTCCACTTTGTAGACCAGGCCAGTGGCAGAGGTTTTAACGCCTTTCTCTTTAGCAAATTTCTCGCGGTATACTTTACCTTTGGCTTCGTTGTCAGCCGCGTCTTTTTCCATTTTTGCCTGAGCGGAGCTCTTCACGCGCGCTTCAAATGCCTGCAGAGTTTGTTCGATTTCCTGGTCAGACAGTTTGCTCTTATCTGCAAACGCATCCTGAACACCCGCGATCAACTGATCTTTATCCAGTTTGATGCCCAGTTTTTCCTGTTCTTTCAGGGAGTTTTCCATATAACGACCCAGGGACGCGCCCAGCGCGTAAGCGGCTTTTTGGTCGTCATTTTTGAATGCTGCTTTGCTGTCAGCGGTAGCGGCTGGTTTCGCAGCATCAGCAGCGAAGGTGATCGGGGCATGCAGTGCAACGGCCATTGTGGTCGCCAGCAGCGTTACTTTAAACAGTGATTTCATCCATCTCTCCAGGGCCGGGGCATCTCACCCCAGGGTTAACTAACATAAAAATGTACTATAAAGCGTTGCAGAACAAATCAACATACAGGCACGCCCTATTATCACCACTTTTCAGACTCTTTTTGTTTAAATTAGTTTCGTGACCGAAGATTGTGTGCTGTGCAAACAGGCAAAGTTAAGTAGAATTCGCCGCAGTCCGCGATCTGCCGGAGAAAAACAGAAGAGGTGAATCATGCAGGATACTACGATGGAAACTCGCCTGGCTGAGCTGGAGAGTCGCCTGGCGTTTCAGGAAATAACCATTGAAGAGCTGAACGTAACCGTGACCGCGCATGAACTGGAAATGGCCAAACTGCGCGACCATCTGCGTCTGCTGACAGAAAAGCTCAAAGCCACTCAGCCGTCTCATATCGCGTCACAGTCTGAAGAGACCCCGCCGCCACATTATTGAGACGTAAAAAAAGCGGGATATTCCCGCTTTTTTTGTGCCCGATGACGACGTAAACGCCTTATCCGACCTACCGTAGGCCTGATAAGCGCAGCGCCATCAGGCAAACATACGGCTTAGTGGCAACCGCAGCCGCCGCCGTTACCTTTACCGCCACCGCCGCAGCAGCCTTCGCCGCCGTGCTCGTGACCATGGTCGTGACCGTGACCACCGCAGCAACCGTCATGACCGTGGTCATGATCGTGGTCGTGGCCGTGCGCACCGTGAACGTGGCCATGAGCCAGTTCTTCTTCGGTCGCTTCACGGATCGCGACAACTTCGACGTTGAATTTCAGATTCTGGCCAGCCAGCATGTGGTTACCGTCAACCACAACGTGGTCGTCTTCCACTTCGGTAATTTCTACCGGTACCGGCCCCTGGTCAGTTTCAGCCAGGAAACGCATGCCAACCTGCAGTTCGTCAACGCCCATGAAGACGTCTTTAGGAACGCGCTGCACCAGATTTTCATCATACTGACCGTAAGCGTCGTTTGCGCCTACAGCAACATCGAATTTATCGCCAACTTCATGACCGTCCAGCGCTGTTTCCAGGCCAGAGATCAGGGAACCGTGACCATGCAGGTAGTCCAGCGGTGCACTCACCGGAGACTCATCAACCAACACACCGTCTTCTGTACGTACCTGATAGGCCAGGCTGACCACCAGGTCCTTTGCTACTTTCATGATATCTCCTGAGCGTGGAAAGAATAGTGGCGCAGATTGTAGCGGAATTCTGCACCTGTGTACCCTCTAGCTTAAAAAAAGCTGCGGCATATCGCTAGTCCGGATGAAAAATCCCGATCACTTGCTCTTCTTTGCGAACGTGCTCGCGCGCCTCTTTATCGGCCTCACGCATCTGATGACCGCACTTAACACACTCAACAATATCGATATTATTTTCACGCCACATCGCCAGCGAATCCTGCGCCTGGCAGGACGGACATTTTGCACCTGCAATAAAACGTTTACGAATTGCCATGGTTATCCTCTACTCAAATTCATCCCAGCCATCCAACTGGCGCCGTTCATTCTGCATCTCCCGCTGAAAAATCTCCTCCAGCTCACGGCGGGCCTCTCTGGCTCGAGAGATTTGCACCGTATCGGTGTGCATCGGGATCAATTCCCGTAGCATGTGCATATCGAGTCGACGAAAATGCAACTGGGCACGCTGCGCCTGATGCGGATGCATCCCCAACGACACCAGCGCTTTGCGCCCCAGTTCCAGTGCGCTCGAGAAGGTTTCACGGGAAAACTGCGTGACACCGGCCTGTAATAGCTCATGCGCCTCTACACGTCCGCGCGCACGCGCAAGAATATGCAAATGCGGAAAATGTTGTTGGCACAATTCCACCAGCTTCATCGTGTCTTCAGGTTCATTGCAGGTGATCACAATAGACTGCGCCGCCTCTGCGCCAGCGGAACGTAAAAGCTCCACCTGCGTGGCGTCACCGTAATAGACTTTATAGCCATATTTACGCATCAGATTCACCGCACTGATATCCCGCTCCAGGACGGTAATACGCATTTTATTGGCCATCAACAGGCGTCCAATAACCTGACCGAACCGCCCGAAGCCCACCACAATCACCTGCGGTTTATCATCTTCCACCCAGGGTTTTTCATCTTCTTCTTCCGGACCGTTAAACTGGTGGGAGAGCCATTTATCAATCAGCTTCATCAGCAGTGGCGTGGTCATCATCGACAACGTGACAGTCACCAGCAAAAGTGCCATTTGATCGCCCTGAAACAACCGCTGGGAAGATGCTGTTGAAAACAGCACGAAGGCAAATTCTCCGCCCTGGCTTAGCACCCCCGCAAATTGCATCCGCTCCGAGCTTCTCATGCCGTTCAGCCGCGCCAGTACATACAGCACCAGCGTCTTCACAATGACCAGTACTATCACGCTCGCCACTACCCACAAAATATGGGTATAAAGCACGCCAAGGTTAAGTGACATCCCCACCGAGATGAAAAATAACCCGAGCAAAAGCCCTTTAAAGGGATCAATCGCCGTTTCCAGTTCATGTCGATATTCGCTTTCTGCCAGCAGCACGCCCGCAATAAACGTTCCCAGCGCCATCGACAGGCCCAGCGCATCCATGAATAACGCAGAGCCCAATACCAGTAGCAATGTGGCCGCAGTAAACACTTCCCGCACGCCGGACCCCGCAATAAAGCGAAATACAGGACGCAGCAGATAGCGTCCGCCAATCAACATGCCAGCAAAAGCCAACACTTTCATGCCCACTTTGATCCAGTCAAAATGTTCATCGGCTGATCCTGCTAACAGCGGAACCAGCGCCAACGCAGGGATCACCGCCAAATCCTGGAACAACAGCACCGAAAAGCCCAGTTGTCCGGATTCGCTGCGGTTCATCCCCTTTTCCCGCATCAGCTGTAACGCCATTGCCGTCGATGACATCGCCAAACCAATCCCACCGACTACCGCCGCCTGCCAGGAAAAGTCAGTGAGCATCAATAACCCTGCCAGGACAAGCGCGCTAAGTAACACCTGCGCGGCACCGACACCAAAAATTGAACGCCGCAATTGCCATAGTTTGGCCGGGTTAAGTTCCAGCCCAATGATGAACATCAGGAAGACCACGCCCAGCTCGGAGAAATGCAGAATTTCATCCACGTCACTGATGAATCCAAGTCCCCATGGGCCAATCGCGATCCCCGCCAGCAAATAACCCAACACCGGTCCAATACCCAGCCGCGATGCCAACGGCACCGCAGCCACCGCCGCGAAAAGGAATAGCACTCCCGCAGTCAATAAATCAGAACCTTCCATCAGCGGCCTCCCACTGGAATCGGATTCGCCAGCCAGTCACCATACGCTTTCGCATGGCTGTCCAGCGCCTGCTTCGTTTGCCGTCTGGCCCAGTAAACGATGATGGGGCTCATCCAGTGCATCCGG
The DNA here is from genome assembly GCF_014596835.2 of Citrobacter sp. C6_1. NCBI lineage: Bacteria > Pseudomonadati > Pseudomonadota > Gammaproteobacteria > Enterobacterales > Enterobacteriaceae > Citrobacter > Citrobacter sp. C6_1. Next base: position 386,249 of record NZ_CP115031.1, on the reverse strand, counting down.
CACATTCCTGCCGTCAGCTCAAAAGGACGTAGCACATCACTCATCGGATAGCGGTTCAGCGCGTCATACCGATACGCACTTTCCGGTTCACCAGTGGTGATCACACTCCGCCAATACTTTCCCGCCAGTTGGTTCCCCCCGGGGCCACTGGCAAACCCACGGCTCAGTACGCGGTCAAGCCACTCCTTTAGCAGGGCCGGGCAGCTATAGGTATAGAGCGGATGCTGAAAAACAATCACGTCATGCTCACGCAGCAGTTCCTGCTCGTGAGAAATATCGATAAAAAAATCGGGATAGTGCGCGTAAAGATCGTGCACGGTAACATTACTGAGCTGCATGGCCGGTTTAAGCAGAACCCGGTTCGCGACCGAGTCCTGAGATTCCGGATGGGCATACAGCAGCAACACTTTCGCTGGCTGGGACATCATCCCCCTCCCGGTTTTGTCTTTTGTCTATTTTCGGCGTTTTGGGCTACCATTGCGCCTCGGTGCGGCAAACGGCCCACACATTACATTATCATAATGATAAATTAACATAGTCTGAACATACGGCGCCTTATGATTGTTTTCTCATCGTTACAAATTCGTCGCGGCGTGCGCGTCTTGCTGGACAATGCCACGGCCACCATTAATCCAGGGCAGAAGGTTGGCCTGGTGGGTAAAAATGGCTGCGGTAAATCTACCCTGCTGGCATTGCTGAAAAATGAAATCAGCGCTGACGCCGGCGGATTTACGTTCCCGGGAAACTGGCAACTCGCATGGGTGAATCAGGAAACACCTGCGTTACCACAGCCTGCGCTGGAATACGTGATTGATGGCGACCGCGAATATCGCCAACTGGAAGCCCAGCTAAACGATGCCAACGAACGTAACGATGGGCACGCCATTGCCACCGTACACGGAAAGCTGGACGCCATAGACGCCTGGACCATTCGCTCACGCGCGGCCAGCCTGCTGCACGGTCTCGGTTTCTCTAACGAGCAGCTCGAACGCCCGGTCAGCGATTTCTCTGGTGGCTGGCGTATGCGTCTCAACCTGGCCCAGGCGCTGATTTGCCGTTCAGATTTGCTACTGCTTGATGAACCAACCAACCACCTCGATCTCGATGCGGTAATCTGGCTGGAAAGATGGTTGAAAAGCTATCAGGGCACGCTGATTTTGATTTCCCACGACCGGGATTTCCTCGACCCGGTGGTGGATAAAATTATCCATATCGAACAACAAACCATGTTCGAGTACACCGGCAACTACAGCGCGTTTGAAATCCAGCGTGCAACCCGCCTCGCGCAGCAACAGGCCATGTACGAAAGCCAGCAGGAGCGTGTGGCGCATCTGCAAAGCTATATCGATCGTTTCCGCGCTAAAGCAACGAAAGCAAAGCAGGCGCAGAGCCGTATCAAAATGCTGGAACGCATGGAGCTGATTGCCCCAGCGCACGTGGATAACCCGTTCCACTTTAGCTTCCGTGAGCCGGAAAGCCTGCCAAACCCGCTGTTGAAGATGGAAAAAGTCAGCGCTGGCTACGGCGATCGCGTCATTCTCGATTCGATCAAACTGAATCTGGTGCCGGGATCCCGCATCGGCCTGCTCGGTCGTAACGGTGCGGGTAAATCAACGTTGATCAAGCTGCTGGCTGGCGAACTGGCTCCCATCAGCGGCGAGATTGGTCTGGCGAAGGGCATCAAACTGGGTTACTTCGCACAGCACCAGTTGGAATTTTTGCGCGCTGATGAATCCCCCATTCAGCACCTGGCACGAATGGCGCCACAAGAGCTCGAACAGAAACTGCGTGATTACCTCGGTGGATTCGGCTTCGAGGGCGATAAAGTCAGCGAAGAAACCCGCCGCTTCTCCGGTGGCGAAAAAGCACGTCTGGTGCTGGCGCTGATCGTCTGGCAACGCCCGAACCTGCTGCTGCTCGATGAACCGACCAACCACCTGGATTTGGATATGCGCCAGGCGCTGACCGAAGCGCTGATCGATTTCGAAGGCGCACTGGTCGTGGTTTCGCACGACCGTCACCTGATTCGCTCCACCACCGACGACCTCTATCTGGTGCACGACAAGAAAGTCGAGCCGTTTGACGGCGATTTGGAGGATTATCAGCAGTGGCTGAGCGATGTGCAAAAACAGGAAAGCCAGGGCGACGAACCGGCGAAAGAGAGCGTTAACAGCGCCCAGGCGCGTAAAGACCAGAAGCGTCGTGAAGCTGAACTGCGCACCCTGACGCAACCGCTGCGTAAAGAGATCACTCGTCTGGAAAAAGAGATGGAGAAATTGCACGCACAGCTGGCGCAGGCGGAAGAGAAACTTGGCGACAGCGAACTGTACGATCAAAACCGCAAGGCCGAACTCACGGCGTGTTTGCAGCAACAGGCAAGCGCGAAGTCCGGGCTGGAAGAGTGTGAAATGGCCTGGCTGGACGCGCAGGAACAGCTTGAGCAGATGCTGGCCGAATAAGCACAAAATCACATATTGGCTAACCCGCACGCGCTGCGCGCGGTATAGTTATTCTTTCCGATTATTAATTGCTCTGGTGTTATGGTTGAAATCACGTCCACAGAAATGACCCCACCTATCGGCGATTCGCGAGATTTCCGCCCAATGCGCGGTATCAGTAACCGCCATCTGCAGACGATGCTGCCGCGTTTAATTCGCCGCAAGGTGAAGTTCAATGCCCACTGGCAGCGTCTGGAATTGCCTGACGGTGACTTTGTCGATCTGGCGTGGAGTGAAGATCCGCAACAGGCGAAACACAAGCCACGTCTGGTGGTTTTTCACGGTCTGGAAGGCAGTCTGAACAGCCCCTACGCCCACGGACTGATTGAGGCGGCGCAAAAGCGCGGCTGGCTGGGTGTGGTGATGCATTTCCGTGGCTGTAGCGGCGAACCCAATCGTCTGAACCGTATTTATCACTCCGGTGAAACAGAAGACGGCACCTGGTTTTTAAACTGGCTGGAGCGTGAGTTCGGTCGTGTACCCACCGCTGCAGTAGGTTATTCGCTCGGTGGAAACATGCTGGCCTGCCTGCTGGCAAAAGAAGGGAACACGATCCCCATTGATGCGGCAGTTATCGTCTCTGCACCGTTTGTGCTGGAAGCCTGTAGTTATCACATGGAGAAAGGTTTCTCCCGCGTCTACCAGCGCTACCTGCTCAATCTGCTGAAAGCCAACGCCTCACGGAAACTGGAAGCCTACCCGGGGTCGCTGCCGGTGAGCCTCGCGCAATTAAAATCCCTGCGCCGTATTCGCGATTTCGACGATTTGATCACAGCTAAAATCCACGGTTTTGCTGACGCTATAGATTACTATCGTCAGTGCAGCGCCATGCCACTGTTGAATCGGATCGCCAAACCGACGCTGATTATCCATGCCAAAGACGATCCGTTTATGGATAGTCATGTCATCCCGCAACCCGAGAATCTGCCCCCGCAGGTGGAGTATCAACTCACCGAGCACGGTGGACACGTCGGATTTATTGGCGGCACGTTACGTCGCCCTGAGATGTGGCTGGAATCCCGTATTCCCGACTGGCTGACAACATATCTGGAGGCATCATCATGATGATTCCCTGGCAAGACATCTCCCCGGACGCGCTGGACAACCTGATTGAAAGCTTTGTCTTGCGCGAAGGCACCGATTATGGTGAACATGAACGCTCGCTCGAACAAAAAGTCGCCGACGTCAGACGCCAGTTACAATCTGGCGAAGCCATCCTGGTATGGTCAGAACTGCATGAAACGGTCAACATTATGCCGCGGAAACAGTTTCGCGAATAATCGGTTGTCGACGGCTGACTATAATAAAAAACCAACCTGTTTATGGAGTTGTTATGTCTGCCAAACATCCGGTGATTGCGGTAACAGGATCCAGCGGCGCGGGGACCACCACCACCAGCCTCGCGTTTCGTAAAATTTTCGCACAGTTAAATCTGCGCGCCGCCGAGGTGGAAGGTGACAGTTTTCACCGCTATACCCGTCCGGAGATGGACATGGCGATTCGCAAAGCACGCGATGCCGGGCGGCATATCAGCTACTTCGGCCCCGAAGCTAACGACTTCGGTCTGCTGGAGCAAACCTTCATTGAATACGGCCAGACGGGCAAAGGTCAGTCGCGTAAATACCTGCACACCTATGATGAGGCCGTACCGTGGAATCAGGTTCCGGGGACATTCACGCCCTGGCAGCCGCTGCCTGAACCGACGGATGTCCTGTTCTATGAGGGACTTCACGGCGGCGTAGTAACCCCGCAACAAAATGTGGCGCGGCATGTCGATCTGCTGGTTGGCGTGGTGCCGATCGTCAACCTGGAGTGGATCCAGAAGCTGACCCGCGATACCAGCGAGCGTGGACACTCGCGCGAAGCGGTGATGGATTCGGTGGTGCGCTCAATGGACGATTACATCAATTACATCACGCCACAGTTTTCCCGTACGCATATCAACTTCCAGCGCGTACCGACCGTCGACACCTCTAATCCCTTTGCCGCCAAGAGCATTCCGTCACTCGATGAAAGCTTTGTCGTGATTCATTTTCGTAATCTGGAAGGGATCGACTTCCCGTGGCTACTGGCGATGCTGCAGGGCTCATTCATTTCGCATATCAATACGTTGGTCGTACCGGGCGGAAAAATGGGTCTGGCGATGGAATTGATTATGCTGCCGCTGGTCCAGCGACTGATGGAAGGCAAAAAGATAGAGTGATATGTGGAAAGCGCCCGATGGCGCTTCGCTTATCGGGCCTACGACTCAACATCACCCTGTAGGCCGGATAAGGCAACGCCGCCATCCGGCATCAGCAATTACGCGGCAACCACTTCATAGGAATGGGTGATATTCACCGCCTTTTCCAGCATCAGCGCCACGGAGCAATATTTTTCCGCCGAAAGATCTACCGCACGCGCGACGGAAGCATCTTTCAGGTCGCGACCCGTTACGATGAAATGCAGGTTAATGTGGGTAAACAGACGCGGCGCTTCTTCACGACGCTCAGAGGTGAGCTTCACTTCGCAGTTGGTGACATCCTGACGACCCTTTTGCAGGATCGACACCACATCAATGGCGCTACACCCCCCTGCCGCCATTAACACCATCTCCATCGGACTCGGCGCTTTATCACCAGAGTTACCGTCCATCAAAATTTGGTGGCCTGAGGCGGACTCACCGAGGAAGGTTAGCCCCTCAACCCACTTTACACGCGCTTGCATATTTCGTAACTCCAATGTTTCAATTTTCCTGACAGATTACGCGTACATAACAATTCTCGCAACGGAAGGCGACCTGCGTCATGCTGAAGCGAGACACCAGGAGACACACGGCGAAAGCTATGCTAAAACAGTCAGGATGCTACAGTAATACATTGACGCATTGCATGTATGCAGAGGACATCACATTACAGGCCGTCGCACGTATTGACAGCCCCCTTCCCAGGTAGCGGGAAGCACATTTTTGCAAACCCAGAGACAGGTTGTTTTTTGGCTCTGGAGACAGCTTATAACAGAGGATAACCGCGCATGGTGCTTGGCAAACCGCAAACAGACCCGACTCTCGAATGGTTCTTGTCTCATTGCCATATTCATAAGTACCCATCGAAGAGCACGCTGATTCACCAGGGTGAAAAAGCGGAAACGTTGTATTACATCGTTAAAGGCTCAGTGGCAGTGCTGATCAAAGATGAAGAAGGGAAAGAAATGATCCTCTCTTATCTGAATCAGGGCGATTTTATTGGTGAATTAGGCCTCTTCGAAGAAGGCCAGGAACGTAGCGCCTGGGTACGTGCCAAAACCGCATGTGAAGTCGCTGAAATTTCCTACAAAAAATTTCGCCAATTAATCCAGGTCAACCCAGATATTCTGATGCGTCTGTCTTCTCAGATGGCTCGTCGTCTGCAGGTAACGTCTGAAAAAGTAGGCAACCTTGCCTTCCTCGACGTAACTGGTCGTATCGCCCAGACTCTGCTGAATCTGGCGAAACAGCCTGACGCAATGACCCACCCGGACGGCATGCAGATTAAAATCACCCGTCAGGAAATTGGCCAGATCGTTGGCTGTTCCCGTGAAACCGTTGGTCGTATCCTGAAAATGCTGGAAGATCAGAATCTGATCTCCGCGCATGGTAAGACCATCGTCGTCTACGGCACGCGTTAATCCCATCGACATGGCGTGTTACGTAGTAATGCGCCATTTTTGTTTGCTCCGATGTGGCGAAGACTGATTTATCACCCCGAGATCAACTACGCACTACGACAGACGCTGGTGCTATGTTTACCTGTGGCTGTCGGTCTGATCATCGGTCAGCTTCATCTGGGGCTCTTATTCTCCCTCGTCCCTGCCTGCTGCAATATTGCCGGTCTTGATACCCCGCATAAGCGCTTTTTCAAACGTTTGGTTATAGGCGCGTCGCTGTTTGCCGGCTGCAGCCTGATTATGCAGTTACTGCTGGCACAGACTATACCGCTGCCGCTGATCCTCACCGGCCTGACGCTGATTCTCGGTGTGACCGCCGAGCTAAGCCCGTTACATGCGCGACTTCTGCCCGCCTCGCTGATCGCGGCGATTTTCACACTGAGTCTGGCCGGCAACATGCCCGTCTGGGAGCCACTGCTGATCTATGCGCTGGGGACAGTATGGTACGGCCTGTTCAACTGGTTCTGGTTCTGGATGTGGCGCGAGCAGCCGCTGCGCGAATCGCTCAGTTTGTTGTACCGCGAATTAGCCGATTACTGTGAGGCCAAGTACAGCCTGCTGACCCAGCATGCCGATCCCGAAAAAGCGCTGCCTCCCCTACTGGTGCGCCAACAAAAAGCGGTGGATTTGATTACCCAGTGCTATCAGCAAATGCATATGCTGTCGGCACATCGCAACAACGATTATAAGCGCCTGCTACGTGCCTTTCAGGAGGCGCTCGATCTACAGGAACATATTTCCGTTAGCCTCCACCAGCCGGAAGAGGTGCAAAAGCTGGTCGAACGTAGCCACGCCGAACAGGTGATTCGCTGGAATGCGCGCACCGTCGCCGAACGCCTTCGCGTTCTGGCTGATGACATTTTGTATCACCGCTTGCCGACGCGTTTTTCAATGGATAAACAAATTGGCACGCTGGAAAAAATCGCCAACCAGCATCCGGACAATCCGGTAGGACAATTTTGCTACTGGCACTTCAGCCGTATTGCCCGCGTGCTACGCACCCAGCGCCCGCTGTATGCACGGGATTTAATGGCTGACAAGCAGCGTCGGCTGCCGCTGATCCCTGCCCTGAAAAGCTACCTGTCATTGAAATCCCCGGCGCTGCGTAATGCCGGACGCATCAGCGTCATGTTGAGCATTGCCAGCCTGATGGGCAGCGCCTTACACCTGCCCAAACCCTACTGGATTTTGATGACAATCCTGTTCGTCACGCAAAATGGCTACGGGGCAACCCGGGTGCGTATTTTACACCGCTCGGTGGGCACGCTTGTCGGCCTGGTGATTGCAGGTGTTACGCTGCACTTTCATATTCAGGAAGGTTACACGCTGGCAGGCATGCTGCTGATAACCCTGGTGAGTTATCTGACCATCCGCAAAAACTACGGCTGGGCTACCGTCGGCTTTACGGTTACGGCGGTATATACCCTACAGTTACTCACGTTGAATGGGGAGCAGTTTATCGTGCCGCGGTTTGTCGACACCGTGATCGGCTGTTTGATCGCCTTTGGCGGTACGCTCTGGCTGTGGCCGCAGTGGCAGAGCGGTTTGTTGCGTAAAAACGCCCACGATGCGTTAGAAGCCGATCAGGAGGCCATTCGCCTGATCCTCAGCAACGATCCGCAGGCCACGCCGCTGGCGTATCAACGCATGCGGGTCAACCAGGCGCATAACACGCTGTTCAACTCACTGAACCAGGCGATGCAGGAGCCCGGATTCAACTCGCACTATCTGGCAGATATGAAACTGTGGGTTACGCACAGTCAGTTCATCGTCGAGCACATCAATGCAATGACTACCCTGGCAAGGGAGCACACGATGCTGACGCCGGATCTGGCGCAGCGATATCTGGAATCCTGCGAAATTGCGATCCAGCGCTGCCAGCAGCGGCTGGAATATGACGGCCCCGGAAGCTCCGGCGATGTGAACATTCTTGAGGCGCCAGAGATGCTGTCCCATGGGCCTTTAAGCACCCTTGAGCAGCATCTACAGCGGATATTGGGGCATCTGAATACCATGCACACCATTTCGTCGGTAGCATGGCGTCAGCGACCGCACCATGGGATCTGGCTGAGCCGCCGGTTGCGGGATATGAAGGGTTAAGAGATTTGCCGGATGGCGGCGTAAACGCCTTATCCGCCCTACAGAGTAAGGTGTGATTCGTAGGCCGGATAAGCGTAGCGCCATCCGGCAATCCGTCAACCCACCACTTTCGCCACGGCCTGCGCGAAGCGCTGCATCCCTTCATCAATATCGGTCTGCTCCACCACCAGCGACGGCGCGAAACGCATCACGTCCGGTCCGGCGTTCAGCACCATCACCCCTTCATTCGCCGCGGCGTACAAGAAATCACGCGCATGGCCTTTAAACTGCGGCTTCAACTCAGCGCCAATCAACAGTCCCATGCCGCGAATATCGCTGAAAATATCAAACTGCTGATCAATTTTCTGCAAATGCTGCACAAACGCCTGGCGTTTGGCCTGAATACCTTCCAGCACTTCCGGCGTGTTGATGATATCAAACGCCGCTCCCGCAACCGCGCAGGCCAATGGGTTACCACCGTAGGTCGAACCATGCGAGCCAACATGGAATGCGGAGGCTATCTCCAGCGTCGTCAGTACCGCGCTCACCGGGAAGCCGCCGCCAAGAGCCTTAGCGCTGGTGAGGATATCCGGCGTCACGCCGTAGTGCATATAGGCAAACAAATCGCCGGTACGCCCCATCCCGCTCTGCACCTCATCAAATACCAACAACGCCTGGTGCTGATCGCAGAGTTCGCGCAAACCTTGCAGGAATTCCGGCGTTGCCGCAGTAACGCCGCCCTCCCCCTGAATTGGCTCAACCACCACCGCGCAGGTGTGATCGTCCATCACCGCTTTGACCGCATGCAGATCGTTAAACGGTACATGGATGATATCTGCCGGCTTTGGTCCAAAGCCGTCGGAATATTTCGGCTGCCCGCCGACGGATACGGTAAACAGCGAGCGGCCGTGAAACGCGTTATGGAAGGCAATGATTTTGGTTTTGAACGGGCTATGACGCACGCAGGCATAGTGGCGCGCCAGCTTAAAGGCGGTTTCGTTAGCTTCGGTACCGGAGTTCATGAACAGTACGCGCTCGGCGAAAGTCGCATCAATGAGTTTACGACCTAAGCGTAACGCCGGTTCGTTGGTGAAAACGTTGCTGGTATGCCAGAGGGTTTCACCCTGGGTTTTTAACGCCTCAACCAGTACCGGATGGCAATGCCCTAACGCGGTAACTGCAATGCCGCCCGCGAAATCAACGTACTCTTTACCCTGTTGATCCCAGATTCGACTTCCTTTCCCCTTTACCGGAATAAACTCTGCCGGTGCATAAATCGGCAGAATTACTTCATCGAATGTTGCGCGCGTAATTGCAGTTTGTTCAGTTGCCATGTCATTGCCACCCTGTTAAGCAGAAATGTTAGTGAAATTATAATCACAAAATATGAATAAAAAATCACTGAATAGCAACCACAAATCACCGGTTGAGGAAATTAGCCAGCAGCTGATGCCCCTGTTCGCTGAGAATACTCTCCGGGTGAAACTGCACCCCCTCCATATCCCACTCCCGGTGGCGAATACCCATGATCTCCTGCGTTTCACTCCACGCAGTCACTTCAAAGCACTCAGGCAACGTCTGAGGTGCGACCACCAACGAATGGTAGCGCGTCACCGTTAGCGGGTTTGCCAATCCCTGAAAAACGCCCTGCCCGTTATGCGTAATCGGCGACGTTTTACCATGCATCACTTTCGCCGCCCGTACAACGGTCGCGCCAAAGGCCTGCGCCATCGCCTGATGGCCCAGACAAACGCCCAGCAGAGGGATCTTACCCGCATAATGGCGAATGACATCCAGCGAGATGCCCGCATCATCCGGCGTGCATGGCCCCGGGGAAATGACGATTTTCTGCGGATTCAGCGCATCAATTTGCGCCAGCGTCAGCGCGTCATTGCGTCTGACAAGAACATCTGCGCCCAGTTCGCAGAAGTATTGATACAGGTTCCAGGTAAAAGAATCGTAGTTATCGATAAGCAGGATCATGGCGGCTCCGGTACAGAAGAACCGCGCTATTCTACTCAGTTTCCAGGGCTTCGCTTACCACTTTACGAAATATCGCCTGCAGTGCGGACAGGTCCCCCATGGCGCCGCTTTGATTTGCCTGGTTCCACTCCTCAACCTGGATGCCCTCCCAGTTGAGTATATACCCGGCATGAATCGCCAACTGTTCGAAGAAAATACGCTGCGCCAGACCACTGCCGATGCGAAACGGGTGTAGCACGTTAATTTCACAGTAGTAGTGTGCGAGGCGGTCGACAAACTTGTCTTCCGATAACCCCACCAGCCAGGACTCGTCTTCCAGGTCCTGCATCAGCGCATTGCCCTCTTTCTCGATATAAGCGAAATGGCAAAAACGGGTATCACCCTGGTAAATATCGACTTCTCGCAGATGTCCCGCCCAGTCAAAAATGTCCCGATAGAGTTGGCGATGAATAGCGCACAGATGCGGCAAACCTCGTTTAAGCGGGCCCAATTCGATAGTGGCCGCGCGCAATGCCGTCAACTCATAAGCTGCCTGCGCCAGACGCTGTGCCTGGTGAATTCCCAGGCGGTTACGCATGACATTCAGGCCCGGATACAAATAGGGGTCACGTCCATCACCGAATTTATCGCTCATAGTGCCTCCTCAACACTTCAACACGCGCCAGCGCATCTTCAGCGCTCAGGGTAACTCGTGGAATATCCACGCCTTCCAGCCGCCGACTGGCCTGGAAATTGGCGTTTCGCCGTTGTTCCCAGATCCTGGACTTTTGTTTATCGGTGAGTTTTTTCACGTGACCTCCCTGAATGAGCCGACACTTGCCACAAGTATAAGCAGCAATTTCGGGTTACGCAGAGAAGGGAGAGAACGCGGGCAAGCGCTGCCCGCGCAAAATACGATTACGGCAGGACTTTGGCAGAAAGGATAACAATCGGTTTTGACGGAACATTCTGGTAAGGACCCACATCATGGGTCTGAACCTGAGAGATCTTATCTGCGACATCCATACCTTTCACAACTTTACCAAAGACGGCGTAACCAAAATCACGCTGGCCATGATCGAGGAAAGCGTTGTCTGCAATATTGATAAAGAACTGGCTGGTCGCGCTGTCTTTATCTGCAGTGCGCGCCATAGCAATCGTGCCACGGGTATTACGCAGCCCGTTATCGGCTTCATTCTTGATTGGCGGGTTAGGTTTCTTCTGCTGCATCTGCTCGGTAAAACCACCGCCCTGCACCATAAAACCCGGGATCACACGGTGGAACGTGGTGTTGTTATAGAAACCGCTGTTGACATAATCGACAAAGTTTTGCACTGAAACCGGGGCTTTCTGACTGTTCAGCTCCAGCTCAATGTTACCGGCAGACGTTGTCAGCAGGACATGCGGGTCCCCTTTTGCTGCCAGTGCTGCGGGAGAGAGAGCAGAAAGAGCGAGAACAGCTGCAACAGCCGCCAGAGTCGATTTGAGCATGAGAATTCCTTAACAAGAGCAGAAATGAAGCAAGTGAATTGATTCTAAAGAGCCTTCAAGGACAAGGCCATCCCTTTACCTAATTTTACGTACTTGAAACAAATGTAACCTTACTGCCGCATGACTCAATGTGATTTAGATCACATACAAAAATGTAATAAACCAAGTCATTGCTAATAAATATTTAAATACATCACAAAAGCGCCTAAAATCTGCCCGCTCACGGCGCAGTCAATGCGCCTTACACTTCTATACAGGCCAGTCATGACTAACAGCAATCGCATTAAGCTCACATGGATTAGCTTTCTCTCCTACGCCCTGACAGGTGCGTTGGTCATTGTCACCGGGATGGTGATGGGAAACATCGCAGACTATTTCCATTTGCCGGTTTCCAGTATGAGTAACACTTTCACCTTCCTGAATGCCGGCATTCTGATCTCTATCTTTCTGAATGCATGGCTGATGGAAATTGTGCCACTGAAAACCCAACTGCGCTTTGGCTTCATCCTGATGGTCCTGGCAGTCGCCGGGCTGATGTTCAGCCATAGCCTGGCCTTGTTCTCTGCCGCCATGTTTGTACTGGGTGTGGTGAGTGGTATCACCATGTCGATTGGTACATTCCTGGTGACCCAGATGTACGAAGGTCGCCAGCGCGGTTCCCGCCTGCTGTTTACCGACTCCTTCTTCAGCATGGCGGGCATGATTTTCCCGATGGTGGCAGCGTATCTGTTAGCACGCAGCATCGAGTGGTATTGGGTCTATGCCTGCATCGGCCTGGTCTATGTCGCCATTTTCCTGCTGACCTTTGGCTGCGAATTCCCGGCGTTGGGTAAACACGCACAGCAACAGGACGCGCCGGTAGTGAAAGAAAAATGGGGGATTGGCGTGCTGTTCCTGGCGATCGCCGCACTGTGCTACATCCTCGGTCAGTTGGGCTTTATCTCCTGGGTACCAGAATACGCTAAAAGCCTGGGCATGAGCCTGAACGATGCGGGTAAACTGGTCAGCGACTTCTGGATGTCTTACATGGTTGGCATGTGGGCGTTTAGCTTTATCCTGCGATTCTTCGATCTGCAGCGCATCCTGACCGTACTGGCAGGTCTGGCCACCGTTCTGATGTATCTGTTCATCACCGGTACGCCGGAACATATGCCGTGGTTCATTCTGACGCTGGGCTTCTTCTCCAGCGCGATTTATACCACCATTATTACCCTCGGCTCACAGCAGACGAAGGTCGCCTCACCAAAACTGGTTAACTTCGTTCTGACCTGCGGCACTATCGGTACTATGCTCACCTTCGTGGTCACCGGCCCTATCGTGGCCCACAGCGGCCCGCTGGCGGCATTGCAGACGGCGAACGGTTTGTATGCCGTCGTATTCGTGATGTGCTTTATTCTTGGGTTCGTCACGCGTCATCGCCAGCATAACGCGCCAGCCACGCATTAATCTCACTGCCGGATGGCGATGCTAACGCATCTTATCCGGCCTACAAGAGCAACTGTTCGTAGGCCGGATAAGGCAACGCCGCCATCCGGCATATTCTCGCGCCTTATTCCCCCCCAAAACCCCTTAAATTGTACGCTTTTTATACAAACACGAAAAGCCAGTTAATTCCGTAACTTATAAAAATGCTGACAAATCAGTTATATACCTCTTAAGGAGTATATAAGGCCGAATTTGATTTGTATCAATAAGCGCGGTTGCTGAATCGTTAAGGTAGGCAGTAATAGAAAAGAAATCGAGGCAAAAATGAGCAAAGTCAGACTCGCTATTATCGGTAATGGTATGGTCGGCCATCGCTTTATTGAGGATCTTCTTGATAAATCCGACGCTGCCAATTTTGATATTACCGTCTTCTGTGAAGAACCCCGCAAAGCGTACGACCGTGTACACCTGTCTTCCTACTTCTCCCACCACACCGCCGAAGAGCTTTCTCTGGTGCGTGAAGGGTTCTACGAGAAGCACGGCGTTAAGGTATTAGTGGGCGAGCGTGCAATTACCATCAACCGCCAGGAGAAGGTAATCCACTCCAGCGCGGGTCGTACGGTCTATTATGACAAGCTGATCATGGCGACCGGTTCCTATCCGTGGATCCCACCGATTAAAGGTTCCGAAACCCAGGACTGCTTCGTTTACCGTACCATTGAAGACCTCAACGCTATTGAGTCTTGCGCGCGCCGTAGCAAACGCGGCGCCGTTGTCGGTGGAGGCCTGCTGGGTCTGGAAGCCGCTGGTGCCCTGAAAAACCTCGGCGTGGAAACCCACGTGATTGAATTCGCCCCGATGCTGATGGCTGAACAGCTGGATCATATGGGTGGCGAGCAGTTACGTCGTAAAATTGAAAGCATGGGCGTGCGTGTGCACACCAGCAAAAACACCAAAGAGATCGTCCAGGAAGGCACCGAAGCGCGCAAAACCATGCGTTTTGCCGACGGCAGCGAGCTGGAAGTTGATTTCATCGTCTTCTCCACCGGTATTCGTCCACGCGACAAACTGGCAACCCAGTGCGGTCTGGACGTCGCGCCGCGCGGCGGGATCGTGATTAACGACAGTTGCCAGACATCTGACCCGGATATCTATGCGATTGGCGAATGCGCCAGCTGGAACAACCGCGTGTATGGTCTGGTCGCTCCTGGATACAAAATGGCGCAGGTTGCCGTGGATCATATTCTCGAAACCGAGAACGCCTTTGAAGGCGCGGACCTGAGCGCCAAGCTGAAGCTGCTCGGCGTTGACGTCGGCGGTATCGGTGACGCGCATGCTCGCACGCCGGGCGCACGTAGCTATGTCTATCTCGACGAAAGCAAAGAAGTCTACAAACGCCTGATCGTTAGCGAAGATAACAAAACCCTGCTCGGCGCGGTTCTGGTTGGCGACACCAGCGATTACGGCAATCTGCTGCAATTGGTGCTGAACGCCATTGAACTGCCGGAAAATCCGGATTCACTAATTCTGCCAGCACACGCGGGCAGCGGTAAGCCATCTATCGGTGTCGATAAACTGCCGGACAGCGCGCAGATTTGCTCCTGCTTTGACGTCACCAAAGGCATGCTGGTTGCCGCTATCAACAAAGGTTGTCACACCGTTGCGGCGCTGAAAGCCGAAACCAAAGCCGGTACCGGCTGCGGCGGTTGTATCCCGCTGGTGACGCAGGTCCTGAACGCCGAACTGGCGAAACAGGGTATCGAAGTGAATAACAACCTGTGTGAACATTTCCCGTACTCACGTCAGGAACTGTTCCACCTGATCCGCGTAGAAGGCATTAAAACTTTCGAAGAGTTGCTGGCTAAACACGGTAAAGGTTACGGCTGCGAAGTGTGTAAACCCACCGTCGGCTCCCTGCTGGCCTCCTGCTGGAATGAGTACATCCTCAAACCACAGCATACACCGCTGCAGGACACCAACGACAACTTCCTGGCCAATATCCAGAAAGACGGTACCTACTCCGTGATCCCGCGCTCTGCGGGCGGTGAAATTACCCCGGAAGGCCTGGTGGCTGTCGGTCGTATCGCGCGTGAATTTAACCTGTACACCAAAATTACCGGCTCCCAGCGTATTGGTCTGTTCGGCGCGCAGAAAGATGACCTGCCGGAAATCTGGCGTCAGTTGATTGAAGCGGGCTTTGAAACCGGTCACGCGTACGCTAAAGCACTGCGTATGGCGAAAACCTGCGTCGGTAGCACCTGGTGTCGTTATGGCGTCGGCGATAGCGTCGGCTTCGGCGTGGAACTGGAAAATCGCTACAAAGGTATTCGTACCCCGCACAAAATGAAATTCGGCGTCTCCGGCTGTACCCGTGAATGTGCGGAAGCTCAGGGCAAAGACGTGGGTATTATCGCCACAGAGAAAGGCTGGAACCTGTACGTTTGTGGCAACGGCGGGATGAAACCGCGTCATGCAGACCTGCTGGCGGCCGATGTCGATCGTGAAACGCTGCTCAAGTACCTTGACCGCTTTATGATGTTCTACATCCGTACTGCGGACAAACTGACCCGTACTGCGCCGTGGTTAGATAACCTGGAAGGCGGCATCGACTATCTGAAATCAGTCATCATCGACGACAAACTGGGGCTGAACCAGCACCTGGAAGAAGAGATGGCTCGTCTGCGTGAAGCGGTGGTGTGTGAGTGGACAGAAACGGTCAACACGCCATCCGCACAGGTTCGCTTTAAACACTTTATCAACAGCGATCAACGCGATCCGAATGTTCAGGTTGTACCTGAGCGCGAACAACATCGTCCGGCTACGCCTTATGAACGTATTCCGGTGACTCTGGTGGAGGAAAACGCATGAGCCAGTGGAAAAACATCTGCAAAATCGATGACATTCTGCCTGCGACAGGCGTCTGCGCCCTGTTAGGTACTGAGCAGGTTGCTATTTTCCGCCCGTATCACAGCGATCAGGTGTTTGCGATCAGCAACATTGACCCATTTTTTGAGTCCAGCGTGCTGTCGCGTGGGTTGATTGCTGAACATCAGGGTGAGCTGTGGGTCGCCAGTCCGCTGAAAAAACAGCGTTTTCGCTTAAGCGACGGTCTGTGCATGGAAGACGAACAGTTTTCCGTGAAGCATTACGAAGCGCGAGTGAAAGACGGCACGGTACAACTGCGCGGTTAATGAATTTTTGGGAGGCGCAACGCCTCCCCTTTTTTGACGTATTTGTAGGTCTTTTATTGGTAGGCCTGATAAGCGTAGCGCCATCAGGCAATTGCAAAAGCACATTGCCGGATGGCGGCATAAATGCCTTATCCGGCCTACGGTTACGATTTCTTTTTGTACTTCAAGGATAATCAACACATGTTTACAGACACTATCAATAAGTGTGCGGCTAACGCTGCGCGCATCGCACGCCTGTCGGCAAATAACCCGCTCGGGTTCTGGGTCAGCTCAGCAATGGCAGGGGCCTACGTTGGTCTCGGCATCATTCTTATTTTTACGCTCGGTAATTTGCTTGACCCATCCGTGCGCCCGCTGGTGATGGGTGCAACCTTTGGTATTGCATTGACGCTGGTGATTATTGCCGGTTCCGAACTGTTCACCGGACACACGATGTTCCTGACGCTCGGCGTGAAAGCGGGCACCATCAGCCACGGTCAAATGTGGGCGATCCTGCCGCAAACCTGGCTCGGCAACCTCGTGGGGTCTGTGTTTGTCGCTCTGCTGTATAGCTGGGGCGGTGGCAGTCTGTTGCCGGTCGACACCAGCATCGTACATACGGTCGCGCTGGCGAAAACCACCGCACCTGCAACAGTGCTGTTCTTTAAAGGCGCGCTGTGTAACTGGTTGGTTTGCCTGGCAATCTGGATGGCAATCCGCACCGAAGGCGCGGCGAAGTTCCTTGCAATCTGGTGGTGTCTGCTGGCGTTTATCGCGTCCGGCTATGAACACTCCGTAGCCAATATGACGCTGTTTGCCCTTTCCTGGTTCGGCCATCACAGCGAGGCTTATACCCTGTCCGGAATTGGTCATAACCTTCTGTGGGTGACACTCGGTAATACTTTGTCCGGTGTCGTATTCATGGGGTTGGGTTATTGGTATGCTACGCCAAAATCGGAGCGTCCGGCTCCGGCAAAAATCAACCAGCCAGAGGCTGCTGCCAATAATTAAGGGGTAATGTCGTGGATCATTTGCCTATATTTTGTCAACTACGTGACCGCGACTGCTTGATCGTCGGCGGTGGTGATGTCGCAGAACGCAAAGCGCGGTTACTGCTGGAAGCTGGCGCCCGTTTAACGGTTAATGCGCTGGCGTTTATTCCGCAGTTCAAAGTATGGGCAGATGAAGGCATGCTGACGCTGGTTGAGGGACCGTTCGATGAGTCCCTGCTCAACACCTGCTGGCTGGCTATCGCCGCTACTGATGACGATGCCGTTAACCTTAGCGTCAGCACCGCCGCGGAGTCACGCCGTATCTTCTGCAACGTGGTCGACGCGCCAAAAGCGGCCAGTTTTATCATGCCCTCCATTATCGACCGCTCGCCGCTGATGGTGGCGGTCTCCTCAGGCGGTACATCCCCTGTTCTTGCCCGCCTGCTGCGTGAAAGACTCGAATCCGTATTGCCGCAGCATCTGGGCCAGGTCGCACAATATGCAGGGCAACTGCGCTCCCGCGTGAAAAAACAGTTTGCCAGCATGGGTGAACGTCGCCGCTTCTGGGAAAAATTGTTTGTTAATGACCGCCTGGCGCAGTCACTGGCGAACAACGACCAGCAAGCCGTAGAGGAAACCACCGAGCAGTTGCTCAGCGAACCGCTGGATCACCGGGGTGAAGTGGTGCTGGTTGGCGCCGGTCCTGGCGATGCCGGACTATTGACGCTGAAAGGGTTACAGCAGATCCAGCAAGCTGATGTTGTGGTGTATGACCGTCTGGTTTCCGACGATATCATGAACCTCGTGCGTCGCGATGCGGATCGTGTGTTCGTAGGCAAACGTGCGGGTTATCACTGCGTACCGCAGGAAGAGATCAACCAGATCCTACTGCGTGAAGCGCAACAAGGTAAACGCGTAGTACGACTGAAAGGCGGCGACCCGTTCATCTTTGGCCGCGGCGGCGAAGAGCTGGAAACCCTGTGTCATGCCGGTATTCCATTCTCTGTCGTGCCAGGCATTACCGCGGCCTCTGGCTGTTCTGCTTATTCCGGTATCCCACTAACCCATCGCGACTATGCACAGAGCGTACGCCTGGTCACTGGGCACCTTAAAACAGGCGGTGAGCTGGACTGGGAGAGCCTGGCGGCAGAGAAACAAACGTTGGTGTTCTACATGGGGCTGAATCAGGCGGCAACGATTCAGGAAAAACTCATCGAGTTTGGTATGCAAGCCGATATGCCGGTTGCCCTGGTCGAGAACGGTACTGCCGTAACACAGCGCGTCGTCAGCGGTATGCTGACACAGCTCGGTGAACTGGCACAACAGGTTGAAAGTCCGGCGCTGATTATTGTCGGTCGCGTGGTTGGACTGCGTGATAAACTCAACTGGTTCTCGAACCATTAATTGAACGCTAAATAGATGCCCTTAATATCAGGGCATCTATTTATGATTCACAAAAGTTAATCTTTGATCTAAATAACACATCATCCATAGCATTCATCAATTTATTAATTACAGATACATTTCATAGTATTTTAATTCATTAAAAATATATTTTACCCAAACATTATCATGTCCTTATTCGGACTATTTAAAATTTTCCTTAGTTGATATCTTAATTGTCGAGAAATGGATTTCATCCATTTAAAAAATAGATATTTTACAAGGATTTTATCATGTTTAAACTTGCAAAAATCACCATCGTTGCTGGTGTTCTGGCTACGTTGACTGCATGTACTGGTCATATCGAAAACAAAAAAATAATTGCAGCTACGATTACTTACTGCATCCGGCAATTTCAATTTCTAAAATTATTGGTGGCTGTGGCCCGGCTGCAGACCAATAATAGAAGCGATTGCGCAGATACAAAAAAACCGGGAATTTCCCGGTTTTTGCATTTATAGATTAGATACTCATTCACACATCATCGCACTCACGCTCTCGCGCAAAATACGTAGCACGGTCTCTTCTCCACTGCGGTTAGGATTAATGCGAATCGCATAATCACCCAGCAACGGATTTGCTTCGCGAAACGTCCCCGAAAGGCGATAGAACAGCGGCGGAATTTCATATTTCGATTCCGCTCCTACCGGATACGGCAGCGCACCTCTTTTTTGTGCCTCTCCCAGCACACCAGCGGCAATCGGCTGGTGAAACTCCACGATCAGCACCTTCGACTGGGCATTGGCAATAACAGCCTGTTTCACCTCGGGTAGCACTCCACTATTGAGCATCGTTAGCAGCCGTTCAGATACCCCAGCCTGTACCGCATGCATCACCGGGGCGAAAACCAGGCCACGTAGCACCTCCAGTGCCTGCACGCCCTGGATCTGGCTGCCGCCGGAATACATCGTTGCGCGGATCCTGGCAATGGCTGCTGCCTCCCCCACCACGGCGCCGACGCCTTCCGGGCCAAACAGCTTAAAACAGGAAAAGGTAGACAGCGTCGCCCCGCATTCACAACCGATACGCTCTACCTTCATCACCGCGTAGTTATCATCGGTCAATGTCGGTACGCCATTTTGCGCTATCTCTGACAACACCTCAGCTAAATCGTAGCTATCCTGCGGCTGCTGACGCGTATGCTGCACCAGCGCGGCATCAGGGCGATGCTGCGTAATAGCCCGCGCGATTGCCGGGAGGCAGTTGAAATCAACCCTGACCAGAGTGATGCCCATCTGCTCGATGAGCACCTGTGTTGTAGGATACACAGGTGCGTCGTGTACCAGCAGTAGCTGGCCGGGTTTGAGGAGTGCAGCCAACCCGGCGCGAATAGCCCCGGTGCCAGCGCCCTGAACCAGCACGGCGGCTTCAGCATGAAACGCCTCGGCCAGCACCTTTTCCACACGCTGCGTGACCCGGGGCTGATTCAGCCCCGGGGCCAGCCCCAAATCGCCACCGGCCAGAAAATCAGCGCCAGGGAAGTGACAGCAGAGCGTATCCACCAGCGCGAACTGCTTCTGCTGCGCCTGCGCGAGCGTCAGGCTTTGCAGGGGAAACGTCTTCATGTTTTACGCCTCCTCAGGCCGGAACAAACAGACCAAGCCAGTAGAGAATATTCAGCACAATACCGGTGATCATCACCGCTACAACCGGGGCTGCCATCTTCTGCACCGGACGCCCTATCGATTCGTTGAGGAAGTAAATCGCTACCGCAATCGAGAAGCCGGTGTAGCCCGCCATCTTGATGGCGGCAAATATAGAACCTACCAGCAACGCCATTTCCATCAGCATATTCATCGCATTACGAATATTGTCCGACGCGTTACGCACTGACGGATAACGCCCCAGCCATTTGCCAATGGAGCGCAGCAGCAGCACTTCCGCGGAAATCACGATAGCGCCAAGGAGTGCCGCTATCCACGGGTTCGGAGCCAGATAGCCAACGGAATAAACAAAGGTAAAGCCCGCAACCGCGTATACACCGGTTGCCAGCGCGGTGGTGGCAATCAACGGCACAAAACCCAACCCACGCATAAATTCCGCCAGCGCCGCCTGGTTAACCAGCGTCTGCGATTGCTCCGGCGTAATCCCCGCCGAATAGGCTTTTTCCAGCGTAAAAATTGAGACTTCGCTGCCAGCGAAAATCTTCATACTGGCGACGGCGGCAATCAACGCGCCGACAATCGCGATGTACGGCAGGTTTTTAATAATCCTCGAGGTTCGCTCCTCAAAGACCGATAGCCCGCTGGCATCCATCTCTTCATCGCCACGGTGGCGAATATCATGCGTAATGGCAATCACCAGCAGCATCATCATCCCCACAAAAATCTCAATTGATTCCGGGTTCAGATGCGGGAAGTAACGCACCACCACCACGCGGGTCATCAGTACTACCACCGCCGCGATAATGCTGTGTTTCCAGCCAAACTGGTAGAAAATCGCCACCAGCGGGAAAAGTGCGAATGCGGAAACGACCGGAGAACTCAGCTCGCCAAGGCTACCCAGTACATCAACCGGCAACGCTGTGAGCAGATGGTTCACCGGTAGCAGGCAGGTCAGAATCAGCACGCCCCAGATAGCGCCCAGTCCGAACGCCAACAGGCTGTTCATCGCCAGCACGCCGAGAATATCCGTCGGCAGGAACAGCAGCCAGGCGTTGAGTAAGCCGGTTTTCAGGGTAAAGGAGATCCCAACCGACGCGACAAAGCCAATGCTCAGACCAAATGCGATACTTCCCGCCTCACGGCGATTCATGTACCCCTCGATCAGCTGCGGCAGAATCGGACGGATGCCGTCATGAAAGACGGCCGCCGAGCGATGTGCCAGAAGTGACGTCATGCCGGTCAGGCAGGCCACCACCACAATCTGAATATACAGATCCATAGTCATGCCTTTTATTTCAGATGGTTAACCAGCATCGGAATCGCATGTTCAACATGTTCGACGGAGAGACCAAATGCCACTTTCCCTTCCGCAACCATTTTTGCGATATGTTCGTCTTTCGCCTTAATACCCGGCTTGGCGATAGTGCAGCTTTTGTTGTAGCCAATCACCGCGATGGCGATCGACAGCGCTGCGCCCGCGCCGGTGTTACACGCACCGATGTAGTAATCCAACTGTCCGGATTTTACCTTCATCGCCGCTTCCATATCGTTATAAATGGAGACTTCAAAGCATCCCGGAGCGGCGGTTTCGATAGTTTTTTTAATCTGCTCACGCTGTAAGCCAGCAACACCAATCTTTTTCATGATTCTGTCCTTATTGGAAAAATTTTGAGGGGTTATCACGTAACATCGTGTCCACATCGGCCTGACTGAATCCTGACTGGCGCAGCTGTGGGATAAAGGTGGTTAACAGGTAGTCGTAGCCATTACCGCCATTGGCTTTTAAATGCGAGCGGCGGGTAATATCCATAGAGAGCATGACGTGGCTAAGCAGTCCGCGATCGCGTAGCGCATGCAGCATGGCGATGCGTTTCTCGTCCGGGTAATAGTTGTTTTTACCGATGGTATCGAACTGCACATACGCGCCGAGATCGATCATGCGATAGATGTTGTCGAGGTTATCTTTCAAATCGCAGTGACCCACGGTCACGCGGGAAAGGTCGACGCCGTGCGCCTTCAGCAGAGCCAGCTGTTCCAGGCCCATCGTGCTAAATGAGGTGTGGGTCGAGATAGGGCGTCCGGTTTCGCTATGCGCCCGCGCTGCGGCGATAAATACCTTCTCCTCAAGCGGCGTAATTACCCCTTCGCTGGAGCCGATTTCCGCGATAATTCCGGCTTTCAATTCAGTGCCATCAATACCGACGACAATCTCATCGACCATGTCCTGCGCGAGCTGTTCCACGCTGCGGGCCGAGACATGTTCAGGAAAAAACGCATCCTGGTAATAGCCTGTACAGGCCATAACGTTAATCCCGGTATCGCGCATCAGTGAGAGCATGAATTGCGGATTACGTCCCATATAGCGGTTGGTCATCTCAATAATGTTGCTGACGCCTGACGCCCGGAGCTCCTTCATCTCCTGACAGATGAGATCGTACTGATCTAACCGGCAGTCGAGGTTATTCTTGAACCCGGAGAGATCGATATGCAGATGCTCGTGGACCCAGGTGTAGCCCGTCGGATCAAAATTCATAAGGTGTCTCCTGAAAGCCGTAAAGCCGAAAGAAAAGAGCTGCCGTTTTGCGGTCGCTGCGCGCCAAAAAAGTCACACACCGTCGCGCCAACATCGGATAACGTCGTCCGAATGCCTAATTGCGCAGGCTCCAGCCCCTGCTGATACACCAAAACTGGCACCACTTCCCGGGTATGATGGCTGTGCCCAATGGTCGGATCGTTGCCGTGATCGGCCATGACCACCAGACAGTCATTGGGATCCATAGCGGCCAGAAGGCGCGAAAGATTAAGGTCAACAAGCTGCAATCGTTCGGCATACCGCGCGACGTCTTCAGCGTGTCCGGCAAGATCGGTTTCCTGAATGTTGGTACAGATAAATACCGTCGACTCAGCGTTAAATTCGTTAAGGGTGATATCCATGATCTGCTGGCTATCCACCAGGTTTTGCCAGTTGCGCCCGTGCGCGTTGCCAACAATATCCGCCACTTTACCGACCAGCACGGTAGGGATTCCGGCGTCATACAGTTTTTGCGGCACCTGTACCTGCTCATCTACGCCAAAGCCCATATGCCTGACCTGAAAACCGCTTTCATACGCGCCGGAGCGTGGGGCATTAATGCCGACAAAGCGCCCTTCCATCGTTTCGGCGGCATCCAGAATGCGCTGGCTGTTCGTAAGCTGACCGCCAAAGGTGATAACGCGCCCGACCTGAACCTGCTCGCGCACGACGCGGCCAATCTTTAGCACCTCATCAAACGCAATGGCGGACAGGTTAGCTGTGACGTTGTAGACCTGACCTAAATCCGCCTCGAGGTTATCGCCCACCGCAACCGCATCGTTGACCCACAGAAACGCCAGCTCGCCACCACGACGTTCCACCTGCCAGCCAGCCGCTTTCAGTGCTTGCTCAACACCATCGATGACGTCGTTAAATGGCATCCGCAGCGGCGCCTGAGGCCGTGTGCCTAAAATTTCCTGATGCCCCATAAAGGTATCGCCACCTTCATGCTGCAACTCTGCAACGCCCCAGACTGCCGATGCTGACGGTTTCATCACGCCCGGCGCATAGCCCAGGGCGTTTATCAGCCCCAACTTTTCCAGCGTTGGCAGCCGTAACTGCGGAAGTTCACCCAGGATATGTCCACAGGTATTCGCCCCGGCATCCTGGGGTCTGACCCGCGCGACGTCTTTCATTGCGCCGACGCCAAAACTGTCGATTACCAACACCACGAATCGGGCCATTAGTCCTCCAGAATATTGCCGAGACTGTCATAACGCGCGACGATTTCAGCCGCGCCACGCTGGATACCCGACACCAGCACCACGTCGCTACGCGTCACGAAGATCTGTGTGCGGAAGCAGAAGATCACTGCGCTGCTCACCGGAAACTCACCAGCCACAGGCAGGTAGTAATCGATACTGCTGTCGTCCACGGGCTTTAGCTTCGCGGCTATGGGGACGTCATTTTCCGGCGTAAAGACCAGCGCATTTTGCGCATGGCCGCGACGGTAATAGCCCCCGCCGTAGCAATAACTGTCCCCGCGAAACGTGTGTGAGACCTCGCTCAGCCACAGCATCGCAATACGCTCAGGCTGGTCACCCTTTTGATTGGAAGGAATGGTGCCAGTCAGCGCATGACCCGGCTCGGCGTGGGTGACGCCATATTCCGCAAGCAAGGGTAATGATGTGCAGCTACTGGCTGACGGCGCATTAAGCTGATCAATGGTAATTCCGGCTTGTGACAACTGACGTCGGGCGCTCACCAGCGTGTGCAGATTAGGCGTCGGTATCGTCTGCGCGGAGTTTTCATCCCATAACAGGCATGGGAAATGGGTGAGGCCGCTCAGGCGCAGGCCTGGCAGTCTGCGGATTTCATTGACCACATCCGTCAGATACATCAGCGGAAATCCGCTTTCTTGCCCCGGATAGAGAAAATCATCCTTGTCATACACCTTTAGCATCACGTTTTGCTGGCAACCGGCCTTCACCGCCGCCGCCGAAACTTCGCGCGCTTTCTCCAGCGAAAACAACGTAATGACCTCGGTTCCTTGTGCGACAGCCTGATTGACCTGTCGCGAAGGGATCTGCACCAGATGTCCCTGATGCGCCACCGGCAACCCGGCACGTCGCATGACGCGACTCTCCTTATAATCCACGACCACAATGCCTTCATAGCCAAGCTGCAACAGCTTGTCGGCCAGCCACGGATTGCGTCCAACCTGTTTGGTCATCAGATACAGCGAGATGCCATGCTGCCTGGCGACGTCCAGCAGGCGTTTGCCATTCTCAATAACCTGGTCAACATCAATAACCCAACTGTCAGGCGCGATCTTTCCCTGCTGCCACAGCGCGACAGCGGCGGAGATTAGCGCGGGGTTCTGGCGTTTCAATGCGTCTATAAACATTTCTCTGCCTCGTTTCTAATCCTTCAGCTAAATATTCATTTTTTTGAATATTTAAGATGCAATAAGCTATTTCTCCATTGATTTCAGACGCCTTCGTTCTCCGCCATCCACAATCCATACAAGTTTGCCAGCATGTAGCCTTCTTCATTCGCGTGCAGCGCCACCGTAAACTCTTTCAGCAGTGCCTGATGGATCAATAAAATAGTCGGCCAGAGATGAGATTGCGCCAGCTCCTCCAGCAGCTCACCATCCAGCGCTTCAATCACCTCGCCCTGGCGACTGCGCATTAGCGCACTCGCCATATGCATCATCGCCATGGTTCCTTGCTCGCTGTGAACCGGCAAACGCCATTCTTCTTCCAGCCGCCTGACTACCTGCAGCATACCGCTGCAAATATCCTTGTCGATAACACCTGCTTCACACAGCAGGCTCAGCCTGTTTTCCATGTCGTTCGCCTTCACCTAATAACTGGGTTCCTGTTCACCGTTCGCCACACGTTGTTGGTGGGCAAGCAGCGCCTCTTTATTAACAACTGCCCGCAGTAGCTGTTGCATCGGATAATCCTCTGCCCGGGTCAGCACTACCGCCTCCGTGGCCTGCAGAAATCGCGGATCGTTGGTAAGCGGTGTGGCTTCTAATCCCAGTACCGCCAACTCAGCTTCTGCCACCACGTTCCAGATCACCGCATCGACATCTCCTTTCGCGATGCGCTGCAAGCTCTCGTGATAGGGCATATCGATCAGTTCAACGTCCCGGCCACCAAAACAGGCATCGGTCATGATTTTCTGATCCGCCGAGCGATTATCGAGTCCGACCCGTTTTACCGCGGCACATTCGCCCTTGCGACAAATCAACTGGTGTTCGCCGACGTAGGTATGCGGCCCCAGCGCCAACGTGATGCGCAATCCATCCCGGGCAAGGTAACTTTCCGCCGCCAGACGAGAAACCACCGCCATGTCGTAGACGCCGTTTAGCAGGCATTCCACGCGAATATCAGCCCCACGCATGTGTGCGTAATAAAACGGGATCCCATCGAACTGCGCTTTCAGCCCACTCGCCAGCCCTTCATATAAACGGGTGTAAGGCAGCGGCATCGCACAGACCACGTTATTAATATCCACATGCTTAAGCAGCGTACGATTATCCATCTCCACCAGGTAACTACCATTACGCCCACGACGCTCAATACGGATAGCCCCTGACGATTCCAGTGTTTTTAGCGCGGCCTGCGTTAATCCCACCGACGAGTGGCATTCGCTCGCCAGTTCATCAATGGTTTTCAAACGGTTACCACACTTTTCACCGAGCAGGTAACGGGCCAGAGTTGTCAGTACAACCCCTTCCTTCTTGATAAATGTCCGACTCATTATATATTTTCAGTAAATTGAATATTTATATCTTCATTAAAATGAAGATATAACGCAAAGAGGAAATATGCAAACGGCGAGGTGCTTCACAGTTTTTGCTACTCACAAACGAACAGGCGAAAAAAAACCGGGTGTAACCCGGTTTCTTCAGCAACGCAGAAAGTATTACGGCCTGGCAACAAAGCCAATAGCTTCATACACGGCTTTCAACGTAACAGAGGCCCGCGCGCTGGCTTTTTCCGCACCCTCTTTCATCACTTTCTGCAGGAAGGCTTCATCGTTACGGAAACGGTGATAGCGCTCCTGGAGTTCCGTCAGCATGCCGGAGACAGCTTCTGCGACTTCACCTTTCAGATGACCATACATTTTGCCTTCGAAGTGCTGTTCCAGCTCCGGAATGCTCTGGCCGGTGACCGCAGAGAGGATATCCAGCAGGTTGGAGACGCCCGCTTTTTCTTTCACATCGTAACGAACAACAGGCGGCTCTTCCGAGTCGGTCATCGCGCGTTTGATTTTTTTGACGACTGATTTCGGGTCTTCCAGCAGGCCGATGACGTTGTTGCGGTTGTCATCAGATTTTGACATTTTCTTCGTCGGCTCCAGCAGCGACATGACGCGCGCGCCGGATTTTGGAATGAACGGCTCCGGCACTTTGAAAATGTCGCCATACAGGGCGTTGAAGCGCTGGGCGATGTCGCGGCTCAGCTCCAGATGCTGTTTCTGATCTTCGCCAACCGGGACCTGGTTGGTCTGATACAGCAGAATATCTGCCGCCATCAGTACCGGATAATCAAACAGGCCGGCGTTGATGTTCTCCGCATAGCGTGCGGATTTATCTTTGAACTGGGTCATACGGCTCAGTTCACCGAAATAGGTGTAGCAGTTCAGTGCCCAGCCTAACTGTGCATGTTCCGGCACGTGCGACTGGACGAAGATGGTGCTTTTTTCAGGATCGATACCGCATGCCAGGTACAGCGCCAGCGTATCCAGCGTGGCTTTACGCAGCTGCTGAGCGTCCTGACGAACGGTGATAGCATGTTGGTCAACGATGCAGTAGATGCAATGGTAGTCATCCTGCATGCTCACCCACTGACGCAGCGCACCCATATAGTTGCCAATGGTCAATTCACCTGAGGGCTGTGCGCCACTAAAAACGATGGGCTTAGTCATTTTTTGATTCCTGATTTTCGCTATGCGGAAGCCCGAGAGCGGGCAGTAGTTCATTAATACGGTCGTAAATAACGTCAGGCTGGCTCAGCGCGATCGACTCGCCGTAGTTGTAGCCATACGTCAGGCCAACGGATGGACAACCAGCAGCTTTTGCCGCCTGAATATCATTGCGTGAATCCCCTACGAAGAGCATTTGCTCAGGCTTGATGCCAAGCCGGCTTGCCACCAACAGCAGCGGGTCCGGATGAGGTTTTTTATTCTGCACGTCGTCACCACCGATGACCACGCTAAAGTATTTGGCGATATCTAACGCCTCAAGCAATGGCGCGACAAACGGCGTCGGTTTGTTGGTTACCAGACCCAGCGGCAATCCTTTCGCATGCAGTGCGCCCAGCGTGTCGGCAACATCAGGGAACAGGAATGTCCCCTCTTTTGCGACATCGCCGTAGTATCTGTCGAACAGCTTGCGCAAAATACGCACCTGTTCCTCGGCGGGGATATCATCATCAACGGGCGGTTTGCCCATCGTTTTACGTAAGGTCGCACGCTCCTGACGAGACCACGCCAGCGCGCGCTCCATCAGGACATCTGCGCCGTTACCAATCCAGGTGATAACGCGTTCTTCACCGGCCACCGGCAGTTCCAGCGCATACAGCGCCATATCTACCGCAGCGGCTAATCCCGGCGCGCTGTCAACCAGCGTGCCGTCGAGGTCAAATGCTACGCCCCGAATATCCTGAAACTTATCCATGACTTACCTTCGCCAGTTCATTGCGCATTTCATCAATGACTTTTTTGTAGTCTGGTTGGTCGAAAATAGCAGAGCCTGCGACAAACATATCCGCACCCGCAGCCGCGATCTCACCAATGTTATTCACCTTAACGCCACCGTCCACTTCCAGACGAATGTCATAGCCAGACTCATCAATACGACGACGTACTTCGCGCAGCTTATCCAGCGTTTGCGGGATAAAGGACTGTCCACCAAAACCTGGGTTAACAGACATCAGCAGGATCACATCCAGCTTATCCATGACATAGTCCAGATAGCTCAGCGGCGTTGCAGGGTTGAACACTAGCCCCGCTTTACAGCCATGCTCTTTGATCAGTTGCAAAGTGCGATCGACGTGTTCGGAGGCTTCCGGGTGAAAAGTAATGATGCTGGCACCGGCCGCTGCGAAGTCAGGGACAATACGATCAACAGGCTTCACCATCAGATGAACATCAATCGGAGCGGTGATGCCATATTTACGCAGCGATTTCAGTACCATCGGGCCGATGGTCAGGTTCGGCACGTAGTGGTTGTCCATGACGTCGAAGTGAACGACATCAGCGCCCGCGGTCAGCGCTTTCGCGGTGTCCTCACCCAGGCGGGCAAAATCAGCCGACAGAATTGAGGGGGCAATCAAATACTGTTTCATCCGCTTCTCCTTGAGAATTATTTTTTCGCAGGCGTTGCGACTCCTGGTTTGTATAGTGCCAGCAGTTCGTTCACCTTTTTACGTGTGCCGCCGTTGCTGCTTATACTGCGCCGCACTTTGACCTGAAAATGTTTCGCCGCTCGATACCATTCGCGGGTATCCGGCGTGTCATGATTCGAAATTAACACCGGGATCTGCTTACTGACCAACTTTTCTGCCATCTCGGCCAGATGCGCCTGCTCTTTCGGGCTAAAGCTGTTGGTATGATACGCGGTGAAATTTGCCGTCGCCGAGAGCGGTGCATATGGCGGGTCACAGTAGACCACAGAGTTGATATCCGCGCGATCCATGCACTCTTCATAGGAGAGGCAATGGAACTCTGCATTTTGCGCTTTTTCGGCAAAATGGTACAACTCGGCTTCCGGGAAATAGGGTTTTTTATAACGACCAAAGGGGACGTTAAACTCACCGCGCAGGTTATAACGGCATAACCCGTTATAGCCAAAACGGTTGAGATATAAGAACAGCACTGCACGTCGGAACGGGTCCTGGCAGGCATTAAATTCTTCCCGGAACTGGTAGTACACCTCAGCCTGATTCGTTTCAGGCATAAACAGCTCACGTGAAGCCTGCACATACTCATCGGTACGCGTCTTCACGATGTTATAGAGACTGATAAGGTCGCTGTTGATATCGGCAAGAATATAACGAGAAAAGTCGGTGTTGAGAAACACCGACCCGGCACCCACGAAGGGTTCAATCAGGCACTCACCCTTAGGTAAATGCCGTTTGATATCATCAAGCAGGGGATATTTCCCCCCTGCCCATTTCAAAAAAGCGCGATTTTTTTTCATGCTGACTAACTAATTACACCTTCTCCGGCTGTGGAGAAAGCTCCGACAGCATCCTGCGCTTTAGTCTTTGTCCCGCAATTGGGCGAAACAGCAAACCATTGCAGAACATATCCTATCTTACTTCAAATCGGCCTGAACCTGGTGCAGCGGTTTTGCCCACGGGTTTTTCGCCTGAATGTCGGCGGGTAACGTAGACACTGCACGTTTCGCATCTTCTTTAGACGCATACACGCCCGTCACCAAAACATACCACGGTTGACCGTTACGCGTCGTCTGGTACACCACGTAGTTCTTCAGGTTCTCTTTCTTCGCCCAACCATTCAGGTTGTCGTAGTTAGAGGAACTGCTGAGCTGCAGCGTGTAGTGACTGGATGGCGCTGATTTTAACGCGCCAACGTTCCCTGCACTTTTCGCACCACCAGCAACCGGTGTTGCTGTCGTTGGTGCGGGTGTTGCAGTCTGCTGAGCTGGCGCGGTGCTTGCCGTTGCTTTTGGCTCAGTTGACGCTTTAGGTGTAGCGGTTACCACTGGCGCTTTCGTTGTTGTCGTCGGCGCGGTCGCGGTCACAGTCGGTTTCGTCTGAGCGACAGGTTTCGGCTCTGTCGGTGTCGCTTTTACCGTGGTCTGCGGCTTGCTCTTCGGCTCAATAACAGCCTGTTTGCGTTCCTGATGTGCAGCTGAAGTACGTTCTGCTGGCTCAGTCTTCGCAGTCTGACGCCCTGCATTGCCATTGCGAACTGGTGCTACGGTAGCAGGTTCAGTTGGCAGCGTAGAGTTGACTACGACGTTGTTAACCTGTGCCTGACCTTGCGGCTGCGTCAGCGCATTGTTCAGATCGCCCTGAACTTCAACGCGCTGCTGACCTTCTGCTGTGACAGGTGCCTGGCCTTGAGTCGGGGTTGAGGAAATCGGCGGCAGAGAAACATCCTGCTGCGTATTGCCAGCGGTCTGCTCAGCACCCGTCGCAGGCATTGTGGTGTTCGCCTGATCCGTCGCATTGCTGCCAGAAAGATCGATGCTCTTCTCACCAGGCGCAGCCTGTTCGCTGGAAGAGGAAGATGAGGGGGCCTTCAGTGCGGAACCGATACCGACAATCAGCAGCAGCAGTACCAGAACACCCACACCCATCATAATGTACTGACGGGAGGCTGGTTTACTGACCGCTTTTTTACGCTTGCGTGGGCGACGTTCTACACGTTCTTCATCCACAGCATCGTCATCAGATTCATAGTCTTCTTCAATGTCCTGCTCTTCATCACGCTCTTTACGTGCCCGCGCAGGACGGCGATCGTCGGCATCCAGATCAACATCATCAAAATTGATTTGCGGCTCATTATCGCGTTCAGACGATTGACGAGAACGACCAGTACGACGATCGCTGGGATCGGGTTTCAGCTCGTCTTCTGGTTTGAATTCATCCATTTAACACCCCACTCAAAGGTTAATGCTTACGACTTTGCACATAACCTGAAGCTAAAAGACTTACGCTTTACAACGCAAGCCTGACCTTTCTTGTTGTTACGCCTGCTGGCAATCAGCAATCGCGTTAAGAACCACCTCGTGCGACACTCCGCCGCGCACTTCACTCTTCCCTATCGCCTGCGGAAGCACTAAACGAATCTCTCCCGCCAACACTTTTTTATCTCGCAGCATGTGCGGCAAATAAGCCTGTGTAGACATTTCACGCGGCCCATTCACCGGTAAACCTGCGCGCTGCAACAGCGTAATAATGCGCTGCGTTTCAGCGGAGGTAAACTGGCCCAACCGTTCTGACGTGCGGGCAGCCATTACCATACCTGCTGCGACGGCTTCACCATGTAACCAATTGCCATAACCCATTTCAGCTTCGATAGCATGGCCAAACGTGTGTCCCAGATTCAGTAAAGCACGTAAGCCCATTTCGCGCTCGTCCGCTGCGACAACTTCTGCTTTCAGCTCACAACAACGGCGAATACAGTACGCCATTGCCGGACCATCCAGACGTAATAATGCGTCCAGATTTTCTTCCAGCCAGCTGAAAAATTCACCGTCAAGGATGATGCCGTATTTGATCACTTCCGCCAGGCCCGATGCCAATTCACGCGCAGGAAGCGTTTTCAGACAGTCGAGATCCACCACCACGGAAGCTGGTTGGTAAAACGCGCCAATCATGTTTTTACCGAGGGGATGGTTTACGGCGGTTTTACCGCCTACGGAGGAGTCAACCTGCGACAACAGCGTTGTCGGGACTTGAATAAAACGAACACCACGCTGATAGCTGGCTGCTGCAAAACCGGTAAGATCGCCAATCACGCCGCCGCCAAGTGCGACCAGCGTGGTATCGCGACCATGCGGTTTTTGCAGTAACGCAGTGAAGACCGTATCCAGAACCGTCAGACTTTTATACTGCTCGCCATCGGGAAGGATAACGCTATCTACGTTAACACCCGCCTGTTCAAGTACGCCGCGAACCTTATCGAGATAAAGGGGAGCCAGGGTTTCGTTGGTCACCAACATAACCTGATCGCCCGATTTCAGCGGTAAGAATGAAGCTGGCTCATTAAACAAACCAGCCGCGATGGTGATAGGGTAACTACGTTCCCCGAGAGTGACTGTAATCCTCTCCATTACGCGACATCCACCTTAGTTACTTGTACCCGCAGACGAGTGTGTATTCAGCCAGAACTAGTTGCTTTCCAACATATGAATAATCTGGTTTGCTACGACTTTCGCGCTCTGATCGTCGGTGCGAATGGTCACGTCGGCAATCTCTTCATACAGAGGGTTGCGTTCGTCAGCCAATGCTTCCAGAACTTCACGCGGCGGCGATTCTACCTGCAGCAGCGGGCGTTTCTTGTCACGTTGAGTACGTGCAAGTTGTTTTTCAATTGTCGTTTCAAGATAGACCACGACGCCACGCGCGGAAAGACGGTTACGTGTTTCACGTGATTTTACAGAGCCACCGCCAGTTGCCAGCACAATACCCTGTTTTTCCGTCAACTCGTTGATGACTTTTTCTTCGCGATCACGGAAGCCGTCTTCACCTTCTACATCGAAGACCCAGCCCACATCAGCTCCGGTTCGTTTCTCAATCTCTTGATCAGAATCGTAAAATTCCATATTGAGTTGTTGAGCTAACTGGCGCCCAATAGTGCTTTTTCCGGCACCCATAGGCCCAACCAGAAAGATATTGCGTTTCTCTGCCATTTTTTCGGTACTACTAAGACTATTCGTTAATGGTAAACCCGCTTCGCAGACACCCAGCGCAGCAGGACATGAACTGAAACCTCATAAGATATTGCGAGAGTCAGACTGAAAATTATCTCAATACTCAAGCGGGTTTGGCAACTGAATAAATCACCAAACCTTACGCATTTCTGGTCGTGGCAGGCATGCTACCCTGCAAACATCTGACCTGACGACGTGTCGTGTAGCCAAATGACGCCAAATAAGCCTATGACACACCACCGGAAAGGCGAAGCGTATTCACTGCTGCATAAGTAAAGAAAAGTCCCGACACTCAAATCGGTACTCCTTGTATGCTAAATACACCCGCACGTCAAATCT
Source organism: Citrobacter sp. C6_1 (assembly GCF_014596835.2). Taxonomy (NCBI): domain Bacteria; kingdom Pseudomonadati; phylum Pseudomonadota; class Gammaproteobacteria; order Enterobacterales; family Enterobacteriaceae; genus Citrobacter; species Citrobacter sp. C6_1. The sequence goes on along the minus strand of NZ_CP115031.1, from coordinate 352,624 downwards.
CTGAAACGTGTTCAGCGCAAAAACAACGGGTTTTCATGCATAAGTTATTCTGTTGGGACCAGTCTGGGCGTGATAAAAACCACTAACTCACGCCGCTCATCTTCTTTACCATCATGACGAAAAAAATGGCCGAGCAACGGAATGTCGCCGAGTAACGGCACACTGTCAGCGGCTGATTTATTTTTATGTGAAAAAATCCCGCCCAACGCGATCGTTTCACCGCTCTTAACCTCCACCAGGGTTTCAATTTCCTGCTTATCGATAGCCAGCACTTCGCCATCAGCCTGCTGTAGCACCTGCCCGGGGACATTCTGGCTAATATGCAGTTTCAGTCTGATCCGCCCTTTCTGCAGCACAGTCGGCGTTACCTCCATCCCCAGCACCGCTTCTTTAAATTCGACGGAAGTCGCGCCGCTTTCACCACTGGAGACCTGATACGGGATTTCACTACCCTGCTTAATACTGGCAGGTTGCAGATGAGAAGCCAGTAATCGAGGGCTGGCAATGATGTCGAGCTGCTGTTTTTGCTCCAATGCGGACAACTCAAGCTCCAGCAAACGACCATTAATGCGGCCAATATTAAATCCCACCCGCGATGTTGCAGTAGACACGGAAAGATCGCTGGCAAGCGTGGTGACATTCCCCACCGCCCCTGGCAATTGTGCATCTGCCAGCGACCACTTCACCCCCAGCTCACGCAAACTTTTTTCATTAATCGTGACGATATGCGCCGCCAGCTCGACCTGTTCAACGGGCAAGTCCATTTGCGCCACCCACTGTTCCAGTATGTTTAGCGCAACAGGATTGTCTCGCAGCAGTAAGCGGTTGGTACGTTTATCGACCGTTATACTTCCTTTAGTACTCAGCAGTTTTTCACCGGCTTTTGCCAACTCGGCGGCATCCGCGTATTGCAAAATTATGCTGCGATGTTCCAGCGGCAAACCGGCCTGAATCCGCGCTTGTTCACTCTCCTGACGGGCTGTATTGTCGTTTTGCCAGCGTACAGTATGCACATGCAGGATGTTTCCCTCCTGACGTAACACCAGTCCGGCGCTTTTTATCACCGTCTGCAATGCCTGTTTCCACGGCACATCCGTCAGATGCAATGACAGCACGCCACTGACATCCGGTGACACCACCAGATTTTTCTTCTCCTGCACCGCCAGCGCCTGCAGCACCTGTACAACGGGAACATCATCCACCACCAGCGTCACGTTTTGTGCTTTCCCAGCCAGCACGCTGGGTATTACGGTCATCAGCACGATGACTATCCACCGCTTCATTCGCCTCTCCTTGTCGTTGCCACTGCCACCGTGATGGCTCACAATCGTTCCCTGTGTCGATAGTTACGCTTTGGGCTGTCACCTGAGATACCCTCCAGATGCTATTCAGAACATCTCGTTGCTCGACCCTCCGCCATTTGTGTTGACCATCCTGCATAAAACCAATTGAGCGCCCTCCCTGGATCACCGCCCCCTGATAACGCCATGCCGACAACTCAGCCAGCCGGCAGAGATCCTCTGGTGGCTGAAAGGGATTGCGCATGCCGGTCAACAGCAGCACGCTAAAACACGCGAACAGCCAGCGCTTAGTCATCATTCAGACGCTCCAGCTGTATCGTCAACAACACGTCAGCATCTTCTGCACTAAGAGAAAACTGACTCGTACTCATCCCCTGCTCCGCCAGTCGGGCAAACACCTGAGGGACCGCATCCCACGCAGTTTTCAGCGCCAGTTCGCCTCCCCGTACGGAGGGTTGCCAGTGGATCAGACGTGTAAGAGAGCTTTGATATACCAATGGGGAAAAAGGAACCGGCCTCGCTTCAGAAGGAGAAAAGGGCTGTTCAACCGATGACGCCAGCAGATACAGATTGCGCCATTGTTCCTGAATCGCCACGCGTTGACGGACTAATGCTGCCTGCTGCGCTTTGCGTTGCTGCTCTGCAGGATAAAGGCACAACAGCGCAGCTGCGATCAGAACCAACATCCAGCCGCCCCAGCACAAAAGTCGAAACCGCGGCGTCTGCGCTAACCAGCCATCACAAAGCGTCTGCATGCATAACGCTCCGTATCAGACGATAGTGAAACTGCCAGTGTCCCTGCGCATCTTGTCGCGTTTCCCCTGAGCTTCCCAACTGAAAACCAGGGTGTTTACGTAATTGCGACTCCAGTCTATGAAGCACAGCAACGTTCAGCGTCAGCCCTGTCAGCTCCAGCGTATCCTGCTGCCAGGTCATTCCTGTTAACCACGCCTGTTCTGGCAGCAACCCGGCCACCCCTTGTAAAACAGACTGCCAGCTTCGCATCTGTTCACGCCGTTTTTCTCTTTGTTGCGCCTGCTGCCATTGTTGTTGACGCTGTTGCAGGCGCGGCTTGAGCGCTATCAGGGTTTCAGCCCGCATTTTTTCGGCATCAGCCAGCAGTACATCGACCCGATTATCTACGCGAGAAAGCGCGTAATAACCCAATGCGATACCCACAATTGCCAGTAAAGATCCACTCAATAACGCTCCCCACCATTGCAGACGGTCATATCGCCGTGACTGACGCCAGGGCAAAAGATTGATGGTCGCCGTCATCAGTACACACCTCCCATCGCCAGCCCAAGCGCAACAGCAAAGTTGTGGCTATCCGTAGGAATCGGTGGCTGGCGAACGGACACCGCATTTAAAGGATCAAAACCACCGGCGTCACATAGCGCAATATCCGCAGGGCAAAGAGATAATGCCGCGGCAAGCGCGTCGATATCGTCAATTTCCCCCGTTGATTTACGTCCCCATGCCGAACGGGTCGCCCATAACCACTGGGCGTCATCACGCCAGACCAGACACTGTTGATGTTCTGGCAGGTAGGGAATTAATCGCTGTAACGCGCTGGCATCCGGCGTAATGGCCGTAACCTGTACTTTCAGGGGATGCATCAGTGTCAGGAGTGCCGATATTTCTTTGCTTTGTGCCGCCGTCACGTTGAACGCCGGGCTTAGCGTGTCTTCGCTATAATCAAACTGCAGCGCATCCGGCTCCATATCCAGTTCGCGAGCCATTGCCCCAGACAACCATGCCGTTTGCTCTGGTTCGCGCAGGGTCATTGCTGGACGGGGTAACTTTTTTTGTAACGTCCTGTTGGCCGGAAAAGAAAGGTGAATATGGTGCCTGTGCGGTAGCTCACGGCTCCACGGCAGGAGCACCGCAGTAAGCTGTTCCGGCTCACGAATGAGCCCATCAACGACAACCTGATGTGCCAACGGCATACGCCACCAGCGTTGTAGGAGCCAACCGGATGCGTCACGGACGATAGCGACAGCCAGCACGTCATGTTGCTGAATATGCAGACCAATTTCCCATATACGAAAAGCCATTGCTGATGATCTCCTTATCACCCGTTCCTTCCACGGGTATATCAATGCGTCTGGCTTGCCTTTATACTACCGCGCGTTTGTTTATAAACTGCCCAAATGCCACTAAATGGGAAATCTCCAGTGAAGTTCGTAAAGTATTTATTAATCCTTGCAGTATGTTGCATCCTGCTGGGAGCAGGCTCGATCTATGGCCTCTATCGCTATATCGAGCCACAATTACCTGACGTCGCGACGCTAAAAGATGTGCGTCTGCAGATCCCAATGCAGGTTTACAGTGCTGACGGCGAACTCATCGCGCAATATGGCGAGAAACGTCGAATTCCGGTTACGCTGGATCAAATGCCGCCGGTAATGGTTAAAGCCTTTATCGCCACAGAAGACAGCCGCTTCTATGAGCACCACGGGGTGGACCCGGTGGGGATCTTCCGTGCGGCCAGCGTCGCGTTGTTCTCCGGCCACGCCTCACAAGGGGCAAGTACCATTACCCAACAGTTGGCGAGAAACTTCTTCCTGAGTCCGGAACGTACGCTGATGCGTAAGATTAAAGAAGTGTTCCTGGCTATCCGTATTGAGCAATTGCTGAGTAAAGACGAGATCCTTGAGCTTTATCTGAACAAGATCTATCTGGGGTATCGCGCCTATGGCGTGGGTGCTGCCGCGCAGGTCTATTTCGGTAAAACGGTGGATCAACTCAGCTTAAGCGAAATCGCGGTGATTGCCGGTCTGCCAAAAGCGCCGTCAACCTTCAACCCGCTCTATTCGATGGACCGGGCAACTGCGCGCCGTAACGTTGTACTGTCGCGTATGTTGAGCGAAAACTACATCACCCAGGCCCAATACGATCAGGCGCGTAGTGAAGCGATCGATGCCAACTATCACGCGCCGGAAATCGCTTTCTCTGCGCCGTATCTGTCCGAGATGGTGCGCCAGGAGATGTATAACCGTTATGGCGAGAAAGCCTATGAAGACGGGTATCGCATCACCACCACCATTACGCGCAAAGTCCAGCAGGCGGCTCAGCAGGCAGTACGTAACAACGTGATGGATTACGACATGCGCCACGGCTACCGCGGCCCGTCGAACGTGCTGTGGAAAGTGGGCGAAAGCAGTTGGGACAGTAAAAAAATCACCGATACGCTAAAAGCGCTACCGACCTACGGCCCGTTGCTACCCGCGGTTGTCACCAGCGCCAACCCACAGGAAGCAACCGCTGCGTTGGCGGATGGAACATCGGTGTCATTACGTATGGAAGGTATGCGCTGGGCGCGTCCTTATCGTTCGGATACCCAGCAAGGCTCGACGCCGCGTAAAGTAACCGATGTGGTTCAGGCCGGGCAGCAAATCTGGGTACGCCAGGTTGGCGACGCCTGGTGGCTGGCGCAAGTGCCTGACGTTAACTCCGCACTGGTCTCCATCAACCCGCAAAACGGCGCGGTGCTGGCGCTGGTTGGTGGTTTTGACTTCAACCAGAGCAAGTTTAACCGTGCCACCCAGGCATTACGCCAGGTGGGTTCTAACATCAAACCTTTCCTGTATACCGCCGCGATGGATAAAGGTCTGACGCTGGCGAGCATGCTCAACGACGTGCCGATCTCCCGCTGGGATGCTGGTGCCGGCTCCGACTGGCAGCCGAAAAACTCACCGCCGCAATATGCTGGCCCTATCCGCTTACGTCAGGGGCTGGGTCAGTCGAAAAACGTGGTGATGGTTCGTGCCATGCGCGCCATGGGTGTGGATTACGCGGCAGAGTATCTGCAGCGTTTCGGCTTTCCGGCACAGAACATTGTGCATACTGAATCACTGGCGCTGGGTTCAGCCTCGTTCACTCCGCTGCAGGTTGCTCGCGGCTACGCGGTAATGGCAAACGGTGGATTCCTGGTCGACCCGTATTTCATCAGTAAGATTGAAAGTGATATGGGTGGCGTTATCTTTGAGGCAAAGCCAAAAATTGCCTGCCCGGAATGTGATATCCCGGTAATTTATGGCGATACGCAGAAGTCTAACGTGCTGGAAAACAGTAACGTTGAAGATGTTGCGGTATCTCAGGAACAACAAAACGCCGCCGTGCCAATGCCACAGCTGGAACAAGCTAACCAGGCGCTGGTCGCACAAAGCGGAACGCAAGAATACGCACCACACGTCATCAACACGCCGCTGGCCTTCCTGATCAAGAGCGCGTTGAACACCAATATCTTTGGTGAACCAGGCTGGATGGGAACCGGCTGGCGTGCAGGACGCGATTTACAGCGCCATGACATCGGCGGGAAAACCGGGACAACCAACAGCTCGAAAGATGCATGGTTCTCCGGCTACGGCCCAGGGGTTGTGACCTCGGTATGGATCGGGTTTGATGATCATCGTCGCGATCTCGGACATACGACGGCATCCGGCGCGATCAAAGACCAAATCTCCGGCTACGAAGGTGGCGCGAAGAGTGCACAGCCTGCGTGGGATGCCTACATGAAGTCCGTGCTGGAAGGTGTGCCTGAGCAGCCGCTGACGCCGCCGCCGGGTATCGTAACGGTCAATATCGATCGCAGCACTGGTCAACTGGCAAGTGGTGGCAACAGTCGCGCAGAGTATTTCATTGAAGGCACTCAGCCGACGCAGCAGGCGGTGCATGAGGTGGGGACGACCATTATCGATAATGGTGAGACGCACGAGTTGTTCTAATCTTTTGCCGGATGACGACGCCAGGGGCGTCTTATCCGGCCTACATTTTCGGCGCAATTATTTGAAAGTGCTGAACTCTGTAGGCCGGATAAGGCGTCAGCCGCCATCCGGCAATATAAACTACAATCGCCCCAGCCCTTTCAGCCATTCGCGCACGAGGAACAGCGCACTGACATTACGCGCTTCGTGAAAATCAGGATCCTCCAGCAGATCCATCAAATGCGCCAGCGGCCAGCGCACCTGTGGCAATGGCTCGGGCTCGTCACCTTCCAGCGACTCAGGATAAAGATCCTCAGCGACCACAATATTCATCTTGCTGGAGAAATAGGAAGGCGCCATGCTGAGTTTTTTCAAAAACGTCAGGTCCTTCGCACCGTATCCCACTTCTTCTTTCAGTTCACGGTTAGCCGCTTCAAACACGCTTTCACCCGGATCGATTAACCCTTTGGAAAAACCAAGCTCGTAGGATTCGGTTCCGACCGCATACTCGCGAATGAGGATCAGGTGATCATCCACAATCGGCACAATCATTACCGCTTCGCGCGTGGATGGGCGCATACGCTCATAAACACGACGTACGCCGTTGCTGAACTCAAGGTCCACGCTTTCGACTTTAAACAGCCGGGATTGTGCGACGGTTTCCACTTTCAAAATCGTGGGTTTTTGTAATGATTTGCTCATCATGAGGATCTTTGCTGTGAAATCTGGGGTTATTGTGCGATATACAGCACGGTTTCGGCAATGTGAATTGCCGTTTATTTACATTTATGTAACGTACTAAAAGTTAATCCCTATTTCAAATTAAAAGTCAATAGGTTGAAATAACTCCAGGAATTTGCTGATATTCCATTTTTGGTGATTTTGCTATTATTCGCATTTATTGGGCTGTACTTAAAGATGCTCAAGTTCAACTCCACACTTGCCGATAGCCAACCACAGAATCACGAATATTGAACAGGGTGCGACTGACCACGCCTGACAGACTAAGTAAGATGGGGAAAGCATGAGCACCATTCTGATTTTTTTAGCTGCTTTGCTGGCCTGCTCATTGCTTGCAGGGTGGCGATTCAGATCAAAATTCAGACAACAAAAATTACCGTTGAGCAACGTCTTCTCTGACGCCTCTAAGCGCAAACTAACACCCGAAGAACGTGGCGCGGTCGAAAACTATCTCGAAAACCTCAGTCAAATTCAGCAGGTGCCTGGCCCAACAGGTGCCAGTTCGGCACCTGTATCGTTAACCCTGAATGCCCAAAGTAATAGCGTCATCGTACTGACGCATTCAATTACGCGCTATGGCATCACCACCGACGATCCGAATAAATGGCGCTACTATCTCGACTCCGTCGAAGTGCATTTGCCTCCCTTCTGGGAACAATACATCAATGACGAAAACAGCGTTGAGCTGATCCACACCAATACGTTGCCGCTGGTTATCTCGTTGAACGGTCATACGTTGAAAGAGTATATGCAGGAAGCGCGCGGCTACGCCCTACAGCACACCGTGTCTACTCAGGCATCTATTCGTGGTGAAGAAAGCGAGCAGATTGAACTGCTGAATATTCGTCAGGAAACGCATGAAGAATACGCTCTCAGCCGCCCGTCGGGATTGCGCGAAGCGTTACTGATTGCCGCATCATTCCTGCTGTTCTTTTTCTGTTTAATCATACCAGACACGTTCGTACCGTTGACCGCCGGTGGCGCGGTGTTGCTGCTGGCTGCCGGTCTGTGGGGCCTGTTTGCACCACCGTCTAAAACGGCTCTACGAGAAATCCACTGTCTGCGTGGAACTCCACGTCGCTGGGGGCTGTTTGGTGAAAACGATCAGGAGCAAATTAATAATATCTCCCTGGGTATTATTGACCTGATTTATCCACCACACTGGCAGCCTTACATTGCGCAGGATCTCGGCCAGCAAACGGATATTGATATCTATCTGGATCGCCATGTTGTCCGCCAGGGGCGTTTTTTATCTTTGCATGACGAGGTGAAAAACTTCCCGTTGCAACACTGGCTACGCAGCGCCGTTATTGCCGGCGGTTCTTTGCTGGTATTGCTAATGCTGCTGTTTTGGGTTCCGTTGGATATGCCAATTAAACTTACGCTTTCCTGGATGAAAGGGGCGCAAACTGTTGAGGCCACCAGCGTTAAGCAACTGGAAAAGGCAGGCGTTCGCGTGGGCGACACGCTGCATCTGAGTGGCACGGGGATGTGTAACATCCACACTCAGGGGAGCTGGAACGCACAACCCGCGACACCTTTTATGCCATTTGATTGTTCGCAGATTATATGGAATGACGCGCGCGCCCTGCCGCTGCCTGAGTCCGACCTGGTCAATAAGGCGACCGCACTGACCCAAAGTGTTAGCCGCCAACTGCATCCCAAACCCGACGATGACTCTCGCGTCAGCTCATCATTACGCTCAGCCATTCAGAAGTCCGGCATGGTGTTGCTGGATGATTTTGGCGATATTGTCCTGAAAACCGCCGATCTGTGTGCCGCCGAAGATGAATGCGTACGCCTGAAAAATGCCCTGGTTAACCTGGGTAACAGTAAGGACTGGAACGCTCTGGTTAAGCGAGCAAACGCCGGGAAACTGGATGGTGTGAATGTGCTGTTGCGTCCGGTAAGCGCCGAATCACTGGATAACCTGGTGAATACCTCAACGGCACCGTTCATTTCACGCGAGACCGCCCGGGCGGCTCAGGCACTGAATAGCCCTGCCCCCGGTGGTTTCCTGATTATCAGTGACGAAGGCAGCGACCTGGTTGATCAGCCGTGGCCTGCGACTTCGTTGTACGACTATCCGCCACAAGAGCAATGGAACGCTTTCCAGCGCCTTGCCCAGATGCTTATGCAAACGCCATTTCGCGCTGAAGGGATTGTCACCAACATCTCGACCGACGCCAACGGTACCCAGCACATTGGCCTGCACCGGATCCCGGATCGTTCAGGTTTATGGCGTTACCTTGGCACCACGCTGCTGATGCTCTCCATGCTGGGATGCGCTATCTACAACAGCGTTCAGGCATGCAGGCGCTACCAGCGTCATCGTTCGCGCATCACGGAGATTCAGGAATATTACGAGAGTTGCCTGAATCCAACGCTGATTGAAGACCCAGAAAGCCTGATTCGATAACACGCCCGCGCGACGGAATATGCTACCCTGTCGCGCATCTTGTTTTCCTCTGGGGAGTTTCCATGCACATAGATATTGCCTGGCGGGACGTCGACACCGTTCTGCTGGATATGGACGGTACGCTGCTCGATCTGGCATTCGATAACTATTTCTGGCAAAAACTGGTGCCGGAAACCTACGGCGCGCAACAGGGTATCTCTCCCCAGGAAGCCCAGGAATTTATTCGTCAGCAGTATCATGCCGTACAGCATACGCTAAACTGGTACTGCCTGGATTACTGGAGCGAACGCCTGGGTCTGGATATATGCGCCATGACAACCGCACAGGGACCACGCGCCGTACTGCGTGAAGATACGGTACCGTTCCTTGATGCCCTGAAAGCGAGCGGCAAACGTCGTATTTTGCTCACCAATGCGCATCCGCATAACCTGGCGGTGAAGCTTCAGCATACCGGTCTGGCCTCACACCTTGATTTATTACTTTCCACCCACACATTTGGTTATCCCAAAGAGGATCAGCGGTTATGGCACGCTGTCGCTGAAGAAACGGGAATGAGTGCAGAGAAGACGTTGTTTATTGACGACAGCGAACCGATTCTCGACGCCGCTGCTCAATTCGGCATTCGTTACTGCCTCGGCGTAACCAATCCCGACTCCGGTACAGCGGAAAAACAGTATGCACGTCATCCGTCATTGAATGACTACCGCCGACTGATCCCCTCACTGATGTGAAGGAGACGCCATGAAAGAAAAGCCCCCTGTCGAAGTCAGGCTGGATAAATGGCTGTGGGCAGCACGCTTTTATAAAACGCGCGCAGTCGCCCGCGAAATGGTTGAAGGCGGTAAGGTGCATTACAACGGGCAGCGCAGCAAGCCGAGTAAGATTGTCGAGCTAAATGCCACCCTCACCCTGCGCCAGGGAAATGACGAACGAACGGTCATTATTAAAGCCATTAGCGAGCAGCGTCGCCCGGCAACTGAAGCCGTTATGCTGTATGAAGAAACCGCGGAAAGCGTGGAAAAACGCGAAAAAATGGCGCTGGCGCGTAAACTTAACGCGTTAACCATGCCGCACCCGGACAGGCGACCGGACAAAAAAGAGCGCCGCGACCTGTTACGATTTAAACACGGCGACAGCGAGTGACTGTCACCTGCAAGAGAGATGATTATGCCGCAACATGACCAATTACATCGTTATCTGTTTGAAAACTTTGCCGTGCGCGGCGAACTGGTAACCGTTTCACAAACCCTGCAACAGATCCTCGAAAATCATACTTACCCACAGCCGGTCAAAACCGTGCTGGCGGAGCTGCTGGTTGCCACCAGCCTGCTGACCGCAACGCTGAAGTTTGCCGGTGATATCACTGTGCAGTTGCAGGGCGACGGTCCGTTGAGCCTGGCGGTAATTAATGGCAACAACAACCAACAGATGCGCGGCGTGGCTCGTATACAGGGCGATATCCCTGAAGATGCCGATCTGAAAACCCTGGTGGGCAACGGCTACCTGGTGATCACCATTACCCCGGAAGAAGGTGAGCGCTATCAGGGCGTGGTCGGTCTGGAAGGTGACACGCTGGCGGCCTGCCTGGAAGATTACTTCATGCGTTCAGAACAGCTGCCGACGCGTCTGTTCATCCGTACTGGCGACGTCGACGGTAAACCTGCTGCTGGCGGTATGCTGTTGCAGGTCATGCCAGCGCAAAACGCGCAGGCAGATGATTTCGATCACCTTGCAGCACTGACAGAAACCATCAAAGCCGAAGAGTTGCTGACGCTGCCAGCCAACGAAGTTCTGTGGCGTTTGTACCACGAAGAAGAAGTCACCCTCTACGATCCGCAGGATGTGGAGTTCAAATGTACCTGTTCACGCGAACGCTGCGCGGGCGCTCTGAAAACGCTGCCGGATGAAGAAGTTGACAGCATTCTGGCGGAAGAAGGCGAGATCGATATGCACTGCGATTACTGCGGTAGCCACTATCTGTTTAACGCCATGGATATTGCAGAGATCCGCAGCAACGCCTCTCCGGCGGACCCGCAGGTACATTAATCCCCTTGTCCGGCCTACAGGTAAACGGTTGTAGGCCGGATCAGGCGTTCTCGCCGCCATCCGGCAAACACACTCACTCGGTGTAATAATTCATCGGCAGTCTTTTACCATCAATAGTGATATCCCGCCAGACTCTTGGGGCTGAATCCAGTTGATGATTCGCCACCGCCTTGAGCAATTTATCTTTATTGAACCCTTCAGGTAGCTGACCTGACGCAATAAGCTCCCATTTTCCCTTTTGCATGGAAAAAACCAGGCTCTCGCCATCACCAAAGGCATACAGCACCTGTTCAGGTTTACCATCAGCATTAAGATCCTGATCGACCAGCACGCACGCGTTCTGCTCAACGCAGGAGGTAATACGGTAGCTATGCTCTTTGACAAACGTCCAGAAGGCCTCATCGGGTTGCTTGCTACCCGGTGCGATCATCACTTTTGGCGCTAACTGAGTGGCGGCAAGTGCCTGAATCGGATCGCGATTCCCCTGAAGAATACTGTTTAAATCACGTTTGCGTTTGTTGTCGCTGTTGAACGCTTCGTCCTTCTGTAACGCTTGCAGCGCCGCACGCCCCACCTTCCCGCTGCGATCCAACATATACAAGCTGACCTGATCAGGTTTAATTTTACCACTGTGATACAGCCCCATATGGCTGTTGACGCTAATACGCCAGGCATCAATAACCGGCGACGACAGCAGAACCAACAGCCCCAACGCCAGCAACGAAACGCCAAGAATGACCGGACCCTGAAGCTCAAGCGGATTGCGCCCGCGGCGTAAAATGCTCGCCAGATAGCCAAACGACCATACCAGCAGTACCACGACCACCAGCACGCTATACAAACGCTCAGGCGTCCAACCGTACTGCTGTATTCGCACCCACAGTGACCAACCGGCAATCAGCATATAGATGGGCGCGACAATCAGAGAGCATTTGATCAGGTAGCGTAACGCGCCAGGATAGGGTAACGCCTCTTTGTGCGGTTCACGCACGATAGCCATCAACAGCAATAGGAGCAGCGTCAGCGTTGACATCAGGCCAGCCGCTGACACGCGCTGTGAGATAGCGTCCAGTCCGGTAAAAGGCAGGGTCAGCATAAACATCAGCGCTAACAGTGCAACCAACGGGAGTAAACCCGTGGCAAGGAACGTCAGCAACTTTTGCACCGCAGCAACCAGACGCGACTGCGTACGCGCCAGTACCACTGCCAGTGCGGTAATCAGACCAAAGGCCACATAGCCAAACCAGTCGGTATCAAAGAAGAGCGTGCTGAAGAAGGGAATACCGACCAGCTTAAACATCTCGCTCCATAGCAGGAGCACCAGCCAGAACAGGCCGTTGGCGACAAAGACAATCAGCAACGTCAACGCATTAAGCCACAATTGCCGATAAAAATGCGGGTAACGCGCCTGCTCACGAGAGACATGAAGCGAGTACTGAATCCAGGGCAAGGCAAGCATCGCCATCAGCAGTAAGCGCCAACCGTAGAACATAAAAACTTCATGTTGCCGCCACTTATCACTGTCCTCGACTTGCCACTTTAGCCAGACGCTCATCGCCAGCACCACAACAAAGATCAGCGCCATCCAGTACCACAGCGCGCGTTGTTTGAAAGAAACGACAGTAAGCAAAAGTGCCGAGGTGATCGCAATCGTCGCAGGCATGCCATAGAACAGCCAGTCGTCGTTATGGGGAACCAGATATGTCATCAGCAGGTAGCATAATGCCCCCTGCAACAGGCCGATAAATATCATGCCCAAACGCGTCGTACGTGAAATTTCAGCACTATCCATGTCAGTTTCCAGAATGAAGGGAAAAGCTAATTATCGCATCAACTTCACAATTTTGAGCATTGGCAGGCTGATTTCAGACTAAAGCGACGGGAAGTGAATCGATATTGTTTATGTATGAGTTACGTTATTTTCTTACGTGAATGCGATTACACTCACAATATTCCCGCCAAAAACACTATCCATTAACGTTTTAAGAACATTTTCCACAACAAAAAAGGGTTTCCTGCCATAATATCCGCCTCTTTGTGACAGGAGTCGCAGCGTATTCGGTTATTCGTGGAATTACCGGATGCGTAAATCTATGAGCCTTGTCGCGGTTAGCAATCCCTAAAAAACCTTACTATTCCAGGTAATACATATTGGCTAAGGAGCAGTGAAATGCGTGTGAACAACAGTTTAACCCCGCAAGATCTCAAGGCTTATGGTATCAATGACGTTCAGGATATCGTTTACAATCCAGACTACGACACGCTTTATCAGGAAGAACTTGATCCAAACCTGGAAGGTTATGAGCGTGGCGTGTTAACGAATCTGGGCGCCGTTGCAGTTGATACCGGTATCTTTACCGGACGTTCGCCAAAGGATAAGTACATTGTCCGTGACGACACCACACGAGACACACTCTGGTGGTCAGACAAAGGTAAAGGTAAGAACGACAACAAACCGCTTTCCCAGGAAACCTGGCAGCATTTGAAAGGGTTAGTCACCCATCAACTCTCCGGCAAACGTCTGTTTATCATTGATGCTTTCTGCGGTGCTAATGCGGATACCCGTCTTGCCGTGCGCTTCATTACCGAAGTCGCCTGGCAGGCACATTTTGTCAAAAACATGTTCATCCGCCCGAGCGACGAAGAACTGGTTGATTTCAAACCTGATTTCATCGTGATGAACGGTGCAAAATGCACTAACCCACAGTGGAAAGAACAGGGTCTGAACTCCGAAAACTTCGTGGCGTTTAACCTGACGGAACGCATTCAGTTAATTGGCGGCACCTGGTACGGCGGCGAGATGAAGAAAGGTATGTTCTCCGTCATGAACTACCTGCTGCCGCTGAAAGGCATTGCATCGATGCACTGCTCAGCAAACGTCGGTGAAAAAGGTGATGTGGCGGTCTTCTTTGGCCTGTCCGGTACCGGTAAAACCACGCTGTCCACCGACCCGAAACGCCGCCTGATTGGCGATGACGAACACGGCTGGGATGACGACGGCGTGTTTAACTTTGAAGGCGGTTGCTACGCGAAGACCATCAAACTGTCTAAAGATGCTGAGCCGGAAATCTACAACGCGATCCGCCGTGATGCCCTGCTGGAAAACGTCACCGTGCGCGAAGATGGCTCCATCGATTTCGATGATGGTTCCAAAACCGAGAACACCCGCGTTTCCTACCCGATTTATCACATCGACAATATCGTTAAGCCGGTGTCAAAAGCGGGTCATGCCACCAAAGTCATCTTCCTGACCGCCGACGCATTTGGCGTACTGCCGCCGGTCTCTCGTCTGACGGCAGATCAAACGCAGTATCACTTCCTGTCTGGCTTTACCGCCAAACTGGCTGGCACCGAGCGTGGCGTAACTGAGCCAACGCCAACCTTCTCCGCCTGCTTTGGCGCGGCATTCCTGTCGCTGCACCCAACGCAGTACGCAGAAGTGCTGGTGAAACGCATGCAGGCGGCAGGTGCGCAGGCATATCTGGTTAACACCGGCTGGAACGGTACTGGTAAGCGTATCTCTATCAAAGATACTCGCGCGATTATCGATGCCATTCTGAACGGCTCGCTGGATGATGCGGAAACGTTCCGTCTGCCGATGTTTGACCTCGCAATCCCGACCGAGCTGCCAGGCGTGGATACGCGCATTCTCGATCCGCGTAATACCTACGCGTCTCCGGAGCAGTGGCAGGAAAAAGCCAACGCGCTGGCGAAACTGTTTATCGAGAACTTCGAGAAATACACCGACACCCCTGCGGGTGAAGCACTGGTTAGCGCCGAACCGAAGCTGTAACGAAAAGCGTCGGATAGCGGTTTCGCCATATCCGGTCTACAGCAACAAAAAGGGAGGCATTTCGCCTCCCTTTCTTATACGTCTTTCGTGATACCCTGCGCGCGCGTGAAAGGAACCGGAAGCCAGGCGCGTATCGACAGCCCACCTCGCTCACTGGTCCCAATTTCCAGCATACCGTTATGGTTATCAATAATACGCTGTACAATCGCCAGTCCCAGCCCCGTACCGCTGGTGCTACGCGCGCTGTCACCGCGGACAAACGGCTGGAACAGATGTTTCCGCTGCTCCGGCTTGATGCCTGGGCCATCATCTTCCACCTGGAACCAGGCGCGATGCGCTTCCATACCGCTGCTGACCTTAATCCAGCCATTACCGTAACGGGCGGCGTTAACCACCATATTAGCAACCGCGCGTTTGATAGACAGTGGGTGCATCTTCACCTGAATGACGCCAGGGCGTAATGCAGTATCGATTTCACGCTCGTAACCACTTTCTGCCGCGATCACTTCACCTAATACCGAGTTCAGATCGGCCATCTCCATCGGCATCTCCTGACCAGTGCGCAGGTAATCGATGAACTGTTCAATAATGGCATTACACTCTTCGATGTCCTTGTTGATGGACTCCGCGAGGTATCCGTCTTCTTCGCCCATCATTTCCGTCGCCAGACGGATACGCGTAAGCGGGGTGCGTAAATCATGGCTCACGCCCGCCATTAACAACGTACGGTCATCGGCCAACTGCTTTACGCCGGCGGCCATATGGTTGAAGGCTCGGGTAACAGAGCGCACCTCAGAGGCGCCATATTCGCGCAGCGGCGGCGGAATAATGCCTTTCCCCACCTGTAACGCCGCATGTTCAAGATCCACCAACGGTCGGTTCTGAATACGGATAAATAGCCACGCGCCACCAATAGCCAGCAGCATGATCGCCAGCGTATAGCGGAACAGCGGTGAGAAGTCACCCTGATGTATTTCAGTGAGCGGCACGCGTACCCAAATGTTGGGCGACAGCCAGGTTTTCAGCCAGACGACAGGCGAGCTCTTGTTCACCTCAACGCGGACTTCCGTCGGGCCGCCCAGCTGCTGTGCCATCTGATGGCTTAAGAATTCATAGTGTTGCGCCCAACGCAGACCGGCTTCTTCAGCGGCCTCGTTGGAATAGAGGGAAATACCGAGCTCACGGTAAATTTCCCGACGAAATGCAGGTGGCACTACCAGTTGCGTACCGTCCTCCAGTTGCAGTTTATCAGTCATCAGCATACGGACTTCGTAGGCCAGAACCTTATTAAACTGCTGGAGGCTTGGCAGAATCGCGAAGTTCAGCACCACAAGGTAGGTCGTCACCAGGCTGGCAAACAGCAAGGTGACGATAAGCAATAACGTGCGAGCAAACGAACTTCGTGGCGAGAAGCGCATTCGCCTCATGCTTTAGAACCGTCCGGAACAAAAACATAGCCCAGACCCCATACGGTCTGAATATAACGAGGATGCGCCGGGTCTTCTTCCACCATACGACGCAGACGAGAAATCTGCACGTCGATGGAACGTTCCATCGCAGAGTACTCACGACCCCGCGCCAGGTTCATCAGTTTATCGCGGGACAGCGGTTCACGTGGGTGACTTACCAACGCTTTCAGCACCGCAAATTCACCGCTGGTGAGCGGCATAGGCTCATCTTCGCGGAACATTTCACGAGTCCCCAGGTTCAGCTTAAACTTACCGAAAGCGATAACAGCTTCTTCCTGAGAAGGTGCGCCCGGCAGTTCGTTCGCCTGACGACGCAACACAGCGCGAATACGCGCCAGCAGTTCACGCGGGTTAAACGGTTTCGGGATGTAATCGTCAGCACCGATTTCCAGTCCAACGATACGGTCAACCTCTTCGCCCTTCGCCGTCACCATAATGATCGGCATCGGGTTGCTTTGACTGCGCAGGCGGCGGCAAATTGACAGGCCATCTTCCCCCGGCAGCATTAAATCCAGAACCATCAAGTGGAAGGACTCACGGGTCAGCAGACGATCCATCTGCTCAGCGTTTGCGACGCTTCGAACCTGGAAGCCCTGCTCGGTCAGATAACGTTCCAGAAGCGCGCGCAGGCGCATGTCGTCATCGACCACCAGAATCTTATAGTTCTCTTGCATTGTTATTACTCCCAAAGGTTCGCAACAATTAAGTGTATATTCTTAAGAAAGCTAGCGTGAGTCACCAGCGAATTCTGGTATGAATTCCAGGCTAAATTGTTACAAAGCATATTAAACAGCAGCTTAAGTATACAATGTTTCTCGCAATACATTATTTATTCTGTTGATATGCTCATGTAATACTAATTGTGCGCATCATCACAGAGTCGAAGGTAAAACAATAAGATGAAAACGCCCCTGATAACCCGTGAAGGGTATGAAAAACTCAAACAAGAGCTCAATTATCTCTGGCGTGAAGAGCGCCCGGAAGTCACCAAGAAGGTTACCTGGGCCGCAAGTCTGGGCGACCGCAGCGAAAATGCCGACTACCAGTATAATAAAAAGCGCCTGCGCGAGATTGACCGTCGCGTCCGTTATTTGACCAAGTGCATGGAGAATCTGAAAATTGTCGATTACTCCCCGCAGCAAGAGGGTAAAGTCTTCTTTGGCGCGTGGGTCGAGATTGAAAACGACGATGGCGATATCCGTAAATTCCGCATTGTCGGCTACGATGAAATCTTTGGCCGTAAGGATTACATCTCTATCGATTCCCCCATGGCGCGTGCGCTGCTGAAAAAAGAGGTCGGCGATCTCGCGGTGGTGAACACCCCTGCCGGGGAAGCCAGCTGGTACGTGAACGAGATCGAATACGTGAAGTGAGACCGGAACAATCCGAAGCCCCTGCAGATGACTGGCATTTTTGCCAGTCAGTCCGTATAACTATCCCCTGATTTTTTATCCTATAGACGAAGCTATCCATGATGAATGATTCTTTCTGCCGCATTATCGCAGGTGAAATTCAGGCTCGTGCTGAACAGGTAGAAGCTGCCGTTCGCCTGCTTGATGAAGGGAACACCGTGCCGTTTATCGCACGTTATCGTAAGGAAATCACCGGCGGTCTGGATGACACGCAGCTGCGTAATCTGGAAACCCGTCTGGGATATCTGCGGGAACTGGAAGACCGCCGTCAGGCGATCCTGAAATCTATCGGCGAGCAAGGCAAACTGACCGACGACCTGGTGAAGGCAATCAACGGCACGTTAAGTAAGACCGAACTCGAAGACCTCTACCTGCCGTACAAACCTAAACGCCGTACCCGTGGACAAATCGCCATTGAAGCAGGCCTTGAGCCTCTGGCGGATCTGCTGTGGAACGAGCCGTCTCACGACCCGGAAACCGAAGCCGCTAAATATCTCAATGCCGAAAACGGCGTGGCGGATACCAAAGCCGCTCTCGACGGCGCGCGCTACATCCTGATGGAGCGCTTTGCCGAAGATGCCGCCCTGCTGGCAAAAGTCCGTGACTACCTGTGGAAAAATGCCCATCTGGTCTCCACTGTGGTGAGCGGGAAAGAAGAAGAAGGTGCAAAATTCCGCGATTACTTCGATCACCATGAGCCGATCTCCACCGTTCCTTCTCACCGTGCGCTGGCCATGTTCCGTGGGCGTAACGAAGGCGTGCTACAGCTTTCTCTGAATGCCGATCCACAGTTTGATGAGCCGCCAAAAGAGAGCCACGGCGAGCAGATAATCCGCGATCATCTGGGCCTGCGCCTGAACAACGCACCAGCAGACAGCTGGCGTAAAGGCGTTGTCAGCTGGACATGGCGCATTAAGGTACTGATGCACCTCGAAACCGAACTGATGGGCACCGTGCGTGAACGTGCGGAAGATGAGGCCATTAACGTCTTTGCCCGTAACCTGCACGATCTGCTGATGGCCGCGCCTGCGGGTCTGCGCGCCACCATGGGCCTCGATCCCGGTCTGCGTACCGGTGTAAAAGTGGCGGTTGTTGACGGTACCGGCAAGCTGGTCGCCACCGACACTATTTATCCACATACCGGTCAGGCTGCCAAAGCCGCCGTTGCCGTTGCGGCGTTATGTGAGAAATACCACGTAGAGCTGGTGGCGATTGGTAACGGTACGGCGTCGCGTGAAACCGAGCGTTTCTTCCTCGATGTACAGAAGCAATTCCCGCAAGTGACCGCACAGAAAGTGATCGTCAGTGAAGCCGGGGCATCGGTTTACTCTGCTTCCGAGCTGGCGGCACAGGAGTTCCCGGATCTCGACGTGTCATTGCGTGGCGCGGTGTCTATCGCCCGTCGTCTGCAGGACCCGCTGGCTGAGCTGGTGAAAATCGATCCGAAATCTATCGGCGTGGGTCAGTATCAGCACGACGTTAGCCAGACCCAGCTTGCCCGTAAGCTGGATGCGGTGGTGGAAGACTGCGTAAATGCCGTCGGCGTCGATCTGAACACAGCCTCCGTCCCCCTGCTGACCCGCGTTGCCGGCCTGACGCGCATGATGGCGCAAAACATCGTCGCCTGGCGTGATGAGAACGGCCAGTTCCAGAACCGTCAGCAGTTGCTGAAAGTCAGCCGTCTGGGGCCAAAAGCCTTTGAACAGTGCGCGGGCTTCCTGCGTATCAACCACGGCGATAACCCGCTGGATGCTTCCACGGTTCACCCGGAAGCCTACCCGATAGTGGAACGCATTCTGGCAGCAACCGAACAATCGCTGCGTGACCTGATGGGCAACAGCGACGAACTGCGCAATCTGAAAGCCGCCGATTTTACCGATGAACGATTCGGGGTACCAACTGTCACCGACATCATCAAAGAGCTGGAAAAACCAGGTCGTGACCCGCGTCCTGAATTCAAAACCGCGCAGTTTGCTGATGGCGTTGAAACCATGAACGACCTGCTGCCAGGAATGATTCTGGAAGGGGCGGTCACCAACGTCACCAATTTCGGTGCGTTTGTGGATATCGGCGTTCACCAGGACGGTCTGGTGCATATCTCTTCGCTGTCGAATAAGTTCGTCGACGATCCACACACCGTGGTGAAAGCGGGTGACATTGTGAAGGTGAAAGTGCTGGAAGTTGACCTGCAACGTAAGCGTATCGCGCTGACCATGCGTCTGGACGAGCAGCCGGGTGAAACCAATGCGCGTCGCGGCGGCGGGAACAACGATCGCGCTCAGGGCAATCGCCCGGCACCGAAAGCCGTAAAACCTCGCGGTCGTGACGCTCAACCCGCGGGCAACAGCGCGATGATGGATGCGCTGGCGGCGGCAATGGGTAAAAAACGCTAGTGTGACCTTTGTGCCGGATGACGGTGTCAATACCTTATCCGGCATATTTAATATATTCCCCGCTTTTCACCACAATATATTTATCACTTTATTAACAGATGAAACCTTAATTAAACATTAAGATTCTCAATAATTACCTTCACGAATCATTCGTTCCAAACCAGAATAAATGTTGAGGCATATCAAAATTGGCGCAAATTATTATCTAATTCCACATTCCGTCACATTTATTCTATTGATGATAGAAACCATTCTCATTATCATTGTTTTGTTGATTATTTACTCTTTCCTTACGTTGGCTAATCATCTGGTCTCATGCCGCCCTGTCGCCCCATGAGGTAATCATCCAGTTAGCGAGATATAAGTAGGTCCCTATGCAATTCACTCCTGACAGTGCGTGGAAAATTACCGGCTTTGCCCGTGAAATCAGCCCGGCTTATCGTCAGAAACTGTTGTCACTTGGCATGCTGCCCGGCTCCTCCTTCAACGTGGTACGCGTCGCCCCGCTCGGCGATCCTATCCATATCGAAACACGTCGCGTAAGTCTGGTATTGCGTAAGAAAGATCTGGCGTTATTAGAAGTGGAAGCGGTTTCCTGTTAATACAGTGAGTCTATAAAAATGAAAAAATTAACCATTGGTTTAATTGGTAATCCTAATTCCGGCAAGACAACCTTATTTAACCAGCTCACCGGTGCACGCCAGCGTGTGGGTAACTGGGCTGGTGTGACCGTCGAGCGTAAAGAGGGCCATTTCGCGACCACAGACCATCAGGTCACGCTGGTCGACTTACCCGGTACCTATTCACTGACGACGATCTCATCGCAGACGTCGCTCGATGAGCAAATTGCCTGCCACTACATTTTAAGCGGTGATGCGGATCTGTTGATCAACGTGGTCGATGCGTCAAACCTTGAACGCAACCTCTACCTGACGTTGCAACTGCTTGAGTTGGGCATCCCCTGCATCGTCGCGCTGAACATGCTGGACATTGCTGAGAAGCAGCAAATCCGTATCGATATCGACGCCCTTTCTGCTCGTCTTGGCTGCCCGGTAGTGCCACTGGTTTCCACCCGTGCGCGTGGTATTGAAGCGCTGAAGCTGGCGATTGATCGCTACAAGGAAAACGACACCGTCGAGCTGGTCCATTATGCCCAGCCGTTGTTGCAGGAAGCGGACTCCCTCGCCGATGCAATGACCAAAGACATGCCACTGAAACAGCGCCGCTGGCTGGGCCTGCAGATGCTGGAAGGCGATATTTACAGCCGCGCTTACGCCGGTGATGCCGCACAAAACCTGGATGCTGCCGTTGCTCGTCTGAGCGAAACGATGGACGATCCGGCGCTGCATATTGCCGATGCCCGTTACCAGTGTATTGCCGCTATCTGCGATACCGTCAGCAACACCCTGACCGCAGAACCCAGCCGCTTCACCACCGCAGTAGATAAAATCGTCCTTAACCGCTTCCTCGGTCTGCCGATTTTTCTGTTCGTGATGTACCTGATGTTCCTGCTCGCCATCAACATTGGCGGTGCGCTGCAACCGTTGTTTGACGTCGGCTCCGTGGCGATCTTTATCCATGGTATTCAGTGGATTGGCTACACGCTGCACTTCCCGGACTGGCTCACTATCTTCCTCGCACAGGGGCTTGGCGGCGGGATTAACACCGTCCTGCCGCTGGTACCGCAAATCGGCATGATGTATCTGTTCCTCTCCTTCCTCGAAGACTCCGGCTACATGGCGCGCGCCGCGTTTGTGATGGATCGTCTGATGCAGGCGCTGGGACTGCCGGGCAAATCATTTGTCCCGCTGATCGTCGGCTTTGGCTGTAATGTACCGTCCGTGATGGGCGCACGTACGCTGGACGCCCCGCGTGAACGTCTGATGACCATCATGATGGCGCCGTTTATGTCCTGCGGCGCACGTCTGGCGATTTTCGCCGTCTTTGCCGCGGCGTTCTTTGGTCAGAACGGCGCGCTGGCGGTCTTCTCGCTGTACGTGCTGGGTATCGTGATGGCGGTGTTGACCGGTCTGATGCTCAAACACACCATCATGCGTGGTGAAGCAACGCCGTTCGTGATGGAGCTGCCGGTGTACCACGTGCCGCACATCAAGAGTCTGATCATTCAGACCTGGCAACGCCTGAAAGGCTTCGTTCTGCGTGCGGGTAAAGTCATCATCATCGTCAGCATTTTCCTCAGCGCGTTTAACAGCTTCTCGCTCAGCGGAAAAATCGTCGACAACATCAACGACTCTGCTCTGGCCTCCGTTAGCCGTGTTATTACCCCTGTGTTTAAACCGATTGGCGTTCACGAAGATAACTGGCAGGCAACCGTAGGTTTGTTCACCGGCGCGATGGCGAAAGAAGTGGTGGTGGGTACGTTGAACACGCTCTATACCGCAGAAAACATTCAGGAAGAAGAGTTCAATCCGGCAGATTTCCACCTTGGCGACGAGCTGCTCGGTGCGGTGGATGAAACCTGGCAAAGCCTGAAAGACACCTTCAGCCTGAGCGTACTGGCTAACCCTATCGAAGCCAGCAAGGGCGACGGTGAAATGGCGACGGGCGCAATGGGTGTGATGGGCGAGAAATTTGGCAGCGCCGCCGCCGCGTACAGCTACCTGATTTTCGTGCTGCTGTATGTGCCGTGCATTTCAGTGATGGGCGCTATCGCACGCGAATCCAGCCGTGGCTGGATGGGCTTCTCGGTTCTGTGGGGGCTCAATATCGCTTATTCGCTGTCAACGCTGTTTTATCAGACGGTTAGCTACAAAGAACACCCGACCTACAGCCTGGTGTGCATTTTAGCGGTCATCCTGTTTAACATCGTGTTGCTGGGCCTGCTGCGTCGGGCTCGTAGCCGCGTAGACCTCGCACTGCTGGCGACCAACCGAACGGCAAGTTCCTGCTGCTCCAGCACCACTGGCGATTGCCACTAAGGTTATCGACAATGGCATCGCTTATTCAGGTTCGTGATTTATTGGCTTTGCGGGGGCGCATGGAGGCAACACAAATTAGCCACACGCTGCACACCCCGCAGCCGATGATTGACGCCATGCTGAATCAGTTAGAAAAGATGGGTAAAGCCGTGCGGATTCAGGAAGATGCCGACGGGTGTCTCTCCGGAAGCTGCAAAAGTTGCCCGGAAGGTAAAGCCTGTCTGCGCGAGTGGTGGGCTTTGCGCTAGTTTGATGCCGGATGGCGCTACGCTTATCCGGCCTACAAATAACTGCAAATGTTCAGGCCGGATAACTCGTTTATGCAGATATCCGTTACTTTAGAAACAATTCAGTTTCTGTTTTAACGCCACCAGCGCTGCGCAAAACTCGGCAGGATGCGAGATAAACGGCGCATGCGCCGCTTTGGCAAACACCAGTGACTCGCTCTGCGGCCACAGGGCATCGAGCATCGGGACGACTTTGCGCGGAACCAACCCGTCAAGATAACCGTACAACCGCAGGAAAGGCATTTCCACCGAGCACAATGGCTCACGCAAATCGACCGTTTTCAGGATCTCCAGTCCGCCATTGAGCACTTCGACGTTCGGCATGGGTAATGCCAACACCGTTTTCTTCAGCGCTCGCGCATCCTGACGGGCGGTTTCCGTGCCCATCGTTTGCAACGCCAGAAAACGCTCCACCGTACGCTGAAAATCCTCGCTCAACTGCTGCTGGAAACCTGCCAGCACGTCTGGCTTGATGCCTGGCCACTCCTCGCGCGCGCTAAAGCAAGGGGAAGATGCCACAGTCACCAGCGCCTGAACGCGCTCAGGATGGGTCAATGCGACCTGGCTCGCCACCAGACCACCCAGACTCCAGCCGAGCCAAATAGCTTTCTCCGGTGCCTGTTTTAATACTCGCTCAGCCATCTCTTCCAGCGACATCGCGCCGAAACCCTGGCTGCGGCCAAATCCTGGTAAGTCGACAAGATGCAGCGTGAAATGCGAGCTCAGTTCCTCGCTTATGCAATGCCACACTTGCGCATTCAGTCCCCATCCGTGCAGTAGCACAAGATGGCAATTTCCCGAACCCTGGGTCTGCCACCAGATGTCATTCATCAGTTATTGTTCTCTTTTAGCCTAACAGGATGTTTCTATGCTAACAGTACCGGGATTGTGCTGGCTATGCCGAATGCCCCTGACGTTAGGGCATTGGGGGATCTGTTCAGTCTGCGCACGGGCAACGCGTCAGCACGTCAGCCTTTGCCCTCAATGCGGACTCCCTGCCGCCCACGATGTCGTTCCCTGCGGACGTTGCCTACAAAAACCACCGCCGTGGCAGCGCCTGGTCACCGTCAGCAACTATGTTCCGCCGTTGAGCGGACTTATCCACCAGTTCAAGTTTTCGCGACGCAGTGAAATGGCCTCCACCCTTTCACGTTTGCTGTTGCTGGAGGTATTACAGGCCCGGCGCGTCAGCGGTCTTCCCCTGCCGGACAGGCTCGTCAGCGTCCCGCTCTGGCAACGCCGGCACTGGCGCAGAGGGTTTAATCAGAGCGAATTACTGTGTCGCCCCCTGGCGCGCTGGCTGGGCTGCGGCTGGGACAGCCGGACCATCACGCGGGTTCGAGCAACCGCCACGCAGCACCATCTCAGCGCCCGATTGCGTAAACGTAACCTGAAAAACGCCTTTCGCCTTGAATTGCCGGTACAGGGACTCCATATGGTTATTGTGGATGATGTCGTCACTACCGGAAGTACCGTCGCGGAAATCGCGCAGCTGCTTTTACGCAACGGCGCGGCGACTGTCCAGGTATGGTGCCTGTGTCGAACCTTGTAGAGCCTCGATGATGGGCGTATTATAACCAAGTAAAATAGTCAACTATTAGGCCATTACTATGATCCATATTTCCGATGCTGCACAAGCGCACTTTGCCAAACTGCTGGCAAATCAGGAAGAAGGGACACAAATCCGTGTATTTGTGATCAATCCCGGCACGCCTAACGCTGAATGCGGCGTTTCTTATTGTCCGCCGGACGCCGTGGAAGCAACCGACACCGCCATTAAATTTGACCTGCTGACCGCATATGTTGATGAACTGAGCGCACCGTATCTGGAAGATGCAGAAATCGATTTCGTCACTGACCAATTAGGTTCTCAGCTGACGCTGAAAGCACCGAACGCCAAAATGCGCAAAGTTGCCGATGATGCGCCGCTGATGGAACGCGTGGAGTACATGCTGCAATCACAGATCAACCCACAGCTGGCAGGCCACGGTGGCCGTGTCTCCCTGATGGAAATTACCGATGAAGGCTTCGCCATTCTGCAGTTTGGCGGCGGCTGTAACGGTTGTTCAATGGTCGATGTGACGCTGAAAGAAGGTATCGAGAAGCAGCTGCTGGCTGAATTCCCTGAACTGAAAGGCGTTCGCGATTTAACCGAACACCAGCGTGGCGAGCACTCTTACTACTAACGACCAGACTTGTAGGCCCGGTAAGACGCATCCGCGTCGCCACCGGGCATCGATGCCGGATGGCAGCGTAAACGCTTTATCCGGCCTACGCCCTTACATTTCTCTGCACGTACCCTGTAATAATCCCCCTCATAATTTGACCAGCCTCTCATAATTTAAATTTTGCCTGTCCAGGTGATTTTCAAGCGCAGCATGTTACCCGTATCATTCGTATCAGCACCCAAGACGCACATAACAGCCAGCTAAACAGATTAGTTTTACGGGCAATCAGCATTGGTGCTGTGAATACGCTGTTCCCGGTCGGGACAATCAGAATTTGTCATCTAAACACTGACGTTACCCATAACAAAGCAAAGGCCAGGTAAATCATGCCATTAGTCATCGTTGCTATCGGTGTAATCTTGTTACTCCTCCTGATGATCCGTTTCAAAATGAACGGTTTCATCGCTCTCGTCCTGGTGGCGCTTGCTGTCGGATTGATGCAAGGGATGCCACTGGATAAAGTCATTGGTTCTATTAAAGCCGGTGTCGGCGGAACCCTTGGCAGCCTCGCCCTGATTATGGGTTTTGGCGCCATGCTGGGCAAAATGTTGGCAGACTGCGGCGGCGCGCAGCGCATTGCGACCACGCTGATTGCTAAATTCGGCAAGAAACATATTCAGTGGGCGGTGGTATTAACTGGCTTCACCGTTGGTTTTGCCCTGTTCTACGAAGTTGGCTTCGTGCTGATGCTACCGCTGGTATTCACCATCGCTGCTGCTGCGAATATTCCGCTGCTGTACGTTGGTGTGCCGATGGCTGCGGCGCTGTCCGTAACGCACGGCTTCCTGCCGCCGCACCCGGGTCCAACCGCTATCGCTACCATTTTCCACGCCGATATGGGTAAAACCCTGCTGTTTGGCACGATTCTGGCAATCCCGACCGTCATTCTCGCAGGTCCGGTGTACGCACGTTTCCTGAAAGGCATCGATAAGCCAATCCCGGAAGGTCTGTACAGCGCGAAAACCTTCACTGAAGAAGAAATGCCGGGCTTTGGCGTCAGCGTCTGGACCTCTCTGGTACCGGTGATCCTGATGGCAATGCGCGCCGTGGCGGAGATGATTCTGCCGAAAGGACATGCTTTCCTGACGGTTGCAGAATTCCTCGGTGACCCGGTTATGGCAACGCTTATCGCGGTGCTGATTGCGATGTTCACGTTTGGTCTGAACCGTGGGCGTTCGATGGATCAGATTAACGACACGCTGGTGTCCTCAATCAAAATTATCGCGATGATGCTGTTGATCATCGGTGGTGGCGGTGCCTTCAAACAGGTCCTGGTTGATAGCGGCGTCGACAAATACATCGCTTCAATGATGCACGGCTCTAACGTGTCTCCACTGCTGATGGCATGGTCTATTGCGGCGGTTCTGCGTATCGCACTGGGTTCAGCAACCGTTGCAGCAATCACCGCAGGTGGGATTGTGGCGCCGCTGATTGCAACCACCGGCGTAAGCCCTGAGCTGATGGTTATCGCAGTCGGTTCCGGTTCTGTCATTTTCTCCCACGTGAACGATCCTGGCTTCTGGCTGTTCAAGGAGTACTTCAACCTGACCATCGGTGAAACCATCAAGTCATGGTCAATGCTGGAAACCATTATCTCCGTCTGCGGTCTGGTAGGGTGTCTGCTGCTGGGTATGGTGGTCTGATAAAACGGTGCCGGGTGGCGCTTCGCTTACCCGGCCTACCGCTGTCATCGTAGGCCGGATAAGACGCACTCTGCGTCGCCATCCGGCAAAATAACACTACTTCTTCTTCGCCGCCGCTTTTCGCCGCTTATCCAAATCCTTAATCAGTTTGTTCACGCCCTCATCGGCAAACATCTGCTCCAGCGTGGCGGTAAGCTTACGCCGCCAGTTTTTGTACTGATCGCTGGTGCCCGGAATATTGACCGGTTCCGCCATATCCAGCCAGTCTTCCGGTTGCAGACCCAGGAGTGCACTGTTGCTGTCAGCGATGTAGCGTTGCATGCCGCGATTGAGGATCGGCGTCATCGACATCAGCGATGCCTTATGCCCGGCACGTTTTGGCAGACAACCGTACTTATGCAGTGCATCCAGCAGCCCCTGTTTCGCCAGTTCCCGATCCTGATACAACCCTCGCAGCACAACCTCATCCGGATACAGCCCCAGCGCTTTACCCAATGTCAGGTCGCCGCTGTCCCAATAACCTTTAAGCGTAGGAAGGTCATGCGTCGCCGCGACTGCCATTGATTGTTCCGGGTACGCTTGCGGCGCACGGAAGTTTTTCTCATGGTCATTCTCAAAATAGAGCACTTTGTAGGAGTACACGCCGCTGTCGCGCAGCTTGCTGACGATCTCCACGGGCACAGTACCCAGATCCTCACCAATTACCATGCAGTGATGGCGTTTACTTTCCAGCGCCAGAATTGAAAGCAGGTCATCGACCGGATAATGCACGTAAGCGCCATGATCGGCAGTTTCACCGTAGGGGATCCACCACAGACGCAGCATCGACATCACATGATCGATGCGCAGCGCGCCGCAGTTCTGCATATTGGCACGCAGCAGTTCGATAAACGGTTCGTAGGCCCGTGCCGTGATGATGTGCGGATCCATCGGCGGCAGCCCCCAGTTTTGCCCAAGCGGCCCAAGAATATCCGGCGGCGCGCCAACTGAGGCTTTCAGACAATACAGTTCACGGTCACACCAGGTCTCTGACCCACCTTCGGCCACGCCAACCGCCAGATCACGATACAACCCAATCGGCATGGCAAAGCCCTGACTGGTTTCCCAACAATCCGCAAATTGGGTATACGCCAGCCACTGCAGCCACAGGTAGAAATCCACCTCATCACGATGCTCTGCGCAGAACTGTTTGACCTCCGGCGAATCTACCGACTGAAAAGCTTCCGGCCACACCGGCCATCCCCAGCGCAACGCATCCTCTTTCACCTGATGCGCATGCAGCGCATCAAAGGCTGCCTGCCAGTACAGGCTGTCGCCTTGCTGAGTCACAAACTGGCGAAATGCTGCCATCTGCTCGTCGTCACGAGCGGAGAAGCCTTTCCACGCCATGCGCAGCGCGGTCATCTTCAGTGCGGTAACGGCAGAATAATCAACCCACTCGGCATCCCGCGCGCGTTGCAGGGTTTGCTGAGTTGTAGGCTTCAGCCACCAGCTTTGCGCCTCTTTGCTCAGATGAAAATCTTCCACTGCGTTGACGTCGATATATATGACGTTCAACCAGCGGCGCGAAGACGGACTGTACGGACTGGCGCTCTCCGGGTTCGCCGGATACAACGCATGAATCGGATTAAGACCGATAAACGCCCCACCGCGTTTCGCCACGTCCACCAGCATGGTACGGAGATCGCCAAAGTCGCCAATTCCCCAGTTTTTCTCTGAACGCAGGGTGTAGAGCTGAACGCACGCGCCCCACAGTTTTTTCCCCTCCAGCAGCGCCTGCGGTTCATAGCAGCGCCTTGGCGCCACAATGACTCGACAGTGGGTGCGCAGCTCGCCCTGCGTCAATGTCAGTGTGTGATAGCCCTCCGGCAGTTTCGTCGGAAGGTGAAAAGATTTGCCACCGATGGCATGCCCTTTGTGCTGTACGCCCTCTTCAGTGGTCAGCAGCCAGCTAAACTCCCCGCTACCCTCAACCGCCAGCGGCATTTTCTTACCCGCGGTATACACCATGACATTCGGCACCGGAGTTACCGCCACCTGAGTAGCAGCGGTGATGCGATGCATGGCGTCAAGCAAACGCCGTTTGGTTTCGGCACCAATAGACTGCGGTTTACCGTGAGCGTTAATGTAATTGGGGCTGATCCCCGCCGCCAGCGCGGCATTATCCAGACGTTTGCTTTCCATCGCGATTCCTTAGCGTTTCGCCTGCCAGATACGCGCCTGATAATCGCGGATGGAGCGATCTGAACTGAACATACCGCAGCGCGCGGTATTCAGGATCGCCGCCCGCGTCCAGGCATCCTGGTCACGATACAACACATCAACGTGCTTCTGCGCCTCAACATAGGCCGCGAAGTCCGCCATCACCAGATACGGGTCACCGCCCAGCTTGCCGATACTGTGCAGCATCTGGTCAAAAGCATGTTTATCGCCGTCGCTGTATTTACCGCTTTCAAGCTCCTTCAGAATCGCATCCAGCACTTTGTCTTTCTTACGCCATTTCACCGGATCATAGCCTTTCGCTTTCAGCGCCTTCACCTCTTCCACCGTGTGGCCAAAGATAAAGATATTCTCATCGCCCACCTTCTCAGCGATTTCGACGTTAGCGCCATCCAGCGTACCCACCGTTAACGCGCCGTTCAGCGCCAGTTTCATATTACCGGTACCGGAAGCCTCTTTCCCTGCGGTTGAGATCTGCTCAGAGATATCCGCCGCCGGGATCAGCATTTCCGCCGCCGAGACGCAGTAATCCGGCAGGAACACGACCTTCAACTTATCGCCAACTTTCGGGTCATTATTGATGGTTTCCGCTACCTTGTTTATGGCGAAAATGATGTTCTTCGCCAGGTAGTAACCCGGAGCCGCTTTCGCCCCAAACAGGAATACGCGCGGTACACGATCCGCCTGCGGGTTTTCACGGATTTCTTTGTACAATGCCAGAATATGCAACAGGTTCAGGTGCTGGCGTTTGTACTCATGCAGGCGCTTAATCTGAATATCAAAGATAGCGTTAGTCGTTATCTCAATGCCGGTACGCGCTTTAATAAACTTCACCAGCCGCGCTTTGTTCGCCAGCTTGATGTCACGATACTGCTGACGGAATGTCGCATCGTCGGCGTATTTTTCCAGGTTAATCAGTTGGTCTAAATCGTTGGCCCACTCTTTTTTCAGCGATTTATCCAGCAGCGCGGCCAGCGCCGGGTTGCACTGCTTAATCCAGCGACGTGGGGTAATCCCATTGGTGACGTTATGGAATTTGTTCGGCCACAGTTGGTGATATTCAGGGAACAGATCTTTCACCACCAGATCAGAGTGCAGCGCCGCCACACCATTAACCGCAAAGCCGCTGACTACGCACATATTCGCCATGCGCACTTGTTTGTTGTGCACCACCGCCAGCTTCGCCCAAACGGCGGCATCGCCTGGCCAGGTTTTATCGACCAGTTTCTTAAAGCGGTCATTAATCTCTTTGATGATTTGCATATGACGCGGCAGCAGCGCTTTCACCAGCTTCTCATCCCAGCACTCAAGCGCTTCGGGCATCAGAGTATGGTTGGTGTAAGCAAACGTTTTGCTGGTGATCGCCCAGGCATCGTCCCAGCTCATCTGGTGTTCATCGATCAGCACGCGCAGCAGTTCAGGGATCGCAATAGTCGGGTGGGTGTCGTTCAGTTGAATAACTTCGTAGTCGGCCAGTTCGTGCAGTTTACGTCCCGCCAGATGATGACGGCGCAGAATGTCTGCCACGGAGCAGGCACACTGGAAGTACTGCTGCATCAGGCGCAGCTTTTTACCTGCCGTATGGTTATCGTTCGGGTACAGCACTTTAGTGAGTTTTTCGGCGTCGATCCCCTGCTGCTCGGCGCGCAGGAAATCACCGTCGTTAAATTTGGTCAGGTTAAACGAGTGCGCGTGGCTGGCCTGCCACAGACGCAGCGGCTGTGCCACGCCGTTGCGGTAGCCCAGTACCGGCAGGTCCCATGCCTGACCGGTGATGGTGAATCCAGGCTCCCAGCACCCATCTTTGGTGACCTTGCCGCCAATGCCGACTTGCACATCCAGTGCTTCATTGTGGCGAAACCACGGGTAGCTGCCGCGATGCCAGTCGTCCGGGGCTTCCATCTGTTGCCCATCGGTAAAGGACTGACGGAACAGGCCGTACTGGTAGTTGAGGCCATAGCCCGTCGCCGACTGGCCAACCGTTGCCATCGAATCAAGGAAGCAGGCTGCCAGACGCCCCAATCCACCGTTACCCAACGCCGGATCGGTTTCTTCTTCCAGCAGGTCGGTCAGGTTGACGTCATGCGCTTTCAGCTCATCGCTCACCGCCTGATACCAGCCGAGGTTGAGCAAGTTGTTCCCAGTCAAACGGCCAATCAAAAACTCCATTGAGATGTAGTTAACATGGCGCTGATTTTTTGCCGGTTTCACCGCAGGCTGGGCGCTGAGTAACTCAGCCAGCGCCCCACTCACGGCCTGCCACCACTGGCGCGACGTCATTTCTTGAGCCGACAGTAAACCGAAGCGCTGCCACTGACGCGTCAGGGCAGCCTGAAATTGATCTTTGTTGAAAGTAGGCTGTGACATAGGGGTTCCAGATCCTTAGGTAATAAAACAACGTTATCGCTAGTTTGCCAGGCTCGTTGTTGACCTTCCTCATCCTGCCAGGGATTAGGCAGGGAGGAGGAGCGGGGATGAGCGTTAAAATGTGATCGCCGCCACTTTAAGAGGGGTATTATGGCTGAGAAATACGCAGGCTCTCCGCATACCCCTGAAATGCATCGCGGTTTTCGCATTAATCAAAAGAGATTATCCAGACATTATCAAACAGGAAGATGACATTTAGAAAAAATATGTAAACGGAGAAATAGTTTCTAACCTGAAATACACATTCTGCTTGAAATATTTCACATGAAAGTTTTAAGTCGAGCACAAAATTCATCGACTTTTATTCATCAGTACAGTAACCACATAAAAAAAGATGAGTTATTCCACCCCGTAAAAATAACGCTGGATCCAGTTACCATGCCTGTTGCGACTCTTTAAAACAATTATTGCAATAGATGTATAGATTTGTGACATAGTGCAAAATCAGACACACAAAAAGTCCGCTTAGCTTGCAATAAATCCCGTTCTGGCCGACCTTATATCTATTAATTACGAAGCGCAAAAAAAATCATTTTCCCCCATATTCACACAGTGAAGTGACTAACTTATGTTGATTCCGTCTAAATTAAGTCGTCCGGTTCGACTCGACCATACGGTGGTTCGTGAGCGCCTGCTGGCTAAACTTTCCGGCGCGAACAATTTCAGGCTTGCCCTGATAACAAGTCCGGCTGGTTATGGAAAAACAACGCTTGTTTCACAATGGGCGGCGGGGAAGAACGAATTAGGCTGGTACTCCCTGGATGAAGGCGATAACCAGCAAGAGCGCTTCGCCAGCTATTTGATTGCGGCAATCCAACAGGCGACCGGTGGGCACTGCACCACCAGCGAAGCCATGGTGCAAAAACGCCAGTATGTCAGCCTGACTTCACTGTTTGCCCAGCTGTTCATTGAACTGGCGGAGTGGCATCGTCCACTCTATCTGGTCGTGGATGATTATCATCTGATCTCCAATCCAGCCATCCACGAAGCGATGCGTTTTTTCCTGCGCCATCAGCCGGAGAATCTGACGCTAGTCGTGCTGTCGCGTAACCTACCGCAACTGGGCATTGCCAACCTGCGCGTACGCGATCAACTGCTGGAAATCGGCAGCCAGCAGTTGGCCTTTAACCACCAGGAAGCCAAACAATTCTTTGACCGTCGCCTGTCCTCCCCAATTGAGGCTGCGGAAAGTAGCCGCATGTGCGATGACGTTGCAGGCTGGGCCACGGCGCTACAGCTGATCGCCTTATCTGCCCGTCAGAACAACCATTCCGCCCACCAGTCGGCACGACGTCTGGCCGGCATCAACGCCAGCCATTTATCCGATTATCTGGTCGATGAAGTCCTGGACAGCGTCGATATCGGAACCCGCCATTTCCTGCTAAAAAGCGCCATCCTGCGCTCGATGAACGATGCGCTGATTGTTCGGGTCACGGGCGAAGAAAACGGCCAAATGCGGCTGGAGGAAATTGAGCGCCAGGGATTATTCCTGCAGCGGATGGATGATGTCGGCGAATGGTTTAGCTATCACCCGCTATTTGGCAGCTTTTTACGCCAGCGTTGTCAGTGGGAGTTAGCTACCGAACTTCCCGAAATACACCGCGCCGCCGCTGAAAGCTGGATGGCGCAAGGTTTTCCGACCGAAGCCATCCACCACGCGCTGGCGGCAGGTGACGCCCATATGCTGCGCGACATTCTGCTCAATCATGCGTGGGGACTGTTTAACCACAGCGAACTGGCATTACTTGAAGAGTCATTGAAAGCCCTGCCGTGGGAAAGCCTGCTGGAAAATCCACGCCTGGTGCTGCTGCAGGCCTGGCTGATGCAAAGCCAACACCGCTACAGCGAAGTTAACACCCTGCTGGCTCGCGCAGAGCAGGAAATGAAAGGCGATATGGAACAGACGCTACATGCCGAATTTAACGCTTTACGTGCGCAGGTAGCGATTAACGACGGCAACCCGGACGAGGCAGAACGTCTGGCAAAACTGGCGCTGGATGAATTACCGATTGCCTGGTTTTATAGTCGCATCGTTGCCACGTCAGTGCACGGTGAGGTCCTGCACTGTAAAGGCGATCTCACGCGTTCTCTGGCGTTGATGCAACAAACAGAGCAAATGGCGCGTCATCATGACGTCTGGCATTACGCGCTGTGGAGTCTGATCCAACAAAGCGAAATTTTATTTGCCCAGGGCTTTTTACAGGCCGCCTGGGAAACACAGGAAAAAGCGTTCCAGCTGATTAAAGAGCAGCATCTGGAACAGCTGCCGATGCACGAGTTTCTGGTGCGTATCCGGGCGCAACTCCTGTGGGCATGGGCGCGTCTGGATGAATCAGAAGCCTCTGCCCGTAGCGGCATTGAACTGCTTGCAACCTTCCAGCCGCAGCAACAGCTTCAGTGCCTGGCGCTGCTGGTTCAGTGTTCGCTGGCGCGGGGCGATCTGGACAACGCGCGTAGCCTGCTCAACCGTCTGGAAAACCTGCTGGGCAACGGCCACTATCACAGCGACTGGATCTCCAACGCCGATAAGGTGCGCGTCATTTACTGGCAAATGGTCGGTGACAAAAACTCCGCCGCCAACTGGCTGCGCCACACACCAAAACCAGAATTCGCTAACAACCACTTCCTGCAAAGCCAGTGGCGTAACATCGCCCGCGCGCAGATCCTGCTGGGTGAGTTTGAACCGGCAGAGATTGTGCTGGAAGAACTAAACGAAAATGCGCGTAACCTGCGCCTGATGAGCGATCTTAACCGTAACCTGCTGCTGCTTAACCAGTTGTACTGGCAGGCGGGACGTAAAAATGACGCACAGCGGGTGTTGCTCGACGCCCTGCAACTGGCGAACCGCACCGGGTTCATCAGCCACTTTGTGATCGAAGGCGAGGCCATGGCGCAGCAGTTACGCCAGCTGATTCAGCTCAACACATTACCGGAACTTGAACAGCATCGTGCGCAGCGTATTTTGCGCGAGATTAACCAGCATCACCGCCACAAATTCGCCCACTTTGATGAAGGGTTCGTTGAACGCCTGCTCACCCACCCGGACGTCCCGGAGCTGATCCGTACCAGCCCGCTGACCCAGCGTGAATGGCAGGTTCTCGGTCTGATTTATTCTGGCTACAGCAACGAGCAGATTGCCGGTGAGCTGGCTGTTGCCGCGACGACCATTAAGACGCATATCCGCAACTTGTACCAAAAGCTTGGCGTGGCGCACCGCCAGGATGCGGTGCAACATGCGCAGAAGCTGCTGAAAATGATGGGGTATGGCGTTTAGTTAACGCCTGATGCGCCACGCGTATCAGGCCTGGAACCCGCTTAGCACAGCTCTAACTGGATATGATGGTCGGCGATGACCTGCATCACGCCAGCGGGCGGCAGCGTGTCGGTATATACCGCATCCACCATGCTGATACTGCCCATGTTCACCATCGCATTACGACCAAACTTCGAGTGATCCACCACCAGCATCACATGGCGCGAATTCTCAATAATCGCGCGTTTGGTGCGAACTTCGTGATAATCAAATTCCAGCAGCGAACCATCGCTGTCGATACCGCTTATCCCTAAGATGCCAAAGTCCAGACGGAACTGTGAAATAAAGTCGAGGGTCGCTTCGCCCATAATCCCGCCATCGCGGCTTCGCAGTTCGCCACCGGCCAGAATAATGCGGAAATCCTCTTTTGCCATCAGCGTATTAGCCACATTGAGGTTGTTGGTCACAATGCGCAGGTTGCTGTGATTAAGCAGCGCATGAGCGACCGCTTCCGGCGTGGTGCCAATGTCGATAAACAGCGTGGAGCCGTTCGGGATCTGCGTGGCAACTTTACGGGCAATACGCTCTTTTTCCGCCGTTTGCGTCGCTTTACGGTCATGCCACGGGGTGTTGACCGAGCTGGAGGGCAGCGCCGCGCCGCCGTGATGGCGCAGAATCATGTTCTGATCGGCCAGATCGTTGAGATCGCGGCGAATCGTCTGCGGGCTGACGGAGAAATGCTCCACCAGTTCCTCGGTGCTGACGTATCCCTGTTTCTTTACCAGTTCGATGATCGCGTCATGTCGTTGTGTTTGCTTCATTATGGTTCCCTGAAATTACGTTCGTTTTCGCACATGAATAGTATCAGCAAATGCCATTGCCAGACCGACGGCCAGCCCGGCGATATGTGCGCCGTTCGCCATCGACATGCCGAACACATCAAACCAGCCGGCAACAATCCACATCAAAGCAAAGATAATCAAACCACGCTGCAGGAAAATACCGCTTTGCGGATCGCGCTCGCCACGCAACCACACGTAGCCCATCAGGGCGTACACTACGCCGGAAAGTCCACCGAACCACGGGCCGCTAAATTTCTGCTGCACATAGCCGCTCAACAACGCGCTAATTACGGTAATGACGATCAGTTTTCCGCTGCCGAGTCGTTTTTCAACCGCGCCGCCGAGATACCACCACCACAGCAGGTTGAAGAGAATGTGCATCAGTGAGAAGTGCATAAACGCGTGGGTGAAATAACGCCAGAATTCAAATTTCAGCGTAGGATCAAACGGCCATGCCAGCCAGAGCATAACCGCCTGATCACCCATCACATTCATTGCGATAAACACCAACACACACGCGGCCATCACCGCCCAGGTCACCGGACCCGCACGTTCGCGCAACGTGGCAAGAAACGGATAGCGTTGATAGCGCAAACCGCTGTCGGTCTGCCCCGACTGCCAGCTTGCCGCCAGATAACGCGGATCGCCCGGATTCTCCAGAAAACGCGCCAGTTCAGCCCGTACACGCTCAGCCTGGGACTCATCCGCCAGCCAGACATCCGTTTGCTGATGTTGTTGAATCGTCAGGATAACGCCCTGTGTTGCCATGTAATCAACAAACGCCTGCGCCACGCGAGGGTTAGCAAAAGAGGTAATCATCAACATGGTTGCTGTCGCTTATTCCACACAAAAGAGGACAGTATATAGACCCTGCCTGTTTCAGGCTGCATCTTTGTTATACCCGCCATACTTAAATGAAGGGGATAGCTTACGAACCAAACGTCACTTCTGCAGGAAAATGTCGATGCCAGGCATCAAAGCCGCCGTCGACACTGTAAACCGCATCATAACCTTGCTGAAGCAGATACTGTGCCGCACCTTTACTGCTGTTGCCGTGGTAGCACATCACCATCACGGCGGTATCGAAATCGTGGTCACGCATAAACGTCCCCAGCGTATCGTTCGTCAGATGAAACGCCTGGGGTGCGTGACCCATCGCATAACTTTGCGGATCGCGAATATCCACCAGCACCGCCATTCCGTGCAGTAGTTTCTGATGGGCTTCTTCGACATTGATACATTCAAACTGATCCATGGTGTTCTCTTTTTAAGTTCTACTTATGTTCTGGCAGGTAACCAATATTACCCTCCAGTGTACGTTGCCTGAGCAGGTAAACGCCATAATGTTATATGTATCACTGTAAATTGTTTATCCGATGTTACCAATGGCGCGATTCTTTGCTATTATGCTCGATAACGAACATTAATGAGCTATAACGAAAGTGCGAGAGGCCAGCATGGAAACCAAAGATCTGATTGTGATAGGTGGAGGCATCAACGGTGCCGGTATCGCGGCAGATGCCGCTGGACGCGGATTATCCGTGCTGATGCTGGAAGCACAGGATTTAGCCTGCGCGACCTCCTCCGCCAGCTCCAAACTCATTCACGGTGGCCTGCGCTACCTGGAACACTACGAATTCCGTCTGGTTAGCGAAGCGCTGGCCGAACGTGAAGTGCTGTTGAAAATGGCACCGCATATCGCCTTCCCAATGCGCTTTCGTTTGCCCCATCGCCCGCATCTGCGTCCGGCATGGATGATCCGTATTGGTCTGTTTATGTACGATCATCTGGGCAAACGCACCAGTTTGCCGGGTTCGACCGGTTTGCGTTTTGGCGCGGATTCCGTAATGAAACCCGAGATTGTGCGCGGTTTCGAATATTCTGACTGCTGGGTAGACGATGCGCGTCTGGTTTTGGCAAACGCCCAAATGGTTGTGCGTAAAGGTGGGGAAGTATTAACCCGTACCCGCGCAACCTCCGCTCGTCGCGAAAACGGTCTGTGGGTTGTTGAAGCTGAAGATATCGATACCGGTAAAAAACACACCTGGCAGGCGCGCGGTCTGGTCAACGCCACCGGTCCGTGGGTAAAAGAGTTCTTCGACGACGGCATGCATCTGCCGTCACCATACGGTATCCGCCTGATTAAAGGCAGCCATATTGTGGTGCCGCGCGTGCATACCCAGAAGCAGGCTTACATCCTGCAAAACGAAGATAAGCGTATTGTGTTTGTTATCCCATGGATGGACGAATTCTCGATCATCGGGACGACCGACGTCGAATACAAAGGCGACCCAAAAGCAGTGAAAATTGATGAGAGTGAAATCAATTACCTGCTTAAGGTCTACAACGCGCACTTTAAGAAACAGCTGGGCCGTGACGATATCGTCTGGACCTATTCAGGCGTACGTCCGCTGTGCGATGACGAATCGGACTCACCACAAGCTATCACCCGTGATTACACGCTGGATATCCATGATGAAAACGGCAAAGCACCGCTGCTGTCGGTCTTCGGCGGCAAGCTGACGACCTACCGTAAGCTGGCTGAACACGCGATGGAAAAACTGTCGTCTTACTATCAAGGCATTGGGCCAGCATGGACCAAAGAGTGCATCCTGCCAGGCGGAGATATTGGTGGTGACCGTGAGGATTTCGCGGCAAAACTGCGCCGTCGCTATCCGTTCCTGACCGAGTCGCTGGCGCGCCATTATTCACGCACCTATGGCAGCAACACGGAATGGATCATCGGCGAAGCGACTTCGGTTGCCGAGTTGGGCGAAGATTTTGGCCATGAATTCTATGAAGCCGAGCTGAAATACCTGGTCGAGCACGAGTGGGTTCGCCGTGCAGAAGATGCACTGTGGCGTCGTACGAAAGAAGGGATGTGGCTGAATGCCGAGCAGCAGTCGCGCATGACCCAGTGGCTGACAGAGTACGTTGAGAAACACCAGCTGTCTCTGGCATCCTGATAAAAATGCCGGATGGCAGCTAACGCCTTATCCGGCCTACGAGAGTATATAAACGTAGGCCGGGCAAGCGAAGCGCCCCCGGCATCGTGTATTACAACCGCACCGAATCAATATGCCAGATGTTCTCGGCGTACTCTTTGATCGTCCTGTCCGACGAGAAGTAGCCCATATTAGCGATGTTTATCATCGACTTCGTGGTCCACTCTTCCGGGTGACGATACAGTTCATCAACCTTATCCTGACAATCAACGTAGCTGCGATAATCCGCCAGCACCTGATAGTGGTCGCCAAAGTTGATCAGTGAGTCCACCAGGTCACGGTAGCGTCCCGGCTCCTCGGGGCTGAATACGCCACTGCCGATTTGCGTCAGCACCTGGTGCAGCTCTTCATCTTTCTCGTAATACTCACGCGGCTTGTAGCCCTGACTACGCAGCGCCTCCACTTCTTCCGCAGTATTCCCGAAGATAAAGATATTCTCTGCGCCCACATGCTCCAGCATCTCAACGTTAGCGCCATCCAGCGTACCGATGGTCAGCGCACCATTGAGAGCAAATTTCATATTACTGGTCCCGGAGGCTTCGGTCCCGGCTAGTGAGATTTGCTCAGACAGGTCGGCGGCAGGAATAATCACCTGCGCCAGGCTGACGCTGTAGTTAGGAATAAACACCACCTTCAGCTTGTCGCCAATCTGTGGATCGTTGTTAATCACTTTCGCGACATCGTTAATCAGGTGAATGATGTGCTTCGCCATGTAATAGGCCGAAGCCGCCTTACCGGCAAAAATATTCACACGCGGCACCCACTCGGCGTCAGGATCGGCCTTAATACGGTTGTAGCGGGTGATCACATGCAGCACGTTCATCAACTGACGCTTGTACTCGTGAATACGCTTGATCTGCACATCAAACAGCGATTTCGGATTCACCACCACATTCAACTGCTGCGCGATGAGCGTCGCCAGCCGCTTTTTGTTCTCCAGCTTCGCATGACGCACCGCCTGGTTCACCAGCGGGAAATCGCAGTGTTGTTCCAGTTCGCTGAGCTGACTGAGATCGGTGCGCCAGGTACGGCCAATGTTCTCATCCAGCACATTGGAAAGCGCCGGGTTCGCCAGCGCCAGCCAGCGACGCGGCGTCACGCCGTTGGTAACGTTGCAAAAACGGGTTGGGAAGATCTTCGCAAAGTCAGCGAACAGCGACTGTACCATCAGGTTGGAGTGCAGCTCAGAAACGCCGTTAACCTTGTGACTCACCACCACCGCCAGCCATGCCATACGCACCCGGCGGCCGTTGGATTCATCGATGATCGACGTCCGCCCCAACAGATCCGTATCGCTCGGATACTGCTCCTGCAGCGTTTTCAGGAAGTAATCGTTAATCTCAAAGATGATTTGCAGGTGGCGCGGCAGAATTTTACCCAGCATATCCACCGGCCAGGTTTCCAGCGCCTCGCTCATCAGCGTATG
Organism: Citrobacter sp. C6_1; assembly: GCF_014596835.2. Lineage (NCBI taxonomy): Bacteria > Pseudomonadati > Pseudomonadota > Gammaproteobacteria > Enterobacterales > Enterobacteriaceae > Citrobacter > Citrobacter sp. C6_1. The sequence continues at coordinate 312,071 of NZ_CP115031.1, read as the reverse complement.
GTTGGTATACGAGAAGACCTGACAGCACACCTCAAAGGCATCGTCCCAGCTAAACTTGTGCTCATCAATCAGCAGACGCATCAGCTCAGGAATCGACAGCACCGGATGGGTGTCATTGAGGTGAATAGCAATTTTATCTGCCAGATTATCGTAGGTTTGGTGCAGCTGATAATGGCGACTCAGAATGTCCTGGATCGTCGAGGAGACCAGGAAATATTCCTGACGCAAACGCAGCTCGCGCCCGGAATAGGTAGAGTCATCCGGATACAGCACGCGGGAGACGTTCTCGGAGTGGTTTTTATCTTCCACCGCCGCAAAATAGTCGCCCTGGTTAAATTTACCGAGGTTGATTGCGCTACTGGCCTGGGCGTTCCACAGACGCAGCGTGTTGGTGGCGTCAGTGTCGTAACCCGGGATAATCTGGTCATAAGCTACCGCCAGAATCTCTTCGGTCTCGATCCAGCGCGTTTTCTTGCCTTCTTGCTGAATACGCCCGCCAAAACGCACTTTGTAGCGTGTATTGTGGCGTTTAAATTCCCACGGGTTACCGTATTCCAGCCAGTAGTCCGGCGACTCTTTCTGTCGGCCATCGACAATATTCTGTTTGAACATCCCGTAGTCATAGCGAATACCGTAACCGCGCCCCGGCAGACCCAGTGTTGCCAGAGAGTCAAGGAAGCAGGCTGCCAGACGACCAAGACCACCGTTACCAAGACCAGGGTCGTTCTCTTCGTCAATCAGATCTTCAAGATCCAGCCCCATGCCTTCCAGCGCATTTTTGACATCGTCATAAATCCCCAACGATAACAGTGCATTGGAAAGCGTGCGGCCAATAAGAAACTCCATTGACAGATAATAGACCTGGCGAGTTTCCTGCGATAATTGCGCACGGTTAGAGCGCAGCCAGCGCTCCACGAGACGATCGCGCACCGCGAATAACGTGGCGTTAAGCCACTCATGTTTGTTGGCAATGACCGGATCTTTGCCAATCGTGAACATCAGCTTGTAGGCGATAGAATGCTTAAGAGCCTCTACGCTGAGTGTGGGCGATGCATAAGTAAATGGAGCATTCATATAGGTGATTCCTGGATATCTATTTCAGGCGATAGTAAAGCTCACGGTAGGACTTCGCCGCGACTTGCCAGCTAAAATCCATTGCCATTGCCTGACGTTGCACAAACCGCCACAGCGAAGGGCGCGACCACAACACGAAAGCACGCCGGATCGCCCGTAACAGCGACCAGGCATTACTATCTTCAAATACAAACCCACTGGCGATACCGTCCGCCAGGTTTTCCAACGAACTATCAGACACCGTATCAGCCAGCCCGCCGGTACGCCGCACCAGCGGCAACGTGCCGTACTTCAGTCCATACAATTGCGTTAAGCCGCACGGCTCAAAACGGCTGGGCACCAATATCACATCGGCCCCGCCCATGATGCGATGCGAGAAGGCCTCGTGATAACCAATCTGCACGCCAACCTGGCCTGGATGTTCCGCGGCCGCAGCTAAGAACCCTTCCTGCAATACCGGATCGCCCGCGCCGAGCAACGCCAGTTGTCCGCCCTGCTCTAACAACCCAGGCAGCGCTTCCAGTACCAGATCCAGCCCTTTTTGACTGGTCAGACGGCTGACTACGGCAAACAGCGGCACTTTATCGTTAACCTTAAGTCCCATCGCAATCTGTAGCTGCCGTTTGTTCTCGGCCTTCTCTTCCAAAGAGTCACGCGTATAGCGCGACGCCAACAGCAGATCGGTTTCCGGGCTCCAGATTTTTTCATCAACACCGTTCAGCACGCCGGAAAGACGCCCTTCACGATGGCGCTGCTGCAACAACCCTTCCATGCCGTAGGCGAACTGCGGCTCGGTAATTTCCCGCGCGTAGGTCGGACTGACCGCCGTAATGTGGTCGGCGTAGTACAACCCGGCCTTCAGGAACGAAATCTGCCCGTTAAATTCCAGTCCGTGCACGTTAAAGAACGACCATGGCAATTGGATGTCATCCATATGCTTTGCATAAAACATGCCTTGATACGCCAGGTTGTGTACGGTGAACACCGATTTCGCCGGATGGCCGCGCGCCGCCAGGTACGCTGGTGCCAGGCCAGCGTGCCAGTCATGCGCATGCACCACATCCGGGCGCCAGAATGGATCAAAGCCGCAGGCCATTTCACAGCCGACCCAACCCAACAGCGCAAAACGCAGCACGTTATCGGTATACGCAAACAGGTTCGTATCGTGATACGGGCTCCCGGGACGGTCATAGAGATGCGGCGCATCAATCAGGTAAATGCCGACGCCGTTGTAGTGTCCGAACAGCAGCGTGATCCTGCCCGCGAAGGTATCCCGGCGCGTCACGACCTGCGCATCGGGAATGCCGCGACGAATATCAGGAAACGCCGGAAGCAACACGCGGGCATCCACACCGTCCGCAATTTGTGCCGCAGGTAACGCCCCAATAACATCCGCCAGTCCCCCGGTTTTTAACAGGGGGAACATCTCTGAACAAACGTGTAAAACCTGCATTATCGCTCCTGTTTGATTTGCAGTTTGCGTAGCATTTCACGCGTGACCAGCACAATGCCTTCCTCTGAGCGGTAGAAGCGACGAGCATCTTCTTCCGCATTTTCGCCAATCACCATGCCCTCAGGAATGATGCAGGCGCGATCGATAATGCAACGACGTAAGCGACACGAACGTCCCACCCACACTTCAGGTAACAACACTGCCGAATCAATGTTACAGAAAGAATTCACCCGCACTCGCGGGAACAGTACGGACTGCACCACCACCGAACCGGAAATAATACAGCCGCCGGAAACCAGCGAGTTCAGCGTCATGCCGTGGCTACCGGAACGGTCCTGCACGAATTTCGCTGGCGGCAGCGATTCCATATGCGTACGGATTGGCCAGTCCTGGTCGTACATATCCAGTTCAGGCGTCACCGAAGCCAGATCGAGGTTCGCCTTCCAGTAGGCTTCCAGCGTTCCCACATCACGCCAGTATGGCTCGGATTCCGGGTCAGACTGCACGCAGGACAACGGGAACGGATGTGCATACGCCATGCCAGCTTCGGTGATTTTTGGGATGATGTCTTTGCCAAAATCGTGACTGGATTTTTCATCGAGATCATCTTCCGCCAGCAGTTCATACAGATAATCGGCGTTGAAGATGTAGATCCCCATACTGGCAAGCGATTTGGTCGGATCGCCAGGCATCGCCGGCGGGTTGGCTGGTTTTTCAACGAATTCGATAATTTTGTCGTTTTCATCAACAGCCATTACGCCAAACGCACTGGCTTCTTCGATCGGCACTGGCATACAGGCGACGGTGCAACGTGCGCCTTTCTCGACGTGGTCGATCAGCATGCGTGAGTAGTCCTGCTTATAAATATGATCGCCTGCGAGGATCACCACATATTCCGCTTTGTAGCGTCGAATGATATCCAGGTTTTGGGTCACCGCATCCGCCGTGCCGCGATACCAGTTTTCACCCTGCATTCTCTGCTGTGCAGGCAGCAGATCGACGAACTCGTTCATCTCTTCGCTAAAGAATGACCAGCCGCGCTGAATATGCTGCACCAGGGTATGTGACTGGTACTGCGTGATCACGCCAATACGACGGATCCCGGAGTTAATGCAGTTGGATAAGGCAAAATCAATAATGCGGAATTTACCGCCAAAGTGCACGGCGGGCTTGGCTCGTTTGTTGGTTAAATCTTTCAGACGGGTTCCGCGGCCACCGGCCAGGATCAGGGCAACAGATTTTAATGGCAGCTGGCGCGCCAACATTACACGATCGTTCTTCTCTAAACTCACCATGACTAACTCCTTTTTATCTTCTCTGGAACACACACAGTCCGTGCGCAGGTCCCTGCCAGACAGCCGTAAGCACCGGATTATCCTCTCCGGCAAATGGGGGAATGGCGTGCCATTCCCCTTCAGGTAAAACAATATCTGTCACCTCAAGCGTGGCGTTTATTGCAATCAGAAAACGGTCTGAAAGCTGGATTTGCATCTGCCTCGGGCCGTTTTGCCACTCATCCGCACTTAAGGGTTGTGCGTACTTATTCAGCCAACGAACATTGCCATCGCCCTCTTCCCACCAGCAATCACCCGTTAATGCGGGTATTTGCTGACGCAGATGAATCAGCGCCGCAGCAAATGTGGTTAGCCCACTGTTTGCCTGCTGCCAGTCCAGCCAGGTTAAGGCGTTATCCTGACAGTAAGCGTTATTGTTGCCGTGCTGGCTATGACCATGCTCATCGCCCGCCAGCAACATCGGCGTCCCCTGGGAGAGCAACAGCGTGGTTAACAGCGCATGAATGCTGTCGCGCCGCCGCTCAATCAGGTCCAGCGTGCCGCCTAATCCTTCTTTACCATGATTGTCGCTGTAGTTATTGCTAGTGCCGTCCCGATTTTCCTCACCATTCGCTTCATTGTGCTTATTTGTGAAGCACACACAGTCGCGCAGCGTAAAACCGTCATGCGCGGTCACCAGATTGACGGAAGCGCTGGGTTTGCGGCCATTGCGTTTAAACACATCGCTGGATGCGGCGAAACGTCCGGCAAACTCTCCTAAAGACAGATTACGCTGAAGCCAGAAGCGTCGACTTGCATCGCGAAAATGGTCATTCCACTCGGCAAACGGCGGTGGGAAATTACCCACCTGATATCCGCCTTCACCAATATCCCACGGTTCCGCAATCAGTTTGACGCGAGAGAGCAGCGGACAGTTTTGGATCGCGGTAAACAGCGGCGCATCCTGACGAAACGCCGGCGTACGCCCCATGACGGATGCTAAATCAAAACGAAAGCCGTCCACGTGACAGGTTTCAACCCAATAACGCAGGCATTCGCAGGCATACTCCACCACGCCGGGATGGCTCAGATTGAGGGTGTTGCCACAGCCGGTCCAGTTGTAGTAATCGCCATCTTCCCTAATCCAATAATAGCTACGGTTATCAATTCCGCGCAGCGAGAAGACCGGCCCCTCAAGATCCAGTTCGGCGCTGTGGTTCAAAACGATATCGAGAATGACCTCAATACCCGCTTTATGCAGTGCTTTTACCGCATCACGAAACTCATCCAACGCACTCTCTGGCGAGCAGGCATAAGCCGGATGCAATGCAAACATCGCTACCGGGTTGTACCCCCAGTAGTTCGACAATCCCAGCCGCTGAAGACGCGGTTCGTTGGCGAAATGCGCGACGGGCAACAGCTCCAGCGCGGTAATGCCAAGACGCTTGAAATAGTCGAGCATCACCGGATGACCCAACGCTTTGTAAGTCCCGCGAATCTCTTCCGGCAGGTCAGGATGCAAATACGTCAGCCCTTTGACATGCGCTTCGTAAATCACGGTATTGCCCCACGGCGTGCGTGGCGGGGTATCGTCTTCCCAGTCATACCGATCTGACACCACCACGCTTTTCAGGGCGATGGCGGCGTTATCATGGTGATCCGGTTCATTTAGCCCGCCGTGTAGCAGCGGGTTATCTTTTAACTCGCCCTCTACCCGACGCGCGCAAGGGTCGAGCAGCAGTTTCGCCGGATTAAACCGGTGGCCCTGCTGTGGTTGCCACGGGCCATGTACACGATAGCCATAGCGCAGACCGGGACGGGCGTTGGCCAGATAGCCGTGCCAGATATCCCCGCTACGCCCCGGCAGGTCGTAGCGGTGTTCGCAACCTTGCTCATCAAATACGCATAACTCAACGCGTTCGGCATGGGCCGAGAAAAGGGTGAAATTGACGCCATGGCCGTCATACGTTGCACCATGGGGTGTGGCGTTGCCGGTTGCCAGTTGCGTCATTACCCCTCCCGAACCAGCCAAATCGTTGCCAGCGGAGGCAACGTAAGGCTTAGTGAGTGCTGCCGACCATGGCTGGCGATTTCATCACTGTGCACTGCCCCACCATTACCGGTATTGCTGCCGTGGTAGTGCATCGAGTCGGTATTGAGGATTTCACGCCATTTGCCCGGTTGATTGATGCCAAAACGGTAGCCATGGCGCGGCACTGGCGTGAAGTTACTGGCGACGATAATTTCATTACCGACCTTGTCACGACGGACAAAAATCAGCACCGACCGTTCGTTGTCATCTACCACCAGCCACTCAAAGCCATAGGCATCAAAATCCAGCTCATGCAACGCTTTATGATGACGATAGGTGTGGTTCAGGTCGCGGACCAGTCGCTGTACACCGTGGTGCCAGTTGTCGCCGCCTTCCAGCAGGTGCCAGTCGAGGCTGGCGTCGTGGTTCCATTCGCGTCCCTGAGCAAACTCATTGCCCATAAACAGCAGTTTCTTGCCTGGGAAGGCCCACATCCAGCCGTAGTAGGCGCGCAGGTTGGCAAACTTCTGCCACGCATCGCCCGGCATGCGGTCGAGAATCGATTTCTTGCCGTGTACGACTTCATCGTGTGACAGTGGCAGAACAAAGTTTTCGGTGTAGTTGTACAGCATGCCGAAGGTCAGCTTATCGTGGTGATACTGACGATGAACCGGGTCCAGTTTCATGTAATCCAGCGTGTCGTGCATCCAGCCCAGGTTCCACTTGTACCAGAAGCCTAAACCACCCATATCCTGCGGTCTTGAGACGCCGGCAAAGTCGGTGGACTCTTCCGCCATGCTCACCGCACCAGGCACCTGTTCGCCAAGAATACGGTTGGTATTGCGCAAGAACTCAATGGCTTCGAGGTTTTCGCGACCACCAAATTCGTTCGGAACCCATTCCCCTTCTTTACGGCTGTAGTCGCGATAAATCATCGATGCCACAGCATCCACGCGCAACGCATCGATACCAAAGCGCTCAATCCAGTACAGGGCATTGCCCACCAGATAGTTGCTGACTTCACGACGGCCATAGTTGTAGATCAGCGTATTCCAGTCCTGGTGATAGCCTTCACGCGGGTCGCTGTGTTCATACAAACTGGTGCCATCAAACTGAGCCAGACCAAAGTCGTCCGACGGAAAATGGCCCGGAACCCAGTCGAGGATCACGTTCAGCCCCGCCTGATGGGCAGCATTGATAAAATAGCGGAAGTCATCGCGCGTGCCGAAACGGCGGGTCGGCGCGTACATGCCGGTAGGCTGATAACCCCAGCTGCCGTCAAACGGGTGTTCGTTAATCGGCAGCAGTTCAAGATGGGTAAAGCCCATCCACTTGGCGTAGGGAACCAACTGATCCGCCAGCTCACGATAGCTCAGCCAGAAGTTGTTATCGGTATGACGACGCCATGAACCCAGATGCACTTCATAGATAGAGATTGGCGCATCAAACTGGTTAGCTCTTTTGCGCTCCTCAGTTTGCACCACTTTTTCCGGCAAACCACAGATAAGCGATGCGGTTTCCGGGCGCATTTGCGCTTCAAACGCGTAGGGGTCGGCTTTAATACGCAGCTTACCGTTCGCATCGATCATCTCGTATTTATACAGCTGCCCCTGCTGGGCTCCGGGGATAAACAGCTCCCAGATACCACTCTCTTTACGCAGGCGCATGGGGTGGCGTCGACCATCCCAGTAGTTGAACTGTCCCACGACTGAAACACGCTGTGCATTCGGCGCCCAGACGGAGAAACGCGTGCCGGTAACGCCATCCATAGTGTCCGCATGCGCACCCAGCGTCTCGTAAGGTCGCAGGTGCGTACCTTCAGATAACAGCCAGGCATCCATATCCTGGATTAGCGGGCCAAAACGATAAGGGTCATCAATCAGATTCTGCTGTCCATGCCAGACAACGGCCAACTGATAGCGAAAGAAATTTTTACGGCGGGGAAGTACTGCACAAAAAAAACCGCGAGAGTCGAGGCAATCCAGCTTGCCGACTTTACGTCCGGTTTTTGGTTCGATCACCCACACTTCGGTGGCGTCAGGTAATAGGGCGCGGACTTCAAGTCCAGCGTCAGTTTGGTGCATACCGAGTACGGAAAAAGGATCCGCAAAATGGCCTGCAATTAGCGCATTAATCACGTCTCTATCGATACGAACGGACATGGTTGTCATCCTGTTTTATGGTGTCACCCCTTCCAACTGATTTTCGACATCAGGTAGTGACACTTTTTTTGACCTGAACGGCGCAGCACAATTGTGCATCCTCTCTGCGTCGTCCCACCTTCAGGCAACAACTTAATACCTCCGGTACTAAGTCACCCTTAAAGAATAGCCAATGCTTTATCTTACTCCTGGTAAAAAATGAAACATCTGCGCTTACTCCTGTATTACGCAAAAAAAAGGGCGACTCAGCACCCTTTATTCATTAACAAACCATTACGCCAGTTGACGTAACATGCGGCGCAATGGCTCCGCAGCACCCCAAAGCAGCTGGTCACCTACGGTAAAGGCTGACAGGAACTCCGGTCCCATATTCAGCTTACGTAGACGACCTACTGGCGTGGTCAACGTGCCGGTAACGGCCGCCGGGGTTAACTCACGCATAGTGATTTCACGATCGTTTGGTACCACTTTCGCCCACGGGTTGTGCGCCGCCAGCAGTTCTTCCACGGTCGGAATAGACACATCTTTTTTCAGTTTAATGGTGAACGCCTGGCTATGGCAGCGCAGCGCGCCGACGCGCACGCACAAACCATCAACCGGGATCACCGAAGACGTGTTGAGAATTTTGTTGGTTTCCGCCTGCCCCTTCCACTCTTCACGGCTCTGGCCGTTATCGAGCTGTTTGTCGATCCACGGAATCAGGCTACCGGCCAGCGGTACGCCAAAGTTATCAACCGGCAGTTCACCGCTACGGGACAGGGTCGTTACTTTGCGCTCGATGTCGAGGATAGCAGAGGAAGGCGTCGCCAGTTCATCGGCCACATGGCTATACAGATGCCCCATCTGCGACAGCAGTTCACGCATATGGCGCGCGCCGCCGCCGGAAGCCGCCTGGTATGTTGCCACGGATACCCAGTCAACCAAATCATTGGCAAACAGGCCGCCGAGCGACATCAGCATCAGGCTAACGGTGCAGTTACCGCCGACAAAAGTCTTAATGCCTTTGTTCAGACCGTCGGTAATGACATCCTGGTTAACCGGATCGAGAATGATGATGGCATCGTCTTTCATGCGCAGTGAAGAAGCCGCGTCAATCCAGTAACCCTGCCAACCGCTTTCACGAAGCTTTGGATAGATTTCGTTGGTATAATCGCCGCCCTGACAGGTCACGATGATATCGAGCGCCTTTAGCGCGTCCAGATCATAAGCGTCCTGAAGCGTGCCGGTCGCGGATCCACCGAACGTCGGTGCCGCCTGCCCGAGCTGGGAAGTAGAAAAGAAAACAGGGCGAATGGCGTCAAAGTCGCGCTCTTCAACCATGCGTTGCATGAGAACAGAGCCGACCATACCGCGCCAGCCGATAAAACCAACATTTTTCATAGCGTTTTTTTCCTGCAGAGATGTGTGCTGTGTATGCTAACCAGTATCCTACTGGCCTATCCTTCACCATACAAAAAGCAGCCAAAGTCGCAAGTGAAATTAATCAATGATAGCGAAGCCATCAGTAATGCGACTTATCCCGCTGCGCAAGCAAGCAGAAAGTCCGTGGTAATTATCAGGGAATTTGAGTTATGAATGAAATCATTTCAGCGGCAGTTTTGTTGATCCTGATTATGGATCCGCTCGGAAATTTGCCCATTTTCATGTCCGTATTAAAACATACCGAACCAAAACGCCGCCGCGCGATTATGATTCGCGAGCTGTTTATTGCGCTGTTGGTGATGCTGATATTCCTGTTTGCGGGCGAGAAAATTCTGGCATTTCTTAACCTGCGCGCGGAAACCGTGTCGATCTCCGGGGGCATCATTTTGTTCCTGATCGCCATTAAGATGATTTTCCCCAGTGCCACCGGGAATAGCACCGGACTTCCGGCAGGCGAAGAGCCGTTTATCGTACCGCTGGCGATTCCGCTGGTAGCAGGCCCAACAATCCTGGCTTCATTAATGCTGTTGTCGCATCAATACCCTAATCAGATGGGGCATCTGGTGATTGCGCTGCTGATCGCCTGGGGCGGTACGTTTGTGATTCTGTTGCAGTCGTCGCTGTTTTTACGCCTGCTGGGGGAGAAAGGGGTGAACGCGCTGGAGCGCCTGATGGGGCTGATTCTGGTGATGATGGCCACCCAGATGTTCCTCGATGGCGTACGGATGTGGATGAAGGGGTGATGTACTCGTTTCACGCCGGGTGGCGGCTTCGCCTTACCCGGCCTACGATGTGGATGTGTGCTCATTTGTAGGCCCGGTAAGCATAGCGCCACCGGGCAATCAGCGCCGTGAATGTGTTTATGAGAAACACCTCAATCATCTAATCCCCTGAAAAAACGTATTTTCATTTCTGCGAAGCGCCTTCCGGAATGCCCTCTTGTCAGCATCGTGGATAAGCCTTATCTTCTCGCTGCACCTGCAAAATCAGGTGTCAGAATTAGCCTTCTGAAAATCATACTGGCGACATATACTTCTATGTCGTGCGACCGATTTCGTCTCAATGGCGGGTCGAGCGGAGGCGTCGCAAGACGCGCCGGTATCCAGTATGACCGGTAAGGCTAACTCCGCTCGATTCCGCCACCCGCGAGATTAGCCTCTCCGGTGGTGGTTTAAATAAAACATACTGGAGGCTGCCCTATGGCGACTACCCCTCTCTTTTCACACTCTTTATTTACCCTGCCCTTTAGCCATGCCACGGACTTCACCGAACTGGCGGATAACTGCGAGCGTTTTGTCGAAGGACTGGTTGAATGCCATGACCCGGTTGAAAAACTGGCGATTTGTGCACGTTTGTCGGCCTGTCTCGCATTATTGCAACCGACCTTAACGGAGCCTGTACCGCAGCATCTGCAGGCCAGTCTGACGGTAGAAACATTCCCGACCCGTTTTCCCCTTTTCGAGCCTGAGCCCGACCAGATGGGGCGTTACTGCCAGCTTTTGACGCATTTGCTGATGAGCAAAACGCTTTCTGATGATATGGAGCGAGTGGCGGGTGATTTGCTACAGGATTTGGTGGACTATTTCGCTGATACGCTAAAAGCGCCGCGCTGGCTGAAAACAGAAGAAGGGGTAGTCGTGCTGTAAAAAAGCCGGGTGGCGCTTGCGCTTACCCGGCCTACGATGTGGATGTGTGCTCGTTTCCAGGCCCGGTAAGCGCAAGCGCCACCGGGCAACAAGATTCAGCTCAGCAGCTGGAAGGCAATCATACCGACAATTGCGCCGACCGTGCCGAGGATGGTTTCCATCATCGTCCAGGTCTTCAGCGTTTGCGCTTCGGTCGCACCGGTAAATTTACCGAACAACCAGAAACCGGCATCGTTAACGTGGCTTACCACGATAGAGCCGCCCGCGATACAGATAGACAGTGCCGCCATCTGTGCGCCGGAGAAGTTTAGCTGTTCAATCACCGGCATCACCAGGCCAACCGCCGTTAAGCACGCCACGGTCGCAGAACCCTGAATGATACGCACCGCCGCCGCCAGCACGAAGCAGGTAATGGCAATCGGCAGACCCATTCCGGTTAACGCTTCGCCCAGCGCCGGACCGACGCCGGAATCAACCAGCACCTGCTTGAATACACCACCGGCACCAATCACCAGCAGAATAATCCCCGCGGGCTGCAGCGCGTGACCGCAGATCTCCATCACTTTGTCTTTTGGCATACCCTGGCGAATCGCCAGGCCGTAAATCGCCACCAGACACGCTACCAGAATCGCGGTAAACGGGTGACCGATAAACTCGAACCATTCATAGGTTGTAGAACCGACCGGCACAAAGCGCGCGGCGATAGTTTTCAGACCAACCAATACCAGTGGCAGCAGGATCAGCGACAAGCTAAAGCCGAAGGACGGCATTTTACCTTCGCCCAGATGCGGCTCGGTAATGTCATCAGGAATGTTCAGCTCAACGTAACGGCTGATGAAATTACCCCACAGCGGCCCGGCGATAATCATGCCCGGAATCGCGGCACACAGGCCAATCAGGATCATCCAGCCAAAGTCAGCGTGCATCTGTGAAGCCAGCAGCATTGGCGCAGGCCCCGGCAGGAGAAACGCCGCCGCCGCCGCCACACCCGCAAACAGCGGAATGACTAATTTAACCAGGTTGGTACCGGTGTGGCGCGCCATCGAGAACGCCACGCTAATCAGCAGCACAATCGCCACTTCAAAGAACAGCGGCAGCGCGCAAATCAGACCGGCCAGGCCAATCGCGTAATGTGCGCGGCTGTGGCCGAAGGATTTCAGCATTTTGACGGCAATTTGATCGACTGCACCGGTCTCATGCAAAATCTTGCCGAACATCGCCCCCAGCGCCACAACAATCGCCAGGAAACCGAGCGTGCCTCCCATCCCTTTTTCCATGGTCGCAGCGATTTTATCGAGCGGCATACCGGAAAAGAGACCTGCACCAATAGACACCACCATCAAAGCAAGGAAGGCGTGCATACGCGCCTTCATCACTAAAAACAGCAGTAATAAAACGGACCCTACTGCTGTTAAAACAAGCGTTAATGTACTCACTACTTACTGCCCTGGTTAATAACCTCAATGGTGCTGGCGACCACACCGTCCAGTGGTTGATCGATATCGACCACCAGTACATCGTTTTCATTCGCACCTGGTTCTTCCAGCGCTTCAAACTGGGTCACCAGCATCTGCGTTTTGAAGAAGTGGCCTTTACGCGCTTTCAGGCGGCTTTCGATAACGTCAAAATCCCCTTTCAGATAGATGAAAGAGAGGTTCGGGTTACCGTCGCGCAGCTGGTCGCGATAGACTTTTTTCAGAGCGGAACAGACGATCAGCGAAACCTTGTTGGTACGCTGCATCGCAAAGGCGGCGTCGTTTAGCGCCTGTAACCACGGTTTACGGTCATCATCGTTGAGTGGCTCACCGGAAGCCATTTTCATGATGTTGCTGCGCGGATGGAGAAAATCGCCATCAAGAAACGCGGCCTGCAGGTGATGCGCCACTTCACTGGCGACAGCAGATTTACCGCTGCCCGATACGCCCATCAGAACGTAAACGTGGTGATCATGATTAGTCGTGCTCAAAGCGTTGCCCCCACTGGTACAAGAATCTGGAAATTGTTACGGGTAACTGTTATCGGTAACATTGTCCAGCCGGATAAATAGAGAAGCAATATCCATTCGTGCCCGAAGTGTATAAGTGTGAGCTACTTCAAACTTGTTGGCTTAAATAGATCCGCCCGGTGACAAGGTGAAACCTAAATCTAACATTTTTGGTGTGACTGCTTCACCACGGATGCGCGCCAGCAGGCGTTCAGCGCCAATGCTGCCCATGCGTTCACGCGGCGTGAGCACGCTCGCCAGACGCGGCTCCATCACCTGTCCGATGTCGTGACCGTGGAATCCGGCAATCGCCATGTCATCCGGGATTTTTAGCCCTAAACGCTGGCATTCGAAGGCCGCCCCTACCGCCAGGTCATCGTTGGTACAGAAGACGCCATCGAGTTGCGGGTATTCACGTCGCGCCTGACGGATGAGTTCAATACCGGAGGAGTAGGAAGAAGACTGTTCCACCATTACGCTGTACGGCACCAGGTTGGCATCGCGCATTGCCTGCTCGTAGCCTCTCTGTTTGATGATAGTACGTTCATCAAGACGTGCGCCAAGATAGGCAACATGACGGTGCCCGCGGGCAATGATCGCGGCAGTCATTTGGCGCGCGGCTTCGAAGTTGTCAAAACCGACGGCGATATCCAGACACGGGGACTGGCTGTCCATCAGCTCAACCACCGGGATACCGGCGACCTCAATCATTTTCAGGGTACGAGGCGTGTGGCTACGTTCGGTAAGGATCAGGCCATCAATATTCCACGACAGCATCGATTCCAGACGCTCCTGTTCCATCTCGGGCTTATAGCCGTAGTGCGCCAGCATGGTCTGATACCCATGGGCGTCGGTAACGGCCTCAATACCGCGTAGCACTTCAGCAAAAACCTGGTTGGTAAGAGAGGGCAACAGGACGCCGATAGCACGGCTGGTGGCGTTAGAAAGGATATCAGGAGCGCGATTGGGAATATAACCCAGCTCATCAAGTGCAGCGGCAATTTTGCCCCGCAGCGCCACGGAGACCTGCTCCGGATTACGCAAAAAGCGGCTGACCGTCATTTTGGTCACGCCCACGCGGTCGGCTACATCCTGAAGTACGGGTCTTTTCTTTTTCATCGTCCTGAAGCGTTAAAAAGGGATAGATTCCCCCAGTTTACCACGGACGCACGGAATTAATGACAAACGATGAAAAGCCGGATGGCAACGCTTTCGCGTCTTATCCGGCCTACATCAGGTTACAGCACGTTATACAGGCGGCAGGTCAAACAGTAACACTTCGCTGTCGCTGTCGGCATGAATAGAAATAGCCTGCTCATCCCAGATTGCCAGACCATCGCTGGTGGTCGCTTTGGTTCCGTTAATGGTGACGTTGCCTTTAACGACCTGGATCCAGACGCGACGTTCAGCGGCAATCTGATGTACCGACTGCTCATCTTTAAGCAACGCCCAACGGTACAGCTCCATATCCTGGTACACTTTCAGCGAACCATCGCGGGCATCCGGCGACAGCACCAGTTGTTTACCCTGAACAGCATCGAAACGACGTTGCTCGTAACGCGGCGTAATACCATTTTCCTGCGGCATGATCCAGATCTGATACAGATGCAGCTTCTCAGTATTGCTCGGGTTGTACTCCGAGTGACGGATCCCCGTCCCGGCGCTCATAATCTGGAACTCACCGGCAGGAACCTGCTCTTTGTTGCCCATGCTGTCCTGATGTTCCACCGCGCCTTCCAGCACGTAGGTCAGAATTTCCATGTCTTTATGGGGATGAGTACCAAAGCCCTGACCTGCGTCGATCACGTCATCGTTAATCACGCGCAGTGCCGAGAACCCCATAAAATTCGGGTCATAGTAGTTGGCAAAAGAGAAGGTATGCCAGGAATCGAGCCAGCCATGATTCGCATGACCGCGGTCGTTAGCTTTGCGTAAATAGATCATTGTGTTCACCCCCAGATGTTTTCGATGGAGTAAGTGTGGACTCAATCCGCCCGGGATCATAGAGGGTGAAAATTGACTCCTCTGTTCAAAAAATATGAACAAGCCCAGAGGAGTGTGTGCAAGCTATTTGGCAAGGGTTATCGTCGCCGGAGACGCCTGTTCAAAGGCGCGTTCGAGAAGTTCCAGGTTGGTAAGAACTTCAGATTCCTTGACGTAATTAGGCGTACCGGCGGTCAGCGTCTGGTATAGCGCATCATAGACGCGACCATAGTCCCCGACTTCCGGTTTCATCTCTTCTTTTACCGTCAGGCCGTCATCGTTGACATACTCCAGTACCCCGATGGAATCGTCAGCAGCGAAACCTAGCTCACCCGGCATGATATTGGCCTTCAGGCTGGTTTCCTGCTGATCGATGCCGTACTTCACAAACGAGCCTTTGGTGCCGTGAACGATAAATTTCGGATAGTCGATTTTCACCAGATGACTGGTTTTAACAATGGCTTTCAGGTCGCCGTAAAACAGCTGTGCTTCAAAGGTATCGTCCGGGTTCGCTTTATTACGCAGGCTGCGGATGTCATAGGCCACATGATCGGGGCGTCCGAACAGCGAGATAATCTGATCCATGGTGTGTACGCCCAGGCCATAAAACGCGCCGTCCTGCGGCAGTCCCGGCTTAGTTTCCGCCACCGGACGGTAGTAATCGAAATGGCTTTCAACCTCAACAATTTCGCCGAGTTTGCCGCTCGCAATCGCCTTTTTAGCGGTGAGGAAGCAGGAGTCAAAACGACGATTCTGATATGGCGTAACGGTCAGCCCTTTGCTTTGCGCCAGTTCGAACAGCACTTTTGCTTCTGCCAGCGTCGGCGTGAACGGTTTCTCAACCAACACGTTTTTACCCGCCTCCAGCGCACGTTTGGCGTAGTCAAAATGGCTGTCAGCATGAGTACAAACGATCACTAACTTCACCTGCGGATCGTTTAAGATCTCGTCGAGGTCACTGGTGAAGTGAATATGCGAATACTGCGGCGCCTGCTCTTCCGGTTTCGCGTTGCGGCGGAAAATATGTGCGACATGCCAGCTGTCTTTGCGGTTGAGGACGTAAGGTAAATGGTAGCGAGTGGTACTTTTACCAAAACCAATAAATGCGCAGTGTAAGGTCATGAGACAATCCTTTTGAAGATGATTATCTACACCATAGCGCAAAGCGGCTGGAGACTGAATCCATCCTGTCATCGTGCCGGATGCGGCGTTGCCTTATCCGGCCTACAAAGCAGATGCCTCAAGCTCAAGCTCGGGCGTCAGTGGCGCAGGCAGATTATTCACGGCCTGCGCGCAGCAACCGGAGCGTACACAGAGTACGTGAGGATTGCGAGCACAGCCCGGGATTAAGCTGACAAGCAAACTAGCCCGAAACCCAGCCTCAAAAAAAAAGCCAGCAAAAGCTGGCTAAAGTAATACTGGAAGCAATGTGAGCAATGTCGTGCTTTCAGGTTCTCCGTAGGGGTTCCCCTGAACGCAGAGCAATAATAATCATTCTCATTCGCACTTGTCTACTTCTTTTTGCAAAAAAATGCAGTTGACGGAATTTTCTTTCTCAGCGAGGGTAAAGACTCAATTAACCCTGAAGGAGATAAGGAATGAGTGAGATAGTGATTCGCCACGCTGAACCTAAAGATTACGACGCCATTCGTCAGATCCATGCCCAGCCGGAGGTGTATCACAACACGCTACAGGTTCCTCATCCTTCCATGGAGATGTGGCAAGAGCGACTAACCGAACGGGTCGGAATCAAACAACTGGTCGCGTGCATTGATAATATCGTCGTCGGACATCTCTGCATCGACGTTGCTCAGCGCCCCCGCCGCAGCCATGTCGCCGATTTTGGTATCTGCGTTGATGCCCGCTGGCAGAATCGCGGCGTTGCCAGCGCGCTTCTCCGTACGATGATCGACATGTGCGACAACTGGCTACGCGTCGACCGTATCGAATTAACGGTGTTTGTTGATAACGAACCTGCGGTTGCGGTCTATAAAAAGCATGGCTTTGAGATCGAAGGGACAGGTAAGAAATACGGCCTGCGCAACGGCGAGTACGTGGATGCGTATTTTATGGCACGCGTGAAATAAATTTAAGGGCGAGTCTTATCGCCCTGCTTATTGAAAGGACGCAATAGTGAAAAAGTTTGTTCCCCTGGTTTTACTGGCCTCGCTCTCCCCAGCTTTTGCCACTACCGTACAAAATCTCGATGCCGTACCCGGCGTTATTCAACATACTGAAGGTAAACAGATTTTTGCTGAGCAAATGGCAGGGGCAACACCTGCGAAAGGATTTGGTGAACTTCCACAGGGATTATCAGAGAACCAGTGGATTGGCTGGGTTGCGCCGAACGAAAGTCCTAATAATCTGATCCTCACCGGCGCCAAAGCCTGGGGAAAAGAGGGTAAATATATTGGTATTGCCTGTTTTGCTGACAATCAGGCCGATGCCGGGCAGGCAAAAAAGTACGCGGATAACACCTGTCCGGAAAACTACAACAACGGACGCGCCAATAAATTATATCTCGGCGTTTTCTCCTGGCAGAACCAACAGCTGCAGCCGATTGCCCGCTCGGAAAAACCATTAAACCAGATCTCAGCGTGGAATAAAGCTGCCGAGAAAGAGAGCGATGATGAGTCCGTCAGACCGCTGGCTTATTATACAAAATTGGATCTGGCACCGTACCGGATCGCTCCCGATACTCTGGCGTTCGGGGTGCGCGGTGGCTACTCCGATGCCTACTCCGGCGGCGGGGCGTTTTATGAAGTGCTGGAACTCTACACCATCAAAGACAGCAAGATAATCAACGTGTTTTCTGACCTTGTTTATTACTATTCGGATATCGCCGGAGACTGGAATAAAGACGGCACAAGGCAGCACGACATCAGCGAGAGTAAGTACATCCTGAAATTGCGGTCGGCAAAGACGCAGGGATTTTATGATTTAGAGGTCGTGAACCTGCAGGATTAAAGCAGCCAAATATTTCACTGGTCTGAATCACTGCAACAGTATGTTCCTTAACGGACGAATAAGGCCTGCAACGTTCAGAACGATGCAGGCCATCAATATGGAATAAAAAACATCAACACATATTCAATTAATAATTCATAGTTATTAAATATACAAACACTTGCCCCACACATTATTTATATTCAGATTATCCTCAACAAAACCCACTTAAAATGAAACGTTTTGTTTCTGCTATATACGAACACCATCAAAAAGCGTAATTAAAAATGGAAGAATAAAAACCTCCGTTTTACAATAACACGTAATAAAAGGATAAGGATGTCATGAGTGATATCGTCTATCTGATGGTTTCGGGGCAACAGCAGGGTGCTATTTCTGACGGATGTGGAACCACTGCATCTGTGGGTAATCGCTGGCAAATCGAACACGAGGACGAAATCTTTGCCTTTTCGCTCGCTAATAGTATAACCAGTACCGGCAAAGGCTCTCAGTTGCACGGACTACGCTTTTGTAAGCTGATCGATAAAAGCACGCCATTGTTTGTTAATGCGATTAACAACAACGAACAGTTGTATATGGAGTTTTATTTCTACCACATCAATAGATTCGGTAGATGAGAGAAGTATTATTATATTCAACTGCGGGGAGCATTCTTATCCAGTATTCAACACCAGTTCAGTGAAAATAGTTTAGATACAGAAACAATAACCATCAGCTATGAATACATCCTCTGCAAACACCTTGTTGCCAACACTGAGTTCAGCTACCTGGCGTTGCCTGAGAACTACAACCGCCTGTTTATCCCCCCTCCAAAAACTCCCGCAGACAACGGCCTCAAAACGTTAAACAGCAAAGGGGTTGGCAGACTGCTTGCCGCCGGAGGGATCTACAACGGGAATATCGAAGGTTTCAGGGAAACGGCAGAGAAACTGGGAGGTGATGCGCCAGCGGGTTACGACCAGGTTATGAACGATCAAACAAAAGGAACCATAATAGCCTTAGCCTCAATCGCATCTGTTTTTGGAATGGGTCGGTTAGGATTAGCTTCGGAAGTGGAAAAGCTCGGACAGGTAAAAGTCAGGAAGCCACTATCAGTTCCAGATAACATTGATGCAACTACCATTGCGACAACAGGACAGAATTACCGTGCGATTGCCGCCGGTGTGGAGGACTTGAGTGTTGCACAAATAAAAACTCTGACACAATTGCCCAAAGTGGGCTCAAGAATTATTGTAACCAAAGACTTTGGGCAGAATGATTTAGCGGCACTTAGTGCTGCTACAGGCGACGAGTTTGCAATGTTCACAACAGGTGGTAGAAGATTGATTATTCGCGGAAATGCAACCGGAGTACCGATAGGTGCTGTCGAAGCTGAAGAGCTTGCAGCTAAAGGCTGGCGATGGTCCAGCCATGTTCATCCAGATGGGACATTAAGATCGTCTCTTGGTGATAGAGCGATTTTAAAGATATTTAGGGATCACAATTTGAATAGTAAGAGTTCTATATCTGACCCTTATGGACGCAGATTTAACTTTTCACCTGATGGCGATTTAATTAGCCCTGAATGGAGACCATAGAATGAAAAAAATACCGTTAGACGTTTTAGAGCAAAAAGCAAAAAAAATAAGCAGAGACACATTAGGTGATTATATATTGCCAGACGATATATTTTCGCAATTGGTATTAGGAACAATTATTGATGGCGATGATAGAGTTTTTGTTTTATTCATACCTAAAGAACTTGCAAAAGATGCAATAGATATTCTCAGAATAAGAATGAATATTTACTCTGGGGAGGGTTTTGTTGAATATGTTGGGCTTGAGCGAAAAAAGAAATAGATCAACGATAAAGCTTCGTACAGTCAGGAGGATCTCTATGATCACTTACGAAGAAGCCATAAACAAAGCCAATAAGTACCTTAGCGATGCGGATGCTCCTGTCGTCATCACACTCCACGGACGGTTTGCAGAAGGTTGGTTTTTTTGCTTCGAATCGAGGGAATACCTCGAAACCGGAGACAACGCTTCCCGCCTGGCAGGAAATGTGCCTTTCATCATCGATAAAGATAGCGGTGAAATCGTTGATTTAGGTACTGCCTGGCCGCTGGAGAAATATTTAAAAGACTACGAAACGAGCAAAACAACACGAAGCTAAGCTCACTCGGATACGATCAACTATGATAACTGAAACAGAATTTAACGTACTGAAAGTTATGGCCGAAAAAGATATTAACTGGAACTGGATAGCTCTGGATCGTGCGCTTTATACGAGAAACGTTCCTGGATTTGGTAACGTTGCGAATATCGTAACGAGCCTTGTCAATAGCGGATTGGTTGATGTTGTATATGGCGAAGATAAATCAAGACCACGCTACAAAGTAGCCCAAAATGGCTTTAACTTGATCAAAGAGCAACAGCATCTTTTTTAGTTTGAAATATTATGTTCGCTAAAAATTAAACTGTCCAAATCAGCCCTCTCCGACCGAAGAGGGCCGTTATCTTTAGTATCCCGCCGTTAAATCATCCACGGAACGTGGGTCGGATGCGCCATACAGTGCGCCATCCGGTCCTACCATAATGCTCTGTGTGCTACCCATCGCTTCCTTCAGCGCGACTTTCTGCCCTTTCTGCTCCAGCAGCTTAATGGTGTCCGGGCTAAACCCTTTCTCAACGCGCAGTTCATCGGGCAACCATTGATGATGGAAGCGCGGCGCGTTGGTCGCTTCAGCGACATTCATTCCAAAATCAATGCTGTTGACTACCATTTGCAGCACGGTAGTGATAATTCGGCTCCCGCCAGGGCTACCGGTAACCAGCCAGGTTTTCCCGTCTTTTACCACAATAGTCGGCGACATCGACGACAGTGGGCGCTTCTTCGGCCCAACAGCGTTAGCATCGCCGCCCACCAGCCCGTAAACGTTCGGCACACCCGGCTTGGCGGAGAAATCATCCATCTCATTATTGAGCAGAATGCCGGTGTTACCCGCCACAATGCCGGTTCCGAAGGTGGTATTCAGGGTATAGGTCACTGCCACGGCATTCCCGTCTTTATCTACCACCGAGAAGTGAGTGGTCTGGTTACTTTCATAGGGAGCAAGTTTGCCAGGCTTGATTTGGCTGGAAGGCCTGGCCTTGTTGATATCAATCTGATCGGCAAGCGATTTGGCATAAGCTTTGTTGGTCAGCGCCTGCCATGGCACTTTCACAAAATCCGGGTCGCCCAGATACTCCGAGCGGTCGGCGTAGGCATATTTTTCTGCTTCAGCCATGATCTGCATGGCATCGGCGCTGCCAAACCCGTACTTCTTCATATCAAAGTTTTCGAGAATATTGAGGATCTGCACGATGTGAATACCGCCAGAGGACGGCGGTGGCATCGAGAAGACTTGATACCCGCGATAGTCGCCGCTAATCGGCGTACGCTCCACGGCTTTATAGCTGGCTAAATCCTCTTTGGTCATCAACCCGCCGTTTTTCTGCATTTCCCCAGCTATCTGATCGGCAATCGCCCCTTTATAAAACGCATCCGGGCCATTTTCGGCAATCATCTCGAGGCTTTTCGCCAGGTTCGTTTGCACCAGCTTGTCGCCCTTTTTCAGCGGCTCGCCGTCTTTCCAGAAAATGGCTTTGCTGTTCTCGTGATTAGGGAGCACTTCGCTGCCATAGGTTTTCAGATCGTCAGCCAGCGCATCGTTAACCACAAAGCCTTCTTCCGCCAGCTTCATTGCCGGGCGCACGACTTTGTTCAGCGGCATCGTGCCGTATTTCTCCAGCGCCAGCGAGAAACCCGCCACCGTACCCGGCGTACCGGATGCCAGATGCGATGTCAGCGACTTTTTCGCATCAGCGTTGCCCTGCTCATCAAGGAACATATCGCGAGTCGCGCCAGCTGGCGCCATTTCACGAAAATCAATCGCCGTGGCGTTACCGTCTTTGGTACGCAGTAGCATAAACCCACCGCCGCCCAGATTGCCCGCCTGCGGATGCGTCACCGCCAGCGCGTAGCCAACGGCTACAGCGGCATCAACGGCATTCCCGCCCTGTTTCAGAATATCCACCCCAACCTGCGTGGCCAGCGCATCCACGGAAGCCACCATCCCCTGCTGCGCACGCACAGGATGGAACACATCTTCTTCAACACCGTAGGATACCGGCGGTGGCGCAGTCGGTGCAGCAGCCACGCTAAAACAACTTCCTGAGAGCAGAGCAGCAATGGCTACCCGGCGTAAAAACGTCGGTTTTATCATCGTTATTCTCCAGATTTATGGGGTCGGCCCCCACTAAGCCTGGTGCATAACTCTGAAATAATCATCGTAACGGTGAGAAAGGAGTAAACTTAAGCGATCCCCGAGAGGAGAAAAGCGATGAAACGACTCTTACTTTTAGCCATGCTATTGCCGTTTGCAGGCTTTGCACAGCCCATCAACACCATGAATAACCCGAATCAACCCGGTTATCAGATCCCGAGTCAACAGCGTATGCAAACACAAATGCAAACGCAGCAAATTCAACAGAAAGGGATGCTCAACCAGCAGTTGCAAACGCAGACTCGCATGCAGCAACAGCATATGGAAAACCAAATCAACGCCAATTCCCAGCGAGTACGTCAGTCTCAGCCAGGTGAGTTGAATTCCGGCCAGCAGCAAATGCTGCCCAACAGCAATGGCGGGATGTTAAACGGAACGCATAACCCGGACAACTCGCTGAATAAACAGCAACAGATGCTGCCGGAAAAAAAGAATGGCGACATGCTGAAGCCCTCCAGCACGCCGCAACCTAACGTTCCGTTAAAAACGCTTGGACCTTAACAGGGCTGGAAATCCGGCCCGATGACATCAATGGCATCGGTACAGATGCAGTCTACCCCCCAGCGTAGCAGTTCTGCCGCGCGCTGGGGTCGGTTGACGGTATACACCAGAATCCGCAGCCCCGCATCGCGCAACGCATCCACGCGCGCTTCATCCAGCAGCTTATGATTAAGATGAATAGAGACACAGTCCAACCGGGTGGTGAGCTCTCGCCAGTCCTCGCGCCACTCATCAAGCAGTAAACCACGCGGCAGCTCAGGCACCGACTGCTGCGCCGCTTCAAGCGCATCAATTTCAAAAGATGACAGTAGCGGCGACGTCATTCCCGACCACAGTTCACGCGCGGCCAGCGCCACGGCTTTCCCGGTCAGCGCCCCGGTTCCCGTGGTCGGTTTGATTTCAATATTCGCCATCATGCCATGCTGGCGGCAGCGCTCAGCGACTTGCGAGAGCAGCGGCAGCGGTTCGCCTTTAAACTCACCGCTAAACCAGCCCCCGGCATCCACACGCAATAAATCCTGCCAGTTCAATTCGCCAGCCACGCCCCAGCCGTTGCTGGTGCGCTCCAGGTTGTCGTCATGCAGCAAGAAGATCTCACCGTCTTTCGACAATTTAGCGTCAAACTCAATCATGGTGTGACCGTATCGCGCTCCCATGTCGATTGCCGCCAGGGTGTTTTCCGGTGCCAGCTTACCGCCGCCACGATGGGCGACAATATGGGGGTAAAGCCAGTTACTCATACACGTTGTCCTGTTTCGCCATCAAAAAGATGCAGATGATTTTCTGGCAGATGCAGCCACAGCGTGCTGCCTGCCGTCGGGCGATGCTGATGCGCCAGTCGCACCACCAGCTTTTGCTCACCCCAACGTCCATGTGCCAGATTATCCGCACCCAGCATTTCCAGCGTGTCGACGACCAGCGGCACGCCACCTTCGGCCTGCGAGCTTAGCGCAATATGCTCCGGGCGGATACCCAGCGTCATGTTACGCCCAATACACTCCCCGACGCTTTTCCCTATAGGTAACGACATACCATCGCCCAACTCAAAATGCGTACCCGAGGCGCTGATGCGACCATCCAGCAGATTCATCGCCGGGCTGCCGATAAAACTCGCCACAAAGCGGCTGGCGGGTTTTTCATACACCTCAACCGGGGTACCGATTTGCTCGGCAATGCCTTTGTTCATCACCATTACCCGTTGGGCGAGGGTCATCGCTTCAACCTGATCGTGCGTCACGTACAGCGAGGTGGTTTTCAGTCGGCGATGCAGATGTTGTAACTCCAGACGCATCTGTACGCGCAGCTTGGCATCAAGGTTAGAAAGCGGCTCATCGAACAGGAATACCGCCGGGTCGCGGACAATCGCCCGCCCCATGGCCACACGCTGGCGCTGGCCGCCAGAAAGCTCGCGTGGACGACGTTTAAGCAGGCCATCCAGCTCAAGAATACGCGCCGCCTCTTTCACTCGCTCAGCAATATGCTCCTTGCCCATCCCGCGGATTTTCAGTCCCCAGGCCATATTTTCTTCCACGCTCATATGCGGGTACAACGCGTAGTTCTGGAAGACCATCGCAATACCGCGATCTTTCGGTTCCATCTCGGTGACGCGCTTATTATCAATCCAGATATCGCCACCGCTCACCCGTTCAAGCCCGGCCACCATCCGCAGCAGCGTAGATTTACCGCAACCGGATGGCCCAACCATCACAATAAATTCCCCGTCCGCAACGTCCAGCGTCAGCGGTTTAATCACCTGGGTTTTGCCGTCCCAGCTTTTGGTTACTGCCTGTAGTTTTAAACCAGCCATTTTATTTCTCACTGTCCACTAAACCACGCACAAACGCGCGCTGCATGGCTAACACGATGATTACCGGAGGGATGAGCGTCAGCAGCATGGCTGCCATTACCTGGTTCCACTGCGTGGTGCCTTCACCGGTGGCAATCATGCCTTTGATACCCGCCACCGCAGTGCCCAAATTGACGTCGGTAATAATTAACAACGGCCACAGATACTGGTTCCAGCCGTAGATAAAGGTGATCACGAACAACGCCGCCAGATTGGTTTTTGACAGTGGTAGTACGATATCGCGGAAAAAACGCATCGGTGACGCGCCGTCAATACGCGCCGCCTCAACCAGTTCATCCGGCAGGGTCATAAAGAACTGACGGAACAGGAAAGTCGCTGTCGCAGATGCCATCAACGGCAGCGTCAGCCCCGCATAGCTGTCGAGCATCTTCAGGTTGGCGATCACTTCTACCGTCGGGAAAATACGCACCTCAACCGGTAGCATCAGGGTGATAAAAATCATCCAGAAGAACAGGTTGCGCAGCGGAAAGCGAAACCAGACGATGGCGAATGCGGAGAGCATAGAGACGGTAATTTTCCCTACCGTAATGCTGAACGCCATGATGAAACTGTTGAGCATCATCAACCAGAACGGTGCGCTATTCACGCCTACGCCGTTGACCCAGATGTATTTCATGTTTTCCAGCAGCTGTGTGCCGGGAACCAGCGTCATCGGCGTCTCAAACACCGCTTTATTGTCCAGCGTCGCCGCGACAAACGCGACGTACAACGGAAACAGGATCACCATGATTCCCATAATCAACATGGCATGGCTGAATATTGTCAGCCCACGACGGTTCTCAATCATTGGTAACGCACCTTACTTTCCACATAGCGGAACTGCACCACCGTCAAAATAATGACCAGGAACATCAACACCACCGATTGTGCAGCGGAAGAAGCCAGATCCAGTCCGACAAAACCTTCGCGGTAGATCTTATAAATCAGCGTCGTCGTCGCCTGTACCGGCCCGCCCGCAGTGGCAGCATCAATCACCGGGAAGGTGTCAAAGAAGGCATACACCAGGTTCACCACCAGCAGGAAGAAGCTCACCGGGGCAATGAGCGGCAGCGCCAGTTTAAAGAAGCGGCGAACCGGCCCCGCACCATCAATCGCGGCGGCTTCGATCAGCGAGCGAGGAATCGACTGCAGTGCGGCAAAGAAGAACAGGAAGTTGTAACTAATCTGCTTCCAGACCGACGCAAACACCACCAGGAACATCGCCTGACCACTGTTTTGCGCATGGTTCCAGTCATAGCCAAATTCACCGAGAAAATGGGTGATCAGCCCGCGCCCGGGGTTAAACAGGAAGATCCACAATACGGCGGCAACGGCGGGCGCAACGGCGTAAGGCAACAGCATCAGCGTTTGGTAAAAACGGCTGCCGCGCACCACGTAATTCACCAACGCCGCAAAAAATAACGACACCAGCAGACCGCTCACCGTGACTAACGTACTGAACTTAATGGTGGTCCAGAATGAATCCAGGTAGTACGGGTCATGAAACAACGCGACAAAGTTATCCAGCCCCACAAACTGGCTGGAAAGACCAAACGGATCGACGCTTTGTAGCGAATACCACAGCGCTTCACCGGCGGGCCAGATAAAGAAAATAACGGTGATAACCAGCTGCGGGGCCACCAGTAAATAGGGTAGCCAGCGCGAGCGGAACACCGGACGGGATGAGGACATGAAGGTTCTTTTCCTGGAAGGTGCCGGATGGCGGTGCAAGCACCTTATCCGGCCTACAAACGCTGTAGGCCTGATAAGCGCAGCGCCATCAGGCACTTATACACTTAAGACTTGGTCGATTGCTCAAAGCGGCGCAGTAACTGATTGCCGCGCTCAACGGCGGCATCCAGCGCCTGCTGCGGGGTTTTCTTCCCGGTCCAGACGCTTTCCAGCTCTTCATCCACAATGGTACGGATCTGCGGCATATTGCCCAGACGCAGCCCTTTCGTGAACGGCAACGGCGGCTTGTTGAGCATTTGACGCGTAGCGATATCAGCCCCCGGGTTCTTCTCATAGAAACCCTGCTCGCGGGTCAAATCGTAGGCGGCGGTGGTGATCGGCAGATAACCTGTTTTCTGATGCCATTCGGCAGCAATTTCAGGCTTCGCCAGGAAGTTGAGGAACTTCGCCACGCCTTCGTAGGTGGCTTTGTCTTTGCCCTGCATCACCCACAGACTGGCCCCACCGATAATTGCGTTCTGCGGCGCGCCCTTCACATCGGCATCGTACGGCATCATCCCGACGCCATAGTTGAATTTCGCGTAGTGGCGGATGTCAGCCAGAGAACCGGAAGACGCGGTGGTAATGGCGCAATCCCCGTTGTAGAACTTCTCGGTCGACTCATCTTTACGCCCGAAGTAGCTGAAATCGCCCTTTTTATTCAGCTCTTCCAGCAGCGCGATATGCTTCACCTGTTCCGGCTTGTTGAACTCCAGTACTGCATCAGTACCGTCAAAACCGTTATTTTTAGTCGCGACTGGTAATCCGTTCCAGGCGCTGAAGTTTTCAATCTGGATCCAGCCCTGCCAGCCGCTGGCATACCCGCACTTCATACCTGCGGCTTTCAGCTTCGCGGTGTATTCCGCCAGATCCTGCCAGGTTTTCGGCGGTTGCTCAGGGTCTAAACCGGCTTTTTTGAAGGCATCTTTGTTGTAGTACAGCACCGGGGTGGAGCTGTTAAAAGGCTGGGAGAGTAAATGTCCGCTTTTAGAGTCGGTGTAATAACCGGAAACCGTCGGTACAAACTGAGACTCATCGAAGTTAATGCCAGCCTCTTTGAATACTTCATACACCGGTTTAATGGCTTTCGAAGCCATCATCGTTGCCGTACCCACTTCATAAACCTGCAGCAGCGCAGGCGCGTTTCCGGTACGGAAGGCGGCAATACCTGCGCTCAGGCTCTGCTCGTAGTTGCCTTTGTACTGCGGAACAATTTTGTAGTCGGGATTGGCGGCATTAAAACGTTGCGCCAAAGAATCAACCTCTTTACCCAGTTCGCCTTCCATTGAGTGCCAGAATGGGATGGTGGTGACCGCCAGTGCCTGACCTGCAAACGCCAGGCTAAGCGCCAGTCCTAAAGCTGTATGTCGTAACGATATCATCGGTTATCTCTCTTGTTGTGCCGGATGCGCGATATCACGCGTTTTATGCTCGCGGGGGTAACATGACATGCTCGAATGACAGAAAAATAACTTTTTTATTACAAAAAAAAGATAGTAAGGCGACAGAGAGATGGCAAGGCAGTGACGATTGCAAGAAAGGAAAGTGGGAGCTGAGACACGTACAGGCTATTTGGGTGATACGCCGGATAGCGGTGCTCACGCATCGTATCCGGCCTATACATACTGTAGGCCGGATAAGGTGTTTACACCGCCATCCGGCAAGGTGGCTGAGAGTTAACCGCCCAGATACGCACTGCGCACCGCTTCGTTAGCCAGCAATGCATCACCGGTATCTTCCAGCACCACGTGGCCGTTTTCCAGCACGTACCCACGGTCAGCGAGTTTCAGTGCCTGGTTGGCGTTTTGTTCGACGAGGAAAATCGTCATCCCCTGCTCGCGCAATTGCTCAATGGTGTTAAAGATCTGCTGGATAATGATCGGCGCCAGACCCAGCGACGGTTCATCAAGCAGTAGCAGCCTCGGCTGGCTCATCAAAGCCCGGCCAATCGCCAGCATCTGCTGCTCACCACCAGACATGGTTCCCGCACGCTGGATACGACGCTCATGCAGACGTGGAAACAGGTCATACACCCACTTGATGCGTTTCTGAAACTGGTCTTTCTCGGCAAAAAAGCCCCCCATCGCCAGGTTCTCTTCTACCGTCATACGGGAAAACACGCGACGCCCTTCCGGGACAATCGCCACTGCTTCACGCATGATTTTTGCCGTCTGCCAGTCGGTAATATCTTTACCATCAAAGACAATACGCCCACTTGTTGCCCGAGGATCGCCACACAGCGTTCCGAGCAGCGTGGTTTTTCCCGCGCCGTTGGCACCAATAAGCGTCACGATTTCACCCTGGTTGATATACAAGCTGACGTCGTGCAGCGCCTGGATCTTGCCGTAGTGGGCGTTGACGTTGTCAAAAGACAACATGACTTTTTCCATCTTATGCCTCACCACCATTATGCTTCGCCTAAATAGGCGCGGATCACGTCCGGGTTGTTACGAATCTGCTCAGGTGTCCCGTTCGCCAGCGGCGTCCCCTGGTTCACCACGTAAATACGGTCTGAAATGCCCATCACCAGCTTCATGTCGTGCTCAATGAGCAGGATGGTGGTGTCGTGATGGTCGCGCAGCTCAGCAATCAGCTCATCCAGCTCTTTGGTTTCTTTCGGGTTAAGACCCGCAGCAGGTTCATCGAGCATCAGAATTTCCGGCTGAGTGACCATGCAACGGATAATCTCAAGACGGCGCTGGTCACCATAGGCCAGGTTGCTCGCCTGCCGGTTAGCATGCTGCAGCAGGCCGATACGATCAAGCCAGGTGGCGGCGCGGTCCAGCGCGTCATCCTGCGCGCGGCGAAAAGCAGGGGTTTTTAGCAGCCCGGAGAAAACCCCAGCTTTCAGTTGCTGATGCTGCGCCACCAGCAGATTTTCAATCACTGTCATTTCGCGAAACAGACGCACATGCTGGAAGGTACGCACCACGCCCATGCGCGCAATTTGCTGGCCCGGCAGCCCTTCCAGGTGCTGGTCGCGCAGCTTAATCGTCCCGCCGGTCGGCTTATAGAACCCGGTCAGGCAGTTGAAGACCGTGGTTTTCCCCGCGCCGTTCGGGCCAATCAGAGAGACAATCTCTTTTTTATGCAAATCCAGAGACACATTGTTGACTGCCAGCAGGCCGCCAAAACGCATCATCAGGCCGCTAACCGATAATAATGGCTGACTCATGCCTGCTCTCCTTTTGCTTCCCCGTTTTTCAGCTTCAACTGTGGACGGGTCATCGGCAGCAAGCCCTGCGGACGCCAGATCATCATCAGTACCATCAAACCACCCAGCATTAACATGCTGTATTCATTGAAATCACGCATCAGTTCACGTGAGACCACCAGCAGGATGGCCGCCAGGATCACCGCAAACTGCGATCCCATCCCCCCCAGCACGACAATCGCCAGCACAAAGGCCGACTCGGCAAAGGTGAATGATTCCGGACTGACAAAACCCTGGCGCGCGGCAAACAACGTACCGGCAAAACCGGCAAACGCGGCGCTGATGGTAAAGGCGGTCAGCTTGATACGCGTAGGGTTTAAGCCCAGTGAACGGCAGGCAATTTCATCTTCACGCAGCGCTTCCCATGCACGGCCCAGCGGCATACGCAACAGGCGGTTGATGACAAACAGCGAGAACACCACCAGCAGCAGCGCCACCAGATAAAGGAAAATCACACGATCAGAGGGATCGTACTTGACGTTAAAGAAGTTGCTGAAGGTATCCCAGCCGCCTTCACGGGCGCTACGGCTGAATTCCAGACCGAAAAAGGTCGGTTTAGGGATCTGGCTGATACCGTTCGGGCCACCGGTGACTTCTGTATTATTGAGCAACAGGATACGCACGATTTCGCCAAAGCCTAAGGTCACTATTGCCAGGTAGTCGCCGCGCAGACGCAGAACCGGGAAGCCAAGCAGGAAACCTGCCGCCGCCGATACCAGTCCCGCCAACGGCAAACAGGTCCAGAAACCAAGACCGTAATAGTGGTTCAGCAGCGCAAAGGTATACGCACCAATGGCATAGAATCCGCCGTAGCCCAGCACCAGCAAGCCGGAAAGGCCGACCACCACGTTTAAGCCGAGGCCGAGGATGATATAAATCATCGTCAGCGTAGCGATATCCACCGTGCCGCGCGACACCATAAATGGCCATGCGACAGCAATGACCAACAGCGCCACCAGAAACAGCTTCTGTTTGACGGTTGAGCCATCAATCGCCGGCAGAATGAACTTCGGTCCGGAGACGCTCTTCAGGCTCTTCTGGAAAACGGGACGCAGCAGTTGGAAAAGAAAGACCACGCCGGTACCGATAAACACCCACTGCCAGCGGATATCCGCAGCGGTATCCACCACCAGCTTCGTGCCATCCAGTTCCAGTTGAACGCCCATGAAGACGCCCGCCAGGATGAAAAACATAACCGCTGAAAGCAGCGCCATTGCAAAATGCATCGGTTTCATACTTTCTCTACCTCCGGGCGACCCAGAATACCGGTCGGCATTACCAGCAGCACCAGAATCAGCAGTGCGAACGACACCACATCTTTGTATTCCGTACTCAGATAAGCAGAGGAGAGCGCTTCCGCCACGCCCAGAATCAGGCCGCCGATCATCGCCCCTGGAATGCTACCGATACCGCCAAGAACCGCCGCGGTAAAGGCTTTCATCCCGGCCATAAAGCCAATATAGGGGTTAATTACACCGTAGAACTGTCCAAGCAACACACCTGCTACCGCCGCCATTGCTGCGCCAATCACAAAAGTCAGCGCGATCACGCGGTCAGTGTTAATGCCGAGCAGGCTGGCCATTTTCAGGTCTTCCGCGCAGGCACGACAGGCGCGTCCCATACGCGAATAGCGGATAAACAGCGTCAGCGCCAGCATCGCAAGGAAGGTCACAATCCAGATAACCAGCTGCATGGTAGTGATGGACGCAGAGAAGTTTTCACTGCTGCCGACAGTCCACTGACCGTTAAACAGGCTGGGCAGCGCCACGTCGCGCGAGCCTTCCGTCAGGCTGACGTAGTTTTGCAGGAAGATAGACATCCCGATGGCGGAAATCAGCGCGATCAGGCGCTTGGAGCTGCGTACGGGCCGATACGCCACGCGTTCAATGCTCCAGCCGTAGGCGCTGGCAATCACGATAGCACCGACGAAGCCTGCGGCAACCAGCAGCCAGCTGGAATCAATACCCATCATCATTAGCGCAGCGATGATCATAAAGGAGACATAACTGCCGATCATATACACCTCGCCGTGGGCGAAGTTGATCATGCCGATAATGCCGTACACCATCGTGTAGCCAATGGCGATCAGCGCGTAGGTGCTTCCCAGCGTGACGCCGTTAAACATCTGCTGCAAGAAATAGAGGAACTGCTCGGACATAAGGTAACCTTTTTAAACCCGCCCGTTTTGCACGGGCGGTGGGATAACGCGTCTTCAGGTATTACTTCGCGACAGTCGATGAACCATCCGCGTGCCACTGGAAGACACCAAACTCAAATCCCTTCAAATCGCCTTTTTCGTCCCATTTCAGCGGCCCAATCACGGTATCAGCCCCGTGTGCTTTCAGATCTTTCACCAGATCCAACGGCTCTTTGCTGCCGCTACGATCCATCGCTGTCGCCAGTGACTGAACGGCTGCGTAAGTGATCCATACGTAAGGTCCGCTTGGATCTTTCTTGTCAGCGTTGAGCGCATCAACGATAGCTTTGTTAGCCGGATCCTGGTCATAGCGTTTTGGCATGGTAACCAACATCCCTTCAGCGGCATCACCGGCAATGTTAGACAGGGAGGCATTTCCCACGCCCTCTGGTCCCATAAACTGCGTCTTCAGGCCAACTGAACGCGCCTGACGCAGCATTTGCCCCATTTCCGGGTAGTAGCCACCGTAATAAACGAAGTCGATATTTTCTTTTTTCAGGCGGGCGATCAGCGCAGAAAAATCTTTCTCCCCGGCGGTGATCCCATCAAAGAAGACGATGTTGGCTTTACCTGCTTTCAGGCTGTCCTGCACCGAACGCGCCAGGCCTTCACCGTACTGCTGTTTGTCATGAATGATGGCGATACGCTGTGGCTTCACCTTCTCCAGGATGTATTTCGCGGCAGTCGGCCCCTGAGAGGAGTCCAGACCCGCGGTGCGCATGATGTGCGCGTAACCACGCTGCGTCAGTTCCGGGTTGGTCGCGCCCGGGGAAATCATCAGAATGCCTTCATCTTCGTAAATATCTGATGCCGGTTGAGTCGACGATGAGCACAGATGTCCTATCACATACTGAATGCCATCGTTGACGATTTTGTTCGCGACGGCAACGGCCTGTTTCGGATCGCAGGCATCGTCATATTCCACGGCGACCAGCTTGTCGCCTTTGATCCCACCTTTGGCATTGATATCTTTAATCGCCTGACGTGCGCCATTAAATTCCATATCGCCCCACTGCGCGACCGGACCTGACATCGCGCCAACAACAGCGACCTTGATATCTTCCGCCATGACAGCGTGCGACATTGCCAGTGCTATCACCCCTGCGATGATGGTTTTCGCATTCCGTTTCATATTCCTGAATCCCCATTCGTGACGTGTTTACACTTCATCCTTCAAGCTGCCTCTGTGTTGGCTACGTTCGCTCACCCCAGTCACTTACTTATGTAAGCTTCTGGGGATTCACTCTCTTGCCGCCTTAATGCAACTTGAATGATTTTGTGTATATATGTTGTATTTATATGGTCAAAAAGCAGACTGTGCTTTTTTTGAACTGTACTATTTTTACCAGTCTCATTAATGGTTTAGCGCAGTTTTTTATGCAAATTACGGCTAAAAGCTCTATTTTTCAGTCGATTAAGAAAAGATAATATTCTGCTTTTCACTATAGATAAACAAAAAAAAGTGCATTTGTCAGCATAAAATAACGGTACAAAGAGCCGAATAAAATGCTGCATTCCAGGGGATTATCCTGCCTGTTTTTCAATCTCTGATGTTTCAAACTGTCAATATCGTTGTTACAAAACTATTAACCTGGTTAATCGAATAAAAAAGAGAAAGCATCCGGGTGAATTATTTCGGTACACTGATTCCATCTTTTGTGATTTGGACATGCTGTTAATGAAGCTGACCATCGTTCGTTTAGAAAACTTCAGTGCTCAGGATCTCATCGATCTTGGCAAAATCTGGCCGGAATATTCCGCCTCATCATTAAGCGTAGATGAAACGCACCGGATCTATGCCGCACGCTTTAACGAGCGCCTGCTTGGCGCAGTACGCGTCACACTGAGCGGTACGCAAGGTGCACTGGATTCCTTACGTGTACGCGATATCACCCGCCGTCGTGGCGTTGGGCAGTATTTGGTTGAAGAAACTCTCCGCGAAAACCCGGACGTGAGTTCATGGTGGATGGCCGACGTCGGCGTGGAAGACCGCAGCGTGATGGCCGCGTTTATGCAGGCATTAGGTTTTACGGCCCAGGAGAATGGCTGGGAAAAAAGATAAAAAAGCCGGATGGCGCTGACGCTTATCCGGCCTACGAAGTACTCGTTGTAGGCCCGGTAAGCAAAGCGCCACCGGGCAGTTACTCATTTAGCGTCTGTCGCCGTACCATTTGCATGCCAGTCAAACACACCGAATTCGAAGCCTTTCAGGTCGCCTTTCGCATCCCATGACAGTGGCCCCATGACGGTTTCCACCGAGTTTGCTTTCAGGTATTTGGCAATTTCAGCCGGATCGTCAGACTGGTTCAGACCGGCCTGCAAAGATTGCAGCGCGGCGTAGGTCGTCCACACAAATGCACCGCTTGGGTCCTGTTTTTTGGCTTTGATCGCATCCACAATCGGTTTGTTCGCTGGTACCTGGTCGTAGTTCTTCGGTTTCGTTACCAGTAAACCTTCTGCTGATTCACCGGCAATGTTAGACAGCGACACGTTCGCGACCCCTTCAGGTCCCATAAACTGAGTTTTCAGACCCGCGGCGCGAGACTGGCGCAGGATCTGCCCCATTTCCGGGTGGTAACCGCCGTAGTAAACGAAATCGATGTTCTCTTTCTTCAGACGTGCCACCAGCGTAGAGAAATCTTTCTCACCGGCGGTGATCCCGTCGAAGAACACCACGTCAGCGTTGGCTTTCTTGAGGTTGTCCTGCACGGAGCGCGCCAGGCCTTCGCCGTACTGTTGTTTGTCATGCACGATAGCAATGCGCTTCGGCTTCACTTTATCGACAATGTATTTCGCCGCAGTTGGGCCCTGATCGGAATCCAGACCGGTGGTACGTAACACCAGGTTATAGCCGCGTGCGGTCAGTTCCGGTGCCGTTGCCGCTGGAGTGATCATCAGAATACCTTCGTCTTCATAGATATCTGACGCAGGTTGAGTGGAAGAAGAACACAGGTGGCCGATAACGTATTTAATCCCGTCGTTGACCACTTTGTTAGCAACCGCTACCGCTTGTTTCGGGTCACAGGCATCGTCATATTTTACCATGACCAGTTTGTCGCCTTTCACGCCGCCCTTGGCGTTGATATCAGCAATGGCCTGTTCTGCGCCGGTAAACTCCTGATCGCCATACTGCGCCACCGGGCCGGACATCGCGCCGACGACGGCAACTTTAATATCCTTAGCAAAGGCCATATTGCTCAAAGACAGGGCGATACATCCTGCCAATAACGCTTTACCCTTCATATTCATCCTGACAATCCCCATTATTGTGGTTATTACGTGTGTTGTGATGTTGTTATTCAGCACTTTATATCGATTATTGGATAGCCACCCGTGCTTTAGCAGCATACTCTGCTAAAACATACCCGATTTTTATTATTTTGGAATAGCTAAATTTACATCCAGATAACAAATTCGTGTCGGTGGAGGGGAGGAAAGGAAAGGTCGTAGGCCCGATAAGCGAAGCGCCATCGGGCCTACGTGTTCCCGGATGGCAGCGTAAACGCCTTATCCGGCCTACAAAAAACAAAACCCCCGAATTCACATTCGAGGGTTCATTGGCAATGCGCGAAGATTACGCTTCGATCGCCGCACGCAGTTTTTTCATCGCGTTCTTTTCAAGCTGACGAACACGTTCAGCGGAAACGCCGTAGCGATCGGCCAGTTCCTGCAACGTCGACTTGTTGTCTTCGTCCAGCCAGCGGGCACGAATGATGTCCTGGCTACGCTCGTCCAGACCTTCCATTGCGTGAGTCAGCTTGTTTGCGGCCTGATCTTCCCAGTTATCCTCTTCAATGCCATCGGCAAAGTTGGAGGATTTATCCTGCAGATACAGAACCGGAGCCATCGGCTGGCTGTCGGACTCATCGTCCGAAGACATGTCAAACGTCATGTCCTGCGCCGCCATACGGGATTCCATTTCGCGCACGTCTTTGCTGGAAACCCCCAGCTCGCGGGCAACCATTTCCACTTCATCCTGGTTAAACCAGCCCAGACGCTGCTTGGTTTTGCGCAGGTTAAAGAACAGCTTACGCTGTGCTTTGGTGGTCGCGACTTTCACGATACGCCAGTTACGCAGAACGTATTCGTGGATCTCGGCTTTGATCCAATGCACGGCGAAGGAAACCAGGCGCACACCCACTTCCGGGTTGAAACGGCGCACGGCTTTCATCAGGCCGATATTACCTTCCTGAATCAGATCCGCCTGCGGCAGGCCATAGCCCGCATAGTTACGAGCAACATGAACAACAAAGCGCAGGTGAGACAGGATCAGCGTTTTAGCTGCTTCCAGATCGCCCTGGTAATGCAGCTTTTCAGCAAGTAGCCGCTCCTCGTCAGCCGACAACATCGGCCACGCGTTCGCAGCCCGGATGTAAGACTCCAGGTTACCAACAGGGGCTAAAGCTAAATTTTGCATTTCTTTGGTCATTCAAATCCTCTCAATCTTTGTCATCTGGCGTTGGTAAAAACCAATAGCAACAACCATGCCAGAGCTTATGAGCAACGAGAATATCATTCAATCTTTTATCAGACAGTGATTTTATCCACAAGTTCCATGTCGTGATGTGTATAAATTACGCACAAAATGTGACATCACGATGAATGCGCCGGGAAGAGAAAACAGAGCTCTTTCCCTGCAGAGCGAACTACTCAGTGCAGGGAAAGATTATACCAGAGATTTTTTAATCGGGGGTAAAGTGGCGTAAATGTTGAACCGTGGCAAGCCAGGCTGCCACCCAGCCAATCATTGAGCATACCAGCAGTAACAGCAAGCACTCATCGAATGATAAGCCGTTGATATCAAACTTCGTTCCGAAAACTTGCGCCACTTCCGTGACCGCTGACGACAGTCGCATCACCAAAATTTCTGACAAAATCAGTGAAAGAAATGCGCCAGAAAAACCGAGCAGCGCGCCGCCGTAAAGGAACGGACGCAGGATAAATCCATCCGTCGCACCAATCAGTTTCTGTACGTTAATAGTATCGCGACGCGCAAAAATGCTCAGACGCACGCTGTTACCGATGACGAGGAAGACCGCCGCCACCATCAACACGCCAATCATCGCGGAAACGCGTCCGACAAGGCCCGTCAGCGCAGCCAGTCGCGCAAACCAGCTGTCATCCATGCGTACTTCATCGATACCGTTGATTTGTGCAATACGATCACGCAGCGTGTTCAGTGATTCCGTGCCCTGGAAATCCAGTTTCGGGATCACCACCGCCACGGCCGGAAGTGGGTTTTCTTCCAGCATATCCAGCGCACCGCCAAAGCCAGACCAGTTACGGAATTCGCCCAGCGCATCGTCACGGGAGAGGTAATTCACTTTCTCCACGCCCTGCTCGGCCTGTAACTGCCCCACCACACGTGCTGCCGCATCATCATCCAGCGTTTTTTGCAGATATACGGTGATCTGCGGGGACGGGTAATACTGGCTTGCCGCCTGATTCACGTTCTTGTAGACCATGTAACAAACACTTGGCAACGTCAGTGAGATAGCGATAACCATCACCGTCAGGAACGTCGCCAACGGTTTACTTTTCAGGTCCTGCAACGCCCCCTGGAACGCATAGCGCACTTGCTCGTTAAAGACGTTGGTTTTACGCGAGTTCGGTTTTGGCGACGCTTTCGCACGTTTTGGCGCGTTGCGACCGCCCTCTCCTGGCGCACCGCCCGATTTACGGAAACGATCCAGTCGTCCACCGAACTGTTTGATTTGATTAATAGCGTCGCGTCTATTCATTCGCCAGGCCTCCATGCAGGTGTCCATCACTCAGGACAAGCTGGCGATAAGAACGACGGGAGATTAGCCCAATATCGTGCGTCGCCATTAATACCGTTACCCCGACGCGATTAAACTCTTCGAACAGACGTAGGATCCCTTCTGACAGCGCGTCGTCAAGGTTCCCCGTCGGTTCATCCGCCAGCAGTACCGCAGGCTTGTTCACCACCGCACGGGCGATGCCCACACGCTGCTGTTCACCGCCGGAGAGTTGAATCGGGAAGTTCTTCGCTTTGTCCAACAGCCCGACTTTATCCAGCGCCGCTGACACGCGACGACGAATATCGTCCCCGCTGGCACCCGCAATGATCAGTGGGATTGCCACGTTGTCGAAGACGGTTCTGTCCATCAACAGGTGGTGATCCTGAAAGATCATGCCGATCTGGCGACGCAGAAACGGCACTTCACGGTTTTTCAAACGACTGATGTCGTGCCCGCTGAAGTAGATCTTCCCGGCACTGGGCCGTTCAATTCCACAGATCAGCTTCAGCAGGGTACTTTTACCCGCGCCGGAGTGGCCGGTCAGAAACGCCATCTCGCCAGGCTGCATATGGAATGTGACTCCCTGCAGCGCTTGTCTCCCACCGAGATAGGCCTTGCTGACATGTTCAAAGCGAATCATTGTTAATCCTCTCGGGCAAAAAGTGCCTCTATAAAATCGCCCGCTTTAAACGGACGTAAATCCTCGATACGTTCGCCCACACCGATATAACGGATAGGGATGCCAAACTGATCGGCAACCGAGAAGATAACCCCGCCCTTCGCCGTACCATCCAGCTTGGTCAGAGTGATACCGGTTAAACCCACCGCTTCATGGAACAGTTTGGCCTGGCTTATCGCATTCTGCCCGGTGCTGGCGTCGATAGTCAGCATAACTTCATGCGGCGCATCTTCGTCCAGCTTCTTCATGACGCGAACGATTTTTTTCAATTCTTCCATCAGGTGCGATTTATTCTGCAAACGTCCTGCGGTATCAGCGATCAGCACGTCTACGTTACGCGCCTTCGCCGCCTGAATGGCGTCAAAGATAACGGACGCGGAATCCGCGCCGGTATGCTGAGCAATCACCGGGATGTTGTTTCGCTGACCCCAGACCTGCAGTTGCTCCACCGCCGCCGCACGGAAGGTATCGCCCGCCGCCAGCATCACCGATTTACCCTGCTGCTCAAACTGACGCGCCAGCTTACCGATGGTGGTGGTTTTACCCACACCGTTAACGCCAACCATTAAGATAACAAATGGCGTTTTACCCTCAACATTCAGCGGCTCGTCAACCTTTGCCAGAATCTCGCCCATCTCATCTTTCAGCAGGCCGTACAACGCTTCTGCATCTTTGAGCTGCTTGCGGCTGGCGCCTTCTGTCAGATTTGTAATGATCTTGCGGGTTGTTTCTACGCCCACATCGGCAATCAGCAGTTGCTCTTCCAGCTCTTCAAACAGATCATCGTCGATCTTTTTACCACGGAACAGACTGATAAATCCGGAACCGAGGTTTTCTTTGGTTTTCAGCAGACTACGCTTCAGGCGTGCAAAGAAACCTTCTTTCGTCGGTTTTTCCTGCTCCTGCACAGCGTCTTCTACCACAGCCTCTTCTGCTGCAGGCGTGTCTTCAACAGGCTCAACAGTCGCGGCATCTTCAGCAATTTCTGCCACCGCTTCAGCGGCCAACGCCTGTGCTTCCAGCTCTTCATCAGTTAGCTGTGGCTCGTTTTCGGCTTCTTCTTCAACCGCCTCAACGATTTCAACGGTTTCCACTTCAGCCTGCCACTCTTCGGCAGAAACGTCTTCGGCTTTAACCTCTTCCGGCAGCGGTAATTCTTCGCGTTCGGTCACTGCCGCGGGTGCCGGTGTTTCCACTATTGATTCAACGACCGGTTGCTGTTGTTGAGCTACAGGCTCTTCTTCCGGCTGCAGTTTTTCAATTTCCGCAACCTGTTCAGTGACTTCAACAACTTCAGCCGCAAAGGCTTCTGTTTCCGCCTCGCTATGCGTTTCCTGCGCGCGTGACGGCTCATCAACGACGGTAGCTTCTTCAGTAACCGGTTGTTGTTCTTCGTTTTTTAGTTCTGTCTCGTTTTCCGGTGCCTGCTCTTTTTGACCAAAGCCCAGCCAGGAAAAAAAGCCACGTTTTTTCTCTTTCGCCATTTGCGACTACACTCCCCCGCTGTTGCTTCATGGCACAGCGTCAACGCTATGTACATAGCAGCTAAAAAAATGATGAAATAGTCTATCACTTAACTTAACTCACATCACCGCCTGGAATGACACGTCAGCAGCGGATTGAGCAATAATTGAAATGAAAAAACCGAATCACTCTGGTAGCGGCCAGATCCGCATTATTGGCGGGCAATGGCGTGGCCG
Source organism: Citrobacter sp. C6_1 (assembly GCF_014596835.2). NCBI lineage: Bacteria > Pseudomonadati > Pseudomonadota > Gammaproteobacteria > Enterobacterales > Enterobacteriaceae > Citrobacter > Citrobacter sp. C6_1. Next base: position 272,137 of record NZ_CP115031.1, on the reverse strand, counting down.
TAAACTCCCGGTTCCGGACAGCCCCGGCCTGCGTCCGACCACCGACCGTGTGCGCGAAACATTGTTTAACTGGCTGGCCCCGGTAATGGTCGATGCTCACTGTCTGGACTGCTTCGCCGGCAGCGGCGCGCTGGGGCTGGAAGCCCTCTCTCGCTATGCGGCAAATGCGACGCTTCTGGAGATGGATCGCGCGGTGTCTCAGCAGTTGCAAAAGAATCTCGCCACGCTGAAAGCCTCCCATGCCCGCGTCGTCAATACCAATACGCTGACATTTTTGGCCCAAACGGGTACGCCGCATAACGTGGTGTTTGTGGATCCGCCGTTTCGCAAAGGGTTACTGGAAGAAACATTAACGCTTCTGGAAACTCATGGCTGGCTGGCGAACGAAGCGTATATTTACGTGGAAAGCGAAGTAGAAAACGGTTTGCCGCCGGTTCCGGTGAACTGGTCGCTATACCGTGAGAAAGTCGCCGGACAGGTCGCCTATCGCCTTTATCAACGTGAAGCACAAGGAGAGCAACATGCTGATTAATCTGGGACGTCTGTTAATGCTGTGTGTCTGGGCATTCCTGCTACTGAATATTTTTCAACCGTTCCCACGTCCGCTCAATATCTTCGTGAATGTGGCACTGGTGTTTATGGTGCTGATGCACGGCATGCAGTTGGCGCTGCTGAAATCAACCATGCCGAAAGATGGCCCGCAAATGACCAGCGGCGAGAAAATCCGCATTTTCCTGTTTGGCGTATTTGAACTGCTGGTCTGGCAGAAGAAGATTAAAGACCAGTTGAAGAAGTAATGGTGCTCACTTTGCCCGGTATCACGTAGCGAGCCGGGACGGCAAAACCTGTAGGCCGGATAAGGCGTAAGCCGCCATCCGGCATCAGCCAAATGAAACCTTAGCGTTCAGCCGTAAAATCAACAAAACGCGAACCCTTGTAGCTCAGTGTCCCTTTGTCGCCAACCGTTAACGTATGATACTGCTGGGCGTCCAGACGAAACGTCTGCTCCAGGCCGCCGCTTTGCGGTTTGAAGCTGGCTTCATAGCGCATGCTGGTGCCCGCTGGCGTAACATCCTGTTGACGTGAACGCCGGTCATTTAGCGGCTTTTCCCGCTTATTACTCACCACCACCCTTTTTTGTACCAACGGTGCAGCATCATTTTCCGCTTTTTCCCGCCGCTGCTGGACAAAGCGAAACGACGCGGCAATAACGATTAAGGCAATGATCACAATAAAAAAAAGGGGTGGCTTACTCATAGTATTAACCCATCAGAAAATGCGGAAATAAGCATACCTTGCCTGTTATGGTGTTGTCATCCTGCGGTATCGGACTCTACACTGGTCAATAGAGCCGTAAGCACCCCGCTTACGAAAAAATAACGAATTCAAGGAACTAAGATGCTTTGGTCGTTTATCGCTGTTTGTCTTTCCGCATGGTTGTTCGTGGATGCTTCTTATCGTGGGCCCGTCTGGCAACGCTGGGTCTTTAAACCCCTGACGTTATTGCTCCTGCTGCTGCTGGCCTGGCAGGCACCAATGTTTAACGCCATCAGCTACCTGGTACTGGCCGGCTTGCTGGCTTCGCTGCTGGGCGACGCGCTGACGCTATTGCCGCGCCAACGCCTGCTGTACGCAATTGGGGCATTCTTCCTGTCGCATCTGCTGTATACCATTTACTTCGCCAGCCAAATGACGCTGTCGTTCTTCTGGCCTTTGCCGCTGGTACTGGTGGTGCTGGGGGCGTTGCTGATTGCCGTGATCTGGACACGTCTGGAAGAGCTGCGCATCGCTATTTGTACCTTTATCGGCATCACGCTGATGATGGTCTGGATGGCTGGCGAACTGTGGTTCTTCCGCCCGACCGCTCCGGCGCTGTCAGCATTTATGGGCGCATCGCTCCTGTTCATCGGCAATATTGTCTGGCTGGGGAGCCATTACCGTTACCGCTTCCGCGCGGATAATGCGATTGCTGCCGCCTGCTACTTCGCCGGACATTTCCTGATTGTTCGTTCGTTGTATCTTTAAAAACCCTTGACTCTGGAGTCGACTCCAGAGTGTATCCTCCGGTTAATACGAAATGATTATCAATCGGAGGATGCCATGTCGACACCAGAGACCAATGGCAAAAAAGCCCCACAATTCTCTTCTTTCAAGCCAGCGCCTGCGCCACAAAAGGCGGATGACTGCTGCTGCGACGGAACTTGCTCCACTACACCACCCGTATCCGATACCGTTGACGGGACTCGCTATTCCTGGAAAGTGACGGGCATGGACTGCGCGGCCTGTGCGCGTAAAGTCGAGAATGCAGTCCGCCAGGTCAGCGGCGTTAACCAGGTTCAGGTTCTGTTCGCCACCGAAAAGCTGGTGGTAGATGCCGGTTCCGATATCCGCGAGCAAATTGAAAGCGCAGTGCAGAAAGCCGGCTACACCCTGCGTGATGAGCAGGCGCCAGAAGAAGCCCCCGAATCACGGTTTAAAGAAAATCTGCCACTGATTTCATTGATTATAATGATGGCCATCAGTTGGGGACTGGAGCAGTTCAATCACCCCTTCGGCCAGATAGCATTTATCGCCACCACCCTGGTGGGTCTGTATCCCATTGCACGTCAGGCGCTGCGCCTGATGAAAACCGGTAGCTACTTTGCCATTGAAACGCTGATGAGCGTCGCCGCCATCGGCGCACTGTTTATCGGCGCGACAGCGGAAGCCGCTATGGTGCTGCTGCTGTTTTTAATTGGCGAGCGCCTGGAAGGATGGGCTGCCAGCCGAGCCCGTAAAGGGGTCAGTGCGCTAATGGCGCTGAAGCCGGAAACCGCCACGCGTCTGCGTAACGGCGAGCGCGAAGAGGTTGCCATTAACACCCTTCAGCCAGGCGACATCATTGAAGTTGCTGCCGGGGGACGTTTACCCGCCGACGCTAAACTGGTTTCTGGTTTTGCCAGCTTTGATGAAAGTGCATTGACGGGTGAATCTATTCCGGTTGAGCGGACATTGGGCGAGAAAGTCCCGGCAGGCGCCACCAGCGTGGATCGTCTGGTCACGCTGGAAGTGCTCTCCGAACCGGGCGCCAGCGCCATTGACCGTATTTTGAAGTTGATTGAAGAAGCGGATGAACGTCGCGCCCCCATTGAGCGCTTTATTGACCGTTTCAGCCGGATTTACACCCCAGCCATTATGGCGGTTGCGCTGCTGGTCACCCTTGTACCACCGCTGCTGTTTGCCGCATCCTGGCAGGAGTGGATTTATAAAGGGCTGACGCTGCTGCTGATTGGCTGCCCATGTGCACTGGTGATTTCAACCCCCGCAGCTATTACCTCTGGTCTTGCCGCCGCGGCGCGGCGCGGGGCGTTAATCAAAGGCGGTGCCGCACTGGAACAGTTGGGCAGAGTCACACAGGTAGCGTTTGATAAAACCGGCACCCTGACCGTGGGTAAACCGCGCGTCACTGCGATTCACCCGGCGAGCGGTATTGGCGAAGCTGAACTGCTGGCGCTGGCGGCAGCGGTAGAGCAAGGCGCAACGCATCCGCTGGCCCAGGCCATTGTCCGTGAAGCACAGACGCGTGAACTGAGTATTCCGCTGGCGACAGAACAGCGTGCGCTGGTTGGCTCAGGGATTGAAGCACAGGTAAACGGTGAGCGCGTACTGATTTGCGCGGCGGGCAAACATCCTGCTGATGCCTTTGCCGGGCAGATAAGCGAACTGGAAAGCGCAGGCCAAACGGTGGTGCTGGTGCTGCGTAACGATACTGTACTCGGCGTACTGGCCCTACAGGACACGCTGCGCGACGACGCTCACAGCGCTATCGCCGAGCTTGATCAGATTGGCGTGAAAGGGGTGATCCTGACCGGCGACAATCCTCGTGCGGCAGCTGCTATTGCCGCTGAACTGGGGCTTGAATTCAAAGCGGGGCTATTACCGGAAGACAAGGTACAGGCCGTTACCCAGCTCAACCAACGGTCACCGCTGGCGATGGTCGGCGATGGGATCAACGATGCACCAGCGATGAAAGCCGCCACCATCGGCATTGCCATGGGTAGCGGAACCGATGTTGCACTGGAAACCGCCGATGCGGCTCTGACGCATAACCGTCTTCGTGGCCTGGTGCAAATGATTCAGCTGGCGCGCGCCACCCACGCCAATATTCGACAAAATATTGCGATTGCGTTAGGTCTGAAAGGGATTTTCCTTGTTACCACGCTGCTGGGGATAACCGGATTGTGGCTGGCAGTGCTGGCAGATACCGGGGCGACAGTACTGGTGACCGCTAACGCGCTGCGGTTGTTACGTAAAGGATAGTTTTTTGCCGGATGGCGGCCTTGCCTTATCCGGCCTACGGGTTACACGTTCTTTGTAGGCCGGATAAGCGTTAGCGCCATCCGGCATAACATGATTACTGGCCTTTGCGCAGCAGATAGCGGTATGGCAAAGAGTCGGTCTCTTTTGCCACCAGCTCATGTTCCATAAAAGTACAGAAGCCGGGAATATCGCGGGTTGTCGCCGGATCGTCTGCAACAATCAGCAGCGTCTCACCGGCCTGCATGCCGCGCACGGTTTTACGCACCATCATGACGGGTTCCGGACAGCGTAACCCCTGCGCATCAAGGGTATGGTCAGGAGAAGTAAACAGATCGCTCATCGTAGTCTCATTCATACAAAAACGGCGTTATTTTACGCTCTGTTGTGGCGTAAGCCAATCAGGTTAACGATTGCGTGAAAAACAGCCATTGCAATGTGTTTTTAAAGCAGTATCATGCGACGGTTTTTTATTGGGTTCCCTCACCCCATCCAACAAAAAGGTCACAATATGACTCCGTTTACACAAAATCAGCGCGTAAAAGCGTTGTTCTGGCTATCGTTATTTCATCTGCTGGTGATCACCTCCAGCAACTATCTGGTGCAACTTCCGATCTCCATCTTTGGTTTTCATACCACCTGGGGCGCGTTTAGCTTTCCGTTTATTTTCCTCGCCACCGATCTGACAGTGCGTATCTTTGGCGCACCGCTGGCAAGACGCATCATCTTTGCCGTGATGGTTCCGGCGTTGCTGATCTCGTATGGTGTGTCGTCACTGTTCTATATGGGCTCCTGGCAAGGTTTTGATGCGCTGCTGCACTTTAACCTGTTTGTCGCCCGTATCGCCGCCGCCAGCTTTATGGCTTACGCGCTGGGACAAATTCTGGATGTGCATGTCTTCAACCGCCTGCGTCAGAACCGTCGCTGGTGGCTCGCGCCTACGGCTTCCACGCTGTTTGGCAACATCAGCGATACGCTGGCGTTCTTCTTTATCGCCTTCTGGCGCAGCCCGGATGCCTTTATGGCCGAGCACTGGATGGAAATCGCGCTTGTCGATTACTGCTTCAAAGTGCTGATCAGTATTATTTTCTTCCTGCCGATGTACGGCGTGTTGCTGAATATGTTACTGAAAAGGCTGGCAGATAAATCTGAAATCTCTGCATTGCAGACGAGTTAAAGGTTCATTTTCCGAGTTGTGATAAGATGGACGAATGAGCCGTTATGGCCGTTTATCGAAAGGAAGAAGTCAATGCGCAATCTGGTTAAATATGTCGGTATTGGCCTGCTGGTTATGGGGCTTGCGGCCTGTGATAATAGCGATACAAAAGCGCCAGCAGAGGGTGCTGCCGCACAAAGCAGCGCCGCCGGACAACCGGTTAACCTGCTCGATGGCAAACTCAGTTTTTCCCTACCGGCGGATATGACCGATCAGAGCGGTAAGCTGGGTACTCAGGCGAACAATATGCACGTTTATTCTGACGCAACCGGCCAGAAAGCGGTAATTGTGATTGTCGGTGACGATACCAGCGAAGCACTGCCTGTACTGGCAAAACGTCTGGAAGATCAGCAGCGTAGCCGTGACCCGCAGCTGCAGGTGGTCACTAACAAGTCAATTGAGCTGAAAGGCCACACGCTGCAGCAGTTAGATAGCATCATTTCAGCGAAAGGCCAGACTGCTTACTCCTCCGTGGTGTTGGGCAAAGTGGACAACCAACTGCTGACCCTGCAAATCACGCTGCCTGCTGACGATCAACAGAAAGCACAGACCACGGCAGAAAACATCATTAACACGCTGGTTATCCAGTAATCGTTATGACGATGATGCGGCCTCCGGTGACACCACCTGAGGCCGTTTTTTTAGCCGCCATGTCAGCAATAACGCCACCGCCACCAGCCCAGCTGCCGCCAGATAGATAACCGGCACGCCCGCCCATGTCATTACCAGTCCCGCCAAAGGCCCGGTGACACCCAGCGACAAATCCATAAATACCGTATAGGTCGCCAGTGCCGCGCCCTGATTCTGCTGCGGGACCGCTTTTACCGCTACCACACCCAGCGCCGGGAAGACCAACGAGAACCCTGCGCCGGCCAGTAGCACGCCAATTTTCGCCATCCACGGCATGGAAGCCATCCCGACCAACAATAGCCCAACAATTTCGACGCTAAAGCAGATCATCGCGACATTCAGCCCGCCTAACCGGTTGATGCCATTTGGGAATAGCAGACGAGTACCAACAAACGTGCAGCTAAATAGCGTCAGCGCGAAAGCCGCGCCGTCCCAGCCTTTGGCATCATAAAACAGGGTAATAAACGTGGCGATCACCCCAAAGCCGGCAGAGGCCAACGCCAGTGCCATACCGTACGGCCAAACTCGCCCAAGCACCGCGCGAAACGGCAACGGTTTGCCTTTGCTGGCCTTTACCGCCGGACGAGGGAGCGCCAGCAATATTGCCAACAGCGCCACGGCCATCACGGTCAGCGCCAGCCCCTGTAAGCCACCCCAGGCGTAACATAGCACTCCCAACGGCGCACCGATCGCCATCGCCCCATAGGTGACAATACCGTTCCATGAAATCACCCGTCCAATGTGCATTGAGCCAACCACTCCAACGCCCCACAATGTAGAGCCGGTCCCGGCAAAACTTTGCCCGATACCCAGAATCACGCGCCCCAGGCACAGCAGCAATAAACTGGCCAGCGGCCAACCATGAGAGCTCCCTGCCAGCAAATAGCCCAGACCACTTAAAAAACAGCCACACAGCCCAAATACCACAATCTTTTTCGGCCCCAGCAAATCGGCATAGCGACCGGCATGAGGACGGCTCAACAACGTCGCGAAATATTGCAGACTGATAACCAGCCCGGCCCAGAAGGCACTAAACCCCATAACATCATGGACATAACCAGGTAAAACCGCGAGCGGCAGGCCGATGGTCAGATAGCTGGCGAAGTTAAACATCACCACGGAGACAATGCGCAGATTAAGGCGTAAACCGCTCAGCGTCGGTTCAGCGACGGGTTCGGGCATGGAGGGTCACCACATATTCACAACAGTGTTTCATTTCTACCATGTTGCCGCGCAGAAATCAGTAACCAGATTAGGAATATCGGTAGCAAGCCAGCCGCTACACTTAATGCAAAAACGCAAACAGGAAGAAAATATGACAACCGCTCAGCCCGATAAAACGGGTTTGCACATTTTACTCAAACTGGCTGCTTTGGTGGTGATCCTCGCCGGTATTCATGCCGCAGCGGATATCATTGTGCAACTACTGCTGGCCCTGTTTTTCGCCATTGTGTTGAATCCGCTGGTCACCTGGTTTATTCGCCGCGGAGTACGCCGCCCGGTTGCCATTACGCTCGTCGTGGTGGTCATGCTGTTCGTCCTCACGGCACTGGTCGGCGTTCTGGCGTCGTCGATCACGGAATTCATGGCTATGCTACCCAAATACAACAAAGAGCTGACGCGCAAGATCCTGTATCTGCAAGAGATGGTGCCCTTTCTGAATTTGCATATGTCGCCAGAGCGCATCCTGCAACGTATCGATTCCGACAAACTCATGACCTTCACCACCACGCTGATGACCAGCCTTTCCGGTGCGATGGCAAGCGTCGTTCTGCTGGTAATGACGGTGGTCTTTATGCTGTTTGAGGTACGCCACGTCCCCTATAAAATGCGCTTTGCGCTGAACAATCCGCAGATCCATATTGCGGGGCTGCATCGGGCATTAAAGGGCGTATCTCACTATCTGGCACTGAAGACGTTGCTCAGCTTATGGACTGGCGCCATCGTCTGGCTGGGGTTGGCGCTAATGGGCATTCAGTTTGCTCTGATGTGGGGCGTGCTGGCCTTCCTGCTCAATTATGTGCCCAACATTGGCTCAGTCATTTCCGTCGTCCCGCCCATGATTCAGGCGCTGCTGTTCAATGGTCTTTACGAGTGCGTGCTGGTCGGCGCGCTGTTTCTGGTGGTGCATATGGTGATTGGCAATATCCTTGAGCCGCGTATGATGGGGCATCGCCTGGGATTGTCGACACTGATCGTTTTCCTTTCCCTGTTAGTATGGGGATGGCTGCTCGGCCCGGTAGGCATGCTGCTCTCTGTGCCGTTAACCAGTGTGTGTAAAATCTGGATGGAAACCACCACCGGTGGCAGCAAACTGGCCATTTTGCTGGGTCCCGGCAGACCCAAAAGTCGGCTACCCTGAAAAACTACCAACCGAGGTAGTTTTTATCTTTTTATATGCCCGTTAAACTGATATCCATACAGGTATATATCGCAATTTATCTTAAATAAAGAGTGAAAAGGATTTCATTTTTTAATAAAGAAAATACATAAGTCAACGTACGGATATCTTTGCCAAACCACATAAGAATAATGAATCCCCCCACAGCATTTAACTCAAACTATCTGCCTATATTTAAAGGTTATTTTATTTGATACGTTTTATCTAAAAATCTATACTTCTCGCCGATGATTACGCTGAAAAATTTCCGTTGAAGAAAGTCACCGAATATTACCATCCGGCAACCTCATCGCCTTGCTATCGGACACGTGAAATAACATGCTGATTTAGCTTAAATAAAATCACAGGTGCTGCAGGGTGATCATTATTTCGAAGCTTATTATTAAACACGTATAAACAGTACTTTGAGAGGGAGTTTTAATGAAACAGTATATTAAGTGGTTTGCGGCCATTGCCGTTGTCGGTGCGCTGGCGGGATGTGCGCGTACTGCGCCGATCGATCAAGTTCACACCAGCGTAAGCTCGGGGCACACTCAGGATCAGGTTAAAACCGCGATTCTGAAAGCGGGCATTCAACGCCAATGGGTCATGTCTGAAGCCGGTCCTGGTGTCATTAAAGCACGCCAACAAACCCGCGATCATGTGGCTGAAGTCCGTATCACCTATACCGCCACCAGCTATGACATTAAATACGACAGCAGCCTTAACCTGCAGGCTTCTGGTGGAAAAATCCATAAAAACTACAACCGCTGGGTACGCAATCTGGATAAAGACATCCAGCTCAATCTGTCAGCCGGCGCCAATCTGTAATTACGCCTAAAGTCGGGCCGAAAAGGCCCGATACTCTTATTCTCCGTCATTTAACAGGTTGTCCCCACATGTACGAACAGGATTCGCTTAGCGCACTGGATGCCATTACTGAAGCACAACGTATCGCCTTTGCCCCTATGCTTTTTCAAACCGCGTTGTGTCTGCGAAATGCGGGAGTACTCACCTGGCTGGACAAGCAAGGTAAACGCGGCGCCACGCTCGACGAAATTACCGAGAACAGCACCATCAACGAATATGCCGCCAGCATCCTGTTGGATATGGGGTTAAGTGGGCGAATCATTACCCACAAAGAAGGATATTATTACCTCGCAAAAGTCGGCCACTTCCTTTTACATGACACGATGACGCGTGTGAATATGGATTTCACCCAGGATGTTTGTTATCAGGGACTGTTCTATCTGGAGAATGCGCTGAAAGAAGGGAAGCCCGCGGGATTAAAAATTTTTGGCGACTGGCCAACAATCTATCCTGCACTGTCGCAATTACCCCTGGCGGCGCGTGAAAGTTGGTTCGCTTTCGATCATTACTATTCAGATGGCGCATTTGATGCCGCATTGCCATATGTATTCGCCAGCGCCCCTGCAACCCTGTACGATGTCGGCGGAAATACCGGGAAATGGGCATTACGTTGTTGTCAACATGATGACAATATTGCAGTCACTCTATTAGATTTGCCGCAACAAATTGCACTTGCCCGCGAAAATATCGAAAATACGGGATTATCCCATCGCATAAATTTCCATGCTGTGGATATGCTTAGCGACTCGCCTTTACCCGCAGAGGCAGATATCTGGTGGATGAGCCAATTTCTGGACTGTTTTTCCCCGGAACAAATTATCGCCATACTGAGCAACATTGCTCGGGTGATGAAACCGGGCGCGAAGCTGTGCATTATGGAACTGTTTTGGGATGCCCAAAAATTTGAAGCGGCCTCATTTAGCCTGAATGCGTCTTCGCTTTATTTTACCTGTATGGCAAATGGCAACAGCCGTTTCTACAGCGTAGAGAAGTTTTACCACTATCTGAATCAGGCAGGTTTTCAGGTAGATGAACGTCACGACAACTTAGGTGTTGGGCATACTTTATTGATATGTCAGAAGAAAAAATAAGAAACAATCGGAACAACCGATTTACCGCGGATACGCGTTGATGAAATTTGCTTTCAACATTATCGACTGGCAGGCCAAGGCGCCAGGATTAAGCGAAACAGAACAGTGGCATGAATGGTCACGGTTTTCGCACGCCATCGATCCCACCGCGCCATTGGCTAAACTCAGCGAGTTACCGATGATGACGGCTCGCCGCCTCAGCTCCGGTAGCAAACTGGCCGTTGATTGCGGGCTGACGATGCTACGCCGTCATGATATCGATGCCGTGTTGTACACCAGCCGCCATGGTGAACTGGAGCGTAACTACAGGATCCTGCACGCCCTTGCGACTGAGCAGGCACTCTCACCGACCGATTTTGCCCTCTCCGTGCATAATTCTGCTGTGGGAAACCTGACCATCGCCGCGAAAAAGCCGATTGTCTCCTCCTCGCTTTCCGCTGGCAGGGATACGTTCCAGCAGGGGCTATGCGAAGTCATCGGGCTGTTGCAGGCGGGATATCAGCGCGTATTGATGGTCGATTTCGACGGTTTTCTGCCCGAGTTTTATCATCCGCAGTTGCCGCCTGATATGCCGACATGGCCGTTTGCCGTCGCGCTGGTTATTGAATCCGGTGATCGCTGGCAATGCGAAACCCGTCCACACTGCGCGCAAGGTGAGACACCATTGCCACAAAGCCTGTTGTTTTTACAACATTATTTGCAAGATACCGCGGCGTTTACCCTGCCAGGCGAGCGCGTACAGTGGCAGTGGAGTCAGGGATGAACACGATTTTCCTGCGGCTTAATTGGGTATGGCGACTGGTGATGACCGGTTTTTGCTTTGCCCTGTTTGGCCTCGGCGGACTCCTCCTTTCTACTGTCTGGTTTAACGTATTGCTCATCGCAGTATGGGATAAAGCCCGACGTCGGCGTATCGCCAGACGCAGCATTGCTGCCAGTTTTCGCCTCTTTTTAACGGTGGCGAAGCGACTTGGCGTGCTGGATTACCAGATTGCAGGACGAGACATTTTACGCAACGAACAAGGGTGCCTGGTCGTCGCCAATCATCCGACGCTCATTGACTACGTGCTACTGGCCTCGGTCATGCCAGAAACCGACTGTCTGGTGAAAAGCGCATTACTAAAAAACCCGTTTCTTGGCGGCGTGGTCCGGGCAGCAGATTATCTGATTAACAGTCAGGCTGATGCGCTGTTACCCGCGTGCCAGCAACGTCTGGAACAAGGCGATACCATTTTAATTTTCCCCGAGGGAACCCGTACACGCCCCGGAGAGGAAATGACGTTACAGCGTGGTGCGGCGAATATCGCCGTACGCTGCAGCAGCGATTTACGCATCGTAACCATAAGCTGCAGCGAACAAATGCTGGATAAAGAAAGCAAATGGTACGACGTCCCATCGATAAAGCCCATGTTTACCGTTTCAGTACACGAACGGGTTAAGATCGACCAATTTTACGACGCAAATTCACAAGAACCGGCGCTGGCCGCAAGGCAGTTGAACCGGCATCTTTTGCTTCAATTACAACCAGGTACTTTACCTCTTTCAGGAATTAATGATGCAAGCGCTTTATCTTGAAATCAAAAACCTCATTATAACGACATTGAATCTCGACGAACTGACAGCCGACGATATTGATACCGAAGCGGCACTCTTTGGCGATGGATTAGGTCTGGACTCAATCGACGCCCTGGAGCTGGGGCTGGCGGTGAAAAACGAGTATGGCGTGGCCCTCTCAGCAGAGAGCGAAGAAATGCGCCAGCACTTCTTCTCCGTCGCCACGCTGGCATCGTTCATTCACGCGCAACGTGCCTGAGGATAGTCCGTTATGACCGAACAAAAAGCCATTTACGAAGAAGTCTCCTCACTGCTGGTCAAGCTGTTTGAAGTCGACCCGCAGGACATTAAGCCTGAGGCGCGCCTGTACGAAGATCTGGAACTCGACAGCATCGACGCCGTCGACATGATCGTGCATCTGCAAAAGAAAACCGGCAAGAAAATCAAGCCGGAAGAGTTCAAAGCAGTACGCACCGTACAAGATGTCGTCGACGCGGTAGAACGCCTTCTCAAAGAAGCGTAATTCACCGTGTCGGGCACTCGCTCGCTGCCAGTCGTACAACTGCTAACAGGCCTACTGTTGTTGGCCTGGCCGTTTTTGATCTGGTTTGGCCTTGCGCATAACAGTCTGCACTGGTTGCTACCGTTGATGGCGCTACTCCTTTTTTTACGCTTTCGCCAGACCCGGCGACAGGCGGGGCCGTTACGCGTCGTGACACAGGTCGTGGCGGTCGCGGGTATCACGTTGTGCATTGCCAGTTATCTGCTCAAAACGCATCAGTTGCTGCTGTTTTACCCGGTAGTGGTAAACGGCGTCATGCTGTCGGTATTTGGTGGCTCTCTGTGGTCCGCGATGCCCATTGTTGAACGCCTGGCGCGGCTGCGCGACCCAAATCTGCCCGAGGCAGGAGTACGCTACACACGCCGTGTGACACAAATCTGGTGCACCTTTTTCATCATCAACGGCAGCGTTGCGCTCTTTACCGCACTGAATGGCGATATGACCCTGTGGACGACCTGGAACGGTATGGTTTCCTATTTACTGATGGGAACATTGATGGCCGGCGAGTGGTTAGTTCGCCAGCTGGTGATAAAACGAGATACCCAATGAAGCAGCCCCTCACACTTGCGCAATGGCTCTGTGACCCACGCCCGAACGACGTCCCTGTTGCGTGGCAGGAAGAGCATACCTGGACGCTGGGTCATCTGCGCCATGATGTGGCCCAGTTGATAACATACCTGCAGCAGCAGGAAGGCGAGCGCTGGGCATTGTGCTTCGAGAACAGCTATTTATTTATCGTCGCGCTGCTGGCCACACTACATGCTGGCAAAACGCCGGTGATCCCTGGGCATTGTCGCGTTTCGTTGTTAAACGAGCAGCACAGGCTGTTTGACGGCGTACTGAGCGATAAAACGCTGGAGTGGCAGGGAACGCTACGGGTGGTCAGTTCTGCCATGACATCCGTGACCCACGACATCACGTTTCCGGCAATACGCAGCGACGCCTTTGTGGAGTTGTTCACTTCCGGTTCGACCGGCCAGCCGAAACGCGTGATCAAACCGATCGCTCGTCTGGATAGCGAAGCGGCATTGCTCGCGACGCGCTTTGCCGATCGTCTCGCAGGTTGCCGGGTGGTCGCGTCAGTGGTTCCGCAACATCTGTATGGTCTGACGTTTCGTATCTTCTTGCCAATGGCCTTAGGTCTGCCGCTGCACGCGGCAATGCTATGGTATGCCGAACAACTGGCGGCGCTGAGCCATGAGCATCGGTATGCGTTTATCAGCAGTCCGGCGTTTCTGAAACGCCTCGACCACCACCTGGCACCGCCGCCGGTCGAACTGATTCTGTCTGCGGGCGGTATGCTGCCCTGGCAGGACGTCGCACAGGCTGCTGACTGGCTGAATGTCTGGCCCGATGAGATCTACGGCAGCACTGAAACCGGGATCCTTGCGTGGCGTTATCGCCATCAAGATGATGTGGCATGGCGGCCTTTTCCCGGCGTCAGATTTCAGCCAGAAAATGATGCGTTTCGCGTATTTTCACCGCTAATTGCCGCTGATGATGGCCTGTTGCTCGATGATATTCTGCAATTTACCGAAAACGGTCAGTTTCGCCTGATGGGCAGGCGCGGGCGAGTCGTCAAGATTGAAGAGAAACGCATTTCACTCAGCGAAGTGGAGCAACGCTTGCTGGCACTGGACGGTATCCGTGATGTCGCGGCATTGCCGGTCTCACGCGGGGGGCGCCAGGGCGTTGGCGTCCTGCTGGTACTGGATGACAAAGCCCATCAACGCTGGCTCGCGTGCGGAGGAAAACCGCAAGAACTGACCTGGCGACGTTCGCTGTTGCCCTGGCTGGAGCCGGTCGCCGTTCCCCGCTACTGGCGGGTGATTGATGAGATTCCGGTCAACAGTATGAACAAGCGTGTCTATGCGCAATTACAGGAGTTATTTCATGAAACCCCATGAAATCGAGCGCCATCAGGCACAGCCTCAACAGGCTGAGATTGTTTTACATCTCGACCCTTCGCTGTTTTGGTTCAGCGGGCATTTTGCCGTGCAGCCACTACTGCCAGGCGTTGCACAGCTGGATTGGGCGATGCATTACGCCACCACGTTGCTGGTTCCTGGCTGGCGTTTTCACAGTATTCAGAATGTGAAGTTCCAGTCACCGCTATTGCCTGGAACCACCGTCACCCTGAGTCTGGGCTGGCAGGAAGAACGTCAGATGCTCTCTTTTAGTTATCAGCGCCACGACGGTGAAGCGCGCCATACCGCCAGCAGCGGGAAGATTCGGTTATGCCGCTGACGTTTTCCCCCTGCGTGTTGATCCCCTGCTATAACCACGGCGCGATGATGTCGGGCGTTTTGGATCGTCTTCAGCCATTCAATCTCCCCTGCATTGTGGTGGACGATGGCAGCGACAAGGCCACACAAGATCAACTGGCACGCCTGGCGGCAGAATACAGCAATCTGACGTTAATTCGCCTGCCGGTCAACGCAGGCAAAGGCGCGGCGGTGATTAGTGGTATTCAGGCGGCGGCAGATGCCGGTTTCAGTCATGCCGTGCAGGTCGATGCCGACGGTCAGCATGCCATTGAAGATATTCCCAGGCTGCTTGCATTGGCAAAAGAACATCCGGCAGCGCTCATTTCCGGGCAACCGATTTACGATGATTCTGTCCCTCGCTCGCGCCTGTACGGACGCTGGGTAACCCACATCTGGGTGTGGATAGAAACGCTTTCGTTGCAGCTAAAAGACAGCATGTGCGGCTTCCGGGTGTATCCGGTGGCACCAACACGGCAACTGGCACAGCGCGTGACGCTCGGCAAACGAATGGATTTTGATACCGAAGTAATGGTGCGCCTCTACTGGCAAGGCAACCCCAGCTATTTTATCCCCACGCGAGTCATCTATCCGCAGGACGGGCTATCCCATTTCGACGCGCTCAAAGACAATCTGCGCATTTCATTAATGCACACTCGCCTGTTTTTTGGCATGTTGCCGCGCATCCCCGCCCTGCTTTTTCGTCGTTCATCAACACACTGGGCGCAGCAGCAGGAAGTCAAAGGGCTGTGGGGAATGCGTCTGATGCTGCTGGTCTGGCGTTTACTCGGTCACAAAGCCTTCTCCCTGCTACTGTATCCGGTAGTCGGCGTTTACTGGCTCACCGCATCAACTGCCCGAAAAGCCTCTCAGAGCTGGATTCGCCGCGTACGGGCGCAGCTGATCGCACGCCGGATGCCAGTACCGTCAAACCTGACCAGTTATCAGCATTTCCTGCGTTTTGGCAGCGCAATGCTGGATAAGATTGCCAGCTGGCGCGGTGAGCTGCATGTCGGCCGCGATGTTGTTTTTGCACCAGGCGCAGAAGAGACGCTAAATGTCAGCGACCCGCGAGGAAAACTGCTGCTGGCCTCACATTTGGGCGACGTCGAAGCCTGTCGGGCACTGGCCCAGCTACAGGGCAGTAAAACAATCAATGCGCTGGTATTTAGCGATAACGCCCAACGCTTTAAACAAATTATGGAAGAGATGGCCCCGCAGGCTGGGTTAAACCTGCTACCGGTGAACGATATTGGCCCGGATACCGCCATTCTGCTCAAAGAGAAACTGGATCGTGGCGAATGGATAGCCATCGTTGGCGATCGCATCGCAGTCACTACCCAACGTGGCGGCGAATGGCGTGTCTGCTGGAGCCGCTTTATGGGGCAAGTTGCGCCATTCCCACAGGGCCCGTTCATTCTTGCGTCTATTTTACGCTGTCCGGTGGATCTGATTTTCGCCCTGCGCCAGCAGGAGAAACTACGCATCCACTGCGAACCATTTGCTGACCCGCTGCTCTTGCCGCGAGCCACCCGACAACAGGCATTACAGAATACCGTCGATCGCTATGCCGAACGTCTTGAGCACTATGCACTTCAGTCGCCACTCGACTGGTTTAACTTTTTCGATTTCTGGCAGCTGCCGGACACCAAAGACAAGGAGTAAAGGGTGCTTAACGATCCCCGCTTTACGGCTGAAGTCGAGCTGACTATTCCGTTTCACGACGTCGATATGATGGGTGTAGCGTGGCATGGCAACTACTTCCGCTATTTCGAGATTGCCCGCGAGGCACTGCTGAACCAATTCAATTACGGTTATCGGCAGATGAAAGAATCTGGCTATCTGTGGCCCGTGGTCGACACGCGGGTAAAGTATCGCAACACCCTGACTTTCGAGCAGCGTATCCGTGTGCGTGCCCGTATTAAAGAGTTCGAAAATCGCCTGCGTATCGACTACGACATTTTCGATGCTGAAACAGGAAAACGCGCCACAACGGGCTATACCATCCAGGTCGCCGTGGATGAAAAAAGCCGTGAGCTGTGCTTTGTCAGCCCGGACATTTTGTTTGAACGAATGGGAGTGACGCCATGAAATTATGGCCATTGTTGGTGCTGCTCATCAGCCCTTTTGTGAGCGCCCTGACGCTTGATGACCTGCAACAGCGTTTTACCGAACAGCCGGTCGTTCGCGCCCATTTCGATCAAACCCGGACGATAAAAGATCTGCCGCAGCCGCTGCGGTCTCAGGGCAAAATGCTGATCGCCCGTGACCAGGGTCTGTTGTGGGACCAAACCGCGCCGTTCCCGATGCAACTGTTGCTTGATGATAAGCGGATGGTTCAGGTGATTAACGGTCAGCCACCGCAGACCATCACCGCCGAAAACAACCCGCAAATGTTCCAGTTCAATCATCTGCTACGTGCATTATTCCAGGCGGATCGTAAGGTGCTGGAGCAAAACTTCCGCGTGGCCTTTACCGACGTAGGGGAGGGGCGCTGGACGTTACGCCTGACGCCAATCACCACGCCGCTGGATAAGATTTTTGCGACGATTGATTTAGCCGGCAAGACCTACCTGGAGAGCATTCAGCTCAATGATAAGCAGGGCGATCGCACCGATATCGCGCTTTCCCAACACCAACTGACGCCAGCGCAACTGACCGATGATGAACACCAACGCTTTGCCGCCCAGTAAACGTCCCGCGCTGTTATGGGGGATCGCCTGCCTGATTATGCTGGGCGTCTTGTTGACGCTACTCCCGCAGGCCAGGCTCAATAGCAGCGTGCTGGCCATGCTGCCAAAACAGGCAATGGGCGACATTCCACCGAGCCTGAACGAGGGCTTTATGCAGCGCCTCGACCGGCAGCTGGTCTGGCTGGTGAGCCCCGGTAAGCAACCAGACCCGTCGGCGGCTCACGACTGGCTGACGCTACTGCAAAAATCGCACGCGCTGGCCCAGGTGAAAGGCCCGATGGACGCCGACAGCCAGCAGGCATGGGGCGCTTTCTTCTGGAAACACCGTAACGGCCTGATAGATAACGATACCCGCACTCGTCTGCAAAACGGCGGCGAAGCCCAGGCCCAGTGGATCCTGTCCCAGCTCTACTCCGCGTTCTCCGGCGTCAGCGGCAAAGAGTTGCAAAACGATCCCCTCATGCTGATGCGCGGCTCGCAGTTGGCCATGGCTAAAAATGGGCAGCGTTTGCGCCTGATGGACGGTTGGCTGGTCACTCAGGACGAGCAAGGCAACTACTGGTATCTGTTACATGGCGAGCTGACCGGCTCATCGTTTGATATGCAACAGACGCACCAATTGGTCACCACGCTGAATACGCTGGAAGGTGAGTTCAAAGCCCACTATCCGCAGGCACAATTGCTGTCTCGCGGTACGCTGTTCTACAGCGATTACGCCAGCCAGCAGGCGAAACAGGATATCTCGACCCTCGGCATAGCGACCGTAATCGGGGTGATCCTGCTCATCGTGGCCGTGTTTCGTTCACTGCGTCCGCTGCTGCTGTGCCTGATTTCAATTGGTATTGGCGCGCTAGCGGGAACCGTCGTCACGTTGCTGATTTTTGGCGAACTCCATCTGATGACGCTGGTGATGAGCATGAGCATCATCGGTATTTCCGCCGACTATACGCTCTACTATTTAACCGAACGGATGGTGCACGGTGCAGAAACATCACCATGGCAAAGCCTTGCCAAAGTACGCAATGCCCTGCTCCTGGCACTACTCACTACCGTGGCGGCTTATCTGATTATGATGCTGGCCCCCTTCCCCGGTATTCGCCAGATGGCGGTATTCGCGGCGGTGGGTCTGAGTGCCTCGTGCCTGACGGTCATTTTCTGGCATCCATGGTTGTGTCACAGGTTACCGGTGCGCCCGGTTCCGGCAATGGTACTGATGCTACGCTGGCTTGCCGCCTGGCGGCGGAATAAGAAATTATCCGTTGGCCTACCGGTGGCGCTGGCGGTGTTCTCGTTGGCAGGCATGGCGACGCTACGCGTAGACGATGATATCTCACAGTTACAGGCGCTGCCGCAGGGCATTCTCGCGCAGGAAAAAGCGATTACCGCACTGACCGGGCAAAGCGTCGATCAGAAGTGGTTTGTGGTGTACGGCAAGTCCGCTCAACAAACGCTGGAGCGGCTGGAAGCCTTTACTCCCGCGCTGGAACAGGCAAAAAAAGACGGCTTACTCAGCGGTTATCGCACCATTGCGCTAAATTCCCTCGCCCGGCAGCAGCAGGATCTCACCCTGTTAAAAGATGCCGCGCCCGCCGTCACAAAGGCCTTAAACAGCGCCGGACTGGCAACGGTGAAACCCGATCTTAGCGCCATGCCGGTCACCGTCGATGTCTGGCTTTCCAGCCCGGCCAGTGAAGGCTGGCGCTTACTGTGGCTGTCGCTGGCGGATGGTGAAAGCAGCGTGCTGGTTCCCGTTGCAGGAGTGAAACAAAGTGATGCTTTAAACACGCTCAGCACGAAATATTCCGGCGTTGCGTGGGTGGATCGTAAGAGCAGCTTTGACAATCTGTTTGCCCTTTATCGCTATATTCTGACGGGCTTGCTATGCGTTGCGCTGGCGGTAATTGCCTGTGGCGCCGTCATTCGACTTGGCTGGCGTAAGGGCTTTATTAGCCTGGTCCCCTCGGTGCTGTCTTTAGGTTGTGGTCTGGCGGTACTGGCTCTGAGTGGTCATGCGCTCAACCTGTTCTCGCTGCTGGCACTGGTGCTGGTGCTGGGGATTGGCATTAACTATACGCTGTTTTTCAGTAATCCACGCGGTACGCCACTGACGTCGCTACTGGCTATCACACTGGCGATGATGACCACGCTCCTGACGCTCGGCATGCTGGTCTTTAGCGCCACTCAGGCAATCAGCAGTTTTGGCATTGTATTGGTGAGCGGTATTTTCACTGCATTTTTGCTGTCACCCCTGGCGATGCCAACGAAAAGAGAGAAGAAGAAAAGATGATGTTATCGACATTTTTTGCCGGGTGGCGGATTCGCCTTATCAGGCCGTTAATGATGGCGCTCGCCGCACTGGTTCTTGCCGGTTGCAGCCACACACAGCCGGAACAGCAAGGCCGCCCGCAAGCCTGGCTCGCACCGGGCAGCCGTGTGACGCTACCTGCTCCGGGGATTTCTCCCGCGGTGAATTCACAACAGCTGCTGACCGGAAGTTTTAACGGCAAAACTCAGTCGCTGTTGGTCATGCTTAATGCTGATGATAAGAAAATCACACTGGCCGGGCTGTCATCAGTTGGCATTCGCCTGTTCCTCGTGACTTACGATGAAAAAGGATTGCACACCGAACAATCGATCATCGTTCCGCAACTGCCGCCCGCCAGTCAGGTGCTGGCTGACGTGATGCTCAGTCATTGGCCAATTAGCGCCTGGCAACCGCAATTACCTCAAGGCTGGACGCTCGTCGATACGGGCGATACACGTGAACTGCGCAATAGCAGTGGCAAACTGGTCACGGAAATCACGTATCTGAATCGCAAAGGAAAACGCGAACCGATCAGCATTGAACAGCACGTATTTAAATACCACATCACCATTCAATACCTGGGTGACTGAGATGATCTACATTTCTGCCGTTGGCATGATTAACGCGTTAGGCAATAACACCGATGAAATCGCCGCCAACCTCACACGTGGCATCGCGCCGGGAATGCGTCCGCGCGCGAACTGGCTGCAAGGACACCCACCCGCCGTATTAGCAGGCGTTGACGGTGATCTACCCGCGATCCCTCAGCAATTTAGCGCACATCGTTCGCGCAATAACCAGCTACTGCTGGCAGCACTGGCACAAATCCAGCCACAGGTGGATGACGCTATCGCCCGGTTTGGTCGCGATCGTATTGCTGTCGTTCTCGGCACCAGCACCTCCGGTCTGGATGAAGGTGACGTTCACGTTGATCTGATGCTCAACGACAAAGAGAGCACCGACTGGCGCTACCCGCAGCAGGAACTGGGCGATCCGTCGCGTTTTCTTAGCCACTGGCTGGCGCTGGATGGCCCGGCCTTTACGCTCTCAACCGCCTGCTCGTCCAGTGCACGGGCTATCATGAGCGGGCGTCGCTTAATCGAATCTGGTCTGGTGGATATTGCCATTGTCGGCGGTGCCGATACGCTAAGTCGGATGCCCATCAACGGTTTCCACAGTCTGGAATCGCTCTCCCCAACGCGATGTCAGCCGTTTGGCCGCGACCGCAATGGGATCACCATCGGCGAAGGCGCCGCATTGATGGTATTAACCCGCGAGCCACAGCCCATTGCGCTGCTGGGCGTCGGCGAATCCAGCGATGCATACCATATTTCGGCTCCCCATCCGCAGGGAGAAGGTGCCATTCGCGCCATAGGCCAGGCGCTTAACGACGCAGGAATGACACCGGAACACGTGGGCTATATCAATCTGCACGGAACGGCCACTCCGCTAAACGATCAGATTGAGTCCAACGTCGTAAGCACGCTATTTGGCGACACGGTCCCATGCAGTTCAACCAAACACCTGACCGGGCACACGCTGGGCGCGGCGGGGATCACCGAAGCAGCAATCAGTATGCTGATTCTGCAACGCAACCTGCCCCTGCCACCGCAGGATTTTAGCCAGTCGCCGCGCGATGAAACATTGCCACCCTGCGGCATCATTGAACAGCCGCAGCCGCTGACTCGCCCGGTAATCTTATCTAACTCGTTCGCCTTCGGAGGTAATAATGCCAGCATCCTGCTCGGGAGAATCTCATGAGCCACTATTTATCACCGGGCGACTATTTACCGCATGACGCGCCGATGCTACTCCTTGAAGAGGTCGTCAGTGTGGCGGACGAAACCGCCACCTGCCACGTAACAGTATCGGCAAACAGCGTACTGGCTCCTTTCCTCGACCCCGATGGCAATCTGCCCGGCTGGTTCGCACTGGAATTAATGGCGCAGACCATTGGCGTCTGGTCTGGTTGGCACCGCCAGCAACAAGGTCAGGCGAGTATTGCATTAGGTATGGTGCTGGGCGCACGCGAGTTAGTCTGTGCTGCGGGTGTTCTGCCTGCCGGGAAGAGGCTGAGCATTCATGTCAAATTGCTGATGCAGGATGCACGATTCGGTAGCTTTGAATGCGTCATTCAGGCAGACAACACGACGCTGGCAACCGGTCGCGTCAACACCTTCCAGCCGACAACAGAAGAAATTAACACGCTATTTCAACAAGGAGCGTCCACATGAGTCGTTCAGTTTTAGTTACGGGTGCCAGCAAAGGTATCGGTCGCGCCATCGCCAGACAACTGGCGGCAGATGGCTTTGTGGTCGGCGTGCACTATCATCGCGATACGCAAGGTGCACAAGACACGCTGGAGGCTATCCTCGCCGCTGGCGGCGCAGGGCGTCTGTTGACATTTGACGTTGCCAATCGCGAGCAATGCCGTGAAGTACTGGAGCACGATATTGAGATTAACGGCGCATGGTACGGCATTGTCAGCAACGCCGGAGTGACGCGTGATGCCGCCTTCCCTGCGCTCAGCGATAACGACTGGGATGCGGTGATCCACACTAACCTCGACAGCTTTTACAACGTCATTCATCCGTGCATTATGCCGATGATTAGCGCACGCCAGGGGGGGCGTATCATCACACTGTCTTCAGTATCCGGCGTGATGGGCAACCGCGGTCAGGTTAATTACAGTGCAGCAAAAGCCGGTATTATTGGTGCCACCAAAGCGCTGGCCATCGAACTGGCAAAACGCAAAATTACCGTAAACTGCATTGCACCAGGGCTGATTGATACCGGGATGATCGAGATGGAAGAAGCCGCATTGAAAGAGGCGATGTCGATGATCCCCATGAAACGGATAGGTCAGGCTGAAGAAGTGGCCGGGCTTGCCAGTTATTTAATGTCGGATGTGGCGGGCTATGTCACTCGCCAGGTGATTTCCATCAATGGAGGGATGTTATGACACGTCGTGTCGTGATTACAGGCATGGGCGGCGTCACCGCCTTTGGGGAAAACTGGCAGGATGTCTCCGCCAGGCTATTGGCGTATGAAAATGCGGTACGCAAAATGCCGGAGTGGCAGGTTTATGACGGACTGCACACGCTGTTGGGTGCGCCGATCGACAACTTCACTCTGCCGGAACACTATACCCGCAAGCGCATTCGCGCCATGGGTCGCGTGTCGCTGATGTCCACTCGCGCATCGGAACTGGCGTTAGAACAGGCCGGACTGATTGGCGATCGGGTACTGACCAACGGTGAAACCGGAATAGCATACGGTTCCTCCACAGGCAGCACCGGGCCGGTGAGTGAGTTCGCGACCATGCTGACCGAGAAGCACACCAATAACATCACCGGCACGACCTACGTGCAAATGATGCCGCACACCACGGCTGTTAACACCGGATTGTTTTTCGGCCTGCGTGGGCGAGTCATCCCGACATCCAGCGCCTGCACCTCCGGTAGCCAGGCAATTGGTTACGCATGGGAAGCCATCCGACACGGTTATCAAACGGTGATGGTTGCCGGCGGTGCAGAAGAACTGTGCCCTTCCGAAGCCGCCGTATTTGATACGCTGTTCGCCACCAGCCAGCGCAACGACGAACCGAAAACCACCCCCTCCCCATTCGATGAAAAACGCGATGGTCTGGTCATCGGGGAAGGTGCTGGTACGCTGGTGCTGGAAGAGTTGGAACACGCTAAAGCGCGCGGAGCAACGATTTACGGTGAAATCGTCGGCTTTGCCACTAACTGCGATGCTGCCCATATCACCCAGCCACAGCGTGAGACAATGCAGATTTGCATGGAAAAATCGCTGAGCATGGCCGGTATTAGCAGCCGGGATATCGGCTATATTTCAGCGCACGGTACCGCAACCGATCGTGGCGATATTGCAGAAAGTCAGGCGACTGCCGCAATTTATGGTGATAATGTGCCGCTATCCTCGCTTAAAAGCTATTTTGGGCATACCCTTGGCGCTTGTGGCGCACTTGAGGCCTGGATGAGTCTGCAAATGATGCGTGAAGGCTGGTTTGCGCCTACGCTGAATTTGAGTCAGCCAGATGCCAATTGTGGCGCGCTGGATTACATTATGGGTGAAGCCCGCAAGATTGATTGCGAGTTTTTGCAGAGCAATAACTTTGCGTTTGGCGGCATCAATACTTCTATCATCATCAAACGTTGGCCGTGATATGTACCGGATCGTTCTAGGGAAAGTTTCTGATTTAAGCACCGGCGTGCTGCCTGATGCGCTCTATGAGCAGGCACCGCAGGGCGCACGCCGCGCACGCTGGCTGGCGGGCCGCGTGCTGCTTTCCCATGTCCTTTCGCCATTGCCTGATATCGTCTACGGCGAGCAAGGAAAACCGGCCTTTTCGGCCGACACGCCGCTGTGGTTCAATCTTAGCCACAGCGGTGATGACATTGCTCTGCTGCTTAGCGACGAAGGGGAAGTGGGCTGCGATATTGAAGTCGTGCGCCCGCGCGAAAACTGGAAGACGCTGGCGAATACGGTGTTCAGTCTTAGGGAGCATGCCGAAATCGAAGCAGAACATCCGGACCACCAACTGGCGGCTTTCTGGCGCATCTGGACGCGCAAAGAAGCCATCGTTAAGCAGCGTGGCGGCAGCGCCTGGCAAATTGTCAGCATCGATAGCACTACGCTGACATCCTCGCTCTCCGTTAGCCAGTGCCAGCTCGAAACCCTGAGTCTGGCCGTGTGCACGCCAACGCCATTTACCCTGACAGCCGACGCCGTGCAGAGGCTGTAACTCCCGCATTCCCTGTGCGCCGACGCGCGACATGAAAGGTTAACTGCAGATGCAACGAGTCACCATTACTCTCGATGACGATTTACTGGAAACGCTGGATAGCCTGAGCCAGCGCCGTGGTTACAACAATCGTTCTGAAGCGATTCGCGATATTTTGCGTGGTGCGCTGGCGCAGGAAACGACCCAGGAACATGGCACTCAGGGCTTCGCGGTACTCTCATATGTTTATGAACATGAGAAGCGTGATTTGGCCAGTCGCATTGTTTCGACGCAGCACCATCACCATGATTTGTCGGTCGCTACGCTACACGTTCACATCAACCATGACGACTGCCTGGAAATCGCCGTTCTGAAAGGCGATATGGGCGATGTTCAGCATTTTGCCGATGATGTGATTTCCCAGCGCGGGGTGCGCCACGGTCATTTGCAGTGCCTGCCAAAAGAAGAGTAATTACCTTATTCGTTGCCGGGGGCGCTTCGCTTGCCCGGCCTACACCCGTTCTCGTTTGTAGGCCGGATAAGGCGCCGCCGCCATCCGGCAATAATATTCACGCCATCGTGCCAATCGTCTTGCGAAAGCGTAACAGCGCTATCAGGAAAAACGCACCGCCAATCGCCAGTAGCGTCAGGAACTGCGGCCAGACGATACTGAACCCAGCCCCACGATAAAGAATCGCCTGCGCCAGGCTGACAAAGTGGGTGGTCGGCATGGTTAGCATGATGTCCTGCACCGCCTGCGGCATACTTTCACGCGGCGTAGAGCCGCCGGAGAGCATCTGTAACGGCAGCAACACCAGAATCATCAGCAGTCCCAACTGCGGCATGGAGCGCGCCAGCGTGCCCATAAAAATACCGATCGAGGTGGTCGCGAACAAGCTCAGCGCCACGCCCAGCATAAACAGCGGTATCGAACCTTCAATGGGTACGCCGAGCACGCCTTTTACCATCAACATCAACGACAGGCCAGAAACCACCAGCACCACCAGCCCCATCGACCAGATTTTTGCCATCATGATCTCAAATGGCGTTACCGGCATGACCAGCAGATGTTCTATCGTCCCGTGCTCACGCTCGCGGATCAGCGCCGAGCCGGTGAGCACAATCGCCAGCATGGTGATGTTGTTGATAATCGCCATCACCGCGCCAAAGCGGGCGGGTTCCAGATTGGGGTTAAAACGCATGCGCATTTCCAGCGCCACCGGCGGCTCGCTGTTGTCACGGTAACGCGCCACAAAGCTGTTCACCTCGCCGCTGATGATATTCTGAATATAGCTGTTGCCGGTAAAGGCCTGGCTCATCCGCGTGGCATCGACGTTAACCTGAATATCCGGCTGCCGCCCGGCCAGCACATCACGCTGAAAATCAGGCGGAATATTCACAGCAAAGGTATAGCGTCCGGCATCCAGCCCGGCATCCATCTCATCGGCGGTGATCATCTCCGGCGGTAAAAACCACGGGCGATAAAAGCTGTTCACAATGCGATTCGACAACTGCGACTGATCCATATCGGCGATGGCTATCGGTGCCAGGTGCAGCGAACCTGGGAGCACGGTGGCGGAAGAGTAAACCGAAATCGTGAAGGCGAAGACGATCAGCGTCAGCATCGCTTTATCACCCAGCAGGCTGCGTAGCTCTTTGATGCCGAGGTTATAAATATTACGTAGTCGGCGCATCACCCCTCCTGTTTTTTCAGCAGTAATACGCTCAGACCAATCACCACCGGAATGGCTACCGCCAGCGGCATAAACAGCTGCCAGAGATCCGTCAGATCCAGCGCTTTAGAGAACGTCCCGCGCGCAATGGTCAGAAAATGGCTGGTCGGGTAAATTTCGCCAATCCAGCGTCCAGGCCCTTCGAGCGAGGCGACCGGGTCGATCATCCCGGAAAACTGCGTTGCCGGGATCAGCGTGATAATCGCGGTACCAAAAATGGCGGCGATCTGGCTTTTCATAAACGTGGAGATTAACAACCCCAGTCCGGTGGCAATGGTGACGTACAGCAGCGCGGCCAGCGTCAGAGTCATAAAGCTGCCCTTATGCGGGACGCCGAACACAAACACCGACAGCGCGCACAGCAGCAGGAAGTTCAGCATGCCCAGTACGATATAAGGCAACTGTTTGCCGAGCAAAAACTCACTGCGGGTGGTGGGTGTAACGTACAGGTTGATAATCGATCCCAGCTCTTTTTCGCGCACCACGCTGAGGGCACTGAGCATGGAAGGGATCATCATCAGCAGCAGCGGGATCACTGCCGGAACAATCGCCGGCAGGCTCTTCACATCCGGGTTGTAACGATAGCGAGTTTCAATGGTCATCAGCCCGTTTTGCCCACTGGCATTGGGTTGATGCGCCATCACGTCCTGTAGCCAGGTCTGGTGCATCGCCTGTACGTAACCCCTTACCGTTTCGGCCCGGCTCGGCATTGCGCCATCGACCCAGACGCCAATCTTCACCGGCGTGCCACGCGCGATATCGCGGCCAAAGTTTGGCGGGATCTCTATTGCTACCGCCACTTCGCCCGAACGCATCCGTTTGTCCAGCTCGTCATAACTGGTGAGCGGCGGCTGTTCGATAAAATAGCGCGATCCCGCCAGATTCAGCGTCCACGCCTGGCTACTGACGGTCTGGTCACGATCGAGCACCGAAAAACGCAGGTTTTCCACATCCATGCTGATGCCATAACCCATGATCAGCATCAGGATCACTGTGCCCATCAGCGCCAGCGTTGAACGAACCGGGTCACGTCGCAGCTCCAGCGCTTCACGGCGGCTGTAGCTGAACAAGCGCCGCAGGCTAAAGCCCTGCCGCGGCGGCTGACTGTTTTCATGCACTGCCGGGACATTGGCTGGCGCTAACTGAGCTTCCGGCGCCGGGCCTGCCGCTTCCTGTAACCAGGAGATAAACGCCTCTTCCAGACTGGCGGCACCACGCTGTTTCACCAGCTCCTGCGGTGTGCCGCTGGCGAGTACTTTTCCGGCGTGCATCAGCGACATCCGGTCGCAGCGCTCCGCTTCGTTCATAAAGTGGGTAGAGATAAAAATGGTCACTTTGTCCTGCCGCGACAGATCGACCATCAGTTGCCAGAACATGTCCCTCGCCACCGGATCGACCCCGGAGGTCGGCTCATCAAGAATCAACATTTCCGGGCGATGGATCACTGCCACCGCCAGCGACAGGCGTTGACGGATCCCCAACGGCAGCGCGCCGGGCAACGCGTCTTCGACATCGGTCAGCGAAAAGCGCTCGCTCATCTCTTGTACCCGCCCTGAGATTTCTGCCTCGGGGATATGAAACAGTCGCGCGTGTAGCTCAAGGTTTTGCCGCACGGTCAACTCGCTATAGAGCGAAAACGCCTGCGACATATAGCCTACCCGACGGCGGGTATCGATATTCTTCGGGTCAACCGCTTGCCCAAACAGCCACGCCTCACCTTCGCTTGCGGGCAGCAGCCCGGTGAGCATCTTCATGGTGGTGGATTTACCGCAGCCGTTGGAGCCGAGAAAACCGAAGATTTCCCCGCGCGGAATACGAAAGTTAACGTGGTCAACGGCGACAAACTTGCCGAAGCGCATGGTCAGATCTTTCGCTTCAATAGCAATTTCTTCCTGCTCAGCGTGATACGGCGGGATCACCACCGGCTTATGCGCCTGACGCTGCGCTTCAGGTAGCAGCGCGATAAACGCCTGCTCCAGCGTGGCGCTGTTGGTTTGTTCGCGTAGCTGCTGGGCGCTCCCAGTGGCTAACACCTCCCCGGCGTTCATCGCTACCAGCCAGTCAAAGCGCTCGGCTTCTTCCATGTAGGCGGTGGCGACCAGCACGCTCATATTGGTCTGACGCTGGCGAATGCTGTTAATCAGATCCCAGAACTGGGCACGTGACAGCGGGTCTACCCCGGTGGTGGGTTCATCGAGAATTAACAGTTCCGGGTCGTGGATTAACGCGCAGCACAGCCCCAGCTTTTGCTTCATCCCACCCGAGAGTTTCCCGGCAGGACGATCGCGAAACGGCGCCAGTCCGGTGCTGTTCAGCAGCTCGGTAATCCGCGCTTCACGCTCCGCTTTGTCATGGCCAAACAACCGGGCAAAGAAATCGACGTTCTCATACACCGACAGCGTATGGTACAGGTTTTTCCCTAACCCCTGCGGCATCCAGGCAATGCGTGGACAGACATCCCGGCGATGTTTCGGGTCGCGCATATCGCCACCCAGCACCATCACGTTGCCGTGTTCAATGACTCGCGCGCCGGAGATGAGCGACAGCAGGCTCGATTTTCCGACGCCATCCGGACCAATCAGCCCCACCATGCAGCGGGCGGGGATATCCAGCGTGATATTGTTCAGCGCGACCGTTGTCCCGTAATGCTGACTCACGCCGTCAAGGTGCGCCACGGGAGGAACGGGAACCAGCGCCAGATGCGTCATTGCGGCAACCTCACCACCAGGTCGTCAGGCCAGGGGCGATTTTCATCAACACGCACCCAGGCCATGCCCGGCAGACCGGTTTTCACGTACTCCAGGTGCTGCTGTAACAGCTCCGGCGGGATACGCGCTTTCACGCGGAACATCAGTTTTAGCCGCTCATCACTGGTTTCAACCGTTTTCGGCGTGAACTGCGCCACGCTGGCGACAAAGCTGATGGTCGCAGGAATACGCAGATCCGGCGCGGCATCCAGCACCAGTCGCGCTTCACCGCCAATCTTCAGCAGGCCAGCCTGTTCGGTCGGCAAGAAGAATGTCATGTAGACATCGCTGAGATCGACCATATTCAGCACGCGCCCGCCTGCTGACAGCACTTCGCCCGGTTCAGCCACGCGGTACTGCACGCGACCATCGCGCGGGGCTTTAAGCTCGCTGTCATCGATATCTGCCGCAATGCGTCGTTCGGTAGCCTGTGCGGCTTCGACCCGGGTTTGCGCCTGAATGATGCTGGTACGGGCGGCTTCAATCGCCGCTTTCGCGGCAGAGACCTGCGCCTTTGCCGATTCCAGCGCAGCACGCGCACTTTCAGCGGCGGCCCTGTCGTCATCCAGTTGTTGCTCAGATACCGCACCACGCAGGGACAGTGAACGGGAGCGTACGTGGCGTTTAGAGACCGACTGCAACTCTGCTTCACGCTGTTTTACCACCGACTGTGCGGCGCGCATTTCGCTTTGCCGTTGTTCCAGCAACGCCCGTGCCGCCGCAACCGCACTTTCCGCTTCTTTGATTTGCGCGACCGCTTCCAGCCGCTGCTCGTGCAGCACGCGGGTATCCATTTTCGCCAGCACCTCGCCCTGACGAACGAACTGCCCTTCCGA
Source organism: Citrobacter sp. C6_1 (assembly GCF_014596835.2). Taxonomy (NCBI): domain Bacteria; kingdom Pseudomonadati; phylum Pseudomonadota; class Gammaproteobacteria; order Enterobacterales; family Enterobacteriaceae; genus Citrobacter; species Citrobacter sp. C6_1. Next base: position 242,213 of record NZ_CP115031.1, on the reverse strand, counting down.
CACGAGGATCGTATCAATACGTCCGGCAATTTTGGTGGCAATATCCACTTCAGTGGCTTCAATTCTGCCGTTGCTGGCGGCAAACCCTTCCGGTATCCCCGCAGGACGCAACATCCACCATGCTATTGCAGCAACCACCACCACAATACCCGCGCCCCACCACACCAGATGACGCTTAATCTTATCCATATTCGACCCGCCGTAATCCCTGTTATCAAACGATGCGTGTCACAAAACCCACTGAACTGCTATTCAGTGAGAGATTCCATCCGGGATGAGAAGGAATGAGAAATAATGGCCAAAGAGCGGACAAGCGTTAAGGCAACGCATACCGCGAAGGAAGTGAGTGACGAAAATGCTGTGAAATCGGGTAGTAATGTTGTCATCATCAGCGTTCCTGGCCGGAAATGAAACACGCATACTCATAACTGCTGTCTATTGAATACTAACACCTGGTTTCGATATGTCTATTCGGTTGTCGTTTCCAGTTCAGCCCTGGCACAAGAAATATTTCGTATATCAACGATTGATAAACAATCGCAACTATAAACATAATCAATGATTAGGCATCCCTATAATAGCGGCTCATTTACCGATCTCGTTATGGCGAGGCTCCTGTACAAATACAAGTTACCGCCCTGCTGGTATCGAGAGAGACCACTCAGGGAAATACAGGCATCCATCGAATCAAGGTGTTGCCAAGGTAACTTCTGACGATTTCACCATCGGACAGATACGTTGTTCAGTGCTAAAACCAGGACGTAGGGATCTGCCTGTGCTAACCCTGTCTTGTTCGCCCCTATGAGAGATTTTTATAGGGAATTACACCATGTCATCTATGCCACTCTGCGCCGCTCATCATCCTATGCCGGATTTCAATGGCGACGCTATCGCCCAATATATGCGCACCGATTTTATTACTCTGCCGGACCATCTCAGCGTTAACGGCGCTCGCGAGTACTTTGTCTCCCAACTCAAAACGGATGACATCCCAGGCCAGGTCTTTGTTGTGGCTGGAAAAGCGCTGCGCGGGGTGTTATCCATCAAGCGCTTATTGCAGGAAAAAGATACGTCGCTGAACATCAACCATCTTACGGACAGCTGTTTATTTCATGTAAAGCCTGATGATGAACGGGCGCAGGTCGTTGCCGAGTTAGCCGAACGCGAAGTCGATCTGGTTGCTGTCGTTGAGAGAGGTGAGCTGGTCGGTTGTCTGATGGAAAAAGAGATCGCTCATCTACAGGAAGATGATGTTACCGAAGACGTTCAGCTTCAGGGCGCCACGCTACCGCTGGAAAAACCCTATCTGGAAATTAGTCCGTGGACATTGTGGAAAAAGCGTTCGGTCTGGCTCCTGCTGCTGTTTGTCGCAGAAGCCTATACCAGCAGCGTGCTTCAGCATTTTGAAGAGGCGCTGGAATCCGCAATTGCCCTGGCCTTTTTTATTCCGCTATTAATTGGTACTGGCGGCAACAGCGGTACGCAGATCACTTCGACGCTGGTACGTTCAATGGCGCTGGGAGAAGTGCGGCTGCGCGATATGGGCCGGGTGATCCGCAAAGAAGTTTCAACTTCGCTGCTGATCGCTCTGACGCTGGGCCTGGCAGGGTGCTTGCGCGCGTGGATGATGGGCATCGGCATGGAAATCACGCTGATCGTCAGCCTGACGCTGGTTTGCATTACATTGTGGAGCGCCGTGGTGTCATCAGTGATCCCCATGGTGCTTAAGCGTATCGGCATTGATCCCGCCGTGGTTTCAGCCCCGTTTATCGCCACGCTTATCGACGGTACCGGGTTAATTATCTACTTTAAAATCGCCCAGCACTTTCTTGGTCTGAACTAATGATAACGCCCGGCAGCTCAGGTTGTCGGGCGTCACAGTCAGGCTGGCGCTAAATCTTGCGCACACGCCCAGGCGCTCGACCACGCCCACTGGAAGTTATACCCACCCAACCAGCCGGTGACATCCATCACTTCACCAATAAAGTACAGCCCTGGCACTTTGCGGGCTTCCATCGTGCGCGAAGACAGTTCGTTGGTATCCACGCCACCCAGCGTGACTTCCGCTGTGCGATACCCTTCGGTACCGTTCGGCTGCACCCGCCATTCAGTGAGCGTCTCCACCAGCGTTTGCTGATCGCGCACGTTAAGTTGTTTCAGCGTCGCATCCGGGATTTGCCCTAATTGCTGCAGGCATTCCACCAGACGTTTCGGTAACTGCATCGCTAACGTGTTCTTTAAGCTCTGATTTGGATGTGCGCTTCGTTGTTCGTCGAGAAAGCTCGCAAGGTCAACATCCGGCAACAAATTAATGCTGACAAATTCGCCGGGCTGCCAAAAACTGGAAATTTGCAAAACGGCCGGGCCTGAAAGCCCACGGTGCGTAAAGAGCAGGTTTTCACGAAATACGGTGCCGTCTTCAGCGGTGATAACGGAAGGAACAGACACGCCTGAGAGCACCTGAAGCTGCTCCAGCAATGGCTTATGCAACGTAAAGGGCACCAGGCCTGCGCGCGTCGGCAACACCTTCAGTCCAAACTGTTCGGCAATTTTATAACCAAACGGCGTTGCCCCCAGACCCGGCATGGAAAGCCCACCGGAGGCAATAACCAATTTTTTCGCACCGACCGTCATCCCGTTCAGTTCCAGAATGAAGCCATCATCATCCTGTGCGACGCTCAGGACTTCGCTACGTAACCGCATCGTAACGTTACCTTTTTCGCACTCGGCAACCAGCATATCGACGATTTGTTGGGCCGAATCATCGCAGAACAGCTGACCGAGCGTTTTTTCGTGCCAGGCAATGCCGTGTTTACCCACCAGATCAATAAAGTCCCACTGCGTATAGCGAGCCAGCGCCGATTTGCAAAAATGCGGGTTTTGACTCAAATATGCAGCCGGTTCCACATAAAGATTGGTAAAGTTACAACGACCTCCGCCGGACATGAGGATCTTACGTCCAGGCTTTTTACCATTATCAATCAGCAGTACTTGACTGCCTGCTTGCCCTGCCTGCGCGGCGCAGAACATACCCGCTGCGCCAGCGCCTATAATAACGGTATCAAACCTTTCCACGTTGCGATCCTCTCTAAAAAGCGGGCGTGAATTGTAAAGATTCCTCAGTGGTCGCACCAGCACCAAACTATCAATAATAGGTATTTATATGAATTCTATAGGATAATTCTTTAGTGGTGTAAAACAAAGCAGGAGACAAATCAAAAAAACTCTATATTTCACTTTGCCCGCGCCGCCAAAGTCACTGATAATGCGCCGCGTTCATGTCCTCAAAATGGCGTAACGTCCTATGCTACATTTGTTTGCTGGCCTGGATTTACATACCGGGCTTTTATTATTGCTTGCTCTGGCTTTTGTGCTGTTCTACGAAGCAATTAACGGCTTCCACGATACAGCCAATGCTGTCGCAACCGTGATCTATACCCGTGCAATGCGTTCGCAATTGGCGGTGGTCATGGCTGCGTTGTTCAACTTCTTTGGTGTTTTGCTGGGTGGTCTCAGCGTAGCTTATGCCATCGTGCATATGCTACCAACGGATCTGCTGCTCAACATGGGTTCTTCACATGGCCTCGCCATGGTGTTCTCTATGCTTCTGGCGGCAATTATCTGGAACCTCGGTACCTGGTACTTTGGTCTGCCTGCATCCAGCTCCCACACGCTGATTGGCGCGATCATCGGTATTGGTTTAACCAATGCGTTGATGAACGGGACTTCAGTGGTGGATGCACTTAACATCCCGAAAGTGCTCAATATTTTCGGTTCGCTGATCATTTCCCCTATTGTCGGTCTGGTGTTCGCTGGCGGTCTGATCTTCTTGCTGCGTCGTTACTGGAACGGCACCAAGAAGCGGGCGCGTATTCACCTGACTCCTGCAGAGCGTGAAAAGAAAGACGGTAAGAAAAAGCCGCCGTTCTGGACGCGTATCGCACTGATCCTCTCCGCTATCGGTGTGGCGTTCTCTCATGGCGCTAACGATGGGCAGAAAGGTATTGGTCTGGTAATGCTGGTACTGATTGGCGTAGCGCCTGCAGGCTTCGTGGTGAATATGAATGCTTCTGGTTACGAAATTACGCGTACCCGTGATGCTATCAATAACGTCGAAACCTACTTCCAGCAGCGTCCTGATTTGCTCAAACAGGCGACCGGCGTTGATCAGTTGGTTCCGTCTCCGACGGAAACGGCGACAACGACCCCAGCAGAGTTCCATTGTCACCCGGCAAATACCATCAACGCGCTTGAGCGTGCAAAAGGTATGCTGGCGAACCTGGAAACCTACGACAAGTTAAGCGTTGATCAGCGTAGCCAGCTGCGTCGCATTATGCTGTGCATTTCTGATACGACCGATAAAGTCGTGAAACTGCCTGGCGTAAGCAGCGACGATCAGCGACTGCTGAAGAAACTGAAAACCGACATGCTGAGCACCATTGAGTATGCACCCGTCTGGATTATCATGGCTGTTGCTCTGGCTCTGGGCTGCGGTACGATGATTGGCTGGCGTCGCGTGGCGACCACTATCGGTGAGAAAATCGGTAAGAAAGGCATGACCTATGCTCAGGGGATGTCGGCACAGATGACTGCCGCAGTCTCTATCGGTCTCGCCAGTTACACCGGTATGCCTGTTTCCACCACGCACGTTCTCTCCTCTTCTGTTGCAGGGACGATGGTTGTTGACGGTGGCGGTTTGCAGCGTAAAACGGTAACCAGCATTCTGATGGCCTGGGTCTTCACCCTGCCAGCAGCGATTATCCTTTCCGGGGTGCTGTACTGGCTATCCCTGAAGCTAATCTAAGCGCATGCACAGTAAAAAAGCGGGTCAGCAAACTGACCCGCTTTTTTTGTATCTGTCGTTGACATCAGTGCCAGATAATCAGCGCGACCATACTGATTAACACCAGCCCACATAACGCGCTGGTAAGGATGAACTGACCGCGAACCCGCTCACAGCGGCGAATAAACTCATCGTCATGATGATCACGGTAACGCTGAGCGTAGATATACCACACCAGACGCATCTGCTTGTTAGGTTGCCCATGCGAGGTAAAAAAGCCGCCCCCATCAACATACTGGTAAAGTAATGGATCGCAACCACGAAGTACCACTAACAGTGCGCGTAGCGAAGAAAAATAACGCGCCATATTAACAATGCAAACGACACATAAAGCCCAGAATAACGCAATGGTGCTTATCATATCTCCTCCCCGGCGACCCGCCCACGGAACTCCTTTCCGGGACTACCGCTCCCCGATACCCTGCCAAACCATTCAGTGAAGAGCACAACCGAAACCGCTCGTGTTAGTGTCACGCATCCGAGCGCCTCTCTAAATAGTGTAGGAGATTAGTTAATTTTTTTGCCAGAAGGTTAATCACTATCAATGCAATTAACTAAAAAATTTGTTTAACTACTTGGCAAGCAAGGCGGATTGACGGATTATCCCGGTCGCTATAATGTAAGGATAGTCCTTAAAAGGTACGTTTTTACGACTGGGCTAGCCCCGCGCATAAAGTTCGCAGGACGCGGATGACGCGGCGGCAAATGAACGCCAGCAGGCTAGTCATCGACAACTTATGGAAGGAGTAACACTATGGCTTATAAACACATTCTTATCGCGGTTGATCTTTCTCCAGAAAGCAAAGTTCTGGTTGAAAAAGCGGTCTCTATGGCGCGGCCTTACAATGCGAAAGTCTCCCTTATCCACGTTGACGTAAACTATTCTGACCTGTACACCGGGCTAATCGACGTGAACCTGGGCGATATGCAGAAACGCATTTCTGAAGAAACCCACCACGCGTTAACCGAGCTGTCCACCAATGCAGGCTACCCAATCACCGAAACCCTGAGCGGTAGCGGCGACCTGGGTCAGGTTCTGGTTGATGCCATCAAAAAATACGACATGGATCTGGTTGTTTGTGGCCACCACCAGGATTTCTGGAGCAAGCTGATGTCCTCCGCGCGCCAACTGATCAACACCGTCCACGTCGACATGTTGATTGTTCCGCTGCGTGACGACGAAGAAGCATAAAACGCTGGCCGTCGGGAGATAACCCGGCGCGCTGCAAGTCGTTAAGCCTGTAAACGCCCGCCTGTGCGGGCGTTTTTGTTTTTATCATTCAGACACAATTAGTACATCAATCCAACAAACAAATCATAATTAGTGTGATCAACTAATTGGATCGAAATCTATCTCTATAATACTCTACGACTGCGGCCAATCACCGCAGTCTATAACAAAATAAGACTTTTTCGGCGCGTTTAAGCATACGCGTTCATACTTTTCGGGATGGCTTTGAAAGGCGAAGGAATATGAATACTACTGCACCTACGGGCTTGCTGCAGCAACCTCGTCCGTTCTTCATGATCTTCTTTGTGGAATTATGGGAACGATTTGGCTATTACGGCGTTCAGGGCATCCTGGCGGTATTTTTTGTTAAGCAACTCGGATTTTCTCAGGAACAGGCATTTGTCACCTTTGGCGCGTTTGCGGCATTGGTATACGGCCTGATCTCCATCGGCGGCTATGTCGGCGACCATCTTTTAGGTACCAAACGCACGCTGGTGCTCGGCGCTATCGTGCTGGCACTTGGTTACTTCATGACCGGGATGTCACTGCTCAAGCCCGACCTGATTTTTATTGCTTTGGGTACCATTGCCGTCGGTAACGGGCTGTTTAAAGCCAACCCGGCAAGCCTGCTGTCAAAATGCTATCCGCCGAAAGACGCCCGTCTGGACGGTGCTTTCACCCTGTTTTATATGTCGATTAACATCGGCTCGCTGCTGTCGCTATCGCTGGCGCCGGTGATTGCCGATAAGTTTGGCTACGCGGTGACCTACAACCTGTGTGGAGCCGGGCTTATTGTCGCGCTGCTGGTCTACTTTGCCTGTCGTGGCATGGTGAAGAATATCGGTTCAGAGCCGGACCATAAGCCGCTGAATTTCCGGAATCTGCTGTACGTGCTGGCCGGTACGGTTGTGATGGTATTTATCTGTGCCTGGCTGATGCACAACGTGCAGATTGCCAACCTGGTACTGATCGTCCTGTCGATTGCCGTGACTATCATCTTCTTCCGCCAGGCATTCAAACTGGATAAAACCGGACGCAATAAGATGTTCGTGGCCTTTATCCTGATGCTGGAAGCGGTGGTGTTCTACGTGCTGTACGCGCAGATGCCAACTTCGCTGAACTTCTTTGCTATCAATAACGTGCACCATGAAATTCTTGGTTTCGCCATCAACCCGGTAAGCTTCCAGGCCCTGAACCCGTTCTGGGTGGTACTGGCGAGTCCGGTGCTGGCCGCAATCTATACCCGTCTGGGAAACAAAGGCAAAGATCTGACCATGCCGATGAAGTTTACGCTTGGCATGTTCCTGTGCTCGCTGGGCTTCCTGACGGCCGCCGCTGCCGGAATGTGGTTTGCTGATGCGCAAGGGCTGACGTCGCCGTGGTTTATCGTGCTGGTTTATCTGTTCCAGAGCCTGGGTGAACTGCTGATTAGCGCCCTGGGACTGGCGATGGTCGCCGCTCTCGTGCCGCAGCACCTGATGGGCTTCATTCTCGGGATGTGGTTCCTGACGCAGGCCGCCGCCTTCCTGATGGGGGGTTATGTCGCCACGTTCACCGCCGTACCAGAGAACATCACCGACCCGCTGCAAACGCTGCCTATCTACACCAACGTCTTCAGTAAGATAGGCCTGGTCACCCTGGCGGTAACGGTGGTGATGGCGATTATGGTGCCATGGCTGAACCGCATGATTAATACGCCGAACACCGAGCAATAACCTTCAGTGCCGGATGGCGGCTATTGCCCAATCCGGCCTACATTCAACATGCCCGGTCGCCTTGCGCTATCGGGCATTTTCACTCACTACCCTTTACGCGCGTCTATCCACTCCTGCACTTCCACCACAAAGGTGTCCGGCGCTTTGCGGTACATTTTGCGCGCCAGATCGAGAATCGTATGCTGGCCGAGCGCTTCTTCCATGCGTTGCTGGGCCATATCCATTACCGAGCGTACACCACAAATGCCTTCACAGGCCCATTGGGGCGGATGTTCCTCAAATACCGCCAGCCGCTGGCGAATTTCACGACATTCAAAGATGCGTTTATCGCCATCAATAGCATTCACCACGTCCAGCACCGTGATGTGTTCAGCGGGTTTAGCCAACTGGAAACCACCCCCCTTCCCCTCAATGCTGCGCACCAGACCCGCTTTCGACAGACGGGTGAAAATTTTCGCCAGATAGTCATACGGTACGCTTTGCAGTTCGGCAATTTCCCGCACGCTCATATCCCGCGCGTCGCCTTTGCTATCGACCATACACATCAGGCTATGGATGCCGTACTCAACCCCGGAACTGTAAAATGCCATTTTTATCTCAGCCAAAATGAATCTGAGTTTATTGTAGCTTTTTCATCTAAGGCATTCCAGAGAACAGAGTAACTCCTTATGAGAATAAAAAGATAAATAGATAATTATCAGATAGATAACAAAATACCCTGGCGCAATACAGAAAAAAGGATCAGGATCGCATTGCAATCCATAACTACGACCAATAAAATCCGAGTAAATAAATCGTAGTCACCAGTGAGATAAAACCAATGCAAAAACAAATTCTGATCGTGGGCGCCGGTTTTGCCGGTATGTGGGCAGCATTGAGCGCCGCACGCCTGGCGGATAAATACCAGCAAACCATTGATATTACGGTGATTGCGCCTCAGCCAGAGCTGCGTGTACGCCCGCGTTTTTATGAAAGCGCGGTCCACACGCTGGTCGCCCCGCTGCAACCGTTATTCGACGCCACCGGCGTTAACTTCCTGCAAGGTCACGTCGAGCAGATCCTCCCGGCCTCTAAAGAAGTCAGTTGGAAAGATGCCAACGGTGATATTCATCTACGCCGCTACGACCGCCTGGTACTCGCCAGCGGCAGTCACGTAAACCGCGACGCCGTTGCCGGTGCTGCAGAACACGCCTTCGACCTCGACCAGCTCGAAAGTGCCGCCGTACTGGAACAACACATTAAGGATCTGGCGCAGCAGCCAGAGAGCGAGGCTCGTAATACCGTGGTAGTCTGCGGCGGCGGCTTTACCGGGATTGAGATGGCGCTGGAATTACCGGGCCGTCTGCGCGAGATTTTGGGTGCCAATGCTAAGACCAGAGTTGTCGTAGTTGAACGCGGTGCACAGCCGGGCGCACGCTGGAGTCAGGAGCTGCGGGATGTCATCGCACAGGCATCAGCCGAACTGGGCGTTGAATGGCGGGTGAATACGGAAGTAGAGTGCGTGGATGCGTCCGGCGTAACGCTGAAAAATGGGCAGACCATCGCCTCACAGACCATTATCTGGACGGTTGGCGTGCAGGCAAACGGGCTAACGGCGCAAATTGACGCACCGCGCGATCGTCAGGGCCGCCTGCATGTGGACGCAAACCTTCAGGTCATCGGCCATGATGATATCTATGCCACCGGCGATGTGGCTTACGCCGCCACCGGTGACAAAGGTAATCACGCGCTAATGACCTGCCAGCACGCTATTTTACTGGGCAAATTTGCCGGTAACAACGCCGCCGCCAGCTTGCTGAACGTTGCGCCATTGCCGTATCGTCAGGAAAACTACGTCACCTGCCTGGATCTTGGTGCCTGGGGTGCGGTGTATAGCGAAGGATGGGATCAGCAGGTGAAACTGACGCGCGCAGAAGCGAAAAAGCTGAAGGTGTCGATTGTCAGCGAGCTGATTTACCCGCCGAAAGCAGACCGTGCGGTAGCATTTGAGATTGCCGACCCTTATGCTCCGTTTGTTTAACCCGTGATGCCGGATGGCGGCTAACGCCTTATCCGGCCTACTAACGGCGCCGAACTGTAGGCCCGATAAGCGTAGCGCCATCGGGCACTATAGCTGACCATCTGGCCTATGCCGTTCCCGCATAAATATCGAACCGATGCCCTTTTGTAACTACTGCGTTCGGCGTGGCGACATCCGCCAGCGGCGGCGCGTAGTCCGGGCGCTTCACTACCACACGTTTAGTGGCCAATTGGCGTGCCGGCTCCAGCAGCCCATCGGCATCTAAGTCTGGCCCCACCAGCGACTGAAACACGCGCATCTCTTTTTTCACCAGCGCGCTTTTCTGCTTATGCGGGAACATCGGATCGAGGTACACCACCTGCGGGCGCGGCGTGATATCGGTCAACGCCGTCAGACTGGACGCATGGATCAGTTGTAATCGCTCCTGCAGCCACAGCCCGATTTCCGGATCTGCATAACCACGGGCCAGGCCATCGTCGAGCAGCGCCGCCACCACCGGATTACGTTCCAGCATCCGTACATGGCAGCCAACGGAGGCCAGCACAAACGCATCACGCCCCAGTCCTGCGGTAGCATCTACCACATCCGGCAGATAATCGCCTTTAATGCCGACAGCCTTCGCCACCGCTTCGCCACGACCACCGCCAAACTTGCGCCGGTGGGCCATCGCCCCACCGACAAAATCAACGAAGATACCGCCGAGTTTAGGTTCATCGCGTTTGCGCAGTTCCAGATGCTCCGCTGTCATCACCAACGCCATCAGGTTGTCTTCATCGTGCTCCAGTCCCCAGCGGGCGGCAAGAACAGATAAGGCGCCGTCTCCGGCGCCTGTTTCATCAAGTAAGCAGATTTTCACGCGAATAATCAGCCTTTAATCCCGTAATGCTCCAGCATTGCATCCAGCTGTGGCTCGCGGCCACGGAAGCGCTTGAACAGTTCCATAGGCTCTTCAGAACCGCCACGGGTGAGGATATTATCGAGGAACGATTGTCCGGTTTGACGGTTGAAAATCCCTTCATCTTCGAAGCGAGAGAAGGCATCTGCCGCCAGTACGTCGGCCCACAGATAGCTGTAGTAACCCGCCGCGTAGCCACCAGCAAAAATGTGGCTGAAGGCATGCGGGAAGCGGCCCCAGGTTGGGCCCGGCACCACAGCAACCTGCTTTTTAATCTCTGCCAGGGTTTCAAGGATTTTCGCCCCCTGCTGCGGGTTAAATTCCGCGTGCAGACGGAAATCAAACAGACCGAACTCCAGTTGACGCAGAATAAACAGTGCAGCCTGGTAGTTTTTCGCCGCCAGCATTTTATCCAGCAGTTCCTTCGGCAGCGGTTCACCGGTCTCAAAGTGACCAGAAATAAACGCCAATGCTTCCGGCTCCCAGCACCAGTTTTCCATAAACTGGCTCGGCAGTTCGACCGCATCCCATGGCACACCGTTGATACCGGAAACACCGGCGGTTTCGATACGGGTCAGCATATGGTGCAGACCGTGGCCGAACTCGTGGAACAGGGTGATCACTTCATCGTGGGTAAACAGCGCCGGTTTACCGTTCACCGGACGGTTGAAGTTACAGGTCAGATAAGCGACCGGTTTTTGCAACGTACCGTCGGTTTTACGCATCTGGCCGACACAGTCGTCCATCCACGCTCCGCCACGTTTGTGTTCCCGCGCGTACAGATCCAGATAGAAGCTGCCGCGCAGCTCGTTGTTTTCGTCATACAGCTCGAAGAAGCGAACTTCCGGGTGCCAGACGTCAACATCGGTGCGCTCTTTGGCGGTGATGCCGTAAATACGTTTCACCACTTCAAACAGACCGTTAACGGCTTTGTTCTCCGGGAAATAAGGACGCAGCTGCTCGTCGCTGATACTGTAGAGATGCTGTTTTTGTTTCTCGCTGTAGTAAGCGATATCCCACGGCTGCAGCTCATCAACGCCAAATTCCGCTTTCGCGAAGGCGCGCAACTGGGCCAGCTCTTTCTCACCCTGTGGACGGGCGCGTTTCGCCAGATCGGTCAGGAAGTCGAGGACCTGCTGCGGATTTTCCGCCATTTTGGTGGCCAGCGATTTAAAGGCGTAGCTTTCAAAGCCCAGCAGCTGTGCCAGTTCGTGACGCAGCGCGAGGATCTCTTCCATTATCGGGCTGTTATCCCATTTACCTGCGTTTGGCCCCTGGTCAGACGCGCGGGTGGAGTAAGCGCGGTACATCTCTTCGCGCAGCCCCTGGTTATCACAGTAGGTCATCACCGGCAGGTAGCTTGGGATATCCAGCGTTAACAGATAGCCTTCCTGCTCTTTGGCTTCCGCCTGAGCCTTCGCCGCAGCCAGCGCGCTTTCCGGCATACCTGCCAGTTCGGCTTCGTCGGTGACTAACTTCGTCCAGCCCATCGTGGCATCAAGGACGTTATTGCTGTACAAGTTGCCGAGCTCAGACAGGCGGGTGGCAATTTCACCATAGCGCTGCTGTTTTTCCTTCGGCAGGCCAATACCAGAAAGCTCAAAATCGCGCAGCGCGTTATCAACCGCTTTTTTCTGTGCGGTGTTCAGGGTGGCGTAATGATCGCCATCGCGCAGGTCGCGGTAGGCTTTGTACAGCCCCTCATGTTGCCCAACCCAGGTGCTGTATTCAGACAACAGCGGCAGCGTTTGTTCGTAGGCTTCGCGCAGCTCCGGGCTGTTTTTCACCGAATTCAGGTGACTGACCGGAGAGAAAATACGTCCCAGGACATCGTCCACTTCCGCCAACTGCTGGCAGAGATTTTCCCAGGTATACGGCGCGCCCTGCGCAACCACGCGTTCAACGTTTTCGCGGCAATCGTTTAGCGCCTTAGTCACAGCGGGCACGACATGCTCAGGCTGAATTTTAGAAAACGGTGGCAGTTCGAAGGGAGTCAGCAATGGATTGGTCATTAGCGCGGTCCTGTTGAAAAGAGTGAATGAAGCGCGTATCCGGCGCTGTACATATTATTTGTAGAATGGGGTTAAGTGTAGAGGATTTCAATGCTAACCGTGACGGAAAGACGCCCGGTGGTGCTGCGCTTACCGGGCCTACGGGTAATCTGTGCCAATCTGCTGTAAACTGTGGCAAATCGTCATTTCAGCGGAATTTCATTACCCATGCTCAGTTATCGCCACAGTTATCACGCAGGCAACCACGCCGACGTCCTGAAACACACCGTCCAGAGCCTGATCATCGAGTCGCTCAAAGAGAAAGAAAAACCGTTTCTCTATCTGGATACCCATGCTGGCGCTGGCCGTTATCAGCTGAGCAGTGAGCATGCCGAACGTACCGGTGAATATCTGGAAGGGATCGCCCGTATCTGGCAACAGGACGATTTGCCAGCCGAACTGGAACCCTACATTGGCGTGGTGCAGCACTTCAACCGCAGCGGTCAGCTGCGCTACTACCCGGGTTCTCCGCTGATTGCCCGCCAGTTGTTGCGTGAGCAGGACAGCCTGCAATTGACAGAACTGCACCCGAGCGACTTTCCTCTGCTGCGCGGCGAATTCCAGAAAGATGAGCGCGCGCGCGTGGCCAAAGCCGATGGTTATCAGCAGTTAAAAGCGAAATTACCGCCGGTTTCCCGTCGCGGGCTGATCCTTATCGATCCACCCTACGAAATCAAAAGCGACTACCAGGCGGTGGTCACCGGTATTAACGAAGGCTACAAGCGTTTCGCGACCGGCACCTATGCGCTGTGGTATCCGGTGGTTCTGCGCCAGCAAATCAAACGTATGATTCATGATCTGGAAGACACCGGCATTCGCCGCATCCTGCAAATTGAGCTGGCGGTGCGCCCGGACAGCGATCAGCGTGGTATGACGGCTTCCGGCATGATTGTGATTAACCCGCCGTGGAAGCTGGAACAGCAGATGAACAACGTCCTGCCGTGGCTACACAGCAAACTGGTTCCGGCAGGAACCGGGCACACCTCCGTCAGCTGGATCGTGCCGGAGTAATCGCAGCCATCGGTGGAACCTTTTAAATTCAGGTATACAATCGCGAATATTTTGGCGGATGGCATAACGCTTCTCCGCCCTACAATGAACATGAAGGAGCGGTCATGACCAAGCACTATGATTACATCGCTATCGGCGGCGGCAGCGGCGGTATTGCTTCCATTAACCGTGCGGCAATGTACGGCCAGAAATGCGCACTGATTGAAGCCAAAGCGTTAGGCGGCACTTGCGTCAACGTTGGCTGCGTACCGAAGAAAGTGATGTGGCATGCCGCGCAGATCCGCGAAGCTATTCATATGTATGGCCCGGATTATGGTTTCGACACCACTATCAATAAGTTTGATTGGGATAAACTGATCGCCAGCCGTACCGCCTATATCGATCGCATCCATACCTCTTATGATAACGTGTTAGGTAAAAATAACGTCGATGTCATTAAAGGCTTTGCCCGCTTCGTTGATGCTAAAACCATTGAAGTGAACGGTGAAACAATCACTGCCGATCATATTTTAATTGCGACCGGCGGCCGCCCAAGCCATCCGAATATTCCGGGTGTGGAATACGGCATCGACTCCGACGGTTTCTTTGAGCTGCCCGCGCTGCCGAAACGCGTGGCGGTCATCGGCGCTGGCTACATCGCCGTTGAACTGGCTGGCGTGATTAACGGTCTGGGCGCGCAAACACATCTCTTTGTGCGTAAACACGCGCCGCTGCGCAGCTTTGATCCGATGATTGTCGAAACCCTGGTTGAAGTGATGAACACTGAAGGCCCGACCCTGCATACTCACGCTATTCCAAAAGCCGTGGTTAAAAATGCAGACGGCAGCCTGACTCTGCAACTGGAAGATGGTCGTAGCGAAACGGTAGATTGCCTGATTTGGGCGATCGGTCGTGAACCGGCAACCGACGACTTCAATCTGGCTGCAACGGGTGTGAAAACCAACGAAAAAGGCTACATCGTCGTGGATAAATACCAGAACACCAGCGTTCCGGGGATTTATGCCGTCGGCGATAATACCGGTGCCGTTGAACTGACGCCGGTTGCGGTTGCCGCAGGCCGTCGTCTGTCCGAACGTCTGTTTAATAACAAGCCGGACGAGCATCTGGACTACAGCAACATTCCAACCGTGGTCTTCAGCCATCCGCCAATTGGTACTGTAGGGTTAACCGAGCAGCAGGCACGCGAACAGCACGGCGATGACCAGATAAAAGTGTATAAATCATCGTTTACCGCGATGTATACCGCCGTTACCTCTCACCGCCAACCGTGCCGCATGAAGCTGGTCTGCGTTGGGCCAGAAGAGAAGATTGTCGGTATTCACGGCATCGGCTTTGGCATGGACGAAATGCTGCAAGGCTTCGCGGTGGCACTGAAAATGGGCGCCACCAAGAAAGACTTCGATAACACCGTTGCCATTCACCCGACGGCGGCAGAAGAGTTCGTGACCATGCGTTAATCGCACTTCATGAGTGTTAAAGGGCAAAGAGAGGTTAGCTCTTTGCCCTTAGTTACGTTTCCGCTATCAGTTCAAAAGTTGCAGCAGATAGCGGATCAGCTCCAGCAACGCGATTAACGCTCCCAGAACGATGATTGCTTTATCAATCACCCGTTTTCTCCATCAGATGGAGTGAGAATGCACCCGCTTACTCATCCATTGCCTGTCACGGGGCATGCTCCATTGTTAGATGATAACTATCTCACCCCGGCCAGAGCATCGGCCAACGGCACCACCCGTTTCGCCGATCAGGACTTAGAAAGCGTTTAGCGCGCGTCCGGAAGGGATAAGTTACAGAGCCAACTGGATAAGTATACAGTTCTTTTAATCGTAACTGCCAGCGCATTCTTGCAATAGTACCGTTAAGGTAATAGGATTGAAGCGTTAGATGATAACTATCTCACTCCGGCCAGAGCCACCAACTCGGGCTGAAGCGTAAAAAAACCGACGTGAAGTCGGTTTTTTTACGTCCGAATCAGGACCAGGGCAAAGTCTATTTACCCTGCATATACGGCGTATACACCCCATTCAGACTCTCAAGGAATGCCACAATATCGTCGATATCTTCCTGCGGCAGTTCCTTACCGACCTGATAACGCAGCATCAGTTTTACCGCGCCATCGAGCGTCGGTACATCGCCACGATGGAAATAAGGTGCAGTTAGCGCAACGTTACGCAGACCAGGCACTTTCTGACGCAGCTTGTCACGTAATTCATTCGTAACGTTCATCCGGCCAATATCTGCCGCAGTGACTTCACCAAAATTAAAGTCCTTTTTCAGCCCCAGGGGCTCAAATGAGCGTCCGCCTAAAATAATACCACCATGACAGGTCGCACACTTATTATCCTTAAACAGCTGATAACCCTTTTTTTGCTGGGCAGTTAACGCCGTTTCATCACCACGTAGCCATTTATCAAACGGCGAATTTGGCGTAATCAGCGTTTTTTCAAACTCAGCAATCGCATCAGTAATATTGTCACCACTAAATCCCTGCGGATAAACCGCGATAAATTGTTGCTTCAGAAGCGGATCTTTATCCAGTTTCTGGATAATTTCATCCCAGGATTTCGATGCCATTTCAATGGGATTTAACGGCGGGCCCCCCGCCTGAGCTTGCAACGTCGGCGCACGCCCATCCCAGAATTGCTCCACATTAAACACCGAGTTAAATACCGTCGGCGCATTAATAGGACCGACAGCGCCCCCCACGCCGATTGACGTTTTTCTGCCATCCACGCCGCCCGCATTCAGGGCATGGCAATGCGCACAAGAAATCGTGCTATCACCGGAAATCCGTGGGTCATGATAGAGCGAGAAACCGAGCGCCACTTTACGGGCATCTGTCGGGATACTTTCCGGTATCGGTTGAACCGGTTCATTGCGATGTTGAGCTGCCGTATCACTGCTGGCGTAGTACTGCTCACGTTGTTTTGCTACCCAGCCAAGAATCTCTTGGCGTTCAGCATCACTAATCTTACCGGCCCAGTGCAGCGCGGTATAACGCGTCGGCGGCATAGTATCGTACTGCATCACCCATTCAATTTTATTCAGATCGCTTTGCGAAACGGGTTTATCCGCGACCAGTGCCGCACGTACGGCTTCAAGATTGAAGGATTTATATCCCAGTTGAATATCGTAATTCATCAACTGTTTAGCGACAGGAAAAGAAGAATAGAAAGGTAATTCCGCTGAAGGGGTATGACAATAATCGCATCCTTTTTCGCGTAAAAACCCTAATACTTTATTATTTTCTTCCAGCGTAGAAGCCTGGACATCAGCTTGTTTACTACGTTGATTATCGTGATACCACACATAACCGGATAATCCAAAATAACAAATCACGATGCCTGCTATAGCCATCGCGGTAAGACGGGTAATGGTTTTCATTATTTTACCCTCACCGTTGTGAGTTATTGTGACCCAGAAAATTAGAATAATTAATGCACCGTCTTTGTCAGACCTGACCATCATAGGAAATAGGGGGATTACTTTTTTGATAAGTATCAATCAATTACATGGGCGGGAACTATCGATAGAATAGCCTGCGCCTATTATAAGAATGAGCCGTTACCTGGTTCTATTCACACCTCGTTGCAATCGAATGTTCTGAAAATGAAATAGTTTTAGATTGTGAATAATTATAAATTTCTCATTGTTATCATTGGGATAGTTTTATTTCTTTATTGTTGGAAAGCATAAAAACGTGATCGACCGCACGCTTTACTCACCCGGCATCGAAGCGAATGTCTACGCTTAACAGACAACCAGGCAATAGCCTTAGCATTTCAACAGTTACCGGAGGTCTTTCTCATTATGCTCAACCAGAAACTACCCCACGCCCCTTCAGAAGAACTGACGATCGACGTCGATCTACTTTATGAAATGGATCCGTGCGAGTTAAAGCTGGATGAAATGATTGAGGCGGAGCCTGAACCGGAAATGATTGAGGGACTTCCCGCCTCGGACGCGTTAACCCCCGCCGATCGTTACCTTGAGCTTTTTGAACACGTCCAGTCATCAAAACTGTTTGCTGATAGCAAAACCTTTCCAGACTGCGCACCCAAAATGGACCCGCTGGATATTTTGATTCGCTATCGCAAGGTTAAACGCCACCGGGACTTTGACCTGCAACGCTTTGTCGAGAACCATTTCTGGCTGCCGGAAACCCCCACCAGCGAATATGTTTCGGACCCTGAAAGCTCGCTGAAAGAGCATATTGATCAACTGTGGCCCGTGCTGACTCGCGAGCCGCAGGATCATATTCCCTGGTCTTCGCTGCTGGCGCTACCGCAGTCATACATCGTGCCAGGCGGACGCTTTAGCGAAACCTACTATTGGGATTCCTACTTCACCATGCTGGGTCTTGCGGAGAGTGGCCGGGAAGACTTACTGAAATGTATGGCAGATAACTTTGCCTGGATGATCGAAAACTATGGTCACATCCCGAACGGCAACCGCACCTACTATCTGAGCCGCTCCCAGCCACCGGTCTTCGCGCTAATGGTCGAACTGTTTGAAGAGGATGGCGTACGCGGTGCGCGTCGTTATCTTGAACATCTCAAAATGGAGTACACGTTTTGGATGGATGGCGCCGACTCGCTGGTGCTTAATCAGGCGTACCGCCACGTGATCAGAATGCCGGACGGTTCTCTGCTCAACCGCTATTGGGACGATCGTGATACCCCGCGCGATGAGTCCTGGCTTGAAGACGTAGAAACGGCTAAGCATTCAGGCCGACCACCTAATGAGGTTTATCGGGATCTGCGTGCAGGTGCGGCCTCCGGCTGGGATTATTCATCACGTTGGTTGCGCGATGCCGGTCGCCTCGCCAGTATCCGCACCACCCAGTTCATCCCGATTGACCTGAACGCGTTCCTCTACAAGCTGGAAAGTACGATTGCGAACATTTCTGCATTAAAGGGAGAGCGAGATACCGAAGCGTTGTTTCGCCAGAAAGCCAGCGACCGCCGTGCCGCCGTGAACCGCTATTTGTGGGACGACGAAAATGGCTGCTATCGCGATTACGACTGGCGACGTGAGCAAATGGCCCTCTTCTCTGCCGCCAGCATCGTTCCGCTGTATGTCGGCATGGCGACCCACGAACAAGCTGACCGACTCGCCAACACGGTACGCAGTCGCTTACTCACGCCAGGCGGCATTTTAGCAACCGAGTATGAAACCGGTGAACAGTGGGATAAACCCAACGGCTGGGCACCGCTGCAATGGATGGCGATTCAGGGATTTAAACTGTATGGCGATGACCATCTCGGCGATGAGATAGCCCGTAACTGGCTGAAAACGGTTAATATTTTTTATCAGGAACACCACAGGCTAATCGAAAAATACCATATCGCTGACGGCACGCCGCGCGAAGGCGGCGGTGGGGAATATCCGTTGCAGGACGGCTTTGGCTGGACGAATGGCGTGGTGCGCCGATTAATCGGTTTGTACGGTGAACCGTAAATGTCTGACGGCCTGATGCCACGAAATGCATCGGGCCGTTAGTTAATGGCATCGTACAGCGCGGTGTGGATTTTCTGCCATTTCTTGTTCTCTGCATTTGGATCTGCACGCACACGCAGTTGGGCCTGTTCCACATCATACAGCTGACGAGCAACGACCTCCGGTGTCGAGCAGAAACTTTGTAGGTAGCTTTTATGCAGTGACGTCAGTGATGCACCATTCGACATGGCATGACTGATCGTAGTCATAAACTGCTGGCAGGGTTTAGCCTCATCCATCTGTGAGGGATACCGCAGCAGCAGCTTCAGAACTGCGGTGTTCCCTGCGGAAAATGCCTGCTCCGTCCACGCCAGCTTCCAGTCCATCCCCCCTTGCAGGAACAGTGACGTGACGCGGGTATCGTTGCGATCGATAGCCGCTCGCATATTAAAGGTATCCCATGTAATGCCCATTCGGGTCACCGAGTCTCGCGCGGAAGGCGCATCACGCCGCGGCTCTTCCTGCACTATCTCAACAGTTTGCCCTGAAGATGCTTGCGGTGCAGGTGCATTAAATAGCCAGAAAGCGCCCAGCGAGATCGCCAGAACCATGACACCGACAGCCACCCACAGCATGCCGGAAATCAGCTGTTCACGCTCTTCGGCCGTGCGCTGCGCTCGCTTTTCAGGAGGATCGATACTGTCGGCAATTTCCTTTTTATCGCCTCCAGCCTGCTCGTCTTTTTGCCTTGCCGTTTCCCAGAATTGACGAACCGTCGGCTCATCAGATTCCAGATACGATGCAGGATTGATACGCGTTCGGCGCTCTTCAAACGCCCGCTGCACAGAATGCGTAATTTGTTGGTACTGGTAATTTAACAGCATCAGCTGTACTGACGTCAGCGGTTGCTGAGCAATGACAGCGTTTCGCGCCAGTCGGCAATCATCCAGAAACATTCGCAGCGTTAAGCGCGGTTCGACAAACAGCATCAACACTGACGTATCATTAAAAATCTGCGTAAAGTGGCGAACAAATAGCTTCTTATCGACCACCATCAACGCCAGTTCGCTAAACAACATGCCGTCCAGCGCATCACGCCCTTCGCCCAGCTTTAACCAGCGACGCAAGCGTTCGGCGCCAAAGTGCTGCTTCAGGAAACTGTTTAGCGGATGCTGATCTGGCCATACCCGGGCGACGAGGGCTTTGAGCGTTAACTCTATTGCGCGAAGCTGACGCTGCGCCCGCATCTGCGCATCCGGCTCCCCGATTT
Organism: Citrobacter sp. C6_1; assembly: GCF_014596835.2. NCBI lineage: Bacteria > Pseudomonadati > Pseudomonadota > Gammaproteobacteria > Enterobacterales > Enterobacteriaceae > Citrobacter > Citrobacter sp. C6_1. The sequence continues at coordinate 221,738 of NZ_CP115031.1, read as the reverse complement.
CGATATCGGTTTGATAGTTCAGGAGCGGCTGTTGCTGGCGTAATTGCTCCAGTGCTGCCACAAAACGCAGCGCGGAAATCAGCTGGTTTTCACTGACATCCTGACCGCTTTCATACTGAGGCACGCTCTGTTGAAGATGGCGTAAACGCAACGTGAACTGGCTGAGTTGTGCATCATTCATCTGCAATCGTCTGGCGACAGCCCCCCAACCGCCCAGGTTCAGTCGGGCCTGATCGAGTTGCTCCAGAAACCAACGCGGATCTTTGCCCTCTGCCACATGTACGCCTAACAGAAGCAAAATTTCCACCGACGCCTGACGGATGATCCCCAAACAGTGTTCAAATGGCGCACATGTCGCCTGTAACGCGCTATTGGTCATTATCTTCCCTAAAAGAGCCCAGAAAGGTGCAGCCTCACGATGTATTTCGTTATCTTTTTATAAACGTGGCACAGCGCAGAATTGTGCCGCTGTAGACCAGAATACATTCATATAACAAATAAATGCGTTTTACAGTGACAACGGCAAAATCATTGAAATTTATTCTGGAGATAAACCCGTGTCTGTGTGGAAAACAGCGCGACAATCCCCAATGACGAAGGGTGACTGGCTATGTCTGGTAAGACGCAGCAACGTATCGGGAAAAGTGCCTGAGATGACAGGATGTTCAGCCGGTTAAAACGTGAATGCCGCCCCTTAAGTCGTAAGACGTTTATGGCCAAAAATGGCCATATGGCAACTACGTCTGTTGATAATTATCTTTATACTGTTTTTCTTTTAAGAGAAATCATTATGCCGCATTGCGCCGCTCATTTTACCTCCGCCGGTATTGGATTTATCAAGCAATGGCAGGGCCTGTCGCTGGAAAAGTATCAGGATAAAAATGGTGTATGGGTCATTGGCTACGGGCATGAAATTACACCCGATGAAACCTTTGTTACCCCCATTTCAATGGCGCAGGCAGAATCTCTGCTGCTCACGGATCTGGATATCTGCAAAGCATTAATACGCACAAATAAACCTCAACTTAACGACCCGTTTCAACAAGAAGTCTTTATTGCGTGGATGTTAAGTGTTGGGATAACGCGCTTTTGTCACGCAGAAATGTGGTCGGTTAATATTTCACAGCCAGATAGCGTCTGACCGTGAAATAAATATCAATTATAGAAATTCATTTAACATCATTGCCGCCTGAGTACGGTTTTTAACTTCCAGGCGCTGATAAAGTGACTCAAGGTGGGCTTTTACCGTTCCGGTACTGATATTTAACAGCCGACCAATTTGTTTATTTGACTCACCAGCCGCCAGCATGGTCAGGATCTCTCGCTGGCGGGCGCTTAATGTTTTTATATTTTGCCTGCTGCTATCGTTTGTCGCTAAGTGATCCCTGGGAAGAAACATCATGCCCATCGCAACGCTGTTAAGCGCCAGAATAAAGGTTTCTGCATCAGAGTCACGTGGTACAATGGCCAGCACGTTTAATTGCATCACATCCTGCAGCCATTTCTTACTGCAATCAGTGGCTGAGATCAGCACCTTCACCGTTGAAAAAGAGTGTGCAATCTGTTGCAACAAGCTGCAGCAAAACTCACCGTCGAGATCACCGTCCAGCATAAGTAGCGCATCCGGGGTGTTTTCCAGTTTTTGCCAAAGGTCATCTGCCTGACTGACACCCTGAACATTCACTCCTGGAATTCGTTGCTGCAAACTTACATTCATTCCATGAATAAATATTGACTGCCTGTCAAACATTATTACCTGCATTATTAACTCTCCGTCTAAAAAAATAGTAGCCTTGAGACGCGAAAGGGTATTCTTCATAAGGAAAAATAAGAACTCACCATTTGGCAGGGGTCATTCTACCGATAAGCAAAGAATAGAAAAGCAAGAGTTATGAATAGTTACAGCTCAAGAAAAAGGATTACACAAAGCGGGCAGAACAGGATAGATTTCTGAGACATTCCTCATTTATCGAGGGTCAGAATTCCTTATTAATATTATTTTTCAAAGAATACATTTTTAGCTTAAAATAAGACATCCTGAACAAATAATAAATATGTTACAAATTACAATATAGCATTAAGTGCTTATTCAACAGCTACCGCAGTCTATTGAATAAGCACGTTGCCGCATTACAGGAACATCCCGCCAGATACCTCAATACGCTGTGCAGTCATCCAGGCGAGTTCATCGCTGAGCAACGCGGCGATGGCATCACCGATGTCATCCGGTAGCCCGACGCGTCCCAGCGCCGTTTGCGAGGCAATATACGCATTCAGTTGCGCGTTATCACGCACATTCCCACCGCCGAAATCAGTTTCAATCGCGCCCGGCGCAATAATATTCGCCGTAATACCGCGTTCCCCCAACTCTTTAGCCTGATACCGGGTAAGCACTTCCATCGCCCCTTTCATGGCGGCATAGGCGCTGTAGCCCGGTAGGGCAAAACGCGCCAGACCGGTCGAGACATTGAGGATCCTTCCCCCTTTGTTCATCAGCGGAAGAAGACTCTGCGTCAGGAAAAATGGCCCCTTAAACTGGATGCTCAGCAGTTGGTCAAATTGCGCTTCGGTGAATGCAGAGTACGGCGCAGTAATGCCGATTCCGGCGTTGTTCAATAAATAATCAAACCCTTCGTTTTGCCACTGCGTCTTTAAGGTTTGCTTCATCTGTTCAACGAAGGATGGGAAAGTTGAAATATCTCCGACATTTAACGGTAATGCCGCTGCTTTTCCACCAGATTGCCGAATTTCATCCACAACCTGCTGCGCCTCTTTTTCATTACTGTTCCACGTCAGGACGATACCCATTCCTTTGTTCGCCAGCTTAAGTGCCGCGTTTTTACCGAGCCCACGACCGCCACCGGTCACTAATGCGATACGTTGCGTCATAAGAAACCTCATTTCAGGTGTTGTGATGATTGAGACAAAGCTTATTAGGTGGTAGAAGAACAATAAATATCGCTAATTGCGCATTACTGTTTCATTCAGAACAACAATAGGGCATGGAAATGGATAAAATTCACGCAATGCAGTTGTTCATCCGCGTCGCAGAACTGGAGAGTTTTTCGCGTGCGGCAGACACCCTTGGACTTCCTAAAGGTAGCGTATCGCGCCAAATTCAGGCCCTGGAAAATCACCTGGGCACGCAGCTTCTGCACCGCACCACCCGGCGCGTTCAGCTGACGCAGGACGGCATGATCTATTACGAGCGTGCAAAAGATCTGTTGAGCAATCTGGATGAACTGGATGGGTTATTCCATCACGATCCAGCCAGTATCAGCGGTAAGCTGCGCGTCGATATGCCGGTTGGCGTGGCGAGAAATCTGGTCATGCCCCGCCTGCCCGCCTTTTTGCATCAATATCCCGGGCTGGAGCTCGAACTCAGCAGCAGTGACCGCCTGGTAGACTTAATTCGTGAGGGTTTCGACTGCGTTGTCCGCGTTGGCACGCTGAAAGATTCAGGCCTGATTGCGCGTCCGCTGGGAAAACTCACGCAGATCAACTGCGCCAGCCCGCAGTATCTCGCCAGATTTGGGTATCCAGAAAGCCTGGAGGATTTAGCCTCGCACGCGGTGGTGCACTATTCGGTCAATTTGGGAACGCGTGCGCAAGGCTTCGAAGTGGCAACAGACAGCGGCGCTAAATGGGTCAAAACCGGCGGCATGCTGACGGTGAACAGCACCGAAACCTATCATGCCGCATGCCTTGCCGGGCTGGGCATTATTCAGGTACCACGCGTCGGGGTGCGTGAAGCCCTTCGCGCCGGTACGCTGGTTGAAGTGTTGCCGCAATATCGGGCCGAACCCATGCCCGTTTCTTTGCTCTATCCACATCGCCGTAACCTTTCCCGCCGGGTACATCTGTTCATGGAATGGTTGACCGGTGTGATGAAAGACTATGTGGATTAGCCCATTTTTCGGGAAGTGGGTGTGAGCGGCTATAATGTCATGAGTAAACAAAATAAGGACTACCGATCGGATGACGCAGGAACACGACGCAAAGCACCCTACGCCTGAACAACAGCAAACCACCACAACGCCGGTGAAAAACGCCACAGCGAACCAGGCGCTGAAAACGGCCATAACCTTCGCAGATAAAATTCAACGTCAACCTGTTATCGCCCACCTGATCCGCGCAGCAGAGCGTTTTAATGACCGAATGGGGAATCAGTTTGGCGCAGCCATCACGTATTTCTCGTTCCTGTCGATGATCCCTATCCTGATGGTGTCGTTTGCGGCGGCCGGTTTTATTCTCGCCTCACACCCCACGTTATTACAGGATATCTTCAGCAAAATATTGCTCAACGTTAGCGATCCGACGCTGGCCTCGACGCTGAAAAACACCATCAATACTGCCGTTCAGCAACGTACCACCGTGGGTCTGGTGGGACTTGGCATCGCCCTCTACTCTGGTATTAACTGGATGGGAAACCTGCGTGAAGCTATTCGTGCACAGTCGCGGGACGTCTGGGAACGCACACCGCAGGATCAGGAAAAAATATGGGTTAAATACCTGCGTGATTTTGTCTCATTGATTGGATTACTGATTGCGCTGATCGTTACGCTGTCGATTACCTCCATTGCCGGTTCTGCCCAGCAAATGATCATCTCGGCACTGTATCTCGACGGTATTGAATGGCTGAAACCCGCGTGGCGATTGATTGGCCTGACGATCTCCATTTTCGCCAACTATTTGCTGTTCTTCTGGATTTTCTGGCGTCTGCCGCGCCATCGTCCACGCAAGAGAGCGTTGATTCGTGGCACATTTATCGCCGCGCTGGGCTTTGAAGCGATCAAAATGATTATGACGTATACGCTGCCATCGTTGGTGCAATCACCGTCGGGCGCAGCATTTGGCTCTGTACTTGGGCTGATGGCATTTTTCTACTTCTTCGCCCGTCTGACCTTGTTCTGCGCAGCCTGGATTGCCACCGCTGAATACAAAGATGACCCGCGCATGCCGGGGAAAACGCAATAGCCACCGCCGGATGAGTTGTGAATTGCCGGATGGCGACGCATGCGTCTTATCCGGCCTACGGGTGAGTTTTGTAGGCCGGATAAGCGCAGCGCCATCCGGCAATTATAATGCCGCCTGCTTTCACCGATTTAGTGAATAAATCCAACCTGTAACTTTTATTTAACCCAAAACCAGTTTTATCATCCAGGTTTTAAATTATGTGAAGCATTTCATAGAAGTGAAAACGCCAGCATAAAAATTATCCCCTTTTTGACTTTATTTTGACCAGACTCAGCGTTTGTTACAGATTGAAATGTCTCTTTTGCTGTGCGTAATATGACCTTTCGTTCGACCCAAAATAAGAAAATATTATGCAAGCAACCGCCACAACACTCGATAACGAACAGGAACACGCCCCGGTCAATTCGCGCAATAAAGTCGTCGTCGCTTCACTCATCGGCACTGCCATTGAGTTCTTCGACTTCTATATTTACGCGACCGCGGCGGTGATCGTGTTCCCCCACATCTTCTTCCCGCAGGGTGACCCCGCGGCGGCAACGTTACAATCGCTGGCTACCTTTGCTATCGCCTTCGTGGCTCGCCCGATCGGCTCCGCCGTATTCGGCCATTTCGGCGATCGTGTTGGACGTAAAGTCACGCTGGTTGCTTCACTGCTTACCATGGGGATTTCAACGGTCGTCATCGGTCTGCTACCGGGTTATGAAACCATCGGCATTTTCGCCCCGTTGCTGCTGGCGCTGGCGCGTTTTGGCCAGGGTTTAGGCCTGGGAGGTGAATGGGGCGGTGCTGCACTGCTGGCGACGGAAAACGCGCCACCGCGTAAACGCGCGCTGTACGGTTCATTCCCGCAGTTGGGTGCGCCTATCGGTTTCTTCTTCGCTAACGGCACGTTCCTGCTGCTCTCCTGGCTGTTGACCGATGAGCAATTTATGAGCTGGGGATGGCGCGTACCTTTCATCTTCTCTGCCGTACTGGTCATTATCGGTCTGTACGTCCGTGTTTCGCTCCACGAATCGCCGGTATTTGCCAAAGTCGCCGCAGCGAAAAAGCAGGTAAAAATCCCGCTGGGCACTCTGCTGACAAAGCATGTTCGCGTAACCATCCTCGGCACGTTCATCATGCTGGCGACCTATACGCTGTTCTATATTATGACCGTCTACTCGATGACGTTCAGTACCGCCGCAGCCCCCGTAGGGCTTGGCCTGCCGCGTAATGAAGTGTTGTGGATGCTGATGATGGCGGTGATTGGTTTTGGCGTTATGGTACCAGTGGCAGGTCTGCTGGCCGATGCGTTTGGTCGTCGCAAAAGCATGCTCATCATCACCACGCTTATCATTTTGTTTGCACTGTTTGCCTTTAAGCCGTTGCTGGGTTCCGGTAACCCGGTGCTGGTGTTCGCTTTCCTGTTGTTGGGATTGAGCCTGATGGGGCTGACATTCGGCCCGATGGGGGCACTGCTGCCGGAGTTGTTCCCGACCGAAGTTCGCTACACGGGCGCATCATTCTCGTATAACGTCTCGTCGATTCTCGGTGCCTCTGTTGCCCCTTATATTGCCGCATGGCTGCAGGGGAACTACGGTCTGGCGGCGGTAGGAACCTATCTGGCATCAATGGCAGCGTTAACCCTGGTCGCCCTGCTGTTAACCCATGAGACACGGCATCAATCGCTGTAATTTGATTGCCTGATGGCGCTATGCTTATCAGGCCTACAGACTGCAATCCCCCGTAGGCCGGATAAGGTGTTTACGCCGCATCCGGCGCTCTCATCACTTCTTCATCTGCGACAGGATCGTCCGGCACTGATTCGCATCCCCCTCTGACGGAGAAATTAGCGCCAGCAGCGCCGCCGCTGGCGTAACCAGCGTTGCCAGCGCGGCAGCCACCGCACCGCGTGCAATCAACGGCCCAGCTTTTACCCCGGCCTGTGGGTTCTTAAATGTCCCGCGAACATACAGCGGTGAACGCAGGGTAATAATACGAATACCCTTGCTCTCCGGGTCGATGGTTAAATCCAGTTGCTCCGATGCAAAGCTTGCCGTACCGGTGACATTGATGACCGCGTTTTCGGTGTCGAAAGCAAAAATTTGTGGACGCGCAACCCCGTTAACAATATCCAGATTCGCTGCCGCGCAGTTTACCCGCACCTCATCATCACCAAATATCTGTCCGACGATATAGTTGCCCAGATTCAGCCCAACGATCTCCATCAGATTGCGACTGACCAATCCATCATTCATCAACAACTTCAGGTTACCGTTGCTGTTACCCAGCAGCGCAGCCACTGAATTTCCGCTACCGCTCAACCTGGCGTCACCGTTCATCTCACCGAGCGTTTTCTGCATCAGCGCCACATCCGGCATCAGCGCTTTTAGCTTCAGGCGGCGAGCCTGAATGTCCGCCTGCCCCCGCATCGGCTTTTTGTCCCCTTCCAGGTGGATGCTGGAGACAATGCTGCCCCCCGCGAGGCCAAATTTCAGCGGCTGTAGGCGCAGGTCGGCATTTTTCAGGATGATATGAGTGGAGAGATCGCTAATCGGCAGACTACTGCCGTGTTCGATACGCCGCCCTTTGAAACGTACGTCGGCGTCCATCACGTTCCATTTGTCGGTTTCAAATCGGTCATACGGCAAGACCTTGTCCGCTGGCTGGACGTTCTTCTCGCCTTTACGCTGCTCAGCGCGTTTTACCCGCTCCGCCCCTTTGCCTGAATCCACACCGATCAGCGGCCCCAAATCTGCCAGCCTCAGTTGGCGCGACTCAACGTCCCCCTTCAGCATGGGTCGCGGTTTACCGGTGGTATAGGTCAACGTTCCGTGAATATCGCTGTCGCCAATGCGGCCATTGAAATCGCGATAATCAAAAACAGAGGATTTTTCCGGATCAATTTTCGCAATCAGACGCCCGTCAGTTTCAAACGGTGGTGTATCCGGGAGCAGCACGCCGGTCAAATCATACAAATCCCCTAGCGAATCTCCCGAGAATTTCAGCCGCAGATCCGCCCCACCCATATTCATCGGATCGTTTATCGTGCCCATAAACGCCACGCGCGTATTGCCCGAACGGAAATCAGCCTGAATCGGGAAAGGGGTTCCTTCGCCGCGCAGCGCCAGCATTCCGCCAATTTTTCCCGTTCCGGTTAGCGGCTCACCGTTGTAGCGGCCCTGGGCTTTCAGACCAAAAATGTAATCCTCAACGCTGGTGCCCCCTTCTTTGCTGTTGGTGCCTGTCACTTCGCTAAACGGTAGCGGCTTGCCTAGTGGATCGACCAGGATCTCAAGCTCCGACTTCGTCACCTTATCGTTAATGGCGATCCGCCCTTGATCGAACAGAATGTTATCCAGCCTGAAAGACCACGCGGGTGGCGGCGCATTGGGATCGCGTTTTTCATCCCCAGCAAAGTTAAAGGTCCAGTTGTTGTTTTCCTCCGACAGCCGAATGAGCCGCGCATCGGGTTTCACCAGCTTGACCCACGGTAACCAGACGGTTTTTGTCAGCAGCGCCAACGGGGCAAGCGTCGCTTCAACACGGGGGAGATGTACCATTGTGACGTCGGGAATATCTGGCGGGTTGCCGAGGATAATATCTTCAGCATGAACATGCGGCCACGGAACCCAACTGCGCCAGCCGGTTTCCTGCTTCTGGCGTTCCCAGACGACGCCCAGATCACCGCGTATGGCGAATGGACGGTTGAGTTCAGTAGAGACTTTCTGGTTGATGGTCGGTTTGAGCCGGTTCCAGTCAAATGTCGCAATCACAATGATGAGCACGACGATCAGCAACAAGAAAAACCCTACTGTAGATATAGCTATTTTGCTTGTTTTTGTCATGTTTTCCTCCTGACTTCCTCCCTTGCCAGTCCTAAAGATAGTCCAGCAGGGCGAAAAGGAGGCACGCTACATCCGCATCAAAGCGACAGAATCACCTCTTCAAGGGTACTCAGCGGTACCGGACGAGAGAGGAAATAGCCCTGAGCAGCAAAAGCCGGTGAGTTTTGCACATCGCGCCACTCTTCCAGGGTTTCAACACCTTCGACAATCACGCCACGGCAATAGCGGTTCATAAGCTGGAGCAGCAAAGTGAAGAGGTTACGGCCTTCCGGCGTCTGACGCAGCATGACAAACAGATCCCGCGCCACTTTAATGTAGTCGTAGCTCACTTCGCTAAGGGCCGAGAAATTGGCCATCCCGGTACCAAAATCATCCAGCCAGAGCGGGCCGAACTCGCACATCGAGGCAAATGACGATCCCTTCGGTAAGCGGATATGCTCTACCAACTCAAAGCGTAACCAGGGCAGGCATTCAATGATTTTCAGGATCTCGGGGTCCTGGCGCATCGCAATGAGCGTCGGGCCATCGACATTGACGGAGGCCAGCAGATCGTGGGCTCTGAAAAAATCACTTTTCAGTTCAAGTTGTTCAAGCTGCTCTTTCACTACCTCAACGCGATGCCGAACAGCAACTTCAGCAAAATAACGGTCTGGCGCAATGCGTTGAGCAGGGTTATCAGGATGGCTCACGACGGTTAGCAGCTCGACGGCCATCAGCCGACCATTGGTCTGGTAAATGGGCTGATAAGTGTAAGCACGCTCGCACTGCAGCCAATAGCGTCGCTCCTGCAAGCATTCGATACTCGCATCTGGCGTAATTAGCTGCTGGGTGACCTGCTTTATCATCTGAGGTGTCCTGTAAATAAGAGTGTGACTGACCGGACTCGTCAAAGGTTATCGGCGCTCAGGCGCAGAACTTTACGTTCAGCAGTACGCAAAATAAAAACAGCGGCAAAAACGACACAGAACACGTTCTGGCTCAAAAAAATAATGGAACGTTGTTTTAATATAGTTGACCACTTAACACCCACAGCGCACACTAGCGCTAATTTTTTCAGAGCAGGTTACGACTATGTCCAGGAAGATTGCCGTGATTGGCGAATGCATGATTGAGCTGTCACAGAAAGGCGCTGACGTTCAGCGCGGATTCGGTGGCGACACGTTGAATACATCCGTTTATATTGCCCGTCAGGTCGATTCTGCGGCCCTTTCCGTACATTACGTCACGGCGCTGGGCACTGATAGTTTCAGCCAGCAAATGCTGGAATCCTGGCAGGGCGAAAACGTCGATACGTCATTAACCCAGCGTATGGAAAACCGTCTGCCGGGTCTCTATTACATTGAGACTGACAGTACTGGCGAACGCACCTTCTATTACTGGCGTAATGAAGCGGCGGCGAAATTCTGGCTGGAGAGCGAACAATCCGACGCCATTTGCAAAACGCTGGCGACATTCGACTACCTGTACCTGAGCGGAATCAGCCTGGCGATTTTAAGCCCGGCCAGCCGTGACAAACTGCTGTCGCTGCTGCGCGAGTGTCGCGCCAACGGCGGCAAGGTCATTTTTGACAATAACTACCGCCCACGTCTGTGGAGCAGCAAACAAGAGACGCAGCAGGTGTATCAGCAGATGCTGGAATGCACCGATATCGCGTTCCTGACGCTGGATGATGAAGACGCGCTGTGGGGTGAAAAACCTGTTGCCGAGGTGATGGCTCGCACTCACGCGGCTGGCGTGCAGGAAGTGGTAGTGAAGCGCGGCGCAGACTCTTGCCTGGTTTCCATCACTGGTGAAGAACTCATCGATGTCCCGGCCGTAAAACTGCCGAAAGAGAAGGTGATCGATACCACCGCTGCGGGAGACTCCTTCAGCGCAGGGTATCTGGCGGTACGTCTGACCGGCGGTGATGCCGTTGATGCCGCAAAACGCGGCCACCTGACAGCAAGCACCGTTATTCAGCATCGCGGAGCGATTATCCCACGCGACACCATGCCGCAATAACGTCGATTATCCGGTCTGCATACCGTAGGCCGGGCAAGCGAAGCGCCCCCGGCATCTCCAATGCCGGATGGCGGCGTAACCGCCTTATCTGGCCTACAGATTATTGTACCGGCGGGATATCCGTCACTTCAGGATGTGATTCATCCGTTTCAACCGACGTTGCCGCTGCGGTAACCGGCACCATAATGCTATCCCATGTCGCCTGCAGATCCTTCATATTGAATTCAGGCTCACCCTTCGGTTGCAGCAGAATTAACGCCATATCTTGCGACAGTTGTTGACGCAGATCCTGGTTCAGCATCTCAACGCTCAGGCCATTAAGGAAGTTCTGGCGTAAACGCTGATACTGTTCCGGCGCAATATCCACAACCTGGTTTTGCAACGAACGCAAACGCTGGCTGATCAAGATATCGGTGTCGGTGCGGCCATAGGTGGCAAACAGCTTTTGCAGCTCCAGATTCTTTTGCGCTACCAGCGCATTGAACTCTTCCTCCGGCAAGCCCTTATCGCGCACTTTGGCCAGCTCACGCGCAATCGTACCGAGGTTCGCGTTCAGCTTATCGTTCGGCGACTCAACGTTGATGGCGCACTGCGCACGCAGGAATAGCACCCGACAATCAAAGCCAAGACCAATGTCTTTGGTATTGTTTTTACTCAGCTCCTGCTGAATGTGCCAGAACAGCGCCTCACGGGCTAAATCCGCGCGCCAGTAACGTAACAGCGCGGCAGATTCACGGATGGGCTGCCACGGCGTATCCCACATAATGGAAAGGCGATCCTGGCGTACCGCATCGGTCATAATGCTCACGGCTTCTGCACGCAGCGGCGAAAGCGTCGGTACTGGCGCAGGCGTTTCACGTTTTCCTTTTAACTCACCGAAGGTTTTATTGATTTGCTCAGCCACGCTACGCGCGTCAACGTTACCGACGATAATTAGCGTCATTGCGTCCGGGGTATACCATTTCTGGTAGAACGACTGAATTTTTGCTGCATCAATCGGCTTTTTCAGCGGATCGGCGGGATCGTGCCCTAACAGCGTGGAGCCTTTCAGACGATAACGCCACCACCCTTCTTTGGTATCCGTCGGCCATGTTGCCACCATATCTTCGCTGCTCAGCGCATGGTTAACCGTTTCAGGGGTAATGGTCAGCTTGCCGGAGATATTCGCCAGATATGAGAGCGACTCTTTCAGCAGGTCATTCCGGCTATTGGGCAAGCTAAGGTTATACAGCGTGGAATCATAGGAAACGATAACGGGCGGCATGGGGCGTTTAGGATCAAACCCCTGCTGCCACAGAGAACGGGCTTGCGTGGCATCAAGGCCACCGCTTTGCGTCAGCGCGATACGTGGGATCGCATGGCTAAAACCACTCTGTTGCGTACTTTCGGTGAGTGAACCGGTATTTACCAGCAGGCGAACCTCAATACGGTCGCTGGGGCGCTGGGGGGTGGCTAACACTTGCCACTGGAGACCATTCGCCAGCGTGCCCTGTTGCCACGCCGGGTCAGGCTGGAGCGCATCTGCCTGCACATAGCCGGCAGAGGCCATCATCAGCAAGCCGCCCGCTAAAAGTCGAATTTTTGTGCCCTGCATGTGAACCCCTGATCAACTATCCTGGTAATAAAAAGACAGCCCTGAGAAGGACCCTCTGAATATGACGTTAAAAACACTTCGTGTTAGACCGCAAGAACATAAAAATGTCACGGAAGAAGTGAAAAAATCCCGAAACCGTCGAACAGACAGTTTCAGGCACAGGGGGTAATTATGCGCAAACGCCCGCAGTCCTGGAAGGGACTACGGGCATAAGTGACGAGATTAAGAGGATAAATCGTGCGTTTTGCCATCCGGCGCACGATTATTCAGCACATCATCAAGCTTTTTGTGGTCCAGTTCTTTCACCCACTTAGCCACAACGACCGTTGCCACACCGTTACCGACCAGGTTAGTCAGCGCACGCGCTTCAGACATAAAGCGGTCAATACCCAGGATGAGCGCCAGACCCGCTACCGGCAGATGCCCTACTGCGGAAATTGTCGCTGCCAGCACGATAAAACCACTTCCGGTCACGCCCGCTGCACCTTTCGAGGAGAGCAGCAGCACCACCAACAGGGTTATCTGATGGAAGATATCCATATGACTATTGGTGGCCTGCGCGATAAACACCGCCGCCATCGTCAGATATATCGATGTTCCATCAAGGTTAAACGAGTAGCCGGTGGGAATAACCAGACCAACGACGGACTTCCGGCAGCCCAGTTTTTCCATCTTATCAAGCATACGCGGCAGCGCTGACTCGGAAGAAGAGGTCCCCAGAACGATCAGCAGTTCTTCACGGATATAGCGTATAAACTTAAAGATGCTGAAGCCGGTTGCGCGGGCAATCGAGCCCAGAACCACGACCACAAACAGGATACAGGTAATGTAGAAGCAGATAATCAACTGACCCAGTTGCACCAGCGTTCCGACGCCATACTTACCGATGGTAAAGGCCATAGCGCCGAAAGCACCGATCGGCGCAAGGCGCATGATCATGTTGATAATGCCGAAAATAACCTGCGAGAAACTTTCAATTACGTTGAAAATCATCTGGCCTTTGCTGCCCAGACGATGCAGAGCAAAACCAAACATCACCGCGAACAACAATACCTGCAGGATGTTGCCGCTGGCGAACGCGCCGATGACGCTACCTGGGATAATATCCATCAGGAAGCCCACGATCCCCTGGTCTTTTGCCTGCTCGGCGTAAATCGCCACCGCTTTGGCATCCAGCGTTGCCGGATCGACGTTCATCCCCGCACCGGGTTGCACCACGTTGACAATGATAAGACCAATGATCAGCGCAATCGTACTAACCACTTCAAAATAAAGCAGTGCAACCGCACCTGTGCGGCCTACTGCTTTCATACTTTCCATACCTGCAATGCCGGTAACGACAGTACAGAAGATAACAGGTGCGATGACCATCTTAATGAGCTTAACGAACGCGTCGCCAAGCGGTTTCATTTGGGCGCCTAATTCAGGGTAGTAATGGCCAAGGAGGATACCAATGGCAATTGCTGTCAGGACCTGAAAGTAAAGGCTTTTGAAGATAGAGGGTTTCATAGGGTGTCCTTAAAGTAAAAACCACAGGTCTTGTAAGGTTTTGTTTAACCTGCGGCCTTAAAGTAACACCCACACAACATGACAGAAATGCACCTGGATCATAATTGATACAAATTTGTTAAAAATTTTGAACTGGCTCGCACAAGCGCTACCTTTTTTAACTTTTGTAATCAGCTGATTCCTTCGCTAAATAGCGTTCTTCGAAGATATCTGCCGGAACCGGACGTGCAAACAGGAATCCTTGCGCGACTTCTACCCCTGCCTGTGATAACCAGTCGCGTTGCGCTTCGGTTTCAACGCCTTCCGCAATCATTTGCAAATTGAGACTATGAGCCAGCTGAATAATGGCAGAAATCATACTGCTATCTTCTGGCAGGCCTTCAACAAACATCTTATCGATTTTGAGCACATCAACTGGCAGTGACTTCATGTGCTGCAACTGCCGCAGACCCGCATAGCCCATACCAAAATCATCCAACGCAATGCGTACCCCCGCATTGCGCAGCGGACGCAGGATAGCGACAGCGGCGTTTGGATCATCTATATGCCGGCTTTCGGTAACTTCCAGAATCAACGTGCCGGGCTTAATACGATAGCGGTTTAGCAATTCCAGCAGATCCGACACCATACTGGGGTGCATCAGCTGTAGCGCAGACAGATTCACCGACAGCGGTAACATCAGACCACGTTCCTGCCAGGCCGCAAGCTGGCGACAAGACTCCTCCAGCACCCAATATCCAACCGTCACCATCAGACCACAGGATTCAATCCTGTCGATTAACCCTTCAGGTAATTCCCAGCTTCCGTCTGCCTGCTGCATCCGCAATAAAGCTTCGGCACTCAACATCTTGCCGCTGGCGATCTCTACCTGCGGTTGCATCCACAGCGCAAATTGCTGGTGATCAAGCGCGGTCAGAATGTCGTTCTCTTCGGTCAAACGCTGCTGTGCTTCTTCCATTTGCTGCGGATCAAAGAATTGGATCTGGTTTTTACCCTTGCGACGCGAGGTTAGCACTGCTGATAGCGCGCGACTGTATAGCTGTTCCGCCGTCAAATCGCCGTAGAACATTGCCACCCCAATATTGCAGCTCGGGCGTAGCTGAATACCCTGAATGGGCAACCGTTCATTCATGATAGTGAGTACTTGCTGACCTAATGTGATTGCATGCCAGGGTTCCTTCACACCGTGCGCGATAATCGCGAAGTCATAACCGCTTACCTGAGTAAGCACCATTCTGGGTGCCAGCACCGATCTCAGTTTCTCAACCAGCGTCAACAGCAGGATTTCCCGCTGGGTCTCGGTCAATACGCCGGCGGTATCACGCAGGGTTTCACAGGTGACAATCATCAGCGCAGTTGTTTGCGGGCCAGTAACAATCTGCTCAAGTAGCCCCATTAAGAACGTCTTATTTGGCAGTTCAGAGACCGGAAAGCGCATCGAATTGTCGTTCTGCTCTTCACTGTGGCGCAGGACCAGTTGCTGATTCAGGTTGTAGCTACGCACCAGCATCCCAATCTCATCATCCTGATGCATAGGCGGCAATGCCAGTTGATAGCCGATCAGATCCTGCTGCGGAATATCGTTCAGTTCGCGAGCAATTTTACGTAACGGGTGCACAATCAGGCGGTTAATGCACCAGGAAATGGCTACCGACAGGATTAACGACAAAAGTAAGTAAATGGTCACTAACGTTGAAAGCGTGCTCGTCACGAATTTGTACATGCGGTATGAATCCGCCTGTAACACCAGATACGCCAGCGGCTGTGGGTTGGCAGAGCGCTCAAGAGAATAGACCGGGAGCGAAATCTGCACCGGCAGTTCAAACAGTCGGGTCACCGGAACCGGAACGGGGCGTTCAGGGATAAAGCTCATCCGCAATGCCTGAAACTGGTTGGGCAGTACCACATCCGCGCGGCTGACCACGCCAGCGGGCTGGATACGGCTTAAAATCATTTCCGCTTCGGGGATATCCCCCTTCAGGATGGCGGCCGACAGAGGTTCACGGACGGAGCGAGCGATGCTTTCCAGTTGCGTAGCCGTGTTATAGCGGTTCTGCTGAACCAAATGGAACAACAAAACGGTGCAAAAAATAAAAACAAACACCATGACAACGGCCGCAACCATCGCCATCTGCTTAATTGTTAACGAGCGACTGACACGCAAACTGACTCTCCACGGATAGACAAAAACTGCCGTCAGAGTATACCCCATCGTAGCGGTATTAAGAGAGGCGGTATCTGAAAACTTCCCAGCGTGCATTATCGCGACAGGATAGGCACCTGGCGACGAGATTTATCTGCATTTAACGCGAAAAAGGCCGCAAGATTAAATCCTGCGGCCTGGTTCGGGCGCATGTTGCCATTACGGCAGGCAGACCCCCATGAAGCACATTACTTCCGGTTATGTAGCCAGTTCACAATCAGGCTGGCGATAATGCCAGCGATGATCGGTGCTGCCAGATCGTGCCAGAAGGCTGTGCCCAGTTGCATGAGCGTCATATAGCCGCCTGTGTGTCAACGCAAAGTAGAAGTGGCACCTTCACTGCGAAACAGAGATGTCCTGCTTTGTTTCAGAGAATGCGTTTGACCGCCTCGCTATACACTTTCGAGCGTTCTCTTTTCCCAACAGAAATCACGAAGACGACTACTTTCTCGTCTATAACCTGGTATACAAGGCGATAGCCTGAAGACCGGAGCTTAATCTTGTAACAATCAGGCATACCACGAAGCTTATTCACTTCAATCCGGGGTGACTCAAGTACTTCAGCCAGCTTCTTTTTCAACTGCTCACGTACTGTCGAACCCAGCTTTCGCCATTCCTTTAGTGCGCGCTCGTCAAAATCCAGTAAATACGCCATCAGAGCTCATCCAGAGTCACACGTACTGGCTTAGGATTGCGAAGACGCTCTTTCACTATCTCCACGAGTTCAGCGTCTTCATCACTCAGGAGTGTCTGTTTGAACGGCAAACGTTCATTGTCAGCGATATATTCAAGCATGAGACGAAGCGCTTCAGAGGGAGTAACACCCATTTTTTCAAGCGCTGCGTAAGAACGCGCTTTAAGTTCATCGTCAATACGCAGGTTAATGCTACCCATGTCTTACCTCTGTTGTAATTACAAATGTCATTACAATTATTGCACCACAAAATGCTTATAGCAAGCTACAAAGGTAGTCTGAAATCGAGACATCAGAAAGGCGATTACTGTCCGCTTTATGCCAGGAGTGGACGTGGAGAACAACAGTCTTAGTTGGTCAACGAGGAGCAGGTTAGCGGTTGTTGTCAAAGCCAGGCTTGATAGGTTTAAATATTGCATTCACAATGGTAGGGATTCTACACATGAAAAAACAATTGTTACTGCTTATATTGCTCATCACTTCCCAATCGTGGGCAAATCAACCCTTCCCGGGGGAGCAAGCTAAACAAATGGCTGAAGCAGCATGCCTATACCAATACAATGTCATCTACTCTCGCTTTACTTTGGGTTTTTCTGAGGAAAAAGCAATTCAGGCATCGTCTAAAATATTGACTAATTATTTGGAGAGTCATAAAGAAAATGCAGGGGATTTTTTTCTCTCCTCGATTCGTAGAAGCACAATTGCACAATTACGGGAGTTAGAAGTAAATAAAGCGGCAGTTCAGCAACTAAGAACTCCCCCACCAGATTTTAAAGATAAGTTTTTATCCTCTTGTAATGAAATGAAAAAAGAGCAATTGGAAACTATGCATGTTTTTGGTTAAATTCAGCATACATACATACATACATACTGATGTGCTTATTTTTCGGCCATCGCATTTATTACTTTTGACCGTCGCTCGTAGCGGATCTCGCGGCGCTTCAGGCGGTCCGATTCGTGCCAGGAGAGGAAGTTTGCAACATGGTTTGTGCCCATTGAGTAGAGGAATTTCGCGCATATTTAAGCTGAATACTGGGCGTTACAAACACCCTCGCTGTGATTTTCTCAGATGAGGATATAAGTGGTTTAAATGCAAAATCCCTAGCCCTTGAATGTCATTAACGATCTATTTGTAATAAAGAAGTGGTATATTCCTTAAAGCTTGAAATTATTTTATTAATTTCGATTTTTTCTATAGTTATATCTTCTATAACAGGGTGCTTTATATCTTGCCAAACGCGTCTCTCACCATGTGAGACTAATTCAAATACCTTACCACCTAAGATTCTAACGAAATTTTTGTTCGAAACGGCAAAAAAACATGCTCCAGATTCTAAAATGATCGTGGGTGAAGCATTGAACTTACAAATTCCATCAGGATATTCATCCTCTGACGTGGGCTGTGGGTAAGCCATTTTATACAGATATTCAAAAGCTTTATCCGTAGATGCATTAAATATTTCATCATCACATGGCATAGCTATAAGAGCATTTTCAGAATCAATAACATCATCATAATCAACGAATAAGGTCGATGTGCGGATATCATTAGGATACATACTCCCGTTCAAAAAGAAATAAAAAAAACCATTCTTTATAGAATCGCCCCACTGCGGAACGTATTCAATCCAGATTGCAAAGCGATAGGGATCACCAAAAATCATAATATTCCTTTACCGAATAGTTGATCGATTTAGAGAAGTTCTGTTCGAAGCACATCAATGCTCTTAAGAATTTATGGTCTTTTTATATAGTAACCACTCATCCCAGGCATTTTGCGCATCAATATCGGGATAGCCTCGGCTTTCGATCATGTCCTTGGCAATCTCAGCAGGTAACTCAATAGCAGTAGCATCATCACGGATTGACTCAACATCCTCTCGTGTCAATTCTCGTCCGAAGTCCTTCTCTTTGGCTTCAAGCAGCACAACAAGGGCAGGAATAAACACAATAGCCATGATTTGCAATACTCCGTAAATGATTAAATTTAATTCATTTTGGCATAGATATCATGTCAATACATACCTTATAGCCACTGCATAACTGGAAAAATTTTATATTTGAGTTCGTTCGTGAGGTGTAAACGTCCGCTCCTCGCTCGTTGCTGACATTAACTAAGACGATTTACCATAACACCTCATTACGCGTACCGCTCAGACGGGCTGAGAGCGTTTCTGGCATATCCCCGGTAAAAGAAGTAACAAACCACCCGAAAATGAACGCCAGAAACGCAACTTAAGAATCTACCCGATGAATGGATATGCACTCAACTGAATAGCTCCTGGTTTCAATCTATTTTATCGGGATCAGACTTCTTTTTGGGTAATTTCGGGGGCTTCACTTGCTGATGACTTTGCGTTCGGCGCGTGAGCCAGGGATGGTCAGCTTTAGGTTTGACATAGTATTTTGAGCGTAAATCAATGCGGGCATTATCCACTCGTTCATGGACACTCTTTTCATCATCCAGTGGTATAGGCTCCGGACCATCAACATACTTTTCCCAGCCCAGCGCTTTCCCGTCATAAAGAACCTTAATTTCACCGTCAAAATTCTCGCATACCGTAACAACTGAATGCCTAAGTCGATATCCCCGGCCCTCACTGCGTACCTGAAACGCACTGCTTTTGTACTGGAAAGTGAGGTTTTTAGACAGAACGCGCTTCGCCTGCAGGCTGAAGATATAACCCAGTTCCTCTTCAGAATGGTGTACATCAAGATGCGCGTTATCAGCAGTACGAGGCGACGTAGCGAACCGGTTGTTATAGGCTTCAATAAAGGTCGGCAACCATGCGTTTGCTGTTTCAATATCACTGATACCCTGAAGCCGCATTTCTTTGACCAGCCTGTCCTGTAGAGTCTGATTGGCGCGCTCAACCCGCCCTTTTGCCTGCGGGCTGTTGGCATGGATAGGCTCGATACCCAGCGTCTTTATCGCACGAGTGAACTGAGTCAACTCACCTTCCCGCTCCGGGTTATTTACCCTGAATATACTGTGCCTGTCAGAGTAGAGAGCCAGCGGTACGCCATGATCATTAAGGTAACCCCGGAGGGTTTCCATATAAGCCCGGGTTGTTTCAGCTGGAGCGAAGCGCAGCGCCATCAAAGCACTGGTGGCATCATCAATAAAAACGATCAGTGTGCATCTGGGGCCTCGATTTTCAAACCAGTCATGAGGTGAGCCATCAATCTGGATCAGTTCACCGTAGGATGGACGTCGCATGCGGCGTTGATAAATACGGGCAATTTTACGACGGCGCTCACGCCATAGCCCCTCCTCTACCATCCACTTTCTGAGAGTTTCAACGGATAAAGATAAACCGTGTATCTCGCGCAATTTTTCGCACGCAAGTGTAGGTCCGAAATCGGCGTAGCTGCCTTTAAGGAGTGAAATTACTGTTGCTCTGAATTCGATAGAAAAGGAATTATTGGGACGCTTTCCACGGCGGCGAGAAACTAGACCAGAAGACCCTTCATTTCGATAACGTTGCACCAGACGTTTAACCTGCCGAATAGAAATGCCAATGCGTGCCGCAGCTTGTTCCTGAGTAATATGGCGAGTAAGTGACTCCTGAATAATCTGAAGTCGGTTGAGTTCCTTATGGCTCATCGTAACAGTCTCTTTGATCATGAAAAATCCCCCAGAGAATTGTCTGGGGACATTTTAGAATGGTTCAAAGGGGACATTACAGCTTGGTGTTAACAATATAGCCGCCTGTGTTGCAATGGCAACTGTTCGCGGCTATTCTTGAGTTGTTGAGGTTCAAGTTAGCCCCCGTTTTGTTGCCAGGTTTATACCGAACAACGTGCGGGGGTTTTCTCTTTCCAGCAACCTATGCCGCCGGGGATCAAGCCCCCGCAACATCGCGCCTCACCGGGTAAACCCGGCTTGCTGCTGATTCTACGGTAACCTTTTCGCCCTGGCACCCCGGCGCCATCCACTCTGCGTGAAGCCTCGCAATTACGGCGCTACAAATTCGATATGACTGGAAAGATTGTTGCCAGTTGGCAACTTTCCTGACGCTCCTCTGAAACAAAAACCATCTAATTCATTGATATTTAAATCTTAATTTTCTGGCACAGCAATTGCTATTTGAGTGTGAGCTGTTCTGTTCCGAATTAAAGGAGATATCATGTCTGACTGTCGTACTTACGGATTCAATACCCAGATCGTTCACGCGGGGCAACAACCCGACCCCTCAACCGGCGCGCTCAGTACGCCTATCTTCCAGACTTCAACGTTTGTTTTTGACAGCGCCGAACAGGGTGCCGCCCGCTTTGCGCTCGAAGAGTCCGGGTACATTTATACCCGTTTGGGTAACCCCACCACCGATGCGCTGGAGAAAAAACTGGCAGTTCTGGAAAGGGGTGAAGCCGCGCTGGCAACGGCATCCGGCATTTCCGCCATCACCACAACGCTGCTGACGTTGTGCCAACAGGGCGACCATATCGTTTCCGCCAGCGCGATTTATGGCTGTACTCACGCATTTCTGTCGCACAGCATGCCGAAGTTCGGCATTAACGTGAGTTTTGTCGACGCCGCGAAACCGGAAGAAATCCGCGCCGCGATGCGCCCGGAAACTAGAGTTGTGTATATCGAAACGCCCGCCAACCCGACGCTCTCATTGGTTGATATCGAAACAGTGGCGGGTATTGCCCACCAGCAAGGCGCTTTGCTGGTCGTGGATAACACCTTTATGTCGCCATATTGTCAGCAGCCTCTGCAATTGGGCGCAGACATCGTGGTTCACAGTGTAACCAAGTACATTAACGGACACGGTGATGTGATTGGCGGCATCATTGTCGGGAAACAGGAGTTTATCGACCAGGCGCGGTTTGTCGGTTTGAAGGATATTACCGGTGGCTGTATGAGCCCTTTCAACGCCTGGCTAACCCTACGCGGCGTTAAAACATTGGGCATTCGTATGGAACGTCACTGTGAAAACGCGCTAAAAATTGCCCGTTTCCTGGAAGGACATCCCTCCATTACCCGCGTGTATTATCCAGGTCTGACTTCGCACCCACAGTATGCGCTGGGCCAACGGCAGATGAGCCTGCCAGGGGGAATTATCAGCTTTGAAATTGCCGGCGGCCTCGATGCTGGCAGACGGATGATCAATTCTGTAGAATTGTGCCTCCTCGCGGTCAGTCTCGGTGATACCGAAACCCTCATTCAGCACCCAGCGTCTATGACACATTCGCCCGTTGCGCCTGAGGAACGGCTTAAAGCAGGTATTACCGACGGACTTATCCGTCTTTCTGTCGGTCTTGAAGATCCAGAAGATATTATTAACGACCTTGAACACGCCATCAGAAAGGCAACATTCTGACCATTACGACCTGAACCGACGACGCTCGGTTCAGGTCGTTGAGCATCAAGGCACAACAGTCTGGCTATACGCGCACTCCTTTTTTGGGGAGAACGGGTATTTTGGGCAGGGGGTTCTATGCAGGACAACACAATACAATTAAGCAACAATACAGCAACCGCCGTACCATTCTCAAAGAAAATACCGTTTACAAAATACGATTTTGGCTGGGTATTACTGTGCATCGGCATGGCAATTGGTGCGGGTACAGTTCTGATGCCGGTACAAATTGGCTTAACCGGCATTTGGGTTTTTATTGTCGCCTTTATTATCGCTTACCCGGCAACGTATATTGTGCAGGACATTTATTTAAAAACATTATCCGAAAGTGAAACCTGCAATGACTACACCGATATTATAAGTCATTACCTTGGAAAAAACTGGGGTGTATTCCTCGGTGTAATTTACTTTTTGATGATTATTCATGGAATATTCATCTATTCATTATCGGTTGTTTTTGACAGTGCCTCATATATAAAAACCTTCGGGCTAACCGATACCGACCTTTCGCAATCAATCATCTATAAAGTCGCTATTTTTGCGGTACTGGTCGCCATTGCTTCCGGTGGAGAAAAACTACTGTTCAAAATCTCCGGTCCGATGGTGGTGGTAAAAGTCGGCATTATCATCATCTTCGGCTTTGCGATGGTCCCTCACTGGAACTTCAGCAATATCAGCGCCTTTCCTGAAGCATCGGTCTTCTTTCGCGATGTGCTGTTGACTATCCCATTCTGCTTCTTCTCGGCGGTGTTTATTCAGGTGCTGAACCCCATGAACATTGCCTACCGCAAACGGGTGGCTGACCGGGTGCTGGCAACGCGCATGGCCATTCGTACCCACCGCATCAGCTACATTACGTTGATTGCAGTAATCCTGTTTTTCTCATTCTCATTTACCTTTTCGATTAGCCACGAAGAGGCCGTTTCAGCCTTCGAACAGAATATTTCTGCACTGGCTCTGGCGGCGCAGGTCATTCCTGGTCAGATTATTCACATCACCTCAACGATATTGAATATCTTTGCTGTTCTGACCGCATTCTTCGGTATTTACCTGGGCTTCCATGAAGCGATTAAAGGGATTATCCTTAACGTACTTAGCCGTGTAATTGATGTTGAGAAAATAAACCCACTAGTACTTACATTGGGTATTTGCACGTTTATCGTTATTACGCTGGTGATTTGGGTATCGTTTCGCGTATCGGTACTGGTGTTCTTCCAGTTAGGCAGTCCGCTATATGGAATTGTGTCGTGTATTATTCCGTTTTTCTTGATCTATAAAGTGGCGCAACTGGAAAAACTGCGCGGGCTAAAAACCTGGCTAATCCTGATCTATGGGGTTTTACTGTGCCTGTCACCACTGTTAAAACTGATTGAATAACCCGATGACAGCGCCGTCAATGTCTGGCGGCGCTTAACTCACGCTCTCAAGCTGGTAGCTACGAATTTTGTTCAATACCGTGGTATGCGATACGCCCAGCGCCTTAGCAATATGCCGCGACGACACATTCTCTTCCACCATCTGCTCAATTAACTGACGCTCGGCGTACTGGACCTGTTCTTTAAACGGACGTTGGGTGTGGCGCAATTCGCCTGACGACAGATTCGCC
This sequence comes from Citrobacter sp. C6_1, assembly GCF_014596835.2. Lineage (NCBI taxonomy): Bacteria > Pseudomonadati > Pseudomonadota > Gammaproteobacteria > Enterobacterales > Enterobacteriaceae > Citrobacter > Citrobacter sp. C6_1. Next base: position 197,961 of record NZ_CP115031.1, on the reverse strand, counting down.
ATCCCCAGGTCTTCCCGGGTTATAACATCAGATTCGGCCATCAGCATCAGACGAATAATCGTGTTTTCAAGCTCGCGTACGTTACCCGGCCAACTGTGCTGATGCAAAGCGTCAAAACAGGCTTTATCCAGAATAATTCGCCGTTGGAACTCCTTCGCGTATTTCTGCACAAAGTGGCGGATCAGCAGACTGATATCCTGCGGGCGCTCGCGTAAAGGTGGAATGGTGAGTGATAGTACGTTGATGCGGTAATAGAGATCGGCGCGCAGCAGACGTTGCTCCACCATCTCTTCCAGATTCGCGTTAGTCGCCACAATAATACGCGCATTAACCGGAATGGTTTGTGCCCCGCCAACACGACGGATCCCCCCATCCTGAAGGACACGCAACAATTTGGCCTGTAAGCTCAGCGACATTTCACCAAACTCATCCAGAAAAAGGGTGCCTTTATCAGCCATTTCAAACAGCCCTTTTTTGCCTTTACAGTCCGCACCACTGAAGGCTCCTTTCTCATAGCCAAAAAATTCACTTTCCATTAGCGACTCGGGAAGCGCTGAACAGTTAACCGGAATAAACGGATAAAAACGCCGTGGCCCGGAATTATGGATGGCCCGGGCAAGCAGTTCCTTACCAGTTCCGGTTTCACCACGAACCAAAACGGTATATTTGCTATCCGCGATTCTGATCGCTTTTTCTATCAGCAGTTGCATGCTCTGGCTGCTGCAAATAATGTCAGAAAAATAACGCGGACGTTCCGGTTCAGACATCGACAGTTCGCTTATCTCTTCGCACAGATAAGCAACGTTAATAATATCAGCGCGCTGGCTTAAGCAGGATTGTACGCAGGAAATATCCTGCAACTGGCGACACCAGGATTTAATCAGAATGCGTCCAGGCGTAACTTTCATGGAGATGATATTGATATCACAGCAGGAAAATTCCTTCAGGACATCCTCAACCATCGACAGACGATCAATTGTTTTAATATCCCAGCGTATCGTGACCACATTTGCTCCTGGTAGTTAGCAACTGCGAAGTAGATATTTCTGTGACGAAAGCCAACCTGACTACATTCTAGACACTATGGAATAATGTTCTGCCAATGGACTCACATTGTGGGAGTAAAAACGAATTATAAAAAAACCGGAGCACAAGGCTCCGGTTATTGGGTCATAACCCACGTTTATTGCTGCGGGTTTTCATCCTGGTCAACGGCAAAGCACGCCACCAGTTGACCGCCGTAGTCTTTCAGCTGTGGCTGTAGTTGGGTACAAGGGCCAAAGCGACGGCGGCAACGGGCGTTAAACGCACATCCCGGTGGCGGATTCAGCGGGCTTGGCAGCTCGCCGGTCAGCTTAATACGCTCGCGGCGGTCATCCGGATTCAGGCGCGGTGTCGCAGAAAGCAGCGCCTGCGTATACGGATGGCGTGGATTATTGAAGATCTGATCCTTGGTGCCCTTCTCCACACAACGGCCCAGGTACATCACCATCACTTCATCCGCAATATGTTCCACTACCGACAGGTCGTGCGAGATAAAGACGTAGGACAGCCCCAGCTCCTGCTGCAGATCCATCATCAGGTTCAACACCTGCGCGCGTACGGATACATCCAGCGCGGAAACGGGTTCATCGGCAATCACCACGTCCGGGTCAAGCATCAGGCCACGGGCAATCGCAATACGCTGACGCTGACCGCCGGAGAACATATGCGGATAGCGGTCGTAGTGCTCGGTTTTCAGTCCCACTTTCGCCATCATCGCCAGCGCTTTTTCACGACGCTCCTCTTTGCTGAGCGTGGAGTTGATCAGCAACGGCTCTTCCAGAATCTGCCCAACTTTCTTACGTGGGTTCAGGGAACCGTAGGGGTTCTGGAATACTATCTGGATTTTCTGCCGACGCAGCTTCTGCGCATGCGGGTCGTGCTTGAGTAAATCCTGTCCCTGGTAATACAGCTCACCGCCGGTCGGGATTTCAATCATCGTCAGCAGACGGCCAAGGGTGGATTTCCCACAGCCCGACTCACCTACCACCGCCAGCGTTTTACCGCGATCCAGAGTAAAGGAAACACCATCCAGCGCTTTCACCAGGCGTTCCGGGGCGAACATGCCCTTCTTCACTGGGTAGTGTTTTTTCAGATCAATAGCCTGCAACAGCGGCTGTTGCGCGGCGGCCTTTTGCGTACTCATAGCCCAGGCCTCCCGGCATCATCAAGTGGGTAGTGGCATTTCGACTGACGACCGCCTTCCAGCAGGTTCAGTTCAGGTTCTTCAGCGCGGCATTTGTCGGTCGCATAGGGGCAACGCGGGTTCAGCAAACAGCCGTTCGGGCGATCATATTTACCTGGCACCACGCCCGGCAACGAGGCCAGACGCGCTTTGTCCTGAGCAAACTCCGGCAACGCGCGCAGCAGCGCCTGGGTATAGGGATGGCGCGGCGCGCGGAAAATATCCTGTGCGGCCCCGGTTTCCACGACTTGCCCAGCGTACATCACGATGATTTTGTGCGCCGCTTCGGCCACCAGCGCCAGATCGTGAGTGATCAAGACCAACGCCATGTTCTCTTTTTGCTGCAGTTCCAACAGCAGCTCGATAATCTGTGCCTGAATGGTCACATCCAGCGCCGTTGTCGGTTCGTCGGCAATCAGCAGCTTCGGACGACAGGCAATCGCCATCGCGATCATCACACGCTGGCTCATCCCACCGGACAACTGGTGCGGATAGACATCCAGGCGCGAGGCCGGATCGGGGATCCCCACCAGCGTCAGCAGGTCAATCGCCCGCTGAATACGCGTTTTTTTGTTGCCGCCCTGGTGCACCTTGATGGCTTCCATAATCTGGTAGCCGACGGTGTAGCACGGGTTAAGGCTGGTCATCGGGTCCTGGAAGATCATTGCTACTTCCGCACCCACCAGTTGGCGACGCTCTTTCTCAGAGATGCGCTTCAGGTCGCGACCATTAAACTCCAGATTTTCGGCCATCACGCGGCCTGGGTAGTCAATCAGTCCCATAATCGCCAGCGAGCTGACGGACTTACCAGAACCAGATTCCCCAACAATGCCAACCACTTCACCCTGGTTCACACTGTAGCTAATGCGGTCCACGGCGCGGAATTCGGAACCCACATCACCAAAGTGCACCGATAATTTATCTACATTTAATAACGCCATCTCGAACCTCTTACTGCTTCAGTTTGGGATCGAGCGCGTCACGCAGACCGTCACCCATCAGGTTAAATGCCAGCACCGTCAGCAGGATCGCCAGACCCGGGAAGGTCACGACCCACCAGGCGCTTTGCGCAAACTGCAACACGTCAGAGAGCATGGTGCCCCACTCCGGCGTCGGCGGCTGTGCGCCCATCCCCAGGAAGCCGAGGGCAGCCATATCGAGAATGGCGTTAGAGAAGCCAAGCGACGCCTGAACAATCAGCGGCGCAAGACAGTTAGGCAGAATATTGACGAACATTTGGCGCATCGCGCCGGCTCCCGCCACGCGGGATGCGGTGACGTAGTCGCGGTTAACTTCCACCAGCACAGCGGCGCGCGTCAGACGCACATAGTGCGGCAATGCCACAAACGTCAGCGCCAGCGCAGCGTTGCCTATCGAGGGGCCAAATACCGCCACCAGCACCAGCGCCAGTAACAGGCTCGGCAATGCCAGCATGATATCGACCACACGCATGATGACGTTATCGACAATTCCACCAAAGTAGCCAGCGATCAGCCCAAGAACCACGCCCATCAGCAAGGAGAGTACAACCACCAGACAGCCAACCAACAGCGACAGACGCGCCCCGTACATCAGGCGGGACAGCACGTCGCGGCCCACATCATCAGTACCAAACAGATGCGCCATGGAACCGCCTTCCTGCCATGCCGGAGGAGCCAACAGCGTATCGCGGAACTGGTCTGCCGGGTTGTACGGCGCGAGAACGTTGGCAAAGACCGCAATCAGGATCATCACCACCACGTACACCAGCCCAACAACTGCGCCTTTGTTGCGTTTAAAATAGTGCCAGAACTCCTGCAGCGGGGTCATGGGCACCGGTGCTGCAATAACTTTATTTTCAGTAACCTGTGACATGATGGCCCCTTACTTCTTATGCCGAATACGCGGGTTCACCACGCCGTACAGCAGGTCTACCAGCAGGTTGACGAGGATAATCATCGTCGCGACCAGTAATACCCCGCCCTGCACTACCGGATAATCGCGGCGTTGCAGCGCATCGATCAGCCAGCGTCCCAGACCCGGCCACGAGAAGATGGTCTCAGTCAGGATCGCCCCAGCCAGCAATGTACCGACCTGCAGGCCGATAACGGTCACAACGGGCAGCATGGCGTTGCGCAGAGCATGAATGATGATGACACGCATCCGGGTCAGGCCCTTGGCGCGCGCGGTACGGATGTAATCCTCACCCAACACTTCCAGCATCGATGAACGGGTCATACGCACAATGACCGCCAGAGGGATAGTGCCCAGCACCATTGCCGGCAGGACCATATGCGCCAGCGCATCAATAAAGTTGCCCTCTTCACCCCAGATAGCGGTGTCGATTAGCATAAAGCCGGTCAGGGGGTTGGAATCATCAAGGAACACCATGTCGCTCACCCGACCGGAAACCGGCGTCAGGTTCCACTGCACGGAGACCAGCATGATCAGCATCATGCCCCACCAGAAAATAGGCATGGAGTAACCGGTCAGCGCCAAGCCAACGGCGGTGTGATCGAAAATAGAGCCGCGCTTAACGGCAGCAAGAACACCCACCGGGATACCTACTGCGACGGCGAAAATCATCGCGCAGACGCCGAGTTCCAGTGTCGCTTTGAAGCGAGGCACGAACTCTTCCCACACCGGTAAGCGGCTTTTCAGCGAGATACCTAAATCACCATGCATAACCCCCCAGATATAGTGGAGGTACTGCTGCCACATCGGTTTATCCAGACCGAGTTCAGCCAGCAATTGAGCGTGGCGCTCAGGGGAGATCCCACGTTCACCCGCCATGATCATGACCGGATCGCCGGGGATCATATGGACGAAGGCAAAGGTGAGAAGAGTGATACCGATAAACGTGGGGATGACGAGTCCCAAACGTCGGAGAATGAACTGCAACATAACCCGGATTCTCTCTAATGACGCACGGCCTGGAACCGTGAGTCTGTATTGCTCACAAATCTTATCCCACGCAAACTGCATCGTGGGTAAAGCATTACGCCGGATGGCGCTGCGCTTATCCGGCCTACACAATACCGGGGCGCAGCGCTTCCTTGATTGCTTTTAATTATTCGACAGAGACGTTTTCGAAGTGGTGTTTGCCTAATGGATCAACCACATAGCCTTTTACTTCTTTACGCACTGGTTCATACACGGTGGAGTGAGCAACAATCAGAGCCGGGGCTTGATCGTGCATAACAACCTGTGCTTGCTTGTACAGTTCAATACGTTTGTTGTGATCGTCGGTCGCTCGCGCCGGTTGGATCAGGTCTTCAAACGGCTTGTAGCACCAGCGAGAGTAGTTGGAACCGTCTTTCGCTGCCGCACAGCTGAACAGGGTGGCGAAGAAGTTGTCCGGATCCCCGTTGTCACCGGTCCAGCCCATCATCACAGCCTGATGCTCACCCGCTTTGGCGCGTTTCAGGTACTCGCCCCACTCGTAGGTCACAATCTTGGCCTGAACGCCAATTTTCGCCCAGTCAGCCTGAACCATTTCCGCCATACGGCGCGCGTTCGGGTTGTAAGGACGTTGTACCGGCATAGCCCACAGTTCAACGGTAAAGCCTTTGTCCTGACCGGCTTCCTTCAACAGCGCTTTGGCTTTCTCAGGATCGTAGGTGTAGTCTTTAACGTCGTCGTTATAGCCCCACATGGTTGGTGGGATCAGGTTTTTCGCGGCGACGCCAGCGCCCTGATAAACCGCTTTAATGATCGCTTCTTTGTTCACCGCGTAGGTCAGCGCCTGACGAACTTTCACGTCATCAAACGGTTTCTTCTCGGTGTTGAAAGAGAGGTAGCCAACGTTCAGACCGGCCTGCTCCATCAGGTTGATATTTTTATCCTGCTTCATGCGCGCGATATCAGCCGGGTTCGGGTACGGCATCACCTGGCACTCGTTCTTCTGCAGTTTGGCATAACGCACGGAAGCGTCAGGCGTAATGGAGAAGACCAGACGGTCGATTTTAGGCTTAGTGCCCCAGTAACCTTCGAATGCTTTATACAGAATACGGGAGTCTTTCTGGTACTGCTGCAGCTGGAACGGACCGGTACCGATTGGGTTCAGATCCACTTTCTCCGGGGAACCGGCTTTCAGCATGTTGTCTGCATATTCTTTGGAAAGAATAGAAGCGAAGTCCATCGCCAGGTCAGCCAGGAACGGTGCTTCCGGGCGAGTCAGCACGAACTGAACAGTTTTATCATCCACTTTTTTCACTTCGGCGATCAGGTCTGGCAGACCCATCCCTTCGAAGTATTCATAGCTGCCGCCAGACACTTTGTGGTACGGGTTCTGGGCATTTTTCTGACGATCGAAAGAGAACACCACGTCATCGGCGTTTAAATCGCGCGTCGGTTTGAAATCTTTGTTGTCCTGCCACTTCACGCCAGGGCGAAGGTGGAAGGTATAGGTTTTACCGTCTTCGCTGATTTCCCACTTCTCAGCAAGGCCCGGGATCACTTCAGTTGTACCGGTTTTGAACTCGACCAGGCGGTTATAGATCGGCACGGAGCTGGCATCATAGGTGGTACCAGAGGTGAAAAGCTGTGGGTTAAAGCCTTCAGGAGATCCTTCTGAACAATAAACCAGAGTTTTAGCCTGTACGCTTGCTGCGACGGTCATAGCCACCAGGCTCAGACCAAGCTTCAGCATCCCTGACTTCTTCAAGGAAATACTCATTCTTCTGCTCCAAATGTGATGTTTGTTGTTTTACCCTTTGCAGTGGGTTTGCACCGCCTGGCCTTTTTTGTTTTTTACCCGGCCGGGTCGGCGTTAAGAGGATGGGGATTCCGTTCACATAAGCGACTGAGTTGCAGTGCAGATTCTCCATGAAATGCCCCTCATGCCCTACAATCTGTCAACAGAATGTGAAAACGTCAATACAGGTAACCACGATTTACATCAACGGTGAGAATTGGCAAACAAAGATTAAAAAAAGTGCAAGCGGGTATTTTCAGCAGGGAAATTTGTGCTACGCGCACTATGCCAGAATAAACATCTTCATATTCAGAAACATTTAGTGATTAACATTTATGCAAATTATGAAAATTTTCTCAACACATGCTGCATATCTGAGCGATTAATACCATGAACGTTAAAACGCACAGCGGAAAATGCTGGGTTCAGCCATAAGTAACGCAAAAAAAGATTCAAGCAAATATAAAAAAAGGCAATGGAATATGTCACAGAATCGTTAACAGTCAGTGGGAAGTGGTGCACAATTTTTGCAGATAAAATGAAGGTCAAAGGTGGGGTTGGAATAACACCATACACGCCGGGATGAAACTGAGCCTGTAGGCCGGATAAGGCGTCTGCGCCGCCATCCGGCGATGCCAAAATGCTGCAATATTTTGCCTGATGGCGCTGCGCTTATCAGGCCTACAAAGCAAAAAACCCTGCTCGCTGAGCAGGGTTTTGAATTTGGTCGGTGATAGAGGATTACTCGCCACTGCGGGCCGTTGCTGGCGCAACGTTCTCTCGCTCCGCTCGAGTCGAACCTCTTGCCCCCGGAGGTTCTCATCCTCGTGGATTCCGGAAAATAAAAAGCCCGCTCAAAGAGCGGGCTTTTCTAATTTGGTCGGTGATAGAGGATTCGAACCTCCGACCCCTTCGTCCCGAACGAAGTGCGCTACCAGGCTGCGCCAATCACCGAATGCGGGGCGCATCTTACTGCTCAGCTGCACGCCCGTCAATCCCTTAGTATCAAAATGCCATTCGATCGGCGAGAAAGTCAGCAGCCCACTACTGGACTACAGCCTTCTTGTCGTCCGGGACATGACACCAGTTGTTATTCTCATTTATACCGCCATTTGGCGAGGTATAACCGAGGCAACCGAGAATAGTGTCGTACAGTTCAACATGGCGACGCGGAACCTTTATATCAGCCTCCTGCTTAAGGTGGGCGAAGGCTTTCGCATGATCGGGGTCTTCCAGATACTTATCAGACATCCACACCATCATAGGAACGCGGAACTGCTCTGGCGGTGCCATTTTACGTGGCGTACCGTGCAGGTGCTCCCGTTCGTTAATCGACTCACCGTGATCGGCAGCATAGAACACAATCGCTTTCTTATCGCGCAGCTGGTCAAACACTTTGGTGATAAAGTGGTCAACATAGGTCACCGAGTTATCAAATGAGTTAATCATCTGCGCTTTCGAACAACCGCTGTCAACATTGACACACTCCGGCTTCCACTGGGCGTACTCACGGGTATAGCGCTGCGTGTAGTTAAAGTGCGAGCCTTTGGTATGCAGGATAATCAGGTGCTTACCATTATCGTCCGGTTTGATTGATTGCTGCATCTCAGAGATCAGCAGCATATCGTCAACCGTTTTGCCACGGTTACGCGGCTCAGCGCCAATCTGCTCACGATATGCGATGTTCTCAGCCATCGTGTTGCTGTAAAACCACATCTCACTTTGCATCGCGTAGAGATCGGTATTAAAACCTAGCTGGCTGAGTACGGAAAAGACGTTTTGTTCTTTCAGCGTACGCTGCGGGTTTTCCTCTGCTCCGCCTTCACGAACAAACATACAGCGTAGCGAAAGTTTGGTTGCCGTATCACACGAATATCCGCGGAAAGCGGCCAGGTTTTTTTCCTGAGCCAGCCTTGGCGTAGTATTTCTCTCGTAGCCAAAAATACCCATATGATCCCAGCGGGTCGTTTCGCCGATAATAAAGACCACGTAGGTGTCGTCGAGGTTTTTGGGCGCAACATAGGTAAACTTCTTCGCCGGGTTCATCAGCGATTTGTTGTCTGAAGATTCATCCACCTGCGCCCAGGCATACAGACCCAGCGCGGACAGCCAGTTTGAAGGCAAATATGAATTTGCCACTACGCCACCGTAGCTGGGCAAATCAATACCGGTTTCCCGTTCTACTGATCTCTGCTGTATTCCAAGTAAACGAATCGGCGCCCACACCATCAAACCAGCCAACAGAACAACGGCCACACTACGCCATCTCATACCTGGCGTACGTATTTGTTTTAGCAGGGTATAGCGGCAGCGGTTACTCCAGATAAGCAGCAACGGCAAAATGCTGACCGACACCAACCACACGATAAAATGCCAGCCGACAACTTCTTTTGATAAATCAATATCGGTTGTCATGACCGAGGCAATAATGCCGTAGCCAATGACCACATTCAGGAAGGTCATGTAATAGCTGGCACCAGCGGAACACAGCACCACAAAGGTAGCCAGTACGCGCCATGCTCGCCGACCAAACAGAGACAACAGACGAAGTAAAAAGAAGGTAACCAGCACGGTGCCGGCCAATTCAACAACCGCAGAGATTCCTTTCAACGCGGTAAATTCCTGCACATAGCTGCCGAAGCGGCGATAAAAAACTGCGCAGTTCATAAACAGACCGATATAGATCGCAAGCAAGAAGCTAAGCTTTTGCTGCGTCATCGATTTAATGTATCTCATGCAAAAAAACCCTGGGAATCGGGATAAAAACACCCTGTGAAGTGGTCAATCGACCAAACAGGGGAAAATGCGACAACAGCAGAGATGAAATGTCTACGGGCGCGGCTAAGTAGACCACAGGAGAGGAGAAAAGTGCTTATGGTGAATGCAAACAGCGCATATATTTTTGTAAATATATGCGCCGGGTATAAATAAGACCGCTAATAGATTCAGGCGTGAGCCTCGGTATAGACGCTACGCTGCGGCTGACGAATGGTGGTAGAAAGCGCCAGCGAGATGATTAACAGCGCAAAGATAACGCAGAAGGTGACATAGAAACCGCCGAACAGCGAGGCGATAATTGACCCGCAGATGCTGCCAATGCCGAAGCCCAGGTAGATGACCCCATAGTTTTTCGCCAGGTTATTCAGGCCGAAGAACTCACTCACCAGTGACGGGAAGACCGTAATGGTGCCACCGAAGTTGAAGGCGACACAGGCAATGGCTGCGAAGAATGTCACTTCATTCAGCGGAGCAAAAAGCAGCGCCGCCATACCCACCAGCGAAACGACCTGACCGATGGTGATCACGCGAATACGGGAGATTTTATCGGACAGAATCCCCAGAACCAGACGACCTGACAGGTTCGCGATAGAAATAACGGTTACCGCATTCGCCGCTGTTGCCACATCCATTTTTGCCAGACTTTGGGCGATATCTTTCGCGACACCAATCACGTAAAGCCCGCTCATGCACGCCGTCAGGAACATCACTGCCAGCATCCAGTACTGTGGTTTACGCATGGATTGCGCCAGCGTGTAGTCATTCTCTACCACGCCATTTACGGCTTTAACTTCCTGGTTTGGCGCATCTTTCATCAGCGTGGAGCCAAAGACAATCATCACCAGTACAATCGCGCCCCAAATCATAAAGGTCTTTTCCAGACCCACAGTGCTCAGCAGTTGGCTGTCGATAAATTTAAAACCGAGGCTACCCAGGCCGTAAGAACCGATGGCGAAGGCGGAAATCAGCCCCTTACGCTCAGGGAACCATTTCACGCAGTTGGACAGGGTTAACAGGTACCCTGCACCGTCAGCCAGGCCAACCAGTACACCGGCACTCAGCCACAGCATAATCAGGCTGTCAGAATGCGCGGTTAAGAAGAAGCCCACACCCAGTAAGATACCCGATGCCATGGTGACGCGTTTCACACCGAAACGTTCCTGAAGCTTCCCGGCGATGGAAGAAGAGATCGCCAGACCCAGACTCAGCAAACCAAAGGAAAATGCAACCTGACTCACCGGTGCATCGAGCTTTGAAGAGAGTGCGCCATTGAACAGGCTCCAGGTATAAACAGAACCTAATGCAAATTGGGTAATGATGGTGCCGATCAGTGTCAGCCACCGGGTACGCTGATAATCAGAAGTTTTCATGGCAGTCTTCCTGCATATACAAAATGGGAAATTCTCTGCCGACAACCATACCGAAACGCTTTTATGACCTGGGGAAAACGGCATGAAATGCCATCAGGACGGAATGAAATGCCTGGATTGCGGAATGAATGACGAGACAAAAAGTCGGGTTACTGAATTTTATTGCCGGAGTTAGTGCACGCTATCGCTGTAATGCGTGTGATTATTGATCCCAACATGTAACAGAGATGTTTTATCCAGGCTTTTTTTCGTTAAAATTTGGCGTTCACTCCCATCGTGTACAGATAATCGCTGTTATTCGTACTGTTTTCTGCCTGAGAAAGTGCCGCATAGGCAGCCATATGCTGATTCAGCAGCATATCTGCACCCACAGTAACATCGACCCAGTTACCATCCTGACTCGCCGCCGTCATGCGGCTGAGACCCGATTGCGCCTTCCAGATATTCTCGCCAAATTGCTGGTTATAACTGATTTGCGCCCATGGCCGTACATCGCCAAACTGCGAGTCGACCCGCCAGCCCAGGGTACTGACGCTGGCATGCCACATCGGATCGGTCAGCGTTAGCGAAGTCACACTGTCGCCAAATTCGTTGTAGGTAGAGGTGGCTGAACCATCATAATGCAGGGCTGCGACGGGTCCCGTCGTCACCTTACGGGAAAGGGGAAAATTCCAGCCCACGCTCATACCGCTGGTCGCATCCAGAGCCGTTTGGTCCGCCAGATTCACCACCGGCCCCGCCACGTTCTGGGTGGAGCGAATGCGCTCTTCCAGAATGTCGTTATAACGTGGTTGGTGATCGCTGTCCCATGTATAGCGTTCCGACGTATGACCGGACAGCGCATCAACGATATATTCTTGTTGCCAGCCATATGCCGTATTGGCAAACAGCGCACAGACGATGACGTTCGCCAGAGTTAACCTCTGACGACCACTACTGTTTCTTATAATCATCAACGCGACTCCAGAAAAGAGCCGAATTCGGCGATATTATTGTCATTGTTTAAAGGATATCGGGCACATGAGACCCTGTATTAAATATTGTCTTTTTAGCGGGCGCGTCAAGGCGGGCCGAATGAAATTTTTACGCCAGTAAAAACAGCGAGGAAGAGTATGCAGCGTTGCGGCTGGGTCAGTCAGGATCCACTATACATTGCCTATCATGACAAGGAATGGGGCGTCCCGGAAACCGATGGTAAAAAGCTGTTCGAAATGATCTGCCTTGAAGGCCAGCAGGCTGGGCTGTCGTGGATAACGGTGCTGAAGAAACGGGAAAACTATCGCCTGGCATTTCACCACTTCGATCCTGTAACCGTTGCGGCGATGACCGAAGAGGATGTAGAAAGGCTGGTACTGGATGCCGGTATTATCCGCCATCGCGGAAAAATTCAGGCCATTATCGGTAACGCTCGCGCTTACCAGACGATGGCGCAAAATGGAGAGTCATTTAGCGAGTTCGTCTGGTCATTTGTTGATAACCAACCGCAACTGACCCGCGCCGCTAACCTGAGCGATATCCCCACCTCAACGCCTGCGTCAGATGCGCTGTCTAAGGCGTTAAAAAAACGTGGGTTTAAGTTTGTCGGCACCACCATCTGTTACTCCTTTATGCAGGCGTGCGGGCTGGTCAACGATCATGTCACCAGCTGCATCTGTTACCCAGGAGAACGACATGATTCGTGAATCAAAGGCTGACGATCTACCGTCGATTCTGGCGCTGTGGATGGAAAGCACGATCCATGCCCATCCGTTTATCGAAGAACGCTACTGGCGTGAGAGTGAGCCTATCGTACGTGATGTCTACCTGCCCGCCGCGCAAACCTGGGTGTGGGAAGAAAACGGTGTGCTCAAAGGTTTTGCCAGCGTGATGGAAGAGCGCTTTTTAGGCGCGCTGTTTGTCAAGCCTGCCGCCATCAGAAGCGGTATCGGTAAAGCGCTGGTGCAACATGTGCAGCAGCGCTTTTCGTTGCTCAGCCTGGAGGTCTACCAGAAGAACCAATCAGCGGTAAACTTTTACCACGCACTGGGCTTTCGCATTGAAGACAGCGCATGGCAGGAAGAGACTCACCATCCAACCTGGATTATGGGCTGGCAGGTGGATCAAACGCGGTAAGTGTCAGAGTAGGCCCACTGTACTTCTCCAGCCACGCCAACGCAGTGTTGCCCGCGCAGCCATTCCCCAGCTTCGAGCTGGGGAGATCTTTGGTCAGCACGTTGACGGCGCCATTTTTACAAATACCGTCAGCTGTCGGTTCCAAATCAGGCCAGGCGCCTTCATGAATACAGATGACGCCAGGTTTGATGCCTTCCGTCACCACGGCACCCGCCAGGATATGCCCGCGGTGGTTCCACACCCTGACCGTATCGCCATCTGCAATCCCCCGCGCTTGCGCATCCTGCGGGTGAATCGTCACTGGCTCCCGATCCGCCACCGCATACTGTTCGCGTAACGCACTGTAGTTGAGCTGGCTGTGCAAACGGTGAGCCGGATGGGCAGAGAGCACCTGCAGTTGGTCGGGTTCGGCATTGCCGAACCACTCATCAGGCTCCAGCCACATCGGGTGTCCTGCACAATCTGCATAGCCGTAACCTGCAATTTTTGCAGAATAGATTTCAATTTTTCCACTGTCCGTTTTCAGCGGATGCGCCTGTGGATCGCGGCGAAAATCAGCAAAACGGATGAACTGCGTATTGGCGGCGTTTTCCGGCATTTCGATCAGTGCATTCTTTTGCCAGAACTCAGCGAAGGGCGGCAGTGTAACCTGCTGGCTGGCACCACACTGCGCAGCAATGTCGTAAAAAGTTTCCAGCCACGCCAGTTCGCTTTTCCCCTCAGTGAATCGGGCATAACCGCCCTGTTCCCAGCGCTCGCTAAGCTCGGCAAAAACATCAAAATCGTTGCGCGCTTCAGCCTGTGGCGGCACGACCTGCTTCATCGGCACCAGGTGCTGGTTGCTGTAGTCTCCGGTCATGGTCAAATCGTTACGTTCAAAAGAGGTGGTCGCGGGTAACACGATATCGGCATGCTTCGCCGCAGCAGTCCAGAAACACTCTGAGATAACCACCAACTCCGGCTTTTGCCAGGCGCGGATCAAACGGTTGGTATCCTGATGATGGGTGAAGTTGGCGCCGCCTGCCCACCACAGCATGCGGATGTCCGGGAAATGCCGATCCATACCGTTGTGCTGATAGAAACCGCCGGGGTTTTCCAGCGCCTCAACGATACGCGCCACCGGGATTTTATCCACCGCGTCGGTGCCGCCTTTAACGCTACCCTGCATTGAAGCCAGCACCGCAGCCCGGCGCGTCGGGTTCCCGCCGTTGGCAAAATGATACGACAGTCCAAAGCCACCGCCGGGCGTCCCAATCTGCCCAAGCATGGCGGCCAGGGTAACGATCATCCAGTGTTTCTGCTCGCCATACTGCTGACGCTGCATACCCCAGCCGGCCATCAGCATGGTGGTATTTTGGTGAAATATTGCCGCAAGTTCGCGTATTTTCGCTGCCGGAATACCACAAATTTCAGCAGCCCATTCTGCAGTTTTCGCTATTCCATCAGATTTACCCAGCAGGTAGTCAGCGAACGAATCATATCCGGTTGTACAACGGGCGAGAAAATCCTCGTCGTGCCAGTCGTTTTCCACCAGCGTATGCGCGATGCCCAGCATCAGCGCCACGTCGGTCCCCATATGCGGGGCAATCCATTCCATCTTTTCGCCAAAGAATTCGACACTTTCCGATCGCATCGGATCGATGCAGATCAGTCGCTTGCCGCTGTCGCGCAAAGCCTCAAAGTAAGCGAGCCCCTGTTCGTCGGAGGCATTCCAGGCAATCTTCAGTGTATTCAGTGGATTAGCGCTCCATAACACCACCACCTCGCTGTTCTCCAACACCACAGGCCAGCTGGTCTGCTGCTGGTAAACTTCATTGCCGCCGACCACGTAAGGCATGATCGCCTGCGCAGCCCCCGTCGAATAATCCCCCAGATGCCCGGTATAACCGCCTGCCAGCGCCATATAGCGCTGTAGCAGGGTCGCCGCTTTGTGTAACACGCCGTTAGAGCGCCAGCCGTAGGAACCGGCAAAAATCGAGGCCGGGCCGTAGCTGTCACGGATGCGTTTATGCTGCGTATGGATAAGATTCAGCGCGTCGTCCCAACTGACGCGAACAAATTCATCCTGCCCACGCACGCCCTGGGGATTCTCCGGCGAGGCGAGAAAGCCTTTACGCACCATTGGAAAACGTACCCGCGTTTTACTGTGCACCTGGTCGCGCACCACGGTTTGCAAAGAGTTGGGATGGGCGGTGGGCAGCGCGCCACGCGAAGAGAAAACCGTCTCTCCATCGGTGTCGACGAGAACAGGTCCCCAGTGGGCGGCGGTTAACACCGGGTAATGTGCGGGTGAATTAGCCAAGATGGCGCTCCTGAATGCGATGTGACGGCTTATTGTTATGCCGTTCAATGTTACTTACAAATTTCAGAGTCTTCCCTGGAATTTTCTTCATGTTCACACGTCATAATCAACCGCCACGGTCGCTGTGGTAAAGAAGAAAAAAGTCATTAAGGAATTAAGATGAAGAAACGTGTTTTTGTTATTGCTGCCATCGTGAGCGGCGCCCTGGCGGTTTCTGGCTGCACAACAAACCCTTACACCGGCGAGCGAGAAGCAGGGAAATCCGGCATTGGCGCGGGTATTGGCTCTCTGGTCGGCGCGGGCATTGGCGCACTCTCTTCTTCGAAGAAAGATCGCGGTAAAGGCGCACTGATTGGCGCAGCGGCGGGTGCGGCCGTTGGCGGCGGTGTCGGTTATTACATGGACGTGCAGGAAGCCAAACTGCGCGACAAAATGCAGGGAACGGGCGTCAGCGTGACGCGTAGTGGCGATAACATCATTCTGAATATGCCGAATAACGTCACCTTCGACAGCAGCAGCGCCAACCTGAAACCTGCTGGTGCCAACACCCTGACCGGCGTGGCAATGGTACTGAAAGAGTACAATAAAACCGCCGTCAACGTGCTGGGCTTCACCGACAGCACCGGCAGCCAGGATCTGAATATGCGTCTGTCTCAGCAACGCGCGGACTCCGTGGCCAGCGCCTTAATCACGCAAGGGGTTGCCGCTAATCGTATCCGCACTCAGGGCATGGGTCCGTCAAATCCGATCGCCAGCAACAGCACGGCGGAAGGTAAAGCGCAGAACCGTCGCGTAGAGATTACGTTGAGTCCTGTGCAGTAATCGTTGAGCCGGGTGGCGGCTTCGCCTTACCCGGTCTACGTTCGACATGTAGGCCCGGTAAGCGCAGCGCCACCGGGCAAATTACTTGCTTCGTCAGATTTTCCCGCTAAGGTATTCACACGAAATTCAGGGAAATCAGCGATGAGCAAATCAACACGGGCAACCATCAGCGATGTGGCGAAGGCCGCAAAAACCGGCAAGACCAGCATTTCACGCTATCTCAACGGTGAAAAGCATCTGCTTTCCGACGCGCTATTGGCCCGCATTGAACAAGCCATTGCCGATCTCGACTACCGTCCCAGTCTGATGGCAAGAGGCCTGAAACATGGGCGTACCCGCCTGATTGGCCTGATTATCGCTGATATAACCAACCCCTACTCCGTCAACGTGTTAAGTGGTATTGAAGCCGCCTGCCGTGACAAAGGCTTTACTCCACTGGTGTGCAACACCAACAACGAAGTGGATCAGGAGCTGCATTATCTCGACCTACTGCGCAGCTACCAGGTCGAAGGGATTGTGGTCAACGCCGTAGGGATGCGCGAAGAGGGACTAAACCGCCTGCAGCAGTCTGCGCTGCCGATGGTGCTGATTGACCGCAAAATTCCGGATTTCGCCTGTGATATGGTCGGGCTGGATAACACCCAGGCGGCAACGGTTGCCACGGAACATCTGGTTGAGCAAGGTTTTGAAGCCATTCTGTTCCTCAGCGAACCGTTGGGTATGGTGAATACCCGCCGCGAGCGCCTGAGCGCTTTTCGCGCCACCCTCGCACAGTACCCCGGCGTTATCGCGCAAAATGCCGAAGTCCCGCTAACAGACAATACGCAACTCGATGACACATTGCGCCAGTTTCACCAGCAGCATCGGGGAATGCGCAAAGCCGTTATCTCAGCCAACGGCGCTCTCACACTGCAGGTTGCCCGCGCCCTGAAACGCATTGGCCTTAACTGGGGCAGCGATATCGGCCTGCTCGGTTTTGACGAACTGGAATGGGCCGAACTGGCGGGCGTTGGTATTACCACGTTGAAACAACCCACCTGGCAGATTGGCTACACCGCCGTTGAGCAGGTTGTACGCCGGATCGATGGCGGCTCTGCTGCCATTCAGGAACAGGTCTTCTCCGGCGAACTGATCGTTCGCGGCTCTACCGCCCGTTAAATTTCCTTCGTGATGGTGATCATAAATTCGACATCATAAGCTTTTCTTTGGAACCGGTTCCATCTAGCGTTATAGAAAGAACGCTAGTCTGGAGTTTCCATGAAAAGAAAAATTATGGTGGTCACTGCCGCCTACGGCCACGAGCAGATACGAGCCGCAGGCGGGCAAACGGCAATATTGCCCGTCATTGCCGAAGCCGGTGCTGACGGCGTCGAAATCCGCCGCGAATTGCTGACCGACGCCGAGCTGCACACGCTGTCTACGGTGGCATCTGCTATCGAAATCTTCGGCCTGCTGGCCTGTTACTCAGCGCCTGAGCCGTTGTTCCTTGAGGACGGTAGCCTCAATCCCCGACTTCCTGCACTACTTGAAGAAGCACAGGCCCTGCAGGCACTGTGGCTAAAAGTCTCCCTCGGCCATTTCTCCCATACCGAACAGTTCAAGGTGTTACGTGAATGGCTGGACAACAGCGGAATGGAACTGGTTGTCGAAAACGATCAGACCGCCTGCGGACGCCTGAAGCCGATGCAGCGCTTTAACGAAGCCTGCCAGACGCAAAATCTGCCGATATCTCTGACCTTCGATATGGGCAACTGGCTGTGGGTGGGCGACTCCCCGGAACAGGCGGCGCAGAAACTGGCGTCAACCGTTGGGTATATCCATGTCAAAGCCGCCGTTGCACATCGCGACAGCTACCGTGCCGTACCGCCTGATGCAGCCGATCCGCGCTGGCTGGCGCTGTTGAAAACGCTGCCCGGCGATGTTCCACGCGGCATTGAGTTTCCCCTGGAAGGGCAGGATTTGACGGCGGTTACCCGCCGTTACGTCGAGTTGTTACGCGAGGAGTAACGCATGAAAAAGTCACTGGATGTGGTCACGATTGGTGAAGCGATGGCGATGTTTGTCGCCACGCAAACCGGCGAACTGGCAGATGTGGAGCAGTTTATCAAGCGCGTTGCTGGCGCTGAACTTAATGTGGCAACCGGACTTGCTCGCCTGGGTCTGAACGTAGGCTGGGTAAGCCGCGTAGGTAACGACAGTTTTGGCCGTTTTATTATTAAGTCGCTGGAGAAAGAAGGGATTGATGCGCAGGGAGTCACTCTGGACGGGCGCTACGCTACCGGCTTTCAGCTTAAATCTAAAGTCGAAAATGGAACCGATCCCATTGTGGAATATTTCCGCAAAGGTTCTGCTGCCAGCCACCTCAGCGTTGAGGATTTTCACGAAGCCTACTTCGCCAGCGCGCGCCACCTGCACCTGAGCGGCGTCGCGGCGGCGCTTTCGGCCAGCTCTTATGAACTGCTGGCCCATACCGCCCGCACGCTGAAAGTGCAAGGGAAGACCATCTCGTTCGACCCGAATTTACGCCCGGTACTGTGGAAAAGCGAAGGCGAGATGGTGGAAAAACTCAACCGACTGGCATTCCAGGCTGACTGGGTACTGCCGGGGTTAAAAGAGGGCATGATTTTAACCGGTCAGCAGACGCCTGAAGCCATCGCCGACTTTTATCTGCGCCACGGGGTGAAGGCCGTGATCATCAAAACCGGGGCTGATGGCGCCTGGTACAAAACCGCCAGCGGTGAACAAGGCTGCGTCGCACCGGTAAAAGTCGACAACGTGGTCGATACGGTCGGCGCAGGCGATGGCTTTGCCGTGGGCGTTATCAGCGCCCTGCTGGAAGGGCGCTCGCTGCATCAGGCGGTGACTCGTGGCAATAAAATTGGCGCACTGGCCATTCAGGTTCAGGGCGACAGCGAAGGATTACCCACACGTGAACAATTAGGGGAATAAATTCCCGGCCAACTCTGTCTCTGTACCCTACATTCAGAGGCGGCGTATCAGCATAACCAGAGGGCAGTCTATGAATAGCTCAACCAATGCAGCAAAACGCTGGTGGTACATCATGCCAATCGTGTTTATCACGTACAGCCTGGCGTACCTTGATCGCGCGAACTTCAGCTTCGCTTCCGCAGCCGGTATCAACGAGGACCTCGGTATTACCAAAGGGATCTCCTCCCTGCTGGGGGCTCTGTTTTTTCTTGGCTATTTCTTCTTCCAGATCCCAGGCGCAATTTACGCCGAACGCCGCAGCGTACGTAAACTGATTTTTATCTGCCTGATTCTGTGGGGCGCCTGCGCGTCACTGACCGGGATGGTCAGCAATATTCCAATGCTTGCCGCCATCCGCTTTATTCTTGGCGTCGTTGAAGCCGCCGTGATGCCCGCAATGCTGATTTATATCAGTAACTGGTTTACGAAGTCCGAGCGTTCGCGTGCTAATACCTTTCTGATCCTCGGTAACCCAGTCACCGTCCTGTGGATGTCCGTGGTTTCCGGGTATCTGATCCAGGCGCTGGGCTGGCGGGAAATGTTCATCATCGAGGGCTTCCCGGCCATCATCTGGGCGTTCTGCTGGTGGGTGCTGGTAAAAGACAAACCGTCTCAGGTCGGTTGGCTGTCAGAATCTGAAAAAGCCGCCCTTCAGGCACAACTGGAAAAAGAGCAGCAAGGAATCAAAGCCGTACGGAACTATAGCGAGGCTTTCCGCTCACGTAACGTCATCCTGCTGTGTATGCAGTATTTCACCTGGAGTATTGGCGTCTATGGTTTTGTCCTGTGGCTGCCGTCAATTATCCGCAGCGGCGGTGCCAACCTGGGTATGGTAGAGGTCGGTTGGCTTTCGTCTGTTCCGTATCTGGCGGCGACGGCGGCGATGATCCTCGTTTCCTGGGCTTCCGATAAACTGCAAAATCGTAAGCTGTTTGTCTGGCCACTGCTGCTGATTGCCGCTTTCGCCTTTATTGGCTCCTGGGCCGTTGGCGCAGACCATTTCTGGATTTCTTACACACTGCTGGTTATCGCCGGTGCGGCCATGTATGCCCCTTATGGCCCCTTCTTCGCCATCATTCCTGAGATGTTACCGCGCAACGTCGCTGGGGGAGCAATGGCATTGATCAACAGCATGGGCGCATTAGGCTCATTCTTTGGCTCCTGGTTTGTCGGCTACCTCAATGGCACCACCGGCAGCCCGTCCGCCTCATACATTTTTATGGGGGTAGCGCTTTTTGTCTCAGTATGGCTAACTCTGATCGTTAAGCCTGCTAATAATCAACAGCTACCTATTGGCGCACGCCACGCTTAAATTTTAACTTACGGAGATTCGCATGAAGCCGTCCATTATTCTCTATAAAGCGTTACCTGACGATTTACTGCATCGCCTGGAAGAACATTTTACTGTCACTCAGGTGCCTAACCTGCGTTCAGAAACCGTAGCACAGCACGCCGAAGCCTTTGCCAGCGCGGAAGGTCTGCTGGGCTCCAGTGAAGCCGTCAATACCGCACTGCTGGAGAAAATGCCGAAACTGCGCGCGACCTCCACCATTTCCGTAGGCTATGACAACTTCGATGTTGAGGCCTTAAACGCACGTAAGGTGCTGCTGATGCACACGCCAACGGTGCTGACAGAAACCGTGGCGGACACGGTAATGGCACTGGTGTTAAGCACCGCTCGCCGCGTGGTGGAAGTCGCTGAACGCGTGAAGGCAGGCGAATGGACAAAAAGCATCGGGGCCGACTGGTTTGGTACCGATGTTCACCACAAGACGCTGGGCATTGTCGGCATGGGACGCATTGGGCTGGCGCTGGCGCAACGCGCGCATTTCGGCTTTAGCATGCCGATTCTCTACAACGCACGCCGCCATCATCAGGAAGCGGAAGAGCGTTTCAACGCGCGCTACTGTGACCTGGATACGCTGCTGCAGGAATCGGATTTTGTTTGCCTGATTCTGCCGTTAACGGACGAAACCCACCATCTGTTCAGTACCGAACAGTTTGCCAAAATGAAGTCTTCTGCCATTTTCATTAACGCCGGGCGTGGCCCGGTGGTGGATGAAAATGCACTGATCGCCGCCCTGCAAAGCGGGGAGATTCATGCCGCGGGCCTGGATGTGTTTGAACAAGAGCCGTTGCCGTCAGACTCACCGCTGCTGTCGCTGCCGAATGTGGTGGCGGTACCGCATATTGGTTCAGCCACGCATGAAACGCGCTATAACATGGCGGCTTGTGCTGTGGATAACTTAATTGACGCACTGCAGGGGAAAGTTGAGAAGAACTGCGTGAATCCGCAAGTGGCCAAATAACACAAAAGGCCGGGTAGCATTGATGCTCACCCGGCCTTTAATTTGTCTTACCGTACGACGATTACTGCGCGGCATTCACCGCAGCAGTCCATGCCTGATTAAATGCCTGATGCTGCGCCGCCAGCGGGCCAATCAGCGTATTGTACTGACTGGCCTGTTGTGAGGTTGGGAACTGGATGCCGTTCGCAACAAAGCTCACTTGTGTATCCTGCTGCGCGATGAAATCGCCCACCTGCACCAACTGCTGCGTGAAAACTTGCGCGGCTGGGATCAGTGGCTGTAACGCCTCTGCAGGTACAGTGACGACTTTATTGTAAACCTGGTCAAAGACCGGCTTCAGATCCTCACCCTGCTTCAGCGCGCCATGGGCAGCATCTGCCTGTAGCTTCGCATTCTGCAACTGTTGTCCTAACACGCCCAGCGCGCCATTTGCCTGACGCAGCGGTTCACGCTGAGTCATATAATCCTGAGGAACACGGATTGCGTTTACGCTATCAACAACCGGGCGCAGACCGGAGTCCATTGCCTGATTAACCTGCTGTGAATAGCCATAAAGAATCGCGTAATCGGACACAAACGGGCCAAACTGTTTTTTCTGATCGGCAGTCAGCGTCGGTAAACGCTCTCCGCTACGCATTGCAGTATTCTGCAGAAAATCGATAAACGCTTTGCGTTGATCGCCTTCTTTATCAAAACACCCACTCAGGCCAACTACCATTAAGAGCGCCAAAACAGGCGCAAACCAGCGAGAGCAGGACTTACCTGTCGCCATTTTAATACTCCTTTCACCCAAAAATGCGCACAACGACACCCGCGTGCCTGACGTTGACAAGGATAGTCCAGGTCAGCCCCGCAAGATACCCTTTCCGCGTAATCTTGTGGGGGAAAATAACCGTTCTCACCACCCTGCATTTTGCGAAACAATGCTCCATTCACATAACGGCGCTCTATTTTAGTCATCTTTACAATCGGGATCGATCGTTCGAGATCCCGACCTTTATCAGTTTGTTAGCCTGCGAAATATTGTTGCCCACCGTTTGCTGAAACGAATCCATCTCTCAAACCCCAAATCCGACTTCATTTTTTGCGACTACTCTTAATGAGCTTCGAGAAAATTCACGATCCCGCTGTGTGATTAATAGGAGTTCTCAATGGAATACAAAGATCCTATGTTTGAACTGCTAAGCAGTCTGGAGCAGATTGTTTTTAAAGATGTATCGCAGACCGTCACTCTGACGCAAAAAACCAACCCTTTCACCGAATTTGAACAGCTACGACGAGGGACAGGTTTAAAAACAGATGATTTTGCCCGGGTAATGGGCGTGACGGTCGCGATGGTTCACGAATGGGAGTCTAAACGCGTAAAGCCTTCCAGTACCGAATTGAAGCTGATGCGTCTGATTCAGGCAGACCCGAGATTAAGTAAGCAATTGATGGATTGAGCTATTTTTTAATTTTACTTCATAACGGTCCTGTAAAAGGGCCGTTCCCATACCGAGGTTATCCACAAAAAAGAAAATAGTAGTTGCATCCACATGCGTAAAATGAGTTAATGCCCTCAACGGTTTGACGTACAGACCATTACAGCAGTTAGTAAGGCAAGTCCCTTCAAGAGTTATCGTTGATACCCTCGTAGTGAGCATTTCCTTTACTGTTAAAAAATCTGTAAAGCACGCCATATCGCCGAAAGGCACACTTATTTTTTAAAAGGTAATACACTATGTCCGGTAAAATGACTGGTATCGTAAAATGGTTCAACGCTGACAAAGGTTTCGGCTTCATCACTCCTGACG
The DNA here is from genome assembly GCF_014596835.2 of Citrobacter sp. C6_1. Classification (NCBI taxonomy): domain Bacteria; kingdom Pseudomonadati; phylum Pseudomonadota; class Gammaproteobacteria; order Enterobacterales; family Enterobacteriaceae; genus Citrobacter; species Citrobacter sp. C6_1. The sequence goes on along the minus strand of NZ_CP115031.1, from coordinate 174,585 downwards.
ATGGCTCTAAAGACGTGTTCGTACACTTCTCTGCTATCCAGAACGATGGCTACAAATCTCTGGACGAAGGTCAGAAAGTTTCCTTCACCATCGAAAGCGGCGCTAAAGGCCCGGCAGCTGGCAACGTAACCAGCCTGTAAGCTTAAAAAGCTCAAAATTCTGAATCCCTGCCCAACGGCGGGGATTTTTTTTATCTGTACTTCCTAAAATACCTCGCCCACACGCGTCTTTGCATTACTTTACCCGTCGCCCCTTTGACCTTTCCCTAAGGGCAAGCTTTATAGTGAGCCAGTCTGTATTCCACAATGTTCACAAGGAATTGAAGCTATGTCGAAATCCTCATTGCTGCTGGTTTTAGGTTTACTCACCACCGGTAGCGCGTTCGCAGCAACCCCTGAAGCCACTTTTTTGGCGGAACACGGGCTCAGCGGGAAATCCGTCGAGCAAATCGTCGAGGCGATTGACCAATCTCCCCAGAGCCGACCACTGCCCTACTCGGCATCCATCACCAGCACTGAACTAAAGCTCTCTTCGGGCGATCAGATCTATACCCTGCCGCTCGGCGATAAGTTCTATCTGTCGTTTGCCCCCTATGAGTGGCAAACACATCCTTGCTTCAACCACAGCCTTTCTGGCTGCCAGGGCGAAATGCCGGAGCAGACATTCAATGTCAAAGTCACTGATAACAAGGGTGATGTAGTGCTACAAAAAGAGATGAAGAGCGGTCGAAATGGCTTCGTCGGGGTTTGGCTACCGCGCAATATGGCAGGCACCATCGCAGTAAGCTACAACGGTAAAACAGCGGAGTATCCTATTAAGACCATGGAAGACAGCCAGACCTGTCTGACTAAATTACAGCTGCGCTAACAACATAAAAAAATGCCGGATGGCGCAATGCTTATCCGGCCTACTGGTGTTTATCTCGTAGGCCGGATAAGGCGAAGCCGCCATCCGGCATTTTCTAAGTCAGCTCAGGACCGTTACTGCAGCAGCGAAATATCCGCCACGCGCAGGAACAGTTCGCGCAGTTTTTCGAGCATGGAGAGACGGTTGATACGCAGATCTTTATCTTCTACGTTGACCATCACTTTCTCGAAGAACGCATCAACCGGCTCACGCAGTTCCGCTAACTCAACCAGTGCTTCCTGGTAATGGCCAGCGGCGAAAACAGGCTCCAGCTTATCGCGCAGCACCACAACCTGCATCGCCAGCGCAATTTCTTCCGGCTCTTTCAGCGTTGCCGCATTCACACGGTCATTCAGCGTCTCTTCAGACTTCGCCAGAATATTTGATACGCGCTTGTTCGCGGCAGCCAGCGCGGACGCGGCCTCCAGCGTACGGAAGTGCGAAACTGCCTTCATACGTGCGTCGAAATCAGCCGGACGAGTCGGACGACGCGCCAGCACGGCCTGAATGGTATCGACGGTGTAACCTTCGTCCTGATACCAGGCGCGGAAGCGACCGAGCATAAAGTCGATAACGTCATCAACCACTTTCGCGTTGGTCAGCTTGTCGCCATACAGACGAACAGCCTCTTCCGTCAGCGTTTGCAGATCCAGATTCAGGTTCTTCTCAACGATGATACGCAGCACGCCCAGCGCGGCACGACGCAGCGCAAACGGATCTTTGTCGCCTTTCGGATGCTGACCAATACCGAAGATACCCGCCAGGGTGTCCATCTTGTCAGCAATCGCCACGGCACAAGCCACCGGGTTAGACGGCAGGTCATCACCGGCAAAACGCGGCTGATACTGCTCGTTCAGCGCCACAGCAACATCTTCCGCTTCGCCATCGTGACGCGCGTAGTGCATTCCCATCACGCCCTGAGTGTCGGTGAACTCGAAGACCATGTTGGTCATCAGGTCGCACTTGGACAGCAGGCCAGCACGCGTTGCGTGGTTAACGTCAGCGCCAATTTGACCAGCAATCCAGCCCGCCAGCGCCTGGATACGGTCAGTCTTGTCGCGCAGCGTACCTAGTTGCTGTTGGAACAGCACGGTTTGCAGACGCGGCAGATTGTCTTCCAGACGTTTTTTACGGTCGGTATTGAAGAAGAATTCGGCATCCGCCAGACGCGGACGAACCACCTTCTCGTTACCGGAGATAATCTGGGTCGGATCTTTCGATTCGATGTTGGCAACGAAGATAAAGTTAGGCAGCAGTTTGCCGTCGTTTGCGTAAACCGGGAAGTACTTCTGGTCACCTTTCATGGTGTGTACCAGCGCTTCAGACGGAACCGCAAGGAATTTCTCTTCGAACTTCGCGGTCAGCACGACCGGCCATTCAACCAGCGAGGTGACCTCTTCCAGCAGGCTTTCGCTCAGATCGGCGTTGCCGCCAATTTTGCGTGCCGCCTCTTCAGCATCGGCTTTGATTTTCGCTTTACGCTCAGCGTAATCGGCAATCACTTTGCCGCGCTCACGCAGAATTTCCGGATACTGATCGGCAGAATCGATGGTGAATTCCGGTTCGCCCATAAAGCGATGGCCGCGGATCACGCGATCGGACTGGATACCCAGAATCGTTGCCGGAATGACTTTGTCGCCCAGCAGCAGGGTCACGGTGTGAACCGGACGCACGAAGTGAACGTCAGACGCGCCCCAGCGCATCAGTTTCGGGATCGGCAAATTTTTGAGAGCTTTTTCTACTATTGCAGGAAGTAACTCGCTAGCTTTCTTAGGCTCATTTTGGATTAGCGCATTAAGCTTTTCATCTTTTCCATCATAGGCTTTTGAAATGATTAAGCCATATTGGTCATTGATATCATCAATAGTAAACTTTTTATCAGAATCAATAAGTTGGGAGGTGAGCTTACCAACAAATGCTAGACCAGCTTTAGTTAAAAATCCCTCAGGTGAAAGCGCAATACGCGACGGCGGCCCCCAAAGCAAGTTTTCATCATTTAGCTGTTCTTCAGCTAATCCAGTAAATTTGCACGCTAAACGTCTCGGAGAGGCAAACCAAGCACAGTTATCAGGATCGTGAATAACAATTTTTTCTGCAATCAAGCCGGAAACTATATTAGTAAAGAATTCTTCTCCAAGTTTGCACAGTGCTTTTGGTGGCAGCTCTTCAGTGCCGATTTCCACCAGAAAAGTTTTCTCAGACATGGCCGCCTCTTATTTGTCTTTGTTGCACATTGGGAAGCCAAGGGCTTCACGGGAAGCGTAGTAAGCTTCTGCCACTGCTTTGGTCAGGGTGCGAATGCGCAGGATATAGCGCTGGCGCTCGGTGACGGAGATGGCTTTACGCGCATCCAGCAGGTTGAAGCTATGGGCGGCTTTCAGAATACGTTCATACGCAGGCAGCGGCAGCGGGTTTTCCAGCGCCAGCAGCTGCTGGGCTTCTTTTTCGTACTGCTCGAAGCAGGTGAACAGGAAGTCCACGTCGGCGTATTCGAAGTTGTAAGTGGATTGCTCCACTTCGTTCTGATGGAACACGTCGCCGTATGTGGTTTTACCCAGCGGGCCGTCGCTCCAGACCAGGTCGTAAACGCTGTCTACGCCCTGAATGTACATGGCCAGACGTTCCAGACCGTAGGTGATTTCCCCGGTTACTGGTTTACATTCCAGACCACCAACCTGCTGGAAGTAGGTGAACTGCGTCACTTCCATGCCGTTCAGCCACACTTCCCAACCCAGACCCCAGGCGCCCAGCGTCGGGTTTTCCCAGTTATCTTCCACGAAACGAATATCGTGAATGGTCGGGTCCATACCCAGCTCTTTCAGAGAACCCAGGTACAGCTCCTGAATGTTGTCCGGTGACGGCTTAATCACTACCTGGAACTGATAGTAGTGCTGTAAGCGGTTCGGGTTTTCGCCATAGCGGCCATCGGTCGGACGACGGGAAGGCTGCACATAAGCAGTCGCCATCGGTTCCGGCCCCAGCGCACGCAGGCAGGTCATTGGGTGAGATGTCCCCGCGCCGACTTCCATGTCCAATGGTTGAACAATGGTGCAGCCCTGGCGAGCCCAGTAATCCTGTAAGGTCAGGATCAAGCCCTGGAAGGTCCTGGTATCAAACTTTTGCATATTATTTCGTGCTGGATACGTGTGGATTTAAAGGAAGCGGTCAGTATACCCGCTGGCTGCAAGATATACAGTACGAAACGGGAAAAAGGGGGAACTTAGCGCATGGAAAGGTGCAAAAACTGCCCGTCTGCGTCAAATGAGCAGACAAAACTCTCTTTGCGGAAGGTAGAACCGCGCATCTCATAGCTACCCTGAAATTGCTCAAGACCGGTGATAGCAATTTTCTGGACGCCCGTATTATAAAGCTCCGATGCTTCACTTTTGCACAATGACTCCATATCCAGCGAACGCGTGGCAGTAATTTTGCCCTTTTGCGCTTTCTGCACGGGTGTTGACGATTGTGGATCGGCGCACCCCACCAGCAGCAGCGTGAGGATTGCTGGAAAGAAATACTTCATCATCATTTTATTACCGCCTGGTTTGCTGGTCAGTCTTATTATTAGTGTCTGGGAACGGATCCTATTGTGAGAATCTCCCCAGGCCATCACAAGCTTTAGCGTAATAACTCGGATTAATCCAGTGAGCGATGTCCGCAAATACTGGTCAGACTTTTTTTAATGAAAACAGAGGAACTGATGCAGCCCAAAATTTACTGGATTGATAATCTGCGCGGGATCGCCTGTTTAATGGTCGTGATGATCCACACCACGACCTGGTATATCACCAATGCGCAAAGCGTCAGCCCGGTAAATTGGGATCTGGCCAACGTGCTCAATTCCGCCTCTCGCGTCAGCGTCCCGCTGTTTTTTATGATCTCGGGTTATCTCTTTTTCGGCGAACGCAGCGCCAAACCGCGCCATTTCACGCGCATCGCGCTCTGCATTCTGTTTTACAGTAGCGTGGCGCTGGCCTACATCCTGCTGTTTACCTCGATCAACGCTGAGCTGTCGCTGAAGAACCTGCTGCAAAAGCCGGTGTTCTACCACCTATGGTTTTTCTTCGCTATTGCCGTTATCTACCTGGTATCCCCGCTTATTCAGGTGAAAAATGTCAGCGGAAAAATGCTGCTGGCATTGATGGTGGTGATAGGCGTGATTGCCAATCCCAATACCGTCTCGCAAAAAATTGGCGGCTTTGAGTGGCTTCCCATCAACCTGTACATCAGTGGCGATACGTTCTACTACATTCTGTACGGCATGCTGGGCCGGGCGATTGGTATGATGGACACGCAAAAGCGCTCACTCACCTGGCTCTGCGCAGCGTTGTGTCTCGTCGCCGTGTTTGTTATTTCCCGCGGGACGCTACATGAGCTCCAGTGGCGAGGCAATTTTGCCGATACCTGGTATCTCTACTGCGGACCAGCGGTGTTTATTTGTGCCGCCTCACTTCTGACGCTGATCAAAAACACGCTCAGCACGCGCACACTGCCGGTACTGGGCCTTATTTCCCGCCACTCATTAGGAATTTATGGCTTTCATGCGCTGATCATTCACGCGCTGCGCACCAACGGCATTGAGCTCAAAAACTGGCCACCGCTGGATATACTGTGGATTTTTAGCGCCACGCTGGCAGGAAGTTTACTGTTGTCCATATTGTTGCAGCGCATCGATACGCGCAGGCTGGTAAGTTAATCCCCCGTATTTTGCAGGCGCAACAATAAAATTTGCCCCCATAAACAAACAAAGAACGCCGCCGGGTAAAGCCCCTTTTCGAGGGGCGCTAATGGAGCGTTCCACACCCCCACCAGCAGCAATCCTACCGTGATAAGAGCCACCATCTGACATACAGAGACGAAGCGTTCGTCGTCCTGATCGAGATTTTCAGCACGCTGATAAACATATGTCACAAACATTCCCGTCATCAGCACGCCGAAAAAATAGCCTTTGCCACTCAGCAACGGGCATGCCCGCCATAAGCCAATAACATAAATCAGTGCGCCAGAAAGGAATAATATCCATAGCAACAGCCTTGTTGTCTTCATTGGGATCTCCTTATCCATCATGGATACAATATGAATAACCCGCTAAAGACAACACAGAAAAATGCCACTGCGCAGGACTTTCAGAATAAATTCATGTGCGTTAATTATTTATTGGATTGAAATATATATTTGATAAATCCCCTCTGTTTACCAGAGGGGATTTAGGGTCAGGACATCAGCGGTTGTAATTGCTGATAGATTCGGCGGAAGGTTTCTCGACGCTGTTGGTAAAGAGCATGACGCCCGGCGTCAGGATAATGCGCCTGCTCCAGCGTAAGCTGAGGCAACAGGTCAGATAATGGTCGTTGCGGATTGATGGCAATTTGCGCCAGGCGCGCCGCACCGAGTGCAGGGCCAACGTCACCGCCGGTACGGTAATCCAGCTGCAATCCGCTAATGTCAGACAGCATTTGACGCCAGTATTCACTGCGCGCCCCGCCGCCAATCAGCGTAATGCTGGCGGGCTGCACGCCACAGGCATGTACCACATCCATCCCATCAGCTAAGGCAAATCCCACACCTTCCAGTACCGCTCGCGCCAGTTCTGCCGGGCCATGCTGATGCGTCAGGCCAAAAAGGACGCCCTTCGCCTGCGGGTTATTGTGCGGCGTACGTTCACCTGAGAGATAGGGCAAGAACCAGACCGGTTCAGCCTGCTCATTTGCCTGCTGTGCGGCATCAATCAGCGCAGGTACGCTTGCCATCCCGGTTAATTTTGCCGCCCAGTCGAGACAGGATGCGGCGCTCAGCATCACTGACATCAGATGCCACCGTTCAGGCAGTGCGTGGCAGAAGCTGTGTACCGCACTTTCTGGTTTACTGAGAAAACCGTCGCTTACAGCAAAGTAGACACCGGACGTGCCCAATGACAGCATTGCCTGGCCTGCATTCATCATCCCTACGCCAACCGCACCCGCCGCGTTATCGCCACCACCCGCCACAACCGCAACCTCTGACATGCCCCAGGATTGCGCGACACCAGGCAACAGCGTTCCGGTAATCGCACTGCCCTCGTACAAGGTCGGCATATGTGCGCGAGTCAGTTGACACGCAGACAACATGACGTCACTCCAGTCACGTTTCGCGACATCCAGCCACATCGTACCTGCGGCATCCGACATATCGCTGGCAAACTCTCCGGTCATACGCAGACGCAGGTAATCCTTCGGCAGCAGGACTTTATCAACCTGGCCGAAAATGTCCGGTTCATGGCGCTGAACCCACAGCAATTTAGGGGCGGTAAAGCCAGGCATCATCAGATTGCCGGTAATCATACGAGATTGCGGCACCTGATTTTCCAGCATCACGCATTCTTCGGCGCAGCGACCGTCATTCCACAGGATTGCCGGACGCAAAACCTTCTGCTGCTTATCAAGCAGCGTCGCGCCGTGCATCTGCCCGGCAAGACCTAACGCCTTTACCTCGCAGAGTGAATGCTGCTGACCCAACGTTTTTACAGCACGATCCGTCGCCAGCCACCACTGTTCAGGATCCTGCTCCGACCATAATGGATGAGGCCGAGAGACGGTGAGTTTCTCCGTGTGCGAAGCGACCACATCGCCCTGCTCGTTGAGCAGGATGGCCTTTACGCCTGATGTACCAAGATCTATCCCGATATACATAGGGTATCGTTCCTTAAAGAAAGGCCCGGTAGCGAATCGCTATCCGGGCTTACGGACGTACTCAGCAGTCCATTATTTGTCGAACAAATAATGGTTTACCAGATTTTCCAACTGTTCCTGATGGCCGCTCTGATGCACCGGTGCCAGGTTATGTTGTTCAGCGTACTGCGCAATTTCCGTCAGCGTCATCTGACCTTTCAGAATTTGCTGGCCCAGCTCACCATTCCAACCGGCATAACGTTTTGCCACGCGCTGATCCAGGCCACCGTCTTCAATCATACGGGCCGCAATTTTCAGCGACAGCGCCATGGTATCCATCGCACCAATATGACCATAGAACAGATCGTATTTATCAGTACTCTGACGACGGACTTTGGCATCAAAGTTCAGGCCACCAGTGGTAAAACCGCCCGCTTTCAGGATTTCGTACATCACCAGCGCATTCTCTTCTACGCTGTTCGGGAATTGATCGGTATCCCAGCCCAGTTGTGCGTCGCCACGGTTCGCGTCGACGGAACCAAATAGCCCCAGAGCAATCGCCGTAGCGATTTCGTGGTGGAACGAATGGCCTGCCAGCGTGGCATGGTTGGCTTCAATATTCAGTTTGATCTCTTTTTCCAGACCGAACTGCTTCAGGAATCCGTAAACGGTCGCGGCATCGTAATCGTACTGGTGCTTGGTCGGTTCCTGCGGCTTCGGTTCGATCAGTAAGGTGCCCTGAAAACCTGTTTTGTGTTTATGCTCGACCACCAGTTGCATAAAGCGGCCAATCTGCTCACGTTCCTGACGCAGATCGGTATTCAGCAGTGTTTCATAACCTTCACGACCGCCCCACAGAACGTAGTTTTCGCCACCTAACTTATGCGTGGCATCCATAGCCGTAACCACCTGCGTGGCCGCCCAGCTGAAGACTTCCGGATCCGGGTTTGTTGCCGCACCCGCGCCGTAGCGTGGGTTGGTAAAGCAGTTTGCCGTTCCCCACAGCAGCTTCACGCCGCTCTGTTCCTGTTTTGCCGCCAGCACATCAACCATCTGCGCAAAGTTGTTTTTGTACTCTTTCAGTGACGCGCCTTCAGGCGAGACGTCAACATCATGGAAGCAGTAGTAAGGCACGTTCAGCTTGTGGAAGAACTCAAATGCCACATCCGCTTTGCGTTTCGCCAGCGCCAGTGCTTCACCCGGCTGCTGCCACGGACGATCGAAAGCGCCCATACCGAACATATCCGCGCCGTTCCAGCAGAAAGTGTGCCAGTAGCAGGCGGCAAAGCGCAGATGTTCTTCCATGCGCTTACCCAGCACAATTTCATCAGGGTTGTAATGGCGAAATGCGAGTGGGTTAGTGGATTTTGTACCTTCAAAACGAACGCGATCGAGTTGGTCAAAATAAGCCTGCATAATAAGCTCCATAATCAGGTAATACGGCAAGTAAACTGCGATACAGTCATACTGGAATTTCCTGATTTATTGCTCAATTACGTTATTTCACACCGCCATTAAGAGAATACCCAAATGTGCGCTGGCTCCCAAAAATGCACACTGAATAAGCAATTAAAAAAGCGATCGTGATCGGCTCTTCATCAATAAACAAAAAACCGTAATACACAGATAAGAAATGACAATTGTCTTCCTGGTCGGGGTGTGTGAATTTTGCGTAGCGTTACGCAAATAAGAAATTTGTCACGCTTCATCAAGTAGTCGCACCTGCGGTTTTGGTAGTATTGACAGGCCACGTTAACCTTTCAGGACAGGCTCTTATGTTTGATAAACGACACCGCATCACCCTATTATTTAATGCTAATAAAGCCTATGACCGTCAGGTGGTAGAGGGCGTAGGTGAATATTTACAGGCATCGCAATCCGAGTGGGATATATTCATTGAGGAAGATTTCCGTGCCCGTATTGATAATATCAAAGACTGGTTAGGCGACGGTGTTATTGCTGATTATGACGATGATGACATTGCGCAATTACTTGCCGATGTCGATGTTCCCATCATCGGCGTTGGGGGTTCCTACCATCTTGAAAGCGATTATCCACCCGTCCATTACATTGCGACCGATAACCATGCGCTGGTGGAAAGCGCTTTTTTGCATCTGAAAGAAAAAGGGGTCAACCGATTCGCATTTTATGGTCTGCCCTCTTCCAGCGGCAAGCGCTGGGCTGCCGAGCGTGAATATGCCTTTTGCCAGTTGGTCGCCAAAGAGAAGTACCGTGGCGTTGTCTATCAGGGGCTGGAAACCGCACCAGAAAACTGGCAACACGCGCAAAATCGACTGGCAGACTGGCTGCAAACTTTACCCCCGCAAACCGGTATTATCGCCGTGACTGATGCGCGTGCGCGGCATGTTCTGCAGGCCTGCGAGCATTTGCATATCCCGGTGCCGGAAAAACTGTGTGTTATTGGGATAGATAACGAAGAACTCACCCGCTACCTGTCCCGCGTCGCGCTGTCATCCGTTGCTCAGGGCGCACGACAGATGGGCTATCAGGCAGCAAAACTTCTGCACCGCTTACTGGCGAATGAAGAACTGCCGCTGCAACGCATTCTGGTGCCTCCGGTACGCGTCGTTAATCGTCGTTCAACCGACTATCGCTCACTGACCGATCCCGCTGTCATTCAGGCAATGCACTTTATCCGCAACCATGCCTGTAAAGGCATCAAAGTCGAGCAAGTGCTGGATGCTGTCGGGATTTCACGTTCGAATCTCGAGAAGCGCTTTAAAGACGAGGTCGGGGAGACCATCCACGCCGTGATTCATGCCGAAAAACTGGAAAAAGCGCGTAGCCTGTTGATCTCCACGACGCTCGCGATAAACGAAATATCACAAATGTGCGGCTACCCGTCGTTGCAGTATTTCTATTCCGTTTTCAAAAAAGAATACGACACGACGCCAAAAGAGTACCGTGACATGAACAGTGAGGTATTGCTGTAGGGGGAATTGGCCGGATGGCGGTTTCGCCTAATCCGGCCTACAGAGCGGCTCACAGGCCTGATAAGCGTCGCGCCATCAGGCCTGTGGAATTACATATGCGCGGCAATTAAACGCTGGTTATCCTGATACATGGCGAACAGATAGTTGTTGTAGCTCTGTCCTTTCGTGGAATAACCCTTCAACTTATGGATCATCGCGGTGGCGGTGACTTCCTGATCGGCCTTTCGCAGCTGCACGCGTGACTTACGGAAAGAAGAGTAAGCCGGATGCGTGTTCAGGTTAATGACATAGGCATTCACCGACTCTTTTACCGATTCAAACTGTGAGTAGCCTTTCACCTTACCGGGTGCATTGTTGCAGCGGCCTTTGACACATTTCATGCCAAACAGGTTGTTATTGCTACGCGCCAGTTTCGATGTGCCCCAACCGCTTTCAGCCGCAGCCATAGTCGCCACCATACTGGTAGGAATGATGTCTACGCGCTCAAGCAGCGTATTCCATGGAATTTTACGCGTGTTACCAGACCAGCTCACCTTGTAGCGTTTCGCGATATCTTTCATACGCGTACGCTCAGTTGGTGACCAGCGATTCTGGTACTGCTTTGAGAGCAGCCAGTTACGGTCCGCCGTAATGGCAGCATTTTGACTGGTAATATAAGGCATAACCGTCCGGAGAAACGCTTTTTTCCTTGGTGTTCCGGAAGGGTATTTTCGCAAATCAGGAAGTGAACTACTCTTTGCACTATTGCGAGAATACTCTTGTTTACTGCTTACCTGTGTATTACTTGCCTTGATTACCTGGGGCTTATGATTCGTTGTCGCCGTGTGTGTCTTTGCCAGCACCTCACCCGAAAATGCAACGGTGAGTAACATAAGAATCATTGCCCCATATCGTCGAATGGGAGTCAATATCATTAGGTCTCCTGGTCGGATTTAAACATTCCAACACCTTATATTTTTCACAAAAATGAGAGATGAATCTCAAATCATATCAAAAATAGCCGTCAAGAGCACCCAAAGGAATAGTCCAATTCTGAAACTATGTCACGTACAAACCGTTCCGGGTGCGGTTAATTCGAAGAAAATGTGGAGGTTATCGCAAAACCAGGTCGTTTTTTGCGCGCGATCGCTCACCCTCATCTCTCATCCGGGCAGAATCGACGCTAAGGATGAGTTTCCGCTCTGATTTCACTGGCAAACTGGCGTAAATCGCAGCATCAAGGACAGCATTATGAAACTTGCCGCCGTTGCGCTGGTATTACTGCCCGGCATTGCCATCGCCTCATCATGGACTTCTCAGGAATTTCCTACCTTCGAAGCGGAAGGTACGGGTAAATTCGTCAGCCATGCAGCGTTGACGAAGGGTACTCGCCCTTTGACCCTGAATTTTGACCAACAGTGCTGGCAGCCTACAAATGCCATTAAACTCAATCAGATGCTGTCGCTAAAACCCTGTGAAGGCACACCGCCACAGTGGCGTTTATTTAAAGACGGCGATTACACATTGGAAGTCGATACCCGCTCCGGTACACCGACGCTAATGCTGTCAGTAAAAAACGAGGCTGATCCCGTCACCGCCCAAATCCGCCAGTGCCCAAAATGGGATGGCTCGCCGCTGACGCTGGATGTGAGCCAGACATTCCCGGAAGGCGCCGTGGTACGCGATTACTATAGCCAGCAAACGGCAACGGTGAAAAACGGGTCGATTACCTTACAGCCCGCCGCAACCAGTAACGGGCTGTTGCTGCTGGAACGGGCAGAAACCGATGCCCCCGCCGCCTTCGACTGGCATAACGCCACGGTATATTTCGTCCTGACGGACCGCTTTGAAAACGGCGATCCGACTAATGATCACAGCTATGGACGTCGCAATGACGGTATGCAGGAAATTGGTACCTTTCACGGAGGAGATTTACGCGGGCTGACCAACAAACTCGACTACCTGCAACAATTGGGCGTCAACGCCTTGTGGATCAGCGCGCCGTTTGAACAAATCCACGGCTGGGTTGGCGGTGGTACTAAAGGCGATTTTCCCCACTACGCCTATCACGGTTACTACACCCAGGACTGGACCACGCTCGACGCCAATATGGGTAACGAGGCCGACCTGCGCGCGCTGGTTGATGGCGCACACCAGCGCGGCATCCGTGTCCTGTTTGATGTGGTGATGAACCATACCGGCTACGCCACGTTGGCAGATATGCAGGAGTATCAGTTTGGGGCGTTGTACTTATCGGGCGATGAGCTGAAAAAAACGCTCGGGGAACGCTGGACGGACTGGAAGCCCGCTGCCGGGCAGAGCTGGCACAGTTTTAATGATTACATCAACTTCAGCGATAAATCCGGCTGGGAAAAATGGTGGGGGAAAAACTGGATCCGCACCGATATTGGCGATTACGACAATCCTGGCTTTGATGACCTGACCATGTCGCTGGCGTTCCTGCCCGATCTGAAAACCGAATCCACCACACCTTCCGGGCTGCCAAACTTTTATCAGCACAAGCCGGATACGCACGCCAAAGCCATTGCCGGTTACACGCCCCGGGATTATCTGACGCACTGGCTCAGTCAGTGGGTCCGTGATTACGGGATTGACGGTTTTCGGGTCGATACCGCCAAACACGTCGAACTTGCTGCCTGGCAGCAGCTAAAAACACAGGCCAGCGCGGCGTTAGTCGAATGGAAGAAAGCCAACCCGGACAAAGCGCTGGATGATAAACCCTTCTGGATGACCGGCGAAGCCTGGGGTCACGGCGTAATGCAAAGCGATTATTACCGTCACGGCTTCGACGCGATGATCAATTTCGACTATCAGGAGCAGGCGGCAAGGGTCGTCGATTGTCTGGCAAATATGGATCTCACCTGGCAACAAATGGCGGAGAAACTGCAGGACTTCAACGTCCTGAGCTATCTCTCCTCGCACGATACGCGTTTGTTCCGCGAAGGTGGAGACAAAGCCGCCGAGTTGTTGTTGCTGGCACCTGGTGCGGTACAACTTTTTTACGGTGACGAGTCGGCACGACCTTTCGGCCCAACCGGTTCAGACCCGTTACAGGGTACACGCTCGCAGATGAACTGGCAGGATGTGACCGGGAAATCTGCCGCCAGTGTCACGCACTGGCAGCGTATTAGCCAGTTCAGGGCTCGTCATCCCGCAATCGGAGCGGGTAAACAAACCACGCTGTCATTAAAACAGGGATACGGATTTATCCGCGAACACGGCGACGATAAAGTCATGGTCGTGTGGGCCGGTCAACCCTGAACCCAACAGGCTTCTCATGCCCAACGGCGCGGGAAGCCAGATTCAATATAAAAAACTATCCAGAAAAAAATCTGCAGCACAAAACATCAATTCGGCTCTGTAGGCCTGATTTGCACCCCGCCATAGGTAGCGCTATGGTTAGCCACTTTAATACTGAGTTCGACAGACCACCTGCTATGACATTCTCACTTTTTGGCGACAAATTTACCCGCCATTCAGGCATCACACGCCTGATGGAGGACCTCAACGACGGTTTACGCACCCCAGGCGCCATCATGCTCGGCGGCGGTAATCCGGCACAAATTCCAGAGATGCAAAATTACTTTCAATCTCTGCTGGCAGATATGCTGGAAAACGGCAAAGCCACTGATGCGCTTTGTAATTATGACGGTCCACAAGGTAAAACCGAGCTACTGTCTGAGTTGGCGAAACTACTACGTGAGAAGTTGGGTTGGGATATAGAGCCACAAAATATTGCACTGACAAATGGTAGTCAAAGCGCGTTTTTCTACTTATTCAATCTGTTCGCCGGACGCCGCGCTGACGGAACAACACAAAAAGTGTTATTCCCATTAGCCCCGGAATACATTGGCTATGCCGATTCCGGACTGGAAGAAGATCTTTTCGTCTCCGCACGTCCGAACATCGAACTGTTACCGGAAGGTCAGTTTAAGTATCACGTTGATTTTGAACACCTGCACATCGGTGAAGAGACGGGCATGATCTGCGTGTCACGTCCGACCAACCCGACAGGCAACGTGATCACCGATGAAGAGCTGATGAAGCTGGACCGGCTGGCCAACCAGCATGGGATCCCGTTGGTGATTGATAATGCCTATGGCGTACCGTTCCCCGGCATCATCTTTAGCGAAGCACGCCCGTTGTGGAACCCTAACATTGTGCTGTGCATGAGCCTTTCGAAGCTGGGTCTGCCCGGTTCACGCTGCGGCATCATTATCGCCAATGAAAAAATCATCACCGCCATTACCAATATGAACGGCATCATCAGCCTTGCACCTGGCGGAATGGGCCCGGCAATCATGTGTGAAATGATTAAGCGTAACGACCTGCTACGTCTGTCCGAGACGGTGATCAAACCGTTTTATTACCAGCGCGTTCAGGAGACAATTGCGATCATTCGCCGCTATTTATCTGAAGATCGCTGCCTGATCCATAAACCAGAGGGCGCGATTTTCCTGTGGCTGTGGTTCAAAGATTTGCCCATCACGACTGAACTACTGTATCAGCGCCTGAAAGCGCGCGGCGTACTGATGGTTCCCGGTGACTACTTCTTCCCAGGGCTGGATAAACCCTGGCCGCATACCCATCAGTGCATGCGCATGAACTACGTGCCAGAGCCGGAGAAAATCGAAGCGGGAGTGAAGATTTTGGCTGAAGAGATCGAACGCGCCTGGCTGGAAGGCTGATGATAAACCCGACCCTACCACGGGTCGGGCTCATTTCACAGCGGCTGGGAACGTAGACGCTGTTTCTGGACGCTGACCGCATCTATACACTGCAACGCGCTGGTCGGGCAGGCTTCGACACACGCGGGTCCCGCCTCACGGTGCCAGCACAAATCACATTTTATCGCCTGCACCCGCGACGAGCGGGCGACGACATTCATTGCCCCAAACGGGCAAGCCAGCATACAGCTTTTACAGCCAATACAACGCGCCTGTTCAACGAAGATATGCCCATGTTCACGACGAATAGCATACGTTGGGCACACGTTAGCGCAGGGAGCATCTTCGCATTGATGACAAGCGACCGCCGTCGTAAAAGCGTCATCTTTGATCACGCGGATCCGCGGAGTAAACGCAGTGGAAGAGACCGATGCGCAGTCCTGGTTTTGCTGATGCGCGACGACACAGGCCACCTCGCAGGTGCGACACCCAATACATTTTGCCGCATCCGCCATAATAAACGCGTTCATTGCCCCCCTCCATCTGCGTGAAAACCACAGAGTGCCAGAGAGGTTGCCCCTGTCGCTTTGATCGGACAGGGGAAATGGTTAAATTTTGTCAGGTGACTGAACGACGCCAGGCATACGCCTAATCGCGAACGCTAAAGCCCAGCTCATTGGAAATGGCCTGCGCGGTTTCCCGCAGCGGCTTGAGTAAATTCTTTTCTCCGACCTGCTTCAGGCGCGAGGTAGAGAGTGAAATCGATACCGAGTACGGCACCCGCCCATGAATATCAAACACCGGCACGGCAATGCAGGAAACGCCCAGCTCGTTCTCTTCCCGATCCATTGCCATGCTGCTTTCGCGGATCTGCGCCAGCTCATCGTACATGGCCGGTAAACCAGTAATCGTATTGCGGGTCAGCGGCTGAATCAGATCCTGATGGCTCTGCCAGTAAGATTCCACATAGTCCGGATGACCAAATGCCATATAAATTTTGCCCATCGCCGAGCAATACAGCGGCATATGCTGACCGATATAAGCGCGGGTACGCAGCATGCCCGTCGTCGGCTCCAGCTTATAAATCAAAATCGCATGGTCGTCTTCACGACTGGAGAAGTTGATGGTTTCACCGGTGGCGATATTCAGCGCTTCAAGGTGCGGCGCAGCAACATGGATGATGTTCAGTGACGACAACGCCTTCTGACCCACGGCAATAAATTTGGTGGTCAGGCGATAACTCCCTGCCGCTGGCGCGGGGGTGACATACCCACAGGATTGCAGCCCTTGCAGCAGTCGATGCACGGTACTTTTGTTCAGCCCTGCCAGTTCAGACAAATGCGCCAACGGGCAACCATTCGGATAGTTGCTCAAAATCTCAATCAACATCAAACCACGGAACAGGCTCTGACTTCCGGCTGGCCTCTCTTTGTCTTGCGTCATCTCACTCTCTTTTGTGCCCATCATTTCCGCTCCCCTTTTCGTCGCGCTCTGATGGTAGCGCAAAGTGTGTTTCAGTTCACGATCTGAACCGAAAAAATACAACCATTTGATTTTAATGATTTTAAAAAACATGGCACCCCGTTGATCTGTCAAAATTTGATCGCTATATTTGAAATCAGATTTCGCATAGTGAAATTTAGAGATAAAAAAGCGATCAAATTTAAACAAGGAAACAGGAATGAAAGTCACTTTTGAGCAGTTGAAAGAAGCGTTCAATCGGGTTCTGCTGGCACGCGGTATCGCCGCTGAAACCGCCGATGCCTGTGCCGAAATGTTTGCCCGTACCACCGAGTCCGGTGTGTATTCGCACGGCGTCAACCGTTTTCCCCGTTTCATTCAGCAACTGGATAACGGTGACATCATTCCTGAGGCCAAACCGCAGCGCATTACCAGCCTGGGGGCAATTGAGCAGTGGGATGCCCAACGTTCGATCGGCAATTTGACGGCGAAAAAGATGATGGATCGTGCCATTGAACTGGCCTCCGATCACGGTATTGGCCTGGTCGCGCTGCGTAACGCCAACCACTGGATGCGCGGCGGCAGCTATGGCTGGCAAGCGGCGGAGAAAGGCTACATCGGTATCTGCTGGACCAACTCCATTGCCGTGATGCCTGCATGGGGTTCTAAAGAGTGCTGCATCGGCACTAACCCGCTGATTGTTGCCATCCCCTCCACGCCGATCACCATGGTCGATATGTCGATGTCGATGTTCTCCTACGGCATGCTGGAAGTTAACCGTCTGGCGGGCCGTGAACTGCCGGTGGACGGCGGGTTCGACGATAAAGGTAATCTCACCAGAGAACCTGGCGTTATCGAGAAAAATCGCCGTATCTTGCCAATGGGTTACTGGAAAGGTTCAGGTCTGTCGATTGTGCTGGATATGATCGCCACCCTGCTTTCAGACGGTTCTTCCGTGGCTGAGGTCACCCAGGACAACAGCGATGAATATGGCGTTTCACAGATTTTCATCGCCATTGAAGTAGACAAGCTGATCGACGGCGCCACCCGCGACGCCAAACTGCAGCGCATTATGGATTTCATCACCGCCGCTGAACGCGCAGATGAAAACACGCCTGTCCGCCTGCCGGGCCACGAGTTTACCAAGCTGCTGGAAGAAAACCGCCGCAACGGTATCACCGTTGATGACAGCGTCTGGGCCAAAATTCAGGCGTTGTAAGGAGTCAGAGTATGATCTTTGGACATATCGTTCAGCCTAACCCGTGTCGTTTACCCGCGGCGATTGAAAGGGCGCTCGACTTTCTGCGTAGCACAGACTTCCGCAAACTGGAACCGGGCGTGGTGGAAATTGACGGTAAAAATATCTTCGCGCAGATTATCGATTTAACCACGCGTGATGTTGCCGAAAATCGCCCGGAAGTGCATCGCCGCTACCTGGATATTCAGTTTCTGGCCTGGGGTGAAGAAAAAATCGGTATCGCGATTGATACCGGGAATAACCCAATCAGCGAATCGTTATTAGAACAGCGCGATATTATTTTTTATCACGCCAGCGAACATGAATCATTCATCGAAATGGTTCCGGGAAGCTACGCCATATTTTTCCCGCAGGATGTTCACCGCCCTGCATGTCATAAAACTGTCGCCACGGCGATCCGCAAAATAGTTGTGAAGGTTGCTATTTCAGTTTTATAAAAGGAGCACAACATGAGCGTTAATAATGCCGGTTATATTATCGGTGCGTACCCCTGTGCACCCTCATTTCACCAAAAGAGTGAAGAGGAAGAGAAGGAATTCTGGCGGCTGCTCGCCGATACCCCGGATATTCGCGGTCTGGAGCAGCCCTGCCTTGAACATCTTCACCCGTTAGGCGACGAATGGTTATTGCGTCATACGCCGGGCGACTGGCAAATCGTGGTCACCGCCATTATGGAAACCATGCGCCGTCGCGGCGCAAACAGCGCTTTTGGGCTGGCTTCCAGCGACGAAGAACAGCGTACAGCCTGCGTAGCGTATTACCGTCATCTGCAGCAGAAAATCAACCATATCAATGCAATCCACGCCGGAAAAGTGATTGCGCTGGAGTTGCATGCCGCACCCAATGCCAGCAATCCAAATGTTGCGCAGGCCACCGACGCGTTTGCCCGTTCGCTGAAAGAGATTACCTCCTGGGACTGGTCCTGCGATCTGTTGCTGGAACATTGCGATGCCATGACCGGCATTGCGCCACGCAAAGGCTTTCTGCCGTTAGACAATGTGCTGGAGGTCATTGCCGGGTATGACATCAGCGTGTGCATTAACTGGGCGCGATCGGCCATTGAAGGACAGAACCCCGCTCTGGCGCTGACCCACACACAGCAGGCCAAACGGGCTGGAAAACTGGGCGCGTTGATGTTCTCCGGCACCACAATAACGGGAGACTACGGCGAGTGGCAGGACTTACATGCCCCATTTGCCCCGTTCTGCCCACAAAGCCTGATGACCACCGACCATGCCCGCGAATTATTCGCCTGCGCAGAAGCCGAACCATTGCAATTTGCCGGTATAAAATTGCTGGAAATAAACGCCAATGCAGATGTGAACCATCGCGTAGCAATATTGCGCGACGGCATTGCGACATTAAATAAAACAAAATTATAAAAATAGCACATTACTCTACGAGAATATTAATATGAACATGACCTCTCGCCCTACACTCAAAGATATACCCCGTCAGCGCTGGCTGCGGATTATTCCACCTATTTTAATCGCCTGTATTATTTCTTATATGGACCGCGTCAATATCGCCTTCGCGATGCCGGGCGGTATGGATGCCGAATTAGGTATTTCCGCCACCATGGCAGGACTGGCGGGCGGTATTTTCTTTATCGGTTATCTGTTTTTACAGGTTCCCGGTGGAAAAATTGCCGTTCACGGCAGCGGCAAGAAATTTATCGGCTGGTCGCTGGTTGCCTGGGCGGTGATTTCCGTCCTCACGGGGTTAATCACTAATCAGTACCAACTGCTGGTTCTGCGCTTTTTACTCGGCGTTGCCGAAGGCGGCATGCTGCCGGTGGTGCTGACGATGATCAGTAACTGGTTCCCCGACGCCGAGCGTGGTCGCGCCAATGCGATCGTGATTATGTTTGTGCCGATTGCCGGGATCATTACCGCCCCGCTCTCAGGCTGGATAATCACCGTTCTCGACTGGCGCTGGCTGTTCATTATTGAAGGTTTGCTTTCCGTCGTTGTACTGGTGTTGTGGGCCTATACCGTTTACGACCGTCCACAGGAGGCGCGCTGGATCTCTGAGGCCGAGAAAAATTATCTGGTCGAAACGCTGGCCGCCGAACAAAAAGCCATTGCCGGAACCGAAGTCAAAAATGCCTCTCTGGGCGCGGTGCTTTCCGATAAAACCATGTGGCAGCTCATCACGCTGAACTTCTTCTATCAGACCGGGATTTACGGTTACACCCTGTGGCTGCCGACCATCCTCAAAGAGTTGACGCACAGCAGCATGGGACAGGTCGGTATGCTCGCCATTCTGCCGTACGTCGGGGCCATTGCCGGGATGTTCCTGTTCTCTTCTCTTTCTGACCGCACCGGCAAACGCAAGCTGTTCGTCTGCCTGCCATTGATTGGCTTTGCCCTGTGCATGTTCCTCTCCGTGGCGCTGAAAAATAACGTCTGGCTGGCTTATGCCGCGCTGGTCGGCTGCGGCTTCTTCCTGCAATCGGCAGCGGGCGTGTTCTGGACCATTCCGGCACGTTTATTCAGTGCGGAAATGGCCGGTGGCGCACGCGGGGTCATCAACGCGCTGGGTAACCTCGGTGGCTTCTGCGGTCCTTACGCGGTCGGCGTACTCATCACCCTGTATAGCAAAGATGCGGGAGTTTACTGCCTGGCTATCTCACTGGCTCTGGCCGCGCTGATGGCGCTGCTGCTGCCAGCCAAATGCGACGCCGGTGCCGCTCCGCTAAAGACACTGAATCCACATAAACGTACAGCGTAAAACAATGCCCGGTGGCGCTTCGCTTACCGGGCCCACAAGCTGCAACCGTCCCAGGCCGGATAAGCGCAGCGCCATCCGGCAAAAATGAGATAACAAGATGAGTGAGAAAGAGACCTTCTGGCTGGGCATTGATTGTGGTGGTACGTATCTGAAAGCCGGGTTGTATGACGCCAAAGGTCATGAGCATGGTATTAACCGGCAATCGTTGCAGACCGCATCGCCATTGCCCGGTTACGCCGAACGCGATATGCACCAGCTGTGGCAACAGTGTGTAGCCACGATCGCCGGGCTGTTAGCACGCACCGGCGTCTGCGGCGATCAAATCAAAGGTGTCGGTATTTCCGCTCAGGGCAAAGGCCTGTTCCTTCTCGATAAGCAGGATAAACCGCTGGGCAATGCCATCCTCTCTTCCGACCGCCGGGCGATGGAAATCGTCCAGCGCTGGCAGCAGGATGGAATTCCCGAGCAGCTCTACCCGGTCACCCGCCAGACGTTATGGACCGGGCACCCGGCATCATTGCTGCGCTGGGTGAAAGAGAATCAACCCCAACGTTACGCGCAAATTGGCTGCATCATGATGGGCCATGACTATCTGCGCTGGTGCTTAACCGGCGTCAAAGGCTGCGAAGAAAGCAATATCTCCGAGTCGAACCTCTACAACATGACTTCGGGTCAGTACGACTCGCGCCTGACCCAGTGGCTGGGCATCAGTGAGATCGACAATGCGCTGCCGCCGATTGTCGGCTCAGCAGAAATATGCGGGGAAATCACCGCTCAGACAGCCGCCATAACCGGTCTGGCGGCGGGCACGCCCGTCGTCGGCGGACTGTTTGATGTGGTTTCCACCGCACTCTGCGCCGGTATCGAAGATGAATACACCCTCAACGCGGTGATGGGTACCTGGGCCGTCACCAGCGGGATCGCTCACGGCCTGCGCGACCACGAGGCCCATCCCTATGTCTATGGGCGCTATGTCAACGACGGGCAGTACATTGTTCACGAAGCCAGTCCGACCTCTTCCGGCAATCTGGAATGGTTTACCGCCCAGTGGGGCGAACTCTCTTTTGCTGAGATCAATCAGGCCGTTGCCAGCTTACCGAAAGCCGGTAGCGAGCTTTTCTTCCTGCCCTTTTTGTACGGCAGCAACGCCGGGCTGGAGATGACCAGCGGCTTTTATGGCATGCAGGCGATACACACTCGCGCCCACTTATTGCAGGCCATCTACGAAGGCGTGGTTTTCAGCCACATGACCCACCTCAACCGCATGCGCGAACGCTTTACGAAGGCACATACCCTGCGCGTCACCGGCGGCCCGGCGCACTCCGACATCTGGATGCAGATGCTGGCAGACGTCAGCGGTTTACGTATCGAATTGCCGCAGATTGAAGAGACCGGTTGCTTTGGCGCTGCGCTCGCCGCCCGCGTCGGCACCGGCGTTTATTCCAACTTCAGCGACGCCCAGCGCAGCCTACAGCACCCGGTGCGCACGCTATTGCCGGACACCGCCGCGCAGGCGAGCTACCAGCGTAAATACCGCCAATATCTGGATTTAATTACCGCACTACAGGGCTACCACGCCCACATTAAGGAGCACGAATGATGAGTCGACCATTACTACAACTGGCGCTCGACCACACCAGCCTTGAAGCCGCACAACGCGACGTCGCTCTGCTACACGAAAGCGTCGATATCGTTGAGGCGGGGACGATTCTCTGCTTAACCGAAGGGCTGCGCGCCGTGAAAGCCCTGCGCGCTCAGTGCCCGAATAAAATCATCGTCGCCGACTGGAAAGTGGCCGATGCGGGCGAAACCCTCGCGCAGCAAGCCTTTGGCGCAGGTGCCAACTGGATGACCATCATCTGCGCTGCGCCGCTGGCAACGGTAGAGAAAGGTCATGGCATCGCGCAGTCCTGCGGCGGCGAAATTCAGATGGAGCTGTTCGGTAACTGGACGCTGGATGATGCCCGCGACTGGTATCGCGTTGGCGTTCGCCAGGCGATTTACCATCGCGGGCGCGATGCTCAGGCCAGCGGACAACAGTGGGGAGAAGCGGATCTGGCGCGCATGAAGGCGCTTTCCGATATCGGCCTGGAACTGTCGATTACCGGTGGGATCACCCCCGCCGATCTGCCGTTGTTCCGCGATATTAACGTGAAAGCCTTTATTGCCGGGCGTGCGCTGGCGGGAGCGCAAAACCCAGCGCAGGTTGCTGGCGAATTCCATGCGCAAATCGACGCTATCTGGGGAACACAGCATGCGTAATCATCCATTAGGTATCTATGAGAAAGCACTCGCCAAAGACCTCAGCTGGCCAGAACGGCTGGTGCTGGCAAAAAGCTGCGGTTTTGATTTTGTCGAAATGTCGGTGGATGAAACCGATGAGCGCCTGTCACGTCTCGACTGGAGCGCAACACAGCGCGCATCGTTAGTCAGCGCGATACTGGAAACAGGCGTGGCGATCCCGTCAATGTGCCTGTCAGCCCACCGTCGTTTTCCCTTTGGCAGCCGCGATGAAACCGTGCGTGAGCGGGCGCGAGAAATAATGAGCAAAGCCATTCGCCTGGCGCGTGATTTAGGTATTCGCACCATTCAACTCGCAGGTTACGACGTCTATTACGAAGAACATGACGCAGGCACGCAGCAGCGCTTTGCCGAAGGACTGGCATGGGCAGTGGAGCAGGCCGCCGCCGCGCAGGTGATGCTGGCGGTAGAAATCATGGATACCGCGTTTATGAACTCGATCAGCAAGTGGAAAAAGTGGGACCAGATGTTGTCCTCGCCGTGGTTCACCGTCTATCCGGACGTCGGTAACCTCAGCGCCTGGGGGAATGACGTCACGGCCGAATTGACGCTGGGTATTGACCGCATCGCTGCTATCCACCTGAAAGACACGTTGCCGGTAACCGAAACCCATCCGGGCCAGTTTCGCGATGTGCCGTTTGGCGAAGGGTGCGTGGACTTTGTTGGCATCTTCAAAACGCTGCATCAGCTGAACTATCGCGGGTCGTTTCTGATTGAAATGTGGACTGAAAAAGCGAAAGAGCCGGTACTGGAAATTATCCAGGCACGGCGCTGGATAGAAGCACGCATGCAGGAAGGAGGATTTCCATGTTAGAACAACTGAGAGCCGAGGTGCTGGCGGCCAACCTGGCGCTCCCGGCACATGGTTTAGTGACCTTTACCTGGGGCAACGTCAGCGCAGTGGATGAAACACGTAAACTGATGGTGATTAAGCCATCCGGCGTGGAATATGAGGTGATGACTGCCGACGATATGGTGGTGGTGGATATTGCCAGCGGCAACGTGGTGGAAGGCAGTAAAAAACCGTCGTCCGACACGCCAACCCATCTGGCGCTGTACCGTCGTTATCCACAGATCGGCGGGATCGTCCATACCCATTCTCGCCACGCGACGATCTGGTCGCAGGCGGGTCTGGATCTCCCGGCATGGGGCACCACCCATGCCGATTATTTCTATGGTTCTATTCCATGTACGCGTCTGATGACCACTGAAGAGATCAACGGCGAATATGAATATCAAACCGGAGAGGTGATCATTCAGACCTTCGAGCAGCGCGATCTCAATCCACTGCAGGTTCCGGCGGTATTGGTGCACTCCCACGGACCGTTCGCCTGGGGTAAAAACGCGGCAGACGCGGTGCATAACGCCGTGGTGCTCGAAGAGTGCGCCTACATGGGGCTGTTCTCTCGCCAGTTGGCCCCGCAGTTGCCGGATATGCAGTCTGAGCTGCTGGATAAACATTATCTGCGCAAACACGGGGCGAATGCGTATTACGGGCAATAACGGGTCAGGCGCTATTGATATGTTCTTTGCAATAGCGCCGTTTCCACGCCGCGGGCGTCAGGCTGGTGTGTTTGCGGAAGATTTTGCGAAACTAGCCCACGTCATTAAACCCACATTTCATCGCCACTTCGGTAAGCGACAACAAATCACTGATCAACAGTTTTTCTGCCGCTCTCACCCGCTGGCGATGCAACGCTTCGATTAACGTCAGCCGGAAAGCGCCACGAAAAACACGCTGTAAATCAAAATGTACGTGGGTAATAGCATGGAAGTTCCCTTGAGAACAGGACGCTCAAATTACGCATTAGCGGCGATTATCCGTGGCATGAGCAGGTAAAAATCACCATCGACTCAGCCGAGCCTGGCAGGAAGGCGTGAAGCAAAGTAGCGCCGACGCTTCGCGCTTTATCCGGCCTGGCGTACTGAAAAGATTGCCCTCCTCCCTGAGGACAAACGGGTGAGAATCAGAAACGCCAGCTCACCCCTGACAGGAAAGTGAAGCTGTCGTCGCGATCGACCATCGGGCTATTTTTAATATCATCCGGTAGCACGCTATAGTTGGCGCTGGCCAGCAACGTCAGGTTAGCGGTTAACAGATATTTCGCGGTCAGCGCAACATAGGGTGTCCAGCTGTCCCCTGGGGAATAACTTGATAACCCGCTACGGCGGGATTCATTGCCAGAGATGCCGTAATAATATTCGTTAAAGTTTTCGTCATAGTAGAGCACGCCAACCGCCGGGGTTAACATCAGTTTGCCCATCGGCATTTGACGGAACAGAGACATTTCTCCAACCCAGCCGTTGCTGTTATCCAGAACATCTGCAGCTGCGGATACTTTTAAGCTGCCCCATTGTTCATGATGATACCAGGCAGCGCCGACCATTGCGGTACTGTCACGCTTATCGAGCTGTTTCATCGCATGATCGTCGTTATCGGCAGGGTCAAATTGAAGCGGCATCCAGGACGCAGTTACGCTAAATTCATTGCTTTTACTTTTTGACAATATATACCCTAAGGTTGTTTGTCTAAAATAAAAAGATTCACTTTCATAACTGACCAGCGGTGCGGCATGAACATTATCATTATATCCGCGATAAGGTGATTCGTTATATACAGCCCCAGCGCCAAGAGAAAATTCTGCGGCTGATGCACTCGCCATAAAAGAAAAAGCAATTAGCGCCACAACATTGCGTTTAGTTAACATGCCAACTTTCCATTTCGAAATAAGCTACAAAGCGCGTGCATAATAATGCTTACAATTTCATCGATGCAACATTCATATTTATATAGTAATATATAAAATCATATATATATTGGGCTTTGCGATGAATAAATTACAACTCAAACACCGGGAATTGAAGATTATCTCGGTAATCGCTGCCAGTGAAAACATCAGCCACGCAGCGACTATCCTCGGCATTGCGCAAGCCAACGTCAGTAAATATCTTGCTGACTTTGAATCAAAAGTAGGGTTAAAGGTTTTCGACAGAACCACCCGACAACTCACCCTTACTCCGTTTGGCACGGCACTGCTTCCCTATATCAATGACATGCTGGACAGGAACAACCAACTTAATAATTTCATAGCTGATTATAAGCATGAAAAACGTGGTCGTGTCACGGTATATGCTCCAACGGGCATCATTGCTTATTTATCGCAACATGTGATCGCAAAAATTCAGGATATCGGCGATATTAGTCTCTCGCTAAAAACATCTAATCTGGAACGTAAAGCCTTTTATGAAGGAGTCGAATTTCCTGATGACTGTGATGTTTTAATTACCTATGCACATCCAAAAGATGAATCTTTGGTCGCCAGTTTTATTACCAAATATGTGGTTACCGCTTTCGCCAGTAATCAATACCTGGCCCAACATCCCATCAGCACTCCTGAAGAACTTGAGCATCACTCCTGTATTCTGATTGATTCCATGATGATTGATGATGCCAACATTTGGCGATTCTCTTCCTCCGATGGCAAACAAATGCATGACTATCGCGTAACGGGTAATTATGTTTGCGACAATACGCAATCTGCGCTGTCGTTGGCGCGAAACCATCTGGGCATTGTGTTTGCGCCAAATGAAAGTGTAAAAGCCGATATCCAATCTGGGCTGCTGAAGCCGTGCTTTTCTGAACAGCATGAATGGTGGCTGGATCTGGTGGCTATTTTCCGCAAACGTGAATATCAGCCCTGGCGAGTGCAGTACATACTGGATGAAATGTTAAATGAGATTCGCCAGCAGCTTACTCAGGCGCGATATCTGCAGCCTGAGTAAACGAGACCTGGGGATATTTAGTGGTCAAGATACAGATAATGTACCCAACTGGTCATTCGCAACAAGACTTTGCGCATGACGGACACATGTTCGAAGTGGTCTGAATAAACGGCGACCTGCGCGTAAATCCCATCAGGTAACGCGCTAACCTCCGCATTATCATTCAGCTCAATCGTGGCGATCACCCCTTCCGAACCGGGCGTGGAATTTAAAGATTGCAGCGCCCCATTCGACTGGTATGTACCACCCGGCACAGCCGGACTAATCGCAGCCAGTTTACCGCGAAATACCTTACCCGGCAGCGCGTTAAATACCACTTCAGCTTCATCGCCAGGTTCCAGACGCAGCAGCGAGTTTTGACGGAACTGGGCGATAATTTGCCGTTTTTGATCCGGGATAAACACCATCACCGGACGCATAGGCAGCGCGGCGGCATAGGTTCCCGGGCGCATCAGCACCTGCGTAACATAGCCATCGCTGGGCGCGCGAACCACGGTCTGGTCCAGGTTGAACTCCGCTTCGGCTAACTGCGCTTTCAGACTGGCAATTTGCGAATTCTCGCCCAGTATCAGGCTGTCTAACTGGCTCTGTATTTGCTGCTGCTCCGCGACAGAGGATTTCACCGATGCTTCCTGCGCCAGATAGTTTTGCCGCGCCGCATCGATATCGTGTTCAGAAAAAGGATTCACCTTCGCCTGACTCCCCTGCGCATAACGCTGGTAATCTTTCGCCAGCTTGTCACGGGTAGCCTTTGCCCGCTGCGTGTTAGCTTTCATTTCGTCCAGCCGCGCCACCAGCGCCTGCTCTTTGTGTTGTGCGGTGACAATATCGGCTTTCAGGCGATCAACCCGCGCCTGATAACGCCCCGGATTAAGTTTAAATAGCACCTCGCCTTTGTTGATCAGCGTATTCTTCTTATCCGTCACTTCCGTCACGACCCCCGTCACCTGCGGTACTACGGGAATAGAAATGACCGCCTTTTGCGCCTTAAAGGTATACGGATGGTTATAATTCATCAGTAATATCAGTCCGCACACAATAAATATACCGCCCAATGCTGCTGTCGGTACTGTCCATTTATTGACAGGTATTTTAAAAATTTTAAATATTGACCATGCACACGCCACATAGGTCAAAACGATCAGTAAATCCATCAATATTACTCCGCCGGATAGGTCTTAACCTCACCCAGTTTCTTTTCCAGATCGGCTACCCGTTCCTGCAGTTGAATAAGAGAAGAGTCCGCACTCTGCATACCCCAGCCGCGCTCCGGGCGATACAGTGTTGCCCAGATCCACAAAAAGGGCCAAATAACATGTAAGGTAAACAAACTCACCCAACCCGCGACATGTATTGCGTCGGCATGAGGATGATTACGTTTTTTTGCAATCAGATAGGGAATATCATGCAGAATAATAACCCCATAAAAAATGACCAGGAATACAAAAACAAGCACTCCTAATGCAAAATAATCAAGAAACATATTTGCCTCAGAGATTGAAATAACAAATAAGAACTCTATTTAGATTAACAAATAGATTGAATGATAGTAGATGAGTATGTATATGGAATGCAATTATCTTATTTATATAACGACATATGGGTTTATATATAACTGCAGAATAAAGATATGCCCGGCGCAAAACCGGGCAATAAGTGACGAGAAATTAAAACAGTCCCAGAGGTTTATCCGAGTAGCTCACCAGCAGGCACTTGGTTTGCTGATAATGCTCAAGCATCATCTTATGCGTCTCGCGTCCGATGCCCGATTGCTTATAGCCGCCGAACGCCGCATGTGCCGGGTAAGCATGGTAGCAGTTGGTCCATACGCGCCCCGCCTGAATCCCACGGCCCATCTTGTACGCCAGATTTCCGTTACGGCTCCAGACGCCAGCGCCCAGTCCGTATTGAGTGTCATTGGCGATTTCCAGCGCCTCTTCCATGGTTTTAAAGGTCGTGACGGCCAACACCGGTCCGAAGATCTCTTCCTGGAAAACCCGCATGTTGTTCTTGCCAAACAGAATGGTCGGTTCGAGGTAGTAACCCTCTTTTAACTCGCCATCCAGCTGCTTGCGCCGCCCGCCGGTGAGAACATCCGCCCCTTCTTTCTTACCAATATCGATGTAATTCAGAATGGTTTCCAGTTGACCATGCGACACCTGCGCGCCCATCTGCGTCACGCTGTCTAACGGGTTACCGCTACGAATACTCTCCACGCGACGAATGGCTCTTTCCATAAAACGTTCGTAAATGGATTCCTGTACCAGCGCACGGCTCGGACAGGTACACACTTCGCCCTGGTTGAAGGCAAACAACGCAAAACCTTCCAGCGCTTTGTCAAAAAATGCATCTTCTTCATCCATCACGTCAGCGAAGAAGATATTGGGTGATTTCCCACCCAGCTCCAGCGTCACAGGGATAATGTTCTGCGTGGCGTACTGCATGATCTGCTGCCCAACTTCCGTTGAGCCGGTAAACGCCACTTTCGCAATGCGTTTAGACGTCGCCAGATACTCACCAATTTCCCCACCTGCGCCATTTACCACATTCACCACGCCTGGCGGGAGCAGATCGCCGATAACTTCCATCAGCAGCAGTACGGACAGCGGCGTCAGGCGCGCAGGTTTAAGCACCACGCAGTTACCCGCCGCCAGCGCAGGCGCCATCTTCCAACTGGCCATCAGCAGGGGGAAGTTCCACGGAATAATTTGTCCTACCACACCAAGAGGCTCATGGAAGTGATAAGCCACGGTCTCGCTATCAACTTCGCTTATTCCCCCTTCCTGCGCACGAATACAGGAAGCGAAATAGCGAAAATGATCAATCGCCAGCGGCACGTCTGCCGCGCTGGTTTCACGGATGGGTTTACCGTTATCCCAGGTTTCTGCCGTCGCCAGCAGTTCCAGGTTTTGCTCCATACGGTCGGCGATTTTGAACAGAATCGCCGCCCTGTCCTGCACGGATGTCTGCGCCCACTTGTCTTTTACTTTGTGCGCGGCATCCAGTGCCAGATCGATATCTTTTTTGCCGGAAGAGGCCACTTCGCACAGTAATTGCCCGGTTACCGGCGTCAGGTTTTGGTAATACTCGCCGTCCACCGGAGCGACCCAGTCACCGCCGATAAAGTTATCGTATCGGGCTTTTAACTTCAGAGGATAACCATACTCGCCGGGATAAATACGCGTTGAAGGGGGGTTGTTGGTCATGACCGTCTCCTTGCTGTAGGGGTACTACAAGGGTAGACGGGGCTGGCGAATTATTCGCCAGCCATTTACTGCTTTACGACAGGTATCACGAATTACATGGCAGCGCGATAAATCGCCATGATTTCTTCATGAGTCGCCTGAATCGGGTTAGTGAAACCGCAGGCATCTTTCAGGGCATTGGTCGCCAGTACGGCAATATCCTCGTCCTTCACGTTCAGCTCACGCAGACCGGCCGGAATATTCACTTTCTGCGCCAGCTCGCGGATCGCCGTGATGCAGGCTTCCGCCCCTTGCTCTGCGCTCAAACCCGCAACGTTCACGCCCATTGCCGCCGCGCAATCGCGCAGGCGGGCAGCAGCAACTTTACTATTAAATACCTGTACATGCGGCAGCAGTACGGCATTACATACGCCGTGCGGCAGATCGTAGAAGCCACCCAACTGGTGCGCCATGGCGTGTACGTAACCCAGAGAGGCGTTGTTAAAGGCCATGCCCGCGAGGAACTGCGCATAGGCCATGGCTTCGCGCGCCTGAGCATTGCTGCCCTCTTCAACGGCGACCGGCAGGTTTTGCGCAATCATGGTGACCGCTTTCAGCGCACACGCATCGGTAATCGGCGTGGCAGCAATCGACACGTAGGCTTCAATCGCGTGGGTCAACGCATCCATACCGGTTGCCGCCGTCAGCGACTTCGGCATGCCGACCATCAGCGAGGAGTCATTAACCGACAGCAGCGGTGTAACGTGCTTATCGACAATCGCCATTTTAATGTGGCGTACTTCATCAGTAATGATGCAGAAACGGGTCATCTCTGATGCCGTGCCCGCGGTGGTGTTAATGGCGATCATCGGCAACTGCGGTTTTGCAGAACGGTCTACGCCTTCGTAATCGCGAATATCGCCGCCGTTAGCCGCCACCAGCGCAATGCCTTTCGCACAATCGTGTGGGGAACCGCCGCCAAGGGAAATTACGCTATCACAGTCGTGTTCTTTCAACATTTGCAGACCTGCGGCAACGTTGCTGGTTGTCGGATTAGGATGCGTACCATCGTAAATTACGCTGAAAATATCACGTTCCTGCAGCGCTTTTTGAATTTCACTCGCCATACCTAATTTCGCCAGCATGGCATCCGTGACAATTAACGTACGACGAAAACCATATTCCGCCATTGTATTCATTGCGTCTTTTAATGAACCAGCGCCAATTACATTCACGGAAGGAATAAAAAATGTTGAAGCAGCCATTGTACGATCCTTAATTACTCAAAAGAGGCAGGAAGCATACGAGTGATAATCCCAACAAAATATGATCGTGGTTGTTATTTTAATAACATTAGAAATTAAAAAGCACATTAGGTTCATAATCTAATGTGCTTATTTCAATCAATATCTATTTTGTATTAATTCATTTATTTTCTGAATTAATTGTTTCATTACTTTTCGGGAAACAGTAATGCATCGCGTAATAAATGATCATTTCCCCGACGACGCGTAAAACCAATACGGTCAAAATATTCCAGAATCTGAATAGCCAATTTACGCCCAACGTTAAGCCTGTCGCGGAAATCGGCAGCGCAGGTCGATCCTCGCTCCTGATCCAGTTCGCGGATCATATTGGCAAAGGCCACAATCCGATCGTTACGGTAATAGCGATCTTTAACGATCGCGGTGATGATGCCTTGCTGCGCCGCTTGCCGTAACGCCATACGCATTATCTGCTCATCCGTACCGGTCTGTTTTGCCAGATCGCGTACCCACCATGGCTCATCGCCAAAAAGCGGTTCTGCTTTTTGCCAGATAGCCTGCTGCTCATCGCTAAAACCGGCCTTATGATCGGGCAAATGCAGCCAGCCATGATGACTATGGATGACGCCGCTCTCACGCATCTTTTCAATCAGCAGCAGAACCAGTGCTTCGTCTTCCATTGGTAACGCCATCCGGCGCAGGCGTTCGCGCCCGGGCCCTGGCTCATCACGGTGCTGGTCGTGGTAAGTCGCCAGCGTATCAAGGATTTTGCGCTGCCAGAGAGCGGCAACGGTGGCATTCAACAGACTGTATCCCGCCTGAATAAAGCCATGCTGCTCAATCAACGGACGCATGCCGTTACCGTTGAGCTGACGCGCCCAGGCGAAGTCAGGAATATTCACCGCTCCGCGCGTCAGATGCAGCGCCAGGGCGTCGCCGTCATTTTGCGCCTTCTCCAGCGCCGCCAGCCATTGTAAATACTCCGGCTTACGCTTCCCGCGACGCGGCGGATTGAGCGTTACCACGCGCGCACCGGCCAGCGTCGTGCGAGCCGAAATATCACGCAGCACCAGACGGTCGTTATCGGCGAGCCACAGTGGTGTATCAAACACCAGCTCCGCCAGCGTCCCTTCGAGCAGGGAAATACGCCCGGTGACGTGGCTGGCCGCGTGGTGAATATGCAGAGGTTGCCACTGCATCAGCGGTGCAGCGTGTTCTAAAGAGACAATGACGCGTGAGAAGGCCTCCGGCGGCGCATCAGCAAGCAGCCAGTCACCGCGGTTAAGGTCTTCTTTTTGCGCATCACCGGCAATATTCAGGGCAATACGTTGTCCCGCCTGTGCGCGATCGGTGGCGTGATTTTGCGCATGCAGGCTACGTACGCGCATCGGTTTGTTGACGCCCGTGAGCCACAACGTATCACCGACATTCACTTCACCGCTGAGCGCCGTCCCGGTCACCACCAGTCCCGCGCCTTTGACCGTAAAAGCCCGGTCAATCGCAAGGCGAAAGCTGCGATCGCGGGCATGCTCACGCGACGTTAATTGCAGCAAATGTTCGCGCAGTTCTTCGATTCCACGGCCTTCACTGGCGGCCGTCACAAACAGAACCGCATCGGCGAAACCATAGTTCTCAAGCGTAGTGTGCACCTCAGCACGCACCGCGTTGATGCGAGCTTCATCCACGCGATCGGCTTTGGTGAGCGCCACGGTGATCTGCGGATTGCCCGTCAACTGCAGAATTTGCAAATGCTCACGCGTTTGCGCCATCACGCCGTCATCACACGCCACCACCAGCAGCGCGTGATCGATACCGCCGACACCCGCCAGCATGTTGGAAAGAAACTTTTCGTGTCCGGGAACATCGATAAATCCCAGTATCCGCCCGTCCGGCTGCGGCCAGTAGGCATAGCCGAGATCGATGGTCATGCCGCGCTTTTTTTCTTCCGGCAGACGGTCGGCGTTCACGCCGGTAATCGCCTGTAATAACGTTGTTTTTCCGTGGTCAACGTGTCCGGCGGTTGCAATAATCATTTCAGCATCATCTCCATAAACCGGGTCTCGTCTTCAAGGCAGCGCAGGTCCAGCCACATGCGGCCATCATAAATCCGGCCAATGATCGGCACGGGCAGCGCACGCCAGCGGGCGGCCAGGGCTTCGAGGCGGCTACCGCGCCCATCATGGGGGGTAAAGGTTAATGCCGCGCTGGGCAGTCTATCAACCGGTAGCGAACCGCTGCCAATTTGCGACAGGCAAGGCATGACGTTCAGGGCGAATTCGTCGCCGTAATGCTCAGCAAGCTGTGCCTGTAATTGTTGTGCCTGCGCGTGTACAGCCTCTTGCGAACGGGTGAGCTGGCGTAGCGTCGGCAACTTCTGCGCCAGCGCTTCCGGGTGCAGGTAGAGCCGCAGCGTCGCTTCCAGCGCAGCCAATGTCATTTTATCAGCCCGTAATGCGCGTTTCAGCGGATGGCTCTGTAAGCGAGCGATCATCTCTTTTTTACCGACGATTATCCCGGCCTGCGGCCCGCCCAGCAGTTTATCCCCAGAGAAGCTCACCAGGCTGACGCCAGCGGCAATCAGCTGTTGCGGCATCGGCTCCTGCGGTAATCCATACTGGCTGAGATCGACCAGCGAGCCGCTGCCGAGATCCGCCACCACTGGCACATCCAACGCCTTGCCAATAGCGGCCAGCTCAGCCTCATCCACCGAGCTGGTAAAGCCTTCAATGCTGTAATTACTGGTATGGACTTTCATCAGCAGAGCGGTATTTTCATTCACCGCCTGACGGTAATCTTTCGCATGGGTCCGGTTGGTAGTACCTACCTCACGCAGAACACATCCGGCCTGGCACATCACGTCCGGAATACGAAACGCGCCGCCAATTTCCACCAGCTCACCGCGCGAAACGACCACCTCTTTGCCGTTAGCCGTAGCGGCCAGCATCAATAAAACCGCTGCCGCATTGTTATTGACGATACAGGCATCCTCCGCCCCCGTCAGACGGCAGAGTAAATCCGCCAGCGCCCGATCCCGATGTCCACGCCCGGCGTCAGTCAGGCTGTATTCCAGCGTCACCGGCGTACGCATTGCTTGCACCACCGCCTCGATCGCTTCTTCGGCCTGCGACGCGCGCCCAAGATTGGTATGCAGCACCGTTCCGGTCAGGTTAATCACCGGACGCAGCGCGCTCTGCGATTCTCGTTCCAGCCGGGCACTGGCTTCTTGCGCCCAGTCCTCACACCATGCCGGGAGCGCGTGCGTGTCGCGAATCGCTTCTCTGGCTTCGTCGAGCATATGACGCAGCAGGTCAACCACCCGGGTATGACCGTGAGACTCACGTAAGGCTGGGAAGGCGCTATCGCGCAATAAACGATCGATAGCGGGAAGCTGGCTGTAGAGTGAACGCATGTCGGTTGTCATGAAAGGGCCTGGCTGTTGGTGGCCCTCTCCACCGTGGAGAGGGCTATCGATATAGGAAGGATTGTACCGTGACTTTGCTCAGGCGGACATACATACACATCAAGCCTTTGGCGGTTCTGTGCGGGCAAAACTTTCGCGTTGAAAAAGCGTTTCCACCAGTTTGACCAGACGCGGGCGGTCAACACACCAGCCGGGCGCGACCCGACGGAAATTGAGATAACCGACGGCGCAGGCAATCGCAATGGTAGCCAGGTTAACCGTATCCGTTTTCAGCGTACCGTCCGCCAGATAGCCTTCCAGCATATCCAGGCTACGGGTTATCTTCCCCCGCTGGCGTAACAATTCAGTTTCTGACTGCTGCGCGGCGGGGCGAGCCTGCTCGAGCACCGAGACTAAACCCGCATCCATAATACCGTCGGCCAGCGCTTCCAGTTGACGAACTTTGAGTGCCGCCATCGGTTCGCACGGCAGCATAGCTGGCGCAATATCCAGCAGCTCGATGTATTCTGCGATAATTGGAGAGTCGAACCAGTACTCGCCCTCATCGGTGACCAGCGCGGGCACTTTCCCTAGCGGGTTATAGCGCGCCACGCCGCTATCCGCGTTATAGGGGAGTTCATTCACAAATTCAAAGGTGATGCCCTTTTCCAGTAACAGAATAGAAATCTTACGCACAAAAGGGCTGGTATAGCTGCCAATGAGTTTCATGCCGGGTCCTTTTTGCCAACAAAAATATCAGTATGGCTCAGGTCGCCGTAAATGGCAGGTGATGACGATCTCAATGATCCAAATAAAGATAATGCATCCAGCTGGTCATGCGCAGCAGCACTTTACGCATCACTGAAACGTGAGCGAAATGGTCGGAATAGACCGCCACCTGGGCATAGATACCGTCCGGCAGCGCATCCACATCGGCATTAGGATCCAACTCAATCGTGGCCAGCACGCCATCGGTTCCCGGGGTCACCGTCAGAGACTGCAATGCTCCCTGGGCCTGATAAGAACCGCCCGGTACAACCGGCAGAATGCTGGTGAGCTTGCCGGGGAATACCTGGCCTGGCAGCGCGTTGAAGACCACTTCCGCTTCATCACCCGGTTTAAGACGCAGCAACGAGTTCTGGCGGAATTGCGCCACGATTTGCCGTTTTTGTTCCGGAATAAACACCATCACCGGGCGCAGAGGCAGCGCGGCGGCGTAGGTTCCGGGCCGAATAAGCACCTGCGTAACATAGCCGTTGCTGGGGGCTCGGACGATAGTCTGCTCAAGATTGTATTTGGCTTCAGCGAGCTGAGCGCGCAGGGAGGCAACCTGAGATTGCTCCCCGTTGACCATACTGTCTAACTGACTCTGAATCTGCGTCTGTTCGGCAACGGAACCTTTTACCAGCGCATCCT
This sequence comes from Citrobacter sp. C6_1, assembly GCF_014596835.2. Taxonomy (NCBI): domain Bacteria; kingdom Pseudomonadati; phylum Pseudomonadota; class Gammaproteobacteria; order Enterobacterales; family Enterobacteriaceae; genus Citrobacter; species Citrobacter sp. C6_1. The sequence continues at coordinate 138,609 of NZ_CP115031.1, read as the reverse complement.
GTGCCAGATAGTTCTGCCGCGCGTTGTCGATATCGCTTTCAGAGAAGGGATTAACCTTCGCCTGGCTGCCCTTCAAATAGCGTTGATAATCTTTATACAGACGATCGCGTTCCGCGGAAACGCGGGTAGTATTGGCGACAGCTTCAGAAAGTTGGGCTTTCAGATTGTCGATGTTGTGCGTGGCGGTAACAAGATCAGCCTGCAGTCGGTCCACTCGCGCCTGATAACGCACGGGATCGAGTTTAAATAACACCTCGCCTTTTTTAATTAGCTGATTATTTTTATCTGTCACCTCACTCACAATTCCCGTGACCTGCGGGGTTACAGGAATTGAAATAACCGCCTTTTGCGCCGTAAAGGTATACGGATGGTTATAGTTCATTAATAAGATGAGTCCCGCCACAATAAACACCCCACCTAATGCGGCGGTGGCAAGCGTCCATTGGTTTACCGGAATACGGAATATTTTAAAGATGGCCCAGGCAAATGCCACGTAAGTCAGGACAATCAACAAATCCATGATCAAATCTCCGGAAAGGTGGAGTTATCGTCTTTTTTCTCCCCATCCAGTCTTTTTTCCAACTGGGTTATGCGCGTAGCCAGCGCGGCAATGTCAGGGTCAGGTTCCTTCCCGGTCGGCGTAATGTGTGACTGCATCCCCCAGCCTCGTTCTGGCTGATAGAGCGTGGCCCAGATCCACAGGAACGGCCAGATGACGTGCAGCGTAAATAAGCTCACCCAACCCGCAGTATGGATGGCATCGGCATGGGGATGGTTGCGCTTCTTAGCCATGTTATAGGGAATATCATGGATGGCGATGATTCCGTAAAACAGAACCAGAAAAACGAAGATCAGCACACCTAACGCGAAATAGTTTAGAAACATACCCGCCTCGTATTCACGCTAATCAGAGCTTTCAATTGCAGGCAGCCGAAAGGAGTCATGACTGGTAATTTGAACATAATTGCAGTTAGTCATTTCCGCCATACCACCAGGGTATAAATTTGCAGGTTAACGGCTCGCGGGGTAGCAACAAGAAATGGGGGATGAAACAGAATCCGCGCCAGATCACATCAGGAGAAATCCCGACAAATATTTATTGCGAAGTAGATCACAAATACTCAACAAACAGCCAAAGCAAAAACGTGAACAACTTCACATTTAAGTACCTTTTTCAGCCCACTCTCGCGTAATGATGTTTTTTTATACCGGGATTTTGTGATCAAAATCACATTAAGTAATACCGTAAACCCTATATTTACGTGATATTGATCACACTAAAAGTCATCGACTGGACAGTTGAACGATTCAGTGCCAGATTTCGCAGTATCTACAGGGTCCGGCTACCTCCTGCCGCTACATTAACAAACCTCGGGCTTTCAGCCTGCGCGATAGCAAACATAAGAAGGGGTGTTTTTATGTCATCCGATATTAAGATCAAGGTGCAAAGCTTTGGTCGATTCCTCAGCAACATGGTGATGCCAAATATCGGCGCGTTTATCGCGTGGGGTATTATCACCGCATTATTCATTCCGACAGGGTGGTTGCCAAACGAAACGCTGGCGAAGCTGGTCGGCCCAATGATCACCTATCTGCTGCCGCTGTTGATCGGTTATACCGGTGGTAAGCTGGTTGGCGGCGAGCGTGGCGGCGTGGTCGGTGCTATCACCACCATGGGCGTTATCGTCGGCGCCGATATGCCGATGTTCCTCGGCGCGATGATCGCAGGTCCGCTGGGCGGCTGGGCTATCAAACATTTCGACGGCTGGGTAGACGGTAAGATCAAGTCCGGTTTTGAGATGCTGGTGAATAACTTCTCCGCTGGCATCATCGGGATGATCCTCGCGATTCTGGCATTCCTTGGCATTGGCCCATTGGTTGAAGCACTTTCCAAAATCTTGGCGGCAGGCGTTAACTTCATGGTTGTCCATGACATGCTGCCGCTGGCGTCTATCTTCGTTGAACCGGCGAAAATCCTGTTCCTCAACAACGCCATCAACCACGGTATTTTCTCACCGCTGGGTATTCAGCAGTCCCATGAGATGGGCAAATCCATCTTCTTCCTGATTGAAGCTAACCCGGGTCCGGGTATGGGCGTCCTGCTGGCATACATGTTCTTCGGTCGCGGCAGCGCTAAACAGTCTGCAGGCGGCGCGGCTATCATCCACTTCCTGGGTGGTATCCACGAAATTTACTTCCCGTACGTGCTGATGAACCCGCGTCTGATCCTGGCCGTCATCCTCGGCGGTATGACTGGCGTATTTACCCTGACTATCCTGAACGGCGGCCTGGTTTCTCCGGCCTCTCCGGGTTCTATTCTGGCCGTACTGGCAATGACGCCGAAGGGTGCTTACTTCGCCAACATCGCGGCAATTTGTGCGGCAATGGCGGTCTCCTTTGTGGTCTCGGCCATTCTGCTGAAAACCAGCAAAGTGAAAGAAGAAGATGACATTGAAGCCGCAACCCGTCGTATGAACGACATGAAAGCGGAATCCAAAGGCGCATCTCCGCTGGCGGCGGGCGACGTGACCAACGACCTGAGCCATGTGCGTAAAATCATTGTTGCCTGCGATGCCGGCATGGGTTCCAGCGCCATGGGTGCGGGCGTACTGCGTAAGAAAGTGCAGGATGCAGGGCTGTCGCAGATTTCCGTCACTAACAGCGCAATTAACAATCTGCCGCCGGATGTGGATCTGGTCATTACCCACCGTGACCTGACCGAACGCGCGATGCGCCAGGTTCCGCAGGCACAGCACATTTCGCTGACCAACTTCCTCGACAGCGGTCTGTACTCCAACCTGACCGAACGCCTGGTCGCTGCACAGCGCCACAACGTGAACGAAGAGAAAGTCCGCGATCACCTGCAAGACAGCTTTGAAGAGGGTGATACCCATCTGTTCAAACTGGGTGCGGAGAATATCTTCCTGGGCCGTAAAGCCACCAACAAAGAAGAAGCGATTCGCTTTGCCGGTGAGCAACTGGTGAAAGGCGGCTATGTTGAGCCAGAATACGTCGAGGCGATGCTGGACCGCGAAAAACTGACCCCGACTTACCTCGGCGAGTCTATCGCTGTACCGCACGGTACGGTTGAAGCCAAAGACCGCGTGCTGAAAACCGGCGTGGTATTCTGCCAGTATCCGGAAGGTGTACGTTTCGGTGAAGAAGAAGACGATATCGCCCGCCTGGTCATTGGTATCGCTGCGCGTAACAACGAGCACATCCAGGTGATCACCAGTCTGACCAACGCGCTGGATGACGAATCCGTGATCGAACGTCTGGCTCATACCACCAGCGTAGATGAAGTTCTGGAACTGCTGGCTGGTCGTAAGTAAGTCACATTGCCCGGTGGCGCTCATGCTTACCGGGCCTACGGTTCCCTCTCTCATACGGGAGAGGGTTAGGTTGAGGGAAAAGCCTCACCCCAGCCCTCTTGGGTAAAAACATTAATGAAGGTTAATACTATGAAAGCATTACATTTTGGCGCAGGTAATATCGGTCGTGGCTTTATCGGCAAACTGCTGGCGGACGCGGGGATACAGCTGACGTTCGCGGATGTAAATCAGGTCGTGCTCGATGCCCTGAATGCCCGTCATAGCTATCAGGTTCATGTGGTCGGTGAAAACGAGCAGGTTGATACCGTTTCCGGCGTCAACGCCGTGAGCAGCATCGGCGATGATGTCGTTGAACTGATTGCCCACGTAGATTTAGTCACCACCGCCGTCGGTCCGGTCGTGCTTGAGCGTATCGCTCCGGCCATCGCCAAAGGGCTGGTTAAACGCAAAGCGCAGGGTATCGTGACTCCGCTGAACATCATCGCCTGTGAAAACATGGTGCGCGGCACGACCCAGTTGAAAGGCCACGTAATGAACGCGCTGGCAGATGAAGACAAAGCCTGGGTTGAAGAACATGTTGGCTTCGTCGATTCCGCCGTAGACCGCATCGTTCCCCCTTCCGCTTCTGCGACCAACGACCCGCTGGAAGTCACCGTCGAAACCTTCAGTGAGTGGATTGTCGACAAAACGCAATTCAAAGGCGAACTGCCAAACATCCCGGGAATGGAATTAACTGATAACCTGATGGCATTTGTCGAACGTAAACTCTTCACGCTGAACACCGGGCATGCTATAACCGCGTACCTCGGAAAATTGACCGGTCATCAGACCATCCGTGACGCGATTCTCGACGAGAAAATCCGTGCAGTGGTAAAAGGTGCGATGGAAGAGAGCGGCGCGGTACTGATCAAACGCTATGGCTTTGATGCGGCAAAACATGCAGCATATATTCAGAAAATCCTCGGTCGCTTTGAAAACCCGTATCTGAAAGATGACGTTGAGCGCGTTGGCCGTCAGCCACTGCGTAAACTGAGCGCGGGCGACCGTCTGATTAAACCGCTACTGGGCACGCTGGAGTACGGCCTGCCGCACGCGAATCTGGTCACCGGTATTGCAGCAGCGATGCACTATCGCAGTGAAGAAGATCCGCAGGCACAGGAGCTGGCCACGCTGATTGACGAAAAAGGTCCGCAGGCCGCGCTGGCGCAGGTTTCCGGTCTGGATGCCAATAGTGATGTGGTGGCGGAGGCGGTTAACGCATATAACGCGACCAAATGATTGAGAATGTGGCGCAGGTCAGCCTGCGCCCAAATGACAGATTGTCAGATATGCAGGCAATAATGGAACAAACGCAGGCCTTTGAAAATCGTGTGCTTGAGCGTCTGAATGCTGGCAAAACCGTACGCAGCTTCCTCATCACCGCCGTAGAACTGCTCACCGAGGCGGTGAATATCCTTGTGCTTCAGGTATTTCGCAAAGATGACTATGCGGTAAAATATGCCGTAGAACCGTTGCTCGACGGTGACGGTCCGCTGGGCGATCTTTCCGTTCGTCTCAAACTCATCTATGGTCTGGGCGTACTCAGCCGCCCGGAATATGAAGATGCGGAACTGCTGATGGCGCTGCGGGAAGAGTTAAACCATGACGGCAATGAATACGCGTTCACCGACGACGAGATTCTTGGCCCGTTTGGCGAACTTCACTGCGTGACGGCACTCCCGCCGCCACCGCAGTTTGATACCTCAGACTCAGGTTTGCACGCTATGCAGATCCAGCGCTACCAGCAGATGGTGCGCTCCACGATGGTACTTTCCCTGACCGAGCTGATTTCTAAAATCAGCTTAAAAAAAGCCTTTCAAAAATAAGACCCTGCAGGCTTACTTCTCTTCCTGCTGCGGTCGATACAGTTGCCGATAGTACGCCAGACGTTGCAGATACAGCTGCGCGTTCTCCTGTGGTATTTCAGAAGGGACTACGTCGCGCGGCGGTGTTTTATTCAGATATTCGCGAAAAGCCTGGCTGGAAGCCATAAAATCGACGGTCTTATCAATCAGAACCGAAACGTTATCACCTATTTTCGCCATAATCTTCCCTCCTCCATGTATTAACCGCGCTCAGCCTGTGCGGTTGCTCTTTTAAGTTTAGGATCGGTTGGGCGATTATATTAAGGAAAACGTGCTTCGCTATAAACCCGCCAATAAAAAGCGCCATGCCCAATCTTATCGCTTAAAGTCCCTTATTAATCAAAACAGTAGCATTACCATTAGCTTAATAATACTTGCGGTATTTGATTATTTATCTTCGATGAGTTGTGAATAATCCCGCTCTGCGCGCATACTATAGGATATTCATCCTATTTTTATCAGAAGCTATCCTATGAAAGAAGTCGAAAAAAACGAAATTAAACGCCTGAGCGATCGTCTTGACGCTATCCGCCACCAACAGGCTGACCTGTCCCTGGTTGAAGCCGCCGACAAATATGCCGAGCTGGAGCAAGAGAAAGAAACTCTGGAAACTGAGATCGCACGACTGCGTGAAGTACACGGCCAAAAGCTGAGTAAAGAAGCACAGAAGCTCAGCAAACTCCCGTTCCGCCGTGCCATCACCAAAAAAGAACAGGCCGACATGGGCAAGCTGAAGAAGAGCGTGCGCGGCCTGATCGTCGTCCACCCGATGACCGAGCTTGGCCGTGAAATGGGCCTGAAAGAGATGACGGGCTTCGCGAAAAGCGAGTTCTAATCTGCCACCGGGCAACACTCGCTTGCCCGGTCCTTCTCTTCCCCTCGCAATTGGCCCTACCAATTTCAGTCAGATCCTACCAGCACCTCACATTTCATTAAAATGTGCGTACAATACCGTTGCCAATAAATAACATTTGATTAACCATTCATTGTCATTACCCCTACACAACAATATTGGCAGGGCCACTTTTACACATAGTGTGACGAAGAGATGAGCACAGACTCATTGCATTATGTCAGCGGCCCCCAGGAGACCTGCAATGAATCTCTGGCAACAAAACTACGACCCGGCCGGTAACATCTGGCTTTCAAGCCTGATTGCCTCGCTACCTATTCTGTTCTTTTTCTTCGCGCTGATTAAGCTCAAGCTGAAAGGCTATATTGCGGCATCGTGGACGGTGGTCATTGCCCTGTCGGTCGCCTTATTGTTCTACAAAATGCCGGTCGATCACGCGCTGGCATCCGTGGTGTACGGTTTCTTCTATGGTCTGTGGCCGATTGCCTGGATCATTATTGCGGCGGTATTCGTCTATAAAATCTCGGTCAAGACCGGGCAGTTCGACATTATCCGTTCGTCGATTCTCTCCATCACCCCTGACCAGCGTCTGCAAATGATCATCGTGGGCTTCTGTTTTGGGGCGTTTCTGGAAGGTGCCGCTGGTTTTGGTGCGCCCGTCGCGATTACCGCTGCGCTGCTGGTTGGCCTCGGCTTTAACCCGCTGTATGCAGCAGGTTTGTGCCTGATCGTAAACACCGCGCCAGTCGCTTTTGGGGCAATGGGCATTCCGATTCTGGTTGCCGGTCAGGTCACCGGGCTGGACAGTTTTGAAATCGGCCAGATGGTGGGCCGCCAGTTGCCGTTCCTGACGATTATCGTACTGTTCTGGATCATGGCGATTATGGACGGCTGGCGCGGCGTGAAAGAGACCTGGCCTGCGGTGATGGTCGCTGGCGGCTCGTTTGCTATCGCGCAGTACCTCAGCTCTAACTTTATCGGGCCGGAACTGCCGGACATCATCTCTTCTCTGGTTTCTCTGGTCTGCCTGACGCTGTTCCTGAAACGCTGGCAGCCGGTGCGCATCTTCCGCTTTGGCGACATGGGCGCTTCCCAGGTCGATCAGACGCTGGCTCGCACCCGTTATACCGTTGGACAGGTGATCCGCGCCTGGTCGCCATTCCTGTTCCTGACGGCAACGGTCACGCTGTGGAGCATCCCGCCGTTTAAAGCGCTGTTTGCCCCTGGCGGCGCGATGTACCACTGGGTGGTCAATATTCCGGTTCCGTTCCTCGACAAACTGGTAGCCCGCATGCCGCCGGTGGTACACGAAGCCACAGCCTACGCGGCGGTGTACAAGTTCGACTGGTTCTCGGCAACCGGTACCGCCATTCTGTTTGCCGCGCTGCTGTCTATCGTCTGGCTGAAAATGAAGCCGTCTGCCGCTCTGCAAACCTTTGGCAGCACGCTAAAAGAGCTGGCGCTGCCCATCTATTCCATCGGAATGGTGCTGGCATTCGCGTTTATCTCTAACTACTCCGGTCTTTCATCAACCCTGGCATTGGCTCTGGCGCACACCGGTAACGCCTTTACCTTCTTCTCGCCGTTCCTCGGCTGGCTGGGGGTATTCCTGACCGGTTCAGACACCTCATCAAACGCACTGTTCGCAGCCCTGCAGGCAACGGCAGCTCAGCAGATTGGCGTCTCCGATGTCCTGCTGGTTGCGGCGAATACCACCGGCGGCGTGACCGGTAAGATGATCTCCCCGCAGTCAATCGCCATCGCCTGTGCGGCCGTGGGGCTGGTGGGTAAAGAATCTGACCTGTTCCGCTTTACCGTGAAACACAGCCTGATTTTCACCTGTATGGTCGGTGTGATTACCACGCTGCAGGCCTATGTCTTAACCTGGATGATTCCATGATTGTGATGCCCAGACGCCTGTCAGACGAGGTCGCATCTCGTGTGCGGGCGCTGATTGAAGAACAACAGCTGGAGGCGGGCATGAAATTGCCCGCCGAGCGCCAGCTGGCCGTACAGCTCGGCGTATCCCGTAACTCACTGCGCGAGGCGTTAGCCAAGCTGGTAAGTGAAGGTGTGCTGATTAGCCGTCGTGGCGGCGGGACGTTTATCCGCTGGCAGCATGAAGCGTGGTCCGAACAAAACATTGTTCAGCCACTGAAAAGTCTGATGGCGGACGACCCTGATTACAGCTTCGATATTCTCGAAGCCCGCCACGCCATTGAGGCCAGCACTGCCTGGCACGCCGCCATGCGCGCCACAGCCGCCGACAAAGAGAAAATCAGGCTCTGTTTCGAGGCCACACAAAGTGAAGATCCGGATCTCGCTTCACAAGCAGACGTTCGCTTTCACCTTGCCATCGCTGAAGCCTCACACAACGTGGTGCTGCTACAGACCATGCGTGGTTTCTTCGACGTATTGCAGTCTTCGGTAAAACAGAGTCGCCAGCGTATGTACCTGGTGCCACCGGTGTTTTCACAGCTCACAGAACAACACCTTGCTGTGCTGGACGCGATTGTCTCCGGAGACGCCGATGGCGCGCGGAAGGCGATGATGGCGCACCTCAGTTTTGTCCATACCACCATTAAACGCTTTGATGAAGACCAGGCCCGCCAGGCGCGTATCACCCGTCTGCCCGGTGACCATAATGAAATTAGCAGGGAGAACAACACATGATTATTTCAGCAGCCAGCGATTATCGCGCCGCAGCCCAGCGCATTCTGCCCCCTTTCCTGTTCCACTACATTGACGGTGGCGCGTACGCGGAGCATACCCTGCGCCGTAACGTGGAAGATTTATCAGAGGTGGCACTCCGCCAGCGCGTGCTGAAGAACATGTCAGATCTCAGTCTGGAAACCACCCTGTTTAACGAAAAACTGTCGATGCCGGTGGCCCTCGCGCCTGTCGGTTTATGCGGCATGTATGCACGCCGGGGCGAAGTTCAGGCCGCCGCCGCCGCTGATGCTAAAGGCATTCCGTTTACGCTTTCGACGGTATCCGTCTGCCCAATTGAAGAAGTCGCCCCGACCATCAAGCGTCCAATGTGGTTCCAGCTGTATGTCCTGCGCGATCGCGGCTTTATGCGTAACGCCCTGGAGCGTGCCAAAGCGGCAGGCTGCTCCACGCTGGTCTTTACTGTCGATATGCCCACGCCAGGCGCCCGCTACCGTGATGCCCATTCCGGTATGAGTGGTCCAAATGCGGCACTGCGCCGCTACTGGCAGGCAGTCACCCATCCACAATGGGCATGGGACGTTGGCCTGAACGGTCGCCCGCATGATTTAGGCAATATCTCGACCTATCTTGGCAAACCCACCGGCCTTGAGGATTACATCGGTTGGCTGGCGAATAACTTCGATCCGTCTATTTCCTGGAAAGACCTCGAGTGGATCCGTGAATTCTGGGATGGTCCGATGGTGATCAAAGGGATCCTCGATCCAGAAGATGCCCGAGACGCCGTGCGCTTTGGCGCCGACGGGATTGTGGTGTCAAACCACGGTGGGCGCCAGTTAGATGGCGTGCTTTCTTCCGCCCGCGCGCTGCCCGCCATTGCCGACGCGGTAAAAGGCGATATTGCGATTCTGGCCGACAGCGGGATCCGCAACGGCCTGGACGTGGTGCGCATGATTGCACTGGGTGCGGATAGCGTGCTGCTGGGCCGTGCTTATCTGTACGCGCTGGCAACCCACGGTCAGGCCGGTGTGGCGAATCTGCTGAACCTGATCGAGAAAGAGATGAAGGTGGCGATGACACTGACCGGTGCGAAAACCATTAGCGAAATCAACCGCGACTCGCTGGTACAGGAACTGGGCAAGAGCCTGCCTGCCGCATTGGCTCCTCTGGTTCAGGGTAGCGCAGCGTAACAATCCCCCCGTAACCCCCCTTTTTCTCAATGGTCGGCCTGTTTTCAGCCCGACCATTTTTTATTCGAAAAATAACGATCGGTTAACATTTACAACCAATATATTTGACAATTATTTTTCCACCTGCCAAATGTATATACAAGCTAATACAACAGCATTTTATACATGTACCCTAAATAATTCGAGCTGCAGGAAGGCGGCGACGCAGCGAATCTCAGGAGCGTACATAAGTACGTGACTGGGGTGAGCGAGTAAAGCCAACGCACATGCAGCTTGAAGTATGACGGGTAGATAACAACCATCATAACGGGCGAGGGTGACATGGCTTATTCCGGAAAAGTGAATATCCAGCAGGCGATAGATGACAGTCGTTTTTCACAGTTTCACTGGGTCATTATTGTCCTGGGCTTTCTGGTTTTAGCCATTGACGGCTTCGATACGGCGGCGATGGGCTATATTGCGCCCACGCTCTCAGCCGACTGGGGCATCAAAAAGCAGGATCTTGGACCGGTGTTAAGCGCCGCGCTACTGGGCCTCTCATTTGGCGCCCTGCTGGCGGGACCGATTTCCGATCGTATGGGCCGTAAACGCGTGCTGGTCTTTTCCTGTCTGTTCTTTGGCCTCGCCAGTCTGGGTACAGCGTATGCCGAGACGCTGAATATGCTCACATTTTGGCGCTTTCTCACCGGGCTGGGTCTTGGCGCAGCAATGCCCAATGCCATCACCCTGGTCTCAGAATTTGCCCCTAAACGTTGCCGTTCAATGGCGATTAACACCATGTACTGTGGTTTTCCGCTCGGCGCGGCAGGCGGCGGAGTGATCTCTTCCTGGCTGATTCCCAACTACGGCTGGCACAGCGTCCTGCTCGCCGGTGCAATCGCCCCGCTGGCGCTGACCGTACTGTTGGTGCTGTTCCTGCCGGAGTCGGTTAAGTATCTGGTTCATCGGGGTAAAGGGGTTGCACAGGTTAAACGCATTGCTCAACGCTTTATGTCGGGGAGTCTGGAACAGGTCACCCAGTTTTACCTGGAAGAAGATCGGGTGGCGGTCAAAAAAGGCAGCGTAGCGCAGCTATTCAGTATGCCCTGGCTGCCGGGTACGCTGATGCTGTGGATGACCTACTTTATGGGGTTGGTTATCTATTACGTACTGCTCAGCTGGATGCCTACGCTGATGCTGGGAATGGGCTATCCGCTGGCTGAATCCGCCTGGCTGACGTCACTGTTTACCTTCGGCGGTACTGCGGGGATCCTGCTGGCCGGTTGGTTAATGGATCGCTGGGAAGCACATAAAGTGGTGTCACTCGGCTTTATTCTGACGATGCTGTTTGCCCTCGCTCTCGGGTTTGAACATAACCATATCATCCTGTTCGGCGCACTGATCTTCCTGATGGGGATTACCATGAACGGCGCGCAGTCCGGACTGCAGACGCTGGCCGCCACGTTTTACCCCACTCATTGCCGCGCAACCGGCATTGCCTGGATGCAAGGTGTGGGCCGCTTTGGCGGCGTCGCCGGCACCATGACCAGCGCCCAACTGCTGTCCATGCAATGGCAGGCTGATAGCATACTGATGTTCCTCAGCGTTCCGGCGCTGGTCGCCGCTGCCGCGATGATTTACAAGCTGCAACGCTATAAACCCCAGTCGCTGACCGTCGCATAGTACCCGCTCTTTCTGTTATTCTGCCCCCCGCTATTAAGGGGGCAGTATGCTTAACATCGTATTATTTGAACCAGAAATCCCGCCAAATACCGGCAATATTATCCGTCTTTGCGCCAATACCGGCTTTCGTCTGCATATTATTGAGCCAATGGGCTTTGCCTGGGACGACAAGCGGCTGCGTCGCGCGGGGCTGGATTACCACGAATTTACCGCCGTGCTGCGCCACCCTGATTACACCGCCTTTGCGGCCGCAGAAAATCCGCAACGTCTGTTTGCCCTGACCACCAAAGGTACGCCAGCGCATAGCGCGGTAAGCTATCAGGACGGGGATTATCTGATGTTTGGCCCGGAAACACGCGGTCTGCCTGCCAGCATTCTCGACGCGTTGCCTGCCGAACAAAAAATTCGTATTCCGATGATGCCGGACAGCCGCAGCATGAACCTGTCTAACGCGGTGTCAGTAGTGGTGTATGAGGCCTGGCGCCAGCTAGGTTATCCTGGCGCGGTATTGCGTAGTTGATTTTTGTCGGATGGCGGCTGACGCCTTATCCGACCTACGGGGTTTGTAGGCCCGGTAAGCACTGCGCCACCGGGCATAGCTCGAAATCAGATGCCATCGCCGTATTCGAAAGTATGATGTATCCCGTTGAAATGCTGATCCATATCCATAGATGGCTTATCGCTGTCAGGCTTGCCGACGATGCGCGCCGGAACGCCTGCGGCGGTTGTATGCGGGGGTACCGGCTGTAAAACGACGGAACCTGCGCCAATCTTCGCGCCACGCCCGACTTCAATGTTGCCGAGAATTTTTGCTCCCGCGCCAATCATCACGCCTTCACGAATTTTCGGATGACGGTCGCCGCCTGCTTTACCGGTCCCGCCAAGCGTGACGGATTGCAGAATAGAGACGTCGTTTTCAATTACCGCCGTTTCGCCCACTACAATACCTGTAGCGTGGTCGAGCATAATACCGCGACCAATTTTTGCCGCCGGATGGATGTCCACCTGGAAGGTAACAGAGACCTGATTTTGCAGGAAGATCGCCAATGCCTGACGCCCCTGATGCCATAGCCAGTGGCCGATGCGGTAGGCCTGAAGCGCGTGAAAGCCCTTCAGATAAAGAAGTGGGGTGGAATATTTATCGACGGCCGGGTCACGCGTGCGTACCGCCTGAATATCGCAAGCCGCCGAGGCAATCATTTCAGGATCGGCCGCGTAGGCCTCTTCCACGACTTCGCGAATCGCAATAGCAGGCATGATCGGAGAAGCGAGTTTATTCGCCAGCATATAGCTCAGCGCACTGCCGAGGTTTTCATGCTTGAGCAGCGTTGCGTGGTAAAAACTGGCCAGCATTGGCTCACATTCCGCCAGTGCCCGGGCTTCCGCTTTAATGTTTTTCCAGACGATATCCAGTTCTTCACACGGCATTGCGTACTCCAGAAGGTAGCAAAACGACCAACCCGTTCTACGCGGGTCGGGTCGTTAGATTGAAACGGTTCCTTACGGCTAGTGGCTGCTTCGCTCGTCCTTGCGCGCACGACCTAATAACGTCAATGCTGCCTCGCGCGCATTTTTTCCGCAATACAATACTTGATAAATTTCCTCGGTTATTGGCATCTCGACACCAAAACGGTGCGCCAATTCACGAACTTCTTTCGTATTGCGGTAGCCTTCAACCACCTGGCCAATCTTGTCCTGCGCACCCTGCACGTCCATACCCTGGCCGAGCATCATGCCAAAACGACGGTTACGCGACTGGTTGTCGGTACAGGTCAGCACCAGATCGCCTAAACCCGCCATCCCCATAAAGGTGGCAGGATCGGCACCCAGCGCCGCGCCAAGGCGAGACATTTCGGTCAGTCCGCGAGTGATCAATGCGGTTCGCGCATTCGCGCCGAAGCCGATGCCGTCAGACATCCCCGCGCCAATCGCAATGACGTTTTTCACCGCGCCGCCAAGCTGCACGCCAATGAAATCCGGGTTGCTGTAGACGCGGAAGCTTTTGCCGCAGTGCAGCAACTGCTGGAGATCGTCAGCAAAGGCGTCGTCCGTCGAGGCCAGAGAAATCGCCGTCGGCATGCCCGCCGCCAGCTCTTTGGCGAACGTCGGACCGGAGATAACCGCCAGCGGGATAGAATCACCCAGCGCTTCGCGCGCGACGTCCTGCAGCAGACGCCCCGTTTCCGCTTCCAGACCTTTTGTCGCCCAGACCAGCCGCGCGTCAGGACGCATCAGCGGTTTGATGTTACGCAGCACTTCGCCAAAGACGTGGCTCGGTACCACCACCAGAATATTACGACTGGCGGCCAGCGCAGTGGCTAAATCACTTTCCAGGCGCAGCGTTTCGGGAAAAGGCACATCAGGGAGGAATGCGACGTTGCAGCGATCGTGCTCAAGGGTCGCGATATGTTTCGGATCATGACCCCACAGGACAACCTGATGGCCATTTCTTGCCAGGGTGATGGCAAGAGCGGTGCCGTACGAGCCGGCACCAATCACAGTCATTGAAGCATTACTTTGGTTCATCAGGCATCCTGATGTTCTTCAGTACCTTCGCCAGCCTGCTGCTGTAAATAGTTCATGAACAGCGCATCAAAGTTGACCGGCGCAAGGTTCAGTTGCGGGAATGTACCGCGTGAAACCAGGCTGGTGATGCATTCGCGGGCATACGGGAACAGAATGTTCGGGCAGTATGCGCCAAGGCAATGCGCCATCTGAGTCCCTTCAATACCACTGATGGAGAAAATACCGCCCTGCTGAACTTCGCACAGAAACGCCGTTTCTTCACCCAGAGAAGCCGTTACGGTGACACGCAGCACTACTTCATACACATCATCTGCCAGTTGGGTAGATGCGGTATCTAGATCCAGTTTAACCTCTGGCTGCCAATCTTTCTGGAAAACATGCGGTGCATTTGGCGCTTCGAAAGACACATCCTTGGTATAAATACGTTGGATCTGGAAAGCCATTTCAGTGTTATTTTGTTCTGACATGTTGAGAAAACCCTTTAGTGTTGTCCTTTAAATACTATCCGTACGCCTTAACGCAGCAGGGGATCCAGTCCACCACGCGCATCCAACGCATACAAGTCGTCACAACCACCAATGTGCTGTGCATCAATAAAAATCTGCGGAACCGTTGTACGGCCACTGCGTTTGATCATCTCTTCACGCTTCACGGCATCGCCGTCAATCGGAAGTTCCTGGAAACTCACGCCCTTGCTGTTCAACAGCGCTTTTGCGCGATGGCAAAACGGGCAGGTTGCTTTGGTATAGATCTCAATATTGGCCATGCCTTATCTCCAGTGTTCTTTTGCCCTGCAGGATAAAAGACGACGGGTAAATTACTTGCCGCGAACCAGTGGCAGATTCTCACCACTCCAGCCCGCTACGCCGTCTTTCAGTACAGATACCTGCTCAAAACCGGCTTTAATCAGCGCAGTTGCTGAATCCTGGCACTGCATACCAGAGCCATCAACCACAATAACAGGTTTGTTTTTGTGTTTTTCCAGCTCACCAAAGTTGTTGGCTTTGATTTCGCTCGGCAGCAGGTTAGTGGAGCCTGCGATATGGCCTTTGCGGAAGTCGTCGCGCTGACGTAAATCGACGATAACGGCGTCTTCTTTATTGATGAGACGTGTAGCTTCGCCGCGCGTAATCACCTTCACTTTTGAGGTCAGGCTTTTAAACGTGGTAAACAATACAGCCGCCAGTAACGCAATCCAGGCGATACTCAAGACAGGGTGGCGACTAACAAATTGCATAATTTCTTGCATGGGGGGTAACAACTCCCGACTCAGTGATTAAAAAAAACCAGGAAAGGAGTATACCTGCGCGTTGGCGCAAATACAGCCAGAGCGTGCATTGGATTGCATTTTTGCGGGGCGCTACGGAAAAAAAAATGTAAATCAGTGTTCCCCCTGGCACGCGATCCCCCATTATTTGATCTTCGGGGGCTACTTTATCGATTCAGCTGTAGTAAAATTATGCAATTATTTTTTATCTATTGAGTGTGAGGTTGTCGCAATGTCGGTTTCTAAAAAACCTATGGTACTGGTGATTCTGGATGGCTATGGCTATCGTGAAGACAGCCAGGATAACGCCATCTTTAATGCCAAAACCCCGGTAATGGATGCGCTGTGGGCAAAACGTCCGCATACCCTGATTGATGCGTCTGGTCTGGAAGTCGGCCTGCCCGATCGCCAGATGGGCAACTCCGAAGTGGGTCACGTCAACCTGGGCGCGGGCCGCATCGTGTATCAGGACCTGACCCGTCTGGACGTTGAAATCAAAGAACGTACTTTCTTCGCTAACCCGGTGCTGACCGATGCGGTCGACCAGGCAAAAAATAGCGGCAAAGCGGTACACATCATGGGTCTGCTCTCTGCTGGCGGCGTTCACAGCCACGAAGATCACATCATGGCGATGGTAGAAATGGCCGCTGAACGCGGTGCTGAGAAAATCTATCTGCACGCTTTCCTTGATGGCCGTGATACCCCGCCGCGCAGCGCTGAACATTCACTGCAGAAATTCGAAGAGAAATTTGCCGCGCTGGGCAAAGGCCGCGTGGCGTCCATCATCGGCCGTTACTACGCCATGGACCGCGACAACCGTTGGGATCGCGTGGAACAGGCTTATGACCTGATGACGCTGGCAAAAGGCGAGTTCCAGTTCGCTACGGCGGTTGAAGGTCTGCAGGCCGCTTATGCCCGTGACGAAAACGACGAATTCGTTAAAGCCACCGTGATCCGTGCTGAAGGCCAGGCTGAAGCCGCTATGGAAGACGGCGATACGCTGATTTTCATGAACTTCCGTGCTGACCGTGCGCGTGAAATCACCCGTGCGTTTGTTAACGCTGACTTCGACGGCTTCGCCCGTAAGAAAGTCGTTAACCTCAACTTTGTGATGCTGACCGAATATGCGGCCGACATCAAAACTGCGGTTGCTTACCCACCAGCATCTCTGGCCAACACCCTTGGCGAGTGGATGGCGAAGAACGACAAAACGCAGTTGCGTATTTCCGAAACCGAAAAATATGCACACGTAACCTTTTTCTTTAACGGCGGCGTAGAAGAGCCGTTCAAAGGCGAAGACCGTATTCTGATCAACTCACCGAAAGTCGCAACCTACGATCTGCAGCCGGAAATGAGCTCTGCTGAACTGACCGAAAAACTGGTTGCTGCGATTGAGAGCGGGAAGTACGACACCATCATCTGTAACTACCCGAACGGCGACATGGTTGGTCACACCGGGGTGATGGAGGCAGCGGTTAAAGCGGTTGAAGCGCTGGATCACTGCGTTGAGCAGGTGGCTAAAGCGGTTGAATCCGTTGGCGGCCAGCTGCTGATCACCGCGGACCACGGTAACGCAGAGCAAATGCGCGATCCGTCCACCGGTCAGGCGCATACCGCGCATACCAACCTGCCGGTTCCACTGATTTATGTTGGTGGCAAAAACGTCAAAGCAGTCGAAGGCGGTAAACTTTCTGATATCGCCCCGACGATGCTGACGCTGATGGGTATGGAAATCCCGCAAGAGATGACTGGTAAGCCGCTGTTCATCGTGGAATAATCCCTCCCCATGAGGGGAAAGGCGATTAATACCATCACTCGGGCCGTGAAACCGCGTAAGTTTTCAGTCAGGCCCTTGTTCTACGCCAGCGCGCTTAGCGCTGGCGTATTGCTGTGCGCCTTTTCCGCCCACGCGGACGAACGCGACCAGCTCAAATCTATTCAGGCCGATATCGCGGCAAAAGAACGCGCGGTACGCCAACAACAACAACAACGCGCCACCCTCCTCGCACAACTTAAAGCTCAGGAACAAGCCATCGCCGTTGCCGCAAGGCAGCTGCGCGAAACGCAAAACTCACTGGCACAGCTGAACGCGCAAATCGCAGAGATGAACGCCGCGCTCGCGAAGCTGGAAAAGCAACGAGCAGCGCAAGAGCGCAGTCTGGCAGCCCAGTTAGACGCCGCGTTTCGCCAGGGTGAACACACCGGTATTCAGCTCATCCTTAGCGGTGAAGAAAGCCAGCGCGGGCAACGCCTGCAGGCCTATTTCGGCTATCTGAACCAGGCGCGCCAGGAGACTATCGCACAGCTGAAGCAAACCCGCGAAGAGGTCGATTCGCAGAAAGCCGAGCTGGAAGATAAACAGAGCGAACAACAGACGCTGCTGTACGAACAGCGCGCTCAGCAGGCTAAGCTGGAGCAGGCGCGTAATGAACGCCAGAAGACGCTCGCGAGTCTGGAGTCGTCGATTCAACAAGGTCAGCAGCAGCTGGGCGAAATGCGCGCCAACGAATCACGCCTGCGCAATAGCATTGCTCGCGCCGAAGCCGCCGCAAAAGCCCGCGCAGAGCGTGAAGCGCGTGAGGCGCAGGCCGTACGTGATAAGCAGCAGGAAGCATCACGCAAAGGTTCAACCTACAAGCCAACCGAAAGCGAAAAATCACTGATGTCGCGTACCGGTGGTTTAGGTTCGCCGCGCGGCCAGGCGTTCTGGCCCGTTCGTGGTCCAACGCTACATCGCTATGGCGAGCAGCTGCAAGGTGAGCTACGTTGGAAAGGGATGGTTATTGGTGCCTCCGAAGGTACCGAAGTTAAAGCCATCGCCGATGGTCGCGTCATTCTGGCGGACTGGCTGCAGGGCTATGGACTGGTCGTCGTGGTTGAACACGGTAAAGGCGATATGAGCCTGTACGGTTACAACCAAAGCGCATTGGTCAGCGTGGGTACACAGGTTCGCGCCGGGCAGCCAATTGCACTTGTGGGTAGCAGCGGCGGTCAGGGCAGGCCGGCACTCTATTTCGAAATTCGTCGCCAGGGTCAGGCGGTCAATCCACAGCCGTGGTTGGGAAGATAAGTTTTGCCTCAGTTTCGTCGTACTTTGCTCTCACTCGCCAGCCTGCTGGCATTCGCAACACCTGTTTTCGCCGGCAAACTTGCTATCGTCATTGATGATTTCGGTTATCGTCCGCAAACAGAAAACCAGGTGCTGGCAATGCCTTCCACTGTCTCTGTTGCCGTCCTGCCAAACGCGCCACATGCACGTGAAATGGCGACTAAAGCGCATAACAGTGGACATGAAGTGTTAATCCATCTGCCGATGGCTCCGCTGAGCAAGCAACCGCTGGAGAAAGACACGTTACGCCCGGAGATGAGCAGCGAAGAAATTGAACGGATTATTCGCGACGCGGTAAGCAAAGTGCCGTATGCAGTGGGACTGAACAACCACATGGGTAGTGCGATGACGTCCAGCCTGTTCGGCATGCAGAAGGTGATGCAAGCTCTGGAGCGCTACGACCTCTACTTCCTCGACAGTATGACCATCGGCAACAGCCAGGCCATGCGCGCGGCGGCAGGAACCGGGGTGAAGGTCATCAAACGCAAAGTCTTCCTCGACGATACACAAAACGAAGCGGATATTCGCCGTCAGTTTAATCGTGCCGTCGAACTTGCGCGTCGTAACGGGTCAGCGATTGCCATCGGGCACCCCCACCCTTCTACGGTACGCGTATTGCAGCAGATGCTGTATAGCCTGCCAGCCGATATTACGCTGGTTCGTCCGAGCAACCTGCTTAATGAGCCGCAGATCGATACCTCCAGACCTAACCTCACTCCACCGAGAAACGGTACGCCAGATGCGCCGCGTAATCCTTTCCGTGGGGTGAAACTGTGCAAACCGAAACAACCTCTGGAGCCGGTTTACGCCAACCGATTCTTTAGCGTGCTAGAGGAAAGCATCACACAAAGCACGCTGGTGCAATATATGAGACTGCAGTGGCAGGGCTGGGGGAACACATCCTCACCCAGCACAATGAACGCTAACGCAGATTAAGCGCTTTTCGGGCAATACGCGAAGGCGATGATGTTTTATCGCGCCATTTCCATAGACGGAATGACCATAGCAGCGCCTGGTACAATACTTTGGCACTGCGTACGTTAGTTATCATGCGCTTATACATACCAGAGACAAAAATCTCTGCGATCATGCGCTGACGAATATGCACATCCTGTTCTTTACGGACTGCATGGCATACGCGCAATGCTTCATAGGTGACTTGCTGATGAAATTCCGGATAAATAGTAATCCGATCGGCATATTTACGGTTCAACCTATCCAATAACCGCGTAATTTTAATATAATGCCGCTGGTAGTTGAGATTTTTTAAACCTTGTCGTTTAAGACGGCTGATTGATTGATCATGTAAGAAGTATTTATATAAAGATTGCTCGGTATATCGCACGCGTACAGCGTTAAACATAAACTCCGTCGTCCAGACAATATCCTGGTGATGTAACCCCGGAATAAATGTTATTTTATTTCTCTCAATAACATCCCGGCGATAAATTCCCATCCAGACCACATGTGTCCAGCGGCGTGAAGCCAACGCCATACGTAACCAGTCAGGGCCGGTCAACACCCCCGTAGACCGAAGACGATCCGTCGGTATTGATTGCCAGGTCTGTCCCGTTTCAAGAATGCACCAGTCGGAATTACACTGTGCTAAATCCAGGTCATCCTGAATTGCCATGGTCATCAGGGTTTCGTACATATTGGGATAAACCAGGTCATCGGCATCGACAAATGCAACGTAATCCCCTTTGGCCGCTTCCAGGCCACGGTTACGCGCTACGGATGCCCCTGCGTTAGCCTGATGCAACAACCGTACGTGGGGATAGTTGTCCGCATAATGTTGCGCAATATCAACAGAATTATCCGTTGAACCATCATTCACAATGATGATCTCTAGCGCAGTCCATGTCTGTGCGATCAAAGATTCCATGCAATCCCGAAAACTATCACCCACGTTATACAACGGAATAATAACACTCAACATATTTGTGCAGTTTCTCATCAGCTAACCCAGGTTTGTCATTACACTGATGACTTTTACTACGGTTTCATTAAGGAATTATTAAGGTTAGAATGTATTTATGGGCAGAAACGCTGCAGTGAAAGTGTCTGGTTTGAGAAAGATGCCCTGCTACGCCTGCGTTCAGCAGGTTGATGAGAGCTCAGATCGTCTACATATCGGGGTACACAACCTGTATACTCTATCCCTATGAATTAATGTACTCTACAGGCTGATATTGAGGGAAAAGATGGCCATCAGTAAGACACACGAAAAAGGTTATACGGTCTATTGCAAAGAGACCAGAAAAGACCTTAAGTCACTGATGAATAAATACATCAAAAAAGAAATCAGTGGCAAACCGCTGAGCAGTGGTAACGCATTACGCAGCGTGGAGTTGGTCGAGTACAACTCGCAGAAATTTATCATCAAAAACGACCGTGAAGTTGATCCACGATTTGAGAAAAAATTACAGAACTTTACCTCCGGCCCTTTCTATTCCCGGCTGATCAGGAAGCTGGACAGGCTCCCGCCGGAAATGCGCATCTGTACTGCCGATCTCTACTATGCTGCTGAGAAAACACGTTTTCGCCAGTGCCATGATGTTTATACTATTCATGAATATATTGAAGGTGATCCTTTAAGAGAAATTAACCAGCAGAATGCTGACGAGGTAAAGCAATGCGTGCTGCGTCTTCACAAGGCCGGACTGGCATCAAATGATATTCACCCTGGGAATTTCATTCGCACGCCTACGGGTGAGTTAAGGATTATTGACCTGTCCTGTAAGGGAAATATGAAGGTCTGTCAGGCAAATGACATTCTGGCATTACAACGAAAATATAATATTAATGTTAAAGGCAGAGGGTTAATTTATAAACTCATCCTGCTTAAAGAAAATATAAGAGCGTTATCCAGAAAGATCCGCGGAAAATAAAATCTATGGTTTATACGGCCAGATAGCGATATCTGGCCGTAATTAACATTGAATGCACGCTGCGCATTCAATCCCAGCTCAGGATCACTTTCCCGGACTGGCCTGAACGCATGGCATCAAAGCCCTGCTGGAACTCATCAATAGAGAATCTATGGGTGATGATCGGCGACAGATCAAGGCCGGACTGGATCAGTGCAGCCATCTTGTACCAGGTTTCAAACATTTCGCGACCATAGATACCTTTAATAAACAGACCTTTAAAGATAACTTTCGTCCAGTCTATCGACATGTCTGATGGCGGGATCCCCAGCATGGCAATACGGCCACCGTGATTCATGGTGTCCAGCATGGTACGGAACGCTGGCGGCGCACCAGACATTTCCAGACCCACATCGAATCCTTCGGTCATCCCCAGTTCGGCCATCACGTCGGTCAGGTTCTCTTTCGAGACGTTGACTGCGCGGGTAATACCCATTTTACGTGCCAGCTCCAGACGATACTCATTAACATCTGTAATCACTACGTGGCGTGCACCAACGTGCTTCGCTACCGCGGCAGCCATAATGCCAATCGGCCCCGCACCGGAAACCAGCACATCCTCGCCAACCAGATCAAACGACAACGCCGTGTGTACCGCGTTACCAAATGGATCGAAGATAGACGCCAGGTCGTCGGAGATGTTGTCCGGAATTTTAAAGGCGTTAAACGCAGGGATCACCAGATATTGTGCAAAACAGCCAGGACGGTTTACGCCGACACCAGTCGTATTGCGGCACAAGTGAGTACGACCACCGCGGCAGTTACGGCAATGTCCGCAAGTGATATGGCCTTCACCAGAAACGCGATCGCCGATTTTGAAGCCTTTAACTTCCTGGCCGATACCAACAACTTCACCGACATATTCATGCCCTACAACCATTGGAACCGGGATGGTTTTTTGCGACCATTCATCCCAGTTATAAATGTGAACGTCAGTCCCGCAGATGGCTGTTTTACGGATTTTAATCAGCAAATCGTTATGGCCGACTTCCGGTTCAGGAACGTCGGTCATCCAAATGCCTTCTTCCGCTTTCAGTTTGGATAACGCTTTCATTTCACATCCTCAGGCAATTACGCCCAGTTGTTTACCAATGCGTGTGAACGCGTCGACTGCACGCGTAATCTGCTCAGGGGTATGTGCCGCTGACATCTGGGTACGAATACGCGCCTGGCCTTTTGGAACCACTGGATAAAAGAATCCAGTTACGTAAATCCCCTCTTTTTGCAGTTCGCGGGCAAACGCCTGCGCAACAACCGCATCACCCAGCATTACCGGAATAATCGCGTGATCGGCTCCTGCCAGCGTGAAGCCTGCGGCGGACATTTGCTCACGGAATTGACGCGCATTCGCCCACAGACGATCGCGCAGGTCGCTACCCGCCTCAACCATCTCCAGCACCTTAATGGAAGCAGCAACAATTGCCGGAGCCAGTGAATTAGAGAACAAATACGGACGGGAACGTTGACGCAGCCACTCAACAACTTCTTTACGTGCCGCAGTGTAACCACCTGATGCGCCGCCGAGTGCTTTGCCCAGCGTGCCGGTGATGATGTCCACACGGCCCATCACGTCACAATACTCATGAGAGCCACGGCCGTTCTCACCCACAAAGCCTACCGCGTGGGAATCATCTACCATCACCAGCGCATCATATTTGTCTGCCAGATCGCATACGCCTCTCAGGTTAGCGATGACGCCATCCATAGAGAACACGCCATCGGTGGCGATCAATACATGGCGGGCGCCTGCCTCACGCGCTTCTTTCAGACGCGCTTCCAGTTCCTGCATATCGTTGTTGGCGTAGCGGAAACGCTTCGCTTTGCACAGACGAACGCCATCGATAATAGAGGCGTGGTTCAGGGCGTCAGAGATAATGGCATCTTCTGCTCCCAGCAGCGTTTCGAACAGGCCGCCGTTGGCGTCAAAGCAAGAAGAGTAAAGAATGGCATCTTCCATACCCAGGAACGCCGCCAGTTTTTGCTCCAGTTGCTTATGGGTGTCCTGAGTGCCGCAAATAAAGCGCACCGAGGCCATACCAAATCCGTGAGAATCCATACCCGCTTTTGCCGCTGCAATCAGTTCCGGGTGGTTAGCCAGCCCTAAGTAGTTGTTAGCACAAAAGTTAATAACATGGCTTCCGTCAGCCACGGTGATATCAGCCTGCTGAGCAGACGTAATAATGCGCTCTTCTTTAAACAACCCTTCCGCGCGTGCGGTTTCCAGATCGTTCGTTAACTGCTTATAAAAATTCCCACGCATTGCAATTCTCCAGACTGGGCAAATTTCAGCACATATTACCCAATGCTATTGGTTTGTACGAGATGACTCATCATGACTTGTCTAAAATGCAGCATAAATCACGTGTACCCACATAACCTTTCAGGAATGACAGACCTGGCATCACAACCTGACTTACGTTGTCGCGTCATCAATGACCTGAGACACTGATGACGGTGCTATAGTAAATCCTGCCATAGCAAAGGCCTTATTAACCTTAATGATATAGTTGTCTTCGTAGAATTCCTCAATCGCCTGCTGAATCTGTTCGCCGGCAGGCAACGCTTTTCCATCAACAATTCCCTGTAGCAAGGAAACAAATTTTTCCGGTTCATCAGTAGGGTATAAATTACCGTTTATCCCTTCTTTGATAATGTCTGCAGGCCCCGTTTCACAATCAGAGCTAATGGCATAAACGCCGTGAGCGCTGGCTTCAACCAGAACCATAACGAAACCTTCAAAATGAGAAGTTAACAGCAGGCAGGTGATATTTTTTAGCGTATTTTGAATATATTCCCATGGTGATTTCTGCCAACCATGCCAGTGAATATTTCCACTAATCCCCAACGTTTCAGCTAATGCCGTTAAGGTATCAACATCCGGGCCGGTGCCGATAATATCTAAGGACCACTTCCCTTTTAGTTTAGCCAACCCGTTGAAAAGACTGCGTACATTTTTCTGTCCATCTGCCACAACCCTGCCTACATACACAAACCGGGCATGCTTCTCAGGGGTAGGGATACGGATATCGCATCGCGCAACGGGATTATAAATCGTTGCAATAGTGCTTTTTTCTATTCCCATCTCAATGAGCTGCTGAGTTATCCCTGAGCTAATTGAAAGATGATAGTCAGCTTTATTAATGTACTTGATTTTTTTCTTATAATTATTTTTGTAGAAGTTAAAAATAGAGAAGTGAAACCATGAAAATATTTTCACCTGCTTGCTTGTATATTTTCTTGCAACGTGACTGATGTAACATGAAAGCGTATCCAGGGAAATAATTATATCTGGACTTTCCTGAAGAATAATTTTTCGCAAACCATAAGCAAAACTTAGTCTTCTTAATTTAGTTATTTTTATATTAGAAGATAGATGACAATAGCGCTGCCCTGTGAGCCAGTCATTATTGACATTGCTATTATTATTTTTCTTAAAAAAAACAAAAGAGACATCAATATCAGGGTCTTGCGTCCGCAGCAGCCTCACCAAATTAATACATACCGTCTCCATACCTCCGAGGCCACTGGTTTCATAACCTGTAATAATTATCTTCTTAAGTTGCATATATTTTTTTCATTCCAACGACTATTGTCAGCCCCAACACAGTGCTTTACCTTGCTTATTCATTCGTTGATGGCTCCGAAAAAGCCAGCACCGCGCGCCTGAACATCCATTTACGACGTGAATCATACACCACCAGACCCTAACTATTTCAATTAAGAATGACTGAAGCAATAATCAGTACACATGTCACACGCCACATGACGCGACGTACTGCTGAAGCCGAAGCCATGTAGTGATATGATTAGAGGTATTCGTGTCTGAGATTGTCTCTGACTCCATAATTCGAAGGTTACATTTATGATCATCGTTACCGGCGGCGCGGGCTTTATCGGCAGCAACATCGTTAAGTCCCTGAATGACAAAGGCATCACCGATATTCTGGTGGTGGACAACCTGAAAGACGGCACCAAGTTTGTGAATCTGGTGGATCTGAATATTGCTGACTATATGGATAAGGAAGACTTCCTGATCCAGATTATGGCTGGAGAAGATTTCGGCGATATCGAGGCAATTTTCCACGAAGGCGCGTGCTCTTCCACGACCGAGTGGGATGGCAAGTATATGATGGACAACAACTATCAATACTCCAAAGAGCTGCTGCACTACTGTCTGGAGCGTGAAATTCCTTTCCTGTATGCCTCTTCTGCAGCAACGTACGGCGGTCGTACCTCTGACTTCATCGAATCTCGTGAATATGAGAAGCCGCTGAACGTCTATGGCTACTCAAAATTCCTGTTCGACGAATATGTACGCCAGATCCTGCCAGAAGCAAATTCTCAGATCGTTGGCTTCCGTTATTTCAACGTCTACGGGCCGCGTGAAGGTCACAAAGGCAGCATGGCGAGCGTCGCTTTCCACCTCAATACTCAACTCAACAATGGCGAAACGCCAAAATTGTTCGAAGGCAGTGAAAACTTCAAACGTGATTTCGTCTATGTCGGCGATGTTGCAGCAGTAAACCTGTGGTTCCTGGAAAACGGGGTTTCTGGCATCTTTAACCTCGGTACTGGTCGCGCAGAGTCTTTCCAGGCCGTCGCGGATGCCACGCTGGCATACCACAAAAAAGGCAGCATTGAGTACATTCCGTTCCCGGAAAAACTGAAGGGCCGCTATCAGGCATTTACTCAGGCGGATCTGACTAACCTGCGCGCTGCGGGCTATGACAAACCGTTCAAGACCGTTGCCGAAGGCGTAACGGAATATAT
This sequence comes from Citrobacter sp. C6_1, assembly GCF_014596835.2. Classification (NCBI taxonomy): domain Bacteria; kingdom Pseudomonadati; phylum Pseudomonadota; class Gammaproteobacteria; order Enterobacterales; family Enterobacteriaceae; genus Citrobacter; species Citrobacter sp. C6_1. Next base: position 112,396 of record NZ_CP115031.1, on the reverse strand, counting down.
GGCCTGGCTGAACCGCGACGCATAAGGCAGGCAATCAATGAGGATTCTGGTGGTTGGCCCGTCCTGGGTGGGCGACATGATGATGTCGCAAAGTCTCTATCGCACGCTCAAGGCGCGCTATCCCCAGGCGATAATCGACGTGATGGCACCTGCATGGTGCCGTCCGCTGCTGTCGCGTATGCCTGAAGTCAACGACGCCATCGCCATGCCGCTGGGACACGGCGCGCTGGAGATTGGCGAGCGCCGCAAACTGGGCCACAGTTTGCGTGATAAACGCTACGATCGCGCGTATGTCCTGCCGAACTCGTTTAAATCCGCACTGGTACCCTTCTTCGCGGGTATTCCTCATCGTACCGGCTGGCGTGGCGAGATGCGCTATGGTCTGCTGAACGATGCACGTGTACTGGATAAGGAAGCCTGGCCGCTGATGGTCGAGCGCTATGTCGCGTTAGCGTACGATAAAGGCGTGATGCTCACAGCCAAAGATTTACCACAGCCGCTGCTGTGGCCACAATTACAGGTCAGTGAAGGTGAAAAGTCACTTACCTGTAGCCAATTTTCCCTCTCGGCTGAACGTCCAGTCATCGGTTTCTGCCCTGGTGCAGAATTTGGTCCAGCGAAACGTTGGCCACATTACCACTATGCAGAACTGGCAAAGCAGTTGATTGACGAAGGTCATCAGATTGTCCTGTTTGGCTCGGCTAAGGATCATGAAGCTGGCAATGAAATTCTGGCTGCACTGAGCGTTGAACAGCAGGCATGGTGTCGGAACCTGGCTGGTGAAACGCAGCTGGAGCAGGCCGTTATTCTTCTCGCCGCCTGCAAAGCCGTGGTCACCAATGACTCCGGTTTGATGCACGTGGCTGCCGCACTAAATCGTCCGCTGGTCGCTCTGTATGGCCCTAGCAGCCCGGATTTCACTCCACCACTCTCTCACAAAGCACGCGTGATTCGCCTGATTACGGGCTATCATAAGGTGCGTAAGGGAGATGCTGCACAAGGGTATCACCAGAGCCTGATTGACATCACACCTCAGCGCGTACTGGAAGAACTGAATAACCTGTTGTTACAAGAGGAAGTCTGACGGATGCAGGTTCTGATCGTTAAAACATCGTCAATGGGCGATGTGCTGCATACGTTGCCCGCATTAACAGATGCGCAGCAGGCCATTGCGGATATTCAGTTTGATTGGGTAGTGGAAGAAGGGTTTGCTCAAATCCCCTCCTGGCATCCGGCCGTAGACCGTGTGATCCCGGTGGCGATTCGCCGCTGGCGTAAAGCCTGGTTTTCCGCCCCCATTAAAGCTGAGCGCAAGGCTTTTCGCGATGCGGTACGTTTACAGAACTATGACGTGGTTATCGATGCGCAGGGGTTGGTAAAAAGCGCCGCGCTGGTCACTCGTCTGGCGCATGGCATTAAGCATGGTATGGACTGGAGTACCGCGCGCGAACCGCTGGCGAGTCTGTTTTATAACCGTAAGCATCATATCGCCAAACAACAGCATGCTGTTGAACGTACTCGTGAGCTGTTCGCGAAAAGTCTGGGATATACCAAACCCCAGTCGCAGGGTGATTACGCTATTGCACAGCATTTTCTGAATGAACGCAATGCCGATGCAGGGCAGTATGCCGTCTTCCTGCACGCCACCACTCGTGATGACAAGCACTGGCCGGAAGCGAAGTGGCGGGAGCTCATTGGCTTATTAAATCACGCAGAAATACGTATTAAGCTCCCCTGGGGCGCTCCGCATGAAGAAGCGCGAGCCAGACGACTGGCAGAAGGATTTGATTACGTAGACGTTTTACCGCGAATGAGTCTTGGGGATGTAGCCCGGATATTAGCCGGCGCTAAGTTTGTAGTATCCGTTGATACCGGATTAAGCCACTTGACCGCCGCACTGGATCGGCCGAATGTTACGCTATATGGCCCTACGGATCCGGGGTTGATTGGGGGATACGGGAAGAATCAGGTCACATGTCGTGCCCCGGAAGGAAAGCTTGCTTTGCTTGAACCCACTCAGGTTTATTCTCACATAGCGCTGCTGTAATTATTCAGGTATCGCAGATATGTTAAATTCGTTCTTATACAATCGCTTTGCTATTTAACATATCTGCAGCTGACCAAAACTATGCACTATATCGTCTTTCATCCACGATTAAGCATTGTTGCATTCATCTACTTCCACCAACATAACCCAAGAATAATTCGTCGGCCATACCAGTATGAGGATGAAATTTTACGTCTGAAAAGTGATTTTTGCTTTTTCTTGTGACTCTTTATCTCTTTACGTTCTTTCTCTAACCAGCTCCCGGACAACTCTTCAGGGTGATGGACAAAGTTTGCCAGGTATATATCAGAAAAATAACCCTGACGCATCAGATATGCCCATTCATCTATGATGAAAAAGTTATTTTCAAAACGGGAAACAAGTTTTTGAGCGGTTACAGAATTCATCAAATAACCGCAGGCTCGCAAAACATATCCATGACCAAATATAACTTTGCCGAAGGTCTGGCCACCAATTTTCTTGAGTTTAAGCAAATTTAAGACAACTTTATTTTTATACCTTAAACCATCCTGCCCACCAAGTAGGTATAACGCATCTTTATTGAGAACACTTTCATCGACTGTCGATATAAATTCCTTAAAATTCTGATCGATTATTGCATCATCCTCAAGAATACAAACCCAATCTTGTCCACTCTGCCCAAACTGTTTAAATGCCTTCATATGGCTTAGTGAGCAACCCAGTTCACCATCAGTAGGCGTATGGTTTTCCCTGTGCTGAAAGTCAGTTAACGGTATCTTGCGCTTTTCTTCGGCGGACAAATTTTTCCCATAGATAGCATCAACGAACGAATACTCGATCTTTAATTCATTCATTATATCTGATACGCGTTTTCGTCGGGCATCGTCAAAAGGAAGCGAAATGACCAGCACGTACATGAGTTCAAACCCTCTAATATAATTAAGCCAGCACCGTCATCGTGAACTAAAGATTAACAATCACTGGCCAGCTGAATAAACTTAATTAACTATTCTATGTAGCTATACAAAGTCTATCATTTCATATTTATAGTTTATTCTTTGATGTATGATTAATAATTTTATCAGTTTTTTTTGCATAAGTTGCAAAGAGATCGGACTCATCACGAATAATTTTATTAATGTCTTTTTTAAAGTATATCTTCAAAAATCTGAAGTAGTCTCTTTGCGTTAACCCGATGTTTAACGAGGAGAAGTACAAACCAATCAGATCTTTATTGCGCCAACGAACAGGAACCGCATTTCTTATCTGAGCCCGGTGCAGATCAATAACCGACAGTTTGAACGTATTATCCTCAAAATTGGCCGGTTGGTGCAATAAGAAGTGACAGAGATAGCAATCACGGTGATTAACGCCTCCCTGATGCATCCTTCTGACCATAATGGCAAGACGCTCAATTAATGCCATTTTAATTTTTCGCGCAGGTGGATTCACCAACCAATCTGCGCAATAGTCTTCCAGGCTAACCGCCGGGCTCAGATCTTCAGTTATAATAAATGAGATACGGTTGAGCGGATTTATACCTTGCTGCCCGAAACCAACACCGTGCATTGTATCAACATCCAGTTCCTGCAAACGGTGTATAGCATTCCATTCCCTATCAGCTCCGAGTACCGGCAAACGTAAAGAGAACAAGTTTTTGATAACTTCCTTCAGTTTAGTTCCCTGGTGCCATTTCAGGAAATAGCTTTTACCTGCAATCTCAAACCTTATCGTTCTACGCGTTTCGAGCTGTCTAAATGTTTCTCCCTGCAGCTTCTGCACTTCAGAAAAAGCATCTTTCCCTTTCCACAAGGATAAAAATGGTTCTTTTAACTCAACCATGGGCACCACCTATAATAATATCCGCTGCTTTCTCAGGTAGACTATAAAGGTCTTGAGTATCAGCAAAGTGTTGTGCATTCTCTTTCCAGGCATTTCTCTGCTCTGAGTCAGTTAAAGAAAAATAAACAGCTTCATTTAATAATTTTTGTTCAAACGGTTCATCAATAACAATGCCGCACTCAGCATCTTTAACATAATGAGCATATCCGCAAACTGCCGTTGTTATGACAGGTAAACCTGCTGCAATTGCTTCAACCAGCACGATCCCTGCGGCTTCCTGGTATGCCGGATGAATCAATAGATCGGCCGCTGCCATTAACTCTGAGACATCATTACGGCCAGGGAAGAACTTGATATTGTCAGCAACACCATACTCTGTTGCCAGCTTTATATAGCGATCAGGCTTATCCTGACCCACAACAAACAGAATCGTTTGTTTGCGGACAGCTTCCGGTAAGGAAGCAATCGCCCTGATAGTTCTGTCGACACCCTTACGGGTAAAATCAGAACCGATTTGTATAATTAAATACTGGGAACCACTGATATCATTTTCTTTCCTGAAGCTAGCTCTACAATTTGCTGCCTGAGAGCTATATTTTCTGTCAGGATAAATTCCCGGCGGAAGAATATGGAAACGCGCTGGCTCGGTATGATAGTGCTTCTGAAAATCCGCAATTTGCTTATCTGTTAACATCAACAGCTGTGTTGATTTTCCCTCAGCAAATGTTGCTTTCTCAAAGGCAGCATAATGCCGGTATCGTGGTGTCAGACGATAGAGCAAACCTTTTTCTTGCGCGACTTTTTCTGCGTAGCAGACATCAGCAGCATAATAAACATCTAATCCAGGCATTTTATTGAACCCAACGACCCGGTCTGCTGGATTACTCTCAAGATGTTTACTTACCCACCGATGATACTCAGCATTTTTCCCGTTGTTGGAGCATGACCTCACAGGAACAATGATGATCTCCAGGCTGTCTGGAATATTTCCTTGCCATGATTGTGTGTAAACCCGAACATGATGTCCACGTGATGCGACTGTCGACGCTATACGCAAAAAATCACGCTGTAACCCACCAAAAGGGAAATATTTATACAAACAGAAAGCAATAACCATTTTATATATCCGGATGCTTTATTAATCGAGTTTAGGTAACCGTGACGCTATGGCTGCAATCACGTCTTCCGCAGGTATAGCAGATAAATATTTCTTACTTCGATCAAGTTTTTCACGCACAGGCATTGGTTGGTAATCACCAGCCCAAAATTGAACCACATCATCAGACCATGGTCGCCAGGCGATATGATCGGTGGCGCCGAAAAGACAAATGATGGGGGTTTTAACAGCTGCAGCAATATGCATCGGGGCAGAGTCAACACCAATAAAAAGTACGGCATGATCAATTAATGCAGCAAGCTCAGGGAATGTTGTCTTCCCGGCAATTTCAGTTAAAGGTTTGGTTTCACATGCCCTGGCAATCTCATCGACGCAGGCAATATCGCTGGCACCAGGTCCAGAAGTCAGTACAACCTGATACCCCAAATGATGTATCGCATCAATCACCAGGGAGAATCTATCATTCTCCCACGACTTGAATTCTTGTCTCGCCGTAGGCTGTATAACAACATACTTCTGGGTATCAACCTGAGGAAGTTTTTTCCGGACAGATTGCCAGACTTGCTCACCATAAACCATTTTCAGTATCGGGACTGATTCTTTTAGATTTAATGGCGTCAACACAGACAAATTACGTTCAACCCAATGATCGCCACTTAGAGGAACGTGATGAGTAAAACTGTCGCGCCAGAATTTCTTATTTCTGTGCGAGAAATCATGTGTCAACTTTATTGGGCAATCCAAACAACGACACAGTAAGGCAACTATCCACTGATCGGTAAGATTGACCACTAAATCATAATGATTACCACGTAGTACCTTGGTTAGCGCTAAGAAATTTTTTGCTTTCTCAAAAGCAGAGCTCTTTTTATTTTTTATGCCATACAAAGCATGGATATCGGGGTTTTCAGATAAAATAGGAATGGTGTCTTCGTAGAGTAAAACATCAATATCAGCATCAGGATAATTTTTTTTAAGCGTGCTGATGACCGGTGTGGTTAGCAACATATCGCCGTGAAAGCGCATTTTTATTACCAGGATCTTTTTCACACTATACCCTTTCAGGTTATTGTTAATTTTCAAATCACGCTACCGCCCCAGGCTCAACAGCTACCTGTGTACTGCAGATCACACCATCTTATTTTATCGCTTATATTATACCACTATTCACTTGACAATTCGATATCTATGGGAATTTTCTATGTGAATTAGAGAAAAATGAATACTTACAATATATGAGACTATTTATCATATTATGAAAATTGAGCCTATATTCTCAACTACGTTACATAGGCTCATTTTAATGTTAATTCATTAATTTTCCTGACTCATTTTTGTCATACAACATCAGGATAGCTATGCTGTATAATAAAAAGACATTTATGAACATCTTTTCAAATAGACAATATACCAGAATATAGCCAACAAGAGAGCACAGTAATGAAATACTAAAAATATCTTTTTGGCTTCTGGCTCGAATATATATGTCTTTAAATGTAATGAAAAAAGCCGCAGTAAATAAGAAGAGACCAATTGCCCCAACATTATAAAGAATTATTATAAAAAATGGTTCATCTATATTATAGCCTTTGTTCCGCTCAGAATATACCCCGCCATTTTTCGGCGCATTATGGCCCTCTAAATATTGATTGTATGTAGAATTTCCATATCCAATACCAAAGGCGGCATTGTTTATATTTTCCATTACTAAAGGGAAACGGTCTAAGATGATTTCATCACGACTGGATGTGACGTTATTCATTTGCAGAGTTTGATCGACTTTCATTTTTACCTGACCCACAGTGTTGTAGGCCCCGACAAGCAAAGCAACCATTATAAATAGCAAGCCACAGGTAGCAGCCATAAATCTCTTGATAGTTTTACTCACCAGAAATGAAATCAGGAAAATCTCTACAACAACTGCTAAGATCCCTGCCCGACTCCCGGTGTATGATAAAAAGACAAACGCAAGCGCAGAAATGATATATAATACTGTTTTCAGGAAGTGATTCTTGAATAAGATCGCCCCTGTTAATACAAAAGGAAATAGCATAACAACATAGAATGCGAAACCATAGCGAAGCTGTAGATACAGTTCCTGCGGGTTATTTTTTATAATTCTTAAAATCGGCACTACTAAGACAATATAGGATAGAGTAAGTATCGCCCCAATGACAAAGACCCGTCTCAGTGAGGTTATATGCTTACTGAATGCTCCAAAAAATAACATCATCACTAACGGGTAACGCCAGTCTTTTATCAATATAATAAAGGCATCAAGAGATTTATCTTCATAGGTGAAAAACACAATACAAAAAACACACCACAACGTGAAGAGTAACAATAACTTTCTCTTCTGTATGAGATCAAGCACAATATTTTTAATATCTATTTTATTGGCTTTAATATAGTAAATAGATAAAACTACAGCGAGCACAGAGGTCATATTTAGCACCCCTTGATTATCTATCGTAAATAACCCAAAAATCATTAAAACCAATACAACTTTGCTTAAAATCAAGATATTACTATTTTGACTGTATCTTACTTGATTCATAAAATTCAAATCTCACTTCTTAAAATTGCCTTGTTAATCAATAACAAACACTCGCTCGCACGATTTATGGGGCATATCTTATTATATAACATCGTAAAAATCCCCCATTAATTTTAGTCTCTTCCTCTCACGGTGTACCTTCATTCTAATCACAAAAATATTTTCACATAACACAATGATTAATAAAGAAAATTTAGTCACCAAGTATCTCTTTCCTTCCTTTACAGTTTGTTCTATTCTATGCCGACAGGAGAGCCATTTTGTCTTACATAAACACGCGTGCGCTCTGAAAGAATCAAAAGGAAAAGGATGTGAAAGAAAATATAGTAAAATATATTAAAAATGCACATATTGAAAATGACGATAAAAAAAGTACATGCATCAATATTACCTATGGCGCTGACAGACCCTTTCTTTACGGTACGGGCGTTTCAATTACATCGGTACTTTTAAATAATCGGGATCTGAACTTCCATTTCCATATTTTCACTAATTATCTTGATGAACATCAACTTCATCTTTTTTCTGTCCTGGCAAGCCAATACAATACCCGCATTACGTTTTATGTACTGGATGATAATGAATTAAAAAATCTACCTACTGCATCTAAGGCATGGAATTATTCGATCTACTTCAGACTTATTGCAATCGATTATTTTGCCGATAAACTCAGCAGCATTATATATCTTGACTCTGATATTATATGTAAAGGAAGCCTTACCTCGTTACTCACGGAAGAATTTAATGGCAATGTATTAATGGCTGTCCATGATAGCTTTGTCGATACGTCTGCTGTTGCCGGTATCAATCCAGGCCTGTACTTCAACTCAGGCTTCATGTATTTTAATCTTCCAGAATTAAAAGATACTAATTTGACTCTACAGGTCATTTCAAAGGTCAATGAAAACCGTTTCTCACATCCCGATCAGGATGCGTTGAACGTCCTCTTCAATGATCGCGTAAAAATTCTTGACCATAAATTCAATTCATTCTTTAACATTGATACGTTAGCCAGGAAAGGGGGGGATGCCTTTAAAATCACATCACAAACGGTATTCATTCACTATGTCGGCGTCACTAAACCCTGGCATGACTGGGCGCAATATTATGCTGAAGTCAAATACTTCAAAATAGCCAGAGATAATTCACCGTGGAAAGATATTCCTTTATTGGCACCCACTACGTATAAACAGCTATCGCGAAAAAGCACACATTTAAAACACAATGGTCATCTCCTCGGTGCTTTTATTTTCTATGTTAAGTATTTAGTTAACAAATACCAAGCACAGAAAAAACGCTAATGTATTGATATTATTGTCTTTTCAGGAATGGCTATGTTTCTGGCATATTCTATAAAGAGATCGGTTTTTATGACCATAACCATTCCGTTTTTAGCCTTCCACTGCAGAGATTACCAAGCGGGGCAACACAACTCAGGCCCCCTTTCTCGTGATCCGTACAGTTTCCTCAAAAAATCAGCAAAAATGATGGTAAAGCCATAGTTAAATACATAGAATCCCCAGCACATCCATAAGCCAGCTACTATTATGCTTGAATTGCTTTACACCGCCCTTTTCTACCTTATTCAGCCTCTAATCTGGATACGGCTTTGGGTGCGCGGACGTAAAGCTCCGGCGTACCGTAAACGCTGGGGTGAACGTTACGGTTTTTATCGCCGCCCACTGAAACCAGGCGGCATCATGCTCCATTCAGTTTCCGTAGGTGAAACGCTGGCAGCAATCCCCTTAGTCCGCGCTCTGCGACATCGTTACCCGGATTTGCCGATCACGGTAACCACCATGACGCCAACCGGTTCTGAGCGCGTGCAATCTGCTTTTGGCACAGACGTTCAACATATCTATCTTCCCTATGATTTACCGGATGCGTTGAACCGTTTCCTGAATAAAGTTGACCCCAAACTGGTGTTAATTATGGAAACCGAGCTCTGGCCAAATCTGATCGCTGCACTGCATAAGCGCCACATCCCGTTGGTCATAGCCAACGCGCGCCTTTCTGCTCGTTCAGCCGCTGGCTACGCTAAATTAGGGAAATTTGTTAGCAGGCTATTACGCCGCATTACGCTGATTGCTGCACAAAACGAAGAAGATGGTGCTCGCTTCATTACATTGGGTGCCAGAAGCAATCAGGTCACCGTCACCGGCAGCCTGAAGTTTGATATTTCTGTCACCCCACAGCTGGCCGCTAAAGCGGTTACGTTGCGACGCCAGTGGGCACCGCATCGCCCGGTATGGATTGCGACCAGCACGCATGACGGGGAAGAAAGCATTATCATCGCTGCTCATCAGGCGCTGTTACACCAGTTCCCGAATCTTTTATTGATTCTGGTTCCCAGACATCCTGAGCGCTTCCCGGATGCCATCAACCTCGTACGCCAGGCTGGTCTAAGCTTTACCACACGTTCTTCAGGCGAAGTGCCGTCCTCAAGTACCCAGGTGGTTATCGGCGACACGATGGGTGAGCTGATGCTGCTGTACGGAATTGCCGATCTTGCTTTTGTCGGTGGCTCTCTGGTTGAGCGTGGTGGACACAACCCACTGGAAGCAGCGGCACATGCCATTCCCGTATTGATGGGCCCGCATACCTTTAACTTCAAAGACATTTGCGCCCGACTGGAACAGGCAAGCGGGTTGATCACCGTCACTGACGTCACCACGCTGGCGAAAGAGGTTTCGTCCCTTCTGACCGATGAAGATTATCGTAATTTTTATGGTCGCCATGCTGTTGAAGTACTGTATCAAAATCAGGGCGCGCTACAGCGTCTGCTGCAGCTGCTGGAACCTTACCTGCCACCCAAAACGCATTGAGGGCTGTCATGCAAAAACGGGCGATTTATCCAGGAACCTTTGATCCCATTACTAACGGCCACCTCGATATCGTGACGCGTGCGACAAGCATGTTTGATCACGTGATCCTGGCAATTGCCGCAAGCCCCAGTAAAAAACCGATGTTCACACTGGAAGAACGCGTTCAGCTGGCACAGCAGGCAACGGCGCATCTTGGTAATGTAGACGTCATGGGATTTAGCGATTTAATGGCAAACTTTGCCCGCGATAATCAGGCTAATATTCTGATTCGCGGTCTGCGTGCCGTGGCTGATTTTGAATATGAAATGCAGTTGGCGCACATGAACCGCCACTTAATGCCTCAACTGGAAAGCGTCTTTTTGATGCCTTCTAAAGAGTGGTCGTTTATTTCATCATCGCTGGTTAAAGAAGTCGCCCGCCACCAGGGTGACGTGACCCACTTCCTGCCAAAAAATGTTCATCAGGCGCTGATGGATAAGCTGAAGTAGCGCTTTAGCCGGGTAAGCCGACAATGTTTATCCGGCCTGCAATGAATGTTATTTCTGACAGCGACGGCAGTAGAACGTCGTTCGCTGAGCGTGCTTAGTTGCAACGATTGGCGCTCCGCATACGCGGCAAGGCTCACCTTCACGTCCATAAACCTGTAATTCCTGAGCAAAATAGCCTGGCTTACCGTCACTTTGCAGAAAATCTTTCAGCGTCGTTCCACCCTGCTCGATAGAGCGCAGCAATACAGCCTTAATAACGCGTACCAGCAGCCCACACTCATCTTTCGACAGCGATGATGCCAGGCGGTCAGGATGAATGCCAGCCGCAAAGAGAGACTCACTGGCGTAGATATTTCCCACCCCCACCACCAGCTTGTTATCCATCAGCCAGGGTTTTATCGCCGTTTTCTTCTTCGCGCATTTCTGCTGGAGATAAGCGGCGTTGAAATCGTCGCTCAGCGGCTCAGGGCCAAGATGGGCGAGGACATTATGTCCATCCAGTTCTTTCGTCCACAGCCAGGCGCCAAAACGCCGGGGATCGGTATACCGTAGGACTTTGCCATTACTCATCACTAAGTCGACGTGATCATGCTTTTCTGCGGGAAGTTCTTCAGGAAGAATACGCAGACTACCCGACATCCCCAGATGAATGATAATCCAGCCATCCGCCAGTTCCAGCAGCAGGTATTTCGCGCGGCGCTGTACGCTCAGTACAGGTTTATCGCTCAGGCGATAGATTTCCTCAGATACTGGCCAGCGCAAACGACCATTACGCACAGTGGCGTGTAGAATCGTCGCCCCTACCAGATGCGGCTCAATACCACGGCGACTGGTTTCGACTTCAGGTAATTCAGGCATAGCATCTCCGGCGCTGTATCAGGTCTCATTAATATGGGGACGGCCAGAAAACAAAAAACCCCGCCGAAGCGAGGTTTTTTGCTACATCGAAACTAAAATTATTTGATTTTAGCTTCTTTGTACAGTACGTGCTGGCGTACAACTGGATCGAATTTTTTCAGTTCCAGTTTTTCCGGCTTAGTACGTTTGTTCTTCGTGGTGGTGTAGAAGTGACCTGTACCAGCAGAAGAAACCAGCTTGATTTTCTCGCGAATACCTTTAGCCATGATTTATTTCCTCTTTAAGTACTTAGTACTTTTCGCCACGGGCACGCAGTTCAGACAGAACTGTATCGATGCCTTTCTTATCGATTACACGCATACCTTTAGCAGATACGCGCAGGGTGACAAAACGCTTCTCGCTCTCAACCCAGAAACGGTGAGAGTGCAGGTTCGGCAGGAAACGGCGTTTAGTCGCGTTCAGTGCGTGGGAACGGTTGTTACCGGTCACCGGACGCTTGCCAGTAACTTGGCAGACTCGGGACATGTCTATTCTCCAAAAATCAAATTAGCTCGAGCTTCGTATGGGGTATCGGCGCCTCGTCAGGCTTTACAGCCCGGTCATCGCATAGTTCTAAGTGAACTCTCGATTGCCAGGCCCAAATGCCAAACCCGAGATTCTCAAAGGTGGCGTAGTATACGCTGACCCGGCGTTATGCTCAAGTCCCGAACAGACAAAGATCCCGATGGATCGCGTAAAGTGCGTTAAATCCAACCGCGTTCCGCAAAAGAAACGTACTCTCCGCGCCCAATGACCAGATGATCAAGCACCCGGATATCCATGAACTGACAGCATTTCACAACACGCTCGGTGATGAGTTTATCTGCTTTGCTCGGCTCTGCACAGCCTGAAGGGTGATTATGCGCAAGGATCACTGCGGAAGCATTCATTTTTATCGCTTCGCGGACAATTTCTCGCGGATGTACCTCGACGTGGCTAATCGTACCGGAAAAAAGTTTACTGTGTTTAATCACGCGATGTTGAGAATCCATAAAGATCACAAAAAAGATCTCGCGTTCCTCTTGCGAGAGCTGGCTTTGCAAAAATTCACGCGCCATTTCCGGGCTAAGTATCGCGCGCTCCTCAATCACCCGTACGTTGTAGTAACGCCTTGCCAGTTCCGCTATCCCCTTCAGCTGCGCATACTTCGCGATACCGATACCCGGAACATAGCTGAATTCCATGTAATCAGCAGACAACAGGCCATACAGCGAATCAAAATGCTGCAGCATCTCTTTCGCCAGCGTCAGCACATCTTTACCCAGCATCCCGGTGCGTAAAAAAAGAGCTAGTAGCTCAACGTCGGTCAGCGAGCTGGCTCCCTGCGCCAACAGCTTTTCCCGAGGCATTATACGTCCTGTATTTTCCATGCTTTTCCCCTCCTGTCGCGTCCGCATAGTGGCATAACGCCAACGGTGAATCGACGCTCTGTTATCAGTTCTTCGTAGCGCCTCGCAAACTGGATCGCGGGCAAAAGCACGACACATTGCGGATTGTGATAAAATATCCGCCTTCTGGTGAAACCCAACAGGAAAGATCATGATGAGCCTGGCCGGTAAAAAAATCGTACTTGGCGTCAGTGGCGGTATTGCTGCGTACAAAACCCCTGAGCTGGTGCGTCGTTTACGGGAACGCGGCGCTGATGTTCGCGTGGCAATGACTGAGGCGGCAAAAGCGTTTATTACTCCTCTGAGCTTACAGGCAGTTTCGGGTTACCCCGTTTCCGACAGCCTGCTTGACCCCGCTGCCGAAGCCGCGATGGGTCACATTGAGCTGGGGAAATGGGCCGATTTGGTTATCCTGGCCCCTGCGACGGCAGACCTGATTGCTCGCGTTGCCGCCGGGATGGCCAACGATCTGGTCTCTACGATTTGTCTGGCAACACCCGCGTCTGTTGCCGTGCTGCCGGCCATGAACCAGCAGATGTACCGCGCTGCCGCTACCCAGCACAATCTGGGCATTCTTGCCTCGCGCGGTTTGCTCATTTGGGGCCCTGACAGCGGTAGCCAGGCATGTGGCGATGTCGGTCCTGGCCGTATGCTGGATCCCTTAACAATTGTGGATATGGCTGCAGAACATTTTTCACCTGTCAAAGATCTGCAACATCTCAACATCATGATTACGGCGGGTCCGACGCGTGAACCACTTGATCCCGTGCGATATATTTCCAACCATAGCTCCGGGAAGATGGGATTTGCTATCGCGGCCGCTGCAGCAAAACGCGGGGCAAACGTCACGCTGGTATCAGGTCCGGTTTCGTTGCCCACGCCGCCATTTGTCCAGCGCGTTGATGTGATGACCGCGCTGGAAATGGAAGCCGCCGTGCAATCTGCGGTGCAACAACAGCATATTTTTATCGGCTGCGCCGCAGTCGCTGATTACCGCGCTGAAACTGTCGCCCATGAGAAAATCAAAAAGCAGGCGACGCAGGGCGATGAATTAACAGTAAAAATGGTCAAAAACCCGGATGTTATTGCCGGCGTTGCCGCACTGGATGCTAACCGGCCTTTTGTCGTTGGGTTTGCCGCCGAAACAAATAATGTGGAAGAATATGCCCGACAAAAACGCCTCCGCAAAAACCTTGATGTGATTTGTGCGAACGACGTTTCGCTGTCTACTCAAGGATTTAACAGTGACAGCAACGCATTACACCTTTTTTGGCAGGATGGAGATAAAGTCTTACCGCTTGAGCGCAAAGAACTCCTGGGCCAATTATTACTCGACGAGATCGTGACCCGTTATGATGAAAAAAATCGACGTTAAGATTCTGGACCCGCGCGTAGGGCAACAATTTCCGCTCCCGACGTACGCCACCTCTGGTTCTGCCGGACTTGACCTGCGTGCTTGTCTTGATGACGCCGTAGAACTGGCGCCGGGCGCAACAACGCTGGTGCCTACCGGGTTAGCCATCCATATCGCCGATCCTTCTCTGGCGGCGGTGATGCTCCCGCGCTCCGGGTTGGGCCATAAGCACGGTATCGTACTGGGCAATCTGGTCGGTTTGATTGATTCCGACTACCAGGGCCAACTGATGGTATCCATCTGGAACCGTGGTCAGGACAGCTTCACTATTGAGCCAGGCGAACGTATCGCGCAGATGGTATTTGTACCGGTCGTGCAGGCTGAATTTAATCTGGTGGAAGAGTTTGAAGCCACCGATCGTGGCGAAGGTGGCTTCGGCCATTCCGGGCGCAAGTAACCCGCAGAAAAGTATCCCACAGCGTAATAACGCAATAACATACCGCAAACAGTCGTTTGCGGTCGCTGTGTGGATGCCTGCCTGGCAAGAGCTTATTTTCAGGGGTATTTTGTAACATGGTAGAAAAGCAAACTGCGAAAAGGAATCGTCGCGAAGAAATACTTCAGTCTCTGGCGCTGATGCTGGAATCCAGTGATGGAAGCCAGCGTATCACGACAGCAAAACTGGCAGCCTCTGTGGGCGTATCCGAAGCGGCATTGTATCGCCATTTTCCCAGCAAGACTCGCATGTTCGATAGCCTGATTGAGTTTATCGAAGATAGTCTGATTACCCGTATCAATCTGATTTTGAAAGATGAAAAGGACACTAACGCGCGCTTGCGTCTAATCGTTCTGTTGATTTTAGGGTTCGGTGAACGTAATCCCGGCCTGACGCGAATTCTGACCGGACACGCGTTGATGTTCGAGCAAGACCGTCTGCAAGGCCGCATTAACCAACTTTTTGAGCGCATTGAAGCGCAGTTGCGCCAGGTTCTACGAGAAAAAAGAATGCGTGAAGGTGAAGGCTACACCGTGGATGAAACGCTGCTGGCCAGCCAGTTACTGGCTTTCTGCGAAGGTATGCTATCCCGGTTTGTACGTAGCGAATTTAAATACCGCCCAACGGATGATTTTGACACCCGCTGGCCGTTAGTTGCCGCTCAATTGCAGTAACACAGCCGTCCACCTTATCAGGCCTGCGCAACCCGTAGGCCCGGTAAGCTTAGCGCCACCGGGCAATTCAAAAGCGATTAAACCCCAAACTCTTCGCGATACGCCCGTACTGCGGCCAGGTGTTCTGCCATTTCAGGTTTTTCTTCCAGATAGGCAATCAGATCTTTCAGGGTAATGATAGAAATCACCTTGCAACCATAATCGCGTTCCACTTCCTGAATCGCTGAAATCTCGCCGCGACCGCGTTCCTGACGATCGAGAGAAATGAGTACCCCTGCCAACGTCGCGCCATTTGCCTGGATTATCTCCATGGATTCACGAATCGCAGTACCGGCAGTGATCACGTCATCCACCAGCATGACACGCCCCTCAAGTGCGCTACCGACCAGATTGCCACCTTCACCGTGGGTCTTCGCCTCTTTACGGTTAAAGCAGTACGGCAAATCTTTATCGTGGTGTTCAGCCAGCGCAACGGCCGTTGTAGTCGCAATCGGAATACCTTTGTACGCTGGGCCAAACAGCAAATCGAACTCAATACCGGAATCCACCAGCGCTTCGGCGTAAAAACGGCCTAACAGAGCCAGGTCGCGCCCGGTATTAAACAGTCCGGCGTTGAAGAAATAGGGGCTTTTACGCCCGGATTTCAGCGTAAACTGGCCAAACTTTAGTACCTGCTTGCTAAGCGCAAACTCAATAAACTGGCGCTGATACGGTTTCATGGATTCGCTCCTCATCTCACTTTATTACAGACAAAAAAAAGGCGACTCATCAGTCGCCTTTAAAATCAATTTTCTAACGCCGCCTTCTGCGTCGCTACAATGGATTCGATTCCCCCTCGGGCCAATGCCAGTAGGGTGAGTAGCTCTTCGTGGCTGAACGGCTCACCTTCTGCCGTACCTTGCACTTCAATAATGCGACCGTCTTCGGTCATCACCACGTTCATGTCGGTCTCTGCGGCAGAATCTTCAACGTATTCGAGGTCGCAAAGTGCTTCGCCATTCACAATACCTACGGAGACCGCCGCGACCATCCCTTTCATCGGGTTAGTTTTCAGTTTACCGCTCGCGACCAGCTTGTTCAGCGCATCAGCTAACGCAACACATGCACCGGTAATTGATGCGGTGCGCGTACCACCGTCTGCCTGGATAACATCGCAGTCCAGCGTAATGGTGAACTCGCCTAGCGTCTTCAGATCAACAGCGGCGCGCAACGCGCGAGCGATCAGACGCTGGATTTCCATAGTACGACCGCCCTGCTTACCTTTTGCCGCTTCACGCGCGTTACGGGTGTGTGTGGCGCGTGGCAGCATGCCATATTCTGCGGTGATCCAACCCTGGCCCTGACCTTTCAGGAAACGCGGAACACCTTCATCAATAGACGCGGTGCACAACACTTTGGTATCACCAAATTCGACCAGCACGGAGCCTTCAGCGTGTTTTGTATAATTACGGGTCAGGGTGACGGGACGCACCTGATTGGCACTACGACCTGCTGGACGCATGATAAAATCTCCGGCTTGAAACGAATGTGGCTGCGCATTATACGGACTTCCGACTGTTATTCCTATCCTGACAAGACGTGGATGGCTATAATCCTCCCATCTCATCTTTAAAAACAGGAACGTCTATGATCCGCAGCATGACCGCTTACGCCCGGCGTGAAATCAAGGGTGAATGGGGTAGCGCTACCTGGGAAATGCGCTCGGTAAACCAGCGTTATCTGGAAACTTATTTTCGCCTGCCGGAGCAGTTCCGTAGTCTCGAACCCGTGGTTCGCGAGCGTATTCGCACGCGTCTGACGCGCGGTAAAGTCGAATGTACGCTGCGTTTTGAGCCTGATGCCAGTGCACAAGGCGAGCTGATTCTGAATGAAAAACTCGCTAAACAGCTCGTTAGCGCTGCTAACTGGGTCAAAATGCAGAGTGATGAAGGTGAAATTAACCCGGTTGATATCCTGCGTTGGCCTGGCGTAATGGCAGCCCAGGAGCAAGATCTGGACGCCATTGCCGCCGAAATCCTCGCCGCGCTTGACGGTACGCTGGATGACTTCGTCGTCGCGCGTGAAACCGAAGGTCAGGCGCTAAAAGCGCTGATCGAGCAGCGTCTGGAAGGCGTCAGCGCTGAAGTCACCAAAGTGCGCGCACATATGCCGGAAATCCTGCAATGGCAGCGCGAGCGTCTGGTCGCCAAACTGGAAGATGCTCAGGTGCAGCTGGAAAATAACCGCCTTGAGCAAGAGCTGGTGCTGATGGCACAGCGTATCGACGTGGCTGAAGAACTGGATCGCCTGGAAGCTCACGTCAAAGAAACCTACAACATTCTGAAGAAAAAAGAGGCGGTTGGCCGTCGTCTGGACTTCATGATGCAGGAATTCAACCGTGAGTCGAATACTCTGGCATCGAAGTCTATCAATGCCGAGGTGACTAATTCCGCGATTGAACTGAAGGTATTGATCGAGCAAATGCGCGAGCAAATTCAGAATATCGAGTAAATACTTAAGAGCTATCACAAAGACGCACAAAACCAGCAAAGCCCGCATTTAGCCGGGCTTTTTTGTTATCATGGGCTATCATAAAGACGCAACAAAGCGCATAGTTAAGGCGTACCCAAAGGTGTACCCAATGAGTTTTGTGTACATCACTTTGGGTACACCCCCTATTCAAAGTTTGGATATTCGCAAAATGCCAAAACTGACAGACATGCAGATCCGTGCGTGGATAAAAGCCGGAGAACGCTTCGAAGGACGCGCAGATGGTGGCGGTCTATACCTCCGATACCGACAGGTAGACCAATCCCCAAGCTGGCGATTCCGCTATAAGTTCTCTGGTAAGCAACGGGCTATGGTTATTGGCTCCTATGCCGAGCTATCACTATCTAAAGCCAGAGAGACCGCCAAAGAACTAGCCGCCCGCGTTGCGCTTGGTTATGACGTGGCAGGAGAAAAACAAGAACGGAAAGCCAAGGCCCTGGCGAAGATGGAAGCAGAAAAAAACGCCATGCGCGTTTCAGATCTTGCCGCCGAATACTTTGAACGCCAAATACTGCCTCGCTGGAAGCATCCAGACATACTACGCCGCCGGATCGACAAGGATATTAATCCCCATATTGGACGCATGAAGGTGGAGGACGTAAAGCCACGCCATATTGATGACATGCTCAAAGCGATAGTAGACCGTGGAGCACCGACCATAGCGACAGACGTTCTACGCTGGACGCGCCGCATATTCGACTACGGAATCAAACGGCACGCTCTGGAGATTAACCCATGTTCCGCATTTGAGGTCTCGGACGCTGGTGGGAAGGAAGTTAGCCGTGACCGCTGGTTAACCCGTGATGAGCTAATCCAGCTATTTAGGGCCATGCGCACCGCAAAGGGATTCAGTCGACAGAATGAGATCACTTTCAAACTATTGTTAGCCCTATGCGTTCGTAAAATGGAGTTATGCGCCGCCCGCTGGGAAGAGTTCGACCTGGACAAAGGCATTTGGCACTTACCAGAAGAACGCAGTAAAAACGGGGACGCTATAGATATTCCTCTGGCGCCACCAGCAGTTGAATGGCTTAGAGAGCTTTACACGTTCTCATGCAACAGCGCATGGGTATTGCCAGCCAGAAAGATGCAAAACAGGATGATTCCACACATTCAGGAAAGCACCCTGCCCGTGGCGCTGGCAAAAGTACGCGCAGAAATGCCGGACATGCCAAACTTCACCATTCACGACTTCCGCCGCACAGCTCGTACACATTTAGCGGCATTGGGTATTGACCCGGTAGTTGCAGAAAGATGTCTTAATCACCGTATCAAAGGCGTTGAGGGTATCTATAACCGGCACCAGTATTTTGATGAACGCAAAGCAGCGCTGGCACAATGGGCCGATCTGCTGGTGGCGCTGGAGCGCGGTGAAGATTACAACGTTACCCCTATTAAGAAATCTAATTTACGGACTGTAATATGAAGAAGATTCCGCCAAATACGTATTTTTCTATTGCTAGAGCCGCAGATTTACTTGAAATCGAGATTGATGATTTGTTGCATATGGGTTCTACGGGAGCTATCCATCTTGGCGTGATTCTGGATGACTTACCTTCTGTGCTTGTTCAACATGTCGATAAACATGGAAATGTTATTTATCACGAATCCTACGCTCCTGAATGCCTAGTAAATTCAGAGTTTTATTATTTTGATCCACATTTATATGAAGGGCAGCAAAAAGAAATCCGCGGAGGCCTTCAAAGTGCGGGTCTAGCATCTGGGCTGTGGCATATTAATAGAGGAACGGTAGGCCAAATTTTACAGTATGGTTCCGGCGCTATAGGGTTATGTCTCACCACCTCATTCGACAATGTAGATATCGATGACTTTAACTATGTCGAAATGCTACTACTTGCAAGTGCACAAGAATTTGATTTGCCTGAGGATTTATTTCCAGATCAAGAAGCCGCAAAAAATGAAATTATGCGACAGAGCGAGCTACTACTAAAAGCGGGTGATTTGTACATCTCAAGGGCTTGGCTTCTTCACATCAGAGAGTGTATGGAAAATTGTACGGTAATCACCCCAAAATTGGGGACACCACAAACGGCGCTAAGGAAAATAGCGATTACAGCCCAAGAGCACGGGAATACTAAACGTTTCAGCCAGAATCGTGAAAACTGCCTGATGGCACTTATTTATACCAAGAGAATTTACCCTGAAGAATGTAAAAACGTCAGCGGTATCGAAACAAATGATGCTTGGGCCGCGGCAACGTTAGATCATTGGCATTCTGTTGGCGCTGGATACTCTCAACCTTCAGCTGATTTTCTCAAAAAAATCATTTCTGATATGGATCGAATTCCAAGTGATCGAACCACCGCTGGAAAACCTAAGGTAGTTGATACTAAAAAGTAGTCCCATGATGCTAATTTTTAGTGTCGTTCACTTCATTGATGATTTTTACTTTAATGCCCGTAACACCAACTATCACAGGAGTTACGGGGCTATGCATACCTCTCAACCGGCATCATCAGCCATACCTACCTCGGGATACATTCGCCGCTTTCGCATGCCGGAGCTGCTGGGCGTATCCATGCCTACCATTGATCGCTGGGTTAAGAACGGCAAGCTTCCTCGCCCAATTAAGCTTAGCGATAGCGTTACCGCATTTGATGCGGTAGAGATTCATAACTGGCTGGCAGAACGCCGCGGGAAGGTAGCGTAATGGAAAAGAAAAACCGCCCAGTACAGCAGGCGGCTAACTCAGATATTCGCGGATCTGATGTTACGCCACCAGCCCACTCTATTCAACAGATGAAGCGCACGCCGAAAAAGCATCGTGCCCGCGTCTATATGCTGCGCACTGGCGTAGAGGGATGGACAGAGAACGATATTCTTCGCTACTGCCGTCTTTCGTCTGGCCGCAACTATGCATCTGAAATAGAGCGCCGCCTCGATATTCAGCTTGAGCGTATCGACGAGAAAAACCCGGATGGCATTGGCTCACACCTACGCTACCGCTTTGTAAGCCGTGGTGACGTGATGCGAGTTATCCAGTTGGTTAACAGCAACGCTGCCGCATGTGGTTATCAGGGACTTACTCAGCCTGAAATAACCGATATTCTCAACCTCTACCCGGACGCATTCACCGCCGCATAACGGAGTCTGAAATATGAAACTCGAAAAAAGCCGATTCACTTCGGAGGCCGCCCCACAATCTAACGTAGGCCAGGGCGTAATTATCAATAACGACTTTGCCGCCATTGTGCCGGTTAATTCAGGTCTGATTGGCGGGCGTCAAACCAATATTGTGAGCGCCAGAGATCTGCATAAAGCGCTCGGTGTTGGCAAAGATTTCTCAACGTGGATCACCGACCGCATTACTGATTATGGCTTTTCTATTGGCAGTGATTACATCGTTAACAAGGCAATTTCCCCAAAATTGGGGAAAAGCCCTACTGGCGCGGCTTGCAGCCCGGCAACTGTAGGCAGGCCTGGTAAGGATTATTTGCTGTCTATCAGCACCGCCAAAGAAATCGCAATGCTCGAGCGCAACGAACAAGGCCGAGCCGTTCGCCGCTACTTCATCCAGTGCGAGGAGGAGTTACAGCGCAGCGTACCGGAGATTGCCGCCCGGTATCGCCAGCACCTTAAAGCCCGTATCAATGCGGCTGGTCGTTTCACCGCTATGTGTGAAGCGCTTGAATTAGCGCGAATGGAGCAAGGTAAAACCACGCAGCGCCATCACTACACCAATGAGAGCAACATGCTGTCTCGCATTGTTCTTGGTGGCCTGACAGCTAAGCAATGGGCGCAGGCAAACGGTGTGGAGGGTGAGCCACGCGACAGCATGAACGCTAAGCAACTAGAGCACTTCGCTTACCTTGAGAATACCAACATCACGCTGATCGATATGGGCATGGAGTTTGAACAACGCAAAGCAGAATTAAACCGCCTGTCACAGCGCTGGATGGCAAAGCATCAGGAGGTTGCTCATGACTAAGACCACCAGCATCCCACGCCCGCAGCAGCGCTTTAAGGACGCACACGGCGCTATGGTGACGGTTGAAAGTGTTACGTCCAACCGCGTGACGTTCTACCGTGACGGATATCATTCACAATGCGTACAACCGCTGGAACGCTTTACTAAGGAATTCCGGGAGGTGGCGCAATGATGGCTACCGTCCAGAGCAAGGGTTTTCTCCTGGCTGGCCTGTTAACAAATGTTAACCCTCAGAACCTTATAAAACCCAAGGTCACGAACGGTTGCCTGTTATCAATTGTTATGGCTAATGGCTTAGCAAAACTTAGCCTGAACCTCACAAAACCTGACATCCACACTCGGGAAATGACGACAAATGATGACATTTTAAACCAAGAAGAAATCACCTCTAAAAAGCTGAATGCGGGGAATAAATTCCCCCTGCTGGCTGGTGGCGTGAACTGGTGTGCTACCGTTATGGGCCGTGTTACATCAGCTTTTACGAGCAGTACGCATGCACCAGAAGATTTTTTAGGGGTCGTTACGCGAGAAGGTGAGTATTCGGAGTCCATAAAAAAGGGCAGCCATAAGGCCACCCTTTGCAATGTTGCTGAAAAAAATCAAGCCTTAGGTTTAATTCCTTCTTTCCGCAGCCTATCGCGGCATGAGTCTTTAACCCAAGAACTGAAATTGCCTTGTCCAGCAACAGCGTTGATTTGCTCAAGTAGTTCATCCTCAAAGCGAATGTGCTTCATGGTGCTCCCCTTGCGATCGAACGCTTTTTTCTGCTTATCATCTTGCATTGGTAGTTACCAGTATTATAATGGCAATACAGATGGTAACTACCAGTTTGCGGTAATTCAATACCAATCTGTAAAAACGGCAAAGCCCGAGGGTGCGCTAACACCAATCGGGCTTCTAACCACCACCGATAGTAATAGTATCGAGGTAGCTATGAGCAATCGTACCACACACCCGCAAGGGCGGGATTCCCTGCTTACCTCCTGCCAGCGCTGCGGCAGCGGCTTCCATTCGCTCCACCAGCGCCAGCATACGCGACTGTGGGTTATTCTCTGGCTGGTTTAATTTGCTGCGTAGGGCATCGAGTAGCCACGCTGTTTTGTCGCCACCAGATGCTGCTACAGACCCATTAAACGCATCCACCAATTCAGCAGGGACGCGGAACGCTACAAGATTGGATTTGCTCATGATGGCAACCGTATCAGTGTTTTATATCTATACAGTATACCACTGTATAACAATGTTATACGAATGGGGTTGAAGTTAACTATCTGATTTGTTTGATACCGTCAATTTTGGAATGTGATGCTGACGGTGCTTAAAGAACAGAGTAACTGCAAGTCACTCTGTTGTCCTGTCAAAGGGCAGAATTTTGCGGCTGGTCATTCTCATGGCTGGCTGATTGCTTATGGTGGGGTACCTCTATCATACATTAATCAGGATGTGAGATATTAAGCCTTGCCGCTAGCGTTGGCGGCAATGATAGCTGCCATCCTTAAATATCAAGCTAATACATGGAGTGAGCAATGAACGAGCACCACCAGCCTTTCGAAGAGATCAAACAGGTTGATGAAGAAGGATCAGAATATTGGTCAGCACGAGAGCTAGCAAAGCTGCTGGATTACTCAGAGTATCGTCATTTCACTCCTGTTTTAGAACGAGCAAAAGAAGCATGCCTTAACAGCGGTCACAATATTGGCGACCATTTCGAGGATGTCCTCGGTATGGTCAAAATTGGTTCAGGTGCGCAAAGGGAACTAAAGGATGTAATACTGTCTCGGTACGCTTGCTACTTAGTTGTTCAAAACGGAGACCCTACCAAACCCGTCATAGCCGCGGGGCAAACGTACTTTGCAATACAGACTAGGCGGCAGGAACTAGCTGACGATGAGACATTCAAGCGACTCCGCGAAGATGAGAAACGCCTTTTTCTTAGGAACGAACTGAAAGAGCACAATAAACATTTGGTCGAGGCAGCACAGCAAGCCGGTGTTGAAACCACTCTGGATTTTGCAATTTTTCAGAATCATGGGTATCAAGGGCTGTACGGTGGCTTAGATCAGAAGGCTATACATCAGCGAAAAGGCCTCAAGAAAAGCCAAAAGATACTCGACCACATGGGTTCCACTGAATTGGCGGCCAACTTATTCCGAGCCACTCAGGCAGAAGAGAAACTCCGCAGGGACAATGTTAAATCTAAGCAAAAAGCCAATGAAACTCACTTTGAGGTAGGTAGAAAAGTACGTCAAACTATTCAGGAGTTGGGTGGGACAATGCCCGAGAATCTGCCTGTGCCAGAAAAAAGTATCAAACAACTTGAATCGGCCGCCAAAAAACTGGGCAAAAAATAGACACAGCAACAAAGCACATGAAGTTTTGGTGTACACAAGGGTGTACCCATTGAATAAACGCACTCCATAAAAACCAGTAAACATAAGGCATAGACTCACATACTCAACAAACAAATTCAATCGAGTAATTTTGAATATCATCCCTATGCTATCGTAACGTACTAGATAGCCTGCTCAATGCAGGCTATCCGTACCGCCAGTAAGTGCTGACTTATATAAAATTGAATACTTATTTATCTGGCATATATTTGTCGTTATAAATACTCTTCAGAATATCAATCCGAACAGCATTACTGCTGTTCATATTCACGACTGTCAGTACTTCATCGGAGCCCCTGAGACGCCAGCATTCCGCCTCAACATCGCATTTTACCTGTTTTTCATAGCCCGCCATTGAGAGATATTTACTAATCCTCCCCGTATTACTGGTATCATGGAACGTCACACTCCATACATCAGCCTTAGGACCAGAAATGTTCGTATAATTAAAGTCATACACTTGGGATATTCTCGGCATTTTTTTTAAAACTTGAGGAGTATAATAATCATATTTGTCTTTATCAAACTCTGTATATTGTGCGTTACCAGCAAGTCTCATTTTAATATTAGGACAGAAATAAGAACTGCATATAGCTATTATCATCAGCACTATTATGACTGCCTGTTTCATATGTTTCCCTTTTTTACCAGTTAACGACCGTTCCATCTCTGGAAACTATTTTAACGTTACCAGAACTAAAGTCGCTGTAAGGTATCACTGTTCTCATGAATGAGGGTAAAACACCTTTTACAGGAAGAGCTAAAGCTGATTTCATCGGTTCGGGAAATAAAATCGGTTGGAATGAGGTGTTTTTAAAAGAACCGATTGGACCATAATAATCCCAACGTCTGAGGGCTTCCTCTTTGCTGACGGGCTGCAATAGCGGGAATGGGTTACTATATGAGACTACGCGGTAGAACCCCAGCAAATCGGATACTAAATCCTCACCACTGAAACCGCTGTCGGTGTAAAGATAAAAGGGGAAATTTGACTGTAAACCTTCAAAACGATGAGCAAGCGCCATCATCATGGAAAGCGCTATACTATATCGTTCAAATAAACTTCGCCCTTTTCTAATTCTCCATCTGATGAACTTCCCAATTGTGAGCCCTCCTCTTCCCATACTTTGAGTGTATTTTACATCGTAATAATCCTTTCCTGAATGCTCGCCTTGGTGCATATCCGAGAGTAACTTTCTGACATCATCTCCTCGAGCATGTCCCATATCTATCCACCCCAAAACTTCGGTGTAGGTTATCCCACTTCTTAAATTTCCAGCCTCTCTGCCATCCTGAATTTCCTCTCTTACGCTCATGTCTATCACTCCGACTGACTAAATGCTGAAGATTTTGCTGTAAATGTGTCTACACGCATAGAAGCGATAGCTGAGGGGGGCATTTTTCAGAATAGAGGCCGCTGAATATCAGAGTTTACTTAGGATGACTTCTCTAATGGCTTCTGGAGTGTCAACTTGTCCAATGGTCGGGGAGGATAGTTTTGTTGAAATATCATACGTGGCTCGCCAGTAAACGGCGGCGCTACGTGCTTTTCCGATGGGCATGTTTATAACCTCTCACTACGCATTATATTTTCTCATCACTTATCACCATCACTAATATCGTTATGCGCACAACATATGGCATTTTCTTCAAACAAGCATTAGCTGTAGTTATTAGAATCACTTCACCTTAGAAAATCTCAATCGTGACAGTGCGCACAAATCGTTAACCTTAGCCCCCAGCAAATCAGGGGGAATACATGCTGTTACACGTTTTATACTTAATTGGTATTACTGCCGAAGCCATGACGGGTGCACTTGCGGCAGGTCGTCGTCGTATGGATACATTTGGCGTCATTATTATTGCCACCGCGACGGCCATTGGCGGTGGATCAGTGCGCGACATTCTTCTCGGCCACTATCCGCTCGGTTGGGTAAAGCACCCTGAATACGTCATTATCGTGGCGACCGCTGCGGTACTGACCACCATTATTGCCCCCGTCATGCCCTATCTGCGTAAAATATTCCTCGTACTGGATGCGCTGGGCCTGGTGGTCTTTTCTATTATTGGCGCTCAGGTGGCGCTGGATATGGGACACGGGCCAATTATTGCCGTGGTCGCTGCGGTTACCACTGGTGTCTTTGGCGGTGTATTACGCGATATGTTCTGCAAACGCATCCCGCTGGTGTTCCAGAAAGAATTGTATGCCGGCGTATCATTTGCCGCTGCCGTGCTGTACATCGTGCTACAGCATTATGTCTCCAGCCACGATATCGTAGTTATCTCCACCCTG
This sequence comes from Citrobacter sp. C6_1, assembly GCF_014596835.2. Taxonomy (NCBI): domain Bacteria; kingdom Pseudomonadati; phylum Pseudomonadota; class Gammaproteobacteria; order Enterobacterales; family Enterobacteriaceae; genus Citrobacter; species Citrobacter sp. C6_1. Next base: position 85,568 of record NZ_CP115031.1, on the reverse strand, counting down.
CTTTTCGGCTTTACAGCACGTTTACTGGCACTGCGCCTGAAGTTAGGACTGCCGGTATTTTACTATCGCCATGAAGGGCATTAAGGCATAAAGCCCGTGATCCGCTGAGCAGCTAACCAGTTGCTCAGCACTGTGACCTCTCGCTCCTCCAGCCACTGCATCACCTGCCGAGCCCGTCGCTCCCCCATAAAAGGTAACTGCCGCCAGCTTTGTTCACTACGCTCCTGTAACTGCAGCCACGAACCATCCCGACTGGCATTCAACGTAACCTGTGTTATCGGTATTCCCATAGCAATCAGCCAGCGCGTGAACGGAAGATCGCGTGACAGGTTGAACTGATGCCATAACTTCTCCCCTTTGCTTACACCAAATGTGGACTGTAGTTGTTCCTGAGTTAGCCCAAGCCAGGAAAAGATATGCTCAAAGCGATACGCCTGATGGAGCTCCCGCCATCCCGCCTCGCCGATGCCCTCCAGCCCCAATACCTCTTTGGCGCCCAGCCAGACCAGCCTTGCGACAAACTGCTCATAACACTCCGGGGTAGCATAAAAACAGGTTAATGAATTGAAGCGCCCCTCAGGTGGCGTTGGCTTAATACGCTGGGTACTGCGCCACACCACCTCATCTATACGGGGGATCCCTTGTCCGGCGAGGCTTATCAGAATCTGATCGCCAGGCGCGATATCCCATTCATTCCAGCGTCGGACAGAGCCAATATTGACGCGCTGCACCCGCTTATCATCCAGCATGACGGGCTTCAACATAGCAACAACGGCAATTTTCCCACTTTTACCAACTGAAAACTGAATATCTGTAACCTCTGACACCTGAGCCACCGGAGGATATTTCCACGCTGCCAGCCAGTCTCCCTGTCCAGGGAGCCAGTATCGCGCCTGTGGTTCTTTCCCCGATCGCACCACGACACCATCCGTCACAAAAGGGAGCGCCGAAGTCCACCACCTGGCGCGGGCCTGCTCTACGTCGTCCGCATTCTTCACGGCCTGAGTATAGCGCTGCGCAAAACTGAACCCGGCAGCAGTGAGTTGCTCCAACCTTTCCGACATGACCGCCGGACCATCAGGCCAGGCCCAGATAAATATGTTCAGAGAGCGTAATAACTCCGGCGTGTTCTGCCGCATCATCATTCCAGCAACCTTTGAACGGGCGTTCATTCCCCCTCTCTGCTGTTGGATATGCCCTTCCTGCTGCAAAAATATCTCACCCTGCAGAGTACTGTTAGCGAGCTGTCCCTCGGTAATATGGGGTACGGAAGGGATCTGAAGAACCTTTTGCGTCCAGTCTTCACCTTTCAGGCCGTTACCACGGCTAATCGCCTGTATCAGATTGCCGTTGCGATAAACCAGCGTGACCGCCACGCCGTCCACCTTCGGCTGCACCCAGAGATCGCTACGGGCCTGCATCCATTGCTGGAGCGCTTGCTTATCGGCAAGTTTTCGAACTCCCGTGTGGGGAACAGGGTGCGAAACTGTGCCACTTATTGGGGGCGCAGACAGATCGGGTGGGGCTTCATCGACAAAACAACGTTGCCATTGGATGAGTTGCGCATTGAGCTGGTCATAAACGCCGTCGTCTACGGCACTTTCACCCTGTTTCCAGTAACTGTCATTCCACTGTGTTATCTGCTGCTGTAGTCGCGAAATTTCCTCATTTGCCCGGGCAGGCGACCAGACGGGGCAAACCGCCCAGGCGGGTAGATATCCCATTAGCAAAATCACCCCTATGCCTTTCCATAACCTCATGCTACCTCCGCTGAACACTGCGTTTCCCGGCAGATATAGCGCGAAGTGAAAAGGAAACAGAGCGGTAAAAACTCATCCTGCGAGCACCATTCCTGACATTTGCACAAATTGCTGCAAATCGTGGATAAAACAGGAAACTGGTACGCAAAACGCAATAAACATGCGCAAAAAGTGTGACAAAGGCTACGTAGCAAAGCGGCTACGTGTATAATAAGCCCGTATGTAGGCTCTCTTTCGACAATCACATACATTAAGATACTCATGGCTCAAGGCACGCTTTATATTGTTTCTGCCCCCAGTGGCGCGGGTAAATCCAGCCTGATTCAGGCTTTATTAAAAACCCAACCGTTGTATGACACCCAGGTTTCTGTTTCGCACACCACGCGCGCTCCGCGTCCGGGGGAAGTGCATGGTGAACACTATTTCTTTGTGAACCATGATGAATTCAGAACCATGATTGGCAGAGATGCGTTCCTGGAACACGCTGAGGTATTTGGCAATTACTACGGCACCTCGCGTGAGGCAATTGAGCAAGTACTGGCATCGGGCGTCGATGTCTTTTTAGATATCGACTGGCAAGGTGCGCAGCAAATTCGTGAAAAAATGCCGCATGCACGCAGTATTTTTATTTTGCCACCTTCTAAGATTGAGCTGGACCGCCGCCTGCGTGGCCGTGGTCAGGATAGCGAAGAAGTTATCGCAAAACGTATGGCGCAAGCTGTTGCAGAAATGAGCCATTACGCCGAATATGATTATCTGATTGTGAATGATGACTTCGATACTGCCCTGGGCGATTTGAAAACGATCATTCGCGCCGAACGTCTGCGCATGAGCCGCCAAAAGCAGCGTCATGACGCTTTAATCAGCAAACTGTTGGCAGACTGAACCCACATTCAGTATCATGCCCAGTCATTTCTTCACCTGTGGAGCATTTTAAGTATGGCACGCGTAACTGTTCAGGACGCTGTAGAGAAAATTGGTAACCGTTTTGACCTGGTACTGGTCGCCGCGCGTCGCGCTCGTCAGATGCAGGTAGGCGGAAAGGATCCGCTCGTACCGGAAGAAAACGATAAAACTACCGTTATCGCGCTGCGCGAAATCGAAGAAGGTCTGATCAACAACCAGATCCTCGACGTGCGTGAGCGCCAGGAACAGCAAGAGCAGGAAGCCGCTGAATTACAAGCTGTTACCGCTATTGCTGAAGGTCGTCGTTAATCACAAAGCGGGTCGCCCTTGTATCTGTTTGAAAGCCTGAATCAACTGATTCAACACTACCTGCCGGAAGACCAGATTAAGCGTCTTCGGCAGGCGTATCTCGTTGCACGTGACGCTCACGAGGGCCAGACACGTTCAAGCGGTGAACCCTATATCACGCACCCGGTAGCGGTAGCCTGTATTCTGGCCGAGATGAAACTCGACTACGAAACGCTGATGGCTGCGCTGCTGCATGACGTGATTGAAGATACCCCAGCCACCTATCAGGACATGGAACAGCTTTTTGGTAAAAGCGTTGCAGAGCTAGTAGAAGGGGTATCGAAGCTTGATAAGCTTAAGTTTCGCGATAAGAAAGAGGCGCAAGCCGAAAACTTTCGCAAGATGATTATGGCGATGGTGCAGGATATCCGCGTCATTCTCATCAAACTTGCCGACCGTACTCACAATATGCGCACGCTGGGCTCATTACGCCCGGACAAGCGTCGCCGCATCGCCCGTGAAACCCTCGAAATCTATAGTCCGCTGGCACACCGTTTAGGTATTCATCACATTAAAACCGAGCTGGAAGAGCTGGGTTTTGAAGCGCTGTACCCGAACCGCTATCGCGTGATTAAAGAAGTGGTTAAAGCCGCTCGCGGCAACCGCAAAGAGATGATCCAAAAAATCCTCTCGGAAATCGAAGGGCGTTTGCAGGAGGCAGGCATTCCGTGTCGCGTGAGCGGGCGCGAGAAGCACCTGTACTCTATCTACTGCAAAATGGTGCTCAAAGAGCAGCGTTTTCACTCCATCATGGATATCTACGCTTTTCGCGTCATTGTTCATGATTCCGATACCTGCTATCGCGTACTCGGCCAGATGCATAGCCTGTACAAACCGCGTCCTGGTCGCGTGAAAGACTATATCGCCATTCCAAAAGCGAACGGATATCAGTCTTTGCACACCTCAATGATCGGCCCTCATGGCGTTCCGGTTGAAGTACAAATTCGTACTGAAGACATGGATCAGATGGCAGAAATGGGTGTGGCGGCGCACTGGGCTTACAAAGAGCACGGCGGCGAAAGCAGCACCACCGCACAAATCCGCGCTCAGCGCTGGATGCAAAGCCTGCTGGAACTGCAGCAGAGCGCCGGTAGCTCGTTTGAATTTATTGAAAGCGTCAAATCTGATCTCTTCCCGGATGAGATTTATGTTTTCACACCGGAAGGGCGCATTGTCGAACTGCCCGCCGGTGCAACGCCTGTCGACTTCGCCTACGCCGTGCATACCGATATCGGTCACGCCTGCGTCGGCGCACGTGTCGACAGACAGCCTTACCCGCTTTCACAACCGCTGTTTAGCGGTCAGACCGTTGAAATCATTACCGCGCCGGGCGCACGTCCGAATGCGGCATGGCTTAACTTCGTCGTCAGTTCGAAAGCGCGCGCCAAGATTCGCCAACTGCTGAAAAACCTCAAGCGCGATGATTCCGTCAGTCTGGGCCGTCGACTGCTCAACCATGCCCTGGGCGGTAGCCGTAAACTGGCTGAGATCCCGCCAGAGAGCATCCAGCGTGAGCTTGAGCGCATGAAGCTCGCCACGCTTGACGATCTGCTCGCAGAAATCGGTCTGGGTAACGCCATGAGCGTGGTGGTAGCGAAAAACCTCCAGCAGGGCGAAGCAACAGCTAACGTACCGGCACAATCTGGCCATGGTCATCTGCCGATCAAAGGCGCAGACGGTGTGCTGATCACCTTCGCGAAATGCTGTCGTCCGATTCCAGGCGATCCCATCATTGCCCACGTCAGCCCGGGTAAAGGTCTGGTGATTCACCATGAATCCTGCCGTAACATTCGTGGCTACCAGAAAGAGCCTGAGAAGTTTATGGCGGTGGAATGGGATAAAGAGACGGAGCAGGAGTTCATCACCGAGATTAAGGTGGATATGTTTAACCACCAGGGTGCTCTGGCGAACCTGACGGCGGCAATTAACACGACCACCTCCAATATTCAAAGTCTGAATACGGAAGAGAAAGATGGCCGCGTCTATAGCGCCTTTATTCGCCTGACCGCCCGCGACCGTGTGCACCTGGCAAATATCATGCGCAAAATCCGCGTCATGCCGGACGTGATCAAAGTCACCCGTAACCGTAACTAGAACACGTTTTATGAATGAACAGCGCTATGCACGTATCCGCGAAATGCTCGCACGTCGTCAGCCCGATCTGACCGTCTGCATGGAAGAGGTCCACAAGCCTCATAACGTTTCCGCTATCATTCGTACTGCAGATGCGGTCGGCGTGCATGAAGTCCACGCCGTCTGGCCGGGTAGCCGTATGCGCACCATGGCCTCTTCTGCCGCAGGCAGTAACAGTTGGGTACAGGTTAAAACTCACCGCACCATTAGCGATGCGGTCACACATTTAAAAAATCGGGGCATGCAGGTGCTGGCAACCCATCTGTCAGATAAAGCCGTGGATTTTCGCGAGATTGATTACACTCGCCCCACCTGCATCCTGATGGGTCAGGAAAAAACCGGCATTACTCAGGAAGCGTTGGCTCTGGCGGATCAGGACATCATCATTCCCATGACTGGCATGGTGCAATCGCTGAACGTTTCGGTCGCCTCGGCGCTGATTCTGTACGAGGCACAGCGCCAGCGGCAAAACGCCGGCATGTACCGCCGAGAAAACAGTATGCTGCCGCAAGATGAGCAGCAGCGTTTGCTGTTTGAAGGCGGTTATCCGGTGCTGGCGAATGTCGCTAAGCGCAAAGGTCTTCCCTACCCTCACGTAAACACGCAGGGCGAAATTGAAGCCGATGCAACGTGGTGGGCCACTATGCAATCTGCGAGATAAACGCGATGAAAGGCCGTTTACTGGATGCCATCCCACTCAACTCTCTGACCGGCGTTGGCGCAGCGCAAAGCAGTAAACTGGCGAAAATTGGCCTGCACACCGTACAGGACCTCCTGCTCCACCTCCCCCTGCGTTACGAAGACCGTACCCATCTGTACCCAATTGGCGAACTGCTACCGGGCGTCTATGCCACCGTTGAAGGCGAAGTGCTGAACTGCAATATCACCTTCGGCGGTCGCCGGATGATGACCTGTCAGATCAGCGATGGTTCCGGCATTCTCACCATGCGCTTTTTCAATTTCAGCGCAGCAATGAAAAACAGCCTCGCCACCGGTCGCCGGGTGCTGGCCTACGGTGAAGCCAAACGCGGGAAATACGGTGCAGAGATGATCCACCCGGAATACCGTGTGCAGGGCGATCTCAGCACGCCGGAATTACAGGAAACGCTTACCCCTGTTTATCCGACTACCGAAGGCGTGAAGCAGGCCACGCTGCGCAAGCTGACCGATCAGGCGCTGGACCTGCTCGATACCTGCGCCATTGCCGAACTGCTGCCGCCAGAGCTGTTGCAGGGCATGATGAGCCTGCCGGAAGCCCTGCGCACGTTGCACCGCCCACCGCCGTCACTGCAGTTGAGCGATCTGGAAACCGGCCAGCATCCGGCGCAGCGACGTCTCATTCTGGAAGAACTGCTGGCGCATAACCTCAGCATGCTGGCGTTACGCGCCGGAGCCCAGCGTTTTCATGCCCAGCCGCTGAGCGCAAACAATGCGCTGAAAGATAAGCTGCTGGCGGCGCTACCGTTTAAACCGACCGGCGCACAGGCCCGCGTTACCGCTGAGATCGAACATGATATGGCGCTGGATGTCCCGATGATGCGCCTCGTGCAGGGCGATGTCGGCTCCGGTAAAACGCTGGTTGCAGCACTTGCTGCTCTACGGGCAATTGCACATGGCAAGCAAGTTGCGCTGATGGCCCCCACCGAACTACTGGCTGAGCAGCATGCGAATAACTTCCGTAACTGGTTCGCGCCGCTGGGCGTTGAAGTGGGCTGGCTGGCAGGTAAACAGAAAGGCAAAGCGCGCCAGGCGCAGCAGGAAGCTATCGCCAGCGGTCAGGTGCAGATGATTGTCGGCACGCACGCGATTTTCCAGGAACAGGTACAGTTCAACGGCCTGGCGCTGGTTATCATTGATGAACAGCATCGTTTTGGCGTGCATCAGCGCCTGGCGCTGTGGGAGAAAGGCCAACAGCAGGGTTTCCATCCGCACCAGCTCATCATGACTGCCACGCCCATCCCGCGCACGCTGGCGATGACCGCCTATGCCGACCTCGACACATCAGTCATTGACGAACTGCCTCCGGGGCGTACGCCGGTCACTACGGTGGCGATTCCGGATACCCGCCGCAGCGACATCATTGATCGCGTGCGCAACGCCTGTACCCACGAAGCGCGCCAGGCATACTGGGTCTGTACGCTGATTGAAGAGTCTGATCTGTTAGAAGCTCAGGCAGCAGAAGCAACGTGGGAAGAGCTTAAAATTGCGCTGCCAGAACTCAATATTGGCCTGGTACACGGCCGTATGAAGCCCGCCGAGAAGCAGTCAGTAATGGCGGCCTTTAAGCAGGGTGAACTGCATCTGCTGGTTGCCACCACGGTAATTGAAGTGGGTGTGGACGTGCCAAACGCCAGCCTGATGATTATTGAAAACCCGGAGCGTTTGGGTTTAGCACAGTTACACCAGTTGCGCGGCCGCGTCGGTCGTGGCGCGGTAGCCTCCCACTGCGTCCTGTTGTACAAATCACCACTGTCAAAAACAGCGCAAAAACGCCTGCAGGTTCTGCGCGACAGCAACGACGGGTTTGTGATTGCACAAAAAGATTTGGAGATCCGCGGCCCCGGCGAGCTGTTAGGTACTCGCCAGACCGGAACGGCGGAATTCAAAGTAGCGGATCTGTTGCGCGATCAGGCAATTATTCCGGAAGTTCAGCGCATTGCCCGCCATATTCACGAACGTTACCCGCAACAGGCGGTGGCGCTGATTGAGCGCTGGATGCCGGAAACCGAGCGCTATTCCAACGCATAGTGAATTAATCGCGGCGGACATGACTCCGCCGCACAGCCGTTATTGCGCAAAAATCGGCAACAGCAGATACAGCTTAATCACCAGCGCGTTGACGATATCGATAAAGAACGCCCCCACCATCGGCACCACCAGAAACGCCATATGGGATGGCCCAAAGCGTTCGGTAATCGCCTGCATGTTGGCAATCGCCGTCGGCGTCGCGCCGAGGCCAAACCCGCAATGCCCGGCTGCCAGTACGGCGGCATCGTAGTTCTTACCCATCATGCGCCAGGTGACGAATATCGCGTACAGCGCCATGAAAATAGTCTGCACAACCAGAATTGCCAGCATCGGCAGAGCCAGAGAAGCCAGCTCCCACAACTTCAGGCTCATCAGCGCCATCGCCAGGAACAACGACAAACTCACGTTACCCAGCACCGAAACCGCACGCTCGAACACCCGATAAAAGCCCAGTAATGCCAGACCGTTACTGAGGATCACCCCAACAAACAGCACGCAGACAAAGGTCGGCAGTTCCAGCACCGTTCCGACCAGCATTTGCGCAACGATTTTCCCCACCGTCAGGCAGATAGCGATCAGCGCAATAGTTTCAATCAGCACCAGTGAGGTGATCATGCGTCCGACGTCCGGCTTTTCAAATGCGGTCGGAACAGCCTGATCGTCCGGCATACCGTCCGGCGTGGTGGAGTGTTTGACCAGATAGCGTGCCACCGGGCCGCCAATCAGCCCACCCAATACCAGACCAAACGTTGCGCAAGCCATCGCCACTTCAGTCGCATTGGTGAAGCCGTAACGTTCAATAAACAGCTTGCTCCATGCGGCCCCGGTTCCGTGTCCACCAGAGAGGGTGATCGAGCCAGCAATCAGGCCCATCAGCGGGTCCAGACCCAGCAGGGTCGCCATACCAATACCGATGGCGTTTTGCATCAGCAACAGGCCAACAACCACAATCAGAAAAATACCCACCACGCGGCCGCCGGCGCGCAAACTTGCGATATTGGCGTTCAGACCGATAGTGGCGAAGAAGGCCAGCATCAACGGATCGCGCAGGGTCATATCGAAGTTCACTTCCCAGCCCATGCTTTTTTTCAGCACCAGCAGCGCAATCGCCACCAGCAGGCCGCCCGCTACGGGTTCGGGAATGGTGTATTTTTTCAGGAAGGAAACAGACTGGACGAGCTTACGTCCCAGCAGCAACACAAGGGTTGCCGCAACCAGCGTTGATAACGTATCGAGATAAAACATTTACAGCTCCATTAGTGCGTTTAGCACAATCACGCACGATGCATTCCAGACCGATTTTTAGCTCTTATTGAGTTTTCGGGGTGGATTTTAAGCAGAAAATGATGAAAAGTTATATAAAAATGTTTGTTTATCCGTTTTAAATATTAAGAATACCTGCTAGCAAACGTTTGCTTTTCTGCCCTGGTCAGATAAAATCACCGCTTTTCCACCATGGGATTGCCTCTGATGTCCGTTAACGCCGTAGAGTCAACAAATGCGCAACCGGTTGCGCAGACTCACAACAGTGAACTGATTTACCGTCTTGAAGATCGCCCCCCGTTAGCCCAGACCTTGTTTGCCGCCTGTCAGCATCTGCTGGCCATGTTCGTCGCGGTAATTACTCCCGCTCTGTTAATTTGCCAGGCGCTTGGTTTACCGGCTCAGGATACTCAACACATTATCAGTATGTCGCTGTTCGCCTCCGGCGTAGCTTCTATCATTCAGATCAAAGCCTGGGGGCCGGTAGGCTCAGGGCTGCTATCCATTCAGGGCACCAGCTTTAACTTTGTTGCGCCACTGATTATGGGCGGTACGGCGCTAAAAACCGGTGGCGCAGATGTCCCAACCATGATGGCGGCGCTGTTCGGTACGTTGATGCTGGCAAGCTGCACCGAGATGGTTATCTCACGCGTACTGCATTTGGCGCGGCGGATCATTACCCCATTGGTCTCAGGCGTGGTGGTGATGATTATCGGCCTGTCGCTGATTCAGGTGGGTCTGACATCAATTGGTGGTGGCTATGCCGCAATGAGCGACAACACCTTTGGTGCACCGAAGAATTTACTGTTGGCAGGCGTTGTACTGGCACTAATCATCCTGCTTAACCGTCAACGCAACCCTTACCTGCGTGTTGCGTCATTGGTGATTGCGATGGCGGCAGGCTATCTGCTGGCCTGGTTTATGGACATGCTGCCGCAAAATACCGCACCGGTAAGTCAGGACCTGCTAATGGTGCCAACGCCGCTGTATTATGGCCTGGGTATCGACTGGAGTTTACTGCTGCCGCTGATGCTGGTCTTTATGATCACCTCGCTGGAAACCATCGGCGATATTACGGCCACCTCTGATGTCTCCGAGCAGCCGGTTTCTGGTCCGCTGTATATGAAACGCCTGAAAGGCGGCGTGCTGGCGAACGGTCTGAACTCGTTTGTTTCCGCTGTGTTCAACACCTTCCCGAACTCCTGTTTTGGACAGAACAACGGGGTTATTCAGTTAACGGGAGTTGCCAGCCGCTACGTCGGTTTTGTGGTGGCGTTGATGTTGATCGCGCTGGGCCTGTTCCCGGCGGTCAGCGGTTTTGTACAGCATATTCCTGAGCCAGTACTGGGCGGGGCAACGCTGGTAATGTTCGGTACTATCGCCGCATCCGGCGTGCGTATTGTGTCCCGCGAGCCGCTGAACCGCCGCGCGATTTTGATTATCGCGCTGTCGCTGGCCGTCGGCCTGGGCGTCTCCCAGCAGCCGTTGATCCTGCAGTTCGCCCCGGACTGGGTGAAAAACCTGCTCTCTTCCGGCATTGCCGCAGGCGGTATTACCGCTATCATTCTGAACCTGGTGTTCCCACCAGAAAAGCAATAAGCAAACAGCGGCGTTGATTCTGAATCAACGCCGCTGTAACGCTCTTTCACCATTCCCGCCTTGAGCATTGCGTCTAAATCGTGCATAACTTGACTATGTGCACTTCGCGGGATGGAAGACCATGAAATTTATTGGAAAGCTGCTTCTTTACGTGCTGATCGCCCTTGCAGTGGCGATCCTCGGCCTTTATTTTCTACTGCAAACCCGCTGGGGCGCAGAGCACGTCAGCGCCTGGGTTTCACAGAACAGCAGCTACCATCTGGCCTTTGATGCCATCGATCACCGGTTTTCTTCCCCTTCCCATATTCTGCTGGAAAACGTCACCTTTGGCCGGGATGGTCAGCCCGCCACGCTGGTCGCCAAAACGGTCGATATTGGACTCAGTAGCCGACAAATCACCGACCCGCTGCACGTAGACACCATTTTGTTGCAAAACGGCACGCTGAATCTTTCCCAGCAAACCGCGCCGTTGCCGTTTCAGGCCGATCGCCTGCAATTGCAGGATATGGCGCTTAACAGCCCCGGTAGCGAGTGGAACCTCAGCGCCCAGCGCGTTAACGGCGGCGTCATTCCCTGGAGCCCTGAGGCAGGTAAAATTCTCGGCAGCAAAGCGCAAATTCAGCTCAGCGCCAGTTCGTTGACGCTGAACGATGTCCCGACCACCAACGTATTGATTGAAGGCAGCATCGACCATGACCGGGTGACGCTAAGCAATATTGGCGCGGACGTGGCGCGTGGGGCATTAACCGGTGTAGCGCAGCGCAATGCCGACGGTAGCTGGGTGGTGGAGAATCTGCGCCTGAACGATATTCGGCTGCAAAGCGACAAATCGTTGGCCGATTTTTTTGCCCCGTTAAGTACCATTCCTTCCCTGCAAATTGGTCGTCTGGAAGTGACGGATGCCCGTCTGCAAGGCCCTGACTGGGCGGTTACGGATCTCGATCTGAGCTTGCGCAACATGACCTTCAGCAAGGATGACTGGCAAACTCAGGAAGGAAAATTGTCGATGAACGCCAGCGAGTTTATCTACGGCTCGCTGCACTTCTTCGATCCGATTCTGAACGCTGAATTCTCACCGCAGGGCATTGCGCTACGCCAGTTCACCACTCGCTGGGAAGGCGGTATGGTCAGAACGTCGGGTAACTGGCTGCGCAACAACAAAGCGCTGGTCCTCGATGATGCCGCCATCGCCGGACTGGAATACACGCTGCCAGAAAACTGGAAACAGCTGTGGATGAAACCCCTGCCCACCTGGCTAAACAGCCTGACGCTGAAGAAATTCAGCGCCAGCCGTAATCTGGTGATTGATATCGATCCGGACTTCCCATGGCAGCTCACCGCGCTGGACGGCTACGGTGCCAACCTCGGGCTGGTGCAAAACAATCAGTGGGGGATCTGGAGCGGTAGCGCCACCCTCAACGCCGCTGCCGCCACGTTCAACCGCACCGACGTGCGTCGCCCTTCGTTGGCGCTGACGGCGAACAACAGCACCATCAATATCAGCGAACTGAGTGCCTATACGGAAAAAGGGTTGCTGGAGGCCACCGCCAGCATTTCGCAGTTGCCTCAGCGCCAGGCTCAGATCAGCCTGAACGGGCGCGGCGTGCCAATGACGATTCTGCAACAATGGGGATGGCCCGTGCTGCCGCTTTCCGGCGACGGTAATATTCAGCTTACCGCCAGCGGCAATATTCAGGCCGACGCGCCGCTCAAGCCAACGGTCAGCGGCCAACTACATGCGGTGAACGCGGAGAAACAGCAGGTCACGCAGACCATGCAGGCGGGCGTGGTTTCGGGGAGTGAAGTCACAACACCACCACCTGCGCAATGATTTATTGCCCGGTGGCGCTTCGCTTACCGGGCCTACTCACGCTCATAATGAATATATTCGCTGCACAACAGCCACTTCACCGGCTCGTCCTCTTCTATCGCCGGAAAGCGACCGCCCGGTTCAAGGAAATGGTTGTCATGCAGGTCGTCATTGACCATCGAGATTTCCCAGCCCAGCACGAATGCTTTCTCCGCCCAAAAGCGATGATACAGCCGCGGCGGCAGGCACACCCCCTGCCCCGGTTTCAACACCAGCGTCTCACCGGGTTTCACGCTATGCCGCTGACCATCGACGCTAACTTCAACAATACGCCGTGCGTCATACCCGTCATCAGGCGTGGCCCATGCCAACTGCATACATAAGTCACCGCCGCTGCGATTCACGATATCTTCCATTTTATGGCGATGAAAATGCCATGGCGTTTGCTGATCCTGCTGAATTTGCAGCATCTTTTCGGCATACGGTTTGGGATAACCCGCTGACCCTGGCTGACCATTGCGCAACGTCAGTAACGTCAGTCCCGTTTGCGCAAAATCTCCACGCCCAAAGTCGGTAATGTCCCAGCCCAGCCGGAGATCGAACACTTCACCCCACAGAGTTTGATCCTGTTGCCGCCAGACGTCAGCCGTAAAATACGCAAAATCAGGCAGACAGACCCGAAAAGTCTCGGCTATGGCATGCGCTTTATCGACGGCATAATTAATGTGTGAACGCTTCATTCCACTTTTCCTTGTTGCGAAAAAGGCGGGTCACCCCGCCTGCATGCCGTTAGTAAAGTGATGCTTTGCCGGTTGAACCGAACAATTTCATTTTGTGGCGGATCACGTCACGCGCGGCGCTAATCGCTTCCGGGTAAATCACGTTCGGATCCCACCAGGTTTCTTTCGCCAGGATTTCGCGGACTTTCTGGAAATAGGCGTATTTCATATCGCTGGAAATATTGATTTTACCCACGCCCAGCGTAACGGATTCGGCAATTTCCGCATCCGGGTTCGCGGATCCACCATGCAGCACCAGCGGAATGTCCACACGTCCGGCGATATCGCGCAGGATGTTCATTTGCAGCTCTGGCTGCATCCCTTTCGGGTAGATCCCGTGCGCGGTTCCAATCGCCACCGCCAGCGTGTCTGCGCCGGTACGGGCGATAAAATCCTGTGCCTGAGCTGGATCGGTATAGGTAACCTTCGATACGCCGCCTTCCACTGACGTTCCGGTCTGGCCAATTGTACCCAGCTCACCTTCAACCGAGACGCCTACCGCATGCGCCAGTTTGACCACTTCGCGGGTTAGCGCCACGTTTTCTTCATACGGCAGTAGCGATCCATCAATCATCACCGAGGTAAACCCACACTGAATCGCCCTCAGGACATGCTCAACCGAAGCGCCGTGGTCCAGATGCAGAGTAAAGGGAACCGGGCTACGCAGAGTGATATCGCGGACATAGCTAAAAAACGCATCGCCGACAAAATCATGTTCACTGGGGTGAATAGAGATAATCGCCGGGGTATTGGTCGCTTCCGCTTCCTCCACTACTGCACGTACAAAGCAGCTGTCCGCCACGTTGAATGCGCCGATAGCAAAACCGTGCTGACGAGTAGGTTGCAGTAATTCTTTCATCGAAACTAACATGTTAATTCTCCAGTTTCAGGGTGTAGAAAGCCCTGCCAGTGCGTCATCGCAGAGGCATAGAAGGCGTTACAGAAAATGAATCAGGCTTTGCCGATAGCGCCGCTGGCCTGCAGGTACGGAATAATGGCTTCCTCGCAGGCCTGCTCCATCAGGGCCAGGGCATCAACGAGCTCACCGGATGTGTCACGACACAGGGTATGCAGTAGCGCAGCCTTTCCGGCTTCGAAAACCGCCGCACCAACGTTTATCTTGGCGACGCCAAACGTCGGGCAACGCTGTAGCTGATCAAACGGCGTCCCGCTGCCGCCATGCAGCGCCAGAGGTACAGTTGATAACCGGGCTATTTCCTCCAGCCGCAGGAAATCAATAGCAGGTGTGATACCCGGCGCGTACATGCCGTGTGCCGTACCCACCGACACCGCCAGCAAATCGATCCCGGTCTGTTGGATAAAGGGTTCCACGTCGGCGGCCTGAGTCATCAAATCAGCGTTAGCGGCATGGTCATAGCGCGGAGCATCGGCCAGATGGCCCAGCTCGCCTTCCACGCACAGAGAAACGCTGGCTGCGAGCTCGACCACTGCCCGGGTCTGGCGAATGTTCTCCTCCAGTGCAAAGGCGGAGGCATCGATCATTAACCCGCTGAATCCGGCGCGAAAAGCCTGACGAATGCGTACAGGATCCTTTCCATGATCCAGCGCCAGCGCGACCGGTACTGAGGCTTCCTCTGCCAGCGTTTTGACCACCGCAGCGGCTATCGGAGCCGGAAAATGCTCCAGATGCCCCTGATACAGATTCAGAATAATGGGCGCACGGTGCTTCTCAGCCACCCGCACCGCCGCGCGGGCGCTTTCGAGGTTCATACAGTTGATGGCTAGCAGCGCGTACTGCTCACGCCAGGCTTTCGTCACCATGCTTTTCATATCGGCAAACATACGGCCTCCGGTTATTCCAGGGTGAAGGTGATCTCTTCGTCTTTCATTTTTTGATCGCTGAGTTCATCAAACTCTTCGTCACGCTCGGTCACCGGTTTCTTCCACAGCGACAACATGACACCGCAAATCACCGTGCCGATTCCCAGCGCCAGACAAAACAGCAGCGGATGCGTAAAGAGCGGAACCACAAACATGCCACCGTGCGGTACCGGGCTTTCGACACCCCACACCATAATCAGCCCTCCCGCTACCGCCGAAGCCACCACACAGGACCCCACTACGCGCAGCAGGTCGCGCGCCGCAATCGGAATAACCCCTTCGGTAATCATGCAGATCCCCATCGGAAATGCTGCTTTCAGCGCCTCGCGCTCCGCACGGGTGTACTTGTGACGCGTCAGCAGGAAGGAGAGCGTAATGCCGAACGGCGGGATCATCGAACCAACAAACTTCACCGCTTCCGGACCGTACACACCGCTGACCAGCATGCCGTCAGCAAACAGCGACATGGTTTTATTCACCGGTCCGCCGAAGTCGAATGTCGCCATCGCACCGAGGATAGCGCCCATCAGAAAGCGGGATCCGCCCTGCATGGACTCCAGCAGATGAATCAACGCGTCCTGCAGCCAGGCTATCGGCTTGCCAATCAGCGTCATCATCAACAGGCCGCCAATGACGGTACTCAGTACCGGCAACACCATGATGGGCATCAGCCCCTGCATCGACTGTGGCAAACGGATATAGCGCTTAAGTAGCAGTACGGTATAACCGACCAGGAACCCGCCCAGCATCCCGCCGATAAAACCGGTATGAATTTCGCCGCAAACAAAGCCGACAATCAGGCCCGGCGCAAATCCGGGACGATCGGCAATGGAGTACGCAATCGCCGCACTAATCAGCGGTACGATTAACCCCATCCCCCAGCCGCCAATCTGGTTGAGCATCCAGGGTATGGTTCCTGTTTTTTCACCCACGTTAGTGCCGCCAAGTATTTGCCCGAGAGCAATACAGATCCCGGCGGCGACAATTAACGGAATCATCCACGAAATCCCCGTTAATAAATGTCTTTTTATTTCCTGAGATAGCGGAATTTTATTTTCACTCATGTGAAATCCCTCCAAAATGAGGATCGCTACTGGTTATTATTAACTAATGATTTTTCGACCTTTTCAAGAAACTGAATGGGCGATTTTATGACGATTTCGGTTTTCACTCGCACGATGCGTTTATTTGAAAATCGTTCCTCCCCTTTTATTTTGACATCGACAGCAAGAATTACGACATCAGCTGCAGAAATATCCTCTGTCAGCAGTTCGTTCTCCGTGCCGATAGTTCCCTGGGTTTCAACTCTTATATTATGACCAAGCGCTTTAGCACCTTTAATTAGCTTCTCACGGGCAATATAGGTGTGCGCAATACCCGCCGTACAGGCGGCAACACAAACAATGTTCATAACATGCTCCACATTTTAATTAGCAGACATTGGATTCAGCATATTGGCTAAACAGCTCAATAATTTTTTGTGGACTACTTTCTACTAACAATTGTTCAATAATGTCGTCATCCGCCAAGGCACCTGCAACCTGCGAGAGCAAACGAATATGGGTGGTGTTTTGATCTTCAAGGCGTACGGCAAACAGAATGATGCAGCGCACATTACTGCCGTCCAGGGTTTCCCAGGGAATGTCCTGGCGGGTACGACCAATTGCCAGCGTGGTATTGACCACCGCCGAGGATTTGCCGTGCGGAATAGCAATATGGTTTTCGAAACCGGTCGAGCCTTCTGATTCACGCTGCCAGACATCCTGAATAAACGTTTCCCGACAGCTAATTGCCCCATCTTTTTGCAGAATATCCGTCAGTTCCTCAATAGCCTCCGTTTTGTTCGTGGCCTTCATGTCCAAAATAACGCGATTTGTATTGAGTATTTTCGTGATGTCCATCAATCATACCTCATGGAGTTCAGACATTAATTTTCAACGACCAGCGACGTCGCCCGATGTAATTTTTCCGTAATAACCGTTTCTGTTACTCGCTTAATATCCGCATCATTGAAAAAGGCGGTGACATACACAACCGGCATGGCAACAGCGGGTAAATTAATTGTCGATACCACCAGTTCAATATCGTCCGTCAGTACGGAAGGCAAGCTGCCTGCCGACACCACGCCAACGATGGTCCAGTCCGGAAAAGTGCGTAGAATGCGGCTTTTGAGTAAGTGGGAAGTACCGATACCGGTTGAGCAGACCAGCAGCACGCGCTTACGCGCGATCTGCCGCTCCATTGCGGCCTGAAAATGTACGGTTAGATACCCCACCTCATCTTCCGACACGGCCCGCTCGCCCCAGCCGCTAAACACCCGATTTACCGCGCACTGGGTCAGACGCCACACGTCCTGCAACTCGCCTTTAATGTCCTCCAGCAGCGGATTACGGATGCGGATTTGGTAGTTCAGGCGGTTAATCAGCGGCTTAATATGGATCAGTAATCCGTCATACAGCGCAGTATCCTGGCTAAGATCGCTGTCGACCATTTCAGCGAAGGTGGCAATCAGCCGCTGGGTAATCAAGCGCGCTTCATCGCTGGAGTGCATATGGCCAATCACGCTCACGTCGTTATGCTCTTCAATTACCACGCCGGAAGAGATAATGTATTGATAAATAAACCAGACTTCGTCTTCCGGCAGCGGGTGGGCAATGCGTTTTTCAATATGTTGAATCATACGACTGGCAATGGAAAAGATGTTCTCATCACAGGTAGTGATGCTCTCTTCTTTTCTCGGTAGCGCGTTGCCCCGCGTGATGCGGTACATCATGATCAGAATATGGGTAAAAATATTGACGTAATAAGGCTCGCCCAACGACCAACACAGATCGTTCTCCATTTCCTGCAACAGCGTCTGGACAAACAAAACGTCTTCTTCGCCGAAGTAATGCACCAGCGCTTTATAGCTGCCCGGATCAAGACGTGAATAAATTACGCTGCCAGGTTCATTATGGTTAATCACGCCGTTAATCAGCGATGCCATTGCCTGGCGTACACCGCTCTCGCTGCCTTCGATGTGCGTACCGCTCTGGCTGCGAATCAGCGACAGGCCCAGCGGGGTAATCCAGGATTCAATCACTTTCAGATCGTTAACAATCGATGCACTACTAATAAAATAACGCTCGGATAACTTACTGATCGACGTTTCATGCGGCGTTTCGCTTAATAATTGTGAGGCTATCTTGACTCGCCGTGAATTATTCATCATGCCGTCAGTATCATCACCCTCCGATCCTAATAACTGGTCCATATATAAAAGGTCGGTAATATTATCGGAACTTAATATCACCCCAGCACCAGCACGTTTATCGATGGTTATTTTCCATTCTGATAACCATGGTTCCAGTAAGCGCAGATCGCGCTGCACAGTTTTCTCTGAAACAGATAAATACTCGGCAATTTTCAGCAGCGTGACATATTCCTTCTTAGACAGAAGAAACTTTAATAATCTGTTTTGTCGCGAGGTAATCATTTGCATTATTTACCCTTATTACATACCAGATTAAATATCTAAAGAAGCGCTTATGCTCCACGTGTAATCCGTGATGATAAATATAAGAGGACTACGATGCGCCAACAATACTAAATCGTGTCCAGCAATCCGGACAGAAATAAGACAAAAAGAGGAAATAGTGAGATATTTACGGCGCAGATCACATTTTTCGCGGGAATCAGAGTGATACCGCTCGCAAATATGCAGAGATAAAAATTTAATTCAGGATGTTTTGGATTTTCAGATCTGGAATGCTGCTCGCAGCGTGGGCCGGATAAAACGCATCCGGCACCACGTCGACACATGCTTACAAGGTAATCGTCAGCTCACTGCCCTGTGGAGTAATAACTACACCCAGCTCGCTGCCCATATGCGACCCGCATTTAATGCCGCCAATTTTCTGAATATTTCGCAGGCACAGCGTCCAGTTACGTGCCTCACCGTTCCCTTTCACAGTGATGGTATTACCTACACGCGTCGCCTTCAGCGTGAAGATAACCGAGCCGTCCATCGCAGACACTTCACACACCGCTTCCCGTCCCTCCTGCAAATGGAACAGCTGGAACGCGGTTCCTTCATGCCAGGCGTAGTCCGGCTTCTGGTTATTGCTGCCCAGCGCCAGCAGGGTGTTCTCACGCACGTAGACTGGCAGGCTCAGGAAGTCATGCCGCTGCTTATGCCAGCGGCTGCCAGACACCTCGTCGTTAAGCCACAGATGCGTCCAGCGTCCTTCCGGCAGGTAGAACTGCACATCGCCGGCCTCGCTAAACACCGGTGCGACCATTACGCTATCGCCCAGCATGTACTGGCGGTCGAGGTAATCACACGCCGGATCGTCCGGGAACTCCAGCATCATCGCGCGCATCATCGGTGTGCCTTGCTCATGGGCACGGGCCGCTTCGCGATACAGATACGGCATCATGCGGCATTTCTGCTCGGTGAAGTAGCGCACCACATCGCAGGATTCATTATCGTACGCCCACGGCACACGGTAGGATTTGCTCCCGTGCAGACGACTATGGCTGGAGAGCAGCCCGAACGCACACCAGCGCTTGTAGACGTGCGCCGGGGCGGTATTCTCAAAGCCGCCAATATCGTGACTCCAGAAGCCAAAGCCGGACAGACCAATGGACAACCCGCCGCGCAGGCTTTCCGCCATCGATTCATAGTTGGCATAGCAATCGCCGCCCCAATGCACCGGAAACTTCTGCGCGCCCACTGAAGCTGAACGGGCAAACAGGACAGCGTCTTCTTCACCGACGGTTTCTTTCAGCACGTTCCACACCAGTTTGTTGTAGATGTACGCATAATGGTTATGCATTTTCTGCGGATCGGAGCCGTCGAACCACTGGACATCCGTTGGAATGCGCTCGCCAAAATCGGTCTTGAAGCAATCCACGCCGATATCCACCAGGCCTTTCAGCTTGTTGGCATACCACTCACAGGCTTGCGGATCGGTGAAGTCATAAATCGCCAGGCCCGGCTGCCATTTATCCCATTGCCACAGGGAACCATCCGGCCGCTTGAGCAAATACCCTTTCTCTTTCAGCTCGTTGAAAATCGGTGATTTTTGCCCGATATACGGGTTGATCCACACGCAAACCTTCAGCCCTTTTTCTTTCAGGCGGCGGATCATGCCTTCCGGGTCCGGGAAGGTCAGCGGATCCCACTCAAAGTCGCACCACTGGAAGGCTTTCATCCAGAAGCAGTCGAAGTGAAAAACGTGCAGCGGCAGATTGCGCTCGGCCATGCCGTCGATAAAGCTGTTCACCGTCGCTTCATCGTAATTGGTGGTGAATGACGTGGTCAGCCACAGGCCGAACGACCAGGCGGGCGGCAGCGCGGGACGGCCAGTGAATTGGGTATAACGGTTCAACACGTCCTTCGGCGTTGGGCCGTCAATAACGAAGTATTCCAGATACTCGCTTTCCACGCTGAACTGCACTTTCGACACTTTCTCAGAGCCAATTTCAAACGACACGCACTGCGGATGATTCACCAGCACGCCGTAGCCGCGGTTGGTGAGATAAAACGGGATGTTCTTGTAAGATTGCTCGGTACTGGTGCCGCCGTCACGGTTCCAGGTTTCTATCGTTTGCCCGTTACGCACCAGCGCGGTAAAGCGTTCGCCCAGGCCGTATACCGTTTCCCCGACGCCGAGATCCAGGCGCTCAAACATATAGTTACGCCCGCTGTGGGTCTCCTGCACGTAGCCGTTGTTTTTCAGCTGACTGCCGGTAATACGCTTGCCATTACGCAGGAAATCCAGCGACCAGAACTCACCTTTGGTAACGCGCACGCTGAGATTGCCGCTCTTCAGTTCGGCAATCTCAGCGGTGTTGCGCATCTCGACCTTCACATCCTGCAGCACATTTAGCGGGTAATGCGGACCGGTATCCAGCGCACCCTGGAAATGCTCCATACGCACGCCCACCACGCCTTCCTGCGGCGAGAAGAAGCGCAGGGTAAACAATGGGGTATCCAGTTGCCAGGTACGTTCACGCACGTCTCGCGGCGCAACGTAGACAATCATCTCATTGCCCTGCTGTTCAACCTCGAACACCTGAATCGGGTTAATCACGTTCAGACCGGGCTGAATCAGCCAGTTTCCATCGCTTATTTTCATCATCGGTTCCTTAGTTCTGTAATTCTTTCGTCGTAAAATCTTGCTGATTGCGACGCGCGCCCTGCGCCAGTTGGCTCATGATTTCAGTCAGATACGGCGTTTTCAGGGTATAGAAGCGTTTGGCAATCACGGCGCTCAGCAGGTAGCAAATAGCCGGGACAATGGTGAACAGCCCGATGATGATGCTAATGGTGGCGCCGTTCTGGGTTTTCGCTGCGGCGTCGTAGCCCCCACCTGCCAGCATCCAGCCAATCAGCGCCCCACCGAGCGCCAGACCCAGCTTGAGCACAAACAACGTGCCCGCAAAGCTGATGCCCGTCAGACGTTTACCGTTGCACCACTCGCCGTAATCAACGGTGTCGGACATCATCACCCACTGAATTGGCGTCACGAGCTGGTGCAGTACGCCAATCACGAAGATAAAGCCGAACATGGTGATGCTGGCGTGCATCGGTACAAAGAACATCGCCAGGCTCGCTACCGCCAGTGCGGCGTTGGTCCACCAAAAGATGCTGACTTTGCATTTCCAGTCGGTCAGCGGCTTCGCCAGCGCAGAGCCGATAAGATTGCCGACGCAATAGGTGGTGAGGAAGGCGACAAACACTTCTGGCATACCCAGGATCCAGGTGACGTAATACATCATCGCCCCGCCGCGTACGCAGACAGCAAGGATGTTGAGGATGGTCAACAGGCCGACAATGCGCCATTGATCGTTCTGCCAGATGTCGCGCAGGTCTTCACGCATCGAGGTGGTGCTCGGCGGCGCTTCCACGCGTTCTTTGGTGGTGAAAAAGCAAAACGCCAGCATCAGGAACGCCACCACCGAGAGCACGGCAATCCCGCCCTGAAAGCCGAACGCTTTATCCTCGCCGCCAATCAGATCCACCAGCGGCATCATCAGCACGGTGGAGAGCATGCCGCCCGCCGTCGCCAGCACGAAGCGCCATGATTGCAGGGAGATACGCTGCGCGGGGTCATTGGTGATGACACCGCCCAACGCACAGTAGGGGATGTTCACTACGGTGTAGAGCAGGGTCAGCAGCGTGTAAGTAATTGCAGCATAAATCATTTTGCCGTGCAGGCTGAGATCTGGCGTACTGTAGGCCAGCACGCAAACCAGACCAAACGGCAGTGCGCCAAACAGCACCCACGGGCGGAATTTCCCCCAGCGCGACCGGGTACGGTCGGCCAGCAGCCCCATGCAAGGGTCTGAGATGGCATCCAGCGCACGCGCCAGTAAGAACATGGTGCCGACAAATCCGGCCGGAATACCAAAAATATCGGTATAGAAGAACATCATATATAACATGACGTTATCGAAGATAATGTGGCTCGCCGCATCGCCCATTCCGTAGCCAATCTTCTCTTTAACAGACAGAATCTCACTTTTCATTACGCATCCTTGTTAGCACTTTCACACGCCCTGATACCGGTTACAGTTCTTGTAAACCATCCCTGTGAGCGCGGGTATTCCGATATCTCGTTATCAAATTACGATTCTTGTTTTCTGTGATCAGAGTTGCGTCGAAAAATGTGATGAAATGTAACTACCGGATTTATTGAGGATTTATATGAAACCGATCATGGCAAGACAAAAGGGAAGTTAAAAAAGTGAGTGAGGGGGTGTGGAAACCCCAGGAAGTAGCTATAATGCGCCCCGCCTCCATGTAGCAATCGAGGCGCGGAAGATCGTCATCTCCGGTGAGGTGGCTGGACTTCAAATCCAGTTGGGGGCGCCAGCGTTCCCGGGCAGGTTCGACTCCTGTGATCTTCCGCCAAAATTCTTACCTTATCCCAGTCATTTGCCATATCTTTTCAGCACACAAATTCCTTTATGATCCTCGCCCAAATATTTTCATAGCGAGAATCTAATATGAACACTGCTCTTACAATTATGGCTATTGCTGCTACTGTAATTAGCCCATTATTAGCCATTCAGACACAAAAGTTTATAGAAAGATATTCCCAGAAAAAATCATTAAAAATTGACATATTCAAACAGCTTATGGCTACCAGATCTCAGAGTGCCAGACTGTCAAGTGAACATGTTCGTGCACTAAACATGATCGACTTAGCATTTTACGGGAAAATTAAAAGAGGAAAAGCCAAAAGAAGTGCTTCTGAAGGTAATGTATTATCCTCATGGAAGCTATATTTTGCACATTTGAATACATCTTACCCTGATAACGATAATACCTTAGGTGCCATATGGAACCAAACAAGTAACAATCTTTTCTTAGACCTATTGTCAGAAATCGCAAAAGATATTGGCTATGACTTTGAGCGGGTGCAATTACAAACAGCCATATATTCTCCTGTAGCCCACGGAGCAATAGAAAACGATCAGTTAAAAATTAGGAAGGGCTTAGCTGCAATTTTCTCTGGGGAGGATGCCTTAAAAATGGAAATCATAAATATTCCGAATAGACAGGAAAATTAATCAATTCTGTACTTTTTCCAGTGGCTCAATACCCAACCTTTCCAATTCCCTTCTCCCCAAGGTCTTGAGCCAATTCCCCAAACTCATCCCTTCTGCTTTTGCAGCAGCCTCGAACTGAGCCTTCAACTCCGGCGTAATACGAATCTGAAAAGTTGGTGCTTTTCCGGATGTTGACTTATGAGGGTCGCGTTTAGCTGTTGACATGTACGTACCTATAAGAGCAAGATATCTTCACTGAGGTACGTACCTTAACATACGAAAACCTCAAATTGAAACGCCCTCGCCCGGTATTCGCAGTACCCGACGAGAGCTAACCTCACCAACTATCAAGGAGTTGATTATGGCTGATTCGCATTCTACCCCAGACAGCGACCAATCCGGAACCGAACGTTCGGTAATTGTGGGATATCGCCCGAATGTTTTCGACAAATCCACACCCAAAATTATTCTTTCCGGTAAGTGGCTACGCACAGCGGGGTTTGATACCGGGCAACAGATTAGCGTAAAAGTGATGAACGGCTGTATCGTCCTGATGGTCTATGGCGAACAGGAGCAACGATTGCAGGATGAGCTGCAAGAGTCACAGCAGAAGTTAATAATAATTAAGAGCACGCTGGCGACTCTCCAGTGAAGTGCGGCTGAACCGGTAAGCGTTAATTACAGGTTAGCCAGATGCCGGATGGCGCTAACGCTTATACGGCCTACTTTCAAAATTAATTACCCGTCCCAAATCGATCATCTAAATTATATATGGATATTTTAAATTCATCCGCGGAATAAGTTATTTATTTTTATCTATTATTAATGCCTTTACTATTGCAAACCAATCGTAAAAACCTTTATATGTTATTTTTTAACAAAGTGGACTATTAAAATGGCAATTCCTGCTTATCTCTGGCTCAAAGACGATGGTGGTGCACCTATAAAGGGTTCTGTTGATGTAAATAATCGCGAACGTTCAATCGAGGTGACATCGTTTAGCCATAACCTTTATATCCCAACGGATGGTAACACAGGAAAGCTTACTGGCACACGTGTGCACGGCGCACTGATTTTTGAGAAGGAATTCGATAGCGCTTCCCCTTATCTTTTTAAAGCCGTTGCCACAGGGCAAAGCTTGCAATCGGCCGAATTCAAATGGTACGAGATCAATGATGCAGGTCAGGAAGTAGAGTACTACAACATGCTCCTCGAAGGGGTTAAAGTTGTATCCGTAACACCGATGATGCATGACACTAAAACTGTCATCAATGTTGGTCATAGAGAACAAGTACAGCTACGTTACGATAAAATCACCTGGCACTATCTCGATGGGAACATTCAATATTCAGATGCCTGGAATGAACGCATAACCGAATAAGTGAAATCATATGGACACTGTCGAAGAGCTTAACGGTACATATTTCTACAGAGGGTTTGCTAATCTTTCAGCAGGAGAACTTCTTTTCTGGATTTTCCTGGATGAAACAAGTGAACAATTTGGCGTAAATGATTATATGACCTTGGGTCTAATTTTACTTGGTCAACCTACGATCGCAACCAGAGATAAGCCGATAGGGGCAACTGCAGGGACATCACCACTGAGCTCTCAGTTACGACATTGGTTAAATATAGAAACTAGACGTTTACCCACCCTAACTACAGGAAGTATAAGACGATTAAAATTTGCATATGTAACAAATCTGGGCGCTTTTGTTGGAAGATGGATTCCAATATTGGGGATTGTCATAATGGCTTATGACGTGACTGAGATTTCATACAAAGTCACAATTAAATATAACACCATAGCCAGAGGTAAAGATAAGCTATGGTAAGTGATGATGATATCATCGCCTGGTACGATGAAACATTTAATAAACCCAGCTTATTCTTTAAAAAGCGTTGGCCAGTCACTCTCGATACCAGCCTTTCAACGGGAGATTATGTGTGGGCCAGTGAAACGGGCGCAGACATCATGGATGCTTACTTTGCAACTTTCAATGTTGATTGCGCCAATTTCGATTTCTATAAATATTGGCCTATTGAGACATTCATACTTTATGCAATGTTTACCTGTAGCAGAGATGACGATGAGCCACAGCCATTAACACTCCGCATGCTGGCAGAGTCTGCAAAAGCGGGTAAATGGCTTTATGACTGAACCTTATTGACGGATGCCATTTATCCGACCTACCGCTTCCCCAAAAAATAAAGCCGCTGACCTATTAATCAGCGGCTTTTCTGTTACTTACAATCCCGTCAGAAATTGTATTTCACGCCCAGCATACCGCGGGTATCGCTGTAGCCTTTGTCGCCGATCTGTTGAGCCACGTTGCTCCACACGTTGAGGCGCGGAGTGATTTGCCCTTCAACGCCGACTTTCAGCTCGCCGATGTTCTTCGTGCCGCGCATGTCATTGCTCACATCGTCCATCTTCACACTGGCGGTCTGGGTGTTGTGGATCCAGTTGGCTTCAACAAACGGCTGGAACTCACGGGATTTACCGTCGTCGATGGCGTTGTGACCGTTGATAAAGGCCTTCACGCCCAGACGGGTCATCAGGTTGCCATCGGTATCATCCTTCACACGGGTACCATTCGCTTCGCGGTGACTGTCGGCCTGCACATCCATCCACACCACCTGCGCTTTCGGTTGCAGCCAGTAGCTGTTGCGCTCGTTTTCACCCAGTTTGAAGCTGTAACCGGCTTCTACCGAAGCGGTTATCCCGCTGGATTTGTATTTCTCTGTCGCCTGCTCCTGGCCCATCACTTTGTTATCAAACCAGTTGTAGAGCATCCAGGTGTCTACGTAGGTGCCGGTTTTGTCTGCGTCATTGGCATACCAGGTGCCGTACAGCCCCACGCTGTAACCGGTAACTTGACCACGTGAATGGTAGCCGGTCAGGCTGGACTGCGTGCGGTTCTGGCTGTTGGCATAGCCTGCCATTGCGCCAATGTGCCAGCGGTCGAGACCGTCGGAACTCCACTGCGCCAGATCGCCGCCTAACTGCAACACATAGCTGTTGCTTTGGGTTTTTAACTGCCCGCTGCCGTCTTTAAAGCGGGTATGCGCCCCGACGTTACGCATCCACATACTGGTGACTTTTTTCTCGCCCGTCAGCATGTCGATGTACTGCGTTTCGCCCAGACGATCGTGCAGTCGGGTCATAAACAGCGTGTTAGCGGCGTAGTTGTTCGCCAGATAGCTACCCGCTTCCGGACGGTACTGCTGCTCAGTGACCGGAGGTGCTACAGGTTCTTCCGGTTCAGGAATAATCGGGTCCACAGGATCGACCGGGTCTGGGTCAACAGGATCAGGGTCATGCGGATCGACCGGATCCGGGTCTTCCGGATCCGGCGGAGCAGGAATAAAGCTGGTCAGATACCAGTTGTTGCCCTTCTGCACAACGTTATAGTCGTAGGCACCGGCAACAATACGGCTTGCCTTCTCAAAATTGCCGTCAGAATTGCCAGCCACTTCAATTATCTCAATCCCTTCAACGGTTTGTGCCCCGGTACCGCCAATGTTGTTCACCGCCACAAAAGAGTCACCCGTGGTGTTGCCGAGAACAATCAGCTTATCGGTTTCGGAGGTATCGTCATTGAGGACGGTATTAAAGACCAGCGTGCCGCCGTTGCCGGTGTAATCTTCATTGATGGTAAGCGTCTGCCACGGTTCGCCGTCAGTATGCCTAAAGTTCACCACCGCCCCGCTGTTCAGCGTTAGGTCGGTGAGCGTGGAACTGTTGGTCATATTCCAAACTGCATCACTCATTTGCAGCGAGATAACCCCCGTTCCGGCCGTGACGCTGGTGATGTATGACGCCCCACTCCACAACGAGTTGTCGGTCATGTTGAGCTTAATCGCACTGTTTTGCTGCGGCAGGCTGCTGGTCGCTGCGGTCGCTCCGGCAGCATGAAGATCGCCGTCGATGAGGAAGCGTCCGCCAGCAGAGCCATCGACGATACCGCCCGTTTCTGTGCTGATGGCGTAGCTTTCATTGCTGTGGTCGCCCGCCATAGCAATAGTAGCGCCGCCACCAAGATTTACCGTGCCGCGTGAAATCGCATACAGACCGCGTGGCGCTTTGCTGTAAGAGGCGGCCTTCGTAGAGCTGTTAACGTTAATCGTCGCGTTATCACCCAGATTCACCGTTGCATTGGTGGAATAGACCGCATGGGCGCTGGCACCGCTCACCGAAATAGTGGCGTTATTGCCCAGTTCCGTTTTGGAAGATGAGGCGGCGTAAATTCCTGTTGAGGAGGCCCCCGATGTCTCGATAGTGGCATCATTCCCAAGGCGGATTGACGAGCCGCTCTGCCCGGAACGGATCCCCTCTGAACCAACGCCGGTAGTCACAATGTGTGCACGATCGCCGACGATAATCGTATTCTTGGCAAGCGTGGCATCTCTCATCGCGTTGGCGGTGATACCACGCCCCTGATTTCCGGTCGTTTTGATATACAGATCGTCGCCGACGTAAATGTTTGCCGACCCTATCCAGCCCTGGCCAATTGCGTTGTAACCAGCGTTTATACCGTCACCATCCAGACCATCCACGTAGATGCTGGTGCGATCCCCGGTGATAATAAAGACCGGATTATCCGGCGTGTTGGCACCGTGTGTACGGATGCCATCAACGTTTTTACCGTTATCAGCGGAATTCTTTGAGTTAGTGTAAATCGTCAGGTCATCGCCAAAAATAACGCCCGGACTTCCCGTTTGGCTGTTCTGAATAACGGTAATGGAGTGCTCAAAGGCTTCTGCTCCTGGCCCATTGAGCGTTAACCCATTGCCATAAACAGGAATGGTGCCAGCACTCCATTGATAAACATAATTCGGCGTGGCGCTGGTTTTTGCGAAACTGGCATTCGCCTGAGCAGGAAATAAAGCCTGCAATTCCGGCGAAAGGCTGCTCACCAGTCCACTGGAAGGCAGACTGTCAATATCAATCCAGGCCGCGTGGGTTGAAAATACCATTGACGTTAACGCGGCTGATACCGCTATAGCAATGCGTGAGTAATGCTTAGGTTTTTTCATAATAGCCTCCTGCTTTCGGGCGTAGGGCGTCCACCACATCGCGATGACGTGGAAATAATAAAAATGAGAATCAGCTATAAAATGTTAGAGAGTATTTTATGAATACTTAGGCCTAACTTATCTTCAAGTCGAAGTTTGTAGACATATATTCTCTTAACATCAATATTATCTATTCGGGTAATTTGCTGAATACTTACCCCTGAAATAAATCGCTTGAGTAATACCATTTCCGTATAATTTAATGAACGCCCACGTTTGCTGTTGGCGAGATGCCCCCGGAATAAGCGACGTATTTTCTGATGTTGAACTTCATCACTATCATTGGAATAAATAATCCCTTGAATTTTATTGCTTTTCGATAACCAGTAATTGGCTAACGGCGCCAGGATCCGGTCCGCTATCAATACAATATGCATACCACTCTGCGTCAGGCGATCCACCCATTGCGGATCGGTGAACAGGCGCAAATTCGGGAATGAAAAATCGATAAAAATAAATCCATGGGATAAATGGTTGTGATTATTAAGTAAAAGTTTTTCAACAATGCCTTTTTTCAAATAATCATTACCCTCTGGCCAGACAGCAAAAGCGGCTCGGTGGCAATATTGTGCACGTACGGCAGCATCCGGAAATAATTCACAGGATAATTCACAGCTTATGCAACGAACACTCTGTAGCGTCTTTCTCTTCATCAACTATGCCCCTGTTATTTTCCATAAATATTTCATCGGTAAATAAATGTGTCAATCCGACACGTGGTGAACTCCATTTCTGCTAATAACAGTCGATTGATGAAAATGTTATAAAATCCTATAGAAAAACAATCTCCAACTGTAAACATCGTTATGTTGATAAGTATTACGAAGTTTTCTCTCAGATTAATAACCCATATATTAGGAGTTTTATACACAAATCCAGACATCACGATAAACGTAAATACAGCACTATTTGCTAAAACAAAACCTTAAAAAATGATTTTAGTAAATTACAAAATTCCTAAAAACCAGAAACCTTTGTGATGTTGTGGGATAAATATAATAACTAATCAGATAAACCTGTAATTAATTCTCATTATTTTACCTTAGTTAATTATCACCTAAGATATGTATACCATAACTCATTGTATTAAAAGGATTTACCCATCAAACACAAAATTCTTATCTTTGATCAAGTACAAAGGTAGAAGCGTCTTATCCATTTAGATGTAATATGAAATGGGTATGTTGATGCAAAATATGAGACGTTTTCGTTACTGAGGGCCGGGCATTGTACCTTATCAACCAGTTGGTCGAATTTAATCCTGATAACAAAAGCCTGGTCAATCGACAGACCGGGCGAGCAATTCAACTGCAGATCCCAGCCTCGCTCTGTTTTCTCTATTTAATTACTCACGCAAGTGACATTGTTTCTCAGAACACGCTGCTCAAAGTAGGTTGGGGAGAAAGAAACAATGTGACGACGACCAATACTTTTTACCAGGCAATTTTGACGTTGCGCAATGCACTGGCGGATGTCGGGTTGCCCCGTGATACAGTCAAAACTATTTCCCGGCGTGGACTCAGATTAAATGAGAATACGCATGTGGAGACGATCACTCATTCCCAAACTGAGCCCCCCTTAGCACCATTTATTAAGGAAAACAACAATCCCGAGGTAACACCCTCTCCACCGCAAGTAGCAACGTCGATTCCCTGGTGGAACATTTTCTTAACCACCGGAGTGATTATTACTACTCTGATTATCTGGTTGGTTTGGTATCAGACTCGCCCTGTCATGCCGTTTAGTAAATTCGTGTCGGTTTCTATGCAAATTCCCTCTCAGGAAAACTGTAAAATTTATTACTCACCGAATGAACACAATCTGGAAAGCTATTTCAGCCTGATGCAATCGCATCCCGATCTTTGTGAATATAACAAACATGTGTTTCTTTCAGGTTACCGTAGGGCACAGAGGATGGTGGCCTTTGTCTGCGATAAGGATGCGCGGATAGATGTTCACGCGTTTTGTTCTACTCATTACTACTGGATGCGCGGGAAATGAACAAAATACACAATCTTATCCTGCTGGCGATCGGCGTGGTATTGATGCTGGGTTCAGGCGCCTGGTTATGGTATTCACGCTACGCCGACAGGCCATTGAACTGCGTCGGTAACGTGGAGTGGAATATTGGCAGCAACCGCTTTACCGGCACGGTGTCGTATCGGTTGTACGACCATCAGGGGCTGGCAACCTTAACCGGAAAACTGTACGGGCGTCACGTCACAGGTATTAGCAGAAACATCTATTTTACCTATACCCAGCACCACGACGCGCGCGTGCTGCAGTCAACGCAACTGGTAAAAACCTTCTCAGACTCCGCCGATAAAGACGATATCAACGAGACCTTGCCCAGTTTTTATCGCGAAACCGGACAGCGCCTGAGTCTGGTCATGGAGGAGTATAAAGGGGCGTGGATAGTAGCGAGTTCCACTGTTCCTTCGCTGTATTGCCGTAAAAAGTAACGTCATATCCGGATACAAAAAGGGTGCCCTCACGCAGGAATTCATATTTGTCATCATCGACTTACGCGACATGGGTCACTGAATCCATTCATATCCCATTGCTATTCTTTTCCCCGAATCAGGAAACATCCTGAATATCACGATATCCATTGCGTAATAATTAAGCGAAACGGGCGTTTTATTTTGTCCAGAAGACTTCAATCTACGGATGGATATTTGGAGAAGGCGTGGGCAGGGGCGTTTATCTCTCTCGCGAGCAATGTCTGAAGGTTCAGGCGTTATCGCATTTCAGGAAACGGTGTGTTTCCGGTGTATTTTTGGCGTACATATGAGGGATACGTAATGTTTACTTTTAAAAAGTGCCTGATTGCACTTTCTATAAATTTGGCCGTTGTTTCATCAGGTTTTGCTTGTACGACCCTGCTGGTCGGTAACGAAGCATCAGCGGACGGCTCCATGCTGGTAGCGCGTAGCGCTGACAGTGATGCCCTGAAAGCACAGCATTTTGTCATTCACCCGGCAAAACAGAATCAGACCGGGGTATACAGCACCAAAGCACATAACGGTGCGAATGACTTTACCTGGCCGCTACCCAAAAACTCTCTGCGTTATACCACTGTTCCAAACTGGAAAACCCAGTTGCACGGCGCGACCGGATTTAACGAGCTGGGCGTTGGCGTGAGCGGCACAGAATCTATTTTTGCCTCACCAAAAGCGCTGGCCGCCGACCCGTACGTTGAGGATAAAGGGATCACCGAAGACGATATTCCGGATATTCTGCTGTCGCAGAGTAAAACCGCGCGTGAAGCCGTGGCGCTGCTGGGTCATATCGTTGAGACCGTCGGCGCAGGTGAAGGCTTTGGCGTTGCCGTCGTCGACGATAACGAGATCTGGTATCTGGAAACCGGCAGCGGCCATCAGTGGATGGCACAGCGCCTGCCGAATAACCAGTATTTTGCCACCGGCAATCAGGGGCGTTTACAGGATTACGATCCGAAAAACCCTGACATGATGGCGTCAAAAAACCTGCTCCAATTTGCGACCGAAAAAGGTCTGTACGAACCGGCAAAAGACGGTAAATTCAACTTCTCCAAAGCCTATACCCGTGATGACGAACGTGACCGCACGTATAACGACCCTCGCGTATGGACCATCCAGAAAGAGTTCAATCCTTCCGTAAACCAGGATATGGCCAAAGGACGTGAATTCCCGGTCTTCATGACGCCAGAGAAGAAAATGACGCTGGACGATGTGAAGGCCGTACTGCGTAACCATTACGAAGGCACCAGCCATGACCCCTACACCAACGGTCTGAACGGCAAAGAGCCGTGGCGTCCGGTCAGCGTCTTCCGCACCTATGAAGCGCACGTTATGCAGGTTCGTCCGTGGTTGCCAAAAGAGATTGGTGAAACGACCTACATTGGCCTGGGTATGGCCGACCTCACCGCCTTTGTTCCGTACTACAGCGGCCTGAAAGCGTATCCGGCTAACTATACGATGGGTACCGATAAAGCGGACGATCAGTCTATCTACTGGAAATATCGTAAATTACAAACGCTGACCATGACCGATTATCCGAAGCTCGCGCCAATCGTCAAAAAAGCCTACAAAGCGTGGGAAGACAAAGTGGCGAAGGAGCAAAAAGAGGTCGAAGCAGAGTATCTGAAAATGGCGAAAACCGATAAACCTGCCGCCGATAAGATGCTGAATGACTTCAACCTTCGCATCATGGCTGACGCCGAGAAGCTGACGGAAGATCTGACTAATCAGCTGTTTACCATCCGCACTAAAGACATTCAGTCTGATATCTTCTTTGCCAACGCGGCGAAAAAAGACTGATTAACGACGCAATAAAATTGCTGGCGCATATTAGTTTTGCGCCAGCATTTCACACCGCGCCTTCACCGCGTCGTGCAGCAGACGGACCGCCGTTGAAAGCTGCTTCCTATGCGGGCAAATCATATTCAGCGGGACTGTCTCTCCCTGATAATCCGGCATCAGCAGTTGTAATCGACCATCACGTACATCCTCGCTGACATCCAGCCACGACTTATATGCCACACCCTCGCCGGTAATCGCCAGGCGGCGGATCACTTCCGCATCGTCGCTCATTATGGTGCCGTTAACCTGCACGCTGCTGACCTCACCGTTTCGCGTAAACGTCCAGCGATCGTGCAGACGTCCGCGCAAGACGAAGGTCATGGCGTTGAGCTGCGCTAAGTCACCCGGGCTTTGCGGCGCGCCGTTTTGCACCACCCATTCCGGTGAGGCCACCAGCACGCGTCGGTTCCCCGGCGCCACGGGCAGTGCAATGTAAGACGCGTCTTCGGTGTTGCCATAGCGAAACGCAACATCGACGGGATCTTTAAAGACATCCGTCACCTGGTCGGAGAAAAAAATCCGCAGGCGCAGCGCGGGATAGCGGCGTCGAAATGACTGAAAGACCGGCAACAGCAGGTTACGGCCGAGATCGGAAGGCACGGCAATTTGCAGCGTGCCTGACACTTCATCTTCCGGGGTCTGAATTTTTTGCAGCCCGGCATGCATCACGTC
The DNA here is from genome assembly GCF_014596835.2 of Citrobacter sp. C6_1. Classification (NCBI taxonomy): domain Bacteria; kingdom Pseudomonadati; phylum Pseudomonadota; class Gammaproteobacteria; order Enterobacterales; family Enterobacteriaceae; genus Citrobacter; species Citrobacter sp. C6_1. The sequence continues at coordinate 51,745 of NZ_CP115031.1, read as the reverse complement.
CAGCATCTGGCGGGCATAGGGTAGCCAGACCTCGCCTTCGGGCGTCAGGCGCAGGCTGCGCGTGGAGCGGGCGAACAAACGGATAGCCAACGTCGACTCCAGACGCTTGATGGCTGAGCTAACCTGAGCAGGCTGAACGCCGACTTCGCGCGCAGCATCGCTAAAACTATTCAGCGCCGCGGCGCGGACAAACAACGTGAGATCTTCAAGCCGGAACATTTTCACTCCCCGAGTATAAGTCCTGTCGCCGTGGGGCTATTTTTCCCGTTCTGCTGCCGGTTTACCATCGAATTATTCAACACAGATAAGGTTTCTGAACCGGAGAGATGATGAAAGCCATCGCTATTACCCGCGCCGCGACCGACGGCAATAATATTGAATTTTTACAAGAGATTGACCTGCCCGTGCCGGTTGCCACCGGGCACGATCTGCTGGTTGAAGTGAAGGCCATTTCCGTCAACCCCGTTGATACCAAGGTTCGCGAGGGTTTTAACGCTGATGTGCCGCGCGTGCTGGGCTGGGATGCCGTGGGCGTGGTGAAATCCGTGGGTGAAGCCGTCACCCTGTTCTCACCGGGCGATGAAGTCTGGTACGCCGGTGCGCTGGGTCGCGCTGGCAGTAACAGTGAATTTCAGCTGGTTGATGAACGTATTACCGCGCTGAAGCCGCAATCACTGGATAATGCCTCTGCGGCGGCGCTGCCGCTGACCGCGATCACCGCCTGGGAAATGCTGTTTGACCGTCTGGGCGTTGAGGAAAACGGCAATGAAGATGATGTGTTACTGATCGTTGGCGCGGCTGGCGGCGTCGGTTCTATCCTGACGCAACTGGCCAGTAAGCTGACCAAAATGACCGTCATCGGTACGGCATCACGTCCGCAGAGCCAGAAATGGGTTCGTGAAGCGGGCGCTCATCATGTGATTGACCACAGCAAGCCGTTGACGGAAGAGCTGGCACGGATAGGCATTAAAGAGGTGACGCACGTTGCCAGCCTGAACAATACCGAGCAGCACTACCAACAAATTATTGCCGCCCTGGCACCGCAGGGCAAACTGGCGTTGATTGACGATCCTGAATTCCTCGATGCCCGTCCGCTGAAGGCCAAAAGCATTTCGCTGCACTGGGAATTTATGTTTACCCGTTCGATGTTTACCACCCACGATATCATCGCGCAACACCAGCTTTTGACCCGCGTGGCACTGCTGATCGACAGCAACACCCTCCGCACCACGCTGGGCGAGCATTTTGGCGCTATCACTGCAGCAAATCTGCAAAAAGCCCACGCGCAAATTGAAACCGGTCGTTCGGTCGGCAAGATTGTGCTGGAGGGGTTTTAACATGCCTGACACTGGGGTGATTTTCATTATTGCGGTACTAAAGGCCAAACTGCTACGGCTGGATTATCTGACGCCGATTGCGCCATAAAATAACTGCCGAAGCCCCCCTGCCGCATGGGGGGCTTCGACAGTCATGTCTCACTCGCTTCACTATCTCTGCTATGATGCCTGCACACAAATAAGACAAAACAACATGCCGAGGGAAAGATGAGTTCCACCAGAAGAGGGATGATGAACGTCCTGATTGCCGCCGTATTGTGGGGAAGTTCAGGCGTTTGCGCGCAGTACATCATGGAGCAAAGTCAGATGTCGTCGCAGTTTCTGACCATGACACGTCTGATTTTCGCCGGGCTGATTCTGCTGATGCTCTCTTTCGTTCACGGCGACAAAGTGTTCTCTATTATCAAAAACCGCAAAGACGCCATCAGCCTGCTCATTTTTTCCGTGGTCGGGGCGCTCACCGTACAGCTCACCTTTCTGCTGACCATTGAAAAATCCAACGCCGCTACCGCGACGGTGCTGCAATTTTTGTCACCGACCATTATCGTGGCGTGGTTTTCCGTGGTGCGCAAAGCACGACCGGGGATTTTAGTGCTAACGGCCATTCTGACCTCACTTCTCGGCACGTTCCTGCTGGTGACTCACGGCAACCCGACATCGCTGTCCATTTCACCTGCCGCGCTGTTCTGGGGGATTGCCTCAGCGTTTGCCGCCGCGTTCTACACCACGTATCCCTCTACGCTTATCGCGCGCTACGGCACGCTGCCGGTCGTCGGCTGGAGTATGTTAATCGGCGGCATGATCCTGCTGCCGTTTTATGCCGGACAGGGCACTAATTTCGTGGTGAATGGCAGTTTGATTCTGGCGTTTTTCTATCTGGTGGTGATCGGCACGTCGCTGACGTTTAGCCTGTACCTGAAAGGTGCACAGATGATTGGCGGGCCGAAGGCGAGCATTTTAAGCTGTGCGGAACCGTTGAGCAGCGCCCTGCTATCACTGTTGTTGCTGGGGATTACATTTACCCTTCCCGACTGGCTGGGCACACTGCTGATCCTCTCTTCAGTGGTGCTGATTTCCATGGACTCCCGCCGCCGCGCCAGAACGGTATAGCCCCGAACGGCGCGGCAACGGGGAGATTACCAACCCGGAACCGCGCCGCCGTTAAAGATTTTCTCAGCCGCTTTCGCCACTTCCGGTGACTGATAAGATTGCAGGAATTCTTTCACATTCTCGGCATCTTTGTTGTCTTCTCGCGCCACCAGGATGTTCACGTACGGTGAGTTTTTGTCTTCGATAAATACGCTGTCATGTACCGGGGAAAGACCGGTTTGCTGGATGTAGGTGGTACTGATAATCGCTACATCCACTTTCTGATCGTCCAATACGCGCGGCAACTGCGCGCCTTCCAGTTCCATAATTTTCAGATGCCGCGGATTATCAGTGATATCCAACGCTGTTGGCAGCAGGCCGGTATCCGCTTTCAGCGTAATTAACTTCTCTTTTTGCAGCAGCAACAGCGCCCGCCCGAGGTTTGTGGGATCGTTAGGTATCGCAATCGTTGCACCGTCTTTTAGTTCAGCGACGGTTTTGATTTTCTTCGAATACCCTGCCATCGGGAACACAAAGGTATTGCCCACCGCAACCAGCTTATAGTCGTGTGCTTTATTATCTTGTTCGAGGAACGGACGATGCTGGAAGACGTTGGCATCCAGCTCACCATGATTAGTGGCATCGTTGGGCAACAGGGAACCGCTAAACCCTACCAGCTCCACCTCCAGGCCATATTTTTCTTTAGCCACTTTCTTCGCAACTTCCGCCACATCCTGCTCTGCGCCGTTAATTACGCCGACTTTGATATGCTTCGCATCGCTGCTCTGCTGATCGCATCCTGCCAGCAATAATCCCGCCAGCAATACTGCCGCCCCGGCCCCAAAATGAGGTATCTTCAGTTTCACGTTTTATCCTTTTTTAATAACCGCCTGATGAGTAATGAAATGACTATAGCGGCAAGGCCGCTGCGGTTTAAAAAACGAAAAAGCATCAGCAAGAAGAAAAAAGCATAACGGGAAAAAGATAAATTAGTCGGAAGATGCCATTAGTTCATCACTTGAAAGCCCGGTGATAATTAGCACCAGTTCACGATCGATCCCCTTCTCCAGCATGGCATGGGCTATCCGCAACGCTTCGTCTTGTTTGCCTTCGAGTTTGCCCTCTAACAAACCCGTTATTCGCCCCGATTCACGTAAACATTCTGCAATAGTCATTAATCTCTCCTTGTGTTGGGGAACGCGTAAAGCCACCTCGCGAATAAACGTCTCGAAACGCGGTGCGCTGCCAGACTGCATCAGATAATTAAATAGCGTTTCTACCTGGCTGTCATTAGCAAATCCCTTAACCAGCAGAGCAACCAGGTTATCCACCAGCACCATCAGGTCACGTTCACGTATATGCTTCTGGACGAGCTCAAGTAGCGCCATCCGCCGATGCTGCATAATCTCATCATCAGACACCACCGTGATGTCTACCAGCGGGAAGGCCGCACCATAAAGGTGCCGCGCGGTTTGTGGATCATCAAATTCATCCAACCAACACAGCGAGTACGGATACGGGCTGTCAACGCCATGATAAAAAAGTATCGGCACCACCAGCGGCAGTGTTTTGTGTCCTGCATCAAGATGTTTCTGCATCGCAGCAATGGCATAACGCATCATCCGGAATGCCATACGAGCATCTGGCGAGCTTTGGTGCTCAATCAACGCATAGATATAGCCTTTACCCGATGTCGTTTTCAGCGACCACAGCACATCGGAATAACACGCACGCAAATCTTCTTCAATAAAACTCCCGGGTTCCAGCTTCAGTGTGTCCAGATCGCAAAGCTCATGTAATGACGCCGGAAGATAGGTATCAAGAAAATCCCGTGCCGTATCTGGATGGCCCAGGAACTTTTTAAATACCGCATCATGCGGCGTAGAGGTTATTGGTTTTTGCATGGCGATCCGTCACAAGAAGAACAAGATGACGGGACATTACTCGCCAGTGGCGCACACAACATCAGAGAACTTTTCTATCTGCGAGGCGTTTTGACGGATAAATACATACTTCTGCAATGCATTCATTTTTCATGAATGATATTCGCAAAAATGCCCGGTAAGCGTGAGCTTCTCCGGGCATTCTCTTTTCGCTATCCAACGATGGCGCCTCACACCAGGGTTTTGACTATCTCCATCATCCTGGCGACATCTTCAGGCCGGGTATTGCCGGTTTGCGAGTCGATAATCGAGCTGTACACATGCGGCATGACCCGCGGTACGCCCGCCTCGAGGCAGGTTTGCAGGATAATGCCGAAGTTATCCAGCGAGATACCGCCGGTCGGTTCAATCAGCGTCATGCCGTTGCGCGCCGCGGTCGTCGCCAGCGCGTACAGCTCAGGCAACGATTTCTCACCGCCCATCGGGAAGAACTTCGCCGCATGCGCGCCAGAGTCCAGCATCATGCGCACTGCGGCATCGCAGGAAACGCGGGCTGGCGTGCCCTGGCTGCTGCTGACCCCGGTCGAGATCAACACTTCCCCCGGCGTGCCCGTGGGACTGACTAACGCGTTGATATGGGTCTGTTCACCGCCCGTTGCGGCCAGCGCGCCTGCCGCAAAACCACAGCCGGTAAAAGTCTGGTTGACGTGTGCCGGATGGATCCGTGAGGCAATCATGGCCGCTTTGTAATACTGCGCCGGGTCGCCCGCCCCAAGCCCTACGGAAATTGACGGCACTTCAGCCATCCAACGCTTCACTTCGACAACCCCTTCCTCAACCGAGGCAAACTGTGCGGAAAGGATGCCGATCACCGCATGGCCTTCAGCGGCATCATAGATTTCCCGCGCATTGGCGATATCCTTCGCCAGTACGTTAATCGCCACTTTATTACGATAAAAATTAATCTGCTGCATGCTCTGCAATCTCCTTTAATCGCGCCACGATCAGCGCCATTTCCCCTTCTGCGACCGTACGCGGATCGAGACTAAAGACACCCTGGTGAAGGTTATAACGACGCGCGTAAATCGCAATATCGCCCCCACGCAGCTGTGCTTCTACGGCGTATGCATCCAGTCCCAACGCCTGCGCGTTCACCTGAATACGAACCCGCCAGATGGCGCGTCCGGCTTCGTCCTGCTCAATATCCGCCTTCAGTCCGTGAATCGCTGAAATCGCCTGCGCGACCGGTTGCAGTTCTTCGGCGGTAACGCTTGTTTGCCCCTGATGATAGTTTTCCAGGGCATACACCAGCCCGACCATATTCTCTTTGCCGATCTTCATCGCCCGGGCAATTCCGTGGTGCTGCGCTTTACACGCCGCAATCCATTGTTTTTTCCCGGTGATAAACCCGGAGGTCGGCGCATTAAAGGCTTTTGCCCCGCTGTAGACCACCATATCCGCCCCGCTCGCCACCCAGGCGTGTAAGTCTTCCTCGGCGGCGGCATCGACAATCAGCGGCAGATTGTGAACCTGCGCAACCTGTACGAAGTCCGCAATGTTCAACATGCCTTTCTGCACGCAGTGGTGCGATTTCACATACAGCAGCGCGGCGGTGTTGTCGGTAATCGCGCTCTCCAGCTGCCAGCGGGCCGCCAGATTACTCGAGCCAACCTCCACCACGCGTCCTCCCCCTAAGCGAATCGCGCTGGTGATCGGCGCCCCATAGTCCACGTTATGCCCACGCAGCATGACCACTTCATTGGCCATACCCGCGCTGTCCGGCATCATCGTGACACTAGCCTGGTCACCGCGGGTAATGGCGGCGGCAACGGCAATCGCAATACCCGCCGAGGCGCACGAAGTAACATAGCTGTCCTCCGCGCCGGTGTAGCGGGAAACCAATTGACCGGTACGGTCCACCAGCCGGTCAATTTCAACAAAGGTCGACGCTGCTCGTGCGGTGGCCTGCATCACTTCCGGCGCGACGCTGGAAACGCCCAGAATCGTCATCTTGCCGCAGGCGTTAATCACCTGTTTTAGCCCCAGTTGTTGATAGATATTCTGTGTCATGGCTTACAACACTCCCAGCAGCGAACAGACCACGCTGAGCGCGACAATCGACAGCAAAATGGTGGTGTAACGCGGTCCTTTCTTCACCAGATAGAAGTAGATGGCGAACACCGCCGCCAGCGGCAACAGACCGGGAGCAATAGAGTCGAGGATTTGCTGAACCACCACTTCAGAACCTTTCAGGGCGCTGAGTTTTAACGGCGTGGTGATCTTGACGTAGCTTGCCGACAGCGCCCCCATCATGATCAGGCCCAGCACGTTCGCGCCGTAGATAAGCTCCTTTATTCGCCCTCCCTGCAGCAGACCAATTATCGAGTCACGCCCCAGCGTATAGCCTTTGTGCACCATGCCATAGCTGATTGCCAGCGTAATAGCAGGATAGAGAATTAACGGCACAATTCCGCCCATCGCGCTGCCATTGGCGGCAAACGGGATGAAAATGGCAATTAGCAGCGGCATCACGGCGGCCCAGATGATCGAGTCTCCCATCCCGGCCAGCGGCCCCATCAAGCCCGTTTTTATCCCGGTGATGGATGCGTCGCTGATCGGCTCACCGCGCGTTTTCTGCTCCTCCATCGCAATGGAGATCCCCTGAATTACCGCCCCGAACGTCTGCTCTGAGTTGAAGAAGTTCAGATGGCGTTTCAGCGCTTCTACCTGTTCCTCTTTTTGCGGATAGAGCTTTTTGATGATCGGCGTCATCGAGGCGCAGAAAATCAGGCTCTGCAAACGCTCATAGGAGCTGGAAACTTCTGCACCCAGCCAGTAGATAAACCAGGCTTTGGTGATATCGGCTTTGGTCAGCGTGCCGCTTTCACGCGCACGCTCCACCAGTTCATGTTGCATTACGTCGCTGCTCATCATGCTGCTCCTTCATTTTTCGCCAGACCTTTAATCAGGAAGGCCACGCAGGTACCAAAGATTGCCATCGCCATGATGTCCACCTTCAGGTACAGCACTGCGAAGAATCCGCCGATAAACCACGGCAGCAGGCTCTTTTTACCGATCACCATAATGGTGATGGCGAAGCCCAGCGCTGGCAGAATGCCGCCCATAATTTCAAAGGAGTGCGTCAGCCAGTGCGGCATCAGCTTGAGGAAGCTTTCCACCACATCCTGACCAAAATAGTTGGCGGCGAAAACCACCGGGAAACGCAGCACCAGCCCAAGCAACGCCGGGTAGAGGAACGCACAGCGCATGATACCCGCCATGTTGGCCGTTTCCGCATGTTTGTCGGCCATATGTACCCATGCCGCGTTTAACGTGCGGCGCAGCTGGTCGAGGAATACGCCGATGACGCCAAATGGGATCGCCAGCGCGATAGCCAGGTTCGGATCCATTCCGGCCTTCACGGCGATAGGAATTGAAATACAGGCGGCCAGCGCTGGATCAGAGGGCACATTACCACCCGGCGTGGAGGTCACGCCGAGGTAAACCAGCTGCATACCTGCACCAATGATCATCGCCGTTTCCATGTTGCCTAACAGCAGGCCAACGAATACGGCAATCACCACCGGTTGCAGCAGCATCGCGGAGAAGGTGTAGCCAAGGCGTAAACGGGCAAACCAGTAATACAACCCCATCAGGCTTGCGAAGACTAAAGTATCCATAATTAGTTACCCTGTTATCAAAGAGTTAGAATTTTTTCAGGATATCGTCCAGCGACTGCGGCTTATCTTCCGGGATGGTCTGGAAGAACACCTGAATCCCACGATTTTTCAGGTCGCTCAGAATGCCGACGTCTTTTTCATCCAGCGTAATGTTCTGGAATACCGCTTTGCGGTTTGGCCCACCGCCCAGCCCACCGACCTGAATGGTAGTGACGTCAAACCCCAACTGGACCGCTTCCTGAACCGCCGCCAGAGAGGGGAACAGCACCAGCACTTTGCCGTCACCAAGCTGGTTTTCTTTCCAGGCAGCCGCAAAACTTTGGTTACCAAAACAATCCACTTTGATGTTCGGCGGCGCGGCCATCAGGTAGATATTTTTCATAAACGGATCGGCATCCAGCTCATCGCTGACCACCGCAATCCGGTTGGCCTGAGATTGTCCAACCCACTTGGTCACCACTTGTCCATGAATCAGACGGCTATCGATACGACATAAGACGATGTTTGCCATGATGTTTATTCCTTATTGTGATTGTTGTAATTGACGCACGTGGGCGACAACGTCCAGGCAACTGCTACGCCCGGCTTCGACCAGTTCAGCCACGCAGGTGGTCAACTGGCCATGCTCGCGTTTGTCGAGCGCCTCCAGCAGCAAAGAGGCATTGAGCCCGGAAATCACAGCCACCGGGTAATCGGCACTCAGCCGCGCCGCCACGTTAGAGGTGGTGCCGCCAATAAAATCGGTCAGGATCAGTGAACCTTCCGGCATGGTTTTCACCACGGCTTCAACGCGCTGGTAAAACTCGCCGAGCGTATCAACGGGCATCAGCGCAATTTCCGTCACGCCTTTGATTTCACCCATCACCATGCGCAGGCTGTTGCAAAGCTGTTGCCCCCAGCCGCCATGGGTCAGCAGCAGGATCTGGGGCAAGGATTCAGTGGTAGTCAAAATGGCCTCCTGGCTCGATTACATGAGACTTGCGATGCCTGATGGCGCTTCGCTTATCAGGCCTACGGCAAGTGCTTTTGTAGGCCGGATAAGGCGTTTTATGCCGCCATCCGGCAAACTCATCAAAGTAAGAGCAAAGGCTGTGCCAGAATTTGTGTCACGCAGGGAAGAGAGGAGCGCTGGCGGGGCATAGAGCCGCGCCAGTAAAGGGATTAGCTATACAGCAGTTCGTAGATATAAAAATATTCCGCGTCCGATAAGCGAATGGCATAGGCCTCTTCGATCGGCAGGAAAGCGGATTTAATGACACTAAACGCGCGATTATCCAGATCCGGCTTGTTCTCCAGCGCCATCTGTAACGGTTTACGGTTAATCACGATACGCTCGACCATACAGCAGCAGTGGATCAGGAAGCGCAGTGTCACCTGACGACTCGGTTTCAGGGCAAGCGCAGTGGTCAGATGGTTAAGCACACTCTCCATCTCTTTCAGAATACGCTGCGGGTTGAGCACCGAAATATGGTTAATGATGCTCTCCATAGTCAACGCGCTGATAAAGCGCATTGCGCTGCGCTCCATCTCCACGCGGCGTTCGCTGCTGGAGAGATCCGGCGTCAGCAGACTGAGCACCAGCTCGGGGCCTTGCTCAGAGAACAGCTCCTCGAGCGAGATAAACGGAATATCCGGCAGTCCTGGCTGGAAAGTCCCCACTATTCCCGCCAGGCGTTCACTGGCGTTAATCGCCTGCTGCACGCGCTCCAGACTGCGGACTTCATTGTAATCGAGGATCACCATCCGCGTGTCCTGCGACATCAGCTCGCCGAAGCTCTCTTCCAGCACCTTTTTGATTTTTTCTGCCGTTCCCATCCCGGTGATGCAGGAGATAACCAGCACCTTACCGCTGTTTTCCTGCTGCGGCGTGCAGAGCTGACAGGGGATATCTTTACTCTGCATTAACGCCGCCAGCTGCGTTAAGTCGCTGGTTTCGTAGCTTAAATCCAGCCCAATCTCCAGCAGGCTGGTGAGCGTGATATTGGGCATTAGCAGTACGTCTATCTGGAATAACTTACTGATCGTGCTACCAAAATGCACCAGCGAACCAATATCCACCATCAGGATCAACCGGCGATATTGTCGGGTCTGGATCATCTGTGTCAAAGCTTCCAGCGTGTCATGCACCGACTGCTCAAAAGGCATATCGATAGCGCTGAACACCTCGCGCTCCAGCACGCGATTCACGTACTGCGCCTGGCTTGTCGCCGTCGTCGCACCGTGGGCAATCAAAATCACCCCGCAATCCGGACTGGCATCAATCCGTTGGCGGTAATGGCGACACTCTTTGAGGAACAGGCACAGCCAGACCACTTCCGTCGCCGGACATTGAATATGCAGCAGTTCATTGATTTTCCGGCATAGTAGCGTGGCGTTGTCATATTCATCTTTACAGCGATCGAGGATCAGGCTGGAAGAATAAAGTTGCGGAATAAGGCCGCGCTGCACATAGCCAATCAGCGCCAGGAAGTGTTTGCGCAGCGGATTAACCAGATTCTCCGGCAGCGTGAAACCGAGCACCTGTTCAACGCAGCCGATCAGCAGCGTGACGCGCTCTTCTATCTGATCGCCATAGCGCGGCGGATGCCCCACGCTGTCACGGCTGTAGAGACCATATTCAAAAATCGAACTGAGCTTGTTTTTGAGGATCGCCAGCGTTTCGGCTGGCGGTACGTTGCTGTTACGCAGATTGATATATTCGCGGGTCAGGAAGCTGTAGAAGAGATCGCTCTCTTCTATTTCGGCTCCGGTCGCCAGTGAATTTTTCAGCGCGGGCAGCGTGCGGGCATCGATGCTTAAATGCTCTTTGCCTTCGAACAGTGCGCCAACCAGCAGACGCTGTTCCGGCGTGGCGTTAAACGAAATCTCCGCCAGACGTTTATCCAGCTGTAGCGTGTCGCTGTGCCCGGTCATCCCTGAGGCCCAGGCCTGGGCGCAGAGAAACTGAATGTCGCTCTTAAGCTGACCAATGTTACCTTCCAGCGGCTTGTTCAGTAGCCAAAGCAGTAAGGTGCGGTCGATGCTTATCGTACGCTCGATTTTGCGGCTCTCACGCTGCAAGAAGCCAACGATAAGCTCAACCTGCTCTTCCACCGAACGCTGGCGGATGCCGGGCAAATCGATACACACCTGAATACGTCGCTGGAAGGTACGCAGCAATGCCGAACTCACCGGCTCGGTGGTGGCGCAAATCAGGCGCACCGAAATAGACCGCGCCACGGCGCTTGAGCCCAGCGGCCGATATTCACCTTTGTCGAGAATAGAGAACAGCTTTTCCTGACCTTCATACGGCAGACGATGCACTTCGTCGAGCAGCAAATAACCGCCGTCGGCTTGCTCGACCAGACCGGGTTTATTTTCATTTGCGCCGGTAAATGCCCCCTGTCGATGACCAAACAGGTGCGAAGAAAGCAGCTCCGGGTTATGGGCGTATTCCGCGCAGTTAAAGTAAACCAGCGGCGGCGACGCTCCCACTGCGCGTTCGCAGGCAAAACGGTGCATCAGTTCGGCAAAAAAGGTTTTGCCGACGCCGGAGGGACCGGTCAGCAGAACGTGCAGCCCGTGGGGATACAGCACCGCCGCGCGGCCTTTTTCCACCGCGTCGCGCAGGCTACGATCGTAACCAATCAGGCCGAAGAAGGGATCCTCTGTTGCCTGATTTTCCTGAACCGGCAACAGGTCGGCAACGGTTTGCACTTCGCGCTCGGACTCATCCAGTTTGCGACCCAGCAGCGTTTCAATCGCCTGACGATGCAGAAAGAATACCGGGCGTCCGCGGCTTTTAATCGCCAGGCCGTCGTTCCAGAGCTGATTGAGATCTTTACTGACCGAGTTGCGCGCCAGTCCGAGGTTAAAGCCGATAGCTTCTGCTGTGAACGCCGTTTCCTGCGCCAGATGGGCAAGATTCAGTCCTCGCGTCAGCCGTTCCAGCTCCCCCAGTATTATCTCAATCCGTCTCATCTCTTTACCGCTTAAGAAATAAATGATTGTTCAGAACATACACTATTCTGCTGCGCAAGAAAGTGAGGAGAAGAGGAGAAGCCATCTACAACTTACAGACGAGACCGTTTTCCCTGGTAATGCAGACTGTTGAGTGAGTCATGTGCAATGTAGTGTCTACACTTAGTCTTGAGATGATGCGCATCGACAACAAGGATTATTATCATGAAACGAGCCGCTTTACCGCTTATTGCCATTCTTTTCACGCTGCCGGGTTTAGCGCAGGCCGAGTCGGCTTACGGCTCTCTACAGTCCGTTCATGAAAAAAACACTGTATTGAAGGACTTACGCAAGATTTGCACCCCGCAGGGTTCACCCTCCGATGAGATGTGGGAAAAAACGATTATGGCTGATACACGTAATCAGCAGCATATCCGCGAGGCTATTCTGGCAATACAACGAAATAACCAGAACACCTACTGGGAAGCGTTGGGCAAAGTTGAATGCCCGGATTTGTAACTATCGTATTGAAAAACGAGCTCTGTAACCGGTTTCTGTTTAGCAAAATCGCCTATTGTGTAGGGAAGTGAAATACATCAAGGAGCAAGATAATGCGATACCGTTTTCCTGATAACTTTTGGTGGGGGAGTGCCTGCTCGGCGTTGCAAACCGAAGGGGATAGCCTGAATGGCGGCAAAAGCCAGACAACATGGGACGTGTGGTTCGACCGCCAGCCAGGGCGTTTCCACCAGGGGGTTGGCCCGGCAAACACCTCAACGTTTTATCAGCACTGGAAACAGGACATCGCACTGCTCAAACAGCTGAAACACAACAGCTTCCGCACTTCTATCAGCTGGTCACGACTGATCCCGGACGGTACTGGCGAGGTTAATCGTGAGGCTGTCGATTTCTATAACAACGTCATCGACGAACTGCTGGCGCAAGGCATTACACCGTTTATCACCCTGTTTCACTTCGATATGCCGATGGTGATGCAGGAGAAAGGCGGCTGGGAAAACCGTGACGTGGTTGAGGCGTTTGGCCGCTACGCGCAGACCTGTTTTAACCTATTCGGCAATCGGGTGAAGCACTGGTTCACCTTTAACGAACCGATTGTCCCGGTAGAAGGCGGTTATCTGTATGATTTCCACTACCCTAACGTAGTGGATTTCAAACGCGCGGCCACCGTGGCGTATCACACTGTACTGGCGCATTCCACGGCGGTGCGCGCGTATCGCGCCGGAAACTACGGCGGTGAAATCGGTGTGATCCTAAATCTGACGCCGTCTTACCCACGCTCGCAAAACCCGGCGGATGTAAAAGCCGCGCACCATGCGGATCTACTGTTTAACCGCAGCTTTCTTGACCCGGTACTAAAAGGGGAATATCCGGCGGATCTGGTCGAACTGCTGAAAGCGTACGATCAGCTACCAGCCTGTCAGCCAGGCGACAGTCAGCTCATCGCCGAGGGGAAAATCGACCTGCTCGGTATCAATTATTATCAGCCGCGCCGCGTGAAATGTCGTGATACTGCCGTCAATCCAAACGCGCCGTTTATGCCGGAGTGGCTGTTTGATTATTACGAAATGCCGGGGCGTAAAATGAACCCTTACCGTGGCTGGGAAATTTATGAGCCAGGTATTTACGATATTATTACTAATCTTCGTGATAATTACGGCAACCCGCGCTGCTTTATTTCTGAAAACGGTATGGGTGTGGAAAATGAGCAGCGTTTCGTTGAGCAGGATCAGATAAACGACAGCTACCGCATTGAATTTGTATATGAACATCTGAAATGGCTACATAAAGGCATCAGCGAAGGGTGTAATTGTCTTGGCTACCATATGTGGACTTTTATTGATAACTGGTCCTGGCTCAACGGATATAAAAACCGCTACGGTTTTGTCCAGTTAGATTTAGACACGCAAAAACGTACGGTGAAGAAAAGCGGCGAATGGTTTGCCCATACCGCCGAGAACAAGGGTTTTGATTGATACCGTTGTCAGATAGCGGTATTGCCTGATAGCTGTGCGCCATCAGGCAATACTCTCACTGCATTCTGACCTTCATCGTGACCAGAAGCGCCGTCAACAGCATCAGACTGCCGGAAAGCATCAGGGGCGACAGCAATCCGAGGTTATCGAGCGCATAGCCTCCCACTGCGGCCCCGCAGGTATTGGCAAGCTGGATCACGGCAACCTGCACCGATCCGGCTTTTTCTGCCTGATCAGCCAAAGAACGGGTGATCCACGTCGACCAGCCTACCGGTACCAGCGCAAACGCCAGTCCCCAGATAATCGCAATGCCAGCCGCCACCACTTTGTCGCTGCCCCACAGGATCAGAACCAGCGCACTGAGCGCCAACACCAGCGGCGCACCGGCTAAGGCCAGTTTGACCGAGCGCTTCAGAATCACCGAAGAGAGCGACGTCCCGACAAAGCTGGCGATACCAAAGCTCAACAGCACTAACGTCAGGCCATCAACATCAAAGCCCGCCAGATTCATGTATACCGGACGGATGTAGGTAAAGAAGGCAAACTGCCCGGCAAAGGACATAAAGATGGCGATCATGCCAGCCATCACGCCCGGACGTTGCAGCAGGCTGAACATATTTTGTTTTTGGTGCGACGGTTCACCGGGCAGCGATGGCAGCGCTCTCACCACCCAAATCGTGCACAGCACGCCCATCACCGCCGCCGCATTAAACACGTTACGCCAGCCGATAATACCGCCTAAAAAGCTCCCCAGCGGCGCGGCAATCACCAGCGCGATAGAGACAGCGCCAAAAATCACCGACAGCGCTTTCGGCACCGTACGAGGGGGAACCAAACGCATGGTCAGCGACGCCGACATTGCCCAGAAACCGCCAAGCGCCAGACCGAGGCAAGCGCGGCCAATGAGCAGCAGCGAAAAAGAGTTGGCAAAGGAAACCAGCAGGCAGGAGAGCGTCAGCAGCACTGAGAACAGGATCACCACATAGCGACGATCGGTCGCCTGGATGATTTGCGTCACAAACAGGCTGGCGAACATAGCGACAAATGCCGTCACTGTCACCGATTGCCCCGCCACACCTTCAGAAATCCCCAGATCCTGCGCCATCGGCGTTAACAGGCTCACGGGAAGAAACTCAACGGTTATCAGGCAGGCAACGCAGAACGCCACGGCGAATACCGCCGACCAGTTAGGTCGGGTATTCACTTCAGCGCGGGATTTTTGTTCAACAGCTTCACTCATTTTGTTACCTGCGTGGGGTTATTGTAGAAAAGTTACGCAGTGTAACATTAAATGTGTGACGTATTTAACGTTTCAACAACTTTCTCCGCCGAATGGCGATGTGGCTTATTCCATCTAAGGCAGGGCCCTTTTTTCGACCTGAGAAGCGTAACGCCACCAGGCATAACTATCAATGTAACCAGTGCACGCCATCTTCGGGCTGGAAAAAGGCGTTATAGCGCATTTGAAACGCATTAAGCTCCTGCATATCCGGCTCCATTTCGCGCAAAAAACCAAGCGCCAGACGCACCTGCGCGTCGGTAATCGGCGCGGCCAGCCGAGCTTTTTGCAGCCAACGGTGCCACTGCAGCAGATTCGGCTCACTGCCGTCGACAATCACGATTTGCCAGATCAACAGCACCTGGGCCGCATTTTGCAGATGCGATTCGTCAGGGCGGTGCAGGTACTGTAAAAACGCCTCGCCCTGCACTTTTCCCATCTGATCGATCATCGACTCTACCGGCACGACATCAATATTCAGTCGCTCGCTCAGACGGCGAATTGCCCGTCGAGATCCGGACGTCAGCACCCGAAACCCCACCACAAAAACAACCACCAGGGTGGCCAGCATTATCCAGATCATTAACTACGATACCTGCATACTTAAACTAATTTTGCCGAGAGTGACTGGCAGGCTTCGCGCACCCACTGAGAATATTGTGGAATACAATCTTTTGGCATTTGTAGTTCAACGCCACTGATGCTGATTGCTGCAATCACATCTTTATTACGGTTAAATACCGGTGCGGCAATGCAATAGATACCCGGGGAGTCTTCCGCATTATCAAATACCCAGCCTTGCGCGCGGATTCTGGCAAATTCCTTCATCAACGCTTTTTTGCTGGTAATGGTGGTATCGGTATATTTTGGCAGGTCTTCATCCGGCAACAGTTCGTCGATTTTATCCTGCGGCAGCCAGGCACACAGCGCTTTCCCTACGCCGGAACTGTGCATCGGCAATTTTTTACCGACCCAGGTACGAATGCCAATCGGCTGGGTGTTTTCCAGCTTCATAAGATAAATTGGCGCGACTTCATCCAATATGCCCAAGTGACAGGTCAGGTCCGTTTGTTGACGCAGTTTTTCCAAAACAGGAAGCGCTGCATTACGGATATCAAACTGCTCCAATGAACGATTTCCCCATTCGTACAGCTTCAATCCTAAAAAGAAACGTCCCTTTTCCAGACGCAAAAGATGATGCTCAACCAGCGCATTTAGCAGAGAAGACGTGCTGCTTTTTGGTAATGCCAGATCCTGCTGAATCTGGCTGAATGTTGCGCCAGGGGAATTAAAAAGGTAATTACAGATTTTTACCGTCTTATCCAGAGCGGGAACAGAAGTCGTGATGTCTTGGTTCATGCGCTATTAATCTTTTTTATTCATAGACTCTGCACAGTATACCGCAATCACTTTTCTCAGGTATGCGGCTTTTTTGCACATATGCAAACTGCGCTCTGTTGCCTAATTCTTACATCCGCAAACCCGATCCGCCTCACAGTTGTTCATTTGTTCTGCAAAAAGCATTGACGAACGATTTGGATATCTGCTGTACTGACTTCAACATACAGAACATAAGTTCCATATACAGAACAACAAGGAGTGAGCATGTTGAACGTTTTTAAGGGCATCTTCCCGCCAGTACCGACCATCGTTGACGATAACGGTGAATTGGATCGCGCAGGAATGGCGGTAATGATTGATCATGTGATTAGCAATGGTGCCGACGGAATGCTAATTCTGGGCAGCGGCGGCGAATTTTCACATTTCTCGTCTGAACAAAGAAAACAGATTGCAGAATTTAGTCTGCAGCATGTTGCCGGCAGAGTCCCCGTACTTATCGGTATCGCCTGCGCCAGCACAGCAGAAACTATCCAGCTTGGAAAGCATGCCGAAAAAGCGGGCGCGCAAGGAGTACTGGTAGTCAATCCTTATTATGCAAAACTCAGCGAAGAAGCCCGCTTTACGCATTACAAAAGAATTGCTGAAGCGTTAAACATTCCAGTCTTCCTATATAACTTTCCAGAACTAACCGGCCAGGATATTGGTTTAAACGTCATCACACGCCTTGCCCGCGAAGTACCCAATATCGTCGGAATTAAAGACACTATTGATAATATTAGCCACACCAGGGAAATCATCAATCAGGTTCACTGTTTCCGCCCAGATTTTATCATTTTCAGCGGCTATGACGAATATTTACTTGATACATTAATGTTGGGGGGGCATGGTGGAATTCCGGCAACATTTAACTTTGCACCTAATATTACGCGCGGAATTTATCAGGCTGTTCAGCAGAACGATCTCGCCACGGCTAAAGCACTTCAACAACAACTATCAGAATTATCACCTTTATATGCATTAGAACAACCGTTCTTTGGCGTTATAAAGACAGCCATAAAATTAAGTGGTGTGGACATATCAACCGCAGTTGTCCCTCCGGCATTACCGTTGAATGAAGAAAAAATAGCGCAGGTTAAAAATATTTTATCCCGTATTTCGGTGTAAACCAGCATGAGAACAATGATAATGAACATCAACCCTGTACTAAAATTGAATCCCAAAGATGATGTGGTTATCGCAAGACAGACGGTCCCCATGGGCACCTGGCTTGAAGAAGAACAAATTACGGTACTAAGTGAAATTCCAGCAGGGCATAAAATCGCCCTGCATGCGTGTAACGTAGGTGATGCGATCAAACGCTATGGGCAGATTATTGGCTTCGCTACTCAGCCAATTAAGCCTGGCGAACACGTCCACATGCATAATTTAGGTATGGGCGATTTTGAACGAGATTATGCCTGGGGTGAAGACTGCCATTCTCCCTCTTCGGTTCCTCAACAGGATACATTTTTGGGTATCCGCCGGGCCGATGGCCGCGCTGCTACACGCAACTACATCGGCATTTTAAGCTCCGTAAACTGTAGTGCTACGGTCGTCAGAGCGATTGAGGATCACTTTCGTCTGCATGGTCTTGCAGATTACCCAAATGTTGATGGCGTGGTGTCGTTGCCACAAAGTTTTGGCTGTGCCATCGGATCTAAAAGTGAATCAATGGATGTCATGAGACGTACGATGGCTGGTTATGCCACCCATGCAAACTTTGCCGGAGTAATCATCGTTGGGCTGGGATGCGAATCCAGCCAAATTAAAGATATGATGAACGCCCATGGGTTAGCTGATGGCCCAATGATGCACAGCTATACCATTCAGGATGTGGGCGGCACACGTCATGCCATTGAAAAAGGAATTACCCTGGTTAACCAAATGCTGCCTGTTGCTAACCGGGTAACACGTCAACCAATCCCTGTATCAGAAATCATTCTCGCGTTGGAATGTGGCGGTTCCGACAGTTATTCCGGGATCTCAGCCAATCCAGCGCTGGGTTATGCGGCAGATAAGTTGATCCAACAAGGTGGAACAGCGATATTATCTGAAACCTCCGAAATTTATGGCGCTGAACATCTTCTTACTCGCCGCGCCGTTTCCCGTGAAGTCGGGGAAAAACTTATCGCCCGTATTCACTGGTGGGAAGAATACTGTCGCCGCACTGGAAGTGAAATGAACAATAATCCCTCTGCGGGTAACAAAGTCGGAGGGCTGACGACAATTCTGGAAAAATCACTCGGTGGTATTGCTAAAGCAGGCACAACAAATCTGACAGAAGTGTATGAGTACGCGGAACCAGTTACCGCGAAAGGTTTTGTCTTTATGGATACACCAGGGTATGACCCTATTGCCGTCACGGGTCAAATCGCCGGTGGGGCAAATCTTCTCTGCTTCACAACAGGCCGCGGTTCGGCTTTTGGATCCAAACCAACCCCAAGTCTGAAGCTAGCTACCAATAACGCACTTTGGGAACGTCAGCAGGAGGATATGGATATAAATTGCGGAACTATTGTAGAGGGGGAAGAAACAATTGCAGAAGTCGGTGAACGTATTTACCAGATGATTCTTGAGATGGCATCCGGTAAAAAAACAAAGAGTGAGGAATTTGGCTATGGCAGTCAAGAATTCGTCCCATGGACTATTGGCTCCATAATGTAACACTTCACAATATAATAATACCTCGTACCGCCATACTCATATTATTATGAGTATGGCAAGGAGTCCTTATGTCTCTTGTTAATGCAAATACTGAAGAAGAAAAATTAAAGGCAACAACTGTAAGGTGGCGGATATTTATCATCATGCTTTTATTAGGCGCCATTAATTATATTGACCGCACATCTCTTTCCATTGCGATGCCATATATTACGGATGAATTTGGCATTACTGACACACGCGTTGTTGGGGTTATTCATAGTGCCTTTTTCTGGGCTTATGCTTTGATGCAAATTCCCAGTGGAGTTATTGCTGATAAATTTAAAGCAAGAAATATCATAGCGCTGGCCACTATCTTATGGGGAGCATTTCAGGCCGTCGCGGCGCTGTGCCACTCCATTTTTACTCTCTCACTTTCTCGACTGGGGTTAGGCGTTACTGAATCTCCAATTATGCCCGCTGGCGCAAAGTTAATGGGGACATGGTTAACACCAACAGAACGCGGGCGTGGTTCGATGCTACTTGATGGCGGCGCGCCGTTGGGTACGGCATTAGGGGCGGTGATCATCGCAGGACTTATTGCTTTTTTCGACTCCTGGCGTATGGCATTTGTGGTGGCAGGTGTGGGAACAATGGTGGTCGGCTTACTGGCCTGGTGGTACATCCGCACTTATCCATCAGAACATCCCAGCATTAATAAAGCAGAACTGGACCATATTACCGCTGCAAACGGTGCTGAAACCAGCAGCAAGAAATACCGTCTGGCCGACATCAAACCTTATCTAAAACAACGGAATGTGATTGCGCTCATCGGTGGTTGGGTTTGCTACAGCTTTGTGTTCTACGGCCTGATGACCTGGCTGCCACTCTACTTTCAGGCCACCTACGGTTTCGATATCAAATCGATGGGTGGAGCAATGGCGCTGATCTTCTTGCTGTGTTTTGTCGGCCAACTGACCGGCGGCTACATTATGGATAAATGGCGCAGCAAAGGAGCAAAAACAAGCCGTGTGATGCATACAATGTTGGCTATTTCCGCCACTACCGCTGGCGTTGGTATTTTCCTTTGCGCACAAAGTTCTACGCCGGCCGTTGCGATAACCCTGCTCACCATTGCCCTTTTCCCACTGCGGTGGGCCAGTGTTTACTGGTCAATACCAGGGCTGCTAGGCGCGCAATCTGTTGCGGGTACCATCTGTGGGACCATGAACTTCACCAGTAACTTATTCGCCGCTATCCTGCCAATTTTTATCGGTTTCCTGGTGCAATCCACCGGAAATTATTACGCCGCCATGATGTTCTTTGCACTGGCTGCTGTGGGTTATCTCATCTGCTCGCTGCTGATCAATTTTGATAAAAAAATGGTTATTGCCGACGAGTAATCCCCTGAATATGGCCCGCTTAGGGCCATCTTTTCGTATCAGGAATGATGTATGTTCAATTCAGAGAATTTTATTGCCGTGGATTGGGGCTCCAGCAACCTGCGCATTTGGGTCTATCAACAGAATCAATGTGTCTGGCAACACGCCGATCAGAATGGTGTACTCAAGCATCATCCTGACGCATTCAAAGATACCTGGCTAACACTGCTAAGTTTGTGTCCGCAGCCATTAAGCAAAGATACAACCGTCATAATGAGCGGCATGGTGGGCAGTAATATCGGTTGGGTAGATAGCCACTATTTGCGTTGCCCAACCCCATTAAGCGCATTATCGCAGCATCTGACAGCGGTTGAGGATGCCGGTCCTTTTCCCACTTTCATCGTACCGGGTCTGCAAATTGCCGGACCGAAAACCTACAACGTCATGCGTGGAGAGGAAACGCAACTTTTTGGCGCCCTGACTGATGAACGCTGGTACGTCTTCCCTGGAACACACAGCAAATGGGTTCAGGTGCAAGAGGGTATCGTCTGCGATTTTCAAACTATCATGACCGGCGAGTTTTTTCATTTGCTCTCCCACTATTCCATAGTGGGAAAAAATGCCGGGGAACAAAACACGAACATTCAGGCTTTTTTAGACGGGGCCGAACGTGGCTGGAATGAAACGTGTTTATCCCGCAGCGTATTTGACCTCAGAGCTCGAATACTCAGCCATTCCTTGCCACCCGACACGCTATACGAATCTCTCTCAGGATTACTGATTGGCCACGAAATAGCGCAAATGCTACAGCATTACGCCATTAACACCGGGGAAGAAGTCATTTTGGTAGGCAATGAAGAATTGCTCAACCGCTATCAAAGCTTGTTTCATCATTTCGGTTATCGCTGTCGTCTGTGCAATGGTGAAAAAGCATTTATTAATGGTATCAGGAGACTTTTACATGAATAACCGTAACCCTTTGGTCGCCATTCTGCGTGGGGTGAAGCCTGATGAGGTGCTGGCTCATATTGACGCGCTGATCACAGCTAGCTTCAGCACAATAGAAATACCGCTGAATTCTCCAGACTGGAAAAGCAGTATTGCTTTGGCCGTAGAGCATTATGGCCAGACGATAAAAATCGGTGCAGGGACGGTTACTAATGTCGCAGATATCAGCACTCTCTCTTCGCTTGGATGCGCATTTATCCTTACGCCCAACACCGATCCGGAATTAATTGATGCCGCCAAAGCGGCCCAAATGAAAACCTGCATCGGTTGCCACACAGCCAGCGAAGCATTTCTTGCACTCAGGCACGGCGCAGATGGACTGAAAATTTTCCCTGCGGGAGAACTGGGACCGAATTACATCCGGGCATTAAAAGCGGTTTTACCTCCTCAAGCTCCTTTATATGCCGTGGGCGGAATTCGCCCTGACAATCTGTCTCATTACCTGAATGCAGGTTGTTACAGTGCCGGATTAGGCAGCGATCTTTATCGCATTGGGCAATCTGTCCACCAAACTGCAACAAATGCGAAGTTATTTGTTGAGGCTTACAACACCTACTGTCAGCATAATGAGGCATAAAAAAGCCCGCCATTAAGGCGGGCAAAAGTTACCAATGCACACTTAACTTAAGCGACTTTCAATTGTTGAATCTTTTTCTCGCGGCGAATTTTACGCTCTTCAAACACGGCCACGATAGCCATCAGGCAGATACAACCGATAGCGGCGGTGTCCAGCGCGGCGAAGGTTCCCGCCCAGCCGGTGAGGCCGAAGACCGGCGTACCATCAGCAATCATCCCCAGGCCCAGCTTGGCGAAGCTGTCACCGATCAGATAGGCGAATGTCCCTTTAATCCCATCGGCCGCGCCGATCGCTTTTTTCGGTACGAAACCAACGGCTGCGACACCGATTAACAGCTGCGGACCAAACACCAGGAAGCCGAGGGCAAACAATGAAGCCAGGTAAACGTACTGGTTGCTGGCGTGCTGGTAAACACCGAGCGTGGCAATAATTAATGCCAGCGCCACGCAGGCCACCAGCGCCCGGCGACCGTTCGCCAGATCAGACAACCAGCCCCACAGCAACGTACCGACCAGCGCACCCACTTCAAACAGGGTAAAGCCCTGAATCGCCACTTCTTTGGAGAGCTTCAGTTCCTGGAACGCGTACACGGTAGACCACTGGTCGATACCAATACGCACCACGTACAGGAAGATGTTGGAGAAGCACAGCAGCCAGATCACTTTGTTTTTCAGCACGTACTCAACAAAGATCTGCCACTTGGTCATGTCATTTTCTTCGGTCTCTTTGTCTTCTTCGCTGATCTCTTCACCGAACAGCTCTTCAGCTTTCCCCAGACCATAAGATTCCGGGGAGTCGCTGCCATAGCGCAGGCCGATAAAGCCAACAATCAGGGCGATAATCGACGGGAAGATAAACATACCGATGACGTGGCCGTCGAACAGGTAGTTGGCACCAAACAACGCCACACCAGCCGCACCGGCACCACCGAGGTTGTGGGAAATGTTCCACATACCGAGGTAAGAACCACGTTTACGGCGAGGCGTCCATTTGGTGATGGTGGAATAACTACAGGAACCGCCAGTACTCTGGAAGAATCCGCTCAGCGCGTAGAAAGCAATCATCAGGAACAGGCTGGTTGAGCCTGCGCCCATGCTGGCGCTGAAGCCGAGCATACAGATGGCGGAGAGAATCAACATAAACGGCAGGAACTGCTTGGTGTTTTTGCCATCCGCGTAATAAGAAACCAGCGTTTTACCCACGCCGTAGGTGATGGAGAAGCCCAGGCCAATCATCCCCAGCTGCGTCATGCTCAGCCCGTAGGTGGAGATCATGTCGTTCTGCGCGATGTTGAAGTTTTTGCGGATCAGATACATGGTCAGGTAACCAATAAAGACCACCAGATAGGACTGCATGAACGGTTTGAACCACATTTTACGCCGCACATCGAGCGGCAGATCCAGGGTTGGCTTGCGCACCTGGTTTAAGAAGGCCAGCATAGGACTCTCCGAGCTAATTTTTATACCTGCGAATAGCAGGCATTGTAAAAATCAGCCCGGGATCACGCCTGAGACAGCGTCCAAGTGAAACCGGGAAAATTTCTTAGTTTTACCCCACTCGGGGCAAAAAGGTGAGGTACATCACGCTTCACCAGGCTCACGCGGTGCCTGGGCATTCAAAAACGGCAGCAGCAATAGCGCGGAGATCCCCGCGGCGATAGCGATAACCACAAAGAATCCGGTCCAGTGCCAGACCTCCATCACCTTCGCCAGCGGCCAGCCGGAGAGCGAAGCGCCCAGATAAGCGAACAGCCCGACAAACCCGGTCGCCGCCCCTGCCGCCTCTTTGTGCGAGCACTCTGCCGCCGCCATACCAATCAGCATTTGCGGGCCAAAGACGAAGAATCCGGTGGTGAAAAAGCACGCCGCCTGCATCACATAGCTGGCGAACGGCATCAGCCATAGCGAGCCGACGGAGAGCAAAATCCCGGCGGCAAAAATCAGGTTCATTGGTCCACGATTGCCGTTGAACAGCTTATCTGACCCCCAACCCGCCACCAGTGCCCCGATAAACCCGCCCAGTTCAAACATGGTCACCGCGGTGTTGGCGGTCACCAGATCGACCCCCAGCGTTTCTGACATGTACAGATTACCCCAGTCGTTGATCGCCGCACGTACCACGTACACCAGCACATAACACAACGACAGCAGCCAGATGTAGGGATTCAGCAACACATAGCGGGTGAGGATTTCTTTGCGGGTTAAGCCTGCGCCCTCCTGCTGCTGGGCAATTTCTAACTCATCGTGTCGCCAGTCGCCAACCGGGGGTAAGCCAATCGCCTGCGGCCTGTCGCGCAACCGCCAGCACAGGAAAAATCCCACTACAATCGCCAGTATTCCGGCAATCATCATTCCTGCACGCCAGCCATAATGCAGCGCCGTCGCCGCCATCACCATCGGGATCAGCGCCCCGCCGACGTTATGCGCGGTGTTCCATAGCGCCCACCAGCCACCGCGCTCAGTACGCGAATACCAGGCCGTTAGCAAACGAGCGCATACCGGCGATCCCCAGCCCTGGAAGAACGCATTCAGTGCCCACAGTAGCGCAAAGGCCCAAAGCGAGGTCGAGAAACCGAACAGGATGTTTACCACGCCGGTTGCAATCAAACCAATGCCCATAAAATAGCGGGCGTTGGAACGATCGCTGACGATACCAGAGACAAACTTCGACAGGCCGTAAGTGATGTAAAACAGCGTTGCCAACAGGCCAATGTCGCTGCGGGTCAGCACACCGCTGGTGAGGATATCCGGCACCGCAGCGTTGAAGCTTTTGCGCGTGAAATAGAACAGCGCGTAGCCAAGCCAGATGGTGGTCAGAATATGCCGCCGCCAGTAGCGATAACGGGCATCAACCTCACTTTTATTGGTAATGAGTGGCGCATTCGCCGGGGCTTTTAGAAACTGAAACATTGCCATTCCTTACACATAACGCTGAGGCAAAGAGACGCTGACCCGCGTACCGTGCGTACAGGATATCGAAAGCTTACCGCCGAGGGCCGTAATGCGCTCACGCATCCCGGTGAGGCCAAATCCCTGCTGATTCGAACCCGGCGGCAGGCCGCTGCCATCGTCCTCAATCACCAGCATCAACCGCTCATCCTGTAGCCAGCCCTGCAACGTCACCGCACTGGCATTGGCATGCTTAACAATATTGTTCAGTCCTTCCTGGCAGACGCGAAACAGCGTCACCCGCTGGCTTTCGCTGAGTTCTGATTCATCAATATGCCAGTCGAGATGGCTGACGATACCGCGACTTTCCAGCTCCATTTCCCGCATCAACGAACGGATAGCTTGCTCCAGCGTTAAATCATCTAACTGGCGCGGGCGTAAACGCCCCAACAGGCGACGTACCGAATCGTATACCCCGAGTGAAAGCTGCTCGATATGCGCCCCACTGCGCTTCACCCCTGCGTTTTCCGGCGCCAGCCGCTGAACGATACCCGCCTGGGTACGAATGGCGGTAATGGTCTGCCCGATATCATCGTGCAGCTCGCGCGCCACGTCGCGACGCACGCTTTCTTCGGTTTCCAACAAACGCTCGGCCAAACGATGATTACGCGCCAGCTCGTTTTGCAGCGACTGATTGAGTTCACGCAGGCGCTGAATACCCGCGCCGAGCAGCAGCCCGGTCAGGCTCTGCGCCAGCAAGGAGAGCAGCAAGTCGACAGGATGGTCGTGCCAGGTCTGGCTGGCAATCAGCGCGATGGCATTCATCAGCGTGGCGATCAGCGCCCCCTGCCAGCCATAGTGCCAGGCAAGTGCAATAATCGGCAGCGCCAGGCAAAACGGCGTAAAACGTGACAGCTCATTCGGCAGCCCCAACTGCAACCACAGGCTGACACTGAACAACAGCAGATACCAGACCAGATGTCGTCCGCGCCAGTTCACAGGTTGAGAAACCACCGCCGGTCCCAGCGGCAGCCAGGTGGTGCTGGTCAGATAGTGCCAGAATACCAGGCAGATCGGCGCCAGCGTCAGCCCACCGGTGAGTGTTAGCAGCAGCACGGTCCACGCCTCTTCACCTTGCCCAAGCCAAGGTAGCGATTGCAGCAGTGCCGCCGCGGTCAGCGCTGCCCCCTGTAATAACAATGTGCGCCAGTCACGTTGATGGCGGAAACGTGAGGTCAGTGCGACAGGAAGTAAGGCGAGAAAGCTACCGATCACCAAAAGTGGCAGATGGGACAGCGCCACTTCCTGCGCCAGCCAGAACAGAAGCAGCCATTCCGCACCCAACAGCACCGGCCAGTAGCCGCGCGGACATTGCAGCAGCAACCCCAGGCGCAGGCCGAATGGAAACAGCAGCACTGCCAGCTCCGGGCGTTCAACCAGATGCAGGCTGATGCTCCACAGGCAAAACCATGCGGCAGAGAAGATAAAAAAGCAGGCAACAATGGTGACTAACCGGGAAAAGAACGTGTTCATTGCCAGCCGTCAAACATCCGCCGAGCCAACTCAACATCGTTGCTTACGCCCAACTTTTCCATCAGGTTGGCGCGGTGCACGTGTACCGTTTTTGGTGACAAGCCCAGTTCAGCCGCAATCTCTTTGACTGCCATCCCTTGTGCCAGTTTTTCTGCCACCTGACGTTCGCGTTTTGTGAGCGGGTCCTGACGTCCGGCCGCCAGTTTGACGGCGATGTCCGGCGTTAAATAACAGCCGCCGGTTGCCACGGTACGCACCGCGGCAATCAGCTCATCAGGGCTACAGCGTTTTGAGAGGAAACCTCGCGCCCCTGCGTTCAACGCCTGTTCCACCAGCGCCGGGCTGTCGTGGACGGAGAGCATGATAATCGCCATGCCTTTTGGCAACTGGCTTAACAGTTCGAGGCCGGAAATGTCAGGCATGGAGATGTCGCAGATACAGACCTGCACGCCGCGCCCCGGCAATCCTGCCAGTGCCTCGCTACCTGAGCCAAACTCAGCCACAACCTGCAAATCGGGTTCCAGCCCCAACAGTTGGGCAAACCCGGAACGGACGATAAGGTGATCGTCGATAAGGGCAACGGTAATCATGGGTTATGTCCTGGTGCTGGAAAACGCCTGATGGCGCTGCGCTTATCAGGCCTACAAGAAGGTAGGCCGGATAAGCCATGAATGCCGCCATCCGGCAAAGGCGATTACCTTAACGATATACACCTCATCCTTCAAGCGGCCTCTACCTTGAGCGGATTACTCGAAAAAGACGGTAATTTTGTTAAACATCGATGGATCAGACTGGTTGCGCGCAACTTTCACCACATCTTCCAGTTTGTCGATCTGGCTTATCATCTGCTCCAGACGCTGATCGTCATTCACCAATAGCCAGATACGGCTCTTATCACTGTCCTGAATCGGTAGACAGAGGATACCTTCCACGTTGAACGCACGGCGGGCAAACAGTCCACAAACGTGGGTCATTACACCCGGGTGATTGCGTACGGTGAGTTCCAGGATTACGTTGTCATGAGTCTGCTGTTGCATGGCTTATTCCCCCACCATTTCAGTGTTTGCCGCACCCGGCGGTACCATCGGGTACACTTTTTCTTCTGCATCAATACGTACGTGGATCAGCGCAGGTCCTGGACGATTGATTATCTCCTGCAGCGCCGCCTGTGGATCCGCTTCATGATTTAAATCGCAGGTTTCGAGACCAAAACCGGCGGCAATCTGCATAAAGTTAATCATCCCCGGATAGGTCGCAGCAAACACGCCTTGCTTATAGAACAGGCTCTGCTGCTGATACACCAGACCCAGTGCTTCGTTATTCATCAGGATGATTTTAATATCCAGCTGATTTTCGCTGGCAGTCGCCATCTCCTGAATATTCATCATCAGGCTGCCGTCGCCGGAGAAGCACAGCACTTTCTTGTCCGGGTTCGCCAGCGCCGCACCAATCGCTGCGGGCAGACCGAAGCCCATGGTCCCCAGACCACCAGAAGTCAGCCACTGACGTGGGCGATTCAGCGGGTAGGCCTGCGCCGCCCACATCTGATGCTGACCCACGTCGGTGGTGATGATGGCGCTGTCGTCCACGCAAGCCGCAACGGCGTTAATCAGCCCATAATGGCTGAGCGGATCGCTTTCCTGTGGAATCGTACAAGAGAATTCGCGTTGTAAATCGGCCACCATCTGATGCCACGCGTCCCGCGGTTGTGCTTCAATCTGCGGGATCAATTGCGCCAGAACCTCATTCACATCCGCCTGAATGGCCACGTGCGGCTGTTTGATTTTACCCAGCTCGGCACGATCGATATCCACGTGGATTATTTTTGCATTCGGGCAGAACTGCTCGGTTTTACCTATCGCCCGATCATCAAAACGCGCACCAAGAACAACTAATAAATCAGCCTCTTGCAGTATAAAGTTAGTGCTGCGTGCACCGTGCATACCCAGCATGCCTAACGACAGCGGATGCGCTTTTGGCAACATGCCCAGCGCCATCAACGTCATGGTGGTAGGCAGTTTCGCTTTTTCCGCCAGCTCACGTACGCGCTCAGGTGCGTTAATCACGCCGCCGCCGAGGTACAGCACCGGACGTTGTGCCGCATTAATCATGGCGGCAGCATCGCGAACGCTGTCCGCGCTAAAGGTTGGCGCAGGGGCTTTTTCTGCAGGCTCCGGCATCTCTTCAATTTCAAATATGGCTGTTTGAATGTCCTTAGGTATGTCTATCCACACCGGGCCTGGGCGTCCTGACTGCGCAATGCGGAAGGCATCGCTCATGACCTGCGGTAATTCATTGATATGGCGAACCAGATAATTGTGTTTGGTGATGGGGATAGAGATGCCGTAGGTGTCAACTTCCTGGAAGGCGTCGGTGCCGATCATCGAGGCCGGAACCTGCCCGGTGATACACACCAACGGAATAGAATCCAGGCGCGCATCGGCGATAGCAGTAACCAGGTTAGTTGCCCCTGGCCCGCTACAGGCCATACACACCGCGGGTTTACCCTCGGTTCGTGCCATCCCCTGGGCGATGAACCCCGCCCCCTGCTCATGGCGCGCCAGGATATGACGGATTTGCGTGCTTTGGCTTAAGGCGTCGTAGACGGGGAGAATTGAGCCGCCAGGAATACCGGTGACCACTTTAATTCCCTGACGTTCCAGGAAATGAACGATGAATTCTGCGCCCGTAAAGCGCGTACGCTTGGATGTGATGCCCGAACTTGCCATGCTCCAGTCCTTTTATTCTGGGCCTTTGCTCCGGGCAGGTCTCTTATACGAAAAACCCCGCCCGGTTTGCGCCGGCGGGGTTTTGGAATCGTGTGTTGTTCCGGACCCTACGGCGCATTGCCGACGACCACCACCACACGCACGACGACCGCTGCGCGAGATGGCGCAGTTTTTAGTAGGGTCGCAGTCAGCATGGAAGGGTTCATTAGGGACCTTGTCTGTTTGTTGGTTAACAGGATTTATACAAACACAGGTTTTTCAGCGTGACAATGGAAAATTTTTCATCTGCGCAAAAATGCGTCAAAGATCACGTTTAGCTGTACGCAATGTAAAAACAAAAAACCCCGCCGGAGCGAGGTTTTTTCAGCGTTGTGCGGTTGGTAGCCGCCGAACATACTGTGTTATGTCAACGAAAAAAGTATACGCGTTCTACGAAGAACACGCAATTTCGGCACGAATTTTGATGTTTTTGAGTATGGAACATGAATAGCGTAACGTCCATAAAACACTGTTAATTTATACAGTATTTATCTATAATGTCTCGGTACGCAATGTGTTATGCGGGGGCCGCATCGTAAACCGGCGCATCAAAGTCCTGGCTGAAACGGGTGGTGCCGTCAGCGCCTTAACCCCCGCGTGAGCACACTGTGTTATGTCAACAAAGGTGCTGGCAACAGGCAGCGGCGAGGTACGTCAGCACCGTGCTCCTTGTACCAAAAGGAGAGCGTATGAGCCTCGTGGATATCGCTATTCTTATCCTCAAACTCATTGTTGCAGCACTGCAACTCCTTGATGCCGTTCTGAAATACGTTAAGTAATTCAGATTCAAGTCGCACCTAAGGGGGGCGGATAACACTCCGCTCCCCTTTCACCTTCTCCCTGGTGCTTGTGCCATGCCAATGTGTTACGTTTTTATGACATCCTCAGGGAAGAATTCCGCCATGACCCTTTCTGTTTTCTGCATTTTGCTGTTCGCCGCACTACTGCATGCCAGCTGGAATGCCATCGTAAAAGCGGGAAGCGACAAGCTGTACTCGGCGATCAGCGTCAGCGGAACCGCTGCGATTATGGCGCTGATTTGTTTACCCTTTGCGCCGCAACCCTCTGCAGCCAGCCTGCCGTTTTTAGCTGTCTCAACCGCATTACAGGTGGTCTATACCGTCCTGGTCGCTAAAACCTATCAGGTTTCGGATATGAGCCAAACCTATCCCATCATGCGCGGCACAGCGCCGCTGCTGGTCGCAATTATCAGCGTCTTGTTTCTCGACGATCGTCTGTCAATGCTGGCCTGGGTGGGGATTGCCACCATCTGCCTGGCGATCCTCGGCATGGCATTTAACGGACGCAACAGTTCGCAACGCGGGATCGTTCTGGCACTCATTAATGCCTGCTTTATCGCCGGCTATACGCTGGTTGATGGCACCGGTGTTCGGCTTTCAGAAACTGCACTGGGCTACACGCTGTGGACCTTCTTTCTGAACGGCTCCTGCTTGTTGAGCTGGGCGATGATTGCCCGACGCCGCGAAGCCTCCCGCTATCTGGCGCACCAATGGAAGAAAGGTATTCTTGGCGGGATTGGCACCATGGGCTCTTACGGCCTGGCGCTATGGGCCATGACCCAGGCTCCGTTGGCGGTGGTCGCTGCGCTGCGTGAAACGTCGATTCTGTTTGGCGCGCTGCTCGCGTGGCTGCTGCTGAAAGAAAAGGTTGCCGGAATACGTCTTGTCGCAGCCGCAGGTATTGCAGCCGGCGCAGTTTTACTCCGCTTATCATGATCTCGTTGTAAACCTGATGCAATCCGGCAACATTTGTTGCCGCTATTTGTTTACATTTCCTGCCGTTCATCGTTGAAACATTCCAGTCCACTATCTGGCCTTCTTTTTCTGTTGTGGTAGATTCCACGCGCATTTATGGGAAAGTTCAGCACCTTATTCTTATTTTTTATTCATTTGAAAAGTAATCAGCGAAATGAAAAGGCATAGAAGCGTCAATTTGTTGTTGATGTTGGTATTACTGGTGGCGGTGGGTCAGATGGCGCAAACCATTTATATCCCCGCGATTGCTGATATGGCGCGTGAACTGAACGTTCGCGAAGGCGCAGTACAAAGCGTAATGGCTGCCTACCTGCTGACCTACGGCGTGTCACAACTTTTTTACGGCCCGCTTTCCGATCGCGTAGGTCGTCGTCCGGTGATCCTCGCCGGGATGTCTATTTTTATGCTGGCTACGCTGGTCGCCATTACCACCCATAGCCTGACGGTACTGATTATCGCCAGTGCCATCCAGGGGATGGGAACGGGCGTCGGCGGTGTGATGGCGCGAACTTTACCGCGCGATCTGTACGAAGGCACGCAACTGCGCCACGCCAATAGTCTGTTAAACATGGGGATCCTGGTCAGCCCGCTGCTGGCACCATTGATTGGCGGTGTACTGGATACAGTGTGGAACTGGCGCGCCTGTTATATTTTTCTGCTGATTCTGTGTGCGGGCGTGACGTTTAGCATGGCACGCTGGATGCCGGAAACACGGCCTGCGGGTGCACCGCGTCCACGGCTTATTGCCAGCTACAAAACCCTGTTTGGTAATAGCGCTTTCACCTGTTACGTGCTGATGTTGATCGGCGGTCTGGCGGGCGTTGCGGTCTTTGAAGCCTGCTCCGGAGTATTATTGGGCGCACGGCTCGGTCTAAGCAGCATGGCGGTCAGCATCCTGTTTATTCTACCTATTCCGGCGGCGTTTTTCGGCGCCTGGTTCGCCGGTCGCCCTAACAAGCGGTTTTCAACGCTAATGTGGCAGTCGGTGAGCTGCTGTCTGGTAGCGGGTTTAATGATGTGGATCCCGGGGCTGTTCGACGTGATGAACGTCTGGACACTGCTGGTTCCTGCCGCACTGTTTTTCTTCGGTGCCGGAATGTTGTTCCCACTGGCAACCAGCGGCGCAATGGAACCTTTCCCGTTCCTGGCAGGTACTGCCGGCGCGCTGGTTGGTGGATTACAAAACATTGGCTCTGGCGTGCTGGCGTGGCTCTCCGCGATGCTACCGCAGACCGGGCAAGCCAGCCTCGGGCTGCTGATGACCCTTATGGGGCTGCTGATTTTTGTGTGTTGGCTGCCGCTGGCGTCACGCGTGTCGCATCAGGGACAGGCGGTTTAAGCGCATGATGGCCCGGCTTATCGCCGGGCTTGTCACATTCAGGCGCAATCATCGTATTAATCAACGGCTCCAGTGCCGGACGCCAGGCGCCTTCCTCACCATCATAAAACTGCGTATCAGCATTGATTGCATAGGGGATTTTCGCCTTGCGCAGTTCACATGCCACAAACCGTGCAAATGCAGTTTGCGCGGCAGAAGGCGTGTTTTTGATGGTTTCTCCCGCTGACCACCCCCCCACCCAACTGACATGACCCGTTTTCTGTTGCCAGTGAATGGCCGTATTAATACGGGCGCGAATGGCGGCTTTTTCTGCCGCAGTTCCCGACGTCCAGGGATACTTACCGTTATTTTTTAGCGGCCCCCACGGGAAGATATGCCATTCAGCCAGAACGGTATTCTGACTTTGCGGCGGTAATCTCAGATTAAGCAAATCTTCCGG
This sequence comes from Citrobacter sp. C6_1, assembly GCF_014596835.2. Classification (NCBI taxonomy): domain Bacteria; kingdom Pseudomonadati; phylum Pseudomonadota; class Gammaproteobacteria; order Enterobacterales; family Enterobacteriaceae; genus Citrobacter; species Citrobacter sp. C6_1. The sequence goes on along the minus strand of NZ_CP115031.1, from coordinate 18,815 downwards.
TGCCGCGCGCAGTCGCGGAGCAATGAAAATCATCCGCTGCGGCGAAATGGCGTGGATGGTGCGAATCGTTTTGTCGTACACCCGATTGAGCGAAGTCTGATTGTGATTAAGCTTATCGGCAGGCTCATAAATCAGGTCAAAACCCAGCAACGGCGAGCTTTGCCCAAAGTAATGCGCCACTGCGACCCACCAGTTAACCACCTCTTTTTCGTTGCCACTATTGGGGTCTTTTTTATATTCATCAGCTTGATAAGTAATAATCGGGATCACGCCGTATTGCTCGCAAGCCTCTACCAGCTTGCGCAAATGGATGAGTCTGGCTTCTGTTGGCTCGCCAGCCACACGAATACGCACATGAGAGATCCCCTTCGCCTTGAAATCCCGTACCACCAGCGGATCGAACTCGCGGATACCGCGATCGGTGCGAGCCCAGTCTACGTCCATTCCAACCCCAAGCTGCTGCGCATACAGCGCCGCCGTCAACACAGGGGGCGCTGCATACACGGTAGCACTGGCTAACAGTAAGAGGGAAACAATCGGCTTTAACACGGTCGTCCTTACGCAAATCATCAGGAGTGATATCACGTATTTAGCATGCTTTTTCACTTTCCGTGTAGAGAGAAAGCGTAAAAAATATTCGCGGCCCGCTTATTTAACCTGCTCCTGCAGCCAGCCAATAAATGCCTCGATTTTTGGCCACTGCCTGCCGGGTAACGTGGTGATGTAATAGTGTTGATGGCATTTCAGCGCCATATCACCGAAAGGCGCGACCAGTTCTCCGCTGTCTAGGCGCTTTTGTACCAGTCTCTTTCGGCCCATCGCTACGCCGATATGGTTCATCGCCGCAATGACCGCTAAATCAGAACGATCAAAACCGATACCCGATGATGTCGGCAGATTCGCCGCAAAATGCTGCGCCCAACTGTGCCATTCATCGGTTCCTGAGTCGTTACTCCATGCCTGCCTGTCGTGCAACAACGTGCAGTGCGACAGATTCACTAACGACCCCGTAAGATCATAACGACGGGCATAGTCCGGGCTGCATACCGGCAGAATCTCTTCATCCATCAGAAAATGGTGCGTAAGTTGCGCAGAGGGCGCATCGTCAAAATAGATAGCCAGATCAACCCCGGCACGTTGCAAATTGACGTTGTCATTCCCGGTCAGCATGGTCAGCGAAATCGACGGATAGCGACGGGTAAAGTCACCAAGCGCCGGAACCAGCCAGCACTGTGCGATGGAGGGGCGTGAGTACACAGTGAGCGTCCCGGACAGCTCCTGGTTTTTGATATCGAGGATTTCCTGATTCAGCGTATCCAGCGACGATTTCAACGCCCAGAACACCCGTTTACCTTCGTGAGTGAGCTCCACTTTGCGGTGTGAGCGAACAAACAGCTGAATGCCCAGCTCATCTTCCAGTTGATTAATACGATGGCTGACGGCGCTGGGGCTTAACGACAGCTCATCTGCCGCCAGTGCAAACGACTGATGCCGGGCCGCCACTTCAAAGGTATACAGCTTTGACAACTGCCAACCGTTGAGCAGCCGGTTTCTGACCTCGCGTAGGGGATCCAAACTCACCTCCTGTCCTCCTGATTCATTCGTCGGAGTGTAAAAAAGTTCGCTGTAAAAATCAGCATAAAGATGAATCAAGGTGAACCATATCGCATAAATGCAGCGTAATTAGACGTAAATCACTCATTTGATGCAATCTGGCTCATGTGAAAGGAGATTTATATCGTTTGTCAGACCGTGCCTTATTTTTGTCCAATAACCCTATATTAATCACAGGGCAAGGTGAGCTATGCACTCTCAAATCTGGGTTGTGAGCACGCTGCTGATAAGCATCGTGTTAATCGTTTTGACCATCGTGAAGTTCAAATTCCACCCGTTTCTGGCGCTGCTGTTAGCCAGTTTCTTCGTGGGTACGATGATGGGGATGGGGCCGCTGGATATGGTCAATGCCATTGAGAGCGGCATAGGCGGTACGCTGGGCTTTCTCGCCGCCGTTATCGGTCTTGGTACCATTCTCGGTAAAATGATGGAAGTGTCCGGCGCGGCCGAACGCATCGGCCTGACGCTACAGCGCTGCCGCTGGCTTTCGGCCGACGTCATTATGGTGCTGGTCGGGCTGATTTGCGGCATCACGCTATTTGTCGAAGTCGGCGTGGTGCTGTTGATCCCACTGGCTTTTTCTATTGCTAAAAAAACCAATACCTCACTGCTGAAACTGGCGATCCCGCTGTGTACGGCGCTGATGGCTGTACATTGCGTGGTGCCGCCACATCCGGCCGCCCTGTTCGTGGCGAACAAGCTGGGTGCGGATATTGGCAGCGTGATTGTTTATGGTTTACTGGTGGGTTTAATGGCTTCGCTTGTCGGCGGGCCGCTGTACCTGAAATTCCTCGGCAACCGTCTGCCGTTTAAACCGGTACCAACTGAGTTTTCCGACCTGAAAGTGCGCGACGAAAGTACGCTGCCGTCGCTGGGCGCCACGCTGTTTACCGTACTGCTGCCGATTGGCCTGATGCTGGTCAAAACCGTCGCTGAGCTGAACATGGAGAAAGGCGGTACGCTGTATACGCTGCTGGAGTTTATCGGTAACCCGATCACCGCGATGTTTATTGCCGTTTTCGTGGCCTATTACATTCTCGGTCTGCGTCAGCACATTGGTATGGGGGCGTTGCTGACCCACACCGAAAACGGTTTTGGCTCCATAGCCAACATTCTGTTGATTATCGGCGCAGGCGGCGCATTCAACGCTATCCTGAAAAGCAGTGGGCTGGCGGATACTCTGGCGCTGATCCTCTCGAATATGCACATGCACCCGATTCTGCTGGCCTGGCTGGTCGCACTGATCCTGCATGCGGCGGTAGGCTCAGCCACCGTTGCGATGATGGGCGCAACGGCAATCGTTGCCCCGATGCTACCGCTGTACCCCAACGTTAGCCCGGAGATCATCGCCATTGCCATCGGTTCCGGCGCTATTGGCTGCACGATCGTCACCGATTCCCTGTTCTGGCTGGTGAAGCAGTATTGCGGTGCCACCCTGAATGAAACGTTCAAATACTATACGACTGCGACATTTATCGCGTCCGTTATTGCACTGGCTTGCACATTCCTGCTTTCCTTTATTATATAAGCGCGAAGAGACTGACTATGGAAAACATTCAAACACTTATCGCCCAGCATCCTTTAGTGGAAGATCTGGTGGCTCTGAAAGAGACAACCTGGTTTAACCCTGGCACCACCTCTCTTGCGGAAGGTTTACCCTATGTTGGCCTGACCGAGCACGATGTGCAGGATGCTCACGCGCGTCTGACGCGCTTCGCACCGTATCTGGCGCAGGCCTTCCCGGAAACTGCCGTCACTGGGGGCATTATCGAATCTGAGCTGGCCGCCATCCCTGCCATGCAAAAACGGCTGGAAAAAGAGTTCGGGCAGCACATTAACGGCGAATTGCTGCTGAAGAAAGATAGTCATTTGCCTATTTCAGGCTCGATTAAAGCGCGTGGCGGCATTTATGAAGTACTGACCCACGCGGAAAAACTGGCGCTGGAAGCCGGTCTGCTGACAACAGAAGACGATTACAGCATTCTGCTTTCGCCTGAATTTAAACAGTTTTTCAGCCAGTACAGCATTGCGGTCGGCTCCACCGGCAACCTTGGGATGTCTATCGGCATCATGAGCGCCCGCATCGGCTTTAACGTTACGGTCCATATGTCTGCGGACGCCCGCGCATGGAAAAAGGCTAAGCTGCGCAACCACGGCGTGACGGTGGTGGAGTACGAAGAAGATTACGGCGTGGCGGTTGAACAAGGTCGTAAGGCGGCACAGTCCGATCCAAACTGCTTCTTTATTGATGATGAAAATTCCCGCACGCTGTTCTTAGGCTATGCGGTCGCCGGCCAGCGTCTGAAAGCGCAGTTTACGCAGCAGGGGCGCGTGGTGGATGCCGATCATCCGCTGTTTGTTTACCTGCCTTGCGGCGTCGGCGGTGGCCCTGGCGGCGTGGCGTTTGGCCTGAAGCTGGCGTTTGGCGATAACGTTCATTGCTTCTTCGCTGAGCCGACTCATTCACCGTGCATGCTGCTGGGGATTTATACCGGGCTGCACGATACCATTTCCGTGCAGGACATCGGTATCGACAACCAGACGGCAGCGGACGGACTGGCAGTCGGTCGCGCCTCGGGCTTTGTTGGCCGGGCGATGGAACGCCTGCTCGACGGACTGTATACGCTGGACGATCAAACGATGTACGACATGCTGGGCTGGTTGGCACAGGAGGAAGGTATTCGCCTTGAGCCGTCGGCGCTGGCTGGCATGGCTGGTCCGCAGCACGTTTGTGCCTCCGTTGATTACCAGCAGAGGCATGGATTCAGCGAAGAACAGCTCAATAACGCCACTCATTTGGTGTGGGCGACCGGCGGCGGCATGGTGCCGGAGACCGAGATGGCGCAATACCTGGCAAAAGGACGCTAACCCCCGCTGATCTCAGCGCAGCATCGCCATCAGCTCCATCGGTGAGCGATGCTGCTTAATGAGATCGCGCATGACGCGCATATGGGGTGATGAGTGTTCAAAGAAGGCCTGATATCCCGCACACAGCACGTTTTCCCCGTGAATATCCCCATGCACCGGGCAATCACCACGGTAAAATTGCGATAGTGAACATGACCGACAACGCACGCTCTGCTGTGAGGTCGATTGCCGTTCAATTTGAACCGCCAGACCACACCACCGACGCAGCGTTTTATCAAAAAGCTGAATAGATACCCGATTAATATCTTCACGAACCCAGATATCAAATATCGTATTTAAAAACTGCCCCCACCCTTCTGGTGTGACAGATTCAGCCGTCAGGTTGCCTGCTTCATCACGCTTAATCAGGGGGATAAACTGTACGAGACGAACATCGCCTTGTCGTAAATCACGGTACAGTTCAATAGGTTGTAAACTCTTCTGGTGATCAATCACCACCTTTAAAATACCCTCACTAACATCCATGTCCTCACATACTGTCATGCAAAATTCCCGATATATACGATAAGTTGGCGAACGTGTGTTACAGCAAACAGTATTGCAAGGGATAACACCGCGAGGGAGATCATAAATTTGTCACGCACCGCGCGAGATTCAGAAAAATCGCGATGCGTAACATCCATCAGGTTACGGCTACGGGTGTAGCGCCAGAGAATAATCGCCACAATTGCCAGTACCGCTATCGAAACCCAGAATAACGCGCCCGCCTGATGCCAGTTATGCTTAATCGCCAGCGCCATCAGTGCGCCATAGCCTAGCAACGTGCGAAACCAGGCCAGCGATGTCCGTTCCGGTTGTAGACCAGGATCGGACTCGCGACGGGCCTTACGATTACCCGGCATACAACACCAACGCCATAACAATCACCGCCACAAGCGTCAGCATGACGCTGATAATCAGCAGGCTATTGGTGTACGGCATGTCCTCTTTCAGACGCATCGCCTTTTCATTGCGCAACCAGCGCAGATAACCGTAGATCGCCAGACCGCCCGCAAACAGACACAGCAACAAGGCAAGTGCCTCACGAATGACCGGCGTAGCAAAGTCCGGGGCCAGTTGATCAAGACCAACGCCCGCCGCCAGAAAACCCAGCGCAGTGCGGATCCACGCCAGAAACGTACGCTCATTTGCCAGCGAGAAGCGGTAATCCGGCGCTTCCCCAAGGCGGGAAATCTTCATGACGGCTCCTTCAATATTGTAGTCTGGTCGTTATACCGGAACAGTGAAGGAGTATGAACCTGATTCGCAAACGAAAGGGAGCGTAATGTGATGAGACAATGGAAAAGAAAGGTGTGCTTTGTAATACCGGATGGCGACTGACGTCTTATCCGGCCTACAGTGAACGATGCTGATGTAGGCCTGATAAGCGCAGCGCATCAGGCATTCCTGGATATGCTGACTGGGTAGGTCAGTTTTAACCTAATCCCCAGAAAATCACCGCCAGCAGTTGTGGGGTAATAATGCGCAGAAACATGACCAGCGGATAAACGGTGGCGTAGGAGAGCGCAGCCGCCCCGCTGGTGGCATGCAGGTTGTTAGCAAACGCCAGCGCAGGAGGATCGGTCATCGACCCAGCCAGCATGCCGCACAGCGTCAGATAGTTCATCCTGGCAAAGATACGTGCCAGCAAACCGACAGTAATCAGCGGAATGGCGGTAATGAAAATACCGTAGCCCACCCAGCTCAGACCGTCGCCCTGCGTTAGCGTATTCACAAAATCGCCGCCGGATTTCAGACCAACCACCGCGAGAAAGAGCACAATACCCAGCTCACGCAACGCCAGGTTCGCGCTGGGAGGCATAAACCAGTACAGCTTACCGATGCTGCCAATACGCCCCAAAATCAGCGCCATAATCAGTGGTCCACCGGCCAACCCCAGTTTTAATGCCACCGGGAAACCGGGGATAAACAGCGGGATTGACCCCAGCAGAACACCTAGTCCGATACCGATAAATACCGGCAGCATCTGCACCTGCTGCAGTTTTTGCTGCGCGTTACCCACAACATTGGCAACGGCATCAATCGACGAAGGACGCCCTACCAGATTGAGGATGTCCCCGAATTGCAGGCTGGCGTCGCTGCTGGCGACCAGCTCAACGCCCGCGCGGTTCAGACGGGAAATAACCACGTCGTAACGTTCTTTAAAGTGCAGGTCACGGATCCGCTTGCCAAGCACCTGTTCGTTGGTCACAACGACACGTTCAACGCGCAAATCCGTGCCCCGCGTTGACAGTGAAGTGTCTACTTCCTGCCCAATCACCACCTTCGCATTATGCAGATCGCCAGGCTGTCCGACCAGGTGGAGCAGATCGCCCATCTGGATAATCGTCCCCGGCGACGGCACCATTAACGTTTCATCTCGCTTCAGGCGTGAACAGATGATTTTGTCGCTGTTCAGAATGGGGACATCCTGAATCGCCATATTATTGAGGTTCGGGTTTTCAACACGAATGTTCATCGTCTGAATCAGCGTATGACCGTTGGTCAGCGTTGATTCATGCTGCTGAGCTTCGGACTCAACGTTCACGCGGAAAATGAGGCGCATCAGCCACATCGTGAGCAAAATACCGCAAATACCGAAAGGATAAGCCATGGCATAGCTCATCCCCATCTGATCGACCACATCCCCCGGCGTACCCAGATCGCGCAGAATTTGCTGTCCGGCACCCAGTGCGGGCGTATTGGTGACCGCGCCGGAGAAGATCCCCAGCACCACGGGCAGCGGAATAGCGAAGATCTTATGCAGAAGCGCGGTGACCAGCCCCCCGATAATCACGATCAGCACTGCAAACAGGTTCAGACGCAGTCCCGAAACACGCAGTGAGGCAAAGAAACCCGGCCCTACCTGGATGCCGATGGTATAGACGAAGAGTATCAGGCCAAATTCCTGAATAAAATGCAGCATATCGCCGCTCAGGGTCATCCCTGCCTGATCGACAAAGTGTCCGACGATGATACCGCCGAACAGCACGCCTCCGATGCCAAAACCAACGCCCCGTACTTTAATGTTGCCGATCCATAACCCGACAACCGCCACCAATGCCAGAACGCTGACCGTCAATGCTATATCACTCATTCTTCTGTTCCCTGTGAATAACATCATTAAGTAAATGGATTCTCGCAGAGTACAAGCGCAATGTATGGGGGGTAAAGCACAAAAAAGCCCCGTCATTTCTGGCGGGGCAAAGGCCTGGAGCTATTTAGCTATTTAATGCGGGACGTTCGCTGATGGCGATACGTTGTGGAGCAATGGTTTCAGGCTCATTACGGGTTAAATCAATATGCAGCAAGCCATTGGTGAAGCTTGCGCCGGAGACTTCCATATTTTCAGCCAGCGTAAAGCTCAGACTGAATGATTGAGTGACCAGCCCCTGATGCAACCATTTGGTCTCTTTTTCCGGCTGCTGCGGCGTACCTTTTACGGTCAGACGCGTGCCTTCCAGTTGAATATCCAAATCTTCCTGACGGAAACCGGCTAACGCAAGGGTAATGCGGTAGTGGTTATCATCGCTCTTTTCGATGTTATAGGGTGGGAAGCTTTGGCTTTCACCGGCGTTTTGTAATGCATTGGCCAGTTTGTCAAAACCGATCCATTGACGCAGCAGTGGGGATAAATCGTAGTTACGCATAATATTCTCCTTCTAAGAAGCGAGTAAGTACCTTTCGGCTCCCTGACGGCAAGCCTGTGCTTAGCAGGGCCGCGCAAGCGGCCCGACAGATAAATTAGTTGATTTCGATGCGGCGCGGTTTGTTCGCTTCAGGAATCACGCGCTCAAGCTCGATATACAGCAGACCGTTTACCAGGTTTGCGCCGCGAACGTGGATGTTCTCCGCTAACTGGAACTTGCGTTCGAAGTTGCGTTCGGCAATGCCCTGGTACAGGTAAGTACGTTCTTTTTGTTCGTCCGCATGCGCGCCTTTCACCACCAGCAAATTATCCTGGGCGGTAATTTCCAGCTCGCTTTCAGCAAAGCCCGCAACGGCAATCGCAATGCGGTAGTGGTTTTCGTCTACCAGCTCAACGTTGTACGGAGGGTAGCCACCATTGCTTTGGCCCTGGTTGTTTTCCAACAGGTTAAACAGACGATCAAATCCAATAGCAGAACGGTATAGCGGGGATAAATCAAAGTTACGCATAATCAATAGCTCCTGAAATCAGCGAGAATGTTGGACCTTCCATCTTGGACAGGTCAGGTAGCCAGGACACCCATCAGGCATGCCCTTCATTTGTCTACACCCTAAAAATGGGTCTTAATACAAACTTTTCAAGCGTACTCCTCTGACTTTTTTTGCAGTTTGTTGTCTATTGCATACACTGGGGGGAGCAGTCGTTATCGTTAAATCGCGATTGCCGCCACAGTGCGACAAGATGGTGATGTTATTTTCGCAACGGATCGCTTTAACTCACCCTGCAAACACGATGATTAGCAGATGAAATAATGATGATAAAAAAAATGGTGTTAACACTGATGATGTGCAGCGGGATGGTTTTTATCAGCGGCTGCTCCAGCGTGATGTCACATACCGGAGGGAAAGAAGGTACCTATCCAGGCACCCGTGCCAGCGCCACAATGATTGGCGATAGCGATACGAACTGGGGAACAAAGTCGTTGGCTATTCTGGATATGCCTTTTACTGCGGTTCTGGATACGGTACTGCTCCCGTGGGATCTCTTTCGCAAAGATAACTCGGTTCGATCTCGCGTAGAAAAGAGCGAGGAGAGAACGCAAGCCACCAACGCCGTTATCCCCCCGGCTCAAATGCCTGCGCCTTAAGTTAACGTCCGGTTTCTGTCACCCATAGCTGGCGGAAACCGTCGACGTCTTCCATCCATGCAACCTGTCGGCCATCAGGAGAGAAGACAATCGCATCTGCTGAAGGTGGGTTGCCATGGCTGGTCGTTAAAAACTCAATCTCTCCCGTCTGCGCATCGCAGCAGGCAATTCGGTTTTCCAGCACAAATCCCAACCATCGACCCGACGGATGCCAGTTGAATGCCGACTGAATATCCGTGGCGCTCCGGGTTAGTTGACGCAGCTTCCCCCCTAGCACGGTAATGAGCCATAACTGCACGATACCGTTGTCATCACGCATCAGAAACGCAATTTCGTCTGCCTGTGGATTGCTGCGTACCCAGTGGCGTGGTTGATTCACCAGCCCCGGGAAGGCGCGATCGTGAGTAAACGTCAGGCGGCGCTGAACGATGCCGGCTGGTGGCGCAGGCATTGTTGATTCCGTTCCCTCCAGAGGTGCCTCGCCAGGCTGTTTCCAGCCGCTTTCATGGCGTGGCAAATCAACGATAAACAGTTCCGGTACTTTTTCGCCACTGACAGACAACGTATCGCCGATAAAGGCCAGCGTATGATTTCCTACCCAACCCTCTTCATAAGCACGGTTAATCTCATCGCTGCCCGGTTTGGGTTTCGGCGTTGTCTGACTGACCAGCACACACCAGTGGCTACCGCTGTACTCACGCGGGTGATCAGCTGACACAGTCACTGAGCCATAGGGAACAGCCACACCAACGTTACGTAAATCCAGTGCCGGAGAACGCTCATGCAGCACATGGTCGTTGTAGGTGAAGCTAACAAACTCACCGTTCGGACTAAAGACATGCACATGACTACCGCCACGCAGCGCGCCTGGGGTATACGGAGCGGTAATATCCATCGCATCCAGATTCGCCACTGCGGTCTGGTCCGCAATCACACCACGGCGATGATGGAAGTCGTAATGCCATGATTCATCTGGATTTTCAGGGCCGTGAATAAACACATATTTTTCAGACTTTGGATGAACGGTCACCACGCCGACGTGTGCCTCCTGCGTCGCGCGATAAATCACCGCCACCTCGCCGGTGTGAATATTGACGCGTTCAATCGTCTCACCGGTAAACGATGCACCGGAAGGACGCACATCAAAAACCAGCCACTGGCTGTCCGGTGTCCAGGTATTGATATTGGTAAGCTGATGATTACGCGGCGTAAAGGTGATTTGCTTCATGGAATGCCCTGATACAAGACGATTTCAGCAATCATACTTCACAAGCACTTCACTTTCAGGCTTTAGCGTATCGCCATCTTCATTTTTGCGGACAGAAAGATGGAACATTTTGACGTGGCGATTATCGGATTAGGTCCGGCAGGCGCAGCGCTGGCGCGGCAGTTGAGCGGAAAAATGCGCGTGATCACGTTGGATAAAAAACGTCAGTGCGGCAACGAAGGTTTCACGAAACCCTGTGGCGGTCTGCTGGCCCCGGATGCCCAGCGTTCGTTTATCCGCGATGGGATAACCTTACCCGTTGATGTCATCGCCAATCCGCAGATTTTTAGCGTTAAAACGGTTGATGTTGCAGCCTCTTTGACGCGTAACTATCAGCGAAGTTACATAAACATCAACCGCCATGCGTTTGATTTATGGCTTAAATCGCTCATTCCCGACGATGTACAGGTGTATCACGACAGCTTGTGTCGAAAAATCTGGCGCGAGGGCGATAAATGGCATGTTATTTTCCGCGCCGACGGTTGGGAGCAGCAGATCACCGCGCGTTATCTGGTCGGGGCCGACGGTGCGAATTCACTGGTGCGCCGTCATCTCTACCCCCAGCATCAAATTCGTAAATATGTCGCTATTCAACAATGGTTTGCAGAAAAGCATCCTGTGCCGTTCTATTCCTGTATTTTTGATAACGACGCAACTGACTGTTATTCATGGAGTATCAGCAAAGATGGCTATTTTATCTTTGGTGGCGCCTACCCCATGAAGGACGGACAGGCACGCTTTGACGCGCTGAAGGAGAAGCTGAAAGCGTTCCATTTCCAGTTCGGTAAACCGGTGAAAAGTGAAAAATGTACGGTGCTGTTCCCCTCACGCTGGAAAGACTTTGTCTGCGGAGAGGACAACGCATTTTTGATTGGTGAAGCGGCCGGTTTTATTAGCGCCAGTTCGCTGGAAGGGATTAGCTATGCGCTGGACAGCGCGGAGATCCTCAAATCAGTACTGCTACGGGATGCGCCAGATATGAATCTCGCTTACCGCAAAGCTACCCGTAAAATACGTCTCAAACTGTATGGCAAAATCCTTAAAAGCCGGGCGCTCACATCAGCATTTTCGCGTAAATGGATAATGCGCAGCGGCGTGGCACATATTCCACAGGTTGAAGAAACCATTATTGACGATAAAAACACCGGGCAAATGCAGCAAAGCATTTGCCCATAACATCTTATTGCAGCGCAAACTTCTCAATGGCGTACGCGACGCCATCTTCAAGGTTGGATTTGGTCACGAAGTTGGCGATTTCTTTGACTGATGGAATAGCGTTGTCCATGGCAACGCCCACGCCCGCGTATTCAATCATCGCGATGTCGTTTTCCTGATCGCCAATCGCCATCACCTCTTCGGCTTTAATTCCTAACGCATCGGCCAGCGATTTTACGCCAGTGCCTTTATTGACGCGTTTATCGAGAATTTCGAGGAAGTACGGCGCACTTTTCAGCACGGTGTACTTCTCTTTGACTTCTGCTGGGATGCGCGAGATGGCTTTATCGAGGATCTCCGGCTCGTCAATCATCATCACTTTCAGGAACTGGGTTTCTGGATCCATTTTCTCGGCTTCACAGAACACCAGCGGAATGGTCGCGACAAACGATTCATGCACCGTGTAGTAGCTGATATCACGATTGGCGGTGTACAGCGTATTGCGATCGAGGGCGTGGAAATGCGATCCAACTTCCCGGGAGAGCTGCTCCAGATAGCGATAATCGTCATAGCTTAACGCGGTTTGCGCCACGGTACTGCCATCCCCGGCTTTCTGCACCAGCGCCCCGTTATAGGTAATACAGTAGTCACCGGGCTGTTCCATGTGCAGTTCTTTCAAATAGCTGTGGACGCCGGCATAGGGGCGCCCCGTGGTCAGCACCACATTTACGCCACGCGCGCGTGCCGCGGCAATCGCCGTTTTGACCGCAGGTGAAATGGTGTGATCGGGCAGCAGAAGTGTGCCATCCATGTCGATAGCAATAAGTTTGATAGCCATGAGTTCCCCGGAATAAATGAGTCCATCCTCATGCTAACGCGATTCCGCTCAAAAAACAGCTACGAAAAGGGGGATGGGAAGGGGAATCGGGATCCCCCTTTTGACAATCGATGGTAGGCCGGATAAGGCCTGAGCCGCCATCCGGCAAACGCAGACGAACTGCCTGATGGCGCTGCGCTTATCAGGCCTACAGGAGCAGGCCTGAGGTACATGTTAGATATCGATGTTCGCCGCTTTCAGGGCGTTCTCTTCGATAAACGCGCGACGTGGTTCAACGGCATCGCCCATCAGCGTGGTGAACAACTGGTCGGCGGCAATCGCATCCTTCACGGTAACGCGCAGCATGCGACGGCTTTCCGGATCCATAGTAGTTTCCCACAGCTGTTCCGGGTTCATCTCGCCCAGACCTTTATAACGCTGAATCGCAAGGCCACGACGGGACTCTTTCACCAGCCAGTCCAGCGCCTGCTCGAAGCTGGCAACCGGCTGACGACGCTCGCCACGTTCGATAAACGCATCGTCTTCGATCAAGCCACGTAGTTTCTCACCCAGCGTGCAGATACGACGGTATTCGCCGCCGGTCACAAACTCGTGGTCCAGCGGATAGTCGGTATCAACGCCGTGGGTACGCACGCGGATCACCGGTTCGAACAGGTTCAGTTCAGCGTCTTTACGCACAAAACTGTTCCAGGTGCTGCCATGCATTTCTTTTTCATTCAGCACGTTGACCAGCTGAGAAACCCAGGCAGTGACTTTCGCTTCATCAGCGAGATCGGCTTCAGCCAGCGTCGGCTGATAAACAAGTTCTTTCAACAACGCTTTCGGGAAACGACGTTCCATACGGCCAATCATTTTCTGCGTCGCGTTGTATTCAGAAACCAGTTTTTCCAGCGCCTCACCCGCCAGCGCCGGGGCGTGGGCATTGGTGTGCAGCGTGGCACCATCAAGGGCGATAGAGATCTGGTACTGATCCATCGCTTCATCGTCTTTGATGTACTGTTCCTGCTTGCCTTTCTTCACTTTGTACAGCGGTGGTTGCGCAATATACACGTGACCGCGTTCCACGATTTCCGGCATCTGACGATAGAAGAAGGTCAACAGCAACGTACGGATGTGCGAGCCATCGACGTCCGCATCGGTCATGATGATGATGCTGTGATAGCGCAGTTTGTCCGGGTTGTACTCGTCACGACCGATGCCACAGCCCAGCGCGGTGATCAGCGTCGCCACTTCCTGAGAAGAGAGCATCTTGTCGAAGCGCGCCTTCTCAACGTTAAGAATTTTACCCTTCAGCGGCAGAATCGCCTGGTTCTTACGGTTACGTCCCTGCTTCGCAGAGCCGCCCGCTGAGTCCCCTTCCACCAGGTACAGTTCAGAGTGAGCCGGGTCGCGTTCCTGACAGTCCGCCAGTTTGCCCGGCAGACCCGCTAAGTCCAGCGCACCTTTACGGCGGGTCATTTCACGCGCGCGACGTGCCGCTTCGCGGGCACGTGCCGCATCAATAATTTTACCGACGACGATTTTCGCGTCAGACGGGTTTTCCAGCAGGTATTCACTCAGCAGTTCGTTCATCTGCTGTTCTACCGCCGATTTCACCTCAGAAGAGACCAGCTTGTCTTTGGTCTGGGAGGAGAATTTCGGATCCGGTACCTTCACGGATACAACGGCAATCAGGCCTTCACGGGCATCATCACCGGTGGCGCTGACTTTGGCTTTTTTGCTGTAGCCTTCTTTGTCCATGTAGGCGTTCAGGGTACGGGTCATCGCCGCACGGAAGCCTGCAAGGTGAGTACCGCCGTCACGCTGCGGAATGTTGTTGGTGAAGCAGTAGATGTTTTCCTGGAAACCATCGTTCCACTGCAGCGCAACTTCCACGCCGATACCGTCTTTTTCGGTGGAGAAGTAGAAGATATTCGGGTGGATCGGCGTTTTGTTTTTGTTGAGGTATTCAACAAACGCCTTGATGCCGCCTTCGTAGTGGAAATGGTCTTCTTTGCCGTCGCGCTTATCGCGCAGACGGATAGACACACCGGAGTTCAGGAATGACAGCTCGCGTAGACGCTTCGCCAGAATGTCGTATTCGAACTCAACGACGTTGGTAAAGGTTTCGTGGCTTGGCCAGAAACGTACCTGAGTCCCCGTCATTTCTGTTTCGCCAGTTACCGCCAGCGGCGCCTGCGGCACACCGTGCACGTAAGTTTGCTGATGCACTTTGCCTTCACGACGAATCACCAACTCCAGTTTCTGCGACAGGGCGTTAACGACGGAAACACCTACGCCGTGCAGACCACCGGAAACTTTATAGGAGTTATCATCAAATTTACCGCCTGCGTGCAGAACGGTCATGATAACCTCCGCCGCCGAAACGCCCTCTTCCGGGTGAATACCGGTTGGGATACCACGGCCATCATCGGTAACGGACACGGAGTTATCAGCGTGAATCGTTACCACGATATCTTTACAGTGACCCGCGAGCGCTTCGTCGATAGCGTTATCTACCACCTCGAATACCATGTGGTGCAGACCAGTGCCGTCATCCGTGTCGCCGATATACATACCCGGGCGCTTACGCACCGCATCCAGTCCTTTCAGGACTTTGATACTGGAGGAGTCATAAGAATTCGACATCAACGTTTCTCGCTCATTTTATCTTGGGTTAATCCGTTATTTTACCCTTTTCCACGGTAAACATCTTCGAATTTTCATCGGACATGTCCATAACGTGTTCAGCGCTGATTGCGCTGACAAAGACCTGAGATTGCGTGGCTTTTAAGCGGCTGGCCAGCAGCCCACGACGCGCATCATCCAGTTCAGAGGCAAAATCATCTATCAGGTACAGGCAGCGCCGTCCGCTTTCGCGGGTCAGGAACTCCCCTTGCGCCAGACGTAAGGCGCACATCAGCAGCTTTAGCTGCCCACGCGACAACGTGTCTTCCACCGGCGCACCGTCGGCGCGAATGCGGAAATCCGCCTTATGCGGGCCGTGCGCGGTGTAGGTCAACATGCGATCGCGTTCAAAACTGCGTTCCAGCACTTCGGCGTAATCTGTCTCTTTCTCCCAGCCGCGCTGGAAAGAGAAGGAGAGAGAAAACTCGGGAAGAAACTGCTGGCAGGTATCCGCCATATCCTGCGCGATACCGGCGCTGTACTCCGCGCGCCAGGTGCTGATTTGTTCCGCCAGTGGGATCAGTTCTTTATCCCACGGGCGCAGTTGCTCATAACGACTCACCTGGCGCAGCGCTGCATTGCGCTGCTTGAGCAGGCGCTTCAGGTTGCTCCAGGCGGTGAAAAATCCGGCTTCATTGTGAAAGCATCCCCAGTCAAGAAATGCTCTTCTGTATTTGGGGCCGCCATTGAGTAAAGTAAACCCTTCAGGCGTTATCAGCTGCATCGGCATCAGGTGCGCCAGTTCCGCAACCTTGTGCCCGTCGGTGCCGTCAATGCGCACTTTGCTGTCGCCCAGTTTGTCTTTCGTCAGACCAATCGACGTCTCACGCTCATCACCCTGCAAACGACCGTGTAAAACAAACGATCCCTGTTCGTGGCGAATCACACGGCCAATCTGCAAACTGCGAAACGCCCGACCATGGCCGAGCGTATAGATGGCTTCCAGCACGCTGGTTTTGCCGCTGCCGTTCGCGCCAACCAGAAAGTTAAAGCCGGGAGATAAAGCGAGATCCGCATTTTCGATATTGCGAAAATCGCGGATCAACAGGCGGGTCAGCGACATTACAGTCTCATTGGCATAACAACGTAAGCCGCGCTCTGGCTGGCTGCATCTTCAATTTGTACGCTGGAGACGGAATCGGTCAGCAGAATACGCACGTTTTCGCACTTCAGCGCGTTCAGAACGTCCAGTACGTAGCTAACGTTAAAGCCGATTTCCAGTTCTGTACCAGGATAGGAGACATCCAGAATTTCTTCGGCTTCTTCCTGCTCCGGGTTATTAGCGGTGATTTTGAGCTGGTTTTCACTGACATACAGACGCACGCCGCGGAATTTCTCGTTAGAGAGGATCGCCGCACGAGCAAACGCCTGCTTGAGGATATCGCAACCGGCTTCCAGATGTTTGTCCGGATTCTTCGGCAATACGCGGCGATAATCCGGGAAACGACCGTCAACCAGCTTGGAGGTAAAGATGAAATCACCCACGTGCGCACGAATGTTGTTGCTGCCAATCTGCACGCGCAGCGGGTTATCGCCGCCGTCGAGCATACGCATCAGTTCAATCACACCTTTACGCGGTACGATCACCGAATGGCTAGGCAACGGCTGACCGACAGGCATTGAACAGACCGCCAGGCGGTGACCGTCGGTCGCCACGGTACGCAACTCTTCCCCTTCGGTTTCAAACAGCATGCCGTTTAAGTAGTAACGCACGTCCTGATGCGCCATCGAAAACTGCGTGGCTTCAATCAGGCGCTTCATTGTCGCCTGTGGCAGGGTGAATTCGACTTCGCTCTGCCAGTCGTCCAGATTCGGGAAGTCGGCGGCAGGCAGCGTAGACAGCGAGAAACGGCTGCGGCCAGAACGCACCAGCATACGGTCGCCTTCCAGTTGAACGGCAATTTCCGCCCCTTCTGGTAATCCACGGCAAATATCGAAGAATTTACGCGCCGGAACGGTGGTCGCACCAGGTTCATGAGGCTGGATCAGCGCCACGCGCGCCACCATCTCCATTTCGAGATCGGTACCGGTAAGCGAAAGGGTGCCGTCAGCAACCTGCAGCAGCAAGTTTCCGAGGATCGGCAGTGTAGGACGTCCACCCAGCGGGCCGCTGACCTGCTGAAGCGGTTTTAATAAATGTTCACGTTCAACGGTAAATTTCATAGCGTCACGAAGATAATGTTCTGATTAAATTGGAGAAATCTTCTTTAATATCATGGCTTTCTTCACGCAACTGCTCAATCTTACGGCAGGCATGAAGCACGGTAGTATGGTCACGCCCACCAAACGCGTCGCCAATTTCCGGCAGACTGTGGTTAGTGAGCTCTTTTGCCAGCGCCATCGCCATCTGACGCGGACGTGCTACCGAACGAGATCGACGCTTAGAAAGCAGATCCGCAATTTTGATTTTGTAATACTCTGCCACCGTCTTTTGAATATTGTCGATGGTGACCAGCTTTTCCTGCAAAGCCAGCAGATCGCGCAGCGCTTCACGCACGAAATCGATAGTAATCGCCCGGCCAGTAAAGTTAGCGTTGGCGATCACGCGGTTCAGTGCGCCTTCCAGTTCACGCACGTTAGAGCGTAGACGCTTGGCGATAAAGAACGCCACTTCACCCGGCAGACGAATGTCATTTTCGTCAGCCTTTTTCATCAGGATCGCGACGCGTGTTTCCAGCTCAGGCGGTTCGATCGCGACAGTCAGTCCCCAGCCGAAGCGGGATTTCAGACGATCTTCAACGCCGTTGATCTCCTTCGGATAGCGATCCGATGTCAGGATGATCTGCTGATTACCCTCCAACAAGGCGTTGAAGGTGTGGAAAAACTCTTCCTGCGATCGTTCTTTATTCGCGAAGAATTGGATATCGTCAATCAGCAGCGCGTCAACGGAACGGTAGTAGCGTTTAAACTCTTCGATCGCATTGTTTTGCAGGGCTTTAACCATGTCCTGCACAAAACGCTCGGAGTGCATATACACCACTTTGGCATTCGGCTTTCGCGCCATAATGCCGTTACCGACAGCGTGCAGCAGGTGGGTTTTACCCAGGCCTGTACCGCCATAAAGGAATAACGGATTGTAGGCGCCGCCAGGATTGTCCGCCACCTGACGTGCCGCCGCGCGCGCCAGTTGGTTAGATTTACCTTCAACGAAGTTATCAAACGTGTGTTTGACGTTGACGTTAGAACGATAGGTAGGTTCTGCCGGAGCCGGGACGTTATCCCAGCCGGGGCGCGCCGCCGGAGCGACGCGTTGCGGTTGAACTTGTTGAGCCACATGCGCAGGCGTAACGATGTTATTCACCGGCGTCTTCAGCGTTTGCGTGACAGGTTTAGTGCCGACTTCAAAACGCAGCTGTGGGGCATCCGCTCCGCAGAAATTATTCAGCAATCCATTAATATTATTGAGGTATTTATCCCTTACCCAATCGAGCACGAAACGGTTTGGCGCATACAAAGCCAGCGTGTTATCGCTCAGTTCCGCCTGCAACGGGCGTATCCACATACTGAATTCTGTGGCTGGTAACTCATCCTGCAATCGGGCAAGACACTGCTGCCAAAGCGAAAGTGACAC